>NZ_JBFRHM010000001.1:0-5300000 GCF_056337105.1 Pseudomonas sp. S1_E05
CTGCACGAGCAGTTGCGCGGTGATGGCGTCGACAAGCGCTACATGGCGCTGGTTCGCGGCAATTGGCCGTCGTCGATCAAGCAGGTGCGTGCGCCTTTGCAGAAGAGCAACCTGCGGTCTGGCGAGCGTATGGTCGAAGTTGACGAAGAAGGTAAGGATGCTCTGACGGTATTCAAGGTTTTGCGTCGTTTCGGCGATTTTGCCACCATGGTTGAAGCAAAACCGATTACTGGTCGCACTCACCAGATCCGCGTGCACACTCTGCATGCCGGGCACTGCATTGCGGGTGACACCAAGTACGGCGAAGAGGGTTTCAGCAAGGAAATCCGCGATCTGGGTGGCAAGCGTCTGTTTCTGCATGCCTACATGCTGACCGTTCCGCTCCCCGATGGTGGCGAATTGAAGCTACAGGCGCCAGTCGACGAAATGTGGGCCAGGACTGTGGAGCGTTTGAGTGCACCCCTCTGATTACAAGTTGCTGATTTTCGACTGGGACGGCACCTTGGCCGACTCCATTGGTCGGATAGTCGAGGCAATGCACGTCGCTTCCGAACGCTCGGGCTTTGCGCTGCGCGACGATTTTGCCGTGAAGGGCATCATCGGCCTGGGCCTGCCGGAAGCCATTCGTACGTTATACCCGCAGATCAGTGACAGCGAGTTGATTGCGTTTCGTGAGCACTATGCAGATCACTACATTGCTTCGGAAGCCGTACCTTCGCCACTGTTTGAAGGTGTTGTGGAATCGATGGAGGCGTTTCGAGCCGAGGGCTACCATCTGGCGGTCGCAACCGGCAAGGCGCGTCGCGGGTTGGATCGCGTGCTGAAGTCTCACGGTTGGGAGAACTACTTCGACATCACTCGCGCCGCTGACGAAACCGCCAGCAAGCCGCATCCGCTGATGCTCGAGCAGATCCTCGCGCACTGCGAAGTTTGTCCGGAACAGGCGCTGATGATCGGGGACTCCTCCTTTGACCTGCAGATGGCGCGCAACGCCGGCATGGGGTCGGTGGCGGTCAGCTACGGCGCCCAATCGATCGAGGCGTTGAAATTGTTCGAGCCGACGCTGGCGATTGATCGTTTTTCAGAGTTGCATGCCTGGCTGAGTCAGCGGGCTTAACAGGATTTTGCTGGGGTAGATGGGCATGACCGACGAATGGAAGGCGCCAAAGGCGAGTGCAGAGAGCGGCGACGAGAAAAGCTGGAAGCTGTTGGAGAAAACCCTGCTGGCGGGTGTGCAGGAGCAGCGCAGATCGCGCCGCTGGGGGATATTCTTCAAACTCCTGACCTTTGTTTACCTGTTCGTTGCGCTGGCGCTGTTCACGCCCTTGATGGACATGGAAAAGGCCGCCACCCGCAGTGGCGCCTACACGGCGCTGATCGATGTGAATGGCATGATCGCGGACAAGGAGCCGGCCAGCGCTGACAATATCGTCGGCAGCCTGCGCGCCGCGTTCGAGGACGAAAAGGTCAAGGGTGTCATCCTGCGTATCAACAGTCCGGGTGGCAGTCCCGTGCAGTCGGGGTATGTCTATGACGAAATTCGCCGCCTGCGCGGCTTGCACCCTGATACGAAGTTGTACGCGGTGATTTCCGACCTGGGTGCGTCCGGTGCCTACTACATCGCCAGTGCCGCCGACCAGATCTATGCCGACAAGGCGAGCCTGGTGGGTTCCATTGGTGTCACGGCGGCCGGCTATGGTTTTGTCGGGACCATGGAAAAACTCGGTGTCGAGCGTCGGACCTACACCTCCGGTGAGCACAAGGCGTTCCTCGATCCGTTCCAGCCGCAGAAGCCTGAAGAGACGGCGTTCTGGCAGGGGGTGCTCGATACCACGCACAAGCAGTTCATCAATAGCGTCAAGCAGGGGCGCGGTGATCGTCTCAAGGACAAGGAGCATCCGGAGCTGTTTTCCGGGCTGGTCTGGTCTGGCGAGCAGGCGCTGGGATTGGGCTTGATCGACGGCCTGGGTAATGCCAGTTCGGTTGCCCGTGATGTGATCGGCGAAAAAGAGCTGGTGGACTTCACCGTGCAGGAATCACCGTTCGATCGTTTCTCGAAGAAGCTCGGTGCCAGCGTCGCGGAGCATCTGGCAATGTGGATGGGGTTTCAGGGGCCTTCGCTGCGCTGATCGCCTTCGTTGCCTAAAAAACCGGCCCTTGTGGCCGGTTTTTTTCTGCTTGGGTTTCAGGGTATTTCAACGCCTTCGGCCATCAGCATGTCGATCAGGCGAATCAGTGGCAGGCCAACGAGGCTCGTGGCATCAGGGCCTTCGGTACTCTGGAACAGGCTGACGCCCAGGCCTTCGGCCTTGAAGCTGCCGGCGCAATCATAAGGTTGCTCGGCATGCAGGTAGCGTTCGATACGTGCGCTGTTCAGTGTGCGCATGTGCACGGTGAAGGGCACGCAATCGACCTGGCAGTGGCCGGTCTGGCTGTTGAGCAGGGTGAGGCCAGTCAGAAAGGTCACGCTGGCGCCGCTTGAGGCGAGCAACTGTTCGCGGGCCTTTTCGAAGGAATGGGGTTTGCCGATAATGCGATCGCCCAGCACCGCCACCTGGTCAGAACCGATGATCAGGTGGTTGGGGTGACGGTCGGCCAGGGCCAGGGCTTTTTCCCGGGCGAGGCGCTTCACCAGCTCAGCGGCGGGCTCGTCCGGGAGGCGGCTCTCATCGATATCCGGCGAGCAGCAGATGAACGGCAACTGCAGTCGGGCCAGCAATTCTCGGCGATAGGCCGAGCTTGAAGCGAGTAATAAAGGCAGCATGGGCATCTCCGGATGGCAGGCGCGAATTCTAGCGAGGCTTGCAGGTGACGGACAGGGCCGAATTTCCTTTGACATGGCCGGGGGCATCCCTATAATGCTGCGCCTATGTTGAATGACCCGATTCCACCTCACGTTGACCCGCGCAAATTGGCTGACCGTGGCACCACCCTTCAAGGTGAACTGCTGCTGGCCAATTTGGAGAGACTCTGCGACCCGCTTTCCGACACTGTCGGTACGGTCCAGGCCAAACTCGTTTTTGAGCGAGATGAACGTAAATCTGTGGTGATCCACAGCTTTATCGACACCGAAGTCAAAATGGTTTGCCAGCGTTGTCTTGAGCTGGTCACCCTGCCGATCCATAGCGAGTGCAGTTATGCTGTGGTGAAGGAGGGTGCGAATACCCAGTCGTTGCCGAAAGGTTATGACGTGCTGGAACTGGGCGAAGATCCTTTGGATCTGCAGTCACTGATCGAGGAGGAGCTTCTGCTCGCCTTGCCCATTGTGCCTGCTCATCATCCGGAAGAATGCCAGCAGCCGGCGGGAGCAGATGAACCCGAACCGAGCGAGGACGAGGTAACGCGGTCCAACCCGTTCAGTGTATTGGCGCAGTTAAAGCGTGACCCAAACGTTTAGGAGTTAATCAATTATGGCTGTTCAGCAGAACAAAAAATCCCGCTCTGCCCGTGACATGCGTCGTTCGCACGATGCTCTCGAGGCTAGCACCCTGTCTGTAGAAAAAACCACCGGTGAAGTTCACCTGCGTCACCACGTATCGCCAGAAGGCGTATACCGTGGTCGTAAAGTGATCGACAAGGGCGCTGACGAGTAATCACTTGTCCGCTCAAGTCATCGCGATTGACGCAATGGGCGGGGACTTCGGTCCCCGCAGCATTGTCCAGGCCAGCCTCGCTTGCCTGTCTGCTACCCCCTCGCTGCACCTGACCCTCGTCGGTCAACCGTCCCTCCTTGAAGAATTGATCGCTGGCCATTCGGCTGTGGATCGCTCGCGCCTGTCGATTGCCCCAGCGTCGCAAGTCATTGCCATGGATGAAAAACCTGCCCAGGCGTTGCGTGGCAAGCCCGATTCGTCAATGCGTGTGGCGCTGCAGCTGCTGCGCGATGACAAGGTCCAGGCATGCGTCAGTGCGGGCAATACCGGTGCGCTGATGGCGTTGTCGCGGTTCGTGCTCAAGACGCTGCCGGGGATAGATCGGCCGGCCATGGTTGCGGCGATTCCGACGCAGAAGGGTTATTGTCAGTTGCTCGATCTGGGGGCGAATGTCGATTGCAGCGCCGAGCACCTGTTGCAGTTTGCCGTCATGGGTTCGGTGGCCGCAGAAACGCTGGGAATTGTTCGTCCGCGCGTGGCTCTTCTGAACATCGGCACCGAGGACATCAAGGGCAATCAGCAGGTCAAGTTGGCGGCAACCTTGCTGCAAAGCGCACGCGGTATCAATTACATCGGTTTTGTCGAGGGCGATGGCCTGTATCGTGGCGAAGCGGATGTGGTGGTGTGTGATGGCTTTGTCGGCAACATCCTGCTCAAGTCCAGTGAAGGGTTGGCGACCATGATTTCGGGGCGCATCGAAGCGCTGTTCAAAAAAAACTTTGCATCAAAATTGGTCGGTGCAATGGCGCTGCCACTGATGAGGCGCCTGCAAGCGGACCTCGCGCCTGCGCGGCATAACGGCGCAAGTTTCCTGGGTTTGCAGGGAATTGTGGTGAAAAGTCATGGTTCTGCTGGTGTTCAGGGGTTTCAGAGCGCCATTTCGCGGGCCGTGATCGAGATTCAGGAAAACCTGCCAGAGCGCATTCACGGTCGGCTCGAGGATTTGTTGCTTTAGGCGTTTTCGTCGGACAATGCTTAAATGTGACCGCTTGGTTCAATTGGCCATCCAAACTGTCAGTTTCTTGCGTCCCCTGCCGGGACGCCAATTCTTCGACGACAAGATCATTAGGGGCTTGTTACATGTCTGCTTCCCTCGCATTCGTCTTTCCAGGACAGGGTTCGCAGTCCCTCGGCATGCTGGCCGAGCTGGGCGCGGAACATCCGGTGGTCCTCGAAACATTCAAAGAAGCCTCCGACGCGCTCGGTTACGACCTGTGGGCACTGACCCAGCAAGGGCCGGAAGAGCAACTCAATCAAACCGATAAAACCCAGCCGGCCATCCTGACCGCCTCGATCGCCCTGTGGCGCCTGTGGCTGGCTGAGGGTGGCGCGCGTCCTGCGTATGTCGCGGGTCACAGCCTGGGCGAGTACAGCGCACTGGTCGCTGCTGGCAGCCTGAGCCTGGGCGACGCGGTGAAACTGGTCGAGCGTCGTGGCCAGTTGATGCAGGAAGCCGTTCCGGCCGGGCAGGGCGGCATGGCTGCCATCCTTGGCCTGGAAGATGCTGACGTGCTGGCTGCCTGCGCCGAAGCGGCGCAAGGCGAAGTGGTCAGTGCGGTCAACTTCAATTCCCCTGGCCAGGTGGTCATCGCCGGCGCCAAGGCAGCGGTCGAACGCGCCATCGAAGGCTGCAAGGCTCGTGGTGC
The DNA here is from genome assembly GCF_056337105.1 of Pseudomonas sp. S1_E05. Lineage (NCBI taxonomy): Bacteria > Pseudomonadati > Pseudomonadota > Gammaproteobacteria > Pseudomonadales > Pseudomonadaceae > Pseudomonas > Pseudomonas sp. S1_E05. The sequence continues at coordinate 5,300 of NZ_JBFRHM010000001.1, forward strand.
CAAGCGTGCCATGCCATTGCCGGTCAGCGTGCCGTCCCATTGCGAACTGATGCGTCCGGCGGCTGAGCGTTTCGCCGAGGCGATCGCGGCCATCAATTGGCAGGCGCCGCAGATTCCGTTGGTACAGAACGTCAGCGCTCAGGTGCCGGCCGATCTGGAAACCCTCAAGCGCGATCTGCTCGAACAGCTCTATAAGCCAGTGCGCTGGGTAGAATCGGTTCAGACCCTGGCCGCCAAAGGCGCGACCCAGTTGGTCGAATGCGGTCCTGGCAAAGTACTGGCCGGTCTCAACAAACGCTGCGCCGAAGGCGTATCGACATCCAACCTCAACACCCCAGACGCTTTCGCTGCCGCCCGTGCAGCATTGGCCTGAATCAGGAGAAGCTTGCATGAGTCTGCAAGGTAAAGTTGCACTGGTCACCGGTGCGAGCCGCGGTATTGGCCAGGCTATCGCCCTGGAACTGGGTCGTCAGGGTGCCATCGTCGTCGGCACCGCGACCTCCGCTTCCGGCGCCGAGCGTATTGCCGCGACCCTGAAGGAAAACGGTATTCAAGGCACCGGCCTGGAGCTCAATGTCACCAACGATGAGTCTGTTGCCGCCGTGCTGGCGAGCATCCAGGAGCAGTTCGGTGCCCCTTTGATCCTGGTCAATAATGCCGGTATCACCCGCGATAACCTGATGATGCGCATGAAAGACGACGAATGGTTCGACGTGATCGATACCAATCTGAACAGTCTATATCGCCTGTCCAAGGGCGTTTTGCGTGGCATGACCAAGGCGCGTTGGGGGCGAATTATCAGTATTGGCTCGGTAGTGGGTGCCATGGGCAACGCAGGCCAAGTAAACTATGCCGCCGCCAAGGCTGGCCTGGAAGGTTTCAGTCGTGCCATGGCGCGTGAAGTCGGTTCGCGTTCGATTACGGTAAACTCGGTGACCCCTGGGTTCATCGACACCGATATGACTCGCGAACTGCCCGAGGCGCAGCGTGAAGCCTTGCAGACGCAAATTCCGCTGGGCCGTCTGGGTCAAGCGCAAGAGATCGCGTCCGTGGTCGCTTTTCTTGCATCCGACGGTGCGGCTTACGTTACCGGAGCTACAATCCCGGTGAACGGCGGGATGTACATGTAGGTTAAAATGTGACGGATTGCTTCAAAAAAATGTCATACGAGCTGTCTAAAATCCGTTATAAAGCTGCAATCTATTTATAGGCAGAGGGTCACCGGGTACGGGGAGTGAAGCTTTCAGTTGAAAAGCTGAAAAGCCTTTCTATACACTTACCCACTGGCCAGCTGCCTGAATTTGTCCATTAGGAGTGAAAACAAGGTATGAGCACCATCGAAGAGCGCGTCAAGAAAATCGTTGCCGAGCAACTGGGTGTTAAAGAAGAAGAAGTGATCAACACTGCTTCCTTCGTTGAAGACCTGGGTGCCGACTCCCTTGACACCGTTGAGCTGGTGATGGCTCTGGAAGAGGAATTCGAGACCGAAATCCCTGACGAAGAAGCTGAAAAGATCACTACCGTACAAGCTGCAATCGACTACGTTAACTCCCACCAGGGTTAATCGTTTGTAATCGTTGCTTGCTGTCGTGGAAAAACCGCACTGCCGTCACGGCGTGCGGTTTTTTTCTTTAGGCCTGATGCAAAGTCGTCATTAGAAAAAGGAGAGTGTTGTGTCGCGTAGACGCGTCGTAGTCACCGGTATGGGTATGTTGTCGCCACTGGGCACGGATGTGCCAAGCAGTTGGCAGGGCATTCTGGCTGGCCGCAGTGGCATTGGTCTGATCGAACACACCGACCTTTCTGCCTATTCCACCCGTTTTGGCGGCTCGGTAAAGGGCTTCAATGTCGAGGAATACCTGTCGGTCAAGGAAGCTCGCAAGCTTGACCTGTTCATTCAGTACGGGCTGGCGGCCGGTTTCCAGGCGGTGCGTAATGCCGGCCTTGAAGTCACCGATGCCAACCGTGAGCGCATTGGCGTGGCCATGGGGTCGGGTATTGGTGGACTGACCAATATCGAAGAAACCAGCCGCACCCTGCACGATTCCGGCCCACGAAGGATTTCTCCCTTTTTCGTGCCAGGCTCGATCATCAACATGATTTCCGGTTTCCTGTCGATCCACCTGGGTGCACAGGGGCCCAACTACGCGATTGCCACCGCATGTACCACCGGTACGCATTGCATCGGCATGGCGGCACGCAACATCATGTACGACGAAGCGGACGTGATGATTGCCGGCGGTGCCGAGATGGCTGCTTGCGGCCTGGGCATGGGCGGCTTTGGCGCTTCGCGTGCATTGTCCACCCGCAATGACGAGCCCACCCGTGCCAGTCGTCCATGGGACAAGGGGCGTGATGGTTTCGTCCTGTCCGACGGTGCCGGTGCGCTGGTGCTTGAAGAGCTGGAACACGCCAAGGCTCGTGGTGCGACCATCTACGCCGAGCTGGTGGGTTTCGGCACCAGTGGCGACGCGTTCCACATGACGTCGCCACCTGCAGACGGCGCCGGTGCTGCGCGCTGCATCACCAATGCCCTGCGCGATGCCAGGATCAATGCCGATCAGGTCCAGTACATCAACGCCCATGGCACCTCGACGCCGACTGGCGACCTGGCTGAAGCCTCTGCGATCAAGTCGGTATTCGGTGATCACGCCTACAAGCTGGCAGTCAGTTCGACCAAGTCCATGACCGGTCACCTGCTGGGTGCGGCGGGCGCGGTCGAGGCGATCTTCAGCGTGCTGGCCATCAACAGCCAGGTGGCGCCGCCAACCATCAACCTCGATGAGCCGGACGAAGGTTGTGATCTCGATTTCGTGCCGCACACGGCGCGCAACATGGATATCGACGTGGTCATCTCCAACTCCTTCGGCTTTGGTGGCACCAACGGCTCGCTCGTGTTCCGGCGGTTCGCAGGCTGATGGACAGTTGGGTCGACGGTCAGCCGGCTGACGCTCTGTCGCTGAAGGATCGCGGCCTGGCTTACGGTGATGGTCTGTTCGAGACCATTGCCGTGCGTAGCGGCCAGCCGTTGCTGCTGGATCGCCACCTGGCGCGTCTGGCCCATGGCTGTTCGAGGCTTTCGATCAGCGCCGATCACGGCTTGGTCCGCAGCGAGTTGCTGGCCTATGCCGCAGCACTGGGCGAGGGTGTACTCAAGCTTATCCTCACGCGCGGCGACAGTCTGCGCGGTTACGCGCTCGACCCGGCAGCTGTGGCTCGACGCATCCTGCAGGGCAATCCGCCCGCTGCTTATCCTGCCGTTCATGCAGAACAGGGGGTACGGCTGTTCCCCTGCGCCACGCGTCTGTCCGCGCAACCCTTGCTCGCCGGGCTCAAGCACCTGAACCGCCTCGAACAAGTCATTGCCCGTGCCGAATGGCAGGACACCGAACACGCCGAAGGCTTGATGCTCGATCACGCGGGGCGGGTGATCGAGGGGGTATTCAGTAATCTGTTCATCGTACGCGATGGTGTCTTGATCACCGCCGATCTCAAGCGCTGCGGCGTGGCCGGGGTGATGCGTGCGGAATTATTGTTTCAAGCCGAGTCGTCGGCAATTCCCACGCAAATCACCGATATCACCCTCGAACAACTGCAATGGGCCGACGAAGTGTTTGTCTGCAACAGCGTCTACGGCGTCTGGCCAGTGCGCGCCTATGCAGCGCTGAGCTGGCCGGTTGGGCCGCTCACCCGTAAACTCCAACACATTTCCCGTGCGCTACTGGATGTTTGATACGTGAGACGTAAACTCTTGCTGTTGCTGGAAACCGGCCTGGTTCTGGCAGGGTTGTGTCTGGGCGCTTCGGCCTGGAAGATCCATACGGCGTTACACCAGCCTTTGAATATTTCCCAGGAAGAGCTGCTGGACGTGCCCAAGGGCACCACGCCCACCCGCACTTTTTACCGACTTGAAGCCGATGGCGTGATCAAGGATGCCTTCTGGTTGCGCGTGTATTGGCGCTTCAACCTGGCCGGCCAGCCATTGCACAGCGGCGAGTATCGCATGCAGCCCGGCATGACTGTCGACGGGCTGATCGACCTGTGGAAGCGTGGCGAAATGGTCCAGTACAGCCTGACCCTGGTCGAAGGCTGGAATTTCCATCAGGTACGTGCTGCCCTGGCCAAGGCTGAAAAGTTGGACCAGACGCTCGACGGCTTGAGTGATAGCGAGGTGATGGACAAGCTCGGCCACAAGGGCATCTTCCCGGAGGGACGTTTCTTCCCGGACACCTACCGCTTTGTGCGGGGCATGACCGACGTCGAACTGCTGAAAAAAGCCTATGATCGCCTCGATGAAGTCCTGGCCAAGGAATGGGCGCAACGCGCCGCAGATGTGCCGTACACCGAGCCTTACCAGGCACTGATCATGGCCTCGCTGGTCGAGAAGGAGACCGGTGTGCCGCAAGAACGTGGGCAGATCGCCGGGGTGTTCGTGCGCCGCCTGGGACTGGGCATGCTGCTGCAGACCGATCCGACGGTGATCTATGGCCTGGGCGATCGTTACACCGGCAAGCTGACCCGCGCCCACCTCAAGGAATCCAACCCTTACAACACCTACATGGTTGCGGGCCTGCCGCCGACCCCGATTGCGATGGTTGGCCGCGAGGCGATCCATGCCGCTCTGAACCCGGTGGCTGGCAACAGCCTGTATTTCGTGGCAAGGGGCGATGGCAGTCACGTGTTCTCCGATGACCTGGATGCCCACAACAACGCTGTGCGTGAGTTCCAGCTCAAGCGTCGCGCCGATTACCGCTCAAGCCCCGCGCCAGTCACGGCGCCGGAAGCCACGGGTGAGCCGGCGCCGATCACGCCAGATTCACCAGACACTTCGCCGCAGGCATTGCCGCCCGTGACGCCGTCTGCGCCCATTGAACAATCGGCCCCGCAATCGACTGAAGAACCTGCCAAAGAACCTGCTGTTGCGCCCGAAACGGACGCCGCCACGCCGCAAGGCTCGCAATGAACTCGACTAAGGACTGCCTGTGACTGGCTTGTTTATTACCCTGGAAGGCCCTGAAGGTGCGGGCAAGAGCACCAATCGCGAGTACCTCGCCGAGCGCTTGCGTGCCGCCGGTCTTGAAGTGGTGCTGACCCGGGAGCCGGGCGGGACGCCGCTGGCCGAACGGATCCGCGAAGTCCTCCTGACGCCTGTCGAAGAAATCATGGATCCGGATGCCGAGTTGCTGTTGGTGTTCGCTGCCCGCGCCCAGCATCTGGCCGGGGTGATCCGCCCGGCGCTAGGGCGGGGTGCGGTGGTGCTGTGTGACCGATTTACCGATTCGACCTACGCCTACCAGGGTGGTGGCCGCGGCCTGTCGATGGAGCGCATCGCGACCCTTGAAACCTTCGTCCAGGGTGATCTGCGTCCTGACCTGACGCTGATCTTCGACTTGCCGGTGGAAGTGGGCCTGGCCCGTGCCAGCGCACGGGGTCGCCTGGATCGCTTCGAGCGGGAAGGGCGCACATTCTTCGATGCGGTGCGCGGTGCTTTCCTCAAGCGCGCCGCCGCCGAGCCAGCGCGCTACGTGCTCGTCGACGCCGCACAGCCGCTGGCGCAGGTTCAACAGTCGCTGGATGCGCTGCTACCGCGCCTGCTGGAGCTGAGCCGTGGCTGAAGCCTACCCGTGGCAGGACAGCCTCTGGCAGCAATTGGCCGGTCGCAAGCAGCATGCGCACGCCTATTTGCTGCACGGGCCGGCGGGAATTGGCAAACGTGCGTTGGCCGAGCGCCTGATGGCACAGCTGTTGTGTCAGCAGCCGACGGCTCAGAACGCCTGCGGGGAATGCAAATCCTGCCTGTTGCTAAAGGCCGGCAGCCACCCCGACAACTACATTCTGGAGCCCGAAGAAGCCGACAAGGCGATCAAGGTCGACCAGGTGCGTGACCTGGTCAGCTTCGTGGTTCAGACCTCGCAGTTGGGTGGGCGCAAGGTGGTGCTGATCGAGCCAGTCGAGTCGATGAACATCAACGCCGCCAACGCCTTGCTCAAAAGTCTTGAAGAGCCGTCCGGCGATACGGTGCTATTGCTGGTGAGCCATCAGAGCAGCCGCCTGTTGCCGACCATCAAGAGCCGTTGCGTGCAGCAAGCCTGCCCGTTGCCGAGCGAGGCCGTGAGCCTGGCGTGGTTGGCGACCGCTCTGCCCGATTGCAATGAACAAGAGCGCAACGAACTGCTGACCCTCGCTGCCGGTTCGCCCTTGGCAGCGGTCAGCCTGCACGCTCAGGGCGTACAGGAGCAACGAGCACTGGTTGTCGACGGTGTGAAGAAGCTGCTCAAGCAGCAACAATCCCCCACGCAATTGGCCGAGGGCTGGAATTCGGTGCCGCTGCTGTTGCTGTTCGACTGGTTTTGCGACTGGTCGAGCCTGATCCTGCGCTATCAGTTGACCCAGGATGAAGACGGGTTGGGATTGTCCGATATGCGCAAGGTCGTGCAGTACCTGGCGCAGAAAACCAGCCAGGAAAAAACCTTGAATATTCAGGACTGGATCCTCGCCCAGCGCCAGAAAGTGCTCAGCAAGGCCAATCTCAATCGTGTGTTGTTGCTGGAAGCCTTGCTGGTGCAATGGGCGTCTTTGCCTATCCAGAAGTGATCGACTATGCCTAGACTCTGACTATCAGCAGTGGAGGTCAGCATGAATGAAGCCGAGAACCCGGGGCCGCGCAACGGCATTTTGTCCTTGACCATCAAGGACAAGTCCGTGCTTTACGCGGCCTACATGCCGTTCCTCAGGAATGGCGGGCTGTTTATCCCGACCAACAAGAGCTATAAGTTGGGTGACGAGGTATTCATGCTGCTGAACCTGATGGACGAGCCGGAGAAAATTCCGGTGGCTGGCAAAGTTGCCTGGATCACACCCAAAGGTGCCCAAGGCAATCGTGCCGCTGGCGTTGGTGTTCAATTCAACGATGGCGATAACGCCGCGCGCAGTCGAATCGAAACCCATCTGGTCGGAGCCCTAAAGTCCGACCGTCCCACCCATACGATGTAAGTTGCCAACTTTTTTATGCTTGTAGATTCCCATTGCCACCTCGATCGCCTTGACCTCGCCGCACACGACGGCTCTCTCGATGCCGCACTCGATGCCGCGCGGCAGCGCGGCGTAGGACATTTTCTGTGCATTGGCGTGAGTGCCGATAATGCGGCCGACGTCAAAGCCCTGGCCGAGCGCTACGAGGATGTCGACTGTTCGGTGGGCGTGCACCCGTTGGACGTGCAACCCGGTGCCGCACCAGCGCTGGACTGGCTGCTGCGCGAGCTCAACCATCCACGGGTGGTGGCGATCGGTGAGACCGGGCTGGATTATCACTACGAGCCCGAAGCGGCGCAGTTACAGCAGGAGTCGTTTCGACTGCACCTGCAAGCCGCGCAGCAGACCGGCAAGCCGGTGATCATCCATACCCGGGGTGCCCGGGCCGACACCTTGAGCCTACTGCGCGAAGCCGCGTTGCCCCAGGCCGGTGTCCTGCACTGCTTCACTGAAGATTGGGAGATGGCCAAGGAAGCGCTGGACATGGGTTATTACATTTCTCTGTCCGGTATTGTCACTTTTCGCAATGCCGATGCGCTGCGGGATGTAGCGAGTAAGGTGCCTGCCGACCGATTGCTGGTGGAAACCGACTCGCCATACCTGGCCCCGATCCCGTATCGCGGCAAGCCGAACCTGCCGCAATATGTGCGGGAAGTGGCAGAGTTCCTGGCGATGTTGCGCGGCGAATCCTACGCACGATTTGCCGAACAGACCACGGCGAACTTCAAGCGTCTGTTCCCGCTGGCTCATGTAAAAGGCTGAATCGCAGGCAAAAAAAACCCGGGTTCTGGGGGTGAATCCGGGTTAAGACCATTAGGAGTAAAACAATGGTACGCGGTCCGTTGGTACCAATATCGGCGAGACACTTGGGGGAGATGCCCCGCCGACAGTTGAAGTATTGATCAGGATTGCGCCGAGTCCAGTTCACCGGTCGCGGTTTTTAAACAATTTTGGAATACAGCCGCTTCGGAAGCGTTCTCATCAAAACAGAACCTTGCGAGAAATCATCGACAAACAGAGGAATGCGCGGATGATCCGTGCATTTTTGCGCAAGTTAGGCATAATACGCGGCTTCGAATTTTGACCCCGACAGACCTTTTCTTATGCATAAAGAACCTCGTAAGGTCCGTGAATTTCGTCGCCGCGAGCAGGAAATTCTCGATACCGCGCTCAAGCTGTTCCTCGACCAAGGTGAAGACAGTGTCACCGTCGAGATGATTGCTGATGCCGTCGGTATCGGCAAAGGCACAATCTACAAGCACTTCAAGTCCAAGGCGGAGATTTACCTGCGCCTGATGCTCGACTACGAGCGCGACCTGAACGAGCTGTTGCATTCGGCCGACGTCGACAAGGACAAGGAAGCCCTGTCCCGGGCCTACTTCGAATTCCGCATGCGCGATCCGCAACGCTACCGCTTGTTCGATCGCCTTGAGGAAAAGGTGGTCAAGGGCAATCAGGTCCCGGAGATGATCGAGGAGCTGCACAAGATCCGCGCCTCGAACTTCGAACGCCTGACGCTGCTCATCAAGGGCCGGATCAGCGAAGGCAAACTTGAAGACGTGCCTCCATACTTCCATTACTGCGCATCCTGGGCGCTGGTGCACGGCGCGGTGGCGCTGTATCACTCGCCGTTCTGGAGCAATGTGCTGGAAGATCAGGAAGGTTTCTTCCAGTTCCTGATGGACATCGGTGTACGCATGGGCAACAAGCGCAAGCGTGATACCGACACCCCGAGCAGCTGAGTTATCCCGCTGCGTCATCGCGCCATGATTTCGCTATATGGCGCAGTACCACAGTAATATACTCAGGCATGGGACTTGCTAAAACTTGATTTGTGAGTCAAGTTTCAGTGAGTCCGATTTCCCTGTGCCGGAGTGATCATGATCGTTGACCGTCAAGGCAGGCGTTTCCGCAATCTGCGAATCAGCCTGACTTCAGCCTGCAATTACGCCTGTACCTACTGCGTGCCGAACGGCAAGCGGCTGGTCGCTGCGCAGGATGAACTGTCGGCCGAGGCCATGGCCCGAGGCGTGGCGTACCTGATCGAAGCCGCCGGCATCGAGCGTTTACGGATAACCGGTGGCGAGCCACTGGTCAGTCCCAAGCTCGAAGCCTTCATGGCCGCCGTCGGCCATATGGGGCTTGAAGACATCAGCCTGACCACCAACGGCCAGTTGCTGGCAAAAAAACTGCCATTGCTGCTCGACGCCGGTATCCGCCGTCTCAACGTCTCGCTCGATACCCTGGATGCCGGTGCATTCCGCAGTATTGCTCGCGGCGGCGATCTGGCGACGGTGCTCGATGGCATGGCGCAGGCCAGTGCCGCCGGGATGAAGATCAAGGTCAACATGGTGCCGTTGCGCGGACAGAACCTGGACCAGGTGATGCCCCTGCTCGAATACTGTCTGGAGCGCGGCTATGAGTTGCGCTTTATCGAGCTGATGCGCATGGGCCACCTTGCCAGTGACTCCAATGCGTTCGTGCAGCAATTCGTCAGCCTGCAACAACTGTTGAGCCTGATCGGCCATCACCATGAATACCTTCAGGCCGATGCACCGGTCGATGCCACAGCGGTGCGCTACGAGATTCCGGGCCAAGGGTATTTCGGCGTGATTGCCAACGAAAGCGTGCCCTTCTGCCGAACGTGCTCGCGCTTGCGCCTGTCCTCGACCGGCTGGCTGCATGGCTGCCTGTCGTCGAGCAACCGCCACTACGTTGGCGATCTGCTGGACAAGCCACGTCATCAAGCCTTGCCGGCCTTGCAGCGCTTGCTGATGAAAGCCTTGGGCGACAAGCAGGACGTGGCGTTTTCCGGCGGGGCGACTGTCATGAAAATCATCGGCGGCTGATCCTGTCCTGATCCCGTAGGACCGAGCTTGCTCGCGATGGTGGCTCAGACACCGCCGAGGTATCAAGCTGGCGCGGAAGCTGCATCCCATGGCCATTCGCCGGTTTTCCGTCACCGGCTCCTGGAGGGTAGGATGCGTAGCCTGGTTTTGCTGCTGGCCGTTTTGGCGCTTGGTGGCTGCATGAATGTCAGCGACATGGCTGAAGGGACTCGCTACCACATGAGCGACGCGGGTCTGCTCGACCACAGCGATAGCCGTCGCGTGAACAACCTGCGCATTCAGCCGGATTCGTTTGTGTACATCGCCCAGGGTGCCTTTGCGCCGCCGAACAGTGCCGTGTATCCGCGACCCAACGTGATCGCCGAAGTCGCCTTTGACGGCTTTATCGAATACTTCCCGATGGTGCGCCGTGCTCGGGCGCCGGAAGGCCTGGACCAGGCCATGGGTGAAGCCCGTGCAGTGGGTGCCCATTATCTGCTCTATACCCGTTTCGCCAAGTCCGATGACCGTATCGGTAACTCTGACGAATGGCTGGACCAGGAAGCCGTGGACCGCCTCGGCGTCGACACGGGTGTCATTCAGGTCATGTTGATCGAGACCAGCACCCAGTATTTGATTGATACTGCACGCATCAAGAGTCGTGGCGGTTTACTGACGTTCCACGACAAAAAGCCGGAAGACCTGATGGGCCCGCCGCTGGAGCAATATGCGCGCAGCCTGCTGGGGCTCAGTGACCAGTAATCGTCAGGAGAACGCCATGAGTGGCCCGCAAAAAGCCAACGACCTGTTGGGGCAGATCCCCAAGACCCAAGGCTTGCCACCGGTCCACTTGTGGAACCCCGCGTTCTGCGGCGACATCGACATGCGCATCGCCCGCGACGGCACTTGGTATTACCTGGGCACGCCGATCGGGCGCAAGCCGATGGTCAAGCTGTTCTCCACCATCATCCGCCGCGATGGCGATGATTACTTCCTGGTCACCCCGGTCGAGAAAGTCGGCATCAAGGTTGACGATGCGCCGTTCGTGGCGGTGACCCTGGATGTGCAAGGCGAGGGTGAGTCGCAAATCCTGCGCTTTACCACCAACGTCGAGGAAACCACCGAAGCCGGGCCCGACCATCCGATTCGCGTGGTGATCGATACTCGGACCGACGAACCCGCCCCTTACGTGCATGTGCGCACCAATCTCGAAGCCCTGATTCATCGCAATGTGTTCTACCAGATGGTGGAGCTGGCGGTGAGTCGCGAGATCGATGGGCAGCAGTGGTTGGGGGTTTGGAGTGGTGGCCAATTCTTCCCCATTGGTCTCGAGCCCTGACCTGAAATCTCACGTGTGAGAGATCCCTGTGGGAGCGGGCAAGCCCGCTCCCACATGTAAAAAAGTGGTTCTCCTGAAATTCAAATTGACACCCAATCATATGATGATTAGCGTAGGCCTCCACAGTAATCAGGTCCGAGGTGTCCATGTCCAGCAGCTTTCATGCATCAACAGTCGATTGGCTGGGTTGCTGGATTGCCGCGAGCCATGTGAAGCCAGGCGAAGCCCTCAAGGTTGAGGCCGATCTGGGTGAGCAACTCGGCGTCAGTCGTACGGTCATTCGCGAAGCCATCAAAACCCTGGTTGCCAAGGGCATGCTCGAAGTCGGGCCGAAGGTCGGCACACGGGTGCTACCGGTGCGACGCTGGAACCTCTTCGATCCGCAAGTTGTCGGCTGGCTGTCGCGCAGCGGTCTGCCGGAGAACTTCGTCGACGACCTGTTGGACTTGCGTCGCACCATCGAACCCATGGCGGTGCGCTGGGCATGCGAGCGAGCGACGGTCGAGCAGGTGGAGGCGATTCTGCTGGCTTACAACGCCCTGGAGCGCGCGGTCAGCAGCGATGCGGATTACAACCGGGCTGATCGCTGCTTCCACGAGTGCATCCTCGCCGCCAGCCACAACCAATTCATCGAGCAGATGGTCCCGGCACTCGGCGCGTTGCTGGCGGTGTCGTTCGAAGTGTCCGCCGCCGACCCTGACGAACTGCGCCGCACGCTGCCCATCCACAAGGAGATGGCCGACGCCATCGCCGCTCGGGATTCGGCGCGGGGCGTGTGGGCTTGCATGACACTGATCGATAATGCGGACCTGGCGATCAAACGTTTTTACCCACAGGTCATGGCCGACAAGAAAGCAGGCTGACCTGGCTCTCCCAATAAAAACAACAATGCCGGAGGTTTCATGAGTTTCACCGCAGTCACCGAACACCGTGCGCAATTGGGTGAAGGGCCGTTCTGGGACGCACCGACCCAGGCGCTGTATTGGGTCGATATCGCCGGGCGTCAGGCACTGCGCCTGATCGGAGCCAACGTGCAGATCTGGCAGATGCCCGAGCATGTGTCCGCCTTCATTCCCTGTGAAAGTGGCGACGCACTGGTGACCTTGAGCAGTGGCGTCTATCGGCTGGACCTCGATTCGCCCGGCCTTGAACCCAGGCTGACGCTGTTCTGCGTTGCCGACCCCCAACCTGGCAATCGGGGTAACGAAGCCCGTTGCGATGCGCAGGGCCGGCTCTGGCTCGGCACCATGCAGAACAACATTGGTGAAAGCGGTGAAGACCTGCCGTTGGAGAGACGTAGCGGCGGTCTGTTTCGCGTCGACCGGGATGCGCGGGTCACGCCGTTGCTGCGTGGGCTGGGTATTCCCAATACCCTGTTGTGGAGCGATGACGCCACCACGCTGTATTTCGCCGACAGCCTGGACGGCGCGCTCTACCGGCATTTCATCCGCACCGATGGCGGTCTGGAGCCGGCGCAAGTGTGGTTCGGCCCCCATGAGCGCGGCGGGCCGGACGGGTCGGCGATGGATGCTGAAGGTTTCATCTGGAACGCACGGTGGGACGGCAGTTGTCTGCTCAGGCTGACCCCGCAGGGGCAGGTCGATCAGGTGATCGAGCTACCCGTCAGTCGCCCTACCAGCTGTGTATTTGGCGGCGCGGACCTGAAAACGCTCTACGTCACCAGTGCCGCGAGCCCGAAGAATCATCCATTGGACGGCGCGGTGCTGGCCATTGAGGTCGATGTGCCCGGAAAGCTCTGTACGAGATTTTCCGGTTAAATCCCAAAATATGGGATGTAAAATTATATATTGAGATTATTTGCCCGCCGGGTTTATAGTCAGATCCATCAGTTGCACGCACTCACACTTAAAAAGAATAAAACAGGTGAAGTGATGAAACGATTTACCTACAGGATTTTCAACCGGACATCGATGGATGCCCGGTTTTTGTCGTGCCTGGAAAAGGGAGTCGCGCTGCATGGCTGAGCTCCTTTCGCTGCCAGCGGTGCCCGAGCCGCCGCAGGGTGAGCGCCTGAAAGACAAGGTCGTACTGCTGACCGGCGCAGCCCAGGGCATCGGCGAGGCAATCGTTGCGGCCTTCGCCTGCCAGCAGGCCCGATTGATCATCAGTGATATCCAGGGCGAGAAGGTCGAGGCAGTCGCTGCTCTCTGGCGCGACAAGGGCTTCGACGTCCAGGCGATCAGGGCCGACGTATCCAGCCCACAGGACTTGCATGCTATGGCACGGCTGGCGGTCGAGCGTTACGGCCGCATCGACGTGCTGGTCAACTGCGCAGGCGTCAATGTATTTCGCGATCCCCTGCAAATGACCGAGGAAGACTGGCGCCGTTGTTTCGCCATCGACCTGGACGGAGCCTGGTTCGGTTGCAAGGCCGTACTGCCACAGATGATCGAACAGGGTGTCGGCAGCATCATCAACATCGCTTCGACCCATTCCAGCCACATCATTCCAGGCTGTTTTCCCTATCCGGTGGCCAAGCACGGGTTGCTCGGCCTGACCCGTGCGCTGGGCATCGAGTACGCGCCCAAGGGCATTCGGGTCAACGCCATCGCCCCAGGCTACATCGAAACCCAACTGAACATCGATTACTGGAACGGTTTTGCCGACCCGCACGCCGAGCGTCAACGGGCGTTCGACCTGCATCCACCACGGCGCATCGGCCAGCCCATGGAAGTGGCGATGACCGCGGTGTTCCTGGCCAGTGATGAAGCGCCCTTCATCAATGCTTCATGCATCACCATCGATGGTGGTCGCTCGGTGCTGTACCACGACTGAGTAACCGGGGTTCCAGGCGCTAAAGTGCGGCTGTAATTCAATCATCATATAATATGACTATTTGCAGTAACCTTTGATTGGCTTTCAACTAACGCTCAAAAAAAATAACAAGGAGTCAGCTTATGAATCGTCGTCGTGGGATCCGTTCCCTGTGCCGTGTTGCCTTGGCGGTTACCGCCGTCAGCCTGAGCAGTACGCTGCTGGCTGCCGAGGAAATCAAAATCGGTTTCCTGGTGAAGCAGGCGGAAGAGCCCTGGTTCCAAACCGAATGGGCCTTCGCGGAAAAAGCCGGCAAGGACAAGGGCTTCACCGTGATCAAGATCGCCGTGCCGGACGGCGAGAAAACCCTCTCTGCCATCGACAGCCTTGCCGCCAACGGCGCCAAGGGTTTCGTGATCTGCCCGCCGGACGTCTCCCTGGGCCCGGCAATCATGGCCAAGGCCAAGCTCAACGGTTTGAAAGTGATTGCCGTGGATGACCGCTTCGTCGATGCCAGCGGCAAATTCATGGAAGACGTGCCGTACCTCGGGATGGCGGCTTACGAGGTCGGGCAGAAGCAGGGCGCGGCGATGGCCACCGAAGCGAAAAAACGTGGCTGGGACTGGAAAGACACCTACGCGGTGATCAACACCTACAACGAACTGGACACAGGCAAGAAGCGCACCGACGGTTCGGTCAAGGCATTGGAAGACGCCGGGATGCCGAAGGATCACATCCTGTTCTCGGCGCTCAAGACCCTCGACGTGCCGGGCAGCATGGACGCCACCAACTCTGCATTGGTGAAACTGCCGGGCGCGGCAAAAAACCTGATCATTGGCGGCATGAACGACAACACCGTGCTGGGCGGCGTGCGCGCCACCGAAAGCGCCGGGTTTGCGGCGGCCAACGTGATCGGCATCGGCATCAACGGCACCGATGCCATCGGTGAACTGAAAAAGCCCAACAGCGGTTTCTTCGGTTCGATGCTGCCCAGCCCGCACATCGAAGGCTATAACACCGCCAGCATGATGTTCGAGTGGGTCACCACCGGCAAGGAGCCGCCGAAGTACACCGCCATGGACGACGTGACGCTGATCACTCGAGACAACTTCAAGCAGGAACTGGAAAAAATCGGCCTGTGGAACTGAGGCTCGATTGATTTCCCCGGTGGCCCTGGCAACGGGGCTGCCTGATCCGTGGGATGAGGTGGTTTATGCACGCGCAAGTACAAACACAACAAGACAGCGCCGGCGGCAGTTTACGTTTCAACGGGATCGGCAAGACCTTTCCCGGTGTCAAGGCGCTGGACGGCATCAGTTTCGTCGCCCATCCAGGCCAGGTCCATGCCTTGATGGGCGAGAACGGCGCCGGCAAGTCGACCCTGCTGAAAATCCTCGGCGGTGCCTACACGCCCAGCAGCGGCGATTTACAGATCGGTGAACGGACGATGGCCTTCAAGTCCACGGCCGACAGCATCGCCAGCGGGGTGGCGGTGATTCACCAGGAGCTGCACTTGGTGCCGGAAATGACCGTCGCCGAAAACCTGTTTCTCGGGCATCTGCCCGCCAGTTTCGGCCTGATCAATCGCGGCGCGTTGCGCCAGCAGGCGTTGGCCTGCCTCAAGGGCCTGGCGGACGAAATCGACCCGCAGGAGAAAGTCGGGCGCCTGTCTCTTGGCCAGCGGCAACTGGTGGAAATCGCCAAGGCGCTGTCCCGAGGCGCGCACGTGATCGCCTTTGACGAACCGACCAGCAGCCTGTCGGCGCGGGAGATCGATCGCTTGATGGCAATCATTGGTCGCCTGCGCGATGAAGGCAAAGTGGTGCTCTACGTCTCCCATCGCATGGAAGAAGTGTTCCGCATCTGCAACGCGGTGACGGTCTTCAAGGACGGCCGCTACGTGCGTACCTTCGAGGACATGAGCGAGCTGACCCACGATCAACTGGTCACTTGCATGGTCGGCCGCGACATCCAGGACATCTACGATTACCGTCCGCGCAAGCGGGGGGCGGTGGCGTTGCGAGCCGATGGCCTCCTCGGGCCGGGCTTGCGCGAGCCGATGAGTTTCGACGCACACAAAGGCGAGATCCTCGGCCTGTTCGGGCTGGTGGGTGCCGGGCGCACGGAGCTGTTCCGCCTGCTCAGTGGCCTGGAGCGCAGCAGCGCCGGACGCCTGGAATTGCGCGGTCATGAACTGCAACTACGCTCACCCCGGGACGCGATCGCCGCCGGCATTCTGCTGTGTCCGGAGGACCGCAAGAAGGAGGGCATCATTCCGTTGGGCAGTGTCGCCGAGAACATCAACATCAGCGCACGCCCGGCCCATTCCGGTTTCCGCTGCCTGATTCGCGGGCTCTGGGAAAAGGACAATGCTGACAAGCAGATCAAGGCGCTCAGGGTGAAAACGCCCCATGCCGGACAACAGATCAAGTTTCTCTCCGGCGGCAACCAGCAGAAGGCGATCCTCGGTCGATGGCTGTCGATGCCGATGAAGGTGCTGCTGCTCGACGAGCCCACTCGTGGCATCGACATCGGCGCCAAGGCCGAGATCTACCAGATCATTCACAACCTGGCCGACAGTGGGATCGCGGTCATCGTGGTGTCCAGCGACCTGATGGAAGTCATGGGCATTTCCGACCGGATCCTGGTGATGTGCGAAGGGGCAATGCGTGGCGAGCTAAGCCGCGAACAGGCCAATGAATCCAACCTGCTGCAACTGGCTTTGCCGCGCCAACGCGCTGACGGCGTGGCGAACTGAGAGGTGACTATGATGACAACCCAAAACGAAACCCTGCCGACGACGCGCAAACCGCTGGACCTGCGGCGCTTTCTCGATGACTGGGCGATGCTGGCGGCAGCGGTCGGTATCTTCGTGCTTTGCACACTGCTGATCGACAACTTCCTCTCGCCGCTCAACATGCGCGGCCTGGGCCTGGCGATCTCCACCACTGGCATTGCCGCGTGCACGATGCTGTATTGCCTGGCATCGGGGCATTTTGACTTGTCGGTAGGCTCGGTGATTGCCTGTGCCGGCGTGGTTGCGGCGGTGGTGATGCGTGACACCGACAGCGTATTCCTCGGCGTGGCGGCGGCGCTGTGCATGGGGCTGATCGTCGGGCTGATCAATGGCATCGTGATTGCCAAGCTGCGGGTCAATGCCTTGATCACCACGCTGGCGACCATGCAAATCGTGCGTGGCCTGGCCTACATCTTCGCCAATGGCAAAGCGGTGGGCGTGTCCCAGGAATCGTTCTTC
The DNA here is from genome assembly GCF_056337105.1 of Pseudomonas sp. S1_E05. Classification (NCBI taxonomy): domain Bacteria; kingdom Pseudomonadati; phylum Pseudomonadota; class Gammaproteobacteria; order Pseudomonadales; family Pseudomonadaceae; genus Pseudomonas; species Pseudomonas sp. S1_E05. The sequence continues at coordinate 22,530 of NZ_JBFRHM010000001.1, forward strand.
GTCTACGGCAACGGCCAGTTGTTCGGCGTACCGGTGCCGATCCTGATCACCATCGTTTGCTTCCTGTTTTTCGGCTGGCTGCTGAACTACACCACGTACGGACGCAACACCATGGCCATCGGTGGCAACCAGGAAGCGGCGTTGCTGGCCGGCGTCAACGTTGACCGGACCAAGATCATCATCTTCGCCGTGCACGGCGTGATCGGCGCATTGGCCGGGGTGATCCTGGCGTCGCGCATGACTTCGGGCCAGCCAATGATTGGCCAGGGTTTTGAACTGACGGTAATTTCGGCTTGCGTTCTGGGTGGCGTATCGCTCAGTGGCGGTATTGGCATGATCCGGCATGTGATTGCCGGGGTGTTGATTCTGGCGATCATCGAGAATGCCATGAACCTCAAGAACATCGACACCTTCTACCAGTATGTGATTCGCGGTTCGATCCTGCTGTTGGCGGTGGTGATTGACCGGTTGAAGCAGCGTTGAGAATCGTGTTGATCTGATATTGTCAATCGCGACGGTTCGACGCCTCGACAAGCTCACTCCTACAGTTGAAATGCGATCCCTGTAGGAGCGAGCTTGTCGAGGCGTCGAACCGTCGCGATTGACCGCGCAGCGGTCAGCCCTCCACCTGTCACCTCCCTTAAATATTCCTTGCCCGTAACAGCATGTTTCGGGTATCAATTTGTACATGATTAGACAGGTACGATTCGACAAGAAACAACGGGTGGTCGACGAACTCATCCGGCGCATTGAAAGCGGTCTGTTGGAGGACGGTTTTCTATTGCCGGGTGAGCATCAGTTGGCTCAAGAATTCAAGGTCAGCCGCGGCACGCTGCGTGAAGCGCTGGCCGAACTGAAACGGCGCAAATACATTGCGACCCAAAGCGGAGTAGGTTCCATCGTCACTTTCGACGGCGTGGTGCTTGATCAGCGCAGCGGCTGGGCGCAGGCACTGGCCGACAGCGGGGCGCTGGTCAATACCGAAGTGCTGCGGCTGGAGGCGGTCACGCGACCGGACCTGCTGTCGCGCTTTGGCACCGACCAGTTCATCACACTCGACCGCCGCCGTCGCGCCAACGACGGCACGCTGGTCTCCCTTGAACGCTCATTGATGCCTGCCACTGGGGGCCTGGAAAGCCTGCCGCGAGTCGGCCTGATCGACAACTCCCTGACCATTACCCTGGCCGCCTACGGCTACATCGGCGAACGCGGCGACCAGTGGATTGGCGCCGAACCCTTGAGTGCCGAAGACGCCCAGCTACTCGGACGCCCCACCGGCACCGTATTCCTCAAAGCGTTGCGGACGACCTACGACCGGCAAAACCGTTTCATGGAACAGGTCGAAAGCCTGCTCGATCCCGTACATTTTCGCCTGCACCTGCAATTTGGAAATACACAATGACGGCGCTCAATCGTGCCCTGGGCGCATTCTACGGACTGGCCCTGGGTGATGCGCTGGGCATGCCGACCCAATCGCTGAGCCGTGCCGAAATCCAGTCCCGTTTCGGCGAGATCACACGCCTGGAAGATGCAGGCCCCCATCAGCCGATTGCCGCCAACATGCCCAAGGGCTCCATCACCGATGACACCGAGCAGGCGATCCTGGTCGGCCAGTTGCTGGTTGATGGTCGGGGCACTATCGAACCTGCGTTGCTGGCGCAGCGACTGATCGAATGGGAAGCGGCGATGCAGGCCAAGGGCTCGCAGGATTTGCTCGGCCCGTCGACCAAGCGCGCCATCGAGATGATCCTTGCCGGCCATTCGCCTGAAGAAGCCGGGCGCTACGGCACCACCAACGGCGCGGCGATGCGCATTACACCGGTGGGCATTGCCGCCGATGTCGCCAAGCCACAGCCATTCATCGCTGCCGTGGTGCAGGCCTGCCAGGTCACCCATAACACCACGCTGGGCATCTCCAGTGCGGCGGCGGTGGCGGCGGTGGTCTCGGCCGGTATCAACGGCATGGATCTGGGCGAGGCGTTGAACCTCGGCCAGCAGATCGCACAGCAGGCCGAAGAGCATGGACACTGGGTCGCGGGCGGGCGCATTGCCCCGCGGATCAGTTGGGCGCGTACCATCAGCGTTGATCGTGACAAGGCGTTGCTTGCGGATCTGCTTTACGACGTGATCGGCACGTCCGTGGCGTCGCAGGAGTCGGTGGTGGTTTCGTTCGCGTTGGCGCAGCAAGTGGCCATCGGTGAGATGAATGCCTTCGACGCGCTGTGCATGGCCGCCGGCCTGGGTGGCGACACCGACACCATCGCGGCGATTCTCGGGGCTATGCTGGGGGCCTGCCTGGGCCTTGAAAGCTGGCCAGCCTCGATGATCGAGCAGGTCAAGACTGTCAACGGGTTGAAGCTGGAGCCTTTGGTGCAAGGGCTTCTCGCACTGCGCTGACGCACACCCTGTAGGAGCGGGCTTGCCCGCGATGGTCGTCAACGATAACGCGGGATGTCTGAATCCCCGCGGTGTCTGGGCTACCATCGCGAGCAACCTCGCTCCTACAGGGGCGCACCGCTTTATCGAATTATTCACCGCAATGGATCGCACAACACGGCCAGGACCGCCGGGATGTTTTGTCGATTTCTGCAATTGCCCACAAGCACAAAAATGGCAACAGGAGCCTTTTACATGAGTTCATCAAACGTCGGGCAAAGCGCCGGGCAACTGGAGACCCGGGGGATCGAACCGGTACCGGAAGCGGAGTGCAACGGGCATCCGCTGCAACTGTTCTGGGTCTGGTTCGCCGCCAACATTTCCATCCTCGGCCTGCCGCTGGGGGCCACGTTGGTAGCGTTTCGCGGGTTGGCGATCTGGCAGGCGATCATCGTCGCGATTCTCGGGGCCGCCGGTTCCTTCGCGGTGGTGGGGATCATTTCCATTGCCGGTCGTCGTGGCCGAGCACCGAGCCTGACGCTGTCGCGGGCGATCTTCGGCGTGCGCGGCAACATCGGCCCGACGCTGGTTTCGCTGATGTCGCGTCTGGGTTGGGAAACCGTCAACACCACCACTGCGGCCTTCGTACTGCTGTCGTTGTGTTCGATCCTGTTCGGCTCGCCGGTGGAAGCGAAAAGCGCACCTTTGCTGACGCTGGTCTTCATCGCGATTTTCGTGCTCCTGACGTTGTCGGTGTCGGGGCTAGGCCACGCGACGCTGCTGGTGATCCAAAAATGGGCGACCTATGTGTTTGGGGCGCTGAACATTCTGGTGGGCGGCTTCCTCTGCGCCACCATCGACTGGAGCGCCGTGTTCAACGCCACGCCGGCGCCGATGAGCGCAATGATCATCGGCATCGGCACCATGGCGGCGGGCACCGGTATCGGTTGGGCCAATGCCGGTGCCGACATGTCGCGCTACCAGCATCGCAGCGTCAAGGCCGTGCGCCTGGTTGCATCGGCAGCGTTTGGTGCCGGCATTCCACTGGTGCTGCTGATCACCCTCGGCGGCCTGCTGTCGGTGGGCAACAATGACCTGGCGTCGGCCACTGACCCGATCGTCGCGATTCGCGACATGCTGCCGACCTGGATGGCGGTGCCGTACCTGATCACCGCATTTGGCGGTCTGCTGCTGTCCAACAACCTGTCGGTGTACTCCGCTGGCCTGACTACGTTGACCCTGGGCCTGAAGGTCAAGCGCGTGTACGCGGTGGTGGTCGACATCGTGGCGATCTTCGCCGGCTCCATCTACTTCATGCTGATCGCTGACAGCTTCTACGGCCCGTTCATCACGTTCATTTCCCTGCTGGCGGTGCCGATCACGGCCTGGGTCGGGATCTTTGTGGTCGACCTGATTCACCGTCACTACTACAGCCCTGCCGACTTGCTGGATGTCACCCCGAGCAGCGCCTACTGGTATCGCGGCGGCGTCGAATGGCGGGCGTTCGGTGCCTGGGCCGTGGCGATTGTGCTGGGTTTCAGCTTCACCACGATTGGCACCACCGAACAGACCGTTTGGTTTCGCGGTTTCCTCTCCGACTCCTGGCTCGGTCATAACGGCTTGGGCTGGATCGTGACGTTCCTGGTCGCCGGTGGGATTTACGCTGTACTCGGCGGGGCCAGGGATCGTCGTGCTGCCGTGATTGAGAATGCTCATGCCTAAGTTGTTACACACCGGCCAGGTCATCATCGACCTGGTCATGGCGGTAGACAAGCTGCCACCACCGGGTGGCGATGTGTTGGCCCAGTCCGCCGATTTTGAGGTCGGCGGCGGCTTCAATGTGATGGCCGCTGCGCAGCGCAATGGCTTGCCAGTGGTTTACCTCGGGCGTCATGGCAATGGTCGTTTCGGCGACCTGGCCCGGGCGGCGATGGCGGCTGAAGGCATTCACCTTGGCATCGTCCAGCCTGCCGAGCGCGATACCGGTTTGTGCGTGGCGGTTACCGAGGCGTCAGCCGAGCGCAGCTTCATTTCCTACATCGGTGCAGAAGGTGAGGTGTCCGCCGAGGAACTGGCCGGCGTGCCGGTCGAGGCGGGAGACTTTGTCTACGTCAGTGGCTATAGCCTGTCGCAGGTCGGCAAGGCCCAGGCCCTGTTGGATTGGGTGCTGGGACTGCCTGCGGCAATCAGCGTAGTGTTTGATCCGGGGCCACTGGTGGACTCACCGGATGCGCCGTTGTTGCGGGCCTTGATGCCGCGCATTGATGTGTGGACCAGCAACAGCGTTGAGGCGCTGAAGATCACCGGGGAATCGAACCTCGACGCAGCACTCGGTCAGTTGGCTGGATTGCTTTCGCCCAAGGTCATGATGGTGGTGCGTGACGGGCCTCGGGGCTGCTGGATCAATCAGGGTGGCATCCGCAGTCATGTACCGGGTTTCAAAGTCGAAGCGGTGGACAGCAACGGTGCCGGTGATGCCCATGCCGGGGTGTTCCTCGCCGGGTTGGCGCAAGGCCTGCCGGTGCTCGCGGCGGCGCGGCGGGCGAATGCAGCGGCGGCTTTGGCGGTGACTCGCTGGGGGCCGGCGACGGCGCCTGGGGCTGCGCAGGTGGATGCGTTTATCTGCCAGTCCTTATAGAGCCTGAGCTGGCCCCATCGCGAGCAAGCCCGCTCCTGCAGGGGCGTGTCCAATCTGTGGGAGCGAGCCTGCTCGCGATTGCGGACTTCGGGTCAGACATCCAGCTTGCGCGCCGCCTCGACCCCGGCGGCACTGAGCTTGATCGGCAGGTTCAACGAGTGCTCGCCAGCCTCGTTGCACACCACGTGACCCTGCTGGATCAGCCCGCGCTCCTGCAGTGTGGCCAGGGTGCTGGCCACGACTTTCTCTCCCCGGTAATTGTCCAGGACCTCTTTACCCAGCCCGCTCGGATGAGCGTGCAGCAAACGGGTCAGGACTTCTTTCTCAAGGTTTTCATCGACGTTCATGGTTACCTCTTTCATGGCAATGGATTACTGGCGTGGCGATTTACTGATTGGCGCCGCCTTCGGAGCCCGAACCACCAGTGGTGGTTTTGGAGCGAGTGCCGGTATTGTCGGGCGTGGCGCCGTCTGGTACGCCTTGGCGTCCCGTGTCGTTGCCTTTGGTGCGTGGGTCGGTGCCGGTAGACGGCGGCAGGTTCTGATCGACGCCGCCGCCATCGGTGTTGATACCGGGCGCGCTTTGAATGGCTGGAGATTGAGGTTTGGTGACCGGGTCGGTCGGGCCTGTTCCTGAGGCGGTAGTGTCAGCGAACGCCGCAGAGGACAACAGGGTAGCGAAGGTGAGGGCGGTCAGTCGGGACATGAGCATGGTGTCGTCTCCATTTCATTAAGAGTCCTTACCTGATGTTGGTCCACCCTCCCTTTGGATTGGTGCCTGATGAACGACGAACGGTTCAGGCCGGCTGTGGCGTCTTGAGGTTGAACCGGCGCCAGAGCAGGCGGCCTACGGTGATCAACCAGTTCAACAACGCCACCGCCAGAATTGTCAGCAAAAGTGTACCCATGCCTTGTTCGACGATGATCTTGCCCGCCAGCAACGGGAAGCCGAACACGCCGATAAAGTACGACAGACTGAACAGCAGCAACGCTTGCGCGGTGACTCCGCCGGGTGCTTCGTTGGCGGCCAGGCCGTTGATCACCGAGTACGTCAGTCCATAGCCTACGCCGAGTGTCATCGCCGCCAGCACGTAGGTGAAGCTGTTGTCGACGACAAAGCCGAACAGCACGATCGAACCCATCATCAACCCCGACAACAGGCATGAAGCGCGCAGCGGATCGCGCTTGACCACGAAGCCGGCGATCAACATGCGACTACTGATTGCGGCGCCCATGAAGCCGAAAAAGAATAGCGAGTAATCCAGCGAACGTGATGTCGCATAGCTGGTTTGGAAACTCGACAGGCCACCAAAGACGCAACCGCCCAGCCCCACCATGACGATCGGCAGCACCGCTCTGGACGACAGCACTTCAAAGGTGGCTCTCCACGAGATGCGCGCGACGCTGGCGGTGGGCGAGGGCGCCTTTTTCAACCGCGCGTCCAGGCGCCAGAACAGCACGACGCCGATCAGGCTGGCCAGTGCCGCGAGGTAAAATGCCGAAGTCAGCGGGTAGCCCAATGCGCTGGCCGCACGCCCCAACAACGGGCCGCTGCCGATGCCGGTCATCATGCTGCCCGACAGCAGGGCGAAGTATTTGGCGCGTTGCGCGGGCGCGACCAGGCTGGCGACGATGATCGGCCCGAGCGTGTAGAAGACGCCCCAGCCCAACCCCAGCAACAGGCCGAAAAACAGCAGCAGGTGACCGAAGCCCGGCGTCATGGCGAACCCCAGGCTGGCGGCCACCAGCAGAACGCCGAACAGCGCAATCGAGCGCGCCGCACCGAACACATCGGACAAATGCCCGGAGACGATCACCGCCGCGAACGTACTGAGCATTGCCGCAGAGATCACGCTGCCGGCATCGTGTTCGTTTCCTCCGCGTGCCCCGATCAGCAGTGACAACAGAAACGTCGAGCCGTACGACAGCGACAACAGATAGCTGGCCAGGCAGAACATGCCAAACAGCTTGCGCGAGACTTGGGGTGGAGCACTGGACATGACGCGGTTCCTTGACCCGTTCATTGCAAAGAGTCTTCTATCTATCACGCGAGGCGAGGATGTTAGGTCTCTGGTTCTCGATTTCAGGATGAGTAATGGCCGGAGTAATGCGCAGGGCTTGCGATAAATCCCTGTGACGCGTGCGCCGCGTCGACATACCATGACGTTTTCCATTTTGACGAAGGCCCGTCCATGACCATCGAGATCCGCCCGGCGACCCCGAGCGATGCCCCGCAAATCCTCGGGTTCATCACCGAACTGGCCGACTACGAACGCGCCCGCCACGAAGTCATCGCCAGCGTTGCCGACATCGAACGCAGCCTGTTCAGCGAAGGCGCCACGGCCCATGGCCTGATCTGCCTGCGTGACGGCGTGCCGATCGGTTTCGCCGTGTTCTTCTTCAGCTATTCGACGTGGCTGGGCAGCAATTGCCTGTACCTGGAAGACCTGTACATCACACCCGAACAGCGCGGCGGCGGAGCAGGCAAGACCCTGCTACGCCACCTGGCGAAAATCGCCTGCGCCAATGATTGCGGGCGTTTCGAGTGGAGCGTGCTGGAGTGGAACACGCCGGCTATCGAGTTCTACAAGTCGCTGGGGGCGCAACCGCAAGAGGAGTGGGTGCGCTACCGGATGGATGGTGCGGTGTTGCGTGAGTTTGCCCAAGGCAACTGACCGCTGCCGAACGATTGAAAAGATCGCAATGGCCGCGGTCTTTTTTTGGTTTTGTCTCACAATATGGGATAAGTATTTATATATTGAGATTTATCCCTTCGCGGGTTTATAGTCCGGCTCACTCACTGCCCAATAAACAAAACAGGTGAAGCGATGCTGGCGCAATTGATCGCGCTCGATTGGGGGACAACCTCATTACGTGCTTACAAACTCGCTGCAGATGGCCAGGTGCTGGAACAGCGCTCGCTGTCGTGCGGCATCATGCAGTTGCCCGTCACGCCGCGAGACATTGGCGGGGTGATGTGCACCGACGGTTTTGAACTGGCGTTCCTTGATGCCTGCGGCGACTGGTTGGATGCGCAGCCCGATTTGCCGGTGATTGCCTGTGGCATGGTCGGCAGCGCCCAGGGCTGGCGCGAAGCGGCGTATTGCGACACACCGGCCAATGTCGCCAATCTGGGCACTTCGCTGCAAACCGTGCGCAGTGTGCGTGGTGTCGACGTGCATATCGTGCCGGGCGTGATCCAGCGTTCGCGCCTGCCCAATGTGATGCGCGGCGAAGAAACCCAGGTCCTGGGCGTTATGCAACGTCTGCCGGAAGAGAAGGGTGACGATCTGCTGATCGGCCTGCCCGGCAGTCATTCGAAGTGGGTGGAAGTGGCCGACGGTTGCATCGTGCATTTCGACACGTTCATGACCGGCGAAGTCTTCGCGGTGCTCAGCGATCACAGCATTCTGGGACGCACCCAACAACGCGGCGGGTCCTTTGACAGCGCTGCATTTGACCGTGGAGTGCAAGTGGCGCTGTCGATCGAGGGCGAAACCGGTCCGCTGTCGACAATGTTCAGTGCCCGTAGCCTCGGCCTGACCGGCGAGCTCAGCGCCAGTGCTCAAGCGGATTACCTGTCCGGCCTGCTCATCGGCCATGAACTGACGGCGATGGCCGCCGTACTGCGTCGTCGGCGCTGCAGCGTGCACCTGCCTTCGGTCATTCTGATTGGCAACAGCCAGCTCTGCTCCCGCTACAGCCGGGCCCTCGACGCCTGCGGTTTTGCTCGTGTGACGCTGGCCGAGCAGGCCACCGAGCGCGGTTTGTGGCAACTGGCGGTTGCCGCTGGCCTCGTCCCCCAACAACCCTCGCGTTAAACCTGACTGGAGGTCTGACATGCTCAAGCAAGCCCTGGCGCAAAACGGTCTGATTGCCATCCTGCGCGGCCTGCGTCCGCAAGAAGCGGCGGCCATCGGCGAAGTGCTGTACGCCGCCGGATTTCGCGTTATCGAAGTGCCGCTCAATTCACCCGAACCGTACGAAAGTATCCGCATCCTGCGTAGCACCTTACCTGCCGATTGCCTGATCGGCGCCGGCACGGTGTTGACGCCGGAACAGGTCGAGCAGGTGAAAGCCGCTGGTGGCCAGGTGATCGTCATGCCGCACAGCGATGCCAAGGTGTTGCGCGCGGCAAAGGCGGCGGGATTGTTCCTGTCACCGGGTGTGGCGACGCCTACCGAAGCGTTTGCCGCGCTGGCTGAAGGCGCCGATGTGCTGAAGATGTTCCCGGCTGAGCAAATGGGTCCGGCGGTGGTCAAGGCCTGGCTGGCCGTGTTGCCGGTCGGAACCATCCTCGCGCCCGTCGGCGGGATCACCCCGGACAACATGCAAGTGTTCATCGACGCTGGCGTTCGAGGGTTCGGCCTCGGTTCCGGTTTGTTCAAGCCGGGCATGTCGCCCGAGCAAGTAGCGGCCAATGCCAAGGCCTACGTCGCGGCCTGGAAGGCTCTTCGCTAAGCATTTTCGGCGCTGCAAGCGCTGCATCTAACAAGAGAGACAATCAGATGAAAATCACCAAGCTGACCACCTTCATCGTTCCGCCGCGCTGGTGCTTCCTCAAGGTCGAAACCGATGAAGGCGTGACCGGTTGGGGCGAGCCCGTGGTCGAAGGCCGCGCTCACACTGTCGCGGCTGCCGTCGAAGAATTGTCCGACTACCTGATCGGCAAAGACCCACGCAACATCGAAGACATTTGGACCGTGCTTTACCGCGGCGGCTTCTACCGGGGTGGCGCCATCCACATGAGCGCACTCGCCGGCATCGACCAGGCGTTGTGGGACATCAAGGGCAAGGCGCTGGGCGTGTCGGTCAGCGACCTGCTCGGTGGTCAGGTTCGCGACAAGATTCGCGTGTATTCGTGGATCGGCGGCGACCGCCCTGCAGACACCGCCCGCGCGGCGAAAGAAGCGGTGTCTCGTGGTTTCACGGCCGTCAAAATGAACGGTACCGAAGAGCTGCAATTTCTCGATACCTTCGAAAAAGTCGACCTGGCCCTGGCCAACGTTGCCGCCGTGCGTGATGCGGTCGGCCCGAACGTCGGCATTGGCGTGGACTTCCATGGCCGGGTGCACAAGCCAATGGCCAAGGTGCTGATGAAAGAACTCGACCCGTACAAGCTGATGTTCATCGAAGAACCGGTGCTCAGTGAAAACTACGAAGCGTTGAAGGAACTGGCACCACTGACCAGCACGCCGATTGCGCTGGGCGAACGCCTGTTCTCACGCTGGGATTTCAAGCGTGTGTTGAGCGAAGGCTACGTCGACATCATCCAGCCCGACGCCTCTCACGCCGGGGGGATCACCGAGACCCGCAAGATCGCCAACATGGCCGAGGCCTACGACGTCGCGCTGGCGCTGCATTGCCCGCTGGGCCCGATTGCCCTGGCGGCTTGCCTGCAACTGGACGCGGCCTGCTACAACGCGTTCATCCAGGAACAGAGCCTGGGCATCCACTACAACGAGAGCAACGACCTGCTTGACTACGTGAAGGACCCGCGGGTGTTCGACTACGACCAGGGCATGGTGAAGATCCCCAACGGCCCGGGCCTGGGCATCGAGATCAACGAGGAATACGTGATCGAGCGTGCAGCGGTCGGCCACCGCTGGCGCAACCCGATCTGGCGTCATGCCGATGGCAGTTTTGCCGAGTGGTGAGTCTCGTTTGATTCATCTTAGAGCCCCCTGTGGGAGCGAGCCTGCTCGCGATGGTTTGTCTGCCGGCATCGATGTCGAATGACACACCGCTATCGCGAGCAAGCCCGCTCCCACAAGGGACTGCCTCAGCGCTTCAGCTCGACCTCAATAAAGATAAAAAGAGGCACCCCCCATGCAATCGCAAACCCTCACCGGGCAGGCGTCGTTGGTGACGCCCAGCCGTAAGCGTTTTTTCATCATGGTCCTGCTGTTCATCACCGTGGTGATCAACTACCTGGACCGCAGCAACCTGTCCATCGCCGCCCCGGCACTGACCAGCGACCTGGGCATCGACCCGATCCATGTCGGGCTGATCTTCTCCGCGTTCGGCTGGACCTATGCCGCCATGCAGATCCCCGGCGGCTGGCTGGTCGATCGTGTTCCGCCGCGCATTCTCTACACTGCCGCATTGTTGCTGTGGTCGATCGCCACGGTGATGCTCGGCTTCGCTGGCAGCTTCATCGCGCTGTTCGTCCTGCGCATGGCGGTCGGCGCCCTGGAAGCCCCTGCGTACCCGATCAACAGCCGCGTGGTCACCACCTGGTTCCCCGAGCGCGAGCGCGCCACGGCCATCGGTTTCTACACCTCCGGGCAGTTCGTCGGCCTGGCGTTCCTGACGCCGGTCCTCGCCTGGCTGCAGCATGAATTCGGCTGGCACATGGTGTTTGTCACCACCGGCGCGGTGGGCATCCTGTGGGCGGTGATCTGGTACGCCGTGTATCGTGAGCCACGGGACTTCAAGGGCGCCAACCAGGCTGAAATCGACTTGATCCGCGAAGGCGGCGGGTTGGTGGACATCCAGAAGGAACAAGCCAAAGTCAAAGCCAAATTCAGCTGGACCGACCTGGGCATCGTCCTGACCAAACGCAAACTCTGGGGCATCTACCTGGGCCAGTTCTGCCTCAACTCGACGTTGTGGTTCTTCCTCACCTGGTTCCCGACCTACCTGGTGAAATACCGGGGCATGGACTTCATCAAGTCCGGGTTGCTGGCATCGTTGCCGTTCCTGGCGGCCTTCGTGGGCGTGCTCTGCTCGGGTTTCTTCTCGGACTTCCTGATCCGTCGTGGTTACTCCGTGGGCTTTGCCCGCAAGTTGCCGATCATCGGCGGTTTGCTGATTTCGACCTCGATCATCGGGGCCAACTTCGTCGAATCGACGCCGCTGGTGATTGCCTTCCTCGCGCTGGCTTTTTTCGGCAACGGCCTGGCGTCCATTACCTGGTCGCTGGTTTCGACCCTGGCACCGGCGCGTCTGCTGGGATTGACCGGTGGCGTGTTCAACTTCATCGGTAACCTGTCGGCCATCGCCACGCCGATCGTCATCGGTTTCCTCGCCAGCGGAGATTCCTTCGCGCCAGCCATTACCTACATCTCGGTTCTGGCCTTGCTGGGTGCGCTTTCCTACATCCTGCTGGTGGGCAAGGTCGAGCGTATCGAGTTGTAGTCGCAGCCCTCGGGCGACCATAATGCCGCCCGTTCACTCGCTCAACGCTAAAGGCTGGATATGCAGGAAGACGCTGCAAAACACACCAAGGACGCTGCGCCCACTGGCACCCAGACTTTGCTTCGCGGTTTGGGTGTCGTGCAGGCCGTGGCCAGTGGTGCACGCGACCTGAAGGAAATCGCCCGTCTGATCGGCACCACGCGCAGTACCACGCATCGACTGGCCAGTTGCCTGGTGGACGAGCGTTACTTACGCGTGGTGCCGCAGATCGGTTATCTGCTGGGGCCGAAGTTGATCGAGCTGGGTTTCCAGGCCCGTGAAGAGCTGCCGCTGGTGACCCTGGCCGGGCCGTATCTGGATGAGTTGTCGGCGTTGACCGGCGACACCATTCACCTGGCGATTCGCGAAGGCGACGAAGTCTTGTATCTGCACAAGAACCCAGGACGCAACGGCCCGGAAATGCGTTCACGGGTTGGTCACCGCATGCCGTTGGCGCGCACCGGCATCGGCAAGGCGCTGATGCTGGATGACACCGAGGAAGAATGGCAACGGTTGTACGAAGTCAGCTTGCCAGAAGGTGGGAAAAATCAGTTCTGGCCGCAGCACCCGGAGCAATCCTGGGCGCAGTTCCGCCAGCGCATGGTTGAGTACGTGGCCGGTGGCTACGCCTTCGACCTGGAAGACAACGAGCCGTCGATCCGCTGCGTCGCCGCACCGATACGCGATGCCAGCAAGAGCATCGTCGCCGGCATCAGCATTGCGAGCACGGTGCCGTACATGCCACTGGAAAAAATGGCCGAGCTGATTCCCCTGATCAAAGGAGTCACAGCCCGGCTGTCGGCGGAGCTTGGCCTGAAGGTCTGAACTTCAAGGTGCTCGACGCACAATTGCGGCACAGGCGCTGTTTCGAGCGCAGTTCCTGACGTGTTCGCTCCGACAGGAATTGCGGGTAACAAAAAGGCCCCCGTGTAGGGAGCCTTTTTATCAGAGCAACCGGCTTACATGTTCGGGTAAGTCGGGCCGCCAGCACCTTCCGGTGTCACCCAGGTGATGTTCTGTGCAGGGTCCTTGATGTCGCAGGTCTTGCAGTGAACGCAGTTCTGGGCGTTGATCTGGAAGCGCTTCTCGCCGTCTTCCTGAGTCACTACTTCATAAACGCCGGCCGGGCAGTAACGCTGTGCCGGTTCGTCGTACAGCGGCAGGTTCTTGCTCAGCGGAATGCTCGGGTCGGTGAGCTTCAGGTGGCAGGGTTGTTCTTCTTCGTGGTTGGTCCCCGAAATGAACACCGAGCTCAATTTGTCGAAGCTGAGTTTGCCGTCCGGTTTCGGATAGTCGATCTTCTTGCAGTCGGCCGCGAGCTTGAGGCAGGCGTAATCCGGCTTGTTGTCGTGCAGGGTGAACGGCATTTTGCCGCCGAAGATGTTCTGGTCCAGCCAGTTGAAACCACCACCGACGATAGCGCCGAACTTGTGGATCGCCGGGCCGAAGTTGCGGCTGGCGAACAGTTCTTCATGCAGCCAGCTGTTTTTGAACGCGTCGACGTAGGAAGTCAGCTCTTCGCTGCCGTCCTTGTCGGCGAACAGCGCGTCAGCCACCGATTCGGCAGCGAGCATGCCCGACTTCATCGCGGTGTGGCTGCCCTTGATCTTCGCGAAGTTCAGGGTGCCGAGGTCGCAACCGATCAGCGCGCCACCCTTGAAGACCATTTTCGGCAGCGAGTTCAGGCCGCCCTTGCAGATCGCGCGTGCGCCGTAGCTGATGCGCTTGCCGCCTTCCAGGTACTGCTTGAGCACCGGGTGATGCTTGAGGCGCTGGAACTCGTCGAACGGCGACAGGTAGGTGTTGCTGTAGGAAAGGTCGACGATCAGGCCGACGAACACCTGATTGTTTTCCAGGTGATAGAGGAACGAGCCACCGGTGTTCTCGGTGCCCATAATGTCCATTGGCCAACCGGCGGTGTGGACCACCAGGCCTGGCTGGTGCTTGGCCGGGTCGATTTCCCAGATTTCCTTGAGACCAATGCCGTAGTGCTGGGCGTCGGCTTCGGTATCGAGGTTGAAACGCTTGATTAGCTGTTTGCCGATGTGGCCACGGCAACCTTCGGCGAACAGCGTGTATTTGCCACGCAGTTCCATGCCGGGGGTGTACAGGCCTTCTTTGGGATGACCTTCACGGTCGACACCCAGGTCGCCGGTGATGATCCCGCGAACTACGCCGTTTTCGTCAATGAGCGCTTCCTGGGCGGCGAAGCCCGGGTAGATTTCCACGCCCAGGTTCTCGGCCTGCTGGGCGAGCCAGCGGCACAGGTTACCCAGGGAAATGATGTAGTTGCCTTCGTTGTGCATGGTCTTGGGCACAAAGAAGTCAGGAATCTTCTGCGCGCTGTCAGCGTTCTTCAGCACGTAGATATCGTCGCGGGTGACCGGCGTGTTCAGCGGTGCACCGAGTTCTTTCCAGTCCGGGAACAATTCGTTCAGGGCGCGCGGTTCAAACACGGCACCGGACAGGATGTGAGCACCCACTTCAGAGCCTTTTTCGACCACGCAGACGCTGATTTCCTTACCAGCTTCAGCAGCCTTCTGCTTCAACCGGCAGGCGGCGGAAAGACCAGCGGGGCCGGCACCGACGATGACCACGTCGAATTCCATGTATTCGCGTTCCACAGGTTTTCTCCTACTCAAGGCTCAACGGTTTTTTTTCTATTTGGAGGTTTGGTGTCGCATCCATGAATCCCTGCGTGAACGGGGAAGAGGACAATCGATGAGCCACCTTTCTCTCTGGGTGGCGCATTATATCTACACCACTCTCAGCGTCCAATACAAACGTTTGTTTGAAATGGCTCAAAGCCAGATAAATCAAAGTCACGCGGCTTATGAACGGCTATTTTGCCGTATTGACCGGAATAGGCGTTCCGGTCAAGATACGGTCGGTTTTGCGCTCGCCGTAGGCTGACCGGTGGTTTCAAGAGCACCTCTAAAGACAGGGCGATGGCAGTAGAAGGTGATGCGACGCGTGGGTTATCCGCGCAGTTTACACGCCGTGTAATGCGATGACCGAGTAGTCACCCCTGACGAACGGTCATCAACATCATGAGCGTCCATCACTTGACACACAGGCCGGCGTTTTTGGAGGTGCCCTTGCGCCCGATGAGCATCAACCGCCAGGTACGCCCAGGCGACTTTCTTTTCACCGGAGAGTAACGAGGAATCCATGAAGGTTCTTGTAGCTGTCAAACGCGTTGTGGATTACAACGTCAAGGTCCGCGTCAAGGCGGACAATTCCGGCGTCGACCTCGCCAACGTGAAGATGTCGATGAACCCATTCTGCGAAATCGCAGTGGAAGAAGCCGTACGCCTGAAAGAAAAAGGCGTTGCGACTGAAATCGTCGTCGTCTCCGTCGGCCCGTCCACCGCTCAGGAGCAGCTGCGCACCGCGCTGGCTCTGGGTGCCGACCGCGCCATCCTCGTCGAATCCGCTGAAGATCTGACATCCCTGGCCGTCGCCAAACTGTTGAAGGCCGTTGTCGACAAGGAGCAGCCGCAACTGGTGATCCTGGGCAAACAAGCCATCGACAGCGACAACAACCAGACTGGCCAGATGCTGGCTGCACTGAGCGGCTACGGTCAGGGCACCTTCGCATCCAAGGTCGAAGTGTCTGGCGACAGCGTTGCCGTGACTCGCGAAATCGATGGCGGCGCGCAGACCGTTTCGTTGAAGCTGCCGGCCATCGTCACCACCGACCTGCGTTTGAACGAGCCGCGCTATGCGTCCCTGCCAAACATCATGAAAGCCAAGAAGAAGCCTCTCGAGACGCTGACTCCGGACGCTTTGGGCGTTTCCACCGCCTCCACCAACAAGACCGTAAAAGTCGAAGCGCCTGCGGCACGCAGCGCAGGCATCAAGGTCAAGTCGGTGGCTGAACTGGTCGAGAAACTGAAAAACGAAGCGAAGGTAATCTAACAATGACTATCTTGGTAATCGCTGAACACGACGGTAAAGCCCTGGCTCCGGCCACGCTGAACACCGTAGCTGCCGCCGCCAAAATCGGTGGCGACATCCACGTTCTGGTCGCTGGCCAGGGCGCTGGCGCCGTGGCCGAAGCCGCCGCGAAAATCGCTGGCGTGAGCAAGGTCCTGAATGCTGATAACGCGGCCTACGCGCACCAGCTGCCAGAAAACGTTGCTCCGCTGGTTGCAGAGTTGGGCAAAAGCTACAGTCACATCCTGGCTGCCGCGACTTCCAACGGCAAAAACATCCTGCCGCGCGTTGCCGCTGCACTGGACGTTGACCAGATCTCCGAGATCATCTCGGTAGAAAGCGCCGACACCTTCAAGCGTCCGATCTACGCGGGTAACGCCATCGCTACCGTGCAATCGAACGCTGCGATCAAGGTGATCACCGTACGTGCCACCGGTTTCGACCCGGTTGCCGCCGAAGGTGGTTCAGCTGCCGTTGAAGCCGTCGCTGCGGCTCACGACGCTGGTATCTCCAGCTTCGTTGGTGAGGAACTGGCCAAGTCCGATCGTCCGGAACTGACCGCTGCCAAGATCGTCGTTTCCGGCGGCCGTGGCATGCAGAACGGTGACAACTTCAAGCACCTGTACGCCCTGGCCGACAAGCTGGGCGCTGCTGTCGGTGCCTCGCGTGCTGCGGTCGACGCAGGTTTCGTACCCAACGACATGCAGGTCGGCCAGACCGGCAAGATCGTTGCGCCACAGCTGTACGTCGCGGTCGGTATCTCCGGCGCGATCCAGCACCTGGCCGGCATGAAAGACTCCAAAGTGATCGTTGCGATCAACAAGGACGAAGAAGCGCCGATCTTCCAGGTGGCCGATTACGGCCTGGTGGCAGACCTGTTCGAAGCGATCCCCGAGTTCGAGAAGCTGGTCTAATCCAGCCGCTTGACCTATAAAGAGCCCGACCTTTTGGTCGGGCTTTTTTTTGCTTTCGATTTTTCTGCCCCCCTGTAGGAGCGAGCTTGCTCGCGATGGTCGTCAACGAAAACGCTGGGCGCCTGACACCCCGCGGTGCTCTGTCGTCCATCGCGAGCAAGCTCGCTCCTACAGGGGGGATTACGGGAGGTGTATGAATCTGCGTCTGATATTGAGTGCGCTGGTGCTGTTGCCGGGGTTGTCTGTCGCCGCCGGCAAGTGCGAGCGCCTGGTGGTCACCGGTAGCCCGGATGCGCCGCCGTACCTTTGGCAGGACCCGCAAAATCCGAAGCACCTGATCGGGGCCAGTGCCGATCTGCTGCAGCAAGTGGCAGGGGAGTTGGGGATCAAGGTCGAGTTGCTCTATGCCGGTAAACGCGCCCAAGCCCTGGAAGAGGTGCGCAGTGGACGCATGGACATGCTGGCAGACGCGCCGTTGACGCTCAGTGAACTGCAAAGCCTGGACTACATCCATCCGCCATTGCTGGAAAACGATTACCTGGTTTGGACACGCAAGGACTCGGCGCTGGTCTACAACGACGCGCATGACCTTCACGGCCACCCTGGTGCACTGTCGGAAAAGTCCCGGATTACGTCGGCATTCAGCCTGTTCGCCGAGCAACAACTGGCCCTCGTTCGTACAGCCAACCTGACGCAGGCGTTCCAGAAACTGCTGCTGGGCGAGGTGGAATATGTACTGGCAGGGCGTTACTCAGGCATGGCCGCCGTGCAGGCATTGGGCATGGCCAACGACTTGGTGGCGCGAGCCCAACCGGTGGATAAACCGGGCCTGTACCTGGCGATATCCCATAATTCGGCCTGTAACGATCCGTGGTTGCGCGGACAGATGGCCAAAAAGATGACAGAATTGCCCGCGTCCGGACTGGCCGAGGCCGCGCTGTTGCGCAATATCGAGCGTTGGAAAACCCAACTCTCCCAACCCCAACAGCCCCCCGCCGGTGCCCCAAAACAGTAGGGATTTTTAGTGAGTATTCGACCTCTTTTCGCTGCCTTGGCCGTTATGGCCCTGGCGGGGTGTGCAGCCGATCCGGCGCCCAATGAACAGTTCCGCCTGACCGAGCAGGCACTGGTACAAGCCAAGGCCGTAGGGGCCACCGCCGACGAAGTGCCGGAAATGAAACTGGCCGAAGACAAGTTCAGTCGCGCTCAGGGCGATATGGCCGATCAATCCTACAAACATGCGCGGATGCGGGCTGAACAGGCCGAGCTGGACGCACGCCTGGCCGAAGCCAAGGTGCTGACGCTCAAGAGCGAAGAGCAATTGAAGGTGCTCAACAGCCGCATTACCCGACTGCGCAAGCAAGTGGGGGATGCCCAATGAATCTCGATTCCAAGATTGTCGGGGCCCTGATCCTCGCCGGCTGCGCCAGTCTGTACGGCTGTGCCGGTCAACGCAGCGAAACTGCGTTGCAGGATGCCGGTGCCGATTTCCAGAAGGTCAAGGAAGATGCCAACGTGTTGCGCATCGCCCCCAAGGACGTGATTCGCGCCGGCGAATCCCTGGCGCGTGCCGACCGCCTGTCCAGTTACTGGGGCAGCGGTTCAGACGTGGTGCATTACGCCTACCTGAGTCGCCGCTACAGCGAAATCGCCCGGGAGCACACCAATCTGGTGCTCAATGAAGAGCGTGCGGCCAAGCTCGAGCTGGAGCGACAGCGCCTGCAACTGGCTTTGCGCGAATCCAAGCTGCTCAGCGTGCAGCAGCAGGGCAAGTGGCTGGAAGAACAGATCGTCGCGCTCGCCACCACCCAGACCGATCGCGGCCTGGTGATGACACTCGGCGACATGCTGTTCGATACCGGTGAAGCTGAGCTGAAAAGCTCTGCCAACCGCGTGGTGCTCAAGATTGTCCAGTTCCTGCAGCTCAACCCCAAGCGCGTCGTGCGCATCGAAGGGTACACCGACAGTACCGGCGGCAAGCAGGAAAACCTCAAGCTGTCCCGTGACCGCGCACAGTCGGTGGCGGATGTACTCATGGACCTGGGCATCGACGACAAGCGCATCCAGGTCGAAGGTTACGGCGACGAATACCCGGTGGACGTGAACGCCTCCGAACGGGGCCGCGCGCAGAACCGTCGAGTGGAAATCGTGTTCTCCGACGAAAAAGGCCAGCTCGGCGCCGCCCGCTGAGGGCGGCGTTACTGGAAAACCCGGCCTGCCAGTCAGTGCCGGGTTTTTTTACGCCTGCCAACGGCTCACACTCTTGATGTAAGCAGTACAGATTTTGCTGACACTGCACTGTACTGTCGACTATTGTGGTAACTGTCCCCGTACACTTCTAAACTGTTCCGGTATTGTTTCACACAAGAATAAAATGCCCGTGAAATCGAGTGCTGCGTCATGACCAACCTCTTGCTCTACCAACGTATTGCTCAACAACTGGCCGAAGACATCCGTCGGGGTGTCTATCAACCGGGGGAGCGCGTGCCTTCGGTACGCAAGATGAGCTCGCAGCTCAACGTCAGCCATGCCACTGTGTTGCAGGCTTACGCAAACCTCGAGGATCAGGGGCTGATCCGTGCCCGGCCGCAGTCCGGTTACTACGTGCACCAGACGCCAGCCCTGACGGCGCCGACGCCGGACATCGCACGGGTAGAGCGCCCTGGGCTGGTTACTCGCAGCAGCATCATCCAGCAAGTGTTGGTCGAGTCGCGCCGTGAAGGGGTGTTTCCCCTGGGCGCGGCCGTGCCAAGCGTTGACTATCTGCCCGTTCGCGCATTGCATCAGCAACTGGCCAAAGTCACCCGATTCCATAGTCCGCGGGCGTTCAGCTACATGTTCAGCCCCGGTTTCGAACCGCTGCGCCGCCAAGTGGCAATTCGCATGCGCGATGCGGGCGTGGTGGTCGATCCCTCCGAAGTGGTGATCACCCACGGCTGCGTCGATGCCCTGCAGATGTCCCTGCGCGTGCTGACACGGCCAGGCGATCTGATCGCCGCCGAGTCACCGACTTACTACGGCTTGTTGCAATTGGCCGACCTGCTGGGCCTCAAAGTCATCGAGATCCCCAGTGATCCGGCCACCGGCATGAGCCTGGAAGCCTTGCAGCTGGCGGCCAACCAGTGGTCGATCAAGGCGTTGGTGCTGACCACGCGCCTGGGCAACCCGCTGGGGGGCACGATGCCCGAAGAGCGGCAGAAACAATTGCTGCGCTTGGCCTCGGATTTCGATATCCAGGTGGTCGAAGACGACATCTACGGCGAATTGATGTTCGAACAGGGGCGGACCAAAGCGCTCAAGGCCTACGACCGGCTGGACCGGGTGATCTATTGCTCGAGCTTCTCCAAGACCTTGTCACCGGGGGTGCGCATTGGCTGGATGATCGCCGGCAAGTACCAGCAGGAAATCCAGCGGCTGCAGACGTTCAGTACCCATTCCGCCTGCAGCGTGACGCAGATGGGCATCGCTGCCTATTTGGAAAACGGTGGATACGACAGGCATCTGCGGTTCATCCGCCAGGAATACCGCAAGAATCTCAGCGCCTTCCAGCTCGCGGTGCAGCAGTACTTTCCGGAAGGCACTCAGATGACCCGGCCCACCGGCGGTTTCATTCTATGGGTAAGCCTGCCCGGCAGGGTCAACACGCAGGAACTGCATGTGCGTGCACTGCAACAAGGCATCAGTATCGCGCCGGGGCTGATTTTCAGTAACACCGAGCAGTTCAACCATTGCATCCGGCTCAACTGCGGTACGCCATGGAATCGTGAGGCGGAACGGGCGTTGATGACCCTGGGCATGTTGGCCACACAACTGTGCCAGGAGACGACTGGCGTCTTTTGATACAAGTCGCCCTCCAGCAAGCTTGTCTTGTTGTGCCCAACGAGCGAGCATATGTCCCTCGCCGATAGTGCCGTGAGCTCCGTTGGGTCCATGAAATCATTGTTTTCCTCTGTATGCCTGGCGGTGTGTCTGGCGCTGATCCTACCGGCGCCAAGCGTCAAGGCGGCTTCAGTGCAGGAAAAACCTGCGGCGAAAGCGGCTGCGAACAAAGCCGCTCCCGTCAAGAAAGCTGTTCCGGCCAAGAAAGCCACACCCGTCAAGAAAGCCGCGCCAGTCACAAAAAATGCGACCAAGGTGAAAAAGCGCGCGCCGATTGTCTCCAAGTCCAAACCAGCGAGCGAAGTCGCGAAGACTGCGCTGCCTTCGGCGAACCTGGATTTGAGCCTGCCCCGGGACATGGTCGAGGAGCTGGAGCCGGTCGGCACCGTTGCGCTGCCCAAGCGTCCGGCGGTATTGCCACAAATGTTCGGTGAGAAGGCCTCTCCCTTCCAGCTCAACGGGCGGCTGATCAGCAACGAAATGCAATTGCAACTGCGTAACGAAGAGCGCCGTGAGGTGGACGGCGCCGCGCTGGAGTTCGAATTCAAGCGCTGATTCGCAGGCGCTTTGTCGCAGACTGGTCAGTCACGCCCGTTTGCGCGTAAAAACTCGCGGCCAGTAATTTAAAACAACTGTTTTAGTCGTTATTCTGTGGCCGTCCAATCACACATCGCCCGTCGCGAGGAACCCTTCGTCATGAACTGCCGTGAAGGCTGTGGCGCCTGCTGCATTGCCCCTTCCATCAGCTCCCCGATTCCCGGCATGCCCCATGGCAAAGCCGCAGGAGAACGTTGCGCGCAGCTGTCTGTCGAAAACCTGTGCGCTATTTTCGGCCAACCGGAGCGTCCTGCCGTGTGCTCGGGCTTCAAGGCCGACGTCGAGGTTTGCGGCGCCAGCAGCGAAGAGGCGATCAGGTTGCTGGGCTGGTGGGAGCAGATGACGGCGGCGTGATGTGTTTACGAACGGAACTTCAACAATAAGGAATAAGACTATGAGTTCGCTGCATCGAATGGCTGTGCTGTGTGGGTTGACGCTGATGCTGGCGACCAGTGTCTCCCAGGCCGAAGACTGGAAAGTGGCCAAGAATGAGGACGGTATCAAGGTGTCCTTGAGTGAAGTGGCCGGCTCCGATTACAAGGCCTATCAGGGGGTCACCCTGATGAAAACCACCGTGGCCAAGTTGCGCGCCTTGCAGGATGACGTGGCAGGTGCCTGCGCCTGGATTCACGAGTGCAAACTGCAGAAACTGCTCAAGCACGAAGGGAACCAGAGCTGGACCTACAGCCAGTTCAATACGCCATGGCCGGTGACCCCGCGTGATTCGGTGCTGCATGTCACCACCACCGAAGGCGCCGACGGCAGCCTGACCCGTAAACTCGAAGGAGTACCGAACTACATTCCAGAGGAGAAGGGTTTCGTGCGGGTGGCCAAGATCGACGGTTTCTGGAAGTTCGTTCCCAAGGGTGATCAGGTCGAAGTGACCTATCAGGTCCACACGGAGCCGGGCGGCAGCGTGCCGTCGATGGTTGCCAACAAGTTCGTGGTGGATGCGCCGTTCAATACCCTGAAGGCTTTGAAGGCCAAGGCCGAGAAGTAAAAAAACGCCCCATTCAGATCGTTCATTTTACGGTAGGAGCGAGCTTGCTCGCGATTCGGTGGTTCAGGGAGCAAATATGCAAGCTGATACGCAGAATCGCGAGCCAGCTCGCTCCTACAGACAGCGCACTTTATTTTGTTTCTCAATATGCGTTGAACGAAATTTTCACAAAGTCTCCAAGACAATCCGCCCGCGTAACTGTGCCGCTCACTAATCAATGGCAATGCCACGATTGATCGTGCAACATTTGCGCACCGCGCAAACCCCGGGGCCGAGAATTGGCCAACAGAGGGCTGGGCGCAGCTGCCTTTTGCAACTTTAACTTCCAAGGGTCCTAAAACGACATGGCAATCCCGGACGCCCTGAATCAGCAGCGAGCTTCTAGTCGCCTGCTGCAACCCACCGTCAAATCCCACCTGGCCTACACGCTGCTGTGCGCCCTGGTCATGATGGTCATGTTCAGCCTGCTGCGCCTGGCGCTGCTGGTCTACAACAGCGCGATGATCCTCGACACACCGGCCTCGACCTTTGTCGAGGCGTTCGCCAACGGCCTGCGCTTCGACCTGCGCCTGGTGGTCTACCTCATCATTCCATTGGTACTGGCCCTGTTCAGTGCCCGGGCGATGGCCGCACGTGGGTTCTTCCGACTGTGGCTGACCATCGCATCGAGCATCGCGCTGTTCCTTGGCCTGATGGAGATGGACTTCTATCGCGAGTTCCACCAACGTCTCAACGGCCTGGTTTTCCAGTACGTGAAGGAAGACCCGAAAACCGTGATGAGCATGCTCTGGTACGGTTTCCCGGTGGTTCGCTACCTGCTGGCCTGGGCCGTGGGCACCTTGATCCTGACCCTGGCATTCAAGGGTGCCGACCGTGCAACCCGGCCACGCGGGCCGTTCAGCGGTGGCAGCATCGGTGCCCGTCAGGTCGCCCCGTGGTACATGCGGGCAGTGGTTTTCGTGGTCTGCCTGCTGATCTGCGTGGTCGCGGCTCGCGGCACCCTGCGTCAGGGGCCACCGCTGCGCTGGGGTGACGTCTACACCACCGATTCGAACTTCGCCAACCAGTTGGGCCTCAACGGCACGCTCTCCTTGATTGCCGCGGCCAAGAGCCGGTTTTCTGAAGAGCGCGACAACATCTGGAAAGCCACCATTGAGCAACCCGTCGCCCAGCAGACCGTGCGCGACATGCTGCTAACGCCGAGTGACAAGCTGGTCGATGCCGAGACCGCCGCCGTTCGCCGCACCTATTCGCCGAACGCCGACAAGACCCTGCCGATCAAGAACGTCGTGGTCATCCTGATGGAAAGCTTCGCCGGTCACTCGGTCGGCGCGCTGGGCCGTCCGGGCAACATCACGCCTTACTTTGACAAGCTGTCGAAAGAAGGCCTGTTGTTCGACCGTTTCTTCTCCAACGGCACGCACACCCACCAGGGCATGTTCGCCACCATGGCCTGCTTCCCGAACCTGCCTGGGTTCGAGTATCTGATGCAGACACCGGAAGGCAGCCACAAGCTGTCCGGCCTGCCGCAATTGCTCAGTGCCCGCGATTACGACGACGTGTATGTCTACAACGGTGATTTTGCCTGGGACAACCAGTCGGGCTTCTTCAGCAACCAGGGCATGACCAACTTCATCGGGCGTAATGACTTCGTCAACCCGGTGTTCTCCGATCCGACCTGGGGCGTGTCCGACCAGGACATGTTCAACCGTGGCCTGGAGGAGTTGAAAGCTCGCGACGGTAAGGACAAGAAGCCGTTCTATGCCTTGTTGCAAACCCTGTCCAACCACACGCCGTACGCCTTGCCGACGCCGTTGCCGGTAGAACGTGTCACTGACCGCGGCAGCCTCAACGAGCATCTGACCGCCATGCGCTACTCCGACTGGGCGCTGGGTCAGTTCTTCGAGAAGGCACGCAAGGAGCCGTACTTCAAGGAAACGCTGTTCGTGATCGTTGGCGACCACGGTTTCGGCAACGAGCAGCAGATCACTGAAATGGACCTGGGTCGTTTCAACGTGCCGATGTTGTTGATCGGGCCAGGCGTGCAGGACAAGTTCGGCCAGGTTGACCACACCGTGGGCACCCAGATCGACATCGTGCCGACCATCATGGGGCGCATCGGTGGCGACGTGCTTCACCAGTGCTGGGGTCGCGACTTGCTGAACCTGCCGGAAGGCGACAAGGGCTTCGGCGTGATCAAGCCGTCGGGCAGCGACCAGACGGTTGCCTTGCTCACCGCCGATCGCGTGTTGGTGCTGCCAAAGGAAATGCCGCCCAAACTGTACCACTACGAGCTGGGCGCCAATCCGAAAGGTGAGATGATCCCCGCGTCGGAAGACGAAGCGGCCCTGCGGCAGAAACTTGAGTCGTTCATCCAGACCGCGACCAAGAGCCTGATCGACAACACCGCTGGTGTGGTCCACGGCGTACCGGAATAAGTTATAGACGCAATAAAAAAGAGGCCCTTCGCAGGGCCTCTTTTTTTGCCTTTTTTTCGCTTGTTGTTGCTTTATATCTTGCCGAGTAACAGCAGGATCAGCAGCACTACCAACACTACGCCAATGATACCCGACGGGCCGTAACCCCAACTTCTTGAGTGAGGGAATACCGGCAGACCGCCTACCAGCAGGAGAATCAGAATAATGATTAAGATTGTGCCCATGTCTATTTCCTTGTGGGAAGCATTCTGGAATTACCTGGCGCTAAATAGTCAGCTGGATTGCTATAAACCCAAGCTGCTTACCAAGTCCGACTCTTGCACTTGAAAGAAAATTCCATGTTTTTTTAATGTTTTTTGCGAGTTCGCTTATTTCTTTTCAATGGGCAACTTGTCGTGCCCCTGTCCGGGGTTTGTTCGGGCTATTCAGCAATCTGATGGAGCGTGGGTCGGTCAGGGTCCTTCGCTACACTCAGGCATCTTCCTCGGGAACAACAAGGCTGTTTGCTATGCAAAATCGCATGATGATCACTGGCGCGGGCTCGGGCCTGGGTCGCGAAATCGCGCTGCGCTGGGCGCGTGAAGGCTGGCAACTGGCCTTGTCGGATGTCAGCGAACCTGGTTTGCAGGAAACCCTGAAACTCGTTCGCGAAGCCGGTGGCGACGGATTCATACAGCGCTGCGATGTGCGTGACTACAGTCAACTGACAGCGTTTGCCCAGACCTGTGAAGTGAAATTCGGTGGCATCGACGTCATCGTCAACAATGCCGGTGTCGCCTCAGGTGGCTTTTTCAGCGAGCTGTCGCTGGAAGACTGGGACTGGCAGATCGCGATCAACCTGATGGGGGTGGTCAAAGGCTGCAAGGCCTTCCTGCCGCTGTTGGAAAAAAGCAAAGGCAGGATCATCAACATCGCGTCGATGGCCGCCTTGATGCAGGGCCCGGCCATGAGCAACTACAACGTCGCCAAGGCCGGTGTCGTGGCGTTGTCCGAAAGCCTTCTGGTGGAGCTGGCGCAGCAGGAAGTCGGTGTGCATGTGGTGTGTCCTTCATTCTTCCAGACCAACTTGCTGGACTCATTCCGTGGCCCCACCCCGGCGATGAAAGCCCAGGTCGGCAAACTGTTGGAAAGTTCGCCCATTACCGCTTCGGATATTGCCGATTACATTTATCGGCAGGTTGAGGCGGGCGAGTTCATGATCCTGCCCCACGAGCAGGGGCGCATGGCTTGGGCGCTCAAGCAGAAAAACCCGCAGCTGCTTTACGATGAAATGACTGCAATGGCCGATAAAATGCGCGCCAAGGCCAAACAAACCGCCGGTTGAACTTGCCCCAACGAAACGTCGTCGTTAGGGTGGCCGCCATTGGTCAACCTAACGAGACACCTGGCATGCTCAATTACCTGTGGTTCTTTCTTGCCGCGCTGTTTGAAATCGCCGGCTGCTTTGCTTTCTGGATGTGGTTGCGCCAGGGCAAGAGTGTCTGGTGGGTGGTCCCGGCGCTGCTCAGCCTGACCCTGTTCGCGCTGTTGCTGACCCGTGTCGAAGCAACCTATGCAGGGCGCGCCTACGCTGCCTACGGCGGCATTTACATCATTGCGTCGATTGGCTGGCTGGCGGTGGTCGAGCGAATTCGTCCGTTGGGCTCGGACTGGATTGGCGTTGCGTTGTGCGTGATCGGTGCGAGTGTCATCCTGTTTGGCCCGCGCTTCACCGCTTCCTGACGTTTCGCCCAGCTTTGTCGGACGTTTCCTAGGGAGTCGTACGTTTAGCCTTGTAGGGCGAGACTGTTTTTCCCCCACTGCATTGAAGGGCCGCTACGCACCGTGCATCTTCAGGGCTCGATAACCCTGAAGGACGAATGCCATGCTTGTACTCAGCCGCGTTGTGGGTGAAATGATTTCTATCGGTGACACCATCTCCCTGCGTGTTGTAGCCGTCAACGGCAACAACGTGCGTTTTGGCATCGAAGCTCCAAAAAGTGTCACCGTGCACCGGGCGGAGGTGCACAGACGTATCCAGGCCAAACTGGCGAAAAACGAGGCCACCTGACGCTGTCAGTCGAACAGATGCTTGGGCACGTCGTGCTTGAGCATCAGTTGGCATTGCTCGCTTTCCGGATCGAAGACGATCAGCGCCTGGCCCTTGGTCAACGCCTGGCGAACTCGCAGTACGCGGGTCTCCAGCGGCGTGTCATCGCCATTGTCCGTGCCGTCGCGGGTCACGAAGTCTTCGATCAAGCGGGTCAGGGTATCGACTTCGAGTTGGTCGTGGGGGATCAGCATAGGCACCTCGGCTAAACAATGGCGCGATGCTACGGTGAATGACGGGTTGCGGCTAGCCCGGGATGATGGGGTACCGGGTGAATGGCTATCGCGAGCAAGCCCGCTTCTACAGGTTCACCGCAACCCCTGTAGGAGCGGGCTTGCCCGCGATAGAGCCAGGTCAGGCAACCCAAATGTCAGATCAACCCTCCGACCGCTGCCCGACCAGACTGTCCACCGACGGCACCCGCGTATCGCTTTCCATCTGCGTGTCATGTTCGATTTGATGGCTGAAGCGATCCAGCGAGCCCTTGGCCGGTTGGGCATCGCTGGCGAACACCGGCGGGCTGAGGATGTAGGCGCCGAGCAGGCGACTGAGCGCTGCCAGGCTGTCGATGTGCGTACGTTCGTAACCGTGAGTCGCGTCGCAGCCAAAGGCGAGCAGGGCGGTGCGGATGTCGTGGCCGGCGGTGACGGCCGAGTGGGCATCGCTGAAGTAATAGCGGAACAGGTCACGGCGCACGGGCAATTCGTTGTCGCTGGCCAGCCGTAGCAGGTGGCGGGACAAATGGTAATCGTAGGGGCCGCCGGAGTCCTGCATCGCCACGCTGACGGCGTGCTCGCTGGAATGCTGGCCCAGCGCGACCGGCGCGATGTCGATCCCGACGAATTCGCTGACGTCCCAGGGCAACGCCGCCGCCGCGCCACTGCCGGTTTCCTCAGTGATGGTGAACAACGGATGACAATCGATCATCGGTTCCTCGCCGCTGTCGACGATGGCCTTGAGCGCCGCCAGTAACGCTGCAACACCGGCTTTATCATCGAGGTGGCGAGCGCTGATGTGGCCACTTTCGGTGAACTCCGGCAGCGGATCGAACGCCACGAAATCGCCGACGCTGATGCCCAGCGAATCGCAGTCGGCACGTGTCGCGCAGTAGGCGTCAAGGCGCAGTTCAACGTGGTCCCAACTGATCGGCATCTCATCGATGGCCGTATTGAACGCATGCCCCGACGCCATCAGTGGCAACACGCTGCCACGGATCACGCCGTTATCGGTAAACAGGCTGACGCGGCTGCCCTCGGCGAATCGGCTGGACCAGCAGCCCACCGGGGCGAGGGTCAGGCGACCATTGTCCTTCACCGCGCGGACGGCGGCGCCGATGGTGTCCAGGTGAGCGGAAACGGCGCGGTCGGGGCTGTTTTTCTTACCCTTGACCGTGGCGCGGATGGTGCCGCGTCGGGTCATTTCGAAAGGGATGCCCAGTTCTTCGAGGCGCTCGGCAACGTAGCGCACGATGGTGTCGGTGAAGCCGGTCGGGCTCGGTATGGCGAGCATTTCCAGCAAGACTTTTTGCAGGTAATTGAGATCCGGTTCGGGGGTTTTGTGGGTCATGGAAACTCCTCGTTGGGTGTCTGGGGTGACGCCATCGCACGGCCGCGATGGCGTTATTCAGACCACCGCCTGACTGTGCGGAAACAGCAAATCGACAAACCGCTCAGCCACAGGCTGCGGTTCGTGATTGGCCAGTCCGGCACGCTCATTGGCTTCGATAAACACATATTCCGGCTGATCTGCCGCTGGCACCATCAGGTCGAGGCCGACCATCGGGATGTCCAGCGCCCGCGCGGCGCGCACGGCGGCATCGATCAACGTCGGGTGCAGGATCGCAGTGACGTCCTCGAGAATGCCGCCGGTGTGTAGATTCGCCGCGCGCCGTACGAACAAGTGCTCGCCTGCCGGCAGAATGCTGCTGTATTCGTAGCCGGCTGCCTGCAGGGTGCGTTCGGTCTCCTGGTCCATGGGGATCTTGCTTTCACCGCTGGTGGCTGCCTGGCGTCGGCGACTCTGGGCTTCAATCAACGCGCGGATGCAATGGTGTCCATCGCCTATGACTTCAGCGGGTCGGCGAATCGCCGCTGCCACCACCTCAAAGCCAATCACCAGAATGCGCAGGTCGAGACCTTCGTGGAAACTTTCCAGCAGTACGCGGGTGTCGAACTGGCGGGCGACTTCGATGGCCTGTTGCACTTCCTCGATGTCGCGCAGGTCCACTGCCACGCCCTGGCCCTGTTCGCCGTCCAGCGGCTTGACCACCACCCGCTCGTGCTCGTCGAGAAACGCCAGGTTGTCATCGGCATTCCCGGCGAGTTGTTGCGCGGGCAGATTCAGGCCGGCGTTTTTCAACACCTTGTGGGTCAGGCTTTTGTCCTGGCACAACGTCATGCTGACGGCACTGGTCAAGTCGCTCAGGGACTCGCGGCAGCGCACGCGTCGGCTGCCATGGACCAGGGTGAACAGACCGGCTTCGGCGTCATCCACCTGAACTTCGATGCCGCGCCGATGCGCTTCGTCGACAATGATCCGCGCGTAGGGGTTGAACTCGGCCTCTGGGCCGGGGCCAAGGAACAGCGGCTGATTGATGCCGTTCTTGCGTTTGATCGCGAAGGTCGAGAGGTTGCGAAAGCCGAGCTTGGCGTAAAGGTTTTTCGCCAGGCGATTGTCATGCAGCACCGACAGGTCAAGGTAGCTCAGGCCCCGGCTCATGAAGTGCTCGATCAAATGCCGCACCAGCACTTCGCCGACACCGGGGCGTGAACAATGCGGGTCGACGGCCAGGCACCACAGGCTGCTGCCATGTTCCGGGTCGTTGTAGGCCTTCTGGTGATTGAGGCCCATGACGCTGCCGATGACCGCGCCGCTGTCATCGTCCTCGGCCAGCCAGTACACCGGCCCACCCAGATGACGAGGTGTCAGGAGGGCAGGGTCGATCGGCAACATGCCTCGCGCCTGATAGAGCTGGTTGATGCCTTGCCAATCCGCCTCGCTCTGGGCGCGGCGAATGCGAAAACCCCGAAACACGCGAGTGGCCTGGCGGTAATCGCTGAACCAAAGACGCAGGGTGTCGGAAGGGTCGAGGAACAGCTGTGCCGGCTCCAGGCCCAAGACCTGCTGGGGGGCGGCGACATACAGGGCAATATCTCGTTCGCCGGGCTGCTCGTTGAGCAATTCCCGAGCAAGGCTTGCCGGATCCGGAAAGGTATGACCGATCAGCAACCGGCCCCAGCCGCAATGAACGGCGATGGGGTCGGCGGCCAGCTCGCTGCCGTCTTCGGCCAGTCGCGCCTGCAAGCGTTCGTAGGAGGGCGCCTGACCGCGCAACAGGCGTTGGCTGTACGCCGTGGCGTGAGGTTTCATCAGTCAGATTCCTTGTTCGCTGAGCCACAGGTTCAGCGCCGCCAGTTGCCACAGCTTCGAGCCGCGCAACGGGGTCAACTGGCCCTGGGGATCGGTGAGCAGGCGGTCGAGCATCGCCGGGTTGAACAGGCCGCGATCCTGACTCGGGTCCAGCAGCAGGTCGCGTACCCAGTTGAGGGTGTCGCCCTGCAGATGCTTGAGGCCAGGCACGGGGAAGTAACCTTTCTTACGGTCGATGACTTCGCTCGGGATCACCAGGCGTGCCGCTTCCTTCAACACATGCTTGCCGCCGTCGGGCAACTTGAATTGGCCCGGCACGCGCGCCGACAGTTCCACCAGGCGGTAGTCCAGAAACGGCGTACGCGCTTCCAGCCCCCAAGCCATGGTCATGTTGTCGACGCGTTTGACCGGGTCATCCACCAGCATCACGGTGCTGTCCAGGCGCAAGGCTTTGTCCACCGCAGCGTCAGCACCGGGTTGTGCGAAATGTTCTTTGACGAAGTCACCGGCAGCGTCATTCGCGGTCAGCCACTTCGGCTGTACCGTGGCAGCGTAATCGTCGTAACTGCGGTCAAAAAACGCCTCGCGATAGGCCGCATAAGGATCGGCGGCACCATCCACCTGCGGGTACCAGTGATAACCGGCGAACAACTCGTCCGCGCCCTGGCCGCTTTGAACCACCTTGCAGTGCTTGGCCACTTCCCGGGACAACAGGTAGAAGGCGATGCAGTCATGACTGACCATCGGCTCGCTCATGGCGCGGAACGCCGCGGGCAGTTGCTCGATGATTTCTTTTTCGTCGATGCGCAACTGATGATGCCGGGTGCCGAAATGTTGGGCGATCAAGTCCGAATACTGGAACTCATCGCCGCGTTCGCCGCCGGCATCCTGGAAGCCGATGGAGAAGGTCGACAGGTTGTCCACGCCGACTTCACGCAGCAGGCCCACGAGCATGCTCGAGTCGACGCCGCCGGAGAGCAAGACCCCGACATCCACCGCCGCGCGCTGGCGAATCGCTACAGCTTCACGAGTGCTCTCTAGCACGCGGTCACGCCAGTCTTCGAGCGTCAGGTTCATCTCGTCAGAGCGTGGGCCGTAGGGCAGTGTCCACCAGGTTTTCTGCTCGGTACGGCCATCGGCTTCGACACGCATCCAGGTGGCCGGAGGCAGCTTTTCTACGCCCGCCAGCAAGGTACGCGGCGCCGGGACTACCGCATGGAAGTTCAGGTAATGATTGAGCGCCACCGGGTCGAGGATCGGATTGATGTCGCCACCCTTGAGCAACGCCGGCAGCGCCGAGGCGAAGCGCAGGCGCTGCCCGGTGCGCGACAGGTACAGCGGTTTCACGCCGAGGCGGTCGCGGGCGATGAACAGGCGCCTGGCGTCGCGTTCCCAGATGGCAAACGCGAACATGCCGTTGAGCTTGGGCAGCAGGGCTTCACCCCAGGCGTGATAGCCCTTGAGCAGCACCTCGGTGTCGCCGCCGGAATAGAAGGCGTAGCCGAGGCTTTCCAGCTCGGCGCGCAGTTCGGGGAAGTTATAGATCGCGCCATTGAAGGCCAGGGACAGACCCAGTTGGTTGTCGATCATCGGCTGCGCCGAGCCGTCCGACAGGTCCATGATTTTCAAGCGACGATGGCCCAGGGCAATCGGCCCCTGACTGTGAAACCCCCAAGCGTCGGGGCCGCGAGGGGCCAGGTGATGGGTGATTCGTTCAACGGCTGCAAGGTCCGCAGGTTGATGATCAAAGCGTAACTCGCCAGCTAATCCACACATAAAATCCTTACCGGTTTTTCCGTTGGGGAGGGTCAATCGGTACTCGGCCAGAACGGCGGGTACTCAGAAACTGACCCGTGTAGATTTCAGTAGTTTTAGATCGATAAGTAATAAGCAGCAGAGAGGCGAACCTCTGGTATGGCGGATTCGTCCTTGAGCAGGGTGGTAGATAATGCTGCCGGATCGGCGTGCGGGGGGGCGTAGGCTGAGCACTTCCGAATGCAATAAGGACATTGCTTATGCTGACCCCCGCTATCACGAAGGCTTCATCCCCCGTCTCCGATGCCCACCGATTGGCGACGTTGGTGGAGCATACCGGCGATCTGGACAAGGCCGATGTGCTGCACAGGTCACTTCCAGCCTGGCTGGCCAATGCCGACCTGGGTGTGGTCCAGGCTCTGAACGCCGCGCTCGACCAGTCGCATCTGGTCTACGCCAGGGCCTCACAGGTCCTGCAAAGGCTCAAACCGCTGGATGGGTTCTGCAAGCAACGGCTCACTGCTGCGCTGAAGAGCCAGTGGAAACTCGATGTCGATGTCGAGCGGGATACGCTCGAGGTGGTCAAGATGGAGTTTTCCGGCACCGGGTTGTTACCCCTGGGTTACGAGGGAGAAATCACCGCCAGTTCCTGCAGCCTGCTGCACGCGGCCATGCTCAATTTCACCGCTGAGGAAGCCGCATCAGACGGTTTTCTTGAGGATTCCAGGGTCCGGATCAATGGCAAGGACCGCTCGGGCCCGGACATCACGCCTGCCAAATTCGCTGCGCTGTGTCGCGAGCTGGACCTGGGGGGCAAATATCAGAAGCACATCAACGAAGTGCTCGCGGTTCCACCTGCAACTTCATTGACGGCGACGTCCATCAACGCAACACCAGCCTCGGTGGACGTTCGGCGATTGAAGTTGTTGGACATGCAGGTTGCGGCCCACACGGCCTTTCTGAAAAAAGACATCAGCGATGCCGCCTACCGGATGCTGTTGAAGGCCATCGAGCAGGATCTACCGGCGGCCAAGGCCAGGAACATTCAGTACGACGGGGCGCCGGTGCTCTGGCAAGGCCTGGTGATTCATGACGTCAACCTGTACGGCGTGCTGGTGTTCAGCAAGGTCTCCATCGATACCGCGCCCACAGCCAAGTGTGTGGTCTACATGCCCAACAATCCCCGCCGGCCGTTTTACGAATATGCCTCAGTCGAGGACTTGAAGGCCTATCTGACGCTTCATTTGAAGAGTGACAGTTTCCGCAAGCAGTTTGCGACTCAATACCTCGCGGGCCACGATGCCGTCGATTTCTTCAGCCGGTTCGATCAGGACAAGACGGTGGGCAAATTGTCAGCCCTGCCCGACGATACCTGCCTGGGTGATTTTCTGTTCAGCGACTTTGTGACCAAGGCCGAAGAGGACGCGCGAATACTCGCGGTGCCGACCCATGTGGTCGACGAGCAGCAGCGCGAGAAAACGCTCCAGGCCCTGCTGCAAGTCGGCATGGTGCTACTCAATGCAGCCGCTTTCTTCGTTCCGATACTGGGAGGGTTGATGCTGGTCGCCGCTGTGGTCGAAATGGCCGGCGAAATCTACGAAGGCGTGGAAGACTGGACGCAGGGTGAACGCAACGAAGCACTCTCGCATTTGCTTAACGTGGTCGAAGGCGTTGCGCAGATGGCGGCGTTTGCGGCCGGCGGCAAAATCGTCGGCAAGGTGCTCGGCAAAGGCGTGAAGGAGCAAGCGGCGTACTTCGAGCGTTTCGAGGCGGTGAACCGAGCGGACGGCAAGGCCATGCTCTGGAAACCGGACCTGGCCCCCTATCGGCAGTCTTCAGGGGTGCCATCTGATTTGCGGCCGGACTCACAGGGCGTTTACGCGCAGGGTGATGCCCATTCGATCATCATGGATGGAGCCACCTATCGCGTGTCACGCAATGCCGCCGGAAATGCCTGGCAAATCAATCATCCCACGCGCACCGATGCCTTTGAGCCTCAATTGGAACAAACCCTCGCCGGTGGCTGGCGCCATGTCTATGAACATGCCCATGAGTGGCCCGAGGCGGGTTACGCATTAGGTCGAAGCAATCCCCACCTGGCCGAGCGCGGCAGCGACCTGACGGCGCTGGCCGACATCACGGGCATGACGCCCGGTCGGCTGCATCATTTGCACGAAAGCCGATTGAAACTGCCCCAACGCGTGAACGACAGCGCCCAGCGCTTCAAGCTGGACCGGCAGATCAGCGAGCTGATCAATGCCATGGAGCGTGGAGAAACCACCCATACTCGGTATGTGCAGGCGCAGTTGCAGGTGCTGCCCATGCTCCCCGACTGGCCGGCGGAACGGTTCATCGAAGTGCTCGATGAGCAGGACGTCGTCATCGCGCGGTTCCCGAAAACGGCGCCGAAAAATGATGAAATCAATTGCGTGCACGTGACCCAGGCGCAACTCGGCGCCGGGAAGTTGCTCCAGACTATCGTCGACGGCCTTTACCCTGAGCAAGTCAAAGCCTTGGTTGGCCATTCCAGCCGAGAATCGAATGCACGATTGCTGGGTGAGAAAATCGCCAGGTACCTCAAGGGCAATCGCAAGCCGTTGTTCGAACGTCTGTACCAGGCCTACGATGACACCGCCAACAAGGACATCGTCTTGCTGCGCGAACAGGCTCCGCAGTTGCCCAGCCGGGTTGCGCAGGAAGTGCTGGATGGCGCGTCGGGCAGAGACCGCCATTTCCTGTTCGATCGCAAGATCCTTGGGTCGGATCTGGCGCGCAAGGTGCGTCAGGCAGAGTTCGCCATTCGCCAGGACCGGGCGCTCGCCGGGTTGCATCTGCCGCATCTGGCCAATGTCGACACCGAAAGCCTGACACTGGCACTGATGGATCGGGTGCAGGGTTGGGATGAGGGGTGCAGACTTGAATTACGGCAGGGATCGCCAACCGGCGACCTGTTGAACAGCGTGGGTGAGGCGCAGGCGCAATCGCGCGGTATCATCGTGAAAACCGCCACGGGCTACCAGGTCACCCAGGTCACCGGCAATGTGTCTTCCACGGCTGCCAGCGATACGTTGGCCCAGGCCATAATTGATGCTTTGCCCGCCCGCCAGCGTGCGCGCATGGGTTTGAGCGGTAACGATATCCAGGATGTGACGTCGCTTCGATCACGACTGGTCAAGGCGGGTACTGCCGATCCGGCGCGCACGGGCCGTTTGTTGCGCGGTGAGCGTGATAAAACCGCCAGCCACCTGTTGTCCTGCGTTCAGGCGGCGCCTCCCGAAGGGAGAGCGCACGCAAGAAGCCTGATCCGCAAAGTCCTCAAGTTATTTCCTTTGTACACAGATGCGCAGGCGGTGGCTTTTCTCGACAACGCAGGCAGCACCCCGATGGCGCAGATGAGTCGACTGCGCGAGCTCAAGCAGCAATTGGATGTGTTTCGCAGGACCCTCTATGCCTGGCGTGACGACACTGCACAGATGGCCAAGCTGCCGGGGCAGTTGAATGACCTCCGGGTCAGCCGCCGGCAGGTGGCCAATGCTCTTGAAAATTGCTGGCGTCGGGTGGCGCCACCACGTTGGCCCGTTAACCAGCCCTATACCACCCTGACGCTGGAGAGTAACCCGGTGGGGCCGTTGCCCACGCTCACCGAACAGGATGTCGCCCATGTGCGCACCCTGCGGGTCAGGGACATGAACGCCGGTGATGAACTGGCGTACTTCCTCAAACCTTTCAAGAATCTGACCCGATTGGAGTTGGACGGCAACAAAGTCACACGCTTGCCCGAAGCGCTGTCGCAGATGCCGGGCTTGCAACACCTGAGCCTGAACGACAATCAGCTGATATTAACCGAGCAAACCCTGCGCAAACTGGCCGATATGCGGGGCCTTCATACGCTATCGCTGGCCGGCAATCGGCTGGGTGCAACCCTGGATGTGCGCAAGATGCTCCACTTGCAAGGCCTGTTCCTCTGTCACACCCACGCCACTGAACTGCCACTGGGGCTTGAGCGCTTGCCCTACCTGGACATGGTCGATTTGCGCGGTAACGAGATTCGCAAGTTGCCGGACTGGCTGTTTGACAGCTCCCGACGCTTGGCCCGAACCATTAATTTGCGACACAACCCGCTGTCCAGCGAGAGCTCCGCGAGGCTGAAGGCTTATCGCGACAACACAGGCGAGGGCATGGGGTTTCTCGACAATGATGCCGCTGTGATCAGCGAGCAAATGGCCAGGGATTTCTGGATGCCCAAACCCAACGAGCACAATTATGCCCGGCGTAACCACGCCTGGCAGGCCCTGAAGAATCAACCCGCGTCCGACGGCTTCTTCCGCCTGCTCGCGGAAACGGGCAGCACGGCCGACAGTCGCTTCGTGCGCGAGGACATGACGCGCCGGGTGTGGAATGTAGTCGAGGCGACTGGCAGGGATGCGGCTTTGCGTGATCAATTGTTGTCGATGGCGGTGAAGTCCAATTGCGCCGATTCGGCGGCCACCATCTTCAGTAACCTTGAAGTGGCCGTGGAAATCGAACAGGTGGTACGACAGGCCATCAATACCCACGATCGCGCCGCCCGCTTGATCAACCTGGGAAGGTCACTGTTCAACCTGGATTACCTGGACAAGATTGCCCGGGAGAAGGTTACAGCTGACCGCACGCTCGATCCGGTCGAGGTGGGGCTGGCCTACCGAACCGGGTTGGCGGACAGGCTCGAGCTGATCGGGCAGCCGCGACACATGCGTTATGCCTCGCTGGGCGGGGTGAAGCCTGCTGATCTGGATGTGGCGTACAGCCGGGTGGTCAACGCGCAACTGTCATCCCAATTGCAGGAATACCTGGATGCGCGCGGTTTCTGGACCGATTTTTTGCGTGAGCACCATGGCAAACAGTTCGCTGACCTTGTCGAACCTTTCCACGCACGCATGCAATCTGCCTTCGACAGTCAGGACACGCTGGGCGCAGGTTACCGGACAAAGGCCGATGGCATCATGGACGAGTTGCAGCAGGCCGAACGCGCCTTGATGGCACGTTTGACCCAGGCGGCGCTCACCGCCGAAGAGTCAAAGACCTGCTTCGCTCTTGATTGAGGTTCAACCCTTGCTGCGGATCAACCGACGCAAGGCAAAGCGGTTCGGGTGGCAGGCTTGCGCCACGGCGCGTGGCAGCGGCATC
Source organism: Pseudomonas sp. S1_E05 (assembly GCF_056337105.1). NCBI lineage: Bacteria > Pseudomonadati > Pseudomonadota > Gammaproteobacteria > Pseudomonadales > Pseudomonadaceae > Pseudomonas > Pseudomonas sp. S1_E05. The sequence goes on from NZ_JBFRHM010000001.1 coordinate 59,868, forward strand.
GGCTCATTTTCGATCCACGCCGCGAGCAACTCGCCGGACAGCGGCGCGGTGACCAGCCCCCGGGAGCCGTGACCGCTGTTGACGTACAAACCTTCCAGCCAAGGGCAGGCGACGTCGGGTATTTGCCGGGCATCCTTGCTCAACGCGCTGTAGGCGTCGGCAAACGCATCGGCGTCCGCCAGGGGCCCGATAATCGGCAGGTAATCCGGGCTGGTGCAGCGAAACGCGGCGCGGCCCTGGAGCGTTTCGGGCTGCAAGGTATCGGCACGCAGGCGAACCGTCAGGTCTGCGGAAATATCTTCCAGCATCTGTAGATTACCGGCGTGCTCTGCGGCGGTGGGTTCCAGGTCCTGGCTGTTGAAGTCGAAACTGGCGCCCAGGGTATGTTCACCCAAGCGCACCGGCGCGACATAACCTTCAGCGCAGACCACGGTGCTCAGCGCCTGGCTCTGAGGCGTCTGCGGCAGGCGGGTGATTTGGCCGCGAATCCGCTTGAGTGGCAGATGGCTGGTCTCTGGGAAACGCTGGATGTCGCCAGCGCCGGCCAGCACCACCACGGGGGCTTCGGCCAGCAGTTGTTCGCCATCCCAGGCTTGCCAGCGGCCCTGGGCTCGACGCAGTTGCAGCACATCGTGATGGGGCAGCACCCGAATTCCGGGGTGGTTGGCTTGCCATTGGCACAACGCCGGGGGATGCGCCCAGCCACCTTCCGGGAAAAACAGACCGCCCGACGCCAGGCTGATACCGGCGCGTGCCTCGGCCTGCTCCTTATCCAGGTTGTGCAGCAAATCGTGGGGGAATGCCTGCGCCAGATGCGCCTGACGTTCGGCTTCCTTGGCATTGAACGCCAGTTGCAGCACGCCGCAGCCGTCCCAGTCGAGGCCGCGTTGCAGGTGCTCCAGCAGGCGACGGGTGTAGCCGAACCCGCTGAGGATCAGTTGCGACAACGCTGTGCCGTGCGCCGATAACTTCAGGTACAGCACACCTTGAGGGTTGCCCGAGGCTTCTTGCGCCAGAGCATCACGACGCTCCAGCACACTGACTTGCCAGCCCCGTGCCGCCAGACTGGCAGCGGTCGCGCAACCGGCCATGCCGCCGCCAATCACCAACGCGCGACGTTCGCCGGTGAAAGGTTGAGGGCGGGTGAACCATGGGCTGGTCGCCGGGGGCGCGGGGACTTCCTGCGGCCAGCCGAGGAACGAGCCGCGCAGGATTTCCCATTTATGACCGATGCCCGGGGTGCGCTTCATCTTGAACCCCGCCGCGTTCAGCAGTCGGCGAACCCAACCGGTGCTGGTAAACGTGCTGATGGTCGAGTCGGGGGCGGCGAGCCGCGCCAGTTCGACAAACAATTCGGCGGTCCACATGTCCGGGTTCTTTGCCGGCGCGAAACCATCGAGGAACCAGGCATCGACCTGTGCGTCCAGTTGCGCCAACTGATCCAGCGCATCACCGATCAACAGGGTCACCGTCACGCGACCCTCGGCCAGCACCAGCCGCTGGAAGCCTGGATGGATCGCTACATACTGCGCGAGCAATTGATCGGCGAACGGCTTGAGTTCCGGCCACAAGGCAAGCGCCCGTTGCAGATCGGCGGCATTCAGCGGGTATTTTTCAACGCTGACAAAGTGCAGGCGTGCGCCAGGTTGCGCGTGTTGTTCGAACAACTGCCAAGCGCACAGGAAGTTCAAGCCAGTACCAAAACCGGTCTCGCCAATCACCAGCCGTCCACCCACCGGCAACGCCGCAAAACGCTCGCGCAACGCGTTCTGTTCGAGGAACACATAGCGGGTTTCGTCCAAGCCGGACAGGTCGGAAAAATACACATCGTCGAACACCCGCGAACGCGGGAGGCCTTGGTCATCCCAGTCGAGCTGGGCGTGGGGCAGAACAGGTTTCATGGCAGGCTCGATCACGGCTAGGGGGCCATTCTAGCTGATCGATGGGGTTGAGCCATGATCCAAAGCAAGCACATTGAGCCCGCCCACCTGTAGGAGCGAGCATGTCGAACCGTCGCGATGGTCGTCAACGATGACGCTGGCTGCCTGACACCCCGCGGTGTTCAGGCGTCCATCGCGAGCATGCTCGCTCCTACAGGTGGGCGGTGTTGTCCGCAACCTTCTGCATTGACCCCGGTCCAGATAGCCGCAGGTTTTTCCGCTAGGCTTGTGCAATCTTGAATGGGAGCGGTCCATGTTCGAATCTGCCGAAATCGGTCACGTCATCGACAAAGAAACCTACGACGCTGAAGTACCGGCGCTGCGCGAAGCCTTGCTCGAGGCGCAGTTCGAACTTCAGCAGCAGAAGCGATTTCCGGTGATCATCCTCATCAACGGCATCGAAGGCGCCGGCAAGGGCGAAACGGTGAAGTTGCTCAACGAATGGATGGACCCGCGACTGATCGAGGTGCGCACGTTCGACCAGCAGACCGACGAAGAGCTGGCGCGACCCCCGGCCTGGCGTTACTGGCGGATGCTGCCGGCCAAGGGGCGCATGGGGGGTTTCTTCGGCAACTGGTACAGCCAGATGTTGCAGGGGCGCGTGCATGGCGAGTTCAAGGATCCGCGACTGGATCAGGCCATCAATGGCGCCGAACGTCTGGAGAAAATGCTCTGCGACGAAGGCGCGCTGATCTTCAAGTTCTGGTTCCACCTGTCCAAGAAACAGATGAAGGCACGGCTTAAGTCCCTGGCAGACGACCCGCTGCACAGTTGGCGCATCAGCCCGCTGGACTGGCAGCAATCGCAGACCTACGACAAGTTCGTCAAATACGGCGAGCGCGTCCTTCGCCGCACCAGCCGTGACTATGCGCCATGGCACGTGATCGCCGGCGTGGACCCGCGCTATCGCAGCCTGGCGGTCGGCAAGATACTGCTCAAAGGCCTGCAAGACGCCTTGCAACGGCCTGATATTCACCCCGACAAGGTCAGCGCTGCGCCGCTGGTCAGCAGCGTCGATCAGATCAGCCTGCTCGACAGCCTCGACCTGAGCCAGCGCCTGGACAAGGATGAGTACGAAGAGCAACTGATCACCGAACAGGCACGACTCTCCGGGCTGATGCGCGACAAACGCATGCGCCGTCATGCCCTGGTGGCGGTATTCGAAGGCAACGATGCTGCGGGCAAGGGCGGCGCGATCCGGCGGGTAGCGGCGGCGCTCGACCCACGGCAATACAGCATCGTGCCCATCGCCGCCCCCACCGAAGAGGAGCGCGCGCATCCGTATTTGTGGCGTTTCTGGCGGCATATTCCGGCACGGACCAAATTCACCGTGTTTGACCGTTCCTGGTATGGCCGGGTGTTGGTGGAGCGCATCGAAGGCTTTTGCAGCCCCGCTGACTGGTTGCGTGCCTACGGCGAAATCAATGACTTTGAAGAACAGCTCGCCGACGCCGGCGTTGTGGTGGTCAAGTTTTGGTTGGCCATCGACAAGGACACCCAGATGGAGCGCTTTCAGGAACGCGAGGAAACGCCATTCAAGCGCTTCAAGATCACCGAGGACGACTGGCGCAATCGCGAGAAATGGGATGCCTATCGGACGGCAGTCGGCGACATGGTTGATCGCACCAGCACCGAGATCTCCAATTGGACGCTTGTGGAGGCCAACGACAAGCGCTGGGCACGGATCAAGGTGTTGCGCACCCTCAACGAAGCCCTGGAAGCGGCCTTCGAAAGGTCCGACCGACACGGGAAAAAACACAGGTAACCCGATGGCGACGCATACGCAAGGTGAATGATTGTCGCGGGCACTGAGGGCCGGACTTATGCTCGGTCCACTCTTAACCGCCAATAACAATGAGGTATGCCATGCGTGAAGTGGTGATCGTCGACAGCGTGCGGACTGGCCTGGCCAAGTCCTTTCGCGGCAAGTTCAACCAGACCCGGCCGGACGACATGGCGGCCCATTGCGTGAACGCACTGCTGGCGCGCAGCGGCATCGACCCGGCCAGCGTCGAGGACTGCATCGTCGGCGCCGGCTCCAACGAAGGCGCCCAGGGCTACAACATCGGACGCAACGTTGCCGTGTTGTCGCGCCTGGGCACCGGCACCGCCGGCATGACCCTCAACCGCTTCTGCTCATCGGGTTTGCAGGCTATTGCCATTGCCGCCAACCAGATCGCCTCGGGTTGCAGCGACATCATCGTCGCCGGGGGCGTCGAGTCCATCAGCCTGACCATGAAAAGCGTCAACACCGAGAACCTGATCAACCCTTTGCTCAAGGAGCAGGTGCCGGGCATCTACTTTCCCATGGGCCAGACTGCCGAAGTGGTCGCCCGTCGATACGGCGTCAGCCGCGAAGCCCAGGACCTGTATGCCCTGCAAAGCCAGCAGCGCACCGCCCAGGCGCAGACGGCCGGCCTGTTCGATGACGAAATCGTGCCGATGGCGGTGAAGTACCGCGTGGAGGACAAGGCAACCGGCGAGGTGAAGATTCTCGACGGCGTGGTCGATCGCGATGACTGCAACCGCCCGGACACTACTCTGGAGAGCCTGGCCGGCTTGAAACCGGTGTTCGCCGAAGACGGCTCGGTGACGGCGGGCAACTCTTCGCAGCTGTCCGACGGTGCATCGATGACCTTGGTAATGAGCCTGGAAAAAGCGCTGGCGCTGGGCTTGAAGCCCAAGGCGTTCTTCCGTGGTTTTACCGTGGCCGGTTGCGAACCGGACGAGATGGGCATCGGTCCGGTGTTCTCGGTGCCAAAACTGCTCAAGGCCAAAGGCTTGCAGATCGCCGACATCGACCTCTGGGAGCTCAACGAAGCGTTCGCCTCGCAATGCCTGTACAGCCGCGACCGATTGGGTATCGACAATGCGAAATATAACGTCAACGGCGGCTCGATCTCCATCGGCCACCCGTTCGGCATGACCGGCTCGCGTCAGGTTGGGCACCTGGTGCGCGAGTTGCAACGACGTAACTTGCGATACGGCATCGTCACCATGTGTGTGGGGGGCGGGATGGGGGCGAGCGGGTTGTTTGAGGCGGTGCGTTGAATGTGTGGTGACATCTAAATAGCTATCGCGACGGTTCGACGCCTCGACAAGCCCGCTCCTACAGTGGATCTATGCCGCCCTGGTAGTAGCGGGCTTGCCCGCGATAGGGGCGCCCCGGTCTAAGTACGGGCACCCGAACCCTGCATCCGCCCGATATAAGCTTCGATCTCGCGCACAGCCTTCTCCATGCTGTCGAACGGCCCCTCCAGGGTGTTTTCCCGGGTGCTGAAGTACAACTCCCCATTGACCCGACTGACGCGATCGCTGCGAAAGTGCATGGCAGGGGTGTTGTCCTGGGCGCGCATGCCGTACATGGCGGTCTCCTGAAGGTGGGTAGCTGCAATCAGCTTATGCATGAATGACTTGCAATGCCTGTCGATCCGATCGACGGCCATCGCCAATTAATGGTTGCGACCCGCACAGTTTTATTTGCGTCCGCCCACAAACTGTCTCTGTGTGCCAAGTGCCGCTGCACCTAGAATGGCGGTTCCTGCCATCTGGCTCTTGAGGTACGCATGCACATTTCATCCGGTCGCTGGGTTTATGGTCTGTTTCTGGCCCTGTTGACCGCGCTGTTGTGGGGAATTCTGCCGATCAAGCTCAAACAGGTGCTGCAGGTGATGGACCCGGTGACCGTCACCTGGTTTCGCCTGATGGTGTCCGGCACTTGCCTGTTCATTTACCTGGCAGCCACCCGACGCCTGCCGAGTCGCAAAGTCCTCGGGCCGCGTGGCGGCTGGCTGGTGTTGATGGCCGTCTGCGGCCTGGTGGGCAACTACGTGCTGTACCTGATGGGCCTGAACCTGCTCAGCCCCGGCACCGCTCAACTGGTGGTTCAGATGGGGCCGATCATGTTGCTCATCGCCAGCGTGTTCGTGTTCAAGGAAAGCTTCAGCCTCGGGCAGGGGATTGGACTTCTGGTGCTGCTGATCGGCTTCGGACTGTTTTTCAACCAGCGCCTGATGGAGTTGCTCACGTCGCTGAGCGATTACACCGCCGGCGTATTGCTGGTGTTGCTGGCGTCCACGGTCTGGACGTTCTACGCACTGGGACAGAAGCAGTTGCTGACGGTGTGGAACTCGTTGCAGGTGATGATGGTGATCTACCTGTTCTGCGGACTGCTGCTGACGCCCTGGGTGCATCCGCTGGAAGCGCTGCAACTCAATCCCCTGCAAGGCTGGCTGCTGCTGGCTTGTTGCATGAATACGCTGATTGCCTACGGCGCCTTCGCTGAAGCGCTGGCGCATTGGGAGGCGTCACGGGTGAGTGCGACGCTGGCGATCACCCCATTGGTGACGTTTGGGGCAGTGGCTATTGCGGCCTGGATGTGGCCTGAATTCGTGCATGCCGAGACGATCAATGGCCTGGGTTATGGCGGGGCGATCCTGGTGGTGCTGGGCTCGGCGCTGGTGGCGTTGGGGCCTTCGTTGATAGCGGGGCTCAGGGCGCGGCGGGCGAGGGTGGCGGCCGGTTAGACCGCGTAATCGTTCATCGTCGGAACGCCGCCCGGACCAAGCTCGCTCCCACACAGATCTGTGGCGTTCACAAAACCTGTGGGAGCGAGCCTGCTCGCGATGGTTTAACGAGCGCTGGAAAACTCAGCCCTTGGCCCCAGCCTCCAGCATATTCTCCGGCCTCACCCAGGCATCGAACTCCTCATCGGTCAGATACCCCAGTTGCAACGCCGCCTCGCGCAAGGTCAGCCCTTCGGCATAAGCCTTCTTGGCAATTTCCGCCGATTTGTCGTAACCGATATGCGGATTGAGCGCCGTCACCAGCATTAATCCACGTTCCAGATGCTCAGCCATTTTCTCGGCATCCGGCTCCAGGCCCGCGATGCAGTGCTGCTGGAAGTTGCTGCAGCCGTCGCCCAGCAGGCGGATCGATTGCAGCAGGTTGTGGATGATCACCGGTTTGAACACATTCAATTGCAGGTGGCCCTGACTCGCCGCGAAACCGATGGCGACGTCGTTGCCCAGCACCTGGCACGCCAGCATCGAAAGCGCTTCACATTGGGTCGGATTGACCTTGCCGGGCATGATCGAACTGCCGGGTTCGTTGGCCGGCAGTTTGACCTCGGCGAAACCGGCGCGCGGGCCGGAACCCAGCAGACGCAGGTCGTTGGCGATTTTCATCAGGGTCACGGCGAGGGTTTTCAGCGCCCCGGACAGTGTGGTCAGCGGTTCATGGCCAGCCAGCGCTGCAAATTTGTTCGGTGCGGTGACAAACGGCAGGCCCGACAATGCGGCAAGCTCCGAGGCAATGGCTTCGGCAAAACCGTGCGGCGAGTTCAACCCGGTGCCAACGGCGGTACCGCCCTGGGCCAGCTCGCATACGGCCGGCAACGCAGCCCGGATCGCCCGTTCGGCATAGTCCAGTTGTGCAATAAACCCCGAGACTTCCTGGCCGAAGGTGATCGGGGTCGCGTCCATCATATGGGTACGCCCGGTCTTGACCAGTTTCATGTGGCGCGCGGACAACTCTGCCAGCCCGCCGGACAGTTCGCTGATCGCCGGTAGCAACTGGTGCTGCACCGCCTGGACGGCGGCGATGTGCATCGCCGTCGGGAAGCAGTCGTTGGAGCTTTGCGAGCGATTGACGTGATCGTTGGGGTGTACCGGCGACTTGCCGCCACGGGGGTTGCCCGCCAGTTCATTGGCACGGCCGGCGATCACCTCGTTGACGTTCATGTTGCTCTGGGTGCCGCTGCCCGTCTGCCAGACCACCAGCGGGAACTGGTCGTCGTGTTTGCCGTCGAGCACTTCATCGGCGGCTTGTTCGATCAGCCGGGCGATATCGGCAGGCAAGTCGCCATTTCGGTCGTTGACCCGCGCCGCGGCTTTCTTGATCAGCGCCAGTGCATGCAGCACGGCCAACGGCATGCGTTCGTTGCCGATGGCGAAGTTAACCAGCGAGCGTTGCGTCTGAGCGCCCCAGTAGGCCTCATCCGGGACATCAACCTGGCCAAGGCTGTCGGTTTCGATACGGCTCATCGTGCACACTCCTGTAGGTCCAATTGCGCAGTTTAGGCCGTGCTCGCCGGCCGTGGTTCCATCGGTCTGGTTTTCGACCATTCAACCCCTCTAAATCAAGCGCGGCAAGGGTTGGGGTTGAGTGACACACTTTTTTAGGCGCAGAATGGACGCCCTTGGGGTTTTACCTCGCCTGCTAGAAAAGGAAACTCGATGACTCGTCTTCGTGCCATCTGTACCGCGGTTGCACTGGCTTGCGCCAGCGGCCCTGTCTTTGCCGATACCGCCAGCCACAATGCCAGTGCCGAGGCCTTCCTGACCCTGGCGCATGCTGACAAACTGGGTACTCCGGTGTACGCGCAAGTGCAGCAGATGTTCGCTCAACGCTTTGCCCAGACCAAAGCGCCCGAGTCGAAAAAAGCGTTGCTGGAGACCTACCAGGCCAAAGCCAACGCCGCGCTGGACCAGGCCATTGGCTGGAACAAGCTCAAGCCGGACATGGTCAAGCTCTACACCACCAACTTCAGCGAATCCGAGCTCAAGGACCTGGTAGCGTTCTACCAGTCGCCACTGGGCAAGAAGGTCCTGGAAAAAATGCCGCAGCTGACCCAGCAATCGGCCCAGATGACCCAGGCCAAGCTCGAGAGCGCGGTGCCTGTGGTCAACAAGCTGCTGGCTGACATGACCGCCGAGCTTGAGCCAAAAGCGGCCGCTCCCGCCAAGAAAAAGCCTTGATCGGAGCCCGGTATGACCATGCAACAACGCATTGAATCGACGCTGGGGCTGTTGCAGCCCGAGCACCTGCAGGTGCTGGATGAAAGCCACATGCACAGTCGTGGGACACAGACCCATTACAAGGCCGTGGTGGTCAGCCAGCAGTTCGAAGGGCTCAATCGCGTCAAGCGCCACCAGAAAGTCTACGGAACGCTCGGCGAGCTGATGGGCGAGTTCCATGCGTTGGCGCTGCACACCTACACCCCGCAGGAATGGGCAGAGATCGAAGCGGCTCCGGCCTCGCCGACCTGTGCTGGCGGTAGTAGGAGTTAGGAGCAGCTTCAAGCTTCAAGCTTCAAGCCGAACTCGATCCGCCTCGAGCTTGTCGCTTGAAGCTTGCCGCTCAAAGCTGCCTTTTTGCTACAATCCGCAACGCGCCCCAAGGGGCGCGTTTTTTTTGAGTCCGGTTCACCCCTTACGAGGGTAGCCACCTGGAGAATCACCCATGACACAACAGATTGTCGTGGCGGCACTGTATAAGTTCGTCACTCTGGAAAACTACGTCGACCTGCGCGAGCCGCTGCTGCAGGCCATGGTCGACAACGGCATCAAGGGCACGCTGCTGATTGCCGAAGAAGGCATCAACGGCACCGTTTCCGGCACCCGCGAAGGCATCGATGGCCTGCTGGCCTGGCTGCGCAACGATCCGCGCATGATCGACATCGATCACAAGGAATCGTATTGCGACGAGCAGCCGTTCTATCGCACCAAGGTCAAACTGAAAAAAGAAATCGTTACCCTGGGTGTCGAAGGCGTCGATCCGAACAAGAAGGTCGGCACCTATGTCGAGCCACGGGACTGGAATGCGCTGATCAGCGATCCGGAAGTGTTGCTGATCGACACCCGCAACGACTACGAAGTGTCGATTGGCACGTTTGAAGGCGCCATCGACCCGAAGACCACCAGTTTTCGCGAATTTCCCGACTACATCAAAGCCAACTTCGACCCGGCCGTGCACAAGAAGGTCGCAATGTTCTGCACCGGTGGCATTCGCTGCGAGAAGGCTTCGAGCTACATGCTCAGCGAGGGCTTTGACGAGGTCTATCACCTCAAGGGTGGCATCCTGAAGTACCTCGAAGAGGTGCCGCAGGAAGAAACAAAATGGCAGGGCGACTGCTTCGTGTTCGATAACCGCGTGACCGTGCGTCATGACCTCACCGAAGGTGACTACGATCAATGCCACGCCTGCCGTACTCCGGTTAGTGTCGAGGACCGCGCATCCGAGCACTATGTGGCCGGTATCAGCTGCCCGCATTGCTGGGATACCCTGAGCGAGAAAACCCGTCGCAGCGCGATCGACCGCCAGAAGCAGATCGAGTTGGCCAAGGCCCGCAACATGCCGCACCCGATCGGCTACAACTACAAGCAAACCCCTTCCGAGGCTTGATCCATGTCTGAATGCCGCCTGCTCTATGTGATGGACCCGATGTGTTCCTGGTGCTGGGGCTTCGCGCCGGTGGCCAAGGCGCTGGTCGAGCAGGCGCAGGCGGCGGGAGTGGATGTGCACCTGGTAGTGGGTGGCTTGCGCACCGGCAGCGGTTCGGCACTGGAACCGAGTACCCGGCGTTACATCCTTGAGCATTGGCAAGCGGTCACCGAGGCCACGGGCCAACCGTTCAAGACTCAAGGTGCTCTGCCCGAAGGCTTCGTCTACGACACCGAGCCCGCCTGCCGCGCGCTGGTCACTGCGCGCAGCCTGGCACCGGATTGCGCGTGGACGCTGCTGGGGCTGATCCAGCATGCGTTCTATGTCGAAGGTCGCGACGTCACTCACGCCAGCGTGTTGGTGGAGCTGGCGGAACAGGCGGGCGTGCCGCGTATCGAGTTTGCCGCAGCGTTCGATCGCGCCGACATGCACACGGCGACGGCAGCCGATTTCACCTGGGTTCAGGACCTCGGCATTGCCGGTTTCCCGACCCTGCTGGCCGAGCGTGATGGTCAGTTGGCTTTGCTGACCAACGGCTACCAGCCTCTTGATGTGCTGTCATCGCTGCTCGGCCGCTGGCTGGAGCGTGCTGCCTGTGCATGACCTGCACAACGATGCACCTGCCTCCAGACCTGTTGATCGACTGAGTTGGGCGGAAATCCGTCGCCTGGCCCTGCACCATAAAAAAGCCCTGTGGGTTGCCAATGGCGTCGCGCTGCTGGCAACGCTGTGCAGCGTGCCAATTCCCTTGCTCTTGCCGCTGCTGGTGGACGAAGTGTTGCTGGGACACGGCGATTCTGCGCTGAAAGTCATGAATCACGTATTGCCGCAACCGTGGCAGAAAGCAGCGGGCTACATTGGCCTGATGCTGGCGGTCACGCTGTTGCTGCGTTGCTCGGCCCTGCTGTTCAACGTGGTGCAGGCCAGGTTGTTTGCGGCGCTGGCCAAGGACATCGTGTATCGCATTCGTACCCGCTTGATCGAACGGCTCAAGCGTATCTCCCTGGGCGAATACGAAAGCCTGGGCAGCGGCACGGTCACCACCCATCTGGTAACCGACCTCGACACCCTGGACAAATTTGTCGGCGAGACACTCAGCCGTTTTCTCGTGGCGATGCTGACGCTGGTCGGCACTGCGAGCATCCTGATCTGGATGCACTGGAAGCTGGCACTCCTGATCATGCTGTTCAATCCGCTGGTGATCTACGCCACGGTATTGCTGGGCAAGCGGGTCAAGCACCTCAAGAAGCTCGAGAACGACAGTACCTCGCGCTTCACCCAGGCATTGACCGAAACCCTCGACGCTATCCAGGAAGTTCGTGCCGGCAACCGCCAGGGCTTTTTCTTGGTCGGCTTGGCCAGCGTGCCCGGGAGGTACGAGATTATGCCGTGAACTCACAGTGGAAAACCGATGCCTCCAACCGGGCCAGCGGGTTGCTGTTCCAGTTCGGCATCGACATTTTTCGCGCCGCTGCGATGCTCACCGTGTTGTTCTCGGACTTGTCCATCGGCCAGATGCTCGCGGTGTTCAGCTACCTGTGGTTCATGATCGGCCCGGTGGAGCAACTGCTCAATCTGCAATACGCCTACTACGCGGCCGGTGGCGCGTTGTCGCGCATCAACGAACTGCTGGCCAGGGCCGACGAGCCGGAATATCCAGGTGGTGTCGATCCATTCAACGGTCGCCAGACGGTCGGCATCGAAGTCCAGGGCTTGAGCTTCGGCTACGGCGACGAGCTGGTGCTGAACCAGATGAACCTGTCGATTGCGCCGGGTGAAAAGGTCGCGATCGTCGGTGCCAGTGGTGGTGGCAAAAGCACCCTGGTGCAGTTGCTGCTGGGCTTGTATACGCCACTGGCTGGAACGATCCGCTTCGGTGGTTCGACCCAGCAGGAGATCGGCCTGGAAACCGTGCGGGAAAATGTTGCCGTGGTCCTGCAACACCCGGCGTTGTTCAATGACACCGTCCGGGCCAACCTGACCATGGGCCGCGAACGCAGCGACGAGGCCTGCTGGCAAGCCCTGGAAATCGCCCAGTTGCATGCCACCATCCGTGAATTGCCCAAGGGCCTGGATAGCGTGGTCGGGCGTTCCGGCGTGCGCTTGTCTGGCGGTCAACGGCAACGACTGGCGATTGCGCGCATGGTGCTGGCCGAGCCGAAAGTGGTCATTCTTGACGAAGCCACCTCGGCACTGGATGCCGCCACCGAGTACAACCTGCACCAGGCGCTGGCGAGATTTCTCAGCCAGCGCACCACACTGATCATCGCCCACCGCTTGTCAGCGGTGAAACAGGCTGACCGTGTACTCGTGTTCGATGGCGGGCAGATTGCCGAGGATGGGGATCACCAGCAACTGATCGCCGAGGGTGGTTTGTACGCCAAGCTCTACGGGCACCTGCAGCAGTTGTAAGTCACTTCCACAACACCTGCAGGGCATCGGCTGCGCCGTCATGGCCGAACTCCTTGATCACCACCGCACAGCTGTTGCATGGCGGCAGGGTGGTCGCCACGTCGACGGATGCCAGCAGGCTGTCCTGCGGATACTTCTCCCTGAGGGTGCTGATCAGCTTGGCTTCGCTGTCCAGGGACGTCGGCCTGCGAGTCAATTGCGGTGTATAAGACTCGATATCCTTGATGGTGTGCGGAATAGCCAGCAGCTTGCCGTCGCTGGAAACGTTCAAGGAGGTGCGCGCGAAGGTCTGGTCGAAATCGACGTTGAAGTACTTGGTGCCATTGACCACTACACCATTGGAGGCAAACGGCGGCTTGAACAGCGGCAACTCCCCTGTCAGGCCCAGAGCCCCCGAAACGCTGACGTAAACCTCGCGTTTTCCCTGCGCCGTCACCACATCGGCGAACGCAATGTTCCTGGGGTTGTGGGATTGAAGCTCGACAGGCAGCAGTTTCTGGAATGTGTGCATGGCCTTGTTGATCTTCAAGTCGCTGTTCACCTCGACGGTGATGGTCTTCTCGGCGAACAAGGTGTCGAAAATCTGTGCGGTCCTCTGGCGAAACGTGTCCGATGCGTTTCGGCTGCGCGACCAGGACGCCGCGCCGTTCGCCAGTTGGGTCACGATCATGCGGGTGGAATGGTCGAACAGTACCGCCTCGCCAGGGCTGGTATCGACCTTGAGCCGTTTGAGCCCCTCGGGAGGGTTCGCATGGCCGCCAATTGGAATGGCAATCTCATCCATGGTTTTCATCGCCCGTTCCACGGCGTCTGCGCCATAAATCCGGGCCATGTTGTTGGCGTTCAGGGACCCTACGTAAACCGTCTTCAGTTCCTCGGCCAAGTCGGCGGGCAGGCTGTCTGCAGGCAGCAACGTCAGCGGGGTGGACAGGTCTTGCCCCGCCTGGCGCTCTGCAACGTAGAAATCGCCGGGGCCCAGGCGGGTAAAAACATAGTGTTTGGAATCATCGATGGCGGGGACGATGACAGCGCCCGTCTCCAGGACATCGAAGCGGTTTCGGTAGGGCAGGTTCGCCTTGATGCGGGCGTAGATACCTTTCTGAAAGAGCAGGCTGGCGTCGATTTTCCTGTAGGTGCGCAGGGCATTGAGCCTAAGAGGCTGGCTGGAAAAAGCCGGTGTGTAGACCATGTCGCCAAACCACTCGGCGAAACCCTTGTCCGGATCATGGCTGCCCATGCTCGGCGTTGGCGCCGCAAGGCCTGTGACATAGCGGGTTTTGCACACGGCATCGAGGCCATCCATACGCGGCAGTCGACAGGGGATGGATTTTAAGGTGGACGACTCGTTTATCAGGTCGGCACGGCGAAGTTGATCGCCGTCCAGCCGATAGGGGATATCATCGATCAGCAGCGTGATTCGGCCATCGGTCTCCAATAGTTCATTGACATTGGCGTGCGCCGGCACCAGCGCCAGGGCGTGGGACTCGGTCGCGGGCAACATCGTGAAGGTCGACCGGCCAGGGATGAAGTGTTGGCGGTTGTTGGGCTGGTGCGGGCCGTAGGGAAGGGACGTCAGGGGGGCGACAAGGTGCACGCGTCTGCTGCTTGAAGTTCCGGTATTGCGAACGACCACGTCATTGATGCCGCTGAGTGTTGCCAGCTCATCACCCGGGATCAGCGGTTTCCAGCGTCCAGGGTCGATGACCCGAGGCAGGTGGGTGGTCTGGCGCAAACTGCCGGTTTTTCCGATCAGCATCCTGACGCCCTCTGTTCCCAGGCTCGCTGCGGTGTGAAGCGTTTTACCCACGCCGCTCAACGTCGATTTCAAAAGTGAAGGCAGGCCGTCCAACGGGTTGAGGTTTTGCAGCGAAGCGGTGAGCAACTGGCGAGCCAACCCTGAATAGGTGGGCAGGGTTGCCTTGGCGACCATGCGCGATGCACTGCTGGTGACTCTGGCCAGACGGACCGACCCGGAAATGAATTTGCCGATGGGAAACAGAAATGACGCCAGGTCCAGGAACAACCCACCCGCGCCGAGGATTTTGCGCTCGGTATCGTTGGATGAAAGGTCTTCGATACTGCCCCAGAAGGGCACGAAGCCTTTGACGATTTCCAGAAGTATTGCTCGGCGTTGCGCGTTTTCGGCCCTGAGCGTGTCGAATTCGGTCATGCCTCGGGCCTGGAGACGCAAATGTTCCTCGTCGACGAACAGATGAGTCGAGGCAATAAATTGGGCAATCTCATTGAGCCTTGACCTTGGCTCGGCCGCCTCGGTCGCGTTCTTCGCGGACGGCATTTTCCCCACCTCATCCAGAAAACCTATGTAATACCCACGGTGTGCCGGCACCGTTCCATTGACATGGGCGGGCCAATCCAGGCGCAGCGAAGTGTCGAGGTCGCGCTCTGGCGCATAGGTCTGGTTGGGAATCACGGCGTGCAGCGGGAACTCGGTATAGACGCCGTTAATGGTTGAAAATCGCAAGCCGGTGCGCAGGCGAATGAAGCCTGCGCTTGGAATCAGTTCGTAATAGGTGATCTGTTCGGCTTGGGTGACCTTCAATAGGAAGCCCTTGCGGGCGTGGATATCAGTGGGGGTTCCATTTTTTCTGACTTTGCGCCGCAGCCCCAGTATCCGGACATCACCGTCTTCCAGTGCCCGACGCTCGGTGAGCGGCAGGGAGGTCAAGAGGCTGGCGATCAGTGTTTGATAGGCCGAGCGGATGGTCGAGAGGTAGTGATCGAAGTCGGTCTGAAACAACGCATTGATGTCCGGCAGGGTTCTCAATGAGGGAATGGGCACTTCGCCCTGAAACACCTGGCGGTATTCTCCCTGGGGATCCTTGCGTTCCGAGTGACACACTCGCTGCTCATCGATCCGGAAGGTCTGGCGGGTGGGCGTCTTGCCATCGGCCTGGGTCACGCCCCATCGCTTGCCGTTATCGAACTGGCCGTCCGCATAAAGATCGAGGAACGCGCGCCCGGCAAGTTTGAGCGTCGGAACGTCTCTGGCACCCTGGCGGCCGGATGAGTCGAGCGGGAAGAACCTGTACCCGTCGGCTTCGAGCGCGTAGGCGCCGAACTGCTCATCCTTTATCCGCTTGGCCATTTTCAATCGATCGGGTGGCACGGTATCCAGTGTCTGCACGGCGCTGTACAGGCCTTTGGCATGGCTTTCCAGGGCCGTCAGGGCGCGCTCGATATCGTGCGCGTCATACGCTGCATCAGTTTTCGACGCAACGACCCCCACACAGATTGCCCATTGCAGGGCAGGGCTCACTCTCAAACGGGCGATGACTTGCAGTGTTTCAGGGGAAGCCGTGGCGTTGCGTTGCAGCGGCAGATCGATCAGCTGTTGGAAGGACAGCGGCGTTGGGCGGTTGAGGCGCAGTTCATCGGCCAGTAACACACCGTGCATGAAGTTCACCCAGACCAGCGAACTCTTGTAGCGCAAATCGGCGGGGATATCGTGTACCGCGAAGTCTTTCGAGAGCCAGGGCTGGAGCACGTGAGCCAGCATAATCGAGTCATTGAACGAGTGAGCCCACCCCTTGAGCAAAAGGTGCTGTACGAATGCCGTGCGCAGCGCCGGGTAGCTTTTGCCCCAATGCGCCGGGTCGAGCCAGTTGAAACCGGCAAATTCGTGTGTTTTGTCGACCGCCGTTGAGTGCAGGTAAACGTATATGGCTTTGCACACCAGTTGATAACGCACGGAGGCCGGGGTTTGTTCGCCAGGGCGCGCTCCATACCACTTGAGCGTTCTCAGCAGGCGGTCTGCCAGGTCCTGGGCGGGCGGCGATTCGAGTATCTGTTGCAGGTAAATGGATGGTGTGGCGCGCAACTCCTCGGTCGAGGCAGTTTGCAGCACGTCGTCGAACAGGTACTTGATCAAGGAGGGCTTGCCAGCCAGCAGGCTCTTCACCGTCTCGACGATCCGGGCATTGAGGGTCTGCCTCATGTAGTCGTCGATCGACAGGGTGTCCTGGCCGGGTGAGTCGCGCATCAGGGCCTTGTATCGTCTTCGGTCCCGCGCAGTCGGGATGCGGTTCAAGCTGTCAATATCGGGACCGTTCTCGAGACCAAGCGCTTGCCTGGCATGGTTTTCTTCGGTGGTCTGTAACTCAGATGCAGCAAAAGTGGTCGCTTGCATGTCGCATTCCTTGTCAACGTTATCCCCCTTGTGAGCAGGGAAAACCGGGAGTGCAGTACATCGCTGCCGGAACCTGTGCGGGTGGTACATATATACGGCCGATCAGCCGCTTGCCGGAATCGAGAACGCGCCCTAGTCTTGCGGTAGCGATTTCGTCCGGAAGACGAGCAAGCGGTGCTAAAAACAAGGGACCTCATGAATCAAACGCGGACTCTCGGAACGCCACGGTTGTTGGGCATCGTTTGGCCCTTTATTGCCGTGGTGTTGTTCCAGGCGCTGCTGGGCGGCGTCAGTCTTTATGTGTTGTCGGCTGTGCGCGGCTATGTCGCCGGCGAAAGCCTTTGGTCGAAGGGCCAGAAGGA
The DNA here is from genome assembly GCF_056337105.1 of Pseudomonas sp. S1_E05. Classification (NCBI taxonomy): domain Bacteria; kingdom Pseudomonadati; phylum Pseudomonadota; class Gammaproteobacteria; order Pseudomonadales; family Pseudomonadaceae; genus Pseudomonas; species Pseudomonas sp. S1_E05. Next base: position 76,952 of record NZ_JBFRHM010000001.1, read on the forward strand.
TGCCATCTACTACCTGAACCTCTACGCCGACAGCCGGGACGAGACGACTTTCAGAAAGTATCAGGACGCGATCCTGGTGCCTCAGGGCGGGCATGAGCTGCGCGTAGCCCTGGATAGTCAGCCTCCGGACATTGCGGCGGCACGGGTGGCGATCCTCAAGGGAGGTAACCACCCCGACGACGTGTCCAGCCTGATCTGGCTGTACCTCAATTTCCGCCACTTCAGCTACCTGGAAAAAGCCATCGACCTGTGGACGGTGGGGGATGCGTACCTGGCCAAGCTCGATGATGTGGCCCGGGAGATGCACCAGCACATCACCACGGGGCGCGCGTCGGAGGCTGATATCCAGCGCTGGAAGGCGCAGATCTTTGCGATCAATGACGAAGTGACACCTCCGGCGAAAGCCTTCAGCGATGCGCTGGGAGAAGGCTCGCGGGTCATACTTCGGCTGTTGCTGGTGACCAACCTGGCCACCGCCCTGGGCCTGATCGCCCTGGCCCTGATGCGCACCCATAAACTGCTCAAGCAACGCCACGAGTTTGCCGACGCCTTGCAACTGGAGAAAGACCGGGCGCAGATCACGCTGCAATCGATTGGCGACGGCGTAATCACAACCGACGTGGCGGGCGCCATTACCTATATGAACCCGGCCGCCGAAGCGTTGACCCACTGGAAGGCCGAGCAAGCGACGGGTCTGCCGCTCGCCGCCCTGTTCAATGTGCTGGACGAGAACGCCCAGGCCGAAGGCTTCACGCTGATCGAGCGCATCCAGAGCGGCCAGCTCACCAGCGGCAGTGAGCATTCCAAGCTGATCCAGCGCCTGGATGGCAGCACGGTATCGGTCACGCTGGTGGGCGCGCCGATCCGCAATGCCGGCAAGGTCAGCGGCACCGTACTGGTCTTGCACGACATGACCCAGGAGCGGCAATACATCGCCAATCTGTCCTGGCAGGCGACCCATGACGCCTTGACCGGCCTGGCCAACCGGCGCGAATTCGAGTATCGCCTGGAGCAGGTGCTGCACAGCCTGAACCGGCAGCCGGCACGCCATGCCCTGATGTTCCTCGACCTCGACCAGTTCAAGCTGGTCAACGATACCTGTGGTCATGCCGCGGGGGACGAGTTGCTGCGGCATATCTGCGCGCTGTTGCAGTCGGGTCTGCGCGAGGGCGATACGCTGGCCAGGCTCGGCGGCGACGAGTTCGGCATCCTGTTGGAGAACTGCGCACCGGAAGCGGCGGAGAAAATCGCCGAAGGCTTGCGCCAGACCGTTCAGAACCTGCATTTCGTCTGGAAGGGCCGACCATTCGTGACCACGGTCAGCGTCGGCCTGGTGCACGTCAACCATCACCCGACCACGCTGGAAACCTCCTTGCGCGCAGCCGATATGGCTTGCTACATGGCCAAGGAAAAAGGCCGCAACCGGGTTCAGGTGTATCACGCCGATGACTCGGAGCTGTCCATGCGGTTTGGCGAGATGGCCTGGGTACAGCGCTTGCACATGGCGCTGGAGGAAGACCGATTCTGCCTGTATGCCCAGGAAATCGCGGCGCTGGGCCAGACCGAGCAGGGCAGTGGGCACATTGAGATCCTGTTGCGCCTTCACGACGAAGCCGGGCGCATGATCCTGCCCGACAGCTTCATTCCCGCCGCCGAACGTTATGGCCTGATGACGTCGCTCGATCGCTGGGTTGTGCAGAACGTGTTCAAGATCATTGCCCAGTGCATGGCCGAGCCACACAAGGGGCCGTTGGCCACGTGTGCGATCAATCTGTCAGGCAGTACCATCGGGGACGAGGCGTTCCTGGACTTCCTGCGCGAGCAGTTCGTGGCGTACTCCATTCCGCCTGAAATGATTTGTTTTGAAATCACTGAAACCAGCGCAATCTCCAATCTTGGTAGTGCAATCAGATTTATCAATGAGCTCAAAGGCTTAGGCTGCCATTTTTCCCTTGATGACTTTTGTGCCGGAATGTCCTCATTCGCGTACCTGAAACATTTGCCTGTAGACTTCCTGAAGATCGACGGGAGTTTCGTAAAGGATATGCTGGACGACCCGATTAACCGCGCCATGGTCGAAGTGATCAATCACATCGGTCATGTCATGGGTAAGCGTACGATTGCCGAGTTTGTTGAAACGCCCCAGATCGAACAGGCATTGCTTGAAATTGGGGTCGATTACGCTCAAGGGTATGTGATTGAGCGCCCGCATCTGTTTACCTGCGATAGTCTGCAAAGTCGTCCTGCCAGGCCCCAACCCTTGCTGTTCAAGGCGCCCGGCACGTTCCGTTGAAATTCTTGCTGATCGTCAACAATCACAATCAAAAGGAACCCGACAGTGATCGACTCATTCAACCGAACCGGACCCCTCATGGAAGCTGCAAGTTACCCCGCCTGGGCTCAGAAACTGATCCAGGATTGCAGCGAGAGTAAGCGCCGGGTTGTCGAACACGAATTGTACAAGCGCATGCGCGATAACAAGCTCAGCGCCAGGACCATGCGTCACTACCTGATTGGTGGCTGGCCGGTCGTCGAACAGTTCGCGCTCTACATGGCACAGAACCTGACCAAGACGCGCTTTGCCCGCCATCCCGGCGAGGACATGGCGCGCCGCTGGTTGATGCGCAACATTCGTGTGGAACTCAACCACGCCGACTACTGGGTGCACTGGAGCCGTGCGCACGGTGTCAGCCTGGAAGATCTGCAAGAGCAGCAGGTGGCCCCCGAGCTTCACGCCCTGAGCCATTGGTGCTGGCACACCAGCTCTTCGGACTCGCTGATCGTTGCCATTGCCGCCACCAACTACGCCATCGAAGGCGCGACAGGCGAATGGTCGGCTTTGGTGTGTTCCACCGGTGTCTACGCGGCAGCGTTTCCCGAGGAAGATCGCAAGCGGGCCATGAAGTGGCTGAAGATGCATGCCCAGTACGACGATGCCCACCCGTGGGAGGCACTGGAAATCATCTGCACGCTGGCCGGGATGAACCCGAGCAAATCCCTGCAATCGGAGTTGCGTCAGGCGGTGTGCAAGAGCTACGACTACATGTTCCTGTTCCTGGAACGGTGCATGCAGTTGGAGCACGCGGAAAAAACCACGGTAGCCCGTGAACGCATGGCGCTGGCCGAAAGCTGATACAGGTGTCACTCACGTGTAACTGTAGGAGCGAGCAAGCTCGCGATGGTCGTCAACGATAACGTTGGCTATCTGATACCCAGCGGTGCCTGATCTACCATCGCGAGCATGCTCGCTCCTACAGGTCGAGACACAAAAAAGCCCGCCCCTCTATGGATAGAGGGGCGGGCTTTTTCATGGTCGACTGGTTTCAGGTACTGATCTTCAACCCGATCAACCCGGCGATGATCAGCGCCACGCTGGCGAGCCGGAACAGTGCCATCGACTCGCCAAACAGAATGATCCCCGCGATGACCGTACCGACCGCACCCACGCCGGTCCAGATTGCATAGGCGGTGCCCAGCGGCAACTCCTTCATGGCCAGGCCCAGCAGGCCAAGGCTGATCGCCATGGCGGCGACGGTCAGGGCCGTGGGAAGAGGGCGGCTGAAGCCGTCGGTGTATTTCAGTCCGACAGCCCAACCCACTTCAAACAGGCCGGCGAAAAACAGAATGATCCAGGACATGACAGACCTCCATCGAAGACGGGGTCGTCCCCAGGGTAATGACTCGATCGAGTCGCGAGGTCGTCCTCGCGTTGCGCAATATAGTGCCCATTATGAGGGCGTGGATCAAGTTGGTGCATCAGTGCACAACGCGATTCGCCGCCTCGTGCCGGTCCTGTTTCTCGCTCATCCGGCGGAAATACGTCGAGAGCAGCGCACCGGAAATATTGTGCCAGACGCTGAACAGCGCGCTAGGCACGGCCGCCAGTGGCGAGAAGTGCGCACTCGCCAGCGCCGCGCCCAAGCCGGAGTTCTGCATGCCGACTTCCAGGGCCAGGGACTTGCGTTGGGCCAGCGGCAATTTGAACAGGCGTCCGGTGAAGTAACCCAGCAGGTAACCAAAGCTGTTGTGCAGCATCACCACGGCCATGATCAGCAGGCCGGACTCGGCGATCTTCGCCTGGCTGGCTGCAACGACGGCCGCGACGATGATCACGATGCTCACCACCGACACCAGCGGCAGCACATCCACCGCATGGCGCACGCGGTCACCGAGCACACGCTGGGCGACGACGCCGAGCACGATCGGCAGGAGCACCACTTGCAGGATCGACCAGAACAGCTCCATGAACGAGACCGGCAACCAGGCAGAGGCCAGCAACCAGATGAGTGCGGGGGTCAACAGCGGAGCGAGCAGGGTGGTGACGGCGGCGATGGCCACCGACAGTGCCAGATCCCCACGGGCCAGCCAGGTCATCACGTTGGACGAAGTGCCGCTAGGGCAGCAGCCAACCAGAATCACACCGACGGCGATCTCGGGTGGCAGATGAAACGCCTGGCAGAGCAACCACGCCACACCGGGCATGATCACGAAATGAGCGACCACGCCCAGGGCCACACGCCACGGATGGCGGGCGACCTCGGCGAAGTCTTCGAGCTTGAGGGTCAGGCCCATGCCGAACATCACCAATCCCAACAGGGGAACTATGGCGCCTTTCAGGCCGATGAACCACGCCGGTAGCAGGAACGCCACCACGGCGAAAATCAGAACCCAGTAAGCGAAGGTGTTGCCGACAAAGCGACTCAATGCAGCCAGTGCACGCATGGCCTGATCCTTTTTATTAATGACTTAGTTCCAATGTGGGAGCGGCGGTGCGACGCTCCCACAAGGGGGGAATCACAAGGGTTTAGATCCCCTGCGGCATCTCTTCACCGCCCAACGCCTCGACCAGCGCCGGCAGGAAGTCGCCGAAAGTCAGCATCATGAGGGTGAAGCTGGCGTCCAGTTGGCCGAGGGCTTCATCGCCACCGTCCTGTTCCGCCTGGTCTTGCAGCAGGTCTTCGAACTTGAGGCGCTTGACCACCATCTTGTCGTCGAGGACGAAAGACAGCTTGTCCTGCCAAGCCAGCGAGAGTTGCGTGACCACTTTGCCAGTGCTCAGGTGCAGCTGGATTTCCTCACTGGTCAGGTCCTGGCGTTTGCAGCGCACGATGCCGCCGTCTTCGTGGGTGTCGCGCAGTTCACACTCGTCGAGCACGAAGAAGTCTGCGGCAGCTTCCTGGCTGGTGACCCATTCGGTCATGACCGCCGTCGGGGCCATTTTCACTGTCAGCGGACGGACCGGCAGGGTGCCGATCACTTCGCGCAAGGTCGACAGCAAGTCTTCGGCGCGTTTAGGGCTGGCCGAGTTGACCAGGATCAGACCCTGTTTCGGCGCGATGGCGGCGAAGGTCGAAGAACGACGGATAAAGGCACGAGGCAGGAACGCCTGGATGATTTCATCCTTGATCTGGTCGCGTTCCTTTTTGTAGACCTTGCGCATTTGGGCGGCTTCGATCTCTTCGACTTTTTCCTTCACCGCGTCACGCACGACGCTGCCTGGGAGAATACGTTCTTCCTTGCGCGCCGAAATCAGCAGGAAATCACCGCTGACATGCACCAGCGGAGCATCTTCACCTTTGCCGAAAGGGGCGGTGAAACCGTAGGTGGTCAACTCCTGGCTTGCACAGGGCCGCGCCAGTTTGGTGGCCAGTGCAGTTTCCAACGCCTCGGCATCAACAGGCAGATCTTGGGTCAGGCGATAGATAAGCAGGTTTTTGAACCACATGGGGCGAGTCTCTCCTTTATACAAAGTGGGGCATTATTCTCTTCGTGGCGACATAGGCCAACCCTTCTCTAAGCCTTTGGAAGGCCTGAAAAAATTATTTAAGAAAGTGCTTGCCAGAGGTAGGGCTGCTCCGTAGAATGCGCGCCACACCGAAAGTGAAGGGTGATTAGCTCAGCTGGGAGAGCGTCTGCCTTACAAGCAGAATGTCGGCGGTTCGATCCCGTCATCACCCACCATTCGCTTCCAGTGTTACGCGCAGCGGTAGTTCAGTCGGTTAGAATACCGGCCTGTCACGCCGGGGGTCGCGGGTTCGAGTCCCGTCCGCTGCGCCATATTCGGTTACCTGGAACACTGAACGCCAGGTCACCACGGAAAGCCCGCTCACGCGGGCTTTTTTCTGTCTGATGTTTGTGCAGGTTGCAACGTTTCACCGGTTTTCCGATTGATTTAAATATTTTTCAATTAAATCAACACTTTATGAAAATCTGTGGCACAATGCGCCCCGCAACGAAGGTAAAGGGTGATTAGCTCAGCCGGGAGAGCGTCTGCCTTACAAGCAGAATGTCGGCGGTTCGATCCCGTCATCACCCACCACTTGCTTTCAACGCTACGCGCAGCGGTAGTTCAGTCGGTTAGAATACCGGCCTGTCACGCCGGGGGTCGCGGGTTCGAGTCCCGTCCGCTGCGCCATATTTCGCATCCAGGCCCACTGAACACCTGGATGTCACGCAAAAAGCGGCCCTTGGGTCGCTTTTTGCGTTTTTGCCTTTCCCAACGGTTACCTCGCTACCGTTTTGCACCTTTATGGGCCCATCGTTGATCCATGAAGTAGCAATCATCCCTTGGCCGATCGATCGTCTTCGGCGTCACTTATCCATTCAAATCTGTTGAATCAATAGCTTGGATCAGTCACGCAGCCTGTGGCACGCATTGTGCTTTTTTGCATCCGTGGATAATTGGATACAAAAAGTCAAAAGGTGCCGCCATGCAATTCGCTCCCGCTTACGCTGACCGCCCACCCCTGACCGCCGAGGAGGAGGCTTACAACTTTCTCCTCGAAGCGATCTGCTGTGGCCGTTATCGCAAGGGCGACCGGCTGATTGCCGAGGACATCGCCAGCGAAATCGGCATGAGCCGCATGCCGGTGCGCGAGGCCTTTCGACGCCTCGATGCGCAGGGCCTGGTGACGCTACGACCCAATCGTGGGGCGATTGTCAGCGGGCTGGATATCGATGAGTTGCACGAAGTGTTCGAGATGCGCAGCGCCCTCGAAGGCCTGGCGGTGCGTGTGGCCGTGGCCCATATCGGTGAGCGCCAACTGGCAGCCCTGAAGCGCCTGCTCGACGAAATGGATGACTACCGCGACGAGAGCGCCGAATGGGTCAGCCGCCATCGCAAGTTCCATGAGTACCTGTGCAGCCTCAGTGGCCGACCACGGTTGCTCAAGCAAATATCGGCCCTGTATTCGCTGATCGAGGCACCTATGCGCCTCTGGCTGCAACACGTCGACAAACCCCTGAGCGCGCACGAGGAGCATGCGGTGATCCTCGATGCAATTCGCGCCGGCGATGCCGAACGGGCGGAGGCGGTGGTGCGCGAGCATATCGAGGGCACGGTTCCCGAACTGATCAAGTTTTTGCAAACAGGAAAATAACGGGCCAAAGCCCAACCCGTGCGGTGATTTGTTGCGACTTGTTGTGACTTTGAGTACTGCCCCCAGATTTTCAGCCACCCCAGCCATCCCCGAACCCAAGCCGTTCTCAGCCGCGTGCTGTGATCTTTCCCAAGGAGTTGAAGATGCGTTTATCGAGTCTTGCTGCAGCGTTTTGCATGGCCGCTGTTTTGCCTCAGGTACAGGCGGCCGAACAGGAACTGAAGTTCTACAACTGGTCCGACTACATTGCGCCCGACACTTTGAAGAATTTCCAGCAGGACAGCGGCATCAAGGTCCAGTACGACATCTTCGACACCAATGAAATGCTCGAGGCCAAGATGTTGTCCGGGCATTCGGGCTATGACCTGGTGGTGCCTTCCAGCCAGTTCCTGTCCAAGCAGATCCGCGCCGGCGCCTACCAACCCTTGCAGCGCAACCTGCTGGGCAACTGGAAGCACCTCGACCCGCGCCTGATGCAGCGCCTGGAAGCCGCTGACCCGGGCAATAAATACGCCGTGCCGTATATGTGGGGCACCGTGGGCATCGGCTACAACGAGGAAAAAGTCCGCGCCGCCCTGGGCAAGGACGTGGTGCTTGATTCCTGGTCGATGGTCTTTGATCCGGCCAACCTGGCCAAGCTCAAGAGTTGCGGCGTGGCTTTCCTCGATGCACCGGTGAAGATCATTCCCCAGGCCTTGTTGTACCTGGGCCTGGACCCCAACAGCACCCAACCCGATGACTACAAAAAGGCCTCGGCGCTCCTGATGAAACTCAGGCCGTCGGTGACCTACTTCAACTCGTCGAAATACACCGCGGACCTCGCCAACGGTGATATCTGCGTGGCCATCGGTTATTCCGGCGACGTGATGCAGGCCCAGACCCGGGCGAAGGAAGCCGGGAAAACCGTCGACATCCGCTACCTGCTGCCCAAGGAAGGGGTCAACCTGTGGTTCGACATGCTGGCCATTCCCAAGGATGCCGGCAACACGGTGGGTGCCCACAAGCTGATTGACTACCTGCTACGCCCCGAAGTGATCGCCCCGGTCAGCGACTACGTGGGTTACGCCAACCCGAACAAGGACGCCACCGCGCTGATGGACCCCAAGGTCAGCGGCAACCCGGGCATCTATCCCGGCGACGACGTGATCGCCCACACCTTCGTCTCCGCCGACCTGCCAGACCCGATACAGCGCCTGATCACCCGCGAGTGGAACCGGATCAAGTCCGGTCGATGAATTGACGAGTGTTTGCCATGTTGAATTTTTCTGCCCACGAATATCCCTATCCGTCCCAGCGCCAGAGCGTGTTCGCCCGTCGCGGCATGGTCGCCGCCTCGCAACCGTTGGCGGCGGAGGCGGGGATTGAAATCATGCGTCAGGGGGGCAACGCCATCGATGCGGCGATTGCCACGGCGGCGGCCCTTACCGTTGTTGAACCTACCGGCTGTGGCCTGGGCGGTGACGCCTTTGCACTGGTCTGGACTCAGGGCCAGTTGCATGGCTTGAACGCTAACGGACATGCCCCGGCGGCACTGAGCATCGAGGCGGTGAAAGCGGCAGGTCATGCGCAGATGCCGTTGTATGGCTGGACGCCGGTCACCGTGCCTGGTTGCCCTTCCGCCTGGGCTGAATTGTCCCGGCGTTTTGGCAAGCTGCCGTTCGCCGATCTGCTGCAACCGGCCGTCAGCCTGGCGCGTGACGGCTTCCCGCTGTCGCCGGTGGTCGCCCATCAATGGCAGGTCGCCCTGGATGAGTTCAGCCCCCACCGCGACGCGCTGCTCGAGCCTTGGTTCGAGACGTTCCTGATCGACGGTCGCGCCCCCCGGGCAGGCGAACTGTTCCGCAACCCGGCCCAGGCCCGCACTCTGGAGGAACTGGCGGCCACGCAATGTGAAAGCTTTTACCGCGGCGCGCTGGCCCAGCGCCTGGATGCCCACTCCAGAGCCACCGGTGGTTACCTGCGCGCGACGGACCTGGCCGACTACCGCGCACAATGGGTCGACCCCATCCACATCAACTACCGTGGCGTCGATGTCTGGGAAATCCCGCCGAGCGGGCAAGGCCTGGTGGCGCTGATGACGCTGAAAATCCTCGAAGGCTTCGATTTCGACCACCGCGACAGCCAGCAGACCTGGCACCGTCAGTTGGAAGCCATGAAGTTGGCCTACAGCGACGGCCTGCACTACATCACTGACCCGCAGCACATGCGCGTGGCCGTGGCTGATCTGCTCAGCGATGACTACAGCGCCCGACGCCGTGGGCAGATCGGCGAGCAGGCGCAACCGCCCGCGCCTGGCGACCCCCATGCCAGCGGCACGGTGTACCTGGCCTGCGCCGATGGCGAGGGCAACATGATTTCGTTCATCCAGAGCAACTACCACGGCTTTGGTTCCGGTGTGGTGCTGCCCGACAGCGGTATCGCCTTGCAGAATCGCGGGCAGGAATTCAGTCTCGATCCGGTCCACGCCAATTGCCTCGCTCCAGGCAAGAAAACCTTCCACACCATCATCCCCGGTTTCCTCAGCAAGGACGGCCAGGCCCTCGGCCCGTTCGGCGTGATGGGTGGGTATATGCAGCCTCAGGGGCATGTGCAGATGGTCATGAACCTGGTGGACTTCGGCCTCAACCCGCAGGCCGCACTGGATGCGCCGCGCTGGCAGTGGCTGGGCGAGATGAAGGTCGGCATCGAACAGGGCGCTTCCCGCGACCTGGCCAACGCATTGGCCCGGCGCGGGCATCACGTACAGATCGCCAGCGACCTGACCGACTATGGGCGCGGGCAGATCATCCTGCGCGATCCGGTGACGGGTGTGCTGTGCGGGGGGACCGAACCGCGGGCGGATTCGCACATTGCGGTGTGGTGATCTCAGCCCCTGTAGGAGCGGGCTTGCTCGCGATAGCGAACTGTCAGTCACCCTTTATGTACCTGACACACCGTCATCGCGGGCAAGCCCGCTCCTACAGGGTGCCCTTTATTGCCTGGCGTTCTGGCTGTGGCGGTAATCACTCACTGATTCATACACCGCCTTGCGCAGGCGATTGATTCCGCCAATCGGGCGGTGCGCCTCAAGGCCGAACCACGGGTTGAACGACAGGTTGTCGCATTTCAGGTTCTGCGCCGGGGTGTCGAAATCCTGGGCGGGCAGGGTGATACGGGCCACGGTCTGGAACGGCGCATCGGCCTCACGCCACTCGACACTGGTGTCCTCGATCGGCATGTATTTGTTCGCGTCCTGGCGCTGGATCTGCAAGACGAAACACGCCGGCACCCGGTCGGTGGAGAGTTGCTGCGTGAGGGCGCTACGCAGGAAGTTCGGCAGGTCGTGATTCTGCTGGGGCAAGGTGTAGGCCGGGCAGTTGTCCGGATCCGGCGCGACCCTGAACTTTGCATTGCCCTCGCCGAACTTGTACGGCGACACGGAAAAATAGGTGGTCTGCGTCGGGCTGTCCGGTGGCGGCGAGAGCGTCGCCAGGGCGATGAACAGGTGGCGGACCTGCCAGGTGCGCGGGTCCCAGCCAGGGAAGAACGCCATGACCTTTTTGCCGTCGGCCTGCGCCGCCACGTTCTGACGGTATTCGGCGACATCGCTGACAAAAAAGTTCGGGTGGCTGAACATCACGAAGTCCTGTTCGCCCTGGTCCTGGCGGTTGGCGAGCAGTTGTTTGCCCGGCACATCCAGCAGTTTGATCGCCATGCCTCGGGCGTCACGGATGCTGTCGAACTGCGGATAGGCGTTGCCGTTGGACAGGCGCAGGGTGGCTTGCCAACGTTTGCCCGGCTCGCTGAACACGCCGCGACGCAGGTCCTGCGCCAGTTCCGGCAACACCTGCACTTCGGCCTTCACGCAGCCATGGGCCTTGGCGTGGGCATCGCGCAGGTAGCGGGTGCTTTCGCGGTGTTGATCGACGATGCGCACGGCGGTCTGGATCACGTCCCGGGTCATGGCCGCTTCGCCTTCGGGGATTTGCTCTCGCGAAGGCACCGGGCCTCGGTGTTGCCAGGCAAACCAGGCGCTGGAAACCGCCCAGCCAAGCAGGCCGATCACCAGCGTCCACAGCAAAATCTTGCCGAGCAAGCGCCCCAGCCGCAACCAGAGCCTGGCCAACAGCGGCAATTCCTTTTTGAACGTGGTCATGATCATGGCAGTTGTGTCTCCAGCGGGCCGCCCAGCACCTTCAGGTATTCCAGCAGCGCCCAGCGTTCCTCGGGTTGCAGCAACCGGCCAATCACGCCATTGCCCCGTTGGCCGGCGCGGAATTCATGGCCGCTGTTGCGGTTGCCAGTCATGCGCGTATCGAACACGAAGCCGTTGTCGAAGGCTTCCGTGCGGTAGCCCAGGTGCCGTGGGTCGTACTCGAAGGTGCCCCGGTAGAAGGTGGTGGCGCGTTCATCCTGTGGTGAGAGCAATTGATAGATGCTCGGCACCGAGCCGTTGTGCAGGAACGGCGGCGTGGCCCAGACACCCGCCAGCGGGCGGGCTTTGTACGCGACTTTTTCGCGCACGCCGATGGGCAGGCCGAAACCGTCGAACTGTGGTTTCTCGACAGCCGTGATCCCGGCGTCGCGGTAAGCGCGGTTTTCGACGAAGGCCGTGACGTAGGCCAGGCCCTTGGCCACCGAGAGTTGGCTCAAGTCCAGCGGTTCCTTGGGCTCGGGGTCCAGCTTCACGTCCAGCCTGGCAAGTTCCGCCGGGTCCCATTGCAGGGCGGTCAGGTCGAAACGGTGGTTGGCGATGTTGTTGGCAGCGGTGGGGTCGGTGCCGATGACATCGACCGGCAGCATGTGCAGATGCTGGACCCAGCGCTCGCCTTCCTGCGTCACTTTCGGCACGTGACAACCAGCGCAGTTCTCTGTGAACAGCACGCGGCCCTTGGCGGCCAGCGGTTTATCGACTGCGCCCAGCAGCTCCTCCGGCCAGGCTGGCGGTTTGAGGCGTTGCAGGGTTTGTTCAATCAAATGCAGATCACGCACCCTCACGCTGGAGGGGTAGCGCTCGTCGCCCATGAGCGGCTGGCGGTTTTCGTCGAAGAAATTCAGCGTGGCTCCCACCCCCAGCGCTTCGCCGATGTTGCGCGCCATGGGTTGCTGTGCCGAGCCGTTCCACTGCACCCAGTCGAAGGTCCACATGTCCCACAGTTGTGGGTAGTCCACCGGTGCGTTGGCCACCCGGTAGTTGGCGGGGGAGATCGCGTCGCCAAAACTGGCGTTGGCAATGCGGCCGAATGCGTCGGTGCGGCCAGGGCCTTCCTCGGTAGGGTAAAGCCCACGGTGGGTATCGTTCCAGGCCACTTTCAGGAAGGTGTCGAGGGACTTTTTGAAGTCCTTGCGCAGTTGCTGCTGTTGGCTGTCGTAATCCTGGCCCAGGACATTGCGGGCGAAACGCTCGAACTTCCAAGGGTTGTAGTAAGTAGATGTCAGACTGGCGACCAGTGCTTGTCCGAAACTGCCACCCCCGTAATGTAGGAACGCTGGAGGGCAGTACATGTTGCGCCGTGCCGCCGTCAATACGGATCGCCTGGCCTTTGAAGCGCAGCTCGCCGGTGTGGCAAGCGGAACAGGTAATATCCAGAAATTCATCTTTGTTGCCGGGGTTTTTATGCCGGGCGAAGCCCACGGGCAGGTTGCCGGGGTTGTCGGGCGTGGCTTTCTGGCCGGGGTCGATGAGGAAACCGAAACGTGCCAGGTACTCCGGCGCGGCGAATCGTCGCTCCGAGAAGGGCAATTCGAGTGCGGTGAACCACTCATAACGCAGGCCTTTGACTTGCGTGCCCTGGGGGGTGAAATAGTAAGTCTGGCGGTCGCTCGCGCTCCACTGCTCCAGATAATGCACCTGTTGTGCAGGTGACCATTGCGGCAGTTTCGGGTTGGCGACGTAATACAGGACCACCGCCAGGACCACGCCCAGCAGCGCCACGATCAGAATCAGCAATCGGTAAAAGAGGCGCAAGTTAACTATCCTTGTCGATTTATCGCTTCCTTATGCCTGACCTATAATTTTGCGGCAAGTGGCCATTACGCCGGAGATGACGCAAGTCAGTGACAAACGAAGTGCCTTGATGACATAAGCTTCATCATCCAATTATGGAAATGCGTTAAAACACCTGAACTTATCAGTAACATCCTGTTCTCATCCCGGTAGCCATTGGTCGTGGCCGCCTGATAAGCTCGCGGCTTTACTCGATTGCCCTTTTGGCGCATGAACAAGGAAATAGCATGAAACAGCATCGGTTGGCGGCGGCGGTGGCCCTGGTTAGCCTGGTACTCGCGGGTTGTGATTCGCAGACCAGCGTAGAGCTGAAAACCCCGGCGCAAAAAGCTTCCTACGGGATTGGCCTGAACATGGGCAAGAGCCTGGCTCAGGAAGGCATGGATGACCTGGACTCCAAGGCCGTTGCCCAGGGCATCGAAGATGCCGTCGGCAAGAAAGAGCAGAAGCTCAAAGACGACGAACTGGTTGAAGCCTTCGCTGCACTGCAAAAGCGTGCCGAAGAGCGTATGGCCAAGATGAGTGAAGAGTCGGCCGCTGCTGGCAAGAAATTCCTCGAAGACAACGCCAAGAAAGCCGGTGTCACCACCACGGCTTCGGGCCTGCAGTACGAAGTGGTCAAGAAAGCCGACGGCCCTCAGCCAAAGCCGACTGACGTCGTGACCGTTCACTACACCGGCACCCTGACCAACGGTACCGTGTTCGACAGCTCCGTCGAGCGTGGCAGCCCGATCGATCTGCCGGTCAGCGGCGTGATCCCGGGTTGGGTCGAAGGCCTGCAACTGATGCACGTTGGCGAGAAGTACAAACTGTACATTCCTAGCGAACTGGCTTACGGGGCCCAAAGCCCGAGCCCAGCCATTCCAGCCAACTCGGTGCTGGTATTCGACCTGGAACTGCTGGCTATCAAGGATCCATCCAAGCAAGACGACGCCGCGAAATAATCAGCGTCTGTCCCGCCTGCAACGCCTCGCTTATGCGGGGCGTTGTTGCATCTGGCGCCTGACGAAGGTAAACAAAGCGAACGGATGTTGCAGCACGCAGTCAGACCCATTGAGGTGCTTGCGTACGCCGCGACGGGGCGCCAAGTCAATGAAATTCTGGGCGTTTTTATGTGTGTAAAAAACGCCCGATCTAAGCGAGGCCCTTGTGATACGGGCCTTTCAGCGGTGAAATGCAGGTCTGTTCACAAGGTTATCCACAATTTGTGTGGATAACCCTGCCGTGGGAGGAATGATGAAAGCTCCGTGGAATTTCGCTCGGTTCCTGCCGCTGGCCGGACGCCTGCTGGCTCGTGGTCGACTGCCGACGCTGCTGTTCGCCGTGGCCAGCAAAAGCGCCAGCCAGGGCAATCGCCTCGGCAAAATCAAGGACGATCTGCGCTTGTTGCAGGCATTGTGCCTGGCGTACTGGCGGGGCGAATACCGGGCCATCAGTCCAAAAGCGCTGGTGTCGGTTGTGGCGGGCTTGATGTATTTCCTCAGCCCGGTGGATGCCATTCCGGATTTCATTCCCGTGTTCGGCATGATCGATGACATCGCCGTGCTCGCCTGGTTGATGAAAGTGCTCGATGACGAACTCAACGCTTTTCGTGCCTGGCGCAAACGCCAGGTGCCGGAGAAACTCCTGGTCGTGGAGCGACTGCCCGCCACCCCGGAACAACTGAAGCTCCAGGGCTCGAAAAAAGCCTGATTTTGTTAAGGATCATTCCTATATCCATACCCCGCGACCTTGGCCGCTGTTAGGATTACACTTCCAAGGAAAAGCACCGGCTCGTTTAGGGTCGTTGTCCTACGGGGAAGTCATGGATATTCAGATAATCACACGCGATGGTGAGCCCGAGTATGCGGTTCTGCCGTGGGCCCGATATCAGGCTTTACTGAAAGCAGCGGGCATTGACCCGCAACCACCGCAGGCCGCCCCAGAGCGTCGGTCGGCCACACCGGACCCGATTCTCCCGGGCCTGGATCAACTGCGCAGTTTACGCGAAGCACAGGGCATCGCCATCGAGGCGCTCGCCCGCACGGTAGGCATCAGCCCGTCTTATCTGGCCATGATCGAACGTGGTGAGCGTCAACCCGACGCTGCGATTCGCCGCAGTCTGGCCTGGGAATTGAAGGTGCCAGGGTGGAGGGATGAATCGTGAGCGTACGCATCAGTCGTCAACATTGGGACGGATTGCTGGGCGAGCTGGATCAGGCGCGCCGCCAAAGGCATCTGCTGACCTACCGTGCATTGCTGGAGCGTTTGCAGTTGCCGACGCCGGCCATGCAAACCCTCACGGCGGCCCTGGAACATCTGGCCGCACTGGATGCCAAGGCTGAGCAGCCCCTGCGCAGCTCCCTGGTGATCAGCCAGGGTGCCAGTCGCTTGCCACGCACTGGGTTTTTCGAATGCGTCGAGCGTCTGGGGCGTTTTTCCGGGCCGTCTGACGGAGTCGCCGCGGCATCCTGGCACGCCTCGGAAGTTGTGCGTGTATTCGAGTACGAATACCCCGAATCGGCGGAGGCCTGAATGCTGCTCAGATTCAAGGCGCGGGCTGGCTACTGGCTTGCCCGCCGGCTTTTTCATTGGACATGGTGCGTTCGCCAGCCCCGTGTCTGGAGCTGGATGGAAAGCCAGTTTGCCCGCATGGCCAACCTGGGTAACGTCCAGGCGCAAAGCTTCTACGGGCATATCCTGACGTTCCGTGGCGTGGGGCTCGGTGCGCGGGAAGAAGGCATCCGCTTGCTGCGCCTGGCGGCGTTGGCCGGTGATGGCAAGGCGGCCTACCAAGTGGGTGTGATCAGCCTGGCTGGAAGCGCGAGCAAAGCGCCAGACCCGGTGGAGGCCGCTCGGTTCTGGAACCTGGCCTTGAAAGCAGGACACCCATTGGCCGAGATCAAGCTCAACGAATTGGCTGCTCGCGACACTGCGCAATAAATCCTTTTCCCTCTAACCCTCCCACAGGTTCAGCATTCCAGCTCAGGTTCCTGTGCGGTGAGGCTGTCGATCACGTGCACGCTGTACCCCGGAATGTTCTTGGCGTGATGCTTGGCCTGGGAAGCCATTTCTGCCAGTTGGCTGGCGTCGAGTTGTGCGCAGGCCTGTGTGTGCAGGTGGACCACGCCGATCGACAGCGATAGCAATGGGAATTCCTGGCGCACACCCTGGCGGTTGGGGGCGATGAAGCAGCCAGCTTCCAGGTGTTCGGCGCGGTAGAAGCGTCGGCATTGGCTCTGGAAGTCGTCCAGCAGTTGGTTCAGGCGTTTGCGCCAGTCGTCCGGACCGAGCACCAGCAGGAAGTCGTCGCCGCCGATGTGGCCGACGAAGTCGCGTGAGGGATCGACGCGGTCGTTCAGGCATTGCGCCAGGCACAGCAGGACTTCATCACCGCGGCCGTAGCCGTAGATGTCGTTGAAGGGTTTGAAGCTGTCGATGTCGACGTAGCAGATCACCGATTCGCGTTGCTGTTGCAGCAAGCGGGTCAGGCATTGCTGGATCGGTACGTTGCCGGGCAGCAGGGTCAGCGGGTTGGCGTAGCGGGCCTGCTGGATTTTCAGTTCGGTAATCAGCTTGAGTACGTCGATGACCCGGCCCAGCCCCAGATAGCCGCCGTTGAGGGTGATAATGAAGTCTTCTTCGATGCGTTGCCGGGCGCGACTGGTGATCAGGCGGCTGACCTGTTGCAGCGACTGACTCATTTCCACGGCAAGGAAATCGTCACTCATCAGCCGACTGATGGGCTTGCGGGCGAACAGGTCGGTCGCAAACGGCTTGAGCAGGGCGTCCGACAGTGAATGCCGGTGGACGATACCGCACGGTCGGCCGTATTCGTCGAGCACTGCCAGCGAGTTCAGATTGGCCTGGCGGCGGAAGGCCTCCAGTACCGTCGCTGTCGGCGTATCCCGGTCGACTGCCGGCTGGTCGTTCAGCAGGGCGCTCAGGTCGCTGCCTTCGTCGTTCAAGGCCACGGCAGCGCTGTCCTGTTTGGGCATCAGCGGCCGCGCATCCCGTGGCGGCTGTTCCTGCGGCCGGCAAAGCAGGTAACCCTGGACCAGGTCCACCCCCATGTCAGTCAGCACCGCGAGTTCTTCAGCCAGCTCGATGCCCTCGGCAATCACTTGCGCCCGGGACGCTTTGGCGATTTGCATGATCGAGCCGACAAACTCGCGCTTGAGCGCATCCTGATGGATGCCGTCGATGAAGTGCCGGTCGATTTTCACATAATCGGGTCTCAGCTCGGACCACAGACGCAGGCTCGAGTAGCCGGCACCCAGATCATCCAGCGCGATGGAGAACCCCATGGCCCGGTAGTGGTTGAGGGCCTTTTGCAACAGTTGGAAGTCGTCAATGGGCGTCTGTTCGGTGAGTTCGATGACGACCTGGCTCGGCGGTATTCCGAAATCTTCCAGTAGTTGCAGGGTGCGGCCCGGCTGGTGTGCGGCTTCGAGTAGCGATTCCGGCGACACGTTGAGGAAGAGTTTGCCGGGCAGTTGCTGTTCGTGGAAACGTCGGCAAGCGCTTTCGCGGCAGGCGATTTCCAGCTCGTTAAGTCGACCGGCCTGACGGGCGACGGCAAAGAGGGCGATGGGGGAGTGCAGCGGGCTGTTGGACGGGCCGCGACTGAGGGCCTCAAAACCAAGAATCCTGCGTTCAGAGAGGGAAATGATCGGCTGGAACAGGCTGTGCAAACCACCTTGAGTCAAGATTGAACTCAATGCACCCAGCTGTTCGGTCGTGGTCATGGCGATCTCTTGGTAAAAAAAAGGACCGGAAACTCGCTTTTTTCAAGAGAGGTTCCAGTCCTTTATTTCACGACAGATTGATGACTGTTTGATGACGTCTCAGCGGCGTCAGCATTAAATAGCCACCATCTTAGTGCTTGGCCACCGCCGTGTTGAGTTTCAGGTAGTCCAGCAGAATGCGCCCGGTCTCGCTCAGATAGGCATCATCTTCTGGTTTGACCTTGTCCGGTTCCGCCGCAGCAACGTCTTCGTCTTCTTTCTTCAGCTCTTTGAGCGGTTCTTCGCCTTTGGCCTTGCGACGGATGTTTTCCATCGCCAGTTGCTTGGCTTCGATATCGGCGTGCTGGGCACGACGTTCCGCTTCATTGAGGCTGACGGTTTTTTCCGCCATCAGTTTCTGAGCCAGGGCCAGCTTGTCGCGGATGAACACGAACTCGGCATCCTTGGCTGTACGTACGTCATGCTCGGATTTGAGCTGGGTGATGTACGGCTTGAACGGATCGACCGCCGGCTTGATGGCCGCGCGGATGGTGTCCCACGGCATGGCTTCGGGTAGAGCGCTTTCCCCGATTTCCTTGGTGTCGATGATCGACGGGTAATCGATGTCAGGCAATACGCCCTGATGCTGGGTGCTCTGGCCGGAAACCCGGTAGAACTTGGCCAGGGTCAGTTTCAGTTCGCCATGGTTGAGCGGCTGGATGGTCTGAACGGTGCCTTTGCCGAAGGTCTGGCCACCGATGATCAGCGCGCGGTGATAATCCTGCATGGCGCCGGCGAAAATTTCCGAAGCCGAGGCTGACAGGCGGTTGACCAGCAACGCCATCGGCCCTTTGTAGAAGGCGCCCGGGTTTTCATCTTCCAGGACGTCGACACGGCCATCGGCATTACGCACGAGCACGGTCGGGCCCTTGTCGATGAACAGGCTGGTCAGCTCCGTGGCTTCCTGCAGGGATCCACCGCCGTTATTGCGCAGGTCGATGACCACGCCGTCGACCTTCTCTTTTTGCAGCTCGGTCAGCAGTTTCTTGACATCGCGGGTGGTGCTTTTGTAGTCCGGATCGCCAGCGCGGAACGCCTTGAAGTCCAGGTAGAAGGCCGGAATCTCGATGACGCCGAGCTTGTAGTCCTTGCCGTCCTGTTTCAGGTTGAGGACCGACTTCTTCACGGCCTGGTCTTCAAGCTTCACCGCTTCGCGGGTGATCGGCACGATCTTGCTGGTCTGGTCGTTCGGCGCATTGCTGGCGGGGATGACTTCCAGGCGCACCACGGTGCCTTTTGGCCCGCGGATCAGCTTGACCACTTCGTCCAGGCGCCAGCCCACCACGTCGACCATCTCCTTGTTGCCCTGGGCAACGCCGATGATCTTGTCCGCCGGTGCAACCTGCTTGGTCTTGTCGGCCGGGCCGGCAGGCACCAGACGCACGACTTTCACCTGGTCATTGTCGCTCTGCAACACGGCGCCGATGCCCTCGAGGGACAGGCTCATGTTGATGTCGAAGTTCTCCGCGTTATCCGGTGACAGATAATTGGTGTGCGGGTCGTAGGACATGGCGAAGGTGTTGATGTACGCCTGGAAGATATCTTCGGCGCGGGTCTGGTCCAGGCGCGCCAATTGGTTCTTGTAGCGCTTGGTCAGGGTTTCCTGGATCTGCTTGGAGTCCTTGCCGGCGATCTTCTGGCGCAGCACTTCATCCTTGACGCGTTTGCGCCACAGGTCGTCGAGTTCCGCAGTGGACTTGAGCCAAGGGGCGTCCTTGCGGTCAATCAGCAAGGTTTCCTTGGTGGTGAAGTCGATCTTGTCGACGCCTTTGTCCAGCTCGGCAAGGGCGAAGTCCAGGCGCGCCTTGACGCGGTCCAGGTAGCGCTTGTAGATGGTGAACCCGGCGTTGAGGTCGCCGCTCTTGAGGAAGTCGTCGAACTGCGTCTTCCATTTGTCGAACTCGGCGATGTCGCTGGCCATGAAGTAGCTGCGCGACGGGTCCAGCAGCTTGATGTAGCTGTCGTAGATGATCACCGAGCGCGCGTCATCGAGTGGCGGTTTGCTGTAATGATGGCGCTTGAGCAACTCGACGACATTCAGGCTGGCGATCACTTCGTCACGATCAGGCTGAAGCTTGTCCCAGCTATTGGCTGCGAACGTATTGCTCGACATCGGCATCAGGCCGATACCGATGAACAGAGCGAGGGCGGTGCTGGGGAACAGGTGCTTCATGCCGATTCGACGCAGGGACAATTGATAACGCATATTAGGCCGTCTTTGAAGTCGCCGGGTCCACGAGGGCCGGTCGCATAATGCAAAAAGCCCGGCGCTATAGCTTCGGGCTCAGTCCAGACTCACTATGGAGGCACTGTGAAAGCATTGCAAGGCGTGGAAGGTCAAGTGGCATGGGTTGAAGAGCCCAGTCCTACGTGTGATGTAGGGCAAATTCGCATTCGCGTGTCGGCTGCAGGCCTCAATCGCGCCGATTTATTACAAAAAGCGGGCCTTTATCCGCCGCCGCCGGGGGTGAGCCAGGTGCTGGGCCTGGAGTGTTCAGGGGTGATCAGCGAAGTCGGTCCGGGGTCGTCCTGGCAAGTCGGCGACCGTGTTTGCGCCTTGCTGGCCGGGGGTGGCATGGCCGAAGAGGTGGTTGTCGACGGACGGCACGTGCTGCCGGTGCCGGAAGGAATATCCCTGATTGAAGCCGCCGCATTACCTGAGGTTTACGCAACGGTCTGGCTGAATTTGTTTCAATTGGCTGCGCTCCGGCCCGGTGAGAAAGTTCTCCTGCACGCCGGAGCAAGTGGAATCGGTTCAGCCGCCATTCAGCTGTGCAAGGCATTCGGCAACCCGTGCTGGGTCAGCGTCGGCTCTGCCGAGCGCTTGGCCTACTGCGAAGCGTTGGGAGCCCAGGGTGGCGTGTTGCGAGGCGATGACCTGGAAGGCTTGAGAGACCTCGGGCCGTTCGACGTGATCCTCGATCCGGTCGGTGGCAATTACGCTGCGCTGAACTTGAAGCTGCTGGCCAGCGATGGCCGTTGGGTGCTGATCGGCCTGATGGGGGGCCGTGAGGCCAAGCTGGATCTGGCGCAGGTGCTGGCCAAACGTGTGCAATTGCTGGGTTCGACCCTGCGCAGTCGCGACGATCTGTTCAAGGCCGACCTGTTCAGCGGACTCAGCCAGCATGTGTGGCCGTTGTTTGCCGACGGTCGCCTGAGCCCGCAACTGGCGAAGACTTTCCCGATCAAGGATGCCGAAGCGGCGTTTGCCGAGTTGGCGAGCAATACGGTGGCGGGGAAGGTGGTGTTGGTGATTGATGAGAGCCTGAGCTGACAGCACGGGACCTGTGAGAATACTCACATACTGGTAGGAGCGAGCTTGCTCGCGATAGCGGTGTGTCATACAAAACTGTATTGGCTGATACACCGCAATCGCGAGCAAGCTCGCTCCTACAGGGGTACGGGGGGATCGGATTTATTTCCAGAGATGAATCGGCCAGCCAGCCTTCTCTGCATGCTCGCGCAACACCGGGTCCGGATTCACCACGTGCGGGAAATCCACCTTCAGCAGCAACGGCAAATCGTTGCGTGAGTCCGAATAGAAACTCGCGCCTTCGAGGTTTTCCTCTTCCGCGTCCAGCCATTCCAGCAAGCGAGTGATCTTGCCTTCCCGGTAGGTCAGGGTACCGGTGGTCTGGCCGGTGTAAACACCATGCGCAACCTCCAGTTCGATGCCGAGAATCTCGTCGATGCCAAGCCGTTCGGCAATCGGCCGGACCAGGTGAGTGCCCGACGCGGAGATCACCAGAATGCGGTCCTCGGCTTTGCGGTGGGCGGCGATGGCTTTGGTTGCCTCGCTGAAAATGATCGGTTCGATGACGTCTTCCACCCAGGGGCCGACCAGGTGGTCGATCTCTTCGGGGGTGCGCCCGATCATGGGCTCCAGGCTGAAGGTCATGTAGTCCTCCATGCGCAGCTTGCCGTGGCTGTAGGCGTCCATCAGTTCGTTGTTGCGACGCATGAACGACTCCGGGTCGACCCAACCCAGCCGCCCCATCTGCTCAGCCCAGAGGGTGGCGCAGTCGCCGTGGATAAGGGTTTCGTCCAAATCAAAAATTGCCAGGGCCATGGGGGGCTCTCGGTGAGAGCAGCTTCAAGCCGTGAGCTTCAAGCTGCAAGAAAGGGATCAGTTGGCCGGCAGTCTACGGCTTGCAGCTCGAAGCTTGAAGCTTGAAGCTTGCAGCTGCTCTCATGCCACCTCACGCAGGGCCGTCGGATCGATGGAAAGCGACAGGCGCTGGCCATCGGGGTGCAAGTCCGTCGCCGAACGGTTGAGCACATCCACCACCAGTTCCACGCCCCGGGCCTCGACGCGATAACGAATCACGTTACCCAGCAGACTGTGGCTGCGCACCTGGGCATCGAGTTCGCCTTCCAGGCTCAGCTCGATGGCCTCCGGGCGGATGGCGATGCGATGGTTGATCGGCCGTTGCAGCAGCTTGGTTGCGCTGTCCGCATCCAGCAGATTGTAGTTACCGATGAAGCCGGCAGCGAATACATCCACCGGCGCGGTGTACAAGGTTTCGGCGTCGCCACTTTGTACGATCTTTCCCTGATTCATCAGGAAAATCCGGTCGGACATGGTCAGCGCTTCTTCCTGGTCATGGGTAACGAAGATAGTGGTCAGGCCGAGTTCGCGCTGGATCTGACGGATCTGTTCGCGCAGATGCTTGCGAATGCGCGCATCGAGGGCCGATAGCGGCTCATCCAGCAGCAACAGACGCGGGCGTGTCACCAGTGAACGAGCCAACGCAACGCGCTGGCACTGGCCACCGGACAGTTGATGCGGGTAGCGCGAAGCGAAGTCGCCGAGCTCCACCAGTTTCAACACTTCGGCGACCCGTTTGTGGCTATCGTCGCTGTTGACCTTCTGCATGCGCAGGCCAAACGCGACGTTTTGCTCAACGGTCATGTTCGGGAACAGCGCGTAACTCTGGAACACCATGCCGATCCCGCGCTTCTGCGGGCTCAGCGGAACGATATCGACGCCATCGAGCAGGATCTTGCCGCCATCCACCGGGGTCAGCCCGGCGATGCAGCGAAGCAAGGTCGACTTACCGCAACCGGAAGGCCCCAGCAGGGTAACGAACTCGCCTTTTTGAATCTCGCAATTGATGTCACTGAACACCGTGGTGCCGGCGTAGTTCTTCTGAAGGTGTTGGACGCTGACGTAGCTCATTCGCTTTTGTCCTTGTTCAAGATGTTGGCCGCCCAGGTCAGAACCAGCACGAAAAAGAAGTAGGAAATCACCAGCGCACTGGTGAAGTGACCGCTGCTGTTGCGCATGTTGTTGAGGTAGACCTGCAGGGTCTCGTAACGGGTGCCGACGAGGATGTTGGCGAAGACGAACTCGCCGAACAGGAAGGAGAACGACAGCAGCAGCGCCACCATCAAACCCTTGCGCAGGTTGGGCAGCACCACCAGGAACGCTGCTTGCCAGGTGCTGGCGCCGAGCAGTTGTGCCGCGTCCATCAGGTCGCGCAGGTTGATCGCTTGCAGGTTGTTGGTGATTGCGCGGTACATGAAGGGCAGGGCAATGGTGAAGTAACAGCCGATCAGAATCCACGGCGTGCCGACCATTGCGAAAGGCCCGGAACCGTAAAGTTGCAGCAGCCCCACTGACGACACCACCGGCGGCACCGCGAAGGGCAACAGGATCAGGATGTTCATCAGCGCATCGAGTTTCGGAAAGTGGTAATGCACCACGAACAGCAACGGCAGGATCAGGACCACCGACAGGACCAGCGCGCCGACGCACACCACCAACGATTGGCCGAAGGCGTGGAGAAAGCGCGGGTCGCTCCACAGCGCGATGTACCATTTGAGGGTAAAGCCGCTGGGCAGGATGGTCGCCGACCAACTGCTGGCGATCGAGTAGACCAGCGTGCCGGCCAGGGGCAGCAACAGAATGGCAAACAGCAAGTACACCACGACCCGGTGATAAACAGCGACGGGCCCCCGTTCAGCGCGAGACATGGTAGCTCCTCTTCAGCAGCAGCTGATGCACGATGGTCACCAGGGTCATCAACGCCACCAGCACTACGGCCAGGGCACTGGCCAGGTTAGGGTCCAGGGAAATATCACCGGACACCATCGCCGCGATGCGGATCGGCAGTACGTTGAAGTTACCGGTGGTCAGGGCGTACACCGTCGCGTAGGCGCCGAGGGCGTTGGCCAGCAGGATCACGAAGGTGCCAAGCAGTGCCGGGGTCAGCACCGGCAAGCCGATGTGCCGCCAGAACTGCCAACCGCTGGCACCGAGCAACTCGGCGGACTCTCGCCAGTCTTCGCGCAAGGCGTCAAAGGCCGGGTACAACAGCAGCACCCCCAGCGGAATCTGGAAATAGGTGTAGAGAATGATCAGCCCGGTCTTGGAATACAGGTTGAAGTCCTGGATCAGTCCGGCCTGCTTGAGCAGGATGGTGAAGCTGCCGTTGAAACCCAACAGAATGATGAATGCGAAGGCGAGGGGCACGCCGGCGAAGTTGCTGGTCATGTTGGCGAAGGCGTTGACGAAATTACGCAGCTTCGAGTCGACCCGCCGCAGCGAGTAGGCACCGAGGACGGCAATGAAGATGCCGAATACGCTCGACCAGAAACTGATCTCCAGGCTGTACTGGATCGCCTGCAGGTAGAACTTGGAGCTGAAGATCTTGCTGAAGTTGGCCAGGCCCCAGCCGAACTCTTCCGATTCCAGGCTGTTGATCATCACCCAGGCGAGCGGAGCGATCTCGAACACGATAAAGAACAGGGTAAAAGGCACCAGGCACAGGGCCGCGAGCCACTTGCCGCGCGTCATGGCATTCACTTGAGCAGCTCCGGGCATACGGGTTTATCGTGGGGCACGCCCAGCAGTTCGCAGACCGTGCCGCAAATTTGCGTCTGTTTCGGTGTGGCGCTGGCGTCGAGGCTGAAGGCGTCACCGAAGACGAACAGCGGCACCTCGCGTTCTTCAGGCAACAGGCCATTGTGCGAGCGATCGCTGTTCATGCCGTGGTCGGCCGTCACCAGCACCTGGTAGCCGGCGTCCAGCCAGCCTTGCAGGTAGTCGGCGAGAATGATGTCGGCCGTGCGGGCACTGTTGCGGTATTGCGCGGTGTCGAGGCCGTGCTTGTGCCCGGCATCGTCGATGTTCATCGGGTGCACCAACAGGAAGTTCGGCGCATGGCGCAGGCGCAGGTTTTCCGCGTCGGCGAACAGGTGCGAATCGGGGTAGTGATCGTTCCAGTAGAAATGCCCATGCTGGATCGGCAGTTGCGGGTCGTCGGTATGACGGTCGCGCGCGGCGATGAACGGCGAGCGGTTGTACAGTTCGCTGACCCAGTGATAAGCCGCTGCCGCCGTCGTCAACCCGGCCGCGCGGGCGTAGTGGTAGATGCTGCGCTGGTTGGAAAGGCGCGAGACATGGTTATGCACGATGCCACTGTCGATGGGCGAGACGCCGGTCAGGATGCATTCGTACAGGGGGCGTGACAGGGCAGGCAGTTCGCACTCCAGCTTGTAGAGCGCCGCCCGTCCTGCGCCGACGTAAGCCTGCAGATGCCCCATGGCGTGGTGTGCAACCTCGTAGTTGAGACCGTCGAGCACCACCAGGATGACGTTGTGTTTCATAGGGGCGAAAACTCCGCGGGCAGAAATTCCGAATGTGGCACGGTCCATTGTGGGAGCGGCGGTCCGACGACTCGCCTTGCCCGCGATGGCGGCGAAACAGTCAATGCATCGGTAACTGACACAATGCCATCGCGGGCAAGCCCGCTCCCACAGGGATCCCAGTGGGAATCAGGAAGCGGGTTTTACCGCCTTACTTCATCTCAACAATGACTTCTTCGTTCCACTTCTGCGGCAGGGCCTTCGAAGTCTTTTCCCACGCGTCCGCGTCCTTGATCGGGGTGACCTTCTTGTACTGCTCGTTCGGCAGCAGCTTGGCCTGTACGTCGGCTGGCAGGGTGAGGTGCTCAGCGCGGATCGGACGTGCATTGCCCTTGGCCAGGTTGATCTGGCCGGCGTCGCTGAAAATGTATTCGCGGGTCAGCTTGGCGGCGTTAGGGTTCTTGGCGTATTTGTTGATGATGGTGGTGTAACCGGAAATCACCGAGCCGTCGGACGGGATCAGCACCACGTAATCATCCGGGTTCGCCATCTTGGCCTTGTAGCTCAGGCCGTTGAAGTCCCAGACCACCCCCACTTCGATCTCGCCCTTTTCCATGGTGGCGATGGTCGGGTTGGCCATCGACAGGCGACCCTGCTTGGCGATGTCGGCGAACAGCAACAGCGCCGGTTGCAGGTTCTTCTCGTCGCCACCGTTGGCCAGTGCGGCGGCCAATACGCCGTTGGCGGCTTGGGCGGCGGTGCTCACGTCACCGATGGACACCTTGTATTTGCCGTCCTTGAGATCAGCCCACTTGGTGGGTACGTCGGAACCGTGCAGCAGTTTCTTGTTGACGATGAAGGCGATAGTCCCGGTGTAGGCAAGGGCCCAATGACCATCCTTATCCTTGGCCCAGTCGGGGACCTGTGCCCAGGTGCTTGGTTTATAGGGTTGCGTCACATTCTGCTTGACCGCAATCGGGCCAAAGGCAGCACCGACGTCCCCGATGTCAGCGCTGGCGTTGTCTTTTTCAGCGGCAAACTTGGCGATTTCCTGCGCGGAACTCATGTCGGTGTCGAGGTGCTTCAGGCCATATTGACTGGCCAGATCCGCCCAGGTGCCTTTCCAGTTTGCCCAGTCATCGGGCATGCCGACGCTGTTGACGGCGCCTTCGGCTTTCGCAGCGGCTTCCAGGGTTTTCAAATCATCAGCGGCCATGGCGGCGGTACACAGGGCAATGGTCGAGCCTAACAGTGATGCCAGGAAAAGCTTTTTCATTCCGAAGCTCCTTTGGGCGTTTTCAACGCTGCGATTGCGGTTGTGTTGGTCTAGGTCAGCAATACCTGAGCCAATCTAGGTGGGCTGGATGACATTTTGATGTCTGCCGATTTTTTTCACGTCGCAGTGCTCAGGGTTCGAGATAAGCGTAGACCATGCCAAGGGCGCCGGAATTGTGGGCCTTGGCCATCAAATTGCAGGGGGGAGGAGCGTACCGTTCGGTTGTTTTGTCATCTGCCAGTCATCAGCAGTGCCTAGGCTTCCAGGAAGTTGATAACGCCGTTTCCAACCCGGCCTCGCCCCGAAACAGTGCTGGTCTAGTCCAGATGGGTAACATTGATGCGTATTGAAGCGACGAAGGCGGTCACCGCCATCGGGCAGGTTTTGCAGGAGCAACTTGATCACGGGCTATTGGCACCCGGCAGCAAGTTGCCGGCCGAGCGCAAGCTCAGTGAGTTGTTCGGCACGACGCGGATCACCCTGCGTGAAGCTTTGTTGCAGTTGGAGGCACAAGGGCACATCTACCGCGAGGAACGTCGGGGATGGTTTGTGTCGCCGCCGCGCCTGGCCTACAACCTGATGCAGCGCAGCCACTTTCACGCGATGGTCAGCGCCCAGGGCCGGGTACCGTCCACCGAGATGATTTCGGCACGGTTGCTACCGGCGTCGGCGGCGGTGTGTGCCTGGTTGCAATTGCCGGCGCTGTCGAGCGTGATCCAGATCTGTCGGGCGCGCAGGATAGACGGGCGGCTGGTGCTCTACGTGGAGCACTACCTCAACCCTCAGTATTTTCCGGGGATACTGGATTTCGATCTGAATCAGTCGATTACAGAATTGTACGCCCGTCATTACGACCTGCATTATGGTCGGGTGCGCTTCGAAATCGTCCCGACCGCGTTATCGGTGGATGCGGCGGCGGCGTTAAGGGTGTCGGTCGGCAGTCCCGGGTTGCGTATTGCCCGGGTCAATTACGATCAGCACGAGCGACTGATCGACTGTGACCTGGAGTTCTGGCGGCACGATGCGATTCACGTCAGTGTCGATGTGGTTTGAGCCTGGCCGCCGCAGACTCTCGGGTTTCGTCAACCGAATCGGTAGATGTCCATGCCGAGCGCGCCCATGGTGAAGCCCTGGTGGCTGATACTGAATGCACCTCCAGCGCCTCGCGCGAAGTACAGCGGCAACAGGTGCTCATCGCTTGGATGATTACGCACGGCGTTGGGTGCCAGCCGCCGGTAATCATGCAGCGCCGCTTCATCATTGGCCTCTAGCTTCTCGATCATCCAGTCGCGGAAGACCTTCGCCCACGGCTCGACGCTTTCCGGACCGGCATGCCAATCCAGCTCGCGCAGGTTGTGAGTGATGCTGCCAGACCCGATCAGCAGCACTCCCTGTTCGCGCAGGCTGCGCAATGCCTGGCCCACACGAGTCTGCAGGGCAGGCCCTTCGTGGGTGGGCAATGAAACCTGCACCACCGGGATGTCGGCTTGTGGATACATCAACGACAACGGAACCCAGACGCCGTGGTCGAAGGGCCGATGATTGTCGAGGCGCGCAGGCAAGCCGCTGTCATTCAGCAATCCGGCCACCAAGGCCGCCAGCTTTGGCTCGCCAGGCGCCGGGTACTGCACCTCGAACAACGCACGCGGAAAACCGCCGAAGTCATGCCAGGTTTCCGGGTGGGGGTTGGCGCTGACCAGCAGCTCATTGCTTTCCCAGTGGGCGGAAACAATCACGATGGCCTTGGGTCTGGGCAATTGTGCGGCAATACGGGCGAGCGCAGGTCCACTGTCGCCGGGCTCGAGGGCCAGCATGGGGGAGCCGTGGGAAATGTACAGGCTGGGGAACATACAGGTGCTCCAAAGAGTAAGATGGCTCCATCTTCAATCAGATCATTGATCTAAATCTAATATAAGTTTTAGGGTGTTTTGATCGAATTATTCGGAGATAGGTATGCAGCCCGAGTTTTGGCACAAGCGCTGGCAGTCGAATCAGATCGGCTTCCACCTGCCGCAAGTGAACCCCTACCTTAAGCGTTTCTGGCCGCAATTGCGGCTGGAAGACGGCGCTCGGGTGTTGGTGCCGCTGTGTGGGAAAAGTCTGGATTTGTTGTGGCTGGCGCTAGAGGGGCACGAAGTCCTGGGCATCGAATTGTCGGAAAAGGCCATCGAAGACTTTTTCGAGGAACATGAGTTTGACCCGGACGTCAGTGTGCAGGGGCCCTTCAAGGTCTATCGCGCCGGGTCTATCGAGCTGTGGTGTGGTGATATTTTCGAGCTGACAGCCGGCGATGTGGCCGATTGTGCCGCGCTATACGACCGGGCGGCACTGATCGCCCTGCCGCCGGCCATGCGTGAACGATATGCCGCCCACCTCAAGCGAATTGTGCCCAAGGACGCGCTGGGATTGTTGATCACACTGGATTACGACCAGGCGCAGAAAGACGGACCGCCGTTTGCCGTGCTCGACGACGAGGTGCAGCAACTGTTCGGTTCGGCGTGGTCGCTGAAGATTCTCGAAGACCAGGATGTGCTGGAGGAGAACGGCAAGTTTGCCGAAAGTGGTGTGACGCGGCTGGAAGAGCGGGTTTACCGCCTCCAAAGCTGACCCAATCCCTGTAGGAGCGAGCTTGCTCGCGATGGTCGTCAGGGCGCCGC
The DNA here is from genome assembly GCF_056337105.1 of Pseudomonas sp. S1_E05. Lineage (NCBI taxonomy): Bacteria > Pseudomonadati > Pseudomonadota > Gammaproteobacteria > Pseudomonadales > Pseudomonadaceae > Pseudomonas > Pseudomonas sp. S1_E05. Next base: position 106,606 of record NZ_JBFRHM010000001.1, read on the forward strand.
TGGGTGTCAGGAAGCCAGCGTTATCGTTGACCTCCATCGCGACGGTTCGACGCCTCGACATGCTCGCTCCTACAGGGACCCCGGCGTTCCTCTGGACAAAAAAAGGCCCGCATCTCTGCGGGCCTTTCGTTTTACCGGCTCTCGATCAACCGCGACGATGCAGCGCGTTGATACGCTCTTCCAACGGCGGATGGCTCATGAACATGCGGGCCAGGCCCTGTTTGATGCCACCGTTGATACCGAATGCATTCAGGGTGTCCGGCATGTGCACCGGCAGGCCTTGTTCGGCACGCAGCCGTTGCAGGGCGCCGATCATCGCACCGGTGCCGGCCAGACGGGCGCCAGCTTCGTCGGCGCGGAATTCGCGCTTGCGCGAGAACCACATCACGATGGCGCTGGCCAGGATACCCAGGACCAGTTCGGCGAAGATGGTCGCTACGTAGTAGGCGATGCCTTGGCCTTCTTCGTTCTTGAAGATCACTTTGTCGACGAAGTTGCCGATGATCCGCGCAAAGAACATCACGAAGGTGTTCACCACGCCCTGGATCAGGGCCAGGGTAACCATGTCGCCGTTGGCAACGTGGCCGATTTCGTGGGCCAGGACGGCTTTCACTTCATCCGGTGAGAACCGCTCGAGCAAACCCTGGCTGACAGCGACCAGTGCATCGTTCTTGTTCCAGCCGGTGGCGAAGGCATTCGCCTCGTAGGCCGGGAAAATCCCCACTTCGGGCATCTTGATCCCGGCTTCGCGGGACAGTTGCTCGACCGTTTGCAGCAGCCATTGCTCATGGCGGGTGCGCGGCTGGGTGATGATCTGGGTGCTGGTGCTCATCTTCGCCATCCACTTGGAGATGAACAGCGAGAAAAGCGAACCGGCGAAACCAAAGACCGCACAGAAAATCAGCAGCTGATTGAGGTTGAGATCAACCCCGTTGGCCGCCATGAACCCGTTGAAGCCGAAGAGGCTCAGGGTGATGCTGGCAATCAGCACGACCGCCAGGTTAGTGGCCAAAAACAGCAGGATGCGCATCATGGTTGTAGAAATCTCCTTATGCTAAAGATGTAGCGTACTGCGGGGTATATAAGGTGCTGCACGGGGCTATTCAACCGGGTGACTATTTCAAACTGTGTCCTACAGCCAAAGTCTAGTTGCTTGCAGGGCATTTCCGATGGCAGCGGCAGACAGGTTTGTCAGGCAAATGCCCTCGCATATCCCTGTCAATGTTAGACGTGAGCGCGCTCGGCGCGATGGTGCAACGAGAAAACTCGTCACCGAGGACTTGGCGCAGAAGAGGTGTTGCTGAATTATTCCTCGTGCGACTTTCCGGAGAAAGCCGCACGAAGCAGCCCCTTTACTGGCGATAGGATTTCAGGAAGTTGCCGATGCGGCCGATGGCCATGTCCAGGTCATCTACACGGGGCAGGGTCACGACGCGGAAGTGGTCCGGCCATGGCCAGTTGAAGGCCGTGCCTTGCACCACCAGCAGCTTTTCCGAGAGCAGCAGGTCAAGGACGAATTTCTCGTCGTTGTGGATCGGGCAGACTTTCGGGTCGATGCGCGGGAAGGCGTACAGCGCTCCCATCGGTTTCACGCAACTGACGCCGGGAATGTCATTGAGCAGCTCCCAGGTACGGTTGCGTTGTTCCAGCAGGCGACCCGGCGGCAGCACCAGGTCATTGATACTCTGATAACCGCCCAGGGCCGTCTGGATCGCGTGCTGGCTCGGCACGTTGGCGCACAGGCGCATGTTGGCCAGCATGTCGATGCCTTCGATGTAGCTCTGTGCGTGGTGCTTCGGACCGGATATGGCGATCCAGCCGGAACGGAAGCCGGCTACGCGGTAGGACTTCGACAAACCGTTGAAGGTCAGGCAGAGCAGGTCTGGCGCCAGCGACGCGGTGCAGATGTGCACGGCATCGTCGTACAGGATCTTGTCGTAGATTTCGTCGGAAAACACCACCAGGTTATGTTGGCGAGCCAGTTCCAGCATGCCCAGCAGCACTTCTTTGGAGTACACGGCGCCGGTCGGGTTGTTCGGGTTGATGATCACCAGCGCCTTGGTGTTCGGGGTGATCTTGGCCTTGATGTCGGCCAGGTCCGGCCACCAGTTGGCCTGCTCGTCACACAGGTAGTGCACCGGGTTGCCGCCCGACAGGCTGACCGCGGCGGTCCACAGCGGATAGTCCGGGGCCGGCACGAGCACTTCGTCGCCATTGTTGAGCAGCGCCTGCATCGACATCACGATCAGCTCGGAAACGCCGTTGCCCAGGTAGATGTCCTCGATGCCGACACCTTCCACCTGCTTTTGCTGGTAGTACTGCATGACCGCTTTACGGGCGCTGAACAGACCCTTGGAGTCGCTGTAGCCCTGGGCGGTGGGCAGGTTGCGGATGACGTCCTGGAGGATTTCGTCCGGCGCTTCGAAACCAAAGGGGGCCGGGTTGCCGATGTTCAGCTTGAGGATGCGATGGCCTTCCTCTTCCAGGCGTTTGGCGTGCTTGAGCACTGGGCCGCGAATGTCGTAGCAGACGTTGGCGAGCTTGTTCGATTTGCTGACCTGCATGGCGATGTGTTCCCGAAAATGAACGATCCAGGCGGCATTTGACCTACCGTACTGGGAATCCTGTGTAACCACAGGCCTGACGCTTTGAAGTGCGGATACGTTGAATACGCCTGGCCTGGGTGCCAGACTGGCGTTTGACGAGGCGCAATCATACGTGCCGCCCGATCCGTGGAAAAGGTACAGATCGGGCTTTTTCAGTTGCCGAGGTGTGATGATGGAAAAGTTGGAAAAAACGCTGGAAGAATGGCGGGCGATGCTCGATCCGGAGCAGTACAACGTTTGCCGCCTCAAGGGCACCGAACGGCCGTTCTCCGGAAAATACAACGACAGCAAGGTCGATGGCGTTTATCACTGCATCTGCTGCAATGAGGCGTTGTTCGACTCAAAGACCAAATTTGACTCTGGTTGCGGCTGGCCGAGCTTCTATGAGCCGATCGCCGACAGCGCCATGGTCGAGATCCGCGACGTCAGCCACGGCATGATTCGCACCGAAGTGGTCTGCGCCAAATGCGATGCGCATCTGGGGCACGTGTTCCCGGACGGTCCGCCGCCGACAGGCCTGCGTTACTGCATCAACTCTGTATGCCTGGACCTGGTGCCGCGCGAATAACGAGCAGGGAACGATCCAGTGATCGCTCCTTGAATATTTAAATTGCACACAATTCAATTGCTCGCTATGTTTCAGCCTCCAACAAGAGGACCCCTCCCATGAGCGACAATCTGCTGAGCATCCCTTGCACCACCATCAAGGGTGAACAAAAAACCCTGGCGGACTTCGCCGGCAAAGCCGTGCTGGTGGTCAACACCGCCAGCAAATGCGGCTTCACCCCGCAGTACAAAGGCCTTGAGGAACTGTGGCAAACCTACAAGGACCAGGGTTTGGTGGTACTGGGTTTTCCCTGCAACCAGTTCGGCAAACAGGAGCCGGGTAACGAAGGGGCGATTTCCGAGTTCTGCGAGCTGAATTACGGGGTCAGCTTCCCCCTCTTCAAAAAGATCGAGGTCAACGGCACCGGTGCCCACCCGCTGTTCGTCCAGTTGAAAAAACGCGCACCCGGTGTGCTGGGCTCCCAAGGCATCAAGTGGAATTTCACCAAGTTCCTGATCGGCAAGGACGGCCAGTTGGTCAAGCGCTTCGCTCCGGCCACCAAGCCGCAGGATCTGAGTCGCGAGATCGAAGCCCTGCTCAAATGAACAGCTTGCCTGTCGATGCCCTGAAACTCGATAACCAGCTTTGCTTCAAGTTGTACGCCGCCTCCCGGGCGGTGATCCGCGCCTACAAGCCGATGCTCGACCAACTGGGCCTGACCTACCCGCAGTACCTGGCGATGCTGGTGCTGTGGGAATGGCAGGACGCCGTGCCGGAGCAACCGACCGTCAAGGCTCTGGGTGAGCGCCTGGCGCTTGACTCCGGGACGTTGACGCCGTTGCTCAAGCGCCTTGAACAGTTGCAGTTGGTGCAACGTCGGCGTTCGGCACGGGATGAGCGCGAGGTTCATTTGAGCCTGTCGCCTGCCGGCCAGGCATTGCGCGAACAGGTTGGCCCGCTCAAGGCCCGATTGTTGTGCGACAGCGGTGTCGATCTGGATCGGCTCAACGATTTGCGAGCGGGCCTGGATCACTTGTTGGGGCAGATCAAGGCACTTTCGTAGCCGGCATCCACAAGTCCAGCAGCGTGGCCAGTTCCTCGCGGCGGAAGGGTTTGGCCAGGTAATCGTTCATGCCCGCCGCGCGGCAACGTTCACGCTCTTCGGACATGGCGTTGGCCGTCAGCGCGACAATGGGCAATTGCGGCCAGCGCCCGCTGCGACGGATTTGCCGGCTGGCTTCGTAACCATCCATCACCGGCATGTTGCAATCCATCAAGACCAGGTCGAAATCGCCATGCTCCAGTTGATCGAGCGCTTCGCCGCCATGCGCGGCGACGATCACCTCGCAGCCGAGTTTACCCAGCATGCCCTTGGCCACCAGTTGGTTGACCGGATTGTCTTCGACCAGCAACACCCGTCCACGTCGTTGGGGTGAAAGGGTTTCGAGGCGAATATCGTTCAGGGTGTTGATCTCGGGCTGCAGGACCCGCCGCAACGTCTGATACAGCGCGTTGCGTGCCAGCGGACGCGCCTGCTGTTGAAGAGGCGCCAGCGCGCTGGCTTCTTCGCTGGGCAGGAAACTGCCGTAGGCGGTCACCAGGAGAATCGGTGCAGCGCAATGGGGGCGCAGATTGAACAGGCACTGCGGGCAATCGGTGATCACCATGTCGGGGTTGAGCCCGGTCATCGGGTCGTCGAGCGAGCGTTGCTGATAATCGAGCCCCCAGCCCGGCAGCAGGCTTTGCAGCAGTTCAGCCAGGCCGCTGTTGGCCGCCGTGATCGCAATGATTTTGCCGCGCAAGGCTGCAGGCGGCAGGGCGCGCGTGTGACAGGGCAGCGGGAGATCGGCGCAGAACTGGCTGCCGAAACCTGCTTCAGAGCTGATGGTGAGCCGCCCCTGCATCGCTTCGCAGAGGTTGTAGGTCAGCGCCAGCCCCAACCCGGTGCCGCCGAATTGACGGGTGATACCGGCACCAGCCTGGGTGAAGGGTTGGAATATCTTCACCTGGGCATCCTGGGCGATGCCGATCCCGGTATCGCAGACTTCGATCCTCACGCCTTCTTCATAGGTTGACAGACGCACGTCGACACGGCCAAAACGGGTGAATTTGAGCGCGTTGGACAGCAGGTTGCTGACGATCTGGCGCACCCGCGTCGGGTCGCCGAGGACCAGCGCTGGAAAGGCGGGCTCGATCAGGCAGGTCAGTTCTACACTGGGTGCAGCGTTCTGCGACAGCAGGTTGGCGGTGTCCTCGATCAGTGCACCGAGGTCGAAAGGAATGTGTTCGAGTTCGAGCTGGCCGGCATCGAATTTCGACAGGTCGAGGATGTCGTTGAGCAACTCCACCAGGACTTTGCCCGAGTCGTGGGCAATGGACAGCTGTTGCTGCTGTTCGGCATTGAGCGGTCCGTCCAGGGACAGGGCGATCATTCCCAGCAAACCATTGAGGGGCGTGCGGATCTCGTGACTCATGTTGGCAAGGAATGTCGAGCGCGCTTCGGCCATGTCCAGGGCGGTGCTGCGAGCGACTTCCAGCTCCCCGTTGGACTGGCTGAGCCGGGCGTTGCTCGCCTTGAGTTCCGCCGTACGTGCAGACACGATGTTTTCCAGTTGCCCCAGATAATCGGTCAGACGGTTTTCGGCATTGCGTCGTTGCTGGATTTCGGTGGCGATGTTTTCGAACTGCTGGTTCGCAACCTTGACCAGCACACCGATCTCATCGTTCTCATGACCGCCGGGGCACTCAAGCCAGGTGGGGGTGACACTGCGCGAGTCACGGCTGCTGAGTTCGCGAATGACGCGCACCAGGGGTTTGGTCAACATGACATAGAACAACGCCAGCAGGATGCCGGTCAGCAGCAGGCTGCGGGCGAATCCATTGAGCAGGGTCACCTCGGCGCGCTTCAGGAAGCGGCTGCCGAAGGCATAGGTGTCGACATCCAGTCGCAGGGTGCCGAGAGATTCGCTCGGCAAATGGTCCAGGTAAAGACGATCTTCAAAGGTGCGATTGGCGCCAAACAGGAAGTCGCTGATCACCCGGTAGCCACTCTGGACGCCGGGGCGCTTGACGCTGGCCAGCACCGAACCGTTGTTGTCAGTCAGTTGTGCGCCGATGATCGCTGGCGAACGCAGCAGGCCCATTGTCAGTTCCTGGGCCAGTTCGGCGTCGATGTTGTAGGCAATTCGTGAGGCGGGGTTGTGGCTGATTTCCAGTAAAGACTGTATTTCCCGGTTGATGGAGGCGTCTTCGCTGGCATAATCGATGCCTATTTGCAGCAGGCTGAGCAGCGTGCCCAGAATAAAACCCACCAGCACGGTAAGCCGGGCTTGTTTGTAGGACAGCCGGTTGGTGAACTTGATATCCATGGGGTGTCGAACCACTTCCGTATCCCTTCGCTGCTCAAGCATAGTCGATCATGCATGGCTGCCGATGTTCGCGCGAGTCCCTGTCGACAAGGGATCTGCCTGGCATCGAGTGCCGTGTTTCGTCGCTGCAGCGCCATCATCACTGTGAACGTGCCCGAGGAGAAGACGTGGATTCCCGATTGAATGCTTTTCTTGAACGCGCCGATGCCGTCCTGGCCCGTATCGAACCCCTGTTGCCTGCTCCCCGTCAAGCCATCGACTGGACCCAATGTCTGGCTGCGCGCTGGCAGCGCGAAGGGCGCAGCGGTTTTTTGCTGCCGCTGCAGGTCAGCCTCGACATGCGCCTGTCCGACTTGATCGGGGTCGAGCGCCAGCTGGAGCAACTGGGGCGCAACACCCAGCAATTCATCGATGGCATGCCGGCCAACCACGCTTTGCTATGGGGTTCGCGGGGTACCGGCAAATCCTCGCTGGTACGCGCGCTGCTGGCCGAACACGCCAAGGCGGGTCTGCGCCTGATCGAGATCGAGCGCGATCACCTGGCGGATCTGCCGCGGGTAGTCGAACAGATCGCCAAATTGCCCCAGCGTTTCGTGCTGTTTTGCGATGACCTGTCGTTCGAGTCGGGCGAAGGCGATTACCGCGTCCTCAAGAGCGTGCTCGACGGTTCCCTCGAGCAGGCGCCGGACAACGTGCTGCTTTACGCCACCTCGAACCGCCGCCACCTGGTGCCGGAAAAGGAAAGCGACAACGAAAACTGGAAACGGATCGACGGCGAACTGCATCCGAGCGAAGCCGTGGAAGACAAGATCGCGCTATCCGACCGTTTCGGCCTGTGGCTGTCGTTCTATCCATTCACCCAGGAACACTTTCTCAACGTGGTCGAGCACTGGATCGGTCAACTGGCGGACAAGGCCGGGCTGAAGTGGCAGCGTGATGAAGAGCTGGACATCCTTGCCGTGCGCTGGGCCACCGGGCGAGGCAATCGCAATGGACGTTGCGCCTATCAATTTGCCCGCTATTGGGTCGGGCTGAAGCTGTTGGAGCACAAGGCATGATTGATCTAAAACAAAGCGGCCAGGGTCTGGAGGGCTACGGCATGCTCCACGCGCAGCTGGAATCCCTGCTGGCGGATGAGCGTGATTTCATTGCCAACGCCGCGCAGTTCTCGGCGTTCTTATTTAACCAGCTCGATGATCTGAACTGGGCCGGGTTCTACATCAATCGCAACGAAGAACTGGTGCTTGGCCCGTTTCAGGGGCAGATCGCTTGCGTGCGAATTCCGTTCGGGCGCGGGGTGTGCGGGACCGCGGCGGCGACGTTGCAGACTCAATTGGTCGAAGACGTTCACGCCTTCCCCGGGCATATCGCCTGCGACAGTGCGTCGAACAGTGAACTGGTGGTGCCGTTGGTCAAGGACGGTCGCCTGATTGGCGTGCTGGACCTCGACAGCCCGAAGCTGGCGCGGTTTACCGCTGAGGATCAAGTCGGGATCGAACAACTGGCCGCGATTTTCCTGCGTCTGACCGACTGCTGATCACAGAAGGCCGGCCTTGATCAGCAAGGCCGGTGGGTCCACCGCATCGATCTGCTGTGGATCGAGAAATTCATCAGCGTATTGCTGATAGATGCCCGCATTGATGAACAGGCCAAACAACTGCGGGTCAATGTGGGCGTCGCGGCACATGGAGGCCATGATGCCCAGCGCCTCGCTCAATGATTTGGCTTTCTTGTAGGGGCGGTCCGCCGCCGTCAAGGCTTCGAAAATATCGGCGATTGCCATCATTCGAGCCGGCAGGCTCATTTCCCCGCGTTTCAATCGTTTGGGATAACCGGTGCCGTCCATTTTTTCGTGGTGGCCCCCGGCGATTTCCGCCACGTTGCCCAAGTGCCCGGGGAAGGGCAGGTGACTGAGCATCAGGATTGTCTGCACCATGTGATGGTTGATGACGTAACGTTCCTCTCGGGTCAGCGTGCCTCGGGTAATGCTCAGGTTGTAAAGCTCGCCCCGGTTGTACTTGTAGGGCGGCACGTCGAGCTTGAAGCCCCAGGGATTGTCCTGCGGTATCAGTTCGGCCTCGCTGCGTTCGAACAGATGTTCGGGTTTGTCCGCCAGCAGCGGTTCGTGTACTGGCAGAGTCGGCGCCGGGGTTCGCGCCTGTCGCCGGTTCTCTTCCCAGGACACGCCCAGGCGATCGTCCAGGGTACGGGTCCAGGTACGTTGGGCCAGGCTGCGCAAGCGTTGCAGATCGTCGTCGGCCATCGCTTCACCGCCGAGATTGCAACGGGCGATGAAGGCAAAATCATTGTCCAGCTCAGCGAGAGCCGCATCGCGCAGTTCGGCAAGGTGCTGCTCGTCGCCACCTTGGGCGACGGCCTGCCAGTAACTGACCCACGCATCGCGCTTGAGGACTTCGAAACGGGTGCGGATTTCGTGGATGCGATCGTTCAGGGTTTCCAGCTTGGTGGCTTTGTCGACAACGTATTCGGGGGTGGTCACTTTGCCGCAGTCATGTAGCCACGCCGCGATATGCAGCGCCTCCCACTCGTCTTCCGTGGGTTGGTAGTCGCTGAAGGCCTCTTCCTGGCTGGCTGCAGCAGCCTGCGCAAGCATCAACGCCAGCGCCGGCACCCGCTGGCAGTGCCCGCCGGTGTAGGGACTCTTGGCGTCGATGGCTCCGGCGAGCAATTGAATGAAGGCGTCCAGCAATTGCTTCTGTTTGGCTTGCAGGCGCTGACTTTCGATACTCACGGCAGCCGCTCCGGAGACTGCCTGGAGGAAGGCGATGCGATCGGGTTTGAGCTTTTCCAGGTCACTTTGATCGCCGCTGTCGGCCAGCAGCAGGACCAGCAGCCCCACGGTTTCGTTATGGCGATTGTGCAGGCGGATGCCGATCAGGTGCGCCCGGGGAGCGCCCATTTCTCGCAACACACCCTGCAGGTCGCCCGCCTGTTCGAAACCCATGTTGGTGACCACATTGTTGGCGCTCGACAACTGCTGCAGCCATGACGGGCATTGCGGGTCCCGCAGGTTGTGGCCACGAATGCCGAACGCTGGCAATGCCCGGGAACTGTCGTTGATCACCAGCCCGTGAAGCTCCACGCGATCATCGTCGTTTTCCCGCAGGTAGATCAGCCCAGCCTGGGCCTGGGCGATTTTTACGGTTTCAAACAGGACACGCTCCAGCAGGGGTGCGAACCGGGTCTCGGCACTCAGGCTGTCGGTGATCTGGAAGAACCCCGCGAGCGTGTCCTTCATGCGACTCATCGAGACGCTCAACTGGTCGATTTCGAGCACCAGGGAGCGACGCGAGATGGGTTGCTTGAAGTTGAAACTGCGAATGGCATCGGCTTCATGAACCAGGGTGTGCAAGGGCCTGACCAGAATCCGGGAGATCAACCAGCCCAATGGCAGGCACAACAGTAATGTGGCCAGGGTGATCAGCGCACCTTGCCAGCGCAGGCGGTAGGCATCGGCGAGCAATTCGTCTTCCGGCACCAGCATCGCCAGTTGCAACCCTTTGGGGCCACCTTCCGTCATGTGGCTCTGGGCAACGATCCACTGGCGTCCGTCAGCCCGCAGTCGCTGGCCTGTGGCCGGGCTATGGAGCAGCGTGCCGAGAGCGGTACTCAGGTCGGCGGCTTTGTTCAGGCGGGCTGTCTGGTCATCCACGATCAACTTGCTGGTGTCCGGGTAGGCGATGGCATTGCCCTGGGCATCGAGCAGGACGATTTCGGTGCGCGGGGTCACGACATGTTTGGCCAGGGTCGCCGACAGTTCGGCCAGCGTCAGGTCGGCACCCATGACGGCATGGGCGCCGCTGCGACGGGCCAGGGTGGTGCCGACGTTGTGCGTGGAAAAAAACAGGTAGGGCTCGGTGGTGATCTGGTCGCTGGCGCGGCGAGCACTGGAGAACCAGGCCCGGGTTCGTGGATCGTAGCTCTCGTCCGGGTTGTCCTCGCGACTGAGGAGGTTCAGGTCCCGATCGAAAAACAATGATTGCGAGCGGTCCTGCTCTCCAACGAGGCGCTCGATGCTCCAGACCTGATAGGCCGCAGCGTCCGGCGCCTTGAGCAGGGTCTTCAGGGCCGCTGTTCGCAGTGGCCGCACCATGAAAAAGTCGCCACTGTCGTAGCCCACGTACAGTGAGGCAAGGTTGGGGTTGTCCTTGAGCGACTGGCTGAACGGCAGGAGCAGCTTCAGGCGTTGATCGAGGTCGGTGGCCTGGGTCGCGGAGTCGTGCACCAGCAGGCTGAGCAGGTGGCGGATGGGTTCATAGGTGGCCTGCAAGTCGAGGCGCACGTCCTGCTCAATGCGCTGGAAGAGTTTTTCACTGCTGGACAGGATGATCTGCGTGGTCTGCTGGTAGTTGAAAAGGCCGAGCACCGTGCCGGTCAACATCAACAGCAGGGTGAACATCACGCTGATGTGCACATGCAGCGGGAACCGCCGTAGATGCGGACGCAGTGAGTTGGGCATTGCAGACTTCTCCATGGCGTGTGAACACACTGCTCAGCGCCCAAGCATAGTTAAGGCTGCGTCAAAATGCTTTTTTCGACCTGTGCGATTTGCTGCTGCAGCTCCTGCCCCAATTCAATCATCGCGTGCTCCAGCGCTTGGCAGCGTTGGGTGAGTTCGTGAGCTTGCAACGTCGGCTGACAAACTCGCTCGAGCGCCTCGCAGCATTCGATCAGGCGTCGGGCCTGGACGATGCGCGCCGCCCCTTTGATTTTGTGTGCAATATCAAGGAACGCCTGCGGCTCATTGCAGCCGCATAACGCCTGCAGGGCCCGTCGATCCACATCGTTACTGTTCAACAACTCGGTCAACAGGCGCAGGTCCATCGCTGGATTGCCGCCGGTCATCAAGTGCAGCCCGCTCAGGCTGAACGCGGGAACAGGGTCGCGCGGCGCGATGCCGGCAACCCATTGGCTCAAGGCTGTCAGCGTCAGCGGCTTGAACAGGCAGTCGTCCATCCCGGCCTGTATGCACCGCTGCAGCTCTTCCGGTTGCGCGTTGGCGGTGAAGCCCAGGACAGTGCAGCGCGGGCGCCCGGTTTGCCGTTCATCCTCGCGAATGGCGCGAGCGAGTTCGTAGCCATTCATGATCGGCATGTTGCAATCGACAATCACCAGATCAAATCGCTGCGCTCTCCACGCCTGGAGGCCCACTTCACCCTCTTCGGCAACACTGAAGCGGTGTCCGAGAAATTCCAGTTGCTGGCACATCAGCAAGCGGTTCGCCGGATGGTCGTCGACCACCAAAATGTCCAATGGCGCGGTACTCGTGTGTACGATTGGCTCGGCGACCGGTGATGCACGTTCGATCGGCAGCATGGGCAGCAGCAGTGAAATCTGCACCTGCGTTCCTACGCCGGGCTGACTGTCCAGTTTCAGCGTGCCACCCATCATTTCGCACAGGCTACGGCTGATCACCAGCCCCAGCCCCGCGCCACCTCTGCCTGACTGCCCGGTGGCGTCAGCCTGGGCAAAGGGCTCGAACAGTTTGCGTTGATCCCGTTCGCTGATGCCGATGCCACTGTCCTCGACCTGCAACAGCATTCGCACCTGCTCGGGTTGTGCAGTGCCGAGTAACTCCAGGTTGATCCGAACCTGACCTTGCTCGGTAAACTTGATGGCGTTGCTGACCAGATTCGACAGGATCTGCTTGAAGCGCATCGGGTCGAGCAGGACATCGTTCGCCGGATTGGCCGGGTTGAATTCCACCTGCAGTTCCAGGTTTTTCTGTCGGGCGAGCCCCTCGAAGATGCGGACGACCGACCCGACGATTTCACCCGGATTGACGCGCTCCGGGCTCAGGCTCAGACGCCCGGACTCGATCCGGGCGATGTCGAGAATGTCCCCGATCAGTTCCAGCAGATCCTTGGCCGAATTGTACGCCACGTCTATCGCCGGACGATCGGCATGATCACTCTCGATACGCTTGAGCGTCAGTTCGAGCATACCGATGACGGCATTCATCGGCGTACGGATCTCGTGGCTCATGGTCGCCAGAAAGGTGCTTTTGGCGCGGTTGGCTTCATCGGCGCGCTCTTTTGCCTGGCGCAGTTGCTCGACCAGTTGGCGTCGTTCGGTCAGTTGATGGTTCAGGGCACGCTCGGCGGCTTGGCGCTGTTTGATCTGGCGCCGCATGTAGGCGTTCCAGGCAGCGGAGATCAGCAGCAACACGCCGGCGCCGATGACGATCTGATAAAACAGCCGCTGGTAGTTGCGCCAGGTATTTTGTGACGATGCCGAGTAACCGCGCCAACGGCTGTTGATGATGCCCAGTTCTTCCGGGGCGATGCTCAGCAGCGCCTTGTTGAGAATGGCATTGAGCTCTTTTGCATCTCGGCCGGTGGCCAGGGAGAAGGCGGCTTGTCGGGTGCCGATGGTGCTGCGGATCTGCAGGGTACGTTCGAAAAGCCTGGATGAAATGAAGTAGTTGGCGATGACCAGGGAGTTGACGGCACCTTCGGCCTTGCCGTCGGCAAGCAACTCCACCGCGCTGAATGTGTCCGGCGTTTCGATCAGCTTGATCTGCGGGTACTCGCTGCGCAGGAAATCCAGCAGCGGATGGCCTTGGGCGATGGTCAGGCGTTTGCCCTCCAGCTGTTGAAGGTTGGCCGGGCTGTCGTCGGCCTTGCGGGTCAACAGGACGAAGGAGTTTTGCAGGTAGGGGCGGGTGAAATTCAACTGCGTTTCACGTTCCGTGCTGGGAAGCAGGGCGGCGATCATTTCGGCTTTGTGGTGCCTGACTTGTTCGATCATCTCGTCATCGTTGCGGCTGCGCAGAATGTCGAAGCGCAGGCCTGTGCGCAGCCGGATCAATTCGAGGAGGTCGGCGGTCACCCCGCGAAAATTGCCATCCCTGTCGAAAAATGTCAGGGGTGCGAAGGCTTCGTTGACCACCACGCGCACGACCGGATGCTGCGTCAGCCACTGTTCTTCGGCGTCGGTAAGTTGAAGTTTCTGGTCGGTGAGCAGAATGTCGCTGCCGGCACTCCAGCGTTCGGCGATGTTCTGTCGTTCGTTGGCGGGGATGGCCGTGAGCATCGTGTTGATGATGCCGAGCAGTTCCAGGTTGTTCCTGTGTACGGCAAAGCTGAATCCGTGTGCTTCATGCTTGCCGAAGTTGGCCATGCGAATGTTGTTCAGGTAGCCCTTGTTGATCATGTAATGGGTCGAGATGGTGTCACCCAGAAAGACGTCGGCCTGGTCGAACGCCACGGCATTGATCGCGTTCTGGTAGGACGGATAGGACGTGATTATCGCCTTGGGATAGAGGCTCCTGACTTCCTCCAGAGGCAGATAGTGATACACCATGCTCAGGCGTAAGCCGGCCAGACCATCGGTCAGGGAGCGCGTTTCGCCTTCGCGGGTGACCAGTACCGGTTGGTCCACGGCATAGGGTGCGGAAAGCACGATGTCGGCATTGTGGGCTTCGAATCCGTTGGCCGTCCCCAGCAGATCCACCTCGCCTTTCTTGAGTGCCTTGATGGCTGCACCACGGGACGCGAACCGCTGGACCCTGACCGGCAAGCCCAGAGTCTTGCCAAGGATGCCCGCATAATCGGCGGTGAAACCTTCGTAATCCTTGCCACTGATGGTCAGGTCGAAAGGGGGTAGTCCGGGGCTGACGTACCAAGGACCAGTTCGTGCCTGCTTGCGATCCATTGACGTTGTGTGGGATCGAGCTGGACCTCCAGGGGCTTGACCGTGGAACGGCTGAGCAGCGTGAAATCTTCGCTGATACCGTGCGTTGCGTGCGCGGCAGTGCTCAGGCATAAACCCGCAACCAGCAGTTTCAGACAGTTTGTTAAACGACGGGGCATCCTGAGGCTCACACTAACGCGTTACGTTTTGCCATCTCGATGAGTTCAACCAGGGATTTTGCCTTGAGCTTCTGCATGAGGCGTTTTTTATAGGTACTGACCGTTTTATTGCTCAGGAACATGCCTTTGGCAATTTCCTTGTTGGTGCGACCTTGCGCAAATAGTTGCAATACCATCAGTTCCCTGTCGTTAACCGACTTGAACAGTTCAAGTTCGGCGTATCGGGCGTCATCTCCGCGAACAGGGTTCAAGGCCTGACTGGGGAAATAGTTGTAACCTGACAAGACTGCTTTGATCGCGCTCACCAGTTCGCTCAGGTCTTCCTGCTTGCAGACATATCCCGATGCACCGGATTGCATGCAGCGAATGCCGAACAGGGTCGGGCACTGCGCGGTGAGTACCAGGGTTTTCAAGGGAGTACTCATTGCGTTGAAACGCGCAAGGACTTCAAGGCCATCGAGTTTTGGAATACTGATATCGAGAATGACCAGGTCCGGCATGCATTCACGAACCATCTGCATCGCATCGACTCCGTTATCAGATTCGCCTACGACTTTATAACCTTCGTGTTCCAGCAACATTCGGACGGCAAGGCGGATGACAGGGTGATCGTCGACAATAAAAACGGAGTTCATAATCAAGTCCCATGCGTGCTCGGATAAAGCGCGCACCTTAGCTCAGATAGTTGACGGGACGCATGAACCGACAGACCGTAAGCGGCAATATAGGAATCTTCCTACGATCGAAAAAGAATGGGACTACGGAACAACTAGGTTTTAAATGAAGACGGACGATGGATCGCGCTCACTCGGCACTTCCTCTGGAAGTTTGTAAGTGTTTATATGTATTCGAATGAAATTATCAGCGATTGTTTTAGGCGTTGCCCGAATTCAACAAGTTTCTGAATTCAGATTGTTTCAACGGTTTTATCAAATATCCCAACAAAGGTAGGCCGTGTGCATTCGCGGTTTTTTTCAGCCCATCGAGTTCCGTGCAGGTCAAACTGCTTAATATTATTGCCTGCCTTATCATTCCCTGATGACTGGCGAGTTCGACCAGATCAAGCCCGGAAAGATCAGGCAGACATTGGTCGCACAAAAGAATGTCAAATGGGTGTACGGCTGCCAGCATTTTTTGCAAGGCCTTCTGGGCACTGTCGCAAGTTGTCAGTTGAGTGAAGCCGTAACTTTCAAGTAAATACTGAGTTGCCATTAGTTGAAAGGGATGGTCTTCCACCAACAGGATACGCAAATCGTCTTTTAACCCTGGATTGCTCACGCTTGGTCTCTCACACAGCGGGGCGTCTTATTGTTTCCCAAGAATGAAAATCATTCGATCAGTTTGCTCGGCATGAGGTGTAGGGCGATTCGCAGATCGCGGTTGGCTGAATGCCCTGGGTGTAACAGGTTGATCTGCCCTCGGACCGATCAACCCATTTGGTGTCACTGGCTCGAACGACCCGTCATCTCCAACGCCATTTCGCTGGCATAGCTGTCGGTCATGCCGGCGATGAAATCAATCATGCGCAGGAACGAGGTGTGCAACGGTCCGTTCGGATTCGGTGCGCTGTTCCCCAACAGGTCGAGGATGCGTCGGCTCTTGAAGGAGGGGGTGCGGCCATTGTGCTGTTCCAGGGCTGCGCCGCAGAACGCGTTCAGGAGTATTTCCAGCGTGGTGTACGCGCCGATTTCGTGCAGGGTCTTGCGCTTGTCCTGGAAGATTTTTTTGCGCGCCATGTCTTTCGCATTGAGCACGCAGCGCTTCGCGGGTCCGTGCATGTGCTCCACCAGATCGCCTGGCAGCATGCCGGCCAGCAACGCGTCCTGTTGTTCGACGAAGGCCCGGGCTGCGGCATTGGTCAGGTGCTCGATGGCCTTGCCCCGCAGGATCGCCAGCTTGCGTCGACGCGAATCCAAAGGTCCGAGCTGGCGATAGGTTTCCGGCAGGTCGTCGCCCACCAGATCAAGCAGCAGGGATTCGACCTCGGCGTACTCCAGCAACTCCATTTCCAGGCCGTCTTCAAGGTCGATCAGCGCGTAGCAGATGTCATCGGCGGCCTCCATCAGATACACCAGCGGATGCCGCGCCCAGCGTTGATCCTCAAGTTGCGGCAGGCCCAGCTTGTGAGCGATCTGTTCCAGCAACGGCAGTTCGCTCTGATAACAGCCAAACTTGTGCTTCTTGTAGCCTAGAGAGTCGGCGTGTCGAGCCGTCCACGGGTATTTCAGGTAGGAGCCGAGCGTGGCGTAGGTCAGTCGGGTGCCGCCATCGAACTGGTGATACTCCAGTTGGGTGAGGACACGGAAGCCCTGGGCATTACCTTCGAAATTGAGGAAGTCACCGCGTTCGGCTTCACTCATTGCGTCCAGCCAGCCACGGCCTGCTGCTTGCTGGAACCAGTGGCGGATCGCGTCTTCGCCGGAATGGCCGAAGGGCGGATTGCCAATGTCATGAGCCAGGCAGGCCGATTGCACCACCATGCCCAGGTCGCTCGGCTCGCACCATTCGGGCAGGGCGCCGCGGATGGTTTCACCGACGCGCATGCCCAGCGAGCGACCCACACAACTGACTTCCAGCGAGTGGGTCAAGCGTGTATGGATGTGGTCGTTGCTCGATACCGGGTGAACCTGGGTCTTGCGCCCGAGGCGGCGAAATGCACCGGAGAAAATAATGCGGTCGTGATCTTTGTGGAAAGGGCTGCGGCCGAGTTCTTCCGAGCTGTGCAGAGGTTTTCCGAGGCGTTCGCGGGTAAGCAGGGTATGCCAATCCAAGGCGGGGTATCTCCGTCAGGTGACTGAATGCCTAGCTTCCCGGTTCGTAGCGGTGCCTGCAAGCGCAACCTGCAACTACAGCCCGGCCGCATCGATATCGATGAGCAGCAACCGCTCGCCGTTGTGGAAAAACTGTCCAGCCGTCAGGCAGTACTGATTGCTGGTGGCATCGCGATAGGTGTTGGAGAGTGTCAGTCGCCGTTCATCCCAACCTTCTGCCAGCAAGTGATAAAAGTAAGGACGCCAGGACCAGTTGTGCCCCAGGTAGCGATCGTCGGCTTCCCAGCGCTGATTGCGCCACTCCAGGTTAGGTGTCAACTGCGTACCGTGACGATCGCATTGATAAAAGCGCAACAGCCAGGGAAAGGCGTCCAGTTGCGGCAGGGCGCTGAGCGGTGCGCGAGCCTGGGCCCAGGTTTGCAGAATCGCCATCAGTTCGCTGAGTTGTTGGCGCATGATCATCAGGCGGCCACGTTCAGCCAGTTTTTGTTGGACATAGCGCTGACGCAACTCGGCGAAACGCTCGACAAAGGCGTCTGAGGCAAAAAAGTCCGTCTCGGCTGCGGCGAACAAGTAACCCTGTACATAGCGCGAGCCGCATTCCAGGGCAAAATTGAGTTGCGCATCGGTCTCCACGCCTTCGGCAATAATCCAGCATCCGGACTTTTCCGCCATCTGCGCCAGTGCCTTGACCACATCGCTGCTCGGGCCGCCCAGTGCCGCAGCCTGGAACAGGCGCATGTCCAGCTTGAGGATGTCCGGTTGCAGGGCCAGCACCCGATCGAGCTGCGAGTAACCAGCCCCGAAATCATCGATGGCGATACGTGCACCTGCCTGGCGATAGCGCGCCACCACCTCGGCCAGGCGTTGGATGTCGCCGCCCAGTTCGGTGATCTCGAAGACAATGCGCCGTGAATCCACACCATGCCGGCTCAATTGCTTGAGGCTCGGCAGCGCCTGGTTCGCCCGCAATCGGTTGATCCAGCGCGGTGACATGTTCAGGCTGAGAAACCAGTCATCGGGGGCTTCATGGAAGCGGCTAAGGGCATTATCGCGGATTTGGCGATCGAGCTGGCGCAGGGCAATGGCCGGCGTGCGCGGATCGGCAAAGAGCGGTCCCACGGACGTCAGTCGACCATCCCGCTGACGCACCCGGCCCAGCGCCTCGACTCCGGCGATACGGCCCGTGGCGGTGTCGATGAACGGTTGAAAGCAGGCAAGCGGTTGCCCGTCTATCACGGGGCCTCCTTAGTCGACCTTGTTTTTGGATGGAACCTGATGACCAAAGAGGTCCACCGGGATAAGTCTCTGGTAAAAGAGGTTCATCCCGGTGGCTTTGCAAGAATGTAGCCAGATGGCTTCAGTGTTTGGGGGCCGAGCCCTGCAAGACCAGTTTGATCAATGGCCCCAGGGTGGTGGCCAGGCGGACTAGCCGGGTCACGCTGCTGACTCCGCCACTCTTGGCACCCTTGCCGGTAAGAAAGCCCAGCAGGGTGACGGCAGCCACGCCCCAGAGTGGGGCATGCTTGATGCCCAGGCCACTGTGCAGGTTTTGCGTCATCCCGCGGACACGGTGCAACGGTTGCAGCAGTTGCCCGGACTCCTGGCGGATTTCCTGACGATGCATTTCCATGCGCAGGCGGATCAGCGCCTTGCGCATTTCCGTGCGCGAGCTGTTGTGAGGCAGTTCAGGCAGGTTCATGGCAGCAGGCGCTCCCGGTCGTTGGCCAGTTCTTCCAGGGTGCCATGGAAGGGCGAAGACTCATCGAAAATAGCCGCTCTAAGGCGCACCGCACAAAAAATGCAGGCAAGCACATAGAACACACACAGGCCGACGATGGCGGGCAAACGATACGTATCCCAGAACAGAATCATGACCAAGGTCGACAGCCCGACCAGCAGCAGCAAGGCGAATACCAGCGCCAGGCCGGCGAACAGCAGCAGGCTGACGGTACGGGCTTTCTGTTCCTGCAATTCAATGCCGAACAATTCGACATGGCTGTGCAGCAATCCAAGGAAGGCGGCGCCCAGGCGCCGCGATGAGGGGCCTGGGCCCGTGGCGGACGAGCCGAATTCATCGTTAGCCATAATCAGCGCCGGGTTGCCAACAGACCGAGGAGGAACCCAACGCCGGCGGCGATGCCGACCGATTGCCATGGGTTGGCCTGTACGTAGTCTTCGGTGGCGGTCACGGCGGCCTGGCCGCGTTCACGCAAGGAGTCTTCTGTCAGCTTCAAGGTTTCACGGGCGCGCAGCAGACTGTCGTGGATTTGTTGGCGCAACTCGTCAGCCTGATCGCCTGCCAGGGTGGCCGTGTGTTCCAGCAAACGTTCGGTGTCGCTGACAAGCGTCTGAAAATCGTTCATCAGGATTTCTTGAGCAGTCTTTGCCTTGATGCTGGCCATTGGTGATCTCCGTAAGTGGCTTCTGTTGCGTTCGAGTATGAGCCTTGGTCGAAGGTTCAGTACAAATCACTGGTACGTCTTTTGCTACGTCATGGTGCGCCAGGCCGCTTGTTTGCGCTGTTGCTGGGCGTGAATCAGGCGAAACCTTATCTCAAATAATGAAAACCCGCGCAAAGGTTGCCACTTTGTGCGCCAAAGCGGTTCATCCGGCTCCAAGCGTCGATCCAGGATGGTTTCACTTTGGTGCATGAGCGTTTTGCGCGAACTGCTTTGGTGCTTTTTCTAGCCTTCAGGTCTGCCCATCCATGGAAAATCTGCAAAGCGCTGTAGAGACTCTGGTCCACAGCTCCAACACACTGTTCATTCTGATTGGTGCGGTCATGGTCCTGGCCATGCACGCCGGTTTTGCCTTTCTTGAGGTCGGCACCGTTCGACAGAAGAACCAGGTCAATGCCCTGTCGAAGATTCTGAGCGACTTCGCGGTCTCCACCCTGGCCTACTTCTTTATAGGCTACTGGATTTCCTATGGCGTGACCTTTCTGCAACCGGCAGCGGTCATCAACGCCGATCACGGTTATGGGCTGGTGAAGTTTTTCTTCCTGCTGACGTTCGCGGCGGCAATCCCGGCGATCATTTCCGGTGGCATTGCCGAACGTGCCCGGTTCGTGCCGCAACTGTGCGCCACGGCATTGATCGTGGCCTTCATCTATCCCTTCTTCGAAGGCATGATCTGGAACGGCAACTATGGGTTGCAAGCCTGGTTGCTGGAGCGCTTCGGCGCCGGCTTCCATGACTTTGCCGGCTCGGTGGTGGTGCACGCCATGGGCGGCTGGCTGGCGTTGGCAGCGGTGTTGTTGCTCGGGCCGAGAAACGGGCGTTATCGCGATGGAAAACTGGTGGCGTTTGCACCCTCCAGCATTCCGTTCCTGGCCTTGGGCTCGTGGATCCTGATCGTCGGCTGGTTCGGCTTCAACGTGATGAGTGCGCAAACCTTGCAGAATGTCAGTGGTCTGGTGGCGGTCAACTCGCTGATGGCCATGGTCGGCGGCACCATGGCCGCGCTGGTCGTGGGGCGCAATGACCCCGGCTTCCTGCACAACGGCCCGCTGGCTGGGTTGGTGGCGATCTGCGCCGGTTCCGACCTGATGCATCCGGTGGGGGCGCTGTTGACGGGAGCCGTCGCCGGGGCGCTGTTTGTCTGGTGCTTCACCGCTGCCCAGGGTAAATGGCGCATCGATGATGTCCTGGGTGTCTGGCCCTTGCATGGCCTGTGCGGCGTCTGGGGTGGAATCGCCTGCGGTATCTTCGGGCAGACTGCCCTGGGTGGCTTGGGCGGGGTCAGCCTGATCAGCCAGTTGATCGGCACGACGCTGGGAGTGGTCGTGGCGTTGGTCGGTGGTTTTGCGGTGTACGGAGTGATCAAGGCGCTGCACGGGCTGCGCCTGAGCCAGGAAGAAGAGTATTACGGGGCCGACCTGTCGGTGCACAAGATCGGCGCTGTCAGCCAGGATTGAATCACGTCTCTTCATCATCCGCGCCGGGGTAAAAGTCGTGCAGGAGGCGATAGCGATCTCGCCTCACCTGGTCGACCCGGTCCTGGACCTGCTGTCCCGGCAAGCCCAGCATGATCAGCGCATGAGAGGCGAGCATCAGGCTGGATTCGAGCAGTTCGGGCACCACTTCACTGGCGCCCGCCGCTTTCAGTTCGGTCAACTGGCTGTCGTCCCGCGTGCGCACCAGAATCGGCACATGGGTGTTGAACCGGCGTGCTTCTTTCAGAATCAGCAGGGCGATATCAGCCTGGTCGACGGCGATCACCAGTAGCCGCGCGCGCTCCAGGCCGACGGCGACCAGCAATTCGCCACGACGAGAGTCACCATAATGCACGCAGGTTTCGCCCACGCCGGCTTCCTGGACACGCACCGGATCATTGTCCAGTGCAATGTAGGGTTGTTGCGCTTGCCGCAGAAAGCGGCCGATGGATTGGCCAACGCGACCATAACCACAAATCACCACGTGGTTACGCAGGTCTGCATTGAGCGCGCTGATTTCCTCGAGCTTGGCTTCTTCATTGGGTTTGCGGTGCAGGCGCAGGGCGATGCGCGGGGCGGCTCGCAGTAAAAGGGGCGTCAGTAGCATCGAGCAGAAGGTGGCGGCCAGCAGCAACCCGCCGATGTCAGCAGGCATCAATTGGTTTTGCTGCATCAGGGCCATCAACGCAAAGCAGAATTCGCCGCCCTGGGCCAGGGCCAGGCCGCTGCGCCAGGCGGTTTCAGCGTCATTGCCACGCCATTTGACCAGCAGCGCGACTACGCAGCCCTTGATCAGCAACAGTCCCAGCGTCAGGCCGAGTATCAACAGGCCGTGGCTGGTGAACAGTTGCAAGTCGATGAGCATGCCGATACTGACGAAAAAGACCCCGAGCAGGATGTCGCGGAACGGACGGATGTCGGCCTCGATTTGATGGCGATAGTGGCTTTCGCCCAGCAGCATGCCGGCAAGAAACGCACCGAGGGCCGGAGAGAGTCCGAGCAGATGCGTCAGCCATGCCGTCAGCAGTACGATCACCAGGGCCAGCAGCACAAACAGTTCTGCGGAACGAGCGGCGGCCACTTCATGGAACAGGCGCGGCAGCAGCCAGCGACTGGCCAGCAGCAGGCCGAGGAACAGCACCACGGTTTTGCCCAGTGTCACCGGCAACGCCCAATACCAGGCCTGATCGCTGCTGCCGGCGAAGACGGGCACCAGGGTCAGCAACAACACCGCCACGACGTCCTGAAACAGCAGTACCGCGATCGCATTCTGGCCGTGGCTGCTGAAAATCTCGCCGAGACTGCCCAACTCCTTGCTGACAATGGCCGTGGATGACAGCGACAGGCCGGCGCCGAGCAGCAGGGCAGGCGTCGCCGACAAGCCGAGCAGCATCAACAACCCGCCCAGCAAGAGCGCGGTGACCAGCACTTGCTGGCTGCCCAGCCGGAACACGACTTTGCGTAGCGCGAGCATTTTCGACAGGGAAAACTCCAACCCCAGTGAAAACAGCAGGAACACTACGCCCAGTTCGGCGAGGTCGGGCAGTTCTTCACTTTCATTGACCCAGTTGAATGCCGTAGGCCCGATCATCAGCCCGACGCACAGGTAACCCAGCACCGGCGGCAGGCGCAGACGCTGGAACAGGGCAATCACTACCAGGGATGAGGCGAGAATGATCAGCAGATTGGCAAACACTGGACGCTCCGGAGCAAACGCTGGCCATTGCAGCGTAGA
Organism: Pseudomonas sp. S1_E05; assembly: GCF_056337105.1. Taxonomy (NCBI): domain Bacteria; kingdom Pseudomonadati; phylum Pseudomonadota; class Gammaproteobacteria; order Pseudomonadales; family Pseudomonadaceae; genus Pseudomonas; species Pseudomonas sp. S1_E05. The sequence goes on from NZ_JBFRHM010000001.1 coordinate 129,405, forward strand.
GACAAAAAAGTCGCGAGGATCACGCAATTGATATCAGGGTCCAATGATGTGTGTCAGCCGTCGGCCCGAAATTTTTGAGTTTTTTCTTCCGCCGCCAGATTGTCCCTATTGGGTCGACTGCACCGGCTCGCAGGCCTAGAATGGACGCCTACTTTGTCGGGTCCTGCACTCATGCCTCCTGAATGTCAGCTGTTCGGCACCTTGGGGTGTCACCTTTGTGAGCTTGCCGAAGATGAACTGATGCCCCTGGTCGAGCACGGTTTGCTGGTGGAGCTGGTCGACATCGCGGAAAACGAAGACTGGGTCGAAGATTACGGTTTGCGTATTCCGGTCCTGCGGCGCCTGGACACCGGGGCAGAACTCGATTGGCCGTTTGATGGCGATCAGGTGGTCGCCTTTCTGCGCTGAGCCGCCGTTGCTCTGAATCTTGCGTCAACATTGGCGCGGGACTCGTTATTCGGTTACTGTATGTTCATACAGTTATCCGGATTGCCCGTCCTGCTCGTCCTCCTTGCGGCCTGGACAGGTGATCCCGTGAGTCGAGGGATGAATCTTGGTCAATGTCGAACAATTGAAAAGCAGCGTTAACCTGATGTCGGTGGACGTCGTGCGTGACGCCGTCAGTGAGCTGCGCCTGGAGGGCCTGGTCACGGAAGGCAAGACGCCTTTCACCAAATTGCATTTCAATACCTGTTTTGCCGAGATCGAGGCATTGTTCCAGCGTGCAGGTTATCACCGACAACTGGATGTCGTTGGTTACCAGGGGTTGTTGTATGCGCTCTACGATCCGGTGCGCTGGGAAGCGGTGGATGTGCTGCGTTGGCTGAAGGAGTACACCGAAGCGGCAGCTGGCGCCCAGCCGATTACCGCGTGAGGATTCTTCTCTAGGCTCGACCCGGGCACTGCTGGATAATGCCGGCCTGTATTGAGGGTTAGAGCTTCTGTATGTCCACTTCATTATTCAGCGCTGCGCAGAGCCAGGCCAGTACACTCTACTTGCCCCCTGGGCCGTGGCTGACGGTACTCGACTGCCTGTGTGATCACTTCAGTGCCATTGGCCGCGAGCAATGGCTGGACAGGATCGCCCGGGGGCGAGTTCTGGATGGCAATGGTGCGCCGATCGCGGTAGACCTGGCCTACAGGGAAGGTTTGCGGATTCATTATTTTCGTGAGGTTGCACACGAGAAAGTGATCCCGGTGGTTGAATCCATCCTCTATGCCGACGAGCATCTGGTGGTGGCGGACAAACCGCATTTCCTGCCTGTGACCCCGGCCGGTGAGTACGTGGAACAGACCCTGTTACGGCGTTTGATCCGTCGCCTGGATAATCCGCACCTTGTACCTTTGCATCGTATCGACCGGCATACAGCGGGGTTGGTGCTGTTTTCCGCCAATCCGCAGAGTCGCTCCGCGTATCAGTCGTTGTTCCCGACCCGGCAAATCGAAAAGCGCTACGAGGCCATTGCACGGGCGCTGCCGGATCTGACTTTTCCCCTGGTGCACAAAAGCCGGCTGATCGATGGCGAGCCGTTCTTTCGCATGCAGGAAGGGCCGGGCGCGTGCAACAGTGAGACGGCCGTCGAAGTCCGGGAGAAAAACGGAGATTTGTGGCGCTACGGACTTTATCCGGTGACGGGCAAGAAACATCAGTTGCGTGTGCACATGACGGCCCTGGGTGCCAGCATCTGCAACGACCCGTTTTATCCGGACGTGCTCAAGGACGTCGAGGACGACTACGCCAACCCCTTGAAACTGCTTGCCCAGGGATTGCGGTTTACCGACCCGGTTTCCGGTGAGTTGCGGGAGTTCCAGAGCCTGCTCACCCTGCAATGGTGAGCAGCGTTTTCCAGGCGTAAAAAAGCCCGCATAAAGCGGGCTTTATCTATCCGATGTTCTTACAACTCTTTAACGGTACGAACCTGGTCCTTGTTGACGCGGTTCTGTTTGCCGTCCAGTTGTTCAAACTCGTAGAAGCCGGAGTCGTCGTCGTACTTGGGCGTGTCGACGGTCTGGATTTCGCGGCCGTCGTTCAAGGTGATCACGGTAGGCGAGGAGCAACCGGCCAGAGTCGCGAGGCCCAGTGCGAGCAGACAGGTGGCGAGGATCCGTTGGTTCATGAGTGTATCTCCGATGGAAATTCTTTTGGTTACTGAGCGTGAGACGTATACAACGCGCGCAAGTTCCTTGGCTAGCGTCAATCTGAAACGCCGTTATGCAAGCTCAACAGATCTGGCGTGTTGAGATTGGCCAGGCGCGGATCGTTGTCGGGGCATTGCAGGGCCGTCGCGCCGAGTTTACGCATGATGCGGCCCGGACTGCGCTCACCGTCCTGCCACGCACTCTCGAACGTATCGCGCAGGGTGACGGGAATGACGCTGAGCAAGGGTTCCCAATGTTCTCCGTGGCGCAGCATCAAGGGTTTGTCCGGGTGCTGGCTGGCAGCCTCAAGCATGTCATGCAGCAGCGCGGCGTCAATGCGCGGCACATCGCAGGGCAGGACCATCAGGTAGCGATGGTGAGCCACCCGCAAGCCTGCACGAATACCGGCCAGTGGCCCGGGAAATTCACCGTCATCGTCATGGACCAATCGGTCGGCGTAGGGCGCGTATTTGTCCAGGTTCCTGTTGCAGGAAATGATCAGGTCATCGGTCAACGGACGGGTCTTGCGTTGAAGGTGTGCGATCAGTGGTTCGCCCTGCCACTCGATCAAGCCTTTGTCCCGACCGCCCATGCGTTGGCCGCGCCCACCTGCCAGGAGCAGGATGGAGCAGGGTGGCAACGGTGAATTCGAGATCATGAGGGGTCTCCATGGGAGCGGCGGAAAAAGGGAGCGCTGTGATATAACACCGGGCTGTTTCTCCTACAACTGGATGAGCCTATGAAAGCCAAGGCTGAAGTACCTTTTGCGCCGCTCAATATCGCGGTGTTGACCGTCAGCGATACGCGTACCCTGGAAACCGACACCTCGGGCCAGGTCTTTGTCGACCGCTTGAGCGCTGCTGGCCATAACCTGGCCGCCCGGGTCCTGCTTAAAGATGATCTCTACAAAATTCGCGCGCAAGTTGCCAACTGGATTGCCGACGATGTCGTACAGGTGGTGCTCATCACCGGCGGTACCGGCTTCACCGGGCGCGACAGCACACCCGAGGCGGTGAGCTGCCTGCTGGACAAACAGGTCGACGGCTTCGGTGAGCTGTTCCGCCAGATATCGGTGGCGGACATCGGCACTTCAACGGTTCAGTCACGTGCCCTGGCCGGCCTCGCCAATGGCACCCTGGTGTGCTGCCTGCCGGGTTCGACCAATGCCGTAAGGACCGGTTGGGACGGCATTCTTGCCGAACAGCTGGACTCCCGGCACCGTCCGTGTAATTTCGTGCCTCATCTGAAACAGGCGGCCCCTTGTGAATCCCGTGGGTAAGCCAGGCAAGGCCGGCAGCTTGATGGCGGTGGAGGTGGCGCAGGCGCGCTTGCTGGAGATGGCCACTGCTTCGTTGATTACCGAGCGAGAGCGCCTGCCCTTGGCGCAGGTGCAAGGCCGCGTGCTGGCCGATGACCTGATCTCGACGCTCGACCTGCCGCCGTGGCCCAACAGTGCAATGGACGGTTATGCCTTGCGCGCGGCTGACGGCAGTGCAGAGCCGCTGGTGGTCAGCCAGAAGATATTTGCAGGGAACGCGCCCCAGCCATTGACCCCTGGCACCTGCGCACGAATCTTCACCGGTGCGCCGGTTCCTGCTGGGGCGGACTGCGTCGAAATGCAGGAAAACGCCGAGCTGCTGGCTGATGGTCGCGTCCGGTTCACTGAGGCTTTGACATCCGGGCAGAACATTCGCCCCCAAGGCCAGGAAGCCACGGTCGGTGAGCTGATTCTGGCTGCCGGTACACGACTGGGACCGATAGAGCAGGGCCTGGCCGCCTCCCTGGGATGTGCGCAGTTGGAGGTGATTCGCAAGGTTCGCGTTGCGGTGCTTTCGACCGGTGACGAACTGGTCGAGCCTGGTCAGTCGTTGGGGCCGGGGCAGATCTACAACAGCAACCGAGTGCTGCTGTGCAGCTGGTTGCAGCGTATGGGGTGCGAGGTGGTCGACGCCGGCATTCTGCCCGACGACCTCGAGACCACTCGTGGCCGACTGGGTGAGTTGAAGGATGTCGACCTGATTCTGTCTACCGGTGGCGTATCGGTGGGTGAGGCGGATTTTCTGGGCATCGCCTTGCGGGAAGAGGGCGAGCTTGCCTTGTGGAAACTGGCGATCAAACCCGGCAAACCGCTGACGTTTGGACATTTTCGTGGCGTGCCGGTGATCGGCCTGCCCGGCAACCCGGCATCGACCCTGGTGACTTTTGCTTTGTTGGCCAGGCCTTATCTGCTGCGCCGCCAGGGCGTAACCGCGCTCGAGCCCTTGAAATTCCAGGTGCCGGCCGGTTTTTCCTGGCCCAAGGCCGGAAGTCGACGCGAGTATTTGCGAGGGCGTCTGGAAAACGGCCGGGCGATCATTTACCGAAACCAGAGCTCGGGTGTGTTGCGCAGCGCCGCATGGGCTGATGGCCTGGTTGAGGTGCTGGAGGAGCGCACGCTGGTTGAAGGTGACAGCGTCGGCTTCATTCCTTTGAGTGAAGTGCTGGGCTGACGCCTGACATGAACAAACCCGGTTCAGCGAACCGGGTGTTGTTTGCGGGCTGCATTCAGTGAACAACCAGCGCCACCAGTTGATCGAACCGGGTGTTGGCGATCCATCCCAGCAGGCCCAGAACCACCGCTGTTCCGCCGGCGGCGTAGGCAAGCCTGTGCTTGATGGATTTAACGTCACCCCGAATCTCTTCCATATCTCTGCGGATGTATTTGAGGTGCGTTTCAAGCTCGACGACACGAGGCTCCATGTCAGTTTCTCCAGTGGTTTCAGCGCGGTGTTTGAGTTCGGTTTGATAGCTGGCCCGCCTTTCCGCGAGCGGTGCGGCCGGGGTGCCCGGTGACCTGGTGTCATGGCTGTGCATGGTACGTCCCTGTAGTGCTGCTGATGACTGAACAACGGTGATGACCAAGTTGTACCAATCACCCTGGCGGGTCAATTGAGCCGATTCATCACGTTTTGTAAGAAAAGATCCCGCCTTGTAGGACCTCGCCGTCGTTCGACTTGAAATAATTAATATTTTTGCGACTTTTATGCGGTGTTCGGAGGTCACATTTCTCAGACGAATCAATCATGGGAATGACCGCAATGGGCGAACGCAAGGCAATGTTGATTTTGCACGGCAAGCAGGCGCTCAACGAAGAGGTGCGATCGGCTGTTCAGGACCGACGCGCGCAAGGCTGGGAGCTGGCCGTGCGTCTGACATGGGAGGGGGGGGACGCACAACGACTCGTACAGGAAGCGCTGGCGGCAGGCTACAAGCAGATCATTGCTGGCGGTGGCGACGGCACCCTGCGCGATATTGCCGAGGCCATGGCTTCGCATTCGGGACACGCCAGCCTGGTACTGATGCCGCTGGGAACCGCCAACGATTTTGCCCGTGCCGCCGGGGTGCCACTTGAGCCGGCCCTGGCATTGGACCTGCTGGATGCCGAACCCCGGGCCATTGACCTCGGTGAGGTAGGCGGCCAAATGTTCCTGAACATGGCGACGGGCGGCTTCGGCAGCCAGGTCACCGCAAATACTTCGGAGGATCTGAAGAAAGTGCTGGGTGGCGCCGCGTACCTGTTCACCGGGTTAACACGTTTCAATGAGTTGCATGCTGCCTATGGAGAACTCAACGGTCCGGATTTTCAGTGGAGTGGGGACTTGCTGGCCCTGGGCATCGGCAATGGTCGCCAGGCAGGCGGTGGCCACGAATTGTGCCCGCAGGCACTGGCGGACGATGGCCTGCTGGACATCAGCATTCTGCCGGCTCCCCAGGAAGTGGTGGGTACGTTGAAGAGCCTGCTTGCCGATGGCTTCGGGATCGATAGCCTGTTTGTCCGCGCTCGTTTGCCTTGGGTGGAAATCAAGGTCGCGGAAGGCCTTTCCATCAATCTCGATGGCGAACCGCTGGAGGGTGATAGTTTGCGCTTCGCTGCACGCCCGGCAGCCTTGCGGGTGCATTTGCCACAAGACTCTCCACTGCTGGGCAAGCCAGCAGCGGCAGCGATCAATCGTCCAGACTGATGATCTGCTCACGCACGGCGAACAGCACGAGACCCGCCACGTCGTAAATCTGCAGGCGTTTCATGATCTGCGAGCGGTGGGTTTCGACCGTCTTGATACTCAAGCCCAGGCCATTGGCGATCTCGCGGGTGGATTTGCCCCGAACGATCAACCTCAGGATTTCCAACTGGCGTGGCGTAAGATTGTGCGAATCGACGGGCTCTGGCTGGAGTTTCTGATTGCGGGTCAACGCCTGATTGATGACCGTATGAGCGATGGCGGGGCTCAGGTAACGCTCATTATTGCTCAGTGCTGTCAAGGCGTGTTCAAGCTCGGTGGCCGTGGTGTCCTTGAGCAGATAACCGTGAGCGCCAGACTCCAGTGCCTGCATGATCAAGGCAGGGTCGGTATGCATCGACAGGATCAGTACCTTGCTCAGTGGGTGCTGGCGTTTGAGATGTTGCAAGGCCTCGAGGCCACCGGTCTGCTTCATGGAAATATCCAACAGCACGATGTCCGGCAACAGGCGCTCGTACATCTCGAGCAACTGCGAGCCGTCATTGGCCTCGCCGACGACCGCATAGCCTGGAATATCCATCACCAGGGCGCGCACGCCCGCCCTGATCAGCGAGTGGTCATCCACCAGAAGTAAGTTACAAGTCAATGCATAACCTTATGGGTGCTGGCCCGTTCCAGCGCACGGGGCGCCCAGGGGAAGAGAGCTTCGATTTGAGTGCCTTTGCCCGGCTCGCTGGTCACCCGCAGGGTACCACCCAACTGGTCGATCCGCTCCGACATCCCGGCCATTCCGCGTTGCCCTTCACGGCCTGGGTCAGTGGCTGGCGAAAAACCCAGGCCATCGTCACTGATCGAGAGCCACAGGCCTTGGGGCTGGCGTTGCAGGCGCACCAGAAGATTTTTCGCGTCGGCATGGCGCAAAATATTGGTGACCGCTTCTTGAGTGATCCTGAAAGCGGCCAGCGCCATTTCTTCGGGAATGCCGGTCAAACGCGACTGGCACTCCAGGCTCCAGTTCACCGACGTGTTGGCCAACGTCTTGAGCAAGTGCTCGCGCAAGCTGGCTTCAAGACCCAGGCTGGTCAGTTGCCTGGGGTTGAGGATGGCCGATACGTCTCGCACTTTCGCCAGGGTCTCGTCCAGCGTGTCGCAGAGCAGCGAGCACTGTCCCTGGAGTTCTTCGGGCACGCGGCGCTTGAGCCATTGGCTTTGCAGCTTGGCAGCGGTGAGTAACTGGCCGATGTCGTCATGCAATTCGCGGCTCAGCCGATGCCGTTCGTTTTCCTGGACTTGCAGTAACCGCTCAGCCAGCTCCCGAGGCTCGAACTTTATGGATTTGCGCGAGAGACGCTGCTGCGTCAGTACGCAAGCCAATACCGCAATATTGACCAGCAGTAATGCCAGCGGCAGCCGAGTGGACAGGCAATAGACCGCCACGCTGCCAAGCGCCGAGGCAATACACACTAATAGCGTGAACCGGCGGGCGTTTTCTCGGGAGGGGAGCCACTTGGTCATTGACTTGAGGTTGGCATACATAGCGGATGGAGCCAATAGATGTTCGCTGCGGACAGACTGGCCATTTGGACACAATCTATGTAAGGGTCACTGTGCTATTAATTGACGTCAATTAATGGAGGACATAGTACCACTTCACATACCGTTGGTCGCGTTCGGTATATATGTCCGAATGGTCAGGAATTAGAGAGTTGGCACCTTAGTTCTACAAATGAAAACTATTTGTAGAGGGTTTAAGTGTGGCGAACTGTCGCTGCCGGATTATTCAATTGCGGCATGACTTAATTCAAGCTACCCAATAGTCTGAGATAAACCATCGAGGCGTTGGCAGGAAACTCAACTGGGCGTTATGAAAAAGAGATAAGCCTGAGCGGTTTCGAATGGGCAGGCGGGTGAAACTGGCTTTGCCCCACCTGGAAGGCAAAGGCTTCGATCAGTGAGGTCTGTTCACTCTGATCAAGACTGAGTTGACCGGTGTTCTGGTCGATCAGCTCAAGCTGCCAGGCCATCAGCGTGAAGCAGTCTTTCAGCGCTTGCAGCGCCTGCGCATGCAGGTCCACATGATGTTGCGCGTGATTGAGCAGGCCATGAATGTGCAGGGAGAATTCCGAAACGGCGCCCAGGGCGAGAGCATCCGCTTTGCTGGCCAGCTTCAGCAGGGTACTCATCATGCACTCGATGGCGTCCTTGTCGTTGCTGATCAGTTGCAAATGACTCAGGCACTCCTCGGATTTGGCCAGGAGGGTTTCTGCCTCGACGAGAAATTCGGGAAGCCGTTGGGCCCACTCTTTACGGTCGTTCGGCATACTTATCTCCACAACTTCATGTCAAGTGAGAGCGTGTCGGGTGTATGGGCGTGAGCGGCGGGCATCAGGTCGCGATCCGGCCGATAGCGCGGCAGGCAAGAGTCTCGATAGGATGGAAAGCCCCTGAACTGCGGTCGCGCACGATAGCCTGACTCCGTTCATGCAATGAGAATGGCGTCACATTAATGGCTATTGGATATTGCGAATATCAGGTTGGGCCTGATTGATGCTCAGGGATTCCCTTAGGCGCGGGAACCTAACGTACGAACTGTTGTCGCGCGGCAGGAAGTGAAGCAGATGAATTGAGGACGCTAGTAAAGCATGATGTTAATGTGACATCAATGCCTGAGCGGGCATTTTATAAGGGTCAAGATGCGGCAAAGACAGCCGATAACCCTCTTTAGTGAATTCATCAGAACAAGCCCAGGAGTCATTGATGGCCGGCATTCTCGACACGGTAGACCAACGCACGCAACTGGTGGGTGAGAATCGCCTGGAAATTCTCATGTTCCGACTGGCGGGGCGGCAATTGTTCGCGATCAACGTGTTCAAGGTGCAGGAAGTGTTGCAACTGCCAAAGCTGACCCTGATGCCCCAGCGCCACCCGTTCGTGTGTGGCGTGGTCAACTTGCGCGGGCAGACATTGCCGGTGATTGACCTGTCCCAGGCCATCGGCATGCGTGCGCTGGTGCCCAGCCCGACCAGTACGATCATCGTCACTGAATACAACCGTTCGGTGCAGGCATTCCTCGTCGGTGGCGTGGATCGCATCGTCAACATGAATTGGGAGGCCATCCTGCCACCGCCGACCAGTGCGGGTCGCCAGCATTACCTGACCGCCATCAGCAAGGTCGACGATCAACTGGTGGAAATCATCGATGTGGAAAAAGTCCTGGCTGAAATCGTGCCGTACAACGCCAAGGTGTCCCGCGACAAACTCGACGACCCTGTACTGGAACGCGCCCGGGGCCGCGAGGTGCTGCTGGTGGATGACTCCAACGTCGCCCTTTCGCAATTGCGCGACACCCTGGGCCAGTTGGGCGTGAGGATGCACATCGCCAGTGATGGCTTGAAGGCATTGAACATGCTCAAGGGATGGGCGGACAGTGGCGTCAACATGACCGACAAACTGCTGATGGTGTTCACCGACGCGGAAATGCCGGAAATGGACGGCTATCGCCTGACCACCGAAATTCGTAACGATCCGCGCCTGCGTGGCCTCTACGTGGTGTTGCACACGTCGTTGTCGGGGAGCTTCAACGACTCGATGGTGAAGAAGGTCGGCTGCGACAACTTCCTGTCCAAATTCCAGCCTGACAAACTGGTGGATGTGGTTCGCCAGCGCTTGATGCTCGATGCAGTGCCTGCGTGAAGTTACCCCTGTAGGAGCGAGCAAGCTCGCGATGGTCGTCAACGATAACGAGGGGTGTCAGGCAGCCAGCGTCATCGTTCAACGCCATCGCGAGCATGCTCGCTCCTACAGACACAGGTGATTTTGGTATAGGGTGACGTTTTGATCACCTCAGGGAGCTGGACATGCTGCGTTTGAGCGCGCTTTATCGTTTTCCATTGAAATCCGGCAAGGGCGAGGTCCTGGAGCAGGTCAGCCTCGACAAGTTGGGGCTCGAGGGAGATCGACGCTGGATGCTGGTGGACGAGGCCAGTGGGCGCTTCCTGACCCAGCGTGCGGTGGCGCCGATGAGCCAGTTGTCGGCGTTGTGGAATACCCGTGGTGGCTTGACCCTCGCAGCCCCAGGCCATTCGCCGATCGATATCGCACTGCCTGCCAGTGACGCCGAGTTGCGTGGCGTAACGATCTGGCGCGACACCTTGCGTGTACCGGATGCCGGAGACGAGGCGGCCGCTTGGGTCAGTGAGTTCATCGGCAAACCGACTCGCCTGGTCCAAGTACCGCTGGACCGTGCGCGTACTACCCAGGCGGGCTATGGCAAGGACGACGATCAGGTGGCGTTTGCCGATGGTTTTCCATTGCTGCTGATCGGTCAGGCGTCCCTGGAAGACTTGTCCCAGAAGGTCGGGCGTCCCATGGAAATGCTGCGTTTCCGGCCGAATCTGGTGATCGAGGGCGCCGAGGCGTTTGCCGAGGATGGCTGGAAACGCATCCGTATCGGCGAGGTCGAGTTCCGAGTGGTCAAGCCATGTTCGCGTTGCATCCTGACCACTATCGATCCGCAGACCGGTGCGCGCAGCGATGACCGTGAACCCTTCGCGACCTTGCAGAAATACCGTGCCCGGGAAGAGGGGGCGATGTTTGGCCAGAACCTGGTCAACGACGGCAATGGTCGACTCGAGGTCGGCATGCCAGTGACCGTGCTGGAATAAACAAGCCTGAATGAAAAATGCCCGTATCGAAAGACACGGGCATTTTTTATGCGCTGAAAACCTGTGGGTTAACCACGGTACTCGCACAGGTAAGCGGTATCGACCGCCACTTTCAGCTGGAACTTGCTGTTGGCCGGTACGTTGAACTGGCTGCCGGCTTCGAAGGTTTCCCAGTTGCTGCTGTCAGGCAGTTTGACGGTCAGGGCGCCACTTACGACGTGCATGATTTCGCGCTGGCTGGTGCCGAATTCGTATTCGCCCGGTGCCATGACGCCGATGGTCGCCGGACCTTCAGCGGTGCCGAAAGCGATCGACTTGACGGTGCCGTCGAAGTACTCGTTGACTTTAAACATGGGCGATTCCTCGAAAAGGGCTGAAAAAGGCCGGCCAGTATGCACAAGGCCCCGGGCGGCGTCACCTCTCTAGAGGGGTAGGACCAGCGGTAACAGACGTGCTGTATTACGCGCATCCTCCAGCGCCCGATGCTGTTGACCACTGAACTGAAGCCCCGCCAGTTGCAGCGCACCGTTGAGGCCCAACGGTCGCTCCAGTCGCCTGGCTTTGGCATAGCGCTGCTTGAGATTCATGTGCGGTACACGGCTGAGCTGGCTGTCGAGTTGCAGGCGCTGCCATTCCTGTACCAGTTGCTTGCGGTCGTAGTCTCCCCAGCTGGCCCAGCCTTCCAGGCGTGCGTGATGTTGGCCGAGCCACCGTTCGAACACCGGCCAGACTTCAGTCAGCGGTTGTGCGCTGTCGATGTTGGCCTGGGTGATGTGGGTCAGCTCCCGGCAAAACGGCGTCAGCAAAGGGCGACGCAGCGGGCGCACGAACCGCTGGAAATGATCTTGTTCGCGCCCCTGTCGATCCACCAGCGTGGCGCCAATTTCGATGATTTCCATGTCCGTGACCGGCCAACCGCCTTCATCGGTGGTGGCTTCCAGATCAATGACCAGCCAATGAGGCATTGCAGGTTTCCTGATATCCGCGTCCTGATGGGCTTGAGCGTAGCCAAAGCCAGCGCATCCGCCTAGCGGCTTATTCGACCTCCAACAAAATCTGACGATTTTTGACCTGATCGCCGACCCGGACCTGCAAGCGCTTGAGCACCCCATCGATGCCTGCTTTCAGCGGATGCTCCATTTTCATGGCCTCCAGCACCACCAGCAGTTGGCCCTTGCTGACCGGACTGCCTTCCGTGACCAGCACGTCGACGATCGCCCCGTCCATGGGTGCCTTGAGCGTCCCGGAGCTGGCGCTGACCTGACTGCTGACCGGCGCCTGGGTTCGATCCACCAGGCGCAGGCTGCCGGCGCGAGAAAACAGCCAGAGTTCGCCACCTTCAAGCCGGTAGGCGCGTCGCTGGCGGATGCCGTCGATATCCAGGGTGGCCCGGTGTCCATCGCACTGGATCACTCTGACTTCGAGAGTCCGGTCGGCAACTTGAACCCGGTAGGGCTCGCCCGACTCTGCGTTAAGTTGAACCGGCCAGTCCTGATCTTCGACACCGATGCGGTAGTGCAGTGGCACACTGGCGTTATTGCGCCAGCCAGCCTGCGCGGCGGTGTGGGCTTGTGCCGAGGACTGATAGAACAATGCTGCCGCCGTCGCCAGTTCTTCGGCACCGGGGGCATAGGCATGCAGGCACGGGTGGTCGGCGAAATGGGTTGGTATGAATCCGGTACTGAACGTGCCGCTGACGAATTGCGGGTGGTCCAGAAGGCTGGCGAGCAAGCGCTGGTTGCTCGGCAGGCCCAGCAGCACGCAGTCCTGCACGGCCCGTAGTAACTTGCGCCGCGCCTCTTCACGGGTGGCTCCATGGGCGATGATCTTGCCCAGCATCGGATCGTAGAACGGGCTGACCTGCTGCCCTTCAATCAGGCCATGATCGATGCGTACGCCAACTTGCAGTGCTGGCTCCCAGCCGACGACGCGGCCGGTCTGCGGCAGGAAACCCTGGGTCGGGTCTTCGGCGTACAGGCGCACCTCCATGGCGTGGCCGCTGAGTTGCACCTGCTCCTGGCGCAGCGGCAGTGGCAGTCCCTGGGCGACGTGCAATTGCCAGGCGACCAGGTCCAGACCAGTGATCAGTTCGGTGACCGGATGCTCTACCTGCAACCGGGTATTCATCTCCAGGAAGTAGAACTGCCCGCGTGCGTCCAGCAGGAACTCCACGGTGCCGGCGCCTACATAGTTCACCGCCCGTCCCGCCTTGAGGGCCGCTTCGCCCATGGCCTGGCGCAGTTCGGCGGTCATGACCGGGCAGGGCGCTTCCTCGATGACCTTCTGGTGGCGGCGTTGAATCGAACAGTCACGCTCACCCAGGTAAATCAGGTTGCCGTGCTGATCGCCGAACACTTGCACCTCAACGTGGCGCGGATCGACCAGGGCCTGTTCGAGGATCAATTCATCGCTGCCAAAACCATTCAGGGCTTCGGAGCGCGCGGTGCGCACCTGCGCAAGCAGGTCGGCGGCATCGTGTACTAATCGCATGCCTCGCCCACCGCCGCCGGCACTGGCCTTGATCATCAGCGGAAAACCGATGTGGTCGGCTTCGCGGCTGAGCCTGGCATCGTCCTGCTCGGCGCCCTGGTAACCCTTGATGCAGGGGACGCCAGCCTCGATCATGGCCAGTTTCGACAGGCGTTTGCTGCCCATCAGTTCGATGGCCTCGGGGCTCGGGCCGATGAAGGTCAGGCCGGCCTGCTGGCACGCGCGGGCGAAATCGGCGTTTTCCGAGAGAAAGCCGTAGCCGGGGTGAATCGCGTCGGCACCGCTGCGGCGGGCGGCGTCGAGGATGGTCGCGATGTTCAGATAGGATTGTTGCACCGAGGCCGGGCCGATGTTGACGGCCTCGTCGGCCATTTGCACATGCAGGGCATCGGCGTCTGCGTCGCTGAACACGGCGACGGTGCGATAACCCAGGGATTGGGCGGTGCGCTGGATGCGGCAGGCGATTTCACCGCGGTTGGCGATGAGGATTTTGTTGAATCCGGGCATGGTTTTTTTCCCTGATTTTGGCGGTGAATGTGCGGGCCTCATCGCGAGCAAGCTCGCTCCTACAGGTATTTGGAGCACCCGAAATCCCTGTCGGAGCGAGCTTGCTCGCGATGCTCTTTCAGGAAGCCCACCCCGGCTTACGTTTTTGCACGAAGGCCACGGTCCCCTCGGTCCCTTCCGTCCCGGTCACTGCTTCACTGAACCACTCGGCCGCCTGATCCAGCAGCTCCTCCGAGGGCTGCGCCACACTGGCCAACAACAATTGTTTGGTCAGCGCATTCGCCCCTGGCGCGCAGCACAGCACATGGGCCAACACTTCATCGAGGCGTTCGGCCAACGCTTGCGCATCCTGCTCGACAAAGTGCACCAGGCCCATGCGATGCGCCTGAATGCCATCGAAGCGCGCTGCCGTCAGGGCCAGGCGGCGGGCCTGGGTCAAGCCGATCCGCTGGACCACGAACGGCGCTATCTGCGCAGGCAGCAGGCCGAGGCTGGTTTCCGGCAGGCCGAATTGAGCCTGGTGATCGGCCATCGCCACATCGCTGACGCAAGCCAGACCAAAGCCGCCACCGAGCACAGCGCCTTGCAGAACCGTGACCACCACCTGCGGCGCATGCTGAACTTCCTGCAGCAGCGCGCCGAACGTGCGGTTCAACTCGCGGTAGGCGCTGGCGCCCTGGCCCCGGGCACCGGCCATGTCCTTGATGTCGCCACCGGCGCAGAAATGCCCGCCGGCACCGCCGATCACCAGGGCGCGAACGCCCCTGTCATCGCGCACGGCCGCCAGCACCGATCGTAGTTCGGCGACCATTTGCAAGCTCATGGCGTTGCGGCATTCCGGGCGGTTAAGGGTGATGTGCAGCACGCCGTTATGCGGCTCAAGCGACAGCGTCTGACAAACCGGCAGGGTGCTCATTTCTTTTTCCCCGGCAGGATGCCCATGAGTTTGCAGATGATCCCCAGCATGATTTCGTCAGCCCCGCCCCCGATGGAAACCAGGCGCACATCGCGATAGGCTCGAGACACCGGGTTTTCCCACATGAAGCCCATGCCGCCCCAGTATTGCAGGCAACTGTCGGTGACTTCGCGACCCAGGCGCCCGGCCTTGAGCTTGGCCATGGACGCCAGGCGCGTCACGTCCTGGCCTTTGATGTATTGCTCGGTGGCCTGATAGACCAGCGCGCGCAGGCATTCGATCTCGGTTTGCAGTTCGGCCAGGCGGAAGTGAATCACCTGGTTGTCGATCAGTGCGCTGCCGAACGTCCTGCGCTCCTTGCAGTACTCGATGGTGCTGTCGACGCAGTACTCCAGGCCCTTGATCATGTTCGCCGCCCCGAACAGGCGTTCCTCCTGGAATTGCAACATCTGCATCATGAACCCTGCGCCTTCATGGCCGATGCGGTTGCGCTGCGGTACGCGCACGTTGTCGAAAAACACCTGGGCGGTTTCCGAGCTGCGCATGCCGAGCTTGTCCAGGTGCGAGCTGAGGCTGATGCCGGGGGTGTCCATCGGCACCATGATCAACGACTTGTTGATGTGGGGCTTGTCGTCGGAGGTATTGGCCAACAGGCAGATGAAGTCGGCGCTGGGCGAATTGGTGATCCACATCTTGCTGCCGTTGATCACGTAATCGTCGCCGTCCTTGCGAGCGGTGGTTTTCAAGCCGGCCACGTCGGAGCCGGCACCCACTTCCGACACGCCGATGCAACCGACCTGTTCGCCGCTGATGGCTGGCCGCAGGAACTGCTCACGCAACTCATCGGAGCCGAACCGTGCCAGTGCCGGCGTGCACATGTCGGTCTGCACGCCGATGGACATGGGGATCCCGCCACAATGAATGGTGCCGAACTCTTCGGCGGCCACGATCGAATAGCTGTAGTCGAGCCCCATGCCGCCGAATTTTTCCGGTTTGGAAATGCCGAGCAGACCAAGCTCACCCGCCTTGCGGAATATCTCGTGGATCGGAAAACGCCCGGCCTTTTCCCACGCCTCCACGTGCGGGTTGATCTCGTGATCGACGAATTGGCGGACGGTACGGCGCAGTGCTTCGTGTTCCTGGGTGAAGATCATTTTTATTGTTCTCCTCTGGCCGGTTCAGAACCGGGCTACGCCAAAACTGTTTGTTTGCAGCGGTCGCGTGTCCGCCTCATGACAGATGTCCAGCAAATAACCAAGCAGGGTGCGGGTGTCGCGGGGGTCGATCAGGCCGTCGTCCCACAGGCTGGCGCTGCCGTACAGCGCGGTGGACTGGCTGTCGAGTTTCTGCGCGGTGACCTGCTCCAGCATGTCGAGCATTTTCGGATCGGGCGTCAGTCCGTCCTTGAGCTGTTTGGCTTCGGTGACGATACGCAGCACTTTGCCGGCCTGGGCGCCGCCCATCACGGATGTACGGCTGTTGGGCCAGGCAAAGATGAAGCGCGGATCCAGGCCGCGGCCACACATGGCGTAGTTTCCGGCGCCGTAGGAGCCACCGACGACGATGGTCAGTTTAGGCACCCGCGCGTTGGCCACGGCCTGGATCATCTTGGCGCCATGCTTGATCACGCCTTGCTGCTCCGACTCGGTGCCGACCATGAAGCCGGTGGTGTTGTGGAAGAACAGCAGGGGCGTGCGGCTCTGGTCGCACAATTGAATGAATTGCGCAGCCTTGCTGGCTCCCTTGGGTGTGATCGGGCCGTTGTTGCCAATGAAGCCGCAAGCGCGCCCCTCGATATGCAGATGACCGCAGACGGTTTGCTGATCGAACTCGCCCTTGAACTCGAGGAAGTTTGAGCCATCGGCGATCCGAGCGATGATTTCGCGCACGTCGTAGGGCTTTTTCGGGTCATCGGGAATCAGCCCGAGCAATTCGTCGATGGGGTAGCGCGGGGTTTCAAAGCGACGTTCGGGTGACCACGGCAACTGATCGTTCCATGACAGCATCCGGACAATCTCGCGAGCCTGGCGCACGGCATCGGCATCGTTCTCAGCCAGGTACTCGGCGGTGCCGGCGGTTTGCGCGTGCATCTCGGCGCCACCCAGTTCTTCATCGGTGGCGACTTCACCGGTGGCCGCCTTGAGCAATGGCGGCCCGGCGAGAAACAGCTTGGCCTTCCCACGCACCACCACGACGTAGTCCGATAAGCCCGGCTGATAGGCGCCGCCCGCCGTGGCCGAGCCGTGGACCACAGTGATCTGCGGCAAGCCCATGGCGGACATCCGTGCCTGATTGGCAAAACTGCGCGCACCTTCGACGAAAATTTCCGTCGCATAATTGAGGTTGGCGCCACCGCTTTCAGCGAGGGTAATCACCGGCAGTTTGTTTTCCACGGCAATCTGTTGCAGGCGCAGGGATTTTTTCAGGCCGCTGGGGGAAATCGTCCCCCCCTTGATCGCGCTGTTGTTGGCGATGACCAGTGCCCGGGTGCCGGACACGTAGCCAATGCCCGCGATCAGGCCGCCACCCGCCGAACTGCCGTCCTTGTCGTCATGCAACTTGTAGCCGGCGAGGCTGGCCAGTTCGAGAAACGGCGCGCCAGGGTCGAGCAACAGGTTGAGGCGCTCGCGGGGCAACAACTGCCCGCGCTTGTCGAATTTCGGCTTGGCTTGGGCAGCCTTGTCCAGAAGGTTCTGTTCCAACCGGCGGATGTGCTCGACTGCGGCCAGCATGGCCGCGCGGTTGTGAGCGAACGCCTCGCTCTGCGGGTCGATCTGCGACTCGATCACTGGCATGGCTTAGTCCTTGAGCACGTCGGGGAGGTAGGCGCGGTGAAAGCCGTTGTAGGATTCGCTGTTGGTCGCCTTGTGGATCGGCCATGCGCGTCCTCCCAGGCTGGCGGCACCGTCGATGCGCAAGGTGCTACCGCTGACGAAGGCGGCGGCGGGGCTGAGCAGGAACACGATCGCTGCGCTGACCTCCGATTCAGTGCCAATGCGCTTGAGCGGTACGTGTTCGCGCAGGGTCGGTATCACCGCCTTGAACGCACCTTCGTAGGTGTCCATGCCGCTGGAAGCGATCCAGCCTGGCGCCACGGCATTGACCCGCACTCCGGCGTAACCCCATTCGAACGCGGCGGTCTTGGTCAGGTTATCCATGCCTGAACGCGCCGCGCCCGAGTGCCCCATGCCGGGCATGCCGCCCCACATGTCGGCGAGCATGTTGACGATGGCGCCGCCGTGTTTACTCATCGATTGGTTGAACACTTCGCGGGCCATCAGGAATCCGCCCACCAGGTTGGTGCGCATCACCGTTTCGAAACCCTTCTGGTTGATCGCCGCCAGCGTCGACGGAAACTGGCCGCCGGCGTTGTTGACCAGGCCATGAATCGGCCCGTGTTGCCGGATCAGTTCGCTGACCAGATGCTTGACCGCTTCTTCGTCGCGTATGTCGCAAGCCTGCCAATCGGCGTGACCGCCATCCTCGGCAATTTCGGCCGCCACGGTCTTGAGCTTATCGGCCTTGCGCCCCACCAGCAGCACATGAGCGCCGAGGGCCGCCAGTTCATGGGCGGTGCAGCGACCGATACCGCTGCCGCCACCGGTGACGATGATGGTTTGGCCGGCAAACAGGTCGGCTTTGAAAATTGAATCGTAGGCCACGGCGGCGGTCCTCTAGTTGAACTGATCGGCGATGTATTGCGGTACCGGAATCTGGATGTCCAGCAGTTGTTGCGCGAAAGCCTTGCCCTGCGGGTCGATGCGCAGGCTGGCCACGCCACCTCCGCCGAGAGCGTTTTCCAGGAGAAAATTGAGGCTGTGGGTCGCGGGCAGGTACCAGCGTTCGACGCGCCCGTGGACCGGATCAAGCACGTGACTCATCCAGTCGACGAGCACTGCCGGGGTCAGGGCTTCAGCGATCCATGGCAGGTAATCCGGCTCGCGGGCGATGACCCCGATGTTGCTGTGGTTGCCCTTGTCGCCGGAACGCGCAACCGCCAGTTTGACCAGCGCCACACTGGCATCGGCTCGTCCTGAGGGTTTGGGCGCTTCGAATGGCCGGGGCAGGTCGGTGGTGGCGAGGGTGTCGAGGGCGGGCAGGGCGCAGGGGTGACGTTGACCGTCGATGTCGATCTGCAGGGTGCAGGCGCTCTTGTCGATCAGGAACGAGAACAGTCGGATCACCGGATACACCGTCGGCCGACCACCGACGATGCCTGTCAGTCCCGGCGCCATGCCGGTGGCGGCCTGTGCGATTTCCCGGGAGAAGGTGACCAGCGCCTTTTTATCCGGGTGGCGTACGGCGATTTTGATCACCACTTCGCGGCTGTCCTGGCGTTGGCCATGGGGCCCGTAAGTCGCCTCGCTGCCCAGCAGTTCGATATTGACCTCGCTGTAAGGCGCCCAACCGCGCTGGCGGAAGATGTCGCAAGTTTTGTTAATGATCGCTTCGCTGACCCGTCGCGCCTTGTCGACCGCATCGATCCCGGCGATCAGGCAACTGGCGGTGCAGCGAAAACCGTCCGGGTAGGTGGCACTGACCTTGTACTGATCGGAAGGCGCCAGCCCCTTGGCGCCGTGCACCTGGACCGCGTTGCGGCCTTGCTGCACCAGCTTCACCTCGGTGAAATCGCAGACCACGTCGGGTAGCAGGTAAGCCTGCGGGTTGCCGATTTCGTAGAGCATCTGTTCGCCGACGGTCAGCGGAGTGACCAGGCCGCCGGAGCCTTCGGGCTTACTGACGACAAATTGGCCGTCGGCGCTGACTTCAACGATGGGGAAACCGATGTGTTCGTAATCGGGTACGTCGCGCCAGTCGGTAAAATTGCCACCGGTGCACTGCGCGCCGCATTCGATGATATGGCCGGCGAGGGCGGCCTGGGCGAGCTTGTCGTAGTCGTGCCAGGACCAGCCGAATTCATGTACCAGCGCGGCGCTGACCACGGCGCTGTCGACCACGCGACCGGTGATCACGATGTCCGCGCCAAGGTGCAGGGCTTCGACTATGCCCGGCGCACCGAGGTAGGCGTTGGTAGAAACGCATGACGCGGGCAGGGGGGCGCCGCTGAACATTTCCTCGAGTCCAAGATGGCTCAACTGCTTCAATTGCGGTTGCAGGTCATCGCCCAACAGCACGGCGATTTTCAGCGCGACGCCAGCCTTGTCGCACGCGGCTTGCAGTGCTGCAGCGCACGCCTGTGGGTTGACTCCGCCGGCATTGCTGATAACGCGAATTTTCTGTTCGGCGAGTTTTCCCAGCAGGGGGCTGAGCACTTCGATGAAGTCGCCGGCGTAGCCGGCCTGGGGATCTTTAAGCCGTGCGCCGGCCATGATCGACAGGGTGATTTCCGCCAGATAATCGAAAACCAGGTAGTCCAGGCTCCCGCCCTCCACCAATTGCGCGGCGGCAGTCGAGGTGTCGCCCCAGAACGCGCTGGCGCAACCGATGCGAACAGTTTCAGGCACAGACCTTTCCATAGTCACCTCCATCGAACGTGTATGGAGACTACCAAGCAAGCGCTTGGTTTGTAAATGGCCTTTAATATCTTCTTCCCAAGCGCTTGCTTGGTTGCCTGTGCCAGCTTAAATTGCCGGCGAACCCCGCTGTTTTATTGATGGACTCGACTGTAGGAGAGAACGGGTGGATGAGCAAAAAGCCCTGAAGGTCATGCGCGAACTGGTTGAGAGCAACCAGTTGACGGACCCGGAAAGTGCCCGCGGCAAACTGCTGCAAGTGGCGGCCCATCTGTTTCGCAACAAGGGATTCGAACGCACCACAGTGCGGGATCTGGCCGGTGCCGTGGGCATCCAGTCGGGGAGCATTTTTCATCACTTCAAAAGCAAGGACGAAATTCTGCGCGCAGTGATGGAAGAAACCGTTCGCTACAACACCGCCTTGATGCGCGCCGCCATTGCCGATGCCGGCAGTGTGCGTGAGCGGGTGCTGGCGCTGATTCGCTGCGAGTTGCAGTCGATCATGGGCGGCAGCGGCGAGGCCATGGCGGTGCTGGTCTACGAATGGCGCTCGCTGTCCGAAGACGGGCAAGCCAAGGTGCTGGCGTTGCGCGACGTCTATGAGGAACTGTGGCTTCAAGTGCTGGGGGAGGCCAAGGACGCCGGCTTCATCCGTGGCGATGTGTTCATCACGCGGCGTTTCATGACGGGTGCGTTGTCCTGGACCACGACCTGGTTTCGCCCCGGTGGCAGCCTGAGCCTGGACCAATTGGCTGAAGAGGCCTTGATTCTGGTGCTGGCAGAGCAACAATAGTTTGCACAGGACGGCTGGAACTGGCTAAGTGATTGAAACCGCCTTGGCTTGAATGGATTGATGTTTTTTGGGAGTGGGTCGTTTGATGTCTTCGCCAACCAGGACGGCCTCACGGCTTCTGCTCGCAGCGCTTTGCGCACTTTGGATGTTGCCGTCCCCGGCTGCACAACTGGTGCGGGTCGGTGCCGCGCATTTTCCCCGTACACCGTACGGCCGGAGTCCGGCGCCGACACCGGTCTGTTGCCGCAGTTGGTCGAGGCGCTCAACGCCTCGCAAAAGGACTACCAATTTGTGTTGGTGCCCACGTCCATCCCGCGCCGCTTCGGTGACTTCAAGCAGGGCCGGGTGGACATGGCGATTTTCGAGAACCCGGATTGGGGCTGGCAAGACATCCCGCACACCAGCGTCGACATGGGCCTCGAAGACGCCGAAATCTTCGTCGCGCAACGCCTTCCCAATCGTCAGCAGGACTATTTCGCCGAACTGGCGGGCAAGCGCCTGGCACTGTTCAGCGGTTACCACTACGAGTTTTCCAACTTCAATGCCGACCCGAAATTCCTTGCGCAACACTTCAACGCCACGCTGACCTACTCCCACGACAGTAACCTGCTGATGGTGCTGCGCGGACGCGCGGACATCGCGCTGGTGACGCGCTCGTACCTGAGCGATTACCTGTTGCGCAACGAAAAGGTCGGCGATCAGTTGCTGGTGTCCGAGCGTATCGACCAGATCTATCATCACTACGCCATTCTGCGTCCGGCGGCGCCGATCAGCGGCGAGGCATTTGCCAGGTTGCTGCAAGGTTTGCGCGACAACGGCCAGATGCTGAGGATTTTCGATCCGTACAAGATCGCGGTGGTGCCGGTTCCCGGCAATTGATCGCGCCCATCTGCTAAATTTTCCCCGCCGGCTCACGTCACCTCGTTGAACTGTCGACGATTAACGTGAGCCCGACTTATGCCCGATCTGAATGACCTGACCGCCCTGGCGCTCCCAACGGGCCAGCGCCTTGTCGCGCAAGCAGGCGAAAATCGCCTGAGCCTGAACCTGGACACGCAGCCGTTGGTCGCCTTGCACCTCAACCGTGAGCCCGACCTGCAATTGCGCGTCGAGTCGCGCTGTGACACTCAGGCCGTATGGGCGGCGAGTTATTGGCTATTTGCCCGCGACCCTGGCTGCCAGCATCTGACCTGGCACCTCGATGAAGTGCCGGCCCAGGCCTTGCTCAGCGGATTGCTGGTGCCGAGCGATGCCGCCAACCAGTACCGTTGCGAGCGCACCTTGTTCTGGCAATTGCCGCAGCCCTGGCTGGGGAGCTCGCTCACCGGCAGCTATCCACAGCACAGGGTGATCAGCAGCGGCAAGCGTCATCCATTGCGGCCGGTGAAACCGCGCGGCGAAGTCTACCGCCGTTTCGACTCACGGCTGGGGGTGTGGATTTCCCTGCGAACCGTGGACATCGAGCAGGATCTTGCGCGGTTCAACCGTTGGCAGAACAGCGCGCGGGTGGCCAGTTTCTGGCAGGAAGAGGGCAGTCTCGAGCATCATCGTGAGTACCTGGGCAAGCTCGCTGCCGACCCGCACACCGTGACGCTCATTGGCTGTTTCGACGATGAGCCGTTTGGCTATTTCGAAGCCTACTGGGCGAAAGAGGATCGCATCGCGCCATTTTACGAGGCGGGCGATTATGACCGTGGCATTCACATGCTGGTTGGCGAGGAGCACCATCGCGGCCCGCACAAGGTGGCAAGCTGGCTATCGGCGTTGACGCATTATCTGTTTCTCGACGACCCGCGCACACAACGACTGGTCGCCGAGCCACGGGCCGACAACGCGAAGATGATCGGCTACATGCAGGACCAGCGTTTTTATTGCAAGAAAGAGTTCGACTTCCCGCACAAGCGTGCGGCGTTGATGGTGTTGGGGCGGGAGCGGTTTTTTACGCGGTGTAGTTTGGCTTGAAACCATGCGCTGATCTTGAGTCAGTCTTCGCGGGCAAGCCCGCTCCCACCGGGGGCTTCGGTGTTCACAGAACCTGTGGGAGCGGGCTTGCCCGCGATGAGGTCGATGAGGCCTAGCGCCGAACAGCCGCCCGACTCCCCGACACCTTGCGGCAATGCACCAGCGCATCGCGAATCATGAAGTTCACCAGGGTCGGCGACACACCGAGTTCCTTGGCGATGTCCTTTTGCGGCACCCCGTGCAGGCGGTACATCTCGAAGGCATAGCGAGTGCGGGTCGGCAGCTCCGTCAGTGCGTCGGCGATGTTTTCCAGGGTCGAGAAATTGATGTGCGAAGTTTCCGGCGAAGCGCCTTGAATCACCACGTTCAGTCCCTCCTCTTCCGGCCCGGAATACTTCAGCTCCAATGCCTGTTTGCGGTAATGATCGATGGCCAGGTTGCGCACGATCTGGAACAGGTAGCTGAGTTGAGCCTTGATCGAGGAGGTGATCGGCGGCGCTGATTGGAGGCGGAAGAATGCGTCTTGAACCACATCTTCGGCACGCGACCGGCAGCCGGTAATGCGTGCGGCGATCTTGACCAGTATCAGTCGGTTGTCGACGAATGCCTGAAGTAGCGGTGAATCGCACGTGCTTGTCGATACTTGTTCCGTCATGGAAATCACCTTGCTGCGGATGGGGTCATGGGACGGCAGGCGGGTGCATGTGGGGCCGTCCGACATATCGAGCGACAAATTATTCTTAATGATAATGATTGTCAAATGAGAAAGAGAAACAATGCATAACGGCGGTGCAAGAGTGAGACTTGCGACACACTGCCGCACCCAGCCAGGGCGCACTTCCATGGATTGCTCCCCATTGGCGACCCAGCCCGCCGACTAATTATTTCAAGACGTCATCCGTTCTCATGGGTGAATGGCTGCGGGCGCACGCTCGCGCCGCAACCGCATTGCCAATGCCTCGCGTGGTCGGCGAAGACCGCGTCCCGCATGCCCTGTGAAGGGCGTGACGGCAGCACACCACCCCGAATTCAGGCAGGAACCCCCATGACCGACGCGTTCGAAACCCCTAGCACTCTGGTCCAAGCCCTGGCTCGCCGTGCGGCCCTGACGCCGGACCGCGTGGCCTTGCGTTTCCTCGCCGAAACCGCAGATCAGGCAGTAGTGCTCAGTTATCGCGAACTGGATCAGCGGGCCCGAACGATTGCCGGTGCGTTGCAGGCCGAAACGGATTTTGGCGATCGCGCGGTCCTGTTATTTCCGAGCGGTCCGGATTACGTCGCAGCCTTTTTCGGCTGTCTGTATGCCGGCGTGATCGCGGTGCCGGCCTATCCGCCGGAGTCGAGCAAACGCCATCACCAGGAGCGCCTGCTGTCGATCATCGACGATGCTGAACCGCGCCTGCTGTTGACCAGCGCCGGCCTGCGTGATGCTTTGCAACAGATAGAAGGTGCGCCGCCGCTGCTGTGCGTCGATACCCTCGACTGCACGCTGGCCGAACGTTGGCTCGAGCCAGTCCTGACGCACGACCACCTCGCGTTTCTGCAATACACCTCCGGTTCCACGGCGCTGCCCAAGGGCGTGCAAGTCAGTCACGGCAACCTGGTGGCCAACGAACTGTTGATTCGCCAAGGCTTCGGCATCGATGTGAACCCAGACGATGTGATCGTCAGTTGGTTGCCGCTGTACCACGACATGGGTTTGATCGGTGGCCTGTTGCAGCCTATTTTCAGCGGCGTGCCCTGCGTGTTGATGTCGCCGGCTTATTTTCTCGGCCGGCCATTGCGCTGGCTGGAAGCGATCAGCGAATACGGCGGCACCATCAGCGGTGGGCCGGATTTCGCCTATCGGCTGTGCAGTGAGCGGGTCAGCGAATCGGCGCTGGAACGTCTCGATCTGAGCAACTGGCGGGTTGCCTATTCCGGGTCTGAACCCATTCGCCTCGACACCCTTGATCGTTTCGCCGAAAAGTTCGCCGTCGCAGGCTTCACTCCGGACTGTTTCATGGCGTCCTACGGACTGGCCGAAGCCACGTTGTTCGTCGCCGGCACGCCCCGCGGCCAGGGCATCGGCAACCTGCGGGTGGATGACCAGGCGCTGGCGCAAAACCGTGCCGAGATGGGCGAGGGCAGCGCAATCATGAGTTGCGGTTTCAGCCAGCCGGATCACGCGGTGCGGGTGGTCGACCCGGTCACGCTTGGCGAGTTGGCCCAGCAGGCGGTCGGCGAAGTCTGGGCCACCGGCCCGAGCATCGCCCATGGCTATTGGCGCAACCCCGAGGGCAGTGCCGAAACCTTTGTGCAACATCAGGGCAGGACCTGGCTGCGCACCGGCGACCTGGGCTTCTTGCATCACGGCGAGCTGTTCATCACCGGGCGCCTGAAAGACATGCTGATCGTGCGTGGACACAACCTTTACCCGCAAGACATCGAGCAGACCGTCGAGCGAGAGGTGGATGTGGTGCGCAAGGGTCGGGTCGCGGCGTTCGCGGTGACTGTCGACGGTCAGGAAGGTATCGGTATCGCGGCGGAAATCAGCCGCAGCGTGCAGAAAATCCTGCCCCCCGAGGGGCTGATCAAAGTCATTCGCCAGGCAGTGGCCGAGGCCTATCAAGAAACACCGAGCGTGGTGGTGCTGCTCAATCCTGGCGCCTTGCCGAAAACGTCCAGCGGCAAGCTGCAACGTTCGGCCTGCCGCAGCCGCCTGGCCGACGGCAGCCTCGACAGCTATGCGCTGTTCCCAACGGCGACTGTGGCCGATCAAGAGCACCCTCAATCCGCTTGCGAGCTGCAAAGCCTGATCGGGCGCATCTGGGCCGAACAGTTGCAGGTGCCGCAGGTCAGTGCCGACGACCACTTCTTCCTGCTCGGCGGCAACTCGATTGCCGCCACCCAGGTGGTGGCGCGTTTGCGCGAAGTGCTGGGCCTGCAGTTGAACCTGAGCCTGCTGTTCGAAGCGCCAACGCTGGGTTCCTTTACCGCCGCCGTCGCACAGCAGCAACTGGACGGCGGCCTGCCTCAGGGGGTAATCAGCACGTTGTCGCGCAGCGAAGCCTTGCCGCAATCGCTGGCACAAAACCGTCTGTGGATCACCTGGCAACTGGACCCGCACAGCTGCGCCTACAACATCCCCGGCGCCTTGCGGCTGCGCGGGGAACTGGATGAAGCCGCGTTGCTTGGCGGTTTCGAGCAGTTGATCGAGCGGCATGAGTCCCTGCGCACGCGTTTTTTCGAACGCGACGGCGTGGCGCTGCAACAGATCGATGCGGCGGGCGCCTTCAACCTGCAACGCATCGACATCAGCAGCCTGCCCGCCGCCGAGCGCGAGGCTCGGGCGCGACGAATACGTGACGATGAAGCGCAGAATCCGTTCGATCTGGAGGCAGGCCCGCTGCTGCGGGTCACCGTGGTGCGCCTTGATGAGGACGATCACCAGTTGCTGGTGACGCTGCACCACATCATCGCCGACGGCTGGTCACTGAACATACTGATCGACGAGTTCGCGCAGTTGTACGCCGCCGCGTCCCAAGGGCAAACGGTGACGCTTGCGCCACTGCCGACCCAGTACGCCGACTATGGCAGCTGGCAGCGTCAATGGTTGGCGCAGGGCGAGAGCGAGCGGCAATTGGCGTACTGGAAAGCGCAATTGGGCGATGATCATCCGACCCTGGATCTGGCCACCGACCACCCGCGCTCAGCGCAACGTCAGCACAGCGCCGCCCGGCACACGGTGAGGCTGGATGCCGGTCTCAGCACCGCCATTCGCCAGACCGCCCAGGCTCATGAGTCCACGTCGTTCATGCTGTTGCTCGCGGCGTTCCAGAGCCTGTTGCACCGCTACAGCGGTCAGCGTGACATCCGCGTCGGCGTGCCCAATGCGAACCGTCCGCGCCTGGAAACCCAGGGCCTGATAGGGTTCTTCATCAACACCCAGGTACTGCGCGCCGAGCTGGATTCGCGCTTGCCACTCCTGACGCTGCTGGCGCAAACCCGCGTTGCGACACTGGGCGCGCAAGCACATCAGGACTTGCCGTTCGAGCAACTGCTCGAAGCGTTTCCCCAGGCTCGCGAACAGGGCCTGTTCCAGGTGATGTTCAACCACCAGCAACGGGACTTGAGTGCCCTGCGACGCCTGCCTGGGCTGCTTGCCGAAGAGCTGCCGTGGCACAGCCGCGAAGCCAAGTTCGACCTGCAACTGCACAGCGAAGAAGACCGTAACGGCCGCTTGAGCCTGTCCTTCGACTACGCGAACGAACTGTTCGACGCCTCGACCATCGAGCGCCTGGCCGAGCATTACTGCAACCTGCTGCGCTCTGTCTGCGCGCAACCGCAGACAGCCGTCGGCGACCTGCAAATGCTGGCGTCCAGTGAACTGGAGCAACAAGCCCGCTGGAGCATTTCGCACTGCGCGCTCGCCAACCAATGGCTGCCGGAGCTGCTGACCGAACAGGCGCGCCAGACGCCCCAGCGCACCGCATTGGTGTGGGAGGGTGGCAGCCTGGATTTCGCCGAACTCCACACCCAGGCCAACCGTCTGGCGCATTACCTGCGCGACAAAGGCGTGGGGCCGGACGTCTGCGTGGCCATCGCCGCCGAGCGTTCGCCACAACTCCTGATCGGCCTGCTGGCCATCATCAAGGCCGGCGGGGCCTATGTGCCGCTGGACCCCGATTACCCTGCCGAACGGCTGGCCTACATTCTGCGTGACAGCGGGGCGGAACTGCTGCTGACGCAAACCCCGTTGCTCGACAGGCTGCCAGCCGCCGACGATGTCAGCGTGATCGCCATGGACGCGCTCCACCTGGAAACCTGGCCGAGCCAGGCGCCGGGCCTGCGTTTGCACGGCGACAACCTGGCGTACGTGATCTATACCTCCGGCTCCACCGGGCAGCCCAAGGGCGTCGGCAACACCCACGCCGCCCTGGCCGAGCGCCTGCAATGGATGCAGAAAACCTACCGCCTCGACGACAGCGACGTGTTGATGCAAAAGGCGCCGATCAGTTTCGACGTGTCGGTCTGGGAGTGCTTCTGGCCGCTGATCACGGGCGCACGGCTGTTGATTGCCGGTCCCGGCGAGCACCGCGATCCCCATCGTATCGCCGAACTGGTCCGGCAATTTGGCGTGACCACGCTGCACTTCGTGCCGCCGCTGCTGGCGTTGTTCATCGAGGAACCGCTCAGTGGCCGATGCTCGAGCCTGCGACGGGTGTTCTCCGGCGGCGAGGCCTTGTCGGCGCAATTGCGCAACCGGGTGCTGGAACACTTGCCGACGGTGCAACTGCACAACCGCTACGGTCCGACCGAAACCGCGATCAACGTGACTCACTGGCATTGCACCGCCGCCGATGACGAGCGTTCGCCGATTGGCCGGCCGTTGGGCAACGTGATTTGCCGTATTTTGGACAGCGACCTCAATCCTCTGCCGGCCGGCGTGCCGGGAGAACTGTGTATCGGTGGCCTCGGCCTGGCGCGCGGGTATCTCGGGCGCCCGGGGCTGACGGCCGAACGCTTTGTCGTCGATCCGTGGGGCGAGCAGGGCGCTCGCCTGTACCGCACCGGCGACCGCGCACGCTGGACGGGCGACGGTGTGATCGAATACCTCGGTCGGCTCGATCAACAGGTCAAGCTGCGCGGTTTTCGCGTCGAGCCGGAAGAAATCCAGGCGCGTTTGTTGGCGCAGGAAGGCGTCGCGCAAGCGGTGGTGCTGGTGCGTGACACCGCTGCGGGCGCCCAACTGGTCGGCTATTACACCGCCACTGAAACCGGTGAGGCCGAAGACGCGCAAAACACCCGCCTGAAAACCGCGCTGGCCGCCGAGCTGCCCCCATACATGGTGCCGGCGCAGCTCATGCGTCTACAGGAAATGCCCCTGGGCCCCAGCGGCAAGCTCGACCGTCGCGCGTTGCCCGAACCGATCTGGCAGGTCGTTGAACACATTGAACCGGTGACGGCGCTGGAGCAGCAGATCGCCGGAATCTGGCGCGAAGTCCTGGGACTGGCGCAAGTGGGGCTGCGTGATGACTTCTTCGTCCTTGGGGGCCACTCGCTGCTGGCCACGCAAATCATCTCGCGCACTCGTCAGGCGTGCGACGTCGAGCTGGCGTTGCGTTCGCTCTTTGAAAACAGTGAACTGGGCGCCTTTGCCGAACAGGTCCGCCTGATTCAGGCCAGCGGCCGGACCAACCAGCAACCGCCGATCGAGAAGGTCGATCGCAGCCAGCCAGTGCCACTGTCCTATTCCCAGCAGCGCATGTGGTTCCTCTGGCAGATGGAACCGGACAGCCCGGCCTACAACGTCGGCGGCATGGCCCGCCTGCGCGGGGTGCTGGATGTCGGGCGCTTCGAGACGGCGTTGCAGGCGCTGATCCTGCGTCATGAAACCTTGCGCACCACGTTCCCGAGCGTCGATGGCGTGGCGCAGCAACGGGTGCATGCAGACATCGGCGTGCGCATGGACTGGCAGGACTTCTCTTCGCTGGGTGATGACCTGCGTGAACAGCGGGTGAAGACCTTCGCCGATAGCGAAGCGCATCGCCCCTTCAACCTGGAAACCGGGCCGCTGCTGCGGGCCTGCCTGGTCAAGAGCGCTGAGCAGGAGCACTACCTGGTGCTGACCCTGCACCACATCGTCACCGAAGGCTGGGCGATGGACATTTTCGCCCGCGAACTCAGCGTGCTGTACGAAGCGTTCGTCGATGACCGCGAGTCGCCGCTGGCGCCGTTGCCGGTGCAATACCTGGATTACAGCGTGTGGCAGCGCCAGTGGCTGGAATCCGGCGAGCGCCAGCGCCAGCTCGATTACTGGACCGCGCAACTGGGCCGTGAACACCCGCTGCTGGAACTGCCGGCCGACCGTCCGCGTCCGCCGGTGCAAAGCCATCAGGGCGAGTTGTTCCGGTTTGACCTCAGCGATGACCTCGCCGCAAGGGTCCGGGCATTCAACGCCAACAATGGCCTGACCCTGTTCATGACCATGACCGCCACGCTGGCGGCACTGCTTTACCGGTACAGCGGGCAGACCGACCTGCGTATCGGTGCGCCGGTGGCCAACCGCATCCGTCCGGAAAGCGAAGGTCTGATCGGCGCCTTCCTCAACACCCAGGTGCTGCGTTGCCAGATCGATGGGCAGATGCCGGTCCTTGAGCTGCTGGAGCAGGTGCGGCACACCGTCATCGAAGGACAGTCCCATCAGGATCTGCCGTTCGACCATTTGGTGGAGGCCTTGCAGCCACCACGCAGCGCCGCCTACAACCCGCTGTTCCAGGTGATGTGCAACGTGCAGCGCTGGGAGTTCCAGCAAAGCCGCACACTCGATGGCATGACGGTCGAATACCTGGCCAACGATGCACGGGCGACCAAGTTCGACCTTAACCTGGAAGTCACCGACCTCGATCATCGCCTGGGCTGCTGCCTGACCTACAGCACTGACCTGTTCGACGAGCCGCGCATTGCGCGCATGGCCGGGCATTGGCGCAACCTGCTGGAGGCGTTGATCGCCGATCCGCAGCAGCGCTTGAGTGAACTGCCAATGCTGCAAGCCGTCGAGCAGCAGCAACTGTTCGACAGCCTGGGCGTCGAATCGGGCGAACATCGCCTTGACCAGTGCATTCATCAGCTGTTCGCCGAGCAGGCGTTGCGGCGCAACGAGGCGCCGGCCCTGACCTTCGCCGGACAGACCCTGAGCTATGCCGAGCTCGACAGCCGTGCCAATCGCCTCGCCTGGATGCTGCGTGAGCGCGGCGTCGGCCCGCAGGTGCGTGTCGGCCTGGCGCTGGAGCGTTCCCTGGAGATGGTGATCGGCCTCTTGGCGATCCTCAAGGCAGGTGGTGCCTATGTGCCGCTCGATCCGGAATACCCGCTCGACCGCCTGCATTACATGATCGAAGACAGCGGGGTCGGCTTGCTGCTCAGCGATGCGGCGATGTTTGCGGCCCTCGGCGAGCTGCCACCGGGCATCGCCCGTTGGTGCCTTGAGGAAGATGCTGAGCAATTGGTCGATTACCCGGCTACCGAACTGCCGTCGCTGACTCTGCCGCAACATCATGCCTATCTGATCTACACCTCAGGCTCCACCGGCACACCCAAAGGCGTGGTGGTGTCCCACGGTGAAATCGCCATGCATTGCCGTGCGGTCATCGAGCGCTTTGGCATGCGAGCGGACGATTGCGAGCTGCACTTTTATTCGATCAATTTCGACGCCGCGACCGAACGACTGCTGGTGCCGCTGCTGAGCGGTGCGCAAGTGGTCCTGCGCGCCCAGGGCCAGTGGGATGCCGAAGAAATCTGCGGGCTGATCCGTCGCCATCACGTCAATATCCTCGGCTTCACACCCAGCTACGGCAGCCAGCTGGCGCAGTGGCTGGCCACCCAGGGCGAAACCCTGCCGGTGCGCATGTGCATTACCGGCGGTGAAGCCTTGACCGGCGAACATTTGCAGCGCATTCGCGCAGCCTTCAAACCGAGCCTGTTCTTCAACGCCTACGGCCCGACCGAAACCGTGGTCATGCCGTTGGCCTGCCTGGCGCCGCCCGTGCTGGAAGAGGGGCTGGGCAGCGTACCGATCGGCGGCGTGGTTGGTGACCGCGTGGCGTACATACTCGACGCCGACCTGGCGCTCGTGCCGCAAGGCGCGACCGGCGAGCTGTATGTCGGTGGCGCGGGCCTGGCCCAGGGTTATCACGAGCGTCCGGGCATCACTGCGGAGCGTTTCGTCGCCAACCCCTTTGCCGGCGGGCGCATGTACCGCACCGGCGATCTGGTGCGCCAGCGCGCCGACGGCCTGGTGGAGTACCTGGGGCGTATCGACCATCAAGTGAAGATTCGCGGCTTCCGTATGGAACTGGGGGAGATCGAAACTCGCCTGCTGGACCACGAAGCGATCCGCGAAGCGGTGGTGCTGGCGCTGGACGCCCCGAGCGGCAAGCAACTGGTCGGCTATCTGGCGACCGACATTGCCGAGCACGGCGAAGTGCAACAGGCGGCCCTGCGCGAGGCGTTGAAGAACCACCTCAAGGCGCAGTTGCCGGAATACATGGTGCCGGCGCACCTGATCCTGCTGGCGGGCATGCCACTGACCGCCAACGGCAAACTCGACCGCCGCGCGCTGCCGGCACCGGACCTGGAGCTGAATCGCCGACACTACGTAGCGCCGAGCAACGCACTGGAACTGACCCTGGCGCAGATCTGGTGCGAGGTGCTGAACGTCACCCAGGTTGGCCTCCACGACAACTTCTTCGAGCTGGGTGGCGACTCCATTCTGTCGATCCAGGTGGTGAGCCGCGCGCGGCAGCAGGGCATTCACTTCAGCCCGCGTGACCTGTTCCAGCACCAGACCGTGCAGACCCTGGCCGCCGTGGCCAGTCGCACCGAGCGAATCACTGCCGAGCAAGGCCTGCTCACTGGCGAATCACGACTGACCCCGATTCAGCATTGGTTCTTTGACAGTGATATTCCCCAGCGTCAGCAATGGAACCAGGCCGTGCTGCTGCAACCGGGCGTCATGCTCGAAGCTCACCGTCTTGAGCAGGCACTGCTAGCGGTGATCGAGCAGCACGACGCCTTGCGCCTGCGCTTTCGACAGGAGTCGGGCGTCTGGACGGCGGTGCACCAGGCGGTCAGCGACCTGCCGGTGCTGTGGCAGGTGCGAGTCACGTCGATGGACAAATGCGCGGCACTGTTTGCCGATGCGCAACGCAGCCTCGATCTCGAACAGGGGCCGCTGATGCGGGTGTTACTGGTCGATGGGCCCGAGGAGCAGCAGCGGTTGTTCCTGGCGATCCACCATTTGGTGGTCGATGGCGTGTCGTGGCGCGTGTTACTGGACGATCTGAAAAACGTATATCGCCAACTGGAGGCGGGGCAGGCGGTGAAATTGCCGGCGAAAACCAGTGCTTTCAAGGACTGGGCCGCACGCCTGCAGGCCTATGCCAGCAGCGAGTCCCTGCGCGAAGAGCTGGACTGGTGGCAAGGGCAACTGGCGGGGCCAAATGCCGATTTACCCTGCGAGCGTGCCGACGGCGGGCAGCGCCATTGCCACGGCGAAACCGTCAGCGTACGCCTTGGCGCCGAGCACACCCGGCAACTGCTGCAAGAGGCACCGAGTGCCTATCGCACCCAGGTCAACGACCTGTTGCTGACTGCCCTGGCCCGCGTGTTGTGTCGCTGGACGGGCAATGCCTCGGCATTGATTCAACTTGAAGGCCACGGTCGAGAAACCCTGTTCGACGATATCGACCTGACCCGTACCGTCGGCTGGTTCACCAGCGCTTATCCGCTACGGTTGACGCCGGTGAACATCGAGGAAGCGGCCGGGCAGGGCGCCTCGATCAAGGCGATCAAGGAGCAATTGCGTAGCGTGCCCCATAAAGGTCTGGGTTATGGCGTGCTGCGTTACCTCGCCGATCAGCCGTGCCGCGAGGCCATGGCCTTGTTGCCAGTGGCTCCGATCACCTTCAACTACCTGGGGCAGTTCGACCAGAGCTTTGGCGAGCGGGCGTTGTTCCAGCCGCTGGACGAGCCGGTCGGCGATGCTCACGATCCTCATGCGCCGCTGCCTAACGAGATCAGCGTCGACAGCCAGGTTTACGGTGGCGAGCTGGTGCTGCGCTGGACGTTCAGCGCCGAACGTTTCGACGCGCAGACCATCGGCGAATTGGCGCAAGCCTACCTCGGTGAACTGCAAAGCCTGATCAAGCATTGCCTGCGAGACGACACGGGCGGCTTGACCCCGTCCGACTTCCCGCTGGCCAAACTGACCCAGGTGCAACTCGACGCCTTGCCGGTCGAGGCAGCGTTGATTGAAGACGTTTACCCGCTGACGCCGATGCAAGAGGGCATGTTGCTGCACACCTTGCTTGAACCGGGCACCGGCCTCTACTACATGCAGGACCGCTACCGCATCAACAGCACGCTTGATCCGCAGCGTTTTGCCGAGGCCTGGCAAGCGGTGATCGCCCGTCATGAAGCCCTGCGCGCCTCGTTCTGCTGGAACGTCGGCGAAGACATGCTGCAGGTGATCCACAAGCCGGGTCGCACGCCAATCGATTACCTCGACTGGCGCGACATCGCGGATGACCAACAGGAGCCAAAGCTGCAAAGCCTGCTCAAGAGCGAGCGCGAAGCCGGTTTCGATCTGCTCAACCAGGCGCCGTTCCACCTGCGCCTGATTCGTGTCGGCGAAGCGCGTTACTGGTTCATGATGAGCAATCACCACATCCTCATCGATGCCTGGTGCCGTTCGCTGCTGATGAACGATTTCTTCGACATCTACATGGCCCTGGGAGAAGGCCGTGAACCACAATTGGCCCCCGCGCCGCGTTACCGCGACTACATCGGCTGGCTCCAACACCAGAGCCTGGCCGAGGCGCGGCAGTGGTGGAAGAACAACCTGCGAGGCTTCGAGCGCACCACGCCCATTCCGAGCGATCGGCCGTTCCTGCGTGAACACGCAGGTGACAGCGGCGGCATGATCGTCGGCGATTGCCATACGCGCCTTGACGCCCGCGACGGCGCGCAATTGCGCGAGCTGGCGCAGGCTCACCAGTTGACCATCAACACCTTCGCCCAAGCAGCGTGGGCCTTGGTGCTGCGGCGCCTGAGCGGTGATCGTGACGTGTTGTTCGGCGTCACCGTGGCCGGGCGTCCGGTGGAAATGCCCGAGATGCAGCGCACCGTCGGACTGTTCATCAACAGTGTCGCGCTGCGGGTGAAGATGCCCGGGGATGATCAGCGCTGCAGCGTGCGCGAATGGTTGAGCGAGTTGCTCGACAGCAACATGCAACTGCGCGAATACGAATACCTGCCGCTGGTGAGCATCCAGGAACACAGCGAGCTGCCCAAGGGCCAGCCGCTGTTCGATAGCCTGTTCGTGTTCGAGAACGCGCCGGTGGAAGTCTCGGTGCTGGATCGTGCGCAAAGCCTCAATGCCACCTCTGATTCCGGCCGGACTCACACCAACTTCCCGTTGACGGCTGTTTGCTATCCGGGCGATGACCTGGGCTTGCACCTGTCTTTTGACCAGCGTTATTTCGATGAGTCCACCGTGGAGCGCATGCTCGGCGAGTTCAAACGCTTGCTGTTGGCGCTGGTCCGGGGTTTCCACGGTGACATGGCCGACCTGCCGCTGCTGGGCGTCGAAGAGCAGGATTTCCTGATCAATGGCTGCAACCAGAGCGCCCACGACTACCCGCTGGAACAGGGTTATGTGGCGCTGTTCGAGGCGCAGGTGGCCGGGCATCCGCAGCGTATCGCCGCCAGTTGCCAGGGCCTGCAGCACAGCTATGCCGAGCTCAACCAGCAAGCCAACCGCTTGGGCCACGCGCTGATCGCGGCCGGGGTCGGGCTGGATCAACCCGTGGCCTTGCTGGCCGAACGCAGCCTCGATCTGCTCGGGATGATCATCGGCAGCTTCAAGGCCGGTGCCGGTTACCTGCCGCTGGACCCGGGTCTGCCGAGCCAGCGCCTGAGTCGGATCATCGACCTGAGCCGCACGCCGTTGCTGGTCTGCACCCAGGCCAGCCGCGAACAGGCGCTCGCGTTGCTGGAGGAAACCGCTTGCGCCCACAGGCCACGGCTGTTGATTTGGGAAGAGGTGCAGGCCAGTGCCCTGTCGGTGGCCAATCCGGGTGTCTACAGCGGCCCGGACAACCTGGCCTACGTCATCTACACCTCGGGCTCCACCGGTTTGCCCAAAGGGGTGATGGTGGAGCAGCGCGGCATGCTCAACAACCAGTTGAGCAAGGTCCCGTACCTGAACCTGAGCGAGGCGGATGTGATTGCGCAGACCGCTTCGCAAAGCTTCGACATCTCGGTTTGGCAGTTCCTTGCCGCGCCGTTGTTCGGCGCACGGGTCGACATTGTGCCGAACACCATTGCCCAAGATCCGCAGGGGTTGCTGGCGCACGTTTCCTCGCAGGGCATCACCGTGCTGGAAAGCGTACCGTCGCTGATCCAGGGCATGCTCGCTCAGGAACGCATGAGTCTGGATGGCCTGCGCTGGATGTTACCGACCGGCGAAGCGATGCCGCCGGAACTGGCTCATCAATGGTTATTGCGCTATCCGGATATCGGGTTGGTGAATGCCTACGGGCCGGCGGAGTGCTCGGACGACGTGGCGTTTTTCCGCGTCGACCTGGCCTCGACCCGTGGCAGCTACCTGCCCATTGGTACCCCCACCGACAACAACCGTTTGTATCTGCTCGATGGCGCGCTGGAACTGGTGCCGTTGGGGGCTGTGGGCGAGTTGTGCGTGGCCGGCACCGGGGTTGGCCGCGGCTATGTCAGCGATCCGTTGCGTACTGCCCAGGTGTTCGTGCCTGACCCGTTTGGTGAGCCGGGCGAGCGCTTGTATCGCACCGGTGACCTGGCTCGTCGGCGCAGCGACGGCGTGCTGGAGTACGTCGGCCGTATCGACCATCAGGTGAAAATTCGTGGCTATCGCATCGAGCTGGGTGAAATCGAAGCGCGCCTGCATGAACAGCCAGAGGTGCGTGAAGCGGCGGTCGGTGTGCAGGAAGGGGTGAATGGCAAGCATCTGGTCGGTTATCTGGTGGCGGTTGATGTCACTCTGAGCCCGAGCGATCGGCTGGAGCGCATCAAGCAGCACCTGCGTGCCGAGCTGCCGGAATACATGGTCCCGCTGCACTGGTTGTGGCTGGAGCGCATGCCGCTCAACGCCAACGGCAAACTGGATCGCGGGGCCTTGCCGGCGCTGGAGATCGGCCAGTTGCAGAGCGAGGATTACCGGGCGCCGCGCAATGAGCTGGAACAGACCCTGGCTGATATCTGGGCCGAGGTCTTGAAGGTCGAGCAGGTGGGCATTCGCGACAATTTCTTCGAACTGGGTGGACATTCGCTGCTGGCGACGCAAATTGCTTCACGGGTGCAGAAAACCCTGCAACGGGATGTGCCGCTGCGGGCGATGTTCGAATGCAGCACGGTGCAGGAACTGGCGGAGTACATCGAAGGGTTGGCGGCCAGTGAAATCACCGGGGAGAAGGCGGATCGGTTGAACGACCTGATGGCGGAGTTGGAGGGGTTGTAATCTCCGGTGTCTGTTGCGGCCTCATCGCGGGCAAGCCCGCTCCCACAGGGTTTAATGTTGAACACATGTTACATGTACAACACCGACCACTGTGGGAGCGGGCTTGCCCGCGATGAGGCCCGTCCAGGCACCACAAAGCCCCCATCTACAATCCCGTACATTTCCCCGATTGACGATCCGCCACCGCCGCCTCAGTCTGCCACTTCTCTTTCTCGCAGAGGAACCAGTCGATGCCCTTCGTAACGATTGACGGACAACCCCTTCATTACATTGACGAGGGTTCCGGCCCGGCGGTATTGCTGGCCGGCAGCTACCTGTGGGACCAGGCCATGTGGGCGCCGCAGATTGCCGCACTGTCGCCGCATTACCGGGTCATTGCCCTGGACCTGTGGGGCCACGGCGAGTCCGGGCGCTTGCCCGACGGCACCGCGAATCTTGACGACATCGCCCGCCAGGCCTTGGTGTTGCTCGACCATCTGGACATCGATCGGGTCACCCTGGTGGGCCTGTCGGTCGGTGGCATGTGGGGCGCGCGCCTGGCGCTGGCGGCGCCACAGCGGATCAATGGCCTGGTGCTGATGGACACCTATCTCGGCGCCGAGCCTGAGCCCACCCGCCAGTATTATTTCTCGCTGCTCAAGCAGATCGAAGACAGCGGCGTGATCGCCCCCCAACAGCTCGATATCATCGTGCCGATCTTCTTCCGTCCGGGCATCGATCCAGAGTCGGCGCTCTATCGCGACTTTTACCAGGCTCTCGCGGCGCTGCCCGCTGAGCGCCTGCGCCAGAGCATTGCTCCGATGGGGCGGATCACCTTCGGGCGCGACGATTTCCTTTCACGCCTGCCCGAGTTGAACCCGGCCACCACGCTGGTGATGGGCGGCGATCAGGACAAGCCGCGACCACCGGCCGAGGCTCGGGAAATGGCCGAATTGATTGGCTGCCCGTATGTCGAGGTGCCGCAAGCGGGGCATATCTCCAACCTGGAGAACCCAGCGTTCGTGACCGAGACGTTGTTGATGTTCCTGAGCGAAAGAAACCGCTAGCTTTCTGTAGGAGCGAGCTTGCTCGCGATGACGGAGTGTCAGCCAGCACATGCATTGACTGACACACCCTCATCGCGAGCAAGCTCGCTCCTACAGGGAACGGTTACTTCGGCCCGAGAATCTTCACCAACTTGTCCGGCGAAGGGGCGCCCTGCTGCTGTTGCAGCTCACCCTTGTCATCCATGTAGAAAATTGCCGGCGTCGCCTGCAATTCAAGTTCTTCCATCAACTGCATGTTCGCCGCCAGTTTCGCCTGAATGGCAGGTGGTACGTCTTTGAGCGCCTTGAGCGTGCTGGCCTTGCCCGCTGACTCGTGGTCCTGCAGGGCTTTTTGCGGGTCCTTGGCGGCCAGCAATGCCGCCGACTTACCCGGGCTGTCTTCGCGGATGATGCCCACCATGATGTGCCGCAACTGCACCTTGCCGGCCTTGACCCACGGCCGCGCCTGCTCCCAGAACATGTTGCAGTAAGGGCAGTTCGGGTCACTGAACAGATAGACCGTGCGCGGCGCATCCTTGTTGCCGTCCTGGATCCAGTCACTGGCTTCGAACTTGGCCCAGACTTCCTTGGCCATCGGCGCATACACCAGTTTCTGCAGCGGTGCGCTGCTCAGGTCATTGCCGGCTTCGTCGTACAGATTGCCCAACAACACATGCTTGCCGTCCGGGGTCAGGTACAGCGCGATGCCTCGGTTCTGGTACTGCGCGGCGTACCCGCGCAGGCCGTCGGGCGCGTCGAACTGGCCCACGATTTTGGCGCCTTTGGCTTCGATTTTCTTGATCGCAGCAGGCAATTCTTCGGCAGCCTGCACCGCTGGCAGGTGCAGCAGGGCTGCGCCGAGGGTCAGTGTCAGCAGGTGGCGGAGGCGGGGCATGGCAGTTTCCTTGACGAGGTGGCCGGTGCGGCCGGATTCGGAGTTTCGAAGTTTTCCAGGGCACGGGCCAGGCTGGCTTCCGACAGTTCGCCCAGGTGGCTGCCCAGCAGGCGACCGTCAGGGCTGTAAAACAGCGTAGTTGGCAGCGCCATGGAGCCCACGGCCTGCCCCAGGCGGCCGCTGCCATCGAACAGCACGTTGGACAGGCTCAGGCCCTGGGTTTCCAGGAACGTACTGACGCTTTGCATGCTTTCGGCCTGATTGACGAACAGGAAGGTCAGGTCTGGCCGACGTTGCTGGGCACTCTCCAGCACCGGCATTTCCCGGCGACACGGCGGGCACCAGGTGGCCCAGAGGTTGATCACCAGCGGCCCGCCCCGGTAGTCCGCCAACTGCACGGTTTCCCCGGCGGCATTGCGCAAGGCAATGTCCGGCAAACGCGTACCTTGCTCGTAAAGGCTCAGCGAGAAGGTTGCCAGCAACCAGAACGCCAGGCCGCTGGCCACGCCATAACCCAACGGACGGCGCAGACCGGGACGACGCCAGCCGCGATACAGCGCCGCGAGCAGCAGCACGATCACCCCGGGCAGGGCAAGGAAGCCGCCATCGCGCAGGTCGATCACCTGCCATGGATCGTTGCGATAGTGCATCCAGTACAGCGCGACGAAACTGATCCGCGCGGCGAGCATGCCCAGCAGGAACAGACTGAAAAGGACGGACTCGGGGTTCTCGCCACCACGCTTGGCCGCGCGCCAGCCGACAAACGTCGCCAGCGCCAGCGCACTGATCAGCAGCAGATGATTAAGCGCGATGGCAAACGTACCGAGGGTCAAAGTCAGCATTAGCGGGCTTCTCGGGTGGTGGTCCAGCGTTGCAGGAAGGTGTCAGCGTCCACCTCGCCCGTGATGCGCTGGCTGCGGCGTTCTTCGCCGTCGGCGCCGATCCACAGGAACGTCGGTGGGCCCGGGACTTTGTAACGGGCCAGCAGTTCGCGGCTGGCGGCGTTGTCGGCAGTGACGTCCAGGCGCAACAGGCGCACATCACTCAGGGCGTCGAGCACGCGGGCCTGGCCGAATACCTGTGTTTCCATGATTTTGCACGGCCTGCACCAGTCGGCGTAGTAGTCCAGCAGTACCCACTGACCCTCGGTTTTCGCCGCATCCAGTTCCCGCTGCAGAGCCGTGGGGTCACTGACCGTGGTGAAGGCTTCGTGGCCGACAGCGCGACCCGCGGCAGCGGTCTTCGACCCGCTGTAGACGTGCAACGGCTGGTACAGATTATCGCTGCCGCCTGCCGCGCCGACGATCAGCAGGCTGCCCCACAAACCGAGCAACAGCGAGCTGGCGCCAAACAGACGTGCCAGGCGCCCGAATCCGTCCGACTGTTTCCAGGCGCTGTAGGCGGCAATCAACAACAGGGCGCCGCACAGGCCTAGCCAGAGCGATGGATTGAGCACTGGCCGCAACATCAGCAGTGCGGTGGCCAGGAACAGGAAACCGAATACCCCCTTGACCAGGTTCATCCAGGCACCGGGCTTGGGCATGAAGCGGTTCCCCACCGTCACCAGCAGCAACAGCGGCACACCGATGCCGATGCCCAGGGCGAACAGAATCAGCCCGCCGTGCAGCGCATTGCCGCTTTGCGCGATATAGAGCAGGGCACCGGCCAGGGGCGCCGTCATGCAAGGCCCCACCAGCAGGCCGGACAAAGCGCCCAGCACGCCGGCGCCGAGCAGGCTGCCACCGCGCTGATTGCGCGAGACATTCTCCAGGCGATCACGCACGGCGACCGGCAGTTGCAGTTCGAAGAAGCCGAACATCGGCAACGCCAGCAGTACGAACACGGCGGCGAAGCTGCCGAGCAACCATGGGTTTTGCAACCACGCCTGCAAGTTCGCCCCGAGCAGCGCCGCGATGACGCCCATCGCCGCGTACACCAGGGCCATGCTCACCACGTAGCTGGTGGCCAGGGCAAAGCCGCGCTTGGGCGTAGCGCCGCTGCCGACGATCAAACCGGCCAGGATCGGCAGCATAGGCAACGAGCAAGGTGTAAAGGCCAGTAACAGGCCCAGGCCGAAGAACACCAGCAGGCTCCAGCCCAGCGCCCGTTGTTGCAGGCTGCTGGCCAGGGCTTGATCCGGGGCTTCGCCGCCGGTTTGAGCGACGGCTGCGCCACCCAGGTCGATGACCCGAGTCTGCGGCGGATAACACAGGCCTGCGTCGGCGCAGCCTTGATAGCTGACCTTGATCGAACCGCTGGCGCTGGCCGGGATCTTCACTTCCACGCCCTGGCGATACACCGGTTGCTCGCCGAAAAACTCGTCGCTGTGGGCTTCGCCATCGGGCAGCGTCGGCTGGTTTTGCGCGGCCAACCCGTCGAACTTCATGCGCTTCTGATAGAGGTAGTAGCCCTGGGCGATCTGCCAGAACAGCTGGGTTTCACCGGACTCCAGACGTTCAGAGGTGAGGACGAAGGCTTTGTCCACGGGCAAAAAATCCGGCTTTGACGCGAAGGGATCTGTGCCTGCCTGGGCCAGTCCCGAGATCAACAGAACGAACAGTAGAAAGAAGTGACGCATGAAAAAACCTTGTTCCTGTGCAAGTGATTGCACATTAGAGATGAGTGATTAACCGGTGATTAACCGCGATTTTTACGCGGTTGGCCCGCAATCCCCTTTTTCCGTCAACAGGGTAAACCACCGCCGCGCTTCTCGTCAGGGCGGTCGCTTGCCATAATTGCGGCTTAATCCGCAGCTGGTTGACTCTGGCTTTTACCACGGGAGTTCCCATGCACGTACTGGTTTGCGAAGACGATGAGTTGATCGCCAGCGGGATCGTCGCCGGGCTCACGGCTCAGGGCCTGACTGTGGAGCACGTCAATACGGCGTCCAAGGCACGGGCGATGCTCAAGGTTGCGGAGTTCGACGTGATGGTGCTCGACCTCGGCCTGCCCGATGACGACGGTTTGAAGCTGTTGCAGCAGTTGCGCCACAGCGGCCTGGAAATCCCGGTGTTGATCCTGACCGCGCGCGATTCGGTGACCGATCGGGTCGATGGCCTGCAAGCGGGGGCCGACGATTACCTGCTCAAACCGTTCGATCTGCGTGAACTGGCCGCCCGCCTGCACACGCTGCTGCGACGCGTGGCGGGGCGCAGCGTCAACCTGATCGAGCACGGTCGCCTGACGTACGACCCGAGCAGCCGCGAGACCCTGCTCGGCGGCCAGCCAGTGGACTTGTCCCGGCGTGAACAGTCGCTGTTGCAGGCTTTGCTGCACAACCGTGGCCGGGTGCTGTCGACCGAGCAACTGAAAGACAGCGTCTACGGCTTCAATGACGAACTGGAAAGCAACGCCCTCAACGTGCATATCCATCACCTGCGGCGCAAACTCGGCAATGGCATTGTCGAGACGGTGCGCGGCCTGGGTTATCGCCTGGGGCCGGCCGACGGTGGAGAAGAATCCAAGTGATGAGCCTGCGTGTGCGCTTGAGCCTGACCCTGGGCGCTGCTTTTGCGCTGATCTGGGCGCTGGCGGCGGCCTGGATGCTCAGTGACCTGCGCAACCAGATGATGTTTTCCCTCGACCAGCGGCTGGTGGCCTCGGCGCGCATGGTCGCCGGGCTGATGGAGCAATTGCCGGCCCTGCCGACCAAGGGCGAGGGCACCCATTTCAGCGCCGAACAACTGAACATTCCGGGCGGTATGGCGTGCCAGGTCAGCTCCTTGCGCGGTGAAATCCTTGCCCGCAGTCACACCGACCCGCAGCAAACCCTGGAAGCCGAGAAAATGGGCTTTCACGATCAGATCATCGATGGCGCGCCGTGGCGCAGCTTCACCCTGGCCCGTGGCGACCTGCGCATCACCACGGCAGACCGGCAGATCGAGCGTGAAGCCCTGAACATGTCGATCCTGCTGGCTGCCTCGGTGCCGGTCGGTGTGGCACTGCTGGGTTGTCTGTGCCTGCTGTGGCTGGGCATCGGCCAGGGGCTGGCGCCGCTCAACCGCATGCGCGATGCCTTGATGCGCCGCAGCGCCGATTCCCTGGAACCCTTGCAGATCCAGCCGCTGCCCAGTGAGTTGAAGCCGCTGCTGGATACCCAGAACCAGCTGCTACAGCGCATCGGCAAGACCATCGAGCGCGAGCGCCGCCTCACGGGCGATGCCGCCCATGAGTTGCGCAGCCCACTGACGGCCATCAAGACCCACCTGCAAGTGGCGCGCATGACCGAAGGCGCGGCGCGGGACCAATCCCTGGCCAAGGCTGAGGAGGGGGCCGACCGCATGCACCGGACCCTCGAACAATTGCTGTTGCTGGCGCGGGTCGAGGGCAGCCTGTCATTCGATGACGGCGTGCAATGCGATGCCGAACAGGTGGCGAAACTGGCGATTCAGGACGCCGCCAGCGGTGAACGCCAGCGCATCACCTTCAAACCGGCGTCGACGCTGTCCCATGCGCCGGTGCAAATGCCTGCCGTGCTGTCGATAGCCGCGCTGCGCAATCTGCTGGACAACGCCCTGCGCCATACGCCGAACGACGGCCCGGTGGAGCTGAGCCTCGAAACCCGCGATAACCGCGTACGATTCGTGGTCCGCGACCATGGCCCGGGTATTGCGGCGGACGATCTGCAACACCTGACCCAGCGTTTCTGGCGCAACGGCCAGAGCACCGGCTGCGGCCTGGGGCTGGCGATTGTCCAGGCCATCGTCCAGCGCTGCGGCTGTACCCTGCATTTCGACAGCCGGCCGGATGGCCTTCGGGTGGAACTGACGATGCCGTTGCAGTCGGTTTGACAGCCCGTAATCTCCCACAATAGCTTTGTGCACGACGACAATTTACGGTGGGAGCGGGCTTGCCCGCGATGGCGCCAGCACAGGCAATGAGGTTCTTTGCCAGCCCCACATCAAATGTAACGCCTCTCCATTAGCCTTGCCCCCACCCCAGCGCTATCTTGCATCGCAGCTTTCTCTCAATGGATTGAGGTAACAGCTCCATGCAATCACCCCTGCAAGTCTGCAAAGCCAGCCCTGCCGATACCGGCATCATCAGCCGCATCATCGAGCGATCGATACGCGTCGGCTGTGCCCTCGACCACCGCAATGACCCCCACACCCTCGCCATCTGGACCCGCAACAAAACCCTCGAACATATCCAGCCATGGTTGGCTGACCCCCGGCTGTACCTCAACATCGCCCTGCTGCAGGACAAACCGGTCGGCGTTGCGATGGCCACCCTCAGTGGCCGGCTGGCCCTTTGTTATGTGCTGCCGGAGTGGTTTCGCCGTGGCGCCGGGCGAGCGCTGGTGCACGACGCTGAAAGTTGGCTGATCGAGCAGGGGCGGGTGGAGGTGCACCTCAACAGCACGCGCACTGGCGAGCCTTTTTATTGCCACCTCGGTTATCAGCCCTGCGCGCAAGCCTTCACCACCGCCGGTCTGCACGCCATCCCCATGCAGAAGGCCCTGGCACGATCAGCAGAGAAACCTGACCAAGGGGCTAAATCCTCGGTGCGCTAATGCGTTTCCAGAACAGGAAAACCTACTGAAGGGTCGAGAGATGTCAGTCGCTACCAGCC
Organism: Pseudomonas sp. S1_E05; assembly: GCF_056337105.1. NCBI lineage: Bacteria > Pseudomonadati > Pseudomonadota > Gammaproteobacteria > Pseudomonadales > Pseudomonadaceae > Pseudomonas > Pseudomonas sp. S1_E05. The sequence continues at coordinate 173,877 of NZ_JBFRHM010000001.1, forward strand.
TTGTGGAAGATCAGTCGGCCCGGACGACGCCGGCCGAAATGCTTTATCAATTCAACGACTCGCCGTTACTTACCCGCCAGAGCCAGCAGGAATCCAATGCCCGCAGCTACCCGCGACGCATTCCCCTGGCCCTCAAGCGCGCCAAGGGCATTCATGTCGAAGATGTCGAGGGGCGGCGCTTCATCGACTGCCTGGCCGGCGCGGGAACGTTGGCGCTGGGGCATAACCACCCCGTGGTGATCGACGCGATCCAGCAGGTGCTGGCCGATGAACTGCCGTTGCACACCCTCGACCTGACTACGCCAGTCAAGGATCAGTTTGTCCAGGACCTGTTCGGCCTGCTGCCGCCAGCGCTGGCCGCGCAAGCGAAAATCCAGTTCTGCGGTCCGACCGGCACCGACGCCGTGGAAGCAGCGTTGAAACTGGTGCGCACCGCCACCGGACGCAGCACCGTGGTGTCGTTCCAGGGCGGTTACCACGGCATGAGCCAGGGCGCATTGAGCCTGATGGGCAGCCTGGGGCCGAAAAAGCCGATGGGTGCGCTGCTCGGCAACGGCGTGCAGTTCATGCCCTATCCCTACGACTATCGTTGCCCGTTTGGCCTGGGCGGTGCGCAAGGCGTGCAGGCCAATCTCAATTACCTCGAAAACCTGCTGAACGATCCCGAGGCCGGCGTGCAATTGCCGGCTGCCGTGATTGTGGAAGTGGTGCAGGGGGAGGGCGGGGTGATTCCCGCTGACCTCGACTGGTTGCGCGGTTTGCGGCGCATTACCGAGCAGGCGGGGGTAGCGCTGATCGTCGATGAAATCCAGAGCGGTTTTGCTCGCACCGGCAAGACGTTCGCCTTCGAGCACGCCGGAATCATCCCGGACGTGGTGGTGATGTCCAAGGCCATCGGCGGCAGCCTGCCATTGGCGGTGGTGGTTTACCGCGACTGGCTCGACACCTGGCTGCCGGGCGCCCATGCTGGCACGTTCCGTGGCAATCAGATGGCCATGGCCGCGGGTTCCGCGGTGATGCGTTATCTGGTCGAACACAAGGTCTGCGAGCACGCGGCCGTCATGGGCGAACGGTTGAGCGAGCACTTGCGCATCCTGCAGCGCGATTTCCCGCAACTGGGCGACATTCGTGGGCGCGGCCTGATGCTTGGCGTAGAACTGGTCGACCCGACAGGTACGCCGGATGCCCTGGGCCATCCGCCGGCATTTGGGCGACTGGCACCGCTGGTTCAGCGCGAATGCCTCAAGCGCGGGCTGATTCTCGAACTCGGTGGCCGCCATGGCGCGGTGGTGCGCTTCCTGCCGCCGCTGGTCATTACCGCAGCGGAAATTGATCAGGTGGCAGGGATTTTCGGTCGAGCAATGGCTGCAGCGACCGCCAGCCTCTAAATTTTTCGAATCCCGCAACGTTCTTCCAACATAACGGCTGCGCACACGGCACAGCCCACCCAACAGCGATGGAGAGACACCATGACTTCAGTATTCGACCGCGAGGACATCCTCTTCCAGGTGGTGGTCAACCACGAAGAGCAATACTCTATCTGGCCCGATTACAAAGCCGTACCCGAAGGCTGGCGCACCGTGGGCAAGAGCGGCCTGAAAAAGGAATGCCTGGCCTACATCGAAGAAACCTGGACGGACATGCGGCCGTTGAGCCTGCGCAAGAAGATGGAAGAGCAGGCGGCGGTGGCGCACTAAAACTCTTTTGGTTGGCCTGCTGATGGAGGCATATCCATTGCTGCAGTAACGGCCGCTTATGGTTTCGCTCTTACAGCGGGTCACTTTGGCCCCTGTAGGAGCGGGCTTGCTCCGGGCGGCGCTCCGACGATGGCGGCCTGACGGTGTACATATCTGTTGCTGCGGTAACGGCCGCTTATGGTTTCGCCCTTACGGCGACTCACTTTTTTACAAGCGCCTAAAAAAGTAAGCAAAAAACGCTCGCCCCAGCGTACGGCCCCTCGCTGACGCTCGGGGTTCCTTCGCTCCGGCATCCATCCGGGGACATCGCCTACGGTTTGCTTCGCTGCACCTCCTCTCGATGTGTGCGGCTGCGCCGCACGGCGCTGCGCGCCCACTCCCCGGATGAATGCCTCCACTCAGCCTTCCGAAGGGGCGGGTGGATCAAAAGCCTGCAAGGCGAGCTAACGCTCGGCCTTGTGGTTTGGTTGGGTTGGCGCTGTCCCTGTAGGAGCGAGCATGCTCGCGATGGTCGTCAACGATGACGCGGGCTGTCTGACACCCCGCGGTGCGTGATCCACCATCGCGAGCAAGCTGAACTGGCCTAATGATTTTGGACACTTCAATCGGGCGCTATGATAGCGCCCAAATCTGAGGTGTTTGGATATGCGTAAATCCTATTCGAGTGAGTTCAAGCTCAAGGCTGCCAGCATGGTGTTGGATGAAGGTCAGCCGGTTACCGAAGTCTGTGCCAGCCTGGATATCGGCCCCACAGCCCTGCGCCGTTGGGTTGATCAAGTGCAAAAAGAGCGCTTGGGCTCGACTCCGGTGGGGGCCAAGGCGATTACCGCTGATCAACGAGAAATCCAGAGACTCAAAGCTCTGCTCAGAGAGAAAGACCTGGATATCGAAATCCTAAAAAAGGCCAGTGCTCTCCTGCTTTTGGACGCCAAAGATCATTCACGCTGATCGATGAGCTGGGCGAGCAGTACGGCGTTAAAAAGTGTTGCCGGGCGTTTGGGGGCAACCGCAGTAGCTTTTACGCCTGGCGCCAGCGCCAAGGCAGAGCAAATCCTGAACGGGACAAGCTCAAAGCCGCGTTGGTCAGGCACCACAAGGCGTCCAGAGAGTCGGCCGGCGCACGTACTTTGTCCAAGGAGCTACAAGCCAAAGGGCATCGTATCGGGCGTTATATGGCTCGCAGTTTGATGCGCGAAGCTGGCATCGCTAGTCGTCAGCGCCGGCGCCATAAGTACAAGTCGCCGGGTGTGGAGGCCTTGGTGGCGCCGCACGTGCTCAAGCGAAAATTTGATGTGACGGCGGTTAATCAGGTGTGGTGTGGCGACGTGACATACATCAAGGTCGGCAAGCGGTGGATGTACTTCGCCGCCGTTTTGGATCTGTACGCTCGCAGGATCGTAGGGTGGTCGTTTTCGATGATTTCTGATGCCAACCTGACCTGCGAAGCGCTACGCATGGCGGTTGAGCTGCGCGGCCATCCCCAGGATGTGTTGTTTCATTCTGATCAAGGTTGCCAGTACACCAGCCATAAATTCCGAAATGCGCTTGTGAAACATCGGTTCAGGCAAAGTATGAGCCGTAAAGGCGAGTGCTGGGACAATGCCCCGATGGAGCGTTTCTTTGGTAGTTTGAAGTCCGAGTGGGTGCCTGAAACGGGCTACAAACTGGAGCATGAGGCCCGGGCAGATGTGCAGCGCTATGTCTCGCGCTACAACATCAGCAGGCCTCACAGCTATAACGACTACAGGTCGCCGGTCGTGAAGGAAAGATTGGCGGCGTGAACCGTAATCAGTGTCCAAGATTACTTGACCAGTTCAAGCTCGCTCCTACAGGGGACAGTGTTATTTCTGTGTCCGCTCTGGCGCAGGCTCCAACACCTTCACCACATCATCCACCAACGCCTTGCCCATCTGCGTCAGATAATGCGCGGCCCAGGCGTGTCGGTCGGAATCGCGGGTGTAGGCGGCGTCCTCGGTCAGGCCTTTGGCCAGGAACAGGAAATCGGAAGCCATGGACAATGCGTCAACGAGCGGGACGTTGCGAGAGACGCGGAAGAGTGGATTGTCGGTGCAGTAGATGAGGGGGGTGAGGCCGATGGTTTTGAGTTCGGCGGAGCTTGATGATTTTGTTGCTTTCACTGTATTTACTCCTCGGGTTAAGGAGCTGCCATGTTCGTTTCCAAGCGAAGGGGTGGCAGCTGTACGCAGGTTGGAAAACCGGGAACCGAGGAACCGGCACGCCAGAGGGCGTCCCGCGCACAGCCGCCATCAAACCAGAACGCACGCGTAAAACGGATGCATTCTGAGGGTTGCTAGGTGCGCTTCGGTATGACGGGTTTCCAAGCCCGATCGCTGAATGCTCAGCGACGATCCGAGACTATCCCGCCAAAGAAACGCGCAACAAGGCATCAAAGTGCCCAACAGCAAGATTCGGAGTTTGCCTACAAAGGGCAGTAGGAAGCATCCGATATTTCGTCACATCAATTAAACACAAGTCTCGGGTTTGCATAAAACACTGTGGGAGCGGCGGTGCGACGATTCGACTTGCCCGCGATGGTCGTCAACGATGACGCGGGCTGTCTGAATTCCCGCGGCGCCCGAACCACCATCGCGAGCATGCTCGCTCCTACAGGTGAGTGCGTCGCTTCAAAGGATAGGCCGGCCGGTAGGCCGCGTCGGCGTGCCGTTACGCGGTGCCCGCCCCCTCGAGAGGCCGAGTGGAGGCATTCATCCGGGGAGTAGGCGCGCAGCGCCGTGCGGCGCAGCCGCACACATCGAGAGGAGGTGCAGCGCAGCAAACCGGAGGCGATGTCCCCGGATGGATGCCGGAGCGAGGGCATGCCGAGCCTAGGCGAGGCACCGAACGAAAGGGGCATGGCGTTTTGGTTACTTTGCGCCGGGCCGCGCAGGCCTTTCCAAAGTGACCCGCCGTAAGGGCGGAACCTTAAGTGGCCGTTACCGCAGAAATGGATAGGTACACCCGTAAAGCCGCCATCGTCGGAACGCCGCCCGGAGCAAGCCCGCTCCTACAGGGGGCAAAGTGACCCGCTGTAAGAGCGGAACCGTTAGCCGCCGTTACCAAAGGAATGGATATGTACACCGCAAAGCCGCCATCGTCGGAACGCCGCCCGGAGCAAGCTCGCTCCTACAGGGCCTACCTCAAACCCCACTCAACCCCTTGATCACCAAATCCACATTCCCCTCCAGCTCAGCCACCGGATCCGCGCCGTCCACACTCAACACAACCAACCGGCTACCGGACTCGGCAATTGCCGACTTCACTGCGTCGGACGGCTGGCGGTGGTGCATGACCACGGCCACGTCATTGTCCTTGAGCGTCGCCGTCAATTGCTTCAGCGCCTCGGGCGTCCAGTCGGCGTCTGGGCGGGGGTCAACGCCGATCAGTTCCAGGTTCAGGCTGCCGATCAGGTAGCCGAAGTGATCGCTGAGGCTCATTACACTCAGGTTGTCGGCACTGGCCAGCCGTGCCTCGCTGTCGGCGCTGAACTTGAGCAAGCGTTGCTTGAGCGCCGCCAGGTTGGCCTCGATGGTCGGCTTGTCGGCGGGTGCCAGGCGCACCAGGTCTGCCGCCATGACATCCGCCATGCGCCCCATGTTGTTGCTGGAAAACCATGGCTGACTGTTCAGGCCATCGACCTTGTTGCCAGGCTGTACCGCGATGCCGGGCAGGGCGCCATCCACTGGGCGGGCGGCGTCGACTTCGACGATGCGGATGTTGCTGCGTCGTGCAATCGGATAAAGCGAATCGTCCGCCCACAATGAACGCAAGCCGATCACCGCGTCGGCGTCGCTCGCCTGTTTGGCCAGCGCCGGCGCGCCGCGCCCGGTGAAATAAGCGTTCTGGCGGCTGCCAGGCAAGTTGGCTGGCGCGGCCCGTTCAAGCTTGACGTGGGTGCCTTTGAGCAAGGCTTCGCCCAGGCCGTAAGTGATGGGCAAGGACGCCAGCACGTGCAGCGGCCTGGCGCTGTCTACCGCGAAGGCAGTGTTGGCCAGCCCGCAGAGGGCAACGGCCAGGGTCAGTTGACGCAGAGAAAATGACATTTATCCAAGATTCCCTTTCAGGCTGGGGACGACGCCGCGCGCGATGGCGGCGAGGGCGAAGGCGATACCGGCCATCAGAATGATTGCCGCACCGGACGGGATCGGCAGGTCGAAAACAATCGGCGCGAGAATCCCGCAGAGGGTACTGACGGTGGCGATCAGCACCGAACACCAGAAAAAGCCCTTCAGTGATTGGCTCAGCAGTCGTGCTGCGGCGGCTGGAATCACCAGCAGCGCGCCCACCAGAATGGCGCCGATGACTTTCACCGCGGCCACGGTGATCAGCGTCACCAGGATCACGAACAGGTAATCCAGGGCCTTCACCGCCACGCCGCGTACCGCTGCGAGTTGCGGGTTGAAGCTGGCGAGCATGATGCGGTTGTACAGCGGCAGCGCCAGCGCCATCACCAGCGAGCCGACGATGGCCAACACCAGCAGGTCATTGCCGTTGACCGTCAGCACCGAGCCGAACAACACGTTTTCCAGGATGTGCACGTTGATCTTGCCGGCCAGTATCAGCAGCAGGCTCGCGCCCAGCGCCAGCGACACCGACAGGAACACCCCGATCAAGGTGTCTGGCGCCAGGCCCGTGCGGTTGCGCAGGTAATTGAGCAGGATGCCGAACAGCAGGCAGTAACCGAACAGGCTGCCATACGGCCCGGTGTAGGGTTCGCCGAGCAGGATGCCAATGGCCACGCCGGTCAGCGCTGCGTGCCCTACGGCTTCGGAGAAAAACGCAAAGCGCTTGACCACCACCAGCGTCCCGAGGCCGCCCAGTACCGGACCGATCAGCAAACCGGCCAGCAACGCGTTGACCACGAACCCATAAGCCAGTGCTTCCGGTAGATAACCCGAAGACGCCCAGCCCTGAACCATCAAGCGAAAGGCTTCGTAACTCATCAGGCAGCGCTCCGTGGATGGGTCGAGAACAGGGTCATCAGGGTTTCCGGTGTCAGCGCCTGCTTCGGCGTGGCATCGAACAGCACCCGACGATTGAGGCCGGTGACACGATCGGCCAGTCGCCCGACCGCCTCCAGGTCGTGCTCGATCCACAGCACGGTAATGCCGCTCTGGCGCCAGTCGCCCAGCAGCCGCTCGAATACCTGGATGCCGGCCTCATCGAGGGCCGACATCGGTTCGTCCAGTACCAGCAATTGCGGCGCCGGGATAAGTCCCTGCGCCAGCAACACGCGCTGGCGCTCGCCGCCGGACAACGCGCCCATGCGGCGTTTGCGCTTGTCTTGCATGCCGACACGCTCCAGCGCCTCGCCAATGGCCGTCGCATAGTGCTTGCTCAGCCCGAGGAACGCCGGGCGGCGCTGACACATCGCGGCCATGAAATCATCGACGGTCATTGGCAAGCCACGATCAAACTCCAATGCCTGGGGGACATAGCCGATGGTGCCGGGATCGCCGGGCCATTGCAGGCTCAGGCGGCCCTGGTGTGGCATTTGCCCGAGCAGGGTCTTGATCAGCGAACTCTTGCCGCCGCCGTTGGGGCCGACCAGCGCATGCACGCTGCCGGGCTGCACCTGGAACGTGACCTTGTCGAGGATGGTGGTGCGGCCCAGGACCAGGCCGATCTCGGCAAAGTCCAGGGTCGGGCCGCTGCAATGCAGGTTGAGGGGTACCTGAGCGGTCATGCGCCAGACTCCTGAATGGCCCGAACCACGGTGTTGAGGTTGCCGGTCATTTCCTTTTCGTACTTGTCGGCGGTGTATTCGCCGTAGGAAATGTGAGACAGCGGATAAAGTCTCACCCCTGATTCGCGTTGGATGGTGTCGACGTAGGTGGACGGGAAATCCATCTCCGAGAAGATCACCTTGACGTCCAGCTCACGCAGTTGGTCGATGGTCTTTTTCAGCTGGCTCGGGCTCGGCTCGATACCGTGTGCCGGTTCGACCACGGCGGTGACCTCCAGGCCGAACTCACGCAGCAGGTAGTCATACGCCGCGTGCACGGTAGCCACCCGCAGTTCGGCGTTGGGCGCCTCGGTCAGCTTGGCCAGGGCATCGGCGCGCATCTGACGCAGGCGTTTGCCGTAGGCACGGGCGTTCTGGGTGTAGGTCTTGGCGTTGGCCGGGTCGAGTTTTCCCAGTTCGCGGGCAATGTTATTGACCTGGGCAATCGAGGCGCTTATGGACAGGAAGGTGTGTGGGTTGACCACTTTACCGGCGCCGCGAGCGGCAACCCCGGTGGCAGCCAGCAATGGCACGTTTTCATTGGCTTCGATCACGGCCACGTTGGGTGTTTCGCTGGCGGCGATCATGCGGTCGGCGAAGTCGTCGTGGCCGACGCCGTTCAGCACGATCACGTCCAGCCCACTGATGCGCTTGATGTCTTCGGCGCGGGGTTCGTAGGCATGCGGGTTGAAACCGGCCGGGATCAACGGCACCACCTCGGCCTTGTCGCCGACGATGTTGGCCACGTAGCTGTAATAAGGGTGCAGGGTGATGCCGATGCGCAGGCGCTTGGCTTCGTCGGCGCAGGCCAAGGGTGTCAGCAGGCAGGCGAACAGGCCGACCAGTAGCAGGCGCCAGAAAGAGCGTTGAGATGAAATAGGCATGGGAAAGCGGTCTTCTCTCGATGAAAGGCGAGGGGTCAGTGCCGATGCTGGCGCGTTACGCCGGCGTCGAATTGCGCGACGATCTGCTGCCAGCCGGCGCTTTGCAGCGCGGCGTCAGTCAGGTCGGCGGGCGCCTTGAGGTCGGCGGCTCGGTTGAGCCAGATGTCGGGGCCGTCTTCGTTCGCGCTCAGGCGCATCAGAAACGAGCCCGCCACAGTGGGCGACTGGCTGTGCCCGAAGTACGCGTTGGCGTTGAGCAGTTGCCAGGCATGGCCACCCCGGCTGATGGAGCTGGCGTCCTGTGCGAACGGCGCAAAACCCTCGTCGGCGAGGGTTTCAGGCGTTGGCACGGTTTGCTGTTCCTGTTGCAGCAGGCGGATTTCGTCCAGCGTGACTCGCAGATCGGCGTAGATGCCTTGTTCGGACGCGCTGAGGTCGCGGCGGGCATCCAGTTGATGATTGCTGATGCGGGTGGTGTCCTGGGACTCGTGGCGCCAGGCAACCACGGAACCGGTAACCGCCAGGATCAGCAGGCACAACAGCAGCACATTGAGGGTTTCATGACCGGCCCCGGCCGGGCGCACGATTTGCGTGGTGGGTCTGCTCATGGTGCCTGGATGTCCGCTTGGTCGATCTCGACGACGTGACCGGGACCTGCGTCGAACAACACATAGAACTCGGCGCCTGGTTTCTTGAAGGTCAGTTTCGAGTCTTCACCGAGCTTGCCCGGCACCAGGATCGTTTCGTCATAGCCGATCACATCCAGGGTTACCCCCGGAGCGCCGCTGCCGTCGGAGAAGCCGCCGGTACACTGGATCTGCTCGGCGTCGATGGCCTTGCACTCACACATCGGGTTGTGTGCCAGGGCGCTGGCGCTGAAACCGGCGCACAGCACCAGCAGGGCGACGTGGAATGGGCGAATGGCGTTGATCATGGTTTGCCTCCTTGTTTGTTCAGCCACGCAATGGTGGCCGGAGATGCCTGGCTCAGGGGGACGGATGCCTGGTGCATCGAACCGTCCCAACCTTCCATCGTGATCCACAGTTCGTCAGTGGCCTTGGTCTTTTCCGGAATGGGCAGCATGGCGCCCATGCGATAGGGCGCGCCGAAGAAAATCACCCCGGCGGCGCGCAGGCTGCGCGGTTTGCCGATGCGCAGGTAAGTGGCCTTGACCTGGTCGCGGCAGCTGTCGCACAGCGCGGCATTGAAAGCCTTCATGTAGCCGGCTGGATCGGGGCGCGGTGCTTCGTTGCGAAACTCGGCCAATCGCAGGCTCCATGGGCCGACCTGCACTTCACCGACTTCGCGCTCGCCCAGGCCGGTGTCACCGCGAAACAACGCAACTTCGGAAAAATACTTGGGCATGAAGCCCAGCGGTATCAGCAGCAGCAGAACGTTGATGTGGAAGCGCCACTTTTGCCAGAAACGGCTGAGTGCGGAGCCCGGTTTTTCAGCGGTAAACAGGCTCATTGGCTCACCTCCGCGGTGCTATGGCCAGCCACCGGGGCGACCTCGAGGTTGCGTGGGCGTTTTTTCTCGCGCTTGAGAGCGTTGGCGGTGGCCAGTGCGGTACGTTTGGTCCAGATCAGCAGGCCGCTGAGGACCATCATGCTCAGCAGCAGGCCGAAGAAGAACCAGATCAGCTTGATCCACAGCCCACCGAAATCACCGGTGTGCAGCGGCCGCATCGACTCGGTCACCAGTTCCAGGCCCGAGCGGTCGGACAGCAGGCGGGTCACGGCGACATCGCCGGTATACGGATTGACCTCGGCGGTCTGGTAAATCAACGGATACCAGCTGCGCCCCCCCACGGACAGGTAGCTGTAGGCATTGGCGGGCAGTTGGACAAAGCTGTCGTCGAGGCCGGGAATGCGTTCCTTGACCTCCTGGATCGCCGATTCCAGGCTGATCATCGGCGCTGGCGAGCCATTGGTGGTGAGCGGCACGCTTTCACGTGGCACCACCGGCGCGACCGGAGCGGTGGAAATCGAGATCTGGTTGTCGTAAAGGAACGCTTCGATCATGAACCAGGTACCGGTCACGGAAATGGTCGCGATGAACCAGATGGACCAGATGCCGCTCAGACGGTGGAAGTCCCCCCAGAAAATCCGCGCGCCGTGGCGCAGGCGCAGGGTCGGACGCAGGAAACCTTTCCAGAACTTCTTGTACACCACCAGCCCGGTGATCAACGACACCAGCATCGGCAATCCGAGGAAGGACACCAGGTACCAGCCCCAGCTGTAGCCATTGGTGAACGGCACCAGCCACCAGCCATGCAGGGCGCGGGTAAAGGCCTGGAAGTTGAACTCCGGCGCGACGCCCTGGATCACCCCGCTGTACGGATTGACGTAGACCGTCACGCTGCGACCGTCGGGGTAGGTGACGCGGGCATCGAGGGCAAAATGCGACTCGTCCGGCCGGCTGATGGACTGCACCAGCGTGTTCGGCTCGGCCTTCTTCATTTCGGCGAGAATCTGGTCATACGTCAGTAGCGGCGCATCGTCCGTTGGCTGGGTCGCCCTCATTTCGGGGTTGGCCAGCCAGACGATTTCCTGGCTGACCACAGCCAATGTGCCGGTGACACAGACGATCAGTACGAAAAACCAAATCGGCAGGGCCAGCCAGCTATGGACCAGAAACCAGAGTTTTGAACGGGATTTCTTCGACATGGTGGAGGTCTTGTATGAGATGAGAGGGCCCCTGCTGCGGGCTTCCCAGCGTGAGGTCCATGAAAAGTGCGGTCGTGGCTTTTGCCTACGCGAGCCGACTACATCTATATAAGACGGATGAGAATTCAAAACCCCGAAGCAAATATGAAAGTAAATGTTTCTTATTCTGGGAAATGGCAAAAATTGTGGGATGAGTCTGTGGGAGCGGGCTTGCCCGCGATTGCGGAGTGTCAGTCAAATAATCATTGCCTGGCTCTCCGCTATCGCGGGCAAGCCCGCTCCCACAGTTATCTGAGTGGTGGTTTGAGAGGCGCCCCAGCATCATCCCTGCTCAAACATCTCCCTGGCCCGCTGCTCAATCTCCTCCTGACTCAAGTCCTCCTTGCGCGTGGCCAAAAACCACAAATGCCCGAACGGATCCTTCAGCGTGCCGGACCGATCGCCATAGAACTGATCCTTGACCTCGGACACCAGCGTGCCGCCTGCCGCAATCGCCTGCTTGAAAGAGGCGTCGACGTCGTCGACATACAGATGCAGCCCTACGGATGGCGAGGCGTCCGGATTACTCAACGGTCCTTGATCACACGGCGTACCGAGCATGATCGGACAATGGCCGATGCGCAGCTCGGCGTGGCCAACGCCGCCATCCGGCATGGCCAGGCGCATGATTTCGACGGCACCGAAGGCTTTTTTGTAGAAATCGATGGCTTCGGCGGCTTTTTGGATGCCCAGGTACGGCGTAATGCCGGGATATCCGTCTGGAATGGGTTTGACGTTCATGTCCGTCTCCCTGTTGTTGTCGGTAAGGTGTTGCGTCGCCGGTTGACTATAGGTCAACCGGCCTGGCGACCAGGGAGCCCCCGACCAACCGCAGCGCCACTGTTCGGCAATCAACAGTGAAGCAACAGAGTGTTCGGCGGGTGCCTGTTCAAACCCTTCGATATCGCCTCAACCACCCGCCAATACGGGCTTCGGCCGTCAGGCACAGAAGCTGCAATGTTCTCGGTAAACACCGGTACCGAGAGACACCCATGCCTGAATCTGCCGTTTATCCGATCAACCCGCCTGCCGCCCACCGCATCGCCGATGAGGCCGAAGCCCTGCGTGTGGCCGAGCGCGTCGCCGCCGTACTATTGGAGCAGGACGCCGAACGCGACCGTACCCGGCAAGTGCCAGCCGAGGTCGTCGACCTGTACTCCAACAGCGGCTTGTGGGCCATCAGCGTGCCCAGGGCGTTTGGCGGTGCGCAGGTGTCCTACGCGGTGCTGGCGCAAGTCATCGCGATCATCTCGGCGGCCGATCCGTCCCTGGGGCAGATTCCGCAAAACCATTATTGCCTGCTCGAAGACATCCGCCTGCAGGGCACCCCGGAGCAGCAGGCCCATTTCTTTGGCCTGGCGTTGCAAGGCCACCGCTTTGCAAACGCTCTGTCGGAGACCGGTGGCAAGAACGTGCAGGACATTCAGGCCACCATCCGCCGGTATGGCGACGGTCACGTCATCAATGGACGCAAGGGCTACTGCACTGGATCGCTCTACGCGCACTGGCTGGCGGTGCTGGCGTTGGATGAAGAGCAGAAGGGCCAGTTGTCATTTGTGCCGCGAGGTACGCCGGGGTTGGTGATCGTCGATGACTGGGACAGCATCGGCCAGCGCACCACCTCCAGCGGCACGGTGCTGGCCGAAGACCTTCACGTCCCGGCGTTTAATGTGTTCCCCACTTACCGATCCTACGAGAGCCCGACCCTGGCCGGGCCGTTCGCGCAATTGACCACCGCTGCCATCGACGCCGGCATCGCCCGTGCGGCGTTGCGGGACACCCTTGCCTTCGTGCGCGAGTTCGCCCGTCCGTGGATCGATGCGGGCGTGGACAAGGCCAGCGAAGACCCGCTGACCATCATTCAGATCGGCGCATTGGATATCCGCCTGGAAGCCGCCGAAGCCTTGCTCGAGCGTGCCGGTTGGGCGCTGGATGCCGCGCGCTCGGCACCCGATGAAGACAATGTGGCCCAGGCGTCCCTCGCCGTCGCCAGGGCCAAGGTGCTGACCACGGAAATCGCCATCGAGGCCAGTAACAAACTGTTCGAGCTTGGCGGCACACGCTCCACCCTGAAAAAGCACAACTTCGATCGTCACTGGCGCAATGCCCGGGTCCACACCTTGCACGATCCGGTGCGCTGGAAGTACCTCGTGGTCGGCAACTGGCTGCTCAATGGCGTGAAACCGCCGCGCCACGACTGGTCGTGATCATGGGCGAACTGTTCAAGAACATTTATTGGGCGGACATCGGCCAGGCCTGCCTCGACACCTTGACCATGCTCGGTGCCGCCCTCGGTTTTACCGTGCTGCTGGGGTTGCCGTTGGGCGTGGTGCTGTTCATTACCGGCAAGCGTCAGTTGCACGAAGCGCCGGGTGTGTATCGGGTGCTGTCGGTGCTGGTGAACATGCTGCGCTCGTTGCCCTTCATCATTTTGTTGATTGTGCTGATTCCCCTGACGACGCTGCTGGTGGGCACTTCGCTGGGTGTACCGGGAACCATTCCGCCGTTGGTGGTTGGCTGCACGCCGTTCTTCGCGCGGCTGGTGGAAACCGCGTTGCGCGAAGTCGATCGCGGCGTGGTGGAGGCCACCCAGGCCATGGGCGGCAGTACCTGGCAGATCATCCGTCACACCCTGCTGCCGGAAGCCCGGGGCGGGTTGCTCGCGGCGGTTACCGTCACCGCCATCGTGCTGGTGGACTACACGGCGATGGCCGGGGTGATCGGCGGCGGTGGCCTGGGCGACCTGGCAATCCGCTACGGCTATCAACGCTTTCAGACAGACGTGATGGTGGTCACCGTGGTGCTCCTGTTGATCCTGGTCCAGGCCCTGCAGATGACCGGTGACCGCCTGGTGGCGCGCTACAGCCGACGCTGAAGAGGCGATGGCTTGGTTTCAACAACCTTAATGAAAACAATCAGGCCCCACGTCCACCCCACGACGGCCACCTTATCTGCCTAGGAGTGCAACATGAAAAAGACCCTGGCCATTCTGGCTGCCCTTGTGTCGCTCGGCGTTCACGCCAACGAAAAACTCACCGTCGGTGCCACCCCGGTGCCCCACGCCGAGATCCTCGAGTTCGTCAAACCGACCCTGGCCAAGGAAGGCGTGGACTTGAACATCAAGGTGTTCACCGACTTCATCCAGCCCAACCAGCAGTTGGCGTTGAAGAACCTCGACGCCAACTACTACCAGTACCGGCCGTTCCTCGATGACTACAACAAGACCCGGCATACCGACCTGGTGCCCGTGGTCGGTGTACACATCGAGCCATTTGGCGCCTATTCGACCAGAATCAAGAACATCGCCGAGCTCAAGGATGGCGCCAGCGTCTCGATCCCCAACGACCCGGTGAACACCGGCCGTGCCCTGGTGCTGTTGCACGAAGCCGGCTTGATCAAACTCAAGGACCCGAGCAATACGCTGGCGACCCAGCGCGACATCATCGAAAACCCCAAGCACCTGAAAATCCGTGAACTGGAAGGTGCATTGCTGGCGCGCTCGGTCAGCCAGGTGGACCTGGCGTTCGTTTTCGCCAACTACGCGCTGGAAGCCGGGATCGACACCAACAGCGCGTTGATTGTCGAGAAGGGCAAGAGCCTGTACATCGAATTCCTCGTGGCCCGACCGGACAACATCAACGACCCGGGTTTGCAGAAACTGGCCAAGGCGCTGAATTCCGATGAAGTGCGGCAGTTCATCCTGACCCGGTACAAGGGACAGATTGCGCCGGGGTTCTGATCTTCGTTGTCTGATCTGACGCTATCGCGGGCAAGCCCGCTCCTACAGGGGATCTATCCACTGTAGGAGCGGGCTTGCCCGCGATGGCCGCCCCCTATTCAGGATCAACCCCCGATTCCAGGAGCTGCGCCCCAACTCCACGCTCCCCCAACACATCACCCAAATTGCGCAACGGACACGCCTCCATCGACAAACACCCACACCCGATACAGCCATTGAGCTTGTCGCGCAGCAGGGCCAGTTGGTTGATCCGCTCATCCAGCTCCCGGCTCCACTGCGCCGACAACACCTGCCAGTCCGCCGCCGTCGGTGCTCGGTTGTCAGGCAGCGATTTCAACGCCGTGCCTATTTCCGCCAAGGGAATGCCCAGGCGCTGCGCCACCTTGATCAGCGCTACCCGGCGCAGCACTTCTCGGGGATAACGGCGTTGGTTGCCCTGGTTGCGGTTGCTCCTGATCAGCCCCTTGGACTCATAAAAATGCAGCGCCGTAACCGCAACACCACTGCGCGCGGCGAGTTGACCGACAGTGAGTTCCTTGTGCGCCTGTTCTGGGGTGAGCATCGAAATTGCCTCTTGACCTCGACTTAACTAGAGGTTTTACCCTGCAGGCCTTCGGATCGCAAGATTCGGCTTACACGTCAGTGGGGAATCTTCATGCAAGCACCAGAGAAAAATCGCAGCTTCACCCAGTTGATCGAATTTGAGATCGAACCCCATCAGCAACCGGCGCTGGTGTCGGCGCTCTCTAGCCAGACTGAACGCCTGGCCCAGGGCTACAGCGGTTTTCTGAGTGCGAGTATTCAGGCCAGCGAGGACGGCCGGCGTGTGCTCAGTTACCTGCAATGGCAAACGCGTGAAGCGGGAGAAGCCGCGTTCCAGAGTTTTGAAAGCGGCGAGCAGGATTTCTGGCAACTGATTCGCGCGCATCAGGCAAAAACCGTGACGTTCGGCTCGTTCCAGGTGTTGCACAGCCTGGAACGTAGCCAGGACGACGCGCTGCACTGCAACCTGGTGGGCTAAATCGACAGGTGCATCAACCGCTCACCCTGAACGTTTTCCGTCGGCCGACGTTTGTTCACCGCCAATTCGCCAATTTTGATCAGGCGGGTGCGTGTGACGTTGCGGCTCAGGCCCAGAAGTGCAGCGGTGTGCACCTGGTTGTAGTGGCTGAAACGGTAGGCGGCTCGCAGCAAGGCGTCCTCGACTTTTTCGTGCAGGGCACCGGCCTGTACTTCGAAGAGTTTCTGAAAAGCCCGTTCGAGCAGGGCCTCCGGTGAATCGTGAGGGTGACCTTGGCCATCATCCTGACGCTCGATGCGCATGTGCGACAGGCGCAGGTCATCCCGTTCGATCACGCCGTTACGGCAGATCAGCAGGGTGTGGTGAATCACGTTTTCCAGTTCGCGGATGTTGCCTGGCCAACTGTAGCTGCGCAGTTTCAGCTCGGCTTCCTTGCTGATGGTGATGGTGCCGTAGCCCAGGCGCTGGCTGTAGGCGTCGACGAAGTGCCGGGTCAGCGGCAGGATGTCGCCCGGACGGTCGCGCAGCGGGCTCAACTCCAGGCTGACCACGTCGAGGCGGTAATACAGGTCTTCACGGAAATGTCCGGCGTTGATGGCTTTTTCCAGCTGCACGTTGGTCGCCGCCAGTACGCGCACGTTGATCGGGATGCTCTTGCGTGAACCCAGGCGTACCACCTCGCGCTCCTGCAATACCCGCAGCAACTTGACCTGGATCGCCATCGGCAAATCGCCGATTTCGTCCAGGAACAACGTGCCGCCGTCGGCTTCTTCAAACCAGCCGGCCTTGGCGCTCAAGGCCCCGGTGAAGGCGCCTTTCTCGTGGCCGAACAGCTCGGCCTCGACCAGGGACTCGGAAAACGCGCCGCAGTTGACCGCCACGAACGGACGGTTGCGTCGGGCGCTGAGGTTGTGGATATGCCGTGCTACCAGTTCCTTGCCGGTGCCGGTTTCGCCGATGATCAACACGCTGGCTTCACTGGGGGCGACTTGTTGCAGATGCGCCAGCAGTGCCTGGGATTTAGGGTCTTCGAAGACTTGGGCCGTGGCACGGATCGAGGTGGCCAGAGCGGGCGAGGGTGGTAAGGTCAGCAGTTGCATGGGGGCACGCTCCATGTAGGCAATTTATGAATAGAAAGTCGGAATCGGCAGGGCCTGGTTGAGCGCCCAGTCGCCCAGTTCGTGGAGTTTGTAATCCACCGGGTCATGCAGGGTTTGCGTGCGCAAATTGCGCCAGTGGCGGTCCAGGCGCAGCGAGGCGTGGGTCGAGCGGGCGCCGGTGACTTCGAACAGCCGGCTGCACAGTTCCAGGCCGTTGCGGGTGGCGGCGACCTTGGCCGTGGCGATGGCCGTGGCCAGGTGTCCACGTTCTTCTGCGCTGAGGGCGGGCCCTTTCGCCCAGGCTTTGTCGAGCAGTTCAGTGGCGCGCTCCACCAGCAAGCGAACGCTCTCGAGCGCTACCCAGAACTCGCCGTAATGGCCCAGCACGTAAGGGTCCTGTCGCACATCCTGGGTATTGGATTTGTGCCACGCACGGGTTTCGGTGAGGGTGTATTGGCGCGCTTCCGCGAAGGCGCCTTCGGCGATGCCGAGAAACATATGGGTAAATGTCAGTTGTGCGATTAACGGCCGCAGGCAGGCAAATGGCGTGCTCAATGGGCCCGGGTCCAGTAACAGTTCCGATTCCTCGACCCGCACTCGTTCGAACGATGCGCTGCCGCTGTCGGTCTGGCGCTGGCCCATGTTGTTCCAGTCGTTGTGCAGGGTGATGCCGCTGCGGCCGCTGGGGATGGCCGCGATCAAGAGCTTGCCGCCAGCGTTTTCATCCACCGCCGAGGCGATCAGCATCTGTGAATCGCTGGCGCCGGAGCAGAAGCTTTTCTTGCCGGAAAACTCGCGCCAGCCGCCGAGGTCCTTGACCACGGTACGGGTGTCCAGTGGGTTGAGGGCGTTACCCCAGAACCAGTTCTTGCGTGCCGTCTGTTCAAACCAGGGCTGCCATTGTTCGGGCCGCGAGAACAGGCGCACGGTGGCGAGCATCAGGTGGTGGAAACCGAAGACGTGGGCAATCGAACTGTCGACCTTGGCGAACTCACGCACGATGGTCAGGGTTTCACTCCAGCTCGCGCCGAGGCCGCCGTACTGGGTGGGAATGCTCAGGGCCAGCAGGCCGCTGTCGCGCAAGGCGTCGCGTTCGGCTTTCGGCGTGCCACCACGCTCATCGCGCTCGACAGCCGTCAGGGCAAAATCGGCGGCCAGGCGGCGGGCGGTTTGCAGGGGGGAAATCAGAGCGCTTTGCGGCTTGGCGGTCACGCGGGGTTCCTCTTTGAAGTCGGCACATGCCCTCCTGTGGGAGCGAGCAAGCCCGCTCCCACACAAGGGACCTGCAGGTCAGGCAGTGGCTTTGGCAGGCAAAACATCATTGGCGATCATTTCGCCAAACGGCCCGGTGAGGTTGGTGACCCCGCGCCCAGCCAGGCTCGCGTAGGGTTCGGGCAACAATGGGAATACCAGTTCGGCAAAGCGATAGGCTTCTTCAAGGTGCGGGTAGCCGGAGAAGATGAAGCTCTCGATCCCCAGGTCGGCGTATTCCTTGATGCGGGCCGCCACTTGTTGCGGGTCGCCCACCAGCGCCGTCCCGGCGCCACCGCGCACCAGGCCGACGCCGGCCCACAGGTTGGGCGAGATTTCCAGGTTGTCTCGCCGGCCATCATGCAGGGCGGCCATGCGCCGCTGGCCTTCGGAGTCGAAACGCGAAAACGACTTCTGCGCCGCCGCGATGGTTTCGTCGCTGATGTGTTCGATCAGTTTGTCCGCGGCCTTCCAGGCTTCTGCGGCGGTCTCGCGGACAATCACGTGCAAGCGAATGCCGAACTTCACCGTGCGCCCGTGACGCGCCGCTCGCTCACGCACATCGGCGAGCTTCTGTGCCACGGCGGCCGGCGGTTCACCCCAGGTCAGGTAGACATCGACCTGTTCGGCCGCCAGGTCGTGGGCGGCGTCGGACGAGCCACCGAAATACAGCGGCGGGTAGGGCTTCTGCACGGGCGGATACAGTGCTTTGGCGTTCTGCACCTGCAAATGCTTGCCCTCGAAATCCACCGCTTCGCCTTGCAGCACGCGGCGCCAGATCCTGAGGAATTCGTCGGTGACTTCGTAGCGTTCGCTGTGATCCAGGAAAATCCCGTCGCCCCGGTTTTCGTCAGGGTCACCGCCGGTGACCACGTTGATCAGCAAACGGCCGCCCGACAGGCGATCCAGCGTCGCCGCCATGCGCGCCGACACGGTCGGTGAAATGATCCCCGGTCGGATCGCCACCAGGTAACGCAGGCGTTCGGTCAACGGCACCAGGGCTGAGGCGATCACCCACGAATCCTCGCAGGAGCGCCCGGTGGGGATCAGCACGCCGTGGTAGCCGAGGCTGTCGGCGGCCTGAGCCACTTGTTTCAGATAATTGAGGGTGACCGGGCGTGCGCCCTGGGTAGTGCCCAGGTAATGGCCATCGCCGTGGGTCGGCAGAAACCAGAAAACATCCATGAACAGATCCTTATGCGATTTTCAGCAGATTGTTGGGGTGCACGCCGAACAACGGCGCAGCGCGCTCAGCAGCAAGGCGAATGCGGGCCTTCAAGGGCTCACTGGTTATTTGGTAATTGGCGAAATCGGCTTCGGTGGCGTAGACACCAATCGGCAGGGTCAGGGCCTGGAAGAAACTGAACAGCGGACGCAACTGGTGATCGAGCACCAACGCATGGCGCTCGCTGCCTCCCGTGGCAGCGAGCAGCACTGGCGTGTTGACCAGTGCATTGAGGTCGATCAGATCGAACAGGTGCTTGAGCAGGCCAGGGTAAGAACCCCGATAGACCGGTGCAGCGACAATCAGCAGGTCGGCGGTCTCGATGGCGTGCAACTGGGCCTCGACGCTGGCTTCCAGTTCCTGGCGCGACAGCGCCGCGCCCAATGGTCGGGCGATGTCGCCCAGCTCGATCAGTGTGCTTTCGATCGGCAATTGCTCGGCCAGCTCGCGCAGCAGTGCCTGGGTCAGCACCAGGGTGCGCGAAGGACGCCAGGTTCCGCCGGAAAGGGCGACGACTTTCAATGGACGCGACATCATCAGTTCCTTTTTAAACAGTTGCTCAGTGAGCAGTGAGTAGTCACTGGGCTTGAGCAAGAGCTGTACCAGTCCACCCAACCCCAGGTTTTCCGGGGCTTGCAGCGTGACGACTGGGCAGCGCTGTAGGTGTTTCAAGACTGTTTGTTGAATGACTGTTGCCTGGCGAACAGTTGCGTGGGCAACAGTGGGATCAGGTGATGGGGTTGTTATAAAGCCAGATTGTTATTCCGCAAAATACTATAAAATAATATTTATAGATCTTTATCGAATATTCAATGGGTGCGCACGGGGGCATTAGAAAAACTCGATAGCCACTATCGAAAGCGTTGATTTCTGCCGGCCGGAGGGCGCGAGTAGCCTGTGTTCATTGCCCCGAACCCAGATGCCAGGACGCCCAATCATGAAAGCCTTACTCACCACTGCCGTGCTGCTCGCCGCCTCCGTCCTCGCCGGATGCGCCACCCATGTCTCCCCGGAACTGCGTCCCTACACCGACGAAGAAACGCGAGAACTGGCGATGGAAGCGTTGAATCGTCGGGGCCTTTCGTTCGACGAATACCATGCTAAAAAAGCCGAATTGCTCGGCCAGCCACAGAAAACCTTCGGTTACGACAAGCAGGGTGAAATGAGCGCTGGACGTGCTGTCCAATTGCATGGTCGTCCAAGCTGAGCCACTGTACTGCTCGAACTTTCACGCAACTGTCCATGGGTTTCCCGGCAGGCGTGCGATAGGGTCAATACCTGACCGACCCTGGACTGCCACCGATGACGCTCTCGCTCGACCTGCTGGTGGGCTTCGCCCTGTTTGCTCTCGTGACCTCGATCACGCCCGGCCCGAACAACACGATGTTGCTGGCATCCGGCGTGAACTTCGGCTTTAACCGAACTATCCCGCATATACTTGGCATTACCTGCGGCTTCTTTGTGCTGGTGGTGGCGGTCGGATTCGGCCTGGGGGCAGTGTTTCAAACCTATCCGTTGCTCTACACCGTTTTGCGTTATGTCGGCGCGGCGTATTTGCTGTACCTGGCGTGGAAGATCGCCCACTCGGGGCCGGTCTCCGACAGTGAGAGCGGCCAGGGAAAACCGATCAGCTACCTCGGTGCGGCTGCCTTTCAGTGGGTCAACCCCAAAGCCTGGATCATGGCCATCGGCGCCATCAGCACTTACACGCCGATGCAGGGCTATTTCACTAATGTCATCGTGATCGCAGCCGTTTTCGCCATCATCAACCTGCCCAGCGTCGGCGTCTGGGCGGCGTGTGGCACGCTATTGCGCAACGTGCTCAAGGATCGTCGCTGGTTGCGCCTGTTCAACTGGGGCATGGCCGCGCTGCTGGTGGTCTCGTTGTATCCGTTACTGCTCGAAAGCTTTAGCTGACGCATTGCTTCAACCCGTTGCCCGATGCCTGTTAAGCTCGCCTTCAGGAGCGTTCCAACGCACTTTCAAATGAAGTCGTCCTCTTCAACGCATCCGATCAGGCCGCGCCGGTGGACAGATTCCCGGCCACTGATCCCGGAACAAGCTCTGCGAGTCTCTTATGAATAAACGCCCGCTGTATTTCGACTACGCCGCCACCACGCCGGTGGATGAGCGAGTCATTCAGGTGATGGTCGAGTGTCTTGGCTTTGCCGGCAATTTCGGCAACCCGGCGTCCAGCTCCCATGCGTTCGGTCGCGAGGCGCGGCAAACGGTCGAGCAGGCGCGCCGGCAAGTCGCTGATCTGGTCGGCGCCCTGGCATCGCAGATTGTCTGGACGTCCGGTGCCACCGAATCCAACAACCTCGCCCTCAAGGGCGTGGCCCAGGCCCGAGGCGTGTCCGGCGGTCACATAATAACCAGCCAGATTGAACACAAGGCCATTCTCGATACGGCCAGACAGTTGCAGGACAGCGGCGTTGTCGTGACCTACCTGGTGCCGGACGCGCAGGGCCTGATTACGGCCCAGGCTGTCAGCGAAGCGATGCGCGAGGACACCTTCCTGGTGTCGCTGATGCTGGTCAATAACGAGTTGGGCACAGTCAATGACATCGCTGCCATCGGTGAAGTCGTACGCGCCCGTGGGGCCTTGTTCCATGTCGACGCCGCTCAGGGCGCGGGGAAAGTGGCAATAGACCTGGCGAAGCTGCCGGTAGACCTGATGTCCTTCTCGGCGCATAAACTCTACGGCCCCAAAGGCATCGGCGCGCTGTATGTCGGGCCGCGGGCCCAGCAGCGATTGCAGGCGCAGATCCATGGCGGGGGCCATGAAGGTGGTTTGCGTTCCGGTACGCTGGCCACCCATCAAATTGCCGCCATGGGCGTAGCCTTCGCACTGGCGGCGCAGGTGTTCGATGAAGAAAAAGCCACCATCGTGCGTCTGCGCCAGCGTCTGCTCGATGGCTTATCGAGCCTGCCGGGGGTGAGCGTCAATGGCAGCCCGACCCAGCGCATTCCCCATACCCTGAGCCTGACCTTCTCCGAGGGCGAGTTCAATTCCACGGCGTTGAGCACCTCGATTGCGTTTTCGGCGACCTCGGCCTGCAACTCCGCGAGCAACACGCCTTCCCACGTGCTGTTGGCCCTGGGGCATGACGCCCGTTCGGCGAGCCGTACCGTGCGTTTGAGCCTGGGCCGATTCACCACCGAGCAGGATATCGACCAGGCGGTGCAACTGATTAAAGCCAACTGCGCCAGTGCTCCGGCATTCTGGGCAACGTGATACTAAAGTGCCGGCCTGACCGGCACTCAACAATGAGTGGTTAGCAGGAGACATGATGAGTACGCAGCCTTCGATCAACGGTTCGGTGCCCCAGCGCCTGGCGCAGACCCGCGAGCTGATGAGCCGGGAGGGCATTCATGCCCTGTTGGTGCCGTCGGCCGACCCGCACCTGTCGGAATACCTGCCCGGCTACTGGCAGGGGCGGCAATGGTTGTCGGGCTTCCACGGTTCGGTCGGTACATTGATCGTCACGCCGGATTTCGCCGGAGTATGGGCCGACAGCCGCTATTGGGAACAGGCGACCAAGGAACTCAAGGGCAGCGGCATTGAACTGGTCAAGCTGCAACCGGGCCAACCGAGCCCGCTGGACTGGCTGGCCGAGCAAACCCCGGAAGGCGGTGTGGTTGCCGTGGACGGTGCAGTGATGGCGGTGGCGTCGGCGCGGACCCTGGGTGGCAAGCTCGAAGAGCGCGGCGCGCGCCTGCGTACCGACCTTGATCTGCTCGATCAGGTCTGGGGCGATCGCCCGGAACTGCCGAACGAGCCGATTTATCAGCACCTTCCTCCACAAGCGACCGTCAGCCGTGGCGAGAAACTCGCCAGCCTGCGCGAAACACTGAATGCGCGGGGTGCCGATTGGCATTTCATCGCCACCCTCGACGACATCGCCTGGCTCTTCAACCTGCGCGGCGGCGACGTGTCGTTCAACCCGGTATTCGTGTCCTTTGCACTCATCAGCCAGCAACAGGCGATGCTGTTCGTGGCCTTGAGCAAGGTCAGCGCTGAGCTGCGCGCAGTGCTCGAGCAGGATGGCATCACCCTGCGCGACTACAGCGAAGTGGCCGAGGCCCTGCGCGCGGTGCCGGATGGCGCCAGCCTGCTGGTGGATCCGGCACGTGTCACGGCCGGGCTGCTGGATAACCTGGGCAGCGGCGTGAAACTGGTCGAAGGCTTGAACCCGACGACTTTGGCCAAATCGCAGAAAAGCCTGGACGACGCCGCGCACATTCGCCGCGCGATGGAGCAGGATGGCGCGGCGCTGTGCGAATTCTTCGCCTGGCTGGAATCGGCCTGGGGCCGTGAGCGCATCACCGAACTGACCATTGACGAACACCTGACCGCTGCACGCGCCAGGCGTCCGGACTACGTGTCGCTGAGCTTCAACACCATTGCCGCGTTCAACGCCAATGGCGCCATGCCGCATTACCACGCGACCGAAGAAGAGCATGCGGTGATCGAAGGCGACGGCCTGTTGCTGATCGACTCCGGCGGCCAATACCTGGGTGGCACCACAGACATTACGCGGATGGTGCCGGTCGGCACGCCGACCGCAGAGCAGAAGGGCGATTGCACCCGCGTCCTCAAGGGCGTGATTGCCCTGTCTCGCGCGCGCTTTCCTCGCGGGATTCTGTCGCCGCTGCTGGACGCCATCGCCCGTGCACCCATCTGGGCGGACAACGTCGACTACGGTCACGGCACCGGTCATGGCGTGGGGTATTTCCTTAATGTCCACGAAGGGCCACAAGTGATTGCCTACCAGGCCGTGGCGGCGCCGCAGACTGCCATGCAGCCAGGCATGATCACGTCCATCGAGCCGGGCACTTATCGTCCTGGCCGCTGGGGTGTGCGTATCGAGAACCTGGCGATGAACCGCGAGGCAGGTAAGAGCGAGTTCGGCGAGTTCCTCAAGTTCGAAACCCTCACCTTGTGCCCGATCGACACCCGCTGCCTGGAACCGTCGTTGCTGACGGCCGAGGAAAAACAATGGCTCAACGACTATCACGCGCAGGTGCGCGAGCGTTTGAGCCCGCTGGTCGATGGTGCAGCACTCCAGTGGTTGAACACGCGCACGGCGGCTATCTGATCGGCTTGAATTCGGGCGCTGCCTGCAGCGCCTGGCTCATGTAGTCGACAAAGGCCTTGACCCTGGCGGATTGGCGACGATTCGCCGGGGACACCGCGTGTATCGGCAGCGACTGCGCAACGTAGTCAGACAGAATCGCCATCACTCGACCTGCCTTCAGGTCTTCGCTGAATAGCCAGACCGGCGACAGCGCAATCCCCAACCCTGCCAACACCATCTCGCGGATTGCCTCCGAATTGTTGCTTTGGGCGTTGCCCTTGATTCGTACTTCGTGGCGTCGTCCCGCTTTTTCGTACACCCACAGGTTTTGACTGTTCAGCAGGTTGAATTGCAGGCAGTTGTGCGCGCTCAAGTCCTGCGGTGCTTGCGGTCGGCCGTGTTGCTGCAGGTAAGCGGGCGCGGCGACGGTCACGCGGTGGGTGAAGCCAATGTGCCGGGCGATCAGGCTGCTGTCGTTCAATTCGCCGATTCTGAACGTCACATCCAGGCCTTCGCTGATCAGGTCCTGATTCTGATCGTTCAATTGCAGGTCGATGTCCAGACCAGGGTGTTGTCGCAGGAATTGTGCAAGGCGCGGGGCGATCTGTAATCGACCGAAACTCACCGAGGAGCCGATGCGCAAATGACCGGCGATGCTCTCCCGTCCGGATTGGAAACTGAGCTCGGCCGTCTCCACCGCCGCGAGGATGTTTCGGCATTCGTTGTAGTAACGCTGACCTTCATCGGTCAGGGAAAGCTGGCGGGTGCTGCGAGCAATCAGCTTGCCGCCCAATTCGCTCTCCAGTGCGCGCAGCACTTTGCTGACGGTCGGCTGGCTGGTTTGCAGCTCCCGAGCGACCGCCGAAAAGCTGCCACGTTCGACGACCCGGACGAAGATCGCCATTGCGTTGAGTTTGTCCACGGAGATTCTCATTCATGCCAAATGGGCATGATCACTATAGCTATATAGCGTCTTATCGGCATGAGCCGGTGGGACGATGATTTATCCCGCAGCCACCTCTGATGGGAGTAAACGAAATGACTGACTCACTTGAAATGCGCGCTCTGATTGTCGACTCGGCCATGGCCCCCTTACGCTTGGTGTCCGTGCCCCGGCCGAGCCTGCAAGCGGGCCAGGTACTGGTGCGGATCAAGGCCAGCGGGGTCAATCCTCTGGACGGAAAAATCCGTGCCGGCCAGGCAGCCCACGCCCGCCAGCCGTTACCAGCGATTGTGGGCATGGATCTGGCAGGCGTTGTTGAGGCTGTGGGTGAGAGCGTCAGCGCATGGCAACCGGGCGATGAAGTTTATGCAATGGCTACGGGGATTGGCGGCGCACAAGGGTCGTTAGCCGAATACGCTGCCGTCGACGCGCGATTGCTGGCTGCCAAGCCAGGCAATTTGAACATGCGTGAAGCAGCGGGATTGCCGCTGGTATTGATTACAGCCTGGGAAGGGCTGGTGGATCGGGCAAGGGTGCGCGCAGGTCACAAAGTGTTGATTCACGGCGGTGCCGGCGGTGTGGGGCACGTTGCGATACAGATTGCCCGAGCGTTTGGTGCTGAAGTCTTCGCCACGGGGTCTGCGCGGCATCAGGCAATTATCGAAGACCTGGGCGCGACGTTCATAGATCGGCATATCCCGATCGAGGCATATGTGGCACAACACACTGCCGGGGAGGGCTTCGATATCGTCTACGACACGGTGGGCGGTGAAGTTCTGGACGCATCATTCAAGGCGGCCAGGGTTTATCACGGTCATGTGGTCAGTTGCCTCGGATGGGGGCAACACAGTCTGGCTCCGCTGTCGTTTCGCGGGGCAACGTATTCCGGGGTGTTTACCTTGCTGCCGCTGCTCACTGGCGTAGGGCGCGAGCAGCACGGGCAGATTCTTCGCCAGGCGGCGCAGTTGATCGAGGCGGGCGAGCTCAAGCCATTGATGGATCCGCGCACCTTCACGCTGGAGAATGCCGAATCCGCCCATGAGCTGCTGAAGTCGGGAGCAGCCGAGGGGCGGTTGGTCATCGAGGTCTAACGCAAGGCTTCGATGACGAAGTCCAGGCGATCCTGGCCGAAGTACAACTGGTTATCGACGAACATGCTTGGTGCACCGAACACGCCACGAGCCACGGCCTGCTCGGTATTGGCCTTCAGCGCCGTCTTCACCTCTTCATCGGCAGTCAAGGCCAGCACTTCAGTGGGGTCGAAGCCGTTCTGCGTCAGCACGGCGGCGACCGTCGCCGGATCGTCAAGGCTACGCGCTTCGACCCAGAGTGCGTGGAACAGGCACTCGATGAACGCCTGAAAACGTTGCGGATGGCGCAGTTGCATGCCCGTGACGGCGCGCATCAGCATCAGGGTATTGATGGGGAAGTTCGGGTTGTATCTCAGGGGTACGCCATATCGTTGGGCATAACGGTCCAGGTCCTGGAACATGTAGCGACCCTTGGCCGGAATGGTTGCCGGGGATGCATTGCCCGTGGCCTTGAATACACCGCCGAGCAGCATCGGAATGTAGAGCAAATGGCTGTCGGTCTGCGCGCAGATTTTCGGAAGCTGGGTGTAGGCGAGGTAGGTGGCAGGGCTGCCGAGGTCGAAGTAGAACTCCACGGTTTTGCTCATGATCGGTGCGCTCCTTGTTATTGTTTGGGGGAGGCTTACCAGCGTTCGTTCCAGGGACGCAGGTCCAGCTCGAAAGTCCAGGCGTCGCGAGGTTGGCTGTGCAGGAACCAATAGTTGTCGGCGATGTGCTCGGGGTCGAGGACGCCGTCCTGATCCTTGGTGGCGTACTTTTCGGGGAAATTGTCGCGAATGAAATCGGTGTCGATGGCACCATCGACGACCACATGGGCCACATGGATGTTCATCGGGCCCAGCTCGCGCGCCATGCTCTGGGCCAGTGCGCGGATGCCATGCTTGGCACCGGCGAAGGCTGCGAAACCGGCGGCTCCGCGTAAACCAGCGGTCGCACCGGTAAACAGGATCGTGCCCCGTTGGCGCTTGACCATGCGCAAGGCGACTTCACGGGCATTGAGGAAGCCGGAGAAGCAGGCCATTTCCCAGATCTTGAAGTACTTGCGTGCGGTCTCTTCGAGGATGCTGCATGGCACATTGGCGCCGATATTGAACACGAACGCTTCGATGGGGCCGAGCTGGCTTTCGATCTGCTCGATCAGCGCCACCACATCCTCTTCCTTGCGCGCATCGCAGGCAAAACCGTGGGCTTGCCCACCGGCAAGGTTGATGGCATCTACCAAGGGTTGGAGCTTGTCGGCGCTGCGCCGGGTCACGCAGGCGATGAAGCCTTCCCGCGCGAATCGCCGGGCGATTGCGCCGCCCGTGGCATCCCCCGCCCCCACTACCAGAACGACTTTGCTGTTATCCATGCTCGACCCCATCGCTGAACGATCGTTGATGCAACGGACGTTATGCCGGGGATCGGACGGGCGTCAAGACGGTGAAACGGACAGACGACCGGCCTTTATTTGCAGATGACAATCATGCTGCGGCTGGTGTAGCCGGCAGGGTTGAGACCGAACGGATAGTCGCCGGGCTCCTCCACGCCATCCCCTGACTTGGCGATGACCTTGTAGCTCTTCGGCGCGCATGAGTTGGCGGCACTGGCGTAGCACTTGTCCCACGACGACGACAACCCGGAGCAGTTGATATGCAAACCTTTCTTGCCACGTTTGGTGTGGGTTTCCGCCGTCGCCGCGCAGCCTGCAATTGCAAGCACGGCGATCAGTATCAAAATACGTTTCATTGCTGTCCTTAAAGCGTCCCGGATCTTCGTGCCCGGGTCTGGCAGTAATCGCTTTCGCTGAAGCGTCGCTGATGTCCCTATCCTGAAAAGTCCATGTTTGAGATTAAGTGCGGGCTAAACATGGCCTAAATGAGCGGCAAATACCAGAGTTTCATCATTTGCGTGTCAGTCTGCCGCGATTGCGGGCTTGGCACTGCTGCCCATGGTCAGGGTCGCGCCAACCGAAGCTGAAATGATGCACATGATCGCCATCCATTGTGACAGGGTGAGGTACTCCTGAAGGAACAGGAGGCCGGACAGTGCGCCGAACGCCGGTTCGATACTCATCAGCGTGCCAAACGTGCGGGTTGGCAACCGGGTAAGGGCAATCATTTCCAGGGTGTAGGGCAGGGCCGTGGAGAGGAGGGCGACACCGATGGCCACGGGAATCAATGAAGGCGTCAGCAGGGCACTGCCAGCATGGGCGATGCCAAAAGGTGTGACAACCAGTGCGGCGATCATCACCCCCAGCGCGGCAGTCTGTACGCCGTTGTCATTGCCGGCCTTCTGCCCGAAAAGAATGTACAAGGCCCAGCAGACTCCCGCCGCCAGTGCGTAGCCTGCGCCGAGCGGGTCGATACTTGAGGTCGTTGCACCTGTCGGTATGAGCAGCATCAACCCGATCGCTGCGAGAGCGACCCACAAAAAATCGATTGCGCGGCGCGAAGCATAGATGGCGACTGCCAACGGGCCTGTGAACTCCAGCGCGACGGCAATACCCAGTGGCACTGTGCGCAGAGACATATAGAAGAGGAGGTTCATGCCGCCCAACGCTATTCCGTAGACGATGACGGTGCGCATGGATTTCGCGGTGAGTTTTGCACGCCAGGGGCGCAGCAGCGCGATCATGATCAAACTGGCGAAGATCAGTCGCAACGTGGTGGTGCCTTGGGCGCCGGCTATGGGAAACATGCTTTTGGCCAGGGAGGCGCCGGATTGGATCGACGCCATGGCTATCAACAGCAGGCCGACCGGGAATAAGGTCGAAGCAAGGCTTCGGGGTTGTTCATTCATTATGAGAAATCGTCCAGGGCAGAAATCAAAAAGCTGATTGTCGATTGAGCAATATACTGCGCACTCTCCAGGCGCGCATCTATATATAGAGGGATTTCAGGTTTTTTGATAGAAAAGCTAAATTAGATGTTGACGGCAGATTTCAGAAGTCTATAATTCGCCCCACTTCCGGCGCAGTCGAAACGGAAAACTCCTTGGTAAACAACGAGTTACGCGGTTTTCGACGGTGTTCAGCTTCAGGTCATCGAAGCCTGGAAGGAGTCGGTCAAGCAGCAAGTTGTCGCTTGATGGACGGTTCGATCTTCTCGGTCGAAAGCGGTGAAAAAGAGGTGTTGACAGCAGCGTGTAACGCTGTAGAATTCGCCTCCCGCTGACGAGGGATCGGAAGCGCAAGTGGTTGAAGTTGCAGAGGAAACTTTGAAAACTTCTTAAAATAACCGCTTGACAGATACGCCAGGCGCTGTAAAATGCGCGCCTCGGTTGAGACGAAAGCTCTTAACCAACCGCTCTTTAACAACTGAATCAAGCAATTCGTGTGGGTGCTTGTGGAGTCAGACTGCTAGTCAACAGATTATCAGCATCACGAGTTACTCCGCGAGAAATCAAAGATGTAACCAACGATTGCTGAGCCAAGTTTAGGGTTTTCTCAAAACCCAAAGATGTTTGAACTGAAGAGTTTGATCATGGCTCAGATTGAACGCTGGCGGCAGGCCTAACACATGCAAGTCGAGCGGTAGAGAGAAGCTTGCTTCTCTTGAGAGCGGCGGACGGGTGAGTAATGCCTAGGAATCTGCCTGGTAGTGGGGGATAACGTCCGGAAACGGACGCTAATACCGCATACGTCCTACGGGAGAAAGCAGGGGACCTTCGGGCCTTGCGCTATCAGATGAGCCTAGGTCGGATTAGCTAGTTGGTGAGGTAATGGCTCACCAAGGCGACGATCCGTAACTGGTCTGAGAGGATGATCAGTCACACTGGAACTGAGACACGGTCCAGACTCCTACGGGAGGCAGCAGTGGGGAATATTGGACAATGGGCGAAAGCCTGATCCAGCCATGCCGCGTGTGTGAAGAAGGTCTTCGGATTGTAAAGCACTTTAAGTTGGGAGGAAGGGTTGTAGATTAATACTCTGCAATTTTGACGTTACCGACAGAATAAGCACCGGCTAACTCTGTGCCAGCAGCCGCGGTAATACAGAGGGTGCAAGCGTTAATCGGAATTACTGGGCGTAAAGCGCGCGTAGGTGGTTTGTTAAGTTGGATGTGAAAGCCCCGGGCTCAACCTGGGAACTGCATTCAAAACTGACAAGCTAGAGTATGGTAGAGGGTGGTGGAATTTCCTGTGTAGCGGTGAAATGCGTAGATATAGGAAGGAACACCAGTGGCGAAGGCGACCACCTGGACTGATACTGACACTGAGGTGCGAAAGCGTGGGGAGCAAACAGGATTAGATACCCTGGTAGTCCACGCCGTAAACGATGTCAACTAGCCGTTGGGGACCTTGAGTCTTTAGTGGCGCAGCTAACGCATTAAGTTGACCGCCTGGGGAGTACGGCCGCAAGGTTAAAACTCAAATGAATTGACGGGGGCCCGCACAAGCGGTGGAGCATGTGGTTTAATTCGAAGCAACGCGAAGAACCTTACCAGGCCTTGACATCCAATGAACTTTCCAGAGATGGATTGGTGCCTTCGGGAACATTGAGACAGGTGCTGCATGGCTGTCGTCAGCTCGTGTCGTGAGATGTTGGGTTAAGTCCCGTAACGAGCGCAACCCTTGTCCTTAGTTACCAGCACGTTATGGTGGGCACTCTAAGGAGACTGCCGGTGACAAACCGGAGGAAGGTGGGGATGACGTCAAGTCATCATGGCCCTTACGGCCTGGGCTACACACGTGCTACAATGGTCGGTACAGAGGGTTGCCAAGCCGCGAGGTGGAGCTAATCCCACAAAACCGATCGTAGTCCGGATCGCAGTCTGCAACTCGACTGCGTGAAGTCGGAATCGCTAGTAATCGCGAATCAGAATGTCGCGGTGAATACGTTCCCGGGCCTTGTACACACCGCCCGTCACACCATGGGAGTGGGTTGCACCAGAAGTAGCTAGTCTAACCTTCGGGAGGACGGTTACCACGGTGTGATTCATGACTGGGGTGAAGTCGTAACAAGGTAGCCGTAGGGGAACCTGCGGCTGGATCACCTCCTTAATCGACGACTCAGCTGCTCCATGAGCTCCCACACGAATTGCTTGATTCATTGAAGAAGACGAAAGAAGCAGCCCGAAATTGGGTCTGTAGCTCAGTTGGTTAGAGCGCACCCCTGATAAGGGTGAGGTCGGCAGTTCGAATCTGCCCAGACCCACCAATTTTGTGTGGGAAACGCCTGTAGAAATACGGGGCCATAGCTCAGCTGGGAGAGCGCCTGCCTTGCACGCAGGAGGTCAACGGTTCGATCCCGTTTGGCTCCACCACTACTGCTTCTGTTTGTAAAAGCTTAGAAATGAGCATTCCATCGAACTGATGATGAATGTTGATTTCTAGTCTTTGACTAGTTCGTTCTTTAAAAATTTGGGTATGTGATAGAAAGATAGACTGGACGTTACTTTCACTGGTAACGGATCAGGCTAAGGTAAAATTTGTGAGTGACTCTTAAGAGTTTTGCGAATTTTCGGCGAATGTCGTCTTCACAGTATAACCAGATTGCTTGGGGTTATATGGTCAAGTGAAGAAGCGCATACGGTGGATGCCTTGGCAGTCAGAGGCGATGAAAGACGTGGTAGCCTGCGAAAAGCTTCGGGGAGTCGGCAAACAGACTTTGATCCGGAGATGTCTGAATGGGGGAACCCAGCCATCATAAGATGGTTATCTTAAGCTGAATACATAGGCTTAAGAGGCGAACCAGGGGAACTGAAACATCTAAGTACCCTGAGGAAAAGAAATCAACCGAGATTCCCTTAGTAGTGGCGAGCGAACGGGGACTAGCCCTTAAGTGGCTTTGAGATTAGCGGAACGCTCTGGAAAGTGCGGCCATAGTGGGTGATAGCCCTGTACGCGAAAGTCTCTTAGTCATGAAATCGAGTAGGACGGAGCACGAGAAACTTTGTCTGAATATGGGGGGACCATCCTCCAAGGCTAAATACTACTGACTGACCGATAGTGAACTAGTACCGTGAGGGAAAGGCGAAAAGAACCCCGGAGAGGGGAGTGAAATAGATCCTGAAACCGTATGCGTACAAGCAGTGGGAGCAGACTTTGTTCTGTGACTGCGTACCTTTTGTATAATGGGTCAGCGACTTATATTCAGTGGCGAGCTTAACCGAATAGGGGAGGCGTAGCGAAAGCGAGTCTTAATAGGGCGTTTAGTCGCTGGGTATAGACCCGAAACCGGGCGATCTATCCATGGGCAGGTTGAAGGTTAGGTAACACTGACTGGAGGACCGAACCGACTACCGTTGAAAAGTTAGCGGATGACCTGTGGATCGGAGTGAAAGGCTAATCAAGCTCGGAGATAGCTGGTTCTCCTCGAAAGCTATTTAGGTAGCGCCTCATGTATCACTGTAGGGGGTAGAGCACTGTTTCGGCTAGGGGGTCATCCCGACTTACCAAACCGATGCAAACTCCGAATACCTACAAGTGCCGAGCATGGGAGACACACGGCGGGTGCTAACGTCCGTCGTGAAAAGGGAAACAACCCAGACCGTCAGCTAAGGTCCCAAAGTTATGGTTAAGTGGGAAACGATGTGGGAAGGCTTAGACAGCTAGGAGGTTGGCTTAGAAGCAGCCACCCTTTAAAGAAAGCGTAATAGCTCACTAGTCGAGTCGGCCTGCGCGGAAGATGTAACGGGGCTCAAACCATACACCGAAGCTACGGGTATCATCTTCGGATGATGCGGTAGAGGAGCGTTCTGTAAGCCTGTGAAGGTGAGTTGAGAAGCTTGCTGGAGGTATCAGAAGTGCGAATGCTGACATGAGTAACGACAATGGGTGTGAAAAACACCCACGCCGAAAGACCAAGGTTTCCTGCGCAACGTTAATCGACGCAGGGTTAGTCGGTCCCTAAGGCGAGGCTGAAAAGCGTAGTCGATGGAAAACAGGTTAATATTCCTGTACTTCTGGTTATTGCGATGGAGGGACGGAGAAGGCTAGGCCAGCTTGGCGTTGGTTGTCCAAGTTTAAGGTGGTAGGCTGGAATCTTAGGTAAATCCGGGATTCTAAGGCCGAGAGCTGATGACGAGTGTTCTTTTAGAACACGAAGTGGTTGATGCCATGCTTCCAAGAAAAGCTTCTAAGCTTCAGGTAACCAGGAACCGTACCCCAAACCGACACAGGTGGTTGGGTAGAGAATACCAAGGCGCTTGAGAGAACTCGGGTGAAGGAACTAGGCAAAATGGCACCGTAACTTCGGGAGAAGGTGCGCCGGTGAGGGTGAAGGACTTGCTCCGTAAGCCCATGCCGGTCGAAGATACCAGGCCGCTGCGACTGTTTATTAAAAACACAGCACTCTGCAAACACGAAAGTGGACGTATAGGGTGTGACGCCTGCCCGGTGCCGGAAGGTTAATTGATGGGGTTAGCTAACGCGAAGCTCTTGATCGAAGCCCCGGTAAACGGCGGCCGTAACTATAACGGTCCTAAGGTAGCGAAATTCCTTGTCGGGTAAGTTCCGACCTGCACGAATGGCGTAACGATGGCGGCGCTGTCTCCACCCGAGACTCAGTGAAATTGAAATCGCTGTGAAGATGCAGTGTATCCGCGGCTAGACGGAAAGACCCCGTGAACCTTTACTATAGCTTTGCACTGGACTTTGAATTTGCTTGTGTAGGATAGGTGGGAGGCTTTGAAGCGTGGACGCCAGTTCGCGTGGAGCCATCCTTGAAATACCACCCTGGCAACTTTGAGGTTCTAACTCAGGTCCGTTATCCGGATCGAGGACAGTGTATGGTGGGTAGTTTGACTGGGGCGGTCTCCTCCTAAAGAGTAACGGAGGAGTACGAAGGTGCGCTCAGACCGGTCGGAAATCGGTCGTAGAGTATAAAGGCAAAAGCGCGCTTGACTGCGAGACAGACACGTCGAGCAGGTACGAAAGTAGGTCTTAGTGATCCGGTGGTTCTGTATGGAAGGGCCATCGCTCAACGGATAAAAGGTACTCCGGGGATAACAGGCTGATACCGCCCAAGAGTTCATATCGACGGCGGTGTTTGGCACCTCGATGTCGGCTCATCACATCCTGGGGCTGAAGCCGGTCCCAAGGGTATGGCTGTTCGCCATTTAAAGTGGTACGCGAGCTGGGTTTAGAACGTCGTGAGACAGTTCGGTCCCTATCTGCCGTGGACGTTTGAGATTTGAGAGGGGCTGCTCCTAGTACGAGAGGACCGGAGTGGACGAACCTCTGGTGTTCCGGTTGTCACGCCAGTGGCATTGCCGGGTAGCTATGTTCGGGAAAGATAACCGCTGAAAGCATCTAAGCGGGAAACTTGCCTCAAGATGAGATCTCACTGGAACCTTGAGTTCCCTGAAGGGCCGTCGAAGACTACGACGTTGATAGGTTGGGTGTGTAAGCGCTGTGAGGCGTTGAGCTAACCAATACTAATTGCCCGTGAGGCTTGACCATATAACACCCAAGCAATTTGAGTCGAAAGGCCAGATTGCGGTGTTGTGAAGACGAAACGAACCGAAAGTTTGCGACTCACAAAGCCGAAAGCCATCACATACCCGATTCGCTGGAATGTCGAAAGACACGTCAGCTCAAGAATTTCTTGACGACCATAGAGCATTGGAACCACCTGATCCCATCCCGAACTCAGCAGTGAAACGATGCATCGCCGATGGTAGTGTGGGGTTTCCCCATGTGAGAGTAGGTCATCGTCAAGATTAAATTCCGAAACCCCAATTGCGAAAGCAGTTGGGGTTTTGTTTTTGTCCCGGGAAAAGTCTGGCTGACGGAATCGTCATCAAGCATGCCCTTCGTTTTTGATATGGTGCTCGTCCATTTTTTCACGGACTGATTTCTAGCCTAGGAACGGCGCTTCATTGCCAGTCAAAGAGCAGCTGTAGAAATGCCCGAACCGATTCCGATCAAGGATCACGAGAAAGAGACGCGCCTGGTCAACAAAAGGCTGATGGCGTGCGCGCTGTTCGTCGTCGCCATAATGTGTACGCTGGTTGCGCGTATGTACGTGCTGCAAGTGATGGAGTTCGATTATCACTCGACGATCTCCGAGAACAATCGTGTCCATGTCTTGCCGATCACCCCGACCAGAGGGCTGATCTACGACCGCAACGGTGTGATCCTGGCCGACAACCGTCCCAGCTTCAACCTGACTATCACCCGCGAACGCGCCACCGACGTCAAGCAAGAGCTGGACGAGGTCGTCAACCTCCTGCATTTGTCCGCCGAAGATCGCGCGTTGTTCGACAAGGCGATGAAGCAGGGGCGTCATCCCTTCGTGCCCGTCACCCTGTTTTACGAGCTGAGTGAAGAACAGATCGCTGTGCTTG
Organism: Pseudomonas sp. S1_E05; assembly: GCF_056337105.1. NCBI lineage: Bacteria > Pseudomonadati > Pseudomonadota > Gammaproteobacteria > Pseudomonadales > Pseudomonadaceae > Pseudomonas > Pseudomonas sp. S1_E05. The sequence continues at coordinate 209,632 of NZ_JBFRHM010000001.1, forward strand.
CCGTCAATGAATTTCGCCTGCCCGGAATCGATGTCGAACCGCAGTTCGTTCGTCACTACCCCATGGCCGAGCATTTCGCGCATTCGATCGGCTACGTCGGTCGTATCAACGAAAAGGAAGCCAAGGCGTTGGACACGGTTGAATACCGTGGCACCCAATCCATCGGCAAGACTGGCATCGAGAAATTCTACGAGTCAGAACTGCATGGCCATGTGGGCTATGAAGAGGTTGAAACCAATGCCCAGGGCCGAGTCCTGCGCGTGCTCAAACATACCGATCCCATACCCGGCAAAAACATCGTCCTGAGCCTGGACGCCAAGCTTCAGCAAGCCGCTGAGGATGCACTCGGGGACCGTCGCGGCTCGGTGGTTGCTCTCGATCCGTCCACCGGTGAAGTGCTGGCCATGGTCAGCAAACCCAGTTTTGACCCCAATCTGTTCGTCACGGGTATCAGCTTCAAGGAATACGCGGCGTTGCATGATTCCATCGACCGCCCATTGTTCAACCGTGTCCTCAGGGGCCTCTATGCGCCCGGTTCGACAATCAAGCCTGAAGTGGCAATCGCCGGTCTGGATGCCGGTGTAGTTACACCCCAGACTCGCGTCTTCGATCCCGGTTACTACCAGTTGCCGGACTACGATCACAAATACCGCAACTGGAACCACAGCGGTGACGGCTGGGTGGACATGGACGCGGCGATCATGCGTTCCAACGATACTTACTTTTACGATCTGGCCCACAAGCTGGGCATCGACCGCCTGCATGACTACATGGCGATGTTTGGTCTCGGTGAGAAAGTGTCGCTGGACATGAACGAAGAGTCTGCTGGCCTGATGCCGTCCCAGGCCTGGAAGCGTGCGACGCGCCGTCAGGCGTGGTTCCCAGGCGAAACCGTGATCCTTGGCATCGGTCAGGGGTACATGCAGGTCACCCCGCTGCAACTCGCCCAGGCCACCGCGCTGATCGCCAATAAGGGTGTCTGGAACCGCCCGCACCTGGCCAAGACCGTGGACGGTGTCGCTCCGGTTGATGAACACCCCATGCCCAACATCCTGCTCAAGGACCCGCGTGACTGGGAGCAGGTCAACCACGGCATGCAGATGGTCATGCACGATGCACGCGGCATTGCACGTGCAGCCGCGCAAGGCGCTCAGTACCGCATCGCCGGCAAGAGCGGCACCGCGCAAGTGGTCGCGATCAAGCAGGGCGAACGTTACAACCGTGAGAAAACCCTCGAGCGTCACCGCGACAACGCCTTGTTCGTCGGTTTCGCCCCGGCCGAGCACCCGAAGATCGTGATATCGGTGATGATCGAAAACGGCGAGGCCGGTGGCCGTGTCGCGGGGCCTGTGGTGCGGCAGATCATGGATGCCTGGTTGCTGGATCAGGATGGGCACCTCAAGCCCCAGTATGCGACGCCTAGCAAGGTGCCTGGGGATCCGCATGTTTGATCTGGGGTTCTTTAGCGCCTGATAGGCCGTCTTCGCGGGCAAGCCCGCTCCCACAGTGGCCGGTGTCGTTCACATATCCTGTGTACAACACGTAACCCTGTGGGAGCGGGCTTGCCCGCGAAGAACGATAACGCGGTCCCCCCATGAAACCACAAGCGCCGTAAGGCACTTGCCATCGCCCTGACGTTAACGTAAAGATGCTTCAGGGCGCCGATGTTCGAAGGCGCAGGGCGGACGACCCGGAGCGCTTGATGACGCTGATAAAAACAAACTCCCCCAAACTTCACCGTGAAGCCCGGCTGGCTCGGGAAAAACTCCACCTGGAAGGCGAAGTGCCTGACGGTGTGCTGCGGGCCGAGATCGATGCTTCGTGGCGACGCAGCTTGAGTCATGGTGTGCATTTCAACAGCAAGCATGAATTGGCGCTGGAATCGAGCGCGAGCCTTGACGTGCTATTGAGCAATAATCGCTTGTTGATCGACGCCGCATTGCCCGCCATCGATTACCTGGCCGAGCGTCAGGGCAAGGAAGGGTTGATCATCCTCGCAAACTCCGATGCGACCATCCTGGCCGTCGAGGGCCGTGCCGATCGACTCAAGGGCAGTGGCCTGCAAGACATCGCCCTGGGGGCCTGCTGGAGCGAAGCCGCTCGTGGCACCAACGCACTGGGCACTGCCCTGGTGGAAGCCCGGCCAACGATGATTGATTGCGGCGAACACTACCTGGATCGCCTGACTGATTTTTCCTGCACTTCCGTGCCGATCTACTGCCCGCAAGGAGACATCCTCGGCGTCCTCGACTTGACCCGCGAAGGCCCGCTCGGCCGCGTTCACGACAGCACCGCGCTGCTGGCCCTGGCCGTCAGCCAAATCGAGAGCCGGGTGTTCAACGCCAGTTTTCCCGACCAGATTGTGTTGGCCTTCCATAGCCGTCGGCAATACCTCGAGTCGCCCTGGCAAGGGCTGCTGGCTGTGAGCCTCGGAGGACAGATCCTCGCGGTCAGCGCCCAGGCCTGCCAGTTGTTGGGGGCCGAGCGCTCGGCGCTGGTAGGGAGGCGTTGCGAAGAGTTTCTCGGCGTGGATGGCCTGCAATTGCTTTCACGCCTGCATCAGGGTGGCGCCGGCAGCCTGCAGACCGCCAAGGGCGAGTTCTTCTACAAAACCCTGCGCGCTCCCCTGCGCTCACTCAATGTCAGCGCACCCGCGCCGCGCAGCACCACGAAAACCGCGAAGACAGCCCCGGACCTGGAATCCCTGGCCGGCAGCAACAGCCGTTACGCCCGCGCACTGCGTATGGCGCGCCAGGGCCTGGCCAACGAGTTGCCGGTGTTGCTGCTCGGTGAAACCGGCACCGGCAAGGAAGTCATTGCCCGCGCCCTGCACATGGCCGGTAGCCGCGCAGACAAACCCTTCGTCGCGGTGAATTGCGCGGCGATCCCTGAAGGCCTGATCGAGTCTGAATTGTTCGGCTATCGCGAAGGCGCCTTCACCGGTTCGCGACGGGGCGGCATGATCGGCCGTTTGCAGCAGGCCCATGGCGGCACCTTGTTCCTCGATGAAATCGGCGACATGCCCTTCGCGTTACAGGCACGTCTGCTGCGGGTGTTGCAGGACCGCAAGGTGGCACCATTGGGGGCGGGCGAAGAGCAGGACATCGACGTCGCCCTGATCTGCGCGACCCACCGTGACCTCAAGCGCCTGGTCGAAGACAAGCATTTTCGCGAAGACCTGTTCTATCGCGTCAACGGCATCAGCGTGATGCTCCCGGCGTTGCGCGAGCGCGACGATTTCAGTGCGCTGGTGAGTCGGCTGCTGGCACGGCTCGACGCGCCGAGCGTAGTCCTGCACGACGATCTCGGGCGGCTGCTCGCCGGTTACCACTGGCCGGGCAACATTCGCCAACTGGAAATGGTCCTGCGCACCGCACTGGCCATGCGTGAGCCGGGCGAGAGTGTGCTCACCCTCGATCACCTGCCCGACAGCATGCTCGACGAATTGACCGCCAACGAACGTCCGCAGGCAGGTAGTATCCGCGAGAATGAACTGGAGATGATTCGCCAGTCCCTGGACAGCCATCAGGGCAAAGTCTCGGCAGCCGCCGACGCCCTGGGCATCAGCCGTGCGACCCTTTACCGCAAACTCAAACAGTTGCGTTCCTGATGTGGATTGTTCGGCTGGTCGACAGCCACAACCCCGAAGCCCTCCAAGCGGCGCTGCACTGGCTGTACGGTTTCGTCAGGCCGCAGCGCCTGGCCATCGTCGGGTTGCTTGGGCTGTCGGTCTGCGCATCGGCGCTGGTGTTGGTGCAACCCTGGCTGACCAAGCTGTTGATCGACGATGGCCTGCTGGCCCGTAACTTCCCGATGCTGGTGCTGATTGCCGTGTTGATGATCGTCGCCGGGCTGCTCGGCACGGCACTCTCGGGAATCAATCGTTACCTGCACACGCGGCTGTCCGGGCGGATTCTGTTCGCGCTGCGCGACGACCTCTATCGCCACCTGCAGACCCTTTCGCCCGGTTTCTACGGGCAACGGCGCATTGGCGACCTGATGTCGCGCCTGGATGGTGATGTCGCGGAGATCCAGCGCTTTGCCGTGGATTCGTTGTTTTCCGCCGTGTCCAGCGTGATCGGCCTGGTGGTCGCCGTGGCGATGCTGGTGACCCTGTCGTGGCAACTTTCCCTGCTGGCGTTGGTGCTGATTCCCCTCGACGTGTTGTGGCTGCGTTGGATGAGGCGCAAGGTCGAACGTGACGTGCGGCAGTTGCGTGAGCGATCGGCAGACATGTCCTCGTTCATGGTCGAGACACTGCCGGTGATGAAGTTCATCCAGTCGGCCGGGCAGCAACAGCGCGAATCTCGGCGGCTGGAGTCTCTGGGGCAGGGCTACATGAGTCAGTTGTTGCGCCTGCAGGTCACCGAGTTTTTCACCCAGGCCGTGCCGGGCACATTGACCTCATTGTCCCGCGCCTGTGCATTCCTGATCGGCGGTTACTGGGTGGTGCAGGGCACCTGGCAATTGGGTGCGCTGATCGCGTTTTCAACGTACCTGGGCATGGCCGTCGGGCCGGTGCAGAGCTTGCTGGGACTGTATGTGGCCATACAGCGCATGACCGTCAGCCTCGGCCGTGTGATGGAGTTGCGCGGCGAAGAGCCAACCGTGCTGACCCCGGCCGAACCCCAGCCAATGCCGGCGTGCGGCGACTTGCGTTTTGACGACGTGCACTTCAGCCATCCGGGTCGGCCGGCGACCCTGAGCGGGATCCAGGCACAGATACCTTACGGTGTGAAAGTGGCCCTCAGCGGTGGCTCCGGGGTGGGCAAGTCGACGTTGATCGACCTGTTGCAACGCCATCACGATCCGCAGTCCGGTCGGGTACTGCTGGGCGAGACCGATGTACGCGAACTGGACCTGATGCAATTGCGCAGGCAGATCGCCGTTGTCAGCCAGGACATCGTGCTGTTTCGCGGCAGCCTTGCCGACAACCTCGCCTACGCGGTGCCGGATGCAAACCGCGAAGCCATTGCCAAAGTGGCACACCTGGCGCAACTCGACAGCCTGATCGCCTCCCTGCCCGAAGGCCTCGACAGCCCGTTGGGCGAACGTGGCCAGCAGTTGTCCGGCGGGCAGAAACAGCGCATCGCGATTGCCCGGGCGCTGTTGCAGGATCCGATGATCCTGGTGTTGGACGAAGCGACCTCGGCGGTGGACGAAGCCACCGAGCGCGAAGTGATCGAGGCCATCGACCGATTGTTTGCCGGGCGTACGCGCATCCTCATCAGCCATCGGCCTTCCACCCTGGCTGACGCCGACCTGCGCTTCGAACTGATCGATGGTGTGCTGACGTCGAAAACGGTGGCCCATGAAGCGTGATCTGCGAATCGGCGTGGTCGACAGCGGGCATTCGGCGGCGCAGCGGGTGCAGGTGGTTGCCGGTCGGCGGTTCTCATTGCTCGAAGACGCCTTGCTTGAGGATGCCTTGCACGACGACGTCCTTGGCCACGGCAGTGCGGTGATCGAGGCGATTAGCCGACGGGCCCCCGCGGCGCTGTTCTGCGTGGCCCAGGTGTTCGATCAACGCGGTGTCACCAGCGCCTTGCAGATCGCCACGGCCATCGACTGGCTGGTGGCGCAGGATGTGCGGCTGATCAATCTCAGCCTCGGCTTGCGCCAGGACCGCAACCTGCTGCGTGAGGCCTGTGCAATGGCGGTCGAGCGGGGCGTTTTGCTGTGCGCCTCCAGCCCGGCCCAGGGTGAGGGTGTTTACCCGGCCCGTTATCCACAAGTGCTGCGGATCACCGGCGATGCGCGTTGCGCGGAGCAGGAGTGGTCCTGGCTGGACAGCGCCCAGGCGGATTTCGCCGCGTGCGTGCATGGCACTTATCCTGGGCAATCGGGGGCGAGCCTGGGGTGTGCGGCGCTAAGCGGGCACATCGCCGCTTTTCTGTTGGAGCACCCCGAGGCGAGCAATCAGCAGATCATCGATCGGCTGCGAGACAACGCCCGTTATCGCGGTCCTGAACGGCGTAGTGGGCCATGATCGCGATTCTTGGCGCAGGCCCTGCCGGGGCGGCCGTGGCCCTGGGTCTGCGCCGATTGGGCTTTGAGGTGACGCTGGTATCCGAGTGGCGCCGGTTCGCGGCGCTGGAAGGTGTGTCCGTGCGGGTGTTGGAAGCCTTGCGCGGCGCCGGCCTGCAGCATGCCGTGGCTGAGGCGACGTTGCCGTCCCAGCGTCAGGTGTCGTGGAATGGCCAGCAGCATGCACAAAATATCGAGTATCTATTGGATCGCCCGGCGTTCGACCGTGGCCTGCGCGAAGACCTGCGCCTGGCTGGAGTTGAACTGATCGAGGGCCGCGTGCTGGGGGTGCAGTCATTGGCCACGGGGGCGCGGATCGAGATCGAAGGGCATGGCGTACTCGCCTGTGACTTCCTGGTGGAAGCTCGCGGTCGTCAGGCGCCGGCCTCGCACAAAGCACTGGGCAAGGGGCTGCGCGGGCCGGAGACGGTCAGCCTGCTCAACCGCTGGCAAGGCCCGCCGGGCGAGACCGCCAGCGCCGTGGAGAGCCTTGAGGACGGCTGGGCGTGGATGGCGCGGCGGGCGGACGGCCAATGCTACTGGCAATGGACGGTGGACGTGGCCAGCGCGCAACTGCCGGGAAAGGCGCAGTTGCTCGAATATTGCCGACAGCGGCGTCAGGGCTCGGCGTTGGGGCGGGCGTTTTTCGGCGCCGATGCCGAGGCCAAGGCCGAAGCGCAATTGCATGCACGCAGCAGCACGGCGATCTTGAGCCCGCAGGTGTGTGGTGATCAATGGATTCGTGTCGGCGACGCGGCGATGGCGGTGGACCCGCTGTCGGGCAACGGGATTTTCCAGTCGTTGTCCTCGGCGTTGCAGGCGCCGGTGGTGATCAACACGCTGCTGCGAAAACCGGAACGGGCGGCCCTGGCCCAGCGATTTCACCAGCAGCGGGTGGAGCAGCTGTTCCTGCGCTTTGCGCGCATCGGCCGGGACTTTTATGCCGATGAGCAGCGCTGGGCGGATCAGCCGTTCTGGCTGGCCCGGCGGCAATGGCCGGACGCCGAGGTGGTGCATGCCCAGGCGGATTTTGCGTCACTGCGCATCGAGCAGGCGCCGGTGTTGCGAGATGGGTTTGTCGATGAGGCCGAGGTCGTGGTCACGGCGGATCAACCGCTGGGGATCTGGCATCTGCAGGGGATAGAGCTGGCGCCGTTGCTGCGGCGGTTGTGGGTGGAGCCGGTTGGGCAGGTGTTGGCGGGGTTGTCGGTGGAGCAGGGGCAAGTGGTCAGGGGGTGGTTGTTGGCTCAGGGGTATAAGCCCTGAGCCTTGTGTTGGCAGGGCGCCGCAATTACAACTTGATCAACACCGACTTCAACTCCGTGTAATGTTCAATCGCCGCATACCCCATCTCCCGCCCGACCCCCGACATTTTGTAACCGCCGAACGGCAATGCCGGGTCCAGCGCGCTGTGGCAGTTGACCCACACTGAACCCGACTTGATTCGCGGGATCATCCGGTGCACCGCCGCCAGGTCGTTCGACCATATACTCGCCCCCAGCCCATAAGGGCTGTCGTTGGCCAGGCGCAAGGCTTCGGCCTCATCGTCGAACGGAATCGCCACCAGCACCGGGCCGAAGATTTCTTCCTGTACCAGCGAGTGTTTCTGGTCGACGTCGACGATGACCGTCGGCTTGACGAAATACCCCGGGCCGAACTGTTCGCCGCCACAGGCGATGGTCGCGCCGCTTTCGCGGCCCTTTTCAATGTAGCCGTAGACCCGTTCCTGCTGCCGCGCTGAGATCAGTGGTCCCATCTCGACGCTTGGGTCCAGGCCGTTGCCGAGTTTCATCGCGTTGGCGATCCCGGCGATGTCCGCTACCACGTTGTCGAAGTGCTTGCGCTGGACATACAGGCGCGAGCCTGCGCAACAGACCTGGCCCTGATTGAAGAAGATCGCGCTGGCCGCACCGGCCGCCGCGCTGGAAAGGTCGGCGTCGGCCATGACGATGGTCGGCGATTTGCCGCCCAGTTCCAGGGTGACCCGGGTCATCGAATCCATGGCGATCTTGCCGATCTGCTTGCCTACGGCGGTGGAGCCGGTGAACGTCAGCTTGTCCACCAGCGGGTTGTGGGTCAGGGCGGAGCCTGCGGTGATGCCGGTGCCGGTCACCACGTTGAACACGCCTTCGGGGTAGCCGGCTTCCAGTACCAGTTCCGCCAGCTTCAGCGCCGTCAGTGGGGTTTCGTCGGCGGGTTTGAGCACCACGGTGCAGCCGGTGGCCAGGGCCGGGCCGAGTTTCCAGCAGGCCAGCAGGAGGGGGAAGTTCCAGGCGACGATGGCGCCGACCACGCCCACCGCTTCACGGCGGATAAAACTGTGGAATTGCTCGTTGGGCATCAGCGGCGCCGAGACATCCACCGTCGAGCCTTCGATCTTGGTCGCCCAACCGGCCATGTAGCGCAGGAAGTCGATGGCCAGTTGCACGTCCATCACTTGGGCCACGGCCGCGCTCTTGCCGTTGTTCAAGCATTCGAGTTGCGCCAGCAGTTCGGCGTCGCGCTGCATCAGGTCGGCAAGTTTCCACAACAGGTTCTGCCGCTCGCGCGGTCGGGTGCGGGTCCAGGCCGAATCATCGAACGCCTGGCGGGCGGCGAGCACCGCGCGATCAACATCTTCGGGCGTCGCCCGAGGCACCACGCAGAGCACCTCGCCGGTGGCCGGGTTGTGCAACGGCATGGTCTGGCCATCGGAGGCCTCGACCCAGTCGCCTCCGACCAACATGCGCGGAGCGCTCTGGATGAAAGCCGTGGTGGCAGGGAGCAGGTTGGGAAGCGACATGTTGAAACCTCGTCTTGTTCGTGTGACGAGGTCTTTCGCAATGGGTGTGCCAGTTGTGGGTTTTGCTGGCGGGAGCCCGAGCGGGCGGGTTTTCCCGTTGTTTGCGCGATCGTAAAGTCATCGCCAGACGTCGCAATTTGCGACGACATGAGACAACGACGACACCGCCCTCTGTAGGAGCGAGCTTGTCGAGGCGTCGAACCGTCGCGATGGTCGTCAACGATGACGCTGCTGCCTGACACGCAGCGGTGTTCTTTAGTCCATCGCGAGCAAGCTCGCTCCTACAGGGGAAGAGAGCGGGGCTATGCTTGTCTCAGGTTGCAACGGCTGTCGCGAAATAAAACGTGCAACGCCGCTGTCGTTCCTGGAAAAACCTACCCTGTTCGACACAAACCATTGATTAGTCAACAAATTCACAAGCTGGCACGCTCCGTGTATTGCTCATCGCAGACGTTTCTCTTGCCTCCGTTGGCTGCTCATGGCCAACGGCAGAAACCATAAAAACGATAAGCCACAAAAATAAGAAAGCACCGTGCGAGGTTCGACGTTGATGAAGAGAAGACTCCGATCAGGCCTGAGTGTCAGTCTATTGGCCGTGGCCGCCTGTGTAGCGCTGCATTCGCCGGCCAGCCTGGCCGCCCGTGACGCCCAGACCATCCTCAAGGAAACCTGCCAGGGCTGTCACACCCCCGAAGCCGATAACGCCCTGAGCCGCATCAGCCACCAGCGCAAGACGCCGGAAGGCTGGTTGATGAGCATCGCGCGGATGCAGACCATGCACGGTTTGCAGATCAGCGATGACGATCGCCGCACCCTGGTCAAATACCTGGCCGACACCCAGGGCCTGGCGCCGAGCGAAACCGACGGCGTGCGTTACGCCATGGAGCGCCGGCTTAACACGGTCGAACAGTTCGACGAGAAAACCAGCCAGATGTGTGGCCGCTGCCACTCCGGTGCGCGGGTGGCCCTGCAACGCCGGCCCGCCCAGGAGTGGGAGCGCCTGGTGAACTTCCACCTCGGCCAGTGGCCGTCGCTGGAGTACCAGGCGTTGTCCCGCGACCGCGACTGGTTCGATCTCGCCCGCAAGGAGATGGTGCCGCTGCTGGCCAAGCGTTATCCACTGGACAACCCAGCGTGGAAAAGATGGCTAGCCAGCGCGCCGAAGGCTGAAGCATTGGCGGGCGACTGGAGTTTCACCGGCCACCTGCCAGGCAAGGGCGAGTTAGCCGGGATAATGAGCGTCAGCGCCGCTGGCGATGACACCTTCAAGGTCAGCATCAAAGGTCAGTACGCCGACGGTACGCCGTTCAACGGCGACGGCAGCGCGATCCTCTACACCGGCTACGAATGGCGCGGCAACGTGAGCATCGACGGCGTGACCCTGCGCCAGGTGTTCGCCGCCCAGGGCAACGCGATGCAGGGCCGGATGTTCGAGGCCGAGCATGACGAGCGTGGCCTGGACTTCGTCGCCGCCAAGCAGGGCAGCAGCCGCTTGCTGGCGGTGCAACCGGGTTACCTCAAGGCCGGCAGCGAAACCGAAGTGACCCTGATCGGCAGTGGCCTGACCGGCAAGCCGAATTTCGGCAAGGGCGTGGAAGTGGTCGAGGTCGTCTCGCAGACGCCCGAACAGATCAAGGTCAAGCTCAAGGCCGCCGCCAATGCCCAGCCGGGCTTGCGGGCGGTCACGGTGGGAACGCTGAAAGGCCCGAGCCTGTCGGTCTACAGCAAGATCGCCGAGGTCAAGGTGGTGCCGGAATTCTCGGTGGCGCGGATCGGCGAGGGCGGTGGGTCGACGCCCAAGGTGCAGGGGCGTTTCGACGCCGAGGCTTGGGGCAAGGGGGCTGACGGCAAACCGTATCGCATCGGTGTGTTCCCTGCGCAGTGGAAGGTCGAAGCCTTCGACGATCGTGCCAAGGAAGATGAGGACGTCAAGTTCGCCGGCACCATGGAGGCCGAAACGGGCGTGTTCACACCAGGCGATGCCGGGCCGAACCCGCAACGCAAGATGTCCACCAACAATGCCGGCAACCTCAAGGTCATTGCCGCCGTCGACGACGCAGGGAAATCCCTGACCGGCGAGGCCCACATGATCGTGACCGTGCAACGCTGGAACAATCCACCCATTCCGTAAGGCTGATCCGGCACGGCTCCAGACACTTTTCGGAATGAACGCAGGCCCCCGAAGCCGGGGTCTGCAAAGGAGGTTGCAATGGGCGCTATCTTGAATCTGGTTGAGCGCAATCTGCACGAAGTGCAGGTTGATGCCGACCGCATGTTGTTTCACATCCCCAGCAGTTCGCTATTCGCCAGCGACGAACTGACGGGCACGATCATCGACACATTGCGCGGTCCGGGCTGTTCTTCGGACGATTTGATCCAGCGCCTGGCGACGCGGTTCAACGGCGAGGAAATCACCGAGACCCTGCGCGAGCTGATGGCCCTGGAGCTGGTCAGTGATGGCTCACCGCTAACCCCGGACATCGCCACCAAGCGGGTCGAGCGCACCGCCATCAACACCGTGGTGCTCAACGTCAACACCGGTTGCAACCTGAGCTGCACCTACTGCTACAAGGAAGACCTCGACAAGCCATCCGCCGGCAAGAGGATGGACGTGGAGACCGCCATCGCCTCGGTGGAGATGCTGCTCAAGGAATCCCCCGACGAAGAGCGCTTCACCGTGGTGTTCTTCGGTGGCGAGCCGTTGAGCAATCGCAAGCTGATCGAGTACATGGTCGATTACTGTGAGAAACGCTTTCGCGAGGCGGGCAAGTTCGTCGAATTCGTCATGACCACCAATGCCACGCTGCTCACCGAGGAAACGGTGGACTACCTCAACGCCCACCGTTTCGGGCTGTCGGTGAGCATCGACGGGCCCAAGACCGTGCACGACCGCAATCGTATCACCGTGGGCGGGCAGGGCACTTATGAGGTGGTGCGGCGCAAGGCCGAGATGCTGCTGTCACGTTACAACAGCCGCCCGGTCGGCGCGCGGGTCACGCTGACCACTGGCGTCACGGATGTCGAAACCATCTGGGACCACCTGTTCAACGAACTGGGGTTTGCCGAAGTGGGGTTCGCCCCGGTGACCTCCGGCGACATCAGCAGCTTCAACCTGACCAACGAAGAACTGGGGCAAGTGTTTGCCAGCATGAAGGCCTTGGGACGACGCTATCTGGCCGCGGCGCTGGAGCACCGCAACATCGGCTTCTCCAACCTGCATCAGTTGATCACCGATATCCACGAAGGCCACAAGAAAGCCCTGCCCTGTGGCGCGGGCCTGAAGATGCTGGCCGTGGATCACAAGGGCGAGCTGAATCTGTGCCACCGCTTTACCGGCTCCTCCCTGCCGACTTTCGGCAACGTCCATGAAGGGGTCAAGCAGGTCGAGCTGAACGACTTCCTGTCCCAGCGCCTGGACCGCACCAACACCGGTTGCCACGACTGCAACATCCGCAACCTGTGCTCCGGCGGCTGCTATCACGAAAGTTACGCCCGCTACGGCGACCCGGCCCACCCGACCTATCACTACTGCGAACTGATGCGTGACTGGGTGGATTTCGGCATCGAGGTCTACACCCGGATCATGGCCAATAACCCTGCGTTCATCAGCAGCTACATCACTCCGCGCAAGGCTCACTGATATGAAACATCTCAAGGCAATCAATAACAAAGCATTGAAGCTGGATCAGGCCGCGGATGAAAACCGCATTGAAGAAGTCGTGGCCATGAGTTCCGTGGCCGGTTGCGCCTCCACCACCGACCCTGGCTGGGAGATCGATGCGTTCGGCGGTGTGTCGTCGCTGTGCCAGCCCATGGAGGCGGACCTTTATGGCTGCTCCGACCCTTGCTGGTGGCCGGCCCAGGTGCCCGACATGATGAGCACCTACCCGGACTGGAACAAGGATGCCCAGGCGTCCAACGACAACTGGCGCAACCTTGGCACGGTCTTCCCCAAAGACAAGTGATCGGACAGAGAATAAGGAATCCAGCATGCCTAGCATCAAAGCCTGCGGCCTGGCCGCGTTTGCCGTCGTCTGTTCGTTCAACGTCCTGGCCGATGAAAACACCGCGTTGCAAGACGGTCACGAGTACATGTTGACCACCAACTACCCGAACAACCTGCACGTCATTGACCTGGCGACAGACAGCCTGTTCAAGACCTGCAAGATGCCGGATGCGTTTGGCCCCGGCACCGTGCAGTTGTCACCGGACCGCAAGACCGCCTACGTGTTGAACAACCACTACGCGGACATCTACGGCGTCGAGCTCGACAGTTGCAAGCCGGTGTTCCACGCCAGCATCACCCAGAAGCCGGGGGAGAAGGCCAAATCGATGTTCGCCTTCACCCTGAGCCACGACGGCAAGGAACTGTTCGCGATCGCCAACCCGACCCTGATGCTCAACGATCGCTACGAAGTGCAGCAGCCGCGACTCGATGTGTACGCCACCGATGCCGGGATGGACGCCAAACCCGTGCGCAGCTTTCCGGCTCCCCGGCAATTGACCATCATGCAAAGTGGTGACGACGGTACGCTATATGTGGCCGGCGCGGACATCTACAAGGTCGATGTGAAAACCGGCAAGTTCGATGTGCTGATCCCCAGTCGCCACTGGAAACGGGCGAACTATGCCGCACCGGACGTGCTCTACGTGTGGAACCAGCAGACCTATCGCCATGACTTCTCGCTGCTCTACACCACGGCGAAATTCAAGGACAAGAAGCAGGACCCCGCCACCGCCGACTACCTGTACGGGTTGTTCAGTGTCGACCTGAAGACCGGCAAGACCGAAACCACCGACTTCGGTCCGTTGACGGAGATCTATTTCAGCGGCATGCGCTCGCCGAAGGACCCCAACCTGATGTTCGGCGTGCTCAACCGCCTGGCCAAGTACGACATCAAGGAGAAAAAGATGCTCCAGGCGGCGACGCTGGATCACTCCTACTACTGCATTTCCTTCAACAAGGACGGCAGCAAGATTTACCTGGCGGGGACGTTCAACGATGTGGCGATCTTCGATGCCGACAGTTTGAAACAGGTGGGGAGCATCAAGTTGCCTGGGGGGGATATGGCGATTACGACGGCTCAGGTGTTTATCCGGTAATTTGTGGCGTCTGGGCTGACGCCTTCGCGGGCAAGCCCGCTCCTACAGGTTCGCGGTGTGCGCAAATCACTGTGGGAGCGGGCTTGCCCGCGATGAGGCCCTCAAGGCCACTGAAGATCTACTGCCCCGGCACCGGACAACTCAAATCCCCCTCCTGGCATTTCAGGTAATTCTTCAGCGTCTCCACCCGCGCCTTGGTCAGCTCGGTGACGCAGTTGCTGTAGATCAACGGATAAACACTCCCGCCCGTCACCGCCGACGAAGCGAATTTGCACTCGGCGTCGCGAAAGCCAATCCACTCCCGCTGGGCACCGACCAACAGCTTCTTGCTCTCGGGGCTGCTCTTCAATCGCGCAGTGATCTGCTGGTACAGCGCATTCAATTCCTTGTCCGCTGCCTTGTGCTCCTGTGCCGCGCACTGATTCATGGTCGCCTGGTCGCTGGCGTTGGCGCAGTCAACGGCGTGGGCAAGGGGGTGAACAGCAGTGGCGTCAGCGCCAGGAGCAGGCGAGGGGGCATGGGAATCTCACTGAGTCGGGAAACGTGAGGGCAGTGTAGCGAAACGAGCGTGACAGGATGTGAAACCCTGCCTTCGAACTTTGCCCCGGATGTGCGGCCGAATATGTCAGGCAAATGGATTGAGAAACACATTCAAGGTTGGACAAAGGGCCTGACCGGCCTACTGTGCAGTAAAGGAGGTGATTTATGAACCCAGCATCAGATCGCATCGAAAGGAAGATCCTGCTCAAGTCGCCGCGCTCACAGGTCTGGCGTGTGGTGGCCAACGCCGAAGCGTTCGGGCAATGGTTTGGCGTCGCCCTGGAAGGCAAGCGTTTTGTCGCCGGGGAGTGGACCCAGGGGCAAATTACCTACCCCGGCTACGAACACTTGCTGTGGAACGTCCTGGTGGAGCGGGTCGAACCCGAGCGGGTGTTTTCCTTCCGCTGGCACCCCTATGCCGTGGAACCGGACATCGACTACTCCCAGGAGCCCACCACGCTGGTGCGTTTCGATCTCGAAGACATGGATAACGGCACCTTGCTCAAGGTGACCGAGTCGGGTTTTGATCACATTCCCCAGTCGCGCCGGCTCAAGGCGTTCCGCATGGACAGCCGGGGGTGGGATGAACAGATGAACAACATCGAAGAATTTCTGAAGATCAACACCCGGGCGAACGAGCGTTAGGAAGAGCAAGCTTACGGACCTAAGGGTTTTCGGAAGGGTGGCTATGGCGAATGTCTTACACGCGTTGGTAATGATGTCGCCTATCGAAGATTGGATCCGAAACGTAATCTAGCGCCATCAACTGAAGCACAGGGAGTGCTTCAGGATCACGGATGATCGACCATCAGCAGGGACTCGCTATCGACAGGGAGTCGAATGGTCTTGGAAAACCCGCCTCTGGCGGGTTTTTTTGGTCTGTCGAAAACCCTGCGTGCTGACAATCGCTCCCACAGAAGATCAAAAGCGAATGACAGTCCATTGCTGACGGGCTCAGATCCCCAACCTCGCCGCCACCCGCTCGGTGATCTGCGCCCTTTGCTGGCGCGATTGCGCGGTACGCTTGTTGGCCTCTTGCAGAACGGCGGCAGGCGCCGTCCGAGGGCTGCCGGAGTCGAACGGCGGCGCAGGCGCGTACTCGAGTTGCAGCTGCACAAGTTGCGCGGTCTCCTTATCGAACAGCTCCGCCGCCAGCGTCAGTGCAAAGTCGATCCCGGCGGTAATCCCACCACCAGTGAACAGATTGCCATCGCGTACCACCCGGTCCTGCACCGCAATGGCCCCGAGCGGCGCCAATAACTCGTGATACGCCCAATGCGTGGTCGCCCGTTTTCCCTTGAGCAAACCCGCCGCACCCAGTACCAGTGAGCCGGTGCACACCGACGTCACGTACCGGGCCTGAGCCGCTTGGGCCTTGATGAATGCCAGGGTGACTTCATCCTCCATCAACGGCCCGACACCGCTGCCGCCGGGGATGCAGATCACGTCCAACGCAGGGCAGTCATCGAAGGTGGTGGTCGGTTTGAGGACCAGGCCGGTGCTCGCGGTGACGGGCACCAGGTCTTTCCAGATCAAGTGCACCTGCACATCCGGCAGCGAAGCCAGCACGTCGTAAGGGCCGGTCAGGTCCAGTTGCTGAACCTGAGGGAACAACAGAAAACCGATCTGCAACGTCATGGCATGTTTCTCGTGAAGTGAGTGGACGCCTTCACATTAGACTCGTAGCATTTGGCGCATACGCCAATTACCCCACGAATTACGCCAACCATGCCGAAGATCATTCATGTGCTCGCTTTCGCCAACGTGCAATTGCTCGACGTCACGGGGCCATTGCAAGTGTTCGCCTCTGCCAACGACATTGCTCGTCAGAAAGGCTTGCCCGAGCCTTACGCGCCGACGGTGATCGCCAGCGGTGGCGGGGCGGTGGCCTCGTCGGCGGGGTTGGCGCTGTTGGCCGAACCTTTGCCCGAGCAGGCTGGGGACACCTTGATCATCGCTGGAGGCTGGGGCGTTTACGCCGCGTCGGAAGACGAGGCTTTGGTGGCATGGGTACGCAAGCACGCGGCGGGGTGTCGGCGCGTGTCTTCGGTGTGCACCGGGGCATTCCTGCTGGCGGCCAGCGGCTGGCTCGATGGGCGGCGTGTGGTGACGCACTGGACCCGTTGCGAGCAACTGGCGCAAAAACATCCGCAGCTTACGGTCGAGCCCAATCCGATCTTCATCAACGACGGCCCGGTGTGGACCTCGGCCGGGGTGACAGCCGGCATCGATCTGGCGCTCGCCATGGTCGAAGCTGACCTCGGTCGAACCTTGGCACTGGAAGTCGCCCAGCAACTGGTGGTGTTTCTCAAGCGTCCGGGCGGCCAGTCACAATTCAGCGTGACCCTGTCACTGCAAAAAGAAGGCGGCCGGTTCGACGAGCTTCATGCCTGGATCAGCGAAAATCTTACCGTAGACCTCGGCATCCCCACATTGGCCCAGCAAGCCGGCATGAGTGAACGCAGCTTTGTGCGTCACTACCGCGCCGACACCGGCCAGACCCCGGCACGGGCCATTGAACTGATCCGCGTGGAAACCGCTCGACGGTTGCTGAGCGACACGGGCGTGCCGATCAAACGGCTGGCGTTGCAATGCGGGTTTGGCAGCGAGGAGACGTTGCGCCGCAGCTTCCTGCGGGCCATGGGGGTGACGCCGCAGGCTTATCGGGAGCGGTTTTCGGTCAGCGCTTGAGATGGGGGCCGGGGGCCCATCGCGAGCAAGCTCGCTCCTACAGGTGATTTGTGTACGCTGCAAAACCTGTAGGCGCGAGCTTGCTCGCGATTGAATTCGACACAGTCTCAAGGCTGCCAGGAACTCTTCTCCCCGCTCAACTTGCGATCCAGGAACACCGCCGCGCTGATCAGCGCCAGATGTGTCAGCGCCTGCGGGGTATTGCCCAGATGCCGCCCGTGACTGTCAAACTCCTCGGCGTACAACCCCAGCGGGTTGGCGTAGCGCAACAGTTGCTCAAACTCCAGGTGCGCCTTTTCCACCTGCCCCGCCCGAGCCAGGCATTCGACGTACCAGAAAGAACACGCGGCAAAGGCGCCTTCGGTGCCGACCAGGCCATCGATCCCGGTGTCGTCGTTACGGTAGCGATAGACCATGCCGTCTCGCACCAGGTGTTTCTCGATGGCTTGCAGGGTCGCGAGCCAGCGTGGGTCCTTGGCGCTGACAAAACGCACCAGCGGCATCAACAGCATCGAACCGTCGAGGGCGGTACCGCCGATGTGCTGGACGAAATGCCCACGCTCTTCGTTCCAGAAGTTGTCCCAGATGTCGGCGTAGATGGCCTGTCGTGTCTCGTCCCAACGGGCGAACGGCGCTGGCAACGAACGTTTGGACGCCAGGCGAATCGCCCGGTCCACGGCTACCCAACACATCAATCGCGAGTGCAGGAAGTGATGCTGCTCGCCGCGCATTTCCCAGATGCCCACGTCTTTTTGCTGCCAGGTCTCGCACACTTGATCGACCACGTGAACCGCGTGTTTCCAGCCTTCGTGGGAGATGGCATCGCCGTATTTGTTGACCAGGTACACGGCATCCATCAACTCGCCGAAGATGTCGAGCTGGATCTGCGCGTAGGCGTCGTTTCCGATGCGTACAGGCCGGGCGCCGCCATGGCCGGACAGGTGCGAGAGCTCGGTTTCCGGCAATTCCTGGCGACCATCGATACCATAGAGGATGTTGATTTTCATCGGTTTGCCGTGGCAGTCGCTGACCCGCCCGCGTACCCAGCGCATGTAGTCGTTGGCTTCCTGGACAAATCCCAGGCGCATGAACGCATAGACGGTAAACGAGGCGTCGCGGATCCAGGTGTAGCGATAGTCCCAGTTGCGCTCGCCGCCCGGGGCTTCCGGCAGGCCGAAGGTTGCCGCTGCGAGGATCGCCCCGTGTTTGCGCGAGGTCAGCAACTTCAGCGCAAGGGCGGAGCGATTGACCATTTCCCGCCAGCGGCCACGGTAGTTGGATTGACCGGACCAGTCGCGCCAGAACTTCAGCGTGCGCGCCATGCACAGATCGGCAGCGCCTTTTTTGAAGCGAGGATCGTCGGCACCCCCGAGCAGGAACTGTGCGCTCTGGTCCTGCTCAAGAGTGAATTCGGCCAGTGCGGCGTGGTCTTCGAGGCTTAACGTCTGATCCGAGGCCAGGCGCATCGCTGGTTGATCCGCCGCCTCGAACACTGCGTCCTGATCGTCCAGGCGCGCACGGGTTTTGGCGCGGGCGTAGTCGTGGCGTACGGCGCAACGCATGTGGAAGGTGGCGCGCCCGCTGATGACGCGCACCCGGCGCATCAACATCGGCAGATCATCTTCGCTGTCGCCAATCGGCAGCAAATCGGTCACTTCGACCACGGCCCGCTCGCTCAGCCAACGGGTTTGCAGCACGTTGGTGTCGGGCAGGTAGATCTGTTCGCGGCGGGCGTCGGGCAGGTCCGGGGACAATTGGAAAACTCCGGCCTCTGGGCTGTCCAGCAGCGAGCAGAATATCGATGGGCTGTCGAACTCAGGCCAACAGAAGAAATCCACGCTGCCCCTGTCATTGACCAGCGCCGCGCTACGCATGTCGCCAATGATGCCGTGGGCGTCGATGGCGCTTTGTCGTTCCTGTTGATGATCAGCCATTGCCGCGAAACTCCGGATAGAGGCTCATGCCGCCGTCGATGAACAGCGTCGTGCCGACGATGTAGTCGGAGGCGTCGGAGGCGAGAAATACCACCGCATTGGCGACGTCCTCGACCTCGCCGATACGCCCGTAGGGGATGAGCTTGAGCAGGTGGGTGGTATCACCTTCGGTGACATCGCGATTGATTGCGGTGGCAATCGCTCCCGGCGCAATGCCGTTGATGCGAATGCGCTGGTGGCTGACTTCCTGGGCGAGGGTTTGCATCAACTGGTCGAGGCCGCCCTTGGAGGCGGCGTAGTTGACATGTCCGGCCCAGGGGATGCGTTGGTGCACCGAACTCATGTGGATGATTTTACCGGCCGCTCGGGACACGCCTTCGCGGATACCCTGTCTGTTGAAGATGCGCAGGGCGGCGCGGGCGCAGAGGAACTGGCCGGTGAGGTTGACGCCGATCACGTGGTTCCAGTCGGCGAGGGTCATGTCCATGGCGGGTGCGTCTTTTTGCAGGCCGGAGTTGGCGACCAGGATGTCCAGGGTGCCGAAGGTTTCGAGGGTTTTTGCGAACAGGTGTTCGACGTCTTCTTCCTGCGAGACGTCCGCGCCTATGGCGATAGCGCGACCGCCCTGGGCGTTGATGTCCTGGGCCAGTTGTTCGGCGGGCGCGGCATGGGAATTGTAGTTGATCACGACGGCGGCGCCGGCGGCGGCCAGGGCCTTGGCGCTACCTGCGCCGATGCCGGAACTGGCACCGGTGATCAGGGCGACCTGGTTTTTCAGTGAGATCTGCATGTTGGACGGCGCCTTGGGGTTAGGGCTTATTCTGCTGACTGGCGGGGGGCGGGGAGAGTTCAGGTGGGTGGGTGAAGTTTTTGTCAGGTTTGGTTGGGGCTTGATTGGGGGCATATCCATTGCTGCGGTAACGGCCGCTTATGGTTTCGTCCTTACGGCGACTCACTTTGGCCCCCTGTAGGAGCGAGCATGCTCGCGATGGCCGTCAACGATAACGCGGGCAGCCTGACACCCAGCGTTGTTCTGTCGACCATCGCGAGTAAACTCGCTCCTACAGGGTCCGTGTTCTGCTTGTGATTTTGATCTTCTGTAGGAGCGAGCATGCTCGCGATGGCCGTCAACGATAACGCGGGCAGCCTGACACCCAGCGGTGTTCTGTCGACCATCGCGAGTAAACTCGCTCCTACAGGGGGGGCTGGCCGTTGCCGTAGAAATGGATATGTACACCCGCAAAAATGAGCCCCAGCTACCACCCCCCTCCCCGAATTCACCCAAAAATTCACCGACAACGAAGTCGATACCGACTCCACCTGGTGAAACCACCCCTCTGGCAAAAACAACAAGTCACCAGCCTCCAGCGTCACTCGCATGAAGGTCACCGCTGCTGCCTTTGGAAAGCGCTGGTAATCTGGCGCGTCCGGGTTGAAGTCGCAGCCGTCCAGTCCACCCTGGGGTGCGGTGGACCAGGTGCCGAGGGCTTCGCGATGGTGGGGGGCGGCGAGGGTGAAGGTTTTCTGGCCCCAGACCTGGGCGAACAGGTTGTCGGTGTCGTCGCGGTGCAGTGGCGTCAGGGTGCCCTTGGGGCCGATCCAGATTCGTGGGGGGATGAACAATGAAGGGTCGAAGTAGGGCGGGTACTTGATCTGCTCCATCAATTGCGCCGGCAGGATGTTGTTGCCCATGTAGGCCGGTGGTTCGCCGTCGGCGTTTTTGGCGGCCGGGGTATCCAGTGAGGCGATGAACTCGGCCATTGAAGTGGAGCGAAAATCCCGCTCTGTCGAGAAGGTTTTCTTCACGTAGTCGCCATGGCGGGTGATGCCTTGCAGTTGGGCGAAGTGCACCAACGATTCTTCGCGGCTGAGCTTGAACAGCGGCCAGTCCTGCAACGCATCGCTGATGATGACCGGCACGCCATTGGGCAAGTAGCGGCTTTTGAATTCCTCCACGGATAATTCGCTGCGGGGCCGACGCTCCACCGTGCGTTGGATCGGCAGGCGGGCGGTGAGTGTTTCGCTGAAACGCGGCGGGGTCGGGTAGCGCTTGTTCATGTCGACCTTTTCCACCACGGCGCCGCCATGACGCGCGCTGTCGATGATCTGCGGCAGCATCGTCGCCAGGCCCATGTTGCCACCGATCTTCAGGCGACCGCTGGCGAACAGTTCCTCGACATTGGCCGAGCCCCCCATGATGCCCATAAAGTCTTCCTGCGCGACTTCGATGGTGACGTCGGGACTGGCATGGCGCCCGGCCTCGGTGTGGCTGCTGGCCCTGACCTCGGACCAGTAGGCCTGTTGCGGGCCGAACACGAATTGAAAAACACCTTCGATGCCAACGGCGCCCGCATTGGTGAACAGTTTGCCCAGGATGATTTGCAGGTCCACGACGATCACTCTTCTTGGTTCGGGTCTGAACAGGGAACGAAACGTCGTGACGCAAATTTATCCGCATGCTTGACTAATTTGCCCCAGGGTTCGCGCGTTCATGGAAGTAGACGACTTTTTCCAAGGTGAACGCGGTGACCAAGCTGACCCTGCTGTGCCTGCCATACTCCGGCGCCAGTGCGATGGTTTACAGCCGCTGGCGGCGCAAGGTGCCCCAGTGGCTGGATGTGCAACCGGTGGAGTTGCCGGGCCGCGGAGCCCGCTATGCCGAGCCGCTGCACACCGATATGCGCACCCTGGCGTTGCAATTGGCCCGGGAACAGAAAGCCCGGCTCACAGCGCCCTATGCCTTGTTCGGACACAGCCTGGGCGCCTTGCTTGCCTGTGAAATGGCCCATGCGTTTCGCACATTGGGCTGCCCTGAGCCCGTGGCGCTGTTCGCCTCGGGCACGGCGGCGCCGACGATGCGTGCCGATTATGATCGTGGCTTTGCGCAACCCAAAACCGACGCGCAGTTGATCGACCAGTTGCGCGCCCTCAACGGCACCAGCGAAGAGGTGCTGGCCAACGAAGAACTCATGAGCCTGACGCTGCCGATCCTGCGTGCCGATTTCCTGCTGTGCGGGCGCTTCGAGCCCCTGCAGCGCCCCTTGCTGAAATGCCCGGTGCACGTGCTCGGCGGCAAAGCCGACAAGGCCAGTACCGAACAACTCATCGCCTGGAGCAAGGAAACCCACGGCAGCTTTTCGCTCGACATGCTGGCTGGCGGGCACTTCTTTATCCACGAGCACGAAGCCCGCGTGCTGCGGGTGATCAAGGATCAACTGGACGTTCATCACCGCCGACATGCGATGGCCGAAACGGCCTGACGATCTCCCAGACACCACCTAATCCCACTGTAGGAGCGAGCTTGCTCGCGATAGCGGTGTGCCAGTGAATGGATGAGTGACTGACACACCGCTATCGCGAGCAAGCTCGCTCCTGCAGGGTCAGCGCCGCATTCAACACCCCATCCCACCGCCCCTCTGATAGTTATTCCCACCCGCTAATTTTTCCGGACTGCATTCGTTTTATAGGGACGACGCGCCTTTGTGCTTTCTGCCTACTGATCCGGATGCCAAGAAATGAATGCTGAAGACTCCTTGAAACTTGCTCGCCGGTTTATCGGGTTGCCCTTGGAAAAGCGCCAGATGTTCCTCGCGGCCTTGCACAAGGAGGGTGTGGATTTCGCCCGTTTTCCGATCCCCCAGGGGGTCGAGGCCGAGGACCGGCAGGCGCTGTCCTACGCTCAGCAACGCATGTGGTTTCTGTGGCAACTGGACCCGCACAGCGGTGCCTACAACCTGCCCGGTGCCGTGCGTCTGAAAGGTCGCCTCAACCCCGTGGCGCTGGATCAGGCGTTCGCGAGCCTGGTGGCGCGTCACGAAACCCTGCGCACGGTGTTCCAGCGCCAGGCTGACGAGAGCCTTTTGCAGATGCCGGCCAGCACGGTGTTGCAAATCGACAACGTCGACTTCAGCGCGCTACCGGCTCAAGAGCGCGAGCAGGCCGTGGCCCACGCCGCCCAGCAACAATCATTGCTGCCGTTCGATCTGGCAGTCGGCCCGTTGCTGCGGGTGCAGCTGCTCAAGCTGGCGGAGCAGGAACACGTGCTGCTGCTGACCTTGCACCACATCGTTTCCGACGGCTGGTCGATGAACGTGCTGATCGACGAGTTCATCCGCTGCTACGACGCCTTTGATGTCGGTCAGCAACCGCAACTGGCGGGGCTGCCGATCCAGTACAGCGACTACGCCCTGTGGCAGCGCCGCTGGCTGGAGGCCGGCGAACAGGCCCGGCAATTGGAATACTGGCAGGCGCAGTTGGGCGACGAGCACCCGATGCTGGAGTTGCCCACCGACCACGCGCGCCCGGCGATGCCGAGCTATCGCGGTACCCGCTACGAATTCGGCGTTGACGCCCGGTTGGCTGAACAACTGCGCGCCACCGCACAGAAGCACAACGTCACCCTGTTCATGTTGTTGCTCGGCTCGTTCAACGTGCTGCTGCATCGCTACACGGGGCAAACCGACATTCGCATCGGCGTGCCCATCGCCAACCGCAACCGCGGCGAAATCGAAGGCCTGATTGGTTTCTTCGTCAATACCCAGGTGCTGCGCACGCAACTGGACGGCCAGACCCGCGTGGCCGATCTGCTTGGCGCGATCAAGGAAACCGCACTCGGCGCCCAGGCCCATCAGGACCTGCCGTTCGAGCGTCTGGTCGAGGCCTTGAAGCTGGAGCGCAGCCTCAGCCACACCCCGCTGTTCCAGGTGATGTACAACCACCAGCCGCAAGTCGCGGACATTGCCACCGTCACCACCGCCTCGGGCCTGGAGCTGGGCGTCATCGAGTGGGAAGGGCGCACCACCCAGTTCGACCTCACCCTGGACACCTATGAAAAGGCCGGCACCCTCCACGCGGCGCTGACCTACGCGAATGACTTGTTCGACGCCTGTACCATCGAGCGTATGGCTCAACACTGGACTCGCCTGTTGCAGGGCATGGTCAGTGACAGCCAACAACGCATCAGCGACTTGCCGCTGCTGGAAAGCGCCGAATACCAGCGCATCGTCCGTGACTGGAACCCTACCAGCGATGATTTTGCCGACAACCTGGGCATCCACGAACTGATCGCTCGGCAGGTGGCATCAAAGCCCGAAGCGCTGGCGGTGACCTTCGGCACATTGAATTTGAGCTACGCCGAACTCGACACCCAGGCCAACCGCTTGGCGCACAAGCTGATCGAGCTGGGTGTCGGCCCGGAAGTGCGGGTCGGCGTGGCCATGCAGCGTTCCGAACAACTGCTGGTGGCGCTGCTTGCGGTGCTCAAGGCCGGTGGCGCTTATGTGCCGCTGGACCCGGATTACCCCGCCGAACGCGTGGCCTACATGCTCGAAGACAGTCGCGCTCGTGTGCTGATCAGCGAATCGGCCGTGGCGCGGAACCTCACCGTGGCCAGCGACACTCAAGTGCTGCTGATGGATGCCCCGCAGGAATGGGCGGGTTATCCCCAGCACGCGCCGCTGAGCCGCGCCACGCCGGACGACCTCGCCTACGTGATCTACACCTCCGGCTCCACCGGCAAGCCGAAAGGCGTAGCCATCGCCCATCGCAACGTGCTGGCGCTGATCGACTGGTCGCAATCGGTGTACAGCCGTGACGACATCCAAGGTGTATTGGCGTCGACTTCGGTTTGCTTCGACCTGTCGGTGTGGGAGCTGTTCGTCACCCTGGCCAACGGCGGTTCGCTGATCATCGCCCGCAATGCCCTGGAGTTGCCACAGTTGCCGGCACGGGATCAGGTACGCCTGATCAACACCGTGCCGTCGGCGATCAACGCGCTGCACGCGGCGGGGCAGATCCCACCGAGCGTGCGCATTATCAATCTGGCCGGCGAGCCGCTGAAGCAATCGCTGGTGGATTCCCTCTACGGACAGCCAACGGTCGAACACGTCTACGACCTCTACGGCCCGTCCGAAGACACCACCTATTCCACCTGGACCCGTCGCACCGCAGGTGGCATCGCCAACATCGGCCGGCCGCTGAAGCACACCGCCAGTTACCTGCTCGATGCCAACCTGCAACCGGTGCCGCAGGGCGTCAGCGCCGAGCTTTACCTGGCCGGCGCCGGTATCACCCGTGGCTACCTGGGGCGTGCCGCGATGACCGCCGAGAAGTACGTGCCGAATCCGTTCGCTGGCAAGGGCGAGCGAATGTATCGCACCGGCGACCTCACGCGTTATCAGCCGGACGGCGCGCTTCAATACGTCGGCCGCATCGATCATCAGGTCAAGGTGCGTGGTTTTCGCATTGAGCTCGGCGAAATCGAGACGCGCCTGCTGCAACAGGAAGCCGTGCGCGAGCTGACGGTACTGGCCCAGGACAGCGACCACGGCCAGCAACTGGTGGCCTATATCGTGCCGAACGATCCGGCCATCGTGGCAAGCGATGCCGAGGCACAGGCGTTCTTGCGCGAAACCCTCAAGGCG
Source organism: Pseudomonas sp. S1_E05 (assembly GCF_056337105.1). Taxonomy (NCBI): domain Bacteria; kingdom Pseudomonadati; phylum Pseudomonadota; class Gammaproteobacteria; order Pseudomonadales; family Pseudomonadaceae; genus Pseudomonas; species Pseudomonas sp. S1_E05. Next base: position 235,131 of record NZ_JBFRHM010000001.1, read on the forward strand.
GCGTTGCGCCAGCACTTGCCGGACTACATGGTCCCGGCATACCTGCTGTTTCTCGACGCATTGCCGTTGACGCCCAATGGCAAGCTCGACCGCAAGGCCCTGCCAGCGGTAGACGGCAGCCAGCAACAGCGCGAACACGTCGCCCCCGGCAGCGCCGTGGAAAAAGCCCTCGCGGCAATCTGGCAAGACGTCCTGGCGGTTGACGCCATCGGCCTGGAAGACAACTTCTTCGAACTGGGTGGCGACTCCATCGTCTCGATGCAGGTGGTCAGCCGCGCCCGTCAGGCCGGCATCCTGTTGAGCCCCAAGGACCTGTTCCAGCATCAGACCCTGCGCAGCCTTGCGCAAGTGGCGCGCAGCGGCGAGCAGAACCTCATCGACCAAGGGCTGGCAACAGGCGCCGTGGCCCTGTCGCCGGTTCAGCATTGGTTCTTCGACCAAGCCATCCCCGAGCGTCAGCACTGGAACCAGTCGTTGTTGCTGATCCCTCGCGAGCGCCTCGACGGCGCAAGGCTGGATCAAGCGTTGCAGCAACTGCTCAAGCACCATGATGGTTTGCGTCTGCGTTATGAATTCGACGGCGCGCAATGGCAGCAGGCCTATGCCGGGCTGACGGCTGATTCGGTGTTGTGGCAGCGTCAGGCCGATTCGGCGCAGGCCTTGCTGGATCTGTGCGAAGAAGCCCAGCGCAGTCTCGACCTGCAACAGGGCCCGTTGCTGCGGGCGCTGTTGGTGGACCTGTACGACGGCAGCCAACGCCTGCTGCTGGTGATCCATCACCTGGTGGTGGACGGTGTGTCGTGGCGGGTGTTGCTGGAAGATCTGCAACAGTTCTACCGCCAGGACGCGGCGCTGTCGGCCAAGACCAATGCCTACCAGCACTGGGTTGCGCGCCTGCAAGCGCATTTGCCGGTGTTCCAGCACAGTCTCGATCACTGGCAGACGCAATTGCGCGACGCCTCGGGCGAGCTGCCGTGCGATCACGCCAACGGCGCCTTGGAAAACCGTTTCGAGCAGAAAGTCGAGATCCGCCTCGATGCCGCGCAAACCCGCAGGTTGTTACAGGATGCCCCGGCGGCCTACCGCACCCAGGTCAACGACCTCTTGCTGTCGGCGTTGGCGCGGGTCGTGTGCCGATGGACCGGGCAGGGCAGTACCTTGATCCAGCTCGAAGGTCATGGTCGCGAAGATCTGTTCGACGACATCGACCTGACCCGCACCGTCGGCTGGTTCACCAGCCTGTTCCCGGTCAACCTGACGCCGGGCGCCGAGGTCGGGGCTTCGATAAAGTCCATCAAGGAACAACTGCGCGCCGTGCCGGACAAGGGCCCGGGATATGGCGCATTGCGCTATCTGGCAGACCCTGCCATCGGCGCTGCATTGGCGGCGCTGCCGACACCGCGCATCACCTTCAATTACCTGGGCCAGTTCGACCGCCAGTTCGACGAGGCGGCGTTGTTCGTGCCGTCGAGCGAAGGCCACGGCGCGGCGCAGGATCCGTCTGCGCCGCTGGCCAACTGGCTGACGGTCGAAGGCCAGGTGTATGGCGGCGAGTTGGCCATGAGCTGGGGTTTCAGCAGCGAGATGTTCGACCGCCGCACCATCGAACAACTGGCCGGGCAGTACGCCGACGAACTCGCCGCGCTGATCGAGCATTGCTGCAGCCTCGAAACGCCGCAGGCGACGCCATCGGACTTCCCGCTGGCGCGCCTGACCCAGGCGCAGCTCGACAGCTTGCCGGTGGCCGCCAGCCGCCTGGACAATCTCTATCCGTTGTCGCCGATGCAACAGGGCCTGTTGTTCCACACCCTGTACGAGCAGGCGGCGGGCGAGTACATCAATCAACTGCGGGTCGACGTTCAGGGCCTCGACCCCGAACGTTTCCGCGCCGCGTGGCAGGCGACCGTCGACGCCCAGGACATTCTGCGAACCGGTTTCGTGTGGCAGCTTGAGCAGCCGATCCAGATCGTGCACAAGCAGGTGAAATTGCCGTTCAGCGTGCTCGACTGGCGCGATCGCAGTGATCTGGCTGATGCATTGGCCGCTGTGGCAGATGTCGAGCGCCAGCAGGGCTTCGATCTCGGCCAGGCGCCGTTGCTGCGTCTGGTGCTGGTGCAAACGGCTGCGAATGACTGGCACCTGATCTACACCCATCACCATATCCTCATGGATGGCTGGAGCAATTCGCAACTGCTGGGGGAAGTGCTGCAACGTTATCGCGGCCACACCCCGCCGGCCGCTGCCGGGCGTTATGGCGACTACATCGGCTGGTTGCAACGCCAAAATGCACAAGCCAGTGAGGATTACTGGCGCGAACAACTGGCGCTGTTGCAGGAGCCGACGCGCCTGGCCCAGGTGGTGGCTGGGAGTGGCAGCCTGAGCGGTCATGGCGATCATTTCCTCAGCCTGACGCCTGCGCACACCCAATCGCTGGAAGCGTTTGCCCGCCAGCAAAAAGTCACCGTCAACACCCTGGTGCAAGCGGCGTGGCTGCTGTTGCTGCAACGCTACACCGGCCATGAATGCGTGGCGTTCGGCGCCACGGTCGCCGGTCGGCCGGCTGACATCCCCGGCATCGAGCAACAGGTCGGCCTGTTCATCAACACCTTGCCAGTGATCGGCATGCCGCGTCCGGACCAGACTGTGGCGGCCTGGCTGCAAGCGGTGCAGGCGCAAAACCTCAGCCTGCGCGAGTTCGAGCACACGCCGCTGGCGGACGTTCAACGCTGGGCCGGGCAGAGCGGCGAAGCGCTGTTCGACAACATCCTGGTATTCGAGAACTATCCGATTGCCCAGGCGCTGCAACAGGGAGCCGAGCAGGGTGTGGTGTTCGGCGAAGTCGCCAACCTGGAACAGACCCACTACCCGCTGAGCATCGCGATAACCCAGGGCCAGGCGCTGGCCCTGCACCTGAGCTTCGACCGCAAGCTGTTCGCGCCGGCCGCCATCGAGCGCATCGGCGGTCACCTGCTGCACGTGCTGGCGCAATTCAGCGAATCCGCCGAGCGTCGCCTGGGCGAAATCGCCCTGACCAACGCGGACGAACTGGCCGAGCAGCAAGCCGCCAACCACCCGCAACCGTACCCGGTCGACGTGGCGGTCCATCAACGCATCGCCGAATGGGCAGCGCAGCAACCTGAACGCACGGCGGTGATCTTCGCCGGTCGCCGCTTCAGCTTTGGTGAGATCGACCAGCGCGCCAACCGCCTTGCCCACGCGCTGATTGCCCGGGGTGTCGGCCCGGAAAGCCGGGTTGGCGTGGCCTTGCCGCGCAGTGAAGGGCTGATCGTCGCGCTGCTGGCGGTGCTCAAGGCCGGGGGCGCCTATGTGCCGCTGGACACCCGTTACCCACGCGAGCGCCTGGCCTACCTGATTGAGGATTCTGGCCTGGCCCTGTTGCTGACCGACTCTTCGGTGTCGGCGCAATTGCCGGTCAATGGCACAGTGTTGGAGCTGGACCGTCTTGTCCTCGACGACCAGCCAACCAGCGCGCCGGAAGTGACTCTCGACCCGCAGCACCTGGCTTACGTGATTTACACCTCAGGCTCTACAGGTAACCCGAAGGGCGTCAGCGTCGCCCACGGCCCGCTGGCCATGCACTGCCAGGCCATCGGCGAGCGCTACGAAATGCGCGACAGCGATTGCGAATTCCATTTCATGTCCTTCGCGTTCGACGGCGCCCATGAGCGCTGGCTGACCAGCCTGACCCATGGCGCGTCGCTGCTGATCCGCGATGACAGCTTGTGGACCCCGGAGCAGACCTACAACGCCATGCGCGAACATGGCGTGACAGTGGTGGCATTCCCGCCGGTGTACCTGCAACAACTGGCCGAACATGCCGAGCGTGAAGGCCATCCGCCGAAAGTGCGCATCTACTGCTTCGGCGGCGACGCCGTGCCGGCTGCCAGTTTCGAGCGGGTCAAGCGTGCGCTCGACCCGGACTACATCATCAACGGTTACGGCCCGACCGAAACCGTGGTCACGCCACTGATCTGGAAAGCCGGGCGCGAGGTGCCCTGCGGCGCCGCCTATGCGCCCATCGGCAGCCGCATCGGCGACCGCAGTGCCTACGTGCTCGACGCCGACCTGAACCTGTTGCCCCAAGGCATGGCGGGCGAGCTGTACCTGGGCGGCACCGGGCTGGCCCGGGGTTACCTGAACCGTCCGGGCCTGACCGCCGAGCGCTTTGTGGCAGACCCATTCAGCACCGTCGGCGGTTTGCTGTACCGCACCGGCGACCTGGTGCGCCAACGCATCGACGGCACCTTCGACTACCTGGACCGCATCGACAACCAGGTGAAAATTCGCGGCTTCCGCATTGAACTGGGGGAAGTCGAAGCCAGCCTGCAAGCCCTCGCCGGGGTGCGTGAAGCGGTAGTCGTCGCCCAGGAAGGCAGCGCCGGCAGTGGCAAGCGCTTGGTCGCTTATGTGGTGGCCGATGCGTTGAATACCGCGCGCAACGATTTTGCCGAACGCCTGCGCGAGCAGCTCAAGGCCACGCTACCGGCTCACATGGTGCCGGCCTACGTGCTGGTGCTGGAGCGCCTGCCGCTGACGCCCAATGGCAAGCTTGACCGCAAGAACCTGCCCAAGCCCGATGTCAGCCAATTGCAGCAAACCTACATGGCGCCGCAAAGCGCGCTGGAGCAGCAACTGGCCGCGATCTGGCAAGACGTCCTGAAGCTTGAGCGGGTGGGCCTGGGCGACAACTTCTTCGAACTGGGCGGAGACTCGATCGTCTCGATCCAGGTGGTCAGCCGCGCTCGTCATGCCGGGATTCGTTTCACTCCGAAAGACCTCTTCCAGCACCAGACCATCCAGGCCCTGGCCGTGGTGGCGCGGGTTGGCGAGGCGCCGCCACTGATTGAGCAAGGACCGGTCAGCGGTGAGCTGGCATTGCTGCCGGTGCAGCGATTGTTCTTCGAGCAGGCCATCCCGGAGCGCCAGCACTGGAACCAGGCGGTGATGCTCAAACCCACGCAACCGCTCGACACCCACCTGCTGGAGCAAGCACTCGGCGCACTGGTGGATCATCACGACGGCCTGCGCCTGAGCTTCATCGAGCAGGCGGATGGCTGGCACGCCCATTACCAGGCTCCCGGCAGCCAGCATGATGCGCTGGTGTGGGCGGTCGACGTGGCCGATGTCAGCGAACTGGAAGTCGCTGCCGGCCGGGCACAACGCAGCTTGAATCTTCAGCAGGGTCCGCTCCTGCGGGCGCTGCTGGCCAACCTCGGCGACGGCAGCCAGCGACTGATGCTGGCGATCCATCACCTGGTGGTGGACGGCGTGTCGTGGCGGATTCTGTTTGACGACCTGCAAACGGCCTATGGCCAACTGGCCCAGGGCCGAGCGCTGCAACTGCCGACGAAAACCACCTCGGCCAAGGCCTGGACGCAACAGTTGCAAACCTATGCCCGCAGCGCGTCGTTACAAGCCGAACTGGCCAACTGGCAACAGCGGCTTGCCGGCGCCGACGGCGCGCTGCCGCTGGACAACCCCGCCGGCAGCCTGCAAAACCGCCACGCCGTGACGGTGCGCACGCAACTGGACCGCGACCTCACCCGGCAACTGCTGCAAGACGCCCCTAAAGCCTATCGCACCCAGGTCAACGACCTGCTGCTGACCGCGCTGGCCCGCGTCATCGTGCGCTGGACCGGCGCCGACAGTGCGCTGATCCAGCTCGAAGGCCATGGCCGCGAAGAGCTGTTCGACGGCATCGACCTGACCCGCACCGTCGGCTGGTTCACCTGCCTGTACCCGGTGCGTCTGACCCCGGTGGCCGAGCTGAGCGCCTGCCTGAAACAGATCAAGGAACAACTGCGCTCGATCCCTGACAAGGGCCTCGGTTTCGGCGCGCTGGCCCACCTGGGCGACGCCGCTGCGCAGCAAATCCTCGCCCAATTGCCAGTGCCACGCCTGACCTTCAACTACCTGGGCCAGTTCGACGGCAGTTTCAACGCCGAAGGCGGCGCATTGTTCGTGCCGTCCGGCGAAGCGGCCGGGGACGAACTGGATGCTACGGCGCCACTGGCCAACCAACTGGCGCTCAATGGTCAGGTTTACGGCGGTGAGCTGACCCTGGGCTGGACCTTCAGCCGCGAGATGTTCCATGAAGCGACCATTCAGCGCCTGGCCGACGACTACGCTCACGAACTGCACGCGTTGATCACCCATTGCTGTGCGGCCGGTCACGACGGTGTCACGCCGTCGGACTTCCCGCTGGCCCGGCTCAGCCAGGCGCAACTGGATCGCCTGCCGCTGCCGGCGGCGCTGATCGAGGACGTGTACCCGCTGTCGCCGATGCAACAGGGCATGCTCTTCCACGCCGTGTACCAGGAAACCTCGAGCGACTACATCAACCAGATGCGCCTCGACGTCGAAGGCCTCGACCCCGAGCGCTTCCATCAGGCCTGGCAGGCGGCGGTCGAAGCCCACGACATCCTGCGCACGCGTTTTGTCTGGCAGGGTGAGTTGCCGGCGCCGGTGCAAGTCGTCAGCAAACATGCGCCGATGCCTTACGGCTTGCACGACCTGCGAGCGCACCCACAGCCAGAACAGGCCCTGCGGGAACTGGCCGACCGCGAGCGCCAGCAACTGCACCTCGGCGATGCCAGCCTGCTGCGCCTGGTGATTGTGCGTCTTGATGAGCAGCGCCATCACCTGATCTACACCAACCACCACATCCTCATGGACGGCTGGAGCAATTCGCAGTTGCTCGGTGAAGTGCTGCAACGCTACAGCGGGCAGGTTGTCGCGGGCCAGACCGGGGGCTACCGAGATTACATTGCCTGGCTGCAACGCCAGGATGCTGCGGCCAGCGAAGCGTTCTGGGTGCCGGCCTTGCGCGAGCTGGAAGAACCGACGCGACTGGCTCAGACCCTTACGCCGCCAGCGCCCGGCGAGCACGGTTACGGCGATCATTTCCAGGTGCTGGACGCTGGGCTGACTGCACAATGTGGGCGAATTCGCCAGGGCCTCGAAAGTCACGGTCAACACCCTGGTGCAGGGCGCGTGGCTGCTGCTGTTGCAGCGCTACACCGGCAAGGACACCGTGGCGTTCGGTGCCACGGTCGCCGGGCGTCCGGCGGAACTGCCGGGTGTGGAGCAGCAGATTGGCCTGTTCATCAACACCTTGCCGGTGATCGCCACGCCGCGTGCCGAGCATTCACTGGCCAGTTGGTTGCAGGCGTTGCAGGCGCACAACCTGGCGTTGCGCGAGTTCGAACACACGCCGTTGTTCGATATCCAGCGTTGGGCCGGGCAGGGCGGAGAGGCGCTGTTCGACACCTTGATGGTGTTCGAGAACTACCCGGTCTCCCAGGCGCTGGAGCAGGGTGCGCCACAAGGGTTGCACTTTGGTCCGGTGACCAATCGCGAACAGACCAACTACCCGCTGACCTTGCTGGTGAGCCTGGACCGCCAGTTGGAACTGCATTTCAGTTATCAGCGCAGCGCGTTCGCCGCGCCGGCCCTGGTGCAACTGGCCAGTCACCTGCAACACCTGCTGAGCCAGATGATCGGCGGCGGCGAACGTTGCCTCGGCGAGTTGACGTTGCTCGATCAAGCGCAGCAACAGCGCATCGTCGACGACTGGAACCTCACGGGCGAGGGCTTTGCCGACAACCTGTGCATCCACGAGTTGATCGCCCGGCAGGGGGCAGCAACTCCTGATGCACTGGCCGTGACCTTCGGCACATTGACCTTGAGCTACGCCGAACTCGACACCCAGGCCAACCGCTTGGCGCACAAGCTGATCGAGCTGGGTGTCGGTCCGGAAGTGCGGGTCGGCGTGGCCATGCAACGTTCGGAGCAATTGCTGGTGGCACTGCTCGCGGTGTTCAAGTCCGGTGGCGCCTACGTGCCGCTGGACCCGGATTACCCCGCCGAGCGTGTGGCCTACATGCTTGAAGACAGTCGCGCTCGTGTGCTGATCAGCGAGTCGGCGGTGGCGCAGAACCTCACCGTGGCCAGCGACACTCAAGTGCTGCTGATGGATGCCGCGCAGGAATGGGCGGGTTATCCGCAGCGCGCACCGCTGAGCCGCGCCACGCCGGACAACCTCGCCTATGTGATCTACACCTCGGGCTCTACTGGTAAACCAAAAGGCGTAGCCATCGCCCATCGCAACGTGCTGGCGCTGATCGACTGGTCGCAATCGGTGTACAGCCGTGACGATATTCAAGGTGTATTGGCCTCAACCTCGGTGTGCTTCGACCTGTCGGTGTGGGAGCTGTTCGTCACGCTGGCCAACGGCGGTTCGCTGGTCATTGCCCGTAACGCCCTGGAATTGCCGCAGTTGCCGGCGCGGGATCAGGTACGCCTGATCAACACCGTGCCGTCGGCGATCAACGCGCTGCACGCGGCGGGGCAGATTCCACCGAGCGTGCGCGTCATCAACCTGGCGGGCGAGCCTTTGAAGCAGTCGCTGGTCGATGCGCTTTACCAACAGGCAACCATCGAGCACGTCTACGACCTGTACGGTCCGTCCGAAGACACCACTTATTCCACCTGGACCCGACGCACTTCCGGCGGCACGGCAAACATCGGCCGGCCGCTGAAGCACACCGCCAGCTACCTGCTCGATGCCAACCTGCATCCAGTGCCGAAGGGCGTCAGCGCCGAGCTGTACCTGGCCGGCGTCGGCATCACCCGTGGCTACCTGGGGCGCGCGGCGATGACCGCCGAGAAGTACGTGCCGAATCCGTTCGCTGGCAAGGGCGAGCGGATGTATCGCACCGGCGACCTCAGCCGTTACCACGCCGATGGCGTCATCGAATACCGCGGGCGGATCGACCATCAAGTGAAGATCCGCGGTTTCCGCATCGAGCTGAGCGAAATCGAAACGTGCCTGCTGCAACAAGAGTTCGTGGGCGAAGTGGCAGTGCTGGCCCAGGACGTCGTCGGAAGCCCACAACTGGTGGCCTACGTGGTGGCCAAGTCACTGGCGCTCGACGATGCCGAGGCGCAACGCCAACTGCGCGAGGAACTCAAGGCACGCCTCAAGGACAGCCTGCCCGAGTACATGGTGCCAGCCCACTGGTTGTTCCTTGCGCAATTGCCACTGACCCCCAACGGCAAGCTCGACCGCAAGGCCCTGCCGGCGGCCGATGCCAGCCACCTGCAAGCGAGCTTCGTGGCGCCGGTCAGCGAGCTGGAACAGCAGGTCGCGGCGATCTGGCAGCAAGTGCTGACCCTGGACCGCGTGGGCCGGAGTGACCACTTCTTCGAGCTCGGCGGGCATTCGCTGCTGGCGGTGAACGTGGTGTCGCGGCTGCAACTGGAACTGGGGCTGAAACTGACCCCGCAACTGATTTTTCAATACCCCGTACTGACAGATTTCGTCAGCCGTCTGGCCGCTGCCGGTGAGCAGGTCGACTCGTTGAAACTGAGCAAGCTGGACGCCCTGCTTGACGAAATGGAGGAAGCTTGATGGATACCAATGTCGCTTTGAAGATTGCGCGGCGCTTCATTACTTTGCCGCTCGACAAGCGCAGGGTGTATCTGCAAAAGATGCTTGAAGAAGGGGTGTCGCCGGCCAACCTGCCGATCCCGGAAACCCAGTCGCAGTTCGATCCGGTGCCACTTTCCTTCGCTCAGGAACGCCAGTGGTTCCTCTGGCAGATGGACGAAAACAGCGCCGCCTACAACATCCCCAGCGCCCTGCACTTGCACGGGGAGCTGGATGTGGCGGCACTGGAACGCAGCTTCAATGCCCTGATCGAGCGCCACCAGAGCCTGCGCACCACCTTCCGCCAGCAGGATGACCGTGCGGAGCAGGTGATCCACGCGCACATGGCGTTGACCGTCGATGTGCATGAACTGGATCTATCGCCGGCGGCATTACCCCGTGATGCGCAGGTCGAGGCCTTCGTCGCCACGCAAACCGCGCTGCCGTTCGACCTGATCAACGGCCCGCTGCTGCGCGTCAGCCTGTTGCATCTGGGCGCCGCTGAACACGTGCTGACCCTGACCCAGCACCACATCGCCTCCGATGGCTGGTCGATGCGGGTCATGGTCGAAGAGCTGCTGCACCTCTACAACGCCTACCGTCAGGGTCAGGCACCGGCATTGCCGGCGCTGTCGATCCAATACGCCGACTACGGCATCTGGCAGCGGCACTGGATGGAAGCCGGTGAGCGCGAGCGTCAGTTGGCTTACTGGCAAACGCAGTTGGGCCATGAACACCCGGTGCTGGAGCTTCCCACGGATCATGCGCGCCCGGCGGTGCAGAGCCTGCGCGGTGCGCGGGTCGAACTGGCGCTACCGGCGGCGCTGGCTGAGCAACTGCGCGCGGTCGCCAAGGCCCAGGACGTCACGCTGTTCATGCTGTTGCTGGCTTCGTTCCAGACCTTGCTGCACCGCTACAGCGGCCAGGCCGACATTCGCGTCGGTGTGCCGACCGCCAACCGCAACCGGGTCGAAACCGAGCGGCTGGTGGGCTTCTTCGTCAACACCCAGGTGCTGCGCAGCGAACTTGACCCGCAGGCACGCTTCAGCACGCTGCTGGCCCAGGTCAAGCACACGGTGGTGGCGGCCCAGGCCCATCAGGATTTGCCTTTCGAGCAACTGGTCGAAGCGCTGCAACCGGAACGCAGCCTGAGCTACAGCCCGCTGTTCCAGGTCATGTACAACCACCAGGGCAGCACCGGCGGTAGTCAGGCCCGCGCCAACACCCAGGCGCTGACGATTGAACACCTGCGCCAGCCTGCGCATACGGCGCAGTTCGACCTGACCCTGGAAACCTTCGACGACGCCCAGGGCCTTGGCGCGCAGTTGACCTACGCTTCCGACCTTTTTGAGCGCGAGACCATCGAACGTCTCGCCCGCCATTGGCAAAATTTGTTGCGCAGCGTCGTCGCCGACCCGCAACAGAGGGTGGGCGAGTTGGCGCTGCTGGACAGCGAAGAACAACATCAGGTGCTGGTGGACTGGAACCACAGCGCCGCCGAGTATCCGCGCGACTGGTGCATCCATCAGTTGATAGAAGCCCAGGCCCAGCGAACGCCAGCGGCCACGGCGCTGGTGTTCGACGGGCAGGCGCTGGATTACGCGCAGCTCAACGGCCGGGCCAACCAACTGGCCCATCGCCTGATCGAGCTGGGTGTCGGTCCGGATCGACTGGTGGGCATCGCCATTGATCGTAGCCTGGAGATGCTCGTCGGCCTGTTGGCGATCCTCAAGGCCGGCGGCGCCTATGTGCCGCTCGACCCGCAGTATCCGCAGGACCGCCTGGCCCACATGATCGAGGACAGCGGCCTGCAATTGCTGCTGACCCAGGCGCATTTGCTGGACGCCTTGCCGATTCCACGTGAGGTGCAAACGCTGCTGCTCGACCCGCAGGGCCTGCACGCCAGCGGCTATAGCGAAGCGAATCCGCAGGTGCGCATCGACGGCGAAAACCTCGCCTATGCGATCTACACCTCCGGTTCCACCGGCAAGCCCAAGGGCGTGATGGTGCGCCATCAGGCGCTGGTGAATTTCGTCACCAGCATGGTCCGTGCGCCAGGGCTTACGGCCTGTGACCGCATGCTGTCGCTGACCACCTTCTCGTTCGATATTTTTGGCCTGGAAATCTACGGCCCGCTGCTCTGCGGGGCGAGCGTGGTGCTGGTGGACAAACAGACCGCCCAGGACCCGCAGGCGCTGCTGGCGTTGATCGACGCGCAACAGGTCAGCGTTGTGCAGGCCACGCCCTCGACCTGGCGCATGCTGCTGGACCACGAACAGGCGCCGATCCTGCGCGGCTGCAAATTCTTCTGCGGCGGCGAAGCCCTGGCCGACGACCTGGCCCAGCGCATGCTGGGGCTGGCGGGGCAGGTGTGGAACCTCTATGGCCCGACCGAAACCACCATCTGGTCGGCGGCCTGGCAACTGACCGAAGACCAGCGCCGGCCATACCTCGGCCAGCCGATTGCCAACACCACGCTGTACATCCTCGGTGACGAACTGGCACCGAACCCGGCGGGCGCCGTCGGCGAACTGCTGATCGGCGGCGATGGCCTGGCCCGTGGTTACCACGACCGCCCGGCGCTGACCGCCGAGCGTTTCCTGCCCGATCCGTTCGGCCAGGGTTCGCGGCTGTACCGCACCGGCGACCTGGCGCGCCACCGCCACGACGGCGTACTCGAATACATGGGGCGCATCGACCATCAGGTGAAGATTCGCGGCTTCCGCATCGAATTGGGGGAAATCGAAGCGCGCCTGCTCGAACAACCGGGCGTGCGCGAGGTGGTGGTATTGGCCCAAGAGGCGCTGGGTAGCCAGCAACTGGTGGCCTATGTGGTGGCCCTGCAAGTGGACCTCGATGACACCGAGGCGCAGCAACAACTGCGTGACCAACTCAAGTCTGCGCTAAAGGGATGCCTGCCGGAGTTCATGGTGCCCGCGCACCTGCTGTTCCTGGCGCACCTGCCGCTGACCCCGAACGGCAAACTCAACCGCAAGGCCCTGCCAGCCGCCGATGTCAACCAGTTGCAGGCGCAGTACCGGGCGCCGCGCAGTGAACGCGAGCAGCAGGTGGCCGCCATCTGGCAGGACGTGCTCAAGCTTGAGCGCGTGGGCCTGGACGACAACTTCTTCGAACTGGGCGGCCACTCGCTGCTGGTCACCCAGGTGGTGTCGCGGGTGCGTCGCCTGCTGGACATTCAGGTGCCGCTGCGCAGCCTGTTCGAGCACAGCGTACTGGCGGATTTCGTCCAGGCCCTGGACGCCGGGCAGGGCGACCAGCCAGCGGTGATCAGCCGTGTGTCGCGCGAGCAGCCGCTGCCGTTGTCGTTTGCCCAGGAACGCCAGTGGTTCCTGTGGAAACTCGACCCGTACAGTGCCGCCTACAACATTCCCACTGCGTTGCGCCTGCGCGGTGCACTGGACAAGCCCGCGCTGCAACGCAGCTTCGCAGAGCTGGTGCAGCGTCATGAAAGCCTGCGCACCACCTTCGTCGAGGACGACGGGCGCACCGTGCAGGTGATCGAGCCGAGTGGCCACATCGATTTGCGTGAGGAGCGTCTCGCGCAGGGTGACGAGGCCAGCATCCGGGCCTTCGTCGAAGCCGAGACCCAGCACCCGTTCAACCTGCTCGACGGTGAGCGGGTGCGCTGCGTGCTGTTGCAGGTCGGTGAGCAGGACCACGTGCTGATCCTGACCATGCACCACATCGTCTCCGACGCCTGGTCGTTGCAGGTGCTGATCGACGATCTGCTGGCGCTGTACTCGGCCCAGCCATTGCCGGCCTTGCCGGTGCAGTACGCCGACTACGCCGTGTGGCAGCGCCAGTGGATGGCGGCGGGCGAGCGCGAGCGCCAGTTGGCCTACTGGAGCGGACAACTGGGAAGCGAACAGCCGCTGCTGGAACTGCCAACCGATCATCCGCGCCCGGCGCAACAGAGTTTTGCCGGCGCACGCCTGCAGGTGGGCATCGAGCCGGCCTTGGCCGCCGAGCTGAAAGCCCTGGCCCGTCGCGAAAACGTCACCCTGTTCATGCTGTTGCTGGCCTCGTTCCAGGCGTTGCTGCACCGCTACAGCGGCCAGGCCGACATCCGCGTCGGCGTGCCGATCGCCAACCGTAACCGCCTGGAAACCGAGCGCCTGATCGGCTTCTTCGTCAACACCCAGGTGCTGCGTGCCGAGTTCGATAGCTCGATGAGCGGCGCCCAGTTGCTGCAACAGGTCCGGCAGACGGCGATGGCCGCACAAATGCATCAGGACCTGCCGTTCGAGCAACTGGTGGATGCCTTGCAGGTGCAGCGCAACCTCAGCCACAGCCCGCTTTTCCAGGCGATGTTCAACCATCGCACTGAAGCCGAGTCGAACATGGCCGCCGCGTTGCCGGGCCTTGAGCTGGACACCCTCAGCTGGGAGCACCGCAACTCGCAGTTCGACCTGACCCTGGACACCAGCGACAACCCGCAAGGGCTGCACGCCTCGTTGACCTACGCCACCGACCTGTTCGAGGCCGCCACCATCGAACGCATGGGGCGCCACTGGGTGAACCTGCTGCGGGGCCTCGCGGCCGACGTGAACCGTCCGCTGGCGCAACTGGCCTTGCTCGATGACGACGAGCGCCAGCGCATGGTCGCCGACTGGAACGCCACGGCAACCGATTACTCGTTGCAGCGCCCGGTACACGCCCTGATCGAAGAGCAGGTGGCCAAAGCGCCGGACGCCTGCGCGCTGGTGTTCGGCGAGCAGCGCCTGAGCTACGCCGCGCTCAATGCACGGGCCAACCGGTTGGCGCAGGTGTTGATCGAGCAGGGCGTCGGCCCAGATGTGCTGGTGGGCATCGCCGTGGAGCGCTCGGTGGAAATGGTCGTCGGCCTGCTGGCGATCCTCAAGGCCGGCGGTGCCTACGTGCCGCTGGACCCGGAGTACCCGGCCGAACGCCTGGCCTACCTGTTCGAAGACAGCGGCATCGAACTGCTGCTGACGCAAAACCACCTGCTGGGGCACCTGCCGATTCCGCCGGGCCTGCGCAGCCTGGTGCTGGATCAGGACGACGACTGGCTGGACGGGCGCAGCGACGCCAACCCGTGCCTGGCCCTGGACCCGGAAAACCTCGCTTATGTGATCTACACCTCCGGCTCCACCGGCAAACCCAAGGGTGCGGCCAACCGTCACTCGGCACTGGTCAACCGCCTGTGCTGGATGCAACAGGCCTATGGCCTGGACGCCAGTGACAAGGTCCTGCAAAAGACCCCGTTCAGTTTCGACGTGTCGGTCTGGGAGTTCTTCTGGCCGCTGCTGACCGGTGCCACACTGGTGGTCGCCGCCCCCGGCGCGCATCGCGATCCGGCACAACTGATCGAGCTGATCACCGCGCACGGCATCACCACGCTGCACTTCGTGCCGTCGATGTTGCAGGTGTTCGTGCAGGACCCGGGCGTGGCCACCTGCACCAGCCTGACGCGCATCGTGTGCAGCGGCGAGGCGCTGCAAGTGGACGCGCAGCAGCAGGTGTTCGCCAAGTTGCCCAACGCCTCGCTGTACAACCTCTATGGCCCGACCGAAGCGGCCATCGACGTGACCCACTGGACCTGTGTCGATGAAGGGCATGACGGGGTGCCGATCGGCCAGCCGATTGCCAACCTGTCCACCTACATCCTCGACGCTGAACTGGCGCCGTTGCCGGTGGGCGTGATTGGTGAGCTGTACCTGGGCGGCGAAGGCCTGGCGCGGGGTTATCACCGACGTCCGGCACTGACCGCCGAGCGTTTTGTCACCAGCCCGTTCGGCGCAGGCGCACGCCTGTACCGCACCGGCGACCTGGCCCGTTACCGCGCCGATGGCGTGATTGAATACGCCGGACGCATCGACCATCAGGTGAAAATCCGTGGTCTGCGCGTCGAGCTGGGCGAGATCGAGGCGCGCCTGGCTGAGCACGACGCCGTGCGGGAAACCGTGGTCATCGCCCAGGACGGCACTTTACTGGTGGCTTACGTGGTGCCCGTCGACACCGCGCTGCTGCACGCCGACGATGCCAGCCACCATGCCCTGGCGCAAGTGTTCAAGGCGCACCTGGGCCAAAGCCTGCCGGACTACATGGTGCCGCAGCATTGGCTGTGGCTGGAGAAAATGCCGGTCAGCCCCAACGGCAAACTGGAACGCAGGGCGCTGCCCAAGGCTGACATCCAGACCAGCAGCCACGCCTACAGCGCACCGACCACGGCGGTGGAACAGGCGCTGGTGCAGATCTGGCAAAGCGTGCTCGGGCGTGAGCAAATTGGCACCGGCGATAATTTCTTCGAGCTGGGCGGCGACTCGATCATCTCGATCCAGGTGGTCAGCCGCGCCCGTCAGGTCGGGATTCATTTCAACCCCAAGGATCTGTTCCTGCACCAGACCGTACAAAGTCTGGCCGCAGTGGCCACGGTGGGCGAAGGTGCGTTGAGCATCGAGCAAGGCCCCGTGACCGGCTCGACGCCGTTGTTGCCGTTCCAACAGTTGTTCTTCGAACGTGACCTGGCCGAGCCGCACCACTGGAACCAGTCGGTGATGCTCAAGACCGCCAAGCCGTTGCACGCCGACCACCTGCAACGGGCGTTGCAGGCGCTGGTCAGGCACCATGACGCCCTGCGCCTTTCGTTCAACCTGGAGAATGGCGCCGTGCTCGCCAGCCACCGCGATCTGGCCGAGCAGCCCCTGCTGTGGCAGGCCAATGTCGCGGATACCGAGGCCCTCGAACAGTTGGCCGAACAGGCCCAGCGCAGCCTCGACCTCGCCAACGGCCCGCTGCTGCGTGCGGTGCTGGCGAACATGGCCGATGGCAGCCAGCGCTTGTTGCTGGTGATCCATCACCTGGTGGTCGATGGCGTGTCGTGGCGCATTCTGCTGGAAGATCTGCAACAGGCTTACGAACAGTTGCAGGCTGGCCAGGCGCTCAAGCTGCCGGCCAAGACCAGTTCCACCCAGGCCTGGGCGCGCCGCCTGCAAGCTCAGGCCGACAGCGCCGCGATGCAAGCGCAGCTCGGTTTCTGGACCGCGCAGTTGCACGGCGCGCCGGTGGACCTGCCGTGTGATCGACCTCACGGCGAATTGCACAACCGCCATGCGCTGCATGTCGAGACTCGACTCGACTCGCAACGGACCCGCCAACTGTTGCAGCAGGCGCCCGCCGCCTACCGCACGCAGATCAACGACCTGCTGCTGACGGCGCTGGCGCAGGTGATCGGCGACTGGACCGGTCAAGCCTCGACCCTGATCCAGCTCGAAGGCCACGGCCGCGAAGCGTTGTTCGACGACCTGGACCTCGGCCGCAGCGTCGGCTGGTTCACCAGCCTGTTCCCGGTTCGCCTCACCCCGGCCGCTGATACCGCTGCGTCGATCAAGGCGATCAAGGAGCAACTGCGCGCCATTCCCGACAGGGGTTTGGGGTTTGGCGCGTTGCGCTACCTGGGCAACGAGCAGGCACGGCGGACCCTCAAGGCATTGCCCGTGCCGCGCATCACCTTCAACTACTTGGGCCAGTTCGACGCCGGTTTCACCGACGACGCACTGTTCACCCCGGCCAGCGAATCGGCGGGCGCCCACCAGAGCCCGCAAGCGGCGCTGGATAACTGGCTGACCCTCAATGGCCGGGTGTATGGCGGCGAGCTGAGCATCGCCTGGACCTTCAGCGGGCAGATGTTCGACGCAGTGACCATCGAGCGCCTGGCCCAGGCCTTTGGTCGCGAGCTGGAGCGCCTGATCGAACACTGCTGCCAGCCGTTGCACCAGGGCCTGACGCCGTCCGACTTCCCACTGGCCGCGCTGAACCAGGCACAACTCGACACCCTGGCGGTCACACCGCGCCAAGTCGAAGACATCTACCCGCTGTCGCCGATGCAACAGGGCATGCTGTTCCACACCCTCTACGAGCAACAGGCCGGCGACTACATCAATCAACTGTGCGTGGCAGTGGACGGCTTGCAGGTCGAGCGTTTCCGCGAGGCCTGGCAAGCGGCGATGGACGCCCATGATGTGCTGCGCAGCAGTTTTGTCTGGGACGGTGAGGTGCAGCGTCCGTTGCAAGTGATCCACAAGGATCTGCCGGTGCCGTTCAGCGTGCTGGACTGTCGCGAGCGCAGCGATCTGCCCGCCGCCCTTGAACAGTTGGCGAGCGAACAGCGTCAGCAGGGTTTTGATCTGCAAGCGGCGCCGTTGCTGCGCCTGGTGCTGGTGCAGCTTGCTGCCGAGCGTTATCAACTGATCTACACCAGCCACCACATCCTGATGGACGGCTGGAGCAATTCGCAGTTGTTGGGCGACGTGTTGCAGCGTTACCACGGTCAGGTCCCCGTTCTGGGCAGCGGGCGTTATCGCGATTACATCCAATGGCTGGCGCTCCAGGACGGCAAGGTCAGCGAAGATTTCTGGAAGGCGCAACTGACCCGCTTCGAAGAGCCGACCTGTCTGGCCAAGGCACTTATCCACAATGACAGCGAGCCAGCGGGACAGGGCGAGTACGTCCTCGAACTCGACCGCCAGCGCACCGCCGACCTTCAACAGTTTGCGCGCCACCACAAAGTCACCGCCAACACCCTGGTGCAAGCCGCCTGGCTGCTGCTGTTGCAGCGTTGCACCGGCCAGGACACGGTGTGCTTCGGCGCCACGGTGTCCGGGCGTCCGGCACAACTGGCTGGCGTCGAGCAACAGATCGGCCTGTTCATCAACACCTTGCCGGTCATCGCCAGCCCCCGTGCCGAGCAAGCCTTGGCGCAATGGTTGCAACAGGTGCAGGCGCAGAACCTGTCGTTGCGCGAGCAGGAACATACGCCGCTGTTCGACATCCAGCGCTGGGCCGGGCAGGGCGGTGAAGCGCTGTTCGACAACATCCTGGTGTTCGAGAACTACCCAATTGCCGAGGCCCTGCAACAGGGCGGCTCGCCAGCGCTGCGCTTCGGCGAGGTGGCGAACTTCGAACAGACCAACTACCCGCTGACCCTGTCGGTGATGCTCGGCGAGCAGCTGTCCTTGCAGTTCAGCTACAACCGCCAGCAGTTCGACGGCGGGGGCATCGCGCAACTGGCGGCGTGTTTCGGCGAGTTGTTGCAACAGATGGTGCAGGCGCCCGACGAGCGTTGTCTGGGTGAGTTGACCCTGACGCCTGGGGCATTGCGCGAGCCGCTTGCGCAACCGGGCGATGAGCGCCGCGTGCAGCAGATGTTCGAGCAGCAGGTGGCCCGTACGCCGGACGCCATCGCGCTGGTCTTCAACGATCAACACCTGAGTTACGCCACGCTCAATGCCCAGGCCAACCAGTTGGCGCGCCTGCTGGTACAGCACGGCGTCGGCCCGGATGTGCTCGTGGGCATCGCCGTGGAGCGGTCGGTGGCGATGATCGTCAGCCTGCTGGCCGTGCTCAAGGCCGGTGGCGCGTATGTGCCGCTGGACCCGGAATACCCGGCCGAACGCCTCGGGGCGATGATCGAGGACAGCGGCCTGCGTCTGTTGCTGACCCAAAGCCACTTGCAGGGCGCATTGCCGGTCGTGCAGGGGGTGACCGTGCTCAGCCTCGATCACCTCCAGTTGCCGGCGCAGGACGACAACCTGTCGGTACGCTGCGATGCGCGCAACCTCGCCTATGTGATGTTCACCTCCGGTTCCACCGGGCGTCCGAAAGGCGTGGCCATCGAGCATTCGGCACTGTCGCGGCACACCCTGGCCACCGTGGGCTTCCATGGCCTGAGTGCGGCGGACCGCTGCCTGCAATTTGCCACGTTCAACTTCGATGCCTTCGTGGAGCAGCTTTATCCACCGCTGATCTGCGGCGCGACGGTGATTCTGCGTGGTTCGGACATCTGGGACAGCGAGACCTGGCACCGCGCGGTGCTGCAGCAGCGGATCACCGTCAGCGACTTGACCACGGCCTACTGGAACATGCTGGTCAAGGACTTCGCCGCCAGCGCACCGCGTGATTACGGTGTGCTGCGCCTGGTCAGCGTCGGCGGCGAGGCGATGCCACCGGAAGGCGTGGCCACCTGGGCCAAGGCGGGGCTGGGCCATGTGCGCCTGCTCAACACCTACGGCCCGACCGAAGCCACGGTCAGCGCCACGGAACTGGTGTGCACCGATTACGCCCAGGGTCACAAACCATTACCGGCAACCATGCCGATTGGCCATGCGTTGCCAGGTCGCGGCCTGCACGTGTTGGACATCCACGGCCAGCCGGCACCGGTCGGCGTGGTCGGTGAGCTGGTGATCGGCGGCGACTTGCTCGCCCGAGGTTATTTCAACCGGCCCGACCTCACCGCCGAGCGCTTCATTCCCGACCCGTTCGACCCGGTCGGCGGCGGTCGCCTGTACCGCACCGGCGACCTGGCGCGTTATCGCCCCGACGGCTTGATCGACTACGCCGGGCGCCTGGACCATCAGGTGAAGATTCGCGGCTTCCGCATCGAGCTGGGCGAAATCGAGACGCACCTGTTACAGGCACCGTCGGTGCGCCAGGCATTGGTAGTGGCGCAACCGGCGGCCATCGGTCAGCAACTGGTGGCCTACGTGGCGTTCGACGACCCGGTACTGGCGCGGGGGGAGCGGGCGGCCCAGGTGCGTGATGAAATCAACGCGCGCCTGCGTGAGAGCCTGCCGGACTACATGGTGCCGGCCCATGTGTTGCTGCTCGAAACTCTGCCGATGAGCCCCAACGGCAAGATCGACCGCAAGGCCTTGCCGAAGGTGGATGCCACGGCGGCGACGGGCGGCTTCATCGCCCCGGTCGGGGGGCTGGAACAGCAGATCGCCACGGTCTGGCAAGAGGTGCTGGAGCTTGAGCAGGTCGGGCGCAATGATCACTTCTTCGAACTGGGCGGCCATTCGTTGCTGGCGACCCAGGCGGTGTCGCGCTTGCGCAAGCTGACGGATTACCCGTTGAGCCTGCGCGACCTGTTCAGCCATCCACGGCTTCAGGATCTGGCGGTGTGGATGCAAGAGCAAGGCAAACCGATGGTCGAGGTGCCGCAGCTGTTGGCCCTTGGCCGCAAATCCGTCGCGCCGTTGTCGCTGGTACAGCGCCGTTTGTGGATCGCCGAGCAACTGGCCGGCGGCACCTCCGCTTATGGCATGCCGATGGCCCTGCGCCTGCGCGGCGAGTTGTCCATCGAGCGGCTGATCGGCAGTTTTGCTGCCGTGGTGCAGCGACATGAAGTGCTGCGCACCGCCTATGCCCAGGACGATGAGGGCGACCCGATTGCCCTGATCCGCGAGCAGGTGCCGGTGGACTTCCCGCTGACCGACCTGTCCGGCTTTTCGCGCAGCGCCCAGGAAGAACACGTGGCCCAGGCCGCGCTGGACAACGTGCGCACGCCCATCGACCTGGAACAGGCGCCATTGTGGCGCGGGCGCATCCTGCACCTGGGGGCGAGCGAGCATGTGTTGTTGTTCTGCATGCACCACATCATTTCCGACGGTTGGTCGATGGGCGTGCTGGTCAACGAACTGGTGCAAACCTACCACCTGGGCGAAGACCCGGACACCGCGCGCTTGCCAGCGCTGGACGTGCAATATTCCGACTTCGCCCTGTGGCAACAGGCGCTGGAACAGCAGGGCGTGCTCGGGCAGCAGGCCGTTTACTGGAAGGGACAGTTGGCCGGTTACAGCGGCCAATTGTCGCTGCCGACGGACAACCCGCGCGGCCTGGTGCCGTCGTTCGATGGCGACTCGGTGCAGTTCCGCCTCACCGGCGAACTGTCCCGTGCCCTGCGCCAGCACTCGACCCAGGCCGGCGTGACCCTGTACAGCACGCTGCTGGCGTCCTTCCAGGTGCTGCTGCATCAGGTGAGTGGAGCGGCGGACGTGCTGGTCGGCGCCGACGTGGCCGGGCGCGGGCAACCGGAGCTGGAGCGCCTGATCGGCTTCTTCGTCAACGTGCTGCCGCTGCGTTCGCGCTTCGATGCCGCTGTACCGTTCGCCAGCTTCCTGGCGAACACCCAACAGACGCTGCTCGGCGCCCTGGAACACCAGGACCTGCCCTTCGACATGATCGTCGACGCGTCCGGCGTGGCGCGGCACAAGGGCATGAACCCGCTGGTGCAGGTGCTGTTCGTGATGAACAATCTGCCCGGCCGCGTGCAGACCCTGGGCGGTTTGAGCGTGGAAACGCTGCCGGTGCTGGAGTCCCATTCTAAATTCGACATGGCGTTGTTCGTTGACGATGAAGAAGGGCAATTGCTGGGTAATTGGCAATTCGCCACAACCTTGTTCGGACATGAGCGCATCCAGTACCTGGTCAAGGCCTGGATAGCCCTGTTGGAACAGATCGTCGCTGATCAGGACATTCAATTGGGAGCTATCAGCATGCCAGTCGAACACTCAGCCGCAGCCGCAAGGCCCGCCGTGCCAGGACCGAAAGCCGACAAACTCGGCAAATTCCTCAAGCGTTCCGCCGCCACCGTGAGCAAGATCCGCCCGGCGCCGGTGCGTGAATCGCTGCTTGCTGCACCACAGCCGTTCCCGTTGCTGGTGGAGCCGAACGAGCCGAACCTGGACCTGATCGAGTGGATCAAGCAGAACCGGCCATTGCTCGAGCAGAAACTGGCCGAACACGCCGGCATCCTGTTCCGTGGTTTCGCACTCGACGGCATCCAGGGCTTCGAAGCCTTCGCCGAGGCCATCCAGCCGGGCCTCTACGGCCAGTACGGCGACCTGCCGAAGAAGGAGGGCGGCAAGAACACCTACCGCTCCACGCCGTACCCGGAACGCAAGATGATCCTGTTCCACAACGAGAGCTCGCACCAGGACCGCTGGCCGCGCAAGCAGATGTTCTATTGCGAGCAGCCTTCGCTGTCGGGCGGTGCTACGCCGGTGGTGGATTGCCGGTTGATGTACGAAAAGCTGCCGGCGGACTTGCGCGAGAAGTTCGAGGACAAGGGTTTGCTCTACGTGCGCACCTTCACCGACAAGCTCGACGTGTCGTGGCAGCACTTCTTCAAGACAGAGGACCGCGCCGAAGTCGAAGCCCGCTGCCGCGCGGGAGGCATCCAGTGGCGCTGGCTGGACAACGACGAGTTGCAGACCCGCACGCCGGGCCCGGCCATCATTCGTCACCCGGTGACCGGCGCCAAGTCGTTCTTCAACCAGGTGCAACTGCACCACATCTACTGGCTGGAACCGGAAGTGCGTGAAGACCTGCTGTCGATGTACGGCCTGGAACGCATGCCGCGCCACGTCTACTACGGCGACGGCACGCCGATCGAAGACGAGGTGATGCAGCGCATCGGCGAGCTGTACGAGGAATGCGCAGTGCGTTTCGACTGGCAGAAGGGCGACGCGATCCTGCTCGACAACATGCTGGTGGCCCACGCCCGCGATCCGTACGAAGGACCACGCAAAATCGTCGTCGCTATGGGCGACATGTTTGATCACAGCACGTTGCGCGTGACGCAACCGAACACCGAGGAAACCGGCGCATGAACCCCGTAACCATGGATCAACAGGATGCGGGGCATGCCCTGACCCCGGAGCAGCAGCGTGTGCTGGCGCAGTTGCCGAAGGCTTCGGTGTGCGCCGATGCCTTGCATTTCCTGGAAGTGGACATCAATGGCGGACTGGACCCGCAGCGCTTGCAAGCAGCGCTGGATGCGGTGCTGGCGCAGCAGCCGATGTTGCTCGCGCACCTGGGCAAGGCAGCGGGGTTCCATGGTCTTCGCCAGTTTGCAGCGGGGGTTGGGCGCTTTCCGTTGACGGTGCAGGCGCGGATCGAGTCGGCGGCTGATATTCAGGCGCAACTGACCGAATGGGCGGCGCGTTCGTTTGTGCCGGGCGAGTCGGAGAATGCCCAGGCAGTGCTGTATCGCCTGGCAGATGCGCAGTGGAAGTTGGTGTTGGGTGTGGCGCGGCATTGCAGCGATGAAAATGGCCTGCATCTGCTTTATCAGCAAGTGCGCCTGGCGTATGAACAGGGCTTGCCCGAGGGCGACGATGCGCCAGGCGAATTCGGGCAGTACCTGGAATGGCGCAGCGAAGTGGTGCTCGATGAAGATGCTGCCAGTGCCCGGTTGTATTGGCAGGAACACCTGCAGGATGCGGACGTCGAGTTGTCCAGCCCATGGTTGGCCTATCGCAAGGCCAGTGCCGAGTCGGCTTCCGCCTTGTTCAGCAGCGCGCTGGAACCTGCGCTGCTGGTCGGCTTGCAGCAAGCCAGCGCGGCGCTGCAACAACCGCAAAGCCTGTTGCTGCAAGGGGCCTGGTGGTTGTTGCTCGCCCGTTTGAGCGGGCAGGAACAGATGCTGGTCGGGGTGCGCCACGACAGCCGCGAGGACTACGAATATTTTGCCGACGCCTTGGGCGTTTTCACGCGCAGCCTACCGCTGAACCTGGCGCTGCCCTTGGCCGCGCCGTTCGATGGCTGGCTGACGGAATTGGCGGCGCGTCTGGATGAACATCGCACCTGGCAGGAATACTGGGCGCCGGAACTGGCGCCCAAAGCCGCGCTGCCCGTCTATGGTTTCGCCGTGTGGCGTGCGCCGCGTGCCGAGACGACCGGGTTGCAATGGTTGCCCTCGCCGCAGCCGCTGGCGCCAGGCGAGGTGGAACTGCTGATGCAAGCCGAGCTGGATGACAACGGTGCTGCGCAGGCGCTGCACCTGCACTTTGCCGCTTCGCGCTACAGCGCGCAGGCGATTGAATGGCTGGTCGGCCAGTTCAAGGTGCTGCTGGGCGCCATGGTCGCCAACCCGCGTGCGCAGCTTGGGCAGTTGTCGTTGCTGGGCGCTGAAGAACAGCAGCGCCTGTTGGCGATCAATCCGGCGCCGAGCGTGGTCGAGGCCCGTTATCTGCCGCAACGCATTGCCGAGCATGCCCGCAACAACCCGGACGCGATTGCCTTGACCGACGCCACGCAGCGTCTGAGCTACGGGCAATTGCAGGCGCAGGTGACGACGCTGGCTCAGGCTTTGCGCGCCCAGGGGCTGGGGCGTGGCGAGATTGTCGCGCTGGCGTTGCCGCGCTCGGCCGACCTGGTGGTGGCGATGCTGGCGGCTTGGCAGGTCGGTGCCGCGTACCTGCCGCTGGACCCGCAATGGCCGCAGGCGCGTCAGGCCTTGATGCTGGAGCAGGCGAGTGCCGAGTTGTTGCTGGTCGATGATCAGCAGTTGGAACAGTGGCAGGGCAGTGGGGTGCGGGTGAGCACGCTGACGTCGTTGTTTAATGCCTCGTCGGTGTCTGGGATTGAGCCTGCTGTTGAACTGCAAACCCAGGGCGACGACGTGGCCTACGTGCTGTTCACCTCGGGCTCGACCGGTCAGCCCAAGGGCGTGGTGATTGAACATCGGCAACTGCTCAACTACACCGCACAAGTCAGCCACGCACTGGGGCTGGAGCAGTGCCGGCAGGTGGGATTCACCTCCACGGTGGCGGCGGACCTGGGCAACACGGCCTTGTTCGGCGCTTTGTTCAACGGCGCTACCCTGCACGTGGCCAGCGACGAGCAGATGCAGGACGCCAACCGATTCGCCTCGTTCGTGCAACAGCAGGCCATCGACTGCCTGAAAATCGTGCCTTCTCACCTGGCTGCGTTGCTCGACGGCGAGCAGGCGCACGTGCCGCGCACGTTGATTCTGGGCGGCGAGCCCATTGCACCGGCCTTGCTCACGCGCATCGCTCGTTTGCGCAGCGATTGCCGGGTGTTCAACCACTATGGCCCGACCGAGGCGACGGTGGGGGTGCTGGTGCATCCGCTGGCGCTGGACGGCGACACGGGGGCGTTGGGCCAGGTGCTGGGCAACAACCAGGTGTTCGTGCTCGACGAGGCGCTGCAATTGGCGCCGGTCGGTGTGTTGGGCGAGTTGTACCTGGGCGGCGCGCAACTGTGCCGCGGTTACCTCAACGCCGAAGCCGATGCGCAGGCGTTTATCCAGAGCCCGTTCGATGCCGCGCAGCGCCTGTATCGCACCGGTGACCTGGCGCGTTACCGGCCGGACCTGTCGATCCAGTTGCACGGGCGGCGTGACCAGCAGATCAAGGTGCGCGGTTTCCGCATCGAGCTGGCCGAAGTCGAAGCCGAGCTGCTGCGTCTGCC
The DNA here is from genome assembly GCF_056337105.1 of Pseudomonas sp. S1_E05. Taxonomy (NCBI): domain Bacteria; kingdom Pseudomonadati; phylum Pseudomonadota; class Gammaproteobacteria; order Pseudomonadales; family Pseudomonadaceae; genus Pseudomonas; species Pseudomonas sp. S1_E05. Next base: position 260,620 of record NZ_JBFRHM010000001.1, read on the forward strand.
GAACGTGGCGCAGGCGCTGGTGCTGCCGGGCGCCACGGCGCAGGAAGGCATGCTGGCGTTCGTCGTGGCCAGGGAAACACCGGTTGCCGGCTGGCTTGATGAGCTGCGTTCTGCGCTGGCCCTGCGCTTGCCGAGCGTCATGCTGCCGCAACAGATCCAGGCGGTCGAGCGCTTCCCGCGCCTGGCCAACGGCAAGATCGACCGCCAGGCGTTGCAGCAACTGGCTGCCACGTCTGTTGATGACGCCGGCCTGGAGCCCCGCGATGCGCTGGAGCAGTTGCTGGCGGCGCGCATGGCGCAACTGCTCGACCTGCCACGCCTGGGCATCGACCGTGATTTCTTTGCGGCTGGTGGTCATTCGTTGCTGGTGATCAAGCTGGTGGCGGGTATTCGCAAGCTGCTGCAATGCGAGATCCAGCCGGGGTTGGTGTTCGACCACCCCACGGTGGCCGGCCTGGCCCAGGCGTTGCGGGCGAGTGAGAGCGTCCCGGGCCAACTGGAAAAAATCGCCCAGGCGAGGTTGCGACTGGACAACATGAGCCTGGAGGAAAAGGCGTTGCTGGCGCGGCAACTGCAGGAGGCGAAGGCCCTGTAGGAGCGAGCTTGCTCGCGATAACGATCTTACAGTCCCCCCAATATCTACTGACGGACACTGCCCCTGTGGGAGCGGGCAAGCTCGCTCCTACAGGGGGAGGCAGGTTTATTTCTTGGGTTCGGCTTGTGTTCGTTCTGGCACGGGCTCCAGCACTTTCACCACATCATCCACCAACGCCTTACCCATCTGCGTCAGGTAATGCGCGGCCCAGGCGTGTCGGTCGGAGTCTCGGGGTAGGCAGCGTCCTGGGTCAGGCCTTTGGCGAGGAACAGGAAGTCGGAGGCCATGGCCAGGGCGTCACACAGGGGAACGTCGCGGGTGACGTGGAACAGGGGTTGGTTTTCGCAGTAGATGAGTGGGGTGAGGCCGATGGTTTTGAGGTCTCCGGGGTAAGAGGCATCTGTGCTTTTCATTGATTTAGCTCCAAGGTTTGAGGAGCTGCCATTTCGTTACCACACGAAAGGGTGGCAGCTGCACGCAGGGTGGTAAACCGGAAACCAAGGAAACCGGCACGCCCAAGGGCGTCCCACGCACAGCCGCCATATCAAAAACACAGGCAATGAAAACTGCCTGTGTTCATGACTCATGCACTGTCGCGCTGGTTTCTCGGGTTACCACACCCGACCGCTGAATGCTCAGCGACGACCCGAGACTATCCCGCCAAAGAAACGCGGAACAAGGCATCAAATTGCCCAACAGCAAGAATCAGAGTTTGCCTACAAAGACCTGTAGGCGCCATCCGATAATTCCCCTGCACGGTTAAACACAATCCTCTGTAGGAGCGAGCATGCTCGCGATGGACGATCGGACACCGCGGGGCACCAGGCAGCCAGCGTCATCGTTAATGACCATCGCGAGCAAGCCCGCTCCCACAGGGCAATGGGGTCCATCGGGGGCTTTTTACAAAAAATCCACAAATGATAAATAAACTCATTCCGGTTTTTCCCCGGTGCTGCGTCTCACTTCTGTGAGCACGCAAAACCGGGCAGGTAGAACTGCCTCAGGGTTCGTGCGGCGCTACAAGAATTTTTCCGTTGTTCGGACGACCGATACCCGGGGAGGGGTCCGGTCGAAGGTCCAGGCAACGGTTGGCCGTCCAATCCTTCTACCAATAATAGAGAGCACGATGTCAGCAATTCATGAGTTCAAACCTCTGTTCAAGGCTTTGGTCATGTCCCGAAGCATTCGCTCGCGCCACGCGCTGGCCGGGTTGGGCATGGCTTGCCTGTTGCCATTGAGTGCGCAGGTCCTGGCGGAAGAATTCGCCATCAACATTCCGGCGCAGTCGCTGCCCCAGGCCCTGAAGGCGTTTGGCAACCAGACCAACCGCCAGGTGGTCTACGACGCCAGCGAGATGGCCGACCTGCGCAGCACGCGTGTCAGCGGCAAATACACCCCGGAAGCGGCGATTGCCGAACTGCTCAAGGGCACCGGCGTGCGCTACAACTTCGAAGGCAATACGCTGATGCTCGTGCGCGGCGCCACGGGCGAAAGCCTGGAGCTGGGCGCCACCACCATCAGCGGCCAGCGGGTGGACGCCACGACCGAGAATTCCAACTCCTACACCTCCAACGCCGTGACCATTGGCAAGGGCACCCACACCCTCAAGGAGATTCCGCAATCGGTCACCGTGATGACCCGCAAGCAGATGGACGACCAGGACATCGTCGACCTCAAGGACGCAGCCAACAAGACCACCGGTCTGGTTGGCGCGCAAGGGGTGGGGCGGGGTTTGATCCTCAGCTCGCGAGGCTTTCAGATCGATGACTGGCAATACGACGGCGTGCCAATCCCGCGTAACACCTATGCCCTGGGAAACTGGGCAACCCAGGACCTGATCTTCTTTGACCGCATGGAAGTGCTGCGGGGCGCCTCCGGCTTGTTGCAGGGCACCGGCAGCCCGGGCGGTGCGGTCAACCTGGTGCGCAAGCGCGGCCAGGCTGCGCCGACCGTGACCCTCACCGGCAAGGCTGGCTCCTGGGATCATTATGGCCTGCAACTGGATGCGGGCGGTCCTCTGAACCAGGCTGGCACCATTCGTGGCCGCTTCGTCGCCGATCAGGACAACAGCCACTCGTTCGTCGACAAGGAGTGGTACAAGACCACTTCGCTCTACGGCGCACTGGATTTCGACCTGAGCGAAGACACCACCCTGGGCTTTGCCGTCAGTAACTCCGACGGCACTTCGCGCAGCAACGTTCGGGGCTTCCCACGTTACGCTGATGGCAAACCCGTCGATATCCCACGTTCCACCTACACCGGTGCGAAGTGGAACCACACCGACATCGACGTCACCACGCTCTATACCGACCTGGAACACCGCTTCAACGAAGACTGGGCGTTCAAGGTCGGCGCTGTGCACATGAGCGAAACCAACAAGGCGAAAAACCAGCGCTCGCAAGCTTTTGGCGATGGTCTTGAGCCCGACGGCAGCGGCTTGCAATACGCGGACTTTGTCACCGATACCGACTCGTCCAAACTGGGTCTGGACATGAACCTCACCGGCAAGTTCGAAGCCTTGTCGATGCAGCAGGAAGTCATGATCGGCGGCAACTATTCCAAGTACCGCTCAGACGACAAGTACGCTCGTACCTTTGGTGATGGCTCCGGCAACATCTTCGACATCGATCATGACCGTCCTGAAATCAGTTATGAAAGCTTGCTCGATGCGGGCGGTTTCGGCACACCGAGTAAATACGACATCCGCCAGAAAGGCCTTTACGGGAGCTGGCGCGTAAAGCCTGTGGATGATCTGACACTGGTTGTCGGCTCACGGGTCAGTTGGTACGACTACAGCTACAAATCCTGGAGCCAGGATGCGACCAGCCTGACTGCCAATCCTGACAGCAAGACCAACGAAACCGGCGAAGTCACGCCCTATGCCGGTATCGTGTACGACCTGAGTCGCGAGTGGGCGGTCTATGCCAGCTACACCGACGTATTCACCCCGCAGACCGAGCGCGATACCGCCGGCTCCGTGATCAAGCCGATCATTGGCACCAACTACGAGATTGGCCTCAAAGGCCAGTTGATGGATGGCCGGGTCAACACGTCGGTGGCGCTGTTCCGCTACGACCAGGAAAACCGTGCCGTGCTCAATGAGGATGGTCCGCAGACCTGCGACGGTTGGTACTGCTCAACGGCCTCGGGCAAGGTTCGTAGCCAAGGTATCGACGCCGAAATCAGCGGCGAAGTGATCGACAACCTGCAACTCTTCGCCGGCTATACCTACAACACCACCAAATACCTGGAGGATGCCACTAACGAGGGCAAGGTTTTCAGCTGGTGGACACCGAAACACATGGTGCGCGTGTGGGGTAACTACCAGTGGACTGGCGACTGGAACCGTGTCAGCACTGGCCTGGGTTTCACCGCGCAAACCCACACCCTTGGCTTCAATCACAGCGTCAACGTCCCTGGTTATGCCGTGTGGAACGCTCGCGTCGGTTACCAGCTGACACCGGAAATCGAACTGGCCATGAACGCCAACAACCTGTTCGACAAGACGTACTTCACCGCTGGCTATAACCAGCTCGACGGCAACAACAACTACGGCGACCCACGCAACGTGATGTTCAGCGTGAAGTACACGCCGGAGTTTTGATGCACTGAAGCACGGTTGAAACAAAAAAACGCAGAAGCCCAGCTTCTGCGTTTTTTTTGCCCTGTAGGAGCGAGCATGCTCGCGATGGAGGGTCGGGCACCGCGGGGAATCAGGCTGCCGGCGTTATCGTTGACGACCATCGCGGGCAAGCCCGCTCCCACAGGGACGGCGGTGATTCTGTAGGAGCGAGCATGCTCGCGATGGAGGGTCGGGCACCGCGGGGTATCAGGCTGCCCGCGTTATCGTTAACCACCATCGCTAGCAAGCTAGCTCCTATAGGGGCGGTGAGTCCCTGGATATTTGTGACACCAAACATTCTGTAGGAGCGAGCATGCTCGCGATGGAGGATCGGGCACCGCGGGGCATCAGGCCGCCCGCGTCATCGTTGACGACCATCGCGGGCAAGCCCGCTCCCACAGGGACGGCGGTGATTCTGTAGGAGCGAGCATGCTCGCGATGGAAGACCAGGCACCGCGGGGTATCAGGCTGCCCGCGTTATCGTTAACCACCGTCGCTAGCAAGCTAGCTCCTGCAGGGGCGGTGGGGCCCTGGATATTTGTGACACCAAACATTCTGTAGGAGCGAGCATGCTCGCGATGGAGGGTCGGGCACCGCGGGGTATCAGGCTGCCCGCGTTATCGTTGACGACCATCGCGGGCAAGCTAGCTCCTACAGGGGCGATGGGTCCCTGGATATTTGTGACACCAAACATTCTGTAGGAGCGAGCATGCTCGCGATGGAAGACCAGGCACCGCGGGGTATCAGGCTGCCCGCGTTATCGTTAACCACCATCGCTAGCAAGCTAGCTCCTACAGGGTTTGCGGTGATTCTCCAGAGGGTCGGGGATTTACAGACTCTGCAGGAACACCTCAAAAAACGACGCCAATAACGCCTCGCTGTAGATCATGCTCCTGTGCGGCAGTGGCGAATGGATCGAGCCCTGTAACTGCCCACTCACGCTGTGAGCCCTGAGCAAATGCTCCGAATGCAACACCTGCTCCAGGCTCTTGTGCGACAGCGACCACCAGCAACTGGCCTGGACCTTCAGCATCGGCAGGGTAAAGGCGTCGAACGCATCGACCAGCCGATCATGAATCGCATAGGCCTGGGCGTTCATGATTTCCTGCTTGATGCCGTCCAGGGTGGCGATCATTTCCTGTTCGCCGGTGGCCGTCTGCGCGCTGGCCCAGCGGTAGAACGCCTTGAGGTCAGTGCCGGGATGTTCGGCGACGTAGGCCGAGGCGGCTTCTTCCAGATGCACGAACATCAGGCTGAACACTTCCAGCGTCGCCAGCAGTTCGTTCTCCGGGCTCAGGTGGTCGGGATTGTCTTCTTCCAGTGGTTTGCGCGGCAGATCGGTTGGCAGGTAACGGTCCGGCAGGGTTGTGTCGACCAGACCGAGGAAAGCCACTTCATGACCTTGGCGCTCAAGGTGCGCCGCCACATCCATGGCAATCGCACCGCCCAGCGACCAGCCCATCAGTCGATAAGGCCCGTAGGGCTGCTTGTCGATGATCTGCGCGCTGTAGTCATCGATCATTTCAGCCCAGCCCTGCGGGTTCGCGTCCTTGTTGGCGAACCCCTTGTGCATCACGCCATAGGTCCGGGCATGGGGGCCGAGTTTTTTCGCCAGCGGCTGATAGCAGAACACGATGCCACCGCTGGGGTGCAGACAGAAAAGGGGGGCGGCTGTCGGTGTGGAAGCATTCAATTCGACCACGCATTGCACAGTCTGCTTGTGCTCCAGGGCGATGAACCGCGCCAGTGCCTCGATGGTCGGGTGCGCCAGCATCTGTTGCAGCGCCAGCTTGATGCCCAGGCGCGCATGCAGCGCCGAGATGAACTGGATGGCCAGGATCGAGTGGCCGCCCAGTTCGAAAAAATTGTCGTCGAGGCTGACCCGTTCGACCTGCAACGCTTCCTGCCAGAGCTGGGCCAAACCCTGTTCCAGAGGCGTTTCGGGAGCGATGAAGGGGCGCTGGGACTGGCTCAGCTCCGGCAGCGGCAGCGCCTTGCGGTCGAGTTTGCCGTTAGGACTTACCGGCATGGCGGCCAGCACCATGAGGTACGCGGGCACCATGTAGCCCGGCAGGCTGGCCTTCAGCTCGGCCTTGAGGGAGTCGCGCAGTTCGAATTGTTGCTGCTCGCTCAAGGTCGCGTCGTGGGCGACCACATAGCCAACCAGTTGCATGCCGGCCGACCCTTCACGCGCCACCACCAAGGCCTCGCGCACTGCCGTCGATTGCAGCAGGCAGGATTCGATCTCGCCCAACTCGATGCGAAAACCGCGAATCTTCACCTGATGATCCAGTCGCCCGACGTATTCGATCACCCCGTCTGCGCGATAGCGCGCCAGGTCGCCGGTGCGATACAGACGCCCGCCCGGGGTGCTGAACGGATCGGGCATGAAGCGTTCGGCGGTGAGGTCCGGGCGCTTGAAATAACCTCGCGCCAGCAGGTCGCCGGCAATCACCAGTTCACCGACCACGCCTACCGGCACCGGTTGGCCGCCATTGTCCAGCAGGTAAATGCTGCGTCCGCCCAGCGGTCGGCCAATCGGCATGCTGCGGGGGAAGGGGCAATAGCCCGGTCACGTAGCCGCTGCAATCGAGCAGGGTGGCGCTGACTGTCGTCTCCGTTGGCCCATAGGTGTTGAGCAGTTTTACATGCCCCAGTCCCGCCTGGCCCCAGGCCGCCACGCCTTCCGGCGGCATCGCTTCGCCACCGACGATCACCTGGCGCAACGCGCCGTAGTCGCGATTGCCTGCGGCAGCAAAATCCTTGGCCAGCATGTTCCAGTAGGTGGTGGTCAGATCGCTGGTGGTGAACTGTTTGTCGAGCAGTTCGCGGTACCAGGTGGCGCTGTCCCAGATGTCCTGGCCGCGCAGCACCACCGAGGCGCCGCAGATCAGCGCCGGGTAAAGCTGTTCGACGAAGGCATCGAAATTGAACGTGGCGAATTGCAGCGAGCGGTCCTCTGGCGTGAGGCCGATAAACGCCAACGCCACCTGGGTGTGGCGAGTCAGCGCGGCCTGGGTAATGCCGACGCCTTTGGGGCGCCCGGTGGAACCTGAGGTGAACATCACATAGGCAAGGTTGTGGCCGGTGGTGCGGCAAGGCGGATTGGGCATGTTCGATGTGCCCGGAACGTCGAGATCATCGACACAGCGGATCTGCACGCCTGGTAATGACGGCAGGCGTCCCAGCAGGGATTGTTGACTCAACAACACACTCAGGCCGCTGTCTTCGATCATCCAGCCCAGACGCTCCTGCGGGTAATCGGGGTCAAGCGGCACATAGGCGCCACCGGCCTTCAACACCGCCAGCAGGCTGATGATCATCGCAGCGCTTCGCTCGACGGCAATGCCTACCAGCACCTCGGGTCCGACGCCCTGGGCGATCAAGCCATGGGCCACTGCGTTGGCGGCGGCGTTGAGCTGTGCATAACTGAGCGTCAGCTCGTTGCAGATCAGCGCTACGGCATCCGGTGTCGCCCGTGCCTGACGTTCGAACAACTGATGCACGCTCTCTTCGGGCGGTAGCGACAGAGGCGGATTCCACTGGTGCAGTTGCACCTGACGTTCGGCGTCGTTCAGCAGCGCCAGTTCTCCCAGGGCACAGGCCGGCTCAGTCACAAGCGCCCGCAGCAGGTTCAGCCAATGCTCGGCCATGCGCGCGATGGTCGCCGGCAGGTAGAGGTCGCGGCTGTATTCCAGGCTCGCCTCGATACCCAGCAGCGAGTAGCTGACATCCAGCGACAGGACGAACTTGGCTTGGCCCGGACCACTTTCGAGAAACTCCAGCGACAGGCAGTCGAGTTCGATCCGTTCGTGGGCGACGCTGTCGGTGCGCCAGTTGAACAGCACCTGGAACAGCGGGTTGGCTTGCGCGCTGGCCTGCAATTGCAGGGCGTCGAAACTCAGTTCCAGTGGATAGTCGCCGTGGTCCAAGGCTGCCATGGATTCGCGGCGCAGTCGTTGCAGGAAGTCGCGGGCCGGCAGCAGCGGGTCGATCCGCACGCGGTACACCTGGCTGCTGACGAAGCAACCGACCAGTTCCTGGGTTTCGCTGCGATTGCGCGTGGCGTTGGGCACGCCAACGGTGAAGTCCTGCTGACCGCTGTAGCGGCTGAGCAGCAATTGCCAGGCGCCCAGGGCGACCACGAACGGCGTCAGGCCCTGTTGCTGGCAAAAGCGGTTGAGGTCGGCGCACAGCTCGGCCGACAGGCGCAGGTCGTGCTGGCCGGCCGGATGGCGGTGCTGCTCGCTGCGCGAAAAGTCCACCGGCATGTCGAGGGTCGGCAGCGCTTTGCCCAGGTAGTTTTGCCAGTACGTGGCGCTGTTGGCGCAGGCCGCGCTGTGCAGGTACTCGCCGCGTTGCCAGGTGGCGTAGTCGGCGTACTGCATCGCGGGGCGCTGCAGCGGTTGGTCGTGGACAAAGGCGCGGGTCAGGTCGTGCATGAGGATCGCGTTGGACCAGGCATCGGAAACGATGTGGTGCATGTCCATCAGCAACAGATGCTCATCGGCGTCGACCTTGAGCAGGGTGGCGCGCATCAGCGGAGCCTGGCGCAGGTCGAACGGCGTGTTGGCCTGGGCCTCGATACGCTGGGCGATCTCCTCGGTGCGGGGCTGTTCGGCCAGGTGCGTGAGGTCGTGCTGGTCGAGGGTCAGCCGGGCCTGGTCATCGACCACCTGCATCGCCACACCGTCGATTTCGCGGAACGCCGTGCGCAGGATGTCGTGACGGGCCAGCAACTGATTCAACGCACGCTCCAGGCGCTGGGGCTGCAACGCGCCGCCGATACGAATCACCCGTGGCAGGTTGTAGGCGGCGCTGGCCGGGGCCAGTTGCTGCAAAAACCATAAGCGTTGCTGGGCAAAGGACATGGCAGCCGGCGCCTGACGGGGCCGGGCGGTGATGTCCCGGGTGTGGTCTGCGGCGTCTGCCAGCAACAGGGCAAGTACATCGTCGTCGATCAGATCGTTCATCATGCGTTTGTCGCCAGCGGTTGCTGTTGCGCGACGACCCGCCCACCTTCCATGCGCACCAATTGATCGGCGACGTCGAAGTAGCGGTCATCGTGGGAAATCACAATGATGGTCTTGCCCAGGTATTTGAGTTCGGGCAACAGCTCGGTGTAGAAAATCCGTCGGAACGTCGGGTCCTGGTCGGCGGCCCATTCGTCGAACACCAGCACCGGGCGTTCCTCCAGCCAGGCATTGAGCAGGGCCAGGCGCTTGCGCTGGCCGGTGGACAGGTCGGTGGTGCTGAAGGCGCCATCCTGGATGCTGACCTTGTGGGCGATTTCCAGGCGTTCCAGGTAGCGGTTGGCGTCTTCCGGCACTTGCTGGTCGCCCTGTACCAGTTCATCGAACAGGTAATAGTCTGCGAAAATCGTGGTGAACAGCTGGCGGTAGTCGTCGCGGCCTTCGGCGCCAACCACCTTGCCATCGACCAACACTTCACCGCGTTGCGGCGCGTAGAGGCCCAGCAACAGTTTGATCAGGGTGGTTTTGCCGCCGCCATTTTCGCCGACGATGAACACGATTTCGCCCTGTTTGATTGTCAGGTTGACCGGGCCCAGTTCGAACGCGGCGCTGCCTTTGACGGCGGGGAAGGCATAGTGCACGTCGCGCATTTGCAGCTGCTGAACGGTGGCTTTCTTTTCGGCGGCGTTTTCGCGCAATAGCAGGTGCGGCTCCGGCGAGGAGAATTGTTCGGCCAGTTCGGCAATACGCTTGAAGGCGATATTGGCGCGGCTGATTACCGGCAGGGTGGTCACCAGGTATTCCAGTGGGCCTTTCATGTACAACAGCACCAGCACGAAACCGCTGAGTACGGCTTTGTCGGTGCCCAGCCAGAACGCTTGAAGGGCCAGCGCCAGACCGATCACCACGAAAAACAGCATCGAGCCGAACGTTTTGGCGACCACGAAGGTATTGATCGAGCGGATGTGTGTGTGGCAGATGTAGTCGGCGGTGCCTTCGATGCGCTGGCTGAACATGCGCTGGCGGCGCGGGCGATGGATGCGCAGTTCCTTGGCGCCGGCGGCGATGGCGCTGTAGTGCTTTTGCAGTTCGTCTTCGGCTTCACGGGCGGCCTCGAATCCCCTGATGCCCTTCGCCCGGGCCACGTATTGCACCACCGTGCCGATGACGATGGCGACCAGCAGCAGGGCGAACATCGGCACCGACAGGTAAGCCAGGTAACCCAGGCAGCCGAGGGTTACGGTGAAGGCGATGGCCAGCGGGGCGAAGGAAAAGGCGAAGTCGCTGACGGTGTCGACGTCGTGGGTCAGCACGGGGATTAGACGGTGGCTGCGAAAACGCTCGATCTGTTCGATGGGGGCCAGCAGCACCTTTTCCCCCAGGGATTTGCGCAGGCCGGCAATGATGTGCTGGCCGACGTGGTTGGTGCCGATGTCGGACAGGATCGAGGTCGCAAGCGCCGCGATACACAAGCCGACAAAGGTGGCGAGCACCTTTGGTGAAGGAATGCCTTCGGCGTTGAGGGCGTCATTGATGGTCGCCAGCAACGCCGTGATGGACAGGCCCCCGAGCATGCCGAGCAGGATGGACAGCACCACGACGACCCGATAGGGCCTGAGCAGGCCAAGGACTTCACTGATGGCTCCGCGGGGTTTTGAGGTCATGGGCAATTCCACTGCAAGTGCCGACGAGGGCGGGGTTCAAAGAGTTGGGCTGGTTAAAAGACGAAACCCGTGGGCGATGATTTAGCCGCGCACGGGTTTGTGGGTGGGTTTGGTGATCAACTGTGGGAGCGGCGGTGCGACGATTCGACTTGCTCGCGAATGCGCTGGGTTAGGCGAAAAATGCATTGACTGACACACCGCCATCGCGGGCAAGCCCGCTCCCACAATGATTTCAGGTGGTTCACAACATCTGCGTTAACCACAAATCCCTGTAGGAGCGAGCATGCTCGCGATGGTCGTCAACGATGACGCTGGCTGTCTGGATGCCCGTGGTGACTGGGCTTGCATCGCGAGCATGCTCGCTCCTACAGGAGGGGACGGATCGGGGGCGGATCAGAGATCCCGCGCCACCCGAAAGCCCAGCCAATCCCCGCGGGCATCGCCGTAGGCGGCGTTGCGGTTGCCTGAGCGGGAGAACACCGGTGCTTCACCCCAGTCGTTGCCGCGCAGGCGCTGGACCTTGCAGTCTTCGGTCAGCCAGGCGCTGCCGTCGCTGGGGGCGCCCACGTAGTTTTCGGTGTAGCAATCAGCCGTCCATTCGTAGACGTTGCCGTGCATGTCATACACGCCGAAGGCGTTGGCCGGGAAGCGTCCGGCGGGCGAGGTAAAGTTGTAGCCGTCTGCGGCGCCGTAGGTGTTGGCGTGCTTGGCGATGCTGTATTCCTTGCCTTCATCGAACGGGAAGGGGAACGGCCCGGTGCTGCCGGCGCGGGCGGCGTATTCGCGCAGGGATTCGCTGACCAGGTGATAATTTTTGCCGGATTTTTTCGACAGCCAGACTACATACGCACGCGCTTCCTCAAGATCCATGCACACCGCTGGGTGCCGTGCCGTGTATTCGTAACGCGGGATGCCCGCCTTGCACTCGCGTCCTGGACGGTCGTCGCCGTCGGGCATGACGTAACCGGTGTCGCGCAAGTAGGCCTGCCACTCTCCGGCCAGTACCTGGAAGCGACTGATCGCCACCGGATGGGCAAAGGTCACCGGGTGTTGCGGGCTTTCGTCGGGCTCGTGGCCAACCTCATCTTCCGGGGTGCCCATGGTGAAGGTCCCTGCGGGCAGTACTACCATTTGCGGACAATCCTTGCAGTCCTTGAACACCTTGCCCGGGGCAATGGCGTCCGCCTGGGCACTGGCCGGCAACAACGCGCCGATGGCGAGCGTCAACAACGCCCCCATGGAAAAACCTGACAACGAACGGTTCATCGTTTCCCTCGTCAACAAGTGGATAAATCAGAGCTGCCTGGCCAGCAACAGCATGAATCGATCGATTTCGCTCTCGTTGTTGAGCAGGCCGGGCGCCGTGCGGATCACCGGGCCGACGTCGCGCTCCACGGCGTCGGCCACCACGCGGTTTTGCATCAGGTAAGCGGCGATGGCGTCGCAGTCCTTGCCCTTGACCCGGAAAAAGGTGAAGCCCGAGGAGAACTCCGGGCTGCGCGGTGTCACTAGTACGATCTGCGGGTGCTTGGCCAACTGTTGTTTCAAGTAGGTATTGAGCTCATGGATACGCGCCTGCACGTCGGCCTTGCCCAGTTGCAAATGCAGCTTGAAGGCTTCGTTGAGCGCCCAGCGATGCTCGAACGAGTGGAACCCACCGGGTGTCATGGTGGTGGAAAAGTGTTCGGCCTCGGAGAACGTCGGGATGATTGGCGTGACATATTTGACCTCGGCGCTGCGGCTGCAAATGAGGCCGGTGCCACGGGGGCCGAACAGCCATTTGTGGGTGCCGGTGATGAAGAAATCGCAGTTCATGGTCGGGAAATCCAGGTCCTCGACGCCAAACCCGTGCACGCCGTCCACCAGGTAGACGATGCGGTCCTGTTCGCTGCGGTTGCGGTTGTGCTTGTCCACCAGCGCACCGATGTCGGCAATCGGCAGTTTGACGCCACTGCCCGAATGCACCCAGGTCATGCCCAGCACGCGGGTGTGCGGCTCGATGGCCCGGTCGATGTTGTCGAGGATTTCCTGGCGCGACAGGGTTTGCGGGTCCCTGAACAATTCGATCTTGCGCACGCGGGTGCCGTCCCGTTCCTGGCGCAAATCGAGAATCGTATGGGTCGCATAGTGCTCATGGACCGTGGTGAGGATTTCCTGATCCGGACGCACCTGCACGCCGCCATAGATCATCGCCAGCCCTTGGGTGGTGCTGCCGGTCAAGGCGATCTGCTTGGCGTCGGCGTTCAGGTAACGACCGGCCCAGACGCGCACTTCTTCCTCGCGCTGTTCAGTCACACCCATGTCCCAGTCCATGGCCAGCCCGGGGTTTTTGTCGATGGCCTCGCGGTGCATGGCGATGGCGTCTCGTACCGGTTTGGGATGCGAGGTGACGAGGAAATTGGAGAAATGCAGGTAGTCCGGATCCTGATCGAACAATTGCCGCAGTTGCGCCCATTTGTTCCGAGGCAGGGGTGGCGCCAGTGATGCTGCGCCGCAGACGTTAGGCAGGCCGCCACTCAATGGCAGGGCGGCGGCCAGAAGGCCGGCCTGTTTCAGAAAGGTGCGACGATCAGTCATGGTGTGTCCTGGCGGGAAATCAATGCGGGCTTGGCGGCTTTCTGCACTTGGTCCCAGACCCGCAGGAAGTTGCCGCCCCAGAGCTTGGCGATGTCGGCTTCGGAGTAGCCGCGTGAAATCAGCTCGGCGGTGACGTTGCGGATCTCACCAACGTTCTCCCAGCCCTTGACCCCACCGCCCTCGTTGAAGTCGGAGCTGATGCCGACGTGATCGATACCGATCTTGCGTACCGTGTAGTCGATGGCATCGCCTAGGTCCTTGAGGCTCGCCTTGGGTTCTTCTTCGAGAATGGCGTAGAGGCGGCTGGCGTACTTGCCGAACTTCTCTTCGGACCAGGCCGCGATGATCGGGTCACCTGGCATCAGGGCCACGGCGAGGTTGGGCAGCGGCGGCAGGTCGAAGCTTTTGCGCAGCTCGTTGAGCTTGTCCTGGGTGGTCTGCGTCAACGGCTTGAGGTACTGCGAGAAGCCGACGATCTGGACCACGCCGCCGCTGTTCCTGATCAGTTGCATTTCCTTGTCGCTGAGGTTGCGCGGGATGTCGACCATCGCCCGTGGCGCCGAGTGCGAAGCCACCATCGGCGTGCGACTGAGCTGCGCCACCTGTTCCAGGGCCTGGGTCGACATCTGCGACACGTCGATGATCACGCCCAAGTCATTCAGACGCCCGACCGCTTGCTTGCCGAGGTCCGAGAGGCCGTTGAGCGGATCCGGCGAGTCGTTGAAAAACGGCAACGGCCGCGAGGAGTCGGCCCAATCGTTGTTGCCGATGTAGCTGAAGCCGAACATGCGCATGCCGCGCGCGGTCCACAGGTCCAGTTGGCTCAGGTCGTGGCCCAGCGGGTAGGCGTTGAGCATGCTGATGAAGATGGCGAACTTGCCTTCGCCGTGCAGGCGGCGCATATCGTCCGGGGTGTAGGCGATGGCGACCTGGTTGGGGAAGTCGCGGACCATGCCGGTGATGATTTTGTAGCGGATCTCCTGCTGGTTGCGCGCCTCGTCGACAAACCCGTCGGTGGGCTTGTGCGGGGCGTTGGCGCCGTTCCAGATTTCCGGCCAGCCGAAAATGGTCAGCGCCGCGCCAGACAACTGACCACGGTTGACCTTGATCAGGTCGAACTGGCCGTCGCCATCCTTGTCAGCCTCGTTGCCGTCGGTGCCGAAGTTCTGCGTGAGGCTGACGTGGCTGTCGAAAGAGAGCAGGCGCTGGTGCAGCTCATCAGCCTGCTTCACCACGTTGGCTGGGTAACCGAGATCGTCGCTGAACCAGTGATCCCAGGCGGCGAACCCGCCCGCGGCGGCGATCGCCAAAGCCAATGGCAGGCCGATGTACAGAGCCTTTTTCGAACGTGGTCTTTTCATTGCCGTCTCAGTCAGGTTCGCCGTCGAAGTGCAGGCGCGGGGGCCTTTGCTATCTGGGGAGAACGAGTGGCTGAGGGAGGAATTTAGTGTTTGTGCGGGCTTCATCGCGAGCCTGCTCGCGATGGCTTCTAAATTTAGCCGGGCAACGCTCGTTCTAGCTCTGATAAAGCCTGCTTCACGGCTGACACAGGTAGGGCAATGAAGATTTCTCGACGATGGTTCATGGCAGGCCTGGCGCTCACAGGCGCTGCGGTGCCGGCGGCTTTTTCGGGCATCGTGAGTGGTCGAAACCGGACCCGACGATCACCCCCGGGGAGGCCACGGTCGAGCTGGCTGATGCCGCCGGCCAACAGTTGGCCAACGCGCTGCGCGGGGTCTGGGACATTCGTTTCGAAGGTTCGCATGCGGGGCTGGAAGGCTTGCCGTTGACCGGCCTGGAGCTGTTTCTTGATGTTGCCCAGCGCGGTCGCGGGCTGCGTGGCTTCCTCGACACCACCGAGCAATTGCGCGGTGACGCGCCACCGCGCTATCGGGTGATCGGCGATCTGGTACAGCCACAACCCACCGAACTGTATTGGCGCCTGTTCGACAGCCAGTCGAGCGACGACGCGCCCGTCTATGAGCTGGCGGTGGTGCTCGATGAAGTCTGGGCCGATTTCGGCAACGCCGGCAGCGGCACGCTTAGTGGCCGTCTGCTGCGCCTGGACCGGCCACTCGCCGAGCCGGAGCGGGACAATCGCTTCGTTGCGCGTAAACGCCTGTTCCCCGAGGCCCGTGAGCGTGTCGGCCTGAACCCGACGCTGCTGGCCTGGCTGGTGTCCCCCGAGCATCGGTTGTTCCATCAACTGTGGCACGCGAGCCGGGACAAATGGCACACCCTGTCCGAAGACAAGCGCAATGCCTTGCGCGGCATCGGCTGGCAGCCCGGTCCTCGGGGCCAGGAACGCGATGCTCGAGGGGATCGCAAGGACCGCAATGGCTCGGGCATCGACTTTTTCTTCATGCACCGGCACATGCTCGGCACAGCGCGTTCGATGCAGGACCTGCCGTCGTGGTCGAGCTTCCCCATGCCCCAGCCCGAGTTGGAACGGGATCGCCAGGGCTTCGCCCGCTACTTCGACAATCATGACGGCGCGGCGCTGCCGCCCACCTGGCTCGCCGCCGAAGACACCGAGTACACGCAGTGGGTCAGCGACATCAAGACCGCCGAGACCTACCACAGCAATTTCGAAGTCTGGGAGTCACGCTACCGCGACCCACGTTACCTCTCGAAAATGACCCTGGGGCAGTTCGGATCGGAAGTCGAGCTGGGCTTGCATGACTGGCTGCACATGCGCTGGGCCTCGGTGCCACGCGATCCGTCGAATGGCCAGCCGGTGCCGTTCGCCCGGGATCCGGCGGATTTCGCGGCGCGCTGGTATGCGCCGGAAAATGATTTCCTCGGCGACCCGTTTTCTTCCCACGTCAATCCGGTGTTCTGGCAGTTCCACGGCTGGATCGACGATCGCCTGGAAGATTGGTTTCGCGCCCATGAGCGTTTCCATCCGGGGGAAGTCAGTCGGTTGCAGGTCAATGGTGTGCCGTGGTTTGCGCCGGGGCGCTGGGTCGAGGTGGCTGATCCCTGGCTGGGGCCGGATACCCACGGATGCAGCACCACACCAGGTTTGCAGGTGGGCAAGTCGATGGAGATGGACCCCGAGACCATGAAACTGGCGTTGCGGATTACCTTTATCGACGATGAAGAAAAACTGGCCGGGTTGTTCCGGCGTGTGCCGCAGCGGCCTTGGTATGCGCGGCATTTGAAGGTGAATCCGATCAGCAGTTGAGGGGTAAGACCGCGTTATCGTTCATCGCGAGCAAGCCCGCTCCCACAAGGGAATGCGTGCCCCTGTCGAAACGGCGGTGCGATGACTCGGCTTGGCTGCGATGGCGGCCTGACAGTCACCGCCAATCACAGCGCCTGCCACCCACCCCCAAGCGCCTTGTACAACGCCACACTCGCCTGCAACCGCGCCAACCGCAATTGCACATTCAAATCCTGCGCTGCATACAGCGTGCGCTGCGTTTCCAGCACCGTCAGCAAATCCTCGGCCCCGGCCTGATATCGACTCTGGGCGATGTTGAAGGCGGTCTGCGCCTGGGTCAGTTCCTCGCTTTGCCATTGACGTTGTTCATCCAGCCCACGAATGCTGTTCAGTGCTTTTTCCACGTCGGCGAAGCCGTTGATGATGCTGGCGCGATAGTTTTCCAGAAGCTCTTGCTGCCGGGCGCTGGCCTTGTCGCGCTCGGCACCCAGCCTGCCGTTGTTGAAGATCGGCGCAACGAGCCCGGCCGTGAGGTTGTAGAACGGGCTGCGCAAGATATCGGAAGCGGTGTTGGCCCCCGAACCCAGGTTGGCGCTCAGGGTCACGGTTGGCAGCATGGCCGCGCGGGCGACGCGCACGTCGGCCTGAGCCGCCGCCAGTTGGGCTTCGGCGCGGGCGATGTCCGGGCGGCGGCTGAGCAGGTCGCTGGGTACGCCGCTGTCGACGGTGGGCCATTGCAATTGGTCGAACGTCTCTTGCAACGGCGGCAATTCCTGCACCGGGTGGCCGAGCAGGGCGGCGAGGCTGATCCGGGCGTCTACCGCCTGTTGTTGTACGGTTGGCAATTGCCGTTGCTGGGCGGCCACCAGGCTCTTCTGTTGCGCCAGTTCCAGGGCCGTGGCCGAACCTGAATCAAAACGGGTCTGCACCAGATTCAGCACGCGCTGGGCGTTGGCCAGGTTCAGTTCGGCGATGCGCCGTTGTTCGTGCAGGGACAGGGTTTGTGCGTAAGTGCTGGCCACGCCGCTGAGCAAGGTCAGCTCCACCGTGGCCTGGTCGAACTCGCTGGCCTGCAAGCCGAAGCGGGCGCTGTCGCGCGTCGCACTTTGGCCACCCCAGAAGTCGAGTTCATAGCTGGCGGTGAGGCTGGCGTCGAAGTAGTCAACGGCCTTGTTGCTGTCGTCGACGTCGAGCTGGTTGTAGCCGTTGCCGCGTAGCAGCTTCTGACGGTTGGCGTTGGCGGCGCCCTTGATTTCGGGCAGTTGCGAGCCGCCGGCGATCACGGTGCCGGCCTGGGCCTGGCGCACCCGGGCGACGGCGGCGGCCAGGTCGAAGCTGCCGGCCCGGGCCTGCTCGATCAGGCGATCGAGTTCCGGGCTGCCGAAGCGGTTCCACCATTGCGCGTTGCTGCGAGCCGCCTGGGCAATGTGCGGCGACTGCCACGCGGCGGGCGCGACGATGCCGCTGTCCGGGCGCGGGACGTTATTGGCGCAGGCGCTGAGCAGCAGGCACAGGGTCAACAGGCTGAGACGCGGTTTCATAGGTCGATCATTCACTGGTAAGGGCCGTGACCGGGTCGAGCCGGGCAGCTTTGCGGGCCGGCATGAAGCCGAAGACGACACCGGTGACCAGCGCGCAGGCGAAGGCGCCCAGCACGGCCACCACGGAAAAGGCTACGGCGACTTCGCTGAGGATCAGCACGCCGCCGACGATCAGCGCCAGGGCGATCCCCGCGAGGCCGCCCACCACCGAAAGCATCACCGCTTCGGTGAGAAACTGGCGCAGGATGTCCCGCTGCCGGGCGCCGGTGGCCATGCGGATGCCGATCTCGCGGGTGCGTTCGCGTACGGTCATGAGCATGATGTTCATCACGCCGATCCCGCCCACCAGCAACGAGATCGCGGCAATCGACCCGAGCATCAGCGACAGGGTGTTCTGGGTGCGTGCCTCGGCCTGGATCATTGCGGCATTGTTGGTCAACTCGAAATCCTTTTTGCCGTTGTGCAGGCGCAGCATCAGTTGCTCGATGGCGGCTTCGGTTTCCTTGACCTTGCGCGCATCGGCGGCCGCGATCGCCACGTATTCCGGGTTGTGGGTGCCGAACAGGCGCACGCTGGCGGCCGAGTAGGGCACGGCAATGCGGTCGTCGCTGTCGGAATCGCCGGAGCTGGCGCCTTTTTCCGCGAGCACACCGACCACCTGGAACGGCACGTTTTCAATCAGGATGTACTGACCGATGGGGTTGGCGACATCCTTGAGCAGCTTGTTGCGTACCTTGTGGCCAATCACCGCGACGGCTGCGGCGCTCTGTTCGTCGGCAGCGGTGAAGTAGCTGCCTTCGACCACGGGCCAGTTGAAGATGGCCGGGAAGTTGGTGTCGTTGCCGCCGACGTAGCTCATGTGGTCAAGGTTGCCAAAGCGCACGCCGGCCTCGGCGCCGTTGACCGGCATGATGCGCATCACTTGCGGCA
Source organism: Pseudomonas sp. S1_E05 (assembly GCF_056337105.1). Classification (NCBI taxonomy): domain Bacteria; kingdom Pseudomonadati; phylum Pseudomonadota; class Gammaproteobacteria; order Pseudomonadales; family Pseudomonadaceae; genus Pseudomonas; species Pseudomonas sp. S1_E05. The sequence continues at coordinate 279,688 of NZ_JBFRHM010000001.1, forward strand.
GGCTGGCCAGCGCCGCGACGTCATCGAGGGTAACGGTGCCTGGCGGGGTGCGTGGGTTGGGGGCCGAGCCGCTCAGGTAGATGATGTTCGAGCCAAAGGCACCCATTTGCGCCATCACCTGTCGTTTGCTGCCTTCACCGACGGCCAGCATGACCACCACCGACGCTACGCCGATGATGATGCCCAGCAGTGTGAGTGCGGTACGAAAGCGGTTGATCCACATCACGCGCCAGGCCGCGTGTACCGCGTCCACCACCTCGCCTTTCCAGGCACCGGTCGCCTCCGCGCCTTCGCTCAGTCGCTTGCGCAGGTCGACGGCCTGCAGGGCGCCGGGATTGGCCGAGTGTTGCGCGTTGGGATTGCCCTGGGCGCTGTCGCTGATGATCAGGCCGTCGCGGATCTCGATGATGCGCTTGGCCCGCGCCGCCACTTCACGATCGTGAGTGATCAGAATCACCACGTGGCCCTGGCTTGCCAGTTCATCGAGCAAGGCCATGACTTCGGCGCCGCTGTGACTGTCGAGGGCGCCGGTGGGTTCGTCGGCGAGAATGATGTGGCCGCCGTTCATCAGCGCACGGGCGATGGACACCCGTTGCTGCTGGCCACCGGACAGTTGATGCGGGCGATTGCCGGTGCGAGAGGCCAGGCCCAGGCGGTCGAGCAGGGCGGCGGCGCGGGCGTGGCGTTCGGCGGCCGGGATGCCGGCATAGATCGCCGGCATCTCGACGTTTTCCTGGGCCGAGCCGGACGGGATCAAATGGTAGCCCTGGAACACAAAACCGAAGGCCTCGCGACGCAGCCAGGCCAATTCGTCGCTGCCCAAGGCCGCGACGTTTTCCCCGGCGAAGCGGTATTCACCCGAGGTGGGCCGATCGAGGCAACCGAGGATGTTCATCAGTGTCGACTTGCCGGACCCGGAGGCGCCGACAATCGCCACGAATTCGCCGGCATGAATCGACAGGTCGATGCCGCGCAACACGTGAACCTCTGGCGAATCGCCGCCGCCGTAGGCTTTGCGGATGTCCTGCAGTTCGATCAGGGGTGTCTGCATTCAGCCGCCACTCCCGTCGGCCGGGCCGATCAGCAGGTGATCGCCTTCCTGTAGCCCGTCGAGAATCTGTACTTTCAGGCGGTCGCTGATGCCGGTACGCACGGTGCGTTGTTCGATGGCGCCGTTTTTCGCCACCACGTTGGCAGTCTGGCTGTGCGGTTGCGCACTGCCCTGCAAAGCGGCTATCGGCGCCGTTAGCACGTTTTTCGCCTGGTTGGAGACAAAGAACACCTGGGTGGTCATTTCCGCCATCAGTGCGTTGTCGGCGTTATCCACATCCAACAGCACGGTGTAGAGCACCACGCGACCGGTGCCGCTCTTGCTGGTGCTGGCCGGGCTGCCACCGCCCTGGCTGGTCTGGTCAAGCGGCTTGGGCGGGATCGGCAGTATCTGCCTCACCGTGCTGCTCCAGCGCCGATTGCCGCCACTCAAGGTGGTGAACCAGGCGGTCATGCCCGGTTTAACGTGGCCGATGTCGGCTTCCGATACCTCGGCCCAGACCGTCATGGGCGACAATTTGGCGATGCGCAGGATCAGCGGCGTCTGTTGTTGCGCGTTGAGGGTCTGGCCTTCGCGGGCGTCAAGGGCTACCACGGTGCCACTCATGGGCGCATAGATTCGGGTGTAGCCAAGTTCCGCCTGGTCGCTGCGCAGGTTGGCCTGGGCCTGGCGGATCTGCGCCTGGAACATGTCGATACGCGCTTGAGTGGTGCGCAGCTCGGCCTGGGCCGTCTGCACGTCTTCGTCGCGGGTCGCACCGCCAGCGGCGAGATTCTGTTGGCGTTTGTACTTTTGCTGGGCGAGATCGTGCAGGGCCCGTTGCTCCTGGAGCTGGGCCTTGAGGTTATCGATGGAAAAGCGTCCTGCGTCGAGCTTGGCCTGTTGCGTGGACGGGTCGATTTCCACCAGCAACTGGCCTTCCTTGACCACGTCGCCGACTTCCACGTGGATCTTCTGGATCTGGCCGGATGCCTGGGCGCCGACGTCGACATAACGTCGTGGTTGCAGGGTGCCCAGGGCGGTGACGCTGCTTTCAATGTCACCGCGCCCGACCTGCACCGTGGCGTATTGATCACGGCCCGGTGGCAGCACCTGCCAGGCTGACACGGCAATGATCGGGATCAGACAAAGTGCGACAAGCAGGGCGCGTCGGGCGTGACGGGGACGTTTCATGCGGTGTTCCGGCCAATGGAGTTCGGCCCGTCATGCAGGCTGCGCGCAAATCGGCGACACGGCGAACGCTGTCGGACGGCCGACAGAAACGGGGGCTGTCCTGTAAACGATGGAATCGCGAAGGAATTTAACCGCAGACACACAGAGTTACAGGTGTGTAGGAAATGACGATTCGGTAGGCAAACTCAAACAACACTTTAAATCTATATGAGAATTACTATAAATTACACCTTAGAATTGCCACTATCGTGCCACTGCCTATTGGGCGGTTGCGGGTCTGGCGCAAGGACAGATGTCGCATGCGTGCGGCCGGGAGTCATGGTTGGAAAACTACTACCGCGAGCTGGTGTGTTTCCTCAACGCCAAGCTGGGCAACCGTCAGGTGGCCGAAGATGTGGTGCATGACGCTTATCTGCGAGTCCTGGAGCGTTCCAGTAACACGCCGATCGAGCAGCCCCGGGCATTTCTCTATCGCACCGCGCTCAATCTGGTGATCGACGAACATCGGCGTAACGCCCTGCGTCAGGTCGAATCGCTTGAGGTGCTCGACAACGAAGAGCGCTATTTCATCCCATCCCCTCATAACAGCCTCGATCACGGCCAGCGCCTCGAGATGCTTCAGCGCGCCCTGGCCGAATTGCCGAAGCCTTGCCGCGAGAGCTTCCTGCTGCGCAAGATCGAAGGTTTGTCGCACCCGGAAATCGCCGAGCGCCTGGGGATTTCCCGGGCGCTGGTGGAAAAGCACATCGTCAACGCGATGAAGCATTGCCGCGTGCAGATGCGCCAGTGGGAGGCGCACTGATCGCACGCCAGTCGGATTAAATTTTATTTCACTGTCCTCGTTCCCTATCAACAGACGACTTGCAGTTCTGCTCCGGGCAGATCAAGTCATTGAGGTTTAATCCCCGCGGTTGAGCGGTTCATCCAGAGGACACTGGAAATGACACAGGCAATTGCATCGCCCCTCGTTCACGACCTGATCGGTGTGGGTTTCGGCCCCTCGAACCTGGCCCTGGCCATCGCCTTGCAGGAACGTGCCGCGAGCCAGGGCGCGCTGGATGTGCTGTTTCTGGACAAACAGGCCCACTATCGGTGGCATGGCGACACCCTGGTGACCCAGAGCGAATTGCAGATTTCGTTCCTCAAGGACCTGGTGACCCTGCGCAACCCGACCAGCCCGTACTCCTTCGTCAATTACCTCAAACAGCACGGGCGTCTGGTGGATTTCATCAACCTGGGTACGTTTTACCCATGCCGGATGGAGTTCAACGATTACCTGGGCTGGGTCGCCGGCCAATTTGCCGAGCAGAGTCGTTACGGCGAAGAAGTGCTGACCATCGAGCCGGTGGTGCACGGCCAGCAGGTTGATGCATTGCGGGTGATCTCGCGGGATATCCAGGGCCAGCAGCATGTGCGCAGCGCCCGCTCGGTGGTGGTCAGTGCCGGTGGTACGCCGCGTATTCCCGAGGCGTTCAAGGCGCTGAAGGATGACGGGCGGGTTTTTCACCACTCACAATACCTGTCCCGGATGGCCCAGCAGCCGTGCGTGAACAACCAACCCATGAGCATTGCGATCATCGGTGGCGGGCAGAGCGCAGCGGAAGCTTTCATCGATTTGAACGACAGCTTCCCGTCGGTGCAGGTCGACATGATTCTGCGTGGCTCGGCACTGAAGCCGGCGGATGACAGCCCGTTCGTCAACGAGGTGTTCTCGCCGGAATTCACCGACCTGGTGTTCCAGCAGGACAGCAGCGAGCGCGAACGCCTGGTCAACGAGTACCACAACACCAATTATTCGGTGGTGGACCTGGACTTGATCGAACGCATCTACGGCATCTTCTACAGGCAGAAAGTCTCGGGCATCGCCCGCCATGCGTTCCGGACCCTGACCACGGTCGAAAAGGCCACCGTCACCGCGCGTGGCATTGAACTGGTGGTGCGCAACAACGCCACCGGTGAAGTGACGGCCCGGCAGTACGACGCGGTGGTGCTGGCCACCGGATATGAGCGGCAGATGCACCGCCAGCTGTTGGCGCCGCTGGAAGAGTATCTGGGTGACTTCGAAGTGGACCGCCATTACAAACTGATCACCGACGAGCGCTGCAAGGCCGGCCTCTACATGCAGGGCTTCTGCCAGGCGAGCCATGGCTTGAGCGATACCTTGCTGTCTATCCTGCCAATCCGTGCCGATGAGATTGCCGGGTCGCTGTATGAGCACGGCAAGCATCGCGGGCATGGGCGGTCGGTGGCGGATTTGTTGTTGGCCACTGCCAGCTGATTTTCGGCAGCCTCCAGGCCGTCATCGTCGGAACGCCGCCCGGAGCCAGCTCGCTCCTACAGGTTTGTGGTGAACACCCCCACACTGTAGGAGCGAGCTGGCTCCGGGCGGCGTTCCGACGATGGGGCCCTCACAATCACCCCAAAATCTCCATTCCTGAACCCTCCCTGAAGAACCCCGCAATTCCCCCCATCGACTCTCAAACCTTCGTTTACTCTCCATAAATCGGGGCGTAAGCTTCGCGCGTTTTCATCAATTGCGGAGACCCACAGTGGGTACTTGTTCGAGTGACAGTAGTCGGCCGGTTTTAGTAACCGGCAATTTCCCGGCAAGATAACGCACTGATTTTCCGTGCCGTCGTCTCGCCGTAAAAGCGAGCAGCGGCATCCCGATACCTGGCCGGTCCCGGCCCGGTTCCCGACGTCCTCTCATCGACGCTGAACCCTGCGTGATTTCGACTGCGGTCGTTATCGCGGCGCTCTTGCACGCCCGCTCGAAGGTTTCCCGGCCCAACCTGGGGGAACTGCCATGAACCTGACCCTGCTCAAGGAATTCTTCGCCGGATTCCTGCGCACTCGCCACTTTGCCCGCCACTTCCGGCGTCTGGCATTGCTGGAAACCTTCACCGACACCACGGTCAGCCGCGAGGTGCCGCCCACCTTGGCGCAAACGCTGGTGAGCGCCGCCAACAGCGACACCGGTGCAGTGCTGGCGCAGCTCGGCAGCCATACCGATGGCCTGAGTGAAACCGAGGCCGATACGCTTCGCGAACAGTTCGGCTTCAACGAAGTCGAGCACGAGCAACCGCTGCCGTGGTGGGTGCACTTGTGGCATTGCTACAAGAACCCGTTCAACCTGCTGCTGACCTTGCTCGCGGTGATTTCCTGGCTCACCGAGGACTTGAAAGCCGCCATCGTGATTTTCTCGATGGTGGTGCTGTCCACGCTGCTGCGCTTCTGGCAGGAAAGCAAATCCAACCAGGCGGCCGACGCGCTCAAGGCGATGGTCAGCAACACGGCCACGGTGATGCGTCGTGATGCGCTGCGCACGGAGGTGCCGATCAAACTGCTGGTCCCAGGCGACCTGATCGTGCTGTCGGCTGGCGACATGATTCCCGCCGATTGCCGGATACTCAATGCCAAGGACTTGTTCGTCAGCCAGGCGGCTATGACCGGGGAATCGATGCCGGTGGAGAAATTCCGCCACCAGCAGGACGCCGACACCCGCAATCCGCTGGACCTGGACAACATTCTGTTCATGGGGACCAACGTGGTCTCGGGCACGGCGATTGTGCTGATCCTGACCACCGGCAACAGCACGTATTTTGGCGCGCTTGCGCAGCGGGTCGGGGCGACGGATCGTGCGCCGACGTCGTTTCAGACCGGGGTCAATAACATCAGTTGGCTGCTGATCCGCTTCATGTTCGTCATGGCACCGCTGGTGCTGTTCATCAACGGTTTTACCAAGGGCGACTGGACCGAGGCACTGCTGTTCGCGCTGTCGATTGCCGTGGGCCTGACCCCGGAAATGTTGCCGATGATCGTCACCTCGACCCTGGCCAAGGGCGCGGTCTTCCTGTCACGCAAAAAGGTCATCGTCAAGCGCCTGGATGCGATCCAGAACTTCGGTGCCATGGACGTGCTGTGCACCGACAAGACCGGCACCCTGACCCAGGACAAAATTTTCCTCGCGCGCAATGTCGATGTCTGGGGCAACGACAGCGATGACGTGCTGGAAATGGCCTACCTCAACAGCTACTACCAGACCGGATTGAAAAATCTGCTGGACGTTGCGGTGCTTGAACACGTCGAGGTCCACCGGCAATTGAAGGTGGGGACGGCATTTCGCAAGGTCGACGAGATCCCGTTCGACTTTACCCGTCGGCGCATGTCGGTGGTGGTCGCCGAACATGATCATTCGCACCTGCTGATCTGCAAGGGCGCGGTGGAGGAAGTGCTGGCGGTGTGCACCCGGGTGCGTCATGGCGTGGTCGATGAAGCGCTTAGCGATGACTTGCTGGCGCGGATTCGCCAGGTCACCGCCACCTTCAATGTCGAGGGTTTGCGCGTGGTGGCGGTTGCCGCCCGGCCGATGCTCGAAGATCGCGACGCCTACAGCCTGGCGGATGAGCAGGCTCTGACGCTGATCGGTTATGTGGCATTCCTCGATCCTCCAAAGGAGAGCACCGCGCCGGCCTTGAAGGCCCTCGCCGCGCATGGCGTGGCGGTGAAGGTGTTGACCGGTGACAACGAGCTGGTCACCGCGAAGATCTGCCGGGAGGTCGGTCTGGAACAGCAAGGCCTGCTGCTGGGCAATGACATCGAGGGCATGACAGATGCCGAGCTGGCGTTGGTCGTGGAAACCACCAACGTCTTTGCCAAGCTGACACCCACGCACAAGGAACGCCTCGTCCGTTTGCTCAAGGGTAATGGCCATGTGGTCGGCTTCATGGGCGACGGCATCAACGATGCTCCGGCGTTGCGCACCGCCGACATCGGCATTTCGGTGGACAGCGCCGTGGACATCGCCAAGGAGGCGGCAGATATCATTCTCCTGGAAAAAAGCCTGATGGTGCTGGAGGAGGGCGTGCTGGAGGGGCGCCGCACCTTCGCCAACATGCTCAAGTACATCAAGATGACGGCCAGCTCGAACTTCGGCAACGTGTTCTCGGTGCTCGTGGCCAGTGCGTTCATTCCGTTCCTGCCGATGCTGCCGATGCACCTGCTGGTGCAGAACCTGCTCTACGACATTTCGCAAATCGCCATCCCGTTCGATAACGTCGATGAAGAGATGCTCAAGCAACCGCAACGCTGGCAGCCGACGGATGTCGGGCGGTTCATGCTGTTCTTCGGGCCGATCAGTTCGATCTTCGACATCAGCACCTTCGCCCTGATGTGGTACGTGTTCGACGCCAACACCCCGGACCACCAGACCCTGTTCCAATCCGGCTGGTTCGTGGTCGGGCTGCTGACCCAGACGTTGATCGTGCACATGATCCGCACGCCGAAGATCCCGTTCCTGCAAAGCCTGGCGGCCATGCCGCTGATGGCGATGACCGCGATTATCATGGCCGTGGGCATTTTCCTGCCGATGGGACCATTGGCGCATTACTTCAAGTTGCAGGCGCTGCCATCGCTGTACTTCGTGTTCCTGCCGGCGATCCTGCTCGCCTACATGGCGCTGACCCAGGCAGTGAAGGGTTTTTACATTCGCCGGTTTGGCTGGCAATAGGCGTTGGGTACGGGTCCTACCTGCCTGTGCGCAGGTGGGCTCCGGCACCTCGCAGGGCATAGCCGATTAGATACCGGGAATTTCGGAATAGTCCTACAGAAAGCTCTATGTCTCTTCCGTAGTCTTGCAGCCTTCCGAACTGAACTTCTTCTGGTGGTCCCGGTTGTCGAACAAAGCGTTACGTATCCTGATTGCCGACGAGCAACATTTTCAACGCATGCGAATCGAGCGCCTCTTCAACCAGCTCGGTTATTACCGGGTGGTGCCTGTGCACAGTCTGGCGGAGTTGCTGACCCTGGTCGATTACGGGAGCGTGCCCTTCGACCTTGTGGTCATCAACGCCTCGATGGCCCGGGGCGAGCTGAACCTGTTCGACTTCTTCCTCGATCATCCACAGGTTCATCACGCTTTGATCTATGGCGACGACGCCCCTCAGTCACCACCTGTATCCGCTCGCGGACAGCAAAAAATTCACGTCATCGGGTCTGCGATGCCTGAACTGCCGTTCATTGAGCGATCAATGGCCGTTATTGAGTCGAGGCAACCGCTCGTCGGCACTGTCATTTCTGTCAGCTAGTCCTGCGCTTCGAGACATGCAAGAGTCTTCGCGCAGCACTGCGTCTAATTCGGGGTCTACCTTGGAGATTTTTTGTCCAAAGGTTGTGTATTTGCACAGGGAGTTGCCATGAGTTCAGTCGTGATAGCGGACGATCATCCGGTGGTTCGCGCTGCAGTCAGGATCCTGCTCAAACAGGAGGGATTCAGCCGGATCATCGAGGTATCCAGCGGCAACGAGGTGGTGCCGGCGATACGGGAGCACAAACCGGAGGTGGTGGTGCTGGATCTGGATATCCCCGGTCTCGACGGGCTGGGTGTGCTGGGCAGGATCCAGGCCAGCGACGTACGGTGTCGGGTCATTGTCTTCACCGGCCAGGATGCGGACTATTACCAGGAGCGTTGCATGCGTGCCGGTGCCGTGGCGTATGTGTCCAAGACCAACGACCTGCAACATCTGCACAAGGCTATCCATGCGGTCCGTGCCGGGTATTCCTATTTTATCCAGCTACGGTCCAGCTCGGTGTCGATGAGCGCGCTGGAACGCAGCGAAAAGGAGATGATCGACAAACTGTCGGATCGTGAGTTGACGATCTTCCAGCATCTGGCGCGGGGCAAGGGCAACAAGGACATCGCCGAACTCATGAACCTGAGCCACAAGACGGTCAGCACCTACAAGACCCGCGTGGTGGAAAAACTCAATGTGGAATCCAAGGTTCACCTGAGGGATTTCGCCAAACGCAATCATCTGATCTGAATGAACACATTACGCCGATACGGTTGTTCGATCGTCTTCTTCCTGGCGAGCGGCCTGTGGGCGGTCGGCGTGGGTGCGCAGCCACAGGTCCTCACGCTGCTGGGGCGCTCGAGCGTCGATGGCCATGACATCAAGCTCTCGGAGGCCGATTCACGCTGGTTGCAACAGAAAGGCCGCCTGGTACTGGCCGTCACCGCGCCCGATTACCCCCCTTCGACATCACCACCACCGGTTCCGACTACGAAGGCTTGACGGCGGACTACGCCGGCTTGCTCCAGCAACTTCTGCACGTGGACATCGTGGTCCAGCGCTACGCCTCTCGCGACGATGCGGTACAGGCCATCAAGCAAGGGACGGTCGATCTTCTGGGAACGGCCAATCGTTATGAGACCCAGGACCCGACGTTAAGCAAATCGAGCGCTTACGCCGACGATCAACCCGTACTGGTGACCCGCACCGACGCGACGCTTCCCCTGGACCCGGACCTGGCCGGCAAACGCCTGGCAATGTTGTACCACTACCTGCCCGAACAACAGGTGCGAGCGTTTTATCCCAAGGCCGATGTGCAACTCTTCCCTTCGACGCTGGGAGCCGTGGGTGCCGTAGCCTTCGGCCAGGCGGACGTGTTTATTGGCGACGCCATCAGCGCCCATCACCTGATCAGCAAGAATTACCTGAACAACGTGCAGCTGGCGGACTTTTCCCCCATGGAGTCGGGGCGCTTCGCGTTCGCGATGGCCAGTGACAGCGTGCAACTCAAACGCATCGTGAACCAGGCGCTGGCGGCGGTTCCGACCAATGAACGCATCAATATCCTGCGACGGTGGGGGGCCAGCGGTGCGTCCATTGCCGGCACCCAACCGTTGCAATTGAGCATGGCGGAGCAACGCTGGATCAAGCAGCATCCCCATGTGAAAGTGGCGATCAACGAAAACATGATGCCGATTTCATTTATCGACAGTGAGGGCAAGTACCGCGGCATCAGTATTGATGTGCTGGGTAAAATCAGTTTGCGTACCGGGTTGAAGTTTGACCTCCAGCCCGCCAGTTCAATCGCTGAAATGCTCGATCAGATCAAGACCGGACAGATCGACATCGTGGCGGGGGCAAGCCCCAGCATCGAGCGCGAAGCCGATCTGCGCTTCACCCGACCCTTCCTCACGAGCCCGAATGTGCTGGTGACTCGCGTAGGACCAGACGGCCCCCGGACGCTGGATGACATGGCGGGCAAGCGGCTGGCCGTGACCCAGGGCAACAGTGCCGGCGAGTTCGTTCGCCAGCACTTTGCACAGGTCGAGCTGGTCAATGCGCCCTTGACCGCGGACGGCATGGAAATGGTCGCGCAGGGCAAGACAGACGGCGCGATCAATTCGCTGATCAGCGCACGGATCATGATTTCCCGCCAGTACCGGGACCGATTGCAAGTGACCAGCACGGTCGGCACAGATCCGGCCCGCGCCACGCTGGCCACCGGCCGCGATGCGGTGGAGTTGCATTCGATCCTGGACAAGGCCCTGCTCAGCATCGCCCCGGAAGAGATCGATGAAATGACTGGGTACTGGCGCAACGACCTGATGGTCGAGCAGAGCTTCTGGTTGCGTCACCGCTTGAACATCCTCCAGGCCTTTGCCGGTGTTGGCGTCTTGCTGTTACTGGCGCTGGCCTGGATCGCCTGGCAGCGTCGCCAGATTCGCATGCGCCAGCAATTGCTCAGTCAATTGCAGGAAGCCAAGGAAGCGGCGGACGACGCCAATCGGGCCAAGACCACCTTCCTGGCAACCATGAGCCATGAAATCCGTACGCCGATGAACGCGCTGCTGGGTATGCTCGAACTGGCGCTCAAGCGTGCCGACGACGGCATCACCGACCGTGGCGCCATCGAAGTGGCGTCCAATGCCGGGCAACAGTTGCTGGCGTTGATCGGTGACATCCTGGACATCGCGCGTATCGAGTCCGGGCATTTGTCCCTGACGCCGGAACGGACCAACCTGCGCGCGCTGGTGGCATCGGTGTGCCGGGTGTTCGAGGGGCTGGCGCGCCAGAAAAACCTGGAGTGGCGTGTCGAACTGGACGAGCAAAGCGCCTGCGACGTACTGATCGACCCCACGCGCTTCAAGCAGGTGCTGTCCAACTTGCTGAGCAACGCGATCAAGTTTACCCGCCGGGGTGAAGTGAGCCTGCTCTTGCAGGTCGAACCTGAGAGCTCGGGCTATCTGGCGATCAGCCTGCGCATCGAAGACACCGGTATCGGTATCAGTGCGGCTGATCAACAGCGACTGTTCAGCCCCTTCGTCCAGGCCAGCAATACCCCGCAGTCCGGTCAGCAGGGCTCAGGCCTGGGGTTGGTGATCAGCCGAACCCTGTGCGAAATGATGGGTGGCCGGCTGCAACTCGACAGTGAAATGGGCCGAGGGACGCGGATCGATATCAGCCTCGAACTGCCGCTGTTGAAACCTGTTGCCAACAGCCAGTCACCCGAGCCGTCGGCGCCAGTACAGACACGTGCGTTGACGATCCTGGTGGTCGACGATTACCCGGCCAACCGGTTGTTGATGACCCGCCAGCTGAATTATCTGGGGCATCGTGTCACGGCGGCTGAAGAGGGTCGGCAAGGCTTCGAGAAGTGGAGCCAGGCAGCCTTCGATGTGCTGATCACCGACTGCAACATGCCGGTGCTCAGCGGCTATGAGATGACAGCAGCGATCCGCGAAAAGGAGCGTGAGCAAGGATTGCCACGCACCCTGATCCTGGGGTTCACCGCTAACGCGCAGCCCAGTGAAAAGGCGCGTTGCATCGAGGCGGGGATGGACGACTGCCTGTTCAAACCGATTCGCCTGGCGGACCTGGCCGCCTGGCTGGCCGCCAGATTCAGTGCGGAGCCCAGGGGGGCGAGCATCGAGTCGCCAGGCGCTTGTTCCGAAATAGACTTGAGCGGTCTGCAGCACTATGTCGGTGAGGATCATGAGCTGATCGACCAGTTGCTGCGCGACCTGGTGCTGAGCAACCGCACTGACCGGGAGGAACTGCTCAAGGCGCATGCCGCGCATGACGAATCGGCCTTGAGTGCGCTGGCGCACCGCATCAAGGGTGGGGCGTTGATGGTCCGGGCGCAGACCCTGATCGAGTGCTGCGAGGCGCTGGAGCGTGCCTGCGGTGATGGTCGTGAGTCGCAAATCGATGGGGCCGTCGATCAGTTGCAGCAGGCCATGACGCACCTGGAACATCGTCTCGCCCAAGGTTGATGATCAATCCCCGTTCGACGCGATGCCTTTGGGAGCCAAGCAAGTCTCGACGAATGTTTAATACGCAGAATTCGCGGGGCCTGCTCCTTTACCACTGTTCCCTCAGTGGAACGATGAAGCCTGTTTTCGCCGTCTAGCGCATCATTGGTTTGAGTTTTAAGCTTTATCCATGGGTCAAGCCACAGAATTGGAGAAAGCATGAAAAATATCATTGGCATCTACACCAGCCCGCGAACCCATTGGGTCGGCGACGGCTTCCCAGTGCGTACGCTGTTTTCCTACGACAACCTGGCTGAACATATCAGCCCGTTCTTATTGCTGGACCACGCCGGCCCGGCGCAATTCTCGTCCACCACCGAGCGACGTGGCGTCGGCCAGCACCCGCATCGCGGTTTTGAAACGGTGACCATCGTCTATGAGGGCGAAGTGCAGCACCGAGACTCCACGGGCAGCGGCGGCACGATCGGCCCGGGAGACGTGCAATGGATGACCGCTGCCTCAGGGATTCTCCATGAAGAGTTCCACTCTGATAGTTTCGCCCAAACCGGTGGCAACCTGGAGATGGTGCAGTTGTGGGTCAACCTGCCGGCCAAAGACAAGATGGCCGATCCGGGTTACCAGACGATTCTCGACGCCGACATTCCGAGCATCCCGCTCAAGGACGGCGCCGGCAGCCTGCGCCTGATCGCCGGTGAGTTCGACGGCCACACCGGTCCGGCGCGCACGTTCACCCCGGTGGACGTCTGGGACCTGCGCCTCAAGGGTGGCCAGTTGCTGACCCTCGATCTGCACGAGGGGCGCAACACGGCGCTGGTAGTGTTGCGCGGCACGGTGGAGGTCAACGGCGAGGCGCTGGTGCGCCAGGGGCAATTGGCGTTGTTCGAGCGTGACGGCAAGCAACTGAGCCTGGAAGCCAATGATGATGCCGTGGTGTTGTTGCTCAGCGGTGAACCGATCGACGAGCCCATCGTCGGCCACGGTCCGTTCGTCATGAACAGCGAGCAGGAAATTCACCAGGCGTTCGCGGATTTCCAGTCGGGGCGCTTCGGGCGGATGGGCGGTTGAGGCACGGTTGCCGAGCGCTGCACAAACCCGCATTTTTGTATTGCTCCAGGACCTGTGATTGCTCCTACACTGTGGCCATCCGTATCCGGCTGGAGCCGTTCGATGCTGTCACTGCTTACCAATCACCCGCTGATCTGTGCGCTGATCCTGATCCTGATCGACCTGGGGTTGTGGCGCCTGATCAGCGCCAATGGCAGCAACTGGAAACTGTTGGTGCGCCTGCTGATTTTTTCGCTGTTCAGCATTCTGCTGTTCAACGAAGGCTTGAACCCGCTGGAGCCGGCGCCGTGGGCCGATAATGTCCCGTTGCACCTGGCGGCCACCGGCTTGCAGATTGGCTGGTGGCTGTTCGGCGCGCGCACACTGACAGTACTGATCGGCGCGGGGATGATGCAGCGGGTCGGGCACACCGGGCGCCTGCTTCAGGATTTGCTCGGTGCGGTGATTTTCCTGATTGCGATCATTGCCGCGCTGGCCTACGTGCTCGACCTGCCGGTCAAGGGCGTACTGGCCACGTCCGGTGCGTTGGCGATCATCGTCGGCCTGGCCTTGCAAAGTACCCTCAGCGACGTGTTTTCGGGCATTGTGCTCAACACCACCAAACCCTATCAACTCGATGACTGGATCTCCATCGACGGCACCGAAGGCCGGGTCACCGATATCGACTGGCGGGCCACGCGCCTGCAAACATCCCAGGGCAGCATGGCGGTGATCCCCAACTCGCTGGCGGCCAAGGCCAAGATCGTCAACTTCAGCCGTCCCAGCGACATCTTTGGCGTGTCGATCAGTTTGCAACTGAGCCCCCACGCGCGTCCGCAAACGGTGATCGATGCGCTGGAACGTGCGGTCGAGGGCTGCCGGCATCTGTTGAGCAAACCCGCTCCGAGCGTTGCGCTCAAGGGATCGAGCGCTACCGGCGTGGAATATGAAATCAGCGGCTTCGTGGTTTCGATGGATCAGAAGCGCATGGTGCGCAACCTGCTCTTCGACCTTGCGTTCCGCCACTTGCAGGCTTCGGGCGTCAGCCTGCTGTCGAGCGTGGAGCCAAACACGTCGGCCGGCCTCTCACGACCACGGGCGTTGCTGGAAAGCTCGGCGATTTTCTCCACCCTGCGCCAGGAGGAAAAGGAAACCTTCAGCCAGCACATGGCCCTGCAGACCTTTCGTGCCGGGGAAACGATCCTGCCAGCCGGGGAGGTCAGCGATCATTTGTTTATCATCGAGTCCGGTGTCGTGACGGTCACGCTGGCCCGCGCCGGGGTCAAGTTCGAATCCGGGCGCATGGGGCCGGGCGAGGTGATCGGTGAAGGCGGCATTCTGTCGGACACTTCGCTGCCGGCCGAATTCAGTGCCAAGACCGCTTGCAGTCTGTACCGGATCGAGAAGGATTACCTCAAGCCCTGTCTCGAGGCACGGCACGACATTGGCGAGGCAATGAAGGCGTTGCTCGATTACCGCTTGCATCGGGCGCAGACGTTGACCGAAGAAGTGCCGAAGGTGGCGGTGAAGAAGGGGTTTTTGCAGTGGTTGCGTAACCGGGCTTGAGCATTGATGGCGGCTGCGCGGATCGCTGGCAAGCCAGCTCCTACAATAAGAACGCCGAAGATTCTTGTGGGAGCGAGCCTGCTCGCGATGGCATCCAGCCGATGTCAGTTCAAAAATCCACAGTCGCCGACACCTTCAGCGTCCGCGGCGTGCCCTGTGTCAGGTAGCCCCCATAGGCCGAGGCCCAGTAGGCCTTGTTCGCGACGTTCTCCAGGTTGGCGCGCAAGGTGATTTCCTTGTCGTCGAGCTTGAACGCATATCGCGAGCCGACATCAAAGCGGTTCCACGCCGGGATGCTCTGGGTATTGGCGGCGTTCAGATATTGCCCGCCAGTGCGCAACATCCGTGCGCTGAGCGCTGCACCTTCGATGCCAGGCACGTCCCAGTCGGCACCAACGTTGAACTGGAAGCGTGGCACGCCGACCGCGCGGTTGCCGTCATTGACGCCGTTGGCACTCCCTTCGATTTCGGTTTTCATCAGGGTTGCACCGCTGAGCAGGCGCAAGCCATCGAGGGGTTCGCCGTAGAGGTTGAGTTCCACGCCCTTGTTCACCTGTTCGCCGTCGACCCGGAAGATGCCGCTCTGGGTGTAGCTCGCCGGCTGTTCGATGCGATACACACCCAGGCTGGCGCCGTAGCTGTCCATGTCCAGGCGCACACCGGCTTCGACCTGCTTGCTGCGTACCGGGGCGAAGGTTTCGTCGCGGTTGATGGCGGTGGTCGGTGGTGTCGGGCCCTTGGCCAGGCCTTCGATGCGGTTGGCGTAGAACGAAACGTGCTCCCAAGGCTTGATCACCAGGCCGTAGACCGGGGTCGTGATCGACTCTTCGTAGCTGGAAGTGCGCAGGCCGCTGGCGGTGGCCCAACCGTCGATTTTCATGGCCTGGCGGCGCACGCCCAGTGTCAGCAACACGCGATCGTCGAGAAAGCCCAGGGTGTCGGACACCGCAGCGCTGCGCAGGGTGTTCTTGCCGACGATGCGCGGATCGGAAATGTCGCTGGCAACCGAGGTGGCCGCCGGGCGAGGTTTGTCGGTGACATCATAGAGGTTGGTGTCGTACCGCGAGGCGGCGCCGATGGTCTCGAACGCCGAGCGCTGCTGGCCCCAGATGCCCGCCAGGCCGAAGTTCATCTGGTGGCTGACGGGGCCGGTGTTGAAGTGGCCATTGAGGCCGGTCATCAGGCTTTTGTTGTCTTCGTCGTGGGGCGGGTAGAGCATGCCGCCCTTGGCTGCACCGTTGAGGTTGGTCACGGTCAGCGACGAATACACGCCGTTTTCCCGGGTGTGCTTGGCGCCACCGGAGACATAGGCCGTCCAGTTGTCATTGAGGTCGTACTCGGCGCGGGCCATGCCGAAGGTGTCTTCCAGCTGCGAGTAGCTCCAGCTCTGCGCGTAACTGGCGTTGGCGTGAGGCACCTTGGGGGCCTTGCTCAGGGACGAGTCGACATAGATCACCGAACGGCCCTGGTTGATCACCTGTTTCTGGTAACCCAGGTCCGCCGAAAGCCGCAGGCGATCGCCGCGATAGTCCAGGCCGACACTGATCAGCGACGAGCGCCGGTCTTCGTCATCGACGGCGGTGTCACCTTCGCGTTGCATCAGGTTGACCCGCGCACCGAAACGGTTGTCTTCGCCAAAGCGCTGGCCCAGGTCCAGATGCCCGCCGACCTGGCCATCGGCGCTGTAATCGAGGGTTACGCTGCGGGTCGGTACATCGTTGGCGCGCTTGGGTTGCAGGTTGACGCCACCGCCGATCCCGCTGCCGCTGGGGGTGACGCCGTTGACAAAGGCGTTCGGACCCTTGAACAGGTCGACCCGCTCCAAGGCTTCAACCGCAACGATTTGTCGCGGCAGGATACCGTACAGGCCGTTGTAGGAAATATCGTCGGACACCAGCGGCAAGCCGCGAATCATGAACACCTGTGAAAAGTTGCCGAAGCCGGAGGACTGGCGCACTGAGGCATCATTGAGCAACACGTCGCCGATGGTCTGGGCCTGTTGGTCGGCGATGGTCTTGGCGGTGTAGCTGGTGACGCTGAAAGGCAAGTCCTTCAGCGCCTGATTGCCGAATATACCGACCTGCGCCACTTTGGCCACCTGGCCGCCGCCGTAGGTGTCGGCGTTGTCATCGCGCACAGCGTTTACGTTGGTGGCGCCCAGTTCCAGGGCGCCGTCGGCTGACACGCGCGGCGCTACCGTGTAACCGTTGCCGCCGGTGCTGATCAATTCAAAGCCGCTGCCTTCGAGCAATGTCGCGAAACCCGATTGGGCGCTGTAAGTCCCCTGCAGACCGGCACTCTGGCGGTTACCCAGTTGTGCCGGATCGAACGACAAGGGAACGCCGACCGCTACGGCAAATTGCGCCAGGGTCTGGCTGAGCAGGCCCGGTGCGATATTGACACTGCGGGTGGCATTTTCGCTGACGCTGTCGGCGGCCTGGCTGGTGACGGGCAACAAAGCGGTAAAGGCCAGTGCGACGCTCAGACTCAGGGCCTTGAGCGGGAATTCGGCGGGGCAGTGCTGTAGCGTGGAAGTCATTCGGCGTTCCTGTCGAGCGCGTGGAATTGAAAAGGTCTATCCACACACCGAACGAAACGCAAAAAGGTATCAGGAGGCAGTGAAAAAAATGAAGGCCACTCAGGCCCGGGGTTCGACCGACATCCAGTAGCGGGTCAGGCTGCTGACTTTCAGCGGCAGCGTATCGCTGAGCAGGCGCAGGCTGGCGTCGGTGTCACGCAGGGAAAACGCTCCCGACACCCGCAACCCGGCGACATCGGCATGACACCGCAGGATGCCGGGACGGTAGCGGCTCAGCTCAGTGAGCAATTCATCCAGGCGCATGTTGTTGGCCAGCAACATGCCCTTGTCCCAGGCCAGGGCGCTGGTGTCGAAGCGTTCCACCGGGTCGAAGCGGTCGGACCGGAAGGTCTGGCGCTCACCGGCGTTGAGGGTCGAACTCTGTGACAACGACAGCGGCGTGACCTCCACCTGGCCGTCAAGTACGGACACCTGGCTTCGCGAGTCGTGGGTACGCACGCAAAACCGGGTGCCCAGCGCCCGGGCAATGGCTTGCGGGGTTTCGACGATGAAGGGGCGGGCGGCCGCGTCCCTGGCGGTGCTGATCAGCACCTCGCCGTCCAGCAGCGTGATGCGCCGCTCCTGAGGAGTGAAGGCGATATTCACGGACGAATGGGTGTTGAGCAGCAACTGGCTGCCGTCCGGCAATTGCACTTGTTTCTGTTCGCCCACGGCCGTGCGCTGATCCGGGTTCCATTGCTCCCAGGGCACATGTTGCGCGGCGATGCCCACGGGACCTGCCATCAGCAACAGACCCAGGCGCGCGAGCGTCTGCCGACGGCTGAGGCCTTCCTTGCGTGCCGCCCGTTGCAGGGTTTGCAGGGCAAGGTTGGGCGGTACGCTGCGAAATTCCCCGAGCAAGGCTTCGGCACGCTGCCATGCCTGGGCATGTTCGGCACTGCGGTTGCGCCATTGGGCGATGGCGTGATGGTCGGACGGCGTGGCGCTGCCAGAGTGCAACTGCACCAGCCAATCGGCCGCTTCGCCGAGGATTTGCGGGTTGATCATCGGGTTCATCAGGCGACACTCAGGCAGGCAACGAAGGCGGCGCGCATGTGCCGTTTGACGGTGATCAGCGACACGTCCAGGCGCTCAGCGATCTGCACGTAGGTCAGGCCTTCGATCTGCGACAACAGGAAGGTGTCGCGGGTGACCGCCGGCAGCTCGCGCAGCAGCGCTTCGATCCGCGTCAGGGTTTCGAGGATCAGCAGGCGGGTTTCCGGTGAAGGCACTTCGGCGGCAGGCAGTTGGGCGATGGTTTCCAGGTAAGCGCGCTCAAGGTCCTGGCGTCGCCAACGGTCGATGACCAGGCCTTTGGCGATGTGCGTCAGTAGTGCCCGGGGCTCACTGCCCAGTGGCTTGGTGACCTGGCGGGTTAGCAGGCGCAGGAAAGTATCGTGGGCGAGGTCGGCAGCATCGCAGCGATTACCGAGTTTCCGATGCAGCCAACCCTGCAGCCAACCGTGATGTTCGCTATAGAGGTTGTGAATTTGCTGGTTCGAAGCGTGCTCGGTTGACGGCATGGAAGGCGGCTACTCGATTCGGGCGTGCTGGCCTGACTGCAATTAAGAATTGATCGCATTCTAGTGGCGCAGGGTGACCGCTGGCAATTGGCCGATGGACTTTATTTTTTCCGCAGGCGCCAATGGCCTCCTCGACTTCGGGAGTATTGGATATTTGCGCCGCCTGCCCGCGGGATTAACGTAGCTGCAACCACTACCTCCCAGGAGCCCACCATGAAACCTCGTATCGATTTCTACACTGCCTCCCCTGATGCACTCAAAGCCATGATGGCCCTGGAGGGCGCCGTTTCGAAGCTGCCACTGGAAAAGAGCCTGATTGAGTTGGTCAAGCTGCGTGCTTCGCAAATCAATGGCTGCGCGTTCTGCATCGATATGCACACCAGCGATGCCCTTAAGGCCGGGGAAACCACGCGTCGTTTGTTCGGTGTCACCGCCTGGCGTGAAGCCCCGTTCTACACCGACCGCGAACGCGCTGCGCTGGCGTGGACCGAGTCACTGACCGAGCTGAGCCAGACCCACGCGCCGGATGATGTCTACGAGTACGTCGCCGCGCAGTTCAGTCCCAAGGAAATGGTCGACTTGACCGTGGCGATCTCCACCATCAACAGTTGGAATCGCCTGGCGGTGGGCTTTCGTAAAACCCCTCAGGCGTGACGCTAAGCTGCAAGCGTTTAGCTTGCAGCTTGCCCTGGCCATCAATGCCCGTCGGCACTGGGCGCGGGCGGTGGTTGCACCTTGCGCATCAAGGGCACCATCGCCGTGGCAATGAGGAAGCAGGCGCCAATCAGCAGGAAGGTGTCACCGTAGGTTTGCGTTTGCGCTTCTCGGTAGGTCAACTGCCAGAGTTGATGCAGGCTGGCCGTGGCGCCCGTGTCGCCGACAAGGCCCAGGTTGGCGAAATTGTTGCCGACCTGGGACAGCCATTGGTTCAGCGCCTCATTGCTGCTGTTGAGGTTTTCCGCCAGCCGGGTGAAGTGCAGGTTGGTGCGGTCATTGAGGATCGTCGCGCAGGCGGCGATGCCAATGGCCCCCCCCAGGTTGCGCATCAGGTTGAACAGCCCCGAGGCGTGCTTGAGCCGTGCCGGCGCCAACCCGCCCAGGGTCAGGGTGACGGCGGGCGGCACCGCCAGTTGCTGGGCAATCCCGCGAAGGGCTTGCGGCAACATCAACTCGGCAGAACCCCAGTCATGGGTGATCGGACTGAATTCCCACATCGACAAGGCGAACAGCCCAAGACCGGTCATCATGATCCAGCGCAGGTCTACGCGATTGGCCAGAAAGGCATACAGCGGAATCGCCATGATCTGGAACACCCCGGTGGAGAAAACCGCCAGTCCAATGTCCAGCGCCCCATAGCCACGCACCCGACCGAGAAACAGTGGCGTCAGGTAGATGGTGGCAAACAGACCAATCCCCGTGACAAACGAAAAGAAGCAGCCAAGAGCGAAGTTGCGGTCTTTGAGGGCGCGCAAATCGACGATCGGATTGGCCACGTGCAGGGTCCGGCCAATGAACGCCAGGCCCGCCAGGCCACTGATCCAGGCCGTGGCCAGAATCGTGCGGTCGCTGAACCAGTTCCAGCGCGGGCCTTCCTCCAGGGTGTATTCCAGACAACCCAGAAACAGCGCGAGAAACAGCATGCTCAAATAGTCGGCGCCCTTGAGCAGCGAAAGCTCCGGCTGGTCGATTTTCACCAGCATCGGCACGGCCACCGCGACGAAGATGCCGGGCACGAGGTTTATATAGAAGAGCCAGTGCCACGACGATACGTCCGTGATCCAGCCGCCGATGACCGGGCCCAGGGTCGGTGCCAATGACGCCACGGCGCCGATGGTCGCGGCGGCGATGACCCGTTGTTTACCGGTGAAGAAAAAGAACGCCGTGGTGAACACCAGCGGGATCATCGAGCCGCCCAGAAAACCCTGCAACGCCCGAAAGGCAATCATGCTCTGGATGTTCCAGGCCGCGCCGCAGAGCAGGCTGGCCAGGGTGAACCCCACGGCGGAGGCGCAAAACAGCCAGCGGGTCGAGAACACCCGCGACAGCCACCCGGACAGCGGGATCACAATGATCTCGGCGATCAGGTAGCTGGTCTGCACCCAGGCAGTTTCATCGGTGCCCGCCGAGAGTCCCCCGCCGATGTCGCGCAGCGACGCCGAGACGATCTGGATGTCCAGCAGCGCAATGAACATGCCCATGCACATGGTGGCGAACGCGAATACCTTGGTCGCCGTTGCCATGTCGGCGGCATTGAACGGTTGTGCGGGGGCGGCGAGGGTGCGGCTCATGGCGCGCTGGCCACGGCGGCGCTTTCAGGTTCCTTGCGAGTGTCCACCTCGGCGGTCACCGAGAGGCCGGGGCGCAGGTGGCCGAGCACGCTGTCGGCCGGATCGAGGCGGATCCGCACGGGCACGCGCTGGACGATCTTGGTGAAGTTGCCGGTGGCGTTTTCCGGCGGCAGCACGCTGAACTGCGAGCCGCTGGCGGGGGCGAGGCTGTCGAGTCGACCGTGGAAGGCCTGCCCGGAGAGCACGTCGGCGCGGATGACCACCCGCTGGCCGGGAACCATGTGGACCAACTGGTCTTCCTTAAAGTTCGCATCAACCCAGAGCCCGCTCGACGGGACCACCGACAACTGCTGCGACCCGGCCTGTGCATAAGCCCCGACCCGCGCACGGCGATTGCCGATCACCCCGTCGATCGGTGCGCGCAGCTCGGTATAGCCGACGTTGAGCTGTGCCAGGTCCCGCTCGGCGCGGGCCTGGACCAGCGCCGCCCGGGCTTGCTGTTTCTGCGTTTCGATCACGTTCAACTGGCGTTGCGCGGCGAGCAATTCGGCCTGGGCCTTGGCGCTCAAGGCCTGGGCAGTCTTGAAGGTCGCGTCGGCGCGCTGGGCGCTTTCCACTGAAACGGCATTGCTGCCCACCAGTTTTCTGTAGCGCTGGTTGTCGTCCCGCGAGCGAGCGGTTTCGGCGCCGGCCGCCTCAATGCCGGCACGGGCCTGGCCAATCACTGCCTGTTGCAGTTGCTGCGTGGCGTCGAGGTTGGCCAGCAGCGCTTCTTCAGCGGCAACCGCGCCTTCGGCCTTGGCCAGATTGGCGCGGTAGTCGCGTGAATCGAGGCGGATGAGCACGTCACCGGCTTTGACATTCTGATTGTCGGTGACCAGCACTTCGTCGATGTAGCCCGCGACTTTTGGCCCGATCACCGTCACGTCACCGCCGATGTAGGCGTCGTCGGTTTCTTCGATGAAGCGGCCGGCGGTCCACCAGTGCACGGCAAAGAAACCTGCGAACACCAGGGCGGCGGTGGCCAGCGTCAGCAGGATCAGGCGCTTGAGCAGGGGCGGGCGAGGTGGACTCACCGGGGCAGCAAGATCGGATTCGAGGCTGGGCATGCTGGTCATGAAGTAATACCTGTGAGGAACGGTGCTTTATTACGCATATAATATGACGCATGTAATATTTGCTCGCAATTGATTTTTACTGCCGGTGGTCAGTTGGGTTCGTCCGGTCGAGAAATGGCGGGATGAGAATTAGTCACAAAGACAACGCGGTAGTCCTAATGACCTGTTTTCAGTGTTGTCACAATGACACCTGACTATTATAACTACTTGAAAAATAAGTAATTAAATATTGGCACGTTTAGTGGAATGCTTAGAGTAACTCCCACCCGAGCAGGAACTGATCATGACTCGTACTCTCCCGTTCAGCTTCACCCTCTGCCTGTTGTTTTCCCCGTTGAGCATGGCCGACCAAGTGGTTCGCGAAGTCCCCGACACCACCGCTGGCAAAGGTGCTGGTGTGGTAACCGGGTTGATGGTCGGCGCCGTGGGCGGCCCGATTGGCGCGCTGATCGGTGCCGGTGCCGGTTTCTTCGCCGGCAGCTCGGTGCAGGAAGCGGCTGGCCTGACCGAAACCGCTTATGAAGTGAAAGACGCCAAGGGCGAAGTCAGCACCGTTCGCTCGCCCAACGCCAAGTTCGACGTTGGCCAGCAAGTGACGCGCAAAGGTTCGCGCCTGCAGTCGCAGGACAGTTGAACCCGACACCTGCGCGTTTCATCCCCGAGCTCCTTTGGGATCCGCTCATGGGTCGGATCCTCTTTTTCTCAGTCATCGCCGCCATTTTTAATCAATCGAGGGGTAACACAATGCAAGCCATCAACGCCAAAGTCTTGAGCGCACTGGAAAACGTCATGGTGATCTCCACCACCGACCTGCAGGGCAACATCACTTACGTCAACGATCTGTTCTGCAAGCTGACCGGCTACACCAGCGAAGAACTGCTGGGCCAGCCGCACAGCGTCGTGCGTCATCCTGCCGTGCCTAAAAGCACGTACAAGCAGATGTGGGACACCATCAAGAAAGGCGAAATCTGGACCGGCGTGATCCCCAACGTGGGCAAGGGCGGTGGCCTCTATGTGGTCGATACCACCGTGCAGCCGGTGTTCGACGCGCAGGGCAATATCGTTGAATACATCAGCATTCGCCGGGTGATCAACGACCTGATGAGCGACTTCGAAGGCCTGGAGTTCTCCAAGGAAACTTTCGACGAATTCTACGACAGGTAAGTGGCCATGCCAGCTCTGATCGAACGCATCGTGATCGGTTATGGCTCGGAGTCCGGCAACGCCCGTGGGTTGACGCAACGTCTGTTGCGTCTGCCTTGCTTGCAGCCGTACGAACTGGCCGTGCAGGATCTCAACTCGCTGAAACTCGACAGCCTGACCCCGCGGGACTTGCTGCTCATCGTGTGCAGCTCCTTCGGTGACGGCGAGCCGCCGGGCAATGCCGATTGCTTCATGGATCAACTGAACGAGTTCGCCTCATTGATCGATCAGCCTTACGCCATCTTCGGCCTGGGCGACACGGCTTACCCGACTTTCTGTGGCTTCAGCAAACTCATCGACGCCACGCTTGCGCAAAAGCAGGCGAAACCCTGGATCAACCGCGTCGACGCGGACACTGATTTCGAGGGCTTCTTCGACACCTGGTGCGCCACGCTCGAGGCAGTGCTCAGGGGTGACTGGCGTGCCGGCACGACCTTGCAGTTGCAGGTCACCGCCTATGGCGAAAACGACACCTGGCCAGCGCGGGTGATCTCGCGGACCCGGCTCAACGGCACGGCGCCTTACGCCTGGCAAGTGCGCCTGGACATCGAAGGGAGCGGCATCAAGTACCGTGCTGGCGACAACCTTTACGTGCTGGCGCACAACGATGAACCGTTGCTTGAGCAGATGGGCGAATGGTTCGGCCGTGAAGACGCCCGCACGCTGCTGCGGGACAAAGAGCTGCGCCAGTTGAGCAAGTCGGTGCTGCGCGACATTGCCAAGGTCAGCCAGCACGAGACGCTCAAGGGTTTGCTCAAGGTCAGCGCCCGCAAGGAGCTGGAAGCCTACCTGTATGGCCGCGACATGCTCGATGTGCTTAATGATTTCTGCGAGCCGGGGCAGGTGAGTGTGGAGGATCTGGTCGAGTGGCTGCCCAACGTTCTGCCGCGTGCTTACTCCATCGCCTCCCATGATCATGCCGGTTACGTTGACCTGTGCATCCGTGAGGTCGCCTATGACATGGCCGGCCGTGCACGTACTGGCACGGCGACCGGCCATTTGGTCGGGCCGCACCCCGAGGCGCAGGTGTTCGTGCGCAGCAATCCGGCGTTCCATCTGCCTCGGCAGGTCGAGCACCCGGTGATCATGATCGGCACCGGCACGGGCATCGCGCCGCTGATTGCCTTGCTGGAACAGATCGAGCAACAGGACAGCCCGGCGCAAAGTTGCCTGATTTTCGGCGACCGCCGCCGGGATTCGGACTTCCTTTATCAACCGCGCCTGGAAAAATGGCAGGCTGACGGCGTGCTCGATGTGCTGATCACCGCCTTCTCGAGGGACAGCGAGCAACGGTACTACGTGCAGGACGCCATGCTCGAACACGGCGCCTACCTATGGGCCTTGCTCAGCCAGGGCGCGCACCTGTACGTGTGCGGCAACAAGAGCAACCTGGAACGAGCCATTGACGTGGCGCTGGTCAATATCGCGATGACCTTCGGTCATCTAGGCGAGGAAGACGCACAGACCTTTGTCGCCGACCTGGCGAGCAACCATCGCGTACACAAAGAACTGTACTGAAGCTTCCCGTTTTGACGCGTGGACGAGCCGCAACTCGTTGCGCGTCTTTTTTTGCCTGCCTGAAGCGCAAACCTGTGGGAGCGAGCTTGCTCGCGATGGTAGCCCAGACACCGCGGGCTTCCAGGCAGCCCGCGTCATCGTTAACGACCATCGCGAGCGTGCTCGCTCCTACAGAAGATCAAGATCAAAAGCCGAGCACGATCCCTGTAGGAGCGAGCTTGCTCGCGATGGTAGCCCAGACACCGCGGGCATCCAGGTAGCCAGCGTTATCGTTAACGACCATCGCGAGCGTGCTCGCTCCTACAGAAGATCAAGATCAAAAAGCGGGGCACGATCCCCTGTAGGAGCGAGCCTGCTCGCGATGGTAGCCCAGGCACCGCGGGCATCCAGGTAGCCAGCGTTATCGTTAACGACCATCGCGAGCGTGCTCGCTCCTACAGAAGATCAAGATCAAAAGCCGAGCACGATCCCTGTAGGAGCGAGCTTGCTCGCGATGGTAGCCCAGACACCGCGGGCATCCAGGTAGCCAGCGTTATCGTTAACGACCATCGCGACGGTTCGACGCCTCGACAGGCTCGCTCCTACAGAAGATCAAGATCAAAAGCCGAGCACGATCCCCTGTAGGAGCGAGCATGCTCGCGATGGTAGCCCAGGCACCGCGGGCATCCAGGCAGCCCGCGTCATCGTTAACGACCATCGCGAGCGTGCTCGCTCCTACAGAAGATCAAGATCAAAAGCCGAGCACGATCCCCTGTAGGAGCGAGCTTGCTCGCGATGGTGGCTCAGGCACCGCGGGCATCCAGGTAGCCAGCGTTATCGTTAACGACCATCGCGAGCGTGCTCGCTCCTACAGAAGATCAAGATCAAAAGCGGGGCACGATCCCCTGTAGGAGCGAGCTTGCTCGCGATGGTAGCCCAGGCACCGCGGGCATCCAGGCAGCCCGCGTCATCGTTAACGACCATCGCGAGCGTGCTCGCTCCTACAGAAGATCAAGATCAAAAGCCGAGCACGATCCCTGTAGGAGCGAGCATGCTCGCGATGGTGGCTCAGGCACCGCGGGCTTCCAGGCAGCCCGCGTTATCGTTAACGACCATCGCGACGGTTCGACGCCTCGACAGGCTCGCTCCTACAGAAGATCAAGATCAAAAGCGGGGCACGATACCGCCCATCGCGGGCAAGCCCGCTTCCACAGGGGGGATCACCATTCCAGAGCGCACAGGCCAGCCAAAAAAGAACAACCCCACGCACACCCCCATTCGGGGTATGGCGCCCCTCGCCAAACCGGCCAATAGTAGATCCACCTGCTCATCCCGAGCCGACGTCGCTTGATAAGGTGAATTTGCTATGCGCAAGGCCCTCACGGTGATTTCCAGCTTGTTTCTCGCTTCCCTGATAACAACCCACAACAGCCAGGCCGCCGAGGTGGACGACAGTAAAACACTCAGGCTCTACAACTGGGCGGATTACATCGGCGAAAACACCCTGGCCGAATTCGAGAAAGCCACCGGCATCAAAGTCATCTACGACACCTTCGACGCCTATGAAACCGTGCAGGCCAAGTTGCTCACCGGCCACTCCGGTTACGACCTGGTGGTGCTCAACGCCTCGCTCGCGCCACCGCTGATCAAAGCCAAGGTGTTCCAGCCGCTGAACAAAAAACTGCTGCCAGGCTGGGCCAACCTCGATCACAAAGTCCTTGAGGACATGCAGGGCTTCGACGCCGGCAATCTCTATTCCGCGCCCTACACCTGGGGCAGCAACGGCATCACCTACAACGTCGACAAGATCAAGGAACGTATGCCCGACGCGCCCATCGGGTCGCTGGCGATGATCTTCGATCCAAAGATCGTCTCGCGCTTCGCCGACTGTGGCGTGACCCTGGTGGATGCGCCGACCGAAGTCATCCCCCTGGCCCTCAAATACCTGGGCCGCGATCCGCGCAGCGCTGCGCCGGCTGACCTCAAGGCCGCGCAGGAACTGCTGCTGTCGGTGCGCCCGTACATCCGCAAGTTCGACTCCGTCAACTACCTGACCAGCCTGCCCAACGGTGACACCTGCATGGCCATGACCTGGTCCGGCGACTACGCCACCGCCATGGCTCGCGCCGAAGAAGCCAAGTTGAAGATCAACCTGTCCTACTTCATTCCCAAGGAAGGCTCGCTGATCTGGTTCGACAACATGTACATCCCGGCCGACGCCCCGCACGTGGCCAACGCCCACAAGTTTCTCGACTTCCTGATGAAGCCTCAGGTGATGGCCGACGTCACCGACTACATCCACTACGCCAACAGCAACGCTGCCGCCACGCCTTTGCTCGATGCCGATGTGCGCAACAATCCCGCTATTTATCCCGATGACGAGACCCGTGAGCGCCTGTTTGCGCAAAAGACCCAGGACCCCAAGGACATGCGTGCCATCACGCGGGTCTGGAGCACGGTGAAAAGCGGCATCTGATCGTCAAACCAACAGGTTCGAGGTTTTTGTATGGCTACTCCAACGCATGACGTAATGTCCGCCGCCGATGAATCGCGGCTGATCAAGGCCGATAAAGCGCACTACATGCACGGCTACCACATGTTCGACGAGCATGCCGAACAGGGCGCCCTGAACATCGTCGCCGGTGATGGCGCCTACATCTACGACACCCAGGGCAACCGTTTTCTCGACGCCGTCGGAGGCATGTGGTGCACGAACATCGGCCTGGGTCGCGAGGAAATGGCACAGGCCATCGCCGACCAGGTGCGCCAGTTGGCCTATTCGAACCCGTTCTGCGACATGACCAACAACGTCGCCATCCAGTTGTGCGAAAAACTCGCCAGCCTGGCGCCGGGGGACCTGGACCACGTGTTCCTCACCACTGGCGGGTCAACCGCCGTGGACACTGCGTACCGCCTGATCCAGTACTACCAGAACTGCCGGGGCAAGCCGGACAAGAAGCACATCATCGCGCGCTTAAACGCCTATCACGGCTCCACCACGCTGACCATGTCGATTGGCAACAAGGCCGCCGACCGGGTGCCGGAGTTCGACTATGCCAACGACCTGATCCACCACGTGTCCAACCCCAACCCGTACCGTGCACCGGACGGCATGGATGAAGGGCAGTTCCTCGAGTTCCTGGTCAAGGAGTTCGAAGACAAGATCCTCGCCATCGGCGCGGACAAGGTCGCCGGGTTCTTCGCCGAGCCGATCATGGGCTCGGGTGGGGTGATCATTCCGCCCAAGGGTTATCTGAAGCGTATGTGGGAAGTCTGTCAGCGCTACGACATCCTTTTCGTCGCCGATGAAGTGGTGACCTCGTTCGGGCGCTTGGGCAAATTCTTCGCCTCCAAGGACGTGTTCGACGTGCAGCCCGACATCATCACCACGGCCAAGGGCCTGACGTCTGCCTACTTGCCGCTGGGCGCGTGCATCTTTTCCGACCGCATCTGGAAAGTCATCGCCGAGCCGGGCAAGGGCCGCTGTTTCACCCACGGCTTCACCTACAGCGGCCACCCGGTGTGCTGCACCGCCGCCCTGAAGAACATCGAGATCATCGAGCGGGAAAACCTGCTGGAGCATGTCGAGGAGGTTGGCAGCTACCTGGAACAGCGTCTGGCCACGCTCAGCGACTTGCCGCTGGTGGGCGACGTGCGTTGCGAGAAGCTGATGGCCTGCGTCGAGTTCGTCGCCGACAAGCGCACCAAGGCGCTGTTTGCCGACGAGATCAACATCGGTGAGCGCATTCATTCACGGGCGCAGACGCGGGGCTTGCTGGTACGGCCGATCATGCACCTCAACGTGATGTCGCCGCCGCTGATCCTCACGCATGCCCAGGTGGACGAGATCGTCGAGACCTTGCGCGTGTGCATTCTCGAGCTGGCGGCCGAGCTTGAACAAAGCGGTCAGTACGCCGGCCAATGAGTTCGAGCCGCTTACGGGGGCTCGGTTCACCCGCTAGACTGCGGGGCATGAGCAAACCCAACGATGACACCTTGATCGCCTTGCCTTTCGGTGCCTTGCACAAATGGCATGCCGAAGTGCGCAAGGCTTTCGCCCACATCGACGAGCCCGACGCGCTGCGCCATCTGGCCTCGGCATTCGGCCATCTGGTGTCAATCGAGTCGGTGATGATCAGCCTGGAACACAAGGACCGCGCGCCCCAGTTGCTGTATCAGCAGGGCATCCCGGAGCAATACCGGGTGTCGCTGCTGGAGCGCTATTTTTCCGGCGGCTACCTGTTGGACCCCTTCTGCCTGGCGGTGGGGCAGGGCTTGGCCGAAGGCTTCTATCACCTGGAGGAAATCGCCCCGGACAACTTCTTCGACAGCGAGTACTACAAGACTTACTACTTGAAGGCAGGTAGTTCCGAAGACAGTTTTTATCTGGTGGACACCGGCAACGACACACAAATTTCCGTGAGCCTGTTCCAGGGCTTTGGCGGGGAAAGCCTGCGGGTTGAGCAACTGAACCTGTTGCGCGCCGTCGAGCCGTTGGTGCGCGAGTTCATCGCTGAGTTCGGTCAGCGTGGCTTGCAGCATCGTGCCGATCAGGAGGCGAGTGGCCGTGAGGATCTCAAGCAGCGGGTGCAGTCAGCGTTCGAGCATTTTGGCAGCGATTTGCTGACCGAGCGCGAGCGTGAAGTGGCGCATATGGTGTTGCGCGGGCATTCGGTGAAGTCCACGGCCAGCCAATTGAACATCTCGCCGGAGACGGTGCGCATGCACCGCAAGAACCTGTACCTGAAGCTTGAAGTGGGGTCGCAATCGGAGTTGTTTGCGCTGTTTATCGAGTGGTTGCGCAGGCATTAGGATCTTCATTGAATTTGAGGTCCTCATCGCGGGCAAGCCCGCTCCTACAGAGGAGCGGGCTTGTCGCACCGCCGCGATGAGGCCATCAACTTCACCACAAATGGAGGATCAACCCTCGCGCTTCACCACCAACGTCAAAATGTCATAACTGGCCACCAGCTCTCCCAGCTGGTTGGTCACTTCCACATCCCACGCCACCACCCCTTGCGGGATGCCTTGCGGGCTCTTCTTGCCCTGGTCGATCTTGCGTTTGCAGGTCAGGCGCGCCTGGATGGTGTCGCCGATGCCCACTGGGTTGATGAAACGCAGGGTGTCCAGGCCATAGTTGGCCAGCACCGGGCCGGGCGCTGACGAAACGAACAGCCCGGCGGCGGCCGACAGCACGAAGTAGCCGTGGGCGATGCGCTTGCCGAATTGCGATTCCTTGGCCGCGATGTCATCGAAGTGCATGTAGAAGTGATCGCCTGACAGGCAACCGAAGTTCACCAGGTCCGCTTCGGTCACGGTGCGACGGTGGGTCAGCAGCGATTCGCCGATCTGCAGGTCCTGGAAGTAACGACGGAATGGATGCACCTCGGTCTCGATGACCTGGGCGCCGCGCACGTATTCGCCCGTGACCGCCGCCAGCATGGTTGGCGAGCCCTGGACCGCTGCGCGTTGCAGGTAATGCTTCACGGCACGCAGGCCGCCGAGTTCTTCACCGCCACCCGCGCGACCCGGGCCGCCGTGTTTGAGTTGCGGCAACGGCGAGCCGTGGCCGGTGGATTCGCCGGCGCAGTGGCGGTCGAGTACCAGCAGGCGGCCGTGCAATGCCGCGGCGACTGGAATGGCTTTGGCCGCAATCAACGGGTCCTTGGTCACCAGGCTGGCCACCAGGCTGCCCTTGCCACGGGCGGCCAGGGCCAGGGCTTCGTCCAGGTCGTCGTAGGCCATCAGGGTGCTGACCGGACCGAACGCCTCGATGTCGTGGGCGCCGCCTTCGGCATGCGGATCGCGGGCCTGCAACAGCGTCGGGGCAAAGAACGCACCCTTATCGACATTGTCGCCGCGTGGCTCGAAACCATCGCGTGCGCCGAACAGCATGTCGCTGCTCTGCAACAGGGCTTCCAGGCGTTCGGCCACGTCTTTTTGCTGATCATGGGAGGCCAACGCACCCATGCGCACGCCTTCCACCGACGGGTCGCCGACCACCACCCTGGCCAAGCGATCACGCAGGCGCGAGGCCACCGCATCGATGTGTTTGGCCGGCACGATGGCGCGGCGGATGGCGGTACATTTCTGCCCGGCCTTGGTGGTCATTTCCCGGGCGACTTCCTTGATGAACAGCTCGAACTCTTCGTCGTCCGGGCTGACATCCGGGGCCAGGATCGCGCAGTTCAGTGAGTCGGCTTCAGCGGTGAACGGCACCGAGTTACGGATCAGGTTCGGGTTGACCCGCAGCTTGGCGGCGGTGTCGGCGGAGCCGGTGAACGTCACCACGTCCTGGCCTTGCAGGCGGTCGAGCAGGTCACCGGTGCCGCCGATGATCAGTTGCAGGCTGCCGGCGGGCAACAGGCCGGACTCGTCCATCAGGCGCACCACGGCTTCGGTCAGGTAGCTGGTGGCGCTGGCCGGCTTGACGATGCACGGCATGCCGGCGAGAAAGCTCGGGGCGAACTTTTCCAACATGCCCCAGATCGGGAAGTTGAAGGCGTTGATGTGCACCGCGACACCGCCACGCGGCACCAGGATGTGGGTGCCGGCAAAGCTGCCCAGTTTGCTCAGTTGCAACGCCGGGCCTTCGTGCACGACGTTGCCCGATGGCAATTCCCGTGAGCCGAGGCTGGCGTAGGTGAACAGCGTGCTGTTGCCGCCCTCGATGTCGATCCAGCTGTCGGCGCGGGTGGCGCCGCTGTGGTGGGAGATCGCGTAAAGCTGTTCCTTGCGCTCGCTCAGGTACAGGGCCAGTGCTTTCAGGCGCTGGGCCCGTTGCTGGAAGTCCAGCGCCATCAGGCCGCTGACGCCCTGGCGACGGCCGTGCTCGATGGCTTCTGCGAAGTCCGGGCGTTCTTCGTGGGTGCGGGCGATCTCGTGGCCGTCGAGGGCGCTGCGCAGGATCTGTGCGCCGTGTTGGCCGATCCAGCGACCGGCGATGAAGCTTTGCAGTGTGGCAACGTGAGACATCTGGATTGCTCCGGGTTGGCAAATAGGAGGGTTAGTGCTGGCTCGCGCCCGAGGCGCCGATGCCGGTCATGGAACGGATGAACTGCGCCAGGTAACGGCCGCGCTCGAGGGCGGCGCGTGGCGAACGGTCGGTGACGGAAAACAGCCAGGCGCTGAAAAAAGCCAGGCTCATGGAAAACAGTGCGGGGTTGGAATACGGGAACAGTGCCTTGTCGTGATGCAGGACGTTGACCCACACCGCCGGGCTCAGCACCAGCAGGACGATTGCCGAAACCAGCCCCATCAGGCTGCCCAGCACCGCACCGCGAGTGGTCAGGCCTTTCCAGTACATCGAGAGGAACAGCACCGGGAAATTCACCGAGGCGGCGATGGCCAGTACCAGGCCAGAGAGGAAGGCGATGTTCTGCGATTCGAACAACAGCCCCAGGATGATCGCCAGCACGCCGATGCACAGGGTGGCGATGCGCGACATGCGCATTTCCTGCTGTTCGCTGGCCTGGCCCTTACGGATCACGCAAGCGTAGAGATCGTGGGACACGGCCGAGGCGCCGGACAGCGCAAGGCCTGCAACCACCGCCAGGATGGTGGCGAACGCTACCGCCGAGATGAACCCCAGGAACAGGTTGCCACCCACCGCTTGTGCCAGATGGACCGCGACCATGTTGCCGCCGCCGATGATCGAGCCGCTGGCGTCTCGGTACGACGGGTCGGTGCCGACCATGACGATGGCGCCGAAGCCGACGACGATCAGCAGCAGGTAGAAGTAACCGATGAAACCGGTGGCGTAGAACACGCTTTTGCGCGCTTCCTTGGCATCGCTGACGGTGAAGAAACGCATCAGGATATGCGGCAGGCCAGCGGTGCCGAACATCATGCCCAGCCCCAGGGAGATCGCGTCGATCGGATTGGACAGCAAGCCGCCCGGCGCCATGATCGCGGTGCCCTTCGCGTGCACTTCGGTGGCGCCGGCAAACATCGCTTCGGTACTGAAACCGAAATGATTGAGCACCATGAACGCCATGAAACTGGTGCCGAACAGCAGCATCACCGCCTTGATGATTTGCACCCAGGTGGTGGCGAGCATGCCGCCGAAGGTGACGTAGAACACCATCAGCACGCCGACCAGCATCACTGCATAGAGGTAGTCGATGCCGAACAGCAATTCGATCAGCTTGCCGGCGCCGACCATCTGCGCCACCAGGTACATCAGGGCCACGGTCAGGGTGCCGAAGGCCGAGGTCAGGCGCACCGGGGTCTGCTCCAGGCGGTAGGACACCACGTCGGCAAACGTGTATTTGCCCAGGTTGCGCAGGCGTTCGGCGATCAGGAACAGAATGATCGGCCAGCCGGCCAATACGCCCAAAGCGTAGAGCAGGCCGTCGTAGCCATTGAGGAACATCATGGCCGAGATGCCCAGGAACGAGGCGGCGGAGATCATGTCGCCGGCAATCGCCAGGCCATTCTGGAAGCCGCTCATGCCGCCGCCGGCGGTGTAGAAGTCGCTGGCCGAACGAGTGCGCAAGGCGGCCCAACGGGTCACGCCGAGGGTAAACAGTACGAACACCAGGAACATGCCGATGGCATTCCAGTTCAGCGGGCGAGCCGCACTCTCGGCGGCCACCGCGAAGTCGGTGACGATGGCCAATGGCAGCAGGAATAATGCCAGGAGCCGGCTCATTGGGCGCACTCCTGCTTGAGTTTGTCGTTGAGCGGGTCGATCACGTGGTTGGCGCGATAGACATAAAACCCGGTCAGGGCGAACGCCAGGATCACCACCACCACACCCACCAGCATGCCCACCGAGGTCACGCCGCCATTGAGCGACTGGCCAAGGGTGGCCGGCGAGAACGCCACCAGCAGGACAAAACCGAAATAGATCACCAGCATGATCAACGACAGCGACCAGTAGAGCTTCTGTTTGCGCCGCACCAGTTGTTTGAAGGCGGGGTGCTGCTGGATGAGTTCGATGTCTTGTGGGGTCATGGCACGCTCTCTTGTTTTTTGTTTTTGTCGTGGGTGAAACACAGTTCCCTGTAGGAGCGAGCATGCTCGCGATGGTGGATCAAGCACCGCGGGTTGCCAGGCTGCCAGCGTTATCGTTGGCGACCATCGCGAGCATGCTCGCTCCTACAGGGTTTTGGATCAGAGCTGATCGAAATCCAGCACCACCTTGTCGCTGATCGGGAAGGCCTGGCAGGACAGGACGTAGCCGGCGGCGACTTCGTAGTCTTCCAGCGCGTGGTTGCTGTCCATTTCCACTTCGCCTTCGATGACCTTGCACTTGCAGGTCGAGCACACGCCGGCCTTGCACGAGTAGGGCAGTTCGGCACCCTGGGCGTTGCCGGCATCGAGGATGCTCTGGGTGTTGCGCGCAAGATCGAACGCCAGGGCACGGCCGTCGCTGATGACGGTGATCTGGCTGACGGCGGCGTCCACCTGGCGGGCGGCTTCACGGGCCTCGCGTTTTTGCTGACTGTCGGTGGCGGCGAACAATTCGAAGTGGATGCGCTCGGGCGCCAGGCCCTTGGCCTTGAGGCTGTCGCGTACGGTTTCGGTCATTTCCTGAGGGCCGCAGATGAACGCCGCGTCCAGGGCCTTGACGTCAAGCCAGCGGGAGAACAGCTGCTCACATTTCTCGGCATTGATCCGGCCGTTGTACAGGTCGACGTCCTGCTGCTCGCGGCTGAATACGAAGATCAGGTTCAGGCGTTGCAGGTAGCGGTTCTTCAGGTCTTCGAGCTGTTCGCGAAACAGGGCGCCTGCGCTGGAGCGGTTGCCGTACAGCAGGGTGACGCGGCTGTGGGGCTCGGTTTCCAGGGTGGTCTTGATGATCGACAGGATCGGCGTGATGCCGCTGCCGGCCGCGACGGCCAGGTAGTTACCGTGGCGGCTCGGGTCCAGTTCGACACTGAAATGACCGGCCGGCGGCATGACTTCCAGGGTGTGCCCGGCTTTCAGGTGTTCATTGGCGAAGGCGGAAAAACGCCCACCGACCACACGCTTGACCGCAATGCGCAGTTCACCGTCGTTGATACCGGTGCAGATCGAGTAAGAACGACGCACTTCTTCGCCATCCAGTTGCGTGCGCATCACCAGGTGCTGGCCCTGCTTGAAGTGGAAGCTGTCCTGCAAGTCCTGTGGGATCTCAAAGGCAATGGACACCGCATCGCGGGTCTCGGCACGCACGTCCTTGATGGTCAGGCTGTGAAATTTGCTCATTGTTGTTCTCCAGCTGAGGCGGTCATTGGCCGCTCAGATGCACTTGAAATAGTCGAACGGCTCGCGGCAATCGACGCAGCGATACAAGGCCTTGCAGGCGGTGGAACCGAACTCGCTGAGCACCTCGGTGTGGGCGCTGCCGCATTGCGGGCACAGCACCCGCGGGCTTTCGCCGAGCAGGCTGCGCTTGCTGGTGCTGCCTTCGGGCGGCGCGATGCCGTAGGCGCGCAGGCGCTCACGACCGCTGGCGCTGATCCAGTCGGTGGTCCATGCCGGGGTCAGCCGGCGCTCCAGTTGCGGCGCGCGAAAGCCCGCGTGCTCCAGCGCATCGCGGATGTCGCTTTCGATGACTTCGGTGGCCGGGCAGCCGGAGTAGGTCGGCGTGACCACCACGTGCAGATGCCCCGCCTGCCAATCGAGATCGCGCACGATCCCCAGGTCGACGACGCTGACCACCGGCACTTCCGGGTCCATGACTTCGCTCAGGATCGACCAAGCGGCCGCCAGGTCGGTCGGTTGTGCCGGCCGGGCGCCGAGGTCGCTGGCGATCAGGTCACCAGGTTGCATCGGGGTACGCTCGTGGCAAAAATTGCATCTCGGCCAGCAGGATGCCCAGGTGCTCGGTGTGCAGGCCCTTGCGTGCGTTGAGGTAGAAGTAGTTCGCGGCAGCCGGAACGGGCAGGGTGGCGCTGGCGAAAATCGCTTCGACACGGGCTTGCCATGCAGCGGCGACAGTGGCGATGTCCGGCGTGATGCCGGCTGCGCGCAGGCGCTGTTCGCTGTCATCGGCGGCGATCAGTTCCACGGTGAACCGCCAGACTTCCGGGATCGCCGCGAGCATGCGCTGGTGGCTTTCCTCGGTGCCGTCACCCAGGCGCTCGACCCATTCGCTGGAGCGGCGCAGGTGATAGGTGACTTCCTTCACGGCCTTGGCGGCGATCCCGGCGATGCGCTCATCGCTGGACTGGCTCAGGCCCTGCAGCACCGGTAGGTGCCAGGCGTCGTAGAGGAACTGCTTGAGGATAGTGACCGCGTAGTCGCCGTTGGGTTGTTCCACCAGCAGCAGGTTGCGGTAGGCGCGCTCGTCGCGGCGGAACGCCAGGTGATCGGCGTCGCGGCCGTCATCCAGCAGCTCGGCGGCGTATTCCAGCCAGTTGCGCGCCTGGCCGACGAGGTCGAGGCCGACGTTCATCAGCGCCAGTTCTTCTTCCAGCGCCGGAGCCTTGCCGCACCATTGGCACAGGCGCTGGCCCTGGATCAGGGCGCTGTCACCGAGGCGCAGCAGGTATTCGATCAGATCGGTCTTGTTGTTCATGGTCGACCTCACATATGCCCGACTTCGGCCGGCAGCTCGTAAAAGCTGGCGTGGCGATAGACCTTGTCGTCCGAGGGATCGAACAGCGGATCTTTTTCATCCGGCGACGAGGCGGTGATCATGGCCGACGGCACCACCCACAGGCTCACGCCTTCGCTGCGGCGGGTGTAGAGCTCGCGCGCGTTCTCGATGGCCATGGTGGTATCGGCGGCATGCACGCTGCCGACGTGCTTGTGATTGAGACCGTGCTTGCTGCGCACGAAGACTTCGAAGAGGGTCCACTCGGACATTTCAGTTCTCCACATCGGTTGCTCTGTGTAGGAGCGGGCTTGCCCGCGATGACCTCAGTGAGATCACTGCTGCCCTTTAAGCCGCCTCGCTGGCAAGCCAGCTCCTACAGAGGGGTTCGGGCCGGCTCAGGCGGCGTTCTTGTTTTGTTTTTTGCGGGCGTGGGCGACGGCGGCTTCGCGTACCCAGGCGCCGTCTTCAATGGCCTTGCGGCGGGTGGCGACGCGCTCGGTGTTGCATGGGCCGTTGCCCTTGAGCACTTCGTAGAACTCGCTCCACTGGATTTCGCCAAAGTCGTAGTGGCCGCGCTCGGCGTTCCACTTGAGGTCCGGGTCGGGGCAGGTGCAGCCCAGCAGCTCCAGTTGGGGGATGGTCTGGTCGATGAAACGCTGGCGCAGTTCGTCGTTGCTCTGGCGCTTGATCTTCCAGGCCATGGATTGCGCGCTGTTCGGCGAGTGTTCGTCGCTCGGGCCGAACATCATCAGTGACGGCCACCAAAGGCGGTTGATCGCATCCTGGACCATGTCTTTTTGCGCCTGGGTGCCGTGACGCATCATGGTCAGGAGAATTTCGTAGCCCTGACGCTGGTGGAAGCTCTCTTCCTTGCAGATGCGGATCATCGCCCGGGAATAGGGCCCGTAGGAGGTGCGCTGCAGCACCACCTGGTTGACGATGGCCGCGCCATCCACCAGCCAGCCCACGGCGCCCATGTCGGCCCAGTTCAGGGTCGGGTAGTTGAAGATGCTCGAATACTTGGCCTTGCCGCTGTGCAGCTTGGCGATCTCTTTGTCGCGGTCTGCGCCCAGGGTCTCCATGGCGCTGTACAGGTACAGGCCGTGGCCGGCTTCGTCCTGGATCTTCGCCATCAATTGCAGCTTGCGTTTGAGCGTGGGCGCGCGGGTCACCCAGTTGCCTTCAGGCAGCATGCCGACGATTTCAGAATGAGCGTGCTGGGATATCTGCCGGATCAACGTCTGGCGATAGGCATCCGGCATCCAGTTCTTGGCTTCGATCTTGATTTCCGAATCGATTTTTTCCTGGAAGGCGCGTTCCTGTTCGGACATCTCCGACAGGTCCTTGATGCGCTTGACGCCGGTTTCTACAAGCTGTGCGTACATGGGGGTTCTCCCGCCTTGAATCTGATCGAGGGCATGGAGAACTTTATAAGCGATACAGAATTGAATATCAAACATAAAATATCGTGTCGTATATGTTTTTGTATCGCTTTGGGATGAGTGGTTGGTTTTGCGCCATCCCGTCCCCCTTTACTGTAGGAGCGAGCATGCTCGCGATGGTCGTCAACGATGACGCGGGAAGCCTGATACCCCGCGGTGCTCCTAGCTCCATCGCGAGCATGCTCGCTCCTACAGAGGGGTGCGGGTCTAGCAATGAAGGGGCAAAAAAAGCCCCGCATCGCGGGGCTAAAAGGTGCAGCAGTCATGCTTTGGGGCGGTTGTCGATGACGTGGCAGGCCTTGCCTTCGGAGCGCTTGATCGAGTGGAACGGCTGCAGAACGATCCGCGAGCTGATGCCGATGTAGGTCTTGATGTGCCGGCTCAGTTCGGCGCAAACCGCTTTCTGTGCCTCGTCGCCCAGGTGCTGCTGGTCGGCCCTGAGTTCGACGTGCACGTCGACACTGTCCAGGTTGCCATTGCGATACAAATGAATCTCGTAGCACTCGGCAAGTTGTTTGACTTTCAGCACCTGCTCTTCGATCTGCGTCGGGAACACGTTGACGCCACGGATGATCAGCATGTCGTCGCTGCGTCCGGTGATCTTGTCGATGCGTCGCATCGGTCGGGCCGTACCCGGCAGCAGGCGAGTCAGGTCGCGGGTGCGGTAGCGGATCATCGGCAGGGCTTCCTTGCTCAGCGACGTGAACACCAGCTCGCCCATTTGCCCGTCCGGCAGTACTTCGCCTGTGACCGGGTCGATGATTTCCGGGTAGAAGTGGTCTTCCCAGATGGTCGGGCCATCCTTGGTCTCGGCACATTCCATGGCGACCCCCGGGCCCATGATTTCCGACAGGCCGTAGATATCCAGCGCGGTGATGCCCAGGCGCTGTTCAATGGCGCTGCGCAGCTCGCCGGTCCACGGTTCGGCGCCGAAGATGCCCAGGCGCAAGGCGAGTTTGTGCGGGTCGACGCCCTGGCGCTCGAGCTCATCGGCGATGTTGAGCATGTAGGACGGCGTGACCATGATGATGTCCGGCTGGAAATCCTTGATCAGTTGCACCTGTTTCTCGGTTTGCCCGCCAGACATCGGGATCACCGTGCAGCCCAGGCGTTCGGCGCCGTAGTGCGCGCCAAGGCCGCCGGTGAACAGGCCGTAGCCGTAGGAAATATGCACTTTGTCACCGCGTCGGCCACCCGCCGCACGGATCGAGCGGGCGACCACGTTGGCCCAGGTATCGATGTCGTTCTGGGTATAGCCGACGACGGTGGGTTTGCCGGTGGTGCCGCTGGAGGCGTGCAGGCGCACCACTTCCGGCATCGGCACGGCAAACATGCCATATGGGTAGTTGTCGCGCAGATCGGACTTGGTGGTGAAGGGAAACTTCGCCAGGTCTTGCAGGGAGCGGATGTCATTGGGGTGCACGCCCAGGGCATCGAAGCGCTGGCGGTACAGCGGCACGTTGTTGTAGGCGTGGTTCAGGCTCCAGCGCAGGCGATCGAGCTGGTGGCTGCGCAGTTCGTCGATGCTGGCGGTTTCCAGCGGGTCCAGCACAGGATCAAGCACGGCGTTTGCAATTGGCATGTTCATATCTTCACTCGAATTATTTTTGTGTTTCGGCCCCACCGCAGCGGGGCTTTGAGTGCATGTGCCAAGGATACCTCTCGGCTCCTCGGGAATCGCGGTTCTTTAGTCGGACAGTCGCTCGATGATCAGCGCGATGCCCTGGCCGACGCCGATGCACATGGTGCACAGGGCGTAGCGCCCCTTCCGTTCCTCAAGCTCGTGCAGGGCGGTGGTCACCAGTCGCGCGCCGCTCATGCCCAGTGGATGGCCAAGGGCAATCGCGCCGCCGTTCGGGTTGACCCGTGGGTCGGTGTCGCTCAAGCCGAGTTCGCGCAACACCGCCAGGCCTTGCGCGGCGAAGGCTTCGTTGAGCTCGATCACGTCCATGTCGGCCAGGCTCAGGTTGGCCAGTTCCAGCACCTTGCGGGTCGCGGGCACCGGGCCGATGCCCATGATTCGCGGTTCGACGCCGGCGGTGGCCATGGCGACCACCCGCCCGCGGGCCTTCAGGCCGTGCCGTCGTGCCACTTGCGGGCTGGCCAGCAGCAGCGCGCAGGCGCCGTCGTTGACCCCGGAGGCATTGCCGGCGGTGATGCTGCCGCCTTCGCGGAAGGGCGTGCCGAGTTTCTGCAATTGCTCAAGGGTGGTGTCGCCACGCGGGTGCTCGTCGTGCTCGACGACTTTGGCCGGGCCCTTGCGCTGGGGGATTTCGACCGCAACGATCTCTTTGGCCAGTCGCCCGCTGGCCTGGGCGGCTGCGGCGCGTTGCTGGCTGCGCAGGGCGAAGGCGTCCTGGTCGGCGCGGGACACGTTGAACTGCTCGGCAACGTTCTCGGCGGTTTCCGGCATGGAGTCGATGCCCCAGGCCTTTTTCATCAGCGGGTTGACGAAGCGCCAACCGATGGTGGTGTCGTAAACCTGCGCGTCGCGGGAAAACGCCTGCTCCGCCTTGCCCATGACCAGCGGCGCACGGGACATCGACTCGACGCCGCCCACCAGCATCAACGCGGCCTCGCCGCAACGGATCGCCCGCGCCGCGCTGCCGATGGCGTCCAGGCCCGAACCGCACAGACGGTTGAGGGTGGTGCCTGGCACGCTGACTGGCAGCCCGGCCAGCAGTGCCGACATGCGTGCCACGTTGCGGTTGTCTTCGCCGGCCTGGTTGGCGCAGCCGTAGACCACGTCGTCGACGCGCGCCCAGTCCACCTGCGGGTGACGACGCACCAGCTCGCGCAGCGGCACCGCGCCGAGGTCGTCGGCACGCACGCTGCTCAAGGCGCCAGCGTAGCGGCCGATGGGGGTGCGCACCGCATCGATGATCAAGGCATCATTCATTGGGAGTCTCCTGCGTCAGCACAGCGCCGCGCACTTTGTAGGATTTGCCGTGGAACAGCGCGATCAGCTGGCCCTGT
Source organism: Pseudomonas sp. S1_E05 (assembly GCF_056337105.1). Classification (NCBI taxonomy): domain Bacteria; kingdom Pseudomonadati; phylum Pseudomonadota; class Gammaproteobacteria; order Pseudomonadales; family Pseudomonadaceae; genus Pseudomonas; species Pseudomonas sp. S1_E05. The sequence continues at coordinate 320,740 of NZ_JBFRHM010000001.1, forward strand.
TGGTTTTCAATGCGTACGTCGTAGTTGCCGGTCCGGCCGGAACGGCTTTGCTCGATACAATCGGCGGTCAGGGTGTCGCCCAGGCGCGCCGGGGCGATGTAGTCGATGCTGCAACCGATGGCCACCGTGGCCTCGTTGTAGCTATTGCAGGCAAACGCGAACGCCGAGTCGGCGAGGGCGAACAGGTAGCCGCCGTGGCAGGTGCCATGGCCCTGGACCATATCGTCGCGTACCGTCATGCCGACGCGGGCGCAGCCTGGGCCGGCGGACAGCAGGCGCATGCCCATGGCCTGGCTGGCGTTGTCGCGGCTGAACAACGCTTGTGCGCAGGCGCTGGCCAGGTTCATCGCTTCATGATTAGTCATGCAAGGTTCTCCCTTCGGCCACGCGGCGACGCAACAGCAGCGACGGTCGGTAGCGTTCTTCGCCATAACTGGCTTGCAGGTTTTCCAGCACCTTGAGGATGTGCGCCAGGCCAATGCTGTCCGCCCAGGCGAGCGGGCCTTGCGGGTAGTTGACCCCGGCGCGCATGGCCAGATCGATGTCGGCGGCCGAGGCCACGCCTTGCAGCAGCGCGTCGGCACCTTCGTTGGCGAGCATGGCCACGGTGCGCAACACGGCCAGGGCCGGGCTGTCGCTGAGCTGGCTGACGGTGAGCCCGGCCTGTTGCAGCAGGGCCACACCCTGTTCGAGGGCGCTCGGGTCGATGTCGGTGGCGCAGCTGATCGCCAGTCGGCTGGCCCTGGCGTAGTCGCCGGCCAAATCCAGCAGGATCAGGTTGCGCAGGCCGTCTTCGCGGCTGCGTTGGCAGGCCATGCGCCCGTCACTCAGGGCCAGCACCGCATCGCCCACCCGCAGCAGGCCGCGGCCATCGCGCTGGATGACCTCGATACCGTGATCGCGCAGGCGCGGGACCAGGCCGCCCGCGATGCCGAGGTCACCTTCGACCGTGCAGGTGGCAACATTCTGGCCACTACGGATTGATGCCGGCTGCGGGCGAACCGCGCCTTCGGCATAGCTGTAAAAACCTTGTCCGCTCTTGCGGCCCAGGCAACCGGCATCCACCAGTTCCTTCTGGATCAGTGACGGCAAAAAGCGCGTGTCCTGGTAATAGGCGTCGAACACCGAGCGGGTCACGGCGTAGTTGACGTCGTGGCCGATCAGGTCGGTCAGCTCGAACGCGCCCATGGCAAAACCGCCGGCCTCGCGCATCAAGGCATCCAGGGTCGCGCAGTCTGCCGCGCTTTCCTGCAACAGGCGCAGGCTTTCGGCGTAGAACGGCCGAGCCACGCGGTTGACGATGAAACCTGGGGTCGAGCGGGTGTGCACCGGTTTTTCCCCCAGGCTTTGGCCGTGTCGTACAAGCATTCGGCGAGGGCCGGATCGCTGGCCAGGCCCGAGACGATCTCCACCAGCGCCATGACCGGCGCCGGGTTGAAAAAGTGCAGGCCCAGCAGGCGCTGTGGGTGACGCAGTTGCGCGGCAATACTGGTGATCGACAGCGACGAGGTGTTACTGGCGAGGATGCAGTGTTCGTCGCAGAGCTCTTCGAGTTGGCGGAACAATGCACGCTTGACCTCGAGGTTCTCGACGATGGCCTCGATGATCAGGTCGCAATCGGCCAGTGCTTCGATGCTTTCCACGGCGTGCAGGCGACCGAGGGTTGCGCTGCGTGATTCGGCCGGCAGCTTGCCGCTGTCGACGCGCTTGCCCAGTTGTCGGTCAATGCCTTCGATGGCTTGCGCGGCGGCGCCTGGGCGGTTGTCCAGCAACAGCACCGAGTGACCGGCCTGTGCCGCGACCTGGGCGATACCGGCGCCCATGGCGCCGGCGCCGATGACCGCGATGCGTGCGTTGATATTCAGAGCGGTCATGATTCAGCGCCCCTTGAAACTTGGGCTGCGTTTTTCCATGAAGGCGCTGACGCCTTCGCGGTAGTCCTCGCTGCGTCCGGCCAGGCGTTGCAGGTCCTTCTCCAGCTCAAGCTGTTCATCGAAGGTGTTGCTCAGGCTGGCGTTGAGGCTCCGCTTGATCAGGGCCAGGCCATAGGTCGGTTGCGTGGCCAGGTGACGGGCGAGGGTCAGGGCTTCCTCGCGCAGGTCGGCATCGTCCACCACGCGGTATATCAGGCCCCATTGCTCGGCCTGTTCGGCGCTCAAACGGTTGCCGAGCAGGGCCAGGGCCTTGGCGCGAGCCATGCCGACCAGGCGCGGCAAGGTCCAGGTGCCGCCGGAATCGGGGATCAGGCCGATCTTGCAGAACGCCTGGATGAAGCTGGCCGAACGCGCTGCCAGCACCAGGTCGCAGGCCAGCGGGATGTTGGCACCGGCACCGGCCGCCACGCCGTTGACCGCACAGATCACCGGCAGCGGCAGGTCGCGGAGTTGGCGGATCAGCGGGTTGTAGAACTTCTCGATGGACTCGCCCAGATCCGGCACAGCAGCGCCCGGGGCGACGTTGCGGTCGCTCAAGTCCTGGCCGGCGCAGAAGCCTCGGCCTTCACCCGTCAGCAGGAGCACGCGAACGTCTGGACTCTGTCGAACCTGCTTCAGCGCCTTCTTGACTTCGCCATGCATCTGCGCGTTGAAACTGTTGAGCTGGTCCGGGCGATTGAGGCTGAGCAGGGCGACGCCGGCCTCGATGGAAAACAGGATGTGTTCGAAGTTCATGGTCTTGGCGCTCTCTTGGAGGTCGGTCGCTTTTTTGTAAGGGGTTACTGGCCGGTGAAGGTCGGCATGCGTTTTTCCTGGAACGCGGCGATGCCTTCGTCGCGATCGCGGGTGCCGGCCAGCACGGTGAAAGCGTGGCGCTCGAAGCGCAGGCCGCTGGCGAGGTCTGTGTCCATGGCCTTGAGCAGCGCTTCCTTGGCCAGTCGCACCGCCAGCGGCGCTTTGTTGGCGATGCTGGCGGCGATCTGTACGGCGCGATCAACGGTGAATTCCGGCTGTGTCACTTCGCTGACCAGTCCGGCGCGCTGGGCCTGGCGGGCGTCGATCGGCTCGCCGGTGAGGACCATTTGCATGGCCAGGGATTTACCCACGGCGCGCAGCAGACGTTGGGTGCCACCGGCGCCGGGCATGATTCCCAGGTTGATTTCCGGCTGGCCGAAGCGGGCGTCTTCGCCGGCCACGATGATGTCGGCGTGCATTGCCAATTCACAGCCACCGCCCAGGGCGAAGCCATTGACGGCGGCGATCAGTGGTTTGTTGAAACGGGTGATGGTTTGCCAGGACGCTTGGCGCGGGTCATCGAGGATGCCGACCAGGTTGCGTTCCGCCATTTCCTTGATGTCGGCGCCGGCGCCAAAGGCCTTGCGGCTGCCAGTCAGGACCACCGCACGGGTGTCGGGATCGGCCTGGGCGGCGTTCAGTTCATCAGCCAGTTCACCGAGCAGTTCGGTGTTAAGGGCGTTCAACGCTTGTGGGCGTTGCAGGGTGATCAGGCGGACGCCCGGCTCGATGAAGTCGACAGCAAGGGTTAGAGGCATGGCGGATGCCCTCACGGTGCATGCTCGGCTGAACGGCCGGCTCATTATTGGATCGGCAAGGTGTGCCGGTTTGGTCGGAGTATATCGTCAATATGATACGTAAAATCAACATAAGAATTGATTTAATGTGTCCTATTAGTCGTTCGTTGGCTTTTCATGAAGGGCCAAAGGCCGCTTTAGATCAAGCCGTTTAAGCCTAATTTACGGGTGTTTCCCGGGTTTTTGCGATGCCGACCAGCGGTCGTTTGGCGTGATTTCCTAAACGATACCGCTTTTGTTATTTGTTCTATTAAAAGTGATGTGATACAAAATGTTCATAAATCGGCATCGCTTTGTGAATGCCTCGAAAGGGAATCGCCCATGACCTGCTACAGCCTCGATGGCTTGACCCCGGTGGTTGATCCGACCGCCTATGTCCACCCCTCGGCCGTCCTGATCGGTGACGTGATCGTCGGTCCCTACTGTTATGTCGGGCCGCTGGCCAGCCTGCGTGGAGACTTCGGGCGGATCGTCCTGGAGGAGGGCGCCAATGTGCAGGACACCTGCGTGATGCATGGCTTTCCGGACAGCGACACAGTGGTCGAGCGCAACGGCCACATCGGCCATGGCGCTGTGCTGCACGGCTGCCGGATTGGCGCCGACGCGCTGGTGGGCATGAATGCGGTGGTGATGGACAACGCGCGCATCGGTGCACGTTCGTTCGTTTCGGCGGCGGCGTTCGTCAAGGCCGGGTTCGAAGGCCCGGAGCAGTCGTTGATCATGGGCGCACCGGCGAGCGTCAAGCGTGCGCTCAGCGATCAGGAAGTGGCGTGGAAACAGGCGGGCACTCGCGAATATCAGCAGTTGGCGAAGCGCTGCCTGGAGCAGATGCAGGTGTGCGAACCGCTGGCTGAGCCGGAAGTGGATCGGCCGCGGATCGCCGATCGGGGGTTGCGGCCCAAAGGCAGCGCCAAATGACACTGTAGGAGCGGGCTTGCCCGCGATTGCGGTGGGTCAGTGCCGGAGAGGTTGTCTGACACTCCCTCATCGCGGGCAAGCCCGCTCCCACAAGGGGAAATTGCAATTAGCAGACGGACTTTCGGTATATTCCATTTCTTTTTTCGCTCGGTACGCCCATGTCGTCCCTGACACCCCTGAACCAACTGATTACCCGCTTCCAGGAACAGACGCCGATCCGCGCCAGTTCCCTGATCATCACGCTGTACGGGGATGCTATCGAACCCCATGGCGGTACGGTGTGGCTGGGCAGCCTGATTCAATTGCTCGAACCGATCGGCATTAATGAACGCCTGATCCGCACCTCGATCTTCCGCCTGACCAAGGAAGGTTGGCTGACCGCCGAAAAGGTCGGTCGACGCAGCTACTACAGCCTGACCGGCACTGGTCGGCGGCGTTTCGACAAGGCCTTCAAGCGGGTCTACAGCTCCAGCGTCCCGGCCTGGGACGGTTCCTGGTGCCTGGTGATGCTGACCCAGTTGACCCAGGACAAGCGCAAACAGGTGCGTGAAGAACTGGAATGGCAAGGTTTTGGTGCGATCTCGCCGGCGGTGCTGGCTTGTCCGCGCAGTGATCGTTCAGACCTCAATGCGACGTTGCTCGACCTTGGCGCACAGGAAGACACCATCGTTTTCGAAACCACGGCGCAGGATGTACTGGCCTCCAAGGCCCTGCGCCTGCAGGTGCGCGAGAGTTGGAACATCGAGGAGCTGGCGGCCCATTACAGCGAGTTCATCCAGTTGTTCCGACCGCTCTGGCAAGCGCTTCGCGAGCAGGAAAACCTGCAACCGTCGGACTGCTTCCTGGCACGTGTCCTGCTTATTCACGAGTACCGCAAATTGCTGTTGCGTGACCCGCAACTGCCGGATGAGTTGTTGCCCGGCGATTGGGAAGGACGGGCCGCCCGGCAGTTGTGCCGCAATATCTATCGGCTGATCTACGCCAAGGCCGAAGAATGGTTGAACAGTGCGCTGGAAACCGCCGATGGGCCGTTGCCGGATGTCGGCGAGAGCTTCTACAGACGTTTTGGCGGGCTCAAGTAAACCCGTTTGCTGTCAGGAAGAAACACTGTTCAGGAGAACCCGTGGATTGGCGTAGATAATAAAAACAAGCCTGCGTGAGGCCCGACATGATTTCTTCAATTGCACAGCGCCGTGATGGTTTCGATCAGTGGATTCATCAGATCAACCAGATTTGTGGCGCTTTTAATGCGCAACCGCTGGGCGATGCCTTCGCCGGGCAGATCCGCGAACACCGGGATGGCGCGCTGAAGCTCAGCTTTGTCGACGCCCGCCAGGCGCGGCTGTATCGCACGCCCCAGGAAGTCGCGGCGGGCGAGGGTGGCAAGTACTTCGCCGTGTTCCAACTCGATGGCAGTGCCGGCATGGCCCAGGGCAACGACAAGGTGCTGTTGACGGCAGGCGACATCACCCTGATCGACGCCTCGCGCCCCAGTGACTTCACCTACAGCGAAAACTCGCGGCAGTTGTCGTTGATCCTGCCGTCGCAACTGGTGGAGCAAACCCTGCGTTTCAACCAGGTCAGGTGCGGTCACCGGATTGCCGCGAGCTCGCCAATTGCCATGCTCTCGCATCGGTTGATTCTGGATGCCACTCATCAGCGAAGCCTCAGCCAGACCGAAAGCGAAGCGACGCTGGAAGCGATTGTCAGCCTGCTGCGCCCGGCGATCAGCCAGGCTGAAGAGAGCGCGGACCCTCACGAGCGCGCCTTTCGCAAGACCCTGAGTTTCATCGATCAGCACATCCGCTCCGAGGAGCTGTGCCCGGAATGGTTGGCCCGGGAAGTCGGCATGTCCACCCGTGGCCTGTACCGGATGTTCGCCAAAAAGGGCCTGGTGGTGGCCCGCTACATCAAAAACCGCCGCCTGGACCTGTGCGCTGAATCCCTGCGCCAATCGGGCAAGGAACAGAAGCTGTCAGTGCTGGGGTATTCCTGGGGGTTCTCGGATTCGAGCTACTTCTCCACCGCGTTCAAGACCCGCTTCGGCGTTGCGCCGGGCGAATACCGCAAACAGCACGCCTGATCCCTTGCCCGAACGCCTGTAGGAGCGAGCATGCTCGCGATGGTCGTCAACGATGACACTGGCTGTCTGACGCCCCGCGGTGTCTGGACTACCATCGCGAGCATGCTCGCTCCTACAGGGGGTTTGGGGTGTTACTTCGGGGCGTTTAGGTTCAGCGTCGGGGTTTCGTCGAAGAAGTTCCACGGCTTGAGCAGCACATGCACCCACTCGGTCGGCATGATCGGCCATTCCTCGGCACGGGCGACGTGGGTGGTGCCGGTGGTCAGCCAGACCACGTCGTCGCTGTTCTCGATGGACTGGTTGTCATGGGTGAACTGGCCCAGGCCCGAGTCCTTGTCCGAGCGATTCGGGTATTTGCCTTCCGGGTATTTTTCCTCGGGGTTGTAGCGCGTCACCCACAGTTGCTTGTCCATGAAGCTCAGGCGGTGATAGAGCCATTCATCCTTGCCGAAGTTGGCACCCTTGGCCACCGGGTGCGTGCCGCCAGCGTACGGTATCAACTGGTAGGACACCGGGTTGCCGACCTTGTTTTCCTTGGCGGGGTTGCTCAGCAGGCGAATGGTCGAGGGGGCGAACTTCTGCGCCGCCTGTTGCTCGGTGCCGACCACGCGTGTTTCGGTCTGCATGGTACTGGTGCGCGGCCCGTCACGATCGTTGGGCGCAATCACCGGGTTCACTTCCACCAGCGAGTTGTTCTCGCCATCGACGTCCATGTCGAGGCGGAAGTTGTAGATGTGCTGGTGGGTGGTGCCGACGATGTTGTGGTCCAGCAGGGTGCCGTAGCGTGTGTCTTCCTTGGCGGTGGCTTCGTGCATGGTTTTGGACTTCACACCCTTGACCGCCTCGATACCCGTGGCCCCGGCGTCTATGCCGATGGTGCCGTTCTGCTGGAAGACCCAGTCGAAGATGTAGTCGTAGTTGCCCACGGTGCTGATCCAGCGCACCACCAACTCGCGTCGCTCGGTGCTGAGGTTGGGCTGGCCCATTTCCTGGTGTTTGTATTCCGGTCCGGCGTAGCGTTCGAACACGGCCATGGCACGCGGGATCGAGGTCGGCGCGCCGGTGTAGTCGGCGATGGTCGCATCCAGCAGCACGGCGTTTTGCGGCGCGTCCTTGCCCCGGGCAATCGGTGAGGTGAGCGTGCCCATGCCGTATTCGCCAGAGTCCAGGTAGGCTTTGAAGTACCAGCCGCCATCCGGATCGCCGTAAGGCACGATCATGCCGCCCAGCGAGCCTTCGTACATGATCTTGCGTTTCTTGCCCTTGTCGTCATAGGTGACAGTGGACAGGATCGGCCCGACCCGGGAGTCGAGGCGTACGTGGAAGTCCCAGTTCTGCCAGTGAATGCTGTTGCCGGTAATGGTGTAGTTTTTCCCTTCCGGCTCGGTGATCTCCAGCGGTTTGACCGCCACGCCCTTGCGGCCGCGCCCATCATACGGAGTGGGTTTCATTGGTACCGGAATCACGCCGTGGTCTTCGATCTTGATCAGCTTCTTCTGCTCCAGGTCGACCACCGCCACCAGGCCCTCGATCGGGTGTGCCCAGTAGTTGCCGTCCCCGGTATTGAGGTAGCTGACGATTTTCAGCAGGCGCTTGTCTTGCGTCAGCCCGTCCTTGCCGTCGAAGTAGCCTACGGTCAGGGGAGTGGCTACCACCTGCTTCACATCGTTGATGCCACGCTTGGCCAATGCCTGGGCATAATCGGGACTGGCCTCGATGGCCGCTTGCACGGTGGCGAAGTCGTCGAGCAGGACCATGCCATGGGCGCCTTCGATCGGCGTCCATGACCTGAGGGTCTTGCTGTCGAGGTCGACCAGGGCTTCGATCACGTGTTTGCCGTCCAGCACCACAATGTTGGCCTGACGTGGCTGGGTGACTTTCTGCCCGCTCAGGGCGAAATTCCAAACCTGTTCCTTTGGCGGCTCCTTGACCGACACTTCCGTGAAACGGAACCCCGGCTGGTAATGGGCCGATTGCTTGACGATGTTGACCGCGCTGTTGATCTCGTCCGCGCTCAACGGGTTGAGCGGGTTCGGCCGGGTTTCGACGACAAAGGTCTTGTCCAGGCCGGACTGGAACACCTGGTTGATGAAGTCCTTGGACATGTAGGCGGTCTTGCCCTTGAACACCACCGGGACCGTCAGCTCCATGCGCTTGCCGTTGAGCATCGCCACCTTGCTGTCTGGTTTGACCTTGAGGTACACGCCATCTTTGGCAATCACGAACAGGTCGGCGTAATCGTCCCACTTGACCGAGGCGCCGAATGCTTCGAGGCCTGCTTGCAGCGGCACCATTTCGGCATGGCCGCCGTGGGCGAGGGCGTTGTCGGCCCAGGCGGGCAAGCCCAGGGCAATGGCCAGCGCGAGGCGGGCGAGGGGTTGTTTTTTAAGTGCGGCGATGGAGGTGAACATGACTGTATTCCCGGGCAAAAACCGATGACTGGCATTACCGCACTTTGCTACAGGCTGTAGCGGGCTCTTGTTGTATGCCTGCCAGAATCCTTTGCCTGCGTGCCTAAATCAACTGTTCCCGCTGATCTGCCGCGCAAACGGGTTGTGTGGCGCCTGCCGGGTGGCCATTGATTCCAGTTAATAGGAAGCATTACTATTCACGCCCCGTCTTCACAGCACACCGCAATGATCCCCAAGCTGCCCCGCAGACACGGCTTTTTCGAGCATTACGAAGAGTTGGTTGGCACCTGGACCCGTCGCCTGAGAAATCGTCAGCAGGCCGAGGATCTGGCCCACGACACCTTTGTGCGCGTGCTCGAGTCCGATTCGGGTGCGGTGCAGCAGCCCCGGGCCTATCTGCACCAGACCGCGCGCAACATCGCGGTAGATGGTTATCGGCGTGAGGATCGGCGGGGCGCCAGGGAGTCCGAGGCAATCGATGAAAGTGTGTCGTCGTCAGGCGACCCGGAGCATTTCATGCATGCGGTCCAGTTGGCTGATTCCATCGAGCGTGCCCTTGCCGAGCTGCCGATCAATTGCCGCAAGGTGTTCGTCTGGCAGAAGATCGAAGGCCTGACCCAGGCGGAAATCGCCGAACGCCTGGGACTGTCCAGGAACATGGTGGAAAAGTATATGATCCGCACCCTGCGGCATCTGCGCGACCGCCTCGACGGACTGCAATCATGAGCGGCAACGCATTTTCATCCCCAGCCACACAGGAACTTCCATGATGGATAACTGCGCGTGCGGGCAAACAACGGTTCGCGATGAGGCGGCGCGGTGGTTTGTGCGTCTTCGGGAACCGGCCGTGAGCATCGAGGAACATCTGGAGTTCGAGCGATGGCTGCATGAACACCCGCAGCACCGGGACGAATTTCAATTGCTCCAGGGGCTGTGGTCGGCGGCAGACTTGCTGCCGCCTGCGCGCCTGCACGCCTTGTGTGAAGCACCGCCGCAACGCAGCAAGCGTCGTCCAATCTTGCGGTATGCGGTGGCGGCCAGTGTGCTGGCAGTGGCGCTCGGGCTGGGCCTTTTTAGTGGTCTGAATCAATCCGCAACGTACTCCGCCGAGTTTGCCACGGCGCTGGGCGAGCGCCGCCAGGTGGCATTGCCGGACGGTTCGGTGATCGACCTCAACAGCCGCAGCCGTCTTCAGGTGCGGTTTGAGAAAGGCCGGCGCGGTATCGAGCTGACCGAAGGCGAGGCCATGTTCAACGTCGCCCATGACAGTGATCGTCCGTTCGTGGTCGAGTCGGGCGCAGGCAAGGTCACGGTCACCGGCACGCGCTTCGATGTGCGGCGCGGTCCCCGTGATACGCGGGTCGTCGTCGAGCAGGGTACGGTCAGGGTCCAGGGGCGTGAAGCGCCAGGCGATGCTTTCGTCTCGCTTTCCGCCGGCCTGGGGACGCGGGTGGATGCCCATGGAAACGTCGCCCCGGCCTATGCCGTCAACCCGGCGGAGCTGACCGCCTGGCGCAGCGGCAAACTGGTGTTCAACAACGCCAGCCTCCGCGAAGTCGTCGAGGAGGTGTCGCGTTATCGCGAGAAGCCGCTGACCATCAGCGACGACAAAGTCGGGCAGTTGCGCCTGACCAGCGTGTTCAAGTCCGACAATACCGAAGGCTTGCTCAAGGCCCTGCCGAACATCCTGCCGGTGGCCGTGCGTACGCGCCCTGATGGCAGCCAGGAAATAATTTCAAAATAGATTCAGGTTTTTTTCGAGTACATCGTCTTCTTGTCCAACTGCAACTGGTTTGCATTAACAGACGCACTCTCTTGCGCTCACAGGACACTGTTCGACGTGAAAAACTCCACTGCCAAAAACAACAAATCCCCTTGGCTGCCGCTGGCGCTCGCGCTGGCGGTCAACGTTGCGTTGCCCCAGGCGTTTGCCGCCGATGCTATCCACATTCCGGCGCAACCCCTGGGCCAGGCCTTGAGCGAGCTGGGTCAGCAGACCTCGTTGCAAGTGTTCTTCAGCCCGGAACTGGTGGCGGGTAAACAGGCCCCGGCGGTGGACGGCAATCTTTCGCCGGAACAGGCCCTGCGCCAGTTGCTGCAAGGCAGTGGCCTTGAATACCAGATCGACGAAGGTTCGGTGACCCTGACACCGGCGCCGACTTCCGCCGCCAATGGTCCGCTGGAACTGGGCGTGACGGACATCAAGGTGGTCGGTGACTGGCTCGGCGATGCCGACGCCGCCGTGGTGCAGAATCACCCCGGCGCCCGTACGGTGATTCGCCGTGAAGCCATGGTCGAGCAGGGCGCGATGAACGTCGGCGATGTGCTCAAGCGCGTACCCGGCGTGCAGGTGCAGGAAGCCAACGGTACGGGCGGGAGTGATATTTCCCTGAACGTCGGTGTGCGCGGCCTGACGTCGCGGCTGTCGCCACGCTCCACCGTATTGATCGACGGTGTGCCGGCGGCGTTCGCCCCGTACGGCCAGCCGCAGCTGTCCATGGCGCCGATTTCCTCCGGCAACCTCGACAGCATCGACGTGGTACGCGGTGCCGGTTCGGTACGCTACGGACCGCAGAACGTCGGTGGTGTGATCAACTTCGTGACCCGCGCCATTCCGGAAAAAGCCTCGGCTGAGATCGGCACCACCCTGGAAACCTCCCGGCACGGCGGCTGGAAGCACATCGACACAGCGTTCGTCGGTGGCACCGCTGACAACGGCATCGGTGTGGCGCTGCTGTACTCGGGCGTCAACGGCAACGGTTACCGTGAACGCAACAATGGCAACGACATCGACGACGTATTGCTCAAGACCCACTGGGCGCCGACTGACGTCGACGATTTCAGCCTCAACCTGCATTACTACGATGCCAGTGCAGACATGCCCGGCGGCTTGACCCAGGCGCAGTACGATGCCAATCCGTTCCAGTCCGATCGCAACAATGACAACTTCAGCGGGCGCCGCAAGGACATCTCGTTCAAGTGGATTCGCCAGATCGACGATCGCACCCAGGCCGAAGTGCTGACGTACTACACCGACAGCTTCCGCGGCAGCAACATCGCCGCCCTCGATCAGAAGACCATTGGCTCGTTCCCGCGGACGTATTACACCTTCGGCATCGAGCCGCGGGTGTCCCATGTGTTCGACGTCGGCCCGACCACCCAGGAGGTGAGCGTTGGTTATCGCTACCTCAAGGAAGCGATGCATGAGCAGGCCACTCGACTGGCACTGGTCAACAACACTCCGGTGGCGACCCCGACGTCGGACGGTCATGTCTATCAGGACCGTACTGGCGGCACCGAGGCCAACTCGGTGTATGTCGATAACAAGATCGACGTTGGCAACTGGACCATCACGCCGGGCATTCGGTTTGAACACATCAGCACCGACTGGCACGATCGTCCGGTGCTTGATGCGGCGGGCAAACGCGTGCCGGAAAAGAATCGCAGCATCGAAAGCAACGAGCCGCTGCCAGCGTTGAGCGTGATGTATCACCTCTCCGACGCGTGGAAGCTGTTCGCCAACTACGAGACGTCGTTCGGCAGCCTGCAATATTTTCAGCTCGGCCAGGGTGGTTCGGGTGACAGCACGGCCAATGGCCTGGAGCCGGAAAAGGCCAAGACCTACGAGGTGGGCACGCGTTACAACGATGACGTGTGGGGCGGTGAAGTGACGCTGTTCTACATCGACTTCGACAAGGAACTGCAATACATCAGCAACGATGCCGGTTGGACCAACCTGGGCGCGACCACGCACCAGGGCATCGAGGCCTCGGTGCATTACGACATGGCGGCCCTCGATCCGCGCCTCGATGGCCTGACCGCCAACGCCGGTTTCACCTACACCCGCGCTGTGTATGAAGGCGAGATTCCTGCCTTCAAGGGCCGCGACCTGCCGTTCTACTCGCGCCAGGTGGCCACCGCCGGCCTGCGTTACGACATCGATCGCTGGACCTACAATGTCGATGCCTTCGCCCAGTCCAAGCAGCGCTCACCGGGTGTTTCGGTGAACGGCAACGGCAGCTTCACCAACAACTACATCACCGAAGGGACCGCCGATGGCCGGTACGGGGACATTCCGGGCTACGTCACCTGGAACGTGCGCGGCGGTTATGACTTTGGTCCGCAACTGTCGAACCTGAAACTGGGCGCCGGCGTGAAGAACGTGTTCGACAAGCAGTACTTCACCCGTTCCAGCGACAACAATGCGGGGATGTACGTGGGTACGCCGCGAACGTTCTTCGTGCAGGCCAGCGTGGGGTTCTGACTGATCGCGTTGACCCTGTCGCGACGGTTCGACGCCTCGACACGCCCGCTCCCACAAAGGCACCACCGCCCCTGTAGGAGCGGGCTTGCTCCGGGCGGCGTTCCGACGATGGACATCCAGACACCACGGGACATCAGACCTTCAACACCCGCCCCCCAAGGGCCACCGCTACCAGCAACACGGCCATCAACCCAAAGGCAAAACTCAGGCTGCTGCCGTGGGCGATGAAACCGATCACGGCCGGCCCGGCCAGGATGCCCGCATAACCGAGGGTGGTAATGGCCGGTACGGCGATGCTTTCGGGCATGACGGTCTGCTTGCCTACGGCTGTGTACAACACCGGCACGATGTTCGAGCATCCGGCGCCGAGCATGGCGTAGCCCACCAGCGCCAACTCCCAGTCGGGGGCAAAGGTCGCCAGCAGCAACCCGGCGGCCGCCAGCAGCCCGCCGCACACGATCACCCGCGTCGCGCCGAGGCGGCGCACGATGGCGTCGCCGGTCAGGCGGCCGACGGTCATGGTCAAGGCAAACGCGGCATAACCGAGGCCGGCGTAGGCGGTGTCGATACCGCGCTCCTGCACCAGGAATACCGCGCTCCAATCCAGTGCCGCGCCTTCGGCGAGGAACACGATGCAACACATGCCGCCGATAAACAGCACAATGCCCTTGGGCACCGCAAACGCCGGTCCCGAGCTTTCGCTGCCGTAGGGCAACATGTGCGGCGCGGCCCTGACCAGCGCAGCGATCAGCACCACCACGACCACCAGCATGGCGGCCAACGGCGACAGGCCAAAACCGAGCAAACCGCTGACACCCGCCGCGCCGACGATCCCGCCGAGGCTGAACATCCCGTGGAAGCCCGACATCATGGTTTTGCCGCTGGCCCGTTCAACGACCACGGCTTGCAGGTTCACCGTAGAGTCCACCGTGCCCAGGCCCGCGCCGAACATGAACAGCGCCGCGATCAGTGCCGGCATCGCCGACACCGTTGCCAGCAGGGGCAGGGCGGTGCATATCAGCAGCGTGCCGCCGATCATCACGCGCCGACAACCCAAGCGCGCCGACAACGCGCCAGCGACCGGCATCGCCAAAATCGAGCCGACACCCAGGCACAACAACAGCAAACCGAGCGTACCTTCATCCAGTGCGGCCCGGGCCTTGGCATAGGGCACCAGCGGCGCCCAGGCGGCGATGCCGAAACCGGCAATAAAAAAAGCCACGCGCGTGGCCATCTGTTGCAGACGTCCAGGCACGAAGGTGGTCTGGGTGTTGAGGCTGGTCATATCGATCCCTGGTAAAAATACATCCTCGTCGGCAAGGGACAATAGCCGAGCAGTGAGGTTCGACCCGCGTCCTTGTGATGCGCCTCAGAGGCAGGTCGACATCCTTGCACAGCCAGGTGACATTTCGCGATATGTTGTCGGTTTTGATCGGTGGACAGGAGGCGAGATGACGCCGTTTTACGATGCGCGCGGCAATATTTATGCGGTGGTGGCACCGGACGCAGTGCGCGCTGCCGGTATTGATGTGCCGGTGCTGGCCAGCCAGGCGGCGCAGACCCGTGCGGCCTGGGCTCCACTGGCCATCGAGGCGTTCTGTGCCTGGGCACCGGGCACGCAACCGGCAGGCGGCAAGGCGCACCGCAGTGACGGGCTGCTGGTCGGCCCGTTTCAAGCGGCGCCGCCGTTCGACCTGTTGATCGTCAACACCGACGGCACCCTGGCCGAGCGTAGCGGCAATGGCCTGACGATTTTCTCCCAGGCCCTCACCGACCAGGGACTGCTGCCACAGGACGAAGCCTGTTTGCTGCGGGTTCATCATGACAAGGCCGATACGCCGTCGCCCGGGGTGACCTCGGTGAAGGCGGCGCAGGTCGAGGGCGTGTCGGGGTTCTGGCTGGACCTGGGCAAACCCGGCTTCGGCCCGGCGGCGGTCAGTGCACAGGGCACCGGCGAGGTGATGTTCAATGCTCGTGATGTCAGCCATGTGCAACCGCTGGCGGCGTTGAACCCCGCCTGGCAACGCAGCCAGTTCGTCCGCGTCGGCAACCCCCACTGCGTGACGCTGGTGGAGCAGGCGAGCGCCTTGCCGGCCAATGAGCAGATGCGCCAGGCGGACCTGAACGGAGGCCTGATGCAAATCGCCTACGCCATGCCGACGGGGGCAGGGCGGCCGTGCCCGGCGGGCATCAACCTGCAATGGGCGATGCGCGAGGCAGAGGGCCGAATTGCCGCCCGGGTGTTTGAGCGCGGCGAAGGGCCGACGGCGTCGTCGGGCACCAGCGCCACGGCGGTTGCCTGCGCGGCATGGCGGGTGGGCTGGGTGGCGGCCGGGGAGGTGAAGGTGGTGATGCCCGGTGGCACGGCGCCGATTTTGCTGGAGGAGGTGGATGGGGAGTTGGGGCGGGTGAGTCTGTTTGGGACGGCGCGGTTGATGCGTTGAGCCTTGGGAACCCATCGCGAGCAAGCTCGCTCCTACAGTGGTGTTGTGTACACCGCAAATCCCCTGTGGGAGCGGGCTTGCCCGCGATGAGGCCAGTACAGTCACCCTAAATCCCGGATCACCCCAAAAACTCCACCACCGCCATCTCCCGCTTCATCAACACCTTCCCCCCACGCACCGAATACAACGGCAACCCTTGGCTGCGGATCACCTCGTAATCGCTGTCTGCCGACAGGATCAACAGGTTCGCCGGCCGCCCAGGCTCCAGCCCATAACGCTCGCCCAGGTTCAGCGCCCGGGCGCTGTTATCGGTGACCAGGTCCAGGGCACTCTGCAAATTGCGGTAACCGAGCATGTGACAGATATGCAGGCCAGCCTCGAGCACACGCAGGATATTGCCGTTGCCCAGCGGGTACCAGGGATCGACGATCGAGTCCTGGCCGAAGCACACGTTCATCCCCGCTTCGAGCAACTCGTTCACCCGCGTCACGCCGCGACGTTTCGGGAAGGTATCGAACCGTCCTTGCAGGTGGATGCTTTCGGTGGGGCAGGAGACAAAGCTGATGCCCGAGTGCCCGAGCAGGCGGAACAGCTTGGCGCAGTAGGCATTGTCGTAGGAGCCCATGGCCGTGGTATGGCTGGCCGTGACCCGGGACCCCATGTCGCGGCTGCACGCTTCTTCAGCCAGCACTTCGAGAAAGCGTGAATGCGGGTCGTCGGTTTCATCGCAATGCACGTCCACCAGGCAACCGGTGCGTTCGGCCAGGTCCATCAGGAACTTCACCGAACTCACACCTTGGTCGCGGGTGTACTCGAAATGCGGGATCCCGCCGACCACATCGGCGCCCAGGCGAATCGCTTCTTCCATCAGCTCGCGGCCATTGCGGTACGACTCGATGCCTTCCTGGGGAAAGGCGACGATCTGCATGTCGACCAGGTGCCGGCTTTCCTCGCGCACCTCGAGCAGGGCTTTCAGCGCAGTGAGTTGCGGATCGGTGACATCCACGTGGGTGCGTACATGTTGTATGCCGTGTGCGGCCAGCGCCTGGAGGGTTTTCCTGGCGCGAGCCTTGGTGTCTTGCGCCGTGATCGTCACCTTGCGCTCACCCCAGCACTCGATGCCTTCGAACAGCGTGCCGCTCATGTTCCAGCGCGGCTCGCCGGCTGTCAGTGTGGCGTCGAGGTGAATGTGGGGCTCGACGAAAGGCGGCACCACCAGGTTGCCCCCGGCGTCCAGATCCTCAGGGCCCAGGGTGTGCGCTTCGGTCTGACGGGAAATGTGGCTGATCAGACCGTTTTCCAGGTGCAGTTCATGCAGGCCTTCCTGGTTACGCAGACGGGCGTTGACGATATGCATCGGGCGTGTCCTTTTTCATCGGGCGGGTTTGTTCTACGGTAGCGCGGTAGAGCCATTGCCGGCCAGCGGCAGGAAGCGCAGCAGGGCGGCAACGATGGCTTCCGGGGCATCCTCCTGGACCAGGTGCCCAGCGTTGGGCACCGGATGAAACTGCGAGCCGGCAATCAACTGCTGCAAGGCGCGCCCACGCTCGAGGGGGATCCATTGGTCATCCTCGCCCCAGAGAATCTGCACCGGGCAGCGGATGGTCGGGTACAGGGGCTCGACTTCGCGGGTGTACCGCTCGTCCATCTGTGCGATTTGTCGGTAGAAACCCGCCTGGCCCGACTCGCCCAACCAGGGTTGAACGTAGGGGGCGAGCTCGGCGTCGCTGATATCACGCTTGATCGCGCCGCGAATGTACGCGGGCACAATGGCGCGCTGGATGTAGTCCGGCAGGCCGGTGAACGCGGCCTCATGCTGGCGCACATGCCGCACGAACGGTGAACCCCAGGGCGTCAGGGCCACCGGGTCGATCAGCGTCAGGCTGCGGTAGTCCTTGCCGTTGAGCAAATGCGTGCGCAGTACCGTGGCGCCACCGAAATCGTGGGCCACCACGTCCGGGCTATCCAGGCCCCAGTGATCCAGCAACTGCGCCAACAGGTGGTTCTGCACGCCCAGCGACACATCGCCGTCAATCTTCTCGGACTGCCCGTACCCCAGCAGGTCGAAGTAATACACCCGGTGCGAGCAGATGAAATGCGGCACGATGCGGTGCCACACGAAGGACGAGAACGGCGTGCCATGCACGAACACCAGCGGCGGGCCGTCGCCCCGCACCGCATAGCGAACGTTATGCCCGTTGAAACGATAGGTTTGAGCCAGCGGCCAGTCACTCATGATCGCATCCTTATGGCGGGGTGAAAGCCGAAGAGCATAGGCACACCTGTCATTTGTGTCAGTAGACGCTGTTCGGCACAGGGTGGTATTGAGACTCGATGAACACGGTCGAGTTGCATCAGCACACACCCAGCCTGTCGGTCATTGATCCGCGGGGACTGGGTGTGCGCGGCGTGGCGTACTGGCGGGACGAGGTCGGGCAGGCTGCGGCGACGCGGGCGACGCGCCAGGTGTTCGATGGGGCAGGGCGGTTGGCGGAGCAATGGGATGCGCGGTTGAGTGTGCCGGCGTTGGGGCAGTGCGCCAGTTTGTCCGGCAAGGTCCTGGCCAGTGACAGCGTCGATGCCGGCTGGCGGGTGAATCTGTTCGGCGAAGCCGATCAGGTGCTGGCCGGCTGGGACGGTCGGGGCAGTCGCGGGGATATTGAATACGACACCTCGTTGCGCACGGTGGCGGTGAGCGAGCAAGGGCGGGTGGTAGAGCGCTTTGAATACGGCGACGTTGAATCGAGTGATGCCAATCAATGTGGGCGGGTGGTTCGTCACGACGACCCGGCTGGCACCCGGCACATGACCGAGTACGATCTCTCGGGGCGGTCGCAGTGCGAGGTCAGCCATTTTTTACAAACGCTTGATTCACCCGACTGGCCGCTGGAGGTGCCTGCGCGTGATGCGTTGCTGGAGGGCGAGCCGGGGTTGGCCAGTCGCTGGGCGTATTCACCGTTGGGGGATCTGTTGAGCCTGACCGATGCCCACGGCCACTGTCGGCATTTCATCTACTCGGTAGGCGGGCAACTTAGCCAGGGCTGGTTGCAACCGGCTAACACGCCAGCGCCGGGCCAATGTCTGGTGCAGGACATCCGCTATAACCCCAACGGCAAGGTCGAGCGGGAGACCGCCGGAAACGGCGTTGTCACCGTCGCCGAGTACGCGCTCAGTGACGGTCGGCTGGAGCGTCTGTCTGCCGGGTTGCCCAACGCCGAGCCGTTGCAGGACTTGCGTTACTCCGTAGACCCGGTGGGCAACATCGTGCAAATCGATGATCATGCCTTGCCGATCCGGTACTTCAAAAATCAACGCATCGACCCGCAGCGCTTATACGTCTACGACACCTTGGGCCAGCTCATCAGCGCCACCGGTTGGGAAGCAGCCAGTCCCGGTGCGATCCTCAATTATCGTGAAGCGTATGGCTATGACGCGGGCGGTAACATGACCGAGTTGCGGCACGTCGGTGCGCATGCCTTTACCCGCCGCTGGTTGGTGGCTCCCGACAGTAACCGCAGCTTGGTCGACGACGACCAGCCAGTGGATTTCCCCAGACAGTTCGACGCCAACGGCAACCAGCAATTCCTCCAGCGCGGTCAGACCATGAGCTGGGACCTGCGCAATCAGTTGGCCAGCGTTTCGCCGGTGGTGAGGGAGGAAGAGGACGACGACACCGAACGCTATATCTACGGTGGGGGCGGCAAGCGGTTGCGCAAGGTGCGTACCGCGCTGACCAACGCGACCGCCGTGTTTGCCGAAGTTCGTTACCTGCCCGGGCTGGAACTGCATCGGCGTCCGACTGGCGAGCAATACCAAGTGCTCGACCTCGACGCAGGACGTAATAGGGTCACGTGGATTCACGGGTCCGACGCACCGGCCCATCCCCTGCGTTATCACCTGACCGATCACCTGGGGTCTGGCACTTTGGAAGTGGATGAACAGGGCAACGTACAAAGCCGCGAAGCCTATTACCCCTTTGGCGGCACGGCGTGGGAAGACCACAGCGATCAGGCGGGCGCTTACAAGACCATTCGATATTCAGGCAAGGAGCGTGATACGACGGGTTTGTATTACTACGGGTTCCGCTACTACGCACCGTGGTTGAGTCGCTGGATCAATCCGGATCCGGCGGGGGCGGTGGATGGGTTGAATTTTTATCGTTTTGTACGCAACTCACCCATGGTCAGGATAGATAGGGACGGATTGGATAGTGACGATGAGGATTGGGATTTGCCGGATGAATTACTTTATCTGCCTGGCCCGGAAAATGCGCAATCAGGTGATACGCGAGAATCTGAATTAAGCACACCTGATCCCACACCGCAGCCGTCTGACCCACCTCCGGCAAATATGGCGTCCGGCAACTCGCGAGAATCTGAATTAAACACACCTGATTCCACACCGCAGCCGTCTGACGTTCCTCCGGAGCCAGGGACATCGAATGCTTCACGTCGATCGGCATCGATCTTGAAGTGTGAGACATGTCAAAGAGTATTCAAGCGGCGTGAAAACCTGACGGCTCATGTACGCACGCATACCGGAGAGAAACCTTTTAAATGCGGTTCGTGTGACAAGCGTTATGCGTTTAGACAAAGTCTTGATGTTCATTTGAAAACTCATACCGGTGAGAAGCCATATGAGTGCGAGATATGTGGCTGGGCGTTTTCAGTTCGTGGAAACCTCAATGCTCACAAATCGGTGCATTCAGATGAGAGACCGTACAAGTGTGGCATGTGTGAACTTTCGTTCAAATTGAATTCCCGATTACGTCAACATTTGAAGACTCACTCCGGAGAAAAACCGTATGAATGCCCAAAATGCCCAAAAACATTTTTGAGAAAGCCCGAACGAGATAGGCATGCCTACTCTCATGGAGTACCCCTCTGGTGCACCACGGGCGATTGTCATGCATCATTTAGTACTGAAGTTAACCTGGAGGTACACGTCAAAAAATTTCACTCTTGACTGGCATAGTGATTTTTTGCGTTTCAGACGTAACGCGAGAGCATTACACCTGCTCGTAAGATGGTTTCTGCTCTCCGGTGGCCACTCACAACAGCAGACGCCACCACGCTTTCACATCAATAATTCGAACTAGCACTAATTCTGGCAGCAACGGTTTCACTTCCCCTGCATACCTATCATTTGTGTCAGTAGACGCTATTCGGCACAGAGTGGTATTGAGACTCGATGAACACAGTCGACTTGCATCAGCACACACCCAGCCTGGCGGTCATCGACCCCCGGGGGCTGGACGTGCGCGGCGTGGCGTACTGGCGGGAGGAAGTCGGACAGGCTGCGGCGGCGCGGGCGACGCGACAGGTGTTCGATGGGGCAGGACGGCTGGCGGAGCAATGGGATGCGCGGTTGACTGTGCCGGCGTTGGGGCAGTGCGCCAGTTTGTCTGGCAAGGTCCTGGCCAGTGATAGCGTCGATGCCGGCTGGCGGGTATCGTTGTTCGGTGAAGCCGATCAGGTGCTGACGGGCTGGGACGGTCGCGGTAGCCAGGGCGATATTGAATACGACACGTTGATGCGTACGGTGGCGGTCACCGAGCAAGGGCGGGTGGTGGAGCGCTTCGAGTATGGCGGCGTTGATGCCAGCGCGGCCAATCAATGCGGGCGAGTGGTTCGTCACGACGACCCGGCTGGGACCCGGCACATGAGTGAGTACGATCTGTTGGGGCGGTCGCAGTGCGAGGTCAGCCACTTTCTGCAAACGCTCGATTCTCCCGATTGGCCGCTGGATACTGCTGCGCGAGATGCTTTGCTGGAGGGCGAGCCGGGGTTGGCCAGTCGCTGGGCGTATTCACCGTTGGGGGATTTGTTGAGCTTGACCGATGCCCATGGCCACCGCCGCGCTTTCGGTTACTCGGTGGCTGGGCAACTTGGCCAAGGCTGGCTGCAACCCGCTAACACTCCGGCGCCCGGCCAATGTCTGGTGCGGGACATCCGCTATAACCCGGCGGGAAAGGTTGAAAGTGAGACCGCCGGAAATGGTGTGGTCACCCTGGCCGAGTACGCCCTCAGCGATGGCCGGCTGGAGCGCCTGTCTGCCGGGTTGCCCAACGCCGAGCCGTTGCAGGACTTGCGTTACACGGTCGATCCCGTTGGCAACGTTGTGCAAATCGACGATCACGCGTTGCCGATTCGTTACTTCAAGAACCAGCGCATCGACCCAAAACGGGTCTACGCCTACGACACCTTGGGCCAGCTCATCAGCGCCACGGGCTGGGAGACTGCCGGTCCCGGCGCTGTGCTCAACTACACCGAAGAATATGCCTACGACGCAGGCAGCAACATGGCCGAGCTGCGGCACGTTGGTGCCCAATCCTTTACCCGCTGCTGGTTGATAGCCCCGAACAGCAATCGCAGCCTGATCGATGACGACCTGCCGGTGGATTTCCCCAGCCATTTCGACGCCAACGGCAACCTGCAATACCTGCAGCGCGGCCAGATCATGACCTGGGATCTGCGCAACCAACTCGCTAGCGTGTCGCCAGTGGTGCGGGCGAACGAAGCCGACGATACCGAACGCTACATCTACGGTGGTGGCGGCAAACGCCTGCGCAAGGTCCGCACGACACTGACCAATGCGACCACCGTAATTGCCGAGGTTCGTTACCTGCCAGGGCTGGAATTGCATCGCCGCCCGACTGGCGAACACTACCAAGTGCTCGACCTTGAGGCCGGGCGTAACCGGGTAACCTGGTTTCTTGGGGGCGAGGCGCCGGACCATCCCCTGCGTTATCACCTGACCGATCACCTGGGGTCTGGCACTTTGGAAGTGGATGAACAGGGCAACGTACAAAGCCGCGAAGCCTATTACCCCTTTGGCGGCACGGCGTGGGAAGACCACAGCGATCAGGCGGGCGCTTACAAGACCATTCGATATTCAGGCAAGGAGCGCGATGCGACAGGGTTGTATTACTACGGGTTCCGCTACTACGCGCCATGGTTGAGTCGCTGGATCAACCCGGACCCGGCAGGAACAGTGGACGGGCTGAATCTATATCGTTTTGTACGCAACTCACCCATGGTCAGGATAGATAGGGACGGATTGGATAGTGACGATGAGGATTGGGATTTGCCGGATGAATTACTTTATCTGCCTGGCCCGGAAAATGCGCAATCAGGTGATACGCGAGAATCTGAATTAAACACAGCTGATCCCACGTCGGAGATGGATTTCCTGGATTTGGCAGGTGATCAGTCGTCACCAATAGACGTTGACGAAATAGAGGTGGAACCTTTGCCCCCCATCGGCACCCCGACGAATGATGGTCCTGCATCTCCTGATCCACAAGCAACACCTCAACGTGAGGCATCTCCAGTCCCCGGCCCTTCGAGGGTGAATATTACAGAACCTTCGGCTCCTAATACCTGCACAGTTTGCAAGAAAGTCTATAAGAGCAAAAATATTCTTAATCAGCATATGAAAATTCATGCTGGAAAAGGTCACGCCTGTCCTTTTAGTGATTGCTCCAAGCAGTTCCGTCATAGGGGACATTTAAATGAACACATGCGAATTCACACTGGAGAAAAGCCTTTTGAGTGTCCTGACTGTAAGCAAACATTTGCCGCTCATACTGCTTTGAGAGTGCATCTACGCACGTTTAAAGACCGCCCAAACCATACACGGGGTAAAGATAAGATCTTTAAATGCACCCAATGTGATATTGGTTTTACTCGAAAATCTAATTTCACTCGACATTTTGGTAAGTACCATAAGTGAGTTGATTTATTGGCGGCGTTGTTGGAAGTGTTTTACAGTCCCGATTGACTGTTAAGCCACAGCAACAAAATAGCCATCCCCCGGATGGCTATTCCACGATCCCTCACTCCCCGCGATAGATACACCCACTCGTACACGTCTCATGAATCCGAATCGCACTCAACTCCGGCAATAGCGGCTTCAACTCACCCCAGATCCACTTGGCCAACACTTCACTGGTCGGATTTTCCAACCCCGGAATGTCGTTCAAATAGTTGTGGTCCAAGCGCTCGTACAGCGGCTTGAAGATCGCCTTGATCTCGGAGAAGTCGCGAATCCAGCCGGTGTGGGGATCGAGGTCGCCGCTCAGGTGGATCGCCACTTTGAACGAGTGGCCGTGCAGACGGCCGCACTTGTGGCCTTCCGGCACATGGGGCAGGCGGTGGGCGGATTCGAACGTAAATTCCTTGAAGATTTCCACAGTGTTTTCAGCTCTGTCAGGTGGCGATCGCCGGGGCGATTTGGGCAGGCGGCGAGTTTACCAGCTTGTCCTGACTAAAGGGTCAGCAAGCGTTCGCCCAAGCGACCGTTGGCGGCCAGTTCAAGGAATTCGTCGCCCATGCGCCGGCTTTCGTCCATTGCCGCGCGCCAGTATTTCTGTCGGCTCGGCGCGTCACCCATGAAGCGCTTGAAGTCGTTGCGGTCCGGCAGTTTGCCGAAGGGCAGGCGTGCCAGGTATTCCCTGGACGGCGCGAGTAGCAGCGCGTTTTGCAGGCGGGTCGGGCAGGCGCGGCGCCAGGGCAGGGTTTTATCGAACCAGCCGGGGATGATCCGGTCGGTGAAATGCGGGTAGAGCACGATGTCGTCGCCGCTGTAGGGCAGGTCGAGGTGATAATCCAGCAGACCGCCATCGCGGAAGGTTCCGGCACCTGCGCCAGGCAAATCGCGCACGCCCTGCATGACCATCGGAATGGAGCCGGAGGCCAGCAGGGCCTGGCGCAGGTTGGCGGTGTTCAGTGCGACGAAGCGCGAGGGGAAATCGTTCAGCGCGTTCACCGGCGGTGCCAGGCGCGGGTCGTGGAGGATCAGCCGTTCGAAGTGCCGCGACAACCGTGCGCGCCCGCGCAGGTTGTCGGCGATGACCGAGGAGAGCCCCAGACCCAGGCGCCCGCGATGATCGTCGGCGAGCAGGCCGTGGCTTTTGACGACCATGATATTCAGGCGGTAATGGGCGTTGTCCAGGATCGTCGCGTCGCGCCCGTCCAGCAGGTCATCGAGCATTTGTCGCGAGCTCTGGCTGATCTGCGCCATGGTCACGCCCTTGTTGAAATTCTGCTCGGTGTACAACCGGCCCAGGCGACGGATGCCTTCGGCGGCGTCCGGCAAGCAGGCGCTGGCGAAGCGCCAGGAGCCGACGGAAGCACCGATCAGCGAGCGTTCGCGCGGCGCGGCGGACAGCCATTCACCGAACAATGCCAGGTCCAGGCCCTGGATTCCCAGCGCCTTCGGCCCCCCGGCCGCCCCCGGCAAGGTGCCGACGTCGGCCGCGCTCAAGCCATTTTCACGGATGCGCGCCAATGCGCGAGGGCCGGCCTTTAGGGTGAGGGAGGGAAACTTGATGTGGATGGCGGTCATGGGCGGCTCGGGGTTGGGCTGGCGGAGGATTATAGGCTTGATGGGGTTCTGGGGGAGTACCGCCGCTCCCACAGGAGAGAATGCAGGGACCGGCAATGATGGCCATTCAGTTTCAATTAAGTTCGCCTCGTTAAGGTAGCCGGGTATGCACCATTAAAAGAATACGGAGACACCCATGAAAATCCTGACTGCCCTGTTCACCGCCACACTCATCGGCCTGGGCGCGAGCACCGCCCACGCCCGCGACCTTGGCCCGGACGAAGCCCTGCGACTGCGCGACGCTGGTACTATCGTATCTTTCGAGAAGCTCAACGCCACGGCATTGGCCAAGCACCCCGGCTCGACCATCACCGAAACCGAGCTGGAAGAAGAGTACGGCAAGTACATCTATCAGGTGGAGCTGCGCGACCCACAGGGCATTGAATGGGACCTGGAATTAGACGCGGTGAGCGGCCAGGTGCTCAAGGATCATCAGGATACGTAATGAAGGTGTGTTCGGTTTCACGCATGGCGCTGGTGCTGCTGACGTTCTGTTCAGTGGTGCTGGCCCGTGACCTCGATCAGGACGAGGCCTTGCGCCTGCGTCAACAGGGCGTGATTTTGCCGCTCGAGCACTTGTTGCAACAGGCCATGGACCGGTATCCGGGGTCGAAGCTGCTCGAGGCCGAGCTTGAAGAGAAACACGACGTCTACATTTATGAAGTCGAGCTGTTGACCACCGAAGGCGTCGTGCGTGAACTGGACGTGAATGCCAGCACGGGCGAGTTGCTCAAAGACGAGGAAGATTGACCGATGCGTTTGCTTTTGGTGGAAGACCACGTGCCGCTGGCCGACGAGTTGCTGGCCGGCCTCAACCGGCAGGGTTATGCCGTTGACTGGCTGGCCGATGGTCGGGATGCGGTGTATCAGGGCCGCAGCGAACCCTATGACCTGATCATCCTCGACCTCGGCTTGCCCGGCGTACCGGGACTCGAGGTGCTGGCGCAATGGCGCGCGGGTGGGCTGGCCACGCCTGTGTTGATCCTGACTGCTCGCGGTTCCTGGGCCGAGCGGATCGAAGGTCTCAAGGCCGGTGCCGACGATTACATGAGCAAACCCTTTCATCCGGAAGAGCTGCACCTGCGCATCCAGGCGTTGTTGCGCCGATCCCATGGCCAGGTCAATCAGCCGACCTTGCAGTCCGCAGGTCTGCATCTGGATGAAGGCCGCCAGTGCGTGACCCGCGACGGTGCCGACATTCAACTGACTGCCGCTGAGTTCCGCCTGCTGCGTTACTTCATGCTGCACCCCGAACAGATCCTGTCCAAGAGCCATCTTGCCGAACATCTCTACGACGGCGAAACGGAGCGCGATTCCAACGTGCTCGAAGTGCACGTCAATCACCTGCGGCGCAAGTTGGGACGTAGCGTCATCGAAACCCGACGCGGCCAGGGCTATCTGTTTGGCGGTCAAGCGCAGTGAGGTCGATCCAGCGCCGCTTGAGCCTGGGCCTGGTCAGCGTGCTCGTGATTGTCGGCCTGGTGTTGGCGCAAACCAGCCTGTGGCTGTTCGAAGTCGGTTTGCAGCGCTACCTCGAAGCCGGGCTGCGTAACGACAGCGAAAACCTGCTGGTCGCCCTGGTGCGCGGGCCGCAAGGCTTGCAACTGGATGAACGACGGTTGTCGCCGGCTTACCAGCGACCGTTTTCCGGGCATTACTTTCGCATCGATTTTGCCGACAGCCATTGGCGATCGCGCTCGTTGTGGGATCAGGAACTGCCGCGCCTGGACAACCCGGGCCTGCACAGCAATCTGCAACTGGGGCCGGAAGGCCAGCAACTGTTGGTGCTGCGCTCGGACTACCGCCGTCTTGGCCAGTCGATCTCCATCAGCGTCGCCCAGGATTACTCGCCGGTGCGCGACAGTTTCAGACTGATGCAACGGGTCGGGCTGGGCCTTGGCCTGCTGGCACTGTTGCTGATTCTGATCTTGCAACGCGTCACCGTGCGCCGGGCCTTGCGGCCCCTGGAGCGGGCACGGGAGCAGATTGCCCAGTTGCAGCAGGGGCAGCGTTCGCAACTGGATGAGCAGGTGCCGGTGGAGCTTGAGCCGCTGGTGGCGCAAATCAACCATTTGCTCGCCCACACCGAAGACAGCCTCAAGCGCTCGCGCAATGCCCTGGGCAACCTCGGTCACGCCTTGAAAACCCCGCTGGCGGTGCTGCTCAGCGTGGCCTCCAGCGAAAAACTCGAGGGTCACCCGCAGTTGCGCAAAGTGCTCACCGAGCAACTGGAACAGGTGCAGCAACGCCTCAATCGTGAACTTAACCGGGCTCGGCTGTCCGGCGATGCGCTGCCCGGAGCGCTGTTCGATTGCGATGCCGAGCTGCCTGGCTTGCTTGCCACGCTGAACATGATTCACGGCGAACACCTCGCCCTGAGCTATAGCGCGCCAGCGGGTTTGCACTTGCCGTGGGATCGTGAGGATTTGCTGGAGCTGCTGGGCAATCTGCTGGACAACGCCTGCAAATGGGCGGATGCCGAGGTGCGCTTGAGCGTGGTCGAGGCGGTTGAAGGATTTGTATTGAGCGTGGAAGACGACGGCCCCGGAATTCCCGAGGAACGACGTGATCAAGTGTTCAGTCGGGGCGCGCGACTTGATGAGCAGACCGATGGGCATGGCCTGGGCCTGGGCATCGTGCGCGACATCGTCGATACCTGGGGCGGGGTGTTGCGGCTGGAGACGAGCGAGTGGGGTGGGTTGAAGGTGGTGATTGAACTGCCCAAGCGCTGAACTTGATGGCTAAGGGTCCGTACTGTAGGAGCGAGCTTGCTCGCGATGAGGTTGTGTCAGGCGGCATCGATGTGACAGGCACACCCTCATCGCGAGCAAGCTCGCTCCTACAGTGATCAGTGTCCAGTCCTAAACCCTGAACTGATCCATCAACCCCTGCTGCTGATTCGCCAGGCTATTGAGCGCCTGGCTGACCCGCGCCGATTCATTGGCTTGCCCCGACAGCGATTCGGTCACGTCGCGAATCGTCGCCACGTTGCTGGTGATCTCCTCCGCCACCGCGCTTTGCTCTTCGGCGGCGCTGGCGATCTGCAGGTTCATGTCGCTGATCACCGTCACCGCGTCGCCGATCTGGCGCAACGCCGTGACGGCCTGGCTGACTTGCCCGACGCTGTCTTGGGCCTGGCGATGGCTGTTGCTCATCGATCCGACCACTTCCTGGGTGCCGCTCTGCAACTGCTCGATCACCAGGCGCGTCTCTTCCACCGATTCCTGGGTGCGCTGCGCGAGGTTGCGCACTTCGTCGGCGACCACGGCAAAACCACGTCCGGCCTCACCGGCGCGGGCGGCTTCGATGGCGGCGTTGAGGGCGAGCAGGTTGGTCTGTTCGGCGATGGCGCGGATCACTTCCAGCACTGAGCCGATCTTGCCGCTATTGGCCGCCAGGCCTTCGACCTGGACCATGGCAGCGCTCATGTCGGCGGCCAGATGGTCAATGCTGCTGGTGGTCTGGTCGATCACCGTCAAGCCACGGCGGGTCGCCTGATCTGCGTCCCGGGCCGCCTGTGCCGCTTGCGCCGCGCTGCGGGCGACGTCCTGGGCGGTGGCGCTCATTTCGTGGGAGGCCGTGGCCACCTGATCGACCTGGCGGTACTGCTGCTCCATGCCGGCGCTGGTTTGCGTGGCGATGGCGGAGGATTGATCCGCAGTGCTGCGGGCGTCCTGCACCGAGCGTTTGACCTCGGCGATCACCGGTTGCAGTTTGTCGAGGAAGCGGTTGAACCAACCGGCCAACTGGCCGAGTTCGTCCTGCTTGTCGTAGGCCAGCCGGCGGGTGAGGTCGCCTTCGCCGCTGGCGATGTCTTCGAGCATGCGCGCCACGCCCAGGATCGGACGGGTCACGCTGCGCGCCATCAGCCACACCAGGAGCAGGCCGATCAGCGCCGCCAGAATGCCCAGGCCCAATTCGATCAGGCTGCCGGTGGTGTTGGTTTCGTCGAGTTGCTTTTTCAGCGCTTCGGCCGGGCCGATCAGGACCTTTTCCGGCACGTCGAGCAGCACGCCCCATGGCTTGCCATCCGGGATGGGCTGGAACGGCGACAGTACTTTCAACTGATCGGAGCGGTGCAGGCTCGCGGTTTTGCTGCTGCCCGTCAGCAGGCGGGTCAGTTCGGCGCCGGTGCTTTTGTCCACGGCGTCCAGGCGCTGGCTGAGTTTGCTGGCGTCCGCGCTGTACCCGGCGAGCAAACCGGCGGGGCTGATGATGCTGACGCTGGTCTGGCCGTCGTACAGGTTTTTACTGACGTCCTGACTGACCGCCTGCAGGCTGTTGAGGTTGAGGTCCACGGACAGCGAAGCGATGACTTTTCCGTTGACCATCAGCGGGAACACAATGCTGGTCATCAGCACGTTCTGGCCGTCGATCACAAAGAAGTACGGTTCGATCACGCAGGGTTTGAGCGAGGTGCGCGGGCAGGTGAACCAGGCATTGGCGGCCTCGCCGCTGGGGCCGGTGCGAGTGTCGGCGATGTCACTTTCCGCCAGCGCCATCGAGGTCAGCTTGCCAGGTGTCGGTTGCGACCAGTACAGCGCGAAACGGCCCTTGTCGTTACTGCCCAGCTCTGCCTGCTCGGCGAACAGCTCGTCCTTGCCGTCCAGGGCATTGGGTTCAAACACCAGCGAGAGGCCCAGCAGCTCCGGGTTGGCTTGCAGCGCCGACTTGACCTGACGGGTCAGGTCCTCCCGCAGGTCGAAGGCATCGAGAAAGCGTTTTTCCGCTTGATCGCGCAGGAACAGCACCTGACGCGAGAAGCCGTGGCCATATTGATAAGCATCCATGAATTGCCGGCGAATGCGCAGCGCCTGGATTTCACCCTGGGATTCGATGCGCGCCTGGGCCGATTCGGTCAGCATTTCCATGCTCGACGCTTTCACCAGCGCTGAACTGTGCTCCATGCGATACAGCGAAAGGCCGACCAGCAAAGTCACGATACCCGCCAGGCACAGGCCGGCGAGGAGGGTGATCTTCCACTGAATGGAAAGGTGTCGGAGCAGCATGGAGATGTCCTTGTTCGATAAAAATCTGCGTCTTTGCAGGTTAACGGCGGCGAATGCGCTTTCTTTATGTCGAACGTCAATACCGCGAAACAAATTTCCCGGGGGGCTGCTGCTCA
Organism: Pseudomonas sp. S1_E05; assembly: GCF_056337105.1. Taxonomy (NCBI): domain Bacteria; kingdom Pseudomonadati; phylum Pseudomonadota; class Gammaproteobacteria; order Pseudomonadales; family Pseudomonadaceae; genus Pseudomonas; species Pseudomonas sp. S1_E05. Next base: position 350,898 of record NZ_JBFRHM010000001.1, read on the forward strand.
GGTGGTCGCGTTCACTTTGACAAGGTGGCGGTGCTGCGGCACAGTGCCCGCCCTCTAATAAAACCCATTCCCGAATCCGCTGGCGGCCTGTGCAGACTGCCGGCCGGACCGTTTTCGCTTGCCCTGAGGTAATGATGATTAATGCTGTAATTGCCGCGGTCGGCGTCATGCTGATACTCAGCCTGTCCCGCGTGCACGTTGTGATCGCGCTGATTGTCGGTGCGTTGGTGGGTGGCCTGAGCGGTGGCCTGGGCATCGACGCCACGCTGAAGGCGTTCAACAACGGACTGGGCGGCGGAGCCACCGTGGCATTGTCCTACGCGTTGCTCGGCGCGTTCGCGGTGGCGATTGCCAAGTCCGGCCTGGCCCATGCACTGGCGGACAAGGCGCTGGCCATGGTCGACCGGCAGCACGCTACGGGTGGTCGACAGGTCAAGTGGTTGTTGATTGGTTTGCTGTGGGTCGTGGCCATCGCTTCACAGAATATTCTGCCGATACATATCGCCTTTATTCCGTTGCTGGTGCCACCCCTGTTGTATGTGCTGACCAAGCTGCAGCTTGATCGTCGTCTGATCGCCTGCGTCATGACGTTTGGCCTGATCACGCCCTACATGTTCCTGCCCGTGGGTTTCGGCAACATCTTCCTCAATGAGATCCTGCTGGCCAACGTGGCGCGCAGCGGCGTCGACATCAGCGGCATCAACGTGACCCATGCCATGGGCATTCCGGCGCTGGGCATGTTGGTGGGGCTGGCCGTGGCGTTCATCAGCTATCGCAAGAAACGTGTCTACGACCTGGCGAAGATCGAACAAGTCGAGCAGGTGGCGGTGCAGTACAACCCGCTGAGCCTGATGGTGGCCGGCGTGGCCATTGCAGCGGCGTTCATCATTCAGTTGCTGCTGGATTCGATGATCATCGGCGCACTGGTGGGCTTTTTGATCTTCTCGGTGTCGGGCATCGTCAAGTGGCGCGACACCGACGACCTCTTCACCGAAGGCATGAAGATGATGGCGATGATCGGTTTCATCATGATCGCCGCCTCGGGGTTTGCCGAAGTGATGAAGGCCACCGGTCAGGTGCAGACGCTGGTCGAGGCGTCGGCGGCGTGGATCGGTCACAGCCAGGGCATCGGCGCGCTGTTGATGTTGCTGGTGGGCCTGCTGGTGACCATGGGCATCGGCTCGTCGTTTTCCACGGTGCCGATCCTCGCGGCGATCTTCGTGCCGCTGTGCGTGCAATTGGGCTTCAGCCCGATCGCCATCGTCTGCATCGTCGGCACCGCAGGTGCCCTGGGTGACGCCGGTTCACCGGCCTCGGACTCGACACTGGGCCCGACGTCCGGCCTGAACATCGACGGCCAGCACCACCACATCTGGGACACCGTGGTGCCCACCTTCCTGCACTACAACCTGCCACTGCTGGCGTTCGGCTGGGTGGCGGCGATGGTGCTTTAGATTTTGCCATGCCCCCTCTGTAGGAGCGAGCTTGCTCGCGATTGCAATGCATCAGTCGATGAAAGTGTCGACTGACACTCCGCCATCGCGAGCAAGCCCGCTCCCACAGGGCCTTCATACGTTTCACTGTAGTGACCTGTCTCAACTTTTGCTTTTACGTGCCGTTATAGCCTTTGACCACGTTAGTAAAATCAAAAGAGTGAACCGTCATGCGCATGAGCCTGAAGGCCAAAGTCCTGTCCCTCGCCGTTCTCCCGGTGCTGATCTTCGCGCTGGTGATCAGTCTGACCACGTTTTTCGTGCTGCAGGAACAGGCGCGCAAGGAAGTCGAAGAGACCCGCGAGCGCCTGCTCACTAACGCCAAGGACACGCTCAAAAGCTACGTGGCCGTGGCGATGACCGCGATCAAGCCGCTTTACGACGCCGCCGCACCTGGCGATGACGCGGCGCGCGCGCAAGTGATCAAGTTGCTGTCGAACATCAGCTACGACAAGGAAGGCTACTTCTTCGGCTACGACTCCAACACCGTACGCCTGTTCAAGGCCAACAGCCCCGACGGCGTGGGCAAGAGCTTCAAGGACAACCGCGACCCGAACGGCGTCTACGTCAACCGCGACCTGGTTCAAGTCGCCAAGGACGGCACCCACTACCTGCAATACAGCTCGCCTTTGCCCAGCAACACCCAAGTGCTGGTGCCGAAACTCGGCTACACCGAATACCTGGCCAAGTGGGACATGGCGGTCGGCACCTCGGTCAACCTCGATGGCATCGAGGCGCAGGTGGCCGTTGTCGAAGCCAAGGTCAAGGAGCGCATGGAAGGCGTATTGCTGAGCATCGCCGGTATCGCCGCCGTCGTGCTGCTGGTGATCGCCGCTGCCGGCATGGTGCTGGCCAACACCATCCTGCGTCCGCTGCACCTGATGAAAGCCAACCTCGATGACATCGCGGCGGGCGAGGGCGACCTGACCCGCCGTCTCACCATTTCCAGCCAGGATGAGCTGGGTGAACTGGCCGGTTCGTTCAACCGGTTTGTCGACAAGATCCACGGCCTGGTGCGCCAGATCACCGAAATGACCTCGCAATTGACCGGGCTGGTGCACCAGGTATCGGACCAGGCCCATCGCTCGGATCAGGCGATGGAGCGTCAGCGTCACGAGACCGATCAGGTCGCCACCGCCATCAATGAAATGTCTGCCGCCGCCCAGGAAGTGGCCAAGAGTGCGCAGAACGCCGCCGTGGCTGCCCAGCAGACCGACGAAGAAGGCCAGACCGCCAAGCGGGTGGTGGCCGGCAGCATCGAAAAAATCCACGCGCTGGTCGACGATATCCGCAGCAGCGGCGTGTCCCTCGACAGTTTGCAGAAAGACGTGGCGTCGATTGTCAGCGTGCTGGGGGTGATTCGTTCGATTGCCGAGCAGACCAATTTGCTGGCGCTCAACGCCGCCATCGAAGCGGCCCGGGCTGGTGAGGCAGGGCGTGGTTTTGCGGTGGTAGCCGATGAAGTGCGTGCGCTGGCCAGTCGTACGCAGATCAGCACCCAGGAAATCCAGGGCATGATCGACCGCTTGCAGGCCGGCACCCAGTCAGCGGTGGAAGCGATGCGTCGCTCCAGCGAGGCCGGCGACGGCACCTCCGCGCAAGCCAACGAGGCGGGGGCGTCGCTGGACACCATGGCGCAATTGATCGCCACCATCAACTCGATGAACGCGCAGATCGCGAGCGCCGCCGAAGAGCAGACAGCGGTGGCCGAAGAGATCAACCGCAGCGTGCATCAGATCGCCGAAGCCGTGGATAACGTGGCGGACGAAACCCAGCTCGGCGCCCAAACCTCCCGCAGCCTGGCGGACCTGGGGCAGCGGTTGGGCGGGTTGGTGGGGCAGTTCAGGATTTGATGGCTGCAATCACTGGGTAGAGACACCCACACTGTGGGTGTCAGCTAAACCCTGTCCCAATACGGCACCTCGCCAAAACACTCGACGAAAAAGTCGATGACCGTGCGCACCTTCACCGACAGCCGTCGGCTTCCCGGCCAAAGCACCGCGATCTGCTGCGGTTGGAGGCTGTTGGATACCTGATAGTCCGCAAGGACCGGCACCAACGTGCCGTCTCGCACCGCTTCGCCAATCAGCCATGACGGAAACATCACCAGTCCCAGGCCTTGTATGGCGGCCTGGGTGAGCGTGTCAGCGTGGTTGCCGGTGATTGGCCCTCTCACCGAATACGGCGTCCAATCCTCGTGGCCCTGGCGGAAAAACCAGCGCTGCTGGCCAGCCACGCCCTTGTAGGCCAGGCATTGGTGCGCCGCCAGGTCGGCAGGGCGCTGCGGCGTGCCGTGGCGTGCGAGGTAGGCGGGGCTGGCGGCAACCTGGAAGCGGTGGGGCGCGATAATGCGCGCCTGCATGCTCGAGTCGTGCAACGGGCCAATGCGAAACAACAGATCGGCGCCTTCCTGCAACGGGTCGACGTAGCTGTCGGTCTGCTGGATGTCCAGTTGCAGCTTCGGATACCGCTCGCACAACTGCCTGAGCCAGGGTGTCAGGTGCCGTTGTCCGAACACCACCGGAGCGTTGATACGGACCAGCCCAGTGGGCTCGCTGCGCTGTTCGTGCAACGCTTGCTCGGCTTCCTCCAATTGCACCAGCACCAGCCGCGCGTGGTGCCCGAGCAGGCGCCCGGCTTCGGTAGGGGTGACCGCGCGGGTGTGACGGTAGAGCAATTGCTGGTTCAGGGCCTGTTCCATCAACTGGATCTGCCGGGAAATCGACGACGGAGCCAAGCCCTCTCGACGGGCGACTTCGGAAAAACTGCCATGGTCCAGCACCGCGACAAATAGCCGGAGTGCCTTGAAGCCGAGTTCATTGAGGCCGTGCATAGTGGACCTTGCTGTGCGTAATGCGCAAAAGTGTTGTCAGGATGATCCCGTTTATTGCACAGCTTGGCCACTGGATAATTCACTACACAATGATGACCTGTAGGAGCGAGCTTGCTCGCGATGGCGGTGTATCAGTTGACAATAATGTCGACTGACACTGTGCCATCGCGAGCAAGCTCGCTCCTACAGGGGATCTGCCGCTTATTTGTGAAGGTACCTTGTAAATGCAATCCATCGAACAAACCGGCGAAGTCGCCACGCCGGCACCCCAACCCGGCTTGCGCCTGTTACTGCTCCCCCTGGTCATCCTCGCCGGCATGGGCCTGTCCGTTGAAGCCGGGTTGCTCGGGCCGTTGGGCGGGCAGGTGGGGCATCTGTGGGCGACCTTGAGCATCTTTGGCGTCGGCTCGGCGGTTCTGTTTCTGCTTTTGCTGTTCAGTGGTCCACAACGAGGCCCGGCGCTCAGCGAACTGCCACGCTGGCAATTGATCGGTGGCTTTCTCGGGCCGATGTATGTGGTGGTTCTCACCCTGGCCACGCCGCATATCGGCATCGCCATGACCATGATCGCGATCCTCTCCGGGCAGGTCGGCAAAAGCGTGCTGATCGACCATTTCGGCTGGTTCGGCACCACCCGCAAGAAGGTCAATGGCGAGCGCTGGCTGGCCTTGCTGTTGATTGTCGCTGCACTTGTTCTGATTGCTCGGGGTTGAAGATGAATCTGATTGTGCTGTTGGGAGTGGTGGTGGCCGCCGGTGCGGTGTTGAGCGTGCAGGCAGCCATCAATGGGCGCCTGGGCGAGACGGTCGGCGTATTGCGCAGCAGCCTGCTGACCTTCGTGGTCGGCGCGGTGGTTACAGGGTTGTTGATCCTGTTTTTCGAACCTGCCCATGCTGTGAGTCTGCTGAATGTGCCGAAATGGCAACTCTGCGGCGCGCTGTTCGGCGTGATCTACATGATGGTCATGGTGGGCGCGGTGCCCAGGGTTGGTACAGCCGTGGCAACGGTTGCCGTGATCGTCGGGCAACTGGGCATGGGCATGTTGATCGATAACTTCGGATGGCTGGGCAACCCGGCGATCGAGTTGTCCGGCAGCCGGATCCTGGCGATGGTGTTGCTCGCCCTGGCGCTGGTGTTCATGTATCGCAGCAGCACGCGAGGCGCTTGAACTCCGCTGGGGGAGACGACTCCTACATTAGGAAGACGGATCGTACTCGCGAGACCGGACGACCACACCACTGGAGTCAGACTCATGATCGATAGCGAAAGTACCTGCGACTGCCCAAAATGCAACTGCAAGCTGGGAGAGCATCCGATTGCCCGTCACGGCAAGCACTACTGTTGCGACGCGTGCGCCAAGCACCACGAACACGGTGAAGCGTGCTCAAGCAAGGGCTGCAAGTGCGCCCATGGCGGATAGGCGAGTGTTTGAAAAGGGTGGAGCCTATTCGGGCTCCACTTCCAGTTTCAGGCTTTGATCATCGAAGCGCTGGGTACAGCGGATGACGCCATTGAGCCGCCGTCCCTGCACGACCACCAATAGAGTTTTCGCCTGGTCCAGATCCTCCGGCAGGGGGGCGTGCACGCGCAGGGCAAAACGGCTCGGGTCATCCTCGATCTGCTCCAGGCCGACCTGGCATTCCGCGCTTTTGGTGATACGGCCGAACAGCGTGTCCAGGCCGTAGTCGATATGCGCCGTGCTGGTGGGTTGCTTAGTGTTCATCTGCAAATCTCCCCAATGAATCCGATCAACTTGCCGGGCGCCACGTGACGTTCTCCACGCCGAATTTTTCCGCCATCGGTTTACTGGTCTTTTGCACTTTTTCCCGGCCAAAACGCGGGATTCGACCCACGCCGGCGTCGCAGCTGGCCCAATGCCAAGCCTCGGCGTTATCCATCTTTTCCTGGCGGATGATGAATGACTTGGGGGCCCCATGAAGGGTGTATTCAATGACGAAAAGTTTTGCGTTGTTCATAAAGCCCGTATTCCTCCCTGTGGTAATAGAGGGATCGCCGCTGTTGCGGAAAATTCAGTCGGATTGTCAGACGGCCGTCATCGGTGGCGAGCGGGCCGGCGGCTGGTTACCATGCGCTGTCCGCCAACCCTCCAGTGATTGCTGATCATGGCCCTTGCCGCACCGCCTGACCTGAGTGATACCGATGTGCCCGTGCAACCGCTGGCGCGTACTTACCCGCGCGGACTGTTCATCGAGCCGCACGAGCATGCCTGGGGCCAGTTGTTGTATGCGATGAGCGGGGTGATGTGGGTCGAGACGCCGCATGAAGCCCTGGTGGTGCCGCCGCAGCGGGCGGTGTGGTTGCCGCCGGGCGTGCCCCACGGGATCCGCGTGGTGTCGGATTTGCAGATGCGCAATATCTACCTGCGCCCGTCATTGGCGGCGACGCTGGACGCTACGGTGCAGGTGATCGAAGTGGGTGGGTTGCTGCGCGAGTTGATCGTCGGCCTCGTGGCGCAAGGCGAGGACGGGCCACCGGAGTATTACGAGGCGTTGGTGGGCCTCGCGCTGCTGGAGCTGCAACGAGCCCGGCGCTCGCAATTGAAGGTGCCTTTGCCGGACGATTCCGACCGACGCCTGATGAATCTGTGCCAGGCCGTCATGGCCGCGCCGTCGTTGGACATCCCTTTCGAGCAACACGCGGAGAATGCCGGGGCGAGCGTGCGCACCCTGGCGCGACTGTTCAAGGAGGGCCTGGGCATGGGCTTCGCCGAATGGCGGCGTCAGGTGCAATTGGCGATGGCGGCGGCCGAGCTGATCCAGGGCGTGGCTGTCAGCCGCATTGCCCGGGAGCTGGGTTATTCGCCGAGCAGCTTCAGCGACATGTTCCGCCGCGAACTGGGCATGGCGCCTTCGCAGTTTGCCCTCAATCCCCACGCCTCAACCCTGTAGGAGCGAGCTTGCTCGCGATGACGGTGGGTCAGTTGAAAATAATGTCGACTGACACTGCGCCATCGCGAGCAAGCTCGCTCCTACAGGGGGCGGGTGGGTTTGTCCGAAATTCAGAAGCACCTGTCCGATGCCATTCGCCGCTTCTCCCTAGACTCTGCGCATACCTCACATCCTGCGGAGTCTGTCATGAGTTACCTCGTTTCGCTGGCCATCGGCCTGGGCGTCGGCCTGATCTATGGCGCGCTGGATTTTCGTTCCCCCGCGCCGCCAGCCATCGCGTTGATCGGCCTGCTGGGCATGCTGGCCGGCGAAAAGTTGTGGCCGATGGGCCGGCAACTGGTCGCTGGCTGGATCTCCTGAATTTCCTTCCTCCTGTTCAATGGATACGTTCATGAAAGCATTGCAGTTCGATAAAACCGGTGACCTCTCGGCCCTGCGCCTGGCCGAAGTCCCCACGCCTGTTTGCGGCGCCGATGAAGTGCTGGTACAGATCAAGGCTGCGGGCCTCAACCCCAGTGATGTGAAGAACGTACTGGGGCGTTTCCCATACACAACGCTGCCGCGCATTCCCGGCCGTGATTTTGCCGGCATCGTGGTGCAGGGCCCGCAGGCGTTGGTCGGTCAGGAAGTCTGGGGCACCGGCCGTGAACTGGGCTTTTTCGCTGACGGCGCCCATGCGCAATTCGTCAAACTGCCGGCCAACGGCGTTGCGCTCAAACCCTCGCACCTGAGTTTCGCCCAGGCCGCCAGCCTCGGCGTGCCTTACACCACCGCCTGGGATGCTCTGGAGCGCAGCCTGGTAATGGCGGACACCCGGTTGCTGGTGATCGGTGGCGGAGCGGTTGCCACAGCGGCGCTGGCCCTGGCGAAAGTGCGTGGCGCGAAACTGCTGGCCGCGGCGCGCCGACCGGAGCAGGTCAAGGCCTTGCAGGAACAGGGTTATCAGACGCTGCAACTTGCACAGCCAGAGGCGCTCGGCGCCCAGGTTAATGAGGTGTTCAGCGGCGGCGCCGAGGTGATCTTCGACTCCACCGGCTTCTGGCTGCCGGCTTCCGTCCCGGCATTGGCTACCTTCGGCCGAATCGCCATCATCGCCGCACCGGTGGATGGCATGGTGCAAATGCCGGCGCTGGCGCTGTACCGCAAGGGCGGTTCCGTGGTGGGTATCAACTCGTTGCTCTACGGCGTGCAGGCCTGTGCGGCGATGCTCGATCAGTTCGGCAAGTTCTTCGATGAGGGACTGTTGCCGCTGCCCCAGGGGTTGGTGGAAGCGCCGTTGGCCGAAGGGCTCGCGCGCTATGCCGAGGTCAATCAGGGCAGCAGTGACAAGGTCATCCTGGTGCCCTGATCAATCATGTCCCTTGCAGGAAAGGGCTCGCCAGCGATGGGGCCCGATCCGCACCCGCTACCTCAAGTCGGACAAGTTTGCTGTCCATTATCCAACCCCTGTTTGTAGCTATGACTCTGCAAGCTGGCTTTACCGTTATGCCAGGTCAGGGTCAGCACATACAGCGAGTCGAAGTCGCCGGATTCCCAGTCATCGGTGATGTTCTGCTTTTTGCCCACGGCCTTGCCCGCGACCTTGTTGATCAGTTCGGGCAGGTAACCATGGGACCAGGCCGTGTAGATCACCGAGTTGTGGTACTTGTTGCTCAGCAGTTCGTTGGCCAGGTCATTGGTATCGTTGGCGGAATAATCGATGTTCACCGGCAGGCCGAGTTTGATTGCGCTGGGGCTGATGGTCATCAGGGGGCGGATGTAGCTGTAGGAATTGTCCAGTTCGCCTTCCTCGACATTGCGCGTCGGGTTCGCGGCGAATACGTAATTGGCCTTGCCGAATTTTTCGGGCAGCAGCGTCGCCAGGTCGATGGCCCGGTTCAGGCCCTGGCAGTTGAGCTGGCCGAGGCCACCCTCGGGTTTTTCTGCGTGGCGCAGGAACACCAGCGTCTGGGTGCCGTTCTTCGGTTGAGCGCGACTTTCGCTGGATTCCAGCGACAGGAACAGCCCACTGACTGCCAGCAGGGAGGGTAGCAAGAGCCAGGCACGAGGCTTGAGGCGTTGCAGGTATTTGATCGGGTTCATCATGGAATGAGTGATTCTTCAGCGCATTCGGTTAAGGCTGACAAACCTTTGCACCCGCGCTCCTGGCGTCAGGTGGTTTCCATGTCGTGCAACCGGTCCGTTTCCAAAAAAAGGTAAGACTCAGAGTCCACTGACGCTCATTTGGTTCGATGCCGGTTGCGTGCGCAGCAATGTACCGACCACCTCAAACGTCTTGCTGCAGAGGTTATCGACAGGATGTTGCGAAATTGTGGACACGGTACTCGGGGCAGGGGCTGATGAAACCTGCATTGTGCTGATCTTGCCTATCAGCATTATTGATGCGTCAAATGGCGCGGTTGCCACTATGATCGTCCCTCTCAATCTTTTCGTGGATCCCCGTGATGACTGATCTGTCTGCGTTCCCCATCACCCGCAAGTGGCCGGCGCAATACCCTGAGTGGATTCAGCTCTACTCGCTGCCAACCCCCAATGGCGTCAAGGTGTCGATCATGCTCGAAGAGATCGGCTTGCCTTACGAGCCGCATCGCGTGGGTTTCGAGAGCAACGATCAGTTTTCTCCCGAGTTTCTTTCGCTGAGCCCCAATAACAAGATCCCGGCGATCCTCGACCCCCACGGCCCGGGCGAAAAACCGCTGGCGCTGTTCGAGTCCGGGGCGATCCTCATCTACCTCGCCGACAAAAGCGGGCAACTGCTGCCCCAGGATGCCGCCGCGCGTTACGAAACGATCCAGTGGCTGATGTTCCAGATGGGGGGCATTGGCCCGATGTTCGGCCAGCTCGGTTTCTTCAACAAGTTTGCCGGCAAGGACTACGAAGACAAGCGTCCACGTGACCGCTACGTCGAAGAAAGCAAACGCCTGCTCAAAGTCCTCGACACCCGTCTGCAAGGGCGCTACTGGATCATGGGTGAGCGCTACACCATAGCCGACATCGCCATCTTCCCGTGGGTGCGCAACCTGCTCGGGTTTTATGAAGCCGGCGAGCTGGTGGGCATTCACAACTTCCCCAACGTGACCCGGGTGCTCGAGCGCTTCCTGGCACGGCCAGCGGTGGTACGCGGGCTGGAGATCCCTAAACCGGTTTCCTGACCGCCCCCGAGATCACTGCAATTGCCTGTGGGAGCGGGCTTGCCCGCGATTGCGGTGTGCCAGGCAACATGGATGTTCGATGTGCCACAGTCATCGCGAGCAAGCCCGCTCCCACAAAGAGCCATTCCATACCATGGCTAACGTGGATTATTGCCAAAGCAGTAACGGTTTTTCCTCCTGACGGGTTTGTACCACCGGGTGCCACAGGCATAAGCTTTTGCCCCCTACGACTTTCGTCTTGTCCTCAGGAAGGTTCATGTCCAGCCAGTTCCCCGAAGCACGTCCACGCCGTCTGCGTCGCAATGCGAGCCTGCGCAGTCTGTTCCAGGAAACCGAGTTCAGCCTCAATGACCTGGTGTTGCCGATTTTCGTTGAAGAAGAGATCGACGACTTCGTGCCAATCAAGAGCATGCCCGGTGTGATGCGCATTCCGGAATCAAAACTGGCCGGCGAGATCGAGCGTTATGCCCGGGCCGGGATCAAGTCGGTGATGACCTTCGGCGTATCCCATCATCTGGACAGCAACGGCAGCGACACCTGGAGCGAGAACGGACTGGTGTCGCGCATGTCGCGCATTGCCAAGGACGCTGTGCCGGAGATGATCGTCATGTCCGACACCTGCTTTTGTGAATACACCGATCACGGGCATTGCGGCGTGATGCATAACCATGAAGTGGACAACGACCAGACCCTGGTCAGCCTCGGCAAACAAGCCGTGGCCGCCGCGCGTGCGGGGGCGGATGTGATTGCCCCGTCGGCCGCCATGGACGGCCAGGTGCAGGCGATCCGCCGGGCCCTGGACGCCGCCGGTTTTACCCAGACCGCGATCATGGCTTACTCGACCAAATTCGCCTCGGCGCTCTACGGCCCGTTTCGTGAAGCCGGTGGCAGCGCCCTCAAGGGTGACCGCAAAAGCTACCAGATGAACCCGATGAACCGCCGCGAAGCTCTGCGTGAATCGCTGCTGGACGAGCAGGAAGGCGCCGACGCACTGATGGTCAAACCGGCCGGCGCCTACCTGGACATCATCCGCGACATCCGCGAGGCGTCGAATCTGCCGCTGTCGGCGTATCAGGTCAGCGGCGAGTACGCGATGATCAAGTTCGGCGCCCAGGCCGGGGCCATCGACGAAGATCGCGTGGTGCGCGAAAGCCTCGGCGCGATCAAGCGGGCGGGGGCAGACCTGATCTTCACTTACTTCGCGATGGACCTGGCGTTGGCGGGGATCTGAAACACACACGCATTCCTCCCTGTGGGAGCGGGGAATGCAGGGTGTCAGTGATCTGCAAAATAGGGGCGGATCCCGTGCTGCCGAAAGTATCGTTCGATGACTTTCGGGTCCGAACAGGTCTCGGCAATCGCCACATAGGTGTCCGGGCGCAGCAGGTAAAAGCCATTGCGCCCAAGCCCCGCCGCATCAAACGCCGGCCGCCAATCGAACACGTGCAAGGGCACATGGTGTTCGTTGCACCAGGCGATCATTTCGTCGCTGGTGTCGCCATACACATGCACCTGCCAGTTCAGACACTTCAGCGCTTCATAGTTATCTCCTTCACCGTCATGCGCCCAGGGCAACCGATCGCCGCCGTGCACCTGTCCGGCGGTGCCGGTGCTCAAGGGCATGCCGCGATAATTCACGGTGATCTGTGACACGGTCCGAAACAGGAACTCGCGGGAGGCAGCGAAAGAGGCCGCTTTGGGCAGCAGAAACGGCGCCAGGCGCGTGCGCAGCAGATCGGCCATACGCCCTTCGGCGGTGACGAAGCTGAACACCCGGTCGGTGGTGGCGACCAGTTTGCGTGCGAACGCGATGCGCTCGGTTTCGTAGGTGTCGAGCAGCGCTGGCGTGGCGCTGCCATTGAGGACGGCAGCCAGTTTCCACGCCAGGTTAATGGCATCACCAATCCCGGTGTTCATGCCCTGGCCGCCCGCCGGACTGTGTACATGGGCAGCGTCGCCGAGCAGAAAGGCGCGGCCGCGACGAAAGTGCTCAGCCACGCGATGGTGAACGCGATAGGTGGAAAACCAGTTGACCCGTTCGATCTGCACTTTCAAATGTTCGATGGCCCGGCTGCTGACGTCCTCGAACTGCAGCGTGTCGGCGTGTTCGGCGCGGTCATCGCGTACTGTGCCGATCAGCCGCGCGCGACCTTCGCCGGCCAAGGGGAACACCGCGAGAAAGTCCGCTTCATCCAGGTCCAGGTGCAACTCGCCATTGAGGGCCGGTCCTTTGGCCTGCACATCGGCCACGTAGAAAATTTGTTGGTAAGTCCCTCCGGGAAACCCGGTGTCCAGGGTCTTGCGCACAATCGAACGGGCGCCGTCACAACCGGCGAGATAGCATGCCTGGCAGATTTCCTCCTGACCGTCGGGCAGGCGCAGGCGGGCGGTCAGGGTGTCGCCGGTTTCCTCGAAATGCTCAAGCGAGGTATTGCGCTCGACGTGCACACCGAACGTCTCCAGGCGCTCGATCAGCAGCTTCTCGTGCTCGTCCTGAGGGAAAATCTCGAGGAAGGCATAGGGCGTCAGTCCTTCACCCACCGTACTTAACGGCAGGCGTGTGACCGGTTCGCCCCTGACCCAGAAGTTGGCCGCCGCCACGCGATGGCCGCCTTTGATCACCGCGTGGCTCAGGTCCAGTTGCCGGTACAGCTCGAGCGTTCGCGCCTGCACGGCCAGTGCCCGCGATGTGGTGCCAGGGGTGGAAGTCCTGTCAATGATCCGTACGCGAATCTTCAACTTGCTGAGCCACAGCGCGAGCACCAGCCCGGTGGGGCCGGCGCCGACGACCAGCACGTCGCAGCGGTTCATACCTGGGTCCCTCGTTTTCACGCCCCTGTCTCCATTAAAGCGCACGGTGGGGTGTTTTTCCCGGGCCGTGAACGCCGGTCACCACTTGCAGTCATAGCTTGCGCCATGCCATTGATCGTATGGTGAGCAAGGTTCAACGCATTGGATGGAGCCGCATGCAAGTCTATCGAGTGATCCTGAGTAGCATCGCGCTGCTGGTGCTGGCCGGTTGCGGCACGCAGCGTCCCCAGCAGACGGCGCCCCGGCCGCCTGCCGAAGTCAGGGCAGAGATCGTGCGCCTGCTGCCGGCCAAAACCGTGGATCGCCAGGGTTGGGCCACGGACATCTACGCCGCGTTCGCTGCCCAGGGCATCGAGACCTCAACGCAAAACCTGTGTTCGGTGCTCGCGGTCACCGAGCAGGAATCCACCTTCCAGGTGGATCCGCCCGTGCCGGGCCTGGGCAAGATCGCCCGGGACGAGATCGACCGTCGCGCCGCCAAGGCCCACGTGCCTGGCCTTTTGGTGAGTGCTGCGTTGCAAGTGCGCTCCAGCAACGGCAAAACCTACAGCGACCGATTGAGTAGCGCGCGCAGCGAAAAAGAGTTGAGTGCGATTTTCGATGATTTCATTGGCATGGTGCCCATGGGGCGCACGCTGTTCGGCAGCTTCAACCCGGTGCACACCGGCGGGCCGATGCAGGTCAGCATCGAGTTTGCCGAACAGCAGGCCCGCAATTATCCGTACCCGGTGGACGGCACCATTCGCCGTGAAGTGTTCAGCCGTCGTGGCGGCATGTACTTTGGCATCGCCCACTTGCTCGGTTATCCGGTGAACTACACCCAGCCGCTGTACCGCTTTGCCGATTTCAACGCCGGCTGGTACGCGAGCCGCAACGCGGCCTTTCAGAATGCGTTGAGCCGCGCTTCGGGCATCCCCCTGGCGCTGGATGGCGACCTGGTGCGCTTCGGCTCGATCATGCCCGGCAGCACCGAACTGGCCGCACGAAGCCTGGGTAAACGCCTGGGTATGCGCAACCCGGTCATCAGGGATCAACTGGAGAAGGGCAAGAGCCTGGATTTTGAAGAGACCGAGCTGTATCAGCGGGTGTTCGACCTGGCGGAAAAGGCCGACGGTCGTCAGTTACCCCGGGCGGTGTTGCCGGGCATCGTACTGCAAAGCCCGAAAATCACCCGCAAACTCACCACGGCGTGGTTCGCCAAGCGGGTTGATGAGGAGCGGTATCAGCGATGCATGAAACAAGCGGGCAAATGATTACGCGGTGGGATACGGGTGGGTCAAATCACCTTCACCGCACGCCCAATGGCCTGGATCGGCCCTGTCGGTTTGCCAATCGGCGAGCCCGTGCGGTTTTCCAGGGTTAGCTCGAACAACTGGTTTGCCTCCAGAGGCGGCAGTTTGTCCAGCGGCACCGACAGGGTTTGCCCCGGTTTCACCAGGCCCAGGGAGACCGGCCCTTGCCAACCCTCGCCCTTGGTCCAGAACTCCAGCGCCCTGTCCTCTGGAACCTGCGCAACCCCCAACGGAATCAGCTGGATCTCCCTGGGATTGCTGGCCTGGATCACCCAGCCGGGGGCGTTGTCCTGCGGCGCGACCAACACCACCAGATAGGTCGTTTTGACCGTGGTTTGCGTCAGCAGCAACGCGCCGAGTACGAGTGTTGCTGCCAGCCCGGCCCCCGCGAGACCTCGCCATAGCGCCAGCCGATCCCACCAGGAGGACGCTGGGGACGCGACCGGTTTCACGTTCGACGCGTTGAGGCTGCGTTCGATGCGGTGCCACAGTTGGGGCGATGGTGTTTCGGGTTCGGCAAGATCAGTCAGGCCCAGCAAACGACGCTCCCAACCATCGACCGCCGTGCGCAATCGGGTTTCGTCGCGCAGGCGTCGCTGGACCTCGGTGCGCTGCTCTGCCGAAAGCGTACCCAGTACGTATTCACTGGCGAGCTCGTCAAGTTCCTCCGGGGTTTCATCCACAGGTCGGGTGGTCATCCCATGCACTCCCGCAAGGCCATCAGGCTGCGTTTGATCCAGGCTTTGACGGTGCCCAGCGGTGTGCCGAGCTTGTGTGAAATCTGCGCATGGGAATAACCGTCGACGTAGGCGTGCAGGATGCATGTGCGCCGTGCCGGTTCCAGCTGTTCCAGGCACAGATGAATGCGCGATGAGTGGACTTCGGCATCGACTATTTCAACGCTGGGGTGCGTGTCGATATCGCCCTGGATTTCACGCGGGTTGTCGCGGATGAAATTGAGCGCCAGATGTCGCGTCACGCTGAACATCCAGCCTCTTGCTGTCCCGCGCGACGGGTCGAAACGCGCGGCGCCGGCCCAGATCTTCAGGAACGCATCATGCACGATGTCCTCGGCCAGCGCCGTGTCGTGCACCAGCCTGCGGGCCACGCCGAGCAAACGCGGGCTTTCCTGCACATACAAGGCCCGCAGGGCCTGGCGCTCGCCCCGGGCACAGGCGGCGAGGTGGGCTTCGTAGTCGAAAATGGGTTCGGGCAATGACAATGTGCTCAACCGTCAAAATAAATCCGGATGCCATGAATCTAGCAGAGGACCCTGTAGGAGCGAGCATGTCGAGGCGTCGAACCGTCGCGATGGTCGTCAACGATAACGCTGGCTGTCTGATTGCCCGCGGTGTCTGGACTACCATCGCGAGCGATCGAGCGTCGACCGGCTGCTCCTACAGAAAGCGCTTTCAGCTCGCCGACCAGAAAATATAATCCGCCTGGTACTTCACCACTTCCTGCTTGCCCTTGTTGGCGGCCGTGCATTCGGCGCTGGGTGGGACGCCACCCTTGAGCGCCACGCGCTGGATGTAGCTGACGCCGCTCATCGCGCCTTTTCCTTCGGCGGGGTTGGCCTTGACCAGTTGATAGGGAAGGTTGCCGGGGCTGGATGGTGCGACGGCCAACTGGGTGCCGGTGACCTTAGAGCCATCCTGCGCTTGCCAGGTGGCGGGTGGGCCGAAGTAGGTGCCGACCTGTTTGCCGCTGCGATCATTGAGGACTGCCTTGGGGCCGACGAAGAACCATTCGGTTTGCCCGGCGGCATTGGCCTTGTCGCGGCATTCGTAGGTGATTTCACCCACGCCGGTAGTTTCCATTGCCACTTTGTGGCCGTCCGGCACCTTGATGCTGTCAGGTAGAGCGCTTTGTGCGAACGCCGCAGGCGTGGCAAGGAGCAAACCGGCAAGGCATATCAGCTGTTTGGGATTCATGAATTTTCTCCGTCATGAGTGATTCGCTATGCAGTCATTGGGGCTGCTACAGGTACTACCCGTCGGAAAGGGTTTTGGATGCAGGACAAAAAAAAGAATTTTCACGGCACGGCCGTAGTCAGCTGCTACAAAGAGAACACCAAAAGGGAGGTGTTTATGTACCAACTCTACGGACACAAGAACTCGGGTGCCGCTGCCATCGAGGCCGCCCTGGAGCTGTGCGAGGTGGCTTATCGGTTCATCGACGTCGAGCTGTCCATGGAGGCAGCCCTGGAACTGCAGAAACTCAACCCGCTCAAGCAGATTCCGACCCTGCAATTGCCCGACGGCAGCATTCTCACCGAGAGCGCGGCCATCCTGATCCATTTGGGGTTGAGCTTTCCCGAGTCGAGCCTGCTGCCCAAAGTGACTGCCGAACGCGACCAAGCGCTGCGGGGCCTGGTGTTCATCGTCAGTAATTGCTACCCGGCCATCGGCATCATCGATTACCCGGAGCGCTGGTTGATTGCGTCGGATCACTCCAGCCGGGAAAACCTCGTGGCCGGTGCGCGTCAACGCCTGCACTGGTGCTGGGAGGTGTTCGCCGACCAGTTTTCCGGTGAGTTGTACCTGGGGGAGGAGACGCCCGGTGCGTTGGACGTCCTGGCCGCGGTCGTCACACGGTGGGCCGGGACGCGAGAGCATCTGCGCGCCGCGCGGCCGGGCTTTCATGCCTGGCTTGAGCGGATCGACCGACACCCGACGCTGGCGCCGGTGTTTGCGCGGCATTGGAGTTGACGGTGCCCTTGTAGGAGCGAGGGAGAGTTACTCCCCGCGAATGTACTGCTCCAACTGCTTGATCAGGTCAGCCTGTTCGGCGATGGCTTCCTTGACCAGGTCGCCGATCGACAGCAGGCCGATCAGCTTGCCGTTTTCCACCACGGGCAAGTGGCGCAGGCGCTTGTCGGACATGATGCCAAGACACGTGTCTACGGTTTGTTTGGTGTCCACTGTGATGACGGGCGAGACCATGATGTCGCGCACCGGCGTGCCCACCGACGAGCGGCCATGCAACACCAGTTTGCGCGCGTAGTCGCGCTCGCTGATGATGCCCAGTACTTCATCGTTTTCCACCACCAGCAAGGCTCCGACGTTTTTCTCGGCCATCTTCATCAGGGCTTCGAGCACCATGTGGTCCGGCTTGATCTGGTGAACTTCCTGGTTTTTCTGATCTTTCAACTTGAGCAGTTGGGCGACGGTTTTCATGATGGCTGTCCAGGGGATTGGCGTTGTTCCTGAAGAATCGTAGACCCGAGCGCTGAGAGCAAGACGTAAAGCGGCAGATAACGCGCAAAAAACGTCATCCGACGGTTTTTTTCGTAGAATTGCCCACGGAAATCAAATCTGAGGTTGCAGTGGTGGATTTACAGCGGGGCTTCGTCCTGACCCGACATTGGCGCGATACCCCGACCGGCACCGAAGTCGAATTCTGGCTGGCGACCGACGGCGGGCCCCGGCGCATTCGCCTGCCTCATCAGCCGTCGGTGGCGTTTATCGCGGCCGAGCAGCGTGAGCAGGTGGAGCGGCTGCTGCATGACGAAAAAAACGTCAAGCTCAGACCCCTGGCCCTGCTGGATTTCGATCACCGCCCAGTGCTCGGCCTCTACTGCCAGCAGCACGCGCAATTGATGCGCCTGGAAACCACGCTGCGCAAGTCGGGCGTCGAGATGTTCGAGGGTGATGTGCGTCCCCCCGAACGCTACATGATGGAGCGGTTCATCACCGCGCCCGTCATCTTCGGTGGCACCCCCGATGCCGACGGCCTGCTGCTCGATGCGCAGATGAAGCCCGACCCCGATTACCGCCCAAACCTGCGGCTGGTGTCACTGGACATCGAGACCACCGCGCAAGGCGAGCTGTACTCCATCGCCCTGGAAGGCTGCGGCGAACGGCAGGTGTACATGCTTGGCCCGCCCAATGGCGACGACAGTGCGGTGGATTTCCAGCTCGAGTACTGCGATTCGCGCGCCGCCTTGTTGAAAAAGCTCAATGAATGGTTTGCCCGCCACGACCCGGACGCCATCATCGGTTGGAATGTCGTGCAGTTCGACCTGCGCGTGCTGCACGAACACGCTCGACGGCTGGCGGTGCCTTTGAGGCTGGGGCGTGGCGGTGAAGAGATGCAGTGGCGCGAACATGGCAGCCGCAACCATTACTTCGCCTCGGCCGCCGGAAGGTTGATCATCGATGGCATCGAATCCCTGCGCTCGGCCACCTGGAGCTTCCCTTCGTTCAGCCTGGAAAACGTCGCGCAAACCCTGCTCGGCGAAGGCAAGGCGATCAGCACGCCGTACCAGCGCATGGACGAAATCAACCGCATGTTCGCCGAGGACAAGCCGGCCCTGGCCACCTACAACCTCAAGGACTGCGAACTGGTCACGCGGATTTTCGCCAAGACCCAGTTGCTCACGTTTCTCCTGGAGCGGGCCAGTGTCACCGGCCTGCCAGCGGATCGCAGCGGCGGCTCGGTGGCGGCGTTCACGCACCTTTACATGCCGCTGATGCACCGCCAGGGTTTCGTCGCGCCGAATGTGGGCAGCAAGCCGGCGCAGGCCAGCCCCGGCGGATTTGTCATGGACTCGCAACCGGGCCTGTACGAGTCCGTGCTGGTGCTCGACTACAAAAGCCTGTATCCGTCGATCATTCGTACCTTTCTCATCGACCCCGTGGGATTGATCGAAGGTTTGCGCCACCCAGAAGACAGTGCATCGGTGCCAGGTTTTCGCGGTGCACGTTTCTCGAGGACCCGGCATTGCCTGCCGGCCATCGTCGCGCGGGTCGCCGAGGGCCGCGAAACCGCCAAGCGCGAGCACAACGCGCCGCTGTCCCAGGCACTGAAGATCATCATGAATGCCTTCTACGGCGTGCTCGGCTCAAGCGGCTGTCGCTTTTTCGATACGCGGCTGGCCTCGTCGATCACCCTGCGGGGCCACGAAATCATGTTGCGCACGCGGCAATTGATCGAAGCCCAGGGCCATACCGTGATCTACGGCGACACCGATTCGACGTTCGTCTGGCTGCGCCGTGCCCACGGCCAGCAGGAAGCGGCGCAGATCGGCCAGGCTCTGGTCGATCACGTCAACCAGTGGTGGCGCGAGCACGTGCAGCAGGAGTACGGGTTGCAAAGCGCGCTGGAATTGCAGTTCGAAACCCACTACAAGCGCTTTTTGATGCCGACCATCCGCGGGGCCGAGGAGGGCAGCAAAAAACGCTATGCCGGGCTGGTGACGCGCGCCGATGGCAGCGACGAAATGGTCTACAAGGGGCTGGAAAGCGTGCGCACCGACTGGTCGCTCCTGGCCCGCCAGTTTCAGCAGGAGCTGTACTCGCTGATCTTTCACCACAAGCCCTATCAGGACTACGTGCGTGAGTACGTGCGCAAGACCCTGTCGGGCGAGTTCGATGATCGACTCGTCTACCGCAAGCGCCTGCGTCGCACTCTCGACGATTACGAACGCAACGTACCGCCGCATGTTCGCGCGGCGCGCATTGCGGACGAATATAACGATCAGCAAGGCCGCCCTCGCCAGTACCAGAACGGTGGCTGGATCAGCTACGTGATCAGCGTCGCAGGACCCGAGCCGCTGGAAGTGCGCAGCACGCCCATCGACTACGACCACTACGTCACACGCCAGCTGCAGCCAGTGGCCGATGCGATCCTGCCGTTTGTCGACGACGATTTCTCAACCCTGATTGGGGGGCAACTGGGCCTGTTTTGAATCCAGCAGGCTCAGCGTCCATCCGTCCGGGATGCCGTGGAAGTATCGCTCCAGCGCCTGATGGTACAGGCTTCCCGGCGGGGCAAACTGGGCGAACAGGGTCATGGAAGAATGGAATTTCAGGTTATCCGGATGACCAAATACCTGGGCAATCGAGCGTTGCGGGATATCCAGCACCAGTTGCGTGCACGTGCGCAGGCGTGGGCCCAGCAGGTCATGTTGCAGGTAGGCCGACGCTTCTGCGCCGGAGCGAATGGCAAAGCGCCGGGACATTTCACTGTCTCCCAGCCCCGAGAGTTGCGGAAAGACGAACCACATCCAGTGACTGCGCTTGAGGCCGGCGCCGAGTTCGTTTTTTACGCGCTCGATCACCGGGTCCTGCGCCAGGACAAAGCGCTGCAGGTTGAAGGCGTCGAGCTGATCGGTGCTTCTCATCAGAAGCCCTCCGACAGAACCGCGATGGCTCAGACCATGGCCAGTCGCTGTTTGCGTTGTGGCGCGCGAAACGCGTGGTCCAGCGCCTCCAGATCCCCGGCTTCAAGTTGCAATTGCGCGGCTTGTGCGTTCAGGCGCACGTGTTCAGGGCGAACCGCCTTGGGGATGGCAATCACGCCATCGTGTCGCACAATCCACGCCAGCGCTACCTGTGCGGGGGTGGCGGCATGACGAGCGGCCACCTGCTTGAGCGTCGGATGGGCGAGCATTTGGCCGCCCTGGCCGATCGGGCAGTACGCCATCAGGGGCAGCCGGTGCTGCTGGCACCAGGGCAGCAAGTCGAATTCGATGCCTCGTTCCTCCAGGTTGTACAGCACCTGGTTGGTGGCACAGGCCGGCGAGGCCAATTGCGCCAAGTCATCGACGTCGAAGTTGGACACGCCCCAACGGCCGATCTTGCCTTCCTCGCGCAGGCGTTCGAAGGCGTCGACGGTCTCTGCTAGCGGATACTGGCCGCGCCAGTGCAGCAAGTACAGGTCGATGTAATCGGTATTCAAACGGCGCAGGCTGCGTTCGCAAGCCTGGGGGATACCTTGGCGGCTGGCGTTGTGCGGGTAGACCTTGCTGACCAGGAAAACCTGATCGCGTCGGCCGGCAATCGCTTCGCCGACCACCTCTTCGGCGCCCCCTTCAGCGTACATCTCGGCGGTGTCGATCAGGGTCATGCCCAGCTCGATGCCCTGGCGCAGGGCAGCGACTTCTTCAGCGTGACGGGCGTGATCCTCGCCCATTCGCCAGGTGCCCTGGCCAATGACTGGGACCTGGACGCCAGCCAGTTCGAGAGTTCGCATGAATACCTCCGGTGAACAATGGGTTATCCAGTTGGCACCAGAATAGCTCAGCGGTTCCCTTTGCCTGTAGTCGCCGGCATGGCAGCGACTACAGGCAGGCGGGCTTAGTGGGCAGAGAACTTCAGGACAGTACTCTGGGTGTAGGTCTTGCCTGGATCCAGGCGTGTGGATGGGAAGTTCGGCTGATTGGGGGCGTCAGGATAGTGCTGAGTTTCCAGGGTAAACGCGCTCCAATGGTTGTAGGTCTTGCCTGCCTTGCCCTTGACCGTTCCGTCGAGGAAGTTGCTGGTGTAGAACTGCACGCCAGGTTCGCTGGTGTAGAGCTGCAACTGCCGTCCGGACTGCGGGTCGCTGACTTGCGCGGCGAGTTTGCCTACGTCGCCCTTGCTGTCCAGTACCCAGTTGAAATCAAACCCGCCTTGCTTGGGTTCGGCGAACTTCAGTTGAGGGTGATCAGCCTTGATATGTTTGCCGATGGCGGTGGGTTGGGTGAAATCCATTGGCGTGCCGGCCACCGGTGCCAGCTCGCCGGTGGGGATCAGCTTTGCATTCACTGGCGTGTAGTGACTGGCGTGTAACGTCGCCAATTGTTGCAGTATGTCGCCGTTCCCCGCTCCAGCCAGGTTGAAGTAGCTGTGGTTGGTCAGATTCAGCACCGTGGGTTTATCGGTGGAGGCCTTGTAGTCGATGCGCAGTTCGTTGCGATCATTGAGGCTGTAGGTAACCTCGGTCTTGAGGTTGCCGGGGAAGCCCATCTCGCCGTCCGCCGACAGGTACGTCAGCGTGACACCCACGCTGTCCCCGGTTTTTACCGGTTCGGCTTTCCAGACACGCTTGTCGAAACCCAGCGGGCCGCCATGCAGTGAGTTGGAACCGTCGTTTTGCGGCACCTGATAACGTTTGCCGTCGAGCTCGAAGGCACCGTTGGCCAGGCGATTGCCGAAACGGCCAATGGTGGCGCCGAAGTAAGCCTTGCCGTTCTGATAGCCCTGCACATCGTCGAAGCCGAGCACCACGTCCGCGACTTTGCCGTTCTTGTCCGGCACTTCAAGCGCTTGCAGGGTGGCTCCGTAGGTAATGACGCTGGCCTGCATGCCGTGGCTGTTGCGCAACACATATTGCTCAACGGCCGTACCATCTGCGGTCTTGCCGAATGTTTTCATGTCGCTGGACAGTCCGGCGGCGTGAGTGGGGAGGGTGGCGATCATCATGGACAGTCCAAGGAGGCACAGGGGATAGCGGGATTGAAGCATGGTCAACCTTCCTTTTTGTTGTTTTTGTATAAGTAGTCATACTAGAAGTCGATTTTTAAAACGACCTGCAGGGTTTTATAGCTGGTTTTGAGAGCTTTGCGCTAATAAAGTCTGACTATTAAGTTTTGAGTGTCATTGCCAGGATGGTCGGCACTGCACTTTTTTGAAATTCCCGGCTCTATCCTTGGCCAGCCTGCGGCGATCCCCACCGCCGGCCCATGCCCAAGTCCAAGCACCCATGGCTCGAGTTTCACCTTCAACTGTTGTGTCCACCCGCCGTCTTGGCCTGCTGCTCGCCGTGCTGTCGATGCTGTTTACCAGTGGCTGCAGCCATCAGGATGGAAAAGACATCATCAGCCAGTTTCGCGAGGGCCGGCCCCAGGAGTTCCTGCAGACCAGCGTCGACCGCATGGCGACCCTGGCCATGCGCGACAACCTCGACAGCCTCTACCTGCTGATGGGCAAGCTGTACCTGCGCAATCCCCAGGAGTTGAAGAAGTCCGGTTTTCTCGATTCGCGCACGGCGGTTAAACAGGTGCGCATGGCCATCGAGCAGCAACAGCCATTGCCGGCTCTGGGCGGCCGCAAGGACCTGGCGGCGCTGAGTTTCGCCATGAGCCCGGAGTTTCTGGGCGATCGGGTCGGGGCGTTCATCTACGCCATCGGCAGCATGCTGGTGACGGCCCATGGCAACCGGCTGGAGTTCTATATGACCGATTCGATCAACCCGACCTTCGTCAACAACGCCGCGCGCAACATCGAAAAGGCCACCTGGATTCTCAGCCAGCGGCAGACTGCCGACGGCCAGCCCATGTTGTTCTCAAATGAAATCTCGGAGGAGGGCAGCAACCTGAGTTTCGCCACCGAGTTCGGCAAGATGGTCGCCCGCCTGGACCTGATGACCCAGATGCTCGACGAGCGCTATCGCAGGATCGGATTGAATTACGCACAGAGCCTGCTGTTCCTCAATTTCCTGCCTGTCCAATAAACACGCCACTCCCACAGAGCAAACCAGGCTGATATCAAACAGTGGAATAAAGATAGATCGCATCGATATAAGTGGTTATAAGAAAAATCGCTATCCTGCGGGCCAGATTTTTCCTGCGGTGTGGGCGTGTTGATGGAATTCGGTGATTTCGGCCTGGTCGTGGCAGGTCTGGTAGTGGGCTTCATCGTCGGTATGACCGGCGTCGGGGGTGGTTCGTTGATGACCCCCATCCTGCTGTGGTTCGGCGTCAATCCGGCGACCGCCGTGGGTACTGACCTGCTGTACGCGGCGATTACCAAATCCAGCGGCGTGCTGGTGCACCGCAAGAACAAGAACATCGACTGGGCCATCACCGGCTGGCTGACCCTGGGCAGTGTGCCGGCGGTGGCGCTGACGTTGTGGTTTCTGAGCACCCTGCAAACTTCACCCGATGCGATGAACGCGATCATCAAGCAGGCGTTGGGTTTTGTGCTATTCGCTACCGCACTGGCGATTTTCTTCAAGAAGCGCTTGCTCGACTTCGCGCACAACCGTGCGGGTGGTCATTACAACCCCAGCGGCAAACGCCTGAACGTGCTGACCGTGATCACCGGCCTGATCCTCGGCACCATGGTCGCGCTGACCTCCATCGGCGCCGGTGCCTTGGGCACGGTGGCGTTGTTTATCCTCTATCCGCTGCTGCCAACACGCCGCCTGGTGGGGACCGAAATTGCCCACGCCGTGCCGCTGACCCTGGTGGCCGGCCTTGGCCATGCGAGCATGGGCAACATGGACTGGGGAGTGCTGGGCTTTCTGCTGGTCGGTTCACTGCCGGGGATTTACCTGGGCAGCCACCTGACCGGGCGCATTTCCGACGATTGGCTGCGCCCCTGCCTGGCCAGTATGCTGTTGCTGATCGGCTACAAGCTGGCGTTTTAAGTGACCCGCGCGCCCCGCCAGATCAGCAACGCGGCCAGCAACTGACTGGCGGCAAAAAAACTGAACAGGCCCAGCGGGCTCCACCGGGCGTCCAGCAGCACGCCCGCGACGGCCGGCGACAGAATCGCGCCAAGACGCCCCAATGCCAGCACCAGGCCCACGCCCTGGGTGCGCACGGACGTGGCAAATGCTTGAGGCGCCAGGATGAACAGCGCGGCGATTGCGCCATACAGCAACAGCCCGGTACTGAAACTGACGACCACCGCCAGGCCCCGCGAGCTCGTTGCCGGCACCATCAACGCCATCAGCCCGGCGTTGAGCAGCACGAACCCCAGCAACAAGCGCCTGCAGCCAAAGCGATGCGCCCCAAGCCCCATCAGCAAGGCACCGAGCATTCCGCCGAGGCCAAGCAACATTCCGCCCGCGGCACCTTCCTTCTGCGAAAAACCGTTCTGCACCAGCAGCGTCGGGGTCCAACTGGTCACGAAGTAAAAGCAGAACATGACGAGGAAAAAAGCCAATGCCAGGGCCAGCGTCTGCCGCCACTGACCCGCCACGAACAACTGCCGATAGGGCATACCGGCCTGGAATGCTGGCAGACACGCTGATGACGGTGGCGGGGGGCGCCCCACCTGGCGCAGCGCCAGGAACTCGGGGGATTCGTGCAGCCACAGTACGCCGGCGAGGGTGGCGGCGAGCGTGAACAGTCCCCCCGTGAGAAAGACATAACGCCAACCCAGGCCTTCATTGAACACATGCGCCAACCCACCACCCAGGCTTACGCCGAGGGCGAACGCCAGCGATTGCAGAGCGATGGCCAGGCCTCGCCGGTGCAGGCTTGCATGCTCATGGGTCAGTACGTTGGCGCCCACCAGTACCGCGCCCAGGCCGACACCGGTCAGGGTGCGCAGCAGCATCAATGGGTACAGGCCCGGACTCCAAAACGACAGCAGCATGCACAGGCTGCTCAGCGACAGCGCGACCAGCAGCAGGGGGCGACGCCCATGCCGGTCAGCGAAGGGCCCGGCGAGCACTGAACCGCCTGCCATCCCCACCAGACTGGCGCTGAGCAGCAGGCCCAGCTCGATCGCATTCAAACCCCACTGCGCCAACACGCTGGCACCGGTGAACGCCATGGCCATGACGTCAAGGCCATCGACCAGGTTGAACAGCATGCACAGCCCGACCACCGCCCAGCGAGTGGGCGCCATGGTCGTGTCCTTCATACCCTCTGCAAGCGTTGTCACACTCATCCGCCATCCATCGAATCTTATTGTCATGCGAGCAGGCAATGCCTGCCTCCCGCGCTGCTGACGACAACATTCAAGGCCCGTGCTGGCAAGTGATACTTAGGTATCGACCGACACCTACGTGCAATCGTCCCAAGGGGATCAGGGTGGTCTTATCAAGCCTGGCGAGGGCTGGACTGACGCAACAACCGCGGCCTTGAGCCTGCGCGCGTCATTCGATCCGGCAACTCGCACTGCGCCTGTAGGCCACTTACTCAAAGGAGATTGATCATGCTTGCAGTTTCGTCCGTTCTCACCTGGCACCGATGCCTGGCGTCATCCGCCAGACTCCATGTGCTCGGTCTTGCCCTGCTGGCTGGCAGTAGTGGTGCATGGGCTGCCGCCCCTTCGGCCAGCGCTGCTTCGGAGGCCGTTCGTCCGTATCGCATCCATGTCGATGAGTCGCAACTGATTGACCTGCGCAAACGCATCGCCGACACCCGCTGGCCCGACAAGGAGCTCGTCAAGGACGTCAGCCAGGGCGTGCAACTGGACCCGGTGCAAGCGTTGGTGAAGTACTGGGGCACCGATTACGACTGGCGCAAGGCGGAGGCGAAACTCAATGCCTTGCCCGAGTTCATTACCACCATTGACGGCGTCGACATCCAGTTCATTCACGTCCGTTCGCGCAACCCCAATGCCATGCCGCTGATCCTCACCCACGGTTGGCCAGGTTCGCAATTCGAGTTCCTTAAGACCATCGGCCCATTGACCGACCCCGTTGCGTACGGCGGGCGTATTGAAGACTCCTTTGACGTGGTGATCCCGTCGATTCCCGGCCACGGTTTTTCCGGAAAACCCACTGAACTGGGTTGGAACCCTGACCGAGTGGCCAAGGCCTGGGACGTGCTGATGAAGCGCCTGGGCTACAGCCATTACGTGTCCCAGGGCGGCGACCATGGTTCGGTGGTGTCCGATGCGCTGGGCCGCCTCGCGCCGCCTGGATTGCTGGGGATCCACCTCAATATGCCGGCGACCATCCCACCGGAGCTGGTGAAGCCGATCTTCGGCGGCGATCCGGCCCCGGCCGGGCTGACCGTGCCGGAGCGTAACGCCTTCAACTCGCTGAGCACCTTCTTCGGGCGCAATGCCGCCTACGGCGCAATGATGGTCACCCGTCCGCAAACCATCGGTTACCTGTTGGCCGATTCACCAGCGGGTACGGCGGCCTGGATGTACGAGAAGTTCGCCGCCTGGACCGACAGCGACGGCAAGCCGGAGCGCGTGCTGAGCCGCGATGAAATGCTTGACGACATCAGCCTGTACTGGCTGACCAACTCCGGCGCGTCGTCCTCTCGTTTCTACTGGGAGAACAACAACAATAACTTCAGTGCCGAGGCGCAGAAGACCGCCTCGATCAAGATACCGGTGGCGATCACCGTGTTCCCTGGCGAGATCTATCGCGCACCCAGAAGCTGGGCGCAGAAAGCTTATCCGACGCTTTTCTACTTCAACGAAGTGAGCAAGGGCGGCCACTTTGCCTCCTGGGAACAGCCACAACTGTTCAGCGAAGAGCTGCGCGCCGCGTTCCGACCGCTGCGCGCCGAGGTCAACAAAACCGTGGCGAAGACGGCTCCTTAATCCATTCCATCACGCGGTGGCCCGGTGGTCACCGCACGGGAGACTCTGCATGAACATCTCGATCGATCCTCAAGCGGTTTCGCGTCATCTGCGTTTTTTCGCCTGCACGGCGCTGGCAGTGGCTTTCCTGCAAGTCGGGGCGTTGGGCATGGCTTCGTCACACGCCAATGCCGCTGCTGTCCCTGCCGGCACCATCGGCACGCTGACGCCGGGCGGGCATACGTCTCTGGGGGCACTGAAACATGTCAAAGCCGGCCTGCTGGATGTCGCCTACGCCGAGCTCGGCCCAGCTGACGGGCCCGTGGTGATTCTGTTGCATGGCTGGCCCTACGACATACACAGCTACGCTGACGTGGCGCCTGCCTTGGCCGAGAAGGGCTACCGGGTGTTGGTCCCCTATGCGCGGGGTTATGGCGATACACAATTCCTGTCCGCCAAAACCGTGCGCAATGGCCAGCCCGCCGCGTTGGCCAAGGACGTGATCGATTTCATGGACGCGCTGCACATCAAGCAGGCGGTCTTTGGCGGGTATGACTGGGGCGCGCGCACGGCGGATATCGTCGCCGCCCTGTGGCCGGAGCGGGTGAAGGCATTGGTGGCGGTCAGCGGTTACCTCATCGGCAGCCAGGACGCTGGCAAAGCACCGCTGCCACCGGCGGCCGAGTTGCAGTGGTGGTACCAGTTTTACTTTGCGACCGAGCGCGGCCGTCTGGGCTACGAGAAAAACACCCACGACTTCGCCAAGCTGATCTGGAAACTGGCCTCACCGAAATGGGACTTCGACGACGCGACCTACGATCGCAGCGCCGCCGCCCTGCAAAACCCCGATCACGTCGCCGTCTCCATTTTCAATTACCGCTGGCGTCTGGGCCTGATCAAGGGCGAGGCCCGCTATGACGCGTTGGAGAAAAAACTGGCGCAATCCCCGTCCATCAGCGTGCCCACCATCACCCTGGAAGGCGACGCCAATGGTGCTCCGCATCCACCCGCCGAGGCTTATGCCAAACGCTTCACCGGCCAATACGAGCATCGCCTGATCGACGGCGGCGTCGGCCACAACCTGCCGCAGGAAGCGCCACAGGCCTTCGCCCAGGCGGTGATCGACGCTGATCATCTTTGATCGGCCGCACAGGAGAACCGAGATGAAACTGACTCACATGGCCGTGCTGTCCGCGGCGATTGCCTCGGCGGCACTGGTAGCCACCGGCGTTGCCCTGGGCGACAGCGGTGATGCGTCTCCGATCTACGGCGTGAAGCTGCCCGACGGTTATCGCCAATGGCAGTTCATTGCCCCGGCGCTGGAAGCCCCACCGCTGGATGAGCTGCGCGTGGTGGTCGGCAATGGAAAGGCGATCAAGGCCTACCAGGCTTCGACGCTGCCGTTTCCTGACGGCACGGTGCTGGTCAAGTTGGCCTGGAAACGCGTGCAGTCGCCGGAGTTCGAGCCCGCTGCCATCCCCGGTGCGGCGACCACTGTTCAGGTGATGGTCAAGGACTCGAAGAAATATGCATCCACCGGCGGCTGGGGATTCGGTCGCTTCATCAACGGCAAACCGGCCGATGAGGCCCAGCACCAGACCTGCTTCGCCTGCCATCAGGCGCGTGTACAGAACCACGACTATGTCTTCACCCGATACGCCTTTTGAACCTGAAGGAGTCACCCTATGAAAAAAGTCATGACGGCGCTGGCGATCACCGCCAGCCTGATGGCCTGCGGCAGCGCGTTTGCCCAGCCTGAAAAACCCACGGTAGTACTGGTGCACGGTGCCTTTGCCGATGCGTCGAGCTGGAACGGCGTGGTGAAAATTCTCGAGCAGGATGGTTACACGGTGGTCGCTGCCGCCAACCCGTTGCGCAGCGTGAAAAGCGATGGCGCGTCGGTGTCGGCGTTGCTGTCGAGCATCAAGACACCTGTGGTACTGGTCGGCCATTCCTACGGCGGCAATGTGATCAGCGCGGCGGCGAATGGCCATCCGGGCGTCAAGGCGCTGGTCTATGTCAGTGCCTTTGCGCCCGAAACGGGCGAAACCGTTGCCGGTCTGGCGGGCAAATTCCCCGGAAGCACGCTGGGCCCGACCCTGGCCGCGCCGGTTGCCCTGGCCGATGGAGGCAAGGATCTGTACATCCAGCAAGACAAGTTTCACGACCAGTTTGCCGCAGACGTTCCGTCACCGGAGGCGGCTCTGATGGCTGCCACCCAACGTCCGGTCACCGATGCGGCGTTGAACGAGAAGGCGGGTACGCCCGCCTGGAAGAAAGTGCCTTCGTGGTTCATCTACGGCGACCAGGACAAGAACATACCGCCGCAAGCCATGGCGTTCATGGCCAAGCGTGCCGGCGCCAAAGGGGTAGAAGTGGTGAGTGGGGCGTCCCACGTGGTGATGGTTTCCAACCCCGAACCGGTTGCCCGGTTGATTGAAAAGGCCGCCTCCGCTTCCCGGTAATTCGTATCCCTTTCAGAGCAGGTATTGCATATGTCCACCCATCTACAACGTTTCACTGGCAAGACCGCATTAGTGACCGGGGGCTCGCGGGGCATCGGTGCGGCCATCGTCCGCCGTCTGGCCAGGGAAGGCGCAAGGGTCGCCTTCACCTACTCGGCTTCCGATGAGAAGGCCGAGGCATTGGTGCACAGCGTCGAAGGCGAGGGCGGTACCGCCTTGGCCATCAAGGCCAACAGCAAGTTCGCCGACGACATCGAGCACGCGGTCAGCTTCACCGTGCAGAAGTTCGGTGCGTTGAACATTCTGGTGAACAACGCAGGCATCCTCGCGCTGGGCACGGTCGATGACTTCACTGTCGAGGCGCTGGACGAGTTGTACGCGGTGAACGTGCGAGCGGCTTACATTGCTGCCCGGGCCTGTGCCAAGGTCATGCAGCGCGGCGACCGAATCATCACCATCGGCAGCGTGGCCGGCGAACGGAGCGGCTTTCCCGGCTCCAGCGGCTATTGCATGAGCAAGGCCGCGATGATCGGCCTGGTCCGGGGCCTGGCCCAGGACTTCGCCGCGCGGGGTATTACGGTCAACAACATCCAGCCTGGTCCGACGGCGACTGACATGAACCCGGCCGATGCACCGTATCTGGAACACGTCATCAGTCGTGTGCCGCTGGGGCGCCTGGGCCGTGCCGATGAAATTGCCGGTATGGCGGCATATCTGGCCAGTGACGATGCTTCGTTTGTTACCGGTTCGAGCCTGACGGTCGATGGGGGTTACCTGGCCTGACCGGGCCTGCCCGACGCCGTTGTGCAAGTGCTCAACGGCGTCGGGCGTTTCAGGCCACCGACACCTGCGGTGACTGCTCCGTCGCCGGTTTGAGCAGCGGCGTGATGCATAGCATTACCAGCAGTACTGCAAACAGCATCGTGTAGGCCGGGCCGAAATGGCCGCTGTAGTCGCGCAAGGCGCCAAACAGCAATGGACCCAGCGCTGCCACCAGGTAACCGATGAACAACATGAACACGGTCCACAAGCCCGCTTGCTCGGCGTTGCCGGCGTTATCCAACGGCAAGGTCATGGCAAGGGTAAACCCCATACCCAGGCCGATGGCCGCCACTACCACATACAGAATCGGCAAGGACTGTGCGAAGAATGCCATGCCAGCCACGCCCAGTGTCGCCAGTAGCGTCGAGCACGCGAGCAAGCCACGACGATCATGGGCTTTACCGGGAATCAGGCCGGCGCTGACACTGGCGACGGCGAACACGGCGGTGAAGACGCCGAGCAGCGTACCAGGGGACCAGGTCGATATAGCCGCCTCCGCGGAGGCGGGCGCCATCCAGGCGAAAAGGGCGTAGACCACGAACTGTCCGGCGCCGAAGTTCAACGCCACCCACCAGGCTTGCGGGGTGCGCCAGGGCAGGCGAGTGCTCAGGGCAGGGCGTGCGTGAGCGGCGGTGGCGGGTGTGGCGAAGGTCCGGGTCATCCAGATCCAGCTGGCTACGGCGGTCAGGCTCAACACACTCCAGACCCCGGCGCTGACTCGCCAGCTCTGCGCCCATTCGGCAATCGGTGCGCTGAACACTGCCGCGAGGGTGGCACCCACGCTCAGCCCCGCGGCGTAAATACCCATGAACAAAGCGGCGCGGTGGGGGAAGTGAGTCTTGATCCAGCCACCGGTCATGGCCCCGGCAAGGGCGATACCGACGCTGGCAGCAAACGTGCTGCCCAGCAGCAAAAAACCATTGGGCGACAGGGCCCGCAGCAGGGTGGCGACGCCGAGCAGCAGCAGGGCGACCACCACGCAGCGGTCGATACCGAAGCGCCGTGTGAGGTTGGGCACCATCAGGGCGAAAACGCCCATGCACACGTCGGGGATGGAGGTGAGCAGGGCGGCCTGGGTGTAACTCAGGTGGAAGTGCTGCTGGATCAGCAACAGGATCGGGCCCACGGAGATGATCGCGGGGCGTAAGGCGATGGACAGCACCAGCAGGCCGATGACGGCGGCGATGTTGTATTGGGAGTCGCTATGGTTTTGAGTGTTTGCCATGTGGGCGGCCTCGTTGGGATGAACGAAGACAAGGCTATCCATGGCTGGAAGGCGGCATATGCCATCTTTTGTCGCAAAAGTGACAACTGGTGATCGGCCATGTTTTGATGGTTTACGACACACGACTTGGGGCTCTTGGCCAGTGAAACGAGCAGACCGAACCGTTGCCGAGCGAGCAAACTGCGTCCTGCGCAGCGAGGATTACCTGGATTACCAGGACGTGCCACGGCTGATGACTGTGCTGGTGCGCGACCAGGACACCGGTCAGTACAACGAACCGCACAGCCATCGGCACGGGCAATTGCTGTACGCCGCCAGTGGCGTGATGCGGGTGGCGACGCCGACCGGGTTGTGGGTTTTGCCGCCCAGGCGGGCGTTGTGGATTCCACCGCAGGTCGTCCACGACCAGCGCATGCTCAGCCCGGTGCAGATGCGCTCGGTCTACATCGAGCCAGAGGCCGCAGGGCGTTTCGGCGACAGCTGCAAGGTGGTGGAGATCTCGTCGTTGCTGCGCGAGCTGATTCTGGCGCTGGCAGAACAGTCGATCGAATACCCTCAGGAAGGGCGCAATGCTCATGTGGTGGCACTGATTCTCAGTGAGCTCGAGCGTGCGCGGACATTGCCGTTGCAGGTCCCATGGCCTCGGGATCGACGGCTGGTCAGTGTGTGCACCGCCATCCTGGAGAATCCCGAACAGGCCCATTCGGTCGATTACTGGGCGGACCGGGTCGGTGCCAGTTCAAGGACATTGATCCGACTTTTCCAGCATGAAACCGGGTTGAATTTCCGCCACTGGGTACAGCAGGTCCGCCTGGCCACCGCCATCGACCGGCTCGACCGGGGCCACCCCATCGGTCACATCGCCCACGCCCTGGGCTACGACAGCCAAAGCGCCTTCAGCGCCATGTTCCGCCGAGTGATGGGCGAATCCCCAAGAGAGTTCATGGCCCGCAGTTGATCGGTAGGAGCGAGCCTGCTCGCGATTGCGCCATGTCAGGCGATACAAGGGCGACTGACCGGACGCCATCGCGAGCAAGCTCGCTCCTACAGGGGTTTTGTGTGGCCAGGTTTTGATCAACCCAAGGCTTCAATCGCCTGCGCCACACCTGCGCCATACGCGGGATCGGCCTGGGTGCAGTTGTCGATATGACGCTGTTTCACCTGGGCCGATGCGCCCTGGATGGCGCGGGCGGTATTGTCGAACAGCACCTGTTGCTGGGCCGGACTCATCAGGCGGAACAGGGCTGCGGGCTGGGAGAAATAGTCATCGTCCTCGCGGTGGTTCCAGTGGTCGGCGCTACCGTGCAGCGCCAGTGGCGGCTCGCGAAAGTCCGGTTGTTCAGCCCACTCGCCATAGCTGTTGGGCTCGTAACCAAGCGTGCTGCCGGCATTGGCGTTGATGCGCATCTGCCCGTCGCGGTGGTAGCTGTTCACCGGGCAGCGAGCCGCGTTTACCGGGATCTGGTGATGGTTGACCCCCACTCGGTAACGCTGGGCGTCGCCGTAGGAAAACAACCGCGCCTGCAACATCTTGTCCGGCGAGAAGCTGATGCCCGGCACCACGTTGGCCGGGTTGAACGCCGCCTGTTCAACGTCAGCGAAATAGTTCTCGGGATTGCGGTTGAGCTCCAGTACGCCCACTTCGATCAGCGGGTAGTCGGCATGGGGCCAGACTTTGGTCAGGTCGAACGGATTGATCGGGTAGGTGGCCGCATCCAGCTCGGGCATCACCTGCACGAACAGTTTCCAACGCGGAAAGTCGCCTTTCTCGATGCTGTCATACAGGTCGCGCTGTGCGCTCTCGCGGTCGGCGGCGATCACGGCGCCGGCTTCGGCGTCGGTGAGGTTGGCGATGCCTTGTTCGGTCTTCCAGGTGAATTTGACCCAGGAGCGCTGGTTGTCCGGGCTGATGAAACTGAACGTGTGGCTGCCGAACCCGTGCATGTGCCGGTAGGATTGGGGCAGGCCTCGGTCGCTCATGACGATGGTGACTTGATGCAGGGCTTCTGGCAGCAAAGTCCAGAAATCCCAGTTGTTGTTGGCGCTGCGCATGTTCGTGCGCGGATCACGCTTGACCGCGTGGTTGAGGTCCGGGAACTTCAACGGGTCGCGCAGGAAGAACACTGGCGTGTTGTTGCCCACCAGGTCCCAGTTGCCCTGTTCGGTGTAGAACTTGATGGCAAACCCGCGAATGTCCCGCTCGGCATCGGCCGCGCCACGCTCGCCAGCCACGGTGGAAAACCGTATGAAAATGTCAGTGGTCTTGCCCACCTGGGAAAACAGTTTGGCCTTGGTGTAGCGGGTGATGTCATGGGTCACCGTAAAGGTGCCGTGGGCGCCCGATCCCTTGGCGTGCATGCGTCGCTCGGGAATGACCTCTCGGTCAAAGTGCGCGAGCTTTTCCAGCAGCCACACGTCCTGCAACAACATCGGGCCTCTGGGGCCCGCCGTCTGCACATTGTTGTTATCGACTACCGGTGCGCCGGCGGCGGTTGTCAGCTTGTTCATCATCAGCTCCTCACGGTTATGGGGCGGAACCGGACCCCTGGTTCAGGCGGCCCGGTTCGAACGGCTTCGAAGCACTCAGACCAAGGTGATCTGAACGGCAATGTTATTGCGCGACAGCTTCGAGTACGGGCAGGTCTCATGCGCGGCATTCACCAAGGCCAGGGCCGATTCGCGCTCCACACCCGGCACGCTGACGTTCAGGCGCGCTTGCAGGAAGTAGCTGCCCTCGGCGGAGCACAGGTCGACCTGCGCATCGATGGCCACGGGCTGTGGCAGATTGATGCTCATGCGCCGTGCCGCCAGGCGCAGCGCACCTTCGAAGCATGCGGACCAGCCGGCGGCGAACAGTTGCTCCGGGTTGGTGCCGGCACCCGACGAGCCAGGGCTGGAAAGATTGATCTCGAGGCGCCCGTCATTGCTGCGAGCATGACCGTCACGGCCACCGGTGGTGTGGACGTTGGCGGTGTAGAGCACGTTCTCGGGTGCGGTCGGAGCAGGCATGGCGTTTTCCTTTTTATGGATGTTTGATGAAACTTCATCTCACCAAATCCCCCAACGCGCGCTCAATTGCACCTAGGTGTTAGTGCGCCTCGCAGTGGGGGGGCCGCGAACGTGCACACCCGCGTCTAGACTGATGCCGGCATGCGACACCAAGGTATGATTGGCTTTGACCCGCCAGCAGGGCCATCCTCGCCAAACGGCGACCGCACACACAGGATCGGTATGGACAACCAGAGCATCATCGACGTGCTGCCATGTGTGGCATGGACCGCGCTCGCCGATGGTCGTGTCGATTACGTCAATCAGTACTGGTGCCGCTACACCGGCCGTGACCGCTGTGAGGCCATGGAGGCCGGTTGGCAGTTGTCCATCCATCCCGATGATCGCACGCACGTGTCGCAGGCCTGGCAGACGATCCTGGGAACTGGCGAGCCCCGCGACATCAGCGCGCGCCTGCGCCGCGCCGATGGTGCGTACCGTCGTTTCCTGCTGCGCGTCAGCCCATTGCCGGACGCCGCTGGCGGCCTTCACAAGTGGTGCGGGATTGGCACCGACATCGAGGATCACTGTGAGGTGGCCTCGCCACCCCTCGCGATCGAGCCCGATCTGCGCACCCTCATCGACAACATTCCTGCGCTGGTTTCGCTGATGGGCCCCAACGGCGAGCTGGAGTACGTGAACAGCCACAACCTCCAATACATGGGCACCACCCTTGAAGCGCTCAAGGGCTGGAGCACCAGCGACATCATCCACCCCGAGGACAAGCCCCATATCCTGCAAAGCTGGACGCACTCGGTCACCACCGGCGAGCCGTTTCGCGCGGAGCAACGTATCCGCCGTGCCGACGGTGCCTACCACTGGTTCGTGGCCAATGGCATACCGATGCGCGACGACTGCGGTCGCATCACCCGCTGGTGGGTCATTACCGTGGACATCGATGAACACAAGCGCGACAAGGCACTGATCGCCCAGGCGCTGGTGGAGATCAGTGCGTCGGAAGCACGGTTTCGCAGCCTGATCAACGCGGTCCCTGGTTTCGTCTGGAGTGCGGCGCCAGATGGCTACGTCAGTTTCCTCAACCAGCGCTGGTGCGATTACACCGGAATCGCGCTGCAGGAGGCGTGCGGCGATGGCTGGACGGCCTCGGTGCACCCGGACGATCAGGACACGTTGGCGTCCTATCGGCGAATACTGGCATCGGAGCAACCCGGCGAATTTGAGGCGCGGCTGCGGCGCGTCGACGGCGTCTTCCGCTGGTTCCTGGTGCGTGCCGTACCGGAGCGCGACGACCGGGGGCGAGTGGTGCGCTGGTACGGGGAAAATACTGACATCGAAGATCGCAAGCGCGCCGAGATGCTGCTGGAGGGCGAAAAACATCTGCTCGGCCTGATCGCCGGCGGTACACCGCTCAGGCTCATTCTCGAAGCCCTGTGCGAGCTGGTCGAAGCGAGCATCGACGGCGGTGTGTGCAGCATCGTGCAGATCGATCCCAATGGCTCGTATCGGGTGCCCAAGGCCGTCCCACGCATAGTGCCGGGCGCAGCGCCGAACCTGCCGCCCGACCTGACCATCGCCGCTGATGGGCGTCCGGTGGATGCAGCCGGTTGTCCGGCCGCCCTGGTCGCCATTCGCAACCAGCAGGTGATTTGCCCGGACCTGGCTCGTGAGCAGCGTTGGCCCCGCTGGTGTGCCAGCGTATTGAGTCATGGCCTGCGGGCCAATTGGTCGACGCCAGTCACCTCCATCAATGGCACGGTGATCGGCGTGCTCTCGCTGCTGTTCAGAGAGGCGGGCAGGCCCGATGCCACCCAGCAGAATCTGATCGCCCAGTTTACCCACCTCGCCAGCATCGCCATTGACCGCGCGCGCGGCGAAGCGGCGCTGCGCCAGAGTGAGGCGTTCCTGGCCAAGGCGCAGCGTCTGGAGTTCCACCGGCACGTTTTCCTGGCACGCCGGTTCGAACGACATCATCTGGTCCGAGGAGACTTACCGCATACTCGACCTGGACCCCGGCATCAGACCCACCTTCGACTTGCTCTACACACGTATCCATCCGGAGGATCTCTCCAGCTACAAGGAGATGATTCGTTGCCAGCGCAAGAAAGGTGGCGACTTCGAACACGAACATCGCCTGCAACTGCTCGACGGTACGGTCAAGCATGTTCACCTGGTGGCCCATGCGATGCCGGATGAAGGCGGTGGCCTGGAGTACATTGCCGCCTTGCAGGATGTCACACAGCGCCGCCATTCCGAGACCGTCCTGGGCGAGGTTCGCTCGGAGCTGGCCCATTTGGCGCGGGTCGCCAGCCTGGGCGCGTTGACCGCGTCCATTGCCCACGAAGTCAATCAGCCGCTGGCCGGGATCATCACCAATGCCAGCACTTGCCTGCGCATGCTCGGCGCCAGTCCGCCAAACGTCGCGGGCGCACTCGAAACGGCTCGCCGCACCATTCGTGACGGCAATCGTGCCGCGGATGTCATCAAGCGTCTGCGGGTGTTGTTTTCCAAAGACAGCATCGCCCTGGAAGACGTTAACCTCAACGAAGCGGCGCGCGAGGTGATCGCCCTGTTACTGGGCGAACTGCAGCGGGGCCGGGTCATCGTCAATCCTGTGTTCGCCGACGGCCTGCCGCTGGTCAAAGGCGATCGCGTGCAGTTGCAACAGGTCATTCTCAACCTGATCCTCAATGCCAAGGAGGCGATGAGTAGCGTTACCGACCGGTCTCGGCACCTGCAGGTCAGCACCGGGGTACAGGATCAGCAGGTGTATCTGGAGGTCAGGGACAACGGCACCGGTTTCGACCCGAAAGACGCCGAGCGCCTGTTCAACGCGTTCTTCACCACCAAA
The DNA here is from genome assembly GCF_056337105.1 of Pseudomonas sp. S1_E05. Taxonomy (NCBI): domain Bacteria; kingdom Pseudomonadati; phylum Pseudomonadota; class Gammaproteobacteria; order Pseudomonadales; family Pseudomonadaceae; genus Pseudomonas; species Pseudomonas sp. S1_E05. Next base: position 388,743 of record NZ_JBFRHM010000001.1, read on the forward strand.
CAATCGGGCATGGGCATTGGTTTGTCGGTCAGCCATTCGATTATCGACAGTCATGACGGCCGGTTGTGGGCCTGCGTGAACGATATCGGGCCCGGTGCAATCTTTCGTTTTTCGCTTCCGTACTCGTCTGACCATGATCAGCCGACCGGTAGGGATGACGCCCCCAGGCCGGACGCGGGAAGCGGCCGCGATCACACCAGAGAGGGTTTTTGATGGACAAGCCTTTACTCATATCGGTGGTTGACGACGATGAGTCCGTGCGTGAAGCGTTACCGGATCTGCTCAGGGAATTCGGCTTTGCGGTGCAGGCCTTTTCTTCAGCGCAGGCCTTTCTGGCCTCCGATTACCTTGAGCAGACGCGCTGCCTGATTCTGGATGTCGCCATGCCGGGCATGTCCGGCCCCGAGCTGCAAAAGCGGCTCACATCGCAGCACTACGCGATTCCGATCATCTTTATCACGGCGCTGGGCGATGTCGGACAGCGCCCGTTTCTGATCAGTCAGGGTGCGGTGGATTGCCTGCTCAAGCCGTTCAGCGAGGCGGAGCTGCTCAAGGCGCTCAGCGCCGCGCTACCGGTCAGCTGAACGTCGATCAACTTTTGAGGAAATGTGTGGTGAACGCCAATCACGAGCTCGCCCCCAAGCCTGCGAACAACACGCCGATCGTGTTTGTGGTCGATGACGATATTTCCGTGCGAGAGTCGCTGGAGCTGCTGATCGGCCAGGCGCAGTGGCGGCCGAAGCTGTTTGAATCAGCGCGGGCATTCCTCGACCATCCGCGTCCATTGGTGCCCAGTTGCCTGGTGCTCGACATCAATCTGCCGGACCTCAATGGGCTGGATTTGCAGAATGCAATTGCAGGCGAGCGACCCGACATGCCGATCATTTTCATCACCGGCTACGGCGATGTGCCGCGCTCGGTGCGGGCAATGAAAGCCGGGGCCGTGGAGTTTTTGACCAAGCCATTCGACGATGAAGTGTTGCTCTCGGCCATCGCCGATGCGCTGCAAAGCAGTCGTGCGGCGCTCGATCGCGAGGGGGACCTGCGCGTATTGCGCGACAACCATGCCACCCTGACGCCCCGCGAGCACGAGGTACTGGACATGGTGGTGGCCGGGCGAATGAACAAGGTCATTGCCTCGGACCTGGGCATCAGCGAGATCACGGTCAAAGCCCATCGTGGCAAGGTCATGCGCAAGATGAAGGCCCGGTCCCTGGCCGATCTGGTGAAAAAAGTCGGGCAGCTTTCACCTCGGTCCGACTGAACCGGCCTGCCGCTCAGCCCGGCAGGCTTTGCCAGAGACGTTCCAGTTGACGCAGGTCGAGGCTATCGTAGCCCTCCGTCATCCGCTCACGACAGGCCGTCAGCAGTTCCCTGGCATCAGCCGGCTTGCCCTGTTCCAGCCAAAGACGCGCGAGGTCCATCGAGGTACGCAGTTCCCATGAGCGGGCGCCTTGCTGGCGGCTCAGCGTGATCGATTCATCGAGCAGGTCATGGACGACACCGGGGGTAGCAGGCGCTAGGATCTTGAGAATATTTGCCTTGATCCGCAACAGCTCGGGCAGGGCGTAGGCATCGCCGCTGTGACGGCAGTGGCTGATCGTGGACTCGACCTGACACAAGGCTTTTTCGTACTGACCATTCAACACCAGGCCTTCGGTCAGCGACGTTTCGAACGAGGTGGTCAGCAGTTCATAGCGCATGCCTTGCAGGCGGGCCAGGCTTTCCTCGAGCAGGGCCACGGCGTTGCCCGGCTGTCCGGCACGAATCGCAATCGCCCCTTGCACGCCCAGCGTCGCCGCGATGTAGGGCGCCAGGGCATTGGCCTCGGCGATCTTGCTGAAGGTCTCCAGGCCAGCCGAGGCCTTGTCCAGATCGCCGGTCCAGATGTGGATACACAGTGTCCAGACGAGGGCGATGCAATAGGTCACTGAATGGTCCAGCGCCGCAGCCTCGGCCTCGACCTGCTCGGCCCAGCGCCTGGCCTGATCGGGAAAGCCCAGCAACCAGAGGGTGCGCGCGAGTGCCAGCCCGGTGCGGTTGCGGTGGTCGAAACCGTAATGAACGGTGCTGCTGCGTTCGGACGGCAAGCTGTAGCGCAGGGACTTTTCCAGTTCCTTGCGCGCCAGCTGCTGATTGCCGAGCAAGTGGTGGGAGATGCCGGCCAACGAGGCGGCCACGGCAATGGCCTCGGGTTTACCGATCACATGACCGACTGCCACGGCTTGTTCAGCCCAGGCCAGCGATGAAGGGAAGTCGCCGATACGTTCGGAAAAAATCTGCAAGCGACCCAGCAAGCGCAGTTGCGACCAGTGATCGCCGAGCGCCTGTGCGATGTCCAGCGCCCTGAGCAATGCCTTGTGCGCCGCGTCGCTGTTGCCACGGGTAAACATCAGCACCAACCCCAGAGCCGCCTGCAACTCCATTTCGGTGGGTGTGCCGAAATAACCCAGCTCCAGCAACTCGGTGGCGCGTGAACACCAGGCGCGGCACTCGACCATCAATGAAAAATGCAGGAACAACGGCGCGCTGGCCGCCGCCAAGGGTAGCGCGAGCCCGGGATCGCCTTGGGGGCCGAAGCTCCATTCCAGCGCGCTCCTGATGTTGCCGAGCTGACAGGCAAGGCGTGAGCAACTGTCATAGATGTCGCCGGGCGTTGCCCCCAAATGATCGAGCAGTGCAGTGAAATAGGCGGCGTGCCTGAAAGACAGCGCATGGGCCTCGATTTCCCCGCGCACCACGAGTTTTTCCCGGGCAAAGGCGCGGGTCATTTCCAGCAGACGATAGGTGGCCAGGGAACTGCCGTGATCGACGGTGACCAGGCCTTTGGCAGCCAGTTCATCCAGCGCCGCTGCGGCAGTGATCGAATCGATTTGTCCGTCCGCGAGAATGTGCGACGCGGCTTCCAGCGAGAACGGTCCGACGAAAATCGCCAAGCGATCAAACACCAACTGTTCCTGGGGGCAGAGCAGGGCGTAGCTCCAGTCGAGCATCGCGCGCAGGGTCTGGTGGCGCGGCAATGCGGTGCGCCGCCCGGACCAACCAAGGGAGAAACGCTCGCCGAGCAGGGCGTGGGTGGCTTGCACGCCGTGGCTCGCCACGCGCATGGCGGCCAGTTCGATGGGCAAGGCCATGCCTTCCAGGCGTCTGCACATGTCGGCGATCAATTGCGCATCGCCGGCTTGCAGCAGCAGGGCCGCATTGCCTGACGACGCGCGCTCGACGAACAGGTTCACGGCCGGAAACGCCAGCAGTTCTTCGACGCTCAGGGTCTGCGTCTCCCCAGGAAAACCTAATGGACTGAGCCAGTGAATGTGTTCGCCAAGGGCGCGCAGTGGTTCGCGGCTGGTGGCCAGCAGCGCCACATCAGGGGCTGCCTCGCGGATCTGTTCGACGATCGCCGACACGGCGTCGATGAGGTGCTCGCAGTTGTCGATGATCAGCAGCAGCCGCTGTGTCCGCAGATGCGCCAGCAGTACCTGCAGCGGGTCTTCGGCCTGTACGGGAATGCCCAGTGCCGCTGCCAGGGAGGACGTCACCAGCGTGGCGTCCTCGACCTGGGCCAGGTCGACGAAGCGCACGCGTTCGGGTTGGCCGGCGCCAATGCGGTGCCCGACCTCGATTGCCAGGCTGGTCTTGCCGACCCCGCCCGGGCCGACGATGGTAAAGAGCCTGGGTTCCAGCGCTCGCTCGACGAGCATTTGCGCGTCGTCGTCGCGCCCCACGAGTCGAGCCCTTGGCGGCAGGTTACCGACGCTGCCAAGTCGTTGTTCGCCTGTGATCGAGGGCATGGCTGCAATCGATGGATGCTGGCTGACCTGCAAGCGTTCAATGGGGGCGACGAAGGCGTAACCCACGCCGACTTGCGTGGAGATGTACCGCGCGCCGTCTTCGCCATCCCGGAGGATCTTTCGCAGGCCGGTCATGTGAAAACGCAGGCTGCCTTCGGACACCACGATGTTGGGCCAGACCAGCTTGATCAGCTCGTGTTTGGACAGTACACGACCGGGACGTTCCAGCAAGGTGATCAGCAGGTCCAGGGCCCGTCCGCCGATCTCCACGGCGTGGCCGCGTCGGGTGAGCAGGCGCTTGCCCGGCGTGACGCAGAAAGGACCGAAGGCGAGTTGCAGGTTCAGGGATTCATGCAAATCGTCCGGGGCAGACTCCACAGGGAAGGCTCTCTGAAAAGTGGGCTGTGTGTTCGCGTCAGGCGAAAGTTGCGCGCTAGTCTGCATCATAGGGGTTTTGATTCAACGTTCAAGTGCTGCGAGGGTGCCGGGAGAGCGGCACCGCAATCGATCAGACCAGGCGGAGGTCGACGTCGATGTTGCGGCGAGTCGCCTTGGAGTAGGGGCAGTTCTGGTGCGCCGCCTCGATCAGTTGCCGGGCAATGTCCGGGGCAATCTCTGGCAGTGAAACAGCGAGCCGGGCTTGCAGGAAAAAACCCTGTTCACCATGCATCAGATCGATCTGGGCATCGACTGCGGCGTCCATCGGAAAGCCGATTTTGCGAGCGTTGCAGGCGTGACGCAGAGATCCCAGGAAACACGCCGACCAACAGACCGCGAACAATTGCTCGGGGTTGGTGCCCTGGCCCGGCGCACCGGGGGCGGAGAGTGTGAGGTCCAGTCGGCCGTCCTGGCTGCGTCCCGTCCCTTCGCGCCCCCCGGTGGTGTGGGTATGGCCGGTGTAAAGGACTTTTTCGACATTGATCATGGAGACTTCCTGATAGGCGCCAACGAGATTCGCGATGGCCTTTCAAATGGCCCGCGGGGATTGATGGCCGTTCAACAGGAGGTTGCTGGCCACCGGAGTAACGATCTGCGCGCCACGCTGGCTGCGCAAATGCTCGAGCAGGGTGTCGCGGGCCGTGTCGATCAACCACGCGCGAAACGGAGTGTTCACATCGTAGTCGGCGCGGCGCCGATACAATGTCATGAACGCCTGTTGCACCAGGGTGTCGACGCTGTCGCGCTCGACCCGTTCGGCCTGGACCTGGCCTTCGAAAAACGCCAGCAGCAGCGGGGTGACCGTGGCGATCAGTTGCAATGAGGCGGGTGTGTCGTGTTCCAGGACATCGTCCATCAACGCGCACAGTTCGGCGTTGGCGGGACGGTGGACTCTGTCGAGGCAGCTACCGCAATAACGTTCGGCCATGATCGGATCCCTCTTGAGCCATCAGTTCGACTGGGCATGCCGGACGCCCGATTATCGGGGTCGGCATGCCAGCAGTGGTCAGACTCAAGAGTGATACCGCAGGGCCAGGATCACCAGTTATGTGCTGTTAGCGCTTGTTAGCTGTGGCACATGGCTGATACGACGTTCTAGCGCGGCGCTTGCTCGCTGCTGAACAGATCCAGTTCGCGGATCAGGCCCTGCGCGGCCAGCATCACCAACTGGTGGCCTTTTTCCGGCGATGCCTGGGCCGGGTCAGAACCCATGCGGCCGTCGGGGTGGCGGGCGCGAAAGTCATGGGCTTCGCGGATCGGGCCCCAGTTGGCGATCGGCGGCGAATAGGGCGCCGACTTGATCGAGTCCGGGTAGGCCCACTGGGTCACGGCAATTTCCGAAGGCGTGGCATGAATGCCGTGGCCGGTCGGGAATTGCTGGTTGGCCAACGCGGTGACGCCTTCCAGGTCCCACCAGTTGCACAGTTTCAACGAGAACCCTGCCGAACGGCGGGCAAAGCTGGCTTCGGCATAAAGCTCGGAGAACGCCGCCTCGATCGAGGCGATGTTGCCGCCGTGACCGTTGAGGAAAAAGATCTTCTCGAAACCATGGGCCGCCAGCGAGCGCACCCAGTCGCCGATGGCGGCGATGAAGGTCGAGGGGCGCAGGGTGATGGTACCGGGGAACCCAAGGTGATGCTGGGCCATGCCGATGTTGAAGGTCGGAGCGATCAGGATATCCGCGGTTTTCTGTGCTTCGTGGGCGATGATCTCCGGGCACATCCAGTCGGTGCCCAGCAGACCGATCGGGCCATGCTGCTCGTTGGAGCCAATGGGAATGACGATGGTGCGCGAGCGCTCGAGAAATTGCTCGATCTCGGACCAGGTAGACAGGGGTAGTAACATTTCAGCCTCGCTAATCGACGGCTCCTGGCGGAGCGTGGGACATCTTGGGGCGTGACAATGTCGGGTGCAGATCCCGATTGCCCGCACAGCCATGACAGCACGGGGGATACACGCAGGACATTACACGATGGTGTCGATGGGCTTGTCGAACCGTCGAACCGTCGCGATGGTCGTTAACGATGACGCGGGCTTCCTGAAGGCCCGCGGTGCCTGGGCTGACATCGCGAGCAAGCTCGCTCCTACAGGGGTCGTGTTTCGCTTTTGGTCTTGATCTTCTGTAGGAGCGAGCTTGCTCGCGATGGTCGTTAACGATGACGCTGGCTGCCTGGAAGCCCGCGGTGCCTGAGCCACCATCGCGAGCATGCTCGCTCCTACAGGGGATCGTGCTCGGCTTTTGATCTTGATCTTCTGTAGGAGCGAGCACGCTCGCGATGGTCGTTAACGATGACGCGGGCTGTCTGGATGCCCGCGGTGCCTGGTCTACCATCGCGAGCAAGCTCGCTCCTACAGGGGATCGTGCTCGGCTTTTGATCTTGATCTTCTGTAGGAGCGAGCACGCTCGCGATGGTCGTCAACGATGACGCGGGCTGCCTGGAGGCCCGCAGTGGCTGGGCTGACATCGCGAGCAAGCTCGCTCCTACAGGGGTCGTGTTTCGCTTTTGATCTAGATCTTCTGTAGGAGCGAGCTTGCTCGCGATGGTCGTTAACGATAACGCGGGCTGTCTGGATGCCCGCGGTGGCTGGGCTGACATCGCGAGCATGCTCGCTCCTACAGGAATCGTGTTTCGCTTTTGATCTAGATCTTCTGTAGGAGCGAGCACGCTCGCGATGGTCGTTAACGATGACGCGGGCTTCCTGAAGGCCCGCGGTGCCTGGGCCACCATCGCGAGCATGCTCGCTCCTACAGGGGATCGTGCTCGGCTTTTGATCTTGATCTTCTGTAGGAGCGAGCTTGCTCGCGATGGTCGTTAACGATGACGCGGGCTGTCTGGATGCCCGCGGTGGCTGGGCCACCATCGCGAGCATGCTCGCTCCTACAGGAATCGTGCCCGCTTTTTATCTTGATCTTCTGTAGGAGCGAGCACGCTCGCGATGGTCGTTAACGATGACGCGGGCTGTCTGGATGCCCGCGGTGCCTGGTCTACCATCGGAGCATGCTCGCGCCTACAGGATTTGTATTTCCCAGGTGTGGCTGTGCAGGTGCAGGAGGTGGGTGAGTTGCAAGCGCGAGAGGAGGTCTTCGTCGTGGGAGGCGATCATCAAGGCGCCCTGATATTGGCTCAGCATGGTTTCCAGCGCCTGTAGCGACGCCAGGTCCAGGTGGTTGCCCGGTTCATCCAGCAGCAACAAATGCGCAGGTTCGTCGGCGTAGAGCACGCAGGCCAGGGCGGCCTTGAGGCGTTCGCCGCCACTGAGCGACCCGCTGGGTTGCAGCAGTTTCCCGGCATCCAGGTCCAGGTGGGCCAGGCGCGTACGCAACTCGCCCTCGCTGCTGCGGTGGTTCACTTGCAATAACTGTTCGAGCACCGACTTTTGCGGGTCCAGGGTACTTGTCTGTTGATCGAGCCAGGCTACCGGCACCTGCACCGAACATTCCCCCGATTGCGGCTGCAATTGCCCCGCCAGTACCTTCAACAATGTTGACTTGCCTACGCCGTTATCGCCCATCACGCCAATGCGCTGCCCGCCGCCAATGCTCAGGTCCATTGCGCAGGCGCTCTCAGGCCTGAACGGCAGTCGCAATGCCTCAAGCCTGGCGACCTGACGACGATGGGGCGATGAATCCTGAGGCGAATACAAACGAATCAACGCATCTTGCTCGACCTGTTGCACTGCCTCGCGCACCTGTCGGTTCATCTGTTCGCGAGTGGCGGCCTCCCGGGCCCTTGATTTACCCAGACTGTTCTCACTTTGCTCCTTGCGCCGCCCCAGCAGAATCGGCGCCTGATTGGCCTCGCGTGCATTGCGGTTGCCCTGGGCGTTTCGGCGTTCCTGACGCTCGCGCTGTTCGGCCATCACCTGCTCGCCGCGCTTGCGTTCGTGCTTGCGCTGCTGCAATAGACGCGCGGCGTTTTCACGTTCCAGGGACTTGGCCTGCTGATAAAAATCGTAGTTGCCGCCATAGCTTTGCAGGCCCAGAGACGACAGTTCGACGATGCGCGACATACGCCGCAACAACTGCCGGTCATGGCTGATCACCAGCAAGCCCTTGGGCCACTGGCTCAGTTGATTCATCAAAGTCAGGCGACTGGCGCGATCGAGGTGATTGGTCGGCTCATCGAGTATCAGCCAGTCAGGGTTGGCGACCCAGGCTCCCACCAGCGCCACGCGCATGGCCTGGCCACCACTGAGCTTCCCGGCAGGTTGCTCAAGCGAAAGGTGGCCCAGGCCCTGAGCCTGCAACTCGGCCTGCACAAGCCTGCGGATATCCCAGCGATCCGCGACGATGTCGAAATCCGCAGGCTCGACACTGCCGGCTTCGATACGTTGCAGTGCCGCCAGCACCGGCTCGACACCCATCAGATCGGCAACACTTCGGGTTGCATCGACCTGTTGCGTCAGGTAGTGCACGGAGCCATCGCGCACGCATCGGCCACTGCTCGGCTCCAACTGCCCGGCCAGTATTCGCGCGAGCAAACTCTTGCCCACACCATTGCGGCCTACCAGGCCAGTGGCGTGTTGATCAAATTCAACGCAAAGATCGGAAAAAACAACCCGGCCATCGGGCAAGGTCAAGGAAACGCTATCCAGCGTCAGGCGGGAATCGGTCATGGGTGTTTCTCAATGGATGCCAGCGATCACTTCCCCACGGCGTGGGAAAACATGAAGTCGGGACCGTCAAACAGGACGGCGGCATCAATTGCGCATCGGACGAACACCTCACAGGAGCCAAAGAACGTCGATTATGGAAGGGCCTGACCGGGAAGGGCAACCACCGATTCTCAGCATCGGCACTGGTTGCGCATTGACTGCCCTGACCTAAGCTTGGGACATGGCGAAACACAATTGCGGTGCTCACCCGGAACGAACGCCGCGATGCGCAATCACTAGAGCGTGGATATCAAAAGGAGATGCGCATGCTCATCAGGTCACTGACCCTGACAACCTTGCTGGCCTTCGCCGGTCCCTTGCTCGCTGCTGATGGTGATTCGCCGTTGGATGTCCAGAAAGGCCTGTCCCGACCGCTGATCGTCATCGCCCAAAGCACGGTGGACCCTGTCTGGGTCAACCTGAAAAAATCCCTGGAAGACCCGGCCAACAAGCAGGGGATCGCTGATCGCAACATCAAGGTGTACAGCGTGCTGAACATGTCCGGCCAGCTTGATGGCAAGGACATCGGCCAGCAGGACACCATGGCGCTGATTCGTGCGTTGAAACTGGGGGCGGGGGCGTTGCCCAAAGTGATATTGATCGGTAAGGACGGCGAGAAGAAGTTCGAGAGTTCAGGTGAAGAGGCGAAGTCCACGGACCTGAAAAAAATCTTCGATACCATCGACGCCATGCCCATGGCCGAGAAGGAAGCCGCCGCCGCCGCGCCACCCCCACCTCCCGCTGCCGAACCGGCCCCGGCCAAAGGTGCGAAGAATGCAAAACCCGCCAAGCCGGCGAAACCGGTCAAGCCGCCCGAGCAGCCGGATGATTGAGCGGGCGTGAGTCCGGACCCATTCGTCGATTCGTGAACCTCCTGCAGGTTGAGGGGCAGGGGGTATCTGGGCTCAGCCCGTCTATTCCTGAAATCAATGACCCAATGCCTCCAATACCGCATGGGCGATCTTGATTCGCTCGGCATTCGGATAATTGCGGTTGGCCAACATCACGATCCCAATCTGCTTCGCGGGAACATACGCGACATAGGCGCCAAATCCGCTGGTTGAGCCGGTCTTGTTGAACAGTGCATCCTGACGAGGAGGTTGGGGAGGATTGAGCCATCGCACCGGGTTGGCCTCATAGGCCATCTGCGCTGAATTGCCCGCCAGCAAGGTGTCGAGCTTGACCGGATAGGGATAGAACTCCCAGCCCAGACCCTGAGTCGTGTCGCCTACCTGGTAGTAGCCGGTGTGGGTGAGGGCGATGGCCTGTTGCAAGGGCTTTTCCAGTAGCGCCGGTTGCATGTTCGCCTGCACGTAGCGGATCAGGTCCGCCGCGCTGGTCTTCACCCCATAAGCTTCCGAGTCCAGCGCTCCCGGGCCGACCCGTACCGGCTTGTCATCCTTGTTGTAGCCCTGGGCGTAAAGCCCCAGTTGATCCTGCGGGACCCTGAGGAAGGTGTGTTTCAAACCGAGTTTGGGCAGCAGGGTCTTTTCCACCGCCTCATCGAACGGCAAGCCAAGACGTTGCGCGGCCAGGTAACCGAACAGTCCAAGACTCGGGTTGGAGTACTGGCGATGGCTGCCCGGGGCGTACACCGGTTTCCAGTGTTTGAAATAGCCGAGCATTCCGTCCGGCGTGTCCGCCTCGGCGGGAAACTGCAACGGCAACCCACCGCCGGAATAGGTGCCCAGTTGCAGCACGCTGATGTTATCGAACGCACTGCCTCGCAGGGCGGGCCAGACCTGGCTGGCCTTGTCGGTCAAGGACAGTTTGCCACTGGCCTGGGCGTATGCGGCGAGGGTCGCAGTGAAGGTCTTGCTGACCGAACCAATCTCGAACAGTGTGTTTTCGCTGACCTTTTCGCCTGTTTCCTTCGAGGCAACGCCGTAATTAAAGTAATGTGGCTTGCCGTTCACGGTGACGGCGACTGCCAAGCCAGGGATGCCTTGCTGCTGCATGAGTGGTCTGACGATGCTGTTGACTGTCGCTTCAATCTGCGAGTCCGTTGCATTCGCGGCCATGCCGTACCCTGTGCTGAGGAGAAGTCCGAAAGCGCTGTAGGATAAGGCCTTGCTGAGCTTTAAGTTGTGCATGTGTACGCTGCTGTTCATGAGGTTTTTGTCATGTGTGCCCGTTCGGAGCGAGCGATTCCCAGGGGGCCGCCGATGAGTGTGGCGAAAATCTATTCACTTTTCCGCCCTGGGACAAACGATGTTATTTGGGCCTGGTCATTAGAAAAATTTGGGAGTCAGCATGATTCGCCCGCAATTGCCACTCAATGCGCTTCGAGCCTTCGAGGCATCGGCCCGGCATCTGAGCTTCACCCGAGCGGCGGTGGAACTGTGTGTGACGCAGGCGGCGGTCAGTCATCACGTCAAGAGCCTGGAAGCCCAGCTCAAGGTGACACTGTTTAAACGCTTGCCCCGGGGGCTGATGCTGACCAGTGAAGGGGAAACCCTGTTGCCGGTGCTGCGTGAGTCTTTCGACCGCATCGCCGCCACACTGGAACGTTTCGAGGGCGGGCATTTTCGTGAAGTGTTGACGGTGGGGGCAGTGGGGACGTTCGCGGTGGGGTGGCTGATGCCGAGGTTGGCGGACTTCCAGGCGAAATATCCCTTCATAGATCTCCGTCTGTCGACCCATAACAATCGTGTGGATGTTGCCGCCGAAGGTTTGGACTATGCGATTCGCTTCGGTGCCGGGGCCTGGCACGGCATTGAGGCGGTGCGCCTGATCGAGGCGCCGTTGTCGGTGTTGTGCGTGCCGCAGATAGCCCGGCAATTGCAGACTCCGGACGATCTGTTGCAGCAAACGTTATTGCGTTCCTACCGCACGGACGAGTGGCCGCAGTGGTTTCAGGCCACCGGTCTTGCACCTCATGTCGCGCCGCCGCGCAGTATCGTCTTCGACTCGTCACTGGCGATGATGGAAGCGGCACTGCAAGGCGCGGGGGTGGCGTTGGCACCCCCGCTGATGTTCGCCCGGCAATTGACGGTCGGGGCCATCGAGCAACCGTTCGCCATTGGCATCACCACCGGCAGCTACTGGCTGACACGTTTGCAGTCTCGGCCCGAAACCTCGGCGATGGCGGCGTTCAAAGGGTGGTTATTGCAGGCTGCCCTGTCTTGACCCAATTCCCGTAGGAGCGAGCTTGTCGAGGCGTCGACAGGCTCGCTGAGGTGTGTCTCAACGCACCAGACACGGCCGCTTGTTATCAAACTTCCACCCCGGTATCAGGAACTGCATCGCCACGCTGTCATCTCGCGCGCCGAGCCCCATGCCCTTGTACAGCTCGTGGGCCTTGGCCAACTGATCCATGTCCAGCTCGACGCCCAGCCCAGGTTTGTTCGGCACCTGTACGCAACCACCGACGATTTGCAGCGGTTCGCGGGTCAGGCGCTGACCGTCCTGCCAGATCCAGTGCGTGTCGATGGCGGTGATGTCGCCCGGTGCCGCGGCGGCGACGTGGGTGAACATGGCCAGGGAAATGTCAAAGTGGTTGTTGGAATGCGAGCCCCAGGTCAGGCCCCACTCATGGCACATCTGCGCGACCCGAACCGAGCCCTGCATGGTCCAGAAGTGCGGATCGGCCAACGGGATGTCCACCGATTGCAACTGGATGGCGTGCCCCATTTCCCGCCAGTCGGTGGCGATCATGTTGGTGGCGGTTTTAAGGCCGGTGGCACGGCGGAACTCAGCCATGACTTCGCGTCCCGAGTAGCCGTTTTCCGCGCCACAAGGATCCTCGGCGTAGGCCAGCACTTGATGCTGATCGCGGCACAAGCGAATCGCTTCCTTGAGTGACCATGCACCGTTCGGGTCGAGGGTGATGCGCGCCTGCGGGAAGGTTTCGGCCAGCGCAGTCACGGCTTCGATCTCGGCATCGCCGCTCAGTACGCCACCTTTGAGCTTGAAGTCCTGGAAGCCATACCGCGCGTGAGCGGCTTGTGCCAGGCGCACCACTGCCTCGGCGGTCATGGCCTTTTCGTGACGCAGGCGAAACCAATCGTTGTCAGCGTCCGCTTCGCTGCGATAGTCCAGATTGGTCTGTTCCCGGTCGCCGACATAAAACAGGTAACCGAGCATCTTCACTTCGTCACGCTGCTGGCCTTCGCCGAGCAGGGCGGCCACCGGAACGTCCAGGTACTGGCCGAGCAAATCCAGGAGCGCGGCTTCCAGGCCGGTGACGGCGTGGATGGTGATGCGCAGGTCGAATGTCTGCAGGCCGCGACCGCCGGCATCTCGGTCGGCGAAGGTCTGGCGCACCTGATTAAGAATCTTCTGATAACTGCCGATCGGACTGCCCACCACCAGCGAGCGGGCATCTTCCAGGGTCTGGCGAATTCGCTCGCCGCCCGGTACTTCGCCGACGCCGGTGTGGCCGGCGTTGTCCTTGAGGATCACCACGTTGCGAGTAAAGAAGGGGCCATGGGCGCCGCTCAGGTTGAGCAGCATGCCGTCGTGGCCGGCTACTGGGACCACCTGCATGCTGGTGATGATCGGGGCTTTGGCGGTGTCATGTGCGGTCATGTTGTTGTCCTTATCAGAGGCCATGTCAGGCGTGCTGTGGCGCAGGTTTGTCAGCAGCCACCGGTGGTGCGGTTTTGGGTGTATTGCGGGCCGCGAAAACGATGATTGCGGCGATAATCGAAGTGGCGGCCAATCCGTACAACCCGCCCTGGATCGAGCCGGTGTGTTGTTCCAACAGGCCAAAAGTGGTCGGCGCGACGAAGCCGCCGAGGTTGCCCACCGAGTTGATTAGCGCAATCACCCCGGCGGCGATTCGCGCATCCAGGTAGGCCTGGGGAATCGGCCAGAACAGCGAAGACGCGGACTTGAAACCCAGCGCCGCGAAACAGATGGCCACGAACGCGAAGATCGGCCCGCCGGTTGTGGACATGAACATCCCGGCTGCGGCGATCAGCAGTGCCGCAGCCACCCAGGCTTGCTGGTGTTTCCATTTCGTCGACAGGGAGGCAAAGGCGTACATGCCGACGATCGACAGCAACCACGGGATCGAGTTGAACAGGCCGACCTGAATGTCGCTGAGGTCGCCCATTTTCTTGATGATGCTCGGCAGCCAGAACGTCGCGGCGTAGATGGTCAACTGGATGAAGAAATAGATCAGGCAGAACAGAATGATCTGGCGATCCTTGAGCAGCGTCCCCAGGGAGGGTTTGACCGGTGAGGCGGCTTCGCGGGCCAGTTGTTCGGCGTCGATGGCCTGAACCAGCGCGTCCTGTTCTTGGCGGTTCAGCCATTTGGCGTCATGGGGCTTTGAATCCAGCCAGAACCACACGAACACGCACAGGCCTACCGAGAACATGCCTTCAATGAAATACATCCATTGCCAACCGTGCATCCCAAGCCCGTTGATTTGCAAGAGCAGCCCAGACAGTGGGCCGGAGATCAGCGATGCCACGGCCGACCCACTCAGGAAAATCGCGATGGCCTTGCCACGCTCGGCGCCGGGCAGCCAGCGAGTGAAGTAGTAGATCACCCCCGGAAAGAAACCGGCTTCCGCCACGCCCAGCAGAAAACGCAGGATGTAGAAGTGGGTTTCGTTCTGGATGAAGGCCATGCTGGCGGCGACCAGGCCCCAGGTCAGCATGATGCGAGTCAGCCAGACTCGGGCACCGACTTTTTGCAAAAGCAGGTTGGAGGGGACTTCGAACAATGCATAACCGATGAAGAACAGACCGGCACCGAATCCGTAGGCGGCAGCGCCGATACCCAGGTCGTGTTCCATGTGAGTGCGGACGAAACCGATGTTCACGCGATCGATGTAGTTGACGATGAACATGATGACGAACAGGGGCAGAACGTGGCGTTTCACTTTCGCGATGGCGGATTGCAGGACCGGATTGACGCCGTCGTGCATCCCGGTAAGGGGTGTGTTCACTTGATTGTCTCCCACTGATTATTTTTATGCGGGGTATTGCTAGGTGCTGCTTGTTGAGAGACATCATACAACTGCGTTTTTTTGTTCTGCAAGGGGTTGCATCCCAGTAATCTTGGGTTTTATCGGGATGCCCTGTCTTTTTGTGGTTTTGTTTTCAGTGTTTTTTGGCGGCTTACGGCGAGTTTGTTGAGTGTTGTCATACAAGTTGGCGCGTGTTTATTCCGGCTTCCGCTCATCCGCAGTGCTACGATGGCGTCAATTGCGCTTTCGGATGAGCCCATGCAAGAAGAACTCGACGCGCCTGCCCGCAAGCGCACTCACAACCTGGCTCATGACCTGGTGAGCAAGTTGACCCAGAGCATCCTGCTCGGCCAGATGCTGCCGGGGGACAAGCTGCCATCGGAAAACAGCATCGTTGCCGAGCACGGCGTCAGTCGCACGGTGGTGCGCGAGGCCATCTCGAAGTTGCAGGCGTCGGGGTTGGTGGAGACGCGGCACGGCATCGGCACCTTCGTCATCGAACGTGCGCCGGAGCAGGGGTTGCGGCTGAATGTCGACACCGCACTGGGAGTGCGCAGCATCCTGGAATTGCGTCTGGGCCTGGAAACCCAGGCCGCAGCGCTGGCAGCCACGCGGCGAACCGATTCGCAACTGGTCCAAATGCGCCAGGCCCTGGACGATTATCAACGTTTGCTGGCCAACAACGACAGTTGCGTCGAGGCCGACCGGCGCTTTCATTTGTTGATTGCAGAGGCCACCGGCAACGCCTGTTTCAGTGAAATCATGCAGCACCTGGGCAGCGCCATGATTCCCCGCACCCGGGTCAACGCCGTCGAACGCGGCGCCACGGATCTGAGCAAGTTGGGACAGCTTGCCAACCTGGAGCATGAGGCCATTCTCAATGCCATCAAGCGCCAGGACGCCGATGCGGCGCGGGCCGCGATGTGGCTGCACCTGACCAATAGTCGCGACCGGTTCCTCGCCGCTCGCGACTGACGTGCACTGACGGCTAGGCCATCTTGAACCGGTTGACCAGTTGTTGCTGGTATTCGGCCAGGCGGGCCAGCTCCTGGCTGGTGATCGCCGTCTGCTCGGCGCCGGCACTGACCTGAATCACCAGGTCATTGATCTCGTTCACGTTGCGGTTGATGTCCTCCGACACCGCGCTCTGCTCTTCGGCTGCCGAGGCGATCTGAATGTTGCGGTCGTTGATACGGGCGACGCCGTCGGCGATCTCCACCAGCAATTCACCTGCGCGTTCAACTTTGCTTGCGCCGTCCTGCGCCTTGTCGAGCGTTTCCTGCATGGAAATGACCGCGTGATCCGACCCGGCTTGCAGGTTGCTGATCATCTGCTGGATGTTGCCTGTGGATTCCTGGGTTTTCTGCGCCAGGGTGCGCACTTCGGAGGCGACCACGGCAAAACCGCGACCGAACTCTCCAGCCCGGGCCGCTTCGATTGCTGCGTTCAGTGCCAGCAGATTGGTCTGTTCGGCGATGCCGCGAATAACGTCGAGCACCGAGGAAATCGCGTGGCTTTCATCCTTGAGATTGCCGATGATCTGCGCGGTGTCCTCGGCTTGGCCTGACAATTGGCGGATCAGGCTGATGGTGCTTTCGATCTCGGCGCGACCTTGCTCGGTGCTGAGGTTGATCTGCCGCGACATCTGCGCAGCGTCGTTGGTGCTTTGCGCGACTTCACGCACCGTGGCGCTCATTTCATTGATCGCGGTAGCGACCTGTTCGGTGCCCTGGCGCTGCTGGTCAACGCTCTGGCTGGTCTGGATCGTCACCGCAGACGACTCCTCCGCCGCCGTGGCCACTTGCGCCGTGGCGTTGCCGATTTCCTCGATAATCCCCCTGATTTCTTCGGCCATGCGATTGAGGTTGAGGGAGATCTGGCCGAACTCGTCCTTGCTCTTGTAGGTGGCTCGGGCGGTAAGGTCGCGTTGGGCGAGGCCGTCGAGTACCCGGTTGACGTCGCTCACCGCCAGATTGATGGTGCGGATGATGATGTATGAAAGCAGTGCGACTACCAGTAACGATACGACCATCGCGCCAATCGTCAGCCATAGCGCACGGCTGGCGATGTCGCGTTCATGCATGGCCAGGTTGCTCACGCTCTGGCTCAGGGCTTCTTCTACCTGGCCCATCAGGTCGATGCGCTGGGTGGAGGTTTGGAACCACATTTCGGGTTTGATGTTCAGCGGTTGGCCCAATGGAATTTCAAACGCCAGTCGTTGCAATCTGTCGACTGCGAGGGCGACTGGGCTTCGCATTTGTTCCTCGAACTGTTTCAGCGAAGCGGGCGGGGCCTTGCGGCGGAACGCATCGGAGTAGGCAGAGAACTCGCCCAGGTTGCTGCTGAAGCGCGACAGCAGGGTTTCGTCGAAGTAGCCCTGATTGAACACCAGGCCGAGCAGTACCCGATCGCGTCCGGCCCGTTCTTTCATTTCGATGAACTGGTTGAGCGCGCTGAGCGCGTGAATCACCCCGGCGTTATTGACGTTCGCTTCCAGGGAGTGGGTAAAGCCGATGAGCGTCTTGATCAGCCGGGTATAACGCTCACCCGACTCGGTCCCGCTGATACTCAACTTATCCACCTGCGCACGAAGGGCTGGCAGCTCATCCAGTGCACGAATGGCATCCACCAGTTGTGCATCGCCCTGGGCAGACAGCCCCCGCACGGCCTCGATCGAAACATTGGAACCGTTGCGCATTTGCGTCAGCTGCTGCGCCATGGACTTGCCGCCGCTGCCGAGGAATACACCACTGGCGCCGCGTTCGCGTTGGAGTGTGGTAATCAATCGACTCAATTTCTGCGCGGTGGCGCTGGCGGTCACCGTCTCATTCATGTCGTGCAGCGTTGCGTAGTTGCTCGACACAAACAGGCCCGACAGCAATAGAAACCCGAGAAGGGGCAGTGCCAGGATCAATAGCAGTTTCAAACGTAGCGGGGCATTTTTCAGCATGGCCCTTAACCCTCATTCCAATTAAATTCATTGAGGCGCTAAGTTGTCGTACCGCTATTTTTATCCGCGCACACCTGTGCTCGATGTTACGGCAATGGCTAAGTGCTATCGCCTTGAATCTGGCGCCAATAGTTTGCCTGGGGGGTCAATGTCCGATTGCTTTGATATGGATCAAAAAAGTGTCATTTATCACAGGTAGTCGATGAGTCGATGATCAGAGTCTTGCGCTCCAGGTTCAGCGCCAGCACGCTGATCAGCACGACCAGGGCGCCGACGACGATCATCAGGCTGGGGCGCTCGCCCAAGGCGAAAGACGCCATCACCATCGCTGTCGGTGGCACCAGGTACAGGGTCATCGTCGCCCGACTCAGGTCAACGTGCGCGAGCACGAATGCCCAGGCAAGATAGGCGAGCGCACTGGGAAACACGCCCAGCGCCAGTACAGCCAGTTGCACACGGGCGGGTGCGGTGGCCACTTGCGCCGCCAGCCCTGGCAGGTACACCAGCAGCAACACGGTTCCGGACCACACCGTGTAACACACGAGTGTCAGCCCGCTGTAACGCGCGCAATGATGTTTCTGCAAGGCAAAGTAAAGACTCCAGGACAGCGCGGCGAGCAGGATCAACAGACTATGGGCGTCGAGGCTGCCCAAACCACGGTCACCTGCGACCACGATCATCACGCCGATCAGCCCGAGCAATACACAGCCCCAGCGCCAGGCGCTCACCCGATCTTTGAAGACAAACCGTGCCAGCAACGTGCTGAACAAGGGTGTCGTTTGCGCCAGGACGCTTGATGCCCCGGCGCTCACGCCTTGCTGGCCGAAGTTGATCGCCACGTGATGCAGGCTCACGGCAAAAAAGCCGAGGCCGAACAGCAGCGGCGCATCGCGCAGGCGTGGCAGGCTGACGCCCTTGATCAAGGCGATCAGGGTCATGAGCGCAGAGGCCAGCACAAACCGCAGCAGTGCCAGGTGACCGGGGTCGTAAGCTTGCAGGCCGATGTGAATACCGCTGGGAGAATACCCCCAGCACGCCACGACAAAGGCCATGGCCAGGATGACTTTGAGGGGGGAGGCAGCAGCAAGCGCGGGCATGGTCGGGCACCAGTAGGCAGATGCCTGGAGTATCGTAAGGCGAACCATTCGCCACAAGTGACTTATACTGCTCAAAACGTTCACTTCAGGTGATGTATGGAGCTGGCCCAGATTCGTATGTTCAAGACCGTTGCCGACGTGGGCAGCATCGCCCGCGCGGCTGAGTTGCTGCATTGTGTTCCGTCGAACGTTACGGCGCGGATCAAGGCACTGGAGGCAGAGTTGGGCGTCGCGTTGTTTTTGCGCGAGGGCAGGGGGCTGCGCATCAGTGCGTCAGGGCAGACGTTTCTGGCTTACGCCTCGAAGATCCTTGCGCTCACCGCCGAAGCCAAGCGGGCATTGGACCCCGCCGCCGAGCCGTCCGGCCCGTTGCGCATCGGGGCAATAGAGTCGTCCGCGACGGGTCGCTTGCCGCGTCTGCTGGCCAAGTTCCACAAGCGTTATCCGGCGGTGGCGTTGGAGCTGACGACTGGCAGTTGGGGGCAACTGCTCGATGACACGGTTGGACATCGGCTCGACGGAGCGATAGTCGCGGTGGATGTCGAGCGCTCGCACCTCAAGCGCACGCCGATGTACCGCGAGGACTTGCTGTTGATCGCCTCGACATCAATGGGGCCGGTGCGTGACATCAACGACCTGCGGGACAAAACCGTGTTCATGTGGCCCCAGGGCTGCCCTTATCGCGCGGCGTTGGAACACTGGCTATTGCGCCAGGGCCATGCACTGCCGATTGTCAGCCTGGCCAGTTACGGCGCGATTGTCGGTTGCGTGAGCGCGGGGGCAGGCGTTGCGTTGGTGCCCAAGGGCGTGTTCGATCAGTACGCCAAGGGCGCCGGTTGCGCGGGGTACGAATTTCCCGACCTGACGGCCATCGACAACCTGTTTTACTGGCACGAAAACGCCGGGGTCCACCCGGCGCGAGAGGCGTTCGTGGCAATGTTGCGTGAAGAGTTTGCGTGATGAGGTGGGGTCAGGGCTTCGCCACATCTCGCATCAACAATCCAAACGCCAAATCCACCGTTTCCGGGATCGGCAGGTACACCGTGTGGCCATCACCCGGCGCGACGTCGATGGATTCGCCCTTGAGGTTGTGCAACTGGTGCAAGTCGAAATGGACGTTGCCGTTGGGGGTCATCAATTCCATGTGATCACCGAGGGCGAAGCGGTTTTTCACTTTCACCTCCGCCAACCCCTCACGCCTTGAACCGGTCAGTTCGCCGACGAACTGCTGGCGCTCCGACACCGAACTGCCGTTCTGATAATTCTGGTACTCGTCATGGACGTGGCGGCGCAGGAAGCCTTCGGTGTAACCGCGCTGAGCGAGGGATTCCAGGTCGGTCATCAGGTTGCGATCGAATTCACGCCCGGCCACGGCATCATCGATGGCCTGCCGGTAAACCTGGGTGGTGCGCGCGCAATAGAAATGGGACTTGGTGCGGCCTTCGATTTTCAGCGAGTGCACGCCCATGCGAGTCAGGCGTTCGACGTGCTGCACGGCGCGCAGATCCTTGGCGTTCATAATGTAGGTACCGTGTTCGTCCTCGAAGGCGGGCATCAATTCGTCGGGGCGATTGGCTTCCTGCAACAGGAACACCTGGTCGGTCGGCGCGCCGATGCCCAGCGTGGGTTCGGGCTCGAAGGTCTGGACGATATCGCCGACGACGTTTTCTGCCGCCTCCTGCACCGAGTATTTCCAGCGGCAGGCGTTGGTGCAGGTGCCTTGGTTGGCATCGCGCTTGTTCATGTAACCCGACAGCAGGCAGCGTCCGGAGTAGGCCATGCACAAGGCGCCGTGGACAAACACTTCCAGTTCCATGGCTGGCACTTGTTGGCGAATTTCCTCGATTTCCTCCAGCGACAGCTCCCGCGACAGAATGATCCGGCTCACCCCTTGCGACTGCCAGAACTCGACGCTTGCCCAGTTGACCGTGTTGGCCTGCACCGAGAGGTGAATCGGCATCTGTGGGAAATGCCGGCGTACCAGCATGATCAGGCCGGGGTCGGACATGATCAGCGCATCCGGCGCCATGGCAATCACCGGCTCCAGATCCTTGAGGAATGTCTTGAGCTTGGCGTTGTGCGGCGCGATGTTGACTACGACGTAGAAGCGCTTGCCCTGGCCCTGTGCCTCGCGGATGCCGAGTGCAAGGTTGGCGTGGTCGAATTCGTTATTGCGCACTCGCAGGCTGTAGCGCGGCTGGCCGGCGTATACGGCGTCGGCGCCATAGGCGAAGGCATAGCGCATGTTTTTCAGGGTGCCGGCGGGGGCGAGCAGTTCGGGCTTGGCGAGGGTCATGGGCGTGTCGATCGCAAAAGCCGGGCAGGGTAACGGCCTTGCCTGCGGGTTTCATTGATCTGGATCTATGCTTGGTGAACAAACCGATGGCACTCGCGCGAACCGTGGCGGACTAAGCAACAGGACGCGACCTGCGTCGCCTTGGACTGACATGGATCGGACATGAACGAACAGACGGTACACAACAAGTCGCTGGTGGTCCTGCTTGGGCTGGTTACGGCGGCTTTTATCTGGATTCTGCTGCCGTTCTACGGCGCGGTGTTCTGGGCGGTGATCCTTGGCATCCTGTTTGCGCCCATGCAGCGGCGGCTGCAGTTGAAGCTGGGATGGCAGCGCAACTTTACGTCAGCGCTGACCTTGGGCATCTGCCTGGTGATCGCCATTTTGCCGATGATCATTCTCGGCATGTTGTTGGTCCAGGAAGGCGCTACGGTGTACAAGCGCATCGAAAGCGGCGAGCTGGACATCGCCGGTTATGTCACGCATTTCAAGCACAGCCTGCCGGCGTACTTCCAGCATTTGCTCGATCGGGCCGGGGTCGGTGAGCTGGAGGGACTGCGCGAGAAAATCATCAAGAGTGCCGTGAGCGGCAATGAATTCATCACCAGTCAGGCGTTCAGCTTCGGCCAGGGCACATTCGATTTCCTGGTGAGCTTCTTCATCATGCTCTACCTGCTGTTCTTTTTTCTGCGCGACGGTGCCGAACTGGCGCGCAAAATGCGCACCGCCATACCGCTGGAAGAACACCAGAAGCGCCGTTTGCAGCTCAAGTTCAATCGGGTGGTGCGGGCCACAGTCAAGGGCAACCTGGTGGTGGCCATGACGCAAGGTGCGCTGGGCGGGCTGATTTTCTGGTTTCTCGATATTCCCAGCGCGTTGCTCTGGGCGGTGCTCATGGCGTTTCTGTCGTTGCTACCGGCCGTCGGAGCGGGGATTGTCTGGGCGCCGGTGGCGGCGTTTTTCCTGTTCAGCGGGGCGATTTGGCAGGGCGTGGTGCTCGGGCTGTTCGGTGTGTTCGTGATCGGCCTGGTGGACAATGTGTTGCGCCCGATACTCGTGGGCAAGGACACCAAGATGCCGGATTACCTGATTCTCATCTCGACGTTGGGTGGCCTGGCCATTTTCGGCCTCAACGGCTTTGTGATCGGGCCCCTCATCGCGGCACTGTTCATGTCGAGCTGGGCGATTTTCATCGAAACGCAACCGCGGGTGCAGTTGCCTTAAGCGCTGAATCGCTCGGTGTCGAGGCGTCGAGACAAGGCCTGGGCGGCATTGAGCGAGGTGAGCGGACCGCTGATCGGTTCGCCGTCCTGCATCAAATACCAGCAGGCGAGCAAGCCGACCTCCCTGAGCGAGGCGGGAACGGCGCTGCCGATAACGGACATGATTTTAACCTGGGACATAAGTACCTCCATCAATCTATGGAGCTACCTTACGAGCCTGGTGCCTGGACGAGAAATCAACGCTTTCAATAGTGGTCATTGATGCAAGTGAGGCCAAGCGACCGTCTGTCGGTCAATCGACCACAAGATCCAGCAGGTGCATCACTTCCTGCTCGTTGAGCAGGCCCTTGCGCACCAGGTTTTCAGCCATCAGCGAAAGGAACTTGGCGTTGCGATGACCCTCGAGCTGCTTGAGTTCGGTCAGGGCGCTGTACACCTTGTCGCAAGTGCACAAGCTGGTATCGCGATGGGGGTTTTGCGTGGGCATGGGCTCGTCCTTGTTGTTATCAAGCAATTGTGGGCGGACAGAACCAGCTTGCGGACCTGTCATGCCAAAAATATGAACGCCTTGCCCAACCGGCACTGTCCCGACAGCGACCTCGACGAAAGGTATTCAGACCTTGGCGATGAATGGTTGCGAAAAGTCGAAGCGGCGAGTCCATCCAATACGGATCCACAGGCCTAAAAAAGCCCTGCTTGAGGCAGGGCTTTAATTGAGGTTGTTACCAGCGGCCGTATCCATGTGGCGGGCCATAATAGCCACGGGGCGGGCCGTAATAACCACGCGGCGGCCCGTAGTAGACCGGAGCCGGGCGGTAATAAATGGGTTGTTGTACGTACACCGGCGCTGGCTGGTAATAAACCGGTGGCGGCGGTGGTGCGTAATACACCGGCGCCGGCTCTGCATAGACAGGTTGCGGAGCGACATAGACTGGGCGGTTGCTGTTGATAATGGCCGAGCCGACGATGGCCGACCCGACGATCGCGCCAAATACCGCCGGACCTTGCCAGCCGCCACCGCCATGCGCTTGAGCCTGTCCTGCGACAGCCAGAGCGCCGATCAGCAGGGCCACTGCGGGGATTTTACGGATCATGATAGTTCCTCGATTCTTCAGCCCGGCGCCGGTGTCTGCGATAGACCCAGGGATTGTCGCGGGGATACCTATAAGACAGCGCTTCTTCTAAATTCTGCACAGCCGTTGGGTAAATTTTGTGTAAGGTCTGTACCGGTTTTTTTACATCGCACTGCCCGGCGCAGGCGCGTACCCATGAAGGAGATGTCTCATGCAGATGAACCCCAACAAAGACACCCTACTGTGCATGTCCCTGTCTGGGCGCCCTGGCAACTTCGGCCTGCGATTCCACAACCATCTGTACGAGCAGTTGGGCTTGAATTTCTATTACAAGGCGTTCAGCAGCCAGGACCTGACCGGCGCGGTGGCTGGCATCCGCGCACTGGGCATTCGCGGGTGCGGGGTGTCGATGCCGTTCAAGGAAGCGTGCATTGCACTGGTTGACGAGTTGGACGCCTCCGCCGCAGCCATCCAATCGATCAATACCATCGTCAATACCAACGGCCACCTCAAGGCCTACAACACCGATTACATCGCTGTCGCGCAACTGCTGGACACCCATCGGGTGCCCAAGGACTCAACCTTTGCCCTGCGTGGCAGCGGCGGTATGGCCAAGGCCGTAGCCAGTGCGCTGCGCGATGGCGGCTACAAGAACGGCTTGATCGTCGCCCGAAACGAAAGCGCCGGGCGCGCGCTGGCGCAATCGCTGGGTTACGAGTGGCAAGCCGAACTGGGGGCGCGCAACCCGCAAATGCTGATCAATGTCACCCCGATCGGCATGGCTGGGGGACCCGAGGCCGATCAACTGGCCTTCGACGCCGAGACGATTGCAGCCGCACAGACGGTCTTCGATGTGGTGGCTGTTCCTAGCGAAACACCGTTGATCGTGCGGGCGCGCGCCGAAGGCAAGCGGGTGATCACTGGCCTGGAAGTCATTGCGATCCAGGCGCTCGAGCAGTTTGTGCTGTACACCGGGGTGCGCCCGACGGTTGAGCAGTTTGAAAAGGCCGTGGCGTTTGCTCGGGGGGTGATGCGGTGGCTGTCCCGGCCCCATCGCGAGCAGGCTCGCTCCCACAGGCTATCGGTGATCCCTGTGGGAGCGAGCCTGCTCGCGATGGGGCCGGGACAGTCAACATCAGAACATCAGGCTATTCCAGCCGCGCCAACCGTTCTTCCAGCGCCGCAATCCGCGCTTCCAGTTCTTCGATCCGCTCCAACGAAACACCACCGCCAGCGCTGCGCTCGGTCGGGTTCTGGCGGGCGGCGAGGATCGCTTCGATGTCCGCCGGATCGCCCAGAGCGTGGGTATAACGATCTTCGCGCTGCCCGGCCTGGCGCGGGATCAGTACGGCCAGACCTCGGGCGATCAGGCGTTCCAGTTGGTGCACCACCTGTTCGGCATCTTCGAAATCATGCATGCGCCCACTGCGGGTCAACAGCTCGTTGACGGTCTGCGGTCCGCGCAGAAACATCAATCCGGTGAGAATCACCTGGGCTGGCACCAGTTCCAGCGCCTTATCGACTTTGTGTTCCCAGCGGTCGGCACGGCTGCCCATGACCAATTTGGCAAAGCCTCGACCTTCGAGAGCGCGCAGGCTCTGGCCGACCTGACCGTGAGTCAGGTTCATCACCGGTTCACGACTGGTTTTCTGATTGCAGGCAATGACCAGCGCATTGAGCGTCAGCGGATAGGTTTCCGGGCTGGTGGCCTGCTTCTCTATCAACGAGCCCAGAATGCGGATTTCCGTGCTGTTGAGCCGTGGCTCTTCGAACGTGGTTTCTTGCTCACTCATGAGGCTGCGTCCTTACGCGATTCATAATCTGATCCTGCTGGCATGCACTTTAGGCCGGCGCGCGCCAATGGCAACTGAATTCGCAGCAAACAGTCATCAAAACGCCATTGTTTCATGCCGTTATTTTTATCTGCGGGCAGACGCCGCAGGATTCGCAGCTCGCTATAATCGCTCCCACGTTTCACTCCTGTCATCACACGAGACTGCCATGACCATTTCCCTGTACGACGCATCCATTCCGGTTTTCAAGCAAATGCTCACCGCCCTGAGCGACGTCCTGCACAAGGCCGAAGCCCACGCCACCGCCAAAAACATCGACGCCAATGCGTTCCTGCAAGCGCGTCTGTTCCCGGACATGTTCCCGCTGGTGCGTCAGGTGCAGATCGCGGTGGATTTTGCCAAGGGCGTTTCCTCCCGCCTCGCCGAGGTTGAAGTGCCGAAGTACGACGACACCGAAACCACTTTCGCCGAGCTGCAAGCGCTGCTGACCAAGGTTTTGGCCTACATCGACGAGATCAAGCCTGCGCAGATCAATGGCAAGGAAGGCATCGAGATCGTGACGCGTCCGGGCACGCCGAAAGAGAAGCGCTTCAGCGGCCAGGCTTACCTGCTGAGCTATGGCTTGCCGCAGTTCTTCTTCCACGTCACCACCGCCTACGCGCTGCTGCGTCACAATGGCGTGGAAGTGGGCAAGCGGGACTATATGGGCGCGTTCTGACGCACACCCATTGCTCTGTAGGAGCGAGCTTGCTCGCGATGGTGGTTAACGATAACGCAAGGAAACTGACACCCTGCGGTGTCTGAGCCACCATCGCGAGCAAGCTCGCTCCTACAGAAAGCAGAAAGCCAAAAAAAACCGCAGCCAATTGGCTGCGGTTTTTTTTCATCCGTGCAATCTAAGCCTTCTGCTCTTCACCCAGGCAAGCCGCCGCCGTGAACAACACATCAGTGGACGAGTTCAGCGCAGTCTCTGCCGAGTCCTGCAACACACCGATGATGAAGCCGACCGCCACCACCTGCATCGCGATTTCGCTGGGGATCCCGAACAGGCTGCACGCCAGGGGAATCAACAGCAGCGAACCGCCCGCCACGCCCGATGCGCCGCAGGCGCAGATGGCGGCGACGACACTCAGCAAAATGGCGGTGGGAATGTCCACGGCGATGCCCAGAGTGTGCACCGCCGCCAGGGTCAGGACGGTGATGGTAATCGCCGCGCCCGCCATGTTGATGGTCGCGCCCAGCGGGATCGACACCGAATAGGTGTCTTCGTGCAGGCCGAGGCGCTTGCTCAGCTCCAGATTGACCGGAATGTTCGCCGCCGAACTGCGGGTGAAGAACGCCGTGATCCCGCTTTCGCGCAGGCACATGATCACCAGGGGGAAGGGGTTGCGACGCAGTTTCCAGAACACGATCAGCGGGTTCATGACCAGTGCCACGAACACCATGCAGCCCAGCAGCACGGCCAGCAGATGCACATAGCCGATCAGCGCGCCGAAACCTGAAGTCGCCAGGGTCGAGGCCACCAGGCCGAAAATCCCGAGCGGTGCAAAACGGATCACCAGGCGCACGATCAACGTCACACCGTTGGAAAGGTCATCAAGGACCTCGCGTGTGGTGTCGCCCGCGTGGCGAATCGCGATGCCCATGCCGATAGCCCAGGCCAGGATTCCGATGAAGTTGGCATTCATCAGCGCACTGACCGGGTTGTCCACCACGCTCAGCAGCAGACTTTGCAACACTTCACTGATGCCACCCGGCGCGGTCACGGCGACATCCTGGGTGCTGAGCACCAGGCTCGACGGGAACATCATGCTGGCGACAACCGCTACGACCGCCGCGCCAAAGGTGCCCAGCAGATAAAGGAAGAGGATCGGTCGGATGTGGGTTTCCTGGCCGTGTTTGTGATTGGCGATCGACGCCATCACCAGGACGAACACCAGGATCGGGGCGACGGCTTTGAGCGCCGAAACGAATACCTTTCCGATGAATGCCGTGGACTTTGCCACCTCTGGCGCCAGCAGGGCCAGGGCAATACCAGCGATCAGGCCGATGATGATTTGTGAAACCAGGCTCAAGCCTTTCAAGCGTTGCAACAGTGAAGGGGACGAAGCAGTCATAAAACAACATCTCTGAATGTTCAGGTGGTCGCGACATCGAGGCCGATCGCGAGCTGATGAGCAGGGGGTGGAAATCGCAGGGCGCGGATTTTATCACAGCGCCAGTCGTGGTCTTCCATCAGGCCCGTGACCAACTGTCACCCGATGAACACCTGATTTGCAGGTTCGTGCAACCAGCTTCGGACACACTCTGTTAACATTGGCCATCCTCATTTTCATCTCTGCCAGTGGGCCTTCGGGCTATCGCTGGTGCTGTCGTTTTTCTGGAGTTCTGCATGCTGTTGCCCATTCTTCTGTTGTCCGCCGCCGGTTTTACGGTGCTGACCACGGAATTTGTCATCGTCGGCCTGTTGCCGGCCATCGCTCGGGACCTTGAGGTCACGATTCCCCAGGCGGGTTTGCTGGTGACGTTGTTCGCCTTCACTGTGGCGGCGTTCGGGCCTTTTCTGACGGCGTACTTCGCCCGCTTCGAGCGGCGCAAGCTGTTCATTTCGGTGCTGATCATGTTCGGCCTGGCCAATACCCTGGCGGCATTCGCGTCGAACATCTGGGTCATGGCGTTCGCGCGGCTGATTCCCGCCCTGGGGCTGCCGGTGTTCTGGGCCCTGGCCAGTGAGACGGCGGTGGACATCGTCGGGCCGGATTACGCTGGGCGCGCCATCGCCAAGATTGGTTTTGGCATCGTCTGCGCAACGGTGTTCGGCATTCCGGTCGGCACGCTGATTTCCGACGCCTTTGGATGGCGCAGTGCTTTCGGCATTCTTGCGGTGATCGCCTTCGCCAAGGCTTTGCTGCTGTTTGTGTACCTGCCCAAAACCAGCCTGCATCAGCATCAGGTGAGTCTGCGTTCGCAGTTCAAGATCTTGCGCAGCCCCTTGATGATGGGCCACGTGCTGCTGTCGATCATCGTGTTCAGTGGCATGTTCACCGCCTACACCTACCTGGCGGACATTCTGGAACGCCTCGCCGGTTTCAACGGCACGGTGGTCGGCTGGTGCCTGATGGGCTTCGGTGCGGTGGGATTGATCGGCAACTCGCTGGGTGGGCGCGCGGTGGATCGTCATCCGTTGATCGCCTCGATGACGTTTTGTGCGTTCATGATCGCCGGCATGGTGACGCTGGTGCCGAACATTCACTCGCCGCTGGGCCTGGCCGCGGCGATGGGCATTTGGGGGGTGACCCAGGCGGCGTTGTTCCTGGTCAGCCATGTGCGCTTGATGAAGGCCGCGCCCGAGGCACCGGCGTTTGCCGCGTCGCTGAACATCGCCGGGGCCAATCTCGGCATTGGGCTGGGGGCGATGATCGGTGGCCGGGTGATCGACAGCGTCGGCCTGCAAGGCCTGGGGTTCGCGGCGGCGGGGCTGATCCTGATGTCGATTCTGCTGGCCATGGCGCTGATGACCTTCAAGCCCCGGCACGTCTGCGCCTGAGGCGTCAGAGCGCAGTAAACAGCTCGCGTCGGGCACCTTCGGTAATTGCAACGATGCCGGGGTGCTTGACCTTGCGTTCCACCGAAATGGCATAGAACGACTCGGTCACCGCGTCAGTCTGGCCCAGCAGCTCCACGCCGTACTGGCGCTTTACTTCATCGGCAATCACGCTCGGGCCGATGAAGATCCCACTCCCCGATTGCCCGAACGCCTGCATCAAGGCGCTGTCATCGAATTCGCCGACAATCCGGGGTTGAATCTGCTGTTCGGCGAACCAGCGCTGCAAACGGCTGCGCACGACGGTTTCCGGGCCCGGAATCAACAGTGGGGCACCGTGCAGGCTACGGGGAAAATCCTGGCCGTATTGCCCCGCCAGTTCTGTCGTGGCGAAAAAACTGATGCCGCATTCACCCAGCTTCTGGCTGTAGCCCTTGATATCCAGGTGCGAGGGCATCGGGCTGTCGGAAATCACCAGGTCCAGCCGCTGGATCGCCAGGTCGGCGAGCAAGCGTTCGAGTTTGTCCTCGCGACAGGTGATGCGCAGGGGTTCGTGCAACTCCATGGTTGGGGCGATCAGGCGATGCACGATGGATTTGGGCACGACATCGGCCACGCCGACCCGAAACAGGATCTGCTGCTCATTGGGTTGTGCCCGCAACATCAATTCCAGCTCACCTGCGATCTGAAACATCTGTTCGGCATAAGGCAATGCCTGGCGCCCGGCCTCGGTGAGTTCCAGTTGCCGACCGACCCGGCGAAACAATTCGATGCCGTAGGTCTGTTCGAGCAGTGAAATCTGTCCGCTGATGGTCTGTGGCGTCAGGTTCAGTTGCTCACTAGGCACGTACGATGCTGCCGGTCTTGGCCACCACCCAAAAGTAATGCAATTGGCGATAGTTGATCATGGTGCCCTACAGTTCGTAAAAAACGAAGTATAGCCGCTAAAAATACGAATTTTACTGAAGTGTTCATCTCCCTAGAATGCCTCGCTATCAGCGGGCCAGGTTTCGGCCCGATCTGTTCTATCGAGGAAAAGGATCATGAAGCTTAAATCCACGGCATTGTTGATCGCGTCTTTACTGATACTGGCCGGTTGCGACCAGGCCGAAAAAAGCGCCCAGCAACTGATGGGCAAGGCAGCCGAAAGTGCCAAGCAGGCCATCGACGACACGCACAAAGCAGCCGAGCAGGCGCTCAGCGACGCCACCGGCGGGCTCATCAGCAAGAAAGAGTCATCAGGCGAAGATAACGAAAAAACCGAATCTTCCCAGGAAATCTAAACCGTCTTAATCGAGTCAGGACTGACCCATGGAATACCTCTTAGAACTTGCTGCAAGCCCCACCGCCTGGGTCGCCCTGGCCACGCTGGTGGTGATGGAGATCGTGCTCGGCATCGACAACCTGATCTTCATCTCGATCCTGACCAATAAACTGCCGGAGCAATATCGCCAGAAAGCGCGGCGTCTGGGTATCGGCATGGCATTGATCATGCGCCTGGCGTTGTTGAGCACCATCGCGTTCATCGTGCAGTTGACGGCGCCTGTCATCGAGATACTTGGCCACGCGTTCTCCTGGAAGGACATGATCCTGATCGCCGGTGGTCTGTTCCTGTTGTGGAAGGCAACCACCGAGATCCACCACAGCATGGACCCGGCGCCAGAGGACCCGAAAAGCGCCACCTCGACCGTCACCCTGGGTTTCGCTGCGGCTATCGGGCAGATCCTGATGCTGGATATGGTGTTCTCCATCGACAGCATCATTACCGCAGTCGGCATGACCGAGCATTTGCCGATCATGATCATTGCGGTCGTGGCTTCGGTACTGGTGATGTTGTTGGCCGCTGACCCGCTGGCCAAGTTCATCAACGACAACCCGACGGTGGTGATGCTGGCGCTGGGCTTCTTGATCATGATCGGCATGACGCTCATTGCCGAAGGCTTTGGCGCCCATGTACCCAAAGGCTACGTCTATGCGGCCATGGCGTTCTCGGCAGCGATCGAGGTGTTGAACATGATGTCCCGGCGGGCCAAGCAGAAGCGCGTCAGCGCCGAGGCTTGAACCACAACGTAAATGAAACGGCCGCCTGCGCTCGAAAGAGCCCAGGCGGCCGTGTTACATCCATCCTTCAATGAGCGTCAGTGTGCAGTGGCGTGGCGTACGGTCGGATCTTTGACCACCCGCGCAGCTGGGGCAGGGTGGTGATGGTGCCGGCGTGCAATGCGCAGGACCCCCCACAACATGGCGGTGGCAACGGCCAGCCAGCCGGAAATCAACATCACGATGGTCATTGTCAGGCTCATCAGTGCCTCCTCTTCGCCCTGCGGCGGGCATACCCTCTACAATTCACAGTCTAGTCGCTGCCGTGTTTCAAGCTATTGACCAAAGGTCGCCTGTCACCAACCAGTTCGCTCTATCGAAAGTGCCTAACTGCGGGTAAAGGCTATACCGCTGCCGGTGGGCGTCCTATGATCGCCAGTATTAACAGGGACAGGCAGAGAGAGATGATGGTTCGGCTTATTTCGCGGATTCGAGTGGCGGCATTGATTGCAGGGTGTGTGGCGGGGCTTGCCGGGTGCGCCGGCAGCGTGGCGCCTGAGGTGCAGCGTCTGCCGCAACGGGTGGAGCTCAGCGGCACGTTTTACCGAGGTGTGAGTTATCAAAGCGGGCCGCAGGTGCTGGCGAGCCTGTTGTCTCAATTGGGTGTGGTCATCACCCCTGGCCTGCTGGAAAAGCCCTTGCATCTGCCTGGAGCCGAAGCGCAGTTGCAAAAGAACATGCAAAACCTGGCGCGCGAGTACGGCATGGTCGTCTACCCGCTGGACAACAACCTGCCGGCCTTGCTGACTCAGGTCGCTGCTGGGTATCCGGTGATGGTGCGCTTCACCGAAGGCTCGGCGTTCTGGGCCGAGCAGCGTTACGCCATCCTGGCCGGGTACGACCGTCAGAAGCAGACCGTATTGTTGCGAGCCGGGATGGATCGCCGGGAGTTGATGAGTTTCGGTTCGTTCGAATCGGCGTTCACGAGTGCCGGCGGGTGGGCGGTGCTGATCCAGAAGCCGAATCAGATTCCGGCCAACGTTGATCGGCAGCGCTGGTTGAACGCCGCCAATGACCTCGCCCAGGCTGGTCAGGAGCAGGCTGCGGCTCGTGCGAAGAAGGCGCTTGCTCCGTAACACCCTCCGTTCGTCATCTGCGTCGCACGGCACTGTGCGATTGTCCTCAGAGGTGTAAGTGCCCGTATTGTGCGGGCCACACCAAGGAGGCAACCATGGCAGATTCCAAACATCCTTCGGGCCCGCATTCATCCGAGCACTCTTCTGACAAAGAGCTTGGATTCGATCCCGACTCGCCGGACCTCGACGATCCGCAGGTCGATCCTGTCGGTCCTGCCAAGGCGCCACTGGACGTGGATCCGGAAGAGGACAACAAGGCCCCCGCCAAACCGTACGACCCGCTGGCTGACCTGAAACCCTGACGTTCAAGTGAGGTGTGTATGTCGACCGATTCGAGTTTCGATGACAAAAAACAGCCGGACAGTGTTCCCACCACTCCGGAAAAAAACGTTGATCCGGTGTTGGATCCGGACAGTCCTCTGCGCGACCCGCTGGCCCGGCCGGCGGTGGCGCCGAAGGAGCCCAGTGCGGGCGACGGCATCCCGGATGATGATCAGATGCCGTTGCCGAATGATTGAGGGTGGAGCGAGTCACAACCCCCATGTGGGAGCGGGCTTGCTCGCGATAGCAGTGTGTCAGTTACCTAAGTCTGGCTGACACACCGCTATCGCGAGCAAGCCCGCTCCCACAGGAGCAGGGGTAGGGATTCAGCTTATTTGGACGCCTCAGCCACCCCACCCTGACGCTGTTTGAGGTTCTTCTCTGACTTGTACTGCAAGGCCACCGATGGCACGTCGGCGCTCTTGCCGGTCTCGACCCAGTTGCGAATGCGGCTCGCATCCGCAAAGTGAGTGTACTTGCCAAAGGCGTCCAGAATCACCAATGCCACCGGACGATTACCCATGCGGGTCACCAGTACCAGGCAGTGGCCGGCTTCGTTGGTGAAACCCGTCTTGGTCAGGGAAATATCCCAGTTCGGCTTGCCCACCAAGTGGTCGGTGTTACGAAAGCCCAAGCTGTAATTGGGCTTGCGGAACGACACGGTTTTTTCCTTGGTGGTGCTCAGTTCCGTGAGGATCGGGTATTTGTGCGCCGCGACCAGCAGCTTGCTCAGGTCCCTTGCCGTGGAGACGTTACGCGGCGACAGGCCAGTCGGTTCGACATAGTGCGTGCTGGTCATGCCCAATGCCTTTGCCTTGGCGTTCATTGCGGCGATGAAGGCGGCGTAACCGCCCGGATAGTGGTGCGCGAGGCTCGCGGCTGCGCGGTTTTCGGAGGACATCAAGGCGATCAGCAGCATTTCCCGACGGGGCATTTCGCTCTTGAGCTTGACCCGTGAAAACACACCTTTCATTTCCGGCGTGTCGCTGATATCGATGGAAATGTACTCATCCATGTTCTGGCGGGCTTCGACGACGACCAGTGCTGTCATCAATTTACTGACCGAGGCAATCGGAACCACGACGTCTGGGTTACTGGCGTAAATGACTTTGTTGGTCTGCAGATCCATCAGCAAGGCGCTGCCGGAAGCGATTTTCAGTTGTTTGGTGTCGCGCGGAGCTGCGATTTCCGCAGCATCGACCAATGGCGTGAGGAACGTCCCTGTAGTAAATGCGAAAAACAGACTCAGGATGGAAAGACGGATTTTCACGCTGGCAGACTCATAAGATGTGGATTAGCCGTTTTGTAACGGGCTGTTTCTTAAAACCGAGGCATTTTAGGAGTATGGCTGAAGAACTGTCGATGGTTGTTCGATTGACAGGTGAAACTCCTTGAAAAGCCCCACAAAACAGCAGGTTTCCGGCGAATGGTCATGTCGTTCCTGCAAATAAAAAGAACCCCGCCATGGGCGGGGTTCCTTTACGCGTCGGTGCAGGCATGGCAACACTCAGCCGTGCAGGGTTTCCGCGGCGTACAGGGTGTTTTCCAGCAGGCAGGCACGTGTCATGGGGCCTACGCCACCCGGCACGGGCGTGATCCAGCCGGCGCGGGGCAGGGCGGTTTCATAGACAACATCGCCGACCAGCTTGCCGTCGTCCTGGCGGTTGATCCCGACGTCGATCACGATCGCGCCTTCCTTGACCCACTCACCCTTGACCAGGCCCGGCTTGCCGGCAGCCACCACCACCAGGTCGGCCCGGCCGACATGGCCGGCCAAATCCTTGGTGAAGCGGTGGGTAACGGTCACGGTACAGCCGGCGAGCAGCAGTTCCATGGCCATTGGGCGGCCGACGATGTTCGACGCGCCGACGACGACCGCATCCATTCCGTAGAGGTCCGCGCCGGTGCTTTCCAGCAGCGCCATGATCCCTTTCGGTGTGCAGGGGCGCAGCAATGGAATTCGCTGGGCCAGGCGACCGACGTTGTAAGGGTGGAAGCCGTCGACGTCCTTGTCCGGGCGGATACGCTCCAGCAGTTTGGAGGCGTCCAGGTGTTCAGGCAGCGGCAACTGCAGCAGGACGCCGTCGATTGCCGGGTCTTCGTTGAGGCGATCGATCAGATCGGTCAGCGCTTGCTGAGTGGTTTGCGCAGGCAGGTCGTAGGCTTGGGAGATGAAGCCGACCTCTTCACAGTCTTTACGCTTGTGCGAGACATAAACCTGAGAGGCTGGATCGCTGCCGACCAGGATCACCGCGAGGCCAGGAGTGCGCAGGCCTTGCTGGCGGCGCTCGCTGACGCGTTGGGCGATCTGCTGGCGCAGGCTGGCGGCGATCGATTTGCCGTCGATTAGTTGTGCAGTCATTGCGCGTGATTAACCATCGAGAGGGGGAAAAAAGAGAATGCATTCTCGCATGTCATTCGGTGAGGGCAAAGGCGCTTGGTCTGCAAATTCCCCTAAGCCCTTTAATTAAATGAATTTTTTATAAAAAGGATTTGACGACCTTGGGGGCGCTCTATACTATTCGTCGCACTTGTCGGGCACAGCCTAGCACTGGTTAAGAAGGTCGAGCGAAATTACGGTTTTGCGAGGCTGAAAAGCACTTAGTTTGTAGTCCTCCAAGAGTACAGATTAATAAGGCGCCCGTAGCTCAGCTGGATAGAGCATCCGCCTTCTAAGCGGATGGTCGCAGGTTCGAGTCCTGCCGGGTGCGCCATTAGGCAGCATTGGCACAAGTAGCGCGATATGGTGGGCGTAGCTCAGTTGGTAGAGCACGGGATTGTGACTCCCGTTGTCGTGGGTTCGATCCCCATCGTCCACCCCATATTTCGAAAGGCGCCAGATTAACAGTCTGGCGCCTTTGCTTTAACAGCTTCATCCGCGGATGTGGTGGAATTGGTAGACACACTGGATTTAGGTTCCAGCGCCGCGAGGCGTAAGAGTTCGAGTCTCTTCATCCGCACCAAACAAGCTTCATTCGGGTCGCAGGCCGGGCTGGAGTCAAGCAAAGAGGCCGTTTGGTTTCCTTGCACTGCAATATGGTGGGCGTAGCTCAGTTGGTAGAGCACGGGATTGTGACTCCCGTTGTCGTGGGTTCGATCCCCATCGTCCACCCCATATTTCGAAAGGCGCCAGATTTAACAGTCTGGCGCCTTTTTTAGTTTTGGCAGTCTGAAAAGCGCAGGGCGTTTCGTCGTATAAATGTTACCCGATGATGCCGCACTGCTCGCCGCTGCTGTTTGCGCAGCGGCCGCCGGGGTGTAGGGTCGCGAGCTCTTCTATATATAGAAGGGTTGATGCAGAGCCTTGGCGTGATCGACTGTATTGGCTGTCGGAGCGGGGCGCATGGGTGCCTTCGCTCCTCTAAAATGCCTGCCGTTTTTTTACCCCTTTTCAGTAGGGTGACTTCTTGAGTTTGACCCTCTAGAATGCATGCCCTTGATTCTTGGGTCGGTAACGGCCGGCTAACGTCTGTGCAACGAGGAATATCCATGCAAGTTTCTGTTGAAAATACTTCTGCTCTTGAGCGCCGCATGAGCATCACCGTGCCGGCTGAGCGCATCGAGACTCAGGTAAACAAGCGTCTGCAGCAGACTGCCCAAAAGGCCAAGATTGCCGGCTTCCGTCCAGGCAAAGTGCCAATGAGCGAAATCAAGCGCCGTTTCGGTGCTGATGCGCGTCAGGAAGCTGTGGGTGACGTGATCCAGGCTTCCTTCTACGAAGCCGTGGTTGAGCAGAAGCTGAACCCGGCGGGTTCGCCGTCGATCGAGCCAAAATCCCTGGAAGCAGGCAAGGACCTGGAATACGTTGCCGTATTCGAAGTGTTCCCTGAGTTTACCGTTGCCGGTTTCGAAGGTATCGCCGTCGAGCGCCTGAGCGCTGATGTGGCTGACGCCGACCTGGACAAGATGCTGGACGTGCTGCGCAAGCAGAACACCCGTTTCGAAGTGGCCGATCGCGCCGCCCAGAACGATGACCAGCTCAACATCGATTTCGTTGGCAAGGTCGACGGTGAAGTGTTCGCTGGCGGTTCCGCCAAGGGTACTCAGCTGGTGCTGGGTTCCGGCCGCATGATCCCGGGTTTCGAAGACGGTCTGGTTGGCGCTAAAGCCGGCGAAGAGCGCGTCCTGAACCTGACCTTCCCTGAGGACTACCAGAACCTCGACCTGGCCGGCAAGACTGCCGAGTTCACCGTTACCGTGAACACCGTTTCCGCGCCAACCCTGCCAGAGCTGAACGAAGAGTTCTTCGCTCAATTCGGCATCAAGGAAACGGGTCTGGAAGGCTTCCGCGCCGAAGTTCGCAAGAACATGGAGCGTGAACTGCGTCAGGCCATCAAGTCGAAGGTCAAGAACCAGGTCATGGATGGTCTGCTGGCCACCAACCCGATCGAAGTGCCAAAGGCCCTGCTGTCCAACGAAGTTGACCGTCTGCGCGTGCAGGCCGTCCAGCAGTTCGGCGGCAACATCAAGCCTGACCAACTGCCGGCCGAGCTGTTCGAAGAGCAAGCCAAGCGTCGCGTTGTCCTGGGTCTGATCGTGGCCGAAGTGGTCAAGCAGTACGAGCTCAAGCCTGACGAAGCACGCGTTCGCGACATGATTCAGGAAATGGCTTCGGCCTATCAGGAGCCTGAGCAAGTGGTGTCCTGGTACTACAAGAACGACCAGCAACTGAACGAAGTCCGTTCTGTTGTGCTGGAAGAGCAAGTTGTGGATACTGTTCTGCAGAAAGCTAGCGTGACCGATAAATCGGTCTCTTACGAAGAAGCAGTCAAGCCGGTAGAAGCTCCACAAGCCGACTGATCGTTCCTGCGTTAAGACGTACACCATAAGCCAGCATTCGTGCTGGCTTATGCGTTTTCAAGACATAACTATTTTGGGAGTGACTGCAGAGCATGTTCCGTAATTCTTATATTCAGCAGAACTCTGATGTCCAGGCCGCAGGCGGCCTGGTCCCGATGGTTGTCGAGCAATCTGCTCGTGGCGAGCGCGCCTATGATATTTATTCGCGTCTTCTCAAGGAGCGCGTGATCTTTCTGGTAGGTCCTGTAGAGGACTACATGGCCAACCTGATCTGTGCGCAATTGCTGTTCCTTGAAGCGGAAAACCCGGACAAGGACATCCATCTGTATATCAACTCGCCGGGCGGTTCGGTGACAGCGGGCATGTCGATCTACGACACCATGCAATTCATCAAACCCAACGTCTCCACCACCTGCATCGGCCAGGCGTGCAGCATGGGCGCATTCCTGCTGACCGCAGGTGCTCCAGGCAAGCGTTACTGCCTGCCGAACTCGCGCGTGATGATTCACCAGCCACTGGGCGGTTTCCAGGGCCAGGCCTCGGACATCGAGATCCATGCCAAGGAAATCCTGTTCATTCGCGAGCGTTTGAACAAGCTGATGGCTCAGCACAGCGGGCGTACCCTCGAAGAAATCGAGCGCGACACCAACCGCGACAACTTCATGAGTGCAGAAGCAGCGCGTGAATACGGTCTGATCGATGAAGTGATCACCCAACGCCCAGCGTAAAATAAGCGGCACAAAACAGGGCGTGGTCGGCGTGTTCGATCATCGGCGGGCTTGAAAAAGCCCGCAATAGCCTTCATCTTGTGTTGCAAGCCTATCGGATTTGGATCGAACGAATGACTGACACCCGCAACGGCGAGGACAACGGCAAGCTGCTCTATTGCTCCTTCTGTGGCAAAAGCCAGCATGAAGTACGCAAGTTGATTGCCGGCCCCTCGGTCTTTATCTGCGACGAGTGCGTCGACCTGTGCAATGACATCATCCGTGAGGAGGTGCAGGAAGCACAGGCCGAAAGCAGCGCGCATAAATTGCCTTCGCCTAAAGAAATCAGCGGCATTCTTGATCAATATGTCATTGGTCAGGAACGCGCGAAGAAGATTCTGGCCGTAGCGGTGTACAACCACTACAAGCGCCTCAATCAGCGTGACAAAAAGAATGACGACGTCGAACTCGGCAAGAGCAACATCTTGCTGATCGGCCCGACAGGCTCGGGTAAAACCCTGCTTGCCGAAACACTGGCCCGCTTGCTGAACGTTCCGTTCACCATCGCCGATGCAACCACCCTCACCGAGGCGGGTTACGTGGGTGAGGATGTCGAGAACATCATTCAGAAGCTGCTGCAGAAGTGCGACTACGACGTGGAAAAGGCCCAG
Organism: Pseudomonas sp. S1_E05; assembly: GCF_056337105.1. Classification (NCBI taxonomy): domain Bacteria; kingdom Pseudomonadati; phylum Pseudomonadota; class Gammaproteobacteria; order Pseudomonadales; family Pseudomonadaceae; genus Pseudomonas; species Pseudomonas sp. S1_E05. The sequence continues at coordinate 427,202 of NZ_JBFRHM010000001.1, forward strand.
ATGGGCATTGTCTACATCGACGAGATCGACAAGATCTCGCGCAAGTCCGACAACCCGTCGATCACCCGGGACGTTTCCGGTGAAGGCGTGCAGCAGGCCCTGCTCAAGTTGATCGAAGGTACGGTCGCTTCCGTTCCGCCCCAGGGTGGTCGCAAGCATCCGCAGCAGGAATTCCTTCAGGTCGACACCCGTAACATCCTGTTCATCTGCGGTGGTGCATTCTCGGGCCTCGAGAAAGTCATCCAAAACCGTTCCACCAAAGGTGGCATCGGCTTTAACGCAGAAGTTCGCAGCAAGGAAGAAGGCAAGAAGGTGGGCGAAGCCCTGCGTGAAGTCGAGCCTGACGATCTGGTCAAGTTCGGTCTGATCCCGGAATTCGTCGGTCGTCTGCCGGTTCTCGCCACGCTGGACGAGCTTGACGAGGCTGCATTGATGCAGATCCTCACCGAGCCGAAAAACGCTCTGACCAAGCAGTACGCCAAGCTGTTCGAGATGGAAGGCGTGGACCTGGAATTCCGGGCCGACGCACTGAAATCGGTTGCCAAGCGCGCCCTGGAACGCAAGACCGGTGCCCGTGGCCTGCGATCGATTCTTGAAGGTGTATTGCTCGACACCATGTATGAAATCCCCTCGCAGTCCGAGGTGAGTAAAGTGGTGATCGATGAAAGCGTCATAGAAGGCAAGTCCAAGCCACTGTATATCTACGAAAACAGTGAGCCGACTGCCAAGGCCGCGCCAGACGCCTAAGCGTCCCGCAGCTGGAACAGGGAAGGGGCCTTCGGGCCCCTTTGCTTTTTCCGCGTTTTAACCATCTCTTTGCGCTTGTTTTTTTTGCAGGCAGCCCCCATCTTGGTTTCAAGCTCAATTCCATCTGTTTACGGCCTTGTGGCCGCCGTCGAGGCGAAATCATGAAGACGACCATCGAATTGCCTCTCTTGCCATTGCGTGATGTCGTGGTTTATCCGCACATGGTTATCCCGCTGTTCGTGGGGCGCGAGAAGTCAATTGAAGCCCTTGAAGCGGCGATGACGGGTGACAAGCAGATCCTTCTGCTGGCCCAGAGAAACCCTGCTGACGACGATCCGGGTGAAGATGCACTTTATCGCGTAGGTACCATTGCCACCGTCCTGCAACTGCTGAAGCTGCCAGATGGCACCGTCAAGGTTTTGGTTGAGGGTGAGCAGCGTGGCACCGTGGAGCGCTTCAGCGAAGTTGACGGCCACTGCCGCGCCGAAGTCTCGTTGATCGAAGAAGTCGACGCACCTGAGCGTGAGTCGGAAGTGTTCGTGCGCAGCTTGCTGTCTCAATTCGAGCAGTATGTGCAGTTGGGCAAGAAAGTCCCGGCTGAAGTCCTGTCGTCGCTCAACAGCATCGATGAGCCCGGTCGCCTGGTCGACACCATGGCCGCCCACATGGCCCTGAAGATCGAGCAGAAGCAGGAAATCCTCGAGATCATCGATTTGTCGGCGCGGGTCGAGCACGTCCTGGCGCTGCTGGATGCCGAGATCGACCTGCTGCAAGTCGAAAAACGCATTCGTGGTCGCGTCAAGAAACAAATGGAGCGCAGCCAGCGCGAGTACTACCTGAATGAGCAGATGAAGGCCATTCAGAAAGAGCTGGGCGACAGTGACGAAGGTCACAATGAAATCGAAGACCTGAAAAAGCGCATCGATGCGGCTGGCCTGCCCAAAGACGCGCTGGCCAAGGCCCAGGGTGAGCTGAACAAGCTCAAGCAGATGTCTCCGATGTCCGCAGAAGCCACCGTGGTGCGTTCGTACATCGACTGGCTGGTGCAGGTGCCGTGGAAGGCCCAGAGCAAGGTGCGCCTTGACCTGGCGCGTGCAGAGGACATCCTCGACGCCGATCACTACGGCCTGGAAGAGGTCAAGGAACGCATCCTTGAATACCTCGCCGTGCAGAAACGCGTGAAGAAGATTCGTGGTCCGGTGTTGTGCCTGGTCGGTCCTCCTGGGGTGGGTAAAACGTCCCTGGCCGAGTCGATTGCACACGCTACCAACCGCAAGTTTGTGCGCATGGCCTTGGGTGGCGTGCGTGATGAGGCTGAAATCCGTGGTCATCGCCGCACGTACATCGGTTCGATGCCAGGAAGATTGATTCAAAAGATGACAAAAGTGGGTGTGCGCAACCCGCTGTTTCTGCTCGATGAAATCGACAAAATGGGCAGCGACATGCGCGGCGATCCGGCGTCGGCGTTGCTGGAAGTGCTCGACCCCGAGCAGAACCACAACTTCAACGATCACTATCTGGAAGTCGACTACGACCTGTCGGATGTGATGTTCCTGTGCACCTCCAACTCCATGAACATTCCACCGGCGCTGCTCGACCGGATGGAAGTCATTCGTCTGCCGGGCTACACCGAAGACGAGAAAATCAACATTGCCGTCAAATACCTTTCGCCCAAGCAGATCGCGGCTAACGGCCTGAAAAAAGGCGAGCTGGAATTCGAGGAAGAGGCGATCCGTGACATCATCCGCTACTACACCCGCGAAGCCGGTGTACGTGGACTGGAGCGCCAGATTGCCAAGGTCTGCCGCAAGGCGGTCAAAGAGCATGCACTCGAAAAACGCTTCTCGGTGAAGGTGGCCGCGTCGATGCTCGAAGACTTCCTGGGCGTGCGCAAATTCCGCTATGGCCTGGCTGAATCCCAGGACCAGATCGGTCAGGTGACCGGGCTGGCATGGACCCAGGTGGGCGGCGAATTGCTGACCATCGAGGCCGCCGTCGTTCCAGGCAAAGGCCAACTGATCAAGACTGGTTCGTTGGGTGACGTGATGGTCGAATCGATCACTGCAGCCCAGACCGTTGTCCGCAGCCGTGCGAAGAGCCTGGGGATCCCCCTGGACTTCCATGAGAAGCGCGACACGCATATCCACATGCCGGAAGGGGCAACTCCGAAGGACGGCCCAAGCGCCGGTGTGGGCATGTGCACGGCCCTTGTCTCGGCGTTGACCGGCATTCCGGTGCGCGCAGATGTCGCAATGACCGGCGAAATTACTTTGCGGGGTCAGGTATTGGCGATTGGCGGTCTGAAAGAAAAACTGCTTGCGGCTCACCGTGGTGGTATCAAGACCGTGATCATTCCTGAAGAGAATGTGCGTGATCTCAAGGAAATTCCGGACAATATCAAGCAGGATCTGCAGATTAAACCGGTTAAATGGATTGACGAGGTCCTGCAAATTGCGCTGCAATACGCGCCGGAGCCCTTGCCCGATGTAGCTCCGGAGATAGTCGCGAAGGACGAAAAACGCGAGTCTGACTCTAAGGAAAGAATTAGCACGCATTAATACGCATTTGCCTGGGGGGCTTGTTGACAGCTTTTTAGAGCCCTTGTTATAAAGCGGCTCTTATAGTGTCTGTAGGCCATTCAGCACTCGTTTTTGCTTTCACCAAAAAACTTAGAATCATACTCAAATAGATATAAGGGGACTTTAGAGTGAACAAGTCGGAACTGATTGATGCTATCGCTGCATCCGCTGATATCCCGAAAGCTGCTGCTGGCCGTGCGCTGGACGCTGTAATCGAATCCGTCACTGGCGCTCTCAAGGCTGGCGACTCCGTTGTTCTGGTTGGCTTCGGTACTTTCTCCGTGACTGATCGTCCAGCTCGCGTGGGTCGTAACCCACAGACCGGCAAGCAACTGCAAATCGCAGCCGCTAAAAAGCCAGGTTTCAAAGCCGGTAAAGCGCTGAAAGAAGCTGTCAACTAAGTTTGATTCAGGTTTTTACCTGTCCGGGTCGGGGTCATGCCTGATCTGGTAGCGGGGCGGTAGGCCAACCGGCAAATTGCCGGTCCGAGACACCAAGGGTCGCAAATTCGAATTCTTGGTCCGCTCCGCCAGTTACGAGAAGGCGCATCCTCGGATGCGCCTTTCTTCTATCCGGATTCTACCCACACTCCACGGTTGCCTAAATTTTTGAAGTTCAACCGTTTCTGGGGGACGCATGCTGCAAAATATCAGGGACAATTCACAAGGCTGGATTGCCAAGACCATTATCGGGGTCATCGTTGTACTGATGGCCCTGACCGGTTTCGACGCGATTTTTCAGGCTACGACGCACAAGAATGATGCGGCCAAGGTCAACGGCGACGAAATCAGCCAGAACGAGCTGAGCCAGGCGGTCGATATGCAACGCCGTCAGCTCATGCAACAGCTGGGCAAGGATTTCGATGCGTCCTTGCTCGACGAAAAAATGCTGCGCGAATCGGCCCTCAAAGGCCTGATCGATCGCAAGTTGCTGCTGCAAGGCGCAGAAAAATCCAAGTTTGCTTTCTCCGAAGGCGCGTTGGACCAAGTGATTCTGCAGACGCCTGAATTCCAGGTGGACGGCAAGTTCAGTCCTGAGCGTTTCGACCAGGTCATCCGTCAACTCGGCTACAGCCGCATGCAGTTCCGCCAGATGCTGGCCCAGGAAATGCTGATCGGCCAGCTGCGAGCAGGCCTGGCAGGCAGCGGTTTCGTTACCGACGCCCAGGTGTTGGCTTTCGCCCGCCTGGAAAAGCAGACCCGCGACTTCGCTTCCCTGGACGTCAAGGCTGATCCGGCTGCCGTGAAGCTGACCGATGATGAGGTCAAGGCTTACTACGACGAGCACGCCAAGGAATTTATGACCCCGGATCAGGTGGTCATCGATTACATCGAATTGAAGAAGTCGTCCTTCTTCGATCAGGTCGCCGTCAAGGACGAAGACCTGCAAGCGGCGTATCAAAAAGAAATTGCCAACCTGTCCGAACAACGTCGGGCTGCGCACATTCTGATCGAAGTGAACGACAAAATGACCGAGGCGCAAGCCAAGGCCAAGATCGAAGACATCCAGGCACGTCTGGCCAAAGGCGAGAAGTTCGAGGCCCTGGCCAAGGAATTCTCCCAGGACCCAGGCTCGGCCAACAACGGCGGCGACCTCGGCTTTGCCGGCCCGGGCGTCTACGATCCAGCGTTCGAAACCGCGCTGTATGCGCTGGCCAAGGACCAGGTGTCCGCGCCGGTGCGTACCGATTTCGGTTTTCACCTGATCAAGCTGCTGGGTGTCGAAGCACCGGAAGTACCGACCTTCGCCAGCCTGAAAGACAAGCTGACCCGTGAGCTGAAAACCCAACAGGTCGAACAGCGTTTCGTCGAGGCGACCAAGCAGCTGGAAGATTCGTCGTTCGAGTCCTCAGACCTCGCCCAGCCGGCGCAGGACCTGAAACTGACCGTACACACCTCCAAGCCATTTGGCCGGGAAGGGGGCGAAGGTATTGCCGCCAACCGTGCCGTGTTGACGGCTGCTTTCAGTCCTGAAGTGCTGGATGAGGGTGCCAACAGCACCGCCATCGAACTCGATCCGGAAACCGTGATCGTGTTGCGCGCCAAGGAACACCTGAAACCGTCGCAATTGCCTCTGGAAAGCGTGTCTGCTGCGATCCGCAGCCAGTTGACCAAAGAGCACGCCAGCGCTGCCGCCAAGACCAAGGCTGAAAAGCTGATCGCCGATCTGCGCGACGGCAAGGCGCCACTGGACAAGGCCATCGACGGCCAGAGCTGGAAAGTGACGGCCGCAGCCACTCGGGCTCAGGAAGGAATTGACCCGACGGTATTGCAAGCGTTGTTCCGCATGCCGAAACCGGCCAGCAAAGACAAGCCGACGTTCTCCAGCGTGACCCTGGCGGATGGCAGCCTGGTAATCGTGCGCCTGAACGGTGTCAATGAAGCCGCCGCGCCTAGCGAAGAAGAGAAGACGCAATACCGTCGCTTCCTTGCTTCGCGCATCGGTCAGCAGGACTTCGCGGCGTATCGCAAGCAACTGGAAGCCGAAGCGGACATCCAACGCTACTGACGCCTGGTTGAGTTTCGCGCGGTATGAAAACCCCGACCGAAAGGTCGGGGTTTTTTATGGGCGCTCGAAAATTCACTGATGCTGTCTGTCACCTGAAATATTCGTCGAACGACTTTTTCCGGTAAATCGCAGTCAGTACACTTGTAAATGTTTCAAGACACTAATCGATGCCACGCTAAGCAACGTTATGTTGCACAATACGCGCCGAACCGTTTTCATCAGGATGCTCAATGTTTAAATCATCTCCCGCACGGGTTGTCGGGCTGGCGTTGGTGCTGGCCGCCGCAGCCGGTTGCTCGTCGAAGAAAGCCGCGATCTATGAGCATGAGAACTTTGACGACTCCGGAACCTTTTCGCGCAATTACCCGGTGACCGACAAACAAAGCTGTGAAGCCGCCCGTCGTGCGTTGCTCAGCCAGGGTTACATCATCACCAGCAGCGATCCAAAACTGATTTCCGGTCACAAGAGCTTCCAGCAGACCGGCGAGACGCACATGGAGATCAGCTTCAGTGTGGTTTGCGCCGATGACGGCAGCGAAGGGCATCATGCGACCGTGTTCGCCAACGCGCTTCAGGACAGTTATGCGCTGAAGAAGAGCAGCAACTCCGCCAGTGTCGGCGTGGGCGTGCTGGGCTCCGTATCGATGCCGATTGGCTCCTCGGATGACTCCATGGTCAAGGTGGCCAGTGAGACGGTCTCATCGGCCAAGTTCTACGAACGTTTCTTTGCCCTGGTCGAGCTGTTCCTGCCGCCGGAAGCGAAGAAAGCGGCGCACATCGAAGAGAAACCAAAAACCGACCTGGGCGTGCCTGAGGCCCCGGTGCCGCCAGCCGCGCCGGCAACGCCGCAACCTGCGCCTGCTGCCGAGCCGACCCCCACCCCCGAGCCTGCCGCCTCGCAACCGGTGGCTGCGCCGCCTGAGCCTGCCCCTGTGGCCCCGACGCCAAGTGCCGAACCGGCACCGCAGACCGAGACCATCACGCCACCGCCAGCGTCGGACCTGCCACCGCCGAGCGAGCCGATTCCGGCCCTCTAATCCGCCGCTCGCCCCCCCTGTAGGAGCGAGTTTACTCGCGATGGTCGTCAACGATGACGTTGGGCAACTGACACCCCGCGTTGTCTGAGCGTCCATCGCGAGCAAGCTCGCTCCTACAAGGGAGGGGGCGTGCGTCACGAAGCAAAAAATCCCGTGATAAATTCCTGACCCGCTGCTACGTTTTATTCAGTAGCGACGAGCTGTCGTGGGTGCGTCATTTTTCTTTCACGTTGGCACTTTAGGCTCAAGTGGCAGGTCAGTTATCCAGACCACTTAAGAAGAGGAAGCACCATGGACGAATATCAGGAAGAGTTGCTCGAGTTCCAGGCCTTTGAACTCGACCCCGTTGAGCCTGCGGAAGATGCTACCGAGCTGTAAGCCTGAGGCTCGCAGCTTCAAACTGTCCCTCTGCGGCTGCGGCGAAATTCGCCGGGTGTCTGACCGCTCCAGCGTTTGAATGCGCGTTGAAAGGCCTCGGCTGAGGCAAAGCCCAGCAGGTAGGCAATTTCACCGAACGCCAGTTCGGTATCGCGTATGTAAGTCATGGCCAGGTCGCGACGGGTGTCGTTGAGGATTGCGCGAAATTGCGTACCTTCCTCGGCCAAGCGGCGGCGCAAGGTCCAGGTCGGCAGTTTCAGGCGTGCCGCCACTTCTTCGAGGTCGGGTTCCCGACCACCATTGAGCAACGGCCCCAGCAACGCAATGATGCGTTCACGCAGGCTGCGGGTACGTGTCAGTTGCTCCAGTTCCCGTTCACACAGTTGCAGCAGGTGCCGCCACGTGCTCGGGCAATGCACCGGGTTGCGCAGGGCGAGGCTGGCCAGGCTCAGGCGAAGCTGGTTGTGCTCGGCTGCGAACTGAATCGGGCAGTCGCCCATTTCCCCATAGGCTTCACGATAGGCCGGTGCCTCGAACTCGATGTCGATGCGCTCGGCACGCAGTGAGGTTGCGCTGACGCTGGACAATTGCTGCAGCCAGCCAGCGATGATCGAATCCACCACGAAGCGGTTGTAGGCGTTGTACGGGCTGATGGAGTAAAACCGCAGCCAGGCGCCCTGGGCGTCTTCATGAAAGCTCGACTGGCCACGATAGTTGGAGCCGTACAGGGCTTCGAAGCGCGTCAGGCAGCGCGCCGCTTCCCGCACTGTCGGCGCCTGCGCGGCGGTAACCCCGGCCAGGCCGACCTGGTTCAGGCGGCTGAGCTGGCCCATGCGCAAACCCAGCGCGGGGTTGTCTGTCAGTTGAATCGCGCTGTGTCCCAGGCGCATATAGCGTGGGATCGACAAGCGACCGCAGGCCTCACCCAGTCGGGCCGAGTCGAGGCCGTATTGTTCGAGCAAGGGCTGCGGGTCATTGCCATGGCTGCGTACCGCATCGGCCAGGCTGTGAACAAAGCCCACCGACAGATCGCCCAGGCGCATCGGCGAGGGTTTCATCGGTTACAACCACAGGTTCAGCAAGCGGGCGCCACGCACCGGATCGCTGGCGAAATGCTGCCCGTCACGGGTGAGGAAACTTTGTCCGGCGCTGCCCTGATCCCAGAACTGGCCACGCAGGAAAACGCTGATGCCGGCGATGGCTTGGCTGGCGGGTGGTTGCGCTGTCAGCGTCAGGCGTTGCCAGGCTTGGCCTTCACTGATTTCACCGACCTTGAGGCTGACGACCGTGGGCGTCTGTCCCTTGTAGCCTTGCCAAGGCTGGTCCCACGTATTGCGACCGTTGACGAATGCCGGGACGGCCACCAGTTGCGCGCCCTGATCGTCGAGCAGGCGATAGTTGTCCGGATACCAGCTATCACGGCCGATCAGCACGCCGAGGCGTCCGGCCGGGGTGTCGACGACGGTGAGCGACTCACCGCCGTTGGCCTGTAATACATCCTGCCGGTTGAAGACCGGATGCATCTGGCGCTGCGGCTGGCCAATCGGCAGGCCGTCGCGACCGAACACGACGCTGCTGTTGTACAGCGCACCGTGGCCGACCTTCAGGATGCCGTCGATGACGCTCGGTTCGGGCAGCACGATGGAGCCGGCGACCAGCGTCACCCGAAACTCTTTCGCCAGGCCACCGAACAGCGTCTGGTAGTCCCTGGCCATCTCTTTGGCTTTCATGCGCAGGTGCGCATCGTCCAGGCGATTGTCGCCGGTGGCGCTTATCAGGGCGCGCAGGAAGTGCACGGGGTTGCTTACCGCCAGCCAGTTCATGGCTTCCCTGATGGTATTAGCTTGGTACAGCTCGTCCTTTTCACCGCTGATCATCAGCCAGGTGCCGATGTGCTCGGGCAGTACGACGATGGTCTTTTCGTTGACCAGGCCCTGGTTCTGGGCATTTTGAAGATAGGCGGCCAGCTTGCGGCGCAGGCGGTCGGGGCTTTGATAGTCGGTGGGGAACAGCTCGGGCTGGATGCCCAACAGGTTGCCGCGATCGGCTGGCGTGCCCTGGTCGACGGCGAGGTTGATCCGCAGGTCCGACAGGTAATGCCCCGCCGGTCGATCGGCGGCCCACATGGCGTAGGTGGTCAGGGCGGCGATCAACGCCATGGAGAAGGTCAGGTACAGAAGTTTGCGCATGGAAAAACAGTCGACAGCCTTGTGCAGGTTTGGGGTCTGGAACCCGTGTGAGTTCGAGGCTACGGCAAAACAACGGGCAGGGGGGAAATGAAGGCGGTGTTTTTTTGGTTTTTTTGTTGTCTTTCTGTAGGAGCGAGCTTGCTCGCGATGGCGGCCTTACGGCGTACATATCCATTCCTGCGGTAACGGCCGCCTATGGTTTCGCCCTTACGGCGACTCACTTTTTTTACAAGCGCCAAAAAAAAGTAAGCAAAAAAACGCTGGCCCCAGCGTACGGCCTCTCGCTGAGGCTCGTGGTTCCTTCGCTCCGGCATCCCTCCGGGGACATCGCCTCCGGTTTGCTTCGCTGCACCTCCTCTCGATGTGTGCGGCTTCGCCGCACGGCGCTACGCGCCCACTCCCCGGATGAATGCCTCCACTCAGCCTGCCGAAGGGGCGGGTGGATCAAAAGCCTGCGAGGCGAGCTAACGCTCGACCTCGTGGTTTGGTTTGGTTTGGCTGGCGCTGTCCCTGTAGGAGCGAGCATGCTCGCGATGGTCGTCAACGATAACGCTGGCAGCCTGACACCCCGCGGTGTTCCGACCACCATCGCGAGCAAGCTCGCTCCTACAGGGGGCGGTTCTGTCAGAACGTTCCGAATTTGCCTTGTCTTGCGCCTTTACCTACAACTCCGCCAGAATCCGCCGGCTTGTGTGGCTTGGCTCTGGTCCCTAATGTCTGCGTATCGCTGCCAATTCAGCGATCGGGTTTAGCGATCCGACTCCACATAGGCATCACACCGCTCCTAACACTCACAGACTTTTGTGTCTGCGATGGCGTGTTATGGCGGCTGTGCGTGGGAGACCTTCGGGTCTACCCGGGATTCCTATGTCCCGGATCGCTAACCCGCGCATAGCTGCCACCCTTACTTGTTTAGCGATAGGTCATGGTGGCGAAGAAAATTCATAGGAGACTTCCATGCCAAAACCAACCCCAAATCCCCCCGAATCATCCCCGCGCACAGATCCTGTAGACGACCTCGGTTTCGACCCAGCGCTGCTGAAATCCGCATCCCCCCACACCCCCAGCACCCTGTTCCAGATTGCCCCGGACATCGACACCGAAACCCTGCTGGCCAGTGCTTGCGAATCCCTGGTCTCGGCGAGCATCCTGGCCGGTGATCTTGCGGTATTCGTGGACGGGCCGCAGCGCAGCATGTTGTTGGGCATCCAACAGATCATCATGCTGGCGGACCTGGCGGTGAATCGGGCGCTGGATAACCTCGTCCCTGCAGGCTAAACATATCCCTCTGTAGGAGCGAGCATGCTCGCGATGGTCGTCAACGATAACGCTGGCAGCCTGACACCCCGCAGTGTTCCGACCACCATCGCGAGCATGCTCGCTCCTACAGGGTCATCCGCGGCCTTTGTGGGAGCGGGCTTGCTCGCGAATGCGGTGGTTCAATCGCCATGGATGTCGGATGTGCCGAATTCGTCATTCCCCCTGGCTAAACCGATCAAGCCTTTGCGGTGCATCTGCGCCAGGCTGATCGGTCTGTTCAAGGAGTGGATTATGATCCGACTGACCCTGGCCGAGGCTCGCGAGCTGGCCGAATCGATCTTGTTGCATAACGGTTTCAACCTGGCCCACGCCCAGGCTGTGACCGCCACGGTGATTGCCGGTGAGCGTGATGGCTGCGCTTCCCATGGCTTGTACCGGGTGTTGGGTTGTGTGAATTCGCTCAGGGCCGGAAAGGTGTCGGCCGATGCCGAGCCGCAGGTGATCGATCAGGCGCCTTCGATTGTGCGGGTCGATGCCGCCGGTGGTTTTTCGCAACTGGCGTTTCAGGCAGGGCTTGCATCGTTGATGGAGAAGACCCGGGCCAACGGCATTGCCGCTCTGGCGATCAACCATTGTGTGCACTTCTCGGCGTTGTGGGTCGAAATCGAGCAACTGACCGCCGCCGGCCTCGTGGCGCTGGCCTGTAATCCCAGCCATGCCTGGGTCGCGCCAGCGGGTGGGCATCAACCGGTGTTTGGCACCAACCCCATTGCCTTCGGCTGGCCGCGTCCGGGCAAGGATCCCTTTGTGTTCGACTTCGCCACCAGTGCGATTGCTCGCGGTGACATCGAACTGCATCGCCGCGCGGGCAAGGCCATCCCTGAAGGCTGGGGTGTGGATGGGCAAGGACAGCCAAGCACCGATGCCAACGTGGTGCTCGATGCCGGCGCGATGTTGACTTTCGGTGGGCATAAGGGCTCGGCGCTGGCGGCGATGGTCGAGCTGATCGCAGGTCCCTTGATCGGTGACCTCACCAGCGCCGAGTCCCTGGCCTATGACGCGGGCAGCAAGTCGTCGCCTTATCATGGTGAACTGATCATCGCCTTCGATCCGCAACGTTTCCTCGGCGGCACCAGTGAGCAGCACCTGGCGCGTGCCGAGGTGTTGTTCGAGAGCATTCAGGGGCAGGGCGCCCGCTTGCCGTCGCAGCGACGCTATGAGGCGCGGGCGCGCAGCCTGGAGGAGGGCGTGCAGATTCCAGAGGGGTTGTACAACGATCTGAAGGCACTGCTGGGATAACGGCAAAGCGCCACCGAACCATCGGTGGCGCTTTTTTTACAGCGCGTCGCGCGTGCTTGTACCGTCCACCAGTCGTGCGATGCCCAGCGGGTTGGCGTTTTTCAGTGGCTCGGGCAGCAGCGCGTCGGGGCAGTTCTGGTAGCAAACCGGGCGCAGGAAGCGTTCGATGGCCAGGCTGCCCACGGACGTGCCACGGGCGTCGGACGTGGCCGGGTAGGGGCCGCCATGCACCATGGCGTCGCAGACTTCGACGCCGGTGGGGTAACCGTTGAGCAGCACCCGACCGACCTTTTGCTCCAGCAACGGCAGCAACGCGGCGTGCTGTTGCAGGTCGCCGTCCTCGGCAATCAAGGTGGCCGTGAGTTGCCCGTTGAGGCTGCGTAGTGCCTGTTGCAACTGGGCATCGTCAGCGACCTCCACCAGCACCGTCGTCGGGCCAAACACTTCTTCCTGCAACAACGGGTTGCCTTCGAGCAACAGGCTGACGTCTGCCTTGAACAGTTGTGGATGTGCCTGTCTGCCTTGTTGTTCACGTCCGGCCAGATGTTCGATGCCCGGTTGTGCGAGCAAGGTCTGTACGCCCTTGGCGTAGCTGTTCAGCGTCCCGTGGTTAAGCATGGTTTGCGCGGGTTGCCCGGCCATCAGCCCGGTCAGCGAGGCGGTAAATGCACTGAAGGCCGGGGAACGGATACCGATCACCAGGCCCGGGTTGGTACAGAACTGACCACAGCCCTGCACCACCGAGGCGGCCAGTTCGTTGGCAATTTTCTCGCCCCTTGCCTGCAACGCGTCGGGCAGGATCACCACCGGATTGATGCTGCTCATCTCTGCGAACACCGGGATGGGTTGCGCTCGTGCGGCGGCCATGTCGCACAATGCGCGCCCCCCTTGAGCGACCCGGTGAAACCCACCGCCTGGATCGCCGGATGCTTGACCAGTGCTTCACCAACGCCGGCGCCGTAGATCATGTTGAACACGCCCTTGGGCATGCCGGTCTGCTCGGCGGCGCGGAGGATGGCGTCCGCCACCCGCTCGGCGGTCGCCATGTGCCCGCTGTGGGCCTTGAACACCACCGGGCAACCGGCAGCCAGTGCGGCAGCGGTATCGCCGCCGGCGGTGGAGAAGGCCAGTGGGAAGTTGCTGGCGCCGAACACCGCCACCGGGCCGACGCCGATCCGATATTGGCGCAGGTCCACACGTGGCAGCGGCTGGCGCTCGGGCAGTGCGCGGTCGATACGCGCCGCGTAAAAATCACCACGGCGCAGTACCTGAGCGAACAGGCGCATCTGGTTGCTGGTGCGCAGGCGCTCGCCCTGGATGCGGGCGGTGGGCAGTGCGGTCTCGCGGGTCACCAGCGTGACGAAGTCGTCGTCCAACGCTTCGAGTTGCGTGGCGATGGCTTCGAGGAATTTGGCACGGCGGCTGGCCGAAAGGCCACGAAAGGTCGGGTAAGCGGTTGCGGCGGCTTGGGCTGCAGCATCGACTTCTGCCGCAGTCGCCTGAGTGAAGGTAAAGGGCAGCGCTTCACCCGTGACGGCATCGTGGCTGTGCACGGTGATGGCGCCGGTAGCGCTGCGCGCGCCACCGATGTAGTTGTGGCCGATGATCTCGGACATGAAAACTCCTGTTGGAAATGTGGCGTGTCCTGCCGGAGACGCGAAGGCGCCTCCGGCAGGGGCGTCACGTCAGGCCAGCGAGTCGCTGCGGCGGGTGCCCGCCGCTTCGACCTTCACCGTGGCGGCGACACGGGCGGCGGCCTCGCTGTCGACCAGGTGCAGCGACTTGCCACGGGTTTCCCGGGTCAGGCCAACTGCAACGATGGAGATCAGCGCTGCGGCCACCAGATAGAGCGCGATGGGTGTCGAACTCTGGTACTTGTTGAGCAGGGTGATGGCGATCAGCGGGGCCAGTGAGCCGGCGAAAATCGGCGCCACCTGGTAACACAGCGACAACGCGGTGTAGCGCACGTGGGTCGGGAACATCTCCGCCATCAAGGCCGAGTAGGGCGCATAGGTCATCGATTCGATGGCCAGGCCGAGCGTGATGGCGGCCATGATCAGCCAGTTGTTGCCGGTGTCCATCATCGGGAAACCGACGAAACCCCAGAACGCCGTGAGCACCGCGCCGGTCAGGTACACCGGTTTGCGCCCGACCAGATCGGACAGGTAACCCATCAGCGGAATCAGGAAGAAGTGCAGCAGGTGCGCGCCGAACATCAGGAGCAGGATTTGCGTGGTGTCCTTGTGCACCACCAGTTTCAGGTAGGTGATCGAGAACGTCACGACGGTGTAGTAAAGAATGTTCTCGGCGAATCGCGCGCCGATGCCGACCAACACCGAGCGCCAGTGATGGCGCAGCACTTCCACCACCCCCAGTTGCTGCTGTTTGGTCTGTGCCTGTTTGGCCTGGGCCTCCTTGAAAATCGGTGCGTCATCGACGCTGGTTCGAATCCAGTAGCCGATCAGCACGACCACGGCCGACAGCCAGAACGCCACACGCCAGCCCCAGGCAAGGAATTGTTCCTCCGAGAGACTCGACGACAACGCCAGCAAGGCAACGGTCGCCAGCAGGTTGCCCGCCGGCACACCCGCCTGCGGCCAACTGGCCCAGAAGCCCCGGCGATTGTCCGGACAGTGTTCGGACACCAGCAGGATTGCGCCGCCCCATTCGCCGCCGAAGGCGAAACCCTGGATCAGGCGCAGCAGCACCAGCAGCACGGGTGCGGCGTAGCCGATTTCGTTGAAGCCGGGCAGGCAACCCATCAGGAAGGTGGTGATACCGACGACCACCAGGCTCAGTTGAAGCAGGCGCTTGCGCCCGAATTTGTCACCATAGTGACCGAACACAAGGCCGCCCAATGGGCGGGCGAGAAAGCCGACGGCATAGAGGGCGAAGGCGGCGATGATGCCGTCGATGGCGTTGCCGGTCTGGCGGAAGAACAACTGGCCGAAGACCAGCGCCGAGGCAGTGCCATACAGAAAGAATTCATACCATTCGGCGACGGTGCCGGCCATGGCGGCGGCCACGACGCGCTTGAGGCCGGCCGGTGTGGTTGCGTGTTGAGTGTTGGACATGCTCGCGTTTCCTGTAGTGGCGCAAAAAAAACAGGCAACCGGGCCGGGTCCGCGAGGACCCGCCCGGCAATCACTCAGAGGCCGACGTCGGGCAGGTGCGGACGGTTGGCCAGGGCCTTGGCCATGATCTGCTCGACGAACACGCGATCGGCTTCCGGCAGGGCCAGGCGCGGTGGACGGGTCAGCGCGCTGCCGCGACCGGCGATGGCTTCGCACAGCTTGATGCACTGGACCAGGTCGGCACGGGCGTCCAGGTGCAGGATCGGCATCAGCCATTCGTAGATCGGCATGGCTTCGGCAAAACGACCGGCCTTGGCCAGGCGGAAGATGGTTTCGCCTTCTTTCGGGAATACGTTGGACATGCCCGAGACCCAGCCCTCGGCGCCCACGGCAATGCTTTCCAGGACCACGTCGTCGAGGCCGGCGAACAACACAAAACGGTCGCCCACTTCATTGCGCACGTCGATGAAACGGCGGGTGTCGCCCGAGGAATCCTTGAAGCACACCACGTTGTCGCAGTCGGCCAGGGAAATCAGGATGTCCGGGGTCACGTCGTTTTTGTAGATCGGCGGGTTGTTGTAGACCATCAACGGCACGTCGGCGTTTTTCGCCACGTAGCGGTAGTGCTCGGCGGTCTCGAACGGCTTGGAACCGTAGACCAACGCCGGCATCAGCATCACGCCATCGACGCCCACCTTGCGCACCGAGTTGGCCACTTTCGCCGCTTGCACGCTGGTGAACTCGGCCACGCCACAGATGACCGGTACACGGCCACGGGAGGCGTCGACCGCGACTTCGGTCACGGCGATTTTTTCTTCGGCGGTCAGCGAGGTGTTCTCGCCCACCGAACCACACACCACCAGGCCCGACACGCCGTCACGAATGACGTTGGAAATCACTTCGTGGGTCTTTTCCAGGTTGATGGTGAAGTCATCGTTGAATTGGGTGGTCACTGCGGGGAAAACACCACTCCAGTTAATGCGCTTGCTCATTGTTGCCTCCGGGGTTGTTTATTGTATTTCGTATACGATATTTAAAATGACAATGCTCGGCTAGTGCTATTTCGCTTTTTGCAGGCTTTTTCTTCGCCGTTGGTCCGGGTGTCGAGCGCGCTAGCGGTCAGGCGCCCGGCCAGGTGTCCGACAGTCGATAGCCTTGTGGCCATGGATCGCTCGGATCGAGCAGCAGTTGGTGGGTGCCCGTGACCCAGGCCCGCCCGGAAATGCACGGGTAGATAGCAGGGCGGCCGGCCACTTCAGTCAGTGAGTCGATGCGGCAGTGGAACTCGGAGCCGATGATCGAGCGACCGATGAAACGCTCGCCCACCTGCATCAGGCCCTTGGCCTGCAACACCGCCATGCGTGCGGAGCAACCGGTGCCGGTGGGCGAGCGGTCGATCTTGCCCGGTTGGATCACCACCGCATTGGCGCCGGTGGCGATGTCGTTTTCCATGACCACGGGGGCGGCAATCTGGCAGAAGGAAATGTGCGACCACTCCGGGTTCAACGGATGAGTGAAGCCCAGTTGCTCGTTGGCAGCGCGGGTGATTTTCAGCCCGACCGCCACCAGGTCGGCGGCTTCATCGGGGCGGATGGCAAAGCCCAGGCCCTGGGCATCGGCGATCACGAAACTGTCGCCGCCATAGGCGGTGTCGACCTTGAGCGAACCCAGCCCTTCGACTTCGATCCACGCGTCGAGGCGGTCGGCGAAGGACGGCACATTCTTCACCTCAACACGCTCGACCTTGCCGTCACGGCAGTCGGCCACGGCTTCGATCAGGCCGCCGGGGGCTTCGAGCACCAGGCGGGTTTGCGGTTCGGTCATCGGCAGGATGCCGGTGTCGAGGAGCACGGTGGCCACACACAGGGAATTGGAACCGGACATGGGCGGCGTGTCGGCCGGTTCCATGATGATCCAGGCCATCTGCGCCCGTGGGTCCTTGGCTGGCACCAGCAGGTTGACGTGACGAAACACGCCGCCACGGGGTTCGTTGAGCACGAAGTTGCGCAGGGTTTCATCCCGGGCGATCCAGCGGGATTGTTCCCACACCGTCGCACCGGGTGGCGGGGCGACGCCGCCGACGATCACGTCGCCGACTTCACCTTCGGCGTGGCAGCTGACGACGTGGATGACTTTTGATGAGCGCATTATTTGCTCCTTGTTGTGTCTGTTCGGGCCTCATCGCGGGCAAGCCCGCTCCTACAGGGGGGACGCCGCTAACCCTGTAGGAGCGGGCTTGGTCCGGGCGGCGTTCCGACGATGGGGCCACCGCCTATTTCACCGACTTGAGAAACGCCGCCGTCTCGGCATGCACCGGATTGCCGATCACCTGGTCCGGCGAGCCGATCTCATGCACCAGGCCATTGCGGAAGAACGCCACGCGGTCGGACACGTCGCGGGCGAAGCGGATCTCGTGGGTCACCAGCACCATGGTCATGCCGTCCTCGGCGAGCATGCGCATGGTGTCCAGCACTTCGCCCACCAGTTGCGGGTCGAGGGCTGAGGTGGCTTCGTCGAACAGCATGTAGTCCGGCGACATGGCCAGGGCGCGGGCGATGGCCATGCGCTGTTGCTGGCCGCCCGACAGCTTGCCGGGGAACACCTTGAGCTTGTCGCCCAGGCCCACGTGGGTCAGTTGCTGTACGGCCAGCGCCTCGGCTTCGGCCTTGCTCTTGCCCAGCACCTTGCGCGGCGCCAGCATCACGTTTTCCAGGACGGTCAGGTGCGGGAAGGCATTCCACTGCTGGAACACGATACCGATCTTCTGCCGCAGTCGATTGAGGTCGGTGGCACGGTCGTGAACCTCGATGCCGTCGACGCGGATGCTGCCTTTCTGGATCGGTTCCAGGCCGTTGATGCACATCAGCAGGGTCGATTTGCCCGAGCCCGAGCCGCCGATGATCGAAACCACTTCGCCCTTGTTGACGGTCAGGCTGACCCCCTTGACCACGTCGAGGTCGCCAAAGGATTTGTGTACGTTTTCGATCTCAATCATTTTCTTGCCACCTTGTTTCCAGACGAGCGCCGAGGCGTGCGACCACCAGGCTCATGACGTAGTAAATGAGGCCCGCGATGCACAGCACCAGCAGCGGTTCCTGGATGCGGGTCACGATGGTTTGGGAGGCGCGCAGCAATTCGACGATGCCGATCCACATCACCAGCGCGGTGTCTTTCATCACGCCCAGCACCAGGTTGAGCCAGCCAGGGAAGGCGACCCGCGTGGCAATCGGCAGCACGACAAAGCGCAGGTCCTGGAAGAAACTCATGCCCAGCGAACGGCTGGCCCGGCGCAAGGTCAGCGGCACCGCCAGCACGCCACCGCGCACGATCTCGGTGAAGTACGCGGCCGCGTAGACACCCAGTACGATGCAGCCCACGGAGAAGGCGCTGATGTTCAGGCCGGCGATGCTCTTGAGCGAGTTGAACAGCACGAACTGGATCAACAACGGCACGCTGCGAAACACGTCCAGCACCCAGGCCAGGGGCAGGGTGGCCCGTGGCAGCAGGGCGCGCAGCAAACCGAAAACAAGCCCTGCGAAGGTGCCCAGCAAAATCGCCCAGCAGGTCAGTTGCAGCGTGACCCAGGCGCCGTCGAGCAGGAACAACAGATCGTTCCAGGTAAAACTGGTTGATAGCATGGTCACGTCCTCAGTAACGGAACAACCGCCAGGCCATCAGCCGGGCTGTCGCGACAATCGCCTTCGCGATCAGGTAATACAGCACCGCCGCGATGGCGAAATATTCGAAGGTGCGGAAGGTCTTGACGTTGTAGTCCTGGGTCACGCCGGTCAGGTCGTTGTTGAGTCCGACGATCACCCCCAGCGAAGTCATCAGTACCGCCCAGACCATCTGGTTGCTCAACGGGTAGAACACGATCCGCAACAGTTGCGGGACGATGATCAGCCGGTACGCCTGGAAGGCGCTCATGCCCAGTGAACGGGCGGCGCGCACCTGCGTGCCGGGCACGGCCTTGAGTCCGCCGCGAAAGTTTTCCGCGAGATAACCGGCGTTGTTGAAGGTGATCCCCGCCAGCAGGGCGATCCACGAACTGACGTGCAGGCCCATGGAGCCGAGGCCGAAATACAGGATGTAGATCTGGAACAGCGACGGGGTGTTACGGGCGATCGACACCCAGCCGTTGCCGATGGCGCGCAGCAGCGGTTGTTTGGTCTCGCGCATGACCGTCAGGGCCAGGGCGATCAGCACGCCGAAGATCATCGACAACGCCGCGGTCTCGAACGTGACCCAGGCGCCGGCGAGCATGTCCGGCAGGGCGCGCAGGGCCGCGCGCCATTGGAAGGTATAGTCAAACATGCGCAGGGGTCTCCGTCGGCAGGGCAGGTTGCAGCCAGGTGGGCAGTCGTCCGCTTGCAGTGCCAGTGCGAGCGGCTTCGACGCATTCGGCGAGGTTGGCGAAATGCACCGTGCGCCCTACCAGGCCCGGTGCGTAATGGGCGAATTTGCCCGAGTTGGTCATCAGGGTGGTGGCGCCTGGCGGGATCACCGGCTCGCCGAGCATGCACCAGCAGGTGTCGGTTACCAGGGTGGCGCCAAAGCGTTCAATCTCGTCGATGTGGCCGGCGGCGCGGGCCTGTTCCAGCACGGCACGACCGCAGGTAATCGCCAGCACTGTTGTGGCGTGTTTGCTTTTGCCACTGCACAGGCGCGCCAGGTGGGCGAACTCGCTGAGCGAGAAATGCGGGTTGCCCAGGGACACAATGTCCACGTGCGCATTCGTGGCACTGTTGAGTTCACGCCAGCTGCGCAACAGGTCCTGCAACTGGATCTGTTCCTCGGGCAGCGCGGTGTCGCCGTCCAGCACCTGCGTTGGATCCAAGGCTTCGGGGGTGACTCCCGCGATATGGAACATCGGCGCAGCGGACGTGGTGGCGAATGCCGCGCCGAAGGCTTTCAGGTCATCGAGGTCTGGCGCCTGTTGTTCGAGGCCCAGCACCAGCGGAATCCGGGTGCCGGCAAGGGCGCCGACGTGGTAGCCGAGCAAGGGGTAGAACGCGTCGTCGAGTTCAGTCAACGGCGGCAGTTCGATCAGCAGTTGCGCCTTGCGTGGCGCGTCCAGGTGGCAGCCGATCATGGGGGCACGGCCGGTCAGGGCAATGCAGATGTCCAGGTAGTCCGGGTACTTGAGGGTGCGCGCGCCGAGCACGCTGTTGGCGTAGACCACCGCGTTGGATTCGGCCCAGACGATCTGCTCGCCGGCCTTGGGGGCACTGTCGAGCAAGTACGGGGCACAGGTGAAACTCAGGCTGGCGCCCATCGCCATGTAGGCATCACCCAGGGCGTTGGCGGGTTCGCCCAATGCAGGCTCGATACCCAGCTCGCGCCAGCGGCGCTGGTCCACGGAGATTGAATTGAGGGTGGTGGGTACACGAACCTTCGCGCCCCACTGCACCAGTTGTTCGGCAAAACGCAGGCTTGCCGGGCCCGTGTAGATGCAGCCGTCGATGTGCGCCTGGGTCACGTCCAGCAAGCGTGGTGCGCCTTGCAGTTCGGCCATGCGCAAGACGATCTGCATGGCCATCTGCGCAGCTTTGCCGTGCTTGCCATCGAGCAGGGCATGATCGAGCTCACTGAGCTCGATGTGGCCGCCGCTTTCATGGGTTTGCAGTGGCGTGCCGAGCGCTTGCCAGGCATCGGCGGGCGCCTGGTCGAACAGGCTCAGCCCGGTGTTTTCGATACGGGCAAAGGCCTTGCCGCGCAAGGTGGCGAAGGCTTCCCGGCCGATGCACAGCACCGGCAGGGAACGCCCGAAAATCGCCTGTGCCACCAGCACACCCAGGGTCAGGATCTCATCGGCTTCGGCCAACACCAGCGCGGCCGGCGCATGACCGTTGCTGATCAGTTCCATCATCACGCTGCTGCCGGTGCACGAGCCACGTCCGCTGGGAATGGCCAGCACCCGACCGCTCAACTGTTCACCGCTGAGCGGATGGTGACGGTCGATGACCTCACCGCTGAAGGGGTCGACCCCGCCCCAGAAGCTCAAGCCCACATCAGCGAACAGAAGCGGGCCCTGGGCGCAGCCGGCCATCAGGCTGCGACCGTGCAGTGGCAAAGGCATGCCGGACACCTTAGTAGTAGACCTTCGGCACGGTCAGGTCGGTCGGCGGGATCTCGGTGCCGACCCACTTGGTGAACAACTCGTTGTACCGGCCGCTACGCACCTGCTGGTTGACGAACAGGTTGAGGTAGTTGAGCAGGCCGTACTCGCTGCGCTTGGCGGCCAGGGATACGTAGTCGATAACGTAGGGCGCGTTACCGGCGACTTTCAGGTTTTTGTATTTACCCGACTTGATGGTGGCGGCCGCCACGGTGTTGGTGACGACGGTGGCGTCGATGTGACCCTGGGCCACAGCCAGCAACGTGTCGTTTTGCGACTGATAGGCGCGGAAGGTGCCGCTGCCCCATTTCTTCACATCGCCTTCCAGGGCGATGGCTTCAAAGGTGCCGCTGGTGTTACCCAGTGCCTTGCCCTTGAGGTCGTCGAAACTGTTGATGCCGGTGTTGTCGCGAGTCAGCACGACCATCTGAAAGGCGAAGTACGGCACGGTGAGGCCAACGGTCTTGGCACGTTCGAGGGTGTCGGAAGTGGACGCGACGATCACATCGGCACGCCCGGAAATCAGCGCTGGAATGCGGTCCGGGAACGGCGTCTCAACCACTTCAGCCTCGACCCCGAGGATCTTCGCCAGGTCGTTGCAGTAGTCCACGTCGAAACCGACGGGTTTGTTGCTGGCATCGCGAAAGCCCATGGGCGGGAAGTCCAGGGTCACGGCGCAGCGCAGCTTGCCGGAGCCGATGATGTCATCGAGCTTGTCGGCCTGGGCGGTAGCGACGAAGGAGGTACTGAGAACAGCGCTGAGGGCTACGGCAAATGCGGGGTTTTTCATAGAAGCCTCGTGGTCGGAAAGTGCTGTTAGATATCGTATTGAGGATTTCGTATACGATATTAACTGTTAGCAAGTGGCGTGCCGGTTTTGTGTTTTTTTGGCGAAAGGCCAGTAGGCCGCTAAACAGTGCGGTTGCAGGGGGAATGGAATCTTTGGCCGCGAGGGCGGAGGTTGGGAGGTGTTACGGAAGGGAGCACGCCAAGTGCGCAGCGCCCCCTAACGGAACATTATTATTGGCGACGACCTTCACGGTATTGGCTGGGGGAGAGGCTGGTCAGTGCGCGGAACTGGCGGCTGAAGGCGCTGTGGTCGGTGTAGCCACACCGCAGGGCGATTTCGGTGATGGGCAAGTCGGTCTCGAGCAAGAGCCGCGAGCCTTCCTCGAGACGCGTCTTGTGGATCATCTGCCGGGGCGTGAGTTGGAATACCCGTTTGCAATGGCGTTCGAGTTGCGCCACTGAGAAGCCGGCGATGGCGGTCAGTTCGGCCAGGCTGATGGGCCGGGCGAAGTGCCGGCGGATATGGGCGTCCACTGCCGCGAGTTTCTGGAACGCCGGATGGTTGGACTGGGGGAGTTGCAGATCGCGAGAGATACCGGCGAGGCCGACGATCCGGCCCTGTTCGTCCTGCAGGGCGAGTTTGTGGGTCAGGCACCACACCGGTTGGTTGCCCAGGTACAGGTGCAATTCCAGTTGGTCAGCCAGTTCGCGTCCGGTGGACAGCACTCGCCGGTCCTGCTCGGTGTAGAGCGGGCCGTAATGGGCGGGGAAGACCTGGTCGGCGGTGAGGCCGAGCAGGTCTTCGCGGTGTTTGAAGCCGCAGCGCAGGGCCAGGGTCTGGTTGACGAAGACGTAGCGGGCTTCACAATCCTTGATGAAGAAAGCGACATCCGACAGGGTATCGAGCAGCGTGGCGATG
This sequence comes from Pseudomonas sp. S1_E05, assembly GCF_056337105.1. Taxonomy (NCBI): domain Bacteria; kingdom Pseudomonadati; phylum Pseudomonadota; class Gammaproteobacteria; order Pseudomonadales; family Pseudomonadaceae; genus Pseudomonas; species Pseudomonas sp. S1_E05. The sequence goes on from NZ_JBFRHM010000001.1 coordinate 450,099, forward strand.
GGGTCCAGGCTGCTGAGCAGGGTGGGCAGGTCGCAGGGTTTGAAGCTGTTGAGTGAGGGGAACATGGTGTTCTTGGGGTGGTGGCGACACCCCGGATCATAGAGGCTCGGTGGCGTCTTGGTCGACCTGATTTGTCCTCTTGGACACGGTCCCCTGTGGGAGCGGGCTTGCCCGCGAAGGCGGCCTTCCGGTTGAGCATGTTCTTGTTGGTGTACATATCCGTTGCTGCGGTAACGGCTGCTTATGGTTCCGCTCTTACAGCGGGTCACTTTTGGCAAACGCCCCAAAAGTAACCAAAAGGTCTCGCCCCGGCGTCCGGTCCCTCGCCTAGGCTCGGGATCCCTTCGCTCCGGCATCCCTCCGGGGACATCGCCTACGGTTTGCTGCGCTGCACCTCCTCTCGATGTGTGCGGCTACGCCGCACGGCGCTACGCGCCCACTCCCCGGATGAATGCCTCCACTCAGCCTTCCGAAGGGGCGGGTGGATCAAGAGCAAGATCAAAAGCTTTCAAGGCGAGCTAACGCTCGACCTTGTGGTTTGGTTGGGTTGGCGCTGTCCCTGTGGGAGCGGCGGTGCGACGATTCGACTTGCCCGCGAAGGCGATCTTGCAATCGCCCCAGCATCGGCTGGTGTACACCGTCCCTGTAGGAGCGAGCTTGCTCGCGATGGTGGTTCGGACAACGTGGGGTGTCAGATGGCCCGCGTTATCGTTGACCTCCATCGCGAGCAAGCTCGCTCCTAAAGGGGGCGGTGGTTATTGGCTGGTTTGAGGTTTTGTTGGCGATGGTGTCAGGACCTTCGCCACATCATCCACCAGCGCCTTGCTCAGTTGCGTCAGGTAATGCGCAGCCCAGGCGTGCCGGTCGGTATCGCGGACGAAGGCGGCGTCCTGGGTCAGACCTTTGGCGAGAAACAGGAAATCGGAGGCCATGGACAGTGCATCGGCGAGCGGGACGTTGCGGGTGACGTGGAACAGGGGGTTGTCGGAGCAGTAGATGAGGGGCGTGAGGCCGATGGTTTTGAGGTCTGCGGTGCGGCGGGAATTATTTTTTGACATGGTCTTTCTCCAACAGTAAGAGAATTCGCCACGTTCGTTTCCAAGCGAGTGGGTGGCGGCTGTGCGCAGGTTGGAAACCGGAGACCACAAATCCGGCACGCCCGTAGGCGTCCCACGCACAGCTGCCTTAACACTTCAATCGTGCCATGGGCGCCTTGCGTTGTGATCTGACGGGTTTCCAAGCCCGATCGCTGAATACCCAGCGACGACCCGAGACTATCCCCCGAAAAAACACGCAACAAGGCATCAAAGTGCCCAACAGCAAGATTCGGAGTTTGCCTACAAAGACTTGTAGGCGCTATCCGATATTTCACCATCACCGTTAAACGTAAACCTCTTCTCCTGTAGGAGCGAGCATGCTCGCGATGGTGGTTCGGGCACCGCGGGGTATCAGGCAGCCAGCGTCATCGTTGACGTCCATCGCGAGCATGCTCGCTCCTACAGGGATGGTGTACACCAGCAGATGCAGTGGCGATTGCAAGATCGCTTTCGCGAGCAAGTCCGCTCCCACAAGGACTGCGCCAGTCAAACCAAACCACGAGGCCGAGCGTTAGCTCGCCTTGAAAGCTTTTGATCCACCCGCCCCTTCGGAAGGCTGAGTGGAGGCATTCATCCGGGGAGTGGGCGCGCAGCGCCGTGCGGCGCAGCCGCACACATCGAGAGGAGGTGCAGCGAAGCAAACCGGAGGCGATGTCCCCGGATGGATGCCGGAGCGAGGGTATCCCGAGCCTAGGCGAGGGACCGTACGCTTGGGGCTAGCGTTTTTTGCTTACTTTTTTAGGCGTTTGTAAAAAGTGAGTCGCCGTAAGGGCGAAACCATAAGCGGCCGTTACCGCAGCAATGGATATGTACCCTATCCAAAAAAACAGGTCGGCCCGAAGGCCGCCATCGCGGGCAAGCCCGCTCCCACAGAAAACCCGGCGTCAGCCATTCAAGCAGGCGGCGTCTCATCCACACATAAAAACGTTTCGATCCGCGCCGGGCTGAAGGGCGGCCGGGGGGCCGAGGGTTGCCAGTCAAAGAGATAATGCAACGCCCCACCACACACCCGCCCCTGACAGGCACCCATGCCGCAACGGCTGGCCAGTTTGGCCTCACGCCAGTCGCGGTGCCCGGCGATGGCGGCGTAAGGCACGTCTTCACAGCGGCACACCAGAGTATCGGCCTGGGCCAACGCCTTAAGCTTGGGATCAAGCCGAAACGCCCCATTCAACGCCCGTGCAAACCCCTGCCAGCGCGCCCGTCGTGGCCAGAGCTGTTCAGCGGCAGAGGTTTCGCCAACCGCCGCAAGCCCGGCAATTTCCCCCTCGACCAACGCCAGCTCACTGCCCCCAAACCCGGTGCATTCCCCCGCCGCATAATGATCGGCCAGACTCGTCGCCTGCCAGGCATCCACCGCCAGCGCGGAGCCCGTCACTTCGCAACCCAACGCCTGACCCAGCTGAACGTTGGGAATCAAGCCAAAACCACAGGCGAGTCGATCACAGTCCAGTTCGACAATCTTGCCCTGCTGGCTCAGACGCACGCCTTCCAGTCGATCCGAGCCCAGCGCCGCCACCACATGGGTGCCGGCGCGGTACTGACGATCAAACAGAAACAGGGATTGCACCAGCTTGCCCGGCCAACGTGGCAACTGTAGGGCAAACCCGGCGACCGCTGCCAACCCGGCCTGTTCGGCGATGCGCACCACCTGCGCTCCATTGTGTTTGGCAGTGGCAGCACTGGCGAGCAACAGCGGGCCGCTGCCGGCGATCACCACGCGTTCACCCTGCACCGGCAGGCCGCCCTTGATCAGGGCCTGGAGCCCGCCAGCCCCGGTGACGCCCGGCAATGTCCAGCCGGGGAAGGGCAGCAGCAATTCGCGGGCGCCGGTGCACAGGATCAGTTTGTCGTAGTCGATCAGCCAGCCGCGATCAGCATCTTCCACCAGCAACTGTTTGTGCCCTGGGCAGGCAATGACCCGAGTGCCGGTGTGATGACGGATGTTGGCGCAGGCGTGCAGGCGCTCGCGCAGTTGCCGTGCCTGTTTCGGCAGGCTGGCCTGGGGGCCGTCGCGCCAGATCTGGCCGCCGGACAGCGGGTTGTCGTCAAGCACCACAATGCGCGCGCCACTGGGCGCGGCGGCGAGGGCGGCGCTCATGCCGGCGGGGCCGGCGCCAATGATCAAAAGGTCGGCGTATTCGTTCATGGTCGGGTCTGCACATGCATGTCGTTTTGACACAGGGTCTGGCAGGCCAGCCGGCGGCGGCCGTTGATGGTGACGCGGCATTCCTGGCAGATGCCCATGCCGCACAGCGGCGCACGGCGCTGGCCGGCAACGGAGGTGCGGGTGCTGCCGTCACCCGCCAGGGCGAGGGCGGCGGCCACGGTGGTGCCTTCGGCCACGTGCAGGGCGCGGCCATCCACAATCACGTCAGGCATGCACGACCTCCCCGAGGAAACGTTCTGGTAAATAGGGTGGCGCCGCCAGCGGCGACGCTTCGTTGAACAGCTGCGCGACCAGCAGGTCGGCGGTGCCGGGCGCCGTGGTGACCCCCAGTCCTTCGTGTCCGACCGCCAGCCACAGGCCTTTGCGTTGTGGGTGCTGGCCCACCAGCGGCAGGCCGTCGGGGCTGGCGGCGCGAAAACCGGTCCAGGCGCGAACGCCGTTGAGGTGGGCCAGGTCCGGCATGTATTCGGTGGCGCGCTTGAGCATCTTCGCCAGCATCCAGCCCTCGACTTGCGGGTCGGTGGTGCCGAACTGCCGCGAGGTGCCGATGAACAATTGCCCGGTCGGCCGTGGCTGGATGTTGCAGGCGGTGGACGGGCCCTTGGCGTTGTGGGCGCTGGTGACATAACCCAGTTCCACCAGCGTGTGGGTGACGGTGCCGGGGTAGCGGTCGGTGATCAGCAGATGGCCCTTTTTCGGTTCGATGGGCAACTCCGGGCACAGCTCGTTAGCCTGGATGCCGTTGGCCAGGATGACCGCTTCGGCCTGCAACCACTGGCCGTCTTCGAGGCGTACGCGGTTACCGTCCACCTCGTTGACCCGCGCCCGCCGTTGTTCGATGTTGGCGTGATCGAGCATCCAGCGGGCGGTGGCGGGTGCGTAGAGAATGCCGTCGCCGTTGATCAGCAAGCCACCCTCCAGGCCTTCGCGCAGCGCCGGTTCGCGCTCGCGCAAGGCGTGGCGTGCGACCAGTTCGCACGTCACGCCCTGGGCTTGCAGGTTGAGGAATTTGCTCTCGGCCACGGCCATTTCTTCGGGGTTGGCCGCCAGCCACAAGGTGCCGTTGCTGCGGTAAGCGCAACCGTCGGGCAACTGTGGTGCCTGGTCACGCCAGCGTTGCAACGAGTATTGGCTCAGGGCCAGTTCCGCGGGGTTGTCGTCCAGTACGAGCAAGTGGCCCATGCCGGCAGCCGTGGCACCGTGCAGGCCGGCGTCCAGGACCTGCACGCGCAGGCCACGCCGGGCCAACGCCTGGGCGCAGGCGGCGCCGATGATGCCCGCGCCGATCACGATCACATCGGCCACCAGGCCTTGGCTCATGGGCGGATGCCCCAGGCGAACGGGTCGTCCTGCTCAATGATCAGGCTCGCTTCGGCGCTGATGAAAGCACGGCCACGAATCGTCGGGACGATGCGCTCGCCTTGCCACTCGTAGGAGCCCTCGAACTCGCTGCCGATCACGCTGGCCTGGCGCCAGATCTGCCCCGGCTGCAATTTGTCGTCGGCGGCCAGGCACGCCAGCTTGGCGCTGGTGCCGGTGCCGCAGGGGGAGCGGTCGTAGGCCTTGCCGGGGCAGAGCACGAAGTTGCGGCTGTCGGCCTGGGCGTCGTCGGCGAACAGTTCGACATGGTCGATCAAGCCGCCGTCTTCACCGCGAATGCCTTGCACGTCCAGCGCCTGTTGCACAGCGTAGGTGTAAGCCGTCAGCGCATCGAGATTGTCCCCGGCCACGCGCAGGCCATGCTCGGCGATGAGGAAAAACCAGTTGCCGCCCCAGGCGATGTCACCGACAACCTCGCCGACGCCTGGCACCTGCAATGTCACCGCCTTACGATAACGGTAGGCCGGCACGTTACGCACACTGACGCTGTGGTCGGCGTGCAAAGTGGCCTGCACCGTACCCACCGGCGTTTCGATACTGTGCACGCCCGGACCGATTTTGCCCAGGTGCGCCAGCGAAGCCACCAGGCCGATGGTGCCGTGGCCGCACATGCCCAGGTAACCGGTGTTGTTGAAGAAGATCACCCCGGCACAGGCGCTGGGGTCGACCGGCTCGCACAGCAGCGCGCCCACCAGCACGTCGCTGCCCCGTGGTTCGAGTACGCAGGCGGCGCGCCAGTCGTCGTGTTGTTCAGCCAGAAGCTGGCGGCGTTCGGCCATGCTGCCGTTGCCCAGGTCGGGAAAACCGGCGGTCACCAGGCGGGTGGGTTCGCCGCCGGTGTGGGAGTCGATCACGCTGATGCGTTTCATGAAGGGACCACTCTCGCGTTCGGATAGATGAACGCAAGCGTGGCGTGTACGGGGCGTGGCGGCTTGATGGATTTATTCTGCACCGATGACGAAATCGGCACAGGACAGCCAGCCGTCAATGATGGTGGGGCAGGTGCTCGAACAGGGTTTGGCACACCCCGGCGATGTGTTCGTCGAGCAGGCTCACGGCGCGGTCTACATCACCGGCACGGCAGGCGGCAATGATCTCGCGGTGTTCGTGGTCGGCGCGTTCCTTGCCGGCGGACAGGCTCATCTGCATGCGCAGGTAACGCTCCAGTTTGTCGTTGACCGAGCGGATCAGGTTCACCAAAAACGGCCGTTGCGCCGGCTCATACAGGCAGGCGTGCAGTTCCCAGTTGAGCTCGGCCCAGCGCCCGACGTCATCCTCGCCGACAAACTCCTGACAGATGCGCTCGGCCCGGGCGAAGGTAGCCTCGGTCATGTTGGGAATGGCCAGGCGCAGCACCTTGTCTTCGAGCAGCATGCGCACTTCGAACATTTGCGCCAATTCGGCATCCGACACCCGCGTAACCATCGCGCCGCGATTGCGCTGGAACATCACCAGGCCTTCAGCTTCCAGGCGCTTGAGTGCTTCGCGCACGGGAATCTTGCTGACATTGAACTGGCGGGCGATGTCGTCCTGGCGAATCGGTTCGTCCTCGGCGAAATGCCCGGCGACGATGGCGTCACGCAGGTGGCGGGTAATGATTTCCGAGGTCGAGGGCGCGTTGCCCAGGTCGGGAGCGTTGAATTTGGGTTGGGTCACGGTGGCGATCGTTCGGACTGATTTGCGCATATGGTATACGAATTCAGGTGCAGGACTCACTGCGCCTGAGACGCCATGCGACCATTAGCTGCACGATTAGGTCATCAAGTTGTCAGTTATGGTCATTGAGCCGTCACCTGAGTGCCCATAATCTGTTGCTCATGACAGAGGGGTGCCAAAGAGCACCCCCACTTTATCCGTGATCGCTCGACGTGGAGTTTCCGATGACCACCGCTCATTACCCGCACCTGCTGGCCCCGCTGGACCTGGGCTTCACCACGCTGCGCAACCGCACCCTGATGGGCTCGATGCATACGGGCCTTGAAGAAAAGCCGGGCGGCTTCGAGCGCATGGCGGCGTATTTTGCCGAGCGCGCCCGTGGCGGTGTGGGCCTGATGGTGACCGGCGGCATCGGCCCGAACGACGAGGGCGGGGTGTACTCGGGTGCGGCCAAGCTGACCACCGAGGAAGAAGCCCTCAAGCACCAGATCGTCACCCGTGCGGTGCACGAGGCGGGCGGCAAGATCTGCATGCAGATCCTCCACGCCGGCCGTTATGCCTACAGCCCCAAGCAAGTCGCGCCGAGTGCCATCCAGGCGCCGATCAACCCGTTCAAGCCTAAAGAGTTGGACGAGGAAGGCATCGAGAAGCAAATCAGCGACTTCGTCACCTGCTCCGTGCTGGCGCAGAAAGCCGAATACGACGGCGTCGAGATCATGGGCTCGGAAGGGTATTTCATTAATCAGTTCCTCGCCGCGCACACCAACCACCGCACCGACCGTTGGGGCGGCAGCTACGAAAACCGCATGCGCCTGCCGGTGGAAATCGTGCGCCGGGTGCGTGAGGCGGTGGGGCCGAATTTCATCATTATCTTCCGCCTGTCGATGCTCGATCTGGTGGAAGGCGGCAGCGCCTGGGAAGAAATCGTCACCCTGGCCAAGGCCATCGAACAGGCTGGCGCGACCCTTATCAACACCGGTATCGGCTGGCACGAAGCGCGCATTCCGACCATCGCCACGAAGGTGCCACGGGCGGCCTTCAGCAAGGTCACGGCAAAACTGCGCGGTTCGGTGAGCATTCCGCTGATCACCACCAACCGCATCAATACCCCGGAAGTGGCCGAGCAGATTCTTGCCGAAGGCGACGCTGACATGGTGTCGATGGCGCGGCCGTTCCTCGCCGACCCGGACTTCGTGAACAAGGCCGCCGCTGGCCGCGCCGATGAAATCAACACCTGCATCGGTTGCAACCAGGCGTGCCTGGACCACACCTTCGGCGGCAAGCTGACCAGCTGCCTGGTCAACCCGCGTGCCTGCCACGAAACCGAACTCAACTACCTGCCGGTGCAAAGCCTGAAGAGGATCGCGGTGGTCGGTGCAGGCCCGGCGGGCTTGTCGGCCGCCACCGTGGCCGCCGAGCGTGGCCATCAGGTGACGCTGTTCGATTCGGCCAGCGAGATCGGCGGCCAGTTCAACGTGGCCAAGCGTGTGCCGGGCAAGGAAGAGTTCTATGAAACCCTGCGCTACTTCAACCGCAAGTTGCAGACCAGCAACGTCGAGGTGTGCCTGAACACCCGCGTCGACGTCGCGCAACTGGTCGAAGGCGGTTATGACGAAATCATCCTGGCCACCGGTATCGCCCCGCGTACCCCGGCGATTGAAGGGGTCGACAATGCCAAGGTGCTTAGCTACCTGGACGTGATCCTGGAGCGCAAGCCGGTTGGCAAGCGCGTTGCGGTCATCGGTGCCGGTGGCATTGGCTTCGACGTGTCGGAGTTCCTGGTGCACCAGGGCGTGGCGACCAGCCTGGACCGTGAGGCGTTCTGGAAGGAGTGGGGCATTGATACCCACCTCGAGGCGCGCGGCGGCGTGGCCGGCGTCAAGGCCCAGCCCCATGCCCCGGCCCGTGAAGTGTTCCTGCTGCAACGCAAGAAATCCAAGGTCGGTGACGGCCTTGGCAAGACCACCGGCTGGATCCACCGCACGGGGCTGAAGAACAAGCAGGTGCAGATGCTCAACAGCGTCGAATACTTGAAGATCGACGACGAAGGCCTGCACATTCGCATCGGCGAAAGCGGCGAACCGCAGGTGCTGGCGGTGGACAACGTCGTCATCTGCGCCGGGCAGGACCCGTTGCGTGAGCTGCACGACGGCCTGGTGGCGGCGGGGCAAAATGTGCACCTGATCGGCGGCGCGGACGTGGCGGCGGAGTTGGATGCCAAGCGGGCGATCAATCAGGGGTCGCGGTTGGCGGCGGAGCTGTAACAGGCAGGGTCTTCCTGCCAATGGCTATCGTCGGAACGCCGCCCGGGGCAAGCCTGCTCCTACAGGGATCACCTGACCATTGTAGGAGCGGGCTTGCTCCGGGCGGCGTTCCGACGATGGCAGTCCTTGAAGACTGCTAAAATGCCGGCTCTTAACCCAGAGCCAGCCTCATGTTTCCCCCACCCCCCCCTGGAACGCCTCCACCTGGACTGGCTCACCCCCGCCAACATCGAGCTCGCCATCCTGCGCCTCGACCAGATCGACCCGCTCATCAGCGGCAATAAATGGTTCAAGCTCACCGAACACCTCAAGGCCGCTGAGCGCGCCGGTGCAAAGGGCATCATCAGCCTGGGCGGTGCCCATTCCAATCATTTGCACGCATTGGCTGCCGCCGGTCAACGCCTGGGTTTTCGCACCGTGGGGCTGTTGCGCGGCCATGCGCAGGACACGCCAACGGTCAACGACTTGCAGGCGATGGGCATGCAGTTGCACTGGTTGGGCTACGGCGGTTATCGCGCGCGGCATCAGCCGGGTTTTTGGGAACCCTGGCAGACGCAGTACCCCGACCTGTGGCCGGTGCCCGAAGGGGGCGGCGGTTTGCCGGGCGCCATTGGCTGCATGCCGCTGAAGGCGTTGGTCGGCGCGCAACTGAAGGGCCTGGGCTGGAGCGACTATGACGGCTGGTGGCTGGCGTGTGGCACCGGCACCACGCTGGCAGGGTTGATGCTGGCTGAAGCCGGTGAGCATCCGGTGTACGGAGCCCTGGCGGTGCCTGATGATCATGGTGTGGCGCAGCAGGTCGAAGCCATTGCCCGAGAGGCGCAAGTGCCGCCAGCGCACTATGAGTTGTTCGACGCCAGCCGGGGAGGCTTCGGCAACGTTGATCCAGGGTTGCTGGAGTTTATCGCCCAGACCGAAGCGGCCAGCGGCATTCCACTCGAACCGCTGTACACCGGCAAGGCCCTGCTGGCGCTCAAGCAACAAGTCGAAGCTGGGCGATTCAAGACAGGGATGCGTTTGATCTTCATCCACACCGGCGGCTTGCAGGGCCGCCGAGGGTTTGCCTGATCGGTGATCAGTTACGCTTGGGCATCATGCGCAGCAACGTGTTATCACGCACCACATAGTGATGATAAAGCCCCGCCAGTGCATGCAGGCCGATCAGCCAGTAGCCGAGGGTGCCACCCAGTTCATGCCAGTTCTGGATCTGCCTGGCCAGTGCTTTGTCTTCAGAGACCAGCATCGGCAGGTCAAAACCGTAGAACATCACTTGATTGCCTTTGGCACTGGTGACCAGCCACCCGAGAATCGGCATTACGATCATGAACAGGTACAGCGCCCAGTGCATCAACCGGGCGAGGGTGGTTTGCCACTTCGGCGAGGCGGGGAAGATCTGCGGTGCGGGGCCCAGGCTGCGGGCCAACAACCTGAGCCACACCAGTACGAACACCGTGAGGCCGAGCATGAAGTGCGACTCGACGATCAACGTTCGGCCGCCGCTGCCTTTGGGAAAGATTCCGCGAAATTCGATGCAGGCGTAAACCAGTGCCAGCAGGACCAGCATCAACCAGTGCAGTGTGATCGAGACCGTGCTGTAGCGGGACTCGGAGTTTTTCCAGGGCATGCGACGTTCCTCACGGGTTAACTCAAGCCACCGTTCTTGGGCGACGGTGTGCCTTAACTGTAATCCTGTTTAAGCGTCTTTGCCTGTGCGCCAGGTCAACAAACCCCGCCCCCACAGAATCACGCGCTCTGCGGCATCTCACCATTGGCCAGGCGCCGGTTGATGTCGGCGATCACGGACGGCAATTCGACGATGGTGTCGATCATGTAGTGCGGGCGTGAGTTTGCGAACAGGGCCTGGATGCGCTTGCGTTCGCTGGCCAGTTGCTCGCCGTTGAGGGCTCGATAACCTTCGTAGTCAAGGCCCAGCGCATTGCCCGAGCAGAGCAGAGCGACGGTCCACATACCGGCACGGCGACCTTCAAGGATGCCAGGCACGGTGTCATCGATCTTCACGCACGCCGCCACGTCCTCGATACCCAGTGCGATCACGTTGGCCAGTGCCTGGGCTGGCCATGGTCGGCCGTTGGGGACTTCATCGGTGGCCACCACATGGTCGGCGACGTAACCGTTGTGGGCGGCCAGTTCCACGACCTTGTCCATGACCTGCTTCGGGTAGCCGGAGCAGGAGCCGATCTTGATCCCTTGCTGGCGCAGGTGGGCGATGGTGTCCAGGGCGCCTGGAATCAGCGCCGAGTGCTCGGCGATTTTTTCGATCTGCAGCGGCATGAAGCGTTGATAGATCGCGGTGACGTCATCGTCGTTCGGCGTGCGACCGAATACCTTGCGATAGCGTTCGGCAACCTCCGGCAGATTGCACAGTGTGCGGATATGGTCCCACTTGCCCATGCCCATCGGGCCCCGGGCTTCTTCGATGCAAATCTGAACGTCAAACTCGGCGAAGGCTTCGACGAAAATCTGCGTCGGCGCAAACGAGCCGAAGTCGACCACGGTGCCGGCCCAGTCGAGGATGGCAGCCTGGAGTTGTGTGGGGTGGGTGTAGTTCATGGTGGTCGAGTCCTGTGGTGAGTTTGAGCGCTCTGTAGGAGCGAGCATGCTCGCGATTGCTGTCTGTCATTCAGCATGGATGTTGCCTGACACACTGCTATCGCGAGCATGCTCGCTCCTACAGGGGAATGGGTTGGGGTCTAGATGACTGTCACTTCCATCTCTTGCAGCACTTCGCCGATTGCCGCCACGGCGGCACGGATGTCGGCCGGTTGCACGTGGCCGATGCAGCCGACGCGGAAGGTTTCGACCTGGGTCAATTTGCCGGGATAGAGGATGTAACCCTTGGCCTTGACCCGTTCATAAAATTCCTTGAACTGGTAGCGCGGGTCTTTCGGTGCATGGAAGGTGGCGATGATCGGCGCCTGTATGGATGCCGGCAGGAAGCTGCGCAAGCCCAGCCGGCTCGTCTCTTCCATCAGCGCCTGGCAGTTGGCGGCATAACGCGCGTGCCGCGCCGGCAGGCCGCCTTCTTCGACGTATTGCAGCAAGGCCTCGTGCAGCGCCGCGACCACGTGGGTTGGCGGGGTGAAGCGCCATTGGCCGGTCTTCATCATGTAGGCGTGTTGGTCGTGCAGATCCATCGCCAACGAATGCGAATGGCCGGCGGCAGTGGCCAGCGCTTCCTTTCGGGCAAACACGAAACCCATGCCCGGGACGCCTTCCAGGCATTTGCCCGAGGCCGCGATCAGCGCGTCGAACGGGATCTGCTGCGCATTGATCGGCAGGGCACCAAAGGAACTCATGGCGTCGATGATCAGGCGCTTGCCCTGTCGATGCACCACCTGGGCAATGTCCGCCAAGGGATTGAGGATGCCCGTGCTGGTTTCGCAATGGATCAGCGCAACGTGGCTGATGCCGGTATCGGCGCGCAACAGGCGGTCGACGTTGGCGGCGGTGACCGGTTCGTCTTCGGCGGTTTCGAAGGTGCTGAATGCGCGACCGAGCACTTCGCAGATTTTCGCCAGGCGCTTGCCGTAGGCGCCATTGATCAACACCAGGACTTTACCGTCACGGGGCACCAGCGTGCCGATTGCCGCTTCCACCGCAAAGGTGCCGCTGCCTTGCAGGGGCACGCAATGGTGACTGGCGCCGCCATTGATGATTGTCAGCAGTTGCTCGCACAGGTTGGCGGTCAGTTGGTTGAAGCGGTCATCCCATGAACCCCAATCGACCATCATCGCCTGGCGCGTGCGGGTGGACGTGGTCAATGGGCCGGGGGTGAGCAGGATGGGTGCGGCGGAACTCAATCTCGTGTCCTCGCAATCGATGGGGTGAAGCTACGGGGCCTAAATTGCAATTTGCCGACTTATCAATCAAATTGTTTGTTGTTATGCCAGCCATCAGTAGGACTTATTCATGAACCTGTTTCAGTTGCGTGCCTTCGATGCGGTGGCCCGCGAGGGCAGCTTTACCCGGGCGGCTGCGCGCCTGTTCATCAGTCAGCCGGCCGTGACCGGGCACATCAAAGCCCTCGAGGAGCATTACCAGATCACGCTGTTGCGCCGAACCGCGCGACGGGTGGAATTGACGGAAGAGGGCACCAGGCTGGCGGCGATCACCCGGGCGATGTTCGGGCTCGCCGAGGAAGCGCAGGTGATGCTGGAGGCGAACCGGCAGTTGCTCACCGGGCGCCTGGAAGTCGCGGCGGACGGACCGCACTTGGTCATGCCGATGCTGGCGAGCTTGCGCGTCCGTTATCCGGGGATCACCGTGAACCTGCGCCTGGGCAACGCCCAGGAAACCCTCGCGGCGCTGTTGTCCGAGCATGCCGACGTGGCGGTGCTGACCGAGGTCGAGCCGCGCAAGGGGCTGCATTTGCAGGCGCTCTGCGAGTCACGCCTGTGTGCCTTGGTGCCGGCCGGCCATCCATGGGCTAAGACCCGGGGCGTTTCGCTCGAGGATCTGGATCAGGTGATCATGGTGCTTCGCGAACCCGGTTCGATCACTCGGCGGACCTTCGATCAAGCCTGCAACCAGGCCAATGTGAACCCTCGGGTGCTGCTGGAACTGGATAGCCGCGAAGCCGTGACCGAGGCGGTGGCGGCCCAACTGGGGGTTGGCGTGGTGTCGTCGGTGGAAGTCAGCCATGACCCGCGGGTGGCGGCGGTGCCGATCATGGGGGAGGGCTTGGTGAACTGCCACATGATGGGGTGCATGGAACGGCGGCGAGATTTACGCTTGATTCAGGCCTTTTTTGGGTTGGCGCCTGAGCGGTAAGCCGCGTTGCAGCGTCCGCGGGCAAGCCGCCCGCCCACCATTTATGTGTCCATCGGCCGGATCAGCCAGTCGAGCAACAACCGGTCATCGCATCTGGACTGCCGGGCTGGCCGCGGCGTAGGCGGATGGCTCGCCGTGGCGTACAGCACCGGGCGGTCCGGGTCGCTGTCGAGAAAACTGATGAGCACTTCGCTGCCCGCAAGCGGCACGCGAGAAGGGTCCACTCGACCATCGGGGGTGGTGACCACCATGGGTAACCACAATCCGCTGTGTTGATCCGCATCGGCCTGCGCCGTTGGCCATAACCGCACCTTCACCCGACCTTGATCGTCCAACTGAGCGGGTTCGCCCACCGGGCCCAGCACTCTCGCCGGTTGAAACCCCGGAATCGCGGGACGGGCCTGGGTCAGCGCGGGGCGAAACACCGTTGACCAGACAATGGCGGTGAATTGATTGCCGTATTGACGTGCCCGCTCGGTATCACGGCGTTCGAGAATCGAAGGCTGCTGGCCCTGATGGCGGATTTCGATCAACAGCCACTGGTCGTTGAAGTGCGCCAACGGGTGTTCCGACACCTGGAGAATGGCGCCGGTGCGCAGGGCACATTGGTTGCTGCGACCCTGCAACTGGCCGTGTCGGCAACGCAGGCGCTCGAGTATCCGGCGGCTGAGCCGTTCCTGATCGAGCGGTGGCGCAGTGGGATGCGAGGCCTGCGGTGGCGAAGTGTGGCGCTGGAACAATTCGCTGATCACCGGAGCCTGTTGGTCTTGCGTCGCGTCGCCGTTGAAACGCATCAACAGCGGCTCTGCAGGGAAACTCTGGCTGTCATCCGCCAGCACCAGTACATGGCGCTCGCGCTCGTGCTCGAAGTGAAAGTGGATACCTTCCTCTTCGCACAGCCGTTGCAGAAAGGCCAGGTCGCTTTCGTCGAACTGGATGCAGAACGGCTTGGCAGGATAGTGCCCGTCCTGCAGTTCAATACGATAGCTGTTTTCGGGCAGGCCGTTTTCTTCCAGCAACTGGCGCAGGATCGCGGGAACACTCCGTTGATAAAAGACCCGGCGCGAGGGTTGCCGGTCGAGGTTTTGAAGCCAGGGCACCAGCACCAGCCGATAGTCGATCCGTTGCGTGCCCCGGTGTTCGCGGCTGGCGCTGTGAATGATGCCGTGCACGCCCAGGCCATCGGCGAAGCTGAAAAAAACCGGTTGTTGCAGCAGGCGATCGAGGTTGATGGCGGGCGCCAGGCCGATCACTTCGATCTCGAACCGAAAGGGCTGGTTGAGCGTTTCTCGACCATTGAACTGCAAGACCTGCAGGCTGAGATCACCATTGAGCAGGGTCAGGGTGTAGGGGGTTTCCTTATCGTTATGCATCGAACGCGCCTCGGCCAGGAAGTACAGGCGCAGAGGGTACGAGACCACAGCCGTTTAGAGTCATCGCAAAGCAGGTTTCCGAATTGCCCTACAACAAGAGGTGAAGATGTCGATTCGGTACGATGGAATTTTTGGTCGATTGCCACCTTTAGGCCGTATAAACTTGCGCGATGCGTCGGCCAATAGATGTTTCGGCGCCATAGACCAAGAGAGTGAGTAATGGGCGCACAGTGGAAGGTTAAACACAAAGAAGCGGCAGCCAACGCCAAGGGGAAAATCTTCGGCAAACTGGTGAAGGAAATCACCATTGCTGCGCGCAACGGCGCCGATGTCGCCACCAACGCACACCTGCGCCTGGTGGTTGAACAGGCCAAGAAAGCCTCGATGCCCCGCGAAACCCTGGAACGTGCGATCAAGAAAGGCTCGGGTCAGCTCGGCGAAACCGTGCAATACCATCGCGTGACCTATGAAGGGTTCGCGCCGCACCAGGTGCCGTTGATCGTTGAGTGTGTGACCGACAACATCAACCGTACCGTTGCCGAGATTCGCGTTGCGTTCCGCAAGGGGCAGCTGGGCGCCTCCGGTTCCGTGGCCTGGGACTTCGACCACGTCGGCTTGATCGAGGCGTCCCCGGACAGCCCCGACGCCGATCCGGAACTGGCCGCCATCGAGGCCGGCGCCCAGGATTTCGAGCCAGGTGAAGAGGGCGCAACGCTGTTCATCACTGAAGCGACCGATCTGGATTCGGTGCAGAAGGCTTTGCCTGAGCAGGGTTTCACCGTGTTGTCGGCGAAGCTGGGCTACAAGCCGAAGAACCCGGTCACCGGCCTGAACGATGGGCAGATGGCTGAAGTCGAAGCCTTCCTCGAAGGCCTCGATAACCACGATGATGTGCAGGACATGTTTGTCGGGTTGGCGGGTTGATGTATTGAGTCATTGGGTGAGGGCTTTGCCGTCTGGCAGGCCCTCATCGTCGGCACGCCGCCCGGGGCAGGCCGCTCCCACAATGAAATGCGCTCAAAAACGATCCAACTCGATCACTATCTCGCTGAACCCCGGCCGCGCCAGCACGTCGCCCTGACAGCAGCGGCGCTGCAAGTCCTCCAACCGCTCTCGCGCCTGATCGCTCAACCCCGAGTCGATCCGCTCCAGCAACTCCCCCAACAGCACCCCAAACGCGCGCACTTCGATGCGCTGCAGGGCACGGCTCTCGACACTGTCCTGCGTGGCATGGAATGACGCCGCGCCAAAGTCCCCCAGCAGGCAATCACCGTGCTCGTTCCACAGGATGTTGTGGCCGTAAAGGTCACCGTGGGTGATGCCCTGACGGTGCAAGTGCTCACCCACCGAGGCGATGCCACGGGCGATGCGCAGCGCCACATCCGCACTGAATCGGGTGTCGTCGGCGTAGACGTCCCGGCTGCAGGAATCCAGGCTCGGCAAACCGGCGAGGTTGCGGTAGCTGGGGTCTACCAGCTCCATGACCAACCCGGCCTGGGCTTGCGGGTGTTCGACGATGCGTCCCTCGACCCGGATCAGGTTGGGGTGAAGGCCGGCGGTGATGCAGGCGTTCATTTCATGCAGCGGCGAGCCGTCGCTGGTCATTTGCCCCTTGTAGAGCTTGACCGCGACGGCCTTGGCCTGCTGCCACTCGGCCTGGTGAATGACACCGGAGGCCCCTTCGCCGAGTTTTTCCCCAAGGCGCAGTTGTGCCCAGTCAATGGTCGGCGTGGCTTCGAGCGCGCCAGCATCGGCTTCGGTTTCCAGTGGATTGCCGGCATAGGCCAGCCAGGTCAGGCTCGGTAAAGTCAGCAGCCAGTCGGGTAATTCGCTCAACTGGTTGGCGGCGATCCGGGTCAGTTCCAGTCGATGGCAGTTGCGCAGGCTTTGCGGCAGCTGGGTCAAGCGATTGCCAGCGAGCATCAGCTTTTGCAGATACGGACGTTCGCCCAGTTCGGTCGGCAGCTCGGTGACGCGGTTGTCGGTCAGGATCAACCAGCGCAGTAACGGCGGGAGCGCAGTGCCTGGCACGGTTTTAATGAGATTGCTCTTGAAACCGACCATGGTCAGCGCGGCGCACTGGCCCAGGCATGCGGGCAGCTCGGTAAACAAGTTGCGGTCACAGAACAGCACCCGCAACCGGTGTAGCCGATGAAAGTCATCCGGCAGGCTGCTCAAGGCGTTGCCACTGAGGTTGAGCACCTGCAGCGTGTCCGCCAGGTCGAGGATTTCCCGGGGGAATTGCGTCAGGCCGGCGGCCAGGTCCAGGCGCGTGGCGCCAGTCAGCAGGCCAGCGCGCAGTTGGGCAAGGGTGTCCATGAACAGATTCGCTTGATGAAAGGAGGGCTTTGAGGCCCGAAAAAAGGCGACATGATAGCGGTTTACGCGCCAACCGGGTCTATTCCCCCGACCACCACCTGGCAGGAATGCTCGATACCCTGGCGAGGAGACGGCGCAGTGAAGGCCAGCGGTCAGGTGGTCGAATGGCCACGGATGTCACCTGTAATCGTCAAGCGGGCTCTCCCGAGCCGCGTCGGCCCCGTGTAACCAATTGGGGAAATTTGCTTCCAGTTTTGTCGGAGGGAGGGCGGTAAATTGGACGGGAAAATACTGGGCGTACAACTTTTTTTCCGAAGCTTTACGCGTCTACCTCGATAGTCTTGGATAAAAGCCCCCGTTTTCCAGGGATCCAGGCTTTCGCGTTGCTGGAAATTTCTCGACCCATTGCTAACCTGACTTTCAGGAGCGACCCTCACCTGAAGGATTGGGCTGTGAATGGATTCGTTGGAGTGGCAGTGGCGAGTGTGATGCTCAGTGCAAACGTCTGGGCCGCCGACCTTCAAGTGCACGTACGGGTAGACGTACAGCGTGGCTGTCAATTGGTCGGGCAGCAACGCAGCGCCGGCGTCGAACAACTGGGTGTGCTCGACTTCGGCCAGACCGCTCGCCTGGACGATCCTGCGGGTCCGTTGGGGGCCGCGCTGATGAATGCGCGCCTACCACGCCTTGAGTGCAACCCGGACACCCCTTACCAATTACGCATCGACGGCGGCCAGCATGGCGGCGTCGGTGACGTGCGCTACCTGGCGAGTGCTGCCGGCAGCAAACCCATCCCCTACCGGCTTTACCAGGACCCCGCGCGGCTGATCCCGCTGGCGGTGGACGTGCCGATCAGCGGGCGGGTGCCTGATACCGGCAGCGTGGAACTGCCGCTTTATGCGCGCATTGAGCGATTGACCGACATTCCGCGTGTCAGCCGCTATACGGACCTGGTGAAGGTGACCGTCACCTGGTAGCCACACGTGTCATCGCCCCCCGAGGGAGCTGAGTAGTGCAGGAAAGCGGCCGTGGGTTTGAATGTCCTGAAGGAGTTGGGATTGGCGTGAAGACAAGCACACATTGGGCATTGATTGCTTTGGCGGCATTGATTTGGCCGGGCATGAACGCAAACGGGGCGGTCAGCGGTCAGGTTCATGCACGGCTGACAATCATCGCCGGTTGCGAAGTCAGCAATGGTGCCAGCCCCGATAACCCGGCCAGTGGTAGTGGCACTCTGGACTTTGGCCGGCCCGGGCCGACTTGGGACAGCCCGATCCGTGCCAGCCTGAGCGAAGACGGCAGCGGTCGCTTGAATGTCGCCTGCGACCCCTCCGTCAATGGTTTCACCGTCACCATCGATGGCGGCACCCACGGCGACGGCACCACCCGACGCCTGAGCAATGGCCGTCAAACGCTCCCTTATCAGCTGTTTCTCGATGCCTCGGGCAACCAGCGCTACAGCATCGGCCAGCAACACAATTTTGCAGTCACCAGCGGCACCCGAATCCCGATTCCGGTCTTCGGCTCGGTGGTGGCGAACGCTCGCGCGGTACCGGCCGGGATCTACACCGACACCCTGACCGTCACGCTCGATTGGTAAACCCGAAGAGGAAGGACACCATGCGCACACTCGCTACAAGGATTGGTTTGCCGCTGCTCGGTCTGACACTGGTGTCCAGTGCCCAGGCAGCCACCACCGTTACCGGCCAGATCACCTCCAGCCTGATCCTCATCAGTAGCTGCCAGGTCAACGGCTCGGGCGGCTCCACGGGGCTCAATTTCGGTGCCTTGAACTTCGGCACTGCCAACAGCCTGTTCACCACCGCCTCCGGGCAAGTGCTGGGTGGTGGCGGCGGGGCGCTGTCGATCCTGTGTTCCAGCGGCACCACGCCCTCGGTCAAGGTGCGTGCGGGCGCCCACGACGGCCAGTCGCCGGGAGGCACCCGGGCGTTGTACGACGGAGTCGCCAACTACGTGCCGTACGACCTCTATACCGACGCGGGGCACTCGCAGCTGTTGGCGATCGACGGGGTGATCAACCTCGCCGCCAGCACCGGAGTGGCACAGACCGTGAATCTCTACGGTCAGGCGGTGGGCAAGGCCGGTCTGCCGGCGGGCACCTACACCGACACCATCTCCGTTGAACTGACGTTCTAGGGCCATGAGCCGCCAAGGATGGGCTGCACTGTTGATGCTGTGGACCACCAGTTCGCCGTCGTCCCTGACCGCGGCAACCAGCCAGAGCTTCCAGGTCAACGCCACGGTGGTACCCGGTTGCCTGGTGGTGGGCGGGGTGTCGAATTACGGCAGCCTTGATTTCGGCAGCCAGTCGGCGCTGGCCACCGGTACCGTGCGAGTCGCCCTGACGGCGGATGTGCAGTTGCAATGCACGCCAGGGGTGGCCTTGAACATGAGCGTCGATGGCGGCCAATACAACAGCAGCGGGCGGCACATGCAGCTCGGTACGGGCAGCAACCGTGTGGCCTATCAGTTGTTTCGCGATGCGGCTTACAGCCAGAGCCTGGGGATCGGCCAAAGCGTATCGGTGGCCTACGCCGACGCCAACAACATCCGCCTGCCGATCTACGGCCAGGTGCAATTGCCGGGCAATCAGCCTGGGGGGACCTACAGCGATGTGCTGCAAGTGCAGCTCACGTGGTAATGCGGTGATCGGGCCAGGCAAACACAAGGAGTGGATACATGGGGTTACCTTTGTGGCGGTATGGGGTCGTGGGGCATGCATTGTTGGCGTCGCTGCTGTTGGGGGCAATCAAGGCGCAAGCCGCCAGTTCGGTGCTGATCTGGCCAATCGACCCGGTGCTGGAGGCCGATCAGCAGGCCAGCGCCCTGTGGCTGGAAAACCGTGGCGATGAAACGGCCAACCTGCAAATCCGCGTGTTTGCCTGGAGCCAGAGCGGGTTCAGCGATCAGTACCAGAATCAGCGCGACGTGATCGGCAGCCCGCCCGTGGCCAAGATCGAGCCCGGCCAGAAACAACTGGTGCGCCTGACCCGTACTCGGGAGATTGCGCCGGGGCAAGAGTTGGCTTATCGCATCATCATCGACGAAATCCCCTCGGCGAAACCCACCGCCGCCGACGACGGCAAGACAGCGGCGGCGATACGTTTCCAGATGCGCTACTCGGTACCGCTGTTCGCCTATGGCGCGGGCCTGTGGAGCAAGGAGGACGCCAGCCGCAAGCGTGATCCGAAGGGCGCGGGCCTGCCGCAGCTGTCCTGGCGCCCGGTAGCGGTTGATGGCCAGCCCTATGTGGAGGTGCGCAATCAGGGGGCGGTGCATGCCCGGCTGACGGATGTCTCGCTCAAGCAGGGCGGGCAGGAGAAGCCGCTGGTGGAAGGACTGCTCGGCTACGTACTGCCCGGCGCGATCATGCGCTGGCCGGCGCCAGGCCCGATGACGGGCAACCCGGCGTTGCAGGTGCGAGTCAACGGCGCCCCGCAGGTACAGAGCGTTACGCCGTCCCGCTGATGGGGGTGGCGCTGATCAAGTGGTGCAGGGAGGGCAGGGTCCATTGACGGACGTACAGCGGTAATGAGCCAGTACCTGGCTCGCAGTTTCCAGCGTCCGTTGCGGACCATCGGTTGTGTGGGTTGCCTGATGTTCGCGCATTGTGGCATCGCCGCCGACCTGCCGCCGCCACCCAGCGGCATGGAGACCGTGGCCGATGCGCAGTTGTTTCTGGAGTTGGTGGTCAATCAAATGAATACCGGACGTGTCGTCGCCGTGGAACAACGCAACGGGCGGCTGTTCCTGCCAGCCAGTGCATTGCGCGATACCTTCATGAAACTGCCGGACAGCCTTGGCGCCGAAGTCGATCTCGATGGGTTGCCGGGCCTGCACAGCGAGTACGACAGCACCGGTCAACGCCTGCTGCTGGAAGTGCCACCCAACTGGTTGCCGGAACAGTTCGTGGGCAACCGCGACGCCTACCCGCGCACCCGGGCGTTGAGCAGCTTCGGTGCCTTGTTCAACTACGACCTGTACCTTAATGACACCGATGACGCTGGCACGTACCTCGCGGCGTGGAATGAAGTGAGGCTGTTTGACGGTTGGGGCACGTTGTCCAACACCGGGCAATATCGACGCACGCTCTCGGGGGATTCGGTCAGTACGCTGAACAACGGCTACCTGCGCTACGACACCACCTGGCGCTACTCCGATGACGAGCGCATGCTGACTTTCGAAGGCGGGGATCTGGTCAGCGGCGCATTGCCCTGGAGCAGTTCGGTGCGCATCGGCGGGGCGCAGGTGTCCCGGGACTTTGGCGTGCGACCGGATCTGGTCACCTACCCGCTGCCGCAGTTTGCCGGGGAAGCGGCGGTGCCGTCCTCGGTGGATCTGTTCATCAATGGCTACAAATCCAGTAGCGCGCAGCTGCAACCCGGCCCTTACACCCTGACCAACGTTCCCTTTATCAATGGGGCGGGCGAAGCGGTAGTGGTCACCACTGATGCGCTGGGCCGCCAAGTCTCGACCACTGTGCCGTTCTACGTCACCAGCAGCCTGTTGCAAAAAGGCCTGAGTGACTTTTCGGTGGCCGCCGGCTCCTTGCGTCGCGATTATGGCCTGCGTGATTTTTCCTACGGACCGGGGGTGACGTCGGGCAGTTTACGTTACGGGATCAGTGACAATTTCACCCTGGAAAGCCACGCCGAAGCCTCGGATTCGCTGACCCTGGGCGGCATCGGTGGCAACCTGCGCCTGGGCAATTTTGGCGTGCTGAATACAGCCATCAGCCAGAGCCGGTTCGACGGCGACCGCGGCCAGCAACTCAGCTTCGGCTATCAGTACAGCAGCCAGCGCTACAGCTTCTCTTACCAGCGTTTGCAACGACGTGACCGCTACGCCGACCTGACCGTAGTCGACACCCCGTTCAACACCTTGAGCCAGCGCAGTGAACAGGCGACCCTGAGCGTCAACCTCGACCGCTGGGGCAGCCTGGGCGTGGGTTATTTCGACATCCGCGCGGCCGATGATTCGCGCACCCGCCTGCTCAACCTGACGTGGAGCAAGCCGCTGTGGCACAACAGCAGTTTCTACCTGTCGGCCAACCGCGAGATCGGCGACAGCAACTGGGCGGTTCAGGCGCAACTGGTCGTTCCGTTCGACCTGTACGGGAGCCTGGCGGTCAGCAGCGAACGCAGCAACACCGGACAAACGCAGCAACGGGTCAACTACAGCCGCGCGGTGCCGACCCAGGGCGGGGTCGGATTCAGCCTCGGTTACGGCCAGGGCGACGGGCCGGCCTATCGTCAGGCCGACCTGACCTGGCGCCTGCAATCGGTGCAGTTGCAGGCCGGTGTCTACGGCACCAGCGACGCCGAAACCCGTTGGGCCGATGCCAGTGGTTCGCTGGTGTGGATGGACAGGCAGGTGTTTGCCGCCAACCGTATCGACGATGCCTTTGTGGTGGTCAGCACCGACGGTTTTGCCGACATCCCGGTGCGTTACGAAAACCAGCAGGTCGGCCAGACCGATCGCAACGGCCACCTGCTGGTGCCATGGAGCAGCGCCTACTACCGTGGCAAGTACGAAATCGACCCGCTGAACCTGCCGGCCAACGTGCGCAGCCCGAATGTCGAGCAACGGATCGCCGTGCGCCGGGGTAGCGGTTACTTGCTGGAGTTCCCCTTGAGCCGGGTGGTCGCCGCGAGCATCGTGCTGGTGGACGCGCAGCAACAGGACTTGCCGCTGGGCAGCGGCGTGCTGCATGAACAGAGTGGCACGCAGACGGTGGTGGGCTGGGACGGGCTGGTCTATCTGGAAGACCTCAAGGCGCAGAACAACCTGAAGGTGAGCCTGGCGGATGGCAAAAGCTGTGAGGTGCGATTTGCCGTGGATGTGCAGCAGGAGCAGATCCCGCTGATCGGCCCACTGGTGTGTCGGCCATGAGGTGGCTGGCGCTGTTACTGCTTTGCCTGCCGGGATCGGTGTGGGCGTTGTGTTCGGTGGTCTCAACATTACCGGCGGCATTTGGCACGGTGAGTTCGATTGCCGTACGTTCATCTTCGCAGCCCAGTTCCACGACAAATGCCGGACTGCGTTGCACGGGCTCATTGCTGACGTTGCTGAGCGCTAATGACCATTTCTACGCCACCGTCACGTCGACGACATCCGGTATGGTCGGCCCTACCGGGGACGTGATTGGCTACACGCTGTACGCCAACAACAGCACCAGTTATCCGATCACGCGTGGCACGCAGTTCGATTTTGCCCGCAACGGGATCATTGATCTGCTCGGCTTGCTGGGGGGCGTGGTGCCCAGAACCGTACCGATCTATTTGGGCAGCATCAGTGGCAGCAACGTGGCAGCGGGGGTCTACAGCGAGACGCTGAGCATCTTCTGGGACTGGAACTACTGTTCGGGCATAGGCGCCTTGGGAGCCTGCCTGGGGCATGACATCAACAGTGGCACGACCACGCTGACGGTGAACATGACGGTGTCCAACGACTGCACCATCACCGCGCCGAACATCGCGTTCGGCAGCGCGCCGGTGGTCAGCGGGTTCACGGCAGTGACCGGGCAGACCATCAACCTGGCCTGCACCAAGGGAAGTGCCTATTCCGTGGGCCTGAGCGACGGGCAGAACCCCGTCAGTGTCGGCGGACGGCGGCGGATGATCTCCGGCAGCAACTACCTGGCCTACGACATCTTCAAGGGCAGCGGCACCACACGCTGGGGCAGTGTCGGCGCGGCGCGGCGGGCCAGCATCGATGCCGAGGTCAACCCTGGCAACGGGCTGGGCACTGGCAGCCAGATCTTCAACTACAACGCGAAGATCTACACCGACCAGGCCACACCGCCAGCGGGGACCTACGTGGACAATGTGGTGCTGGATGTGGGGTTTTGAGTCCACTGTAGGAGCGAGCATGTCGAGGCGTCGAACCGTCGCGAGGGTCGTTAACGATGACGTTGGCTGCCTGACACCCAGCGGTGTATGAGACTCCATCGCGAGCATGCGCGCTCCTACAGGGTTGGGGGCTAACGCTCGATACTGCGGTTCCAGCGCGCATTCCACTCAGGGCGCAATTCGTTGACCTTGTCCCAATCCACCGCAATTGCCGTTTCCAGGTACTTCTTCATGGCATCGACCTGACCGCGGGTCTTGTCAGTGGTCGGCGTGTTCGGGTTGGATGGGATCTGGTCACCGTCTTCCAGTGCAACAGCCTGGGCTTCTGGGGTCAGCAGGAAGGCGGCAAGTTTCTGCGCCAGCTCCGGTTGGGTGTTGTTGGCGATGGCGCATTCGGCGACGTTGAGCACCACCGAGCCTTCCTTCGGTTGCGCGTATTCAACCTGCATACCCTTGAGTTTCAGGGCGGTCACCTGGGTCGGCGTCAACGGGAACAGCGCCGCTTCATCGGTTTGCAGCATTTCGGAAATCTTCGCCGAGCTCGGAATGTACTCCAACACATTCCGCCCCACGGTGTTCGGCCAGGCCTTGAAGCCTGGTTCGACGTTGGTTTCGCTGCCGCCCTGGATCCGGTTGAACATCAGGAAACCGTGCAGGCCGAAGGTCGAGGAGGCCATCGACTGGAACACCACCTTGTCCTTGAAACGCGGGTCGGCCAGGTCCATCCATGAGGTCGGCGCTGCCCACCCCTTTTCCTTGAACAGGCGCGTGTTGTACGCCAGTCCAGTCACCCCCAGGCTGACTGCCACCGCCTCATCCTTGATACGGCCCTTGACCGGAATCTGTGCCAGGGTCGGGTTGTCTTGAAGCTTGTCGCAAAGGCCCATCGCGATGGCGCGGTACATGATGCCGTCGTCGAGGAACATCACGTGCATTTGCGGATTGCCCTTGCTCGCCTGGACCTTGGCGAGGATGTCGGCGGAGGTGCCCGGCACGATCACCACCTTGACGTTGTTGGCTTTTTCGAAAGCCGGCAGCACCTTGTCGGCGTAAAGCCGTTCCATGGTGCCGCCGTTCATGCCCAGGTACAGCGTCGGTTCGGCGTGAGCCTGGCCAACGGAGAGCAGGGCGCCCAGGCAAGAGAGTCCGAGCAGTGCAGTGCGTTTGACGTTATTCATAAGCGCGACCTTCCTCTATCAAGCAACGGAGATGGAGTGAAACCGGGTGATGGAAAACGCATCCAGCGGCGTGGTTGAAGCGCCGCTGCAGATGATTTCGGTGAGCGCCTGGCCCACCGCGGGGCCGATCTGAAAACCTGCGCCGGCAAAGCCGAACGCATGCAACAGGCCGGTTTGGGTGCCACTGTGGCCGATCACCGGCTGGCGATCGGGCAGGTAACCTTCGGTGCCGCTCCAGGTACGAATCGCCTGGGCGCCTTGCAGAAACGGATACAGCTCGGCGGCCTGGCGCAGGATCTCGATCACCGCTTGTTGACCGGGACGGGCGCGGGCACCGTCGAGCGCAAATCCCTGGCCACCGCCGAGTACGCAATTGCCGCGCGCGACCTGACGGGCATAAATGCCGCCGCCCTCGACGCCGGTGCTGGCGTCCATCACCAGCGGCAAGGGTTCGGTCACCAGCATGGCCGGGTGGCCGGAATGCATCGGCACCGTTTCACCGAACTGCTCGGCGAGGGTGCCGGCCCAGGCACCGGCGCAATTCAACAACCAGGGGGCGCGCAGCTCCAGGCCGTTTTGTGTGTGCACGTGGAATCGCTGGCCGTCGTGCGCCACGCTGCTCACCGCGCATTGTTCATGCACCTGCGCGCCGTGCCTGCGCGCTGCCTGGGCAAACGCCGGGGAGACCAGGCGCGGGTTGGCATGGCCGTCATCGGGGCAGAACGAGGCACCGACCGCCACCTCGCCCACCCACGGGAAACGGGCGCGCAATTGCGCCCGGTCAAGCAGTTGCAGGTCCAGGCCAAAGCCCTGGCTACTGGCGGCGTAATCGTGCAGCGCCTGCAAATCGGCGAGGCTGCGCGCCAGTTTCAAGTGGCCGCTGCGCTGGTACTCGCCGTCGATGCCGATCAGCTCAGGCAAGCGCCCCCAGATTTCGTGCGCCCGTTGCGACAGTGGCAGTTGCGACAGCGGTCGCCCCTGACGACGGACGCCGCCGTAGTTCACACCGCTTGCATGCGAACCGCAGAAGTCCCGTTCCAGCAGCACCACGCTGCGCCCTGCCTGGCTGAGAAACAGCGCGGCGGAGGAACCGACAATACCGCCGCCGATGATCACGGCATCAACTTCGATCATGGCTCGATCTCCAGGCCAAACGGCAACGGCTTGATCGGCGCCTGCGCCCGTAGCCGACCGATCTCGGAGACTGCCCGCTGACTCTGGCAGGCGATGATTTCCGCCGCCGCGGCGCCGCACATTCGGCCTTGGCAGCGACCCATCCCGACCCGGCAATGGGCCTTGACCCGATTGATTTCCCAGTGGCCTTCGCGCACGACTTCGCGGATGTCGCCGGCGCGCACTTCTTCACAGCGGCAGATCATCGTGGTGTCGGCGGTATCGGCTGCCCAGTTCTCGGGGAACACGAAGGCGCGCTCCAGGCCATGGCGAAAGCGCTCGATGCGGCCGAGATTGTGCTCCAGTTGTGCGCCGCGCTGTGGCTGAATCAGAAAACCGCTGTCTTCGAGCAGGGCCAACGCAGCCCGTTCGCCGGCCATTTCCGCGGCGTCGGCACCCATGATGCCAGCGCCGTCACCGGCCAGGTACACCTCGCTGACGCTGCTGCGTCCGGCGTTGTCCCGTTGTGGCAGCCAGGCACGGTTGAGTGGGCTCCAGGCGAAGGTGCAGCCGAGCAGATCGGCCAGTTGGGTTTCGCTGCGCAGGCCATGGGCAAACGCCACGGCATCGCAGGCCAGGCGATGGACGCCGCTGGCGTCGGACCAGTTCAGCGACTGCACGCGGTGTTCGCCCTCGACCTGTTGCAAGGTGGCATCCTGATGGACCGGGATGCCATGGGCGGTAAGCCAGCTACGGTAGTAGATGCCTTTGGCCAGGGTGGCCGGTTGCGAGAGCAGGCCCGGCACGGCGCGGGCCTGGGCGCTGAAGGGTGAGCTGTCGAGCACCGCGACCACCTTCGCCCCGGCCTTGGCGTATTGATAGGCAACCAGATAGAGCAAAGGGCCGCTGCCGGCGAACACCACCTGTTCACCGATGGCGCAGCCCTGGAATTTCAGGGCGATTTGCGCGGCGCCGAGGCTGTACACGCCGGGCAGCGTCCAACCGGGTATCGGCAACACCCGGTCGGTGGCGCCCGTGGCGACGATTACCCGGGAGAACTCCAGGCGTGCAGCACGACCTTCGCGCAGGGTGTCGAGCGCGTTGTTTTCGGCGTTCCACACCAGCGTGTCGGGACGGTAGTCGAGTTGTTCGCGCAGGTTGTCGAGCGTCTGGTGCAGCGCATTGGCCTTGCGCGCTTCGAAGCCATACAGCTTGACCGCCGAGCGCTTGAAGTTCGCCGGCTGGCGCCGATAAATCTGCCCGCCACCGCGCGCCGCTTCATCCAGCAAGACCGGGCGCACGCCATGGGCCACCAGTGTCTGCGCGGCACGGATGCCGGCAGGGCCGGCGCCGACGATGACCACCGGGTTCATAGGCACCTCGTCTGTGTGGCTGGAGGATTTGTGGTGCCTATTCGGGCCTCATCGCGAGCAAGTCGAATCGTCGCACCGCCGCTCCCACAGGAATTCGCGGCGCATCCTGAACCTGTAGGAGCGAGCTTGCTCGCGATGGGGCCAGAACGATCAACGAAGAAACTCATAGGCACCGCACCGGCTCGCGGCTGATCTGTTCGCCTGCTTCGAGCATTGTCGAGCAGGCGCGAACGCGGCGGCCGTCGCCCAGGCGAACCCAGCAATCCTGGCAGGCGCCCATCAGGCAGAAGCCGGCGCGGCGCTCGGCGCTGAAATCGCTGCCGCGCAGGTGTTCGCTGCAAGTCAGTACCGCCGTCAGCACGGTGTCGCCGAGCAGGCCGCTGGCGGGCTCACCGTCGAGCGTAAAGTTCAAGGCCGGGCGCTCGCCCTCGGTCAGTCGTTTCAGCAAAGCCATGGCGCCCTCATTGTTTACCCACCAGGACCCGATCCAGGCCGTAGACCCGATCGAGCAGAATCATGGTCAGCGCGGTCAGCGCAATCACCAGGGCCGAGACCGCCGCCATCATCGGATCGATGGACTCGGTGGCGTACACGTACATTCGCACCGGCAGCGTTTGTGTGGCGGGGGAGGTGACGAAGATCGACAGCGTCACCTCGTCGAAACTGTTGATGAACGCCAGCAACCAGCCACCGGCGACCCCCGGCAGAATCATCGGCAAGGTGATCTGGCGAAACAGCGTGAAGCGACCGGCCCCCAGCGATTGCGCGGCATGTTCGGCACTGCGGTCCAGGCCGATGGCCGAGGCCAAAACCAGGCGCAACACATACGGAGTGATCACCAACACGTGGGCAAAGATCAGCCAGGCAAAGCTGCCGTTGACGCCCATCAGCGCAAACAGACGCAGCAGGGCCACGCCCAGGACCAGGTGCGGAATGATGATCGGCGACAGGAACAGGCCGTTGAAAAAATCCCGGCCAGGGAACTCGAAACGGGTGATCGCCAGCGCTGCAGGCACTGCGATCAATGTCGCCAGGCTGGCGGCACTGAATGCCAGGATCAGGCTGTTGTAGAACGCGTCGATAAAGTCGGCACGCTCGAACACGGCGCGGAACCAGCGCAGGGAAAATTCCGTGGTCGGCAGGCTGAGGGTGTTTTCCGGGGTGAAGGCCACGAGGCACACCACCACCAGCGGCGCGAGCATGAACAGCACCACCAGGGTATGGAACAGCAAAGCGAAAGGACCGTTCTTGGACATGTCGAGTTATCCCAGTGACTTCTTGTAGCGGCCTTCGATCATCCGGTTCCACGACAGCATGATCAGCAGGTTGAGCAGCAGCAGTGCGACGGCGATGGCCGCGCCCATGGGCCAGTTCAGCTCCGACAGGTACTGGTCGTAGATCAGCGTGGCGACCATCTTGATCCGTCGACCGCCGAGCAATCCGGGAATCGCGAACGAACTGGCGGCCAGGCCGAACACGATCAGGGTGCCGGAGAGCACGCCGGGCATGATCTGCGGCAGCACCACTTTGCGGATCACCGTGAAGTGGCTGGCCCCAAGCGACAGCGCAGCCTGCTCGGCAGCGGGATCGAGTTTTTGCAGCGAGGTCCACACCGGAATGATCATGAACGGCAGCATCACGTGGACCAGCGCGACCACCACCGCGAACGGGGTGTAGAGCAGCTTCACCGGCGAACCGCCCAGGGCTTGCAGGGTCTGGTTGACCAGGCCGTCGGCGCCGAGCAACAGGCTCCAGCCAAAGGCGCGCACCACCACCGAAATCAGCAGCGGGGTGAGGATCAGCACCAGGAAGATCGAGCGCCACGGCGCGCCCATGCGGCTGAGGATGTAGGCCTCGGGCACGCCGATCAGCACGCACAGCAGGGTGGTCAGGGCGCTGATCCAGAAAGTGCGCAGGAAGATCTCGTAGAAGTACGGGTCCCCCAGCAGGCTGCTGTAGTGTTCAAGGGTATAGGCTTGGCTGTTGATGCCGGTGCCGTAGTCGAACACGTTGAACGACAGCACCAGGGTCAACAGCAGCGGGACAACGAGCAAGCAGACGTACAACGCCAGCGCGGGTGCTGACAGCAGATAGCCCTGGCGCCCTTGTCGAAGTGCGGCCAGCGTACTCATGCCGACACCTCGTCGACGCTCAGTACTCGCAGCAGCGCTGTGTCCCAGTCCAGGCCGACGGTGGTGCCTTCATTCAGCGGTGCCGAGCCGTCGTTGCGGCGCACGACGCTGAGTTCGCCCAGGTCGGTTGTGACGCCGTACAGCCACTGGCTGCCAAGGAAGAAGCGGCTGTTGATGCGACCTTGTACGCGACCGCTACCCGCATCGCACAGATCGATTTTTTCCGGGCGAAGGCTCAGGGTCAGCTCGCCGCCTGCTTTAACGTGGACCACGCCTGTGCTGTCACGCTCGCCGGGCAGCAGGTTGGCCTTGCCGACGAATCCGGAAATGAACTCCGTGCGCGGGTGTTCGTAGAGGGTATAGGGCGCGTCGATCTGGGTGATGCGCCCGGCTTGCATCACCACCACGCGGTCACTGATGGACAGCGCTTCGGACTGGTCGTGGGTGACCATCAGCGTGGTGATGCCGACCTCGCGCTGGATGCGGCGGATTTCGAATTGCATCTCTTCGCGCAAATTGGCGTCGAGGTTGGACAGCGGCTCGTCGAGCAGCAGCACCGGTGGTTCGATCACCAGGGCCCGGGCCAGTGCCACCCGCTGGCGCTGGCCGCCGGACAACTCCCGTGGGTAACGCTCGGCATGCTTGTCCAGGCGTACCAGCTTGAGCACCCGTTCGACGCGTTGCTGCAACTCGCCGTTGGCCACCTTGCGCATGCGCAGGCCGAAGGCGACGTTGTCCTTGACGGTCATGTGCGGGAACAGCGCGTAACTCTGGAACACCACGCCCAGGCCACGACTGGCGGGTTTGGCGTGGGTGATGTCGCGACCATCGAGCACGATGCGCCCGCTGGTGACTTCAACGAAGCCAGCGATCATTTGCAAGGTGGTGGTCTTGCCGCAGCCGGAGGGGCCGAGCAGGGAAACGAACTCGCCTTTATCGACCGAGAGATCGGTAGCCACCACGGCGTCGATGTCGCCATAGCGTTTGCCAAGTCCTTCAAGTTGCACGAAAGCCATAACTGCGCTCCACCTGTGATTGTTATGCGCGGCCTGGGGCCGTGCTTTTTTGTATGGGCAGATACGAAAAGGTCTTGCCGGGTGCGTTGGCGCTCGATTTGAGTCGGCTGCCGCTGTTGTTCGAATCGCCCCTGTATGGACGCAGAGTAGGACGAAGACTAGGATGGGCTCAATGGCAAATTTCACTGAATCGATGACTATTTTCAGTTTCATTCATTGAATAAATTAAATGACGAGAAATGGCATGACTGATTCCACTGAGCGGAATAAAGATAAAAATGAAGTCGGTGTCGGCGCTGTCTCAAGGTTGTTTGCCGTCCTGCGTACCCTCGGTGACACGGTCGAGGGCGGCGAGCGGGTGACCCAACTGGCCCAGCGCATCGGTCTGTCGCAACCGACCACTCACCGCCTGCTGCGCAGCCTGATGGACGAGGGCATGGTCGAGCAGGACGGGCGCAGCAAGCGCTACCGCTTGAGTCTTGAGTTCTTTGCCCTGGCTGCGCGGGCGGGCAATACCGGCAACCTGCGTGAGCTGGTTCGCCCGTCGCTGCTGCGGCTGTCTGCGTCATTGGGCGACTCGTTGTTCCTGCTGGCGCGCAGCGGGTTTGATGCGATCTGCCTGGACCGCAGTGAAGGGCCGTTTCCGATTCGCACCTTTACCGGTGACATCGGCGGACGCGTGGCGTTGGGTGTCGGCCAGGGCAGCCTGGCGATCCTGGCGTTCCTGCCGGAAGAAGAGCGCGACACGGTGATCCGCTATAACCTGCCACGGCTCAAGGATTTTCATCTGTACGACGAAGTGTTCCTGCGCGCCGAAGTCGATAACGTGCGTGCGCTGGGTTATGCCGGACGCAACACTGGTGTGCTCCAGGGGATGGCCGGGTTGGCCGTGCCGATCCTGGACCGCGAAGGACGTGCGGTGGCGGCGCTGAGTGTCGCCACCATCAGCGATCGACTGGGTCCGGACCGCTTGCCGACGGTGGTCGAGATGCTCAAGCGCGAAGCGGCGCTGATCGGGCCACGGATCAATCCGTTTGATCCGCTGCTGCGACGGCCTTCACAGGTGTTTGGGCAGGGGTGAGAGTTCCCTGACACTGAGCAAGCCCGCTCCCACAGGGGTAAGCGACGACTCAAAAGTTTACGGTCTGCCGCAACATCCGCGCCGCCTGCGTATCGCTGGGGCTGACCATCGCGTAGTTGTACCCACCGCCCGACCAGTACTCGGCCTGCAACTCGCCGTCAGTGCGACTGCCCCGTGGCAGCATGAAGTTTCTCGGTCCTGGCGGGCGCACGTAGAAGCTGATCTTGTTGCCACCGCGATCCTCATACACCACCATCGCCGCCGGCCCTTGTTCGGTGCTGAGCAGACGCCCGCTGACCGGGCTGAATCCCGCGTGCGACAGATCGGGCAGGCGATTGGCTTGGGTGAAATACCGATCAAGCCAGCCCTGCATGTCGCCGGTTTCGCTGACCTTGTAGTCGGCCGGCAGCATGCCTTGCTGGGCAAACAGGCGGTAAGCCTGCATGGCATCGCCCATCGGTTGGGCGGTGCTGAGGAGGGTCATCTCCCGGGCTTTCCAACCGCTCAAACCCGCGATGCTGACGGCGATCAACAGCACCGCCGCGCTGGCCAGATGACCTCGCGACTGGCGCCTGAGACGCTGGCGGATCCGCAACGGGTCGAGTGCCGGGTTTGCCGGTTGCTGCAAGGCGCCGCCGAGGGCCGCGCGCAGTTGCTGGGCGTCCTGTTGCCAGGCACGTACCTGTGCGCCCACGGTCGGGTTGCTGGCGAGAAACGTTTCCACGAGGCGTCGGTCGTCTTCACCGAGCTGGTGGTCGATGTACGCGTGCAGGTCGCGTTCGTTCGGAGGCATGCTGATCATTTGAGTCTCCGCAGGGAAGGGCGGGTGATTTCGCCGTCGCTGAGCTGGCGCAAGGCCTGGCGTGCGCGTGAGAGGCGTGACATGACGGTGCCGATGGGCACGTCAAGTATCTCGGCGACGTCCTTGTAGCTCAGGCCCTCGACCGACACCCAGAGCAAAAGGGCGCGCTGTTCGGTGCTGAGCTGGTCGAACGCCTCAAGCGTCGATTGGGCCAGCACCGTCCGCTCCGCTGACGGCTCGCTATCGTCGCGTCCTGTAAAGAATTCGAGCATCCGCGCGTAACGGCGCGAACGGCGATGCGCATCGAGAAACTGCCGGTACAGGATCGCAAACAGCCAGGCACGCAAATCGCCCTCGGGGCGCTTGGCACTCCAACTCGACAGTGCGCGTTCAAGGCACGACTGCACCAGATCGTCCGCGCTGCTGGCGTTGCGCGTCAATGACACGGCAAAGCGGCGCAGTCTGGGAATGATTTCTCGCAGTTGTTCGTCGATTTCGTTCATCAAATGCTGGCTAGTCACTACGCTGTTGGACTAGAGAGACGCCCGGAAGCCGAGGTTATTCCACGCCTGGAAAAATAAATACCGGGTGATGGAATAAACCCCAAGGCGGTGCGTCTGCCTGATTCTTCTCACTCATGGCCGCAGGCCCTGGAGTTTTTCATGGTAGATCGCTCATCACCGCCTTTGAGTGGCACGAGCCTGGTGTTGCGCCTGGCTGCCATCGCCGTGGTGGTCGGTGCCGTCGCCGGGGCGTTCGCCTACGTCAACGGAACCTTCGACCCACAACGCCTGACGCCGAAGAAACTGGTCAACGTGCTGGAAACCAACAATGGCGTGCATCCCGGATTTCGTCGCAACCATGCCAAGGGCGTGTGCGTGATCGGACATTTCGAAAGCAGCGGCGAGGCGCGCAGCTATTCCATCGCGCAGGTGTTCAACGAGGCCCGCACCCCGGTGGTCGGGCGCTTTGCCTTGCCTGCCGGCAGTCCTTACGCGCCGGATGGCGCGGTGCCGATTCGCAGCCTGGCATTGCGCTTCACCCAGGCCAATGGCCAACAGTGGCGCACCGGGATGAACAGCATGCCGGTGTTCCCGGTGGGCACGCCCGAGGCGTTCTACCAGTTCCAGCAGGCCCTGTCGCCGTTACCCGCCACAGGCAACCCGGACCCGGCCGCGGTGCCGGCGTTTTTTGCCTCGCATCCAGAAACCGCGCCGTTTCTGGCCTGGGTGAAAACCGCCAAGCCCTCGGCGAGTTACGTGACGGAGAACTACAACAGCGTCAACGCGTTTTACCTGGTCAACGCGACCGGGCAAAAACAGGCGGTGCGTTGGAACATGGTGCCGGTGGCCAAGGACGCGCCGGGTGCGACGGCGCCGCAAGGCAGCGATTATCTCGAGCAGGACCTGGTGCAGCGGATCGCCACGGGCCCACTGCGGTGGCAACTGATGATCACGCTGGCCAACCCCGGCGACCCCACCAACGACGCCAGCAAGCCCTGGCCCGAAGGGCGCAAGGTGATTAACGCCGGTACCCTGGTTCTGGAGAGCACCCAACCGCAGATCGATGGCGAATGCCGCGACATCAATTACGACCCGCTGGTGCTGCCGGCCGGCATCGAGGGTTCCGACGACCCATTGCTGGCCGCCCGTTCGGCCGGCTACGCCAATTCCTACCTGCGTCGCACCAGCGAAGTCAGCCAATTGCCTGCCGCCAAACAGGAGGCTCAACAATGAGCGCCCAACCCAACCACTTCGCTCCACTGGCGCGGTTGCTGCACTGGCTGATGGCGCTGATGATCATCGCGATGCTGTTTATCGGTGCCGGTATGGTTGCGTCCGTGTCCGAGCGTCACGAGTGGCTGATTCATCTGCACAAGCCGCTGGGGGTCGCCATTCTGCTGCTGGTGATCGTGCGCCTCGCCGTGCGGTTCTCCACCCGACAACCTCCGCTGCCTGCGGACCTGCCCGGTTGGCAAGTGCTGGCGGCGAAGGCTTCGCATGTCTTGCTGTACGTCTTGATGCTGGCGTTGCCGCTGCTCGGCTGGGCGATGATCTCGGCCTCGGGCGAGCCGGTGATGCTCGGCACCTCGTTGCAACTGCCTTCGATCATGCCGGCCAACGCACCGCTGTTCGCGTTCCTGCGCAAGGCCCACGGCTATCTCGCGTACCTGCTGTTCTTCACCGTGCTGGTGCATCTGGCGGCAGCGTTGTTCCATGGCTGGGTGCGGCGCGATGGTGTGCTGGACAGCATGTTGCGGGGTAAGGATCGCGGTTGATCGTCTGGCGAGAAGCACCGCGTACCTGTCAACTTTGACAGTTACGCGGTCCGGAAAAAGTCTGTTCAATGCTCGAAGACTGCAGTGGCCGCCAAAAGGCCAGTCCCCCAGCAATGGATAGGTTTTTTTCGGGAGAAAAATCATGTTCAGCTCTGCAAGTTTGCATTGGATGCATCGAATTTTTTGTGGGATGCCGATCCTGTCGTTGATGATGTTGCTCGGCGCGTGTGCTCATTCGCCATCGGATGGCGATGCCGCGCCGCAAATGCGCAAGATCGAAAACTTCGCCAATAAGACTGCAGCCCAGTTGTACGCAGACTTGATCGAACCGGGAGTTTTTGAGCTCATCAATGACTACGACAGTGAGGGATATCGGGTCGTTAGTGGCAACGTGCGGATGAAGGATGATTCCCGAGGCTATCTGATCGATGTCCGCTCACCCGATGGAAGCCATTTTGCGTTGATGAGAAGAGCAGACAGTGAGGGCGTTTCGCGTGTCAGTAAAAACGGCGAGCGGACATTTACCCCGCTGCCCCCAAGGTCAGGCCAACCACTGCGAGACGACGCTGTTGCAGGCGTTGTCGAGAAAACGCTAGCAGGACCCAGGAAGCCGGAAAAAAGTGCCTCGCCCCGCGCACCCGTGACCATCCATGTTTTTGCGGCCTATACCCGCAATGCGGTTGACTCCAAATATGTGGGGGCTGATCTCAACGCCGATGCGCGAGCAAGATTGGAAACAGTGAATTTGTCTTTACGCAATGCCGGTATCAATATCATCTCCTTGAGCTTGGCCAAGGCCGTGATTTTTGAAAGTAATCCACAGATTAGTTCGCAAACGTTGGACAACATGGAACTGTGGTTTGGTACTCCGGCACGTGAAAGCGGCGCGGATTTGATCGCGCTTTTTGCCGGCAAGGATTCTCATGTCGGCGACAGAAACGGAATTGCCCGACTGGGCGGTAGATTAAGCATCAGCTCCGTTACAAATAACTGGGTTTTCGCTCACGAGATCGGTCATAACGTGGGGGGAGGCCATTGTCTTGGCGACCAGCCGAACTACAAAAACGGTTATGATCAAGGGGTCCTTTGTCTGGACAACGAGTTTTGGTACTCAGGGCTGATCGGTTGGGAGCCTGGGAAACCGGTCAGGGGTAACTGGCTTCATGCCGATATGGCAAGAACATGGCTGGAAGAGAAATACCGTTTAGCTTCTTACACCCCTCCTTATCCACCCCCTCCCGAGTTTTATGAGCTGGCACCTGAGAATTTTCGCGCAGTTCCTGGGCCGAACAGTATTCACTTTTTCTGGGACCCGGTACCGGGCGCAGTTAAATACACCGTGTTCAAAAGACTGGGGATTCCACCGGCAGTCGGTACGCCTACCACCGCAAATTTTCTGCTTGAAGGGCGCCAGGCAGGTGCCGGTATTTACAGTGTCGAGGCCATCGATGCGAAAGGACAGCTTTCAGGTAGAAGCGTGTACCTGACTACAGGCCCTCTGGAATAGTGCCTTCATTGCAAAGTCTTCCCTCACACGAGCTTGATGAGTGCCAATGACAGCCGCGCGAGGCTGCATGGAAATCCATGCAGCCTATGGGCGTTAGCGCAACCTGCCGACCATCTCCGCCACCGTCGTCAGTACATCCTTGCCCAACTGCTTCGAACGCTTGCCTGACCAGCCGGTGAGCGGGTTGGGGTGGTCGTCGTGGTCCTTGAACGGCATTTCCAGCGTCAGGGACAGGCAGTCGTACTTCTGGCCAACGGCGTTGCAGGCCAGGGTCATGTTGGCCTTGCCCGGCTCGTCACGCACGTAGCCGTGTTGGGTCTGGAAGTCCTTGGTGGTGTGCTTGAGGTGATTGCGAAAATCCTCTTCGAGCTTTTCGATGCGCGGCGTGTAGCCGGGGTTGCCTTCGCAAGCGGCGGTGAATACGTGGGGGATCTCCTCGTCGCCGTGGACATCGATGAACAGGTCGACGCCATACTGTTCCATCTGCTGCTGGACGAAGAACACTTCCGGGCTGATCTCCGGGCTCGCATTCTGCCAGGCACGATTGAGGTCCTGGCCCATGGCGTTGGTGCGCAGGTGACCGTGGAAAGCGCCGTCCGGGTTCATATTCGGCACCAGATACAGGTCGGCGCTGGCCAGCAGTTTATTCAACACCGCATCGTCCTGATGTTCCAGGCGTTCAATCACGCCTTCCATGAACCATTCGGCCATGTGCTCGCCGGGGTGCTGCTGGGCAATGATCCACACTTTTCGCCGGCCCTCGGCGCCCGTGCCTTTGCGCAGAAGTTGGATGTCCCGACCCTCGATGCTCTTGCCGGTGGCCAGCAGTTCGGTGCCGGCCTTGGTCAGCGCCTGCTCGATCAGCCAGTCATGGCGGCCGCGGCTGTAGGGTTCGAAGTAGGCAAACCAGGCATGGGTGGCAGTGGCTTCAAGGCTGAAGCGCAGGGCATCGCCTTCGAAAATGGTCGGTATGCGGAACCAGTTCACATGATCGTAGGAGGCCACGGCCTGATAGCCGGTCCAGGCTTTGTTGTAGGAGGATTTGCTCGCGTTGCTCAGCCGGAACCAGTGCTCCTGGCCGACATGCAGGCCGCTGGCCTTGAAATGAAACCACTGGAAGTGCGGGCTGCGAGTGTCTGGCTTGATGGCCAGCAGCGGTTGCAGCGGATTGCTGAGGTCCAGCACTTCAATGTTGCCGCTGTCGAAGTTCGAGGTGATGCTCAAGGAGGATTTGGCCAGGGTCATATCATTTCCTGAATATGATTTTTATGGCGACTACTTTACACCCTGGGAACGCAATTGAGATCAGTCAGCGTGTCCCGACTTCTTCCCGGCATGTCGATGCCGTGTTGATGTACCCGCCGATACAGGGTAGCCCTGGAAATACCCAGCGAGCGGGCGGCGGCCGCCGGCTTCCAGCGATGTCGTACCAGCGCGTCGAGCAGCGCCTGGCGTTCCGGGCTCGCGCTGTGCTCGCCGCAGGCATGGCCGACTGCACTCTCTATCGCGGTGCCGCGCAAGGCCTCGGGCAGGTGGTCGAGCTGGATCAGTTGCGTATCGCACACCGCGCAGGCATAGCGCAGGACGTGGCGCAGTTGCCGCACGTTGCCCGGCCAACGGTAATTCAACAGGCATTCCAGCACGTTGCTGGCCAATTGCATCGGGGCTGCATCGGGCGGTGACTCTTGTGCCAGGATGCGGTTGACCAGGGTCAGGCGGTCGCTGCGTTCGCGCAAGGGTGGCAACTGAAAGCGTGCCCCGTTCAAGCGAAAATACAGGTCTTCGCGAAACTCGCCTGCTGCGACCAATGCTTCCAGGTCGCGGTGGCTGGCGCAGATCACCTGAATGTCGACGACCTTTCGCCGTGATGCACCCAATGGCGCGACTTCGCCTTCGGCGAGTACGCGCAGCAGCCGGGTTTGCAAGGCCAGCGGCATGTCACCGATTTCATCGAGGAACAAGGTGCCGCCGTTGGCCTGCTCCAGCAGGCCCTGCATGCCTTTGTTCGCAGCGCCGGTGAAGGCGCCCGCGACATAGCCGAACAATTCGCTTTCGATGAGGCTTTCCGGAATCGCTGCGCAATTGAGCGCGACGAAAGGGCGGTCGCGACGTCGACTGGCCTGGTGCAGGTGTCGGGCGAACACTTCCTTTCCCGAGCCGGTCTCGCCCTGGATCAACACCGGCAGGTTGCGGTCCTTGACCCGTACCGCCAGGCGCAGGCTTTCTTCCAGGCGCGGATCGAGCTCGACCGGCGCCCGTGCCGGGCGCGCAGGGGCCGGCGGGCTGCGCCGAGGCAGGCTAAGACGGGCGTGCAGGGGCGGCTGACCGTTGCGATCCGGCAGTAGGCACAAGGATCCGTCTCGGGCTCGGTGCAATACCTGCTGATCGAACGCCTGATCGATGTGCTGCGGCAGTTGCTCAAAACGCTGCAGCAACCATTGGCGCGCCGCCGGGTTCAACGCCTGCAGGCAGCCGTCATCATCCCAGGCCAGCAGGTAATCGGGTTGACTGTCGACGTAACCCTGGTTGTTGTGCGCGCGCAATACGCAGTAGCCCTGGGCGCTGCTCATGAAGAATGCCTGTTCGATCTCACGTGCGCTCTGTACCACCATCTGCCGGATCAGGTGTTGGGAGCGGCGATCATCGGGCGAGCGAACGGCCGACACATCGAGCACGCCGAGCAGTTCGCCCCGCGGGTCGAACACCGGGGCCGCCGAGCAGGTCAGGCCGATGAACGCTGCGCGAAAGTGATCGCGTTTGTGCACGGTCACCGGGGTTCGTGCATTGAGGACCGCCGCCACGCCGCACGTGCCTTCTTCACCTTCGGACCAGCAGGTCCCCAGGTACAGGCCGGCCTTGCGGCAATCGTTGCGAATCGAGGTTTCGACGCGGTAATCGATGGTCTGGCCCTGGGCGTCGGTGAGCAGGACGCAATAGTCGGCGTCTCGCACGCGGCCATGCAGGCGGGCCACTTCCTCGCTGGCGATGCGCAGGAACAGGTCGGAGCGTTCGCGGCATTCCTGCAGCACGTTCTGCGAAAGGATCCGCGGCCCTTGCAG
Organism: Pseudomonas sp. S1_E05; assembly: GCF_056337105.1. Taxonomy (NCBI): domain Bacteria; kingdom Pseudomonadati; phylum Pseudomonadota; class Gammaproteobacteria; order Pseudomonadales; family Pseudomonadaceae; genus Pseudomonas; species Pseudomonas sp. S1_E05. The sequence continues at coordinate 489,560 of NZ_JBFRHM010000001.1, forward strand.
AGAACCCGGGTCGAGATGGTGTTGCTCCATGGAACGGCGCCAGGAGTCGAGTATCAGGTCCGGAACCGGCAACTGGGGCAGATGCCCGGCATTCTTCAAAACACGGCTGACGCAATCGACGTGCGCCCTGGAATGTGCGGAAAGCATTAAGGCCTCCGATTCGATCTTCTTTTAGTTGTGCCGACATTAAGCGCCGTTGATGACCCTTCGACAAGCACTGAAGCAAACCCGGCGTTCGCTGAGACGCGATGTCTCACGCACCGGGCGCGCGTTCGTGCAGCCTGATATGACGCGTCTCAAACGGGCTTGTTCGCGCACGCCTTTTTTATCGACGCGAGGGCTCTGCATCGGGCTCTGGAGGCGTTTTTGGCAGACCTGGCACCGGCCTTGCTCAAGCACCGGCCATCAAGAATAAAAAAGGTGCGCCACCCATGCCCAGCCAGTCTGCCGGTACCGCCGTCGGTTCGCTTGGAACACCGCTGACCGTCGGCATCATTGCCAACCCTGCGTCGGGGCGAGACGTACGGCGTTTGACCGCCAACGCCGGGCTGTTCTCCAGTACCGACAAGGTGTCGGTGATCCAGCGCCTGCTCGCGGCGTTCGGCGCCACCGGCGTCGAACGGGTGCTGATGCCGACGGACATGACGGGCATCGCCGCCGCCGTGCAGAAGAACAGCCAGGGCCGCCAGGCGCGGGACGGGCATTGGCCGACGGTGGAATTCCTGGACCTGACGCTGCGCCAGAGTGTCGAAGATACCCGCAAGGCCGCACGCTGGATGGCCGAGCGCGGGGTGGCATTGATCGCGGTCCTGGGCGGCGACGGCACGCACAAGGCCGTGGCTGCGGAGGTGGGCGATATCCCGTTGCTGACGCTGTCCACGGGGACCAACAACGCCTTCCCGCAGCTGCGTGAAGCGACCAGCGCCGGCCTGGCGGGCGGGCTATACGTCACCGGCAAGGTGCCGAGCGAGATTGCCTTGCGCCGCAACAAGCGTTTGCTGGTGCGAGAAGCGAATCGCCGCTTGTGCGAGATCGCCCTGGTAGACGTGGCGGTCTCTTCGCTGCCCTTTGTCGGCGCCCGGGCCATCAGTCATGGCGCCGATCTGGCGGAGGTGTTCGTGACCTTCGCCGAACCTCAATCGATTGGCATTTCCGCACTGTGCGGATTGTGGTGGCCCGTGTCGCGTCAGGCACCTTGCGGCGCGTGGATGCGGTTGGACCCACGATCTCCCGAAGCGTTGCTGGTGCCCCTTGCACCGGGTCTGCTGCAGGGCTGCGCAGTGGCCGCCGCCGGCAGCCTGGAGCCGGGTGTCGCCACCGCCCTGTGCCTGTCCAGCGGCACGCTGGCCCTGGATGGCGAGCGCGAAATCGAGTTCAACGTCCATGACCGGCCTACCGTCACCCTCGATCATGCCGGGCCCCTGAGCATCGATGTCGATGCGGTTCTGGCCTACGCCGCACGCGAGCGACTGCTGGCCATCGGGCGCGAACATCCGCTGCATCCCATGAACGTTGATCACAGAAACCAAGACACCCTGGAGAATAAAAATGTCGACACAGCTGACTGCTGACCAATTGCTGCATGCCTATCGGGTCATGCGCACTATCCGCGCCTTCGAAGAGCGCCTGCATGTGGAGTTCGCCACGGGCGAGATTCCCGGTTTTGTCCATCTGTATGCCGGTGAGGAGGCGTCTGCCGCCGGAGTCATGGCGCACTTGGGCGACGACGATTGCATCGCATCCAACCACCGCGGCCATGGTCATTGCATTGCCAAGGGCGTGGACGTCTACGGAATGATGGCCGAGATCTACGGCAAGAAGACCGGGGTCTGCCAGGGCAAGGGCGGTTCCATGCACATCGCCGACTTCGAGAAAGGCATGCTGGGTGCGAACGGCATCGTCGGGGCCGGCGCGCCGCTGGTGGTGGGCGCGGCGCTGGCGGCCAGGCTGAAGGGCACCGACAGCGTTGCCGTGGTGTTCTTCGGTGACGGCGGCTCCAACGAAGGTGCGGTGTTCGAGGCGATGAACATGGCTTCGGTGTGGAACCTGCCTTGTCTGTTCGTGGCCGAGAACAATGGTTATGCGGAGGCCACCGCGTCCAACTGGTCCGTGGCCTGCGATCACATCGCCGACCGGGCGGCCGGCTTTGGCATGCCTGGTGTGACGGTGGACGGTTTCGATTTCTTCGCCGTGCACGAAGCGGCAGGGGCCGCCGTCGAGCGGGCCCGGGCGGGAGAGGGACCCTCGCTGATCGAGGTCAAACTGACCCGTTATTACGGTCACTTCGAAGGCGACGCGCAGACTTACCGGGCACCGGATGAGGTCAAGCATTTTCGCGAGCATAAGGACTGCCTGATGCAGTTTCGCGAACGCACCGTGCGCGCCGGCGTCGTCCAGCCTGGTCAACTGGACCAGATCGACAGCGAGGTCGAACTGCTGATCGAAAACGCCGTGTGCAAGGCCAAGTCCGACCCCAAACCCAGCCCAGCCGATCTGCTCTCTGACGTCTACGTGTCCTATCGCTGAACGCCTTTCATAACAAGAATCGAGAACTTCATCATGGCGAGAAAAATCAGTTACCAGCAGGCAATCAACGAGGCACTGGCCCAGGAGATGGGCCGTGATCCCAGTGTGTTCATCATGGGCGAGGATGTCGCCGGTGGTGCCGGTGCCCCCGGTGAGAATGACGCCTGGGGCGGCGTGCTGGGCGTGACCAAAGGCCTGTATCACCAGTTTCCCGGTCGGGTGCTGGATACGCCGCTGTCGGAAATTGGCTACGTCGGCGCGGCCGTGGGCGCGGCCACCCGGGGTATGCGTCCGGTGTGCGAGTTGATGTTCGTCGACTTCGCCGGCTGCTGCCTGGACCAGATCCTCAACCAGGCGGCCAAGTTTCGATACATGTTCGGTGGCAAGGCCACCACGCCCCTGGTGATTCGCACCATGGTCGGCGCCGGCCTGCGTGCGGCGGCCCAGCATTCGCAGATGTTGACCTCATTGTGGACGCACATTCCGGGCTTGAAGGTTGTGTGCCCGTCGTCACCCTATGACGCCAAGGGCTTGCTGATCCAGGCGATCCGCGACAATGACCCGGTGATTTTCTGCGAGCACAAAATGCTCTACAGCCTGCAGGGTGATGTCCCGGAAGAGCTCTACAGCATTGCATTCGGTGAGGCCAATTTCCTGCGTGATGGCAAGGACGTGACGCTGGTGTCCTATGGCAAGACCGTCAACACGGCCATGGATGCGGCACGCAACCTGGCGGGGCGTGGCATCGATTGCGAGGTGATCGACCTGCGCACCACCAGCCCTCTGGATGAAGACAGCATCCTGGAAAGCGTGGAAAAAACCGGACGCCTGGTGGTCATCGATGAAGCCAACCCACGCTGCTGCGTGGCCACGGATATCAGCGCCCTGGTCGCGCAAAAGGCCTTTGCTTCGCTAAAAGCGCCCATCGAAATGGTGACGGCGCCGCATACGCCGGTGCCTTTCTCCGACTCTCTGGAGGACCTGTACATTCCCGACGCGGCGAAGATCGAGGCAGCGGTGCTCAAGTTGATCGAGTGGAGCGCACATTCATGAGCCAGATCCATACCTTGACCATGCCCAAATGGGGCTTGTCGATGACCGAAGGCCGGGTCGATGTCTGGCTCAAGGAAGAAGGGCAGGTCATCGCCAGGGGCGATGAAGTGCTGGACGTGGAGACCGACAAGATTTCCAGCAGCGTCGAGGCGCCGTTCTCGGGTGTATTGCGTCGGCAGATCGCCCGCTCTGATGAAACGCTTCCGGTGGGGGCGCTGTTGGGTATCGTGGTGGAGGGCGAAGCCAGCGAAGCCGAAATCGATGCGCTGGTCGAGCAGTTCCAGGCCTCGTTCGTTGCGGGTGACGGCGCCGAGGAAGAGGCCGGGCCCACACCGCAGAAGTTCGAGCTGGGCGGTCGTCTGATTCGCTACTTCGAACGGGGCGAAGGCGGTATCCCTGTGGTGCTGGTGCACGGCTTTGGCGGCGATCTGAATAACTGGCTGTTCAATCACGAAGCACTGGCGGCGGGACGGCGGGTGATCGCCCTCGATCTGCCGGGGCATGGTGAATCGGGCAAAAAACTGGAGCGTGGCGATCTCGATGAATTGAGCGAGGTGGTGTTGGCATTGCTCGATCATCTGGACATCCCTGCCGCGCATTTCGTCGGCCACTCCATGGGCGGCGCCGTGGCGCTCAACACGGCGCGCCTGGCAGCCCAGCGTGTGCGCTCGTTGGTGCTGATCGCCAGTGCTGGCCTGGGCGAAGACATCAACGGTGACTATCTCCAGGGATTTGCCCAGGCGAGCAATCGCAATGCCCTCAAGCCGCAATTGATCAAGTTGTTCTCCAATGCAGAGCTGGTCAACCGGCAGATGCTTGAAGACATGCTCAAGTACAAACGTCTGGAGGGTGTTGATAGCGCGCTGCGCGCATTGCTTGAGGGTGTGTTTGCCGATGGCCGGCAGCAGGTGGATCTGCGGGGAGTGATCGAAGCCGCCCGTCAACCTGTCCTGCTGATCTGGGGCAGTGACGACGCAATCATTCCGGTGCGCCATAGCGCCGGGTTGCCGGCCCGTGTAGAGGTTCTGCCCGGTCAGGCGCACATGGTGCAGATGGAGGCGGCCGAACAGGTCAACCGCCTGATCCTGGATTTTTTGCAACCCCTCTGACATTTGTCCGGCGTCCTGCGTGCGGGGCGCCGCGTACCACTGACCTTCAGGAGAATTGCCATGAGCCTTACCCATCCTTCCACCCGCAGCATGCGTGCCGCCGTTTGGCACGGTCGCCATGATATCCGCGTCGAAGACGTGCCTTTGCCTGTCTCGCCGCCGGCCGGCTGGGTGCAAATTCGCGTGCACTGGTGCGGTATCTGCGGGTCGGACCTGCACGAATACGTAGCTGGCCCGGTGTTCATTCCGGTTGATGCCCCGCACCCGCTGACCGGCATCAAGGGCCAGTGCATCCTTGGCCATGAGTTCTGCGGCGAAATTGTCGAACTCGGCGCTGGCGTCGAAGGTTTTAGCGTCGGTGAGCAGATCGCGGCGGATGCCTGCCAGCATTGCGGTCATTGTTATTACTGCACCCACGGGCTCTACAACATTTGCGAGAACCTGGCGTTCACGGGGCTGATGAACAACGGTGCTTTTGCCGAGCTGGTCAACGTGCCGGCCAACCTGTTGTACAAGCTGCCCGCCCATTTCCCGCCCGAAGCGGGAGCGCTGATCGAGCCCCTGGCAGTGGGCATGCACGCGGTAAAAAAGGCCACGAGCCTACTGGGGCAAAACGTTGTGGTCGTGGGTGCGGGCACCATCGGCCTGTGTACGATCATGTGCGCCAAGGCGGCGGGTGCGGCTCAGGTCATTGCCCTGGAAATGTCCGCGGCACGCAAGGCCAAGGCGCTGGAGGTGGGCGCCAGCCACGTGCTCGATCCCAGCCAGTGCGATGCTCTGGCCGAAGTCAGACGATTGACCGCAGGGTTGGGGGCCGATGTCAGTTTTGAATGCATCGGTAACAAGAACACCGCCAAATTGGCCATCGACCTGATCCGTAAGGCAGGCAAGTGCATTTTGGTGGGGATTTTCGAAGAGCCCAGCGAATTCAATTTCTTCGAGTTGGTGGCCACCGAAAAACAGGTACTGGGTGCGCTGGCCTACAACGGCGAGTTTGCTGATGTCATAGCGTTCATTGCCGACGGCCGCCTGGACATCACGCCATTGGTGACGGGGCGCATTCAACTGGAGCAGATCGTGGGGCAGGGGTTCGAGGAATTGGTGAACAACAAGGAGCACAACGTAAAAATCATTGTGTCGCCAGCCCGCGTCTGAGCGGTTAGGGAGAAGTTGGCCACTGGCGGGCGTCCTTCGCTGTAGCGGGGGGCGTCCTCCTTGACGCTGGCATGGATCTTATTGAACTTGAGATTGATTCTCAAGTATTAATGCCTGGTTTAGGACTGTCGTTGCTCGGCGTGACTTGCCAACAGGCATTCTTTTGATATCATCCGCGCCATTGCAACATCCAAAGACTTCATTAGCCTGAAGGTCAAGCCAGAAAAAAACTGGCAAAAAAAGACCCGGCAAAAAGCCGGGTCAAAAACCGTGATTAGCCTGATGAGGAGATGGTCCAAGAGACCGACCTAAGGTCACTTGGACAATCGACTGATCTCGCGACCAGTTGCTTGCAATAATAATCATTCTCGTTTGCAAGTCAAACGATTTTATCGACGCGACTGAAAATTTTTTGCCCCCCGCGGTAATGCCCCGTCTACATCATCCGTGATGAATTCCATCCAGTGATCGGTCCAGCAACGCCTTGGCCATATCGATCATGTGCACCGTCGAATACGCCAGATCTCGATGAGCACCCTGAAGATGACTCGCCGACTCGCTTGCGGTGGCGGCAGCGCAGCGCAGCAGGTCTGACGCACGCACCAGTGCCTCCTCGCTGGTGACATTACGATTCACATCAAAAAAGCGCTCTTCCACCACCACCTCATCGGACACAACCGGTTTCAAGTAATAATCCAGTGCACGCTGTGCAGCGGCCGAGCCTTGGGGTGAGGTGAGGGACGTATCGATTTGCAGGTCGGGCAGTTCTTGATTTGGGAAAGTCATGGTGATGGCAAGCTCCGTGATGGATTCAGATCCGTGATGCGATCATAATACGAACTGTATTTGTATCTTTGATTTAAATACTACATTTTGTGTTTTGAACGGGGGATGCCCCGACGTATCGTGCCGCTCATGGATAAATGGATTGAATTGGTCAAGGCCAAGATGAGTGAACTCAACGTCACTCAGGAGATACTCGCTGACCGCCTCGGGATGTCCCAGGGTGGCGTCGGTCACTGGCTCAACAAACGTCGCCAGCCCGGAATCGAAGACATGAATCGCGTGCTCAAGGCGCTCGGCATGGATTTTCTCGAAGTGGCACTGGTTATCCGCGAACCGGATGCGTCCAGGGAGGAAAGCCAGGACCTGGTGAGAAAGTACAACCCGTACTTCCGTTACCCGGTGAGCAATTGGCGCGAGTCCTGCGAGGTGCGTGAAAACGAGGCTGTTGTCTACGACAAGGGGCGATTCGAACTCACCGACTATCACGCACAGGGCGCGGCGTTCTGGTTGACGGTGATGGGCGACGCCATGACCGCACCCAGTGGTGTCAGTGTCGCCGAAGGCATGATGATTCTGGTGGATCCGGCCATTGTGCCGGAGCCCGGAAAACTGGTGATTGCGCAATGGTCCGACAGCACTGAGGCGACCTTTCGCAAGTTGATCGAAGAAGGCGGGCAGCGTTATCTGGTCCCGCTCAATCCGACCTATCCGAAAGCTCTTTTCACCCAGGACTGCCGAATTATCGGCGTGGTGGTTCAGGCAACGGCCAAGTTCTAATCAGATCGGTCCTCGCAAAGCGTAGGACCGATCCTGATTTTCACGCTTCTTCCAGCTCGACCAACGCACTGCCCTCGCTGACCATCTCGCCTTCCTGGCAATACAGCGCCTTGATTACGCCGGTGTGCGGCGCACGAATGCTGTGCTCCATTTTCATCGCTTCCAGCACCACCAGTTGCGCGCCGGCTTCGACCGTTTGCCCGGCTTCCACCAACACCCGCACGATGCTGCCGTTCATGGGCGCAGTCAGTCCGCCCTGGTGGCTGTGGCTGGCCTCGACCGCGCTGATGGGGTCGTAGGTCTCGACGCGGCGCCACTCGCCTTCCCATTGCACATGCACGATACCGCCGCGACGGATTGCCCGGTGCTGGCGGCGCAGGCCGTCGTGTTCGGTTGACAGCTGTTCGCCCTTGAGTTGCGCCGTGCCGGCATGACCCAATGTCAGCGACCGGTCCTGACCGTCGCAACTCAAGTGCAGGGTGATTTCCGACGGCAAGCCGGTGCGCATTCCGTTGCCGTTGGCCCAAGGCGAACCCGGGTCATCTGCGCGAATGGCCTGAGGCTGGCTTTGCGCAAATGCCTGCGCGGCGGCTTGCCAGAATGCCTCGCTGAGTTCTACCGGTGTCGGCAGCAGTTGGTCCTGGTAACGCGGGATAAACCCGGTATCCAGCTCGGCCGCCGCGAAGGCCGGATGGCCGATGATGCGGCGCAGGAAACTGATGTTGGTCCTGAGCCCGCCAATCGCGAACTCGTCGAGCATGCTCAACAGGCGCAGGCGTGCCTGTTCACGATCCTCGCCCCAGGCGATCAGCTTGCCGAGCATCGGGTCGTAGAACGGTGAAATCTCGTCGCCTTCTTCGACGCCGCTGTCGACCCGTCGCCCCGGGCCCTCGGCGGATTCGCGATACAACTCCAGACGCCCGGTGGCCGGCAGGAAATCATTGCCCGGATCTTCGGCGTACAACCGCACTTCAATAGCATGCCCGTTCAGCGGCACTTGATCCTGGGTCATCGGCAACGCTTCGCCACGAGCGACGCGAATCTGCCAGGCCACCAGGTCGAGGCCTGTGATGGCTTCGGTGACCGGATGTTCGACTTGCAGGCGCGTGTTCATCTCCATGAAAAAAAACTCGCCTCGGGCGTCCAGCAAAAACTCAACGGTGCCGGCGCCGACATAACCGATGGCCTGCGCCGAACGCACGGCCGCTTCGCCCATGGCGCGTCGTAGCTCCGGGCTCAGGCCTGGGGCGGGGGCTTCTTCGACGACCTTCTGGTGGCGGCGCTGAATCGAACAATCGCGCTCGTTGAGGTACAGGCAGTGACCGTGCTGGTCGGCGAAGACCTGGATTTCCACGTGACGCGGTTTCAGCAGGTATTTCTCGACCAGCATCCGCGAATCGCCAAACGAGGATTGCGCCTCACGCTGCGCCGAGGCCAGGGCTTCGGCCAATTGGCTGACGTCCTCGACCACCTTCATACCCTTGCCGCCGCCACCGGCCGTGGCCTTGAGCAGCACCGGGTAGCCGATCCGTTCACAAGCCTCACGAAAGGTGTCCAGGTCCTGGGCTTCGCCGTGGTAGCCGGGCACCAGCGGCACGCCAGCGGTTTCCATCAAGGCTTTGGCTGCGGATTTGCTGCCCATGGCATCAATGGCCGAAGCGGGCGGGCCGAGTAAGATCAGGCCGGCGGCTTCGATCGCACGGGCGAAGCCTGCGTTCTCGGACAGAAAACCATAACCCGGATGAATCGCCTGGGCGCCGCTGGCCTTGGCGGCGGCGATCAGTTTGTCGATTTGCAGGTAACTGTCGGCGGCCTTGCTGCCGCCCAGGTCGACGCGGATGTCCGCTTCGCGGCTGTGCCGGGCTTCACGGTCGATGGCGCTGTGCACGGCCACGGTGGTCAGGCCCAGGGCCTTGGCGGTGCGCATCACCCGGCAGGCGATTTCACCACGGTTGGCCACCAGCAGAGAGGTAATCACAGGTGTGCTCATCAACGGGGCTCCTTGGTGGTGGGTGCTTGCCAGCTCGGTGTACGTTTTTGCAGGAAGGCGCGCAGGCCCTCCTGGCCTTCGGGGCTGACACGGATGCGGGCGATGGCGTTTTCGGTGTAGCGGCGCAGCGCCGGGGTCAGCGCACCGTGACCGACTTCGCGCAGCAGGTCCTTGCTGGCGCGCATGGCGGCGGGGCTGTTGAGCAGCAGGTTGTCGACCCATTGCTCGACCTTGGCTTCCAGCTCCGCCGATGGATAGCTTTCCGACACCAGGCCAAGCTCGCGTGCCCGTTGTCCGCTGAAGCGCTCGGCGGTCAGGGCGTAGCGACGGGCCGCGCGCTCGCCGATGGCTTGCACCACGAACGGGCTGATCACCGCCGGCGCCAAACCGATGCGTACTTCCGACAGGCAGAACTGCGCGTCATCAGCGCTGATGGCCATGTCGCAGCAACTGATCAGACCCAGCGCGCCGCCGAACGCGGCGCCTTGCACCACGGCCAGGGTCGGGATTTTCAGCTTGGCCAGGTTGTACATCAATTCCGCCAGTTCCCGGGCATCATCGAGGTTGGTGTGATAGTCGAGTTCGGCAGACTGTTGCATCCAGGCAAGGTCTGCGCCGGCGCTGAAGTGCTTGCCCCGACCGCGTACCAGCAGGAAGCGCAGGTGTGGATCGGCCGAGACCTTGTCCAGAGCGAGGATCAGTTCACGGATCATTTCGGCGTTGAAGGCGTTGTTCTTTTCTTCGCGGCTGAGCCACAGGGTGGCAAAACCCCTGGGGTCGGTCAGCAGTTCGAGGGTGTTGAATTCGTTCATGGCTTGCACTCTTTATTCTGTAGGAGCGAGCATGCTCGCGATGATCGTCAACGATGACGCTGGCTGTCTGATGACCCGCGGTGTCTGGGCTACCATCGCGAACATGCTCGCTCCTACAGAGGGCAGGATCACATCCGGAACACGCCGAAGCGGCTCGGTTCAATGGGCGCGTTCAGCGACGCGGACAAGGCCAGGGCCAGTATGTCGCGGGTCTGCGCCGGGTCGATGACACCGTCGTCCCACAGGCGTGCACTGGAGTAGTAGGGGTGGCCTTGTTCTTCGTATTGGTCGAGGATCGGTTGCTTGATCTCGGCCTCCTGCTCGGCACTGAAGCCCTGGCCACTGCGTTCGGCCTGTTCGCGCTTGACCTGCACCAGTACGCCGGCGGCCTGCTCGGCGCCCATCACGCCGATGCGTGCGTTCGGCCACATCCACAGGAAACGCGGATCGTAGGCACGGCCGCACATGCCGTAGTTACCGGCGCCGAAGCTGCCACCGATGATCACGGTGAATTTCGGCACCTGGGCGCAGGCTACGGCCGTTACCAGTTTCGCTCCATGCTTGGCGATACCACCGGCCTCGTATTTCTGGCCGACCATGAAACCGGTGATGTTTTGCAAGAACAACAATGGAATCCCACGCTGGCACGCCAGCTCGATAAAGTGCGCGCCTTTTTGCGCCGCTTCGGCGAAGAGAATGCCGTTGTTGGCGAGGATCGCGATCGGATACCCGTGCAGGTGCGCGAAGCCGCACACCAGCGTCGTGCCAAACAGTGCCTTGAACTCATCGAATACCGAGCCGTCCACCAGCCGCGCGATCACTTCGCGCACGTCGAACGGTTGCTTGGCGTCCGCCGAAACGACGCCGTACAGCTCATCACTGGCGTAGAGCGGGGCGATGGGCGTGCGTTGCTGCACTTTACCGAGTTTGCGCCAATTCAGGTTGGCCACACTGCGCCGGGCGATGGCCAGGGCGTGCTCATCGCTTTCGGCATAGTGGTCAGCGACACCGGAGATTTTGCAGTGCACATCGGCACCGCCGAGGTCTTCGGCGCTGACCACTTCGCCGGTCGCCGCTTTCACCAGCGGTGGGCCGGCGAGGAAAATGGTCGCCTGTTCGCGCACCATGATCGCTTCGTCCGCCATCGCCGGCACGTAAGCACCCCCGGCAGTACACGAGCCCATGACCACCGCGATTTGCGGGATGCCCATGGCGCTCATGTTGGCCTGGTTGAAGAAGATCCGCCCGAAGTGCTCGCGGTCCGGGAACACTTCATCCTGGCGCGGCAGGTTCGCGCCACCGGAGTCCACCAGGTAGATGCACGGCAGTCGGTTCTGCTGGGCGATGGTCTGGGCGCGCAAGTGTTTCTTCACGGTCAGCGGGTAATACGAGCCGCCTTTTACGGTGGCATCGTTGGCGACGATCATGCATTCGACGCCTTCCACGCGCCCGATGCCGGCAATTACGCCGGCGGCCGGCACGTCTTCACCGTACACCTCGTAGGCCGCCAGTTGGCTGATCTCCAGAAACGGTGAGCCCGGATCCAGCAGGCGATTGATGCGTTCGCGAGGCAGCAGTTTGCCGCGTGAGGTGTGACGTTCCTGTGCCTTCGGGCCGCCACCTTGCTGCACCTGCGCGAGCAGGGTGTGCAGGGCGTCGACCTGTTTGAGCATCGCCGCGCTGTTGCTGGCGAACTCAGCGGAGCGTGGGTTGAGCTGGGTATGCAGGATCATGGCTTACTCCGTAAGCAGCTGTGAGCGGCAAGCTGCAAGCCACAAGTAAAAGCTGTTCTCTTGCAGCTTGTAGCTTGCGGCTGATAGCTGACGAAATTCATTTCGTCTCGTTAAACAGTTCGCGACCGATCAGCATGCGGCGGATCTCACTGGTGCCCGCGCCGATTTCGTACAGCTTGGCGTCACGCAACAGGCGACCTGCCGGGAACTCATTGATGTAGCCGTTGCCACCGAGAATCTGGATCGCGTCGAGGGCCATTTGCGTGGCGCGTTCGGCGCTATAGAGGATCACGCCGGCAGCGTCCTTGCGTGTGGTTTCGCCGCGCTCGCAGGCTTGTGCCACGGCATACAGGTAGGCACGGCTGGCGTTGAGTTGGGTGTACATGTCGGCGACCTTGCCCTGGATCAGCTGGAACTCGCCGATGCTCTGGCCGAACTGCTTGCGGTCGTGGATGTACGGCACGATCAGGTCCATGCAGGCCTGCATGATCCCGGTCGGGCCGCCGGAAAGAACGACACGCTCGTAGTCGAGGCCACTCATCAGCACTTTCACGCCGCCGTTGAGCACGCCGAGGATGTTTTCTTCCGGTACCTCGACGTCATCGAAGAACAGCTCGCACGTGTTCGAACCGCGCATGCCGAGCTTGTCGAACTTGTTGCTGCGGCTGAAGCCTTTCCAGTCGCGCTCGACGATGAAGGCGGTGATGCCGTGGGGGCCTTTTTCCAGGTCGGTCTTGGCGTAGATCACATAGGTGTTGGCGTCCGGGCCGTTGGTGATCCAGGTCTTGCTGCCGTTGAGCACGTAGTGGTCGCCACGTTTATCGGCGCGCAATTTCATCGAGACCACGTCGGAGCCGGCGTTCGGTTCGCTCATGGCCAGGGCACCGATGTGCTCGCCGCTGATCAGCTTGGGCAGGTATTTGGTTTTCTGCTCGTGGTTGCCGTTGCGGTTGATCTGGTTGACGCAGAGGTTGGAGTGCGCGCCATAGGACAGTGCCACCGACGCCGAGCCACGGCTGATTTCTTCCATGGCCACGACGTGGGCCAGGTAACCCAGGCCGGCTCCGCCGTACTCTTCCGGCACGGTGATGCCGAGCAGGCCCATGTCGCCGAACTTGCGCCACAGGTCAGCGGGGAACAGGTTGTCGCTGTCGATCTGAGCGGCGCGCGGTGCGATCTCATTGGCGACGAAGGACTGAACCTGATCGCGCAGCATGTCGATGGTTTCACCGAGGGCAAAGTTCAGGGATGGGTAGCGCATGGGTCACCTTTTGGCTTTTTTGTAGGGTGGGGAGGGCAGTGATCCGGCTCTCACCTTTACGTTAACGTAAGCCTGTGACGAATGGCTGTCAATCACCCTTTACGTTAACGTCAACTTGAGCGACAGTAGGGGCAGGTCAATGTACAAAAACAACCCACAAAAAAGACAATAGGGGTCGTCATGGCTCAACCCAGTGCAGGTCCGCAACGCAGTTACACCCGTGGTTCCCAGGACAAAGCCTTGCTGGCGATGACCATCGGTCAGGCGTTCGATAACACTGTCGCGCAGTACCCGGACGGTGAGGCGCTGGTCGTGCGCCATCAGCAGTTGCGCTACACCTGGCGGCAATTGGCCGATGCCGTGGATCTGCATGCGCGGGCGCTGCTGGCGTTGGGGTTGCAGGCCGGTGATCGCCTCGGGATCTGGGCCCCCAATTGCGCGCAGTGGTGCATCAGTCAGTTTGCCAGCGCGAAGATCGGTGTGATCCTCGTCAACATCAACCCGGCGTATCGCAGCTCTGAACTCGAATACGTATTGAAGCAGTCCGGCTGCCAATGGTTGGTGTGCGCAGGTTCGTTCAAGACTTCCAACTATCACGCCATGATCCAGGGCCTGGTGCCCGAGCTCGCAGAGCAATCCATCGGGCAGTTGCAAAGTGAACGTCTGCCGGACCTGCGCGGCGTCATCAGTCTTGATTCGCAAGCCCCATCGGGTTTCCTGCCGTGGTCGCAGCTGGCTGATCTCGCGGCGGGTGTGTCTGCCGAGCGACTGCGCGAACGTCAGGACAGCCTGCATTTCGACCAGCCGGTGAACATCCAGTACACCTCCGGCACCACCGGTTTCCCCAAGGGCGCGACGCTCAGTCACTACAACATTCTCAACAACGGATACATGGTTGGCGAAAGCCTAGGCCTGACCGCCAATGACCGGTTGGTGATCCCGGTGCCGCTTTACCACTGTTTTGGCATGGTCATGGGTAATCTCGGCTGCATCACCCATGGCACCACGATGATTTACCCCAATGATGCTTTCGATCCCCTGTTGACCCTGACCACCGTCGCGCAAGAGAAAGCCACCGCACTCTATGGCGTGCCGACCATGTTCATCGCCTTGCTCGACCAGCCCCAGCGCGCCGAGTTCGACCTGTCGACCCTGCGCACCGGCATCATGGCCGGCGCGACCTGCCCGATTGAAGTGATGCGCCGGGTCATCAGTGAAATGCACATGAGTGAAGTGCAGATTGCCTACGGCATGACGGAAACCAGCCCGGTGTCGATGCAGACCGGTCCGTCGGATGACCTGGAGCTGCGCGTGACCACGGTGGGGCGTACGCAGCCGCAATTGGAAAGCAAAATCATCGACGAGGCTGGCAACCTGGTTCCCCGCGGCACCATCGGTGAGCTTTGTACCCGTGGTTATAGCGTGATGCTGGGTTACTGGAACAACCCTGAAGGCACGGCGCAGGCAATCGATCAGGCTGGCTGGATGCACACCGGCGACCTGGCGAGCATGAACGACGAAGGCTACGTGTGCATTGCCGGACGCAACAAGGACATGATCATTCGCGGCGGTGAGAATATTTATCCGCGTGAGCTGGAAGAGTTCTTCTTTACCCACCCGGCGGTGGCGGACGTACAGGTGATCGGCATTCCGTGTTCGCGCTATGGCGAAGAGATTGTCGCCTGGATCAAGTTCCACCCCGGCCACAGCGCCACGGATCAAGAGTTGCAAGCCTGGTGCAAGGAGCGCATCGCGCATTTCAAGACGCCGCGTTACTTCAAGTTCGTCGAAGAGTTTCCGATGACCGTGACCGGCAAGATCCAGAAGTTTCGCATGCGGGAGATCAGTATCGAGGAGTTGGCTAGCAAGCAGGGCTGATAAAACCTGCTTTAGCTCTTGTGGGAGCAAGCCCGCTCCCACATTTGGTCGAGTGAAACCTCAATACCAGACAGCACAAAGGGGAGCCGAGGCTCCCCTTTAATTTTCGTTGCGCGTGCTCTTTTTTTATTATTGAGGGGCGGTCTGTTTTTGTTTTTGGTAACCGTGACCCTTTACCGCTGTTTTTGGCGATCCCCATCCGGGATCAAGAGCAAACGTATTTTTTTGAGCGCTGATCTACTTTCTCGCTGAGCGATCCAACCGTTCGGTAGCTACCTGAAGGTAGTTTTATTGTTCTCTGCCCGGTTGCGGGTAACTTCGAGAAGCACCCTGAAAAGCACACCTTCTCCAAAAAAATCTGTTAGCTGCGTCTCTGCCGTGTTGTTTTTGTTATGTCAGAGTCGTTTCGTCTTGTTTTTATTGGTTTGCTGCTTTTTATTCTTGTTATGCCATAGAGATAGCAGAAGCCGTGCCAACTTTTAAAAATCCTTTAAAATCAACAACATAATATTTTGTGAGATTTTTCTCTCAGGCAAACACCGACAATTTGTTTCCGTGTTACTCGCTTTTACCCCACACCGTGACCGGTGCGGTAACACCCCGCGCACTCACTGTGCGCTACGGGCCTTGGCCACGCGCGAACCACTGGGGCGCCCCAGCACTGCACTGATCTGCTGACCGGCGCGAATCAGCGCGTCGAGGTCGATGCCGGTTTCGATACCCAGACCGTTGAGCAGGTAAACCACGTCTTCGGTCGCGACGTTACCGCTGGCACCCTTGGCGTAGGGGCAGCCGCCGAGGCCGGCGATAGAGCTGTCGAACACCGAAATCCCTTCCAGCAGGCTGGCATAGATGTTCGCCATCGCCTGGCCATAGGTGTCGTGAAAATGCCCGGCCAGTTTGTCGCGCGGTACCTGGGCCGAGACCACGTCGAACATCTTGCGGGTTGCCCCCGCCGTGCCGGTACCGATGGTGTCGCCCAGGGAAACCTCATAGCAGCCCATGGCGTAGAGTTCGCGAGCGACGTACGCCACTTGTTCCGGTATGACTTCGCCTTCATAAGGACAGCCCAGCACACAGGACACGTAACCGCGCACGGTAACGCCGTGTTGCCTGGCCATGTCCATGATGGGCACGAAACGCTCCAGGCTTTCCTTGATCGAGCAATTGATGTTGCGCTGGGAAAACGCTTCGGACGCTGCTGCAAATACCGCGACTTCCTTGACCCCACTGGCCAGTGCGTCTTCAAAGCCGCGCAGGTTGGGGGCGAGCGCACCGTAGGTGACGCCGGGCTTGCGCTGGATCTGTGCGAAGACGTCAGCGGATCCGGCCATCTGCGGCACCCATTTGGGCGATACGAAACTGCCGACCTCTATATAACCGAGGCCTGCGGCCGTCAGTGCATCGACCAGTTGCACCTTGTCGGCGACGCTGATGGGTTGGGCTTCGTTTTGCAGACCGTCGCGGGGGCCGACTTCGACCAGGCGTACGTGGGAGGGTAGGGGCATGGCTTGAGTCCTATGTTCATTCCTGTAGGAGCGAGCTTGCTCCGGGCGGCGTTCCGACGATGGCGGTCGCCTGAACGGCTGCGGTGTCTGGGCTTGCATCGCGAGCAAGCTCGCTCCTACAGGGGGAGGGTAGTTATTGGATGGCCTGCTGGCTCTTGAGTGTTTGCTCCAGCGCCTGAACGCAGCGTTCTTCGGCGGTATCGAGTTCCAGTTTCATCTGTTCGATGTCCAGCAACTGTTGTTCGAGCTGTTCCCGGCGCTCGGTGATTTTCGCCAGCATGCTGTGCAACTGCTTGGTGTTACCGCTGGACGGATCATAAAGTTCGATCAACTCGCGGCATTCGGCCAGGGAAAACCCGATACGCTTGCCGCGCAGGATCAGTTTCAGGCTGACCTTGTCCCGTGGCGAGTAAATGCGTTCCTGGCCACGGCGCTCAGGGCTGAGCAGGCCTTGCTCTTCATAAAAGCGAATGGCCCGCGTGGTGATGTCGAGTTCGCGGGCGAGATCGGAGATGCTATAGGTCTGGCTGCTCATGGAAGCGCTCGAAGAAGGTCATGGCGCTAAGCTAAAGGTTGCTTGACGTATACGTCAAGGGTCTGGAGTCGGTGGTATTGCTGGCCTCATCGCGGGCGAGCCCGCTCCTACAGGGAATTGTTTAACGGCGCTGATTTCTGTGGGAGCGAGCCTGCTCGCGATAGGACCGCCCCGATCCAAAACCCTACACCACCTTCTCCAGCTTTCTCTCTTGTGCCGTCACCTGCTGGCACAACTCGATCATCTGCTCGCGCATCCAGCGGTTGGCCGGGTCCTGGTCAGTGCTTTCGTGCCAATAGAGATGGGTTTCCACCGGCGGCACGTCATTGACCGGTACGCTGAAGGCCAGCAGATCGTTACGGCGCGCAAAGCGCTCCGGCACGGTCATGACCATGTCGGTTTGCTGCAACACTTGTGAGGCCATCTGGTAGTGCTGGGAACGCAGGGCAATCTTGCGTTGGATGCCCATCTTGCCCAACGCCAGGTCGACATGGCCAAGGCCGCTGCGACGGCTGGAAATATGCACGTGGGTCATGCCCAGGTAATCATCGAGGGTGAGTTTGTCCTTGCCCGCCAGTGGGTGACCCTTGCGCATCGCGCACACGTAGCGGTCTTCCATCAGCTTGACGTGACGCACCTGGGGGTCGGTGTTGAGCGGCGCATCCACCGCGAAATCCAGGCGCCCGGCCGCCAGTTCCTTGGTGGTTTCACGGCGTTTGGCCAGGAAGCTCTCGATGATCACTGCCGGCGCCAGGCGACGCAGGCGCTGGAACAGCGG
This sequence comes from Pseudomonas sp. S1_E05, assembly GCF_056337105.1. Taxonomy (NCBI): domain Bacteria; kingdom Pseudomonadati; phylum Pseudomonadota; class Gammaproteobacteria; order Pseudomonadales; family Pseudomonadaceae; genus Pseudomonas; species Pseudomonas sp. S1_E05. The sequence continues at coordinate 507,461 of NZ_JBFRHM010000001.1, forward strand.
CGGCAGAATCACCGCCTCGGTGAGGTCGGTCATGCTGATGCGATAGGTCTTGACCGCCTGCAACGGGTTGAAGATCCGGCTCTCCTGCACCGACACGCGCAGCAATGACAGGGCATTGCGCACCGGGCCGATGATGTTTTGGGCCATCGGGGTGGGCACCATGCCCTGGGCCGTACGCACGAACAGGGGGTCGTTGAAGGTCTCACGCAGGCGCGCCAAGGCATTGGACACCGCCGGTTGAGTGATGCCGACGATTTGCCCGGCACGGGTCAGGTTGGCTTCGGTGTAGATCGCATCGAAGACGATGAAAAGGTTGAGGTCGACCTTGCTCAGATTCATTGCGCTTCACTCTTATTGTAGGGCGGTCTGGACGGGCACGGAGGCCTTGGCAATCAGCCGATCATATATCGGTGATGAATGTTAATACACGCGGAGAATAGGCTAGGTAAATTTTCGTAGCTGCTCTAGCATCGATTGCATGCCCTAAACAACTTCCCCCAAGAAGGTAGCTGCCCCATGGATTTCGCTTATTCGCCCAAGGTTCAGGAACTGCGTGAGCGCGTGACCGCGTTCATGGATGCATATGTTTACCCCGCCGAAGCCGTGTTCGAGCGTCAGGTTGCGGAGGGCGATCGCTGGCAGCCGACGGCGATCATGGAAGAACTCAAACTCAAGGCCAAGGCTGAAGGCTTGTGGAATTTGTTTCTGCCTGAGTCCGAGCTCGGCGCGGGCCTGACCAACCTCGAATACGCTCCCCTGGCGGAAATCATGGGCCGCTCGCTGCTGGGCCCCGAGCCGTTCAACTGCTCGGCGCCGGACACCGGCAACATGGAAGTGCTGGTTCGTTACGCCAATGAAGAACAGAAACAGCGCTGGCTCGAACCGTTGTTGCGGGGCGAGATCCGTTCGGCATTTGCCATGACTGAACCCGATGTCGCATCCTCCGACGCCACCAACATGGCCGCCCGCGCCGTCCGCGACGGGGATGAGTGGGTGATCAACGGCAAAAAATGGTGGACATCGGGTGCCTGCGATCCGCGTTGCAAGATCATGGTGTTCATGGGGTTGAGCAGTCCCGATGCGCCACGTCACGCCCAGCACTCGATGATTCTGGTGCCGGTGGATACACCAGGTGTGAAAATCGTCCGTCCACTGCCCGTGTTCGGTTACGACGACGCACCTCACGGCCACGCCGAGGTGCTGTTCGAAAACGTCCGGGTGCCGTACGAAAACGTCCTGCTGGGCGAAGGCCGTGGCTTTGAAATCGCCCAGGGGCGCCTGGGCCCAGGTCGGATTCACCACTGCATGCGTTCGATCGGCATGGCCGAGCGCGCGCTGGAGCTGATGTGCAAGCGCTCCATGGAGCGCACAGCCTTTGGCAAGCCACTGGCGCGCCTGGGTGGCAATGTCGACAAGATTGCCGACTCGCGGATGGAAATCGACATGGCGCGCCTGCTGACCCTGAAAGCCGCCTACATGATGGACACCGTCGGCAACAAAGTGGCGAAGAGTGAAATCGCGCAGATCAAGGTGGTCGCGCCCAATGTGGCGCTGCGGGTCATTGACCGGGCGATCCAGATTCATGGCGGGGCGGGGGTGTCCAACGACTTCCCGCTGGCCTACATGTACGCGATGCAGCGCACCCTGCGCCTGGCCGATGGCCCGGACGAAGTGCACCGAGCGGCCATCGGCAAGTTCGAGATCGGCAAGTATGTGCCGCGGGAGATGATGCGCAGCAATCACTAAACACGCCAGACCCCTGTAGGAGCGAGCATGCTCGCGATGGAGCCACGGACACCTCGGGGTGTCAGGCTGCCCGCGTTATCGTTAACGTCCATCGCGACGGTTCGACGCCTCGACATGCTCGCTCCTACAGGGTTTCAGGGTTTGCTGGAGACCACCGGCAAACCAAAAAACGCCCGCGCACACGCCGTGCTGTGGGCTGCCAGGTCCTGCTCGCTTTCCCCTCGGTGCAACGCCACTTCGCGCAACACTTCGGTCAGATAGGCTGGCTCGTTGCGACCATTTTTCGGTTTGGGCCGCAAGCTGCGCGGCAGCAGGTAAGGCGCGTCGCTTTCCAGCATCAGGCGCCCTCGTTTGATCTCCTTGACCAGCGGATGCAAATGCGTGCCGCGACGCTCGTCGCAGATCCAGCCGGTGATACCGATGTGCAGGTCGAGATCGAGGTAGCTGAACAGCGCCTGTTTTTCCCCCGTGAAGCAATGCACCACGGCTGCCGGCAGTTTGTCGCGGTAATCGCGCAGGATTTCCAGCAAACGCTGATTGGCGTCCCGCTCATGGAGAAATACCGGCAGTTGGAGCTCGACCGCCAGCGCCAGATGCTCTTCCAGGACTTTCTCCTGCTGCGGGCGCGGCGAGAAGTCGCGATTGAAATCCAGTCCGCACTCACCCACGGCCACCACGTTTGGCTCCTTGAGCAAACCTCGCAGACGCTGCGCGCTGTCGGCATTCCAATCGCTGGCCGCGTGCGGGTGGATGCCGGCGGTGGCGAACAGCCGCTGCGACGTTTCATCCAACTGCCGGCACAACTCCAGCGCCTGTTCGCTGCCGTCAACGCTGGTGCCGGTCAGTACCAATTGGCAGACCCCGGCGGCATAGGCACGCTCGAGCACGGCCTGGTGTTTGTCGGCAAAACTGGGGTTGGTCAGGTTGACGCCGATATCGATGAGTTGCATGGTGCTACCTCGGACCCAGGGCCGGAAAGCATATCAGAGCTGTAGATTTATAATAAAAGCCAAGAACTACAACGAGTTAAAGCGGTCTTTTGAGGCCGGAAGACGCCTTGGACTGGTCACGTGGCCATCACTGTGCCAGTCTTTCGTACTTTGCCAGCGCTCAATGCGCTCTGTTTCCGTCGCCCGATTTCATCAATGCTTTGAAATCGGCCCCGTCCTTCTTGCGGAGAGTGGATGACCCGTCCCTCGATTTTGCTCCTGCTGTGTGCTGCGCTGCTGCTTCCGATGCCGGCGGTTGCACGCCTGGCCGGTCCGCTGCAAGCCGTGCCGGCGGCCAAGGTGCGCGATCTTTCGGAGATCCGCAGCAGTCGGGTGCTGAAAGTGCTGGTCAACCAGAGCCGCAACAGTTCCGGCGAAGTACAGGGTCAGTCAATTGGGGTCGAATATCATCGGCTGCGTGCCTTCGAGCAATACCTCAACGGTCATGCCCGCGATGGCCAGGAGATCAAGCTCAAGATCATTCCCAAAAGCAAGGACCAGTTGCTCGGCGCATTGCAGCGCGGGGAGGGGGACCTGGTTGCACCGGGGGAGTTGCTGGATCTGCAGCCGGGATACGCCGTCAGTACCAGTGAGCCGGTTGCCACCAATATCCCATTGGTGCTGGTCGGTATAAAGGGCGAGAAGCGCTACACACGCCTCGAGCAACTGTCGGGCAAGACCCTGGCATTGCCGACCGGCAGCGTCGCCGGTGACGCCATCAGCCAGATCAACCAGAAGCTGGCGCTGCACAAACTGCCACCGGTGACAATCGAGTGGGTCGATCCGAGTCTTGCGATCGAGGACGTATTGGAGATGGTGCAGGGCGGGATCTTTCACCTGACGATCGTTGAGCAACCGATTGCCGAGCGTTGGGGCAAGATCCTGCCCAAGCTGCGTTTTGACAAGCAGGTGATGATCAGTGAACCCGGAGAAGAGTTCTGGTTCGTACGACGCGACGCGACGATGTTGCGGGCCAGCATCGATCGCTTCCTGGCCGGCTATAAAAAGCCTTCGGATCAGGATGCGGCGTTCCTGCGCATCTATCGCCGTCTGTACCAAGTGCATTATCCGTTGGCCAAGAGCGATCGCCAGCGCCTGGAGAAACTTCGACCGGTGCTGCAAAAACATGCCGATGCGCAAAACATGGACTGGCTGAACCTGGCGGCGCTGGCGTTCAAGGAGTCCGGCCTGCAACCCAAGGCCCGTAGCGGTGGCGCGCCAACCGGGCTGATGCAGATCACCCCGTCAGCCGCGCAGCGGGTCGGCGTCAGCAACATTCAGGAAGTCGATGGCAATGTGCAGGCCGGCGCCAAGTACCTGGCCATGATCCGTCGCAAGTTTTTTGCCAGCCCAAAACTCAACGAGCGTGAGCGCATGGCGTTCACGTTGGCGGCCTACAACATCGGCCCGGAACGGGTTCAAGGTATGCGCGCCGAGGCGCGGCGGCGTGGCTTGAATCCCAACCAATGGTTTTTCCAGGTGGAACGCATCGCCATGGAGCAGGTGGGAATGGGCCCTGTCAGCTATGTTAATAGCGTGAACAAGTATTACCTGGCATTCGATCGGGAGCGGGAGTCGTTGGAGCCCCAGGGGCAAAAAGTCGTTTCAAGGAAGTGATCGAATAAACTGATTGTTATTGCGAAAAATTTGCGCTTTTAGCATTTGTTTTATCGATTAATATGGCGACCAACCAACACACACAACTCCATTAGGGACGACACAACATGAGCACAATGATCAACAAGGTACTGTTTACCCGCGCAGGCTACGGCCTGACTGTCCTGCGTATTTTCGTCGGCATCATCTTCGCTGCCCACGGCTCGCAGAAACTCTTCGGCGCCTTTGGCGGCTACGGCCTGGCCGGCACCGCCCAGTACATGGAAAGCATCGGCCTGACCCCTGGCTACGTGATGGCGACTTTGGCGGGCGGTACCGAGTTCTTCGCCGGCCTGGCCTTGATCATTGGCCTGCTGGTGCGTCCGGCGGCACTGGGCCTGACCTTCCTGTCGCTGGTGGCGATCTTCAGCGTGCACATCAGCAATGGCCTGTTCATGGCCAACAACGGTTACGAGTTCGCCCTGGCCTTGCTCGGTGGCAGCATCGCGGTATTGATCGAAGGTGCCGGCAAGCTGTCGGTGGACCGCGCCATCGCCGGCTGACTGCATTGGCTGAAGGAAAAGGCCCGCATTGCGCGGGCCTTTTTTGTTGCTCGTCTCACGCCCTCACCTCTGTAGGAGCGAGCATGCTCGCGATGGTCGTCAACGATGACGCTGGGCAACTGATGCCCCGTGGTGCCTGTTCCACCATCGCGAGCAAGCTCGCTCCTACAGGGTGGTTTGGCGATGTGCTGGGCGCGCGCAAAGGCCGGTTCTTGACACCTCCGCATCAGCTTCTCTAGGATGTTGCCCATGCGCCGATTTAAACAGCTACTTGCGGGGCGCCAGGTGACTCATTCAGTTGCCGATAGAAGCTTGAGATGGGCTTCGAAATACCGCTAAAGCGCTGGTTCGGTGTTGCCTCTCACCTGCCATGCAGACTTTTGAGGCAGAGACACGACACGATGAATGCACTAAACCCTGTTGTACGCCCCGCGCCGATCACGGCACATCTCACTCAGCGCAATCCAAAAATCCTGCTTGGCGGCAAACATCAGCCGACGCTTTTGCGTTATCTCGATGGCTGGCCACGGCGTACCGGTGGACCCGCCGCATTCCTGATCCAATTTGTCGAAGACGGTGAGTCACTGGCGCGATTCGCCAGTGACAGTTTTGACCTGGCCGTGATCCAGTCGCCCAGCGCACAAGATGCAGCCGAAGTGATCAAGCAATTGACCCGCGTAGCACGCCAGGGACTGATCACTCGTCGCTGAGCGTCAGGGGTAGTCGATCGCCACGATATACACGCACTGCTCGCCAGTCGGTGTCTGCACGCGGACTTCGGCGTCCAGTGCCTTGCCGATCAAGGCACGGGCCAGCGGTGAGTCGATGCTGATCAAGCCCAGTTTCAAATCCAGTTCGTCCGGGCCGACGATGCGATAGCGCGACTCCTTGCCATCCTCGTCTTCGATCGTGACCCAGGCGCCAAAGTAGACTTTGTTCGGGTCGCTGGGTTTCTCGCTGACAACCTTGAGCGCTTCCAGGCGCTTGGTCAGGAAGCGCACTCGGCTGTCGATCTCGCGCAGCATCTTTTTGCCGTAGGTGTATTCAGCGTTTTCCGAGCGATCACCCTGGGCGGCCGCTTCGCTGACCGCTTGCGTCACCTGTGGTCGGCGCACGTGCCAGAGTTCGTGAAACTCGGCGCGCATCCGCGCTTCACCCTCAGGGGTGATCAGCGCGGTGCCGGCGGTGCGGGGAGGGCGGTAACGGCTCATGGCGACTTCTTGTGATGGAGAAGGCTGGAGTCTATCAACCCTCGCGCAACACTGTCAGGGGGCTGGCATTGAGCGCGCGACGGGTGCCGAACACGCCGGCCCCGCCGATCAGTGCGGCGCCGATCAGTGGCAGCACCAGCAACCAGGGGTGCGGGTGCCACGGCAGGTCGAACGCGTAGCGGTAAAGCACCAGGCTCACCAGTTCCGAACCCAGCGCTGCCAGCAAGCCGCTGACCGCGCCCAGCAGCCCGAACTCGATGCGCCGCGCCTTGACCAGCAACTGTCGCTCGGCACCCAGTGCGCGCAGCAAGGCGCCCTGGCGGATGCGCTCATCCAGTGTCGCTTGCAAGCCTGAGAACAGCACCGCCATCCCCGCCGCCAACACAAACAGCAGCACGTACTCCACCGCCAGGGTGACTTGGGCGAGGATGCTGCGCAGTTGTTCAAGCAGCGCCTCGACCTGCAGGATGGTCACGGCTGGGAAGGCGCGGGACAGGTCGACAATCTGCTGGTCGTGACCGGCCGCCAGATAGAAACTGGTGAGGTAGGTCGCCGGCAAATCCTTCAATGTTCCCGGTTGGAAAATCATGAAGAAGTTGGGCTGGAAGTTGTCCCAGTTGATGTCCCGCAGGCTGGTGACCTTCGCCTCACGATTGACCCCGCCGACGCTGAACACCAGGTGATCACCCAGTTTCAGCTTGAGGCTCTCGGCGACCTTGCCTTCCACTGATACGCCCGGAATGTCGGTCGACGGCTGTTCGCTCCACCAACTGCCGGCAGTGATTTGATTGCCGGCGGGCAGGTCCGCTGCCCAGGTCAGGCTCAGGTCGCGCTGGATCGCCCGGTCCCCGGCGGAGTCCTTGCTGACAATCTGCTGCACCGCCTCGCCATTGATACTGATCAGCCGACCCGGGACCACGGGGTACAACGGTGCTGATTGTGCCGACACTTCGATCAGGCGATCGGTGAAGGCCTGTTTGTCGTCTGGCAGGATGTTCAGCGCGAAATAGTTCGGTGCATTTTTCGGCAGTTGATTCTGCCAGGTATCCAGCAACTCGCCCCGCAGCAGGGCGATCAGCGCCATCGACAGGAGAATCAGGCCGAACGCCAGCGATTGGCCCGCTGCTGCCAGTGGATGCCGCAGCAATTGACCCAGACCCAGGCGCCACGGCAACGAAGCGCGCGCGAGCAGGCGGCGCAGGCTTTTCAACAGCAGCAAGAGCAGGCCGCCCAGTACCAACGCGGCGACCACGCCGCCACCGAGCAGGGCGAAGGTCAGCAGCAGGTCCAGGCTCAGGCGCCACATGATCAGGCCGAGGGCGCCCAATGCCGCGCCATAGACCACCCAAGTGCTGGATGCAATGGGCAGCATGTCACGGCGCAGTACCCGCAGGGGCGGCACGCGACCCAGCGCTGCCAACGGCGGCAAGGCAAAGCCGGCCAGCGCGACCAGGCCCGTGCCAATCCCGGCAATGGCCGGAAACAGGCCTCCCGGCGGCACGTCGTTGGGCAACAGGTCATGCAGCAGCGCGAACAGTCCCAGTTGCGCCAGCCAGCCGATCATGGCGCCGCTGAGGCTGGCCAGCAGGCCGAGCACGGTGAGTTGAAGACTGAACAGCACCAGCGTTTCCCGGCGCGACAATCCCAGGCAGCGCAACAGCGCACTGGCATCGAAGCGGCGAGTGGCGAAGCGTGTCGCCGACAGCGCCACCGCCACACCGGCCAGTAACACAGCGACCAGGCTGGCCATGTTCAAGTAGCGTTCAGCCTTGCCCAGCGCACCGCCAATCTGCTGGTTGCCGTCTCGGGCATCCTGGATGCGCTGGTTGGCGTCGAGGCCAGGTTTGATCAGTTGCCGATAGGTTTCCAGTGCCTCGGCTTTGCCGCGCCAGAGTTCGCGATAGCTGACCCGGCTGCCTGGCTGCACCACGCCGGTCGCGGCGAGGTCGCTGAGGTTGATCAACACCCGTGGCGTCAGGCTGTAGAAGTTGCCGGCGCGGTCCGGTTCGTAGGTGAGTATCCGCGCCAGCTTCAGGGTGCGCATGCCAACATCGATGCTGTCGCCGATCTTCAGGTCCAGCGCGGTCAGCAGCCGTGCTTCGACCCAGGCTTCCCCGGGCCTGGGCCCTCCGCCGGCGACTTCCGGTGCCAAGGGGGCAGGGGCGCTTTTCAGTTCTCCTCGCAATGGATAGGCATCGTCGGCCGCCTTTATGCTGGACAACTGAATACCGTTATCGGTGGCGATGACACTGGAGAATTCCACCACCTGGGCATGTTCGAGCCCCAGTTCCGTGCCGCTTCTGATCTGTTCGGGCCGTGCGGGTGAGCTGCCTTCGAGCAGTAAGTCGGCGCCGAGGAACTCGGTAGCGCGCAGCATCATGGCGCCATTGAGGCGGCCGCCGAAGTATCCGATGGCGGTACTGGCCGCCACCGCCACCAGCAAAGCGAAAAACAATACCCGCAATTCACCGGCGCGGGCGTCACGCAGTAACTGGCGGATGGCGAGACTGAACAGGCGCAACAGCGGCAGACGTGCCATCAAGGCTCCAGAGGGGCGACCAGCAGGCCCGCTTCAAGACGGATCAGGCGCCGGCAGCGATGTGCCAGGCGTTCATCATGGGTCACCAGCACCAGGGTGGTGCCGCGCTCCTTGTTCAGCTCGAACAGCAAGTCGCTGATTCGCTCGCCGGTGTGGCTGTCGAGGTTGCCGGTGGGCTCGTCGGCAAACAGCACGTCGGGTTCGGCGGCAAACGCGCGGGCAATTGCCACGCGCTGCTGTTCGCCGCCCGAGAGCTGGCGGGGCGAGTGAGTCAGGCGCTGCCCAAGACCGACCCGTTGCAGCAGCCCCGTGGCACGTTCCCGGGCGTCCTTGCGGCCATCGAGTTCCAGCGGCAGCATGACGTTTTCCAGGGCATTGAGGCTATCGAGCAACTGAAAGGACTGGAACACGAAGCCGACGTGTTCGGCACGGATACGCGCCCGTTGATCTTCGTCCAGCGTGCTCAGGCCCTGGCCGGCAAGGGTGACTTCACCGCTGCTGGGCAGGTCGAGACCGGCCAGCAGGCCAAGGAGGGTGGATTTGCCGGAGCCGGAGGCGCCGACGATGGCCAGGCTGTCGCCCTTGTTCAGTTCCAGGCTGAGTTCGTGCAGGATAGTCAGTTCACCTTCCGCGCTGGGGACCACTTTGCTGAGGTTCTTCGCGGTGAGAATGCTTGCGCCCATGGAGAATCCGATGCGTGTATGGTTTTTGAGTGCTGGCCTGGCCTTGATGTGCATGGCCCAGAACGCAGCGGCGGGTACAGTCCTGATCGTTGGCGATAGTATCAGCGCCGGTTTCGGCCTGGATACCCGCGTGGGGTGGGTGTCACTGCTTGAACAACGGCTCAAGCAGGAAGGTTTCGACGACAAGGTGGTTAATGCGTCGATCAGCGGCGACACCAGCGCGGGAGGCCGGGCGCGCCTGCCTGCGCTGCTTGCAGAGCATAAGCCTGAGTTGGTGATCCTGGAGTTGGGCGGCAATGATGGCCTGCGCGGAATGCTGCCGACGCAATTGCAACAAAACCTTGCAATGATGATCGACAGATCCCGCGCCAGTGGTGCCAAGGTGTTGTTGCTGGGCATGCAATTGCCTCCCAACTACGGAGCGCGATACACCAAAGCGTTCGCCGAGGTGTACAGCAACGTCGCCGACCAGAAAAAGATCCCGCTGGTGCCGTTTTTTCTGGAAGGCGTGGGCGGGCATCCGGACATGATGCAAGCCGATGGCCTGCACCCGGCGGCGGGGGCCCAGGACAAGTTGCTGGAAAATGTCTGGCCGGCACTGAAACCGCTGCTTTGACGCTTTTCTAGTGGCCGGGATTCGGCTAATGTGGCGCCCCCTATCTGGAGCCCCCGATGCCGCGTCCCGCCTGGTCACTTTTTGCCTATCAACTGATCGAGCCAGACGAGCAGTTGGATTTGTTCGCCTGCCAGGAAGTGCGTGTGCATCTGGTGACCCGTCAGTTGGAGCTGGGAGGTTCGGCCGATCGCACCCTGTGCGGTAGCCTGCTGCCGGCACAACCGCGCTGGTCGAGCGTCGACCGCAAGGTGTTTCAGGATCAGCGCCTATGCTCACTGTGCCGGGCCATCCTCGAATCGCAGAAGCGTGGGACCTCGCCTATCTGGCCAGAGCTGCGTTTCGAGCTCTGACACATCCCGATACGCGAGCCATCGACCATCTCCCCGAATTTATGGGTGCCGGTGTACAATCGCGTTTTTCACCCTTGTCGATCTTGCGAAGGATTTTCCGGATGTTGCCGCGCTTTCCTGCCGTCACCCGCTGCCTGACACTTGCCGCCCTGTGCGCTGCGGGTCCCGTAGCTGCATTGGAGTTGCCCCTGCCACCGCCTGGTGAAGACATCGTCGGCCAGGTGCAGGTCATCAAGGCCAAGTACGAAGACACCTTCGCCGACCTTGGCACCACTTACGATCTGGGTTACACAGAGATGGTCGCGGCCAACCCTGGCGTCGATCCCTGGTTGCCGGGTGCTGGCACCGAAATCGTGTTGCCCACCCGCTTCATCCTGCCACCTGGCCCGCGTGAAGGCATTGTCATCAACCTGGCTGAGTACCGCCTCTACTATTACCCCAAGGGCCGGAACGTGGTGTACACCTTCCCGTTGGGTATCGGTCGCGAAGGCTGGGGCTCGCCAATCGCCCACACCAGCATCATCGCCAAGACGCCTAATCCGACCTGGACGCCTCCGGCGTCGATCAAGGCCGAGCACGCCGCCGATGGCGATCCGCTGCCGAATGTCGTGCCAGCCGGTCCCGACAACCCGCTGGGCCCGTTCAAGTTCACCCTGGGCACACCGGGCTACCTGATCCACGGTTCCAACAAGAAGTTCGGCATCGGCATGCGCACCAGCCACGGCTGCTTCCGCATGTTCAACAACAACGTGCTGGAAATGGCCGGCATGGTGCCGGTGGGCACGTCGGTACGCATCATCAATGACTCCTACAAATTCGGTGTCAGCGGTGGCAAGGTCTACCTGGAGGCCCACACGCCGCTGGACGACAAGGGCAACCCGTCGGTGGTCGACAAGCACACTGCGGTCATCAACGCGATGCTCAAGCGCGAAGACATCACCAACAACCTGCGTATGAACTGGGATGTTGTGCGTGATGTGGTGGCCGCTGAAGATGGTCTGCCAGTGGAAATCGCCGTGCCCAATCAGTCGGCACCGATGGTCTCCAGCGCTCCGCTCGATCCTCTGCAATAAGGCTTCTTTCAAACCCGTCGACGCGGCTGCGTCGGCGGGTTTTTTATTGCTTGGACGAAACGTCGGGCAATAAAAAAGCCGACCCAAAAAATGGGTCGGCTTGATAACAATCCCGAGGGATTATTACTTGCGGCTAGCTTTTTCCAGCATGCGCAGAGCACGCTCGTTAGCTTCGTCAGCAGTCTGTTGTGCTTTTTGAGCAGCAGCCAGAGCTTCATCAGCTTTACGGTAAGCTTCGTCTGCACGAGCTTGGGCGCGAGCTGCTGCGTCTTCAGTTGCAGTCAGACGTGCTTCGGTTTCTTTCGATACGCTGCTGCAACCGGTAGCCAGAACTGCGGCCAGAGCCAGAGCAGAGAATTTCAGAACGTTGTTCATCGTGTTCCCCTTCAAGGACTTTCCATTAAGTGGCTGTCTCCTCACAGTGAGGAAAGAGCCGGCGTACATACTACCCATTACTTGTCGTAAGTAAACTGACGTAAAGCAAGAAGCCAAAAAAATTGTAGGCGTTGATTCTTTTTCGAGCAACTTTTACTTACGTTTGCTTAAAAAATATCCAGCCACGAGCCCCGCGTAGAGCGAGTTGGCACGAAAAAGTTCCCGGCCCGCGCGACTGTTTACAGGCTCTTGACTAAAGTCTGGCTAGATGGATTCGTCTACACTTTCGTTGGGGGGCTGCGTGACCGCTCTCATATCTTTCTCCTAGTTGAGGTGACTTAATAGAGAGACGTTCGTCTTAAGTCTCAACATCCGGCAATGTGCAGGCGATCGACCTTCGGGAATTTTCGGTCGAGCTGCCCTGCGTCATCTGCGGCCAAACCCTGCGCGAAGACGAGCGTGCCTTGAGCAATTGCGTCAATGGTGCCTACTATTTGATACGTGCTCGGTGCAGCTTTCTCGGTGTCCATTGAGGCACAGGGTGGCGTAGATGTTCCTTCGCCGGAAAAACATCGGTAAGGTAGGGGTCAGCATATAAAGACCCGCGAGGAGTAGTGATGAGTGAGGCGTTGTCCATCCACCATGACCAGGCTGGTCATCAGTTCGAGACCAATGTGGACGGTCATCGTGCCTACCTGACCTACATGGATCTGGGGAAACAGACCCTGGATATCTACCGCACGTTTGTGCCCAACGCGCTGCGTGGCCGTGGCATTGCGGCAGCCTTGACCGAAAAGGCGCTGGAGTATGCCGAGCAGATGGGCTACACCGTCATCCCTTCGTGTTCCTATGTGGAGCGCTACATGGAGCGTCACCAGCGCCATGCGGCCAAGCTCAGTCAGTAAATCGAACGCACACAAAAACGCCGGGCTCAGCCCGGCGTTTTTGTGTGCGCAGCCAAAGTGATCAGTTGCGATCGCGCTTGGGCAGTACATCCTTGAGCTTGGCATGCATGCTGCGCAAGGTGTTCTCGGTCGCGGACCAGTCAATGCAGGCATCGGTGATCGACACGCCGTATTGCAGGTCGGCGAGGTCTTTCGGGATAGCCTGGCAGCCCCAGTTCAGGTGACTCTCGACCATCAGGCCGATGATCGACTGGTTGCCCTCGAGGATCTGGTTGGCAACGTTTTCCATGACCAGAGGTTGCAGTGCCGGGTCCTTGTTGGAGTTGGCGTGACTGCAGTCGACCATGATATTGGGCTTGATCTTCGCCTTGTTCAGGGCCTGTTCGCACAGGGCGACGCTGACCGAGTCGTAGTTGGGTTTGCCATTGCCGCCGCGCAGTACCACGTGGCCGTAGGCGTTGCCCTTGGTCGTCACGATCGACACGCCACCTTCCTGGTTGATACCCAGGAACCGATGCGGGCTGGAAACCGACTGCAAGGCGTTGATCGCAACGGTGAGGCCGCCATCGGTGCCGTTCTTGAAGCCGACTGCCGAAGACAGGCCGGAGGCCATCTCGCGGTGAGTCTGGGATTCGGTTGTCCGCGCGCCGATCGCCGACCAGCTGATCAGGTCCTGCAGATATTGCGGGGAAATCGGGTCAAGGGCTTCGGTGGCGGTCGGCAGGCCCATCTCGGCCAGGTCCAGCAGTAACTGACGGCCGATGTGCAGGCCGTCCTGGATCTTGAAGGAGTCGTCCAGATACGGGTCGTTGATCAAGCCTTTCCAGCCGACGGTGGTGCGTGGCTTCTCGAAATACACGCGCATGACCAGATACAGGGTATCGGATACTTCCGCCGCCAGGACTTTCAGTCGTTCAGCGTATTCATGGGCCGCCTTGATGTCATGGATCGAGCAAGGCCCGATCACCACGAACAAGCGATGGTCGGTGCCATCCAGAATGTTGCGAATGACTTCGCGGCCCTTGGTGACGGTGCGCAGTGCGGCGTCGCTCAGAGGGATGTCACGCTTGAGCTGATCAGGCGTGATCAGCGTCTCGTTGGAAGAGACGTTCAGGTCGTTGATCGGTAAATCAGCCATCGTTTACTCGTCAGGTCACGGGTGCCGGCCGCCAGCGAACCCGCGCGGCGGAGCACAGCAAATTAAGCGCGTCGGGGAGCGGAACCTTAGCGCGTTACACCGTAGCTCGACAATGGGCAGACGCCGGTTTTACGGGCATTTCCCACCAATTGATGACCCTTCAGTCTGCCACCGCCTGGGCAAATGCCTTGTGAACGGTGTCGTGGGAGAACTCATCGGCATGTTGCTGGACCCATTCCAGGGCCAGGGCCTGTGTTTCCTGGAGGTCGTCATGGGCATCGTGCAGGCGGCAGTAGCGTTCGATCTGACACACCTGCTCACCCATTCGCGCCGTGAACATCATCTGCTCATCGACGAAGGCGATACCCACCAGGTAACCACGCTTGCGTCGCAGGCACCAGGCAACATAACCCAGGTAGCGCAGGTCGGGGTTCAGCGTTGGCATGCGCACTTCCAGCGCCGTGCCGTGGCGCCAGGCACGGTGGTAATTGCAAGCCATGCCCCCGAGGCTGATAGAGTGCAAGTGTTGCCGCGAAATGCACTCTGGCTTGAGCAGCGTCAACTCCACCGGTACATCGTCAGGATGAGGAATGAAGCGTCCCATGAGCACGGACTCCATGTGTCGGCCATCTGACATTATTTCCCCCAGTATAGTGGCCGAATTAGAATTGACCGATTTCGACGCCGACCAGCGGTTACTGGCAATGAGCGGCGTTTCGCTGCTGATTTTCACCAGCGTCGGCTGTTCCGGTTGCCGTTTTGCCCGGGAGCAATTGCCTGGGCTGAAGCTGCACGTCGATCGCCTGTGCTGGATCGATGCGGGTAACAATGGTGGGTTGGTCGAGCGTTACGAGGTTTTTCATTTGCCGGCGCTGTATGTCGTGCGCGACGGTGAGTTTTTCGGGGCATTGAAGTCGCGCCTGACCGCCACTGAGCTCAACCGGGCCATTGGGCTGGCGCTGCGAACTACCGCAGAGGAGTTGCCATGACAGGAACAGTCGCAAAGCCGACCATCGGTATCATCGGGACCGGGGCGATCGGTGGTTTCTACGGATTGATGCTGGCGCGGGCCGGTTTCGATGTGCATTTTCTGTTGCGCAGCGAGTTTTCGGCGGTGGCAGAGGGCGGATTGCACCTGGACAGCGCCGTGCATGGCGCATTGGCGTTAAATCCCGTGCAGGCCTATTCGTCCGCCGAAGACATGCCGCCCTGCGACTGGTTGCTGATCGGGGCGAAAACCACCAGCAACGCCGTTCTGGTGCCGGCCATACTGGGTGCCGCTGCGCCAGACGCCAAGGTGCTGTTGTTGCAGAATGGCCTCGATGTCGAGGACAGCCTGCGCGATTTGCTGCCCGAGTCCATGCACATCCTGGGTGGACTCTGCTACATCTGTGTCCACCGTGAAGGCCCGGGCGTTATCACCCATCAGGCACTGGGGACGGTGCGCGTGGGCTATCACAGTGGCCCGGCCGCCGGTGAGCGGGAGCGGGCAGCGATCGTCGATGAGGGCGTCGGCCTGTTCCTGGCATCGGGGATCGACGCTCACGGCATGCCCAACCTTCATGAGGCCCGCTGGCAGAAACTGGTGTGGAATATTCCCTACAACGGCTTGTCGGTTTTGCTGGGGGCGAGTACTGAGCCGTTGATGGCCGATGCCGACAGCCGTGAACTGATCAAAACGCTGATGGCTGAAGTGGTGCAAGGCGCAATCGCCTGTGGTCACGAAGTGCCGTCCGGTTATGCCGATCACCTGTTCACCATGACCGAAAAAATGCCTGACTACTGGCCGAGCATGTACCACGATTATCTGTACAAACGCCCGCTGGAACTGGCCGCGATTTATGCAAGGCCCCTGGCAGCCGCCAAGGCGGCAGGGTGCGAGATGCCGAGGGTCGAAGCGCTGTACCAGAGTTTGAGTTTTATCGATCGACGCAACGCTTGAGTCGATCAGCCAAGGGGGAAGGGGATGGCCAAGACGATTGATGACAAGCTGGTGCTGGCGATTTCTTCGCGCGCGCTGTTTGATCTGAGCGAGAGTCACAAGGTGTACCTGTCGAGCGGTGTGGAGGCCTATCGGCAGTATCAGATCGAGCACGAGGATGAAATCCTTGAACCCGGCGATGCCTTCCCGCTGGTGCAAAAGCTCCTCAACCTCAATGCCAGACTGGGTCGCGCCCGGGTCGAAGTGGTGCTGGTGTCGCGCAACAGTGCCGATACGGGGCTGCGTGTATTCAACTCGATTCATCATTACGGGCTGTCCATTTCTCGCGCGGCGTTCGTCGGTGGCCGTAGCCCGTATCCGTATCTCAAGGCCTTTGGTTGTGACCTGTTCCTGTCCACCCACGCCGAAGACGTGCGCAGCGCGTTGGACGCCGGGTTTGCGGCGGCAACCATTCTTTCCGGTGGTGCCAGCCGCGCCGAGAGCGATGAATTGCGGATTGCCTTTGACGGTGATGCCGTCCTGTTTTCTGATGAATCGGAACGCATTTACCAGGCGGGTGGCCTGGAAGCGTTTCAGGCCAGTGAGCGCGAAAGCGCCCGCCAGCCATTGCGTGGCGGTCCGTTCAAAGGGTTTCTGGCGGCCCTCAATCTGTTGCAGCGTGAGTTTGCCGACGACGCCTGTCCGATCCGCACGGCGCTGGTCACGGCGCGTTCGGCACCGGCCCATGAACGGGTGATCCGCACCTTGCGTGAATGGGACATTCGCCTGGACGAATCGCTGTTTCTCGGCGGCCTGACCAAGTCGGCGTTCCTTGAAGCTTTCGCCGCCGACGTGTTTTTCGACGATCAGGCAGGCCATTGTGAGCTGGCCCGTGAGGTGGTCGCTACCGGCCATGTGCCTCATGGCATAAGCAACGAGCAAAAAGTTTAAGCCGCTGGTTCAACGTGTTACGCAAGGCGTCGTACTCGTCAACGCACTGCTAAGCTGAATCAATCTCCGCCATGTTGGCATTGCGAGGAGATCCTATGATTCGTTCGATGCTGTATGCCACTGACCTGGGCCTGTATGCACCTGTGGTGATGCAGCATGCCTTGGCGCTGGCGCGAACCTTCAACGCCGACCTGTATGTCGTGCACGCGGTTGAACCCATGGGGCTGTTTGCCGAATCGGTGTTGCAGAGCTACCTCGATGAGCGCGCATTGAATGAATTCCACAGTCAGGGCTTGAACACGGTCATTGCCAATATCGAGCAGCGCGTGCTCGACAGTTTTCGCGAAGAGCTGGGAGGTGAAGGAGAGCAGGATCTGGAAAGGATTCAAGCGGTGCGGGTGCTCCAGGGCGATCCGTCGCAGGTCATTCTTGATCAGGCACAGAAACTCTCTGTGGATTTGTTGATCCTAGGCAGTCATAGCCATGGTGCTGGCGCGGAAACGCCCTTGGGCAGGACCGCAGCGCGGGTATTGCAGTTGGCTCCGGTCCCGGTCTATCTGGTGCCGCTGGCGGAACGCCGGCGCCGAGGGGATCGCTAGAACACGAATAATGGCAATTTGATTAAAAAGTTCTAGATTTATTCTTCAAGCCATTAATATAGTTATATACCGTCGCTGATGCCCGTGGCGTCTACCTGCTTTGAGGGATTGATATGAAGCTTCAACAATTGCGCTACATCTGGGAAGTGGCGCACCACGACCTCAACGTTTCCGCTACCGCCCAAAGTCTTTACACCTCGCAACCGGGCATCAGCAAACAGATCCGCCTGCTGGAAGACGAATTGGGCGTCGAGGTGTTCGCCCGCAGTGGCAAGCACCTGACCCGCGTCACCCCGGCTGGCGAGCGCATCATTACCACCGCTGGCGAGATCCTGCGCAAGGTGGAAAGCATCAAGCAGATCGCCCAGGAATTCTCCAACGAGAAAAAAGGCACCCTGTCGATCGCCACCACCCACACCCAAGCCCGTTATGCATTACCGCCGGTGATCAGCAACTTCATCAAGCAGTACCCGGAAGTTGCCCTGCACATGCACCAGGGTTCACCCATGCAGATTGCTGAAATGGCGGCTGATGGAACGGTCGACTTCGCGATCGCTACCGAAGCACTGGAGTTGTTCGGCGACCTGGTAATGATGCCGTGCTATCGCTGGAACCGCTGCGTGGTCGTGCCGCACGGCCATCCGCTGACCAAGCTGCCGAAGTTGACCCTCGAAGCCCTCGCTGAATACCCGATCGTGACTTATGTGTTCGGTTTCACTGGCCGTTCGAAACTCGACGAAGCGTTCAGCCATCGTGGCCTGACGCCTAAAGTGGTGTTCACCGCCGCCGACGCCGACGTCATCAAGACCTACGTACGCCTCGGGTTGGGTGTGGGCATCGTGGCGAAAATGGCGGTCGATACCAAGCTGGACAACGATCTGGTGGTGCTTGACGCCAGCGAGTTGTTCGAATCCAGCATCACCAAGATCGGTTTCCGTCGCGGCACTTTCCTGCGTGGCTTCATGTGCGATTTCATCGAGAAATTCGCCCCGCACCTGACCCGTGAAGTCATGGCCAAGGCCATTGCGTGCCACAACAAGCAGGAACTCGAAGAACTGTTCGATGGCGTCGAGTTGCCCGTTCACTGATCGCCGTCAAATGACCTCGGTGACAGAGAACTGTTGCCGAGCGCCCGCCACCACAATCTCCACTTCATCTCCCTCGAATTTGCCCAGCAGGCTTTTGCCCAGCGGTGAGCGAGGGGTGATGACCGTGATCAGTTGGCCCACCAGGTCGACTTTCAAGCCTGCCGCGTCGGGCGCCAGGAACAGCCATTGTTCACGACCCGTTTCGTCCTCCAGGCCGAGCAGCGCGCCGACTTCGATGCCGCGCTGATCATCATAGGCCCGCAGCGTCAGGTTTTGGCACAGCGTCAATGACTGCCTGATTTCTTCCATGCGTCGCGCTTGCCCGGTCGCCAGGTAAGAGGCCTCCAGCCCCAGGGTGTCGTACTTGTTCTCGGCGACGTTTTCTTCGTGGGTGGCGGTTTCGTAGGCGGTTTGCGCGGCACGCTCGGCGACGTCGAGATCGATCTTCAGCCTGTCGATAATCAGTTGGTGGACGGTCGTCTTGTTCATGATCAATCGCAGAATTGCAGGACATTGGCGCGGCTTTTTTCGCTGGGCGCTGTTCGGTCCTGTTGCAGCCAGAACTGGCATTTGGGGTTGGACAGGTTGCGATTGCTGCTGCGCGCCTGGTCCAGTCGTTGTGCCTGTTCGTTCTTGCGCAGGTTTTCTTCGTACTGCTCGAACTGCGGACTTGGAGGGGGCAGGTCGGGCGCCTGTTGTATCACGGGCGGGTTGGCCAGTTGGTGCACCGCCTGAGCCACGGGCGCCAGTTGTTCGGTAAACAGCAAGCGCGAGGCGAGCCAGCAGGTCAATGCGATTGCAATGAATCCCAGCCACACACCCAGGGCTATGCTGCCTGTCAGTTGCAGGGCGTTGAGCCGACTTGGCAAAGTTCGGCGAGGGTTGGTGCGGTGGGGCATGGTTGCCTCCTGGCGGGTGGTGGCGGGCAAGTGGCGATTGTCGCATGAAGATTAATCGCCGTCGGCTCTTCTGCACCGGGTAATTTATGCGGACAATCGACGCTTTTGCCAACGGGAACCTGGAATGCCTGAAATGAAAACCCGCTGGGATATCTTCTGCACCGTGGTCGACAACTTCGGTGACATCGGCGTGACCTGGCGCCTGGCCCGACAACTGGTGGCCGAACACTCGCTGGCGGTGCGGTTGTGGGTCGATGATTTGCGTGCGTTCGAGCGCCTCTGCCCGGGCATCGATATTCATGCCACTCAGCAATGGCAGGAAGGTGTCGATGTGCGCCATTGGCCAGCCGACTGGCTGCCCACGGATGTTGCGGATGCTTCGGATGTCGTGATCGCCGCTTTCGCCTGCCAGCTGCCAAGTGCCTACATGGACGCCATGGCGGCACGAGACAAGGCGCCGTTGTGGATGAACCTCGATTACCTGAGTGCCGAAGACTGGGTCATTGGCTGTCACGGCTTGCCTTCGGTGAAGTACAAAAACGTACAGAAATACTTTTTCTTTCCCGGGTTCCAGGTGGGCACCGGTGGCCTGCTGCGTGAACGCGGTTTACTTGAGCAGCGTCGGCATTTTCAGCAAAGCCCCGAGGCTCAACGAGAATTCCTGCTCAGTCTAGGGATCCATCCCGCGCAGGATGCGCAATTGATCTCGCTGTTTGCCTACGAAAACCCGGGGTTGGCCAGTTGGCTCGACGTGATGGCGGCAGACGCGTTGCCGACGCACCTGCTGGTGCCGGAAGGGCGGATTCTGGGCGATGTCCAGCGTTGGCTTGGGGTCGATGGCCTGGCACCGGGTGCTGTGCACCGGCGCGAGTCCGTCACCGTGCAAGTGCTGCCATTCGTCCGCCAGGATCAATATGACCGACTGTTGTGGAGCTGTGATTTCAACGCGGTGCGCGGCGAAGACTCGTTCGTTCGGGCGCAATGGGCGGGGCGGCCGCTGCTCTGGCATATCTATCGACAGGACGAAGACATCCATCTGGACAAGCTCGAGGCCTTCCTGACGTTGTACACCCAAGGGCTTTCGGCGCCGGCTCGCGAGGCGATCAGCGGTCTTTGGCGGGCATGGAATGGCGGCCATGCGGTGGCCGATCAGTGGCAGGTGACCCGTAAACACTGGCCGGAACTGCAAAAACATGCTGAGGCGTGGTGTCTGGAACAGGCCTCGCGGGCGGATCTTGCCGCGGCGCTGGTACAGTTTTACCTAAATTGGCTATGATACGCGGCCTAGATTTTAGTAACTCCCATCCAAATTCGGATATTCGCAATGAAAACTGGTAAAGAACTCAAACCCGGTACCGTGATCCGTATCGACAACGATCCTTGGCTGGTTCAGAAAGCTGAATTCACCAAATCGGGCCGTAACAGCGCGATCATGAAGACCAAGCTGAAGAACCTGCTCACCGGTTACAAGACCGAAACCGTTTACGGTGCGGACGACAAACTGGACGACGTGATCCTCGACCGTAAAGAAGCGACCCTGTCCTTCATCAGCGGCGACACCTACACGTTCATGGACACCACTGACTACACCATGTACGAGCTGAACGCCGAAGACATCGAAAGCGTTCTGCCATTCGTGGAAGAAGGCATGACCGACGTTTGCGAAGCCGTGTTCTTCGAAGAGCGCCTGGTATCCGTGGAGCTGCCGACCACCATCGTGCGTCAGGTTGACTACACCGAAGGTTCCGCTCGCGGTGACACTTCGGGCAAGGTGATGAAGCCTGCCAAACTGAAGAACGGTACCGAGCTGTCGGTTGCTGACTTCATCGAAATCGGCGATATGATCGAGATCGATACCCGCGAAGGCGGTTCCTACAAAGGCCGTGCGAAATAAGCACTGCTTGAGGAATGAAAAAGCCCGACCATTGAGTCGGGCTTTTTTGTGCCTGTCGTCCCTCTGTAGGAGCGAGCACGCTCGCGATGATCGTCAACGATAACGCGGGGTATCTGGTTCTCCGCGTTTTCTGGACTTGCATCGCGAGCAAGCTCGCTCCTACAGGGACGGCGGGTGGGTGATTATTTCAGGTGTTCCTTGAGCTCTTGCGATGCCTGCAGCATGGCCGAGCGCACTGCCGGCACCTGGCTGACGACGTTGAGCAAACCGTAATCGTGGATCATGCCGTTGTAGCGAACCGAGGTCACCGGAACGCCGGCTTCGTCGAGCTTGCGGGCATAGGCTTCACCTTCATCGCGCAGCACATCGGCACCGGCGGTCTGCACCAGGGCAGGTGGCAGGCCCTTGAGCTGGGCGGTGGTGGCGCGCAGCGGCGAGGCGTAGATCTCGTTGCGCTGTTTGGCGTCGGTGGTGTAGTTGTCCCAGAACCACTTCATCATGTTGCGGGTCAGGAAGTGCCCCTCGGCAAACTGGTTGTAGGACCCGGTGTCGAAGTTGGCGTCGGTCACCGGCCACAGCAGCACCTGGAACTTGATCGCAGGCGTGCCCTTGTCCTTGGCCATCAGGGCGACAACGGCTGCCATGTTGCCGCCGACGCTGTTGCCGGCCACTGCCAGGCGCTTGCCGTCGACATTGATGTCCTTGCCGTGCTCGGCCACCCACTTGGTCGCGGCGTAAGCCTGGTTGATGGCCACCGGGTAATGCGCTTCCGGCGAGGGGGTGTAATTGACGAATACCGCCGCTGCCCCCGACCCCGCCACCAGGTCACGTACCAGTCGTTCGTGAGTCGGGAAGTCCCCCAGCACCCAGCCACCGCCGTGGAAGAACATGAACACCGGCAGCTCGCCCTTGACCCCGGCCGGCCGAACGATGGTCAGGCTGATCGATTGTCCGTCGACCTGAATCGTCTTCTCGCTGACATCGGCTTTTGGCAGCGTCAGCTTCACCCCCGATTGCGCACCCACCAGCACGGCGCGGGCGTCTTTGGGGGTCATCTGTTCCATCGGTTTGCCGGTGCCGGCGTTCAACACATCCAGGAACGCCTGGGTGTTGTGTTCAACGTCGCCGGCGAATGCGCTGTGGACGGACAGAGCGAGCAGGGTACCGGTCAAGACTTTGCTGAAAGTGTTCATGTTCTTTTCCTGTTCGGGCTTGGGTTACCAGCAGTTAGACGGCCACGTGCAGACGCACATCAACGTTGCCACGCGTGGCGTTGGAGTACGGGCAAACCTGGTGAGCGGCGTCGACCAGCGCTTGTGCATCGGCTTGTTCCAGGCCTGGCAGGCTGATGTGCAGATCGATGTCCAGGCCGAAACCGCCAGGAATCTGGCCGATGCCGACATGGGCAGTAATCGAGGCATCTGCCGGGATGCTGCGCTTGGTCTGGCTGGCAACAAATTTCAGGGCGCCGATGAAGCAGGCCGAGTAACCGGCGGCGAACAGTTGCTCAGGGTTGGTGGCTGCGCCGCCGGCACCGCCGAGCTCTTTTGGGGTAGCGAGTTTGACGTCGAGGATGTTGTCGCTGGAAACCGCACGACCGTCACGGCCGCCAGTGGAGGTTGCGATTGCGGTGTAGAGAGTTTGCATGATGTAAGCCTCGTTCGGAGTTGGATTATTTCGCGCTAAATGTTTGCGCGTTAACTAAGTGCGAGGTGAATGTAGCGCGCCAATAGTTAGCGCGCAAGATAAATTTTTGAAAAAAATGCGCTGTACTGCCTCCAGCAGCGGTTAGATGGGCTGGGATGGTTGATCTAGAGGGGTTTTGGCAGGATTTTTTTGTTGCGAAAATTTTGACTTTTGTGGGAGTGAGCCTGCTCGCGAGGCAGCGCGTCGGTCAACTTCCATGCTGGATGTGGCAACGCAATCGCGAGCAGGCTCGCTCCCACAGGGGCGGCGGGGGGCAGCCGGATCGGTGGAGTCTTAAAGACTGTTCTGCAAATTACCGCGCAGCACTTGCAGTTCCTTTTGCAGGTTCTGCAATCGCTCCAGCGTCATGCCGCTGGCGCCGAGGATGCATTGGGGGATGCTGCGGGCCTTGTCTCGCAGGGCCCGACCTTGTTCGGTCAGTTCGACAATGACCACCCGCTCGTCCTCGCGGCTGCGGGTGCGGCTGAGCAGGCCTTCGGCTTCCAGGCGCTTGAGCAGCGGGGTCAATGAACCGGGATCGGTCAGTAGTCGCGTGCTGATCTCGCCTACGGTCAAACCGTCCTCTTCCCACAACACCATCATTGCCAGGTACTGCGGATACGTCAGGTCCAGTGCCTTGAGCAGTGGTTTGTAGACCTTGGTCATCAGCAGCGAGGTGGAATGCAGGGCGAAACAGGCCTGGTTATCCAGCAGCAAGTCGTCGCAATTGTCTTGGGTGTCGCGGTCGGTGGTCATTTCTAAACCTTGGTAAATGGTCTGCTGAATCTAGCGGTCCAATGTTTAATGCGCCAGACAATTTCGACCTAATGTCGGTCGAGGTTGCGCTGCAAGGCCAGATCCCACGGCGGGACAGGGCTGAATCGGGTTTTCAGGTATTCCAGCAACAGGCGACTGCGTGTGTTGGATTGCTGTTCCAGGCGCAGGGCGTAGATCCCCGTCGTTTCTGGTGCTGGCAATCCGTTGTCGCAAAACAGCGGTAGCAACTCACCGCGCAGCAGGTACTCGCTGGCCAGCCAAGTGGGTAAGTGGGCAATCCCCAAACCGGCGAGCGCGCCGCACACCAGCGCCTCGGCATTATTGGCGCTCATGCGGATGCGCGCCGGGCGGTGCAGATGCAGTTGTCCATCTCGCTCGAAGCGCCAGGCGAACGGCGGGGCCAGGCCATCCCAGTCGAGCCCGTCGTGTTCGATCAGTTGCGCGGGGTCGGTCGGCATGCCACGACGTTTCAGGTAGTCGGGGCTGGCGCACGCAATACGCACCATGCTTGCCAGCGGTGTGGCGACAAGGCGGGTATCGGCCATCTGTCCGGCACGCAGCACCAGATCGACTTTACCCAGGTTTAACCCCTGCATGTCGACAAAGCTGTCGATCAGGTGCAGTTGTACGTCGAGGCCGGGGTATAGCATGAGAAAATCTGCAATCACGGGCGCCAGATGGCGACGCCCGAATGCGGCGGGGGCATCGATGCGGATCAGGCCTTCCGGCGCGCTGCTCAGGGACACGGCTTCGGCGCGGGCCAACTGCAACTCCGCCACAATCCGTCGCGCCCGTTCAGCAAAGGCAAGTCCAGCGGGTGTGGCGCGCACGGCATGGGTGCTGCGGATAAACAATTGGCTGCCAACAGCGGTTTCCAGGCTGTCGATGCGCCGTGCCACCGCCGACGGCGTCAGCGGATGACGGCGGGAGGCCGCAGAGAAGCTGCCCGTTTCAAGGACGTCGAGAAAAAGCCCGAGTTGCCCGGTCAGTTGCGTGGGGTTCATGTGTCACTTTTGCTTGTGCGAATTTGGCACAGCCATTGTGCGCTGCTGTGCGTTTCCCCGCCATCGTTGACTGCGTAGGATGAAAGGCCTGTGCTAATAGGAAATCCCTTCGTGATCGAGTTTTTGTTGTACGTCGTTTTTGGCGCCGCCCTGGGCACTCTGGGCGGGTTGTTCGGCATCGGTGGAGGGTTGATCGCCATCCCGCTGCTAGGCGTTTGGTTTGGGCTCGACCAGCAGATGGCCCAGGGAACGGCGCTGGTGATGGTCGTACCCAACGTGATGCTCGCGCTGTGGCGCTATCACCAGCGCAACCGCATCGAGTTGCGCCACGCGCTGCCACTGGCGTCGATGGGCTTCTGTTTCGCCTGGCTCGGCTCGATCTGGGCGGTAGGGGTTGATGCGCAAACCATGCGCATCGGCTTTGTGGCGTTCCTGGTGGCGCTGTCGGTTTACAACTTGATCCGCATGTTCGCGGCCAGTGCACCGGCTCAGTCGCAGATGAACTACGCCTGGCCTTGGCTGGGTGTGCTCGGCGCGGCATCCGGCACCATGGGCGGGCTGTTCGGCGTGGGCGGGGCGGTGGTGGCGACGCCAGTACTGACCAGCGTGTTCGGCACCACTCAGGTGGTGGCCCAGGGTTTGTCGCTGGCGTTGGCTTTGCCGAGTACCGGCGTCACGCTGGTGACTTACGCGGTACACCATGAAGTGGACTGGACGATCGGCGTGCCTTTGGCCATTGGTGGTCTGATGAGCATCAGTTGGGGCGTGAAGGTTGCCCACGCGTTGCCGGAGCGGTTGTTGCGCGGGCTGTTCTGCGGCTTCCTGGTGCTGTGCGCGTTGATGCTCGCGTTTAAAGTTTGAAGCCTTCGACAATGTGCTCGGCCAGGCACTCGGTGATCGGTGACGGATTATGCAGGTTGCGCAGGAGCATGATGCTCGCCTCGGGCAGCTCAGGCAGGCCTTCTGCCTCGCCCAGGATGCGCATGTCGGGCGTAATCAGGCTTTCCAGTTGCGCGGTGATGGCGAGGCCGGCGCTGACCACGGCCATGATTGCCGACAGGCTGGAGCTGTTGTAGGCCACCCGATAATCGCGGCCCATGGCGTCCAGCGCATTGCACGCCCACAGGCGGCAGAAGCAATCACTGTTGAACATTGCCAGGGGCAGGGGAGTCTGCTCGTGGGCACTGAAGCACTGTGCTTCGGCCCAGACAAAACGCTCCTTGCGCAACAATTGGCCGATTTCGTTGCCCGGTTCGCGGGTGACGATGGAAAGATCGAGGTCCTGGCGCAGCAGCAATTGTTTTGATGATTCGCAGTGCACCTCGATCTGGATCAGCGGGTAGGACTGGGCAAAGCGCCGCAGGATGCCGGGCAGAAAGCGCATTACATAATCGTCGGGCGTGCCGATGCGTACCGTGCCGACCATGTGCGGCTCGCGCAGGGTATTGAACACTTCGCTGTGCAGCTTGAGGATGCGCCGGGCATAACCGAGCAGCACCTGGCCTTCGGCAGTCAGCCTCACCTGGCGCCCATCACGCTGGAACAATTGACGCTGCAAGACATCCTCTTCCAGCCGCTTCATCTGCATGCTCACGGCCGATTGCGTGCGGTTGACCAGTTCCCCCGCGCGGGTGAAACCGCCCTGATCAGCGATGGCGACAAAGGTGCGCAGCACTTCCGTGTCGATACTCGGGTACATTCATCAATCTCCGAGATGTGTTGCATAAGAAACATTCGTTGGATTGATCTTAG
This sequence comes from Pseudomonas sp. S1_E05, assembly GCF_056337105.1. Classification (NCBI taxonomy): domain Bacteria; kingdom Pseudomonadati; phylum Pseudomonadota; class Gammaproteobacteria; order Pseudomonadales; family Pseudomonadaceae; genus Pseudomonas; species Pseudomonas sp. S1_E05. Next base: position 533,816 of record NZ_JBFRHM010000001.1, read on the forward strand.
CCCTGGCGAGACACTTGAGCCATCCCAAACGGAGGGCAACAAGATGAAAGGTCAAAAAGGTTATGCCGAGGTTGAAAAACATTCCATCCATGTGGTGTCGGACCTGCTGCACAAGATCAGCCGCTGGTACGAGTTGCACCGCGAACGCGAGTTGCTGGCCGGCATGAGCGACGAGGCGTTGAAGGACATCGGGCTCAGTCGTGCGGATGTCGAGCATGAAGCCATCCGCCCATTCTGGGATGACCCGATGCACAAATGAGCCATCTACACCTACACAAAACCTCTCCCCGTGGGGTAGGTTGCGAGCAGACAAGGAGATGCCCATGCCCGCAACGCTGTCCTTTTCCATCAAGCAGGCTCGCCGCCTGGCGCTGGCCGCCCAAGGGTTCAACGGGCGCCAGCCGCCGGCGGTGGTCAAGCCTGCCCATGTCAATCGCGTGATCGAACGCCTCGGTCTTTTGCAGATCGATTCAGTCAATGCGCTGGTGCGTTCTCACTACCTCCCGCTGTTCTCCCGTCTAGGCCATTATTCCTCCGATGTGCTCGACCAGGCCGCCTGGAGTTCGGGCCGGCGCCGCACGCTGTTCGAATACTGGGGGCACGAGGCTTCCTTGCTGCCGCTGTCGATGTACCCGTTGATGCGCTGGCGCATGCAACGTGCTAGCCGTGGCGAAGACATCTATCAGCAACTGGCGCGGTTCGGGCGCGAGCAGCAGGACACCATTCGCCGGGTCATGGCATCGGTGGAGGAGCTCGGCGCGCTGGGCGCCGGCAGTCTGTCGACCCGTGAGGAGCGGGCGGGGCCCTGGTGGGACTGGAGCGCGGAAAAGCACGCGCTGGAATGGCTGTTCGCTGCCGGCGAAGTCACCGTGGCCGGGCGGCGTGGCTTTGAGCGGCTATACGATCTGCCGGAACGGGTGATTCCTGCGGCGATCCTGCAGCGGCCGCTGCTGACCGAAGAGGAAGCGCAACGCGCGCTGTTGCTGCATGCGGCCAATGCCTTGGGTGTGGCGACAGAGAAGGATCTGCGCGATTACTTTCGCCTCAATCCGGGCGATGCGCGTCCGCGCCTGGCCGAGCTGGTGGAGGCGGGCCAATTGCAGCTTTGCGAGGTGAAGGGATGGCAACGGGCGGCGTATTGCCTGCCTGAACCGAAAGTACCGAGAAAGCTTGAAGCGAGCGCCTTGCTCTCGCCATTCGACTCGTTGATCTGGGAGCGCAGCCGCACCGAGCGCCTGTTCGATTTCCGTTACCGACTGGAGATCTACACGCCTCAGGAAAAGCGGGTCTACGGCTATTACGTGTTGCCATTTTTGCACAACGAACGCATTGCTGCGCGGGTCGATCTGCGCGCCGAGCGGGCGCACGGGCGCCTGGCGGTGCATGCCGTGCATGAGGAAGAGCCGGGGCTGGACGAGGCGGGGATGTGGGCGTTGGCCGTGAATTTGCGGCGCATGGCTGATTGGCTGGGGTTGGAGCGAGTGCAGTTGAATTGTGTGCGGGTGAGTGCGGATCGGTTGCGGGGGCCATTGGCTCAGATTGGCGGTGTCTGAACCAGCCTCATCGCGAGCAGGCTCGCACAGGGATTTTTGGTGTTCACTTAACCTGTGGGAGCGGGCTTGCCCGCGATGACGGCCGAATAGGCAATGATGTTTTACCTATTCACCGCCGAACCTGTTTTAAAGTCTCGGCAATCAGGAACGCCAACTCCAGAGACTGATCGGCATTCATCCGCGGATCACAATGGGTGTGGTAACGGTCCGACAGGCCATCCTCGGTAATCGGCCGCGCACCGCCGATGCATTCGGTGACGTTCTGCCCGGTCATCTCGATATGAATGCCACCGGCGTAGGTGCCTTCGGACTCGTGCACCTGGAAGAACTGTTTTACCTCGCCAAGGATCTGCGCGAAGTCACGGGTCTTGTAACCACTGCTGGCCTTGATGGTGTTGCCGTGCATCGGGTCGCTGCTCCACAGCACCTGTTTCCCTTCGCGCTGCACCGCACGGATCAACGCCGGCAGATGATCACCGACCTTGTTCGCGCCCATTCGCGCGATCAGGTTCAGGCGCCCCGGATCGTTGTCCGGATTGAGCACGTCGATCAGGCGGATCAGGTCCTCGGGGTCCATGCTTGGGCCGACCTTGACGCCGATCGGGTTGTTCACCCCGCGCAGGAATTCGACGTGAGCACCATCGAGCTGACGGGTACGGTCGCCGATCCACAGCATGTGCGCCGAGCAATCGTAGTAATCGTTGGTCAGGCTGTCGCGGCGCACGAACGCTTCTTCGTAGTTCAGCAGCAACGCTTCGTGGGCGGTGAAGAAACTGGTTTCGCGCAGTTGAGGCGAACTGTCCATGCCGCAGGCACGCATGAACGCCAGTGTTTCATCGATGCGGTCGGCCAAGTGGCTGTATTTCTCGGCCAGCGCGGAGTTGGCGATGAAATCCAGGTTCCACTTGTGCACCTGGTGCAGGTCGGCAAAACCGCCCTGGGCGAAGGCGCGCAGCAGGTTCAGGGTGGCAGTGGACTGGTGGTAGGACTGCAGCAGTCGCTCGGGGTCCGGTACGCGGCTTTTTTCGTCGAAACCGATACCGTTGACGATGTCGCCACGGTAGGCCGGCAGGGTCACACCGTCGAGAGTCTCGTCGTTCGCCGAACGCGGCTTGGCGAACTGGCCGGCCATGCGACCGACCTTGACCACCGGGCAGCCGGCGGCAAAGGTCATGACGATGGCCATTTGCAGCAGCACTTTAAAGGTATCGCGGATTTTCGCGGCGGAGAACTCGGCGAAGCTTTCGGCGCAGTCGCCGCCCTGCAACAGAAACGCGCGACCCTGGGTCACTTCGGCAAACTGACGGCGTAATTCCCGAGCTTCCCCGGCAAACACCAGTGGCGGGTAGCTGGCCAGGGTCTGCTCGACCTGGCGCAGGTGCGCCGCGTCGGGGTAGAGGGGTTGTTGCTGGATCGGCAGGGCGCGCCAGCTGTCAGGGCTCCAGGGTTGGCTCATCACGGTCTCGGTTGTCATTCGCTCGGGCGTTCATGGTATCAGCAAATTAGTGCGTGACCTGTTCCCGTCGCTTCGCCGACAATCGCGCCTTTGCCGTATTTATCGCGTCGCCTGGCCGGGTGACGATCGGGAGACGAAATGACTGAGGAGCGCGTCGAGCATCTGCTCGCCGAGGTGCAGGACGAGTTTGGCGTGATCCGTGTACTGGAAGTGGCCGATTACCGTTTTCTCGAGTTTGGCGATGCCATTGAGCAGAGCTGTGTATTCACCGCCGATCCGAGCTGGCTCGAATACGATTACACCCGGGCGATGCTGATCGGCGCTCTGTGTCATGAGCAACCGGAGAGCGCGCTGTTCCTGGGTCTTGGCGCTGGCACTCTGACCCAGGCCTGCCTGAAGTTCCTGCCGCTGGAAGACGTCGAAGCCATCGAATTGCGCCCGGACGTGCCTCGACTGGCCATTGAGTACCTCGGGCTCGATGATGATCCGCGCCTGTACATCCGTGTCGGCGATGCGCTGCAATTGCTGGAAACCGCCGAGCCTGCAGACCTGATTTTTGTCGACCTTTACACCGATGTCGGGCCGGGCGTCGGCCATCTGGCGTGGAATTTCCTGGGGGATTGCCAGAAGCGCCTGAACCCGGGCGGCTGGCTGGTCATCAACCAGTGGGCCACCGACGATGGCAAACCGTTGGGTGCGGCATTGCTGCGTGGACTTTATCACCGCCATTACTGGGAGTTGCCCGTGAAGGAGGGCAATGTGATCCTGATCGTGCCTTCGGAGCTGGATCAGGAACTGGACATGGACGGCCTGATCGCCCGGGCCGAAGCGCTGGCTCCGCGGTTGGGGTATTCGCTGGAATCGCTGATCAAGGCGATTCGGCCGGCTACATAAGTGGGCTTGACTGGCCTCATCGTCGGAACGCCGCCCGGACCAAGCCCGCTCCTACAGGGGGAATTGTGAACACGATCACTGTGGGAGCGGGCTTGGTCCGGGCGGCGTTCCGACGATGGGGCCAGAACTGACACCCACCACAATCTAGACCCCTTTGAACACCCCAGCCCGCCGCTCCACCATCGACCGCACCCCCTCCCGGGCATCCTCGCTTTCCAGCAGCTTCTTCGCCAGCGCAGGTAATTCCTTCGCCGCGACCGTCTCCCCCTCATACCGCGCCTGCCGCGCCGACATCAGCGTTGCCTGAACCCCCAGCGGCGCCTGCCGGGCGATGCGTTGCGCCAATTCAATGGCGCGCGGCAGCAGATCTTCGCTGGCCATGACTTCCTGCACCAGGCCCAGGTGCAACGCCTCGTGCGCGTCGAATTCATCGCCGGTCAGCAACCAACGCATGGCATTGCCCCAGCCAGCCACCTGATGCAGGCGCAGCGTTGCGCCACCGAATGGGAAGATCCCGCGCTGGACTTCTTTCTGGGCGAAGCGGGTATTGCTCGCACACAGGTTGATGTCGGCCGCCAGCATCAGCTCGATGCCGATGGTCAGGCAATAGCCTTGAACAGCGACGATCACCGGTTTGCTGACCCTCGGCCCGGCGAACACGCCCCAGGGATCGCAACCACCGGGCGGCGCCTGCCAGCCTTTGGCCAGGTCCGGGGTGGCGCTGAGGAGGTCGAGACCGGCGGTGAAGTGCTCGCCATGGGCAAACACCACGGCCACCCGCGCTTCGTTGTCGGCCTCCAGTTCACCGTAGGCCAGGCTCAGTTCGTTGAGCAGGTCGAGGTCGAAGGCGTTGCGTTTGGCCACCCGGTCGAGGCCAATCAACAGGACATGGCCGTGGCGCTCACGGGTGACACGACTGCGGGCAGGCTGGTTCATGGGCACTTTCCTCGCGGGAGGCATTTGGGGGAGGGGCGGCGTGATGGGGGTGAAACGTTTTAGCCTTAGCGCCGCCAAGGCCGGGCCTTTGAAAAGTAGACCGCCGTCAGATAATCCGCAAAGTCTGTGACACAACGACGAATCCGTCAGTTTTCCGACAAATAATCCTCCCATTCCGAGCGAATTCCGGTATAGTGCGCGCCGGCCTTTAACCGGGCCGCGTTTTGGTAGCGCAACTCGAAGCCAGCTTCGGCTGCACGTCCGCCTTGCGGGCTCTTCCTTGACGTTTCTTTTTTCATTCATACGTTTTCGCAAATCCCCGCCGACAAAGCTGCCAGGGCGACTCTTGAGTCTCAACACGGCATGCGCAGCTTTGGAGCATGGGTCTTTGCGGATGCACTTAGAGGCAGACCCATGACCCAGGAAATCGGCGGCTTCGCCGCTCTTGAACTTCATCCCAATATTGTCGCTGCAGTAGTCGCTACCGGCTATGAAGAGCCTTCGGCCATTCAGCAGCAGTCGATCCCGATCATCCTCGCCGGTCACGATATGATTGGTCAGGCGCAAACCGGTACCGGTAAAACCGCTGCCTTTGCCCTGCCTATCCTGCACCGCATCGATCCGTCCAAGCGCGAGCCGCAAGCTCTGATCCTGGCCCCAACCCGTGAGTTGGCGCTGCAAGTTGCAACCGCTTTCGAAACCTACGCCAAGCAAATGCCGGGCGTAACTGTTGTGGCTGTCTACGGCGGCGCGCCGATGGGCCCACAATTGAAAGCAATCCGTAATGGCGCACAGATCGTTGTCGCCACACCGGGCCGTCTGTGCGACCACCTGCGTCGCGACGAAAAAGTGCTGCAGACCGTGAACCACCTGGTTCTCGACGAAGCAGACGAAATGCTCAAGCTGGGCTTCATGGACGACCTGGAAGTCATCTTCAAGGCCATGCCGGAAACCCGTCAGACCGTACTGTTCTCGGCGACCTTGCCGCAGTCGATCCGTGCCATCGCCGAGCGTCACCTGCGCGATCCAAAGCACGTGAAGATCCAGAGCAAAACCCAGACCGTTACCGCGATCGAACAGGCTCACCTGTTGGTTCACGCCGACCAGAAGACTTCTGCCGTTCTCAGCTTGCTGGAAGTGGAAGATTTCGACGCGCTGATCATGTTCGTGCGTACCAAGCAAGCGACCCTGGACCTGGCCAGCGCCCTGGAAGCCAAAGGCTACAAAGCCGCTGCGCTGAACGGTGACATTGCCCAGAACCAGCGTGAGCGCGTGATCGACTCCCTCAAGGATGGCCGTCTGGACATCGTTGTGGCGACCGACGTTGCCGCTCGTGGCCTGGACGTTCCGCGCATCACTCACGTGTTCAACGTCGACATGCCGTACGATCCTGAGTCCTATGTTCACCGTATCGGCCGTACCGGCCGTGCCGGTCGCGAAGGTCGTGCATTGCTGCTGGTGACACCTCGCGAGCGTCGCATGCTGCAAGTGATCGAGCGCGTGACTGGCCAGAAGGTTGCCGAGGTTCGCCTGCCGGACGCCCAGGCCGTTCTGGATGCGCGTATCAAGAAACTGACCAACAGCCTGTCGCCGCTGGTGGCTGACGCCGAGTCGACCCATGGTGATCTGCTCGATCGCCTGACCGCCGACATCGGTTGCAGCCCGCGTGCCCTGGCCGCAGCCCTGCTGCGCAAGGCTACCAACGGTCAAGCGCTGAACCTGGCCGCTATCGAGAAAGAACGTCCGCTGGTGCCGAACAGTGCCCCGCGTGGTGATCGTCCCGAGCGTTCCGGTGATCGTCCTGATCGTGGTGATCGCGAGCGTCGTGCGCCAATGCCTTTGGGCGAAGGCCGTGCTCGCTGCCGTACCGCGCTGGGTGCGCGTGATGGCATCGCTGCCAAGAACCTGCTGGGCGCCATCCTTAACGAAGGTGGCTTGGCGCGTGAGGCCATCGGTCGCATCCAGGTACGTGACAGCTTCAGCCTCGTCGAGCTGCCGGAAGATGGTCTGGAGAAGTTGCTGACCAAGCTGAAGGACACTCGCGTTGCCGGCAAGCAGCTCAAGCTGCGTCGCTACCGCGAAGATTGATCCGCCCTAGGGTTGATTGATCGAACGTAAAAAATCCCCGACTGGTTCGGGGATTTTTTATGCCTGTATTTTGCGTTTGGCACATCCCCTGTAGGAGCGAGCTTGTCGAGGCGTCGAACCGTCGCGATGGAGGCTCAGGCACCGCAGGGCATCAGGCAGCCTGCGTCATCGTTGACGACCATCGCGACGGTTCGACGCCTCGACAAGCTCGCTCCTACAGGTAATGGGGGTTATTCGGTGACTTGGCCGCCCCCCGCCGTCACCACCTGCACGCTCATGCGTGGCATCGCCAGGTCCAGGCCGGCCTCGTCCAGGTGGCGTTTGAGCGACAGGTTGAAGGCGCGGGAAACCTCCCATTGCTTGATGGGTGCCGTCTTGAACCGGGCGCGAAGGATCGCGTTACCTGACTCGAAACTCTCCACGCCCTGGATCTCCAGCGGCGACCAGATATTGCGCCGTTGCAGCGGGTCGTTGCGCATCTTCTGGCCAACGTCGCGCATCAGCTTGATCGCGTTGTCGATGTCCATGTTGGCCGGGATCGCCACGCGGAAAATCGCATAGCCGAACTCCCGCGAGTAGTTCTTGATGCTCTTGATTTCGCTGAACGGGATGGTGTGGACGATGCCGTCGATGTCCCGCAGGCGCACGGTGCGGATGGTCAAGCCCTCGACGGTGCCCAGGTGGCCGCCGACATCGACGTAGTCGTCGATGGCCAGGGAGTCTTCGATGATGATGAACAACCCGGTGATCAGGTCGGCGACCAGCGACTGCGCGCCAAAACCGATGGCCAGGCCGATCACGCCGGCACCGGCCAGCAGTGGCGTGACGTTCATGCCCATGTTCGCCAGTGCGACGATCAGCGCCACGATGAAAATCGCCACGAACAGCACGTTGCGGATCAGCGGCATCATCGTCTGCGCCCGCGCGTTCGCCAGGCCCTTGCGAGAGCGGGTCAGGGCGTGGTGGACCGCGGTGTCGCTGAGAATCCAGATCAGCCAGGCAAAGATCAACGTGCCGCCCAGGCTGAACAACTTGACGCTGACTTCATGGCCATCACCTTCAGTGAACGCAATCAGCGACATGCCCCAGACCCGCAGGCCGAGTTCGATGAATGCCAGCCACACCAACAGATGCGCGAGCGTGTAGAAAAACCCCTTCAAGCGCTCGGAGTACAGCGCATGACGCTTCAGTCCTCGTTGCGGTTTCTGCGAGTGACGGCGCACCAGTCCGTTGATGACCATGCACAGCACCAGCAGCACCGTGCAGATCAGCGACTGGCGCAGTGCGGTGCTGGTGTCGCCGGCCGAAAGGAACGTGGCGAACAGTGAAATGGCGACCAACACAAGGGCGGGCACGTACCAAAAGGTACCGAGAATATCGATGGTGTCGCTGAGGGCGCGTCGTGTCAGGCGCCGTGACAGCGGCTGGTTGCGGATCAGGTGGGCGATGGGGCGGCGGAAGCGGAGGATGAACAGCCCGGTGGACAGAGCGGCCATCACGTTTGCGACGGTGGCCGCGCTGTGTGCCAGGTGGCTGCCGAGGCTGGTGACCAGTCGAGGGTCGTTCAAGGCTTCGCCGAAGGCGGCAAAGCTGCCGATCAGCCAGAGCGGGCGAAAGGCCTGATGGCGCAGGATGTACAAGGCGCGATGGCGATGCGGGCCATCGAGCAGGGAGAAGGCAATGACGCAGATCGCCGAAAAACAGGTGCCGACCACCAGTGCATAGGCCAGCACCATCGCCAGGCTTTTACCCAGCGATGAGGGCAGCGCGTAGCTCATGTACACGGTGATCACCAGGGCAATCATCCAGGGGCCGAGTTTGCGCAGGGCAAAGCGCAGCATGTCGAGGGCCCTGGGGTGTTGCGGCAGTTCCTCGGTCAGGCCAAAGCGCATCCGCACTCGATGACTCAGCCAGATCAGCGCGGCAGCCAGCAGGCTCCACAGCGCCAGGATCATGGCGAAGGCAAAGATGATCGGCAGCCATTCGTTGGCCGGCAGTATCAGCGCTTGCAGTTCGTCATCGGCCAGGGAGAACTCCCTTGTCCAGCGGGTGATCGGGCTGTCGGCACCGGAAAACTGTTGTTCGAAGCGGTTCAGCGTGCCACCGATCAAGCCAAGCACACCTTCTTCGCTGGCCGGTTGGGCTTTTTTGGTGGCGTCGCGCAGCTTTTTCAGGTCGGCCAGCAGTTTGGCGCGTTGCTGGTCGTTTTCCAGCGATTTGATGACCTCGTCCAACGACTGGCCGAGGGGTTCCTGCGCCTCGGGCTGGGCGGGTGTCGAACTGCTCAGCAGGCTCGGCAGGCCGGCGGCCTGGACGGGCACTACCGGTAAGAGCGCCAGCAGGCAGACTAGGAAAAGGCAGGGCAGGGCGAGCAAGCGAGCGAACACTGGGCGGTCAACCTCCAGAAAAGCAGATCAACCGAGTGTACGAGCCCGCCAAAGCCAATGCGAGTCGAGGGCGAGGATTTATTCGTTGATTTTGACGAGGATCTTGATGACCACCGTGGCGAGGATGGTCAGCATGCCGATCCACATGGCGAACACGCCAGCATTTTTGTCGCGAAAGTTGAAGCCTACCGCCAACAGGATCATCCCGGTGATGATAGGAACCAGCATGGCGTGGAACGCAGACAACGAGATCATGGAGGACTGCCTTGTCGTGGGTGATATTAAAAGTCTAGGCGGGTTTCGTGTCACCTGTAGGAGCGAGCATGCTCGCGATGGTGGCCCAGACACCGGGGGGTGTCAGATTGCCCACGTTATCGTTAACGACCATCGCGACGGTTCGACGCCTCGACATGCTCGCTCCTACAGGGGTGGTGTTTACCGGGTTACGGTAGCTCCTGACTCGCATAAAACGCACTGAGCACCTTCACTAGGTGCGCCAGGTCATGACTGCCGCACAACTCGCGGATCGAGTGCATGGCAAACGTCGGCAGGCCGATGTCCACGGTGCGTACGCCCAGGTGGCTGGCAGTGATCGGGCCGATGGTCGAGCCGCAGCCCATGTCGCTGCGCACCACGAAACTTTGCACCGGCACTTCTTCGGCCATGCACAGGTGGCGGAAGAATCCGGCGGTTTCGCTGTTGGTGGCGTAGCGCTGGTTGCTGTTGACCTTGATCACCGGGCCGGCGTTGAGTTTCGGGCCATGGTTGGCGTCGTGCTTGTCGGCGTAGTTGGGGTGTACACCGTGGGCGTTGTCGGCCGAGACCAGGAGCGATTTCTGAATGGTGCGCACGAACTCGTCACCTTCGGGCAGCAGGCGACGCAGGGTCTGTTCGAGCATTGGACCGTCCGCACCGCACGCGGAGCATGAACCGACTTCTTCGTGGTCATTGCACACCAGCACGCAGGTTTCGTCAGTGTCGGCGGTGAGCAGGGCTTGCAGGCCGGCGTAGCATGACAACAGGTTGTCCAGGCGTGCGCCCGCGATGAAGTCACCATTGAGACCGATGACGGCAGCGCTCTGCGTGTCGTAGAAGCTCAGCTCGTAATCGAGCACCACGTCGGCGTTCAGGCCGTGTTCCAGTGCCAGCTGATTGGTCAGTACCGCGCGGAAGTCCACTCGCTCGTCGCCGGCAAATTGCGCAAGCACCGGCGGCAATTCGGTCTGGGCGTTGATGGCCCAGCCCATGTTGGCTTCACGGTTGAGGTGAATGGCCAGGTTCGGAATGATCGCGATCGGCGCCTTGAAGTCGATCAGTTGGCTTTCGACCTTTCCATCGCGGCGAAAGGTCACCCGGCCGGCCAGGGACAGGTCGCGGTCGAACCACGGTGCAAGCAGTGCACCGCCATAGACTTCGACGCCCAGTTGCCAGAAGCCCTGGCGTTGCAGTTCCGGCTGGGGCTTGACCCGCAGGCACGGGCTGTCAGTGTGGGCGCCGACCATGCGAATGCCGCCGTAGAGCGCTGATTGGCGCCCCATTTTTACGGCGACGATCGAGGAGTCATTGCGGGTGACGTAGTAACGGCCGTTGGCTTCGGTGCTCCAGGGCTCGCGTTCGTCAAGGCGCTGATAGCCCGCCGCTTCCAGACGCTGAACGAGGCTGGCAGTGGCATGGAATGGGGTAGGGGAGGCCTTGAGGAAATCGATCAGGCCTTGGTTCAACTCTTCGCGCATAAGTAGCTCCAGACAGCAATGGCGCCAGTTTAACGCATTGGCCTGGAGCTTTGGGCGTGGTCTTCACCCAACGCATCAACCCCTGTTGACGATCCGCTTTTTCAGGTAAGCCATGATGATCTGCTCATCCTCGGGCTTTTGCGGTCGCGGCAATTGCTGCGGCCATTTGTCTTGATGGGAGCGCAGAAGCGCTTTTTGTCGGGCTCTGTCCCAGCGCAGGATTTCCCGCGAGGCCGATTCCCACCATTCGTGGCGGCAAGCGGCGTAGTACGGATCCTCGGGCACCGCGCTGCCATACAGCAGGTCGCGACCGATCTTCTTCAGCGCGCCTTTGTGCTTGCGCACTTTCCATTTGATTTTCAGGCGCTGCCAGGCGGTCGGATACGGCTTGATACGGGGAACATCGCGGCACCATTGCACCAGTTGCGGGCTGAATTGTTCGCCATGCTGCGCAAAGAAGAACCTGTGCATTTCATGGAAAAAGCGTTTTTCCGCGAAGTAGTGATAGATGTGCTTGTTCGCCTCGCGCACTGGTTTGTCGCGCATGGCGAATGACAGGGCGATCTGCTCGATGGTGTGGACGTCGAATTCACCCCGAGTCCATTCGTCGATGTAGCGGATCGAATCTTCCAGTAATGGCGCATCGGTATCGGTCAGGCCGCAGAGCCCGCTGTTGTACAGTTTGAAGCCGGTGTTTGCGCTGACGCCGTGCGCATGCAGGCACTCGCCGAGCTTGTGGTATTCGGGGCGCTCGCAGACCTCTTGCCATTGGTACTCCAGGCAGTCCATCAGGTACTGCCCTGGCTGGATCTGGCTGAAGATCAGGTTCGGGTCGCGCAGGAACAGCGTGTCGGTGTCGACGAACAGGGTTTTTTCCGCCAGGTGCAGGCCTGCCGCCATGGCGCAGGCCTTGCGGCGATGGTGATAACCGTTTTCGCCTTGCCACCGGGCCAATATCTGCGGGGTCAGGGTGATGGTCTCGACTGGCCAGCCTGCATAGTCCTGCGGGCGATCCGTGAGGATCCTGATGCTCGGCAGCTTGCCGCTCTTTGCGTGGGACAGCGCCGTCAAAATGCTGAACTTGGCTTCGCGCCGGTAAACGGCCTGGTCCCCGTAGATCAGATACAGCAACTGGTTTTGGGTTTTCCTGACGGCAGGGAAATCAGTGCAACTCATTCTTGAATATTCCTTTTGCTAAAGCGAACAACGTCACGACAGGCAGTGCTCAAAACGGTGCTGGGCACTCGAAACGCAAGCGTTCGCCCGTTTGCGGGTGAGTGAAGCTGAGCATGCTTGCGTGCAGGCACAGTCGCGGCCATGCAGCCAACGCCTGCTCATGGGCATAGAGCCCGTCGCCCAGCAACGGGTGACCGATAGAGAGCATGTGCACGCGCAACTGGTGGGAGCGGCCGGTGATCGGCGTCAGTTCCACCCGGCACCAATCGCCGCAGCGCTCGAGAATGCGCCAGAAGGTCAGGGCGTGTTTGCCCTGCTCGTGGTCCACCACGTGGCGTGGCTTGGTGGGGGGATCGTAGCGCAAGGGCAGGTCGATGCTGCCGCTGTCCAGTTCCGGTTGCCCCCAGCAAAGCGCAGTGTAGGCCTTCTCTGTTTCGCGATCGTGAAACTGCCGTGACAGTTCGCGATGGGTGTCCGGGTCGCGGGCCAGCAGGATAATGCCCGAGGTTTCCCAGTCCAGTCGATGGACGATGCGAGCTTCGGGGTAGCCGTTTTCCTGCAGGCGGGTGATCAGGCAGTCCTTGTTGTCGTCGGCCCGGCCAGGAACGGACAGCAACAGGGTCGGTTTATCCACCACCAATACGGCGGCGTCCTGATGGATGATACGGATGTTGGACAGCGGCATTAAAACAGTCTCGTAACAAACGCCAACGGCGGCTCAGGCTCTCGAAGCATTCATGTGGGAGCGAGCCTGCTCGCGAGGGGTGTCAGTTGATTCAGCACTGACTGATACACCCTCGCGAGCAGGCTCGCTCCCACGCAAAAGCCCGAAAGGCCTGAGCCGCCGTGGCTCCAGCCAGGTCGACTCAGCGATCTGGCAGGGTGATATTGAGCTCCAGAATCGAGCAGCTACCCTGGTTCTCCAGGGCGACATGCACGTCATCGGACCCGATATTGACGTACTTGCGGATCACCTCCACCAATTCCTTCTGCAAGGCGGGCAGGTAGTCCGGTGTACTGCGTTGGCCGCGTTCATGCGCCACGATGATCTGTAGACGCTCTTTCGCTACCGACGCGGTGCTTTGCTTTTTGTTGGCACGAAAGAAGTCAAAAAGGTTCATTGCTTAGTTGCCTCCAAACAGGCGCTCGAAGAATCCCTTCTTCTGTACATCAAGGAATCGATGGTCCACGGTCTTGCCCAGCAGGCGGTCAACGGTATCGCTGTAAGCCTGGCCGGCATCGCTCTGGTCGTCGAGAATCACCGGCACGCCCTGGTTGGAGGCCTTGAGCACCGCCTGGGATTCCGGGATCACGCCGAGCAGGGTCACCGAAAGGATTTCCTTGACGTCTTCTACACCGAGCATTTCGCCTTTGCTCACACGCTCCGGGTGGTAACGGGTGATCAGCAAATGTTCCTTGATCGGGTCTTCACCGCGTTCGGCGCGACGGGACTTGCTGGCCAACAGGCCGAGCATGCGGTCGGAGTCACGTACCGATGACACTTCAGGGTTGGTCACGACGATCGCCTCATCGGCGAAGTACATGGCCAGGTGGGCGCCTTTCTCGATGCCGGCAGGGGAGTCGCAGACCACGAACTCGAAGTCTTCCTTGAGCTGCATCAGGACTTTTTCCACGCCTTCGACAGTCAGCGCGTCTTTGTCGCGAGTCTGACTGGCGGCCAGTACGTAGAGGTTTTCCAGGCGTTTGTCTTTGATCAGGGCTTGTTGCAGGTTGGCTTCGCCGTTCACCACGTTGACGAAGTCATACACCACGCGACGCTCGCAACCCATGATCAGGTCGAGGTTACGCAAGCCGACGTCGAAGTCGACGATTACAGTCTTGTGGCCGCGCAGTGCGAGGCCGGTACCGATAGCAGCACTGGTGGTGGTCTTACCCACACCACCCTTGCCGGATGTAACCACTAGAATCTTGGCCAAGGTGTTTCACCCCTAAGGAAAAAGGACTTCTGGTCCCTGAAAAACATCTCTTGAAAAAAACGACTACAGTCGGACAGCCTTGGCTGGAATCCGGTCCTGGCCGCGCTTACCGTTGGCAAACACTGGTTTTGACCATTTTCCTACTTCGTTTGAGCCGTTTTCGCTACGTTTTAGAGATGCTTGGAAAATGCGGCAGTATCCGTTAAAGCCGAATGATGTTCAACACATCACCGGACAGGCTGACCTGAACACCCGAACCCCACAAAGGATCGCGGCGCAGATCTTCCGAAACCTTGTAATGGCCGGCGATGGAGATCAGCTCGGCGGTCATCTGCTGACAGAAAATCCTGGCCTTCGTATCACCTTTCACGCCAGCCAGCACGCGACCACGCATCGCGCCGTATACATGGATGTTGCCATCGGCGAGAAGTTCCGCCCCCGGGCTGACCGAAGAGATCACGACCAGGTCGCTGCCCTGGGCATAGATCTGCTGGCCGCCACGTACTGGCGAAGTGATGACTTTGGTCGGTTTGATCGAAGGCTCCGGCGGTTTTTCCGGTTTTTTTGGCGCGGCGACTTCCTGTGGGTCCAGTGCACGCTCACGAGCGCCGGAGGGTGGCAATACCGGCAGGTCGACGGCAATGGCCGCCGCGATGTCTTCGATGCGGCTGGCGCGGATGGCCAGGGTGCGCAGCCCATGCTGGCGGCAAATGCGCATCAGGCCTGGCAGATCGACCGTACCTTCGCCGGCCGGGAGTTTGTCCAGTGCCAGGACCAGCGGCGCGTTACTGAAGAAACCGGGCGCCTGGGCGACCTTGGCGGCCAGTTGCCGATCGAGGCTGTCGAGGTCGTTGCGGGCCAGTTCCAGCACGGTAATGGCCAGCATGCTGCCCTTTAACTGGAACACGGGATCCTGGTCTTGCGATTCGATTTGGCTCATGGTCGGCATACAACGGCTTGTCGCTAAAAGTGCCGAGACTTATAACGAGAACGCTCGCCAGCCGCAAGCCGGGTCGAACGATGTAGAATGCGCGGCCACTGTCTTTGCGGAACATTTAATGGATCGCCCGAGTTTTAAAAAAACATTTCTGATGCCGCGTTTCTGGCCGCTGTGGTGCGGCCTGGGACTGTTGTGGCTGATCGTCCAATTGCCTTACCCGGCGTTGCTGTTCATTGGTCGCGTGCTGGGGGCCCTGATGTATCGCGTGGCCGGTGACCGGCGGAGTATTGCACGACGTAATCTCGAGCTGTGCTTCCCGGAAAAGTCCGCCGCCGAGCGCAAGCGCCTGCTCAAGGAGAACTTCGCGTCGACTGGCATTGCTTTCTTTGAAATGGCCATGAGCTGGTGGTGGTCGCGCGAGCGCCTGGCAAAACTCGCCCATGTGGAAGGGCTTGAGCACCTGCAAAAGGCCCAGCGCGAAGGCAAGGGCGTGATCCTGATGGCTGTGCACTTCACCACCCTTGAAATCGGCGCGGCGCTGCTGGGGCAGCAGCACACCATCGACGGCATGTACCGCGAGCATAAAAACCCATTGTTCGATTACGTACAGCGCAACGGGCGCGAGCGCCACAACCTCGACTCGCTGGCCGTGGAACGTGAGGATGTGCGCGGCATGCTCAAGCTGCTGCGGGCTGGCCGGGCGATCTGGTACGCACCGGATCAGGACTACGGCGCCAAGCAGAGCATCTTCGTGCCGTTGTTCGGCATCCAGGCCGCGACGGTGACCGCTACCAGCAAGTTTGCCCGGCTGGGCAAGGCCCTGGTGGTGCCGTTCACCCAGGAGCGTCTGGCGGACGGCAGCGGTTATCGACTGGAGATCCATCCACCGCTGGAAGGCTTCCCCGGCGAGACCGAAGAAGAGGACTGCCTGCGCATCAACCAGTGGATCGAGGGCGTACTGCGCGATTGTCCGGAGCAATACCTGTGGGCGCACCGCCGTTTCAAGAGCCGCCCACCGGGCGAGCCCAAACTCTACGCCAAACGCGATTGACCTTGCGTCCCCTGCAGGAGCGAGCACGCTCGCGATGGACGACAGACACCGCGGGGCGTCTGGCTGTATGGCAAGTAACATCCGATCCCGCCACATGGAGTGTTGTGAATGAGTCGAGGCGAACCGGTTACAGGCTTGATCCTCTCCGGCGGCGGATCTCGGGCGGCCTATCAGGTCGGAGTGCTGGCGGCCATCGCCGAACTCCTGCCGTTGGGTGCCGACAACCCGTTCCCAGTGATCGTAGGCACCTCCGCCGGGGCAATCAACGCGGTCAGCCTGGCCAGCGGCGCGACTGATTTCCGTAGCGCCATCGAGCGCCTCACTGCCTTCTGGCAGGGCTTTCGCAGCCATCTGGTCCTGCGCAGCGACTGGCCGGGAGTGATCCGCCAGGCCAGCCGTTTTGTAGGGCACAGCTTATTGGGCCTGGGTTCCCAGGTCCCGGTGGCGTTGCTCAACAGCTCGCCGCTGCGTGACTTGCTCAACGACAAGCTGCACATGGGCGGCATCGCCGAGTCCATCGCGCAACAACAATTGAAAGCCGTGGCGGTCACCGCTTTCGGTTATGAGTCTGGCCAGGCGGTGACCTTTTATCAGGGCGGCGGCACCATCGACGCCTGGCTGCGGCATCGGCGGATCGGCGTGCCGGCGCAATTGTCCGTGGAGCACTTGCTCGCCAGTTCAGCGATCCCGCTGCTGTTCGCCCCGGTGAAGATCGGCGAAGAGTTTTTTGGCGATGGCGCGGTGCGCCAGTCGGCGCCGATCAGTCCGGCCCTGCACCTGGGTGCCAGTCGCGTGCTGGTGGTGGGGGTGAGCGGCAACCCCCGGGGCGTCGATCCCGACCAACCGCTGCAACGCGCCTACACCGGGCAGCAACCCACCCTGGCGCAGATCGGCGGGCACATGCTCAACAGCACGTTCATTGACAGCCTGGAAAGCGACATCGAACTCTTGCAGCGCTTGAACCAGTTCAGCCACCTCATGCCCGATGGCACGCCGGTGCGCACGCTGGGGGTGGCGCCTGTAGAGGTGTTGGTGATTTCCCCGAGTCAGCCGATCGATGAAATCGCTGCACGTCACCGCCAGGAAATGCCAGCGGCACTGCGCCTGTTCCTGCGCGGTCCGGGGGCGACGAAGACGAGTGGGGCAGGGGTGTTGAGTTATCTGTTGTTCGAGGCGGGGTATTGCAGCGAATTGATCGACTTGGGACGGCGCGATGCGCTGGCCAAGAAAGATGAGTTGTGCAGGTTTTTGGGGTTGCCTGAGCCGGTTCTATCGGCCTGATACCTGCGGTGCGGCCATCGCGACGGTTCGACGCCTCGACAAGCTCGCTCCCACAGGGAACGACGCAGATCCTGTAGGAGCGAGCTTGTCGAGGCGTCGAACCGTCGCGATGGTCGTCAACGATGACGCGGGGCGTCTGATGCCCAGCGGCGCTTACGGGTTCATCGCGAGCAAGCTCGCTCCTACAGGGGGGATACCGTCAGATCAGAAGTGCACCTTGACCAGGAAGCTGGTCACGCTCTGGTCGGTCTTGAAGCCTTCGCTGTCCTCGATCCCGTACTTGTTCTTCCAGTAGTCGTATTCGACACCCACATACAACTGCTTCTCGCCCAGGTTCAGCGCCTTGCCCAGGTCGTACTTGATCTGCGGGTTGAAGTGCAGGTTGGCGTGGTATTCGCCTTTTTTGTTGACGTCGTTGTCGACCACCCAGTCCATGAAACCGTCGATCAGAATGTTCGAGCCGCCCACCGGGATGGTGTAGGACCAGACCGGCGTGATCTGCCAGACATCGTCACCCGCACGGCTGCCTTCGGTGTGGCGGTTGTAGAAGTTGAGTTGGAAATAGTCGAAGCCGGGAATGGCCAGGTCGAAGCCCGGGCCGATCAGGTACGACTCGGTGTCGTTTTCACCGAACTCATAGGTCATGGCCAGCAGCACGTCCTTGACCGGGCCGAACTCGAGTTTCTGGTCGAAGATCTTGCCGAACGACAGGCGTGGGCTGAACTCGCCGTAGTGAGTGTTCTCGCCGGCAAAGGCGTCTTCCTTGCCGTTGTAGAAAATCTTGTCGATGAAGAAGAAGTTGTCGCCGTATTTCCAGCCATCGGCGTGTTCGAACGTTACCGTCTGCTGAATGCGCGGGTTGACCTGGAAGTCCTTGCCATACAGGTAGGTCAGGCTGTTGTCCTGCCATTGCAGCAAATCGCCGGCCATGGCCTGGCCACCGGCCAGGAGGGATCCGGCCAGCATCAGGCTGGTGCACGTACGTTTCATTCGGTTGCTCCCAAAAGGTAGGTGTTTCACGTAGTTTTTTTGAAGTCAGCGCTCTGGTGCGGCGCTTTTTTTGTGGCGTTAAATCGGCGGTTTTTTCAATGCGGATTCGGGCGGCCGCGGAGAATACTGACTAGTTGGCCAGGTCTCAAGTGTCATGCGGCCGCCTTTGCCCGCGGTGTTGCTGATTGCAGTGCGAGGGTGCTCGCGCCTGCAGAGGATCAAGTGTGTTCAGTGGCCAGGTTGTTCGCTGCCCGCTCCCGGCCACCGAGGATGTTGAATAGCAGGTTGAGCATGAGCGCGCTGATCGTGGCCATGGCGATACCGCTGTGGGTGATCGGGCTCATCCATAACGGCAGATGGGCGAAAAACTCCGGACGCACCACCGGGATCAGGCCCATGCCGATGCTGACGGCCACCAGCAACTGGTTGCGCCGGTCGGCAATGTCGGCCTCCTGAAGAATCTTGATGCCCGTAGCGGCGACCATGCCGAACATTGCAATCGCTGCTCCGCCGAGCACCGCCGGCGGAATCGAGGCCACCAGGAATGCAGCCTTGGGCAGCAGGCTGAGGACGATCAGCAGGCCGCCGGCGACGATGGTCACCGAACGGCAGCGCACACCGGTCATCTGCACCAGACCGATGTTCTGGGCGAACGAGGAGTGGGTGAAGGTGTTGAAGAACCCGGCGAAGAACGATGCGCCGGCATCACACAGCAGGCCGCGACGCAGCATCCGGGGGCAGACTTCCTGGCCGGTGATCTTGCCCAGTGCCAGGAACATGCCGGTGGACTCGACGAAGATGATCACCACCACCAGGCACATCGACAGGATTGGCGCGAGCTCGAACTTGGGCACGCCGAAATGCAGCGGGGTGACCACTTGCAACCAGGGCGCCCGGGCCATTCCACTCAGGTCGACCATGCCGATCACGCCGCAAATGGTGTAGCCCAGGCACATGCCGATCAGCACGGAAATGTTGACCCAGAACCCGCGCATGAAACGATGGACCAACAGGATGGTGACCAGCACCAGTGCAGCGATGGCCAGGTAGATGGGCGAGCCGAATTGCACATTGCCTGCGCCGCCGCCTGCCCAATTCACGGCGACGGGAAACAGCGACAAACCGATCGAGGTGATCACTGTGCCAGTCACGAGCGGCGGGAAGAAACGCACGACTTTGGACATGAAGGGTGCGATGAGCATGCCGAAGAAACCGGCGGCGATGGTGGCACCGAAAATTCCTTGCAGGCCGATACCGGGCATGCCCGCCATGGCGACCATGCTGCCGACAGCGGCAAAACTGGCGCCCATCATGACCGGCATGCGGATGCCCATGGGACCGATACCCAGGGATTGCACGATGGTCGCAATGCCGGCCACCAGCAGGTCGGCATTGATCAGGAAGGCGATTTCTTCACGATTCAGGCCTGCAGCCTGTCCGATGATCAACGGCACCGCGATGGCACCGCCGTACATGAGCAAGACGTGTTGCAGACCGACCAGGATCAGTTGCAAAAGGGGCAAGCGCTGGATGGCGGGTGCGTCGGGGATGCGTGCTTTGGAGAGCTCGGACATGCAACACCTCGGATCTTTTTTATTCTTGTGTGTTTTGCATCAAGCAGCCCCGGTGGGAGCGGCGGTGCGACGATTCGACTTGCTCGCGAACGCGTCAGGTCAGGCAATGTGATGTTGAATCCATTGACCTCATCGCGAGCAAGCTCGCTCCTACAGGGGGATTTCGTTTCCTGGGGGAGCGAGCTTTTACGGCTTAATTGGTCTGCGCACCCTGGACAATCCACGCCCCAATCAAATCACGCTCTTGTTGGGTCATTTGGGTGATGTTGCCCAGCGGCATGATCTGGGTGGCAACCGCCTGGGCCTGGATCCGCGCCGCGTTCTGGCGGATCTGCTCGGGGGTGTCGAACATCACGCCGGCCGGCGCCGCGCTGAACAGCGGGCTGGTCGGTTTGGCCGAGTGGCATACCGCGCAACGTTCCTGAATCACACTGTGTACCTTGTCGAAGCCAGGACCGGCATTGGATGCCTGAGCCGGAGCCGCGGCAGGTGCTTGTGCAGGTTTGGCTTCGGCCGGTTTCAACCCTCCGCCCACTGCTGTTTCCGGCAAAGGCTGGTACTCGATGGCTGCGGGTGCCTTGGCCACTTCCGGGGCGCTGGACATCGGCTTCGGACCGGTCACGTAGGCCAGGCAGATCATGCCCACCGCTGCCACCGGCAGGGTCCAGGCGAACTTGTGGCTGTCATGGCGGGTGTTGAAGTAATGACGCACCAGTACCGCAAAAATCGCGATCCCGGCCAGGATCAACCAGTTGTACTGGCTGCCGTAGGTGCTCGGGAAGTGGTTGCTGATCATGATGAACAGCACTGGCAGGGTGAAGTAGTTGTTGTGACGCGAACGCAGCAGGCCCTTGGCTGGCAGTGCAGGGTCTGGCGTGCGATTCTCGGCGATCGCCGCGACCAATGCACGTTGCGCCGGCATGATGATGCGGAATACGTTGCCGACCATGATGGTGCCGATGAGCGCGCCAACGTGCAGGTACGCACCACGGCCACTGAACACCTTGCTGAAGCCGTAGGCGGCGCCGATGATCAGCACGAACAGGATGAAGCCGAGCAGGGCAGGGCGTTTGCCCAGGGCCGAGTCGCAAAGGAATGAGTAGACGAACCAGCCGATGAACAGCGAGCCAAGACCGATGGCCACGCCTTCAGGGCCGCTCAGGGTGCTGCCCGGAGCCAACAGGTAAAGCGTCGGATTGGCGTAGAACACCACGCACAGCAGCGCGATCCCCGACATCCAGGTGAAATAGGCTTCCCATTTGAACCAGTGCAGGTTATCCGGCATTGAGGGAGGGGCCAGTTTGTATTTTTCCAAGTGATAGATGCCGCCGCCGTGAATCGCCCACAAGTCGCCAGCCAGACCGCTCTTCGGGTTGACCCGGTTGAGGTTGTTTTCCAACCAGACGAAATAGAACGACGCGCCGATCCAGGCCACACCGGTAATCATATGAACCCAGCGAATGCTCAGGTTCAGCCATTCCAACAGATGTGCTTCCACAGTCTTTACCTCTCGCCTGTCACTCTTGTTGTCGAGTGATCAGACCTTCTCTTATTGGTGGGGGGCGAGGATCAAACGCTCATCCTCTTTGAAGAAATGCTCATCGCAGTTATTGCCTGTGCCACTGCGATCAACCACCAGGAAGTCATCCCGCTTTTCGATCGTCAGCACCGGGTGGTGCCAAACGCCGCGATGGTAATTGATGCCCTGCCTGCCGTTGGTGACGAAGGCGCGGACCAAACCTGATACAGGTGCATCGCCAAGGGGCGCGACCACGATCAGAAAGGGATTGCCGAGCAGCGGAATGAAAGCCTGGCTGCCCAGCGGATGGCGCTCCAGCATGCTCACGGTCAGCGGCATGTCCTGCGCGTCGGCGCGGAAGATGCTGATGATCGCGGTGTCCTCTGGCGTGGCGGTCTCGACCGTCGCCAGTTTGTGAAAGCGCATGGTCGAACCGTTGTTGATCATGAAGTGGTCGCTGCCGTCGGTTTCGATCACGTCACCGAAAGGGGCGAAGGCTTCTTTGGTCAGCGGTTCAATCATCAGTGTGCGCATGCTGTTTTTTTCCGAATTCTATTTTGACTGTTCTATTGCTATCGCGGGCAAGCCCGCTCCTACAGGGGGTGTGGCGTTCAGGTCGTCTGTAGGAGCGGGCTTGCCCTCGATTGGGTTCAACGCTTACTTCGCGACCTTGCCCAAAACACGCAAACGACTGACCCCACCATCCGGGAACACATTCAGGCGGATGTGGGTGATCGGGCCAAGGGCCTTGATCTGCTCGGCGAACGTGTGTTCGGCGTGCATTTCCAGCTTCTGGCTTGGCAGCAGTTCGCGCCAGAACAACGACTGGGTTTCGATCTGGCTGTCGGTTCCGCCTTTCACGAACGCGCCCTGGATCGAGCAGCTGTCCGGGTAGTTGCCCTTGAAGTGCAGGGTGTCGACGATGACTTTCTCGACTTCACCGGCATGGCCCAGGGCGACGATCACCCAGTCATTGCCCGGCGTGCGACGACGCGCGGTTTCCCAGCCATCGCCCATGTTGATGCCACGGCCCGGGTTCAGGATGTTGCTCATGCGGCCGAAGTGTTCGTCGGAGCAGGCGAGGGCGCGGCCACCGTTGAGGGCTGCGGCCAGGTCGACCTGTTCGTTGTCGCCAATCGCCGACCAGTCGCGGAATGGCACGCCGTACACGCGCAGTCGGGCCACACCGCCATCCGGGTAGATGTTGAAGCGCAGGTGACTGAAGGCCTGTTCGTTGTTGATTTCGTGGTAGTGGTGGCTGTTGCCCTGCAGTTCGACGGCCGACAGCACTTCAGTCCACTGGGTGTTTTCGTCTGGCTCGCCTTGGGCCAGGAAGCAGGCTTCCAGGGAGGCCGACGGAGGGAAATTGCCGGTGAAGAATGAGGTGTCGATGTCCACGCCCTTGATCGAGCCCGGCACGCCGAGGCGGATTACCGCGCTGTCGTAACCTTCGAAGCGCTTGCGGCGCGACTCCCATCCGTCCATCCACTTGCCGTTGTCATCGAACACGCCTTCCTTCCACACGGCCGGGGTCGGTTGAAACAGGCGGTTGGCGTCGGCGAACCAGTCATCGGTGACCGAGATGATTTTGGTGCCCAGGCGGGCGTCGGCCAGGTTGACGAACTTCTCGAAAGGTACGGCGTAAGCTTTCATTCTTCTTGTCTGCCTTTAATAAGTTGGCTTGGGATGCTCGCGGTGCCCTGGGTATCTTCGCGTTCTGGATACTCGGGCAAGGCTTGCTATAGGGTCAGTAATCGGAACAGGGCAATCTTGTTGATCTCTGCCAACGCGCACTTGAACTCGGTGTCGACCGGGTTGTGGATGCGCGTTTCGAACGCCGCCAGGATCTGATGCCGGTTGCTGCCTTTTACCGCCATGATGAAGGGAAACTTGAACTTGGCCTTGTAGGCGTCGTTCAGCTCGGTGAAGCGTTGGAACTCTTCGGCCGTGCATTGGTGAATACCGGCGCCAGCCTGTTCGTTGGTGCTGGCTTCGGTAAGCTGGCCCTGCACGGCCGCTTTGCCGGCCAGGTCCGGGTGAGCGTTGATCAGGGCCAGTTGGCTGGCATGATCGGCGCTCAACAGGATGTCGCTCATGCGCTGGTGCAGGGTTTCGATCTGGTCGATCGACGCGTCCTGGCCCAGGTCGAAGGCCTTTTCGGCGACCCATGGCGAGTGTTCGTAGATGTCGGCAAAAGCGGCGACAAAGGCGTCGCGGCTCAAAGTCGACGGTTTGACAGTTTGAAAGGTGCTCATTGGGCAGACCCTTTGTACGGGTGGGTTTGATGCCAGTGGCGGGCGATGTCGACGCGGCGGCTGAACCACACCTGTTCATGACTTTTAGCGTATTCGATAAAGCGCTTGAGCGATGCCAGGCGCGCCGGACGGCCAATCAGTCGGCAGTGCAGGCCGATCGACAGCATCTTCGGCTCGTCTGCCCCTTCGGCGTACAGCACGTCGAAGGCGTCCTTGAGGTATTCGAAGAAATCGTCGCCCTTGTTGAAACCCTGAACCTGGGTGAAACGCATGTCGTTGGTGTCCAGGGTGTACGGGATCACCAGGTGCGGCTTGCCGGTCGGGGTGTTCGGTTCCCAGTAGGGCAGGTCGTCGTCGTAGGTGTCGCTGTCATAGAGGAAACCGCCTTCTTCCATGACCAGGCGACGGGTGTTCGGGCCGGTG
Source organism: Pseudomonas sp. S1_E05 (assembly GCF_056337105.1). Taxonomy (NCBI): domain Bacteria; kingdom Pseudomonadati; phylum Pseudomonadota; class Gammaproteobacteria; order Pseudomonadales; family Pseudomonadaceae; genus Pseudomonas; species Pseudomonas sp. S1_E05. Next base: position 558,009 of record NZ_JBFRHM010000001.1, read on the forward strand.
CGGCCGGTGTACCAGCCCAGTGGGCGCTCGCCGGTGATCTCGGTGAGGATGCGGATCGCCTCGAGCATGTGCTCGCGCTCCTGGGCTTCATCCATGTACTGGTAGTCGATCCAGCGGTAGCCATGGCTGCAGATTTCGTGACCGGCCTCAACCATCGCGCGGATCACATCCGGGTGGCGTTGGGCGGCCATGGCCACGGCGAAGACGGTCAGGGGGATGTCGTACTCCCTGAACAGTTTAAGAATCCGCCAGACGCCAGTACGGCTGCCATACTCGTAAAGCGATTCCATGCTCATGTTGCGTGCGCCCTGTAGGGCTGCGCCGCCACCATTTCCGAGAGGAAGGCTTCGGATTCCTTGTCACCGTGCAGAATGTTGCGTTCGCCGCCTTCCTCGTAATTGAGCACGAACGACAAGGCGATACGGGCGTTGCCCGGCCAGTGTGGGTGCGGAGGGTTACTGCCGTAACCGATCAGGTCGCGAGGATAGTCAGCGCTCACTGCAGTGTTCCTTCTTGTTCGTGGGTTGCGTGGCGTGCCGTTCATTGAGTGGATCAGGCCGGCGTCACTGCGATGGAGTGATTGTATACAATTTATTATTCAATTTGTAAGCCCACTTTTTTGCATTTTTTCGTCGACACCCGCCCGATTCCGATGAAACACCCTAGCAAAAAAGCTGCCCACTTGGTCAGCTTGTTGATGAAAGGCCCACTATGGTTAAGGTTCAAGGCTCATTACAGCTTAAAGGCGAGGTGTGTTTACACGTGCAAAAAAAGGACGTTTTTATTGTGTACAATTTCATCATAAAGTGTCTTAATTAATCACTCGCCGCAGCTTTCCGCGCTCCGGAATGGTGCGGGCTCCTTTCAACTGACTTCGGGAGGCGCGTGACCTAACTGCTTCAGGTAGCAGGCGCGCAGAATCAATGGGACGTTTGACGACACATGTTTTGGACGCTGCACACGGTTGCCCGGGCAGTGCAATCAAGATCGAGTTGTACCGCGTGGAAGGCGCGCAGCTGGAGCTGGTCGCCAGCGCGATCACCAACAGCGATGGCCGCGTCGATGCACCGTTGCTGCAAGGTGATGACTATCGCACCGGTGTTTATCAGGTGCAGTTCCACGCCGGTGATTATTACCGTGCCCGTGGTGTGCAACTGCCGGAGCCGGCTTTCCTGGACGTGGTGGTGCTGCGCTTCGGTATTTCTGCCGAACAGGACCACTACCATGTGCCTTTGCTGATTTCTCCATACAGCTATTCCACGTATCGAGGAAGCTGATCCCCCAAGCAGCTTCCTCTACCTTGAAGCGACTGCGCATAGAGCTTCTTTGGTTTTTAGCCCGCCCACACTGCGGGCTTTTTTTGGCCTGCAGATATCGCCGGGCTATCGGCGTGGCGACTATTTCCTGGGGTCGTCGGTGCGCATGATGAACACTGAACTGTCGTGATCCAGTGAAAGGTGACTGCCACCCTTGAGCCAGACCACCTTGCCCGCTGCATCAGCCTCTTGGAGGGCTTGCATGGCCGGTCGCCCGATCAGCTCCGGCAACCTGACGGGCAGCAGCCCATCGCTGGCATTTTCGGCGATGTGCACGCGTTTGCCGTGCACGCGGTGCAAGGTCATATGGAACAGGAAATCATGCCCGGGGTGATAAAACACCAGTGCGGCGAAAGTCTGTGCGGACGTGGGGTCGAACACCGAGTAGCCGTGGCTGATCAACAGGCTCCTCATGAAGCGCTTGAGGTCACCGGCATACTGAGTGGTGGTGAAGTAGTCCCATTCCTTGGGGAATTTTTTGGGATCGAAGGCCAATCGCGTCAACGGCCCCAGATCGGCGGGATTGGGCAAGTCCAGGATGCGTGCTGCCCCATTGCCCGGTGTCATGGGCTTGATCGGCAACATGAGCAACGGGTCGGACAGTTCCGGCCGGGGCGTAGGGGTCGAGTTTTTCCAGTCGTTGAACACTTGCCGCAGCGCGGTCATCCCGGCCTCGGTGGCGGTGTCCGCACCATTGGCGAGAATGAACTGCCGCCTGGCGATATTCTGGATAGAAGCCTCGTTCAGCCCTGGAAACTGCAGGCCGACGGAGTCACTCAGTGTCCGCTCGAAGGGGGGCGTCGGGTCCAGTTCCCAGTGCTGGCTCGGCGGAACCTGGATGGCGCCTCGGGGTTGCTGGTCGGGAGAGTGCCGCAGGACGGCCTGTAGCAGGTCGAAATCGTAGACTGCATGCCCAGGGTTCTTGATGTAGGCGATGGGATGGTCTGGCGGGTTACCGCGTGGCAGTGTCCTGTAGCAAATGTTGTCGATGTAGATGTCCTGGGGTGACGCCTGTTGCGGGGAAATCCCCCATCTTTCCCATGGCGTGGAAGCCGCCAGCACCTGGCGCCATTGATGCGTACCCGGCACACGCTCGAGCCTGGGGCCGGAGGGCACCAGCTCCGACGGTTGTCGGGCTCGGGGGTGGCCCAGGGAATCGGTCCCCAGCAGCACCGTGCCGCCCCCTGCAAGGTCGATGTAATGGCGCCCGGAAACGATGGATCGCAGTCCGGTTTTCGGATCCGGGGCGGGCAGCCGCTGCACCAGCCCGGGGGGCAGGAAATAGTTGCTGATGGGGTGGTCCACAGAGACGCGGGTCACCTGGGTCTCGGGCGGAAGATCGCTGATGGTCACGACTGCTGCCTGGCTGCCGGGTGTTTGCGGGTGTCCGGTCGATGGGTGACCCGCGAGTGGGTCGAGGCCTTGATCCGGCCAGCGACCGGGACGCGTGGGCAAGTAATCCGGTGCCAGGTCGCGGGGGATCGGTACGCCTTCGACCGAAGGAGCAGGCGTTTTAGGGCGAAGGGGGTTCTTGGGTCTCATGGAGGCCGTGTTCTCGTGAATGGGGATGAACGTCGAGGGGGTCGACTGCAGGGCCTGGGCGGTTGGTCACCCAGGCTGATCTCGCCGATGCGTCGGCGAGCGTCAAGGCGCTGATCAGCCTTCCCTGATCAGGAATACCGATTCAAATCCTGTTGCCGTCACCTGGGAACCGCCCAGCAGCCACATCACCTTGTTCTGGTCATAGGCTGTGCGCAGTCTGTCCCGCGCGGCCTCGCCGATACGCAATGTCAGGTGCGGATCGGAAAGCTCGGCGCCGGATGGCGTGATTTGTTTGATGGCGTCCCCATTGACGCGCCCCAGTTTGAGGAAGAACACCCAGTCATGGTTGGGGCGGGTGAACACCAGCGTCGGTCCCTGGTGTTCGTTGGACAACGGAAATACCTCGTAGCCATTGCGCACGAGCACGTCGCTGACCAGCCGCTTGAGGTTCAAATTGGACGGGTCGTTGACGAAGGTATTCCACTGCTCGGGGAACCGATTGGGGTCGAAGTCCAGTCGGCGCAGGGTTGCGCTGGACGCTTCGGGCAGCTGTGTGACCCAACCATTGCCCGGTTTTCTCGCAATGGTGGGCAGCATCAGCAGCGGGTCGGCCAGATCCGTTCGAGGCAGGCGCACGCGAGTGGGGCTGGCCCAGTTGCGATAAGTCTGCTTCATCGTCGACAGGCCCAGTGCGTTAATCACCGGGGAATGGTTGGCCAGGTTGAATACCGTTCTGGCGACGGTGGTCACGGAGGCGTCCGACAAGTCCTTGAACGTTTCGACGACAGATGCCTTCAGGCTTTTCTCGAAAGGCAGGCTGCTTTCCAGTACTTCCCAGACGCCATCTCGTTTCAACGCCCAGCGTGGTTGCAATGTCGGGTCCGTACGCAGCATGTGCTCGAATTCATCAAAGCGCGAAGGTGCAAACCGCGGGTTTTGCAGATAAGCGATGTGGGTGAGCTCCGGCGAGCCGTTGGGCACCACCGGGTAGTGAAGCCCATTGATTTGCACGGACTCTGCGGCGAACGGTTTTGTCTCGCTCCCCCAGTTTCGCCAAAGGGTTGGAGAAAGATCCAGGGCAGAGGCGGTGCCCACCCGCAAGTCGGCGGCCAAGGCTTCGGCGTCGGATGAATCGCTGTCCAGGCGAGGTCGCTTGCGGCTGCTCGGACCAGGTTGTTCGTCCGTGGTTTTTCGGCGCCAGAAGGCAGTGTCTGCAACCCGTTCGAGCAGAGGTCCCGAGGCATCCAGTTCGTTGATCACGGCCGCCCGATATTCGCCGTCGGCGCCACGTCGTACGAGGGTAACCCCTTCATTTTCGATTTCGGCGTATACCCTGCGCCTGTTGCCGTAGCGTAATCCGTCGGCCAGGGGCGCAGACAAGCCGTTGACCAGGAAGGAAGGCACAAAGGTGATGTCGGCCGTCGAATGGGTAGAACTGGAGACAACGTCGTCGACAGCCTGCACATCCGCAACCTCGACGTGCGGCTGACGCGGGGTGTTGCCAGGCTCAGCGTCGGGGAGCCTGTTTCCTGATGTGCCGGTCGGGGCATCGGGCAAGCGCCCAGGCAAATAGGCGTCCGGCAGTTCGCGGCGCGGTGTTGTGCCGTCGTCCGGTGTATGGGGTCTTGGGACTTTTCTTGGGGGTTTCATTTAATGATTCCATTCATAAATAAAGAACACGTCAATAGGGTGGCGAATTCAAGTCGTGCGCCTGAACAGCACGCACTTAATATCGCTTGGTTCTTGAAATAACGAGCGATAACTATGTATCGCGTGGGCTGTTCGATAACGAGAAAATATTACGAAGATGGTTCGGTGTATAGGTAAACTTGTTCAAATATCAAGTCGACCACATAACGGACGCCGGCCCGACTGATGACGTAAATTTGCTCAACAGGTATGTCTTCGCTGGGATAATCCGGAAGGTAAACGATCGTGCGTCCTATCAGCAGTTTATTCCCGATGAATTTGATGTTCGCCGGAACGACCGAGTTCATGTGAAATAACCAGGTGGACGCATTGGACATCTTTTTCATGGCGTCTGGCGTGGAAATCCGCAGCACCGAATCTGCCTGAGGATATACCAAATAGACTGAGCCCTGGCCTTCCAGCGAGGTCACGGTACGCTGGGCTTGGGCGGGGAGATGTACGCGTTGTTTACGCGTTTTCAGCACAATGGCCCGACTCTCTTCGGGCTTTATCAACAGATATTGGCCTGCGCGTCTCTCGAGCATCAATTGGCCGTCCATTTGCTTGAAGCCGGGGTTTTTCACGTCATCCGCGTAGTTGGGCGCCGGCAATTTTATTTGATAGGAGACGCCATCGCTCAGTATCAAGTTGATCGGATGATTCAATGCCAGACCTTGTACCCTGTAAGGGGTGTCGCGCACATTTGTATAGGCAGTGGACGCCGTGGAGATCAAGTCTTTGAATTCGACTGACTTATCGCCAAATTTTAACGTCAGATTAAAGTCGCCGTAGTTCAAGTAGTGATTGCCGTTACGCGCGTTGACTTCAACGAAGTAAGTCGCTTCGGCGATGGTAAGTTCCCCGCTGCTGCAATCGATGTGAATAGTGCTCAGTGTCTTTTCATCTTTTTTTGTAATCTTGAAGAGGCTGTTGCCAAGGTCGCGATCAATGAAATAGTGCGAGTGTTTATCGGGTGCCAGGTCGTGTTCAGCGGCGGTGATGATCAACGGGGCGGCAAGCTTGCCTTTCGCCAAAATCAACACGTTGATGCTCTGTTCGCCATCGCCCGTCAATTCGGGGGGGAAGTCCGGGGTCAGTTGAAATCCGTCTACGGTAATGAACCGCAGCTTTTGCTACTGGAATACGCGCCGGCCTGCCTCCTTCTTGTAGAGGTCCTTGATGATCAGCGTTTGCTCCGGCCACTCGCCGTTCTTGCCACACAGCGATGAGACCACCAGAGAGTTGTCGTTGATCGACCATTTCTGAATGTTCTCAAATGGCCAGTCCATGATGATCACGCTGTCTTCCTGCGGATCTTCGGTGATGATGATCGTGCCGCTTTTGTGGGCCACATAGTATTGGTCCTTGCCGACGCCGCCTGTGGCCTGGCCATAGCCGCCCATCAGGTACACCGTGTCATCGCCTGCGCCGGCTTCTATCTGGTCATGGCCTCTGGCAATGATGCGATTGGCCAGGCTCGAGCCTTTGACAACGCTTTTGGCGCCGGCCAGCGTTTCTACGTTTTCGAAACTTTCCAGAAGGGTGTGAATGGCGCTAGCACCTGCCTGGCCCAGCAGTTCGACCCGCCCGGCATCCAGGTCGATGCCCCAGCCTTCGTGAAGTGTTGTATCGCGGCTGTCCAGTTGGCCCTGAAGGACCAGCGTGTCGTTGCCTTTTCCGCCGGCGAGAACGACCCGCGCGCCTGCGGGCGCAGCGTCCTTGAGCGCCTGGGCGGCACCCTCGAACAGGAATCGGTCGTCTTTTTCGCCCCCGGTCAGGTGTTTGATGCCGCTGCCGAAACTGAAATGGTTGGCCTTTTTTTCCACACCCATCACGGTGTCCTTGCCACCTCCCAGCAGCCACAGCGTGGCCTTCGAATCGCCCACCGTGCCTTTCACCACCCCGCCAAGCTCGGGCGGGACGCCCCAGCGGGCATCAATCGTATCGTTGGCATCCACGACCGACGGCAGCTTGATTTCCTTGGACGATACTGATTCGCGGCCCTGGGCATCCTGCTCGAACCAGAACACCTGCTCGGCCTTGAGATCGACAGTGAACCTGCCGTTGACGATGGCTTCGATGCTGTCCTTCATGTCGCCATCCAGCCATCGGCGGGCCCGGCTGGTGAGACTCTTCGAATAGTGGTCGGTGGTGACCGCAATGCTGTAGCGATCCTGAACGTCCTGCGGCGGCTTCTGGCCGATGAATACCAGAAATCCGGTGATCAGGCGTTCATCGATGCTCAGGTCGATGTAGTCGTCGATGTCGTCCACCTGGCGAACGGCGTTATAGATCTGCGAGCCCACGATCAGGATAGCCGCCGCAGCAATGCCCACCGGCCCGGCGTGGGCGAAACCTGCAAGGGCGGCCGTGCCGAGGATCAGGGTCAACGCCGCGCTGGTCAGGCTCATGCCGGCGGCAACGTAATGATCCAGGGCCTGCTTGCCGGTGGTCCGGGACGCGTCATTCAACGCCTTGACCGCAAAGTAGACGTCGAAGGGAAGCGTCAGCGCGCCAGCGATCAAGCCCGCCGAACGCGATAGATAGAGGCCAAACTGGGTTCTGGCAAAGCCCTGGTAGATCTGTGCGCTGTGTTCGATCAGCGACTGTGCGGTCTTGACCAGGCCCCGTTCGATGATCAGCGAACCCACCTCGGTCACCACCGCGCCGGCATTGATGGCCGCTTCGGTGGAGTCGCCGCGCTTGAGGGCATCGTTGATGCCCATCAAGCCGCTGTAGATGCCGTAGGCCTGGAGGCCAACGCCCATGCTGTTCACCACTTTGCTCTTTTGCCGGTCGACCCAGCCGGGGACATTCTCGGGCAGGCGAGTGTCGCGGATCTCCAGCTTCTGGGCTGCTCGCACCAGTCGGTCGATCTTTGGTCCATGGGGGCCTTGCGACTCTGTCAGCAGGGGCGCGGCGTTGACCGAGCGGTGGGTGGCCATCTCGAACAGCAGGGTGGGGATGGTGTAGTGACCGGCATTGCCGGTCGCCCACATGCGACTTTCAACATCGGTGGCGTTCAGTTGCAGGCCATCGATGAACGCTTGAGGGGTGTGACGGAAATTGCTGTTGCCAATGTCCAGTGCAGCGCCGTCCACGGTGGCATTGAGCAGGTGCAGCTCCTCGCGAGTGACCGTGAAATGGCCCAGGGTGATGGGGCCGTAGTAGTGGTCCAGGGCGCGCAGCACCCGTTCGCGTTTGCGCGCGGAGCGGGGCGGTGGGTCTTGCGCGGCAGAGGCGCCGTCGCTGCGAATGAAGTCGTGGACTTCCTTGTCGGTGGTCGCTTCGGCTGGCGGTTCGGCGTCCACGATTTTTACTGCGTCGTAGCCAAATTCATCGACGGTTGGAATAGCTTGAGCCATTGGGGCTTCCTTGTTGGGCGTGGATAGGAGGCCCGAACTCTAGGGAAGCGAGAGGAGAGTAAAGCGATAACTATGTAGTGCATCTGTTTCGGCGAATTGCGGTATATACGGGTGCGCGCCCACCCCGGCGCGCGTGTCGCCAGGGTGGGGCGTGGCAGTCAGTGTCCGCTCAGCAGCGAGGCGCCACCGGCACCGCCGAACAGGCCGGCACTGATGCGGTTGAACCAGCTCTGGCCCTTGCCCGAGCGCAAGTACTGGGCTGCGCCGTGGGCGCCGAGGCCGTAGGCGAGCTTGCACAGCAGGTCCAGCACCGTCCAGGTGGCGATCATCACCAGCAGTTGGGGCAGCAACGGTTGCTCGGCGCTGAGGAACTGCGGCAGGAACGCGGCAAAAAACAGGATGTCCTTGGGGTTACTGGCCCCCAGCATGAAGGCGCGCCCAAACAGCGCCCGAAAGCGCGGCACGGCAGCGACCTGGGGCACCTCGGCGCCATGGGACGGCTGGCGGGATTGCTGCCAGCTTTGCCAGGCGAGATAGAACAGGTACAGCGCGCCGACGATTTTCAGCGCGCTGAACAGTTGTTCCGAGGCCAGCAGCAAGGCACCCAGCCCCAACGCCGAGGCGCTGAGCAGGCAGATTGAAGCGCTCACGCCGCCGAGGAAGGCCGGGTACGAGCGGCGCAGGCCAAAATTCAGACTGTTGCTGATCATCAGCAAGGACAGCGGTCCCGGGATCAGGATCACCACCCATGCAGCGCCCGTGAACAGCAGCCAGGTTTCCAGACTCATTACTTTGCTCCTCATGCACAAAAGCCTCACCCGACGGGGTGAGGCTGTTTTTGAAATCCTTTTTCGCTTACAGGAAGATGAACTTGGCGATGAAGATCGCGCAGAGCACCCACAGGCTGACGGAAATTTCCTTGTATTTGCCAGTGCCCGCCTTCAGCGCCACGTAGGTGATGAAACCCAGGGCGATGCCGTCAGCCACCGAGAATGTCAGCGGCATCATGATCGCCGTGACAATCGCTGGAATGCTATCGGTCGCTTCGTCCCATTCGATGTGCGCCATGCCGCCCATCATCAGCATTGCCACGTAAATCAACGCGCCGGCGGTGGCATAGGCGGGAATCATGCCAGCCAGCGGGGCGAAGAACATCGCCGCGATGAACAGCAGGCCCACGGTGACAGCCGTCAGGCCAGTGCGACCACCGGCGGCTACGCCTGCCGCACTTTCCACGTAACTGGTCACGGGTGGCACACCGACCACGGCACCGAACACGCTGGAGGCGCTGTCAGCTTTCATCGCCCGGGACAGGTTCTCGATGCGTCCATCAGGGTTCACCAGGTTGGCGCGCTGGGCAACGCCCATCAGGGTGCCTGCGGTGTCGAACATGTGCACGAACAGGAAAGCCAGCACCACGCTGATCATGCTGACGTTGAACACGCCGGCGACATCCATGGCCATCCAGGTCGGTGCCAGGCTTGGCGGCGCCGACATGATCCCTTCGTAATGCACAATGCCCAGGCCCCAGCCGGCCAGCGTCACGGTGATGATGCTGATGAGGATGGCGCCGAACACTTTGTGGTAGCTGAGCACGGCAATCATCAAAAAGCAGATGGCTGCCAGCAGCGGGCCGGGTTCGCGCAGGGAGCCGAGCTTGATCAGGGTGGCCGGGCTATCGACGACGATGCCCGCAGTTTTCAGGCCAATCAGCCCCAGGAACAGTCCCACACCGGCGCCCATGGCATAGCGCAGGCTGACAGGAATGCTGTTGAGCAACCATTCGCGGATCCGCGAGAACGTCAGGATCATGAACAGCACACCCGAGACGAATACCGCGCCAAGGGCGGTTTCCCAGTTGTAGCCCATGGTGCCGACCACGGTGTAGGTGAAGAAGGCGTTGAGGCCCATGCCCGGTGCCAGGCCGACTGGCCAGTTGGCGTACAGGCCCATCAGCAGGCAACCGAGCGCGGCCGCGATGCAGGTGGCGACGAAAGCCGCGCCATGATCGATCCCGGCGTCGGCCATGATGTTGGGGTTGACGAAAATGATGTAGGCCATGGTGATGAAGGTGGTCAGACCGGCAATCAACTCGGTCTTCACCGTGGTGCCATGCAAGGAGAGTTTGAAGATGCGCTCCAGCCAGCCATTGCGTAATGGCGGCGAGAGTTCCAGCGTCGAAGCTTCGGATTTGCGGCTTTCCACAGCGAGTACTCCTCAAGAGTTTTATTGTTATTTCCGGGACCGGACCCATGAGGGTGGCGGCGCCCTTTGAGGCATTCGCGAATTTGTTGACTGCTTGGTCAGGAACTCGCACGCAGTGGATTATGCTTTTGTATACAAATAAAGCAAATAATGTTTTTGATTTTGTCGACGAAATTTGTGGCGATAGGGATATATCGCTCTTGAGGACGCCATCGCGGGCAAGCCGCTCCTACACGGGACGGTGTCGCGCCACAATCCCCTGTAGGAGCGGGCTTGCCCGCGATGAGGCCCTCTAAGCCTGCAAAAAAACAAAGTCGATCGCTTATTCCGCCACCCCCTGACTCCTCCCCAACCCCAGATTCACCGCCAGCCAGCCATTCACCGCCGCCTCCCCAGCCTCGGCAAATACCCGCTCCAGCAACTTCACCTGTTCACGCCGCAGTGCCTGTTCGAATTTCGCTCCGTCCACGGTCAGCTCCAGCAGGCGTTTGCGCTTGTCGGTCTCGCTGGCCACGCTGTTGACCAGGTTCATCTCCACCAATTGGCGCAGCGGAATGTTCAACGCCTGCTTGGTGACGCCCAGCAATGCCAGCAATTCCTTGACGCTGAGGTTCGGGTAACGGGCGATGAAAAACACGATGCGCTGATGCACCCGACTCAAGCCACGACGCTCGAGCATTTCGTCGGCTTTGGCGGTGAACGCCTGATAGCCGAAGAAGAACGCCTCCATGGCCTGTTGTTGAGACGCAGGATTTTTAAGGTCAATCATGTTGACGTATCCGTTCGGGTTGTCGTAATTTCGGTCAACAAGTTTGACTCATTTACCTCTGGCCTCGCTACCGGTGACTCCCATGCCATTTTCCGAACGTGTCTCGCGTCTCAAAAGTTCTCTCATCCGCGAAATCCTCGCGGCGGCACAACGTCCGCAAGTGATGTCGTTCGCCGGTGGCTTGCCAGCCGAGGCGATGTTGCCGAAGGTGGAGTGGGATGACATGCCTGTGAACATTGGCCAATACGGCATGAGCGAAGGAGAGCCGGCCTTGCGCGAGGCGCTGGCGGCGCAGGCCCGGGCCTTGGGTGTGCCGTGCGAGGCGAGCCAGGTGCTGGTGGTCAGCGGTTCGCAGCAGACCCTCGACCTGGCGGCCAAGCTCTACATCGACAAAGGCACCGAAATCCTCCTGGAAGCGCCGACCTACCTGGCCGCGTTGCAGATCTTCCAGCTGTTTGGCGCCGACTGCATCACCGTGCCGCAAGAGGCGGACGGGCCGGACCTGGTGGCGTTGCGCAGTCGCCTGGAAAAGCACCGACCTGCGTTCATCTACCTGATCCCGACTTTCCAGAACCCTTCGGCGGTGCGTTACAGCGAGGCCAAGCGTGATGCGGTTGCCGCGTTGCTGGATGAGTTCAACGTTACCCTGATCGAAGACGAGCCCTACCGCGAGCTGACATTCGATGGCGGCAGCGCCACGCCGATTGTCAGTCGATTGAAAACAACCAGCTGGATCTACACCGGCACCGTCTCCAAAACCTTGCTGCCAGGGCTGCGCGTGGGCTACCTGATCGCCAGCCCGGACCTGTTTCCACACCTGCTCAAGCTCAAGCAATCGGCGGACTTGCACACCAACCGTATTGGCCAGTGGCAGGCCCTGCAGTGGATCGGTTCAGAGAAATACCAGCAGCACCTGAGCGAGTTGCGGGACTTCTATCGGGTACGTCGGGATGCTTTTGAAGTCGCGCTGCAAACGCACTTCGCTGACCTGGCTGACTGGAATGTGCCTCAAGGTGGGCTGTTTTTCTGGCTGACGCTCAAGCAGCCGCTGGACACGCGAACCTTGCTACAGGCTGCATTGGCGGCGGATGTGGCGTTCATGCCGGGGGAGCCGTTTTTCCCTGAGCCTGATAGGCATCATGGGCACCTGCGGCTGAACTTCAGTCATATCGAACCGGCGCGGTTGGGGGAGGGGCTCAGGCGGTTGGCAGAGGTGGTGCGGCAGGCGCAGGCGGCTGAGGCGGCTTGATGGAGGAGTAAAAAACCGGCCAGTTGGGCCGGTTTTTTTATTGGCGATGTCTTTGCCGGCCTCATCGCGAGCAAGCTCGCTCCTACAGGGGATCGGTGTCTGTAGGCGCGAGCTTGCTCGCGATGGCGTCAGTCAATTCAGCAAAAAAATCAGACTGCAGCAAACCGCTTGTCCAGGTAATCAATGATCACCTTGGACTCATACATCCAGGTCGTCTGCCCATTTTCTTCGATGCGCAGGCACGGGACCTTGATCTTGCCGCCCTGTTCCAGCAGCGTCTGGCGATCCTGTTCGTTGTTCTTCGCATCGCGCAAGGCCACCGGTACGTTCAGGCGGCGCAGGGTGCGACGGGTTTTCACGCAGAACGGGCAGGCGTGGAACTGATAGAGGGTCAGGTCCCTGGCCGCCGCTTCGACCTGGGCCTGGGCGGCGGCGGGGCGCTGCTTCTTGCCTGGGCGGGTGATGAAGTCGATGAAGATGATCAGTTGGCCGAGGCCGACACGAAGTGCTTTGACGAACACGAGACAAGCCTCACGGGGGCGAAAGAAGGCGCGCAGCTTACCTGATTTTCGTTGACGAAAAAAAACCGGCGATGAGCGCCGGTTTTTTTCGTGCAATCGAATTACTTGATCAGGCTGAGGAATTCGCTGCGAGTGGCCGCATTTTCGCGGAACTCACCGAGCATCACCGAGGTGATCATCGACGAGTTCTGCTTCTCGACACCGCGCATCATCATGCACATGTGCTTGGCCTCGATCACCACTGCAACGCCCAGGGCGCCGGTGACCTGCTGGACCGCATCGGCGATCTGGCGGCTAAGGTTTTCCTGGATCTGCAGGCGGCGGGCGTACATGTCGACGATCCGGGCGACCTTCGACAGGCCCAGCACCTTGCCGCTCGGGATGTAGGCAACGTGGGCCTTGCCGATGAATGGCAACAGATGGTGTTCGCACAACGAGTACAACTCGATGTCCTTGACCAGCACCATTTCACTGTTGTCGGAGCTGAACAAGGCACCATTGGTGACTTCTTCGAGCGTCTGCTCATACCCGCGGCAGAGGTACTTCATGGCTTTGGCGGCACGTTTTGGCGTGTCGAGCAGGCCTTCGCGGGAGACGTCCTCGCCGAGTTGGCCGAGGATCTCGGTGTAATTCTGTTCCAGGGACATGAAACTACCTGTGGGATTTTACGCAAAGGGCAAGGGTACGGTGGCAAACACGGCGCTGCAAGCTTGTCGCAACGGCTTTATTCGTCGCGGCCTTCCATCATGGTGCGTTTGAGCATTACATAAACGGCTCCAGCGCCGCCATGCCTGGCCTGGCACGAGGTGAAACCCAGTACCTGTGGGTGCTGGCGCAGCCAGGTGTTGACGTGACTCTTGATCATCGGACGCTTGCCATCCAGGCGCACGGCCTTGCCATGGGTGACGCGCACGCAACGCACTTCCAGTTTCGTCGCTTCGGCCAGGAATGCCCACAAGGTTTCCCGGGCCTTTTCCAAGCTCATGCCATGCAGGTCGAGGCTGCCTTCGAACGCAATCTGCCCGACCTTGAGCTTGCGCATCTGGCTTTCCTGCACACCGTCGCGGGCCCACATCAACTCGTCTTCGGGGCCGACGTCGATCACGAACTGATCGGACAGGCCATCAACGGTAGTGTCATTGGTACGCACGGTGGCGGCCTGGCGCAGCTTGGCAATCTGTGCGCGGTCAGCCTTGGGTTTGCCGGTTTCGGCGCGGTCGTGCTTGATCGGCTTGACGCCTTGGATCGCACTTTTGAACAGGGAAAAATCGTCGTCTTGCATGTCAGCCTCCGCGAAGGGCGGCCAGTTTACCCAAGTCCAGGGGTGATCGATAACAATTGCGGCCTGCCTATCAGCCCAGGCCGGCAATTCAGTCGTGTTTTTTCATCAGGTGCGGGGACATGTTCAGCTCGCGGGATTGGCGCGCGCGGCGACGGCAACGACGCCACAACCACACGCCCAGGTAGAGCACGAAGAGACCAATCGCCAGGATAATCGCCGAGCCCAGCGGGCTGGCGTTCAGTTCGCCGAGTGCCGGCGGGCGGCCCAGCAAACTGGCGGCGCCGGCCATTGCCAGCAACACCCCGCAGGTGGCCAGCAGGGCAGCGAACGCTGCGCCTATTCGAAAACGCCAGTTGCTTTGGCCTTTGGGCCGCAGGCGGCGTGCGTCAAAACCATCGGATAACTTCATTCCGACCTTCCTCAATGGGTATCGGCCCTTCGACCGGAAGTTGACCGGGATGTTCCTGAGGCTATGACAATTACGGCTAACGGGCCGCATTTGCGGATGAGCGGCGGCATAAACCGCTCATTGGGCGTCGATCAGATCAGATCGTGAGTGATGGCCAGGGTGGCGAAGTTGTCCGCCATGATTGCCATTTCGGTTTGTTGAACGTGGTCAGCGCTCAACACGCCGCCCTTGTAAGGCAAATCGCGGGTGGCGCAGGCATCTTCCACGAGGGTGCAGCGAAAGCCCAGGTTCTTCGCGGCACGTACCGTGGTGCTGACGCTGGAGTGGCTCATGAATCCACACACGATCAGGTCCAGCGAACCGAGATTCTGCAAGCGTTCGAGCAGTTCGGTACCGTGGAACGCGCTCGGCAGCAGTTTGCCGATGATGGTTTCGTCGGCCAGCGGCTCCAGGCCCGGGATGAATTCGCCGCGCTCGCCTTGCGGGTCGAACAGGCCACCGACGGTGCCAAGGTGGCGCACATGCACGATGGGGCGGCCAGCGGCACGGGCAGCGGTGACCAGTTGCTTGATGTTCGCGACGGCAGCATCCATGCCGCTCAGGGCCAGGGGGCCGCTAAGGTATTCTTTCTGGGCATCGATGATCACAAGCGTCGCATGACTCAGATTGGCGGCTGCATAACCGCGACCACTGAGTTGAAACATCGTTTTTGGAACGGACATTCTGGGGCTCCTTCGGGTGGGGCTTTTGCGACATTGTCCTCTGGCTGAGCGCTTCTGTGAATCGCTACCATCGCAAGGTACGTCGTTGCTGGCTTACAGCGTTGTCAAGATCCTCGTTTTGTTCAAGGGGCAGCACGAAAAATGGATGAGTCCTACACAGGTGCTCATGTTTTTCCTGCGTCGTCGTCGTGCGTTTTGGCTGTTAGAATCACCGGTCGTATTTTCTGGAGTTTACCGCTGTGATCACTTCCCGACTTCGTACCCTGCGTGACCATATCCGTTGGGCCGTCAGCCGCTTCCAAGGGGAGGATCTGTTTTTCGGCCATGGCACCGACAACGCCTGGGACGAAGCCCGTCAACTGGTGTTGGGCGCCTTGCACTTGCCGTGGGAGATTTCTGATGCCTACCTCGATTGCAATCTCGAGGACGATGAGTTGGTACGTCTGCAGCGCATGCTCAAGCGTCGTATCGAAGAACGAATTCCCACTGCCTATCTGTTGGGCGAGGCCTGGTTCTGCGGCCTTCCTTTCATTGTCGACGAGCGTGTGCTCATCCCGCGTTCACCGATCGGCGAGCTGATCGAAAAGCAATTCAGCCCCTGGCTCGGTGCCGAACCGGCGCGCATCCTCGACCTGTGCACCGGTTCCGGCTGTATCGGCATCGCCTGCGCCTACGAGTTCCAGAACGCGGAAGTCGTTCTCGCCGACCTGTCGTTCGAGGCACTGGAGGTGGCCAACCGCAACATTGAGCGCCACGGCGTCGACGAGCGGGTGTACACGGTTCAAGGCGATGGCTTCGATGGCTTGCCGGGGCAACGTTTCGACCTGATCGTGTCGAATCCTCCCTACGTCGATGCGGAAGATTTCGCCGACATGCCTCAGGAATACCAGCACGAACCCGAGCTGGGCCTGGCCTGCGGCGATGACGGTTTGAACCTGGTACGACGCATGCTCGCCCAGGCGGGTGAGCATCTGACCGAGAAGGGCTTGCTGATTGTCGAAGTGGGCAACAGTCAGGTTCACGTCGAGGCGTTGTACCCTGAAGTCGACTTCGCCTGGCTCGATTTCCAGCGCGGCGGGCATGGCGTGTTCATGTTGACGGCGCAGCAGTGCCGGGATCATCAGGCGTTGTTCGCTTCGCGCGTTTGACCCAGGCTCGCTTCTGCAGAAAGCAGAGCCGCGCTCTAAAGGACGACGCAGATTGCCCCGTCGGAAGGCCGAGTGGAGGTTCTGCGCAGTGGGCAACCCGGCATGGATGCCGGGTTAGCCGCCCCCGGCCATGGATGGCCGATGGCGGCGGGCCCACGGAGCAGGGCCGGAGCGAGGGTATGTCGAGCCTAGGCGAGGCACCGGACGTCAGGGACCGAGCGTTTTGGTTACTTTGGCGCTTTTCCAAAGTGACCCGCCGTAAGGGCGGACCCATAAGCGGCCGTTACCGCAGAAATGGATATGTACACCGTCAAGCCCCATCGCGGGCAAGCCCGCTCCTACAGAGCCTCAGCGGTGCGTCGCAATCCAGATCAACAGACCGGCCTGAAACACTGCAAACGCCACCAGGCAGGTGATGGTGAAACGCAGGCCAGCGTCTTCGCGTTTGTACTTGCTGACCTTTTCCTCGTGTTTCTTAAGCTTGACTTCCTGCTCGGCCAGATTCTGTTCGGCCTGCTGAAGCATCTGCGCCGCTTCCAGAATTTCCACCTGCTGCAGCTTTTCCGTGTTCCAGTCGGTCAGCAGGTCGCCGACCTGCACGGCCTTGACGCTGCCTTTCAAATGCTGGGCGTCGGCGTAGGCCACGTCAAAACCATGAACGCGCAAAAAGTGGTCGCGGCGCAGGCGCGTGTCTTCGTTCAGCGCATCCTTGTTGTTCAGGTCGGTGCCGTCGAAGGTGTAAGTCGGCCAGCGTTTTTTTGCCCAACTGATGCCCTGGGCTGCCAGATAGCGGCCGATGCCACGGTTCATTGGCTCGATCTGCAAGTTTTCCGGTTCAAAACGCACACGTTTCTCGGCGTGATCGACCCACACGTCGAGGTGATTCTGTTCCTTGCGCACGCGCTGGGCGGGCAGGGAGATGGTCATGCGCAGGAGGCTGTGTTTCTTGTCGTTGCGCTCGGCGTAGCCGAACTCGACAAAACGCAGCGGCCGCCCGCCGGTGTTGCGGTCAGTCTGCAAGGGCGCCAGGCGGAGCATCTTGTGGTGCTCGACGTGGACGTCCGCCCAGGGCAGCTCGACCGCTGGCGGCGCTTCTTTTTCAGCGGTGGTGTCAGGTGAAGTCTGGGTATCGGTCATAACGGCGAGATCCTGTCCAAGCTCAGCTTGTCGCCCGCACGTGCGCTGGCGACAAAGGCTTATCGGCCGATTTCCCGAGGACTGGAGGGTAAAATGCGCTTAACGGGTGCGAAGTCCGTCAATAAATCCGAGGATTCGCGCGCCAAGTTCGGCGGCCAGCGGCAATTGCGGATCCTTGTAGGAGGCCAGTTGCCGTTTCACGTCGTTGGGCACAATGCGCATGACGTGGTTCATGCCCTCGATCAGTGCCAGTTCGGCGTCCGGTTTGGCCGCCTTCAGTTGCCTTGCATCGTCGACACCGACCTGGATGTCGTGGCTGCCCTGGATGATCAGTGCCGGCATCTTCAGCGCGGCAAACGCTGCCGACGGATCCTGGCGGAACAGCGAAATCAGGTAGGGCTGCACGCTCGGGCGGAAAATCACCTGGAGAGGGTCGGGCACGTTGTCGTCGGTTTTCCCGGCCTTGAGGCTGTCGATCAATTCATTGCTACGCTGCATCAAGGCCGGCGGCAGGTTGCGCGCCAGTTGCTGGCGCAATACCTGGTCGACGGGGCGTGCGGTGCCGGACATGGAAATGACGGCGGCGGCGTCGACGCTTGGCGCGGCCAGGCTGGCGATCAAGGCGCCTTCACTGTGACCCAGTAGAATCAACGGACCGAAACGCGGGTCGCTCTTGAGCTTGCGCCCCCAGGCCTGGGCGTCGGCCACATAGGCTTCCACCGACAGATTGCGCTCATCCGGGGTTGCCGCGAGGCTCGCCGCGACGCCGCGCTTGTCGTATCGCACGCTCGCGATATTGTGTTTGGCCAGCACCCAGGCCAGGCGCTTGAGGCTGTCGTTGCGCCCGCCATCGGGGTTATTGCCGTCGCGGTCCGTAGGACCTGACCCCGAGATGATCAGGACCACCGGCACCGGTTTGTCGGATTTTGGCAGCAACAGGGAGCCGAACAGTTCTCCGGTGCCGGTATCCAGCGTGATCGGTCGTTGCAGGACAGCGGCCTGCACAAAACCGCTAAACAAAGTAAGACTCAAGACTAAAACTCGCAGCATCATGACGCCATCATTCACAAGGATCCCGGTTGGACTTGCGGGCCTGCATAAGGTTCGAGGATGAACTAGTTGGGTAGCCTGCGTATACTGGCGCGCATTACGTATTTGGGTTCGATTTCACGGAGCGTCCTGATGTCCGGCAATACCTACGGCAAGCTGTTCACTGTCACCACCGCAGGCGAGAGCCATGGTCCGGCGTTGGTCGCCATTGTCGACGGCTGCCCGCCGGGGCTTGAGATTTCCCTGGAAGATCTTCAGCGCGATCTGGATCGGCGTAAACCCGGCACCAGCCGACACACCACCCAGCGCCAGGAAGCCGACGAAGTCGAGATCCTGTCCGGCGTATTCGAAGGCCGCACCACCGGTTGTGCCATTGGCCTGTTGATTCGCAACACCGACCAGAAGTCCAAGGACTACTCGGCGATCAAGGATTTGTTCCGCCCGGCCCATGCCGACTACACCTACCACCACAAATACGGCGAGCGCGATTACCGTGGTGGCGGTCGCAGCTCGGCGCGCGAAACCGCGATGCGCGTGGCCGCCGGTGCGATCGCGAAAAAATTCCTCGCGTCCCAGGGCATCGTCATTCGCGGCTACATGAGCCAGCTCGGCCCCATTGAAATCCCTTTCAAGACCTGGGACTGCGTCGAGCAGAACGCGTTTTTCAGCCCCGACCCGGACAAGGTGCCGGAGCTGGAGGCTTACATGGACCAGTTGCGTCGCGACCAGGATTCGGTGGGCGCCAGGATTACCGTTGTCGCGCAAGGCGTGATGCCGGGCCTGGGCGAGCCAATTTTCGATCGCCTCGACGCGGAACTGGCCCACGCGCTGATGAGCATCAACGCGGTGAAGGGTGTGGAAATCGGCGCCGGTTTCGCCAGTGTCGCCCAGCGCGGCACCGAGCATCGCGATGAGCTGACGCCTGAAGGTTTCCTCAGCAACAACGCGGGCGGGATCCTTGGTGGCATCTCCTCCGGTCAGCCGATCGTGGCGCACATTGCGTTGAAACCGACGTCGAGCATCACCACGCCGGGCCGTTCAATCGACATCCACGGCAACCCGGTGGACGTGATTACCAAGGGTCGCCACGATCCGTGTGTCGGTATCCGCGCAACACCCATTGCCGAAGCGATGATGGCCATCGTGCTGATGGACCATCTGCTGCGCCACCGTGGGCAGAACGCCGACGTGCGCGTGAGCACGCCGGTGCTGGGTCAGCTTTGATCCATGTTCTGAAAGTCGCCGCGGTCTGATGGCCGCGGCGCTCCCGTACTGGCGGCTCTCCAGTTTCTACCTGTTCTATTTCGCGTTGCTCGGTTCGACGGCGCCGTTTCTGGCGTTGTACTTCGATCACCTGGGATTCAGCGCTGCGCGCATCGGCGAGCTGGTCGCGATCCCGATGCTGATGCGTTGCGTCGCGCCGAATATCTGGGGCTGGCTGGGTGACTACACCGGGCGGCGACTGGCCATCGTCCGTTTCGGTGCGATCTGCACCTTGCTGACGTTCTCGCTGATCTTCGTCAGCAAGAGCTACGCCTGGCTGGCGATGGTCATGGCCTTGCACGCGTTCTTCTGGCACGCGGTGCTGCCGCAGTTCGAAGTCATCACCCTGGCGCATTTGAGAGGCCAGACCCAGCGCTACAGTCAGATTCGCCTGTGGGGCTCCATCGGCTTCATTATCACCGTGGTGGCATTGGGCCGACTGTTCGAATGGTTGAGCCTGGACATCTACCCGGCGGCGCTGGTGCTGATCATGGCCGGCATCGTGTTGAGCAGCTTGTGGGTGCCGAACGCCCAGCCGGTCCAGGGCGAGCGCCTGCCTGGCGACGGTTTTCTCAAGCAATTGCTCAGCCCCGGCGTATTGGCTTTCTACGCGTGCGTGGCGCTGATGCAGATGAGTCACGGCCCGTATTACACCTTCCTGACCCTGCACCTGGAGCACCTCGGTTACAGTCGGGGCTTGATCGGTATGCTCTGGGCGCTCGGTGTGGTCGCTGAAGTGCTGATGTTTTTGGCCATGAGCAAGATCCTTGCGCGGTTTTCCGTGCGCCGGGTGCTACTGGCCAGTTTCCTGCTGGCGGCGTTGCGCTGGCTGTTGCTGGGCTCGTTCGCCGAATTTGTCACAGTGCTGCTGTTTGCCCAGGTGCTGCACGCGGCGACCTTCGGCAGCTTTCATGCGGCTGCCATCCACTTTGTGCAACGTAGTTTCGGCGCGCGCCAGCAGGGGCAGGGGCAGGCGTTGTATGCCGCCCTGGCCGGCACTGGCGGCGCATTGGGTGCGTTGTATTCCGGCTACAGCTGGAATGCCCTCGGCGCTGCATGGACCTTTAGTATTGCCAGTCTCGCAGCCTTTGCTGCGGCCGTTATCATTGCCACACGTATGCAAGAGGACAGGCCATGAGCCTTACCCGTGAACACCTCGCCCAGGAAATCATTGACGCTGGGCGTTTCCTGTATGGCCGTGGCTGGTCGCCAGCCACCAGCAGCAATTATTCGACGCGTCTGTCGCCCACTCAAGCACTGTTGACCGTCTCCGGCAAGCACAAGGGCCAGTTGGGGCCGGACGATGTACTGGCCACCGATCTGGCCGGCAACAGTCTGGAAGCGGGCAAGAAACCGTCCGCCGAAACCTTGCTGCATACCCAGCTCTATAGTTGGCGCACGGAAATCGGCGCGGTGCTGCACACCCATTCGGTGAACGCCACGGTGCTGTCGCGTCTCACGCCCGAGGACTTCATCGAGTTCGAAGACTACGAGCTGCAAAAGGCCTTCAGCGGCGTCTCAACCCACGAATCCCGAGTGCGCGTGCCGATTTTCGACAACGATCAGGACATTGCACGCTTGGCCGCCAAGGTGCAGCCTTGGCTTGAAGCCCACCCTGATTGTGTCGGTTACCTCATCCGGGGTCACGGTCTCTACACCTGGGGCGCGCGCATGAGCGATGCCCTGCGGCAGATCGAGGCCTTTGAATTTTTGTTCGAGTGCGAGTTGAAAACCCGAGCGGTTTTAAACCGCCAAGCCTGAACCGTTAAGGAGTTGCCTGATGAGCAGCCTGTCCGTTTACCACGTCTCAAGCCCTGACATTCCGAACAAGGTGCTGACCCATTTCGAAGACATCGCCGCGACCCTTGCCGAGCAGGGCGTGCGTTTCGACCGCTGGCAAGCGGCGGCGAAGATCCAGCCGGGCGCGAGCCAGGAAGAAGTGATCGCCGCCTATAAGGAACAAATCGACAAGCTGATGACCGAGCGCGGTTATATCACCGTCGACGTGATCAGCCTCAACAGCGATCACCCGCAAAAAGCCGAGCTGCGTGCCAAGTTCCTCGACGAACACCGTCATGGCGAAGATGAAGTGCGATTTTTCGTTGCCGGGCGTGGCCTGTTCACCCTGCACTTGGGCGAATACGTGTACGCCGTGCTGTGTGAGAAGAACGACCTGATTTCGGTGCCGGCCGGCACGCCGCATTGGTTCGACATGGGCGAGCACCCGCACTTCGTTGCGATCCGTCTGTTCAATAACCCTGAAGGCTGGGTGGCCAATTTTACTGGCGATGACATCGCCAGTCGCTTCCCGCGCCTTGAGGACTGAGCCCATGACGATCAAGGCGATTCTTACCGACATCGAAGGCACCACCAGCGCGGTGAGTTTTGTCTTCGACGTGCTGTTTCCCTACGCCACCCGTCATCTGCCGGATTTCGTCCGCCAGCACGCTACACGTGCCGATGTCGCCGAACAACTGGATGCCGTGCGCCGCGACAGCGCCGAGCCGGACGCTGATGTCGAGCGTGTCATCGACATCCTGCTGGGCTGGATTGCCGAAGATCGCAAGGCCACGCCACTCAAGGCGTTGCAGGGCATGGTCTGGGAGCAGGGTTACCAGGCCGGGCAATTGAAAGGACACGTGTACCCGGACGCCGTTCAGGCGTTGCAGGATTGGCACCGCCAGCACTTGCAGTTGTACGTGTATTCATCGGGGTCGATCCAGGCGCAGAAGCTGATCTTCGGTTGTTCAGAGGCGGGAGACCTGTCCGCGCTGTTCAACGGCTATTTCGACACCACATCGGGGCCCAAGCGCGAAGCCCAGTCTTATCAGCGCATCGCTAACGCGATTGGCCTGCCCGCAGATGAAATTCTGTTTCTTTCGGACATCGTGCAGGAGCTGGACGCGGCGCAAGAGGCGGGGATGAAAACCTGCGGCCTGGCGCGGGAGGGCGGTGAGCTGACGGGGCATGTGACGGTGGAAAGTTTCGCGCATATCGAGCCTGAGGCGTTTTAACCCTCGGCCCCGACCCCCTGTAGGAGCGAGCATGCTCGCGATGGACTCCCACGAAAACGCCTGGCTGTCTGAATGCCCGCGTCGTCTGGTCGTCCATCGCGAGCATGCTCGCTCCTACAGGTTTATGCGCCGTTGCGATCAGGCCGAATGATACGTAGGCAACGCAAACCGCTGCTGGCTTTGCAGCATGGAAATCTGTGGCAGTTCGCTGGCCTGTTCGGCCAGGTCACGGCGGATGGCGCTGATTACCCAGGACAGTTGGTCACCGGCATGCAACTGCTGGTACGAGATCGAACGCTTGAACACGCGACCCTCGCTGCTGCGCAGGGTGAGCAGGATGCCGCCGTCCGGGCGAGGCTGGGTGGTGACTTCAAAGTTGGAGAACAGGGACGAAAATTTTTCTTGGATCAGGCTCATGTCTATCAGCTCCGTTGGCTTTGAATGGCAAGCATGTCCAAGGAGTTGCAGTGATTGTGCCAGCACCGTGTTTTTATAATTCCTTTATAAATCAATGATTTAAATTTCTACCGATTTTTTGACTTCGTGCAATCTGCATGAACAGCCATCGTGCATCCTGCATTTTGCGTGATGCGCGTCTTTTTTACGGAACCAAATCCATTGTCGATGTTCGCGTAAACGGCGGTGCGGTTGGCGGATACAAAACATTGCAAAAACAGCGTGTACAGCTCAAGAACCGCTGACGTATTTTCAGGCTCAATCACCGTTGCCCGACAATAAAAAGATCGAACGGGAGCCTGCATGCGCCGCACGACGAGCGACACGATCACCTGGGGCATGATGCTCCGCAAATTGCCTTCGATCGCCAAAGCCATCCCCCGGGTGGTGAAGGGCATGAAAGCGGCGAACGTCACGGACCCGAGCCAGGCGTGTGGGCTGGCCTGGACGTTCGAGCAGGCCACCCTGCGCAACCCCGATGGTCCGGCCTTGCTGCAAGGGGAGCTCGTGCTCAGCTATCGGCAGGTCAACCAGTGGGCCAATCGCATCGCTCATCACCTGATCGCCCAGGGCATCGGCAAGGGCGATGGGGTGGCGGTGTTCATCGAGAACCGGCCTGAATTGCTGGTGACCATTCTGGCGGTGGCCAAGGTCGGTGCGATCAGTGCCTTGCTCAACACCTCGCAAACCCGTGACGCCCTGGTTCACAGCCTCAATCTGGTGGCGCCCGTGGCAATCATTGTCGGCGAAGAGTTGGTGCCAGCGTTTGAAGCGGTTCGCGAGCGGGTGACCATTGCTGCACAACGCACCTGGTTTGTCGCCGATCAGGACACCTGGAGCCAACCGGGCATCGCGCCTGAGGGCTACATCAACCTGATGACGGCCACGCTTGAGGAGCCTGATGACAACCCCGCCAGCAGCCAGAAGATTTTTTTCGACGATCCCTGTTTCTATCTCTATACCTCGGGCACGACAGGGCTGCCCAAGGCTGGCGTGTTCAAGCATGGCCGCTGGATGCGCAGTTCCGCGAGTTTCGGCCTGATCGCACTGGACATGCGTCCCGATGACATCGTTTATTGCACCTTGCCGCTGTATCACGCCACCGGGTTGTGCGTGTGCTGGGGCTCAGCCGTCAGAGGCGCATCGGGCTTCGCCATCCGCCGCAAGTTCAGCGCCAGCCAGTTCTGGAGCGATGTCCGTGCCTACCGCGCGACAACGATTGGCTACGTGGGCGAATTATGCCGCTACCTCGTCGACCAGCCACCGAGTGCCGATGACGGGCGACATCACGTAACGAAGATGATCGGCAACGGCCTGCGCCCCGGCGCGTGGGAAGCGTTCAAGACGCGCTTTGCGATCAAGCACATCTGCGAGCTGTACGCCGCCAGCGATGGCAACATCGGTTTCACCAACGTGCTCAATTTCGACAACACCGTGGGGTTTTCCCTGATGGCCTGGGAGCTGGCCGCCTACGACCACGACACCGGCGCGCCGTTGCGTGACGCCAAGGGGTTCATGCGCAAAGTGGCCAAGGGCGAGCGCGGGCTGCTCCTGGCGAGGATTGATGACAAGGCGCCGCTGGACGGCTACACCGACCCGCAGAAGACCGAGAAAGTCGTGCTCCACGATGTGTTTGAGCAGGGCGACCGCTATTTCAACACCGGTGACCTGTTGCGCAACATCGGTTTTGGCCACGCCCAATTCGTCGATCGGCTGGGTGACACCTATCGCTGGAAGGGTGAGAACGTGTCGACGACCGAGGTCGAGAACATCCTGTTGCAGCACCCGAACATTTGCGAAGCGGTGGCCTACGGTGTGGAAGTGCGCAACACCAACGGGCGCGCCGGGATGGCCGCGATCACTCCCGCCGAATCGCTGGCGACCCTGGATTTCAGCGAGCTGCTGGCCTTCACCCGCGAGCGCATGCCAGCGTATGCGGTGCCGTTGTTCCTGCGGGTGAAAGTGAAAATGGAAACCACCGGCACCTTCAAATATCAGAAGACTCGGCTCAAGGATGAAGCCTTCGATCCAGGGCGCAGCGGTGATGACCCGATCTACGCATGGCTGCCGGGCACAGACACTTATGTGCAGGTGACGCCAGAGTTACTGGCGCAGATCGACGCTGGCCAGTATCGCTATTGAATGTCGCTATGGCGCGGCTTGAGAAAAAACAAGTGACAGGGCCCAGGCCGCTCGGGAAACTGTCGGCTTTGCGATTAACTGTGAGTGGAGTTCCCAATGTCCGATCAAGGCCGCCAGATGACACCCGAAGAAGCTGCCGAATTTGCCGAGCAGGTCTTCAACAAGGCGCGTGAGGGTGATGCCGCAATGATGGCTGCGCTGTTGAGCAAGGGCCTGCCGGCCAACCTGCGCAACCACAAGGGTGACACCTTGCTGATGTTGGCCGCGTACCATGGCCATGTAGAAACGGTGAAAGTGCTGCTCGAACACAAGGCCGATCCGGAAATCCGCAACGACAACGGCCAGAGCCCGATTGCCGGCGCCGCCTTCAAGGGTGACCTGGCGGTGGTCAAGGCGCTGGTAGACGGTGGTGCACAGGTAGAAGGTTCCTCGTTCGACGGTCGTACGGCGTTGATGATGGCAGCGATGTTCAACCGTGTGGAAATCGTCGATTACCTCATCAGCAAGGGTGCCGACCCGAAGGCCAAGGACGCCAATGGCGTGTCGGCACTGGACGCGGCGAAAACCATGGGGGCGACCGATACCACGGCGCAATTGCAGAAACTCTTGGGCTGATGTGAATCTGAGTCGATGTGCGAACCCTGTGGGAGCGGGCAAGCCCGCTCCCACAATTAATTTCGCCTACATTCGGACAGGTCAGTAAACCCAGACCTCAACCCGCCGATTCTTGATCCTTCCCTCATCGGCGCTGTTCGCCGCCACCGGCATCTCGGCGCCGAAGCCGCGTATCTCGCGAAACACCACGCCGTTTTTCACCAGTTCCCGACGCACCGCCATGGCCCGCAGTTTTGACAGCAGGTCGGCGCGGGCCGGATCGCTCTTGGCATCGCCAAACCCCACCAGCGTGACCAACCGATCGGTTTTGGCATTCTGACGCAGGTAGTCCAGTACCCGGCTCAGGTCCTGGCGGGCCTTGTTGTCCAGGCTTGCACTGCCTTCCTCAAAGCGAAAATTCACGCTCAAGCGCTGGGCGTGGCGGCTGATTGCCTGATAACCCTCGGACATCAGCGCATTCGGCGCCACGGCCATGGCTTGCACCGTTTGGGCAATGAAACCGTTGGCGGCGACGATGGCCTGGCCTTTGGCGCTTTGGGCGAAGGACACCAAGGCTTCGGCCCAAGGATTCTTGCCGTTGGGTGGCAGGTACAGAAACAGCCGACGGGACAGCGGATAATCTTCGGTGGCAATCAGGTTGTCGAGCGGCAGCATCGCCTGGGACGCGCCGTCGACAATCGCCACGGCTTTGGCCTGGCGCACGTAAGGCAGGCCGATGAAACCGATGCCCTGTGGATCGGCGCTGACCGCGTCGGACAATTGCTCGCTGGACTCGAAACGTTTGGCCGCGTTGCCCAGGGTTTTGCCACGCCCGCTCAGAACCAATTCCTTGAAGGTGTCATAGGTGCCCGACTGATCATCGCGCGCATACAGATGAATAGGCCCCCCGTGGCCGCCGAGCTCCTCCCAGGTTTTCGCTTCACCGCTGAAGATCCGGGCCAGTTGCTCGGTGTTGAGTTGAGTCAGCGAGTTTTGCGGATGAAGGATCATCGCCAGGCCATCGATGGCAATCACCTGCTCGGCTCCGGGCTCTTCAGGTCCCCGCGGGAGGCGAGGGCCAGCACTTCGCTGTCCTTGATCGGGCGAGATGAAGCGGCAAGGTCGGCGGTGGCGTTTTTCAGTGCGCTGAAGCCGGTGCTGGAACCGTGCGCGGCGATGTCCACCACGACCCGCTGCCCTTGGACGGTTTCACCCACCACCCGTAATTCATTGGCGGTGTCCGGTGTTTCGCTGTGCACCTTGAGCAGACCCTGCTCGTGCATAAGGCCCTCGACCAACGCCGGGCCCAGCGCCGCGCCGATGGTGTTGGAACCCTGGATACGCAGCACTGGGCCTTGTTGGGGTATCGGCAAGTCCGCCGCCTGCGCGGTCATGGCGCAGAGCATCCACAGGCAAAAAACGCGCAGCGACATGCCGGCACCTTGAAGAAAAGGAAAGAGCCGGGAGATTA
The DNA here is from genome assembly GCF_056337105.1 of Pseudomonas sp. S1_E05. Classification (NCBI taxonomy): domain Bacteria; kingdom Pseudomonadati; phylum Pseudomonadota; class Gammaproteobacteria; order Pseudomonadales; family Pseudomonadaceae; genus Pseudomonas; species Pseudomonas sp. S1_E05. Next base: position 585,353 of record NZ_JBFRHM010000001.1, read on the forward strand.
AGTCAGTAATGTTTCGCGCAGATGACAGATGGGTCTACACGGCACCGCTTTCTGTAGGAGCGAGTTGACTCGCGATGGACTGCAGGCCACCGCTGGGAATCACGTAGCCTGCGTTATCGTTGACGACCATCGCGAGTGAACTCGCTCCTACAGGGGATGCTGTCGGGTTCAGGCCAACTCCAGCCAGATCGGCGCATGATCGGAGGGCTTTTCCATGCCGCGCAGTTCGTAATCCACGCCGGCATCCTTCACCCGCGGCAACAAACCGTGGGAGGCCATGATCAGGTCGATGCGCAGGCCACGCTTGGGCTCGTCCTCGAAACCGCGGCTGCGGTAGTCGAACCAACTGAAGCGATCGGCCACGTCCGGGTTCAGGTGGCGGAAGCTGTCGGTCAGGCCCCAGTTTTTCAGGCGTGCCATCCACTCGCGTTCTTCCGGCAGGAAGCTGCATTTACCGGTTTTCAGCCAGCGCTTCATGTTGTCCGGGCCGATGCCGATGTCGCAGTCTTCCGGCGAAATGTTCACGTCGCCCATCACCACCAACGGCTGGTCGTTGCTGAACTGGCTTTCCAGCAACTGCTGCAGATCGTTGTAGAAACGTTGCTTGGCCGGGAACTTGGTCGGGTGGTCGCGGCTTTCTCCCTGGGGGAAGTAACCGTTCATGATGGTCACCGGCACGCCATTGGCGTCGGCAAAGGTGCCCCAGATGAAGCGGCGTTGGGCGTCTTCTTCATCGGTGGCAAACCCCTTGTGCAGGGCCAGGGGGGCCTGGCGCGACAGCAAGGCAACGCCGTAGTGACCTTTTTGCCCGTGGAAGTGCACGTGATAGCCCAACGCCTGGACTTCCTCCAGCGGGAACTGGTCGTCATGGACCTTGGTTTCCTGCAGGCCGATCACATCGGGTTGATGTTTCTCGATCAGCGCCGCCAGCTGATGGGGGCGGGCGCGGAGCCCGTTGATGTTGAAGGAGACGATCTTCATGGTCGGCAGTCCTGGCAAAAGGGCGATGCTAGCTGACCTGTGGGATTGGAGCCAGTGCGGGGTGAGGGGATTCGGTGTGTTCTGTCAGACTTGGCCAGCAGCACGGGCCTCATCGCGGGCAAGCCCGCTCCTACAAGTTGGTCTATACCTTTGTGGGAGCGGCGGTGCGACGTTTCGACTTGCTCGCGATGGCGGCATAAGCAGCGATGCAGATTACGGATTAACACGGAACTGCATCACCACCCAAACGCTCGTACAAATAGAACACAGCCACCCAAACTGTGCCGGGGAGATCTACCGCATGCCTGAAACCTCAACCGCCGATATCCACATGCTCGACAGCGGCTATTCGCGCGAAGCCCGCTCGCTGCTGTACCAGGCCTACCGACACGAGCCGACCTTCGGCTACCTGTTCGAAGCCGAACGCCCGGGTTACGAGCGACGCGTGCGCGCCACCGTGCGCGAACTGGTCAAACAGCATTTTCTCCAGGATCTGCCGGCGATAGGCCTGCTGGTCAACGACCGCTTGATCGGCATCGCCCTGATCGCGCCTCCGCAACGTAGGCTAGGCATTACCGAAAGCTGGGCCTGGCGCCTGCGCATGGTGCTCAGTACCGGGTTCCGCTGCACACGCCGTTACCTCGAATACCACGACGCGGTGATGGCCTGCGTACCAACCGACTCGGTGCACCTGCTGCCTTTGCTGGGTATTCATCCGCAGTTCCAGGGCAAGCATTTCGGGGAGCAGTTGCTGCAGGCGGTGCACAACTGGTGTGCGGTGGATGAACATTCCCAGGGGGTGGTACTCGATACCGGCAACCCTCGCTACCTGGAGTTCTACAAGCGTCAGGGGTACGAGGAAATTGGCGAAGTGGCGGTAGGCCCCATCCGCGAACATGTGTTTTTCCACGCCAATCCGCAGGTGTTGCAAACCGCCTCGGCATAAACGGTAGAACTTTCGCGCCAAGCGAGGTTCTATCACGCTCCCAAGCTCGTGTTAGCATCCGCGCCTATGAAGTTTCCAGGAAGAATCACCAGCGCCGTGCTGATGCTGTTCACCAGTTGCGCGGCACTGGCGCAAAGTGAATTGGATGTGCGGATCAAACCGTCCAACGACGAGCTGAAAGCCAATATAGAGGGCTATATCGGCAGCCTCGGCGATCGTGACGAGGAGGCGTTGCTGCGCTTCAGTCGGGGCGCCGAAGAGCAGGCGCGCAAGGCCGCCCAGGCACTGGGTTATTACCAGCTGCAGATCGAGAGCGACGTTAAGGGTGGCAAGAACCCGCGCCTGATCCTCAATATCGAACCCGGCGAGCCGATTCATTTACGCACCGTCACGGTCCGTATCGATGGCCCGGCAGCCTCACTCAAGTCCTTTAAAGTCCCCAAGAGCGCGGCGCTGAAAACCGGCGCGGTCCTCAACCATGGGCATTACGAAGACGCCAAGCGGTTGATCCAGAATCAGGCGTCGCGTTACGGCTTTTTCAGTGGCCGTTTTACCCGGCAAACACTCGCCATCGACCCGCGTGCGGGCGTCGCCGATATCGAACTCGTATACGACAGCGGCCCGCGATATGCCTTGGGCAAAGTCAGTTTCGAAGGCGACACGCCGTTCGACGAAGACCTGTTGCAACGCATGGTGCCGTTCAAGGCGGGCGCGCCCTACGACTCCGAGCTGATCGCCGAACTGAACCGCAATCTGCAATCGAGTGGCTATTTTGAAGGCGTTCGGGTCGACGCTGCGCCGACTGCCTCCAAGGAAGACGTGATACCGGTCGACGTCAAACTCGAGACCCGCAAGCCGCGCACGATGGGGCTCGGTCTCGGCTACTCGACCGACGTCGGCCCCCGGGTCAAGGCCAACTGGACCCGGCACTGGGTCAATCCCCAGGGCCACAGCTATGGCTGGGAAACCGAAGTTTCCGCGCCCCGGCAGAACGTCGGGGTGTTCTACGACATTCCACTGGATCCGCCGCTGACCGACAAACTGCGCTTCGCCGGTGGTTATCAGAATGAGGAAATTGCCGACAATGACAGCCTCAGCAAATTGCTGACGGCAGGCCCGGAGTGGCACAGCAAATTGCCCAGCGGCTGGCAACGGGTGGTGTCACTGAAGTGGCAACGCGAAGAATATCGCCTGGGGGACGATTCCGGCCTCAGTACCTTGTTGATGCCCGGTGTCAGCTACTCGTATCTGAAAAGCGACAACCGCATCGATCCGCACAACGGCTATCGCCTGGCGTTCGACACCAAGGTCGCCAAAGAAGGGCTGGGGTCCGACAACAACCTGCTGTATGGCACTGCCCTGGTCAAGGGGCTGACCACGGTCTTCGACAAGCACCGTTTCCTTGGCCGCATGCAGGTCGGCGGCAGTGCCACCAACGGCTACAAGTCGATACCGCCGTCGCTGCGCTTCTTCGCCGGTGGCGATCAGAGCGTGCGTGGTTACGACTATCAAAGCCTGTCCCCGGAAAACTCCGAAGGCGATCGCATCGGTGGCCGTTATATGGTGGCGGCCAGCGTCGAGTATCAGTATTCCATTGCCGAAAAATGGCGGGTCGCGACCTTCATCGATCAGGGCAACTCCTTTAATAAATTTGAACTGCCCAACCTCAAGACCGGGGTCGGCATCGGTGTTCGCTGGGTTTCCCCCGTGGGGCCGATTCGCCTCGACCTGGCTCATGCGATGGATGATGACGGTGGCATTCGATTGCACTTTTCCATGGGGCCCGAGCTGTGAAGCGTGGTTTGAAAATAACGTTGCTGGCGATTCTGGCGCTGTTGATGCTGGTCCTGCTGGCGTTCACCACGGTGCTGGGCACGGCGCCGGGCAGCCGCTGGGTGCTTGGGTTAGTGCCGGGTTTGTCAGTGGAGAATTTCCAGGGCCGTTTGGGCGGGCAGTGGAGCGCCGATCACCTGGTGTGGCAGCAGGACACCAGCCGGGTTGAGCTGGACCAGGTGATTTTCGCGTGGTCACCCTCGTGCCTCACACGCATGACGCTGTGCATCGAACAGTTGAAGGCCGATCAGGTCCGCCTGCAATTTCCTCCTGGCGAGGAAGACAGCGGTAATGGGCCGATCAGCCTGCCGGACCTGAAACTGCCGCTGGCCCTGGAACTGGGCGAGGTGCAAGTCGGCCGCCTGCTGTTTAACGGCAGTGAAGAACTCAAGGGCCTGCAACTGGCGGCGCACTGGACCGCGCAGGGGATTCAGATCGATGCCGTGCAGTTGCAACGGGACGACATCAGCCTGAACCTGTCCGGCCTGCTGCAACCCACCGGTGACTGGCCGCTCCGGGCCTCAGGTCAATTGCGCCTGTCGACCCCGGCCCCCTGGACGCTGGACCTGAGCGTCAACGGCGACCTGCTGAAAACCCTCAAGCTCAATGCCGACAGCAGCGGTTACCTCGATGGGCAGTTGAGCGGCGAATTGCAGCCGCTGGTGGAAAACCTGCCGGCCAGCGTGCGCATTACCGCCGACGGCTTTAAGCCCGCCGCCGACCTGCCGGATACCCTGCAACTCAATCAGTTGGTACTGACCGGCGAGGGCGACCTGAAAAACGGCTATCAGTTGCGCGGCAACGCCACGCTGCCCGCCGAGCAGGGGCCCGTCGCGCTATCGCTGCAAGGCAAGGTTGACGCGAACGGTGCGCAAATCGCCGGGCTGGACCTGACGGCCAACGACAAGCAAAGCCTCAAGCTCACGGGCGTCGTCGATTGGAGCAAAGGCCTCGACGCCACGGCAAACATCGACTGGCAGGATTTTCCCTGGCACCGCCTCTATCCGTTGATCGACGAACCGGAGGTGGCGCTGCGACAATTCAACGGCGAAGTCTCCTACACCGACGGCCAGTACCTGGGCAACTTCAAGGCGGCGCTGGATGGCCCGGCGGGGGCGTTCAACGTGAGCAGCCCATTCGCCGGCGACCTGAGCCAAATCCATCTGCAACAGATCCAGCTCCAGGCGGGTCAGGGTAAGGCCGACGGCCACCTGAACCTGCAATTTGCCGATGGCATCGCCTGGGACACCGCGCTCGACTTGTCGGCCATCAACCCCGCGTATTGGGTCGCCGAGTTGCCAGGTGTCCTGGCCGGACCCTTGCGCAGCAAAGGCGAACTGAAAAACGATAAGCTCAGCCTCAACGCCGACCTCGACCTCAAGGGAAAACTGCGCGGCCAACCGGCGATCATCCAGGCCAAGGCCGATGGCGGCGGCGAGCAATGGAACCTCAGCGCACTGCAAATCCGCCTCGGCGACAACAGCATCACTGGCAAGGGTAGCCTGCACCAGCAACTGGCTGGCCAGATCGATCTCAAATTGCCCCGTCTGGCCCAACTCTGGCCACAGCTGCGCGGGCAAATCAACGGTCGAGTGGATGTCGCCGGCACCCTCAACGCGCCACAGGGCAAACTCGGGCTGCAAGGTACGCAACTGGCGTTCCAGGACAATCGCCTGCAAAGCCTGAACCTGGACGCCACCCTCGACAATGCGCAGCGCGCGAAAATCGACCTCAAGGGTAGCGGCATCCAGGTCGGTGACACCGCGCTGGGCACGCTGACAGCCAGCGGCCAGGGCGATATCAAGAAGCAGCAATTAACCCTCGACCTGCAAGGCCCGCAATTGAAACTGGCGCTGGGCTTCGACGGCGCGCTGGACAAGGGCAACTGGCGCGGACGGCTGGCCAGCGGTGATATCCAGACAGGCGGCCAGGACTGGCGGCTGCAAGGGCCGGCCAGGCTCGAACGCCTGGCTGACGGAAAAATCAACTTCGGCGCCCATTGCTGGATGTCCGGTGCGGCCAGCCTTTGCGGCGAAGACCAGCGCCTGATGCCAGAACCCAAGCTGCGTTACCACCTCAAGCAATTCCCTATCGACAGCCTGGCGCAGTGGTTGCCCAAGGATTTTGCCTGGAAGGGGGTACTCAACGCCGATGTGCAACTGGACCTGCCGGCCAGCGGCCCGAACGGCGTGATCAGCCTCGATGCCGGAGGCGGCACCCTGCGCATCAAGGAAAAGGACCAGTGGCTGGACTTCCCCTATCAGACCCTGAAGCTCACCAGCAAACTCACGCCCAAGCGCATCGACAGCGAGTTGGTGTTCGTCGGCGCCAAGCTTGGCGAGTTGAACGTCCAGGCCCAGATCAATCCGCTGGCGAAGAACAAACCGCTCAACGGCTCCTTCCGTCTCAATGGTCTCGACTTGTCGGTGGCGCGGCCTTTCGTGCCGATGGTCGAGAAACTCAGCGGGCGACTCAATGGCAGCGGCAACATCGCCGGCACGCTGATGGCGCCGCTGGTCAACGGCAATCTGCTGCTCAGTGACGGTGAGGTCTCCGGTCCCGAATTGCCGATGGAACTGCAAGACTTGCGGGTGCAAGCCGTTATTGCCGGTGAAGCCCTGCAAGTGAATGGCGGATGGAAGAGCGGCAAGAGCGGGCAGGGCACCTTGACGGGCGACATCGCCTGGGGCCAGGCGCTGGTGGTGGACCTGGCGCTCAAGGGCACGCAGTTGCCGGTGACGGTCGAGCCCTACGCCAAGGTTGAAGTCGAACCGGACCTGAAAATCTCCATGAAGGGCGATGAGTTGGCAGTCGCTGGCAAGGTGCGAGTGCCCCGAGGCGCAATCACCGTGCGCGAGTTGCCGCCATCGACGGTCAAGCTCTCGGACGACGCAGTGATCATCGGCCAGCAGACTGAAGAGGGCAAACCACCGGTTGCCATGAAGATGGACATCGATGTGCAGGTCGGCGACGACAAGCTGAGCTTTGCGGGATTTGGCCTGACCGCCAATGTGCAAGGCCACGTGCACATCGGCGACAACCTCGACACCCGTGGCGAGCTGTGGCTCAACGACGGGCGTTACCGCGCCTATGGCCAGCGCCTGAGCGTGCGTCGGGCACGCCTGTTGTTTGCGGGGCCGATTGATCAGCCTTACCTGGATATCGAAGCGATTCGCCAGACTGACGACGTGATCGCCGGCATTCGCGTGAGCGGCAGCGCCGAACAGCCGACCACGCAGATTTTCTCCGAACCGGCGATGAGCCAGGAACAGGCCTTGTCTTACCTCGTGCTGGGGCGTCCGCTGAGCACCACCGGCGAAGACAACAACATGCTTGCGCAAGCCGCCCTGGGCCTGGGATTGATGGGCAGCTCCGGGGTCACCGGCAAGTTGGCCAGCGACCTGGGTATCGACGATTTCCAGCTCGACACCGAAGGCAGCGGCAATACCACCAGCGTGGTCGCCAGCGGCAACCTCTCGGAAAAACTCAGCCTGCGTTATGGCGTAGGCGTGTTCGAACCGGCCAACACCATTGCCCTGCGCTACAAGCTGAGCAAGAAGGTCTATCTGGAAGCGGCAGGTGGCGTGGCCAGTTCCCTGGACATCTTCTACAAACGGGATTTCTAGCGGCTGCTTTCTGTAGGCGCGGCAACCCTCGCGAAGATCGCCAGGGAGGACATGGGTTGCCCTGGATACCCGCGGTGTCTGGGCGAGCATCGCGAGCATGCTCGCTCCTACAGGGGGTTTGCATCACCTTCTGTCAATTAAATAAAAAGCTAGCTAACTAATGCTTGGACATTTGCTGCCTAAGCAGTAATATCGCGTCACACATTCACTGCCTAGGCAGCTAATTGGTGATCAGATGACTCATTTCACCCCGGACAATTTTCATAACTGCCACCTCGGTCTCTTGCTCGGACGCGCCGCGTTGCTCAAGGACCGGATCATCGACACACACATGGAACCCCACGGCATCACCGCCGCGCAGTTCAAGGTGTTGATCATCATGGCTCAGTTCGGTGTCGACACTCCGGCCGAGTTGTGCCGCCACCTGTCGCTCGACAGTGGTTCGATGACGCGCATGCTCGATCGCCTGGAGCAGAAAGGTTTCCTCGCCCGCCAACGCAGCGAAGCCGATCGCCGTCAGGTCCAGCTTGTGTTGACCGAAGACGGTCAGTCACTCGCTGGCCGCCTGCCGCAGATTGGCGCCCAGGCAATGAATGAGCTGGCGGGTGCGATCACGCCGCAAGAGCTGGTTACCCTGGAACAGATTCTGAAGAAAATCCTGGTGGCAGCCGGTGACTCGATCACGTTGCTGCGGGTAGGTGATAAATGAACGGCCAAACCATGCGGACCGGCCTGAGCCTGGTGCTGGCGGCCATGGTGCTGGCCGGGTGTGCCAGCTACAGCGGCCTGACGACCGAAGGCACAAGCCTGGATGCAAAAAAACTGCAGGCCGGTCAGTCACTCAGCGGCGTGACCCTTTCGCCCGCAGCCTGGCCGAAAAGTGATTGGTGGAAAAGCCTCGGCGACCCGCAACTCGACGGTCTGATCCGCGAGGCATTGCAGGACAGCCCCGACATGCAGATCGCCGACGCCCGGGCTCATCAGGCCAGCGCTGCTGCGTATGCCGCCGACGCCGCGCGCATGCCGACCCTCGATGCCAGCGCCGGTGTCAGCCGGTCGCGCCTGGCCCGTGATCAGGACCCAGCGGGGCAGGGCGGCGCCTATTCGACCGTGCGTAATGTGGGTGTCAGTTTCAATTACAACTTCGATCTTTGGGGAGGGCAGCGTGCTGCCTGGGAAGCTGCGCTGGGTCAGGCCCGCGCAGCCGAAGTCGATCAGCAGGCCGCGCAACTGACCCTGGCAGCCGATGTCGCCCGGGCCTACAGCGATCTGGGCCAAGCGCACATCGTGCATGACCTGGCGAGCGAAGACCTCAAGCGCACCCGGCAAATGCTCGACCTGAGCCAGCGCCGCCTGAGTGCCGGCATCGACAGCCAATACCAGTTCCAGCAGACCGAAAGCCTTGAAGCCTCTTCCCAGGCGAGTCTGATCGATGCGGAGAAACGCCTGCAAAGCGCAAAAATTGCGCTGGCGGTGTTGCTGGGCAAAGGCCCGGATCGCGCCAACAACATCGTGCGGCCACAGATTCTCAAGCCGGGTGCGGTTGCCTTGCCGTCGGTATTGCCGGCCGAGTTGCTCGGGCGTCGGCCGGACCTGGTGGCGGCGCGCTGGCGGGTCGAGGCGGCGAGCAAGAACATCGATGCGAGCAAGACGCGCTTTTATCCCAATTTGAACCTCAGCGCCGCCGCCGGTGCCGAATCCTTGTTGGGTGATGCAATGTTCGGTTCCGCCAGTCGTTTCTTCAACATCGCCCCGACGATCTCCGTGCCGATTTTCGATGGCGGTCGCCTTCGGGCCGACCTGGATTCGCGGGATGCCGATTACGACCTCGCGGTGGCGCAGTACAACAAAAGCCTGGTGAAAGCGCTCGGTGATATCAGCGACACCATCAATCAGTTGCGCGATATCGGCCGGCAGATCGGAGCCCAGGAGCATGCCACCGACATTGCCCAGGATTCCTACGACACCGTCGTCCAGCGTTACGGTTCCGGCATCGGCAACTACCTGGACGTGCTCAGCATCGAGCAGCAATTGCTCCAGGCCCAGCGTCAGTTGGCCAACCTGAATGCCGAACAGATCGACCTGTCGATCCAATTGATGCAGGCGCTGGGCGGCGGTTTTCAGGGCGAGAACCTGGCGGCGGTGAAACCCGCCGACGCAGCCGACACACAAACAGCCACGCAGACCCACTAATTCAAGGTAATTGTCATGGCCACTGCCAATACTCAAACCCCCGACGCCCCAGACAACGGCAACCCGCGCAAACGCAAGGTCATGCTGTTGGTGCTGGCCGTGGTGGTGATCCTCGCCGGTGTCGGCGTCTGGGGTTATCACGAATTTTATGGCCGCTGGACCGAAAGCACCGACGACGCCTATGTGAACGGCAACGTGGTGGAAATCACACCGTTGGTCACCGGCACCGTGGTCAGCATCGGCGCGGATGATGGCGATCTGGTCCACGAAGGCCAGGTGCTGGTCAATTTCGACCCTAACGACGCGCAAGTCGGCCTGCAAAGCGCCCAGGCCAAGCTGGCTCGCACCGTGCGCCAGGTGCGCGGCCTGTACAGCAACGTCGACGGCATGAAGGCCCAGGTCAACGCCCAGCAGGCGGAAGTGCAGAAGGCCCAGGACAACTACACCCGACGCAAGAATCTCGCGGCGGGCGGGGCAATTTCCCAGGAAGAGCTGTCCCATGCCCGCGACGACCTGACCTCGGCGCAAAACGCCCTGGCCAATGCCAAACAGCAATTGAAAACCACCAGTGCTCTGGTCGATGACACCGTCGTGTCGTCGCACCCGGATGTGATGGAAGCCGCCGCACAACTGCGTCAGGCCTACCTCACCAATGCGCGCAGCACCTTGATCGCGCCGGTCACCGGTTACGTAGCCAAGCGATCGGTACAACTGGGGCAGCGCGTACAGCCGGGCACCGCGCTGATGGCGGTGATCCCGCTGGATCAGCTGTGGATCGACGCCAACTTCAAGGAAACCCAGCTGCGTGACATGCGCATCGGGCAGCCCGTGGACATCGAGGCCGACCTGTATGGCAGTGACGTGAAGTACAGCGGCACCATCGACAGCCTTGGCGCTGGCACCGGTAGCGCGTTTGCCCTGCTGCCGGCGCAGAACGCCACCGGTAACTGGATCAAGATCGTCCAGCGGGTGCCGGTGCGGATTCACATCAATGCGCAAGAGCTGGCCAAGCACCCGTTGCGCGTGGGCCTGTCGACCCAGGTCGATGTCAACCTGCGAGACCAGAGCGGCCCGGTCCTGGCGCAACAGCCGCCACAAAAGGCGTCGTTCAGCACCACGGTCTACGACCGCCAGTTGGCCGAGGCGGACGCGATGATTACCCAGTTGATCCACGACAACAGCGCTGCCGCGAGCAAAACCGCGCAGCGCTGACCCCACAGGAAGGCGCGGCTGCGCCCCTCCTCATGTTTGCATAGGACTCGCGATGAGCAATAACGCGTCTTTCACGCCGCCCAGTCTGCTGCTCAGCACCATTGGCCTGTCGCTGGCGACCTTCATGCAAGTGCTCGACACCACCATCGCCAACGTGGCGTTGCCAACCATTTCCGGCAACCTTGGCGTGAGTTCGGAGCAGGGCACCTGGGTGATCACCTCGTTTGCCGTGAGCAACGCGATTGCCTTGCCGCTGACCGGGTGGCTGAGCCGGCGCTTTGGCGAGGTTAAGCTGTTTCTGTGGGCGACCATTCTGTTTGTGCTGGCGTCGTTCCTGTGCGGTGTTTCCACCTCGATGCCCGAACTGATCGGCTTTAGGGTGTTGCAAGGCCTGGTGGCCGGGCCCTTGTACCCGATGACCCAGACGCTGCTGATCGCGGTCTATCCGCCGGCCAGGCGCGGCATGGCCCTGGCGTTGCTGGCGATGGTCACGGTGGTTGCACCGATTGCCGGGCCGATCCTCGGGGGCTGGATCACCGACAGCTACAGTTGGCCGTGGATTTTCTTCATCAACGTGCCCATCGGGATGTTCGCGGTGATGGTGGTGCGTCAGCAGCTCAAGGCTCGTCCGGTGGAAACCAGCCGCCAGCCGATGGATTACGTCGGCTTGATCTCGCTGATCATCGGCGTAGGCGCGTTGCAGGTGATACTCGACAAGGGCAACGACCTGGACTGGTTCGAATCGAACTTCATCCTGATCGGCGCCGCCATTTCGGTGATCGCCCTGGCAGTCTTCGTGATCTGGGAAATGACCGACGAGCACCCGGTGGTCAATCTGCGTCTGTTCGCCTACCGCAACTTCCGCATCGGCACCCTGGTACTGGTGCTTGGGTATGCCGGGTTCTTCGGCATCAACCTGATCCTGCCGCAATGGTTGCAGACGCAGATGGGCTACACGGCGACCTGGGCCGGGCTTGCGGTGGCGCCCATCGGCATTCTGCCGGTGCTGATGTCACCGTTTGTCGGCAAGTACGCACACAAATTCGACCTGCGATTGCTGGCCGGGCTGGCGTTCCTGGCGATTGGCCTGAGCTGCTTCATGCGTGCCGGCTTCACGAACGAAGTGGACTTCCAGCACATCGCCCTGGTGCAGTTGTTCATGGGCATTGGCGTGGCGCTGTTCTTCATGCCGACCCTGAGCATCCTGATGTCCGATCTGCCACCGAGCCAGATCGCCGATGGCGCGGGCCTGGCGACGTTCCTGCGTACGTTGGGCGGCAGTTTCGCCGCGTCGCTGACCACCTGGATCTGGATTCGCCGCGCCGACCAGCACCATGCGTACCTGAGCGAAAGCATCACCACTTACGACCCGGCCACCCGAGATGCGTTGCAGAATCTTGGCGGAGCGGGCAGCCCGGCGTACGCGCAGCTCGATCATGTGCTGGGCAGCCAGGCGTACATGCTGTCCACGGTGGATTACTTCACGCTGCTGGGTTGGGCGTTCATGGCGTTGATCGTGATTGTCTGGCTGGCGAAACCGCCGTTTGCGGCGAAGGCGGGGCCTGCGGCGTCCGGCCATTAAGCCAACACACACGCCCCCTGTAGGAGCGAGCTTGCTCGCGATAGCGGTGTGTCAGCCAACATCATATTGGCTGACACACCGCTATCGCGAGCAAGCTCGCTCCTACAGGGGGGCATTAGGCCGTAGGCGCAGCCAACGCCGGCGGTGGGGCGAAGTCGAACGGCGCCAGGGCGTAGCCGCCTTCGTCCACCTGCAACGCCCAGCCCTGGCGATCCCAATCGCCGAGCACGATGCGCCGGGCGGCCTGGTCGCCCAATTGCAGTTTGTGAATGGCGGGGCGGTGGGTGTGGCCGTGGACCAGGGTTTTCACCCCGTATTGCTGCATGATCCGCGGAATTTCTTCCGGGGTCACATCCACAATGGCATTGGCCTTCATTCGCGTCTGCGCCCGGCTTTCGCTGCGCAGCTTGCGCGCCAGTTTGTGTCGGGTGCGCAGGGGCAGGTGGCGCAGGATGAAGAGGGTGATGGGGTTACGCAGGTACCGACGCAGCTTCATGTAGGCTTCGTCGCGGGTGCACAGGCTGTCGCCGTGCATCAACAGCACCGGTTCATCAAGGAACTGCACGACACTCGGATCTTTCAGCAAGGTGCAGCCAGCCTGTTTGCAGAAGGCCTGGCCGAGCATGAAGTCGCGATTGCCATGCATGAGGAAAATGGCCGTGCCGCTGTCGCTGAGATCGCGCAGAGCCTGGCAGATGGAGCGTTGGAAGGGCGTCATGGCGTCATCGCCAATCCAGGCCTCGAAAAAGTCACCGAGGATGTACAACGCACTCGCCGAACGGGCGCGTCCGGCGAGCAAATCCAGAAACGCCCGGGTGATGTCCGGGCGCTCCTCTTCCAGATGCAAGTCTGAAATCAGCAATATCACTCAATGATCTCGGCTTTCTCGATGATCACATCGTCTGCAGGCACGTCCTGGTGGCCGGCCTTCATGGTGGTGGAAACGCCTTTGATCTTGTCGACAACGTCGGTGCCTGCGGTCACTTTACCGAACACGGCGTAGCCCCAGCCCTGCACGTTCTTGCCGCTGTGGTTCAGGAAGCTGTTGTCGGCAACGTTGATGAAGAACTGCGCCGACGCCGAATGCGGCTCCATGGTACGGGCCATGGCGACGGTGTACTTGTCGTTGGAAAGGCCGTTGTCGGCTTCGTTCTGGATGCTTGGGCGCTTGTCTTTCTTTTCTTTCATGCCCGGTTCGAAACCGCCGCCCTGGATCATGAAGTTACCGATGACACGGTGGAAAACGGTGTTTTCGTAGTGACCGGCTTTGACGTATTCAACGAAGTTGGCCACGGTGATCGGGGCTTTCTCGGCGTTCAATTCCAGAACGATGTCGCCAAAGTTGGTCGTCAGTTTGACTTGGGTCATGATCGGTACTCTTTCTAGGGAATTCATGGGCATTGGAACATTTTGCTCCGCTACCGGTTCAGCCTTGTCGGCCAAGGTGCGCAGTTTAGCGTGACAGGCGCGAATTTCGAGGCAGTTTTTTCTTTTATGCCCGATTAAATACGACGGTTTGCCGAGTGCGCTCTGTCAGGTACTTGACGGCATCGGCTATGATAGCGGCTTTGTTTTGTCTGGCTGTCTTCCGGCCGCGCACTTGTATGTTCAAGGATCCTATGAGCAAGCCCACTGTCGACCCTACCTCGAATTCCAAGACCGGCCCTGCCGTGCCGGTCAATTTCCTGCGCCCGATCATCCAGGCGGACCTGGACTCGGGTAAGCACACGCAGATCGTCACTCGTTTCCCGCCCGAGCCCAACGGCTACCTGCACATCGGTCACGCCAAGTCGATCTGTGTGAACTTCGGCCTGGCCCAGGAATTCGGCGGCGTCACTCACTTGCGTTTCGACGACACCAACCCGGCCAAGGAAGACCAGGAATACATCGACGCGATCGAAAGCGACGTCAAATGGCTGGGCTTCGAATGGTCCGGCGAAGTGCGCTACGCCTCGCAGTATTTCGACCAATTGCACGACTGGGCCGTGGAGCTGATCAAGGCCGGCAAGGCCTATGTGGACGACCTGAGCCCCGAGCAAGCCAAGGAATACCGTGGCACCCTGACCGAGCCGGGCCGCAACAGCCCGTTCCGTGACCGTTCCGTGGAAGAGAACCTCGACTGGTTCGCCCGCATGCGCGCCGGCGAGTTCCCGGACGGCGCTCGCGTGCTGCGCGCCAAGATCGACATGGCCTCGCCGAACATGAACCTGCGCGACCCGATCATGTACCGCATCCGTCATGCCCATCACCACCAGACCGGCGACAAGTGGTGCATCTACCCCAACTATGACTTCACCCACGGTCAGTCGGATGCCATTGAAGGCATCACCCACTCGATCTGCACCCTGGAGTTCGAAAGCCATCGCCCGCTGTACGAATGGTTCCTGGACAACCTGCCGGTGCCGGCCAACCCGCGCCAGTACGAATTCAGCCGCCTGAACCTGAACTACACCATCACCAGCAAGCGCAAGCTCAAGCAACTGGTCGATGAGAAACACGTCAACGGCTGGGACGATCCGCGCATGTCCACCTTGTCGGGTTTCCGTCGTCGTGGCTACACGCCGGCTTCGATCCGCAACTTCTGCGACATGGTCGGCACCAACCGTTCCGACGGCGTGGTCGACTTCGGCATGCTCGAATTCAGTATCCGCCAGGACCTGGACGCGAACGCACCTCGCGCGATGTGCGTGCTGCGCCCGTTGAAAGTCGTGATCACCAATTATCCGCAAGACAAGGTCGACAACCTCGAACTGCCGCGTCATCCGCAGAAAGAAGAACTCGGGGTGCGCAAGCTGCCGTTCGCCCGTGAAATCTACATCGACCGCGATGACTTCATGGAAGAGCCGCCGAAGGGCTACAAGCGCCTGGAACCGAACGGCGAAGTGCGCCTGCGTGGCAGCTACGTGATCCGTGCCGACGAAGCGATCAAGGACGCCGATGGCAACATCGTCGAACTGCGTTGCTCCTATGATCCGGACACGCTGGGCAAGAACCCTGAAGGCCGCAAGGTCAAGGGCGTGATCCACTGGGTGCCGGCGGCGGCCAGCATCGAGTGCGAAGTGCGTCTGTACGATCGACTGTTCCGCTCCCCGAACCCTGAGAAGGCCGAGGACAGCGCCAGTTTCCTGGACAACATCAACCCTGACTCCCTCCAGGTGCTGACCGGTTGTCGTGCCGAACCCTCGCTGGGCGACGCACAACCGGAAGACCGTTTCCAGTTCGAGCGCGAAGGTTACTTCTGCGCAGATATCAAGGACTCGAAACCGGGCGCTCCGGTGTTCAACCGTACCGTGACCTTGCGTGATTCGTGGGGCCAGTGATTCAAGGAAACCTGGACGTGCTGACGATCTACAACACGCTCACCAAGAGCAAAGAAGTCTTTAAACCGCTGGATGGCAACAAGGTGCGCATGTACGTGTGCGGGATGACCGTGTACGACTACTGCCACCTGGGCCACGGCCGCAGCATGGTCGCGTTCGACCTGGTGACCCGCTGGTTGCGGTTCAGCGGCTACGACCTGACTTATGTGCGAAACATCACCGACATTGACGACAAGATCATCAATCGAGCCAACGAGAACGGCGAGTCGTTCGAAGCGTTGACCGAGCGAATGATCGCGGCGATGCACGAAGACGAAGCGCGCCTGAACATCCGCAAGCCGGACATGGAGCCACGCGCCACCGGGCATATCCCCGGCATGCACGCGATGATCCAGACCCTGATCGACAAGGGTTATGCCTACGCACCTGGCAATGGTGACGTGTACTACCGCGTCGCCAAGTTCATGGGCTACGGCAAGCTCTCGCGCAAGAAGATCGAAGACCTGCGCATCGGCGCGCGGATCGAAGTCGACGAGTCCAAGCAGGACCCGCTGGACTTCGTGCTGTGGAAAGGCGCCAAGCCGGGTGAGCCAAGCTGGCCATCGCCGTGGGGTGACGGGCGTCCGGGCTGGCACATCGAGTGCTCGGTGATGTCGACCTGCTGCCTGGGCGAGACCTTCGACATTCATGGCGGCGGCAGCGACCTGGAGTTCCCGCACCACGAGAATGAAATCGCCCAGAGCGAAGCGGCTACCGGTAAGACCTACGCCAACGCGTGGATGCATTGCGGCATGATCCGCATCAATGGCGAGAAGATGTCCAAGTCCTTGAACAACTTCTTCACCATTCGCGACGTGCTGGAAAAGTACCACCCGGAAGTCGTGCGTTACCTGCTGGTGTCGAGCCACTACCGCAGCGCGATCAACTATTCGGAAGACAACCTCAAGGACGCCAAGGGCGCACTCGAGCGTTTCTATCATGCGTTGAAAGGCCTGCCGAAAGTCGCTCCAGCCGGTGGCGAGGCGTTTGTCGAGCGCTTCACCCAGGTGATGAACGACGACTTCGGCACGCCGGAAGCCTGCGCGGTGCTGTTCGAGATGGTGCGTGAGATCAACCGTCTGCGCGAGAGCGATCTTGACGCGGCGGCCGGTCTGGCGGCGCGTTTGAAGCAACTGGCCGATGTGCTGGGTGTGTTGCAGCTCGAGGCCGAAGACTTCCTGCAAGCTGGCGCCGAAGGGCGGGTGGACGCGGCGCAGGTTGATGCCCTGATTGCGGCGCGTCTGGCGGCGCGTGCGGCCAAGGACTGGGCCGAATCTGACCGCATCCGTGACCAGCTCACCGCCATGGGCGTAGTGCTGGAAGACGGCAAGGGCGGCACGACCTGGCGTTTGGCTGATTGATTGGCTGAACCGCTGAAAACAGAAACCCGCCTTGTGCGGGTTTTTGTTTGGGTGCAGGGTTTGGATATTGCGGTGGTCTGGCCGGCCTCATCGTCGGAACGCCGCCCGGAGCAAGCCCGCTCCCACAGTGTTTCGGAGTGAAATCAGATTCTGAGTTCGGCTCAAGGCCCTGTGGGGGCGGGCTTGCCCGCGATTCGATTTCAAACCCACCGCGGTCACTCAGTCTGCCGCAACCTTTTGTACAAGGTATTGCGACTAACCCCCAACCGCCGCGCCAGGTGGGAAATATTCCCCCCCACCGCCTGCAACTGCCGATTCAAGTCTTCGGCATCATCCAGGTCCACCGCCAGCGGCTCGGGCGTCTCCATTGGCTCCATCTCCAGGTCGACAAAAAAGTCATCCGGCAAATGCTCCGGCCGCACCGGTTGTTCCTCGGCCATGGCCAATGCCACCTGAATCACGCTGCTGACCTGGCGCAAGTTACCCGGCCACGGATGACGGCTGAACAGCTCCATCACCTCCCGACTCAAGCCCGCCCATTGCGACGGTTCGCGATGCTGCTCCCACAAGCGTTTGAACAGAGCCTGCTTGTCGCTACGCTCGCGCAGGGGCGGCAGCTCAAGGGTCAGGCCGCCGATGCGGTAATAAAGGTCTTCGCGAAAACGGCCCAGTTGCACTTGTTCACGCAGCGAGCGGTTGGTGGCCGAGATGATGCGGATGTCCACCGGGAACAGTTCGCTGCTGCCCACCGGTTGTACGCAACGCTCCTGTAGCACACGCAACAGGCGAGCCTGGGTGGGAAGCGGCATGTCGCCAATCTCATCCAGGAACAGCGTGCCCTTGTCCGCCTTGCGAATCAGCCCGATGCTGCCTTTTTGATTGGCGCCGGTGAACGCCCCTTTCTCATAGCCAAACAGCTCGGACTCCACCAGCTCGGCGGGGATTGCCGCACAGTTGACGGCAATGAACGGCTGTTTACTACGTGAGCTGGCCTGATGCAGGGCCTTGACGAACACCTCCTTGCCGACCCCGGTTTCGCCATGGATCAACAACGGTATGTCTTTTTCCAAAAGGCGCTCGGCTTGGCGCACGGCTTTTTCCACACGGCTGTCGCCGAAGTGCAGGGTATTGAGGCTGATGGTGGCGACAGAGGGCTCGGCGCGCTTGGGTTCGGCAAACAGTCGTGGCTGGATCGGTGCCTGTTTCGGTCGGCGCAACACACATTGGAAGCGGTTGCGCCCTGCGGCTTGCAGGGCAAAGGGCAGGCCTTCGGGCTGGTTCAGCAGCTCCATCAACGACACCTTGAACAGGCTCTCGACACTGACCCGCGACAGGCTGATACCCAACAGGTTGTCTGCGCGGCGATTGGCTGAAAGCACCTGGCCGCTTTCATCGAAAATCAGTAATCCGGCCCATTGGCTGTCGAGGTTGTTCAGCCCGGTGTTGAACGTCAGTTGAAAGTGCTGGCCATGGAACAGGTTGAGGATCAGCCGGTTCTCCACGGTCTGGCTCATCATCTTGACCATGCCCAGGGTGTGCGACGGCGGTAGATAACTGTCGCTGGACACGTCGAGCACCGCGATCACCTTGCGCTCGGCATCGAAAATCGGCGCGGCGGAACCGGTCATGAAGCGGTTGGCCTTGAGGAAATGCTCATCGTGTTCGATGTGCACCGCCTGCTCACACGCCAGCGCGGTGCCGATGGCATTGGTGCCGCTGCAACGTTCCATCCAGCTGGCGCCGGCACTGAACCCGCGCGCCAGGCCCGGGTCGACAAAGCGCTGGGTGCCCCATGACGTCAGCACCTGACCCTGGTTGTCGGCGAGCATGATCAGGCAGTTGGAATTGCTGAGGATGTTTTCGTAGTAGGGCAGGACTTCCTGGTGAGTCGTCTGCACCAGTGAATGCTGACTTTCCAGCAACTGCGCGATGCGGTCCGCGGGCAGTTGATCGAACGCCGGCGAACTCTGGTGGTTGAGGCCGAACGCACGGCAGCGCGACCATGAGTCCGCAATGATGGCGTCGTGGGAGAGCGGCGAGGCGGGTGCGGCCATGGCAGTCGATCTCTGGGGTATTTTTATTGTTTTTATTAAGTAAATCCCGAATCCCCTGTAGGAGCGAGCTTGTCGAGGCGTCGAACCGTCGCGATGGTAGCCCAGTCACCGCGGGGCACCAGCAAGCCAACGTTATCGTTGACGACCATCGCGACGGTTCGACGCCTCGACAAGCTCGCTCCTACAGGGATAGTCATTGTTCCATTGGGCGTAGAGTGTTGTTCAGTATTGTTCATTGTCAATCGCTGAACTGTTCAATTGTTCAACCAGAGTTGTTCATTTCTGTTCAGCAACGAAAACCAACATTCGTGCTTTTCGAAAATTCCCAATTGAGATCAACCACTTGCATTTTCTGGCACGAAAGTCGCTCTACTGCTCCGGTCGCTTGACTCCAATAATAAAAAGGCCGAGCCATGTCACTCACCCTGGAACACGTCAGCCGCACCGTTGAGGGCCAGACCTGGATCGACGATGCGTGCCTCTGTTTTGAACCCGGATCTTTCAACGTTTTGCTTGGCCGTACGCTGTCGGGCAAAACCAGTCTAATGCGCCTGATGGCGGGCCTCGACAAGCCCGACAGCGGGCGCGTCCTGATGAACGGCGTCGACGTCACCCAGCGCCCGGTGCGGCTGCGCAATGTTTCGATGGTCTATCAGCAGTTCATCAACTACCCAACGATGACCGTGTTCGAGAACATTGCCTCGCCCCTGCGCCAGGCCGGTGTGTCCAACGAGCTGATACAGGACAAGGTTCTGGAAACCGCAAAGATGCTACGCATCGACAAGTTCCTGAAGCGTTATCCGCTGGAACTCTCCGGCGGTCAGCAACAGCGCACGGCAATGGCCCGGGCGCTGGTCAAGGATGCCGAACTGATTCTGTTCGATGAACCGCTGGTCAACCTCGACTACAAGCTGCGCGAAGAGCTGCGCCAGGAAATGCGCGAACTGTTCAAGGCACGGCACACCATTGCGATCTACGCCACCACCGAGCCCAACGAAGCGTTGGCGTTGGGCGGCACCACGACCATTCTCCTTGAAGGCCGGGTCATCCAGAGTGGAAAGGCGGCCGAGGTCTACCACCAGCCACAGACCGTACTGGCCGCCGAACTGTTTTCCGAGCCGCCGATCAACCTGATGCCGGGCCGGATCGCCGGCAACGAGGTCAGCTTCGCCAACTTTGTGCACTTCCCCCTGAATGTGGATCTGCGTCCGGTAGGCGAGGGCGAGTTCCGGTTCGGTGTGCGCCCCAGCCACATCTCGCTGGTACCCAGCAACGATGACGACCTCGAGCTGGCAGTGACCGTCGAAGTCGCCGAGATCAGCGGCTCGGAAACCTTTTTGCACGTACGCAACGAGCATTTCCTGCTGGTGCTGCACCTGCCGGGTGTTCACGAGTACGACGTCGATGCGCCGATTCGCATCTACATTCCCACCCATAAGCTGTTTGTGTTCGATGCGCAGGGGCGATTGGTCCAGGCGCCCAGTCGCCGCATCGCGAGGGTTGCCTGATGGCCGAAATCCGTTTGCAGAACCTCGCCCACAGCTACACCGCCACGCCCAGTGGCCCGGAGGATTACGCCATACGCCAGATGGACCACATCTGGGAGCAGGGCGGTGCGTTTGCCTTGCTCGGGCCTTCGGGGTGTGGCAAGTCGACGTTGCTCAATATCATTTCCGGGTTGCTCAGCCCGTCCCAGGGGCACGTGTTGTTTGACGGCAAGGCGGTCAATGACCTGACCCCGGAGAAGCGCAACATCGCCCAGGTGTTCCAGTTCCCCGTGGTCTACGACACCATGACGGTGTTCGACAACCTGGCGTTCCCGTTGCGTAACCAGGGCATGGCCGAAGCGAAAATCCACAGCAAGGTGCAGGAAATCGCCGAGGTCCTCGACCTGCAGAACCTGCTGAACAAAAAGGCGCGCAACCTCACCGCCGACGAAAAACAGAAAGTCTCCATGGGCCGCGGCCTGGTGCGCGACGACGTGTCGGCGATCCTGTTCGACGAACCGCTCACGGTGATCGACCCGCACCTGAAATGGAAACTGCGGCGCAAGCTCAAGCAGATCCACGAGCAGTTCAACATCACCATGGTCTACGTCACCCACGATCAACTGGAGGCCTCGACTTTCGCCGACAAGATCGCGGTGATGTACGGCGGCCAGATCGTGCAGTTCGGCACGCCTCGCGAGTTGTTCGAGCGCCCCAGCCACACGTTTGTCGGCTATTTCATTGGCAGCCCCGGCATGAATTTGATCGACGTGCAGCCACAAGCAGGCGGCGTCGGGTTCGCTTCGACCCACCTGCCGTTGTCCGAGGCCATGTGCAAGCGCATTGCCGAGTCAACCTGGCAAACCCTGAAGGTCGGCATTCGGCCGGAGTTCGTCCATGTGTGGGACGAGCCCTTCGACGATGCGCTGAGGGCAAGGGTCGTACACGTCGAAGACCTTGGTACCTACAAGATCATGACCCTGGAGCTCGATGGCCAGCCGCTGAAGGTGCGCCTGGCCGAAGACAAACCGGTGCCGGAGGGTATGGCGTACATCAGTTTCCCGGCGCAATGGCTGATGGTCTACGCCGACGAATTCCTGCTGGAGCCACACGCGATCGGGGAGGTGCAGCCATGAACAAAGTGCAGAACAACAAGGCCTGGTGGTTGGTGTTGCCGGTGTTTCTGCTGGTGGCGTTCAGTGCGGTGATCCCGATGATGACCGTGGTCAACTACTCGGTGCAGGACATCTTCGACCAGTCCAGCCGCTTTTTTGTCGGCGCCGACTGGTACAAGCAGGTGCTGCTCGATACACGCCTGCACGACTCGCTGTTGCGTCAGTTCATCTATTCGGCCTGCGTGCTGCTGATCGAGATTCCGCTGGGAATCGCCATCGCCCTGACCATGCCGACTAAGGGGCGCTGGTCGTCGGTGGTGCTGATTGTCCTGGCAATCCCGCTGCTGATTCCGTGGAACGTGGTCGGCACCATCTGGCAGATTTTCGGCCGTGCCGACATCGGCCTGCTGGGTTGGACGCTCAACGCCATGGGCATCAGCTATAACTATGCGGCAAACACCATGGACGCGTGGGTGACGGTGCTGGTGATGGATGTGTGGCACTGGACCTCGCTGGTGGCGCTGTTGTGTTTCTCCGGGCTGCGCGCCATTCCGGACGTGTACTACCAGGCGGCACGGATCGACCGGGCGTCGGCCTGGGCGGTGTTCAGGCACATCCAATTACCCAAGCTCAAAAGCGTGCTGCTGATCGCGGTGATGCTTCGCTTCATGGACAGCTTCATGATCTACACCGAACCGTTCGTGCTCACGGGGGGCGGGCCGGGCAATGCCACGACCTTTCTCAGCCAGACCCTGACACAAATGGCCATCGGGCAATTTGACCTGGGGCCTGCGGCGGCGTTCTCGCTGGTGTATTTCCTGATCATCCTCTTGGTGTCCTGGCTGTTCTACACGGCCATGACGCACGCTGACGCCAACCGTTGAGGCCTGCGAAATGAGCAAGAGAAAGCTGATTCCATTGCTGCTGTACATCCTGTTCCTGCTGGTGCCGATCTACTGGCTGCTGAACATGTCGTTCAAGAGCAATACCGAAATCCTCGGCGGCCTGACACTGTTTCCCCAGGACTTCACCCTGCACAACTACAAGGTGATCTTTACCGATCCTGCCTGGTACACCGGTTACCTCAACTCCTTGTATTACGTCAGCCTGAACACGGTGATCTCCCTGAGCGTGGCATTGCCGGCGGCGTACGCGTTTTCTCGGTATCGCTTCCTGGGTGACAAGCACCTGTTCTTCTGGCTGCTGACCAACCGCATGGCGCCGCCGGCGGTGTTTCTGTTGCCGTTCTTCCAGCTGTATTCCTCGATCGGCCTGTTCGATACCCACATTGCCGTGGCATTGGCGCATTGCCTGTTCAACGTGCCATTGGCGGTGTGGATTCTCGAAGGTTTCATGTCCGGTGTGCCCAAGGAGATCGACGAAACGGCCTACATCGACGGCTACAGCTTTCCCAAGTTTTTTGTGAAGATTTTCGTCCCGCTGATTGGCTCGGGGATCGGCGTCACGGCGTTTTTCTGCTTCATGTTTTCATGGGTCGAGTTGCTGCTGGCGCGCACGCTGACGTCGGTCAACGCCAAGCCGATCGCGGCGGTGATGACCCGTACAGTCTCGGCCTCCGGCATCGACTGGGGCGTGTTGGCGGCGGCGGGGGTGCTGACCATCCTGCCCGGCATGCTGGTGATCTGGTTCGTACGCAACCACGTGGCCAAGGGCTTCGCCCTGGGTCGGGTATGAGGAACTGATGATGGAATGGATGAGCTGGACCGTCCCGACGGGGGCATTCTTCGGCGTGATCGCCCTGATCCTGATTGGCATGACGACCTGGGAGTTACGCTCTCCGAGCGTCCTGCGTCGTGGCTTTTTACCGATGGCCACCACCCGTGGCGATCGTTTGTTTATCGGTCTTCTCGGCAGCGCCTACCTGCATTTGCTGGTGATCGGCGTAACCGACTGGAGCATCTGGGTGGCGTTCGCGTTATCCCTGGTGTGGCTGTTGTCTGTGATGCGTTGGGGCTAGTCGAATCGCTCGGCGCTCCGAAACTCAATAAGGAGGTTTCTATGTTCGACAAAAACAATAAGCTGCGACATAGCATTTCATTGGCAGCCATGCTGGCCCTCAGCGGTTTGAGCGCTTCGGCCTGGGCTGATGCCTATGAGGAGGCCGCGAAGAAATGGATCGGCAGCGAGTTCAAGCCGTCCACCCTGACGGCCGAACAGCAACTGGAAGAACTGAAGTGGTTCATCAAGGCCGCCGAACCGTTTCGCGGGATGGACATCAAGGTCGTCTCGGAAACCCTGACTACCCACGAGTACGAGTCCAAGGTACTGGCCAAGGCGTTCAGCGAAATCACCGGGATCAAGCTGACCCACGACCTGCTTCAGGAAGGCGACGTGGTGGAAAAGCTGCAAACGGTGATGCAGTCGGACAAGAGCATCTATGACGGCTGGGTCAACGACTCGGACCTGATCGGTACGCACTTTCGCTACGGCAAGACCGAATCGATCACCGACCTGATGGCCAACGAGGGCAAGAACTACACCTCGCCGACCCTTGACCTCAAGGACTTCATTGG
The DNA here is from genome assembly GCF_056337105.1 of Pseudomonas sp. S1_E05. Lineage (NCBI taxonomy): Bacteria > Pseudomonadati > Pseudomonadota > Gammaproteobacteria > Pseudomonadales > Pseudomonadaceae > Pseudomonas > Pseudomonas sp. S1_E05. The sequence goes on from NZ_JBFRHM010000001.1 coordinate 609,636, forward strand.
CCTCTCGTTCACCACTGCACCAGACGGCAAGATCTACCAATTGCCTGACCAGCAGTTCGCCAACCTGTACTGGTTCCGGGCCGACTGGTTCGAACGTGCCGACCTCAAGGCCAAGTTCAAGGAAAAGTACGGTTATGAACTGGGCGTGCCGGTGAACTGGTCGGCCTATGAAGACATTGCCAAATTCTTTAGCGAAGACGTCAAGGAAATCGACGGCAAGCGCGTCTACGGGCACATGGACTACGGCAAGAAGGATCCGTCGCTGGGCTGGCGCTTTACTGATGCCTGGTTCTCCATGGCCGGTGGCGGCGACAAGGGGCTGCCCAACGGTTTGCCGGTGGACGAATGGGGTATCCGCGTCGAGGACTGCCATCCGGTGGGCTCCAGCGTGACTCGCGGTGGCGACACCAATGGCCCGGCGGCCGTGTTCGCCACCACCAAGTACGTGGACTGGCTGAAAAAATACGCACCACCGGAAGCGGCAGGCATGACCTTCTCCGAGTCCGGCCCGGTGCCGTCCCAGGGCAACATCGCGCAGCAGATATTCTGGTACACCGCGTTCACCGCCGACATGACCAAACCAGGCCTGCCGGTTGTGAATGCCGATGGTTCGCCGAAATGGCGCATGGCGCCTTCCCCCAAGGGACCGTACTGGGAAGAAGGGATGAAGCTCGGTTATCAGGATGTGGGTTCCTGGACCTTCATGAAGTCCACGCCTGAGAAACAGAAACTGGCCGCGTGGCTGTATGCCCAGTTCGTGACCTCGAAAACCGTGTCGCTGAAGAAAACCATCGTTGGCCTGACGCCAATCCGGGAGTCGGACATCAACTCCCAGGCGATGACCGACCTGGCGCCGAAACTCGGTGGGTTGGTGGAGTTCTACCGCAGCCCGGCCCGTGTGCAATGGTCGCCGACCGGGACCAACGTGCCGGATTATCCGCGTCTGGCGCAATTGTGGTGGAGCCACATCGCCGAAGCGGCCAGCGGCGAGAAAACCCCGCAACAGGCGCTGGATGGCCTGGCCAAGGATCAGGACGCGATCATGACACGCCTGGAACGTTCGAAGGCGCAAGCCACCTGCGCACCGAAGATGAACCCCGAGCGTGACGCGCAGTACTGGTTCGATCAGCCGGGCGCACCGAAACCGAAACTGGCGAACGAAAAGCCCCAGGGCGAAACCGTGAGCTACAGCGAACTGCTGAAATCGTGGGCGGACGCGCGTAAGTAAGCGCCAGGCCAAACAAGTCAACGGCACCTTCGGGTGCCGTTTTTGTCAGCGTGCGATGTCTCTTTTCAACGACTGGCGCACGGCCTTCACAATGGCCGGCTCAAAGGCGTTGTGCCCGGCGTCAAACAGACGGAACTGCAACGGCTGGCGCCGCCTGAGCCAGCGCACGCTCGCCATGCCGAGGGTGTCCCGGGTGCCTTGGATAACTTCGGTGTTGGCATCCAGTGAAAGCGATTCATCCTCACGCTTGAAGAAGTAGTGATTGAGGTGATAGTGCAGTTCCAGGCGGATGGAGCGAACGGCGTCCTGGTCAGCGAAACTCGCCAACTGACTGGGGGGCATGGATTGTCCTTCCAGATACATCGAGGCTTGTATCCAGTGCAAGGCGGCATGGTGCTGCTGCAGGGCGCAACCCTTGGTCAGGATCTGGTAGATCGCCCGGGCATTGTCGGCGCACGTGCGCTGGTGGATGGCACCCAGGCCGATGCTCACATGTTCATCGTAGGCACTGACGTTTTCGGCAAAGGGTACGAATATTGAGACCAACGTTGTCTTCAGCAAGGCCTGCGGGTAGCGTTGCTGGTATTGAATGGCTAGCCAGCTACCCCAGGACACTCCCAGCAGGCTGATTTTCTCGAAGCCCAGGTGCTGACGCAGGCCATCGATGTCTTCGACGCAATGTCCGGTGTCGTTTCGTTGCAGTTCTCCGTGGGGAATGGAGCGCCCGCAACCTCGCTGGTCGAACAGGACAATGTCGAACCGCTGCAAATCAAAGAACTCCAGATGATGGCGATTGCAGTAGCTTCCCGGTCCGCCATGCAGGAAAAAGATTGGTTCACCGCCCGGTGTACCGCATCGCTCCCAATAAAGTTGGTGGCCGTCGTCGGTCGGGTAATAGCCATGAGTCACCATTGCACGGGCATCCTCAGCCGGTAGAACTGGAACAGTTCCCTGTGGCCAAGCCGGGCTGCGACACTGGAAATCAACTCAAGCTTCAATACCTGCGCCATGTACGGCACGCCGAGCAGCACTGGTGTATGGCCGAACAGCAGAATCGTGCCGCCCGGTTTCACGCACGTCATCATTTCCTGGAATAGCTGGTGTGCGTCTTTGCGCGTCATCACTTCGGCATTGAGGAACCGAAGGATCAACACGTCGCAGCGGACACCGGACATGGCAACGTGGCGCGCGTCGGCGAGGAAAAATCTCACCGTCGACGCACCATGGCGCTGTAGCGCATGTTCGATCATCGAGGCTGAGCGATCAGATCCCAGGCATTGGCGACCCACCAGCTCGCTGGACAGGTAGGTGATGAGCTCACCGGTCGAACATGCCGGGTCGAGGATCACCGAACCGGGGCGGGCCACGGTCTTGAGCAGCGCGGCGCAATGTTCGCGAAAATGCTGCTCGTCGGCATTCAATTGGGCGGCGAGCGTTGCGCTGCACCGCCAGTGATCGGGTGGGCAGATACACTCCCGGCCGTCATCGCCCATGGCCGGAAACGGAAAATTCACCTCGCTGTCCGGATCGCTCATGGCACTGTGAAACAACGCTTCCTTCTCCGGCATGGCGGCCGCGCGGAAATGGATCACGGCGCCCTGATTGCCCCACTGCCATTGCATCAGCGGCCCCAGCAGCATCCAGGGCTTGAGCAGGCTGCTGATGCGCCAACCGGTGGTTTCGCAAAACTGGAGGATTTTGCGGCCGACCCAGTCGATGCCGTTCACGCGTAACACGAACAGCTGATGCAGGCCTGGCCCGAAGGGTTCGATGTAGCGATCCTGTTCACCGGGTGCGGTCTGGCGAAGGGTGAAGGATCGAGCGAGGTGACGTTCGCGGTTCAGGGCAGCGGTCATGCGGGCACTCCCCGGGATTTATGCAACCGCCGCCCGCGTGCCTGCGGCACCACAACGTTGCCACTGCACACCACGTAAAACCGTTCCAGCCCGGGAATCACCACGTTGACCACAGTGGTGCCCAAGGGGGTGCGGTGCAGCAGGCTCATCCCGAGGGTGCGCCCGAAACGCTTCAGGTCGGCTGCCAGGTCATCGAGCTGCTCGTCCAGCGGGGACTCGGTGCTCACGGGGGCAAGGACCACGGGCATTTGTGTGCATTGGCTCAGCAATGGATAGAGGTCCAGTTGCAGGCATCGCAATAGGCGCGGAAACGGGCTCAAGTGGCGCTGTGCGTTGCTCAGGTCGCATTGCTGTTCGGGTTGTGCCATGGCGTGATGCATCTGCACCAGTTCGGTCAAGGCTCGCCAGGCACCATGGCGGGGGATGAGCGAGCAACCGCTGCCGAATGTGCGGGGGTGGGTGCCAGGTTCGGTCGAGAATGCGAGGAAGGTGCGAGCCAGGAACTCACTGCTGATGTCGAGCAGCACAACAGGAGCGCCAATCTCCGCTTCGGCGTCCAGCCATAGTTGGCTCAGTTCATCGCCTGGCTCCGGCCGAACGACTCGGCGCAGCGCGCAGTGGTTCTGGTAGTAGAAATGATCCAGTAGAAACAGCGCAAGGGCATCACGCTCGATGCATTCATTTACCGCATGAAGCACGGCTTCATTGTAGTTGGCGCCAATTGCTGTTCCGCTGTTGGAGGCGTAACGCCTTAATGCCTTGTAATCAGTGGAGTCTTGTTCCAATGGCGAATTGCAATAACGCGGCGTGGACAAGGCAACGGGGTAATAAAAGGAAGTTTGGTCACACAGGTCTGTGTAGGTTCGGCAAGCGACAAGTGCATCAGTTTGTTCAGTGACAGTGGCCAGCACGGTGTCATCGATAAAGAGTGGGTTGTTGGAAAAGTACCGTGAGGGAATACAACGGATATCTTCGCTGCTGAGCTGCTCGCTCAAATGATGTTCCAGTGTTTCAAACAACGCCCCGACACGAGCATGGCTCGGGTAGCCCTTTCCCGATCCGCGGGCGACGACCTGGGCGTCATCGGAGCTGGCGCAAACTTGAACCGCCACCACCCGCTGCCCCAACTGGCGCGCCTGCGGCTCAAGGCCGAGGTTCGCCAAGTCTGCCAGGATACGCTGCTCCGCCTGCTCCAGGGTGAGTTCGCGCTCCACACCGGTATAACTGTCCATTGTTCACTCCCTTGAAAAAAAACGCGAAATGACCTGGCCCGTGTGCTGCAGGAGCGAGCTTGTCGAATCGTCGCTCCTGCAGCGGTTCGGGAGTTACTCGGCTTCCAGTTCAGCCTGTTCCGTTTCAGTCAGGTGCAGTTCCTCAAGTTGTTCTTCCGTGGGGGCATCCAATTGTTCGAGGTCTGCAATTTTGTTGGCGTTCCAGGTAGTCATGTATCCCATGAGTTGAACTCTCTTCGGTTGTTGGCATTGGGCGTGCTCAATGAGGCACGGGCCAACTGTATAAAGGGGAAATGGGTCGGTCAAAAATGACAGGAAGTTGCGAAGTGCGTGTTTTCGCTGTACGGAAAAACGTACAAATCAATAGGTGATTGACGATTGTGCTGAGTAAATCTGGGCCTGCGAGGAACGGGAGTTCCGTGGGGTTCGCCGATTGTTGATAATTTAGCGTGAGAAATTTCGGATGTTGTTATGAGATGGTTGTTAAAGTTTGAGGATTGGCGAGTGTTGTCCGGATGAGAGTTGAGATTTTTCCTATATTGTTCGAAGGGCAGTCATACAAATTCGCAGGATAAGACCACTACCCAGAGGGCCCGCAACTCACGCGAATGCAAAAAAGCGGCACCCGAAGGTGCCGCTTTGGCTCGATGTACAGTGCGTGCAGCAGGAGGCGTTAAACCAGAATGGCCAACGGTGTGTACCGAGTCATGATCGGATCAGCCGTCAGCAGCTTCATCGGTTCCATGACGGTGGTCGCGACGATGAGACGGTCGAATGGATCGCGGTGATGAGGCTCCAGGTCTTTCACCGCCATTGCATGCTCTGCGCCGATCGGCAATTCCATGAACCCGCTATCGATGCAGAACTGGCGTATTTCCTCCAGGTCGACGTTGAGTTTTCCCAAGCCGACCTTGATCGCCATTTCCCAAAATGTCGCGGCGCTGACATGGACCTCTGCGGCGTGGCTGATGAACGTTCGGGCTGTGCAGGATAACTTCTGGTCATCGGTGAGGGCCCACAGAAGAATGTGGGTGTCGAGCAGAATCCTCACACATGCAGCCCCTCGAAGGCGTCCAGCAATTCGTCCGGCAGGGGCGCATCGAAGTTGTCGTCAAGGATGAACTTGCCCTTCATCGCGCCGATGCGACGCTCTCGGGAGGGCTCCATGACGAGCAAGTGCCCGGCTTTGTTTTCCGCGCACTTGACGGAAAAACTGTCGCCGTTGATTTTGTAGGAGTAGGGGTTCTGATACTCGGCGGTCAATGCGCTGGGGCTGTCCATCATTTCATTGAAGATGTCGCGTTTCATGGGGTTGCCTCGATGTTTCCGTCCTTTGAGCATTCAAGGTACCCCCATTCCCCAAAATGTACCTGTAGGACCAGGCGGCTAATCCCGCGTGAGCTTTCTGAGATCGAGAGGGCAGGGGAGAATCGGTAACAAATCCCACAAAAACAAAAACGGCACCCGAAGGTGCCGTTTTGGTTTGTAGCAGGTTTCGCTAAGCGATCACCCCGCCAGTACCGCCTGCTGAACCAGGGTCAGCAATGGCTGTGGGTACAGGCCGAGGAAGAACGCCAGAACGGCGATAGCCAGCAGCATGACGCCGCCTGCCTTCTGTTCCCAGTGCAGTTGGGCGTCGTGGCGGCGCAGGTTCGGTTCGATCAGATACAGGGTGACCATCACGCGCAGGTAGTAGAAGACGCCGATGGCGCTGCCCAATACCAGGGAACCGACCAGCCACCATTGGTGCGACTCGACACCGGTGGCGATGATGTAGAACTTGCCGATGAAGCCGGCGGTCAGCGGGATGCCGGCCAGGGACAGCATCATCACGGTCAGCACCGCGGTCAGGTACGGACGACGCCAGAACAGGCCGCGGTATTCGTACAGGGCATCCGCGTCACGACCGTTGTATGGCGAGGACATCAGGGTGATCACGCCGAAGGCGCCCAGGCTGGTGATCACGTAGGTGACCAGGTAGACGCCGATGGCTTCCACCGCCAGGCCCTTGCTCGCCACCAGGGCGATCAGCAGGTAACCGAAGTGGGCGATGGACGAGTAACCCAGCAGACGCTTGAGGTTGCTCTGGGTCAGCGCCAACAGGTTACCGAACAGGATCGAGACGATGGCGATGATGGTCAGCACGTCGCTCAGGACACCGCTGCTGGCAGCCGGCGAGATCTGGAACAGACGCACCATCACCGCGAACACGGCGACCTTCGAGGCAGTAGCGAGGAATGCGGCGACTGGCGCCGGAGCCCCTTCGTACACGTCCGGCGTCCACAGGTGGAACGGTACCAGCGACAGCTTGAACGCCAGGCCGATCAGCATCATGCCCAGGCCCAGTTGCGCCAGTGCACTTGGCAGACCGGTGGCCGCCAGGGCCTGGCCGATGCCGACGAAGCTCAGGGAGCCGGCGTCAGCGTAGAGCAGGGCCATACCGAACAACAGGAACGCGGACCCGGCAGCCGACAGCACCATGTACTTGATGCCGGCTTCCAGCGAACGCTTGTTGAAAAAGGCGTAGGCCACCAGACCGTAGACCGGCACCGACAGCAGTTCCAGGCCAATGAACAATCCGGCCAGGTGCTGGGCGCTGACCAGGACCAGGCCACCGGCGGCGGCCATCAGGATCAGCAGGTACAGTTCTTCGCGGTTGCCCGGGTAGCCCGAACCGCCATCACCGAGGTAGGCGTGGGCGAGGGTGACGCAGGCGAGGGTGGCGACCAGGATCAGCGCCATATACAGGCAGGCAAAGGTGTCGATCTGCAGCAATGGGGTCACGGCCAGAGGCGCGACTTTGAGCGCAGGCAGAATCGACAGCAGCGCCAGGTTCAGGCCCGCCACTGAAATCAGGAAGGTCTGCGAGTGGTTGCGACGCCAGGCGATCGCCAGCATCACCACGATAATGGTGAGGCTGGTGATCAACAGTGGCGCAAGCGCAATAAAGTGTTGAATCGTGAATTCCATAGCGCTCTTACCGGGCCGAAGCGAGTTGAGTGAAGGCGGTGCCGAGCCATTGCTGCACGCCATGCATCGTCGCAGCAGAGGTGTCGAGGAACGGTTGCGGGTAGACGCCGATGTAGATCAGCAGCACCGCCAGACCGACCACCATGATCAGTTCGCGAGCATCCATGCCATGCATGACCGCGTCCGACTTGGACGGGCCGAAGTAGGCACGGTGAATCATGATCAGCGAGTAGACCGAACCGAACACCAGGCCGGACGTCGCGATCGCGGTGATCCACGGCGAAGAAGCGAAGGTGCCGATCAGGATCAGGAACTCACCGACGAAGTTACCAGTGCCCGGCAAGCCCAGGGATGCGGCAGCGAAGAACAGGCTGATGGCCGGCAGGTAAGCGATCTTCGACCACAGGCCACCCATTTCACGCATGTCGCGGGTGTGGGTGCGCTCGTACAACTGACCACTGAGGATAAACAGTGCCGCCGCCGAAACACCGTGTGCCAGCATCTGGATCACTGCGCCCTGCAGCGCCAGTTGGCTGCCGGAGTAGATGCCGATCAGTACGAAGCCCATGTGGGAAACGGACGAGAAAGCGATCAGGCGCTTGATGTCGGTTTGTGCGAAGGCCAGGAACGCGCCGTAGAAGATCCCGATCAGACCCAAAGTCATGGCGATCGGCGCGAACTCGGCCGAGGCATTCGGGAACAGCGGCAGGGCAAAACGCAGCAGACCATAGGCGGCGGTTTTCAGCAGGATACCGGCAAGGTCGACGGAACCAGCGGTCGGCGCCTGGGCGTGAGCGTCAGAGCAACCAGGAGTGGAACGGCACCACCGGCAGTTTCACCGCGAAGGCGATGAAGAAGCCGAGCATCAGGATGTACTCGGTGGTGGTCGACATCTTGACCTTCAACAGGTCGGCGTAGTTGAAGGTGATCACGCCGGTGTTGTTGAAGTTGACCAGCACCAGACCAAGGATCGCCACCAGCATGATCAGACCGGAAGCCTGGGTGAAGATGAAGAACTTGGTCGCTGCGTAGATCCGGGTTTTCTTGCCGTCCGAAGAACTGTGACCCCAGAGCGCGATGAGGAAGTACATCGGCACCAGCATCATTTCCCAGAAGAAGAAGAACATGAACAGGTCGAGGGCGAGGAACACGCCGACGACACCGCCCAGGATCCACATCAGGTTCAGGTGGAAGAAACCAACGTGACGCTGGATCTCTTTCCAGGAGCAGAGTACCGAGAGGATACCCAGCAGGCCGGTCAGCAGGATCATCAACAGCGACAGGCCGTCGAGGGCCAGGTGCACGTTGATGCCAAAGCGCTGGATCCAGACGTGTTTGAACTCAATCACCCAGGTCGGATCGGCACCCGGTGCCGGCGCAAATGAATAATCACCGTGGGCCCACAGCCAGAGGCCGAGTGCGAGTTCCAGGGTCATGGTCAACAGCGCAATCCAGCGGGGGAGGGTGGCGCCGAAGCGCTCACCCATCCAGCACAGCAGGCCGCCGATGAAGGGGATCAGGATTAGCCAAGGCAGAATCATGACGGGCTCAATTCCTTTCGCAAGTTCGCAAGGTTCATATTCAGACCGCTACCAGCACAATGGCGCCGATGACCAGCACGGAGCCGGCTGCCATCGAGGCCGCGTACCAACGCAGTTGACCGGTTTCGGTACGGCTCAGGGCGGTGTGGCCGCCTTTGGCCATACGCGGGATCAGGCCAATGGTCTGGTCCAGCGGGTCTTTGCGCAGGATGTGGCTGATCGCCAGGTATGGCTTGACGAACAGTTTGTCGTAGATCCAGTCGAAGCCCCAGGCAGCGAACCACCAGGCCGACAGGAAACGGCCGATGCCGCTGTTGGCGATGGCGGTCACGAAACGACGCTTGCCGAGGAACAGCAGCGCGGCCAGCAGGATACCGGCCAGGGCAATGGCGCCCGAGGCGATTTCCAGGCTGTGCTTGGCTTCGCCGCCGGCATGGCCGACGCTTTCTGGCAGCACGCCGTGCAGCGGTGGAACGATCATGGCGCCGACGAAGGTCGACAGCACGATCAGCACCGACAGCGGCAGCCAGTGGGCGATACCGTGGCCAGCGTGGGCTTCGGTCTTGGCTTCACCGTGGAACGCGATGAAGATCAGGCGGAAGGTGTACAGCGAGGTCATGAACGCGCCGACCAGACCTGCGTAGAGCAGACCCTGGTTGCCGCTGGCGAACGCTTCCCAGAGGATTTCGTCCTTGGAGTAGAAGCCCGCGGTCACCAGTGGCAGGGCCGCCAGGGCCGCGCCGCCGACGATGAAGCTGGCGTAGGCCAGTGGCAGTTTCTTCCACAGGCCGCCCATCTTGAAGATGTTCTGCTCGTGGTGGCAGGCAACGATCACCGCACCGGATGCAAGGAACAGCAGGGCCTTGAAGAAGGCGTGGGTCATCAGGTGGAAAATTGCGCCATCCCATGCACCCACACCCAGCGCCAGGAACATGTAGCCGATCTGGCTCATGGTCGAGTAGGCGAGGATGCGCTTGATGTCGGTCTGCACCAGCGCGGCAAAACCGGCCAGTACCAGCGTGACGCCACCGACGATGCCCACTAGGTGCAGGATGTCCGGCGCGAGGCTGAACAGACCGTGGGTACGGGCGATCAGGTAGACGCCTGCGGTCACCATGGTCGCGGCGTGGATCAGTGCCGAAACCGGAGTAGGACCGGCCATCGCATCCGCCAGCCAGGTCTGCAGCGGCAGTTGTGCCGATTTACCGACCGCGCCACCCAGCAGCATCAGGGTGGCCAGGACCATCCAGAAGTCGCCGGCCTGGAATTTCTGCGGTGCCAGCACCAGCAGCTCCTGGACGTTGAGGGTACCCAGTTGCACGAACAGGATGAACAGGCCGATGGCCATGAACACGTCGCCGATGCGGGTGACGATGAACGCCTTGAGCGCTGCGTTACCGTTGTTGCGGTTGCTGTAGTAGAAACCGATCAACAGGTACGAGCAAAGGCCCACGCCTTCCCAGCCGAAGTACAGGAACAACAGGTTATCGCCCAGGATCAGGAACAGCATGCTGGCGATGAACAGGTTGGTGTAGGCGAAGAAGCGCGAGTAACCGGCTTCACCGCGCATGTACCAGGACGCGAACAGGTGGATCAGGAAGCCCACGCCCACCACCACGCCGAGCATGGTCACGGAGAGACCATCCAGGTACAGCGCGAAGTTCGGCGTGAAGCCTTCCACCGCCATCCACTGCCACAACACCTGGGTGTAGTGACCGCCTTCAGGCGGGGCGACGTTGAATTGCCAGATCACGTAGGCGGTGACGATCGCCGACAGGCCGACAGAGCCGACGCCGATCAGGGCAGCCAGGTTTTCCGAGAGGCGTCCACGGGAGAACGACAGCAACAGGAAACCAATGAGAGGGAATACGAAAGTCAGAAAGAGTAGGTTCATCCGCGCATCTCACTGGCAGCGTCGATATCGAGCGTGTGGAAGCGGCGATACAGCTGCAACAGGATCGCCAGGCCAATACTGGCCTCGGCGGCTGCCAGGCTGATCACCAGGATGAACATGATCTGTCCATCCGGCTGACCCCAACGGCTACCGGCCACGATGAAGGCCAGGGCGGAGGCATTCATCATGATCTCCAGGCTCATCAGCACGAAAAGAATGTTGCGGCGCACCATCAGGCCGACCAGGCCGAGGCAGAACAGGATGCCGGCGACCGCCAGACCATGCTCCAAAGGGATAGCACCCATTGTCATTGCTCCTTGGCTTCGTTGCGGCCCAGGTGGAACGCCGTGACGGCTGCCGCAAGCAGCAACATCGAGGCGAGTTCGACCACCAGCAGGTACGGACCGAACAGGCTGATGCCCACGGCCTTGGCGTCTACGGTGGTGTGGCCGATGGCCTGGCCGCTCTGCTGGGCGAACAGCACGTACAGCAGTTCAACCAGCAGCAGCGTGGCGAGCACGACCGGCCCGCCCCAGATACCGGGCTTGAGCCAGACGCGCTCTTGCTGGACCGAGGCCGGGCCCAGGTTCAGCATCATCACCACGAACACGAACAGCACCATGATGGCGCCAGCGTAGGCGATCACTTCAAGGACACCGGCAAACGGTGCGCCGAGGGCGAAGAACGTCATGGCCACGGCGATCAGCGAAATGATCAGGTAGAGCAGGGCGTGCACAGGGTTGGTGTGGGTGATCACGCGAAGCGTGGACACCACAGCGATACCTGATGCGAAATAGAAAGCGAATTCCATCGTTCTTCCTTAAGGCAGCAAGCTCTTCACGTTGATCGGCTCGGCTTCGTTTTGCGCGGCGCCTTTTGGCTTACCGGCAATCGCCATACCTGCAACACGATAGAAGTTGTAATCAGGGTTTTTGCCGGGGCCGGAGATCAGCAGATCTTCTTTCTCGTACACCAGGTCCTGACGTTTGAACTCGGCCATCTCGAAATCCGGGGTCAGCTGGATCGCGGTGGTCGGGCAGGCTTCCTCGCAGAGACCGCAGAAAATGCAGCGCGAGAAGTTGATGCGGAAGAAGTCCGGGTACCAGCGACCGTCTTCGGTTTCAGCTTTCTGCAGCGAGATGCACCCGACCGGGCACGCGACGGCGCACAGGTTGCAGGCAACGCAACGCTCTTCGCCATCGGGGTCACGGGTCAGGACGATACGGCCACGGTAGCGAGGCGGCAGGTAGACCGGTTCTTCCGGATACTGCAACGTGTCGCGCTTGCGGAAGGCGTGGCCGAAAATCATCACCAGGCTGCGAAGCTGGGTGTAGAGGCCATGCACGATGTCAAAAATGTACTTCATGATTCTCTATCCTCACTGAGCCGCGACGGCGGGCGTGTTGAGCAACACGATCGCAGCGGTCACCAGCATGTTGACGAGGGTCAGCGGCAGGCAGAACTTCCAGCTGAAATCCATCACTTGGTCATACCGTGGGCGCGGAATCGAGGCGCGCAGCAGGATGAAGATCATGATGAAGAACGCGGTTTTCAGTGCGAACCAGATGAACGGGATCTGCGGCAGGATGTTGAACGGACCATGCCAGCCACCGAAGAACAGGGTGACCAGCAGCGCGGAGATCAGCACGATGCCGATGTACTCGCCGACGAAGAACATGCCCCATTTCATGCCGGCATACTCAATGTGGTAACCGTCGGCCAGTTCCTGTTCCGCTTCTGGCTGGTCGAACGGGTGACGGTGAGTCACGGCGACGCCTGCGATGAAGAACGTCAGGAAACCGAAGATCTGCGGGATGATGAACCACAGGTTCTGGGCCTGATAGTCAACGATGTCGCGCATATTGAACGAGCCGACCTGGATCACGATGCCCATCAGCGACAGGCCCATGAACACTTCGTACGACACGGTCTGTGCCGAGGCCCGCAAGCTGCCCAGCAGGGCGAACTTGTTGTTGCTCGACCAGCCGGCGAACAACACCGCGTACACCGAAAGACCCGCCATGGCGAAGAAGAACAGGATGCCGATGTTCAGATCCGCCACGCCCCAGGTCGGCGTGACCGGGATGATCGCGAAGGCAATCAGCAGGGCGCTCATGGCCACGACCGGTGCCAGGGTGAAGATCATCTTGTCGGCGAACGGCGGGGTCCAGTCTTCCTTGAAGAACATCTTGATCATGTCGGCCGCGATCTGGAACGCGCCGAACGGGCCGACGCGGTTCGGACCGTAACGGTCCTGCCAGAGGGCGAGCAGGCGACGCTCGACCCAGCTGAGCAACGCACCGCACACCACCACGGCGAGCAGAATCACGATGGCCTTGAGGACCGCGATGATCACGTCAATCACTTCAGGCGTGAACCAGGTCATTGAGCTGCCTCCTGCAGACCGTCAACGGAGTGGCCGAAAATCGCTGGCGGAATGCCTGCGATACCGGCCGGCAATGCCACGAGGCCAGCGCCCAGCTCTTCGTTGATGCGCAGCGGCAGACGCAGGGTCTGGCCGGCCACGTTCAAACTCAGCAGGGCGCCTTCGTTGACACCCAAGCGATCGGCTTCGGACTTGGCCAGGGCCACATAGGCAGCCGGGATGCGTTCCTGGACCGGAGCGGCTTTGGAAGAGTTCTCTTCGCTGCCGAACAGGTGGAAGAACGGCACAACCTGCCAGGTGCCCTGGGCCGGGTTGAAGGCGCGCGGCACACTGGTGAACCAGTTCAGCGAATCACCGCTGCTTTCGATCAGGCGGGTGCCCGGGTCGCCAGCGCGGATGTGACCGCCGACTTCGTCCTGGAACTTGTTCCAGGCTTGCGGCGAGTTCCACCCCGGCGACCAGGCGAATGGCACTTGCTGACGGGGTTCGGCCGAGCCCGAGTAACCTTCCATGGAGAAGGCGAACGCGGTGTCCTTGTCCTGCGGGGTACGTGGCTCGTGCACGCTGATGTCTGCGCGCATGGCGGTACGACCGGAGTAGCGCAGCGGTTCGCGCGCCAGTTTCAGGCCCTTGATGCGGAACGCGGCGGACGGTGCGGCATCGACGATGCGCGCCAGTTGCGGCGTGCTCGAAGCAACGGCGGCGGTGACGTGGTCCAGTTGGGTCCAGTCGATCGGTTGGTTCAGCAGGGTGGCGCGCAGGGCATGCAGCCAGCGCCAGCCTTCGTGTACCAGGATGCTCGCGTCCATGTATTGCGGATCGAAAACCTGGAAGAAGCGCTGGGCGCGACCTTCCTGGCTGACCAGCGTACCGTCGCCTTCGGCGAAACTCGCCGCTGGCAGGATCAGGTGCGCGCGATCAGCGGTGGCGGTTTTCTGGTGGTCGGCCACGATCACCACTTTCGCGGCGGTCAGGGCGGCATCGACACGGGCCTTGTCGGTACGGGTGTACAGATCGTTTTCCAGCACGACGATGGCGTCAGCCTGACCGTCGATGACGGCTTGCAGCGCGGCGTCGACCGATTCACCACCCAGCATGGCGAGGCCAAGGCTGTTGGCCTCTGGCACGACCAGGCTGATGGAACCGTTCTTCTCGCGCAGCTTCAGGGCCTTGGCGATGTTGGCTGCCGCCTCGATCAGTGCCTTGGAACCCAGCGAGGTGCCGGCGATGATCAGCGGGCGCTTGGCCGCGAGCAGGGCGTCGGCAATGCGTTTGACCAGTTCCTGCGCTTCGCTGTCCAGGCCTTCAACGGCTGGAGCGCTGGCGTCGAGGGCGTGAGCCACGGCGAAACCGATCCGCGCCAGGTCGTCGGGCGCGGCGTGAACGCACTCCTCGGCGATGTCGTCCAGCTTGGTTTCAGCCAGGCTGGCGATGAACAGCGGGTTCAGCTCATGCTGGCCGATGTTCTTCACCGCGGCGTCGAGCCAAGGCTGGACGCGCATGGCGTCGGCCATGTCCTCGGCCTTGCCCTTGACCGATTGGCGCAGGGCCAGGGCCATGCGCGCGGCGGTCTGGGTCAAGTCTTCGCCGAGGACGAACACGGCGTCGTGGTCTTCGATGTCGCGCATGTTCGGTACTGGCAGCGGGCTGTCTTTCAGCACCTGCAGGACCAGGCGGATGCGCTCCAGCTCGGCGGCTTCGATACCGGAGTAGAAGTGCTCGGCGCCAACCAGTTCGCGCAACGCGTAGTTGCTTTCCAGGCTGGCACGGGGCGAACCGATACCGACGATGTTGCGACCGCGCAGCAAGTCGGCGGCTTTATCCAGTGCTTCGTCCAGGCCCAGCTTGGTGCCGTTGGCCAGCAGCGGCTGGCGTGGACGGTCGGTGCGGTTGACGTAGCCGTAGCCGAAACGGCCACGGTCGCACAGGAAGTACTGGTTGACCGAACCGTTGAAGCGGTTTTCGATACGACGCAGTTCACCGTAGCGCTCGCCCGGAGAGATGTTGCAACCGCTGGAGCAGCCATGGCAGATGCTCGGCGCGAACTGCATGTCCCATTTACGGTTGTAGCGCTCGGAGTGAGTCTTGTCGGTGAACACACCGGTCGGGCAGACCTCGGTGAGGTTGCCGGAGAACTCGCTTTCCAGGGTGCCGTCTTCAACGCGACCGAAGTACACGTTGTCGTGGGCGCCGTATACACCCAGGTCGGTGCCGCCGGCGTAGTCCTTGTAGAAACGCACGCAGCGGTAGCACGCGATGCAGCGGTTCATCTCGTGGGAAATGAACGGGCCCAGTTGCTGGTTCTGGTGGGTGCGTTTCTTGAAGCGATAACGGCGCTCGTTGTGGCCGGTCATCACGGTCATGTCTTGCAGGTGGCAGTGACCGCCTTCCTCACAGACCGGGCAGTCGTGAGGATGGTTGGTCATCAGCCATTCGACGACACTGGCGCGGAAGGCCTTGGACTCTTCATCGTCGATGGAGATCCAGGTGTTGTCGGTGGCAGGGGTCATGCAGGACATGACGATACGACCACGGGTGTCGTTCTCGTCGGTGTACTGCTTGACCGCGCATTGGCGGCAAGCGCCAACGCTGCCCAGGGCAGGGTGCCAGCAGAAATACGGAATATCGAGGCCTAGCGACAGACATGCCTGTAACAGGTTGTCTGCCCCGTCGACTTCGAGCGCTTTGCCGTCTACGTGGATAGTGGCCATTGTTCAAAGTTCTTCGTTGGCCCGTTGTCAGCGGGCGTGGCTAATGGAATCTTGTTATTCGCGCGAATCAACACAGCCTCTAAAGGCGTCATCGCACGAAAAGCGAAGGGCACGGACCCTTCGCTTTTTAAGCGTTTACGCGCCGACTACAATCGGCTTTGCCAGAGGCGGGACGGCGGCGCTGGTAGGCGCGATGCCGGCTTCGAACTCGTGGCGGAAGTATTTGATTGCGCTGCCCAACGGTTCCACGGCGCCCGGTGCGTGAGCACAGAAGGTCTTGCCTGGGCCGAGGAAGTTCACCAGACCCAACAGGGTCTCGATGTCGCCGGCTTGGCCTTGACCGTTCTCGATGGCCATCAGCAGCTTGACGCTCCATGGCAAGCCATCACGGCACGGGGTGCAGAAACCGCACGATTCGCGAGCGAAGAACTGCTCCATGTTGCGCAGCAGGGACACCATGTTGACGCTGTCGTCGACCGCCATGGCCAGGCCGGTACCCATGCGGGTGCCCACCTTCGCAATGCCGCCGGCATACATTTGTGCGTCCAGGTGCTCCGGCAGCAGGAAGCCGGTACCGGCACCGCCTGGCTGCCAGGCCTTGAGCTGGTAACCGTCGCGCATGCCGCCGGCGTAGTCTTCGAACAGCTCGCGACCGGTGACGCCGAACGGCAGTTCCCACAGGCCCGGGTTCTTCACCTTGCCGGAGAAGCCCATGAGCTTGGTTCCCATGTCTTCGCTGCCCTCGCGGGCCAACGATTTGTACCAGTCCACGCCGTCGGCGATGATCGCAGGCACGTTGCACAGGGTCTCGACGTTGTTCACGCAGGTCGGCTTGCCCCACACGCCAACGGCGGCAGGGAAGGGCGGCTTGGAGCGCGGGTTGGCGCGGCGGCCTTCGAGGGAGTTGATCAGCGCGGTTTCTTCACCGCAGATGTAACGCCCGGCGCCGGTATGGACGAACAGCTCGAAATCGAAGCCGCTGCCCAATATGTTCTTGCCCAGCAGGCCCGCGGCCTTGGCTTCTTCCACTGCACGGTTGAGGTGCTTGGCGGCGGTGGTGTACTCGCCACGCAGGAAGATGTAGCCACGGTAGGTTTTCAGTGCGCGGGCACTGATCAGCATGCCCTCGATCAGCAGATGGGGCAGTTGCTCCATCAGCATGCGGTCTTTCCAGGTGTTGGGTTCCATCTCGTCCGCGTTGCACAACAGGTAACGGATGTTGATGGATTCGTCTTTGGGCATCAGGCCCCACTTCACGCCAGTGGGGAAGCCTGCACCGCCGCGACCTTTGAGCCCTGCGTCTTTCACGGTCTGGACGATGTCGTCCTGGCCCATGTCGGCGAAGGCCTTGCGCGCAGCGGCGTAACCGTTCTTGGCCTGGTATTCGTCGAGCCAGACAGCTTCGCCGTCGTCACGCAGACGCCAGGTGAGCGGATGGGTCTCGGCCGAACGCTTGATGCGGTTGGCGGGACCGAAGGATGTCAGGGTCATACGTAGCCCTCGAGCAATTTGGCAACGCCGGTGGGTTGCACGTCGCCGAACGTGTCATCGTCGATCATCAGCGCCGGTGCCTTGTCACAGTTGCCGAGGCAGCAGACCGGCAGCAGGGTGAAGCGACCGTCGCTGGTGGTCTGGCCGAGGCCAATGCCCAGTTCGCTCTGGATCTGGCTGACGACGGACTCGTGGCCACCGATGTAGCAGACCATGCTGTCGCAGACGCGAATGATGTGGCGGCCCACCGGTTGACGGAAGATCTGACTATAGAACGTCGCCACGCCCTCAACGTCGCTGGCCGGGATGCCGAGGATTTCGCCGATGGCGTACAAGGCGCCGTCCGGCACCCAGCCACGTTCCTTCTGGACGATCTTCAGGGCTTCGATCGACGCCGCGCGCGGGTCTTCGTAGTGATGCAGCTCGTGCTCGATGGCCGAGCGCTCGGTTTCACTGAGGGTGAAACGGTCTGTCTGGATAAGCGTGCTGTTCATGCTTAGCGGTCCACGTCGGCCATAACGAAATCGATACTACCCAGGTACGCGATCAAGTCCGCGACCATGCTGCCTTTGATCACCGAAGGGATCTGCTGCAGGTGCGGGAAGCTTGGGGTACGAATCCGGGTGCGGTAGCTCATGGTGCCGCCATCGCTCGTCAGGTAATAACTGTTGATGCCCTTGGTCGCTTCGATCATCTGGAAGGATTCGTTGGCCGGCATGACCGGGCCCCACGAAACTTGCAGGAAGTGCGTGATCAAGGTTTCGATGTGCTGCAGCGTGCGCTCTTTTGGCGGCGGCGTGGTCAGCGGGTGATCCGCCTTGTACGGGCCTTCCGGCATGTTGCGCAGGCACTGATCGATGATCCGGATGCTCTGGCGCATTTCTTCCACGCGCACGATGCATCGGTCATAGGCATCGCCGTTGGCAGCCAGCGGTACTTCGAATTCGAAGTTTTCGTAGCCCGAGTACGGACGTGCCTTACGCAGGTCGAAGTCGCAACCGGTCGAGCGCAGGCCGGCACCAGTGACACCCCACTCGAGGGCTTGCTTGGTGTTGTAATCGGCGACGCCAATGGTCCGGCCACGCAGGATGCTGTTGTCCAGGGCAGCTTTCTGGTACTCGTCCAGGCGCTTTGGCATCCACTCGACGAAGTCTTTCACCAGTTTTTCCCAACCGCGTGGCAAGTCGTGCGCGACGCCGCCGATGCGGTACCAGGCCGGGTGCAGACGGAAGCCGGTGATGGCCTCGATCACGGTGTAGGCGCGCTGGCGGTCGGTGAAGGTGAAGAACACCGGAGTCATCGCTCCCACGTCCTGGATGTAGGTGCCCAGGAACAGCAGGTGGCTGGTGATCCGGAAGAACTCGGCCATCATGATGCGGATGACATCGACCTTCTCTGGTACCTTGATGCCGGCCAGCTTCTCGACCGAGAGCACGTACGGCAGGTTGTTCATCACGCCGCCGAGGTAGTCGATGCGGTCGGTGTACGGAATGAAGCTGTGCCAGGATTGGCGCTCGGCCATCTTTTCGGCACCACGGTGGTGGTAGCCGATGTCGGGCACGCAGTCGACGATTTCTTCACCGTCCAGCTGCAGGATGATGCGGAACGCGCCGTGGGCCGAAGGGTGGTTCGGACCCAGGTTGAGGAACATGTAGTCCTCGTTCGGGCCAGAGCGTTTCATGCCCCAGTCTTCAGGCTTGAAGCGCGCGGACTCTTCTTCGAGCTGCTGCTTTGCCAGGTTCAAGGTGAACGGATCGAACTCGGTGGCACGGGCCGGGAAGTCCTTGCGCAGCGGGTGACCTTCCCAGGTCGGCGGCATCATGATGCGCGACAGGTGAGGGTGGCCTTTGAAGTCGATGCCGTACATGTCCCAGACTTCGCGCTCGTACCAGTTGGCGTTCGGCCAGATGCTGGTAACGCTCGGCAGGCTGAGATCGCCTTCGGACAACGCGACCTTGATCATCACGTCGCTGTTACGTTCGATCGACATCAGGTGGTAGAACACCGTGAAGTCGGCACCGCTTGGCAGCCCTTGACGCTTGGTACGCAGACGCTCGTCCACGCCATGCAGGTCATAGAGCATGACGTACGGCTTGGGCAGGTTGCGCAGGAAGGTCAGGACTTCGACGAGTTTGGCGCGGGCAACCCAAAGCACCGGCATGCCGGTGCGGGTGGACTGGGCGGTGAACGCCTCCGGGCCAAAACGGTTGTTCAGTTCGACGACCACATCCTGGTCGTCTGCCTTGTAAGGCGGGATGTACAGAGCACTGCCTGTAGTCATGGTTATTTATCGCTTTCGGTCAACGTAAAGAATGAAGCCAGTTTTTCGTTTCTTTGAAACAGCAGAACTGGATCAGACTTCGTCGGGGCTGCGCAGGTTGGTTACCTGAATACGCTGTTCGCGGCGCTTTTCCTTTTCCGATGGCATCTCGGCGCGATAAACGCCTTGATCACCAACGACCCAGGAAAGTGGGCGACGCTCCTGGCCAATCGACTCCTGCAACAGCATCAAGCCTTGCAGAAAAGCTTCAGGGCGGGGCGGGCAGCCAGGCACGTAGACATCCACGGGCAGGAACTTGTCCACCCCTTGAACCACGGAGTAGATGTCGTACATGCCACCCGAGTTGGCACACGAACCCATGGAGATAACCCATTTAGGTTCGAGCATCTGCTCGTAGAGACGCTGGATGATCGGCGCCATCTTGATGAAGCAGGTGCCGGCGATAACCATGAAATCGGCCTGGCGCGGTGATGCCCGGATAACTTCGGCGCCAAAGCGCGCGATGTCGTGGGGCGCCGTGAAGGCGGTGGTCATTTCCACGTAGCAGCAGGAGAGGCCGAAGTTATACGGCCACAGGGAATTCTTGCGCCCCCAGTTGATCGTGCCGTTAAGCACGTCTTCCAGCTTGCCCATGAAAATGTTTTTGTGGACTTGATCCTCTAACGGATCGGCAACGGTTTCCCGTTGGCCGATCGGGTACTGCTCGTTAGGAGCATCGGGGTCGATCCTGGTGAGATTGTATTGCATTGCCAAAGCCTCATTGTTTCAGCTTCGCCTGCCGCTTGCGACGAGCTTCCGGAGCCCAGTCAAGGGCGCCCACTCGGAACAGGTAGACAAGACCTGCCAACAGAATTGCTATGAAAACGAGAGCTTCGACGAATCCGGTCCAGCCGCTTTCGCGGACGGACACAGACCATGCAAAGAGAAAGAGGGCTTCGATATCGAAGATCACGAAGAGCATCGCGACCAGATAGAATTTGGCAGAGAGCCGCAAGCGGGCGCCACCTGTAGGTAGCATGCCTGACTCGAACGGTTCGTTTTTGCTGCGGCCCCAGGCTTTTGACCCGAGGAGGCTGGACACACCCAGCATGAAGGCACAGAGGCCGATGACGCCTAGAAGGAAAATGGCAAAGCCCCAGTTGTGGGCCATGAGTCCTGTCGCTTCGGGCATGCTGGTAATCCTTAACAGAGAGCAAAGGTCTCTGAGCTTGAAAGAACAAAGCAGTGACGATATGTCGCAGCAATCAATCCTGCTGATTTTATGGCTAAACA
This sequence comes from Pseudomonas sp. S1_E05, assembly GCF_056337105.1. Classification (NCBI taxonomy): domain Bacteria; kingdom Pseudomonadati; phylum Pseudomonadota; class Gammaproteobacteria; order Pseudomonadales; family Pseudomonadaceae; genus Pseudomonas; species Pseudomonas sp. S1_E05. The sequence goes on from NZ_JBFRHM010000001.1 coordinate 630,498, forward strand.
CCGTGCAAGTAAAATTACTATAGCGAAATTATTTATAGGAATAAGGACAAAGCCCACCTCCGAAGCCCCTTCAGCCCAGGCGTTGCGGGCATTAGCCAGCTTTTCATCAATTATGTTTTGTGAGAGATGTAACAAGCATAGTTGCTGCTAAATGATAATCAATATTGTTTGCGGCGGTTTTGTAAATTGCTTATCTGGATTGAATTTCACGCGCCTTCTTATATGTACATTACAGCAAGTATTGTGCTGCGACGTTTTACCCTGTTTTTCCTGAGATGACAGTGATCCCGATCAATGTGGGCGGGTGTGCGATGTGGTGATTTTTTTGCCACCGCTATGGGCGAAGGTCGCCGCCGTCGCTGCAGGCGACAGACGAAAAAAAGCCCCGAACAATTCGGGGCTTCAGATCACATGCCTTGCGGTTAGCTTTCAATCGGTCCGCAAGGGCCATTGCTCATGCGAGCGGTGTATCAGTGGAACTGCTCTTCTTCGGTCGAGCCGGTCAGCGCGGTCACCGAAGACGAGCCACCCTGGATCACGGTGGTCATGTCGTCGAAGTAGCCGGTGCCCACTTCCTGCTGGTGAGCCACGAAGGTGTAGCCTTTGGCAGCGTCGGCGAATTCCTGCTCTTGCAGCTTCACGTAGGCGGTCATGTCGTTGCGGGCGTAATCGTGCGCCAGGTTGAACATGCTGTGCCACATGTTGTGAATGCCGGCCAGGGTGATGAACTGGTGCTTGTAGCCCATGGCGGACAGTTCGCGCTGGAACTTGGCGATGGTCGCGTCGTCCAGGTTTTTCTTCCAGTTGAAGGAAGGCGAGCAGTTGTACGACAGCAGTTGGTCCGGGTATTCCTTCTTGATCGCTTCGGCGAAACGGCGTGCTTCTTCCAGGTCCGGCTTGGCGGTTTCGCACCAGATCAGGTCGGCATACGGCGCGTAGGCCAGGCCGCGAGCAATGGCTTGATCCAGGCCGGCGCGTACTTTGTAGAAGCCTTCCTGGGTACGTTCGCCAGTCACGAACGGCTGGTCGTACGGGTCGCAGTCCGAAGTCAGCAGGTCAGCCGCGTTGGCGTCGGTGCGGGCCAGGATGATGGTCGGCGTACCGGCAACGTCAGCGGCCAGGCGAGCAGCGGTCAGCTTCTGTACGGCTTCCTGGGTGGGCACCAGCACCTTGCCACCCATGTGCCCGCATTTTTTCACGGACGCCAGTTGGTCTTCGAAGTGAACACCGGCGGCGCCTGCTTCGATCATGCTCTTCATGAGCTCGTAGGCGTTCAGTACGCCGCCGAAACCGGCTTCGGCGTCAGCCACGATTGGCGCGAAGTAGTCGATGTAGCCTTCATCGCCTGGGTTCTTGCCAGCTTTCCATTGGATCTGGTCGGCACGACGGAACGAGTTGTTGATGCGCTTGACCACGGTTGGAACCGAGTCCACCGGGTACAGCGACTGGTCCGGGTACATCGATTCGGCGGAGTTGTTGTCGGCGGCAACCTGCCAGCCGGACAGGTAGATCGCCTGGATCCCAGCCTTGACTTGTTGCACAGCCTGGCCGCCGGTCAGGGCGCCCATGCAGTTGACGAAATCTTTCTCAGGACGGAAGGCTGGCTTGGCACCCTGGGTGACCAGGTTCCACAGCTTCTCGGCGCCCATTTTTGCAAAGGTGTGCTCTGGTTGAACCGAGCCACGCAGGCGGACGACGTCAGCAGCGGAGTAGGTGCGAGTCACGCCTTTCCAGCGCGGGTTTTCAGCCCAGTCTTTTTCAAGGGCTGCAATTTGCTGTTCGCGTGTCAGTGCCATGGAGATAAACCTCGTCGCGTCTTTATGAAAAGTTGTTCTGCGGTGGAATATTCATGCGCTCGCTGACCAGAAGCTTTGATGGTCAAGTCGGATTCGGCGGGACTGGCGACGGGATGAACGATGGGCTCGAGGGGAGCAGGTAAGGGCGACTGTCGGGCACATCGGGGCGTCGTGGGCCTTGATGCGAACTTCAGTGTGATGCCGGGTTACCTAATTACGCTTCCGTCCCTCGGGACAACTTCGTTCCAGTCGGCAATCTCGTCAAACACACCTTGTGGGCGGTACAGACACGAAGCGGTTCGCGGGGTAGATGCAAACTGCGCTTCGAAGGCCCTTGCCAGGGCCCCTGATTAGCGGGAGCGAGGCCATCATGCCTTCGCTTTTTTGGCCCGTCAAACGTTTTGTAGTGCTTTTTTTCAGGCACTACATCTTTGGTCTAATACGACTAATCAGTCAGTTTTCGGTGCTTTAGTCCAAAGTATCGACTTTCACCCGCAGGGTCATGTCATCCCGGCCTTGAGTCGAGTAGCTGCGGGTCAGGCCCTGTTTGTCGGCCTGGGTCTGGCGATTGACGCCGGCCAGGGTGATCCACTCGCCGAGGCGTCCGGTGACGGTTGTGTCGGTGCTTTGCACGTTCACTACATCCGGGCGTTCCTGGCTCATGCGGTCACGATTGGTACTGATCGACAGGTGGACGATGTCGCCGGTGACGCTGGCGGTGACGTAGAAACCCTGGGTGACGTTGCGGTATTCGGTCTGGCTGCGCAGGTCTCCATAGGAGTCGCTCTGCGTACTGGTCAACGGCACGCTCTGGCCGACCTGGATCAACGCCGGGGCACCTTCGCTGGCCTGGACTTGCTGGATGCCGCCGTCGCGGCTGTCGGTGCTGCGGTTGATGATCCGGGTCTGGCTCGGCTTGGCGCCGTTCACCGAATAGCCCTGGTCTCCCTGGAAGTTGTTTTCGTTGGTGTCGACAGTGATCAGCAGGCGTTTGGGTTGGGTGTCGAGTTGAGCGATGAGTGCTTTAAGTTCGTCGATCTTGCGCTGATCGGCATTGACCACCAGCTGATTGCCGTAGGCGCTGACCTTGCCGTCCTGGCCAATGAAGTCCTGGGCCAGGGGCAGCATGTCGGCGCTGGTGTGGTAATTGAGCGGCACGATCTCCGTCGCGGCGCTGACCGCAAAGCTACAGGTCAGCAACAGCGAGGTGAGCAGGGTGCGTAGGGACATGTCCGTAATCTCCGACTTCTGTGAACGGTCCCTGTAGGAGCGAGCTTGCTCGCGATGGTAGACCAGGCACCGCGGGGAATCAGACAGCCATCGTTATCGTTGACGTCCATCGCGAGCGAGCTCGCTCCTACAGGGGAAAGAGTAATGCTTCGATATTGCCAGTTTGTCGGCGTCCTGTGGGGCAAGTTGAATCGTAGACAGCAAAACGCCCCGGCATCTGGAAAATGGCGGGGCGTTTTTGTTTGCAGTTTGAAGCGTCAGCTCGAATGCCGAACCATATCGACATGCGGAATCCCTGCTTCCAGGAACTCTTCACTGACCATGCAGAAGCCCAGGCGTTCGTAGAATGCCGTGGCCTGAACTTGTGCGCTGAGCATCTGCTGTTTCAGGCCGCGTTTTTCGGCTTCGCCAATCACCGCGTGCATCAGCGCGTCACCGACTTTCAGGCCACGCCAATCCTTGAGCACCGAGACCCGGCCAACATGCCCGTCGGGCAGCAGGCGGGCGGTGCCAATCGGGAAGTCGCCCTCGAATGCGAGGAAATGCACCGCTGTCGCATCGTCGGCATCCCATTCCAGTTCAGGTGGAACGGCTTGCTCGGCGATGAACACCGTTTCACGAATGCGCCGGATCTCGGCGTTATCCTTTTGCCAGTCTGCGACACGTACGTGAATTTTATTCATCGGCAAATCCCAGGCTTCCTTGCTTGATCAGTTCGCACAGCAGGCCGCGACCGTCTTCGTCGCTCAGCCACTTGCCGAGGTTGTCGGCGTGCAGTGCGTCAGCAGCGCAAATCATTTTCAGCAGCTCACGCAGTTTGCCCGGCAGGTAGCGACTCTGGCCGCTGGCGAACAGCATCAGGTTGTCATCGACTTCGGACCAGGCCAGGCGTGCGCTCGGGTTGCGGATCAGCACGGCGCCGTCCTGCAGGCTGGCGAGCATGTCCTCTTCGGCGAGGTCTTCAAGACCGGTGACCAATTCCGGGTAGCGCGGCTCGGTCATGAACTGGCCGAACCAGGTCAGCAGCAGGCGTTCGTCGCCCATGTGCTCGGCCAAGAGGCTTTTGAGGCGATCCAGGGCGTCGTGCTGAATCTGGTGCGGGTCGGCGGCCGGGAGGGCGTCGGCGTCGGTGTAGCGTTCTTCGTCCGAGAGAAACTGGCTGAGGAAGTCGGTGAAGTGGGTCAGTACTTCAGCGGCGCTCGGCGCGCGGAAGCCTACCGAGTAGGTCAGGCAGTCATCCACGGCCACGCCCCAATGGGCGAGGCGCGGTGGCAGGTAAAGCATGTCGCCCGGCTCCAGAACCCACTCATCGGTGGCGTTGAAGTCGGCGAGGATGCGCAGGTCGGCGTGCTCCATCAGCGGGCTTTCGGTGTTGCACATCTGGCCGATTTTCCAGTTGCGCTTGCCATGACCCTGCAGCAGGAACACGTCGTAGTTGTCGAAGTGCGGTCCGACGCTGCCACCCGGAGCGGCGAAGCTCATCATCACGTCGTCGATGCGCCAGCTCGGCAGAAAGCGGAATTGCTCGAGCAGTTCTGCGACCTCCGGTACGAACTGATCGACGGCTTGAACCAGCAGGGTCCAGTCGCGTTCCGGCAGCTTGCTGAATTCGTCTTCGGCAAACGGGCCGCGGCGCATTTCCCAGGGGGTCTCGCCGTGCTCGATCACCAGGCGCGATTCGACTTCTTCTTCCAGCGCCAGGCCGGCCAGTTCGTCCGGCTCGATCGGGCTTTCGAAGTCAGGGATCGCCTGACGGATCAACAGTGGTTTCTTCTGCCAGTAGTCGCGCAGAAACTCGCGCGCCGTGATGCCGCCCAGAAGTTGAAGAGGAGTATCAGAGTTCATGTGTAACCTATTGAAAAAAAGCACTTTTCAGACGGGAATAAAAACGCCCGGCGCTGCCGGGCGTCTCAAACGGGGTCAGCGGTCGATCAGATGCGCTTGGCTTGTGCCACGGCGTTGCCGATGTAGTTGGCCGGGGTGAGCAGTTTCAGTTCGGCCTTGGCAGGGGCAGGCATATCCAGTCCGTCGATGAAAGTCTGCAATGCTTCAGGGCTGATGCCTTTGCCACGGGTCAACTCTTTGAGCTTCTCGTACGGGTTTTCGATGTTGTAGCGACGCATGACCGTTTGAATCGGCTCGGCCAGGACTTCCCAGCAAGCGTCCAGGTCAGCGGCAATTTTCTGCGCGTTGAGTTCGAGTTTGCTGATGCCCTTGAGGCTGGCTTCGTACGCGATCACGCTGTGGGCGAAGCCGACACCGAGATTGCGCAGTACGGTGGAGTCGGTCAGGTCGCGCTGCCAGCGGGAAATCGGCAATTTGCTCGCCAGGTGCTGGAACAGGGCGTTGGCGATGCCCAGGTTGCCTTCGGAGTTTTCGAAGTCGATCGGGTTGACCTTGTGCGGCATGGTCGAGGAACCGATTTCGCCAGCAATGGTGCGCTGCTTGAAGTAGCCCAGGGAGATGTAGCCCCAGATGTCGCGGTCGAAGTCGATCAGGATGGTGTTGAAACGCGCGATCGCGTCGAACAGTTCGGCGATGTAGTCGTGCGGCTCGATCTGGGTGGTGTAAGGGTTGAAACCCAGGCCCAGTTCGTCCTCGATGAAAGCGCGGGCGTTGGCTTCCCAGTCGATTTCCGGGTAGGCCGACAGGTGAGCGTTGTAGTTGCCGACAGCACCGTTGATCTTGCCCAGCAGCGGAACGGCCGCCACCTGGGCGATCTGGCGCTCCAGGCGGTAAACCACGTTCGCCAGTTCCTTGCCCAGGGTGGTCGGCGATGCGGCCTGGCCGTGGGTGCGCGACAGCATGGGCACATCGGCGAAGCGGATCGCCAGTTCACGGATGGCTTCGGCCGTCTGGCGCATCAGTGGCAGCATTACATCATCACGGCCTTCGCGCAGCATCAGGGCGTGGGACAGGTTGTTGATGTCCTCGCTGGTGCAGGCAAAGTGGATGAATTCGCTGACAGCCGCCAGTTCCGGCAGCTTGGCCGCTTGCTCTTTGAGCAGGTATTCGATGGCTTTGACGTCGTGGTTGGTGGTGCGCTCGATCTCTTTGACGCGCTCGGCGTGCTCGACGGAGAAGTTTTCCGCCAGGGCATTCAGGACGGCGTTGGCCTCGGCGGAGAACGCCGGCACTTCACCGATACCCGGGTGGGCGGCCAGGCGCTGGAGCCAGCGCACTTCAACCAGGACGCGGGCACGGATCAGGCCGTACTCGCTGAAAATTGGGCGCAGGGCCTGGGTTTTGCCGGCGTAGCGGCCGTCAACAGGGGAAACCGCAGTGAGCGAAGAGAGCTGCATGGGGTGTTCTCGGACAGTCGGGCAACGAAATGGGGCGCGTATCATACATGAAAAAAACCGCCGGTCCGTTGCCAACTGACCAGCGTTGTACGCGTTTCACATCAAACAGGGTGCTGCGGGTGCCAAATCAACTGCTGCGCATCAGCGGGTAAAGCTCTTTGAGCAGTTTTTTGCGGCTGATCACCAACTGCCAGCGATGGCCGCCCAGTTGCCGCCACAGGCGCGCGGAGCGGATACCCGCCAGCAGCAGCGCGCGGATCTTTGAGGCGTTGCTCGGTTGCTGCAGGTTGCGCATGTCGCCATGCACCTGAATCCGCTGGCGCAGGGTGCTCAGGGTGTCCTGGTACAAGGCGCCGCATGCCGCGATCACGTTTTCGTGAGTGGGGCCGAAGTGTTCGACCTGGGACTGGATCTGTGGCAGGCGTTTGCCAATCACTTCCAGCATGTCATCGCGCTTGGCCAGTTGACGCTCAAGGCCCAGCATTGCCAGGGCATAGCGCAACGGCTCGCGCTGGAGCGTGCTCGGGTCGCGTTCAAGGGCGCCGATCAGCGCACGATAACCTTCACGTAGATTGAGGTCATCGCCGCCGTAGACTTCCAGGGTGTCCTTGGGGTCGCGGATCAGCAGGCTGCCGAGCATGCAGGTCAGGCCTGCTTCGCTGGTCTGGCCGGTCTTGGCGATTCGGTCTACCAGCACGGCGGCGAGAAACACGCCGCCCAGTGCCGTCAATTGCTCCTGGATCGGGCTCATGAGGCGTTGCCTTTGCTGGTCCACGGTTCAGCCACTTCAATGACGCCGCCGCCCAGGCAGATTTCGCCGTCGTAGAACACGACCGATTGTCCCGGGGTGACCGCGCGTTGCGGGTCATCGAAGGTCGCACGATAGCCGGTGGCCGTTTTTTCGAGCGTGCACGGCTGGTCGCCCTGGCGATAGCGGACCTTGGCGGTCAGCTTGCGCGGCTGGCTCAGTTCGATCGGGTTGACCCAATAGATGTCCGAGGCGAGCAGGGCGCGGGAGAACAGGTACGGGTGATCATTACCCTGGCCGACGATCAGCTCGTTGTGCTCCAGGTCCTTGATCAGCACGTACCACGGCTCATCGCTGGCGTCTTTGAGGCCGCCGATGCCCAGGCCCTGACGCTGGCCGATGGTGTGGTACATCAGGCCATGGTGGCGACCGATGACTTCGCCTTCGGTGGTCTTGATCTCGCCCGGTTGTGCCGGCAGGTACTGCTTGAGGAAGTCGCTGAAGCGGCGTTCGCCGATGAAACAGATCCCGGTGGAGTCTTTCTTCTTCGCGGTGGCCAGTTCGTATTTCTCGGCAATCGCCCGGACCTGCGGTTTTTCCAGTTCGCCGACCGGGAACAGGGTCTTGGCGATCTGTTCACCGCCGACGGCGTGCAGGAAGTAGCTCTGGTCCTTGTTCGGGTCCAGGCCCTTGAGCAGCTCGGTGCGGCCATCGATGTCACGCCGGCGTACGTAGTGGCCGGTGGCGATCAGGTCAGCGCCCAGCATCATGGCGTAGTCGAGGAACGCCTTGAACTTGATCTCGCGGTTGCACAGGATGTCCGGGTTCGGCGTGCGGCCGGCCTTGTATTCGGCCAGGAAATGCTCGAACACGTTGTCCCAGTACTCGGCGGCGAAGTTGGCGGTGTGGAGCTTGATGCCAATCTTGTCGCACACGGCCTGAGCGTCCGCCAGGTCGTCCATGGCCGTGCAATATTCCGTTCCGTCGTCTTCTTCCCAGTTCTTCATGAACAGGCCTTCCACCTCGTAGCCCTGCTCGATCAGCAGGAGGGCGGAAACGGAAGAGTCCACGCCGCCGGACATGCCGACAATGACGCGCTTCTTTTGTGTGTCAGAAGGGGCTGGATCACGCATAGGGATTTAATGAGTGTCTTGAAAAAGGACGCGATTCTATCAGGCTGCGGTCCACAAGGCTAAAGAGAAGGGCGGATCAGTTCGAGGGCGAAGCGTTTACCGTCCAGATAATCATCGATGCAACGCATGATCAACTCGCTGCGCCAGTGTTCTCGCTGCTCGATCAATTCATTACGGGTCAGCCACCGGGCGCCGACGATGCCGTCGTCCAGTTGATAGTCGGGGTGGTGTTTAAGAGCCTTGGCAATGAAGCAGACCCGTTGGTAGGTCACGCCGTTGCTGGGGGCGGTGTACAGGTAGATACCCAGTACGCCGGTCGGCTCGACGTCCCAGCCGGTTTCCTCGAGAGTTTCGCGCACGGCGGCTTCGATCAGGGTCTCATTGGGGTCGAGGTGGCCGGCGGGCTGGTTGAGCACGTTGCGCCCGTGTTTGGTCTCTTCGACCATCAGGAAGCGGCCGTTGTCTTCGACGATGGTGGCGACGGTGATGTGGGGTTGCCAGTCCATCGGGTGTCCTCGATGTATAAATGTCATCACACTAACTCCTGTAGGAGCTGGCTTGCCAGCGATAGCGGTGGGTCAGCCTGCATCAATGGTGAGAGATGAATCGCCATCGCCGGCAAGCCAGCTCCTACAGGGGGTGAGGGCCAGAAACACAAACCCCGGCACTGGGCCGGGGTTCGCTTGCAGCTTTACAACTTTACACCAGTGCAGCAATCGCCGCGTTCAGCGTAGCGCTCGGACGCATGGCCTTGCTGATCAGCTCGGCATCGGCGTGGTAGTAACCACCGATATCAACTGGCTTGCCCTGCACGGCGTTGAGCTCGGCAACGATGGTTGCCTCGTTCTCGGCCAGTGTCTTGGCCAGGGTCGCGAACTGCGCTTGCAGTGCAGCGTCTTCGGTCTGGGCGGCCAGGGCCTGGGCCCAGTACAGTGCCAGGTAGAAGTGGCTGCCGCGGTTGTCGATGTTGCCGACTTTGCGCGATGGCGACTTGTTGTTGTCCAGGAACTGGCCAGTGGCCTGGTCCAGGGTCTTGGCCAGAACCAGCGCCTTGGGGTTGTTGTAATTCACGCCCAGGTGCTCCAGAGAAGCGGCCAGAGCCAGGAACTCACCCAGGGAGTCCCAGCGCAGGAAGTTCTCTTCCAGCAGTTGTTGAACGTGCTTGGGTGCCGAACCGCCGGCGCCGGTTTCGAACAGGCCACCGCCATTCATCAGCGGCACGATCGACAGCATCTTGGCGCTGGTGCCCAGTTCCATGATCGGGAACAGGTCGGTCAGGTAGTCGCGCAGTACGTTACCGGTCACCGAAATGGTGTCCTTCCCTTCGCGGGTGCGCTGCAGGGTGTACTTCATTGCGTCGACTGGAGCCATGATCTGGATGTCCAGGCCAGCGGTGTCGTGATCCTTCAGGTAAGCCTGAACCTTCTCGATCACCACGCCGTCGTGGGCGCGCATTGGGTCCAGCCAGAAAATGGCCGGAGTGCTGCTGGCGCGAGCACGGTTGACGGCCAGTTTGACCCAGTCCTGGATCGGCGCGTCTTTGGTCTGGCACATGCGGAAGATGTCGCCGGCTTCAACCGACTGTTCCAGCAGCAGGGTACCGTTGCTGTCCGTTACGCGGACAACGCCGTTGCTCTTGATCTGGAAAGTCTTGTCGTGCGAGCCATACTCTTCGGCTTTTTTGGCCATCAGGCCAACGTTTGGCACGCTGCCCATGGTGGTCGGATCGAACGCACCGTTGGCTTTGCAATCTTCGATCACGGCCTGGTAGATGGTGGCGTAGCAGCGGTCCGGAATCACAGCCTTGGTGTCGTGCAGTTGACCGTCGGTGCCCCACATCTTGCCCGAGTCACGGATCATGGCCGGCATCGAGGCGTCGACGATGACGTCGCTCGGCACGTGCAGGTTGGTGATGCCCTTGTCGGAGTTGACCATGGCCAGCGCCGGACGAACGGCGTAGACCGCCTGGATGTCGGCTTCGATGGCGGCTTGCTGTTCGGCTGGCAGGGATTTGATGCGCGCGTACAGGTCGCCAATGCCGTTGTTCAGGTTGAAGCCGATCTGTGCCAGCACGTCAGCGTGCTTGGCCAGTGCGTCCTTGTAGAACTCGGCAACGATCTGGCCGAACATGATGGGGTCGGAAACCTTCATCATGGTGGCTTTAAGGTGAACCGACAGCAGTACGCCTTGTTGCTTGGCGCTGTCGATTTCGGCAGCGATGAACGCGCGCAGGGCGTTTTTGCTCATCACGGCGCAATCGAGGATCTCACCCGCTTGTATGGTGGTCTTTTCCTTCAGAACGGTGGCGGTGCCGTCCTGAGCGATCAGCTCGATTTTAACGGCGCCAGCGGCGTCGATCAGGGCGGCCTTTTCGCTGCCGTAGAAATCGCCGGTGCTCATGTGCGCGACGTGGGACTTGGAGTCCTTGGCCCAGGCGCCCATTTTGTGCGGGTGCTTGCGTGCGTAGTTCTTGACCGACAGCGGAGCGCGACGGTCAGAGTTGCCTTCGCGCAGGACCGGGTTCACGGCGCTGCCCTTGATCTTGTCATAACGCGCCTTGGCGTCTTTGTCGGCGTCGTTGGTCACGGTTTCCGGATAGTCCGGCAGCGCGTAGCCCTGGGCTTGCAGTTCCTTGATCGCGGCTTGCAGCTGTGGAACCGAGGCGCTGATGTTAGGCAGCTTGATGATGTTGGCTTCAGGCGTAACGGCCAGGTCGCCCAGTTCGGCGAGGTGGTCGGCTACGGCTTTGTCACCCAGTTGCTCGGGGAAGCTGGCCAGGATGCGCCCTGCAAGAGAGATATCGCGGGTTTCCACGGCGATATCAGCCGAGGCGGTGAACGCCTCTACGATAGGCAACAGAGAATAGGTGGCGAGGGCTGGGGCTTCGTCGGTGAAGGTATAGATGATCTTCGAGCGGGTGGGCATATTCGGATTAACTCTCTCTTCTATGCTAAAGCGTGCGCAGAAACTCGAGGTGCGCCGGATAAGCGCGTTCGTTCAAAGTCATCCATGAGCCGAATGTCGAGATTTGTGCGCGGTGATGTTGGGTGCATCAGTCGAGCGGCAAGCGTATGGGCGGTGATAACAGCCCTGCTTTTCAGGCCCGAGATCTCGGCTACTAATACAGTTGCAGGAGAGGTCGGCCGTCGTGACTCTGTGGTCAGCGGGCGGCATTATACATAGGTAGCTGGCAATCTGCCGATGGTTCATATGCAACGATTGTCGTCCATTGGTCTAAAGGTCGCAGGCAGGCCTGGAGCGTAGAGTCGTGGCACGTGCTTGAGTTTGGCGCTTTTCCCTTGGTTTTCAGGCTTGTAGGGCACTAACTGCGTGGCTTTGCGGCAGATGGGTGGAACATAGGGTTTGCGCGCCGATTCAACTGGGGTATGTTCGAACCAAGCCAGATGTTCAATCCAAATAATGGAGTTCAGCATGGGTTACAAGAAGATTCAGGTTCCAGCCGTCGGTGGCAAAATCACCGTCAATGCAGACCATTCTCTCAATGTTCCTGACAATCCGATCATCCCGTTCATCGAAGGGGACGGTATTGGCGTCGATGTCAGTCCCGTAATGATCAAAGTGGTTGATGCTGCCGTGGAAAAGGCCTATGGGGGCAAGCGCAAGATTTCCTGGATGGAAGTCTATGCCGGCGAGAAAGCCACCCAGGTTTATGACCAGGACACCTGGTTGCCCCAGGAAACCCTGGATGCCGTGAAAGACTATGTGGTTTCCATCAAGGGACCGCTGACCACGCCAGTCGGTGGCGGTATCCGATCGCTTAACGTAGCCCTGCGCCAGCAACTGGACCTGTACGTCTGCCTGCGCCCGGTGGTGTGGTTTGAAGGCGTGCCAAGCCCGGTGAAAAAACCTGGCGACGTCGACATGGTGATTTTCCGCGAGAACTCCGAAGACATCTACGCCGGTATCGAGTGGAAGGCCGGTTCGCCTGAGGCCAACAAGGTTATCAAGTTCCTGAAGGAAGAAATGGGCGTCACCAAGATCCGTTTCGACCAGGACTGCGGCATCGGCATCAAGCCGGTCTCGAAAGAGGGCACCCAGCGTCTGGTGCGCAAGGCTCTGCAGTACGTGGTGGACAACGACCGCAAGTCGCTGACCATCGTACACAAGGGCAACATCATGAAATTCACCGAAGGTGCCTTCAAGGACTGGGGCTATGAGGTGGCGAAGAACGAATTCGGCGCCGAGCTGCTCGATGGCGGCCCATGGATGAAGTTCAAGAACCCGAAAACCGGTCGCGAAGTCATCGTCAAGGATGCCATCGCCGACGCCATGCTCCAGCAGATCCTGCTGCGTCCTGCCGAATATGACGTGATCGCAACCCTGAACCTCAACGGCGATTATCTTTCCGACGCATTGGCGGCAGAGGTGGGCGGCATCGGCATCGCGCCGGGCGCCAACCTGTCCGACACCGTGGCCATGTTCGAAGCGACCCATGGCACCGCGCCGAAGTACGCTGGCAAGGATCAGGTCAACCCGGGGTCAGTCATCCTGTCGGCCGAGATGATGCTGCGTCACCTGGGCTGGACCGAGGCGGCGGACCTGATCATCAAGGGCACCAACGGAGCGATCAAGGCCAAGACGGTGACCTATGACTTCGAGCGCCTGATGGAGGGCGCCACCCTGGTATCGTCTTCCGGGTTCGGCGAGGCGCTGATCAAGCACATGTAAACCCGCAAGCAGCCAAAAAACCGCTCGGCTCAATCACTTGAGCGGGGCGGTTTTTTTATGGCTGGGTATCGGCGGGCAGGTCAGTTCGGGACGGTGTCATGCGCGCTGTTGAGCGCTGCAACTGCCGGTGTCTCGGGATTCTTGACCGCTGCGTCATTAATATCCACCGCATGCAGCCCCTTGGGGCCCTGGATGATTTTGAAGGATACAGCCTGGCCAGCCTTCAGGGTCTTGTAGCCGTCCATCTTGATGGCCGAGTAATGGGCAAACAGGTCTTCCGACTTGCCTTCCTCGTTGATGAAGCCATACCCCTTTGCATTGTTGAACCACTTCACCTTGCCGACTGCCATACACATATCCCTCTGCAACGGACTCCATCACTGGAGTATCATCCAGACATCCGCAGCCAAATCTTTAAATATGATTGACTCCACGGACCTTTTTTACCCACTGTGGGCTCTATTGGTTGTAACACCGTTTTGCCGATAGTCAAGGCGACCCGGCAGCCGGTGTTGAAATCGTTGAAAACCGCCCCCAATACTGTATTTGCACAACTGACGAACCTTTCTTTCCATGCATGCAATCAGCCAGATTCGACTAACATTCAATCAGGATCGCCCGACTCTCCAGAATGATCGCCCGGAGGAACACGACGACGATTCCGCAGGCATTGCTGTTCAGGAGGCCAAGCCTGCTTTACAGGCGCCGCCGATGTACAAGGTGGTTTTGTTCAATGATGACTACACACCGATGGATTTCGTCGTCGAAGTGCTCGAGGTGTTTTTTAATCTGAATCGCGAGCTGGCGACCAAGGTCATGCTGGCCGTCCATACCGAAGGACGGGCAGTATGTGGAGTGTTTACCCGCGACATTGCCGAGACCAAGGCCATGCAGGTCAACCAGTACGCCAGGGAAAGCCAGCATCCGCTACTCTGTGAAATCGAGAAGGACGGTTAATCGCCGACCACTTGGGTATGAGGTGAAGCTATGTTAAACCGCGAGCTCGAAGTCACCCTCAATCTAGCCTTCAAGGAGGCCCGTTCGAAGCGTCATGAGTTCATGACCGTCGAGCATCTCCTGCTGGCCCTATTGGATAATGAGGCTGCCGCCACCGTTTTGCGTGCCTGCGGCGCAAACCTCGACAAACTCAAGCATGACCTGCAGGAGTTCATCGACTCCACCACGCCATTGATCCCCGTTCATGACGAGGACCGCGAAACCCAGCCAACCCTGGGCTTCCAGCGTGTTCTGCAACGTGCTGTCTTCCATGTACAGAGCCTCGGGCAAACGCGAAGTGACTGGCGCCAACGTGCTGGTTGCAATCTTCAGTGAACAGGAAAGTCAGGCAGTGTTCCTGCTGAAACAGCAGAGCGTTGCGCGCATCGATGTCGTCAACTACATCGCCCATGGCATTTCCAAGGTGCCGGGGCATGGCGATCACTCTGAAGGTGAGCAAGATATGCAGGACGACGAGGGCGGTGAGTCTTCTTCTTCAGGCAATCCCCTGGATGCTTATGCCAGCAACCTCAACGAACTCGCGCGCCAGGGGCGGATCGATCCGCTGGTGGGTCGTGAGCTCGAAGTCGAGCGCGTTGCGCAGATTCTTGCGCGGCGCCGCAAAAACAACCCGCTGCTGGTCGGCGAGGCGGGCGTGGGTAAAACCGCGATCGCCGAGGGCCTGGCCAAGCGCATTGTCGACAACCAGGTGCCGGACCTTCTGGCCAACAGCGTGGTGTACTCCCTCGATCTGGGCGCCTTGCTGGCCGGGACCAAATACCGTGGCGATTTCGAGAAGCGCTTCAAGGCGCTGCTCGGCGAGCTGAAAAAACGCCCGCAGGCGATCCTGTTCATCGACGAAATCCACACCATCATCGGTGCAGGGGCTGCGTCCGGTGGCGTCATGGATGCCTCGAACCTGCTCAAGCCGCTGCTGTCGTCCGGTGATATCCGCTGCATCGGTTCGACTACCTTCCAGGAGTTTCGCGGGATCTTCGAAAAAGACCGCGCCCTGGCGCGACGCTTCCAGAAGGTCGATGTGTCGGAACCTTCGGTGGAAGATACCGTGGGTATCCTGCGCGGCCTGAAAGGGCGCTTCGAGCTGCATCACAACATCGAATACAGTGATGAAGCCTTGCGCGCCGCCGCTGAACTCGCTTCGCGCTACATCAATGATCGGCACATGCCGGACAAGGCGATCGACGTCATCGACGAGGCGGGCGCCTACCAGCGTCTGCAGCCGGCGGAAAAACGCGTGAAACGCATCGAAGTGCCTCAGGTCGAGGACATCGTCGCGAAAATTGCGCGGATACCGCCAAAACACGTCACCAGTTCCGACAAGGAGCTGCTGCGTAACCTCGAGCGTGACCTGAAGCTGACGGTGTTCGGCCAGGACGCGGCCATCGATTCGCTGGCCACCGCCATCAAGCTGTCCCGTGCCGGCCTCAAGTCGCCGGACAAACCCGTCGGTTCGTTCCTGTTCGCAGGGCCTACCGGGGTAGGTAAGACCGAGGCAGCGCGGCAATTGGCCAAGGCTCTAGGTGTCGAGCTTGTGCGATTCGACATGTCCGAGTACATGGAGCGCCACACGGTCTCGCGTCTCATCGGTGCGCCTCCAGGCTACGTCGGGTTCGATCAGGGCGGTTTGCTGACCGAAGCCATTACCAAGCAGCCCCACTGCGTATTGTTGCTCGATGAAATCGAGAAGGCGCATCCGGAAGTCTTCAACCTGCTGTTGCAGGTCATGGACCACGGTACGCTGACCGATAACAACGGACGCAAGGCGGATTTCCGTAACGTCATCGTCATCATGACGACCAACGCCGGTGCCGAAACCGCAGCGCGGGCTTCTATCGGTTTCACTCATCAGGACCACTCGTCCGATGCGATGGAAGTGATCAAGAAGAGCTTCACGCCTGAGTTCCGCAACCGCCTGGACACCATTATCCAATTTGGTCGCCTCAGCCATGAGGTCATCAAAAGCGTGGTGGACAAGTTCCTTACCGAGCTTCAGGCGCAACTGGAAGACAAGCGCGTGCAGCTGGAAGTGACCGATGCAGCGCGCAGTTGGCTGGCGCAGGGTGGCTACGACTCGGCAATGGGAGCTCGGCCGATGGCGCGTTTGATCCAGGACAAGATCAAGCGTCCGCTGGCGGAAGAGATCCTGTTTGGCGAGCTGGCGGACCATGGTGGCGTGGTGCATATCGACATCAAGGATGGCGAGCTGACCTTCGATTTCGAAACCACTGCCGAAATGGCCTGATGTTTGACTGCTGCAAGGAAAAAGGCGCCGAAAGGCGCCTTTTTTCATATCGCCGCGCTACTGTAGGAGCGAGCATGCTCGCGATGGGCGCCAACGATAACGCTGGGCGTCTGACACCAAGCGGTGTCTCTGCGCGCATCGCGAGCATGCTCGCTCCTCCAGAGGGGGAGTGCACTCCCGCACAAACAAAAACGCCCGGCCAAAGCCGGGCGTCTTGTATTGACTTGATTAACGAGCGCGGTAAGTGATGCGCCCTTTGCTCAAGTCATAGGGAGTCAGCTCGACGCGCACTTTGTCGCCGGTAAGAATACGAATGTAGTTCTTGCGCATCTTGCCGGAGATGTGCGCGGTTACGACGTGCCCATTTTCCAACTCCACGCGAAACATGGTGTTGGGCAGGGTGTCGACGACAGTGCCTTCCATTTCGAAGCTGTCTTCTTTCGACATGCAGTAAAGCCCTCGGTGTCCAATGAATGGCCCGGTGCAACTGCGCCAGGCAAAAGCGGCGTGCATTGTGCCCGAAAAATGGGGTTTACGCCAAGGGGTTCTAGTTCAGGATGACCCATCGCTGGTTAATCAGCAGTTCAATGGGGCGATATTGGGTCTTGTAACTCATCTTTTTGCAGTTCTTGATCCAGTAGCCCAGGTACACCGCTTCCAGTTGCAGGCGTTGGGTCTCGGCGATCTGCCAGAGGATCGCATAGCGCCCCAGGCTGCGTCGTTCTTCGTTGGGTTCATAGAAGGTGTAGACCGCCGACAGGCCATTGGGCAGCAAGTCGGTCACGGCCACGGCCAGAAGCTGGCCATTGAGCCGAAACTCATAAAAACGCGAAAACGGCAGGTCGCGTACCAGAAAGGTCGAAAATTGATCGCGACTGGGCGGATACATGTCGCCATCGGCGTGGCGCTGTTCAATGTAGCGCTGGTACAGCTCGAAGTATTCTTCGCTGAACTTGGGTTTGGCGGGGCGTACTTGCAGGTCGGCATTGCGCTTGAAGATGCGTTTCTGCTGACGGTTGGGTGCAAACTGCGCGACGGGAATGCGCGCCGGCACGCACGCATTGCAGTTCTGGCAGTGTGGCCGGTAAAGATGATCGCCGCTGCGACGAAAACCCATTTCCGACAGGTCTGCATAAACATGCACATCCATGGGCTGGCTGGGGTCGAGAAACAGCGTGGTGGCCTGCTCCTCGGGCAGGTAACTGCAAGAGTGGGGTTGAGTGGCATAGAACTTCAAACGCGCCAACTCGGTCATGATCAACCCTCGGGATAAGCTTTTGAATAAGTGTAAGCCAAGCGCGCCAAAGTCGCTCAGCAAACCCAGGTGGCGCGGTTGGGTTGGTCCAGGTGTCGCGCCAGGTAGCCGGCGAAGTCCTGGCGTGGGATGGCGCGGGCGCCGAGGCTGTGCAGGTGATCGGTGGGCATCTGGCAATCGATCAGCACGAAACCCGAGTCTTTCAGATGTTTGACCAGCTTGGCAAAACCAAACTTGGAAGCGTTGTCGGCACGACTGAACATCGACTCGCCGAAAAACAGTTGGCCCATCGCCAGGCCGTACAGGCCGCCGACCAGTTGGCCATCGTCCCAGACTTCAACGCTATGGGCATATCCACGGCGGTGCAGTTCGAGGTAGGCATTGCACATTGTTTCGGTAATCCAGGTACCGTCGGCGTAGGCCCGGGGCGCGGCGCAGGCGTGGATGACCGCGGCGAAGTCCTGGTCGAACGTCACCTGATAGCGCTGTTGGCGCAATAATTTGCTCAGGCTGCGCGAGACGTGCAGTTCGTCGGGAAACAGCACCGTGCGTGGGTCAGGTGACCACCACAAAATCGGCTGCCCTTCGGAAAACCAGGGAAAGCAGCCATGGCGATAAGCCTGGACCAGGCGATCGGCGGACAGGTCGCCGCCGGCCGCCAGCAACCCATTGGGGTCGCGCATGGCTTTTTCCAATGGCGGGAAGGTCAGGGAGTTGCGTTGTAACCAGGTCAGCATGGCGTCCGGACTTACAGAAGGGGAGGGCGGGGTGCCTGCGTGAAGTTTGCAACCAAATGGCGGGAATGTCGTCGAGCAATTTTCACCATTTGCCTTGCGTCGGGGCCGTCTCGCCCGGGCGCGAGGCATTGATACGTACATCCTGGTTACACGCGCAAGGTTGCAACTTGGTGCGAGCGATGTGGTCGTAAGCGAGCGCTATGGCGCCGCGCACAACTTGCAGTCAATATCGAAAAGCATCCATAAGCCTTTGTCACAAAAGGTAATGCGTGCTCAAATTACGTCGCTTCGAGCGCATTGTTGGCTATTCTTGATGCGGGCGTCTGAGCCGTGGCTTCAGCGAGACAAACCCGTACAATGCGGCTTGTAACAAAATAAGCAGTGTGCACCGTGTTTATAAAAACGGGAGCGCAATGTTAAAAGTAGTCTCGGTCGCGCTCGTTAATTTTTTACCTGCCTGGAATGGGCAGTTTTTTATAGTCATTCAACAGATGGACGCGCCGTTGGCGGCGCAGGAAAAGTAGCGTTTTGAAGAAATCCACTGCAGCACCGAAACCAGCCGTCGTTCCGATCTGGCGCCAGAATTTGCACTACCGACTCAAGGAAGGTGCATTGATCGCCATCGGCGCCCTGTGCCTGTTCCTGATGATGGCCTTGCTGACCTATGGCAAGGACGATCCGGGTTGGAGCCACAACAGCAAGATCGACGACGTGCAGAACTTCGGCGGTCCGGCCGGCTCCTACAGCGCCGACATCCTGTTCATGGTGCTGGGTTATTTCGCTTACATCTTCCCGCTGCTGTTGGCGATCAAGGTTTATCAGATCTTCCGCCAGCGTCATGAACCCTGGCAATGGAGCGGCTGGCTGTTCTCCTGGCGCCTGATTGGCCTGGTGTTTCTGGTGCTGTCGGGCGCCGCGCTGGCGCACATCCATTTCCATACCCCGACGGGGCTGCCGGCCGGCGCGGGCGGCGCATTGGGCGAGAGCCTTGGCGACCTCGCCCGCAACGCGTTCAACATCCAGGGCAGCACCTTGCTGTTCATCGCCCTGTTCCTGTTTGGCCTGACCGTCTTCACCGACCTGTCGTGGTTCAAGGTGATGGACATTACCGGCAAGATCACTCTCGACTTGTTCGAGTTGGTGCAGAGCGCAGCGAATCGGTGGTGGTCGTCGCGCGTCGAGCGCAAGCAACTGGTCGCACAATTGCGTGAAGTCGACGATCGCGTCCATGACGTGGTCGCGCCTACCGTGACGGACAAACGCGAGCAGGCCAAGGTCAAGGAGCGCCTGATCGAGCGCGAACAGGCCCTGAGCAAGCACATGTCCGAACGCGAGAAGCAGGTGCCTCCGGTCATCGCCCCTGCGCCGATCAAGCCTGCCGCGCCAAGCAAACGAGTGGAAAAGGAAAAACAGGTTCCGCTGTTCGTCGACAGCGCCGTCGAAGGCACCTTGCCACCGATCTCGATTCTCGACCCTGCCGAAAAGAAACAGCTCAACTATTCCCCTGAATCCCTGGCGGCCGTCGGTCATTTGCTGGAGATCAAACTCAAGGAGTTTGGTGTCGAGGTCACGGTGGATTCGATCCACCCGGGCCCGGTGATTACCCGTTACGAAATCCAGCCGGCCGCGGGTGTGAAAGTCAGTCGCATCGCCAACCTGGCCAAGGACCTGGCGCGATCCCTGGCTGTGACCAGCGTGCGGGTGGTGGAAGTGATTCCGGGCAAGACCACCGTCGGTATCGAGATTCCCAACGAAGACCGGCAGATCGTGCGCTTCTCCGAAGTGCTCTCGACGCCTGAGTACGACAATTTCAAATCTCCCGTCACCCTGGCCCTGGGTCATGACATCGGCGGTAAACCGGTCATCACTGACTTGGCGAAGATGCCGCACCTGCTGGTGGCCGGTACCACCGGTTCCGGTAAGTCGGTGGGTGTGAACGCGATGATCCTCTCGATCCTGTTCAAGTCCGGCCCGGATGACGCCAAGCTGATCATGATCGACCCGAAAATGCTCGAGCTGTCGATCTACGAAGGCATTCCGCACCTGCTGTGCCCGGTGGTCACCGACATGAAAGACGCGGCCAACGCCCTGCGCTGGAGCGTGGCCGAGATGGAGCGTCGCTACAAGCTGATGGCGAAGATGGGCGTGCGCAACCTGTCGGGCTTCAACGCCAAGGTCAAGGAAGCCATCGACGCTGGCGAGCCGTTGAGCGATCCGCTGTACAAGCGCGAAAGCATCCACGACGAAGCGCCGCTGTTGCAAAAACTGCCGACCATCGTCGTGGTGGTCGACGAATTCGCCGACATGATGATGATCGTTGGCAAGAAGGTTGAAGAACTGATCGCCCGTATCGCGCAGAAGGCGCGGGCGGCGGGTATCCACCTGATCCTCGCGACCCAGCGGCCGTCGGTGGACGTGATTACCGGTCTGATCAAGGCCAACATCCCGACCCGTATGGCGTTCCAGGTGTCGAGCAAGATCGACTCGCGGACCATCATCGACCAAGGTGGTGCCGAGCAACTGCTGGGCCACGGTGACATGCTCTATATGCCGCCGGGCACCAGCCTGCCGATCCGTGTCCACGGCGCCTTCGTGTCCGACGACGAGGTTCATCGGGTCGTCGAGGCCTGGAAACTGCGTGGCGCGCCGGAGTACAACGACGACATCCTCAACGGTGTCGAAGAGGCCGGCAGTGGCTTCGAAAGCAGCAGCGGCGGTGGCGACGGTGATGACCCGGAAGCCGACGCTTTGTACGACGAGGCGGTGCAGTTCGTGCTGGAAAGCCGCCGGGCGTCCATTTCCGCGGTTCAGCGCAAGTTGAAAATCGGCTACAACCGCGCCGCGCGCATGATCGAGGCCATGGAAATGGCCGGGGTCGTAACGGCCATGAATACCAACGGCTCGCGTGAAGTCCTGGCCCCTGGTCCGGTGCGCGACTGACCGGATATTGAAAGGGTGGCACCCCCGGTGCCACCCGCACTCCCACCATCGTAATTGAGGACTCCCATGCGTCTGATCCGCATGCTGTTGTTGCCGGTACTGGCTTTGACCACGCTTTCGGCCCACGCCGATGACAAGGATGTGGCGCGCCTGACTCAACTTCTGGAAAAATCCCAGACCCTGACTGCACGTTTCTCGCAGCTGACCCTTGATGGCAGCGGTACGCAATTGCAGGAAACGGCGGGCGAGATGTCCGTCCAGCGGCCGGGTCTTTTCTACTGGCACACCGATGCGCCGGCCGAGCAGGTCGTGGTGTCCGATGGCAAGAAAGTGACGCTATGGGACCCGGACCTTGAGCAGGCGACCATCAAAACCCTCGACCTGCGCCTGAGCCAGACGCCGGCGCTGCTGCTGTCGGGCGATGTGTCCAAGATCAGCCAGAGTTTCGACATCAGCGCCAAGGAAGCCGGCGGCGTGATCGACTTCACCTTGAAGCCGAAAACCAAGGACACCCTGTTTGACAGTCTGCGCCTGTCGTTCCGCAATGGTCTGGTCAATGACATGCAACTGATCGACAGCGTCGGTCAGCGCACCAATATCCTGTTCACTGGCGTGAAGGCCAACGAGCCGATCCCGGCGTCCAAATTCAAGTTCGATGTACCCAAGGGTGCCGACGTGATCCAGGAATAACGCGGTCTCCTGTAGGAGCGAGCTTGCTCGCGATGGACTCAAGAACGCCGCTGGGTGTCAGGTTCCGAGCGTCATCGTCGACGACCATCGCGAATAAATTCGCTCCTACAGGTGAAGGTGATACCCAGATAAACGAGGTTTTAAAGGCACGTGATGGACCTGTTTCGCAGCGCCCCGATTGCTCAGCCCCTGGCCGCCCGCCTGCGTGCGGCTAACCTGGACGAGTACGTCGGTCAGGAGCACGTGCTCGCTCGCGGCAGGCCCTTGCGCGAGGCGCTGGAACAGGGTGCGCTGCACTCGATGATCTTCTGGGGGCCGCCCGGCGTGGGCAAGACCACCCTGGCGCGGTTGCTGGCGGAAGTCTCGGACGCGCACTTCGAAACCGTCTCGGCAGTCCTGGCCGGGGTGAAGGAAATCCGCCAGGCGGTGGAAATCGCCAAGCAGCAGGCTGGCCAGTACGGCAAGCGCACCATTCTGTTCGTCGATGAGGTGCACCGCTTCAACAAGTCGCAGCAGGACGCATTCCTGCCCTATGTCGAAGACGGCACGCTGATCTTCATCGGCGCCACCACTGAAAACCCCTCGTTCGAACTCAACAACGCGTTGCTGTCTCGGGCGAGGGTCTATGTGCTCAAAAGCCTCGACGAAACCGCGTTGCGCAAACTGGTGCAACGTGCGCTGACAGAGGAGCGCGGGCTGGGCAAGCGTCACCTGACGATCAGCGACGAAGGTTTCCAGATGCTGTTGTCCGCGGCTGATGGTGATGGCCGGCGTCTGCTCAACCTGCTTGAAAACGCTTCGGACCTTGCCGAGGACGACAGCGAGATCGGCGTCGACTTGTTGCAGAGCCTGCTTGGCGACACCCGTCGACGTTTCGACAAGGGCGGCGAGGCGTTCTATGACCAGATTTCTGCACTGCACAAATCGGTGCGTGGCTCCAACCCCGATGGCGCACTGTACTGGTTTGCGCGGATGATCGATGGCGGTTGCGACCCGTTGTACCTTGCCCGGCGTGTAGTGCGCATGGCCAGTGAAGACATCGGCAACGCCGACCCGCGTGCACTGAGCCTGTGCCTGGCGGCCTGGGACGTGCAGGAGCGCCTCGGCAGCCCGGAAGGCGAGCTGGCGGTGGCTCAGGCCATCACCTATTTGGCTTGTGCACCAAAGAGCAACGCGGTGTATATGGGTTTCAAGGCCGCGATGCGCAGTGCTGCCGAACACGGCTCGCTTGAAGTGCCTCTGCATTTGCGCAACGCGCCGACCAAACTGATGAAGCAACTGGGTTACGGCGACGAGTACCGCTACGCCCATGACGAACCGGATGCCTACGCGGCCGGCGAAGACTACTTTCCCGAGGAGCTTGAGCCGCAACCCTTCTATCAACCTGTGCCACGCGGCCTGGAATTGAAGATCGGCGAGAAGCTCAATCACCTCGCACAAATGGATCGAATGAGCCCAAGGCAGCGGAGAAAATAGTGGTCCCATTGATCGTTGCGGTGTCCGTCGGCGGGATGGCCGGTACTTTGTTGCGCTTCGCCACCGGCAATTGGATCAATGCCAATTGGCCGCGGCACTTCTATACCGCGACGCTCGCCGTTAATATCGTCGGCTGTTTGCTGATCGGCGTTTTATACGGCCTGTTTTTGATACGCCCGGAAGTACCGATCGAGGTACGCGCCGGGTTGATGGTCGGCTTCCTCGGGGGGCTGACAACTTTTTCGTCCTTTTCACTGGATACGGTGCGCCTGCTGGAAAGCGGGCAGGTGCCGCTGGCCCTGGGCTATGCTGCCATCAGCGTATTCGGCGGGCTGCTCGCCACGTGGGCTGGCCTGTCCTTGACCAAACTTTGATAACGAGAGACCGACATGCTCGATTCCAAACTGTTACGTAGCGATCTTCAGAACGTAGCGGACCGCCTGACCTCCCGTGGCTACACGCTGGACGTTGCGCGCATCGAAGCGCTGGAAGAACAGCGCAAGACCGTCCAGACCCGCACCGAAGCACTGCAGGCTGAACGTAATGCGCGCTCCAAATCCATCGGTCAGGCCAAGCAGCGCGGCGAAGACATTGCGCCGTTGATGGCGGACGTCGAGCGCATGGCCAATGAATTGAGTGCCGGCAAGGTCGAGCTGGACGCGATCCAGACCGAACTGGACTCGATCCTGCTGGGCATCCCCAACCTGCCGCATGAATCCGTGCCGGTCGGTGCTGACGAAGAGGGCAACGTTGAAGTGCGTCGCTGGGGGACACCAACGGCGTTTGATTTCCCGGTGCAAGACCACGTCGCACTGGGCGAAAAGTTCGGCTGGCTCGACTTCGAGACCGCTGCCAAGCTGTCCGGCGCACGCTTCGCCCTGTTGCGCGGCCCGATTGCCCGCCTGCACCGCGCCCTGGCGCAGTTCATGATCAACCTGCACGTCACCGAGCATGGCTACGAAGAGGCCTATACGCCGTATCTGGTCCAGGCTCCGGCGTTGCAAGGCACCGGCCAGTTGCCGAAATTCGAAGAAGACCTGTTCAAGATCGGTCGCGAAGGCGAAGCCGACCTGTACCTGATCCCGACCGCCGAAGTGTCGCTGACCAACATCGTGGCCGGTGAAATCGTCGATGCGAAACTGCTGCCGATCAAGTTCGTTGCTCACACGCCGTGCTTCCGCAGTGAAGCGGGCGCCTCGGGTCGCGATACCCGCGGCATGATCCGCCAGCACCAATTCGACAAGGTCGAAATGGTACAGATCGTCGAGCCGGGCAAATCCATGGAAGCGCTGGAAGGGCTGACCGCCAACGCCGAGAAAGTCCTGCAACTGCTGGAACTGCCTTACCGCACCCTGGCGCTGTGCACCGGCGACATGGGTTTCAGCGCGGTCAAGACCTACGATCTGGAAGTGTGGATTCCGAGCCAGGACAAATACCGCGAAATCTCGTCGTGCTCCAACTGCGGTGACTTCCAGGCCCGTCGCATGCAAGCGCGCTTCCGCAATCCGGAAACCGGCAAGCCTGAGTTGGTACATACCCTCAACGGTTCCGGCCTCGCGGTCGGTCGTACCCTGGTGGCGGTGCTGGAAAACTACCAGCAGGCCGACGGTTCGATCCGCGTGCCGGACGTACTGAAGCCGTACATGGGTGGCCTCGAGGTCATCGGTTAAATGGACTATCTGCCGCTGTTTCATAACCTGCGCGGCAGTCGTGTGTTGGTCGTCGGCGGGGGGGAGATTGCCTTGCGCAAGTCCCGCCTGCTGGCCGATGCCGGTGCGCAGTTGCGGGTGGTTGCACCTGAAATCGAATCACAGTTGCGCGAACTGGTCGCCGGCAGCGGTGGCGAGTGCCTGTTGCGTGGTTATAGCGAAACGGATATGGACGGTTGTGCGCTGATCATCGCCGCCACCGACGACGAACCGTTGAACGCACGGGTTTCCGCCGACGCCCACCGGCGTTGCGTGCCGGTCAACGTGGTGGATGCGCCTGCGTTGTGCAGCGTAATTTTCCCGGCGATCGTCGATCGTTCGCCGTTGATCATTGCCGTGTCCAGCGGTGGCGATGCGCCGGTGCTGGCGCGACTGATCCGCGCCAAGCTGGAAACCTGGATTCCTTCGACCTACGGTCAACTGGCCGGCCTGGCAGCGCGTTTTCGCAATCAGGTCAAGGGCTTGTTCCCGGATGTGCAGCAACGCCGGGCGTTCTGGGAGGACGTGTTCCAGGGGCCGATTGCCGACCGCCAACTGGCCGGGCAGGGTGCCGAAGCCGAACGCCTGTTACAGGCGAAGATCGCCGGTGAAGCGCCAGTGGCCACGGGTGAGGTCTATCTGGTGGGGGCGGGGCCGGGTGATCCCGACCTGCTGACTTTCCGCGCGCTACGTCTTATGCAGCAGGCCGATGTGGTGTTGTACGACCGCCTGGTGGCGCCGGCAATCCTTGAGCTGTGCCGTCGAGACGCCGAGCGCGTCTACGTCGGCAAACGCCGCGCCGATCACGCGGTGCCTCAGGATCAGATCAACCAGCATCTGGTGGACCTGGCCAAACAGGGCAAGCGCGTGGTGCGGTTGAAGGGCGGTGATCCGTTCATCTTCGGCCGTGGCGGTGAAGAGATCGAAGAGCTGGCGGCTCAGGGCATCCCGTTCCAGGTTGTGCCGGGCATTACGGCGGCCAGCGGTTGTGCGGCGTATGCGGGGATACCGCTGACGCATCGTGATTACGCGCAGTCGGTGCGGTTTGTCACTGGGCACCTCAAGGATGGCACCACCGACCTGCCGTGGGCCGACCTGGTCTCGCCTGCGCAGACCCTGGTGTTTTACATGGGGCTGGTGGGTTTGCCGGTCATTTGCGAGCAGTTGATCCAGCACGGTCGCGCGGCCGATACCCCGGCGGCGTTGATCCAGCAGGGCACCACCAACAACCAGCGGGTGTTTACCGGCACCCTGGCCAACCTGTCGGAAATGGTGGCAGAGCATGAAGTGCATGCGCCGACGCTGGTGATTGTTGGGGAAGTCGTGCAGTTGCGCGAGAAGCTGGCGTGGTTTGAAGGGGCGCAGGCGCAGGTCTGACCGCGTCGAGCCCATCGCGGGCAAGCCCGCTCCTGCAGGGGAACTCATTCCAACTGCAGGAGCGGGCTTGCCCGCGATGAGGCCTTCAAATCCAACACAGATCTCAGGCCCTGCGCCAAACCCCTTTGCCACTCAACCGCGCCCGGTCATGAGCCCCGGTGAAGTCCTGCTCCGGACCTTTGGGTACTACACCTGTCGGGTTGATGGTTTTGTGGCTGCCGTAGTAGTGATTCTTGATGTGGGTGAAATCCACGGTCTCGGCAACGCCTGGCCACTGGTAGATTTCCCGCAGCCAGTTCGACAGGTTCGGGTAATCGGCAATGCGCCGCAGGTTGCATTTGAAGTGTCCGTGGTACACCGCGTCAAAACGGATCAGCGTGGTGAACAAGCGGATGTCGGCTTCGGTCAGGTATTGGCCGGCCAGGTAGCGATTGGCGCCGAGCAGTCCTTCCAGGTAATCCAGTTCTGCGAACAATCCATCGAAGGCGTCTTCGTAGGCCTGTTGCGAGGTGGCGAAGCCTGCGCGGTACACCCCGTTGTTCACCGCAGGATAAATCCGCTCGTTCAGTGCATCGATCTCGCCGCGTAGCGGGGCGGGGTAGAAGTCCAGGTCATTGCCCGTCAGATCGTCGAAGGCGGTGTTGAACATGCGGATGATCTCCGCCGATTCATTGCTGACGATGCGGTTTTGTTGCTTGTCCCACAGTACCGGCACGGTCACGCGGCCGGTGTAGTCGGCGGTGTCGGCGGTGTAGCGCTGGTGCATGAAGTCAAAGTGATCGAGCTTGTCGCCGGTGGAGCCGAGTGTCTGGTCGAAGGTCCAACCGTTTTCGAGCATCAGCCAACTGACCACGGAGACATCGATCAGGTCTTCCAAGCCTTTGAGTTTGCGAAGGATCAGCGTGCGATGGGCCCAGGGACAGGCCAGCGAAACGTAAAGGTGGTAACGACCGGCCTCGGCGGCAAAGCCACCCACACCGCTCGGGCCAGGTTGGCCGTCAGCGGTCACCCAGTTGCGTCGCTGAGCCTGTTCACGCTGGAAGGCGCCGTCCTTGCTGCTTTCGTACCACTTGTCCTGCCATTGACCTTCTACGAGCAAACCCATGTCCACGACTCCTCAAGCCAATATTCATTGGAGAGGATTCTATTCCTATAGGTTCGATAAAAAAGCGCAAATCGTAGACAGTTATTATCTATTAAATCGATTTGTCTCGCGCATCCCAGTAGCGGTTGGCGGTTTCGAAAGCGTGTTCGCGAGTTTGACCGAGGCCACGCAAGGCCAGGGCCATGGTCGAAATCAGCGCCATTTGCGGGTAACTGTCGACCACATCGCCGCGCCACACGGCCTTGAGGTGCTCAGGGTCCAGCGCGGCCGGCTTGACGTGGCGCTGGGTCGACAACTGCGGCCACTCCTCGTCCCAGTTTTCGCCAGCGGTCGTGCCGTACAGGTGGCTGTCGGCATCCGGATTGATTTCGATCTCGCCACCGTCGCCCTTGATCACAATGGCGGTGTCGCCGAGCAAACGGCTGGCCTCGCGGTGCACGGCCTGGTAGCCGGGGTGGAAAATGCTTTGCAGGCCACAGCGGGCGGCCAACGGGTTCAGAAGGCGCGCCAGGGAATGGATCGGCGAGCGCAAACCCAGGGTATTGCGAAGGTCGATCATGTGCTGCAGCTGCGGTGCCCAGTCCATCAATGGCATGAACGCCAGGCCGCCGTGATCCAGCGCGGCACCCACTTGCTGCCAGTTGCGGCACAACGGGATGTTCAGCGCCGCCAGCAGTTGCTCGCTGTACAGCCGCCCGGCCGTGTGGGCGCCGCCGCCATGCATGAATACCCGCAGGCCATTGTGTGCCAGACATTTGGCCGCCAGCAGGTACCACGGCAGATGACGTTTTTTGCCGGCGTAGGTCGGCCAGTCCAGGTCGACCGCAAGTGATGGCGCCTGCAAGCGCTCGCGCAAGGCTTCGGTGAATCCGGCCATTTCTTCCGCGCTTTCTTCCTTGTGCCGCAAGAGCATCAGGAAGGCGCCGAGCTGTGTTGGCTCGACCTGTTCGTCGAGCACCATGCCCATGGCTTGGCGGGCTTCTTCGCGAGTCAGGTCGCGGGCGCCGCGCTTGCCTTTGCCCAGTATCCGCACGAACTGGGCGAACGGGTGCTCGGCGGGCGTTTCGAGGGTCAACGCTGGGTAGTCGGTCATAGGCAATTCGTCGGTTTGGGCAGGCCCGCCAGTTTCGCGGCGAGTTTGGCAGGGGTGCCTTTGAACAGGCGGTTCAGGTGCAGGCTGTTGCCTTTGTCCGGGCCGAGTTTCAAGGCGGTGTATTTGATCAGCGGACGCGTGGCCGGAGACAACTGGAATTCGGCGTAGAAGGCGCGCAACAGCTCGAGGACTTCCCAGTGCTCGGGGCTCAACTCGATGTCTTCGGCGGCTGCGAGGGCACTGGCGACTTCAGCGGACCAGTCGCCAAGCTCGACGAGGAAGCCGTCCTTGTCCAGTTCGATGGCGCGGGCGCCGACGGTCAGGGAATTCATAGCCAACTGTTGACCTTGTCGTAGTGCAGCGACAACTCGACGAAGGCCGGGTAATCGATGGCCCGGGCGTCGGCGGGAATGTCCAGGGCGCGGGCCTGGGCGTCCTCGGCGAGTACGTACAGCGTCGGTGCGCGGGCGCTCAGTGCGTTGAACGGAGCGGTGGCAGGTTGCAACGCATACACCGCGTCGCCCGTCAGCAGCAACGCATCGTTGGCACCGATAAGGCGCAGGCAACTGTTCAGGCGATCGTCGCCGAACGGAGAGTGAGACAACACATGCAAAGTCGACATCAGAGGGTGATCACCTGGTCGTAACGGTCAATAAGAGCGGTGATTTCAGCGGCGTTCAAGGCTTGGACTTCCTCAAATGCCAGACTTGACGGGGCCAGGCCTCGTTCGGTGGCGCTGTCGCTACAGACGAACAGCTCATCGACGCCGAACATCGGCAAGGCCTGCAAATTGGCGCTCAAGTCTTTCTGTTGCAGGGCCTTGGCGTCCTGTTTAGACGCCAGTTGAAACACGCCATCATCCAGAAACAGCAGGCCGATCGGCAGGTCGAAAGCGCCGCCGGCCAATACGATATCCAGCGCTTCGCGGGCGCTCGGTCCGGACCAGGGGGCCTGGCGGCTGACAATCAGCAAGGATTTGGGCATGTCACGCGCCTCCAAAACAGATCAGGCGGTCGGCGTCCTGCACTGCATCATGCAACTGACCGAGGCCGGACAGTTCCCAGGGGGCGTCCACGGCGGCGGCTTCGCGTTGATATCGTGTCGCTTCTTCGGCATTGAGCACCCCACGACGCAGGGCGGCGGCGATGCACACCACACCGTCTAACTGACGCTCGGTGACGAAGTTACGCCATTGTTTGGGCAAGTCCTGTTCGTCCTGGGGTGTGACCACGCTGCCGGAGGCGTTGTAGACGCCGTCCTGATAGAAAAACAGCCGGACAATCTCATGCCCCCCGCCAGCGCAGCCTGGGCGAACAGCAAGGCACGGCGCGAGGAGGGCGCGTGGGCGGCGGAGAATACGGCGATGGCGAACTTCATGGTGAACTCGATCTGCGGAACTGCGGCCATGATAAAGCTTTATCGGGGGGAGGGGCCAAGTGTTCGCTGGGGACCTTGTTGGATTCATCGCGGGCAAGCCCGCTCCCACAGGGGATTTGTGATCGCCATGATTACCGAGGCATATACCCCAACTGCCACCGCCGGGGAATCTGCAGTGACACCACCCCCAGCACTCCCGCCAGCACGCCGCTGGCAAACAACGCCTGGAGCCCGAATTGATGTTCCAGCAGGGCGCCCAGCACCGCGCCGGCGAACATCCCGGTCCAGGGCACCAGTTGCACGCGCCAGCCGTTACGGCGTTCACCCAGCAACCAGCGTCCCAGACCGCGACCAAAGCGCGACAGGGCGCCGGTGACGTAGGTCAGGCCCACCGGCAGGCCGTTCACTTGCTCGACGGCGGCGTTGAGCATGCCCATGGCGATGATCGCTGCCAGCAGCGCCGGCAGTTGCTCGTCATAGGGCCAGCCTGCCGCCGTGCACAGCAACAGGGCGATGCACAACAGCAACGGCAGTGCGCGTCGTCCGCCGATACGGCTGACCAGAATGCCCAAGGCATTACCGATGACAAAGGTGGCTACCACGACCAACAGGCGAAGGGTCAGACCAAGGTCGCCGTCGCTGATGGCCACGGCAAGGCGGGTCGTGTTGCCGCTCATGAAGGAGACAAAATCGCCGCTCGCCATGAAACCGATTGCGTCGGTCATGCCGGCCAGGACCGAGAGGGCGGCCACCAGGGTCAGGCCGACGCGTCCGCGCCATTTTTGCGTGTGCAGGTGCCCAGGGCTGGCATGGGCGGTGGTGGACGAAGGCAGCATCGTCGGCAGACTCCTTGGACGGCGAGGGTTAAGGTTTCAGTCCATACAACTCGCAATACTCCAGCCAGTCCATCCCGGCCATTTCAGCGACTTCACGATGCACATTCAGGCGCTGGGCTTCGTAGTCCTGGGCTGTTGCCGCCGTCAGTTGCAGGGTCAGCTCCCAGGCAAACAGGCCCAGGCGTTCGGCTTCGGCCTCGAAGGCTTCATGCAAACGCTCCTCACGAAACTGCGCCTGGGTTTCGCCCTTGGCCTGGGCCAGCAATGGGTTGAGGTTGTCCAGTTCGATGCGCAACTCGGGGCGCTCATCGAGAAACCGTTCCAGCGCCTGCTCGTGTTGCTGTTCCGGTGTCGCCATGGTCGCTCCTTGAATATGGGGGGCATGCACTAAAGCAGAACGATACACCCACCCACGGTGATACAGTCGGCTTTTTCCTGATGAGCACATGCAATGCGAATACTGATGGTGGCCCTGGCCGCAACATTGCTGGCCGGATGTGCCGGTTCGGTAATGGAAAATGCCCGTAACGGTGCGCCGAATAAAATCCTGAGCTCTGACAAGCCGGAAAAAATCGTCGCCCAGTGCGTGCAGTTCTCCTGGCAGGACGAAGCCGTCTTCGGTGTCGATGCTGGCGCCTACCTGGAGCCGGGCATGCGGGGAGGTTCGACCGTTTACACGCGCTCGGCGGAGTCCTTTGTCGACATTCGCGAAGATGCGTCCGGGACGGCGTTGAACTTCTACACGCAAAAGGATGACTTTGTCGCCAAGCGCCGATTGGCGGCGCTGGCGACGTGCCTGTGATGTCCTGACCACCCCGGTTCGCCTTTTGTGGGAGCGGGCTTGCTCGCGAAAGCGGTTTGTCAGTCGATACGCTGTTTGCTGAACCACCGCATTCGCGAGCAAGCCCGCTCCCACACGGCGGACAATGGTTTGCCTCAGGCTTGAGTCAAACGCTTCTGGAAAAAATGCCGCCTATGTCCCGGCGGGTAGTCCACGATCTCACCCAGTTCGCTGTATCCCAGCTTCTGGTAAAACGCCGGTGCCTGGAAGCTGAAGGTGTCCAGCCAAATCCCCACGCATTCCTTCTCGTGCGCCAGGTCTTCGGCCATGCGCATCAGCTTCGAACCCATGCCGTCGCCTCGGGCCTGTTCCGGCACCGAGAGCAATTCGATAAACAACCAGCGATAGAAAAACCGGCCATACAAACCGCCGAGGATTTCGCCCTGCTCATCGCGTACCAGCAGCGCCAGCAGTTCCGATTTGCCGTCTCCGGCCTGTGCGACGTTGTAGGCCCGCAGCGGGGCGAGGATCGCCTCGCGATCTTCCGGAGTGGGGTCTTGCTTGTGTTCAATGATCAAGGTCATCAGCTATGTCCTTATGGCAGAGCCGCGAGCGTATCGGGGTTGTGGAAATTGGTCCATCCCTTGAGGAACCGTCGTCATCGCGTCGCTGTCTAGCTCCCTGAGCGTCATTTCAGAACGCGGCCGATGAGGATTGCCATGAATATTTTTGAAGCCTTGCGCGAAAGTCACGAGCGCCAGCGCACCTATGCCAAGGCGCTGATCGAGACCAGCGGCGACACGCCGGAGCGCGTCGAAGCCTATAAGCAATTGAAGGCCGAACTGCAGGCCCATGAAACCGCCGAGGAACGGCACTTTTATATCCCGTTGATGCAGTTCGACAACGGCGTGGACCTGAGCCGCCACGCTATCGCCGAACATCACGAAATGGACGAGATGATGGAAGAACTCGACGAGACCGAAATGTCCAGCCCGGCCTGGCTGGCTACGGCGAAAAACTCGGCGACAAGGTCCATCACCACCTCAAGGAAGAAGAGCAGAAGTTTTTTCAGATGGCGGGCAAGCTGCTTGATGACAAACAGAAGGAAACGCTCGCCGGGCAGTATCAGAGGGAATATGAGGCACAGCTTTCATGATGCGTTCGGGCCGATTAGGATGAGCGTTTTCCCGACGCAAAAAGGACGCCCTGTCATGCCCGACACCGCCGAGCGGGTCAACATCATCGAGTCTCAGGTGTTGTCTCACGATTGGTATCTGCTGAAGAAAATTACCTTCGATTACCAGCGCAACAACGGCGAGTGGCAACGCCAGACGCGTGAGGTCTACGATCGCGGCAATGGCGCCGCGATCCTGCTGTTCAACCGGGAAAAGCGCACCGTGGTGCTGACGCGGCAGTTCCGCTTGCCGGTGTTTGTCAACGGCCACGATGGCTTGCTGATCGAAGTGGCGGCCGGTTTGCTCGATGGCGCCTCGCCCGAAACGCGTATTCGCGAGGAGGCCGAGGAAGAGACCGGTTATCGCGTGCACCATGTGCAAAAAGTGTTCGAGTCTTACATGAGCCCCGGTTCGGTCACGGAGAAACTGCACTTTTTCATTGCCGAATACGATGCCGCGTCCAAGGTCAGCGAAGGTGGCGGGCTGGAAGAAGAAACCGAAGAACTGGAAGTGCTCGAATGGTCATTCGATGAGGCGCTGCAGGCATTCGAACGCGGCGAGATCTGCGACGCGAAGACCATCATGCTGTTGCAGTATGCGGCGATGAAAAACATCTTCGCCTAAGTAGCGATACCCCGATCCCCTGTAGGAGCGACGCCTCGACAGGCTCGCTCCTACGGTAGCCAGAAACCTTCGAGTTTCAGCAACAACTCCTTGGCCGCAAGCCCCCCTGCAAACCCGGTCAATTTCCCCGACGCCCCAATCACCCGATGGCACGGCGCGATGATCGATATGGGGTTCCGGCCATTGGCCGCACCCGCTGCACGCACCGCACTCGGGTGGCCGATCTGTTCGGCAATCTGGCTGTAGCTGCGGGTTTCACCGAACGGAATCGTTAGCAACGCCTGCCACACCTTTTTCTGGAAATCGGTTCCGCAGAACTCCAGTTCCAAGTCGAAGCGCTGGCGACTGCCGGCAAAATATTCAGTCAATTGTTGCCGTGTGCTCACCAGGATCGGCAGGTCGGGCGCGTGGCACATCGGTCCGAGGCGAACCCGGTTGGGTTTGTCGTTTTCCCAGAGGATGGCCGCCAGTCTCGAACCGTTCGCGACCAGGGTCAGTTCGCCCACTGGCGAGGTCATGGTGGTGCAGGTGAAAGTCATGCCGGGGTCTGCGCCCAAGAGCTGAACAAGGTGCAAGCATACTGCCTGATCGGGGAGGCGCAATACGCAATCCCGACCATACTTGCCTCTGCTCTTGAAGCGCTGTCCTCTGCTGGATGCAGAGCCTGAAAACAAGAAGAGACCGACCCATGAAGTTCGAACCTTTTGCCAAATCGCTCATTGCGACCTCCCTGGCGCTCTCCTGCCTGACTAGCTACGCAGCCTCCGTTGCCCCGGTCGCGGCCGAAAACGGCATGGTGGTGACTGCCCAGCACCTGGCGAGCCATGTCGGCGTAGACGTACTCAAGAACGGTGGCAACGCCGTCGATGCCGCCGTCGCGGTCGGTTATGCGCTGGCGGTGGTCTATCCCGCAGCCGGTAACCTGGGCGGCGGCGGTTTCATGACCATACAACTGGCGGATGGCCGCAAGACCTTCCTCGACTTCCGCGAAAAGGCGCCGCTGGCCGCGACCGCCGACATGTACCTGGACAAGGCCGGTAACGTGGTTCCCGAGCTCAGCACCCGCGGGCACCTGGCGGTCGGCGTGCCGGGCACGGTCTCGGGCATGGAACTGGCGCTGAGCAAGTACGGAACCAAGCCGCGCAAGGAAGTGATCGCCCCGGCGATCAAGCTGGCCGAAGACGGTTTTGTACTGGAGCAGGGCGATGTCGATCTGCTCGAAACCGCCACCGACGTGTTCAAGAAAGACATGAAGGATTCCGGCGCGATTTTCCTGAGCAACGGCGAGCCGATGCAGGTCGGGCAAAAGCTGGTGCAGAAGGATCTGGGCAAGACCCTGCGGGAAATTTCCGAGAAGGGCGCCGACGGTTTCTACAAGGGGTGGGTGGCCGATGCCCTCGTCACGTCGAGCCAGGCCGGCAAGGGCATCATCACCCAGGCTGACCTCGATAAGTACAAGACCCGCGAGCTGGCCCCGGTGGAGTGTGACTATCGTGGTTACCACGTGGTCTCTGCGCCACCGCCCAGCTCCGGCGGAGTGGTGATCTGCGAGATCCTCAACATCCTCGACGGCTACCCGATGAAGGATCTGGGCTACCACTCGGCGCAGGGCATGCACTATCAGATCGAAGCGATGCGGCATGCGTACGTGGATCGCAACAGCTACCTCGGCGACCCGGATTTCGTGAAGAACCCGATCAGCCATCTGCTGGACAAAAACTACGCGACCAAAATCCGCGCAGCCATCAATCCGCAGAAGGCAGCGGTGTCCAGCGAACTCAAGCCAGGCGTCGCGCCGCATGAGGGCAGCAACACCACCCATTACTCGATCGTCGACAAATGGGGCAATGCGGTCTCGGTCACCTACACCCTCAATGACTGGTTTGGCGCCGGAGTGATGGCGAGCAAGACCGGGGTGATTCTCAACGACGAAATGGACGACTTCACTTCGAAGATCGGTGTGCCGAACATGTACGGCCTGGTGCAGGGCGAGGCCAACGCTATCGCGCCCGGCAAGGCACCGCTGTCGTCCATGAGCCCGACCATTGTCACCAAGGACGGCAAAGTGGTCATGGTCGTCGGTACACCGGGTGGCAGCCGCATTATCACCGCGACCTTGCTGACCATGCTCAACGTCATCGACTACGGCATGAACATCCAGGAAGCGGTCGACGCGCCGCGCTTTCACCAGCAGTGGTTGCCGGAAGAGACCAACCTCGAGACGTTCACCACCAGCCCGGATACGGTGAAGCTCCTCGAAAGCTGGGGGCACAAGTTCGCCGGTCCCCAGGATGCCAACCACGTGGCGGCAATTCTGGTGGGCGCGCCTTCGCTGGAGGGCAAACCGGTGGGCAAAAACCGTTTCTACGGGGCCAACGATCCTCGACGCAACACCGGGTTGTCGCTCGGCTACTAGGGGCTTGTCAGAACAGGAGGACAGATCTATTTTCTGTCCTCCTGCACACCGACATCACAAGGAAGGCACCATGACCAGCGCATTGTTAATCATCGACGTCCAGCAGGCACTCTGCTCGGGCGAGTACGAGTGTTTCGAGATCGCGCGTGTCATCGACTCCATCAACGACCTCAGTGCACGCGCCCGCACGGCGGGGGTTCCCGTGGTCGTGATTCAGCACGAGGAACCGGACGGGCCACTCGTCCATGCGGCCGACGGTTGGCAACTGGCTACGGGGTTGGACGTCTCGCCACAGGACGCCCGCGTGCGCAAGACCACCGGGGATTCGTTCTACCAGACCAGCCTGCAGAAGTTGCTGCCGGTCCAGGATTTCGAGCGGCTGGTGATTTGTGGCTTGCAGACCGACTACTGCGTCAACGCGACCGTACGTCAGGCATTGAAACTGGGATATGACGTGGTGCTGGCGTCGGACGCCCACTCAACCGTCGACAACGGCAACCTGACGGCCGAAGACATCATTGCCGAGCACAACAAGGACCTG
This sequence comes from Pseudomonas sp. S1_E05, assembly GCF_056337105.1. NCBI lineage: Bacteria > Pseudomonadati > Pseudomonadota > Gammaproteobacteria > Pseudomonadales > Pseudomonadaceae > Pseudomonas > Pseudomonas sp. S1_E05. The sequence continues at coordinate 666,766 of NZ_JBFRHM010000001.1, forward strand.
GCGCATTTGACCGGGTCGGTGGCGCGGATTGATGTGGTGCCGACGAGCCGTATTGTTTTCTAGCCGCGGTGTCCGAGTTGGCTGCATCGCGAGCAGGCAATGACAATCCACAGCCGAACATCAGCCTCATCTACGCTCAACACTTGGTGGAGACCGCATTCATGGATATCCAGATTCATCGCGCCGACGCCACCCACCTCGACGATGTTGCCCAGCTGTTCGACGCCTATCGAGGTTTCTATGGCCAGCCCTCGAACCTCGGACAGTCGCGGCACTTCATCGCCGAACGCATGGCGCGGGATGAATCAGTGATCTTTGTTGCCCAGGACGGGCAGGGATTGGGGCTAGGCTTCGTGCAGTTGTTCCCGACTTTTTCATCGATCGAGGCGCATCGCACCTGGCTATTGGGCGATCTGTTCACCGCACCCGAGGCTCGGGGTCGGGGCGTGGCCAGGCAATTGATGAACACGGCCCGCGACTTTGCGTCGCTGACGGGGGCCAAGGGCATGACACTGGAAACCGCCACCGATAACCACACGGCGCAAAAGCTCTACGAGTCCCTGGGCTACGCGCGCGACACGGGCTACTACACCTATTGCCTGGATCTGAAGCAGGGTTGATCACTGCTCCGGCAAATTCCAGCGATCGCGCCACTGCGCGTATTGCGCCTCGGGCATTTGCACCAGCAGCGGTGATTGGCGCGGGTCCAGCCATTCGAATAGGCGCGCGATGTCCGCCTGATCCATGGCCGTGCAGCCCGCCGTCGGTGAGGTCGGGCTACGCCAGATGTGGAAAAAGATGCACGAACCCGAAGCGGGAGTGGCAGGGGTGTTGTGCTCGATGACGATGCCCTGGCGATAGCCGGCCTCGTTGCGCATCTGTTCCGAGCTGGCCCAGTCCCGCGTGGCTTTCGCGCCGTCGAGCACTTGGTTGTAGCTTCGGGATTGGCTGTCGTCGACGCATTCGGTGGTGGGCGTCAGGGCGAGGTAGGGCAGTCGGGTGGCGGCGGTGGCGTCGAAGCCAAAGGCCGTCCCGAGTTTGAACATCCCGGCTGGCGCTTTTCCATCACCCTCTTTCTTGACCGGGGCGTCGCCCGGATCGGCGCTGATCAGGCCTTTGCCCCAGGCCAATCCGTTTTTCCCAAGCACCACCGCGAAGGCCTCACCGTATTTGCGAAAGCCTGTGCCATCGCGCTCATACCGTTGGGCGATGCCCTGGATATCGTTCCAGGTTTTGCTCGTGACCACGATGAGTTGCCCGCTCGTGTCGAGTGCTGTGCGGGCGTCGAGCGGCGTGATCGGGAAGTCCATGACCTCGCCGGGCGCACCGTTGCGGGTATAGGAGAAGTGCCACCACTCCTTTGAGTAGCCGGCGAAACCTTCTTTTTCCATGGCCGTGCCCAGGCGCTGGCGATTGTCCCTGGCCGTGGCATTGATCACCGGGTTGGCGGTGTGGGTGCGCTCGTCGAAACAGTCGAACCCGGTGCCCATGTCGAGCGCTCCGTCCTGCCAACGCTGCCCGTATGGCGCGGTGCAATCAACTTGCGTTGCAGCGGGTGTCCAGGTTGCCGCGGGCAATGCCTTGGGTCCGACCAGGGTCAAGTCCACGGTCGAACCACGGGAATGGTTCGACACCCGCGCTACATAGCCCAGGCGCCAGAAGTCCTGTTTATCCACGCGGGGGTAGAACTCGGCCTTCAGCGGATCGCCCGGTTCCGTGGCGAAGCGGCCCATGTCAGCGACTGCGCGCGTCGGTCGATAGCAGTCGAACACCTTCAAACCGTAACCCTGTGCGCGCAGCGACGCCTGCACGCGGGCGAGGGCGTTGGCCGTTTCCAGCGTCAGCAGGCATTCGGCGGCGTTGTACCCATCAAGGGGATGACCGGTGAAGTTGTGAGCGCCGGCGTAGCGCATGTCCTGTTCGATGGTCGGATCGATCGCGCGCAGATAGACCATGTGGTCCGGTCGCTGCTCGGCATGGGCCGTGGCGACCAGGCACAGCAGCGGCAGTGATTGCAGCCAGGGGCGGGTGAGGGTGGGCAAAAGGCGCATGCGGACGTCTCCTGGCTGTATTCGATCGATCAGGTCGGTTGTGGCGCCTGTTCACCGAACACCGGCCTGAAGAAACTGCGCTCGTAGCTGAGGATGCACTTGGTGTCTTGCGCGTATTGGAAGGCCGCGATGCACTCGGGGTCCTTCATGGAATCCTGGCGGTATTGCTCGTAGGCCGCAAGGCTGGGGAAGCTGAACATCGCCAGGGCGATATTGTTGGCGCCTTCGGCGGGCAGGAAGTAACCGTGATGCTGGCCGCCAAATTTCTCGACCAGGGGAATCCACAGCTTGCCATAGTGTTCGAAGGCTTCGATCTGGTAAGGGTCCAGGACGTATTTCAGGTAGCAGGTGATCATGTTTTCACGTTCTTCCATGGGCAGGCACACGATGACGGCGGGAGCAAAACTGTCGAGTCGTCGCACCGTCGCGATGATCGTCAACGATAACACGCGATTGCGCGAAGCCGTGGTGCTCGCTGGGTCATCGCCACGGTTCGACAGGCTCACTCCCACGCTGGTTAGCGTTGAACCCAGTGCGCCGAAGCAAGACTCCGACTAATTTCCATCGGCAACCTTGCGTTCAATTTCATCCGTCTTGCGTTTGAGTTCCTCGGCGTCCTGTTCCTTGGTGCGGGTCGACGTCGGCGTGATGGTTTTATCGACGCCTTCAGTGGCATCGTCCGGGTCGCGCAAGTCTCGTTCAACCACGTTGACCGGCTTGCCTGAAGTGTCGGTCGGCGGCGCATTGTTGGGTGATGGGGGCTGTCGTGTGTTGTCGTTCATGTCTCGTTCCTCCGTTGGCCTACACATTGGATGCGGGGGCCAACGGTGAGTTCGAGTTTTTTTTGCCGGTTTACAGCGCCGGCGTCCGCGGCGGGATCATCCGCTTGCTGCCGGTCGATTCGAACGCCGACGCAAAACGCAGCAGCGCCGAGTCATCGTAGGCACGCCCGGCGAACGTCAGCCCGACCGGCATACCGATGTCCGCCATGACGCCCATTGGTACGGTGACCGTTGGAACACCCAGGTGACGGATGGCGAGGTTGCCGTTGGCGACCCAGACGCCGTTGCTCCACGCGATGTCGGCGGCGGCCTCGTCGATGTCGGCGTTGGCCGGTGCTACGTCGGCTACGGTCGGGAACAGCACCGCGTCGAGGCCCAGCCGGTCCATCCAGTCTTCCAGGTCAATGCGACGGGTCTGCTCTAGGCCTCGCAGGCCGTCCGGAACTGTGCTGATCTGGTCCCACGGCGTGATGCCGCGTTCGGCCATCCGCACATATTCGTCCATGCCCGCCGCCAGGTCGCCTTCACGGTTGGGCAGGGTGCCGGGGTCGTGGGGGAAAATCAGCGAACCGTCGACGTCCACCAATCGGTTGAGTTTTGGATCGCCGTTGGCCTTCAGGAAGTCGTCGAATGCCCAGGCCGTCAGGTCCCACAATTCGTGGTGCAGGAATTCCTTGGACACCAGGCCGCGGTTGAACACCGTCGGTGCGCCGGGGCGGTCGCCCTCGCAGTTGGACACCAGCGGGAAATCCACTTCGATGACTTCAGCGCCGGCCGCTTCAAGCGCCTTGCGCGCCGCTTCCCAAAGTGCAATCACCGAGGGGCGGGTGTTGATGCGCTGGCCGGTCGGCCCACCGATGCCCGGTGCTTCGCTGGTGCCGGCTTCAGGGTCGGCGTTGATGAACATGCGCGGCACGCCGAGGCGTCTGCCGGCCAATGCATCGGCCTTCACCGCCAGTTCGGCGTAGGAGGCAGGGCGCACCGAGGCAACGCTTGGGATCGGCACCCAGGGTTGCAGACGCCACAGATCGCCGCGGGTGTCGGAGTCTTCAGCGACGACGATGTCCAGTACTTCGAGCAAGTCAGCCATGGTCCGGGCGAACGGCACGACCACGTCCATGGTCGGCGTCAGCGGCCAATTGCCGCGCACCGAGATGACCCCGCGCGAAGGTGTGTAGGCGCAAAGTCCGTTGTTGGATGCCGGGCCTCGACCGCTCGACCAGGTTTCTTCCGCCAGGCCGAACGCCGCGAAGCTGGCAGCGGTGGCGGTGCCAGCGCCATTCGAGGAACCGGAGGCGAACGGGGCGGTCAGGTAGCCTGCGTTATACGGGCTCTCCGCACGGCCATAGACCCCGCGTTGCATGCCACCGTTGGCCATGGGCGGCATGTTGGTCTTGCCCAGGCAGATTGCCCCGCCAGCGCGCAGCCGTTCGATGGTGAACGCATCGCGGTAGGCGATCAGGTTGGCGAAGGCCGGGCTGCCGGACGCGGCGGTCAACCCTTTGACCAGGTAACTGTCCTTGGCTGTGTAGGGAATACCGTCGAGCGGACCCAACGTTTGACCTTGCGCTCGACGGGCATCCGAGGCTTTCGCTTCCTTTATGGCGTCGGGGTTGCGCACCACCACCGCGTTAAGGGCCGTCGGGGTGTCGGCGCCGTCATAGGCGTCCACGCGGGCAAGATAGGCCTCGACCAACTCTACCGCCGTGGTCTGCCCGGACTCGAGCGCCGCGCGCAGTTCGGCAATGGAAACCTCGGTGACCTCGAACATGTTGGTACCGCCGTTTATCGATAATGAATGAAGATGCGCGGCATGGTAAGCCGAATAGGCATGCGCTGCCAGATGGCGGGGCAGGGTTTGACCTGATACCCATCAGCCGTTTCCTGCGTTAAGGTATGCGCCGCCCGAGAGATGGATCCCGGGCGTTTACCTATGGAGTGACATTGTGAATTATCTGAGTAAAGTGCTTGCCGTTTCCTTGTTCGGCGTGGTTCTCGCCGGCTGCACCGGCGCACCGATGAAGACCCAGCATTACGACGCCAGCCAATACACTGTCGTTGGCCACAGCGAAGCCAGCGCCACCGGCCTGATGCTGTTCGGTCTCATCCCGATTCGCCAGAACAGCCGTTTCGTCCGTGCACAACAGGCGGCCATCCAGGCCAAGGGCGGCGACGCACTGATCAACACCCAGGTTGAAGAAAAGTGGTTCTGGGCCTGGGTCCTGAACGGCTACACCACCAAGGTGTCCGGTGATGTGATCAAGCTGAAAAACGTTCAGTAAGCGCATTGGCTCGCCGCGCGGCGAGCACGCTTGAGCGTTGATTCACGAAAAAGCCCCGCAGGCTCATGCTTGCGGGGCTTTTTCATTGCACTGCTGAACCTGAACGAGCTTTCTCGCGAACGAATGCCCGGACAACGCGGGCCGTCAGGCAGCCCGCGTCATCGTTGACGACCCTCGCGAATAAATTCGCTCCTACAGTTCACCCGCCCATCAAACCCCCGCCTGCTTGTTCAACGCCGCCTCTGCCGCAGCGATTTCCGTTTGGCGCTTGACGATCAGGTCGCCTGTTGGCGGGCCCTGGAAGCGCCGGGCTTCGAAGCCGAACCAGACGATGGCGGTCAGCACCAGGAAGCCGATGGTGATGTACAGCGCCCAGTCGTTGGGAGGCTGGATGCCGATGACGAAAATCACCACCATCGAGATGATCGAGAGCAGGGAAAACAGCGTGTATAACCCGCGCCCCATGTTCCACGGCCCCATGGTCGGCCACTTCGCGGTGCCGTAGGCAAACAGGCCCAGGACAATAGGGATGATGAACGAGAAGAACAGGAAGATCACCGTGCACGAGACGACGATGGTGTAGACCGGCGTCTCGCCAATGGAGATCACCGACGATCCCCAGTCGAACAGCACTGCCAGTGTGGCACCGGTCCAGATCGCTGCCACCGGGCTGCGGAAGGTCGGGGACACCGACGACAGGGCTTTGGAGCAGGGCAGGCCGCCGTCACGGGAGAACGCGAAGATCATGCGCGACACCGAGGTCACGGTCGCCAGCCCGCACAGGAACTGCGAGACGAAAATTGCCACGTACAGCGCGAACTTGACGTTGGGATTGACCTGGGTGTCCATGGCCCAGAAGAACACGTTCCAGCCTTGTTTGGCCGCATCGTCCATGTTCGGCAACATCAGCACGAACGAGCTGAGCATTACCCAACCGAAGAGCAGCGACCAGATCACCGACATGACCATGCCCTTGGGCACCGACATGGCAGCGTTGCGGGTTTCTTCGGAGGTATGCGCAGACGCGTCGTAACCGGTGATGGTGTAGATCGGCAGCAGCAGGCCGAGCATGAAAATCCAGCTGTTGGAGACTTCTGGCCATACGCCGCCACCCGCCGCACCTGAATAGTTGCCGAACGTCCACAACCGCACGAATTCATAACTGGGTGCCGAGATCAGGCAGACGATGGTCAGCGCCAGCGCCGTGGCAAAAATCAGGTAGCCGGAAAAGTCGGTGAGCTTGGCGGTCAGGCCGATCCCCAGGTGGTTGCACAACGCCTGGATGCCGGTGAGGATCGCCAGGAAAATGACCCTGACCGTGGTGGTGTCTTCCATGCCGAGCGCCGGTCCGAACGCGCCGAAAAAGAAGTAGTAGGTGCCGACGTTGATCGCGCCGAGAACGGTGACCAGCCCCAGCAGATTGAACCAGGCCGTCAGCCAGCCGGTGAAGCGGTTCCCAAGAATCGAGCCCCAGTGATAGAGCCCGCCAGCAGTAGGGTAGGCTGAGGAAATTTGCGCCATGGCCAGGGCAAACACCCCGGAGATCAGGCAACCGATGGGCCAGCCAATACCGATCGATGCGCCCCCGGCACCCGACGTGCCCTGGGCCAGCGAGTTGATGCCACCGGAGAGGATGCAGATGATCGAAAAGGAAATCGCGAAATTGGAAAACACGCCCATTCTTCGCGAAAGTTGCTGGGCGTAGCCCATGCTGTGCAGCGCTTTGACATCCTCGTCGTGAGTGTCGGCGCTGGGCTGGCTTGCTGGGTTCATGCGGTGTACCCCTTGAGGTTTGATCAAGCCATTGGCGTGTGCGCAATGGGCTGGCCTTCAACACCTTGTCGTACTGCTCCGTTACAACCGTTATTGCCCTGGATCTACACGCGGCCCTGATACGCCGCGGTAAAAATACGGGTGGCGCCATCCTTGTTCAGGGGCAGCGGATTGCCACCGGCCGAGGGGTCGACGATGGCCATGTCTGCGATCAGTTCCACCTGCCGGTCATCGACGCCCAGCGCGTGCAACGTGTGTGGCACTCCGATGTCTGCGCGTAACTTGAGGACAAAGTCCAGGAAGCTGTCGAAGCCGGGGGAAGGCAGGCCCAGGTAAGCGGCGAGGCGGGCGATGCGCTCCTCGATGGCCGAGCGATTGAATTGCAGCACATAGGGCATGAACACGGCATTGGTCATGCCGTGGTGCGTGTCGTACAACGCGCCCACCGGATGCGACAGCGCGTGCATGCCACCCAGGCCTTTCTGAAACGCGGTGGCGCCCATCGCGGCGGCGGCGAGCATTTGCGCACGCGCCTCTAGATCATCAGGTGTGTGCACCGCACGTTGCAGGGCGGTGGCCACCAGGCGCATGCCTTCGACGGCAATGCCGTCCGCCAGCGGATGAAAACCAGGGGCGCAGTAGGCTTCCAGGCAATGGGAGAGCGCGTCCATCCCAGTGCCAGCGGTGATTCTGGTCGGCATGCCAACCGTCAGCGCCGGGTCGCTGATGACCACCCGGGGCATCATTTTCGGGTGAAAGATGATGCGTTTGGTGTGGGTGCTTTCTTCGATGATCACCGCCGCGCGACCGACCTCGGAGCCGGTCCCCGCCGTGGTGGGCACCGCGATGATCGGAGCGATGCGACTGGCGTCGGCGCGGGTCCAGTAGTCGCCGATGTCTTCGAAATCCCACACCGGTCGGCTCTGGCCACTCATGAAGGCGATGAGCTTGCCCATGTCCAGGCCGCTGCCACCGCCGAAGGCGACCACGCCATCATGATTGCCGCTGGCCCAGGCCTTGAGTCCGCCGGCCAGATCGGCCGAGACCGGATTGGCTTTAAGGTCACAAAACAGCGCGGCGCCCAGGCCAGCGGCGCGCATGGCATCCAGTGCGGCGAGGGTGATCGGTGCCTGGCCCAGGCCCCGGTCGGTCACCAGCAGCGGACGCTCGATGCCCTGGCTGCGGCAGATGGCGGGCAGCTCCGCGATACGACCGACACCGAAGCGAATGCTGGTGGGGTAGTTCCAGTTTCCAGTCAGGCTCATGCTCTACACCTCGTGGCGCAGATGGAAGGATTTGGGTCGGGTCAGGTGCTCGTAGCCGAGGTTCGATAAGGTGGCGCCGCGCCCGCTGTGCTTGACCCCGGTCCAGGCCAGTGCCGGGTCAAGGTAGTCGCAACGGTTCATGAACACAGTGCCGGTGGCGATCTGGTTGCCCACGTGTTCGGCGGCGGCAGGATCCTGGGTCCAGATCGAGGCGCTGAGCCCGAATTCGCTGTCGTTCATCAACCGAACCGCTTCGTCGTCACCGGTGACCGACATGATGCCGACCACCGGCCCGAAGCTTTCTTCGCGCATCACTGACATCTCGTGGTTCACGTCCACCAGCACCTGGGGTGCGAGGTAGGCGCTGCCCGGCACATCAGGGGGGAAATCGCTGGTGTCAATCAAGGCCCTGGCGCCTTGGGCCTGCGCAGCCTTGATCTGGCCGCGGACGAAATCGGCAGCAGCCGGAGAAACCAGCGGACCCAGCGTCGTCGCTTCCTCCAGCGGATTGCCCAGCACGTACTGGCGCGTCAGCTCGGCGAAGCGTGCGATGAACGCCGGGTAAATGGCCTGATCGACGTAGATGCGCTCGATGGCGCAGCAGCTTTGTCCGGAGTTGAAAAAGCTGCCATCCACCAGATTCTCCACCGCGTGTTCAAGGTTGGCGTCGGCGCGCACATACGCGGGGTCCTTGCCGCCCAACTCCAGGCCCACACCGATGAAGCGGCCGACAGCGGCGGCTTCAATGGCCTTGCCGGCTGGCACGGAACCGGTGAAATTGACTTGGTGCACACGGCCCGAGCCAATGATCTGTGCGGTCATCGCGTGGCTGAGCACCAGGTTGTGAAACAAGCCTTGCGGCAGGTTCGCCCGGCGAAAAGCCTCGGCAAAGCGTTCGCCCACCAGCAGGGTTTGCGAGGCGTGCTTGAGGATCACGCTGTTGCCGGCCATCAGTGCCGGGATGATCGTGTTCACTGCCGTCAGGTACGGATAGTTCCAAGGCGCGACCACCAGCACCGTGCCCAGTGGTTCGCGTTTGATGTAACGGCCGAACCCGGCGATGGGCGCAGGTTCCACTGTCGCCAGCGCCTGTGGGGCAATCGCGATCATGTGCCGTGCCCGTTCGGCAAAACCGCGCAGCTCGCCAGCACCATAACGCACTGGACGCCCCATCTGCCACGCCAGCTCCGGCACGATGTCGGCTTGCATTTTCAGCATTGCCTCGACTGCGGCGCTGCACAGCGCGGCGCGTTCGCCCAAGGGCCGGCGCTGCCAGTCGAGCTGGGCGATTTGCGCGGCCGCCAATGCCTGCTCGACCTGCGACGCGTCGGCACTCTCGCGCTCGACATAGACCCGGCCATCCACCGGGGAAATGAGCTCAATCTTCGCAGTCATGGTGATCTCAATAGCGCTCGAAGCCGCGCTGCAGTTCCCAGTCGGTGACACGGCGGTCGTACTCTTTCTGCTCCCATTCGGCGGTGTGCACGTAGTGCTCGACCACTTCATCTCCGAAGGCCTGGCGCAACATGTTCGAGCCCTTGAGCGCGGCGCAGGCCTCGCGCAGGGTTTTCGAGACCTCCGGCGAGTGTTCGTCGGCGTAGGCATCGCCTTCGAAGGGGGCTGCGAGTTCGAGCTTTTCGTCGATACCGGCCAGGCCCGCCGCGATGAGTGCGGCGAAGGCCAGATAGGGGTTGAGGTCAGCACCGCCGATGCGGCACTCGATGCGGATGGATTTGCTCTCTTCGGCGCACAGGCGAAAGCCGGCAGTGCGGTTGTCCCGGCTCCACACCGCGCGGGTGGGCGCGAACGTGCCGGCCTGGAAGCGTTTGTACGAGTTGATGTAGGGCGCGAGGAAACAGGTGATGTCGTTGGCATACTTGAGCTGGCCGGCCACCCAGGACCGCATCAGTTTTGACATGCCGAATTCGGCCTTGGCGTCGAAGAACAGCGGCTTCTTGCCGTTCTTGTCCCACAGCGAATTATGGATGTGGCTGCTGGACCCGGCGGCGTCATAACGCCACTTGGCCATGAAGGTGATCGCCTTGCCCTGGGCATCGGCGATCTCCTTGCAGGCGTGCTTGATGAGCACGTGGTGGTCAGCCATGGTCATCGCGTCGGCGTAACGGATGTTGATCTCTTCCTGTCCCGGGCCCCATTCACCCTTGGAGTTTTCCACCGGGATGCCCGAGGCTTGCAGGTGCTTGCGAATGGCGCGCAGCACGGGCTCCTCGCGGGTGGTCTGGAGGATGTTGTAATCCTCGATGTAATGGCCGGCGGTTTTCGGATGATGGTAATTGCGTTGATGGATCGCGTCGTAGCTTTCGTCGAACAGGTAGAACTCCAGCTCCGAGGCGAACATGCCGGTGTAGCCGCGCTCGCGCAGGCGCTCGACCTGGCGCTTGAGGATCGCCCGGGGGCTGTGGGGCAAATCCTGGCGATGGTGATGATCGAGCACATCGCACAGCACCAGCGCCGTACCTTCCAGCCACGGCACGCGGCGCAGGGTGGCCATGTCGGGCTTGAGCACGAAGTCGCCATAACCCTTGCTCCAACTGGCGGCGGCATAGCCGGGCACCGGCTCCATGTCGATGTCGTCGGCCAGCAGGTAGTTGCAGCAGTGGGTTTCCTGATAGCCGCTGTCGATGAAAAACTCGACCTGGAATCGCTTGCCAACGAGCCGTCCCTGCATGTCGACCATGCAAACCAGGACGGTATCGATATCACCTGCGGCGGCAGCGCGCTTGAGCGCGTCAAAACTGAGATGGGGCTCGGTCATCACGTCATTCCTGCGTGAACAAGTTGGGCCTGTCTGAGATAGCTGTTGCAGACGCTCTCCAGAAAAACCACAACCCTGCAGAAGCGAGCATCGTGAGCAATAAGCTGCTCACAGCTTAGCCTGCTTTTGCATGACGCAAGTTGTGATGCGCAAAAAGACGCGGGGCTGCGCGGGGCAACCCCAAGGGGGCATCACGCCGCGATGGGCGGGCGTCGGGTGGGCTGAGCTTCTTCTTCGCGCAGTTGCAGGCTCATGTCGTCGCAGCTGCGCGACCAGTCCGTGAGCCACTCGGGCATGTGCAACGATTGCTCGGACAACCCCAGTTCAAGGGCAAACTCGCCCGGGTCGACGGTGCGCTTGCCGGCGCGGAACAGGCCGCGCATCACCACCACACCGACCACGCGCCCGCCGCTGACGAAGCGGTGTTCCATGAAGCTCCACTTATGGTCCCAGCCGAGCATTCGCGTGTGGATTTCGAAGGCTTCGAACAGTTTCAGTTCACGGCGGAACTTGCCCCAGGTATCGCCCACGATCGGCACCGCTTTGTGCCGAAGTGCCACGCGAAAAGCGCCACTGCGCAACACGTAATCCATGCGGCCAATATCGGCCAGGGTGAAGTACCGCCCATTGGTGACATGGCGGTTGACGTCCAGGTCGGTTGGCCATACGCGCAGGCGAATGACCGTGGTGGCGAGGGCGTCGACCGGCTTGCGCCACGGACGACGGAACAGCATGAGGAACAATCGAAACCAGAGATTCATAGGAGCGCCACAGAGTGATGGATGGCTGCACTGTAAGTGGGGGAAATGGGCTAAGGTAGGTGCGCAAATGACTTTTTTCATGCGAAAAGCGCAATTGGGGTATTCATGCATGTGACCTTGTTGCTGGCCGAGCACTGTTCCGCCGCCAGCGCTACCCTGGCGCTGGAGGTACTCAGTGCCGCCAACCTGTTTGCGCAAACACCGCCGTTCGAACTGGTCAGCGCGTCGCTGGATGGTCGGGATGTCAACGCATGGGGTGGGCAGGTGCTGCGTGTTGACCGGGCCATCGCCGATATCCCGCGAACCGACCTGGTGGTGATCCCGGGTTTTCTCTTCACCCTCAAGGAGGCCCTGCCTGCCTTCGCTGTTTACGGACCGTGGCTGCGTCAACAGCACGGGCAGGGGGCCGTGGTGTCCTCGATGTGCACGGCGGCGTTCATGCTGGCTGAAACCGGTTTGCTTGAAGGCGTACGTGCCACCACGCACTGGGCCTTCGCCGACCTGTTTCGCCGCCGGTATGCCCAGGTCGACCTGGACCCGACGCAGATCGTCTGCGAAGACAGGGGCGTCGTCACCAGTGGTGGCGCCAGTGCGGCCATGGACCTGCTGCTGCACCTGGTGCGCCGTTTCGCCTCGCTGGAGTTGGCGCAGACTTGCGGCAAGTACCTGCTGGTCGACACCGTGCGCAGCGAGCAATCGGTCTACGTCATGTGGTCGCTGCCCAAGAACCATGGCGACGGCGACATTCTGCAGGTGCAGAACTGGCTGGAAGCGCATTTTGGGGAGCCGGTGCTGATCGATGACGTTGCCCGACGGTTCGGTTTCGGCGTGCGCAATTTCAAGCGGCGTTTCAAGGACGCGACGGGCTACACGCCGCTGACATACCTGCAAACCCTGCGACTGGAAAAAGCCAAGCTGCTGCTCGAATCGACACGCATGACCCTGGACAGCATCACCTACACAGTTGGCTATGAAGACGGGAATTCCTTTCGCCGTTTGTTCCGCGAGCGAGTAGGCTTGCTGCCCGCGGCTTACCGGAAGAAATTCCAGGCGAGCGCAAACTGACCTTCATTTTCTGTTCTGGAAGCAAAACAATGAAAGCCGCTTTACTCGCATTCGCCCTGAGCGGGGGATGGGTTTCGCACGCGTTTGCTGCGGGTGATGCCGACGCCGGGGCCAAACTGTTTCCACGTCTATGCGGTGGATGTCATCAGGTCGGCGAGTCGGCACGGGCATCATTTGGGCCGCAGCTCAACAACCTTTTTGGCCGTCCCTCGGGCGGGACCACGGACTACCAGTATTCCGACGCGATGAAAGCGGCCGGCCTGGTCTGGAACCGTGAAACCCTGACGGCTTACCTCGAAGCACCGAAGAAAGTCGTGCCGGGCACCCGGATGATTTTCTGGGGCTTGAGCGATCCGCAGAAGGTCGAGGATGTGCTGGCGTACTTGCAGACCTTTCAGGCGCAGTAAGGCTCAGTTGACGATGCACAGATCACCGGTGGCCCGGATCAGTCCCTGTCCATGCAGGGCGTCCTTGATCAACGCTGATCGCGCCTTGGCCAGCCATCGAGCGCAATTGGGGTGGGTGCGATAGGGTGCGAACCCGGCGTAGGCCTGTAGCAGGCGTTTTTGCACTTCATCGAGTTGTGGTCGGACTTCCTTGACGAGGTTCGATCGCGGTGTATCAGGCGCCTTGCCCGCCGCTTGCCATTGGGCAATCAATCCATATTGCACCAGCTTGCTCGCTTCGATCTGCGCGGCGATCAACTCGGCCACTTCTTCCGGGTTGAGCTTGTGGATGATCGCCTGCTTTCGGGCGGCAGCGATGACCTGCGCTTCCCGAGCACTGTCCTGGATCGGTGTACGGCTGTCCCATTTGCTCAGCGCTACCCGATCCGCGATGTTGAGCCGCTCGTTCATGGTCGCCAGCAGCGGTTGCAGGCTGGCGGGTGCCGGCGTGGTCACATCGGCCTGTGCGCCACAAGCGATCAAGGCGGACAGGGCGCAGATCATCAATTTTGGTAGGCGAGCGTTCAAACTCATGGTCAAGCCTCATTGAGCGTGGGACGGGTTGGCGAGTGTGGTGTATCACAAATGAACCAACGGCGTCCCGCCCCGTCCGCCCGCACTGTTCGAGAGGAAAAGGTCATACATGATGGCGAGTGGATATCTTCGCGAAGCTGATTATGCTTCAGGAAACCTTGCAGCGATGTGAGGCGGCGCAATCCGTGTCAGCTAAAACAAAAACAGAACGGAGAAGACTCATGGCCGCAATCGACAATACGGGCGATTCGCCCACCCGAGGGATCAGCAGGGAAGAGCGCAAGGTGATCTTCGCCTCGTCCCTGGGCACTGTATTCGAATGGTACGACTTCTACCTTTATGGATCCCTCGCCGCGATCATCGCCAAGCATTTTTTCGCCGGGGTGAACGAAACCACCGCCTTCATCTTCGCTTTGCTCGCATTCGCTGCAGGATTTGCCGTGCGGCCCTTCGGCGCTATCGTGTTCGGTCGTCTGGGTGACATGATCGGGCGCAAGCACACCTTCCTCATCACCATCGTCATCATGGGTGTCTCCACCGCCGTGGTAGGGTTCCTGCCCGGCTACGCGACCATTGGCGTGGCGGCGCCGGTCATCCTCATCACCCTGCGGCTGTTGCAAGGCCTGGCACTGGGTGGCGAGTACGGCGGGGCGGCAACCTATGTGGCCGAGCACGCGCCGAAGGGTAAACGCGGTTTTTTCACTTCATGGATTCAAACCACTGCGACCCTTGGCCTGTTCCTGTCGTTGCTGGTGATTCTCGCCTGCCGCACGATTCTCGGCACTGAAGCATTCGAAGCCTGGGGCTGGCGGATTCCGTTCCTGCTGTCGATCCTGCTGCTGATCGTCTCGGTATACATCCGCCTTCAATTGAGCGAGTCGCCGGTGTTCATGAAAATGAAGGCTGAGGGCAAGGCGTCGAAGGCGCCGCTGACCGAATCCTTTGCACGCTGGGATAACCTGAAAATCGTGATCATGGCGCTACTGGGGGGGACGGCTGGCCAAGCCGTGGTCTGGTACACGGGGCAGTTCTATGCGCTGTTTTTCCTTCTGCAAACACTCAAGATCGACCCGCAGACCGCCAATTTGCTGATTGCCGGTTCGCTCTTGATCGGCACGCCGTTTTTCGTGATTTTCGGCAGCCTGTCAGACCGCATCGGGCGCAAGGGCATCATCATGGCTGGGTGCATCCTGGCGGCGCTGACCTACTTCCCGATCTTCCACGCGTTGACCCAGTACGGTAATCCCGACGTGTTTGTCGCCCAGGAGAAAAATCCGGTGACGGTCGTCGCCGATCCACACCAGTGCTCTTTCCAGTTCGACCCGGTGGGCAAGGCCAAATTCACCAGTTCGTGCGACCTCGCTAAAACCGTACTGGCCAAGAGAGCCATTCCCTATACCAATGAAAACGCCGCTCCCGGCAGCGTCGCGCAAATCCGCATTGGCAACCAGGTGGTCGAGAGTTTCGAAGGCACCGGCATGCCGGCGGCGGACTTCAAGACTCGCAATGATGCCTTTACCGCCACCCTTGGAACGGCGCTGAAGGACGCCGGTTACCCCGAGAAGGCGGACCCGGCGAAAACCAACTATCCGATGGTGCTGTTGCTGCTGACCATCCTGGTGATCTACGTGACCATGGTCTACGGACCGATTGCAGCCTGGCTGGTGGAACTGTTCCCGGCGCGCATCCGCTACACCTCGATGTCGCTGCCGTACCACATCGGTAACGGCTGGTTTGGCGGCTTTCTGCCGACCGTGGCCTTCGCGATGGTCGCGGCCACGGGGGATATCTACTATGGGCTGTGGTATCCGATTGTCATTGCGGTGATGACGGCGGTACTTGGCATTTTCTTCATGCCGGAAACCAAGGATCGGGATATCCATCTGTAGAGGTCACCCTGTGGGAGATCACTGTAGGAGCGAGCATGTCGAGGCGTCGCGATGGTCGTCAATGATGACGCGGGCTACCTGACGGCCCACGGTGCCTGGGCTACCATCGCGAGCGTGCTCGCTCCTACAGGAGAGGGCGGTGTTGTTTTTACGCCTCGCTGATCTGGCTCACACTCGTCATCTGGCCATTCCAGACCATCTCGTAATGCGCGGCCTGGATCACTGAAAGCACCGGCCTGGGCGTCATCAACGCCCAGCATTGGCTGCCGGCATTGCGCACCGAGTGGTAGCGAAGCCCGGGGCAGCCCGCCTTCCTGACCATTTTCCCCAGGCGCCGCGCAACGCTGTAATCGTCGGGATCGTAAATCGGATCGGTCAGCGCAAGGGTGGTCGCATCCTTCATCGAGGTTTGCCTGAACGCGCATGACAGCCCCCGAAACACAAACCGCTCGTAGTTCAGGCGGGGCACGTTTGACCAGTACAGGCTCTGGTGATGTTTCACTTCGGCCAGCGCGGTTTCCAGGGTGTCGGCCAGGTACAGCACGCCAAAGCTGCCGTCGCTGAAGCGCGAGCCTGAGGGATTCACGTGTGTAAAGGGCGCTGTTGCATAGGAACAGCCGGGGATGCCAAAGGGAATTTCGCTGCGGCGAATCAGTTCCAGGTGACCGACTTCGTTTTTAAGCCGGGGATTGGTGAGCGCCTGGATCTGATACAGCACTTCGAACGCATCGGCATCCGCGACGTCATCGAACAACGCCACTGGCGGGAACTTCGAATTGACCAACCGATAGGCCTGTAACGGCTCGTCGGCAAGGACCGCGAGTTGGTCCAGCCTCACCATTGCGCGCCTCGCAGCACATCGATGCGGCGGAAGGTTTCATACAGGGAGATCATGTCGCCCTGAGCCATGATCTCGAGCGGTGAGCGTCCATTGAAGAACTCGTTGTCATTGCTCATCGACGGGAAGCCGTAGACGTTTTCCGGGTTGTCGAACACCAGGCGCAGCGCCGCGTGAATATTGAGCACGATACTGATGCGCTGCATCTGGTCCGCGTCCAGCGCCACCGACCAGTCGGGGTCATGCTGGCGGGCGCGGGTATAGGTGCTGCGGGAAATGCGCAGGATGCGGCAGGCCTGCTCGCTGGAAGCACGCCATTTTTCGAGGATGCCCACGGCGGCCCGCAAGCCCGTGACGCATTGGTTCTTGGTGAAGGCTGATGGCTGAAGCGCAACGGCCATGTTCGAAACCTCAATTGCAATCCATGGATTCAAAATATGACAAATAGCGTCTACAGATCAAGGCTGCTGCGACCAATGGCGGCTGCTATGGTTTAACCACAAAGTGAAAGGGGAGGTGTGGACATGGCACGATTCACCGGCGGTTGCCTGTGCGGCAGCGTCAGAATCGAAGCTTCTGGACGACCCTATCGTGTGGGCGTGTGTCACTGCCTCGATTGCCGCAAGCACCACGGCGCGCTGTTTCACGCGTCCGCCATATTCCCGGAGCAGGCGGTCACCATACGGGGCGAAACCGCTGATTACGCCGGACGGTTTTTCTGCCCGCGTTGCGGATCTTCGGTATTTGGTCGCAGCAACGATGAAGTCGAAGTGAATCTCGGATCCCTGGACGTTCCCGACCAATTGACGCCCACCTACGAACTCTGGACCTGCCGCCGCGAGTCATGGCTGCCGGCGTTTCCTCTCGCTCGCCGCTACGAGCACGATCGCGAGGGGACGGGGCGCGAGGAATAGCCGATCAGCCGCGTTGCAGTTCGGTACTCGCCAGGGTGCGATCCACCAGGCGGATGCTGTCGCGGCCGCCGCGCTTGGACTCGTACAGCGCGGCGTCGCCTTGCTCGATCAGCCCGGCCAAACTGGCCGGCGGTTGGTTGAACAGGTTGGCGCCTATGCTCAGCGTGACCGGTACAGGGGTGACGAAGGCCTCACAGGCTGCCTGCTGAAAACGAGAACGCAGTTGGCTGCCCAACCCCATGATGCGCTCGCTGGAGGCATCCCTGAGCAGGATGACGAACTCGTCACCCCCCAGGCGTGCCGCCAGTGCGCCTTCAGGCAGCACCGAACGGATCATCTCGCTCAGCGAGATCAGCAATCGGTCGCCGGCGGTATGGCCATAGAGGTCGTTGACCAGTTTGAAGTTGTCGATATCGATCAGCAGCAACGCACCCGGGCGCCTGTTGGAAACGTCAGCCAACAGCCGTGGCGCCCGTACTTCCAGGGCACGACGGTTGTACAGGGCGGTCAGCGGATCGCGCGCGGCCAGTCGCGCAATACGTTTTTCCCGGCGATAGCGCTCGGTTCCGGTCATCGACAGGGCGATCAGCATGATCGCCATCGCGCCTTCGACCAGCGAAATCTGGATGATTTCGCCACGAAAGGCCGCCAGATCGATCAGGGTGCCGGGAATAATCACCGAGATTGCCTTGGCCGTGTAGAAGAGCCCATGGGTCAGCAGTACAAAACGCAACTGCACCGCGCCGACGCTCAACGACCGGCCATGGGGTCGTAGCAGGAAACTGGCCCGAAGTGTCGGCAGGGCCACCAACAGTGAGTTGGCCACCAGCATGATCTTCGACCACGCCGGCTCGTCGGGCAGCAGCAACATGGCCAGCCAGGCGACGAAAACCAGGTACCAGCCACGGGACAGGCGCACTTCGGTAAACCGTGCGACGCCCAGCAGGAACAAAAAGTGGGCGGTCACCAGCAGGCCATTGGCGAACCAGATGCCGATCAGGAACAACCCGCTGACGCGCAGCAGGGCGAGGGTCGAGCCCACGGAAATGGTTGCAAACCCTGCGCTCCAGAACAGCAGAGAAGGTTCACGCACGCTGCGCCATTCGATTGCCAGGTACAAGGCTGCCGCCGCTGCGAGGGCAATCGAGATGGTCAACATCGTTACAGGATCGAGCGCCATAACCTGACTGGTTTACCTGAGTGGGTTGAAAAGCGCGGCGATTGTAAGCGTTTGCCGCTATTTTTCGCAGCGTTGGTCGTCGTGTTGTCGAATGAACCGCATCCCGTTCGACCAAGCATAGCTAGACTCAAGTGTCAGCCCAACACAATTGGAGACTACCGCTATGCTCAGCAAAAACACGATTTGCCTCTGGTACGAAAGGGATGCGCTGGAGGCGGCGACGTTCTACGCCAAAACCTTTGCAGACAGCTCGGTGGAGGCCGTCCATCACGCGCCTGGCGACTATCCGGCGGGCAAGCAGGGTGATGTGCTGACCGTTGAATTCACGGTGATGGGCCTGCCGTGTCTCGGTTTGAACGGTGGTTCCGGAACGCCGCACAACGGCGCATTTTCGTTCCAGGTGGCCACCGACGACCAGACTGAGACGGACCGTTTGTGGAATGCCATTATCGACAATGGCGGTGAAGCCATCGCCTGCGGCTGGTGTCGGGACAAGTGGGGCCTGTCGTGGCAGATCACACCGCGGGTGCTGTCGGCCGCGATCATCGATCCGGACCCCGCTGTGGCCAAGCGTGCGTTTGAAGCCATGATGAAGATGATCAAGATCGACATCGCGGGGATCGAAGCGGCCGTCAAGGGGTGATTTGCGTATTGGACTGGAAGGCTGCCGATAGGGGGGGCATTCACAAATATCGAGTTGGCTATCCTTTGGCGGGTTGCAAAGCGAACAAAACCATTGAAAAAAACGCTGGGAACCTTTAAACGAGAAGCTCACCGGCAATTTTGCTTGCGTCCGGTAAGGGGCTATTGCCAGTTTTGGCTCAGGGAGGGCAGATGAGTTTTCGTCCATTGACCGACTTCCCTCTGCAACCCGATGACAGAGGCGTGGCCGCCTCCGCATTGGAAGGGAATTTGGATACTGTCGGCAGGGCCAGCACCGGTGACGAGGAAACGATCGAGCGTTTGCTGGAATCTGCTCGCCAGTGGGGCCATACCAAAGCGTGGGTCGTTTACCGTGCCGGTGAACAACTGCACCTGATCGGTCAGGGCGATCCCCAGGTTCAGTGGCCATCCAGCGTCGCCAATGAAGACTTCGACAGCTTTTGCCGGGACTGGCGTCTGCAGCGCTGGCCGACCGGTAGAGGTGAAAGCGAACTGGGTTGGCTACTCGCACCCCTGGACGATGGCGCAGGACCGGCGCTCACCGATTTTGCCCAGCGCCTGGGCATCCGGTTGCAGACCGATACGCTGGCCCGTGCGCAGAATACCCAACGGGTGCTTTACGAAATCACTTACCTGGCCAGTTCGACCCGCGACCGCTCGGTGTTCCTGGTAGGCGTGCATCAACTGCTGGCCGGGCTGATCGATGCCGAGAACTTCTATCTCGCGCTGTATGACTCGCACACTCACAAGATCGACTACCCCTATTACGTCGACATCATCGACGTCGATGCCCTGGAGTCCGAGAACTACGAATACCTCGACCCTTCGCATCTGTCCTTGACCGGCCAGGTGTTGACCTCCGGCCAGCCGCTGCTGATCGACGCCGCGGGCATTCTCGCGGCCCAGGCAGAAGGGCGTTTCTACTGCGTGGGTGATCGTCCCGAATACTGGATGGGGGCGCCGTTGAAGAATGCCTCTGACGAGGTATTCGGCATGCTTGCCATGCAGGTCTACGACGTTTCCCGGACCTACAGCGCCGAGGATCGCGCCTTGTTCCTGGTCGTGGCCCGCCATGTGGCGATGGCGCTGGACCGGCTGCTGCACCGCGAGGATCTGGAGCAGACGGTCATGCGTCGTACCCTGGAGCTTTCAGCGGTCAACGATGCCTTGCGCCAGGAAGTGTCGGACCGCGAACGCGCCGAGCATTTGCAGAGTGCGTTGTTCCAGATTGCCGAGCTGTCGAGCCAGCCCGGTGACATGACCGAATTTTTCCAGACCCTGCACGGCATCGTCGGCGATCTGCTGTTCGCCGAGAACTTCTACATCGCACTGTTCGATGACGCGACTTCGGAGGTGACCTTTCCGTACTACGTCGATGAGCGCCAGAAGACCTGCCCGTTGCCAAGACGCGGGAACCGGGGCTTGACCGAGTACGTGATTCGCCAGCGTCGCCCGTGCCTGATCGACTTCGACGATGCCGATCGATTGGCATCGCGCGGTGAAATCGAAATCGATGAATCGGTTCGGTCCTGTTCGTGGCTGGGCATTCCGTTGTTTGATGGTGATGGGGTGCGTGGCGTGCTGGCGGTGCAGAGCTATACCTCGGCTGTGCGCTATACCCAACGTGATCAGGAATTACTGACGTTCGTGTCGCGACACATCGACACCGCGTTGTCGCGGCGCACCGCTGCCGAAGCGATCCATGCCGCCAATCTCAAGCTCGAGGCGCGGGTACTGAACCGCACCCGCGAACTCGACCACGCCAATGCAAAGCTGCTTCACGAAAACTCCCACGATGCGCTCACGGGGCTGCCTAATCGCACTTACCTGCAACAACGCCTGAACCTCGCCTGGATGCGGTTCGACCGCGAGGGCGGACATCTGGCGGTGATGTTCATCGACCTCGACCGTTTCAAGATGGTCAACGACAGCCTCGGCCACCATTTTGGCGATCTGCTGCTGATGCAGGCCGCCCACCGCTTGCGCGGCTGCCTGCGCGAGGCCGACATGCTGGCCCGCCTGGGCGGTGACGAATTTGCAGTGCTTGCACCCGAAGCGCCGATGGAGGTCGTCACCGAGATCGCCGAACGTATCCTGCTGGCGTTCGACCGGCCGTTCTTCATCAATGGCCATGAAGTGTTTTCCTCCTGCAGCATCGGCATTGTCAGCGCCGACAGTCAGTTTCATCTCGAGCCGGCTGACCTGTTGCGCGATGCCGACGCGGCGATGTACCGGGTCAAGAGTGCCGGGCGTGACAGTTACGCGGTGTTCAACCAGGAGGTGCGCCGTGAGGTCTCCGATCAGATGGAGCGAGAAGGGGCCTTGCGCAATGCGCTCAAGCGCACCGACGAGCTGCTGCCGTACTTCCAGCCCATTGTCAGCGTCGAAACTGGCGAACTGTTGGCTCTCGAGGCGTTGATCCGCTGGCGCCAACCGAATGGTCGTGTGATCGCACCGGGTGAGTTTCTGCCGGAGGTCGAGGGCCTGCGCCTGATCGGCCGCCTGGACCTGTACATGCTCACCAGCGTCGCCGTGATCCTCTCCCAGCCCGAGCACGCCCATTGGCCGCCAGTGCATGTCAATTGCTCCAGCTACAGCATGACCCGCCCGGATTTCGCCAGGGATGTACTGGCCCTGTTGGGCCAACACGGGGTCGAGCCGTCGCGTATCTGCCTGGAGTTGACCGAAGGCGCACTGGTGGCCGAGCCGGCCATAGCCCGGTTGACCATGCAGCAGTTGGCCGATAATGGGATGTCGGTGGTGCTCGATGACTTCGGCGCCGGGTTCTCATCCCTGAGCTATGTGCATCAATACCGTTTCAGTGGTTTGAAAATCGACAAGTCGTTCATCCTCGAACTGACCACCAGCGCACGCAGTCGCGCCATCGTCCGTGCGATCGTGCGCATGGCTGAGTCGCTGGACCTGAGCGTGGTGGCCGAAGGGGTCGAGGATGAAGAAACGCTGGTGCTGTTACGCGAGATGGGCGCAGGGCAGGCCCAGGGGTATTACTTCTCCAGGCCGATGGGGCTCCAGGCGCTGATGGCAACTGCGTTGCTGGGCGGCACTCAGCCTCTGTAGGGGCGGGCTGCCAGATGCCCCGTGTCATCGTTGACGACCATCGCGAGTGAACTCGCTCCTACAGGGGGCTGCGGTGAGTTGGGAGGATCCACTGTGGGAGCGAGCCTGCTCGCGATGGTTTCAAGTTACCTCCACAGCTAAAGACCTACCCTCAATCCAGATCCGCTGCGTCATGACGCTCCGGCACCTGGCTCGCTTCATCGCCCCAGGTCCGGTTGACCCGCTGTCCACGAATCACCGCCGGCCGCTGGGCGATCTCTTCAGCCCAACGCTGCACGTGCGTGTATTCGTGGGCGGAAAGAAACTCGGCCGCCGAGTACACATTGTTGCGCACCAGTTGGCCGTACCAGGGCCAGACGGCGATGTCCGCGATGGTGTAGCGGTCGCCGACCAGGTAGCGGTTTTGCGCCAGGCGCTGGTCGAGCACATCCAGTTGGCGCTTGGCTTCCATGGTGAAGCGGTTGATCGGGTACTCGAACTTCTCCGGTGCGTAGGCATAGAAATGCCCGAAACCGCCACCCAGGTAGGGTGCCGAGCCCATCTGCCAGAACAGCCAGTTCAGGGTCTCGGTCCGCCCCGCGTGGTCGCTTGGCAGGAACGCGCCGAATTTTTCCGCGAGGTACAACAGGATCGAGCCGGACTCGAACACCCGGACAGCGGGCTCCACGCTGCGGTCCAGCAGCGCCGGGATTTTCGAGTTTGGATTGATTTCGACGAAGCCGCTGGAGAATTGATCGCCCTCGCCAATACGGATCAGCCACGCATCGTATTGCGCGCCGCCATGCCCCAGGGCCAGCAACTCTTCGAGCAGGATGGTGACCTTCACACCATTGGGCGTGGCCAGTGAGTAGAGCTGCAATGGATGCTTGCCGACGGGCAAGTCCTTGTCATGGGTGGGACCGGCAGTCGGCCGATTGATGCTGGCAAAATGGCCGCCAGACGGCGCTTCGTGTTTCCAGACCTGGGGCGGAACGTAGGGTGCTTTGCTCATGAACAGACCTCATCGTTAGCGAGCCACAATGGACAACGTTGAGGGGCATCATGCCACACTGTATTGGGATGGAACGCAGCCGATTACCGGGTCTGCGTTCCGTTCGGCAGGATCGAGGCGTCAGGCATTGCGCGATTCGAGGCCCTTCAATATCTGCGCCGAAGGATCACCGTAGCGTGATTGGCTGGACTTCTCGTCGTCAGACTGCGTCACGGCGCCTGAAAGAATTTCCGCGAGGTTGGGGAAGTGGCCGGTTTTTTTCTTGTCGGGGTCAAGCTCCGAACCCTGGCTCTGGTTCAGTGCGGCTTCCAGGGACAAGCGTTGCGACAGCCATTCGGGCTTGGCCTTTTCTTCCGGGCTCATGTTGTTCATGAAATCCAGTGCTGCTTTTGCCCGGCCATAGGGATCGTTGGCAAACGGATCTTTCCAGTTTTTCTCCTGGTCCGCCGGGCCGCTGTAGTAGCCGGTGGCAAGTCGGCCTTGCTGGCGCATCAAGGCTTGCGCCGACGCCTGTTCCTGGGCCGTGAAGAGCCCACCTTCATTGCTGGCCACTGCATTCAGCGAACGCCGGTCGAGGTCGCCCATCAAGCTGTTGCGGTCTTCATCGCTGCCGGTGTAAGGCTTGTCGCTGGCTTTCATCAGCGCATATTTTTCATCCATGCGCTTGCGTGCATCAGTCGCCACTTCGGCGAAGGTCTTGTCCTTGGAACTGGAGACCGCGCCGGGATTGGCAACGCCCAGGACCAGTGCGTCGGCACTCATGCCTTCGCGGGCAGGAAAGTAGGGTTTGTTGTCAGCAATCGATTTGCTGTAGTCGCTGGACTTGTCCGAAAGCGAGATCGAATCAGTGTTTTGCGCCTTGTCCGCCTGCGTCCTGCTCTGCGGAACACGTCCTTGCGATGCCGTCGCGGACGCGGCGCCGGCGGAAGCGGTGTAGGTAGCCATCGCTTGCGATGACGTTGAACCGATGATCATTGTTCATCCTTGGCGAGAAACTCGCAGCGTAAACAGGGGACATGTGCACAGCCTCTCACTTAATCATCCTTTGCGAGAGATTGCCATCATCCTTAGGTGTGCTCGATTTCGAGCGAGAACTATCCACAAAATGAGTGGGTATTCCTGTGGATAATATTCTGAAAACCAGAGCGCACGCGGGCTGTCACGTATTGTTCATTAATTGAGCATGAGCAGCGCGAATCATCAGTGTGACCTGCCATTGTCCTTTTGCAGGGCATTCACGTAAGATATGAAACATATACATTTCATATAGTGAAACCCATGGGCATTGTCAAAATCTCTGAAGACCTGCATGAGCACCTGCGCGTGGCGAGCAACGCGCTGAGTCGCTCGATCAACGCTCAGGCCGAACATTGGATGCGCATCGGCATGCTCGCCGAGCTGCACCCCAATCTCGACCACACCGAGATCTGCCGAATGCTGGTACGCGCGGAGCTCGAGGGCGGGCTTGAGCTGAAACGCCTCTGCGGTCTTGCCGACAGTGCCCCCGTGCTTGAGTCCGCAGGCAGCGCACGCAAATGAGGGCGAACGTGCGCATCAACACCCCGGCGGACATTGCCAGGTCCCGCACCGCGGCCATGCTCGCCGCCGAAGTGCTGGCGATGATTGCACCCCATGTGCAGGCCGGCGTCACCACCGAGGAGCTCGACCGCCTTTGTAACGAGTACATCGTCAATGTGCAAAAGGCGATTCCTGGCAACGTCGGTTATCTCGGCTATCCGAAAACGGTGCTGACCTCGATTAACGAAGTGGTCTGCCATGGCCTGCCGTCGGCAACCGTGCTGAAGGACGGCGACATCGTCAACATCGACATCGCGGTGAAAAAAGAGGGCTGGTATGGCGACACCAGTCGCATGTATTTCGTGGGTGAGCCCGCCCCCGAGGCGCGGCACCTGGTCAAGACCACCTATGACGCCCTGTGCGCCGGCATTCGCAGGGTCCGTCCCGGCGCCACCCTTGGCGACATCGGCCACGCCATTCAGGCGCATGCCGAAAACGAGGGCTTTAGCGTCGTGCGCGAGTACTGCGGGCACGGCATCAACAAGGTCTACCACGACGAGCCGCAGGTGCTGCATTACGGCTATCCGGGGCAGGGTCTGACGTTGAAAAGCGGGATGATTTTCACCATCGAACCGATGCTCAACGCCGGCAAGCGCCATGTGCGCACACTGGCGGACGGCTGGACCGTGGTGACCCGGGACAATTCGCTGTCAGCCCAGTGGGAACATATGGTGGCGGTTACGGACCATGGTTTTGAGGTGTTGTCCGCGTGGCCTGACAGCGTCGAGGGCTTTGCCGCTATCTGATCCAGCGGGTCGGGCGCAATTGCGCCGGGCTGACGCCCAGCCGCTGCTTGAACACTGTCGTCATATGCGCCTGGGAATTGAAGCCGCAGGTGAGGGCGATGTCGGCGAGGCTTGCGCTTGAATCGATCAGTCGCGCCCGGGCGGTGGCCAGGCGCCGGTCGATCAGGTAGCTGTGGGGACTTTTTCCCGTGGCCTGCTTGAACGCGCGGATGAAGAAGCCTTCTGACAACTCCAGCAATCGCGCCATCGCCTGCACACTCAGCGGACCACCCAGGCCTGCGTCGATGAACTCATCGAGCAGACGCAGCCGGCTAGCGGTGATGGAGCTTCGCAGCGGTGCAGCCAGCGCATCCTGCCCCTGCGCCCGCTCCATCAGGGCCAGTGCCCAGGCTTCCCAATCGTCATCCACCGAAGACCGCAACAACGCGATGCGCATGCGCAGCGCCAGCGCGATGGCCTGTGAATCAATGCGATTGTTGAAGGCGTGGTCACCGATCACCTCCAGGCCCTGGGCGTGCATCACCCGCAGGTACTCGCCGCCGCCGGGGGATTCGGAAAGCACGTCACACCCGGCCGGCACGAACGCCAGGCTGTTGGGTGTGGCAACAAAGGGCTGCACGCGGTCGCTGCCGATGGCATGCACGCCTCGCTGGCTGTCGAAGGCAAAGCCAATCGCCGAATGACTGGCGACATAGCGCGCCGAATAGGCCGAGCCGGGCAGCAGTTCTATCGCCCAGGGGCCGGCTTCGACACGGCGGACCGGTTCGACGGCGAGGGTTGGCGGTGGAGGTTTGGGCTGGCTCATTACCGCATAGTAGTGAAGAGACGGCATCAGGTCAGTTTTTTGAAAGCCGACGCAGGGTGCTCCTGCCTAGACTGAGCGAAATTCTCAGGAGGTTGCACATGCACACGCTGACACGCGACGACATCGAACAGGCGGCTCGCTGCGTCTACCAGGTCATGCCCGCGACCGCCCAGTACGCCTGGCCGTTGCTGGCCGAACGGCTGGGCTGCACGGTGTGGGTCAAGCACGAAAACCATACGCCGACCGGCGCCTTCAAGGTGCGCGGCGGCATCACCTTCATGCGCTGGCTCAAACAGGCGCATCCGAACGTGAAGGGCATTGTCTCTGCGACGCGGGGTAACCATGGCCAGAGCGTTGCGCTGGCCGCAGCGGCAGCCGGGCTGCGCGCATTGATCGTGGTGCCTCTGGGCAACTCGGTGGAAAAGAACAACGCCATGCGCGGCTTCGGTGGCGAAGTGGTCGAGTTCGGTCGTGATTTCGATGAAGCCCGGGAAGAGGCCGCACGCCTGGCACAGACGCAAGGCTTGTACCTGGTGCCCCCGTTCCACTTTGAACTGGTCAAGGGCGTGGCCACCTATGCGCTGGAGCTGTTCACCGCGGCGCCGGATCTTCACACCGTCTACGTACCCATTGGCTGCGGCTCGGGGATCTGCGCGGTCATTGCCGCCCGCGATGCGCTGGGCCTGGACACTCAAGTGGTGGGCGTGGTGTCCACCGAAGCCGCCGCAGCGAAGTTATCGTTCGAATCCGGCAGCCTGTGCGAAACCGCCTCGGCCAATACCTTCGCCGACGGCCTGGCCGTGCGCAAACCCATCCCCGAAGCCTTCGAACGTTACCTGGCCGGAGCGGCGCGCATCGTTTCAGTCGACGATGCGGAGATCGCCGAGGCCATGCGCGTTTATTACACCGACACCCACAACCTCGCCGAAGGCGCCGGCGCAGCGGCATTGGCGGCGCTCATGCAGGAGCGCGGAGCGATGGCCGGGAAGAAAGTGGGGGTGATTTTGTCGGGGGGCAATGTGGATCGAACGGTGTATGCGAAGGTGATTGGTTAATCCCCTGGACTTGCCCGTCCCGCCATTATCAGTAAAGCTCCCCGCCGTGGAAGGCAACTGTCCGACCGTTTTTCAGGGAAGAGATGAATGGCGTTAAGGGTATTGGTGATTGGCGGGTACGGGAATTTTGGCAGTATCGTCTGCCAGCATCTGGTGGTGATGCCGGGCATCGACCTGGTGATCTCGGGCCGTGATCCCCGCAAATTGCAGCGCAAGGTCGATGAGCTCAACGCCCTGTCGGGCGGTACCTGCGAGAGCTGGTGCGGTGATGCGATGGGTACGGCATTCACCGCTGTGCTGCGTTCGCTGAACATTCAACTGGTGGTCCACACCGGTGGCCCTTTCCAGGGCCAATCCTATGCCGTCGCCGAGCACTGTATCGACGCAGGCGTGAATTACTGCGACCTGTCCGATTGCCGAACCTTCGTCAACGGCATCGCTGTGCTCGATGACCGGGCGAAACGGGCGGGCGTGGCCATTCTCAGTGGCTGCAGCTCGGTGCCGACGTTGTCGTCGGCGATCATCGACGAACAACGCCATCGCTTCAAACGCATCGACAGCATTGAGCACGGCATTTCTTCCTCCGCCAAGATGCCGGGGCTGTCGACCGTCGAAGGTGTATTCGCCTACGCGGGCAAACCGATCCGCCAGCTCAAGAACGGCCAAGTGCACGAAGTGATCGGCTGGCAAGACCTGACGTTGCGCAAGATGCCCCACCTGGGACATCGGCTGCTGGCCAATGTCGACGTGCCCGACATGGATATATTTGCGGGTCGTTATGGCGCCCACACCCTGAGCTTCAAGGCCGGCTCCGGCCTCAAGCTTGGCGGTGTCGCCAACTGTCTGCTGGCCCAGGCCCTGAAGATGGGGATCGTGCGCGATCATGCTGCGTGGGCCGCCAGGCTGCATCGTTGGGGGTTGTGGTTCGAGCGGCTGGGGGATGGCAAAAGTGCGATGTACATCGACGTTCACGGCATCGGTGCACAAGACCAACCGCTGTTCATGACCGCGCAGCTTACGGCCCGTAATGACAAGGGGCCACAGATCCCCAGTTGTGCGGCGGTCGCACTGGCGGCGAAAATCGCCCAAGGCTTCACGCCTGCAACCGGAGCCCGGCCGTGCGTGGGTGAAATCAGCGTCGACGAGTACATGGCCGCCATCAATGACCCGCAGAACCTGAGCCTGTCCGTGCATTTTTCTGACGAGCCGCACTGATCATGCTCTACCTCTGCCTTAAATACCTGCACATCATCGCCGCCATTTTCCTGTTCGGTTTCGGCATGGGCTCCTACCTGTACCTGATAGCCGCCAGCCGCACGGCTAACCCGCAGGTGATTGCGCACGTGGCCAGGATGGTGGTGCGATTCGACACCTGGATTACCACACCCGCCGGCTTCATCCAGATCATCACCGGCTACGCGTTGATAAAAATCGCCGGTCTGCCCCTGAGCACCGATTGGGTGCTGACCGCGCTGGTCATCTTCCTCTGCGTGGGTTCGCTGTGGCTGCCGGTGCTGGTGCTGCAAAAGCGCTTGGGCCGGATGGCGTCGAGCGCTGTGGCAATGGGCGAAGCGCTGGATGACGGCTACCGAAGCGCGTACCGCCAATGGTTCTGGATGGGCATCGCGGGGTTTGGAGGGATGTTCATGATTGTGCTGATCATGGTGACGAAGATGACGCCGGGGCAGTTGATCGCGATGGTGGTGTAGGGGGCAAGGGCCTCAGGTAAAGGTGATCGCCCACGTAATGAACCCGGCAATCCCCGTGGTGCAGGTCAGGGCGACCAGGAACAGGATGTCGATCAGTTTTTCCATGAAGTGATTGCGCTGGAACTGGCGGGTGCGCAGCGACCAATAGGACATGAGCGTGGTGATCAGATACAGGATGGCGTTGATCGCCAGCAGGTCATCGCCAATGGAATCGGCACTTTTCAGGGTGCCGACCACCTGGAAAATCCCGATCACGGTGATACACACGCCCACCATGGCCGCCGAGGCGGTGAAGACATGAACGCAGATGTCTTCGTTGAGCGTGACGGGCGATTTCTTTTCGCTCATGTTGGTGTCCTGACTCTGTAGAAACGGGCTTGCCCGCGAGGGTCGTTAACGATGACGCTGGGCTGTCTGGAGGCCCGCGGTGTCTGGGCCTCCATCGCGAGCAAGCTCGTTCCTGCAGATTTGCGTTTGACCTCCATTCACCGTGGAAGGCGTACAAAGGGCCCCATCGGGTTATTTCAAAATATTCATCCCCACCACCGCTATCCTCTAGAATTCGATCCTCGCCGTCTGAGCTGGACTTGCACTTCATGCAAACCGCAATCACCCAACAACCCCTCTGGAAAACCTATCTGTTGTTTCTGGGCCCTATGGTCCTGTCCAATTTTCTCCAGTCAATGACAGGCTCGGTCAACAGCATTTACATTGGCCAGATGCTCGGTACCCAGGCGCTGGCGGCGGTGTCGGGGATGTTTCCCATCGTATTCTTTTTCATCGCCCTGGTCATCGGCCTCGGCGCCGGGGCAGGGGTGTTGATCGGTCAGGCGTGGGGGGCTCGCGAAACCCATCTGGTGAAAACCATCGCGGCGACCACCTTGCTGCTCGGCGCGATCATCGGGTTGTTCGCCGCAGTGCTGGGCACCGTGTTCGCCCGACGCGCATTGCAGGGTTTGGGCACGCCGGCGGATGTGCTCGACGACGCGGTCGCGTATGCCCATGTGATGTTGTGGATCATGCCGTCGCTGCTGGTCTACGTGCTGTTCACCCAATTGCTGCGTGGGGTCAGCGACACGCTGTCGCCGCTCATGGCGTTGCTGGTGTCTACGCTGATCGGCCTGGCGCTGACCCCGGCTCTGATTCGCGGCTGGTTCGGCTTGCCGATACTGGGGATTCAAAGCGCGGCGTATGCCGGGTTGGTCGGTAACCTCGCGGCGATGGGATGGTTGGCGTGGCGGTTGATCCGACGCGACCATCCCTTGGCGCCGGATCGTGAGATGTTCGCCGCGATGCGCCTGGACCGGGAAATCCTCGGCAAGGTGCTGCGCATCGGTTTGCCCACGGGACTTCAGATGGTGGTGTTGTCGCTGTCGGAGTTGGTGATCCTGGCACTGGTCAACCAGCACGGCTCCCAGGCGACGGCGGCCTATGGCGCGGTAACGCAGATCGTCAATTACGTGCAGTTTCCAGCACTGTCGATTGCCATCACTGCCTCGATCCTCGGTGCGCAGGCGATTGGCGCGGGACGGGTGGAGCGCATCGGGCCGATACTGCGCACAGGGTTGTGGATCAACGTCTGCCTGACCGGTGGCCTGGTGCTGCTGGGTTACCTGTTGTCGCACTGGCTGCTCGGTCTGTTCCTCACCGAAGACGCCACCCGCACCATGGCAGAACACTTGCTGCACATCATGCTCTGGAGCCTGTTGGTGTTTGGCTTCCAGGCCATCATCGGCGGCATCATGCGCGCCAGCGGCACGGTGCTGGTACCCATGGGGATCTCGATTATCTGCGTGCTGGGCGTGCAGTTACCGGCTGCCTACGTGCTGGACGGACACTTCGGATTGCCGGGCGTGTGGATGGCGTTCCCGGTGGCTTACCTGGGGATGCTGCTGTTGCAGACGGCGTATTACAAACGGGTGTGGAAGCATCAGAAGATCGAGCGATTGGTGTAGACACCACGAAAACCGCCGAAACGACAATGGGCTGCCCTGGAAGGGGTGGCCCATTTTTTTGCCCGACAGAAAACCAGGCCATACCGTTGGTCGTCTGATCGGCTTACCAGCTATTGACACTGCCGACGGTTACGACGAGTATTAATACATCGCATGCGATCTAGTCGAACACGATAACAACTCAAACCCATTGCATTACAGAGGATTCACCCCATGAGCAAGATCGAAAAAGTGCTGGCCACCGGCAAAACCCACACCACCGCCAGCGCCGCCGGCAACACCTCACGCGGCCACAACGGCACTCTCGACATTACCTTGTCGACGCCGGGCAGCGCCAAACCTGCTCATGTGTTCGCCGCCACCCAGCCACACCCGACTGCCGAGCAACTGTTCGCGGGTGCGTGGTCGGCGTGCTACACCGCAGCGGTCGGACTGGTGGCCAATGACTTGAACGTTGTGTTGCCTGGAGATCTGTCGGTGGACATCGAAGTCGACCTGGGGCAGGGTGGCTCGGAGTACTTCCTTCAAGCGCGATTGACCTTGCGCGTACCGGGCCTGTCGCACGAGGTTGCGACTCGGCTGGCGCATACGGCGGACCAGATCTGCCCGTATTCCAAAGCCACCCGTGGCAACATCGACGTGGAATTGAACGTGCTGACGGTCTGATTTTTCGAGTGTAAAAATCGCATGCGACAAAAGCGTATGTGAATAAAGTCGAAAGCATCCGCCGGTTCGATCCTTCAGATTGAGCCGGCGTATGTCGTTATCACACTTCCGACACTGTCGCGTACGACGTATAGTCGGCCGAACGCGAATATCCTGTTATCGAGGAAGCCCATGAACGCCAATGCAAAGCCAGATCCCTCCGACCTGAAGCTCTCCGAGTTCCTGTGCTTTGCGGTCTATTCCACCAACCTGGCATTCGGCAAGGCCTACAAGCCATTGCTCGAACAACTGGGGCTGACCTACACGCAGTACATCACCTTGGTGGCGCTCTGGGAAACCGACGATCAGACCGTCGGCAGCCTGGGTGAAAAGTTGTTCCTGGAATCCAACACCCTCACGCCGATCCTGAAAAAACTGGAGGCGATGGGGTACCTGCAACGCCAGCGTGACCCCGAGGACGAGCGGCAGGTGCGGATCAAACTGACCCAACAGGGCAGGGCGCTGCGCGAGAACCAGCCGGAAAGCGGGCTGGCCGAGGCCACCGGGCTGACTTCGGCAGAGTTCGTGCAACTGCAACAGTCGGTTGTAAAACTGCGCAGCAACCTGATCAAATCAATGCGTTCGACGAACTGACCCACACCGGCGCAGGCAAGCAGCGCAAGATCGGAGAATCCCATGAAGCCTCGATTTTCCTGCTCCGCCCTCTGGGTTGCTGCGCTGGCCTGCGGCGCGTTCTCCTGCGCCAATGCCGTCGAATACACGCAGGTCAATGCTACGGCCAGCACACTGTCCTTCACCTATAACCAATTCAGCTCACGGGTTTACGGCACCTTCAGCCGTTTCGAGGGCACACTGGATTTCGATACCGCCAACCCTTCGGCGGCTCATGCCGGGCTGATCATCGAGCTCGACAGCATTGACGCCGGCAGCAGTGACGCAAACGAAGAGCTGAAAAAACCGGCCTGGTTCGACACGGCCAATTCACCCGTGGCGACGTTCGCCTCAACGGCGGTGAAAGCCCTCGGCGACAGCCGCTATCTGATTACCGGCACGCTGACCATCAGGGGCATCACCCAAGTAGTAGACGTGCCGGTGCTGCTCAAGGCGGATAGATCCATCGGCATCTTCGACGGCCAACTGACCCTCAGGCGCAGCGATTTCAAGATCGGAGAGGGCGAGTTTGCCGACACCGTGGTCTCCAATGACATCAACATCCGCTTTCGCATGGTCGCGCCACAGCAATAGTGGCGTTGTCATTGATCTGATCGCTTGCCCTGCCATGATTTTGCTGTCATCGTTTACGCGACTGGTAATCTTTCTTATTTGAGAAATTTTTTCGTATGCCCGATGTTTCCGTGGCCGAGGATGATTTTTCCCGCCGTCAGCGCACCTTCACCGACCTTTACAGCGCACACCATTGCTGGTTGCACGGCTGGCTACGAAAAAAACTCGGCTGCTCACAACGCGCGGCCGATCTGGCCCATGACGCCTTCATCCGTGTGCTCAGCCTTGCCGAACCGCACACCATCAAGGAGCCGCGGGCATTCCTGGCGACGACGGCGGGGCGCCTGTTGATCGATGGCGCTCGACGTCGTCGCATTGAGCAAGCCTACCTTGAAGCCTTGGCGATCCAGGCGCAGGAGGCCGGCATGCCGGACCCCGAGGCGGTCCATGTGGCGTTGGAGGCACTGGAAAAAATCGCTGTAATGCTCGCCGGGTTGCCGACCAAGTCCCGCGAGGCATTCCTGCTCAGCCGTCTCGATGGCCTGACCTACAGCGAGATCGCAATCGAGCTGAACGTCTCGGCCAGCACGGTCAAGAACTACGTCGCCAGTGCGCTCGTGCATTGCTACAACACCCTGTACAGCGCGGACCAACCTTGAACGCCTTCGAGCAACCCTCCGATCGCATGATCAACGCAGCGGCCCATTGGTTGACCTTGCTGCACGATGACCTGTCGACGGATGCCGACCGCGAGGCGTTCGAACTCTGGCGCGAGGCTGACCCGCTTCACGCGTTGGCTGTTGAGCGTATGCGCGAGTTGCTGGGCAGTCTCGATGAACTGCCGGTGGCGCCGGCGCGTGTCGCCCTCAAGCAGGCCTTTATCCGGCCGCGGCCGACGATGGCGGCTCGCGGTGCGCAGGCTGTGGCGTTGCTGGGGGTGTTGATGTGTGGCTGGATCGGCCTGGATAACCTGCCGGTCTGGCTCGCCGACCAACGTACGGGCGTCGGTGAGCGGCGCGAACTGGTGCTGTCGGACGGCAGCCATGTTCAGCTCAACAGCGACTCGGCGCTGGACGTGAAATTCGATGGCCAGCAGCGCGTGATCGAATTGCTCTCCGGGGAGTTGTGGGTCGAGGTGGCCAAGGATGCCCAGCGTCCGTTCGTGGTGCGCACCGACCAAGGCACGGCCACCGCGCTGGGGACTCGGTATTTGGTCAAGCGTGATGCCGATGGCTCGACGGTGGTCAGCGTGCTCGAATCGGTGGTTGCCGCCAAACCCAGGGCGGGGGAGGTAGTGAACGTCAAGGCGGGTGAGCAGACCGTTCTTCGCGACGGCGACGTGGCTAAACCGCAAGCCATCGGCAACGCCAGCCCGGATGCCTGGACCCGTGGCCTGCTCAAGGTCGACGACCGACCCTTGAGCGAAGTACTGCACGAATTGGCCAGCTATCGGCACGGCCTGGTGCGGTTCGACGAACAGGCGCTGCAAGGCCTGCGGGTTTCCGGCGTGTTCCGCCTGGACGACACCGACGCAGCACTGGCTACCCTGGCAGACAATCTGCCCATTGATGTGGAGCGGTTTACGGATTGGCTGGTGGTGGTGAAGCGGCGCTAGCGCTTGCATCACACCTTTCTGTAGGAGCGCGCTTGCTCGCGATGGCAGTGTGTCAGCCAGCTTAAATGCAACTGACACACCGCCATCGCGAGCAAGCTCGCTCCTACAGGGTAATAGGTGGCTGCAGAAAGAATTTAATGCAAATCGATCGCATTCCTTGTCTCTTTTTTCGACATGGCCGTCATGGTTAGTAATGCCTAACCTTTCGCAGGATTTCCCATGTCACGCTTTGTTCGTCCGTTGCACCCACTGGCGCTTTCAGTGGCGATGGCTTTTGTCGCAACACCGCTGCTGGCGGTTGAACCTTCGGTCCCTGGTGCCCACGCCAGCGCAGTACACAGTTTTTCAATTGCTGCCGGTGATCTGAGCCAGGCACTCAACAGCCTGGCCGAGCAAGCGGGCCTGGCATTGGCCTTCGACCCGGCATTGACCCGCAGCAAAAGCAGCAACGGCCTGAACGGTTCCTTCAGCACCCGCCAGGCACTGGCCCGATTGCTCCAGGGCACTGGTCTCAATGCCATCGCGCTCTCGGACACCCGTTATCGCATCGAGCCTGCACCCGAACCGGTGGAAGGCTCCCTGGAGTTACAAGCGACCAACATCAACGGCGCCTACGCCAGCGAAAGTCCGACCGGCCCGGTGAGAGGTTATGTGGCAACCCGCTCGCTGTCGGCGACCAAGACGGATGCGGCGCTGATCGAAACCCCGCAGTCGATTTCGGTGGTGACCAAGGACCAGATGCGCGCCCAAGGCGCCGAAAGCCTCAACCAGATCCTGCGCTACACCGCCGCCGTGGTCACTGAAAGTCGTGGCTCCACGGCCTCGCGCCTGGACCAGATGACCATTCGCGGGTTCTCTCCGGCGGTGTACCTGGACGGCCTGCGCATGCCCGGCAGCCGGGACGCGTCGCCGCAAAAGGATTCGTTCGACCTTGAGCGCGTGGACGTGCTGCGCGGCCCATCGTCGGTGCTCTACGGCCAGGCCAGCCCGAGTGGCGTGGTCAACATGGTCAGCAAGCGGCCGCTGGACACGCCGTTCCATGAAATCGGCGTTGAGTACGGCACCTTCAACAAGAAACGCACGACCTTCGACCTGAGCGGCCCGCTGGATGATCAAGGGGTCTATTCCTATCGGGTGGCCGGCCTGTACGACGAGGCCGACGGCCAGCTCGAACACACCGAAACCCAGCGTCAGGCGATTTCCTCGTCCTTCACCTGGCGGCCGAGCGACGACACCTCGCTGACCCTGCTCGGGCATTTCCAGAAAGACCCGAAAGCCGCGTCCTACGGTTCGATGCCCGCATGGGGTTCGGTACTCGACAGCCCGATAGGCCGGGACATCGATGTTGACTTCTATGACGGCGATGAGGATTTCGAGAAGAGCGACCGCCAGTATTTCTCTGTCGGTTACCTGTTCGAGCACCACCTCAACGATGTCTGGACCCTGCGCCAGAACGCCCGCTACCTGCGCAGCGAGGGCGAGTATCGCAGCCTCTACCACAGCAACCTGCGCGCCGATTACCGCACGTCCAACCGGTCGACCATCGCCACCGATGTCAACCTGGACTCCTATACCGTGGATAACCAGGCCCAGGCCAAGTTCGACACCGGCCCGGTGCAGCACACCGTGCTGTTTGGGGGCGATTATCAGAACACCAGCACTGATACCAAATCCGGTTTCGGTACCGGCCCGACCCTGGATATTTTCGATCCGGTGTACGGTGCTCCAGTCACCACGCCGGCCTACACCACCGACGCCACCCAGCGTAACCAGCAGAAAGGCCTGTACCTTCAGGACCAACTGAAGTGGGACCGATGGGTTTTGCTGCTGGGAGGGCGGTATGACTGGGCGACCAACCACAACAGCTCACTGAATCTGCAGAGAAATGTGAAGACCAAAACCTCGCTGGACAGCGAAGCGTTCACCGGTCGCGTGGGCCTGGTCTACCTGTTCGACAACGGCCTGGCACCCTACATCAGCTACACCGAGTCCTTCGAACCGCAGTCGGGGACCGGCTACGGCGGCTCGGTGTTCAAGCCGACCGAGGGCAAGCAATATGAAATGGGTATCAAGTATCAGCCACCGGGCAGCAACAGCTTCATTACCGCGTCGGTCTTCGACCTGACGCAGACCAACGTGCCGACGCTCGATCCGGACCCGACGCACCTCTGCGGCAACGGCCGTTGCCAGGAACAAAGTGGTGAAGTGCGCTCCCGAGGTTTTGAGCTGGAAGGCAAGGCCAGCCTCAACGACAACCTCGACATCACGGCGGCCTATGCTTACCTCGACAACCGCATTACCAAGTCAAACAGCACCGTCAACTACGCGCCGCTGACCGACGTTGCCGTGGGCGCGCCCGTGTCGGCCAAAGGCACCACCACTTACGGCATTCCGCGCCACACAGCGTCGGTCTGGGCGGACTACACCTTCCACGACGGCGCCGCCAAAGGCTTTGGCGTCGGGGCTGGCGCACGTTACGTCGGTTCGTCCTGGGGCGATGCCGCCAACACGTTGAAGGTGCCGGGCTACACGCTGGTGGACGCGGCGGTGCACTACGACATCCCCAATGTCATGAGCCTCAAGGACAACCTGCGCTTGGCCGTGAATGCCAGCAACCTGGCAAACAAAGAGTACGTGTCCACCTGCTATTCGTACTCGTGGTGCTGGTACGGCGCGCAACGCACCGTGCAGGCGAGTGCGACTTACCAGTGGTGAGACAGGCGTGAAGTGATCGTTCCCGCGCAGAGCGTGGGAACGATCAGCCTCAAGCACGTTATGATGGGCACCTTCGCGTCAGCCTCAGAGCAGTGCCTTTCATGTTCCAGATCACCCACTTCAAAACCCCGTGCCCCGAGCACCTGTCCAGCCAGATCCTGCAGATGGTGGTCGATAATCTGACCGACATCAGCATGGTCGCCATCCCGCCGAGCAACCTGTTGTACAACGTGTACCAGTACACGATCGGCTATGAGGTGCACCTGTATCTGGAAGCGCTGAGCGGAGCGAAGGGGATCGCGGTGGAGTTGATCGTGGCCACGGATGTGGACGACCCGGATACGGTAGCGGGCTTCCTGCTCTATCTGCCGACCCAGGATGATCCCGAGGCGTGCAGCGTGGCCTACATGGCCGTGCAGGCAGGCCATCGGCGCCAGGGCGTGGCGCGCAGGATGCTGCGCGAGATGGTGGCTCGTTATCCCCACGCCGAGCTGACCTGCGCCGTGGCCAAGGTGCCGTGGTTCGAGTCGATGGGCTTTGCGCTGCTGGGTGCCCGTGGCACCCAGGTGCTGATGAGTACCCGCGACTATCGCTCGGCGGGGCGGGTAGGGCTGCTCGACACCACGTCGATCTACAGCTCACTGGAAGTGCGGCAGATTCACACCTACCTGCTGCAACGCCACGGCAAGCGCGCCATGATCGATGCCGAAAAACAGCGCGATCGGCATCTGGATCAGTTGACCCACAAAGTCAGTGAATTCGTGCGTGAACGGCTGGGCTGATCAGCGACGAAACACCAGCGCCTTCAACCCGCACTCGACGTCTGCGTCGGGAAACTCCGGCGGGTTTTCCAGGCGCTGCTCGAACTGCAGGCCCGGCGCTTCACGGGTGACACCGTCGATGAGGAAATCGGCGCCGAACGCCGGGTCGTTCATGCAGGCCAGAACGCTACCGTCGGGTGTGAGCAGTTCCGGCAGGCGGCGCAACACCCGCTGGTAATCCTTGGTCAGCAAAAAGCTGCCTTTCTGGAAAGACGGTGGGTCGATGATGACCAGATCGTATGGCCCCTTGCCGATGACCTTGCCCCAGGATTTGAACAGGTCGTGGCCGAGGAAACTGACCTTGCTCATGTCGTGGCCATTGAGCCGATGGTTGTCGCGGCCACGGTTCAGCGCCGGGCTGGACATGTCGAGGTTGACCACGTGTTCGGCGCCACCCTCAATGGCCGCTACCGAAAATCCGCAGGTGTAGGCAAACAGGTTCAACACGCGTTTGCCCTGGGCGTTGGCGCGCACCCAATCACGGCCGTAACGCATGTCGAGGAACAACCCGGTGTTCTGTTTACGGCCCAGATCGACCCGATATTGCAGGCCACCCTCGGTGATCGTCATGTCCTCGATCACGTCCCCGACCAGCCACTCGGTGGTGCTTTGCAGCAGGTAGCGATGTTGCAGCGCCAGGGTATGCGCGCCCGACTGCGTCCACTGCACTGATCGGGTCAGCTCCAGCAGCCGCTGTTTCAACTCCTCGAGATGCGCAGGCTCGGGTTCCTTGAACAGCGACACCAGCACCACGCCCTGCATCCAGTCGACAGTCAACTGTTCCAGCCCCGGCCAGCAGCGGCCACGACCGTGAAACAGTCGGCGGGTTTCCGCTGGGGCGGTTGCCAGTGCGGTCAGCAGGTGATCGTGGAGGGTGGTGAGGGCTTGAGTGTTCATTGATTCGGTGTCGGCAGATGGCGGGGGGACGCAAGTTTAACCACCAATCCCCGTAGGAGCGAGTTTGGTACAGGGATCCATTCATCACAATTAAGTTAACTTTCGGTGAGGATTTGGCGACAAATCCCCCTCCATACTCGGCCCCAACGAACAACAATCACTGGAGCCGGACATGTCGCCGTCAACTGTTGCACCCAGGGCCAGCCACCCACGCTGGCTGCGGTTGACCCACTGGCTGAATGCGCT
This sequence comes from Pseudomonas sp. S1_E05, assembly GCF_056337105.1. Classification (NCBI taxonomy): domain Bacteria; kingdom Pseudomonadati; phylum Pseudomonadota; class Gammaproteobacteria; order Pseudomonadales; family Pseudomonadaceae; genus Pseudomonas; species Pseudomonas sp. S1_E05. The sequence goes on from NZ_JBFRHM010000001.1 coordinate 706,086, forward strand.
GGCGGTGCTGGTGATGGTCACCAGCGGCTGGCGGATCTACAACGCCTCGCCGCTCTACGAATTCAGTTTCCCGAAGTCGATCACCCTGGGTGGCTGGCTCGGCGGTGCTTTGCAGTGGCACTTCGCAGCGATGTGGTTTCTGGCGATCAACGGCCTGATCTACCTGATCATCAACCTGTTCAGCGGTCGCTTCAAACGCCGCTTTTTCCCGATTTCCCCCAAAGGAGTGCTGCATGACCTGTGGGCCGCCTTGCGCGGGAAACTGGGGCACGCTGACCTGAGCCATTACAACCAGGTGCAGCGATTCGCCTACCTGTTCGTGGTACTCGACATTGCGCTGCTGGTGATGTCCGGCCTGGTGTTGTGGAAGTCGGTGCAGTTTGCGCTGCTGCGCGAATTGCTGGGTGGCTACGAAGCGGCGCGGCATGTGCATTTCATTGCCATGGCGCTGCTGGTCGCCTTTGTCGCGGTGCACCTGTTGATGGTCGCGCTGGTCCCGAAAACGCTGCTGGCCATGATCGTCGGTCGCAAGGAGCCTGTATGAAAAAGCGCATTGAAGGCCTGGACGAAGACGCCATCCTCAAGGATGCCCGCAAGATCATCGCCCCGCAGATCGAGGATCGCTCGCGCCGTTCGTTCCTCATGCGTGGCCTGACACTCGGCGGTGTGGCGCTGTTGTCCGGCTGCAACATCACTGACAACGAAAGCGTCGAAACCGCATTGTCATCGATGTCCCGGCTAAACGATCGGGTACAGGGCTGGCTGTTCAATCCCAATGCGATGGCACCCACCTATCCGGCGTCGATGATCACTCGGCCGTTTCCCTTCAACGCGTTCTACGGTATCGACGAGGCACCGACCGTGGAGGAAGAGAGCTTTCGCCTGGAGGTCACCGGGCGGGTCGCCGACAAGCGCAGCTGGCGTCTGGAAGAGTTGCGCGCCATGGCGCAGCAAGAACAGATTACCCGACACATCTGCGTCGAAGGCTGGAGCGCCATCGGGCGTTGGGGCGGCGTGCGTTTCAGCGATTTCCTCAAGCGCGTAGGCGCTGACACCGACGCCAAATATGTTGGTTTCAAGTGCGCCGACGATTACTACACCAGCATCGACATGGCCACTGCGCTCCACGCGCAAACCATTCTGGCGCTGACCTACGACGGCGCCGTGCTGCCGCGTGAATACGGTTTCCCGATGAAGCTGCGCATGCCTACCAAGCTGGGCTACAAGAATCCCAAACACATCCAGGCGATTTTCGTCAGCAACACCTACAGCGGCGGCTACTGGGAAGACCAGGGCTACAACTGGTTCGGTGGCAGCTGACGGCGCCCGACGCATTCACCGCGCAGCGTGTGCTGCGCTCATTCGCAACCTGTGCTTCAAGGAGTTTGATCATGAAAAAATTGACCACCGTCGTTCTGTCCATGTGCCTGGCCATGGGCGCCGCCAGTGTTTTTGCTGCGGATACCATGAGCAAGGACAGCATGAGCAAGGACAGCATGAGCAAGGACAGCATGAGCAAGGACTCCATGTCCAAGGATGCAATGTCCAGGGACGCCATGAAAAAAGACGGCATGTCCAAGGATGCAATGTCCAAGGACTCGATGAAAAAGGACAGCATGTCCAAGGACGGGATGAAAAAAGATGCCATGTCCAAGGACGCCATGAAGAAGGATGCCATGTCGCAGTAAATCCACTGACCTGACTAAAACTTGATTTTCACCCCCTGCCTGTATCAAAAGTGAATTTCCGCGCAACCCGCTGCTCATACCTGTAAGCAGCGGGTTCGAGACCGCGAAATCATCAGGTATTCAGGGAGTGGCAAAATCATGAGTCCAGTATCGAAGGCGAACGAGAACCTTCCGGACGGGTTGATTCTGGTTGTCGAGGACGACCCGTTGATCCTGGAGTTTCTCTGCGAGATTCTTCAGGAGGAAGGTTTTGCAGTGGAACCACAGGTCAGCGCCGACGACGCAGCCAACTATCTGGAGCAGCATGCAAACAGGGTGGCCTTGCTGTTGACGGACATCACCATGCCCGGCGCACTCAACGGCGCCGACCTGGCCAACCAGTTCGGCGACCGCTGGCCCGAGAAGCCGATCATGATCATGTCGGGCTTCGAAACGCCGGAAAGTTCCGGTGTCCGACACGACGTGTCGTTCATCAAGAAACCCTGGGCGCTGGGGCAGATGCTCGATTGCGTCGAGGGTGCCTTGAAGTCGGGACCGGTCAGAAGGTGAGTTTCGCCGCTGGCAAATGCTACATTGCCGGGCATCAACCGTCCGGCTACCGCCAGAGGAAGTGCACCCTTGTCAGTCTTTAACAAACCCTATCGCGCCTTTCTGTTTGATATGGACGGCACCGTCCTCAATTCCATCGCCGCCGCCGAGCGCATCTGGACCGTCTGGGCCCAGCGCCATGGCGTGGATGTTGCGTCGTTCCTGCCGACCATTCACGGCGCCCGCGCCATCGATACCATCAACCGCCAGGGCCTTCCCGGCATCGATGCCGAAGCTGAGGCCGCATGGATCACCCAGGCAGAAATCGAGGATGTCGAAGGCATTGTCGAGGTGGCCAGCGCGGCGAAGTTCCTCCAGTCGTTACCAGCCAGGCAGTGGGCTATCGTCACTTCAGCACCCAGGGCATTGGCGCTGCGACGCATGGCGGCGGCGGGGATACCCGAGCCTGCGGTCATGGTCACGGCAGAGGATGTCAGCGCCGGCAAACCCGATCCGATGGGCTATCGCCTGGCGGCCAGGCGTCTGGACGTCGACATCACCGAATGCCTGATTTTCGAAGATGCCACGGTGGGGATATTGGCAGCGGAAGCGGCGGGGGCTGATTTGTTGATCATGACATCGACCCATGAGCATCCACTGGAGACGGCGCATGCGACTCTGGCGAGTTATGAGGGGGTGGGTGTGCAGCGGGATGACACGGGGCGGCTGATGCTTAACGCAATTGCCAGCTGAATCTCATTGCACTCTGTGGGAGCGAGCCTGCTCGCGATGGCGATAGATCTGGCACATGGGTGGTGGCTGGCTCGCCGTCATCGCGAGCAAGCTCGCTCCTACAGGGCGAGGCGGGCGCTGCGGCGGATCACCTGCGGCGGTTGGCCGAAGGCCCGGAGAAATGCCTCGCGCATCCGCCGTCGATCTTTGAACCCCGTTTCGGCGGCAATCTGATCGAGCGTCAAACGCCCGCGCTCCAGCATCTGCCGCGCCGTTTCCAGGCGCAGGTTTTCGATGGCCTTGGCCGGCGACTGGCCGGTTTCGGCACGAAATGCCCGGCTGAACTGGCGCGGACTCAGGCGCGCCACGTCCGCCAGTTGTTCCACTGACAGCGCCTGGGCGAGGTGCTCCCGGGCATAGCCGAGTACGGTCTGGATGCGGTCGGATTTGGGCTCCAGTTCCAGCATCGCCGAATGCTGGGACTGACCGCCCGCGCGGCGGTGGTACATCACCAGTTTCTGCGCGACGGAACGGGCCAGTTCGGCGCCGTGGTCCTTTTCGACCATCGCCAGTGCCAGGTCAATGCCGGCGGTCATGCCCGCAGAGGTCCAGATCGAACCGTCGATCACGTAGATGCGATCTTCCTCGATCTTGATCTTCGGAAACCTCGCTTGAAGCTCCCGCGCGTAAGCCCAGTGGGTGGTCGCCCGGCGACCGTCGAGCAAGCCGGCCTGGGCCAGCACGAAGGCTCCGGAGCAGATCGACGCCGTACGCCGGGTGGTTTTCACGCTGGCACGCAGGTAGTTCAAAACACCCTCGGGAGCCTGCTCGAGAATGGCGTCGCCACCGACCACGATGACGGTATCGAATACCCGCTCATCAAACGCCTGGGTTCCGACACTCAATCCCCCGGAAGCCCGCAGCACTTGCCCTTTCTCGGACACCACGCTCACGTCATACAGCGTTTCACCCGCGCTGAAGTTGGCGTATTCGAACACCGGCATCGCCGCCAGCGCCATGGACTGGAACCCCTCAAATACCACGAACGCCACGCCTGTCATGTCGAAATCCTCAAGCTGCATGTCCGGAAAACGTACTTTAAACGTCATTTGAGCCAAGTGTCAGTCGATTTATAACGTTCACATCCGGCGAATGATCGCCTAATCGTGAAGGAAATTGACCATGACGCTTTCAACCAAGGGCACCGCGCTCATCACTGGCGCTTCTTCCGGGATTGGCGCGGTCTACGCCGACCGTCTCGCTCGTCAGGGCTACGACCTCATCCTGGTCGCCCGCAGCCGAACCAAACTTAATGCGCTGGCGACCCATTTGAGCAATGAAACCGGCCGGACGGTCGAGGTGGTCGCCGCCGATCTCAAAGACCCCTCCGACCTGCTGAGGGTCGAGGACCTGCTGCGCACTGACGCCAGCATCACCTTGCTGGTCAACAACGCCGGGGTGGGTGGCGTCATGCCCTTGCTGGGCAGTCCGGTGGATGACATGCAAGACATGATCACCCTTAACGTCACAGCGTTGATGCGCCTGGCCTACGCAGTCGTGCCGGGGTTCGTCGCCCGTGGCACCGGCGCGGTGATCAATATCTCCTCGATCGTGGCCATTGCCCCGGAAATTCTCAATGGCGTGTACGGCGGCACCAAGGCATTCGTGCTGAGCCTGAGTCAATCCATGCATCATGAACTGGCCGACAAGGGCATTCGTGTTCAAGCGGTGCTGCCCGGCGCCACCGCCACCGACTTCTGGAGCGAGGCGGGCAATCCGGTGGAAAACCTGCCACAGGAGATCGTCATGTCCGCCGAAGACATGGTCGACGCTGCACTGGCAGGGTTCGCCAATGGCGAGGTGGTGACGATTCCCGGTTTGCATGATGGCCAGCAGTGGGACCTTTACGAGGCGCAGCGCCGAACGCTTTCGGGACTGTTCGGCAGTTCCACGGCGGCGCCCCGGTATCGTTGAAATGCCGTGCGGGGTCAGCTCTGTGTCAGGGTGGACTAGACTTGATTAAGGTGCTTTTGGAGCCTTGTCATGCTGCACATCCGAACACCCCTGATCCTGCACCCGACCCTGTCTACGGCCACCCGGCGGATCTGGCTCAAACTGGAAAACCTGCAACCCAGCGGCTCATTCAAGCTGCGGGGTATGGGGCTGTTGTGCAGCCAGGCCAAGGCGGCAGGCAAGCGCAGAGTGGTGTGCCCCTCGGGTGGCAATGCCGGTTTTGCCACGGCGGTGGCGGCGGCCCGTCTGGATTTGCAGGCCTGTATCGTGGTGCCGCATACCACGCCGGAAACCACTCGAACCAAAATTCGCGCCACGGGTGCCGAAGTGATCGTCCACGGCAAGGTCTGGGACGACGCCAATCAGCGCGCGAAGGAGCTCTGCCTTGGGGCAGAAACCGAGTACGTTCCGGCATTTGATCACCCGGTGTTGTGGGAGGGCCACAGCACAATGATCGATGAAATCCTCGAAGACTGTCCGCAGGTTGATACGCTGGTGACATCAGTCGGCGGCGGCGGGTTGCTGGCCGGATTGCTCACCGGGCTGATTCGTCATGGCCGTCTGGATTGCCACATCATCGCCTGCGAAACCCTGGGCGCGGCGTCTTTTTCAGCGGCGATGAAGGCCGGGCATCCCGTCAGGTTATCTCGGATCGACACTGTCGCAACTTCGCTGGGCGCGGCGCAGGTGGCGGCGTGGCCAGTGCAACATATCCTCGACTTTCCTCATCGCTGCGTGGTGCTCGGCGATGACGAGGCGATCATGGGCGTGGTGCGTTACGCCGGCGATTTGCGTCAGTTGGTGGAGCCGGCGTGTGGCGTTTCGTTGGCCATTGCGTATCTGGACCATCCGGCCATTACCGGTGCCCATGACGTGGTGATCGTGGTGTGCGGCGGCGTCAGCATCAGTGCGCAACTGGTTGCCGGCTGGGCGCGTTGATCGGATCCACGAAGACAACGCGAAGCAGGGCTGGAAACGCTATCCAAGTGTCACAAGCCCCACCGCGATTGTTCTATCGCTATTGGCCGGCGGCGGTGCCGTCCTGGATCAGGATTGCCCTGGCCAGGTCTTCGTCGCTGGCATTCAGCCCAGGATTGTCCTGGCGAATCTGCTGCATGACCGACTCCAGGTAAACGCCACGAATCGCGCCGCCGCTGGCCACGAAGCTGGAGGCGTCGTCCCGGGCAGGGATCATGAGTTTATGGTCCTTGAAGGTTGAATACAGCGACGCGGAGACACCGGCCGATGTGGCGACATCGCCCGCATCCACTTTCGCGAAAGCCGAGCCAAAAGGTAAGCACAACACAAGTGACGAGAGAATGATCAGACGGCGCATGACAGTGTCCTCCGAAAGCATTAAACGTGCTGCATGAGAGAAGTCCCACATCACTTAGGATGCCCAGTGATCGCAGAGAGTTCCTTTAAACCGATTCATCGCATTCAAACCATTCCGCTCGTCGGTTGGAGGGTGCCAGGCGCCCGGAACTGTCATTTGTGTCAGTAGGCGCTCGGGAATGCGCGTGGTATTGAAGTCCCCATGAACAGCTTCGGCGTGCACACCCACACTCCCGGCCTCGCGGCGATCGACCCGCGCGGTTTGGTAGTGCGCGAAGTTGCATATTGTCGGGGGGCCGAGGATGAGGCGCCTCAAGCGCACATCACCCGGCAGGTGTTCGATGCGCAGGGGCGCGATGTGGCGCATTTTGATCCGCGTTTTTCGCTCGACGGGCAGGTTCCTAATCTCACGTCCATCCATGGGTTATCGGCGGTCGAGCGGCTGACCAGCCGTGCCGATGCAGGGTGGAGCGTGGTGCTGTCAGGCGAAGCGGGGCAACTATTGCAACGCTGGGACAGTCGCAGCAGTCAGCAGCGCAGTTACGATGGGTTGCTGCGTCCCATCGCGATCACCGAGCAGATTCACGATGAATCGGGACGGGTTGTCGAGCGTTTCGAGTACGGCAAACCCGATGGCGGAGCGCGCAACCAGTGTGGCCAGTTGATCCGCCACGATGATCCTGCCACCACGCGGCACATGCCTGATTTCGATCTGCATGGCTTGCCGTTGCTTGAGACCAGTCATTTTCTGAAATCGCTTGATCCGGTCAACTGGCCCGAAGAGCTCGCTGGACGGGATGACTTGCTGGAGAACGGGCCGGGTCTCGACAGCCAATGGACCTATGACGCCCTGGGCGAAGTGGCAACGCAGACCGATGCCAACCACAACCGCCGACGCGTCAGCCTGACCTGCGCGGGGCAGCTCAGTGCTGTGCATTTGCAGCCAACGGGCGCTGCCGAAGTCACCCTCGTCAGTGACATCCATTACAACGCCGGAGGCCAGGTCGAACAGGAGCGGGCGGGTAACGACGTGATTACCCGTGCGATGTTTGGTCCCGAGGATACCCGCCTCGAACGCCTGAGCGCGGGGCTCCCCGGCCAACCGTTATTGCAGGATTTGCTTTACGAATACGACGCGGTCGGTAATCCGGTGCGCATCGAAGATCAGTCGAAAACCGTCACATACTTCAAGAACCAACAAGTCGATCCGGTCAGCGCGTACACCTATGACAGCCTCTACAGGCTTATCGCCGCCACCGGCCGTGAGGTCTTCCACGCTGCCAACGATCCCAACGCCCTGGTCAATTACCGTGAGGAGTACGCCTACGACGCGGGCGGCAACACTCTGGAATTGCGCCATCTTGGTGTTCAATCCTTCACCCGGCATTGGGCAGTGGACGAAAGCAGCAATCGCAGCCTTGTTCCAAACGAAGGTGATCCCCCACCGGACTTTGTCCAAGCCTTCGATGGCAACGGTAACCAGCGGTATTTGCTACGCGGGCAGACGCTAAGCTGGGACACCCGCAACCAGCTAAGCGAAGTTTCCCCGGTCACCCGTGACGACGGCGAAGACGACTCAGAACTCTACCGCTACGGCGGTGGCGGAAAACGCCTGCGCAAGGTACGCCGGTCGCTGGCCTCCGGTCGTAACCTGATCGCCGAGGTACGTTACCTGCCAGGGCTGGAAATCCATCTCACGGCCAACGGCGAAGAACGTCACGTGGTCGAAGTCCAGGCCGGGCGCAACAGCGTGCGACTTGAGCACTGGGTCGGCAATCCGCCGGTAGGCATCGACAACGATTATCTGGTCTACGGCGTGAGCGATCACCTGCGCTCCAGCCTGCTGGAACTGGACGAACAGGCCGCTGTGATCAGTGACGAAGGTTATCGGCCGTATGGCGAGCGCGCCTGGTGGATCGCCCATCAAGGCGCCAAAGCGTCATATAAAACACGCGGCTACTCTGGCAAACAGCGCGATGCCACGGGTTTGATTTATTACGGTTTCCGCTATTACGCGCCCTGGCTACTGCGCTGGATCAACCCCGACCCGGCAGGGGAGGTGGATGGATTGAATCTGTACTGCTTCGTGCGCAACTCTCCGGTGCGTTATTTCGACGGAGACGGCCGGCTGACAGAGCAACAGAAACAACAAGCGATCAAGGACTTCGTCGAATGGTCATTGACCAATCCGGTCGATCCATCTCAAGTGCAAGCCATTGCCCGCTCACTGGAGACTATGGCCCCTGCGGCCTCGACGTCTGGCTCCTGGAGTCAGCCCTTTCAGACCGCGCAAGCGGTTGTTCCCTCCGCATTGTCTGTGCCAGCGAATGACAGTCTTGATGAGGGATATCTAACACGGATGGTGTCTTTCGCACTCAATGGCTTCATACCAGTCGATCCATCTCGACCTTCGACGTCACAGAATCCTGTAACACCGGTTCAAGGGACGTCCATGGAACAGGACCCTGATAAGCCTTTTGTGTGCGAGTTTTGCGGGAAGGGCTTGAAGAGCGCGTTTCTAAGGAAGAGGCACTCAATAACTCATTCCAGGGGCGAACCGCAGGAATGTAACCTTTGTCCTAAAACCTTTCTGCGGCGCGATTTGCTCACACAGCATTACTCGGTGCATCAGGGGCTGAAGCCCTTTAAGTGCGATATTGGAACTTGCACTCAGAGTTTTGGTAGGAAAGGTCATCTAGAGAACCACAAGATTTCCCATTCTGAAGTGAGAAATTTTGTCTGTCCGACGTGCTCAGCCGCTTTCAAGCTAAAGCAAACCTTAAATCAGCATATTGCACGCTTACACAAGAAAAAATTCAGGGTTCAATGCGCGGTATGCCCAAAATCCTACACGGGGCATAGTGAGTTGAACAGACATGTGCGAAGGACGCATTCCCGAAATACCGAGCTGATCGGCTTCGCTCGTCAATAGTGATAGGTAGAACTCGTTAGTCTTCGCTACATATTGTGTAAGAAAGCGTCGCTGCGAGAGGAAAAAATAAAGTCGCAATTGTCATCGGCACTGCAAGAGGTTTGTATAGATAGGCCAGCACTGTCATTTGTGTCAGTAGGCGCATTGCGCTGTACGTGGTATTCACATCTGCATGAACAGAGTCAGCGTGGATGCCCATACGCCCGGTCTCGCGGTCATTGATCCGCGAGGGTTAGGGGTGCGGGCGGTGGCCTACTGTCGGGCGGACGGGGATGAGGCGCCTCAAGCGCACATCACCCGGCAGGTGTTCGATGCGCAGGGGCGCGATGTGGCGCATTTTGATCCGCGTTTTTCGCTCGACGGGCAGGTTCCCAATCTCACGTCCATCCATGGGTTATCGGCGGTCGAGCGGCTGACCAGCCGTGCCGATGCAGGGTGGAGCGTGGTGCTGTCAGGCGAAGCGGGGCAACTATTGCAACGCTGGGACAGTCGCAGCAGTCAGCAGCGCAGTTACGATGGGTTGCTGCGTCCCATCGCGATCACCGAGCAGATTCACGATGAATCGGGACGGGTTGTCGAGCGTTTCGAGTACGGCAAACCCGATGGCGGAGCGCGCAACCAGTGTGGCCAGTTGATCCGCCACGATGATCCTGCCACCACGCGGCACATGCCTGATTTCGATCTGCATGGCTTGCCGTTGCTTGAGACCAGTCATTTTCTGAAATCGCTTGATCCGGTCAACTGGCCCGAAGAGCTCGCTGGACGGGATGACTTGCTGGAGAACGGGCCGGGTCTCGACAGCCAATGGACCTACGATGCCCTGGGTGGAGTGGCGACGCAGACGGACGCCAAGCTAAACCGCAGACGCTTCAGCGTGACCTGTGCGGGGCAGATCAGTGCGGTGCACTTGCAACCGATGGGCGCTGCCGAAGTCACGCTTGTCAGTGATATCCACTACAACGCCGGAGGCCAGGTCGAACAGGAGCGGGCGGGTAACGACGTGATTACCCGTGCGATGTTCCGTCCCGAGGATGCCCGCCTCGAACGCCTGAGCGCCGGGCTACCCGGTCAAGCGCTGCTGCAGGATTTGCAGTACGACTACGACGCGGTCGGTAATCCGGTGCGCATCGAAGATCAATCGAAAACCGTCACATACTTCAAGAACCAACAAGTCGATCCGGTCAGCACGTACACCTATGACAGCCTCTACCGGCTTATCGCCGCCACCGGCCGTGAGGTCTTCCACGCCGCCAACGATCCCCATGCGTTGGTCAATTTCCGCGAAGAATACGACTACGACCCGGGCGGCAACTCCCTTGAACTGCGTCATCTCGGTGTCCAGCCATTCACCCGGCGCTGGGCCGTAGACGAGTTCAGCAACCGCAGCATGGTCCTCAACGACGGTGATCCTCCGCCGGATTTCACCCAAGCCTTCGACGGCAACGGTAACCAGAAACAATTGCTACGCGGGCAGACGTTGAGCTGGGACACCCGCAACCAGCTAAGCGAAGTTTCCCCGGTCACGCGCGACGACGGTGAAGACGACACCGAACTCTACCGCTACGGCGGTGGCGGAAAACGCCTGCGCAAGGTGCGCCGGTCGCTGGCCGCCGGTCGCAACCTGATCGCCGAGGTACGTTACCTGCCAGGGCTGGAAATCCACCTCACGGCCAACGGCGAAGAACGTCACGTGGTCGAAGTCGAGGCGGGCCGCAACAGCGTGCGGCTGGAACATTGGGTCACCCATCCGCCCACGGGCATCGACAACGATTACCTCGTTTACAGCCTCAATGATCACCTGCGCTCCAGCCTGCTGGAACTGGACGAGCAGGGCGCTCTGATCAGCGAAGAAGGCTATCGGCCGTATGGAGACAGAGCCTGGTGGGTTGCCCATCAAGGCGCCAAAGCGTCATATAAAACACGTGGCTACTCAGGCAAACAGCGCGATGCCACGGGTTTGATTTATTACGGTTTTCGCTATTACGCGCCCTGGCAGCAACGCTGGATCAATCCGGACCCTGCTGGGGAAATTGACGGGTCGAATCTGTACAGATTTGTGCGTAATTCGCCGGTGCGCTTTTTTGATGAAGATGGGCGGTATACGTATGAGGACATTCTCGCAAAACTGCTGAAAGGAAACCGCCTGGATGCAGGTGAGACGGCGTTCTTCAACGATTACATAGCCGCTACAAATGCACAGTACGCGGAGTGGTTGCGGCGAGGAGGTGAGTCCAACAGAGGAGTGATGGGTGAAGAGGCTATACATCCCGCCAGACAAGCGGAGAGTGAGAGTGCTCCTCGTCCTTTATCCCCCCAACCTTCAACGTCGCGTGAATCCCGTGAGCTGCTCGAAAGACAAAACCGTGATGCCGGGCGCCAAAGAAAAACCGCGAAAGATACCCAGACATCGGAAAAGACCGCAGCTCGCCTCAAAAACTTAAAATGTAATTTGTGCGAAAAAACTTTTTCATCAAGAAGTGGGCGTTACAAACACTCGGTACAACATACCGGAAGGATTCCATGCGATGAATGTGATCAGGTGTTTACACGGTGGGATCTCCGGGCTGTCCACAAGAGGAAAGATCATTCCCACGGTGGGGAACTAAGTTGTCCGTTTTGCGAAAAATCTTTTGCGTGGGAACTCACTCTGCAAGGTCACATTAACTCCCATACCGGTGAAAAACCATTCAAGTGCGCTCTTTGTAGCGCCGCGTTTGCCACTGCGAGCAATCTCCAGAGGCACTCTCGCATACACTCGGGCGACCTTCCTTACCCTTGCCCGCACTGCGGCGAAAAGTTTTCCCGATCAGATGTTTTGGCCATACATCTGAAGAGATTCCATTCGCAGAGTAAATGATCAGAACTGGTTCAAATAATCTGTTCGTCCTACCACCTACCGATAATCGCCCCCCACACCACCCCACGCCACACCAACTAAACTGTGCAGTGCACCCCATCACAATGGGAGACCTCAAATGATCAACGTACGCACCGCCCGAATGCTCGTCGACTACAAGCGTTGGGCCAACCGGTTGCTCTTTGACAGTCTGGCCGCCTTGCCGCCAGGCGAGGTCAGCAAGGAGCGGGTGTCGGTGTTTCCCAACATCATCGGCATCCTCAACCACATCTACGTCGTGGACTGCATCTGGAAGGCGCACCTCGAAGGTGGCGGGCACGATTTCAAGACTTCTCATGACTTGCTGCACCCCGAGCTTGAGGATTTGCGCAGGGCGCAACAGGATATCGATCGCTGGTACTGCCAATGGAGTGACCGCCAGACCGACGCGATGCTGGATAAAACCATCGACTTCACCTTCGTCTCGGGCGACAGCGGCAAGATGAGCGCGGGAGCGATGCTGTTGCACGTGGTCAATCACGCCAGCTATCACCGTGGCTGGGTGATCCAGATCTATTTCGATATCCCGGCCCGGCCACCGATGACGGACCTGCCGGTGTTTCTGCGCGAAACCGATCCGGGATTCGGTGTGAGCAACGCCCCTGAATCCGAACCGCCCTGTGTTGCACAGTTTTCGAGCGCGACCAACGTGCTGCCGGATCGTTATCGCTGACCCCGCGCCGAACTACCTGCCGGCCCCCGCGATTCGCGTCGGGCTATCTTCAAAAGCCACCAGCCCGTCGCGCGGTTCCCTGCGCGTTGCGATATCGAAGCTACGCTGACTCAGGCCTTCGAGTTCTTCACCCCCGGCTCAGGTTGCGACGCACCCTGTTCAAGCGACCTGAAGGCGTGGTTATTTCCTACCCATCGCAGGAGTTTCAGCATGAAGATCGATCTGACGGGAAAACTCGCCATTGTCAGCGGTAGCACGGCCGGCATTGGCTTGGGCATCAGCAAGGCACTGGCCAGTTGCGGCGCTACCGTGGTGGTGATTGGTCGCGACACGACCAAGGTCGACCAGGCGCTGGCGAGCATTCGCCAGAGCGTGCCAGGCGCGCAATTGCGTGGCCTGACGGCGGACCTGGGCACGGCCGAAGGCGCCGAACAATTGTTCGCCGCCGAGCCACAGGGAGACATTCTGGTGAACAACCTCGGTATTTTCAAAGAAGAGGATTTTTTCGAGACCCCGGACAGCGAATGGACGCGCTTCTACGAAATCAATGTGATTTCCGGAGTGCGCCTGTCCCGTCACTATGTGCCGGGCATGGTCAGCAAAGGTTGGGGGCGGGTGATTTTCCTGTCTTCGGAATCCGGTATCGCGATTCCGCCCGACATGCTCAACTACGGCGTGACCAAAAGCGCCAACCTCGCCGTTTCCCATGGCCTGGCCAAGCGACTGGCGGGCACTGGGGTGACCGTCAACGCGGTCCTGCCGGGCCCAACGCTGACCGACGGCGTGGAGGAGATGCTCAAGGATGCCACCACCCAATCGGGGCGCAGTGTCCGTGAGGAAGCCGACGCGTTCGTGCGCAGGGCCCGACCCACCTCGATCATCCAGCGCGTGGCAGATGTCGAGGAAGTCGCCAACCTGGTGGCGTACCTGGCGTCGCCGTTATCGTCGGCCACGACCGGCGCGGCATTGCGCGTGGACGGTGGGGTGGTCGACAGCCTGGCGATCTGAATTTTACCGGCCGGAGAAGCATTACATTACCGGCTTCGACATGATTCCGCCTGACCGCACACAACCCCCTGTAGGAGCGAGCTTGCTCGCGATGGCGATGCATCAGTCACATCCTTGTTGACTGACACACCGCCATCGCGAGCAAGCTCGCTCCTACGGCAGGGATTGGTCAGGTGTGCGGGATCAGGGCCTGCCGGCAATCCAGCACCAGGCGTGCGCCACCCAGTTCGCTGTCACCGACTTCCAGGGCAAAGCCATGCAGGCTGACAATCGCCGCGACGATCGACAGCCCCAGGCCGAAACCGCTTTGCGGGTTGCCCCCTTCGGCGCGGTAGAAACGCTGGAACACCGCCTCGCGCTCGGCCGTGGGAATACCGGGGCCGGAGTCGAGCACTTCGATGCGTGTGTGCCCTTGTTCATTGACTCCACGCAAAATCACGTTGCCACCGGGTGGCGTGAACTTGATCGAGTTGCTGAGCAGGTTCGCCACGGCCTCGAACAGCAATGCCCGATCACCGTTGAGCATGGGCAAGCTGTCGGGCAGTTGCAGGCTGAAATTCAGTTCACCTTCTTCGGCCAGGGGCAGGTAAAAGTCATGCAGTTCCTGCAACAACGGCACCGGATCGAGCTGCACAAATCCGGACCGGCGCTGACGGTCTTCCAGCTCGGAAATACGCAGCAACCCGCGAAAGCGCGCCATCAGGGTATCGGCTTCTGCCAATACCGAGTCCAGTTGCATGGCTTGTGGCGAACCTTCGCCGGCCTGTTGCTGCATGCGATACAACTGCGCCCGCAAGCGAGTTAGCGGCGTGCGCAGGTCATGGGCAATGTTGTCGCACACGCCCTTGACCTCGTTCATCAGGTGTTCGATGCGTTCGAGCATGACGTTGACGATGGCCGCGAGCATGTCCAATTCGTCGCGGCGATCTGACAGCGGCAGGCGTCGTGTCAGGTCGCCGGCGACAATGGCCTCGGCGCTGGCCTGGATGGCGCGAATCCGTCGCAGCGGGCGGCGGCGCAACAGATGCCAGCCGGCGATGCCAGGCACGATCGTCAAGGTCACCCCCCAGAACAGCGCATGCAGGATGATTCGGGTCACGGCGAACAGCGAACCGTTGTCGCGCACCAGGATCAGCCACCAGCCATCACGTGTCTGGGTGGCCACCGCGTCGCAACTGTCGACGGGCAGGGTCGGGTCGTCGGACTCGGCGCAGTCGCTGAGCATGTGGATTTTGCCATCCAGTGGCAGGCCTTCGGGAATGTGGCGCAAGCCGCCGCTGAGGTAGCGATGATGGGCATCGAAGAGGCCATAGGCATCGATACCCCGAATGTCGAAGGTCATGCTGACAGCGAGGGCGTCCACCAGCTGCTCGCCGGAAAAACGCGCAAACAGATGCTGGCGCTGCATCAGCGAATGCTTGGCCAGGTTGTCCAGGTACGCCGAAACCTCGAAGTACATGACCCCCATCAGAATCCCGCTCCAGAGCACGAACAACGAACTGTAGAGCGCGAGCAGGCGACTACTGGAAGAGCGCCAGCCCTTAGACGGGTTCGGCAATGACATAACCCGAGCCTCGCACGGTTCGAATCAATGGGACATTGCCGGGCGGATCGATTTTCTTGCGCAGGCGGCCGATATGAACGTCGATCAGGTTGGTGCCGGGGTCGAAGTGATAGCCCCATACCTCTTCGAAAATCATCATCCGCGACAGGATCTGCCCGGTGTTGCGCATCAGGAATTCCAGCAGCTTGTATTCGGTGGGCAGCAGGGTCAGCAGTTGCCCGGCGCGGCTGGCTTCGTGGCTGATCAGGTTCAGCTCCAGGTCTGCGACGAGCAACGTGGTGGCCTGGGCGGTCACGGTGTTCTGGCGCCGCAACAACACCTCGACCCGGGCGGCCATTTCGTCGGTGGCAAACGGCTTGGTCAGGTAGTCGTCGCCGCCGGCACGCAGGCCGCGCACCCGTTCATCGACATCGGAGAGGGCGCTGATCATCAGAATCGGCGTCGCCACGCCCATGGTCCGCAGGGTCGTGACGATCGCCAGGCCGTCGAGTTCAGGCAGCATGCGATCAAGGGTGATCAGATCGTAATCGCCACTGACCGCGCGCTCCAGTCCTTCACGGCCATTGTCGACCCAGTCCACTTCCAGGCCATGGCTGCTCAGCTCGGCAACAATTTCCCGGGCGGTCACGGCGTCGTCTTCAATGGTCAAGATGCGGGGCATAGGGCGGACCTGGTAGTCAATTCAAGGCAAGTGTGGGGGCATTTTGCCAAGAAATGCCGACGACTTTTTAAATTAACTTTCATGTGGTTGCTGGGGCAACCGGCAATGCATAAAACCCGCCGTTGAACACGGGTCCTTGCAATTTGCATGGAAATTAGAAGTTCAAACTTTATAAGCTATTGAAAATATTTGATTTTTTAAAAGCCGACGACTGGCACGGCGACTGCAATTGTCCTGATGACGAGTTGTAACAACATCTTTCTTGTCAGGAGCGACATAAGAATGAATAGATCCTCTGCTGGTTTATATCCTGCCGCCGAAGAGTCAAGCGCGCTGTCGGGCGTTTCCTGGGGCGCGATATTCGCCGGGGCCGCTGCTGCGGCGGCGTTGTCGCTAATCCTGGTATTGCTCGGTTTCGGGCTGGGTTTTTCCGCTGTATCCCCCTGGGCCCACGAAGGCCTCAGCGCCAAGGGCCTGGGTATTTCCACCATTATCTGGCTGGCCGTGACCCAAATTCTCGCTTCGGGCATGGGAGGCTACATTGCCGGCCGCCTTCGGGTGAAATGGGCGAACATGCACGGTGACGAGGTCTATTTCCGTGACACTGCCCATGGTTTTCTGGCTTGGTGCGTGGCGACGTTGGTGACCGCAACGCTCGTGGTCGGCTCCGTCAGCAGCATCGTCAGTGGCGGTGTTCAGGCCGGGGCCAGCGTGGTCGGTGGCGCCGCCAGTATTGCGACCCAAACCGCCGGGACCGCCGCTGCCAATACCGATAGCGATGAGTACGGTTACTTCGTCGACAGCCTGTTCCGCGACGACCGTCCCGCCGCTGTGAGTGATGACGCCGCACGCGGCACTGTAACCCGCATCTTCGTGCGCTCCCTCAGCGACGGCCAACTGTCTGCCGAAGACCGGACCTACCTGGCACAACTGGTCGCCCAGCGCACCAACTTGACCCAGGCCGACGCCGAACGCCGTGTCGATGAAGTCTATGCCCGCACGCAGAAAGCCGTGGCCGATGCCAAACAGGCTGCAAAAGAAGCTGCGGATACCGCCGCGAAAGTCGCTGCCTGGACGTCGCTGTGGATGTTCATCGCACTGCTGATCGGGGCGTTTTTCGCCAGTCTCGCTGCCACCTTCGGCGGTCGCCGCCGGGATGCCGTGGTGTACCTGGAAACCGACACTTACGTCGCCACTGCTTCTGTTCGCTAACCCGGGAGAATCCTCATGCGCTCATTACTGCTGTTCTTTCTTGGTGTACCGATCCCGATCATCATCCTGATCGCGCTGTTCATGCACTGATGACGTAAGCCGTATCAGCGCCGCTCCCGCCTTGGCGGGAGCGGCGTTTTCGTGTTGTATAGCCTCATTAATGGCCCGTTATGGCCGATAACACCCTAGCGCCGAGGCCGTTTGTCTTCTATATACCGCCGCTGCGTTGAATTTCTTGCTATAAACGCACTCCGATAGCCGGCGTATAGACTGCCGCAGCGTATTTTCAAGGCTTTTTCGGACAAATTCGTGGTCTTTTCTGTTGCTGAGGCCGCAAGTCGGCCTTAGACTGCCGCCCCTCGTAAATTGAGTGCCGGGTGGCGCTTGGAATAAATGGCGCCGTTGCGTTGGCCAAACTGGCCCGCCGCAACGCCCCTGATTCGCCTTAATGCACGTTTTTTTATAGAGATATCAATGACAAAGGACAAGTTGCTGGCCATGCCGGCGGATGACTACATGAATGCCGAGCAACATGCTTTTTTCTCTGAGCTGTTGCAGAACATGAAAGTCGAAACCCATGAGCGCATCGAGCAGAACCGTATCGCCATCGAGAGCCTGGATTCCCCGGCCGACCCGGCTGACGCGGCTTCCGTCGAAGAAGAGCGCACTTGGCTGGTGAACGCGATCGATCGCGACCAGCGCATGCTGCCTCAGTTGGAACAGGCCCTGGAACGCATCAAGGAAGACAGCTTCGGCTGGTGCGACGACAGCGGCGAGGCCATTGGCCTCAAGCGCCTGCTGATCAGCCCGACCACCAAGTACTGCATCGAAGCTCAAGAGCGTCACGAACAGATCGACAAGCACCAGCGTCAGGCCTGATTTCGTAGCGCCACGCATCGCGGGCCAACCCGACTCCACAAGGAGCAAGGATGGCCCGCGATGCTTTTTTTCGTCCGCGATAAACTGTTCGTCCCGCTTCTATTGATCCGCTTCATGACCACGACTAAGGGACCATGGATAATGGCCTTGTAGTGGCGTTTAATGCAGGAACAACAATTAGAAGTGTGGGTGACGAAGATGACTCGCGAAGGATCTGTGGTCGGGGCAGGGCAGTCGCCCGCCTTGTTACCGAAAAACCGCTGGCTGGCGCCAACCCTGCAAAGCATCGCCCTGATGGTGTTGATGTGTGGCATGGCCTTGGGCGGTTGGTCGCTTTACCTGGGCCTGCCGTTGGCGGTGTTGGTAATCTGGCTGCCGCGTCTGCGTTCCCGCGCCGTTCCCGACGCCGTGCCGGTCGACCAGGCCAGCGCGATGGCCGAGCTGACTCGGGATCTTTCCTACACCACCAGCCACAACGCGTTGTCGGCGGCTGGTGTGGCCTACTCGGTCCGGCAGTTGGCGGACAAGCTGCAATCGCAGCTTGGGTCCGCAGCACAGATTGTCAGCAACGCCGAGGTGATGATCGCCACCGAGCAAGCCACTTCGACTCTCAGCCGCGCAGCGCTCAGTGCCGCCAGCGAGGCGCATCAAAGCAGCGCCGCCGGGCGTACCGAGTTGATCGAATCGATCAGTCGCATGCATCAACTCAGCCAGCGCGCCAACAGCAGTCGTCAGTTGATCGAAGCGTTGAGCCTGCGCAGCGACGATATCCAGCGGGTCACGCTGGTGATTCAGTCCATCGCCAGCCAGACCAACCTGCTGGCCCTGAACGCAGCGATTGAAGCGGCACGTGCCGGCGAGCATGGGCGGGGATTTGCGGTGGTGGCCGATGAGGTGCGCGGCCTGGCAGCACGTACGGCGACGGCGACGGGTGAAGTCGGCGAGATGGTTGCTGACATCCAGCAACGCACGGCGCAAGTGGTGGAGCAGATCCGACAGTTGTCCAGCGACCTCGATACGGGTGTCGAGCAAGTCGAGCACACCGGGCAACACCTGGAGAACATCGCCCGCCTGGCGGCTGGCGTTGAAAGCCAGGTTGGCGAAATCGCCAGGGGGGCCGAGACCAACCGCGAGCAACTCGACAGCCTTTTCCACGCCATCGAACAGATGCGCAGCGACCTTGCGGTCAGCGATCAACAGACCCAGCGCCTGGCGCAAGCGGCCGTGCAAATGGAGGGGCAGGCCGAAACCATCAGCGAGCGCCTGTCCGAAGTCGGACTGGATGACTATCACCAGCGGATCTATGATCTGGCTCGCGAAGGTGCGAGTCAGATCACCGCGCGCTTTGAAGCCGATATCGACGCTGGCGCGGTCAGCCTGGATGATTTGTTCGACCGCAATTACCAGGCCATTGCCAACACCAGCCCTGCCAAATACCAGACCCGCTTCGACCGTTACACCGACAAAGTGCTGCCGGCGATACAGGAACCCTTGTTGCCCCGTCATGAGGGGCTGGTATTTGCCATCGCTTGCACGCAGCAAGGCTATGTGCCGACGCACAACAAGGTATTCAGCCAGCCGCTGACGGGCGACGTCCAGATCGATACCTTGCAGAACCGCACCAAACGCAAGTTTGCCGACCGCACCGGCATTCGCTGTGGCAGCCATCAACAGGCAGTCCTGTTGCAGACCTATACCCGCGATACCGGCGAGTTGATGCACGATCTGTCGGTACCGATCATGGTCAAGGGAAGGCATTGGGGCGGGTTGCGGTTGGGCTACAAACCCGAAGGACCACGTTGATTTGCCCCTGTAGGAGCGAGCACGCTCGCGATGGTCTTCAACGGTAACGCCGGGGGGGTGCCGCGCCCATACGGCGCTCGCTGCCCGGAGCAAGCTCGGTCCTACAAGGACCGGGCCAGGTAGCCCCCGCCTTTGTTATTGAGCCTGATGCATCCGCAGGTTCAATTCGTCGACCACTCGCGCCCAGTCGGCGTCCACACGCAGTTGTTCCTTGAGAAAGGCGGCTTGCTGCGGCGTCCAGAACTCGGCATCGATGAGTTTTTTATCCTCGGGCAGCGGGGAATGGCTGGCGATGAAATCATCGATGGCGCGTTCGCCGGAATCCAGGCCGAGCTGGTCGAACAGGCCTTGCAGGTCGTGAGTCGGTGTGTCCATTTTCATCTCCTGATTGATCGCGCGATTGCAAAAACTGAAGGGCGACTGCCTAACATCTGAGGCAGCCGCGCTTCAGGAGTTCGAACCGATCTGCGACGGCAGGGTTTTTCAATCGTGGGACTCGAGTTCGCGGGCCAGTGCGCAAGCCTCATTGTGATTGCTGCGGAAACCTCTCACATGGCCAGTGGAGATTTCCTTGATGTGAAAAAAGGAATTACCCGCCAGCACCACCTGAAAACGCGGCAAGGCAGGCCCTTCGGTGGGGAACGAAGTGGGCGAGAACAGGGTCGAGTACAGCGTCGATGGCTGTCTTGTGGCGTAAGCAAAGTGTGTAAGAGTGCACATATGAAGTCCTTTTCATGGTTTTGCCGACGTATGTCCGTCGTTTTGGGTAGTCTCGGTGAGCATCGCTGCTCTAGAATCACGGTTAGGGGTTGCGCTTGACGATTATCTAAAGCAATTTTTGCCGGGGGATATGTCGGAAAAATTGTTTTATTTGCGGAGTTTTTTCCCTAAGGTCGGTAATCCTGTTTTTCTGGCGATCAGAAGGGCGATTTCCTTCAGCTTCTGGCGAATACCAGGCAAGACGACACCAGTGTCATTCCATTAGTCTTCTCACGTCTTGCGATGAATGAGCCCTCTGCTCGTTTCCGGATTTGACCGCTTTCGGCATTGCCGCCTGTTTCTGCTGTGCGCGGTTTGCGTGCGGCATCATTTTCAAATGTGGGGATGTTTCCTTGGCAGTAAGTAATCTCGATATGCATGCTTTGTTCGTGCTGGGTGATTTGCGCGCGAAGTTGGTTAAACAGTTCCAGTCACGATTTGTCTACGTCACCGAGCAGAACGCCGAAGGCATCTACATCGCCGAACTCGACACCCAATCGGCGCTGGTGGTGGATGACAAGCCTGGCCTTAAACTCAAGGTGGGTGATCATTTCAGTGCTTCGGTGCTGCCCAGTCGTGAGGGCGGCAAGCTGGAAATCCGGTTTCGCGAAATCAAGCTGACTGTCTATGGCATTGGTGATTACGCTTTCGTGACCACGGCGGACGGTGAGGGCGTTGTGTTCAAGGAAGGGCATAGTGTGGTGACGGTGTTCGCCGCGCACCATCAGCTTCAGGAAGGCCTGACCAAGACGCTCAAGGCTGTAACGGCCAAGGCCGCCAAGTGGCGCAAGGGTGAATTGGTGACCTTCAAGGCCAGCGAGTAATGACCCAAAGCCGCGCCGAGTTCCACGAACAGCATCTGGCCAGCGCCCAGGCTGAGGCGCGCCGGCTGTTCGAGCAAAAAATTGTGTTGCAGGGCGCCTGGTTGGGTTGGGTGGCGTCGCAGATCTACGCGCTGCGTCCGGCGGAGTACGCCAGCATGGTCAGAAGAGAACTGGCATGTTTGCAGGAAGTTTCTGAAAACTAGCCCGATGCCCTCGAAAGCAGGAACCTCTACTACAGTCAGTTGACTGAGTATTTTGAGGTGTGTGGTCTTCTGTCAGGCCATCCTGCTATTGCTGTGAACAGCACGAGGTGCAAAAGCATGAACGGATTTCGACGGTTGCTGGCCGCTTTTGCGGTTGCGTGTGGCCTGGTTTTGCCTGTCCCGGTATTCGCTGCACAAACGCCGATCCACTTCGCCGACCTGAATTGGGAAAGCGGCAGCCTGATCACCGATATCCTGCGGATCATCGTCGAGAAGGGCTACGGGCTGCCCACCGATACTTTGCCGGGCACTACCATTACCCTGGAAACCGCGCTGGCCAACAACGACATTCAGGTCATTGGCGAGGAGTGGGCCGGTCGCAGCCCGGTGTGGGTCAAGGCCGAGGCCGAAGGCAAGGTGGTCAGTCTCGGCGATACGGTCAAGGGCGCCACTGAGGGCTGGTGGGTGCCGGAGTACGTGATCAAGGGCGACCCGGCCAAGGGTATCAAGCCACTGGCGCCTGACTTGCGGAGTGTGAGCGACCTGCCCAAGTACACAGGCGTATTCAGCGACCCTGAAGCGCCGGGCAAGGGGCGCTTCCTCAACAGCCCGATCGGCTGGACGTCCGAGGTGGTGAACAAGCAGAAGCTCAAAGCCTATGGGCTTGAGGACAGCTACACGAACTTCCGTAGCGGCTCGGGGGCTGCGCTGGACGCCGAGATCAGTTCGTCGATCCGACGCGGCAAGCCGGTGCTGTTCTATTACTGGTCGCCGACGCCATTGCTCGGACGTTTCAAACTGATCCAGCTGGAGGAGCCGCCGTTCGACGCCGAGGCCTGGAAAACCCTGACCGACGCCGACAATCCCAATCCGAAACCCACCCGCTCGCTGGCGTCGAAGTTGTCCATTGGCGTGTCTACGCCCTTCCAGAAACAGCACCCGCAGATCGCCGAGTTCTTCAGCAAGGTCGATTTTCCCATCGATCCGTTGAACAAGGCCCTGGCCGAGATGAGCGAAAAACACACCCCGCCACGGCAGGCGGCGGAAGCGTTCATGAAGTCGCACCCCGAGGTTTGGCAGGCCTGGGTGCCCAAGGATGTGGCGGACAAGGTGTCGGCTGAGCTCAAATGATCTGTTGAGTCGCCATCGCGAGCAAGCCCGCTCCCACAAAGGATCTTATGAACACATAAATCCCCTGTAGGAGCGGGCTTGCCCGCGATGCTTTTGTCTTTACTTAGGGAGCCAACCCGAAAATCCCAATCCCGCGCCGAGCGGTCGTGCACGTCGAAAAATGCCGACTAGGATGATTCTGTCCAAATCTCTTTCAAGGATCTTCAACCATGACCCTTGCGTTGGCTCAATGGCTGGTGACGATATTTGCAGTGATCAGTTTGGTACACGTGTATTGGGGGCTGGGTGGCGAGTGGGCGATGTTGGCCGTTGTCCCTCACGTGCCGGTGGAGGGCAGCGTGCGATTGCGACCGGCCTTCAAGCCGCAAGGCTGGATCACCCTGCTGGTGGCCGCGGCCTTGCTGGTGATTGCGCTGCTGGTGTGTTTGCGGGTTGGCTGGTGGGTGCCGGCGGTGCCGCATCAATCCCTGCAATGGGTGATCAGCGCCATCGCCATCCTCATGTTCGCCCGGGCGATAGGCGACTCGGAGCTGGTGGGCTTTTTCAAGGAAATAAAAGATTCGAAATTCGCCCGGCTCGATACCTGGGTGTATTCGCCTTTGTGTGTGGGATTAGGCTCGGGTTTGTTGGCAGTGGCCTGGGTCTGAGGTTGATCCCTGTAGGAGCGAGCATGCTCGCGATAGCAGTGTGTCAGTTCGCATAGAAGTCCCTGACACACCGCTATCGCGAGCATGCTCGCTCCTACAGGGATCGGGGGCGGGAACTCAGCCCCCGGTTTCCGTCCTGCGACTGCTGACCTCGGCCGGCACATCATCGCCTGCCATGCGTTTGCGGAACAACGCCACCCGTGCCAGCAGCAGGGTGGTGACCGGTACGGTGATGGCCAGCAAAATCGGAATCAGCCAGGCATGCAGCACCGGCCCCGACTTGAGCGCCGAGAAGTAGATGATCGACGCCAGCGCCACGAACCATGCGCCCAGGGTCGAGGCCAGTGCCGGTGGGTGCATGCGCTGGAAATAATCCTTCATCCGCACCAGCCCGACCGCGCCAAGCAGGGCAAACACGCCGCTGAGGACCAGCAGGATCGCCACCGGGATTTCCACCCATAACGACAGTTCAGCGCTCATTCGATCACCTCGCCACGCAGCAGGAATTTCGCCAGGGCAAACGAGCCGACGAAGCCGAACAGCGCAATCAGCAGCGCCGCCTCAAAATAGGTGTCACTGGCATAACGAATGCCCAGGGTGAGCATCATCAGCATCGCGGTGATGTACAGGTAATCGAGCGCCAGTACCCGGTCCTGGGCCGATGGCCCCTTGAAGAGGCGGGTCAGCGTCAGGATCATCGCCAGTGAAAACAGGAACAGGCAGAGCAGAATAGCGTTGGACAGTAACGCACTCATTCGAAGATCTCCATCAAGGGCTGCTCGTAGGCCGTCTTGAAATGCTCGATGAACAGCGCCTCGTCATCCAGGTCGAAGACGTGCAGCAGCAGGATGCTGCGATCCAGTGCCAGTTCGGACCAGACGGTGCCGGGCACCACGGTGCAGATCATTGCGAGCGCCGCCAGGCCATTGGCGTCGCGCAAATCCAGCGGCACCTTGACGAACCGCGAGCGTGGCGGTCTGCGTCCGGTGTTCATGACGCCCCAGGCCACCGCAAGATTGGACATCAGCACGTCGCGTCCTACGATCAGGAACAAACGCAGAATGACGCCGGGGCGATGGATCCTGATCGGCAGGGGACGCAACTTGCGCATCATCAACGGTGCGCAGAGTCCGAGCGCCGCGCCCAGCAGCAAATTGCCGGGGCTGATCGATAGATTCAGCACCAGCCACAACAGCCACAAGGCCAGCGACAACCAGGGCGCGGGGAACAGGCGCTTCATGGCTGCACCTCCACGACCGCAGCCTGGGCTTCCGGGCTCGGCACCGCGCGGGTACCGAGCACCGCCATTACGTATTGTTGCGGATTGTTCAGTGCCTGTGCAGCGGCCTGTGTGTAGCGCATCAGCGGTTCAGCCTTGAATGTCAGTGCGATGCTCAAGCCCAGCAACGCAATGATAGGGATGCATTCGAATCGACGCAGCAGAGGTGAGGGCCGCTCTTCCGGGCTCCAGAAACGCTGCACACCCAGGCGTGAGAAGGCCATGAGCGACGCCATTCCCGAGAGAATCAGCAACGCCAGCAACCCCCACGCTGCGTTCGATACTGGCGCATCGGTGGCCTCGCCCAGGCCCTGAGGGTTGAGCAGGGCATCGAGCAGGCCGAGCTTGCCAATAAAGCCAGATAGCGGCGGCATGCCGATGATCAACAGCGCGCAAGCAATGAAGCTCAAGCCGAGGAAGGCCATGGTCCAGGGAATCACCTGGCCGACCACGGCTTTCTGTTCGTCATCCAGGTTGATGCCTTTGGGCGGCTGCAGTGACTCCATCGGGCGCGGCAAGAGGTCGTCGCCGTCATCCAGGGGCATCTCGTTGGCCGAACGCGAGCGCTCGATCAACTCCGCCAGCAGGAACAACGCGCTCAACGCCAGGGTCGAGCTGACCAGGTAGAACAGCGCAGCGGCGATCAGGTTCGGTTGCCCAAAGCCGATGGCTGACAACAGGATCCCCGCCGACACCAGGATGCTCAGGCTGGCCATGCGCTCCAGGCGTTGCGCGGCGATGATCGCCACTGCGGCGCAGATGATGCTCGCCATGCCGCCGTAGATCAGCCAGTCGCCGCCGAAGTATGCTGAAGCGCCCGCCTGGCCGGAGAACAGCAGGGTCCACAGCCGCAGCAGCGTATAGACACCGACCTTGGTCATGATCGCGAACATCGCCGCGACCGGTGCGCTGGCGGCGGAATAGGCCGGCACCAGCCAGAAGTTGAGCGGCCACATGCCTGCCTTGGCCAGGAACGCCACGGCGAGAATCCCAGCCCCGGCGTGCAGCAGGCCGCGATCGGCTTCTGGAACCAGGGGGATTTTCAGCGCCAGATCGGCCATGTTCAGGGTGCCGGTGACGCCGTAGATCAGCGCCGCGCCAATCAGGAACAGCGAGGAGGCAAACAGGTTGATCGAGATGTAATGCAACCCCGACGACACCCGCGCCCTGCCCGAGCCATGCAACAGCAGACCGTAGGAGGCCGCCAGCAATACCTCGAAAAATACGAACAGGTTGAACAGGTCGGCGGTCAGGAATGCGCCATACAGGCCCATCAATTGAATCTGGAACAGCGCATGGAAACTCGAACCGGCACGGTCCCAGCGGGCCAGGGCGAATATCAGCGCACTGACGCCGATGATCCCCGTCAGCACCAGCATCAAGGCCGACAGGCGATCGACCACCAGCACGATGCCGAAGGGCGCTTGCCAGTTGCCCGGCAGGTACACGCCAATGGAACCGGGCACGCCGGTGGTCTGCGTCCATTGCAGCAACAGCACGGAAATACCCAGGCCCAGCAGGGAGGAGAACAGGTTGATACGGGCCTTCAATGGCCGGTGTTTTTCCCCCAGCATGAGCATGATCGCGGCCGTCAGCAACGGCAGCAGAATCGGTGCGGCGATCAGGTGCGTCATCACATTCATTCTTTAGGCTCCCGGCCATCCACATGGTCGGTACCGGTCAGTCCACGCGACGCCAGCAGGACCACGAGGAACAGCGCGGTCATGGCGAAGCTGATGACGATGGCGGTGAGCACCAGCGCCTGGGGCAACGGGTCGGTGTAGTTCAACAGGTCCTGGGGCACGCCGTCCTTGATGATCGGTTCCTTGCCGATGAACAGGCTGCCCATGCTGAAGATGAATAGGTTGACCCCGTACGACAGCAGGCACAACCCCATCACCACCTGGAACGTCCGAGGCCGCAGGATCAACCAGACGCCGGACGCGGCCAGGACGCCGATGGCGATTGCGATGACTTCTTCCATCAGACGGCTCCTTTACTGGCGACGGATCTGGGCAGGGCGGCGGTTTTGTGCCCGCGCACCGATTGGTGGGCGAGGGCGGTGAGGATCAACAAGGTTGAACCGACCACCACCGAGTACACGCCAATATCAAAGAACAACGCGCTGGCAACGTGAATGTCCCCCAGCAGCGGCAACGAGAAATGCCAGGTGTGGGTGGTCAGGAACGGATAACCGACCGCCATCGCCCCAAGGCCCGTGACCGTGGCGAACAGCAGGCCGGTGCCCATCCAGCGCAGTGGTCGCAGACTCATCTGTGCTTCGACCCACTGCGTGCCCGCCACCATGTATTGCAGAATGAACGCCACCGACATCACAAGCCCGGCCACAAAACCGCCGCCCGGCTGGTTGTGGCCGCGCATGAACAGGTAGATCGACACCACGAAGGCAATCGGCAGCAGCAGGCGCACCAGCACCGCCGGCACCATCATGAAACCCAGCGCGGTATCGCTGGCCTGACGCGGGTTGACCAGGTCGGTGACCACGTCGGGCGCCAGCAAGCGTTGCTGGGAGGGCAGTTGCAGGCTTTCTTTCGGCGGGCGGAAGCGGCGCAGCAGGGCAAACACGGTCAGCGCCACGGCCACCAGCACGGTGATCTCGCCGAGGGTATCGAAACCACGGAAGTCCACCAGCATGACATTGACCACATTGCTGCCGCCGCCCTCTGGCAGGGCACGACTCAAGTAGAACGAGGAAATGTCGTTAGGCGTCTGGCGAGTCAGCATGGCGTAGGACAGCAGCGCCATGCCGCCGCCGACCAAGATCGACAGCAACAGGTCGCGCAGACGACGAATGCGCGCCCGGCGCAGGCTGCCCGGCAACGGCGAAACTTCTTCTATCCGCCGTGGCAACCAGCGCAGGCCCAGCAGGATCAGCACCGTGGTGACCACTTCAACGACGAGCTGTGTCAGGGCCAGGTCCGGTGCGGAGAACCACACGAACGTAATGCAAGTCATCAGTCCGCAGACGCTGACCATCGTCAGGGCTGCGAGCCGGTGGTACTTGGCCTGCCACGCTGCTCCGAGGGCGCAGGCAATCGCCAGCAGCCACAGGGTCACGAAGACGATAGAACCGGGAATCTTTGGCCGGTCGCCCCAGCTCAAGTGGCTGTTGAGCATAGGGAGCAACCCCGCCAGCACGGCCACCAGCACCATCAGGAACAGTTGGCTTTGCAGGCGCTTGGTGCTGATCCGTCTTTCCAGGCGACGGGCCAGGCGCATTGTGATCACCAGGCTGCGCTCGAACAGCCGCTTGCCGTTGAATCGTCCAATGATCGGTGGGTATTTGAAGCGACCGTGTCTGAACTGATTGCGCAGCAACAGGTAGAGCACGATACCGCCGGACATGGCGACCAGGCTCATGATCATCGGCGCGTTCAAGCCGTGCCAGATCGCCAGGCTGTACTCGGGCAGGGTGCCGCCGACCACGGGCAGGGCGGCGGCGGCGAGCAGCGAGCCGACGACCTGGGCCGGGAAGATCCCGACGACCAGGCAGGTGAACACCAGCAATTCCACCGGTGCGCGCATCCAGCGTGGAGGTTCGTGCGGGGTGTGCGGCAGGTCGGTGGCGGTGGGACCGAAGAACACGTCGACGGTGAACCGCAGCGAATAGGCAACGCTAAACATCCCGGCGATGGTCGCGACAATGGGCAGTGACAGCTCGACCCAGGCGGTGGCGTTAATGAAGACGGTTTCGGCGAAGAACATTTCTTTCGACAGGAAACCATTGAGCAACGGGACGCCAGCCATCGAGGCGCTGGCGACCATGGCCAGTGTCGCCGTGAACGGGATCAGTCGGAACAGGCCGCTGAGTTTGCGGATGTCGCGGGTGCCGCTTTCGTGGTCGACGATGCCGGCGGCCATGAACAGCGAGGCCTTGAAGGTGGCGTGGTTGAGGATGTGGAATACGGCGGCGACGGCGGCCAGTGGGCTGTTTAGCCCGAGCAGCAGGGTGATCAGGCCGAGGTGGCTGATGGTCGAGTAGGCCAGCAGGCCCTTGAGATCGTTCTGGAACATCGCGCAATACGCGCCGAGCAACAGGGTGGCGGCGCCGGCACCACTGACGATGTAGAACCATTCTTCACTGCCCGACAGCGACGGCCACAACCGCGCCAGCAGGAACACCCCGGCCTTGACCATGGTCGCCGAGTGCAGATAGGCCGAGACCGGTGTCGGTGCCGCCATTGCGTGGGGCAGCCAGAAGTGGAAGGGGAATTGTGCGCTTTTGCTCAGCGCACCAATCAGGATCAGGGGTAACAGGATGGGGTAGAGGGCATGTGCGCGAATCAGTTCACCGGCGGCCAGGACCTTGTCCAGGTCATAGCTGCCGACCACATGGCCGAGCAGCATGGCCCCCGCCAGCAGGCACAAGCCGCCCGCGCCCGTGACCATCAACGCCATATAGGCGCCACGGCGTGCATCGGAGCGATGGTGCCAGTAGCCGATCAACAGGAAAGAGAAGAGGCTGGTCAGCTCCCAGAAAAACACGATCTGAATGAGGTTGCCAGAGATCACCAGGCCGAGCATGGCGCCCATGAACGCCAGGAAGAATGCGAAGAAGCGCGGCACCGGATCGTCCGGCGACATGTAGTAGCGGGCATACAACGACACCAGCGTGCCGATGCCCAGCACCAACATCGAGAACAGCCAGGCGAACCCATCCATGCGCAGGACGAAGTTCAGGCCCAGACTGGGCAACCAGGAAAATTCTTCACGAATGACCCCGCCATCGGCGATCTGCGGGAACATGAGCGCGACCTGGATCGTGCCGATGAGGGCAACCAGACCCGCCAGCAACGATTCGGTATTACGCGCGTTGTGCGGCAGCACGGCTGCCAGACAACTGCCGACAAAGGGCAGAAGCAGTAGAACTATCAGGGACATAGGCTTCTAATCTGCGGAGATTTGTGAAGCATCATACGTGCCAGTTCCCGGATCGCCAAACGGCAAGCTGTGGCAGAATCCTACAAAGTAGTCGGAAAAGTCAGGGTTCGCCTTGTTTCAGGAGGGGTGTGGGGCAGGTCTGGCGTCATCGCGGGCAAGCCCGCTCCCACAGGGTTTTGTGAACACTGAAGATCCAGTGTGGGAGCGGGCTTGCCCGCGATGACGGACTATCAGGCACTACAGGTCTTGAGGATTACCCTCACGCTCAACCTCATCCACCACCTCAGCCTTACCCTTGGTCTTCAACTCACTAACAATCACCGCCGCCACAATCAACCCAGCCCCCAGCAGTGCAATCGCCGGCAAACGCTCCCCGGCGATGCGCCCGACGATCCCGGCCCACACCGGTTCACCGGCATAGATCAGCGTCGCCCGGGTGGGCGAAACACTCTTCTGAGCCCAGTTCATCGCCACCTGGATCGCCGCGCTCGCCGCTCCCAGGCCCAGTGCACTGCCCAGCAGGAACCAGGAGAAGTCCGGAATCGCCTCGTTGGTCGGCACCACCATCAGGAACGCCAGCACGGAGGTGGTCGCCAGTTGCACCACGGTCACCCGGCGCACGTCGACCTGGCCGGCGTAGGTGCTGATCAGGATGATTTCCGCCGCAATGGCGACGGCGCTGATCAGCGTGGCGATTTCGCCAGGGCTGAAATGGAACGAGGCGCCCGCCGGTCCCGACAGCAGCATCAGCCCGGTGAACGCCAGCATGATGCCAATGCTCGGCATCAGCCCCGGTCGGCGGCCCAGTACCAGCCATTGGAGCAGGGGTACGAAAGGCACGTACAAGGCGGTAATGAACGCCGACTGACTGCTGGCAATGGTCTGCAAGCCGACAGTCTGCAAGCCATAGCCGAACATGATCGCCACGCCGATGAACGCGCCGGCCTTGAGTTCGAACACGGTCAGGTCGCGCAGGTGTCGCCAGGAAAACAGGGCGACGATGGACGCCGCCGCCGCAAAACGAAGTCCGACGAAAAACATCGGGCCGCTGACGGTCATCGCGTGTTGCACCAGCAGGAAAGTGCCGCCCCAGACCATGGTGATCATCACCAGCACGCACTCGGCCTTGCTGAGCCGTAAGAAGCGCGAGGAAGGCGGGGAGGTATTCAACGACGTCATAATCTTGCACGCTATATAAAGTGCGACGCACAATGCGCCGAATGTTGGGCAGTATACTGCCCAACTCCACCGAGTGAGCAATATAGTGCACAAAGATTCTCCGCAGCGGGCTTCGGTCCTGCAGCACGTCAGTTTGAACGTCCGACGTTTGCGCCATGCCGCCGACATGAGCCAGACCGCGCTCGCGGAAAAATCCGGGGTCAGCCGGCGCATGCTGGTGGCGATCGAGGCCGGCGAGAAGAACGTCAGCCTGACCACTCTCGACCGCGTGGCCGAAGCGCTGGATGTGGCCTTCAGCGATCTGATCCAGGCCCCGGACGTGCGCGACCACAGCCGTATCAATGAAGTGGCCTGGGCGGGGGCGATCCCCGGAAGCAAGGCGGTGTTGCTGTCCAAGGCTATCGCGACCCGGGAGGTGGAACAGTGGGAGTGGTGCCTGCAACCGGGGGAAGTCTACCCGTCTCAGCCGGACGCCGATGGCTGGAGCGAACAGATCTACGTCTTCGAAGGCTGCCTGACCCTGATGCTGGGCGACACACCGCAGCAGATCGCGGCCGGCGAGTTCTACATGTTTGCCAGTAACCAGCCCCATACCTACCGTAACGATGGCGACGTGGCTGCACGGTTTGTCCGCAACGTGGTGATCTAACTGTTGGCCAGCCAACAATGAATGGACACTTTGCTGTTTAACTTTGCCCGACGTTTCTCAGGTTTTATCTTTAAGTTATTGAAATAAAACAAAAATAAATTCAGGCACGACTCCTGCAATTGTTCTGGTGCACTCACCGGAACCTGGAGTCGGCCCCATGACAGCCTCTGCCCAACCCCCTCGCACCGCCCATGTGATCCGCTCGGATGCCGAGGCGATTGCCGTCGCTCACAAACTGGCCGCGCGCTTTGCCGTGGAGGCCAGCGTGCGTGATAGTGAACGCCGCCTGCCGGTCGCCGAGCTGGACGAATTTTCCGCCAGCGGCCTGTGGGGTATCACCGTGCCCAAGGCCTATGGCGGTGCCGGCGTTTCCTACGTGACCGTTGCTGAAGTGATCAAGATCATTTCGGCCGCCGATTCCTCTCTTGGCCAGATCCCCCAGAACCACCTTGGCGTGCTCGACATCCTGGTGCAAACCGCCACGCACGAGCAGAAGCGCTACTACTTTGACAAAGTCCTGCGGGGTTACCGCTTCGGCAATGCCTTCTCGGAGTCCAAAAGCAAAAACGCCGGGGCCTTCGAAACCCGTATTCGCTTTGACGCTGACACCGCGCAAATTGACGGCGAGAAGTTCTACTGCACGGGCGCCCTGTTTGCGCACATCGTGCCGGCGGTGGCGGTCAACGAACAGAACCAGGCCTTCATCGCTTTTATCGAGCGTGACAATCCTGGCCTGAGCGTGATCGACAGTTGGGACGGCTTCGGCCAGCGCACCACCGCCAGCGGCGGGGTGACCCTGAGCGCGGTCAAGGTGCCGCTCAGTGCCGTGATCCCGGCCCACAAGGCGTTTGATGAGCCGACGGCCGACGGCCCGATCTCGCAAATCATTCAGGCGGCGGTAGACACCGGCATCGCCGTCGGCGCATTGGAGGACACCAAGCGCTATGCCCGCGAATCCCGTCCGTGGATCGACAGCGGTCAGGACCATGGATGGCAAGACCCGTTCAGCATCGCCGCGATTGGCGACCTTGAGTGGCGCGTCCACGGCACCGAAGCGATCCTGCGCAAGGCCGGCCAGGCCATCGACGCCGCGTTGCTCGACGCCAATGAAGACACCGTGGCCCACGCTTCAGTGGTGGTGGCCCAGGCCAAGGTCCTGTCGGCGGAAATTGCCTTGCTCGCCAGCAGCAAACTGTTCGAATTGGCCGGCACCCGCTCGGTGCTCGGCAAGTACAACCTTGACCGCCACTGGCGCAATGCCCGGACCCACACCCTGCACGATCCGGCGCGCTGGAAATTCCACCTGATCGGCAACCACCTGCTCAATGGCGTGAACCCCGCGCGCCACGCCTGGAACTGAGGAGCCCACCATGAACGCCTTGACTCAACCGGTTGTTGCCAGACTTTCCCTGGCCAGCAGCCAACATGACCTGCATCACGCCCGCAGCCTGTTCGATTCCACTGTGGGCTTTGTTCGCCAACAGGCCAGCGTCTCGAAGGATCCGTACGTCATCAGCCGGTTCGGCGACGTGCACATTCGCATCGAAGTCGCCGCCGCGCTGCTCGAGCGTGCCGAGGCTCTGCTGGACGCCGAGCAAGATGCCACGGAGATTCGGGTGGCGATTGCCGAGTCCGACCTGGCCAGCGCTGAAGCCCTGGCCACCGCGAGCAACGCCGAATTCGAATTGACCGGGCGCCGCACGGCATTGTCCGGTTCGCTGCATGATCCGCTGCGCTGGAAACGGCACCTGATCGGCAACTTTCGTCTCAACGGCATTCATCCCTCTGCACAGGAAGCCGTTTAATGGCCCGGGAAATTCGTCTCAACGCATTCGACATGAACTGTGTCGGTCATCAGTCCCCCGGTTTGTGGGCCCATCCCCGGGATCGCTCGTGGCAGTACAAGGACCTGGAGTACTGGACTGACCTGGCGAAGATTCTCGAGCGCGGCAAGTTCGACGGCCTGTTCATCGCCGACGTGCTGGGCATTTATGACGTCTATAACGGCAATGGTGACGCGGCGATCCGCCAGGCTGCGCAAGTACCCGTCAACGATCCGCTGCAGTTGATCCCGCCGATGGCGCTGGTCACCGAGCACCTGGGTTTTGGCTTGACTGCCTCGTTGTCGTTCGAGCATCCGTACCCGTTCGCCCGACGGCTGTCGACCCTCGACCATCTGACCAAGGGCCGTGCCGGCTGGAACATTGTCACTTCGTATCTGGAAAGCGGCGCGAAGAACCTCGGCCAGACAGCCCAGACCGAGCATGATGCCCGTTACGACTTTGCCGAGGAATAACCTTGAGGTTTGCTACAAGCTCTGGGAAGGCAGTTGGGAAGAGGGCGCGATCCTGCGCGATCGTGAGCGCAGGATTTTCAGCGACCCGAGCAAAATCCATGAGATTCGCCACCACGGCAAACACTTCCAGGTGCCGGGCATTCATCTCTGCGAACCTTCACCGCAGCGCACTCCCGTGTTGTATCAGGCCGGTGCGTCCAGTCGCGGCAAACAATTCGCGGCCGAACACGCCGAATGCGTGTTCGTCGCCGCGCCGTCGAAAGTGCTGCTGAAAAAGACCGTCGCTGACATTCGCCGTCGTGCCGCCGAGGCCGGGCGTGATCCGTCGAAGATCCTGATTTTCAATCTGCAGACGGTGATTCTCGGCGAGACCGATGCCAAGGCGAAGGCCAAGTTCGAGGAATACAAAAGCTGGGTCAGCTATGAAGGCGCGATGGCGTTGATCTCCGGTTGGACCGGTATCGACTTCAGCCGGTTCAAGCCCGACGAGCCGCTCAAGCACGTGCACACCAACGCCATTCAGTCGGCAGTGGAGGCGTTCTCCACGGCGGACCCGAACAAGGTCTGGACCCCTCACGAACTGGCCGACTGGGTCGGCATCGGTGGCTTCGGTCCGCTGTTTGTTGGCAGCCCGGAAACCGTGGCCGATCTGCTCCAGGAGTGGGTTGAAGAGACCGACGTGGACGGCTTCAACCTGGCTTATGCGCTGACCCACGAAACCTTCATCGACGCCGTGGAATTGCTCGTGCCGGAATTACAGAAACGCGGGGTGTACAAGACCGAATACACACCGGGAACCCTGCGCGAAAAACTGTTCAACGAAGGCCCGCGCCTGTCCCCCGAACACCCCGGCGCCAGTTACCGCGACCTCCGCAGGAGCGAGCATGCGCGCGATGGCGTCGACACAATCACCACCGATGTCGCCTGACCCACCGCTCCTACAGAGATCACTGTTGAACAAAGGATCCACGAACACCGCAAATCCCCTGTAGGAGCGAGCATGCTCGCTCCTACAGGGATTGGTGGCAGACGAACAAACCCAGCCCAGCGGACCACCGCACGCTTTTGCCCATGAACAGGAGGTCATCCATGAGCGTGCACGAACTCAAGCGGCCGCCGATTGCGGACACCACGCAATGGCAGGTCGATGCGCCCAAGGCGCTGGAGCAATTGCGTCACTGGGCGCAGGTCAGCCCGTTGCAACCAGCGTTGCGCCACAAGCGCCACGGCCAGTGGTTCGCCTGGCGCTGGATCGATGTGCTGCGCGATGTCGAGCGCCTGGCCGATGGCCTGCGCCAGCAAGGTTTCGATGAACAATCTCGCCTGGCCGTCAGCGGCGCCTTCGAGCCGAACCTGTTGCTGCTGACGCTCGCCGCGCAACAGGCGGGCGGGCAGGTGCTGGCCGTCACCGATGACCTAGACGCCCAGGCCCTGCACCCTATCCTCTGGCAAAGCCAACCCACCCACGCCTTCGTACCGCGTCGCCAAACCCGGCAACTGTGGCTCAACCACGGCCATGCCTTGCTCGATTTCGCCGACCTGCTTGGCCTGGGAGACCCGCCGCAGCGCCTGCGCACCAGCCGCACACACGTGCAATGGTGGAGCGAGGAGGGCACGCAATGGCAAGGCGGGCTGACCGTGCTGCTTGAACAGTGGCTGGGCAGCGGCCACTCCCTGGCCTTCCCGGAAAGCCCCGGTAGCGCCAGTCGCGACCGCCGCGAAGTGGCACCCACGGGCTTGTTGCTGTCAGCCGAGCGCCTGCAACGGCTGGCCGCGGAAATCGACAGCCGCCTCGCCGCCCCAGGTACCTGGCGCCGACGCCTATGCGACTGGGCCATCGCCCAGCCGGAGAAAGGTCTGCAACGCCTGATCAAACAGCGTGTTCGCCGCCTGCTGGGTTTCCACAATCTGCACGACATCTGGCAAGCCCCGCGCACGCCGCCGGCCAACCTCGCCCGGCTCAACGAATTCAAACGGGACATCGCATGAGCTCGACCGATTTCATTCTGCAAGTGCGCGACATCTCCCTGTCCTTCAAGGGCGTCAAAGCCATCAACCAACTGTCCTTCGACGTGCGCCGTGGGGAGATCTGCGCGTTGATCGGGCCCAATGGCGCGGGCAAGAGTTCGCTGCTCAACATCCTCAATGGCGTGTACCGCTTCGACGCAGGCTCCATCGTCTTCGAACACCAGCCCTATAAGCGCATTGACCCGCTCAGTGCCGCACGCCAGGGCATTGGCCGCACGTTCCAGAACAACGCGTTGTTCAAGAAGATGAGCGTCATCGACAACCTGCTCACCGGACTGTCGCGGCACCTGCGCAGTGGCTTCCTCGAGCAGGCGCTGAGCCTGCCACGGGCGCGCCGCGAAGCTGCGGATTTTCGCCGGCAGGCCCAGGGCATTCTCGAATTCCTCGAGCTGCAAGCGCACCGCGATGTGCCGGTGGGCAACCTGTCCTATGGCCTGCAGAAACGCGTGGAACTGGGCCGCGCCTTGATCGCAGGTCCGCGCCTGTTGCTGCTGGACGAACCCATGGCCGGGATGAACGCCGAGGAAAAACAGGACATGGCCCGTTTCATCGCCGACATCAACCGCGAACTGGGCACTACGGTGGTGTTGATCGAGCACGACATGAGCGTGGTGATGGGCCTGTCTGACCACGTGGTGGTGCTCGATTACGGACGCAAGGTCGGCGATGGCACACCGGCCGAAGTTCAGGCCAACCCCGAGGTGATCGCAGCGTATCTGGGAGTGGTTCACTGATGACATTTTTCTTCGAAACCCTGCTCGGTGGCTTGCTCGCCGGCACCATGTACTCGCTGGTCGCCATTGGCTTCGTGCTGATCTACAAGGCCAGCGGCGTGTTCAACTTTGCCCAGGGCGCGATGCTACTGTTCGCCGCGCTGACCTTCGTCAGCCTGCACGACCAGGGCGTGCCATTTGCCCTGGCGCTGCTGCTGACGGTGCTGGTGATGATTGTCGGCGCCCTGCTGATCGAACGGCTCGTGCTGCGGCCGCTGGTCAACCGTTCGCAGATCACCTTGTTCATGGCCACGCTGGGTCTGTCGTTCATCATCGAGGGCTTGGCCCAGGGCCTGATGGGCTCACAAGTGCGGGCACTGGACCTGGGCATCGACGACGTGCCGGTGTTCATCGGCGGCATGATGGTCAGCCAGTTCGACCTGATCGCCGCCGCAGCCGCCATCGTCCTGGTGACGGTGCTGGCGCTGCTGTTCAACAAGACCCGTATCGGTGTGTCGTTGCGGGCAGTGGCGGACGACACCACGGCCGCGCTGTCGATCGGCATCAACCTCAACCGCATCTGGCAGATCGTCTGGGCCGTGGCCGGCGTCGTGGGATTGGTCGCCGGCTTGCTGTGGGGCGCGCGCCAAGGCGTGCAGTTCTCCCTGTCGCTGGTGGTGCTCAAGGCCTTGCCGGTGTTGATCATCGGCGGCTTCACCTCGATCGGCGGAGCGATTGTCGGCGGGCTGATCGTCGGCGCGGCGGAGAACCTCGCCGAGGTCTACGTCGGTCCTTTGATTGGCGGCGGCATCACGCCGTGGTTCGCCTATGTGCTGGCCCTGGCCTTCCTATACATCCGTCCCGCCGGCCTGTTCGGCGAGCGCGCCATCGAGCGAGTCTGAACCCATGTCGATTTCCCTTACCCGAGAAACCGCACCGGCGCTGCTGGTCCAGCGCCGTGTTCCGTATGCCCTGATAGCGCTCCTGGTGATTGCTTTCGTGATTGTGCCGCTGACGGGCAACGACTATTGGCTCAATGCGATCCTGATCCCGTTCCTGGTGCTGTCGCTGGCGGGGCTGGGCCTCAACCTGCTCACGGGCTACACCGGCCAGACTTCGGTCGGCGCCGCCGGGTTCATGGCGGTCGGCGCATTCGCCACCTACGGCTTCCTGCTGCGCTGGCCGGAACTGGGCTTGCCGGTGGCCTTGCTCGGCGGCGGCCTGATCAGCGCCGTGGTGGGATTGGTCTTCGGCCTGCCCAGTTCGCGGATCAAGGGCTTCTACCTGATGGTCACCACGCTGGCGGCGCAGTTCTTCCTGGAGTGGCTGTTCGTCAAGTTTCCCTGGTTCTACAACTACGGCTCGTCCGGGACCATCTCGGCACCCAAGCTGGCACTGTTCGGCCATGACCTGAACACGCCGCTGGGTCGTTACCTGCTGACCCTGACCACCGTACTGCTGTTGACCTGGGTGGCATCGAACCTGGTGAAAAGCCAGATCGGCCGCAACTGGATGGCGATCCGCGACATGGACACCGCCGCGGCTGTGATCGGCATTCCGGTGGTGCGCTACAAACACCTCGCGTTCGCCGTCAGTTCGTTCTACCTCGGCATCGCCGGTGCACTCTGGGCCTTCGCCTACCTGGGCACGGCCAGTGCCAGCAGCTTCGATATCAATCGTTCGTTCCAGATCCTGTTCATCATCATTATCGGTGGCATGGGCAGCATCGCCGGCAACTTCGTCGGCGCGGCGTTCATCAGCCTGCTGCCGATCCTGCTCAGCCACGCCGGCCAGGCCCTGTTCGGTGGCGCGGTGGACGCCGGGCAATTGCAGAACCTGCAAAAAATCATCTTTGGCGCGCTGATCATCCTGTTCCTGATCAAGGAACCGGAAGGCCTGATTCGCCTGCTCGGCAACCTCCGCGAACGGCTGAGCCACTGGCCCCTGCGTTTCTGAATCCTTCACTGACTATTAGAGAGATACCATGCGTGCAACCTTGAAACGTTCCTTGCTCGGCGCCGCCCTGACCCTGGCGGTTTTCAGCAGTGCGGTGCCCGTTGTGCAGGCCTCGCCGGACCAGCAGTTCTTTCCACTCGCCACCTACCGCGTCGGCGCCTACGCCTCCAGCGGTGTGCAGGTGTGGGCCGGGATGATCGATTATTTGAACTACATCAACGAAGTGGAAGGCGGGATCAACGGCGTGAAACTGGTCTGGCAGGAATGCGAGACCGAGTGGACGGCGGAGAAGGGCATCGAGTGCTACGAGCGTTTCAAGAAAGGTCTGGATGGTGCGCCGGTGGCGGTCTACCAACCCAACGGCGCCCCAGCAGCCTATGCCCTGAGTGAGCGCGCCGAAGTTGACAAGATTCCGTTGATCACCCTCGGCTATGGCCGCACCGAGGCCACCGACGGCACGGTGTTCCCCTACAACTTCCCGGTGATGCTGACGTTTTACAGCGAGGCATCGAGCCTGATCAATTACATTGCCCAGCGCGAGGGCGGCTTCGACAAGCTCAAGGGCAAGAAAATTGCCACGGTCTACCACGACTCGGCCTACGGTAGGGAAACCCTCGGGCCGCTGAAGCTGCTGGCGGAAAAATACGGCTTCGAGAACATCCAGATTCCGGTGGCGGATCCGGGCAACGAACAGTCGGCGCAATGGCGCCAGGTTCGCCAGGCCAACCCGGACTGGGTGTTCCTGCGCACCTGGGGCGTATCGACGCCAGTGGCGGTCAAGACCGCAGCGCGTTTCGGCTTCCCGGTGGACCATATCGTCGGCGACATCTGGGCCAGTTCCAGTGAGGACGTATTGCCGGCGGGCGCTGCCGCCAAGGGTTACGTGGCGCTGACGCCATACCCGGCCGGCACCGATTTCGAGATCCACAAGCGGCTCAAGCAATACATTCTCGACAAGGGAAAGAGCGATCTCAAGGACCTGAAGAACTTCGGCAGCGTCTACTACAACTCCGGGCTGGTGAACGCGGCGGTGGCGGTGGAGGCCATCCGCACGGCACAGGGCAAGTTCGGCAAGCGCCCGCTCAACGGGGAAGAAGGGCGATGGGGCCTGGAGCACCTGAACATCGACGACGCCCGGCTCAAGGACATGGGCTACTTCGGACTGATGCAAAACCTCAAGCTGTCGTGCAAGGACCACGAAGGTGGCGGCTCGGCGCGAGTGCAGCAATGGGACGGCGCCAACTGGACGCTGATCAGCGACTGGATCCCGGCAGACCGTGCCTTGTTGCGGCCGTTGATCGATGAAAAATCTGCCGCGTTCGCCAAGGAAAAAGGCCTGACGCCACGCACCTGCAACGGGGACGAATAGCCCATGAGCCAAACCGCCAGTAACAGGGCCGTCGATGAGCTGCTGCATGTCGACGATATTGAAGTGATCTACGACGGCGCGATCCTGGCCGTCGCCGGGGTCTCGCTGACGGTGCCCAAAGGCGGCATCGTCGCCTTGCTCGGGGCCAACGGCGCGGGCAAAAGCACCACGCTCAAGGCCATATCGGGGCTGGTGCGGGCGGAGCGGGCACAGGTCAGTCGCGGCACCATCCGCTTTCTTGACCAGGACACGGCGGGCATCGACCCCAGCAGCCGGGTGCGCCAGGGCATGGTGCACGTGCTGGAAGGGCGCCACGTGTTCCCACAGCTCACTGTCGAGGACAACCTGCGCAGCGGCGGGTTTGTCCGGGGCCTCAGCCGCCAGGACCTGGCCCGCGACCTCGAACGTATCTACGCCTGGTTCCCGCGCCTGAAAACCAAGCGCAAGACTCAGGCCGGGCTGACCTCCGGAGGCGAGCAGCAGATGGTCGCCATCGGTCGCGCGCTGATGACACGTCCTACTTTGGTACTGCTCGACGAACCTTCCATGGGTTTGGCGCCTATCATCGTCCAGGAGATTTTCGAGATCGTTGCCCAACTCAATCGCGAGGCGCAGGTGAGCTTCCTCATCGCCGAGCAGAACATCAATGTCGCGCTCAAGTACGCCTCGCAGGCCTATGTATTGGACACCGGCCGGGTGGTGCTGTCGGGCAGCAGCGAGGCATTATTGGCGAGGGGTGATCTGCATGACTTTTACCTGGGTAAACACTGAGCAAAGAGAGCGCCATGACTGAAATCGACAGCGGACAGGCGACAGACGCCATCCGCCACGCAGACATCCTGATCATCGGCGGTGGCCTGAGCGGGGCGATGCTCGCGGTGCAGTTGCTGCGCCTGCCGGGCAAGCGCTCGTTGCTGGTGATCGAGCCGCGTGCCGAGTTGGGGCGTGGCGAGGCCTACAGCGCGGTCGAATTGGGCCACACGTTGAACGGCAACGCGGCGCGCATGAGCGTCGACCCGGACAACGCCGACGACCTGACCCAATGGTTGACGGACTTCATCGCGGCGGGCGGTTGGCCCGAATCCGATGAGCAACATGTGCCGATCAGCGAGCTGTTTCCACCCAGAGGGATCTTTGGCCTGTACGTGCAGCAGCGCCTGGCGGAGGCGCAGGCGATTGGCGCGACTTATGGTTCGACCGTCGAGCATGTGCGAGCCGAAGTGGTTGACCTGCAAACCTTCGATGACGCGGTGCGCTTGAGCCTGAGCGATGGGCAACGTTTGCAGGGCACCCATGCGGTCCTGGCAACGGGCATGTTCCCGGCGGCGCGCACGCCACAGACCGAGTCCAGCGGCCTGAACGCCGCCGCCCTCGACCCGTGGGACGTGGCGGCCATGCGTCAACTGGAACCGCAATCAACGGTGCTGATCATCGGCTCCGGGCTGACCATGGTCGATGCCGTGGTGTCGCTGGAACAGGCCGGCCATCGCGGGCCGATCGAGGTGTTCTCCCGACACGGGCTGCTGCCCCACGTGCGCAGGCAACCGCCGGCCTGGGTGGACTTTCTGGCCGAGGACCACACCCTCCGCACCCCGCGCCAACTGGTGCGTGAACTGCGTCGGCATTGTCGTGAAGCCCTTGCCCGGGGCATCGATTGGCAGGCGCCGCTGGACACCGTGCGGGCGCATATCGGTCGCTTGTGGCATCAGGCGACCGACGTACAGCGCCGGCAGTTCGTGCGCCACGTTCGGCCCTGGTGGGAGAGCCATCACCACCGCTCGCCGCCGTTGAGCGCCGAGTTGGTGGCCCGCTTGCACGACGAGGGGCGGCTGCGTATCCAGGCCGCTTCCTACCAGGGGCTGGAACCTGCCGCGGGAGCTGGGGTGGGCATTCGCATCCGCCGTCGGGGCCAGACACAAACCGAGGTGGTGCAGGGGGCCGCGCTGATCAATTCCAGCGGTATCGAATACGACTGGCGCCGAGTGGCTCGACCGTTGCCTCGGCAGTTGCTGGCACGCGGGTTGATCCGCCCGGGGCCGTTGGCGCTGGGCATCGCTGCTGCCGTGGATGGCGCGGTGTTGGATGCCGATGGACAGGCGGCCAGCAGACTGTTCGCCATGGGGCCGCCGCTTCGAGGGATGTGGTGGGAGAGTACGGCGGTGACGGATGTGGCGTTGCAGGCTAAAGCACTGGCGGCGCGGTTGGCCGCCGGAGCCTGAAATAAACAGGACCGCGAGCGAGGTGTCTGCCAGGCGGCTCGAGGTTAAACACGGCGGCCAATTTTCTCCTTGAACCTCCCGAAAGACTGCGGTGACAGAAATGTCGCCGCATTTTTTTTGTTTGTAGTTGTTTAATGATTTCCCGGCTTACCTGTAGGAAATTACTGACATTCCCTTAGTTAAAATCAGGTTAAACGTAGGTGTGATCTGAATGCCAAGTGGGAAATTTCTTCATCCGCTTTTCTGGGGTTGGCAGGGCCAAGTCAATAGTCCATCTTGGCTGCCTGACAAACATTGACACCCATACCGCAGGTCAATTATTTCGAAAAATTCGGTTTCACTTTGAATTGATTAAACTTTATTTGATTGTTGACAGGCTTGTTAACGAATGGCTGCTGCGTTTGCGCATGGAGGAAATATGGCTTCTAACAGTTTTCAGGGTGAAGTGCCCAAGGCTCGGGTGAATATAAAACTGGATCTGCATACCGGTGGTGCGCAGAAGAAAATCGAATTACCCCTGAAGTTGATGGTGATGGGGGATTACAGCAACGGTGAGGAGCAGCGCTCTTTATCCGAACGCAGCAAAGTGAATATCAATAAAAACAACTTCGACAGTGTGCTGGCAGATTTTTCACCAGCGTTGAAGCTGGCGGTAAGCAACACATTGGCGGATGACGGGAACGAAACCTCGGTGGCGCTGAGCTTTCAGCGCATGAAAGACTTTGAGCCTGAACACGTTGCCCGGCAGATTCCACAACTTCGCGCCTTATTGGCGATGCGCAATCTACTGCGCGACCTCAAATCCAATTTGTTGGATAACGCCACGTTTCGCAATGAACTGGAGCGGATTCTCAAGGACGATTCGCTCAGTGCGGAACTACAAGCGGAGCTGGCTGCATTGGCCCCGCAAGAAGTTGTTTGATTTACCCCGGCTCAACTAAAAAGGAAGTTTTCCATGTCGGTAGAAAGTTCCAGCGTGCAATCGCGCGGCGCTGAAGTATTGCCTGAAGAAAGACAAGGTATCTACAGTGCGTTATTCGGCAAGATCAATTTATGCCCGGTTTCAACCCTGGGCACCCTTGATACATTCCAGGATGCCGAGGCGTTGGCAGATGCGACCGCCGATTAGCGCGTCACAGCGGCTGTCAGTGTCTTCCTGAACTTGCTCAAACAATCGGCGCAGAAAGTCGAACGCCTGGACAAAGTCCTGCTGGATGAACATATCGCCGCACTCGATACACAGATCAGCCGCCAACTGGATGCGGTGATGCACCACCCGGATTTCCAGCGTATTGAATCGACCTGGCGTGGTGTGAAGTCATTGATCGATCAAATCGACTTCCGCCAGAACGTGCGCATCGAGCTGCTCGATATCAGCAAGGATCACCTGGTGCAGGATTTCGAGGATGCGCCGGAAATCGCCCAAAGTGGCTTGTACGCGCATACCTACACCCAGGAGTACGACACGCCAGGCGGCGAACCGATTGCGGCGGCCATTTCCAACTTCGAGTTCGATCGCAGCCCGCAGGATATCGCCCTGTTGCGCAACATTTCCAAGGTGGCCGCTGCCGCGCACATGCCATTCATTGGGGCAGTAGGCCCGGGCTTCTTCGGCAAGCAGTCGATGGAGGAAGTGGCGGCCATCAAGGACATCGCCAACTACTTCGATCGTGCTGAATACATCAAGTGGAAGTCGTTTCGCGACAGCGATGACGCGCGTTATATCGGCCTGTTGATGCCCCGGGTCCTGGGTCGCTTACCGTACGGCCCGGACACCGTTCCGGTGCGCAGCTTCAACTACATGGAAAGCGTCAAGGGCCCGGACCACGAAAAGTACCTGTGGACCAACGCCTCGTACGCCTTCGCCGCCAACATGGTCAAGAGTTTCATCGCCAATGGCTGGTGCGTGCAGATTCGTGGGCCGCAGTCGGGTGGAGCGGTGACCGACCTGCCTATCCACCTGTACGACCTGGGCAC
The DNA here is from genome assembly GCF_056337105.1 of Pseudomonas sp. S1_E05. NCBI lineage: Bacteria > Pseudomonadati > Pseudomonadota > Gammaproteobacteria > Pseudomonadales > Pseudomonadaceae > Pseudomonas > Pseudomonas sp. S1_E05. The sequence goes on from NZ_JBFRHM010000001.1 coordinate 750,141, forward strand.
CGGCAACCAGGTGAAGATTCCTTCCGAAGTGATGATCCCCGAGACCCGCGAATTCGAGTTCGCCAACCTCGGTTTCATCCCGCTGTCGTACTACAAGAACCGCGACTACGCGTGTTTCTTCTCCGCCAACTCGGCGCAAAAACCGGCGCTTTACGACACCCCCGATGCCACCGCCAACAGCCGCATCAACTCACGCCTGCCCTACATCTTCCTGCTGTCGCGCATCGCTCATTACTTGAAGCTGATCCAGCGCGAGAACATCGGCACGACCAAGGATCGCCGCTTGCTGGAACTGGAACTGAACAGGTGGGTGGGCGGCCTGGTGACCGAGATGACCGACCCGGGTGACGACTTGCAGGCCTCGCACCCGCTGCGTGAAGCCAAGGTGCTGGTGGAAGACATCGAGGACAACCCGGGCTTCTTCCGCGTCAAGTTGTACGCCGTGCCGCATTTCCAGGTGGAAGGCATGGACGTCAACTTGTCGCTGGTCTCGCAGATGCCCAAGGCCAAAGCCTGAGTCCTGGCTGCCTGAGCTGTGGCGGCCAACCATTTCGTACGGAAACGATGCCATGAAAATCGACCGCCCCTTGTGGGCCTCGGGGGCGCTGCTGTCCCCGCAGCAATTCCAGCAACAGGCTCGATGGGAAGCCTGGGCCAACCAGGGCCTGGCGCATCTGTCGCTGGTTCATCCCTGGGGTGTCCAGGCCGTGTCGTTTGATCTGCAAGCGTTAGGCCTGGGCAAGCTCAAGGCGACACAGCTGCGCCTGCGCATGCCTGACGGCACCCCGATCGATACCGATCAGGTCGACCGGCTGCCGGCCGGCCTGCAACTGACGGGCCTGTTGCCCGATCACCTGCGGGACGCCACCGTGCTGTTGGCATTGCCGCTGGAGCAAGCCAACGGCAACAACTGCGTGTTCGATACGACCAAGGCCGAGCGCCCGCAACGTTATCGCCAGGACTGGCGCCATGTGCAGGATATCTACGGCGATGACAGCCAGTCGATCGGCGTGCTGGAGCACATGCTGAGCCTGCGTTTTGCCCATGACGACAACGGCGACTACCTGACCTGCCCGATTGCACGACTGGTGCGCGACGGGCAGGGCGCCTGGAGCCTCGATTCTGGCTACGTGCCGCCCCTGCTGAGTTTCGCCGCGCATCCGGGCCTGCTGACGCAACTGGATAACCTGCTGACCCAACTGTCTGCCAAGCGCCAGCGCCTGATGGGCATGCGCCGCGAGAGCCAGCAACGCATGGCTGATTTTGCCGTGGCCGATGTGTCGCTGTTCTGGCTGCTCAATGCCCTGAACACCTATCAGCCCGTGTTGGCCGATCTCAAGGCCGGGCCCGCACGCCATCCCGAACAGGTCTATCTCGAACTGGTGAGGCTGGCGGGCAGCCTGCTGACCTTCTCCCTGGATCACGAGATCGAGCAGATTCCGCCGTACCGGCATGACCATCTGCAAAGCGTGTTTGCACCGCTGATGGGCCTGGTGTCGACCTTGCTGGAGGTCAGCCTGCCATCGCGGGTCATTGCCCTCGAGCTGGAGGAAGTCTCGGCCCATCGCTGGCAGGTCACGCTCAATGATGCGCGGTTGCGCGAACCCGATGACGTCGATTTCTACCTGTCGGTGCGCTGCCGCCTGCCCGCGGCACAAGTACAGGGCCAGTTCCCGCAACTGTGCAAGATCGGCACGCCCGATGATGTCGATCACCTGGTCAACGCCGCGCTCGATGGCGTGCCGTTGCAACCGCTCAGCCATGTGCCCGCTGCCATTCCGTTGCGCCTGGAAAACCAGTGCTTCGCCCTCGACCTTCGCCATGAAAAAGGGCGCGCCATGCTGGCTGGGGGCACCTGTGCGTTGTACGTCCCCGGCACGTTGGCCGAGGTCAAGCTTGAACTCTTCGCGGTGCTGCGTTCATGAATACAGTGATCAACCCCAACACCTCGCAAAACCATGCGGCAGCGACGATCGACATCGACGTGTTGCTGCAGGACAGCTACCTGCTGGTGGTCCAGTTACTGCACGGCGCGTCGCTCGATAACAGTAAAAAGATTGCGGAAAAATGCAGCCAGCAGATCGAGTCAGTTCGCCGGCAGCTCGAGCAGGCGGGAGTCAGCCAGGACAGCATCGATCCGATCATTCACGCCCAATGTGCGTTGTTCGATGAATCCGTGCTCAGTCGGGCCAAGGACGATGACCACGCCGAGTGGGCCCGCGAACCCTTGCAGGCGCGGTATTTCAACCGGCATCAGGCGGGCGTGTCCTTGTATGAGGACATGCGCCGGATGTTGCGCGAGCCTGCTGCGGATCCGATGGTGCTCACGGCTTTCCATCGTGTGCTGATGTTGGGTTTCAAGGGCCGTTATCGCGAGCTGCACGACCCCGAGCGCGAGGCGCTGGTGGCAGTGCTCAACGCCCGCGTGGCACCGCTCAAGCCCAGCCAGACGATCGTGACGCAATCCTCCATGCAGGGACGTCGCGCCCCACGGTTCTGGTCGCGTTATCCGCTGGCCCAGCCGATGGTTGCCGGCATGTTGCTCGTCGCTACCTGGTGGGGCCTGGATCAGGTGCTCGGGCAACTGATCGCTACACTCGTGCCTGGCCAGGAGTGAAGGGCGATGCCGTTCAATCTCAAACGTGCGCTGTGGCTATGGGCTGGCACGCTTGCCATGGCGCTGTTGGTGATCGTGCCTATGACCGGGTTGGTCCGTGCGAGCTTGATGCTGGCCGTGTTGGGTGGCGTCGGTCTGGCCTGGATACGGATCGGCAAGCGTGCACGGCGCCAGCGTCAAGCGTTGCTCATCGCCGATCAGCAGTCATTGCCGCCACCGTCCTGGCGCTATCCGGTGGTGTTGGTGTGTGGTGACGGTTTGCGCGGCCTGTTCGGGGCGATACCCGCCGACCAGGTGGCCCTGCGCGTCACGGCGCACGGTTGCTACGTGCGTGTCACCTGCCTGGAATCACTGCCGCAGCTGATCGGTACGCTGATCAGTCTGCGCCCGGACTGGGGGCGGCAACTGAGCGTCATGTTCGTCGTCAATGCCCAGCAGCAGGTGGACGGCGAACGGCTCGCCGGCCGGGTGCGGGTGCTGCGTCATCAATTGATGCGGGTGCGCAAGGGTGGCATCGCCTTGCCGCTGATGTTGACCAGTTACCTGCACGCAGGCCCAGGTGTCGGGCCCTGGTTCAGTTGGCAGGCCGGTCAGGCCTTGCCCGACGTACACGATGGCGCAGCGTATGTCGGCGTGCAGCAATGGCAGGCGCAGGCCGCCGACACGGCGACCCGTGCGACACGCTTGCAGGCCAGCGTGCAGTTGAACAGTGCCGCTGCGTGGCTGGCACAAACGGTATTGCCGGAGCTCGCGGGCCCGGTTGCGCTCAGCGCAGTCACCTTCGTTTCAGTCATGCCTCAGGTCATGGCGGGGAACCTGTGGCAACGGTGGTTACACGACAGGGTTGCCGTGGCTGATCAACGTCCGCCGGCTGCGTGCGCGAGTGCGACCTTGCCATTTCCCGATCCTTTGTTGGCCCAACTGCCGAGCGACAACCGTGCCTCGCCAAAACGCCGTGCAGGGCTCATCGCACTGTGGCTGTTGATGGCTGCCGCAGGGCTCGCATTGCTCAGCTCTGCGTGGCAGAACACCTTGCTGGCGCGGCAGGTCAGCGACGACATGCGCCGCTATTTCTCTATCCAGGCAACCGACCATGATCACCGCCAGCAAGCCCTGGACGTACTGCGCGGCGATGCATCCCGATTGGACAGCTACTACCGGCACGGCGCGCCGTTGTCGCTGGGGTTCGGCCTGTACCGCGGCGAAAGTTTGCGTGCGCCGCTGTGGGCGGCCATCGCCGGACACCGACAACCCCAGGCACAACTCCAGGCACAACCCGGCAGTACCGTGCGCCTGGACAGCCTGTCGCTGTTCGCCAGCGGCAGCGCCCAGCTCAAACCTGAATCGGCAAAAGTGCTGATCAACGCGTTGGTCGGCATCAAGGCCCAACCCGGTTGGTTGATCGTGATTGCCGGACACACCGATGGCACCGGCAGTGCCGAGCACAACCTCCAGTTGTCTCGCGCTCGGGCCGCCGCCGTACGCCACTGGATGGGCCAGATGGGTGACATCCCCGACAGCTGTTTCGCGGTCCAGGGCTTCGGCGCCAGCCGGCCCGTTGCCAACAACGACAGTGAATCCGGACGCCAGGCCAACCGCCGCGTCGAAATCCGCCTGGTGCCTGATGTGGGGGCTTGCCTGCTGCCCACCGCAGGCGCCGGCAGACAACCCTCGCCGCATAACGCGGCAATCAAGCACTGAAAACGAAAAGGAGCTTCACATGGCAACTCCCATTTACCTCTGGCTGAAGGACGACGGCGGTAACGAGATCAAAGGCTCGGTGGACGTGCAGGACCGGGTCGGCAGCATCGAGGTGCTCGCCTATGAACACATGGTGTACATCCCAACGGATGACAACACGGGCAAGCTGACCGGCACGAGGATCCACGCGCCTGTCGTGCTTACCAAGTATATCGACGCCTGCAGTCCGTACCTGTTCAAGGCGGTCACCTCTGGCCAGACCCTCAAGAGCGCTGAGTTCAAGTGGTACGCCACCAACGACGCCGGCCAGGAAGTCGAGTACTTCAGCACCCTGCTTGAGAACGTCAAGGTGGTGAAGGTCACCCCGAAAATGCACGACATCAAGGACGTGACCAAGGAAAAACTCGGCCACCAGGAACAGGTCGAGTTGCGATATGAGCGCATCACCTGGACTTACAAGGACGGCAACATTTCCCATTCCGACGCCTGGACCGAGCGCCAGACTGGCTGATCAAGGCCTTCCGGCAGGCGCCGCTGCGCCTGCCGGCGGCACTGTTTTCCCCGAATTTTCGCTGGCCCGCCAGCACAAGGACGTAAACCATGGAACACGCCTCCACACGCCTGCTTCGCCGGCTAAACCCGTATTGCGCCCAAGCCTTGAGCGCAGCGGCCAGCCTTTGCCAGAGCCGTGCCCACGGGCAGATCACTGTCGAACACTGGCTGCTCAAACTGCTGGAGCAGGGCGAGGGCGACCTGACGGTGATTGCCCGTCGTCAGGAGTGGGACATGGATGCGTTATGGCGCGGCTTGCTGGCGCATCTGGACACGCTGCCGCGTATCGGCGGCGGCTATCTGCCCAAGGCCCGCGAACGGTTGTGGCTAACCAAACCACGACGTTTCACCGTACCGGCAAATCGCCCGGTGGAGGCACAACCGGCGTGGGCAGAGGCGCGATTCAAGAAGGTTCAGTTGGAAGGAACCATGGTGGCTGTGGACGGCGAGCTCAACATCAAAGCCTGGCCGATTGTCCCGGCTCCTCGTGGGCCACAGGAGCCCACGAGCGAAGACTATTTCCTGACCATCGAACTCGACCGCCCGGTGCGCGGCGAGTTGTCGTTGATCCCGTTGCGGGTGATGCGCGATTTGGCGGTACGGCATGGTGTACCGTTTGACGTCATTGCTGATGAAGACGAGCGGTTCCAACTTCCCAAGGAGTTGAAACCGATCGCCGAGCGCATTCTCGATCAAACACTAGGTGAACTTGAGGTCAACCTTGATCGCGACCAGGAGAATTTGCTGCGTAGTCGCTACATCCACCAGTCTGCGCATTGGGTGCCCAGTGGACCCTTTCTGGTCAGCAAACCGACAGAAAACGGTCAGCGCAATATTTACCCGAATCGGCCACAGAAGGGGTATCCGCAATGATGCGCCTTGTCTTGATCGTTAGTTTGTTGGTCAGCCTTAGCGCGTGTGCCAGTGGGCCAAAAGTGCCTCCTCGACCGAAATTGCCTTACGACAGTTGGTACGTGGGTCTCGCGGCTCCACGCTTCATGGAAGTTTGGGTCGAAAGCGTGGATGTACTCGACCAGCGTGGGTTGGCGTTTTTTCGTGTACATGGTGGCGTAGCAAGCTACACCGGTAAGGCAGAGGGTTGGCACAAAGGTGTGAGCGGAGGAAAGCCACTCAGCAACATAGACTTGCCAGAGCAACTTTTCCTGCGTTGGCAATCCTTGGTGGAGCCGCAGACCTACAAGATTGGGATCTCGATCCCACAGTGGGTGCGCGATGAGATGGTCAGGCCGGAGAGGGTGTTTTGCAAAGGCTCCAAGGAGTGGATAGATGACTACCGTGACGCAATCACCTTGGGCATGGCCCCCGGCGGTATCGTCAAGGTCTGGGTAGGAGGCGCGTGCCTCGGCTTCAAGGAAGTAGGCCGCTTTCAGGCCGAGATCGAACCGCTGGGGCCTCATCGTAAAGGAAACGGCAAATACTATCGGGCACCGAAACCCGAAGCCCAGGAATACATCGACGAGCACGGAATTCCTTATGGGACCTGGTAACGAGTGTCCGGTGCTTAGCGAATTGTCGTTGATCCCGTTGAGGGTGATGCGTGAGTTGGCGGTGCGTCATGGCGTGCCGTTTGATGTCATTGATGATGAAGACAAGCTGTTCCGCTTGCCTGAGGAGTTAGAACCGATTGCCGTCCGCATTCTGGATCAGGTGCTGGGTGAACTTGAGGTAAGCCTTGATCGCGACCAGGAAAGTTTGCTGCGTCGTCGCTACATTCACCAGTCTGCGCATTGGGTGCCCAGTGGACCTCTTCTCGTCAGCAAACCGACAGAAAGCGGCCAGCGCAACGTTTACCCCAACCGGCCGCAGAAGGGGTATCCGCAATGATGCGCCTTTTGTTGCTCATCGGATTGGTATTCAGCCTGAGCGCATGCGCCAGCGGGCCCGAAACGCCTCCTCGACCCCAGTTGCCTTATAACCATTGGAACATTGCCTTGGCGGCACCTCGTTTCATGGAAATCTGGGTCGAAAGCGTGGACGTGCTCGATCAACGCCGTCTTGCGTTTCACCGCGTGACTGGTGGAGTTGCCAGTTACACCCGTCAAGCCGAAGGCTGGCACAAAGGTACCGGGGGGGGTGCCTATAAACAATGTCGACTTGCCTATAAAGCTTTTCCTACGCTGGCGATCACTGGTGGAACCGCAAACCTACAAGATCGGCATCCAGATCCCGCAGTGGGTGCGCGATGAGATGGTCAGGCCAGAGAGAGTGTTCTGCCTAGGCGCAAAAAATGGAAAGATGATTATCGAAAAATAATCACCTTGGGCATGGCCCCCGGTGGCATCGTCAAAGTCTGGTTAGGAGGGCCTTGCCTGGATTTTAAAGAAGTCGGTCGCTTTCATGCCGAGATCGAACCTCTCGGGCCTCATCGCAACGGGAACGGCAGATATTATCGGGCGCCGAAACCCGAGGCCCAGCAATACATCGATAAGCACGGGATTCCTTATGGGACTTGGTAACGCCCCCCGCAATTAACACCAGCAGGCACGGACTCGCAGTAACTCAAATGGATGAGGCATCACTATGCAACAGGTCAACCTCGCAGGCTGTACCAATAGTTCAGGTAGTACTGTAGTGAAAGCACAGTCTTCCGAAGTTTCTTTAAGCTGGGTGTCACCGGCCGAGAACGCAGTGTTCAGGATCACGCAAGTGGCGGAACTACCCGAAATTATTTTCGAGTTTCGAACCCAGGCTACTGGCGAATACAAGTGGTCCTGGTCAATCAAGTGGGTGGCGAGAGTCAGCGGCTTGAGAGAGAGCGCGCGAAAGACTGCCGATTTACAAGTGTTCGAAGAGAGCGGTTCGTTCGTCAGTTGTAGCAATCGATGGGTTGCGAATTTTGATGGGAAGGTTTTTGGCGGAACGTTGAGCGTGCAGGTCAGTTGCAATGGAAAAACGTTGAGTCGAACCGTCTTTATAAAAGGTCAGAACCCGAGTGCGCAGGACGTTGCGAACTATATCGACAGCCTGGAAGGTATGAGTGGCTTCGATAAGTTGCTGGAGCAGGAAACCCATACCAAGCACTTCCTCGAATTGGACGGTGAGCCCATCGTGGCTTTCGATAAGGGCTATGGCATTACGCAAGGGACCAATCCGCCACCGTCCTTTGAACAGGTCTGGAGTTGGAAGGCCAATATTGTTGCCGGGGCTGCCACCTACAAGGATAAAGTTCGCATTGCCCGAAAATATCTAGGCTAGGAAGGCAGGACCTACACCAACGCGCAACTGCAACATGAGGTATTCAGCCGCTGGAATGGGGGCTCCTACCATGAGTGGGACAGTGCTGGTTCGGCCTGGGTCAGGAAAAATAACCTCTTGTGTGATTCCAGTACCGGCAATATCGGTTGGTCGCTGAACAGCGAGAACAATACGGATAAAACAAAAGCGCAATTACATGAACGTGACAAGGATAAGTATTCGAAAGGGACCAAAGGACAATCGGATGAACATCCCTGGGTTTATTCGGGGATTTGTTGTGCAGATCACGTGCTGGGTCAGTAATTTTATTAAGGTGTCGACGGTTTTTCTGATGGTGTTCGGCAATGTCAGTTGCGTTTATGCGGCCACCGAAACAGTCTGGGTCGAAAAAAAGGGTGCAACAGTTCAGTTGCAAATGGCGGACGAAACGACCCATGAGTTTAAGTTACCCGCAACTTCGACGGGCGTCTTTTATGACGTGAACAAACACAGGGTTGAGGCGATCGAGTTTATGTCCGTCTTGCGTGTCTATCCCTCCAACTCAGAAAACCCCGAAGGCTTCTGTGGCTCTGGAAATGAAGTCTGGTTATCCGTCTATCGAGTGGATGGCCCAGCGCTGATCAAAGAACAAAAAGTGTTGGTGAGCAGTTGCCTGCGCTCGATTTCATTGGCCAGTCAAAACTCCGGAGCGAGTGCGCAAGATACCGATTTTTCTTCGGTGCAATGGGGCCCGTATGGGTTTTCCATTGAGTGGTTCAGCAATGTCGATGCTGTTGGACGGCCGTTACAGTCTTCCAGTTTTGTCTGGCATGGCGACGCTTTTTTACAGCACGAAGTGTTGAACCAGGAAACACCCCAGTCGTGAGTCAAACCGATCAATAAAACAGGGAAGAAAGACATGAAAGGCATCATTCGTATCGGCGACAAGAACACCAGTGGCGGCACCGTGCTCTCGGGGTCCGAGGTCATGCGCTTCAACGATATTGGCGTCGCTCGCAAGGGCGATCCCGTGCGGTGTCCGGTTCCCGGCCATGGCGAGACGGTGATCGAGGAAGGACTCTCATCGTATTGTGACAATGGTGTTCCGGTTGCCTTCGAGGGGCATCGCTGCGCCTGCGGGTGCGTGTTGATTTCCTCCATGCCGAAAGCAGGAGCGAACTAGCCATGCCGGTCGGACTGGACCGTGTCCGTGCACCTGCACGCCGGCCTGAGCGCCCGCGCATGCTGCTCTGGCTGGGTGTGCTGGGGCTGTTTTTGGCTGTGGGAATGGGGGCGACGGTGCTGTTCGCCACGCAGGCCTTGCGCGAGCAGCCGCTGGTGTTCTGGAGAGTGGCTCTGGGTGTGCCGCTGCTCGGCTGGGCGATTCTGGGGTTTGGGCGAGTGGTGCTTTACGCCGGCCAGCACAGTGCTGCCGATGGCTGGGATGAGGCGCGGGAAATCGACCTGATCCGCAAGATTCGCCGGGGGCGACGTTCCTTGCAGGTGCTGGGCGTGAGCCTGTCCACCGCACTGCACGACCCACAGCAGCCAGCTCTGGGTAAGGCCCCTGGCCTGACGGCTCAAGCAGACACACCGGATGAATCGCCTGTGCGTCACACGCGGCTGCCTGCAACTGACCTTACCCGTGAGCAGCCTGCCATTGCCGATACTCGGTGGGCCTCCCGTCTTGCTGGGCATGACCGGCTTGCTCGGATTGAGCACTGGCCGTCAGCCAGCCGCGCTGCCTAGCAGCGTGACCATCAACCTGGGCCGCTATCAGGGCCTGTACAACAACCCCGACCACAAGGACGTTCACCATGTCACGTACCGTCACTGAAACCCTGATGCTCACCGTGGTCACAGCACTGCTGGCGGGTTGTGGGCTGACACAATCGGCCAGCGACGCCACCACCGCCGCGGCGCGTTCAATTTTCTACAAACAGGTGAAAACCCTGCACCTGGACATCAGTGCCAGGACCGCCATGAACAATGACACGCAGGACATGAACGACCTGGCTGTGCCGACGCTGGTGCGGGTGTACCAGTTGCGTGACAGCAAGGCCGTGGAAAGGGCTAGTTATGAAAGCCTGCTGGGTGATGACGACAATCTGTTGCGCAGCGATCTGCTCGATACCCGTGCGCTGGTGATCAAGCCGGGGGAGGGCGCGCAACTGAGCGTGCCGATGGATCCGCAAGCCCGGTTCGTTTCAGTGGTGGCGCTGGTGCGCGAACCGGACATCGCCCTCAATACCTGGCGCCTGATGCTCACCCGCGATGAACTGGACCCGGACCGCGCACAAGTCGTCGAACTGGGTGATAACCGCTTGACCTTGCGAGCACTGGCCAGGGAGTAGTCCATGAACGATTTGTCTCCATCGTTGTACGAAACGCTTTTGCAAAATTTCAGCGGCGAGCTGGACCTGTATCGGATCAACGAGGCCGATCAGCATACGATGTCGGTACTCGATAACCTGCAGCGCATCCTCAATAGCCGCGTCGGTTCCCTGGCGCACTTGCCCGATTACGGCCTTGCGGACATGAGTGTGATTCTCCAGGGGTTGCCCGCATCGACTCACGGCCTGATGCGGGGGATGAAACAAACGCTGCTCAAGTTCGAGCCCCGCCTGGTGGCGCTCGACGTCGAACTGTCGCCTCAGGTCCAGCCGGGGCATCTGGAGTTCACCCTGGCCGCTCAAGTGGCTGGCGGGCAGTGGCTGAGCTTTGGCGCGAGCCTGACGGCTGACGGCAAGGCAGTGGTCAGGCACCTGAAACGGCAGCAGTGGCTGAAATGAAGACTCAACGCAACGAAGGGAAAACCGGATGACGGTACTGTTTGAAATGGACGTCAGAGTGGGCGGCGATCCACGGCGGTTCGTCGAATTTGCGGCGCTGTGTGATGAGTTGGCGAAATTGAACCACGCGGCCTGTCCCGACATGGATTGGGCCGGCGTAGAGCAGTTGTGCCTGACGTTGTTTCGCTTGAACGGTGCAGACCTGCAATCGGTGGCGGCATTGACCCTGGCCCGTGGCCACCGTTATGGCCTGGAAGGTATTGCACAAGGTTTGGTGCTGCTGGAGGGAGTGAGCCGTGCCGGCGTAGGCCTGTGGCCAGCGCAGCCATCGGCGCGGCAGGAGGTCCTGGGCTGGCTGTTCAGCCAAGTGCAGTTGTGCCTGCGCGCTCAGCCGGTGAACGTCCGCCTGTTACCCGCCCTCGGACAGTTGGATGACCAGTTGCTACGGTTGCAATGGCAGTTGCAAGAACAGGGCCCCTCGGATTCCAGTGCCTTGCAGCGATTGCGTCAGCAGATCGAGCAACTGAGGCAGCGAGTGCGTTCGTCGGATGTGCAATGGCCCACCGTTCAGCGCCGTGAGCCCATGCCCCCCAGGCTGATGCCCGTGATGTTTTTGCCATTCAACAAGCAGCCCGAGGCCAACCCGGCCAAAAAACCGCGCAAAGCCTTGTGGCTGGGCGTCGCGGTGGTCGTGCTCGTCGTGGGTGGGATCGGCTGGTGGGGAGCAAGCAGCGAGTCGGGTCAGCGCCTTGCCAGCGTTTTGCGCAAGCCCCAGCCGTTGCCCCAGGCGGAGCGCCTGGAAAGCCTGGCACTGTTCGAGGCCGGCAGTGCCGAACTCAAGCCTGACGGCAATAAAGTCCTGATCCATGCCTTGAACGACATCAAGGCGCGGTCGGGGTGGTTGATCGTGATCGACGGGCATTCGGACAATCGCGGGAGCGCTGAACACAAACTCCTACTGTCCCATGCCCGCGCGTGGGCCGTACGTGGCTGGTTGCAGCGCATGGGCGACATTCCCGATAGTTGCTTCGTCGTGCAGGGCCTGGCCGACAAGCAACCGCTGGCCAGCAATGACAGCGCTGCCGGGCGTGCGACCAATCGGCGCGTCGACGTCAGCCTGGTGCCCCAGGCAGGGGCGGGATGCGGCAGCCTGAAATAAACAAACCCCGCAGGAGACGGATCTCCCCGGGGTTCAGGTTAAACAAAGCGGTGACTCAGTAGCGCTGATACTTCGAACCGAACTCAGGGCGGTTTTCCGCGACGTAGAGCTTGGTGGCCTGGGTGTCTTTCGAATCGACCTTCACGGTGTTCACATTCAGCGTGGCGGGTTGGCTGACTTCAGCCGCTGCAATCATTTGTTTCTTGTGGGGTGCGGCCATGGCCGAAGTGGCGCCGAAAACCGAAAGTGCAAGACCGAGTGCGATGATGTTTTTCATGATGTTGCTCCAGAAGAGTGGGGAGAAGATGGGTCCACTTTATGGCGCAGGTTTCAAAATGAAAAAGCATGCCAGGGCATAGTCTTTATCGAGGGCATTGATGCAGATTTCCTGCTCGCCACTCCCCCTGTAGGAGCGAGCTTGCTCGCGATGGACGGAAGAACACCACTGGGTATCAGTTTTCCCGCGTCATCGTTAACGTCCATCGCGAATAAATTCGCTCCTACAGGGCTCGATGGATAGCGCGTTCATCACTCGTTCAACATCTCCACCGGATACGAAAACACATAACCCTCATTACGCACCGTCTTGATGTAGGTCGATTCGCGCGAGTCGTCCACCAGGCGCTGGCGCAGGCGGCTGACCAGCAGGTCGATGGAGCGGTCGAACAGGTCGGCGTCGCGGCCCTGGGTGAGGTTGAGCAACTGGTCGCGACTGAGCACCCGTTGCGGGTGGTCGAGGAATACGCGCAGCAGGCGATACTCGGCGCCGCTCAAGGCGACCATGGTGTCGTCTTCGTCCAGCAGGTGGCGGGCGGTGGTGTCCAGGCGCCAGCGGCCGAAACCCAGTAGTCGGCCGCTTTCGGTGATCAGCAGATTGGGCGGCAGCATGCGGGTACGGCGTAGCACCGCGTTGATCCGCGCCAGCAGTTCACGGGCGGCGAAGGGTTTGGTCAGGTAGTCGTCGGCGCCCATTTCCAGGCCGAGGATCCGGTCGGTTTCATCGTTGCGGGCGGTGAGCATCAGAATCGGCGTCGCCTTGTGCTTGCCCGAGCGTAGTTCTCGGCACAGCACCAGGCCATCGTCGCCCGGCAGCATGATGTCGAGCACGATCAGGTCGACCTGATTGGCTTCCAGGAAACTGCGCATCTGCCGTCCATCGGCCACCACTGTGGTGCGCAGGCCGTTCTTCTTCAGGTAATTACCGACCAGCTCGCGGATTTCGCGATCATCGTCGACGATCAGGATGTGGTTTATGTGGTCCATCAAGCGATCCCTGGTTGTTCGTTGTTCGCAAGCCTGTAGGAGCGAGCATGCTCGCGATGGACTGATTTACACCGCTGGGTATCAGTATTCCAGCGTTATCGTTGACGACCATCGCGAGCATGCTCGCTCCTACAGCGAGTGCGTACGCCTGTTGTTGATCAAGCCACCACCCGATAACACGGCACATACGCCGCGCCGCCCGGCAACTTCATCCGGTGTTGGGCCACGAATGCCTTGAGCAGTTGATCCAGCGGTTGCATGATCGCCGCGTCGCCACGGATCTGGTACGGCCCGTGTTCCTCGATCAGGCGGATGCCGTTGTCCTTGACGTTGCCGGCGACGATGCCGGAGAACGCGCGGCGCAGGTTGGCGGCCAGTTCATGGGGTGGCAGGCTGAGGCTGAGATTGAGGTTGGCCATGTTTTCATGGGTCGGATCGAACGGGCGCTGGAAGCCCTCGTCGATCTTCAACAACCAGTTGAAGTGAAACGCATCATTGCGCTCGCGACGGAACTGCTTCACCGCCTTGAGCCCAGCCGTCATCTGCCGCGCCACTTCGGCCGGGTCGTCGATAATGATCTCGTAGTGTTTTTTAGCTTCCTCGCCCAAGGTCGCACCGACGAACGCGTCCAGTTGCTCCAGGTATGGCGCAGCATGCTTGGGCCCGGTGAGGATGACCGGGAAGGGCAGGCCTTCGTTGTCCGGGTGCATCAGGATGCCCAGCAGGTACAGGAACTCTTCGGCGGTGCCTGCGCCACCCGGGAAGATGATGATGCCGTGGCCGACACGCACAAAGGCTTCGAGGCGCTTTTCGATGTCCGGCAGGATCACCAGCTCGTTGACGATCGGGTTCGGTGCCTCGGCGGCGATGATCCCAGGTTCGGTCAGGCCAAGGTAGCGACCGCCGTGGATGCGCTGCTTGGCGTGGGCGATGGTCGCGCCTTTCATCGGGCCTTTCATCACGCCCGGGCCGCAGCCGGTACAGATGTCGAGGCTGCGCAGGCCCAGTTCGTGGCCGACCTTCTTGGTGTATTTGTACTCTTCGGTGTTGATCGAGTGACCACCCCAGCACACCACGATTTTCGGCTCGACGCCGGGACGCAGGGTGCGGGCGTTGCGCAACAGATGGAACACGTAGTCGCTGATGCCCTGGGACGTGCTGAGGTCGATGCGCTGGGCATCCAGCTCGTTTTCGGTGTAGACGATGTCACGCAGGGCGCTGAACAGCATTTCCCGGGTGCTGGCGATCATTTCGCCATCAACGAAGGCATCGGCCGGGGCATTCAGCAGCTCCAGACGCACGCCGCGATCCTGCTGGTGAATGCGGATTTCGAAGTCCTTGTAGGCTTCGAGGATGGTCTTGGCGTTATCGACGTGGGCGCCGGTATTGAGGATGGCCAGGGCGCATTGGCGGAAGAGGGCGTAGGTGCTGCCGGAACCGGCTTCGCTCAGTTGATGCACTTCACGCTGGGAAAGGGTTTCAAGGCTGCCTTTCGGGCTGACCGAGGCATTGATTACTTGTCGTTGGGCCATGCAAAGATCCTTAAAACGATGTCACGCATCGGCGACGCCTGACATCCGAATAGTCTGTACTCACAAAAGAAGATGGCACGAACTGCGTTGTATCGCCACGTTGACCTTGGACGATGAAAAGATGAAAAGGAGCCCCAGCATAGCTAAATCCGTCGCAGAGGCGATAATGCCCCGCAGACTTTTTTGCCCATGGCCTCGAGGAAACCCGTCCTGATGTTCCAGATCCAGCCGCAAGACCCTGAAACCTATCGCCGCCACACGCGCCGCAGCACGATTTTCATCGCCCTGATTTTCATTGCCCTGGCGATGGTGCTGTCGACGGCGGCGGTGACGATCTTCGGCACACCTGGCGGCGACAATTTTCGTTTCAATGTCGGCGGGGTATTCGTCGCGGTGCTGTTGATGGCGGCGCTGATGCGCGGCACATTCTGGAGCCAGGCCTGGATGGCACCCGCCGTCTATGGCTGGCAGCTCAAGCGCAGCCTGATGAGTGTCACCAACGTCATGCATCATGTGACGGCGGCGGTGGCCAAGGACGATCCGAGCGCGATGAAGCTGCTGCGCTTCTATCATCTGGGGTTGAACCAGATGCATCAGCTTGACGGCAACTCCAGTGATCACAGCCAACTGATTCGCGAAATGGACCGGCACAAGGAACGAATGGAAGCACTGGGCCTCGAAACTCAGCAGACACAACTGAACCCAGCGTGGCTCGAGGCCGTAAAACACAACGCAGCGTAAGCGTTTTTGGCAATAACAGGATCAATTGCCATTTATCGAGATGAAAGGGAGCCTCATGGGACAGCCGTCCGTCGAACAAGGAACTGAAGACTACGCCGACGATAGTTCACCGACCGCTTCGCCCGCCGTGGTCAGGCTCAAGGTGCGGTCCGTGGTGATCCTGCTGGTGGCGGTTTGCCTGTCCATGAGCGCCATCGCGATCTGGGAGGCCTGGAACTCGCGCCAGTACCACCTGCGCGACAAGGAAGTGGCAATGTCCAACCTGTCGCAGACCCTGGCCTCCCAGGCGCAGGCCACGATCAAACAGGCCGACACGTTGCTGTTCACCTTGGTGGAACGCCTGGAATACGAGCGCCTGGAACCGTCGCAATTGGCACACCTGCAGCGCCTGCTCAGCGCCCAGCGCAGCGAACTGCCGCAGTTGCACGGGCTTTTCGTCTATGACGAAAACGGTGGATGGGTCGCCAACTCCAATGGCGCCGTGATGCCGGATGCCAACAACGCCGACCGTGAATACTTCATTTTCCATCGCGATCACCCCGACCGCGGGCCGCATATAGGACCATCGATCAAAAGCCGCTCCAGCGGCGACTGGATCATGACTGTCTCGCGGCGCATCAATCACGCCGATGGCAGTTTCGCCGGCGTGGCCCTGGCCACCATTTATCTGAATCACTTCCTGTCGCTGTACGAGAGCATCGACATGGGGCGCAATGGGGTGATCAACCTGATTGCCGCCGATGCCAACATTGTCGTGCGTCGGCCATTCAAGGAGTCTGACGTCGGCACCAGCATTGCCAACGGACCGCTGTTCAAGCAGTTGCTGCCCACTGGCGATGCGGGCACCGCCATGGTCCAGTCGATGGTCGATGGCGTTGAGAGGGTGGTGGGGTTTCGTCGGGTGCCCGGCTATCCACTGGTGGTATTTACCGCAGTCGACAAGGCGGAGGTCCTGGCAGCGTGGCGCGAGGCGTCCTTGCTCAGTGCGGGTATCGTCGCCCTGTGCCTGGGTTTTCTGGGCGTTTTGGGCTATCGACTGATCGGCCTGATGAAGCGCCAGAATCGCGTGCAGAGTGACTTGCTGGATGCACGCGACAAACTGCTGGAGGTCAACCGTGGCCTCAAGGTGCTGGCCATGGAGGATGCACTGACGGGGCTGTCCAACCGGCGTCAGTTCGATTTGTTCATCCACTCGGAACTGGGCCGTGCCCGGCGTACTGAATCCGGCTTTGCAGTGTTGATGATCGATGTCGATCATTTCAAAGCGTTCAACGAGCTGTACGGTCACGTCGCCGGGGACGAGTGCCTGCGCAGCATCAGTACGATCATCACCCGGCACACCCAGGTTTCATGGGATTTGGCTGCGCGTTACGGCGGGGAAGAGTTCGCGGTGATCCTGCCCGGGACCGACTATGTCGGAGCGTTTCTGCTGGGGGAGAAAATTCGTCAGGCGGTGTTGCAGGCTGGCATCCCTCACAACGACGCGCCCGAAGGCGTGGTGACGATCAGCCTCGGGGTGGCGGCCTTCGATCCCGCCTCCGGGGACCAGCCGGACGACTTGATCGATGCCGCAGACAAAGCGCTTTACGTGGCCAAGGCGAGCGGACGCAACATGAGTGTGATTGCCAACTAGCACGTTGGCTACCCGCTGGTTTTCGCCGTATCGAAATCAGCGAACTCGGCGCGCATCCTCCCCTGATGCTTGGCCTTGTACAGCAATTTGTCGACCTGCTCGACGAAGGACAGCGCGGTGGCCTGCAACGGCGCTGAAGTGGTGCCCACACCCAGGCTCAGGCTCAGCAGTGACGACACCGCCGAATGCTCATGGGCAATCTGTTGCTGGCGAATCAGGTGCAGGCATTTGTTGGCCACCCGTTTCGCGGATTCGGCATCGGTTTCCGGCAGCAGCCAGATGAACTCTTCGCCGCCGATGCGCGCGATGAAGTCCCGGGGTCGGTTGGCGGCTTGAGACAGGGTCTTGGCCACCTGGCGAAGGCATTCGTCGCCCTTGATGTGCCCGTAATGGTCGTTGTACTGCTTGAAGTAGTCGATATCCAGGATGATCAGCGACAACGGCAGCCCGGTGCGCTGGGCGTTGGCCCATTCGCGCTCCAGCACGGTGTCGAACATCCGGCGGTTGGCGATGCCGGTCAGGCCGTCCTGGAAGGAGTATTCCTCCAGTTGTTTTTGCAGGCGGATCAGGTGCTCTTCGGTTTTCTTGCGCTCGCTGATGTCGAACATGAAGCCCACCAGCGCCTCCACTTCGCCGTCCTTGCGCACCACGTGCACCACGTCGCGAATCCACACGTAATCGCCGGTGCTGGTCAGCGCGCGGTAATCGGCCTCATGGTCGACGCCGGCGCGTGATTGCGAGACGCAGAATTCCACCACATAGGTGCGATCGTCCGGGTGCATGCGCTCGACCCAGTCATCCACCGACACCCAGCTATCCTGTTGCCAGCCCAGCAGCGTTTCGATCTGCGGGCCGATGTAGCTGAAGGTCATGGTCTTCCAGTCGATGCGCCACGGAATGGCTTTGGTCGACTCAAGCAGTGTTTTGTAGACGTCGCTGTCGATTGCACTCATGACGAACTCCACGGAAAGGGCGGCGTCATGTTGCCACTATGCGAGTGAATCAAGCCAGTAGCCGATGAACGGAACAGATGCGCAAGATTGTTCAAGCCATTGGCGACGGCAACTGTCACAGTCTGGTGTCTTTCCCCGGTTGTAGAGCGTTATGTCCAATTCACACCTGCCGCGCGCTGCCTTCCTTCGCGGCGCCGTGGCGATCATGCCGCTGTCCCTGGCCACCGCACCCTGGGGGCTGCTGGCTGGCTCCATGGCCATCGAAGCCAATCTCACCCCTCTGCAAGGCCAGGGCTTGTCGAGCATCGTGTTTGCCGGCGCGGCGCAACTGGTGGCCATCGGCATGCTCAAGGGCGGGGCCGGGGTGTTTTCCATTTTGTTGACCACGCTGTTGCTGACTTCCCAGCATTTGCTCTACGGCATGAGCCTGCGTTCGGTCATTGCCCCGCTGCCGGGGCGCTGGCGCGTGGGGTTGGGTTTTTTGCTCACCGACGAGTTGTTTGCCTTGACCAGCCAACACGACAAACAACAGTTCGACCGCTGGTACGCGCTGGGCGTGGGCCTGACGTTCTATATCGCCTGGAACCTCTTCACGCTGGCCGGCATTGTGCTGGGCAGCAGCATTCCAGGGCTGGAACACCTGGGGCTGGACTTCTCCATCGCCGCCACCTTCATTGCGTTGATTACCCCGGTGGTGCGCAACGTGCCGACGGTGGTTTGCGTGGCGGTGTCGCTGTTCTGCTCGGTGCTGTTCAGCTATTGGCAATGCGGTTCGGCGCTGGTGCTGTCCGGGCTGGCGGGGATGACGGCGGGTTTTGTCTGCAACAAACTCCAGGGGGCACGCACATGATGGTCTGGGCCGTGATTTTCGGGATGGGAATCCTGGTGTTCCTCAACCGCTACGTATTCCTCGAGCCTCGCCTGCCGCTGCGTCTGAGCAGCAATGCCCGCCAGTTTCTCGGCTTTGCCGTGCCCGGCATGCTCACGGCGATCTGCGGGCCGATCGTGTTCATGCCCGACAAACAACTGAACCTGCATTGGGACAATCCCTACCTGCTCAGCTCGGTGGTGGCGGTGGGGCTGGTGCTCTACACGCGCAACACCTTGCTGAGCATGCTGTTGAGCATGGGGTTTTTCTTTTTGCTGCGTTGGTTGCTCTGAATCAGGGCAATCGAAACTGATCTACGCTTAAGTTTGATGACCGATCACTGGGGAGGGAGGTGAACATGGCAACTGAACGCAAAAATCCGGACCTGGAAGACGAGGATGAGCCGTCCGAGGAAGAGCTTGCGCGTGAGCGCAAAAAGAACGTGACATGGAAACATGAAGATCGTAGTCAGCTGTCGGAGCGTGATGAAGAGCGGCCTCTGAAACCGTGATGAGTAGCTCTCTCCTGTGAGAGCGGGCTAGCCCGCTCCCACAGGGAGCCCGAGCAGATATCACGCGTCGTCCAGCTGCACCACGTCCGGATGCGCCGCCCGATACCCCAGCATCCTGTCGATCCAGGCATTCAACTCGTTGACCCTCACCCGGTGCCCACCCGGGTAGCGTTTGAGCGTTAAACGCAGGGTTTTGTCGATTTCTGCAACGGCGTGCAGGTTTCGGGTGTTTATGTATTGTTCGATAAAACAGTCAAGTCGGTAGTGTTCGGTCTGGGAACGATAAACGCACTCCAGACCGACGACCTGATCCATTGAAAAATCGTCGCTCATTCAGTTCTCTGCAAGGCTTGATGGAGAAGGGATTTCCTTATTAGTTGACTCTACGGTCATCTGACGACTGTCAGTGGAAATGGTCGCGCATGCTATCGGTAGTTGCTGGGAATGTATCTACGATCGAAGGATTGTCTGACAAGCGGTTAAACGTTTGCGCGGTGTTGCTCTGCGAGTGTTTCTTCAATGAAACACTCTTCTGAAAACAGCTGTTGGATATCACTTTCTCAGCGGCGAAATTGACAGGTTGACCGCTCGCCCGGACGGGTTAAATCACGTGCGCCCGCTGCAACTCAGTCAACGACAAGGCCTTGAGTTGCGCCAGCAACGGGTCGCGACGATCACGGGGATGTGTCAGGGGCACTTCCACCTCCTGGCGAATGCGGCTGGGGCGGTTGTCCATGACCAATACCCGGTCGCTGAGGTACAGCGCTTCATCGACGTCGTGGGTCACCAGCAGCAGTGCAATGGCGTGACGTTCGGCCAGTTGCAGTAACAGATCCTGCAATTTCATCCGGGTGAAGGCATCCACGGCGCTGAACGGCTCATCGAGCAGCAGCACGTCGGGTCGCGAATACAGGCCGCGGGCGATGGCAACCCGTTGCGCCATGCCGCCCGACAGCGCCTTGGGCAACGCCTCGGCGAAACCGCTCAAACCCACCTCGTCGATCAGTTGGCCGACCCAGGCCTTGTCGAAGTTGCCATCGGCACTGAAGCCGATGTTCTGCGCCACGGTCAGCCAAGGCATCAGGCGGGGTTCCTGGAACACGAACGCGACTTCGCCTGCGTTGCTGCGCAGTTCACCGTGGAAGTCCTGTTCCAGCCCGGCGACGATTCGCAGCAAGGTGCTTTTGCCGCACCCGCTGGGCCCCAGCAGGCTGACGGTTTCCCGGGGTTGCAGTTGCAGGTGGATGTTTTGCAGCACCGTGGTGGAGGCGAAGGTCTTTCGCTCCACGCGGATGTCCAACAAGTGGTCGGTCATGGCTCAATCCTCTGCACGTTGGCCGTTGAAAGTGTCGCGCCAGGTGAGCAAGCGCTTCTCAAGCCCGGCGAGCAGGCCGTCGCTGAGTTTGCCCAGCAGCGCCAGGACGATGATGGCCGCCAGCACGATGTCCGGGCGTGAGGTTTCGCGACCGTCACTGAGCAGGTAACCCAGGCCGCGGGTCGCGGCGATCAATTCCGCGGCCACCAGGAACATCCACGCCAGGCTCAGGCCGCTGCGCAGTCCGGTGAACAGGCCGGGCAGGGCGGCGGGCAACAGAATGCGCCGCACCAGGCGCAGGTGGCTGAAACCGTACATTTGCCCGACTTCCACCAGTTTGCGATCGATGTTGCGGATTGCCGCGACGCCGTTGAGGTACACCGGGAAAAAGGCGCCGATGGCGATCAGGACGATTTTCGAGGTCTCGTCGATGCCCAGCCACAGCAGCAACAGCGGTACCCAGGCCAGGCTCGGAATCGAGCGCAGGCCGGCGAAGGTTGGCTCCAGCCAGGCTTCGGCTTCACGGCTCAAACCGACCCAGGCGGCAAAGACCAGGGCCAGGCTGGCGCCGATGGCGAAACCGAGCAACACGCGCAGCAGGCTGGCGCTGATGTGCTTCCACAAAGGGCCTTCGGCGAGGTCGCCGAGGGTCAGGGCGATCTCGCTGGGAGCGGGCATCTGGTAGGACGGCAGCCAGCCGATCCGTACGACGAATTCCAGCAGCAGAAGAATCAGGACAGGCACGGCTAAGCCCTTGAGACGCAAGCGCCAGGCATTGCTCAAGGCCAACGGCGCACGCCGGGTTGCCGGTCGTTCGAGGGGCAGGGTTTTGCTTTTGCTGGTCATGGGGTTCTCCAGTGACGACGAATCCGCGACGGGCGCGGATTCGGGCTCTCCCGTAGGCGGTCGTTTACTGACGAGCCACGGTGTCCTTAAAGCCAGTGTCGATCAGTTGGTCGATGACCTGGTCGACATTTACCCCGCGACGCACCAGTTCCTCGGACACCAGGATCGGGGCGGCAGCCTTTGATGCGATGACGTCCCTGGCGGTCAATTGCGGGCTGCCAAGATCCGTGCGCGACAGTTGCAGCTTGGCAACGTCCAGCGGCAGGCCGGATTCGCTGGCGAGCAGCTTCGCCAGTTCATCAGGGTTTTTCACCGCCCATTCACGGGCCTGTTCGTACGCCTTGAGGACGGTCTGGATGGTTTGCGGGTGTTCTTTCGCATAACGCTCAGTGACGCTGATGACGCCGTAGCTATTGAAGTCGGTGTTGCGATACAGCAGGCGGGAACCGGCCTGGACTTCGCTGGCGGCCATATGCGGATCGAGGCCGGCCCAAGCGTCGACGTCACCTTTTTCCAGCGCGGTGCGGCCATCCGGATGCTGCAGGTGCACCAGTTCCACATCGTTCTTGCTCAGGCCAGCCTGCTGCAGGCTGCGCAGGGTGAACAAGTAGGGGTCGGTGCCCTTGGTGGCGGCGATTTTCTTGCCTTTGAGGTCGGCGACGGTCTTGTAGGGTGAGTCCTTGCGTACGACCAGGGCCGTCCATTCGGCGCGGCTGTAGACGTACACCGATTTGATCGGGCTGCCATTGGCGCGGCTGAGCACGGCGGCCAGGCTGGCGGAGGAAGCGAAGTCGACGCCACCGCTGTTGAGGTATTCCAGCGAGCGGTTGCTGCCCTGGCTCAACACCCAGGTGACCTTGGTCTGGGGCAGGGCTTTTTCCAGAAAACCCTGGTGTTTGAGCGCCAGGCTGACCGGCGAGTAATAGGCGTAATCCAGGTGCACTTCGGCAGGCCTGTGGCTGCGCCGCCTGTGCCACGGGTTGCAGGCCGAGAAGCAGGACGCAGGCGCCCAGCAAGGATCTGACAAACGGAAAACGGGCGGTGGAATTCATCGGGTTGGCTCCGGCAAGGCGTTGAGCTTTCTTATTTCTGAAAGCATGTTTTTTATGAAGTGTTCCTATCAGAATGGAATATTGCAGGCTCTATGCCATATCCGCGATGGGCCGGTTTTGAAGGGGCTTGCACCCGTATCCTGGTCTGGGCGCTGTTGATGGGAAAACACTCTGTCGACCCACTGTTGCTGGGTAAACAGTGACGATGGGCGGTCATGAGCTTATGCATAAATAGAATTTAAAAAGCTGTTATTGAGAGCGTTATGGTCTATGCCATTCACTCCCAAGGAACGCTTCGATGAACCTGTCTCGCTTTGTTCGCGGTCTGTTGACCAGCGCATTGTTTGCTACGCCTGTGGCCCACGCCGCCGATTCTGTCGTCCTGCACATCGGCGATCAGAACTACTACAACGTGCGTGCTTCGGTTGAGGCATCGGGGGTGCTCGAAGGCGCGCCTTACACCGTCGACTGGAAACACTTCCAGGCAGCCGCGCCGCTGGCCGAAGCGTTGAACACGGGCGCGCTGGACGTGGGGTTTCTCGGTGATTCGGGTTTCCTGTTTCTCGCCGCCAAGCAGGCACCGGTGAAACTCATCGGCGTATCCCGGCAGAACCCGGACACCATCGCGTTGCTGGTGCCCAAGGATTCACCGGTCAAGACCATTGCCGATCTCAAGGGCAAGAAAGTCGCCTACTGGCCCGGCGCCTGGAGCCAGCAACTGACCTTGCGAGCATTGCAGCAGGCCAACCTGCCGGAAGACTACGTCGACTTCATCAAATTGATGCCAATCGATGCCGCCGCCGCGTTGCCGCAGGGCAGTATCGACGCCTTCCCGGTGTGGGAGCCCTACATCTCCCAGCAGATTCTGTTCTCCGGTGCCCGACCGATTATCACCGCAAAAAACCTCATGCCCGGGCTGAGCGCCATCGCTGCATCGACGCCGTCCATCGACAGCAAGCGTGAAGCCATCGCCGACTTCCTGGTGCGCGTGAAAAAGGCCCGGGCGTGGGTCGACAGTCACACCGACGAATACGCCGACCTGTGGGCGAAAAAAGCCAATCTCGATCAGAACGTCTCGCGTCACTGGTTGCGCCAGGCGCACATGACCATCGGCCCGGTTGACGCCCAGGCCGCCAAGGACCTGCAAAGCACGGCGGACTTCCTGTTCAGCGTCAAGGCACTGCCTGCAGCGCTGGCGACGGCGCCGATCATCGATGCTTCGTTCGAGCAGGCACTCACCCGGTAACCAATGCCCGCGGCACCGGAACCAAAGCCCGTGTACCCTGATCCAACCCGCGGCCCGCACACCCGTGCGGCCCCACGGTCTGGACGCTCTTCATGAAACAACTGTTGAACCTATTCGGCGCACTCGCCATTGCCGCAGGCCTGGCAGGGTGCATCGCCGCGCCCATCGAGTTGACGCCGCAGACCGAACAACGCCTGCGCCAGCAGGCCCCGATTCGTTTCCTGCTGACGTTCGACGATGGTCCCAGCGCTTCGAGCTTCTGGAACCCGACCATGACCGTGCTCGACAGCCTGGCCAGCAATCCGGTGCAACCGAACCTCAAGGCGGTTTTTTTTGTTCAGACCGGTGCGCCGCGGGCCGGCGATAGCGATATCGGACGTGAGGTCATGCGCCGTGAGCACGCCGAAGGGCAGATCCTTGGTTTCCACACCGCAACTCACTGGCACACCAACCACCGTTCCCTGAGCCCGGAGGAACTGGAGCAGTCGTTGAGCAAGGGCAGTGCCGACATCGCCGCCATCACCGGTACGGCACCGACCCTCGTGCGCCCCCCGTTCTGGAACTACGACAAACGTGTGTTCGCCGCCTATCAACGACACGGCATGCACGTGTTGCTCACCGACTTGAGCGCCAACGACGGCAAAGTCTGGGGGTTCAATGCCAGCCCGCGGCGGCGCGCGCATTTTCTGCGTTCGATGTCCGAACTGCGTGAGCGCATCGCCCTGGGCGAACTGCCGACCGTCGAGGGGGTGATTCCCGTGGTGGTGACCTTCCACGATCTCAACCGCTACAGCGCCCGACATGCCCGCGAATACCTGCAAATCCTCCTGGACAGCGCCCAGGCGAGCGGTGTGAAAGTCGACGGTAAACCGTTTTACGACGACCAGGCGCAGTTGCTGCGTGCGGCCATGGCACGCACGGTTGGCGATAGCTCACAGGCCGTCAAATTGCCGGGGATCTGGAACTGGATCTGGGATGGTGACAGTCATTGAGGGAGGCTGTGCGGCTGTAATTGCTCGATCATCCGCAGGCAATGATTCAGCCCCGGCGACACATCGCCCACGCGCCGACTGAGGATGATCGGTGAGGTCGCGTTGTCTTCCAGCAGCGGGGTGAAGCCGATGTCGTCGCGGTGCAGCAATTGCACCGAGGCCGGCACCAGGGTCACGCCAATGCCCGCGCCCACCAGGCCGATGGCGGTTTGCAGTTCGTTGGTCCATTGCGCGACGTGAATGCTCACGCCCTGGGATTCGAAGAGGGCAATGACATGATCGGCGTAGCTGGGGCGCGGGTTTCCGGGGTAGAGCACGAAAGGTTCTTTGGCCAGGTCCCGCAGGCTGATGGGACCGGCCAGTAGACGGTGCCCGGCGGGCAGGGCAGCCACCAGGCGGTCTTGCCTCAGCACCGTCTGGATGATCGCGGGGTCGTCGATGCGGATGCGGCCGAAACCGATGTCGATGCGCCCGGCCTTCAGGGCCTGCACCTGTTGCAAGGTGGTCATCTCCGACAGCCCCAGCTCCAGCTCCAACGGCTCCCCGCTGCGCAGGCGGCGGATCAGTTCGGGCAGCAAGCCATAAAGGGTAGAGGGGGCGAACCCGATGCCCAGCCAGGTTTTTTCGCCCAGGCCGATCCGCCGCGTGTTATCGCAGACCTTGCCCAGTTGTTCGAGCAGCGCCGTCGAGTGTTCGTGGAAAAACCGCCCGGCGTCGGTCAGCTTCAGGGGGCGCCCCCGCTCGAGCAGCAATACCCCCAACTCGTCTTCCAGCTGCTGGATCTGTCGGCTCAAGGGCGGCTGGGCAATGTGCAGCAGCTCAGCGGCGCGGGTGAAATTCAGTGTTTGAGCCAGCACCTGGAAATACCGCAGGTGACGCAGTTCCATGGGACCTCCGTGAAAAGTGTCTGTGGATACCTTAAAGGTATCAAGCAAGACCAATTCTATATTGGCCTCCGGAAAAAAGCCGTACCAGAATCGGTTCCAGAACTTTAAGAACCTGACGGGTATTGAAATGCTTGCTACCGCCATTGAGTCGATCGAGACGATCATTGTCGACCTGCCGACCATCCGCCCGCACAAGCTGGCCATGCACACCATGCAGAACCAGACCCTGGTGATCATCCGCGTACGCTGTGCCGATGGCATCGAAGGCATCGGTGAATCCACCACCATCGGTGGCCTGGCGTATGGCAACGAAAGCCCGGACAGCATCAAGACCAACATCGACACACACTTCGCGCCGCTGCTGCTTGGTCAGGACAGCGCCAATGTGAACGCGGCGATGTTGCGCCTGGAGCGCAGCATCCGGGGCAATACCTTCGCCAAGTCCGGCATCGAAACCGCGCTGCTCGACGCCCAGGGCAAACGCCTGGGCCTGCCGGTCAGCGAGTTGCTCGGTGGTCGTGTGCGCGACGCGCTGCCGGTGGCCTGGACCCTGGCCAGCGGTGACACCGCAAAAGACATGGCCGAAGCCGAGAAAATGCTCGACCTGCGCCGCCATCGCATCTTCAAGCTGAAAATCGGCGCGGGTGAAGTCAACCGCGACCTGGCCCACGTCATTGCTATCAAGAAAGCCCTGGGCGACCGCGCCAGCGTGCGGGTCGACGTCAACCAGGCCTGGGACGAAGCAGTGGCGCTTCGCGCTTGCCGAGTTCTGGGAACTAACGGCATCGATCTGATCGAACAGCCGATATCGCGCAACAACCGTGCGGGCATGGCACGCCTGAATGCCATGAGCCCGGCGCCAATCATGGCTGACGAGTCCATTGAGTGCGTGGAAGACGCGTTCAACCTGGCCCGCGAAGGTGCGGCCTCGGTGTTTGCCCTGAAGATCGCCAAGAACGGTGGCCCCCGTGCCGTGCTACGCACCGCCGCCATCGCCGAAGCAGCCGGTATCGCGTTGTACGGCGGCACCATGCTTGAAGGTGGCCTGGGCACCATGGCGTCGGCACATGCCTTTGTCACCCTGAACAAACTGGCGTGGGACACCGAGTTGTTCGGTCCGCTGCTGCTGACCGAAGACATTCTCAGCGAACCGCTGATTTATCGAGATTTCGAGTTGCACGTGCCGAATACACCAGGTTTGGGATTGAACCTGGATGAAGAACGCCTGGCGTTTTTCCGTCGCGACAAAACATCCACTGCCATTCATCCCGTCTGAGGAGAGCATTATGCTGTTCCACGTAAAGATGACCGTGAATTTGCCGGTCGACATGAATCCGGAAGCCGCCGCCAGGCTCAAGGCCGACGAGAAAGCCCTGGCCCAGCGCCTGCAGGAGCAAGGCAAGTGGCGCCACCTGTGGCGCATTGCCGGCCATTACGCCAATTACAGCGTGTTCGATGTCGACAGCGTCCAGGAGCTGCATGATCTACTCATGCAATTGCCGCTGTTCCCATACATGGCCATCGAGATCGATGCGTTGTGCCGCCATCCTTCTTCGATCCGAGACGACGATCGCTGAACCCAGCCTGTTCAGCCTGCTTCGACCATAATTACAAGATGAGGAACCCACCAAATGAACGTCAAGATTTCCCAGACTGCCCACGCCCAGAAATTTCTCGAAGACGCCAGCGGCCTGCTCAATGACGCCGGCAATCCACGGGTCAAAGCGTTGATCCACCGCATCCTGCGCGATTCGGTGAACATCATCGAAGACCTGGCGGTGACCCCGGAAGAATTCTGGAAAGCCGTCAACTACCTCAACGTGCTGGGCGCGCGCCAGGAAGCCGGGCTGGTAGTAGCCGGGCTCGGCCTGGAACACTACCTTGACATGCTGATGGACGCCGAAGACGAGCAGGCCGGTAAAGCCGGCGGCACCCCGCGCACCATCGAAGGCCCGCTGTACGTGGCCGGTGCACCGTTGTCCCAGGGTGAAGCGCGCCTGGATGATGGCGTCGATCCGGGCGTGACCCTGTTCATGCAGGGTCGGGTGTTCAACACCGCTGGCGAACCGCTGGCCGGCGCCGTGGTGGATGTGTGGCACGCCAACACTGGCGGCACTTATTCATACTTCGATACCACGCAATCGGAATTCAACCTGCGTCGCCGCATCGTCACCGATGCTGAAGGCCGTTATCGTTTTCGCAGCATCGTGCCGTCGGGCTACGGTTGCCCGCCGGACGGTCCGACCCAGCAACTGCTCGATCAACTGGGCCGTCATGGCCAGCGCCCGGCGCATATTCACTTCTTCATCTCGGCGCCGGATCATCGCCACCTGACCACCCAGATCAACCTCGACGGCGACCAATACCTGCACGATGATTTCGCCTACGCCACCCGCGACGAGCTGATCGCCAAAATCACCTTCAGCGACGACCAGGCCCGCGCAGCGGCCCACGGTGTGAGCGGGCGGTTTGCCGAGATCGACTTCGATTTCACCCTGCAGGGTTCGGCGCAGCCGCAAGAGCAGCAGCGGCATGAGCGGGTGCGTGCCCTCGAAGATTGATGGCCCTCACCCCTGTAGGAGCGAGCATGCTCGCGATGGACGCAAAGACTCCGCGGGGCATCAGGTGCCCCGCGTTATCGTTGACGACCATCGCGAGCATGCTCGCTCCTACAGGTATATGATTTAACGCATAACAACCCGAGTACCCGATGATGCAAGCGCCACTACTCAGTCAGCGCAGCGCCGTGTTCGATCATGCCGACCCGTATGCGGTGTCCGGCTACGTCAACCAGCATGTCGGTAATCATTGCATCCTGATGCCGCGTACCGGGCAGCCGTTGGCCAGTCTCAATCACCGCAAGTTCGCAAGCCTCGACCTGTGCCGCATCAGTTACGGCGCCAGTGTGCGAGTCACCTCTGGTGCCCTGGAGAGCATCTATCACCTGCAAGTGCTGCTGCGGGGCAATTGCCTGTGGCGTGGGCACGGTCAGGAGCATTACTTCGCCCCCGGCGAGCTGCTGTTGATCAACCCCGATGACCCGGTGGACCTGACGTACTCCGCCGACTGCGAAAAATTTATCCTCAAGGTCCCGACCCCGCTGCTCGAATCAGTGTGCGACGAGCAGCGCTGGCGTTATCCGGGGCGGGGCGTGCGGTTTCTCGAGAACCGCTACCAGCTCGACGAACTGGAAGGATTTGTCGGTCTGCTGGCGATGATCTGTCAGGAAGCCGAAGCCAGTACGCCGATGCCCAAAGTTCAGGAGCACTACGCACAGATCATTGTCAGCAAGATGCTCACCCTGATGCAGACCAATGTCAGTCGCCTGGAAATCGGTTCACAGACGGCCACCTTCGACGCCATCGCAGACTACATCGCCAGCCATCTCAAGCATGACCTCGACAGTGAAGACCTGGCCCGCCAGGCGCACATGAGCGTGCGTTCGCTGTATGGGCTGTTCGAGCGCAATGCCGCCACCACGCCCAAAAACTACATCCGCCGCAAACGTCTCGAGCGCATCCATGCCTGCCTGAGCGACCGGACCTGCCACGTGCGCAGCGTCACCGAAGTGGCGATGGACTACGGTTTCCTGCACCTGGGCCGTTTCGCCGACAGTTACCGTAAACAGTTTGGCGAATTACCGTCCGACACCCTCAAGCGCCGTTGATCCCGGCTTCTGCACAAAACGGATAAAGGTCTGCACCCCGCGGATAGTCCACCCCATTGCCCCGTCCTAGCATGAGCCTGCCTGAACAATAACAATGGAGGCGGTGGCCATGACCCTGCGACCTGAATACCTTCACGCCTTGCTCGAAGATGATCCTGAACAAGGCGTCTATCGCTGCAAACGCGAGATGTTCACCGATCCGCGCCTGTTCGACCTGGAGATGCAGCACATCTTCGAAGGCAACTGGCTGTACCTGGCGCACGAAAGCCAGATTCCCAACGTCAACGATTTCTACACTACCACCATGGGGCGCCAGTCGATCTTCATCGCGCGCAACAAGGACGGTGTGCTCAATGCCTTCATCAACGCCTGCAGTCACCGTGGTGCGACCCTGTGCCGGCACAAGTCCGGCAACAAGAGTTCCTATACCTGCCCGTTCCATGGCTGGACCTTCAACAACTCCGGCAAGCTGCTTAAAGTCAAAGACCCGGCCAATGCCGGTTATCCATCGAGTTTCAACTGCGACGGTTCCCACGACCTGACCAAGGTGGCGCGCTTCGAGTCCTATCGCGGTTTCCTGTTCGGCAGCCTCAAGGCCGATGTACTGCCGTTGGTCGAGCATCTGGGCGAGTCGGCGAAAATCATCGACATGATCGTCGATCAATCCCCCGATGGCCTGGAAGTGCTGCGCGGTTCGTCCAGCTACATCTACGAAGGCAACTGGAAACTCACCGCCGAAAACGGCGCCGATGGCTACCACGTCAGCTCAGTGCACTGGAACTATGCCGCCACCCAGAACCAGCGCAAGCAGCGCGAGGCCGGTGACAGCAACCCGACCATGAGCGCCGGTAGCTGGGCGAAGCAGGGAGGTGGTTTCTACTCCTTCGACAAGGGCCATATGCTGCTCTGGACGCGCTGGGCCAACCCCGAGGATCGCCCACTGTACGAGCGTCGCGATGAACTGGCGCAGGATTTTGGCCAGGCGCGCGCCGACTGGATGATCGAGAACTCGCGCAACCTGTGCCTGTACCCCAACGTCTACCTGATGGACCAGTTCAGCTCGCAGATTCGCATTGCCCGGCCGATCTCGGTGGACCGCACGGAAATCACCATCTACTGCGTCGCGCCCAAGGGTGAAAGCGACCACGCACGCGCCAGTCGCATCCGTCAGTACGAGGACTTCTTCAACGTCAGCGGCATGGCCACTCCCGACGATCTGGAAGAGTTCCGCTCCTGCCAGACCAGCTATCAAGGCAGCGTCACCACCTGGAACGACATGTCCCGTGGCGCCGAGCACTGGATCGAAGGTGCCGACGACGCCGCAAAGGAAATCGACTTGCATCCACTGCTTAGTGGCGTGCGCACCGAAGACGAAGGTCTGTTCGTGCTGCAGCACAAATACTGGCAGCAAACCATGCTCAAGGCCTTGGCGGTCGAGCAATCGAAGTTGATCGCCGTGGAGGATGTGCAATGAACATTTCCCACGACACCGTGCGCGATTTTCTCTACCGCGAAGCGCGCTATCTCGATGACCGGCAATGGGACGAATGGCTGGAACTGTACGCCGCCGACGCGACATTCTGGATGCCGTCCTGGGACGACAACGACGAGCTGACCGAAGACCCACAGCGGGAAATTTCGCTGATCTGGTACGGCAACCGCACAGGCCTCGAAGACCGGGTTTTCCGTATCAAGACCGAGCGTTCCAGTGCCAGCGTGCCGGACACCCGCACCTCCCACAATATCAGCAACATCGAGCTGCTGGAGCAGACCGACGGCGTGTGCAAGGTGCGCTGCAACTGGCACACCCTGAGCTTTCGCTACAAGACCGTCGACAGCTACTTCGGCAGCAGTTTCTACACCCTGAACATGCGCGGCGAAAACCCGCTGATCCTGGCCAAGAAAGTGATCCTGAAGAACGACTACGTTCGTCAGGTCATCGATGTTTACCACTTGTGAGGGCGACGTCATGACTCATTCCATCGCATTCAATTTTGAAGACGGCGTCACCCGTTTCATCGACGCCAATGTGGGCGAGACCGTGGCCGATGCCGCCTACCGCCAGGGCATCAACATCCCGCTCGATTGCCGCGACGGCGCCTGTGGCACCTGCAAGTGTTTTGCCGAAGCTGGCCAGTACGACCTGGGCGAGGAGTACATCGAAGACGCCCTCAGCGCCGAAGAGGCCGAGCGGGGTTTCGTCCTGACCTGCCAGATGCGCGCGCAGAGCGATTGTGTGGTACGAGTGCCGACATCCTCCGAAGTCTGCCGCACCCGTCAGGCCAGTTTTGAGGCGACCATCAGCGCCGTTCGCCAGTTGTCCGACAGCACCATCGCGCTGTCGATCAAGGACGAGTCGTTGAGCAAGCTGGCGTTTCTGCCGGGCCAGTATGTAAACCTGGGGATTCCCGGTAGCGAGCAGACGCGTGCCTATTCATTCAGCTCCTTGCAGCGCGATGGCGAAGTGAGCTTCCTGATTCGCAATGTGCCGGGTGGCCTGATGAGCAGCTTTCTCACCGGCATGGCCAAGGCCGGCGACCGCATGCGCCTGGCAGGTCCCTTGGGCAGTTTTTACCTGCGCGACATTCGCAGGCCGTTGTTGCTGCTCGCCGGCGGCACCGGGCTGGCGCCGTTCACCGCGATGCTGGAGAAGATTGCCGAGCAGGGCAGTGAGTACCCGCTGCATTTGATTTACGGCGTGACCCACGATTTCGACCTGGTGGAACTCGATCGCCTGGAAGCCTTCGCTGCGCGCATCCCCAACTTCACCTACAGCGCCTGCGTGGCCAGCCCCGACAGCCAGCATCCGCTCAAGGGCTACGTCACCCAGCACATCGAGCCGCAGCATTTGAACGACGGCGACGTCGACGTCTACCTGTGCGGCCCGCCGCCGATGGTGGAAGCGGTGAGCAAGTACATAGGCGAGCAGGGCATCACGCCAGCGAATTTCTACTTCGAGAAATTCGCCGCCAGCGCGGCGCAACTGAATTGTCCCCCCGTGGGAGCGGGCTTGCTCGCGATGAGGTCGGCACATCCAACATTGATGTTGCCTGACCCACCGCTTTTGCGAGCAAGCCCGCTCCCACAGTTGACTGTGTCGAATTTGAACGTTGTGGGAGTACACATGAACCGTTTCCAGGAAAAAGTCGCCCTGATCACCGGCGCCGCCCAAGGCATCGGTCGCCGGGTCGCCGAGCGCATGGCGGCCGAGGGCGCCCGGTTGATCCTGGTGGATCGCTCCGAGCTGGTGTTCGAAGTGCAGCAGCAACTGTCTGGCAGTTGCCAGGTGTTGGCCCTGACCGCTGACCTTGAGCAATATGAGGAGTGCAGCCGAGTCATGCAAACCGCCGTCGAGCGGTTCGGTCGGCTCGATGTGCTGGTCAACAATGTGGGCGGCACCATTTGGGCCAAGCCGTTCGAGCACTACGAGGCAGCGCAGATCGAGGCCGAAGTGCGTCGCTCACTGTTTCCGACCCTGTGGTGTTGCCATGCGGCGCTGCCGTACATGCTGGAGCAGGGCAGCGGGGCGATCGTCAACGTGTCATCGATTGCCACTCGCAGCGTCAATCGCGTGCCCTACGGTGCGGCCAAAGGTGGGGTTAATGCGTTGACCGCCTGCCTGGCATTCGAGACCGCCGGGCGCGGGGTGCGGGTCAATGCCACGGCACCGGGGGGCACCGAAGCACCGCCAAGGCTGATCCCGCGTAACAACGCCCAGCAGAGCCCGCAGGAAAAAGTCTGGTACCAGCAGATCGTCGATCAGACCTTGGACAGCAGCTTGATGAAGCGTTATGGAACGCTGGATGAGCAGGCGGGCGCGATTCTGTTCCTGGCCAGTGACGAGGCGTCGTATATCACCGGCATTACCCTGCCGGTCGGGGGTGGCGATCTCGGCTGAGTTACAGGCGTCGTTGAAACGCCTTGACGATCCTGAGCGTCGCATCACTGGCGTCCAGGTTCTGCACGGCATTCAGCGGATACCACTGGCAGTCGAAGATCTCATTCAACGGGCGCGCCTCGTCCAGGTTCAACACCGACGCCTCGAACACGTGGTGTCGAGTGTTGCCGGCTTCGAGCTGCATCAGGTACAGCACGTCATCGACGGCCAGGCCGGTTTCTTCCTGTAATTCACGCACGGCCGCGCTCGCGTGGGTCTCGCCTCGCTCGACTTTTCCGCCGGGCAGCGTCCAACGACATTTGGGCTTGCGAACCAGGAGGACGTGCCGGTCCTGCTCGCAAATGACGGTTGCGCGTACTTTCATGGGGTGCCTAATAGCTCAGTGCCACAATTATGTCATAAAAATGCAATATTTGAGCCGTCGCCAATACTTCGCGGCTTATAGAGGGTTTGAGAGGGTGCTTGAAACAAAAGTGCAATCTAATATTGGATCCTCACACGACGTCTGGTCCGCATTGGTGCAGAAAGTGGGTGTAAGGTAGCCGAGTCAGTGCTCAAAGACGTGACCGAAAGGAGGTGGCTTATGAGCGTTCCGATGCTGAACAAGATGCACATGAACGGCTATGACGTAGTCAGTGTGAACAACGGCCCTTGGCGGGTCTGCACCCCGGGCGACCGGCTGGGCGCCTTTGCCAGTCGGGAAGAGGCGCTGGCGTTTGCGGCGTCTTTGCCGGGGTACAGGCCGCGTGCCAAAAAAACCAATGCCCACTGAAGGGCTTTGCTGTGGGGGCGGGCTTGCTCGCGAAAGCGCTGGTCCAGTTCCATGCTTGTCGGTTGACACACCGCATCGCGAGCAAGCTCGCTCCTACAGTTGTCAGGCAGGCTTATTGCGACTGATCACCTTCGCCTTCACTTCCTCGGCATACCCTGCCAGCCGTTGTTCATCTCCCTGAAACAGATCGCATAACCTGTGAACGGCCTGCGCATCCACGTCATTACCCGACTGTCGCAGTTGTTCCGCCAGGCGCAACAGCTCCACCGCCGACCACCTCAAGTCCGAGGCAATGCCCTGCAAGTCCCGCCGCAGTTCGTTTTCAGATTCATTGAGCCACATGATGATCTCCCGAAAATGCTCGCTACGAAATTTTAGCCTCGATCTTCCTGTCCAAGAGCTACATTTTCTTTTTTGGGATAAGGATGCGCGATGCGGACTCTGGTGGCGGGAATCGTAGTGGGGATGTTGGCGGGGTGCTCATTGCCGGCCTCGGTGGTGCCGGGTGAGCCTAACTTCAGCAAATACAGTGAGAAGCCGCCCAAGGAGCTGGCTGCGTGCGTATTGCCGGCCTGGCAGAAGGAAGTCTCCAAGACGACGCAAGTCGGGATTTCCAACGGCTACCGGATCACCGCGCCCGGCATGATCAGTGCGGATGAGACGCTGGATATCGTCAAAAACAAGGACGGCAGCCGGGTTTCGTTGTACCAGGGGCCACCCTGGGCCAAGTCCGGTGCACTGCGCGAGGCCGTTCGCACCTGTTTGTGACGGATCAGTCTGCGACTTCGGTCGTCGGGATAACCACTGCGGCAGTGCTTTTTTTGTCTCGCCGGTCGTTGAGCCATTCATCGACCTGACCGTTGAACGCCGCCGGGGCCTTGCGTCCCACTCTTCTGGCCAGATCAAGGATGGTCTGCTGGGCCAGTGCTTCTTCCATGCGTTTTTGCGCGGTGAGCATGACCGCATGGATCGCACAGTGTCCCGATACCGCCCAATCGGGCGTGCAGCCATCGAACAAGGCGCAACGTCCGCGAATTTCACGGCATTCGAAGATCTGCTTTTGCCCATCGATGGCATTGACGATATCCAGCACGCTGATCTCGTCCGAAGGCCGCGCCAGTTTAAACCCGCCGCGCACGCCTTCAGTGGCCACCACCAATTTTGCCTTGGCCAGTTTGGTGAATATTTTCGCCAGATAGTCCAGGGGCACGCCTTGCAATTCAGCCAGGTCGCGCACGCTCGCCTCACGGGTGTCGCCGCAGTTGCCCACCAGAAAAACCAGGCAATGGATGCCGTACTCAACGCCCGCGCTGTAAAGAGACATATCAATCTCCGACTAATGTTGTCGCAAATTCTAGCAGTCTGGATCTCGCCAGGCAATCTGGAAGGCTTTCCCTTGGTGCGCTGGTGTGCTTCAAGATCTTTGTTTTAAGGGGTATGGACGAGGTCGATAGTGGCTATCTACAAAAACTGATTGCGTCGATTAACTAGGATCAATATAGTCGTAGTTGTTCGGTGGGTGCTGACAGCCTGCCACCTTCCAGTCATTCATTGATCGGCTTTCTCGCGGAGTTACAAATGAAACAGCACATCCTGGTAATCGGCGCAGGTTTTGGAGGTTTGTGGACAGCATTGAGCGCGACCCGCCTGTTCGACATGCACGGCCACACCAACGTGGAAGTCACCGTCCTGGCCCCGCAGGCCGAGCTGCGCGTGCGTCCGCGCTTCTATGAACCCAATGCTCATCAACTGGCCGCACCGATTGGCGAGCTGCTCGATTGTGTGGGTGTGAAGTTCATCAAGGGTGCTGCCGAGACCATCGATGTTGCCCACAAACGGGTCGGCTACATCGACGCTGCGGGCGTCGAACAGTCGTGCAGCTACGACAAACTCGTTCTGGCCACGGGTAGCCGCTTGGCCATTCCGCCGACCAGCGGCGTGGCAGAGCATGCCTTCGACGTCGATCAAATCGAGCAGGCCGTACGGCTGGAAAATCACCTCAAATCCCTGGCCCATCTGCCGGACAGCAAGGCGCGCAACACCGTCGTCGTCGCCGGTGGCGGTTTTACCGGGATTGAAACGGCGACCGAAATGACCGCACGCCTGCGAGCCATCCTTGGCGAGAACGCGGACATCGACGTGATCATCGTCGATCGGGGGAGCAAGATTGGTGGCTCCATGGGCGAAGAAATTGCCCTGTCGATCGAAGAAGCCAGCATCGCAACCGGCGTGAAATGGCACCTCAAGGCCTCGGTGGATTCTGTCGATGCCAAGGGTGTAAACCTCAGCGATGGCGAGCGAATCGACGCCATGACCGTGGTCTGGACCACTGGCGTGCGCGCCAGCGCCTTGACCGAACAGATCCCGGCGGAGCGCGATCATCTGGGCCGCCTGCATGTGGACAGCCATCTGAAAGTCATCGGCCAGGACGACATCTTCGCCACTGGCGACGTGGCCTACGCGGCATCCGACGAGATCGGAAACTACGCGCTGATGACCTGCCAGCACGCAATCATGCTGGGGCGTTACGCCGGCAATAACGTTGCGGCGCAGATCCTTGGCGTGGACGGATTTGCCTACAGCCAGCCCAAGTACGTGACATGCCTGGACCTGGGGGCTTGGGGCGCGGTGTACACCGAGGGCTGGGATCGCCAGGTGAAACTGGTGAGGCAGGAGGCCAAGGCGCTGAAAACCCAGATCAACACCGTATGGATCTACCCGCCAGCCGCCAACCGCGAAGCTGCCTGGGCGGCGGCTGATCCGCTGATCCCGATCGCGTGATCCGGCCGTAGCCCTTACACACACACGAACTGTAGGAGCGAGCTTGCTCGCGATGGACGTCAACGATAACGCGGGGAACCTGACACCCCTACGTTGTTCTTGAGTCCATCGCGAGCAAGCTCGCTCCTACAGGAATGGCTTGTGCGTGTGAAATTAATCATATAAATTTTCATGAAATTTAAATAACAAAATTTCATGAGCCTCCCGCATGTTTCAACAATCCACCCGGCACGTCCCCAGCTACTACGCCCATGCCTGCGCTGATCACCTGGTCGAGCGTGCCCCCCTGGAAGGTGAGCACGACACCGAAGTGTTGATCATTGGCGCCGGTTTCAGTGGTTTGCACACGGCGTTGCGCCTGGCCCTGGCTGGCAAGCGTGTCACCTTGCTGGAAGCCAGCCGTGTGGCGTGGGCGGCGTCGGGGCGTAATGGTGGTCAGGCGATTCTCGGTTGGTCGTGCGATATGCCGCCACTGGAAGCTGCGCTGGGTTACGAGCGGGCGCGCCGCTTGTGGGATGGCATGCGCTGGGCCGCGCAGGAATTGCGCGCCTTGCCGGCGCGGCATGATTTCGAGTGTGACTACCGCGCCGGACACCTGTGGACGTCGGTGCTGCCACGTCGGGTCGATTTGCTCACCGAGTGGCAGCATGAGGCCAGCCACAAGTGGGGCCATGACGGTTTGCAGTTCATTCCCCGTGAACAGTTGCCGCAATGGGTCGCCAGTGAGCGTTATCAGGCGGGGTTGTATGACCCCGAGGGCGGCCACCTGAATCCGCTGCGTCTCGCCCTCGGTTTGGCCGCTGCCATCGAAAACGCGGGCGGGCACATTCATGAGCAGAGCAAGGCGCTGAGCTATCGCGAAGAAGGCGGGCGCTACGTGGTGACCACCGAGCGCGGCCGTGTTCGGGCCGATGTGCTGGTACTGGCCTGCAATGCCTATCTGGATCGACTCGACCCGCAACTGGCGAGCTGCGTGTTGCCCGTGGGCACTTATCAGGTCGCGACCGCGCCGCTTTCCCAAGGGCTGGCCACCGCGCTGCTGCCGAGCAATGCCTGCGTCACCGACAACCAGTTTGTCCTCGACTATTTCCGCCGCACGCCCGATCACCGCCTGCTGTTCGGTGGCGGCTGTACCTACCTGGGCGGCATGCCCAAGGACATCGCGGCGGCTACTCGACCGTTCCTGGAGCGTGTGTTCCCCCAGCTCAAGGGCGTGGAGCTGGAGTTCGCCTGGGGCGGACACATCGATCTGACCCTCAAGCGCACACCCGATATCGGCCGGCGCGGCGATCTTTATTGGCTCCAGGGCTACTCGGGCCACGGCGTGTTGCCGACATTGGCGGCGGCTCGTGCGGTCTCTGACGCGATACTCGGCCAGCCCGATGAGTTGGGCTTGTACCAGGGCCTGGTCAACGGCAGCTTCCCCGGCGGCAAGTACATGGCGGCCCCGCTGGAAGCCATCGGCAAAGCCTGGTATCGCTTGCGCGACAGCCTTTGAACCGCACATTTCCGGAACGTTATCGAATGGACAGGCAAGAAGAAATCTCGGCGCTGGCGATCCTGATCCAGGACCTGCGCAAGCACAAAAAGTACACGCTCAAGGACCTGGCGGACAAAATCGGCCGCTCGGTGGGTTTTCTCTCGCAGGTCGAGCGGGGACTCTCCCGGCCGACGGTGGCGGACCTGACCGCGATCAGCGAAACCCTCGGCGTGCCGACTACCTATTTCTACAGTTTGCCCAAGCCCATGGCCCTCCCGTGGGTGACCCGCCCCGACGAGCGCCGCACGTTGTACTACGCCGACGGGATCACCGACATCCTGGTCTCGCCGAAAATGCGCGCATCGTTCTCGATGCTCGAAAGCCTGCTCGAGCCCGGCGCCAGCAGCGGCGAGCGGCACATGAACGACAGCTCGGAGCAGGGCGGTTATGTGCTCGAGGGGCAACTCACGCTGTGGCTCGATGATGCCGAGCCAGTCACGCTTGAGGCCGGGGACAGTTTCCAGCTCGCCAGCCATGCCCATTGCCGCTACGGCAATCGCTCCGATCAACTCACCCGGGTGCTCTGGGTCTACACCTGATAAAAACAAGGGAACACAACGATGGACGCTGTCTGCTCTGATCTGGTTGCTGAAGTGCGCGCGTTTCGCGAGCGCTACCCCGACGTGCGCTACGTCGACCTGATTTCCCTGGACATCCCGGGGCATTTCTACGGCAAGCGCTATCCGATCGACCTGCTCGAAAAGGTCGCCGCTGGCAGTGCGCTCAAACTGCCGCAGAACTGTGTATTGCTCGGCACCCAGGGCGGGCTGTTCAAGATTGGCGACTATTGCTTCAACGACGGTGACCCGGATGCGCCGCGCCGCCTCGTGCCAGGCACCCTGAAGATCGTCGACTGGGAAAAGCAGCCCGTGGGCCAGATGCTGATCACCTCCAGCGACACGGAAAAACCCATTGTATTCGAACCACGGGAAGTGCTGGCGCAGGTACTGGCGCGGCTGAAACGCAAAGGCATTTTCCCGGTAGTGGCCTTCGAGCTGGAGTTCTACCTGTTCGATCGCCAGTTGCGTGAAGGCTTGCCACAGTTTGCCCGGGATGCAGCGACCGATGACGTGGATGACCAACCCAACATGCACATCGAACGGCTGACGCGTTTCGCGCCAGTGCTCGATGACATGGTAGAGACTGCGCGGGCACAAGGCATCGACACAACGGTGATCACCGCCGAGCTGGGGCCGGGCCAGTTCGAAATCAATTTCGGCCACCTCGACGATGGTCTGCGCGCCGCCGACTGGGCCGCACTGTTCTGCCGCAGTACCCGTGGTGTGGCGATGAAGCACGACTACCGCGCCAGCTTCATGTCCAAACCTTATTTGCAGCATCCGGGTAGCGGCATGCATGTTCACGTGAGCTTGTATGACCAGGCGGGCAACAACCTGCTGGCCGCCAATGACCAGAAACCGTTGCGCCATGCCATCGCAGGCTGCCTGCAACTGATCCCGCACTGCATGCCGATCTTCGCGCCGAACCACAACGCCATGCGGCGCCTGAGCGGCACCACCAACATTGCCACGCGCGCCAGTTGGGGCTTTGAGGATCGTGACGCCTGCGTGCGCGTGCCCGAGTCGGACCCGAAAAACCTGCGCATCGAACATCGCCTGTCAGGCGCCGATGCCAACCCGTACCTGGTGCTGGCCGCTATCCTCGTGGGCATGGAGCATGGGCTGGAGGCACAGCAGGAGCCGATCAAGCCGCTCAACGAAGATCGCGGCAGCGGCGTGGACTTCCCGACGGAAATGCTGGAGGCCGTGCGCGCCATGCAAAATCATGAGCCTGTGCGCGAGGGGCTGGGCGCGGAGTTCTTGATGGTCTACTGCGAAAACAAACGCCAGGACCATCTGGCCTTCCTGCAGGACATCAGTGCCCGAGAGTACCGCTGGTACCTGTAAATGGACCACCTGTCGCGCAGCGGCCCTGGAAAACATGTGGATATTGAAGGGGTTAAAGGTTTTATTAACCATGCAGTGAACTAAAATATCTTGTTACATGGTGAAAATGACCGTAACATGCGGCCCGCGTTCACCACCACGGTTTATGCATTTTTAGATCCCGGGCGTCCATCAGCTGCCTGGGATTTTTTTTTGCCTGTCGTTGGCGGGCGAGGGCACAAAACTCAGCGGGCGTTCCAGTCTTCGACAGATTTTTTTTGAAATCAAGGGGTTGTCAGCTCCGGCAAATCAGTCCATAATTCACGCCATCGAAAGCACTGATCGCTGAAAAAGCTCAATGTTTTCAAGGAGTTAGATCTTGAATCTACTCCAGGTTTGTACGCCTTTGATGTTGTTTCAATTGCATCAGGGGCATTGGGGCCGAGTAGCAAAATGGTTATGCAGCGGATTGCAAATCCGCCTACGCCGGTTCGATTCCGACCTCGGCCTCCACTCTTAAAATAGCTCCGTAGATCAATGATTTACGGAGCTTTTTTATTTGCGCCACCCAGCAAGATTTAGTCTTGAAAAGGGCCTGCGCGAACTTGCTTCACCCGGACGGGATGTATATATTTCGTCCTCTGTTTTACAAGCGTCAGAACTGACAGACCTACACGTGTCAGTGTTCAGATCGCTTGACCGCGCTACCGCCCGAATGGCGAAACTGGTAGACGCATGGGACTTAAAATCCCCCGCTCGTAAGGGCGTGCCGGTTCGATTCCGGCTTCGGGCACCATCTTAAATCAAGGGTTTGCGGGCGAAAGCCGATGCAAGCCCTTGTTTGTTTCTGGTCCGCAATTTTGGAGTTGGTCCGCAATTCACTTGGTAGGCATGACCTTTTTGCCTTTTCGATTGCGGATGTACTGCTCGGTCATAACCACCGTCGTATGCCCAAGTTGATCTCTGGCTTGCAAGATATCGCCACTGGATTCAGCCTTATCGGTACCCGCCTTGGCGCGCAAGTCGCGCATCTGAAACTCAGCTTTCGGCACGCCGGCCGCCTCCCTGGCCAAGTCGAATCTCCTGCGCAACATCGCCACCGTCATCGGTGTGCCGTCCTCTGTAACGATCAGCCGCGTCGAGCGGACCTTGTGTTCTGACTTCCGGGACATGATTCGATCAATCAAAACCTTCAGCTCCCCCGTTATCTCGATCCGACGCTTTGCCTTTGTCTTGCCCTGCAGAACCCAGATCTGCCCGTCGCGCACGTCGCGCTCGTCCATCAGCCGAGTATCGGTCACCCGTTGCCCGGTCAGATAGGCGAGGTCCATTGCGTCCTGCAGGCCCACAT
This sequence comes from Pseudomonas sp. S1_E05, assembly GCF_056337105.1. Lineage (NCBI taxonomy): Bacteria > Pseudomonadati > Pseudomonadota > Gammaproteobacteria > Pseudomonadales > Pseudomonadaceae > Pseudomonas > Pseudomonas sp. S1_E05. Next base: position 791,891 of record NZ_JBFRHM010000001.1, read on the forward strand.
CTGCCTTGTCGTGGACGCGCTTGAACAGCGCATCCTCGACGTACGTGTCGCGCCCGGTTTCTTTGTTGCCCTTGATGCCCGCGCATGGATTGGCAAGGGAGGTGTAGCCTTTATCCCTGGCGTAATTCCAGATGGCGCTGAGCAGCGCCTTTTCGCGGTTCGCGCGCACCGGCGCGGCCTTGCGCCATGTCAGATACTGGCGGACGTGCAACGGCTCGATCGTTTCCAGCGGTGCGGGCGGGTCGTCGAAGAAAGCGATCAGGTTTTTCAGCTCGCGCTTGTTATCAGCCTGGGTGGCCGTTCCTTTGCTGGGCACGACTTCGACCATGTATTTTTCTGCAACGTAGCGGAATGTGATGATCTTGGCGACCAGATCGGTTGCGGTGCGATCACGCTCAAGCTTCGCGTACTCCATGATCGCCAAGCCGTAGTCGCTGCCCAGGGGAATTTCCTTCCGGTCCTTGCCGCCCGTGTCGTAGTAGTAAAACACTCGGCCGCTGGCTTTCTTGCGTTCCCGCAGCCTGGCGATCGAGCCGGGTTTACTTGGTCGTCTTCCCATGTCAGCTGGCCTTACGTGATTTCCATACGGGCTTTTCAGATTCAAATGCGCCGACGGCTGTGACCGCCATCGCGGTGACACTCGGCCAGCCGTTCACTTTAATCGTATGGCGAACACCATTCTTTTTCAGGTTGAGGATCTGACCTGCCTTGGTCCGCGCGCCGGTGAGCTCGCAAACCTCCTCGTGAGATAGAAACTGGATGGTCATGTGATGCTCCATGCCGCGCGTGGCGGCAGAAGGTGGTGATGGGTTACGCGATGACCTTGGCCAGAACCTTGTCGGCGACTGCCATTGCAGCCTGGGCATCGTTTACATACGCCGGGTCGAATCCACCGCACAGGTGGATGGTCGCTTGGCAGGCGCGCAGGTTCTCGCGGGTGAGCTTCAGCGCTGCCACCAGTTCCTCGGTCAGCGCTCGCTCTTCCCGACCGATGTCCCAGAAGCTTTGCCCCCAGTGTCCGGCCGGTGGCGGGTTATTGTTCTGCGCGCCGAACGCCAGTGCACCGACTACAGAGTCCAGCAGGTCGCGCTTGTAGGCGTTGTCGCCGTCGATGCTCAGGCCACGCCGGCGTAGGGTGGAAACCACTTCGTTCAAGTCGAGCCCTTTGTCCTGCAGCACGATGTCCTGCTCTGGTGCGCCTGGGGTGTAAATCACAAGTGCGATCTTGGCGCCCGGCCAGAGCTGCTCGCTGATTTTCACCAGTGCGTCGTTTGCTGTCTCATGGAAGCGTTGAAGAATTGCGGACATAGGAATTCCTCGCCCGCCGTACACCGGCAGGCTCTTGTGTGGGGTAGAGGTTAGGGAAGGGTGCTGCCGATTTGCGCGGCGACGACGGTGATCGCACGGCGGACTGCGCCGTTCCTGCCGGCGTCATCGACCCAGCCAATGTTTTCGCCGAAGCCTCGTCGCTCCACCATCACGTACTGCAAGTTGGTGAACCAGAGGATGCTGAGCTGAAGGGTTGTTGCCAGGCGCAGGGCATCACCGTCGCTGGTCAGTGGCGACCAGACGATGTCCTGCCTTGTCTGGTTATCGACGATCCATATGCCGCCGGAAGGGACGTGGCGGTTTTCCTCCAATTGGATGCCCACCGCTTTCGCTGCCAGATCCAACATCAGGCGGTCATCCATCATCGCTCCCCCCTGTAGCAGTACACGTAGGCGAACCTGGCGAGGGCGATCATGACATCCTGCTCCGGCTCACGTCTTCAACGGTGACGATGTGCGGCGTAACGTCCTTGATCGTGAAGAAGTCAGGCTGGCAGTGCTTGCGCGCCCAGGCCTTTAGCGGTGCCAGCGCGATCTGCAGTTCTGCCTCGGCCGCTTTGCTTAGGTCTGGATAGGCATCGACCCATTCGCCAGCGTCGCTATCACAGGCGTTTTCGTACATTCGCTCGGTCACATCGTCGGCATCTGGCAGAAAGCGTGCGGGGTCGTCCTTGCACACAATCCCGCGATAGACCGTGCCGCCTTCGTACAGGCCAGACCTATAGCTGGCCGGGTGCCCGTCGCCATCGCTGTCGTGTCCGTAGTTGTCTTTGAGCAGCTCGTCGAGGCTGTCGTAATCCCAAGATCCGTTTTCACCGTCCAGCGACCACTTTTCACCGGTTACGAGCGCCTCATACGCAGGCACCGAGTTCGCCGCCGCGATCGGCAACGCCGCCTTGAACTGCTTGAGGTACTCAGCCCGTGTAGAGCCCCAGCGATTGACCAAGCACTCAGTGTCAATCGGCGCGCCTTCGTCCTCAGGTTCTCCCGATGGTTCGCCGGGCACCATGAAGAAATCACGCTCCACGTCGTGCAGCAGATCAGCGAAACGCTTGGTGTTTTCGATGTTGACCAGCAAGGTCGACAGCTCATGGTTTGAGCTGAGGCCGAACACGTTGTAGATGGCTGCCAGTTCTGGCTTATGTTTGGGCATGACTTCGTCCTTGCCGCTATAGCGGCTGAAAATTGTACATAAAATTCGGTTTCGTATAGATGTTGCGACCAGTTATCAGAAACCGTTTTGACACGGTTGCACTTCGTTTGCGGGCGTTTAATTTTGGTCTCTACTGACCATCACAGGATTGGGCGGGAGGGCCCTATGAGACTTCGAGGCGATATCTTCTGGGAGTGGGCAGACCCCGAGCTCCACAGCCGAACACACGATGAAACTCTCAATGATGGGACTCACATCGACGTGCAAGTCAGGCTATCGCGCACCGGCGAAACACAAATGTTCATCGGGATTTATGGTCCCGACGGAATGGCTTTGCATGAAGAAGCTGATGACTCACACCCACGCGAATCGATGACCAGGGCACTGGCTTGGGGTGTCGGTCGAGCTCGTCAGCTGGCTGCCGCAGGAAGTTCAAGTACTCGCCGAGCGGCTTCTTCGGGATAGCGGACTGACCTGAGTGGGGAGAAGGAACGAGGTGGTCGCTTGAGCGGGGCGAAAGGTTTATTTCGGATCAGGGCTGACCACAGGAGAGGATCATGCAATACAGCCAGGGCGCGCCAATTGCACACGAATATCGTGGGTGTCAGCTATTTCTAAAGTTCGACTGGGAAAAGCCCAATGACAAGATACCGTTTGCAGTTCATGTTCTAGAAAACAGCGAAGTACCGGGGCTCGCTAATACAGTCGCAGACTTGCCTGGGCCGTGGACGGACTACCAAAGCGCACTAGCGGAAGCGATCGCTGCCGCTGAGCGTTGGATTGACAGCCAATTGCCGCAGCAGCCGGCGGTCTGAGCATAAGGCAAAGAACACGAGATAATGTCACAATGATGCCATGTGGGCGGGCGCTCGATCCCTCACCACTCAAATAAGTGTGACATCATGCCTTCGATTGATGATTTTCGCTTCAAGGCTCATCACCTCCTGCTCGATCTTGATGCAGCAACCAATCACCTTATGATGCTCGTCGTTTCACGCGAAGTCTCTGGACCGACGTGGGAAGACGCTGTGGCCCGTCACAGGCAAGCATATGAAGCTTGGGCATCCATCCTCACCGGCGTTCAGACGGATCCGATGCCCGCCCTTGATGGTCGACCGCCCCAAGACTCAGCAAACTCGCCAGATTAAAGAGACTCCGTCGCTACCTGGTCATGGGCATTCACTGTCGGCTTCTGCCGCTCTTGGCGTAGCGCTTCTTGCACAGCCTCGACAACTCGGCGCAGATACGTGAACTTGTGGTTCTCCTCGACTGCCTTGCCGTCTAGCGAGTAATGCCATTCATCGCCGAACAAGTCGGTCAGCAGCGCGCTTTGATGCCAGCATTCGCTTGGGCTCTCGATGCTGCGTAGCACGTCGATGTCTTGCCATAGCTCGTGGGCTTCCTCTTTGCTTAGCTCGCCAAGTTCCCAATCGTGGCGTCCGGTCTGCTGCCGTCGGCGCTGGACGATGCACTTCTTGGCCAGGGCGAGTAGCGCGTCGCCGCTAAAGACAGTGGAGCTGATTCCGCGATCCAGGCAGTTCAAGACGTAGTCCCAACCACAATCGGCCACGAACTCGGCGACAGTACGCGGCCCCATTCCGCCCCAGTAAGCGTTCCAGCTGTTGTCCCAGCAGTTGATGGTGATCTTGCCCTGGGCGGTCTGATAGTTCGGATCGGATTCGATGGGGCAGTCGCGCCGGCCGAAGTCCTCGAGGAACACAGTGATCGCATCAAGACGCGGCGCGCCAGTGATCACCAGCTTCGTGACTGTCGAGCGCTCAATCTTCAGCGGCTCGGCAGAATTGTTTTCTGTGGGCATGGGGCGTCCTCAAAGCTTATGATTTGCGATTCATGGATAATCGAGTAGCAGGAATGAATAAGGGAATTCTGAAGGGAGCATTTACAAAGAGCGCTATATTTGAATATAGATGTCCGCATTGTTATAACGGGGCGCTGCGCCTATCTGGAGACTTCAACTCTCAAGAGACTGAGGCTTCTAAAGTTCAGCATGGCGAGGAATGGTGGGACCATGAATATGTCACTTTAGTATTTAGCTGTACCTTGAAGTGTACGACATGTAAAGAGTTGGTATTCATGGTCGGAAATGGCGTTGTCGATATTGATCACGATATTGATGAGCAAGGTAACTGGGTCAGTAACTGGACTTCTTTCTATAATCCGACGTTTTTTCATCCGCCTCTTCAGCTAATTGATTACGCAGCAAGCGCACCGCAGGAGGTCATTGCGCCTCTTTCCGTTGCTTCAGCCCTTTATTTCACAAGCCCAGCATCCTGTTGTAATAGTGTAAGAATAGCTGCCGAACTGATTCTGAATAAACTAGGTATTCCAGAAAAAGATGGTGAAAAAACGATATCTTTTGGACATCGCATTAACCTACTTCCAGAAGATCAAAAAACGACAAAAGAGCTTTTCAATGCGATTCGTTGGATAGGGAATCATGGAAGCCATCCAGGAAGTGAAATCGAATTTGAGGACGCGCTGCACGCCCTCGAAATAATGGAGTTTCTCCTCGAGGAAATTTACGGTGATCGAAGACAGGAGCTAAAGGATTTAGCCGCAGCGATCAATGATCGAAAAGGGCCTGTTGGACGTCTGCATAAATTAGGATTGGGATAGCCACCCAATCCTCGCCGGCTGGCGTGATTCGTTGAAGTGGGGTATTGGTGTTGTGCCAGGCGTAGGGGTGGCCTAACAAGGAATGGTGATGATAATTTGGCTATCATGTATTGGGTGATGCGAACTTACGACTCGCACTTAATTCAGAAAACAAAAAATATTAGGGGCGCTAAATGGATATTACTGGTGCAAATCGCTATTTGGAGTTGATGAAAGAGATCAAGCATAGAACTGTCGTTGTTCACAGATTGTTAGTTGGTGAGACAACTACGGGCTTCATGCAGACCAATGTTGAAACTATTTATCTTCAGTATAGAAAGATACTTGAGCTTATTGCTTTTGGCTCTCTGGTCGCCAATCTAGAAGAATATGCGAAAGCCCGGCAAAACTACTCCAGTGATTGGCATGCCGCCCGTGTTCTAAAAGCTGTCGAGTCGGTTCACCCAGAGTATTATCCAAAGCCTGTTGTACAGCTTCGAGTCGAAGGTAAAAAACATAACCGGGAACTGCAAAAATTCGAAGGAAATTATCTTACGAAATCAGATTTTGAAGTGCTTTATGACTTGTGCGGAGGGATCATGCACAGTCAAAACCCCTACGGCTCTCCAATTCAATACGAGGATTATTTTGAAACTGCTTCTGAGTGGGGTCTTAAGATTAGAAATCTGCTCAATGCCCATGAGGTCAAGTTGATCAACGAGAAGCAGTTCTATCTAATCCAAATGGGTTCAGCTGATGCAGGACCAACTTTCAATTTGTTTGAAAGATTTGATGAGGACAACCCTCAAGCACTTGAGTGATTCAATTTTTATCCCGGCAGGATAGGCCGGTTGCCCGGCCCAATTGCTTACTTCGGATCGAATGCGCCCAGAGACAGCGTGGCGGCATCGCCGATATTCCGCTGCAGCACGGCCTTGAATTCCTGCGCAATGTCCTCGCGCTGAACTTCTTCCCCAACCCAGCGCAGTTTCAGCACCGGTTGCGCGCCGCTGGTGATGACCGACAGACGAAGGGTGATTTGCTGCTCGGTCAGGCCTTCGAACGGGATCGTACGGAATTGCAGCGCGACGGGCAGGGTTTCTTTGCTGCGCGCCTCGATCTGGTCCATTGCGCTGCGGCTGGCGCTGGTGTCGCCTACCGTTGTTTCCGATTCGCTGGTGGCCTTGATGGTGATCGTTCGAACAGCGGCGATGGCCTTGGCAACCGGGATTTCGTTGCCTTCATCGTCAACCGGCGTCAGGTACTGGTGCCAGTCTTCGATCCAGTCGCTCAAATCCTTTTGGCTGATGCCGCGCCCACCGATTGACTGCGCGGCGGTGTAGCCGGCGGTTGCTTTCAGCTTCAGAATTGCGCGGTCATCCGCATGGCCAGGCTCGGCGACGGTGCCCAGGTTGAACAGCAGCACGCAGCTCATTTCGTCCTGGTTGATGAAGCCTCGGGCGCCGGGCGCCGCACGTTCAGCAACGTAAGAGCTGAAATCAGCCAACGAATGGGTGGCGTAGGAACCACGAAAGCGGCTGCGCCCGGCCTGGAATTGTTCAAGATTCACGACTTTCGAACTTTCCGGCAGCACCACGGTAGGAACCAACGTGGTCAGCGTCTTGCCAGTGGCTTCGAGCGCGGTGTCGGTGATGAGCTGAATTGCTTCTTTGGTCAAGGACATGTGTATTTCTCTTTGAGTGCGGAAGGGATGGTGGAGCGAGGTGGATCAGGTGCGCTTGGGGATCGGCGCATCTTCGCGGGTGAAGAGCTGATCGTGCTTTTCTGCGAAGAGGGTGACGCGGCCACCGGTGCCAACGTGCATCGGGGTGTCCAGGCTGGTGTTCTCGCTGCGGGTACCGCGCTTGGTTGGCACCTTGTAATCGAGCTTGTGCTTGATCTTCACCTGACTCGACTCGCCGATCTGGCTGAAGTCCAAGGTGATGACCAGCTTTCCTACCTTGCCGTGGTCAACTACCCCCGCGGCTACTTCAGAGAGGGCGTGGCCGATCTGGCTGGCAAAGGCGCCGCCGTTGAGCTCTTCGAGGAACTCGGCGGTATCTGTAGGGGTTGGCATAGCTGTTTCTCCGGGATGGCCAACAGGCCGCTGGGTGGAATGTTGAATTGCGACTGACGAAGGCGCTGGCGCACCTGGGTGTTGATCCGCCTCATCGAAAAGCCGGCTTCATCTTCGGGTAATCGATGGTGTAGTCCTTGAGAAGCCGCAGGAGCAGCGTTGAGCTGATGCCGATGGCTTCGTGGCAGTTCTTCCGGTTCATGCCTTTGGCCATGCACTCTTTGATCTGGATGACCATCAGCGCTTCGGATTCCGGGGTGATCTTGTTCGGCGCCACCGCGTGCTTCACGCCGACGGTGAACTCGATCCCGTAGCGCCGGGCGATCCCGCGCAAGACTCCCCGCGTTATCCCTTCCTTCTCGCAGATCTCGACGGCGTTGAGCGTCCTGGCCAATACCCTGATGCGTGCCGCCTGCTGGTCGGTTTCAAGCTTCGCCGCAGCCCCCTGGAAGTTTGGGGTTTGTCGTCTCTGCTCAACGGTTTTCGGCGGGGACGTTTCAGGCCCTGTGATTTTGCCGCCCATGGCTAGGTACTGGGCGACCTGCGCCGCCAGTTGGTGGCGGGCCGGGTCGTGCGCCTTGATCGCGCTGAGTTCGTTGCTGATGTATGCGCTCATGCTGCTTTACTCCTGAGAGCCTTTTCGTAGTCATCGACCAGCAGCTTGAATTCCCAGAGGTCCTCTTCCAGCTTCTCGATGTAGTCGTCGTCGCGCTTGAATTCGCGCCACCAGAGCTGGCGGCCCACTGATTCGAGTGCCGGGCAGTACATGCCGACGTGCCAGAATTTCCGGCCAGTGATCCACATGCAGCCCTGAACCTGGTCCGTGATGCTGCTGGCGTCGTTGTCGATGTGGAATGCGCGGAGCTTCTCCGGAGCCAGGAAGCATTTGTACTCGCTGCCGCCGTCTTCGCCGATCAGACCGTCAGCGCTAGCGCCGAACGCGCCGTCGTCGGTGGTGACGAACCCGGCGCGCTCGACCATCAGGCCGGTTTGCAGCTCATGCTCCATCCTGGCTTGTGGCTCCAATTCGTGGCCGCGCTTCATCTGCCAGGTCTCGAAACCACCGTCGAGCGCGGTGCCGCTGATACGCTCTACCGCCAGTCCGAAGGCGTAGTTCATGGCAGCCTCGGAGGGTTCGCCAACTGGTTCGCCGGCCAGCGCCCTGCGAATGACATCAGCCTTGGGCGCAGCCTTGTATTCAGCCTCGGCGCGGGCGTCGGCTTCGGACTTGCCGGCGAGAAGGGCGGACACATAAGTCTGCTGCTGGGCGTTCAGGCCATTTACGCGCTGCCGGGCGACGGTGAACATGCTGGCAGTGATGCATCCCGAGCGGGCCTGGTGCCACTCAGCGCTGCCTTGCTCGCAGTTGATCAGGATCATGCGGCTGCTCCTTCTGGTGTTGGCTGTTCCAGTTCGGCCTTGCGGTTAGTGACGGCGGCCTTGAACTGCTCATAGGCGACCATGTCCTTCGACGCCTTGATCGCTGCGAGTCCCGCTAGCCAAGTGGCCTGGAGCGCTTCCAGCGTCTGGCTTTGCTGGGCCTTTGATGTCCAGTCCTGCGCCAGGGTCTGATCGGGGGCCGGTACGCTTGAAGCCACTTTCAGGCCTTCGTCCGACTCGGTGTTCAAGTAGTGGATGGCCTTTTCGAGGCGGTCGGTCTTCGGCCAGTACTTGTAGGCCTGCTTGACGCACGTCTTCTTGGTCATCTCGCCCGGGTCCGTGACCCAGGGACACAGCTTCGTGTTGTCCTTGACGTAGGCCTTCCAGGCTTCCGATCGGTCGCGAATGGCGATCACCTCGCCCATGCTCATTGGGTGAGTCAGGTAATCGCCATCGGCGGTCTTGATCACCACGTACACGCCAACCACTGGGCCGCGATCAGACGCGAATGGTTTGGTCTTGTGGGTGGGCGGCTGATCGACCCCGTTCAACTCGAACACGTCGCTTTCGTAGACCAGCTTCGCCTGGCCCCAGCGAACAGAGCCTCGTCGACATCGCCAGGTCCATCAGGCCCATGTAGGAGATGTCGAGGCAGATCTTTCCTTTGCGGGGAACGAAGTAGGCCTGCTTCTTTGCAGGGTTCAGGCTCAGGCCTATCGAGGCGATGTTCGTCACCGCGTCGATCACTGCCTGCCGGTTCTGCAGCGCGACCTTTAGGGTATAGTTGTTGCCCTCCAGAATCTGGATGGCGAAGTTCGCCTCGCGGTCGAAGTTGAGCGAGGGCTCAGCCTGTACAGCCAGGAACGCATCACGGCACGCGTAGATGTCATTCGTGACCAGGGCCAGGTCATTGGACATGATTGCTCTCCGCGCCACCGGAGAGGGGCGCTGTGAAGGGGGTTATTGGGTGGCGCGTGTATTCCACATGGCGCGCGCGTCCTTATGAGCATCGGCGTGATACCACTCATGCACATCTTCTGGCGCGAGCGTTTCGATCTCGCCATTTGCATTTTTGTATTGCAGGACCGGTACTGGGCTTTCTTTTCTCTGAAGTAACCCAGGGAATGTTCGGTGGTATTTGCAGGTGTCGCAGCGGATCGAGATCATACGATCGTATGCGTCTACCGTCGGCGCGAGCCCGCAGAACGGGCATGTCGCCAGAGCTTGTTCGGACATGGTGCTTACCTATTGAGTAACGCGATCAGCGAGAGCGCTGAGCAGCATCAGGAAGGTGCAAACGGCGATGGCAGAGAATGAGCCGCGCCAGATGAGGAAGCGCCGGGTGCGCTGGTGGGAGGTCACAGCTCCACCAGACGGCCCCGGGGATCGATTCCCCAGTCGCCTTCCATGAATGCCGAGTTGTCCCGGGCATGGTGCGGCCAGTTGCCTTTCACCGGCGATTCAAGCTCGCAGACCAAGGTGTCGCGAGGGCGCTTGAGAATCCGATCCAGTTCTTCAACCTGCTCATCAATCAGCGTTTTAACCGGAGGAGTAGTCATGCTGCCCTTCCTTGCCGACGCTCGTAAACACGGCGCAGGCGTTCGGCGTAGTGGGATTCCTCGGCAGCGCTGATGATGCTCAGCGTGCGGAAGATCAGAAGCGCGGTGTTCGATGAAGCCCGGACAGCTACAACGCTGCAATCCGGGTCAATCATGCTTTTGATGTAGCCGTCGAGCATGCCGACAGCCAGATCGTGATTGCTGGTGCTCATGCTGCCTCCCAGTCGCCGTAATCCCGATCGTCGTACTCGCGATCATCTTCACGCGCCGCGGCGACTTGCTCCCACAACAGCTCTTCGATTTCCTCGGCCAAACGCTCGGCAACTGCCGCGCAACCGTTCTTTCCAAGATCAAGCGGGATTCCGTCATCGTCATAAGTGTTGCCAGAGACGATTTCGAACTCCATCTCCTCATAGCCGTAGTAGTCGTCCGGACTTGCCCAGGAGTTCGGGTCGCCCTTCACTGAGACGCAATGGGTGATATTGCACTGGAGGACGTAGTCCTCGATGATCACTTCGTAGGTCATGGTCGCCTCCAGAGCGGCGGAGTGTTATTCGGTGGGCGGTGCAGGAATTTCGTGCCAGTGCGTCGGCGTGATGTCGCAGCGATCGCCGTCGATGTAGCGCCACGGGCGATACTCGTTTCCGCACGTCATGGCGAAGAAGGGGCCATCATTGGTTTTCTTGCCCAGCCGATAAGCCAGAACGCGCTGGCGAATTGGCGGCAGCCTGTCGCTGCATTTGATCCAGCCGCTCATGGCGATCTCCAGTGTTTGGGGTTAGGCGTCTGCGGCAATGTCCGCGAGGATTTGAGCTTTGCGCTTCTCGAAGCGGGCGCTCCAAGTTGGCCTGCCCTCTACGCGCCAGATGGTCGCGCCACGCTTGCGGAGCTTCCGGGCTCGAGCCGGAGAAATTCGATTCCCCCATTTCTCGGTGCGGTAAATGGCTTCCCAGTACTCGACCGTCTCGCGCTTGTCGTACTTGTAGTACCGGCTGCTCGGCTTGTTTTTCGAGAGCCATTCGTTCACCAGCGATACGTCGACTGTGGCCGAGCTGAAGACGTAGCAGCGCGCAAGAGACTCAAGGGTGCCGACGCCGATCTGCGCGGTTGGCACGCCAACATCGGCACCGCACGACCAGACCTGACCCCTGCATTCCAGCGTTGACCCATCCGTGAGCTGGATCGTGAATTCCCGCCCGGCGAAGGCGTCACGCGACCCCGGCACAATTTGGAGGAAGTCGTAGAAGCCGCCGTCGTTCGATACCAGAAGGTTTCCGGTGCGCTCGTAAACGCAGCGGGGCAATTCGTCGAGGAGCAGAAACGTCTGCCCCTGCTTCGTCCTGATCACATCAATGATCTTCGGCATTACGGAAACCTCTGTGGTTGATCCAACAAAACTCGCAATGCGCTCATCCGCTCCGCTGGTTGCCGTTGGGCGCGGTGTCATGTGCATGCGGGTGGTGTCGGGGGAGGGTGCCCCGGCCTCGCTACTGGCGACAGGCCGGGTTTGTTGCATCAGCGGTGTTGGCCAGTTACCCGCAGCTGATTGCAGGGCTGGCCGATCTTCGTCGGTGTGGGCGTCGAGCTTCCTCCCCGCGGCGTCAAACAGCATCTGTTCGCTACGGATCACAGGTCCTTACAACATGCACGCTACAGCTCTGAATGCCCTGATTGATGGGGGCAGGGTGCATGAGGTCCGGCGACCCCAGCCGAGGCTATGGGGATCGCTAATTCAAATCTGTTCGCCGTGACCCGCTGCTGGCGTCAGTCACTGGCTTGAATCTGATGTTCTTCCAGCCGCGGGCCTTTCGGCTTGTTCTCCCGCTGGATAACTGTTCTTGGCGCTTTACGCTGCACGCCCGGGTCAGTTGCCAACCCTCTGAACCGTTGAGGCCGGTTCATCGCTGCCTTTGAATCTGGGCCGGTGTTGATCCGGCAAGGGGTGTCGCTAAAGAGCGGCGGGTCTGTTGAGGCCCTGTCGCCGCGATGGAGTAAATATGAACTACAGGTTCACATTGCGTCAAGTACCAAAAGTACATAATTTTTGCTCGGTTCATTTCCTGGTTCAGAATTTGTCGGTCGGTGTGGGATTTACGATGAACTAACAGTTCGTTATGCTCACCATCGAATACTGGATGCATGTACAGCATTTGATCAGGAGGTTTTTATGGCGCAGCAGAGCAAAAAGAACGACTCAAGCATCAAACCAATGAACTCAATGGAGCGGCTTATGCTGCGAGTGTCGTCGATGATCAACCACCCGATCGCCCAGGAGCGGCGCGAGGTGCGGATCCATCGGCTTGATACGGACGGGGAAAGGGAGTGGTTAGAGATACTGGGCGCGCTGTCGGAAGCCGACGGCATCGACATGATGTTTCATGATGAGGATGAATCGATCACGCTGCGCTGGGAGCCATCCGAGGATGATGAGCGCGCTGCATCAGTCGAGGAAGAGCCACAGGCGGAGGAGGCGCCTTTCTGATAGCCGCAAAAAAAGCCCGCTTCAGAGGCGGGCTTCTTGAGCAGAATGGTTATTTTGTTGTGTCGAGCACTTTGCGCAGGCCGCCCATATCTTCAGGGCTTATAGAGCTCTCGACATTGCACACTTTGAACTCAACCAGCTTAGCGGATGCCAGTTTGGCAAGAGTTTCACGACTAGGTCGTAGAGTGAATCGCTCAATCGTGGCGGTGCCGGCACCATCTCGACTGTATTTAGCCTGCAACCCCGTTGCTGGCTCTCCATCAATGAGCCAGTCGACGTAGGGGCATCCGTCGAATTGTGTGGTGCTTGAGTAGGTGATGATTTGAAAGATGTACTGATTTGGCGCTGCTGATCCCTTGGAGTAGAGGGCCACTGTCGATACCGCAAAGCTTTCCGCCTGGGACGGGATGGTATTCCAGCTCACCGAGCGGACTCCGGTGAAGCGATCGGTCTTATCTTCAAATATGCCGGCCTCGGCGGTTGTAGTGGATATCACCCCGATCGCTAGTGCTGCCGCCCTGAATCCCTTCATCGAATCCCTCCTTTATTGAGCCCGAACTCTACCATTCGTGGCGTACAGCCACCATGGGCGGCAAGGCGAAGGCTAGAATGTCTTTTTATCCTGAGTATGAGAGATGGAACCTAACGAGGTGATTGATGCGCTCGCCGAGCAAGTGGAAGACGCAAAGAGCAGAGACCTTAAATACGTGTCCATCGAAAGCCTGGAGATTTACATGGCTGCTTTACGCGAACACGTTGAAAAGCTATCACCGCTGACCGAGGCGAATACCGAATTTCAGAGACAGGCCACTGAGCACGCCTTCCAAGACCAGCAAGCAATGTTCAGGACTGTTATAGATTCTGGTCAGGCAGCGCTGAAATCCAGCATTCTTGTAGGGGGAGGAGCGGCAGCGGCGCTATTGGCATTCGCGAGTTCAGCTTGGAAAGCGCTCAACCCTGTAGGCCTTGAACTGCTGGGTTTGACCGTGTTTGTGTTGGCTTGCGGCGTGGTTTTGGCGGTTATCGCCAGCGGAGCCACTTATCTCTCTCAAGGGCTTTACCATGACGGGATGGGGAAGCCACACAATTGCAGGGAAGATCGTGCCGGAGATGCCTTGCGCTACGCATCGTTGGCCCTTGTGGCTATTTCCTATGGGCTGTATGGATGGGCATGCTGGAATGTCTATCGGATGATGGGCAGCTTTTCCGTCGAAAGCTATATCCCTGTCGGCTGATCAGATACAAGAAGCCCGGCGCTGGGCCGGGCTATCGGAAGCTGGGACATCTCTTACTCTTTGTAATTTATAACCTAAATAATAAAGACCCCAAAATGTAGCGAGTACCATCTGGTAGAAACCGATCATGAATGCAAAACAAAACGCTATCAAACAGTAATATCCTGCGTTAAAAGCCTTAATGCTGTAGATGTTTTCGCCGAATGAGACCAGAAAAATCGAAAATATTGTGAGCAATATGCTTTCGGCGGTCAAAAAAGCAAAAAGCATAGCCAGAAAACGCCGCCTAGTAAGTTCTACGATGTTGCTGGTCCCTCTCAGCTTTATAACAACTTTCGGTGTTGGTTCGGGCAATATATCATCTATGTCTAAACGCCCAAAAGTAGCAATGGCCGCGAGTGCTGCGATGTAAAACCCTGGCAACGACTGAATGAATGAGAGGATTAATGATATTCCCCCTCCTGGCTTTGAAAAAGCTGAAATGTCGCTCATGCCGCAGACGGCTATAATAGTTAAAGTGGCTGCTATACAAGGGTAGAGCCAATCAACTACCCATTTATGAGGGTGTTTTATGAAAAGATAGCCCAGTGGCTTAAAGAGTTGTGCTAGCATTTTGGCTACTCCATTAGTGCTATCATTTCCTTTATTATAAATTTATTTATCTTTTCAAAACTAGTTGTATTTACCAGTGGCGAGCTGATGTTGTGTCTTTTTATATATTTGTCGCTATCCAGTAATTTTCCTGTATCAGATGCGATAGTTGCGTCCTTCGCTTCACCTCTCTCATTCTTAAAGCGAATTCTAATTGAGTCATATTCTTTGTAGCTTTTGTTTACTTTTGCCCTGACCTGACGCAAGGCGGATCCCGCATCTCCGATCATGTCCTTGTTTGGCTTTAACTGAACAGATCGTTGATATTCCGTGACTGCTCCTTTGTTGTCCCACGTTGCGCCCTGCTCAGAAAAGCTTATCAGCTCAATTTCAGAGAGTGTGCCAGTATTAAGGTCGTTCGTGAACTCGTCTGAGGGATGTCCTTGCAACTCGACTGTGTGAACGTGACGCACCAACACAGGCTGGCCATTTTTATCTTTAGATCCGTTGATGTGCGGAATCAAATATTCTTCTTTAAATTGTTTTCTTAAATTTGCAAATAGAAAGCGGATGTAGTCGCTCAAGCTACTCAAGTGAAGTCCAGAGCCGTATACTGTTTCAATTATACACAGGTAGTAGTTGTCTCCTTTGATGGGTTTCGAGCTAATTATGATATGCGCTGAGTATTCGCCTCCATGCTTTTCCGGTTTTGTGTGTATGATTCTGCTTTTGTTTTCAGGGTCAGAGGATACAGCGTCAGGTGCTGTTGGGTCGCTCCGATTTATCAAAAGAACGATACTGTCTTGTCTTATTTCATAATCGGATATATAGAGGCGAGCGCTCTGTTCGCTTCTGCCTTTTTTAACCATTCTGTTTCCGTCAACAAGCAGTGTAGAAAGCTGTGACATTATCTCAGTGATTGGCTTTGGATCAGTTTCAAAGTTTACTGCTGTTTCCCTTGCTTCAGAAACTCCATACGCTGATATTTTTAAATCAACAAAAGTAGCTGTCCTATGCATTTTCACGTTTCCATGTAGCTATTGTTGGCTGATTAGTAATAGTTATTAAACCGTTCGCGTTGGAAGGTTTTTGAAAGGTTAATCGTCCCCCTGAGGTCATTCATCTGCTTCCCGGACAATCCTCCCCCTTTCACCTCTTCCGCATAACCCGCCAGCTTGTCCTCATACTCCTGAAAGCTCACGGCGATCTTCAGCAGTTCCTCGGCCTCAGCTTCTTGACCGGCCTCGGACAGCTTCCTCGCCGCTTGGAGCAAATCCACGCCTGACCACTTGAGCAGGGCAGCGGCCTGATTCAGGTCTCGGCGTAGTCGCTGGTTGGGCTTGGTGAGGGTCATGAGCTAGACCAGATTTCCATTCCAGACGAACAGCACGCGCGCCTGGATGTAGGTCTCGTCGATGAAGATGTCCTCGGCCTTATGCTTTCGGTTGTCCGAGATCATCTTGAATTTGTCTTTTCCCTTCATCTGTAGGCGCTTGATGTACTGGAAGCCCTGGTACGAGAAATAATAAATCCCGTCGCCGACGAAATCCTTGATGCTGATGTCCACCAGGCACGGGTCGCCATGCTTGATCGTTGGCGTCATCGACTGTCCCCAGCCAGTGATCACCTTCAAGTGGAAGTGCTCCTTGAACTCCAACTCCCATAGAGCGGAGTTGGGAAGGGCTGACGCGCACGTCCTGCAGCATCTCAGGGAAGTCGTGAGCAACCTCGCCGCCACCAAGCGCGCCGCGTACGTCGTAGTGCGCGATCCACACCTCGTCGCCGACCTTGCCAGGCCGGTAGGCATCGTTCACAAGCACCTCAACAGTACCCTCTGGCTCATTGCCCTCAGCAACGCTCAGCAGCTTCTGGAGGCGGTCTTCGCCCAGTGATTTGCCGGCGAGCATTTGGCGGAGCTTGTCAGCGGCAGTCGAGGATTCACCAATAGCCCGATCGACCAGCAGACCCGGTCCTTCGCCAGAACCATGTTGCAGCCATTCGATCTTGACGCCGAGATTTTCGGCAATCGCCTGCATTTTTGCTGCGCCGGGTATCGACTCCCCATTGAGCCATTTGCTGGCAGCCTTTGGGGTGACTTTCGTCATTTCCGCCAGGCGCGCACCCGCTCCCCATTGATCAATGCCTTTCTCGGCAAGTGATTTTTTGAGGCGGGACGCAAACGCGGCGCGAATCTCTTCTATTTGAACCATAGGTTCAATATCGCACGGCCTTGCATGTACTTTCAGTTCCGACATAATATGTACTGCAAGTTCATCTTTAACCCGGAGGCCACATGAGCCCGCTTAAGAAATCGATTGATGACGCCGGCGGCGTTCCGGTGGTTGCCCTGGCGTGCGGAAAGTCTCCGCGCGCTGTTTATAAGTGGCTGACTGCCGACTGCCTGCCACGTACCGAGTACACCGGTGAGACGCGTTACGCAGAAAGGATCTCTGCGCTGGCAGCAGCGAATGGAAAGCCGTTCGAGGCGTCGTGGCTGCTGCTGGAAGCAAAGCCGAACAAGACCGCCGCTTAACCCCGCTTCGAGCTGAGCGAGATGGTCGCCTGCTCGAAGCCTCGGAGGGCATCCCGGCCCAGCTGGTTACGCAACAGATCGGCCTTCGATTCAAAGGCAGGCCAAAGCCTGAGTTGAGAAGACAAGGGCAGGGTGGATGCCAAGGCAGCCACAAAGCAGCAAAGGGCGGTTATCTCGCCCTGCAGTTCTGAAGAGTCGGTCATGGATGCGTCCCTGATCAGTTGATGAGCAGATTTTCGCCTTGTTGGCATTGCGCCACCACGGAAACAGAAGCGGGGTTTTACGAATGGATAATTTCTTGAGGGCTTGCCAGGCCGCTGTGCTGGACAACGAGGCGAAGGTCTTGGCAGGAAAGATGGGCGTAGCTCACGTCAGCCTTCTGCAGCGCGCCAACCCGGACAACGATGCGCACCACCTCACCATCGAGCACCTGTTCGGGATTCTGCTGCACACCGGCGACATGCGTCCTCTGGCGGCGCTGGCCAATGACTTTGGTTTTGACCTCGTCGCGAAGAATGCTCCAAAGCCCCAGGAACTCACCAAATCCATGATTGGCGTCGGAAAAGAGTTCGCCGACCTGACCATCGCTGTGCACGAAGCCCTTCAAGACGGGCGGGTGTGCCAGTTCGACAAATCGACCATCCGCCGCGAGATCAACCACATCCGGGAAAGCCTGGACGTGATGGATGAGTCGGTGAAGGTCGCCTGCTAAATCCCGGGCACAAAAAAGCCGGGATTGCGCCCCGGCTAATTCATTACCACTTGATGAGGCCGATTATGCAGAGCCAGCCAAATTTCAGCAATCCCCCAACCGATGTCGCGACACGATTTGCAAACTCTGAAAACGTGTCGCGTACCACCATGTCTTCCCGTGAGATCGCTAACGTCACCGGCAAACGCCACGACAACGTGAAGCGGGACATCATTGCAATGCTCAAAGACCTGAAAGTAGATGCACTCAGTTTTGAGGACATCTATCTGGACGGCCGCAACCGCGAACAGGTGCAATACCTGCTCGATCGTGAACACACCGACTGCCTTCTCACGGGCTACAGCGCCCCATTGCGCATGAAGGTGATTCGCCGTTGGCGGGAACTGGAACAGCAGCAGGGCGCCCGCGAACAAGTGCTGCTCAACGGCACCAAGGTTGTCGGCGAGATCGCCATCATGGAGTGCTTCACGCGGCTGCTGAAGCCGGCGGCGTCTTGCCAGATGGCAATGCTCACGAAGATTGCCCAGAACAACGGCCTGGACCCGAGGTTTCTCCCAGGCTACGCCGTCGACGCCGCGCCGGATGCTGCCGGCGGCTCCTCGATGCCCACCAAGTCGGCCACGGCCCTCTTGAAAGACCATGGGATTCGCTACGCGCCGGCGGCGTTCAATCGCGCCCTCGCAGCCAAGGGATTTCTCAAGCAACTGCAGCGCAAAAACTCCAAACAGGAAATGGTCGACTTCTGGTCTGTGACCGAGAAGGGCCTGGCCTACGGCAAAAACCTTACCAGTCCTCAATCTCCACGCGAGACGCAGCCTCACTGGTACGTCGACCGCTTCCTTGAACTGGCCAAATTGGTCGGGAAGGCCTGATATGCAATTCACCGTAACGATCAACCAGGTGAAGGCGCTGGAGTGGGGGCTGAACTCCCAGCAGGCCCTGCTGTTCGCCTTCGTCTATGGCTGCCCAAGCTGGACCAAGCCAGTCAAGACGGACGCTGGGATCTTCTTCGCTCTGAGCAAGGCCAAGATCATTGAGGAGCTGCCTCTTCTCACCGATAAGCCGGACAACGCTTACCGCATGCTGAAGGCCCTGGAAGAGGCTGGTTTGATTGAGCTTCGCCCTGAAGCATTCCGACTCACCGAAAAAGGGTGTGAGTGGAACCCGGACCGTATGGGCCACGTCACCGCGCACCAACCGCCGGTCCTCCCGCCCCGGCGCAGGACGAAAAGAAACCAATCCCTTCTGGCTTGCGTGCTCGGGTATTCGCCCGCGACGGTCACGCGTGTTTGCGCTGTGGCTGCTCGGTGCTGATGCGCTTGAGGGCTGATCACGTCGTACCTGAAAGCCAAGGTGGAGAGGCTTCTTTCGGCAACCTCCAGACCCTTTGCATGTCCTGCAATAGCTGGAAGGGTGTGCGGACGATTGATTTCCGCACGTTAGCCGGAGGTGCAGCATGAGCATGGGCCTTATGGTCGCCGCGATGAAAATTCGCGTCGGCAATCCATTGCGCAAGCTGGTGCTGATCAAGCTGGCTGACAACGCCAGCGACATGGGCGAATGCTGGCCGTCCTATCAGCACATCGCCGACCAGTGCGAAATCAGCAAACGCTCAGTCATGAATCACATCACCGCTTTGTGTGAGGCTGGGCTGCTTCGCAAGGAAACTCGGAAGGGTGGCCCGAAGGGAAACTCGTCGAACGTTTACTTCCTGACATTGGATGGTGGTGCACCTCCTGCACCAGGGGTAGTGCAGCAGATTCACCAGGGTAGTGCAGCTGGTTCACCCCCTAGTGAATCTCCTGCACCAGGGGGTAGTGCAGGAGCTGCACCCAGAACCAGTCACTCTTCTGAACCAGTCAATGAACCGGTCATTGAACCAATTGCGCCCCCGGCTCCCGCCGAGGTCGTGCCGGCTCAGTCTCGCAACCTGGTGCTGGTGGTTGATCGCACCGATGCTCCCCGCGTCGAGATTCCCGCCGACATGCCCGGACCCAAAGACCAGACCTGCAAAACCTTCAAGGTCTGGGCGAACTACGCCATGGCCTACCGCAAACGCTACAGCGCTTGGCCGGTGTGGAACGCCAAAGTCGGCGGGCAGCTCGGCCAGTTGGTCGACCGCCTCGGCGCCGATGTCGCCCATCACGTCGCCGCTCACTTCCTGAAGACCAGCGACGCCGCCGTTCTGCGCAAGTGCCACAGCCTCAACGAGCTGCTGGCCAACGCCGAGAGCTACCACACCCAGTGGGTGACCGGGCAACGCATCAACGGGACAACCGCACGCCAGATGGAGCGGACCGAGGCAAACCACTCCGCAGCGGAGCAGGCCGCCCAGATGGTTCTGGCCAAGCGCCAAGCAGGTGACCGCAATGAATACCTCTGAAATGAACGACCAGCAGGTTGCCGGGCTCGCTGCTGCCATCTGCGCCACCGCCGAGGCCATGGGTCAGGAAATGAACCCAGGCACTGCGGCGATGATGGCCGAGGACCTGTGCTCCTATCCGGTGCCGGTGGTGAAGGCTGCGCTGAAAGCCTGCCGCTTCGAGGTGAAGGGCAAGCTGGCCATGGCCGACATCCTTCAGCGCGTCCAGGTGGCCGACGGTCGCCCGGGCAAGGACGAGGCATGGTCGATTGCTTTGTGCGGACACGACGAAAGCGAAACTGTGGTGCTGACCGCCGAGATCCAGCAAGCCATGACCGCCGCCGCGCCGATCCTTCGGCTGGGTGACAAGGTTGGGGCCCGTATGGCGTTCATGAGTGCTTACGAACGCCTGGTAACTCAGGCTCGCGCCGAGGCGGTTCCGGTGTCTTGGAGTGTTTCGCTTGGCCATGACCCAGTGCGACGAGTGACGGCGATTGAGTCGGCGGTGCGCATGCAGCTGATCACGCAAGAGGCCGGCACCCAGTACTTGGCAGACCTGCGCATCGCGCCAATCACCACCGACGGCCAGGCCATCGCCGGGCTTCTGACCGGTGCGGCCTTCGAGGCTTCGCCACACCTTCGCGAAAAGCTCGCCGAAGTCCGCCGGGTCGTCGATGCAGCCAAAGCCCGACTGGACAGCCAGCGCCTCAAGAAGGCCCAGGCCGGTCGAGTCGATACGTATCTGCGCAAACGCAAAGCCCGGCAGGCCATTGCGCAATTCAGGGAGCGCTTCTGATGACTCCCGCCAAACAAGAAATCCTCATGCAGGGCCAGACCGGCGTAGCGAAGAAGGTCTACGAGTGCGTGCCGATCAATGAGCCTTGGACCTCGTCCCAGGTCATGACGGCCATGCGCAACCTGACCGGAAGCACGCCGGACAACCGGATTGTCTCGGGCTGCTTGGTCAGCCTGGTGGATTCCGGCCTCGTTAAAAAATCAGGGCGCGACCAGTTCCAGCGCATCGCCGTAGACGCAAAGCAGAAGAATCAGGAGTCGAGCATGGCCAAAGCAGAATTGAAACTCGAAGTCGTTTCCGAGAAGAAAGCCCAGGGCACCCCATTGGAGATGTTGAGCGAGTTGGCCGGAGAAATCGCTGGGATGGCCAATAACCTCAAGCGCTTGGCTGGTCGAGTTGAGGATGTCGCACTTGTAGTCGAGCAGGAGCGTGAAGGCAATTCCGAGGCTGTGGGCAAACTGAAGCAACTGCAAGAGCTGCTGAAGGGTATCTCGCAATGACCATCGACAAACAGAAACTCCACAAACTGCTCTGGGCCGAAGCAGCCTCGTACCGCACCGACTGCGCAGACTGGAAGCACAACACCGAGTTGCTGCAGGAATTCCTCGGCGAGAAAACCGTTGAGGAGGTGGCGCTGGAACTGCTGGCAGAGAACCAGGCGCTGATTGGCGGAATGACGAGAATCATGCGCACCACCCATTTGGGTGACCCAGCTTTCTCGATTGCTTGCGAGGTGGTCGGTGAGCTTGGGCACGTCACTGCCACTGCTGGAGGTGCCCGATGACTCTGCCTCCAATTCTGCTGGGGTTCGCCATCGGCCTGATCCCATTTCTCATCGCTGTGGCGGTGCTGCCATGAGCGAGAAGATCAGCGTCAACAGCACCGCCAGGCTTTCCCAGGCGATCACCGCGCTCAGCGCCATGTACCGCGACAAGAAGTTCGTCGTGGTGTCGCTGCGCCCGGGCAAGGACCGCACTCTGGATCAGAATCGCCTGTGGTTCGCGATGTACAAGCGCATCGCCGAGATGACACAGCTCGGTGACGCCGCCGACGCCCGCCAGTACTGCAAGCTGCACATCGGTGTGCAGATCCTGCTGAACGAGGACGCCGGGTTCCAGGCTGAGTGGTACCGCGTCATGCGCCACCTGCCGTACGAGACGAAGCTGTCCATGATGGGCGGGTGCAAGCTCTTCGGACCGGACGGCTTCCCGGTGACCAGCCTGTTCAACCGCGCCCAGGGCATCGCCTACACGGATCGCATCGTCGCGCGCTTCGCTCCACAGGGCGTGTATTTCGATGACCTGCTGAGCCAGGAGGCTGCATGAACCATCAATTCAAGCCGGGCGACCTGGCCCTGGTGATTGCGGGAGGACATTTGGGCGAAGCGGCCGAGATCATCCGCTTCGTGCAGCCGGACGAGGTCGTCGTGTCGCCCACTTCGGGAAAAACATATCAGTTCAGGCCTGCTTCCGGATTGGGTGGGTGGCTGTGCAGTTTCAAGGATTGCCTCGCCATCAAGCACGAAAAGAACCTCATGCCACTGCGCGGCGACTTTGAGCCCGAGCAGCAGAAAGCCAAGGAGGCCGAACCATGCGCGTAGCACTGAAGGAAAGAAAACCGCCCCGGTCGAAGAAATGCCGCGTTGCATCGTGCAGGGCCTCATTCGTCCCGCAGCGCCTTGGCCAAGCAGTGTGCAGCCCGGCCTGCGCAGCGATCGATGCGCCGCGCCACCAGGAGAAAGCCCGGAAAGCCATTTCCCAGCGCGAGCGCCGCGAGATCAAGGTCCGCAAGGATCAACTGAAGAGCAGGGCGGATCACCTCCGCGAAGCCCAGGCCGCGGTGAACGAATTCGTGCGCCTGCGGGACGCGCACCTTCCGTGCATCAGCTGCGACTCGATGCCGAACGACAACGACCTCATGACGGGAAGCCGCTGGGACGCTGGTCATTACCGATCTGTCGGCGCCTGCCCTGAACTGCGCTTCGAGCCGCTGAACATCCACCGCCAGTGTGTGAAGTGCAATCGCAACCTGTCCGGCAACGCAGTCGAGTACCGCATCCGGTTGGTACAGCGCATCGGCGCCGAAACAGTTGCATGGCTCGAAGGGCCTCATGAGCCCCGCAAGTACACCGTCGAAGAAATCAAAACCATCAAGGCCGAATACCGAGCCAAGACCCGCGAACTGAAGAGGGCTGTAGCATGATCTATCCAGGCGTTCTGAACGCAGTTGTCTCCGCCCTCGCGGCCGAGGCCATCGACAACACCAGCAAACAGGCATGGCAGAAGCTGTACAATTCTGCCGACGAGGAGGAGGGCGGCGACCTGGCGACACTGGTCCGTTCCCGTGGCGCCGACACCATCGACCGCACGCAGGTGGACTGCTGGGTGTCCGCCCGGCTGCACAGTGCGCTCGAGCCAAAGCACTGGGATGCGCTTGTGGCGAAGTACAGCACCCACAAGGGGCGCAAGGTGCAAGCCATCTCAGCGTTGCAGGCTCTCATCAACACCCCGGCCCCGAAGCTGTTCCTGTTCAAGGCGACCACTGCCTGGGCTATTCCGCAGCTGAAGGGTGCACGGCCGAAGGTGGCCACGTCCGTATCCGTCGAGATCCCGCTCGATGCGCCGGAGTGGCGCCGTGAAGCAGTGGTGAAGGCTGCGCTGGCAGCAGGCCAAGCCAAGGCGAAGAGGGACGAGTCCCGATCGGCCGATATGATCGTGCTGAAGGACAGCTTCTACGACATGAACACCTGGGATAACGACGGCACCCCGGAGTCGACTCGACGCCGGTGGCGGCAGGATATCGGCAAGGCTGCTGACGTCTTGGTCGACGAGGCTCTCGCGCACGCTGCCGACATTCTGGAGGCGGA
This sequence comes from Pseudomonas sp. S1_E05, assembly GCF_056337105.1. Classification (NCBI taxonomy): domain Bacteria; kingdom Pseudomonadati; phylum Pseudomonadota; class Gammaproteobacteria; order Pseudomonadales; family Pseudomonadaceae; genus Pseudomonas; species Pseudomonas sp. S1_E05. The sequence continues at coordinate 815,581 of NZ_JBFRHM010000001.1, forward strand.
AGGTTTGCTGATTGAACAAGCTGCGTGATTGCCTGTTGACATCAGTGAGCAGATGAGCGAAATTAATCCCATCCTGTCATTCCTGCGCGTATCGAGGACTGACAAACGAAACCCGGCCATCGCGCCGGGTTTTTTATTGCCTCGGTTTTACCTGTAGCCAGGACAGCCCTCGGGACGGCCTGGACGTCGATAGCCGGATAGTGCGACGTACGGAATCAACACCGGCAGCCCGCGCACCCTGTTCCATCACACGCTTGCAGGGTGGCGCGAGACTGGATCAGCGAGATCGATGCAAAGGGCGTCGACGTTGAGAAGGCCTTTGGCCGACAGCTCGGAAAGACGAGCGCACCTATTCAGGGCCTCTGCACTTGCAGAGGCTTTTTAGGGCCGCTCGTCGAAGAGATTGCACTCCGTGTTTTCGAAACTTCTCTCAGTAGTAAGCGCAGCCCTGCGCGTCTGACAGGAGAGCATCATGATTGAAGACAACAACGGCCCTGAAGCGCCATATCCGGGACCAAGCGAGCAAGCGCCTGACGCTGGCGGAAGTCATGACTCAGGCCTAGAGAAGGCTGAATCTGAGCCGAAGCAAGGTACTGACGAACGACCAGAAGATTGGAACCCACCGCCCGGAAACCCTGGCTCTGATCAAGACGCCCAGACAGGGCGCGGTAATGGCGGTGCGGCTCTTAATGATGATTCGAACTTTGTCGACCAGAGCGATGATTTGAAGGAGCCGCGCGACGTTCCGGCGTCCGATCCTGAATCCGGCGCGTGAAATAGAATTTCCCATTGCCCGCTCCGTGCGGGCTTTTTTATGCGACAAATTGCGCAAGCCCCGCATATCGCGGGGCTTCGGAGCAATCAATTCCTCATCGCGCGCTTAATTCGCATCCAGTCCTGATAAGCGGCCGTTCGTTTTGCATCTGCAATAGCTTTTGCTTCAGAGAAGCGGGTCCAGGCTTCAGCACTTCCTCGGTCGTACTGAATGATCCTGTAAGCGGCTTCATCGAGCGCGTCTGCTTGACGAAAAAGCTCAGTGTTGGCGGCTATTTCGTCGTCCCAAAAACGCTCATCTCTAAAACCCAGAATGCTCTCGGTCATTGGAGTGCTCCTCGTCCCAAGCGAGGGCTTGTGACTCTCGCCACTGGACATCTGTAACGCCAAACCTTTCCGCCATGGGTTTAGAAAAACGTTTAAGCGGCGGCCGGCCTGGCTTAGGTATTGGAACGAGGCCTGCGTCGCAGCTCGCCCACTGCCACGCTTCCGTGTTGTTCATCAGCTTCGTTCGAATGATGAATGACTTCGGCTTCCCGTGAAGTCTGTATTCAATTACGAAAAGATCTATCGGTTTCATGAGTCCTCCTATTGCTCATGAAGTAAAGATTTTTGTGTACCGGAAAAATTCAAAGAATTGTCCGACAATCCTTAACGGACTGTTTTTCATCAATTTCTGGCCTCAGCATCCGCTGGGGCTTTTCGTTTTCGGCTCCCACACCCATTGCTCCGAGCTGGGAGTGCAGCGGACGCCGACCTATTCACATGCACCCACGGAGTCGAGCGCATGGAGTTATTGCAGCGCCTGCTCGACAAGATCGACAGGTTTGAATTGCTGATCGCAGGACTGGTTGGCGCCGTGATCGCCAGCTGGTGGCATAAGGACGACCTGAACGACTGGCGTGCCTGGATGATCTTCCTCATCACCGGCATGGCCTGCTCGATCTACCTTACGAGCATGGTCAGCACCTATCTGGGCGTGACCGAGCCGAAGATCGTCGCCGGCATCGGCTTCCTGCTGGGTGCCTTCGGCGGTTCGCTCCTGGCGGCCATCAATCGAGCCATCAAATCCGCTGATCTCTGGGCGCTCATTCGCCAGCGGTTCGGGGGAGGCAACCCATGAATCTTGAACTGATCAACTCCATCGCCTGCGGCCTTATCGCGCTGTGGGCAGCATGGTGCGTACTGAGCGGGAAGGTGAGGGACGGCATTCTCGGAAAGCTGATCTACTCGGCGATCGCCATCAGTGGCTTCGTTGTGATGGCTCGCAATCAGAGCTTCTTCTTCGGGCCAAGCTCTGCCGGGGTAACACTGCACGTATCGCTGGCTCTGGCCGGTGCGCGTCACATCTTCATGGTCATCTGGTGGCAGCAGGTCAAGGCCTGGCTCTGCCGCGCGCTCAACTGTGAGCACTGCATGGGGTGCCCGAAGGCTCCGGAAGGCATCGAGAGCAGAAAATCGTAAGTCGCGACACGTTTCGCGGATAACCAAAACGTGTCGCGACACGCGACGAGGAACACCGCCATGGACCATATCGGGATGTGGGTCGCTCTTGTGTTCGTTCTCGGGCTGGCGATGGGTAGCAAGATGGCGGGTGGGTGGTAACTGATCATGGATAGGCCATACCCGCCAGCTTCTTTGCTCGATCTGTCTGATCTATCCGACTTCGGTATCCGGCTCACGCCAGCGCCTGAAGTGTGGGAGTGGCTCCAAGCCGAGATACTCGCCGACACCGGCAGCATTCACAACGAAGACCACGCACACCTGATCGACGCTGACGTACGGGTCATGTGGGCGTCGTCATGCTTCGAGAAGCAGGGTCGGACGGTGCTTGGTCAAGCTGAGCAGGTAGCGTTCCGCGCTGGTGGTTGGCAGAAGGCCCGGATGGAACAACAGATGCGCGATTGGTTCGGCGAGGTGCCGGCCTTCATCATCACGCTGGCCGCCGATTACTGCGCTCAGTGCAGCGACCTCGAGTTCTGCGCACTGATCGAACACGAGCTGTATCACCTGGCTCACGCCACCGACAAGTACGGTCAGCCGGCATTCACCCAGGACGGCGCACCGAAGATCAAGCTGCAGGGCCACGACGTGGAAGAGTTTGTCGGAGTGGTCCGCCGCTATGGTGCGAGCCCTGACGTCCAGTTGATGGTGGATGCAGCAAACAAGCCCGCCGAGGTGGGGAAATTGAACATTGCGAGGGCCTGCGGAACCTGTCTGCTCAAGTTGGCCTGAATGTGAGACAGGCATGAGACGGAATTCAATCTATGGCAGCCCTGAAAAACGATGTGAAAGCCTTCATCGTTCAGGCTTTGGCGTGCTTCGACACTCCGACCCAAGTCTCACAAACGGTGAAGCAGGAATTTGATATCGATGTGACCCGGCAGCAGGTGGAGCAGCACGACCCAACCAAGCGCGCCGGGGTGAACCTTGCTGCCAAGTGGGTGACGCTGTTTCACGACACACGAAAGCGCTTCCGCGAAGAAACCGCAGAGATACCAATTGCCAATCGCGCTGTTCGCCTGCGCACCATGAATCGATTTGTGGAGCGGGCCGAGACGATGAAGAACATCGGCCTGGCCATGCAGATCCTCGAGCAGGCCGCGAAGGAAGTCGGCGACGTCTATGTCAATCGCCACCGGAAGGATGAGCCAGACGATGAGCCGGCAATCCCGACGCGCATCCAGGTCGACGTAGTGGATGCGAGGAAGCCGAATGCCGAGCCTTAATGTTCCGCAGTCGCAATTCCTCCTGTTGCCCCACAAGTTTCGCGCCTTCGTTGCTGGCTTCGGCTCCGGAAAGACCTGGGTCGGCTGCTCGGCGCTCAGCAAGCACTTCATGGAGTGGCCGGGCGTCAACGCTGGTTACTTCGCACCGACTTACCCGCAAATCCGAGACATCTTCTATCCCACGATGGAGGAGGTTGCATACGACTGGGGGCTGAAGACCAAGATCAACCAGGCGAACCATGAGGTTCACATTTACAGCGGCCGGCAGTATCGCGGCACTGTGATTTGCCGGTCGATGGAGAAGCCGCAGACCATCGTCGGCTTCAAGATCGGTCACGCCCTGGTGGATGAGCTGGACGTGCTGACGTCGATCAAGGCTCAGCAAGCCTGGCGCAAGATCATTGCTCGGATGCGTTACAACCTGCCGGGCTTGAAGAACGGCGTGGACGTGACCACGACGCCGGAAGGCTTCAAGTTCGTCTTTCTCCAGTTCGTGAAGCAGTTGCGCGACAAGCCGGCGCTGAAGGACATGTATGGGCTGATTCAGGCCAGCACCTTCGACAACGAACTGAACCTGCCCGACGACTACATCGCCTCGCTGATGGAGTCATACCCCGAGCAACTAATCCGTGCGTACCTGAACGGCCAGTTCGTCAACCTGACTTCCGGATCGATCTATCACGCGTACGACCGCAAGCTGAACCAGTGTTTCGATACTGTGCAGGCGGGCGAGCCGCTGTTCATCGGCATGGACTTCAACGTTGGCAAGATGGCGGCGATCACCCACGTCAAACGTGACCAGGGCCTGCCGCGTGCCGTTGATGAGTTGATGGATGGCTACGACACGCCTGACATGATCCGCCGCATCAAGGAGCGGTACTGGGAACACACCGGCAACGATTTCAGGAAAACTTGTGAGATCCGGATTTACCCAGACGCCTCCGGGGATTCGCGCAAGTCGGTCAATGCCAGCGTCACCGATATAGCCATGCTCAAGCAGGCAGGCTTCACGGTCATTGCGCCGGCGGCCAACCCACCGGTGAAGGATCGAATCAACGCCATGAACGCCATGTTCTGCAACGCGCAGGGCGAGCGACGTTACCTAGTCAACCCGTTCACCTGCCCGACATACGCCGACGGGCTGGAGCAACAGATCTGGGCACCCAACGGGGAGCCAGACAAGAGCCAGGGCAACGACCACGCCAACGACGGCGGCGGTTACTTCATTCACCGCGAGTACCCGATCGTTAAACCGGTCACCTCAATGAAAATGGGAGTCGCCCGATGACGGACGTCACTTTTACCCGTCCCGAGTACAAGGCGGCGCGATACCGCTGGCGCTTGGTGCGTGACGTCTGCAAAGGATCGGAAACCGTAAAGGCTGCTGGTGATTATTACCTGCCACGGCCAAACGCAGCTGACACCAGCGAAGACAATAAGGCTCGTTACGATGCGTACAAGAAGCGAGCGGTCTTCTACAACGCCACGGGGCGAACGAAACACAGTTTGGTCGGTGCGGTGTTCCGTACCTGGCCAACGCTAACTGTCCCAGGCGCTCTCGGCTACGTGTCGAAGGATATTGACGGGCAGGGCGTGAGCATCTACCAGCAGTCGCAGTCGGTTATCGGGCATTTGCTCGAGGTTGGTCGTCACGGGCTGCTGGTGGACTACGCAGCCGTCGAAGCAGGCACGGTGAGCAAGGCGGACGAGCGGGCTGGACGTGCCAGGGCGAACGTTGGCAGCTATCCGGCTGAGGCCATCATCAACTGGAAGACACGCCAAGTCGGTGGGCAGCACCTGCTGAGTCTCGTCGTTCTGCGTGAGACGGTCGATACCGACACTGACGACGGCTTCGGTAGTGAGCAGGTGGTCCAATACCGTGTGCTTCGCCTGGATGATGCCGGTGTGTATACGCAAGAAGTGTGGGAAGAGGGCTCAAGCCAGACGGCAATGATCATCGCGCCTTTCACGCCACTGAATGGCATCGGCCAACCGTGGCGCGTAATCCCCTTCCAGTTCCTGGGCAGCGAGAACAACGACACAACAATCGACGATTCGCCCCTTTACGACATGGCGGAAGTCAATGTGGGCCACTACCGCAACAGCGCTGACTACGAAGAGGCAGCCTACCTAGTGGGCCAGCCTCAGCCGTGGATGGCGGGGCTCGATGAGCAATGGCGCGACAACATGGAGAAGAACGGCATCTTCCTCGGCTCCCGCGCACCGTGGCTATTGCCTGTCAGTGGTACTTGCGGGGTATGGCAGGCTCAGCCTAACACGGTGGCCAAAGAGGCCATGGACTCCAAGAAAGAGGACATGGTTTCTCTCGGCGCCCGGTTGATCGAGCGGGGCAGCGCGGTGAAGACCGCGACCCAAGCCGACAACGACAGCGCCGCCGAACACAGCGTCTTGTCGTTGGTGGTCAGCAACGTCAGCGAGGCCTACAGCCAGTGCCTGGTCTGGATGGCCGAGTTCGTGAATGCCCAGGGCGAAGCGCTCTACAAGCTCAATCAGGACTTCAGCCAAATCACCCTGGACGCAACGATCCTGGCAGCGCTGTTCAATGCGGTGCAGGGCGGCAAGCTGCCAGAGGGCGACTTCTGGCAGTACCTGCGCGATCGCGGCGTTATCAACCCAGAGAAAACGGACGACGACATCCGGGGCGAATTGGAAGCGCAAAGCACTGGGCCTGATCTGGATGACGACGAGGTAATCCCGAATGGCGGCAAACCAAGCAATCCTTGACGCCACCATCCGTCACGCCGTCTTCCTGGAGCAGCTGAAGTCGGGGGAGGTTGCGAAGTTCGCTCCCTTCCTGAAGGAAATTGACCGTTCGATCCGCGAGCGACTGACCCGGGCAGACCTGACGGATTACACCGTCGCGCGGCTGGAGCGACTGCTGAGCGAGGTTGATAGCCTGCTGCTGGGCATCTTCGACCGCTATAGCGAAAAGCTGAACCTCGACCTGGTGGACATCGCCAACTACGAGGCCGAGTTTGAGGCGACCAGTCTGACCCGGGCGGCGCCGGTGGGCGTCACCTTCGATGCAGCAGTGCCAGGTGCTGCAGCAATCAGGGCGGCGATCCTCACCAATCCGCTCAGCGTGCGCGGTGCCGACGGCGGGAAGCTGCTCAAGTCGTTCATTGATGGTTTCACCGCCACGGAGCGGCAACGCCTCACAGGTGCGATCAGGCAGGGCTTCTTCGAAGGCCAAACCAACTTCCAGATCATCAAGAATATTCGCGGCACCAAGGCCCTCCAGTACAACGACGGCATCCTGGCGACGACCAACCGCAACGCCGGCGCCATCGTGCGGACGGCAGTGCAGCACGTCGCCACTCAGGCGCGCATGGAGACGCTGAAGGAAAACAGTGACGTCGTGCAGTCGGTGGAGTGGGTCAGCACCCTGGACTCCAAGACCACAAGCCAGTGCAGGACGCTCGATAAGCGCAGGTTCAAGCTGACTGAGGGGCCGAGGCCACCGATCCACATCAACTGCCGCTCGACGGTGGTGGCTGTGACGCGCTTCAGCGCCTTGTTCGCCAAGGATGCCACGCGCGCATCCATCGGTGATGGGGGAGCCCAGCAGGTGAGGGCAGACCTCAGCTATTACGACTGGCTCCAGCAGCAGCCAGCAGCGTTTCAGGACAAGGCCATCGGCCCGGTCCGCGCCAAGCTGTTCCGCGAAGGTGGCCTGACGATCGAGCGATTCTTCGAACTGCAGCTTGATCGTAACTTTGCGCCGCTGACGCTGAAGGAGATGAAGGCCTTGGAGCCGTTGGCGTTCGAGCGGGCGGGCATTCAGTAAGCGAAAACGATTCACACAGGCCTCGTCAATGACGGGGCTTTTTCATATCTGCGGGCAGGGCCTGCAAATCGTCTCTGGGAGACAAGCAAATGGGTTTGAAATATCAGCTGGACACTCTTGACGGTCTCGATGACTCCGTTAAATCGCTCTACACCGAGAAGGAAGGCAAGTTTGTCCTCGGTATCGAAGGCCTGCCGCAGCCAGAAGACGTATCCGGCCTGAAATCCAAAGTCCAGGAGCTTCTGGACGAGAAGAAGGCCGCGGATAAGGCACGCAAGGATGCTGAAGAGCAGGCCCGCCTTGATCGCGAAGAAGCCGCTCGCAAGTCCGGCAACGTCGAAGAGCTCGAACGATCCTGGACTGAAAAATACAACCGCCGCGAAGCTGAGCTGAACGGCATGCTGGAGCAGGAGCGTGGAACGCTGGGCGGACAGATCCGGGATCTGACCGTCGGCCGTACCGCTACTGATATCGCGTCTGCCCTGGCAATTCCAGGCAGCGCCAAAGCCCTGTTGCCGCACATCGAACGCCGCCTGGGCGTCGAGCAGCGCGACGGGAAGCCTGTTGTGGTCGTCCTCGATCCGCAGGGCAAGCTCTCGGCGGCAACGCTGGATGAGCTGAAAGCAGAATTCGCAAATGACGTGGCGTTCGCGCCGCTCATTGCAGGTAGCAAGGCATCGGGCGGCGGGGCCGGCGGTGCAGGTGGTGGGGGCGGGGCCCCGAAAGGAAACATCGGCGGCACCAAGACGGAACGTACGGCGGCGATCGCCAGCCGGTTCCCAGATCTCCCTCAATCGTAAGGAAATAATCCATGTCCCTGTCGCAAATGCAGGTTTTCAACGAATACATCATGCCGGCGACTCTCGAGACGCTGGATCAGTATCTCGCCGCTTTCAACGCCGCAAGCCGCGGTGCAATCGTGCTGTCCCCGGACGGCTTCACGGGCGATTTTCTTCAAGAGTCGTTCTTCCAGACTCTGGCCGCTGCCCAGCGCCGCGTGGATCGCTACAGCGCGAACGCTACTGTCGCTGCAACCGATCTGACTGAACTGAAGAACACTTCGGTGAAGGTAGCCGGCGGCTTCGGTCCGATCCGCTACGAGCCGTCGCAAATGACCTGGCTGGAGCGCCCAACCGCGCAAGGCATCGAGGTCGCCAGCCGCGCGTTCGCTGAAATCCTGCTGAAGGATCAGCTGAACACCGCGATCGCTGCCCTGGTTGCTGCAATCACCGCCCAGGCCACCGCGGTCAACGATGTGTCGGCTACCGCTGGCATCACCTACGCGGGCCTGAACAACGCCCATGCGAAGTTCGGCGATGCGAGCCAGAACCTGGTAACCCAGGTGATGCAGGGCACCAGCTACCACAAGTTGGTCGGCCAGAACCTGGCAAACCAGAACCAGCTGTTCCAGGCCGGTAACGTCCGCGTGATCGACATTCTGGGCAAGATCTCCGTTGTGACGGATGCCCCGGCGCTGATGCAGGCCGGCACCCCGAACAAGGAAATCATCCTGTCCCTGGTGCAAGGTGCTGCGCTGGTTCACGACGGCCGCGACATCATCAGCAACGTCCAGACCACCAACGGCAAGGAGCGTATCGAAACCACACTCCAGACCGACTACACCTTCGGCCTGGGCCTGAAGGGCTACACCTGGGACACCACCGCCGGCGGCAAGTCTCCAACCGACGCCGAACTGGCGACCGGTACCAACTGGGACAAGACCGCAACCAGCATCAAGCACACTGCCGGTGTGGCTCTGATCGGTGACGCCTCCAAGTAACCCTGAAAGCTGAGTCGGGCCTAGCGCCCGGCTTGGCGAGGACATGATCATGAGCAACAAGAGCATCTGGTATCTGCCTGGTCCATTCCACCAGTACCAGGAAGACGTGAAGGCACTCGCCAAAGCAAGCGGCCTGCGCATCGTCGACGCAAGCGTTACCGAAAGTCGTGAAGATGCCGCCGACGATGTGCCGGAAGTGACGATCAAGGAGCGGCCGACGGTACTGCTGATCGATGGCGGAAACTCCAGCATCAATATCGACGCCTTCCGTGCCGAACTCGAATCTGTCGGCATGATCGTCGAGTCATTCGCTGATCAGGCGCTTGTGCGCCCCGAAGGCGATCTTGGCCCAATCGCTGATCGCCTGTTTCAGGTGTTCGAAGCGGTAAACGCCGGCGTGGAAAGCCTCATCCGCGAGCGTGACGGTGAAGTCGAGAAGGTGAAAGCTCTGCAACTGCAGGTAGACGATCTTCACCAGCGGGCCGACAAAGCCGGTCAGGTGGATACCGAAGCGAAGGAAATCGCCGACCTGAAGGCCAAGCTCGACGAAGCGAAGGTGCCATACCGGGCCAACGCCTCGAAAGAATCCTTGGAAAAGCTCGTCGCTGATCTGCCCAAGGCGTGATAATGCTGGCTGCCGGTGACCCGGTGGCCGATCTCAAACCATTCCAGCGAGTTGACGCATGACACTCATCATCGAGGACGGCACCGGCAAGCCTGACGCCGAAAGCTACGCGAGTGCCGAGGACCTGGCCTTGTATGCAGTGAAATTCGGCACGGTCATCCCCGCAGGTGTTCCCGAGCAGGAAGCTTTGCTGCGCCGGGCTGCCTTGGCGATGGATGGCAAGACCTGGAAAGGCCGCAAGATGAGCAGCGAGCAAGCCCTGTCCTGGCCGCGTCGGGGTGTTGAGCTGGACTGCCAGATCAAACCAGACAACTACCTGCCGGCGCGGATCCAGTACGGACAGATGGCCTTGGCCGCCGAGATCCATCAGGACGACATCGACCCGGTGGAGAAGCGGAAGGGTGCGATTACGCGCGAGCGTGTGGAAGGCGCTGTCGATCGCGAGTACGCGACGATCCCGAACACCAGCGGCCGACTGCTGCCGGCGTCGCCTGATCGACCGAGCGCTACCCAATTTGCTGACTACCTACAGAAGCGCGGACTGTTCGCAGTTCGAGCGTAATGTTAGGTTTGCCGTTTCAACACAGAGGACGGTAGGCATGACAGGGATTGAAGAGCAGCAGTACAGCGATGATGAGTGGTTCAAGGAGGAGCGGTTGGCGTGGGACCGATATGCGGCTGCCTTTGCCGCCGGTACAGCGAGTGGCTGGAGTGGTGACAGGCAGGCGGAGTTCGTTGCGCGGTTTTCTGCGGACTTTGCAGACAAGATGATTGAAGAGCGACGGAAACGCTTCGAATAATAAAAGGCCCAGCCATAGTGCTGGGCTTCTCACATCTGGAGCCCTCATGGCCTTCTACGACGAAATGGCCGTGATGGCTCTGGAGATGATCACAGAGTTCGGCCAGCCGGTGACCATCCGCGCAACGACTGCCGGCGAATACGACCCGGAAACCGGATCAGCACCGCCCGACAGCACCAAAGAGCAAACCGCCCAAGGCATCCTGCTCGATTTCAGCGGGCAAGAATTCCAGAACAACAGCCTCATCAAGCAGGGCGACAAGAAGCTCAAGATTGCCGCGAAGGGGCTGGAATGGGCACCGGACTTGCTGAATAAGGTCATCATCCAGGGTCGCACCTGGTCAATCGTCCCTCCGCTGAAAGAGATCAATCCCGCTGGCACGCCGATTCTGTACGAACTGCAGGTGAGATCGTGAGTCGCGCGGGCGCCGGCCAGTCCGGCAGCTTCGCGCTGAGTCTTGCGGAGTTCGCCGCCCAGGCGACGGAGGCCATCGACGCCAGCCTACGGGAAATCATCATAGAGGTCGGCAGTAGCGTCATCCGCATGTCGCCCGTGGGTAACCCTGAAATATGGGCGCAGAACGCGGTGGCCAGCCAGTACAACAAGGCTGTTGACGACCACAACAGCGACCTGCGCAGCGACCCTGCCAATCTCACGAAAGCCGGCCGGCTGAAGCCCGGGCGCAAACTCAACGACGGAATGGACATCGTCGCGCCTGAAGGCTACGTAGGTGGGCGATTTCGCGCCAACTGGCACCTTTCGATCGATGTCGTGGAAAACGTCACTTTCGACGAGGTTGACCCGAGTGGCCAAGAGACGATTGCTGCCCTTGTTTCAGCAGTCAGCGACTTCACAGCCGGCCAAACGGCTTACCTCATAAACAACCTGCCGTACGCGATTCCGTTGGAGTTCGGTCATTCTACCCAGGCGCCCGGCGGCATGGTTCGCATCACCGTGGCCCGCTTCCAGCAGATCGTGCAGGAGGCCATCAGGAACAACCAGGTATGAGCCACAACATCATCGCTACGATCTACGAGGCCAGGCTGATCGCCTGGGCGAAAGCCTTGCCGGTACCGCTGAAAGTGGTGGTCGAAAATGAGGCCTACGCACCGAAGGACGGGGAAACCTACCTGAAGGCCTACACGCTGCCAGCCGACACCGCGAGCAACACGCTTGCCGGCGACCACAGGCTGTACACCGGCGTGTTCCAGGTCAGCATTGTGATGCCGTCCGGCAAGTACCGCGGGGTGGCAGGTGCGCTGGCAGACCAGATCGCCGCTTTGTTCCCACTGTATGAGCGCAACACGAAAGGAGCGTTGACCGCGGTGACCATGAGCCCGGTTGACCCCGGGCCTGGTATATCGGAAGACGCCACCTACACGGTACCGGTCTCGTTCTTGTACCGCGCCGACACCAACTGATTTAGCCCGTTGGGCGAACCCCAGAACCCGCCATTGAGCGGGTTCTGTCATTTCTGCAAAGAGGAAACCCCATGAGTGTCAAAATTCCCAACGGCACCACATTCGAGATCGCGGCAACCCTGAGCGCTCCGAAAGCATTCACCGCGATCAGCAATGCCAAGCCGGCGGTGCTCACTGCGGCGGCCCACGGCCTGACTGATGGCGACGTGATCGTGATCGATTCTGCCTGGGCGAAGCTGAATGGCAGACCTGCCCGCGTTATTGATTCGGATACTGGTGAGTTCTCCGCTGAGGGCGTGGACACCACCAGTGTGAAGAGTTACCCGGTGGGGTCTGGCGCGGGCACTGTTCGGGAGGCCACTGGCTGGACGCAGATCTCCCAAATCACCGAGCCAACCGCAAACGGCGGCGAGCAGCAGTTCCTGACTTACGGCTTCCTTGAAGACGACGATGACCGTCAGCTGCCAACGAACAAGTCGGCCAGCAGCATGACGCTGCCGGTGGCCGATGATCCCGCCCAGGCCTATGTTTCGATTGTCGAAGCGGCAGACGAGGACAAGGAGCCCCGCCTGATCCGCGCAAATCTGCCGGGCGGCGCGACCATCTATTACTACGCCTATGTGTCGATCACCGCGACCCCGACACTGAGCCGTAACAACATCATGACGCGGACCATCACCTTGTCGTTCGCCTCCCGCCCAACTCGTTACAACGCCTAAGGGGTTCCCATGGCAAAGTTTTCCATCGCGCCGAAACCGACGTTCACCGTCGATGTGGCCATCCCCCAGGTGGGCGGCAAGCCGGCCATGGTCCCGTTCACGTTCAAGTATCGGGACCGCACCGAACTGGCTGAGCTGTTCGACACCTGGAAGGAGAAAGCTGAGGCCCTCGGCGAGCGCTTCAACGGCACCGAGTCGACCATGTCTGAGGTCACTGCTGCCGAGGTCGAGCAAGGTGTCGCGCAGATCAAGGACCTGGTGGTGTCGTGGGGCTTTGGCGACAAACTCAACGATGAGTCGATCACCGCATTGGTGAAAAGCTGCGTTGGCGTTTCGGATGCAGTCGTTAAGGCTTACAGCGACGCCTTCGGCAAAGCTCGCCTGGGAAACTGACCGCCGCCGCCCGTGCGCTGTATGAAGGTGACAGCTCCGCCAAGCAAATGGCGGTGTTCGGTTTCTCGCCCGAGGACTATGACGAAACGTTCGAAGTCTGGCCGGATAACTGGCCATCCTTCCTCGTCATGGATGCCATGGGAACTCAATGGCGCACCGGTGCGTGCGGCGCAACAGGTCTTGATTACGGCGTGCTGCTCAGTGTGATGCGGCTCGTCGGCGTCCCGGCGAAGGATCGCCCCCGCGTGTTCCAGGACATCCGGGCCATGGAGTCGGAAGCCATCGCGGTCATGGCTGAGGCACGCGACAACAGCCCGTAAAAACGGGCACTTTTTCAAGGTGAGTCGATGAACATTGCAGAACTCGGCATCAAGGTCGATTCGGCTGATGCCGCCAACGCTGCGACCGATCTCGACAAGCTGACCAAGGCTGGCGATCGCGCTGAGCAGTCCGCTGTCGGCCTGATGAAGGAGATGGAGGCGCTGGAGAAGTCGCTGTCGAAAGGCGCGACCTCCACGCAGGAGCTGGCCAAGCAGCGCGAGAGCCTGGCGAAACTCACTCAAACCGGCGCATACGGTGAAGCTGAATTCACCAAAATCAGTGCGCAGCTCGACAAGCAACAGGTCGCCCTGGCCAAGTCCACCATGGACGAGCAGAAGGCGCTGAACAGCCTGCTGGGTGCCATCGACCCGGCCCGCGCCGCCATGTCCAAGCTGGACACGCAGGTCGAGCAACTGGGCAAGCACTTGGATGCCGGCCGAATCAGCCAGGACCAGTACAACACGGCCCTGAGCAAGATCGACAAGGACTACGACAAGCTCAACAAAACCGCCACCGGCTTCGACAAACTGCGACTCGGCACCCGCCAGGCACAGGAAAACGTTGTGCAGCTCGGCAACGCGCTGTCGTCTGGCGATTGGGGTAGCGGTGTTCGCGCCGTTGCTCAGCTTGGTGCTGGGGCGGGTGCGGGCGCTGCTGGGCTGTTGGCCATTCTCGCGCCGCTGGCGCTGGCCACTGCTGCCGTCGGCACGCTGGCTGTCGCCTACTACCAAGGCAGCAAGGAGCAGGACGCCTACAACAAGTCGCTGATCCTCACCGGCAACTACGCCGGGGTGAGCGCTGTACAGCTCGGCGACATGGCGCGACAGGTGAGCGCCACGGTCGGCACCACTGGGCAGGCTGCCGAGGTTCTGGCCCTTCTGGCTGGCAATGGGAAGATCGCTGGTGAGAGCTTCACCAGCATCACTCAGGCTGCCGTGTCGATGCAGGAAGCCACCGGCAAGGCCGTCAGCGAGACGGTTGCCGAGTTCTCCAAGCTCGCCGACGACCCGGTCAAGGCGTCTGCCGCGCTCAACGAGCAGTATCACTACCTGACGGCTTCGGTCTACTCGCAGATCGCCGCCCTGGAAGAGCAGGGTGACCATGCGGGCGCGGTGAAGCTGGCGACTGAGCAGTACGCGGATGCTATCAACGAGCGGACCCCGAGAATCCTTGAAAACCTGAGCTTTTGGGAGAAGGCCTACAACGCAGTCGCGCGTGCAGCCGATAACCTGAAGAACATCGGGCGGCCGGATATCGACGCCGATATCGAGCAGGCCCGGCGCAACCTGGCGTCGGCTCAGGCCGGTGACGTCGGTGTCTTCCAAAACCAGAAAGAAATGGTCGAGCTGTACAGCAATCAGCTGAACATGCTGGAAGATCAGAAGGCTGCAGCGGCTGACATCGCAAAGTGGGAGGGCGAACAGGCGAAAGCACAGGGCGATGCAGTGTCGTCCATGGCGAGAATCGATGCGCTGACTAAATCGTCGTGGACGAACGAGCAGAAGCGCACCGAGGCGATCAAGGAGTACAAGCGGCAGCTCGAGGATATTCGTAAGGTTTCCCCGAACGATCCGCGTCTGGCCCAGGCGGCGATCGACAAAAACCTGTCGAACATCAACGACAAGTTCAAGGACCCGAAACCACCCGCCGGCAGCGTCGACACCACCGGCTTCAACAACGCGAAGAACGCCCTGGCCGAAACCCTGGCCTACTACAAAAACGCCGACAAGGAACTCGAGGCGTCGCAGCGGGCCGGGGTGATCTCGCAGGCCAGCTACACAGAGCAGCGCATCAGCTTGCTGAAGCAGCAGGCCGACGAAGTTGCCCAGGGATACCAAGCCGAGATCGACGCGCTCGAAGCTGCCAAGGCGAAAAAAGGTACGAGCGCCGCTCAGATCATCCAGTTGGATCAGAAGATCGCTGACGCCCGGACCGCCATGGTCAAGGCCCAGCAGGACAGCGACAGCGAGCTGGCGATCATCGCCACCAACGAGGAAGGCCGGCTGCGCAAGCAGACCCTGGCCGTCAACACCTACACCAGTGCGCTGAAGCAGCAGGTCGACACGCTGCGTCAGCAGGGCCTGCGCGCAGCGTCCAACCTCGGCCAGGGCGATCGGCAGCGCAGCCTGACGGATCAGCAAAACGGCATCGACGACCGGTTTAATCAGCAGCGCCTGGAGCTGGCGAACCAGTACGGCGATGGCTCGCGAGGCATGAGCCTCGATGAGTACAACCAGAAGCTGGCCGCGCTGAAAGCCACGCAGCAGGATCTGCGCGACACGGTGCAGGCCAACTACGACGACATGACGGCGGCCCAGGGTAGCTGGAGCGCAGGTGCGTCTTCGGCGTGGCAGAACTACCTGGAGTCGGCGCGGGATGTCGCCGGGCAGACAAAGAACCTGTTTACCAACGCCTTCAGCTCCATGGAGGACGCGGTCGTCAACTTCGCCATGACCGGCAAGCTGTCGTTTGCCGACTTCGCGAAATCGATCTTGGCGGATATGGCACGGATCGCCACTCGACAAGCCAGTTCAGCGTTGCTGGGTAGTTTGTTTGGTGCCGCCACCAGCTATTTCGGTGGCGGTGGTTCCGCAGGTTCGACCCAGGCCGGATACTCCGGTGATTTGTCTGGCTTCACCCCTGGCAGTGTTCAAGCAATGGGCGGCGCATGGTCGGGTGGCGTGCAGATGTTCGCCAACGGCGGCGCCTTCACCAACTCCGTGGTCAGCAAGCCGACGGCGTTTGGCATGGCCGGTGGAAACATCGGTGTGATGGGGGAGGCCGGCGAGGAGGCGATCATGCCACTGACCCGCACCGCAGGAGGTCAGCTGGGCGTTCGTGCACTCGGCGGCGGCCAAGGCGCAAGCAGCAATCAGGTGATCATTCAGCAGACGTTTCCCGTGCCCGAGGGGCAGGGTGGCGGCACATCCGATGGTGGCCAGGCTGTTGCTCAGGCATACGCGAAAGCAGCCAAACAGGGTGCTCAGGAGCAGATCAATCGAGAACTGAAACCGGGTGGCCAAATTTGGGCAGCGATCAATGGACGCTGATATGACTGACCCCGCTCCGGCGGGGTTATTTTTTGCCGGGGAAAAGCATGGCAACTGAAACCTTTACCTGGGTTCCCAACAAGGAGCCCGCCGGCACCGTCAGCTTCAGGATCAAGTCGGCGAAGTTTGGCGATGGCTATGAACAGACCGCCGAGGATGGCATCAACAACAAAACTCAGTCCTGGCCTCTGACTTTTACCGGTTCGAAGAGCCGGATCAAACAAATCGCTGAGTTCCTCGACAGACATAAGGGGGCGATCCCCTTTTTCTGGACTGAGCCGCTCGGTGACACAGCGCTTTTCAAGTGCGCCGAATACCAACCACGGCACGCAGGCGGAGATGCCTACGTACTGATTGCTACCTTCGAACAGGCATTCCACCCATGAGCATTGTCCCAATCAACATTGGCGGCCAGGCGAACGACGGTAATGGGCAGACCCTGCGGTCGGGCGGCGCGCTGATCAATGCCAACTTCGCTGAACTCGACACTCGTACCACCACAGCGCAGGAGACGGCAGAGCAGGGTGTCGCAGACGCTGCGACTGCGCTGGATGCGGCCGTGACTGCTCAAGCGAAAGCCGACGAGGCGGTTCCCAGCAGCGCGGTGGGAATCACTGTGGCCCAGCTCGTCGAGGGCTTGGTCCCGTCGAGCCAGTTGCCGAGCTACGTCGACGACGTACTGGAGTACCCGACCCTGGGAGATTTCCCGGCCGTTGGCGAAACCGGGAAAATCTACATCGCGATCAACGACGGTGACAGTCCCAGCAACCCGACACGGCAGTATCGCTGGAGCGGTACCGCTTACGTCATGATCCCGTCGTCGCCAGGCTCTACCGATCAGGTTCCGGAGGGCTCGATCAATCTCTACCACACAGCTGCGCGTGTCCGGGCGACTCCGCTCACCGGTCTGAGCACATCGCTCAACGAGGCCGTAGTTGCTACTGACAGCGTTCTCTCTGGTATTGGCAAGCTGCAGGCTCAGGTCAGTGCAGCGGTTACCGCGTTGACGGGCAAGCTCGACAAGGCGGGCGGGAAACTCAACGGGGCCCTGAACCACGCGAATATCGTTTCCCTGGCCAGCTCGGCGACACCCGCTATCGGCTCCGCGGCTGCCAACACCGTTACGATCACGGGCACTACGGGCATCACCGGATTCGACTCCATTGCTAGTGGCGCGGTCAGGACTCTGGTGTTTGCCGGAGCCGTCACGCTAACCCACAACACCACGTCGTTGATTCTGCCCAAAGGAGCAGACATCACGACGGCCGCAGGCGACGTCCTCCAGTTCACGTCCCTGGGCGGTGGTAACTGGCGATGCACAGGGAAGATGCTCGCCACCGAAGGTGGGGCGGCAACAGGCGGAATTTATGTCGGGGTGAAATTCCCCTGGTCGCTATCTGAAGCATCCATTCCAGGTGGTACCCTCCCGGATAACGGACAACTTGTTGACCGTGCGACCTGGCCGGAGCTTTGGTCGGTTGTTTCGGGCCAGGCAATCAGCGATGCAACATGGATTTCTGATCCGTTGCAGCGCGGCAAGTACTCGACGGGCAACGGCACCACTACGTTTCGCATGCCTGACACCAACGGCAAGCATTCAGACGGCCTGACGCCAGCCGCTGCAGTTCTGCGCGGTCATGGTAAGAATTCGGCGGGAACGCCAGGCACGTTCCAGCTTGACCAGTTGCAGAACATCACAGGTCAGCTGACAGGTCGAGTTAACCGAAACCTGTACGACGGGGGTACTACCACAGGTGCATTCGCAGCAACTGCTGCAACCGTTCAATCCTACAACGATGCTGGTCCCGCACTGTCTGGCTTCCAGAATGCTACTTTCGACGCCTCCCGTGTTGCCCGTACTGGCACAGAAACACGCGCAACAAACGTAACTGTCGTTTGGATCACAGTCGGCGCAACCGGCGTAAGTAATCCGGGCACCGTTGACGTAACGGCGCTGGCCACGAATGTGAATGCGCAGGCGGCCAAGACAAATGATCTTGAATTTGGTTATGTGTCCAGTGACTTGAGCTGGACGAACGGCGGTCTTGTAACAGTGAATCACGGTATGGCATCTAAACCCTCAAGGGTTCAGATCGAGTTGGTTTGCGCAGTAGCCGAGGGAAACTACTCCGTAGGAATGGTAATCCCGATCGGGGGTATGTCCTTTTCCGTAGTTAGCCCAAACGGCTACGGTCACGGAGCGTACGTAACTGATACGCAGATTCTCGTACATGTTATTTCCAATGGCATATACCTGTGGAACGCGACCACCAGCGCGTCCTTTCTCGCAACTCCTGCAAACTGGCGATTTCGTATTAAAGCGAGTAAATCCTAATGACTGACCATTTTGTGAGTCTGGACGGTGTCTACATTGGAGGCTTCGCTGATGGTGCAACGCCCAAAGATGAACAACTGCTCAATCTCGGCGACAACGCGCCTGAATTTGCTGATCAGATTTGGCAGTTCCCTGGCTGGGGCCCCAGCCTCGAAAAAATGAAAGCGGAAGAATTTGAATGGCAATCATTGGAGATGTCAGTCATTTCCAACCAGTTGCTGGCAATCGAGGAAGAGGCGGAGGACGCATTGCCAGGTACTCGTAAGCAATGGCTCACCTATCGTACCAGTGTTCGGCTGTGGCATGAGTCCCTGGACTTTCCTGACCCCGCAAGGCGCCCAGTCCGCCCCGCCTGATCCAGCCCGCTATCCCGCGGGTTTATTTTTGCCTGAGGAAACCCGATGCCAATCACGGCTGATATCCAGACACTGGAGCCTGGTGCGTGGGTGGAGCTTTTCGAGCTCGACGCAACAGTGCTGGGCGCCGAGCTGTATCGCTTCCATGGTTACCCGCAACAGTCCTCGATCTTCTGGCAGGGCGAGGAGTACTCCCCCTGGCCGATCAAGGCTGAAGGTTTTGAGATGACCGGGCAGGGCACGCAGCCTACCCCGACGCTGTCGGTCGGCAACGTCGGCGGCTTCATTACTGCGCTGGTGCTGTACTTCGAAGATCTGGTGGGCGCGAAGCTGATCCGGCATCGGACGCTGGGCAAGTACCTGGATGGCCAGCCCGAGGCGGACCCTGACGAAGAGCTGCCGCCGGACATCTGGTATGTCGAGCGCAAGGCTGCCGAGGACGACGAAACCGTTCAGTTCGAGTTGGCCACGGCCCTGGACTTTGCCGGCGTGCAGTTGCCGCGCCGCCAGATCGTGGCGAACGTCTGCTGGTGGCTCAGCTGCGGCGGGTATCGTGGGCCGTACTGTGGCTACAACGGGCCGCCCGTGGCCGATGAGAGCGACATCATCGTCACCGACGCTGCCAAGGACAAATGCGGCGGACGTCTGACAAGCTGCAAGCTGCGTTTCGGCGAGAACAACCCCCTGTCCTACGGCTCATTCCCCGCGGCCGGCCTGATTAGGAACTGACCCATGAACAAAGCAAATCGTGCTGCGATCGAGCGCCACGCGTTTGCCCAGTATCCGCGGGAGTGTTGCGGGCTGCTGGTACAGGAGGGGCGCAAGGAGATCTACGTCCCTTGCCGGAACACTGCCTCGACGCCCAGCGAGCATTTCCGGTTGGCTCCTGAGGACTACGCCGCCGCCGAGGATCGCGGCCGGGTGCTCGCCGTGGTGCACAGCCATCCCGACTATCCGGCAACCCCGAGCGAAGCGGATCGCGTCTCCTGCGAGGCCTCTGGCTTACCCTGGCACATCCTCGAGGTGCGTCGGGGAGACGACGGCCAGGTGCGCGCCGGCGAGATGGTGAGTTTTCTGCCTGAGGGATACGAGGCGCCGCTGATCGGCCGCAAGTTCGCCCATGGCGTTCATGATTGCCTGAGCGTCATCTTGGACTTCTACCGTCGTGAGATGGGCATTGACCTCGGCGACTACGAGCGCGAGGACGGCTGGTGGGATAAGGGCGGCAACCTGTACCTGGAGAACCTGCCCGCTGCTGGCTTTGAGAAGGTATCGAACCTGCGACACGGTGACCTTGTGCTGATGCAGATCCGCTCCCCGGTTCCAAACCACGCCGCGATTTTCCTTGCCGATGGAGTACTGAAGACCGAGCCCGACCACTACCCGGCGCCAGGGTCGATCCTGCACCATCTGTACAACCGGGACAGCAAGCGGGATTTGTACGGCGGTTATTGGTCAGAGGTCACAGTCAACTACTGGCGGCACTGTGCCGTCCCGAAAGGTAACTGATCAACCTAGGGGTTGGGCTGAATAGAAGGCAAATCCATCGGACTAAGTGTTGTTCGTCTTGTCACGCCGCGATCTCCTGACAGGTTGAAACCCTCTCTTGGAGGCGTTGGCAAGGCTGCGACGCTTTTGGGTCATGTATGTGATCAGATAATCTGCTAGGTCAGCTCCAAACCTTAAGCGATCAGCAAGAATTGTCAGCTGTGCAGTCGGAGGGTCTTCTTGATCAGCTAGCAGTTCGTTGATCAGAGTGTCGGTGTTGCGAATGAAAAATGCCAGCTGTAGAAAGCGCGCCATCTCGTTTGCTCCCAAAATGGCATTTTCTTTTATGTTGGCGGCGCCGATTGAATTACCGTAAAGCGCCCATCGAAGCTGTCTACGTATGGGGGCATTGTTCGAGGGATTGCCTAGTTCTTGGGCTGTGATGTCGTAGTGTCGCTGGATGTGAACTAGCTCGGCAAACAGCGCTGCTTGAGTCGCAGCCTTTCTCCGTGAATCTTCCAACCAGAGCTTTAGTCCTCCGAATATGCCGCCTACCAGCGCGGCTAGAAGGGTGGCGCTGGTTAGTGTTGTGACAAGCCGTTCCATAATAATCTCCACTTTTTTGAAACTAGAGCCTGTTCCCTTTTGCGCAAGTCACAGCCTGCTATCGAAATTCCATTTTCGGTGGATGCTTTGCCAAGGTAGTGTAGAGTGCTTGCGCTCAGATTTCCCATCTCCATCTGAATCGCAAGGATGCTCATGCGAAAATTGCTTTCAGCTTTGCCTCTCACTGTTTTCGCGCTCCTTCTGCCAGGCTGTGAAAGCGTGTCGACGTTTGATAAATATGCAACATTGCGTTTTCATGAGATGGATCGGACGGAGATCAAGTACAGCTACTTCGATAAGGAACTTGGCATCCGATCCAACCCCAACTTCCGCGACAAAATGCTGCCCATGCGTATAGCTGACAGCAATCAATGGATAGATTTCACCGATGACCTTGGAAGCAAATTTATAACGCTGGGAAATCGTATACAGCGCGAAACGTTTCCAGCCGGATTGGAGCCAATTTTTCTGTTTGTAGCCTGGAGTGAGCTTCCCTCAATGCAGCGCCTGCTTACACTCGATGTATTGAATGCCAAACCAGAGTTAACATCGATCAATGCGCGACTGGTGTTTGAGCGCGGGACGGATGAGCCACTGCTGGTTTTTACTGGGAGCTCACTACCTCTGACTAAAGTTCCAGCCTATGCATTGGACCGACATAACGCCAGGATGATGCTGGGTACGGCACAGATGTGGTTCAAGAACTCGAAGTAACCATGATCTTTGAAAGCCTTGAGCGATACGATAGCTCAGCTTTACGCTGAGCTTTTTCGTTTCTGTCCACCTAGTGCTATCGTCTGCCGATCTCACAAGGAGCGGTAACTATGCGGATTTTGATCGCGGCGGTTTCGTTGGCGGTGTTGGCGGGGTGTGCAACTTCGCCAGTTCCGAGTTCTCAAGCAGTAAGGGCACCGCAGGAACGCTTGTTGGCGCATCAATCTGAGCTGCCCGGCGCCGGCCGCATTACTGTAATCAGGGATAGTGGCTTACTTGGCAGTGGCTGCTATGCCACCGTTTTCATCAATGGGGAGCGCGCTGCGAAACTCGATCCCACTGAGAAAGCGACCTTCATACTTCCGCCTGGCGAATGGGTGGTTGGCGCAGCTCTTGAAGGTGCCGGTCTCTGTGGGCCGTTGAATGAAAAACGTACCGAGACCGAAACACTGCTGAAGCAGGGCCAGGAGAAATTCTTCAGGGTTTTCTCCGCTCCAGA
The DNA here is from genome assembly GCF_056337105.1 of Pseudomonas sp. S1_E05. Lineage (NCBI taxonomy): Bacteria > Pseudomonadati > Pseudomonadota > Gammaproteobacteria > Pseudomonadales > Pseudomonadaceae > Pseudomonas > Pseudomonas sp. S1_E05. The sequence continues at coordinate 837,999 of NZ_JBFRHM010000001.1, forward strand.
TGCAGGGCTCGACGTAAGGCCAACCAGTCTGTAACGGATAAACTCATTCAAACCGCCTACGGGCGGTTTTTTTACGCCAGGAGAAACCATGTCGCATCCGGCAGAAAAAATGCAGACCGTGCTTTTGTCCGGTTCGCTTGCTCGCAAGTTCGGACGACGCCATCGCTTTACCACCGGCGCTGGCTTTAATGATATCAGGGGTTACTTCAAGCAGTTTCCAGGCTTCGAGCAGCACATGATGGAAAGCTCGAGCAAAGGGCTTCGGTATGCAATCTTCAATGGAAAGGAAAATCTCGGCGAGGACGACATCGAAAAGCCTACAGGGAAAGACGTGATTCGAATCGTCCCTGTCATCGCTGGCTCGAAGCGCGCCGGTTTGCTCCAGACCATTGTTGGTGCCGTGCTGATTGTCGCGAGCTTCTTCGGTGCACCGACTGCGCCCGTCGGGATCGCGCTGCTCGCCGGCGGCGCCATCCAAATGCTCAGCCCGCAGGCGAAGGGCCTGGGGACGCAGGACAGCCCAAACAACCGGCCCAGCTATTCATTCAACGGCGCCGTCAACACCAGCGTTCAGGGCGGCTGTGTGCCGCTGCTCTACGGTCGGATGATCGTCGGCAGCGCGGTGATCAGCGCCGGGATCTACTCCGAAGACCAGATGTAACCCAAACCCCGCCAGACGGCCCGCCATGAGCGGGCTTTTTTTCGCCTGAAGGAAAGCCATGACCGATCTCCCAATCACCGGCCGCAAGGGCGGAGAGTCGAAGCCGCGCCCGTCTGTTGAGGCGCCCGACAGCCTGCAAAGCACCGCCTACGCGCGACTTCTGGATTTGGTCAGCGAAGGCGAAATCCGTGGCCTGGCCAACGGCATGCAGTCGGTGTTCCTGGATGAAACGCCGCTCGCGAACGCAAACGGCGGGATCAACTTCAGTGGCGTGACGCTCGATGCTCGTACCGGCAGCCAGGATCAGACCCACATCGCCGGCTTCCCGGCCGTGGAGAATGAAACAGCTATCGGAGTGGAACTGACCTCGGCCCAGGCCTGGGTGCGTTCTGTCAGCAACGTGCAACTGTCGGCCGTCCGCATTCGGTTGTCCACGCCGCGCCTGGCGCAGACCAACACCACAAACGGCGACACCAACGGCTACACCGTCGCCTACCGGATCGACCTTTCAACCGATGGCGGGCCTTTCATCACCGTCCTGTCCTCGGCGCTCAGTGGAAAGACATCGACCAAATACGAGCGCTCGCACCGCGTAGACCTGCCTGATGCTGTCAGCGGCTGGACCGTGCGCGTGGTCCGACTGACCCCGAACTCTACAAGTGGCGCGATCGCGGACACCACCAACATCGACGCTATCACCGAGATCATCGACGCGAAGCTGCGGTACCCAGGCTCCGCACTAGTTGGGCTTCAATTCGACGCTTCGCAGTTCCAATCGATCCCCACCAGGTCGTTTGACCTGTATGGCCGGATCATCCGGGTGCCGAACAACTATGACGCAGAGACCCGAACCTACACCGGCGTCTGGGATGGTGGTTTCCAAAGTGCCTGGACCGATAACCCTGCGTGGATCTTCTACGACCTGCTCCTGCACTTCCGGTATGGCCTGGGCCACCTGCTGAACGCCAGCCAGGTCGACAAGTGGGAGCTGTACCGCATCGGGCAGTACTGTGACCAGTTGGTGCCGGACGGAAAGGGCGGCATGGAGCCGCGTTTCACCTGCAACCTGTTTCTCTCGGTGCGTGCGGATGCCCTGAAGGTGTTGCAGGATCTGGCCATCACGTTCCGGGGCATGGCGTACTGGGCGGCTGGTTCGGTCATGGCCGTGGCCGACATTCCCGAGGACCCGGTCTACACCTACTCGAACGCCAATGTCATCGACGGCAAGTTTAACTACTCGGGGTCGGCCAAGAAGACTCGCTACACGGTAGCCCTGGTGAGCTGGAACGACCCGACCGACTTCTACCGGCAGAAGGTCGAGTACGTCGACGACCAGGCCGGGATTACCCGCTACGGCATCCAGCAGACCGAAATCACGGCCACCGGCTGCACGTCCCAGGCCCAGGCACATCGCATCGGCAAGTGGGCGCTACTCACCAACCGCCTGGAGACGGAAAGTGTCGGCTTCTCGGTGGGCCTGGACGGCACGCTGGCGCGCCCCGGGCAGATCATTCGCATCGCCGACAATGACCGGGCAGGGCGCCGTATTGGTGGCCGCTTGCGCTCGTCGACGCTCGACACGCTGGTGCTCGATGCCGATGTGACCGCCTTCCCGGGCGACACCATCACGCTGATCATGCCCAACGGCAAAGCAGTGTCGCGCGCGATCAAGTCTGTGGGTTACCCACTGACCTGGGATAGCACCGGCATTACCTGGGACAACGGCAATGTCACGTTCGACACCACGGGCTTTCCTGCCGAGGTGCAGCAGGTGGTGCTGGCCGAAGATCTCGACGACCTGCCACCGCGCCATTCGATGTGGGCGATCGATTCGCCGACCCTGGCAGTCCAGCAGTTTCGCGTCATGTCGGTGGCCGAGGAATTCTCGGATTCGGAGATCAAGTTCGCCATCAGCGCGGTGCGGCACAACTCGAGCAAATACGGCGCCATCGACAACGGCACTCGGATTGAGCGGCCGCCGATCACCGTCATTCCGCCAAGTGTGCAACAGCCACCATCGACCGTGACCGTCAGCAATGACCATTTCGTTGATCAGGGCAGCTCTATCAGTGTGATGACCATCGAATGGGATCGGCCACCGAACGCGATCGCCTTCGAAGTGTACTGGCGCAAGAACGACGGCGACTGGATCTTCGCGGGCCGCACCGGCACCACTTCGGTTGACGTGAGCGGGATCTACGCCGGCCGCTACGTGGCCAAGGTCCGGGCGATCAACTCGCTCGACATCGGCTCGGTGTTCGCGACGTCCGTCGAGACGGTGCTGAACGGGAAGACCACGCCGCCACCGGTGGTGTCTTCGTTCACAGCAGAATCGATCGTGTTCGGTATCAAGCTCAAGTGGGGCATTCCCCAGGACGTGAGTACCGCCGACCTACAGCGCACGGAGATCTGGTACAGCGAAACCAACCAGATCGCCGAGGCCATCAAGTTTGGTGACTACGCCTATCCGCAAACCGATCTCACCGTCATGGGCCTTGCGGCCGGGAAGACGTTCTTTTTCTGGGCCCGCCTGGTGGACCGGATCGGCAACGTCGGCGCGTTCTTCGGGCCGGTCTTCGGCCAATCGTCTGCGGACGCCGGCCCTATCCTGGATTACCTGAACGGCAAGATCACTGAAACTCAGCTGAGCCAGCTGCTGCTGGACAAAATCGAGGCGGGTGACGGGTCGCTGGTGCTGATCGAGCAGGTGAAAACTGAGCTGGCGGCGATGTACAGCATCAAGACCCAGCTCACTGTTGACGGGAAACCGTACCTGGCCGGCATCGGCATTGGCGTGGAGAACGACGAAGGGATCATCACCAGCCAGGTGCTTATCGCGGCGAGCCGGTTCGCGATCATTGATCCCAATGCTTCCGAGATCTTCTATCCGTTCGTGGTCCAGAACAACACCGCCTACATCAAATCGGCGTTTATTGAGGATGGCACCATTACCAATGCGAAAATTGGCAATGTCATTCAGTCAAATAACTATGTAGCGGGCGCGACTGGTTGGGCAATGAACAAAAACGGTGTCATGGAAAATAACGGAATGGGCAACGGCTACCGCGTAACGCAGAGCAACACATACTGGCGACTCTATGTTGATGGTATGACTCTTCCGCTTGTTGAACTTGGAGTTTTGACGTAATGGCGGATATCGTCGGCCTTCGTGTTCGTGATCCAATCACTCAGCAAGTTACTATTGAAATCAGTGACCGCCTATCAAGGGTGGATAACCAGATTTTCGTTAATGGATCTAACGGCTCAATTACTCTACCGTCCGGATATGGAGAGATATTTTTCTCTGTATCTGGGCAAGATGCGTTTGAGGCTCAAGCACAGACGCCACGGGTAACTAGAGTCGCCAACACTATCTCGTGGGTGTACGCGAACAACAAGGGCCGTCTACCAGTTACAATAACATACGGATACTATTAGGATGGCTGATCTCGTAGGACTTAGGGTCCGTGGTTCAGGCGGGGTACTGCAGATAGACGGCAATTTCTTCAACCTCGCGTTGAAGCAGAAAGGCCTGCTATCTGTCGTTTTCCAGCCTGACGGATATGGTTACGCCAATTTACAGGTTGTCGCGTCAAGCAAGGCTCTCATCGCTTTTTTGTGTCCCAACATGTGCTTCTTACGGACAATGTCCATAGGAAGTGGCGTAATAAATTGCCAGTTTCGGGCCATCAATGGGTCGTCTATTCAGTGGTTTTTATTTGACGACCCATCGACTATGTCGATCGGTAATCAGAAGCTGGGGTTGATAGTAAGGAATCGGATAACGCAGAAAGTTGTTTTTGATTCTCGATACAAATATATGAAAGTTCTTCAATCATATTCAAGTAGCAACTACGCCACTCCGCCGGCATTTTATTCTTTTCCCGGTCGAGCGGTTGCCATAGTGCAAGGACAGCTTTCTTATGCAATCACGCATGATTATATTGGACAGCCTCCAAACGGAATTGACGTAGCGCAATTTGAGGCTGTAACAACTTCGTCGCAGAACGGATCTGTCAATATAAGATTTTCGGCAGTAGTGTCGACAGAAAGCAGTGGGCAGCCCGTTGAGGAATCTGCTGATTACCCTAACTGCAACATCTTGATGATTGACGTCACTGGTATTTGACCGCGATTTATAGAATTAGACCTGCCATCGGGCAGGTATTTTTTCGCCTGGAGAAAAGCATGACCATCACCGAAAAGGACCGCGACGTCCTCGCTCGCACAATTTGGGGCGAAGCCCGCGGCGAATCGTCGGCCGGGAAAGTCGCTGTGGCCTGGACCATCCGCAACCGCGTGTTCGACGGAAAAGAGAAATCGTGGTGGGGCGAGGGTTACGCCGGCGTGTGCCAGGCACCGTGGCAGTTCAGCTGCTGGAACAAGACCGATCCGAACTACCCGTTCCTCATCGCCGTGAAGCAGATCCCATTCCGCGAGCTGGCGCAGTGCCGCGTTGTGGCTGACCAGGTTATTGACGGCAAGGTGCCGGACCCAGCCAGCGGCGCTACGCACTATTACGCGCTCGCCATGAAGACGCCGCCAGCCTGGGCGGCGAAAGCGACGCAGACCCTCAAGTTGGGCGGCCACGTCTTCTTCAAGGACGTGCCATGAGCCCGGCCTCGATGAAGCTTGCACTGGCCGGCGTAGTGCTGCTCGTGCTGATCGCCGCCGGCGGCACCTGGCAGGTGCAGGACTGGCGCTACGGGCGGCAGCTCGCCGAGCTGGCCCGCTCCCACACCGACACCCTCAATCAGCTGGCCATGGTCGGCGCCGCCGCACAGAAGAGCGAGCAGGACAAGCGGCTCGCGCTCGAGCAGCGCCTGACGGCCAGCGACCAAACCCACCACAAGGAACTGAGCGATGCTCAAGCCAATCAGGCTCGCCTGCGCGATCGCCTTGCTACTTCTGATCTACGGCTGTCAGTCATCCTCGCCCAGGGTTCAGCCGGTGGCTGTTCAGTGCCTGCCGCCACCGTCGCCGGCAGCATGGTTCATGCAGGAGTACGAGCCGAACTTGACCCAGCGCATGCTCAACGAATTATCGGCATCACCGATGAAGGCGACCGGGCGGTGATTGCGCTGAAGGCTTGTCAGGCTTACGTGCGGGATTTACTTGAATAGCTGGGAGTTGTTCTCGATCTGTAATCGAGGGGGAGTGCCACTGGCGAGCGGGTTGCCGGGCACTCGTGATTGCGTTCGAGAAGGGGTTAGGCCTTGGCTGCAGGTTTCAACCTGAAAGTGACACCCATACGGTTGAATGCGTTCATGGCGGCAATCGTTGCGGTCAGATCGACTAGATCTTTGGGCGCAAATACGGCGGATGCAGCAGCGTATGCGTCGTCGGATACGTGAGTTTCTCCGACCCGGGTAACTTCTTCTGCCCACGCCAACGCAGCACGCTCCTGATCGGAAAACAAATATTCCGCTTCGTGCCAGACCGGCACCATGAGCACCTTGTCTACAGACATGTACTCTTTGATGAGATCGCGGGAATGCAAATCGATGCAATAAGCACAGCCGTTGAGCTGCGATACCCGAAGAAATACCAGATGAATTATCGATGGCGGTAGATCAGTACCCGTGGTCACGTAATGATGCAAACCGGTCATAGCTTTTGCTGCACCAGGAGATACTTCGAACCAATTTTCGCGCGACATGAGGACTCCTCGGTAGTGGATGGTTGTATAGGCTAAGCTGATGAAGTTGCTTGTTTTATTGACTCTAAAGACAATGATGCATCGGGTCTAGATCCAATGCTCTTGTCTTTGATTGGTCCAATTTGAAAAAGGCTGCGATTCACAGCGAACTGTAAAAGACCGCTGCCGTTGCCAATGATTAATGGCTGACGGCTATTCTTGCGGCTGATCAGCCACGGGCCGGGGCTCATTACCCAGCCTTGAGGCTGACTTCACATCTCGGAACCTTCCCTGCGGCGCGGCAGTGGAGCAGAAAATGTCTCTTCACCTTTGAGGATTTTGATCTGTGCCGCCAGCTCGCTGATGTGTTTGCCATTGGCCATCAACTCCCAGGCAGTCTTCGTTTCGATATCGGTTGCCTTGCGCTTGGCGTCCGCCAGGTCGGAGCGAGCCTTGATCAGTTCAGCCCTGAGTTTGTCTCTCTCCTTGCAGACCTCGGCGTGCATCTGCACCAAGCCGAAAACGTCCTCGCGTGCTTTGCGGGCCTGCAGCGTCAGCTCCAAGACTTCGTTCTCATAAATGCGCAAGAAGTGCCGGCAAGTTTCAAGTTCGGTCGGACAGCCGAGCCAGTCGCTGGTGTCTTCGATTTCGTGCGGGTCCATGGTGAAGCCTTATCGATACTGTTTGCATATACAGTAATCGAGGCGAGGCTATTGGGCGAGGGCAGGGCGACGAATTGCGCCAACCATGGTGGCCGCTCGCCAGTCTTGTGGCTGGGCGCCCAAGGGCCATCCTCCCTCCTCACGTAGGAGAGGCGGTACTGATGGATAAGCAGTTGATCGGCTACTCGATTGTGTTGACGGTCGCCTGGGTTTCAGTGGTTCTGCTGGTGATGTATTGGATGTCGTAGTGAAGGTAATGGAATGGAAGGTTTGACCCTGGGTGACAAGATTGAGCGCGAGGCTGACAGGCTGCTTGCCCAGATCGCCCGCTCGGACTCGATGCTGGTCGCAGCGAAGGCTGGAGCCCGGGCGGAGGGGTTCGTGCTCGGTCTTGAGGCCGGGCGGGTATTGAATGCCGAGACCATCGAAAAGATGTACGTCATCTTCGAAGCCGCGACCGAGGCCCGGCTGAAGGAACTGGCTGGGGCCTAGCCCACGTCTTCTGGCGTCATCAGAACCGCCAGTGTCAGTTTGATGAACTCCTCATTCCTGTCGATCGTGTCCAGGGCGCCGCGCACGTTGTCAGCGACATCGGCTGAGCCGCTGGCCTCGACCCAGTTCGAAAGCTCCATGATGGCCGCTTCCAGGGCGAGCTGGTTTTCGTTGATCTTGAAGAGCAGGGTGGGGAGCAGATCAGAATTGGGCATTGGGATTCCTCCGTGGATAGAGGAAAGCGTAGCAGTTTGGGGGGGGGTGTTCGGTCGGCAGAACGCCGTGGAAGGAGTAGTGACGATATGCACTATCGGCATAAGCCGAAGCGCGGAAATTTGTTGGGCGTGTTTGAAAACTGGCTGCTCCCTGCGGATTTTTCCGGTCCGCAATTATTTTCTTACATGCGCAAACATTGGTCTTCGTGGCCGTGATTTGCTCCTGATTGCGGACCAGAAAACCTATCAGAAGGTGCAGCCTGATTGATTTCCCCTTGGGACTTAAAATCCCCTCGCTCGTAAGGGCTTCGGGCACCGCTCAAAATCAAGGGTTTGCGGGCGAAAGCCACTGCAAACCCTTGTTCGTTTCCAGCCCGCACACTCGCGAGCCAACCCGTCACCCCGTGATAAATGCCAACAAATCCGCATTGATCGTCTCTGCGTGCGTCGTGCACATGCCGTGTGGCAGGCCAGGGTAGGTTTTCAGCGTGCCATGCTTGAGCAGTTTGATGCTCAGGCGTGCGGAGTCTTCGATGGGCACGATCTGGTCGTCTTCCCCGTGCAGCACCAGGGTGGGCACCTGGATCATTTTCAGGTCTTCGGTGAAGTCGGTTTCGGAGAAGGCCTTGATGCAGTCGTATTGCGCCTTGGCACCGCCGTTCATACCCTGGCGCCACCAGTTGTCGATCACGGGTTGCGAGACTTTGGCGCCTGGCCGGTTGAAGCCATAGAACGGGCCGGCCGCTACGTCTCGGTAGAAGTTCGCGCGGTTGGCGGCGAGTGCTTCGCGAAAACCATCGAATACTTTCAGGGGCAAGCCACCGGGATTTTTTGCCGTTTGCAGCATGATGGGCGGGACGGCGCCGATCAGCACGGCCTTGGCGACGCGACCATTGCCGCCATGGCGTGCGACGTAGCGGGCTGCTTCGCCGCCACCGGTGGAGTGGCCGATGTGGACGGCGCCCTTGAGGTCGAGGTGGGCTGCCAGTTCGGCGAAGTCGGCGGCGTAGGTGTCCATGTCGTTGCCGGTGGCGGTCTGGCTGGACCGGCCGTGACCACGGCGGTCATGGGCGATCACGCGAAAGCCTTTGCTCAGGAAGAACAGCATCTGGTTATCCCAGTCGTCCCCGGACAGCGGCCAGCCGTGATGGAAAACGATGGGTTGGCCGGTGCCCCAGTCCTTGTAGAACAGACGGGTGCCGTCCTTGAGTGTGAGGTAGCCCGAACCCTGATGGTTTGATCGGCTGGCTGGCGCTGTGGGCCTGCCCGGCTGACCTGCCAGGGCAGGCACGGCCACTGCCAATGCGGCCACCGTCAGGCCAGCGTTCATCAGGGCACGGCGGGAGGTTCCTTGGATTTCGTCGGTCATGGTGAGCGTTCTCGTCTGGGTGCCGCGTTTGCGGCGGATGAACGAGAACACTATGCCCAGGCAGGACACGGAACCATCGTCCATGTGTATCGCATTGCCATACTTAAGTTTTGCCGCCGCAGGCGGCTGCGCTATGGCTGGCTGCCCCATTCCTGACGCCGCTCGACGCCCGCAGGGTTGCCCGTGTTCACCAGGCGTCTCTCCACCAGAATATTCTGTAAGGCCTGGCGGGCGCTGGGATCCAGTTGATGTTCGCGTTCCTTGAGCTCCAGCAGGATCGGACTGGACCACATGCGATAGGTTTTCTCGGCTTCATGAATACGTGTCATCGCTCCTCCTTGATCAGGTGTTCACACAACAGGTCGACGCCGGCTGGATGCGTTATCAATCCTAGCCGAGCAAACCCGTTATCGCTCCAGCCGAACGTCGTTCTCTTGCCTGTCAACTTGTCGCACCGTCGCGATGCCCAACGCGTCTTGGACGTTGATGCTCGCGGTTCAGAAAGAAGGCATTTTTAGTGGGCAAAAAAAGACCCGCATGCGGGCGGGTCAGGGTTCAAAAAGGAGTGATTTGACTGTACGAAGGCCAATGTGAATACGGCGTGAAACCGCTAGGCAAAAAAAGCCCGACACCCGGTCGGGTCGGTGTTTGGCGACAAACGGTCAGGCACAACGGAAGTCGGCGAACCACGCGTCACCGTCAGGCGTCCCGAGAAAGAATGTTCTTGCGTCATCTGAACCGTGGCAGTGGCCGATCGACGGGCTTGAGCGCCGACAGCGTATTGCGAATCAGCGGTGTGTCCTTCTCGATGTCGTTCAGGCGATCACGAATCCTGAGGGCGGTCGGGTGCCCCCCTTGATGATCGACCCAGTCGGCGATTTCCTTGCAAGCCGCCGCCAAGCGGGCCTGGCGTGAATCCAGCAAGGTCAACAGGGTGGTGATGGACTCTTTTTCGGACATGGCAAACCTCCGTTCAAGAAACCTGGCAAAAATGGCATCAAAAAGCCCGCCTCAGGCGAGCTGTTGCCGTTGCTGGTCCCTCAGCCATTTGAGTATAGACCCGGGCTTCAACCTTGCCGGGCGGTCACGCGTGATTGGGCATTGAGTTGCCGGCAAATGCGCTGGGCGTCTTCCTCGCATTCATAGCCGTCACCGATGAAGCCGTTGGTGCGAGTATCGGCGATGCGGTACCACACAGCGGCCTCAGGGGATTGATGTTCGGATTCCCCGGCTCGGCGGCCATGGATGACGATCTTGTTGCAGCGCTTGACGACGAAAAAGTCTTCCATTGCCCCACCGAAGCTGAATTTCTATCAGGTCTACTATAGAAGCCCTGCGTGATCGTGCAAAAAATGCGCGGTCAGTTCGTCGGTTGGTTGGCCTCGATCATCTGCTCAAGGTACATTGCCAACCCGACTTCTTCGGCGCGCAGGCCCTTGCGTGTTCTGGGTCGCGGCAATGCGGCCAAGGCCCCCAGCAGAAATCCCTCGAGTACCGCCGGGTGGATGTAGCACTTGCGGCACACTGCCGGAGTGTTGCCCAGTTGCCGTGCCACTTCCTTTACCATGTTTACGACATGGCGCTTGGCGTCCGACTCCGGCTCCCACTGCAGTTCACGCAGCACCGCCAGTGCCAGGGCGCTGCCGGCCCAGGTACGGTAATCCTTGGCGGTAAAGTCGGCGCCGGTCAGGCTTTGCAGGTAGGCGTTGACATCGGACGAAGTGACGCTGTGCCGCTCGCCGTTTTCATCCAGGTACTGAAACAGGTTTTGCCCCGGAATTTCCTGGCAGCGCTTGATGATCCGCGCCAGGCGCCGGTCCTTCACCGTGATCTGGTGTTCTACGCCGCTCTTGCCGCGAAACTGGAAACGGATCGCCGAGCCATTGACCTCGACGTGACGGTTGCGCAGGGTGGTCAGCCCATAGGAACGGTTGTCGCGCGCATACTGCGTATTGCCCACACGAATCAAGGTCGCATCGAGCAGGGTGATGACCGTGGCCATGACTTTGTCGCGACTGAAGCCCGGTGCGTCCAGCAGCGCTTCCAGTTGTCGACGCAGCTTGGGCAGGGCGAGGCCGAAGTCGCGCAAGCGCGAATACTTGTCGGCATCGCGCACCTCCCGCCAGCGTGGGTGATAGCGGTACTGCTTGCGCCCCCGGGCATCGCGACCGGTGGCTTGCAGGTGGCCACGAGGGTCGGCGCAGATCCACACATCGGTATAGGCCGGCGGAACGGCCAGGGCGTTGATGCGTTTGATTTCGTCGGGGTCGGTGATGCGCTGGCCCGCGGCGTCGAAATAGCAGAACTTGCCGCGCAGCTTCCTGCGGGTGAGTCCGGGCTGGGCATCGTCGACATAATGCAGGTCGGGGGGGAGCACGTCGGGCAGGGCGGAATCGGGCATGGCAACAATCCTTGGGCGCGAATCAGAGGGGCCGTTACAGCCATTGACCGCAGCTTGTTGCCGTCGTGCCAGCGAATTTACGCCAGCACGGCCACCGCCTTGATTTGCGCCCAGAGCTGCTGACCGGGGTGCACATTCAACTGATCACGGGAGTAACGGGTGATGCGCGCCAGCAGCGGCGTGCCAGCGGCGTCCAGACGGATCAGGACGTGAGCGGCATTCTCCGCGCCCAGCTCACTGACCACCGTCACCGGCAGGCGATTGAGGATGCTGCTGGGTTCGTTGCCATGCAGGCTCAGGCTGACATCCCGCGCCTGCACCTTGCCGCGCAGCGCCTGGCCGACCGCCATCGGTGTGTGGGCCACACGAATGTTCAGCTCGCTGTTGGGCAGTTGCAGGGTCAGCAGTTGATAATCGCGGTCATAGGCACTGACCTGGCCTTCGATCACTACGCCGGCGTCATCGCCCTGGGCCAACGGCAAGTCGAGACGGGCCAGGGTGTCGCCGATGGGACCGCTGGCCAAGGCTTTGCCCTCGCTGAGCAGCACGATATGGTCGGCCAGCCGCGCCACTTCATCCTGAGAATGGCTGACGTACAGCACCGGGATGTCGAGATCATCGTGCAAACGCTGCAGATACGGCAGTATTTCGTTTTTGCGTTGCGCATCCAGCGCCGCCAGCGGTTCGTCCATCAGCAGCAGTTGCGGGCTGGTCAGCAGGGCGCGGGCGATGCCGACACGCTGGCGTTCGCCGCCGGACAGGTGTTGTGGATGGCGATCGAGCAGATGGCTGATCCCCAGCAACTGGGTGGCATGCGTCAGGTCTACCCGGCGCTGCGGCTTCGGGATGCGCTTGAGGCCGAACTCCAGGTTGGCCCGCACCGACAGATGCGGGAACAGGCTGGCCTCCTGGAATACATAACCAATGGCACGCTTGTGCGGTGGGACGAAAAGGTTCTTTTCGCTGTCCTGCCAGACTTCATCGTTGACCTGGACAAACCCCTGTTCGGCGCGCTCCAGACCGGCGATACAACGCAGGCAGGTGGTCTTGCCCGAGCCGGAGTGACCGAACAGCGCGGTGACGCCGCGCCCCGGCAATTTCACATCCACATCCAGGGCGAAGCCTGAATACTTCAACTTCAAGCGCGTGTGAATCATCGATCAGCTCCAGCCGGCTTTGGTTTTGCGGCTGGAATACAGCGCCAGCAACACGGCGAACGAGAACACCAGCATGGCTCCGGCCAGCCAATGCGCCTGGGCATACTCCATGGCTTCGACGTGATCGTAGATCTGCACCGAAACCACTCGGGTCTTGTCGGGAATGTTGCCGCCGATCATCAGCACCACGCCGAACTCGCCGACGGTGTGGGCAAATCCCAGGATCGCGGCGGTGATGAAGCCCGGTCGGGCCAGGGGCAGGATGACGCTGAAGAACACGTCCCAAGGGTTGGCGCGCAAGGTCGCGGCCACTTCCAGCGGGCGGGTGCCAATGGCGGAAAAGGCGTTTTGCAGAGGCTGCACCACAAACGGCATCGAATAGAGCACCGAGCCTATGACCAGGCCTGCAAAACTGAAACTCAGGGTGCCAAGCCCCAATGACTGGGTTAACTGGCCGACAAAGCCGTTCGGCCCCAGCGCCAGCAACAGATAAAAACCAATCACCGTCGGTGGCAGCACCAGGGGCAGGGCGACGATGGCGCCGACCGGGCCGCGCAGCCAGAAACGGGTGCGCGACAGCCACAGTGCAACGGGAGTGCCGACAATCAGCAGGATGACCGTGGTCAGGGAGGCCAGCTTGAGGGTCAGCCAGATTGCGGAAAAATCGGCACTCGACAGGGACATTTAGAGCTCGTAGCCGTAGGACTTGATGACCGCAGCGGCTTTGGGCCCCTTGAGGTAGTCAACCAGCGCCTTGGCGGCCGGGTTGTCCTTGCCCTTGTTGATGATCACTGCGTCTTGTTTGATCGGATCGTGCAGGCTGGCGGGAACGATCCACGCCGAGCCGCTGGTGACTTTGCCGTCTTTATAGATCTGCGACAAGGCGACAAAGCCCAGTTCGGCATTGCCGGTGGAGACGAACTGGAAAGCCTGGGTAATGTTCTGGCCTTCGACGAGCTTGTCCTTGACCTGGTCAGTCAGGCCTTGTTTGGCCAGGACTTGCGTGGCAGCGAGGCCGTAAGGTGCAGTTTTCGGGTTGGCAATCGACAGGTGCTTGTATTGGTTGTCGGCCAGGACCTTGCCCTTGGCATCGACGTAACCGTCCTTGGCCGACCACAGCGCCAGGGTGCCGACCGCATAGGTGAAGCGCGAACCCTTGACCGTGTCACCCTCGCTTTCCAGTTTGGCCGGGGTGGTGTCGTCGGCCGACAGGAACACCTCGAACGGCGCGCCGTTCTTGATCTGCGTGTAGAACTGGCCGGTGGCGCCGAAGGAAGTGACCAGTTTGTGCCCGGTGTCTTTCTCGAAGTCGGCAGCGAGGGACTGGATGGGCGCTGTGAAGTTGGCCGCGACGGCGACCTGGACTTCGTCGGCGTGAGCGAAGGCCGTGGTGAAAACGCCGAGCAGGGCGGCAGAGACACGAATGGTCATGAAAAACAGCTCCGTTATAGGCAGTTATTTCGAGAGATAAATCGCTATGTAAAAAACTATATAGCGAAATGCCTGTAAACGGAATCCATCGGATGCGTCGAATTGCCTCGTAGCAGCCAGCGACGGCTGCTACGAGGGATCATCAGGCGCGAGTCAGTTTGGCCAGGCCTTCTTTGGCGAGTTGCCGGGTCAGCTCGGCCGTTGTCATCTCGACGGACAACCGGAACGCCTGTCCGGCCCAGAGATTGGCGAACTGAGCTTCACCCTTGGCGCGCAGCGGCATCAAGGCACCACCGGCCAAGGGGAAAGCCGGTGCCTTGTCGCTCATGGGGCCGAGTTCATGCATCACTCGATTGAAAATGCCCCGGGCCGGGCGGCCCGTGAACAGGTTAGTGAGTGCGGTGTCGCTTTCTTTTGCGGTGCGCAACGCCTGGTGGTGGGAAGCGCTGACCTTGGCTTCTGGCGTGAACAGATAGGCCGTGCCGACTTGCACCGCCGAAGCCCCGAGCACAAACGCCGCGGCAACACCTCGTGCATCGGCAATGCCACCGGCGGCAATCACCGGGACCTTCACCGCGTCGACGATCTGCGGCAACAACGCGAAGAGACCGACCTGTCTGCTGACGTCATCGGCGATGAACATGCCGCGATGGCCGCCGGCCTCGTTGCCCATGGCGATGATCGCATCGCAGCCATGCTGTTCCAGCCAGATGGCTTCCTCGACCGTGGTGGCCGAGGACAGAACCTTGGCCCCGGTCGCCTTGACCCGGTCGAGCAAGGATTTTTCCGGCAGGCCGAAGTGAAAACTCACCACTTCGGGACGCAGTTCTTCAACGATTTTGCAGGTGGCATCATCGAACGGTGCGCGATTGGACACGGGTGTCGGTGCGTCGAAATCCACGCCCAGTTCGCGGTAGTAAGGTTCCAGCAGATTTTTCCAGTCCCGGGCACGCTGTTCATCGCCGGCGGGCGGCTGGTGACAGAAGAAGTTGACGTTGATGGGGCGACTGGATTGCTCGCGAATGCTTTTCAGGTCCTCGCGCAGTTGCTCGGTGCTCAACATGGCGGCCGGCAGGGAGCCCAGGCCACCGGCCTCGTTCGTCGCGACCACCATGGCGACAGTGGTTGCACCGGCCATGGGCGCCTGGATGATCGGCAGTTCGATCCCCAGCAGGTCAATGATTCGGGTGTCTGGCCATTGGCTCATTTGCAGGTTTCTCCGACATCAAAACAGGGCAGGGAGGGTTTTACCACGCCACCCCTGTAGGAGCGAGCTTGCTCGCGATGGCGGCGTGTCAGTCGCCTTGATGCTGGATGTGCTGGACCCATCGCGAGCAAGCTCGCTCCTACAGGGGGTGGGGGTGGCCGAAAGTCGGGTGTGGGGATCGGGCGCGAATGTGTTATTCCATTGCATCACAACCCGACAAATGCGCAGGAGACAGCCATGTTCCAAGGTATTTTGATCGACAAGGACGACAGCGGTTACCGTGCCTCGCTGCAACAGATCAACGACGATCAACTGCCCGAGGGCGATGTGACGGTGCGGGTGGCGTACAGCACGCTGAATTTCAAGGACGGTCTGGCCATCACCGGCAGCAGCCCGGTGGTGCGCAAATTCCCGATGGTGCCGGGTATCGATCTGGCAGGGACAGTAGAAAGCAGCGGGCATCCGGACTACAAGGTCGGTGACCAGGTCCTACTCAATGGTTGGAGTGTCGGCGAAGGGCACTGGGGTGGGCTGGCGCAGAAGGCGCGACTCAATGGCGACTGGCTGATCCCGCTGCCACACCCGTTTTCTCCCGCCCAGGCCATGGCCATTGGCACCGCCGGTTACACGGCGATGCTGAGTATCCTGGCGCTGGAACATAACGGCGTAGCCCCTGAACAGGGCGAAGTCCTGGTGACCGGCGCCAACGGTGGAGTCGGCAGTTTTGCCATTGCCTTGCTCAGCAAGCTCGGATACCGGGTAGTCGCCTCCACCGGGCGCACCTCGGAACACGATTACCTCAAGCGCCTGGGCGCCAATGAAATCATCGACCGTGCCACGTTGTCAGAGCCGGGCAAGCCACTGGCCAAGGAGCGTTGGGCGGCGGTGATCGACTCGGTGGGCAGCCACACCCTGGCCAACGCCTGTGCCAGCACCAAGGCCAACGGCACGGTTGCCGCGTGCGGCCTGGCCCAGGGCATGGATTTCCCGGCGTCTGTGGCGCCGTTCATTCTGCGCGGCGTGACCCTGGCCGGGATCAACAGCGTGACCCAGCCCAAGGCCAGACGCATCGAGGCATGGAACCGACTGGCCAGCGATCTGGACTGCGCGTTGCTGCCGCTGATCAGTCACGAAATCGGCCTCAGCGAAGCGATCGAAGCCGCACCGCGTTTGCTCGCCGGCCAGTTGCGTGGGCGGGTGGTGGTGGATGTGAACCGCTGATTCAGTGCGACTCGCGGTCCAGTAACAGGCGTTTGCGCTCCACGCCCCAGCGGTAGCCCGACAGATTGCCATCGCTGCGCACCACGCGGTGGCAGGGGATGGCCACCGCGATGCTGTTCGCGCCGCAGGCCTGGGCCACGGCGCGCACGGCCTTCGGCGCGCCGATGCGCTGGGCGATATCGGCGTAGCTGGCGGTGCTGCCCACCGGGATTTCACGCAGGGCTTGCCAGACCCGCTCTTGAAACGCCGTGCCGCGCACGTCCAGCGGCAAATCCAGGCCGATGGCCGGGGCTTCGATAAAGCCGACGACCCTGGCGATCAGTTGCTCGAACTCGGGGTCGGCGCCGATCAGGTTGGCGCGGCGAAACCTGTCCTGCAGGTCGCAGACCAACTGGTGCGGATCGTCGCCCAATAGAATCGCGCAGACACCCCGCGAGCTTTGCGCGACTAATATTGCGCCTAACGAACACTGGCCGACGGCAAAACGGATGTCGTTGTTCTGCCCCTCGGCACGGTAGTCACCGGGCTTCATGCCCAGCACCTGGTCCGCCGCCGCATAAAAACGCCCGTTGGAATTGAAGCCGGCGTCATACAGCGCATCGGTCACCGAACCTGCCCCCGCCAGGTGCTGACGGACCTTGCGCGAGCGGTGCGCCGTGGCATAGCCCTTGGGGGTCAGGCCAGTGATGGTTTTGAATACTCGATGGAAGTGAAAACTGCTCAAGCCGGCCGCATCGGCCAACTCGCCCAGGGTCGGCAAGTGCTCGGCGGACTCGATCTGGCGACACGCCGCGGCGACCGTCGCTGCATGTTGCGTGGCGCCGTCGCTGTGATCCTTCACCGCACGTTTGCTCGGACGATAACCCGCCGCCTGGGCCTGCTCGGCTGAATCGAAGAACTCGACGTTCTGCGGTTTGGGCAAGCGGGCCAGGCTGCTCGGGCGACAGTACACCCCTGTGGTTTTCACCGCATACACAAACTGTCCGTCGGCGCGGGGATCGCGGGCGACGACGGCGGCCCAGCGGGGATCGTTCTCGATGGTGGTCATGGCGTGAAGTCCGTTGATCCGTTTGAGTCAGATTAACCAGTCGACGAGGTCGCTGCACTCCGGGTCTTGCGGTCAAACTCGAATGATCAATGAGCAGTGCGAAAAGTGAAGTTGATGCGCTGCTCGCCCAGGCGCGGGTGCACGCCTGGCTTGATCGGCAAAATCCCGTGATAACGCAAGCGGTCGACACCGCCCCAGACCACGATGTCGCCATGAAACAACGGCACCCGCTGGCTTTTTTCACTGCGCTCGAATCCACCGAACAGAAACATCGCCGGCAGCCCGAGTGACACCGAAACGATCGGCGCCGCGTAGGACGCTTCGTCCTTGTCCTGATGCAATGACATTTTCGCGCCGGGAATGTAGCGGTTGATCAGGCAGGAATCGGGCACGAAGTTGGCAAAACCGGCTTCCAGCGCCGCCGCCTGGGCGAGGGCGAAAAAAGCAGCGGGCATCTCGGGCCAAGGTGCCTGGGTACGTGGGTCCAGGTGCGAATAGCGGTAACCGCTGCGGTCGGTGGTCCAGCCCCAGTTGCCGCAACTGCTCAACGCGGCGGACATGGTGAAACCGCCGGGGGTGACCATCTGCCGAAACGGCGCCACCGCCAGCACCGTTTCCAGCGCTGGCAGTAATTGCTCCAGCCAGGGCAGGGCGAAGCCGCGCAAGACGTAGGACTGTTCGCCAATCTGCTCGCGCCGGGGCGCTTGTTCGGGCTCGACATCGGCAAACAGATCAAAGGTGATCGGGTTCATGGTGCGCAGTATTACAGCGCCTTGCTGACGCTGATTTCGCTGATGACATCGTCGCCGGCGCCATGCAAGGCATCCAGGGCTGCCTTGGCTTCTGCTTCGGTGCCGTTTTCCAGTTGGGCAAACTCGAAGCGGCGCTCACCGTTGAGCTTGTACTTGATGACGTATTTAGTGGTTTGAGCCATGGGTCGTGCCTGTGCGTCGGGGGCCGTTCAGCTCAGTTTGGTGCTGGAACGACGGATGATTTTGATCGAGTGAGTCAGGGTCGGTTTGCGGGTCACGCTGATTGCCCGGCGGCTGACGGTGTCGATGGTGATGTTCCAGAATCCGGTACTCGGGGCGGTAATACGCGCCGGGAAGGTGTCGAACGCGCCACCATGGTAGGTGTGACGGCCGCCATTCTTGAAACTGCGGAAATTGGCGTCGTTCATCAAACGGATGTTGCACGTCTGCGAGCATTGGATGACGACGATGTCGTCCTCGTTGAGGTGCTCTCGCTGGTGGATAAATTTCATGGGGGGCGCCTCCAAAAGGGCTTTTTCTACAAAATCAAAACGATAGCCAGTGTGTTGGGCGCAGTTTATCAGCCTGGACGGGTTATTATCCGACCGCCGGGCATCGCTTTGGCAATTAAACAAAGTATTTCGAAAATTCAATGAACGAAAAAGCAGTGGGCCATGGAGAAAATCAGCATTTGCGCTGTCCGAGGCTCTTTGTCGGAGGTTTTGTATGAAATGGGCTGTGTGGATCTTGCCGTGCGCGTTGGCGATGAGTGGTTGTGCGAGCGTCAAGGAAATCAATGAGTCGCTGCCGACCATGAACGTGATTTCCGGCAAGAAGCCCCATGAGTACGCGCAATGCCTGAGCGAAAAACTGGCCAGCAGCCGCAGCCCCCTGCAAATCGAGCCGCAAGGCAAGGATGCGGTACGGGTGATTGTGCCGCAGAAATTTTCCTCGGGCCCGGCCGCAGTGTTCGATATCGAGGAACGCTCCGGTGGCAGCAGCATCAAGCTGCATGAACGCATTTCCAATGTGCCCCTGCGTCCGATGGATGTACGCAACGCCGCCACCGCCTGCATTTCCGGCTGATAGAATACCGCCCGTCAGCACCGATGCCGCCACAGCAACGCTTGGCGGCATTGTCACTTCTGGAGTCGAGCATGAAGCGAGAGCAGGTACGGGAGCGCCATGCAGAGGGTCAAATCTCTGCCACCCATGTGATTCAAAACCCGGCGGAGCCGGCGCAATGGATTGTGTTCTTCAAGAAAAGCGCGGGGCGCAGCTATTTTCTGGTGGACGACAACGACGAAGTCGAATCCTTCGCACGTCTCGATGACTTGATCGAGACGGTGCGTGGCCTGGGCATCAAGTTCGCAGAAATCCACATGTAGGGCAGGGCGCCTTACTTGCAGACCACCACGACGCTGCGGTTCTTGTAGTTGCCGATGTCGACCCCCAGCGTCTTGTCCTCTTCATTGGGAGACGGTGTGCCGTCGGTGCCAACGATTCGATAGCCGGTGCCGGCGCAGGAGGCATCGGCTTTTTCGTAACACGTCGCCCAGGAATTGGCTTCCCCCGAGCAGTCGATAGCGAGGCCTTGCTCGCCATTGCCCAGGTACGTGGTTTCGGTGGTGGCACAGCCACCCAGGGCCAGGAGCGCAATCAACGGCAGCAGTTTATTCATGTTTGGGTCGTCGTCAGGATAATGGGCTAACTCTGTGACAGCGCCGTGAGCAAAAGGTTATAGCCAAAGGCCATGTCTTTCTCAATCTCCCAAGATGCCTGTAGGAGCGAGCATGTCGAATCGTCGCACCGTCGCGATGGTGGCTCAGGCACCGCGGGCATCCAGACAGCCAGCGTCATCGTTGACGCCCATCGCGACGGTTCGACGCCTCGACATGCTCGCTCCTACAGGGGACGGTGTAAGTCAGGTGTCCTTGCTGCGCCGCGCAGGTGTCGGGCGCTCCAGTTCCAGCACGCTGGCCACTTCAACGGCCATCTTCTCGCTCGGGAATGGCCCGGCAATGCGCTCGCCGTTGGCGCTGTCGACCCACCACTGGCCATCGCTCGCTTTATTGATCAGGAACCCGTTGACGCTTTTTGCTGCCGACATCTATCTGCCTCGTTGGCTGGTTGAATGGCGGCATGATAGCGTCAAAAGGCCGCATCCGCCGCCTGCGAATTCCCGGCGTCGACGCGATTTTCTGCTATGCCTAATGGCACTCCAGCAATTGCGCGGAACTATCCGCTGGAATATTTCTCTATGTTGGCATCGGTTAGCCAGTGCGGGGCATTGTAAGGTGCACGCCGCCTGATTAGACTGCGCCGAAACTCGTACACACAGCCCTTTCAAGGACTTTTATGATCAAGAAATGCTTGTTCCCAGCAGCCGGTTACGGTACTCGCTTCCTGCCAGCGACTAAGGCCATGCCCAAGGAAATGCTGCCGGTGGTAAACAAGCCACTGATCCAGTACGGCGTCGAAGAGGCACTGGATGCCGGTTTGACCGAAATCTCCATTGTCACCGGTCGCGGCAAACGCGCCCTGGAAGACCACTTCGACATCAGCTACGAGCTGGAAAACCAGATCAAGGGCACTGACAAGGAAAAATACCTGGTCGGCATCCGCAAGCTGCTTGACGAGTGCTCGTTCTCCTACACCCGCCAGACCGAAATGAAAGGCCTGGGTCACGCCATTCTGACCGGCCGCCCACTGATCGGTGACGAACCGTTTGCCGTGGTGCTGGCGGACGACCTGTGCGTCAACCTCGAAGGCGACGGCGTCCTGACCCAGATGGTCAAGCTGTACAAGCAATTCCGCTGCTCGATCGTAGCGATTCAGGAAGTCGACCCGCAGGAAACCAACAAGTACGGCGTGATCGCCGGCGAGATGATCCGCGACGATATCTACCGTGTACACAGCATGGTCGAGAAGCCAAAACCGGAAGACGCACCATCGAACCTGGCGATCATCGGTCGTTACATCCTGACCCCGGACATTTTCGATCTGATCGAACAGACCGAGCCAGGCAAGGGCGGTGAAATCCAGATCACCGACGCCCTCATGAAACAGGCCCAGAATGGCTGCGTCATGGCTTACAAGTTCAAGGGCAAGCGTTTCGACTGCGGCGGCGCCGAAGGCTACATCGACGCCACCAACTTCTGCTTCGAGAACTTCTACAAGACCGGCAAGGCTTACTGATAACGCCACGCTTGCTTGTACTGAAAGCCACCTTCGGGTGGCTTTTTGTTTTTCTGCGCTTGCCCAACGAACGGCGGCGGGTATGCTGATGGCCTGCCGAGGAGATAGACAATGGCCTTTGATTTTGACCTGTATGTAATTGGCGCCGGTTCCGGCGGTGTGCGCGCGGCGCGGTTCGCGGCGGGGTTTGGCGCCAGGGTGGCCGTGGCCGAGAGCCGCTATCTGGGCGGCACCTGCGTCAACGTTGGTTGCGTGCCGAAAAAACTGCTGGTCTACGGCGCCCACTTCGCCGAAGACTTCGAGCAGTCTGCCGGTTTCGGCTGGACCCTGGGCGAGGCCGATTTCGATTGGGCCACCTTGATCGCCAACAAGGACCGCGAGATCAACCGCCTGAACGGCATCTACCGCAACCTGCTGGTCAACAGCGGCGTGACGTTGCATGAAGGCCACGCCAGCATCGTCGACCCGCACACGGTCGAGATCAACGGTGAGCGTTACACCGCGAAAAACATCCTGATCGCCACGGGCGGCTGGCCGCAGATCCCGGAGATCCCGGGTCACGAACACGCCATCAGCTCCAACCAGGCGTTCTTCCTCAATACCCTGCCCAAACGCGTGCTGGTCGTGGGCGGCGGCTACATTGCCGTCGAGTTCGCCGGGATCTTCCACGGCCTGGGCGCCCAGACTACCTTGCTGTATCGCGGTGACCTGTTCCTGCGCGGCTTCGACGGCTCGGTCCGCAAGCACTTGCAGGAAGAGCTGACCAAGCGCGGCATGGACCTGCAATTCAATGCCGACATCGAGCGCATCGAAAAGCTCGCCGACGGCAGCCTCAAGGCGACGCTCAAGGACGGTCGCGTACTGGAGGCCGACTGCGTCTTCTACGCCACAGGTCGGCGTCCGATGCTGGACAACCTGGGGCTGGAAAATACCGGGGTCAAGCTCAATGACAAGGGCTTTGTCGAAGTCGACGAGCAGTATCAGACGGCCGAACCGTCGATCCTGGCCCTGGGCGACGTCATTGGCCGCGTCCAGCTCACCCCTGTGGCGCTGGCCGAAGGCATGGCCGTGGCGCGCCGCCTGTTCAAGCCTGAGCAGTATCGTCCGGTGGATTACAAGATGATCCCGACGGCGGTGTTCAGCCTGCCGAACATCGGCACTGTTGGCCTCTCCGAAGAAGAGGCCCGCGCGGCCGGGCATGAGGTGGTGATTTTCGAGAGCCGTTTCCGGCCAATGAAACTGACCCTGACCGATTGCCAGGAGCGCAGCCTGATGAAGCTCGTGGTGGACGGCAAGACCGACAAGGTGCTGGGCTGCCACATGGTCGGCCCTGACGCCGGCGAGATCGTGCAAGGCCTGGCCATCGCCCTGAAGGCCGGCGCCACCAAGCGCGACTTCGACGACACCATCGGCGTGCACCCGACGGCGGCGGAAGAGTTCGTGACGATGCGCACCCCGGTCTGATGTGAATCCCCTGTAGGAGCAAGCTCGCTCCTACAGGTCACCCTCAGCGACAGCTAGATACCAATTTCTTCTATTAATAACATCCGCTAATAGCCAAAACCGATCAGCAGCATCAGGTTTGCCAATGAGCCAATCGCTGCCTGAGCCGGTAAAGTCCTCTCCATCAACTTCACAACCCCTGACGGAGAGTCATCGATGCCTATCATCAACAGCCAAGTTAAACCGTTCAAAGCTGACGCCTTCAAAAACGGCGACTTCGTAAAAGTGTCGGACGCTGACCTGAAAGGCAAGTGGTCTGTCGTGTTCTTCTACCCAGCCGACTTCACCTTCGTTTGCCCAACCGAGCTGGAAGACCTGGCTGACAACTACGACGAATTCCAGAAACTGGGCGTCGAAATCTACAGCGTTTCCACTGACACCCACTTTGCTCACGCTGCCTGGCACAACACTTCGCCAGCCATCGGCAAAATCCAGTACACCATGATCGGCGACCCAACCCACGCCATCTCCCGCAACTTCGACGTGCTGATCGAAGAAGCTGGCCTGGCTGACCGTGGCACCTTCGTGATCAACCCTGAAGGCCAGATCAAAATCGTTGAGCTGAACGATGGCGGCGTTGGCCGTGACGCTTCCGAGCTGCTGCGCAAAATCAAGGCTGCTCAATACGTCGCTGCTCACCCAGGCCAGGTTTGCCCAGCCAAGTGGAAAGAAGGCGAGGCCACTCTGGCTCCGTCCCTGGACCTGGTCGGCAAGATCTAAGTCAGTGACACGCTCCGCAGGGCGGTTCACCGCACCTACTCAGTAAGCTGCACCGCCCTCTGAAAACGCCCGGGCGAGATTCGCTCGGGCGTTTTTTTATGCAAAGAATTTGATAAAGGAAATCGCCCGTATGTTGGACGCCAATCTTAAAGCCCAGTTGAAATCGTACCTGGAACGGGTCACCCAACCGATCGAGATCGTTGCTTCGCTCGACGACGGTGCGAAATCCCAGGAAATGCTCGACCTGTTGAAAGACGTTGCCAGCCTTTCCACACTCATCACCTTGATCGACAGCGGTAACGATGCTCGCAAGCCATCGTTCTCGATCAATCGCCCAGGCCAGGACATCAGCCTGCGTTTTGCCGGCCTCCCGATGGGCCATGAATTTACTTCCCTGGTGCTGGCGCTGCTGCAAGTCGGCGGCCACCCATCGAAAGCCAGTGCCGAAGTGATCGAACAGATCCGTTCGCTTAAAGGCGAGTTCAACTTCGAAACTTACTTCTCGCTGTCCTGCCAGAACTGCCCGGATGTGGTCCAGGCGTTGAACCTGATGGCGGTGCTGAACCCGAACATCCGCCACGTCGCCATCGACGGCGCGCTGTTCCAGGCTGAGGTCGACGATCGCAAGGTCATGGCCGTGCCGAGCATCTACCTGAACGGCGAAGTGTTCGGCCAGGGCCGCATGGGCCTGGAAGAAATCCTCGCCAAGATCGACACGAGCGGCGCTGAGCGCCAAGCCGAGAAGATCAGCGCCAAGGAAGCCTTTGACGTGCTGGTGGTCGGCGGTGGCCCAGCCGGTGCTTCGGCGGCGATCTACGCCGCCCGTAAAGGCATTCGCACGGGTGTTGCAGCGGAACGTTTCGGCGGCCAGGTGCTGGACACCATGGCCATCGAAAACTTCATTTCCGTGCAGGAGACCGAAGGGCCGAAACTGGCGAGTGCCCTGGAAGAACACGTCAAGCAGTACGACGTCGACATCATGAACCTGCAACGGGCCAGCGCGCTGATCCCGGCGAAGAACCCTGGCGAGTTGCACGAAGTGCGCTTCGAAAGCGGTGCCAGCCTGAAAACCAAGGCGCTGATCCTGGCCACCGGCGCTCGCTGGCGTGAAATGGGCGTGCCGGGGGAGCAGGAATATAAAGCCAAGGGCGTGTGCTTCTGCCCGCACTGCGACGGTCCGCTGTTCAAGGGCAAGCGTGTGGCGGTGATTGGCGGCGGCAACTCCGGCGTCGAAGCGGCCATCGACCTGGCGGGTATCGTCAGCCACGTCACGCTGCTGGAGTTCGATAGCAAGCTGCGCGCCGATGCGGTGTTGCAACGCAAACTGTTCAGCCTGCCCAACGTCGATGTCATCACCAGTGCGCTGACCAGCGAAGTGAAGGGTGACGGCGAGAAGGTCACGGGCCTGGTGTACAAGGACCGCGATTCGGGCGAGTTCAACACGGTCAACCTCGAAGGCATCTTCGTGCAGATCGGCCTGCTGCCCAACACCGACTGGCTCAAGGGCACTGTCGAGTTGTCGCCTCGCGGCGAGATCATCGTAGACGCCCGTGGCGAGACCTCGCTGCCGGGTGTGTTCGCCGCCGGTGACGTGACCACCGTGCCGTACAAGCAGATTGTGATTGCAGTGGGCGAGGGCGCGAAGGCTTCCCTGAGCGCATTCGACCACCTGATCCGCACCTCGGCCCCGGCGTAACGCCAGGCCCTGAAACACAAAACCCCATGAGTGATCATGGGGTTTTTTGTGTCTTGCACCAATCAACCTTTGAAAGTTTAACCTGTGGGAGCGAGCAAGCCCGCTCCCACAGTTTCACCGCGCCTGGTACTGACTTATAGCGGCGCAGGCTGAATGATTTCAACCCAGTAGGCATCCGGGTCCTTTATGAAGGCCAGGCTCTTCATGCGGCCATCCGAGAGGCGTTTCTGGAAGTCGCAGCCCAGGGCTTCGAAGCGTTCGCACGCGGCGACGATGTCCGGCACCGAGATGCAGATGTGGCCAAAACCGCGCGGGTCGGTGTTGCCGTTGTGGTAGGCGAAGTCCGGGTCGTTTTCGGTGCCGTGGTTGTGGGTCAGTTCCAGGATGCCGGGGATCGACTTCATCCACTCGGTGCGCGCGGCGGCGTCGGCCGGGATCTGGTCCTTGTCCACCAGCGCCAGGAAGTACAGGCTGAACTCGGCTTCCGGGAAGTCACGTTTTTCCACCAGCGAGAACCCGAGGATGCGCGTGTAGAAATCCAGGGACTTGGTGATGTCCTTGACCCGCAGCATGGTGTGGTTGAAGACGAACTGGCGGGTGGCGCTGTCCGGTTGGGCGGTGACGCCGGGGAAGGTGTTCAATTCGTGCAGGCTCATGGGCCCTCCGTCAACAAGTTGGGCTAAATAATGGTGCCAATGATACGCAAGGGGGCTGGCATCACCAAACCCCCAAGCGTCTGCTATTGCCTGAGCGATGGCCTGGGCTCAGACTTTGCGGTTCAATCCGCGAGTGTTCATTGCAATGATCCGATCCCCTAAACTGCTGTTCGTTCTGTTGGGTCTGCTGATGGGTATCGCCGAGGCGCAGGCTGATGCGCCCACGGTGACCTGGCCGAAGGGCTGGGAGATCGAAACGGTGCCTCAGGACGACGCCCGGCCTCAGGTGTCTCGCCAGCGGGCGGTGAAACATGATGAGGGTGGCACGCCCGTCATGGTGATGGAGTTGACCACGACGCCTGTGGAAAGTGGTCATCAGGTCAATTTGCAAGGCGTGTTGCTGGAGATGCGCAAGTCGGTGCAGAAGGACTTTTTCCAGGGTGGCTATCAAAGCGTCTGCACTAAAATCCATACGGCGACCTTGAGCCGGCTAGCGGCGCTGGAAACCACCTGCACCATTACCCAGAATGGCCGACATGTGCTCTCACAAACATTGGTGGCAGCGCTGGGTGCGGATAAGGCGTATGTTTTTTCCTACGCTGGGCAAGCCGAGGCTTATAAGGCCAGCGAGGACGAAATAGCGTCGGCCCGTAACAGCCTGCAACTTTAATTGGAGCAATTGCACCATCGTGCATTGCGCCATTTTTAGATGCCCAAAGGGATTAAATACAAAGTTGAACGGTAACTAGAACACTGATCGATTCAAATCGTTGCAACTGAGCATCCATAAAAAAGCCCTGCATCGAGCAGGGCTTTTTCCTACCACGAGTGATCAGCCGCGCAGCCGGGAATCAACGGTGGAGGCGCCGTATTCTTCCTTCCAGGCTTTCAGCCCGCGATGGTTGCCACCCTTGGTTTCGATCAGTTCGCCAGTGTGTGGGTTCTGATAGACCTTGACCACGCGAGCGCGGCGGGTTTTGGGTGCAGCAGCCTGCTGAAGGCCGGACTTTGGATTCGGATCGAGAATGGCGATGATGTCACGCAGGCTCTTGCCGTAGGTTTTCATCAGCCCCTGGAGCTTTTCTTCGAATTCGATTTCTTTCTTGAGCCCGGCGTCGTTCTTCAGGGATTCCAGCTGTTTGAGCTGTTCTTGAAGGGCCTTTTCAGCTGCACGAAATTCAGCGAGTCTGGACAATATCTTTACTCCAATAGTGTGTTTGGCTGAGACCAACCGCAAACAAAGCTATAAGCAAGGGCCTTGAAGCGACTCGGTGATAAGTGGCTCACCTGCCAATCTAGCGCAGGCAAGAAAAATTGTAGTAGTTAATGGCTGAAGAGTAAATCGTGACTTTTTCTTCATGTAACAAGATCGGCCGTGTTGTTTCAAAAGGACAGGCCGTCAGGTTGTTTCATCGCATAAAAGCGCTAGTTAATGGTGAGTTAATGCGTTAATGAAATCTGCCGGAGGCATCGGTCGGCCAAACAGATAACCTTGCAGGAAGTTAACGCCGTGGGCGCTCAGGTAATCACTTTGCTCGTGGGTTTCCACGCCCTCGGCGACGATGCCCAGGTCAAGCTTGGCCGACAGCTCGATGATGCTGTCCAGAATGTGTCGGGACAGGGCGTCGGCGCCGATCATGGCGACAAAACTCTGGTCGATTTTCAGGAAGTCCACGTTGAACTGGCGCAAGTAACCCAGGCTGCAATGCCCGGTGCCGAAGTCGTCGATGGCGATCTTCACGCCCAGCGCCCGCAGCTGATCAAACAGTTGCAGGGTCACGGGCGTGGGCTCGATCAACTGGCGCTCGGTGAGCTCCAGCACCAGATGAATCGAGCCCGGTGTGAAGGCGTCGAGAAACGCCCGGCAATCTTCGACCAGTTGCAGGTCCTGGCAGTGGCTGGCTGTGATGTTGATGCCGATGTGCAAGGGGTCAGCGAATGAAGTGGACAGCGGGCCGAGCAACTGCGCGGTTTGCTGCATCAATGAGCGCGTCATCGGCACGATCAGGCCGCAATGCTCGGCAAACGGAATGAACAGGTCCGGGCGCACCAGGCCTTCTTTGGGATGATTCCAGCGCATCAACACTTCGGCGCCCGACCACCTTTTGGTGGTGCCGTGCACCACCGGCTGGAAATACGGCACGAACTCCTGCGCATCCAGCGCTCGGCGCAATTCGTGGCTGGGAGACGATGCTCGCTTTTGCAGTGCGTGCCCGATCAGCGCGGACACGGCGCCAAAAAAGATCAGCAGGCTGAACAGCGACGGGTATTCGCTGCGCATGTAGCGCCAGGTCTCGCCTTCGGGAAAACCGGCGGCGACCGTGAAGCCGTAGCGCTGGGAGGTGAGCTGGTTTTCAGCCACCGGCAACGACGGCAGGGCGCCTTCATGGACGCTGCCGTCGGCGGATAACCAGTGTGGCCCGACGCGCAGTATCAGCAGGGTGTTGCGACCGATCAGGCGTAGCACGTTGCTCAGGTGATACCCATCGAGGGTGGTCAACGCCCCTTGTTTGCCCTCGCTGAGGCGATACACCAGAAGCGCCGTATCGGGCGTGACCGGGTTGCCGTTCATCAGCCACAGGGTGCCGTGTGTGTAGTCGCCGGCATTGACCTTTTCCTGATAGTCGCCAAACAACGAGCTGCAATAGAGGTTGCCTTCCCAAACCAGATTCGTTGACCGCACGAACGGCCTTCGGGTGACCTGTTCACGCAGGGCCAGTTTCACTGTTTCGCAGGGTTGGCCGGCCAGTGGCACCAGCTCCCGGGCAGCCTGGGCAGTGTTGTCGAGCATCAGGTCGAACTGGCGGATGGCTTCTTCGGCGGTGAGTCGGGTGCTGTGTTCCAGCGTGCGTCCGGCCTGCAAGTAAAGGATGGCGACCCCCAGCCCGATCGGCAGCAGGCCGCTGAGCAGTGTCACCAGCCGGCGGGTGCGGCGTGTGCGGCGGTGTTTGACGATCAGGGGCATGCGTGGAGTCTGTCTCGTTGGCGTGGGGCTGCTTGCCGGACACGCTTTGCGCAAAAAGCCCGGTCAACGGCCATGATAGTTGGCGTTGGGCATTTTCGTTGACCGGATTGATCCTGGCGGGCGTTTTCCTGTGCAACAAACCCCTTGCACGTGCGTTGAAAAAGGGCTTTTGATACAGCAGGCGGACAAACCGATTTACGCTGTGTAGAATCGGTTTACGCATACAATAATAATCCTTCTGGCAGCAGAAGCCTTTTCCGCCAGAGCCTTGGGTCGACGATGAACAGTTTCGGGTTTCAATTGATCTATGGTGACTTCCTCGCCCGCAGCGTGCGCGGCATCTCCTGCGCGCCACCCGGCGGTCTCAGCATTTTCAGCCATAACGTTCGTTAATTGAAAAGCATGATGAGGCGCCAACCATGGCAGATTTATACGAAAACCCAATGGGCCTGATGGGCTTCGAGTTCATCGAATTTGCATCGCCAACCCCCAACACCCTGGAGCCGATCTTCGAGATCATGGGCTTCACCAAGGTCGCGACCCACCGTTCCAAGGACGTGCACCTGTATCGCCAGGGCGCGATCAACCTGATCCTCAACAACGAACCCCACAGCGTCGCCTCGTACTTCGCAGCCGAGCACGGTCCGTCGGTGTGCGGCATGGCGTTTCGCGTCAAGGATTCGCAGAAAGCCTACAAACGCGCACTGGAGCTGGGCGCGCAGCCGATCCACATCGAAACCGGCCCGATGGAACTGCACCTGCCGGCGATCAAGGGCATTGGCGGTGCACCGCTGTACCTGATCGACCGTTTTGGCGAGGGCAGCTCGATCTACGACATCGACTTCGTTTTCCTGGAAGGTGTCGAGCGCAACCCTGCGGGGGCGGGCCTTAAAATCATCGATCACCTGACCCACAACGTGTATCGCGGGCGCATGGCGTACTGGGCGAATTTCTACGAGAAGCTGTTCAACTTCCGCGAGATCCGCTATTTCGACATCAAGGGCGAATACACCGGCCTGACCTCCAAGGCGATGACCGCGCCGGACGGCATGATCCGGATTCCCTTGAACGAGGAATCGTCCAAGGGCGCCGGGCAGATCGAAGAGTTCCTGATGCAGTTCAACGGCGAAGGCATCCAGCACGTGGCGTTCCTCACCGATAACTTGATCGACACCTGGGACCGCCTGAAGAAGATCGGCATGCGCTTCATGACCGCGCCACCGGACACCTATTACGAAATGCTCGAAGGTCGTTTGCCGAACCACGGCGAGCCGGTGGGCGAGCTCCAGGCGCGGGGCATCCTGCTCGACGGTTCCTCCGAGGCGGGCGACAAGCGCCTGCTGTTGCAGATCTTCTCGGAAACCCTGATGGGCCCGGTGTTCTTCGAATTCATCCAGCGCAAGGGCGATGATGGTTTCGGCGAGGGCAACTTCAAGGCGTTGTTCGAATCGATCGAGCGGGATCAGGTTCGGCGTGGCGTGTTGAACGCCGAGTAATAAAACTGTAGGAGCGGGCTTGCCCGCGATGGCGTAGTGTCAGTCAACTCAGATGAGACTGTAACACCGCTATCGCGGGCAAGCCCGCTCCCACAATGAGTGTTGCGCAGCCTCAAGGCCTGCGCTGTCGCACCAAATGCTTGAACCCCTCGAACACCAGCACCAGCACCGCCATCCAGATCGGGATGTAGGTCAGCCATTCCCCGGGCTTGATGCTTTCCCCCAGCAACAGCGCCACGCCGAGCAACAGCACCGGCTCCACGTAGCTGAGCAGGCCAAACAGGCTGAACGGCAGCAGCCGACTGGCGATGATGTACACCACCAGCGCCGAGGCGCTGATCAGTCCCAGCAGCGGGATCAACCCCATCAGCGCCGGGTACTGATCGAACACGCCGAAACCATTCGTACCGCCGTGCACGAACCCGTACGCGATGGGCAGCATGATGACCATGTCCAGCCACAGCCCGCCGAGGTTGTCGGACTTCATCCATTTGCGCAGCACGAAGTACAGCGGATAGCCGACCACCACCACCAGCGTCGCCCAGGAGAAACCGCCCACCTGATACAACTCATTGACCACACCCAGGCTGGCGAAAAAAACCGCGACCTTTTGCAGGTACGACAGACGCTCGCCATAGGCGATTCGCCCGGTCAGCACCATCGCCAGCGGTAGCAGGAAATAGCCCAGCGACACGTCGAGGCTGTAGCCATTGAGCGGCGCCCACATGAACAACCACAGTTGCACGCCGAGCAGCGCCGACGAGACGATCAGACAGGGGATCAGCCTGGGGTTGGCGGCAACGCGCCGCACGATCTCCAGGGCACGTTTCCATTCGCCGGAAATCAGGATGAACAGGGTCATGCACGGCGCGGTCAGCAGCATCCGCCAACCGAAAATCTCCACACCATTCAACGGCGTGAGCAGTGAGGTGTAGTAATACATGACGGCAAACAGCACCGAGGCTGAAACCGATAGAGCGATACCTTTAGACAAACTGTCCTCGCGTAGCCGAGCGTTGAACGAAATGCGGAGGATACGCGGTTTTTGTTGTGAATATTGGCCGCGTGATCAAAATCCACAACACCTGTAGGAGCGAGCTTGCTCGCGATGACGATGTCTCAGTCAGCCTAGTTGTGTCTGACAAATACCGCCATCGCAGGCAGGCCCGCTCCTCATCGCGGCTTACGCCCGGAAACAAAATGCCCCACATCATTGAACCCCGGTGTCGACGCATGCCCCGGCGTCACCAGCGAATCGATGAACGCCTCATCCTCGGCAGTGATCTTCACCGCCTGCGCCTTGGTGTAGGCATCCCATTGTTCCTCGGTACGCGGCCCGACAATCGCTGAGGTGACGGCGCTGTTGTTGAGCACCCAGGCGATGGCGAACTCGACGATGCCCACGCCACGCTCCCGGGTGTATTGCTGGATCTGCTGGGCAATACGCAGGGACTCCATGCGCCACTCGACTTCCAGGATGCGCTTGTCGGCACGACCGGCGCGACTGTTGGCGTCGGGTTTGGCATCCGGGGCATATTTGCCGCTGAGTACGCCACGGGCCAACGGGCTGAACGGCACCACGCCCAGGCCGTAGTGCTGCGCAGCGGTGATCTGCTCGGGCTCGGCCTGGCGGTTGACGATGTTGTACAACGGCTGGCTGATGACGGGGCGGTCGACCCCCAGTTGATCGGCCAGGCGAATGACCTCGGCGATGCGCCAGCCACGGTAGTTCGACAAACCCCAGTAACGCACCTTGCCCTGTCGGATCAGGTCGCCCATGGCCGACACCGTCACCTCCAGCGGCGTGTTGTGGTCTTCGCGGTGCAGGTAATAGATGTCCAAGTAGTCGGTGCCCAGGCGCGTCAGGCTGGCCTCGATCCCATTGAACAGATGCTTGCGGCTGAGCCCCGAACGGTTCGGCACGCCGTCCGCCGGACCGAACCCGACCTTGGTGGCCAGCACCCACTGATGGCGGTTGGGGGCAATGGCTTCACCGACGATTTCCTCGGAGCGGCCGTGGGTGTAAACGTCGGCGGTGTCGATGAAATTGATGCCCTGGTCCCAGGCCTTGTCGATGATCCGCAGGGAATCTTCGGTACTGGTCTGCTCGCCAAACATCATGGTGCCCAGGGTCAGGGTGGACACCTGCAAACCGGAATGACCCAAGGTGCGGTAGCTCATGATGAATTCCTTTTGCCAGTGGGAAAGCCTCCATCAAATACCAGAATTTTCCCGCGTGGCAAACGGTATTGGTTGCGGTAACGTGGATCGCCCTCTCGCTGAGGCAGGACGGTTCAACATAAAGGCATTGAAACTGGAGATACCCCATGAAAATCGTCATCGCCCCGGATTCGTTCAAGGACAGCCTCAGCGCCCAGGGTGTCGCCGATGCCATCGCCATTGGCCTGGCCCAGGTGTGGCCCGATGCGCAGTTGCTCAAGTGCCCCATGGCAGACGGTGGTGAAGGCACGGTCGAATCGATCCTCGCGGCCTGCGAAGGTCAGTTGCGCCGCACGAAGGTTCGCGGGCCATTGGGCAACACGGTCGATGCCGCCTGGGGCTGGCTGCCGCACAGCCACACCGCGATCATTGAAATGGCCGAAGCCAGCGGCCTGCAATTGGTCGCGCCGGGACAGCGAGATGCGTGCGTCAGCAGCACCTACGGCACTGGCGAGCTGATCCGCGCGGCACTCGATGCCGGGGCGCAACGGGTGATCCTGGCGATTGGCGGCAGTGCCACCAATGACGGCGGTGCCGGTGCCATGCAGGCGCTGGGCGTGAAGCTGCTGGACGCCCAGGGTCAAAGCCTGGCGCCGGGTGGGCTGGCGCTGGCGCAACTGGCGCGCATCGACCTGGACGAACTCGATTCGCGCCTGGCGACGGTGCGCTTCGACATCGCCGCCGACGTCGATAATCCGCTGTGCGGCCCCCACGGTGCCTCGGCGATTTTCGGTCCGCAGAAAGGTGCGTCTTCCCGGCAGGTCGAGCAATTGGACAGCGCCCTTGGCCACTTTGCCGACCACTGCGCCCAGGTGCTGCGTAAGGATGTGCGCGATGAGCCGGGCAGTGGCGCGGCGGGCGGCCTGGGGTTTACCGCCAAGGCGTTTCTCGGGGCGCGGTTCCAGGCCGGGGTTGAGGTGGTGGCGGAGCTGGTGGGCCTGGCCGAGTCGGTGCAGGGCGCTGATCTGGTGATCACCGGCGAAGGCCGTTTCGACGCGCAGACCCTGCGCGGTAAAACCCCGTTCGGTGTCGCCCGCATCGCCCGGCAACAGGGTGTGCCTGTCATCGTGATCGCCGGCACCCTGGGCGAGGGTTACCAGGCGCTGTACGAGCACGGCATCGACGCCGCGTTCGCCCTCACCAGCGGCCCGATGACCCTGCAACAGGCGTGCAGTGAAGCGCCACGCCTGTTGCAGGAACGGGCAAGCGACATCGCCCGGGTGTGGCGGATGGCCAGCCAATCCTGACACCCCACCCCTGTAGGAGCGAGCTTGCTCGCGATAAGGCCCGGTCAACCAGCGCTCATGTAGCTGCCCCTCCGCCATCGCGAGCAGGCTCGCTCCCACAAGTATCGAGCTAGACGCCTCGAGTGTTTCAAGGATGAAACACACCTCAGCCCGTAAAAAAATATTTCACAAACCCCCGCAAAAAACCTCAAGCCCCGCCGATATATAAATCAGGTGCGCACCTGTCGTGCCCACCCGCAAAGCACGGATGCTCGAAGCCACACTCACCCCCGAGTATCGTCCTATGTCCTTGCGTAATCTGAATATCGCACCGCGCGCCTTCCTTGGGTTCGCCTTCATTGCCCTGCTGGTGGTTGTGCTGGGCGTATTTGCCGTCAACCGCATGTCGGTCATCCGCCAGGCGTCGGTGGACATGGGCAGCAACCAACTGCCGAGCGTGGGTTACCTGAGCACCGTCACCGAGAACGTGTTGCGCATGCGCATCCTGTCGTTCCGCATCCTGGTCAACCGCGAACCGGCCAGTTTGCAGGAAGCCGACTCGCGCATCGTCGTGCTCAGCGACAAGGTGCGCAAGGCGCAAGCCGATTACGCGGCATTGCCGATGGGCACCCGGGAAGCCACGCTGTACAAGGAGTTCAGCACGACGCTGGACAACTACATGCAAGCCCAACGCGAGATGATCGACCTGTCGCGCCAGAACAAGGTCGATGAGTTGCGCACCCTGATCAACACGCGGATCAAGGAGGGCACCGACCTGATGGGCGAGCAGCTCAACAAGCTGGTGGCCTTCAACGCCGAGGCTGCCAAGGTCGCCGGAGTGACCGCCGCCGACAACTACAGCGGTGCCGTCAACGGCATCATCGCGGTGGCCGTACTGGCGGCGGTCATGACCGTGCTGCTGGCCTGGCTGCTGACCCGCAGCATCGTCACGCCATTGACCCGCGCGGTGAGAGCCGCTGAAACCATCGCCGGTGGCGACCTGACCGAAACCGTCGAAGTCGATGGCAAGGACGAGCCGGCTCGCCTGCTCAGCGCCCTGTCCACGATGCAAGCCAACCTGCGCAAAACCATCGAGCAGATCGCCGGTTCCGCCACGCAACTGGGCGCCGCCGCCGAAGAACTCAGCGCGGTGACTGAAGAAGCGTCGCGCGGCATGCAACAGCAGAACGACGAGATCGAACAGGCCGCCACGGCCGTAAACGAAATGACCGCTGCGGTGGAAGAAGTGGCGCGCAATGCCGTGTCGACTTCCGAGGCGTCGAACCAGTCGACCCAGGCCGCGCGCGAAGGGCGTGACCGCGTGGTGGAGACCGTCGACGCGATCCAGACCATGACTCACGATGTGCAAAACACGTCGGTGATGATCGAAGGCCTGGCGGAGCAGGGCAGGGACATCGGCAAAGTGCTGGACGTGATCCGTGCCATCGCCGAACAAACCAACCTGCTGGCGTTGAACGCGGCCATCGAAGCGGCCCGCGCCGGTGAAGCCGGGCGTGGATTTGCCGTAGTGGCGGATGAGGTGCGCGCACTGGCCCATCGCACGGCGCAATCGACCCAGGAAATCGAGAAGATGGTCGCCGGTATCCAGAACGGCACCGGTGAAGCGGTGTCCTCGATGCAACAGAGCAACCAACGCACCCAAAGCACCCTGGAAATGGCCCGTGCTGCCGGCGTTGCCCTGGAGCAGATCACCCAGTCGATTCACCAGATCAACGAACGCAACCTGGTGATCGCCAGTGCCTCGGAAGAACAGGCCCAGGTGTCCCGCGAGGTGGACCGCAACCTGGTCAACATCCGCGACCTGGCGACCCAGTCCGCCGCCGGCGCCAACCAGACCAGCGCCGCCACCCACGAACTGTCGCGCCTGGCCGTGGACTTGAATGCGATGGTCGCGCGGTTCGTGATCTGATTCGGCTACGCGCCCTCACACATGCACACGCAATACCTGTAGGAGCGAGCTTGCTCGCGATGGTCGTCAACGATGACGCTGGCTGTCATTAGCCCAGCGGTATTCCTGAACCCATCGCGAGCAAGCTCGCTCCTACAGGGCTAAACACCGTCCAATCCCACCCCTGTACAAATCCCCACCTGTCAACTCTGACAGTTTCGCTTTTTTTTGTTCGAGCGCTTAATCCGTCCAGGGTCATTTCGCCCTGCGGCGCGTTCGAAAGTGTCTGACGTGCATGCCAGTGCCCTGCAGTTGACCAACCGGTTGGTCATGGCTTCGTCCATGGCTCGAACATTGTCAATTGATGAGGGATGGGAACATGGCAAGTCAAATGACCCCGAGCACGCTGAGCAATCAGGCCTACCTGAAGATGCGTGCCGAGTATCGCTCCAAGCTGGTCGATGACCTTAAAGAACTGATCATCGAAGACGACATGTACGCCGACAAGACCACGGGCTTGCTCAAGGGGCCGGAGGTCAACAAGGGGCTGGACGTCGCCGTGCCGTTGTGGAAAGAACTGCCTCCAGAGGGTTCCAGGATCGGGGACAAGATTCAGTTGCAGGTGGATAGGGGCAACGGGAGGTTCGAAGATATCGGAGAGGAAGTGGAGTTCAAGGTCCCGGCGGGAGGTACCGAGTTTCCGGAAAAATTTCCGTATGTCATGACCATCGATCCGAATGATTTTCCCAATGTTGCCACGTGCATCCTGAGGTACAGGCACACCAACTACCAGGAGACCCTCCGTCGCATTCCCTGGAAGTGACCGTACGGGTTGACCGCGTGCCGCCCTACGACCGTAACCCACCCAAAGCCCCGGAATTCGCCGACGACTTCCTCGATGATTCCAACCTGCCGGCCGGTGGCAAGCTGGCCGTCACCCTGCCGGGCTACACGGATTGGGAGGCCACGGACGTCGTTGCCGTTTACCTGGTCGCGGCCGATGACATTCCGACCGATCCGACCACGCTCACCCCGATCTACTACGCCCCCGTCCCCAGTCCCGGCACGGCTGACACGGTCATGCAGATCGATGCCGACAAGATTCGTGAATTTGGCGATGCCGAAGCAGTGCTGCTTTATGTATTGGTCGACCAGGCGCAGAACCCCAGCCAGCTCTCGAACTATAAAAAAATCGCCCTGACCTTCGGGCCTTTGCCCAACCCGACCAATGAACCGCGGGTCCCCCAAGCTGATCCCCTCCTGACCATGGAGAAAGTCCAGGAGGGCGTGAGCGTGTGGGTCGACAAGTACACCAATTACAAGGACGGTGACGCCATTCGTGTGAGCTGGGGGTCGAAAACCCTGACGGACTTTTCCCCCGGCTCCGCGCCACTGCCCAACTTCGAGATTCAGGTGCATCCACCGCTGTTGATACTGGAGGAGTATGGACAGAACACGACCGGGCTCAAGCCGGTGCTCGTCAGTTACCACGCCGTTCGCAGCGGGCGGTTGTTCGGACCCTTGTCCGAAAGCTTCGATACCAACCTCGAGGTGGCCTTTCCCTGGAACCCATGGCCTCCCGTCGATTGGCCCAACCCGATCCATCCGTCACTGCTCAAGGGCGAGGTGAAAAACCACGATGGCACGCGCACCAATCAGCTGACCCGCGCCGACAAGGACGAAGATGCGGTGTTCCACTTCAAATGGTACACCGAGGCCAAGAACGATCAGATCATCACGTTCTACTGGGGCGAGTTGCAGGTGGCCGAGGCGCGTATCGTTTTTGACGACAAGGACCCTACCCATGTTCCCGGTGGGGATCACAACGTCGATATTCCCTGGGCCTA
This sequence comes from Pseudomonas sp. S1_E05, assembly GCF_056337105.1. Taxonomy (NCBI): domain Bacteria; kingdom Pseudomonadati; phylum Pseudomonadota; class Gammaproteobacteria; order Pseudomonadales; family Pseudomonadaceae; genus Pseudomonas; species Pseudomonas sp. S1_E05. The sequence goes on from NZ_JBFRHM010000001.1 coordinate 875,689, forward strand.
CATCAAGAAGACCGGCAACGGCGACCCGATCCTGGTGCATTACCGTGTCACGGGGCCGGGTCTGGTCAACGAACTGCATTCAGTGCCCACGGAAGTCGCGGTCAACGCCATTGCCGTGACGCTGCCACCCGCGAGCTTTCCTTCAATCGATGGTGCGGTCAACCCTGATTACCCGGGTTGCATGGCGTTGCGAGACGACGGTGCATTGCAGGTCACGATCCCCGACCTTTCAGGTGAACTCAAGGATGGCGACAAGATCAACGTCACGTTTACGCCGATGAAGGGCGACGATTTGACGGCCGCTGACGACCCCATTACGGCAGCGATCTTTCGCAAGGAATTTACATTGGGCGACCCCGACTCGCCCCTCGGTGGTTTCGATTTTTTCGTCGAACCCTACCTCCTCCACATCTTTCCGCTTTGGACCGAAAATCCGACGACGTTTCGCCGGGGACGGGTCAAGATCGAGTACTCCCACGATGACGGCACGGAAGTGATCGCTTCCCCGCCAAAGGTCAACCGCACAGCGTTCACGCGGCCCAATGTTTCCTGCGAAATCCCCAGGCTGCCTCCTCCATGACAGGGCGAAAAGCCCGAGCCCTGCCTGTTGGCGTCCCGTCAGGGGGCTGGCAGGCAGGACCTTCGTTCCACGCATCGGGCATGCACAGGTTGTTTCTGAGCAGCTTCGGATTAGTCCTACAGACCGCGCGTAAGAAAATTCTTAGGATCGCCGCCGTTTGACGCCATGCCCTTGTACGAAAAGGGGCGAAGCGTTTGTAGACAGTCGTTGTGTGTACCTTTCAGGAGCGATAAACATGCATGCCAGCCCGTCCTTTGCCGTCACCCCTCTTGCGCGCATTCTCAAATGGCTTGCCATGGGGCCACTGCTGTTCGCCAGCCCGTTGGTGCTGGGCCAGACCATCATTGAAAACGGTGCCTCGCAAACCATCGACGGCACTACACCGGTGGACGACTATGTACTGCGTACGGGCGGACAGTTGACGGCCAATGGTGCCAGCACCAACCAGATTGCCGCCAGCGAGTCGAGCCTGCAGCTCAACGGTACGACGGTCACGGCTTTGGGCAACGAGCATGGCATCAGCCTGGCCAACAGCACAGCCACAATCAGCCAGAGCAAGGTCACCAGCAACCGCAGCGGCTTGATCCTGACCGAGCTGCCCGGTGGCGCGTCCCAGGCACGGGTCGTCGACAGTGAAATCAGCGGTGGCGAGATCGGCGTCACCATGAGCCGCAACAGTGAAGTGACCATTGAAGGCAGCAAGATCAGCGGCACCGGTGCCAACAGCGTGGGCATCCTCTCCTTTGGTGGCAAGCTGAGCGTGGCCAACAGCACCATCATCGGCACTGACGTCGGCATCGAGGTGTCTGCCGACAACGCGCTACCGGCTGCCAACTCGATTGTCCTCGACAAAACGGCCGTTCAAGGGACGAGCGGTGCCGCGATCAGTGTCGTTGGCGTGAACCCCAACAGCGAAAAGGTCAACATCCAGGTCAACAATGGCTCCACGCTCACCGGTGGCAATGGTGTGCTGTTGCAGGTGCAAAATAGTGCTTCGGCGAACTTTGCCGTCAACAACAGCCGGTTGGTAGGGGACGTCGTGGTCGAGGCGGGCAGCCACGCCGATGTGACGCTGGACAATGCCGCCACGCTCACCGGGCGCCTGGAAAACGTCGAGAACCTGGCCATCAACAATGATGCCCGCTGGATCATGGTGGGCGACGGCTCCGTGGAGAACCTGGCCCTCAATGGCGGCGGCGTGCAGTTTGGCAACCCCGGGCAGTTCTTCAACCTGACGGTGGGCGAGTTGTCGGGCAACGGCACGTTCTACATGCACAACGATTTCACCACCGGGCAGGTCGATACCCTGACCGTGACCGGTACCGCCACCGGCCAGCACACCGTGGCCCTGGACAGCAGCGGCACGGAACCTACGGCTGCCTTCTCGACGGCAGTGGTGCATATCGCGGCCGGTGACGCGCAGTTCTCCCTGCTAGGTGGGCCCGTGGACCTCGGCACCTATTCCTATGACCTGGTTCGGGTCGGCGCCAACGACTGGTACCTCAATGCCTCCACCCGCACTATCAGCCCAGGTACTCAATCGGTGATGGCGCTGTTCAGCGCTGCGCGCACGGTCTGGTACGGCGAGCTCAGCACCTTGCGCAGCCGCATGGGTGAAGTGCGCCTGGATCACGGCAAATCGGGTGGCTGGATGCGCGCGTATGGCAACAAGTACAACGTCAGCGAAAGCGCCGGCGTTGCCTACAAGCAAGTGCAGCAGGGCGTGTCGTTCGGTGCCGATGCACCGTTGCCGGTGGGTGATGGTCAATGGCTGGTGGGTGTGCTGGCCGGTTACAGCAAGTCCGACCTGGACCTGAGTCGTGGCACCAGTGGCGACATCGACAGCTACTACCTGGGTACTTACGCCACCTGGCTGGATGCCGTCAGCGGTTACTACTTCGACGGCGTCATCAAGTACAACCGCCTGCAAAACGATGCCGACGTGCAACTCAGCGATGGCCGCAAGACCAAGGGCGACTACAACAACAACGGCCTGGGTGCTTCGGCGGAATTCGGCCGGCACATCAAGCTGGCGGATGACTACTTCGTCGAGCCTTCGGTGCAGTTTGCCGCGGTCACCTTCGAAGGCGCCGACTACACGTTCGACAACGGCTTGAAAGCCAAGGGTGATCGCGAGAACTCGCTGCTCGGCAAGGTGGGTGCCACGGTCGGTCGCAACTACAGCTGGGCAGAAGGGAAGACCGTACAACCCTATGTGCGCGCGGCCTACGTGCATGAGTTCGCCGACAACTCCGATGTATCGGTCAACGACAACCGCTTCAACACCGACCTGCGCGGTTCGCGCGGCGAACTGGGCGCCGGTGTTGCCATGACGGTGACCGACAAGGTGTCTATCCACGCAGACTTCGACTACAGCAACGGCAGCAAGATCGAGCAGCCGTGGGGTGCCAATGTAGGGTTTCGCTACACCTGGTAAATGAGGGCCGTGACACGCCCCCTGTAGGAGCGAGCAAGCTCGCTCCTGCAGGGGGCGTGGGGCGGTTCTCTTCTTTGAGTGTTCGAGGAGAGTCTGTTCATGGCCAAGTCCACCGATGTGCTCATGCCCCCGCCCGAGGTTGTCGGGCTGCTGCCCGACAAACCCGGCGGCGAAACCAACCTGCTGCCCGAAGCCCTGACCCGCACCGACCTTAAGGTCTGGTTCACGGTGCCTTTGTATTCGGACCCCACCAGAGGCGAAGAGAAGGTCGAGCTGTTCGTGGACAACAGCCCCAACCCGCTCGTCGTGCGTACGTGGGATCAGCCGATCACCGACACCGACCGTTATGTGCTGCTGCCGCAGCAATGGCTGCGCGCCAATGACGGTGAGCATTCGCTGCGGTATCGCGCGACGATCTACAACGGCGACTGGGAAGATTCCAACCCGCTGATCATGACCCTCGATACCCTGGCCCCAACCTTGACGACCGCCAACGCCCTGGTGTTCCCGCCGGCGGTACTGCCGCCCAACAAACTCACCGCCCAATACCTCACGCAGAACAACGATCAGGTGAAGGCCGGCATCCCCCTCTACACGACCCCCAAGCCGTGGGATCGCATCACCTGGTATTGGAGCGACAGTGCCGGGGGTTACCAGCAGGCGGGCGTTATCGAACTGGACGACAAGAACTACACCGGCCCCCTGGATCTGGTGGCCAACGGCGACCTGATTCGCCTGCGCGGCAACGGTGCGCGGTTTGTGTCGTACAGCGTCGAGGACCGTGCGGGCAACAAGACGCCTTACGCCGTGCATGTCGAGCTGAGCGTGGACACCGCTGTCGTGCCCCGGGTATTGCCTCCGGCGAAAGTGCTGGAGGCCAGCAACAGCGGATCCAGCGGGGTGCTGGTGCCGACCCGGGCACTCAACGGTGCCACGGTGGAGCTGCCAGCAACGGCGGTCATCAATGACGACGAGCGGGTGGTGGTGTATTGGGCGCAGCCCGGTACGCCGGGGGACTACACCACCGAAACCCCGGTGGCACCAGGGTCGCGTCAGTACAGTATCCCCAAAACCAGAATCGCCCAGCACAGCGGTGGCAGCCTGACGGTGACCTATGAGGTTCACGAGCCGGGTGTGGCCAACCCGCACAAATCCCAGACCTACAACTTGCAGGTGGATGACATCAGCGGCCTGCCCACGGTCCAGTGCGAGGAGGATGATTCGGGCGGAAACCTGAGTCTGAAGGCCGTCACCGATTTTGCCAACTTCACCATGGAAAACTGGTCGTTCATGAGCACCGAACAGTTCGTCAGCGTGGAAGTGCGGGGCATCGACGCCAACATGCAGACCGTGGTGATCCCTGCGCTCGTCGAAGGTCCAGTACCGGAGGTGGCCCCGAAAATTCCCGTGGGGCGCATTTCCAAGGCGGACCTGCAACGCTTCAAGCTCAATGAGCGCCTTGAAGTGCGGGCCACGGTGAGCTTCGACGGCAAGCGCACCTGGAAACGCTTCGATTCGTTGCGACCGTTGCTCATCGCTTGACTCCCCACACCCTAAACCTGTAGGAGCGAGCTTGCTCGCGATGGAAGCCCAGACACCGCAGGCATCCAGACAGCCGACGTCACCGTTGACGACCATCGCGAGCATGCTCGTTCCTACAGGGATCGCGGTCGTCTGTAGGAGCGAGCTTGCTCGCGAAAAATAGCCCAGACACCGCAGGCATCCAGACAGCCCACGTCACCGTTAACGACCATCGCGAGCAAGCTCGCTCCTACAGGGGATCGCGGTTGTCTGTAGGAGCGAGCTTGCTCGCGAAAAATAGCCCAGACACCGCAGGCATCCAGACAGCCCACGTCACCGTTAACGACCATCGCGAGCAAGCCCGCTCCTACAGGGGATCGCGGTCTACTGTAGGAGCGAGCTTGCTCGCGATGGTAGACCAAACACCGCAGGCATCCAGGCAGCCCGCGTCACCGTTGACGACCATCGCGGGCAAGCCCGCTCCTACAGGTCATTTGTAGGTCAGGGTGAAACTCAATGCCCCCTTGGCCAGGCCTGGGCGGACGGCGTTGGGTGGGTCGGTCTGGTAGAAGCGGGCCTGGAAATCGAGCTGCGTATTGCCTGGCGTGATGGCGATCAGCGGGACCTCGGAGGCCAGTTCCACCGGGGTGCCATCGCCCTTGAGCACCTGGATGCCCATGCCCTTGGCGCTGGAATCGGTGGTCAGGCTGAAAATGCCATTGGCCGGCGGGCCGATGGGCGCCGAGCCGAGGATACCTTCCAGGCGAATGTTGGCGGTGGCGACAAAACCATTACCGGTGTCAGTCTCGCATTGGCTCAGGGAAATCCTGAAGGGCACCGCCGTGGTGGTGTAGCCTGGCCCGGTGAAATCGCTGGTGTCCCAGTCGCCCAGCAGCACGGGGTCGGCACTCACCGGGTTGGCGCTGACGCTGCACTGCGCGGGAATGATGGTGCCGGTCAGGCCGTAGCCGAACACCTTGCCCAGGTCACTCATGTGGCCACTGAACAGCTCCCGGCCATCGAGCACCTGCGGGCCGGGCGCGATGGGCCCGGTTTTGACCAGGGTGATGCGGTTGTGCAGGCTGTTGAGCGAAATATGCGTCAGCAGCATACGGTCGTTGAACGCGTCGTAGGGCACCGTGGGCGGGCCGACGGGGTGGAAGGTATTGTCCGCCTGGCCATTGAGCGGGTAGGCGAGTTTGACCCGCACACCCACGCCCGGGATGTTGGTTTGCAGGATCTTGCCGGTGACGTCCTCGCCGTCGATCGGGTCGATCGGCCCCGGGAAAATGCCGGTGGTCGCACGCGCGTTGAATTCCAGGTTGCGCGTGCCGTCGTTCATGCACCGGGCGATCAGGCCCGCATTGTTGGGAGTGGCATGGTTGACGTCGACACTGCCGATGACCGTGCCCACGCGGGCATCGCGCGGGACATACAACGAGCCGACATCGCGCTGGTAGTTCATGGTCGCCGGCCCGCCGGTATTCCAGGTGCAATTGGCCATCGCCAGGGGTGCCATGCAGCTGGCGGCCAGTGCCGCGCCCTGCAACAGGCGATGTGTTGAAGATTTCATCGGTTTTTCCTCGCAACCGCGTCAAGGGTGGCAACTGGTTGGGCGCAGGTCACAGGCATGTCAGTGCCTGCAAACGGTAGCCCTGGGCCTGTTCCATGGTGGCGGGGTCGATGCTCAGGCGGCACTGCGGTTCGGCCTGTTCGCCCCAGTGCACATTCAGTGTCTGCGGTTCTGCGCCACTGGACAGCAGGACCTGGCCGGCCTGGCCGACAATGCCCATGACCGTGCCGTCGGCAGCACTGAGCTGGGCGCCGAAGGGCAGCGGCACGCCTTCGGTGGTGCGCGTGGTGATGACCATGCGGTTGACCGCACGCGCGGCAAAGTCCGCCTTGACCACCGCGCCGCGGCGCGGCACGACCTGGGTCGCACCGTTGTCGATTTCCACTTCGGGGCCCAGGTGATCGGTTTGCAACACCACCGGGTTCAGACGATAAGGCTGCAAATGCGGCATCAGCGCATAACCCTTGGCATCGGTTTTGACCCCGGTGGCGTTGACGATGCCGACGCCTTCGATGTCCGGCACCTGCACCAGTGCGCTGGTTTCGCCCAGGTTCGGGCCCAGGGCAATACCGTCGGCGTGCACGAGCACGGCGCCGCTGGCGTTGATCGAGGTGCTGCGGAAGTCGTTGGCCTGGGTCAGACCGGCCCCGACACTGCCGAAGGGCGCCTGATAACCTACCGACAGCGAAGCGGCCTGTTGGCGACCCTCGTTGTTGCTCAGGCTGGCGCGGTAATTGAGGCGGTTTTCGTCGAGGTTGCCGCCCAGACTGGCGCGCTGGCTGTAGCGGCTGCCGTTGTTCTGCAGGTCGAAGGTCGCGTTGCTGGTGTGGCCGAAATCCAGCGGCATCGACAGGCTCAGGCCGAACTGGCGGTCCTTGTCGCCGCCGTTGCGGTCATCGCTCAGCGACTGCGAGGCATACAGGTTGACGCTCAGGTGTTGCAGCTGGGTACTGAAGTTGAACTGGAACTGGCGCTGCTCGTAGTTGCTGCCCCAATAGTCCTGGTGCGACAGGGTCAGGCTCAGCGAACTGCGCGAGCCGATGTGCTGGTAGATCGAGGTTTCCAGGCGACTGCGTCGGTTGCCGTGGTACGGCGTGCTGTGGTTGCGCTGGCGCACGGCCTCCTCGAAGTCGCGATAGCCTTCGGTGGAATAGCGGTAGCCGGCAAAACGCAGGCTGGTGCGGCTGGGGAAGGACTTGCCGTACTTCACCGCGTAGCTCATGCCCTGCACCTGGCCGATGTTGCGGGTATCGATGTCGGCATCGGAGCGGGTGACATCCAGCGCCAGGGCGCCGAACGTGCCCAGATCGCGTGCCACGCCCAGGGAGCCGGCACGGTAGAATTCGCTGGCCATCAGGCCGCCATACAAGGTGGTGTTCCACACCGTGCCCATTGCCAGCGTGCCTTGCCACAGCATTGGGTCTTCGAGCTTGCTGGTGGGGTTGTACCGCCCGACGGCGCCGGTGTAGCGCCACACCCCCTCACGCAGCAGGTTGTTGATGCTGGCATAGGGTTGGCTGAAGCGGCGCACCTGGCCATCGGCCTCTGTCAGGACCACTTCCAGTTCGCCGCTGCCACCGACGGTGCTGAGGTCATCGATTTCGTAGGGGCCGGCGCTGACATAGGTCGAGTAGATCGGATAGCCGTTCTGCAACACCTCGAGCTTGGCGCGCGACTGTGCCACGCCACGGATGATCGGCGCATAACCCTGCATGGCGTCGGGCAGCATGCCCAGGTCCGAGCCCACCAGGGCACCGGTGATCGGCACGCTGCGAAACACGTCGCCGCCGGTGAAGGTTTCCCCCAGCGTCAGGTTGGCGTGGGTGCCGGGTAGGTCCCGTTGCGCGTAGGTGTAGGCGCGGGTCCATTGGCGCTTGCCTTCTTCGTTCTGGCGCAGCGACTGGTTGCTGCGCAGGCGCCAGGCACCCAGGTTGATGCCGCTGTTGAGGTACAGGTCTTCACTGTTGCTCTTGCCGCCGTACCGGCTGGAACTCTGTTGCGCTGCCACCTGGTAACTGACGAAGGCGGCGTTGATGCCGTAGTCCCACAGGTCCGGGTCGACGCGGCCGATCACATCGCGGCGCATGGCGATCTGCGGAATCGACAGGGCCAGCAGCAGCTTGCCGCCATCGAAGTCGATCTTGGCACCGGGGATCAGGTTGAACAGGTTCACGCACGGACCGCTGAGCAACGTCGGGTCGGCCACGCTGCCCAGGCGCACGCCCAGCTCTTCGAGCAGTTCGGCCGAAAGGCACGGCAACAGGCGTTGCGTGGCGGGGTCGACGGCGAAGGCCAGTTCGCGCTGGCCGAAGTAGCGCAGGTTGATCTGCAGGTCGACCCAGTAGCGCCCGGGCCCCAGGTCCTGGGTGTGGCCCAGTGCGCGCAGGGCCAGGGATCCGGCATCACCGGCATGGGCCGCGCTCTGGCGCATGAAGCCGCTCTGGAATTCGATGGGCTGCGCGCCGTGCGCCGGTTTCAATTCCAGCAGCAACAAGCCACTGCCACCGATGACGAGCAGCCGGGCAAAAAGCAGGCGCGCAGGCACAGCCGCACACCCGCGGTCGGGTAGTGAAATCATGATGAGTGTTCCTGGCGGGTTAGTGCGGGGACTGCCCTAGGGGGCGGGTTGAACCGGCACGCTCAAGGGCGTGCTGAAGCCACCGAAGTCGTTGATGGCCGAGAAGGTCACCTGCAAACCCTGGCTGGGCCTGATGGTGTCGAGCACGAAGTGCTGCTGTTTCATCGGTTCGACCATGGCGGGGTTTTGCACGGCCTGCTTCTGGCCGTTGCCACTGACGTCGACCCGGGTAAACGACACGTGAAACGGCGTCGGGTTGTGCACCACCAGGTGCACCTGGCCGCCGACCTGCCGTACCGACCACTCAAGGTCCTTGAGCCGCGACATGGGGTTGTCCTTCAATTGGACCGGGCGATAGAACAGCTTGATGCGGGTGCGCAGGGCGATGTTCAGCACGTTGCCGTCGGTGTCCTGCGCCTGGGGAATTTCCTGCACGTTGAAGTAGAACAGCGACTCGCGATCCGTGGGCAGCGCGTTGGGCAGGCCGTTGATCTGCACCTGTTGCTCCTTGCCCGGGTTGAGCCGGAACAACGGCGGCGAGGGCATGAAGGGCACGGCGGTGGTGTCATCGTCACTGGCGGTGTTGACCCAGGTCTGCACGGCGAACGGTCGATTGCTGGGGTTGGAGATGATCACCGAGGTGCTGCGTTTGTCGCTGCCGAATACCACGCGGGTTGCACTGATGCTCAGTGCCGCCTCGGCGGCAGGGATGTGTGCGAGCAACATCAGCAGCATGCACAAACCGGCAGCGTAGCGGTAGATGGCGGGTAACGGGGTGATGCCAGGCATGGGTGTTCTCCTTCATGCGTGCGGCCAGCCAGGCTCGCCGCACGCATCGAAAACACTGGCGCACGACGCACCGGGCGTCGTGTCCAGAGGGCGGGGGTTATCAGTTGATGGCGACGATGAACTGGATGTCCGCCGACGCCGTACCGGCGGTCACGGTGGCGGCCGTGGAGCGGTAGTAGGCGTTGAAGATCATGTCGGTGGAACCGGTGTCATTGAGTGCGTATTCCGCGGACTCCGTGCCAGGCTTCAACGGCCCGGAGATGTCGTGCAGGGAAATCACCACGTTCTTCGCGCCGTCGCTGGTCGGCGTCACGGCGAAGTAGTCGCCCGAGCTGTCGGCGTTGCCGTTGAACACCACCTTGGCCACGTTGTCGGCCGGGTTGAAACCGCAACCGGCGCCGGCGGTTACCCGCAGGCCGAAGCTCTTGCCCTTGAATTCCTGGCCGATGGCGGTGAAGCGGCTGGCCTCGATGGTGCCCATCTTGACCTGGTTGCCGATGGAGCCGTCTTCCGGGTTGACGATTTCAATCGGGCAAGTGGCGCTGGTAATGCGCCCTTCGAAGTTGATGACACCGCTGTTGGCAAATGCCGAAGTGCCAGCCAGTGCAGCGGAAAGTCCCAGGGAAAGTGCAATCAGTTGTTTCTTCATGATGAATCCTTTAATGATGTTTCGGGTAAGTAGTGGCGCGGGTTGTTGATGCAGCTACTTACACTTTTGCAGGAAGTTTATTTTGTAGCGGCGTCATGACGGGAGGGGATGGTAGAGAGGTTTGTAGGAGAGGGGTAGTGAGGTAAGACGTTGAAATTTAGACTTGTTGCGTGGGAAAAGTCGTCAGCGTAGGTAGGGTTGTAGGAGGGCGGTAGTGTAAGTTTTGTAGGATTTATTTGTGGGAAGGTGAAGTGGAGGGGGCTGCTGTGCGCAATTGTTGGAGGGGGCAAGTCGGGTAGGTAAAAAATCGGCGACACAATGAAGTATGTCGCCGAGTTAAAGAGGATCATCCTTTGACTATGTTTGCTTGCCTGAGAGGGCCCGTATGATTAATTTTGAAGCTTTTTGGCATCATCACGACGTTGTTACCCACGTCTACAGCAGCACTCACATTTCCATCATTCAGGGCCGCCGCCGCCGCGATGATTTGTTTTTGCCACAAGTCATCAGCTCGTGATGGCGCTGGTTTGTCGGGTACTACCGTTTTTTTCAGGTTTGCCTTTGCCCCGCGCAGTGCGCCCTGGCTGACAGGGGGCCTCACGCCGACATTCGACGCCGGTGAAGTGCCACTGGTGGAAGCGACTGCATCATCCACTACAGGTGGTACCCGCGAAGCGCTTCTGCCAGCCGTTTGCGGACTATTGTTGATGAGGTCTGCAGCCCTGGCGCCGGATCTTGGTGGTTGGTTGTTTCCAACTTTCCGTATACGCAGGCGTCGTAAAAATTGCCATCCATCTGAGTTCCGATTGCTCGCCGCGACAATTGAGCTGCCCGAGCTACTCGATGCAACCGAGCTACCCGACCCAACCGAACTGATCGAACCCGCCGAACGCACTGAGGCGGCCGAGTCGGCCACGCTCGCCGCAACTCCTGCCGTCTTGAAAAACGAAGCCGCCATGCCGAACCCGACGGCGGCTATCCCGGTCACGAGCGAAACGAGCCCAAAGATTCCGGCTTTGGTGTTGGAGTCCGGGTTGTCGTTGGCGGCAGCATCGGCACTGAACGCGGTGGCGGCAGCACCCGTGACGGTGGAGGCGGCCAGGGCTGCCGTCTTGGCGATGGTAAAGTACAAGGCCTTGCCGAACAGCGGCGCGAGCTTGCCCGCGGTCAGCACCGTGGCCACGCCCGCAGCGACGGTGCCGACGACGCCCACCGCCACGAAGATCCAGCTCATGACGTCACTACCGCCTGATACGGGCGTAACGGCGTCTTCGTCGGGGCGACGCAAGCGGCCGCTGAAACCGATGGCCTGATGCCCGGTGGGGTCGCGCAGGGCGATCGGGTTGCCCAGGCAATAGCAGTAGGGGTTGATGCCGCCGCCGTCGAACGGGGCCAGCGAGTCCGGGCTGTGAAAGCGTTTGAGCACCGGGTTGTAGGCCCGGTAGCCGCGCCCGAGCAGGTACCAGCCCATGGCGTTTTCCAGTACTTCGCCATTGAACGCGGTCAGGCTTTGCATGGCCTGATCGCTGTGTTGATCGCCGTAGGCGCCGTACACTGCCGTACGCAGCACCTGCTGCTGGCTTTCGCCAATGACGCTGTTGCCCGCACCGGTCATCAACAGCAGGGTCTGCGTCGGATCGCCGGCTTCCTGCTGGCCGAGGGGGTGATCGCCCAGGTAAAGCAATTGCGTCTGGCGATCATCCTTGACGATGGCGTTCAGTTGCTCGTCCTTGTAGAAGCGCAAGGTGTCGTCACCGTTGCTGTCGCCGGTGTTGACCAGGTGGGAGTGGCCGTCATAGCGATACTCGCTGACCAGTTGCCCGGCGCTGTCCTCCACTTTCACCAGGCGGTTCTGGCTGTCGTAGGTCAGCAGGCGGCCCTGCTCGTCAACGCTCTGGTTGCCGTTGAGGTCGTAACTGAATGTCGGGTCGCCCGTGGGGCGGGTCGGGTTGTAGGTGATTTTTTGCAGCAGGCACGGATCACTGGGGGAGTAGCTGTAGAAGGCACGTTCGCTCTGGCCGTTGCTGAATCGGGTGGTGATCAGGGTCAGGCTGTCGAACTCGTTGAAATTGAAGATCTGCTCGACGTACTCCCGCCCCAGTTCATCGTGGGGCAGGGTGGCGCCGGAACAGTAGTGCTCGGTCAGGCGACCTCGCAGGTCGTACCCGAATCGTTCCTCCAGCAGGCTGACGGCGCCCTGCTTCAAGTGGCGGGTGTCCAGTAGTCCGTCGGCGCGCCAGGTCTGTTCCTGGGTCTGCGGTACCTGCTGGTCCACGACCATCGTACGCAGGCATTCCTGGCCCTGGTCGTCGTACTCGAACCGGGTCGTCAGTTGGCTGCTGGCGTTCAAGTCCCGGGTGCTGATCTCGCTGAGTTGACCCAGCCCATCGTAGCTGAAACCGGCCTCGAGCCCGCCCTGCAAGGTACGGATGAGTCGTCCGATGGTGTCGTAATGATGCACGGTATCGAGCCCCGGGTCGTTGCCCTGTTTCAGATCGGTGCGCTTGAGCAGGGCACCGTTCATGGAGTGGGAAAACTGCGACTGCCAGGTCTTGCCCTGCGTGTCGATCCAGCGCTCTTCGGTCAACTGGTTACTGGTGTTGTAGTCGTACTCCCGGGTACCCAGCTCGTTGCTCGCCCGGGTCAGGCGTGCACTGGTGTTGTCGTAGGAGAAACTGGCATTTTCGTCCGGCGCCTGGCTGGCAATCGGCGCGGTGCTGAGCGGCAGGTTGTAGTCGTAGCGGATGGTTTCGTTGGCCGGTGTGATCAGGCTTTGTAGCTGTTCGCGGCCGCCTTCGTAGGTGTAACGCTCGGTGCGGGTGCCCGTGGTCATGCGGGTCAAGCGATCCAGGCCATCGAATTCGCGTTCACCCACCTGGGTGAACCGTACGCCATCGGTGCTGCTGCTCAGGGTCACCGCCAGTTCCGCCGCACTGTGCGGTGCGTACTCGCGCTTGACGATGGTGTTGTCGGGCAGCAGGGTGCGGGTCAGGCGCGAAAAGGCATCGTAGCTGTAGCGGGTCACCAGGTTGTTTTCGTCGGTCTCTTCGATGCAGTTGCCCAGCCCGTCGTATTGGTAGGTCCGCTTCGACAGTTCATCGCCCGCTGCATTCAGGGCGCGGATGCGCGATGGCTTGCCGAAACGGTTGAGCCAGGTTTCATTCAGGCCCGTGATCAACAAGCCGTCGCGGCTCTGCAACCAGCTACGGACAATCGGCCCATCGGACTCCTGGGTGCCGATCGGATCATCGACGTCGAAGGCGATCACGCCGTCGGGACCGGTGATCTTGAACGGCTCGCCCCAGTCGTCATACTCTTGCCGGCTGGTCACTTCCAGTCGGACACCGTCTAGCCAGTCGATCGCCGTGGCTTCGACGATATCCCCCCATTCGTTGTACTTCGACGCACTGGTTTGACGGGTGGAAGTCGGGTTGTCGGGATCGACATGGTCACGCTCCTCGTACACCACCCGGCCAAAGCCGTCGAGTACGCTGCGCGCAGTGATATTGCGGGCATTGATCACCCGTTGTTCGAGCTGTTCGCCGATGACCGTGCTGAGGCTCGACTCGTAGCGACGGCGGGCTTCATAGGGGGTGCCCAGGCCAACGACCTGCTCGACAAGGCGGCCAAGATTGTCGTAGACACTGCGGGTTTCGATGTCTTCGTAACGGCTCAACAGGGTCTGGCCGGTGAGCAGTGATTGCTGTTGCAGGGAGCTTCTGCTGGTGCTGTCGAAGTCATTGGCGGTGGTCTGCGTGGTCTGCAGCACCGGCACCTGGAACTCCGGGGAGTCGAGCTTTTCGTACAGGTAATCGTTGAAGGTCGACATACCGTTCAAGGTGACGGTTGCCCGCGAGACGCGGCCATGGAGGAACGCATCGTCAGGGTCATCGATGTGGCTGTAGACCATACGCTGCAACTCGGTTTCAGCGCCGCCACTGTGCAATTGCAGCAGGGTTTCACTCTCGACGGTGTGATAGTCCGACAGCGGGCTGGGGCCCAGTGGGGTCAGGGCCTTGTAGGTGTAGCGGGTGCACAGTGTTGGCGCATCGCCTGGGGCCGAGGGCGCCGGGGTCACCGTGCGCTCTTTCAGGTGACGGACAAAGCCCTCGGGGTCGCTGGCCGAGGGAGGCAGCCAGGTATTGGTCTCGACCACACCGTTGGGCAGGGTCTGTGTCAGTGGGTTGCCGTGGATGTCGTAGGTACTGGTCGCCGTTTCGCTGCGCTGCAGTGCCACGTTGTCCTGGTAGGTCCACAACGTGGTGACCTGTCTGGGTAACTGGAAATAGTTGGGCTGTGCATCGAAGGATTTGTCTTCATCCACGAAGTACTCGGTCCTGACGATTTGCACATGGTTGTTCTGGGTCGTGGTTTTTTCCGTGAGCAAGTGGAACTGATTGTAGGTGTATTCGATGGTGCGCACCGCACTGCCTGCGATCATCAGTTTTTCCACGCAGGTGTACTGGTAGCGCCCGCGCAGGGTGTAGAGATTATCGAGGCCCGAGGGGTCCCAGGCGATGGTGCGCCCGCCACCGAGAAAGTTCTCGACACCGGGGTAGCTGTAGCCGACCCGCACCAACGGCTGCCCGGCGCCCGGGTCAAGGCGATGTTCGGTGATCCGCGGCAGCGGGTCCATGTTGTTTCCCGTGGGGTATTGATGGCCGGCATCGTTATAGAACATCTGCTCACGACTGCCGCCGGGGGTCTCAATCTGGGTGATGCACAAGTGCTGTCCCTTGAGCAGGTAGTCGAAGCGCCAGGCAGCCTTGCTGTCGTCCGGCAGCACGATTCGGCTGACGCGTCGGTCGTTGGTGGCCAGCTCCATGACAAACCGCGTCCACGGGGTGCCACCGGGGCCGGCCAGCGGCAGTAGCATCACCTCCAGTTGGAAGTCGGTGCGCTTGACCGACATCAGCAGCAGGCCGGCTTCATCCCTGATCGCCGTGAGCAACTGGTGAACGCCGGCGAAGGTCGTGTACTCCAGCGTAATGAAGTTACCCACGGGCGAATAAATCCTGGTCGGCACGGCCACCCGGTTTTGCAGGCTGCCTTTGACTTCAAGAATTTCCACCATGCCGGACTTGTGCACGACGCGAAACTGGTTGGCGGTGTCCTCGTAGAAATGGAAGGTGTCGAGTTTCTTTTCCTTCATCAGCAATTGCCCGTTGCCGTCGGTGCCGGTCACCTTGAAGGATTCCCCGGTGCTGAGCGAGAGCACCTGGTTGGACAACGTGTACTGCGACAGCTGCATGTCCCAACCCAGGCCCCAACCGCTGTCCACCAGCGAAAGCGGGCTATACCCAAGCGCCAACTGGAAACCCGGCCCACGCAGGCCGTTGGCGATGATCTCCCCGAGGTTGACCGAGATGCTGTACAGGCCGGTGCGCGGGTTGACCCCCGCCTGCATGGCACTCAGGAAATTGTTGGCGTTGGAGTGCAGGGACGTTTGGGCAGCCATGGGTATCGACCTCCAGCTTGGATGTGCAGGAAACTGCTGGGCTTTTTCGCCCTGGAACGCTTGGTGTGGGTGTTTGCCAACGCCCACCCGAGTGCGCGTAAAAGCACGGTGGGCAGCACCGCCGAAGCAGGCCGACCCCTGCACGCGGACAGGTTTCGCAGCAAACCATATCAGCAAGAAATCGGCTGCGAACCTATCAGTTCTGATAGTGGGCAGAACGCCCGTCGAGGCGTAAAACGGTGACATCCGCAAGGGTCGCCTCGGTGATCCGGTCCCTGCAATCGACGCCCGTCGGCATCAAGGAGTCATCAGGATGGCTGCCACGCTACCCCCGCCTGAAGTGCCCGCACTCGGCGCCGACAATACGATCGACCTGGACCAGTTGGGCATCGACGACCTGATCACCTACATCAATCACCCGACCCTCAAGGAGGGCGACTTCCTCTGGCCTACCTGGTACGGCTGCCAGAGTAACGGCGACCCGGCGGACATGTTCACCACCCTGATCGAGGTCGGCCCCGGCGAGCTGGAACCCGAAGGCAAGCAGGTGAGCATCGGCAACAACCTGCTCCAGGCCCTGGACCAGGGCTACGTGTTCTACTCGTTCAAGGTGCATGACCCCAGCCAGCCGGACGAGCGCGGCGAGGAGTCCAAGCGGCGGTTTTTCTACGTGGGCAAACGGCCGTTCGCGCAGGCATTGCCCGTGCCGCATTTTCGCCAGTCCCACGAGCTGCACGTCGACCTCAGCTGGTTTGCCACGGGCCCGGCGACGGTGGCGGCGCCGCCCTACAAGGCCATGTCGGTGGGCGACCGGGTGACCCTGGAAGCGGACCTGCATTTCGACGACGGCATGTTCTGGGAAACCTTCCGTTCCACCAACACCCTGGTGGAGGCCGACATCGGCCAGCCGCAGAAGTGGTTGATCGATCGGGGCCGGCTGCAGTCCATCGACGGTGGCTTCGCCCATCTGCGCTACGTGATCGAGTACGCCGACCCCACCACGCCCACCACCTCGGCCAGCCAGACCGTGCAGATCATTGCCCCCCCCAACACCTTGCTGCCGGCACCTGGCATCAAGGACTTCAGCGGCAGTGACCTGGACCCGGACGTATTCCCCGACGGCATCATCGTGGTGGTCGAGCCCTGGCCAGGCATGCAGCCCGGCGACAGCGTGGTGCTGTATGCCGACGGCGACAGTGCGGCCATCGCCTCGCTGCTCATCGACAGTTCGACGGTCGACAGCGGCATCGTCGAGTTGCACCTGGGCCATGTGTGGCTGGCGGCCAACGTCGGTCTTGAGGTCAGCCTGCATTACCAGCACGCCCGGGTCGGTACGGCAGGCACTTCGCAGCCGCTTAAAGTGACGCTCAGCAAACCGATCAAACTGCCCTGGCCGAATGTCGAAAAGGCCACGGCCGAGGGCGAGGGAAGGGGGCGTGTGTTCGCCGAGGATGTGCTCGGCGGTGGCTATGTCAAGCTGCCTGCGGATGCTGAAATCAGCCCGGGGATGACGGTGCAGATGCACTGGGAAGGTCGTGGCAGTACCGGCAGCGTCATCGTCGATCACACGGCGGGCGACAAGGACCGTTTCCAGATTCCGGCCTCGGCCCTGCCGGCCAACCTGGAGCAGTGGGTCAACGTGTTCTACAAGGTTACCCCGCCTGGTAAGAATTCCGACGTATTCGAACTGCTGGTCAAGGACTTCCCCACCGCGAAGTGGCCCACCCTGCAGATCGAGGAACCGAAATCTCCCAACAATGTGATTTCACTGGCCAAGGTCACCACCGGGGTGCTGTTCCGGCTCGACTCCTGGACCTTCATGGACAAGGGGCAGCGGGTCAGGATAACCGTGGACGGCAAGTCCTCGAGCGATGACAAGGAAACCTTCGATTTGCGGGTGGGCGACGCAGAGGTCGTGACCGAGGAGGAGTATTTCGCCGGTCAGTTGTTTGCCGAACTGCCATTGGCTTATCTACAGAAGTTGAAATTGAACGAGAACTTCAGCGTCAGGATTTCTACAAGTTTCGATGACGGCGTCATTTACAAACAGTTTCCGTTCATCAATCCGCAACTGGTTGCCTGAAACACGTTTGCCGCCATTTCGCCCGTTGACTGCTGTTTTCACCTGAACGAACAAGGATCATGGTCATGTCCGATAATTCGCTGGAAAGTTTGCTGGCGTGGTTGAAAGATACTTCACGTATGTTGGATTGGGGGCTGATCTTCGGTTTGGATCGGCAGAAATCCAATTTGTTGATTCGTCAGGAATACAATAATCGATTTAATACGGGCAGTACCATAAAACCGATTTCTGGTGATGTGGAACTGGTGGAAGGCAAGTACGTGGAGCGTGTACAGAATTTTGTGCTGAGTGTGCCGCTGCTGTTATTTGACAATACCAAGCTCAACGATTCCAAGGCTCGATTGATCATGAAGGTCATGGGCGGCGATCAAATCACGCTGGCCAGGACTGGCGATGGTTGGAATACCTCGAAAGTTCAGTGGATTGATCCGCTTGAAGGGCCGGAACTGACGCTGATGTTATTGCTGGCCGAAGTGCCCGGTGAAATCTCCAAGGAGGGACGGGTACGCCTGGATCTCAAACACAGCGATGAATTTATTCTCAACTTTTCCGAGACAGCTCACGGGCGACGCCTCGGCGGGGAGTTCTTCAAGGATTATTTCAATAGCTTGCCTGACGAACAAAGAATCTATCCGCTCGGTGAAATCAAACGCGGGAACAACGTGCTGTTGGACCCGGAGTCTTTCGTATTGCGGACCCAGGCCATCAGCCCGGCGGCGTGGGATCGTTCGTCCAACGATTATGGCGAAGGCTGCATCCTGGTTCTGGTACGGACTCTGGCCCGTTACGGAGGCAATTTTCCGGGCGAAGACTATCGATATCTGCTGCCTGAAAAGGGTGGTGAGCGCTATTCAGCGAGTGTGCTGTTCGATCGCCGGCGCGCAGCGGGTGATACTTTATTGAGTGAAGTTCAGCGGCTTTTTAATGGCGAAGGTTTCGATTACACCTTTGATGATAATGGCGACCTGGTTAATGCCGCCTTGAAATTCGGAGGGTTGGAAGTTCCTGCAAAAGGCGGTGTAGTCGCACTTCCCTTGATTCCGTTGATTATATGGAAAATCAGCAAAATGAATTTTCCTGCGGTCAGCAACAAAGCGTTCGTTGTGAGTGTTCTAAGTGACAGGCTGGTGGTTGATTGGACTTCAGAAGGGGTGACAAGGATTGATCTGACTGCCGTGGGCCATGAAGGGCACTCTTTGGATCAACCCGTCATTACTGAACTTCACGCTGAGTATGAGTTGGAGGAACGTGGTGGCGTGGTTGTGCTTGTACAGACGCTGTTGGAGCACAATACAGAACTCGGTGAAAGTATCCGTGTAACTCCGGTGGGCGAGCCAGAAAATGAATTCTGGGACGCCGTGATGTTGGCCCTTGTATTGGCCGCAATTCTTGCCGAGGGAATCATTGAGTCGTTAAAGAAAAACATAGAAGCCGCATTCAAGGAAGTCCTTCAAACCGATGCATCGATCAACGAATATCTCCAGGAAACCATCCGGCTGAACTTCGGCAACGCCATTCAGGGCACCGAATTCTACGCGCCGAGTGATGTACTTCACGTCGCGCACATCAACCGTACCCAGACTGCCTTCGAAATTGCGCCCATGGACGCCCTGGTCCGCCAGGGCACGACACTGCAATTCGCCACCGTCTCGGCTGCCCAGGGCGTGCAATGGAAGGTGGAAAACGTCGAAGGCGAAACCGGCAGCGCGGGCACCATCAGCCCCACCGGTTTGTACACGGCACCCGACATCGACAAGCGTTACAAGCACGTGCGCGTGACGGCCACCGACAACAGCGGTCAATTCAGCGTGGCGCTGGTGAACGTGTTGCGCAACGAGTTGAACGTCAACCCGCGCATCCAGATCTGTGATGTCGGCAAGTCCGTGGAAATGAAGGCCGGCAGCCTGGGCACAGGCGCGCGTCAGTGGAAGATCAAGAACCCGGTGGCGGGGCAGAGCGGTACGGTGCGACCCAGCGACAACCCCGACGGCGATCACACCTATGACCATGGCCCGGTCGTGCCGCAGAAAACCTTCCTGCTGGAGGAGATCGAGGTCACCGTCGCCAATGGCCCTGCACAATCGGTGCATGTCCTGGCGTTGCAAAAGGCTCCCGCCCTGACTCTGAACATTGCCAGTTTCGATGCGGTGGCCGGGCGGGTTCAACTCGAGGCCATCTTCAACGGCAACGTCCTGGCCGTCGAATGGCAACTGGTCCTGGGCCCGGGGCAGCTCGATGCCAACGGCCTGTACACCGGGCCAGCCGAGGCCACTGACAGCTATGTGCTGATCTTCGCTATCTACGACGGTGGGCCGCTTGGTCTGTTCGAAGGTTACCTGATCCTGCCGCTTCCCCTTAAGGAGTTTCCGGCGGTGCTTGCCCGGTTGACGCGATGAGCGTCGTGCATTGCCGCGCGGTTAATTCATTACTCAACAGGAGCCATCGTCATGGCCGGTAACTCGTTGGAAGAACTGAAGGCATGGATGAGGGAAACTTCGCGGACGTTCGGCTGGGATGCGCTGGTGGCCCTGCAGGGGCATGAATTGAACCGGGTGTTGCTGCGCGATCACATTGTGCGCCTCAGCCAAGGCAACGGCCTGGGTACCCACGACCTGGAAATCCCGATCCGTGACACGCCGGTGGTGCACTATCTGTCCGGCGTAAGGCTGGGCGCGCCCCAGGTGTCATTCGCCAACGCGAATTTGCAGGTCAACAGGACCCAGTTGCACCTGCCGGTCGTCAACGCCAGCCTGATGATGGTCGAGACCATCGCCGAGCAGAAAAAGGTCCTGCGCCTTGCCAGGTTCGATCCGCTCAATGCCCCGCACCTGACCATGGAACTGCCGGTGAGCAGCGACAAGGGCAAAGCGTTGCTGGACCTGGCAGAGGGCCGCGAACCGTTGCTGCAGATCTTTCAGACGCCGGAGCAACAACGCCAGGGCGGGGAGCAATTGCATGAAAGCCTGAAGGTACTCGGCGACGATCAACGGCGCTTCAACGTGTTGGCGCTCGACGAGGGGGACAACTCGTTCCTGCATGCTCACAGTTTTGATGCACGAGCGCACAAACGCCCGGATTCACCCGCCACGCACGCGGCCCCCCAGGCCGTCGACGAAGACGGCGCTTTGCTGCTGTTCGCCAAACTCGAGGAGGGCAGCAGCGGCGACTACCCCGGCAACGATTCGGGCTATCGCTACCTGATTCCTGATGCGCAAGGCGATGAAGCCTTCACGGCGACGATATTGCTGTCCCAGGCCTTCATGCACCGCACAACCTTTGCCAACGCCGTGTTCCAGTTGCTGGACGGTGGCGATTTCGATCGGGTCAATGACAGCACCGGCAGGCTGACCGGGCTCGTCGCCAAAAGCGGTGAACTGGAGGTGCCGGGTACCGCGTACCAGAGCGCCGATTACCAGTTCGAATCGACTCGCTACAGCGTTTCGGCCATGGACGGCGCTGCACCCCTGACAGTCGAGTTGCATGACGACCATGCCCTGCAACGCTGGCAGTGCCCGATCACCGTGACCGTCAGTTATCGACCCATTGGCGGCACCGTCTGGGCCACCTACACCGCGAGGTTTGCCGTTCACCTGGAACATGCCTTGCGCTTTTACGAAGAGGTGTCAGAGGCGGCCGGGATGGAAGCGGAACTGTCGCTGCCCTACAGGGGCGATGACGAAATCACCCATCTTGAAGGCTTGCCGGAATCGATCGACCCCAACGTGCGGGTGCAGATTCTCGATTTTGTCCTGCAGACGCTCAAACGTGCGCTGCTGGTGCGTTTCTCCCAGCTTTTGAACGTCACCGCGCCCGATCAATTGTTCGACGGCATGCGCGTGGCGGGCGACAGCGCGTTCGTGCCCACTCACCTGGCGATGCCGTTCGACCGCGCGGCGTTCGGCCGGGTGCATGCCCTGGGGACTTCGTTCTCCGTGGTGCCGGCACACGCGGTGGTGATCGCGGGCAAGAAAATGCAACTGGGTGTCGAGCCTGCGCGGCCTGTGCAGTGGGCGGTGGAGAACCTCTCCGAAGACGGCAGCAACCCCGGCACCGTCAGCCCGACCGGCGAGTACCAGGCACCACCGGCGCACACGATGCAAGGCCGGTTCAACCAGGTGCTGATCATTGCCACGGACCCGGACAGCCGGGAGCGAAGCGTGGCGCTGGTGACCGTGCAGACCACTGCAATTTCCCTGCAGCCACATTTCCAGGCCTGTTACCACAGTGAGCGCGTGGAGCTGACGGCGGGGCATACCGGCGCCGAACCCCTGGTGTGGTCCATCAAGGATCCGGTACCGGGGGAGAGCGGCACGCTGGTCAAGAGCGACCTGCCTGACGGTGATCATGCGTACATCGCCGGCCCGAGGGTCACCGGCAAAGCCTATGTGATCGATCAGATCGAGGTCAAAAACAGCGCCACCAACGACAGCGAATCGGCGTGGATGCTGGTGATCCAGCACGAGCCGGCGGCGACGATCAAACCGGTCATCGACCCGGGCCTGCCGCCTGGCCAGGTGCAATTGCAGGCCTGGGTCAACGGCTACCAGGTCGACGGACAGTGGTCGCTGCCCACGGGCGGGCCGGGCACGATCGACGATTCGGGGTTGTATACCCATGACCCGCAGGCCAGGGAGCCGTTCGCCCTGATTACCGTGCTCATCGAAGGCGGTGAGCTGGGCAACTTCGAAGGCCATATCGTTCTGCCGCTGCCCCTGAGTGACTTCACTGCAGTGCTGGAGGCGTTGGCCAAATAACCTGTGAAAGCTTTTGCAGTGCTTTGTTTATTCAATCAAGGCAGAGGGTACGATCATGGCTGCAAACTCATTGACTGAGCTGCTGGAAATCATGAAAACCGGTCCGAAAACCCAGGGCTGGGCGGCCATTGCGGTGTTCAATCGTGGCCGTATCAATCAGTTGCTCGAGCAGCAATACACCAACCGATTCGGTTCGATGGACTTCCTGCCGTTGTTCAGTGGGGAGATCAAGCGGGCAGCCGGTCAAAACGACGTCGTGCGGCTGAAGGATGTTGCCTTCGGGGCACCCAGGCTGTCATTTGCCAACGCATCGCTACGGGACGGCAAGGCGGTGCTGACCATGGATTTCCTGTCCGGGCGTTGTGTCACCACGCGCCAGGAACCTGGTCGCGGCACAGTGTTGCTCTCCGATGTCAGCATCCTGCAAAGTCAGGGCTCAACCATTGAAGTGGAGGTCGACCTCACCTCTTTGCAGGGGGCGGTCGACCGGCAGGGCAAGGTGACCGTCAACCTGTCCGCAGGAGGCGACGTGCTGTGCAACCTGGTGGGCGTCGATGCGCCGACCAACACGCTGTTGGGCGATTTGTTCAAGCAGCAGTTCTACGACCTGCCGGCCAATCGCAGCGCGTTTCACATCAGCATGGTGGACTTCAAGGGCTACAAGCAACTGACGCCCAAGTCGTTTCGCATCGTGACCCAACCGGCCCCTGGGGCGACCGTACGCGGTGCCAAAAACTACGGCGACGGCAATGTCGTGTTGTTGGCCAGCGTCCTGGGGCAAACCACGCCCGGCAAGTTCCCCCTCGATGCGGACTTCCCATTTTTCATTCCCAGTGATGCGAACGCCAATGGCGATCTCCTGTACCCCGCAGTATTGATCCTGGCGGAGTCGTTGATCGGGCGTATGGAAGGCAACGAAATGGAGTTGCTCACCAACCTGTTGTTTCCCGAAGGCAATCGTTTTCAGGAAATTGCGCGGCACAGGCCTCGGGATCTGGCCGTATTCGGCCAGGTCAGGGCCACGCCCGAGTCGATTGCCCTGAGCCCTGCGTTCAGTACGATCAAGGCAGGTGCCAGCCAGCAGTTCACCCTGACCAACGGTAACGGCCAGGTGGTCCAGGCCAGCAACTGGACGGCCGTCAGCCTCGCCAGCCATTCGCCGGAAAGACATGGCAAAGTGACCGCAGGCACCTACACCGCCCCGGTGCGTGCGCTGGTCGGGCACGACCGGCTGCACGTGGTGGTGACCGCCGAGTATGTCGATGGCGGCGTCACCCGCACCGCCTCAGCACTGGTGGACGTGTTGTTCGACAGCATGACGACCTCGCCGCAACTGACCACGGTGTCGGCGTTCGACGGGCAACCGGTCGCGCTCCAGGCCTTGACGCTGGATGCGGTCCCCGTCACCTGGAAACTGCTCACCCCTGAATACGGCACGTTGAAACAGACCGACAGCCAGGCGCTGTTCACGGTCGACGCCCGTGGCAAGAACAAAAGCCTGCTCGTGCAGCAGGCACAGGCAACGGGCAGCGAGTCAGGCCAGGCCGCCATCCTGATCGTCAATGGCCAGCAACAGGTACGCATGGAACCGTCCTACGTGCCCAGGCTTAAGGCGTCCGAAGTGGTCCAGCTTAAGGACGACATCACCCTGTTGCCCGGGCAGCGCCGACGCTGGAAGGTGATTGCCGGCGGCGGCACGGTCGACGCCGACGGGCGCTATACAGCCCCTGCGCAGGGCGCCACGGGCAGCGTCGTGGTGCAGTGCGAGATCGTGCTCAACGGCGTGGTGTTTTCCAGCGGTTACAGCGTCATCCTGCTTTCGCAGATGGATGACGAACCCCACTGGGAAGACCTCGACCTGTTCATCATCGAGCTGCCGGGCGGGCTCGAGAGCAACCGGATGGGCAGCGTGTTCAACAACGGTCATCAGCAGCTGCGAGCGGTGATTACGGTACAGACCACCCCGAACAATAACGTGCAGTACCCGTTGAATGCCTATGAGCAGGCGAGCATGCGCCTGGTGGACGATTCCTCGAAACAGAACGTCGAACCCCTGCCGGACTCGCTCGAAGGCATGCCTGACGATGACCCTCAACTGTGGCGCACGCGCAACATCCCCAACCGTTTCGAACTGGCTCCGCCGCGCGGTGCCGGGTCGGCTCTCCCGGACGATGTTCCGCAGGCCGCCGACACCATGTTTCGCTACATCCACACCCGGCAGCGGGCCAACTTGACGGGCACGTTTTTCGCCAAGTTCCAGGCCGAGTTCAGCCGCGAATGGTTTGACTCGACCCAGGCTTCTCAACCCAACTCCAGGATTCATGTCACGCCAAACCCGCAACCCACTTATATCGACGACGATTACAAAGTTTCGCGAACCCGGGTTGATGGTGGGTCGGGAGGGCCGGGCCCAGGCGAAAATGAGGACGATGAATTTGACTTTCATCCCATTACCGAAGACTACTGGAAGTTTGAATACGTCGGCCGGCTGAACATGCCCGGGACAGCCTTCGAAACGCTGGAATTCCTGCTGGTAAACGGGCTCACCAATACCTCGATGGTTCGGTGGGAGTCTGAACAACTTTACGAGACATATTGCAGTTGGACTGGCTGGTACTTCGAAGAACCGAGTCAGGGGTCAACGAGAAAAATAAAATTTGATGAGGTCACCAAGAATGTCATTGAAGGGCTCAGTCTTGATATCGATGTCAAGAATGTCTTCGAAGTAGGCAAGTTGCTCATCACGTTGCATCGTGACAAGAGGGTTAACTATGTGCGGCCCACCAATCCAGAACGAATTAAGTTGTCACGTCCGTTGGTCCTGAAATTGGTGGATAAACGCGGTAATCCACACTTCATGCAAATCGATTTTTTGCCGCCAAGTATTGTGGGGCACCGCAATAGGCTGGTGCGCACGCTCTATACGCCGCCCACGACAGAGTGATGTAGAACATAACTGGAAATAAACAAATACCGTTGCAATTGCCAGTGTCGATTGATTTCAAGGAGTTTGAAATGAAAGCTTCAATAGCGGTTTTCTGCGGGTTTATGTGTGTCTGTACCTTCGCAGTAGCAGAGCAGCAGCCCACTGAAAAGCAAGCAACAGGTTCGATCGCTTTTTCAGAAAAAGGAAGCGAGGGTGGTAAAACCTGCAGCGTGCCGTTCATAACCCAGCCGGCTGTAGATTTTACGAGCGATAAATATGGGTGTGTCAATGATGAGTACAGTTATTTCAGGCTAAATGACGTGCCATCAGCGGGTGAATTTCAACTGAGTTCGGAAAAGTGTAGTGGGGGCGAGGCATGGTGGTTCTGGCTGGATACATACATTAATCCTATTAGCACGGATTGGATTTATATCGGCGATCTTGCCACCTTTCAGAATGGCGATATTGTCAGAAGAGGCATTACACTGGACTCCAAGAAAACGAATACAACTGTCCCGTTCAAGGGTAAGTTGAGTTGCGTCAGAATTATTCGTTCACCCGTGCCGTAACGACCCGCTTGTCTACAGGTTTTTAATTTGACTTACTAAATGACGGGCAGCGGTTCAACCGACGCGGCCTGCCATTACCCGAGGCCGTCACAATGACCATTAAAACTTCCGTGCACTCCGGTGCCTTTGCTTTCATGAGTTTCATCCAGGGCGGTGTCGACCCGCGCACCGGGCAGTTCACCCAGACCCTGACCCTGCCCGACGTCAAGACCAACGACCTGAACGGCCCCGGCTTGCCCCTGGCCCTGAGCTACAACCCGCTCAATACCGAGGACAGCGGTTGGGGGTTGGGCTGGAACCTGCGGCTGTCGCAATACACGCTCGCCGACCAGGTGGTGTCGCTCAGCAGTGGTGAAACTTTCAAGGTCACCCACCGGGCGGCCATGGAAATGAAGATGGAGGAGAAGAAACTCGACAGTTTTCACCTCTTCGAAATCGACAGTACGCACTTTCGCCTGGTGCACAACACGGGCTTGGTCGAAATTCTCGAAGTCATGGGCAGCGCGCAGCGTCGAGTGGCCATGCCTGTAGAAATCTATGGGCCGGACGGGCGCAAGGTGACACTGGAATATCGCCAGTTCAATGCACTGCACCCGATGCTGACCGCGATCAAGGACGATGCCGGCAACCTGTTGCTGTCGGTCGAGCGCACCGATTTTCAGGTCGAAATCCAGTTGCTACCGGTATCTGCCCCTGACGGCGGGCCGGTGGCAACGTTCCTGATGAAGCTGATCGGTGCCGACCGGCGTGTCGAACAAATCATATTGCCGACCGAGGAGCTTGCCTCTTGGCGCTTCGTCTACCTGCTCAAGGATGATTATCTGGTGGTCACGTCGATGGAAACCCCCACGGGCGGCCGCGAGGAGTTTATCTATGGAGACGCGGGTCATCAGTTTCCGGCCAGCAGCACGCGCAAGCCACTGCCCAGGGTCACCCGGCATCGCAGCTATCCCGGTTTTGGCCAACCCGAAATCGATACGCGCTACACCTACTCGGCGAACCTGCATAATTTTTTAGGCTATGGCCTGGCGTTTCCCTGGACCGAGGACGGCCGCGACAACCTCTACAAGCACGTCGGCGTCTACGCCTACGGCAGCACTGAAACCCTGCACGTCAACAACCAACCGGTGCGCAGCATCGAGCGCGAGTTCAACCAGTTTCACCTGTTGACCAAGGAAATCACCACACAGAACGACAACATGCACACCGTGGAGACGGTCTACTTCCTGACCCCTGGCGCATCATTCCAGGCGCAGCCCAATTATTGCCAGTTGCCCAAGGACACCCACACCCGCTGGTCGTTGCTCAGCAACCCGAGCAGGATCCGCAGCGAAACCGTCAGCTACACCTATGACAAAGACGGTAACGTGCTGACCCAACTGCAGGCCAACGGTGTGAAGGAAACCAGCACCTGGCTGGCCGCCACTGAAGACCCACTTGGCTTCGTTCGCCACCTCAACGACAAGACCATCACCCCGGCAGCTTCGCCCAACGGCCAGGCGCCGACCCTGCGCACGCGTTACACCTACACCACACTGAAACCGGTGGCGGGCGCGCCGATATCCGACTGGATGATGGTCGAAAGCGAAGTGCTGGAACAGATGAATGGGGCCACACCCACCGAACTGGAACGCACCGACTACCAGATGTTCGACGACCCAGGTGATCGCTTCCTGCACGGCCGGATCAAGACGCAAACGGTGACGATGAACGGCAAGGCGACCAGCACTGCCTACGCCTACCAGAAACTCAACGGCCCGGAGCTCAACGAAAGCGTGCTGCAAACCCGGGAAACCCTCACCGGGTTTGACCATGGCCTGGGCGGCAGGAACGTGCAGAAGGTCACCATCCTTGAACATTCGCTACTCAACGGTGAGCCTTTGCTCAACCGCGATGACACCAACGTCGAGATCCGCTACGCCTACGATTCGCTGCGTCGCGTGACCCGCGAAACCGTGGCGCCGGGCACCGCGTTCGAAGCCTCGCGCAACTATGAGTATGCGCTGTGTGCCAACACCGGCGATCAGGCCGAGCAGACCATGATCGACGTCAAGGGCGTGCACACCGTCACCCGTTTCGACGGGCTCAATCGTGCGATCTATGAGCAGCGCGACGATGCCGACAACCCCGTGCCGGGCAGCCCGCCCAGGCAGATCTACGAGGCGTTATACGACCCGTTCGACCGCTTGCAGCAAGAGAGCGAGTTCGACTGGCTGGGCGCGCAATCGCTCAAGCTGAGCACGCAGTACGAGTATGACGATTGGGGCGAGGAGCGCGTAGTGATCGGCCCTGATGGCGTACGCACCATCGAGGAGAACGACCCGATCGGCACCAGTGCTTCGGCTGGCCCCATCCAGCGCAGCTGGCGTGAAAGCAGCGACACGACGCCAGTGATTGGCGGTGTGACCGAAACCTGGTTCAACCTGTTTGAAAAACCGGTGCGTATCGAGCGCTTCGACAACGCGGGCCAGCGGGTCAGCCTGACGCAGACCCTGTACGACGGCCTGGGGCGTACCCACAAGGAGTCGGTCGGATTTGGCTCGATGATTCGCGATACGCTTTACGCTTATGACGCCTTTGATCGCCTGATCAGCAACACGTTGCCGGACAACGCCGTGGTCAAGCGTGAGTTTGCCGCCCACAGCCGCGAGGACCTGCCGGTGCTGATCTCGGTTGACACGACCGTCCTGGGCGAACAGGAATTCGACGGCCTGGACCGACGGATCAAGACGATCACCGGCGGACGTGTGCAGACCTACGAGTACGATCCGGGGGAAACCGAGCCGAAAACCGTCACCACGCCCGACAATAAGGTCATCGAATACCGTTACGAGACGCGACTGGGTCAGGACCCTGTCTTTCGCCGGATGCCCAGCCCCCGCAACATCGGCGTGTTCAGCGAATCGAGCTACGACTACGACACGGAAAACGCCCGTCTGCTGGCCTGCAAGGAGCAGGACATTGCCCTGGAGCGCGATTACTTCAGCACCGGCGAGCCGAAGAGCGAAAAACGCACGGTGGCCGGCAACGAGTACACCATGCATTACCGTTACAGCCGACTCGGGCGCCTGGAGGCGTACACCGATGTGCTGGGGCAGACGCAGAGCTATCGCTACGACAGCGCCGGGCGCCTGGAGTACACCGAGCTGGGCACCACCAGCTCGCAGTTCGCCTACGACAGCTTTGGCCGCAACGACAGCATCACCACCCGCGACAGCGCCGGCAACCAGAGCGTCGGCATGACCCTGGACTACGATGAATTCGACCGGGAAACCCTGCGCACCTTCGACCTCGATGGCACACTCCAGACGATGCACCAGCAGTACAACGACGTCGATGGCCTGGCGCAACGCACACTGGCCGAAGGGGCCAACGTGCTGCGTGACGAAACCTATGGTTATGACCTGCGTGGACGCCTGACCAGCTACACCTGCACGGGCAGCGAGTTACTCGTGGACCCTTATGGCAAATCCATCACGGGGCAGACGTTCAACTTCAACGCGCTGGACAACCTGACCCTGGTGTTGACCAATTTTGCCGGTGGGACCAATCGGGCGATCTATGCCTATGACAACCCGGACAAGACGCAACTGACCAAGGTCACCAACAATCACGTGGACTACCCGAAAGAGATTGTCCTGGCCTACAACAACGATGGGCACCTGACCCAGGATGAAGCCCTGCGCACGCTCGATTATGACGCCCTCGGCCGCCTGATCAAAGTCAGTGAACCCGCTGGCGGAGCGTCGCGAAGCCACGCCTACGACCCCTTGGACAAGCTTGCCAGCATGAGCGACGGCACGGCCCAGGCGCAGCGTTTCTACAGCGATGGAAAACTGGCCAACCAACTGGAGGGTGCCAACAGCAGCACCTTCATGCGCGGTGATGAAAGCATGCTCGCCGAGCTGCGGGTCGGTGCCGACCCAAAGTCCTGATGCTGGCCACCGACCAGAAGCAGACCGTTCTCGCGGGTGTGAGCGAAACGGCGCAGGTGGCCAGCGTTTATTCGGCTTATGGGTATCGCGAGGAGGAATCGGCGACCCATGGACTTATCGGGTTCAACGGCGAGGTTCGGGAGGAGGGCAGCAGTTGGTATCTGCTGGGCAATGGTCATCGGGTGTATAACCCGACGCTGATGAAGTTCCATAGCCCGGACGATTACGGGCCCTATGGCGAGGCGGGGTTCAACCTGTATGCGTATTGCCTGGGGGATCCGGTGAATTATGTTGATCCTACGGGGAATGTGGCGTGGTTAGCGATTCCGAGAGCCATTTGGGGTGGGCTGAAGTCTTTGTTCGGTCTCGGCAAGAGCGCTTCGAAGGGGGGCAGGACTTTCCGTGGTACTGGCGCACGGTCGGGAGGCGTTACTGTTACACGTCGCACACCGCCGAGTAATTCGAATGCTACGGTTACCGGCAACCGTCAGGTTCCCGCGTCCCCTGATGTTACTTTTGAGATGAAGGAAGCTTACAGACGTTTCGGCTTTGAGTACCGAAACATCCCTAAGAGAACGGTCGAAAATCATGCGGGCGTGAGCAGCGAGCTACCTGCAAGACCGCGATCAGTGGTGGGTCCGAGTAAAGGGCAACCCGCCGATGCGAAATCCGGAGCGAATGTCGTGGTGAAGAAAAAAGCTCCCCGCAAACCCATGACGAGGGCTGAGCAAATAGATAGGGAGAATAAAGCGCGTGAGTTGAATGCTGCGCGCAGGGAAGCGGACAAGTTACGGAAAGAAACCGATGGTTTTGAAGGTTTAAAAGGACGGAAAAGTGGGAAAAAAGGCTTCAACCTGTTACTCAGC
The DNA here is from genome assembly GCF_056337105.1 of Pseudomonas sp. S1_E05. Lineage (NCBI taxonomy): Bacteria > Pseudomonadati > Pseudomonadota > Gammaproteobacteria > Pseudomonadales > Pseudomonadaceae > Pseudomonas > Pseudomonas sp. S1_E05. The sequence goes on from NZ_JBFRHM010000001.1 coordinate 906,407, forward strand.
TGAGCTTGTGTTTGGTTGCCACGCTTCAAGCGTTTGCCGTGTTTATTCCAGAAGTCTTACGGAATAAACACGGCATTTTTCGGATCGCCAATCTAGTTGCTTACGACGCATGGTTAGGCAGGAGAGAAACTTACGGCAACTCGATCAACCCCAACTCCAACGCCTTGACCACCGCACAACCCCGGGAATTCACGCCGAATTTGCGGCGGATGTTGGAAAAGTGATAGTTCACCCCGGCTTCGCTGCAGTTGCAGATCCTGCCGATTTCCCAGGACGACTTGCCCGCCGCACTCCACTGCAGCATTTCGCGCTCGCGCTTGGTCAGGTTGATCGCCGTGGCCATGTCAGGCGCACGGGTGTGATAGGAGGACTGGGCAGGTGTTGAGGGGTATGAGTCTGAATGGACACGGTACATGGCGGAGGGCTCCCAACTTTCTTCATGATTGCGGGCAACGCAACTGCCTCCCGCCCGGCAGGGCAGGTACGCGCGACGCTTTTTCGGAATCCTGTGCAGACAGGTTCGGTTTCTTTATATCCCGAATGGAAATGGATGGAACCTGTCACAAATTACAGGTGGCTTGGGCCTCGTGTGTAAGTCGCTGAAAACCCGGTTTTTTGCCCTTGAAAAAAAATGACCGCCCGTGATTTTTTACGTCAGCTCGCCGATTTCCCGTGGCGCACTGGCGGGTTTACAGATTTCAGATAGGGTTGAGCCAAGGAGCAATCGCGCCCAAGGAGACCCCATGCGCTACTCAGCCCTGACCCAACGTATTGCCGGCGACGGCGCGGCGGCCTGGCGGATCCATGATCGCGCGCTGGCGTTGCGCGAGCAGGGCGTGGACGTGCTGTTGCTGTCGATTGGCGACCCGGATTTCGACACGCCCGCGCCCATCGTTCACGCCGCCATCGACAGCCTGCTGGCAGGCGATACGCATTACCCGCCGGTGCGTGGCACTCAAGGGTTGCGCAACACCATTGCCCGTCGTCACCGCCTGCGCAGCGGCCAGGAGGTCAGTGCCGAACAGGTTGTCGTCATGCCCGGCGCCCAGTGTGCGGTGTATTCGGTGGCGCAGTGTGTGCTGGACCCTGGCGACGAAGTGATCGTCGCCGAACCCATGTACGTGACCTACGAAGGGGTGTTCGGCGCGATTGGCGCGACGGTGCGGCCGGTGGCGGTGCGCCCGGAAAACGGCTTTCGGGTCGATCCGACCGAAGTCGCGGCGCTGATCACCCCGAAAACCCGTGCCCTGTTGCTTAACAGCCCCAACAACCCCTCCGGCGCCAGTTTGCCGTTGCTGGTCTGGCAGGAGCTGGCCGCTCTGTGCGTGCGCCATGACCTGTGGCTGATCAGTGACGAGGTCTACAGCGACCTGCTGTATGAAGGCGAACACATCAGCCCGGCGAGCCTGCCGGGCATGGCCGAGCGCACGGCGACCATCAACAGCCTGTCCAAATCCCACGCCATGAGCGGTTGGCGGGTAGGGTGGGTGATCGGGCCCAAACGCCTGGCCGATCATCTGGAGCATTTGTCGTTGTGCATGCTGTTCGGCATTCCCGAGTTCATCCAGAACGCGGCGCAACGGGCACTGATTCAGGACTTGCCGGAAGTGGCGCTGATGCGGGAAGAGTATCGCCAGCGCCGTGACCTGGTGTGCGCCCACCTCAATGCCTGCCCGGGGCTGCGGGCCGTCCGCCCAGACGGCGGCATGTTCGTGATGGTGGATGTGCGGCAAACCGGGCTCACCGCCCAGCACTTCGCCGAGCGGTTGCTGGAGGGTTATGGCGTATCGGTGCTGGCCGGCGAAGCCTTCGGGCCGAGCGCGGCAGGCCATATCCGCCTGGGCCTGGTGGTGGGACAGGCGCAACTGGCCGATGCCTGTCGGCGGATCGCGCTGTGTGCCGCCGACATGCTGGAGGCGAGGCGGGCCTGAGGTTTCAGGGTGTGTGTGCGGGCCTCATCGCGGGCAAGCCCGCTCCTACAGGTCTTGTGAACGCCGCAGGCCACTGTGGGAGCGGGCTTGCCCGCGATAGTGCCCGCACAATCACCACAAGCAATCAGCCCCGCCAAGCCCCCCCATTCACCAGGTTCCTCGGCCGCTCCCCCGCCAGCGCGGCCAGCAAGTTGTCCACCGCACACGCCGCCATCGCCTCCCGGGTCTCGTGGGTGGCCGAGCCGATGTGCGGCGTCGCCACCACATTGTCCAACTGCAACAACGGCGAGTCCGGCTCCAGCGGCTCGCGCTCGAACACGTCCAGCCCTGCCGCACGAATCTGCCCCGAACGCAGCGCCTCGATCATCGCCGCTTCGTCCACCACCTTGCCTCGGGAAATGTTGATGAAGATGGTCTGGGGGCGCATCAACGCAAATTGCTCGGCACCGATCAGCCCCTCGGTCTCGGCGGTCAACGGCAGGGTCAGGCAGACAAAATCCGCCTCCTGCAACAGCTGCGGCAGGCTGCGGTATTGCGCATCGAAGCGCTGTTCCACCGCCGGCTTGGGCGAGTGACTGTGGTAGATCACCGGCATGCCAAAGCCGAAATGCCCGCGTTGCGCGACGGCCTCGCCAATGCGCCCCATGCCGATGATGCCCAGCGTCTTGCCGTGCACATCGCTGCCGAACTGCGCCGGGCCGATGTTGCGTTGCCAGCCGCCGTTGCGCACCAGGTTCGCCAGTTCCACCACGCGCCGGGCGCTGGCCAGAATCAAGGCGAAGCCGGTGTCGGCGGTGGTTTCGGTGAGCACGTCCGGCGTATTGCTGAGCAGGATGCGCCGCTCGGTCAGGTAGTCGATGTCGTAGTTGTCGACGCCCACCGACACGCTGGCGATGGCTTGCAGGTGGGGCGCCAGGTCGAGCAGTTGGGCGTCGAGTTTCAGGCTGGCGCCGAGCAGCCCGTGGGCACGGGGCAGGGCGGCGCGCAGTTGCGCCAGGCCGTCGGCGTCGAGCTTGTCGATCAGGGTGACGTCGGTCTGCGCATGCAGGCGAGCCATCAGCATCGGCGAGAGTTTCTTGTACAGCACAACCTGCTTTTTCATCGTCGGTGTCTCTATCAAATCAAGGGTGGGCTGGGCGGCTCAAGGTCACCGTGGGACGCTCCCGGTCGCTGGCACCAGGCTTGAGGGCAAGGGTCAGCAGCACCGATACCATCAAGGCGCCGCTCATCAACAGGTACGACGCGCCGGGTGAGCCAGTGGCGCTGTTCAGGTAGCCGACCAGGTACGAGCCGCCAAATGAACCCAGCGCGCCCATGCTGTTGATCAGGGCCATGGCGCCACCGGCGACGTTGGCCGGGAGGATTTCCGGGATGATCGCGAAGAACGGCCCATAGGGGGCGTACATGCACGCGCCGGCAATCACCAGCAGGGTGTAGGACCACCAGAAATGTTCGGCGCCCAGCGCGTAGGAACCGTAGAAGGCAATCGAGGCAATCAGCAGCGGCGGCCAGACGAAACGTTTGCGTTTTTGCAGTTTGTCCGAGCCCCAGGACACCAGCAGCATGCCGATCACCGCCGCCAGGTACGGCAGCGCCGACAGCCAGCCGGCCTCGACCATATCCATCTGCGCGCCGGCCTTGAGGATCGACGGCAGCCACAGCACGAAGCCGTAGACACCGATGCTCCAGCAGAAAAATTGCAGGGCCAGGAGGATCACTTTCGGCGAGCGGAAGGCCTCGGCGTAGTTCTTCACGGCCTTGATGCCCACTTGTTCCGCCGCGAGGGCGCTCTCCAGGTCGTGCTTTTCCTGGTCGTTGAGCCATTTGGCCTGGGACGGACGATCATCGGCCAGTCGCCACCAGATAAATGCCCAGAGCACCGCCGGCAGGCCTTCGATGATGAGCATCCAGCGCCAGCTGTAATGCTGCACCAGGTAGCCCGAGACCACCGACATCCACAGCATGGTCACCGGGTTGCCGAGGATCAGGAAGGTGTTGGCCCGCGAGCGTTCGGCCCGGGTGAACCAGTGGCACAGGTAGATCAGCATCGCCGGCATCACCGCCGCTTCGACCACGCCAAGCATGAAGCGGATGACGATCAGCCAGTAGGCGTTGGAGACGATGCCGGTCAGGGTGGCCAGGCTGCCCCAGAGGATCAGGCTGACGAAGATCAGTTTCTTCACGCTGTGTTTCTGCGCGTAGATCGCCCCCGGCACCTGGAAGAAAAAGTAGCCGAGGAAAAACAGGGCGCCGAGCATCGACGACAGGCCAGGCGTGATCATCAGGTCGGCCGCCATGCCGGAGGCGGCGGCAAAGCCGTAGTTGGCGCGGTCCAGGTACGCCAGGCTGTAGGTGATGAACACGATGGGCATGATGTACCACCAGCGGCGGGTGGCGAGGGTAGCGGTTTTCATCAGTGGTGCTCCTGAGCTTGTTGTTTTTGTCGCAGCAGGTAACGGTTTCAAAATCTTCGGTGACTGGGCGGGCCTCATCGCGGGCAAGCCCGCTCCCACAGTGGAATGCGTTGCCCTGTAGGAGCGGGCTTGCCCGCGATGGCGGCCTCGAACTCAACAGACATCTCCAGCCGAGTGGGCAACCCCTCCATATCCCCCCGGCTCTGCACCGCCCGGCTGCCAATCCAGTTGGCGCGCTTCACGGCGTCGGCGAAGCTGTGGTTTTCCAGCAGGGCGCTGATCATGCCGACGGCAAAACCATCGCCGGCGCCGACGGTGTCGACCACGGTGGGTACTGGCACGCCGGCGACAAAGCCCTGATCCATGTGCGTGCGGTAATAAGCACCATGGGGCCCGAGCTTGATCGCCACCGCTTCAGCGCCCTGGTCGAGGTAAAACGCGGCGATGTCGGCCGGGTCCTCGAAACCGGTCAGCAGGCGACCCTCGCTCAGCCCCGGCAAGACCCAGTGGGCGAGGGCGGCGAGGCGGTTGATTTCGGTGATCATCTGTTGTTCGCTGGCCCACAGGCTGGGGCGCAGGTTGGGGTCGAAAGACACGCTGCGCCCGGCCTCGCGCATGCGCGTCATCAGCTCGAACGACATCTGCCGCGCACTGTCCGACAGCGCCGGCACAATGCCGGTGGCGTGCAGGTGCCGTGCGCCGAGCAACTCGGCAACGATCGACTGCGGTGCCAGAAAACTGGCCGCCGAACCACGGCGGAAGTACTCGACCCGTGGATCGTCGCCGTCGTCGGTGCGCGACTTGAGCTGGAAACCGGTCGGGTGGTCGCTGTCGACGGCGACGTGGCGGCAATCCAGGCCTTCCTTCTGCAACGTGTCGACCACGAATCGACCGAGGGAATCCCGACCAACCCGGCTCAGCCACGCCACCTTGAAGCCCAATCGCGACAGACCGATGGCGACGTTGCTGTCCGCCCCGGCGATGCGTTTGTGAAAATGATCGACGCTGGCCAGGTCACCGTTGTGATCGGCGACGAACATGGCCATGGTTTCGCCAAACGAAAGGATATCGATCTCAGACATGGGCGTGCTCCAGGCGGGTTTGTCCCAGGCTGCTCAGGGCGGTGACGTGAGCACGGGTGAGCTGCACCAGGTCTTCGCCTTGCAACGGATATTCGACGGCCCGCATCACGCCTTGGGCCATGTGCCGCAGCAGTTGTTCCCACAGATGCAGGTCGCTCGCGGCGGGCGGCATGGCCACCAGCTTGCCATCCGCGCGGCGGGAAACGGCCTTGCAGTGCACGTAGCCGACATGGCGCCCGAGCAGGCGTGCGGCGCTGCTGGCGGACTGGTCCTGCCAATGCCAGTTGCCGATGTCGAAGGTCATTTTCACGGGCACCTGGTGTTGCTCGACCGCTGCGAAAAAACGCTGGAACGGTTCAATGCGCCCGCCGTGCAGGGTCTGGTCGTTTTCAACCAGCAACTGCACCGGGCTGGTGGCCAGGAGGCGGGCGAGGGCGGACAGGTCGTTGTTGTCGTTGAAATAGCCCAGCGACACTTTCAGCCATTTGGCGCCAAAGGCCTGGGCGCGTTGCAGGGCGGTCACCAGTTCTGGGTTGGGCCTGGACTGACCGGCCAGCCACAGTTCCATGGGCGAGGAATAGAGGCTTTCCAGGCCCTTTGCCTGGGTGGCGGTCGCCAGTTGCTGCGGGTCTTCGGTGGTCAGCAATTCTTCCCGCCACTCGATGCGGCTGGCTCCGGCGGCCGCCAGGATTTCGATGAAACTGCCCTGGCCGCGTTGACGCACGAGGTCGGCGCCGTAACTGGACAGGCTGATGGCAACGGGTGGTTTGTGCATTGTTTTTGTACCTCTGAAACCGGTTTCATTTTTGTTCAAAAAAAGGGTGTGGAGTCTTGAGGGCCCTATCGCGAGCAGGCCTCACCGCAAATTTCCCAGCGTCGACCCTCTAACCATCAACCGCGCCGAAAAATCCAGGGTCTTCACCGGCCCAACATCCCCGCGCAAGCGCTTGAGCAGACACTCAAACGCACTCGCGCCAATCTGTTCCGTCGGTTGCGCCAGCGCCGTAATCCCGCTGCCCACCAGCGGATACCAATCCAGGTCATCGAGGGCTATCAGGCCAACATCGGCAAACAGGTCGCACTGCAAATCCCGCAGCGCCTGGGAACTGGCCAGTGCCGCCACACCGTTGGCGCAGAACAGCGCTTTCGGGCCGGGACCGGGGTTGTCGAGGAAGTTTTTCAGTTGAGCAGTCAAGTCGCTGCCGGTCTCGACCAGCGTGCCACGCAGCGCCGTGCGCCTGGCGATGCCGCTCTTGAAACTGCTGACTCGCTCGATCCGCGAGCTGGTGCCGTCGTAGGGTTCGGTCACCAGCAGCACATCGCGGTAGCCGCGTTCTTCAAGATGACTGAGGGCGAGTTCGACGGCGGCGGGGTTATCCAGCCCGACCAGGTCGCTGTCCAGGTGCTCGACCTTGCGGTCCACCAGCACCATGGGCATTTCCCGGTGCAGTTCGTGCAACTGGTCGCGGTGGTGGCCGAGGGTGTTCACGATCAGGCCTTCGATGTTGTACGAACGCAGTAGCGCCAGGTGCTGGCGTTCCTGTTCGTCATCGCGGTCGGTGTTGCACACCACCAGGCTGTAGCCATGTTGGCGGCAAGCGGTCTCCACGCCATGCATCACGGCAATCGAGTAGGGGTTGCGGATGTCGGCCACCAGCATGCCGATCAGGCGGGTACGCCCGCGTTTCAGCCCCCGCGCCATCTGGTTCGGCCGGTAGCCGAGTTCGGCAATCGCCTGCTCGATGCGCTGGGCCGTGGCTTCGGAGAGCAGGGCACGGTCGTCACCGATGAAGCGCGAGACGCTGGCCTTGGACACCTTGGCGTATTCGGCGACGTCGAGCATGGTGACGCGGCTGCGTTGGGCGGCGGAAAAGTCGTTCACGGGCTGAAACCTTGTTATTGGATTTATAGTGTTTCAGTGCGGTGTGAGGTTGCACTGAAACCGGTTTCATAAAACGCCAGAATTGGATGAGTCGTCAACCCCGAGAGGAAAATTGTCTGACAAGGATCGACGAGCGGGGCTCACGCCAACATGCTCAGCCAGGCCGACCCCAGCAGCAACAAGGCCATGCAGCGATTGAAACGTTGCACCGCGCCGGGCGAACGCAACCAGCGCACCGACCCCGCCCCCAGCAGCGCCCACACCCCGAGGCAGGGGAGGGAAATGAGGAAAAACGCCAGCGACAGCACCAGCACATGGCTCAGGCGTTCATCCCCCGCACCGGCAAACACGCTGACCACCGCCAACGCCATCATCCAGGTTTTCGGATTGATCAGTTGCAGGCTCGCCGCGCCGACCAGCCCCAGCCGGCCCTTGGGGTCCTGGGCATCCAGCGCCTGCGCGGGAGCACTGAAGATCTGCCAGGCCAGGTAGCTCAACCAGGCGACGCCGATCCATTGCATGACGGTTTGCACGCCCGGCAGGGCGGTCAATGTCGAGCCGGCGCCGGTGCCGACCAGCAGCACGATGGTCGCAGCACTGGCGCAGGCACCCAGGATGATCGGCAGTGCTGCGCCCAGACCATAACGAGCGCTGTTGCTCAGCACCAGAATGTTGGTGGGACCCGGAGTGATCGAGGCCACGAAGGCGAACAACAGGAAAGGCAGGAACGTCGGAAAGGAAGCGAACATCGCGGGCAACTCCGGTGAAGATCATGAACCCGATCTTCACAAGCCCACGGTTCAGCTGTCTGGAAGATTTGAGCAGCGCTTGCGGTACAGCGCCGGCGTCAGGCCATAGGCGCGCACGAACCAGCGACCCAGGTGGCTCTGGTCGGCAAAGCCCAGGGCCATCGCCACCGTCGCCGGATGCTCGCCATGGGCCAACATGCGCCGGGCGCTGGCCAGGCGCAGTTGCACCAGATAGGCGTGGGGAGCGATGCCAAAGGCGGCCTTGAACGCACGGGTCAGGCGAAAGCGATCGACACCGGTGGCGAGGGCCAGTTGGTCGAGTCCGATGTCTTCGTGGGCATGGGCGTGCAGGTACTCACGCGCTTTGTGCGCCACCTGCGGCAGGCGCGGGTCGTCGCCGTAGCGGGCGCGCCAGTGCAGGTGCGTGGTGAGGCGTTCGAGCAAGCCATCGAGGGCCGTCTGGCGCACGATCTTGAGTTCGCCATGGTGCAGGGTTTCAAAGGCCAGCGCAGTGGCCCGGGCCAGCGTCGCATCGGTGGTCAGCGTGTGGGCGAAACCCAGCTCGCCGTGGTCCGGGGCCTTGTCGAACAGCGTACTGATCTCGCGGGTCAGCCACTGCGGATCGAGGTAAAGCATGCGGTAGGTGAAACCATCTTCCGTTGGCGCCTCGCCGTCGTGGATGTCACCGGGTTCGAGCATGAACACCTTGCCAGGCGTGCTCTGGTGCCTGGCCCTTCGACAATTGAACTGCTGCACCCCTTGCTCGGTCACGCCCACCAGGTAGCTGTCGTGCCAATGCGGATCGTAGGCGTGCCCCTCGAAATGCGCGCGCAGCGTCTCGATACCGGTGTCGGCATCCTGGGCCAGGTCGATCCAGTTGTGAGTCGTCATGCTGCACCTGTGGGGCGGATTGCCGGGTTATTTAACCGTAGCGACGCGCGTGATGCCTAGAACGTTTGTGCAGCGGTTCAGTTGAACAGTCCGGCAGCGATGTTGATCGAAAACCCGAGTATCGCCGTGTTGAACAGAAAACCGATCAGCGATTGCGCCAGCACGATCTTGCGCAACTCGCGCGTGGCCACGCCGACATCGGAGGTCTGTACCGCTACGCTGATGGTGAAGGAGAAGTACAGGAAGTCCCAGTAGTTGGGGGTGGTCAGGCCCTCGGCGAAACGCAGGGCGGGGCCTTTGCCGGTGCAGGTGTAGAACAGGCGGGCGTAATGCACGCTGAAGATTACGCCGATCAGCAACCATGAACCGATGACGGTCAGCGCGGTAAAACCGTAATGCAGCAGCCTTGGGGCGGTGGCCAGCTCCTTGCTGCCGGCCAGTTCGAAGGCGATGGTCGCCAGGCTGGCGATGGCGGCGATGCACACCAGCAACAGCACCAGCCCGGCGTTCTCGTCTTCGACCTCGGCGATGCGCTTGACGTCCGGTGCCCTGGCGCGGGTGGCGAGCCAGAACATCAAGACCAGATAGGTCCAGACCCCGGCGTTCCAGCCAATGAGGACTTTGCTGATGATCGAATCGACCGGCGCCAGAATGCCCACTGCCACGGCGAAGGTGGCAGCGGCGGACAGGCGAGGGTGGGTGCGGGCGAGGAAGGGCATGGAGGCTCGGGGGTGGGGGAGGTGTGGATACCTTAGCACCCCAGATCAATGAGGTGCTCTGCTCTCTGTGGGAGCGGGCTTGCCCGCGATGGCGGCGGACCGGTCGCCATTGATGCTGGATGTGCCGGCCTCATCGCGGGCAAGCCCGCACCCACAGGTCATTGAGGCTCTGGGTTAGCTTTGTTTACGACCCCGCACCAACTTCATCACCACCACAAAAAACACCGGCACGAACACCACCGCCAGGGTCGCGGTGATCATGCCGCCGATCACCCCGGTCCCGATGGCCTGCTGGCTGGCCGAGCTGGCGCCGGTGGCGATGGCCAGTGGCACCACACCGAGGATGAACGCCAGCGAGGTCATGACGATCGGGCGCAGGCGCAGGCGTGCCGCTTGCAGGGTCGCGTCGATCAGGTCATGGCCATCGTCGTACAGGCTCTTGGCGAACTCGATGATCAGGATCGCGTTCTTCGCCGACAGGCCGATGATGGTGATCAGCCCGACCTTGAAGAACACATCGTTGGGCATGCCGCGCAAGGTCACCGCCAGTACCGCGCCGAGGACGCCGAGCGGCACCACCAGCAGCACCGAGGTCGGAATCGACCAGCTCTCGTACAAGGCCGCCAGGCACAGGAACACGATCAGCAGCGACAACCCGAGCAGGATCGGTGCCTGGCTGCCGGACAACCGTTCCTGCAACGACAGCCCGGTCCATTCCTGACCGAGCCCCGTCGGCCCCAGTGCGACCAGCCGCTCGATTTCCGCCATGGCTTCACCCGTGCTGTGCCCCGGTTTGGGTTCACCGGAAATGGCAATGGCCGGGTAGCCGTTATAGCGGGTCAGTTGCGCCGGGCCCTGGGTCCATCTGGCCTGGACAAAGGACGCCAGCGGGACCATTTTGCCCTCGGTGTTGCGCACATGCATTTTCAGCAGGTCATCCACCTGGCTGCGTTGATCGCCCTCGGCCTGGACCACCACCCGCTGCATCCGCCCCAGGTTGGGGAAGTCGTTGATGTAGGCTGAGCCGACGGCCGTGGACAGCACGTTGCCGACATCGGCAAAGGACACGCCCAGGGCATTGGCCTGCTTACGGTCAACGATCAACTGCACCTGCGGCGCTTCGGCCAGGGCGCTTTCGCGTACATTCATCAGGACCGGGCTTTTCTCGGCGGCCGCCAGCAACTCAGTGCGCGCCTGCATCAACGTCGCATAGCCGAGGCCGCCACGGTCTTGCAGGCGGAACTCGAAACCGCTGGAGGTGCCCAGGCCGTCCACCGGAGGCGGCAGGACGGCGAACGCCATGGCGTCCTTGATCCCGCTCAGTGCGATGTTGGCGCGGTCGGCAATCGAACTGGCGGCATCGTCGCGGCCGCGTTCCGACCAGTCCTTGAGCGTGGTAAAGGCCAGCGCGGCATTCTGTCCGCTGCCGGAAAAGCTGAAGCCCAGGATCACCGTGCTGTCACCGACGCCGGGTTCGCCGGCGTTGTGCGCCTCGATCTGCTCCACCACCTGCACCGTGCGGTTCTGGCTCGCGCCGGGTGGCAGTTGGATGTCGGTGATGGTGTAGCCCTGGTCTTCGGTTGGGAGGAAGGACGATGGCAGGCGACTGAAGCACAGGCCCAGGCCCACCAGCAGCACGGCGTAGATCAACAGGTAACGGCCGCTGCGTTTCAGCGCATGACCGACCCAGCCCTGATAACGCTCGGTCAGTTGCTCGAAGCGACGGTTGAACCAACCGAAGAACCCGCCCTTGGCGTGATGCTCGCCCTTGGCAATCGGCTTGAGCAAAGTTGCGCACAGCGCCGGTGTCAGGGTCAGGGCCAGGAACGCCGAGAACAGGATCGAGGTGGCCATGGACAACGAGAACTGGCGGTAAATCACCCCGACCGAACCCTGCATGAACGCCATCGGAATGAACACCGCCACCAAGACCAGGGTGATGCCGATGATTGCGCCGGTGATCTGCTGCATCGCCTTGCGCGTGGCGTCCTTGGGCGACAGGCCTTCGCTGACCATGATCCGCTCGACGTTCTCCACCACGACAATGGCGTCGTCCACCAGGATGCCGATGGCCAGCACCATCCCGAACATGGTCAGCACGTTGATCGAGTACCCCAGCGCCAGCATGGTGGCAAAGGTGCCCATCAACGCCACCGGCACCACAAGTGTCGGGATCAGCGTATAGCGGATGTTCTGCAGGAACAGGAACATCACGGCGAACACCAGCACCATTGCTTCGAGCAGGGTGTACACCACCTTGGTGATCGAAACCTTGACGAAAGGCGAGGTGTCGTACGGGATCTTGTATTCGACGTTGGCCGGGAAGTAACGCGACAGCTCGTCCATCTTCGCCCGTACGAGGGTCGCGGTGCTCAGGGCGTTGGCGCCGGGTGATAACTGCACGCCGACGGCGGTGGAGGGCTTGCCGTTCAGGCGGGTGCCGAACTGGTAATCCTGGCTGCCGATCTCCACCCGTGCAACGTCGCCGATGCGCACCGTGGAGCCGTCGGGGTTGGCCTTGAGCACGATGTCAGCGAATTCTTCCGGGGTGGACAGTTGGCCCTTGACCAGGATGGTCGCGGTGATCTCCTGGGTGGTGCGGGTCGGCAGGTCGCCGATGCTGCCGGCCGAGACCTGGGCGTTCTGCGCGACGATGGCGGTGTTGACGTCCGCCGGAGTCAGGTTGAAACCGATCAGTTTCTTCGGGTCGATCCAGATGCGCATGGCCCGTTCGGAACCATAGAGCTGCGCTTTGCCCACACCGTCCAGACGCTTGATTTCGTTCATCACGTTGCGCGCCAGGTAGTCGCTGAGCGCCACGTCGTCGAGTTTGCCGTCGGTGGAGGTGAGGGTGATCAGCAACAGGAAACCGGCGGACACTTTTTCCACCTGCAAGCCTTGCTGATTGACCGCTTGGGGCAGGCGCGACTCGACCACTTTCAGGCGGTTTTGCACATCGACCTGGGCCAGCTCCGGGTTGGTGCCGGGCTGGAAGGTCGCCTTGATCGTGGCGCTGCCGAGGCTGCTCTGGGACTCGAAATACAGCAGGTGGTCAGCACCGTTGAGTTCTTCCTCGATCAGGCTGACCACGCTTTCGTCCACGGTCTGCGCGGAGGCACCCGGGTACACGGCGTAGATTTCGACCTGTGGCGGTGCGACATCGGGGTACTGCGCCACGGGCAATTGCGGAATGGCCAGGGCGCCGGCCAGCAGGATGAACAGGGCAACCACCCAGGCGAACACCGGGCGATCGATAAAGAACTGCGGCATACAAAAGCGTCCTGCTTACTGGCCAGTGACCTGGGCAAGTGGAAGAGGGGAGTCGTCGATCTGCACCTTGTCGCCAGGCTTGGCGTGTTGCAGCCCTTCGACGACGATACGGTCGCCCGGCTTGAGGCCGGCGGTGACGATCCAGCGATCGTTCTGCACAGCGCCGAGTTCGATCGGTTGCTGGCCAACCCGCTGCTCGGCATCGAGCAGCAACACCTGGGCGATCCCGGCGCTGTCACGCTGGATGGCCCGTTGCGGCACGCTGATGCCCTGCTGGTTGACGGCTTGCTCCAGGCGCACGCGAACGAAACTGCCTGGCAGCAGGTCGAGGTCCGGGTTGGGGAATTCGCTGCGCAGGATGATCTGGCCAGTGCCGGGGTCGACGGTGATGTCGGTGAACAGCAACTTGCCGGGCAATGGGTACGCACTGCCGTCATCCTGGATCAGCGTGGCCCGGGCTTCGCCCTGGCCGACTTCCTTCAGTTGCCCGGAGCGAAAGGCCCGGCGCAGGTCGTTGAGTTCGCGGGTCGATTGAGTGAGGTCGGCATGGATGGGGTTCAGTTGCTGGATCAGGGCCAGTGGCGTGGTTTCGTTCTGCCCCACCAGTGCGCCTTCGGTGACCAGCGCCCGGCCGATGCGCCCGGAAATCGGTGCGGTGACGGTGGCGTAGCCAAGGTTGAGTTTGGCCCGCTCAACCGCTGCCTTGTTGGCGGCGACTTCGGCAGCGGTTTGTCGTGCGGCCGCGCGGGCGTTGTCGTACTCCTGGCCGCTGATGGCCTTATCTTCGATCAACTGGGCGTAGCGTTGCTCTTGCAGGCGCGCCTGGAAGGCGTTGGCCTCGGCCTTGCGCAGCTCGGCTTCGGCGCTGTCCAGATCGGCCTTGAACGGCGCCGGGTCGATGCGAAACAGCACGTCGCCCTTCTTCACATCGCTGCCTTCGCGGAACACGCGCTGCAACACCACGCCGGCCACCCGGGCGCGGACTTCGGCGATGCGTGGCGCGGCAATTCGCCCACTCAGTTCGCTGGTGATCGACAGTGGCCGGGCTTCGAGGGTTTCGATACGCACGCTGGCCAGTGGCGCCTCTGCCTCGGCGGTCGAGGCCCGGTCGCACGCACTGAGCGTCAACGCCAGGGCCAGCAGGCTCAGCCTGGCAAGCAGGTTCTTGGACATGTAAATACCCCAATAATGAGCCCCGCATCCTACGGGGAGCTGGCGAGGGTAGCGGTGAAGCTTTGTAGGTGCTGTGTGAAATTGTGTAAGGGTTTTAGTCAGGGACGAGTGAGGGCGTATATCCTTTACGGCTTGGAATTGATTGTGCCTGGGCTGGCCCCATCGCGGGCAAGCCCGCTCCTACAGAGTTTTGTGTTGTTCACAAATCACATGAACACCACCGAACCTGTGGGAGCGGGCTTGCCCGCGATAGCGATTTACCCGGCACCCCCGCACCCCTTTGGAAACACCCCATGCCCAACATTCTCCTGGTCGAAGACGACAGCGCGCTCTCCGAACTGATTGCCAGCTACCTGGAACGCAACGGCTACTGCGTCAGCGTCATCAGCCGCGGCGACCACGTGCGCGAGCGGGCGCGCGTCGATCCGCCGGACCTGGTGATCCTCGACCTGATGCTGCCGGGGCTCGACGGCTTGCAGGTCTGCCGCTTGCTGCGCGCCGATTCGGCGACGCTGCCGATCCTGATGCTCACCGCTCGCGACGACAGTCACGACCAGGTGCTGGGCCTGGAAATGGGCGCCGATGACTACGTCACCAAACCCTGCGAGCCCCGCGTGTTGCTGGCCCGCGTGCGCACCTTGCTGCGCCGCAGCAGTCTCAGTGAACCGCAGACCGCCAACGACCGCATCCTCATGGGCAACCTGTGCATCGACCTGTCCGAACGCACCGTGAGCTGGCGCGGGCATCTGGTGGAATTGTCCAGCGGCGAATACAACCTGCTGGTGGTGCTGGCGCGTCATGCCGGCGAAGTGCTCAGCCGTGACCAGATTCTGCAACGCCTGCGCGGCATCGAATTCAACGGCACCGACCGCTCGGTGGACGTGGCGATCTCCAAGCTGCGGCGAAAGTTCGACGACCACGCCGGCGAGGCGCGCAAGATCAAGACGGTGTGGGGCAAGGGTTACCTGTTCAGCCGTTCCGAGTGGGAATGCTGACACGATGTTCAGAATCCTCTTCCGCTTGTACCTGGTGACAATCGTGTCCTATAGCGCCGCGATTTACCTGGTGCCGGACGTGGTGGTCAAGGTGTTCCAGGAACGCTTTCTCACCTACAACCTCGATTACTCCCGTGGCCTGCAATCGCTGATGGTCAGGCAGTTCAAGAGCGTGCCCGAGTCCGAATGGCCGGCGCTGGCGGCCGAGATGGACAAGCAGTTCGAACCGCTGCACATCGTCCTCAGTTCCATCGACGACGACAGCCTGACCCAGGCCGAGCAGAAGCGTTTGCAGCGTGGCGAAAACGTGGTGCGGGTCGGCGACTGGGGGTGGCGCACGCTGGCGGTGGCGCCGCTCAATGCGCACCGCGTGGTGCAAATGGTCGTGCCGCCGGATCCGATGGACGTCAGCCTGTTGTACTGGAGCATCAACGTCCTGATCGGCGCGACCATGCTCGCGTGCCTGCTGGTGTGGTTGCGCGCGCACTGGCATGACCTTGAACGCCTCAAGGCAACGGCGGAGCGCTTCGGCAAAGGCCACTTGAGCGAGCGCACGCAGATCGCCGCCAGGTCCAACATCGGCAGTCTGGCCAATGTCTTCGACACCATGGCCGGCGACATCGAGAGCTTGCTCAATCAGCAGCGCGATTTGTTGAACGCGGTGTCCCACGAATTGCGCACGCCTTTGACGCGCCTGGATTTCGGCCTGGCGCTGGCACTGTCCGACGACTTGCCAGCCGCCAGTCGCGAGCGCTTGCAAGGCTTGATTGCCCACATCCGCGAGCTGGATGAGCTGGTGCTGGAATTGCTGTCCTACAGCCGGCTGCAAAACCCTGTGCGCCTGCTGGAACGGGTCGAGGTGGCGCTGGACGAGTTCATCGACAGTATTCTGGGCAGCATCGACGAGGAGCTGGAATCGCCACAAATCGTCATCGACGTGATGCTGCACGGGCAGCTCGAACGCTTCCTTCTCGACCCGCGCCTGACCGCCCGGGCGATTCAGAACCTGCTGCGCAATGCCATGCGTTATTGCGAGAAGCACATCAAGGTCGGCGTGCAGGTGTGTCCCAAAGGCTGTGAAATCTGGGTCGACGATGACGGCATCGGCATTCCGGACGATGATCGCGAGCGCATCTTCGAACCGTTCTATCGCCTGGACCGCAGTCGTGACCGGGCGACGGGCGGCTTTGGACTTGGGCTTGCGATCAGCCGTCGGGCACTGGAAGTGCAGGGTGGCACCCTGACGGTCGAAGCGTCGCCGTTAGGTGGCGCACGGTTCCGCCTGTGGTTGCCGGCGCCTGTCTGATTGTTCCCTGACCTGTCAAACCTGACAGTAGCCACAAGGACCTTTTAGGCGTTTCATGACCCTTCGCCGTCGGGCTTGCACAGCTGCGTACGGCAGGAGGGTGGAAATGGGAGCACTGATAATAAAACGACACGCCGAAGGCACGATCAGTGCGATCCGGCATGTCAGGGTAGATGACCTGTCGACGCAGTTCGCCATCGTCATGTCCAGGGACGGCTACCCCAGGATGGCTGTACGCATCGGGCACAACATTACCGCGCAGGGTGAGGACTATTTCCTCGTCGGCGACCGGGTCAGTTACACGGTCCTGATGGAAGACGGGGCGGGCGAGTTCCCCAGGGCCCTGGACCTGCGCAAGTTCAGTGACGATGGCAACACCGGCTGAAAGCCGGCGCAGGCCCGTTGCCGCCGAGGCCGGCGCTCACGCATTGAGTCGGCTCTTCAACAGTTTGGCCATCTCTTCGAGTTCCGGTGCCGGGTTACGCCCGATCAGCATCCAGGCGTGCTCCATGTCCGCCCAATACACCACGTTCATGCCATGCCGGCGCTCGTGGGCAAAGTGGCGACTGCCGGTGTTGGACAGCGTGACGCATAACGCCAGGGCTCCGTGGGCCGGATCCAGGTAGGTAATCTGGGCGATGGGCACGCCGTCGTATTCCAGGATCTGCGCACGCCTGAGCTGCGCCCTGGGCAGGGCCAGTTGCGCGGGCGACAGGTTCACGCCAAGGCGTGCATCGATCGTGCGCAGTTGCGCACCATGGGAGAGGTCATCGACGGGCAGGTGTTCCAGGGTCTGCGGCACATACATCGACATGTAATCGGCGACCAGACCCCGCCAGTTGTGTTTGACCTGAGTGGCGCGCCAACCCAGGTACAGGCGGTCTGCAAGGACGCCGCCGAGCACCAGGCTGGCCGCGGCTGCCAGAAACCAGCGCCTGCTCACCGGCGGCCGGGCGGGGGCCGGCAAGGTGTCGAGCATCGCCTGCAGGCGATCCACCGGCGCCTGAGTCGCCAGTTCGTCATAGGCCTGGCAGAACGGCAGGCTGCTGCGGTCCAGCCATTGCAGGCGCAGGTTGAGTGTCGAGTCTTCAGCGATGGCCGCCTCGACGCGGTTGCGCTGGTCGGTGTCGAGCTCATCATCGAGGTACGCCACCAGTTGCTCGTCCGATGGTCGTGCACGTTCGTTCATCGACGTTCTCCGGTGGAAGGGTTCGGTACCGCCTGCAAGGGCGGGTACTCGGCCAGTTTTGCCCGGGCGGCGGCCAGGCGGCTCATGACTGTGCCAATGGGGACATCCAGCACCTGCGCCACTTCGCGGTAGGACAAGCCCTCTACATAGGCCAGAAACACGGTTTCGCGCTGGGCTTCGGGCAGTGCATCGACGCGCCGGATCACCTGCGAGGCGAGCACGTGGGTCAGGGCGGCGTGCTCGCCATCGAACGCCGGGACGTGATCGACGTCCACCTGGCCGAGCCCCTGGCGCACCCGGCGCGAGCGCACTTCGTTGAGCCAGATCGAATGCAGGATGGTCATCAGCCAGTGATCCATGCGGGTACCCGGAACAAACTGCCCGGCACGTTCGAGCGCCCGCACGCAGGTCGCCTGCACCAGGTCCTCGGCGACATGCCGCTGGCGAGACAACAGCAGGCCGTAGCGCCATAAACGCGCCAGGTGCTGGCCCAACTCTGCTCGTATTGCCTGATCGCTGGCGATAGCGACCTCCGTTGTTTCAAGTCTTTGATGCGCCCTGAATGGTTTCGGCCAGGTCCCGGTATTCTTCGCAGGTGTTGCCGCAGATCGACTGGATGAGCTGCAACTGCTGCTGCGCAAGGTCCAACCGCCCCTTGATCACATACGCTTCACCGAGGTATTCACGCACTTGCGCGTACTGTGGATCGAGCTTTACCGATTGTAGGTAATATTTGATGCCTTCGTCGGTGCGTCCCAGTTTTCGAGTGGCATAGCCGCGATAGTTCAGGGCCTTGGCGGTGTTCGGGTTTTCAAGTGTATCGAGCAATGCCAGGGCTTCCCCATAACGGCCGTCCTTGGCCAGGCGATAAGCGTAGTCGGTACGGTCGGCGTCCGGAACGAGGCGGCTGGTTTGCAGCACGCACCGCTGTGACTTGCTGTCCCAGACCTGGCCTTTGGGGCAATTGGGCTTTGCCGGCTCATTGTCATCGCCGTTGGCCAGGGCGAGGGTGCTGCACAAGGCGACGGCGAGCAGCAACTGGGTGGTGAAAACGGCTAGACGGACGTTCATGCAGGGAGTCTCCGCAGCGGATCAGGGTTCTGAACCATGAACACCGCACAGGGAGATTTTATTCGATGGCCCGCCTGCGCGGTGTTCTTGCCTCCATCGCGAGCAAGCTCGCTCCTACAGGGTTTTGTGTCGACTGCACATCCTGCGGCTTGCCCGGCCCATTGTGGGAGCGGGCTTGCCCGCGATGGTCGTCAACGATGATGAGGGCTGCCTGATGCCCCGCGTTGTCTGGGCCTCCATCGCGAGCATGCTCGCTCCTACAGAGGGGGGCGGATTAGCTGTGTGCGAGCTTGCTCGCGATGAAGCCGACGCGGTGTCAGGCCAGGAGGCGGATAGGCGTCCCCGCCGACCACGCCTGGATGTCTTCGATCATCTGCGAAAAGAACTGCTGATAGTTCTGCTGGCTGACATAACCGACATGGGGGGTGGCCAACACATTGTCCAGCGTGCGAAACGGGTGATGCTCGGGCAAGGGCTCCTGCTCGAACACATCCAGCGCCGCGCCGGCCAGGCGTTTTTTCTGCAAGGCCTTGATCAGTGCTGCTTCGTCGACAATCGGTCCGCGTGCGGTGTTGACCAGCAGCGCCGTCGGCTTCATCCAGCCCAGCGCCTGGGCATCGACCAACCCACGGCTGCGGTCGCTGAGCACCAGATGCACGGACAGGATGTCAGCCTGTTCGAACAATTCCTGCTGGCTGACGTAGGTCACGCCCACCTGCGCCGCGCGTTCGGCGGTGAGGTTTTCGCTCCAGGCGATCACCCGCATGCCGAACACCTGGCCGAACTGTGCGACCCGTTGACCGATGCTGCCAAGGCCGAGAATCGCCAGGGTCTTGCCGTGCAGGTCACCGCCCAGGCCTTGTTGCCATTTCCCGGCGCGCAGGGCGTTGGCTTCCTGCACCAGATTGCGGGTGGCGGCCATGATCAGCGCCCACGTCAGTTCCGGCGCGGCGTGTTTGTAGCTGTCCGTGCCGCTGACTTGGATGCCCAAGGCGGCTGCAGCTTGCAGGTCGAGGGCGGCATTGCGCATGCCGCCAGTCACCAGCAGCTTGAGTTTCGGCAGACGGCGCAGCAACGCCTCGTCGAATCGGGTGCGCTCGCGCATCACACAGATCACTGCAAAGTCAGCCAGGCGCTGGGCCAATGTGTCGGTGTCGGCGGGGTAATCATGGAGGAAACTGACCTGGCCAATCGGCTCCAGCACCGACCAATCCACAACGCCGCTCGCCACGTCCTGCCAGTCATCGAGCACTGCAATCTGCATAGCCATCAGCTTTACCTCATCAACGAACAGGGTGGGTTTTGTCCAGCCAGGCCAGCAGGGCCTCGTGAAATTTAGCGGGCTCTTCCATCTGTGGCGCATGGCCCATGCCGGGGAACTCCACCAGCGTGGACTGCGGGATCAGCTTCGCCACTTGCTTGCCAAGTACGTCGTAGTGGCCGAGTTTACCCTTGACCTCGGGCGAGGCGATGTCGCTGCCGATGGCCGTGGTGTCGGACGTGCCGATCAACAGCAGCGTCGGCATCTTCAGGTCCTTGAGCTCGTAGTACACCGGCTGGGTGAAGATCATGTCGTAGATCAGCGCCGAGTTCCAGGCCACTTGCTGGTGTCCCGGGCCTTTATTCAGGCCGGCGAGCATGTCGACCCAGCGATCGAATTCGGGTTTCCAGCGACCGTCGTAGTAAGTCTTGCGTTCGTAGTTGCGAATGCCTTCGGCGGTGAGCTTCAGCTCGCGCTCATACCATTGATCCACGGTCCGGTAAGGCACACCAAGGGCTTTCCAGTCTTCCAGGCCAATGGGGTTGACCAGCGCCAGTTGTTCCACCTGATCAGGGTATTGCAGGGCATAGCGGGTGGCGAGCATACCGCCGGTGGAATGCCCCAGCAGGCTGGCTTTCTGGATGCCCAGGGCCTTGAGCAGTTGCTGGGTGTTGGCCGCCAGTTGCTGGAAGCTGTACTGGTAGTGGTCCGGTTTGCTGGAGGTGCAAAAACCGATCTGGTCCGGTGCGATCACGCGGTAACCGGCGTCGCTCAGGGCCTTGATCGAGGTCTCCCACGTGGCGCCGCAGAAGTTCTTGCCGTGCATGAGCACGACGCTCTGGCCATTGGCCTTGCCATTGGCGGCGACATCCATGTAGCCCATCTGCAGGGATTTGCCTTGGGACTCAAAGGCAAAATGCTTGACCGTATAAGGGTATTGGAAACCTTGCAGCTCGGGCCCGTAGGCCGGACCTTCGGCGGCGAAGGTGGGCAGGGCGGCAGTCAGCAGCAGGCCGGGCAGCCAGCGGGAGAGGGCGAGGGGCATGGGAACACTCCAGAAGAAATCGGCCGATGCTGGCTCGGCCTGATTAGGGCGACATTAAACACAGGCAATGGCGGCGAGCGATGGTTCAACTCATCCAGCCCATCGTTGCGAGGGCCAGCACGGTGTAGCGCGCGCCTTTGGCAAGGGTCACGATCAACAGAAAACGGCCGATCGGTTCACGCATCACCCCGGCGACAAGCGTCAGCGGATCACCGATGATCGGCACCCAGCTCAGCAGCAGTGACCAGTGACCGTAACGCTGATATTGGGTGCGGGCTTTTTCCAGATGCGCCGGGCTGACCGGAAACCAGCGGCGGTCGCGAAAGCGTTCGACGCCGCGTCCCAGCCACCAGTTGAGCAGCGAGCCCAGAACGTTTCCCAGGGTCGCCACGGCCAGCAACGTCCAAAGCCAATAACGCTCGCTCAGCAACAACCCCACCAGCACCGCCTCGGACTGCAACGGCAATAGAGTCGCCGCGCCGAAAGCGGCGAAAAACAGCCCGAGGTAGGCACCGGACATCAACGGGCAGGGTAATCCGCCACAACCACGTCAGAACCGTCTTTTTTCAGGCCGATCACCTGATAGGCGTCGCTCATCCCGTCCATTTCCATGCCGGGCGAGCCCATGGGCATGCCGGGAGCGGCGACACCCAGCAAGTCGTCTCGCTTGCTCAAGGCCAGCACTTGATCGGCGGGGACATGCCCTTCGACGAATTTGCCGTTGATCAACCCGGTGTGGCAGGACGCCAGGCGAGGGGGGACGCCGTGTTGTCGCTTGAAACTGCTCATGTCGCTTTCGACGTGGTCTTCGACCTTGAAGCCGTTGTCTTGCAGGTGGCTGATCCATTTTTTACAGCAGCCACAATTGGCGTCGCGGTGAACCTCGATGGGAATCAGTTCGGCCGCCTGGGCGAATGAAGAGATAAACAGGGCGCTCAGGGCGAGCAGGCGCAATGGGGTTCGCATGGAGGATCTCGTCTCGGGTGGCGGGGCCAACATTCTGAGCTTTTTGTCAGATGACACCGGGAGAAATTGTATCGAAGTGATGCTGCGAGGGAAGGTGTCTGGCTTGATACACATCAAACGAATGTGTCAGGAAATGAAAAAACTTTGGTTTAGTCCAATTATCCAAAAGTGTTATAGGCCATTAAATCAGGAGGTCTGGCGCTTTGTATCTGAAATGTACGAAAATTGTAAAAACTTGAAATGTAATTTGTGTAGCGCTTCCTGGGCCCGGATACTCCGTGCACCCAACTTGTTTAAACAAGGACTTTTTATGATCGTCGCTCAAGGATCCTGGTCATGACTATCGGCTATACCGGCGCATGGAGTTCCAAGGCGGGCCTGCTTGTTCAGGACACCGGCACCACCACCAAACCTGTGTCCCAGAGCGTCAAGGTCAAGCAGATGCTGGCGTTGGTGGGCAACAATCCAAACGCGCTGGATACAGCGAAGATGGACAAGTTGAAACTTCACAAGCAGATCAAGGGTTTTGATCCCGAAAACGTGACAGCCAAGTCGCTGGGCAACCTGACGACCTTCCTGAAAGATAACGGCCTGATCACCGATGTGACGGCGGTGACCCTGAGCAACGCGGGTGACAAGTTCGATCGCTTCGGCATTCCGAAAGATCCGGAAGCCAGCTTTAACGCCCTTGAATATTTTGCCACCCAACTGGACAGCATCCAGAACAACAATATGAAGGGCAACAAGTACGCCAACTACTTGATCCCCGAATACAAGAAGGCCATCTACGTTCTGCAGAACCTGGCCTCCTACGGCAAAGGCAACGGCTCGACACCTACCGATAAAAACATGTCCGCCAAAGCGTAAACCGACCTGTAGGGGCGAGCACGCTCCTACAGGAAGCATGCAGAAATTTTGCGATGCGGCCCTGTCCTCATAGGCTGTAACATGAACGCCCGCTTGCAGCGGCGTATCCGCTGCATGTCTTGTTTTGAGGAAAGGTAATGACCCAGTCGCAACGTTTGAAGTATTCACTCCTGATCGCCCTGGTGGTCCTGGCGATCATGTTTGGCCTGTCGTACTTGCAGAATGCCGGCATCATCAGCGAAAAGCTGTTCCAGTACATCGCCATTGGCGTGGCGGTGATCGTGGTCGTCATCAACGGCGTGATGCGTCGCAAGGTCAAACTCTGAGCGACGTCCTCGCCGTGATTACTCGCCGTGCAGGATGGCGGCAGCCGTTGGGTGAAGGCTGTAGCTTTTGTCCTCGTTGAGCACAATGACACCTTCGCTGCACAGGCGCTTCAACACTTCACGCACGCTGAGGAAAGACAGGGGAATGTCCAGGTCTACCAGCGTGCTGTGCACACCTCGAACCCCCAGGGTGTGATCGTGATCGGCTGCGTTGAGCAAGGCGTCAATCACCTTCAGGCGTATCAGACTGGTGCGCAGCCCAAAGCTCTTGAGCACCACGCGAATACGCTCATTGCCGTTTTTTTCCGTGCGCGGGTCGAACAGGCGTGGCCCCAGGGTTGTGTGCAGGGGCGCGGTACCACCGTCCGTTGGCAGTTGCGAGTTGTACATGCGAAAACTCCTATTCAGAGCCTGGACCGGAATGAATGTTTGGGTGCTCTTATCAATTAGGACGAACGAGCCACTCGAATCATGAAGAACCCGATGTAGAAATTTTGTTGGCGCTGCGTCGCAAACCCGTGAAGTCCTGCAAAATCGACCTGCGGCGCTGTAAATTTTTCCTGTCGATTTCGTTCCTGTAGTCAGGCCTTTTGCGTGTTGGCACGCCAGGCTCGACCTTCGTTTTTCGATCAGGAGCGCGTGTGATCATTACCAGCCCATTCACCCGATTGAGTCTCGCCGCCGTGATGGTGGTCTTGAGCCTCGAGGCAAACGCGCGCACCCAGCCGGACCCGGCAACGGCCGACATCCGTCGCACCAGTTTTGGTGTGCCGCACATTCGCGCGGACAACGAACGCGGTCTCGGCTACGGCATCGGTTATGCCTACGCCCAGGACAATCTGTGCCTGCTGGCCAATGAAGTCGTCACGGTGAATGGCGAACGTTCACGCTATTTCGGTGCGCAGCAGTTCACGGTCGAGGAACGCGAAAACCAGGTGAGCGACGTGTTTTTCAACTGGCTGAACACATCGCAGGCGGTCGATGCTTTTTGGCAGTCGCAACCCGGCGAAGTCCGCGACCTGATGCAAGGTTATGTGGCCGGCTACAACCGTTCGCTGAAAGAGCGTCGCGCGCGAGGGCTGCCGCAACAATGCCAAGGCGAATGGGTGCGGGATATCAGCGTCCAGGACCTCGTCAAACTGACCCGTCGCCTGTTGGTCGAAGGCGGTATCGGGCAGTTTGCCGAAGCGCTGGCCGGCGCCATGCCACCCAAGACCGTCGCCCGCAATGCGGGCGCGTCGGCGTCGTTCCACCTCGCCGATCGACGTATCCAGCGTTTCGCGCTCGACCGTGGCAGCAACGCGGTGGCCGTGGGCAGTGAGCGCTCGTTCAACGGGCGCGGCATGTTGTTGGCCAACCCGCATTTCCCGTGGGTCGGTGGCATGCGCTTCTATCAGATGCACCTGACCATTCCCGGCAAACTGGACGTGATGGGCGCCGCGTTGCCTGGCCTGCCGATGATCAATATCGGCTTCAATCAGCACCTGGCCTGGACCCACACCGTGGATTCGTCCAAGCATTTCACCTTGTATCGCCTGCAACTGGATCCCAAGGATCCGACCCGTTACCTGCTCGATGGCCAATCCGTGCCAATGCAACAGCAGACCGTCACGGTGCAGGCCAGGCAGCCGGACGGGCAGATCCGCGCGGTTTCGCGCGTGGTGTACAGCTCGCAGTTCGGCCCGATCGTGCAATGGCCTGGAAAGCTCGATTGGAACGATCAATTCGCCTACAGCCTGCGTGACGCCAATCTGGACAACGATCGCGTGTTGCAGCAGTGGTATGCGATGAATCGGGCGACCAGCCTCCCGCAATTGCAGGACTCGGTGCGCAAGATACAGGGCATCCCGTGGGTCAACACCCTGGCGGCGGACGACCAGGGGCAGACGTTGTACATGAACTTGTCGGTGGTGCCGAACGTCAATGCGGCCAAATTGGCGCAGTGCAGCGATCCACGGATCGGCTTGCAGATAATTGTGCTCGATGGTTCCAACAGCGCCTGCGCCTGGGACATCGACCCCGCCGCCGCGCAAAAGGGCATTTACGCCGCTGAGCAGATGCCACAACTGCTGCGCAAGGATTTCGTCCAGCATTCCAACGATTCGGCGTGGATGGCCAACCCGGCGCAACCGCTCACCGGTTTCTCGCCGTTGATCAGCCAGGACGGCCAGCCACTGGGCTTGCGTTCACGCTTCGCGCTGGCCCGTCTGGCCGCGCTGCAAAAGGGTGGCCCGATAGGGCCTGTAGACCTGCAACACATGGTGATGGATGACCAGGTGTATCAAGCCGGGCAGGTCATGCCCGATCTGTTACGGTTCTGTGAGCGGGAGCTGGGCAGCGATGCACCGACGTTGGAGGCGTTGTGCAGCAGCCTCAAGACGTGGGACCGCCACGCCAACCTGGACAGCGGCCTGGGCTTCGTGCATTTCCAGAACCTGATGGCCGCGTTGCAGGAGGTGCCCGACGTCTGGCGGGTGGCGTTCGATGCAACGGATCCACAAAACACTCCGCGTGGATTGGCCTTGGATCGACCTGAAGTGGCGAATGCGCTGCGCGAGGCGATGTTGACGTCGGCGCAGCAGGTCAAGGCCTCGGGCCTTGATGCTGACAGCCGCTGGGGCGATATCCAGGTGGTCAGCAGTGGCGGCCAGCAGACGCCGATTCACGGTGGTCCGGGCGCACTGGGCGTGTACAACGCCATCCAGAGCGTGCCACGTAGCGACGGTAAACGTGAGGTGGTCAGTGGCACCAGCTACCTGCAGATCGTCACCTTCGACGACAACGGCCCGCAAGCCAAGGGGCTGCTGGCATTCTCGCTGTCCAGCGACCCGACATCAACATTCGCCAACGATCAGACCCTGGCATTTTCGAAGAAGCAACTGAGCGTACTGCCATTCACCGAACAGCAGATTACCGCCGACCCGCAGTATCAAGCGCAGACGATCCGCGAGCAGGATGACAACGTGGCAAAACAGTAAGGGAAAGCGTGACACGAGGAAGGCCGCAACACCGAAATGTGGCGGCCTTTTCAGCTTCTTGGGGGTTGTTGGGGGATGGAATTGAGGACCGGGTTGCCGTCTTTGTTGCGGGTCAGGTAGACCGGTAATACCTTGGGCAACGTGGCTGCCAGACCGTTGAGTTCCCTGATGTTGTAGATACCGCCGAGGCGGATCGTGCCGGTGCTGCTGTCGGCCAGCATCAACGGCTTGCTCAGATAACGGTTGATCAGGGGCAGGGCTTCGCTCAGCGCCAGGTCATCGAGCACCAGTTTGCCGTGGCGCCAGGCCAGTGAGTTGTCATTGGCGTAGGTCTGGCTGATCTGCGGCGTGAAGTCGCCTTGTTTATAACGCGCCTGCATCGAGGGCTCCAGGCGCAGGCCGTCACCTGGCAGGTCAGCGTTGCTGCTGACCAGTACCGAGCCTTCGATCAGGTTCACTCATACCTGGTCTTGATACATCCACACGTTGAATTGGGTCCCGGTGACACGGATCCTGCCTTCTGCCGCCTTGACGATGAACGGGTGAGTGGCGTCATGGCTGACACTGAAAAACGCTTCGCCTTTCTTGAGCGTGACACGGCGCTGATCCTTGTAATTGCTGTACGTCAGCTCGGTGCCAAGGTTCAGCTCGACTTGGCTGCCGTCGCCCAGGGTGACCTGGCGGGTGGCATTGCCCGCTTCGAAATGTTCGTAGGAATTGGGCAGCCAACCCAGGTTCCAACCGGTGTACGCGGCCAGGGGCAGTGCCAGGGCACAGACGGCGGCGGCCACGGCCAGCGAGCGCCAGGAGGCGGGCGGTTGACGTTGGGCCCTAGCAATGACGGGGGCGGCAGCGGGCAGGGGCGTGTCCATGCGCGGCAAGTCTTCGGCCACCACCCAGATCTCCAGCATCGCCTCGTACTCAAATGCATGCAGCGGATGGGCGTCGCGCCATTGCGCGAATGCCTGCCGTTCCTCTTCGGTGCAGTCCGAGGCGTGCAAACGCATGCACCAGTGCGCGGCAGCGTCGGTGATGGCGTCGTATTCGGCTTGGGAGATAGGGCTGTCGGTCATTGACTCATCCTGATTTCCCGCATTCTAACCTTGAGAGGAAGTCGGCGAGAACAGCCATCATGGCATTTACCCATCAAACGGCTGTTTATTTTCACGGCAGGCCCATGGATTCGGTCTTTTCAGACCGTATCCATAAGCTGCGTGTAAAAAAGTCAGGCACCGGCCGACAGCCCCTGCACGGGCTGTTGAACGGGTCGTTTAATCAGGCTGTCAGGTGGGCGAATCAAGTTGGCGGCCCATTTCACAGATCAGGTACGCAAGCGAGTCGGCATTGCGCAAAATGACGTCGATTCGCGAGGTTGCGTCCACTCGATTCAAAAACACGCTGCGAGCATCAGCCATGGTCTCGCTGTTCGTCAGTTTCAGGACTTCCTGACCGACATGCTTGCGCCCCGGTACTGCGTCCAGGTTAATCCAGCCACCCAGGGCGCCGTTCCAGAGCGCAAACAGTTCCTCTCGCGGGGTCGCAAGGGAAAGCGCCGTTCGCTGAAAGTCCTGTTGCGACTGCTTCATCGCAGCGCCATAACCGGTGATGGGAGCAATGAGGTCGCTGAACGGCCGTCGCGCTTCCAGCGTCGCGATGTCCAATGCCTTGGAGTAAATATGGCCAAACTCGTGAATCAGCGTGGCCGCCTGGCTATGCGCATTGACGTCGAATGGCTCGCTTAGGCATGACTTGTACCAGTCGAGTCCCTGCTCGAAAAATCGTTCGGTGAAGTGCACGTATTTGCGCGTGTCATTGTCGAGCACGAAGGCGATCAGGTCGTTGCTCACCTGGCGGGTGGAGCCGACCACGAAACGCTCGCTATTGAGCAGGTCCTCGCCGGGGTCCACCAAGGCATTGCAGATAGGAAGGATGGCGTCTTTGATCTTCTCGACCAGCATGAGATCAACTTCGGGAACATCGACAAAGCCTTTGAGGAAGGTCTCCAGTCGTGTGCCTGGGGCCAGTTTGCGCAGCTGCACCAGGTTATGCATGCTGTTGAAGGCGTAAAAGCGTGCCATGTCGATGGCCTGAACGATCATCCGGGCCTTTTCCGGGTGCAGGGTGCGGATCTCGTCCATTCCCCTCGCTTCGACGTTCAACACCCGACGCGTCAGATAGTCGTTGGCGTAGCGATTGTGCAGCGTCGACAAGGCCTTGCCGGGGTGCACGCTGTGCCCGTCCAGGTCGATCACCAGTTGCTGGCTCGGCGTGCGCGCCAGAAACGGTCCGTTCCCCTGCTCATGGTGGATTTGCCAGACCGCCCCGGGTTTGACGACGCGATAGACTTTGCCGGCGATGGCGGCGTAGTGGTTCTTCGTCGTGGACTGAAGATAGGTGCCATCGGCGTCGTTCTTTTTCAGGTCCGTCAAAGCCACATCCGTGACCTCGAAAGGCTGCAGCGAGGTGCGCGCTGGCGCGGTGGGTCGGACCTGTGGCCATTGCGGATCGACGATGGGGGTGGCGTCGGGCGCGTTGCTGGGGGACGGCTGCTCAGGAAGCGGTGGCGCGTCCAGCGACAGTTTTCCCAGCGTGACCATCTGCGCGCCACCGGCGATAAATGACCTGAGGGCGCGCCGCCAATGTCGATTTTGCAGGGCTTCGGCGGAGTCCTTGAAGTCTTTGTAGGCGCTCCACAAAAATCGCATGTAGGCCAGCTTGCCCGGCAGGAAGCCGGCGATCAGGTGGATGCCGGAGCTGAACAGGTCCTTGGCGGCGTCCCAGTCCGACTGGCCTGCGGGCTGGGACTGGCTGGCCAGCAGGTGCGCGAGCAGCCGGGTGTTGTCATGGAACCAATGCTTCAGCACATTGCCCACGATCGGAGTGCTGCCCAGGGTGATTTCGCTCGTTTCATTCACGCTGGTTGCCAGCAGGTTGCGCAACGATGCCTGTTGCGCATCGGGCAGCCGACGAAGCACCAGGTCCTGCAGCGCGCCGGGCGTGTTGATCGCGGCGACTACCGCCGCTTCATTGGCAAACTCGCTGAACAACGGGCCGGAAAAATACGGCGCATACAGCACCTGTGGCCCGCTTTTGCCCGCGCCCGGACCGATGAGGTACAGGCCCAGGCTCTGAACCGCTGCGGCGCCGGCAGTTTTAATCAGCTCCAGGGGGCGCACGATTGCATGGGCGCCCGCCACTGCCGCCCGTGCGATGGCGTCAGGCATGTCCAGTACCTGGCTGATCAGGTCGAAGGCGCTGGAACTGAGGTGTTGCTGCAGCATCTGGGTGTGGGCGTGGTGCAGCAGTTGCCACGGCAATTGTTTAGCGAAGCGCAACTGACGGATTGACGATTGAGCGCCCGAAAGCGTTTCAGTGATGTTTTTCGCATAATCGCCGGGAATCTTCAGCGATAGCAGCAATTGTGTGACTGCAGCCGTCGTCAGACCCTCGGGCAGTGTACGCCCGGCCTGGGAGGTGACCCTGAACCCTGTGCCCTGGGCGATGTTGACATGGTTGAGGGCGTATTCAGTCAGGGTTTGCGCCGGCCCGGCCAGTGCCAGGTTGGGTGCGATATCGATCTCGTCCGGGTTCAGCGTTTGTCCGGGGAAACGCGCTGCCAGCAATGCCGTGAGGGTCTGGCGAACGTAGTCCTCAAGCGTTTGCACCTGATGCAGGTAATCCTTGTCGTCGGCCACGCTGTGGCGGTATTGCTCCAGCAGCTCGATGTGCAACCGTTGCTCTTCGACCGGGGCCAGGCCCAACCACGCCGGCTGGGACTGCTGGTGGCCGATGGCGTTGGCGATCCACTTCGCTCGATGCAGGTTGGTCTCGATGAGCGTTTGGGTCAGCGCGTAAAAGGCCTTGTTCTGTTTGGCCGTGTCCAGTTTCAATGAACGCAGGTGCTCGCAGCGCGCCAGAAAAAGGTCGATGGCCGATTGCATCAGGTGCTGCAGAATATTGCCCTTGATCAGTTGCAGCGAATGCAGGGAATAGCGTCGATGCAGCAGGCGTTGGTCGGGCGTCAGGTTTTCCAGCAGGATCAGGCGCTGATCAGGATCCAGCAGTCGCCGATTCAGTTGTTGGCGGGCGATGCCCACCGACTCGAACACTTCCAGGCCTGCGGCGGGCGTCCACAGGATGGCGCGACCCGAGTGCTCGACATCCAGGCCGCCACGCTCGGTCAACAATGCACACTGAGCCAGGGGTAACAGCGTGTATTCGCCGGAACATTGAAGCACCAGCGAAAACACATCCGGATAAAAACCGAGGATGGCGGGTCGGCTTTTACGGTCTGGCCGGTCAGGGTTGAACACCGTCTCCACCAGATACCAGTCAAGATTACGCAGGCTGGCACTGAGCTCGCGAAGTGCAGCCTCGCCTCGCAAACCGACGGACAGGGTGTGCGCCAGCCGCTCCTTCATGCCTTGCAGATACGCCCGTTGTTGGGCCTGCGTTGACACCGGCTGCTCGGCGAACTCCGAACGCACTGGCAATTCGACGTCCCGATAGGTTTTGGCGTGGCCTGCCGCTGTGTCCGCCAGTACCATGGACGGTTGCTGACCCGACAGGACCGGGCGCGTGCTCCAGCGTCCCTTGGCGTCGAGCGTCAGCAGGTGTTCGCCGAGCATGGCGCGGATGTCCAGTGCCTTGTCGAAAAAGGCCAGGATGTTCACCGCGCCATCGCTGTGACGGAACACCTGGAAGGCGTATTCCAGGTTTTCCAGTTGCTTGTCGATGATCGCTTCGAAGAGGCAGGTGAATACCGAACCGGTCACAAGGGCGCCCGAGACCTGCGCCTGGTCGAAACCGATGAAGCGCGCACGTTCCTCCAGACTCATCAAGTCATACAGCTCGTCATCGTGGCCGGCCGTGATGGATTTTTCCTTCAGGGTCTGTTTCAGGTGCTTGTAGTCCTTGAGCACCAGCAACCCTTGGGACGGGGTGTAGAGGAACGCGTTGGCGCTGTCCTGACTGATCATCAGGGAGCCGGCGAGTTCGACATAGTTGGCCTGGTATTCCCACAGGCGAACGGTTTCAACGGTGAGCGCAGAAGCCGTACCGAGGTTTTCCTCGATGAGGGGCTGCAAGTCGCGGCTCTGTTGCGCAGTGATGACCTGCGCCTCGCGTTGGAGCAGCAGTTGAGCACGGGCCTTTTCGCGGATGGCCCGGCTGAAAAAGGCACGACGGGTAGAGCCGTCGACGCTTACACCGTTCCAGAACCGTTGCAGTTGGTCGCACAGTTGACGGGTCAGGGTCTCGGCTGTCTGGGTGACCAGGGTTTCCCACTTTTGCTGATCAGCATCCAGGGGCTTTCTCGATGGGTGATGGAACTGCGGACGCTGCCCGATCGGCCAGCCCCGGTGGCGGCAGTAGGAAAGCAACGCCTCGCTCAAGGACTGGGCGCTGATCCAGCGACGGTTGGGCGCATGTTTGGGGGTGGCCTCGGCGTAGAAATTGACCACGGTGCGGCGCTGGTCCAGGCCTGGGAACACCTGTTTCACGCGCTCGTCGAGCAGCGTAGCGAGCATCGTAGTCAGGCTTGGCAGTTGTTGCAGCTCATCGAACATCGCCTGCTCGTTGCTGCGCTGGCTGCTTTCGATGAGGGCGCGTTGATCGGCGAACACCTCGCCGTCGATGGTCTCGAAGCCCAGCGAAATGTCGCTGGCTGCCGCCAGGACCTTGCGCGCGGCCAGGGACATGACCGCCAGCAGTTCATCGTCCTCGCCGGCACTGTCGAGTTGTTTCTTGAGGTGGGCAGACAGTTGCGCGCGACCGGCGAACTTTCGCATGCCACCGTAGGGGGTATAGAGAATGTCGCCCTTGTCATCCGGCGTCGGGCTCAGGACGAAGCAGCCGGCCAAGGGAACCGACAGCGTACCGGTGCTGATCAGGATGCGCTCGGCGAGCATGGACGGAGTTTGTTGGCTGCGCAGTGTTTGGCTGGCCATTTTCACATGGGCAAGCCACTGGAGATCCTTGCGCGTCAAACCGTGGGCCTTGCCCAGGTCAGCCCATTGGCCGGGAGATTGCAGGGCCTGGGGGAAGAACAATGGCGTGGAAGGTGTGGACATTGTCGAGTCTCGTACAGGGCGCACCCGTGTGCGCCGTTGGGGTGAGGTTCGAGACTAGAAGCCGTCGGCATTGCGCTGGCGGTAGATAGTTAACGCATCGTCCGTGGTCTGTCATGCGCACAGGTTACGAGCAGAGGTTGACAGGCTGGCGGTCTGCCGTGATTAATCTGCAACTCGATCAACGCTGTTGTTCCCTCCAATAATTAGTCTGGAGCTTCAGATGTCTGCGCCCCACGAACAAGTGTCTACTGCGGTCTCTCAAAACCTGACCCTCGACGAGCTGACGGGACTGCTTGAGAAGATTTTCCTGCGCCATGGCACCTCGTCCGACGTCGCCCGGGTGCTGGCTGAAAACTGTGCCGGCGCCGAGCGCGACGGCGCGCACAGTCATGGTGTGTTCCGGATCCCCGGGTATGTGTCGACGCTCAAGAGCGGCTGGGTCAATGGCCAGGCCGAGCCTGTGGTCGAGGACGTGGCGTCCGGGTTCGTGCGGGTCGATGCTGGCGGCGGCTTTGCCCAGCCCGCCCTGGCGGCCGCGCGGCCCTTGCTGGTGGAGAAGGCCCGCAGTGCGGGTATAGCGGTGCTGGCGATTCGTAACTCGCACCATTTCGCGGCGTTGTGGCCGGATGTCGAACCGTTCGCGTATGAAGGGCTGGTAGCGTTGAGCGTGGTCAACAGCATGACCTGCGTCGTGCCCCATGGCGCCGACCGGCCGCTGTTTGGCACTAACCCGATTGCCTTCGCTGCGCCACGGACCGGTGGCGACCCGATTGTGTTTGACCTGGCGACCAGTGCCATTGCCCACGGCGATGTGCAAATTGCCGCACGCCAGGGTGAACGCCTGCCACCGGGCATGGGGGTGGACGGCCTGGGCCAGCCGACCCAAGACCCCAAGGCGATCCTCGAAGGCGGCGCGCTGTTGCCGTTTGGCGGGCATAAGGGGTCGGCGTTATCGATGATGGTGGAGCTGTTGGCGGCGGCCTTGACCGGAGGCAATTTTTCCTTCGAGTTCGATTGGTCGAACCATCCGGGAGCGAAGACGCCCTGGACCGGGCAACTGTTGATCGTCATCGACCCCAGCAAGGCGGCGGGGCAGAGTTTCGCCGAACGCAGCCAGGAACTGGTGCGCCAGATGCACGGCGTGGGGCTCAAACGTTTGCCAGGGGATCGCCGGCACAACCAGCGGGCGAAATCGATGGCCAACGGCATCGCGCTGGACGCGCAGACGCTGGCCGGGTTGCGGGAGTTGGCAGGACTGTAACCTGCAACGGTCCCCTGTAGGAGCGAGCATGCTCGCGATGGTCGTTAACGATAACGTGGGCTGTCTGAATGCCCGCGGTGACTGGGCCACCATCGCGAGCATGCTCGCTCCTACGGAAGGGCGTGGGCAGTTGTTATTTACGGCCCAACAGTAGACCCACTACCAGGCCAAACCCCGCCGAGATCGCCACGGTCTGCCAGGGATGCCCGCCAATGTAGGTTTCTGTCGCTTCAACGGCTGGCAGCGTACGGTCCCGCACGCTGGTCACCGAGTCGCGTGCCTGCTGCAGTTTCTGGGCGATTTGCCCGCGCAGGGTGTCTGCTTCTTCACCGACCAGCGAAGCGCTGCTCTTGAGCAGTTTTTCCGATTCTTCGATCAAGGCTTGCAGCTCGCTGAAGGCCTGATCCTTGATTTGGTCTTCGGCGGCTTGGGCGACGGATTTACGGGCCATTGGGTTACTCCTGGAGGGTTAATGGGCAGTGAACAATGGAGTCTGCCGCGAGGGGAAAAGTTGCAGCGATTTTGCGTGTAGGCTCAACTCGGCAAAAATCCAGCACGGGGTATTTCTTCCTACAGTGTAATATGAAGCCATTTACGCAACAGGTAACTCCCCATGAGCTTCAATCTAGCCAACAAAACCCTCGCCGAGCGCGCGGAAATCGAGGACGAGAAATCCCGACTGTTCGAACTGTGGCAGAGCAATCTCGGCAAAGCCAAGGGCGAAGCGGGGCGCCTGTTCGGCGAGCGGGCCAAGCGCAAGGGCAAGTGGGCCGAGTGGGTCCGCGCTGAACTGGACGGCATGTCACCTCCGGAATTTGCCAACATGGTACGCAGTGAAGTCAATCGCTTGATGGCGGCCAACAAGTAACACTGAAACTCAGGCGAAGCAGGCGACAATCGCCTCGCGCACTTTCAATACCACCGGGTCCAGTTGCGTGCTGGTACGCCAGCCCAGTTCGACCGGGTAGCGCGGCAATGCCAGGGGGCAGGGCAGCACCGCCAGGCCGGTGAGCGTCGCGATGCTTTGTGCGGCATGGGCCGGAATGGTGGCCACTGCCTGGCTTCCTTTGAGCAGGTGCGGCAGCGCGGCGAAATGCGTGGTCGAGGCGCAGACCCGCCGACTCAAGCCCACTGCAGCCAGGCCCTCGTCGGTGATCCCGATGAAACCGCCCGAGGACACCAGAATGTGCTCGCGGGCGACGAACTCTTCAAGGCTCAGGCGGCGCTGCCCTTGTGCCAGGCTGACTGGGTCGACCAGGCACTGATAGTCCCCTTCACCCAAGACCTGGCGACTGAGCAGACGCTCCGCAAACCCGCCGGCAGTGATCGCCAGGTCAATACTGCGCTCCATCAACGCCTGGGCAACGATCTGGCTGTGAGTCTGGCGGAAG
The DNA here is from genome assembly GCF_056337105.1 of Pseudomonas sp. S1_E05. Classification (NCBI taxonomy): domain Bacteria; kingdom Pseudomonadati; phylum Pseudomonadota; class Gammaproteobacteria; order Pseudomonadales; family Pseudomonadaceae; genus Pseudomonas; species Pseudomonas sp. S1_E05. The sequence continues at coordinate 941,245 of NZ_JBFRHM010000001.1, forward strand.
ATCAAGCGCAGCTTCGGTGCGCGGCGGGCTATATCCTCGATCAGGCGCCTGCCGTAGGCAATTTCGAAATCATCCGACAGACCAACCGTCACCGAACGGCCATCGTAGTGATGCGCCGCTGGGTCGACCATTGCCAGGCTCTGACGGCATTTGTTCAGCGCTTCGCTCAGCACGGGCTTGAGTTGGTTGGCCTTGAGCGTGGGCGCCAGGCCGCGACCGGTGCGAACGAACAATTGATCACCGTAGACTTCGCGCAGCCGGCGCAGGGCCGCGCTGACCGCCGATTGCGTCACCCCCAGGCGCAACGCCGCGCGGCTGGCGCTGGACTCTTCATGCAGCGCTTCGAACACTTTGAGCAGATTGAGATCAAGATTGGCGATATTCATCTGGTTCATATCATTCAGCAGTGAAACGGTCTTTATTCATGATCACGCGCGGCCGGAGAATGAGCAACACCTGATGTGAATGGAGAGGCGTGATGCCCAAGTCTATCGTTGCTGCACTGCAAATCGGCGCTCTGCCCGGTGGCAAGGCTGAAACCCTGGAACAGATTCTTTCGTACGAAAACGCCATCGTGGAGGCCGGCGCGGCGCTGGTGGTGATGCCGGAAGCGCTGCTGGGGGGCTACCCCAAAGGCGAGGGCTTCGGCACGCAACTGGGTTATCGACTGCCGGAAGGGCGTGAAGCCTTCGCCCGTTACTTCGCCAACGCCATCGACGTCCCCGGCGCGGAAACCGAGGCGCTGGCAGGCCTGGCGGCTCGTACCGGGGCGAACCTGGTGATCGGCGTGATCGAACGGGACGGCAGCACCCTGTATTGCACCGCGCTGTATTTCGACCCGCAGGCGGGCCTGGTTGCCAAGCATCGTAAATTGATGCCCACCGGCACCGAGCGGCTGATCTGGGGCAAAGGCGATGGCTCGACCTTGCCGGTGATCGACACCCAGGTCGGGCGCCTCGGCGCGGTAGTGTGCTGGGAAAACATGATGCCGCTGCTGCGCACAGCCATGTACGCCAAAGGCGTAGAGGTGTGGTGCGCGCCGACCGTGGATGAGCGCGAGATGTGGCAGGTGAGCATGCGCCATATCGCCCATGAAGGCCGTTGTTTTGTGGTCAGTGCCTGCCAGGTCCAGGACTCGCCGCAAGCGCTGGGCATGGACATCGCCAACTGGCCGGCAGACCGCCCGTTGATTGCCGGCGGCAGTGTGATCGTCGGCCCCATGGGCGACGTCCTGGCCGGGCCACTGCGTGGCGAACGTGGATTACTGTCCGCCGAGATTGACACCGACGAACTGGTCCGTGCGCGCTATGACTACGACGTGGTGGGTCACTATGCGCGGCCGGATGTATTCGAGTTGACGGTGGATGAGCGGGCCAAGCCCGGGGTGAAATTTATCCATTGATTGCTGTTGCACACATCCCCTGTGGGAGCGGCTCTGCATGACAGGTTACCAGGTGCCTGCAGCCGCCCCCGGCAAACTCAACTTGCCACTGTCGCTGAACCGCATGGTGCCAAACAGGCCGCCCGCCAGCTTGCCGCGCAGGACGTAAGGCAGGTTGTCCAGGGTTTGCGTCTGGCTCAGGCCCAGGGTCTGGCGCAGGACCGAGAGCGCCGAGACGCTGACCGGCACGCTCAGCAATGTCTCGGAATAGCGTGCAATCGACCCGGATTGATCACTGACCCCGGACGCCAGCGGCTGACCATTGACCGACAGGTCCAGGGCCACGCCGTTGTAGTCGATGGCGGTGTCGTTGGGGTTCTGCACGCGTATCTTCACCGCGAAACGCACTTCCATGTCCTGGCTGGTCAACGGTTCGAAGCCCACCACGTTAATGTTCAGCGGGTCGCGGTTGGGCAACAGGGCACAGGCGCTCAGGGTGAGCAGCAGGAGGCAAAGGACAAGGGCGTGGACACGGCGCATGGCATGCTCTCTAAATGAAAAGGCCGAACCGCAGGGGCTCGGCCTTGAGCTTGCCTATCGGTTCAAAGGTGCGACAACCTCAGCGAGCGCGGGTTCATCCTTGGCGGCCGGGTTTTCCATGACCTGGAGAATCGAGGCTTCCGGGTCGAAATCGTCCTCTTCCAGCTCGATGAACTCTTCGGGCAGGAAGATATTGAGCACGATAGCGCACAACGCACCGACGGTGATCGGCGATTCGAAGATGTTATGCAGCGCCTTGGGCAGTTCGCGCAGCACCTCCGGCACCGCCGCCACACCCAGGCCCATGCCGATGGAAGTCGCCACGATCAACATGTTGCGCCGATGCAGGCCGGCTTCGGCCAGGATCTTCACGCCCGCCACCGCCACGGTGCCGAACATCACCAGTTCGGCGCCACCGAGCACGGGCTTGGGCATCAGTTGCAGCACTGCGCCGATCATCGGGAATAGACCCAGCAGGACCAGCAGACCGGCGATGAACAGCGCCACGTAGCGACTGGCGACGCCGGTCAGCTGGATCACGCCGTTGTTCTGAGCAAACGTGACCATCGGCATGCTGTTGAACACGGCCGCCATGGCCGAGTTGAGACCGTCTGCCAACAAGCCTGACTTGATTCTGCGGATGTACACCGGGCCCTTGACCGGCTGGCGCGAGATCATCGAGTTGGCGGTCAGGTCGCCAGCAGCTTCCAGAGGCGACACGAGGAAAATCACCGCCACCGGCACAAAGGCCACCCAGTCGAAATTGAAACCGTACTTGAACGGCACGGGCACGCTCATCAGGGGCACTTGCGGCATGTTGCCGAAATCCACGCTGCCCATGAGCCAGGCGACGAAGTAGCCGAGGGTAAGGGCGATGACGATGGCGCCCAGGCGCAGGAATGGCACATCCACCCGGTTGAGCACCACGATGGTTCCCAATACCAGGGCTGCCAGGCCCAGATGACTGGCGGCGCCCAGGTCCGTCGCACCAAAGCCGCCGGCAATGTCGGTCATGGCGACCTTGATCAGCGACAGCCCCATCAGGGTGATGATGGTCCCGGTCACCACCGGCGTGATCAACATGCGCAGCTTGCCGATGAACTGGCTCAACACCACTTCGATGAACGCAGCGAAAAAGCACACGCCGAAAATGGTCGACAGAATCTCATCGGTGCCGCCGCCCCGAGCCTTGACCATGAAGCCGGCGCTGAGGATGACGCTGATGAACGAGAAGCTGGTGCCTTGCAGGCACAACAGACCCGAACCGATTGGCCCGATGCGCCGCGCCTGGACAAACGTGCCCAACCCGGACACGAACAGCGCCATGCTGATCAGGTAGGGAATTTCGCTTTGCAGGCCCAGGGCGCTGCCCATGATCAGGGTCGGGGTGATGATCCCGACAAAACTGGCCAGCACGTGTTGCAGGGCGGCGAAGACTGTGGCGGTCAGGTGCGGACGGTCATCGAGGCCGTAGAGCAAGTCGCTGTGGCGCGGGGCGGTAGCTTTTTCAGAGGCGATCATGATGGTTTGCGTGCCGAAAGGCGGCCGGGTCGGAAAAGGGAGGCGCAGGATGCCAGCAGCCGGCAGCAAGGGCAACGAATGATCCTCCTTCAGGCAAACGCCGCCAACAAATCCTCCTCGAACGCATTCTGCGCGTCCCCCGGCACCTGCGCGCGGTGGCGGGCCAGGTGGAACGTCACGTCGAAACTCAAATCATTGCGGCGCACCGCGCGCAGCAATCCCTTGTCCTCCCAATTGCGGGCAAAGTGGCTGGGCAGGTAGCCGACATGTTTGCCGGACAGTATGAAGGCGAGGGTGCCTTCGACCTGTTCCGAGCGCGCCGAACAACGTTGGCCCTGAAACGGCTCCTGGCTGCGCAGGAAGCGGTAGGGGTGATCGACGCGGTCGCTGGCCTGCAGGACCAGGTCGTCCGGGGTATCGCCGGTGAACAGCGGGTGGCCCGCAGCGCAATAAAGGTGCTGGGTTTCGACAAAGAGTTCGCGGTAGTCGAACGCGCTCTGCACCTGAGAGAAATAGCCGATAGCCAAGTCCAGCCGTTGCTGCAACAGCAGGCGCTCCATTTCTCCCGGCATGGCGCTGATCAGTTCGATGCGCACCGATTCGTCGCGCTCGCGAAAGCGCCGGATCGCGTCGGCGACTTGTTGCAGCACAACCTGGTCCAGAGCTTCGGACAAGCCCAGGCGCACTTCACCGAGCAGGCGTCCGGCGACGCCGTTGGACTGATGCCTGAACACTTCGATGGACTGAAACAGCTCGCGGGTGGCCAGCAGCAATTGCTCGCCCTTGGGCGTCATCCGGAATCCGCCCTTGCCGCGACTGCATAAGCGGTAGCCGAGACGGGTTTCCAGGCGCGCCATCTGCTGGCTGATGCTCGATTGGCTCAGGCCCAGTTCGCCTTGGGCTGCACTGAAACCGCCACATTCGACCACGCTGACGAACAGGCGCAGCAGTTGCAGATCCACATCATGAAGTTGGCCGAGCATCAAACATTACTCCGCAATAATGTCAGGGTAACTGACTTGGTATTTTTTCAATGTAACAGGCGCCTCATGCTGCAACCACTTCCTCTGCTCAGGTGTGCGTCATGGCTCCTTCATTCAAGCGGTGTGCCCCCGCGCTGTTCCTTGCCGTGGCCGTGTCGGCGCACGCGCAGGCGCCGTCCGAGGGTAAAACGGTCAACCTTTACAGCTGGGCTGATTACGTCGCCCCCGAAACCTTGGAGCGGTTCGAGAAAGAAACCGGGATCCAGGTGCGCTACGACACCTTCGATTCGTCGGAAGTGCTGGAAACCAAGCTACTCACCGGCGGCAGCGGTTATGACGTGGTGGTGCCGTCGTCCAGCGTGCTGGCGCGAGGCCTGGCGGCGGGCGCGTTGAAGCCGATTGCTCACGAAGAGCTCAAGGGCTACGCCAACCTCGATCCCGACTTGTTGGAAAAACTCGCGGTGGTTGATCCCGGCAACCGTTATGCCGTGCCGTACACCTGGGGCACTCTGGGGCTTGGCATGAATGTCGAAGCGGTGAAACAACGTTTGCCCGACGTGCCGCTCAACAGCCTCGATCTACTGTTCAAGCCCGAGTACGCCAGCAAGCTGAAAGACTGTGGCGTGGCGATCATCGATTCGCCCCAGGAAGTGATCGGCCTGGCGCTGCACTACCTCGGTAAAGATCCCTACAGCACCGACAAGGCTGATCTGTCAGCCGTCGATGTGCTGCTGCGTCAGTTGCAGCCGAATGTGCTGTATGTCGCCAGTGGCCGACAGATCAGCGACCTGGCCAACGGCAGCGTCTGCGTGGCACTGACCTACAACGGCGATGCGAGTATGGCGGCAGACCAGGCGCGCAAGGCCCATAAGCCCTTTGAGGTGGCTTATCGCATTCCCCGGGAAGGCACGTTGGTGTGGCAGGACAACCTGGCGATCCCCAAGGACGCGCCACACCCCGAAGCGGCCCGTGCCTTTATCGAGTTCATGTTGCGCCCCGAGTCGGTGGCTGCGCTGACCAACACGCTGTTTTTCGCCACGGCCAACGGGGCAGCGACCCCGCTGGTGGATGAAGCGGTGCGCAACGACCCGGACATCTATCCGCTGGCCGAGGTGCGCGAACGCTTGTACGCCGACCGAAGCATGAGCCTCAAGGACCTGCGCCAGCGCACTCGCCTGTGGACCGCTTTCCGTAGCCGTCAGTAATTATCAGAAGGAGCACCCGATGGACGTCCCAGTACTCAACGACCAGGCCATGACCCGTGACAGTCTTTACGGCACGGCCGCGGAAAGCACCTACGCCGGCATCACCAGTTTCATGCGTCGTCGCTACAGCCGCGACCTGCGCGGGGTTGACGTGGCGGTCAGCGGCGTGCCGTTCGACACCGCTACCAGCAACCGCCCCGGCGCCCGTTTCGGACCACGGGGCATTCGCGCGGCGTCCACCGGGATTGCCTGGGAACGGCACTGGCCGTGGGCATTCGATCCGTTCGACCATCTGGCGGTGATCGACTACGGCGATTGCGACTTCGACTACGGTTCGCCGCACTCGACACCGGAGGCTATCGAAGCCCACGCCGAGCACATCTTGCAGGCCGGTTGCGCGATGCTGACCTTTGGCGGTGATCACTTCATCAGCTATCCGCTGCTCAAGGCCCACGCTCGCAAACACGGGCCACTGTCACTGATCCATTTCGACGCCCACAGCGACACCTGGCCGGACGAGGAGGGCAAGCGCGTCGATCATGGCACCATGTTCTGGCATGCCGCGCGCGAAGGGCTGGTGGATCCGTCCCGCTCGGTGCAGATCGGATTGCGCACCACCAATGACGATCATCGGGGTTTCCAGGTGCTGGACGCGCGGCAGGTGCATCGCCGTGGGGTGGACGCGATTGTCGAGTCCGTTCGTGCGCGCGTCGGCGATCACCCGGTGTACCTGACCTTCGACATCGACTGCCTCGACCCCGCGTTCGCCCCTGGCACCGGCACGCCGGTGTGCGGCGGCCTGAGCACGGTGCAGGCGCTGGAGATCCTTGGCGGGTTACGCGGGATCAATCTGGTGGGCATGGATTTGGTAGAGGTGGCGCCAGCCTACGACAGTGCGGACATTACCTCACTGGCGGCAGCGACATTGGCGATGGAAATGCTGTGCCTGTATGCCGCCAGACACAAGGTGGACCTGTAACCCTCTTATGCCTGATCGTTCCCACGACGTGGGAACGATCAATTCAACTGGCGGATCAAGCCACCGGAATAACCGGTAGATCCAGCGTCTCAACCCCTGAATACCGTGGTGCCGACCCAATGATGGTGCCATGGGGCACGCCGGCGTCCACTGCACTGACCGCCTCCAGCCGCGCCACCTGCTGCGCGCTCAGTTTCAGGCTCAACGCCCCCAGCGTCCCGTCCAGTTGCTCACGGGAGCGCGACCCCAGAATCGGAATCAGCGCCGTCGTCGAGCGCCGGGCCTTTTCCAGCAACCAGGCAATGGCCACGTGGGTCGGGCTGGCGTCAGCTTCAGCGGCCACGGCAAGCAAGGCATCGAGAAGGGCCGTCTCGCGAGCGCTTTTTTCGGCATGCACAAGCATGCCGAGTTTGCTGGCGCGGTTGTCGCCATCGTTGCTGCGGTACTTGCCCGTGAGGAAACCGCCACCCAGCGGCGACCACAGCGTGGCGGCCAGCCCCAGGGCCTCGGCCATCGGCAGCATTTCCCGTTCGGCGGTGCGCTCTACCAGGCTGTATTCCACCTGAATCGCGGCAATCGGTGCAAAGCCACGCACCTCGGCCAGCACGTCGGCACGGGCGATCCGCCAGGCCGGAAAGTTCGACAGCCCGGCGTAATGAATCTTGCCGGCGCGCACCAGATCGTCAAAACCGCGAAGGATCTCTTCCATCGGTGTCACGCCATCGCTCATGTGCGCCCAGAACAGATCAAGGTGATCGGTCTTCAGTCGTTTCAGGCTTTCTTCCACGGCGCGAACCATGTTCTTGCGGTTGTTGCCTGTGTGGGAAATGCCCGCTGCCGGTGTAGTCCCCAGTGTGTACTTGGTGGCGATGACCAGCCGGTCGCGCTCAGGGGCAATGAGTTCGCCGAGCATGGTTTCCGACTGGCCTCCCTGATAGCCGTTGGCGGTGTCGATGAAGTTGCCGCCGGCTTCCAGATAACCGTCAAAAATGCGGGTGGCTTCGTCGCGCTCGGCGCCATGCCCCCAACCGGTTCCAAAATTGCCGGCACCCAGCGCCAGTTCCGAGACCCGCAAGCCGGTTTTTCGGCCGAACACTTTGTAATGCATGGGAAGACTCCTGAGACGAGACGCAACATAGATGTTTCAAGACATGTATTTAAGATGATGCTACTCATGTATCGAGTCAAGTCGAATTTTATAAGCGGTGAAAAGCGCCAGAGGGCTCCTGACAAGCGTTATCCGGGGACGAGCAGGGCAAGATCACGCGGCTGGATATTTCCCTGTAGTCACGGCCGGGCGATGGCATACTGCCGCGCATGAATGTGAACTCTCCGTTGAGTGCCTGGCAACAGGCGGTTGAACAGAAGGGCTTCGTCCAGGACGAGGCCCAGGAACATGCCGTGTGGGCGCTGCAAAAGTGCTACGAAGCGCTGCATGCAGGCGATCACAGGCCAGTGTCGGGCGTTTACCTCTGGGGGCCGGTCGGGCGAGGCAAGACCTGGCTGATGGACCAGTTTTATCAGAGCCTGCAGGTTCCGGCCCGACGCCAGCATTTCCATCACTTCATGGGTTGGGTGCATCAGCGTTCGTTTCAACTGACCGGCACCGCCGACCCGCTGAAGGCCCTGGCCCGAGAATTGAGCGAAGAGGTGCGCGTACTGTGCTTCGATGAGCTGTTCGTCAATGACATTGGCGACGCGATCATCCTCGGGCGCCTGTTCCAGGTGATGTTCGACCACGGCGTGGTGGTGGTCTGCACCTCCAATCAGCCGCCGGATGGGTTGTACGCCGATGGTTTCAACCGGGAGCGCTTCACGCCCGCCATCGAGGCGATCAAGCAGCACATGCAGGTGATCGCGGTGGACGGCGGTGAAGATCATCGCCTGCATCCCGGCGCCGGCCTGCAGCGCTATTGGGTGGCCCAGCCGGGTCAGCCGAGTGCTTTGGCCGAGGTGTTCAAGACCCTGACCGCCGGCCAGTCGGTCCGCCCCGAGCCGATCAAGGTCGGCTACCGTTCATTGAACGTCGTGAGGGCCAGCGATAGCGTGCTCTGGACGCGCTACGCCGACCTTTGCGAGCAACCCCTGGCGGCCATGGATTTCATGGGCCTGTGCGATACCTTCAGGGCTATTCTGTTGAGTGACGTGCCCAACCTCAGCGCAAAAAAACGCGAAGGGCGCATCGCCCGAGGCACTGAAGACGGGGCCGAACGGGTGGTGGCGGGCGACCGCGAGCTGCCGCAGTTGTCGGTGCATGACGACGGCGTCCGTCGTTTCATCGCACTGGTGGATGAATGCTACGACCGCAAAGTACCGTTGTACCTCGAAGCACAAGTGCCCATGGAAATGCTCTACACCGAGGGCTATCTGGAGTTTGCGTTCCGCCGTACGCTTAGCCGCCTCCAGGAAATGCAGTTGCAACGTTTTGCCGAGGCTTGACCCTGGGAGCGCGAACGTGAATCAGCCCTTGTCCCATCATTTGCTCACCATGGCCTACCAGAATGCGTGGGCCAATCATCGACTGGCCAAGGCGTGGCAGCGGTTGAGCGCCGAGGAGCTGGCAGCGCCGCGGGTCAGTTTCTTCCCCAGTCTGCGAGCGACCCTCAATCACATCCTGACCTGCGACTGGTTTTATGTGGACGCACTGGAGCGAGAGTTGCGAGCCGATGAGCCGCACCCGGACTGTCACGTATTTTTCAGTGCCGACGAGCCCTTCACTGACGCCGCAGATCTCAAGCGCGAACAGATCCAGGTGGATCGCCGGCTGATAGCCTACTGCGAGCAACTGCGCGACGCCGACCTGGGCAAGATCGTGACCATCGCCCGCGACACCCCGCAACACGACAGCCGCCTGCGCCTGTTGTCGCACCTGTTCGAGCACCAGATCCATCATCGCGGTCAGGTGCACGCCATGCTCAGCGGCACCTCGGTTGCACCGCCACAACTGGACGAATTCTTCTGCGCCGGCGAGTCGGGTCTGCGGGCAGCGGATTTTGCCGAACTGGGCTGGACCGAAGCGTTGATCTGGGGGCATTGAAGGTCGGGGGTTATGCCCTCTGCTTGTCTGTGCGAGCCTGCTCGCGATGGTCTTGAACGATAATCAGGGGGGGCTGACAGCCCGAGGCGCTCTTTGTGTTTCATCGCGAGCAGGCTCGCTCCCACAATTGAAGTCATTATTTCCATTGCGTCACTCTGTGCGCCCGCGATAGGGTCAGCGCTCGCTGTTAAACGTGTCTTTGAGGGTGGAAATGGAATCCGCTGAAATTCTTGTGCTGCAAGCCAGTTACACCAACCCTGTGCATGCCGAGGCGTTGCGCGTGGTGTTGAATCATTACGCCGAAGACCCGATGGGTGGCGGGCACTCGCTGCCCACCGAAGTGCTGGAGCACCTGCCGGAGGAACTGGCCAAACGGCCGTATGCATTCACTGTACTGGCCTTTGTCGGTGGCGAGCCGGCAGGGCTGGTCAATTGCTTCGAGGGGTTTTCGACGTTTGCCTGTCGCTCGTTGGTCAACGTGCATGACGTCGTGGTGATGAAGCAATTCCGCGGCTTGGGTCTGAGCCAGAAAATGCTGCAAAAGGTCGAGGACATCGCCCGCCAGCGTGGCTGCTGCAAGATCACTCTGGAAGTGTTGGAAGGCAATGCGGTTGCCCAGTCGTCCTACGCCAAGTTCGGTTTCTCTGCGGGCATGTTCGACCCGGCGCACGGCCGGATGCTGTTTTGGACCAAGCCACTGAATTAAATCCGATCTGAACCTGTATCTGTAGGAGACAAGCTCGCTCCTACAGGATCACTGTTTATACCGCTCGGTCACCTGCGCCGTCTGATCATCCGGCACTTTGACTTCGTGGGTTGGCTGGGTTTGATTCGCGGCTTGGCACACCGATGACCGGCGCCCATGAAAAAGGGGCCGGAATCGGCCCCTGACAGGATTACTTGGCCACCACATCCGCCGGTCCCGGCTTCTTGGGCTTGATCAGGCTGAAGTCGATCAGGGCCTTCTGCTCACGCGCATAGGGATCGCCGATCAACAGCGGGCGCGCCTTGAACTGGGCACTGACCAGGCTCTTGCTGCGGTCCAGCTCATCGAAGCTCAAGCCCGCCAGGTCGGCCCAGGTATGGATCAGGTGCGAACTGCTGTAGGGGCGGTCCAGGTCACCCGTGAAGTTCCAGTCATGGGTTTCACGCCATTTCGGCGAGGCCCAGGCCATGAACGGGATGGTGTACATCGGCGCTGTCGGTTTGTTTTCGTTACGGCCCAGGGTGTTGTGACCTGCCGAGTCAAACACGTCTTCGCCGTGGTCGGAGAGGTACAGCAGAAAGCCATTCGGGTCGGTCTTGGCATAGTCCTTGATCAAGCTCGAGACCACGAAGTCGTTGTACAGCACCGCGTTGTCGTAGCTGTTGTAGGTTGGCAGTTGGTCATCACGCACGCCCGACGGTACGCCGTTGCGGTCCTGGAACTTGTCGAAGCTCGACGGGTAGCGATACTGATAACTCATGTGCGTACCCAGCAGATGCACGACGATCAACTTGCGTGGTGCTGCGTCAGCCAGGGCCTTGTTGAACGGTTCGATCACGTCGCCATCGTACTGGGCGGCGTTCTGGTTGCGGTTGTTGTTCAGGTACACCTGCTCGTCGGCCTGTTCGGAGAAGGTGGTGAGCATGGTGTTGCGCTTGGTCATGGTCTGCTGGTTGGTGATCCAGAAGGTTTTGTAACCCGCCTGTTTCATCATGTTGACCAGCGACGGTGTCGACAGGTACGCCTCGGGGTTTTCCTCGTCGGCGAAGGTCAACACCTGCTGCAATGCCTCGATGGTGTAGGGGCGGGGAGTAATGACGTTATCGAATACCGCCAGTTGATCCTTGAGTTTGTCCAGTTCCGGCGTGGTCTCGCGCGGGTAGCCGTAAAGGCTCATGCGCTGGCGGTTGGTGGATTCGCCGATCACCAGCACCAGCGTCGCCGGCTGATTGGCCATCGCGTCCTTGAAGTTGCGCAGTGGTGCGACCTTGTTGGCGCTGCTCAACATGTCCTGCATGCCTGCCAGGGTATCGAGATAGCGGTGATAAGCCACGGCCATCTGCCATGGCACGGCGGGTTCGATGCGAGTCTCGAATTTCTCGAAACCTTCGGCGAAGCTGCCGGCGCGCAGAGTCTGCTTGACGAGCGGATAGCCGACGACGGCCACGACGATGGCGGTGGCTGCGATCAGTGCACGGCCACGTGGCAGGTACACCGGGCGCAAGCGGGTCCACAGGAAGTAGGCAAACAGCGTATGGGCAAGAAACGCTGGCACCATCCACCAGGCAAAATACTGGGTCATGTACTCGCCCGCTTCAGACACGTTCGACTCGAACATGATGAAGATGACGCTTTGGGAGAATTCCTGCTGGTAAATGAAGAAATACCCGAGGCTCGCCATGGAGCAGGCCCACAGCACCAGACCAATCACGGCCGCCATGACGCGGGTCTGTTTCGGGAACAGCAGCATGGGCGCCAGCCAGACGGCGCTCATCACGAAGGCTTGGCGAAAACCCGTGAAGCCGGAGGTGCCGGTCAGTTGAATCAGCAGTTGGGTAATGCCGGAGAAATACCAGAAGAACACGAACAGCCAGAGAAATCCGGCCCAATCGAACCCTGTCGCAGTCGACTCGCTGCGTTTGAAAAAAACCATCGTGCGCTCCAGGCAGAATCACATGCCACCGTCGGGACTGAAAATCTCCGACGAACGGTAGCCGCGCGGATGCCGCGGCCAGTAAAGAGCCGAAGTATCAACAAGCGGTTGTGAAAGTTTCGTGAGCGAATCGTAATGGCATTTCGGAAACAGCTCAGGGGCTGTTTCCGAGGCGGGGAGGGTCAGGCGTGAGGGGCGCGCAGGGTAACCGGCTTCGAGTGAGCCTGGAGACCTTGCGTCAGCAGGCGCAATTGTTCGACTTCCTGCTTTAACTGGTCGCGTTCGTCTTTCAACTGGCGCAATTCATCGCGGCGGATCGTGACGTAAAGGGTTTGTGCTGGCCGTGCTGTTTGTACTGTGCCCATTGCTCACCTCGCAAATGGCTGTCTCAACTGTAGATCTGCCCCGCCATCGGGTGCAGTTCTACTATCGGCGCCGATTTTGATTTCTTTTGCCTGGGAATGGAACTTTTTTATTTTTCACTGTCGCTGTGTCTCCGGAACGTTTCCCGACGTTATCCATCGAGATCGGGCACAATGCCCGGAAACTTCATGCCGACGCTCTGGACTAACCCCCATTAGTCGCGTTGGGCTATAACCATTGACACACTTTTATTTGTAGTAGGGAGCATCAGCACATGCAACTCGGGATTATTGGACTGGGCCGCATGGGCGGCAATATTGCACGGCGCCTGATGCTCAACGGGCACTCCACCGTTGTATTTGACCGCAATACTGCCTTCATCGAAACGCTTGTGGCCGAGGGCGCGCAAGGCGCGGCCGACCTGCCGGCGCTGGTGGCGGGACTTTCCAAACCTCGCGCTGTCTGGGTGATGCTGCCAGCCGGCGCACCGACCGAAGACACCATCGACACCTTGAGCACCTTGCTTGAGCCGGGCGATACCATCATCGATGGCGGCAACACCTTCTATAAGGACGACATCCGTCGGGGCAAGACCCTGGCGGAGAAAGGCCTGCACTACATCGACGTTGGCACCTCCGGCGGCGTCTGGGGCCTCGAGCGAGGCTATTGCATGATGATCGGTGGCGACGCCGAGACCGTGCGACGCCTGGACCCGTTGTTCGCCGCCCTGGCGCCCGGCATGGGCGACATCCCTCGTACCAAGGACCGCCAATCCGATGACGACCGTGCGGAGCGCGGCTACATCCACGCTGGCCCTGCGGGTGCCGGGCACTTCGTCAAGATGATCCACAACGGCATCGAGTACGGCATGATGCAGGCCTTCGCCGAGGGTTTTGACATCCTCAAGACCAAGTCCAGCACCCACCTGCCAGAGGACCAGCGCTTCGACCTGAACGTGGCCGACATCGCCGAAGTCTGGCGTCGTGGCAGCGTTGTGTCCTCGTGGCTGCTCGACCTGACCGCCGATGCCCTCGCGGCCGATCCGAAACTCGACGGTTTCTCGGGGTCCGTGGCCGATAGCGGCGAAGGTCAATGGACCATCGAAGCCGCCATGGAACAAGCCGTGCCGGTGCCGGTGCTGTCCAACTCGCTGTTCGCTCGCTACCGTTCGCGCGGGCAAGGCACCTTCGGTGACAAGATCCTCTCGGCCCAGCGCTTTGGCTTCGGTGGCCACGTGGAGACTTCGAAAAAATGACCCGACTGATCCGCAATAAATCCAAGGCAGAACCTGCACCGCCGACCACGTTGTTCCTGTTCGGTGCCCACGGTGACCTGGTCAAGCGCTTGCTGATGCCGGCGCTGTACAACCTGAGTCGTGACGGTTTGCTGGGGGAAGGATTGCGGATCGTTGGCGTTGACCACAACGCCGTTACCGATGAAGCCTTTGCGCAGAAGCTCGAAGATTTCATCCGGGCCGAAGTGGCGAGCAAGGTCGGTAATGGTGATCAGGCCCTTGATCCACTACTGTGGGCCAAGCTGGCCAAGGGTATCAGCTACGTGCAGGGCGATTTCCTGGACGACAGCACGTATCAGGCGCTGGCGGCGAAAATCGCCGCCAGCGGCACCGGTAACGCCGTCTTCTACCTGGCCACCGCGCCGCGTTTCTTCAGCGAAGTGGTGCGCCGCCTGGGGGCCGCCGGTTTGCTGGTGGAAACCCCGGAGGCCTTCAGGCGGGTGGTGATCGAGAAACCGTTCGGTTCCGATCTGCCCACTGCGCAAGGGCTGAACGCCTGCCTGCTCAAGGTGATGACGGAAAACCAGATCTACCGGATCGATCATTACCTGGGCAAGGAAACCGTGCAGAACATCCTGATCAGCCGGTTCTCCAACAGTCTGTTCGAAGCGTTCTGGAACAATCATTACATCGACCACGTGCAGATCACCGCCGCCGAAACCGTCGGTGTGGAAACCCGTGGCAGTTTTTACGAGCACACCGGCGCTCTGCGGGACATGGTGCCCAATCACCTGTTCCAGTTGCTGGCGATGGTGGCGATGGAGCCACCGGCTGCCTTTGGCGCCGATGCGGTGCGCGGTGAGAAAGCCAAGGTGGTGGGGGCCATTCGGCCCTGGTCCACGGAGGAGGCGCGGGCCAATTCGGTACGCGGCCAGTACACCGCAGGCGAAGTCGACGGCAAGTCGTTGCCCGGCTATCGTCAGGAAAACAACGTAGCTCCCGACAGCACCACCGAAACCTACGTGGCGCTCAAGGTCATGATCGACAACTGGCGTTGGGTGGGCGTGCCGTTCTACCTGCGCACCGGCAAGCGCATGAGCGTGCGCGATACCGAGATTGTCATCTGCTTCAAGCCGGCGCCTTACGCGCAGTTCCGCGATACCGAGGTCGATGAGCTGCAACCCACCTACCTGCGGATTCAGATCCAGCCCAACGAGGGCATGTGGTTCGACCTGTTGGCGAAGCGTCCGGGGCCGGCGTTGAAGATGGCCAACATCGAACTGGGGTTTGCCTACAAGGATTTCTTCGAAATGCAGCCGTCCACCGGCTACGAAACCCTGATCTACGATTGCCTGACGGGCGATCAAACCCTGTTCCAGCGTGCCGACAACATCGAAAACGGTTGGCGTGCGGTGCAGCCGTTCCTCGACGCCTGGCAAGAGGACGCGAGCGTGCAAGGCTATGCCGCAGGTGAAGACGGGCCGAGCGCCGCCGAGGACCTGCTGACCCGCGATGGCCGCGTCTGGCACGGCCTGGGATGAGTGACGCGGCGTTGCAACCCATCCGCTTTCTGCTCAGTGACATGGACGGCACGCTGTTGCTGCCCGATCACAGCCTGAGCCAGCGCACCATTGAAGCCGTTCGCTCATTGCGCGAGGCCGGCGTGTTGTTCAGCCTGGCCACCGGGCGTCCACCCAAAGCCATGTTGCAGCAGATCGAAGCCCTGGGCGTCGACTTGCCGACCGCGGCGTTCAATGGTGGCACCATCGTTCATCCCGACGGCAGCCTGCTGGTCGCGCATTACCTGCCGGCCACGGCGGCGCTGACCGCGCTGACTCAGTTTGCCGACCTGCCGGACATCGAGGTCTGGGTGTTCAGCGGCGGTGACTGGTTGCTGAAAGACCCGAATGGCCCGATGGTGCCGAGGAGCAGCATGGCCTGGGGTATGCGCCTGTGGTCGTGGACAGTTTCGAGCCGTACCTGCAACACATCGATAAAATTGTCGCCGCCAGCCACAACACGCAGCGGCTGATCGAACTGGAGGCGCAATTACTGCCCAAGGTCGAGGGCCAGGCGCAAGTGTCGCGCTCGCAGCCGGTCTACCTGGATGTGACCGCGATGAAGGCCAACAAGGGCGACGCGCTGGCGACCCTGGCCGAATTTCTCGGCGTGCCGCTGGCACAGACCGCCGCCATGGGCGACGGCGGCAATGACCCGGCGATGTTCCATCGTGCCGGGCTGTCGATTGCCATGGGGCAGGCAGAGGAGGCGGTCAAGCGCCAGGCGGATGTGGTGACCGGGGCCAACACCGAAGACGGCGCAGCGCAGGCGATCGAGCGGTATATCCTTCCAGGATAGGTACCGACACTCGCTCCCACAGGGTTTGCATCCAATGTTTGATGGATGTCTACAACCAATAACTCACCGCATACCACCCCAATACCCCCATCACCACCGTATACGGCAACGCCATCCACACCATGCGCCCATACGACAGGCGAATCAGCGGGGCGATCGCCGAGGTCAGCAGGAACAGGAACGCCGCCTGGCCGTTGGGTGTGGCCACGCTTGGCAGGTTGGTGCCGGTGTTGATGGCAATCGCCAGGGTGTCGAAATGCTCGCGGCTGATATGGCCGGACACGAACGCCTGTTTCACTTCGGTGATGTAGATGGTCGCCACGAACACGTTATCGCTGATGGCTGACAGCAAGCCGTTGGCAATGAACAGCATGCCTGGTTGCTGATCGGCCGGCAGTGCCAGCACCCACTGGATCAGCGGCGTGAACAACTGCTGATCGTGAATCACCGCCACCACGGCAAAGAACACCACCAGCAGCGAAGTGAACGGCATGGCGTCCTTGAAAGCGCTGCCCAGGCGATGTTCGTCCGTGATGCCAGTGAATGCAGTGATCAACACGATCACCATCAGGCCGATCAGGCCGACCTCGGCAATGTGAAAGGCCAGGCTGGCGATCAGGATCAGCGCGGCCACGCCTTGCACGATCAGCGCCGCGCGCTGGCGTGCCGTGCGGCCGGCATCGTCTTCGTCTGCGTAGTGGGCCAGCACGGTGCGCACGTTGTCTGGCAGCAACGTGCCGTAGCCGAACAGGCGCAGTTTCTCCAGCAATACGCAGGTCACCAGGCCCGCCGTCAGCACGGGCAGGGAAACCGGGGCGATTTTCAGAAAGAACTCGGTGAAATTCCAGCCCATCTCGTGGCCGATCAACAGGTTCTGCGGCTCGCCGACCAGGGTGCACACACCGCCCAGTGCCGTCCCGACAGCACCGTGCATCAGCAGGCTGCGCAGGAAGGCGCGGAACTGTTCGAGATCATCGAGGCTGAGCTTGGGCAAATGTTGGTCGTCGCTGAACTCGGTGTCCTGGCGCGGATCTTTGCCCGAGGCCACCCGGTGATACACCGAGTAGAAGCCCACTGCGGCGCTGATGATCACGGCCGTCACGGTGAGGGCATCGAGAAAGGCCGAAAGAAAGGCCGACAGAAAACAGAACATCAGCGCCAGCATCGGCTTGGAACGGACCCCGAGCAGCAGGCGCGAAAACAGGAACAGCAGCAGGTCTTTCATGAAGTAAATGCCCGCCACCATGAACATCAGCAGCAGGATCACCGGGAAGTTGTGCTGCAATTCCAGGTAGAGCGCCTGGGGCGTAGTCATCTTCAGCAGCAGCGCCTCGACCAGCAAGAGACCGCCAGGCATCAGCGGGTAGCACTTGAGCGCCATGGCCAGGGTGAAGATGAATTCCAGCACCAATAGCCAACCGGCCGCCACCGGGCCGACGGTCCACAGCACCACGGCATTGAGCAGCAGAAAGCCGATGATGGTGACTTTGTACCAGCGAGGCGAGTTGCCGAGGAAATTGTGCGCGAACGCCTGGGCCATTGATCCGGACATTGGCGGCTCCTTTTATTTAGAAGCGCGCAAGTTGCCGCAAGCCGAAGGCAAGATCAAGCGTAGGAAAGTTCGGAGTCGTTATCCTTGATATCGCGCGACCATCGCCCGGTAGTTGCCGTCGAGCGAATAGCCCCCCACGACAATGTTGCCATCGGCCTGCACGGCCAGCGAAGTCGCGGTGTCCGGGCCTCTGCTCAGGCGGGTACGGACCCAGCCGAGGCCATTGCCGAAGCGCTCATCGAGTTGCCCGTCAGGCAGGTGCCGCGCCAACATGAAATCGCCTTCGATCCCTCCGTTGGTGGCGCCGGCGGTTAATACGCTGCCGTCCGCCAGGGCTTTTGCGGCGGTCCACTGACAGCCGTTGCGACCCACCGCCAGCAACCGTGGTTGACCGTCGTTATCGTGCACGTCCGGTCGGCCATTGGGGTGAAGCTTCAGGGCCAGGCAATGCATCGGGTCGCGGCTGGTGCCAAAGCAGCGCAAGTCGCCGTTTTCGTGCTGGACGATCTGGCTGACCTGGACGCGGCGCCCCTGGGCCATGAAGCTCATGAAACCATCCACGGCAAAGTGGTCATCAAGGGTGCCGTCGCTGTGATAACGCGCGAGCAAGCCTTCTTCGGGGAAATTGATCGAACCGCCCACCAGAATCCGGCCGTCGCGTTGCACCATCAGCGTGCCGAGCCAGGTGTTCATCAGCAGGTGCCTGACCAGGACGAAGCCGCGCCCATTGAAGGTCTCGTCCGCTGAGCCATCGGCATTGAGGCGAATCAACAGGCCGACATGATCGGCCTGTTCAAAATGATGATTGGCCAGTAACAGGATCTTGCCGTCTGCCTGGACCTGCGCATCACAGGCTTCGGCGCCGGGCACGCCCGGTGGCAACCAGTTGTCGCGTGCGCCCCGGGCAAGATTACCCGGCAGGCGGACGACACAGCGGCCATTGTTGGCAAAGGATTGCACCGGTTTGCCGCTCGGGTCGAACAGCGCCAGGGCCGGAAGCGTGTGGTTGGCGTCTTCATAGTGCAGGCCAGCCAACAGAATGTGGCCATCGGCGAGCACCTGAACGCTGCCGGCCATGGCTTCGAAGCCCGGTTCGAACTGGCTGATGATGCTGCCCTGTTCACCGAATTCCAGGTCTGCCGAGCCGTCTTCCAGCAGTCGGGCCAAACCAAAGCGGCTGCCCCTTGTTGTGCCGACCTTGGCCGCGATCAGCAGACGTCCCATTGAATCGATGGCAATGCCGTTGGTCATGCTGCTGAGGCTGTCGGCGAAGTAGACCTGAGTGACGCCGGTGCCGGCGAAGCGCTTATCAAGCTCGCCCGCTTTGGTCTGCGGCGGGGGTAAGGCAAAGGCGGTCTGGATTGACATGCACGCATCTCCTTGCGAGTCGTCGGGATCCAGGACGGGGGTTGGCGACTGGGGAAACATTCAACGCCTGAATGGCCCGATGCACAACTGACAGAACTAACAGGCGGAGGGTCGCTGTGTGCCAGAACAATGACTTTTCGAACCACTCATAAGCCAGGTAAACAAACGGGCATGTGAAAGTTCGGATGAAACACGATCGAAAGTGTTGTTGGCGCGAAAGGCCAACAAACTAACGATGGGGGGAGGGGGCGGATTACTTGAAAGTAATCCGCAGCTCACTTAGTGCGGCATCGACCACGATTGAAGTGCATAACCTTCCTGGCTCAGCTCTTTGCGGGCTTCTTCCAGAACATGCTCAAGTTGCGCGGGGTCGGTGTAGGCGCTACTTGGGATCTGCGTGCGGCCGATGCGATTGTTGGTACGGTCGATGACGGTCAGGCTGAGTTCACCGTTGCCGTCTTGTGGAGCCCAGGCCACGCATTGGAATGGCTTGAACGCGCGGTCGGCAATCAAAAGAGCTTCGTTGATACGGAGCGGGGCTGTCATGGGGTCTTCTCTCTATATGCCCAATCAAGTGATGTGCCGTCGGTTGGGCGTACCGTCCGGCTGGTTACTTGTACTGATGCCTGCTGGCAGCATGTGGGTCACATTTTATTAAAAGAAATTACGTTTTTTTTGTCCTGGCTCAATAGCACGACAGTTTTTGAAAGCTCAACGAAAGGTTTGGCTCGCAGATGAACTAACGGACTACGCCGCTTATAAACGCAGTTTGAAAACCTTTAGACAGACGGTCCAGGCCCCCGTCAAATTCTTGCTAACGTTACAGTCGGGCTTGCCAAATGGCTGTTTTTAATAAAATTCCTCTGATTTGGCGCCAAGGAATAGTCATGAGTGAAGCGCCCGCGTCGAGACGTCTATTAGTGGTGGACCCGTGCGACGATTGTCATCGTCTGTTGCCAGGTTTGCGCTCCATCGGTTGGGACGTCGACAGTTGCAGCCTGGAGAATGCCGCCGATCGAACCTGCGACGTCGGCCTGCTGCGTTTGCAGCCGTTTCACCTGGAAAGTCCCGAGGCCGTCAAGGAACTGATCAGCCGCAGTGGCGCCGAGTGGATCGCCGTACTTAAACAGGACATGTTGCGGCTACAGAATGTCGGGGATTTTGTTTGTGAATGGTTTTTCGACTTCCACACGTTGCCGTTCGATGTCTCCAGGGTTCAGGTCACACTGGGGCGGGCGTTTGGCATGGCGCGCCTGCGTGGCCAGGGCGCGGTTCACGTCGAGCAGCCCGAACACGAGCTGCTCGGTGACAGCAAGTCCATTCGCGAGCTGCGCAAGCTGCTGAGCAAGCTGGCGCCCACCGAATCGCCCGTCCTGATTCGCGGCGAAAGCGGAACCGGCAAAGAGCTGGTGGCCCGCACGCTGCACCGTCAATCCCAGCGCCACAACAAACCCTTTATTGCGATCAATTGCGGCGCCATACCCGAGCACTTGATCCAGTCCGAACTGTTTGGTCACGAGAAGGGCGCGTTTACCGGCGCCCATCAACGCAAGATCGGGCGGATCGAGGCGGCCAATGGCGGTACGCTGTTCCTTGACGAAATTGGCGACTTGCCGCCAGAGCTGCAAGCCAGCCTGTTGCGTTTTCTTCAGGAAAAACAAATCGAGCGGGTAGGGGGCAGTCAACCTATTCCAGTGGATGTGCGGGTCCTGGCAGCGACCCACGTCGATCTGGAGGTTGCGATCGGCAAGCAACGTTTTCGCGAGGATCTGTACTACCGCCTCAACGTATTGCAGGTGGTGACCGCGCCACTGCGCGAGCGCAATGGTGACCTCGCGATGCTGGCCAATCACTTTTCACACTTCTACAGCCATGAAACCGGTCGCCGGCCCCGTAGTTTCAGTGAAGATGCGTTGATTGCCATGGGACATCATGACTGGCCGGGCAATGTTCGCGAACTGGCCAACCGGGTGCGCCGCGGGCTGGTGTTGGCCGAAGGCCGGCAGATCGAGGCACGGGACCTGGGCCTGATCAGTCATCCAGGCGTCGCCGCGCCCATGAGCACGCTGGAAGACTACAAGCTGCGGGCAGAGCGCCAGGCCTTGTGCGATGTCCTCAACCGCCACAGCGATAACCTGAGCATTGCCGCCAAGGTGCTGGGCATTTCCCGGCCGACTTTCTACCGGTTGTTGCACAAACATCAGATTCGATGAGGCGGCTGCGAGCTACAAGCTACAAGCTACAAGCTACAAGCTACAAGCTACAAGCTACAAGCTTGCGGCTTGCGGCTTGCGGCTTGCGGCTTGCAGCTTGTAGCTGCCCCTAAAAGTAATAGGGGAATTTCAGGCTGAAGGAGAAGTCCGGCGCATCTTCGGTCAAGCCGATGGCCAGTTGCGGCACGATTGTGAGGTTGTCGGTCGCGGCCAACGTCATGCCAATGTTGAAGTTGGCCGAGTTGTAGTCGCTGTTGGTGATGGACTGCCAGTCCCCGCCATCCGGTTTGATCTTGCTCTTGCGGGCAAACTGGTCGGTGAAGGAGAACGACATGCTCATCTTCTCGTTCAGGGCGAAGGCGATACCGGCGCCGACTTGCCAGGAGTCACCCAGCTTCACGTCGCCCTTGACCTTGGAGCCCACCTGCGGGCTGATGTCGCTGAACGAATCCTGCACGTTGTAGGTGTAGGCCAGGGTGCCAAACAGCACGGCAGGGTCGTAGGTCTTGACCAGCGAGATACCCGGGGTAATCGCCCAGACACCGTTGCCGGTAGGCAGGGATTCGGGCACCGCGAGGTTGTCGTTGTTCGGGTCTTCCACCAGTTTGATGCCGTAAGGGTCCTTGCCGGTGGGCGCCTTGACACGCAGGGTGAAGACCGCGTCAGGCAGGTCGGCCGTTTCATCGAGAAACTTGTAGGCCACGCCCACGTTCACATCGCCAATGGCCGGGTCGCGGGTGACGGTGGCGTCTGACGTGACCGGGCCGGCGCCACCTGCGCCGCCTGAGGAGTACGTCGATTCGCGATAGACCACGGGTACGTTGATGTCGAACTGCCAACGCTGTGCCACGTTGTAGCGGGCGGTCAGGTCCAGGGTCCAGTTGTCGGCCTTGATCCGGTCCAGGTTGATGTTGCCCAGGAAAATCGAGTCCAGTGCCAGGAAGCCGTTGAGCGTCAACGCACGGGTATCGTAGTGGGTGTAAGTCAGGCCGGTCTCGATGCTGAACTTGCCGCCACCGAAGAAGCCGCTGGCTTCGTCGTACAGGTTGGAAACGCTTTGCGCCGGTTGCGAATCATCTTGCAGCGACTGGCCATACGAACTGCCGGTAGCGCCCGGTGCGCCGCTGGCCACTGTCTGGCCCTTGACCGGGTCGGCGGGGGATTTGGTCAGGCGTTTGGGCGCGGGTGCTGCCGGCGTTTCTTCGACTTGGCGAACGCGCTGCTCAAGGACCATCAGCGCGTTCTGTTGTGCTTCGTAACGTTGCTTCAGCTCCATGAGTTCTTGTTTTAGGATTTCCACCTGGGGGTCCGGGGCGGCATATAACAGGGTGGCCGGAGCCAGGCTGCTCAGACAAACGACAACTTTTAACGTTGAAGATCGGTGCATGGGTTTAGCCGTCCCTTCTGACTGCATCTGATGAGACTGAGCGTAGATCAAAAACCGATAGTGCGAAGGCCTTTGAGCTGGTCCAGATTGCCGGTCAGCGCCGCGCCTGATGGCACGTTATCCCGTAGCACGACGTTGAGCGACGTGATGTTGCGGACCTGGTTGCCAGCACCCAGCAACGTCGTGTTCTGCATCAGCCCACCCTGGGCCAGGCGCTGCATGGTGCTGCCCTGGTTGTGGTTGGCTGCGATGTTGAGTTGCACTCCATTACCGGTCGCTGAGACGCTCATCGCTCCCGCTTCGTTGCTGCCATACAGTGTCGAGCCAGAAGCCAATACCTCGCCCTGTGGTTGTGTCGTCGTCGCCTGGTTACCCCGTGTGACATTGATGCCCACATCGTTGTAGGCGGTGTTGTTGTCGCCGGCGGCGCGCACCACCTGGGTGACGCCGTTGGTGCTGTTCAGTCCACCACCGCCTGTCACGCTGCCGGTGCCTTGCGCACTTGAGTTGCCAGTCCCGGTGTCGTTGATCATCGACACGTAGAACTGAGGCTTGATGGTGTTTTGTTGCACTTGCATCGTTGTGGTGGCACCGATGGTCGAGCCGTTGGCGTTTTGCCAGACGCTGGTCATGACAATGCCGAAACTGACGATCCGTCCCGGCATGACGTAGCGGCCGCGAAGGCTCGCCAATTCTGAATCCTTCAGTTCGATGGGTTTGAATATTTCTGCGTGGATCGGCAGGCTAGCGGCCATGCAAACCACAGCTAGCCAGGTTGGAGTTTTCATTGAATGCTCCCGGAGCGTCGTGCCCCTTTATTCTTAGAAGAAGTCACTTCGAATGAAGCCGAAATCCATGAGCTCTGCGTCCTTGACCGGTGCGAATTCATTGATGCGATTCTTGGCGGTCAAAGGCACAGGCGGGTCAAGCAGTGCGTTGTCTTTGTCATAACCCTGGCCGATGACGGCGAAAATGATGCCGTTCCAGCCTTTGACAAAGTCATCCACTTTGTAACGTTTGTGGCCCAGTACCGGGTCTCCGACGTAGACCCAGCCCCGGTTGACTCTTTGCAACACCACGAAGTGCTTGTAGCCACGAACATCCATCAACACCACGACGGGTATCTTGATGTCGTTGAGCGTCTCCGGTGCCACGCGATAACCGCGGGCTCGCATGCCGAGGCTTTCCACGTATTTCTTCATGTCGAGCATGGAAAAGCCCTGGGTGCGCACCAGGTTCTGGTCGGCGTGGGCCAGCATGCCTTCGATGATCTGATCTTCACTCACGTCCAGCCAATAAGCCTGGCGCAAAATGGTGGCCAGTGCGGCTGCGCCACAACTGAAGTCGGTTTTTTGTTGCACCAGGTCAACAAACTTGCGCTCGCGGATACTCTGGATCGGCTTGTAGACCACCGCACCGCCCGGTAATACAGAAAGCGGCATTTGAGCCGCCTCGATCACACCCGTCACGCACAGCAAAACAGCCAAGGCGATAATGCGCATGGTGTCGCGCCTTCTGGTTGCGTTGAGAAAGGCCCCCGTACGGGGGCCTCCAGTCACAGCAGTTAGAACGATTGGTTGGAGATGGCCAACGAGTTGCTTTGTTGGTTGCCCACGCCAGCCGCCACGTTCACGCCCAGGTTGCCGCTGCCGCCATTCACCGAACCGCTCAGGGTTGCGGTGTTGGTGACAGGGTTAAGCCAGCCCACTTGAGTGAGTACTTGATAGGACACGGTGTTGCTCAGCTCAAACGCGCTGCTTTCGCTGTAGCTCTTCGCAAAATCTTTCGACGAAGAGGACGAAGTCTCGCCCGATTTGTCGTACGAAGAGGTGAACGACTTGGTGAACGAGGTTTCGTGCGAGTTATCGTACGAAGAGTTGCTGGTGTTACTGGTTTCGGTGTTGACGGATGCATCGAGGTTAGCCGACACGTTCGCGTTACCGCTGGCGCTGCGAGTGCGATCACCGTTGCCGTTGTTCCAGGTCACGGAGCGCGATCCTTCAATCCCTGCAGTCAGGTTGGCAGTGATGGACGCTGCGCTGGTGGAGGCGGAATCAGCGCTTTGGGAGCCGCTGGAGTCATGGGTTTTCGAGCCGCTGGCGTCAAAGGCGTTGGAGCCACTGGCTGCCCAGTTGCTCGACGCGTTTTTCTCAACGCTGCCGCTGACATCTTTGTTGAAGGACTTGGAGCCGCTGAGGGTGGTGGTCAACGAAACCGTTGCCACGGCGAGGTCGGCATTGGCTTTGTTATTCACAACCAGGCCAGGTCCGCTCTGTTCGGCAGAAGCAGTGGCCGATGCACTACCCAATGGCGAATTGGAGTTGGCGATGGCCATAGTGTTTTTCTGTTGGTTGAGGTCGCCACCGGCAATGTTGATGCCCATGTTGCCGCTGCCGCCGTTACCCGAACCGCTCATCACCCCGGAGTTGGTGGTGGAGTAGTTGTCGACGCGGTTGTTGTTGCTGTACTGGTTGACTCGGGCAGTAGCCGTTGCATTGCCGAATACGAAGCTGTTGTCCAGGCTCGAGTCCGAGGAAGCGTTGGCGATGGCAGCCGCGTTGTCTTGTTGGTTGCCGTTACCGGCCGCCACGTTGACACCCACGTTACCGCTGGCACCACTTGCCGAACTGCTCATCTCGGCATTGTTTTGGGTGCCTTCGTTGAGGATGCGGTTGTTGGTACTGCTTTGCCGGTCATTCGCCGTCGCCGTGGCAGAGACAAGGATTTTCGTAGGAGGAGGAGTATGGTTGTGGCCATTACCGTGGCCACGACGATCGCCCTGTTCAGCTTGTACAGCAACAGCCATGAGCGCAGCAATTGCGAAAACCAGAGGCTTGAGTGCCATCGAAGGTTTCATGGTGATTCTCCGTACTTATTTAGGTTAAGTGTTGTTTTTACCTGTTCGGATCAGTCCGCGATCCGTACGCTGAAGGTGTTGGCCATTCGGTTTCCCACCCCTGCGCTCTGGTTCAACTGAATCACCCCACGGCTACCGGTGAAAGCCTGATCACTGGTGGTGACCTGGCGATAGCCTGATGCAGGGACAGTTGGACCGGAGTTGTTGATCAGCGCCACGTTCTGTTGCATGAGGACGCTGTCGTCGAGACTTTGTGGTTGCGCACCGATGCTGATGCGCAGTGCATTGGCTTGTTGAGTACCGGCACCTGCGCTCTGGTTCACGCCCAGTGCACCGTTGCCGTTGCTGAAAGAGTTGCCCTGGATGCTGGCCCTGGCGTCGACTGCGGGGCTGTAGACCGTGTTGATCCGTTGACGGATCTGCGTGGTGGCATTGGCATCATGACCAATGGCGAAAGCCCGGGCATTGGCTTGTTGCTGCTGGTCGCCGGCGGCCTGGTTGACCCCGACGTTGCCCGAATAACTGGCACCCGAGTTGTCGATAGTGGCGGTGTCCACCACTGGTGACCCGGCGAAAGTCGATGTACTGCAGAGCATGGCGATCATCAGCAGCGTGCGATTCATCTCAACGGTCTCCCGTGATGATTTTCAGCGCGCCCATGCCTTGCTGGACGCTGGAATTGACCATGTTGGCGATGCCGTTGCCCGCGCCGGTGCCACGACCGCCGGCCTGGTTGGCCAGTTGGTTCTGCGTGCTGATGTTGCCGCCGAGATTGTTGTTGCCGATGTTGTTCATCATTTGGCTGATGCCTGCGCCGCTGGCGACGCCGGCAAAATCACCGTCACTTAATTCGTTGGTCTGGTGCAGGACATACTGGGAAGGGTTGGCGTTGGCCGTCGTGGGATTGGGGTCGGGTGCCACGGGCGCTCGGGTCGCCATGCGAGGCTGCACGTCACGTTTGATAATGATGATGCCGTTGTCTGCCTGGACAGGCAGGCTGACCAGCGATGTCAGTGCGCATCCAGCGAGCAGAACGCTGAAAATAGTCCCGGCAACTTTCTCCACGGTGGCAATTCCTTCTGTAGTTGGAACGCTGGCCCGAATAGCGATGCGAGGAGGAGAGCAGAAGCTGTGCCGTATTTTGTTTTTCTTTATAAAACAGAGGGTTGTATTTAGTTGTTCGAGAGGGCTGGAAAAATTTGTTACATCGATGAGACAAAGACGCGTCCAGGTCCCGTCAATACGCGCGGTATTGCGGACTAGAGCGGTTGGAGGCAGGTTGTATCAGTGATGCAACAAATTCGGGCTTAAGCGCCGAAACCTCTCTATTCCAAGGGTTGTGGCGCTGCCGAGTGTTTCAGGAATGGACATTTTTCTTGGGATGGGCTTGGCCGGTCAGGTCTTGAGCAAGTCCCTGACAGCGTCGAATGCAGCGTTTTTCCGCTGGCTCCAATCACCCTGCAACACCTGGAAGGGCTGCCGGTGCCGGTCCAGCCATTGGTGGCACGACCGGAAAAATGCCTGGCGCTCTGTCAATTGCGGCTGGCACCGTAACCCGTCGTCATGCCACTCCACGTTTTCCGGGCTCAGCAGCAAGTGCAGGTCATAGTGCCGCGCCAGCAAGGCTTGCTCGATCCATTCCGGGCAGTCGCCAAACAAGGTGCGACTCCACAGAATGTTGCTCAACAAGTGCGTATCGAGAATCAGCAGGGGCGGCCGTTGGCCCCGTGCTTCGTCCTCCCAGGCAAGCTGGCCATGTGCTATTGATGCAATGTCATCGTAGCAGGTTTCCCGGGCATTTCTTTCCATAAAGGTTCGAACGTACTCTTCGACCAATATGCCGCCAAAGTTGGCGTGAATCTCACCCGAAAGCCAACTCTTTCCGCTCGATTCCGGGCCAGTGAGCACTAATACCTTCATGGATTCAGCACCGGATCGCTACGCCAGGTGCGCCAGCCTTGAACGGCCAGGAGGGTAAAGAGGCCATATAGCGCAGCAGTCAGGACCATGCCCTTGTAGATGAACAGGCCCACGAAAACACAATCCAGCACGATCCACAGGGGCCAGCATTGCAGGCGCTTTTGCGCCATCCAGACCTGTGCCACCAGGCTGAAGGCGGTGAGGGCGGCGTCAAGCCATGGCTGGGCGGCGTCTGTCCAATGTGCCATGGCTGCGCCCAACAGCAGGCTGCCGATAGCGCCGAGCGCCAGGCCCCCGGCCAGGGCTTGTGTGCCCAGGCGGGTGACATCACGGCCTCGATGGTCCTGGCCCGCCCGTGTCCATTGCCACCAGCCATACAGCTGCAACCCGGCGTAGATCACTTGAAGCAGCATGTCCGAGTACAGCTTCACCTCGAAGAAGACCCAGCTGTAGAGCAGCACCATGACCAGGCCGATGGGCCAGCACCACGGGTTCTGCCTGACCGTCAGCCACACGGCGATCACGCCGAGGGCGGCGGCGAACAGTTCAAGCCCGGACATGGAACAACCTTGGGGAGAAAGAGGAGGGGGCGGATTGTACCGGCAGGCGCCCCCGAGTAGAACCGGCCAGCGCGCAGTCTCGTCGCAGCGGCGCGGAGCGGGCCGCTGCGACGGGACTGTTTAGACGCGGAACTGTCTGAGCAGGGTGTTCAACTGTTCGCTCAAGTCCTTGAGGCGAACACTGGCCACGCTCGACTGTTCCGCCGCCAGCGCCGTGCTGTGGGACAAGCCTGCAGCCTGGGTGACGTTCTGGTTGATGTCCTCGACCACGTGCGCCTGTTGCAGGGTGGCGCTGGCAATGGAGGTATTCAAGCCGTTGAGGTTGCGCAAAGCCTGGCCGATGGCGTTGAGGCTGGCGCCCGCCAGGCCTGCCTGTTCGATGGTCAACTGGGACGCGCGGCTGCTGTCGCCAATGACTTTGACCGCCGCCTCGGAATGGCTTTGCAGGCGCTCGATCATCGACTGGATCTCGGCGGTGGATTTTTGCGTGCGCTGCGCCAGCAGGCGCACTTCATCGGCCACTACGGCGAACCCGCGTCCCTGCTCACCGGCTCGCGCGGCCTCGATGGCGGCGTTGAGTGCCAGCAGGTTGGTTTGTTCGGCAATCGAACGGATCACTTCCAGCACGCTGCCGATCTGGGTGCTTTCGGTGGCCAGCGTACGGATGACCTCCACGGCCTGGTCGATGGTGGAGGACAGTTTGTCGATCTGTTCCAGGCTGCTGTCGATGTTCACCTGACCCTGCTGCGCCTGGGACTCGGCATCGCGCATTTCGCTCGCCGCATGCTCGGCGTTCTTGGCGACATCCTGCACGCCGTACGTCACTTCGTTGATGGCTGTGGCCACCAGCTCCATCTGCTGGGATTGTTGCTGGCTGCGCTGCTGCGCCTGGGCGGCATCGTTGCCTAGCTCGTTGGACGATTGGCCGAGCGCGCCAGCCGAGACCTGCAACTGGCTGATCACGCCACGCAGTTTGGCGGTGAATGCGTTGAAATGGTGGGCCAGTTGCGTGACTTCATCGTGGCCATGGGTATCGAGGCTACGGGTCAGATCGCTTTCGCCGCTGGCGATATTGGCCATGGCGTTCACGGTTTCCTGCAAGGGACGCACAATGCTGCGGGCGATCAGGATCACCAGCAATGCCATGATCAAGGCGATCACCAGGCCGATACCGGAGGCTTTCCACACCTGGGTCTTGAACTCTGCCTGCAGGTCATCGATGTACACGCCCGAGCCGATCACCCAACCCCAGGGTTCAAACAGTTTGACGTAGGAGGTTTTTTCCACGGCATCGCTGGCGCCGGGTTTTGGCCAGCGATAGTCGATCGCACCACCGCCCTTGGCCTTGGCCAGGGCTACCATTTCATTGAACACTGCGAACCCGTCCGGATCACGAATGGCCGAGAGGTTCTGGCCGTCGAGCTTCTGGTTGACCGGGTGCATGATCATCACCGGCGTCAGGTCGTTGATCCAGAAGTATTCATTCTCGTCATAACGCAGGCCGCGCACGGCGCTCAATGCCTGCTTCTGTGCCGCTTCGCGGGTCAGGGTGCCGGCGGTCTCCAGGCCGTGGTAATAGGTCAGAATGCCGCTGGCCGTCTGCACCACGTGTTGGGTTTTCTGTGCCTTGGCGTGATAGAGATCGTCGTGGATCTGCTTGAGCATCAACACACCCAACGTCAAGAGCATCATGACGGCTACGACCAAGATGAGCCACAAACGACGGCTGATCGACATACTGCGCAAGCTGTTCATAGCACTGTCACTCCGGTGTTATTGTTTTTTTATTCGGCAGAATCCCATCACACTTCGTCGAACGGGCATATCCGACCCAAGTCCAATAACGTGGCAGCGTTATTGGGGCTTGTCTGATAGGATTTCGGCCCTGAACGCAAAAACCTGAATTGAAGTTGATTTTTCACGGATTTTTTACGACTCCGTCGTGATTCTGTGCGCGCCGACCTTGCGTCGCGCTGATCATAATCAACGTTTTGCAATAAATACGATCGGGGCATGCCGTCGTGCATCGCTTCTTGGGGGATTGATGGATCTTTGGACCGCCTTGCAGGCATTGATACTTGGGGTTGTGGAAGGGCTGACGGAGTTTTTGCCGATTTCCAGTACCGGACACCAGATCATCGTGGCCGACCTCTTGAACTTCGGAGGCGAGCGGGCTATTGCCTTCAACATCATCATTCAGTTGGGTGCGATCCTGGCGGTGGTGTGGGAATTTCGCCGCAAGATTCTGGATGTGGTAACGGGACTGCCGACGCAACCCGGCGCCCAGCGCTTTACGCTGAACCTGCTGGTCGCTTTCATGCCGGCCGTGGTGCTGGGGGTGATCTTTTCCGACCTGATCCACCATTACCTGTTCAACCCGATCACCGTCGCGGCGGCATTGGTAGTGGGCGGGGTCATCATGTTGTGGGCGGAGAAGCGCGACCACGCCGTGCACGCTGAAACGGTCGACGAAATCACCTGGAAAGACGCCCTGAAGGTCGGCTTCGCCCAGTGTCTGGCGATGATTCCAGGAACCTCGCGATCCGGCGCCACCATCATCGGTGGGTTGCTGTTCGGCCTGTCGCGCAAGACCGCCACCGAGTTCTCCTTTTTCCTGGCCATGCCCACCATGGTGGCGGCGGCGGTGTATTCGGGGTTCAAGTACCGACATCTGTTCGAACCGGCGGACCTGCCGGTGTTCGCCCTGGGCTTCGTCACCGCGTTCATCTTCGCGATGATCGCCGTGCGTGGCCTGCTCAAGTTCATTGCCAGCCACAGTTACGCCGTGTTTGCCTGGTACCGCATCGCGTTTGGCCTGTTGATCCTGGCCACCTGGCAGTTTGGCTGGGTCGACTGGACGGCGGCCAAGTAATGAATGGCAGCCGCGCACGCCGTCCGCCCGAACGCCCGTCGGGTGGCCCGGTGCAAAATCTGCGGCTGAAACTGCTGGTGCTCGCGGTGGTGTGCGCGCTGCCGCTCATTGGCTCTGTCTCGTTCTGGGTGCAAGGCGTTTCGTTCATACCGCTGGCGGCCTATGGGCTCGTCAGCGTGCTTGCGTTTTTCCTTTACTGGCGCGACAAGCACAAGGCCCGCACTGAGGGCAGGCGTACCCCTGAAAACATACTGCATGCGGTGGAACTTGCCGGCGGCTGGCCTGGCGCCTTGCTCGCCCAGCAGGTATTGCGACACAAAACGCGCAAGGTTTCGTTTCAAATTCTGTTTTGGGTGATTGTGCTGCTTCACCAGGTGTTCTGGATCGATCAGTTGTTCTTGCAGACGCATTGGGTCGGCCCGTTCATGCGTTGATCGGGCTCAAGCATAGTCAGTGTTCGAGCCTCGCTTGCAAACATGTTGTTAACGGTTATTGCTGGCAAATAGGGTTACAACTGCGTGTTATGACACCGGTTTTCGCCGTGCTAGTTTTCGCCAACCTTAAATGTCTGGAGGTTGGCGATGAGACTTGAAACCGTGACTACCGAATGTGCCATGTATAAGTTGGCCCGATTTCTCGGCAGTTCTCCCGCCGAAAAAGTCGCGTATGTCAGGCGGCGATCAAAACTGCTCGATGGTACGAATCCAAGTCTTATCGCCGACGAAACCATCCTTGATAATCTGGTCGTCGTTGAAGATCGTATGCGGCAGTTTGTCCAGCACTTCGAACAAGTCCAATCTGCGATTACCCCCGGTCTTGTCCTCGAGGATTACGTGGTTTCGATGATCAACGAATTCGTCAATGTCGCGGTCGTTGCCGGTATCGAATCGATCCTGCAGGCATTGGAGCCTGTCGATACCGTAAGCCCTTTACCCGATTCAGAGTTGATCACCGCCATTGACACCTTGTTCGAGAGCCGCGACTACCTGCGCGAAAGGCTTGAACTCATGTATTCGTTGATCAAAAATCCGGAGCTCGTGTCCGAGGTCATTTATACGGACTTTAATACTTGCAATCGAGTGTTCGTGCCGCTGACTGATGGTGAGGGCAAGAACTCGGATGATCTATACGGTCTGGCTTTCCTGTGGTTCATGGGTGTCGATTTATGCATGCTTATTAATGAAGCCTGCATGATTGCCAACTCAGCCTATACACCTAAAGTTTCAGGTTTTTCCCACGAATTTTATTTGTATATCGTGCTGCATGAACTGTCTCACCTGTGGGTGGAGGCTGATGACCTTGCCTATCACTTTACCGCTGACCAAGAAGCCAAGGACTTCGATGTGTATTCAATGGCTAATCTAAAAGCCAGTGACATGAACAATGCCGACAACTATTGCACGTTGATTTTCATTGCACTGGCTAAACTGCACAAGCAGGGGTTTATTGACCTTCGGCGGTACTAAATCAACAACCCGACCTGAGTGCGCTTGGGCAGCTTGCTCACCACCAGCTGATGGGAGCGTTGCAGCAGCGCTTGCAACTCCCCGGCGCCGAGCGGGTAGGGCGTCTGCATGATGATCCATTGCGCTCGTGCCAGATAAGGCGCGGGATGAATGCCGGGGCGGTCGCAATGGCCGAGAAACAGGTCCTTGTCGACTTTGAAGGCCAGGGATTCGCCGCGCAGGTTTTGCAGGGCGAACATCTTGTTGCCGGCAACGGAGAACACCCGCACGCCGCCCCACTTGTAGTCCTCCCGTGCGCCCGGCAGGGCGAGGCAGAATCGTGCGGCGTCTTCTTCGTTCATACGTCCAGGCTTCATATCAAGCGGTCTCCACAGGCATCGAAGGATTCGATCAAATGGTCGAGCCAGGCCCGCACGGCGGGCATCACCCCACGTCGGTGCGGGTACACGGCTTGCAGCCAACCGCCGGGCAGCGACCAGTCGGGCAAGAGCTGCACCAGTGCGCCACTTTGCAGTTCTGTCTCGCAGTACATCATCGGTAGCATCGTGAAGCCCTGGCCAGCGAGCGTGCAGGCCTTGCGCACAATGAAATCGTCGATGCCCAGGCGCGCCTCCAGTGCGATTTCGTAACTTTTACCCTGTTGATCGAGCATGCGGATGTGCACGAGGCGGTCGGCCTCAAGCGCACCGAGCACAGGCAATCCCTTCAGGTCTTCAGGATGATCGATCTGGCGACCCTGGAGAAAATCCGCGCTGGCCACCATCAGCATCTGCGCCTGACGCAGGCGGCGGGTCACGAGCAACGGATCTTCATCGCCCGGCTCGCGAACCCGCAGGGCAACGTCGACCCCTTCGGTCACCAGATCCACACGGCGGTTGACCAGCATCACTTCCAGTTGCACCTGCGGGTACTTGTGGAGGAATTGGCTGATCACCGACGGCAGCATTTCATGGGCCAGGCCCACGGGGCTGGACACCCGCAGCCGACCGCGCGGTACGCTGGACATACTCGCCACGGCTTCATCGGCCATTTCGGCTTCCAGCAACATCGCCTGGCAGTGACGCAGGTAGCGTTCGCCCACGGCCGTTAGCTTGAGTTGGCGGGTTGTGCGTTGCAGCAGACGCGCGCCCAGGCGCTCTTCCAATTCGGCAATCCTGCGCGAGAGCCGCGATTTTGGAATGCCCAGCAGTCGGCCCGCCGCGGCGAATCCCCCCGCTTCAACCACCTTGGCAAAATAGAAGAGGTCGTTGAGGTCTTGCATGTCTATCACTCGATTGTTCTATCAGTAGGACAAACTATCGCATTGTTGCCAGCTAATCATCCATTGGTTTCGCTTGTAGGATTCTCTCCATCAGATCGCCCTGTAGCGGTCCTCAATTGGAGATTCCACATGAAACTGCTGCATATCGATTCGAGCATCCTGGGTGACAACTCGGCTTCCCGTCAGCTGAGCGGTGAAGTGGTCAAGGCCTGGCAAACCGCCGAGCCGAGCGCCGTGGTGACTTACCGCGACCTGGCCAGCGACGCCATCAGCCACTTCTCGGCCAATACCCTGGTTGCCGCCGGCACCCCGGCCGAACTGCGTGACGCCGCGCAACAGCACGAAGCCGACCTGAGCGCGCAGACCCTGGCCGAATTCCTCGCTGCCGACGCGGTGGTGGTCGCCGCGCCGATGTACAACTTCACCATCCCGACTCAGTTGAAAGCCTGGATCGACCGCATCGCCGTTGCCGGCCAGACCTTTCGCTACACCGAAGCCGGCCCTGAAGGCCTGTGCGGTAACAAAAAAGTCGTGATCGTCTCGACCTCCGGCGGTTTGCACCTCGGCCAAGCCACCGGTGTGGCCCATGAAGAGTACTTGAAGGTCATGTTCGGTTTCCTTGGCATCACCGACATCGAATTCGTTCGTGCCCATGGCCTGGCCTACGGTGACGAAGTGCGCACCAAGGCCATGAGCGACGCTCACGCACAGATCAGCGAGCAATTGTTCGCCGCTGCGTAAGGCTTGCGTAAAGCTGTCATTCTGCTCGGGCAACACCTCAAGAAACTCTGTATTCTGATTGCGCAAGTATCAGGTACGGAGTTTTTTGTTTCTGGATACCTCGCGCTGGCCCGGGTTATGCAATACCCGAACGCGTGTGGCCAAATTCAGAAAAGGTGGGGCATCCCATGGTGCGTCTTTGTGCAATGTTACTGATTTGCCTGCTCAGCAGCCTGAACTCAGTGCACGCCGCGCCTGCGCCGCACCCTCACTGGAGCGTCGGCTTTCACGAGATGAGCTTTCTCGACCCGCTGGACTTGCAGCCGATGCGGGCCATCGCATTTTATCCGTCCAGTGATCGCGAGCACGTCAGCAAGCTTGAGGGCTACACGGTGGAGGCGGGCGAAGACACTCGCGTGGCCATCGGCCGTTTTCCCATGCTGATGCTCTCCCACGGCAACACCGGCACGCCGCTGGCCCTGCATGACCTGGCGACATCGCTGGCCCGCAAGGGCTTTGTGGTAGTGGCGGTGATTCATCCCGGCGACAACTCCAAGGACCACAGTCGGCTCGGCACCATGAGCAACCTCTATGGTCGCCCGATCCAGATTTCCGAAGCCATTACCGCCACCCTGGGTGATCGCATGCTCGCGCCGTTCGTCAACGCCGAACAGGTCGGTGTGATCGGTTACTCGGCAGGCGGCGAGACGGCGTTGATCCTGTCCGGGGCCACTCCGGACCTGGATCGCCTGCGCCGCTACTGCCAGGAGCGCCCGGACGATCACGATGCCTGCAATACCCAGGGCGAGTTGATCGTTGATCGGGATGACCTGCAACCGGTTGCCGATCCCCGGGTTCACGCTTTGTTGTTGATGGCGCCGCTCAGCCTCAAGTTCGGCCGTCACACCCTGGCCGACGTGCATGTGCCTGTGCTGCTGTACAGCGGTGACGGCGACAAACTGGTGGCGTTCGACAAAAATGCTGCGGCGCTGGCGCGTAAGCTGCCGACTGCGCCGGACTTCAAGTTGCTGGCCGGGGCAGGGCACTTCGTGTTCATGGCGCCGTGCAACGAAGAGCAAATCAAAGCCATGCCGGCGCTGTGCACCGATGCCGATGGCGTTGACCGCGAGGACATTCACCGCAACATGATCTCGGAGGCGGGGCGGTTTTCTCCCGTACCCTGGGCAGGCCGACCCGCGCCGGCATGCAGACTGCCGATCAGTAAGCCTTACGCGGCGCGGCGCTTGAGCAGCAGGGTCAAGGCCAGGCCGGTGATGGACAACATCGCCGCACTGAAGAAAATCCACGAGTAGCCCAGGTTCAATGCCACCGCGCCCATCAGCGGTCCCGCAATCGCCAGCGCGAGGTCGAAGAACACCGCATAAGCACTCAGGCCGGCACCCCGACTGGAGTTCGGCACCTGTTTGATCGCCTCCACACCCAGCGCCGGGTACACCAGCGATAAGCCAAACCCGGCCAGGGCTGCGCCGAGCAGGGCAAAACCCGTGGAAGGCGCCAGCCACAGCAGCACCAGGCCCACGGTTTCAATGGTCATGCAGGCAATGGCCGAGGTGAAACCGCCGAAACGGCTGATGCTGGAAATAAACAGCAGGCGCGCCAGGATGAAGCAGATGCCGAACACGGTCAGGCAGTACGCGGCACCGGTCCAGCCACGGCTGACGTAATACAAGGTAATGAAGGTGGTCAGGGTGCCGTAGCCGATCGACGCCAGGCTCAGGCTCGCACCGAATGGCGCAATACGCCCGAACACAGCCCAGAAAGGCAGGCGTTCGCCGCGCACCACCGGCACCGAGGGTTTGTTGCGGATCAGCAGCAGCGCGAGCACGGCCAAGAGCGTCAGCGCGATGCCGAGGCTGGCGAAGCCATATTGCGCCACCATCACCACACCCAGCGGCGCGCCGATGGCGATGGCGCCATAGGAGGCGATGCCGTTCCACGAGATCGAACGCGCCGTGTGCTCGGCGCCGACCTGACCCATGCACCAACTGATGGTTCCGACCCCAATCAGGCCTTGGGCGATCCCCAGCAGCAGGCGGCCGGCGATCAGGATCAGCAGGCTGGTCAGGGGAAAACTCTGCAACAGCGTCGACAACAATGTCAGGACACCACTCAATACAATCCCGCTCAAGCCGTAAATAATCGCGCGCTTGGTCCCCACTGTGTCCGACATGCGCCCGGCCATGGGGCGGCTGAGCAAGGTTGCGAGGTATTGTGAACCGATGGTCAGCCCGGCAACCACCGCGCTGAAGCCCAGTTGCTCATGGACATAACCGGGCAACACCGCAATCGGCAGGCCGATGCAAAGGAAGGCGATAAAGGTATAGAAAACGATAGAGACGATCTGCAGGGTGATCGCCATGGAGCTTTGCGGTGGCAGTTGCTGCGCAGACATGAGGGCTCTTTCGCGGGCGGCGGTGGGAGAACTGCATCATGGCGCGGGCGGGAAATAAATGAAAGCAGGCTAACTATATTTCCTGCAATTGATTCCCCTGTGGGAGCGGGCTTGCCCGCGATAGCGGTGGATCTGCCAAATCAATTTCGCCTGACCCACTGCCTTCGCGGGCAAGCCCGCTCCCACAAGGGGCCCAGCAAACCACAAGGTGGGTAATTGAATGCAAAAAGCCCCGTCACATGGACAGGGCTTTCAACTTGCAGCTTGCAGCTTGCAGCTAATCGCTGCTTTTAAAACACCACACCCTGACTACGCAGGTAATCATCATAGGTGCCGCTGAAGTCGGTCACGCCATTCGGGCTCAGCTCGATGATGCGCGTGGCCAGGGACGATACGAACTCACGGTCATGGCTGACGAAGATCAGCGTGCCCGGGTAGTTTTCCAGCGCCAGGTTCAGCGCCTCGATGGATTCCATGTCCAAGTGGTTGGTCGGTTCGTCCATGACCAGCACGTTCGGCTTTTGCAGGATCAGCTTGCCGAACAGCATGCGGCCTTGCTCACCACCGGAAATGACTTTGACCGACTTGAGAATCTCGTCGTTGGAAAACAGCATGCGGCCCAAAGTGCCGCGAATGACCTGCTCGCCCTGGGTCCACTGACCCATCCAGTCGAACAGGCTCATGTCCTCTTCAAAATCGTGGGCGTGGTCCTGGGCGTAGTAACCAAGTTCCGCGCTTTCGGTCCACTTCACGGAACCGGCGTCTGGCGTCAACTCACCCATCAGGGTGCGCAGCAAGGTGGTCTTGCCGATACCGTTCGGGCCGATGATCGCTACGCGCTCGCCTGCTTCAACGGTGAAGCTGAAGTTCTTGAACAGTTCCTTGCCGTCGAAGCCTTTAGCCATGTGCTCGACGATGACCGCCTGGCGGTGCAGTTTCTTGGTTTGTTCAAAGCGGATGAACGGGCTGACGCGGCTGGAAGGCTTGACCTCGGCCAACTGGATCTTGTCGATCTGCTTGGCGCGAGAAGTGGCCTGTTTGGCTTTCGAGGCGTTGGCCGAGAAGCGACTGACGAACGATTGCAGCTCGGAAATCTGCGCTTTCTTCTTGGCGTTGTCCGACAGCAATTGCTCGCGGGACTGGGTCGCCACGGTCATGTACTCGTCGTAGTTGCCCGGGAACAGACGCAGCTCGCCGTAATCCAGGTCGGCCATGTGCGTGCAGACGCTGTTCAGGAAGTGACGGTCGTGAGAGATGATGATCATCAGGCTGGAGCGCTGGGTCAGCACGTTTTCCAGCCAGCGGATAGTGTTGATGTCCAGGTGGTTGGTCGGTTCGTCGAGCAACAGCACTTCCGGATCGGAAAACAGTGCCTGAGCCAGCAACACGCGCAGTTTCCAGCCCGGCGAGACTTCGCTCATCGGACCGAAGTGCTGTTCGATTCCAATGCCCAGGCCCAGCAACAGCTCGCCCGCACGGGATTCGGCGGTGTAGCCGTCCATTTCAGCGAACTCGGTCTCCAGCTCGGCCACGGCCATGCCGTCTTCTTCGCTCATTTCCGGCAGCGAGTAGATGCGGTCGCGCTCGGCCTTGACCTTCCACAGCTCTTCGTGACCCATGATCACGGTGTCGATCACGCTGAATTGCTCGTAGGCGAATTGATCCTGGCGCAATTTACCCAAGCGCACATTCGGCTCGAGCATGACCTGGCCTGCGGACGGGTCGAGGTCACCGCCGAGGATTTTCATGAAGGTCGACTTGCCGCAGCCATTCGCACCGATCAGGCCATAGCGGTTGCCCGCGCCGAACTTGACCGAAACGTTTTCGAAAAGCGGCTTGGCGCCGAACTGCATGGTGATATTAGCTGTAGAAATCAAGGTTTTCCTGCGAAGCATTCAGTGGCCAGGGGTGCGGCGATACCGCGCTTGGCCCGAGTCGAAGTGCGCTGAAGCCGGGGTCAATTCCCGTCATCAACCAAAGAGGGCGCAAAGTTTGGCGGCGATTGTACTGGTCTGGCGCTCTGAACGATAGGGCGTTCGGGCCAAGAGTCGGGCTGGCAGTACTAATAGCGAGAATTTCGCATTTGTAGGTTAACTATTGGTTACAAATAGTGGCTAAAATGCGGCATCGACTGGCGCCCTCAGGCGCAGAGGCAGTCTGTTCACTTTTGATGTGTGACGATTCCGTGAAACTTATCATTGCCGCTGTTTATGTTGTCTCGATTGCCTACGTCCACCTGCGTGGGCGCGTGCGCCACAAGCTCGGACGCCAATTGAGTGATCACTCGTCTTTCCTGGCGCCGATCAATTGCTTCCTTTATCTGTTCTCGAAAAAAACCAACAAACCCTTCCTCGATCCAGCCGAGTTCCCGGACCTGAGCCCGTTGCAGGCCCACTGGGAGGAAATTCGCGCTGAAGGTCAAAACCTGTTGCGCGCGGGCGAGATCAAGCGGTCCAACCAGTACGACGACGTGGGCTTCAACTCGTTCTTCAAGACCGGCTGGAAACGCTTCTACCTCAAGTGGTACGGCGATAGTCACCCGTCGGCGATGAAACTCTGCCCGCGCACCACTGAACTGGTTCAGGGAATCGGCTCGATCAAGGCGGCGATGTTCGCCGAGTTGCCGCCGGGCTCCAAGCTGGTGCGCCACCGCGACCCGTACGCCGGTTCCTACCGTTATCACCTGGGCCTGGAGACACCGAACGATGCCGGCTGCTACATCAACGTCGATGGCGAGAGCTATCACTGGCGTGATGGCGAAGCGGTGATGTTCGACGAGACCTACATTCACTACGCAGAAAACACCACTGACCAGAACCGTATCATCCTGTTCTGCGACATCGAGCGACCAATGAAATACCGCTGGGCGACAGCGTTCAATGCCTGGTTCAGTCGAAATGTGATGTCGGCGGCGGGTGCGCCCAATGATGTGGGTGATCGCACCGGTGCGCTCAATCGGTTATTTGCGCGGATCTACAAGGTGCGGCTGCGGGGCAAGGCGCTCAAGAAGCGTAATCGCAAGCTGTATTACCTGGAGAAGTGGGCGATTTTTGCGGGGTTGTTGGCGGTGTTTGTTCTGATCTGAGTGTTGCTGAGTATCTGATGGCCCTATCGCGGCAAGCCGCTCCTACAGGAGCGGGCTTGCCGCGAAGAGTCCTGAAACTCACCGCTTACTGGCCTTCTTGGCTGCCGGCTTCGCTTTCGCCGCCGGTTTGGCCGCCTTGCCCCCCAAACTACGCTTGAGCAACTCGGTCAAGTCGATCACATCCGCCGTCTTGCGCTCTTCCTCGCCTGTCGCAGTCTCGACATCCTCGATCTTGCCTTCGTGGGCCTTTTTCTCCACCAGCGCCATGATCTTGTCCTGGAAACTGTCGCGGTAATCTTCGGGGCTCCAGTCACCGCTCATGTCCTGTACCAAACGCTTGGCCATGTCCAACTCACCCTTGGCCAGCGTGGGCTTGGTCACGTCACTGCCCAATTCGAGCGTATCGAGGCTGCGCACCTCTTCGGGCCAGCGCAGCATCACCAGCACCATGGCCGACTCGATGGGCATCAGCGCCGCCAGGTGCTGGCGGGTATGCAGTACCACGTGGGCGAGGGCGACTTTTTTGGTTTTGCTCAGGGTTTCGCGTAGCAGGGCGTAGACTTTGCCGCCGCGTTTGTCAGGGGCGAGGTAGTAGGGCGTATCGATGTTCTGCAATGGAATCTGGTCGCTGTCGACGAAAGAAAAGATGTCGATGGTCTGCGTCGACATCGGGTGTGCCGATTTGATTTCTTCCTCGCTGAGCACCACGTAGCGACCCTTTTCGTATTGCACACCCTTGACGATGTGCTCCTTGGTCACTTCCTTGCCGGTCGTCTTGTTGACGCGCTTGTAGCCCACCGGGTCCATGCTGCGGCTGTCGAGCCAGTCGAAATCCACGCCCTGGGAAGACGTCGCCGAGACCAGCGCCACCGGGATGTGGACCAGTCCGAAACTGATTGCGCCTTTCCAGATTGCCCGTGCCATGGTCGTCTCCTCGCGTCTGATGATCAGGTGACCCGCACCGCTGCGCAAAAGTTTCAGTGACGTGCAGGCCGGTGCGGCCGGGGTCTCAACTTCGTGTTACATCTTGTTCGGGAGGTTTTGGTTAACAAATGCGAACCCTGGGCGTAGCGTGCTATCGAAGGCTTTATCACGTAGAGAGGCAGCTCATGAACCGGATAGTGCTTGGCCTGTTCGCGATGGCATTGAGTGGTGCGCTGAGCAACGTTGCCCAGGCCCAAAGCCCCACGGGTGCCACCAGCAATCCTTACAACAGCCCGATTCGCCGGGCCAACCCCAACAGCATGCAAGGCACGCAACCGAGCGCGCCGACGATTCGTGGGCCCAACACCGTGCCGGTGCCGCGACCACCGACGCTGGACAATGGCGGCATCGGCAACCGCTACCCCCAGGATCGCACCGCGCCCGCCAGCCCGCCCAAGTTCATACCCAACCCGCCGTCTCGCGATGCGAACACCCGTTAACCACAAAAGGAATCGTGCATGTTGCGTAAAACCTTCCTGGCAACCTTCTGTGCCAGCGCCTTGCTCGGCGCGGCTTTACCCGCGCTTGCAGCGACGTCTCAGGAACTGAAAAGCGAGCAGGGCACCCTTGAGGTCACGCCGATCGCCAAGGGCCTGGATCACCCCTGGGCCCTGGCGTTCCTGCCGGACCAGAACGGCATGCTGGTGACGGAGAAGCCCGGCACCCTGCGAGTGGTGAGCGCCGATGGCAAGCTCTCGGCGCCCATCAGCGGCGTACCGGACGTCTGGTCCCGCAGCCAGGGCGGTTTGCTCGATGTGGTGCTCTCGCCCGACTTCAGGCAGGACCGCACGGTGTACCTGTCCTACGCCGAAGGCGGGGGTGAGGGCGGCACGGCCGGGACCGCCGTCGGGCGCGGGCAGTTGTCGGAAGATTTGAAGACGTTGAACAACTTCAAGGTGATCTTTCGCCAGGAGCCCAAGCTCTCCACCGGTAACCACTTCGGCTCGCGCCTTGTCTTCGACCGCGACGGCTATCTGTTCATCGCCCTGGGTGAAAACAACGACCGGCCTACCGCCCAGGACCTCGACAAGCTGCAGGGCAAGATCGTGCGCATCTATCCGGACGGCAGGGTGCCGGACGACAACCCCTTTGTCGGGCAGTCCGGTGTGCGCCCGGAAATCTGGTCCTATGGTCAGCGCAACCCGCAAGGCATGGCGCTCAACCCCTGGACGGGCGTGCTCTGGGAAAACGAACACGGCCCCAAGGGCGGTGATGAGCTCAATATCATCGAGCGCGGCAAGAACTACGGTT
Source organism: Pseudomonas sp. S1_E05 (assembly GCF_056337105.1). Taxonomy (NCBI): domain Bacteria; kingdom Pseudomonadati; phylum Pseudomonadota; class Gammaproteobacteria; order Pseudomonadales; family Pseudomonadaceae; genus Pseudomonas; species Pseudomonas sp. S1_E05. Next base: position 983,394 of record NZ_JBFRHM010000001.1, read on the forward strand.
GGCCGCTGGCGACCCATGGCATCAACTATTCCGGGCTGGCGATCCCCGAAGCCAAGGGCAAGAAGGCCGAAGGCACCCTCGCGCCACACCACGTCTGGGAGAAATCCCCGGGCCTGAGCGGCATGGCCTTCTACGACGCCGACCGTTTCAAGCCCTGGCAGCACAACGTGTTCATCGGCGCACTGGCGACCCAGGAGCTGATTCGGTTGCAGTTCGACGGCGATCGGGTGGTGCACGAAGAGCGCTTGATGGGCGAGCTGAACCAGCGCATTCGCGACGTGCGCCAGGGGCCGGATGGTTACCTGTATGTACTGACGGATGACAGCGACGGGGTGTTGTACCGTGTGGGCCTGAAATGATAGGCCCCCTGTAGGAGCGAGCTTGCTCGCGATGGCGGTATGTCAGGCATCCGCTATCGCGAGCAAGCTCGCTCCTACAGGGGTGGGTTGACACCAACGGATGTATCGAGCTAGTTTCACCCCATGACTTCCACCGTACTGCGCTGCCAGCCAAGCATTATTACCGCCATTCCTCATTTGGCGGGCTAGCTCACGACTGCAGCACCCAACCCGCCCTAGAGGCGGGTTTTCATTTTCTGTCTCCGGGGTTTTGAACATGTCAGGAGACGACCATGCACACCACGCCCGCCCAGCAAACCCTGCTTGAGCACTATGTAAAAAAGATCCTCGCCGCGCCGGTGTACGAGTTGGCGATGCGTACGCCGTTGCAGGACGCACCGGCGTTGTCCGAGGCGCTGGGCAATCGGATTCTGCTCAAGCGCGAAGACTTGCAACCGACGTTTTCCTTCAAGATCCGTGGTGCCTACAACAAGCTGGTGCAACTGAGCGATGAGCAAAAGGCCCGAGGTGTGATCACCGCATCGGCCGGCAATCATGCCCAGGGTGTGGCGCTGGCGGCGCGGGAGTTGGGGATCGATGCAACCATCGTCATGCCGTGTGCCACCCCGGAACTGAAGGTGCTCGGCGTACGCAGTCGCGGGGCCGAGGCGGTGTTGCACGGGGAGAGTTTTCCGTTTTCCCTGGCCCACGCGCTGGAGTTGGCGGAGCGCACGGGACGAACCTTCGTCTCGCCGTTCGATGACCCGGACGTGATTGCCGGCCAGGGAACCGTGGCCATGGAGATCCTGCGCCAGCACCAGGGGGACCTGGACGCGATCTTCGTTCCGGTGGGCGGTGGCGGCTTGATCGCGGGTATCGCGGCGTACGTCAAATACTTGAGGCCGCAGGTGCGCATCATCGGCGTGGAATCGGAGCATTCGGCGTGCCTGCAAGCCGCGATGGAGGCGGGTGAGCGGACGGTGTTGCCCAATGTCGGCACTTTCGCCGACGGGGTGGCCGTGGCACAGATCGGTGCCTATGGCTTTGAGGTTTGCCAGTTCTGCGTCGATGAAGTGTTGACCGTCAGCAACGACGAACTGTGCGCGGCCATCAAGAACATCTACGACGACACCCGCTCGATCACCGAGCCCTCCGGCGCGCTGGCCGTGGCCGGGATCAAGAAATACGTGGCCCGCCGTGGTGTCAAGGGAGAGACCCTGATCGCCATCGACTCAGGCGCCAACATCAACTTCGACAGCTTGCGACATGTGGCGGAGCGCGCGGCGATGGAGGTCTGACTTCCTCTCCTATCCGAGCACCTGTGGGAACGAGCCTGCTCGCTCCCACATGACGCTCTCCAGGGTTGCAATTTGCACGCGTGAAATCCGGCATTCCGGCAAATTGCATGATGGCCTTTAAGTTCAGGCCTTCTAACCCATTGATTTGTTACTGAGCCATACAGGGGAGTCCAGGGCATGTTTCATGCAATAGCTGTATGGAAAAACCGGCCAGACTTTATAGAGCCGGTCTTAACCCTATCTGGCTTTTGCACACTCAGGAGAGAGTCGCCATGTTTCTGTCTGCCTTGGAACTTCGCAACATCATTGAAAGCAGCTTTCTTCCCAAACGCTGCCAATGCACGCTGTCCCCCAACATGCTGATGTCGGTAAAAGTTTTTGCCGACGGGCAAACCGATCAGGTGGACCTGTATGTGAGCGGCATTGACGCCTCTTCTCTCAACAGTTGCCGGGAAATCAATAACCTGATTGCCGGCCTGCGTTCAGGCATCTTGCAGCCAATGGATACCCAGCCGCCGCTGTCGAAATACCAATCTGTGTAACCTGCGTTCAATCCTTCCCGGGTCTGGCCATGCGACCAGACCCGTCGTCGTTTTCTCGCCGATCAGTTGCCTTGTTCCGTACACGCTTGCGAGAGCTTGCGGTACGTGATCTCTGCGGGTTTGCCCGCCGCATCGATGTACTTCATGTCCGCCGTGACGACCTTGCATTCCAGAGTGTCCGGCTCGCTGAGCGACACCACTTTCGCCACATGCAGCGGCATGCCGTATTCGTAGGGCACCGCTTGCGCAGTCGTGCTGTCGTTCGCCTGGGCCAGGCCGGTGAACGCCGAGCAGGCGAGGGTGAGGGTAACCAGCAGGGTGGGGGTGTTCATGAGGGATCTCCCGTGCAGTCGCAAGTCAACTCGACAAGGGCGTCGAGGCTGCCGCACTGGGCGTCAGAGGAACCTGAGGGCGTGCGGTCCAGTGAAGTGTTGGACCGCAGCGTTAAGCGATGGTTAAACCGGCTGAATGCCGCCTGTCGTGTGGGAGGGTTTTGTCAGGCTTTTCGCTGCGCCAGGATTCCTGGAAAACCGAAGCCGGGTCCTACAAAGGTGGATGCCTTGTCTGCTTCCGCAGGCTGGGCAGGGACGGCTACTGTTTGGACTCGCTGCAAAATCAGCGAACAGGTTTGGTCACCTGATAGCTCCCTCACATGTGGCATCATTGCGTGCGGATTGTTCGTCTGTGTCGTTATGGCGGCTGTGTGCCGGACGCCTTAGGGCGAGCCGAGTTGAGGGCGTTATCGGTTGACCAAACCAGCACACAGTCCGCCTCCCTCCGTTTGGTCACGGTACCGGAGGTCCACGCTAGACAACTTGAGTAACTCCCTAATGACAACAATAAATGCTCTATGCGACCGCTACCGCGTCATCAAAAGCGCCGTCACCGAAACCTCACCCCTGGTGATCGACACCCAGGCCGACCCACAAGACATCCTAGAAGCCGCCCTGCAACGTATCCGTGCGTCCAGCGACCTGCTGGAAACCCTGCACATCCACTCGTTCAGAAACGGTGACGGCCAGGACATTCCGCACCTCACCCATGCCCTGTACCTGCTGACCCAGGATGGCTGCGACCTGTTGCGGGTTGCGCAACAGCGCTTGTTGCGCTGGAAGCCTGCCGCCTGAACTTCACCCGAGTTCCACGGCGCAGGAAGCTCCGAGCGCCGTGGTCCGACTAAAGTCGCCTACACCCCGTAACAGCCAACTGCCATCATTGCACCTCACCCCGCGTGTCTTTTTCTCCTGGTCAGTTCCTGTCCGGGATGAAGCTATTTATTGGCCTGCGCCTTGCGCAAACGCTGCACAGTTGGAGCTTTTTCATGCGTCCCCCTTTTCAAATGATTACCGCGCGCCAGGCATTTGGCTTCGGCGTCCTGGCCCTGTGCGCGAGTTTTACCGGCCAGGTGCGCGCCAGCGGTTTCATCGACGACACCACGGCGAAAATCGAATCACGCACGGTGTATTTCAATCGTGATTTTCGGGATGGGCACACGTCCACGGAGCAGGGGGCGTCCAAGCGCGAAGAGTCGGCACAGGGTTTCATTTTCAACCTGCAATCGGGTTACACCGAAGGCTCGGTGGGCGTTGGTATCGATGCGCTGGGCATGCTGGGCATCAAGCTCGATTCCAGCGCTGACAGCAGCAACAGTGGCTTGCTGCCGTCCACCGGGCACAACCCACGTGGGTCCGAGGACCAGTACGCCAAGCTCGGTCTGACCGCCAAGGTGCGGGTGTCCCAGAGCGTGTTGAAGTACGGCGCGCTGTTGCCGGATGTGCCGCTGCTCAAGTACAACGACGGCCGCCTGCTGCCGACGATGTTCAACGGTGCGCAACTGACCTCCAGGGAGATCAAGGACCTGACGTTCATGGCGGCGCGCCTGGACAAGTACACCGCCCGGGATTCCACCGATGCCCAGGACATCCGCGTGCACTGCAAGAACAAGCGCTACGCGTGCAACGTTACTGCCGATCATTTCGATATGTATGGTTTTGACTACAAGATCAATGACCAACTGACGGCCCAGTATCACTACGCGGAACTGGAAGACATCTACCGCCAGCATTTTGTGGGTGTGGTGGCCAGTCAGCCGTTGGGTGAGGGCGTGCTCAAGGCTGATGTGCGCCTGCTCAAGAGTGCCGACAGCGGCGCCGAGCGCGCGGGTTCCATCGACAACCGAGCCTTGAGCGGCATGCTGGCCTACGCCATCAGTGGGCACACTTTCAGCGCCGGTTGGCAGCGCATGAACGGCGACAATTCGATGCCGTACCTGGATGGCACCAACCCATACCTGGTCAACTATGTGCAGGTCAACGACTTCGCCTCCGCCCAGGAGCGTTCGTGGCAGCTGCGTTATGACTATGACTTCAAGGCCATTGGCCTCAATGGCTTGAGCTTCCTGACCCGTTATGTAAACGGTGATCACATCAAGGTGCTGGGCAGCGACCAGGAAGGCAAAGAATGGGAACGCGACAGCGAGATGAAATACGTGGTGCAGAGTGGCACATTCAAGGATGTGAGCCTGCGGTTGCGTAATGCGACCTATCGCACCAACTACGAGAAGTTTGCCCGGGACGTCGATGAGACCCGGTTGATCATCAGCTACAACTTTTCGGTTTTGTAGGGCTGAAAGGCCGCCGCACCCTGTAGGAGCGAGCACGTCGAACCGTCGCGATGGTCGTTAACGATGACGTGGGCTGTCTGAATGCCCGCGGTGTCTGGGCCACCATCGCGAGCATGCTCGCTCCTACAGTGGTGGGGTGTTGGAATGCAGATGTGTGCATGGCACCAAAACCCTGTAGGAGCGAGCATGCTCGCGATGGTCGTTAACGATGACGTGGGCTGTCTGAATGCCCGCGGTGTCTGGGCCACCATCGCGAGCATGCTCGCTCCTACAGTAGTCGTTGTTGGAATGCAGATGGGTGCATGGCACCAAACCCTGTGGGGGCGGTGGCGGGGCACGGATGTGTGCATGACACTAGAGCCTGTAGGAACGATCATTGCCCCAACTGCCGCCGAAACGGCAAGTCCGGCCCGGTCCTGCTGCAGGTCAGCGCTGCGGCCTGCACGGCAAACTTGAGCATCGCGTCGATCTGCTCACGCGCCAGTTGCTGTACACCTTGCACCGAATCCAAACGCTGTTCGGTCAGCCATGTGATCAATGCCGCCTGGAAGGTGTCGCCTGCGCCCACGGTGTCAGCGATTTTCACGGGGGTGGCCGGCACGGACCATGCGCCGTGCTGGCGACTGAACACTGTCGCCCCCTCACCGCCGCGTGTCAGGAACACCACCTGGCAACGATGCTGCAACCAGCCCTCGATCACCTGTGTCGGGTCCTGTTCGGGGTAAAGCAGGTGCAAATCCTCATCGCTGACTTTGATCAAATCCGCCAGTTGCACCAGCGTCGCCACCCGTGAGCGCCACAGTTCGATATCCGGCTGCGGATTGAGCCGCACGTTCGGGTCGAGGCTGATCAGGCGTTTGCCGCGTTCGCGTTGCACCAGCGCCAACAGGGTGTCGGCAATCGGCTGTACGACCAACGAGTAAGAGCCGACGTGCAAGCCGCGCACTTCAGGGCCGAGGTCCGGCAGGTGTTCGACCTGCAACTGCCGGTCCGCACAGCCTTCGCCACGGAAGCTGTATTGTGGCGAGCCATTGGCGCCGACGGCCACCATGGCCAGGGTGGTCGGCGCGGCGAACTCCAGCAGGTAATCGGTGCGCACGCCTTCGGTCTGCAACACCTTGAACAGCCGTCGGCCGAGGTAGTCCGTGGACAGCCCGGCGAACAATGCCGAGTCCACGCCCAGCCGGCGCAAGCCAACCGCGACGTTGAAGGGCGAACCGCCAGCAATGGCCTTGAAATTTACGTTGGACGCCAGGCCACTGGCGTCCTCTTCACTGAAGAAATCAAACAGCGCTTCGCCACACACCAGATACATGGTTGTTCACTCTTCAAAGGGTTGCGACATGCTGTCGATAGCGTTCATAGGCCTGCTGGCTGGCCGCGACGTTGGCGGCAATCGGCAAGGTTTCGCTGGCCGGGTCGAGTGTCACGCAACGCTCGCACAGTTGCGCCAGGCTGTCTTCCCGACCGTTTGCCCGCGACGTGCACCACGCGGCCTGGATGGCCGCGCCCAGGGCAGCAGCTTCGCCGTGGACGGTGCCGATCACGGGTGTGTTCATGATGTCGGCGACGATCTGCCGCCACACCGGGCTTTTCGAGCCGCCGCCAATCAAGCGGATGCTGTGGCTTTGCAAGCCATTGTCACGCAAAAGGTCCAACCCGTAACGCAAACCGAAGGTGGTGCCTTCGACCACCGCGCGGCACAGGTTGGCCCGGGTCAGGTTGGTCATGGTCAAGCCTTGAAGGCTGCCGGTGGCGTGGGGCAGGGCGGGCACGCGTTCGCCGTTGAGGAACGGCAGCATGCTCACGCCCTCGGCGCCGATGGGCGATTGCGCCACCAGGGCGTTGAACTGGGCGATGTCGAGGTCGAGCAGTTCGCGAATCGTCCCAGTGGCGTTGGTCAGGTTCATGGTGCAGATCAACGGCAGCCAGCCGCCGCTGGACGAGCAGAACGTCGCCACGGCGGCGTCCGGGCTGACCTGCGGCTGATCCGCGTAGGCGTAAACGGTGCCGGACGACCCCAGGCTCATGGTGATGATGCCCGGTTGGATATTACCCGTGCCGATGGCGCCCATCATATTGTCGCCGCCACCGCTGGACACCACTGCCCACGGGTTGAGGCCGAGCTGTTCGGCGATCTCCGGCAGCAGCGGGCCGACCGGTTGGTGGGCTTCGATCAGCTCGGGCAGCGCCGCTTCCAGGCGCCCGTCCGGGTCGATGTCGCGCAACAGCTCAACGTCCCATTGGCGGGTGCGCACGTTGAAATAACCGGTGCCCGAGGCATCGCCATATTCGGCGCAACTGCGCCCGGTGAGCCAAAAATTGAGGTAGTCGTGGGGCAGCAGGATGTGGGCGATGCGCGCGAACACGTCGGGATGGTGCTGCTTGGTCCATAGCAACTTGGACACCGTGTAGCCCGGCGCGATGACCACGCCCAATCGCTCCAGCGAGCCTTGCTCGCCGCCCAGGTAGGCCAGCAGGCGGTCGTTCTCCGGGGTGGTCTCGGTGTCGCACCACAGCTTGGCCGGGCGCAGGACCTGACCCTGGTCGTCGAGCAGTACCAGGCCGTGTTGCTGGCCGGACACGCCAACGCCCTGGATGGTCCTGCCGTCGACATTGGCGGCGGCCAGCGCCTGGCGGGTGGCTGACTTGAAGGCGTCGATCCACTGCGCGGTGTCCTGCTCGCGGCGGCCGTTGGCAGCGGTGATCAAGGTGTGCGGGGCAGCGCCTTCACCCAGGACCTGGCCACTGGCGGCGTCGAGGATGATGGCCTTGGTGCCCTGGGTGCCGCAGTCGATGCCGAGGTAGAGGTGTTGGGTGGGCATGGGTGGGTCCTGTCAAGGTTCAAGTTATGGGATGTCTCTACTGGCGCTATCGCGAGCAAGCTCGCTCCTACAGCGATGACGGCGGCACAGTCACCGCCGCATTCAAGCCAATACCCGCTCCAGCGTCGCCGAAACCCCCACCTCCCGCAAACTGTTGCAGCACCACTCGAACGCCGCCACAAACTCTGCCGAACGCGGGATCGCGGTGCCAAAAATTTCTTCGACCGCCAGCAACCGCTGGGTCATCAACGTATCATCAGCCACCAGCGCCTGACAAAACGCCGCCCGTGGGTCCGGGATCGTGTAGGTCGCGCCATGCTCATCGACCCCTTTCAGATACAACGCCCAAGCCGCCACCACCAGCGCCGCGCGTTGGGTCTCCCGGCCATCGGCTATCAATCGATTGATGGTCGGCACGGTGAACTTGGGAAACTTCGAGGAGCCGTCCGAGCATACCCGCTCCAACTGATCGGCAATCGCCTGATTGGAAAAGCGCTCGACCAGCGTGTTCTTGTAATCCTCCAGGTCGATGCCCGGCACTGGCGATAGTTGTGGGGTGACGTCCAGGTCCATGTATGCGCGCATGTAGCGCACGAAGAGCGGGTCGTTCATGGTCTCGTGAACGAAGCGGTAACCCTTCAGGAAGCCCAGGTAGGTCAGTGCCAGATGGCTGCCGTTGAGCAGCTTGATCTTCATTTCTTCGTAGGGCGTTACATCGTCGGTGAACTGCACGCCGACCTGTTCCCAGGCGGGGCGTCCGTTGACGAACTTGTCTTCCAGCACCCACTGCACGAAGGGTTCGCAGACCACCGGCCAGGCATCGTCAACGCCGTGTTTGTCGGCCAGTTGCAGGCGGTGGGCGGTGCTGGTCATCGGTGTGATGCGGTCGACCATGGCGTTGGGGAAGCTCACGTGCTCGGCAATCCAGTCGCGCAGATCGGCATCGCTCAATGCTGCAAAGGCGAGCAGCGCCTTACGGGTAACGGCGCCGTTGTGCGGCAGGTTATCGCAGGACATCAGGGTGAACGCCGGGATGCCGTTGGCGCGGCGTTTGGCCAGGGCGGCGCAGAGGAAGCCGAACACGGTGGTCGGCGCGTTCGGGTGCGCCAGGTCGTGCTGGATCTGCGGCAGGTGAGCCATGAATTCGCCGTTGCTGTCGTCGATGCAGTAGCCGCCTTCGGTGATGGTCAGCGAGACGATGCGGATCTCGGGGCTGGCCAGTTTGTCGATCAGCGCCTGCGCGCCGTCTTCAGCCAGCAACATGTCGCGGATCGCGCCGATCACCCGAACTTCGGTGTCGTCGCTGTCGCCGAGCTCAAACAGGGTGAACAGGTAATCCTGTTCCTTGAGGTCATCGCGGGCGCGGCGGTCTTCGGTACGCAGGCCGACGCCGCAGATCGCCCAGTCCAGGTCAACGCCTGTGTTCATCAAGGCGTCGGTGTAATAGGCCTGATGGGCACGATGGAAACCGCCGACGCCGATGTGGGCGATGCCTTGGCGAACGTCGCTCAGGCTGTACGCCGGCAGGACCACTTCAGGTGCGAGGTTGTGCAGGTTCTGGGTATTGAGTTTCATCGCAAATTCTCGGGAATCAGGCGGCTACGCGCAGTGGACGGGCCAGCGCCACGCCGTTGGCATCGAATAAATGGCAGTGCTCGGCATCCAGGTGCAGGCGCAGGGTTTCGCCGTAGCGGCTGGCCAGGTCGCCGCGTACGCGCAGGGTCAACGCTTCACCGGACGCGGTGCGCACGTGGCAGAAGGTGTCGCTGCCCAGGCGTTCGCTGACGTCGGCGGTGACGTGCAGGGTGCAATCGCCAGGTTTGGCCAGTTCCAGGTGCTCCGGGCGAATGCCCAGGGTCACCTCGTCGCCAATGCTCAGATGGGCGCCGCTCAACGGCAGGCTGACGTGGGTGCCGGCTGCCAGTGCAACTTCGCAACCCTGGCTGTCGATGCGCGTGACCTTGCCCTTGAGGAACCCCATTTTCGGCGTGCCCAGAAAACCTGCGACGAACAGGTTGGCCGGGTGGTGATAGAGGTCCAGTGGCGAACCCACCTGCTCGATCCTGCCACCGTTGAGCACCACGACCTTGTCGGCCATGGTCATGGCTTCCACCTGGTCATGGGTCACGTAGATCATGGTGGCTTGCAGGTCCTTGTGCAGGCGCAGCAGCTCGAGGCGCATCTGCACGCGCAGGGCGGCGTCGAGGTTGGACAGCGGTTCGTCGAACAGGAAGATCTTCGGGTTGCGCACGATGGCCCGGCCGATCGCCACGCGCTGGCGCTGACCGCCCGACAGTTGCTTGGGCTTGCGCTCCAGCATCGGCCCCAGTTCGAGGATGCGCGCTGCTTCGGCGACTTTCTTCTCGACTTCGGCCTTGGGCACGCCGGCCAGGTCCAGGGCGAACGACATGTTTTTGCGCACGCTCATGTGCGGGTACAGGGCGTAGGTCTGGAACACCATGGCCAGGTCGCGCTTGGCCGGGCTGACTTCGGTGATGTCGCGGCCATCGAGTTCGATGGTGCCGCCGCTGACCTCTTCCAGGCCGGCGATCAGGCGCAGCAGGGTGGACTTGCCACAGCCCGAAGGGCCGACGAAGACCACGAACTCCTTGTCGTTCACCTCAAGGTCAATGCCCTTGATGATGGAAAAGCCTTCGAAACCTTTTTGCAGGTTTTTGATTTTCAGGTTGGCCATGGGGTTGGGCCTCCTCATGCATTATGACTTTTCTGTAGGAGCGAGCATGCTCGCGATGGACTTCAGGGCACCGTGGGGTGTCAGGCTGCCAGCGTCATTGTTGGCGACCATCGCGAGCGTGCTCGCTCCTACAGGGGATGGGGTTGATTCACTTGACGGCACCAAAGGAAAGCCCCCGCACCAATTGCTTCTGGCTGATCCAGCCAAAAATCAGGATCGGTGCGCAAGCCAGGGTCGAGACGGCGGACAACTTGGCCCAGAACAAACCCTCCGGGCTTGAGTAGGAGGCGATCAGGGCGGTCAGGGGGGCGGCTTTCGACGAAGTCAGGTTCAGCGACCAGAAGGCCTCGTTCCAGCACAGGATCAGCGACAGCAGCACGGTGGAGGCCAGGCCGCCCTTGGCGATCGGCAGCAGCACCCGCAGCATTTCCTGAGCCAGGGTGGCGCCGTCCAGGCGAGCGGCTTCGAGGATGTCCTTGGGGATGTCCTTGAAGTAGGTGTACACCATCCAGACCACGATCGGCAGGTTGATCAGCGTGTAGATGATGATCAGCGCGATGCGCGTATCCAGCAGGCCAAAACTCTTGGCCAGCAGGTAAATGGGCATCAGTACGCCCACCGGCGGCAGCATCTTGGTGGAGAGCATCCACAGCAGCGTGCCTTTGGTGCGCTGGGTTTCGTAGAACGCCATGGAGTAGGCCGCCGGCACCGCGATCAGCAGGCACAGGGCGGTGGCGCTGAAGGAAATCACCACCGAGTTCCAGGCGAAGCTGAAGTAATCGCTGCGTTCGTTGATGTGCAGGTAGTTCTCCAGCGTCGGCGTGAAGATGAATTGCGGCGGCGTGGCGAACGCGTCGATTTCGGTCTTGAAGCTGGTCAGCACCATCCAGAAGATCGGGAAGAAAATCAGGATCGCGATGGCCCAGGCCAGGGTGCCCAGCAGCAGGCTTTGCAGGCGACGGGATTGTTGAAGGGTCATGGCGCGGGCCTCAGGCTTTGTCTGTCAGGTTTTTGCCGATCATGCGCACCAGCACGATGGCCGCGATGTTGGCGATGACCACGGCGATCAGGCCGCCAGCCGACGCCATGCCGACGTCGAACTGCACCAGCGCCTGGTTGTAGATCAGGTAGGCGAGGTTGGTCGAGGCATAGCCGGGGCCGCCGTTGGTGGTGGTGAAGATCTCGGCGAACACCGACAGCAGGAAGATGGTCTCGATCATCACCACCACCGCAATCGGCCGCGCCAGGTGCGGCAGGGTCAGGTGCCAGAAAATCGCGATGGGACCTGCACCGTCCAGGCGTGCGGCTTCTTTCTGTTCCTGGTCGAGGGACTGCATGGCGGTCATCAGGATCAGGATCGCGAACGGTAGCCATTGCCACGAGACAATGATGATGATCGACAGCAGCGGGTAGTGCGCCAGCCAGTCCACCGGCTGGGCGCCGAACAGCTTCCAGACGTAGGCGAGGATCCCCGACACCGGGTGGAAAATCAGGTTTTTCCAGATCAGGGCGCCGACGGTGGGCATGATGAAAAACGGCGAGATCAGCATCACCCGCACAATGCCTCGCCCGAGGAAATCGGTGGCTTCGAGCAGGGCGCTGATCAGTACCCCCAGCACCACGCTGATCAGCAGCACGCTGCCCACCAGCAACAGGGTGTTGGTGGCGCCGGGCATGAACCCCGAGTCGGTGAGGAAGTAGGTGAAGTTCTCGATGCCCACGAACTCGTTTTCGCCGGGGTAGAGCAGGTTGTAGCGGATCATCGAGAAATACACGGTCATGCCCAGCGGCACGATCATCCACAGCAGCAACAACGCCACCGAGGGGCTGACCAGAAACCAGCCGGGGTTGGCCAGCCGGTTTTTGCGCACCGGCTGGGGGATGTCCATTTGGGCTTTGGCGGTTGAGGTGTTCATGGTGTTAGCACCTAGTCATACAGACCTGAGGAGATCCAGCTGTGGGAGCGGGCTTGCCCGCGATGGCGGTGTGTCAGAGACATCTTTGTTGGCTGACACACCCTCATCGCGGGCAAGCCCGCTCCCACAGGGTGGGTAGAGGTGTGGCGGCTACTTGGGATAACCCGCGCGCTTCATCTCGCGCTCGGTGGTTTGCTGGGCCGCGGCCAAGGCCTGGTCGACCGTGCTCTGGCCGATCAACGCTGCCGAGAACAGCTTGCCCACCTGGGTGCCCACTGCCTGGAACTCGGGGATGGTCACCAACTGGATGCCGATGTAAGGCACCGGGCGTGCACCGGGTTGGGCAGGGTCTGCGGCCTTGAGCGATTCCAGCGTAACCTTGGCGAACGGCGCTGCGTTCATGTAGTCGTCGCTGTAGGTCGAGGCGCGGGTGCCCGGTGGGACGTTGGCGATGCCGTCGGTTTTCGCCACCAGCGCGCCGTACTCTTTGGAGGTCGCCCAGGCGCTGAAGGTTTTGGCGGCGTCCTTGGCCTTGGAGCTGGTAGGGATTGCCAGGGCCCAGGAGTACAACCACGCCGAGCCTTTATCAGTGGTTTCGTGCGGCGCGTAGGTGAAACCGACGTGGTCGCTGACCTTGCTCTGGGTCTTGTCGGTGACGAACGAGCCGGCGACGCTGGCGTCGACCCAGATCGCGCACTTGCCGCTGTTGAACAACGCGAGGTTTTCGTTGAAGCCGTTGCTCGACGCACCCGGCGGGCCGGATTTTTTCATGGTGTCGACGTAGAAGTTCAGCGCGTTCTTCCACTCGGGACCGCTGAATTCCGGCTGCCATTTTTCATCGAACCAGCGTGCGCCATAAGCATTGGCGACCGTGGTGATCAGCGCCATGTTCTCGCCCCAGCCGGCCTTGCCGCGCAGGCAGATGCCGTACTGTTCCTTGTCCTTGTGGGTGAGTTTGCCGGCGAATTCGGCGATCTGGGTCCAGGTCGGCCGCTCGGGCATGGTGAGGCCGGCGTCCTTGAACAGATCGGTGCGGTAATAGGTGATCGAGCTCTCGGCGTAGAAAGGCAGTGCATACAGCGAACCCTTCACTGAAAGGCCTTCGCGCACGGAAGGGAACACGTCGTCCAGGTCGTAGGAAGCGGGCAGATCCTTCATCGGTTCCAACCAACCCTTGGCGCCCCACAGTGCCGCTTCGTACATGCCGATGGTCAACACGTCGAACTGACCGCCCTGGGTGGCGATGTCGGTGGTCAGGCGCTGGCGCAGGACGTTTTCTTCCAGCACCACCCAATTGAGCTTGATGTCCGGGTGCTCGGCCTCGAAGGTCTTCGAGAGCTTTTGCATGCGGATCATGTCGCTGTTGTTGACGGTGGCGATGGTCAGCGTCTGGGCGCCGAGGCTGACGCTGCTGAGGGTCATGCAGGTGAGGGCGAGCAGAGCTTTTACGGAAGGTTGCATCGTGCACTCCTTTTCTGCACCCGGCGGGTCGCAGAAGGACAGTTATTGTTTTTGTGTCTTCCATCGATGGAAGAGGTGCGCTGATTACAGCCTTCAACGGGCGATGAGACAAATCGTTCATCGCACGTTGACTGATACTTTTTTGCACTGGATAGCTGGCCACTGTGGGGGCGGGCAAGCCCGCTCCCACAGAGAACCTTGAGTCAGCCCAGATTCTGCTCGGTCAAACGCTGCACCACCAACCGCCGATAGTGCGATGGCGTCATGCCCTTGAGCTGCTGGAAGCGACGATTGAAGTTGGAAATGTTGTTGAACCCCGACTCAAAGCACACATCCGTCACTGGCTTATCACCATCGGCCAGCAACTCGCAGGACTTGCTGATGCGCAGCCGATTGACGAATTCGATGAAGTTGCGGCCGGTGGCTTGTTTGAACACGCGGCTGAAGTAGGTCGGCTTCATGCCCAGGTGCTCGGCGACTTCCTCCAACGGGAGCTCGCGGGCGTAGTGGGCGAAGATGTAGTCCACCGCGCGGTTGGTGCGGTCTACGTTGTGCTCGTCCGCCAGTTGCGGCGTGGTCGCTCCGGACAGTAACTGGTAATCGTCGCAGCTGGCGAGCAGCTCCAGCAGGATGAAAAAATGCCCCAGGCGGGTCACGCCCTGAGTATCGGCAATGCGCTGCATCAAGGTCATGGCCTGGCGGATGGTGTGCTTGGCGCGAAACTCGATGCCGTACTGCGCGCGCTCCAGCAACGGTGCCAGGGTCTTGAGTTCGGCAAACACCTGGTGGCCGCTCTCGAACAGTTCGTCGGTGAAGTTGACCAGCATGTCGCGCTTGGGCACGACCTCATCCTCGGCCACCTGGCTGATCCAGTTATGAGGCAGGTTGGGGCCGGTGAGAAACAGCGTTTGAGGGTGGAAGTTGCCGATGTAGTCGCCAATGAACACCTTGCCGGAGCTGGCAACGATCAGGTGCAGTTCGTACTCCTTGTGGAAATGCCAGCGCACCAGCGGGCAGGGGAAGCCATGCTGGCGATAAATGATGGACAAACCGTTGTGGTCATCCATCAGTTCGTAGGAAGGGTCGGTCACTCGGGCGGTTCGGGTCATGTCGAGGCGCTTTTTTTATTTTCGCCTACCGATCATGCCTCTTTCGTGCCGCTTAATGCCAGCCTGGTTCAGCTGTCTTGCCGGGCGACGGCCTTCATGCTGCTGGCGCTCCAGCAGTATTGGACGATCTTCGATTCGTCGAAAAAGTCGACATTGATCAGGCTGCAACGGGTCACCCAGTCGCCAGCGGTATTAAACCAGTCGTTGATTTCATCCTTCAGCGGCAGAGGCCCGCGCAGCAGCGAATAACCGGTGGCCGAGAGCGACCACAGGAAGGTTTCATTCGACAGGTTTTGCAGGGTCGTGCCGATGTGGCGCCTGAGTTCATCGGTACTGGTGAATAAGCTGTCCAACCATTTATGCGGGATTCGCGGCCAGAAATGCGAGCCGTTGACACCGGGTAATGGTGGCGCCGACATGACGATCCGTCGAAGCGAACTGTCGGCCTTGAGCTGCCCAATGGTTTTCCAGGCGTCCATGGCGAGCACGCAACGCGAGCCGAGCCGACTCATCAGTGTTTCGCCGAGTTTGCGCGAGTCGAACGGTTGGTCGTCGCCCAGTTCGTGGAAGTCCAGGACGATGAACTCATGCTCATGGCGATCGATGAATGCCAGAACGGCATCGATCAGTTCGTCCAGCCGCCGATGGGATTCAAAACCGCGGTGATGAAAGTAAAAGACCGGTTGACCGTCGTCCTCCCGGTAGCCCAGGCGCAAATCGAATGCGCGGATGCCGTTCGCCAGTTGGAAGGCGAACGAATCGTTCTGGCATGTGGTCCAGGTGCCGACGATCACATCGTAGTTGGGGGCCTTCTTGTCCATGCCGGCATTGTGGGCACAGGGCCAGACGATGTCGGTGAGTTTGAGGGTATCGACCTCGAGGATGGTGCTCATCCAGGTGCGTTTGTTCATCAGCGTACATTCCTTGTGGCTGAATGGGGTTTATCTGTGAGTGTCAGGTATAAGGACAGAAAAACAGAAAACCAATCCCGACCTTGCTACTGAACGTTGCGGTTCTTCGCCTCGATCCACTGCGCCATGTACTGGGTGCTCTTGTGCTGGTGATGACGCAGCATGCTGCCGGTGAAATTGTCCCGGCGAATGTCTGCCAGATGTTGCCGGCACTCGGACAGCCTTTGGATCAAGGCCGGACCGTGGACGGACTGCCGGTAACGCTCGGTCAACAGTGACAATCCCTGTGCCTGGGCCCTCTGCCAAAGGGCCTGGTCGGTGTACAACTTCACGGCCTGATCGGCGAACTCGCGGGCCGTTCGGGTAATCGCCCCGGGCCAGTCGGCCTCGCCGTGCATGCCTTCGGCGCCGATCGGCGTGGTGACGTTAGGCGTGCCGCAGAGCATCGCGTCGAGGTTCTTGCCCTTGATGCCCGCACCAAAGCGCAGCGGGGCCAGCAACACCCGCGCGGCGCTCATCACCTGCAAGGCATCTTCGGCCCAGTTCATCACGTGGAAACCCTGGGCCGCGTTATGCAGCGCCGTGGCCTTGGGCGGCGTGTAGGCGCCATAAATATGCAGTTGCGCCGTGGGCAACTGCTGGCGGATCAGCGGCCAAACGGTGTTTTTCAGCCACAGCACCGCATCCCAGTTGGGCGCATGGCGAAAGTTGCCGATGCTCAGGAAGTTCGCCCGCGCTTCAAATGGGGCTGGCGCGGCGCTCGGTGGTTCGACCATCAACGGGCACCCGTGCAGGAGGCTGCGCGGCACCTTGAACTGCTCGACCAGCAGCTCGATTTCCACTTCGGAGATCATCAGGTTCAAGTCGCAACGGTACAGCGCCGCTATTTCCCGCTTGGCCAGGTCCGTATCGGCCATCAGTTCGAATTCTTCGCGCAACGCCGGGGCAAACAAGGCGCTGAAGTCGCTGTCATCATCACTGGCCTTCAGACGGTCCTTGAGCCGTTGATGCCGGGCGTGGCGAAGGCTTTGCAGGTCCTGGGTGGCCAATACGCGCAGCGCCTCGGGGCAGTGTTTTTCCACGCGCCAGCCGAACTGCTCTTCCATCATGAATTGCTCGAACAGCACGATGTCCGGCGCCAGGTCGCTGACGAAGGCATCAAAACTGCTGTTGTTCAATTCGATCGGCACTTCGCGGATGCCCAGCACGGTCAGGTCTTCCTGATGCTCGCCCGCGCCTGCGGGGCTGCTGAACGTCACGTCCCAGCCTTGTTGCAGGAACGTCCCGAGCAGTTGCATGACATAGCCGCCCGCCGCCGAAGACTTGGGTTCGGGCCAGACATAGCCAATGACCAGGATTCTGGTGGCGCGGGGCTGATTCATGCGGGAAATTCCTAGAAGCGCGGGAGGGGGGAGAGCCGGCGCGACATCAAATATTGACTGAGGTGGTTACCCGACGGGCACAGACCTCCATCAGCCCTGATTAAGAATGCCTTTGACCTTGTCGCGCAGTTGGTCGATGGAGAACGGCTTGCCGATGACATGCATGTCGGCGGGCGCATCGATGTTCTCGGCGTAGCCGCTGGCGAAAAGCACCGGCAGCAGGGGACGCGCCATGCGTGCCTGAGTGGCCAGTTCCCGGCCATCCATGCCGGGCAAGCCGAAGTCGGTCATCATCAGGTGGATGTCCTGGGAGCTGTCGTTGAGAAACGCCAGGGCCTGCTCGCCGCCGTCGGCCTCCAAAACCTTGAACTCCAGCTCTTCCAGGACATCTACGATCAGCATACGCACGATGTCGTCGTCTTCGACGACCAGGATGGTGGATTGTTCGGCGGACATAAAGGGGCTCTCAGAGGTTGAAGGTACTGTGTCCAGTCGATAAGAAGTGCCGGACTCTTGCATGAGTAAGTCACGAAGCCCTACTAGTTCCCAATGGACCTGGAAAAAGAATAGCTGCGCATGCGCGGACAAGGATAACGCGCTCTGCCCGGCGGGCGCAGTGCAATGTAGGATTTTGCGCACAAAAACGTCAGAAAAATGGATCCATGTGGCGCATTTGGGGCAAAATCCCCGTTTTCCAATATTCCAACAGACGACAAGGCCCACCCATGACCACAGCGTCTTCGGTTGATGAACAACGCTTTCGTAAACTGCTGAGCCGTAATATCAGCCTGCCCTTGGGCGTCGGCGCGCTCAGCGCGATATTTTTCGTAGTCTTGATCACCTATCTGTTGTCAGTGATTCAGTGGGTGGAGCACACCGACCGAGTGATCAATAACGCCAATGAAGCGGTGAAACTTACCGTTGACCAGGAAACCGGCATGCGCGGCTTTCTGCTGGGTGGCGACGAGAAATTCCTCGAACCCTACGAAACGGCCAAACCAAGACTGGCGGTGACCATTGATACGCTATTGGAACTGACCGCGGACAACCCGGTACAGACCGATCGCCTGCACCAGATCCAGGCGCTGCAGAAGGAGTGGGGGGCGTACGCCCAGAACCTGATCGACCTGCAACGCTCCTCCGGGGATTATCGCAGTGCGGTCAAGGCGGGTCGCGGCAAACGCCTGACCGACGAGGTGCGCAAACAGTTCGAGGACGTCGTGGCCACCGAGCAGCAATTGCGCGCCTCGCGCAATGCCGATGTGCGCCGCACGACGATCTGGAGCATCAGCCTCTATCTGGTGTTCATCTTCGCCATCAGCGCCTTGCTGGCGTACATCGGTCGGCGCGATCTGCTCAATCTGTCGCAAAATTATGCGGCCAACCTGGCGGCACAGAACGCCAGCGCCCAGCGCCTGGAAAAACAGGCGTGGCTGCGCAATGGCCAGACCGAACTGGCCGAGCAGGTGCTGGGGCAGTTGTCGCTCAATCTACTGGGTCGCAACATTCTGCAGTTCTGTGCGCAGTACCTGGGCACAGCCGTCGCGGCGCTTTACTTGCGTGAAGAACACGGCGGGCTCAAGCGCATCGCGACGTACGGTTTTTCCCGTGAGCAGGAAGCCCTGGAACAGCACATTTACAGCGACGAAGGCATTGTCGGCCAGGTGGCGCAACAGGCGCGTTTGATTCGTCTGGACTCGGTGCCGCAGGATTATTTCAAAGTCAGCTCGGGCCTTGGCGAAGGCCTGCCGCACAGCGTGTTGGTGGTGCCGACCAGCGATGATAAACGCGTCAACGGCGTGATCGAGCTCGGCTTCCTGCGCCCGCTGGACGACCGCGACGTTGAATTGCTTGAACTGATCGCCGGCAATATCGGCACGTCCATCGAGGCGGCGCGCTATCGCCAGCGCTTGCAGGAAGTGCTGGCTGAAACCCAGCAGCTCAATGAAGAGTTGCAAGTCCAGCAGGAAGAACTCAAGACCGCCAACGAAGAGCTGGAAGAACAGTCGCGGGTGCTCAAGGAATCCCAGGCTCACCTGGAAACCCAGCAGGTTGAGCTTGAGCAGACCAACGAACAGCTCGCCGAACAGGCGCAGACCCTGGCCGACCAGCGCGACGCCATGGACCTGAAGAACAGTGAACTCAACCAGGCGCAGGCGCAATTGGAAGAGCGTGCCGAAGAACTACAGCGTTCGAGCAAGTACAAGTCCGAATTCCTCGCCAACATGTCCCACGAACTGCGCACGCCGCTCAACAGTTCGTTGATCCTGGCCAAGCTGCTGGCGGAAAACCCCCAGGAAAACCTTAGCGCCGAACAGGTCAAGTTCGCGGAGTCGATCTATTCGGCCGGCAATGATCTGCTCAACTTGATCAATGACATTCTCGACATTTCCAAGGTCGAGGCCGGCAAGTTGGAAGTGCGCCCGGAAACCACCAGCGTCGCGCGCCTGGTGGACGGTTTGCGCAGCATGTTCGAGCCGATGGCGGCAGACAAGCGACTGGAGTTCCGGATCGACGTCCAGCCGGGCTCGCCGACGACGATCTTCACCGACCGCCAGCGCCTGGAGCAAGTGATCAAGAACCTGTTGTCCAACGCGGTGAAGTTCACCGAGCAGGGCTCGGTCAGCCTGACGGTTGCCAGTCAGCCCCACGACGGCATCGCGTTTGTCGTGCGCGATTCCGGGATCGGCATTGCTGCCGATCAGCAGGAGAGCATTTTCGAGGCGTTCCGTCAGGCCGATGGCACCACCAATCGCCGTTATGGCGGTACGGGGCTGGGCCTGTCGATTTCCCGTGACCTTGCGGCGCTGCTGGGCGGCTCCATCAGTGTCACCAGTGCGCCGGGGCAGGGCAGTGTCTTCACCCTGGTGCTGCCGCAGGAGTATGTGGAATCGGGAGATGCTCCAGCGACGCCATTGCGGGTTGCACCGGTGGCGAGCATGCCGAGCGCGCCGGCTGCCCTGCCGGCAGCACGGGTTACCGAGGTGCAGATTCCGCGTTTTGAGGACGACCGCACCATGGCGCCCTTCAAGACCCGCTGTATTCTGGTGGTGGAAGACGAGCCGAACTTCGCGCACATCCTCTATGACCTGGCGCACGAACTGGGCTATCAGTGCCTGGTCGCCCATGGCGCCGACGAAGGTTACGAGCTGGCAAGCGATTTCATCCCCGACGCCATCCTGCTCGACATGCGCCTGCCGGACCATTCCGGCTTGACGGTGTTGCAGCGCCTGAAGGAAAACGCCGAGACGCGGCATATTCCGGTGCACGTGATTTCGGTCGAGGACCGCGTCGAGGCCGCCATGCACATGGGCGCCATCGGGTATGCGGTCAAGCCCACCACCCGCGAAGAGCTCAAGGACGTGTTTGGCCGCCTCGAAGCCAAGCTGACCCAGAAGGTCAAGCGCGTGCTGCTGGTGGAGGACGACGACCTGCAACGCGACAGCATCGCCCGGTTGATCGGCGATGATGACATCGAGATCACCGCCGTGGGCCTCGCCCAGGACGCGCTGGATCTGCTGCGCACGCAGATTTACGACTGCATGATCATCGACCTGAAGTTACCGGACATGCTCGGCAATGACCTGCTCAAGCGCATGTCCACCGAGGAAATCTGTTCGTTCCCGCCGGTCATCGTCTACACCGGACGCAACCTGACCCGTGACGAAGAGGCCGAGCTGCGCAAATATTCACGCTCGATCATCATCAAGGGCGCGCGCTCCCCGGAGCGCCTGCTGGACGAGGTCACACTCTTTCTGCACAAAGTCGAATCCAAGTTGTCCCATGAGCGCCAGACGATGCTCAAGACCGCGCGCAGCCGCGACAAGGTCTTCGAGGGTCGCAAGGTGCTGCTGGTGGACGACGATGTTCGCAACATCTTCGCCCTGACCAGCGCGCTGGAGCACAAGGGCGCCGTGGTGGTCATTGGCCGCAACGGTCGCGAAGCGATCGAGAAACTCAACGAAGTCGAGGACATCGATCTGGTGTTGATGGACGTGATGATGCCGGAGATGGACGGGTTCGAGGCCACCAGCCTGATCCGCCAGGATCCGCGCTGGCGCAAGCTGCCGATCATCGCAGTGACCGCCAAGGCCATGAAGGACGATCAGGAGCGCTGCCTGCAGGCGGGCGCCAACGATTACCTGGCCAAGCCCATTGACCTGGACCGCCTCTTCTCGCTGATTCGCGTGTGGTTACCGAAGATGGAACGCATTTAGTGGAACGTACGTATTCAATGGAGCACAACAGCGAAATCGAGCTGCGGCTGTTGATCGAGGCGATTTACCTCAAATACAGCTACGATTTTCGTGACTATTCGGGGGCGTCGATCAAGCGTCGGGTGTTGCATGCGCTGAACCAGTTCGAATGCGCGACCATTTCGGCGCTGCAAGAGAAGGTGCTGCACGATCCCACGGCTTTCATGCAGTTGCTGCAACTGCTGACGATCCCGGTCAGCGAGATGTTCCGCGACCCTTCGCACTTCCTGGCCATTCGCCGGGAAGTGGTGCCGCTGCTCAGGACCTACCCCTCGATCAAGATCTGGATCGCCGGGTGCAGCACCGGCGAAGAGGTGTATTCGATGGCCATCCTGCTGCGCGAGGAAGGTT
Organism: Pseudomonas sp. S1_E05; assembly: GCF_056337105.1. Classification (NCBI taxonomy): domain Bacteria; kingdom Pseudomonadati; phylum Pseudomonadota; class Gammaproteobacteria; order Pseudomonadales; family Pseudomonadaceae; genus Pseudomonas; species Pseudomonas sp. S1_E05. The sequence goes on from NZ_JBFRHM010000001.1 coordinate 1,005,101, forward strand.
TGTTGGAGCGCACTATCATCTATGCCACCGACATCAATCCGCGCTCGCTGGAGAAGGCCAAACAGGGTATTTTCTCCATGGAAAATGTCCGCGCCTACACGCATAACTACCAGAAGGCCGGTGGCCAGCGCTCGTTTGCTGACTATTACACCGCCGCCTATGGCTACGCGATTTTCGACAAGAGTCTGTGTGAGAACGTGACCTTCGCCGACCACAGCCTGGCGACGGACAGCGTGTTCTCGGAAACCCAGTTAATTTCATGCCGTAACGTACTGATTTATTTCAATAAAAAACTACAGGATCGGGCCTTCGGGCTGTTCCATGAATCCTTGTGCCATCGGGGATTCCTGGTGTTGGGCAGCAAGGAAACCCCGGACTTTTCCAGCTTCGGCAACCAATTCGAGCCGTTGGTGAAACAAGAACGGATCTACCGTAAATCATGAGCCAGGCTGCGGATTTACCTCGGGTAGAGGCCATCGTGATCGGCGCGTCGGCCGGTGGTGTGGAAGCGTTGATGGGGCTTCTCGGCCCTTTGCGTCAAGGCTTCACGCTGCCGATCATCGTTGTCCTGCACCTGCCGGACGAGCGCCGCAGCCAGTTGGCCGAGGTGTTCGCCCGCCGCGTGGCGATGCGTGTCGAAGAGGCGGGTGACAAGAGTCCCGTCGAGGCGGGCACCCTGTATTTCGCGACGCCCGGCTATCATTTGTCGATAGAACAGGACCGCAGCTTCTCCCTGAGCCTGGAAGACCGTGTGCATTACTCGCGCCCGGCCATCGACTTTCTGTTCGAGTCGGCGGCGGATGCCTACGGCCCGTCCCTGGCGGCGGTGCTGTTGACCGGTGCCAACCGCGATGGCGCGAAGGGCTTGGCGCAGGTCCAGCGACAGGGTGGCCTGACCATCGTTCAAGATCCGAACGAGGCGCAGGTCGCGACCATGCCCCTGGCCGCGCTGGACACTCACCAGCCTGATCACATTCTCCCCATCCACGGCATTGGCCGTCTGCTTGCCGAGCTGGAACGAATCGCATGTTAAGTAATATCCAAACCAAGCTGCTGATCGTCGACGATCTGCCGGAAAACCTGTTGGCGCTCGAAGCGCTGATCAAGCGCGAAGATCGCGTGGTGTACAAGGCGCTGTCTGCTGACGAGGCCCTGTCGTTATTGCTGCAACACGAATTCGCCATGGCCATCCTCGACGTGCAGATGCCCGGCATGAACGGCTTCGAACTGGCCGAGTTGATGCGTGGCACGGAGAAAACCAAGCACATCCCGATTGTGTTCGTCAGCGCCGCAGGCCGCGAGCTGAACTACGCGTTCAAGGGCTACGAAAGCGGGGCGGTGGACTTCCTTCACAAGCCGCTGGATATCCACGCGGTCAAGAGCAAGGTCAATGTGTTCGTCGAGCTCTACCGCCAGAGCAAGGCCATGCAGCGACAGGTCGAAGCCTTGGAGCAGAGCCGCCGCGAACAGGAAGCGCTGCTTAAGGAGTTGCAGAGCACGCAGTTGGAATTACAGCAGGCGGTCCGCATGCGCGATGACTTCATGTCGATTGTTGCCCACGAAGTGCGCACGCCACTCAACGGCCTGATCCTGGAAACCCAGCTACGCAAGATGCACCTGGCCCGGGATAACGCTGCGGCGTTTACCCTGGACAAGATGCACGCGATGGTTGATCGCGACGAACGGCAAATCAAGAGCCTGATCCGCCTGATCGAAGACATGCTGGATGTGTCACGGATACGTACTGGCAAGCTGTCGATACGACCGACACGCTTCGACCTTTCGGTGCTGGTTCGCAACGTGTTACAGAATTTCATGCCGCAGATCGATGCCGCCGAATGCACGGTTTCCCTGGACGCTGAGCAGCCAGTGGTGGGTAATTGGGACGAATTTCGTATCGAGCAGGTGATTTCCAACCTGCTGACCAACGCCTTGCGTTACGGTGCCAAGGGCCCGATCGACGTGAAGGTGTACAGTGAGCAGGATCAGGCACGGGTGGAAGTGCGCGATTTTGGCATCGGCATTGGTGAGGAAAACCAGAAGCGCATCTTCCAGCAGTTCGAACGGGTGACCGCCAAGCACGCGGTCGCCGGTCTGGGCCTGGGGTTGTTTATTTCAGAACAGATCGTGACCGCCCATGGCGGCACCATAACCGTCGACAGCCGGATTGGCGAAGGCGCCCTGTTTCGCGTTTGTCTGCCGCTGTAGGAAAACAGCCGGACGAACGCAACCTCTGATCGACCTCACGGTCGTATCAGCAGCTATTGACCGAACAAAGGCTTCCCATGAGTGAAGATGCACAAGACGTGGTACTGATCGTCGAAGATGACCCCTCGATTCTGATGGTGCTGTCGGCTTATCTGTCGGGGGAGGGTTATCGGGTGCTGCAGGCCGAAAACGGCGAGCAGGCCTTCGCGATCCTGGCGAGCAAACCGCACCTGGACATGATGATCACCGATTTTCGCCTGCCGGGCGGGATCTCCGGTGTGCAGATCGCCGAGCCCGCGGTCAAGTTGCGGCCGGAACTGAAGGTGATTTTCATCAGCGGTTACCCGCAGGAAATCCGCGAGACCGACAGCCCGATCACGCGCAAGGCGCCCATCCTGGCCAAACCATTTGACCTGGATGAGCTGCAGGAACTGATGCAGGACATGTTGGAGTAGGGATTTACCTGCGACTGCGGTGTGTCATGCCAATGAGCGGTGTTTGACACATCGGTTTCGCGGGTAGCCTGAGTGCCCGCGATGGCCGGTCTACCATCGCGAGCAAGCTCGCTCCTACAGGGGATCGCGGGATGCTTTTGATCTTTTGTAGGAGCGGGCTTGCCCGCGATAGTCCTTAACGATGACGCGGGTAGCCTGAGTGCCCGCGGTGGCCGGTCTACCATCGCGAGCAAGCTCGCTCCTACAGGGGATCGCGGGATGCTTTTGATCTTTTGTGGGAGCGGGCTTGTCGAGGCGTCGAACCGTCGCGATAATCTTTAACGATGACGCGGGCAGCCTGAATGCGTGCGGTGTCCGGTCGACCATCGCGAGCTGGGGGATTGGTTTCAGACCCGGATCATCTCCCGCACCTTCGCTGTCAGCAGGTCGAAGGTGAAGGGTTTGGTGATCATCTGCATGCCAGGGTCGAGAAAACCACCGCGCACCGCTGCGTGTTCGGCGTAGCCGGTAATAAACAGCACTTTGAGGTCCGGTCGGTATTGTCGACCGATCTCCGCCAGTTGCCGGCCATTCATGCCGGGCAGACCGACGTCGCTGATCATCAGGTCGATGCGCTGCGCAGAATCGAGAATCGGCAGGGCGCTATCGGCGTCAGCCGCCTCCACGAACCCATAGCCCAGGTCACTCAATACCGTACTCACCAGCACCCGCACGGCCGGGTCGTCTTCGACGATCAGCACGGTCTCGCCTTTCTGTGCAAACAAGGGGTGGGCGATGTCTGTCGGGTGCTCCAGCGGCAGGTCGCCGCCAAAGCGCGGCAGGTACAAACTGACTGTCGTGCCTTCGCCTTCTTGACTGTCAATGGCCACGTGTCCGCCTGACTGCTTGCTGAAGCCGTAGATCATCGACAGGCCCAAGCCAGTGCCCTGGCCAATCGGCTTGGTGGTAAAAAACGGATCGAAGGCGCGATTGATCGTGCTCTGTGGCATGCCGCAGCCGTTGTCGGTGACGCTGAGCACGACATAGTCGCCGGGCTCCAGGTTGCTGTGGGCATCGGTGAAATCGCGCCCCAGTTGCCGGTTGGCGGTGCGCACCACGAGTTTGCCGCCGTCGGGCATGGCGTCCCGGGCGTTGATCACCAGGTTGAGCAGGGCGCTTTCCAGTTGGTTGCGGTCGGCCTCGGCCACCCACAACGCTGGGTCCAGGTGCATCTCCAGTTGAATGCTCTCATCGATGCTGCGTTGCAGCAGTTCGCCCATGGAGATGACGAGCGCGTTCATTTGCAGCGGTTTGGAGTCCAGCGACTGGCGCCGGGAAAAGGCCAGCAACCGATGGGTCAGGGCCGCCGCGCGATTGGCCGAGGTCACGCCCAGGTCGATCAGGCCATCGAGGTCATCGAGACGCCCCCGGGACAGGCGCCGGCGCAGCAGCTCCAGGCTGCCAATGATGCCGGTCAGCATGTTGTTGAAGTCGTGGGCAATGCCGCCGGTCAATTGACCGACCGCTTCCATTTTCTGCGACTGGCGCAGTGCTTCTTCGTTGTGGCGAAGCTCTGCGGTGCGCTCCTCGACTTGCAGTTCCAGGGTTTCGAGGATGTTCTGCAGGCGCATTTCGCTTTGGCTCAGGTCGATCAACCGGTCCCTGGCTTCGTATTGTCGCCTGCGCCCGCGCAAGGCGGTGGTCACTAGGCTGATCAGGGTGGCGGGGTGAAAGGGCCGCTCGAGAAATGTGACATTGCCCAGTTGCACGCCCAATCGCGAGGCGGGCCCCTGTTCCGGCCCGCCCCGGTGAGTCATTAGCACGATGGGCAGGTCAGACCAGGCCGGTTGCTGATCGATCAGATCGATCAGTGGCGCCATGTCAGCACCGAGCAATGCCTCGGACGAAATCAACAGCAGACCGGCGCCATGCTCCAGTTCTGCGCACAGGCCGACGAGGTCGCGAGTCACGACACCCGCGTAACCCGCCTCGTTGAGCATCATCAAGGCAATCTGGCTGTCACGTCCGAGCGGGGCGAGGATGATCGCCCGCTCGGACGTTGCTGGCTGAACCATTACGACGCCTCGTCGGTGAGCAGTGGCTGCTTGGCACCCAGGTAGGTCGGTACGCCACGCAGTACGCCTTGGAACGCGTCCAGCGGCTCGCCAATGGTCATGCCTCGTGAGCTGATGCGGTATTCACGGATCGTGGACTCATGGCTGCCCGTGCGCTTTTTGATCACGGAAATGGCGCGGCGCACCTTGCCCGCCGCTTCGAAGTAGCGCAGCAGGATCACAGTGTCCGCCAGATAGGTGATATCGACGGGGGCCATCATGTCGCCGACAAGGCCATGCTGGGCGACAGTCATGAAGGTCGCTGTGCCCCTGCGATTGAGGTACAGCAGCAACTCGTGCATGTGCAGCACCAGCGCATTCTCTTCCGGCATCGCCGCTTGATAACCATTGAGGCTGTCGATGACCACGGTTTTGATCTGGTGGTCGTCGACGCAGCGGCGCACGCGATGAGACAACTCGCCGGGAGAGAGTTCGGCGGCGTCAACTTGCTCGATCATCAAGTTGCCTGTGGCTTGCAGGGCTTCGAGGTCGATATTCAGGCTTCTCATACGCTCGAACAGCAGGCCCAGCTCTTCATCGAAGATGAACAGCGCGGCTTTCTCGCCGCGGGCCACGGCGGCTGCGGCAAAGACCATCGAGATCAGCGATTTGCCGGTGCCTGCGGGCCCGAGGATCAGGGTGCTGGACCCCGTCTCGATGCCACCGCCGAGCAAGGCATCCATTTCGTTGATACCGCTTTTGAGTTGTGTGCGAACAAATCTGCCGCGATGTTCAGCCGCGACCAGGCGCGGGAAGACGTGTATGCCATCTTCCAGGATTGTGAAGTCGTGAAAGCCGCCGCGGTACTTTTGACCACGGTACTTGACCACACGCACCCGTCGCCGCTCGGCGCCATAGTTCGGGGTCAGTTCTTCCAGGCGAATCACTCCGTGCGCAACGCTGTGCACGGTTTTGTCCAGGGACTCGGTGGTCAGATCGTCCAGCAGCAGCAACGTGGCGTCGTAACGCACGAAGTAATGCTTGATCGCCAGGATCTGCCGGCGGTAGCGCAACGAGCTCTGCGCCAGCAAGCGAATTTCCGAGAGGCTGTCGAGTACCACGCGGGTCGGCTTGAAGCGTTCGACCGCGTCGAAAATCTGCCGGGTGGTTTCACCCAGCTCCAGATCCGAGGAATACAGCAGGCTCTGCTGGGATTCGGTATCGAGCAGGCTTTCCGGCGGGGTCAGTTCGAAGACATGGATGTTCTCATCCAGCTCCCAGCCGTGTGAAGCGGCGCCCTGGCGCAGTTCGCGCTCGGTTTCGGACAGGGTGATGTACAACGAGCGCTCACCGGCTTGCGCGCCGGCCAGCAGGAATTGCAATGCGACAGTGGTTTTGCCGGTACCGGGTTCACCCTCCAGCAGAAATACATGACCACGGGACAAGCCACCGGCGAGGATGTCATCGAGACCCTCGATACCGGTAGCCGCTTTTGCATTGATCAACTCGTTAGATGTAGACAAAGAATGCCCTCTGGTGGCTCGGGTAGTGAGGCAACAGGCCGCAACGGCCTGGTTGGACTGCCTTTTCACTTGACCATTGGTCGCGATGAGCGTTCCACGGTTCTTGTCTTTTTATAGACCCTGTTGCAGTGCCGGGTCGTCCGGATTGAGCTGTTCCAGTTGTGCCTGGAGGATCTGCACGTTCTGCAGTTGCCCGCTTTCCTTCCAGTAGTTGATCAACAGTACGCGCGCCTTGCGGTCGGCCGGGTGACGCTGGACGATCTCCTGCAATTGCTTTTGCGCCGCTTCCAGTTCCTGCTCGTCATGCAGCGTCGTTGCCAGGTCGTAGCGGTAGTGCTTGTTGTCCGGTTCCAGCTCCACGGCCTTGGACAGGCCGAGCAGGGCGAACTCGCTCTGGCCGTGATGCAATAGCCACATGCCCAAGGCGTGTTGAAGGTAAGCGGAATCAGGCTGGGCTTTGAGTTGCTTGGCCAGCAGCAGCCGGGCGGCTTCGCCCTGGCCTTGTTTGTCGAGCACCTCGATTTGCATCACCAGCGCGGGCAGGTTGTCCGGGGCCAGGCGCAAGGTGTTGTCCAGCGCCTGTTGCGCCGCCTTGTATTCGCCGTTGTGCAGGTGCAGCCTCGCCAACTGATACTGATTGTCGGCACTGTCGGGGGCCTGCATCAGCACCTGCTCCCAGGCGTCGATGGCTTGTTCCAAGGGGCCGAAGTACAAACCCAATTCGTCTGGCGACAGCCCGAGCAACGCGTTCACGGCGGCCAGGCGAACACTTTGCTCGCTGTCGTCGAGCATCGGGCCCAGCAGCAAACTGCGCTGCCCATTGGGCACCAGGGCACTGATGCTGTTGATGGCGGCAATGCGCACTTCGGGCGCGGGGTGTTGCAGGTCGGCGTCCGCCAGCTTCAAGGCGACGGAGCTGGGATAGTTGGGCAGTTCGGCATGCAGCCAGACTCGGCGTTTAGGAGAGAGGTCGGGCCTGCCCAATTGTTGATAAAGCACCCGCGCCGCGCCCGGTTGGCCATTTCGCGCCTGGGTCAGCGCTTCGCTGTAGCCACGCCGGATCGCCTCGGGCACCACTGGGGTGGTGCTGCGCAGAAACAGCCAGGCAATGCCGATGGCGAGCAGTGCGCAGAGGCCGATGATCAGGTAGCGACGGGACTGGGGCATGCAGGAATCCGGGGCTGACAAACTGTTACAGGTCGCCAGCTTCGGTCAGGCCGGGCCGTGAGTCAAACCTGGCGGCCCGGAAATATCGCTGTAATGCTCAATCACGCAGCTCCGGCCTGTCGCGAAATTGCTCCAGCGCCTGGGGATTGGCCAGGGCATCGGTGTTTTTCACCGGGCGCCCATGCACCACATTGCGCACCGCCAACTCGACCACTTTACCGCTGATGGTGCGCGGAATGTCGGTGACGACCAGGATCTTCGCTGGCACATGGCGCGGTGTGGTGTTGGCGCGAATCACCTGGCGAATCTGCTGTTGCAGGGCTTCGCTCAGTTCGATGCCTTCCTGCAATCGCACGAACAGCACCACCCGCACGTCGTCTTGCCATTGCTGGCCGATGGCGACGCTGTCGAGCACCTGAGGGACTTTCTCCACCTGCCGGTAGATCTCGGCGGTGCCGATGCGCACACCGCCGGGGTTGAGCACCGCGTCCGAGCGGCCATGAATCATCATCGCGCCGTGGGCCAACTCTTCGGCGTAATCACCCTGGGCCCAGACACTGGGGAACTGGCTGAAATAGGATGCGCGCAGCTTGTCGCCGCTGGCGTCGTCCCACAGGCCGACCGGCATGGCTGGAAAGTGCCGGGTGCAGACCAGTTCGCCTTTTTCGCCAACCACTGCCTGGCCGTCGTCGTTCCACACCTCGACCGCCATGCCCAGGCTCTTGCCCTGTATTTCGCCGCGCCGCACCGGCAGCCACGGATTGCCGTTGACGAAGCAGGAAATGATGTCGGTGCCGCCAGACATCGAGGCCAGGCACAGATCGGTCTTGAGTTCGCGGTAAACGTAATCGTAACTTTGCGGCGACAGCGCGGAGCCGGTACAGAGCAGGGTTTTCAGGCTGCCCAGGTCATGGCTCTGCCGAGGTTTTACGCCTGCGCTTTCCAGGGTCGCGAGGAATTTCGGACTGGTGCCGAAAACGCTGATGCGCTCGTCGTCGATCAGGTCGAGCAAGCGTTCAGGGCCGGGCTCGAACGGCGAGCCGTCGTACAGCACAATAGCGCTGTCCACGGCCAGGGCCGAGACCAGCCAATTCCACATCATCCAGCCGCAGGTGGTGTAGTAGAACAGACGGTCACCGGGCCCCAGGTCGCAATGCAGGCCGTGTTCCTTGACGTGTTGCAGCAACACGCCGCCAGTGCCGTGAATGATGCACTTGGGCACGCCCGTGGTGCCGCTGGAATAGAGAATGTACAGCGGATGGTCGAAGGGCACGGCGACGAAGTCCGGCTCGCCACCGGCCTCGTAAAAGTCATCCCACAGCTCGACGTCCGCATGGGTGTGGTAGTCGCTGATGTGCGTATCGGCAAGCGCGTAGGGCACGACGACCAGTTGTTCCAGGCTCGGCAGGCGTTCGAGGATTTCGTTGACCTTGGCGCGCTGGTCGATGTCCTTGCCGGCGTAGCGGTAGCCGGCGCAGGTAATCAGCACTTTCGGCTCGATCTGGCCGAAACGGTCAATCACGCCCTGGGTGCCGAAGTCCGGAGACGAACACGACCAGATCGCGCCCAGGCTGGTGGTGGCGAGCATGGCGGCCAGGGTTTGCCAGGTGTTGGGCATGCACGCGGCCACGCGGTCGCCGAGGCCGACGCCGGCGGCTTTCAGGCTGTTCTGCAGGCCGGCGACATGTTCGGCCAGTTCTGCCCAGGTCAACTGTTCGCGCTGGCCGTTTTCACCGATGGCGATCACCGCCACGGCGTCGTCACGGCGGCGCAGCAGGTGCTCGGCAAAGTTCAGGGTGGCGCCGGGAAACCATTGGGCGCTGGGCATCTGCTCGCGCTCGATCAGCACGGCGTCTGGCTGGGTGTGAAAGCGGATGTCGAAGAAGTCGACGATGGCCTGCCAGAAGTCGCTGCGCTGGTGGATGGACCATTGGTGCAGGGCGGCGTAATCGTCAAGGTGCAGGGTGTGGCGCTGCTGGACGAAACGGCGAAAGGCCTCCATGCGGCTCTTGCCAACGCGCTCGGGGGTGGGTTGCCAGAGTATTTCGGACATGGGGTTGCCTCTTGTTATAGGTATGCACGGCATTACCTGTAGGAGCGAGCTTGCTCGCGATGAAGTCGTGTCAGTCAATATTGATGTAGTTGACACACCGCAATCGTCGGAACGCCGCCCGGAGCAAGCTCGCTCCTACAGGTCAGTTGGTGTTCTTTTTACTGCGCCAACCACCCCCCATCGATATTCCACGCCGCACCCCGCACCTGGCTGCCGGCTTCGCTGCACAAAAACAACACCAGTTCGCCCAGTTGCGGCGGGGTGACGAATTCCAGGGACGGCTGCTTTTCCGCCAGCAGGTCATGCTGTGCCTGCTGCGGGTCGGTGCCGGCGGCGATGCGGTCGTCGATCTGCTTCTGCACCAGCGGCGTCAGTACCCACCCTGGGCAGATCGCGTTGCAGGTGACATTGGTGGTGGCGGTTTCCAGGCCGACCACCTTGGTCAAGCCGATCACCCCGTGCTTGGCGGCCACGTACGCGGCCTTGCCCACCGAACCGACCTGGCCGTGCACCGAGGCGATGTTGATGACCCGGCCCCAGTTCTTCTGCCGCATGCCGGGCAGGCTCAGGCGGGTACTGTGGAACACCGAGGACAGGTTGATGGCGATGATCGAATCCCAGCGCTCCACGGGGAAATCCTCAACCGGCGCCACGTGCTGGATGCCCGCGTTGTTGACCAGGATGTCGACGCCGCCGAACTCGCGGTCGGCGTAGGCGATCATGTCGGCAATTTGCGCCGGGTCGCTGACGTCGGCCGGGTGATGGCCCACCTTGCCGCCGTACTGAGAGACCTCAGCGATGACCTGCGAGGCGTCGCCGAAGCCGTTGAGGATCAGGTTGGCGCCGGCCTTGGCCAAACTGAGGGCAATGCCCAGGCCGATGCCGCTGGTGGAGCCGGTAACCAGTGCGGTTTTGCCGGTAAGAGTGGTCATGATTACCTCACACAATGCCAGTGGCGTAGAAAACACCGATCACCACAAAGACCGCCAGGGTCTTGATCAGCGTAATACAGAAAATGTCTTTGTAAGCTTCGCGGTGGGTCAGGCCAGTCACTGCCAGCAGGGTGATTACCGCGCCGTTGTGCGGCAGCGTGTCCATGCCGCCGCTGGCCATTGCGGCCACCCGGTGCAGCACTTCCAGCGGAATGTTGGCCGCATGCGCCGCGGCAATGAAATCGTTGGCCATGGCCGCCAGCGCAATGCTCATGCCGCCAGAGGCAGAGCCGGTGATACCGGCCAGCAGGGTCACGGTAATCGCTTCATTGACCAGCGGGTTGGGAATGCTCTTGAGCCAGTCGGCCAGCACCAGAAAGCCAGGCAGGGACGCGATCACCGCACCAAAGCCATATTCCGAGGCGGTGTTCATGGCCGCCAGCAACGCACCGCTGACCGCGCTCTTGCTGCCTTCGGCCAGCTTGCTGCGAATCGCCTGGAAACCAAACGCCAGCACCATGAGAATGCCGACCAGCAATGCCGCCTGCACCGCCCAGATCGCCGTGAGCTTGGCGATTTCGGTGGTCACCGGTGCGGCCATGCCCGGCAGTGCCAGGCTGTGGGTCTTGCCGTACCACTGCGGGATCCACTGGGTGAACAGCAGGTTCATGACGCCCACCGCCAGGAGCGGCGAGAGGGCGATCCACGGGTTGGGCAGTTTGATGTCGGCGGCGGTTTCCGGCTCGTTGCGCAGTTCGGTGCCATAACCTTCACCCGCGCGCTGGGCCTTGTTGCGCTGGCGTTGCAAAAACAGCATGCCGACACAGAACACGAAAATCGTGCCGATCAACCCCAGCCACGGCGCTGCCCAGGCGGTGGTGTTGAAGAAGGTGCTGGGGATGATGTTCTGGATCTGCGGGGTGCCGGGCAGGGCGTCCATGGTGAACGAGAACGCACCCAAGGCGATGGTGGCCGGGATCAGGCGCTTGGGGATGTTGCTCTGGCGGAACATCTCGGCCGCGAACGGATAGACCGCAAACACCACCACGAACAGCGAAACGCCGCCGTAAGTCAGCAGGGCGCACACCAGCACGATCACCAGCATCGCCTGACGGGTGCCGAGCAGGCGAATGGCGGCGGCCACGATGGAGCGAGAGAAACCCGACAGCTCGATCAGCTTGCCGAACACGGCACCGAGCAGGAACACGGGGAAGTACAGTTTGATGAAACCGACCATTTTCTCCATGAACACCCCGGTAAAGGCGGGCGCGACGGCGGAAGGGTCGGTGAGCAGCACGGCGCCGAGGGCGGCGATGGGGGCAAAGAGGATAACGCTGTAGCCGCGATAGGCAGCAAGCATCAGCAGCGCAAGGGCTGCCAAGGCAATGATCACACTCATGGTGTGTCTCCTGGGATTGTTATTTTTGTGGGTGAGGCTTTGGGAAAGGGCTTTAGCTAGATTTGTGCCAGGTGTTTAAGATGTTGAAATATAAGGGAATATTTGTCTTTTTTGGGTTCTGAAGAGATTTCTGTCTCTGATTTGAGACATTTTTTGGTTGGGAAGGCCTCATCGCGGGCAAGCCCGCTCCTACAGAGTTTGCGGTGAACCCATGAACTGTAGGAGCGGGCTTGCCCGCGATTGGATCTGTCTAACAACGGAGATCAATGTCTCGTTATTGAGACTCAGCCATCCCCAAAGCCACCATCTTCTTATAAAGGGTCGACCGCCCCAGCCCCAGCCGCGCCGCCGCCTCGACCACCTTGCCCCCGCATTGCGCCAGGGCCGACTCGATCAATTGCCGATCAAACCGCTCTCGCGCTTGGCTGAACGTCTCATGGCCCAACGCTTCAACCACTGCGGGCGCCGCACGCTGCACCGGGGCAAACGTACCAATGGCGCCACGAATATCCTGCGCGTTGAGCTGCAAGTCATCACTGAGCAACGCTGCCCGCTCGAGCACATTGCGCAGTTCGCGAATATTCCCAGGCCAGGCGTGCTGCCCCAGCAGTTCCAGGGCCTCGGGGTTCAATTCGTGCTGGCTGCGCAGCTCTTCGAGGATCGCCTCGCTCAGGGCGGGCAGGTCATCGAGGCGATCGCGCAGCGGCGGCACCTGGATCGGCAGCACATTGAGCCGGTAATACAAGTCAGCACGGAACTCGCCGCGCTTGATCGCCGCTTCAAGATCAGTAGAGGTCGCGGCGATGACCCGCACATCGCTCTGGATCACTTCATTGGAGCCGACCGGTTCGAATTCCTTTTCCTGTAGCACTCGCAGCAGTTTGCTTTGCAGCGGGAGGGGCATGTCGCCGATTTCGTCGAGGAAGAGGGTGCCGCCCTGGGCGATCTGCAATTTGCCGGCGCGGGCCTTGCGATCGGCGCCGGTGAAGGCGCCGGGGGCGGTGCCGAAGAATTCGGCTTCCAGCAGCGCTTCGGGGATCGCCGCGCTGTTGATGCTGACGAACGGTTTGTGCGCCCGTGGCGAGGCGCCGTGGATCGCCTGCGCCAGCAATTCCTTGCCGCTGCCGGTTTCCCCCAGCAGCAACACCGGGGAATCGGCACTGGCGCTGCGTCGGGCGCGTCGTTTGACTTCCAGGCTGGCGGCGCTGGTGCCGATGAAGTGGGCGAAGTTGTATTTGGTCTGCCGCGCCCGCAGCAGCGAGCGGGTGGAGGCGAGTTCTTCCTGCATGCTCATGTAGCGCTTGAGCATGGGTGAGAGGGTGCGCAGTTCGTCGAAGAGGGCGAAGCCGATGGCGCCGATCACCACGCCGGCATCGTCGTGGATCGGCAGGCGCATGACCACCAGCGGTTCCTTGGGTGTGTCCTGCATGTCCAGCAGGATCGGCCGACCCGTGCGCACCACCTCGCGCAGCAGGCTGCCGGGGATCACACTTTCGCAGGCCTTGCCGATGGCGAACTCGGCCGACTCCAGGCCAAAGCGCCGGGCGTAGCGCTCGTTCATCCAGACGATGTTGGCGTCGCGGTCGACGATCACCGTGCCTTCGCTGGATTGCTCGATGATTTCGAACAGCGAGCGGATTGCCAGGAGGCGGACGCGTTGGTAGTCCTTCAGGCTGTCGGTGGGGTTCATGGGGGTGGATCCTGATTATTTGTTGTCTGGTCGGGCCTCATCGCGGCGGTGCGACGATTCGACAAGCCCGCTCCTACACGGAGCCCCTGTAGGAGCGGGCTTGCCCGCGATGCAGGCGACGCGGTCACAACTGATGCGCCGCCGCCAACAGCTCTTTGGTGTACGGGTGCTGCGGCGATTCGAACACCTCGTGACTGGCGCCGCTCTCGACCACTTTGCCGTCCTTGATCACGATCATGTCGTGGGCCAGGGCGCGGACCACCGCCAGGTCGTGGCTGATGAACAGGTAGGTCAGGCCGTGTTTTTCCTGAAGCTGGCGGAGCAGGGCCACCACTTGTTTTTGCACGGTGCGGTCCAGGGCCGAGGTCGGTTCATCCAGCAGGATCAACGCCGGTTTCAACACCAGCGCCCGGGCAATGGCGATGCGCTGGCGCTGACCGCCGGAGAACTCGTGGGGGTAGCGATGGCGACTCTCCGGGTCGAGGCCCACCTCGCGCAGCGCCTGGATGACCTGAGCGTCGCAGTCTTTTGCACTGGAGTGACTGTGCACTTCCAGGCCTTCGCTGATGATCTGTGCCACCGACATGCGCGGACTGAGGCTGCCAAATGGGTCCTGGAACACCACCTGCATTTTCTTGCGCCAGGGCCGTAGCTGTTTTTGCGTCAGGCCATCCAGCGCTTGGCCCTGGAAGCGAATGCTGCCTTCGGAGTCGAGCAGGCGCAGGATCGCCTGGCCCAGGGTCGATTTCCCGGAACCGGACTCGCCCACAATCCCCAGGGTCTTGCCGCGCTGCACATTCAGGCTGATACCGTCCACCGCATGCAGGTAGGTCTTGCGGCGGAACAGCCCGCCGCCGAGGGCGAACCTGACTTGCAGGTCGTCCACCTCCAGTACCTTCTCGCGCTCGTCCCGGGGCAGGGCTTCGCCTTCCGGCTCCGCATTGAGCAGCACGCAACTGTAGGGGTGTTTCGGCTCGGTGAACAATTGCTCGCAAGGCGCCTGTTCGACAATTTCCCCGGCCTTCATCACGCACACGCGCTGGGCAATGCTGCGCACCAGGTTAAGGTCGTGGCTGATCAGCAGCAGCGACATGCCGAGCCGTTGTTGCAGGGATTTGAGCAGGATCAGGATCTTGCGCTGTACCGTGACGTCGAGGGCGGTGGTCGGCTCGTCGGCGATCAGCAGTTCGGGCTCGCAGGCCAGGGCCATGGCGATCATGACCCGCTGGCGCTGGCCACCGGACAATTGGTGCGGATAGGCCTTGAGCCGCTCCTTGGGTTTCTGGATGCCCACCAGGTGCAGCAATTCGAGGATCCGAGCCTGTGCGACCTTGCCGGTCAGGCCCTTGTGCAGCATCAGGGTTTCGCCGATCTGCTTTTCGATGCTGTGCAGCGGATTGAGCGAGGTCATCGGCTCCTGGAAGATCATCGCGATGCGGTTGCCCCGCAGTTCGCGCAATACCTTCGACGAGGCACCGAGCAGTTCCTTGCCGCGATAGCGAATGCTGCCGGTGGACTGGGTGTCGGTTTCGGGCAGCAATTGCAGGATCGAGTGCGCGGTCACCGATTTGCCGGAGCCCGACTCGCCGACCAGCGCCAGGCATTCACCGGGGCGGATGTCCAGGCAAAGGTCGCGCACCACGGTCTGGCCGCTGAAGGCCACGCTGAGGTTGCGGATTTCGATCAGGTTACTCATATCGAACGCTCGCTGGGTGACTTGGACCGTGGCTCAAGATCGTGGATCAAACGCATCACGCAATGCCTCGCCGATGAACACCAACAGGGAAAGAATCAGCGCCAAAGTGAAAAACGCCGTCAGCCCCAGCCACGGTGCTTGCAGGTTCTGCTTGCCCTGGCCGATCAACTCGCCCAGCGAGGCACTGCCAGCCGGCATGCCGAAACCGAGGAAGTCCAGGGCGGTGAGCGTCGAGATAGCCCCGGTGAGAATAAACGGCAGATAACTCAATGTCGCGTTCATCGCATTGGGCAGGATGTGCCGCACGATCACCTTGCGGTCGGTGAGGCCCAGCGCACGGGCTGCCTTGACGTATTCCAGGTTGCGCCCGCGCAGGAACTCGGCGCGCACCACGTCCACCAGCGCCAGCCAGGAAAACAACGCCATGATCCCCAGCAACCACCAGAAATTCGGCTCGACGAACCCCGAGAGGATGATCAGCAGGTACAGCACCGGCAAACCCGACCAGACTTCCAGCAAGCGCTGGCCGATCAGGTCGACCCAGCCGCCGTAGTAGCCTTGCAGCGCGCCGGCAGCGATGCCGATGAGGGCGCTGACAAAAGTCAGCATCAGCGCGAACAGGATAGACACCCGCGCACCGAAGATCACCCGCGCCATGACATCACGGGCCTGGTCGTCGGTGCCCAGCCAGTTGACGCTCGACGGCGGGCTGGGTGCGGGTTTGTTCAGGTCGTAGTTGGGAGTGTCGTCGCTGAATGGGATGGGTGGGAACAGCAGCCAGCCGCCGTCCTTTTTAATCAGTTGCTGCACGTAATCGCTGCGGTAATCGGCCTGGAACGGCAGTTGCCCGCCGAACTCCTGTTCGGTGTAGCGCTTGAACACAGGGAAGTACAACGAGTTGTGGTAACTGACCACCAGCGGTTTGTCGTTGGCGATCAGCTCGCCGCCCAGGGTCAGCAGGAACAGGCCGACGAACAGCCACAGCGACCACCAGCCACGGCGGTTTTTCTTGAAACGCTCGAAGCGTCGACGGGCCAACGGCGAAAGCTTGAACATCAGGCGTTCCTCGCGGCGAAGTCGATGCGTGGGTCGACCAGGGTGTAGCAGAGGTCCCCGACCAGTTTTATCAGCAGGCCGAACAGGGTGAAGATGAACAGCGATCCGAAGACCACCGGGTAATCCCTGGACACCGCCGCTTCGTAACTCATGCGTCCCAGGCCATCGAGGGAGAAGATCACCTCGATCAGCAGGGAGCCGGCGAAAAAAACGCTGATGAACGCCTGTGGAATGCCCGACACCACCAACAGCATGGCGTTGCGGAATACATGGCCGTAGAGCACGCGACGTTCGCTCATGCCCTTGGCGCGGGCAGTGACCACGTACTGGCGGGTAATTTCATTGAGGAACGAGTTTTTAGTGAGGATGGTCAAGGTGGCAAAGCCGCCTATCACCAGGGCCGTCACTGGCAGCACCAGATGCCAGAAGTAGTCGGCAATCTTGCCCACGGTGGACAGCGATTCGAAGTTGTCCGAGACCAGCCCGCGCACCGGGAACCAGTTCAGCGAGGTGCCGCCGGCAAACACGACGATCAGGAACATCGCGAACAAAAACGCCGGCATGGCGTAGCCGATGATGATCGCGGTACTGCTCCAGATGTCGAAATGACTGCCATGGTGCACGGCCTTGCGGATGCCCAGCGGAATGGACACCAGGTAGGTAATCAGCGTGGCCCAGAGCCCAAGGGAGATGGTCACCGGCATTTTTTGCAGGATCAGGTCGGTCACCGTCGCGCCACGGAAGAAGCTCTTGCCGAAATCCAGTTGTGCGTAGCTCTTGAGCATCAGCCACAGACGTTCCGGGGCGGGTTTGTCGAAGCCGTACTGTTTTTCGATTTCCTTGATCAGTTGCGGATCGAGGCCGCGACTGGCTCGCGAGCTGCCGCTGGCCATGTCGCTGGAACCGCCGCCGACACTGGCGCCGCCGATGCCCTGCAAGTGCGCGATGGCCTGTTCGACCGGGCCGCCCGGCGCTGCCTGGACGATGACGAAGTTGACCAGAAGGATGATCACCAGCGTCGGGATGATCAGCAGCAGGCGCCGCAGAATATATACCCACATCAGTGCGGCCCTCCGGGTTGGCCGCGCTTGATCAGTTCGGCGGTCATCTGCTGGTTGGTCAACGGTGTGGTGCTCACTTCCCACCAGCTCTCGATGGCTTCGTCATTCGCCGCTTGCACGCTGGGAATGCCGAAGCGGTTCCACCACACGGTGGAACTGCCCGGCGGGTAATAGTTGGGAATCCAGTAGTAGTTCCATTGCAGCACGCGGTCCAGTGCGTGGGCATAGCGCAGCATGTCGGCCTGGGTGCTGGCACGTACGAGTCCAGCGACGAGGGTGTCCACGGCCGGGTTCTTGAGCACCATGTAGTTGTTGGAGCCCGGGTCGTTGGCGGAAGCCGAACCGAAGTAGTTGTTCAATTCGTTGCCCGGCGAGGTGGTGACCGGGTAGCCGGTGACGATCATGTCGTAATCGCGGGACATGAGCCGGTTGACGTATTGCGACGAGTCGATACGGCGGATGTTCAGGTCGATGCCGATCTGCTTCAGCGTGCGCTTGTAGGGCAACAACAGGCGGTCCATGCCGTTCTGGCTGACCAGGAACGTAAAGCTCAGCGGCTTGCCCTCGGCATTCACCAATTGATCGCCGTCGGGTTTCCAGCCGGCCTGCTCCAGGAGGGCCAAGGCTTGCAGTTGCTTGTCGCGGATCACGCCACTGCCATCGGTCTTGGGCGCCTCGAAGACTTGAGTGAACACTTCGTCGGGAATCTGGCCGCGCAGGGGTTCGAGGATCGCAAGCTCGGCAGCGTCCGGCAGTGCCCGGGCGGCGAGATCGGTATTGGAGAAGAAACTCTGCTGGCGGATGTAGACGTTTCGCATCATCTGCCGGTTGCTCCACTCGAAATCCCACAGCAACACCAGGGCCTGGCGCACACGACGGTCCTGGAAGAGAGGATTTTGCAAGTTGAACACAAAGCCTTGCGCCGATTGTGGGGCACTTTGCGCCAGGTGGGCCTTTTGCAGGCGACCGTCGCTGAGGGCGGGGCTGTCGTAACCGATGGAATAGCCGGTGGCGGAAAACTCGCGGTTGTAATCGTAGGCGCCACCGCGCAGGACTTGGCGCGCAACGTCGGTGTCGCCGAAGTACTCAATGCTGAAATGGTCAAAGTTGTACAGGCCACGGCTGACCGGCAAGTCCTTTCCCCACCAGTCGGGGTTGCGCTCGAAGGTGATGCTGCGCCCGGAATCGACCTTGCTCACCTTGTACGGGCCACTGCCCAGCGGCGGCTCGTAACCGCCACCACCGGCGAAGTCGCGGGTTTTCCACCAGTGCTCGGGAAACACCGGCAGGGTGGCGAGGTCCAGGGGCAGGGTGCGGTTTTCGTTGCTCTTGAAGTCAAAGCGGACCTTGAGCGGTGACTCGACGACCACGCCGCTGACGTCGGCGAATTGCGTGCGATAGCGCAGGCTGCCTTGAGTCATCAACAGGTCGAAGGTGTAGCGCACGTCTTCGGCGGTGATCGGCTTGCCATCGGCAAACCGCGCCTTGGGATTCAGATAGAAACGCAAGGACAAGCCATCGTCCGAGCGCTCCATCTTCTGCGCCACCAGGCCGTAGACGGTGTAGGGCTCATCCTGTGAGCGCTGGGCGAGCGGGGAGTAAAGCAAACCGTCGATCTGGGTGACGCCGATGCCTTTGTCTATGTAAGGCAACACATGGTCGAAATGGCCGATTTCGACGGCCGAGCGACGCATGGTCCCGCCCTTGGGGGCGCGCGCATTGGTGTACTCGAAATGGCTGAAGCCCGCGGGGTATTTCGCGGGTTCGCCGTAGACGGTCAGGGCGTGTTGCGGCGCTGCGCTCACACCGGCGGCACCCAACAGCAGGGTCGCGGCGGTGAATAAAAAGGTAGGGAAAGCCAGTCGCATTGTCAGCCTTAGAGCTGGGTGATCGGTAACCGCAAGTTGTACGCTAGCGGCGCGTGCCTCGCCAGTCGTATCGCACATGCGAAACACAACGGCCCACCAGAGGCGGGCCGTTGTGCGTCAAGCGCTGTAGCGAGATCAGTCCTGACGACTGGTCACTTCCAGCAGGTGGTAACCGAACTGGGTTTTCACCGGGCCTTGCACCACGTTGATCGGTGCGCTGAAGACCACGGTATCGAATTCCTTGACCATCTGGCCTGGACCGAACGAGCCCAGGTCACCGCCCTGGCGGCTGGACGGGCAGGTGGAGTTGGCCTTGGCGATTTCGGCGAAGTCGGCGCCGCCCTCGATTTGCGCCTTGAGTTCGTTGCACTTGTCTTCGCTGGCAACCAGGATGTGACGGGCAGTGGCTTTAGCCATGGGGAAATACTCCTCTGTTCAGTAAAGTGTCGAGCCTACCGGATTCAGTGGCCCATTTCTTCTCAAAGTTCCAGGGCGATGCTTAAAGGCCGACCTTTCGCAGGCGCTCGGCATGTCGCACGAAGAGCTCGACCGGATCGACGCCCTGACGCACTTGCCCGACGGCTTGATTGATGACATCCAGGTGATCCAGCGGATAGTCGGAGCGGATCACGTTGCCCAGGTGGGAGCTGAAGCGCCCGACCAGGCCATCGTTTTGCTCGGCCTCGGTGGTGAAATAGTGTGAAAAGGCCCGGCAGAATCCGTGCAAGGAGTCGACAGCATTAGCCCCTTCCTGTGCAACACCACCTTGCAGGGTGCCGCTCCAGGAGTAGTAGCGAACGCCATTGACCACCTCGCGACCCTTGCCACCCCAGGTCTTTGGCAGCCCCTGGGGATATTTCTGATTGAAGTCGCGGACGCCATCGGTCGTCAGGGCATTCAGCGCGGCGATAGCGTTCTGCGGCATCTGCGGGTTACCGCTCAACAACGAGAGGAAGTCGGCGAACAGGGTCGCCACCGCTTCGGCTGCGCGTTCCGGCAGGCGCCCCGGGGTCAGGGCCTTGCGCAGAAAATCGGCCAGTTCCGAACCGTGATTAGGCCCGCTGACCGACGTCACGGATGCGATGACCTGCGGTGCCATCGCAGCGGCATATCGTGCCGCCAGTGCGCCTTGACTGTGGCCAATCAGGTTGACCTTTTGGGCTCCGGTGCCCTCGAGCACTCGCTCGACCTGTGACAGGAGCTGGTCACCACGTGCCTCGTGGGTGTGAGTGGCCGACAAGTGTGGAATGAATACCCTGGCGCCGGCGCTGCGCAAGGCTTGCCTGATGTCGTGGAACAGTCCGAAAGGGCCGATCCGGTCGAAACCGAACAAGCCGTGAACCAGCAGGATGGGGTGAAGAGTGCTTGCATTCCGTTGCATGTTCGTACCTTTTCGCGGAAGTTCGTGGGTGTGCGAGGGCGTCACTCTAAAGCACACGGACATCGGGGCGATGTATGAAAAAGCCGCTGTAAAAGGGTGAAAACGGAATAGGTGGGAGGCGAATATTCGAGGCCTCGGGAAGCCTGTTTCGGATTGTCTGGACGTCTTTTCGGCGGGGGCAGAGCAGAGTCCTGCAATGACCTACCCCCGCCATGCCATTAGCCTGTCAGCCGCGTGCCGTGCGCAACCGCTGCGCCGCGTTGCACAACAGTTCTTCCGTGCCGCTCCAGCCGAGGCAGCCATCGGTGATCGACACGCCGTATTTGAGCGACGCCGACAACGGCTGGCAGCCCTCGAACAGGTGGCTCTCGATCATCATCCCGATCAGTGACCGGTCACCTTGCAGGCGCTGTTCCAGCACATCGTTAAACACGACCGGTTGACGCAGTGGGTCCTTGCCGCTGTTGGCGTGGCTGCAGTCGACCATGATTCGCGCCGGGATCTTCAACTTGCTCAGGTCGCTGTTGATCTGGGCGACGTTGGCGCGGTCGTAGTTGGGGCCGCGATGGCCGCCGCGCAGAACCAGGTGCGTATCGGGATTGCCGGGTGTCTGGATGATTGCAGGGTGGCCCTGGGTGTCGACGCCGAAATGACGGTGCGGGTGGGCGGCGGAGCGCATCGCATCGCTGGCCACGCCGACGCCGCCATCGGTGCCGTTCTTGAAGCCGACCGGCATGTTCAGGCCGCTGGCCATTTCGCGATGGATCTGCGATTCGGTAGTGCGAGCCCCGATGGCGACCCAGCTCAGCAGGTCGTCGAAGTAGCCGGCGGCCATCGGTTGCAGCAGTTCGGTCGCTACCGGCAGACCCAGGCGCAGCATTTCACGCATCAGTTCGCGCGACAGGGTGAGGCCGCCGGCCATGTCGTCGCTGCCGTCCAGATGCGGGTCGTAGGCCAGGCCTTTCCAGCCGACCGTTGTGCGCGGTTTTTCAACGTAGGCGCGCATGACCAGAAGCATTTGATCGCTGACGTCGTCGGCGAGGCGGGCGAGGTTACCGGCGTATTCCAGAGCCGATTGCGGATCGTGAATCGAGCAGGGTCCCACGATGACCAGTAAACGGGAGTCTTCACCGTTGAGAATGGCGCGTACGGCGTCGCGGTGCGTGGCGACCTGGCGGGTGAGGTCATTGCTCAGGGGCAACTGCTGTTTGAGTTGCAATGAGCTGGGCAGGCGCAGGGTCAGCGCTTCGTTGGCAGGGCTCAGGGTGGACAGCGGCAAAGCAGAGACGGACGAGTTCATGTTCAGGCTTCCTGGGCAAGCGGCGGGTTCGTTCCCGCGCGCTCGGCCCTACAGGGGTGTTCGACAATTGGCCGGATTGGCTGCGAGTGTGTGCTTGCCACCATTGGGTGACCGATCGGAGGCGGCAGGCTGTCCCGAGCGGAGGCTGCTAAATCGCCAGGCGGTAAAGGTGTCGTAACGGTAATAGGTGGCGTAGTTCATGTCGTGAATCCTCAAAATGTCTGGTAAGTGCAAAAGTGCTGCTTCAAAAATTCAGGCGCTGAAAAAACAAAACCCCCGGTCGGGAGGCCGACCGGGGGTTGAGAAATCTCTGGTGGCGACCCGTTGAAGTGGGCGCCGTTTGGGTATCAGGCGCGCCAGTGGCTAAACCAATACCCAAAATAAAAGCTTGCCGGAGCACAAGCACTGTTCGCCCGGGCAGCCGCAACCGAGCGCGGGGCGCTGGCGGTAGGACGCTGTGAGAGGGCGTTGAACATGGTGTGTCTCCGATGAATGGCCTGAGCTTACTAGAGGCCGGTAGGCGGATTCAATCAGAAATTGCTATCAATCGCCGATGGTGTTTTCTATCGCCGGGGTGTGACACTTCGCACTTATCAACTTTCCCGCGACCCGCCATGACCGCATCGACACTCGCCGCCGGATTTGAATGGCGCCCGGCAACGCCCGCCGACCTGGGCTTCGCTCGCGACCTGACCTGCCAGAACATGCTGCGCTATTACATTCAGTACGACCTGCTTTGGCAGGACGAAGCCTTCGACGTCGCCTGGGCGGGGCGGGACAATCGCTTGATCGTGCGCGATGGCGTGCGGCTGGGATTTTTCAGCTTGAGCCGGGACGCCAGGGCCTTGTATATCCGTGAGTTGCATGTCGTCGAGGGGTTTCGCGGTCAGGGGGCTGGTTCCTGGGCGATCGATCAGGTTTTGGCGCTGGCGGACCAGGAGCGTCGCCCGGCGTTGCGCTTGACGGTGTTCGAGAATAATCCGGCAAGAATGCTTTACGAGCGAAAGGGCTTGCGGGTAGTCGGCGCCGACGAGTGTTTCCTCAGAATGCAGTGTGATGTTCGCGCCCTGAATGCCTGAAACACATATAAGACAAGCCTTTCAAGATGTATTGATACTTTTTATATGGCGCTTGCCGCTAGGTCTGCCAATCGCTTTTTGCTAAGGTGTCGGCAACTCAACAAGACCAATCACGAGGTGTCTGCTTGATTAGGGTGCTAGTAGTCGATGACCATGATCTCGTTCGTACGGGCATTACGCGAATGCTGGCGGACATCGACGGCCTGCAAGTGGTCGGCCAGGCGGAGTCCGGGGAAGAATCCCTGCTCAAGGCACGTGAGTTGAAACCCGATGTGGTGCTGATGGACGTGAAGATGCCCGGTATCGGCGGTCTTGAAGCCACCCGAAAGCTGCTGCGCAGCCATCCCGACATCAAGGTCGTGGCCGTCACCGTGTGCGAGGAAGACCCGTTCCCCACCCGTCTGTTGCAGGCCGGAGCCGCCGGTTACCTGACCAAGGGTGCGGGGCTGCCGGAAATGGTCCAGGCCATCCGCCTCGTATTTGCCGGGCAGCGCTACATCAGCCCGCAGATTGCCCAGCAACTGGCGATCAAATCCTTCCAGCCGACCAACGATTCGCCGTTCGACGCCTTGTCCGAGCGGGAAATCCAGATCGCGCTGATGATTGTTGGTTGCCAGAAAGTCCAGATCATCTCCGACAAGCTGTGCCTGTCGCCAAAAACCGTAAACACCTACCGTTACCGAATTTTCGAAAAGCTTTCGATCAGCAGCGATGTCGAGTTGACGCTGCTGGCGGTTCGTCACGGCATGGTTGATGCCAGCCTCTGAAAATGACCGAAATCTTTGATCCAAGCGCATTCCTGTCAACGGTCAGCGGACGCCCCGGCGTTTATCGCATGTTCGACAGCGAGGCGCGTCTGCTCTACGTCGGCAAGGCCAAGAACCTCAAGAATCGCCTGTCGAGTTACTTCCGCAAGTCCGGGCTGGCACCCAAGACCGCCGCACTGGTGGCGCGCATCGCCCAAGTCGAAACGACGATTACGTCCAACGAAACTGAAGCCCTGTTGCTTGAGCAGACACTGATCAAGGAATGGCGCCCGCCCTACAACATCCTGCTGCGCGACGACAAATCCTACCCCTACGTCTTCTTGTCTGATGGCCAGTTTCCACGCCTGAGCATTCATCGTGGGGCGAAAAAAGCCAAGGGCAAGTACTTCGGCCCCTATCCCAGCGCCGGGGCGATCCGTGAGAGCCTGAGCCTGCTGCAAAAGACCTTTTTTGTGCGTCAGTGCGAGGACAGCTATTACAAGAACCGTACGCGGCCGTGCCTGCAATACCAGATCAAGCGTTGCAAGGCGCCCTGCGTAGGGCTGGTGGAACCTGAGGTGTACGCCGAAGACGTGCGCCACTCGGTGATGTTCCTCGAAGGGCGCAGCAATGCGCTGACTGATGAATTGTCAGCGGGCATGGAAGAGGCGGCGATCAACCTCGAGTTCGAGCGCGCCGCCGAACTGCGTGACCAGATTGGCCTGCTGCGCCGCGTACAGGATCAGCAGAGCATGGAAGGCGGCTCCGGCGATGTCGACGTGATCGCTGCCTTCGTCAATCCGGGCGGCGCCTGCGTGCACCTCATCAGCGTGCGCGGTGGCCGGGTCCTGGGTAGCAAGAACTTCTTCCCGCAAGTGGGTATCGAAGAGGACGTATCCGAAGTCATGGCGGCGTTTCTCGGCCAGTACTTCGTCAGCAGTCCCGAGCGGGACTTGCCGAGCGAGTTGATCGTCAACGTGGTTCACGACGACTTCCCTGCACTGATCGAGGCCATTCATGAGCTGCGTGGTCGGGAACTGACTATCAGCCACCGAGTGCGTGGCACGCGGGCACGCTGGCAGCAGTTGGCGGTGACCAACGCCGAGCAGGCATTGGGTGCACGTCTGGCCAACCGTCAACACGTCGCGGCGCGTTTCGACGCCCTGGCCGAAGTGCTGAACCTGGATGAACCGCCGCAGCGCCTGGAGTGCTACGACATCAGCCATTCCAGCGGCGAAGCCACTGTGGCCTCGTGTGTGGTCTTCGGCCCGGAAGGCCCGATCAAGGCCGATTATCGTCGTTACAACATCGAAGGCGTCACCGCAGGCGATGACTACGCCGCGATGCATCAGGCGCTGACCCGGCGCTTCAGCAAACTCAAGGACGGGGAGGGCAAGCTGCCGGACATCCTCCTGGTCGACGGCGGCAAGGGCCAGCTGTCGATGGCCCGCGATGTGCTCAATGAACTGGCGGTGCCGGACCTGATCCTCCTGGGCGTGGCCAAGGGCGCCACGCGCAAGGCCGGCTTCGAAACCCTGTACCTCAACGACGCCGCCCATGAATTCACCTTGCGTGGCGATTCGCCGGCGCTGCATCTTATCCAGCAGATCCGTGACGAGGCCCACCGGTTCGCCATTACCGGCCACCGCGCACGTCGTGGCAAAACCCGCCGCACGTCTACACTGGAAGGCGTCGCCGGGGTAGGGCCGACACGTCGGCGCGACCTGTTAAAACATTTTGGTGGATTGCAGGAGCTGTCTCGTGCCAGCATCGAAGAAATCGCCAAAGCCCCCGGGATCAGTAAAAAGCTCGCAGAGTTGATTTATGCAAATCTGCACAGCGAGTAGAATGCCCCCTCACCTCGTAGCCAGTTGTGCCGATGAATATCCCTAATCTGATTACCGTTTTACGCGTCCTGCTTATCCCGATCTTCATTTTACTGTTCTACCTGCCTTACCAATGGAGCTACGCGGCCTCCGCCTCGGTCTTCGCGTTCGCTGCCGCCACCGACTGGCTGGACGGCTATCTGGCGCGTCGCCTGGAACAGAGCACGCCATTCGGCGCGTTCCTCGACCCGGTGGCCGACAAGCTGATGGTCGCCGTGGCCCTGGTGCTGCTGGTGCAGGAGCACGCCAACCTGTGGCTGACGCTGCCGGCCGCCGTCATCATCGGTCGCGAAATCGTCGTCTCGGCCCTGCGCGAATGGATGGCCGAAATCGGGGCCCGTGCGCACGTCGCCGTGTCGAACCTGGGCAAATGGAAAACCGCCGCGCAAATGCTCGCGTTGGTGATCCTGCTGGGTAACCCGTCGCACTTTACCTTCTGGGTGCTGCTCGGCTACGTTTTACTGATGATCTCCGCCGGTCTGACCTTGTGGTCCATGGTCCAATATCTGCGCGCCGCCTGGCCACACCTGAAGATCGATGTGGAAAAGAAATAAAACTTTTTTGAATCAAGGGGTTGACGGGGCTTCTGGATTCTATAAAATGCGCCACACCAAGACGCGGGAATAGCTCAGTTGGTAGAGCACGACCTTGCCAAGGTCGGGGTCGCGAGTTCGAGTCTCGTTTCCCGCTCCAAACATAGCATTGCAGTTTCGGCTGCAATGATCGCAAAAAGGACCTTCGGGTCCTTTTTGCGTTTCTGCTTTCCGTGATCACTCGCTGCGAGCCGCCTCTTGCAGCCGCAGTGATCATTTCCACCGTCGGGTTGGAGATCGCGGGCCGCGATTCAGTCCAAGGGGCGGCGCACGACTCGTATTGGATGACGAGCGAGCGACCACGTGTGACTGAGTTTGCGATCCAGAGCATCTTCGGAACCGTGGCCGCCATCAGGCGCCTTCCCAATAGGTACGTTGCAAACACGTCTCCACCCTCAGTCTTGGCTAAGTTTCCATCCGTATCTTCTTCTCCAAGCGCATTCAGCGCAGTTCAGAAGAGGCGACCAGCATGAATCCCGCGAGAGCCGGATGGCTCAACAAAGTACCTGAAGTCACACTTGCCTTCTGGGTAATCAAGATTCTATCGACCACCGTAGGTGAAACCGGCGCCGACTTCCTTGCCGTAGACGCAGGGCTCGGCGCCGGCTGGACCAGCATTGGCATGGCGCTGCTGCTGGCTGGCGCGCTATTGCTGCAAATGCGCAAAACGGTCTATTCACCGTGGATCTACTGGTTGACCGTGGTGCTGGTGAGCATAGTTGGCACGCAGATCACCGACATCATGACCGACATGCTCGATATCAGTCTGTATGTCAGTACCGGAGTGTTCTCAGTCCTGCTCTCATTGAACTTCCTGATTTGGTTCAAGTGGGAGAACAACCTTTCAATTCGCGAGATCAACACGCCGCGACGCGAACTTTTCTACTGGTCAACTGTGCTCTGCACCTTTGCCCTGGGCACCGCCGCCGGTGATCTGGCCACGGAGGCGCTGGGGCTGGGATTCACCTTGGGTGCGGTGATTTTCGGCGCGTTGATTGCGGCGACGCTGCTGGCCTGGCGTCTGGGCGCCAACGTGGTGCTGACGTTCTGGATCGCCTACATCCTCACTCGTCCATTCGGCGCCTCCCTCGGAGATTTGCTGACTCAAGGCAAGACCTACGGTGGTCTGGGCATGGGTGCAGCGTGGACCAGTGCGATCTTCCTGACCGTCATCGTGCTGTTGGTGGCAGTTGCACAGATCAGCGTTGGCAACCGTAAAACCGCCGTTCAATAACCTTCAAACATCTATCAAGGAATCCACATGCGCTACTTTCAAACGACTATTCGTCATGTCGCCATTATCTCGTCACTGGTATTGCTCGGCAGTCTGTCGGGTTGTTCGAAGCCCGCCGATAAACCCGCTGCCGGCACGCCGACCAGCTCGATGAGTGCGCCAGCGCAGTCCGGCTCGAAACTCGGCGACCTGAGCGAGTTCCGCAGGATTGCCGCTGACGTGAGCACGCTGGTGGAAAAAAACGATCTCCCCGCTGCCAAGACACGTATCAAGGACCTGGAAACCTCCTGGGACTCTGCCGAAGCGGGCATCAAACCCCGGGCTGCGTCTGACTGGCATGTGCTGGACAAAGCCATTGACCACGCACTCGACGCCTTGCGCGCCGGCACGCCGAAGCAAGCTGACTGCAAGTCGGCCATGGATGACTTGCTCAAGGCTTTCGATGCGATGAAAAGCCCGCAGCAGTAAGTCGGGTCGGAGCCGGGTGCGGACAAATGCCGGTTCAAGTGCTTCAATACAGGCGCGACGGGGATCACCGTCGCGCCTTTTTTGTCGGAGCGGTGCATGCGGATTCTGCTGGTCGAAGATGACCTGATGATTGGGGATGCCATCGAAAATGCGCTCAACGATGCGAGTTACGCCACCGACTGGGTGAAAAACGGCCTCACCGCGTTGGCGGCGCTGGACACCCAGACCTATGACCTGGTCCTCCTCGACCTTGGCCTGCCGGGCAAGGATGGGCTCGATGTGCTGGATGCCATTCGCGCACGCAACAACCCTGTGCCGCTGTTGATTATCACCGCCCGGGATGGTTTGGATGATCGTCTGCGTGGCCTTGATGCCGGTGCTGATGACTTCATGCTCAAACCCTTTGCTATCGCTGAGTTGCTGGCACGCATGCGCGCTGTACTACGCCGTCGCGGTGGTAACGCGCAATCATTGCTGGACAACGGCGAAGTCTCCTTGAACCTTGTCTCCAAGCGAGCCTCCACTGCCGACGTCAGCGAAGTCCAACTCTCCAGTCGCGAGTTTGCGCTTTTGCAGGCGCTGTTGATCCGTCCGGGCGCCATTCTCTCGCGCAGTGAGCTGGAAGACCGGATTTACGGCTGGGGCAACGAAGTGGAAAGTAACGCGGTGGAATTTTTGATCCATGCGCTGCGACGAAAACTTGGGAGCCATGTCATCAGGAACGTCAGGGGGATGGGATGGATGGTTTCAAAAGGCGTTTAAGCGACTCGGTGCAATCGCAGCTGTCCGTCGCGCTGTCACTGGCCATTCTCCTCGTCGCCTTGCTGGCCGGTGGTTTCGCGTTCATGTCGGCGCTCGACGAAGTTCACGAGATGCAGGACGAAAGCTTGCGCCAGGTGGCAGTGCTGTTCGATCGCCAGCACATGACCCTGCGCTATCCCGGTGCTGAAAGGCTCGTTGATGACGACGAGGAATCAAGGATCATCGTGCAGTACCTGGCCGATAGCGCCAAAGCAGTCGGCAATGACGATGTCAGCATCCCGTTGCCATTTCCCGTGACTCTGGCGGATGGGTTGTCGACACTGAACATCGCCGGCGAAAATTTTCGTGCGCTGGTCAGAACCCTTTCTACAGGCGAACGCATCGTGGTCGCGCAAGAGGCCGACGTGCGCGATAAGGAAGCGCGGGAAAGCGCCTGGCACAGTCTGCTGCCGTTTCTCATTCTGTTTCCAGTGTTGCTGTTGGTGGTGGGGGATCTGGTGCGCAAACTGTTCCGTCCCATTGCAACGCTATCAGCAGAAATCGATCAACGCGACCATCAGGCGCTTCATTCTGTCGATGAGCAGCACCTGCCGAGCGAAATCCGTCCTTTTGTCGTGGCGATCAATCGATTGCTCAAGCGCGTCGCGTCGACCATGGAAACGCAACGGCGGTTTATCGCCGATGCCGCCCATGAATTGCGTTCGCCGATGACGGCGCTGTCATTGCAAGCGGAGCGGTTGTCGTCCATGCCGATGTCAGAGGAGGCGCGACAGAGGTTTGTGCCCTTGGCTCAGGGCATCGAGCGAAGCCGCATGCTCATCGAGCAGCTGTTGGCGCTGGCCGCCGCGCAATCAGTCGCGCAACGAATCGAGACGGCGGTTTCGGTACACGCCGTGTTTCGTCGTGTGCTGGAGGATTTGCTGCCATTGGCCGAGGATAAGGGCATCGATATCGGAGTGGAAAGCGTCGAGGATAGGCGGGTTGTTATCAACGAGCTGGACCTGTTCATTCTGGTCAAGAATCTGGTGGACAATGCCATTCGCTATACCTCGACGGGCGGGCGGGTCGACTTGAGTGTCGAACCGACCGATTCTGGCGTACTCATCGAGATCAAGGACTCCGGCCCCGGCATTAGCGCCGAAGAGCGAGCGCTGGTATTCGAACCGTTTTACCGCAATTTGGGCACAGGTGAAGCCGGCTCCGGACTGGGGCTGTCCATCGTTGCGGCGATAGCCGACCGTATCGGCGCACGTGTCGGATTGAGCTTTGCAGATGAGGTCAAACAGAGTGGATTACGTGTTTGTGTCTCGCTGGACGTTCGTCGGAGCTGATTTGCTTCAGGTGCATGGCACCTGCGATCCCTGACAATTTCTGCCATTAACCCTGGACGTGAGCCTTACGCATCATCCAAGCAGTTCCAAGCCTGCTGAATGCAGGCTTGGAACCATTGTCCGAGTCAGTCGCGAGCGGGAGCGATCAGAGGGATGTCATTGCCGGCAGTGTCTTTGCTGCCGCCCCAGTTCAACAAGCGATGGGTGAAGTCATAGCTCGCAGCCTGGTAGTAGGTAATCGCTCGTGCGATTAGAGGGTCGTTGACTTGAACCGTCACCTCATGGCTCGCGCCTAATGCGTCGTCGTGGCGTCGCAACAAGGATCGGGGGCTAAGAATAGCCAGATCTTTCCCATCGAACAGACCAAGGTGCTGGTAATTACCGACCAAGACACGGGGGGTAATGCGGACGCTTGAAGCAAGTTACGACCGAAAAATGTCGATTCGTAATTAAGGTTCAACAACCCTAGCAGTGTCGGAGCCAAGTCAATCTGACTCGCCAATTGACCCTCTTCACGCGCAGGAATGAGCTTAGGGGCGTAGATGAACAATGGAATTTGATAATTACGAATTGGAAGATCTTCCTTGCCAGCGCTACCAGCCGTGTGGTCAGCGACAAAGACAAAGATAGTATCGTCGAACCAGGCTTTCTTTCGGGCTGCTTCCAGGAATTTTCCGATTGCATAGTCAGTGTATTTCACGGCACCGTCGCGACCATCACCGGATGCAATATCAATCCTGCCATCTGGGTAAGTGTATGGACGGTGATTGGAGGTGGTCATCAGTTGCAACAGGAACGGTTTGTTGAGCGAAAAGTTCTCGTCTGCCAGCTTCAGCGTCAATCGGTAAAGATCTTCATCTGCCATGCCCCAGGCGTTTTTGAAATGGATATCTGCTTCATCGACACTGCTTTGATCGACCACCTTGTAACCATTTCCCCCGAAGAACGCATTCATGTTGTCGAAGTAGCCACGTCCACCGTATACAAAAACGCTGTCGTAACCGACATGGTTGAGCTGTTGGCCCAGGCTGGCGAAGCCACTTTCACGGCCTACCCGTTTTACGATGGAGCGTCCCGGCGTTGGAGGAACAGACAACGTAATCGCTTCCAGGCCACGATCGGTTCTGGTGCCAGTGGCGTAGAAGTTGTTGAAGTAAAGACTTTCCTTACGTAATTGATCGAGATTGGGCGTCAGGTTGTCAGGGTTCCCATTGCTGCCCATGTACTTCGCGCTGAAGCTTTCGATGGTCACCAAAATAATATTATGTCGCTTGGTCTTTTCTTTCTGCGTGACGACTCGACGTACATCAAGGGAATCCTTTCCGATGAACCGCACGTCGCTTTCCGCCATTTCCTGATGGATCATTCTGCCGACTACATCATTCGGCAACGTGGCGTAGAACTGTTCGTAGTCCAACTCGTTATTGCGAAACGCGGCAAAGAACTGGTAGGGACCATTGCTGGCCAATTCATGCTGATAGGTGTTTCCGCCTTCTCCCCGGGGAGTGTCCTGGTCAACGAAGCACACAACAATTGCAGTCAAGGCGAACAACGCCGCAACACTCAGCAAGCGCACGCGCCAGGTCGGCAACGGCGCACTGATCACACGCTTTAATGGTCTGTACAAAATAATGCAGATTACAACGGCGATCACCGCCAACCCGCTAAGCAACTTACCGATAGGGTAAGACTCCAGAATGTTATTCAACACCTCGTCGGAGTACACCAGATAATCCACGGCAATAAAGTTGAAGCGTACGCCGAATTCGTCCCAGAACAGCCATTCAGCCACTGCGGTGAATAACATCACGAAAACGCTGAGTATCAAGAGGCCTTGCAAAAACCAGTAGTGCCCACGGCTACGCCACAAAGCGGGAGGACACAGCAACACATAGAGGCTCATCGGCAGCGCGGCGAACAGCAGAAAGCTCAGATCGTACAGTGCGCCTATACCGAAAATCGAAGCATAGGCATTGCCCGCCTCTGAAAGGTGAGTGGCCAGTAACACCAACCGGGTAAGGGTAAAAACCACCAACCATAGGTCGGTAACCGTTAGAACGAAGCGCAGGGGGGCTGAAGTGAAAAAGCGCATTGAAAACTCCTTGTTATATTCCTTCCAGATCGAAAATTTGTTGCTGGTGGATCTGCGTATCTGCGAGTCCTAATCCATAGGACATTCCTTTTCGAATGCACGGAGTTACGATGGCGAGAAAATGAATCTATCCGATAGAATAGAAAAAAATCGTCAAGACGACTTGATCCTGTTGCCATTCGGAAGGCTGTCAGCGTGTTTTCACACAGGTCGTTCGGGTTTTTTCCTTTCTGCGCATACCACTCAAGTCGATCGTGATCGCCGGTTAACTGGCCGGGATGGACAACGTTGCCCGCAAGCCACCTTCCTGGCGGTTGACCAGCGTGATGCTCCCTCCCAACTGCGTCGCGATGGTGTTGACGATGGTCAAACCCAGTCCTGCCCCTTGCGCATTGCCACGGCTGTAAAAACGTTCGAACAATCGTGCCCGGTCCGCTTCTTCGATCCCGGGACCCTGGTCTTCGACAATCAAATGGCAGAAGCCCTCAGTCCGGCTCAACCTCACAGTGATCACGCCATTGTCTGGCGAGAAATTGGCGGCGTTGGTCATCAGGTTGCCAAGGGCAATTTCGAGCGCAGTGGGGCTGACCAGCGCGTAGGCCGGCCGGCCGCTTTCTTCAAACGCCAGTTCCAGGTGTTTGCTCAGTAACCACGGGGTCATTTGAGCCAAGCTGTTGCGCACGGTCTCGGCTACGTCGACCCGTTGGGGCGGGGAACCTCCAGCGCCGGGCTCAAGGCGGGCCATGGTCAACAGTTGGTTGACCAATCGGGTCGTGCGGTCGACGCCGGCAATCAGGAACGCCAGCGATTCACGGCGCTCCTGTTCAGAGCCGGCTTCCTGAAGGTTTTGGGCGTGGACTCGCAACACCGCAAGCGGTGTACGCATCTCATGGGCGGCGTCGGCGATGAAGCGACGCTCGCGTCCGAGCACTTCCTGGATTTGAGCGAGCATGCGATTGAGTGCGGCTTGCATCGGTTCCAGCTCGCTGGGCAGCGGCGTCAACTGCAACGGTTCAAGCGAGCCACTGTGTCTTGCGCGTAAGGTCGCGGCCATGTTCGCCAACGGCTTGAGCCCCCAGCCGATGGCAAGCCAGACCATGGCCGCCAACAGCAGGCTGCCAATCACGTTGGGGCCCAGGGTGTGGCGGACGATGCGGTCAACCAGATCCGCCCGCACGTCATCGCGCTCTCCGACCCAGATGCGCATGCCGTTGTTTTGATCTTCGAGAATGAAGGCGCGCCAATGACGGTTGTTCAGGTCCACTACGTCGCTGAAGCCTGGCAAGGTGGGTGGTGATCTGAACGAAGGCGCGCTGGCAGTGTGTACCAACACTTCACCTTCGGAGTTCCACACCTGAAAGGCAATTTTGCGTTCGTAAGGGTGGCCGTCGCCTCGCGGCTCCGCTTCACCCAGAGCAGTGTTGAAGGCACGGTACAGGTCGGCGTGTTGCTGACCGGCCAGCGGCATGCGCATCACGCCTTGCAGCAACCGCGCGTTCTGGGCCAGTTGTGCGTCGTAGACCTCGGCGATCTCGTGATTGCTGTCGTGCACGTTAAAGAAGCTGAGTACCGTCAAGCCGGCAAGCAACAGGCCGATGATCAGCGTCAGTGTACGGCGGCGGATCGAGGTCATTGGCGCTCCTCCACCAAATAACCCACGCCCCGAATGGTGCGGATCAGGTCGGTGGAGAATTTCTTGCGAAGGTGGTGGATGTGCACTTCGAGCGTGTTGCTTTCGGCTTCTTCGCTCCAGCCATAGAGCAACTGCATCAGTTGGTCGCGGGTCATCACCCGGCCGGGCGGCGACAGCAACTCATGCAACAACTGATATTCCTTGGGCGTCAGTGCCACGGGCTGGCCCCGGTAGCTGACTTGTTGGGTGCCTGGGTTCAGGCTGATGCCCGCGTGCTCGATCAACGCCTGGGCGCGACCGGCACTACGCCGCAACAAGGCCCGCAAGCGCGCCTTGAGCTCGGCCAGGTCGAAGGGCTTGATCAGGTAATCGTCGGCGCCGGCATCGAGCCCGGCGATTCGGTCTTCCGTGGCATCGCGGGCGGTCAGGATCAGCACCGGAAGGTTGGAGCCGCTGTTGCGCAGGCGACGCAGCACTTCAAGGCCATCCATGCGCGGTAGCCCAAGGTCGAGCACCGCCAGGTCAAAGGTTTCGCTGAGCAACGAATGCAATGCGCTGGCGCCATCCTTGAGCCAGTCGACGGTGTAACCCTCGCGCCCCAGCGCCTGGTGAATGCCTTCACCGAGCGCGACATCGTCCTCGATCAGTAGTAAACGCACATGGGCTCCTGTCAGTCGAGTTTCTTGTTCACGTCCACCAGCAAAGCGGCGATTTCTTTGCGGCGCCCGGCGTCAGCGCTTTCCCGGCCCGGCCGAGGCGCTGCCTGAAGGGCTTTGAGCAGCGCGGCCCTGGCTTCAGCGTAGCGTTTCTGACGGTAGAGATGATCGCCCCAGAAGTACAGGCTGTCGATGCCGTCGGGATTGAAGTGCAGGGCTTGCCTGAGCAATTGCTCGGCTTTGTCGCTGTCGCCGAAGCCGATCGGCCAGCCGGGCACCCGATCGTACAGCGCGCCGAGGCTCGTATAGGCCGAACCTTGCAACGCTTTTGGGTCCAGGGTCAGCGACTTTTCCAGGTCGGCCTTGGCGTCCTTGGCTTTGCTCAAGGCACCGAGTCCGCCCTGGGCGCCGGCCCAACTGCTGGTGACGATGCCTTTCCAGATCCAGGCCTCGGCCACGGCCGGACGCTCGGTTGTAAAGTTGGAGGCTTGGGCTGCCAGTTGCTCAAAGGCAGCAGCGCGTTGGTTTTCCGGGGTCTCGTACTGAATGCGCGCCCAACCCTGCTGAATGCTGTTCAGGCGTTGTTGATCGGCGGCGTCCAGTGCCAGAGCGCTTTGACTGAGGGCGCCGAGC
Source organism: Pseudomonas sp. S1_E05 (assembly GCF_056337105.1). Taxonomy (NCBI): domain Bacteria; kingdom Pseudomonadati; phylum Pseudomonadota; class Gammaproteobacteria; order Pseudomonadales; family Pseudomonadaceae; genus Pseudomonas; species Pseudomonas sp. S1_E05. The sequence continues at coordinate 1,040,036 of NZ_JBFRHM010000001.1, forward strand.
AGCAGGCATGCGAACATTTTCTTCATGATTTTGGCGTCTCGTTCTCGTTTTTTTCACTCAGGCGACGGATCAGCGGCAACTGCTTGCGCAAGCCCCGATCCACCAGATTGGGTAGCAGGCTGTTGAGGCGCACGAAAAACCGCTCCGGCCAGCCCAGGTACAGGTCTCGACGATCACCGGCAATCGCATGAGTGACTCCCGCTGCCACGGTTTGCGGATCGTCGACGCTGGCCTTCAGCGCATCGTTCAAGGCTTGCGCGGCGGCACTGTTCATCGACGTACGGGTGGCGCGGGGCGCGACGTACAACACGTTGACGCGGGTATCGGCCAGTTCTCGGCGCAAAGCCTCGGAAAACCCGCGCAGGGCAAACTTCGTGGCGCAATAACTGGCATAACCGGGGTAGCCGATGGAGCCATAGGTGGAGCCGACATTGACCACCATGGCGTTGTCAGCCCGCTTGAGCAGTGGCAACAGCAGTCGGGTCAGGCAGATGGGGGCGCTGATGTTCACCGCCAGCATGTCGTTGATGTCGCTGTCGTCCAGTTGTTCGAGCATGGCAAAGTGATTGACGCCGGCGGCGTTGATCAGCAGGTTGATACCGCCGATGGCCTCGGCAGCCGTCAGCACTTGGCGTCGGTCATCGGACGAAGTGAGATCGGCCGCGATCCAGCTCAGGTTCTGCGGGTAGCGCTTGAGCAGTGGCAACAACGCCTGCTGATGCCGTGCCACGGCGAGCACGCGCGCACCGGCGGCGCACAGAGCGCCGGTGATCGCCACACCAATACCGCCACTGGCACCGGTCAACACCACGCGGGCCTCATGCAGCTGCATCTTGTGCCTCCGCGTGGCGGGGCAGGCCGCGGAACATCTCGGTATAGAGTCGGTAAACCATTTTCGAGGCATGAATCACCGCCGCTTGATCCTGCGGGTCTTCGAGTTGGTTCATGAGGTGGCGGTAAGTCTGCATGTGCTCGATGTCGAGCGAACCGTGGGAGCTGAGGTAGCTGAAGGCCGAAGTGGGCAGTGCCAGGTGCTCGCGAATGCTGGCGGCGGCGTGCGTAGCCAGGGCGACGCTGGTGCCCTCCAGCACGTTGACCATGCCGAACAAGCCCACCGGATTACCGCGGGCGATCAGGTCGTAGAGGAAGCTGATCATCAGCTCTATCGCTTGCGATGGCTGGCCGTCGCGCACGGCGTCACGATCCCCACCACAGGCAGCGATGTCGTCGAGCACCCACTGTTCATGGCCGTACTCATCTTCGATGTATTCGCAGACCGCTTTACGCAACCACTCCAGGCGCGTCGGCAGGGCTGCGCCGCACGCCATCATCAGGGGCACGGTGTGGCGCACATGGTAATAAGCCTGTGCCAGGAACGCCCGATAGCTCTCCAGGCTGACCTGGCCTTGAAGGGCATCGACGATGATCGGCAGGTTGAACAGCTCATGGCGTTCCTTTTGCGTGGCTTCTTGCAGGGTGTCGAAAAAACTCATGATGCGGATTCCTCGGTTACGGCGGATTCAGTCAACAGGTGGTGATACACCGTGACGATGGCGTCGCGGCGTGGACGGCCGTTGGGGGTGAGCAGGCCGTTGGCGGCACTGAAAGGTTGAGACAGACGCGTCCAGTGATGCACATGGGCGTAATCGGGCAAAACGTCATTGGCTTCATCGACGTCGGCTTGCAGCTCGGCATCGGTGCAATCCGGGCGGTGCGGCCAGAGCAGCGCATGGTTGTGGGGCAGGGCTTCGCCATAGACGAAGGCTTGGGCAATGTGCCGGCGCTGAGTCAGTTCGGCCTCGACCCATTCGGGGTTGACGTTGCGCCCGTAGCTGGTGACGAACTGGTGTTTCTTGCGTCCCTTGAGGTAGAGGAAACCGTCCGTATCGAATTCGCCCAGATCGCCGCTCGGCCACCACGGGTCAGTGATCGCAGGTTCGCCGAGATAGCCGAGCAATCTCGAACCCTTGATCATGACTTCACCGTCCTGCGCCAATCGCAGCGCTACATGGGGCAGGGGCTTGCCGACGCTACCGGGGCGCTGCGCACCGGGACGGTTGAGGCAAACCACCGAGGCACATTCGGACAACCCGTAGCCTTCGTACACCGCAAGCCCCACCCGTTGAGCGCGGTGCAGCAGCTCCTCCGCCACCCGTGCGCCACCCACGGCAGCAAAGCGCAGGGTGCGCGGATTGAAAGCGTGTTGTTCCGCAGCGCTGACCAGCAGTAACAGCAGTTGCGGCACCAGGATCAGGCTCTCAGGTTGGCGGCTGGCCAGGTAGCCGAGCATACGCGGCACATTGACGCCACTGGCGCCCTGAATGCCGAGGGTTTCCTGGCTCGGCAAGCTCAGCGTTGCACCGGCATATAGCGCTGCGTAGCAGCCCAGGTTTTCCAGCAGAATCGCCAGGGGCAGCAGTGCCACATGGTGTCGTGGCGCGTTGGCAAGACTGGCTTGCTCCAACTCCCGCGCGACCCGTAGCAGGCTGTCGGCGCTCAGGCACACACCTTTGGGCGTGCCCGTGGTGCCGGAGGTGAAGGTCAGTTTGGCGGTGCCCACTGGCATTCTGTTGGGACCGGCAAAAGCGCGGCACCAGAATTCGCCGCGTTTTTCATAGCCGGCTGTGAGCATTTCGGTGTCCAGTTGCGGCTCGGCGATGACGCGTTCGGCCTGGCTCTGCTCCAGGCAGTGGGCACGTTGCGCCGCGCTGAAAAAGGCGGCAGGCATACGCACGTCAGCCCTTCGAACAGTATTGCCAGGTCCCAGAGCATGGCTTCGACGCCGTTGTCCAGCGCCAACGCAACGACCTGCACCTTCTCATCGCGCAGGCGCTCCTGGCGGTACAGCAACTCGGCGTACAGCGTCGGGTAGTCGATCTTGAGCGTATCGCCCCACAGCGCCACGCTGCTGTCGTTGCGCCCGGCGTGGCCGCGCAGGGTTTCATGGAACCGTTGCAGTTCAAGCGACATGGAAGGCTCCTTCGATCGGCGTCGGCAATCCGAGCCGGTTAAACACTCCGATATCGCGCAAATGCAGGAACCCGGCGCGAATGTTCCCGACGTGCACCCAGGGTTTGCTTTCGTAGTAGCTGCCCCAGTCGTGGCGGTCCTCGCCGAGGCGTTTGGGGTCGGCGGCGCACAGCGTCACCGGTTTGAGACCCAGGCGATGGAAGCTGTTGACCAACCCGATGTTGCCGGTGAACGTCACCCATTCCGGGCCGCCCATACCCAGCAGGTAAGTCAGGGCGATGATGCTCAGGCGTGCGCTGCCCGTGTCACTGGCGCAAAGGTTGCCGACTTCGACGATTTCGCTGCGTTCCACTCCGCGAGCGGCTGCCGCGCTGATCAGTGGCTCGATTCGCTCGTCCAGATAACGCTCCAGGAACAGCGGCTCACGATGGGCTCGTCGTACGCCAGCGACTGCGCACAACTGGCCCGCGCTGTTGAGCATCCCGAACAGCTCGGGCATGAAGTGGCGGATATCGGCACCATGAGTCTTGCGAAACTGGTGCTCAATGAAGGCTTCAAAAAGGCGCTCGCCGTGAATCACCGGGCAATGCGTTGAACAGACTCATCCGCTGAGTTTCTGCCCGACCGAAGTGCAAGGGCAGGGGAATGTTCCAGTCTGTATCGGGCATGGCGCAACGCCTCCCTCAATGGGTTTGAGGGGAGTATCCAAGCCGTTTCTTAACGAAGTCTGAAGGTGAAAAAATGTTAACGAGCTGTCGATCTTCAGATTGTCTTAAGACTGCCAGGGCAGGGTAGCGGCGTCGGTTCGCCCTGGAACCGTATTGAGACTGCCGAATCGGTCGGCAGTTGTTGACGACGAGGCACCTTATGCACCACGAGACGGCGGCACATCGTTATGGAAAACTGTCGATCATGCTTCATTGGTTGATGCTGGCGCTGTTTGTTGGCGTGTACGCTTGCGTCGAAATCAAAGGCTGGATGCCCAAGGGCAGCGAAGCGCGAGGCCTGTTGATGGGGTTTCACGGCCTGTTTGGCTTGAGCATTTTCCTTCTGGTGTGGGTACGGCTACTGGGCCGCTTGACGCCTCGTCCACCGATCATCCCGAAACCACCCGCGTGGCAGACCGGCCTTTCCCATCTGGTGCATCTGGCGCTGTACGGATTGATGATCGCCACCCCGATCCTGGCTTGGTTGATGCTGGCCGCTGCCGACAAGCCTTTTCCGTATTTTGGGTTTCACCTGCCAGCGCCGGTGGCAGTCGACCCGGACCTCGCCAAGCGCCTCAAGTATTGGCATGAACTGGTGGGCACCGCTGGTTACTGGCTGATCGGTCTGCATGCAGCGGCAGGCCTGTTCCATCACTTTTGGGTGCGTGACAACACGCTGACGCGCATGCTGTTGGAGCGAAACCGATTCTGACTGTTCAGAAGCCATATTGACGGTTCCGTGTCGATCCATCGGGCGGCACCGCCGGAGCGAGTGTGTTCTGGAGGACTCCAACGTCGAACTTGGAGATGAACGGGTAGAGCTCGTCAAAGGGCAAGCGTTCGACCAGGCGAACGCTTGAACCTCTCCACGGACCGGGGTTTACCGGTTTGAGATAATACCGGCGCCTGGTTCGGCCGCCGACGTCTGCAAAAACTCGACAGTCAACCCTGACAGTGCCCGAGCCCCAACCACCAGGGCCTTTTCATCCACGATGAAATTCGGGTTATGGTTCGGTGCGGTGGTGGCCGGGTCCTGGCCATCAGGGGTTACTCCAAGAAAGATGAAGAGCCCGGGCGCCTCTCGTGCAAAGAACGAGAAGTCCTCAGCCGCACCCACCAATGGGCTGGTCGCAACCTTCCCCGAAGCAGCCCGCGCAAGCACGGGAGCCATCTGCGCCGCGAGCTTTTCGTCGTTCACAGTGGTGCCATACCCCGCAATCACCGACACCTCAGCCTTGGCATCCGCACTTTCAGCGATCTTCTCTGCCGTCAGCTTCACATCACGCCCAATCTGCGCCCGGACCTTCTCGTCATAAGTCCGAATGGTGCCGGTCATCTGCACCTTTTCCGGAATGATGTTGGCCGCGCTGCCGCCCTGGATCGTGCCCACGGTGACCACCGCTGGCGATTGCGTCAGATTGGTACGGCGGCTGACGACGGTTTGCAGGCCTGTGATGACTTGGGCCGCCGTCACGATGGGATCGACTGTGTTCCAGGGCATGCCGCCATGGCCCTGTTTGCCGGTGACGGTGATTTTCAGATCATCGCTGCTGGCGGTGGTCGCGCCTGTGCGCCAACTGAGCTCCCCCTGATCGACCTGGCATCACGTGTACCGCGAAGACTGCATCGGGTTTGAGTGTGTCAAACAAACCTTCCTGCAGCATCCGTTGCGCGCCCCAAAGCTCGTTTGGGCCGGAGGAGGGCAGGCTTGAGCCTTCTTCGGCAGGCTGGAAGATGAACATCACTTTGCCCGGCAGGGTATCGCGCATGCCCGCCAGCACTTCGGCAGTGGCCATCAGCATCGCGGTGTGCGCATCGTGGCCGCAGGCATGCATGACGTCCACTTCCTTGCCTTGATAGTTGCCGCGGGCCCTGGACGCGAACGGCAAACCTTCGGGCTCCTTGACCGGTAGGGCATCCATGTCGGCGCGCAGTGCGACCACTGGCCCGGGCTTGCCGCCAGTGAGAATGCCGACCACGCCGGTGTGTGCGATGCCGGTATGCACCTCGAGGCCGAGTTTGCGCAGGTGGTCGGCCACCAGCTTGGCGGTGCGTGTCTCCTGGCTGCCCAGTTCTGGATGTTGATGAATGTCGCGTCGCCATTCGATCAGTTTGGCTTCCACTTCTGCCGCACGGCTGTAAGCCTGCTCTTCGAGGGCGCTGGGTGATTGCGCCTGGGCGCTACCGGCCAGGCCCAGTAGCAGGGCGGCCAGCCATTTTGAGGGTTTGAGCGTTATCATTTCATCCCTTCGGTCGCTGCCTGTCCCAGCGATTCCTGGCCGGGGCCGCGACGGGTCACGTGGCCGATGGTCATGATCACCAGTGGCGTGAAGAGGGCGATGTAGGCGTTGTCGATGCCCCATGGGTTGCCGGCCAGGAACCAGCCAACGGTCGCAACCAGCGAGGCGATGATGCTCAGGAACGCGGCCGTCGCGGTGCCGAACCTCGGCGCGTAGAACACCATCAGCACCAGCACGGCCAGCGAAGCGCGCAAGGCCTTGCCCAGGAAAGCGATCATCAGCACCTTGTCTGAAGTCAGTGCCAGCGCGATGGGTAACAGGCCCACGGCGATGGTGGCGATGCGAACAAAACGCAGGGACTTGGCATCGTTCTTTTCAAGGTTGAACCACGGCTCGTAAAAGTCGCGCAGCAACAGCGTGGCCGAACCCATGCTCACCGCAGAAATGGTGCCGAACAGCGACCCGGCCAAACCTGCGACTACCAGGCCCGCGGTCAGTTGATCCATGCTGGCGATCAGGCGCGGGAAGGCTTGCAACGAATCCACCTGAGGAAACAAGGCGGCGCTGCACATGCCGATCAAGGCTGCGCCGATCCCGAACGGAACCATGAACACCGCGCAATAGAAGCAGGCGCGTTGCGCCTTGCCCGCGTCGCTGACGGTGTTGACCGCTTGAATCACGTATTGGGTGGAGAAAATCGAGCCAATACCGGCGATCATCCAGGCGATAATTTGGCCCCAGCCAATGGCGGTCCAGTCGAACATGCTGGCGGGTAACTGGGGGGCTTGCAGCGTGCTGATGCCACCCACCTGTTTCAAACCGAACCACAGCGCCAGGCCGACGCCGAGGTATTTAAGGCTGGCGTGCACAAAGTTGGTATAGATCACCGAGCGCATGCCGCCGATGCTCACGTACAAAACCGACACTACCCCGACAATGATGATCGCCAGCGTGCGGTCTACCTGCATCACACTCGCCAGGACCGCACCGCCGCTGGCGTAAATCGAAACCGCGACGATTTCCAGGGCGAATATGGTGATGATCGAGGTGGCGAAGCGGGTCCGTTGCCCGTAGTTGCGCGACAGCACGCCGGAGATGGTGTTGTCACCCAGATCCTTGTACTTGCGCGCCAGCAACCAGGCGAACAACACGAACCCCAGTGCCAGGGCAAACAGGTTCCAGGCTGCCGAAATGCCGGTCTTGAAACCGGTCTGCGCGGTACCAATGCTGACGGCCGTGCCAATGAATTCCGACAACATCAGAAAGCCAATCAGGATGGCGGGAAAATGCCCGCCGCCAGTGGTGTAGTTGTTGGCACTGCGCGAATGGCGGCGCACGCTGAAGCTGATCAGCGCGAGGCTGAGCATGTAGATACCGGTGATGGACAGGACAACCCAGGAGGAGGAAGTGTGCATGTTCGTTATCCCATCACGGTGTCGAAGATGGATGGGAAAACGCTGGCGGAGCTGCGGCAGGTGGCTGGCATGATCATACCCATTAAGTATTGTTGTAATGGTGATCAGGGTCCCCTGTAAGACTGAACGTGTCTAATATCGAACAAGTATTGTTTGATGCTCTGAAGGTATTGAGTCGAGAGCTCGGGTGGCATCTGCGATGTTCTGAGCCTGCAAGGTAGGGGGGGGGCACGCTAAGCCGGCGTGGGACCTCGCCATGGACACATCCTGAGCTGGCCTATACGAAGCCCCATCGCCAATTGGCGTACCAACTTCCGCCGTAATGAACATACCTGGACGCCCTGGCCACGCCCTCAAGATGTGTCGCGTAACCTGGTATCTGTCCTGCTACCCCTGCCTTGGCCCATTGATGCACCAGGCTTTTGGTGGAGATGCCCAGTGCATTTTTGAGGTTAGGGTGGTCCGGGAAGCCAGTGCTGATTTTGGTCAGGCCGTTCAGGCTGTTGCCCAGCATCTTCAGCGGGCGCTGGCGTTCGGCGAAGAACTCTGGCGATCGCAGATCGCCGTGGGTCTGGAATGATCTGTGGTGCAGGTTCCCCAAGTTATTCAAAAGGCGTTCCATATACTTAAGTTAGTAAGAAAATCAGTTGATGGCTACGCCAGTTGCTTTTGAGTCAAAAAAGCACTGTCTGTAGCATTGTGATTGCCATGAGTGACGCGAGAAAGTAATTTGTTATTGTATGGTGAGTTATAGCCCAAGTATTTGGATGGTTTTTGCAATCACCACTGACAATATTAAGGTAAAAACTAGCAATATATTTGCCTTGTATAGGATGGCTAATGTTTTTTTTAGGGGGCTGGAAAGTTGTTCAATTCTTCACTACAGACACCGCCATGTTTCAGGAAAAAACCTGGCGACGTGACGATTCCGGCAATCGACCCTATTAGAATTATATGACCCCATGGGCCCAGATTTCTGAAAAAAGTCCGATTTCGGACAGCCGTACTGTATTTCAGAAGATCCAAAATTAAGTCCATCTTTGTGTAAGCAATGCGGAGCGCGAATACTATCCAAATGGACGTCAGAAGAATCATTAGTCCACAAAAGGCGCTCGCGATGCTCATGGCAGTCGTCATTGGACAGTCTCATAGATCAACTCACCTAAATACCCTCCCCCCATACCAACAATTGTTCCACCCGCAAGTGCTCCAATTCCCACAGCAGCGAGCCCGCAAGCAACGGTAGCTACACCGCCCGTGGGCACGCCAAGTGCAATGCAGAGGATTGTTGCATTACCACCTCCTAGAACACCGCCAACTGCTGCGCTCCCTACAACCCCACCCAAAAAACTCCCGGCCTCCGTAAACTTCACCCGCTCACAAGCCTGCGCATCTCCCGCCGTGCACACATCCTGAACCTTCATATACGAAGCCCCACCCCCAATCGCCGTACCAATCCACCCGCCGTATTGAACATACCTGGACGCCTTCGCTACGCCCTCAAGATGTGTCGCGTAACCTGGTATCTGTCCCGCAACCCCAGCCTTGGTCCATTGATGCACCAGGCTTTTGGTGGAGATGCCCAGCGCGCTTTTAAGGTTAGGGTGGTCCGGGAAACCGGTGCTGATTTTGGTCAGGCCGTTCAGGCTGTTGTCCAGCATCTTCAGCAGGCGCTGGCGTTCGGCGAAGAACTCCGGCGATCGCAGATGGCCGTGGGTTTGGAATGATCTGTGGTGCAGGCTTTCCATGTCTTTGAGTAGGTACTCGAAGTTTTTCAGGTGGCTGGCAAACGAGGCAGTGGCCAAGCCAATCCCGGTCGAGCCGTGCGACAGGAAGGTGGAGATTTCCGAATAGTGACGCACCATGAAGTCTGCTTCATCAGCACTCAGCGTTTTGAGGGCGTTCTGTGTCTTGGCGGCGGCTTCCATCAGCCACGCTTCTTCACGGGTGCACTGGAAGTTGTTCGGGTCGCTGAGCACGATCATCGAGCCCGCTTTGACATCCTCACGACCCGGGTTGAGTGTCCTGAATTTGTTCATCACGGCGGCGTCGGGCGAGGGGAGTAGCGTGGTCTCAAGCGCCTGACGGGTCGTGCTTTTGGGCACGATGTAGAAGCCGGGTTCCTGGCCTGCTGGGCCACCGAATGTTGCCGGGGTCGAGCGGGTGGCTGCTGCGAATGTGGATTGTGGTGGTGCTGCGGTGTGCCGAGCCGCAATGGGCGAGACCGATTGGGTGGCCCGGCTGTGTGGTTGCGCTGCACGGCCCTCTGTTCGGTAGCTTGCCGCGGTTAAAGAGGGCACCAGCTGGGCTTTGCAGGGGCAATTGCTGGCGCTGTGCAGGGTGCCGGCCATCCGCCGACCGTTACCGCTCATAAAAGGAATGCCGCCGACGATTCCGTAGGTCTGCCCATCCACTCCACAGGAGACCCGATCACCCTCAAAGGACTGCAACAGGCCGTGCATATTGATTCGAGAGTTTCCATCCATGACCAGGCCGCCGCAGGTGGTCTTGTCGCCTTTACCGATGAAATAGCCTTCGTTCAAAGTGTTTTCTCCCTTGCATTCGGTCGCGTCCGGAACGCTTGCGACCGTCAGTCGACTCTCCGTTTTCGGATCTCAAACAGAGCCCCCAGCGAGCCTTGATCAAGCTGCTGGGGGAATAATGCGGCGGGAGCTTAAGCCAATGCAGCACGAAATCTGCGGCTTGAGGAAAGAACAGGAAAGTTCGCGGTGGCGGCGACCAAAAGTCCTACAGAAGGCGGCTGTTTAATGCCGGTGGAGCACGGTATTGGCCTTTAGCTGTTTGGCTCGATCAAAAAAGGACCCTCAGGTCCTTTTTTGATTCCACATGTTCGGTGCCAAGCTAAGCAAACGAATTGACCTGCAACTCATCCAGCCGACTGATCTTCAAGGCGCCAACAACCGCCAACTCTCAGTGATCTCCCGCCCCAACCGCCTCAGGCGCGAGACCCTTGGCACTTTGGGGCGAACTGCTCCCACCAGCCCTCGCGGCTCGGCTGCTGCTGATAGGTCTGCACCTTGTCCGCCGCGCTGCCCAGCAACTCACTGACTGTCGATTCGCGTTTGGCCACGTACGCCTCCAGCTCCTCGATGGCCTCGCTCAACACCCCGTAACCACCGGTGAACACCGCCGAGGTCATTTCCGTGGCGCAGGCCCCGGCCAGCAGGAAGCGGGCCACGTCCAGCCCGCTGCGTGCGCCGTTGGTGGCGATCAACGGGTAGTCGTCACCCATGGCCTTGCGTGTCTGCATCACCCAGCGGGCAGTCAGTGGCAGGGCCCAGCCGCCGCCGATAGCGGCGCTGGTGCCGAGCAGGGGCAGGCCGGTTTCCAGGTCGGGTATAAAGCCCATGAAGCGGCCCATCATGACCACGCTGTCGGCGCCGCCACGGCGTGCGGCCTGGGCGAGGCCGACCACGTCTTCACTTTGCCCGGTGAGCTTGATCCACAGGGGCAGGGTGGTGGCTTCGCGCAGGCGGCGCACGATGGCTTCGATGCGGGCGGCGCCGCGTTCGAGAACGATGGCGCCCTTGGCGGCTTCTTCGCCGTGGGGCGCGCCGATGTTCAGTTCCAAGACGCGCAGGCCGGCCTGCTCGATCCGTTGGGCGAATGCGGCGCATTGTTCCAGATCGCTGAGGATCAGGCTTGGAATGACGTAGGCATCCTGCAGGCGGGCTTCGCGGTCAAGCATCGCCAGTTCTTGCAGCCACTGCTCGAAGTCGCGCTGGACCAGGCCCGAGCGGCCGAACAGGCTGGCCTCGGCCGGCGGCTGGAAGTTCCAGGGCAGGCGGTTCCACTGGGCATCGAGCAGCACGTAGTCGGTCTTGTCCAGTTGCTCCTTGGCGGCAGGGGATTCGTTGGTGGATTTAGCCACCACCGCACCGGCGCCGCTGGCCAGGGCGGCTCGGATGGCGTCGGCGGTCATGGTCTGTTCACCGGCCCCGCAGATGACCGGGTTTTTCAGGGTCAGCCGGCCGATGGTGGTCGTCAGTCGCGTCATGCCAATGCCCTCACAGATTCATCAAGCGGGCAGCGTTGCCTGAGGTCATCTTGCGGATGTCCGCGTCGCTGAACTCCAGGTCGATCAACTGGCCGATCACGTTGCGAAAGCCGTCGGCGATGCCCGGGTTGCCTTGCTGGCCGAGGTCGGAGCCGAGGATGGTCAGGTCGACCGTGCCGGCCTCGATCACCTCCCGCAGGAAGGTGTCGTCGTAGAACTTGAACTTGGAACCCGGTACCCACATGCACATCGAGTGCTCCATGAATACGCCGTCACGGGCCAGTTGGCGCATGTCGTCCAGGGTCGCGTCCACTACATAGGTCGGATGGTTGACCAGCAGGCGCTTGACCCCACGCCGGCGCGCTTCCTCGAACAGCGGCCAGATCTCGCGGATGTTCAGGTGACCGGCGGAGAGCACCACATCCTGGGCGGCGATCAGGTCAAGGATGGCCTTGACCTCGTCTTTGAGTTGGTCGTTGTCGTCCAGCACGGTCAGCGGGATCGGTTGCAGCATGCGCTGGGTGGTCTGCGGGAATTTCTCGACGAACTTCTTATCCTGGTGGTGATGGGCAATGTGGTTGGCGGAAGAGAAGGTCGGCATCCACACCAGTTTCGCGCCGAGGGTCAGGCCATGTTCCACGGCATGCACGTTGAGGCCACCGACGGCGTTGTTCAGTGGAACGCCGGACAGCATGTGCACGTTCAGTTCGCTGAAGTGCTTGTTCAATATATGGGTGACCGGCGTGCAGCTGTAGTAGTGGTCCTTGAGCAGCACCGCCTTGAGCCCTGCTTCGGACGCTTCGCGCATGGCTTCGACGTGGTCGCAGTAGCGCGGCATGACCGAAGGGCCGCTGTGGCAGTGCAGGTCGATGGCGCCCTTGAGCAGGTCGTCGATGTGCGCCTGGCGTTCTGCGCTGATCGGGGTGTCGATGATTGCATTCATGGAAGGTCTCTCTTGTTGTGGTGCGGGTCAGCGGGCCGACCCGTGGAATTGACGGACTTGCTGGCTCCAGCCGGCGCGCAGCAGCGCCTGGTCGGAACCCAGGATGAAAAAGCTCACGCCGCGGGCGGCGAAGCGTTCGAGGTCTTCGAGGTTGGCGACGAACATGCCGGTGGGTTTGCCCGCCTCCTGAGCCGCGTCGAGTACCCGGCTGACGGCGTCCTCAACCCGAGGGTCGTCCAGCCGGTCAGCGCCGAAGGACACACTCAGATCGGCTCGCCCGACCAGCAGGCAGTCGATACGCGCAAGGCGAGCCAGGTCGTCGAGATGCTCCAGCGCTTCGCGGTCCTCGATTTGCGCAATGACCGCATGGCGACCGTCCTCGGCCACCAAGTGCTCGGCCAGGTTGGCGCGACCGTAGCCACCGGCCCGGGGTGAGTTGGAGAAACCCCGGGTGCCGTCGCGGTAATACATCGCCTGGAGCACCGAGTTGGCCTGGTCGGCGCTGATGATGTGCGGCAACACCAGGCCGTCGGCACCCAGGTCCAGCACCTGTTGCAAGGTAGCGGGGCGTTTGTCGGGCACGCGCACCAGACCGCCGGTGCGGGCGGCACGGCAGGCCAGCAGGCTGATGTCCAGCGCGGCGGCGTCGAAGGGCGCGTGCTCGGCGTCGAGCACCACTGCATCCAACCCGGTGTCGCCGGCAATCTCGATCACGGCGTGGCTGGGCGTCTTGATAAAGGCGCTGAGCAGACGCTCGCCCTGGCGCAGCCGGTTGGCGAAGCTCATGCCGGCTGGCCTTTGGCCGGGGCGAATTCGGCATCCTGATACTCGATCAGGTGGCGGTAGTCGTCGCGAATCGGCGAGAACACGTCGAGGTTCATTACCACTTCATCACCCAGGGGTTCTGCGTAATGCACAACGTGTGGGGGGATGCGGATCATGCTGCCCGGGCCGCCTTCGACCACTTCATCGTCCAGGTGAAAGCGCACCCGGCCCTGCACGATGATGACCAGTTGCTCGAAAGTGTGGCTGTGCGGGAACACGTCCATGCCCGGGGTCAGCCAGTTCATCACGCACAAGGTGTCGTCGCCGCGAAAGGCAACGCGCTCGACGCCTTTGCGCACGGTTTCGCGGGGCAGCTCATTCCAGTTGTGAAGCAGGGCATGGGCGAGACTCATCGGGTTTCTCCGTTTCTTTTATAAGAATGATGTTTCGTTGTGAGATAAACCTACGCCGGCTGTCAGGCCCCGGTCAAGAGACTTTTTCGACCTTGACAGCGGTCCGTCAGCAACCCTAGGATTGTGTCGTACAAAAAAACAACGTTTCTACGAAAGAAACAAAGTGAAGGAAGTGCCATCCATGCGAGTCATAGAATCCCTTTTGATCGACGGGCAATGGTCTGCCGGCAATCACCCACGCCGCGCCGATGTGTTCAATCCTGCCTCGGGCGAGGTCATCGCCCAATTGAGCCTGGCGAGTTCCACCGATCTGGATCGCGCGCTGGCGGCTGCCGCGCGTGGTTTTGAGGTGTGGCGCAAGACGTCGGCCTACGAGCGCTCCAAAGTGCTGCGCCGCGCTGCCGACCTGGTGCGTGAACGCGCCGACGAAATTGCCGCCCTGATCACCCTCGAACAGGGCAAGCCGCTGGCCGAGGCGCGCATGGAAGCCTTCGGGGCCGGTGACCACATCGACTGGTACGCCGAAGAGGGCCGTCGCGCCTACGGACGGGTGATTCCACCGCGTGCCAGCGGCGTGCGTCAGTTGGTGTTGCGCGAGCCGATTGGCCCGGTCGCGGCGTTCAGCCCGTGGAACTTCCCGGTCAGCCAACTGGTGCGCAAGATTGCCGGGGCCCTGGCCGCCGGTTGCTCGATCATCGCCAAGGGCCCGGAAGAAACCCCATCCTCGTGCATCGAACTGTGCCGTGCCTTTCAGGATGCCGGCGTGCCGGCGGGCGTGGTGAACCTGGTGTTCGGCGTGCCGGCTGAAGTGTCCGACCAGTTGATCCGCTCCGAGATCATCCGCAAGGTGTCCTTCACCGGTTCCGTGCCGGTGGGCCGCGCCCTTGGTGCCCTGGCGGGGCAGTACCTCAAACGCTGCACCCTGGAGTTGGGCGGACACGCGCCGTTTATCGTCTGCGACGACGTGGACGTCGATGCGGTCGCCACCCTGGGGGCCAACCTCAAATTCCGCAACGGCGGGCAGATCTGCGCATCGCCCACCCGCTTTATGTGCAGGCGAGTGTCTATGAGCGCTTCGTCGAAACCTTCTGCCGCGTCAGCGCCAACCTCAAGCTCGGTGATGGCCACGACGCCAGCACTCAGCTCGGCCCATTGGCCAACCCGCGTCGTGTGTCGGCAGCACAGGAATACGTAGACGATGCCCTGGCTGTCGGCGCGCAACTGCGTCTGGGTGGACAGGGCGGCGAGGGGGCCGGCTTCTACTACCCGGCCACGGTGTTGACGGAAGTACCGGAAAACGCGCGGATCATGAGCGAAGAACCGTTCGCGCCAATCGCGTCGATCGTGGCCTTTGACACCCTGGAAGAAGTGATCAGCAAGGCCAACGGCCTGCCATTTGGCCTCGCGGCATTTGCCTTCACCCGCTCGGTGCAGCGCGCCACGCTGCTGGCTGACGAGTTGCAGTCGGGCATGGTCTCGATCAACCACTTCGGCCTCGCCGCGCCAGAGACGCCGTTTGGTGGCGTCAAGGACAGCGGCTATGGCAGTGAAGGTGGCAGCGAGGGACTGGACGCCTACTTCACCACCAAATTCGTGAGCCAGGTCGGCTGATCTTTCTTCGCTTAAGAGAACAACAATAATGGAAATCTTCGATTACATCGTGATCGGAGCCGGATCGGCCGGCTGTGCGCTCAGCGCGCGGCTGGCCCAGGCTGGCAAGCAGGTGCTGCTGCTTGAAGCCGGCCCGGCCGACAATCACCCCTATGTGCATATTCCCGGTACGTTCATCCGCGTACACGGCACTCGCCGCACCTGGATGTACCGCACCGAGCCCGAGCCCTTCGTCAACCAGCGCGAAGTGTTCATTCCCCAGGGCCGCACCTTGGGCGGCGGCAGCTCGGTCAACGCGATGATCTACATTCGCGGTCAGGCCGAGGATTATGAAGATTGGAAAAACGCCGGTTGCCAGGGCTGGGGGTGGGCGGACGTGTTGCCGGTGTTTCGCCGCTGCGAAGCCAACGCCCGCCTGGGCGGTCAGTTGCACGGACAACAGGGGCCGCTGAAGGTCAGCGATCCACGGCACAAGCATTTCCTCAGCCGGGCTTTTGTCGAGGCAGCGGTAGAAGCAGGCGTGCCGGCCAACGATGACTTCAACGGGGTCAAGCAGGAAGGTGCCGGTTTCTACCAGACCACCACCGCCGACGGCCGTCGCGCCAGTTCGGCGGCGTCGTACCTGCGGCCGATGCGCAAGAACCCCAACCTCAAGGTGATGACGGGTGTTCACGTCACCCGCTTGCAGTTCGACGGTTCGCGGGTAGTGGGCGTGCAGGCGCAGGATGAGACCGGCCGTGAGTTGAGTTTCCGTGCCCGTGGCGAAGTGATCGTCAGTGCCGGAGCCATCGCTTCGCCAAAACTGCTGATGCTGTCCGGGATCGGACCCCGTGAGCATTTGCAGGCGATGGGCATCGACGTGCGGGTGGACGCTCCCGAAGTCGGTGAGAACTTCCAGGACCATCTCAGCGCATCGGTCTACGCCCAGACCCGCCAGCCCTCGAGCCTGCTCGGGCATGACCGTGGCCTGCGCGCCGTTGGCCATGGCCTGAAATACCTGGCCACGCGCACGGGCCTGCTCAGTTCCAACGTGGTGGAAAGCGGCGCGTTCGTCGATGCCACTGGCTGCGGTCGCCCGGACGTGCAATTCCACGTGGTGCCGGCGCTGGTTGGCGATATCGACCGCATGCCGCCGGCCGGCCATGGCATCTCCGTCAACCCCTGCGCGCTGCGCCCGCGATCCCGTGGCCGGCTGCGCCTGAAAAGCGCCGACCCGCTGGCGGACGTGGCACTGAACGCCAACTACCTGAGCGACCCCGAGGACATGCGCACGATGGTGGCCGGGGTGAAACTGGCCCGCAAGATCCTCCGTGCACCCGCGCTGGCCAGCGTAGTGGAGCGCATGCTCATGCTCCCGGAAAACGACGACGTGCCCGACGCGGTGTTCGAGGACTACGTGCGCACCGTTGCCAAAACCGTGTTCCATCCCGCTGGCACCTGCCGGATGGGCTCGGACGCTGCCGCCGTGGTCGACCCGACTTTGCGCGTGCGTGGCGTGCAGGGGCTGCGGGTGGCCGATGCGTCGATCATGCCGACGATCGTCAGTGGCAATACCAACGCACCTTGCATCATGATCGGCGAGCGCTGCGCCGATTTCATCCTGTCGGCCCAGGCCTGATCAGGCTCGCTTCACCAAAACAACAATTACAAAAAAAGAGTACTGCGATGAAGCTCATAGCCCGCAACACGTTCGACAACGAGCAGGACAGTGTGCTGTACAACCGCATCGCCTGGCGGTTGCTGCCGTTCCTGTTTGTGCTCTACATCATTGCCTTCCTCGACCGGGTCAACGTCGGTTTCGCCAAGTTGCAGATGTCGGCCGATATCGGTCTTAGCGACATGGCGTTCGGCTTCGGTGCCGGCGTGTTTTTCATCGGCTACTGCCTGTGCGAGATCCCCAGCAACATGATGCTGCAAAGGGTTGGCGCGCGATTCTGGATCACCCGCATCATGGTGATGTGGGGCATCCTCTCGGTGTCGATGATGTTCGTGCAGACGCCCAACCAGTTCTATGTCATGCGCTTTTTGCTGGGCATGGCCGAGGCCGGGTTTTACCCGGGGGTCGTTTTGTACATGACCTATTGGTTCCCATCCTATGCCCGGTCCCAGGCCATGGCCTGGTTCAACCTGGGGATCGCCATGGCCGGGGTGCTGGGCAGCCCACTGTCGGGCTGGATCATGCAGACCTTCGCGGGTGTGCATGGCTTGGCGGGCTGGCAATGGCTGTTCCTGATCGAGGGCACGCCAGCGGTGTTGCTGGGTATCGTGGTGTTCTTCTACCTCGATGACCGTCCGGGCAACGTCCACTGGCTGAGCCCGGAGCAAAACCAACGGGTGGTACGCCAACTGGCTGCGCAACGTCAGGCCCAGGAACATGCGGGGGCGGGGCACAATTTCCGTGCGGCGTTCGTCAACAAAGACCTGTGGCGACTGATTTACGTGAACTTTGCCCTGTTGTGCGGCACTTACGGGGTGAGCTTCTGGCTGCCGCAGATCGTCCAGGGCCTGGGCATCAAGAGCCTCACTCACACCGGGTTGATCGCGGCGATTCCGTTCGCGATTGCCTCGGTGGTGATGCTGGTGGTCAGCCGGCATTCGGACCGCACCCGCGAGCGGCGCTGGCATGGCACGCTGTGCAATCTGGCGTCGGCCGCAGGCCTGGCAATGGCGGCGTTCTTCCACGATCAACCGGTGCTGTCGCTGGCCGGCCTGAGCCTGGCGATGTCCGGCGGTCTGGCCGGGTTCTGCGTGCTCTGGGCATTGCCCGGCGTGCTGTTGACCGGCACGGCAGCTGCGGCCGGCATCGCGCTGATCGCCACCATCGGCAACCTCGGCGGCTACGCCAGCCCGTTCATGATGGGTTGGGTGAAGCAGGGAAGCGGACATCTTGAATACGGCTTGTACGTGCTGGCGGTGATGACCCTGATCGGTGCCTACACGATGTACTCGGTGAAGATGCCGCAGCAGGATCGCGCAGCCGTTTCGGCAGAACCTGCCAGTATTTGATGTCGTAGACCAACACAAGCGTTTCGCCAAGCGATACAATCGGGCTTTCTCAAAAGCCCCATGCGAGGTGAACGCTTGAACCAGGATGATGAAAAGCCCGCCAGTGGTCCGGCCTTGCTCGAGTCGGTGGAGATGGTCTTCCGCCTGCTTGACGAACTGACCGCTGCGCGGCGCCCGCTCGGGGTCACCGAGCTGGCTCAACAACTGCAGACGGCCAAGCCGCGCACCTACCGGCACTTGGCCTCGATGCGCCAGTTGGGGATCCTCGAACAGGATCCGACCACCGAGAAATACATGCTCGGTTCACGCCTGGTGGCCTACGGCGAAGCTGCCGGCGAGCAGTTCGACCTGCGCGCCATCGCCGACCCTTACCTGACCCGCATCCGCGATGCCACTGGCCAAACGGCCTTGCTGGCGGTCGCTACCCATGACACCGCGCTGGTGGTGTCCTGTGTCGAATCCAAGGCCAATGTGTGCATCTCGGTGAAACCGGGCAACCGCGTGCTGCCGTATTGCTCGGCCCAGGGCCGCACCGTGTTGGCGTTCGCCGACACCGCCAGTCAGCAGCGGGTGATGCGCCGCAAGATGCCGCAACTGACGCCCCTGACCCTGCACGAACCCGAAGCCCTGGCCCAGCGCCTGGCGTTGATTCGCGAGCGACTGTATGACGATGCGGACGGTGAGGTGACGATGGGAATCAATGCCGTGTGCTGCCCGATCTTTCGCGACAATGACCAGATCGTCGGCACCATCGGTATCGTCGGGCCGAGCGCAGCCATCCCGTCACCACCACCGGCGGCGATGTTGCGCGAGTTGCAGTCGGCGGCGGCGGAGATCAGCGAACGCTTGCACGCGGGGACCTACCAGCGCCTCTAAAAGCGCTGGCGGTTGCAGGAGCCAGATCTGGCTCCTGCGGGGGCAACGCTTAGAAGATGTTGATCGGGTACTCGGTAATCACCCGCACTTCATTGAAGTTCAGCCCACGATCGGGGCTGCGGAAACTGGCTTGGCGGATACGAAAGGACAGGTCCTTGGCCGAGCCGGATTGCACCACGTATTTGAGCTCAAGGTCGCGTTCCCAGGCGCGACCATTGTCGGTTTGCGCGGTGTGGAAATCGGTGCCGCGCAGGTAGCGGCCCATGAAGCTCAGACCCGGTATGCCGACGCCAGCAAAGTTGAAGTCGTAACGGGCCTGCCACGAACGTTCGTTCTCGTAGTTGAAGTCAGAGTACTGCACGGAGTTGGCCAAAAAAACGGTGCTGTTACCGTCCACGCCATAGGTGTAGTTGCCGGTGCCGGTCACGCGCTGATGGGCGACCGTGAACGTGTGCGGCCCAGCCGCCAAGGCGGCCGACAAACTCCAGATGCGGTTATCGAGAATGCCGCCCAATTGCCGGCCTTCACTTTTGGTGTCATACCCGTTGAAATCAAACGTGGCTGCTAAACCCTCGCTGATCGGTAACGCCAACGTGGTGCCCAGGTAATACTTGCGCCAGTAATCCTCAACATCGGAATGATAGGCGCGAACGTTCAATTGTTTATTGAAGTTATAGTTGCCGCCGAACAAATCCACCGAGGTCATGCCGCCGCTGTCGTGTTCACTTTGGTCGCGGCTGCGCAAAGCCGTGAAGTGGCCCGCGTGCAACGTCAGGTCGGGTATTTCCTTGCTCGTGACCAGCCAGCCCTGGGTGGTTTCAGGCAACAGTCGGTTATCGCTGGTGGCCAGCACCGGCAGGTTCATCAGTTGCTCGCCAAACTTGACGACTGTCTTGGAGAACCGCGCCTTCACCGCAGCGCCGCCCTTGGAATAGCTGCTCTTGGCGCCGTCGCTGTCTTCCTCCAGCAGCAGGGTGCCGCCGCCTTTGCGCCCGCCGCCGGTGTCCAGTTTCAAGCCGAGCAGGCCGATGGCGTCCACCCCGAAGCCAACGGTGCCTGGCGTATAGCCGGACTCGAAAATACCGATAAAACCCTGCGCCCATTCTTCGGAATAGTTCTGCGAAGTGCGGTCGTCGAGAAAGTTGCGATTCATGTAGAAGTTGCGCGCTTTTATCGAGAAGTGCGCATCTTCTACAAAACCACCCGTGTCGGCTATTGCATTGAAGGAAAGTGCGCAAGTAACAGCCAGTGCCAATGTGCTCTTCTTAGCATTCATGTAGTTATTTTCCAGGCGTGTGCGTGAGCGCACGGCCGACATCAAGGCGATGACGGCCGTGGTTCAAGTTCGATAAATCAATAAGTGTGTTGGCGGACGAATGGAGGGTTGGATTTATTCGCTAGGCGTTATCTCCGAAGTGTTGGATAGGGTGACTACACCAGTTGGTCGATCAGGGTTTTCTGGAAGGCGACGGTTTGCGCGTCGGGCTGCTGCGATTCGAGCATCGCCAGCAACGGGTCCTGCACCTCGGTACGCAGACCACTAAGCGCCTCGATGGCCGCCAACCCGCAGAACGGCACATAGGCTTCGGCGTAACCGCCTTCATGCACCAGCACCAGTTTGCCGCCGCACAGGCGTTCGGCCGCCTCACGGGTCAGGCGGGTCAGTTCGCGGTAACTGTCGCTGTGCAAAAGCATGCGCCCCAGCGGGTCGACGCCGCTGGCGTCATAACCGCAAGCGACGATGATCAGTTGCGGGCGATAACGCTCCAGCGCTGGCAACACGATGCGCTGCATGGCATACAGATAAGCCTCGTGGCCGCTGCCCGGCGGGAGAGGTACGTTGACGTTCAGACCGGCTCCGGCGCCGCTGCCAGTGTCGTGCTCGCCGGTGTAGCCGCGGGGATAGGCGCGCTGTTGGTGGATCGACAGCGTCAGCACATCGTCACGCTCGTAGTAGATGGTCTGGGTGCCGTTGCCGTGGTGCACGTCCCAGTCGAGCACCGCCACGCGCTCGATGCCGAAGCGCTCGCGGGCGTTCTCGATGGCGATGGCGATGTTGTTCAAATAGCAAAAACCCATGGCCTGGTCGGGCAGGGCGTGGTGGCCGGGAGGACGGCTCAGCACGTAGGCGTTGTCCAGTTCGCCTTGCAGCACCTGGTTGACCGCCGCGCTGACCAGCCCGGCCGAGACCCGGGCGACCTCGTAGGTGGCCGGGCCGACCGGTGCGCCCGGGTCGAGCAGGCCGCCGCCGTCGGCGCACAACTGGCGAAAACGTTGCAAGTACTCGGGTGTATGCACCTTGAGCATCTGCGCCATGGATACCGGCTCACCGCCGTGCTGCACCAGTGACTTGCCCAGGCCCGAGACTTCCACCAGGTTCTTCAGGCGGCGCTTGGACTCCGGTGATTCGGCGTGGGCGGCGCCCGATGGCGGCTCGACCCAGCCGCCCACCGGCAAGGTCAGGGCGAACAGGCCGCCGCTGTGCCAAAAGCAGTGTTCATCGTGAAAAAATCCGCTGTTGCTCATGTGTATTCCTTGCATCTGGGCAGGCTCAGCCTGCGGTGCCAATGGCGACGACGGGCGCGGCCTGGGAACGGACCCGGGCCATCACCAGTGCAGCGACCAGGTTCAGGGCGGCGAGGACGAACAGGCCGTACTCCAAATGCCCGCTGGCCTGCTTGATCCAACCCATCATGAACGGGCTGGCGTAGCCGCCGAGGTTGCCGACGGTGGTCATCAGGGCGATGCCGACGCCGGTGGCGGCGCCGGTCAGCAGCGTGCCAGGGATGGCCCACAGCACGTTGAATGCCGACAGGCTGCCGGCCATCGCCACGCACAGGCTGAACAGACACAACACCGGCTGATTATGGAACGTCGCGCTCATGGCCAGGCCCAGGCACGCGGCGAGGATCGACAGGGAGGCGTGCCAGCGGCGTTCGCGAGTGCGGTCCGAATGCTTGCCGACGATCAGCATGCACACCGAGCCTACGGCAAACGGTATGGCCGACAGCAGGCCTGTCTGCAACAGCGTCTGTTCACCCAGGTTGCGGATGATCTGCGGCAGCCAGAACGACACGCCGTAGGTGCCGCACAACAGAGCAAAGTTGACGAACACCAGGCACCACAACGCGCGATGGCGGAAGGCACTGCGCAAGGTGTGGGTGGCGCCGGCCTGCTCGTGCTCCTTGCGCTGGCGGTCGAGGTCGGCCACCACCTTGGCGTTCTGCGCGGCGCTGAGCCAGCGAACCTTGCCCGGACGGTCATCGAGGTAAAAGAACACCACGATGCCGAGGACCACCGCCGGCAGGCCTTCGAGCAAAAACAGCCATTGCCAGCCGGCCAGGCCGTGCATGCCGGCGAAGGTCTGCATGATCCAGCCCGACAGCGGCCCGCCGATCACACCGGCGAACCCCACGCCCAGGCTCAGGCAGGCCAAACCCTGCGATTGCGCGTACGACGGCAGCCAGTAGGTCAGGTACAGCACGATGCCAGGATAGAAGCCGGCCTCGGCCACCCCCAGCAGAAAACGCAGGATGTAGAACGACGTGGGGCTGGAGACGAACATCATCGAAGTGGAGATGATGCCCCAGACCACCATGATCCGCGCGATCCACAAACGTGCGCCGACGCGCTGCAGCATCATGTTGCTGGGGATCTCAAACAGACAGTAGCCGAGGAAGAACACCCCGGCGCCGAAGCCGAAGGCCATGTCGCTCAGGCCCACGTCGGCGGCCATCTGCAATTTGGCGAAGCCGACGTTGACGCGGTCAAGGAAGGCCACGACATAGAGCACGAAAAGGAACGGCAAGATGCGCCAGGCGATGCGGTTGTACAGCGAGCAATCCTGATCGCTGACAAAGGTAGTGCGAGAAATGAGATTCATCAGAGGCTCTCTGGAATTATCGGGCCGTCTGCGCATAACGCAGGCGGCAATGCTTTTCTGGGCAGCGAGCGGTAGAACGGGTCTTCGCTATTTTGTTTTTATCTGCGAAACGTTGTTTCTCTGAGTGGTTGCGATAGTAAGAAGCCCTCCGAGTGGCTGTCAAGGGGTGGCGGGATGAATGGGGCAACGGCTTGCGTTGCCCCAGGGTTTAGCGGCGGGATAGGGATCGCGACAGCAACAGCAGCACAGTGGCGAACAGCACCATGATGGTCGCGGCGGCCAGCAGCACCGGACTCAAGGCCTCGCGGGCGGTGGTGAACATTTCCCTCGGTAGCGTGCGTTGGTCGGGCCCGGCCAGGAACAGCGTCACCACCACTTCATCCAGCGAAGTGGCGAAGGCGAACAGGGCGCCCGAGACCAGGCCCGGCGAAATCAACGGCAAGGTCACCTGGCGCAATGTGACCCAGGGTGTCGCGCCCATACTGGCTGCCGCCCACAACAGCCGCTGGTTGAGACCGCCCAGCGCGGCGCCGACGTTGACGATGACGAAGGGCACCGCCAGTGTCGTGTGCGCCAGCACCAGCCCCAAGTAGCTGCGGGTCAGGCCGGCACTGGAGAACACGAAGTACATGCCGACGCCGACGATCACCGCCGGCACGATCATCGGCGCGATCAGTAGCACTTCAATCACGCGCTTGCCAGGCATGGAAGGATGACGCAGGCCGAGCGCCGCCAGGCCGCCGAGCAACACCGCCAGGGCGGTGCTGGTGAGGGCGATGGCAAAGCTGTTGGCCAGCGCGCCCAGCCATTGGCTGGAGCCGAAGAACTGCTCGTACCAGTGCAGGGTGAAGCTGCCCAGCGGCAGCGACATGTAGCGGTTGTCGCTGAACGACAGCGGCAAGACCACCAGAATTGGCAGCAGCAGGAATGCCAGCACCAGCACGCCACTGAGCGACAGGCCGAGGTTACCGAACCAGGCCAGTGGCCCGCGGTTGGGGTTGCGGATCATCGTTTGGCTCCTTCATGGCCGCGCCGGGCCAGGTGCGCCTGGACCAGATAAAGCAGGGTGGTGGCCACCAGCAATATCAAGCCAAGGGCCGAGGCCAGTCCCCAGTTGAGGGTGCCGGTGGTGAATTGGGCGATGTAGAAGCTGATCATCTGGTCGGCCGGCCCGCCGAGCAGCGCGGGGGTGATGTAGAAGCCCAAGGTGACGATGAACACCATCAGTGCGCCAGCCGCCAGGCCGGGCAACACCTGCGGCAGGTAGACCTGGAAGAACACCCGCAATGGCCGAGCGCCCATGGAATAGGCCGCCTGCACCAGCAGGCGATTACAGCCGGCCATGGCGGCCAGCAGTGGAAAGACCATGAATGGCAGCATCACGTGGACCAGTGCCAGGATCACCCCGAAGCGGTTGTAGAGCAGGTGCAAGGGGCTGTCGACCAGGCCAAGACGCAGCAGCCACGCGTTGACCAGGCCTTCGTCCTGCAACAGCACCATCCAGGCGGTGGTGCGCACCAGGATCGAGGTCCAGAACGGCAGCAGGATCAACAGCAGCAAGGCATTGCGGGTACGCGGCGTGCGCTTGTCGAGGAAGGCGCACAGTGGAAACGCCAGCAGCACACACACCAGCGTGGTGATCGCCGCAATACCGAAGGTGCGACCCAGGATCGCCCGGTACAGCCCGGCTTCTTCCTTGGCGACCCAACCATCACGGTAGTCGTGCTTGAGGTCCACTGCCGATAGCAGGTGATAACTGCCCACCGGACCTGTTGCGCGTTTGAAGGTCTGCCACGTCGCGTTGTCCAGCCAGCGTGGATCGAGCGCCTGCAACGAGGCCGCCGTGCCGTCCAGTTGCGCCGCTTTGCGCCGGGCCGTGGTCAGCAGGGCGCGCAACGCCGGCGCCTCATAGGCCAGGCGTCGCGCGGCTGCCGCCAGTTCCCGAGGTTGCACCTGGCGCAGGTCCTGCACCAGTGGCGCGAACAGGCGTTCATCCGGCGCCGAGGTGCCGTCCCATTTCGCCACCGCCTGGGCCGTCGCGGGCAACGCCTGGGTCAATTCGGGGTCGGCCACGGCTCGCCACAACAGCGTGCCGATAGGGCCGACGAAGGTCAGCAGCAGGAACAGCACCAACGGTGCCAGCAGGCCATAGGCCTGCCACAGCGCGACGCGGTTCTTGCGCGCCACCACCGGGATGGCGTTGTCTAAGGCGAGAGCACTCATGTGATTCCCCTGGCTCACTTGGCCGCCCAGGCGGTCCATTTGGCATTCAGTTCATCGACGCGGTCGACCCAGAAGTGGTCGTCCAGCACCAGCACGTTGGCGCTGTTCTGGGGCGCACTGGGCGAATCGGCCAAGGCTGCCGGGTCGGTGTCGGCGATGCCCTTGAGCGAGGTGATGCCGGTCGGCTGCAGGGCCGGCCAGCGCTTTTGGTTCTCGCCGTCACCCATCACTTTGAGCAGGCCGTAGGCCTTGTCGACGTTCGGCGAGTTGGCGAGGATGGCCCAGCTGTCCATGGTTTGCAGTGACTGGTTCCACACCAGCCCGAACGGTTTGTGGTCCTGGCGGATGGCATTGGTCACCCGGCCGTTGTAGGAGGTGGTCATCGCCACCTCACCAGAGGCCAGAAGTTGCATGGGCTGGCCACCGGCCTTCCAGAACAGCAACTGGCCCTTGATGCTGTCGAGCTTGTGAAAGGCGCGCTCGACACCGCCGGGCGTGCCGAGGGTCTTGTAGACGTCGGCCGGGGCCACACCGTCGGCCATCAGGGCGATTTCCAGGTTGCCCTTGGGGCCCTGGCGCAGGGCGCGTTTGCCGGGGAAGGTGGCGGTGTCGAAGAAATCGCTCCAGCCGGTGGGCGCGCGCTTGAGTTTGCTGGTGTCGTAACCGATGACGAAGTTGTAGACCGCATTGCCAATGCCGCAGGTGCTGGTGGCGCTGGGGATGTAGCTGGCCTTGCCGCCGATGCGCGCCACGTCCAGCGGCAGGAACAGGCCTTCTCCACAGCCCAGTTCCAGGTCTTCGCTCTCGACCTGCACCAGATCCCAGCCGCCGTCGTCGCTTTCGGCGCGGGTGCGCAGCAGGCCGATGCCGCCTTCCCAACTGTCGTCGACGACTTTATTGCCGCTGGCCTGAGTGTACGGTTTGAAGAAAATTTCCCGTTGCACGTCCTGATAGGCGCCGCCCCAGGAGGCCACGGTGAGGTCGCGGGCCTGGGCGCCGCTGGCGAGCAGGGCGAGCCCGCAGAGGGTGAGGATGCTGACGCGGTTACGATTGAACATGGTGTGACTCCCAGCCTTTGGAATTGGAATTGGTTGGCAGTGATGCAGGTCGAGCCGAAGCGTTTTTTGTTGTTGTGTTGTCGTGCAAAAAAATCAGCGCAGCACCATGGCCTGTTCCGTCGGCATGGCCAGGGCCAGGCTTTCGCCGGGTTGCGGGGCCGCGCGACCGAGACCGGCCGGGTTGCAGGTCATCGACAGCTGCGCACCCCCGGCCATGCGCAGACGCAAGCGGCTGTGGGCACCGTGGAAAATGCTGTCGATCACCTGCACGCTGAGCGCCGGTTCACCGGGTGCGGCCAGGCGCAGGTTCTCCGGACGAATCGCCAGTGCCGCGCGATCGCCGGGGACGAGACTGGCATCGGCGCAGCACGCCTCATGCACGCTGCCATCTTCTTCCAGGCGCACCTTGGCGTGGCTGGCCGTGCGGGCGATCACCGTGCCTTCGAGCAGGTTGGTCTCGCCCAGGAAATTGGCCACGAAGCGAGTCGAAGGCTGTGTGTAGAGCAAGTGCGGCGCGTCGATCTGGGCGATCTTGCCTTCGTTGAACACCGCCACCCGGTCGGACAGGGTCATGGCTTCGTCCTGGTCATGGGTGACGTAGACGAAGGTGATGCCCAGTTGTTTGTGGATGGCCTTGAGTTCCAGCTGCATGTGTTCGCGCAGCGCCTTGTCGAGTGCGCCGAGCGGTTCGTCCATCAGCAGGATGCGCGGGCGATAGACCAACGCCCGGGCCAGCGCGACCCGTTGCTGCTGCCCGCCCGACAACTGCCCTGGGCGCCGGTCCTCGAAACCTTCCAGGCGCGCCAGGGCCAGCGCTTCGCTGACCCGCGCGCGAGCCTCGGCGGCCGGCACCTTGCGCAGGTTCAAAGGGAACGCCACGTTCTGCGCCACGCTCATGTGCGGGAACAGCGCGTAGCTCTGGAACACCACGCCCATGTCGCGCTTGTAGGCGGGCAGGGCGCTGATGTCCTGGCCATCCATGAGGATGCGCCCGCGGTCCGGGGCGTCGAAGCCGGCGAGCATCATCAGCGTGGTGGTCTTGCCCGAACCGCTGGGTCCGAGCAGCGACAGGAACTCGCCCTGGCGAATGTCCAGGTCAAGGTTGTCGACCACCCAGCTGCGCTCGTCGTAGGTTTTGTACACCCCGTCGAAACGCACCACGGTGGCGGCGCTGGCCGGAGCGGCGGCAGGGTCCTGCGATAGCGGCATGACGACCTCGGGCTGTGGGCGCAAGGACTGGGCGATCATGGCCGCACACCTGCAAGGACTTCATCCAATGCCTGGGCCACTGCCTTGAGAATAGTCTGAATCTGGTCGGCATTGACGATCAGCGGCGGCGCCATCACCAGGGTGTCGCCCAGGGCGCGCAGTAGGATGCCGTTGCGTTGCAGCACGTTGCTGACCTGTTGGGCGATCTTCAGCTCGGCCGCGAAGGGTTCCCGACTGTGCTTGTCGGCGACGAATTCCATGGCGGCCATCAGGCCGATGCCGCGCACTTCACCCACCAATGGATGATTGACCAGTGCACGCAGGCCAGCCTGGAACGCCGGGGCCACTTCGCGTACATGGGCGACGATGTCCAGCTCGTCGTACAGGCGCAGGGTTTCCAGCGCCACGGCCGCTGCCACCGGATGGCCGCCGTAGGTGTAGCCATGGCCGAGGCCGCCGAGAGCCTGGCTCTGGTCGGCGATGACCTGGTAGATCCGGTCGCTGACCAGCAAAGCGGAGATCGGCTGGAACGCTGCCGACAGGCCTTTGGCGCAGGTCAGCATGTCGGGCTCGATGCCCATCGCGTCACATCCCCAGTAATGACCGGTTCGGCCAAAACCGCAGATGACTTCGTCGGCGATCATCAGGATGTCGTACTTGCGCAGCACCGCCTGGACCTTGGCGAAATACCCGGCCGGCGGCACGATCACGCCGCCCGTGCCCATGATCGGTTCGGCGAAGAACGCGCCGATGGTCTCAGGGCCCGCTTGCAGGATGGTTTGCTCAAGCTCCTCGGCCAGGCGAGTGGCGAACGCTTCTTCGGTCTCACCGGGCAAACCTTGGCGGTAGAGATGCGGGCAGCGCACGTGGATCACATCGGCCAGCGGTTCGCCCCAGCCTTTGTGCATGTTCGGCAAACCGGTGAGGCTGGCGGCGGCGAGGGTGGTGCCGTGGTAGCTGCGCTGGCGCGCGATCAGCCGATGTTTGCCCGGCTTGCCGATGGCGGTGTGGTAGTAGCGCACGAACTTGATCGCGGTATCGACCGCCTCGGAGCCGGAGCTCTGGAACACCACCTTGTTCAGTCCTTTGGGAGCATGGGCGACCAGCTCGGCGGCGAGGTTGGCGGCCGGGCCATGGCTGCGGTGGGCGAAGGTCTGCTGATAGGGCAACTTGAGCATCTGCGCGTGGGCGGCATCGGCGAGGCGCGGTTGGCTGAAGCCCAAAGTGGCGCACCAGAGTCCGGACATGCCCTCGATGTAACGCTGGCCGTTTTCGTCGAACACGTAGATGCCTTCGCCACGTTCGATCACCAATGGGCCAACCTGCTCGTGCAGGCGCAGGTTGGTCTGGGGGTGAAGGTGGTAAGCGATATCACGCTGGGCCAGAGCCGAGCCTTGGGCATTCATGGGCGTAGTTCCTCTTGTTAAATTCGTAAGCGTATGCGGGACGTGGTTTCATTTTTACGATCTAACTGGATGTCCGTCAAATGTTTTCTGTTTCGCTGATAGAAAAACTGTTTCGCAGAAAAGACCGTCATGAGGGGTGATTTTCCTGTCTTCGCCTTTTTCCTTTTTGAATCAATAGGTTCGGTATTAAAGGCTTGGTCGGGTGTGTGCTCGGTTGGATGACTGCCGCTTGTCAGCGACACCAGCCTGAGCGATATTCACGGAATTGCGTTGTTTCGCCTATGCGAACGGTGAGCACGAAAAGGAGACAACAACAATGAGTGAAGAAACCGGGAAGGGGGGTGTCAGGTCGGTGCAACTGGCGTTCGATGTGCTCGAACGCGTGGCCGGGGCCGACGGCGAGATGGGCGTCAGCGAACTGGCGAGCCAGTTGAACACCACCAAGGGATCGGTGTTCCGCCACCTCAAAACCCTGGTCGAGCGGGGCTACCTGACGCAGAACCCGCAGACCTCGCGTTATCGCCTGGGCATCCAGGCGTTTGTGCTGGGGCGCATCGCGGCCAACGGCATCGATTTGCTA
The DNA here is from genome assembly GCF_056337105.1 of Pseudomonas sp. S1_E05. NCBI lineage: Bacteria > Pseudomonadati > Pseudomonadota > Gammaproteobacteria > Pseudomonadales > Pseudomonadaceae > Pseudomonas > Pseudomonas sp. S1_E05. Next base: position 1,069,359 of record NZ_JBFRHM010000001.1, read on the forward strand.
AGCGCGTCCACCGACGCCATTCGTGACCTGCGTGAAGAATTGGGCCTGACGGTGGTGCTGTCGGCGCTGCAAGGGCGCCGACTGGTGGTGGTCGATACACAACTGGGCAAGTCATCGCTGGAGATCGGCGTGCGGACCGGCACCGAATTGCAGCTGCATTGCAACGCCCAGGGCAAGGTCGCGCTGGCGTTCTCAAGGCAGTTGAATATCGAACAGGCCATGGCGGCGGGCCTGGCGGCCATCACGTCGTACACCGTCACCGATCCCAAGGTGTTGCAGCGCCAGATCAGTGAGACGCGCAGCCAGGGCTGGGCATCCGCGATAGAGGAGGAGACGCTGGGTGTCTCTGCCTTGGCAGCGCCGGTTTTGGGCATCGACGGCGAACTGCTCGGCACCCTCGCGCTGGTGGCGACGGTGCAGCATATCGGTCGGGAGATTGACCCCGGCCAGGTGCGCGCGTTGAAAATGGCGGCGTTGCGGGCTTCATGGAATTTGGGGTTCAAGGGGGAGTTCTTGACCGATTGAGATTTCGCCCAAGCCACCCCGGCGGCAGGTCAACCGTATGGGCTGGGCTGGCCGGTGCCTGTATGAGGGGGCACTACATGCCCGTTTTTGAAACCCGGTCCAGATCAGCGGGGCCAGGTTCTGCAAGGTTGTGCTCAGACGCTATCTGTCGCCAGACGGCGTGGTCGTTGGCCATCTGTGTTTCAAGGGGTGAGTCGATGGCAGGGAAGGGCGCGGCAGCCAGGCCAAAATAATCGGCAATCTTGCTCCACTTCCAGCGGAACACATCGCCATCGGTGACGTTAAACCCCTGGTTGGCCGCGCTGGGCGTCGTTGCGGCCCATAGCTGCTGTTTGGCCAGTTGCCCCGCGTCGGTCATGTCGGTCAGGCTGTCCCATTGCACCCTGGAATCGGGGAACACGAACGGGCGACCGGTGTGTTTGCAAATCTTTTCCGAGTTCATTGCGCGAAATGTCAGCGTCGTCTCATGCTGTGTTCACGCGTTCCACGTTGATCTTGCGCCATGCGCCCTCGGCGAAGCTGTAGACCGAAAAGGCGATCAGCCCGACGGCCATCAACAGCAGCACCCACTCACCAGCCGGTAGATTCTGCAACGCATTGAGTGCTTCCTTCATGCCCGGCGGGTCGACTGCCTTGTAATTGGAGCCACTCAACGCCAGCAACAGGGCAATCTCGATAAAGACGACGCCACGGGCGATAAGACCGATTCGTGACACAGGCCGCACGTACTGCATAACCTCTTCGTCTGCCTCGAAATATTTCTCGAAAGACGCTTTCCAGCCTTTGATGATGTGGGCGATGCCTACGCCCAGAGGGACGAGCGCGATGAGGTAGATCAGCAGGTTTGAATGGTCCCAGGACAATGCATGTGCCAGCAGGTCCTTGGTCTGGCCACCTCCCGAATCCCCCGAGCGCTTGATCCCGCTGACGAGCAGGCCCAAGGCAAAACAAGCCAACGCTCCGTTGACCAGGCCACCGGCCAAGAGGCCGGAGCGGATAACCCATCCCTTCATTTGGGTGCCGTGGCCATCCACGTCGCGAACCGCTTGTATGAATCGCCATAAGGCAAAGGCAAACAAACCTGCCACCACCAGCCCAACCAAAACATAGCCAAAGGGTTGGCTTAACAACGCTTCGAGGCTCTTCTTGCTGTCTTTTGGTCGGGTGGCATCGAGCGCGGCGAGCAGTGCGAATACTCCAATGATGAGGTAAAGAGCGCCCCGAGCCGCGTATCCGACTCGTGCAAGCATGACGAGGCTTTTTTGTGTGGACATGAAGTCAGCTTTCCAATGGTTGATACAGCAGAAGACCCGCTTGGCTGGAAGGGGTTCTATTGGATCATTCGTTGGATCACGCCATGGGCGAGCAGGCGCGGGCAGCCGGCTTTTTGGCCAAGGACCACAAACCGGCAGTTGTCGGAGAGAGCCAGGGCGTGGAGCCCTGGCAAACAGCAGAGGTCATTTTTTCTTTTTTGCCGGCTTGTCGGACTTGTCTGATTTCTTCGCCTTGTCAGGCTTGCTGTCAGCTTTTTTTGCAGTTTTTTTGGGTTCGGCGTCTTTTTTCTTATCCTTCTTGTCGGAGGATTTTGAAAGCGCTGAGGCTGCCGCTGATTTCTTCGCCGGCGATGCTTTCTTGTCCTTCAAATCCTTGCTGGCTTTCGAAGCTTTACCTTCGCTTTTCTTCTCGTCTTTAGCCACGTTGACCACCTCTCGGAGTGTGCCGGTATTGGCGCAATGCCTGTGGAATTTTCCAGAGGCTGATCGTTAGGCGAGCGCCTTCCGGCGCGGTTCAAACTATTTATGCGCCCGCGCGGCCTCAATACCCGTGATCACGCTGAATCAGTCCTTGCATGGGCTCGCCCCTTTGCTGGCGACGGATATTGGCCAGCAACCCCTCGAATGCACTATGCGGCGCAGTCATCGCGCCGACGTGGGGGGTCAGCCAAATCTGCGGGTGTCGCCAGAAGGGGTGATCGGGTGATGGCGGTTCGGCATCAAGCACGTCGAGTAGGGCGTGGCTCACCTGGCCGCTATCCAGTGCCACGAGCAAATCATCTTCGATCAGGTGACCGCCCCGACCGAGGTTGATCAGGCTGGCGCCGCTTGGCAGGGCGGCCAACGTCGTTGCGTTGAGGATCCCCCGGGTGTCGTCGGTCAGTGGCAACAGGCAGATCAAGATGTCGCACTGGCCGAGAAATTGGGTGAGATGGTCGTTGCCCGCATGGCAGTGCACGCCATCGAGGTTTTTTTGCGAGCGCGCCCAGCCATGCAGTTCGAAGCCGAACGGCCGCAGGCTGTCCAGCACGGCAATACCGAGGTTGCCCAGGCCCATGACGCCGACGCGCCGCTGCGCAGCTGGGGTCAGCAGGTGGTCCTGCCACTGCTTGGCCCGCTGTTGTTGCAGGTACAAGGGGATCTGCCTGTGCAGGCTCAACACGGCGAAGCAGGCGTACTCGACGATACCTTGTGCGATGCCGGGGTCGAGCATGCGCACCACCTTGATAGGCCCTGGCAGTTCGCCGAGTTCGAACTGATCGACGCCTGCGGAAGTGGCGAAAATCACTTCGAGGTTGGGAAAGCGCTCATGCAGTTTCTGTGGCGGTTGCCAGGCGGCGAAATAGCGTACTTGTGAGGGGTCGCCAATGTCCGGCCACAGGCGTACCTCGATGTCGGGCGCGTGGTCTGCGAACAAGGATTTCCAGGCCGCGCCACGGTCATCGTCAACTTTGAAGAGCAGGGCCATGGTGTGTCTCGCAATGCGCTGGGTAGGTGTTCTCACGGTGCCAAAATTCCACGCAACAATCTTCCGAATCACGGGCCGTGAACGGAAGATTGCACGTTATTTGGCGGGTCAGACCGCAGCCGCGATGGCCTTGCCCAGTGACTCGGTGTTGCCGGTGCCGCCAATGTCGGCCGTCAGCGGTGCATCCTGCGGGCCCATCGCCAGGACTGTCTCGATGGCGGTCAGTACGGCAGCGCCCGCCTCCGGGTGGCCGAGGTGTTCGAGCATCATCGCGCCGCACCAGATCTGCCCGATCGGGTTGGCGATGCCTTTGCCGGCGATGTCCGGCGCCGAACCGTGCACCGGTTCGAACAGGCTGGGGAAGTTGCGCTCCGGGTTGATGTTGGCGGACGGCGCGATACCGATGGTGCCCGTGCAGGCGGGGCCCAAGTCGGAGAGGATGTCGCCGAACAGGTTGCTCGCCACCACCACGTCGAACCAGTCCGGGTGCAGGACGAAGTTCGCGGTGAGGATGTCGATGTGGTACTTGTCGACTTTCACCTCGGGGTACTTGTTGCCCATGTCGGCGACGCGCTCGTCCCAGTACGGCATGGTGATCGCGATGCCGTTGGATTTGGTGGCCGAGGTGAGGTGCTTTTTCGGACGGCTCTGGGCCAGGTCGTAGGCGAACTTGAGGATGCGGTCGACGCCGACGCGGGTCATCACGGTTTCCTGCAGGACGATCTCGCGCTCGGTGCCGGGGAACATCTTGCCGCCGACGCTGGAGTATTCGCCTTCGGTGTTTTCCCGCACGACCCAGAAGTCGATATCACCGGGCATGCGATTGGCCAGTGGCGCCTTGACGCCGGGCATCAGGCGGCAAGGGCGCAGGTTGACGTATTGGTCGAACTCGCGGCGAAACTGCAACAGTGAGTCCCACAGGGAAATGTGGTCGGGCACTACGTCCGGCCAGCCCACGGCGCCGAAGTAGATCGCGTCATAGCCCTTGAGAATGTCGAACCAGTCGTCGGGCATCATCTTGCCGTGGGCGAGGTAGTAATCGGCGCTGGCGAAATCGAACCAATCCCATTGCAGCGCCAGGTTGTGTTTGGCGGCGACGGCGTCGAGCACGCGCACGCCTTCGGGCATGACTTCCTTGCCGATACCGTCGCCGGGGATCACTGCAATCTTGTACTGGGCTTTGCTCATGGCTTCGACTCCTGGGAATGAGGGGGGATCGGTTGCCAGTCTATGCAGTCTGCCTGTATTAATAATTAGCCTTGCGCGAAAGCCATTATTAGCTTTTAGGAAAGAAACGGTGACGATGATCGATGACTTGAGTTTCTTCCAACAGGTGGCCACACGCGGCAGCCTCACTGAAGTGGCGCGGCACCTGGGCCTGTCATTGCCGGCGGTGAGCAAGCGCCTGAGCCAGCTTGAGGCGCGGCTGGGCGTGCAGTTGCTGGCGCGCACCACGCGCCGGTTGTCGCTGACGCCGGAAGGTACGTTGTACCTGGAAGGAGGGCGACCGATCCTGCGGCAGCTGGAAGAACTGGAAAGTGCGCTCGACAGCCGGCAGCCGACGTTGCAGGGGCTGCTGCGAATCAACGGCACCCTGGGTTTCGGTCGCCAACACCTGGCGCCGTTGGTGTCCAGCTTCGCCCGCCTGCACCCGCAACTGGAACTTTCCCTGGAACTGTCCAGCCAGCCGTCGAGCCTGCTCGATGATCAATTCGACATCAGCGTCTGCATGGGCGAACCACCTGATTCGCGTCTGATCGCGGTACGCCTGCTGGAGAATCCGCGCATCCTCTGTGCCTCACCTCAATACCTTGAGGCTATGCCTGAACTGACTTCGGTGGCCGACCTGGAACAGCATAACTGCATCGTGCTACGCCAGTTCGGCAGTGACTACGCCATCTGGCGGTTCCGCAAGGATGGCCGGGATTACGCCCACAAGGTCAGCGGCACCCTGTCGAGCAACGATGGCGAGGTGGCTTTGCGTCTGGCCCTCGACGGGCATGGATTGATCCTGCGTTCACGCTGGAACGTTGAGGAACACTTGCAAAGCGGGCGCCTCAAGGCCGTGCTGGAGGATTATCAGGCGCCCAGGGCGGATGTCTATGCTGTGTATCAGCATCGCCGGCACATTCCACAACGAATCTCGGTATTCGCCCGGTATCTGGCGCAGGAGCTGGCCCGGCGCTTGCCGTTTGCGGCGCCCAAGTGAACGTACAGTGGCTGGATGACCTACCATGATCTGAAGTTATGCAGGTCCTGACTATTCGTGCATTGCCGGGGGGTGTCATGCTCTTGTAACGTGAAATTGTCCCGCTCGGTCGAACAATAAAATCAAACCTGAGCAAAGCACCTGAGGTGCAGGGTGTTCAGTCGAGGTTTTTAGCGCTGCCGAATTAATCTACGTCCAGGATGATTTGCCATGAAAACCTTGTCTGTTGCTCAAGCGTTCGGTTCCGTCATTTCCCTGTTGAGCCTTTCGGTGGCGTGCGCCATGCCGGCCATGGCCGACCAGATCACCTTCGTCTCCCAGGGCGGCACGTACCAGGAGGCGCAAACCAAAGCCATCCTCGACCCGGCCGCCAAAATACTCAACATGACCATCAAGCAGGACAGTGCGCCCGACGCCTGGCCCATGGTCAAGGCCCAAGGTGAAGCGAAAAAACCGGTGTGGGACGTGATCGACACGCCGCCCTCCAACTGCGTGCGTGGCGGTAACGAGGGGCTGATCGAACCCCTGGACCTGAGCAAGATGCCCAACGTGCAAAAAATGCCGGACGCTTATCGCACCCCGTACTCGGTGGCCTACGAGTTCTATTCGTCGGTCATTGGCTACAACAAAAAGAATCTGAAAAAAGTGCCGCAGACCTGGGCCGAGTTCTGGGACGTGAAGAACTTCCCGGGTGTGCGTGCCCTGCGTAACGATCCGATGAGCACCCTGGAGGCGGCGTTGCTCTCCGACGGCGTGCCGCGCGACAAACTCTACCCGCTGGATGTCGATCGCGCGTACAAGCGTCTTGAACAGATCAAGCCCAATATTGCCGTGTGGTGGACTTCCGGTGGCCAGTCGGCGCAATTGCTCGCCGACGGCGAGGTCGACATGCTGATGATCTGGAACGGTCGCGCCAGCGCCGTGCAAAAAAGCAACCCGGACGTGGCGTTCACCTACAACGACGGCCTGCTGCAAAACACCCAGTTGTGCATCCTGAAAAACGCGCCCAATTACGCAGCGGCCGTCAAGTTCGTCAACGAAGCTTTATCGCCAGACCTGCAAGCCAACCTGCCGCTTTACATCGACTACGGCCCGGGTAACCCGGCGGCGTTCGACACCGGAAAAATCACCGCCGAGCGCGCCAAGGAGCTGCCAAGTGCTCCGGACAACGCAGCGAAGCAGGCGCTGATGTCGGAAGAGTGGTGGGCATCGGCTGCGGGTATTGCCGCCAAGGATCGCTGGCTCAAATTCGTTCAGTGAGGTCCGGATGATCGATTACCTGATCCTGGGTGGCGGCTCGGCGGGCTGTGTGCTCGCCGCCCGGCTCTCGGAAGATCCAGACAAACAGGTGTGCCTGATCGAGGCCGGACGTGATATCTCGGGGCAGAGCATGCCGCCCGAGATTCGTGCCCGCTACCCGGGGCGCGCCTATCTGGATGTAAGCAATATCTGGCAGCGCTTGACGGCGCTGATGGGCAACCGGGCCAATGCCACACGGCGTTACGAGCAGGCACGTATCCTGGGTGGGGGCTCGGCGATCAATGCGCTGATGACCAACCGTGGTGCACCTGCCGACTATGACGAATGGCAGGCGCTCGGCGCGCAGGGTTGGAGCTGGGAAACGTGCCTACCGTATTTTCGCAAGCTGGAAAACGATACCGATTTTGCTGCGCCGCAAGACAGGGCGCTGCATGGCAGCGACGGTCCCCTGAGGATTCGGCGCACGCCGGCCGAGCGCCTTTCGCCCTTCGTCAAAGGCGTGATGCAGGTGCTGGGCGGGCGTGGCCTTGAGCACAAGGCCGACCAGAACGGCGCGTGGGAGGAGGGCGTGTTCGTCGGCGCCATAGGTGTCAGCGAACAAGGTGAGCGTATCCCCACGTCGGTCTGTTACCTGACCGACGAGGTGCGCCAGCGCAAGAACCTCACCATCCGCACCCAATGCGTAGTCGATCGGGTGCTGATCAAGGCGGGACGAGCGACGGGGGCACGGATTATCGGTGGCGACGCAGTGGCTGAGTCGTTGCAGGCCCTCGAGGTCATTGTCTGCGCGGGGGCCATTCATAGCCCGGCGGTGTTGTTGCGCAGTGGCATTGGTCCGGCGTATGACCTGGTGACGCAGGGCATTACGCTGGTGGCGGACCGTCCAGGCGTGGGGGGCAACCTCATGGAGCACCCGTCGATTGCGGTGTCGGCGCTGCTCAATCGCGAAGGGCGCACGGCGTTTCCCGAAGAACACCATGAACAAGCCATTGTGCGGTTTTCTTCAGGGCTGGCGGACACGGTGCCGTGCGACATGCACGGCGCAATCCTGTCGCGATCAGGCTGGCATTCGATTGGCTACCGTTTGGGCACGATGTTTTTCTGGGTCAACAAATCGTATTCCAGGGGGCGTTTGCGCCTGGCCTCCAGTGACCCCCACGAAGAACCCCAGGTGCGTTTCGACATGCTCAATGACGCGCGTGATCTGGAGCGTCTGAAGCAGGCGCTTCGCTTTGGCGCCCAGACGCTGTCGGCACAGGACCTGCAACGTGAATGCAGCGTGGTGTTCCCTTCCAGCTACTCGCCGCGCGTGGCCAAGGTGGCGATGCCCGGCATGTTCAATGCCTTGCAACGGGGCGCATTGAGCCTGTTGCTGGACATCGCCGGGCCGCTGCGGGGCTTGCTGATTCATGGCCTGGTGACGCAGGGCATTACCTTGAAGAAACTGCTGGCTGATGACCAGGCGCTGACCGATTTTGTGCAGCGCAATGTCGGTGGCACCTGGCACCCTTCCGGCACCTGCCGCATGGGGCGCGCCGACGACCCGCAAGCCGTGACGACCGGTGACGCCAGGGTGATCGGCGTCCAGGGGCTGCGGGTGTGTGACGCCTCCCTGATGCCGTCGATTCCCTGTGCGAACACTAACGTGCCGACCCTTATGATCGCCGAACGGGTGGCCGACCTGATCAAGGCCGAGGCGAAGATGTCCAGCGCCAAGACACACACGCTGGAACACCTGTAGGAACGGGGGCTATGCCCCCCAACCAACGATCCCCTTGACCTCCAGAAACGCCTCGAGCCCCCATTCGGCGTACTCGCGACCATTGCCCGACTGCTTGTAGCCGCCGAACGGTGCGCCACTGTCCCAGTTCGGATAGTTGATGTAGACGCTGCCGGCACGCATTTGCAAGGCAACGTCCCGTGCGCGTGTGCGGTCGGCTGATTGCACGTAGGCGGCCAGGCCAAACACGCTGTCGTTGGCCATGCTCACGGCTTGCGCCTCATTTTCATACGCCTGGATGACCAGCACCGGGCCGAAGATTTCCTCGCGGGCGATGGTCATGTCCTGGGTGACGTTGGCGAAGATCGTGGGCTGCACGTAATAACCCTGGGCCAGATGCTCGGGGCGACCCAGGCCGCCGCACACCAGTTGTGCGCCTTCCTCGATGCCAATGCCGATCAGGCGCTGGATGCTGTCGTACTGGCGTTCACTGATCACCGGCCCCAGGGTTGTGGCCGCCGCGTCCGGGGCGCCGACAACGTGGGCTTGCGCGGCGCGCCGCGCGATGTCCACGGCCTCATCGTGGAAGCGGGCGGGCACCAGCATGCGGGTCGGCGCATTACAGGACTGGCCGCTGTTGCCAAAACAGCTGTTCACGCCGTTGGTCACCGCGGCTTGCAGATCGACGTCGTCGAGCAGAATGTTGGCCGATTTTCCGCCCAGCTCCTGATGCACCCGCTTGACCGTCGGTGCGGCCAGGCGCGCGATTTCGATACCGGCGCGGGTCGAACCGGTGAACGACACCATGTCCACTTGCGGGTGTGCCGACAGGGCGGCACCCACGGTCGGGCCGTCGCCGTTGATCAGGTTGAAGACACCGGGCGGCACGCCAGCCTCGTGCATGACGTCGGCAAACAGCAGGGCGTTGATCGGTGCGATTTCACTCGGCTTGAGCACCATGGTGCAGCCCGCCGCCAAGGCCGGGGCAACCTTGCAGACGACCTGGTTGATCGGCCAGTTCCACGGCGTGATCAGCGCGACCACGCCGACCGGCTCGTGGGTGATCAGCGTGGTGCCACGGTTTTTTTCGAACTCGAAGGTGTCCAGCGTGCGCAGCAGTTGTTCGAGGTGGCGTTTGCCGATCCCGGCTTGCCAGTCATGGGACAAGGCCCTGGGGGCGCCCACTTCCTGGACGATGGCGTCGGCGATCTCGTCGTAGCGTGCCATGAAGGCGTCGAGCACCCGTTGCAGCAGTTGTTTGCGCTGTGCGGGCGAGGTCTGCGCGAAGCCCGCAAACGCGCGTCGGGCCGCCATGACGGCGGAATCGACATCGGTCAGGTCGCCCATGGCGATTTCGCCGAAAGGCTGTTCGGTCGCCGGGTTGATCACCGGCAGGCGTTCGCTGCCGTGGGGCTCCACCCAGCGGCCGTCGATGTAAAACTTCAGGGCGTTTTTCATACAGGGGAAGGTCTCGTGCGGGGAGGATGGATGGCGCCGCAGGCAGACGGATGGCCCGCGCAGCCCCCGCCAGAATAGTCGGGGGATTTTGCCGGGGACAATTTACTAATAGTTGGGCCAGGCATAAACTCAAGTCATGTCTAACCTACGTCGAAAAGTCCCCAGCTCCAGTTCCTTGTTCGTCTTCGAAGCGGCAGCCCGTTGTGGCAGCTTCACCCGGGCGGCGGATGAACTGTGTGTCAGTCAACCGGCCGTGAGTCGCATGCTCTCGCGTCTGGAAGAACACCTCGGCGTGCAGCTTTTCGAGCGGGTACGGGGCGGGGCGCGGCTGACTGAAAGCGGCAGTATTTTGTACCGTCGTGTTCAGGAAGGCTTCAGCACCATCGAGTCGGCGATCAGTGAAATCGAAGCCAGGGCGACGGGGATCGAGACCGTGACCCTGTCGGTTTCCACCGCGTTCACCACCCATTGGCTGATGCCGCGCATGAGTCGTTTCAGTCAGCGCTTTCCCACCGTCGACATGCGTTATCAACTGATGTCCGGCAGGATCGGCGGCCCGCTGGTCGACGTTGACCTGGGCATGCGCTATCTGGATGCGGGTAGCCTGAAAGCCACGGATACACTGGTCATTCCTGAAATTACCCTGCCAGTCTGCAGCGCCCAATACCTGGCGGATGTGGTTCAGGCCAAGGGCCGCAAACAGCTGCCGACGCTCATCAGCATGGACAATCAGGATCGTGATTGGGCGGCGGCTTTCGGGACGCCGGGGCGTGCCGACAATGCGCTGGTGTTCTCCGATTATGCGGTGGTGGTGCAGGCCGCATTGCTCGGTCAGGGCATGGCGTTGGGATGGCTGAATGTGGTGTCCAACTCGCTGTGCAAGGGTGAACTGGTGCCTGCGGCCGACGCCTTTCGGGTGCTCTCCCGGCGCTGCTGCCTGGTCGTCCCGGCCAATCGTCCGGTGCGTCCGATCGTCGAAAACGTGCGTGACTGGATCATCGAGGAAATGCGCGAGGACATGCTGAAAATCGATGCGCTTTACCCTCATCTGGGGTTGGCGCAGACCCTGCAATCGACCCATTGAGCATAGGTGCGGCACGCCCGGTAAAAAAACAGTAGGTTATGCCTCTGGGACAGGGCAAAACAGAATATTGCGCGAGAGGGCGGGCAGATAATGGGCCTGTCCAGTCAGTTTCACTCACACGACTTTTCTTGCGGAGCGCCCTATGTCTTTCAAGCAGTTCAAAGCCCTGACGTTTGACGTTGTCGGTACCCTGATCGATTTCGAAGCCGGTATTCTCGCCCACGTCCGTGAAGTCGCGGGTGAAGCAGGCAAGGCCTGCAGCGACGACGACATTCTCAAGGCCTATCGCGAGGCGCGCGCCTCTACGGATTCGGGCTGGTGGCCGGATGACCTGGAGCGTTGCTATCACGTGATCGCCTCCAAGCTGGGCCTGCCGGACAATGACGACTACGCCAAGGGCCTGGCGCAATCGGTGAAAAACTTCCCGGCGTTCCCTGATTCGGTCGAAGCCCTCAAGCGCCTGCGCAAGCACTTCAAGCTGGTGGCCACCACCAACTCGCAGATCTGGGCCCTGAACTACATGGCCGAAACCCTCGATCAGCCGTTCGACGTGCGGGTCACCGTCGACGACGTGCGTTTCGAAAAACCCGATCCGCAGTTCTTTGCCTACACCCGGGGTGTACTCGCGACCCAGGGCATCCTGTTCGAAAACATCCTGCACGTTGCCCAGAGCCAATACCACGACATTGGCGTGGCCATGCGCCTGGGTTACCAGACTTGCTGGATCGAGCGTCGATTTGCCCAGAAAGGCACAGGCGGCACCCTCGAATCCGAGCGCACCGAGCCGCATTATCACTTCACTTCGCTGGCACAGCTGGCGGACGCGGTCGAGAAAGAACTGGGTTGACCCTCTGGGCGCGCGGGCTCGGAGCCTGGGTGCCCGTCCTTTTTGAGTCGAGAGGCCGGCATGACTGTTCAGAGCTTATGGGCGGCCACCGCCCAACCCGCCCCCGCACTGCAATCGCTGGAAGGCGAGCGGCAATGCGACGTGGTGATCATCGGCGCGGGTTACACCGGCCTCTCGGCCGCGCATCACATCGCCCGCAGTGGCCGCGAGCCGCTCGTTGTCGAGGCCAACACCCTGGCCTGGGGCGCCAGCGGGCGCAATGGCGGCGTGGTGTCACCCAAGTTTCGCGTCGGCTTTCCGACGCTGATGGCGCGCTTCGGCCGCGACACGGCCTTGCAGATGTATCGCACCGGTTACGCCGCCGTCGACAGCCTGGTGGAGATGGTTGACAGTCTGGGTCTGACCGGTGCGCAACTGCACATGGGCGGGCACATTGCGGCGGCGCACAATGTCCACGCGCTGGGAGGCCTTGAGTCCACTGCGAACTGGATCAAGCGTGAAACCGGCAGCACTTCATCGTTCATGATTTCAGCGGGTCAAGTGCGGGAGATGACCGGCTCGACGATTTTTGAAGGTGGCCTGCTGACCCCGAAAGCGGGCGGTATCCAGCCGCTGAATTACGCACGCGGCATGGCTCGAAGCCTGGTCGAGGGCGGCGTGAAAATCTTCATCAACAGCCCGGCCGAACAGGTCACCCGAGAGGGCGAGCGCGTCATCGTGCAAACACCGCAGGGGCGGGTCAGTGCCCGTCAGGTGATCTACGCCACCAATGGTTATTCGGACCAGACCCGCGCCACCGACACGCTGCATCGCCGGCTGATTCCCTTTCGCAGCGCGATCATCGCCACCGAGCCACTGCCGCCGAACCTGCTGGCGCAGATCATGCCGGGCGGGCAGGTGTGTGGGGACACCAAGCGCATGTTGCGCTGGTTCCGGATCATCGGTGATCGACTGATTTTCGGCGGACGCGGCGCGTTCGGCAAGGACGACTCACAAAGCGCGTTCGACGATTTGCAGCGCAGTATGGTCGATGTTTTCCCGATCCTGCGTGAACAGAAAATTGCCTATCGCTGGTCCGGTCTTGTCGCGATGACGCTGGACTACCTGCCGCACGCCGGGCAGCTCGATGATCGCAGTTTTTATGCCATCGGCTACAACGGCGGCGGAGTGGCGATGTCGACCTGGATGGGCAAGCAACTGGCCGCCATGACCGCCGGCGAAAAGGTCGAGCTGGGCTTGCTGGCCGGCGAGCATTTCAACCCTATTCCGCTGCATGCCTTCCGGGCGCCGGGCGTGCGCCTGGCGGCGGGCTGGCAGCAGTTCCTGGATGTCATCGGACGATGAGCGAGCATTAAGCGTATGCCACCGATTCTGCATTATTCCCACCCCCATTTCGACCGCCAGCTGCCCAGCGCCGCCTTTGCCTTGCAAGGCGATCCGCTGGCGGCCGGGCGCGTCATTCATTACCACGATCCCTTGCAGGGTTACGCCGCTGGCAGCAGCGTCAGCACCGGTGCGGACCTTGTCATCGAGTCCTTTCCCTGGGTGGAACTGGGTGTGATCGAGGCCGGGGAGTTACGTTTGCGCGGTGAGGGTTTCGACCTGCAACTGGCGCAGGGGGATTGCTTTGTGGTGCCTCGCGGCGTGCGTGTGCATTGGCAGCAACAGGGACAATTGCGCCGGGTGTTCATGGCATTCCCGGGGCTTTCAGCCTGTACGCAGACGCCCGCTGTCCCTCTCAGGATCGATCTGTCCCAGCCCTTGGCCCCAAGCAGTCCGCCCGCCGCCAGCGTGCTGATCACGGCCACGCCCAAGGCCTTCAGTGAAACGCTCTTCAGCGCCGGTAACTTGCGCATCGGGCTGTGGCAATGCGAGGCGTACGCGCGCCGGCAAGTGCAGCCCGCCTACAGTGAGTTGATGTACATCCTCGAAGGTTCTGTGACGCTGACAGCGCCGCAGGGCGACGGCCATCCTGTGAAGGCGGGGGAGACGGTGATCGTGCCCAAGGGCGCCACCAATGCGTGGGTCAGCGAAGAGACCGTGCGCAAGGTGTTCTGCATCCTGTCGTAACGCTGGATGAACACACAACCCCTGGCCGTCGGTGATGGCCAGGGGTTTTTTTCATACCGCCCGAACGAGGCTGCGCAGCGGCACAGTGCTTTTGACTACGGGCGACTTGATCACGATGTAGCTGAAGTATTTTTCGATGCCGATGTTCTTGTCCAGGATCGACTCCATCAGCTCCTGATAATGCTGGATGCTGCTGCACAGGAAACGCACCAGGTAGTCGTAGCCACCACTGATCAGGTGACACTCCAGTACTTCATCGATGTTGCGGATGCTCGATTCGAACTTCACGAAGTCGGCACGCTTGTGGTCCGACAGGGTCATTTCGGTGAACACGGTCACCGAGTTGGCGAATTTGGCCAGGTTGACATGGGCTTCGTAGCCGCTGATGTAGCCCGCGGCCTCCAGACGTTTGACGCGTTGCAGGCAGGGGCTGGGCGACAGCCCGACCGCTTCGGCGAGGCTGACGTTGGTCATGCGCCCGTCCTTCTGCAATTGGACCAGGATGTTGATGTCGATACGGTCGAGCTTGGTTGCAGCGTCCATTGATCAGTCCTCGCAATGTCAAATCAGGGCCGTCGTCCTCAGGCGTGCAAAGCCCGCTGGTGGGCATGGGCCAGGTCGGCGAGGCTGGCGTATTCACAGCGCTTGCCGTCCATTGCCTGAGGCGAATGGTTCCACGGCTGGTCATGGCCGCGACGGAGTGTGCAGACCGGAAAATCGACCCGCTCATTCCACGGGTCATCGCTTTCGGTACTGCGCACCGGTAACAGTTGCGAACGCTCCAGTCCCAGGCGATGCAACTCGCGCTCCAGGCTGTTGTGCCAGTCCTCATGGCTGGGTTCGACGATCGCATCGAACTCGACCGGCAAACGACGCGCCAGGGCCTGCACATCGATACCCTGGGGTGGGGCGATCAGTATCAAACGGTAAAACTTGCCCAGGTACTGGAGGGCTCCCGGAGCATCTTCATACAAGGGCCAAACGGATGAAGAGCTACTGAATGCCACACTCTCGTCCCAGCCAGCAATGGTTTGCAATTGTTGCGCCACTCGTTGGTAAAGCTGCCCGTGAAAGGCGGCCGCACTCATCTGCGCGGCACTGCCTGCAAGCTCCTGCGCCACCTGTCGATAAGTACTGAGCAATTGCGTGTCGCTGGCATTGGATTCACTTTGCACTGCCAGCGGTCGCAGGCCTTCGAGAATGCCCCGTTCGCGGTCAACCAATGTGCCGAAGGACAGGCCCAACGCCTGGTAATGGGTGACTCTCATGACGTGCTCCTGAGTAGGTCATGCCTCTTCCATCGTGTTTGCGCCCACAGGCCCGACACTGCCAGGCAGGTCGGGCCGGGTCGGGCGCTGAGGCCGTTCAGCAGGCGGCGGCCAGTGCCTTGTCGAGCATCTGCAAGGCTTCTGCCACCTGCTCGCGACGGGTCACCAGCGGGGCGAGGAAACGCACTACGTTGCGGTGCACGCCACACTTGATCACCAACAGGCCGGCGTTGCGGGCTTCGTCGATGACCTTCTGGGCCAGCGCGGCATCGGGGCTCTGTGCGGCATCGCCTGCGACCATTTCGATCGCCTGCATGAAGCCCAGGCCACGCACGTCACCGATGCGCGGGTAGCGTTTTTGCAGGGCCAGCAACCCTTCGTGCAGTTGCGCTGCCAGTGTCTCGCCTTGTGCCAGCAGATCCTGCTCTTCGAACAGGTCCAGGACCGCCAGTGCCGCCGCACACGCTACTGCGTTGCCGCCATAGGTGCCGCCCAGGCCGCCCGGGGTTGGCGCATCCATGATCTCGGCGCGACCGACCACGCCAGACAGCGGCATGCCGCCGGCCAGGCTCTTGGCGACGGTGACCAGGTCTGGCTGGATGTCGGCGTGCTGGAAGCCGAACATCGTGCCGGTGCGACCGAAACCGGCCTGGATTTCGTCGAGGATCAGCACAATGCCGTGCTCGGTGCAGCGCGCGCGCAGCGCTTGCAGGAATGCCTTGGGGGCGGCGAGGAAGCCGCCATCGCCCTGGACCGGCTCGATGATGATCGCGGCGACACGATCCGGCGCCACGTCGGTGGCGAACAGTTCATCGAGCTGCGCCAGCGCGTCGTCGCTGCTGACACCGCGATAGGCGTTAGGGTAGGTGGCGTGATAGATCTCGGCGGGGAAGGGGCCGAAGTTCTGTTTGTACGGCTGGCTCATGCCGGTCAGGGTGACGCCCAACAGCGTGCGGCCGTGGAAGCCGCCACGGAAGGAAATCACCGCCGTGCGGTCGGTGTAGCCACGGGCGATCTTCACCGCGTTTTCCACGGCTTCGGCGCCGGAGGTGAACAGCACGCTCTTGTAGTGCGCATCGCCCCCGACCAGTTTGTTCAGGCGTGCCGCCACTTGAATGTAGTTCTCGTACGCCACCACCTGGAAGCTGGCGTGGGAGATCTCGCCGACCTGACGACGGACGGCCTCGACCACCTTGGGATGGTTATGCCCAACGTTGAGCACGCCGATACCACCGACGAAGTCCAGGTAGCGCTTGCCATCGACGTCCCACAGCTCGGCGCCCTCGGCCCGTGCGGCGACAACCGGGTGGGCGGTGGCGATACCGCGCGGCACATGCTGTTCGCGCAAGGCCAGCAAACGTTGGTTTTCAGTCAGTGCAGAATTCATCTCGATCTCCGTGAACGCCGAAGGTGGCGGGTGATGTCATCAGCTTAAGGATTGCCCGGAGACACAATCGCTGAACTTGGGGCGCCGGGTGCTGTGATCGACTGTTTTGCGGCGGTGTTGCGAAATATTTCGCTGTGCCGGGTAAACGGTAAGCCGGTAGTGCAAATGACGGCGGCCTGCAGCAGTACGGTGTCGGCGCGATCTGAAATCGTTATTGCCAACAAGCCGTGCCGCTACAGGCCGAAGTGCTGTGAATCGGTTGAATCAAACCCCGGCGCGGGGCACCACGATGGTGTCTTCGGGGTGCAGGCGCATCAGCATGGGCGCGCCAATCGGTGGCAGGCTCAGGTTGCCTTCGTGATGGCTGGGTTGACGCAGGCTGACGGTCGGGCCGCCTTCGAGGTCGACGAAGACCTTGAGGCTTTCACCCTGGAAGACGATGTCGGAAACCCGACCGCGCAGACGGTTCCATTCCGGCCCCGAGTTGGCATTGTCCAGCAGCAGCTTTTCCGCTTGCAGGGCCAGGAACACGTCGCCTGTGGCCGGCACCGGGCGAGTGGTGCGCAGGGGCGTGGAGCCCAGGGTCAAGCCGTTGTCGGCGCCGCGTTGCAGGGGCACCAGGGTACTTTCACCGATGAAGCTGGCGACAAAATCATCGGCCGGGTGATCGTGCAGGCGGCGAGGCGTATCGACCTGGACCAGTTGGCCGCCGCGCATGATGGCAATACGGTCACTCATGGTCAGGGCTTCGCGCTGGTCGTGGGTCACGTAGATCATGGTGGCGCCCAGGCGTTTGTGCAGGGCGCGCAGTTCGATCTGCATGATTTCACGCAGTTGCTTGTCCAGCGCCGACAGCGGCTCATCCATCAGAATAAGCTTGGGTTCGAAGACGATGGCGCGGGCCAGGGCCACGCGCTGGCGCTGCCCACCAGACAAAGCGGCGATGTTGCGGTCTTCGTAACCGGACAGCTCGACGGTCGCCAGGGCACTCTTGACCCGGTCGCGGCTCTTGCTCGCGCTTTCGCCACGGGCACGCAACGGGAAGGCGACGTTTTCGCCGACGGTCATGTGCGGGAACAACGCGTAGTTCTGGAACACCACGCCGATTTCACGTTTGTGCGGTGGCATCAGGGTCACGTCGCGCTCGCCGAACAAAATGCTGCCGGAACTGACGCGAATAAAGCCGCCCAGGATGCTCAGCAAGGTGGTCTTGCCCGAGCCCGAGGGGCCGAGCAATGACATGAATTCCCCGGCTTCGACCTTGAGGTCCACGTTGTTCAATGCCTTGAGGCTGCCGTAGTGCTTGCACACCTTGTTAACGCTGACCGATTCAAAACCTTCAGTGAAATTCATGAAGTGTCGTCCTCTGTAGAACCAGGGATTGCCCGATAGATGTCTGCTGTTATCTGAACACAGGCGCAGACCCGGTTCGTGCCGTTTTGGGGCGCCGGACCAACAGGATCTGCTGTCCGGCGCGGGTGGAGGGCTACAGGCTGCCTTGCGCCGCCCTCGATCAGCCGAGGCCACCGATGTGCCAGGCTTTCACCTCGAGAAATTCATCCAGACCGTATTTGGAACCCTCACGGCCGGTGCCCGATTGCTTCATGCCGCCAAAGGGCGCCACTTCCATGGAAATGATCCCGGTATTGAGCCCGACCATGCCGAATTCCAGGCGCTCACCCACACGCCAGGCGCGGCGCATGTCCTGGGTGAAGTAGTACGCACCCAGGCCGTAGGGCGTCGAGTTGGCCAGGGTCAGGGCCTCGGCTTCGTCCTTGAAACGGAACAGCGGCGCCACCGGGCCAAAGGTTTCTTCAGTGGCCAGCAGCATGTCGGCGTTGGCATCGCGCAGCACGGTCGGTTGCACGTACAGCCCCTCGCCTTGAGGTGCGCCACCGATGGCGATGCTTGCACCTTTGTCCAGCGCATCGTTGATGTGCCGGGCCACCTTGTCCACGGCGGCGGCATTGATCAGTGGGCCGATGGTGACACCGCTCTGCAAGCCGTCGCCGACTTTGAGCTCGGCGACCGCCGCGCTCAGGCGTTCGGCAAAACGCTCGTAGATGCCGTCCTGCACCAGGATGCGGTTGGCGCAAACGCAGGTCTGCCCGGCGTTGCGAAATTTGCTCTGCATGACGCCGGCGATGGCCAGGTCCAGGTCGGCGTCGTCGAACACAATGAACGGCGCATTGCCGCCCAGTTCCAGGCTCAGGCGCTTGATGGTGGCGGCGCACTGGCTCATCAGCAGTTGGCCGACGCGGGTCGAGCCGGTGAACGATAGTTTGCGCACGTCCGGGTTGGCGGTCATCTCGCCGCCGACCCCGGCGGGCAGGCCGGTGAGCACGTTGAACACACCGGCCGGGATGCCCGCGCGCTCGGCCAGCACCGCCAATGCCAGGGCAGACAACGGGGTCATTTCCGACGGCTTGACCAGCACCGTGCAGCCGGCGGCCAGGGCTGGCGCGCATTTGCGGGTGATCATGGCGTTGGGGAAGTTCCACGGCGTGATGGCCGCGACCACCCCGATGGGTTGCTTGAGCACCAGGATGCGCCGGTCGCTGGCAGGCGAGGGAATGGTGTCGCCGTAGATGCGTCGGGCTTCCTCGGCGAACCATTTGACGAAACTCGCCCCGTAGGCGATTTCGCCACGGGATTCGGTCAGCGGCTTGCCTTGCTCGGCGGTCATGATCAGGGCCAGGTCTTCCTGGTTTTCCATGATCAGGGCAAACCACACTTCCAGGTAACGCGCACGTTCCGCGGCCGGCACTTCGCGCCAGGTGGCGAAGCGCGCCTGCGCCGCCTCGATCGCACGGCGGGTTTCAGCACTCTGCAACGCGGGTACCCGGGCGATCACGCTGCCGTCGGCGGGGTTGGTGACGTCCAGGGTCGCGCCGTCATCGGCCTCTATCCAGGCGCCGTTGACATAGGCTCGCTCGACAAGCAGTGAGGGGTCACGCAGTTGCTCTTTCAACATGATCTGGGCCTTGAGGGTGGGGACGATGGCTTCATTGTAAAAAGCCCCGTTCAGTGGCCGATGCCGAGATGAGCCCAGGCACGGGTGATAGATGCTGAATTACGGCGTGTGACGGCAGGCTGTGCTGGGGTGGGAATGCCCTGGCAGGTAGGTAAAAACGCACTTGCCCGCAATCGCGGGCAAGTGGGTTCAACGGGCGGACCTGTCGGGGTCGCTATTGCTTGTTGCGTCCGGCGACCACCACCAGGATCAGCGACGCCAGGATCAGGATCGAACTGATGGCGGCAATGGTCGGATCGATCTCGTCGCGCAGCGCCGTGAACATGCGCTTGGTCAGGGTCTGGTTGTCGCCGCCGGAGATGAACAGCGCCACCACGGTTTCGTCCAGCGAGGTGATGAAGGCGAACAGTGTCGCCGAGACCACACTGGGCTTGATCTGCGGCAGGGTCACGGCCATGAAGGCGCGAAAGCGGTTCATGCCCAGGCTGCGGGCCACCATTTCCTGGGACATGTCGAAGTTACGCAGCCCGGCCAGCAGCGCGATGATCACGTAGGGCAGGGCGAGCATGATGTGCGCCAGGACCAGGCCGGTCAGCGTGCTGATCAGGCCGACGCGGGCATAGACGAAGAACACCCCGGCGGCGATCAGGATGATCGGCACCATCATCGGCAGCAGTAGGATGATCTGCAGCGTCCGAACCACCTTCAGGCTCGAGTTGTTGATGGCATAGGCGGCCGCCATGCCGATCGGCAGGCTGATGGCCATGGTGAAAAAGGCCGTGATCAGGCTGACCCGCGCCGCCGACATCCACTCCACGCTGTTGAAGAATGCCTCGTACCAATGAAAGGACCATTGCTTGGGTGGGAATTGCAGGAAGCGCGCCTCGGAGAACGACATGGGTACCACGATCAGCACCGGGATGATCAGGTACAACAGGACCGCCGCGACCAGCACCGTGAACAGCACGTGGGACAGGCGAAGATGACGCAGGTTGGCAAGCAGGTTCATTTAGCGCGCTCCCAGGATGCGTTCGATGGGGATGAAGCGATTGATGCCCCAGAAGATCAGGAACACCACAAACAGCAGCACCAGGCCAACCGCGCTGGCCGCGCCCCAGGCGTGATAGAGCTCGACGTTGCGTTGCACCAGCATCGACACCAGGATCGTGCGGCCACCGCCGAGCAGTTCCGGGGTGATGAAGAAGCCCAGGCAGATGACGAACACCAGGATGGAACCGGCCATGACCCCCGGCGCTGCCATCGGCAGGAAAACCCGGCGGAAGGTGTAGAAGGGCTTGGCGCCGAGGCTTTCGGACGCTTGCATGAGGTCCTGGGGGATTTTTTTCATCACCGAATACAGCGGCAGGACCATGAAGGGCAGCATGACGTGCAGGGTGCCGATCACCGTGCCGGTGGTGTTGTGCATCAGTGTCAGGGGTTGGTCGATGATGCCCAGGTCCATCAGCGTCTGGTTGACCAGCCCGCGGCGTTGCAGGAGCACGAGCCAAGCATAGGCGCGCACCAGCACGCTGGTCCAGAACGGCAGGATCACGCAGATCAGGATCAGGTTGGCCCAGAAACCGTGCAGGCGCGAGGCGGCGTAGGCGATGGGGAAACCCATGACGATCGACAGGATCGTCACCAGGAAGCTGATCTTGAAGGTCAGGGCGAAGGTGTCCCAGTAAATGCTTTCCTGGAAAATGCGGATGTAGTTGGCCAGGGAAAAACCTTCCTCGGTCTGCACCGACTGAAAGGCCAGCCAGCAAAGCGGCATGATCAACAGCACCACGACCATGACCAGCGCCGGGGTGAGCAGCAACAGCATGGAGGTGTGTTCCTTGCGTTCTTCACGGGCCAGGGCGTCTTCGCTGGTCAGCGGTGGCTGGTGCTGATCGCTGGAGTCGGGCATGGATTTGGCGAGATAGGCGTTGGACATGATGACCTCTCGTCACTGCGCAGGGCTGGAGGGCATCCAGCACTGGCGGGTAGCACTGGCGGTGGCGGACAGCGGGGGGCGGTGCTCGGATAGTGTCATGTGAAGAACTCCCAATGGTGGGCAGGTACTTGAGGCGAGCGCGAGTTGTCTGCACAGGTCACTCTGCGGGACCCTCAGGCCTAATGTACCGGTATGCCAACGAATGAAGTGGACGCAATTGACCGGTGCGCAAGCGCTTTATGTCGAAATCGCGTGGGCAGACGGCATCTCCTGCGCCGAGGCTTCTAACCTGCGGCGCAGCGAGCAGCGGTGGTTACTTTTTCTGGACGAAGGACAACCAGCGTTCTTCGGCCTTCACCCCGGCTTCGGAGGCCCACCATTGCGCCGAGAGCAGGGCCTGGCGCGAGATGTTGCCGGGTGCCGAAGGCAGCTTGGCCTCGCGGTCCGCCGGGATCACTCCGGTCTTGAAGGCTTCGGGGTTTAGCGGGCCGTAGTCGATGATCATCGGCAGCGCCGCTTGCAGCTTGGCATCAATGGCTTCGTTGACGAACTTCATGGCGGCCACCTTGTGCGGCGAGCCCTTGAGGACGCACAACGAGTTGGTTTCCAGCACCCCCTGGTTGTAGTCGAATGCCACGGGTGCACCGGCGGCCTGTACAGCGGTGATGCGGCCGTTCCAGGCCTGGATCATGTCCACTTCGCCGTCGCTGATCAGTTGCGCCGACTGCCCGCCGGAAGTCCACCAGGTGGCGATGTCGGGCTTGATCTGCTCAAGCTTGCGGAAGGCGCGATCGACGTCCAGCGGATAGAGCTTGTCCATCGGCACGCCGTCGGCCAGCAGCGCGATTTCCAGGGTAGGACGTGGCAGGTTACGCAGGGAGCGTTGGCCCGGGTATTTTTTGGTGTCCCAGAAGTCGGCCCAGGTCTTGGGCACTTCCGCGCCCTTGAAGGCGTCCGTGCGATACGCCAGCACCGTGGAGTAACTGATGTAGCCGACGCTGTATTCGTCCTTGAGGCTGTCGGGTATCTGCGCCGCGTTGGGAATCAACGACAGGTCGAGCTTCTCGAACAGGCCTTCGGCTTCGCCGCGGATGCAGTCGCCGGTGGGCAGGTCGACCACGTCCCAGGTGACCTTGCCGCTCTCGACCTGGGTCTTGATGATCGGGTAGGCCTTGGGCGAGCTGTCCTGCTTGAGTGTCAGGCCGAGCTTTTTCGCCGCAGGTTCCAGGATCGCCTTGCTTTGGGCTTCCTGGTAGGCGCCGCCCTGGGACACGAATGTGATGTCCTCGGCCATGGCCTGCGTGGCGCAACCGATGAACAGGGCCAGGCTCGCGAGTTTAAAAGCGGTGGTGCGCGATGTGCTCATGGAAAGACTCCGAATGGTTGGCAGATTTTCTGAGGCGAGCTGTAGGTTTTGTTGTCGGTCGCTCTGCGGGACCATGGAGATCTAATGTACCGGCTTGTCCATGAACGAAGCGGCCACAAATGCGCGGATGAAAAGTGGTTTATTGCGAATATGCGAGCGGGCACGGTATTTCGTGCGCCGGGTGTGAGCTGGAAGAATGCTTCACCCGTTAGATCGATTATTTCTCTGGGTTATTTGAATAGATGTTTCTCGCATATCCATAACCGCATTAAACACCTAATGACGCCGAACGCATCCGCTATGGCGGACGTTAGTTCGTCATCGCGTCGGTCATCGGCTTCAAATACCTCGCTTACTGGACTCCAGCAGCCGGATTTGCTGTTCGATCGGCGTCTTGTTGGCATCCCGCTAATCCATAGAATTGCCCACATCAACTTTATCCAACTCTTGCTTCAGGGAACGCCGCCATGATGAATGCCATGCAGATGCAAATGCCGATGAACGCCAACATGCCGATGATGCCGATGATGGGCATGCCGATGATGATGGCGACCATGTCCTGCGAAATGATGGACGACGGCATGATGTGCAAGATGATGCCGGCGGCTGGCATGGACATGGCGATGTTCAAGAACAGCGCCGAAATGATGCAGATGATGATGAACTGCGGCATGCCGATGATGATGCATTGCGGCAACATGAGCATGATGTGCATGGCACAGTCGGCCATGGCCATGCCGATGATGAACATGATGATGCCGATGCCGATGATGGGCATGCCGATGCCATCGATGAAGTGCGTGATGGAATGCACCATGATGGCCGATTGCATGATGTGCAAAATCATGCCGATGGCCGGCATGAACATGGACATGATGAAGAATTGCTGCGCTCTGATGATGAAGATGATGAACGACTGCAGTATGCCGATGATGATGAGCTGCAACGGCATGCCGATGATGTGCTGCACCTGCTGATTTTCGGCGGATTAAAAAAAACCGGCCAATGCGTATTGGCCGGTTTTTTATTGCCCGAATGGTTACCTGGGGCTGCTAATCCAACCGCTCAGGGTACGTCACCACCAGATACGCCACCGCCTCGCTGTCCGCCGGGTTGCGATAGCGGTGGGGCTGGTCGGCATAAAACAGGATCGAGTCGCCTGTCGACAGCAGATAGCGCTCATCATTGACGCTGATTTCCAGCACACCCTGTGACACCACCAGGTTTTCCTGTACGCCCGGTCCGTGGCCCTCTGAAGTGTCCTCGCCCAACGGGCCCAGGCGCAATTCATAAAACTCCGACTGGCGGGTCACGTCAAAAGGGAACAGCGCTCGGCTGACAAATGCGCCATTGCCACTGACCAGGCGCTTGCTCTGGCTGGCCGACAATACGGCAACGCCTTCGAATGCGCGGTGTTCCAGGAACGCTGCTACTGATACCTTCAGGCCTTTGGCAATCTTGCAAAGGACCTTGATCGACGGCACGCTGCGGCCGGATTCGATCTGCGCCAACATCGCCCGGCTCACGCCGCATTGGCGTGCCAGCGCGTCGAGGGACAGATGGCGCTTGGCGCGCAGGCGTTGCAGGTTTTGCGACACCCGTTCGCAGATCGGGTCTTCTTCCGAGGAGTCCGGGTTATTGAAGTCTGGCACGGGTTGGTCGGCACTCGCCAGAAAGCGAGAGGGTTCCTGGACACTCACGCGTGGCGGGTCTCGTTCGACGGCGAAGCCTGGACCCATTGGAAGCCCAGGCCAGCATTGCGTGCATACATTTCCCACATGGCCCGAGCCCGTTGCTGGGCTTGCTTGCGTTTGCGATAAGCGACGAAATCGATGAGGTTGGTGGTCGGGTTCATAAGGCACTTCGTGGTCTATGACGGAATGACCCGAGATTACGCCGATATTTTTATAACGATAAATACTGATTTTGTATTTATTAATTCTTTTTTGTTCTTTTATCAGCGCCCTTCGTGTTGCTTGCGATAAGCCCCTGGCTGCACGCCCACGGCCTTGGTGAACGCCCGGGTAAAAGCGGCTATCGACTGGTAGCCCACTGCGCTGCAGGCTTGTTCCACGGTGTGATTGCTCTTGAGCAACTGGCAGGCATGGCGAATGCGTAAGGCCAGCAGCACCTGACCTGGAGATTGCCCGGCCAGTTCGCTGAATCGCTTGAAGAACGCCGAGCGCGACAAACCGGTACAGGCTGCCATGCTTTCCAGCGACCAGGCGTGTTGCGGCTGTTCGATCAGTTGATCCAGCAGCGTCGCGAACTGCGAATGTCTCGCCAGGGCCACCAGCCCGCCAAGGTCCGGGTTGTCTGCGACTTGTTGGCGCAACACGTAGAGGAACAGCAAGTGACTCAGGCGCTCCAGCAATGCGGAGGAGGGCGCGGGCAGGCGCTGGCATTCTTCGAGGATCAACTGGAACAGCGCGCTGGCCGCGTTCGAGGACGGGTCTCCTGCGCGCAGGATGATCCAGTCCGGCAACCCTTCAATGATCAGCGACGACAATCCGGACTTGAAATGGAAGAAGCCGCAGACCAGGCCGACACCGTCCTGCGCCCGGCTGTCCAGGGCCGTCATGCTCATTTTTGGCAGGCGCTGCGCGGTGTCGCTGTCTGGCGTACTTGACAGCCGATAGTTCAGGTCACGCAGCAGAAATACTGCATCGCCGGCGTCCAGGCGCTGGGCCTGTTCCTGACCGTCGATGTGCAGCCAGCAATGGCCCTGGACAATCAGGTGGAAGCTGGCTCGCGCCATGCCGTGGGTGCTCGCATGCCAGCCACCGCAGTAGCGCCCGACGTGAAACAGGCTGGCCTGCAGTTCCAGGCTCTCTAATAACCAATCAACCAGTGGGCTCGACGAAATCATCTAATGGAAACACTCAGGAGCAAGTAATCGCTACTTTAGAATATGGATCGGAATTCTTATAACCAACAGACTTGCAGGACACCCCACAGCAGGAGTCCACTCCATGTCGCGCGTCACCCTACATACGCTGCAAAGCGCACCCGAAGCGGCTCGGCCGTTCCTTGAAAACGCACAGAAGGCCTCCGGGTTCGTCCCGAATCTGTTGGCGGTGCTGGCCAATGCGCCGGCCGCGCTCGAAACCTACGTTACGGTATCGGCGCTCAATGGCAAAGCCGAACTGAGCCTGCCCGAGCGCGAGGTGGTGCAATTGGTCGCCGCCACCACCCACGGCTGTGATTTTTGCGTGGCCGGGCACACTGCCGTCGCCGTGAACAAGGCAAAGCTACCGGACGAAGTGGTCAGCGCCTTGCGTGAACAAGCCACCTTGCCGCAGGAAAAACTCGAAGCCCTGGCTGCCTTCGCCCGTGAAGTGATTGCCACGCGTGGCAACGTCAGCGAGGCGACCTACGCCACGTTCAAGGCTGCCGGTTACAGCGAGGGCAACGCGCTGGAGGTAATCCTCGGCGTGAGCCTGGCGACCCTGTGCAACTTTGCCAACGTCTTCGCCGGCACGCCACTCAACCCGGAGCTGGCGCGCTATCGCTGGCAGTCAGGACAATGATCGAACAGGAGGAAACCACATGCTCAACCCGGCACTGAGTCAATGGCTGGACGCGCACGCCCAGGCATTGGACGTGGGCGAGGGCGATCCACAGCAGGTGTTGGCGCAACTGGCCACTGCCGACATCCTGCGGGTCGGCATCAATCCGGCACTGGGCGGCAGTGGTGGTGACATCGCCGATGCCGTGGAGGTGGTGGCTGAGGTGGCCAGCCATTCCCTTGCAGCGGCATTCGTCTTCTGGGGCCAACGAGCCTTTATCGAATACCTGCTGCAAAGTCCCAATACGCAGCTGCGTGAGCGTTTGTTGCCGTCGCTGCTGGCCGGCGAGCTGGCTGGCGCCACTGGCTTGTCGAACGCCATGAAATTCCTCTCCGGCATCGAAACCCTGCAAGTGCGCGCCACCGCCCAGGACCAGGGCTGGACCCTCAACGGTCGCCTGCACTGGGTGACCAACCTGCGCAAAAGCGGTTTCGTGGTAGCGGCAGCCATCGACGACGAAGCCGGGGGTGCACCTTTTATCCTGGCGATACCGGATGCCCTGACTGGCGTACGGCGCTCCGACGATTTGCAGTTGATGGGCTTGCAGTCGAGCAACACCGCAGCACTGGATTTTCAACGGGTCGAGGTGGATCGCAACTGGTTGCTGCATGACGACGCGCGGGTGTTCCTGCCGGCGGTGCGCCCGGCGTTTCTCGGGTTGCAATGTGCGATGGCGATTGGGCTGGCGCGCCGCGCATTGCAAGAAGTCGAGGCGCATTTGCAAGGGGCTCGTTCGATACTGCTGGAGCCCTTGTTGCAACAACGCGAGCGACTGGAGCACACCGTCGGTGAATTGAAAGCGGGTCTGCTCGACGGTCTTTTTCTCACCCGGCCAGCGGCCTTGTTTCGCCTGCGCATTGCCTTGGCCGAATCGGCGGCGCAGGCGGTGCAGCTCGAGTTGCAGGCCAGTGGCGGCAAGGCCTATCTCAGCGAGTACGGCAGTGGTTTCGCCAGGCGTTGGCGCGAGTCGGCGTTCGTGCCGATCGTCACGCCGAGCCTGGTGCAACTGCACGCCGAATTGCAGCGCCATGCAGCGGACGCGGCGGCATGAGCGCTTTGGTGCTGCAGGCCGAGGGCATCAGCCTCGGTTATGTCCGTGCGCAGGGCTGGCAGGCGGTGCTGGAGGATTTCGACCTGCAACTGCAGGCGGGGGAAGTGGTGTCCATCCTCGGCCCCAGCGGTGTCGGCAAGTCCAGCCTGCTGCGGGTGCTGGCCGGTCTGCAAGCGGCCCATCGCGGTCGCGTGAGCCTGCATGGCGAACCGCTCGAAGGCCCTCATCCACGGGTGGCGGTAGCGTTCCAGGACCCCAGCCTGTTGCCTTGGCTAAGCCTGGAAAAGAACGTCGCGTTCGGCCTCGACTTCGCCCGCCAGCCGCACCTGAGCCTGGCGGAACGCAAGGCGCGAATCGATCACGCGATCACTGCCGTCGGCCTGCAACACGCCCGGCACCACTACCCGGCGCAACTGTCCGGTGGCATGGCCCAGCGCACCGCGATTGCGCGCTGCCTGGCGCGCCAGCCACAGGTGTTGCTGCTGGATGAGCCGTTCGGTGCGCTGGATGAAGTGACCCGCGCCGACATGCAACAACTGCTGCTTCAAGTCATTGCCGAGCACAACACCGCTGCCGTGCTGATCACCCACGACATTGACGAAGCCCTGCTGCTCTCCGAGCGGATTCTGCTACTGGGTAACAGCCCGGCGCGGACCCTCGGGCAATGGCGCATCGACCTGCCTCAGCCGCGTGCCGAGCTGGTCGAGGAACTGGGCGCACTGCGAATAGACATTCTCAAAACCCTTCGGCGGGCGAGCCGCAACCCACATTCCCAACCCTTGCCCGAACCGGAGATTGAACATGTGCCTGGACGACTTCACTCACACACGTCGTGACTTCCTCAAACTCAGCGCCCTGCTGACCGCTGGCGGCGCGCTGCCCTTGCTCAACAGCCTGCAAGCGCGCGCCGCGTCTGATCCGAA
The DNA here is from genome assembly GCF_056337105.1 of Pseudomonas sp. S1_E05. Classification (NCBI taxonomy): domain Bacteria; kingdom Pseudomonadati; phylum Pseudomonadota; class Gammaproteobacteria; order Pseudomonadales; family Pseudomonadaceae; genus Pseudomonas; species Pseudomonas sp. S1_E05. Next base: position 1,097,748 of record NZ_JBFRHM010000001.1, read on the forward strand.
CGCGCCGGTGCGCATCGGTTACCTGCCGATCACCGACGCCACGCCACTGCTCGTTGCCCACAACAATGGCTTGTTCGAAGCCGAGGGTATTCAAGCCGAGCGCCCGGTGCTGTTGCGCAGTTGGGCGCAAGTGATCGAGGCGTTCATATCCGGTCAGGTCAACGTGATTCACCTGCTGTCGCCGATGACCGTGTGGGCGCGTTATGGCAGCAAGGTACCGGCCAAGGTCGTGGCCTGGAACCATGTGGGCGGCTCGGGCCTGACCGTGGCGCCGGGTATCACCGAGGTCAAGCAACTGGGCGGGCAATCGGTGGCGATTCCGTTCTGGTACTCGATCCATAACGTGGTGGTGCAGCAACTGTTTCGTGATCATGGGCTGGTGCCAGTGAGCAAGCCGGCGAGTGCCGTGCTGGCGCCGAACGAGGTCAACCTGCTGGTGCTGCCACCCTCGGACATGCCGCCGGCGCTGGCCAGCCAACGCATCGCCGGCTACATCGTCGCCGAGCCGTTCAACGCCCTGGCCGAAGACCTCAAGGTGGGCCGGGTGCAACGTTTTACCGGCGATATCTGGCGCAACCACGCCTGCTGCGTGGTGTTCATGCACGAACAGGACCTGAACAACCGTCCCGAGTGGTCGCAGAAGGTGGTCAACGCCATCGTCAAGGCGCAGTTGTGGACCCGCGACAATCGCGAAGCGGCGGCCAAGCTGTTGTCCAGGGACGGCGACAATCGCTACACGCCGCACGCCCAGCCAGTGTTGCAGCGGGTGCTGGCGCCCGCAGCCGGTGATCGCGAGCAGTACCTGGCCAGTGGGGCAATCCAGCACAGCCATTGGGATGAGCAGCGCATCGACTTCCAGCCGTATCCGTTTCCCAGTTACACCGAAGAACTGGTCAGGCGCCTCAAGGACACGTTGATCGAAGGCGACAAAGGCTTTCTCGCCAGCCTTGATCCGCAGACCACTGCCCGCGACCTGGTGGACGACCGCTTTGTGCGCAACGCCATTGCCGCCGTCGGTGGTTTGAAGGCGTTCGGCCTGGCGGACAGTTTCGAGCGCAGCGAAGAGTTTGGCGTCTGATGGCCAGGCATTTTTCATCCTGGTTGTTGGGGGCAGCGGGGCTGTTGTGCCTGCTGCTCCTGTGGTGGCTGTGCGTGCGCCTGTTCGGTAGCGCTGATGGCCTGGCGGCACGATTCGCTCCCGAGGCGACACTGGCCAGCTTGGTGGAGTTGTTGGGGCGGGGTGAGTTGTACGAGCACGTGCTGGTCAGCCTCAAGCGTATTCTGGTCGGGATGTTGCTGGCGTTGCTGATCGGTGTGCCGCTGGGCCTGATGATCGGCAGCTACCGACACCTCGAGGCGGCGACCACCCCGGCCTTCCAGTTCCTGCGGATGATCTCGCCGCTGTCGTGGATGCCGGTGGTGGTGATGTTGATGGGCGTGGGGGACCAGCCGATCTACTTCCTGCTGACCTTCGCCGCCGTCTGGCCGATCCTGCTCAACACCGCTGCGGGGGTGCGTCAGCTCGACCCGCGCTGGCTGCAACTGAGCCGCAGCCTCAGTGCGACGCGCTGGGAAACCCTGCGCAAGGTGATCCTGCCCGGCGTGCTTGGCCATGTACTGACCGGGGTGCGCCTGGCCATCGGCATTCTGTGGATCGTGCTGGTGCCGTGCGAAATGCTCGGTGTCAGTGCGGGCCTGGGGTACTTCATACTGGATACCCGTGACCGCCTGGCTTACTCGGAACTGATGGCGACGGTCCTGCTGATCGGCATGCTGGGATTTGCCCTCGATGCGGTGGCGCGCAGCCTCCATCGGCGCTGGTCACCGGGCTAGTCCAATGCCATGGCAGGTGCCGCGGTCGGCGTCGGTTGATGCAAGGCCATGAAAAACCGCAGTGAGGGTGCTGCGGTTTTTTTTCGTCAAGGGCACTTGCCGGGTTTCAGGCAAAGTCCTTGCTGGCGATGGATTGCCTGGCCGAAGGAGCGCTGTCGCCGCGCTTGAGTCCCAATGGCAACAAAAACAGCGGCAACAAATTCGCCACGATCAACGCCAAAAAAAACGGCAGGCGCGAAGGCAGGGTGAACAGCGGGTAGAGCAGCACCGGGCCGAGGAACATCGACAGGTACAGCGCCTGTTCGGCAATCCCGCCGGCGCCCATCACATCGCCGTTGCGGCTCATTTTCGGAATGCTTGTGAACACCCAGGCCACCACGAAACTGGTGAAGAAACCCTGCACCACTTTTGCGGCAATCGCCCATTCGGCGCTGACGCCCGGCACGAACACCAGCACCTCTAGGGTAACCCCGATCACGGCGCTGGCGATCACGCTCAAGGGGCCAATCAGGCGCAGGTTGAGAATGAAGCCGGCGAACAACCCGGCCACCACGCTCGACAGGATGCCCACCGTGGAAATCACCCCGATGGTTGCCGGTGCCACGTTCAGCACGCTGATCAGGTAGGTCGGGGTGATGGTGATCAAGCCCAGCGCCACGGTCAGGGGCGCGCCGACGGCGAGCGCCAGGCGCAATACCGACGGGTCGGCGTAGATCCGGAACACCTGGGCCAGCGGTTTGCGCTCGGCGCGGTTGGCCAGGTTGATCGACGGCAACAGCGGCGTGGCCAGTAACAGCAGGAGCAGCACCACGGCGTGTCCGCTGAACGCGATGCGCCATTGTTGCTGATCGCCACCGATGTACGGCGACACGGCAAAGATCGCGATGGCACCGCCCAGCGGCGAGGCCACCGACCAGAACGCCAGGGCGCTGGTGCGACGCTTGCCCGCCGTGGTGTGGATCAGCAGCGCCAGCGCCGCCAGTACCACACTGATGTAGCCGGCGCCCTCGATCACGCGCAGCGCCAGCAACAGCGAAAAGTCTTCGCTACGGCTGGCGGCGTAGCTGCACGCGGCGGCGAGCAGCAGTCCGGCGATGATCGCGCGGCGTTCCCCCACGCGCGCCACGCCCCAATTGACGATGGGCGAGGCGAGGGCGGCGACGATGGCCACCGCCGAGACCACCCAACTGGCGTGGGAGGGGCTGACCGAGTACGCCTTGGCGATGTCGGCGATCAACAGGATGGTCTTGCCGTGGCACGCCGCAATGATCACGGCGAAGGCGAGGGTGAGGATAATCGAGGGCCAGCTTCCGGCACGCATGGGAACTCCTTCAACAATGGATAAAGGGCAGTGGCCGGGCTCAGCGCCGGGCAATATTGATCACTTGCAGGTCGCTGAAGGCGTCATAGCCGCGCAACCCGCCTTCGTAGCCCAGGCCGCTCCACTTGTAGCCGCCCTTCGGTGCGCCGGGGTGTATATCCAGATGCAGGTTGACCCAGGCGAGCCCGACGTCGAGGCGCCGGGCGATGGCGGCGCCCAGGGATTCGTCCCGGGTCCAGACTGAGGCACCGAGGCCAAACGGGCTGGCATTCGCCAGGGCGATGGCTTCCTCGACATCGTCGAAGGCAATCACCGGCAGCACCGGGCCGAACTGTTCTTCATCGACCAGCGCCACACCGGCCCCGACACCGCTGACGATGGTCGGGGCAAAGAAGTGCCCGGGGCGATCCGGCTGGCTGCCGCCGCTGTGAATCACCGCGCCGTGCGCGCGGGCGTCGGCTACCAAGGCCTTGACGCGTTCCAGTTGCTGGCGATTGGTCAAGGGGCCGAGTTCAGTGTCGGGGTCCAGGCCGCTGCCAAGTCGGGTGTTCTCCGCGCGCTCGACCAGCGCGGCGATCAGCGGCTCGAACAGGCTGCGGTGCACGTACAGGCGCTTGATTGCAAAGCATACCTGCCCGCTGTTCCAGAACGCGCCCCAGAACAGCGGCTCGGCAATGGCCGGGATGTCGGCATCGGCCAGTACCAGGGCCGCATCATTGCCGCCCAGTTCCAGGGTCAGACGCTTGAGGTCATCGGCGGCGCTGGCGTACAGGTGCTTGCCGGTCGCAACGCTGCCGGTGAAGGTGATGTGGCGAACCTTGGGATGCCGGCTCAAGCGCTCACCGACCGCGCCGTCACCGGCAACGATGTTCAGCACGCCGGCGGGGAATACGTCCTTGAGCAATTGGCCCAGCAGCAGCGTGGACAACGGTGTGTGCTCCGACGGCTTGGCCACCACGGTGTTGCCGGCGTGCAGGGCCGGGGCGAGCTTGAGCACCAACAGGATGATTGGCACGTTCCAGGGCGTGATGGCCGCCACTACACCCAGGGGGCGACGTTCAAGGCGCACCAGGCGTTGGTCGTCATCGCGTAGTACCTGAGTGCCGGGGGCTTCAAAGTTGGCGTAGTGATCGAAGGTGGCCGCCGCACCGGCCACTTCGCCGAGGGTGAAGCGCAGCGGCCGGCCTTGTTCGCGGCTGATCAGCTCGGCGATCTGCTGGCTGTTTTCACGCAGCACCCCGGCTGCCAGGGCCAGCGCCTGACGGCGAGCCTGCGAGTCGGCGGCCCACCCGGCAAACGCCCGTTGTGCTGCCTCCACGGCAACCTCAACCTGGGCTGCGCTGGCGCGTGCGGCGTGGCCGACCCGTTGTTCGGTGGCGGGGTCGAATACCTCATCGAGCTGCTCGCCGGTGTGCAATTGTCCATCGATCAACAGGGCATAGTGGGTCATGGGTCAGTCCTCAAGCGTCGGCCAGAATGGCGTCGGCGATTTTCTCGGCGATCATCACGGTGGGCAGGTTGGTATTGGCGGTGGGAATGCTTGGCATCACCGAGGCGTCGGCCACGCGCAGGCCGTGCACGCCATACACCCGGCCTTGTGCATCGACCACCGCCAGCGGGTCGTCGGCTCGGCCGATCCGGCAGGTGCCGCTGGCATGCCAGACCCCACCGACATGGGTGCGCAGGTAGCGTTCAAGGGCGGCGTCGTTGGCCAGCAGTTCAGACAGTAACGGCCCGTCGGTCGCAGCCTGGGCGAACCGGCAGAGGCGCGGTGGGCCACTGAAAGCCGTCACCGCCGGGTCGGCGAATACCTGGGCGAGCACGCGCAAGCCTTCGCGCAGGCGATCCAGGTCACGCCGGTCAGACAGCAGGTTGAATTCCACTGCCGGGTATTGCGTCGGGTCGCTGCTGCGCAAGCGCAGATGGCCGGTGGAGCTCGGTTTGTTCACCCACAGCACCGCACCGACGGTGCCGAGCGCGGCATTCGGGGCGATGCCCAGGTACAAGTCAGCGGGTACGCGGGCATCGACCCCGGACGATACACGTGCGGCCAACAGGTGCGCGGCGCCCGGTTCATCGATGGGCGCCAGTGGATCGTGCAGGGTGGCGGTAAGGCCGATCGAGCTGTGATCCCACAGGTTTTGCCCGACCCCCGGGCGGTCGGCGACCACTTCGATACCGAGATCGCGCAATGGCGCTGCCGGACCGATCCCGGCATGCAACAGCAACGCCGGTGTTTGCAGCGCACCGGCCGTGAGGATGACTTCGGTGCCTGGCACGTCGAGCAACTGGCCGTCGCGCAGCACCTGCACGCCGGTCACCCGGTTGCCGTGCAGGATCAGTTGGCGGGCCGGGGTGTCGGTCCACAGGTTCAGGTTGCTGCGGGCGCGCACCGCGCTGCCGAGATAAGCCCGGGCGCTCGACACCCGTTGATCGTGCTCGATGGCCACGGTGGGAGCGAAGTAGCCGTCTTCGAACCGGCCGTTCTGATCGACGATGTTGTTCAGGCCCACTGACTGCAAGGCGTGTGCAGATGCGCGGGTAAAAGGGCCCCAGCGCCGCGAGTCGACGCGGGCAATCGGCAGCGGGCCGTCATGTCCGTGCTGCTCTGGGTCGCTTTGGCCGAAGTCGAGGTCACGCTCCAGCTTGCGAAAGTACGGCAGCACCCCTTGCCAGTCCCAGCCGTCGGCGCCTCGCGCGGCCCACTCGTCGTAGTCGCGGGGCAGGCCGCGATTGGCGACCATCATGTTGACGCTCGAACCGCCGCCGAGGATGCGCCCCTGTTCATACCATTGTGCCTCGCGCGGGATATCCGGGTGTTCGCTGGCGCGCAGAATGGTCAGGCCCGGCCAGAAGAAGCGCTCGCCCGCCAGGCGCGGCAGCCAGGGTTGCAGGCCGTCGAGGATTTCGGTGGGCGTGCCGTGTTCCGGTGTGTCGGCGCCGGCCTCGATCAACAGCACGCGCTTGTCGGCCCGCGCGGACAGGCGATTGGCGATGACGCTGCCGGCGCTGCCACCGCCGACGATGATGTAGTCGTAGTGTGGGTGACTCATATGTGCTCCTCGGGATGGTCGCGGACCGTCCCTTTCAATGATCAAGGGGGCGGCCTAGAAACCGACACTCAGCGAGGCGACCAGCGAACGCGGCTGGCCTTTGTAGTACTGCGGCGCACCGAAGAAGTTGGGGTTGCCCGGGTCGGCATTGATGGTTCCGGACTTCACGCCGGACAGGTACTGCTTGTCGAAGATGTTGTTGGCGTTGAGGCTGATAGTGGTTTCCTTGAGGCCACTGACCAGATCCTTGAAGCGGTAGCCCAGGTTCACGTCGAAAATGGTGTAGCCACCAATTTTCTGGGTGTTCGCCAGGTCGCCGTAGAAGCTGCCGGTGTAGCGGCCGAGGAAGTTGGCGTAGAACGCTTCGTTGTCATAACCGATACCGGCGCTGACCAGGCGATGGGGCGCGTCGAACAGTTGGTTGCCCTGGGTGTCGGCGGTGAGGCCGCCGGCGCTGTAGTCCGAGTCCTGGGTGGAACTGAGCCAGGTGAAGGAGCCGAAGTAGTTGAAGTTGGCCGGCAGCTTGCCGTTGATAGCGAGCTCCAGGCCCTTGGTGGTGACGTTGCCGGCATTGAAGTACTCGGTCACGCCGGTCACTGGCGAATAGGCGGCCTGGCGGTCCTTGAACTTGTCGTAGAACACTGCTGCGCTGATCAGCGTCGTGTCGGTGCTGTAGCGCCAGCCGATCTCCTGGTTCCAGGTCAGCTCGGGCTTCTGTTTTTCATCGCTGTTGATCCGTCCGTAGACCGAGGCAATGGCCGGCACGCGCATGTTCGAGGTGGTGTTGTAGTAGAGCTGGTTCTGCGCATCGAGCTGGTAGCTCAGGCTCAGGCTGGGCAGGAAGCGGTTGTAGTCCGCGGTGTTCTTGTAGCCGCTGAGGCGGTCGGCGCCCTTGAGTTCGGTGTGCTGCCAGGCGAGGCCAGTGGTCAGGACCAGCGCGCTGTTGATGTTCCAGATGTCCTGCACCCAAAGCTTCTGCGTGGTGATCTGGTTCGCCTGGTTAGTGTTGTAGACGACGTTGCCGCGACTGTCGCGGATCGGGTCGCTGCCGTCGATGCTGGCCGGTTTGCCGTTGTTCTTGATCGGCGTGAAGATGAACTGGTTGCGCGCGTGGGTGTAGTCGGTCCACAGCCCCAGTTGCAACACATTGTTGTCGGCCAGGGTCAGGTCCAGACTGTTGCTCGAACCGACGCGGTACTGGGTCGGGAACAGTTGCAGGGACGCTGGCACCACCGGATCGAGGGCGTCGCCGTCATGGTTGACGTCGGTGTCCAGGGTGCGCTCGTTCACCGCAGCCGTAGCGATGGACGCCGTACCGTCGGTGACGCGCACGTAATACGGGTTGACCTTCAACTGCACGTTATCGGACAGGTTGAACAGGCCGTTGAGTCCGTAGGTCTGGATCTTGAAATCGGCCCGCGAGTTGGCGGCGCTGGTGCCGGGAATGGTGATGTCGGCCACGCCATTGGTGCCACCCTCGGTGGGGTAGACGTTACGGGGGTAGCCATGGTCGTAATCGTTGGCCCGGTACTGCGCCAGTGTCGGCGACAGGTAGCTGTTGGTGCGCATCAGGAAGCTGGAGAACAGCGCATTGATCTGGTTGCCGTCGCCCCACTTGTATTGCAGGTTGCCCTCGAAGCGATTGGACGACAGTTCACCGTCCGAGTCGTCCCACAGGTCGCCCGTGGTACGCGACGCCGACAGCCAGGCGGAAAAACCTTCGTACTCGCCGGTGTTGACCCGCACGAACGAGCGATACAGGTTGTTGCTGCCCACGTTCTGCTTGTACAGCACACCGGCTTCCTTGGTCGGGGCAACGGATTTGATCTCGACACTGCCGCCGCTGGCGGTCAGGGTCGGGGCGTTTATCGAGGCAGAGCCGTAGAGTACCGACACCGACTCGTAGTTTTCCGGATCGCCCAGGAAGTCGGCGTGTGGCGTAAGGAACTGCGGGTCGTTGAGCGGGATGCCATCGCGAGTGAAGCCCAACTGGTCCTGCGAAAACCCGCGGATGTTCAACGAGCCTTCGGTTATGCCGCTGGAATCGCCACCGCTTGAGTGCACGCCCGGCAGGTACTTGAGTGCGCCCGTGACGGCGCTGTCCAGGCCGACGAATTTCTCCAGCTGGCTTTTGCTCAGCGTCGCCCTCGACTCTGGTGCTTTCTCCTTGACCGCATCGCCGACGAAGGTGTCGCTGGTTTCGCTCTGGCCCTGCACGACCACGGTGTCGAGGGTTTGCGCGGCGGTATACGCCGACATGAACAAGGTCCCGGACACCGAAATGGCCAGGCCCGTGCGTTTGAATCCACTGAGATATTGCATACGTCTATTTCCCCGGTTTGAAAGCTTTGGAAGGGGACATAGCAAGCGATGTGCCATCAGAAAAATATCAATAAAAACAGATAGATAAGTTTGTTTTTATGGGCAGGGTGCTGGGCGTCGAGCAGGTGTTGCGGACGGGGTGCTGCTGGAGCAGCATGGCACGAACACTTGTTCGCGTGGGATGTCCAGAAGCCGCGGGGTGTCTGGCTTCACGTGTCATCGTTGACGACCATCGCGAGCAAGCTCGCTCCTACAGGGTTTTGGGGTGTTCACACATGCTGCGACAGGCCGATGCCTACTGTAGGAGCGAGCATGCTCGCGATGGAGGCCCAGTCAAAGCGGGGTGTCAGGCTTGCCGTGTCATCGTTGACGACCATCGCGAGCAAGCTCGCTCCTACAGGGTTTTGGGGTGTTCACACATGTTGCGACAGGCCGATGTCTATTGTAGGAGCGAGCATGCTCGCGATGGAGGCCCAGTCAACGCGGGGTGTCAGGCTTGCCGTGTCATCGTTGACGACCATCGCGAGCAAGCTCGCTCCTACAGGGTTTTGGGGTGTTCACACATGTTGCGAGGGCCGATGCCTACTGTAGGAGCGAGCATGCTCGCGATGGAGGCCCAGACACCGCGGGGTGTCAGGTTTGCCGCGTTATCGTTAGCGACCAACGCGAGCAAGCTCGCTCCTACAGGGGGTGGTATCAGAGCAAAAAAAAGCCGTCTCCATGCAGGGGACGGCCTGGAAAAAAGCATGTGGCTTAGCGCGCGGTAATCACTGAGAGCTTGGTGATGCCGGCCCGTTCGATCGAGGCCATCGCTCGTGCCACTTCGCCGTAATTCACCCCATCATCGGCTTGCAGTTGCACGCGCACCTCCGGGTCCTTGGCCTTGGCGGCCTGCAGGTTGAATTCCAGCAGGTCGGGCTGGATCTCGTCCTTGTTGATGAACAGCTTGCCGGCGGCGTCGATGCTTACCACCAGCGGGTCCTTTTGTTCGACCGGTGCCACGGCTTCGGTCTTGGGCAGGTTGATCGGGATGGCGTTGGTCAGAAGTGGCGCGGTGACGATGAACACGACCAGCAGCACCAGCATCACGTCCACCAGCGGCGTGACGTTGATCTCGCTCAGCACCTCATCGCTGTCTTGGGTGGAGAAGGCCATATCAGGACGCCTCCTGCACTTTGTGCGTGTTGCCTGGCACTGCCACTTTGCGCGTGCCCGGGTTCACGAGCACGCGGAACGCGCTCTTCTGCGCCAGGCTGTAGAAGTCGTGGGCGAAATCGTCGAGGTCCGCGGCGGTCAGCTTCAGGCGACGCAAGAAGTAGTTGTAGACCAGCACCGCCGGCACGGCGACGGCAATACCGACGCCGGTCGCGACCAGTGCCGCGCCGATGGGCCCGGCCACGGTTTCCAGGCTGGCGGAGCCGGCGGCGCTGATGCCCTTGAGGGCTTCCATGATGCCCCACACGGTGCCGAACAAACCAATGAACGGCGACGTACTGCCGATGCTCGCCACCACCGCCAGGCCGGTTTCCAGCGAGCGGCGTTCGCGCACGATCTGCTGGCGCAGGGCGCGCTCAAGGCGGTCCTGATGATTGATTGCCTGGCTCAGGTCAGCCGCGTGCGGTGCTTCGCCAACCTGGATCGCCGCATAACCGGCCTGGGCCACCCGCGCCGCGGCGCCGGGCTGGGTCTCGGCCAGGGCGGCGGCCGAGTCCAGGGTCGGTGCGGCCCAGAACTGTTTGTGAAAGCGCCGGTCCTGGGCTTTCAGACGACCGAACTGCACGCCCTTGAGCAGGGCCAGGCCCCAGGTCGCGACGGAAAAAACCACCAGCAGCCAGATGACGGCACTTTCGATGGATTCAAGTGGAGAGGCTAGGAGTGTCATGATGGTTTCCCTCTGTGTGGAGCGCGATGCGCACGCCCCTCAAATCGTTAATTGATTTTGAAATCGATGGGCACGCTGACCCAGCCGACCTGGGCGACATCGCCCTGTTTGGCCGGCACGAAACTCCAGCGCTTGACAGCGTTCAACGCCGCGTCGTCGAGTGGCTGGCGACCGCTGCTTTTCTGGATCTGGATCTCCCCGGCTTGCCGCTCGGCAGTACCTGCACGCGCAGCAGGACGGTACCTTCCCAACCCCGACGCTGGGCCAGCGATGGGTACTCCGGCGCGGGGTTCTTCAAGTACGCGGCGTTGGCTGAAGCCGGCGTCACCGGGGCCGGTGCCGGTGGGGCCGGCGGGGCGGCCACTGGCGTTGGCGGCTGCGGTGGTGCCGGGGGTTGCTCGACGGCTTTTGGCGCAGGCTTGGGCGCGGGCTTGACCACCGGTTTGGGTTTGGGAATGGGCTTGGGCGCGGGTTTCGCGGCCAGCTCGTCGACCACCGGAGGCGGCGGTTCGACCACCGGCGGTGGTGGGGGTGGTGGCGGTGGTGGCTGTTCGACAACCGGGGGAGCCGGTTGTGAAAATTCGATGGTCATCGGCGGGATTTGCGGCGGCACCACAGGCAGGACCGTCGTCGGCTGCTGGCTGATCCAGTAGATCACCGCGCCGTGCGCCAGCAGGGCGAGCGTACCCAGCAGCAAGCCTTCGCGACGGCTCAGCACGCCCTTGGGCGCACGTTGCAAACGCAGTTGATGCAGCGGCACCCGAGGCGCCCGGCCGAGGTCGACCAGCTCGCCGACCGGGGCCTGGCGCCAAAGCGCCTCCGGCATCGCGGCAGTGGTTTGGACGTTGCCCATTACTGACTCCAGTTAAGAAAAAAGCTGTTGAAAGCAAAAGAGCAATTACTGTGCCCAGCCACTCCAAACGCGGCCAAGTGGCGTGGGCGTTGGGGCAGGGGGCCTCGGTGGTGTTCATCACTCGGAGGTTCGCTGCGATTGAGGCAGCAGCGTTGCTGCCCGCCTGCTGCTGTAGCAGCAGGCGGGTGTTCAATGTTTGGCGGCGAGCAGGCTGGCGCTGCGTGGTGATTGCGCGAGTACGCCGATCTTTTCCAGCCGGGCGCGGACGATGTTGCGGCTGATGCCCAGGATCCGCCCGGTCTGCAACTGGTTGCCATGGCAGAACCGATAAGCCTCGCGAAATACCGTCTCTTCGATCTGCTCGTAAAGGTTGGGCAGGTTCTGTTCGAACAGTTTGGCCAACGCTTCTTCCAGGCTCGCCGGCGACTGGGAAGGCCCCGAAGCCAATGACGAGCCAGGCGGGCGGGCGCCGTGGTTGCGCATGTCCACCAGGTGCAGATCTTCGGGTTGCACGCGCTTGTTCAGGCACACCAGCAAGGCGTGATGGATGGAGTTCTCCAGCTCGCGGATGTTGCCCGGCCAACTGTGGTCGAGCAGCTTGCGTTCGCATTCCGGGCTCAGGGTGGCGCGGTTGTAGCCCAGGCGCTGGCAATGTTCCTCGAGGAAAAATTCCGCGAGCGGCAGGATGTCGCCCGGCCGCTCGCGCAGTGCCGGCAAGCGGATCGTCGCCACGTGCAGCCGGTAGAATAGATCTTCGCGAAAGTTGCCGGCCACCACCGCATCGGCCAGGTTGACGTTGGTCGCAGACACCAGGCGCACGTTGATCGGGATCGGCGTACGCGAACCCAGGCGCACCACTTCGCGCTCCTGCAACACGCGCAGCAACTTGACCTGCATGTTCAACGGCAAGTCGCCGATCTCATCGAGAAACAACGTACCGCCCTTGGCCGCTTCGAACCAACCGGCCTTGCTGGTGGTGGCGCCGGTGAAGGCGCCTTTCTCGTGGCCGAACAATTCGCTTTCCACCAGGGTCTCGGCGAACGCGCCGCAGTTGACGGCGACAAAGGGCTCGTTACGCCGATGGCTCAAGTTGTGAATGTGCCGCGCCACCAACTCTTTGCCGGTGCCGGTTTCACCCATGATCAGCGCATTGGCGTCACTGGGTGCCAGGCGCTCGATGCGATTGAGCAGTTCCAGCGAGCGTGGGTCCTTGAACACCAGTACGGTGGCCCGCACCGATTTGGTCAACTCGCGGGCGTTGGGATGTGTAATCAGTGCCATGGTGCTATTCCTGTAGCTGAGACCGCCTGAGGATCATGCACGATATTCATATAGATAAAAAAATTCTTAATTCGTCTTTGCTTATGTGTATTTGGAATACGAAAAATCGAGCGGAAAGGGTCCACAAAACCCGGGGCGAGTGCCGCCGTAGCGGCTCAAACCCGCTCTCGAATACGCTCTGCCAGCCATGCGTGTGGTGACGACTACACCGGTAACGCCTCGACGTGATCGCTGCCCACCAGCTCCGTCAGCAACTCGTCCTTGAGCTTGTGCAAGCGTGGGCAATGGCGTTCGCGGGGGTGGGGCAGGTCGACCTGGATTTCGTGCTTGATACGCCCGGGACGCGCGTCCATGACGATCACGCGGTCGCCCAGGTACAGCGCTTCCTCGACGTCGTGGGTCACCATGATCATGGTGCTGCGTTGCTGCACCCAGATGCGTTGCAGCTCGCGTTGCAGGTGCACGCGGGTCAGCGCATCGAGGGCGCCGAAGGGCTCGTCGAGCAGGAGGATTTTCGGCGTGTTGATCAGCGCCCGGGCAATCGCCGCACGCTGGGCCATGCCGCCGGACAACTGATGCGGGTAGGCGTTTTCAAAGCCCTGCAAATTGACCAGCTGGATGTGTTCGGCTACCAGGCGCTGCTTTTCCCGGTTCGGCAGGGGATGGTTCTTCAGCGCCACGGCGATGTTCTGCTCGACGGTTTTCCACGGGAACAGGCGGTGGTCCTGGAACACGATGCCGCGTTCCAGGCTGGTGGAATCGATGCGCTGGCCGTCGAGCAGGATGTCGCCGCTGTACTGCGCTTCCAGGCCGACGATCAGGCGCAGCAGGGAGGACTTCCCGCAGCCGCTGGCGCCGACGATGCTGACGAATTCGCCGGGCTTGACGGACAGGTTGATGTCCTGGAGCACCGTCAGGGGCTTGCCCTCGATGGCGTACTGCTTGCCCAGGCCGCGAATGTCCAGGGAGCCCGGCACATGCGCGGTCTGCCCCAGCCAGTTTTGCTTGAGTAATGCGTTCATGATTGCTTAAGCCTCAACGAGTGTCGCGCCAGCGCAGCATGTGCTGGCTCAGGCGCGAAAACAATTGGTTCATGGCGTAGCCGAGCAGACCAATGCACAGCACGCCGATCACCACGACCTCCATGCGTGAGCCGGCCTCGGCGTTCATCATCAGGTTGCCCAGGCCGTTGCCGGTGGAAAGAAACAACTCGACGCCCACCGAACTCACCCAGGCGAACGCCAGGGCATGCAGGATGCCGTTGGCGATGGCTGGCAGGGCGCTGGGCAATAGCACGTGCGTCAGTTGCTGCAACGGCCCGAACTCGAAGATCCGGCCGACTTCGCGGTAGCGCGGTTCGATGTGGCTGAAGCCTTCGTAGGTATTGAGCGTCATCGGGTAAAACGCCGCGAGGCTGACGATCAGCACCTTCGCCCCCTCGCCACTGCCGAACCACAGGGCGATCAGCGGGATCAGTCCGAGGATCGGCACCTGGCGCATGATGTGGTACAGGGGCCCAAGCACGCGCTCGACCACCCTCGACAGGGCCATCGACGCCCCCACGGCAACGCCCAGGGTGACCCCCAGCAACAGGCCGATGCAGGTACGCTGCAGGCTGGCCAGCGTGCTGATCAGCAACGCGCCGCTGTCGATCAGCTCCATCAGGCCTTGGCCGATGGTGGCCAGTGGCACGAACGCATAGGCCTGGGCGGCGCCCTGGCGCGAGGCCAATTCCCATAGGCCGACCAGCAGCAGCGGCAGCAACAGGCCACGGCCAAGATGGAACAGGTGAATCAAGGCAGGCATGGCAATCTCCTAACGGGTCTTCCAACGGAACAGGCGTTTTTCCAGCAGGCGAAAGCCGTAGTCGAGGGTGAAGCCGATGAGCCCGATGACGACCACACCGACCATCACGATGTCGATGCGCATCATCTGTCGCGCCATCTCGATCATCTGCCCCAGGCCGCTGTCGGCCGCCAGCAACTCGGCGGCGACCAGCACCATCCACGCCCGGCTCAGGCCGATGCGGATGCCGGTCAGGATGGGCGGTGCGGCCGCCGGGAAGGCGATGTCGACGATCAGGTGGCGCAGCGGCAGGCGGTAGATGCGCCCGACCTCGAAGTAATTGCGCGGGATTGCCTTGATCCCTTCGCTGGTGGCCAGTGCCACCGGGAAGAACACGGCTTTGGTGACGATCAGGATCTTGAAGGTCTCTTCCACGCCGAAGGCCAGGATGAACATGGGGATCAGGGCGATGGAGGGGATCTGGCGCACGGTATGAAACAGCGGCGAGCAATAAATTTCGACCGTCTTCGACAAAGCCAGGGCGATGCCGAACAACAAGCCTGCACCGGCTCCCAAGGCGAAACCCAAGCCCAGGCGCGACAGGCTGAAACGGATGTGCTCGGCAAGCTCGCCGCTGTGCAGCAAGTCCTTGAAGGTGTCCCAGACCACAGCCGGCGGCACCAACAGTTGCTCGGAATAACGGCCCGACTGGGCCACCAGCGTCCAGGCGAGCAACACCAGCAGCGGTGAAACGAACCAGCTCAGGCGGTTGAGCCAGGGCCGGCGAAGGAGCAGGGGCGGCGTTGCAGTGATCAGGCTGTTCATCAGATTGCCAACCTGGTTTTGCCCAGCACCGATTCCAGCGGACGGGGATCGACCCAGTCGCGGACATCGAAGGCGTGGTCGATGAAGTGATGTCGATGCAGGAAGTGGGTCAGGTCCTGCAAGGCCAGTAGCGATCTTTCCTCCAGGCGCGTAACCAGTCGGCGGTGGGCGTCTTCGCCGTAGGCGGCGGCGACGAAGTATTCGCTGGTGTTCAGTTCCCGGGCGAGGAAGCGGCGGGTTTCGTCGGCGTGACTCCAGGCCCACTGTTCGGCGCGCAGCACGGTTTCGACGATCAGCGCGGCGGCGTCGAAATGCTCGTCGAGCATGTGCTGGTCCACGGTGAGGGTGCGCGGAGTGCCGATGTTGCTGCGAATCATCGGGTCCGGGTGAGAGCCGGTATCGACCACCACATGCAGGCCGAACTCATCGGCCAGTTGCACGCCATGGGCGCCCTTGGCGAAGACCGCGTCGATGTCGCCACGCAACAGCCCGATCAGTTCGTTGTTGCGGCGCCGGTTCTTCGTGCCGATCTGTGCGCCGAACACATGCTGGATGCGCTCGTCACTGTGGGTGCCGCCGTAGGGATAGTCCACCAGTTCGACGTCGGCGAGGGTAAGGCCTTCCAGTTGCAGGGCGTTTTCCAGGGCGCGCAAGGCCTGGGCGCGGCCGAAGTCGATTTGCACGTTGGCCCATTTGGGAATGCCGAAGCGGCGGTTGCGCAGGTCGCGGGTGGTCTTGATCCCGGTTTCCGAGGTGGTGAGGATCAGTTGTACTTCGTCGCTCCAGGACAGGCCGAGCACACGGGTGTTCTTGCCGCTGGCCTTGGCCCAGATCGCCGGGGTATTGCCGCCGTGGCGTACCGAATTGTCCAGGTGATGGTCGAAATGCGCCTCGCGCACTTCCCGGTCGGAGGACTCGCGCAAGCCCTGGATATTGGTGCCGTAGGGGCGAAAGGCTTCGGCAAGACGGCCGGATTCGACCGCAATACCCAACCCGGTGGGGACCGGGCTATGGGTGTACCAGAGTGTATCGAGAGGTTTTGTCATGCAGGCAATCCAGACGGGGGGGCGCGGAGAATCGAAACGGGCGGGGAGCATCGCCCCCGCCCGGGACAACGGCTCAGCCGGTACGGGTGGCGACCAGGCTGCGCAGGGTTTCCTGTGGACGCGGGTCGATCCAGTCGGCCACCGAGAAGGTCGCGGGAATGAAGTTCCAGCGGTGCAGGAAGTCGGTGAAGTCCTGCACGCCGTTGATCGAACGCTCATCAAGGTTGGTGCGCAGGCGCTGGTGCGCGTCCGCGCCATAGGCGGCGGTGACCCAGAATTCGCTGCTGTTGGTTTCGTGGGCGAGGAAACGCCGGGTGTCCTGCGGGTGAGTCCAGGCCCACTCTTCGGCACGCACCACCGACGAAAGGATCGCCACTGCGGTGTCGTAATGCTGGTCCAGCAGGTGGCTGTCGACGCTGAGGGTGCGTGGGGTGCCGTTGTTCGAACGGATCAGCGGTTCCGGGTGCGAGCCGGTGTCGATCACCGTGTGCAGGCCGAACTGATGGGCCAGTTGGGCGGCGTGTGCGCCCTTGAGGAAAATCGCGTCGACTTCACCGCGCAACAGGCCCACCAGCTCGGCGTTCTGCCCACTGTTGCGGCGCCCGCCAAAGTTGGCTACGCCATTGACCACCTGGGTGGCCTCATCACTGAACGTACCGCCATGGATGTAATCCACCAACTCAACATCCTTGACCTGCAGGCCTTCGAGCTTCAGGGCGTTTTCCAGGCCGCGCAGGGCTTGCGCACGGGTGAAGTCGATTTGCGCATTGACCCAGTGCGGCAGGCCGAACTTGCGACCCTTGAGGTCCTTGACCGTCTTGATGTCGCTGCCGGGCAGAGTCAGGATCAACTGGACTTCGTCAGCCCAGGACAAGCCGATCACTCGGGTGTCGCGGCCGCTGGCCTTGGCCCAGATGGCAGGGATGTTGCCACCGTGGCGAACCGAGTTCTGCAGGGTGTGATCGAAGTGCGATTCGCGCACGGCTTGCTCGCTGGACTCGCGCAGCGACTGGATGCGTGTGCCTTGCTGTTCAAGGGCTTCTTCCAGCCAGCCCTTTTGCACGGCGATGCCCAGGCCGGTTGGCACCGGGCAGCGGGTGTACCAGAGTGTATCGAGGGGTTGCGACATGGTGCTTACTCCATTGGTTGCGGCAGGTCTTCACGGATGCGGTTGATCACCGGTTGCCAAGGGCTTTTGCAACGGCCATGCCACGCCCTGGAACGTTGCGCAAAGCCGCGGTTTGCGGGACTTTGCCGGAAGGGGCGTGAAGGCTGGGAGGCTCAATTGCTGCTGTAGCAGCAATCGATCAGCAAGGTCGGTGGGTGATCAGCAGCACTTCAGGCGCTGGTCGGTTGCAGCGCGGCGGGCGTGTACTCGTTGTGTTCGTAGGTGCGATACAGCGCGGCGTACGCCCCGCCCTGGCTGAGCAGCGCGGTGTGATTGCCCAGTTCGATCAGCTCGCCATTGCGCACCACGCCTATACGGTCGGCGTCGCGAATGGTCGCCAGGCGATGGGCGATGATGATCGCCGTACGACCTTCACAGAGGCGCCACAGGGCTTTCTGGATGCGCCGCTCGGTATGGATGTCGACGGCCGAGGTCGCCTCGTCGAGCACCAGCACTGCGGGGTCGGCGAGGAACGCGCGGGTCAGGCACACCAGTTGCCGCTGGCCATGGCTCAAGTGCGCGCCCAGTGCGCCGACTTCGGTGTGGTAGGCCTGGGGCAGGCGCTCCAGCACTTCATCGGCCCCCAGGGCCTGCGCGGCTTCGATCAGTTGCGCGTCGCTGGCCCCCGGACGGGCCAGGCGCAGGTTGTCGAGGATCGTGCCACTGAAAAGCACGTTGTCCTGAAGGACAACGCCGACATTGCGGCGTAATTGCTGTTGTGTCAGATGGCGGATGTCGATGCCGTCGAGCGTCACCACGCCATGTTGCACTTCGTAGAAACGCGTGAGCAGTTGCACCAGCGTGCTCTTGCCATGCCCGGACGGGCCGACAAGCGCCAACACTTCACCGGCGGCAATGCGCAGGCTGAAATCCTTGATGACCGCCGATGCGCCGGGCAGGTAGGCGAAGGTGACGTGCTCGAAGTTCACCGCGCCACGGGCTTTTTCCAATGCAGTGGGGGTGCGGCTATCGACGATTTCCGGCTGGGTATCGAGCAACAGGAAAATCCGCTGGGCCGAGGCTGAACCGGTGGCGTAACGTTCGAACAGATCAGACAGTTCCTGCAAGGGGCCGAGGAACAGCATCACGTAGAACAGGCTCTCGGCCACTTGCCCGACGGTGAGTTGCTGGTTGGCCAGGCCATGGGCGCCGAGTATCAGCAACACCGCCATGCCCAGAGCCGCGAGCAGCCCGGTAAACGGTGCAAACCAACCGGAGCGCAGGTTGCCGCCGATCAGAGCGTCGTTGAAGTCTTCGAGCAGGCGGCGATAGCGCAGGCTGTTGGATTGCTGCTGCACGCATTGCTGGATCATGCGCGCCCCGGCCACGGTTTCCACCAGGTGCGCGGTGAAGCGGCTGCGGTTTTCCGCGACCCTGGCCCAGGTGCGTTGCGAGATGCGCTTGAAGCTCCAGGTGGCGATGAACAACAACGGCACGATGCCGGCCACTCCAATAAAAAACAGCGGCGAGATCAGCCACAACATGATCGAGGCGACACTGCAGCGCAGCAGGGCGCCCAGCAGTTCCGGCGGGCCCTGGATCAGCAACGCTTCGAGGCTGTCGACGTCGCGGTCGGCGCGGGAAATGATCCGCCCGGCCTTGGTCCGGTCGAAGTAACCGATGCTCAGCGCCTGCACATGGCTGAACACGCGCACCCGCAGGTCGTTGAGCACGCGGATCGCAGCGCTGCCGGCGATGTACTGCGAAAGCCCGGCCAGCAGGAACCGTGCAGCCCAGGTGGACGCCAGGCCCAGCCCCAACACGCCGACCAACGCCAGGTCGAGCAGCCACGTATCGCCTTGCCGGACCAGCCCGCGATCAAGTAGCTCGCGGACGAACCACGGGCGCAGGAACACTGCGAGCACCAGCAGCAATTCCAGCCCGATCACCGCGAGGATGCGCGAACGCACCGGGCCGAGCAGCGGCAGCAGGCGGCTGAACATGCTGCGGTCCAGGCCTTTCTTGGCCAGGGCCTCTTCGATTTCGATGTCGCTCAGCGCCTTGCCAGGCATTGGATTAGCCATGTTCGATCCCCAGCAGATCACGATAGAAGGCGTTGCGCCGAACCAGTTCGCCGTGTGTTCCGCTGTCGGTGATGTGCCCGTCGGCGAGCACCAGCACACGATCGGCGAGCAGGATGGTCGACAGTTTGCTGGAGACGATCAGCAGCGTGGTGGTCTGCCCCTGGTGTTGGTGCAGGCCGCGAATGTTGTGGATCACCCGGCGCTCAGTGAGGGCGTCCAGCGCACTGGTGGCGTCATCCAGGCAGAGGATGTCGGGACGTGCCAAGAGGGCACGGGCGAGGTTGAGGCGTTGGCGCTGACCGCCGGACAGGGTGACGCCACGATCGCCCAGCGCGGTGTCCAGACCATGGGGCAACCGTTCCAGGACGTCGTCGGCGGCGGCCAGGCTCAGGCCCTGACGCAGCTCGTCGTCACTGGCGTGCGGGGCAGCCAGGCGCAGGTTGGCGGCCAGGGTGTCGGAAAACAGAAAGCTTTCCTGGGGGACCACATGGACGCGTTTGCGCAGTTCGTCCAGCTCGAGCGTGCGCACGTCCTGCCAGCCGTCACGGCCGGAACCGAGCGACACCGCGCCCTGTTGCGCATCGGTCAGGCGCGGCAGCAGGCTGGCCAGCAGACTCTTGCCGGCGCCCGTGGCCCCCACCAGGGCGACGATCTCGCCGGGCTCCAGGGTGAAGCTGCAGTTGTGCAGGATGCTGCGACCGCCGCCGGGGGCGTGCACCGTGACTTGTTCGAAACGCAGCCCCAGTGGCTGGGGCGACAACGCTTGGCTGCCGCCCTGGATAGTGTGCGGCGCATCGAGCAGTTGCCAGATCCGCTCGGCCGACGAGCGCGCGTCGGCGAACACCTGCATCACTCGGCCGATGCCTTCGATACGAAACACCAGAGTGGTCGCGATCAGCAGCGAGGTCACCCATTCGCCAATGCCCAGGTGACCGTCGCGTACCAGCAGGGCGCCATAGACGAAGATCCACACATGGCTCAGGGCGACGATCACCTGAGGCAGCGGGATGCGTGAACTGGCAAACGCCAGGGCCAGGCGCGCCTGCTCGGCAAAAAAGCCGACCTGTTGGCTGAAGCGCTCGATTCGCTGAGCCTCCAGGGCGAACGACTTGATCACCCGCACGCCGCCGATGCCTTCGCTGAGGTCCTGGTTGACCCGGTCGTAGGCTGCCCCGACTTCGCGGTCGAGGACCAGCAGGCGCTCGGTCTGGCGCACGAAGATCCACAGCCCCAGCCCGGTCAACAACAGTGGCACCAAGCCCAGCCAGGCGTTGTACCAGGCCAGCAGGCCGACCGTGGCCAACAGGATCAAGGGGGTTTCCACCAGTTGCCGCCAGAAACTGATCAGCGCATCGCGCAGCTTGTCGGCATCGCGGGTGGTGCGGCTGATCATCTCGCCCATGCCGTGCTCCCAGTGATAACCCAGCGGCAGGGTCTGCACCTGTTGCAGGATGCGTTCGCGCAGGCGGGTGAGCAGGGCCTGACTGAGGATCAGCGACAGCACGCCGCTGGTGTACTGGGCCACGCCGCGCACCAGCGCCACGCCGAGCAACAGCCAGAACCACAGCCACGCGCGACTTGTATCGAGGCTGCCGTCCTCCAGGCGAACAACGGCCTGGCCGTTGTTGACCTCGTTCATGGCATGCCCCACCAGCCATTGCTGGACGGCCAGCCCAGCGCTGACGACGATGAACAGCAAGGCGGTGAGGGCGAAGCGCCGCGGCATTTCTCGATAGATCAGCAGACTGCGCAGCAAAGGGTAGTGCTCGATCATGGGTTCACTTCTTGATGCCTGGATCGTGAAAACCCCGCAGACACCGGAGTGTGTGCGGGGCAGGGTGGAGGGGGCTGTTCGGTGGGTCAGCCGGCGATCTTCAGCGGGCTCGCCTCAGCAGTTGCGTCTACGACGGGACGCTGATGCACCAGCGGCAGCACTTCCTGGCCGATGCGCAGGGCTTCTTCCAGGTGCGGGTTGCCGGCCAGGATGAAGGTCGAGAAGCCGGCATCGCGGTATTCGGCCAGGCGTTCAGCGACGTTCTCGTGGCTGCCGACCAGGCCAATGGTCGGGCCTGGCTTGGCCTTGCCGAAACCGGCCCAGAGGTTGGGACCGATGATCAGGTCTTCGAAGCGTTCGCTGTTCTGGTGGTAAGCCGTCTGGCGTGCTGCCCCGACCGAATCCGAGCCGCTGGCGAAGCCCTTGATGAACTCGCTGGTTTTAGCGTCGATGCGCTCGTACTGGCGGCGCAGTTCCGACCAGGCGGCTTCTTCGGTCTCGCGGGCGAACAGATCGATACGAATGCCGAAGCGCACTTCACGCCCCTGCTTGTCGGCCAGTTCGCGCACCCGCTCGATGTGCGGCTTGAGTTTGTCCACCGGCTCGGCCCAGTTCAGGTAGACATCGGCGTGACGGGCGGCGACGTCCAGCGCCGGGTCGGAGAACCCGGAGAAGTACACGCTCGGCTTGCGCTCGTGGGTCAGGCCCCGTGGCAGCGAACCGTTTTCCAGTTGGTAAATGTCGCCCTGGTAGGAGAACGTCTCGTTCTCCCACAGGCCCTGGATGATGTCGAGAAACTCGCCGGTGCGCTTGTAGCGCAGGTCGTGGCTCAGAAAGTCGCCGTTGGCGCGTTGGGCGGCGGGGTTACCGCCGGTGATGATGTTCCAGTCGAGGCGGCCATGGCTGAGGTTCTGCAGGATGGCCGCTTGCTGGGCGGCGTAGGCGGGCAGGGTCCAGGTGGCCTGGAACGCGATCAGGAACTTGATCCGGCGGGTCTCACGCGCCAGCGCCGCCGCGGCGATCCAGGGCTCCGGACCGGTGGGCAGCAGAGCGCCTTCGAAACCCGCGAGCTCGGCAGCCTTGGCCACCTGGGCGATGTAGTCGATGTAGGTGAAACCATCCGGCTCGCCGTTGGGCAGGCGGCCAGGGGCGATGTTGCCCGGGCGATGAATCGCTGCGCCTCGGGTGTTCTTGTCGGTGGCCAGGTGATGCCCGTCACTGCCCAGGGGCAGGCGCCAGAAAAATTCGGTACTCATGCAAAACTCCTGAATCGCAATACTCGGGCCGGTCGGTACGAACGCCGCGGTAAGAGCATGATTGCAACGGCTGTGCCAAGGGTTCGGGGCACCGTGCGCCGCGGCTTTGCGCGGTATTGACCGGTGGCAGGCAGACAGGTTGCTGGTGGAGCAGCAGCGCAGCAGCAAGTCGTGCTGGTGATGCAGCAAGATCGCGGCGATCACCTCGAGGCGTTCTTGAGGATTCGATAAAATCCTTTGAAAACAACTGCTTGGAGAGCAGTCGCAGACTGGCACAGGAAGTGCTCTAGCGTTCGTTATGCCTGGACTGAGGTTCGGCATTCTCAATCGATCTGCTGGAGTGTTGTGCCATGACCCACGTGTTGACTGCCGAACAACTGACCTACCTGGACCAGGCAAAGCGCGATTTTGCCAAGGCCTACCGTGTGCTGAAAAATACCCGCACCCTGACCGCCACCAACACCTTCCAGGCTTATCTGCGCGTGCCCGACAGCCGTCTTGTGATTGCCCTGCATGCGCCTGGCCCATGGGCAGATGACGAAGAGATCCGTGCTGTGGTCGCGGACCATGACGGTGTGTTGTACCTGGACGAGTCCGTTCCCGGTTCCTCCCCGCTCAGCGGCAGCAAGGCCGGTGGCAACGGCCGACGTTACGCGAAGATCTTCGCCGAGCGCGCGGACATCAACCTGGTGATCCATGTGCATACACCGTGGCTGGGTGGTTGGGCCAGTGCCCACCGGGTGTTGCCGATCCGCTACGCCGCGTCCCAACGGGTGACCCTGGCCCGTGAGTTGCCGATCTACGTGGATCGCCGCCAGGCAGAGCCAGATTTCATCCTCGATAACCTGGCGCGCGATCCTCATCTGCCGGCGATCCTGGAGGCTAATGGCGGTGCGACGTTCTGGGGGGCAGGCATCGTTGCGGTGTCCAAGTTGATCCTGCTGATCGAAGAGGGCGCCTGGTTCCAGGGCCTGGCCGAAGGTCTGGGCGGCTCGAAGGAGTTCGGACCGGGTGTGCTGGAGCAGCAATGGAACATGACCGGGCTGTGGGAGCAGGGCAAGAAGCTGCTGGAAAACGCCGCCTGAGGATTCAGCAAGCAGGCCATACCCGTCAGGATGACGGGTTTGGCGTGAGGAAATAACAGCCCCGCCGTTGCGGGGCTTTGTTTTTCACTTCCATTCAGACGGCAGGTTGAGGTTCTTCAGGCCCTGTTCGACAAAGCGGTCGTCGAGCAGGTCATCGACCTTGACGTCCTTGCGGATCAGTTTGGCCTGTAGGCTGTAGGCGATGCCGTCCTGGTAGTGCTGGCGCAGGGTGGTGTCGATCAGCGGGCTGAAATGGTCCTTCCAGGGCTCGCCGTCCACTTCGCGCAGCAACATGCTCTGTGGCTGGCCCGACTGCGAGAGCAACTCGATGTATTCGGCCTTGTGCTGTTCCTGCGCCGCCCATTGCAGGGCCTTCAGATAGGCATCCACCACCAGTTGCGTGACTTCCGGCTGCTCGGCGACGAAATCGCTGGCGCCGAACAGTTCAGCACGCATCTTCCAGTCGGCCGGCGCCTGCTTGCTCGACCAGATGATCTTGCCGACTTGCTTGTCTTCCAGCAGGTAGGCGTCGCTCAGGGTGAAGAAGCCGTCGATCCGCCCGGCGCTCAACGCGGCACCGCCGGCCTGCGGGTTGAGGTTGAACATGCGAAAGTCATCGAAGGTGAGCTTGCGCGATTCCAACAGCTTGGCAAACGACAGCTCCCACGGCCGACCGCGATGCAAGGCCACGCGCTTGCCCTTGAGGTCGTCGATCGACTTTGCAGTGGAGTCCGGCGGCACCACCAGGTACACATTATTGCCGGTGCCGCCGGCGGCGATCAGTTTGGTCGACACGCCGGAAGCGTTGAGGATGATGCTCGGCAGGTCGCCGTAGAAGGCGAAGTCGATGCGCTTGTTGGCAAACTCTTCGTTGACGAAGGTGCCCACCGAGGCGGTGGCGGCCGGCACCCATTGCAGCTCGATGCCGCGCTTGGCCAGCTGTTCCTTGAGCCAGGGGTCCTTGTCCATCAGGTAGGTCGGGCCGTTGAAGGTGATCTTGCCGGCGTTTGAGTAGGCTACGGTGGCGATGCGCACGGTTTTCAGCGGCGCGGCGGCGAAGCCCGACTGGCTGGCGACGAGACCCAGCGTCAAGGTCGCAGAGAGCAGCAGCCGGGACGGAAGTAGACGTAATAGTTTCATGGGGTCTGCCCTGTGGGGCGGTGGCGGGCAAGGCCTGCCACCGCGGTTGATCAGAAGCGGCTGGTCAGCGAAACGCCGAAGGTGCGCGGGTCGCCAAACATCACCCCGGCGCTCTGGAAGCCGCCGGGCAAGGTGTGGCTGCGATATTCCTTGTCGGTGAGGTTGTGCACGTATCCAGTGACCTCGGTCTTGCCGCCTGGCAATTCATAGGTGACCCGCGCATTACCCAGGGTGTAGCCACCGCTGCGCATGTTCTGGCTCTGGTCGTTGGTGAAGTAGTACTGGCGGCTACGGGTGTCCCAGTCGGTGCCTACGACGACAGCGCCTCCGACATTCAATGGAATGCGGTAGTCGGCGCCGATCACCGCCGAGACGTTCGGTGCACGCACGAATTTGTTGCCCGAATAATCGTTGGGCCCCGAGGTGTAGTCGGTGAACTCGGTGTGCAACAGCCCCAGGCCGAAGTTGACGTGCAGGTTTTCCAGCGGGATGGCTTCCAGCTCGAACTCGGCGCCATAGGCTTCGCCCTGTGCGCCGTTGGCCAGGCGCGACACGGTCTGGTTGTTGATCGCCGACACGATGTTCAACTGGATGTCTTCGTAGTCGTAGTAGAACAGGCTGGCATTGGCGTTCAGGCGGCCGTCGAACCACTCGGACTTCAGACCCAGTTCGTAGGCGGTGAGGTATTCCGGGTCCACCGTGGCGACGGTCGATTGCGTGGTCACCCCGGCGTTGTAGCCGCCGGAACGAAAGCCCTTGGAGTACTTGAAGTACACCCGGGCGTTATCCGACAGCCTGTATTGCGGGGTCAGGTCGTAGGTCCAGTCGCTCCAGGTGTTGCTTTCGTCCTGCACAGCGGTGATGCCCAGGGGTGAGGTGATGTTTTCCGGTTTCCACCAATCGCCGCCGCCGAAACTGGCCTGGCCAATGTTGGCCACGCGGTTGAGGTCGATGGACTTGCGTTCACGGGTCCAGCGCAGGCCACCGGTCAGGCTGAAGTCATCGGTGAAGTTGTAGGTCACGCTGCCGAACAGCGCGTAGCTTTCAGTTTTCTGGTCGTAGGCCACGCGGTTGTAGCTGCGGTTGACGTAGGTGTTGGTCAGCGTGCCGTTGGCGCTCTTGGCGTCGAGGTCTTCGTTGAAGTAGTGCAGGCCCGCCACCCAGTTCAGCCGGTCGGTGCTGGGTGAGGCCAGGCGCAGTTCCTGGGAGAACTGCTTGCTGTTGGCGTAGGCGTAGCCGCGTTGCAATTCCAGTGGCGTGTTATCGCTGTCGCTGAGGGCATCACGCTCGAACGATTCGAAGGCGGTGATGGAGGTCAGTTGCAGGTCGCCCAACTGCCAGATCAGGTTGAGATTGCCGCCGTCCTGCTCGATGTTCGCGGTGTTCTTGGCGTTGTAGTACACATCGCCTTGCTTGGGGTCCACGTGATAGCCGAACTGGTTGTTGCCGTTCGGCCCGATACCGTAGTTGACGGAACTGGAGCTGCCGGTGTCATGGTAGCGACGGCTGTGGAAGTTGACGTTGGCCTCCAGGTCGTCCGACAGCACGGCGAGAAATTGCAGGCGGATCGCATCGTCTTCCAGAGCGCCACGGTCGTTGCCGTTGGCCTTGTTCTCGTTGTAGCCGTCGTTGGCCTGGTGACGGATCGCCACGCGGGCCGCCAGCTTGTCGTCGACCAGTGCACCGCCCACCGCGCCTTCGACGGCGCGGCTGGCATAGTTGCCGACGTCGAGCTTGTAGTAGCCGTCATCCTTGAAGGTCGGTTTTTTCGAGATGAAGTTGATCGCGCCGCCCGTGGTGTTCTTGCCCCACAAGGTGCCCTGCGGACCGCGCAGCACTTCGACACGGTCCAGGTCGAACAGCGGGAACCCGGTGGCGCTGATGTTGGAGATGTACACGTCATCCATGTAGATGCCCACCGGGCTCACGGTGTTGGCGCCCTGGTCACCGGTGCCCAGGCCACGGATCCACCAGCGCGGCCGGCCATGGCCATCGACGGTACCGGCCGAGGCGTTGGGAATGTAGCGGGTGATTTCGTTGGCCGAATTGAGCGAGGCCTCGCGGATTTTGTCACCGCTGAGCACCGAGATCGACGAAGGCACGTCCTGCACGGTTTCTTCGCGCTTCTGTGCGGTGACCGTGACTTTTTCCAGTGTCGAGCCGGTGTTGGTGGCTGCGCTCGAGTCAAGGTTTTCATCGGCGTAGCTGCTGTTGATGCAGAGGCTCCCCAGGCTGACAGCGACGGCGATGGATATACGTGTGCGTTTGAACATAGTGCTCCCCATTACGGCTTCGGAAGAGAGTTTCAAGACTCTCGCAAGGCGGACATCGGGTCTGTGTAGCAGCCCGTTTGCAGGGGCTATCGCAACAACCGTACCGAAAATGGAGAACGTCGAAATTAATTCTATCTTATTGAAATTAAAGGATAAAAAATCAACCTGGTTGAGATGTTGGCGGATCGTGGGCTGTCAGGCTGCTGGTCTGCACGCACCTGCTGCGCGGGTGCTGCTGGAGCAGCACCCGTGTCTTCAGTGGGAGGGTTCAACCGCTATAGGCTTTGGAGCGTTCGAGCAAACCGGTGCGTTGCCATTGCAGTTCCAGCGCGCCGGGCGTGTACACCTGGGCACCCCCCAATTGTTCGGCAATGGCCTGATACCGCGCGGCCTCTTCGACGAACAGGATGATCTCCGAGGTCTTGAGGATTCCCTGGCCCCAGAAGTTGGCACCGCCGTTGGATTCCAGCAGGGCCGGCGGGGGAGCCAGCTGCGGGTGATTGTCCAGGCGCTCGCGAATCACCGACAACGCGCTGCGCGTGCGCTCCAGGTGGTTGGGGATTTCGCGCGCGAGCAGGTGCCGCGCCGCGGCGACATAGAGAATCGGGAACGGCTTGTGTGCCAGGGACCAGGCCGACAGCCACGCGGTGTGCACGTGGATCAGGGTGTCGGCTTGCAAGCGGGGTTCATTGAGCAACGAATCCGGGTGATCGGCGAAGGCGCTCAGGGTGATTTTCGGCGCCTGATCGCGGGCCAGGCCGCCGGGGAAGCGGATGCCCAGCAAGCGGTCGGTACCGGGGATTCGCTGGGAAATGTGGAACGTCAGGCTCGCTGACAACGTGCCATTGCTGCGCAGGGTGTCGAAGGCGTGAACGGCATCGAGGCGGGCCTGTTCGATGTAGGCGAGCAGGTCGATATCGGCGGTGGGTTCAAGGGCAGACATGTGGGTTCTCCTGGGGGGATGTCGGTGCGATCACGTGGCACGTCATCCGGGAGAGCACAGGGCGTGCCATGAGGGTAATTAGGGTGGGTGAGGCCGGCCAGCAAGGGCGCGGCCGAGCGACGCGTTGGGTGGCGGGCGACGGCCGATGTCAATGTGCTGGATGAGCAGCAGTGAATAAGCAGTCTGGCCGTCAGTTAGCGCAGATCCATCGCCGTCCACTCCCGGGAGACTTTCCAAAGACGCTCAGCCAGCTCCGGATCGGCAGCCCACTGCGCCACACCCTTGCCGCAAGGTTCAAGGCGCAGGTGGGGCAAGCGCCTGTTGAATATGCCGCACACTGGCGCATGCGCGTGGCCGCGTCGCGTTTGCAGCAGGGCAGTGAGAGCGTCTCGGCGGTAGCCGCTTCGCTGGGCTATTTATCCGACGCCGCATTTGGCGTGGCCTTCCGTCGCGTTCACGGTACATCCCCCGGCCGATATCGCCGCACCGGCGCTCTGTAGGAATGAGCTTGTCGAAGCGTCGCGATTGCGGCGTGTCAGGCAATATAAGTGACATGGACCGCTCATCAGGTGTGTTGAACGCACTGTCTTCCTTCCACACAGATGAATGACCAATGTGGAGGAAATCATGATGAACACGATCCGTATGTCCCTGCTGCTATGCAGCCTGTTCGCGCTGCACGGTTGCTTCGACAGTTCGAACAACACCACCAAGGACAACACCGACGGCAGCAAGTCTTCCGTGCAAATGCAGGAAGGAAAGGCTGACGAAGGCAAGTAACGCCATTCAGCCAATCATCCGCCGCACCACCCGCCGAATCGCCGGCGCCGCCAGCACCACCACCGGCAGCATCATCACCCACGACAGCACCCACGCGTTCAACCAACGGGTGGCAAAGACGAGGTCGAACGCATGGGGAGTGGTGGCGATGGCGGCCGCGACCGCGCACGTCAGGCCGGATTGAACGACGCCGAAAACGAAATGCTCATAACGGGCGGGGATTTTCATCGGAGTGTTCTCGAGAAAGAGCGGCGGGGCGCGATGCCCGGCCGCTCGGGGACGGTCAAGCCGGTTGCAGTTTCGCGATGGTCTCTTCGGTGGTCCACAGCCCGTGAGCCAGGAAGCGGTAGTTGATGATGGCCGACAGGTAGCCATCGCCATCCGGCAGGCGTGGGCCGGCGGTGGCGTCGCGGACCACGACAATCTCAAAACCCTGTTCGAGCAGTTCACGCAGGTGTGATTCCACACACAGGTTGGCAGCCATGCCGGCGAGGATGATCTGCGACACGCCTTTCTTGCGCAATTGCAGCGCCAGGTCGTTGGTCTCCGGGCCGTAGACCTTGTGCGGCGAGGCGATGATGGTCTCGCCATCAAGGATGTAAGGCTTGTAAGCCTCTAGGAAATCCGCGCCGGAGCCTTCGAAATTTTCCAGGGTGTTTGGTCCTTTGCGGTCGAACATGCAGATGCTGTGCATGACCTTTTCCAGCGGTCCGCCGAAATGCCAGTCATGGTCGTGCGGGTAGTAATAATGCGGCGACACGGCGACGGGCAGTTTCTGCGCCTTGAAAGCCTTGAACAACTTTTCAAGGTTCTCGACGGTGTTGTTCTCGACGATGCTGTCACCGAACACCGCCCAACTGGCGCCGGTAGGGCTGAGGAAGTCGTTCTGCGGGTCGATGACCACCAGGGCGGCTTTGCTCAGGTCGAGCTTGAAACCAGTGCCAGGCAGTGCGGGTTCAGCGGGGTCGGCGTACAGATGGCTCATGACGGTTTACCTCTTGGGTTCTTGCGTGGATGAGACGTGGATGTTGCTTTATATAAATGACCAGTCGGCTTACTAAGTGAGCAAAAAAACTCACTCCCATAGCCGAGGCAAAACCATCGATACGAAACGCTGCAGGGGTGCACCGTTTCGCAGGACCTTGCCGCGCATGACTGCGCCTTCCCAGCCCTCTACCATGATGGCCGCCAACTCTTCGGCGTTACAGGTTTCAGGCAGTTCGCGGCGCTGTTGCGCTTCACGCAGGCAGCTGGCGAGCAAACCTTCCCAGCGCGCCAGCACGTCGGCCAGACGCTTGCGGGTTTGTTCGCTGCCATTGGACATTTCCAGGGACAGGTTGCCGATCAGGCAGCCCAGACTGAATTCATGCTCGCCGTGCTCATGCACCAAGGCCTGGAAGAATTGGCTGATGCGCTCCAGCGGCTTGACCCGGGCGTCGTAGAAGATCGGCCCATGGCGGGTTTCGATCGAGGTCCAGTATTCCTCGAGGATCTCGGCCGCGAAGTCTTCCTTGCTGGCGAAGTAGTTGTAGAAAGAGCCCTTGGGAATCTCGGCGGCGGCGGTGATGTCCTGGACGCCACAGCCGTTGAAGCCACGGTCGTGAACCACCTGGCGGCCAATCGACAGCAAACGGGTTCTGACTTCAAGGTTGACCGGGCGAGCCATGGCGGAGACATCCAGTGGTGAGAGAGTTTTAATAAACTAACTGGTCATCTATTAATCGTCAACCGGTCGCTGCAAAAATCTGCAGCGACCGGTCGAGCCATCAGCGACTACGCAGGTACTGTCCGCGCCCGAACAGGTGATCCAGGTCATCGGCGCTTGCCTGACTGCGGTGCTGCGCGGCTTCCTCGCGAACATTGCGCGCCAGTTGCTCCATGCGCCTCGCTGCCGGGCGCGCGGCAATGGTGGCGCACCAGCGGGCGAGGTTGGGTCGGCCAGCGCTGGGCAACTGCAAGCCATCCAAACGTACCAGCCAGGCAAAGGCGGCCATGTCGGCAATGCTGTATTGATCGGCGCAGAGGAATTCGCGTTGCTGCAAGCGTTGCTCAAAGACATCCATCAGGCGGATCGCCTGGCTGGTGTAGCGTTCGCGGGCGTAATCACTGGCCTGTGGTTCGAAACGCGTGAAGTGCAGATGCTGGCCAAAGGTCGGGCTCAGGCCGCTGACTTCCAGCATCAGCCATTGCAGTACCTCGTAGCGCGCATCACCGGTCGGTGGCAGAAATCGACCCGATTGCTCGGCCAGGTAAATCAGGATCGCCCCGGACTCGAACAAGGTTCTGCCATGACAATGATCCATCAGCACCGGTACGCGACCGTTGGGATTGAGTTCAAGGAACGCAGGGCTGAACTGATCGCCACGAAAGATATGGACGTGCTCGAAACGGTAAGCGAAGCCGAGTTCCTCAAGCATCAACGCCACTTTCATGACCGTGGAACTGCCGGCGCCGTATAACGTGAAATCGGTGTGTTGCGACATGAGTTATACCTCGCTGGATTGCATGACAGGGGGAAGGGGCTGGTGGGTGCCGAGCACGACGCACATCACGGCGTCATGGGCGCCGACATTGATTTCCTGGCGGTAGAGACCGGGCGGCACGGAGAACAAATCCCAAGGGCCGAGCACCTGTTCAAACGTTTCCTCGCCACTGCGCACGATGATCTTGACCCGGCCCTGGAGAATGAAGAACACCTCCTCGGCGTCTTCGTGGCGATGCGACGGGCTGCTGTGGCCCGGCGGCAGGACCACGTTGAGGAAGACGAAATTGCCCGGCGTGACTGCGCCCGGCTGGTTGCCCGCAGCGATATAACGGATCTGCGCGCGGGCGTATTCCGGCTGCTTGCGGGCCTGGTGGGCGAAGGTCTGCCAGTCGGCATGACGCTCGTCACGCAGGGCCACGCGGCTGTTCATCCACTCGGTCAGGGACATCCCGGCCGGGCGTTGCCAGCTCGCCGAAGCATCGTGAAGCATTGATTGAGTCATGGGGCACTCCAGGTCAGAAGCGATACGACACGCCAGCGCCAACGCTGCGTCCGTTACCGGCGGTGAACGTTGGTTGCGCGGCGGTGGCCTGCAAACGGGTGACATAGGAGCTGGCGTAGCGACGGTCGCCGAGGTTGTCGCCTTGCAGGTTGAAGGTCCAGTGATCGTCCATTTCATAAATCGCCTTGAGGCCGAACAGGGCGTAGCTGTTTTGCTCCAGGCCCGGCGTATTGACGTGGTCCACCGGGGAGCCATCGGGCAACCAGTAGACGTTGCCACCCACCTGCCAGCGGCCGAACTTGCGCATCACTTCGGCGTTGACCATGTGGCGCGGCACACCGGCGATGCGATTGCCGTCCAGATCGCCATCGACGAACCGGAAGTCGCTGTATGTCCAGGCCAGTCGGTAGCTGTAATGGTCGTCGTTGCCATGCAGGCCCAGCTCCACGCCCTGATGACGCGTGCGATCGGCGTAGTTGTAAGTGCCGGTACGAACCCCCGAGGCATCGGTGGTGGCGATCAGTTCGTCTTCAATCTCCGAGCGGTAGACCGTGATGTCCCAGTTCAATAGCGGATGCACGTTGCCTTGCACACCGACCTCGAAGGTGCGGGCTTTTTGCGCGCGCAACTTGAGCAGGTCGGTGCTGGTGGTGTTCGCGTTGGCGGCATTGACCTCGCTGGTGACGATTTCCCAGAACGTCGGCACTTCCCGTTGGGTGCTGAGCGTGGCGTACCAGCGGATTTGCTCGTTGGGCCGCCAGTTGACGCCAATCTTGGGCGCCAGCCAGTCCCAATCCTGGTCCAGCCGATTGCCCGTGTTTTTTTCCTTGGCATCCCGCTGGCTGTCGGTGTAGCGCAAGCCGGCCAGCAGCGACCACTCGGCGTCGATGTTCCAGGTCAGTTCGAGGTTGGAAAACAGGTTGCGGGCTTGCAGCTCATAGTCGCCAAAGTGGCTCAGGCGCGAGCCATTGACCGGCGAAACGGCGTAGAACGAACGGTCGATATCGCTGTGGTCCACGCCGGTGGCGAAGCGGTAGTCGAGGTCCCCGACGCTGCCATCCAGTGCCCATTGCGCACCGACGGTATCGGTTTTACTCGGGGTATCGACCAACAGGTTTTTGAAACCGTCGTTGGTGGTCTGGTAGTAGACGCCGAGTGTGTGGTTCAGCTCGCCCTGGGTCCAACTGCTGCGGTTGACCAGGCGTGAGCGTTCGATATGGCGGCTGGGGTCGCGGGCATACACGTTCAACTGGCGGTCCTGCGGCGTGTTGCCATCGCCCATGACGCGGTCCGGATCGCTGTCGATACGGCTGCCGGGCACCACGAATGGAATGTCGAAATCCAGGTCGGCCCAGGACAGGTAGGTGCGGTTCTCGAAACCGCTGTCGGTGCGCAGGCCGACGTTGCTACTGAACGTTCGGCGTTGCGACTGCGAGTGATGGCGGAAGCCGTCGTAGTCGTCACCGGTGACGCTGATGCGGCCGTCCAGTTGGTCCTGGGCGCCACCCAGTGCGGCTTGCCAGCCCAGGCGACCGAAGCTGCCACCTTCCAGGCGCAGTGCACCGTTTTCATCGCGGCCGGTGAGGGTGCGGAAATTGACTTCGCCACCCAGTGCCGAAGCGGCCGGGTTCTGAGCATTGCCACCGCGCAGGGCGCTGACCCACGCGCTGTTGCGCGGCTCGAGCAAGCCGATGATGAATGAACCGTCGGCGTCGTTGACCGGCAGGCCGTCCTCCAGCAACAGCACGCCACGGCTGATCGGGTTGCTCTGGATGCCCGAGCCGCGGATGTTGAATCGCGGCTGGTCGATGCCGCCGGAGAAATCCTGGATGACGATCCCCGGCTGGTAGCCGAGGGCGTCACGCAGGCTGCCGAGCCGGGTTTCGCGATTCGGCTGGGCGAAATTGGTGCCGCCGGGCACAGTGGCCAGGCGGGCCATTTCCTGTTCGGCGCTCGGGGCCAGCACGTCACGGGGTTGTGCGCGGCCTGTGATGTCGATGACGGGCAGATTGACCACGCTGTCGTCGGCCTGGGAGTAACCGACGGGCAAAGCGAAGCCTAGCGCGGCGACCATGGCCGTCGCGCGGGGGAAGTAATCGGTCATGCTGTTCTCTCGATAGCGAGCAGATTGGGGGTGTCTGGAGGGTGTTGCCGGTCAGGGTGGCAGCGCCTCCAACGGCTGGCCGTGGGCGTCCTGCCAATGTCCCTGGCCGTCGATCAATACCAGGCGTCGCTGCACCAGCGGCGCCAGTTCCTGGGGGTGGTGGCTGACACATATCAATGCCGCGCCGCGGGCGGCCAGCCATTGCTGGCAAAGCTCGGCCAGGGTCTGGCGCAGCGTCGGATCAAGGGCGCTGAAGGGCTCATCGAGCAGCAACAGATCAGGCTCGACCGATAACGCGCGCGCCAGTCCCAGACGTTGCGCCATGCCACCGGATAACTGCGCCGGCCAGCGCGTGGCGCTGTCGCTCAACCCGACACGGGCCAGCCACTGCCGTGCTTGCTGCTGCGCCTGCGCCGGTTCCAGGCCACGGGCGAGCAGCGGGATCACCAGGTTATCCAGGGCGTTGCGCCACGGCAGCAAGGTCGGCTGCTGGAAGGCAATCGCGATGCGCTCGAAGCTGTTGTGCCACGTACCCTGATCGACCGTTTGCAGGCCGCAGGCCAGGCGCAGCAAGGTGCTTTTACCGCTGCCACTGGCGCCGACCAGACCAATGCGTTCGCCCGGCTTGAGGCACAGCGACAGGTTGTGCAGCACGGTCGTCTGCCCATACCGGACGGCGATTTCCCGGGCTTCAATCATGGGGCACCCGATTCCATGCGCTCAGGCGCCGTTGCAGGGGTTGCAGCAGCGCGAATTCGAGCAGCGCCACCAGCAGCAGGACCAGCAGAACCCAGGCGTATAAGGTGCCGCTGTCGAACGCGCTCTGGGCATTGGCCAGGGCAAAGCCGATGCCTTCCTGGGCGCCGAGCACTTCGGCCATCACCACGATGCGAATGCCCGAGGCGCCGGCGATCAGCAGGGCCGCGCACAACGGTCCGGCCAATGCCGGGATGTACAGATGACGCAAGCGCAGGACGAAACCGAAGCGGTACACCCGCGCCATCGCCAGCAATTGCGGGTCGAGCAGCGCCATGCCGCGTACGGTGTTGACGTACACACCTGGCGCCAGGACCACGGTGGTCATGAAAATCACCATGGCGCTGCCCATGCCGAACCACATCATTGCCAGCACCACGACCACTACGGGTGGCGTAGCCATCAGCACCCAGCGCAGGGGCTCGAGCAAACCGCGAACCCGCCCATCGAGGCCGGCCAGCAGACCCAGGCCGAAGCCGAGGAGGGTGGCGCCGCCGATACCGATCAGAATGCGCAGCAGGCTGATGCCTAACTGGGCCCGCCACTGGCTGTCCTGCATGAGCTGCCACAAGCGTTCGACCGCCACCATGGGAGTGGCGGCCAGCAATGCGCCGAAGCGCCATGCCAGCAACCACCAGCCAGCCAACAGCAGCACCGTGCCGAGCAGCGCCCAGCGTCTGGATGTGTGGCTCATGGCGCGTACAACCCCGCGTCGGGCAACCGTCCGCCGATCAGTTCGGGGGCCTGGCTGAACAGTAATTGATAGAACGCCTGCAACTGCGCGTGCACCTGGTTGGCTGGCCGCGGGTCGAGCGGGCTATGGGCAATCGACTGCTCCAGGGCCT
Organism: Pseudomonas sp. S1_E05; assembly: GCF_056337105.1. Classification (NCBI taxonomy): domain Bacteria; kingdom Pseudomonadati; phylum Pseudomonadota; class Gammaproteobacteria; order Pseudomonadales; family Pseudomonadaceae; genus Pseudomonas; species Pseudomonas sp. S1_E05. The sequence continues at coordinate 1,133,084 of NZ_JBFRHM010000001.1, forward strand.
CGATGGACAGGTGGGGCAGGTAACGGTGCGCCAGTTCGGCGCAGGCGCGTTGTTGCTGTTGGCACCACTGGCTCGCATCCTGATACGCCTGGGCAACACTGGCCAGCAGCGCCTTGTCGCTGACCACGGCGCCGGACGCCATCAGCCCGGCCTGGGGCAGTTGCGCCTGCTCGGGGAAACTGTCCGCCCACAGTGCTTGCAGGCTCTTGACGCGATACAAGGGTGCCGCGCCGGGTTGTCGCGCATTGCGTTCCAGCAGCACGGACACCGACGGTTCCACCAGCAGGGCATGATCGGCCTGGCCGGACAGCAACTGGTTGACCGCTGACGGGAAGTCGCGCGCGGAGCGAATCTTCACCTCGCGCCCGGCCTTCCAGCCCTGGGCCGCGAGCAGGCGATCGACGACGATGCCGGGCATGTCATGGCGCAGCGGGACCACCAGTTCCTTGCCGCGCAGGTCACTGAAGTCGCGCACGTTCGGATCACGGCTGACCAGCCAATGCACGCCCCACGCCGATACCGTCAGCAGGCGCACGGCTTGCCCTCGGTTGTAGAGATTGGCCGGCACGGTGCTCGGCGCGGCGCTGAAATCGACCTGGCCAGCCACCAGCAATGCTCGCAGTTGCTCGCCGTTCTGCCAGAGCTGAAAACGCACCTCGCGTGCCTGGGCGGCCAGGGCGTTCTGCTCAATCAGACGGAACAGCGGAAAGCTGACCACCGAGGGCGGGCCGGCCAGATTGAGTACGGCACGCTCCGGCTCCGGCTCTGCCACCGCCGCGAGGCTGGCAGACAAGACGAGGGAGAGGAAAAACTGTCGCATGGTGCACGTACTCGCAATTAACGATATGTATTATCGTTTGCATTATTGGCCTGCTTGCAGCGGGATGAAAATGACAAAAGTCAGAAACGATCATCAGCGACGTGTATAGCTACCGCACGTCAATCCGCTGCGGGGTTGGCCAATGAAACATCGCGTCGACTGCTGGCAGATCATGCAGGGGCGTCGAGCGCAAGATAAACAAACTTAAATAATATTAATGGAGGGCTGTTAATACGCAGATGGCGAATAATTCATCGGATCAGATGGCGCGGTGTTTTGTGCGGATGATGGGAGAGGAATATAAATCTGTGCGGGCTCTGACGATTTGGCAATGTGACTCGTAAGTTGATTGCGACCTCGCCATTATTCATGGATGATTTATTCACGACTTCGTGGTTGCCAGTTTGAAGCGAAATAAGTGATGTGGCTCTGGGTTGCGTAGTCGTTGTTTCGTACCCAAAGTCTGAAATTCTGCACTCGACCCTACCTCCAGCTCAACACAGGACATTAGAATATGGACTCACTGAGTGGCGTCACCATCAATCAGAACTTCATCCCCTCCAGCAGAGAATTGCAAGTCAGGACAGAAGCACGGCCTGCGTCCAGTGCCGTGGATTCCGCAGCTGAAACAGGAGGCAGCAGCAACCGAAACTCGGTAGCAGTGACTATTTCAGTAGAAGGGCTTAAAGCATCTTCGTCTGCTCAAAAATCGGGTAACTCGGCATCCAATGAAGCAAAACAGATCGAGAAAATTCGTGAGCGTATAAAGGAATTGCAAAAGCAGATCCAGGAACAGCAGGCGCAACTGCAAGCGATACAAGCTGATCAACGCCTGTCCGCTGAAGAAAAAACGTCACGTGTGAGTGCGATAAACCAACAGTTGGCGAGTCTCAATGGCAACCTGGCCGGCGCAACGGCACAGCTGATGGAAGCCCTGAAAGGTGCTGGGACAGCGAAGGGTGCTGATGCCGTGCAACCATTGCCTTTCGTGCAGCATGATCCGATGCCGGCATCATCCAGCTCCAGCTGAACAGTTTCAGGAAACGTATCATTAGCAAGTTTCGGATGAGGCTCTATAGGTGGTGCCGAACACATTTCGGTGCCGCCTCTCCAAGAGTTTTGGGAATGCTGATCTGCAATGGATCTTCTGGCCCATCGTTCGTCTACTGAACTAAGTCCTTATTTTTTTTGCTTTGATGGCCAGGCGGAGGACGTACAGGCCGATAACAAAATCCACGCTGGCACAGAACATTGGATACCAACCGGGTGCCGCAGGATTTATGAAGAACCATTCGTGAGTCAGGTCATACAGGGCATGTAATATCCATAAAGCACCTATCACCATCAAGGTCTGTGGCGTACTGCTCAGGACCAGCAGAAGTCCGCCCGCGATGAAGGGAATGCCGAATATCAACTCATCGAATCCAACTGTGGCTTCTCCCGCGTAAAACGCAAAAAAACTGTAAATGCCTGGTAAGGCAACGAGAGTGATTGCATACAGCCAATGTTCACCATGAACCCTGCGCGCGAATAAAATCGCAAAAACGGCGAACAGCAAACCGCAAATGCCAGCAATCATACTTTTTCTCACTCTTCATGTTCGTCAGTTAGCAGTCCCAGGCCGTGGGCTCGCGCTGATCGTGTCCTGGAGGATAGGGCATGGGTGGACTGGCAGGGGATGGTGACGAAACAATTGCCAATCCTCGTCCTCCCAACGCTATGTATTATCATTTACATCATCTGCCCGCTCGCCACTGGATAAAAATGACAAATGTCAGAATCGGCCATCAGCCACTGCTGGATTTACTGCAAGCCCATCCGCTCCTGGGGGCGTCCAACGAAGCCTCGCGGCAACTACTGGCCGCTCATGCAACGCCGTGCAGCGCCGAACGTGGCCATCGGCTGTACGACCAGGGTGATTCGGCGACCCGTTGCCTGTTTATCGAGAGTGGCGAAGTCTGTCTGGTGTGTTACACCGAACAGGGCGAGGAATATGTCCGCAACCATTTCAGTGCCGGCAGTCTGGTCGCACTCCCCGTGATGTTCATGGAGCATGGCTGTTACCCGGCGAGCGCTGTCGCTTCGGGTACGGTGAAAGGTTATTGGCTGACGCGCAAATCTTTTCTCGAAGCCTGTCATCAGGACGGGCCACTGGCACTCGCCTGTTTGCGCTATACCAGCGAAATGCTGCGCCAGAGCCTGATCAAAAGCTATTCGCTGGCGACCACGGATTGTCCCCGTCGGCTTGCCGAGTACCTGCTCGAGTTGTACGCCAAACACAATGTCACCGCGTTGGAGTTACCACTGAAGATCGGGCAGCTCGCAGCCAACCTGGGCATGCGCGGAGAAACGCTCAGTCGGGTTCTGGCGAGCTGGCGTCAGCAGGAGCTGGTCAGCGGCCGGGGCAACAAAATTACCATTCTTGATCTGGAACGTTTACGCCTGATCGGTCAAGTGACAGGTCGCTGACGGGATTTTTCCAGCGATATCCATTCCTCCACCTGCCAACACGCGAGACGACGCACGATGCAAGCGCTTATCGGCGGTTCCATGCAGAACAGCAATAAATGCAAAAAACTGCGCAACAATTGCAGAGATTGAATTCTGAAATTTAGTGATAGTAAAGGGAGGGGCTCAAATAAGTCTTTGATTAGTAGCGCTTTTGTCACGAGGATGATCGGCGTCGCTGTCTGGGGTTTGTAAACATGAAAAATTTACCAGTGCGCAAAGTCGTGGAAGGTGCGTGTCATGACTCAGCAAGATCCAATGTTCGGGACTGCGGCAGATGACGGGTTTGATGTGGTTCTGCTGTTCGGCCCTTATCGTTTGTATCCCGTCCAGCGGCGCTTGGAACGATCTGGCGAGGCCGTTCCGATTGGAAGTCGAGCATTGGACATTCTGGTTGTTCTGGTCAGGGAGGCGGGTAGCGTCATCAATAAGCGAATTTTGATGACCAAGGCCTGGAAGAACATCGTCGTCGATGAAAGCAACCTGAGGGTCAATATAGGTTTGCTGCGCAGAATCCTGGGGGAGGGCGAGAGCGGGAGCAGCTACGTTGCTAACATTCCGGGGCGCGGCTACAGCTTTGTCGCGAAAGTCACTCGTCTGGATTCGATGTCGCGCCTCGAGTTGGCGACTGAAAGGCGTCGCCTGATCGCTGCTGTACCGGCTCTCGGCCCAGCTCAATTGGTCGGACGTGAAACCGATCTTGATTTGCTCGCTTCGGCGATATTGGATCATCGCTGCGTGTCAATCGTAGGGCCAGGGGGCATAGGCAAGTCGACGGTGGCGATGGCCTGTGCTCAAAGGCTGATCGACGAATACTCCGCTGAGGTGCATTGCCTCAATCTCGATTCGCTCGCCCAACCCCACTCACTCGTCCGATCGCTGATGGGCGCGCTTGGGATCGAGCAGGATGGAAGTGACCCCGTTAGCGCGATCACCAGGCGCTTGGCAGGTGCCAGCACCGTTCTGGTCTTCGACAATTGTGATGAGTCGCTGGGCGAGGTCTCGACACTGGTCGAGGCCCTTTGCGAACACGGCGCTGAACTACATGCGCTGGTGACTAGCAGAGAAGCGCTACGAGTCAATGGTGAATTCACCTATCGCCTGAGTTCTCTTGACGTTCCGCCCAAAGGGATGTTGTTAACGGTTGTCGAAGCGAGGGCCTTCTCAGCCATTGAACTGTTCATCGGAAAGTGCATGGCGACCGCGTCTCTTTGCGAGTTCACCGACGAAGATGTTCCACGCATTGCCGAGATTTGTTCGCGGCTGGATGCCAACCCATTAGCGATCACGCTGGTCGCTTCACGTGTCGTGACATTTGGTCTGGCCGGCACGCAGGCGTTGCTTAACAGCAGCTGTCGGTTGTATTGGAGCGGACGACGCAACGCCATCTCCCGCCACCAGACACTCAAAGCCATGCTTGACTGCAGTTTTAACGCGCTAAGTGGCGATGAACAGCAACTGCTGTATCGACTTTCGGCGTTCGGGGGAGGTTCAGCCTCGCCGATATCCAGGCTATGAGCGATAAAATGCCGGATTTCGCGGCATTGGTCGGCTTGTTGGACGCTCTGGTCGGTAAGTCTGTGCTGATGCCCCAAGCTACCCCCAGCGGTGTTATGGAGTTCCGTATGTTTGAAAGTGTTCGGATCTTTCTGCTGGAAAAAGTTTTGAAGGGCGAAACCCGCAAACGCGAGGCATCATATTGTGAGAGCCAGCAGGGCAGCCTGCGGCGCCAAGGCTCGGTGGGGTGAGGTTGTGACAGAGCCGGCCGTCTTTGCAGAAAGTTTGCAGGAGCAGAGGCTCCTGCAAACGTTGTTGAGCAATTATCCGAGTTCAGCCAGCGCGTTGGCCACGCCATCACCGTAGGCAGTATCAGCTTTGCTGCAGTTGGCGATGTGTCGCAGTTGCACATCGCGGGACACAGAGTGAAGCGAGCGGGCGGTATTCTCGAAGAGCGCCTTTTTTGCCTGATCGGTCATTTGCCTGAACAGGTTGCCAGGCTGCTCGTAGTGGTCGTCGTCGACACGATGATCCCAGTGACCTGCTGAGCCATGAAGGTCCAGTGACGGTTCACGCCACTCGGGTTGGTCCAGCCATTCGCCCTGACTGTTTGGCACATAGGACAGCGTGCCGCCGTGATTGCCATCGACACGCATGGCACCATCGCGGTGAAAACTGCGGACCGGGCAGCGGGGTTGATTGACGGGTATCTGGCTGTGGTTGACACCCAAGCGATAACGGGCAGCGTCGCCATACGAAAACAGCCGTCCCTGGAGCATGCGGTCCGGTGAGAACCCGATACCTGGAACGATGTTGGCAGGGCTGAAAGCGGCCTGTTCAACCTCGGCGAAGACATTCTCGGGGTTGCAATTGAGTTCGAAGAAGCCTACTTCGATCAACGGGTAATCGCCATGTGGCCAGACCTTGGTCAGATCAAATGGGTTGACCGGATGGCTGTTTGCCTGGGTTTCAGTCATGACCTGGATGTAAAGCGTCCACCGTGGATAGTCCCCAGCTTCGATGCTGTCGAAGAGATCGCGGTGATGGCTTTCACGATCTTCGCCGACCAAATGCCTCGCTTGTTCATCACTGAGATTGGCGATGCCTTGTTGAGTCTTGAAGGTGAACTTGACCCAGTGCCGTTGATTGTTGGCGTTGATGAGGCTGTAGGTATGGCTGCCGAAACCGTGCATATGCCGGTAACTGCGTGGAATGCCGCGCTCGCTCATGACGATGGTGACCTGGTGCAGCGCCTCGGGCAGGGAAGACCAGAAGTCCCAGTTGTTCTGCGCACTGCGCAGACCGGTACGCGGGTCGCGTTTCACCGCGTGGTTCAGATCCGGAAAGCGTAGCGGATCACGGAAGAAAAACACCGGCGTGTTATTGCCCACCAGATCCCAGTTCCCCTGCTCAGTGTAGAACTTCATGGCAAAACCACGAATGTCACGCTCGGCATCGGCCGCACCACGCTCGCCCGCCACAGTGGAAAACCGCGTGAACATCGCCGTCTGTTTTCCGATTGCACTGAAAAGGCTGGCCTTGGTGTAACGGGTGATGTCATGGGTCACGGTGAAGGTGCCGTAAGCGCCGGCGCCCTTGGCATGCATGCGCCGCTCGGGGATTACTTCCCGATCAAAGTGGGCGAGTTTTTCCAGCAGCCAGATGTCCTGAAGCAAGGCAGGTCCGCGGGGGCCTGCTGTTTGGGTATTGAAGTTGTCAACGACGGGAGCTCCGTTGGCCGTTGTCAGTTTTTTGTTCGACATGGCGTAGCCTCACGAGGGTTTCAATCGAAAAAGAGCTACGGGCCTCAACCAGAGGTGAATGGCAGTTGTGGTCACCAGGAAGACCATCACCTCGAGTTTTCAACCGGCTGGCGCCGGGGGAGGCCGTAGCTAAAAGCGGAGAGCGAACAAGGGAACGCGCAGTGCTTAACTGCGCAGGAAGGCCAGCAGGTCCTGGTTGCACTGATCCTTATGGGTTTCAGTCAGACCGTGCGGTGCGCCCGGATACACTTTGAGCAACGCGTGCGGCACGAGTTTTTTCGAAGCGCGACCGGCTGCATCGATCGGTACAATCTGATCGTCATCGCCGTGGATGATCAGTGTTGGCTTGTCGAATTTCTTCAGGTCTTCAGTGAAGTCGGTTTCAGAAAATGCCTTGACGGAGTCGTAGGTATTCTTGAAGCCTCCCGTCATGCCCTGCCACCACCAGGCGTCGATCATTCCCTGAGAGACTTTGGCACCCGGACGGTTGAATCCGTAGAACGGGCCACTCGGGATGTCTTTGAAAATCTGGGAGCGGTCGGCAAGCATGCCGTTGCGGATGCCATCGAACACCTCGATCGGCAGACCACCGGGGTTTTTCGGGGTTTTGACCATTTGCGGTGGTACAGCGGATATCAGGCTGATTTTTGCCACGCGGGAGGTGCCGTGGCGCCCGATGTAGCGCGCGACTTCGCCACCACCGGTAGAGAAGCCGACGACGGTGACGTTGCGCAGATCGAGCGTGTTGATGACCGTGGCAAGATCATCTGCGTAATGATCCATGTCGTTACCGTCCCACGGCTGACTGGAGCGGCCGTGGCCCCGACGGTCGTGAGCGATGACCCGGAAGCCCTGGGAGGCGAGGAAGTATGCCTGGTAGTCCCAGCTATCGGCGTTCAGCGGCCAGCCATGACTCAGTGTCACCACCGGGCCGTCCTTCGGTCCCCAATCCTTGTAGTAAATCTCTACGCCTTCTTTGGTCACGATAGTTGACATGTCCTGTGCTCCTTTTTTGGTGGACGAAGCGTTTTTGCTGGATACCTGAGCTGTCGCACTGGCGGGCAGTGCTGCTACAACGGCTGTGGCCAGACCGCCCAACAACAAGTTGCGACGCACTTTTTCGTCGAGTGAAAGTGAGGAATCGTCTGCCATTTAAATGCTCCTGATGAAGATGGATCAGTCCCGTTGACTGGCCGAAGCACTATGGTCAAGTTCGTTGAAAAGCGGTGTGAAGGGGTGCAAAGAGTTGTTGGTTTTTGGTGTGCCAGGTTGTTTCGCTGCGACAGCGACAGCAGGTTGTTTTCGCTAGTGACTTGCCTCGAACGTCTCAGCAATGTGAAACTTTGCCGCGATCTATCGAGCAACATAGTCGTGAAATCGAAATGACCGACCCGCGCTTCAAGACTGAAAAATACAGTTCATCGCGGCTGCTGATCTCATCGGCGGGCCGCAACTGGAGTGGGCTGGTTGCCGAGGTGCGCAGCCACAGTGACGGCGTCATCGCTAAAAATAGCCGCCAACCCACGACTGAACTGGTGTTCGACACCCGAGGCGAGAATGGCGCGATCGTGACGCGCAAGGCCTACGATATGGTTGAGCAGACGCCATCGAAGAGGGGCATGACATGGATTTGTCCTGAAGGCATTCAGGAGGACCTGGTTTTACTCTCCGCCGCAATGCCCGGCTTGCTGCATGTGCACCTGCACCCTGATCAATTTGGGGGGCAAGCCTTGGGCGACGGGTTCGACGGTGGCGAGTACTCGACGATACGCTTCGAACGCGGCTTCGAAGATGATCTGATCGCGAGCATCGGTCATGCCATTTTTGTCGAGTTGTACAACCCCAGCCACGCAGGGACCCTGCTGGTCGAGACGCTCGCGTGCAGCGTCGCCGCGCGGCTGCTACAGCGCTTTACCAGCACTTCGCCGTCGCGCCTCTCGTCACTGGATGTCGTAGCGCACCCCGGGATGAAACGCATTCGTCAGGTGATGGATTACATCGAGGACAATATCGAGTCGACGATCACTCTTGATGATATGGCCGCCGTCGCCTATCTCAGTCGCTTTCACTTCTCTCGTGCATTCAAGGCGGCTACCGGCAAAACCCCATACAGCTACGTCACCGAACGGCGCATGGAACGAGCCCGGCATTTACTCAGGCACAGTGCACATACTGTTGCGGGCGTTGCGATGGCGTTGAGCTTTTCCTCCCAGGCGACCTTCAGCCGAGCCTTTCGGCAGTACACAGGACAGACGCCAAACGAGTTCGCCAAACATTCACGCACGAGGCGCGAAGGCGTCGTTTGAATCGGCGGCCATCTCGATGTACTCGAGCATCTTCTCGTTGCCATCGAGAATGTCACAGCAGATCGCCGCCCGAGCCGCCGCGCCGTCGCGCCGCTTGAGGGCGTCGAGCACTTCCCAGTGATGGTCGATGGCCATCCGCTCGTTGAAGTTGCCATAAGCGCGGGCGATCAGGGGGCCGGTGCGCATCCACAGGCTATCGAGCAAGCCGGCCAGTACCGGCATGCGGGCGATGGAGGTCAACGCGTAGTGAAATTGCTGGTTGCACTTGAGCGCCGCCTGCAAGTCCTGGGCGTTGATCGCGGCGATGTTCTGTTCGATGCAGGCTTGCAGGTCCTCGAGTTCGCTGTCGGTGACCAGCGTGGCGGCCGTCTCCGCAGCCAGGCCTTCAAGCGCCAGGCGGATGCTGCGGATCTCGCCGTATTGCGCGGCCGTGAGAATGGGCACGCGGATGTCCCGTGGGGTCTTGAGGATCAGCGCCTGTTCCTTGGCCAGTTGCAGGATCGCATCGCGCACCGGGGTCACGCTGGTGCCCAGTTGCTCGGCCAGGTCGCGGATGCGCAGGCGATCGTCCGGCTGGAACCGTCCGGTGATCAGGGCTTCGCGCAGCAGCTCATAGATGCCGCTGCCCAGGTACGAATGATTGAGGGTTTGAATGGGGTAGCTCATTGATCGCTCATCTGCGGCGGATGCCCGGCCCGAATGATGGGAGTTTCCGGCCGGGATTTCCAGATTATTTCAGACGTGCTGACCACCGTTGACGTGAATCTCCGAGCCGTTGATGTACGACGCGCCTCGGGTGCAGAGGAAATGCACCAGGGAGGCGACTTCTTCCGGCTTGCCCAGGCGGTGCATTGGGATCTGCTGATCGACGATCAGCTCGGTGCCGGCGGACAGGATCGACGTCTCGATTTCACCGGGGGCAATCGCGTTGACACGCACGCCGTGGGGGCCGAAATCGTGGGCCATCTCCCGGGTCAGCGCGGCCAGTGCGGCTTTCGAGCAGGCATAGGCGACCCCGGCAAACGGGTGCACCCTGGAACCTGCAATCGAGGTGACGTTGATCACCGAACCTTGCGCAGCCTTGAGCTCATCGAACAGTCCCTGGGCCAGCAACGCCGTGGAAAACAGGTTGACGTTGAACACGCTGAGCCAGGTGGCGTAATCGGATTCCAGCACGCCCAATCGTGCGCCGGCTTCGCCTTTGGGTGAAATGCCGGCGTTGTTCACCAGGGCATCGAGGCGTCCGCCGAGTTTCTCCCGAATCAATGGCAGGCTGCTGCGCACCTCATCGATGTCTTCCAGGTCCAGGTGGATGTGATTCAGCTCGCCTTCAGCCCAGGGGCAGCCTTCGGTCCAATTCTGTCGCGACGCGGTAAACACACGCCAGCCCGCGGCGTTGAAGTGTTTTACCGTCGCATGGCCGATGCCACGGCTCGCACCAGTGAGGAGGAGGGTTCGTTGCTCGGTCATACAGGTGCTCCTGAGGAAGGGGTGGAGTGGTGAGACTATACCAATAAAAATTATGATGCATCATATTCCAAATGTGTTACTAATGAGCCGCGCCTCGGAATCAACGCCGTGCGCCGGCCACCAGGTGCAAGACACCCGGCGCTGACCGAAATATTGCTGCCAAAAACAAAAAAACCACCTGCCATCCCTTACAGCTGCCGCTCACGCACGTAGCGAATTCGGAGAGACGCATGAACAGCAAAATCGCAACCGTACTGATGCTTGGAATGCTTGCCGGCCCATTGAGCGCCGCTGAAAAACTGACCGTGGTGTCCTTCGGCGGCAATAACCGCCAGGCCCAGGAAAAAGCGTTCTACAAACCGTTCACCTCAGAAAAGAAAGTGGCGATCACCGCCGATGACTACAACGGCGAAATGGCCAAGATCCGGGTCATGGCCGACACCGGAAAAACCAGTTGGGACGTGGTCGAGGTCGAATCCCCCGAACTTCTGCGCGGTTGCAGCGAAGGGCTGTTCGAGCCATTGGACTGGTCGCGCATCGGCAAGAAAGAGGACTTTATCCCGGCCGCCGTCAGCGATTGCGGGGTGGGTATCTTCATCTGGTCTACCGTTCTGACATACGACCCGAAAAAACTCGCCAGCGCGCCACAAGGCTGGGCGGATTTCTGGGACGTGAAGAAATACCCCGGCAAGCGCGGCCTGCGCCGTGGCGCCAAGTTCACCCTGGAGTTCGCCCTGCTGGCCGATGGCGTGGCCAAGGAAGATGTGTACACCTTGCTCGGCACCGAGGAGGGCGTGCAGCGGGCGTTCCGCAAACTGGATCAGATCAAACCCGACATCCAGTGGTGGGAATCCGGCGCCCAGCCGTTGCAATGGCTGGCGGCGGGCGACGTGGTGATGACCTCGGCCTACAACGGGCGTGTCACCTCGGCGCAGGCGGAGGGACAATCGTTTGAAATGCAGTGGAATGGCAGCCTGTACGACCTCGACCACTGGGCGATCGTCAAAGGCTCACCGAACAAGGCCCTGGCAGAAGACTTCATCGCCTTCGCCAGCGCGCCGGTGCAGCAGAAGCATTTTGTCGAGGCCATTCCGTACGGGCCAAGCAACACCAAAACCGTGGCGCTGGTCGATGAAGCGGTGGGCAGCAAACTGCCGACTTCACCGGATAATCTGAAAAACGCCCGGGCCACGGATGCCGAGTTCTGGATCGACCACGGTGAAGACCTGGAAGAGCGCTTCATCGCTTGGGCCAACAAGTAATGCAAGGGGCCTGCGCGAGCAGGCCACATCACCGAAGCGAGGAGTTACGAACAATGCCGCTTGAGAAAGTATCGGCGCCACCCTGTCTGCTGGAGGCGGCACCTGCCCGGGTCAGTGAGGGGCAGGTCCTTGAGGTCCTTGCGCAGCACTACGCGATCAGCGGAAAACTCGAGCGACTGGGCGGCGAGCGCGACCTGAATTTCCGGGTCATGCTCGCGGACGGTTCGTCGCGTCTGTTCAAGTTGTCCCATCCATTGGAAAACCCGCAAGTCGTGGACTTCCATAACCAGGCCATGCTCCAGATCGAGCGTAACGATCCGACGTTGCCGGTGCAGCGTGTCTTTCCATCGCTCAGCGGGCGCTTCGTGGAGCCCGTCGAAATCCAGGGACAGCGCATGCAGGTCCGTCTCCTGTCCTTCGTTGACGGCTTGCCGCTGCACCGCGTCGCCCATACATCGGTGAATTTCAGGCAGAACCTGGGGCAAGCGCTGGCGCGTTTCGACCTGGCACTGGGCGGCTTCAGCCATCCTGCGGCCGGGCACGTCCTGCTGTGGGACATGCAACATTCCCAGCGTCTCAGACCCCGGCTGAAACACATCGAGCCTGGCGCTCGTCGCGACCGGATCGAACACAGCCTGGACCGCTTCGAGGCCGAGGTGTCAGGCCGGTGCGCCACGCTGCGTCATCAGGTCATTCACAACGACATGAACCCGCACAACGTCATCGTCGATCCGGAGCAGCCGGATGTGCTGCGCAACATCCTGGATTTTGGCGACATGGTCCACGCGCCGTTGGTCAACGAAGTCGCGGTCGCTGCATCGTATCAACTGGGGGTGTCCGGCGATGTCCTGGCGCCCGCACTGGACATGATCCGCGCCTATCACCAGGTCAATCCTCTCACCGGCGAAGAGCTGCAACTGCTGCCGGTGCTGATCTCCACACGCCTGGCGTTGTCGTTGTGCATCAATTACTGGCGGGCCGACCTGCACCCGGATAACCGCGAGTACATTCTGCGCAACGCCTACCGCGCACAGGACAGCCTGGCGGGTTTGTCCGCGATGTCTTGCGCCGAAGTCCACGACAGAATCCTTGCCGCTTGCACCCAGGAGGTTGGCGCATGAGCATGATCAACGGTTTCACTTCAGAAGATGCCGATCGCCTGTCAGACAAGGAAAAACGCCTTGTCGAACGCCGGGCACGGTTGCTCGGCCCGGCCTATCGATTGTTCTACGAACACCCCTTGCACACGGTGCGCGGTGAAGGTGTGTGGCTGTATGACGAACAAGGCCGGCGGTATCTGGATGCCTACAATAACGTGGCGTCGGTGGGGCATTGTCATCCCCGGGTGGTCGAGGCGATCAGCCGGCAGGCCGCGCAACTCAACACCCACACTCGCTACTTGCAGGAGGGCATGCTCGATTACGCCGAGCAACTGCTGGGCACCTTTCCCGATCACCTCGAGCGCGTCATGTTTACCTGCACCGGCAGCGAGGCCAACGACCTGGCGTTGCGCATCGCCAAGCAGTTCACTGGCGGCAGCGGGGTGATCATCACCCGCTTTGCCTATCACGGCGTCACGGGTGATATCGCCGAGCTTTCCCCGTCGCTGGGTCCGAGCATGGTTCTGCCGCCCCACGTGCGCACCGTTCGTGCCCCCGATGCTTATCGGCTGGGTGAGGATCAGGTGGCCTCGACCTTCGTGGCTGACGTCCGTGCGGCCATCGATGACCTGCGCAAACACGGCATTCGTCCGGCGGCGATCCTGGTCGATGGCATTTTCGCCAGTGATGGTGTCTTCGCCGACCCGGCCGGCTGTATCGCCGAAGGGATCGCACTGGCCCAGGCCGAGGGCCTGCTGTACATCGCCGATGAGGTCCAGTCGGGCTTCGCCCGCACGGGCTTGAACCTGTGGGGATTCCAGCGGCACAACGTGCGTCCCGACCTCGTCACCCTGGGCAAGCCGATGGGTAACGGCCACCCCATCGCCGGCCTGGTCGGTCGTGCGCAAGTGGTCGATCACTTTGGCCAGAACATGCGCTACTTCAACACCTTCGGTGGCAACCCGGTGTCCTGCGCAGCGGGGCAGGCCGTGCTGGACGTCATCCGTGACGAACAGTTGCAGCAGCGCTCGCACACCCTGGGTGAATACCTGTTGACGGGGTTGCGGGAGCTCGCCGAACGTTACCCGATCATCGGTGATGTGCGCGGTGCAGGGATGTTCCTGGGCGTTGAACTAGTCAGCGACCGCGCCACAAAAGCGCCTGCTGCCACGCAGACCCGGCAGGTGGTCAACGCGATGCGCGAGCAGGGCGTGTTGATCAGTGCTGCCGGGCCGCTGGAAAACGTGCTGAAGATTCGCCCGCTGTTGGCCTTCGAACAGGAGCATGCGCACTTGTTACTGGAAGCGGTCGGCACGGCGCTGGAAGGGCTGCAGCCGTAGCGGTTCAGACGATATCGTCGATCAGGATATGGTGCTGCCCACGGCTGCAGCGCTCGATGCGCGCCTCGACCTTGTAAACTGCGCGCAGCATCTGTTCGTTGATCACTTCATGGCTCGGGCCGCTGCCCTGGGAGGTGCCATCGGCGATGACCAGCACCTGATCCGCGAAGCGCAAGGCCTGGTTGAGGTCATGGATGGCGATGAACACAATGACCTCGCGCTTTCGCGCCAGGTCGCGCATGAAGTTCAGCACCTGGACCTGGCGGTGCATGTCGAGGGCGCTGGTGGGTTCGTCCATCAGCAGGATTTGCGGTTCGCGCACCAGCGTCTGGGCGATGGAAACCAATTGTTGCTGACCACCGCTGAGTTCACCCAGGTTACGGAATGACAGCGGCGTAATGCCCAGAGCGTCGAGGATTTCATCGACCAGTTTCAGTTCGTCATCGTGGACGACCCAACCCGGAGTCAATTGTTTACGCGCCAGCAGCACCGATTCGTACACGGTCAAACGGGCGCTGGCGTTGAGGCCCTGGGGCATGTAGCTGATGCCTTTCATGCCTTTTTCAGCGCCGTGCAGCTTTACTTCGCCGGGCCCGTCGATCAGCCCGGCCATGCGTTTGAACAGGGTCGATTTGCCTGCGGCGTTTGGCCCGACCACGGCGACCACCTGGCCGCCGACAAACTCGGCGGTGGTCACACCGCTGATGATCGTGCGCTGGCCATAGCTGGCCCCGAGGTCTTGCAGCTGGATCGTTACCATGAGTTTTTCTTTGCGCCGAGAATCAGGGAGATGAAGAACGGTACGCCTATCAGAGACGTGACCACGCCGATGGGGAAAATCGCGCCGGGGATCAGGGTTTTGCTGACCACCGAACTCGCCGACAGGATCAGTGCGCCCGTGAGCAATGAGGCGGGCAGGAAGAAACGTTGATCCTCGCCAATCAACATCCGCGCGATGTGCGGGCCGACCAGCCCGATAAAGCCGATGGTGCCGACGAAGGCCACGGGAAACGCAGCGAGCAGGCTGACCATGATCAGTGTCTGGAAACGCAGGCTGCGCACGTTGATACCAAAGCTGGCCGCCTTGTCATCCCCTAGCCGCAGGGCGGTGAGCGCCCAGGTGCGCCTGGCGAAGATCGGCAGGGTGATCAGGATCACCACGCAGATCACGCCCAGCTTGGGCCAGGTCGCCTTGGTCAGGCTGCCCATGGTCCAGAACACCACGGCGGCCACGGCTTGCTCGGTGGCAAAAAACTGCACCAGCGCCAACAACGCGTTGAACGTGAACACCAGGGCAATGCCCAGCAGCACGATCGTTTCGGCGGTGACGCCACGGCGCAGGCTCAAGAAGTGGATCAGCAGGGCGCAGAGCATGGCCATGATGAATGCGTTGGCTGGCACCATGTATTGCGCTGCCATCGGAAACAGCGCCACACCAAACGCCAGCCCCATGGCGGCGCCGAAACTGGCTGCCGCAGAAATGCCCAGGGTGAACGGGCTGGCCAACGGGTTGTTGAGGATGGTCTGCATCTGCGCCCCGGCCAGCGATAACGCTGCGCCTACGGCAACCGCCATCAGTGCCACGGGCAGGCGGATATCCCACATCACCACCCGCACTTGCGGCGCGGCGCTGTCCGGTGACAGCAGGGCGCCGAGCACTTCGCCCAGACTGTAGCTGGCCGGGCCCAGGGCCAGGTCAAGCACCACGCTGCCCAACAGCAGCAGCGTCAGGGCGGCGAGGATCAGGCGTTTGCGCACCACCAGTCGGCGGTAGGTGTCGCGCTGGACCATCGTATCGTTGATTGCATTCATGGTTTGACCTCGGGCTCGCCCAGGCTGACGAAATAACCCGGCTCGTAGGGCACCGGCAGGAAGCGCTCATGCAGCTCACGAAACGCGGCTTGCGGATCGAGGTCGGCAAACAGCGTCGGGTGAAACCATTTGGCCAGTTGCTGGATGGCCACGAACTGATAGGGACTGTTGTAGAACTGGTGCCAGATGGCATGGAAGGCCTGGCTCTCCTGTGCCTTGATGCCGGCATAGGCCGGGCGACCGGTGTACCACGCCAGTTTGCGCCGGGCCTCGGCCATGTCCGCGCCCGGGCCCACGCCCACCCAGTGCCCGCCCGGGGCGAAGGCTTCCCAGTTGGCGCTGGTCACGACGATCTGGTCAGGGTTGGCGACGATCACCTGTTCGGCGTTCAACTGGCCGAAGGTCGTGGGAATGATGTCCCTGGCGATGTTGTCGCCGCCGGCCATTTCCACGAAGCGGCCAAAGTTCTCGTTGCCAAAGCTCAGGCAGCAATCGTCGGTGTAGCCGCCGATGCGCTCGATGAACACCTTGGGCCGGGCAGGCTGTTGCGCGGCGATCACATCAGTGACCCGGTGAATCTGCTGGTTGCGGAACGCGATGAACGCTTCGGCGCGTTGTTCCTTGCCGAACAACTGGCCGAACAGGCGCATGGTCGGCTCGGTGTTCTGCATCGGGTAGTTGCGAAAGTCGACGTACACCACGGGAATGCCCAAGGCGTCGAGCTTCTCGATGTAGCGCGCATCTTCGGTGGCGTGTCGGGCCTCGATGTTGAGGACAATCACATCGGGACGCTGCGAGATCGCTTGCTCGATGTCGAAGGTGCCGTCTTCGAACCCGCCGAACGTAGGGATGTCGGCAATGCCCGGAAACTTGCGCAGGTAGGCGTTGTAAGTGTCGGGATCGGACTGGATGAGGTCCTTGCGCCAGCCGACGATACGCTCGATGGGGTTTTGCGTGTCCAGCGCCGCCACCAGGTACAACTGGCGGCCCTCGCCGAGAATCACCCGTTTGACGGGCAGGTGGACCTTGACCTTGCGCCCCAGCAGATCGGTGACGGTGCTGCGCGTGTCATCCGCTTCGTTGGCCAATGACGCCAGTGAAAACCCCAGCAATCCAGCAAACAGCAGCGCGGCCAGGGCGTGGCTGCGTCGAACAATGGTGAGCATGATCAAGGCCTTTGCATGTGTCAGAAATCGACCGTGGCCGACAGGAGCAGGGTGCGTGGTGACCCCTGGGAAAACGCGCCGTAGGAGGCGACCCCCGACCAATACTCACGGTCGAAAACGTTTTGCACCGTGGCGCGAAACGTCGTGGGTCGCTGGGCAATTCGCGTGGCGTATCGAGCGCCGACATCGATGCGCGTCCACGGGTCCAGTTCCTGGGTGTTGGCCTGGTTGACGTATTGGCTGGCGGTGTAGATCGCGCCGCTGGTGAGCGTCAGCCCTTCGGCCCAGGGGGTGTCCCACTCGGCCCAGAGGTTGGCTTGCACGTCGGGCACGCCCACCGGAGTGTTGCCACGATTGGCCGCGACGCTGGTCTTGGTCAGTTCCCCGTCCAACA
The DNA here is from genome assembly GCF_056337105.1 of Pseudomonas sp. S1_E05. NCBI lineage: Bacteria > Pseudomonadati > Pseudomonadota > Gammaproteobacteria > Pseudomonadales > Pseudomonadaceae > Pseudomonas > Pseudomonas sp. S1_E05. The sequence continues at coordinate 1,150,522 of NZ_JBFRHM010000001.1, forward strand.
GCGTGACGCCACCGAGCAGGCGCGTGCCTTGGGCTATCTCGCCCGACATGTTCAGTTCCACGCCGCGATTGCGCTGTTCACCCTGGACGGCGAACACCCCGGAAGACAACTCGCCACTGGGCTTCTTGATCTGGAACAGCGCCAGGCTCGACATGAAACTGCCGTAGTCGAGCTTGACCCCGACCTCCTGCTGGCGCGACACGTAGGGGGCAAAGATTTCGCCTGCGTTCGAGGCGTTGCTGGGGGCGACGTCCCCCTTGCTCAGGCCCTCGATGTAGTTGTAGTAGAACGACACGTGATCCCAGGGCCGCAGCACGGCCCCGAACAACGGCGTGGTCTTGCCATCGTCATAGGCTGAAGTGACCGCACCGGCGGCGTTGTAGTTGTGGGACTGGATGTTCTGCTTGCGCAGGCCCAGGGTCACTTGCACGCGCTGGTCGAGTATCGACAGGGTGTCGGCCAGGGCGATGCCGGACAACTCGGTCGCCGACACTTTGGGCGTGGCCGGCTCGGCGATCGCGGGTTTGGGGCGATGGATCGGGTGGTAAATGTTCGACAGCACCGCAGGCCCGGACAAAATGCCCCGGGATAACTCATCGCGATAACGCGTCACTTGCAGGGCGGTGCTGTGGCTCACGGGACCGGTGTCGAAGCGCAGCCGCGCACCGGCGTCGACCGTGTAGCGCCGGACTTCGAACTTGTAATAACCGGGGATCGACGAGGTATCGCCTGCGGCGTTGATGATGGTGGGGGTCTGGTCGGACATGCGTGCGACCTTCGACTGGCCGCCGCCGGCATGGGCGAACACCGTCAATTGATCGTTGAGGTCGTATTCACCGCTGAGCAGGGCCGACTTGTCGCGGGTCCTGGACCAGCCCCAGTCCTGGCTGACGTTGGTCCGGCCGTTGGCGGCGGAAGGGATTTGCACGCCCGACGCGATCAGGAACGGTCGGGACGCTGCGTCAAACTGCTCTTCCTGGCTCACCAGGTCCAGGCTGGTGCGCAGGCGATCCCCTTGATAATCCAGGGCCAGCGCGCCGACGCCGACCTCGCGGTTCTGATCATCGATCACCGTGTCACCTTGCTGCACGCTGCCGTTGAGGCGTACACCGAAGCGACGTTCCTCGCCAAAACGTCGGCTGAGGTCCAGGTGACCGCCGAGTTGGGCGTCCTGGGCGTAACTGGCGGTGAATCGGGTCAGGTCTTCATCGAGAGAACGCTTGGGCACCACGTTGATCACGCCGCCCACGGCACTGTTGGGCGACATGCCGTAGAGCAGCGCGCCGGGCCCCTTGACCACTTCGATGCGTTCGGCGTATTCGGTGAACACCCGGTAGTTGGAGGCCACGCCATAGACGCCGTCGAAGGCCAGTTCGCCCAGATTGCCTTCACCGACGGGAAATCCCCGGATGAAGAACGAGTCGACGATGCCACCGGTCTGGCCGGTGGAGCGCACCGATGAGTCACGCTCCAGCACATCACCCACGGTCGTTGCCTGTTGGTCCTTGATCAGGGCGGCGGTGTAGGTGCTGACACTGAACGGCGCATCCATCACGTCGGTGTTGCCGAGCATGCCCAGACGGCTGCCGGTCGCCACCTGACCGCCTGGATACACCGGCGGCAGGCTGTCACTGCGTGTGTCGATGCCGTCGATGGTGGTTTCGTCGAGGGTGACCCGGCGTTCCACCAGCGTGTAGCTGCCGTCGCTGCGCAAGACCATGTCCAGACCGCTGCCGGCGAGTAACCGGGTCACTGCTTCGCGCGTCGAGCAAGAGCCGGTCAGCCCCGGACTGATCAGGCCCTCCGTGAGCGAAGGTTCGAACGACAGGGCGATGCCGGCGTCCACGGCGAAGCTCGACAGCGTTGCGCCGAGAGGTCCGGGGGCGATGTTGTAGGCATGGACCACGACCGAATCGAGTTGCGTCGGCGCGGCTGCCATCGCCGACGGGCAGGCAGCGCTGATCAGGGTCAGGCTCAGCAGCGCGCGGCAAATGACAGGCATGGATGGATGACCCTGTGGCGAGAGGCAATGGAGGTTTCTGTACAGGCCAGCCGAGATCGAAAAAAGTATCAGCCAGCGGCAGATTTTTTTGGAGGCTCACGCCGGGGACAAAGTGACCCAGTACCCTCGCAGGTGAGCGGTGGCGGTGACCGGGTAGGTTTGCACCAGCATGTTCAAGGTGCGCTGGGTGTCGCTGATCGGAAACGCGCCGGAAATGCGCAGATCGGCAAGCGCCGGGTCGTACCTGACAAAACCGTGGCGATAGCGGGTGAGCTCAGCGACGAAATCCGCCAGGCGCATCTTGTCCGCCATCAACATGCCCTGGGTCCAGGCGCTGGCATTCCGGTCTGCGGTGTTCACCCTGCCAAAGGCTTGGGCGGTGAATGCCATGCGCTGGCCGGCATTGACGATCAGGGACTCGGCCTGACGGTTATCGGCCAGCACCACTTTGACGGCGCCTTCCATGACCGCGAGGTGGGTGAACGGGCTCAATTGGCGGACGATGAAGCGCGTGCCCAAGGCCTGCATGTGGCCTTGCGCGGTGCTGACCAGGAAGGGCCGGGCCAACGATGAGTTGTCCGTGGCGGTCTGCACCAGGATCTCGCCTTCGCGCAGGCGAATCAGGCGCTGCTGGCTGTCGAACAGCACATCGACGGCGGAATCGGTGTTCAAGGTGATGCGAGAGCCATCGGCCAGGGTCCACTCGCGTCGTTCGCCGACGGCGGTGCGATAGTCGGCCGTCCACTGCTGCGACTGCGCCAGTTTCCAACTGCCCCAGCCGACCGGCATCACCGCCAGCAACAGCGCCAGCTTGCCGAGGGCCGCACGGCGTTCCGGGTTGCTCGGTCGATCCAGCGCCGACATCGCCAGCGACGGCGGCAGACCGCCCAGTTTGCTTTGCAGCAACTGCGCCCGAGCCCAGGCACGGTCACGCTCGGGGCTGCTGATCTTCCAGCGTTCCCACTCGGTGCGTTCGCTGTCGCTCAGGTCGTTTTCGCTCAGGCGCATCAGCCATTCGGCGGCTTCTTCGAGCACTTCGGGGGGCAGCGGCGGGTCCTTGCGCAGGATGAGCATTCATTCCACCAGCATCAGGCACTGCACGAATGCCTGCTTCATGTAGCGCTTGACGGTGATCAGTGATACGTCCAGTTGATCGGCGATGTCCTGATATTTCAGGCCATTGAGCTGCGACAGCAGGAACGCTCGTTTGACCAGCGGCGGCAAGGCATCAAGCATCGCGTCGATTTCATGCAGGGTCTCCAGGACCACGAAATGGGTTTCCGGCGAAGGTGCTTCTTGCGGCGGCAGGTTGTCGAGGGCGTCGAGGTAGGCGCGTTCGAGTGCCTTGCGCTGGTACCAGTTGATCAGGATGCCCTTGGCCACGCAGCTGAGGTAGGCACGCGGCTGTTCGATCACGGTGACCTGGGACGCGAGGATGCGCGCGAAGGTGTCCTGCGCCAGGTCGGCCGCATCCATCGCGTTGCCCAGTTTTCGTTTCAACGTCGCGTACAGCCAGCCGTGATGGCCACTGTACAGGGCCTCAATCGCACGCAGGTGCTGATCGTGATTCGTGGGAAGGGTTTCGCTCATGGCGCCAGGCTGACTTGTAATTGAGAAGTATTCCCAATGCTAGTTGACTCGCTACCGGGAAAGCAAGTGCGATCACTCGCCCGCTATCCGCAGTGGCCGGGCGCGCAACGCCACGATGGGCAGCAGTGCGATCAGGTAGGCGGCGCAGACGAACAGGTAGGTGTATTGCAAACCGTAGATCTGGCTGAGCAAGCCACCGGCGCAGATGCCGGCAATCGAGGCGAACTGCGAGACGCTCTGGGCAATTCCCAGCACGTAACCCTGTTGCGAGCTGTCTGTGGTTTTCGAGATCAGAGCCATCAGTACCGGTGTGGTCGCGCCCAGCAATACGCCCCAGGCGAAGTACGCCATGACAAATACGGAGGCGTTGCGGGTCACGCCGATCAGCGCGGTCAGGGCGATGCACGCGATCACCACGTAGCGGATGCGCAGCAGTGAGTCTTGTGCGGTGCGGTGCTCGAAATAGCGCGACCACGCCGTTGCGCAAAGGATGAAACCCAGCGCGAACAGGCCATAACACAGGCCGACGACCGAGTTTCTGACCTCGAACGTCGAGCTGACGTACAGCGAAAATGACGTCTGCGGCAGCATCCGCGCCAACAGCAGAATGCCCATGACCCCCAGCAACGACACCACAGGAGAACGGCGCCAGGTAAGGCCGTGTGATTGTCGGGTGGTGGCAGCGGTTTTCTTCACCGGTGGCACGTCCGGTAGCGTCACGGCAGCGATCACCGTGCAGAGGGCGCACAGGATCGAGGCGATCAGGTTGATCCAGAAGAACGTCGCGTAGTCGAGGATCAGCCCGCCGACGACGGCCCCCAGCAACGACCCGACGTTGGTCGAAATTTGCAGGATCGCGAACAGCCTGGCGCGGCGAGTCGGTGCCTCGATACTCACGCCGTAGGCCTGGGCCGGGGCGATATAACCGGCGAATGCGCCTTGCAGGAAGCGCAGCACCAGGATCACCCAGATGTCGCTGGCAAAGGCCAAGCCCAGTTGCGTCAGGGACAAGCCGGCGAGGGCACGGATCATCATCAGCTTGTGACCGTAGCGATCGCCGATGCGGCCCCAGAATGCGCTGGTCAGCATGATGCCCAGCATGGGACCGACGTACACGGCGATGCTGGCGAAGCTGAAAAACGAGGCCGAGTCCGTCAAGCCGCGCAGGTGCACCGGCCAGAACGGTCCGCTCATTTCCATCGCGCCCATGGAAACCAACTGGATCGCGAACAGCAGATAAATCAGGACTCTGACGCTCGAGCCCTGAATGACACCGGCGTTGGGCATGGGACAACCTCGCTAGTCGAACGGGAGCGGGGGAGCGGCAGAACAACCTCGCATCACCCGGCCAAACGGCGTGCATTTGACCCGGCTCCGGCGATTGCCGCAACCGGATAAACCCATCCTGTGAAGCCCGCGAGGAAAAATCGAAGCAGAGTGATACTTTTTTTCGAGCTGGCTGGCATTAGGAGTGATTCCCATTTCCTATCTCCAAGGAACCTCACGCCATGCCTGTTGCCAGTCGACCTTTCGTCGAGCGCGCCCTCACGCTCGCCATCCGCGCCGCCTTGCTCAATGTAGCCCTGATAGCCGCAAGCACCAGCGCCTGGGCCGCCACGGCCGAGCCCTCGGGCAAATCGGAAAATCCTTCGGTCGGTACGTCGAGCGACACGCCGAACCTGACCCTGGACACCACCAACATCAACGCCCGCTACGCTGGGCCGACTGCGCTGCCCGCAGAGTTCACCGGCGGCCAGGTGGCACGGGGTGCGCGCCTGGGCATGATGGGCAACAAAGATGTGATGGACACGCCGTTCAGCGTGACCAGCTACACCGCCAAGACCCTGGCCGACCTGCAAACGGTGACCCTGGCCGACGCCCTGCAACGCGATCCTTCGGTACGTTCCACCGGGCAAACCGGCGGTATCGTCGACTCCTTCTTCATTCGTGGCTTTGCCATCGGCGAAGGCAACCTGGGCGAACTCGCCTACGACGGCGTGTATGGCGTCGCGCCCAACTACCGCGCCTTTACGCAGTACACCGAACGTGCCGAAGTGCTCAAGGGGCCGGGTGCCTTGATGTACGGCATCTCGCCCAACAGCGGGGTGGGCGGTGTGATCAATATCGTGCCCAAGCGCCCGCTGGCCGAAGACCTGACCCGCTTTACCGCCAGCTATGAGTCGGACTCCAACGTCGGCGGTCATCTGGATGTCAGCCGCCGCTTCGGCGACGAGAACCAGTTTGGCGTGCGCTTCAACGGCAGTTTGCAGGGCGGCGATACCGCTGTGGATGACCAGGAGCGAGCGGTGAATATCGGCGCCATCGCCCTGGATTATCAGGGCGAGCGCTTGCGCCTGAACCTGGATTTCATCAGCCAGAGCGAAAAATTCGATGGCGCATCACGGCCCTTCACCATCGCGCCGGGGGTCGAGGTGCCTTCCGCCGCCAACGGTCGCACCAACGTCTCGCAGAAGTGGGGCTGGTCCGACACCAAAGAGCAGTCGGCCTTGCTCGGCGGCGAATATGATTTGAACGACAACCTGACCGTCTTCGCCCACGCCGGTGGCGGCAAGTCGGATGTCAAACGCTTGTCCGACCAGGTGCCTCGCATTCTCAACGATGCAGGCGACACCAGTAATATCCCCGGTTACTACAAATTCAACGTCGATCGTTCGACCGCCGACGTGGGCCTTCGCGGGCTCTTCGCCACCGGCCCGGTAACCCATACCACGACGCTGATGGCCACCCGTTATCAAGATGAACTGTCCCGGGGCATCACCAACGGTACCGACATCCGTTCCAACTTCTACCACCCGGTGGACGCGCCCAAACAGTACCTCGCGGCGCCGAAGGTGCTGCGCGTTTCCGAGTCGGAACTGTCCGGCGTGGCGTTCACCGACACCCTGGGCATGTTGGACGACCGCATCCAGTTGACGCTCGGTGTGCGCCGCCAGGACATCGAGTCGCGTAACTACAACGCCGCCGGCTCAGTCAGTTCGCGGTATGACGACAGCGCCACAACGCCGTTGGTGGGCGTGGTGGTCAAACCGTGGGAAGACGTGTCGCTGTACTACAACTACGTCGAAGGCCTGAGCAAAGGCGACATCGCCCCCGGCACGGCGGCCAACGCCGGTGAAACCTTTGCCCCTTATGAGTCCAAGCAACACGAAGTGGGTGTGAAGTATGAGCACGGTACGTTCATGACCACCCTGGCCCTGTTCCAGATCGAAAAACCGAGCGGCGAAGTGGGTGCGAACAATGTGTTTTCGGTGCAGGCCGAACAGCGCAACCGTGGCGTCGAACTCAGCGTATTCGGCGAAGTGGCACCCGGCACTCGCCTGATGGGCGGCGTGACCTTCCTCGACGGCGAACTGACAGACTCGGCCACTGCGGCCAACCGCGGCAACAAACCGGTGGGCGTGCCCGACATCCAGGCCAACCTCTGGGCCGAATGGGACACCCCATGGCTGGAAGGCTTCACCCTGACCGGCGGCGCCATCTACACCGACAGCCAATACGTCAACCAGGCCAACACCCAGGAACTGGATGCCTGGACCCGCATCGACGCCGGCGCGCGCTACGCCACCAAGATCGAAGGCCGGCCAACGACGTTCCGCGCCACCGTGCAAAACGTCTTCGACCGCGAATACTGGTCGGGCGTGGCCTCGTATGGGGCGTTCTCCCAGGGGTATCCGCGTACGTTGCAGTTGTCGGCGACGGTGGATTTCTGAGCAAGGTCAGGCGGTGGCTTTAGGCTTGTTCGTTCAAATCTGCGCCAGCAACCACGAACGGAACGCCACCAGCGACGGCAGCATTTCGTTGCGTGGCGGGTAGGCCAGGTAATAGCTGCGCTGGCTGGCGAAGGGCTGGTCCAGGCTGATCAGCTCGCCGTTGGCCAGTTCGTCGCTGACCAGGATGCGCGGCACCAGGCCGATGCCGATGCCGGCCCTGACCGCCTGAATCAGGTGCGAGGTCAGTTCGAAGCTCGGTCCCAGGCGCATCAGGCGGTGGGGCAGGTGGTGATGGCTGAACCACTCGCCCCAGACGTTGGCGTTGGTGGCGACATTGAGCAGGGTCTGCTCGCCGATGCGCGCAGCCGACCAGTCCTGCTGGGCTGCGGCGGCCTGCGGGGAGATGACCACCAGCAGTTCTTCGGTGTGCAGTCGATGGCTGATCAGGCCGGGCAAGTCGCTGGAACCGACGACGATGGCCGCATCGATGCCGCTGGATTCGAAGTCGATGGTGTCGATCCGCGAATGGATGTGCACCAGCATGCCGGGATGGTTCTTGTAGAAATCATGCAGGCGCGGCAGCAGCCATTTCGAGCCGAAGGTCGGCAGGGTGGCCAGGCGCAGGGTGCCGCTGCCGGACTGATACGCCATGGCCTGCAACGTCGCGCTGCGAATGCGCCCGAGCGCTTCGCTCATTTCCCGTTGATACAGCCGGCCGACGTCGGTCAATTGCACCTGGCGGCCTTCGCGGCGGAACAGGATCAGGCCCAGTTGCTGCTCCAGCGCCTGTACCTGGCGGCTGACCGCGCTTTGGGTCAGCGACAGTTCCATGGCAGCGCGGGTGTAGCTTTCATGGCGGGCGGCGGCTTCAAAAGCCAGCAGCAGCGACATCGATGGCGTGAGGTGGCGGTAATTCATTCATAAAACTCATCGATAGCGGCAGAAATATCCGTTTGTTGCGTGACCGAGCCTGCGGGATCATTGGTGTCTATAACGACCTGAGGCTTATCTATTAATGCTCAGGCGACAAGTATCATGAAATTTCCGTGAAGAGACCACCGCCATGATCGCCCAGCTGACGACCGCGTCCCCCGCGCAGCACTACCCGGAATTCCTCCAGGCCCTGCAAGCCAGCGGCTTTCGCGGCCAGCTCAGCGCCGACTACGCCACCCGTACCGTGCTGGCCACCGACAACTCGATCTACCAGCGCCTGCCGCAAGCGGCGGTGTTTCCGCTGGACGCCGACGACATCGTGCGCATCGCCACGCTGATGGCCGAACCGCGTTTCCAGCAGATCAAGCTGACGCCACGGGGCGGCGGCACCGGGACCAACGGTCAGTCGCTCACTGATGGCATCGTCGTCGACCTGTCGCGTCACATGAACGCCGTGCTCGAAATCAACGTTGAAGAGCGTTGGGTGCGCGTGCAGGCGGGCGTGGTCAAAGACCAGCTCAATGCTGCACTCAAGCCACACGGCCTGTTTTTTGCCCCGGAGCTGTCGACCTCCAACCGCGCCACCGTGGGCGGCATGATCAACACCGACGCCAGCGGGCAGGGCAGTTGCACCTATGGCAAGACCCGCGATCACGTGCTGGAGCTCGACAGCGTGCTCCTCGGGGGCGAGCGTCTGCACAGCCAGCCGCTCAGCGAAGCGGAACTGGAGGCCGTGTGCGCCCAGCAGGGACGCATCGGTGAGGTGTATCGCACGGCGCGGCACATCCAGGAAACCCAGGCGGACTTGATCGAGTCGGTGTTTCCCAAACTCAACCGTTGCCTGACCGGTTACGACCTGGCGCACCTGCGGGACGAGCAGGGCCGGTTCAACCTCAACAGCGTGCTGTGTGGCGCCGAAGGCTCGTTGGGCTACATCGTCGAAGCCAAGCTCAACGTGCTGCCGATTCCCAAGTATTCAGTGTTGGTGAACGTGCGCTACAGCAGCTTCATGGACGCGCTGCGCGACGCCAACGCGCTGCTGGCGCACAAGCCGCTGTCGATTGAAACCGTGGACTCCAAGGTGCTGCTGCTGGCGATGAAGGACATCGTCTGGCACAGCGTCGCCGAGTATTTTCCCAGCGACGCCGAGCGCGCCACCCTGGGCATCAACCTGGTGGAATTCAGCGGCGAAGACGTGGCGCAGGTCAATGCGGACGTGGCGGCATTCGTTGAGCACCTGCAAGCCGACAAGACCATCGAGCGTCTTGGTCACACCCTGGCTGAAGGCGCCGAAGCGGTCACCCGCGTTTACACCATGCGCAAGCGTTCGGTGGGGCTGTTGGGCAACGTCGAGGGCGAGGTACGCCCGCAGCCGTTCGTGGAAGACACCGCCGTGCCGCCGGAGAAACTGGCCGACTACATTGCCGAGTTCCGTGCCTTGCTCGACAGCCATGGCCTGGCCTACGGCATGTTCGGCCACGTCGACGCCGGGGTGTTGCACGTGCGCCCGGCGCTGGACATGAAGGACCCGGCCCAGGCCGCGCTGGTCAAACCGATCTCCGACGCCGTGGCTGAACTCACCCAGCGTTATGGCGGCTTGCTGTGGGGCGAGCACGGCAAGGGGTTACGCTCCGAATACGTCCCGGCATTTTTCGGCGAGCTGTACCCGGCGTTGCAAAGGCTCAAGGGCGCGTTCGACCCGCACAACCAGCTCAACCCCGGCAAGATCTGCACGCCGCCGGATGCCAAGCACAGCTTGCTCAAGGTCAACGAAGTGACCTTGCGCGGTGATATGGACCGGCAGATCGACGAGCGGGTCTGGCAGAGTTTTGGCAGCGCCGTGCACTGCAACGGCAACGGCGCCTGCTACAACTACGACCCCAACGACGCGATGTGTCCATCGTGGAAAGCCACCCGTGAACGCCAGCATTCGCCGAAGGGCAGGGCGTCGTTGATCCGTGAGTGGCTGCGTCTGCAAGGTGCGGCCAATATCGACGTGCTGGCGGCTGCACGCAGCAAGGTGTCGTGGCTCAGTGGCTTGCCAACGCGGTTGCGCAACAACCTGGCGCGCTCCCGTGGCGAGGCGGACTTCTCCCATGAAGTCTACGACGCGATGGCGGGCTGCCTGGCCTGTAAGTCCTGTGCCGGACAGTGTCCGATCAAGGTCAACGTGCCGGAATTTCGTTCGCGTTTCCTGGAGCTGTACCACGGCCGTTATCAACGCCCGCTGCGCGATTACCTGATCGGCTCGCTGGAATTCACCATCCCTTACATGGCCTATGCACCGGGCCTGTACAACGCGGTGATGGGGTCGAAATGGATCACGCGCTTGCTCGAGCGCCACGTCGGCATGCTCGACAGTCCGTTGTTGCATCGCTTCGACCTGCAGAAAACGCTGACCCGATGCAAGGTGGCAGTGGCCAGCGTGCCGGCCCTGCGCGAACTGACGGCCGAGCAACGCGAACGCAGCGTGGTGCTGGTGCAGGATGCCTTCACCCGTTACTTCGAAACGCCCCTGCTGGCGAACTTCATCCAGTTGGCCCATCAACTGGGCTATCGGGTGTTCCTGGCGCCCTACAGCGCCAATGGCAAGCCATTGCATGTTCAGGGCTTCCTCGGCGCCTTCGCCAAGGCGGCGATCCGCAATGCCAATCAACTCAAGGCGTTGGCTGACTGCGGCGTGCCGCTGGTGGGCCTGGACCCGGCGATGACCCTGGTCTATCGCCAGGAATATCAGAAAGTGCCGGGTCTGGAAGACTGCCCGACAGTGCTGCTGCCCCAGGAGTGGTTGCTGGATGCGCTGCCGGACAACCCGCGTCCTGACGGCCAGACGTTCCGCTTGCTGGCCCACTGCACCGAGAAAACCAACGCCCCGGCCAGCACCGGGCAGTGGCAGGCAGTGTTCGCCAAGCTCGGGCTGAAACTGGTCAGCGAGGCGACGGGCTGCTGCGGCATGTCCGGCACCTACGGCCATGAAGCGCGCAACCAGGAAACCTCGCGAACCATCTTCGAGCAGTCCTGGGCCGGCAAGCTGGACAAACCCGGCGAGGCCCTGGCAACCGGCTACTCCTGCCGCAGCCAGGTCAAGCGCCAGGCGGACAAGCAATTGCGCCATCCGCTGGAAGCGTTGCTGGAGCATTGTGGGCGGGGCTAACCGAACCTGAGCACACCACTCCTCTGTAGGAGCGAGCATGCTCGCGATGGAATCAAGAACACCGTGGGGTATCAGGCACCCAGCGTTATCGTTGACGACCATCGCGAGCATGCTCGCTCCTACAGGTGGGTGTGCCGGGTCCGGATCCACTGATCCGCATTTTTTTATCCAGCCTGCTACTGTCGCCACGGCCGGCTCGCTTCTAAAGTCGAGGGGTGTCTCTCCAGGGAAACCCGCGCATGTACAGCCCGTTCGCTGTTCCAGGCTCCGCTCGCCGATTTCATGATCGTCTCTATGCCGGTGAGATCCTGCGTATCAACGATGCGCCTGCCATGGCCGCCTTGGTCAAACACACCCGGGCAATGCTTGAAGAAGCACTGCATCCCTGGCCGCCGACCCACATCCATCGCCATCTGAACCACGAACAACAGGCCGTGCTGTTCGCCAAATGCCAGGCCACCTTTGCCGGTTCTCGCGAGATTCAGGGGCTGTGGCGAGTGGTCATCGAAAGCCTGGGCCTTGAGGCGCAGGCACTGGCCTGCGACCGATTGCACCTGCGCTTCCAGCCGCACCGCGAAGCTGATGCGCGTGCCTCACGGGCACGAGTGACGGCAACCATCGCATTCCACCGAGACACCTGGGGCTCGAACCTGTACGCGCAAACTAACTGGTGGGCTCCGATCTATCCGATCACGGCCGGGCGCACATTTGCGATTTATCCCGACCTCTGGCAACGAGCGCTGCGCAATTCCAGCGCCGATTTCGATATGCGCGCCATTCTCCAGCGCTCCCACCAGGACGGGCGCAACACGGTGGATGCCGATGAGGCCATCCCGCATTTGCTGGAACCGATCGATGGGCAAGAGGGCATTGCGGTGCAAATCGAGCCGGGCAGCCTGATCGCCTTTTCCGGCGCGCACGCCCACGCCGGTGTCGACAACAGTACGGGGCTGACGCGTATCTCGTTCGAAACCCGTTCGGTGTTGATCGCCGACGTCCTCGCCGGGCTCGGCGCGCCGAACATCGACGGAGATGCGCCCTGGCAGACCCCCGGATTATTTCGCCGGATGAGCGATGCCAAACGCTTGAACGATGTCCTGGGCTGTCACTTCATCGAACCCTACCAACGCTCCCACAGGGATTTGGGCTAAACACACATTCTGTGAGCGACCCGGCCCCCTGTAGGAGCGAGCTTGCTCGCGATAGCGGTGGGGCAGTCAGCATTGCTGTCGGCGGGATTGATGCCATCGCGAGCCAGCTCGCTCCTACAGAAGGCTTCGGAAATGCTTGAGATGTTATAGGGTAACAATATAAGGTGCTGGCCCCCGTGCCTGCACTGCGAATACCCCATGACCCTCACACCACCGCGTTCCACCGTCGTCCGGCTCCTGAGCATCGATGCACTCAGAGGCCTGGTGATTCTGTTCATGCTGCTCGATCACGTGCGCGAAACCTTCTTCCTGCACCATCAGGTGGGCGATCCCATGAGCGTTGCCACGACTGAACCCGCGTTGTTCTTCAGTCGCACCCTGGCGCACCTGTGTGCCCCGGTGTTCGTGCTGCTCACTGGCCTGTCGGCATGGCTGTACGGCGAGAAGTACGCGGGCAAGGGCGACGTCTGTCGTTTCCTGTTCAACCGCGGGCTGTTTCTGGTGGTGCTCGAATTCACCCTGGTCAATTTCGCCTGGACCTTCCAGCTGCCGCCAAGCGTCATTTACCTGCAAGTGATCTGGGCCATCGGCCTGAGCATGATCGCGTTGTCGGCACTGGTCTGGCTGCCGCGCCCGGTTTTGTTGCTCCTGAGCGTTGTGATCATCGCCGGGCACAACCTGTTGGACACGCTGCATTTCCCGGTTGAATCGGCCATGCACATACCCTGGGCAATCTTGCATGATCGCGGTTGGATCGAATTGACCGATGGCCTGCGCCTGCGCACCTCCTATCCGCTGTTGCCGTGGATCGGCGTGATCGGCCTCGGCTACGCCATGGGGCCGTGGTTCGGGAAAATGGCCGATGTCGGCGCACGGCAACGCGCATTGCTGATCAGTGGTGTCGTCGGTCTGGCCGGGTTCGTTGCCCTGCGTTTGCTCAACGGCTATGGCGAAAAATCCTGGAGCGTGGGCGAGTCGTCCGTGCAAACGCTGATGAGTTTTTTGAACATCACCAAATACCCGCCGTCATTGTTGTTCCTGACCTTGACCCTCAGCGTCGGCTGCTTGCTGCTCCTGTGGTTTGAACGGCAACGCCCCTGGTTGCGCCCGCTGGCGGTGTTCGGTTCGGCGCCGATGTTCTTCTACCTGTTGCACCTGTATGCGCTGAAAGTGCTGTACCTCATTGCGGTCGCGCTGTTCGGCCTGAACCAGGGCAACTGGTTTGGCTTCAGCTCGATAGGTGCGGTGTGGTTGACCGCGTTGTTGCTGGCCGTCGCCCTGTATCCACCGGTCAAGGCCTTTGCCGCATTGAAGGCGCGCCGTCGTGACCTTGCCTGGCTCAAATACCTTTGACCGTGCACTTTTATAAAGCCCCATTGCTGTGCGTTGCACTATGCGAAGGCAAAACTCTAGGGCGAGAGGGATTGGAGAGCTGACGCCCAAGTGCCCGTAAATCGGGGCGTTTGGTCACGCTCGAAGGAATCTGGCACAAACACTGCAATACACCTGGCAGGCCCACCACAAACGCAGTCGAGTGGGCAGCCCGCTTGGTCAACGACGATCGAAACAAGGGCAACATCGGTGGATCAGGCATAGCTGTCTGGGCTCAACACCGCAAAAGAACAGGCAAAGACGCCTGGAACCGCAAGGTTTCAGGCGTTTTTTTTGCTTTTTGAACCGTTTTAGCCAGGTGCTCCTTATGAACTCCAATGTTGCCGCGTTGAACAAATTGCAAACGCTGATCGTGATCGGCAATGGCATGGTTGGCCATCACTGCGTCGAACAGTTGATCGAGAAGGGCGCGCTTGAGCACTACCACATTCATGTGTTCAGCGAAGAGCCGATGCGTGCCTACGATCGTGTGCATCTGTCGGAGTATTTCACCGGTCGCGACGCCGAATCCCTGGCCCTGGGCGATGCCGCGTTGTACCAGACACCCGGCGTGACCCTGCACCTGGGCGTGCCAGTGCTGGAAATCGAGCGTGCCACCCGCCATGTGGTCACCGCACAAGGCGGCATCGCCTACGACAAATTGATCCTGGCCACCGGCTCCTATCCGTTCGTGCCACCGGTGGAAGGTGCCGAGGGCAATTCGCGCCTGGTGTATCGCACCCTCGAAGACCTCGATGCCATCCGCGCCGCAGCCGCCAATGCCCGTCGTGGTGTGGTGGTCGGCGGTGGCCTGTTGGGCCTGGAAGCGGCCAATGCCCTGAAAAGCCTGGGCCTGGAAGCCCATGTGGTGGAATTCGCCCCGCGCCTGATGCCGGTGCAACTGGACGACATGGGTGGTCTTGCACTCAAGGCACAGATCGAACGCCTGGGCGTCGGTGTGCACCTGTCCCGTGCCACGCAGTCGATCAGCGCCGGTGACGAGTATCGCTATCGGATGAATTTCGCCAATGACGAGTTCCTCGAAACCGACCTGATCGTGTTCTCCGCCGGCATCCGTGCGCAAGACGCGCTGGCTCGCCAATGCGCGCTGGAGATCGGCCCGCGCGGCGGCGCCGTGATCGACAACCATTGCCTGAGCAGTGATCCGCACATCTACGCCATCGGTGAATGCGCCTCGTGGAACGGTAGCCTGTTCGGCCTGGTCGCGCCGGGCTACCAGATGGCGCGCAACGTCGCTGCACAGTTGTGCAACGAAGTGGCAGAACCGTTCATGGGCGCCGACATGTCGACCAAGCTCAAGCTGCTGGGTGTCGACGTTGGTTCGATCGGCGACGCCCAGGGCAGCACCCCGGGCTCGCGCAGCTTCCAGTTCGTCGATGAAGCCAGCGCCAGCTATCGCCGGTTGGTGGTGAGTGCCTGCGGCAAGTATGTGATCGGCGCGGTGCTGGTCGGCGACAACAGCTATTACGACACGCTGCTGCAATACGCGCAGAACGCCATCGCCTTGCCCGCGGAACCGGCCGGCCTGATCCTGCCGACCTCCGAAGGCGCGCCGACCCTGGGCCCAGGCGCTTTGCCGGAGTCGGCCACCATCTGTTCGTGCCACAACGTCACCAAGGGCTCGATCTGCTCAGCCATTGACGGCGGCTGCACCGACCTCGGTCTGCTCAAATCGCAAACCAAGGCCTGCACCGGTTGCGGCGGCTGCGCCGGGCTGCTCAAGCAGGTCTTCGAACATGAGCTGATCGCGCGCGGCGTCAGTGTCGACAAGAGCCTGTGCGAACATTTTGCCTACACCCGTCAGGAGTTGTACGCATTGGTGCGGGTGGAAGGGGGGATCAGCTTCGACGAACTGCTGGCCAAGCATGGCCGTGGCCACATTGGCTGCGACATCTGCAAGCCTGCCGTCGGTTCGATCCTCGCGTCCTGCTGGAATCAGCCGATCATGGACGCTTCGCTCGTGCCGTTGCAGGACACCAACGACACCTTCATGGCCAACATGCAGAAGAACGGCACGTATTCGGTGGTGCCGCGCATTCCCGGTGGCGAAATCACCGCCGACAAGCTGATTGCGATTGGCGTGGTGGCGAAGAAATACGACCTCTACACCAAGATCACCGGCGGCCAGCGCATCGACCTGTTCGGCGCGCAGTTGCATGAGTTGCCGGACATCTGGGCCGAGTTGATTGAAGCCGGTTTCGAAACCGGGCATGCCTACGGCAAGTCGACCCGCACGATCAAATCCTGCGTCGGCAGCACCTGGTGCCGCTACGGCGTGCAGGACAGCGTGCAAATGGCCCTGACCCTCGAAGACCGTTACAAAGGCCTGCGCTCGCCGCACAAGCTCAAGTTCGCGGTGTCCGGTTGCACTCGCGAATGCGCCGAAGCGCAGAGCAAGGACGTTGGCGTGATCGCCACTGAGAAGGGCTGGAACCTCTACATCGCTGGCAACGGCGGCATGCGCCCCCGTCACGCCGAGCTGTTCGCCACAGACCTGGACGACGACACCCTGATCCGCTACATCGACCGCTTCCTGATGTTCTACATCCGCACCGCCGACAAGCTGCAACGCACTTCGGTATGGCGCGAAAGCCTGGAAGGCGGCCTGGACTACCTCAAGGACGTGATCATCCACGACAGCCTGGGGCTGGGCGCCGAGCTCGAATCGCAGATGCAACTGGTGGTCGACCGCTACGAATGCGAGTGGGCCAACGCCCTGCAAGACCCGGAAAAACTCAAGCGTTTCCGCACCTTCGTCAACGACAAACGCCCGGACCCGGACATTCACTTTGTCCAGGAACGCGGTCAGCGGCGCCCGATCATGGCCGCCGAACTCAACCTTATCCCGGTCACCGAGGAGACAGTCTGATGAGCCAATTCAATACCCAACGCGTGCAAGCGCTCGACACCTGGCAAACCGTGTGCGGTCAACAGGATCTGGTCAGCAACTCCGGCGTGGTGGTCTGGCTGGACGGTGCCCAGGTGGCGCTGTTCTACCTGCCCGGCGCCGAGGGCAAGACCTTGTACGCCATCGACAACCATGACCCGCAATCCGGGGCCAACGTGATCGGTCGTGGCCTGGTGGGCAGCATCAAGGGTGACCTGGTGGTGGCGTCACCGATCTACAAGCAGCATTTTCGTCTGGAAGACGGCAGTTGCCTGGAGTACCCGCAACAACGCCTGCGCGTCTGGCCGGTGCGGTTGAACGGTGACGCGGTCGAGGTCGGTGTGTACTGATGTTGAAACCCGGGACAGGGCTTACCGGGAAATGATCCCGTGATCGATGGCGTACTTGACCAGCGCCGCCGGCTTGTCGATGTTGAGCTTGCGGCGGATGCTCAGGCGGTGGGTTTCCACGGTGCGTACGCTGATGTCGAGGTCGCGGGCCATTTCCTTGTTGTTCATGCCCTGGACCATTTTGTACAGCACCTGACTTTCACGCGGCGTCAGTTCATTGTCGGTGTTCTTGTCGGCGATCAAGCGTTGGGCGATCTCGGCGCTGTAGAAAGTGCCGCCGCTGGCAATCGCTTCGATCGCGGCGATGATTTCCCGTGACGGGGCGTTTTTCAGCACATAGCCGCTGGCGCCGGAGCGCACGGATTCGCTCACATATTCGTAATTGTCGTACATGCTCAGCACCAGCACTTTCAGCGCCGGGTATTGGCTGCGCAGCAGGCGGGTCAGCTCGAGGCCGTTGATGTCCTGGAGGCCGATGTCCACCAGCAGCAGGTCCGGCTGGCAGCGCCCGACCATCTCGATGGCGTCGGCGCCGTTCTCGGCTTCACCGACCACTTCCAGCGGGGCCATGACGGACAACAGCGCCTTGATGCCGTCGCGGACCAGCGAGTGATCGTCGACCAGTGCGACGCGGATCGGGGAGGGCAGGTTCATCACGGGCATCTCTCTCTTGTTGTCGGGTCAGCGCTTGGCGCCGGGGACTTGCATGGGCAGTAGCACGTCCAGTTCACTTCTTCCGGGCACCGAGATCAGGTCGAATCGTCCGCCGAAATGCTCGACACGCTCACGCATGTTGCGCAAGCCAATCCCGGCCTGGCGCCGCTCGACCTGGGCGACATTGAAGCCGATGCCGTCATCGATGACCGTCAAGCGTATGGATTGTGCCGTGCCGTGCAGGTCGATGGAGACGTTTTTCGCCTGGGCGTGTCGTTCAATGTTGGTCAGGGCCTCCTGGACGATGCGAAACAGCGCCACTGCCGCGCCCTCTACCAGGTCGCAATCGAATTCATTGTCGTTGTAGGTGACGCTCAGGCCACTGCGCTGCTCGAATTCTTCGGCGAGCTGACCGATGGCGGCCGCCAGCCCCAGGGTGTCGAGCAGGGAAGAACGCAGGTCATGGGACAGGCTGCGCACTTCGCCTATCGCTTCGCCGAGACGTTCGGTGGCGTCCTTCAGGATGCCCAGGCCACGGTCCTCGCCTTTTTCCAGGACCAGGCCGGCCAGCTCGAACTGGAACTTGATGGAGACCAGCACCTGGCTGATGCCGTCGTGCAACTCACGGGACACCCGCGAGCGCTCCTCTTCCTGCAAGCTGACGATACGCTGGGTGAGGCGTTGCAGTTTTTTATCCGCCAGCCGGTGCTCGCTGACGTTGAGTGTCATGCCGCTGGCGAACACGAACAACACTGCCACCAGGGCGACGGCGGCAATGGCCAGCATGGTCGTGCGGATACCTTGTGCCACCTCGTCGCGGGCCTGCTGGGTGGCGCGTTCGACGTCTTCCAGGTAAATACCGGTGCCGAGCATCCAGCCCCAGCGATCGAGCATCACCACGTAGGCCAGTTTGTCGGTGACCTGGCCGGAGGAGGGCTTGTTCCAGGCGTAGCGCTGGAAACCTTCGCCCGATTGCGCGCTTTGCAACAGGGCCTGGATCACCGGCAAGCCGTGGGGGTCTTTCATGTCCCACAGATACTGGCCGACCAGTTCCGATTGGCGCGCATGCATCAGGCTGCGGCCCTCGTGGTCGTAGACGAAGAAGTAGCCGTTGATGCCAAAACTGAGCTTGCGCAGATCCTCCAGCACCTGTTGCTGGGCGCGAGCGTCGCCACGGCCCTCGTCGTACAGCGGCGCGATCAGGCTCTTGGCCATTTCCACGTAGTTCTTAAGTTCTGCGCGTTTGCTGGCCAGGATGCTGTCTTCGATCAACTGCGCCTGCTGGTCGCCCAACTGACGGTTGAGCGAAATCACCAACGCGCAGATGACCGCAATCGCCAACACCAACGGCAGGATCCCGAGCGCGACGATTTTGTGTTTGAGCTGCATGGAGACTCCTGCGCGATTTTTTTCTTCTTCTGTAGGAGCGAGCATGCTCGCGATGAACGCAACGACACCGCGGGGTGTCGGGCTCCCAGCGTTATCGTTGACGACCATCGCGAGCATGCTCGCTCCTACAGGGGACCTGCTTCGGGCCGGCATCATAGGCCAAAGAGATGCCCGTGGAGTAGCGCTACCGGGCAGCCGGTCGATACGCGAACCCTGTGGGAGCGGGCTTGCCCGCGATGGCGGTGTGTCAGTCAACACAAGCGGCGGCTGATAGACTGCCATCGCGGGCAAGCCCGCTCCCACAGGGAAGGTCTCTACGTAGTACTACGTAGAGACCGCGTACGTAGTTACGCGGATTTATTTGTAGACGCCATGCGCAGATATTGGGCCAGCTCCGTATTGCGGACACAATTATAAAAATTACCGCCGCAGTCACAAGCTGTCGGCAGGAGACACGCTATGCCCCGTCTGGCTAAACACCTCGCCTGGTTTGCCGTGGCTGTTCTGGGAGCGTTCGCGCTGAGTGTCGTGGCCCTGCGCCGCGGCGAAGCGATCAACGCCCTCTGGATCGTAGTCGCGGCCGTCGCCATTTACCTCGTTGCCTACCGCTACTACAGCCTGTTCATCGCCAACAAGGTGATGCAACTGGACCCCAATCGAGCCACGCCCGCCGTGCTCAACAACGACGGTCTGGACTTTGTTCCAACCAACAAACACGTACTCTTCGGTCACCACTTCGCCGCCATCGCGGGCGCCGGTCCTCTGGTCGGTCCGGTCCTGGCTGCGCAGATGGGCTACCTGCCCGGCGTCTTGTGGCTGATCGCCGGCGTGGTACTGGCCGGTGCGGTGCAGGACTTCATGGTCCTGTTCCTCTCCACTCGCCGCAACGGTCGCTCCCTGGGCGACATGGTCCGTGAGGAAATGGGCCGCATCCCCGGCACCATCGCCCTGTTTGGCTGCTTCCTGATCATGATCATCATCCTCGCGGTGCTGGCGCTGATCGTGGTCAAGGCCCTGGCCGAGAGCCCGTGGGGCATCTTCACCGTCATGGCGACCATCCCGATCGCGATGTTCATGGGTGTCTACATGCGCTACATCCGCCCGGGTCGCATTGGCGAAATCTCGGTGATCGGCGTGCTGTTGCTGCTCGGTTCCATTTGGCTGGGCGGGCAGATTGCTGCCGATCCGGTCTGGGCCAAGGCCTTCACCTTCACCGGGATCCAGATCACGTGGATGCTGATCGGTTACGGTTTTGTCGCTGCGGTTCTGCCGGTGTGGCTGATCCTGGCGCCGCGTGACTACCTCTCCACCTTCCTGAAAATCGGTACCATCGTTGCCCTGGCAATCGGCATCCTGATCACCATGCCCGAGTTGAAAATGCCGGCGTTGACTCAGTTCGTCGACGGCACTGGCCCGGTCTGGAAGGGCGGTCTGTTCCCGTTCCTGTTCATCACCATCGCCTGTGGCGCGGTATCGGGTTTCCATGCGCTGATCGCTTCGGGCACCACGCCCAAGTTGCTGGCCAATGAAAGCCATGCCCGTTACATCGGTTACGGCGGCATGCTGATGGAGTCCTTCGTCGCCATCATGGCCATGGTTGCCGCCTCGGTGATCGAACCGGGCGTGTACTTCGCCATGAACAGCCCGGCAGCCGTCGTCGGTGCCGACGCCGTTTCCGTGGCGCAGACCGTCAGCAGCTGGGGTTTCGTGATTACCCCCGAAGCGCTGCAAGCGGTGGCCAAGGACATCGGTGAAACCACCATCCTGGCCCGTGCCGGCGGTGCGCCGACCCTGGCGGTCGGTATCGCGCAGATCCTGCACCACGTCCTGCCGGGTGAAAACACCATGGCGTTCTGGTACCACTTCGCGATCCTGTTCGAAGCGCTGTTCATCCTGACTGCGGTCGATGCCGGCACCCGTGCCGGGCGCTTCATGCTGCAGGACCTGCTGGGCTCCTTCGTGCCGGCACTGAAACGCACCGAATCCTGGACCGCCAACCTGATCGCCACCGCCGGTTGTGTCGCCATGTGGGGTTACCTGCTGTACCAGGGCGTGATCGACCCGCTGGGTGGCATCAACACCCTGTGGCCGCTGTTTGGTATCTCCAACCAGATGCTGGCCGGTATCGCGCTGATGCTGGCGACCGTCGTGCTGATCAAGATGAAGCGCCAGCGCTATGTGTGGGTGACCCTGTTGCCTGCCGTCTGGTTGCTGATCTGCACCACCACCGCCGGTTTCATCAAGCTGTTCGACGCCAACCCGGCAATCGGCTTCCTGGCGCTGGCCCGGAAATACAGCGACGCCTTGGCCAACGGTCAGGTCCTGGCCCCGGCCAAGAGCATCGACCAGATGCAGCACGTGATCTACAACGCCTACACCAATGCGACGTTGACCGCACTGTTCCTGCTGGTGGTGTTCAGCATCCTGTTCTTCGCCCTCAAGGTTGGCGTCGCCGCCTGGGGCACCAAGGAACGTACGGATAAAGAAGCACCGTTCCAGGCCGTACCGGATGCGTGAGCGAGGAGTGCAGCATGTTCAATGACCTGAGTCGCCTGGGTAAGTACCTTGGGCAAGCTGCACGCCTGATGGTCGGCATGCCCGACTACGACACCTACGTCGAGCACATGCAGACCAAACACCCGGACCAGCCGGTGATGAGCTACGAGGTGTTCTTCCGGGAGCGCCAGGAAGCCCGTTACGGCAGCAAGGCGGGACCGAAGTGTTGTTGAACAAGCAGCCTGGTTGATGCAATACCTGGGTTGATGCGGTACCCCTGTGGGAGCGGGCTTGCCCGCGATGGCAATCTGTCAGTGGCTACTATGTTGGCTGACACACCACCATCGCGGGCAAGCCGAATCGTCGCACCGCCGCTCCCACATTGGTTTCCACAATGGTTCGAAATTCCGGCAACGGCTACGGCAACTCTTCCCACCTGACCTCGGTCAACCCGGCTTCCTCGGCATACACCCTTGGCTGCTCACTGCCGTCGCCATAGAACACACCGATGTCCGCATGCAAACACGCGTAATACCACGCGTCGTCGTCAGTCATGTGCGTGTCCGGCTGGACGAACACTCGACGAGAATCGTTCAAGCGGTAGGTGATTTCAAAATGCCGTGGGCGCATCAACCGTTCTCTTCGGGGGATGTGTGTCCGACAGTGGTGGCCTCGTGCCAGTTCCGTATTATTTGCTTGTGCCCCTCCCTTGGCGCTTTCTTGATTGGCATCAACCGGACCAATCGACGGCTTGGTTAAGCTGCAGCAAGGCCCGACTTGAGCGCCAGACCACCATGCTCTATCCGCTGTTTCTCACCCTGCACCTATTCGCCGCGCTGATCTTCATCGGCACGGTATTCTTCGAGGTGCTGTTTCTGGAAAACATCCGCAAGCGATTGCCGGCCAAGGTGATGCTGCTGGTCGAGGAAGGCGTGGCGCGCCGGGCTCGGCAGTTGATGCCTTGGGTGTTGCTGGTGTTGTTCGGTGCGGGCGTCGGCATGGTGGGGTTGCGTTACCTGCCGGTGCTGGCGGCGCCGCTGGCTTCGTCGTTCGGCACCTTGCTGATGCTGAAAATACTCGCCGCGATCAGTGTGCTCGGGCACTTCGCAACGGCCATGCTGCTGTTCAAGACCGGGCGCATGAAGGCCCGTTACGTGCATTTCATCCACACCAGCGTGTTCTGCCACATGGTGCTCATCGTTTTGCTGGCCAAAGGCATGTTCTACCTGACGTGGTGACCGGTCGTCCGCTCCTTTAAAGACGTGGCCTGCAGCTTGATACAAGTCAAGGAGCGTTGTTCGACAATCCCGGACACTGAAGGCCTGCGACCCGTCTCGGAGACCTGTCATGCTCGATTTCTTTCCAACACCCGGCGAGCCGGTCGCTCGCTGCGATCAGGGCGTACTCGACCCCAACTGTCATTCCGATACCCAGAAATTTCACACTGGGATCGGCTCCCTGGACCTGCTGCGCGCCGTGCGTGTCAGCCGCCAGAAGCGCCGGCCGCTGTCGCTCAACGTGCAATTGCCGTCCAACCTCAAACCGTCCTTTTGCACGCAGTCCGATGCTGTCGGCGAGCAAGGAGCCATCGAGCAGTACTTTGATCATCTGAAACGCGAAATTGACCTGGTCGGTTGCCACCTCAGCCCCGATCAACGGGTCGAGCAGTTCCACCTGGGCGGCGGTACGCCCGGCATCGCCCATCTGCAGCAGTTGATGAATCATTTGCGTCGGCGTTTTCATTTCCTCGAGCATGAGTCCGGCGACTACAGTGCCGAAGTGGACTTGCAGCACACCGACTGGGCGATCATGGGCGCTTTGCGCGAACAGGGCTTCAACCACGTCAGCATCGGCGTGCCGGACATCGACGGCGAGTGCGAGCGCTCGGTGGCCTGCTACCAGAATCCGGCCCCGATCAACTCCCTGATCGACGCCGCGCGCACTTTCGGGTTTCGCTCGGTCAATGTCGACCTGGGCTTTGGCCATGCCTGGCAAACACCAGACAGTTTTGCCCTGAAGCTCAAGACCATCGTCGAACTGGAGCCAGACCGGTTGATGGTGTTCGACTATGCCCGACCTCCGCGCCGCTACCGGCCAATGATCGGCGACAAGGTCCGCGCGTTGTGCAGCCAGGACGACAAGGGCGCGATGCGCCAGATCTGCTTCGAGCAATTGATCGCCGCCGGATACCACTACATCGGCATGGGCCAGTTCGTGCGGCCAGACGATGATTTGGCCATTGCACAGGAACGCGGTCGCCTGCGCCGTACCTGTGACGGTTTCACCCGTCACGGTTTCTGCGATCACATCGGTTTTGGTCTGGGCGCGATCAGCCAGATCGACGACCTGTACACGCAGAACGCCGACGAGATCGCACATTACCAGCGCCACCTGGGCAATAACCAACTGCCGACGTCCCGGGGGTGGCGCTTCGAGACGGGGGAGCAGATCCGTCACACGGTCACGGAACGGCTGGCGTGTGATCTGGAATTGGATATCCGTGCTATCGAACGCCGCTATGGGCTGGTGTTTCCCCGCTATTTCGCCTCGGTCTGGCCGCTGCTCGAGCAATTGAATCGCGACGGCCTGATTGAATTGTCGGATCGTTTTCTCAGTATTCTTCCCGCCGGTCGGCAGGAAGTGGATGTCATCTGCAATCTGTTCGAAAAAGAACTGGGCAGTGCACGGCATTAATCTTTTTGTGAGTGGATGTCATGAAATCTGTGTTCAATCGCGCCCTGGTAGAAAAATACGATCGCCCAGGGCCGCGCTACACCTCCTACCCGACGGCGCCACAGTTTCACCAGGCGTTTGCCGTCGACGACTACCAGCAAGCGGCGCGTGCCAGCAACCAGGCACCAACGCCCAAACCGTTGTCGGTGTATATCCACATCCCGTTCTGCAAAAGCCTTTGTTATTACTGCGCGTGCAACAAGATCATTACCCAGAAAACCCATCGCGCCGTCGAATACCTGACCTACCTCAAGCGTGAAATCGCCATGCAGGCGGCCCTGTTCGACAGCACCCGCAAACTCACGCAGTTGCACCTGGGCGGCGGAACCCCAACCTATTTGACCAGCGAGCAACTGGCCGACCTGATGGCGTGCCTGCACCAGTCCTTCGACATGGACGACAGCGACAACCACGAGTTTTCCATCGAGGTCGATCCGCGCACCATCAGCACCGAACGCATTCAGACCCTGCGCCAGCTCGGTTTCAATCGCCTGAGCTTTGGCGTGCAGGACTTCGATCCGCACGTGCAAGCCGCCGTCAATCGCCAGCAAAGCGAAGAGCAGATTTATGCCTTGGTCGCGGCGGCACGAGAGGCGCACTTCAAATCGATCAGCGTCGACCTGATCTACGGCCTGCCGTTGCAAACAGTGAGCAGTTTTGATGTCACCCTGGGCAAGATCATCGCCTTGCGCCCGGATCGCATTGCCGCCTACAGCTACGCGCACCTACCGGAGATGGTACGCGCGCAACGGCTGATCCGACCCGAGGACATGCCGCCACCGGAACGCAAGCTCGAGCTGCTGGAGCTGACCATTCGCCGCCTGACTGACGCCGGTTACGTCTACATCGGCATGGACCACTTCGCCTTGCCGGATGATGAACTGACCCTGGCCCGTAGCCGCGGCACCTTGCAACGCAACTTCCAGGGTTACTCGACCCATGCCGATTGCGATCTGATCGGCCTGGGCGTGTCGTCGATCGGCAAGGTTGGTGACAGCTACAGCCAGAGCGTCAAGGAGCTTTCGCAGTACTACGCTCGCATCGATCAGGGGTTGCTGCCGGTGCATCGTGGCTATCGCCTGACCGACGATGACGTGTTGCGTCGCGAAGTGATCAGCGATTTGATGTGCCACGGGCGCATCGATTTCGCCAAGTTCGAGGCTCGCCATGGCATCTGCTTCAACGAGTATTTCGCCGATGCGCTGGCGCAACTCGAAGAGCATGTGCGCGACGGTCTGCTGCAAATTCACTCCGACGAACTGGTGCTGTTGTCCCAGGGGCATTTGATGATGCGCAGCGCCGCCATGGCCTTTGATGCCTACTTGGGCGGCGAACAGAAGGGGCGTTTTTCCCGTACCGTTTGAACCCCTGGAGCTTTCTGCGCCGGGGTTTTGGGTTGAGTTGATTTCGGTCAAGGGCATGTGGCTCATTGCTACCTAAGATGGCCGCAAGCCCATTGAAATCAGCCAGCCCATGACAGCCCAGCCGCTTTTAAGACAGGTCTTCCCACGCTACTGGAGCGTTGGGTTGGTGGTGATGGTGCTGTTGATGGTAGCCGCATTTGCGACGGTGCAAGCCAAGTCCTATGGCGACATCGAGCGCCAGCGCATCGACAAGGTGTTCCCGCAGACGGACAAGGTCTCGGAGCCGGAAGGCAAGTTCAAGGTGCGCACCATCTCCGCAGCAGGGACGGTGGTCGGTTACGTCTTCCAGAGCCTCGACGTGGTGGACATTCCGGCCTACTCCGGCAAGCCGATCAATACCCAGGTAATCCTCGATACGGCCGGCGTGATCCAGGATGCCTATGTGCTGGAACACCACGAGCCCATCCTGCTGATTGGCATTCCCGAAGAAAAACTCCACGGTTTCAGCGCGCGCTACAAAGGCATCAAGGTCACGCAGCGGGTGGTGGTCGGCCGCTCCAGCGACACGAGCGCCGTGACGGTGGATGCCATCGCCGGCGCCACGGTGACCGCCATGGTGGTCAACGAAGTGATCATGCGCGCTGCCCATGATGTGGCCGTGTCGCTCAAGCTGGTGGCCGATACCGGTGGAATGCGGAAAAAACCGGCCATCGTGCGCCAGGACGTTTACCAGCCCGCCACCTGGGAGCAGCTCACCGGTGACGGCTCGATCCGCCGCCTCAACCTGACCCGTGGCCAGGTCGACGCCGCCTTCAAGGGCACCGAAGCCGAAGGCGTGGAAAATGCCAGCCCCGATCAGGTCAACGACACCTTCATCGATCTGTACACCGCCGACCTCAACCCGCCGACCATTGGCCGTGCATTGCTGGGCGACAACCAATATCGCTTCCTGATGCAAGAGCTCAAGCCGGGCGAGCAGGCCATCGCCGTACTCGGCCGTGGGCAGTATTCGTTCAAGGGCTCGGGCTACGTGCGCGGCGGGATCTTCGATCGGGTGCAATTGCGCCAGTTCGGCAACGTCATCAGCTTCCGCGACATGGACCATCAACGGCTGTCCGACGTGTTCGCCCAAGGCATGCCGGAATTCGATGAGCTGTCGGTGTTCATCGTTCGCAAGGCTGCCGCGTTCGATCCAGGTTCGCCGTGGTCGCTGGAGCTGCTGGTACGCCGGCAGACCGGGCCGGTCAACGGTATCTTCAGCAGCTTCGAAGTGGGTTACCAACTGCCCGAACAGTACATCGAACGCCCGGCGCCGACCGCAGAAGAACTGGCGGCCGTCGAGGAAGCCAACCGGCCGATGTGGTTGAACATCTGGTATCAGAAGCAATTCCAGATCGCCGTGCTGGCCAGCGCGCTGTTGTTGCTGACCGCCATCCTGTTCCTGCAGGACAAGTTCACCCGCCAGCCGCGCTTCCTGCATTGGCTGCGCCGTGGCTACCTGATGTTCACCGTGGTGTTCATGGGGTGGTATGCCCTGGGGCAACTGTCGGTGGTCAACGTGCTGACGTTCGTCCACGCGCTATTCCAGAACTTCCGTTGGGAGCTGTTCCTCACCGATCCCTTGATTTTCATGCTCTGGGTGTTCACGGCCGCGAGCATCCTGTTGTGGGGCCGTGGTGTGTTCTGCGGCTGGCTGTGTCCGTTCGGCGCGTTGCAGGAGCTCATCAACGAGGCCGCACGCAAGCTGAAAATCCCGCAATACGAATTGCCGTTCGCCGTGCATGAGCGGCTGTGGGCGATCAAGTACATCATTTTGCTGCTGCTGTTCGGTCTCTCGCTGGAATCGATGTCCACCGCCGAACAATTCGCTGAAGTCGAACCCTTCAAGACCGCCATCACCCTGCGCTTCGACCGCCAGTGGTGGTTCGTGCTCTACGCGGTGGCGTTGCTGGTCATCAACATTTTTACGCGCAAGGTTTACTGCCGCTACATCTGCCCGCTGGGCGCGGCACTGGCGATCCCGACCAAGCTGCGCCTGTTCGACTGGCTCAAACGGCGCAAGGAGTGCGGCAACCCTTGTCAGTTGTGCGCCAAGGAATGCGAGATCCAGGCCATCCATCCCGATGGCCGGATCAATGCCAACGAGTGCCACTACTGCCTCGATTGCCAGATGACTTATCACAACGACAACAAATGCCCGCCGCTGATCAACAAGCGCAAGAAGCGCAACAAGTCAGCACCGGTCACAGCACAACTGATCCCCGTCGTGGAAGTCGCCGCTTCTGAATGATTTCCATGAGCGCACCTGCGCAGTGTCCGTTTCCCTTCAAGGAGTAACGCAAGATGAGCGATAAAGAATCCAAAAAAACCGGACAGGAAGAAGAGCAGGCGGGTCTGAGCCGGCGTGGCTTCCTGGGTGGCAGCGCCATGACCGGTGCGGTGCTGGCGGGCGCCACGGCCCTGGGTGGAACCGTGTTCACCCGTGAATCCTGGGCGGCGGCGGTCAAGGACGCGCAGTCGAAAATCCATGTGGGTCCCGGCGAGCTCGACGAGTACTACGGCTTCTGGAGCGGCGGTCACCAGGGTGAAGTGCGCGTCCTGGGCGTGCCGTCCATGCGTGAGTTGATGCGTATTCCGGTGTTCAACGTCGACTCCGCCACCGGTTGGGGCCTGACCAACGAAAGCAAGGCGATTCTGGGCGACAGTGCCAAGTACCAGAATGGCGACTGCCACCACCCGCACATCTCCATGACCGACGGCAAGTACGACGGCAAATACCTGTTCATCAATGACAAGGCCAACTCGCGCGTCGCGCGTATCCGCCTGGACATCATGAAGTGCGACAAGATTCTCACCGTGCCGAACGTGCAAGCGATCCACGGTCTGCGCCTGCAAAAAGTGCCGTACACCAAATACGTGTTCGCCAACGCCGAGTTCATCATCCCGCATCCCAATGATGGTCACACGTTCGACCTGCAGGACAAAAACAGCTACACCATGTTCAACGCCATCGACGCCGAGAAAATGGAGATGGCGTTCCAGGTGATCGTCGACGGCAACCTCGATAACTCCGATGCCGATTACTCGGGCAAGTACGCGGCGTCGACCTGCTACAACTCGGAAAAGGCTTTCGACCTTGGCGGCATGATGCGCAACGAGCGCGACTGGGTGGTGGTGTTCAACATCCCGCGCATTGAGGCCGCGATCAAGGCCGGTAAATTCACGACGCTACCCGGCTCCAAAGTGCCGGTGGTCGACGGTCGCAAGACCGATGGCAAGGATTCCGAATTTACCCGCTACATCCCCGTGCCAAAGAACCCGCATGGTTGCAACACGTCCTCCGATGGCAAGTATTTCATTGCTGCCGGCAAACTCTCGCCCACCGTATCGATGATCGAGATTGCCCGTCTGGATGATCTGTTCAACGACAAGATCAAGGACCCCCGCGAGGTCATCGCCGCCGAGCCGGAGTTGGGCCTTGGCCCGCTGCACACCACCTTCGACGGTCGCGGCAATGCCTACACCACGCTGTTCATCGACAGCCAGGTGGTGAAGTGGAACATGGCCGACGCCGTGCGTGCCTACAAGGGCGAGAAGGTCAACTACATCAAGCAAAAGCTCGATGTGCACTACCAGCCAGGCCACAACCATGCGTCCCTGACCGAAACCAGTGAAGCTGACGGCAAGTGGCTGGTGGTGTTGTGCAAATTCTCCAAGGACCGCTTCCTGCCAACCGGCCCGCTGCACCCGGAAAACGACCAGTTGATCGACATTTCCGGCGAAGAAATGAAACTGGTGCACGACGGTCCGGCATTCGCCGAGCCCCACGACTGCATCCTGGCGCGCCGCGACCAGATCAAGACCAAGAAGATCTGGGACCGCAACGACCCATTCTTCGCTCCGACCGTGGCGCGGGCCAAGAAAGACGGGATCAACCTGGAGACCGACAACAAGGTCATTCGCGACGGCAAGAAAGTGCGGGTCTACATGACCTCCATGGCACCGGCGTACGGGCTGACCGAGTTCACCGTCAAGCAGGGCGACGAAGTCACCGTGACGATCACCAACATTGACCAGATCGAGGACGTGTCCCACGGTTTTGTCATGACCAACCACGGCGCGAGCATGGAGATCAGCCCGCAGCAAACGTCGTCCATCACCTTCAAGGCTGACCAGCCTGGCGTGCATTGGTACTACTGCAGCTGGTTCTGCCATGCGCTGCACATGGAAATGGTCGGCCGCATGTTGGTCGAACCGGCCTGACGGGTGGTTGAGGACAGGAGTGCAGCGATGACCGAAATCCTGGGCAACCCGATCAAGGTGATCGTGTTCGCGCTCCTGTCGATGTCCGGCAGTGCGTTGGCCGTGCAACCCATTACCGATCTGCCGCTGCAACAGGACGCGCAGCAACGCTGGCACCTGCCGGCGGGCGAGTATCGGGGCTCGTTCAGCGTCGATTCGCCGATGCAGATCGTCTGTGAACCCGGCGCTGTGTTTCAGGCGCAGGGGCAGGGGAATGGGGTGACGGTCAGCGCACCCGACGTGACGATCGAGGGCTGTACCTTTCTCGATTGGGGGCATGATCTCACCGCCATGAACTCGGCAGTGTTCCTGCAACCCAAGGCCCGGGGTGCCGTGATCAAGGGCAACCGCATGCAAGGGCAGGGCTTTGGTATCTGGGTCGACAGTACCCACGATGCCAGCCTGATCGACAACGACATTCAGGGTGATCCGACGCTGCGCTCGCAGGATCGCGGCAATGGCATTCACCTGTATGCCGTGCGGGGGGCCAAAGTCATTGGCAACCACGTGCGCGAAGCCCGCGATGGCATCTACATCGACACCTCCAACGGCAACCTGCTGCAAGGCAACACGCTCGAAGACCTTCGTTATGGCGTGCACTACATGTTCGCCAACGACAACCAGGTCATCGACAACATCACCCGCCGCACCCGCACCGGCTATGCCCTGATGCAAAGCCGCAAGCTGACGGTGACCGGCAACCGCTCCGAACAGGATCAGAACTACGGGATCCTGATGAACTACATCACCTATTCCACATTGCGGGACAACTTCGTCAGTGACGTGCGCGACGGCTCCACCGGCGACACCATGATCACCGGCGCCGAAGGCAAGGCGTTGTTCATCTACAACTCGCTGTTCAACAGCATCGAACACAACCACTTCGAGCGCAGCGCCGTGGGCATCCACCTCACGGCCGGCTCGGAGGACAACCGCATCGCCGACAACGCCTTTGTCGGCAACCAGCGCCAGGTCAAGTACGTCGCCACCCGTTTGCAGGAATGGTCGATCGACGGCCGGGGCAACTACTGGAGCGACTACCTGGGCTGGGACCGCAATAACGACGGCCTGGGCGATATCGCCTACGAACCCAACGACAACGTCGACCGCCTGCTGTGGATGTACCCTCAGGTACGCCTGCTGATGAACAGCCCGGGCATCGAGTTGTTGCGCTGGGTGCAACGGGCGTTTCCGGTGATGAAGTCGCCGGGCGTGATGGACAGCCATCCGCTGATGAAATCGACCACTGAAACACTGATCAAGGAGCCCATCGGATGAATGTCATCGACATCGAAGGCGTCAGCCAGCGCTATGGGCAGACCACCGTTTTGCATGATTTGAACCTGAGCCTGGGCGAGGGCGAAGTGTTGGGCCTGTTCGGCCATAACGGTGCGGGCAAGACCACCAGCATGAAACTGGTGCTCGGTTTGCTGGAAGCCAGCGACGGCCAGGTGCGGGTATTTGGCCGCCAGCCCAGCGATCCGCACGTGCGGCGTCTGCTCGGTTACCTGCCGGAGAACGTGACGTTTTATCCGCAGATGAGCGGCCTGGAAACCTTGCGCCATTTTGCCCGCCTCAAGGGCGCTTCGAACGCTCAGGTGGACCAGTTGCTGGAGGAGGTCGGCCTGGCGGCTGCGGCGCGCAGGCGTGTGAAGACCTACTCCAAGGGCATGCGTCAACGGCTCGGCCTGGCCCAGGCGCTGCTGGGCGAGCCTCGCCTGTTGCTGCTGGACGAGCCGACCGTCGGCCTCGATCCGATTGCCACCCAGGACCTGTACCGCCTGCTCGACCGCCTGCGGGGCCAGGGCACCAGCATCATCATCTGCTCCCACGTGCTGCCGGGGGTCGAGGCGCACATCAACCGCGCCGCGATCCTGACCCAGGGCCGGCTGCTGGCGCTCGGCAGCCTGCGCAAGTTGCGCGAAGACGCGGGCCTGCCGACGCTGATCCGTGCCAACGGCCTAAAGCGCGCAGGGTCCTTGCAGACTTCCTGGAACATCGACGGGCACGTCACCCAGCGCTGGGGCGTGGAAGGGCTGGAAGTGGCGGCGCTCAATGGCAGCAAGCTGCGCCTGTTGCGTCAGCTACTCAACGAGGACGACCCAAGCGACGTGGAAATTGCCCCTCCGTCCCTGGAAGACCTCTATCGCTATTACATGGGGCAGGCCGGTGTACACGCCAAGGGAGAGACCGCATGAACCCAATCTGGAACATGGCCCGCAAGGAGTTCAGCGATGGCCTGCGCAACCGCTGGTTGCTGGCGATCAGCCTGTTGTTCGCGGTGCTGGCCACTGGCATTGCCTGGCTGGGTGCAGCGGCGTCCGGGCAACTGGGGTTCACCTCGGTGCCGGCGACCATCGCCAGCCTCGCCAGCCTGGCGACGTTCCTGATGCCGCTGATTGCCTTGCTGCTGGCTTATGACGCCATCGTCGGCGAGGACGAAAGCGGCACCTTGCTGTTGCTGCTCACGTATCCGCTGGGGCGCGGGCACATCCTGCTCGGCAAGTTCATCGGCCACGGCGGCATCCTCGCGCTGGCGACGCTGCTGGGTTTTGGCTGCGCGATGCTGGCGATCGCGGTGCTGGTCGACGACGTCGAACTGAGCCTACTGGTCTGGGCATTTGGTCGCTTCATGCTGTCGTCGACCTTGCTCGGTTGGGGCTTTCTGGGGCTCGCCTATGTGCTGAGCAGCGTCTCGGCCGAGAAATCCACCGCAGCCGGGCTGGCGCTGGGGGTGTGGTTCTTTTTTGTGCTGGTGTTCGACCTGGCGCTGCTGGCATTGCTGGTGCTCAGCGAAGGGCAGTTCAACCCCAAGGTGCTGCCTTGGTTGCTGTTGCTCAACCCGGCTGACGTCTATCGCTTGATCAATCTGTCCGGTTTCGATGGCGGCGCCACGACCGCCGGGGTGCTGACCCTGGGCAGCGATTTGCCGCTGCCGGGCGCCATGCTCTGGCTGTGCCTGTTGTTGTGGGTGGCGGCGCCGCTGGGTGCGGCCTGGCTGCTGTTCCGTCGCCGGGCGACCTGAATTCCTGTCTTGAAATGTTTGGAGTTGACGATGAGTACGCTTTATCTGAGAACCGTGGGCGCGGTGGCGGGCTTGATGGCTTGCCTGTTGCTGACCGGCTGTGACAAACCGGTCGAAGCCAGCAACAGCCTGCAGCCCGTCGCGTTTCATTCCAGTGACGAATGCCATGTCTGCGGCATGATCATCGGCGAGTTTCCGGGGCCCAAGGGCGAAGTGGTCGAGCGCAGCGGCGTGAAGAAATTCTGCAGCACGGCAGAAATGATTGGCTGGTGGCTACAGCCGGAGAACCAACACCGCGGTGCGAAACTGTATGTGCACGACATGGGCCGCGTGGCGTGGGACAAGCCCGATGATGCGCAATTGATCGATGCCAGGGATGCGTTCTACGTGGTGGGCACCCAGCTCAAGGGCGCGATGGGTGTGGTGCTGGCGTCGTTCTCCAGCAAGCACATGGCTGACAAACTGGCCGAAGAGCAGGGTGGGCGGGTGTTGCGCTTCAGCGAGATCGACCAGTCTGTACTGCAGCAGCCGGGGATGGCCGGGCATTCGATGCATTGATGGTGACTGACACACTGCTATCGCGAGCAGGCTCGCTCCCACAAAAGCTTCTGCCGTTCACAAATCGCCATTTTGAAAATCTGATCGCCGTCAAGTCGATATTCCCCCGCATGTTCAAAGATGAGCTCCCGTAAGGTCGCGAGTGCCCGGCATCGTCGATGCCCAGGAGAACATGATGAAAACCGAGTTTCAGGATCGTTTGGCGGTGATCACCGGCGCCAGTTCCGGCATTGGCCTGGCCTTGTGTGCGGCGCTGTTGCCGCGTGGGGTGAAGGTATTGGCCATGTCGCGGACGGTGGGAGAGTTGCCAACCTTGCAGCAGATCTATGGCGAGCGTTTGCAATGGCTGGCCGGCGATGTGACCTCTGAACTGGATTTGCAGGCGCTGGCGCGACGTGCAGCGGCGCTGGGACCGGTGGATTACCTGGTGCCGAATGCGGGCATTGCCGAAATGGCCGACAGTCTCGATTTGTCTGCCTTTGAGCGTCAGTGGGCAGTGAACGGGGCGGGTGCGCTGAATACGTTGGCGGCGTTGCGCGGTGAACTGGCGAGCCCGGCGTCGGTGGTGTTCGTTGGCAGTTTTCTCACCGGCTCGAGCTTCCCCGGCTTGGCCGCCTGCATCGCCAGCAAGGCCGCACTGGCAGCGCAGGCGCGTACTTTGGCGGTGGAGTTTGCCCCTTGTGATGTGCGCATCAACCTGGTTTCACCGGGCCCGACCGCCACCCCGATGTGGGACAACCTTGGCCTGAGCGACGGCGAGCTCGACAATGTCGCCGATCACCTGGGCAAGCGCTTGCTGCCCGGGCATTTCCTCGATGCCGCTGCGGTGGCCAACGTGATCGTCTTCCAGCTCTCCCAAGGCGCACGCGGTGTGTACGGCCAGGATTGGCGGGTGGATCACGGTT
The DNA here is from genome assembly GCF_056337105.1 of Pseudomonas sp. S1_E05. Lineage (NCBI taxonomy): Bacteria > Pseudomonadati > Pseudomonadota > Gammaproteobacteria > Pseudomonadales > Pseudomonadaceae > Pseudomonas > Pseudomonas sp. S1_E05. The sequence goes on from NZ_JBFRHM010000001.1 coordinate 1,185,138, forward strand.
ATACCCTGGCCTGACACATCCCCAACGAACACCACCTCCCTGTGGGAGCGGGCTTGCTCGCGAAGGCGGTGTGTCAGACGACGAATATATTGACTGACACGACGCCTTCGCGGGCAAGCCCGCTCCCACAGTGGGGTTGTGTGGTTTATGAATTGTGGACTAATGCGAAGTCCCTTCGGCAAACTCGATCTTGTTGCCCACGTTGTATTTGCCCGACGGTTTGTCCATCGGGATGCGTTTGATTTCCTTGAGGGTGTTGCTGTCGTAGACGATCAGTGCGCCGTCGGTGGCCCAGATGCTCAGCAGCAGGTGGCGGCCGTCGCGGGTGAATTCGACGTGGGCGGCGGTCTTGCCGGGCATCGGGCGCAGGGTGTGGGCGATTTCCAGCGTCTGTTTATCGATCAGGTGGATCGCATCGTTGTCCGGCCCGAAGAACACATCGGTCCAGGCATACCGTGAATTGACGTGACTGCGCATGAAGAAACCCGGCCCCAGCGTCGGGATTTCCTTGATCAGTTTCCAGGTCTTGAAGTCGATCACCGAGATCAGCCCCTTGCTGATGTTCGGCGTGGCGAACACCCACTCACCCTTACGCTTCCAGTACGTTCCGGAACCCAGGTGTGGCATGCCCGGCAGCGGGATGTCGGTGACGACCTTGCCGCTGTCCAGGTCGATCACCTGGCCACCCTTGGCCTTGCGCGAGGTGGCCAGCAGTTGCTTGTAGTCGGGTGAGAAGGAGAAGTCGTCGAGCATGTCCTCGGCCGGAATCCGCCGGGGTTCGAAATCGGGTGTGCCGGCGGTGGAGATTTCCCAGGCTTCTTTCACGTCCTTGAGCGCAACGATGAAGCTGTCCCGTGGGGGCGCGGTATAGACCGCGCTGACCCGCGAAGCCGTGCCATCCTGGCCTATCGTGGGAAGGGTCTTGACCGGCGACAGGTCCCGGGCATCGAGCACGACCAGGCTGCCTGGCAGATAGTTGCCCACCAGCACCCAGCGGCCGTCCTTGCTCACCGCCAGGTTGCGCGTATTGAGCCCGGCGCGGATCTCGGCAATCAGCTTCAGGTTGTTCAGGTCGTACAGGCTCACCCAGCCATCGCGTGATGCCACGTAGACAAAACGACCATCAGGGGAAAACTTTGGTCCGCCATGCACGGCAAAGTGCGAGGTGAACCGGGCCAGCACGTTGAAACGATCGCCATCGAGGATGTTGATGTGGTGATCGCCGGCTTCCACCACCACGAACAGGTTCAGTGGGTCGGCGCCGTGCTGTGGTGTGCTGGGCAGTTGCTTGATATCGGTGACGATGATGTGGCTGTTGCGAATGTCGTCGTCGGTCCACACCGGCGGGGTGGCGGGTGGCTGTTGCAGAAAGTCCGCCAAGGCGTCGATCTGCGCCGGGTTGAACACCGTGTTGAAGGCGGCCATCTGGCTGGCTGGGCGTCCGTTGCTGATCACCTTGCGGATCTCATCCGGCTTGATCCGGCTCAGGCTCTCCGGCAGCAACGCAGGCCCGGTGCCGCCAAACCGGGTGGCGCCGTGGCAGCTCTGGCAATGTTGCTGGTAGTTGCTGGCGGCCTCGGCCAGTGCGGCGGGCGTCGAGGCTGCGTGTGCCTGCGCGGCGCCGACAAGCAGCAGGGGAACGAGCAGCGCACCTTTCATAGCGCCACCTTACGGCGCTGCACGGCCTGTATCGGATAAAAACGCGCCGGGTGCTCCATGGGTTGCGTCGCGAACAGGTCGACGACCTTGCCGATCACGGTCAGCGTCGGAACCCCGGGCGGGCACTCCAGCGCCAGGGTCGGCAGTTGGTGCAGCGTGCCACGGACGACATGCTGATCGGGGCGCGAGCCATTGCTGATCAACGCCGCCGGCGTGTCGGCCGCGAGCCCGGCTTCGATCAGCTTGCGTGCGATGATGCCCAGGTTCGACAGCCCCATGTAAAACACCAGGGTCTGGCTGTCGTCGGCCAGGTCGTGCCACGGCAGATTCAAGTCGCCATCGTTGTGCAGGTGACCGGTGATGAAACGGCAGGAGTTGACCAGGTCACGATGGGTCAGGGGGATGCCGGCATAAGCGCTGCAACCGGAAGCGGCGGTAATGCCGGGCACGACCTGGCAATCGACGTTGCGCGCCAGCAGGTATTCCAGCTCTTCGGCACCCCGCCCGAAAATGAACGGATCGCCGCCCTTGAGCCGCACCACACGCTGGCCCTGGTCGGCCAGATCCACCAGCAACTGGTTGATTTGCTCCTGGGGCAAACTGTGGCAACCACTGGCCTTGCCAACGTAATGCCGGGCGCAGGTCAGCGGGATCAGCGTCAGCAGTTCCGGGCTGATCAGGCGGTCGTAGACCACGGCGTCGGCCTGCATCAACAGGCTCCAGGCGCGCAGGGTCAGCAGGCGCGGATCGCCGGGGCCGGCACCGACCAGGGCGACTTCGCCCGGTCTGAACAGGGACTCGAGTGTTGCCGGTAGAGCGATCGATAAAGGCATGGAACGTCCTTGGTGCTTCATCAGGTTGATCGGCCCCAGCCTTTTTAGGTGGTTGGCCGAACGGGCAATCAATGGGTGATGCAGGCAATCGCGTTGATCGGCGGCAGGCCGATTTCTTCATCGCTGAGGTGGCAACCGGGGTCCTGGCCCCAGAGGTCACCCTCGGCCCAGGCGCGGGTGCGGGTGTTGCCGTTGCAGATGGCCAGCCAGCGGCAATGGGCGCAGCGGCCGCCGACCTTGCGTGGGTGCACGCGCAATTGCTGCAACAAGGCGTCGGGTTGATCCAGCCACAAGGTTCGAAATGGCGTGCGCCGTACATTGCCCACCGAGTGCTGCCACCAGTAGGTGTCCGGGTGCACTTCGCCGGTGTTGTCGATGTTGGCGATGCCGCTGCCCGAGGCATTGCCGCCCCAGTCGAGCAGCATGCGTTCCAGGTGTGGAGCGTGCCGAGGCAGATGCTGCTGCACCCATTGCAGCATCAGGACGGCATCGGCGTCGTTGTTGCCGCTGACAAAATCGCTGTCCAGGCCTTGCTGGATGTCGGCCCAGGCTCGCTCGAAAATCAGCGTCATGGCTTCGCGGCTCATTTGTTGCCGTGCATCGAGCTTGCGGCTGCGTTTGCCACGACCGCTGTAGTTGAGATGCGAGAGGTAGAATTTCTGCACGTCGTATTCGCGCATCAGCTCCAGCAGTTGCGGCAGTTGCGCGTGGTTTTCCTGGGTGAGGGTGGTGCGCAGGCCCACGCGAATGCCTTGCTCGCGGCACAACTGGATGCCGCGCATGGAACTGGCAAAGCTGCCCTTGAGTTGGCGGAATTCGTCGTGGGTGGCCTCCAGGCCATCGATACTGATCCCGACATAATCGAATTGCGCCGCGCGGATGTGCGCGATGTTGTCTTCGTTGATCAACGTGCCGTTGGTGGACAGCGCGACAAAGAACCCCTTGGACCGGGCGTAGGCGCTCAGCACGAAGAGGTCATGGCGCAACAGCGGTTCGCCGCCGGACAGGATCAGCACCTTGACCCCGGCCTCGTGCAGGTCATCGATCACGGACATCGCCGTGGTGGTGTCCAGTTCGTCGCGAAACACACTGTCGGCCGAGGTGGCGTAACAGTGTTTGCAGGTCAGGTTGCAACGCCTGAGCAAATTCCAGATCACCACCGGTGCGCGATGGCTGCCCGGAGGGCGGGTCCTGGGGGCGGGCGCGGCGCCGGCCAGCGCTCGAAGGTATTGGCTGATCCTCAACATACGGCTCTCCTTGAGTCGGCGTGCGTTCAGTTTGACGGCAGGCGCAGCCCGGTTTTTTTCAGGATGCGGCTGCTGACCAGCATCTCATCGGCGGCGCAGGCATCGCCCAGCAGGTAGCGCAGGTGTTCGCGGTAGCTGTCGATTTCCTCGCTGCTGCGCCCATGCACCATGGCAAACAGGTTGTAGGGCCAGTCGGTGCGCCGTGGTCGGCGATAGCAGTGGCTGACGAAGGGCTGCGCGCCGATCAGCGCACCGAGGCGCGGCATGTCGGCGTCGCGCACGTCCCAGACGGTCATGCCGTTGAAGCGATAGCCCAGTCGGTAGTGGTTGGGCACGGCGGCGATGCGCCGGATGGCGCCCTCGGCCTGCAAGCGCTTGAGCAGGTCCAGGGTCGATTCGACGCTCAGGTCCATTTGCTCGGCGAGCCAGGCCCAGGGGTCCTCGACCAGCGGCAGGCCTGCCTGGGTCAATTCGATCAGGCGCTGTGCGAGGGTGTTCTCAGACCGGGAAATACAGACCGACATGGTAAGTCTCCTCTTTGGGCAGGTTGAGCAAGGGCAGGCCGGTCAGTGTCTCGATGTGCTGCAGGGTGTCGTTCAGGCGTTGTTCGGTGGCGCAGCCGAGGACGAACCACATGTTCCACTCGTGTTCGCGGCGATAGTTGTGCGCCACTTCCGGCAGGGCATGGAGTTGCGCCGCCACGTCGTCGAAACACTCTTCGGGCACCGCCAGCGCGGCCAGGGTGAAGGCACCGCCCAGTCGCTCGATGTCGAACATCGGGCCGAAGCGGGTGAGCACGCCGTCTTCGAGCAGCAGGTGCAGGCGGTCCAGCAGTTCGATGTCGCTACTGTCCAGTTCGGCGGCCAGCACTTTCCAGGGATGGCGTACCAGGGGCAGGCCCAGTTGCAGGCGATTGATCAATCGACGGTCGAGGTCATCCATGGGCGCAGGCTCGCGGTGTCGACGGGGCAAAACGCCCGCCGCATTGCTTGAAGGCGTGAGTGCTGAACAACAGTTGATGGGGCAGGTCACTCAGCAGATGCTCGGCCAGCAACGCCTTGATGTGCGCCTCGACCCGATCACGTTGGCGGCCGTGGACCATGCAGAACAGGTTGTAGCGCCATTGCGGCAGGCGTCGCGGACGTTGATAGCAGAGACTGACGTCAGGCGCTTGCCCCAAGCGCTTGCCGACTTCGTCGATCAAGGCGTCGGGCACATCGAGCACCAGCATGGCGTTGGCGGTGAACCCCAGGGCGCGATGGTTGAGCACCAGGCCGATCCGGCGGAACAACCCCTGCTCATGCCACTCGCGCATTTGCCCGAGCACCTGGTGTTCGTCGGCGTCGATCCGTTCGGCGAGCTCCTGATAAGGCCGCGAGACGCGGGGCAGGCCGCCTTCCAGATGCCGTCGCAGGGCCGTGGCCTGTCTGGGGTTCAAACTGCTTTGCATGGGCTGTCTCCCAGGGCGAATCCGAGGTCGATGCGGTAGGCCGTGAGCATGGGCAGGTCCAGCGGGGCAAGGCCGGTGTCGTGCTCCAGTTCTTCGAGTACGCGCTCGATGTGCTGGCGGTCGGGGCCGGTCAACACGAACCACAGGTTGTAGTGATGCTCGCGCGCGTAATTGTGATTGACCTCCGGATACTGACTGACGCGCTCGGCCACCTGGTGCAGGCGTTCGGTGGGCACGGCGAGGGCCGCGAGGGTGCTGGCACCGGCGCGACTGTGTTCGAACACCGGGCCGATGCGCGACAGGGCGCCGGCCAGTTCCAGGCGTTGCAGGCAAGCCATCACCTGCGCTTCGGTGCAACCGAGCACCTGGGCCATCTCCCGGTAGGGTTCGGCGCACAACGGCATCCCGTGCTGATAGCGATCGATCAGTTGGCGGCTGAGCAGGTCGAGGTCCATTTCAATAACCCATTTTTGTGCGCGGCTGCTGAAGAAAATGCCGCTCGGCGCAGTGGCGGGGAGGGTGCTCAGTGGCTTGAGGCTGTAAGGGTCCCAGACCTGTACCTCGTCGCCGTCACGCACGGACAACCACAACTGGTCGCCGCGCGAGGTGAATTCCATGTGCAGTACCCCCGGTCCAGGACGTAGGTCGGCGACCACCTGGTGGATTTCGGTGTCGATCACCTGGACCTTGTCGTTGTCGGGGTAGGCGAAGTTGACCCACAGTTGACGTCCGTCCGGGCGCGAGGTGACGAACACCGGTTGGCCGGCCACGGGAATCGCGGCGGTCTGTTTCCAGGTGCGGGCGTCCATCACCAGCACTTGATGCCGACCGACTGCCGGCACGAATGCCTGGTTGTCGGCAACGGCCCAGCCTTCCAGGTGGGGCATCTTGTACACCGGCAGTTTTTCCTGTCCGCGTCCGTAGTCGCCAAGCACGCGTTTCACGCCGCGTTCGGGGTGCCAGAGGTCGAGCTGGGCCATGCCGTCTTCGCCGAACAGGCCGGCCATGTAGTAGCGACCGTCCGGCGTGATCAGCGCGTCATAGGGTTGTTGGCCGATGCCGGGGTAACGGGTGATTTCAGGTGTGTTGCCCTGGCTGAAGTCGGCGACCCAGATCTCGCCGGTATCGAACAGGCTGAACACGAAACGCTGGCCGGGGGCGTCCACCAGACCCACTGTGCGCGAGCGCTTGCTGCCGTCGGCCAACGGTGTGGCGGGGATGTCGGCCACTTGCTCCAGGGTGCGTGCATCGAACACCTTGACCCCGCCGGGCACGTAGTTGGACACGGCGATCAATTTGCCGTCCTGGCTGATGGCACCGCCGATGGCGTTGCCGCCCTGGATCACGCGATGGTCGATGCGTTGGGTCAAGAGGTCGATCTTGCTCAAACCGCCATCGCGACCGAACACGTAGGCGTAGCGCTGGTCACGCGAGTACACCACCGATGCATGGGACAGGTCGCCCAGGCCCTCGATTCGGGAGAGCGCGGTGCGAGTGTCGCTTTCGATAATCTGCACGCTGCCGGTGGCGCGCTCGACCACCACACCGAGATCGCCGGTGCCACGCAACGGTGTTTGGGTGCAGCCGGACAGCAACACGCCGATGGCGGCTGCAAGCACAGTGGAGCGGATCATGGTGCGGGGTATCCCTGCAGAAGAAGGTCGACCAGCCAGCCGATGTCATCGGGGCCGAGCAACGGGGCCCAGCCAGGCATGGCGGTGCCAGGCCGGCCGTGGGTGACGGTGGCAATCAGGCTGTCCCTGGATTTGCCGGCCAGGGCTGTGCGAGTCAGCTCGGGCCCAAGCCCGCCGGTCATGTGCAGGCCATGGCAGGCGCCGCAATCCTGGACCAGCAGGTGTTCGAGTTTCGCCTGACGCTGGGCGTCAGGCGACGCAACCGAGGTTGCGCAAAAGAGGAGGAGGGCCGCCAGGACGACGATGTGTCGGTAGATGCTCATGACGCCCTCCTTGTTGGTTATTTGAGGCTCAGTACCCAGTTCGCCAGGATCTTGGCTTCTTCATCCGTCACCGGGTTGGCCGGCATCGGCATGGCCCCCCAGTTACCCTGGGTGCCGTTCTTGATGTGGCTGGCCAGGGTGTCGGCGGCGCCGGCGACTCCAGCGTTTTTCTTCGCCACATCCTTGAGTGCCGGACCGACCAGCTTGGCGTCGATCGAGTGGCAGGCTGCGCACGGTTTGGCCTTGAACAGCGTCGGTCCGTCTTCGGCCATGACCGGTTGCACGCTGAGTGCGGCAGTCAGGGCGAGCAGTGAAAGCAATGTATTTTTCATGGTGTTTCCTTGTATTGATGAAGCTCAATAGATGTCGTGTTGGGTGTTGTAAACGTTGAATTTGCCAGTTGGCGTGATGAGGCGCTTGTCCTTGATCACTGTTTTGAGCTTCAGCGTTTTGTCGTCGATCACGACCAGTGCGGACTCATCCGACTGACCACTCCACACGGAGAACCAGACCTCGTCGCCAGCCTTGTTGTATTCCGGTTGCACGACGCGCATGGCGCCTTCCTTGATGCCTGCGTATTCGGCGATGGGCAGCACGGTGTAGCCGGCGTCGAGCTTGTCGATGTTGAACACCGCCACGGACTGGCTGATCTTGGCGTCCGGGTTGAGGGTGGTGTCGACATACAGGTGACGGGAGTTGGGGTGGGTCTTGATGAACAGCGAACCACCGCCCTGGCCCTTGAGCGAGGCCACTTGTTTCCAGGCGTATTGCGGGTGTTTGGCCGGGTCGGTGCCGATCAGCGAAATGCCTTCGTCACCCAGGTGGCTGGTGGCCCAGACCGGTCCGTAGGTGGGGTGATTGAAGTTGGCGCCACGACCCGGGTGCGGGATCTTGCCCACGTCCACCAGGGAGGTCAGCTTGCGATCCTTGGAGTCGATCACGGCCACCTTGTTGGAGTTGTTCGCAGCGGTCATGAAGTAGCGGTGCGAGCTGTCCCAACCACCGTCATGCAGGAACGGTGCGGCGTCGATGTAGGTGATGTTGAGGTTCTTGATGTCTTCGTAATTGACCAGCATGACCTTGCCGGTTTCCTTGACGTTAACGATGAACTCAGGCCATTCGTGGGAGGCGATGATCGCCGCGACCCGAGGTTCGGGGTGGTATTCCTGCTTGTCGACGGTCATGCCGCGAGTCGAAACGATCTGTTTCGGCTCCAGGGTTTCGCCGTCCATGATGGTGAACTGTGGCGGCCAGTAGGAACCGGCAATGGTGTATTTGTCTTCGTAGCCCTTGAACTTGGAGGTCTCCACCGAGCGTGCTTCGATACCGACCTTGACTTCGGCCACCTTGGTGGGCTCGGCCGGCCACAGGTCGATCATGTCGATGCGGGCATCGCGGCCGATCACCAGCAGGTAGCGACCGGAAGCGGAAATCCGCGAGATGTGCACCGCGTAACCGGTCTCGATCAGCTTGACGATTTTCTTGGTGTCGCCGTCGATCAGGGCGATCTTGCCGTCATCGCGCAGGGTCACCGAGAACAGGTTCGGCAGGTTGAGTTTACTCAGCTGTTTCTTCGGACGATCCTCAGGCTTGACCAGGACTTTCCAGGTTTTCAGCGTCTCGGCCATGCCCCATTCCGGCGGGGTAGGCGGCGTGTGCTGGACGAACTTGGCCATGGAGGTGATCTGCTCCTTGGTCAGTGCATTGGAGGTGCCCCAGTTCGGCATGCCTGCGGGCGAGCCGTAAGTGATCAGGGCTTCCAGGTAGGCCTGGCCACGGGATGTGGTGATGTCCGGTGTCAGCGGTTTGCCGGTAGCACCCTTGCGCAGTACGCCGTGGCAACCGGCGCAGCGCTGGAAGTAGATTTCCTTGGACGAGTCGAACTCGGCCTGGCTCATGTCCGGCGCCCCGGCGCTGGTCACCATGGCCGCCTTGACGGGTGCGGGGGCTGCCTCGCCGGCCCCTACGGCGTGACTCATGGCGAGTGTTGAAAACAGTGTGGCGGCAGTCACAGCTAACGTTTTTCTATTACTGATCAGCATTCCATTTCTCCTCAGGCTGGACCTCTTCTATGTGCCCAGACGACAGCACAGGACGCAGGTTCTTAGTGCGCTGCAAGGCTATGCCGGAGCGCGGTAAAGGCTGCTTGACGGTGATCAAGTTTGCCGGCCATGGCGCTTGCCAAGTTGTCGCAGGGGCTCGTAGCGTGTGACCCAAATCCGCTGTTAATTCAGGTGCTTCATGGACCTCAGCCACTCACGCGACATCAATCCCGAACCCTTCTACCAGCCTCTGAACAACGAGCAGGTACTGTTCGAACAGGCCTGGCACCACGGCATGCCGGTGCTGATCAAAGGCCCGACCGGTTGCGGCAAGACGCGCTTCGTCCAGCACATGGCGCACCGCTTGAACCTGCCGCTGTACACGGTGGCCTGTCATGACGATTTGAGTGCCGCTGACCTGATCGGTCGGCACCTGATTGGCGCCCAGGGGACCTGGTGGCAGGACGGCCCGCTGACCCGCGCGGTGCGCGAAGGCGGCATCTGCTACCTGGACGAAGTGGTCGAGGCGCGGCAGGACACGGCGGTGGTGTTGCACCCGCTGGCCGATGACCGTCGCGAACTGTTCCTGGACCGCACCGGCGAAGTGCTGAAGGCGCCACCGTCGTTCATGCTGGTGGTGTCCTACAACCCGGGTTACCAGAACCTGCTCAAGGGCATGAAACCCAGTACCCGCCAGCGTTTTGTGGCGATGCGTTTCGATTACCCGCCGGTGGCCGAGGAAGAGCGCATCGTCGCTCGCGAGGCGCAGGTGGACAGCGCGTTGGCGGCGCAGGTGGTGAAGTTGGGGCAGGCGCTGCGCCGGCTCGATCAGCATGACCTGGAAGAAGTGGCCTCGACCCGGCTGCTGATTTTCACTGCACGCATGATCCGCTCCGGCATGAGCCCGCGCGAGGCGTGCATGGCCTGCCTGGCCGAGCCCTTGAGCGATGATCCGCTGACTGTCGCGGCGCTGATGGGCGTGGTCGATGTCCATTTCGGCTGATTCGGCACGCGTATCACCCGTCCACTTGCCGGGCGATCTGGCGATGTGGTTTTTCATCCTCGCCGAGCTGTCGGTGTTCGCGCTGCTGATCCTGGCGTTCGCCGTGACCCAGGCGATCAAGCCGCAATTGTTCGCCGACAGCCGCGCCTTGCTCGACACCTCCACCGGCCTGGCGATGACCCTCAGCCTGCTCACGGCAGGGTTGTTCGCCGCGCTGGCCCAGGAGCAGGTGCGTCACTCGCAGCCGCGTCGAGGTGCACTCCTGCTGCTGGCGGCGCTGCTCGCTGGCAGTGTGTATGTGGTGTTGAAACTCACCGAGTACCGGCACCTTCTGGCCAACGGGCTGGGCATGGAGCACAACACGTTTTTCACCCTGTACTGGATCCTCACGGGATTTCATTTCGTCCACGTGCTGCTGGGCATGTTCATCCTTGCCTGGTTGGCCCTGCGCTGCCGCCGTGGCCTGTACAGCGCCGACAATCGCGGTGGTTTCGAATCCGGCGTGCTGTATTGGCACATGGTCGACCTGATCTGGGTGGTGTTGTTTCCGCTGGTCTACGTACTGAATTGAGGCGAGGGCTTATGTCGGCTTCCCGATTGCTGTGGATGTGCTGGGCTGCGCTGGCGACATTAAGCGTGTGCACGGTCGTGCTCGCACATTCCGGCGCCACCGCGTGGTTGTCGATCACCATCCTGCTGGTCGCGGTGGCCAAGGCCTGGCTGATCACCGAAGGCTTCATGGAGCTGCGCCGCGCCCCACGCCTGTGGCGCCGCCTGATGCTCGCCTGGGCACTGCTCCTGGCCGCACTCATCGCGCTGACGCTTTTAGCTTGAGGCTTGAGGCTTGCAGCTTGAAACTTGCAGCTGCCTTAATCCATCTGCTTTTCTTGATTGCCATCAAGCGGTTTTAAGCCCCTCGGTTCCTATCATGGACTCGCCAAGCAATGAGGAAGCGACCATGTCAGAGACCTTCACCAAGGGCATGGCCAGGAATATCTACTTCGGGGGAAGCGTGTTCTTCTTCCTGATATTCCTGGCCTTGACCTACCACACAGAACAGACCTTTCCGGAGCGCAGTAACGTCGAGCAGTTAACCGAGTCGGTGATACGCGGCAAGACAGTCTGGGAGCAAAACAACTGCATCGGCTGCCATACGCTGCTGGGCGAGGGCGCTTACTTCGCGCCTGAGCTGGGCAACGTGTTCCAGCGTCGCGGCGGCGAGGAAGGCTTCAAGCCGTTCCTGCAGGCGTGGATGAAAATGCAGCCGTTGGGCGTACCCGGTCGGCGGGCGATGCCTCAGTTCCACCTCAAGGAGCAGGAGGTCAACGACCTCTCCGAGTTCCTCAAGTGGAGCTCGAAGATCAATACCAACAACTGGCCGCCAAACAAGGAGGGTTGAGAGATGAGTATTTCTAATCCGCATCTGAAATTCGCCTCGCAAGCCGTGGCCAAGCCGTACTTCGTGTTCGCCCTGATGCTGTTCCTCGGCCAGGTGCTGTTCGGTTTGATCATGGGCTTGCAATACGTGATCGGCGACTTCCTGTTCCCGGTCATTCCGTTCAACGTGGCGCGGATGGTTCATACCAACCTGCTGATCGTGTGGCTGCTGTTTGGCTTCATGGGCGCGGCCTACTACCTGATTCCCGAGGAGGCGGACCGCGAGCTGCACAGTCCGAAACTGGCGATCCTGCTGTTCTGGGTGTTCGCCGCAGCGGGTGTGCTGACCATCCTCGGTTACCTGCTGGTGCCGTACGCTGGCCTCGCCAAACTGACGCACAACGAGTTGCTGCCGACCATGGGGCGTGAGTTCCTGGAGCAGCCGACCATCACCAAGATGGGCATTGTGGTCGTCTGCCTGGGCTTTCTCTACAACATCGGCATGACCCTGCTCAAAGGTCGCAAGACCACCGTCAGCATGGTGATGATGACCGGGTTGATCGGCCTTGCGGTGTTCTTCCTGTTCTCCTTCTACAACCCCGATAACCTGGCCCGTGACAAGTTCTACTGGTGGTGGGTGGTGCATCTGTGGGTGGAAGGCGTCTGGGAACTGATCATGGGTTCGATGCTGGCCTTCGTCCTGATCAAGATCACCGGTGTCGACCGCGAAGTCGTGGAGAAATGGCTGTACGTGATCATCGCCATGGCGCTGATTACCGGGATCATCGGTACCGGTCACCACTTCTTCTGGATTGGTGCCCCCGAGGTCTGGCTGTGGGTGGGCTCGATCTTCTCCGCCATGGAACCGCTGCCGTTCCTGGCCATGGTGATGTTCGCCTTCAGCATGGTGAAAAAACGTCGTCGGCAACACCCCAACCGTGCGGCCACCCTGTGGGCCAAGGGCACCACCGTCACCGCGTTCTTCGGGGCGGGCGTCTGGGGGTTCCTGCACACCCTGGCACCGGTCAACTACTACACCCACGGTACGCAATTGACGGCGGCCCACGGTCACCTGGCCTTCTACGGCGCCTACGCCATGATCGTCATGACCCTGATCAGCTACGCCATGCCACGCTTGCGCGGCTTGGGTGAAGCGGCAGACGAGCGTTCGCAGACCCTCGAAGTCTGGGGCTTCTGGCTGATGACCCTGTCGATGGTGGCGATTACGCTGTTCCTCACCGCCGCGGGTGCCGTGCAGGTCTACCTGCAACGCTGGCAGGCTGATGGCCTGGCCATGCCGTTCATGGCCACGGTCGATCACCTTCAAGTGCTGTTCTGGGCTCGCCTGGCTTCGGGTGTGGCGTTCCTCGGCGGCTTGGTCTGCTACCTGTGCAGCTTCCGCCAGCGTGGTCGCGCCGCGTTGCGGGCTCCCGCACCGGTAGTCCCTTCATGAGTGCAAGTAACGGCTAGAAAAGGTCGGCCCGGCTGGTACAGCGGGCCGTTTTTTGGTTTCAGAAAGGGCGAATTCAATGGCCTTTACCGTCGAACTGGAAGAGTGGGTCGGCAGTGTCTGGCACCGTTTCATCACCCGTCGCGCCAGCCCTGATTTTCCCGATGCGCGGGTTGAGCTGACCAGCCAGCAACGTCCGTTGGCGTTGTTGTTCCGTGCCATGGGCGGCGCCAGCAGCATCGGTGTGGAAGCGGCCAGCGAACGTGACCTGCTGCTGCGGCGTAATGTGTTGCAGCAGATCGCCGGCACCTGCAAGCAAGTGCCATTGGCCTGGTGTGACGACACCACGCTGCGTCTGCCGCCGAGCCTGGCGGTGTTTCCTGAAGTCTCCCTGAACCAGGAACTGTACCGCTGGCTCGCGTTGCTGGCCGCGCAGGCCGGGCCGATGCGGCACTGGGGGCGGGATAATCAGCGCTGGACCCAGCAGTTGTTGCAACGCTTCCCGGCGTTGCGCGCCCGCTACAAGCGCCTGGTGGACGCGCACCTGCAACTGCGCCCCGATCCTGGCTCATTGAGTCGCAGTGAGGCGGCGCTGGAGCGGGCGTTGTGTCAGGCGCTGCGTGAGCCTGGCAGTGTCGAGCATTTCCCGCGCAGCGAACGGGCGGCCTGGCCGCTGCCGCTGTGGCTGTATCCGCCGCAAAACCTGTCGACGCCGCAGAAGGCCGACCTGGGTGAGGAATCCGAAGAATCATTGACCACCGCACCCGGCGAACAGAAGAGCGGGCGCAAGCGCGCCAAACGCATCGACGACAGCACCCGCGATGGCGGTTTCCTGGTGGTGCGCCTCGAGAACCTGTTCAGCTGGAGTGAACACGTCGACCTGGATCGCTGGGAGGACGACAGCGAAGACGAGGACGCCTCCAAGGTCGCTGACGATCTGGATGAATTGACCCTGTCGCGCACACGTCTGCGCAAGGGCGGTGGTCTCAAGCTGCACCTGGATCTGCCACCCGCCGACGTTGACGATATACCGCTGGGCGAGGGCATCAAATTGCCGGAGTGGGACTACCGCAAGCAGCAAATGCAGGACAGCTTCGTCAACCTGCAAATGATGGTGCCTCGCGACTGTGAGGCACTGCCGCTGCCGCAACGGCTCAAGGCTTCGGCCCATCGTCTGCGGCGTCAGTTCGAGCACCTGCGCAATGATCGGCAGTGGATGCGCCAACAGGCGCAGGGTTCGGAACTGGACATGCAGGCGTGGCTGGATTTTCACGTCGAGCGCGCGCATGGGCAGAGCGCCGAGCGAGGACTGTTCATGGAACAACGGCGGACCCGGCGTGACCTGGCGTGCCTGTTGCTGGCGGATCTGTCGATGTCCACCGATGCGCATTTGAACAATGAGCATCGGGTGATTGATGTGGTGCGCGACAGTTTGCTGTTGTTCGGCGAAACCCTGTCGGGGTTGGGTGATGATTTTGCCTTGTATGGGTTTTCGTCATTACGCCGACAGCAGGTACGCATGCAGGAGTTGAAGTCGTTCGGCCAACGTTACGACGACAACACCCGTGGGCGGATCCAGGGCCTTAAACCCGGTTATTACACGCGCATGGGCGCCGCCATTCGTCACGCCACCCACCTGTTGGGACAGAGCAAGCGGCGCAGCAAGTTGTTGTTGCTGGTCACCGATGGAAAACCCAACGACCTGGACCTGTACGAAGGCCGCTACGGCGTGGAAGACACTCGCGAGGCGGTCATGGAAGCACGGCGCCAGGGCCTGATCCCGTTCTGCATCACCATCGATCGCGAGGCCGAGGAATACCTGCCCTACATGTTCGGCGCCAATGGCTACACTCTGATCCGCCAGCCCGAGCAACTGCCGCTGCGGTTGCCGCAGTTGTATCGGCAGTTGACCCAGTTGTGAGAGCCGGCCGGCGGTGGCTCGGGGTTGTCTGTGTGTCAGGTGACGGGTCGGGCCAGTCCTTCGCGGCAGGTGTTCAATATCCACCGTTGAAGGCTGTCCGATCCGCTCCAAGCAGTTTGAGCTGGCGATGTGCCTCTCAAACCAGATCCTGAGGTTGCATGGTCAGGATGATCTTCCCTACGTTCTCGGAAGACTCCATGCGTCGATGTGCATCGGCGGCACGTGAGAGCGAAAAAGTGCTGTCGACCACGGGCTCCAAGCGCGCGGTGCCATCGAAACGATCAAGCCAGTGTTCGCGAAAGCGGTTGATCATGTCGTGTTTTTCCGGCTGGGTGCGGGACTTCATTACCGTACCAATGATTTGTATGTGCCGGTAGAGGAGGTGTTCCAATTCGAGTGCCACCTTGCCGCCACCGCCCAGGATACCCACCTGGACCATGCGTCCGCCGTTTGCCAGGGATGAAATATTGCGTGCGAAATAGGGCTCACCTATAAAGTCGATCACTACATCGACACCCCGACCTTGGGTATTCCGGGCTATGACTTGCGCGAAATCCTGCGACTTGTAGTCAATTGCAAACTCAGCCCCCAGATGCTCCACGCGTGACAGTTTGCTGCCTTCGGTGGTCGCATATACCGTGGCGCCAGTGGCGTAAGCCAGTTGCACGGCTGCGGAGCCTACGCCTCCGGCTGCGGCATGAATCAATACCGACTCACCAGGCTTGAGGCGAGCCAAGTGAATCATCGCTTCGTGGGCAGTTACGAAGACTTCCGGAATCGCCGCAGCGTGCACATAGTCAAGCTGTGCGGGAATGTGCATGGCCATGCGGTAGTCGATGCGGGCTAGTTCCGCGTAGGCACCGCCTCCCACGACCCCCATCACACGATCCCCCAACTCGAAGCCGGAAACTTCGTCGCCCTTGCCAATGACTTCGCCGGCGATTTCCAGGCCCATGATCGGAGAGTCGCCGAAGTCCGGGTGGCCGTAGCCACCCTTTCTATGGGTCAGGTCTGCACGGTTTACTCCTGCTGCAAAGACCCGGACAAGCAGATCGGTGGAGCGTATTTCAGGATCCTTAGCGTCGCCGAGCCTCAGGACGTGTGCTGGGCCAAACTCGGTGATGGTGATAGCTTTCATTTCAGCGGTTCTCCGATGGGTTGAGCGTTGCGTTGGCAATGGCAGATGCCGTAATCGCCCCCGGAAATCCTGTGTAAAACGCGAGATGGGTGATCGCGGCGGCAATTTCGTCTGGTTTCACCCCGTTGGCGATGGCGCGTCGCAGATGTGCAGGCAACTCCTCTGAATGCCCAGCTGTTACCAATGCCGCCAAGGTGATGAGGCTACGGTCGCGGGGCGAGAGCGATGCATCGCCCCAGATTTGTGGGTAGAGCGTCGAGTCGATGAATTGCGCCAGCTTGGGTGTAAACGCCCGGGCGGCCTCGCGAGGGCTGCTGAAATTGAGAGCGGACATGGAAGAGTCTCCTTACACCTGGCTTATGAATTTGTGCGTGAGGTAATGCTCGATGCCTTCGATACCGCCTTCGGAACCATGACCGCTTTCTTTCATTCCACCGAATGGAAGCTCTGTGGCGACGATGCGGTATTGGTTGATTCCGATCATCCCAGCCTCCAGGCCGTCGGCTACATCTATTGCAGTGCGTGCGTTGGAGGTGAACGCGTAGGCTGAAAGACCATAAGGCAGGCGATTGGCCTCCTTGAGCCCATCAGCCAGTTGATCGAAGGGCATCAGCACCGCAATGGGGCCGAAAGGTTCCTCATGCATGACGCGGGCATCCATCGGGACATCAGCCAGTACGGTGGGTTGGAAGAAAAAGCCTTCACCCGGCAGCGCTTCGCCTCCGGTCAATACCCGAGCGCCTTTCTGGACCGCGTCGACTACCAGTTCCTCCATCTTGGCCAGTTGTCGGGGGTTGGCGAGTGGCCCGACCTGCGTGAGGGGATGCAGCCCATTGCCGATGTTCAGTTCTTTGGTCGCCGCCACAAAATGATCGACAAAGGTCTGATAACCGCCACGCTGGATGAGAAACCTGGTTGAAGAAATACATACCTGGCCGGTTCCTCTAAACCGGTTCGCCACGCCTTCTAGGGCGGCCTTTTTAATGTCGGCGTCTTCGAATACGAGCACCGGCCCGTGGCCACCCAGTTCAAGCGTGATGGGTTTGACCCCCTGAGCAGCACGCGCCGACAAGAGTCGTCCGATGGGTACTGAGCCGGTGAAGGTCACCTTGCGAATGACTGGTGAGGCAATCAGGTGACTGGATACCTGATCCGGGACGCCGAAAACCACCTGCAACACACCTTCAGGCAACCCGGCGTCGTCCAACGCACGGGCCAGCGCCAGGGCAGTGGAAGGGCTTTCCTCTCCGGGCTTGAGGATGACACTGCAACCGGCGGCCAACGCAGCGCTGAGCTTGCGGGCGGGTGTGATGGCCGGGAAATTCCAGGGCGTGAAGGCGGCCACGGGACCAATGGCCTGACGCTTGACCAGTTGCAGTACACCCGGACGGTTGGAAGGGACAACACGACCATCGATGCGTCGTGCACTTTCGCCGAACCACTCGAAATACTCGGCTGCGCGGGTCACCTCATCCAGGCTTTCGCCCAACGGCTTGCCTTCTTCCAGCGTCATCTGCGCGGCGATGTGCGGTGCCCGTTCAAGGATCAGGTCGGCCGCACGTTTGAGGACTAAAGCACGCTGGGAGGGAACGGTCTTTCGCCACACTTCAAAGCTTGTGCTTGCCACACTCAGCGCATGATCGAGATCCTGCGTGGTCGCCAATGGAACGCGTCCTATTTCGCGTCCCGTAGCCGGGTTCACCACAGCCGCCGTGTTGCGCCCCTGCGCAGTGAGCCATTGGCCACCGATGAAAAGATAAAGCGGATCGTACGAGGTGTTCATGATTTCGCCTTCGATAGGTTGCCAGGGTGCGGATCCGTTCTGGTGATCCGTGGAGCCAGTCTAGGGAAGGCGAGCGTGTTGATTTAGTCGCCGGCGAGGGAATCATTGTTGTGTGCAGAGGTAATATCGGATGTGTGGGGAAGTCTGTAGCATCGATGGTTATTGCGGCTGAGTTGCAGATACGGGGCGATCAGGATGGACAAACTTTCGAACATGTCGGTGTACGTCAAGGTGGTCGAAATGGGCAGTTTCACTGCTGTGGCAAACCATCTGGACTCTACGGTGGGGAACGTTTCACGCGCCGTATCCGCGTTGGAAAGCGCGTTGGACGCCCGACTCCTGCAGCGTTCGACGAGGCGCCTCTCGGTCACCGATGCGGGACGGCGATTCTACGAACGCTGTCTCTCAATCCTGGCTGATCTCGAGCATGCGGAAGCCGAAGCCAGTAATGCCGCTCTTGAGCCCAGGGGGACGTTGCGGGTGCATTGCGTGCCCGGACTCGCCAGGCACCTGGTGACGGGCGCGGTGTTGGACTATCGCGAGGCATTTCCGGATGTCACTGTGGACCTGATCCTGTCCCAGCGAATGCCCAATCTTCTGGAAGACCAGTTGGATGTCTCCATTCTGATTGCTCGCACGTTGCCTGACTCGGCGTATGTCAGCCAGAAAATCGGAGTGAGCCATTGCGTTCTGGTGGCGTCACCCGATTATCTGAAACAACACGCGGCCCCTGTAACGCCGCAAGATCTCAGTGACCATCAATGCCTACTTCTCGGCACTGTGGATTACGTCAGGGATGAGTGGCAGCTCAAGAGCAAGTCGGGCGACGCGGTCTTTGTGCCTCAGGGTCCGAGCTTCAGCGTGAACGATATGGACGCGATGGCGGTGGCCGTCAGACAAGGGGCCGGCATCGGCTTGATCGCCGGGTTCACGGCCATCGAAGATTTGCGCTTGGGCAGGCTGGTGCGGGTGTTGCCCGATTATCACACCTATGAGCGCAACGTGTATGCCGTCTATACATCGCGTCAGTTCGTTGATGCGAAAATCACCCGTTTCATCGACACCTTGAAAGCTACAGTGGGGCTTGACCTTGAGACCACGGCTCAAGAGCTGATCGGCTGAGGTGGTGGAACAGGCAGCGATGCCTAGCGAAGAGTTCGGTACATTCGGAAAGGGAGCACGACAATGATTGCCACGTGGAACGATCAGGTCGCCCTGATCAGCGGAGCCGGCAGCGAGCATGGCATTGGAATGGCCATTGCCCGACGCCTGGGCACGGCTGGGGCGAAGCTGATTATCACCGCCAGCAGCGCGCGGATCCACGACCGGGTCGCCGAGTTGCGTGCCGCAGGGTTCACAGTAGAGGGTCGTCCTGCCGACCTGACCGATGAGGCACAGGTGAGTGAGCTGGTCCATTGGGCGCATTCACATTGGGGGCGCATCGACATCCTGGTCAACAATGCCGGCATGGCCGTGCAGGGAAAGGTGGAAGCTGCCGCCGAATTCGTCGACATGAGCATCGAGACCTGGACGGGTTCCATCGCGCGCAACCTGACCACGGCCTTCCTGCTGACCCGCGACGTGCTGCCGGGCATGCTGGCGCGGCGTTATGGTCGCATCGTCAATGTCAGCTCGACCACGGGCACCCGGGGCAGCTATCCAACGGGCGCGGCTTACGGCGCTGCGAAGGCCGGGATGGTGGGGATGAACATGAGTCTGGCCCTGGAAGTCGCCAAACAGGGCATTACCGTGAACTCGGTAGCGCCTGGCTGGATTGCCACCGGTTCAAGTACCGCGCAGGAAGAGCGGGCTGGCGCTTCTACGCCGGTCGGTCGGGCAGGGCGCCCGGAGGAGGTCGCTGCCGCGGTGGCTTTTCTGGCTTCCCCCGAGGCCAGTTACATCACCGGTGAGCTGCTGGTGGTGGACGGTGGCAATTGCCTGATTGAGGACAAGGCCGCGCCTTGATGAGCGATCTCACAAAACACGCCCCTGAGCCACGCGCCATCGCCTGACCAGGGGCGCCATTCACTTAATGATCGGCCAGGCGATCCCGGGTGCTCACGCCATCCACCAGACGCAGGATGCCCAGGGGATTGGCATTCTTCAGCGGGTCGGGGAGCAGGCTGTCCGGGTAGTTCTGGAAGCAGATCGGGCGCAGGAAGCGATTGATCGACAACGTGCCCACGGACGTACCGCGAGCATCCGAAGTGGCCGGGTAGGGGCCGCCATGGACCATCGCGTCGCAGACTTCGACACCGGTCGGGTATCCATTCAGCAGGAGGCGACCGGCCTTGAGTTCCAGCAACGGAACCAGATCGCCGAAGACCTCCAGATCCGCCGGTTCGGCGATCAGGGTGGCCGTCAGTTGGCCCTGCAAACCTTGCAGTGCCTGCTGCAGTTCCTGTCGATCCTTCACCGCAACGACGACGATGACCGGGCCAAACACTTCGTGCTGGAGCAGTTCGTTGCCCTCGATCAACAGCGCGGCGTCCGCTTCGTAGAGTTGTGGATGTGCCTGGCCGCCTTCCTGTGGGCGTCCCGCAAGGTGCTGGATCTGCGGATGATCATGCAGGCGCGTCAAGCCGTCCGAGTAATTGCACAGCCCACCGGCATTGAGCATGGTTTGCGCAGGGTGAGCATTGACCTGTTGGACCAGGTCGTCCAGGAATGCCTCGAATTCGGGTGATCGTATACCGATGACCATGCCGGGTTTGGTGCAGAACTGCCCCGCACCCTGGACCACCGAAGCGCTCAACTGCGCAGCCACTTCGGCGCCCCGGACCTTCAAAGCCTCGGGCAATACCAGCACCGGGTTGACGCTCGACATCTCGGCGAAAACCGGAATCGGTTCCGGACGTGCCGCAGCCATGTCGCACAGCGCTCGACCGCCCCTGAGCGAACCGGTGAAACCGACCGCCTTGATCGCCGGGTGCTGCACCAGCCAGGCACCGACGGTGCCGCCGTAGATCATGTTGAAAACGCCCGCCGGCAAGGCTGTGCGTTCGGCGGCGCGAATGATCGCCAGGGCGACCCATTCAGCAGTGGCCATGTGACCCGGGTGCGCCTTGAAAACCACCGGGCAACCGGCCGCGAGCGCTGCGGCGGTATCGCCGCCGGCGGTAGAGAAGGCGAGCGGAAAGTTGCTGGCGCCGAATACGGCCACCGGGCCGAGCCCGATGTGGTATTGGCGCAAGTCAGGGCGTGGCAGGGGCTGGCGATCGGGCAGGGCGCGGTCGATGCGTGCACCGTAGAAATCCCCGCGCTTGAGCACCTGGGCAAACAGCCTCATCTGGCCGCTGGTGCGAGCCCGCTCACCCTGGATGCGCGCGGCCGGCAACGCCGTTTCCCGGCAAACCGTGGTGATGAACTCGTCGCCCAGGGCATCGAGCTCATCGGCGATGGCTTCAAGAAACAAGGCGCGTCGGGCAGCAGGCTGCGTGCGGTAGGCCGGGTAAGCCGCCGCGGCGGCCTGAGCGGCGGCGTTGACTTCTTCCTGTGTGGCTTCGATGTAGAAGCCAGGCAGTTCTTCACCCGTGCTGGCATCAAAGCTTTGCAGGCGATTTTGCCCCGCCGCGCTGCGCTGGCCGTTGATGAAGTTGTGTCCGTTGTGTTCGTTCATGGATAGGCTCCCAAGGGTCAACGTGGCTGGATGGCGGCGTCGATCAACCCGCGACTGTGCAGATTGTCGAGCAGGGCACGATAACCCATCTGCCATGCAGGCGCGCGATCGCTGGTCGTCACCCGGTTCACCAGTGTGCCGAGCTTGGAACTGCTGATGGCCACCACGTCACCCGGCTTGTGGGTGAAGCCACCTCCGGGCAGATCCCGGTCTTGCTTGGGGGCGAACAGTGTGCCGAGGAACAGCACGAAACCATCGGGGTATTGGTGGTTTTCATTGAGCGTTTGCGCCACCAGATCCGTCGGATCGCGGCTGATCTGATTCATGGAGCTGCTGCCATCGAGGACAAAACCATCCTCGCCGACGACGCGCAGGGCGACTTCCGCCGAGCGCACGTCGTCGATGCCGAAGGTTTCGTCGAACAGGCGGATAAACGGGCCCAGGGAGGTCGATGCGTTGTTGTCCTTGGCCTTGGACAACAGCAGGGCGCTGCGGCCCTCGAAGTCTCGCAGGTTGACGTCATTGCCCAGCGTAGCGCCCTGGATCCTGCCTTTGCTGGAGACGGCCAATACCACTTCCGGTTCAGGGTTGTTCCAGCTGGATTTGGGATGGATGCCGATGTCCGACCCGTAGCCTACTGCCGACAGAGGTTGCGCCTTGGTGAAGATCTCGGCGTCAGGTCCGATGCCCACTTCCAGGTATTGCGACCACATGCCCTGGCTGATCAACACTTCCTTGAGGGCAGCGGCCTGGGCGGAGCCCGGCACGATGTCACCCAGGTCGGCGCCGATGCTTTCCACCAATATTGCCCGAATGCTGTCGGCCTTGGCCGGGTCACCCTTGGCCTGCTCTTCGACCACGCGCTCGAGCATGCTGGTGGCAAAGGTCACCCCGGCAGCCTTGACGGCTTGCAGGTCGATGGGCGCCAGTAGCCACGGTCGGGCTTCGTCACGGGTGGCGGCGTCGCTGTTGCGCAGCAACTCATCAAAGCTGATCAGCGCCTGCTCCAGTGGCAGGCTGCGCAGGTAGGCAACGGGCTCATCGAGTTCAAGCAACGCCGACACGGTCGCGACCCGGGCACTGATGTCATAGACCTGATGATCCTTGAGCAGCACGACCGCAGGGCCGGCCGTGGCGCCGGGGATCCACACACGGCTGATCCAGGTGCCCTGGGCCAGATCCTGCGCGTGCACATTCAAGTCCGATAATGCGGTTGCAACAATTGTTTGAGACATGGAAAACACCTCGGCGCAAAGGGCGGATCAATGGGAGTGACGTGGATTGCCGCTGCGCGCGATGACGCGCAAGTGCAAGGTCGCGGGTTCCAGGCAACCGCCCGTTGACAGTTGGCCCACCTGCTGGCGATAGATTTCCTGCCAGGGTGTCTGCGAGGCCGGGATGGTGGGTTTGAAGGCCGCCTGGCGACGGGCCATTTCGCTTTCATCGACCAACAGGTCCACTCGACGCGCATTGAGGTCGATGCGCAGGCGGTCGTTGGTTTCCAGCAAACCGATCCCGCCGCCAACCGCCGCTTCAGGCGACATGTTGAGGATCGACGGACTGGCGGAGGTACCGCTCTGGCGACCGTCACCCAGGCACGGCAGCGAGTCGATACCGCGTTTGATCAGCTCGGCCGGTGGGGCCATGTTGACCACCTCGGCGCTGCCCGGGTAACCCACGGTGCCACAGCCACGAATGACCAGGATGCAGCGCTCGTCAATGTCCAGTGCCGGGTCGTTGATGCGCGCGTGGTAGTCCTCCGGACCTTCGAACACGATGGCACGGGCTTCGAAACTGTTCTCCGCGCCAGGCTCGGACAGATACGTCTTGCGGAAGGCTTCGCCGACCACCGACATTTTCATGATGGCGCTGTCGAAGAAGTTACCGCTCAATACGATAAACCCGGCCCGCTGGATCAAGGGGTCTTCAAACGAATGGATGACGTCTTTATCGCTCGCGGCGCTGTGGCTGACGATCTCGCCGATGGTTTTACCCGAGACCGTGGCGCAGTCTTCGTGCAGGCGACCGGCGTTTTTCAGTTCGTGCATCACCGCCGGAACGCCGCCAGCGCGGTGGAACCCCTCGCCGAGGTATTTGCCGGCGGGCATGCAGTTGACCAGCAGCGGCACGTCTTCGCCGATGCGTTGCCAATCCTGCAAGCTGAGATCGATGCCGGTGTGCCGCGCGATGGCGATCAGGTGCGGCGGGCAGTTGGTCGAGGCGCCCAGCGCCGAAGCGACGGCAATCGCGTTCTCGAACGCTTCGCGGGTCATGATGCTCGAAGGACGAATATCCTGGCGCACCATGTCGACGATGCGGCGGCCCGTGGCGTAGGCCATCTGGCCGCGCTCACGATAGGCCGCCGGAATGCTCGCGCAGCCGGGCAGTGACATGCCCAGGGCTTCGGCCAGCGCGTTCATCGACAGGGCCGTGCCCATGGTGTTGCAGTGACCAATCGAAGGGGAGGCCGCCGTGGTCATCTCCATGAAGCCTTCGTAATCGATCTCGCCACTGGCCAGCAGATTGCGCGCATGCCACAACACGGTGCCCGAACCGATCAACTGGCCCTTGTGGTGGCCGTCCAGCATCGGCCCGCCGGACAACACGATTGCCGGAATATCGACCGTCGCCGCCGCCATGAGACAGGCCGGGGTGGTCTTGTCACAGCCGGTGGTCAGCACAACGCCATCGAGCGGGAAGCCGTGCAGGATTTCCACCAGACCCAGATACGCCAGGTTGCGATCCAGGGCCGCGGTGGGGCGTCGTGTCTGCTCGGCCATCGGATGCACGGGGAACTCCATCGGAATGCCACCGGCATCACGAATGCCTGCCTTGGTTCGCTGCGAGAGTTCCAGGTGATGGCGGTTGCACGGCGCCAGGTCGCTGCCGGTCTGGGCGATGCCAATGATGGGGCGGCCTGATTGCAACTCCTCGCGCGTCATGCCGTAGTTCATGAACCGTTCCACGTAGAGCGCGGTCATGTCGGCATGGCTCGGATCGTCAAACCATTGTTGGCTGCGAAGGGGCAGAGGAGTGTTTTCAGACATTTTTTTATCTCTTGTTAGGCGTCGATCGACGAAAAGCGAACCACCGCGAGAAGCGACAAGACTGACGGGTTGCACAGCGTCTGCCGGCGTTCGAATGACTTGATGTTACCGGTAACATTTTTGTTTTGTAAAGGCCCAATATCGATATTCGACCGGGTGGCCGATGCGGTATCAAGCAGCAGAGGTCGGGTGAGTACCGCCCATGTATAATCGGCCGGCATCCGTGTTGGCGGCGTTGATTTTCAGGCGCTGCCCGGTCTTTTTCAGGAAAACAGGACGTTCATGAGTTTCGAGGATTCAGGCAAAACCACCACGCCGCCGCGCATGGCCGACGTTGCCAAACTGGCCGGTGTATCGAAGATGACGGTCTCCCGTGTTCTGGCGGGTCGAGACGTGTCAGAGCGCACGCAGAAGCTCGTTCTGGACGCCATCGAAAGCCTCGGTTACCTGCCTGATGCCTCCGCCGGGACCTTGTCCACCGGGCGCTCGGAATTCATCGTCGCCCTGGTGCCGTCACTGGCGAGTTCGAACTTTGCCGATACTGTGCGCGGCCTCAACGACGCCGTCAGCGGCCATGGCCTGTGCCTGCTCCTGGGCGACACCGATTACCACCTGGAACAAGAGGCGTTGCTGGTGCGCACGCTGCTGCGCCATCGCCCCGTCGGTGTGATGTTGACCGGCAGCGCGCACCTGGATGAAACCCGCAAGCTGTTGCGCCAGGCGCAAGTGCCTGTCGTTGAGACCTGGGACATTCCCGATGACCCCATCGAGCAATCGGTGGGCTTTTCCAACGTTGCCGCCGCCGCCGCGCTGTACGAGCACCTGTATCAGCAGGGTTATCGGCGCATCGGCTACATCGGCGGCGCGTCCGTGCTCGACCACCGTGGTCAGCAACGACAGCAGGGCTACCTCCAGGCAGTCCAGGCGCTGGGGGCAGGGGAGCCGAGGGTGATGGAGTATGGCGAGTCGCCGATCACCATGAGCCACGGTGGTGAGTCGGTGAAACGGTTGCTGGAGAAGTGGCCGGACACTGACGCGGTCATGTGCGTGAGTGATCTGTCCGCGTTCGGCGCCATCATGCAGTGCCATCGTCAGGGGCTGCGTGTGCCGGACGACGTCGCCATCGCCGGTTTCGGTGATTTCGAGGTGTCGCGTTATTGCACGCCGACCATCACCACGGTCTCTGTGGACCCCTACCGGATTGGTCGCCGCGCCGGGGAACTGCTGGCGAACAGTGCCAACGCCCAGCGGCTCGGACAGCCGCGACCAAGACAATCCGAAGTGGTCGAATTCAAGATCCTCGCCCGCGAAAGCACCTGAAATTTTTAGTCGGGCCTGCTTGCTTTGCTCGGAAACTCGTTGTTAAATTAAAAATGTTACCGGTAACAGCCTATCTTGCAGAGTCCTTTTCTCCCTCCGGATTGCCTCAGACGGTCCGAGGAACTCAAGGTCGCAAGCCAAAACAAAAACAATCGGCATGACGACATGCCTTGAGGTTTACACATGGAATCAGTATCTCAGCGCTCTCTCGACGGAGAGGGCTCGGCGGCGCTTACCTCCGAGGACCGCACCTACCGAAAAGTCATCCTGCGTATCCTGCCGATCCTGCTGTTTTGCTACATGGCGGCATACCTGGATCGGGTCAACATCGGCTTTGCCAAGCTGGACATGCTCAACGACCTGCAATTCAGCAACACCGTCTACGCCTTGGGCGCGAGCATCTTCTTCTGGGGTTATTTCCTCTTCGAAGTGCCGAGCAACCTGTTTCTCCATCGTTTCGGCGCGCGCCTCTGGATCGCCCGGATCATGATCAGTTGGAGCATTGTCTCCATGGCGGTCGCCTTCACGGTGCCGCTGGCCAAGTTCTTCCATATCGAATCGGAAACCATGTTCTACGTGCTGCGCTTTTTGCTCGGCATCTGTGAAGCCGGTTTCTTCCCGGGCGTGATTCTCTACCTCAACTACTGGTTCCCCACCCACCGTCAAAGCCGCGTCATGGCGGGCTTCCTGATGGCGATGCCGATCAGCCTGACCCTGGGCGGGATTCTGTCCGGTTGGTTGATGCAGTCCATGCAAGGCGTGCACGGCATGGCGGGCTGGCAGTGGATGCTGATCATCGAAGGCATTCCTTCGTTGATCATGGCCGTGGTCGTCGTGACGTTGCTGGTGGACAAGATCGACAACGCCAAGTGGCTGACGACGGCGGAGAAAAACGTCCTCAAGAACAACCTCGAGCGCGACAACACCACCAAGGCTTCCAGCCTTCGTGATGTGATCTTCAACGGCCGCGTATGGTTGCTGGTGGCGATCCTTCTGACGTTCAACACAGGCTTCTATGGCTTGGCGTTCTGGATGCCGACGATCATCAAGTCGACCGGTATCTCCAACACCCTGCACATCGGTCTGTTGACGGCCATTCCTTACGCCACCGCCATCGTGGCCATGACCCTCAATGCCTGGCACTCCAACAAAACCGGTGAACGTCGATACCACGCGGCCATCCCGGCATTCATCGGCGGCATCGGCCTGATTTGCAGCGCCGTCTTCGCCCACAATCTGCCGGTGTCGATCTTCTTCCTGAGCGTCGCGGCCTCTGGGTTGCTGAGCCTGATGCCGATTTTCTGGACCTTGCCGGGTACCGTTCTGTCGGGCGTGGCCGCGGCAGCGGGCATTGGCATGATCAACGCGATCGGTAACCTTTCCGGGTTCACCGGCTCCATGATCACCGCCACGGCCGAGACGCTCACGGGCGACATCAACAATGGCACCTATGTGCTGGGTGGATGCCTGCTGGTGAGCTGCGTGCTGATCATGCTGATTCCCAAGTCGATGTTGGCCAAGGACAGCAAAGGCTGATTGGCCGTCCACTGCGCCAACCCCGTTTCGTGGACGGGGTTGGCGCAGTGGTGGTCAGGCGGGCAGGTGTGGCGAGAGCGTCAATGGGACGGGGGCCTTGCCAAGCAATGTGCACAAGGCGTCAACCACAAGCTGATGATCCTGGCGATCCGGCAGACCCGATACCGTCACGCTGCCAATCACCCCCGCGCCCCGTACCGTGATCGGAAACCCTCCGCCGAAGTTGGCGTAGTCGCTGGGCGATAGCTGATAACGCTCCGTGATGTTCTTGCCCTCCAGCTTCAACTGGTGGGCGATCCGGTAGGAACTGCACAGAAATCTGCGGACCGTGTTGGTTTTGCGTTTCACCCAGTCATGGTTATCGGCGGTGATGCCGGGCGTCGCGGCGAGAAAAAGTGCACGATCAAAACGCCTCACATCGATCAGCAGCGGCCAGCGCTGGGCAGTGGCCCGGTTGTACAGCAACGAGCCGAGTTGCCAGGCCGTGCTTTCGTCGAAGGCTTCGAACTGAAGTTCCTCCTCCTGTCGAATCAATATTGCCAGGTCTTCTTGAAGATCCATGTCGAGCTCTTTTTGTGTGGTCAGGGAAACGACAAGTTCAGCGCCCGGCCTACAGGCATTTCTGCAAGCGGGTTGACGTGACCGCAGCCGATTGTGGCGTGCGTGTCTGGCGCATCAGTGCAGGGCCGAACAGGGCCAGTGGGATCATCAGCAGCAACGGGAAATAAAGCAGCTTGTCGATACCGAATGTACTCACGACATAGGCGATGGCCGCCGGGCCCAGGAGCATGCCGGAGTAGCCAATGCAGTTGACGATACCGATATTTCGGCCGGCGTTGGCCGGGTCCTTGCGACCGGCGCTCGACAGCATGAGCGGCGCGATGCAGGCAAGACCAAGACCGAACAGGGCGAAACCGACCAGACCCGCCAGATGGGTATGGAACACGACGGTTACCAGCAGTCCGCAAATCGCCACCACCGAGCTGATCAATACCATTCGAGCAGGGCCGACCCAGGCCGCGAACCGATCACCGAACAGGCGCGCGAGAAACTCAGCGCCGGTGAACACCGAGACCGCGATACCGGCACTCGACGCTGTCGCGCCCAGCACGCGCCGCCCATATTCCTGGCCCCAATCAGCCACCGTCCCTTCGCCGACCATGCTGCCCAGCAACAGCACGCCAAACCCGATCATCAGCAAAATAATGGCGTTCGATGAGCGCTTGGTCACGCCGGCGCTTGCGGCCGCCAGGGTCTCGACGTGTGGGACCACTTCATGTTTGTCCAGCATGAAATAACCCACAGCGGCACCCCCGAGAATCGTGAGTCCGCCCAGGATCGCAAAGGGTACGGCAGCGCTCTCGGTGAATCGGGCCGCAAACAGGCTGCCGACCATGCCCAGCAGGAAGCCGCCCAGTGCGTAGGCCGCGTGGAACGACGTCATGATCGAGCGCTGATAGAAGCGCTCTACCTGCACCCCGTGAGTGTTGAACGCGGTATCGGTGGCCCCGCGCAACAACCCCAGAAGCACGCCGAAGAACAGCGCGAAATTGAAGTCGGTGGTGAAGCCCAGTGGAATGATCGAAAGGGGATAGGCAATGGCGGTCGCCAGGATCACTCGCTTGGCGCCGAATCGGTCGAGGAACAGGCCCACCAGGAAAGACCCGGCAGCGCTGCCCACACCAATGCCGAAGGCGATCATGCCGAAGCTGGCATCGCCCAGGTCGCCATTCAGACCCATGTGATGACGAAAAGCGGAAACACCCGTGGACCAGATATACAACATGGCGCCGATCATCATGAAGCCGGCGAAGGTTGCGATCCTGGCCCTGCGAATTCGTGGTGTGACGAGGCTGTTGTCGATTTTGTTCATGTTTTAACAAATCCTGTCAGCAAAGCATCCCCGCAGGGATGCCGTATCAGTGGAAGTTGGCGGCGACGCGCAGCGCATTCGCGGCAATGGTCAGCGCCGGGTTGACGGCCGCCGAGGAGGGAAACGAAGCGCTGTCGACGATCCAGACATTGTCCAGGTCATGCATCTTGCAGTTCGCATCCACCACGCTGTTGGCCGGGTCATTGCCCATCACGGCGGTGCCGCATTGGTGCGAGTTGGTGCCAATGCCCATGCGCTCGGTGAGGACAAACGGGTACCCGGCTTTCTTCATCATCTCGCTCGTACGCTCGACCAGTTGTGCGTGGGCGCTGAGGTTGTTGGGGGTCCAGTGAACCTTGATGGCATCGCGTTCGGCGTCGTATTCGATGCGATTGTCAGGGGTGGGAATGTCTTCGGACGTCAGGTACAGGTCGACGCTGTGCGCGGTGATATAGCGCGAAAGCATTTCTGGAATCCATGGGCGCATCGGGCTGATCATGGGTTCGCGGATCTTGCCCAGCATCTGCACATTTCCCAGCGGGAAGGTATTGCTGCGACCGGCGGTGTACCAGTCGTTGATCGCCAGGGTTTTCTGAAACTTCACGTCGTTGCTGCGTCGAGGGTCGACGGCAATCATGAAGGTACTGTTATGCACCATATAGTTTCTTCCCAATTGATCGGAGCGGTTGCCCAGCCCGTTGGGGTGCTGCGCGTTGCGTGAGCGCAGGAGCAGGGCGGCACTGTTGACGGCGCCGCAGGCCAGCGCAACGCGCCTGGCGACAATCCGCACCGGTTTGCCGTCCTTTGTGCCGCAGGCCTCGGTGACGCGTTTTCCGTCGTCAGAGGTTGATAACGCATCAATCTTCGTGCCAACCAACAACCGCGCGCCTTTTTGCAGGGCCGGGCGCAGCGCCGATATTTCTGCGTCGGCTTTGGCTTCGAGCAGGCAGGGGTAGCCGTCGCACGTGGAGCACAGCACACAGGCCCGATCAGTGCCGTAATCCACCGCCGCAGGCATTACGAAAGGTGACAGCCCGGCGTGTCGCATCGCGGCTTCGAGGGGCAACAGGGCGGGGTCATGTTTCAACCCCGGCCACGGATACGGCTTGGAGCGCCATGGGTCGGTGGGATCTTGCCCCGCGTTGCCATGCACCTTGTACAACGCCTCGGCCTGGCAATAGAACGGCTCCAGGTCGGCATAGGTGATCGGCCAGGCTGGCGCGATGCCCTCGGCATGATGAACCGCAGCAAAGTCGACCTCCCGGAACCGGGGCAACATGGCGCCGTAGAATTTGGTGTTGCCACCGACGTAATAAAACACGCCGGGGGAGAACGGCTTGTTGTGGCGGTCCAGCCATTGTTCGGCATTGCGATAGCGCCCCTGGCCAAAAACGGCCTCGGCGCTCCAGTTCTCGGTCTCGCGCGGCAGGAAATCACCGCGCTCGACGATCAGTACATCCAGTCCCTTGTCGACGAGGGCGTGGGCGAAGGTTGAACCGCCCATGCCTGATCCGATGATCAGCACGTCGCAGGTCAGGTTCCCGTTTTCATCAGGCGTGGCGGTCTCGGTGGAGCGCCGGCGAACCGGCGCTCCCTCGGACGTGGCTTGCGCTGAAAGAGTGATGTTTGAAGTACTCACTTCTTGCATGCCTTCATCGTGGTTTACAGATGCTGTTCTTTTTTGCGCAGTTCCCAGTACTCGTCCTGACGTTCGTCAGTGATGTACTCCGGCACCGGGAAGTCCCACCAGCCCGGCACCCACGGGCCGGCCGCGTCGCGGTCGGTCGGCACTTCGATCAGCACAGGCGCATTGGCGTCCAGAGCCTGTTGCAGGATCGGCTCCAGCTCCTCGTTGCTCTTCACGCAGAACGACAGCATGCCGAACGACTTGCCGAGTGCCGCGTAGTCCGGCGAATAGGGTTCGCCGTTCGGCAGGTTGAACTCGCTGCCCAGATGACGACTGGTCTGCTTGCGCTGGCCGCCACGGATCGACATATAGCCGGCGTTGTTCTGGATCAGGAAGACCACTGGGATATTGTTGGTCACGCAGACCGCGATTTCCTGTGGGTTCATGAGGAAGTCGCCATCGCCCAGGATGCACACCACCGGCTGGTTCGGAGCCGCCAGCTTGGCGCCGATGGCTGCAGGCACGGACCAGCCCATGGACGAGAAGCCGCCGGAAGTCAGGTGCGTGCGTGGGGTGTACACCGGGAACGTCTGCTTGACCGCACCCTGGGCGTTGCCCGAGCCGACCACCACAATGGTGTCGCGCGGGAAGATCTTGCGCAGCGCACCCAGCGGCCGTTGTGAGGTGAATGGAAAACGGTCGGAATCACGACGGGTGGCCAATTTGGCTTCCCACAGGTCCTGATTGCGCTTCAAGTCCGCCAGATAATCGCTGCGATCGACGGAGTCGCTCTTCAAAGCCTCGACGAGATGGGCGAGGGCGTATTTCGCATCCGACACGATGCCCACGGCCACCGGGTAGTTCTTGCCGATCTCGTGCGGATCGATATCGATATGGATCAGTCGTCCCGGTGGAATGGAAAAGGTCACGCCTTGGGCATAGCTCGATGACGACCAGTCAGTGAACCGGCAACCGACAGCCAGGATAACGTCGGCACTGGAGGCCATCTGGTTACCGCACAGGGTGCCGGTCTGGCCGACGCTGCCGGCGAACAGGGCGTGATCTTCCGGGAAGCCGCTCTTGCCGTTCCAGGTGGTGACCACCGGGATTTTCCAATGCTCGGCCAGGGCGACGACTTCTGCCGAAGCCTCGGCTGTGATCACCCCACCGCCGATGACAATTATCGGACGCCTGGCTTCGCGCAACACTTGGGCGGCGCGCTTGATGGCCTCGGGGTCTGGGTAGACCTTGCCCACCGGAATGCGCTCTTGAAGGTCGTGCAGCGTGACTTCACCCGCTTCGGCCTGGACGTCCATCGGGATTTCAATGTGCACGGGGCCCGGGCGACCGGTCAGCATCGAGCTGAAGGCGCGGTGCATAATGAACGGCATTTCCTCGGTACGAGTGGCGACCCAGTGACGCTTGGACACGGCTTCGGCGATCTTCGGGAAGTCGTTGTCGGTATAGCGCTCCAGCTCCTGCAGCAGGCCATGGCCACGCATGTGGGTGGGCGGGCCGCCGGTGATCAGCATGCAACTGGTGGAGTCGGTGTAGGCGGTGGCCATGCCGATCACCGTGTTGCTGGCGCCAGCGCCAATGGACGTCACGGCAACCATGGGTTTGCCGGCGACACGGTAATAACCGTCAGCCAGGTGCACGGCGCTCTGTTCATGGAAGACCTGAATGAACTTGAGCTTGGACTCCTCTTCCATGAAGGCGTCCATCAAGGTCCAGATGCCGTGGCCGGGAATCCCGGCGACGTACTCCACGCCGTAGTTTTTCAGGGTTTGGGCAACCACCTGGCTGCCTGTAAGTTTTGCCATTTTGTTTCGCTCCTGCTTGGAGGGGTTTTTTCTGGAATGACTTCAGGGGCCGGGGCGCCTGGAGCTACCGGTCAGGTATTCACTTGCGCGCAGCCCAACGCAGGCCTTGCTTGGTCAGGCGACGGATGTTGGGGTCGGCGAGGTTGCTGGTGTCGTGGCCGATGGAGTGATAGAACACCCGTCCTTCGCCCCAGTTGCGCACCCAGGCCACCGGGCTGCGATGGCCCTTGAGCCACGGCATCGGATTGCCGTCGAATGTGGTTTGCGCGAGCACATGAATGTTCGGGTCGACCTGCATGTAGTACTGCTCGGAGCGCACTTCGAAATCTTCCACACCCTGAGTCACTTCATGTTGGCGGTCGAGGAAGTTGACGGTATATGGATGTGGATAGCCTTCGCCCGCCGGGTGCTCCAGGAACGAGCCGCCGAGAATGAAGTGGTATTTGAGGCTGGCGCGGAAGGCCGCCCCGGCGCCATGCCAGCCGACCAGTCCGACGCCGCTTTCGATGGCTTCGGACAAGTGTTTTTCCTGGGTCGCCGTCAGCGTTTCGGTCGTAACGGCGTTGTTCCAGCCGATGACGATCAAGTCGTAGGACTTCAGGTCGCGGTCCAGGGTAAAGATATCGGTCGACTCTTCGACGTCGAAATCCAGCTCCTTGAACAGTTCGCGCGCCCAACCGGCGATTTCGTAGGGGTAGTGGCCTGGCCAGCCGCCGTACAAATAAAGAACACGGGTCACGGTTATCTCTCCACTCTGTTTTTTTCAGGCGACAAGCATCGGTCGAAGCAACTTCGACGTTTGGCTTGTCCATCTTTCAACGGCATCACACAGTTCCCGCGAGAACTTTTTCGCGGCTGCAAGAGGCCGCCGCATGAAATGCGTTATTGATAAAACGTTATCGATACAAGCTGTTCCGAAGTGTCGGAACCGCGCCTGTTATTCATCTCATTGCACGCAGCAGAGTGCTCTTAACGAAGAACGCTCAATACGTTTGCAATGTGAATTTGTGTAGGACAGTGAAAGCAAAGGTGTGCAAAAACGCGTGCCGTTCAATCACGGATTCGCGGCGTTGCAGTGGATGAATCGGCCGTTGGACCGGATTCGGTATTTGGGCGCCTGACATAAGCGGGCCTCATTTTTTTGTTAGGTGATTTTGCTCGGTTATACGTATAACCTTGAGCACAAATTAACACGCGATTTTGGCTTGTCAATACCCTGTTGCGACAAAGGGCATTGCCATCGGTCGAAATTTCCCGAGGTTGCAACCCGCTCGAGAAGGCTGTGATGGGCCGCGAGGAAGGGGCCTTTGCCCGCTCACCCCGACAGCCGTCCAAAGAGCCCTGACAAGGGTTATCTTTGCCCGGATCGAGCCGGTATGCTGGGCGCCACTTTCGGTTTGCCGACCTCGCTCGCGCATTGCCGTGACAGAGAAAAGGACAAGGTTCAAATGGTTTCGATGAAGGACGTGGCCAAGGCCGCCGGCGTTTCCCAGCCGGCGGTTTCCTATGCCTACAGTGGCTCCAGCAAGGTGTCTGCCACCCAGCGCGAACACATTCTGGCGGTGGCGGCATCGTTGGGTTATCCGGGCCCGAACGTTCGCGGCCGCAGCCTGCGCTCCGGGCGCGTCGGTGCCATCGGCCTGGCGGTCATGGATCAGTTGTCCTACGCGTTCGATGACCCCTGGGCCCTTTCCCTGCTCAAGGGCATTGCCCAGGTCAATGAGCTCTCCAACGTGGCGCTGACCCTGTTTCCCTTGCGCAGCAAGAAACTCGAAGGCGAGGGCGCAGGGGACGACAACCTGGCCGTGCGCGGCCTGGTGGATGGCCTGATCATTTCGACCCTGCCGGACGATCACCCCATCGTGCAGTACATCGCCAGGCGCGCCATTCCGGCGGTGGTGATCGACTCCCCGCGACTGGAAGGGGTGCACTACGTGGGGATCGACGACCGCCAGGCTTCCATCGACCAGATGGAGCACATCATCGGGCTGGGGCATCGCAGGATTGGCGTGCTCGTCGAGCGTCTGCTTCCCGATGGCAAGAAAGGCCTGGTCAGCAAGGCACGCTTCAAGGCTTCCACGGAAATGATCGTGAGGGAACGGCTCGCCGCGTATGTGGATGCTGCGCAGCGCCATGGCATTGGCTACGACGACCTGGTGATCGTCGAGGCGGGCGGGTTCACCAACACGCTTGGTCAGGAAGCGGCGGCGACTCTGCTACGCGATACCGGCATCACGGCCATCGTGGCCAGCTCGGACGTGATGGCGCTGGCCACCCTGACGCGCGCCGCTGCCCAGGGCGTCCAGGTGCCCGAGCAATTGTCGGTGATCGGCTTTGACGACATCCCTGAAGCCGGTCTTCGCGATCTCACCACCATTCGCCAGTCGCTGATCGGCAAGGGGGAGTGGGCGGCGCGCATCCTGCTCGAAGAGCTTGAAGCCGGTGAGCCGCTCGCGCCCCGGGTGAAAATCTTCGACACCAGCCTGGTGGTGCGGGGGTCGACGGCGCCTCCTGCGTCTTGATCGCGCAACGTCAGAGCGGCGGATGCGTCAAGCTGCGTCACTTATTAAGGCGGTGAGAAATTGAGCCCCGTCCATTGCACGCCCTAATCTGACCCTGGCTACACAGCGGTCAAAACAACAATTCTCGTGCAATTCACTGCCGTCCGTGCCACGCCATGCGGCGGTCAGTGCCTGATTGGGGCATCACTGTGGACTATCAACTGGATTTGCCGTCCGAGCGGACGGTGGCTTCCCATGGCTCGCTTTCCAAAGGACTGAGCAGTCGCCAGATCACCATGATTTCGATTGGTGGCGTGATCGGCGCGGGCTTCTTCGTGGGCTCGGCGAGTGCGATCAGCGCAGCCGGTCCTGCCGTGCTGGTGTCCTTCGGCATCGCCGCGATACTCGTGGTGCTCGTCATGGGCATGTTGGCCGAACTGGCCACGGCCAACCCGGACACCGGCTCGTTTTCGACCTACGCGCAACAGGCAATGGGCCGTTGGGCGGGATTTGCCATCGGCTGGTTGTACTGGTGGTTCTACGTGTTGGTGATTCCACTGGAGGCCATCGTCGCCGCCGATATCCTCGGCGCCTGGGTCGGGGTGCCTTCCATGGCGATCGGGGTGATCCTGATCGTTGGGCTGACCCTCACCAACATCATGAGCGTGAAGAACTTTGGCACGCTGGAATACTGGTTTTCGCTGATCAAGGTCGTGACCATCCTGGCCTTCATTGCGCTCGGTGCCTGCGCGATTGCAGGCCTGTTGCCGAGCAGTTCGGCCACAGGGTTCGGCCATCTCTGGCAGGACGGGGGCTTCGCACCCACCGGCCTCGCGGGCATTGCCTCGGCGTTGGTGCTCGCGCTGTTCAGTTTTACCGGCATGGAAATCGTCACCATTGCTGCCGCCGAATCCGAGGACCCACGCGCCAATATCCGTCGCGCCATCCGCTCGGTCGTCTGGCGCATGCTGATTTTCTATTTCGGCTCGATCCTGGTGATCGTCAGCCTGGTGGCGTGGAACGCTCCGGCGCTGCAGGCCGGTTCGTTCCAGTCGGCACTGGAAACCATGGGCATACCCGGGGCCGCGACCATCATCCAGGCGGTCATCCTGGTCGGCGTCGCCAGCACCTTGAATTCGGCGATCTTCACCGCCTCGCGCATGGGCTATTCACTCGCCGTTCGGCGTGACGCGCCGCGTGCGTGGGCCCAGACCACGTCCAACGGTGTGCCTAAAGTGTCGATCTTTTATGCCAGCGCCGGGGCTCTGGTGCTGCTGGTGGCCAACTACACCTTGCCGCAGACGGTGCTCGTTCCGCTGATCGCCACTATCGGCACCATCGCCCTGGTGATGTACCTGGTGATTGCGATCAGCCAGGTCATTCTGCGCAAACGCGCCATCGCACAGGGACGCTCGCTGCTGGTGACGTTCCCGCTGTTCCCGGCGCTGTCGTATCTGACCATCGCGGCGATCGTGGCCTTCCTGGTGTTGATGGCGGTGGTACCCGGCCACCAGACCGAGTTGCTCGTGTCCTCGGTGCTCACCCTGACGCTCATTGTCATCGGTGTGGTGCTGCAAAGGCGCGACAAGGCCTGAGTCTCACTGTCCCGTCGAGCCCGGCTCACCAACCCTTGCCCATCCCCGGATGGGCTTTTTTATGGCTGATCAGCAATGAACGATTTGACCCACTCCCTTTTCGTGATCTCGCGCAACAATCTGCTGGCCTGTCGGATTGCCTTCTTCCTGTCAGGCGTCGCCATGGGGGCATGGGCGCCGCTGGTGCCTTTTGCCCGCGAGCGCGCCGGGATCGGCGATGGCGAGCTGGGGCTGTTGCTGCTCTGCCTGGGCAGTGGCTCGATGTGCATGATGCCGTTCGTGGCCAGGCTGGTGAGCAAGGTCGGATGCCGGGCAACCATGACGACGGCGGTGGGTGCGGCGATCCTGTGCCTGCTGACGCTGTCGGTTGCCTCGCAGTTCCATTGGCTGGTGGTGTTCCTGCTGTGCTTCGGCGCCTGCATGGGCACGGCCGACGTCACCATGAACCTGCAGGGATCGATGGTGGAGCGTGGTCTGGGGCGTACGATGATGTCCGGGTTTCATGGACTGTTCAGCGTCGGTAACATCTTCAGTGCGTTGCTGGTTTCGGTATTGCTCGGCATTGGTCTATCGCCGTTGTCGGCGGTTGCCGTGCTGGGAAGCGTGGTCGCGGCGCTGCTGGTCGCATTCGGTCGGCACATGCTTGCTTATGGCGAGGGTGCCGGGGCACCGATGTTCACGCGGCCAACCCGGTACGTCTGCCTGGCGGGCATCCTGTGCCTGATCGCGTTCCTGGTCGAAGGCTCGATGCTCGACTGGAGCGCGGTCTTCCTGACCACCGTGCGAGGCATGGACATCAGCCAGGCTGGCATTGGCTATGCGCTATTCTCCGTGACCATGGCCGTCGGCAGGCTCGGCGGTGACTGGCTGGTACCACGACTAGGTGAGCGCACGGTGCTGGTCGGTGGCAGTGCCGTGGCGATGTTCGGCATGCTCATTTCGGTGCTGGTCGACAGCCAGTGGTTGACCCTGGCCGGCTTCGTGCTGGTGGGATCGGGCATCGCCAATATGGTGCCCGTCTACTGCTCGGCGGTCGGACGGCAGCAGGTGATGCCGGTGTCACAGGCCCTGTCGACGGTCAACGCGATCGGCTACCTGGGCATCCTCATGGGGCCGGCGGCCATCGGGTTCATCGCTCATCTTTCGTCCTTGAGCTTCGCGTTGCTGATAACCGCTGGCCTGCTGGTTTTCGTGGCGCTCACCTCGGCGACCGTCGTGCGCCGGGGTTAGCAGGTCGGGCTTTTGCCAGCCATAAAAAAACCAGCACTTTTACGGTGCTGGTTTTTTTGTGCTGATGCGCCGTCAGAGCGCGGGCTCACCAAAACCGACTTCCTTTTTGCCATAGCGGCGAACACGGATGTTGGCTTGTTCCGCGTGCCCCACGAACCCTTCCATCAGGCACAGTCGCGAACAGTATTCGCCGATCTGGGAGGACGCTTCATCGGTGAGGATGCGCTGGTAGGTGCAGGTCTTGATGTACTTGCCGACCCACAGGCCGCCGGTATAACGCGCCGCCTTGTTGGTCGGCAGGGTGTGGTTGGTGCCGATGACCTTGTCGCCATAGGAAACGTTGGTGCGCGCTCCCACGAACAGGGCGCCAAAATTGGTCAGGCGCTTCATGAAGTAATCGTCGTCATGGGTCATGATCTGCACGTGCTCGGAGGCGTACTCGTCCGAATACCTGACCATCTCTTCGTAGTCTTCACAGAGGATGATCTCACCGAAGTTTTCCCAGGCTTCGCGGGCGATTTTCTGGGTGGGCAGCTTGACCAGGAGCCGCTCGATTTCCTTGAGGGTTTCCAGTGCCAGTTCGCGCGACGTGGTCAGCATGACGGCCGGAGAGTCCACGCCATGTTCGGCCTGGCCCAAGAGGTCAGTGGCACACAGCTCGCCATCCACCGAGTCGTCGGTGATCAGCAGGGTCTCGGTCGGGCCGGCGAAGAGGTCGATGCCCACGCGGCCAAACAGCTGACGTTTGGCTTCGGCCACATAAGCGTTGCCCGGCCCCACGATGATGTCCACGGGGTTGATCGACTCGGTACCGATTGCCATCGCGGCCACTGCCTGGATACCGCCCAGGCTGTAGATCGCATCCGCACCACCCAGGGCCTGGGCCGCGACTATGTAGGGCGCAGGTTTGCCCTGGAAAGGCGGAGCGGCGGTGGTGATGTTCTTCACACCGGCCGATTTGGCGGTGACGATCGACATGTGCGCGGAGGCCAGCAGCGGGTATTTGCCGCCTGGTACATAGCATCCGGCGGCATTCACCGGAATGTGCCGGTGACCGAGAATCACGCCCGGGATGCTTTCGATTTCAACATCCAGCAGGGATTGGCGTTGGGCGTCTGCAAAGCGACGCACCTGCGCCTGGGCGAAGAGAATGTCGTTGTATTCACGCTCGGTCAGCCTGGCCACGCACTCTTTGATTTCCGCGTCGCTGAGGCGATAGTCCGCCCGATCCCAGCCGTCGAACTTTACGGAGAGTTCACGTACTGCGGCGTCGCCGCGCTTTTCGATATCCAGCAGGATGCGGGAAACATCGCTTTTGACCTGTTCGTTGCGTTCTACCTGCTGTGCGGCAGGTTTCGCTTTTTTTATCCATTGAGCCATGACATCACCTCGATCGGGCGCAAACAATTTATTCGGTTTTTGGGCAGCACGAGCCGGCGCACGCAATCATGCAAATGTGCGTGGTGAGCAATAAGTTGTGAGCGCTACGATTTCCGCTGCTTCGAAAAAAATACAGCGGGGAGGGTGGGTGAACAATTTCTCACCCGAGCGACAGTTGACGCAAAGTGACGCAGAGTGAATTTATCGCTGACGCAAAAAAGCGGCCTTGCGGGCCGCTACTGACGTGTTGGACATCTAAGTTGATCAGACCGGGTCGATCGAGGCCGTCCCGGAACCCAGGTAGTCCACCACTTCCTTGGGGATGGTCGGATCGTCCGGAGACAACACGGTGGCCCGCTTGATATGCGCTTTCTTGATGAACCCCTTGCCCACGAAGTTCATCGCGACTTTTGCCGCCACTGGCTGGCGAACCATGGTCGCGGCGATCCCGCTGGACACGCCAAACACGTATTTCTTGGCGTTACGGCTGACCGCCGCCAGGTTGGTGAAGGTGATCTCATTGCGCTGGATCGTTTCGAAGTCGACGCAAAAAATGCGATTGGAGATCAGGAAGCTCAAACCGTGGTACTTGAAGTGGTAGTCGATCTTGCCGCTGCCGTCCTGGTTGGGAAAGCGCTCCAGGTAATAGTGCATCAGTATTCCGTTCTTCTCGTAGATGCAGAACACTGACCTGACGATCTTGCCCTTGTAGATGGAGGAGTAGTGATAACGCTCATAGACGCCCGTCAGGTCGCTGATATCGGCGTCGTTCTCCATCAACAATTCGTTGATGAACAGCAACATCTTGGGTGACTGGACCAGGTTGCGGAACAGGTGGAAGTGGCCACCCTCGATCATCGAGCGGAAGTCGTTGGGGTGGGTGTAGAGAATATCGATGCTCAGCCCGAAGAAGCCTGCAATGGCCCGCAGGTTCGATTTCGAGGGCTGGTGAGTGCCGGCCAGGTACTTGTTGAACTGTTGGCGATTGATGCCGACACGGCGGCACATCTCCGAAACCGTGCCAACCTGCTCGCATAACATTTTCAGGTTCTCTTGGAAATTCTCTTGGTTTTGCATGGCATCTATTCAGTCGTTTGCGAGCAGTGGGGCAGTCTAGGGGCATTCACCCCAACCCGGCAAGGCGCGGTCCTGCGGGCATCAAGCGCTGGCATGAAGGACATGAAAGGCGCCTTTTTCACCGATCATGATAGCCATCGCGTTGGTATTGCTGGAGCAGAGGTTGGGGGCAATCGAGTTATCGATCACTCGCAAGCCGTCGATACCCCGCACGCGCAGGTGCTTGTCGACCACGGCATTGTCATCCTCGCCCATCCGGCACGTGCCCACCGGGTGAAGCGCGCCGTGGGCGGTTTGGCGGACGAAGGTGCGGTAGTCGTCTCGCGAGCGCAGCGCCTTCGCAGGGACGAACTCGCGGCGTATATGCCGGGCGATTGCGCTCTGCGCCATGATGTGGCGGCCATATTCCACGGCCTCGGCCAAGCAGTCCACGTCGTACGGGTCTTGCAGGTAGTTGGGGCGGATGAGCGGTTTTGCACCGGGATCTGCGCTGCGCAGTGCTACGCTGCCGATGGAACGCGGTCTGGTCTGGCAGACGTTCAGGGTGCAGCCGTTTCCACCCGGTACCGAATCGACCCCCGCTTCGACGCCTGCTCCGGCCATGAAGCAGTACTGCGCATCCGCCCGTCCTTCGGCAAGGGACGTGCGCCAGAACGCACCGCCTTCGACGATGTTGGAGCTGGCCGGCCCGTTCCTGAACAGCAGGTATTGCAAGCCTGCGTAGAGCTTGTGGTGCAGCTTTTTGTATTTGTCGTAGCTCAGGGCGGTATTCAGTTCGCTGATCAGCGACACCTCAACGTGATCCTGCAGGTTCTGGCCCACACCTGGGAGGTCGCAGTGCACCTTGAGGCCGTGCCCGGCGAGCGCATCCGCTGCGCCAATACCGGACAGCATCAACAACCTGGGGGAGTTGATGGCACCCGCGCATACGATCACTTCGCTGTCGGCCATCAGGTGCTGCACCTGGCCGCGACGCTGGTATTTCACACCCACCGCGCGACCTTGGCTGATGATGATCTGCAACACCCGGGCCTGGGTAATCACCTCAAGGTTCGCCCGCACCCTGGCGGGCTTGAGATAGGCAACGGAGGTGCTGGAGCGACGACCGTTACGGGCGTTGATCTGATAGAAGCCGCACCCGTCCTGAGTGCCGCCATTGAAGTCCGGATTGAAGGCCATGCCCGCCTCCTGACAGGCTTGCACCCAGAAGCGCGCCAGTGGATGGGTGTAGCGTTGATCACTCACCCCCACTGGCCCTGCCACGTTGTGACAGGCGTTGTTGAAGCGATCGTTGGCCTCATGTTTCAGAAAGAACGGCAACACGTCCTGGTACGACCAGCCGGCAGCGCCCGACCGGCTCCACTGATCATAATCGGCAGGCTGCCCGCGCAGGTACACCATCGCGTTCACCGTCGCGCCGCCGCCCAGCACCCGCGCCTGAACCATGCCCGGATTGGCGGGGCCGATGTAGTCCGGCGGCGGTTGCCAGGGATAGTGTTCCACCAGCGCGCCCTGGCTCGTCTTGTAAAACCCCACCGGCAAATGGATGTAGGGATTCCAGTCACTGGGTCCTTCCTCCAGCAACACCACCGAAGCATCAGGGTTCTCGCTCAGCCGGGCCGCAACCACGCAACCCGCCGAGCCGCCACCCACCACTATGTAGTTCACCAACGCATGATCCTCCTCACGGCACACAGGCGGTCTTTGAGGCGCAGGATGCGCCTCGAAGAACCTTCAGGCGGCCACCACCACAAAACTGTCAGGCCGGCACGTCAGCGTCACCGGTGTACCCGGGGCCATGGTGTGGCTGCCGGGTGTCGGCAGTTGCTGGCATTTGAGTTCCAGGTCGCTGCCGCCCACGGCGACGCGGTAGATCACCCGATTGCCGATGAAGGACGTGTCCTTGACCGTGCCGGCGAAAGCGCCGTCCAGCGTTGCGCCCGACGAAGGCGACAGGACGATGGTTTCCGGCCGGATCGAGACATTCACCGGGCCACTGTTCAACGCGACCTTGGGCAGGTGGGCGTATTGGCCGAACGGCAGTTTCACCTTGCCGGGGCCTGAGCCTTCGTGTTCGTAAACACCGTCGACGATATTGGTATCGCCGAAAAACCGTGCGGCGAACAGCGTCTTGGGTGCCCAGTACATTTCCTCCGGATCGCCGATCTGCTCGATGCCACCCTTGTTCAGCAGCACCACACGATCGGAAAGGATCATGGCCTCGTCCTGGTCGTGGGTGACGTAGACAAAAGTGGTGGAGGACTCTTCGTGGATGCGCTTGATCTCGTTGAGCATGTGGTGACGGATCTTCAGGTCGAGCGCGGCCAGCGGTTCGTCCAGCAGCAATACGGCAGGACGATTGACCAGCGCCCGCGCCAGCGCGACCCGCTGCGCCTGGCCGCCGCTGAGTTCGGAGATCCAACGGTTCTTGAAGGTGCTCAATTGCACCAGCTCCAGTACCCGGGACACTTCACGCTTGATCTCATCTTTGGGCGTGCGCTTGAGGCGCAGGCCGAAGGCGACGTTGTCGAACACGTCCAGGTGCGGGAACAGCGCGTATTTCTGGAACACCATGTTCACCGGCCGTTGTTCCGGGGGCAGCCGGGTGGCGTCCTTGCCGTCGATCAGCACCTTGCCGGTGGTCGGCGTTTCAAAGCCGGCGATGATGCGCATCAGCGTGGTCTTGCCGCAGCCGCTTGGGCCGAGCAAGGTCAGGATTTCGTTTTTGCGCACGTTGAGGTCGAGCTTTCCAAGCGCGGTGAGATTGCCGTAGGCCTTGGAAATTCCGGTCAGTTCAATGCTGTTGATGGACATGGTTCATTCCCCTGTGCGTTCGAGTTCGATGCGCCGACGGCGCATCGTCATTACCAATCCAGCGACCCCGATGATTGCAATGGTCATCACCAGCATGATCACGGACGCGGCGTTGATGCTTGGGTCAACGGCGCGGCGGATCATCGAGAGGATGAGTAGCGGCAGGGTGGTATCGGTCCCGGTGACGAAGACTGTGATCAGAAACTCGTCCAGCGACAACGCCACGGTCAGGATGGCGGCGCCGGCGATGGTCGGGCCGATGATGGGCAAGGTGACCAGCCAGAAAGCCTTCAGTGGCGTAGCGCCGAGATCCCGTGCGGCTTCTTCGAAGGACAGGTCGAAATACTCCAGGCGCGAGCGCACTGATTCGACGAAGAAGGGCAGGGTAAACAAGGTGTGACCGATGATGATGGTGAGCAGAGAACGCGGCAGCCCGATCAGCGAAAACAGGATGACCAGCGCGATACCCAGGAACAGCCCCGGCATGGCGATGGGCGCGAAATTGAGGAAGGCGAACGTGGATTTCGCCTTGCCTTTCATGCGCATCAGGGCCAGCGCGGACAACGTCCCGAGCAAGGTGGTGAAGAGCGCCGAGGCGCCCGCCACAATCAGGCTGTTGCCCAGCGCGGTCCTGAAGTCATAGCTGTTGAAGATGGTTTCGTACCAGCGCAGCGAAACGCCTTCGAAAGGCAGTGACAACGACGGTGTCGAGTGAAAGCTGAACAGCACGAT
Source organism: Pseudomonas sp. S1_E05 (assembly GCF_056337105.1). Classification (NCBI taxonomy): domain Bacteria; kingdom Pseudomonadati; phylum Pseudomonadota; class Gammaproteobacteria; order Pseudomonadales; family Pseudomonadaceae; genus Pseudomonas; species Pseudomonas sp. S1_E05. The sequence goes on from NZ_JBFRHM010000001.1 coordinate 1,229,172, forward strand.
CAGGCCGATGGGGGCATACAGGAACAGCATGTAGAACCAGGTAAATAACCGGGCCATTTTCATTCTCCGGGGGGGCAGCGCCCTGTTTGTCAGTCGTGATAACGCTTGCCGGGCGCCAGGTTCATCGAACGCATGAACACCAGCAGGGCGGCGTAGACCAGCATGAAGACCATCAGCAGGAGGTAAGCCATGGCCGCACCCAGCGGCCAGTTGCCCACGGTGCGGAACTGGTTGGCGATCAACAGCCCGGTGGTCATGGCATCGCGGCCGCCGAGCAACTGTGGCGTGACGTAATCCGCGGCGGCGAGCACGAAAGTGAACATGAAGGAGCTGACGATGCTTTTGTGCGCCATGGGAATGATGACCTTGCGGATGGCCACCGAGCCGCTGCCGCCCAGGTCGGCGCAGGCTTCCAGATAGTCCTTTTTCACATCACGCAAGCCCGACACCAACAGCAACAGGGTGAAGGGCAACATGATGTGGACCAGGGTGATGACCACCGCGAATTTGTTGAACACGATCCAGTCGATGGGCGTGTCGATCACGCCCCACTGCATGAGCGAACTGTTGATCACACCGGTCGAGCCAAGGATGGTGCGCCAGGCGTAGACCCGCACCAGGTAGCTGGAGAACCAGGAAACCAATGCCAGGTAGAGGATCGCGTTGGAGCGTGTTCGGTACACGATGTACCAGGCCACGGGCGCGCTGAGCAGGGTGGACAGCGTGGCGGTCCAGAAGCCGTTCTGCATGGAGATCCACAGCGAGTCGTAGAAGCCGCTGGCCCCCAGCACACGAGCGTAGTTGGCCAGCGTGGCAGCGGGGATCATGGTGAATGACCGCGACAGCCAGAAACTCGAAACGAACAGCAGGACCGCAGGGATGATGAAAAAGACCAGCAGGAAGGCGAACGGCGCCCCGGCCAGGTAAAAGGGGGTGAAGCGTTTTCTGTCGGCGTTCCCTGAGGGTGTCGAGTCACAAGCGTCCGTGCTTGCCAACTTGCTTTGATTGATGACGTTCATGATACAGACCCATTGCAGCAGGTAGTGGGATGCTTGCCAGGCATGCGGACTTCGCTTACTCGATTGATCGTTTTTCCCGGCGTCCCGTGTCGGGGTTGCGCCAGGGCGTGTGCGCCCTGGCCAAGGGTGTGGCTCAAAGGAGCCTTTGAAGGCGGCCCATTGATCCACCCACTCTGCGTAAGTCACGTATTGCTCAGAGTTCAACGGCGGTACGCCATAGAGCTTCGACTTCTTGAAGACCGCGTCGAGATGGTCGTAGTCGAACAGCTCTTTGAGCTCGGGCCTGAGCAGCGGGATGGCCTTCTGGTTGGTGACGCCTGAAAACATCGACCAGGCCATTTCTGCCTGTATCTGCGGTTCCAGCATCTTGTTGACGTATTCCAGCGCCAGCGGCACATCCTTGGCTGTTTGTGGCACGAACAGCGCATCGCACCAGATGGCGGCGCCTTCCTCGGGCACCGACAGGGCGGTTTTCACCCCGCGCTTCTGCGTTTCCAGGACACCCTGCGCCGAGAGGGAAAACACCGCGTCGACTTCACCGGAAGCCAGCAGCGAAACGGCGTCGCCCACCGAGGCGGCAAACACTCGGCACTGGTCTCGGTAGGGCTGCAGTTTTTCGAACGCATCGGTGAATTCGGCGCGGGTCAGGTTCGGGTATTTGTCGCCGTAACCGGCGATGATCGCGATCAGGCTCCAGGTGGAAAGCGAGTCGTCGACAAAGGTCAGCTTGCCCTTGAGTTTAGGGTTGAGCAGGTCGCTGTATCGGGTGGGTTTGTCGATTTTGGCGACGTTGTAGACAATGGTGTTCATACCCCAGAGCAGCGGAATACCCCACTGTTTGCCGTCCCAGAACCATTGAGCGCCCTTGTAGAACAGCGGCAGGGTGTCATTGGCGTTGTAGTTGGAAATCCGCGAGGCGTCGATGGGGGAGAGGATGCCCATGTCCCGGTAGATGGCCTCATAGCCCAGGGCGTACATGGTCAGGTCGAGCTGTACCGGATTGCTGCCGGCCAGACGTGCGGTGATGTCATCCTGGGTGGCGGCGTAGCTGGAGCGCACGGTGATGTCGCGCTGCTTGCGCCAGGCTGCGAGTTCGGCGTCGCCGGTCTCGCCCTCCCAGCCGAGGATCTCCAGATGGCCCGTCGCGGCGAAGCTGTTCGGTGCCCACGAACTGATGTACAGCCCGGCAGCGGCCGCCGCCGAGCCAAGCATGAACGAGCGGCGATTAAGGGTGACATCACCAAAAAGTGTTGTCGTCGTTTTGGAAGGTCCGGCCTTATCTGATTCGTGCTTCATACAGATGTCCTACTCGTGTTGGGGATGAAATCGATCGGAAACACGCCACCGCCACGGGGGGCGAAGGCCGCAGTTACAGGTACGAATTGGGCAGAAGGAGAAAGGCGCAGCGGGGCGATGTTGCGAGCCGGGCGCTGGGAAAGACGGACTGAATAGTCCTCCCACCCATGCACGTGGCTTGGCGTCGCAGGGTGGCCGGGTTGCACAGGGTTTCGCGCCGCGGGATCCGCAGGAAAAACACACTGTGCGCCCAGCGCTTGACAGGCTCGGCTTATTGTTTTCATGAGCCGAGTATCGAACTGCAAACAGACGCGATCAATTTCGCATGAAAGGGATATCTGACGCAGTCTGACGCACAATCAGCTGTTAACGATCGCGGGTCGTACGAGCCATCAGTCATGAATTGCGTCAGTTCGCGTCATGTGCCGACGGCTTGCGAAATTGAGCGCTGGGCAGGGCGGGCTGATACTCGGGGTACAAGAGTGTCAGTCCGAGACCGTGAGATGCCCAATATAACGAGCGATATTCCGAGCCCCGCCAAGCTCAAGGTCGGCATGATCGGCGGCGGCGAGGGCGCTTATTTTGCGTCGCTGCATCGGGCGGCGATGCGCCTGTCCAATCGTTATGAACTCGTCGCGGGGGTGTTCTCTTCACACCCTGAAAAGTCCCTCGTGGCCGGCCATGCGCTGGGCGTCAGCCACTCGCGGATCTACGCCAGCGCTCAGCAGATGGCCAGTGCTGAAGCCGGTCGGGCCGACTCCATCGATGCCGTCATTATCGTCACCCCCAACCACCTGCATTTTGAAGCCTGCCAGGCGTTCCTGCGCGCCGGGATAGCGGTCATCTGCGACAAGCCGCTGGTGAACGAAATCTACCAGGCGAATGAACTCAAACGCCTGGCCGCCGAGCGCAATACGTTCTTTGCGCTGACCTACACCTATCAGGGTTATCCGATGGTGCGCGAAGCCCGTCGCAGAATCCAGGACGGTGCCATTGGCGAGGTCAGGTTCATCCAGGTCCAGTACTTGCTGGAGTGGCTGGCGCCGGGCGTGGAATCGCTCAACGCCAGCCTGGCCTGGCGTGGTGAGCGCGACAAGGCAGGCATCAGCAGCGTGGTCGGCGACATCGGCACCCATGCGTTCAACCTGATGGAATTCCTCACCGGCCAACGCGCAACGGCGCTGAGTGCGACCTTGAGCAACAAGGTGCCGGGCTGGCCGATGGACGACAACTGCGTGGCCCAGTTCGAATTCAGTCAGGACATCGAAGGCCTGATGTGGGTGAGCTTCGCGGCCCCCGGGCATCGCAATGGCCTGACGTTCAAGGTGATTGGCAGTCGAGCCAGCCTTGAGTGGTCCCAGGAGTCGCCCGAACTGCTGCACCTCAAGCCCGTGGACAGCGCGGAGCTGATCCTGCGTCGCGGGCAAGCGGACAACCTTGAAGCCCAGGCCTTTTCGAGCCTGCCAGCCGGCTGCAGCGAAGGGTATCTGGAGGCCCTGGCGATCCTCTACCAGGATTTTGCCGTGGCCATCGCCGCAGGCGATCGCGGGCCGGGCGCGTTGCGGGTGCCGGTTCCGGACCTGGAGCAGGGCTGCCGAGGGGTCGAACTGGCTCACCTGTGCTTCGAATCGAGCACCCACAGAAAGTGGGTCAGGTTTGCTCGCTGAGTCGAGCTCAATAAAAACAAACGCGAGTTACTCGGGAGAGTTGTAAATGGCCGTGAATGAATTTGCCCTGCACTGCACCGTGGCGCGCCACGGTACGGTGGCGCTGGATGTGAACCTGGCGAAATCCGTCGGGTTTACGGCGCTGGAACTGTCAGCAACCAAGCTGCACAAGTACTTCGACGCCGGTTATTCGCACGATGATCTCAAGGGGTTGCTGGCCGGCCTGTCGGTGCCGGGTCTGGGTTATCTGCGCGATATCGAGCGGACCGGCGCACTGCACGCGCAATTGATGGAAGACGCCCAGCAGTTGTTTTCCATGGCCGTTGCCGCAGGTGCAAAAGGGGTTCAGGTGCTGACCGGACCGATCGATGTCCAGGCCGTCATCGATCATCGCGATCGCCGCCGGTCCAGCGCGTATGCCGGTTTGCTGGGGCTGGAGCTTGAAGAACAGAAGCGCATTACCGCCAGCAATCTGCGAGCGTTGGCCGATCTTGCTGCCCAGTTCAACCTCACCCTTTACCTGGAGGCCCTGGCCTGGACGCCTCTCACCGGGATCACCCACCAGATCGAGTTGATCGACCGAGCCGACCGGCCCAACGTCAAGATGGTGATCGACTTCTGGCATTGCTACACCTCGGGTGACACGCCCGACACCGTTGCACGGATGGACAAGCACTACCTCTATGGCGTGCATGTGTGCGACTCGCTGGCATTCAACGGCGGCATTCCCAATGAAGACATTCTTCGCGACGTGCCCACCGGTGAAGGGGTTCTGGACCTCAAGGCGTGGGTTCAGGCAGTCAAGGCCACGGGTTACCAGGGGTGGTGGAGCTGCGAGCTGTTCTGTCAGAAACAGCATCAGGCGGACAGCTTCGAGGTCGCCCGCAGCCACTTCAAGTTGCTCAATGAGCTCGTCAACGGTTAATCGGTACTGGAATTGAACATGGTTGATTACATAGTCGTGGGTGGCGGTTCCACAGGCTGTACGCTCGCCGGTCGGTTGAGCGAAGACAGCGCGACGCAGGTGGTGTTGTTCGAAGAGGGGCCACGTGATCTCAACCCTTATATCCATATCCCCGGCGCCTACTACAAAACCGCGCAGGGCGACCTGCTCAAGCGTTATCAATGGGAGCCCACCGGTTCGCAATCGCGCAGTGAGCCGCCAACCATGGTCCAGGCCAGGGTGCTCGGTGGTGGCAGCTCGGTCAATGCCATGATCTACATTCGCGGGGTACCCGAGGATTACGACGGCTGGGCGGAGCAGGGCGCGGTTGGCTGGTCTTATCAGGAGGTGCTGCCGTTCTTCAAGAAGGCAGAGAACAACGACACCTTCAATAATGAGGTGCATGGTACAGGCGGCCCGCTGGGGGTGTCTTACCCGCCCTATATCCACCCGTTGTCGAGGGTCTGGCTGCAGGCCTGCCAGGAATACGGCCTGCCTTACAATCCGGACTTCAACAGTGGCAAACCCGAAGGGTGCGGCTTCTACCAGATCACGTCGCGCAACGGCGTTCGCAGCAGCGCGGCAGCCGCTTATATCCGTCCCGCCCGTGGTCGCAAGAATCTGTCGGTCAGGACCGGATGCAAGGTCGAGAAGATCCTGTTCGAAGGCCATGTGGCCAAGGGCGTCGTCTACACCGAAAAGGGCGTGCGCAAGGAACTGTACGCCAACAAGGAAATCATCCTTTCGGCGGGCGCCATTGCCACGCCGCAACTGCTGATGGTATCGGGCATCGGACCCGCCAGGCACCTCGAGCAGCAGGGCGTCAGTGTCGTCAAGGACCTGCCTGGCGTGGGCCAGAACCTGCAGGACCACATCGAGATATCGATGGTCTACGAGCTGACCGGTCCGCACAGCTACGACAAGTACAAAAAACCGTTGTGGAAGGCCGCGGCGGGCTTGCAGTACGGTCTGTTTCGCAACGGCCCGGCGGCGTCCAACCTGATCGAGGCGGGCGCATTCTGGTGGGGGCAGAAGGAAGAAGCGACACCGGATATCCAGTACTTCATGGTGGTGGGTGCGGGGATCGAAGAAGGCGTTGATTCAGTGCCCGGCGGCAATGGCTGTACGATCAACTTCGGTCAGATCCGGCCCAGGTCCCGAGGATTTGTCGAGCTCAACGGTCGCTCCATGGACCAGCCGCCGAGAATCGTCCCCAACTACTTCGCCGATCCGTACGACCTGGATGCGCTGGTGGAGGGCTTCCGGATCGCCGACCAGATCATGGAGCAGTCGGTATTCAAACCTTACATCGCGCGCCGTCACGTACCGGCGCCACAGGTGAAAAACCGTGAGGAAATCGCGCGGTTCTGTGAAGAGATAGCCCACGCCGCGCTTCATCCTTCGGGCACGTGCCGAATGGGCACCGATGCGCACGCGGTGGTTTCGCCAGAGCTGCGCGTGCACGGCATCGAGCGCCTGCGCGTTGCCGACGCGTCCATCATGCCGACCCTGGTCTCGGGCAACCCGAATTCGGTGTGCATCATGATCGGCGAAAAACTCGCGGACATGATCCGGCGCAATCCGTAGCCAGTCACGCGCAGGGGGCGAGTGCATCGCCCTCATCACCCTGCTGACTCCAAACATCAATAATATCGAGGTAGCTGCCGTGGCATTGTCCATCCGAGCCAGGATCGTCCTGCTTCCCGGTGTCTGTTTGCTGGCGGTCATCGTGTCTGTCGAATTCTTTAACATTCGTCAGGCGTATCAGAACAACGCCCTGGTTTCCGAAGCCAGCCAGCGCATGCTGGGTGACTCGGTGGCGGCCTTGCTGCTCGCCAGAGCGGGCGAGCAGGGGCGCTCCTTTGCGCTGCAGTTCAGCGCCAAAATGGCCACGGTGGTCTCCCTGGCTGAGCAGGTCTCAACCCTGCGCGCGATTTCCATACGTCGCGCAGGCCAGGCGCAAGACCTGCGAGACGATATCGGGCGTTTCGTCCAGGCGGCCTATACCCAGCACCCCGATGCACAACAGCTGTGGATTGCGTTCGAGCCGAACCTTCTGGACGGCCAGGATCAACGGTTCATCAATGATGCCAGGCACGGCAGTAACGAGAAGGGGCGCTATGGCGTCAACTGGAACCTGCAAGGTCAATCAGAGCTGGCCTATCCCATCGCCGACTCGGACTTCACCCAGGATGCCCCCGGCCCGACCGGCGAGCCCCTCAACAGTTGGTATCTGTGCACCCGGGACAGCGCCAAACCCTGCCTGAAAGATCCCTACACGGACCTCAATGCCAGGAATCAACCGCTGTTGACGGCCCTCTCGGTGCCCGTCATGGACGGTGAAAAGCTGCTCGGAGTGGCCGGCATGGACATCCCGCTGGCCACGTTGCAGGATGAAATCGAGAAGGCCCAGGCCGGTCTGTTTGGCGGCGCCGGGCGAACCTCCATCATTTCCCCCAGCGGCACGTACGCCGCCAGCGGCAGATTCCCCGAGGCGTTGGGCAAGCCCATCAGGGCGTTCCTGGGGGACGACAGCGAAAAAGTGATGCAGGCGATTCGTTCCGGCCAACCGGCCGTCATCGAGTTTTCCGGCGAGGTCCACGCCATTTACCCCGTGCAGCCTGTCCAGGGCGTGGCGAATTGGGGCGTCATCGTCGATTTGCCGCGCGAGGTGCTGCTGGCCGACGCCGTGGCGCTTGGCCGTCAACTGCAGTCCAGCCAGCGAGACGCCGTGTTGGTCAGTATCGGCGTTGCCGTGGTCGCGGCGCTGCTGGGGTTGCTGCTCATTGGGTTCAGTGCAGGCAGCGTCACTCGACCAATCGATGAGGTCGCGGCACGGCTGCGCGAAATCGCCACGGGGGACGGCGACTTGCGTAGCCGATTGGGTTACGCCCGACGTGACGAACTGGGCAACCTGACTGCCTGGTTCAATCGGTTCCTGGACAAGCTTCAGCCGACGGTGGCCTCTCTCAAGGAGAGCGTGGTCACTGCGCGCAGCAATGCCTCGCAAACCGCCGACATCGCCCGTCAGACCAGCAACGGCATGCAAGTCCAGTTTCGCGAGATCGACCTGGTCGCCACGGCCTCCAACGAGATGAGCCTGACCGCCCATGAAGTGTCCCGAAACGCCACCGGCGCTGCGGGGGCCGCGCAAGAGGCAGACCGCTCGGCGCAGGCCGGCAGGCTGATCATCCAGAGAAGCACGGACTCGATTTCGGCGCTTTCGCAGGAGCTCGAACGAGCCGAACAGCAGGTGGACCGACTCGCCCAGGGCAGCGATCAGATTGGCAGCGTGCTGGAGGTGATCCGCTCCATTGCCGAGCAGACCAATCTGCTCGCGTTGAACGCGGCCATTGAAGCGGCCCGTGCGGGGGAAAGCGGTCGAGGGTTTGCGGTGGTCGCCGATGAAGTCCGGGGTCTGGCTCAACGGACACAACGATCGGTGGAAGAAATCCGTCAAGTGATCGAGCAGCTTCAGGGCGGGACCCAGGCCGTTGTTGCCGGCATGCACAGCAGCCGGAGCAGGGCTCAGGAAAGCGTCGATGCCTTCGAATCGGCGGTGCAGGTGCTGGACAGCATCGGGCAATCGATTTCCACGATCACGGAAATGAACCTGCACATTGCCAGCGCGGCTGAAGAGCAGAGCGCCGTTGCAGAGGAGCTCAATCGCAATGTCGTGGCAATCCGCACCGTCACCGAGGCCTTGACCGATCAGGCAGATGACTCGGCGCGTGCAGCGGCGCAACTCAACGAACTGACGCAGGAGCAACTGGCGTTGGTAACCCAATTCAAAGTGTGATGACCCATACAAGGTGGTGGCTATGCGCATAGAGCAACTGACAGTTAAAGGTGAGGGTAACGGTTCGGCACAGTTGGAGGCACACGCCGTCGTGCTTAACGCCGGGCCGCAGACCGATTGGTTTTTTCATCCGGCGGGGGCGTCGCGGCGAGACAATGTCATTGCCGCATCCATGACGATTGAAGATGCCGTTTTCACCCTGTCTGCCAAGGTCCGCGTGGGCTTTTCATCCGCGTTCGATGCCGGTGCCCTGTTTGTCCAGGTCGATGAAGACAACTGGGCAAAGCTGGCGTTCGAGCAATCCGGAGCCGGTCTGCCGACCGTGGTCAGCGTGATTACCCGAGGGGTTTCGGATGACGCAGATGGGCCGTCGATCGACAGCGACACGGTGTGGCTGCGGGTGCACTGCGACGGTCAGACGCTGGCCTTCCACTTTTCCGTGGACGGCGTCTATTGGCGGTTCCTGCGCTGGTTTACGCTCCCCGGGATCGCGCTCAGGCCCTTGCGAATCGGCTTCGGCGCCCAGGCGCCGACCGGCGAAGGGTGTGTGGCGCGGTTTACGGACATCGGTTGGAGCTTGCAACCGATCGTGGATTTTCGAGATGGGAGCTAGCACAGCGCCAGGTCGGGGCGGCGTTGCCTCTTCAGGAGGGGCATCGCTCCACTTGTATCAGCCGCATCGCTACCAGACACCGCGTGCCTTTCTGGCCACCATCTGGATGACTTTATTGGCGAGTTGGACCGCTACCGACCTGGCCCGCTTCTTTGCGATCCAGCAGTGGCCGGGTTACTGATTATGCCTTTCGTAAGGTCCCGAAAAAACGCATTGCAATCAGTGTTTTAGGCTGGCTGCCATTGGATAAAGCCGCTTTTGACCTGTTCACTGATCAAGTCCGCCAGTGTTCGCACAGGTTCGGTGAGGCTTCGGCGAGAGCGATGTATCAACCCGATATCACGGTGAAAAGTGTGCATCCCCAGGTCGAGTGCGCGGACACCTGCTGGCCATTCCGGATGGGGCGTAGTTTGTGGTACCAGCGCAACGCCCACGTTGTTTTCGACCAGTTTGATGATTGCCTCAAGCTCATCCAGTTCGCAGACCTCATGCAGGGTGAGGTGCATCTGACGCAGAAACCGGTCGACTTGCCTGCCGCCAAATGATGATCGGTCATATCGAATGAACGGCTGGCTGCAAAGCAGTTCCGACCAGTCGTTTCCCGGCATTTCGCGCGGCACGATCAGACGGTAGGGTTCAAGCGCCAGATTCGTCCAGCGAAGATCACTCTGGAGTGAGAAGGGTGGGCGAATGATGGCGGCCATGTCGATCTCGCCTGCATCTACCAGGTTCACTAACTCCATTGATAAGCCCGGGACGACACGCGTGCGGCATTGGGGGCATCGTTGGTGGAACCTGGCCAGTGCGTCTGGCAAATAGGAGCGCTGCACGGAGGCGATAGCGCCGATGTTCACCAGCACGCTTGCAGGTTGCCCCACCGTCGTAGAGCCCAGATTGTCATAGAGCCTGAGCAACTCCTGTGCTTGCAGGAGTATCTGGTGGCCCATTTTATTGAGATGTGCCGTGCGTCCTTTTCTGTCGAAAACCTCGAAGCCTAGCTCAGCCTCCAGACGCTGAATCTGCGCGCTCACGGCAGCCTGCGTGAGGCCGATCTTGTTGCCGGCAGCGGCAAATGTGCCTTCGCGGGCTACAGCGATGAGTGTCTTGAGTTCTTTGATCATTCACAAATATTAGTTGTGTTTCTAAGAAATATATATTGATTTTTCTGTTTGGTTTTCCGTCCTACGATGTTCCCCATCCCCTGCAACGGCTGAATCCAAAGAGCCAATGACGGTGGGGACGGTCACCAACCAACAAAAAATATTACTGGAGTTCTGATGAGCCTCTCGCCATTCCACCTCGCAATCCCTGTTTACAACCTGGCCTCAGCGCGGACGTTCTACGCAGAAGTCTTCGGTCTTGAAGAAGGGCGTTCCAGCACTCAGTGGGTCGATTTCGATTTTTATGGCCACCAACTCGTGATTCACGAGCACCCCAAAACTGCTTCTCAAGAGAGCGTCCACAGCAATCCGGTCGATGGTCACGATGTTCCTGTTCCACACTTCGGCATCATCCTGGCGTGGGAGCAATGGGAGGCACTGGCTGAGCGTTTAAAGTCGTTTGGCACCGAGTTTGTGATCGAACCGTACATTCGTTTCAAAGGTCAGGTTGGCGAGCAAGCCACGATGTTCCTGTTTGATCCATGTGGCAACGCCCTTGAATTCAAGGCTTTCAAGGATATGAGCCAGCTCTTCGCGAAGTAAAACACTCATGGCACAACACCGTTGTGTCATTTGATCTCAAGTGAGCTGGAAGCTCATGACTCTAGCAACTGCCAACAGAGCAGACCTTTCATTCCAACAAGAAGGCTAGACATGAAACGTATTCCCTTGGTGTGGCAAATCGTTGCCGGGCTGTTGCTTGGCGTGCTTGTCGGTTGGTACTTCAATACACATCCGCAATATCAAACATGGGTGAGCGCGGAGATCCTCAAGCCGCTCGGCGATATCTTCATCAAGATGATGAAGATGGTGGTTGTGCCGATCGTGTTCTGTTGCATGATTTTGGGCATAGCAGGCGGTGGTGACAGCAAATCGTTTGGTCGAATGGGTATGAAGTCGCTCGGTTATTTCTTTGCGATTACTGCGTTGGCCATCGTGATGGGGTTGTGTTTCGCGAATCTCTTCGAGCCAGGCACGGGTACCGATATTTCAGGCGTTTCGCATAGTTCTGCCTCTATCACCATCGAGCCTTCGAAAGGAGCCTTGGTCATTTTGCAGAACATTGTTCCAGACAATCTCATCGTCGCAATGTCGGAGGCGAAGTTGCTGTCGGTTCTGTTTTTCGCCGTGCTGTTCGGCCTGGCACTGAACGCTTTGCCGCACGAGAAAAGCGCCCCCGCAATCGCATTGGTCCAGAGTCTTTCGGACGCGATGTTCAGGGTTGTCTCCATTGTCATGGCTTATGCGCCGATCGGTGTGTTCGGCATGATCGGTGCCACGGTGGCAACCTTTGGTTTTACCTCGCTGCTTCCCTTGCTCAAGTTGATTGGCGTGGTGTACCTGGCGTTGATTGTTTTCGCTCTCGTGGTGCTAGGTGGTATTTGCTACTTGATTGGCGAAAACATTTTCAGATTGATCCGGTACTTCCGCAATGAGTTGATTTTGGCGTTTTCGAGTGCCGCGTCGGCAGCCGTCATGCCGCAATTGATGACCAAGCTGGAGAGCTACGGTGTACCCCGTCGGATAGTCAGTTTCGTGGTGCCGGTGGGTTATGCCTTCAATCTCGATGGCGCGTCGATTTTTCTCGGCGTCGCGACGATCTTTGTGGCGCAACTTTATGGAATCGACTTGTCGTTGTCTCAGCAAATCCTGTTGGTAGTGACGATGGTGCTGACCTCGAAAGGGGCAGCAGGGGTGCCGGGTTTTGCCATCATCATCTTGTCAGCCACCTTGGCGTCTGCCGGTCTTCCATTAGAGGGCGTGGCGTTGATCGCCGGCATTTTCAGAATTATTGACAGCGGCACCACCACGCTGAACGTATTGGGTAACGCCATCGCACCGCTGGTTATCGCCAAGTGGGAGAAGGTCAAACCGGAACCCTCACGGGCACATTCAGCGGCAAGGGCCTAGTCGTTCGCCAGGGCGGCAAGCGCCATCAAACCTGGAGGGGCTGGTCGTCGGTCAGGTCCTGAAGACAGTGACCAGACGACCGGTCTATTGATTTGGAGATTTTATGTCTGATAGCGCTTTTGATACCGATCTTTTTTCGCCCATGCGCATGGGGGCGCTTCAATTGGCCAACCGAATTGTCATGGCTCCCGTGACACGTAGCCGGATGGCCGAAGACGGTGTACCGAATGAAATGCACGCGACTTATTACGCCCAGCGCGCCAGTGCAGGTTTGATCATTGCCGAAGCAACGAACATCTCTGCACAGGGACGAGGTTATGCAATGACTCCGGGCATCTGGTCGCAAGAGCAGGTTGCTGGATGGAAAAAAGTCACCGATGCGGTGCATGCGGCGGGCGGCAAAATCGTTAGCCAGTTGTGGCATGTAGGGCGCTTTTCCAGTGTGGAGTTACAGCCCAACGGCGACGCGCCAGTGGCACCCTCGGCAATCAAGGCTGAAGGCTGCACGTACACTGGAAAAGGCTTTGTCGAGGTGTCGATGCCTCGCGCGCTGCAGACCTCGGAAATTCCAGGCATCATCGAGCAGTACAAGATCGCCGCAGAGAATGCCAAGCAGGCAGGTTTTGATGGCGTGGAAGTCCATTCCGCCAACAGCTATCTGCTCGATCAGTTCCTGCGCGACTCCACCAATCAGCGTACTGACCAATACGGCGGTTCCATTGAGAACCGGGCTCGACTGACATTGGAAGTCACCCGAGCCGTGATTGCGATCTGGGGTGGCGAGCGTGTTGGGATCCGGCTTTCCCCCGTGACACCTGATGCCGGTAACACGCCGCCCGACAGCAATGTCATGGCGACTTACGGTTACCTGATTCAGCAACTCAACAAATTCGATCTGGCCTACCTGCATTTCGTTGAAGGTGCCACGGCGACATCCCGCAGTGTTCCCGATGGCGTGGACCTGGACGCGCTGAGCGCGCAGTTCGAAGGCGTATTCATTGGCAACAACAACTACGACCTGGAGATGGCACTAGAGCGCCGCGCTCAGCGCCGGATTGATGCGGTGGCGTTTGGTCGTTTGTTTATCTCCAACCCCGACCTCGTGGAGCGTCTGCGTCGCGGTATCGAGCTAACCATCGCGCCCCGCGACAGTTACTACGGCGGCGCCAAAGGTTACATCGATTGGCCAACCGCAGACCTTTGAATGGCAAATTCCTGCGTCAAGTGTGGCGCAGGATAGCCCGTTCCTTTCAGGAGTCGTGACTGTCAGTCATAACACCCCGTAAACAGCTTCGCTAATCTATTCACTGAGGAATACATCATGTCCGATCCAACTTACGTTCAGGAATACAAGGCAATCGTCGACGTATTGAACCAGTACAACGAAGGTGGCGCAAAGGCCGACAGTGCTCTGATGAAGCCCGCTTTCAACGCGCAGGCGACGATGTTTGGCGTTGACGGTGACAAGCTCGTTGGCGGCGCGATTCAGAATCTGTACGACGTCATCGACAACGCCTTCCGCCCATCCCCCGAGGCCAGCGCGGCAATCGTGCGTATTGATATCGTCGGCACCGCAGCCAGTGCCCGGGTCGACACCGACAACGTATCCGGATTTCGCTTCACCGACTTCTTCAACCTGCTGAAGGTTGAGGGGAAGTGGACGATCGTCAGCAAGATTTACCACACCCATCCAAGTGCGTGATCCCGCGAGCGCGCCTGATCAGACGCGCTCCAACTCGCTTTCATCGCAGCAAAGGCATAATTATTCAAATGAGGGCTTCCGGCCGATACCTGCCCGAGGACAGGCCCCATGTCAATCCGCTCTACGCTCTGACTGCTGACTTGTACCCACGCTGATCCAGTAAGTACCTCATTTTATTTCAACAAAATCTATTGTCGCCAAGGTGGTTGCGGCCGGAACTGATCCTGTAGATGACGCAGAAAATTGACCGTTCGCGCGGGCAACCCCTCGCGTTGATGCGTCAGCGCAACAACATTGACATCCGGCAGTTTCCAACCAGGCAGTAGTCGTATCAACGTCCCCTGCGCCAGAGCATCGGCAACGTCCCATTCGGAACGCATGATGATGCCGTGCCCTTCGCACGCCCATTGTCGAATGACACTTCCATCGTTGCAGCTCATCGCTGGGCGGATGCGCACACTGAGTGTTTTGTGCGCGCGTGTGAAATGCCAGAGGGTGACGTCTTCGTTGTTTTCCCGCAATGCAAGGCAGGGCAAGGTAGCCAACTGGTCGGGATGTTCCGGCAGGCCATGGCGTTCAACAAACGCGGGTGAGGCGCATACGTAGCGACGGTTGGGGGCAATGGAATGGCCGACCAGGTTGGAGGCGCGCAGTTCGCCAATATGGATAACGACGTCAAATCGATCAGTCGCCTCAACCATCGGCTGTTCGGACAAACTCAATGCTATTTCAACATCCGGATGCAGACGCTGGAAAGTCGCCACCGCGGGTGCCACGTGCACGCGCCCAAACCCGAACGGTGCGTTGACTTTCAGTTTGCCAACGAAGCCACTGCGTCGCTCACGCAGTTCCGCCAGCAGCGTATCGAACTGCTCGACCAGCCCTGCACCCTGCAGACACAAGAACTCGCCCTCATCCGTAAAGCGCAGTTGCCGGGCTGACCGATCCAGCAATCGAATCGACAGTTTTTTCTCCATTTGCTGAAGTCGCTGGGTCACGGCCGAGGGCGTCAGACCCAGCTTGCGTGATGCGGCCAACAAACTGTCACTTTCCCGGACGACCAGGAGAAAGCGGATATCAAATGCCTCATTCATTAAGAGTCACTGAATATTAGAATTAATATTATTAAATTTTAATCTGGAATCGGACGTTTAGACTAGCCCTATTCCAGGAGACCAGACATGTCCGCACTCACTCATATCGAAACTCCCGCTTTAATGCTCGATCGTGATCGACTCGACGCCAATATCCAACGGATGCGCAATAAGCTGGCAGCATTCAATGTGGTATTGCGTCCTCACGTAAAGACCCAAAAATCGCTGGAAGTCACCGAGCGCCTGTTTGCAGGTGAGCGTGGGCCCATCACTGTTTCGACCCTGCGTGAGGCCGATTTCTTTTTCGAGGCCGGGTTTACCGACATCTTGTATGGCGTTGGCATTGCGCCAAACAAATTCGCTCACGCCGCCACTTTGATCAGCAAAGGCGCGCAGCTCAAACTGGTACTCGATAATTTGGACACTGCCAGATTGTTGGCCGACTTTGCCCAAACGTCGGGTCATGTTTTTGAGGTCCTGCTGGAAATCGATTGCGACGGCCACCGCTCCGGTCTCGGCCCACAATCGGCGCTGTTGGTGGAAATCGCGCAATTGTTGAGCTCCAAAGGCGTCAAGCTCAGCGGCTTGATGACACACGCTGGCAAGTCCTACGACAGCCAGTCGATCGCTGAAATCGAGGCGTGCGCCCGGCAGGAACGCGCGGCGATTATCGAGGCCAGCCAAATGCTCGCCGCTGCGGGCTTCAACATGGCGATCATCAGCATCGGTTCGACACCCACGGCACTTTTTACCAAGGATTTAACCGGAATAACTGAAGTTCGTGCGGGGGTGTTCACCTTCTTCGATCTGGTCATGGCGGGCTTGGGTGTCTGCCATGTGCAGGATATTGCGGTATCGGTTCTGACAACCGTCATTGGTCATCAGGCTGAGAAAGGCTGGATCATTACGGATGCGGGATGGATGGCACTTTCCCGCGATCGTGGTACCGCCCGGCAAGCGATTGATCAGGGATATGGCGTCGTGTGTGACGCCGCCGGCCAACCTATTGGTGACCTGATCGTCATCTCCACGAATCAGGAACACGGAATCATTTCATCGCGGGCCGGAAAGCTTGAACCGGCGAGCTTGCTGCCGTTGGGTACGCTTCTGCGGATCTTGCCCAATCATGCCTGCGCCACGTCGGCGCAGCACGGTGGTTATCACGTGCTCGATGAGGAAGGCAGTCTCGGTTATTGGCCCCGTATCACGGGCTGGTAAATCATTCATCTGAATTCAAAAACAGATCGGTCAAGGTGGACATATGAAGTTGATCACAGCGGAGAAACTGCCTGTGCCGGGCGGGCATTACTCACACGGTGCAATGGCAGGAAACCTTCTTTTCATTTCCGGCCAGTTGCCGTTTCCACCGGATGCTCAGGAGTTCCCTGAAGGGATAGAAGCCCAAACTCGCCAGGCAATGGCCAATATGGAAGCCGTGCTTCAGGCCGCTGGTGCGTCATTGAATCATTTGGTCAGCGTGCAAATTTACATCGTGGATGTGGCTCATTGGCCGACCGTCAACCTGGTTTATTCAACGTTGATGGGCGCGCACCGTCCCGCGAGGGTGATGATCCCTTGTAGTCCGCTCCACTACGGGGCTTTGGTGGAAATCTCAGCAGTCGCTGAACTGACAGTTGGCTCCTCATTACACACCTGATCTGCTGTAAATTAGACCAGCTTCAGACAATGCTCCGAGGCAACCAAAAAAACATCACAAAACAAAACACCGTCAACCCCACACAAAACCACATGAATCGTCGCTGGCGCCGCTCCCCAGCCCCGGCGGCGTGGACGGGCAGTGGCATGCCGCAATGGCCGCATTCGACCTCATGGTGTTCGTTGGCCTGTTGGCAATACAGGCACACAGGCTGGTCGCTCATTCGAATTGTTCCAGGCGGATGCGGTCGAGTATCGCGATCTGGCGGCCGTCCTGGGTGATGATGTTTTCATCGATCAAGCGGCGGATGATGCGCGAAAAGGTCTCCGGCTGGATCGACAGGTGCCCGGCAATGAGTTGCTTGGCCATCGGCAATTCAAAGCGGTCATCCACGGTCTGTTTGCGCACCAACTGCGTCAACAGGTAACGCACCACGCGGTGGGTGGCGTTTTTGAGTGACAGGGTTTCGATCTCGTTGACCCGCTGGTGCAACCGCACGCAGAGCTTGCCCAGCAGGGCAAAGGTCAGGCGGCTGTTGCTTTGCAGCAGGCGCATGTAGGTGCTGTTGGAGAGTCGATACAGCTGGGTCGGGCAGACGGCTTCCGCCGAGGCCACGTAGTTGGGGGTGTCCATCAGCATCATTGCTTCGGCAAAGGTCTGCCGATCGCCCAGCACTTCGAACACCTTCTCCTGCCCATCGGGTGTCAGTCGGTAGATCTTCACCGCGCCGGCAATCACGAAGTAGAACGAGTCCGCCGGCTCGCCCTGTCGGAACAGCGGTTCGCCCTTGTCGATACTCAGCAATTGGCTGGTGCTCATCAGTTCGTTCATCTGATCGTCGTTCAACGGTTCGAACAAGTGATGGCTGCGCAGAATCTGGTGGTGGACGCGGTGAAGGACCATGGAGGTTCATCCTGAAAAGGGAAAGTGAGTGGGTGATTCGCTCAGACGAGGCCCAACGAAAGGCTGCTGGCCACCGCCAGCACCGAGGTCAGCACCACAAACCAACCCAGTGGTTGAATGATCTTTTTCATGACGACTCCGCAGGCAATCAAAGGTAAAGGTTGCCCGTATTCAGCAAGACCCGGGCCATGCGCAATGTCCCTGTTTTTGCTGGACTTATTATTGATTGGGGTCAAAAACACCGCTGTTGAGCCGGTTAAAATAACCACAACTGGTCATTTTAACCGTGTCGTAATGACTCTATCGTGGCGCGAGTGCCCGTGTTGGCGGGCGATGGCAGTGGGCACAGCCCTTGCACTCTTGATTTGCGACAAAGGCGTTTGATTATTAATCCCTGATGATTGGACCCGGATTGTCCCAGGCGTTGCGTGTGAGCGCCGGATAAAGCAGAGGAGTGGCTTCATGCAAGTTCTTGAGCGCAGTAAGGCGCTGGCGATTCCACCGTTATTGCGGTTGGCGTTTCGACCCTTTTTCCTCGGTGGCTGCCTGTTGGCATTGTTGGCGATTCCGTTGTGGCTGGCGGCCTTCAGCGGTTCGATCGTCAACTGGCAACCGGCCGGTGGCTGGTTGGGCTGGCATCGGCACGAATTGTTGTTCGGCTTCGGGTTGGCGATCATCGCCGGTTTCCTGCTGACGGCGGTGCAGACCTGGACCAGTCGCCCCGGCCTGAGCGGTCAGCCGCTGGCGGCTCTCGCAGTCGTATGGTTGTTGGCCCGCGTGGCCTGGCTGGTCAATGCGCCCTGGGCGTTGCTGGCAACCCTCGAACTGGCGTTCCCGCTCGCCGTGGCAGCGCTGATGGGCTTCACCCTGTGGAAGGTGCGGCAGAAGCGCAACTACCCGATTGTCGCGGTCCTGTTGTTGCTGGCCGCCGCTGACGCCGTGTCCTTGTATGGACTGCTCGCCGGTCATGAAGGCTGGCAGCGCCAAGGCGTGCTGGGCGGCATCTGGCTGGTGGCCGCGATGATGGGCCTGATTGGTGGGCGGGTCATTCCGTTCTTCACCCAGCGCGGCCTGGGGCGCAAGGACGCCGTGGTGCCATGGGCGTGGCTGGATTGGTTGCTGCTGATCGGCTCGCCGCTGGTGGCGGTGTTGTACGCCGCCGGACCTGCGTTGTACGCCAATGTCTGGGTGGGCTTGCTGTTCGCCGTCCTCGGCGTCGGCCACCTGATTCGCCTGGTGCGCTGGCATGATCGTGGCTTGTGGCAGGTTCCGCTGCTGTGGTCGCTGCACCTGGCCTACGGCTGGTTGGCACTCGCCTGTCTGGGCATGGCGGCGTGGCACTTCGGCGCGCCCATCAATCCAAGCCTGGCGGTGCATTGCCTGACCATCGGCGCCATGGGCGGCCTGGTACTGGCAATGATCGCGCGGGTCAGTCTCGGCCACACCGGTCGCCCGCTGGAGCCACCACAGGGCATGACCCTGGCGTTCATTCTGCTCAACCTCGGTTGCCTGAGCCGTGTCGGCCTGGTGCTCTTGTTCCCCTTGGCGGCGCTGTGGATCGCGGGCGCGTGCTGGGCACTGGCCTTCGCGCTGTACACCTGGCGCTACGCGCCGATGCTGCTGCGCGCCCGGGTCGATGGGCATCCGGGTTAAACCCACGGAGGAACACCTTGATGTACCCCTTTCTATTGGTGACACACCTGCTGGCTGCCATCGCCTTTATCGGCACGCTGTTCTTCGAGGTGCTGATCTGGCACCAGGCGCGTCGGCAGGTGGTGGGGCCAGCGAGCATGGCGAGCGCGGACCGAGGCCATTGCCTTGCGCTCGCGCAAGGTGCTGCATGGCGTGGTGCTGTTGTTGTACGGCGCCGGCATCGGTATGGCGTGGCGATACCGCAGTGCGTTGATTCATCCGCTGGCCAGCAGCTTTGGTGCCTTACTGAGCCTGAAGATCCTGCTCGCACTGAGCATCATCGGCCATTACCTGCTGCTGGCGTTCTGGCTGACCAAGGGACGCTTGAGCGACACCCGTGCCACCTGGATTCGTCGCAGCATCCTCGGGCACATGGTGCTGATCGTGATTCTCGCCAAGGCGATGTTCTATTGGCACGGTTGAGGCCTCCCGGCAAAAGAAACCCGCATCAACCGATGGCTGATGCGGGCTCGATACAGGTGGGGATCAGCGTGGGTTGAGGGCGTTGATGAACAACACGTTGTTTTCCAGGTGGATGTGCTGCATCAGGTCATCGCGGAACTCCAGCAGCCCGCGGTACAGGGCACGCCAGGTGTTACAGGCATCGGCCGGCGGGGTGATGTTGTTGGTCAGGGCCAGCAGTTTTTCCAGCGACTCGCCATGTTGATCGTGTTCGAAACGCATCACCTGGATCGGCGGTGCAGCCTGCGGGCCGTAACCCTGTTGCAGCATCGGGAAGAGCACTTGTTCTTCCTTGAGCATGTGGCTTTCCAGTTCCTGCTGCAGGTCGTTCAGCAGGTCGGCCAGGCCGTTGGGGCAGGAGGGGCGTGCACCGTGGACGTGTTCGACGCGTCGCGCCAGACGGATCAGTTCCGGCAGTTGCTCGCGGTGGCGGGCGTGGTAGCGAGTCAGCAGGTGGGCGATCAGTTCCTCGGGCGGTTCGTGGCGCCAGTCGTCCTGGGTTTCGCCAGCGTCTTGCAGGATGTGCAGCGCCTCGGCGATCACTACCGGGTCGAGCTCTTTGCTCAGGGCTGCTTCGCGCAGGCTTTTGTGGCCGCCGCAGCAGAAGTCCAGGTTGAAGGTATGAAAAATCCGGGTGGCACCGGGAATGTCGCAGGCCAGTTGGCCAAGGCTTTGTTCCAGCAGGTTAAGGCTCATCAGGGGTTCCTTGTTTCTGGTTCAAACGGTTCCCCGGGGATATTGCATTCGACGTGCCATAGTTAATTAGTTGAAAACTATGGGTTTATTTTTTGATGTGGTGATGCGCACCCTGAAAACACAGGGTCAATCCCACCGTAGAGGGTGATTACTACCATGCTGCGTGAGAGCCTGGCGGCCGACCTGATCGTCGAGTTGCCCAATGCCGTACGGTTACAACGTCTGGTGCAGACCCTGCGTGAATATTTCCACAGCGGTGCCGTCGGTTTGCTGCGCCTGGACGAAGACAGCCTGCGTCCGGTGGCCACGGTGGGCCTTGTCCATGAAGCGTTGGGTCGGCGCTTTGTCATCGCCCAGCATCCACGTCTGGCGGCGATCATGGCCTCACGCGAGCCCACTTGGTTCGAGCCCGACAGTCGTCTGCCGGACCCTTACGACGGGCTGGTCGACCATCAGGTCGGTGAGTCGTTGTCGGTGCATGACTGCATGGGTGTGAGCCTGTACGTGGATGGCAAGGTGTGGGGCGCGATCACCCTCGATGCGTTACAGCCTGGCACCTTCGACAGCCGCGCGCGGGACGAACTCAAGCGCTGCACCCTGCAGATAGAAGCCGCGGTGCGGGTCACCCGCCTGGAGCAGGAAAACCGCAGCTTGCGCCTGTCCCGCAGCGATCCGCAGGACTTGCACAGGCCGGTCGATGACGGCGAGATCCTCGGACAAAGCGAGGTGATTGATCATTTGCTCAACGAACTGGATGTGCTGGCCGACTCCGATCTGCCTGTGTTGCTGTTGGGTGAGACCGGTGTCGGCAAGGAGCTGTTCGCCCGTCGCCTGCATCGTTTGTCGAGGCGCAGCCACAAGCCCCTGATCCAGGTTAACTGCGCGGCGCTCCCGGAATCCCTGGCCGAAAGTGAATTGTTCGGTCACGTCAAAGGCGCGTTTTCCGGCGCCACCAGTGACCGCGCAGGTCGCTTCGATGCGGCCAATGGCGGCACGCTGTTCCTGGATGAGGTCGGCGAATTGCCCTTGAGCGTGCAGGCCAAGTTGTTGCGCACGTTGCAGAACGGCGAGATCCAGCGCCTGGGTGCGGACAAGCCGTTGCACGTCGACGTGCGCATCATCGCGGCGACCAACCGCCACCTGCCCGACAGCATTCGCGATGGCCTGTTTCGCGCTGACCTGTACCACCGTCTCTCGGTGTACCCGGTGCCGATCCCGGCCCTACGCGAACGCGGCAATGACGTGCTGATGCTGGCAGGGCATTTCCTTGAACTCAACCGCGCGCGCCTGGGCCTGCGTGGCCTGCGCCTGTCGCCGGCGGCCGAACGCGCCTTGTTGGCGTACACCTGGCCGGGCAACGTGCGTGAGCTCGAGCACGTGATCAGTCGTGCGGCATTGAAAGAGCTGAGTCGTGGAACCAGTCGTTCGTTGATCATCACCCTGGAGCCGCACGTGCTGGATCTCGACAGCGAGATGGTTATGCCGGGAGCGACCAGCGAGCCAGCCCAGGAGTTGGCAAACGATGCACCGTTCCAGGCCTTGAGCGATGCGGTGGATGACTGCCAGCGACAAAAAATCCTGCATTCCCTGCGCCTGGCCGATGACAACTGGGCCCGTGCTGCACGGATGCTGGAAGTCGATGCCAGCAACCTGCACAAGCTGGCCAAGCGTCTGGGGCTGAAATAAACGACGGGTGTTGATGGCGATCAAGGTGGTCTGCCCCGGTGGCTCGCACACTGGGGTGAACACCACCGGAGATCACTGCCATGACGCTTTCCCTGGCGCAGATGCGCCGCAACTACACCTTGTTTGGCCTGCAGGACGAGCAGGCACTCGACGACCCGCTGGCGATGTTCAGCCAATGGTTGCAACAGGCTCGGGACACCGAGCTGGCGCCGGTCGAAGCCAACAGCATGATGCTGGCCACCGTCGACAGTGACGGGCGGCCGCATTGCCGGGTGTTGTTGCTCAAGGGGCTGAGCGAGGAAGGCTTTACCTTTTTCGGCAACTACCAAAGCGACAAGGGCCAGCAACTGGCAGCCAACCCCTTTGCAGCCATGACGTTTTTCTGGCCGGGGCTGGAACGTCAGGTGCGCGTCGAAGGCCAGGTGTCGAAACTCGACCCGGCGCTCTCGGACGCCTACTTCAACAGCCGCTCCGTCTCCAGTCGCCTGGGCGCGTGGGCCTCACCGCAAAGCCGTCCGCTGGCCAGTCGCGCCGCGCTGGATTCGCTGCTGGCGGACATCACCAAACGCTTCGTCGACGAGCCCGTTGTGCGCCCCGAGCATTGGGGCGGTTACTGCCTGCGTCCCGAGCGCCTGGAGTTCTGGCAGGGCCGCGCCGATCGTCTGCATGACCGCATCGATTATCGCCTGCACAACGGCCATTGGCGGCGCAATCGCCTGGCACCCTGAGGCTGTTTTCCAGTCGAGGTATCTCTTTGGAGGAATAGGCCGGACCGCCATTGCGGTTCAGGCTTGCCACTATCATTTTCCATGGGAGGCTTGAACATGGCCCATCTGGCGCAACGCACTTTCGAACCTTTGAACATCGCGGTGCTGACCATCAGCGATACGCGCACCTTCGACACTGACACCTCTGGCCAGACCCTGGCCGATCTGCTGCAAGGCGCCGGGCACCTGTTGATCGACCGTGGCCTGGTCAAGGACGACATCTATCAGATCCGCGCCATCGTTTCGCGCTGGATCGCCGACCCCAAGGTGCAAGTCATCCTGATGACCGGCGGCACTGGCTTTACCGCCCGCGACAACACCCCGCAAGCGGTCTTGCCGTTGCTGGACAAACGCGTGGAAGGTTTCGGAGAACTGTTCCGCCAGGTGTCGCTGGAAGAGATCGGCATGTCCAGCCTGCAATCGCGTGCCCTCGCCGGCATGAGCAACGGCGTACTGGTGTGCTGCGTACCGGGTTCTCCGGGCGCCTGCCGGACAGCGTGGAACAAGATCCTGGTGGAGCAACTGGACAGCCGCACTGGCCCGTGCAATTTCGCACCGCATTTGAAAGCGCAATCGCAGAGGGTCATCGACGCCTGCGAGTCGCGCTCGTGAACGGCTGCGGGTGCGACCTTGGCCACTTGATGCCGGTGGACGACGCCATCGCGCATTTGCTCGAGCAGGTGCCGCCACCGCCACTGGCGCAAATGATCCCGCTGGAACACGCCATGGGCCGCGTGCTGGCGGCAGACATTGTTTCGCCAGTCAACCTGCCGGCCTGGGACAACAGTGCCATGGACGGTTATGCGCTACGGGCTTCGGACTTGCCAGAGGAGGGTGGCTACCTGCTGGTGGGCGGACGCATCGCAGCGGGTGATCCGCCGGGGCCGACGTTGCGCGCCCAGCATGCGGTGCAGATTTTCACCGGCGCGCCCTTGCCCGAAGGCGCCGACACCGTGGTGCCTCAGGAACTGTGTCGTGTCGAGGGCGATGGTGTGTGGTTCCCGCCGGTGAGCCTGGGTGATCACGTGCGCAAGCAGGGCGAAGAAATCCGCCGTGGAGCGTTGTTGCTCAAGACGGGCAAACGCGGGGGCTGCGCGCTCAGGAGCTGGGTTTGCTGGCCGGTGCCGGCGTGGCGCGGGTCGAAGTGTACCGGCCGCTGCAGGTGGGCTTGCTCAGCAGCGGCAACGAGTTGCGTGAGCCTGGTGAGTTGCTGGCCCCTGGGCAGATCTACAACAGCAATCGCTACCTGCTCGCGGCGTTGTTGCGCGGCTGGGGCGTGGAAGTGCACGACTACGGGGTCATGGCTGACGACCTGCAGACCAGTCGACAAACCCTGAGCATGGTCGCGGCGCGCTGCGACCTGTTGTTGAGTTCCGGCGGCGTTTCCGTCGGTGAAGAGGACCACCTGAAAAAGGCGATCCAGGAACTGGGCAAGGTCAATTTCTGGCGTCTGGCCATTCAGCCCGGCAAGCCGCTGGCGTATGGCGAGGTGTTGGGCAAACCGTGGATCGGTATGCCGGGAAATCCGTCGGCGGCGTTGATTACTGCCATGGTCGTGGTGCGTCCATTTCTGCTGCGGGCGCAGGGCGTCAGCGAGGTGCTGCCGGTGCCATTGGCAGTGCCGGCCGGCTTCGATTGGCCCAAGCGCAACAAACGTCGCCAGTACCTGCGAGCGCGCCTGACCCCGGACGCCCAAGGCCGCTTGAGCGTGGAGCTGCATCCGCAGCAAAGCTCGGCCATGTTTTTTTGGGACCGCCGCGTGCTGGGCCGAAGGGCTGGCGGTGATCGAACGCGAGGCCCAAGTGCACCAGCACGACGAGGTGATGTTCCTGCCGTTCGCCAGCCTGACGCAGTAGGGGCAATTGATTGCCGTCAAGGTCGTTCCTGCCGGTCTGGCTAGACTGGCAGCGCCTTTTACGCAGGTGCGGACCTCGTGCCACAAGCTATGTCGACGGTCCGCAGGCGTTTCTTCACGAGGATTACCCATGCAACTGGTCTGCCCGGCAGGGAACCTGCCTGCGCTGAAAGCGGCGGTGCGCCAAGGCGCCGATGCCGTGTACGTCGGCTTTCGCGATGACACCAACGCCCGGCATTTTGCGGGGCTGAACATGGACGACAAACAGTTCGACGCCGCTGTCGCCCACATCCACCAGCACCAGCGCAAAATCTACGTCGCGGTCAACACCTACCCGCAGCCCAAGGGCTGGGAACGTTGGCAGCGCGCGGTGGACCGTGCCGCCGATTTCGGTGTGGACGCGTTGATCGCCGCCGACCCGGGCGTGCTCAGCTACGCCAGCAAGCGTCACCCGAACCTGAACCTGCACTTGTCGGTGCAGGGCTCGGCAACCAATGCCACCGCCCTGGCGTTTTATGCGCAGCGCTATGACATCCGCCGCGCCGTGCTGCCACGGGTATTGTCGCTGGCCCAGGTGCGCCAGGTGGCCGCGAGCAGTACGGTGCCGATCGAAGTCTTCGGTTTCGGCAGCCTGTGCATCATGGCTGAGGGGCGCTGTCATTTGTCGTCCTACATCACCGGCGAGTCGCCGAACCTCTGCGGCGTCTGCTCGCCGGCCAAGGCCGTGCGCTGGAGCGAAGACACCGATGGCTTGAGTGCCCGCCTGAGTGAAGTGTTGATCGACCGCTATACCCCCGACGAACCTGCCGGCTATCCGACCCTGTGCAAGGGCCGTTTTCTGGTCGACGGCAAGCGCTTCCATGCCCTTGAAGAACCCACCAGCCTCGACACCCTGGACTTGCTCCCGGAGCTCAACGCCATCGGCGTCGAAGCGGTGAAGATCGAGGGACGGCAGCGCAGCCCGGCCTATGTCGAGCAGGTCACCCGGGTCTGGCGGGCGGCGCTGGATGCTCACCGCACCGCACCGAGCAGTTTCCGGGTCAAGGAAGAATGGCGCAAGGTGCTGGCCGGCCTGTCCGAAGGCAGCCAGACCACCCTGGGTGCTTACCATCGATCATGGCAATGAGGGAGAGAACATGAAACTCAGCCTTGGACCGGTCCTGTTTTATTGGGACAAAGCGCAACTCGGCAACTTCTACGCCGAGATGTCTAGCCAGCCGCTGGACGTGATTTACCTGGGGGAAACCGTGCTCGAAGCGTCGGGCATTTTCCCTCGATCAGTGGTTGGGCCTGGGCCGCGAGTTGCAGGAATGCAGCCAGGCGCAATTGGTGATGTCCAGCCTGACGCTGATCGAAGCGGCATCGGAACTGTCCAGCGTGCGTCGTCTGTGCGACAACGGCCAGTTGCTGGTAGAAGCCAATGACATGAGCGCGGTGCAGTTTCTCTCTGAACGCAAATTGCCCTTCGTGGGTGGCCCGGCGCTCAACTTGTACAACGGGCATTCGCTGGGGCAAATGCTCGACAGCGGCATGACCCGCTGGGTGCCGCCGGTGGAGTGTTCCGCCGTGCTGATCCGCGACGTGATCGAGCAGGTGCGTGAACTCGGGCATGCGGTGCCGGAAGTGGAAATCTTCGCCTACGGGCACCTGCCATTGGCCTATTCGGCACGCTGCTTCACTGCACGGGCGGAAAACCGGCCAAAGGACGACTGCCAGTTCTGCTGCCTCAACTATCCCGACGGCATGGCGTTGACCAGCCAGGAAGGGCAGCCGTTGTTTACCCTCAACGGCATCCAGACCATGTCCGCGGAGGTCACCAACCTGCTGGCCGATTACTCGGGGCTGGTGGCCTGCGGCGCCGATCTGCTGCGCCTGAGCCCGCGTGCCCAGGGCATGACAGAGGTCATCGCGGCTTATCACAAGGTGCTCGGGGGTGAGGAGCCGCCGTTGTTCGTGGAGGGTTGCAACGGTTACTGGCACGGCCAGGCCGGCATGTTGCGCGTTGAGGAGGTGGGCCTGTGTTGAACCGCAAGAAGTGGTTGCTCAAGGGCGCTGACCGGCTGCTGCCATTGGTGCGTCGCGTGCCGTTCGTGGTGCAGCGGCTGGCATTGCAACAGGCGCTGAACCGCTGCCTGGCCGAGCCGTTGCGCGACGGACAGTTCGAAATGCTTCGCGGGCGCTGGCTGTGCCTGCGTATTCCGGACCTGGGCTTGTCCTGGTTCATGACGCTCAATCGCGAGGGCCTGCGCATCGCGGAACAGGCCCAAGCCCACGTGACCATCAGCGGCAACTGGCGCGAGTTCCTGTTGCTGGCCAGCCGCCAGGAAGATCCGGACACGCTGTTCTTCCGCCGACGCCTGGTGATCGAGGGCGATACCGAGCTGGGATTGGCGTTGAAGAACCTGATCGACAGCCTCGACCCGGATGTCTTGCCGGTGTGGCTGTGGCGCAACCTTGAGCGGGCGGGGAAGGGGTTGGCTACCCAGTAATCGCACTACGCACCCAACTGTAGGAGCGAGCTTGCTCGCGATGGTCGTCAACGATAACGCGGGCTGTCTGATGCCCTGCGGTGTTTGAGCCGCTATCGCGAGCAAGCTCGCTCCTACTGTGCGTTACACCAGCCGGAAATATTCAGCGACTAAAGTCTACTCAAGATAACTATCGCACAACCGATACCGACTCCAATCAGTAAGCATGGCTAATAGGAGTGGGTATGTTTGTATGGATCAGGAATATCCGTGTGGGTGCCAAATTGGCACTTGGTTTTGGCCTCGTACTGGGTCTGGCATTACTGTTGATCGTTGCCGGTTGGCATGCGTTGACCTCGCTGACCGAGCGGGGCGTAAAGATCGAGAACATTGTCAAAGTCGGCGAATACACCCGAGAGTTACGTATCGAGCGGTTACGGGCGGGCAGCAATACTCAGGTTGAAGCTTTGCAGCCCGTCTACAAGATTCTTGATCGGTTGGCCACTCACCTGGAAAGTATCAAAGGGCATTACAGCACGGCCGCTGATCAGGCGTTACTTGCCCAGCAAATTGACGCGGTCAAAGAGTACGCAAAACTTTTGCCTCAACTGAGTCAACCCGCGACCGACGTCAAAGCGTTGTACAGCCGTCTGGTGCAATTGGGCGATCGTCTGCTGACCACTTCCCAGGAATTGATCGAG
Source organism: Pseudomonas sp. S1_E05 (assembly GCF_056337105.1). Lineage (NCBI taxonomy): Bacteria > Pseudomonadati > Pseudomonadota > Gammaproteobacteria > Pseudomonadales > Pseudomonadaceae > Pseudomonas > Pseudomonas sp. S1_E05. The sequence goes on from NZ_JBFRHM010000001.1 coordinate 1,257,263, forward strand.
GCGCAGAACAACAAGCGCGATGCCGATGCTACCGCCGCCAAGTCGCTGTTGGTCGGGCTCGGCATACTCGCGTTATTGATCGGCAGCCTGACCGCCTGGGTCATCACCCGACAAATCGTCGGCCCCCTGCGTCACACGCTGGAAGCCATGTCGCGCGTGTCCAAGGGCGATCTTAGCCACGACGTGAAAGTCGACCGACGCGACGAACTGGGCCAACTGCAATCGAGCCTGCAGCAAATGACCCTCGCGCTACGAGACTTGATCGGCGGCATCCGCCACAGTGTGGTACAGGTTGCCAGCGCCGCCGAGCAGTTGTCCGCGGTGACCGAAGAGACCAGCGCCGGGGTCAACAGCCAGAAAATGGAAACCGACCACGTCGCCACCGCCATGAACGAAATGACCGCGACCGTGCAAGACGTTGCTCGCAACGCCGAAGAAGCGAATCGGGCTGCGACCGTTGCCGATCAGCAGGCCAATGAAGGTGAGCAGGTGGTGGGCGATGCCATCGAGCGCATTGAGCGCCTGGCACAAGAGGTGGGCAGCTCAGCGAAGGCCGTGGCTCATCTGAAAGGGCAGAGCGACAAGATCGGTGGTGTGCTGGACGTGATCAAGGCCGTGGCACAACAGACCAACCTGCTGGCGCTGAACGCGGCCATTGAAGCGGCACGGGCCGGCGAGGCGGGGCGCGGCTTTGCGGTAGTGGCCGATGAAGTGCGCAACCTGGCCCAACGTACCCAGCGCTCCACCGAAGAAATCGAAAGCCTGATTGTCGGCATTCAAACCAGCACCGAAGCCGTTTCCGCGAGCATGGACACCAGCCTGGACATGAGCCAAAGCAGCGTGCAATTCACTCGGCGCGCCGGTGAGTCGCTCGAAGGCATCACGCGCACGGTGTCGACCATCCAGGCGATGAACCAGCAGATCGCCACGGCGGCGGAACAGCAGAGCGCAGTGGCCGAGGAGATCAACCGCAGCGTGATCAACGTGCGCGATATTTCCGATCAAACGGCCGGTGCCAGCGAGGAAACCGCCGCTTCCAGCATCGAGCTGGCGCGCCTTGGGCATGAGCTGGAAGTGCTGGTCGGGAAATTCACTGTCTGACCTGCCGCCCTGTAGGAGCGAGCATGCTCGCGATAGTCGTGAACGATACCGCTGGGTACCTGACACCCCGCGGCGGCCGTGACTCCATCGCGAGCATGCTCGCTCCTACAGGTTACAGGGCGCCAGGTCACTGACAATCAACTGCCTGATCCCTTCGAACAACTGATCATTCTGCTCCTGGGTGCAATCCTCGCCATATCGCTTGCGCAGCCCGTAATGGCTCAGGATCAGATGGACATCAGCGTGCAAGTCATGCTGTTTCAGGCAATTCTCCACGCATTGCAAAGGGCAACCATCCAGGGCATAGATCCTGCGTCCGGAGCGTGCCTTGTTGAGCAGCGACCCCACGTGCCCGCCAATGCCCGCAATGCAGGACATTTCTGCCACACCGCTGCGGTCCAGGCGCACAGCCAGGTTGTTGGCCAGTTGCGCGACGTTGGAACAGCCCGAGCAGGCGTAAACCAAGGGCAGCGTTGAAGGGGGCATGGGCATTCTCCTGTGGTGGACCGTCCCAGTGTGCAAGGTGCGAGGCGTTACACAATTGATTGCAATCAATTCGCCTACTGGAACGCCGCCAATGCCTCTTCATCGGCCAGCAAACGAATGTTGCGCCGCTCCATCGTAATCAACTCGCACTCCACCAGTCGGTGCAGGATTCGCGAGAACGTCTCCGGTTGAATCCCAAGCTTGGACGCCACCAGTCGCTTGGATACCTGCAAGGTGATCTGGCCGGTGGTGGGGTGACGTTCCTGCAGCAGGAAGTTGATCACCCGCCGGCTGGCACTGGCCATGGTCAGGGTGTCGATGTCGCGCAGACGCAGGTGCAGGTGGATGCTCATGCTCGCCAGGATTGCCAGGCAAACCTTTGGCGCATCTTCCAGGGCGTTGCGATAGTGCTGGCCGTCGATGGTCACCAGTACGCTGTCCTTGAGCGCCGTGGCGCTGACCGGGTATTGGCGCGCCTGGCTGAAGAGCAGGGCTTCGGCGAATGTCTGGCCGGGCTGGATGATTTCCACCAGGTTTTCCTGGCCTTCACCGGTCAGTCGATACAACTTGATTTGCCCGCTGATCAGCAGGAAAAAACGCTTGGCCGGGTCGCCCTGATGCATGAGCGTGTTGTGGCAGCTCAAACGCTTGAGCATGGCCAGCCCACAGACTTCCTCGAAGACTTTCTCCGGCAACTGGCTGAACAGGTGATGACGGCGCAACGTTAAAACAATGGATGGGTGGGTCAGCATGGCGTACCTCCGCTGTCGCTCATAGTAGAGAGCGCAGGCCGCTTGACCTATGCCTCTGCCGGCCTACCTCCAAGGAGGCATGCGTTTCAACCTGCACTGTGCAGGTGCTCCATGGCCCACACGGCCGCTTCGACCCTTGAGCGCAAACCGAGCTTGTGCAACAGGTTTTTCACATGCACCTTGACCGTGCCTTCGGTGATCCCCAGTTTGTGCCCGATCACCTTGTTGCTCAGGCCCGCGGCGATGGTCTTGAGCACCTGGCGCTCGCGCTCGGTCAGTTCCACCACGGCCTGGCGTGGCGGCGAGCGCAGGGCCTGGGCCATGACCCGGGTCAGCCCGGGGCTGACCACCAGCGTGCCGTTCATGGCATCGCGGATGTACTGGATCAGCAGTTCGGGCTCCATGTCCTTGAGCAGATAGCCGTCGGCATCCAGGCGCAAGGCGTCGCGGATGTCGTCTTCGGCATCCGAGACGGTGAACATCAGCACCTTGCCGGTGTAGTTCATGGCCCGCAGATGCCGCAGGGTCTGGATGCCGTTCATTTGCGGCATGTTGTTGTCGAGCAGCACCAGGTCCGGTTGCAAGGGCTCGATCAGGGTCAGCGCTTCTTCGCCATGGTTGGCTTCGCCGACGATCATGAAGTCGTCTTCGAGCTCGAGCATCTGGCGGATGCCGCGACGCATCATCGGATGATCGTCGACCAGCAGGATTCGGTGTTGGGTGTTCATGCGACGCTACCTTCAGTGTGCTGTCCGAGAAATTCCGGGCGGAACTCCAGTTGGACGAGGGTGCCCTGGGGCTCCCTGGAAAAAATGTGCAATTGCCCGCGCAGGCTGCGAGCGCGTTCATCCATGATGTTCAGGCCGTGGTGTTCGCGCTGGTCGACGTCGCCGCTGAAACCGCGTCCGTCGTCTTCCACCGAGAGCCGCACGGTTTCGCCGTCCTGGCGCAGCTCCAGCCAGGCGTTCTGTGCATGGGCGTGGCGCAGGCAGTTGGAGAGCGCTTCGCGGGTGATTTGCAGGATGTGGATCTGTTCGCTGGCCGACAGCTCGAAGGCCAGGGTGTCAACGTGCAGGTGCACCTTGAACTCGCCGCGACGGGTGAACTCCTCGGCGGCGTCCTTGAGCTCCTGGACCAGGCCGGCATCGTGGATCTGCAAGCGGAATGTGGTGAGCAGCTCGCGCAGTTGGCGATAGGCGTTGTTCAAGCCTTCGCGCAATTCCGAGGTGACGCTTTCCAGGGTGTGCACCGGTTCGCCCCGGCGCATCAGGGTCTGCATGCGGCTGACTTGCAGCTTCATGTACGACAGCGCCTGGGCGAGGGAGTCGTGCAGCTCGCGAGCGATGATCGTGCGCTCTTCGAGCAGCAGCAGGCGATGGTCCTGCTCCCGTTGGCGCTTGAGAGACAGCGAGGTGCCGATCAGGTTGGCCAGGGCCTGGATCAATTGAGTTTCCCAGGCCTGGGTCGGGTGACCGTCGATGAAGTGTGCCTTGAGTTCGCCTAATTGGCTGCCCTGGTTACTGATGCTGAAGGTCTGCTGGCTGGTGTTGTGATGCCGGTGGCACGTCGCGCAATCGCTGCTGGCGCAGACCTCGCGGCTGTTGGCACCGTGCAGTGCGATCAACTGTTGGGCAGGGGCCTGCGGCTGGCCCTGCAGGCACAGGGACAGGCGCAGGCCGGGCAGACGTTGCTGGAAGCGCCGGATCAGGTCATCCAGGCCTTCGGCGTTGGCCAGGCGCGTGGCCAGGTTACGGCTGCTCTGGTACAGCAGCTCCAGCGCCGCGTTGGCCTGTTGCAGGTTCAGGGTTTTTTGCTGAACCTGGCTCTCAAGGGTGCGATGGGATTCTTCGATGGTCTCGGCCATGGCGTTGAAACTGGTAGCCAGTTGGCCCAGTTCGTCATCGGACTGGTGGTTGACGCGCACCTGGAAATCGCCGCGACGAAAACGCTGGGTGGCATCCACCAACTCCCTGAGCGGAGAGACCACGCCGTACTGCAATTCATACAGGCCAATCAGCAGGATGAACATGGTGCTGAACAGCGCCATGCCCTGGATGAACTGTTGCCAACTTTGTTTCTGTTCGCTCTGGCGTTGCAGAAGGCTGACGAATTGGTTCAGCCGTTCGACGAAGGGTTGCGCCTCGGCCTGGAACGCCACGGCATCGCCACGCGCCAGCGCAGGGTGCAACACCTCGCTCCATTGCTGCTGGATCTGTCCGAAACTGATTTGCAGCGCGGTGGTCGGGCCGTCTTCCAGCACGGCCTTGAGCGACTGACTGTTGAGGCGCCGTTGCAGGCTGGTGGTGATGTCGGCGATTTCGCTGGCGGGGGCACCGGCGGCGAGTTTCCAACTCAGGTGGTAAGTCTCCATGCGCACTGAGCCGGCGGTATTGATGGCAGCGGCATCGCCCTGGCTGAACCAGGCGATCAGGCCGGCGCTCAGGGAGCTGGCGAGGGCGAGAACGGCGATCAGAATCACCGCGAGACCGGCGCGAGCGGGCAGGGAGCTGCGTAACCAGCGAATCATGGTCGCTGACCTTGGCAGAGCACTAAAAAACAAGGCATGGAGCATTCCCGGGTAGGTGGGCACCCGATCCCGGACGCGCTACCTCTAAAGAGTTGTCGACGGATCCTTGTCGACAGAACACTGGGTAGAAAAAGTTAAAACGCTGATAAACAAAGGGTTTTAGGCTTTTTCCTGGCTACCTCCAAAGAGGTAGATGGCGCCAGCATAGGCCTGAGGCCGAGGGGGCGACGTTGATACAGATCAAGTTTTTGCGGGGTAGGGCTCTTTAGTCTGCGGCCATGGCTAACTGACTGGGAGAACATCGTGAGCCAACCCCGTGTACAACAAGGCTTGGTGTTGGGTATGAGTACCCTGGCCTTCACCGTCTGTTTCATGGTCTGGATGATGTTTGCCGTGCTTGGAGTGCCGATCAAGGATCTGCTCCAGCTCAACGAAACTCAGTTTGGCCTGTTGGCCGCCACGCCGGTGCTGACCGGTTCCCTCGTACGTCTGCCACTGGGCCTGCTGACCGACCGGTTCGGCGGGCGCATCGTGTTCTTTCTGCTGATGCTGTCCTGCGTCGGCCCGCTCTACCTGATCAGTCACGCCACCGCCTACTGGCAGTTCCTGGTGCTGGGGCTCTTCGTCGGCCTGGCCGGTGGTTCCTTCTCGGTGGGCATTGCCTACGTCGCCAAGTGGTTCGACAAGGACAGCCAGGGTTTCGCCATGGGCGTGTTCGGTGCCGGTAACGCCGGTTCCGCGGTGACCAAGTTCCTCGCCCCGGCCTTGATTGCCGCTGGCAGTTGGCAGCTGGTGCCAAAAGTGTTCAGCGCCATCCTGTTTATTACGGCGTTGCTGTTCTGGTTCCTGAGTGCTGACAACAAGGCACACCGCAGTGCGTCGGGCGCCAGCCTCCGCGAACAACTGGCATCGCTGAAAGACCCGGCGGTGTGGCGCTACTGCCAGTACTACTCGATCGTCTTCGGTGGCTACGTCGCCCTGGCGTTGTGGATGACCAAATACTACGTGCAGGAATACGGTTTCAGCCTGCAAAGCGCGGCGCTGCTGGCCGCCTGCTTCTCCCTGCCTGGCGGCGTGTTGCGTGCCGTCGGTGGCTGGATGTCGGATCGGTGGGGCGCGCAGAGCGTGACCTGGTGGGTGCTGTGGGTGAGCTGGATCTGCCTGTTCCTGCTGTCGTACCCGCAAACCCAACTGCAGGTGCAGACCATCAATGGTCCGGTGGACTTCCACATCGGCCTGAGCCCTGCGCTGTTCACCGTGCTGCTGTTCGTCATGGGCATCGCCTTCGCATTCGGCAAGGCCTCGGTCTTCAAGTACATCGCTAACGACTATCCGAAAAACATGGGGGCGGTGTCCGGCATCGTCGGCCTGGCCGGCGGCCTGGGTGGTTTCGTCCTGCCGATCATGTTTGGCGCCCTGGTGGACCTCACCGGCGTGCGCTCCTCCTGTTTCATGCTGCTGTACGGGGTGGTCTGGGTGTCCCTGACCTGGATGTACATCAGCGAAGTACGCAAAAGCCAGGTGCTCGGTAAAGAACCGTCGCTGCCTCGCTCCTGAATTCCAGCCTTGCAAGGAGAACACCATGTCCGTTCTACAAAAGCCTGATAAAGGCCCGGTCATCCACGACTGGCGCCCCGAAGACCCGACTTTCTGGGGCCGCAGCGGTAAGAAAACCGCCACGCGCAACCTGTGGATCTCCATCCCCGCGCTGCTGTTGGCCTTTGCGGTGTGGATGGTGTGGAGCACGGTGATCGTGCGTCTGAACGCCATCGGCTTCAACTTCAGTACCGACCAGTTGTTCTGGCTGGCGGCATTGCCAGGGTTGTCCGGTGCTACGTTCCGCGTCTTCTATTCGTTCATGGTGCCGATCTTCGGTGGCCGTCGCTGGACCGCCCTGAGCACCGCGTCACTGCTGATCCCTTCGCTGTGGATGGGCTTTGCCGTACAGGACCCGAGCACTCCTTACAGCGTGTTCGTGTGGATCGCCTTGCTCTGCGGTTTTGGCGGCGGCAACTTCGCCTCCAGCATGTCCAACATCAGCTTCTTCTACCCGAAATCGCAACAAGGCACCGCGCTTGGCCTGAATGCCGGCCTGGGTAACCTGGGCGTGTCAGTGATGCAGTTCTGCGTGCCGCTGGTGATCACCTTCGGCGTGTTTGGCTTCCTCGGTGGCAAATCGCAAACCCTGCCGGACGGTGGTGAGTTGTGGTTGCAGAACGCCGGTTTCATCTGGGTGCCGTTCATTGTCCTGGTCACCCTGTTTGCCTGGTTCGGCATGAATGACCTGTCCAGCGCCCGCGCTTCGTTCAGCGAGCAGGCGGTGATCTTCAAACGCAAGCACAACTGGTTGATGTGCTGGCTGTACCTGGCCACTTTCGGTTCGTTCATTGGCTTTTCCGCAGCCTTCCCGCTGCTGATCAAGACGTCGTTCCCGGACGTCATTGCCCTGAAATTCGCCTTCCTCGGCCCGCTGGTTGGCGCCCTGGTGCGTCCATTGGGTGGCTGGCTGGCAGACAAGCTCGGCGGTGCGCGGGTGACCCTGTGGAACTTCGTGCTGATGATCGTGATGGTCTTTGGTGTCTTGCACTTCCTGCCAGTCAGCCACAACGGCGGCGCCGCCCAGGGCGGCAGCTTCTACGGCTTCCTGGGCATGTTCATGCTGCTGTTCATCACCACCGGCATCGGCAACGGCTCCACCTTCCGCATGATCCCGGTGATCTTCCGCACTCAGCACGAGAAAGCCTCGGCCGGCAAACCGCAAGCCGTGCGTGATCAAGCGCTCAAGGATGCCGGCAAGGAATCCGCCGCCGTGCTCGGCTTCAGCTCCGCCATGGGCGCCTTCGGTGCGTTCTTCATCCCTAAATCGTTCGGCACGTCGATGGCCCAGACCGGCGGCCCGGAGATGGCTTTCTACATGTTTGTCGGTTTTTACCTGAGCTGCATCGTCGTGACCTGGTGGTGCTACGCGCGCAAAGGCGCCGCGAACCCCTGCTGATACGACCCCCATCCAACCATTGCGTGGGCGGGGCGCAGAACCCCGCAGCAAGCCTGAGAGGACATAACCTTGAGTCATTTACTGGATCAACTGCGGTTTTTCAATCGCAAGCAAAGCGAGTTTTCCGACGGTCATGGCGAGACCCGCAAGGAGTCTCGCGACTGGGAGAACGTCTACCGTTCCCGCTGGCAGTACGACAAGATCGTGCGTTCCACCCACGGGGTGAACTGCACCGGGTCCTGCTCGTGGAAAATCTACGTGAAGAACGGCCTGATCACCTGGGAAACCCAGCAGACCGACTACCCGCGGACCCGCAACGACTTGCCCAACCATGAACCCCGTGGTTGCCCGCGTGGTGCGAGCTACAGCTGGTACATCTACAGCGCCAACCGCCTCAAGTACCCGAAAATCCGCAAGCCGCTGCTCAAGCTGTGGCGTGAAGCGCGCCTGACCATGGCGCCCGTGGAAGCCTGGGCGAGCATCGTCGAGAACAAGGCCAAGGCCGACTCGTACAAGAGCAAGCGCGGCATGGGTGGTTTCATTCGTTCGAGCTGGGATGAAGTCAACGAAATCATCGCCGCATCCAACGTCTATACCATCAAGACCTACGGCCCCGACCGGGTGGTCGGCTTCTCGCCTATCCCGGCGATGTCGATGGTCAGCTACGCCGCGGGTGCCCGTTACCTGTCGCTGATCGGCGGCGCCTGCCTGAGCTTCTACGACTGGTACTGCGACTTGCCGCCAGCCTCGCCAATGGTATGGGGCGAGCAGACCGACGTGCCGGAATCGGCCGACTGGTACAACTCCAACTACATCATCGCCTGGGGCTCCAACGTTCCGCAGACCCGTACCCCCGACGCGCACTTCTTTACTGAAGTTCGCTACAAGGGCACCAAGACTGTGGCGATCACCCCGGACTACTCGGAAGTCGCCAAGCTCACCGACCTGTGGCTGAACCCGAAACAGGGGACCGACGCGGCGCTGGCGCAAGCGTTCAACCATGTCATCTTCAAAGAATTCCACCTGGACAAGCCGAGCGCCTACTTCACCGAGTATGCCAAGCGCTTCACCGACTTGCCGGTGCTGGTCCTGCTCAAGCCAACGGCGGATGCGACCCAGGCAGCCGGTTACCAACCGGACCGCTTCCTGCGCGCCAGTGACCTGACCGACAACCTCGGCCAGGACAACAACCCGGAATGGAAAACCATCGCCCTGGACGCGAATGGCGAATTGGTGTCGCCGCAAGGCTCCATCGGTTATCGCTGGGGCGAGAAGGGCAAGTGGAACATTCTGCCGCGTGAAGGCGGCGAAGGTCGCGAGATCGACCTGAAGCTCAGCCTGATCGGCGAAGACGTGGCCGAAGTGGCGTTCCCGTACTTTGCCGGTGAGTCGCAAGAGCACTTCGAACACGTCGCTGGCGAGGCCATCCAGTACCGCCGTGTGCCGGTACACAGCGTGACCCTGGCCGACGGCAGCGTGGCGAAAGTCGCCACCGTGTTTGACCTCTCGGCCGCCAACCTGGCGATCGACCGTGGCCTGGGTGGCGCCAACGTCGCCAAGGACTACAACGACGCCTCGGTGCCTGGCACCCCGGCCTGGCAGGAGCAGATCACCGGCGTCAGCCGTGAAAAAGCCATTCAGATCGCCCGTGAGTTCGCCGACAACGCCGACAAAACCAAAGGTCGTTCCATGATCATCGTCGGCGCGGCGATGAACCACTGGTACCACATGGACATGAACTACCGCGGGCTGATCAATATGCTCATGCTCTGCGGTTGTGTCGGCCAGACCGGTGGCGGTTGGGCACACTACGTGGGCCAGGAAAAACTGCGTCCGCAGTGCGGCTGGCTGCCACTGGCCTTCGGCCTGGACTGGAACCGTCCGCCACGCCAGATGAACGGCACCAGCTTCTTCTACGCGCACAGCTCGCAATGGCGCCACGAGAAGATGAGCATGCACGACATATTGTCGCCATTGGCCGACAAGTCGCAGTTCCCCGAACATGCCCTGGACTACAACATCCGCGCCGAACGCGCCGGCTGGTTGCCGAGCGCGCCGCAACTCAACACCAACCCGCTGAACATCTGCCGCGATGCCGCAGCCGCTGGCATGGACCCCAAAGACTACGTGGTCAAGTCGTGGCAGGACGGTTCGCTGCGCTTTGCCTGCGAACAGCCGGACAGCCCGGTCAACTTCCCGCGCAACATGTTCATCTGGCGTTCCAACCTGCTGGGCTCCTCGGGCAAGGGCCACGAGTACATGCTCAAGTACCTGCTGGGTACCAAGAACGGGGTGATGAACGAAGACATCGGCCAGGTGGGCGACTGCAAACCTGAAGAAGCCGAATGGGTCGATCAGGGCTCCATCGGCAAGCTTGACCTGGTGACCACCCTGGACTTCCGCATGTCCTCGACCTGCGTCTATTCCGACATCGTGTTGCCGACCGCAACCTGGTACGAAAAAGACGACATGAACACCTCGGACATGCACCCGTTCATTCACCCGCTGTCGGCCGCCATCGACCCGGCCTGGGAATCGCGTTCCGACTGGGAAATCTACAAAGGCATCGCCAAGGCGTTTTCCGCCATGTCCGAAGGGCACCTGGGTGTCGAGAAAGACCTGGTGACCGTTCCCCTGATGCACGATAGCGTGGGCGAACTGGCCCAGCCGTTCGGCGGCACCGACTGGAAAACCGCCGGTGTGGCCCCGCAACCGGGCAAGAACGCACCGAACCTGCAAGTGGTCGAGCGTGACTACACCAACATCTACAAGCAGTTCACCTCGCTGGGCCCTTTGCTTGAGAAACACGGCAACGGCGGCAAGGGCATCAACTGGAACACCGAAGAGGAAGTGGAATTCCTCGGCGAGCTGAACCACCACGAAACCGCTGACGGTATCAGCCAGGGTCGGCCAAAAATCGACACGGCCATCGACGCTGCCGAAGTGATCCTGTCCCTGGCTCCGGAAACCAACGGCCACGTAGCGGTCAAGGCCTGGGCGGCGCTGTCGGAATTCACCGGCATCGACCACAGCCACCTGGCGGTGTCCAAGGCCCACGAAGCGATTCGTTTCCGCGACATCCAGGCGCAGCCGCGCAAGATCATCTCCAGCCCGACCTGGTCGGGGCTCGAGGATGAACACGTCAGCTACAACGCCGGCTACACCAACGTGCACGAAGACATCCCGTGGCGCACCATCACCGGTCGCCAGCAGTTCTACCAGGATCACCCGTGGATGCAGGCGTTCGGCGAGCAGTTCATGAACTATCGCCCACCGGTCAACACCCGCACCATTGCCGGCGTCAAAGGCAAGCGTGGCAACGGCGAGACCGAAATCGTCCTGAACTGGATCACTCCGCACCAGAAGTGGGGCATCCACAGTACCTACACCGACAACCTGCTGATGCTCACCCTGAGCCGTGGCGGCCCGATTGTCTGGCTCTCGGAGAACGACGCCAAGCGCGCCAACATCGAGGACAACGACTGGGTCGAGTGCTTCAACGCCAACGGTGCACTGACCGCCCGAGCGGTGGTCAGCCAGCGCGTGAAAGACGGCATGGTGATCATGTACCACGCCCAGGAACGGATCGTGAACGTGCCGGGTGCGCAGACCACCAAGACCCGTGGCGGCCACCACAACTCGGTGACCCGCGTGGTGCTCAAGCCGACCCACATGATCGGCGGCTACGCGCAGCAGGCCTACGGTTTCAACTACTACGGCACCGTCGGATGCAACCGCGACGAATTCGTGGTGGTGCGCAAAATGTCCAAAATTGACTGGCTCGATGGCACCGACGGCGATGCCTTGCCGCGTCCACTGCCGACCGACATCGAGGAGAACTGAGATGAAGATTCGCTCACAAATCGGCATGGTCCTGAACCTGGACAAATGCATCGGCTGCCACACCTGCTCGATCACTTGCAAAAACGTCTGGACCAGCCGCGAAGGCATGGAGTACGCCTGGTTCAACAACGTTGAAACCAAACCCGGCATCGGCTACCCCAAAGAATGGGAAAACCAGGACAAGTGGAAGGGCGGCTGGATCCGCAACGCCAATGGCTCGATCAACCCGCGCATCGGCGGCAAGTTCCGCGTGCTGGCGAACATCTTCGCCAACCCGGACCTGCCGAGCCTGGACGACTACTACGAGCCGTTCGACTTCGACTATCAGCACCTGCACACCGCGCCCTTGGGCGAGCACCAGCCGGTAGCACGTCCACGCTCGCTGGTCTCCGGCAAGCGCATGGAGAAAATCGAGTGGGGCCCGAACTGGGAAGAGATCCTCGGCACTGAGTTCGCCAAGCGTCGCAAGGACAAGAACTTCGACAAGATCCAGGCGGACATCTATGGCGAGTACGAAAACACCTTCATGATGTACCTGCCGCGCCTGTGCGAGCACTGCCTGAACCCGGCGTGCGCGGCATCGTGCCCGAGCGGTGCGATCTACAAGCGTGAAGAAGACGGCATCGTCCTGATCGACCAGGAAAAGTGCCGTGGCTGGCGGATGTGCATCAGCGGTTGCCCGTACAAGAAGATTTACTTCAACTGGAAAAGCGGTAAATCCGAGAAGTGCATCTTCTGCTACCCACGGATCGAAGCTGGCATGCCGACCGTCTGCGCCGAAACTTGCGTAGGGCGTATCCGTTACCTGGGCGTGTTGCTGTATGACGCCGACCGTATCAGCGAAGTGGCGAGCACCGCCAACGAGCAGGACCTGTACGAGAAACAACTGGAGATTTTCCTCGATCCAAACGACCCGGCGGTCATTCGCCAGGCCCTGGCCGACGGCGTTCCGCAATCGGTGATCGACTCCGCCCAGCGCTCGCCGGTCTACAAAATGGCCGTGGACTGGAAACTCGCACTGCCGCTGCACCCGGAATACCGCACCTTGCCAATGGTTTGGTACGTACCACCGCTCTCGCCGATTCAAAACGCTGCCGAGGCTGGCACCGTTGGCATGAACGGGGTGATCCCGGACGTCGACAGCCTGCGTATTCCGCTGCGCTACCTGGCTAACCTGCTGACCGCCGGCGACGAAAAACCGGTCAAGCGTGCGCTCAAGCGCCTGCTGGCCATGCGCGCCTACAAACGTAGCGAGCAGGTCGATGGCGTCAAGGACATGCAAGTGCTGGCGGATGTCGGCCTGAGCGTGAACCAGGTCGAGGAGATGTATCGCTACCTGGCCATCGCCAACTACGAAGATCGTTTCGTGGTGCCGAGCGCCCACCGTGAAGACGCCATGAGCGACGCGTTCGCCGAGCGTTCCGGTTGCGGCTTCAGCTTCGGCAGCGGTTGCAGCGGCAGTTCCGACACCAACATGTTCGGGGCGAAGAAAGCCAACCGTCGCGACATCCTCAAAACCGTCCAGTTGTGGGAGGACTGAGCATGCAAATCCTCAAAGTGATTTCGTTGTTGCTCGATTACCCGACCGAAACCCTGGTCAGCGGCCGTGATGAGCTCGAGCAGGCGATTCACCAGTCCCGGGAAATCAGCCCGAAACAGCGTGGTGCCTTGTTCGAGTTGTTGGAGCTGATCTGCGGCAATGACCTGATGGACGGACAGGAGCACTACGGTGCCCTGTTCGGCCGGGGCCGCTCGCTGTCGCTGCTGCTGTTCGAACACGTGCACGGCGAGTCCCGCGACCGTGGCCAGGCCATGGTCGACATGATGGCGCAGTACGAAGAAGCCGGGTTTGCCATCGGCGTCAAGGAGCTGCCGGACTACATCCCGCTGTACCTGGAGTATCTGTCCACCCGCGAAGATGGCGAGGCCCGCGAGGGCCTGGCGGATGTCGCGCACTTGCTGGCCTTGCTCGCGGCGCGCCTGGAGGAGCGTGAAAGCGCCTACGCCAGTTGCTTCCGTGCGCTGCTGCAGATTGCCGGCACCGAGCCGCACCAGGCCGTGGCCGACCTGCGTGAGCAGGTCGCCGCCGAGAAACGCGACGACTCCCTCGAAGCCCTGGACAAAGTCTGGGAAGAGGAGGCCGTGGACTTCCTCAAGGCCGAGCAGCAGGAGCGCTGCGGCTCGATGCCAAGCGCACCGGGCAAGGCCCGGGAAGAAAGCGCAGTGCCGTTGCACTGGGTGGATTTTCAGCATGAAGGGCAGGCCGCCGTGCCTGCCAAGGAGGCACGCAATGTCTAAATGGAATCTGTTGGTGTTCGGGATCTATCCCTACGTGGCGTTGGCGATTTGCCTGATTGGCAGTTGGGCACGTTTCGACCTGTCGCAATACACCTGGAAGGCGGGCTCCAGCCAGATGCTCAACGGACGCGGCATGCGCGTGGCGAGCAACTTCTTCCACGTTGGCGTGCTGTTCGTGCTGGCGGGCCACTTCGTCGGCCTGCTGACCCCGGCGTCGATCTATCACCATGTGATCAGCACCGAGCACAAGCAATTGCTGGCGATGGTGTCCGGCGGCTTCTTTGGCCTGTTGTGCCTGATCGGCTTGCTGATGCTGATCAAACGTCGCCTGACCGACCCACGGGTGCGCGCCACTTCCAGCACGTCGGACATCCTGATCCTGTTCGTGCTCCTGGCGCAATTGCTGTTGGGCCTGCTGACCATCGTTGCCTCTACTGCGCATATGGACGGTTCGGTGATGGTGATGCTCGCCGACTGGGCGCAGAACACCGTGATGCTGCGCCCGATCGAGGCGGCAGCGTCCATCGCTCCGGTTGGCCTGACCTACAAACTGCACGTGTTCCTGGGCCTGACCCTGTTCGTGCTGTTCCCGTTCACCCGTCTGGTGCACATCGTCAGCGCGCCGGTCTGGTACCTGGGACGTCGTTATCAAATCGTTCGGCAGAAATTCTGAGGAGGTCATCATGTCAGGTTGTGGATGTGGCGGCGGTGGTGCGGGCGGCGGTGGCTGCGGTTCTTCAAGACCCGTTGAGGAGGTGCTCGATGCGGCGCCGGCGGCACTGTTCGAAGAGCTGGCAGTGGAACCGGCGGCAGTCGAAGAAACGCCTGCCCAGTTGATCGCCAGCAGTGAACAGGAATGGCCGATCATCAGCGTCAACGAGGTGGTGATCACCCCGGAGGCGATGGCGCAGGAGCTGCAATATCACCCGGCGGAAAGTCGCGAGGAGGCGGTGTACCTCGCCGCCAAGGCGCTGGTGATCCGTGAGTTGTTGCAGCAGCGCATTGCCGAACTCGGGTTGTCGCTCGAAGTCGGTGCCGGCGAGAACGAAGAGGAGGCGGCCACACGGTTGTTGCTCGAGCGTGAGGTGAAAGTGCCTGAGCTGGATGAAGAAACCAGCCTTCGCTACTACGCAAGCAACCGTGCGCGGTTTCACAGCGCGCCGTTGCTGGCAGTGCGGCACATCCTGCTCGAATGCGCACCGGACGACGCCGAGGCCCGGGGCATTGCCTTCGACCAGGCCGAAGTGCTGCTGCAACGGCTCAACGACTTGCCCGGCAGTTTCGCCGAGCTGGCCCAGAAGTACTCGGCCTGCCCTTCGAAGGAGCAGGGCGGTTCGCTGGGGCAGATCAGCAAGGGCCAGACGGTGCCGGAGCTGGAGCGTCAATTGTTCACGCTGCAAGCCGGGCTGGCCAGCAAACCGCTGGAAAGCCGCTACGGCTGGCATGTGATCAGCGTTGATCAGCGCATCGAAGGCCAGCCATTGCCTTATGAAGCGGTGGCGACGGCGATCCGCACGCAGTTGCAACAAGGTGTCTGGCAAAAAGCCCTGGTGCAGTACCTGCAAACCCTGATCGGTGCGGCGGATGTTCGCGGCATTCATTTGCAGGGCGCCGATTCACCACTGGTGCAGTAGGCATCGAGGCAAACCGGGAGACGTGATGAACTTGCAAGACGGCTTTGGACGGCAGATCGATTATCTGCGGATGTCGGTGACGGACCGGTGTGATTTTCGCTGTGTGTATTGCATGGCGAAAACCATGACCTTCCTGCCGCGTCAGCAGGTGCTCACGCTGGAGGAATTGCAGCGCCTGGCCACGTTGTTCGTGGGCATGGGTGTGCGCAAGATCCGCCTCACCGGCGGCGAGCCGTTGATCCGCCCAGGCATCGTCGACCTGTGCCGCAACATCGCCGCGCTGCCCGGTTTGCGCGAACTGGTGATGACCAGCAATGGCTCGCAACTGGGCCGACTGGCGCGACCATTGGTGGAGGCCGGTGTGAAACGCATGAACATCAGCCTCGACAGCCTGGACCCGCACAAATTTCGCGCCATCACCCGCATCGGCGACCTCGATCAGGTGCTCAACGGTATCGAGGCGGCGCGGGATGCCGGGTTCGAGCGGATCAAGCTCAATTGCGTGGTGATGAAGGGGCGCAACTTCGATGAAGTGCCGGCGTTGGTGCAGTACGCCATCGACCAGCGTATCGACATCAGTTTCATCGAGGAAATGCCCTTGGGCGATGTCGGGCGGTCCCGTGGCGAGTCGTTCTGTTCGAGCGAAGAGGTGCGGACAGAAATTGGCCGACACCATCGGTTGCTCGACAGCACGGAAAACAGCGGCGGGCCGGCACGCTATGTGCGCCTGGAGCAACATCCCGAGACGCGCATCGGTTTCATCTCCCCCAACAGCCACAACTTCTGCGGCACCTGCAACCGGGTGCGCATGACCGTTGAAGGCAAGCTCTTGCTGTGCCTCGGGCAGGACGACGCCCTGGATCTGCGCGGGTTACTGCGTCGTTATCCGCTGGATGACCAGCCGGTGATCAACGCGGTGCAAAAGGCCTTGCGCGGCAAACCGCTACGACATGACTTCACCCCGCAAGGCGATGTGCAGATTGTGCGGTTCATGAATATGAGTGGGGGGTGACATAACCCATTGCACACCAACACCCCTGTAGGAGCGAGCTTGCTCGCGATGGCGGAGCGTCAGGCGACATCACTTTAGGCTGATGCACCGCCATCGCGAGCAAGCTCGCTCCTACAGTGAGTGCGGTGGTCGGCGGTCACCCTTCCAAAACTTCCCTTTCCTCGCCGCTTTCGAGCGGCTTTTTTTCCCCGCCCAAACTTGATATCGATCAATTGCACAGCCCAATTTAGTCCGTAGTCTTCACATCATCTTGTGTTTTTGAATTTCTAAAAATCAATATGTAGTGTTTGGAGGCCGAATGCAGAGCACGCTGATCTCAGTGGGAAGTAACCGCTTGCACAAGCGCAATGGCGACCTGGTTGCCTTCGATGCCAACAAGATTCGTCAGGCATTGATCGCCGCCGGCAAGGCGACCGGGGAGTACACGGACGTCGAAGTCGAAGGCTTGCTCGAGGCAGTGCTTGCCCGCCTGGACGGCATGCCGAGGTTGCATGTCGAGCAGGTCCAGGATCGGGTCGAGCGGGTCCTGATGGACGCCGGTTACTTCTTCGCGATGCGGGCCTACATCGTCTACCGCGAACAGCACGGCCGTCTGCGACGCGACCGCCGAACCATGGTCGAAGTCGCGACCTCGATGAACGAATACCTCGACCGGGAAGACTGGCGCGTACAGGCCAACGCCAACCAGGGTTACTCCCTGGGCGGGCTGGTACTGAACGTGTCGGGCAAGGTCACCGCCAATTACTGGCTGGATGAGGTGTACAGCGAAGCCATCGGTCAGGCGCACCGGGAGGCTGACCTGCATGTGCACGACCTCGACATGCTCGCCGGCTACTGCGCCGGCTGGTCGTTGCGAACCCTGTTGCACGAAGGCCTAAACGGCGTACCGGGGAGGGTGGAAGCCGGCCCGCCGCAGCACTTGAGCAGCGCCCTGGGCCAGATGGTCAACTTCCTCGGCACCCTGCAAAACGAATGGGCCGGCGCCCAGGCGTTCAGCTCTTTCGACACTTACCTGGCGCCGTACGTGCGCAAGGACCAACTGAGCTTCGATGAGGTTCGCCAGGCGATCCAGGAGTTCATCTACAACCTCAACGTGCCGTCGCGCTGGGGCACCCAGACCCCGTTCACCAACCTGACGTTCGACTGGGTGTGCCCGCAGGACCTCAAAGAGCAGATCCCAGTGATCGGCGGCCAGGAAATGCCGTTTGCCTACGGCGACCTGCAAGTGGAAATGGACCTGCTCAACCGCGCCTACATCGAAGTGATGCAGGCAGGCGACTCGAAAGGGCGAGTGTTCACCTTCCCGATCCCGACCTACAACATCACCCATGACTTTCCCTGGGACAGCGAAAACGCCGACCGCCTGTTTGAAATGACCGCGCGCTACGGCTTGCCGTACTTCCAGAACTTCCTCAACTCCGACATGCAGCCCAACCAGGTGCGCTCGATGTGCTGCCGCCTGCAACTGGATGTGCGCGAGCTGCTCAAGCGCGGTGGCGGCCTGTTCGGTTCGGCGGAACAGACCGGTTCGCTGGGGGTGGTCACCCTCAACTGCGCGCGCCTGGGTTATGTGTTCAAGGGCAATACCAGTGGCTTGTTGCAGCGTCTGGACACGCTGATGGAACTGGCGATGGAAAGCCTGGAGGTCAAGCGCAAAGTGATCCAGCGGCATATGGATGCCGGTTTGTACCCCTACACCAAGCGTTATCTGGGCACCTTGCGTAATCACTTTTCGACCATCGGTGTGAATGGGCTGCACGAAATGCTGCGCAATTTCACCGGCGACGAGGAGGGCATGCATACCGAGAAGGGCCGGCAATTTGCGCTCAACGTGCTCGACCATGTGCGCGCCACGCTTCTGCGTTTCCAGGAGGAAACCGGCCACCTCTACAACCTCGAAGCAACGCCCGCGGAAGGCACCACTTATCGCTTCGCCAAGGAAGACCTCAAGCGTTTCCCGGACATTTTCCAGGCTGGCAGCGCCCAGGCACCGTATTACACCAACTCTTCGCAGTTGCCGGTGGGTTACACCGAAGATCCGTTCGAAGCCCTGGAGCTGCAAGACGAACTGCAATGCAAATACACCGGTGGCACCGTGTTGCACTTGTACATGGCCGAGCGGATTTCCTCGACCCAGGCCTGCAAGCAACTGGTGCGCAAGGCCCTGGGGCGCTTCCGCCTGCCGTACCTGACCGTGACGCCGACCTTCTCGATCTGCCCGGTGCACGGCTACCTCGATGGCGAGCACGAGTTCTGCCCGAAATGCGACGAGGCCTTGCTGCTCAAGGAGCAGAAAGCCGCCACCGCTCCATGACACCGCTCAATGATTTGATCCACTCAACCGCAAGGAGCTTCACCATGACTGCATCGCAAACCCTGCCACAGGCTCAACGTCAACGCTGCGAAGTCTGGACCCGCGTGATGGGTTACCACCGTCCGGTGTCGGCGTTCAACCCCGGCAAACAGTCCGAGCACCGCGAGCGCGTCCATTTCACCGAGTGCTCGGCTGCGGCCGGGCGTCAATGAGTCGAGTGATCCGGGTCGGGGGCATGGTGCCCCTGACCACCATCGACTATCCGGGGCAACTTGCCTGCGTGCTGTTCTGCCAGGGGTGCGCCTGGCGTTGTCGGTACTGCCATAACCCGCAACTGATCCCGCCTCGGGGCACCGAGGAAGTGGATTGGCGGCGGGTCATCGCGTTTCTGCAACGCCGTCAGGATCTGCTCGATGCCGTGGTGTTCAGTGGGGGCGAGCCGACGTTGCAGGACTGTCTGCTCGGGGCCATGGATGAAGTGCGGGCCATGGGCTTTCGCATCGGCCTGCACAGTGCCGGGATCAAGCCGGCGGCCTTTGCCAAGGCACTGGAAGGGGCGGATTGGGTGGGGTTCGACGTCAAGGCGCTGCCCGAGGACACCCAGGCGATCACCCGGGTCGAGGGCAGCGGCACCGCCAACTGGCGCAGCCTCCAATACCTGCTGGCCAGTGACGTTGACTATGAATGTCGCACCACCGTGCACTGGCATCTGTTCGAACCCGAACGCCTGCTGGTGCTTGCCCAGCGCCTGAGTGCCCTGGGCGTCAAACGGTTCGCTGTCCAACTGGTGCGCACCGAACGGATGTTCGACCCCTTGTTGTCGAGCGTTTCGGCACAGGCCTTGCTACCCGATCTTTGGGACGCGATGCGCGAGCTGTTTCCGGTCTTCGTTTTGCGGGGGTGACCGGGACGGCACAGCCCAACCATGATGTTCAAATGCGCTGCCTTCGGGCAGGTATCAAACGGGGAGCATTTGATATGGCTAAATTATCCACGGCACAACGTATCGTGATCGGCTTTGCAATTGCACCGCTGGCACTGATGGGGATTGCGTTTTACGCGTTGAATGACCTGGCGACGCTCAAGCAGCAGTCGGAGGTCATCGTCAAGCAGGACTGGCCGAAAATCGAGCCGATGATGGTGATCGCCACCGGCGTTCGCGACAACGCCAGAAACACGCGGGATCTGTTGATCAGCAAAGATAACCTGCAAGCTCAACAGTCGATCGATACCACGAAAAAACGCATCACCCAGGCCTTCGAAATCCTTGCGCCGTTGTTCGACCTGCCCGAGGGAAAGGCAGCCTATACGGCATTGAAAAAAACCGCGAAGCGTACGTCGCCGCGTTCACCCAGGTGCAGGTATTGATCGGGCAAGGCGCGACCGATGACGCCATGGCTCAACTCAAGCAAAAGGTCATCCCGGCTGAGCTTGAGGTGTACCGCAGCCTGGATGAGTTGATGGCGCTACAGGGAAGAATATTCTCCGACCGTGAGCAGTCGGCGCAGCAGTTGTACAGCGAGGCGCGGCGCAACATGCTCGGCCTGTTTGTGTTTTGTGTCGCTCTGGTCATCGGTGCTGCGATCATTGTCACCCGCAGCGTGACGCGGCCCCTGGGCGGCGAACCGAATGATGCCGCGCGGGTCCTGAGCCAGATCGCCGAGGGTGACCTGACGACTGAGGTGCCGGTGAATTCCAGCGGCGCCGGCAGCGTGATGATGAACATGCGCCAGATGCAGCAGAACCTCAACACCATGGTCAAGCACATCGCAGGCTCGGTGGATCGGGTCGCGAGTTCTTCCGAGGAACTCAGCGCCGTCAGTAGCCAGACCGCCAGCAACCTGCAATTGCAGGGGCAGGAGATCGAGCAGGCTGCGGCTGCCGTCAACCAGATGACCGCCGCCGTGGATGAAGTGGCGCGCAATGCGGTCAACACCTCCGAGGCCTCGCGGCAATCCGAGCAAACCGCGCATCGGGGACGTGAACAGGTCCAGGAAACGGTTGCGTCGATTGGCGTGCTGGCGGATGGCGTCATCGAGACCTCCCAACGGATTGAACAACTGGCTGGCCGGGTCCAGGACATCAGCAAGGTGCTGGACGTGATCCGCGGCATTGCAGGCCAGACCAATCTGCTGGCTCTCAATGCGGCGATCGAGGCGGCGCGGGCCGGGGAAGCCGGGCGCGGCTTTGCGGTGGTGGCCGATGAAGTGCGGGCGCTGGCGCAGCGCACCCAGGAATCGACCCAGGAAATCGAACAGATGATCGACAATGTTCGCCAGGACAGCGGCCTTGCGGTGACCGCCATGCAGGGCAGCAACGATTTGGTCCAGTCCACCCTGGAAGTCGCGCGGCGTTCCGGTGAGGCGCTGGATCAGATCACCCGGTCCATCTCACAGATCAACGAACGCAACATGATGATTGCCAGTGCCACCGAACAGCAGGCGCTGGTGGCCCGGGAAGTGGACCGCAACCTGGTGAGCATCCGCAGCTTATCCGAGCAGGTCCTGCTCGGTGCCCAACACACTGACAGCGCTGGCCAGGAGCTGGCACAAATGGCCGGCGACCTGCATCAGACGGTGGCGCGGTTCAAGGTTTAGATCGCGTTTTTCTCTGACACCCCAATCCCCCTGTAGGAGCGAGCATGCTCGCGATGGAGGTCAACGATAACGCGGGCTGCCTGGATGCCCGTGTTGTCCCTGCCTCCATCGCGAGCATGCTCGCTCCTACAGGGAATGGGGGAAGTCATCAGGCCCAACCCCAAAACTGCAACCACCAGCCATACCCGATCAATCCACTGGCCATCATCAGGCAGGTGCCGGCAGCCAGTCGTCTTGGCACGGGCAGTCGTTGCCGGTTCAGGCGCTTGTACCCCAGCAGCACACTCCAACCCACCGCCGCGATCAGCAAGCAGGCCCTGGCCGGTTGCACCCACTCCAGCAACAAGCCTTCATAACGCAGTAATTTCACGGTGGTCGCCGATAGCCCGAGAAACAGTCCCGCACCACCCAGGGGCGTGAGGGTCAGTGCCAGGGGCCAATACAGTGCGCGATCACCGGCCAGCCGGGCGGCCAGGCGCATGATAATCAGCAATGCCGCGCCGAGTACCAGCGAACTCACCCCCAGGTAAGCCATGATGCTGAACCCGTCGAGCCAGCTGAAACTGTCATTGAGCTGCGGGTAATGGGTGAGCAGCCACCAGGGCGCATTGTCGTCCAGGGCCCACAGTTGATCATGCTCCACCAGCCATTGCGCAAGGCTTTGCTTGAGGGCGATGAACCACGGGCTGACCGTCCACTGGAAGGCGCCCATCGCCAAGCCGATCACGCCGAACAGCAACAGGCGCACGTCCCAGGCGGAAACGCTTTGCGTCGTTGATTCGAGGATTTCCTGATTGCTCGAGCGGGCGATCAACTGCACTGCGCCCCGCTGGCCGCTGCAACGCCCGCAGGCATGGCAGTCGCTGGCGCCGCGCAGGCGGCGAATGTCCAGCAGCGGCGCACAGTTGGGCGGTGGCTGGCGGGGGGCGGCGTTTTCCACCCAGCGTTGTTCATCGACCTGAAAGTGCACCGGTGCAAGGCGGGCGAGCAGGGCGAACACGCCGCTGACCGGGCACAGGTAACGGCACCAGATGCGCTTGCCCCGGGCGAACAGCAAGCCGACGACCACTGCCGCCACGGTCGAGCCGCCCAGGATCAACAGCGCCGCTTGCGCGTAGTCATAGACGCTGATCAGTTGGCCATAGAGGGTGGTCAGGCAGAACGCCAGGGTCGGCCAACCGCCCCACCGGACCCAGCGTGGCACGCCCATACCTTTGCCGTACTGGCTGGCCCATTCGCTGAGCGAACCTTCCGGACACAACACGCCACACCACACTCGGCCGAACAGCACGATCGACAGCAGCACGAACGGCCACCAGAGACCCCAGAACAGAAACTGCGCGAACAGGGTCAGGTTATCCAGCATCCGCGCCTGGCTGTCCGGCAGTGGCAGCAGCGCCGGGATCACCAGCAGCAAGGCATAGAACAGCACGACAAACCACTGCACCGCCCGAATGACGGGGGCGTGATGACGCATCCCGTCTCCCAGGCGCTGCAACCAGCGGTCGCGCCAGGTCAGTTCAGGCATGGGACTTTGTCCGCGGTTCGCAGCCGTAGCCAGCCACCGACCAGCAACCAATAACCCAGCCATGCGAGCACGGCAAGGGCGCTGGGCGTGGCCCGGTAACCGGTGAAACCGGCAAGAAAACCACCCATGCCATGGCTGTCGCTGAGCAAGGCGTTGCTGTCCCACAGCGCATCACCGGCAAGGCTGTAGACCCACTCCGGCACGTCCATGGCGAGCAGTTGGCCGCCCACCCGCTCGATGCCGCTGACCAGCAACGCCGCGCCGAGCAGTAGCAGGATCGTCTCGCTGATGGCAAAGAATCGTTGCCACGAGATAAACCGGCGACTGCCATGCAGCACGACGATGGTCAGCGCTGACAGCACCAGGCCGAGCGCGCCACCGATGGCGAACAGACCCAACTGCGGGCCACGCAATTGCGCCCCGGCGCCATACAGGAACACCACGGTTTCACTGCCTTCGCGGCTCACCGCGAGCAGCGCCAACAGCAACAGGCCCCAGCCACCTTGCCGGGACATCTTGCTGTCGGCATCGCGCAACAGGTCCTGCTTGAGCGTGCGTCCATGGCGGTGCATCCAGCTGACCATTTGCACGATCAACAGGCTGGCGATCAAGGCGAGCGCAGCCTGGAACCATTCACTGGCTGGTCCGCTCATGGCGCTGCCCGCCAACAGGATCAGCCCGGCCAGCAGGCCGGAGAACAACAGCCCCAGCACCACCCCGGCCCAAAGGAACTTGACCAGTCGGCTGCCCTGGCTCTGTTGGCTGATCCAGGCCTGGAGAATGCCGATGACCAGCAGCGCCTCGACACTTTCCCGCCAGACGATGAACATTGATTGATTCATGAGAACTCCGTACGGGTTATTTCGCGAGAATGCTGCCTTCGGGCAATTGCGTATTGAACTCGTCGAAGAACGGGTATTGGCCAGGTTTAAGCGGGTGGATGACCACGAATGTGGTCACCCCGGGCGAGAGCACCTTTTCCACTCGCAGCGGTGTGCTTTCAAACTCGGCAGGCCCCTGGCCGATGTTTTTCAAGATGATCTTGAAGCGCTGTCCCGCCTGCACCTCGAGCACGGCGGGGGTGAAATGACCATCGTTGAGGCTCAGTTCATAGGTCGGCAGCTCGGCCTGGGCGGCCAGCGGTGCCAGGGTTGCGGCCAGCAGCAGGGCCAGCGGCAGGCGCTTCATCTCAGTAACCGCCTTTTTTACCGATGCCGGCGTAGACGAACTCGTAGTTCAGCTCGCACTTGTCGAACCATGGGGCGACGCCGGTTTCCTTGTCGGTGTGACGACCCAGTGCAGCATGGCCGCTCGGTGGCAGGACGGTGAAGGTCAGTTGGTATTTGCCAGGGCCGAGCAATTTGACGTTATCGCCGTAGTGGGGGCCGTCGTTGGCCACCATGGCGTGGAAATCGCCCTTGAGCTCCTGCTCGCCGCCGACCTTTTTCAGCTTGAACGAGACGTTGAGGTACGGCACGAAACTGCCTTCCTGGAAGCCGTTACGGTTGTCCGCAGTGGCACGGATGTCGGCTTCCAGGTGCACGTCGGAATCCGCGGTGGCGCGCATCATGCCGGCGGGTTCCATTTCAATCGGCTGCAAGTACACCGCTCCGACCTCCAGCCCGGCGCACATCTGCGGCGATCCGATCGGGTATTCCTTCGCATGGGCCAATGGTGCGAGCAGGAGCAGGGCGAGTGACAGCGAGAACGGGGTACGCATGGTGACTTCCTGGGGACTGTGGAAATAGGAACCCGAGTCTAGGAAGCTTCACTGCGAACAATAATGATTGTTATCAAGTTTTGAGCATTTAAACCTCAATTTCCTCCCGTCGACGGAAACGTTCGGCGCGCTCAACGCTGTGGGTCATGTGGTCCGCCGCGTGAATAGTCAGCGGGTGTTGCGTGAAACCGGATCGTGGGGAAATGAAATCGGCCATTTCCCGGGCTATCGCCCGTTGGCGCTCCGAGCCTTCGGCCAGCAGGGCGATGACCAGGTTTTCCAGGGCAATCACCCTGACCCGCAGGTGCACCAGCTCCGCGTTGGTCAAGGCGGGTGGGGCCGTGAACGCTTCGTGCTCGGTGACGTCTTGATCGTCCCATGTGGACAGTGGCGGCGGATTCTGGGTGGCAGGATTCTTGTTAAGCATCGCGACTCTCCGGTCTGTATCAGGCGAGACAAGCTTAGCCCGAGGAATGTGAAGCGTGTAAGGGTGTTGGGTGTCCATTCTTGACGTGAGTCAAGGCTGGCGGCAGTTCAAGGTTGTAGGGTGGGAATACGCCCCTTGAAGATCGGAGCACGGCATGGCCAAGAATTTCCCCGTCAATCCCAGCCACCCGGAACGCATCTGCTGGGGGTGTGATCGGTATTGTCCGGCGAAATCCCTGGCCTGCGGTAACGGCGCCGATCGCACCATGCACCCGGTGGAAATGTTCGGCGAGGATTGGGCCGAGCCCAATGACTGGGGGATTGACGCGGTGATTGCGACGGACCGGTCGGCGGGGGAGCGAGTAAAGGACGATTCGACCGCCTGAACCTGTTCGGCCCCTTCCTGCAGATCAAACAGAATGCCGCTCATTGAGCGGCATTTTTGCGTCTGACGACTGCCCTTTTTGACCTGCGGTGGTCCCAGTCTCGTCAAGTCCCATTCTCCCGGCACGAACGACGAAAACGGTTGTCTGCTTTACGCGGGCGATGCTTTTGTACAGGTTTTTCAGGCGTGTGGGTTACACTCGGTAAAACACTCGTCGCAAACGCGTTCCACCAGCGCAACAGGTTATTTTGGCACCCGGTGAAGATCAGTGGAGGGATCAGCGTTGAATCAGCTTAAACGTCTTGAAAGTGGGATCGAAGGCCTCGATACCCTGTTGAAGGGAGGCCTGATCGCCGGCGCGTCCTACATCATTCAAGGACGGCCAGGATCGGGCAAGACCATCCTGGCGAACCAGATCGGTTTCAACCACATCAAGCGTGATGGTCACGTTCTTTTTGCGACCCTGCTCGCGGAACCCCATGACCGGCTCTTCCAATTCCTCTCTACCCTGAGCTTCTACGATAAGGCCGAAGTCAATCAAAGGATTCAGTTCGTCAGCGCGTTCGACACGCTGGAAAACGACGGTCTGGATGCGGTGGTCAAGCTGCTGCGCCGAGAGATCAGTCGGCAGAAATCCAGCCTGTTGATTCTGGACGGGTTGCTCAATGCACGCTCCAAGGCCGAGTCGCCGCTGGACACCAAGCAGTTCATCTCCGAGTTGCAGGGGCACGCAGCCTTTGCCGGTTGCACCGTGCTGTTCCTGACCAGCTCGCAGCTTGATGACGGCAGCCCGGAGCATACGATGGTGGACGGCGTCATCGAGATGGGCGAGGAGTCGGTGGCCTCGAAGGCGGTCCGCCGGATCAGGTTGCGCAAAACCCGTGGCAGTGGCGCCATTGCAGGTCCGCACGAGTTCGAAATCACTGAAAACGGCATCACCGTTTATCCGCGCATCGAAAGTATCCTGACCGGTCCGGCGCTGATTGATACGGGCGAATTCGATTTGCTCAGCAGTGGAATCCCCACCCTTGATACGCGGATTGGCGGCGGGTTGATGTCTTCTTCGGTGACGCTGGTCATGGGGCCGTCGGGTGCAGGTAAAACGTCGCTGGGCGCCCAATTTCTTGCAGGCTCCACGCCGCAGGCGCCAGGCCTGTATTTCGGTTTTCACGAATCGCCCTCACGCCTGCGCATGAAGGCCCAGGCGCTCGGTCACGACTTTACTGCCCTGGAACAATCAGGTGCGCTGCACCTGTCCTGGAACTCGGCGTCGGCCGGGCTCATCGATCGCCTGGCCTACGATCTGCTCTACACCGTCAAGGAAAAGGGGATCAAGCGCGTCTTTATCGACAGCTTGCTGGCCATGGCCAGGGTCTCGGTCGATCAGACCCGGGTGTTGGAGGTTTTTACGGCGGTATTGGGCGAGTTGCGTTCAAGGGATGTGACGGTTTTGGCCACCTGGGAAATCCAGCATCTTTTCAGCGATCATCCGATCATCTCGGCGCCCGAACTCTCCGGTGTCATGGATAACCTGTTGCTCATCCAGTTCGGCTACAAAGGTTCTGAACTTCAACGCCAACTCTCCATTCTCAAGATCAGAGACAACGCCTATGACCCTTCGCTTCTCGAAGTCGTGATAGGCCATGCTGGAATCGAACTGAAAAAGGCCTGAGACATGCGAATGGCAATTTGTGGACGGCCAGATTGTGTATTTCGCTCGAGTTCCTCGGGGCTGATGTGGGATGTACGCGAAATATGACTACCATTCTCATCATCGACGACGAGTACCTGATCGCTGACATTTTGAGCTTCGCGCTTGAGGACGAGGGGTTCCTGACCGTAACGGCCGGAAGCGCACTCAAAGCACTCGACATTCTCGACCGGGAGCGGCCGGACCTCATCATCACCGACTTCATGATGCCGGGCATGACGGGGCTGGAGTTCGCCGAATCCATCAAGGCGAAAGACCAGTTCAGCAAGATACCCATCATGCTCATGAGCGGCGCGCAGGCCCATCTGGCCAACGAGCGGGCTGACCTGTTCGCCGATGTGTTCGCCAAGCCGTTTACGATCGACGCGGTGATCGCCAGTGTCAAGGCGATGGTCAAGCCTTGATGTCGTGGGGAGCGAGCCCCCCACAAGGTTCGAAGCCCCGATGCACTTGTAGGCGCGAGCACGTCGAACCGTCGCGATGGTCGTCAACGATCATGCTGGCCGCCTGATACCCACGGCGGCCTGGTCGATGGATCAGTAAATCGCGCGCTTCGCCGCCGTCCTGATATGCGTGCTGTACAGCGTCAGGCCCGTAAAGGCCAGGCCACCGACCAAGTTGCCCAGTACCGTGGGGATCTCGTTCCAGATCATATAATCCATGATCGAGAAATTGCCGCCCATGATCATCGCGGACGGGAACAGGAACATGTTCACCACCGAGTGCTCGAAGCCCATGAAGAAGAACAGCATGATCGGCATCCACATGGCGATGACCTTGCCGCTGACCGAAGTAGAGATCATCGCGCCCACCACGCCCATCGACACCATCCAGTTGCACAGCATGCCTCGCAGGAAAATCGAGAACCAGCCGGCGACGCCGTAATGTGCGTAACCCAGGGTGCGGGCTTCGCCGATGTTGGCGATCTTGTCGCCCACGGCGCCCGGTGGTGCGTTGAAGCCGTAGGTGAAGATGAACGCCATCATGAACGCCACGGTCAACGCGCCGGCGAAATTGCCGAGGAACACCAACCCCCAATTCTGCAGGACGCGGCTGGCGGTGACGCCCGGTCGTTTATCCAGCAGCGCCAGCGGGGTCAGGACGAACACGCCGGTGAGCAAGTCGAAGCCCATCAGATAGAGCATGGAGAAGCCCACGGGGAAGAGCACAGCGCCCAGCAGTGCTGAACCGGTCTGCACGGCGATGGTGACTGCGAACACCGCGGCCAGCGCGAGGATGGCACCCGCCATGTAGGCGCGGATCAATGTATCGCGGGTGGACATGTGGATCTTGGATTCGCCGGCATCGACCATTTTGGTGACGAATTCGAACGGCAATAGATAAGACATTGGATGACCCCTTGGCGAACGTTGCGAGAAGGTGAAGTCGTTACCAGGATCGGTAAGGCAGGAACTTGCCATTGAGGGTCACCAACACGCGGTCACCCTTGGGGTCTTCGATCTTGTCGACGTGCATGGAGAAGTCGATGGCGCTCATGATGCCGTCGCCGAATTTTTCCTGGATCACATCTTTCAGGGTCGGCCCGTAAACGCCTACCAGTTCGTACAGGCGATAGATCAGAGGGTCTTGGGGGATCGCCTGATCCCAGCCCTTGGTCGGGAAAACTGTCATCGCGGTCGCAACGTCGTCACCCAATTCCAGCGCCTGACAGAGTCTCGCTGCCACATCTGCCGGTGCGCTGTTCATCCCGTAACACACCGAAGCGACCCAGACCGGGGCTTTTTTGCGCTGCGTCGGCGAGGCTGTCCCAGTTCAGATTCAGACGGGCCTTGGCGGCCATGATGGTGTGGTGCATTTCGATTTTGTTCATGGGCAACTCTCTTTCAGTGAAGTGAAAGAGGCGGGTGCTCCGCCTCCACTGCAGGGTCTATAGCGAGAGTCGTGCCAGTTTATTTTCTGCTCTTAACTCATTGATATTTAAGTTAAATAAATCGGAGATTGGCGCTTTTGGTTGTAACGATTTTTCGTTAATAACGAAATATGGTTAAATAAATACGATATTTCGTAATTATTGCTCCGTTTTTACGGTGGGTAGACCATGATCGCTGGCTTTCAGGATGATGCAATCGATCGCGCCTCGCAGGCGATGCTGGTGGTCGATCCGCGAACTGATTCGATGCTGCAGGCGAACACTGTCGCCCTCGAACTGCTGGGGTGCATGCCCGATGAACACTCCCCGCTGCGCTTCAGCCATTTCCTCGGCGAGGGTCTTTCGTTGTGGGTGAGCTTCAGCGATGAGGTGCTGACCCAGGGCCAGGCGTGGTCCGATGATCTGGTGCTGATTGACTTGAGTCGCCGCCAGCATCCGGTGGAAGTGAGCGCGAGTGCGTTGGCCGGTGGCCACCGCATCCTGTTCACGATCCAGCGTCGCGATGTGCTCGAAACGCGGCGCAATCGCTCTGAAGCACGCCGTCAGCACCGTCTGGGCCATGTCGGCTGGGAGCGGATTTCCCAGGTTTTCGAGCGCATCGAGCAGCAGAACCGATTGATCCTCGGTGCAGTAGGCGAGGGCATCTACGGGCTCGATGCCAAGGGCCAGACCACCTTCATCAACCCCGCGGCCGAACGCATTCTGGGGTGGAGCGCCGCCGACATGGTGGGCCACGATGCGCACCAATTGTTCCATCACAGCCATAGCGATGGCAGCTGCTTTGCGGTACAGGAATGTCCGATCCACGCGTCGTTCAGCGACGGCCAGGTGCACCGGGTCGATCACGAGGTGTTCTGGCACAAGAACGGCGAGGCGATTGCCGTCGAATATACCAGCACGCCGATTTTCGAAATGGGTCGCCTGGTGGGAGCGGTGGTGCTGTTTCGGGACATTCGCGAGCGTCAGCGCGCAGAACAACGCTTGCGGGAGGCGCTCAACGAAGTCGAACAGCTCAAGCAACGCCTGGAGGTGGAAAATCAGTACCTGCAGGAAGAGATCAAGGCTGAGCGCAACCACCATGAAATCGTCGGCGAGAGCCCGGCGGTCCTGCACTTGATCCGCCAGATTGAACTGGTGGCGCCGACCGATGCCAACGTTCTGATCAATGGCGAGTCTGGCACCGGCAAGGAGCTGATTGCCCGGGCGATTCACGCGAGTAGCCGGCGTGCTGACCGCCCGCTGATTCGTGTCAACTGCGCGGCAATCCCCAGGGACCTGTTCGAGAGCGAATTTTTTGGCCATGTAAAAGGTGCCTTTACCGGGGCGGTGAATGCACGCATGGGGCGTTTCGAGCTGGCCGACGGCGGTACGCTGTTTCTCGATGAGGTGGGAGAAATCCCCCTGGAGTTGCAGGGCAAGTTGTTGCGCGTGCTCCAGGATCAACAGTTCGAGCGTGTCGGCGACAACGTCACGCGCGCGGTGGATGTGCGGGTCATCGCCGCGACCAACCGCGATCTGCGTGCGATGATCGCGGCGGGTGGTTTTCGCGAGGACCTGTATTTTCGCCTGAACGTGTTTCCTGTTCGCTCGGTGCCACTGCGCGAACGAATCGACGACATTCCCCTGTTGGCCAGCCACTTTTTGCGGCGGGCATCATTGGCGTTCAACAAACCAGGTGTACGTCTGCCATTGGCCCAGGTTGAATTACTCAAGCGTTACCCGTGGCCTGGCAACATCCGTGAGCTGGAAAATGTGATCGAGCGACAGATGATCGTTTCCCAGGATGGTCGTTTGCATTTTGACGACCTGATGGCTTCCGGGGCGCGGGTTCCGGCGCCTGTACGCGCAGAGCAGGCCGCGGCGGGTGAGCCGGTTGCCGATGAGCTGCTCCAACTGCAACTGCGAGCCAATACACTGGCGATGCTCAAACGCACGGGTGGCAAGGTGTCTGGTGAGGGCGGCGCGGCGCAGTTGCTGGGCGTCAAACCCACTACCCTGGCGTCGAGGCTGCGCAAGTGGGGGATTGATCCCAGGGATTACAAGCCGGGACGGACGCGCCAGACGGATTAACCTGAGTGAGCTCACTCGCGACAGTCGTCAACGATAAAACCGGGAGCCTGATATCCCACGACGTCCCAGTTTACTGTTGACGATCTTCACGCGTATGCCAAAGGCGCAAAGGTAAAGGGTGGCGTCCGCAATTGCATAGCGAATCTCATAGTGCCCGACCAGGATTCTGCGCACATCACGCGGGGGGAACTCTTCCAAATGTTCACCAATGCGTGGGTTGCTCAATAGGGCGGTCGGCGCGGCCGTGAGCTGCTGAAGCGTGCGAGCTGGTGCGGGTTGGTTCACCGCTGCCAAAAAATCATAAAGGCGGGCAAGATCGGACAGTGCTTTGCTCGTCCAACTCAGCTCCATCAATGTGGCACCGGCAGCGGCTTATCCGTGCTGAGGCTTTCGGCCCAGGCCTGGACAGCCTGATGGTCGATCACGCGGCCGGCATCCACGTCGGCCAACGCTTCGCGGGTCAGGCGACTGCGCTCTTCCTCCTGATCAAGCCAATCGGAGAGGGCTTGCTTGACGATCCAGTTTTTTGACCGCTCCAGACGTTCGGCTATTTGATCAACGCGTTCTGCCAGCTCTACAGGGACATGAGCCGTGACGGATCGGGTTTTCGCGGTGACGGTCATTTTTGACTCCTTGGACAGACACTCATGAATCAGGCTATCCATCTTTCCTCATCGCTTATTCATTTTCAATCGCAGTGAATAATATCGCGTCATTCAATGATGAATGGCAGAGGGCAGACAGTTGCTCTCATTAGATCCAAGGGGTCAGCACAACGACCGCCACCGGCAGCGCCACACTGGCCAGCAAGGTTTGACTGGCGATGATCCCGGCCATCAGCGGTGCGTCGCCACCCAGTTGTCGCGCCATGATGTAGGACGATGAGGCTGTGGGCAGCGCCTGGAACACCAGGGCGGCGATGGCGGCGTTGCCGTTCAGCCCGGCGATGCGGCAGGCAAACAAGGTGACCACCGGCATCAGCAGGAACTTGAACGCGGACGAGTAGGCCACCGGTCGCACCCAACTGCGCACGGAACCCGGTTCCAGGGCCGCGCCAACGCAGAGCAAACCCAGCGGCAATGAGGCCATGCCCAATGCCTTCATGGCCGGTTCTATCCCGGCGGGCAGGCCCAGTCCAAGTGCCTGAAGCGATATTCCGCCGATGCAGGCCAGCACCAGCGGGTTGAGCGCCACTTGCCTCAACACCTTGGCTGCGGACATTCGACCGCCTGCACCGTATCGGGCGAACACCAATACGCACAGAATATTCACCGTTGGCACGATGGCCGCATTGGCTACCGCTGCCAGTGCAATGCCCTGGGCGCCGAACAAGCCGGCGACCGCCGAAACACCCACGTAGTTGTTGAAGCGCACACCGCCCTGGAAAACGGACGTAAACGCCGGATCGTTGGCTCCAAGAAAACGCCGTGCGCCAACCAGCAGCGCGGCCACGGTCAGCGTCGAAAACACCAGCGCCGTGATCATGCCCTGGACCGGCACGTCGTTCAGTTTCGCGGTCGCAAGGCCGTGCACAAACAGTGCGGGCAGCAGCACGTAATAACCGAGGCGTTCGGCCTGAGCCCAGAAGGTATCTGCCAGGAACTGGCTGTGCTTGAGCCAGGCGCCGAAGCCGATCAGAACAGCGATGGGCACCAGCGCCCACAACAATTCGCTGATCATGAGCGCGCCTGTTCAGTCAGTGGCGAGGGTTCGATCAGGCGAGGAGAGCGGTTGCGAGCGTACATGGGACCTGCCGTTGGCATTTGGACAGGTACACGATAAGAAGCCAGAGCCAGAAATAAAATCGATTAAAAATCCATCGATCAACAAGTATTTCTCATGGGTGGTCAGCTCACGGTCTGCTGCTGAATCACTTTTGCCAGTGCCACAGCCAGCCGGGCGCGGGGTCGGTCCTCACGTTCGAGCAGCACCACGCGACGCGTACGCTGAGGTGAACCAAAGGCCTGGATTTCAAGGTGTCTGAGTTGTTCGAGGTTGCGACTTGAAAGGGGCACCACGGCTACGCCCAGCCCCTGGGTCACCATCTGGATAATCGCTTCCTGGCTGTCCAGCTCCATCGTGGTCTGCACGCGCAGACGCATGCGCCGCAGTTCTCGTTCAATGGTGCGCCCCGCCCAGGCACGACGATCAAAACGAATGAACGGCTGCTGCTCCAGCAACTGCCGGGTGTGAAGTCCCGACAATGTAGAAGGGGCAATGATCCAGAACCCTTCTTCATACAGGGTGGTACTCACCAGACCGTAGGGGTGAGGTTTCACCGGTTCGGTGGTGATGGCCACGTCGATATCGCCAGCCTCAAGCCGGGTCGCGAGTTCCGCGGACATGCCGGAGGCCACGGTAATGCGCAGATGAGGATGCTCGGCACCCAGGGCGGCCAGCGCCTGGGGCAGGATGCTGGTCAATGCCGTGGGGATGACGCCCAATTTCAACCGGCCACGCAATTCATTATCGCCGCCGATTTCCGTCGCGATGCTGTCGTAGAGCGCGATGATTTCCCGGGCGCGCTCCACCGCCACATGGCCGGCGTCGGTCAGGACCGGCAGGCGGCGCGAGCGGTCGAAGAGCGAGGTGTTGAACGTTTCTTCCAGTGACTTGATGTGCAGGCTCACGGCCGACTGTGTGAGGTGCACGCTCTGCGCCGCCTGGACGAACGAGCCGTGTTGAGCGATGGCCAGCAGGGTACGAAGCGCGCGTAAGGACATGGGGCAAGACTTGTCGGCGGAGTGTGTCGTCGATTCTGTCAGAGCCGGGCGCGACAGACGACAGGCAAAGTGCACTAACCGTTCGTCCATTGCCGGGCACTTGCCATGGAGGGCCGTCTCTCACGTTTAAGCGCGGAGGTCCCGCGCACCTGAACGGAGAGCGAACATGGACATTGACGAGAATGCACCCGGCAACCGGTCGCAGCAGGATGTGACCCGCACCACGGATAACGAAACCGGGCACAATCCCAGCAAAGACGAGTCCGAGGTGCCGCTGCCACCGGATGACGAAGCGCCGCTCGAAGAAGACATGTCGGACGTCGACGCCACCAATTCGGTGTCCAGCGAGCATCCAGAGCCCCGCTGACGGGTGTCTTCAGCTCACGTCAGCGACATCCCGCCATCAACCAACAGTTCGATGCCGTTAACGTACGCGCTTTCTGGCGATGCGAGGTAAAGCGCCGCGCGCGCCAGTTCTTCAGCTTCACCCAGGCGCCCGGCCGGGATCATGTCACCGAGCATTTTCAGGAAGTCCGGGCGCTGCTCGTCTGACACACCCAATTTGCCAATGATCGCCGTATCGACCGGGCCTGGGCTGAGCACGTTGACGCGGATGCGCCGTGCGCGCAGTTCCAGCGCCCAGCTGCGGGCGAAGGCAGCGATGGCGGCTTTGCTGCCGGCGTACACCGCATGATTCTCCAACACTTTGGTGGCAGCCAGTGAACTGGTCAGGATAATGCTGGCCCCGTCATGCAGCACCGGTGTGATCGACTGGACGCCAAAGAACACGCCGCGCGTATTGATGTTGAACTGGGCGTCATAGACGTCCGGCGAAACCTGATCGGACGCCTGCAAGGTGATGACTCCGGCGTTGGCCATGTAGATGTCCAGCCCACCAAAGCGTTGCCTGACCTCGGCGGCTACGCTGTCATGATGTTCCAGGCTGGCCACATCGCCCTCGATGGCAATGGCGCCGTGGCCGATGGTTTCAATGGCCTGCTCCAGAACCGCCTTGCGCCGACCGGTGATGATCACCTGGGCGCCTTCCTGTGCGAAGAGGCAGGCGGATGCCAGGCCGATCCCGCTGTTGCCCCCGGTGATGACTGCTACTTTGCCTTCGAGGCGCTTCATACGCTGACTCCGATCATGGTTGTTTCGGCGTATTATCCGGCGCGGGTTTTCTGCAACCAGTCCTGAACAAGGCACATCAGTTGTGCTTCGGAGTCACAAGATGTCCAGCCTGTTGAGCCAGTCGAGCAGCCTCATCGCCTTTGTCCAGGTGGTGGAGGCGGGGTCTTTCAGTGCCGCGGCGCGCATCGCTGGCACCACGCCTTCGGCGATCTCCAAAGGCATCGCGCGGCTGGAGAAAAAGCTCAACGTCACCCTGTTCCGGCGCTCGACCCGAACCCTCAGCCTGACCCCCGACGGCCATCTGTTTTTCGAGCGCGTGGCGCCATTGCTGCGTGCGCTGGAGGACTCCGAGGATGCGATTCGGCCCACCGGAAACGTGCGCGGCCATCTGCGCGTGAGCATGCCCAGCGAGTTGGGGCGCTTGTTGCTGCCCAGGATTGGCGAGGCGTTTCTGGTGGATCATCCGCAGGTGGATGTCGACCTCAACCTGCTGGACCACCACGTCGACCTGATCAGTGAAGGCTACGACGTGATTTTCCGGGTGGGATCGCTTGGCGACAGCAATCTGCGGGCGCGCACGCTGGCGCACTTGAACATGGCGTTGGTCGCGTCTCCCGACTTCCTGCGCGAGCGAGGTAATCCCCGCGCGATCGATGATCTGCGCAACCTGCCTTTCGTGCGTTATCAATTGAACGGACGGACACTGCCCATCGTCTTCGCCAGCGGCGAAACGCTGCTGCCCAAGGGGCGAATCGGCCTGGATTCGGGCTTTGGCTTGCGCACGGCAGCGCTCGATGGAATGGGCGTGGCGTACTTGATGCGCTGCATCGTCCAGCAGGATCTCGAGGAAGGGCGGCTGGTGCAACTGCTGCCGGAGCAGGCGCTGCCGTCGCTGGAGCTGCATGCGGTGCACGCGTTTGGTACCAACACGCCGATCAGGGTCAAGCTGTTCACGGATTTTGTGCAGGGCGAGGTCAGGCGGCTGGCAGCGCAGTCATCCTCCCCACCCGCCGGCAGGGAGGCAGGGGGAGGTTGAACCTATGCCAATGAATATCGCAATATATAAAACTATATAGCGCTAGCCGGCGCTTCTTGCGAAAGGAATCACTCATGACAACAGCGGCTCACTCCAGAGAAGCGGTGGGAGAGCACTACTCGCTGGAATCGATGCGCTATGCGCAACAAAGGACCTGGCAGGCCATCAATGAAATCGCCCGGGTCATCACGCCCGGCATGATCGAGTCCGAAGCCGTGGCACAGGGCAAGCGTGTGCTGGCGGAACTGGGCATGGACCGCATCTGGCACCCGCTGTTGATCCGCTTCGGTGCCAATACGCTCAAGACTTTCAAACAGCGCTCCGACGGCGATCCGGTGCTGGGTGACGACGATATTTTCTTCATCGACATGGGCGTGGTCTGGCAAGGCCACGAAGGTGACGCCGGGACGACGTTCACCACCGGGGCCGACCCGCAGATGCGCGCCTGTGCTGGCGCTGCGAAAACGCTGTTTGATCAGGTCGAGAGCTTCTGGCGCAGCGAGCGGGTGTGCGGCGTGGCGCTTTACGACTTCGCTCGGGCCCAGGCGCAGAGCATGGGCTGGAAGCTCAACCTAGACATCAAGGGCCACCGCGTCAGCGATTTCCCCCATGCGATCTATCGCGGTGGTGACCTGGGGGATTTCGCCGAATGCCCCAATACAGGCCTGTGGATTCTGGAGATCCAGCTTGCCCACCCGGATCTGCCTTACGGTGCGTTCCACGAGGACCTGTTGATCTGAAGGCCCTGCCTAGGGGTCACGCCACCCTGCAAATCCAACGATGATCATGCCGATACGGTGCCCGAATGAACACGACATCGGCGACCAGTGTCATGCCGCGTTCCTGCAAGGCTTCGGTCAGTTGTACGAGTGTCTCTGCTTCGATAGTCATGGCTATTACCTCGTCAGATTTCCTGCGTGCATAATTCTTGACCGGACGGACAACCCGCTAATTCAATTTTTCTAACAGTGCGATTGAAGCAGGCCGAGTCTGCCGGGGCAGGTCAGGCGGGTTGGCCGGAGCGGGTCAGTGGCAAGTTCAGCCAGCGCCGTCCGGTCGCATTCGCCACGGCATTGCCGATCGCGGCAGCCATCGGCCCCTGCACGATTTCGGCGGCGCCCAGAAAAGGTTGGCCGGGCTGATCGAGCAGGTGCACGTCGACTTTTTTCGGCACCTGGGAAAATCGCAGGATCGGGTAACCGCTCCAGTCGTAACTGCGGATACCCCCGGCGTCATAGGCCACTTTTTCGTACAGCGTCCAACTGGCGGATTGGAGTATCCCGCCTTCTACCTGGTTGCGCAGGCCGTCGGGGTTGACGATTTGGCCGACGTCGACCGCCGTCACCACCTGATCGATCTGGATGTCGCCGGTCTGCGGATGCACGTGCAAGCGCACCGCAAGCGCGCAATAGCCCATGATGTTTTTGTAGCGGGCGAACGCGAAACCGATACCGGCACCCGGTTCATTGCGCTTGTGCGGCCAGCCGATGGCGTCGCGCACCCGTTCCACTACCGCCCGTGCCCGCGGGTCCGCCAGATGATTCAGGCGCAAAGCGACCGGATCGATTCCAGCCTTGTTGGCCAATTCATCCATGCAGGCCTCGATGGCGAAAATGTTGATATGTGCACCCAGCGAGCGCATCGCCGAGGTGCGAAAGGGCATCTCGGTGACGAAGTTCATATCGATGCGGGTGGAGGCCAATGTGTACAGCGGCACGGCGTTGCGATCGCCGTCACCTTCGGGCTGGGCGATGGGGATCGACGGGGCCGAGGTGAAGGGGCGCGCCAGCAATCGCGCCGGCAACAAGCGGCCCGCATTGACGATGCGTTCGTTGTGCGGCGTGGTCCACAGTTCGTAGTTCCAGTCCTGCAAGCGACCCTGCGCATCGAGATTAGCCCGCACTTCGCCGATCATCGCCGAGCTGTAGGGCTCCCAGAGATTTTCCTGCTCGCGCATCCATTGCACCCGCACCGGCGTGCCCGGCATTCGCATGGCAATCAGCGCGGCGTCGGCCGCAGCATCGTCGGCGCCATTGTGGCCGTAGCAACCGGAGCCTTCGGCGTGGATGCAGCGCACGCGCTCAGGTGGGAGCCGGACCATTTCCGCAATGCCCGCGCGCAGGGGATAGACGCCTTGGGTGTGGGTCCAGACCGTCAACGTGCCGTCCTTGAACCAGGCCACGGCGCAGGAAGGGCCGATGGAGCCGTGCATCAGGTACTGCTTGGTCACTCGGGCTTGGTATGCGCCGTCCGTGACAGCCTGGGGCGTGCCCTCATGGCTGATTGGGTAACGGCGCGACGGCAGGTGTTCGAGCAAGGTGTGAATGTCGCGGGCCTCGGGGATTACCTGCCCGCCGCTCCAGCGTGCCGATTCATAACCGCTGCGCATCGCCTTGATCGCTTGCCATTCGTCACGGGCCACCACGGCCAGGTAATTGCCGTCGCGCATCACCTCGACAACACCGGGCAAGGCCTTGATCGAGCCGGCATCGAAGGCCAGCAGTGTGGAGCCTGGGCGCGGCGGGCGAATGACCCGGGCGTGCAGCATGCCGGGCAGACGGATGTCCTGAACGAAGGCAGGGCCACCGCTGACCTTGGCCGGAATGTCCAGGCGTTGCAGCGAATGACCGATCAACTTGAAGGTTGCGGGCGGCATGCTGGGCGATTCGGATTTGGCGTAAAGGTGCAGATCGACGTTCCTGACGGCGTCGGCGTACGTCATCCGCAGCCCGCTGGGGCCGTGTATGACCCCATCGGCCGTGGTCAGCAACGCTGCGGCGACGCCCCAGCTGCGACCGGCCGAATCCATCAGCAACTCACGGACTTGCGCCGCCGCGTTGAACAACGCGGTGCCACTGTCGAAAATGCTGTGGCTGCCGGCGGTGTAGCCCTCGTTGGGGGTCAGCGCGGTGTCGGCGGTCAGCAGGGTGATGGCGGTCGGCGCCACTTCCAGGCGTTCAGCGGCAATTTGCAGCAACGCGGTTTTAACGCCCGTGCCCAATTCGACCTTGCCGGTGTAGACGGTGATGCCGTCATGACCGATGCGAATCCACGCATCGAGGTAGGGGTTGGTGCGCAGGCTGCCGGGCAAGTCCGGCGCCAACACCACCGTGCCCAGGGTATCGACTTCGGTATCTGCCCAGGCACGGCGCGCGGCGGGCATCAGGGTAAATGCCATCAGCAAGGCGCCGCCGCGCAGGAAGGCTCGGCGACTGGGGTTGTGTGCGTTGGCCTGGGTCATGCTGCGCTCCTGTTTTGCGCGGCGACCAGGCCGATCGCCTCGATGATGCGCAGGTGGGTGCCGCAACGGCACAGGTTCACCGACATGTGCTCGCGAATGGTCTGCTCGTCCGGTTGTGGGTTGTGTTCCAGCAATGCCTGTGCGCGCATCAGCATGCCGGCGATGCAGTAACCGCATTGCGCCGCCTGCTTGTCGATAAAGGCCTGTTGCAGCGGGCCCGGTTGCTCGGCAGAACCCAGGCTTTCAACGGTGCGCACCTCTTTGCCTTCAAGGCCGGCGCAAGGTGTCACGCAGGAAAACACCGGCTGGTCATCGACGATGACGGTGCAGGCGCCACACTGGCCCAGGCCGCAGCCGTATTTGGCGCCGTTGAGCCCCATGTGATTGCGCAGCGCATAGAGCAGCGGCATGTCCGGCTCCAGCTCCAATGCCTGGGCGGAACCGTTGACGTTGAGCGTGACTTGAGTCATTTCGCCTCCTGACGTATCGCTTCAAGGGTGGAAGTAAGGTCGGTCCATGGCTTATCGGGCTGGGCTTGCTGGCGCAGGTACGCCGCCAGGGCGATGAGCTGGTCATTGTTCAGGCTGGCCGCGAAGGGCGGCATCACGGGGCCGGGTTCGCCTGGGTTCGCAGGGATGCCTTCGAGCACGGTTTTCATGAAGTTGCGGGCGCTCGAACTTTGCAATGCGCTGGTGTGCGCCAGCGCCGGCCGCCCGTCAATCATCCGCATGGGCGCCGCCGAGGCATGGCAGCCCGCGCAGGCGCTGGCGAACAGCAAGGCGCCACTGTGCAAGTCGCTGGTTCCCGTACTAGCCCGATCTGGATGAACTTCGCTGACCGAGGACTCGCCTGGCAGGCTCAACAGGTAGTCGGCAATCGCCTGGGCATCACTGATCGGCAAGCGCGCAATGCTCAGGCTGACGGGACGCATCGGCCCCGCGGCAGTGCCGTGTCCCTCGACCACTTCCGCGCGCAGGTAGCGCACCAACTGATCCTGGCGCCATGGGTTGGCGCGACGGGCCATGCCCAGCAGCGAAGGCGCTTCCCAGCCATCAACGCTGCCGCCCGCGAGGTATTCACCGGATTTCTCCGCCCCGATCAGGTTCAGCGGTGAATGGCAGCCAGCGCAGTGGCCGGGGCCGTCGACCAGATAGCGTCCGCGATTCCACGACGCGGATTGCTCGGTCGCCGCCTTCAAGGGCTGGCCATGAAGAAACAGCAGGTTCCAGAACGACACCAGCGGGCGAATGTTCATCGGGAAGTTCATGTGGTTCGCCAACGCGGGCGAATCCACGGCCGGGCCGCTCATCAGGTAGGCATAGGCGTCGGCGATGTCGCCCTCGCTCATGCGCCGGTAGTGAACATAAGGGAACGCGGGGTACAGGAAATGGCCATCGCGAGCGATACCTTCACGCATCGCCCGTTCGAATGCCGGCAATGACCAGGCACCAATGCCGGTCTGCGGATCGGGGGTGATGTTGGTGCTGTAGAGCGTGCCGAAGGGTGTCACCAGCGGCAATCCGCCTGCCAGATACTGGCCACCCGGACGGGTATGGCACACCGCGCAATCGCCGGCCTCGACTACCTGGGCGCCGCGCTGAACTTGCAGGGAGTCGAACGTTTGAGGGCGTTCGATGGGGGCTATAGCGGGGCGCCACATCAACATGGCAGCGACAGACGCTCCGATGCAGGCAAGGGCCGCGATGCCGACCCACAAGCGCCTGGATGCGAGGAATCGGGCATTCATGGGCATTTGCAACGCGTGGGAACAACGGTGGATGAAGCCATCATGATCAGTTCCTAGAGCCGCCAGGGAAGGGCGCCGGTCGAAGGCCTGCGCCAGGTGCCCCCAAGGTAGAGGACGCAGCGATGCCGGAGAATTGGCAGCTTGCGCAATAGCCCGTTGCGCCATCCGCAACGCCAGAGTCGTTGCGGATGGCGCATCACTGCGTTGCCCGGGAGACGGATTCTCGGTGTCGGGCAGGCCCCGTAGCCTTGCAACCACTTTCCCCACTCATTGAGGTTTCATCATGCTTACGGGCAACCCTGCAGCAGCGGTCAAGGTCGAACAGCCTGCTTCGCTCTCCGGCCTGATGGTCGCGTTCCTGGCGTTTTGCTGTGGCGCGGTCGTGGCCAAC
Organism: Pseudomonas sp. S1_E05; assembly: GCF_056337105.1. Lineage (NCBI taxonomy): Bacteria > Pseudomonadati > Pseudomonadota > Gammaproteobacteria > Pseudomonadales > Pseudomonadaceae > Pseudomonas > Pseudomonas sp. S1_E05. The sequence goes on from NZ_JBFRHM010000001.1 coordinate 1,298,822, forward strand.
CTTTACTACGCACAACCCATTGTCGAGTTGATTGCGCCCCAAATCGGCTTGTCCAGCGCCAACGCCAGCCTGATCGTTTCCCTCACGCAATTTGGCTACGCACTGGGCCTGTTGCTGCTGGTACCGCTGGCCGACCTGATGGAAAACCGCCGCCTGGTGGTGGGTTTTACGCTCGCGGCGAGCGTGACGCTGCTGTGCGCCGGGCTGACCCATTCGCCGTCGATGTTCCTGGTGTTTTCCCTGCTGATCGGCCTCACCTCCGTGGCGGTGCAGATCCTCGTGCCGCTGGCCGCGCACCTGGCGCCGGAAGCCACCCGTGGCCGGGTGGTGGGCAACATCATGAGCGGCCTGTTGCTGGGCATTCTGTTGTCGCGTCCGCTGTCGAGCCTGCTGGTGGAAGCGTTCGGCTGGCGTGGGGTGTTTTTCAGCGCTGCGGGCTTGATGACGGTTATTGCGCTGATCACTGCGCTGGTACTGCCGCGCCGTATGCCGACCCATCAGGCGACTTACCCCGCCTTGATCGGCTCGGTGTTTGCGCTGGTGCGTCGTCATTCGATCCTGCGTCAACGCTCGCTGTATCAGGGCCTGTTGTTCGCCAGCTTCAGCCTGTTCTGGACCCTGGCGCCCATCGAATTGATCCGTCACCACGGCTTCAGCCAGTCGCAAGTGGCGATCTTTGCGTTGGTAGGCGCGGTGGGTGCGATTGCGGCGCCGATTGCCGGCCGCTTGGCCGATGCAGGCCATGGTCGTCGCGGCACGCTGGTTGCCTTGTTGCTGGCGCCGGCCGCGTTGATGATGGGTGCGTTGCCCGGTAGCGGCTACCTGTGGCTGGTGGTGTGTGCGGTGCTGCTGGACTTCGCCGTGCAACTGAGCATGGTGCTCGGTCAGCGCGAGGTGTACGCCATCGACCCCCACAGCCGGGCCCGTTTGAACGCGGTCTACATGACCAGCATCTTCGTCGGCGGTGCCCTGGGTTCGCTGGTGGCCAGCCCGCTTTATGAACATTTCGGCTGGCAGCTGTCTGCGCTGGCCGTGGCATCGCTGCCGCTGTTGGCGCTGGTGATGTTCCTGGGGCGCAAGGCGAATGCCTGAGGCACTCAAGCACGGTCGTACAAGACGGCGGGCGAACGGTGATGCACAATCAGCGTCGCTCCCTTTCGACCGGACCCTGCTGATGGACAAGTTGCTGGCACTGAAGATGTTTGTTGAAACCGTACGTTGCGGTGGTTATTCCTCGGCGGCGCGCAAGCTCGGTATCTCGACCTCTTCGGTCACACGCCAGGTGGCGGGGCTGGAGCACGAACTCGGCGCCAGCCTGCTCAACCGCACCACGCGCAACACCAGCGTGACCGTAGCCGGGCAGGCCTATTTCGAGAAGGCGGTGGCCATCCTCGATGCCATTGACGAAGCCGACGCCGTGGTCGCCGACCGGGGCAGCGATGCGCAGGGAAGGTTGCGTATCAGCGTCCCGGTCGAGTTCGGCCGGCGCATCATCGCACCGCACCTCGGGCGCTTGCTCGACCGTCACCCGGGGTTGGAGATCAGCGTGTCGCTGAGCGATCAGGTGGGCGACCTGCTGAGCGAACAGATTGATGTCTCGGTGCGCCTTGGCTCCACGGTGGTCAGTGAAGACATTGTCAGCAAGCGCGTTGGGGCGTTCCAGCGATGGGTGGTGGCCAGCCCGGATTACCTGAAAGGACACACCACACCCTGCCATCCGCGAGACCTGCTCGAACATCAATGCCTGCGCTTCGACTACGGCGGCTCACACCAGCACTGGACGTTCCAGGGTGATGAGGAAGCCATCCAGCTCAATGTGCAGGGTCGCCTGCAAAGCAACAATGCCGACATTCTTCGCGAAGCGGCCATCGCCGGTGGCGGGGTCACGTTGCTGGCGGATTGGCTGGTACGCGAGGACGTGGTCGCCGGTCGCCTGGTGCGGTTGTTGGAGCAGTACGAGGTCAACCCCGGCAGCGCGAGCAGTTGCATCAACGCGTTGTATTTGCCCAATCACCGAGGGTCTAGCCGGATCAATGTGTTCATTGACTTTCTCGAAGAGATTCTCGAGCCGAAGGCGGCGGGACCGTTGTAAGGTTTTGGTTTGCAGTTGGGTATCAGGGAATTGCTGATGTACGAAATTTCCTCGCTCGCATAAGATCCCTACGTCCGCCCCGCCAGCTGTTTCAGAGAAATGCTGAGTGGCCGCAACTGGTCAGGGCGGGCTTATTTCTTGGAAGGGAAGATCGGGTGCCGGTCTTTCCCGGCTGTCAGCCTGTCAGGCGTGGGTGATCAGCAAGTCACTGATGATGCAGATCGAGCCATCCTCTGGCGGCGTAGCGTCAGTGTAATCAACCTGGTTGTAGACCCCACCGTGGAAACTGAACACCCGTGAGTTCCAGGAAGGGTCGAGCTGCAGGTCGCCAGACGTCCCGACGTTATTGTTGTAGTCGACCGTGACCCGCGCGATTCCGGCAGAAGCCACCTTGATGATGACCTGAAATTTACCCCCGAGAGGCACACCCTTCAGCACCGTCGAATTGACCGGCGTCGTCTGGTCGAAACTCTGACGAAATCCCATCGTGATATTCCCCTTCTGCCAGAACACCTTGATCGCCGGGCTGTCATCACCCTTCACATGCATCTGCGATATGACGACCTTCTGAGCGGAGTTGACCTTGGTGACCGTCATCTCCTGATAGTTGATATGGGTGGGTGCGCTGGACAGCGACCAGTACACCGATTCCTTCCATTCACACCGCGTGCGGCGTGTGCTCTTGCTGGACGCGCCCCGGGTGGGCGCCGAAAGTTGCAGTGACCCGTCCGGCAGGACCGTCACCACACTGGGAAACTGAGCAATGGCCTGAGCACCATTGAGCTCAAGTGCAACCGGGTTGGTTGCGGATACGGCTACCGGTGTCGCGATCGTTAGATTACTGATGTTTACGCCCATGTTCCTTCTCCGAGCTGGTAAAAATCATTGGCCTGGCACGATTGCCTTCCAACCGTGTTGCGTAGGTTGTGACTGGGGGAGAGAGGACCGTGATCGGAAGAAATGACGAACGGATGATGGCGTTTAGTAGGCCATTGGCTGTAGCGCGGCAGGTATCGCGTAAAGCAAAACCCCGAAGGTTCGCGGCTTCGGGGTTTCTATTTTCGCCTCCATCCCTTAATGGCTGGCGAACGTGCGGGCGAGGATACCAGCGCCTGTTCTCGCCCTCACTGCGGCGATAGGGGGATTGCTTTTCGCTGGCAAGGCCAAATCATTCCGGCGCCATCAGCACCGCGAGCGTCAGCTTGATGAACTCTTCATTCTTGTCGATCACGTCCAGGGCCACATGCACGGTGTCGGCGATCTCGGTGGCCCCGGTTTGTTCGGCCCAGTTTGCAAGCTCCATGATGGCGCTTTCCAGAGCGAGCTGGTTCTCGTTGATCTTGAAAAGCAGGGATGGCAGTAGGTCGGAATTTGGCATTGAGGATCCTCGGTTGTCGAGGAAAGCCTAGCACCGGCTTGGATCAATGATGGGTGCGAATGGTCGGTGAGGTTCGAGAGAGCCCATCTGCCTTGCCTAAGGATGGCAATGCACTAACCCGTCAATCTGCCTCATTGCGCAGTCATGGCCGTTAGGAACACAGCCCCGGTATTGATGTTGATGAGGCTCAGCGCCCCATCGCCGAATGAACAGCCTGTGTCGGTGAACACGACGTTGCCCAGGTTCGTGACATCGGTGACCGTCGAGTGGCCGACATAAACAGTGTCAATTCCTTCCACGATGGAGTGATCGCGGTTTTCGATCTTGTTCCTTGAGTACAGCGCACACTTGAGCGCCTGCTGTTGCAGTTCCTCGCCGACGTGCCCGGCTAGATAGGCTTTGGCTTGTGGCCAGCCGTCTGAAGGCAGAAGCGTTGGCACTTCAGCATGCACGATCCCAACTTTGCCGCGATCCGGCCGTTCGATTTCCAGCATGATGGGAAGGTCATTCAAGACGTCGAATATGCCTTGCCGAGAAGCGGAGGGTGCCTCATGGAACCAGGCCCCTCCGTTGCGGATGTGCCTTGGGACGTCCCCAACCCCTATGGAGCATTCGACGATCATCTGCTCATGATTCCCCCGAACCGCGTGGAACCACGGTTGTTTCAGCCACACGATGACTTCGTCCGAGTAAGGCCCGCGGTCAATCAGATCGCCTACCGAAAACAGCCGATCTTTTGTCTGGTCAAATTCTGCTTGTTCCAGCAGTGACGTCAGCAGATTGAAATAGCCGTGGATATCGCCCACTACAAAATCGCTGCCGTCGAGATTGAGCTCGTATGACTTTACCGCAGGGGAATGGAGAGGCTTGAGCATGGCGGGTTTCGGGAGGTGGTTGGGTAATCGCCAAGGATACCATTTCCTCTGGATTGCCGAAGGCTGGAGCTGCCTGGGCGTCGTTCTCAATCCGCCATCGACATCCGGGCATCGCTTCTAAAAATTTCCGCGTACAGCCGTGCAACCGCAGGGGTGAAATGCTGCTGCGCGGGGATCAGAAAATCCGCGTCCGGGGCGAGTTGTTTGGCGTAGATGACTTCGTAAACCCTGCGCACCACACCGGGCTCCGTTTCCTCGCGATCAAGGCCGGGCATGATCCCTACGGCTCTGTACCCCGCCTGTTCCAGGGCGCGTTGCATATAGGGCGTGCGGGTCGTCGCCATGCCGTAGATCAGGCCTGCGCCCATCCATCTCCCCATTTTCTCGCCAAGTTCTTGAGCGGCTACCGCCAGGTTCGACTGTCGATGGGGTTTGGCTACTGCGCCGACGCGGCCAGAGATCACATCGGCGCCGTCAACCTTCTCCCACGTGGCGATGGCGACAATTTCATGGTGATGGCGAACGACTGCCGCAAGAATGCTGCGATTGGCGTCGTCCTGCAGTACCACGTGTTCCTCATAGAATCGTCGGCTCATGAACGCGCTTCCCAAACCGACCGAGATAGAGGGAAACCAGGTGCGGAAAAATTCGATCGCGACATCGATCTCCTCGCGCTTGATGTAGTCCCAGGCATAGCCCGTGGGCAAAGCGACAAAGTCTCGGACTTGATCAATCGTGGGCCATTTCATGGGGGCTCCCTTTTTAGTGTTGGTAGGCTGCTTCAACCGCGTGCTCATGCCCAGAAATCCTGTCGGGCGGCGGTTGTCTGGTGGCGCTGGACGACTTCACTGATGACGAAGTGCATCAGCTTCTCGACGAAGGCCGGGTCGAGACTCGCTTCGTTGGCAAGTGCTGTCAGTCGCGCGTATTGATGCTGTTCCCTGTCCTTGTCGACGGGGGTAATTGATAGCGGGCCTTGAGCAAGCCGACCTGATCCGTACAGCGAAAGCGCTCGGCAAGCATGTGAATCAGGGCGGCGTCGATATTGTCGATGCTGTGGCGCAAGGCTGTGAGTTGCTGGGCAAGGTCGGGCGTTTCCATGGGTGTCCTCCGTTGGGGGCATGGCGCGTTAGAACGTGGGACGCCGTTGATCTTCAGCGGCAAAGATCGACCAGTCCCTGTTCCCGGCCCCTTGGGCGACTGCCGCCCTCATCTTTGCTCGTACGACATCGGCGGCGGGCAGTTCCAGGCCCTTGTCATGGGCCGCATCGATGGCCAGGTTGATGTCCTTGAGCCCCAGGGACAGCTTGAAACCGGGTTCAAAACGGTTGGTGATGATGTTCTGTCCATAGCGTTGATAGCTGGGGCAGGCGAACAGGGTTTGGGTCATGAGTTCGATGAATGCCACGGGACTCAGTCCATAACGCTGGACGAGGGCGTTCGCTTCGCCCAGGGACTGGATGGCTTGGGTAATCATCATGTTGCCGGCGATTTTCGCGATGCACGCCTGGACAGGTTCATCGCCCAGGAGCCAGGTCATTTTCCCGAGGATGTCGAACAGCGGCTGGACCTTCGCGAGGGCGACCTCGGACCCCGCAGCCAGGATAGTCAAGGCGCCTTGCGCGGCCACGGCCGGGACACCGAAAACCGGCGCAGCCACCAGGGCAATGCCGAGCGCCTGATGCACCGCTTGCAGCTCCTCCATGAGTACGGGCGACAGCGTCGCCATGACGACGTGAACGCATGAGGCATCGGCACGTTCCAGCACTGCACCCGCCAGCAGCACTTCCCTGACGGCGGTATCGTCGGCGAGCATGCTGATGACCACCTCTTGCCCAAACGCCGCAGCGGGGGATGGGAGCGTGCGCACGCCTTCCAGATCCGCCAGCACAGCGCTGCTGCGATTCCACGCCGACACTTGATGGCCTGCGCGGATGAGCAAGGGAATGATCGCTCTGCCCATGCTTCCCACGCCGATAAAACCGATATTCATCTTGAGCACCCCGTCGCGTTTTGGCTGTACGTCATGGGGCCAAGTATGTGAGGCACGGGATTGCTACGGCAGTGCCATTGTTGCACTCTCGTCGTTCATTTTTGTACGGGGTGAGGCATGGACTGGAGTGATATGCGGGTTTTTCTGGCGGTTGCCCGCAGCGGCTCGCTCGGCGCTGCCGCCAAGCTGTTGGGTGTCAGCCATCCGACCGTGGGGCGGCGCTTGCAGGTGCTTGAACAGTCCAGTGGCCAGCCCATATTCCTGCGGACCACCCAAGGGCTGGTATTGACCGAGAGCGGCGAGAAGATACTCAGCCTGGCGCAAGAGATGGAGCAGAGTGCGCTGGCGATCGAACGACGGCTTGCGGGGGAGAGCGCCCAACCCGAAGGGGTGTTGCGCATTTCTTCCGCTGATTGGTTCGCCTGTTACGTGCTGGCGCCCGTGCTGGGCGAACTGGCGCGACGTTACCCGCTGATCGCGCCTGAGGTCATCGCCGGGCATCGCCTGTTTGACCTCGCTCGCCGCGACGCCGACATCGCTTTTCGGATCGTCCCGTTCACCGAACCCGACATCGTTCACCGCAAGCTGACCACACTGAGCTATGGGTTGTATGCCGGCGTTGGATTGCCAGACCCCGCCCCGCAGGGCGAAGGACTTGGCTTGATCACCATGAGCATTGCCCAGGCGCATTATCCTGATGTGCAGTGGTTGCAACAGCGTTACCTGCTGGCCCGCACCGTGCTCACCAGTAGCAGTCGCACGGTGCAGGCGCGGATGTGTGCGATGGGCCAGGGCGTCGCGGTGCTGCCGCGTGTCCTTGGCGACCAGGTCCCGGGGCTGCGGCTGCTCGATCCGCAGGACCCGCCGCCAGGTCGCGATATCTGGATGGGGTATCACCAGGACATGCGGCAGATGGACAGTCTTCGCGCCATGGCGGATCTCGCGTCCAGCATGATCGGCGCCGAGTGATAACCCTGCTCAGGTCGGGCGCGCGGCTGACACCTGCCGTGTTGTCCTGGGTTGGCGCGACAGGGTGAGACTCAGCCCTGCGCCCACCGCCAGGCAGGCGGCGATGCAGAGGATGGAGGCGACAAAGGCGCGGGTGATGGTGCCTGCGTCCGTGTGTGTTCCGACGAGGGTGTAGAAAATTCCGCCGATGATCGCGACGCTCAGCGACGTGCTGATTTGCAGGGTGGAGCTGGTGATGCCCGCGATCATGCCGGAATAGGCGGGCGCAACCCGGCCTGTGATCATGCGCATCAACGTCGGCAACGCAAGTCCCTGCCCGAAACCGATCAGGAACAGGATCGCGGCCAAGGGCAGCGCAGGCGGGTGGCTGGCCGTCGGCGTCCCACTTACCAGCCAGGCCAGAAGCACGAATCCGATGATCTCGAACCCCATGCCAACGGGGTTCACGAAATCCCCGAATACGCGCTTGAACGGCTGAACCGACAAAGGTCCGAGCAGGAACCCCGCGCCAAAAGGCAGGAACACGAGACCGGCATCCAGCGCACTGGTCTGCAGGGCCTGCTGCAGATAAATCGACAGCAGCAGGAAAAACACGCCGATCGCGTAAAAAGTCAGGGCTACCAGCAACGCCCGCCCCAGGCCGGGAGCCCGCAGTGCATCAGGGTTGAGCAAAGGTGCGCCGCCGGCCAGGTGCAAGCGGGCCTCGTAGCGCCAGAACAGCCACGCCAGCCCCGGCACCGCCGCCAGCGAAAGCCACGCCCACAGCGGCCAGCCCGCTTCGCGCCCTTCGATCAGTGGCACGATCAACGCCCCCAGCGTCAGGATCGACAGCGCCGTGCCACCCAGATCCAGCTTGCTGGTGTGTCGGGCACGGGTCTCCCGGACTACCGGGATGGCGAACACGATGACCAGTAACGCAATCGGCAAATTCACCAGGAAAATCGCCCGCCATCCCAGGCCCATCAGGTTGAGTGAAATCAGAATTCCCCCCAAGGCCTGGCCGACGACCGCCGCCAGGCCAAAGACGGCGCCGTAGAGGCTGAGCGCCAATGGCTTTTCGGATTCCGGAAAAATAGCCTGGATCGAAGCGAGCGCCTGAGGTGCCATGACCGCCGCTGTCACGCCTTGCAGGGCCCGTCCCGCAATCAGCAACCAGGGTGACGTCGCCAGGCCACACATCAGCGATGCGCACGCAAACCCGGTAAGCCCCAGGAGAAACATCGCCATGCGACCATAGAGATCACCCAGCCGGCCGCCGGTGATCAGCGTCACGGCGTACAGCGTTGCGTAGGAAGAAATGATCAGCTGCTCGGCGGAAGAGGCCGTGCCGAGCGACGTCTGGATCGAGGGGAGCGCAACGTTGACGATGAAAAAATCCAGTGGCGGCAGAAACGCGCCCACCAGCAGAATCACGAAAATCAACCAGCGCCGCCTTTCCGGGGGCACGACTATTTGGGAAACCATACGAGCGTCCTGTTGGCAGATGAGTTGATTCAATCTAATCAATTCAAGCCCCGTTGACGCCTCACATAAATGAACGCTCATCGTTCATTTATGGCAGTCCCGCAGCACCGCCGGACCTCTGACAATGACCCTTCTGTGGTTTCACACGATCCACATGTCCAAGATCGAGGAGTCATGCATGTCAGGTAAATTCACTCAACAGGTGGCCGTTGTCACAGGCGCATCCACCGGGATCGGTTTTGCGATTGCGCAAGGTTTGATCGCCGAGGGCGCCAAACGGGTCTACATCACCGGCCGCTCTGCGAGCACGCTGGAGGCAGCGCTCGAAAAGCTCGGCGATAGAGCGGTTGCGGTCATTTCCGATGTCGCGCGCCAGGCTGATCTTGATGAGCTCAGGGCGACGATCGAGGACCGCGGCGATCAGTTGGATGCGGTGTTTGCCAACGCCGGTATCTGTGAAAAGAACCCTGTGGGCGAGACCAGCGAGGCCGCTTACTTCAACATGTTCGACATCAATGTGAAGGGCGTCTTCTTTACCGTCCAGACGTTGATGCCGTTGATGAAAGATGGCTCGTCCATCGTCCTGACGGCCTCCATTTGTTCCAGCAATGGCATGGAAGGCCTGAGCCTTTACAACGCCTCCAAGGCCGCGGTGCGGTCCTTTGCGCGCACCTGGGCCAATGAACTCAAGGGTCGCAAGATCCGCGCGAACGTGTTGAGCCCAGGCTTTACCCGCACGCCATTGATGGACAACGGCTTGAAAATGAGCGAAGGCGACATCGCCGCCCTGCGCCAACACGTCGAGCAGATCACACCCTTGGGCTACATGGCCCAGCCTGAAGAAATCGCCTCCTCGGCGCTGTTCCTGGCCTCGGCTGACGCCAAGTACGTCAACGGCGTGGAACTGATGGTCGACGGCGGCCTGTCGCAAATCTGAACACCTGCGTGACCATGGAGCAGCCCCCAGTGGGCTGCTTTGTGATTAACTGCGAGCTCTCCAAGGGGCTTTTGACTTGACCGATTGTCCCTCGAAGTTTCAAGCATCAGGGAATGACAGCGAAAAACGAATAATCCCGGGTCTGGGCTGCTCGACATCCACGCGCCCGCCATGCAGTTGCATGATTGCCACGACGATGGCAAGACCAAGGCCGTACGAGTCGGAGTGCTGGTGACGAGAGGCATCGCCGCGGTAAAAGCGGTCGAAGAGTTTGCGCAGGGTTTCGTCACTCAACACCGGCCCCTGATTCTCCACTTCGATTCGGCAAGCACCGCCTGTTGCGATGACCCGCATCGAGATTTCGGTGCCTTCGTCGGCGTAGCGAATCGCGTTCGCCACCAGGTTGCTCAATGCCCGGCGCAGCAGCAATGGGTCAGCGAGCACGTTGCCATCGCCCATGATCCGAAAGGTCATTTGCCGCTCTTCAGCCAAGCCTTCGAAATACTCGGCGATGCGCTGTGATTCGTCATTGAGCGACAGTCGTTGGGGCTCGACCACCGATTGCGCTTCGTCGGCGCGTGCAAGGAACAGAATGCTTTCCACGATGCGGGAGATGCGTTCGAGTTCTTCAAGGTTCGACGCGATCAATGCCTGATAGTCCTCCTCGCTGCGGCGCTGGCGAAGGGCGACCTGACAATGTCCCATCAGCGAGCCCACCGGCGTGCGAATCTCGTGGGCAAGGTCGGCGGAGAACTGCGTCAATCGTTGGTACTCCCTTGGCGAGGCGATCGAGCATCGCATTGTAGGCGTCGCTCAGTTGTTGCAGTTCAACCGGCGTATCGGCGCTGTCCATACGGCTGTCGAGGCGCTCGGGCGTTATGGCCGCCGCATGCGCGGCCATTTTTCGCAACGGGCGCAGTCCTCGACGCAGCACCAGGTAACCCAGCAGCGCCGTCGCAAGAAAGGCCAGGGCCACCGCCAGGTAAATACGTTCACGAAACGCCGCGAGCATGGCCATTTCCTTGCCCATGAGGTGTGCGGCCGTCAGGCGGACTTCGCGTCCTCCCGACGTCGTGACCACGGTCGCGGCACGCAGGGGTGTTCCGGTGTCGGTCATGCCGCTGCGCAGGTCACTGACGCTCAGCTTCGTTTCCTGGCCGATCACCGGTAGCTCCGGCAACGTGACGTTCAGTGGATTGACGCGGATCACCGGCGCCTGCCCGGGCTCTTCTATGACGAAAATGTCGTCTTCGCTGTCGAGCATGTTCTTGAAAATCTGCGGGCTGTCGCGCAGCTTCTCGATGGCGAGTTCGTAATGCAACAGCTTGCGAAAATGCTCCAGACGACCCATGACCGCATGATCGCTGTAGACCAATACCGAGGCTTTCATCGACTGGTACAAATAGAGGCCGGCACCGGCCACGGCCAGCATGGCAACCAGCGAAAATGCCAGGGTCGACCTAAGGGTCAGGGATGGTTGGCGTCGGGTCCGCATGACCTCACCTCGCAGACATAGCCGATACCGCGCAGGGTGTGGATCAGCTTGATCGGGTAGGGATGGTCGACCTTGGTGCGCAGGCGCTTGACTGCGACGTCCACCACGTTGGTATCGCTGTCGAAGTTCATGTCCCAGACTTCCGAAGCGATCTGTGCCCGCGACAACACATCGCCGGCCCGACGCAGAAACAGATGCAGCAGGGCGAACTCCTTGTTGGTCAGCACGATCACTTGCTGTTGGCGGGTGACGCGGCGACGCACCAGGTCCAGCTCCAGGTCGGCGAGGTGGAAATGGTCGGCTTCGCGCACCACGCCGCGACGCAGAATGGTGCGAATGCGCAACAGCAGTTCGGTAAAGGAAAACGGTTTGACCAGGTAATCATCCGCGCCCAGCTCCAGGCCGCGAATGCGGTCATGCAACTGGTCTCGTGCGGTGAGAAACAGTACGGGCACGTCCTGTTTGGCGCGCAACAGCTCTATGATCTGGAACCCATCAATACCGGGGAGCATCACATCCAGCACGATCAGGTCGTACGTTGTTTGCAAGGCCAGGTGCAGCCCATCGGCACCGTGCTGGGCCCAGTCGACGTTGTAACCTGACTCGCCAAGCCCCTTTTTCAGGTACTCACCGGTTTTGGTGTCATCTTCGATCAGCAGGATATGCATCGTGAGGGGCGCTCGGGTGTCTTCTTGACGGGATTCAGCCCGCGACAGGGCTATCTCGGCTGTGCAGTGTACCGAGATGAGCCGGCGGAGTCGGTTACATTTCTGTCATTCAGGGGCAGGGCGGACGAATGACAAAAATGTCATTCGGCGGTCATCGTGAGGTCCTGGTCTGCGGTCGAGGATGGCGGCACATCAATCCGTGAGGAATCGTCCCCATGCAACTCAAAAACGCCCTGTCCACTACGTTCGGTCTGCTGATGCTCAGTGCCGCCGTCATCGCCACCGCGGCGGACATGCCGCTGATCAAGCCGCTGCGCGGCACGGTCGAAAGCGTCAGCAACAATACACTGACGTTCACCACACGCTCCGGTGCGCAGCAGACCATCGGCCTGACCGACAAGACCGGTATCAACCGGGTATCGAAAGCCACTGTCGATTCGATCAAGTCCGACAGCTTCATTGGCTCGGCAGCCATCCCCCAGGCCAACGGTTCGTTGAAAGCGCTGGAGGTTACTGTATTTGACGCCAGCCTCAAGGGCAGCGGCGAAGGTCATTACGGCTGGCAGAACGCGGATGGCAGCACCGGCACGATGACCAACGGCACGGTAGGCAAACTGTCCAAGGCCGACGGTCGCACGTTGACCGTCAACTACAAGGGCGGCGAGAAGCAAATCGTCGTACCGGATGATGTCCCGATCGCCTACGTCGAGCCAGGCAAAGTCGACGAGTTGGTCAAAGGCACCAGGATCGTCGTGTTCCCGGCGGCCGATGGCACTGCACGCGGTATTGCGGTGGGCAAGGATGGCTTCCAGCCACCGATGTAATCACCTGAAAAGGCCGCAGCGGTGCCGCGTGGCGTCGCTGCGGTTCACGGATGATTCCTGAGGGGAAACACGTGAGACACAAAACCATTCATCCCTGGCCGGTTCGGCTCACCCACTGGGTCAACGCCGTCTGTATGGTCTGCATGTTCATGAGCGGTTGGGCCATTTATAACGCTTCGCCACTGTTCGCGTTCAGGTTTCCGGTGGCGGTGACCGTGGGCGGCTGGTTGGGCGGGGCGCTGGCCTGGCATTTCGCGTTCATGTGGCTGTTGTTCATCAACGCTTTGATTTATGTGGCGTACGGGTTGTTCAGTCGGCATTTCAAGCGAGCGCTGCTGCCCATCGGCCTCCCTGCGCTGAAACATGATCTGACGGATGCTCTTCGGTTTCGGCTGGTGCACGAGAAGGGCGTTTATAACGCCGTGCAGCGACTGATGTACTGGATGGTGCTGGCGGCAGGCGCACTCGTCGTGATCTCGGGCGTGGCGATCTGGAAACCCATTCAGCTTCAAGAGCTGGTCGCGCTGCTGGGCGGCTATGACGTCGCTCGCTACGTCCATTTTGCCGCGATGGCGATGATTGCTGCATTCGTCGTGGTCCACCTTGCGTTGGTGCTGCTGGTGCCCAGGACCTTGCTGCCAATGATCACCGGGGGCGTGCGGCCCCTTGAAAGCGGACACAACACCCATGACTGAAGCCAACAAAGAGCTGTTCAACGCATCCGCCTGGAGCCCGCGCAACAGCGTGAGCTGGAGAGTATCCAGCGCCGTCATTTCCTGCGCGCAGGCTTGACCGTTGGCGCGATGTCGATGCTGACCGGTTGCAACCTGCAGGACGGTGATCAGGTCGACAAAGTCCTGTGGGCCATGTCGCGCTGGAACGACCGGGTTCAGGCGTGGCTGTTCAGCGGTCAGAAACTGGCGCCGACCTTCACCCGGGCACAGATCACCACGCCTTTCCCGTTCAACGCATTCTATGGCCAGGACGACATCCCCGAAGTGGACCTGGCGAATTACTCGCTGGCGGTTTCCGGCCTGGTCAGGGACAAGGCGCCCTGGACACTCGAGAGCCTGCGCAAACTGCCGCAACGCAGCGATATCACCCGCCTGATCTGTGTCGAAGGCTGGAGCGCCATCGGGCAGTGGGGAGGTGTACCGCTCAAAACGTTCCTGGAGCACGTCGGCGCTGACACCACGGCAAAATTTGTCGGGTTCAAATGCGCTGATCGTTATTACTCCAGCCTGGACATGCCGACCGCTCTGCACCCGCAGACACTGCTGGCGCTGGATTACGGCGAAGTGGCGTTGCCGCCTGAGTACGGTTATCCCCTGCGGATTCGAGTCCCCACCAAGTTGGGCTTCAAGAACCCCAAGCACGTGGTCGAGATTGTCGTGAGTAACCAAAACCCGGGCGGGTATTGGGAAGACCAGGGTTACAACTGGTTCAGCGGGATCTGAGGAGACGCCCTTATGACGAGCATTTCTACCGTATCGTCGGTCCTATCCGTGTTGCCGACTGCCGACAACAAGCAGCGGGTGACAACCGAGGGGGCGCAATTTCACGCCCAGTTTCAGGCTCAGTCCAGGCTTCGTGTGCAGCAGCCCGATACGATAAATGCACAGGTGCTAGCGGAATCCACCACGAACGCGTCACATCGGCCGGAAATGGAGGCATTGCTTCAATCCTTGGAGTGGCGCAAGTACGCGGCCAGCGCCCCGAGCAGACCTGGTCGATCAGTGCCAGGTACTCGAGCCAGTGGCCTGGAGATTGCCGATTTCAGCTTCCCCGATCGAGACGCTTTGGTGAACAGTGACGTGATCAAAGTTAGCTGGGTAAACGAGGAGGGCAGGCCGCTGTCCCTGCAGCCTGTCGATGACCCGATCGCGTGCACGCCTGATGACGCTGAGCACGCCCCTTGCTCTGAATGTTCCTGCGAAGGCGGGCTGAATGCGTTCGCAGTTGCAGTGGCATTGTCCGCAATCACGCTCACCTGGGTTCCGATCGAGATGGCTCGAGCGCCATTGCGAACCCCCGACGTTCGGATTTGGCGCCGTCGAAAACCCGGCTCGTCCGCAAGGCATGTTTTCGTCCAGTCAGATTCTGGGGTCGAGGGGCTTAAACCTACGGATGTCGGTGACAAGGGCTAGGTATCGTGGCCCGAAGTCTGTCAGCTGGGTAGCACGAGGCTTTTGCCACCATCGGCCATGGCGATAGACCCGACCATGAAACTGGCGTCCTCAGAGGCGAGGAACGCGATCACCTTGGCAATCTCTTCCGGTCGTGCGGCCCGTCCGATCGGAGCACGACTCCCATACTCGGCGAGCGCATCGGCACCGTTTTCGTGGAGCTGATTGAGGATGTTGGTGATCGTGTCCCCGGAGCCGACCGCGTTGACTCGGATGCCATGATCGATCGCTTCAACCGCCAGGGACCGGGTGAACTGGGCGAGGGCACCCTTCGACGCGGCGTAGGCGCTGATTTTGGGAAAGGTCTGAAAGCAGGCGTACGAGCCCACATTGACGATGGCGCCCTGGCCATTGGGGATCATCGCGCGCATC
This sequence comes from Pseudomonas sp. S1_E05, assembly GCF_056337105.1. Lineage (NCBI taxonomy): Bacteria > Pseudomonadati > Pseudomonadota > Gammaproteobacteria > Pseudomonadales > Pseudomonadaceae > Pseudomonas > Pseudomonas sp. S1_E05. The sequence goes on from NZ_JBFRHM010000001.1 coordinate 1,314,075, forward strand.
GCCTCCCGCGAGTGCAGGAACACACCGCGGATGTTGACGGCGAAGATACGGTCCCAGTCTTCGAGCGTCATATCCACCACCTGCTTGTTGATAATGATGCCCGCGTTATTGACGAGGATGTCCAGTTGGCCGAACTGCCCCACAGCCTCTGCCACGGCCCTTTGAGCGGCGCTTTCTTCCGTCACGTCCGCGATGATTGGGAAGATGCCGGGTTGCGCGAGCGCTTCAACGGCCGGGTCGATATCCTGCGCGATGATGGATGCCCCGCGCGCATGGAGCAGTTTGACTGTTGCCAGTCCTATCCCGCTCGCGGCGCCGGTCACGATGGCAACTTTACCTTTGAAATCCTGGTTGGGTACGGTCGTTGTGTTCACGATTTTTACCTCTGCTGTATGGACGGTCTTGCTGCTTCACGGTGGCGAGGTTGCGTCTTCAGGCCTTGTCGGGCGCAACATACGAGGTGCCGGCCGAAATGGATCGCCAATCGCGCACGTCGGTCGCCATTCGGTGGGCACGCACCTCTGCACGATCCAGTGCGTCCTGTCCCAGCAGGAGGTCGAGCGGAGGTTTATCGGCGGCGACCAGTTGCACGATCGCAGCGGCGGCCAGTGCGGGATCGCCCTGTTGCATGCCGTCGTTCAACGCCCATTTCGCGACGGCGTCGTTGACCTTGGGGTAGGCCGCTTGTCCCGTGGTTCTATGAATGGATTCCTTGCTGAGAAACTCGGTCCGGAATGCTCCAGGAGAAACAACGGACACCCATGTACCGAAGGGAGCAACCTCGGCCGCCAGACTGTAGGACATTGCGGCTAACGCGGCCTTGGTGGCGCCATAGATCCCTGCACCCACGCTCGGAGCGACGCCTGCAATGGACGAAAGATTGATGATGTGGCCGTGTCCCTGCTCGCGCAGGTGGGGAAGTGCCGCCCGGATGACCCTGAAGGGCGAAAACACGTTGACTTCAAACAGCTCGCGCACTGCTTGATCGTCGGTTTCTTCAATGGCCCCCAATAGACCGTAGCCAGCGTTGTTGACCAGAACGTCGACACGCCCATGAGCGCCGAACGCGTCGGCTACCAACCGGTGTGCACTGTCCGGGTCGGTCGCTTCGAAAGGCATGACCACCAGATCACCGGACAGACCCTTTGGTGTATCGCCGTTTCGCGTTGTTCCAATGACCGCGTCTCCGGCAGCCAGCACCGCTTTGGCGAGCGCATGACCCAGACCGCGTGAGATACCCGTAATCAACCAGACTTTAGACATGATGTTGCTCCTTCGCATCGGCCCGGTGTGGGCCTGATGTCGAGAAGCAATATAGGTGTTGAGAGGGCTGTGATTAATGCCCCGCGTTTCGCTTACGGTTGTGAATGAAATCGGATAATCAGCGCTCGCCGCGCAGAACGTCGATCAGTGCCCGCAATGCGGGAAGCATCTGACGTTGCTTGGGATAGCACAGGTGATGACCGGGAAAGACGTCGCTCCACTCGATCAGCAAGCCTTCCAGCCTGCCTGACGCCAGATGTTCTTCGACCTCAAGCTCCGTGGCGAACGCGATCCCGAGATGCGCGAGTGCTGCATGGATGGCGACGTCACGATCATTGACGATCAACGGGCCGGCGACCGCCACCTCGAACCAACTACCGTCGCGCACGAACTCCCAGGCATAGGGCGTCTCACGTCCCTCCCAGCGCCATTGGATACAGCGATGCCGGCTCAGATCCTCAGGCGTGGAAGGCCTGCCGAACTCGGCCAGATAGGCCGGCGACGCAACGGCTATTTGCCGTAGATCGGAACCGATCCTGACCGAGACCATGTCCTGGTCGATCACCTCGTGGGGACGGAGCGCGGCGTCGAAACCCTCTGCGACGAAGTCGCCGATCGCATCGGAGACCGTCATGTCCAGCACGACATCCGGTGCTACGGCGGCGAGCCGCGCCAACGCTGGGGCGACCTGCAACCTCGCGGCAGTGCGCGTCGCGACGAGCCGGATGGTGCCGCTCGGCCGGGAGGCGATACGACGCGCATCCAACAGCGCGCAGCCAATGGCTTGCATGGCAGGGCCAATCCGATCTGCCAGTGCCTGGCCCGCAGGCGTGAGGGAGACACTGCGAGTCGTGCGGTTGAATAACTGAACACCCAGCCGCTCTTCCAATGTACGGATGGTGTGGCTCAGCGCAGACGGCTTGACCCCCAGCGCCTGTGCGGCTTGTGAGAAGTTCAAGCGCTGCGCCACCACTTGAAAGGCCCGCAGGTGGGTGAGTTCGCTCGGGGACAGGTCGGCAACATTGATCATGGGTATCGGGTCTCTATTTCAAATGTCGCCGGATGCAACGCAGGACCAGCCAGCAGTCGCGTTTGCGTTTACAACGCACCCGGCGTTAGTTTGTCGTACTGCTGCGAGCAATGGGGCAGTGCCGCGGCGTGCTCGGTGATTTCATCGAAGTGTTGTGTTTGCCTGTACATGATGCGGCACCATTACGCCAGTCGATCGCCGATTGCAGCAGTGCTATCCGACACTGGAAAGGCTCATGGTTGCCGATCCGCAGACCCTTGAGCCGGTCCCCTTGGTCGGAACGAGTGTGGGTGAGATTTTCATGCGCGGCAACACGGTCATGAACGTGTTCAAAGGAGTTGACGCATCCATGCAGCGAAAGACATCGAGACTCCTGCTACGTCGGCCCGGCGCGCAAGACTTGGGCAGCCTGTTCGCTATCTACGGGGACCCCGCTACCCATCGTTTCAACCCGGCGGGCCCGTTGACCGCGATTGATCAAGCCGAATCGTTGCTGGAGGATTGGCTCAAGCACTGGCGAGAAAACGGTTATGGACAATGGGCCATCGCCACTCTTGAAGCGCCAGGTACCGTCATAGGCTTTGGCGGCATCGATGCGCGCAACTATCTTGAAGTGGAGCGGCTGAATCTGGGTTATCGGTTTGCGGTTGCGGCCTGGGGGAAGGGCTACGCCACCGAACTGGGCAGGAGTGCGCTTGATTTTGGGTTCACGGAGCTGATGCTTCCGCAGATTCATGCGGTCGTCCGGCCTGCCCATTCCGCGTCCATATCCGTGCTTGAAAAAATCGGAATGCAGCAGGTGGGCATTCTTGCCGATGTCCCCGGTCAGGCCCCTAGCCTTGTTTTTCGGGCCTGCCACCCGAGGCTGGAGGGTAGATCGGACGCAAGCGACGGGTAGGGTGCGAATGAGCGGTTTGGAGAGGTATCGCACAGCGTGGTGCTGATAAAAAACGGCATACCGAGGTATGCCGTGTGCGTGTCAGGCAATGGTGATTAGAACTTGGCGCGCAGTGTCATGGACACGGCACGGGGGTCACCGAAGATATTCCCGTCCTGGAACGTGTTGATCCGCTGGAAGTACTTCTTGTCAGTCAGGTTGGTAGCGAGCAGATCAGCGGAGAAGTTTTGCGTGATCTGGTAGCCAATGCCCGCATCGTACAAGGCGTATCCACCCTGGCGGAGCTTGGTGCCGTCCATGCCGATGCCCGGAACATCCAGCTTGTTGTAGGTCTCGCTGACAACGCTGACGCCACCCTGGACACTCCACTTCTCGAGCTCGCCGGGCAGTTTGTACAGGCTCCATACCCGCAACATGTTTTTCGGCAGGTAGGTCTGCAACTGTTCGTTGGGGCTGTCATAGCGTTTGTAGGTATGGGTGAAGTTGGCGGTGAGGAACCAGTCGGGTGTCATCTGTCCACTCAACTCAGCCTCGAACCCGCGTGTGCGCGCCTTGCCGCTGGCAACGACGGCCCGTGAATCCGGATCATTCATGTCCGGAATCGCGCGATTCTCTTCTTCGATCTGGAACGCTGCCAACGAGGCGTTCAACGCGCCATCGAGGAATTCGCCCTTGATACCCAGTTCATGCTGCTTGCCTTCCAGCGGCTTGATGATGTTGTTGTTGATGTCCAGATTGCTGACAGCCTGTGGCTGGAACACGCCGGAATAGTTGGCATACACCGAGTAGTTCTCGTTGAGGTCGTAGATCAGCCCGTAGAACGGCGTGAACTTCTGCGACACGCTGTCTGCGCTTTTTTCCGACGGTGAGCCGGCCTCGGGTTGGTGCTGGCTGCGGTGCATCTCAAGCCAGGTCACGCGCCCGCCGAGTACCAGGGTCAGAGGGTCGGCAAGGCTCAAGCGCAGGTTGCTGTAGAGCGCTTTTGCACGGGTGTTGGCAACACTGGTGGGCAACTTGTCCGAATCAGGAAAAGCCGGGTAGGCGAAGTCGGGCTGTGGGTTGTCGAGATCCACGTCCCCCAGAAAATTCGAAAAGTAGCCGCCGTTGGAAGCAAACTCGGAGCGCGAATAGTTGGCGCCCACCAGCACTTTATGTTCACGCCCCAGGAAGTTGAACGGGCCGTCGACATAGACGTCCGCCTCGTCCTGTTTCTCGCGGTAATCGAACATGATCGAGTTCATCGACACCAGGTTGTCCGCCGGGTCGATGCCGCCGCCATTACGTGCGTAAGCCTGGGTCAAATCGTAATTGTTATCGGCATGCCGCAGCGACAACTTGGTCTTCCAGCCATCACCCAACTGATGCTCGAGCTCGGTGAAGACGGCGGTACTCCAGAAGTAATCGCGGTTCCAGTCTTCACCGTAAAAGTTCTTGCGCGATGGGTCCGGCAGCGACATCGCGGCTTCACCGGCTGCATTGGTGTAGCGATAGGCCGGGAGAGAGCGTTGGGCGCCACGGATGTCGGTGTTCTGATTGCTTGCACCAATTGTCCAGACGGTGTCTGGCGTCAGGTCGATATCGACAATGCCGTAGACCTGGTTCGACTCCCGCTTTCCGCCACTGTCGTAGTAATAACCTTTGTCGTGCTCACTGAGCACCAGGCGCCCGCGCACATTACCGCTCTCGGTCAAGGGGCCGGTGACGTCAACCATCCCTCGATAGTCGTCCCAGGAGCCGGCACTGATTTCTGCTGAAACGGCTGCCTCGGCCAACGGGCGCTTGCGGACCAGGTTGATACTGCCGCCGGGGCCGCCTGCACCGGTCAGGCTGCCAGACGGGCCCTTGAGGACCTCGACGCGGTCATACATGGTCAGGTCGGGTGACAGGAACACCCTGTTGTCCATGGTGGTCGGCGTCCCGTCCAGTTGCAACGAGGTCATTTCGAAACCCCGCGAGAAGAAGCTCAGTCGGCTGGCGTCGATGCGCTGCACCGTGACGCCACCGACCTTGCCCAGGGCATCTTCGAGGGTGTAGAGATTTTGCTTCTGAATACGCTCCTGGCCGATCACGTTGATCGTCTGCGGTACCTCTCGAAGACGCAACGGGACTTTGGTACCCACCGATACGGTGGGCGCCTGGGTCTGCATGCCGATGATCGACTGTGCCGGTAGCTCCATGCTGCCAAGGGCATCCAGCGTCAAGGTGCCATCCGAGGTCGTGCGTACCGACAATCCGCTGCCTTCAATCGCCATTTGGGCCGCTTGCTCGGCATTCATGGTTCCCTTGATGGCCGGAGCACGCAGCCCGGCAGCCAGAGTGGGCACATACACGATTTCGTGACCGCTTTGGCGAGCGATGCGGTCGAGGGTTGTCACCAGGGAGTCGGCCGGCAAGTCGAAGTGTTGCAGCGATTGGCTTTGCGTCGACGCCGAATCTGCCGAGCTGGTCGACGCGTGAGCCAGCAATACAGATAAGCACACAGACGTCAGCCTGCGCGTAGCATTGAAACGATTGGACATAGGTACTCCGTGTTGGCGGCTGCGCTTTTATTAGCGGTTAATGCCTATGTCCAACGAGACTGAAAAAGCGATATAGGGCAGATGAAAAAAACTTAGCCGAGCAGCTCGATCTGGGTCCAGAACCCCAGGTATTGCTCTATGCGTACCGGCAGAATCTGCGCCAATGAGGTCAGTGCGCGCTCACTGTTATCCAGAGAAAATAAACCGGATACACGAAGCCGGGCCGCTGCCGGACTGATGCGGATCACCCCGCGTCGGTAGGGTTGCAAGGCCTCGATCACCTCCCCAAGCGACCAGTCATCGACACTGAGTTTGCCACTCTCCCAACTGCTCTCACCTTTACGATGAGCCGCCAGTGGTGTGATGCCCTTCAAGCCGAGCCGAGCACCTTCGCCGTTTTGGAGCGCCGAACAACGATCATTGCCGCGACCAATGCAGACGCTAGATCTCAGGCCCCACACATGGGTTGAATTACCCTGCAGCGCAACCATGAACCGAGCGCCAGCACCGCGTGCAAATCCGTGGGACGTTTGCACGATGAATGGCCGAGGGTCGTCACTGACCTCAATGATCAACTTCCCGGAGCGCAGCACCAGGTTGCGTTCGCTATCCGTAAAATTGATATCTACCGCACTGCGTGCATCCAGCCGCAACGTGCTGCCATCCGATAGATTGAAATCACCCCGCTGCGCCGTAGCGGTCCGCAAATCGGCTCCGATCGTAGGGAACAGTGCACTCTGACGGCCAATCAGCGTTGCACCAATGCCAACACCGCCGAACACCAGCGCCCCACGAAGCAAGCGACGTCGCCGCAAATCAGGGGCCTGTAAAACTTGACGCATGTGGGAGTCGGAGCCACGCAGGAGCGGGGGGAAAGTAGCGCCCAGATGGGCCTGCACTTTCTCCCAGGCTTGCGCATTGGCAGGGTTGGTAAACCAGGCGTCGAACGCCTTTTGTTCGTCGGCCATGACTTCGCCTGATCGCATACAGGCCGTCCATTCGATAGCCTCATCGACCGCAGAGCGCGCGTGCTTCATTCGCGCACCAGATTCTGGCAGCACAATTTCAACCCCTTGGCCACGTATTGACGTACTCGAATGGTCGAGACGCCTATCAACTCGGCAATGTCGGCGTACTTCATTCCATCCACCTGACTGCACAAAAATGCAGTACGAGCCCGCGCAGAAAGACCGGCGAGCAAGGCATCGATTTCAAGCAGTGCTTCAATCGCCAACGCACGGACTTCAGGGGAGGGCTCAAACGCTTGTGGTTGCAACGCCAACGCTTCCAGATAAGCACGCTCCAGATCGCGCCGCCGCCAACCGTCGTACATCAATCGCTTGGCAATGGTGGTCAGCAACGCCCGAGGTTCGCGTATCGACTGCGGCTCAGACAAAGCCACAACCTGAGCAAACACCTCGGCAGCCATGTCAGCGGCATCATGAGTACAACCCAGCCGCGCCCGCAGGCGACGGAGCAACCAACCATGATGGTCGCCGAAAAGACTGTGGAGAACGGTCTGCCGAGCACTGAAGGAAGCGAGCGCAATGTGGGTCATTGGAATGTATTGAATGATAATTCTTATCATTATCGCCAGTGGTGCGATTTTTTCAAGGCATGTGGCTGTCGAGTTGCATGCCTGCGAGCTCCGTTGCTCCCGTGCGCGATAGCGGTATAGCTGAGAGACGAAGCTCGTTTATACGATTCCGATGACGGATCAGTGAAGTCATGTGTGCCAGCGGGCGGCCGATACCCGCTAGACAATCGGCTCCCTAATAGCGCACGGCCTGACCGACCGGTTCACCCGTGGCTGCATCCTCCAGCCAGATCTGCAAGCGGTTGAGCCCGACGTACTGTGACCGCGCGATAATTTTTTGCCCGGGTTTGCCCTCGAATTCCAGATCAGCAAACATGAAGTGTTGAGGCAGCCGGTACTCCAGCTGCAGGGTGTACTTGCCCGGAATGAGGACGGCGCGCTGGGGCGAGTCATTCCTGTAGTAGTAAGTGGAGAAGGGGATGTCGCCGACCTTTTTGTCGTTGACCCGGATGATGTTCAGGTTTGGCTGCAAATCCAGGAGGCTGCGTTTGCTTCTTCCCGCATAAGTCTCGGTTTCGACGACAGTGTAACGGGACTCATCGCTTACTTCATCGGACTCGACATTCGAGTAAGCAGGCATTTCGGCGCAACCATGCAGGCACAGCAACAGGACCAAAAACGGCAGGGCAATCTTGTTCATTACAACATCCGCATTCATTAAAAAAGATAAGTGATTTGTCTGCGAGGGGCTAACGCATACTTACTGCTGCTCGGTCCATACGGCCAGTTCATAGCCATCTGGATCCGTGAAGTGGAACCTGCTGCCACCAGGGAACGAAAATATCTCGCGGGTGATAACCGCACCCAGAGCTTCGAGCCGCCGTTGTGTGTCAGCGAGGTTGTCGGCGTACAAAATGATTAAAGGCCCACCCGGTCGAACGGGCTCGCCTGTCGTGAAACCGCCAGTGAGGCGGCCGTCGGTGAATTCAGTGTAGGTGGGGCCGTAGTCGACGAATGTCCAACCGAATGCGCTGCCGTAAAAGGCTTTGCTGCGGACGATGTCGTTGACATTCAGCTCGATATTATCGATTTGTCGGTCTTTGCCGCGAACGCTCATGCTCGCCTCCCTGGCTGATGTTTAGGGGCACGAGTGTAACGTAATCGCGCTGTCTCATGAATGAGGTAGTGGCGGGTGAAGGTGCGTGTGCGATTCACGCGTTCGGGGCAGATATTTGGAAGGGGAACTGATTGGCTGTCGCTACAACCTGGATCCCTCGGCTTGCTTTAGGGCGTGGTTGGTTGGAGGAGACAGTCAGATGCTGTTTCCGATAGATTTCACAATGAACAGAGCGATGGTTCGACGATGAATGAGTGTAGTTGGGAAGTGATAGAGGGGTTTTCATCGCCACTTGAGTATAAGCGGTTTGTTGCTTGGATCACTGAGCAGGTGAGCGCTGGAAGGGTAGAGCTGATCCCTGTTCAGGACAGTTATGCGGGAACAGGATTTGAAGAAAAATGGTTGAGGTGTATAGCGTGTAATGAAACGTGGAGGTTGGTTTCGCCTCAGGATCCATTTCTTGGCTATTGGAGGCCGGTGCGGGAAAACACACGACTATCGTGATGATATTTCACTATGAGCGCGTCGCACGTCACCGACACAGCACCCCAATCTCCGGTCATCATATAGTTGCGTCCACTTGTCACGAGCGTGAGCAGTCGTGCGCTACTGTTGCCGCTATTCGGCCAGAAGCGGTCGCTGGACAGTTCACCTCGCGATGAGTAGCGTGCAATCGAAGTATCATAAATAGGGAGTTGGTTAATGGTTTCTATAGCTGTTCAAGGAGAGGTCCGAGAGCGCCTACGCCGTGCTGAAGATGAGCATGATGTGAAAGTGCTTTTAGCTGTTGAATCAGGTAGCCGCGCCTGGGGATTTGCCTCTCCCAACAGCGACTATGATGCGCGCTTCATCTACGTAAATAAGCCGGAATGGTATCTCTCAATTGGCCTTGAGGAGCAACGTGACGTCATCGAGTATCCGATCGTTGACGAAATGGATATCAATGGTTGGGATCTACGAAAAGCGCTCAGGTTGTTTTGGAAGTCCAATCCAGGGTTTGTTGAGTGGATACAGTCGACCATCATCTATGAGCATGCTGGTAGCTTCCACGAGAGGGCAAAGGAGTTATTGCCGCAGGTGTATTCGGTGGAAAGTGGTATCTACCATTATCGCAGCATGGCTAAAACTAACTATAGAGGATACCTGCAAGCCACTCAGGTGCCGCTAAAAAAATACTTCTACGTTCTGCGTCCGCTGTTATCGGTAAGGTGGCTGGAGCAGTTTGGTACGCCGGCCCCCATAGAGTTCGACAAGCTGTGTTGTCTCATAGGGCGCGAGCCGGGGCTCCAGCAATCCATTGATGATTTGCTTGCGATCAAGCGCGAGTCTCCAGAGATGGGGCTTTCACCTCAAATCAGGCCCATCCAACAGTTTATTGCAAGGGAGCTGGATCGACTCGAGTCGATCCAGCCGACTCGTAGCGAGCGTAAAGACGTTGAGCCATTGCTCTCGGAACTGTTTCGAGCTGTATTAAACGAAACTTGGGGGTAAGATGTTCAGCGACGCAATGCTCTCGCGTGACCAATGGCGAATAGAGAAGAACGTATATACGTTCGTCAAATGTGGTTTTGCTTGGTCGGCTGTTTCGACCGGTTGAGTCCACAGCCGATAGCTCCCGGTCGCTAATGAGCGCACCGAATCGTTGGCTCGGATTCTTTGGTAAAGGCCGAGCCAAGTAAACGCAAGGCTAGGGTTAACGACTTCGGTTGAGGACGCCATCGAGACGTGGGCTTTGTACAGAAGTATCGAGCTCACGGAGCTACCAGAGACAAGTCACGATCAACCTCAACGCATGTTCTCCAACTCCGCCAGCGCGATCAGCAGGTCAGCAGATGACTGAGGGTTGTGCAGATCGACGCTGCTGTTTTGTGCCACTCGCTCAATGACCGCATCACGCGTCAATCCCAATTTTTGGGCGACCAGCAGGGCGCAGGAGCGCCCGTGGGACCCACGGTGCGCGAGTGGTTCGCTTTCATCCAGTAATTTTCGTTTGTGCGAATTGAAGGACATGATCTTTCCTTGAAATCGGTGAACAACACCATGCACTCATTGTGACGGAGCACCTGATGCAAGCTGGTTCGCGGTTGAGTCGAATACCGCAATGCCAGCTTCCCGAAGGGATGAGGTCCGGTTGGTCGAGAGCTGGACTCATCCAGCCGGGTGAACAGGTTCCACCGTCAACTGCTGGAGTCTTTTCGCCAGGGCTTCGCGTTCGGCTTTTGGCGTAACCCACGCACGTCGTCGATTCCGACACTCTCATTCATCCAGTCGAGTAGACACCTCTTTCGCCAGCTCGATAAAAGCCCGAGTCGCGGCGCTTTGATAGGCGTTCTTGCGCTGCATAAGAACGGCGGTGCGCTGCAAGCGTTCGGGCTCGAGGGTGATGGCCAGAAGGTCGTCGTGGGCGAAGGCTGTGTTCGCGGGCAGCAGCGTGGACAGGGTGGTCCTGCGAACGATTTCAATCACTGCACCCAGTGCGTTGGCTTCCATGCGCACCTTGGGGTGAATGCCATGCTTGCGGCAGTAGCGGTCGATCTGTTCGCGGGTGGCGAACTCTGTACTCAGAAGAACCAGCGACTCGCCGCTCAGGGCTTGAAGGCCAATGGACTTCTCCTGCGCCAAGGGGTGTGCGCGGCTCACCACCAGGGCGAGGGTTTCGATCAGCAACGGTAGGGCGTCGATGTCCGGGCTGTGTATTTCATCGAACGCAATTCCTACGTCCAATTCACCAGCGAGAATCAGGTCTTCCATGCGTTCCTGGGAGATCTCCTGCACGTTCAGGGTGATCTGAGGGTAACGCGAGTAAAACGCCTCGACCAAGGGCCCCACCAGATAGGTTGTGAAGGTCGGTGTCACAGCCACCCGTAACGAACCGCGACTGAGGTCGCTTACATCATGGATCGCTCGTTTTGCTTCGCGCAGCTCCTGCGAGGCCCGGCGCGCATACTCCAGATAGGCCTTGCCAGCATCGGTCAAGCAGGTCGTGCGTCCAGAGCGATCGAACAACTGGGCGCCGAGATTTTCTTCCAGGAGCTTGACCTGCTGGGACAGTGCAGGCTGGGAAACATGCAGGGCGGCAGCGGCCCGCGTAAAGCTGTGATGTTCCGCGACGGCGAGGAAGTACTGGATGTGTCGGGCGAGCATGGTCGACTCCATAAGATTAACAGATGAATAGCATAATAAATGAGACTTTTACCTTATGAAAGGTGCGCCGTAATCTTGGCTTCAACACCCCGAGACATCGAGATAAAAGCCATGAAAGACATCATTGACGGTTTTCTGAAATTCCAAAAAAGCGCCTTTCCCGAGCGGATCAAGCTGTTCAAGGATTTGGCCACACAGCAGAGCCCGAGGGCGTTGTTCATCTCATGTTCTGACAGTCGCCTGGTACCTGAACTGGTCACCCAGCGCGAGCCTGGCGATCTGTTCGTGATCCGCAACGCAGGCAACATCGTGCCTTCCTACGGCCCGGAGCCGGGCGGTGTGTCGGCCTCGGTCGAATATGCCGTCGCTGCGCTGCAGGTCGCCGACATCGTGATCTGCGGTCACTCCGACTGCGGTGCGATGACTGCCATTGCGACCTGCAAATGCCTGGATCACATGCCCGCCGTGGCTGGCTGGTTGCGCTACGCCGACTCCGCCCGGGTGGTGAATGAAGCCCGCCAGCACAAGGATCAGCCCACCAAAGTCGCTGCAATGGTGCGCGAAAACGTGATCGCGCAATTGGCCAACATCCAGACTCACCCGTCGGTGCGCCTGGCCCTTGAGGAGGGTCGCGTAACCCTGCACGGCTGGATCTACGACATCGAGAGTGGGCGTATCGACGCCTTCGATGGCAGCACCGGGACCTTTGTGTCCCTCGCCGACAACCCTGAAGTCCACGCCGTTTCCCAAAAAGCCAGGCAAGTTGCCTGAACCCGGTATCTATCGAGGAGATAACCCCATGATCCAGACTCAAGTCACCAAAAGCGTTCGCCAAGCCCTGACCGAAATCATCGTGATGGCCAAGGCTCGTAAGGACCTGTCCTACGCGCAACTCACCGAGGGTACCGGCCTGTCCGAAGCCTTTGTCACCGCAGCGCTGCTTGGCCAGCACCCGCTGCCAGCGAATGCCGCGCAGGTCGTGGGCGAAAAGCTGGACCTTGATGCTGACGGCATCGCCCTGCTGCAAACGGTCCCGATTCGTGGCTGCTTCGAGAACGCCGTACCGACCGACCCGACCATCTACCGCTTTTACGAAATGATGCTGGTCTACGGCACCACCCTCAAAGCCCTGGTCCACGAGAAGTTTGGCGACGGCATCATCAGCGCTATCAACTTCAAGCTGGACATCAAGAAAGTCGAGGATCCGGACGGCGGCTCCCGCGCCGTGATCACCTTGGACGGCAAGTACCTGCCGACCAAGCCTTTCTGACCTTGGTTTAAGTCCGCCCGGCGCCTGATAGCGCCGGGCAACACCCAACCTCTTATCCATGGCTGCACCATCCCAGCGTGAAGCCAGGCCTTTTTACGCCCTCAATTCAGGTGAGCTGCTATGAAAGCTTTATACGTTTTATTCCTTGCCGGCCTTTGCTCCGTCGCATCAGCCGATGAGCCCACGGCACCCACCACGCAGGCGACCGTTGAGCTCTATCAATACTCCCAGAGCCTGGATATTGCTCGCGTGATCTCGAGTACCGAAACACCAAACGTCTGCGGCGTAGTGCCTGTCCAGATGACTTATGACGACTCCAAGGGCATTCGGCACACCATGGAGTACCGCGTTATGGGGACTGGCTGTACCAATTGATTGCACCCCTCCGGCTTATCTGGCGGCTGGGGTTCCCCAACAGCCAACGGCGGCGTTGCCGCTGGCTTGCTACTGGACCCGCGCTACCGAGAGCCCTGGCCGAGGGTTCAATCAATGTTCGCTGGCACGTTGTCAGCATCGTAGCGAACTCTTGCGCTGCGAAAGTCCTCCGCGTTCTCAAGGAGCCAGGTCCACAGCGGCACCATGCGCGCCAGAAAACTTCTCCCCAGTGCCGTCAGCTCATAATCCACCCTTGGCGGGACCTCGTTGTGATCGAATCGGCTGATCAGCCCGTCACGCTCCAGTTGCCGCAGGCTACGGGTCAGCATGCGTTGGGTGACACCGGGCAAGCGTCGGCCAATTTCCGCGTGGCGCAGTTTCCCCGATACACCCAGCGTATGGACGATGCCCAGCGACCAGCGATTGCCCGCGTGAGTCAGCACTTCGCGCTTGAGTCCATCGTCTTCGGCGCTGAGTGCGTCGCACACGGCCTGGGACTGGCGGATCACCTCTTCTTCACTCATTTCGTCATGCGGTATCACGGGTGTGCCTTCTTCTTGAGCGGTAGCCAATGATGGCAGGATAAAAAAACAATCATTGCAGATCACTCTTTGGGAGTTACAGATGCACGCGCATGCCCCCGCAAAAAACGACCGCATTCTAATCCTCGGCGCCGGTGAGCTCGGCCTGGCAGTGTTGCGTGAACTGGCCGAGCGACCGGCCGCTCACGTCACCGTGATGTTGCGCCAATCGGCACTCGACGCGACGTCCTCGACCCAAACCCTGGAGGTGCTGAAAACCTTGGGTGTCGAGGCGCTTGCCGGCGATGTGGTCAATGACTCGGAGCAGCAGCTTGCCGCGATATTCAGCGGTTTCGATACCGTGGTCAGTTGCCTGGGCTTCGTCGCCGGCGCCGGGACGCAACTCAAACTGGCTCGCGCGGCATTGCAGTCCGACATCAAGCGCTTTGTGCCCTGGCAGTTCGGTGTGGACTATGACGTGATCGGCCGGGGCAGCCCGCAGGATCTGTTCGATGAGCAGCTGGACGTGCGCGACTTGTTGCGTCATCAAACCCGGGTTCAGTGGCTGATCATATCCACGGGGATGTTCACCAGTTTCCTGTTCGAATCGGGGTTCGGCGTCGTCGACCTGAGCGAGAACACCGTACGCGCGCTCGGCAGTTGGGAGAATGCTGTAACGGTCACGACCCCGGAAGATATCGGCCGACTGACGGCCGCAATCCTGTTCGAGCCGGCATTGGTCAACCAGGTGGTTTACGTCGCAGGTGACACGCTCACTTATGGGGAGCTGGCCGATACGGTAGACCGCGTCCTCGACAGAGCGGTTGAACGCATCGAATGGACGGTGCCTGCGCTCAAGGCCGATCTGGCCGCTGCGCCCGGCGATCCAATCCGCAAATATCGTGCGGTGTTCGCCGAGGGCAGGGGTGTCGCCTGGGACAAGGCCACCACCTACAACGTTGTGCGGCACATTGAAACGACCACCGTTGCCCAATGGATCGGGCGGCATTTGCGCTGATTGGGCCGCTTCCGCAGATATCATGGCGGATCCGCGCTGCGTTTGTGCGACTTGGCGGGTGCCTTGGTTTACGGCTGATCAACGGTCATTGTTTTACCGCATGAGCATCACTCATGTCTGAACCGGCTGCCGTCTTTTCGGGAACCTTGAAACTCTCCGTCGCACTGGCGAGGATCTTGTGAGTCGGGTCGGCGACTTCCAACAAGACCTTGTGAGTGCCTGGTGTCAGTCCAACCAGGATTATCGGGTCTTCATTGGTATGCGCCCACGTTCCTTTCCAGTCATCGACGGTCACGTGAAGATGGCCAAGTCGTGGTGATACCTCACCGGCCGTTTTTCCAAACACAGGCATGATCCGGACGTGCTCTGCTCGGAACTGGATGATGACCACTCCACGTGCCAACGGTTCGGCCAGTGGTGGATAGGTGATGAGCCTTGGCAGGGGCTCGGACTCCACAGGGAGTATTGCCGGGGGAGCAGGGGTGTCTGTGTCCTCTTGGGAGAACGCCGCAGGGCCCAAAAATCCGCACAACGAAAAGACGATCAGACTTCGGAGAGCGAGGGACATGAGATTTTCTCCCGCGATGTTTTTACACAGTCTAGATCACTGATTGGGCAGCACTTGGGCAGGCGATGGACGTGTGCTTTGGCCGGTCGTACGTGACGTATCGGGATTGACCACATACGGTCTTTCAATTTCAGCGAAAGTAGAGACGATTCAGTTCGCGTCTCCCCCGCATGCAGTTTTACGCGCAACTTGGAAAAACATCCTTGTGTTAGTTTTGCTGTACCCATTAGGTCCGCCACACACCGTCTGAAAAGGAGATTCCGATGCCCAGTGCACATGTATTCATCGCCACCAGTCTGGATGGTTTCATCGCCCGGTCCGATGGCGACATAGACTGGCTTCTGCAACGCGATGATCCGACCGAGGATCATGGTTATCCAGATTTCATCGCCGATAAGGATGTCATCGTGATGGGGCGGGGGAGCTATGAGAAGGCGCTGACCTTCGACGCCTGGTTCTACGATCGACCCGTGGTGGTGATGTCTCAACAGCTGGCCGATTCTCCGGTGCCCGCGGCACTGGAGGGCAAAGTGCGTTTTTCCAGCCTCACCCCCAAGGGCGTGATGGAGGAGCTGGCGAGTCAAGGCGTGCATCGGGTCTATGTCGATGGCGGGCAGTTGGTGCAATCATTCCTGCGTGACGGGTTAGTCGCCGATATGGTGATCACCACTGTTCCGGTGCTGATCGGATCGGGAAGACCCTTGTTCGGCTCCCTTTCTCAAGACATTGAATTGAAGCTGGTAACCAGCCGATGGTTTCCTTCCGGCCTGGTGCAGTCGACCTATCAGTTGGCTTGATCTGCCTCAGGGCAGATCGGATCGAAGGCAAACGCGAGATGGCGTCTCGTCCACGTCGATATCATTAATGACGGCTTCTGACCGATTTCTGCGTGTCGCGAAAGACAGAACTCGGCCAGAAGCGGTCTTTGCAGCTAGCTTTACTCGAACACTACAGCTTTCGTCCACCACTCAAGCCGCTAGAGGTTCGTTATGACAAAAAGCATCGATCTGACGATCAGCCACGATTACCTCAACCCGTTTGCGTCGCCGGACAACCCCAAGCTAAGTCCAGAGTTGGTGGAGTACCTGTCAGATAGCGCCGGCTACCACTCCGAGCTGAGCCTGCAGATCCGCTGCCCGGAAGATGAACGCGAGCGTCTGCAGCAAGCCATCAGCAATACCTTTGCGGAAAAAAGCGAGTTACTCAGAGGGGACATTCGCGCCCAGCGGCTGGGAGCGCTGATACTCCTGGGCCTTTCACTGGCCTTGGTGTTTGCAGGCACGGCTCTGGGCATTGAAGGCACCATCCCGGTGGGAGTCATTACCGTCACCGCGTGGATGCTGCTCTGGCGCAGCGCAGAGATATTCTTTCTGGATATCCGCGGCATTAACCGGCAGTTGCGTAAGTACCAGCGCATCGCCAACGCATCGAAGCAGTTTTGATTGAGGTTGGGCGCTCTCACGCTATGGGTGGGAGCGCTAGCGTGAATCAGCCTGACATCGGGGGAAGAGCAGCTTTTGGCCAAGGGTGTTAAAAACGTCCTGATCCTGATAGGTGGCTGGATTCGACGCAAAAATTGCGTTCCTGCGCACATTTCAGGTCAGCTGAGTTGCCGAGTGCCAGCCATCCTAGAGCTTCACTTTGTAGTTCGCGGACTGGGTCAAAAACTCGGTGATCAGTGACGTAATCTGCTGTTGGATGACCTCGCGCGGGCGAGCATTGTTGCCATCCTCGCAAATGATGCCATCGCCCGGCACGTCCTCTTCGAGCAATTCCACTGCGCCTGGTTTGCAAATCGCCAAGAAGCTGAAATGGCTGGCGTCACTGATCTCGACATAGCGGCTGGACGCTTGGGGCAGGCGTGTGGCCAGGTTGGCGGACTCCAACTGAGCAGGCAGTTCCACCGATGGTGCGCCGGCCGCGATAACCAGCACCGGCACCGGCAGTGCCGCAAGGCTCTGATCGGTCATCCCGCGCGAGAGTCCCAGGTCCAAGGAAACCACAGCGGTGACGTGTTGATCGCGCAAATCACCGGCCAGACCAGCCTTTAATGCCGGAGTACTCTCAGGGTTGATTTTTTGATAAGTGGTGCAACTGGATAACTGCGGATGGAGTTTGCAGTCACGGGCAAATAGGGCCGGGTCGAAACGAGCACCGGCGATTTCCATTGCAGTCCAGCCGCCGAGTGAATGGCCCACTACAGCAATTTGGCGCTTTGCGACCACGCCAAATTTCTCGGGTTGAGTCGTGACCGCCTCAATGGCCCGATGCAGGTCAATGGGCCGCTGCCATAACTGCGCCGCGGCTTGCGGGCTGCGATCATGGGTCGTGGTGCCGGGGTGGTTGACCGCTGCGACAATGTAACCCTTATGAGCCAATGCACCCGCCAACCAGTTCTGATTGTTCCAATTGCCTCTGAATCCATGGGAGAGCACCACCAATGGGTGCTCTCCAGCGGAGGGTGGCGCGTTGCGAACCGCAGAAACACCGACAAACACCACATCGTCGCCGATCAACTGTGGGGTGACGGTCGTTGTGCTGGGATACCAGACGACCATCTCCAGCGGACGCTCATTGTGTGGGTCCGGCAGGGTGGAGGATTGGAAGCCGACAGCGTTGACGTCAGCGAGAGCGCTGGTAGTCAGACAGGTTAAAAGCAGCGCGCCGAGAGCTGTTTTCATGGGGTTTGTCTTCCTTGATTTAGATAGGGTTCAGAACCTGGAACCCACCGATAGCGTGCATCACATCTCGCAGCTTATAGAAAGAACACCGCACGAATCAGGGGAGTGGGGTGGACTCCAAGTCATTGACTGGTAGCGGATGCCTGCTCAACCCCTGCAGTTCCGGCTTGCTACGAAACATCAGGATCTTTGGATGCGTATCAATATAACGACGTATTTCCAGCGGTGTAGCCAGCGGGGTGTGCCCATAGATCTCGTCCAGCACGACCAGCGTTTCGGCGATTTTGCGAGTTCTGCAATACACAGGAATCGTTTCGGAATTTTTAAAATGCTCCTGCTGCAGCAGTGCCACCAGCCATAACGTTGGCCGCCACCAATCGTACGCGAAGTCACAGTGTTTGATGACCATTGACGAAGACTTGCGCTGTGCCAGCAATGCAAAGAAGTTGAGCACGTTGTCCAGCATCAATCGATCAGCCCGGTCCGCTTGCTCGATCTGAGCGTCGTTGAGGTTCGCTTTCGACTCATCGAGTTCGCGCAGGATGGGAATGACTGTTTGCGGAAAAGGTAATTGGTCCACGGCGTATAGTCGACTGGCTAGAAAATGCGCGTACTTCTCGTTCTGTACGCCGGCCAGCAGCGCACGAAATGCGCCGTTCTTGACCTCTTGGAACTCCTGAGAGGTGAACGTTTGAAACAAATCGAATATGGAACGTTCGATTTCTTCACGTCTTGCATGTTTGGCCTCTTCGGCCTGGAAGAGCAAAGTGATGATCACTCCGCCAAAAGCCAGCGCTGTAAAAAGAACGTTCAGTCCGTTGTAGACAGAGCCTACAGGTTCGCTGAAAGCCCCCCTGGAAGCGCTTTCGATACAGGCCAAGCCATTGCCCACACCGAGATTATGAAAACCATCACGGCCAAACCGATCAGTCTGTTTTTTGAAAACATGTGCGGCTCCTGTCGCAAATTACGCTGGGATTTCCTTTCCAGAAGTTTTTACTCAGGTCGGGGGGAGATTTTTCTGGAGCGTACAGACCCCGTTGTCGCCCGTCTACGAACGGTCGGGCCAGTCACTAATTTTACGCGTAACAGTTTCTTGGCCTATGGGATGGCATAGGGAAGTGAATCGCCCCTGGTTTCTTAGACACTTTTCAATGTCCGCTTTTGGCCGACAGCTGCCCGCTACGATTAGCTGCAGATGACCAGAAGAATTCACCAGCAGTCAGCATCACGCTTCAACCGGCGAAGACGTTACGAGCATAATAAGTCATGCCCGCTAAGACCAAAGCGTGAGAAACGTCATGAACGAAGCCCAACGCCGGGCAGTGAAATGCCAAGATCCTGCGGACGGAAGTGACGAAGTCATCATTGACTTGCTGCCAGACCTACTCGCCAGTCTAGGACTGAGCATCGGCGACGCAATCCTAATAGATTTCCTCATATATTTTTTCTTCAGACGTTCTTCATTCATTTTTGATAACGTAACTATTGTGAAAATTCTCCTAATCGAAGACGACCTGGATCTCGGCAATGGCGTTCGTATCGCACTTGCAGATCAAGGGTTAGATGTCATATGGGTTCGCCGAAAAGTAGATGCGTTGCATCAACTCGATGTCTGCGTGCCAGAACTTGTGCTACTAGACCTCGGACTGCCCGACGGTGATGGCATGAGCCTGGTCGCATGCTTACGTCAGCAGTTCAGGGGCATCCCCGTCATTATCCTGACTGCAAGAGGCACTCTGCAAGATCGCTTGTGTGGGCTCGATGCGGGTGCAGACGACTATCTGGTAAAACCATTTGTTCTCGCCGAGTTGTTGGCCAGGGTGAGGGCACTGGCCCGACGCAGTTACGGTTTTCAAAATGAGGTGATAGAAATTCGAGGGTTATTTCTTCATATGTCGACTCGTCGCGTGACAGTGAGTGGACGTAATGTTGAGTTAACGGCAAGTGAATACGCCCTTCTTGAAATTTTAATGATGCGCGCTGACCGCGTGCTTACACGACGTTTTCTGGAGGAAAGGCTATTCGGCGCGAAAGAAAATATGAGTAATTCGCTGGATGTGCATATGGGAAATTTGCGTCGCAAAATCGGCGAAGGCTATGTGCGAACGGTGCGAGGTGTGGGGTATGTCATTGATACCGTTACCATTCAGAAAGGGATTGGTTGATGCGAAATTTTTGGCTCAACTGGAGAACTCCAACGCTTGTAAGACGAATTATGCTCGCCCAGATGCTACTACTTACACTGCTTTGGTGTCTTTTTCTGACCTGCATTTTGTGGGAGAACTTGCGTAGCCCCTCTATGCTCACGGGGAGTGATACTTACGAAACCATTCTTGCATTAGTTAATCGCATGGATGATCGCCCGCAGGATCTCACCGCTGTGCTGGAAAAATTCAGCGCAGCATTGCAGGAAGGTTATGGCGGAGGTGAGGATCCCAAACTGTCAATCAGCCTGATTGTTCGTAAGAATAGAAAGATAATTTATTCATCTGATGGTGCTCCGACAGGAGTAACAAATAGCAGGTATGGAGAAGTTCAGAGCATTCAGAGTGAGGGCCGCAGTTGGAATAGTCGTACTCTCAAGTCAGGGAGCTCCGACGCGGAGGTAACACTTGTTACCCCTGCCGGAGGCTGGAACTTCTTCATATACCTGAACTCTCGTGGATACTACATATTGCCGCTTCTGGTGTGCATTCCTTTTCTTTTTTTTCCCGCATGGCTATCAGTCCGTATTGCAATGCGCCCTTGGCGCAAGGTGGTAAATAGTATTTCTTTGCGAACTTCAGAAGATCTCTCCCCCTTAAAAGAAGGGCCAAAGCAGATAGAGCTTCGCCAAATGGTGGACGCGACGAATCTATTTCTTGCCAGAGTGCGAGAAAGTTCTGAGAGGGAACGGGTTTTCATTGCAGATGCCGCTCATGAGCTGCGTACTCCCCTGGCTGCAATGCGAATCAATGTCGAGGCTTTGCAGTCCTATGTAAGCAGCACTAATCAACAGGAACTGCTCGCAGGGATTATTCGCAGTAATAGCCGTGCTGCGCGTCTCGTCAATCAGTTATTGCTGCTGATGCATAGCGAAGTGCGCATCGATACTGTTATGGAGGCTGTACCGCTGACGACGCTCATACAAGAGCAAATGGCTGCGCTGGCACCCCTGGCGGCTGAGCGTAGGATTGAACTTGAATTCTACTCTGAGGGTGAAAGCTGGATCAACGGCATCAGGGAACGCCTTATGTCGCTGATCGATAACTTAATTGAAAATGCCGTGAAGTACAGCCCTGAGGGCGGACGGGTTGAGGTAGATGTACGATCACTTGATAAATCTACTCAGCTACGTGTCTCAGATGCAGGGCCTGGCATTCCATTTGAATTAAGAGAGCGAGTCTTCGATAGGTTTTTTCGCGAGCCCAATCAAATGCAAAGCGGGAGCGGACTGGGGCTCGCAATAGTGAAAGCGGTTGCACTGCAGCACAACAGCAACGTATGGCTAAGTACATCTGCACAAGGTGGACTCCTGGCGATTGTTGATTTTCCAAAACACTCCGCCTGAAAAAAGCATGATTTGATACCAGCCCCGCGGAGGCCTATACCAGGACAATGGAGTTGAAATTGAAATACTTAGCCTTGCCTATACTATTCTTTTCTATCTCATTCAGTGGGTGCGCTATAACCGTCAGCGAATTAAAAAATAGTCATTCATCTTATGACGGCAGCTTCACTAGCAAGAAGACGCCCTCCGATACTTATCGAGACTTAAGGCTAATGGCAAGGCAATGCCTGGAATATGAGACATATATTGGAAAGCCGGTCATCGTATTAAGCGAGTTTAGCGATGAGCGCAGTGAAGGTGAAATCAATCAAAAGCTCCTTTCGGAAGGGCTGTTGATTAATAACGCCCTCATTGAAATAGAAAGACATGATGCGAACCAAGCACAGGTCAGGTTATATACAACAAAGAACATCTTGAGTGTGGGTACCAGATCGCCGAAGATAAGTGATATCAAACGCTGGGCTGACGGCGATAGAAATTGCGCTAATGAAATCTAGTTCATGTCGTGAGTACTCCAAGCCTATTGGTGAAATCATCGACTTCGCGGAGGAAGACTCGCGGGCGTTTGAAGAAGCTCATATCTTTCTTCTGAAGAAGGGCTAGAGCGCGTGCAATCGGTATCTGCAGAAACAGTAACGACTCCCAGAGAGGAAAGCCCGCTTCGGCGGGCTTTTTTGGGCCGGCGAAAAACACTTCGCCGTGCGACTGGTGTAACCGGCCGGCGAGGTTCGACCGTAACGTGGGGGCATGTATGAGTCGTGGCTCCTTGACGGGGTGCGCTCATGAGGCGATTCGGTGATTGGTCACACGTTCCGATTGTTGCTTCGCAATTGTCTGCTGCCAACTCCGCCCAGCAGGTTCGTTCACTCCGCATCCTCCAAAAAACGCGCAAGTGACTCAGCCAGCGAATCAAACACCAGCGCGATGCGCTTAACCCGCCGCAGGTCGTGGTGCATGGCCATCCAGATATCCACGCGGAAGTCGACTTGTTCGTGCAGCACCCTCACCAGCCCATAGCGGCGTGCCAGCTGACTGGAACAAACACCAATTCCCAACCCCGCCCGCAGCGCTGCGAACTGGGCCAGGTGGTGGTCGGTGCGAATGGCGGGGCGTTCTTGCGTCGTGAAAAAACCTTTTTGTTCGAGAAATGCTGTTTCAATCACATTGCGGTCCGGGCCGATGACGGGGCATTGTTCCAACGCGTCTGCTGTGCGCGGATGACCGTACCGTGCCAGCAGCTCCGGCGTGGCATACAGGCCAATACGCAGGTCCCCCACGTGCCTGGCAACCACTGCCGCCTCGGTAGGGCGGCGTATGCGCACGGCCACGTCGGCTTCCTGCAGGGTCAGGTCTTCCAGGCGGTTTGACACGCTGAGTTCCAGTGCCAGCTGAGGCTCTGCGTCCCGTATCTCTCGCAGCATCGAAGGGAGCACTTCGACGCCCAGCAATTCGCTACTGGTGATCCGTACCGTTCCGCTCAAGTCGTTGGCTTGCGCGGAGGCGGACCGTGAAAATGCTTCTGCGGCCAGTGCCATGGATTCGGCATGTTCGATCAACTGCCTGGCGGTATCGGTGGGCAGCAAACCTGCTGGCGAGCGCACAAACAGGCTCATTCCTACGCTGCTCTCCAGCGCATCGATCCGGCGGCGTGCTGTGGCCTGTGCGATACCCAGTGCGCGAGCGGCAGCAGACAGGCTACCGGTACGAAGAACGGCGAGAAAAACCCTTTGAGTTTCCCATTGCAGGTGCGGCAGGTTCATACATTTCCTATCAGTTGCTAGGCAGGTTTGATCTATTTTAATTAGATTGAGCTTCGCACATGCTTTAGCGCAACCCGCCTCCCTATCACGTGCGCAGTGGCGCTTAAGCGAGAACAACTGATGAAACTAACTGGTGGATGCCGCTGCGGCGCTGTGGCCTATAGCTCAACGATTGACCTGAGAGTGGATGTTTACGCCTGCCACTGCCTGCATTGCCAGGCCTGGAGTAGCAGCAGTTTTGCCTTGCATGCATTGGTGCCCGGCGATGCGTTGATCTTGAATGGTCCGACAGTTCGATACGCTTATGAAGAAGGCGGGCTTTGCGCCCAGCACTACCTATGCGAGGTCTGTCATACCCGTCTCTACAACACCACGTCAGCGGCGCCGGGGATATGGGTAATCAGGGCCGGCACGCTCGACACGCGCGCCACCCTGACGCCCATTGCGCATATTTGGGTCAAGCACAAACAGCCATGGCTTAGTCTGCCGGCAGGTGTTCCGACCTGGCCAGAATCGCCCACGCCCGAGGCGTTCGCGGCAGCATTAAATGGTGTCGAATGACTGGCGAGGAGAGCGCTATGACTGACAAAACAGCCTATGCCCGAGGCGCTTGTCGATGCGGGCAGGTCACGTTCGAGAGCCACTGCAAGCCGGTTATCACCAGTGCCTGTCATTGCCGGGGCTGTCAGAAAATGGCGTCGAGCGCTTTTTCACTCACCGCGCTGTTTCCGGCTGGCGGCTTTGTTGTCACCCAGGGTTCACCGGTCATCGGCGGGCTGCACGGCACTACTCAACATTATTTCTGCCCGCATTGCCTGAGCTGGTTGTACACGCGTCCTGCAGACACGCACACGCATGTCGGGGTACGCAGTAGTCTCTTGGATCAACCCGAGTGCTCCAAACCCTTTATGGAAACCTGGACCCGGGAAAAGCTGCCATGGGTACAAACTGGGGCCGCCGTCAGCTTTGAAGGTTTTCCGGAACTGCACGAGTATCCGGCTCTGATGGCTGAATTTGCTCAGCTGAGCGATTGACCGCCTGCGAACTGAACCGCCCCTGATTTTGTAGAGTATTGAATGACTGCTTCTGGCCGATAGTGGCCCTCCACACAGCAATACCGATCCGTGACCGCCCTATGCGATTTCATTCACCTTGAGGCTTCGACAGTAGACTTTCTCTCAAGCCATTGCTCTCTCGTCAACTCCCAGATCTCCTTGAATAACGGCCCGCTGACAAAGCTGCCAGGTTGCGTGTCAATCAATCGCATGCCCTCGCGTTCCGAAATTTTGCGCGAAGCATGGTTGCCCACGGCCTTGGGTACTTGCATGACGCAGTGGTCCAGCGTTTCGAACCAGTAGGTATTAATAACTTCGCAGGCTTCACGTATGTAACCCTTTCCTTGCCATTGGGGGGCCAGCCAGAAGCCCCTGTTGTTGCCAGGTTGGTCATACAGGCTAATGCTTCCGATGGTGTGGGCCGGTTCAGCGGCGATGCGAATGATCCAATGCCATTCACGACCGGCGGCCATGGCGGGGAGGGCGACGTCGCGAACGTAAGTCAGCGCGCCGTCCTCCGGGTATGGCCAGGGCACGCGACTATCGAGAAAACGCACCACTTCCCAGTGGGGAAACAGTTGCTGAATGGCCGGTGCATCGGCCAATTGCAGGGGGGAGAGGATAAGACGGCGGGTCTTGAACGTGGGGCTACTTTCCATAGTAGAGATCCTTGCAGCGATAGGGCATGTCGAGCGCTTTCCCGAGGATACCAAGACACACGTCCTTCGTCTGTGTCAGGCCGATTGCTGCCTGTCCTGCGAGGCATCGATCGGCCGGCAGCGATTGGTCTCCTTCAATTGCTATTCGCGTCAGAACGCGTAGACCAGAGTGGCGGTGGCGGTGGCGGTGGCGGTGGCGGTACGCGGAGTGCCGTACCCA
Organism: Pseudomonas sp. S1_E05; assembly: GCF_056337105.1. Classification (NCBI taxonomy): domain Bacteria; kingdom Pseudomonadati; phylum Pseudomonadota; class Gammaproteobacteria; order Pseudomonadales; family Pseudomonadaceae; genus Pseudomonas; species Pseudomonas sp. S1_E05. The sequence goes on from NZ_JBFRHM010000001.1 coordinate 1,339,263, forward strand.
CCCCGCGAACCGATGGCGGTGTAGTAGTTCATGACCGTTGACGTACTGGACAGATGTGCCTATACAGTCCGTTTTTTATTTTCTGATTCGGTAGGCCATGAGCGAAGAACGCGATATCCCAGAGCCTGAGCACGACCACTTGCTCGATCATGAATTCCACGATGACGAGTCATGGGTCGAAGAGGACGCGCAGGGCATCATGGATGAGGATGAGGTTGATTTTTTTGATCAGATCGATCAGGACGACTGACACCCAACGTAGTGGATCTCAAGGCCCGCCTGTTGGCTTCAGCGAGGGCTGTGCTTGAAGTCCGCCTGAGAGTTAGCGCTCTACGGCGACGCATTTGATCTCCACGAGAAGGCCGGGCCGAGCCAGTTCACTGACACCTATGCATGTCCACGCACAGGTTCCCCTGGGAAAGACCTCATCCTTCACGCGTCTGAAAACGGGCATGTGACGTTGCATATCGACGTGATAAGTCGTCATTTCGACGACATCTTCAAAGTCGCAGCCACCGGCTTTCAAGACGAGCCGGAGGTTGTCCCATGCTGCCAGAAACTGCTGCTCAGGGTCTTCGATGACTGATAAATCAGGCGTGCGACCGACCTGTCCCGCGCAGTAAAGCGTTTTTCCTACCTTTACAGCGGGTGCATAACCGGCACGCTCGCTGAGCAATTTCATGCCATCCGGAACAATGAGCTGGCGGTCAGTCATGGTTGTGGACCCCAAATATGAACGGATACGAAAACTAACCCACGAACCTCGCGGCGTCCACTTGGGTCGGGCTTACTTTTCCAGGGATCGATACCAGTCTTCGTAGGGTGTATTGGAGACCAGATGCCGGTTGTAGTCAGGACTCCCATCATCCCACCACAGAGGGCCGCGCTCACCGAGCGCGACCTTGGCTGCCTGTACCGGGGCCGGTCAATGCCCACGCACCGATGAGTACGATAGCGATTAGAAAGGTTTTGGAGCTGCCAGCCCAGTTGGAAAGTGACTGGCAGAAACGTGCGAACTTCATGGTGACTGTCTCTTGCTGTAGGTAGCGGGTAGAGCTCAGCGAGCTCTTGAAATTCTTTTACATTCCGCTCCACGCTGTCCAACGTAGGGTCTTTAGCCACTTCGGCGCTCAGGAAAGGTTGAGCTGATGTGATCGACGACTCAAACCAGGCGGCTTGCCCGTCACTCGCTTGAAGGCACGGCTGAAAGCCGCCTGGGAGGTATAACCCAATCGCTCGGCCACTTCCTCGATCGGAAGCCTCTCGAGGGTCAGCCACTGGCTGGCCAGTCTCATCCGCAGCTCCGTCACGTAATTGAGTGGCGTCATGCCAATGGTGTCCTTGAACCGGTCAGCGAACACCGAGCGCGAGGTATTGCATTGCTGCGCGAGCTGCGCGACGGTCCAGTCGCGTCCCGGATGTTGATGAAGAGCAAGCAACGCACGACCCAAGCGCGGGTCGCGCAATGCCGCCACCAGGCCAGAGGCATTACCACAGGCGCATTCCACCCAGCCGCGAACGACCATCGCGGCCACCACGTCGGCCAAACGCGCGAGAATACCTGCGAAGCCAACCCGGGCGGCACTGACTTCGCGTTCCATGGTTGCCAGTATAGGAACCAGCCCCGGGTAACGTTGACCCCCGGCATCGATCAACATCAGGCCGGGCATCAGTTTGCCGAGGCCGTGGATGCTGCCCAGCTCGAACTCCATACAACCACTGAAAATGATCGTGGTCGGCAGGCGAGTGGAGTCGGTTCCCGCTTCGATCGCGCTGACGGTATCACCGAGCGAGGAAACGTCGAAGCTGTCGATGTCGTCGACGCAATGCTCCGTCTCTGAGAGCAGTTGGTGGGCTGCACCGTGGGAAATGAACACGGCGTTTCCCGCAGACAGGTCATAGGTGGTCCCGTCTTCCATCCGTAGCACCGCGTTGCCGACCGCCAGGAAGTGGAACCAGGCATGCCCGGACCTTGCCTTGAATCCCAGGCCGAAGCTCGGACCTGTCTGGATCCGGCGGTATTCAACTCCCCTCAGGCGCATACCGCGCAACAGCTCGTTGATGAAGCCCGAGGAGAGGGCGAGCGGGTCGGTTGACATCGTTGCTCCGGAGCTTTGATCAAAAAATCAAGATTCCTAATCATAGATCATCCAATTTCACCTGCCTAGACTTCGGGTCGCGATGAAAATCTGGAGATCCGTGCAATGACTGATTGTGTTTGTGACACCGTACCCGACCGCCACTGTGGTGGAAACACCCAGGAAGAACCCACCACTCCCGCCTGGACGGCTGTGTTCTCGCTGGCAATGGGCGTGTTTGGATTGCTGACCGCAGAGTATCTTCCAGCCAGCCTGCTGACACCGATGGCGGTTGACCTGGGCGTGTCCGAGGCGTTGGCCGGCCAGGCGGTGACAGTGACGGCAGTCGTGGCACTGTTTGCTGGCCTGCTGGTTCCGGGGCTAACCCGAAGCATCGACCGACGCCTGGTGCTACTGGGCTTTTCCGCGCTGATGATCGCGTCCAACCTGTTGGTAGCCGTTTCCTCCAGCCTGACGGTGCTGTTGGTGATGCGCATCCTTCTGGGGATCGCCCTGGGCGGTTTCTGGAGCATGGCGGCGGCTGTCGCGATGCGTCTGGTGCCGGCGGCTCTGTTGCCCCGCGCGCTCTCGATCATTTTCAGCGGCATTGCTGTGGGTACGGTGGTCGCGGTTCCGCTGGGAAGCTACCTGGGTGAGCTATTTGGCTGGCGGAGTGCGTTCCTCGCTGCGGCGGCGGTGGGGGTGCTGACGATGGCATTCCAGTCGTTCACCTTGCCACCGTTGGCGCCGCGTCGACCGGCGCGGCTGCGGACCATATTCGACGTGCTGCGCCGTCCTGGCATTGCGATGGGCATGTTGGGTTGTGTACTGGTTCACAGTGGCCACTTCGCGTTGTTTACCTATGTCCGACCATTCCTTGAAAGCACCTCCGGGATCGGCCCGCAGGGGCTGGCGTTGATGCTGCTGGGCTTTGGTCTGGCGAGCTTCGTCGGCACGTTGCTGGCTGGGCGGCTGCTTGAGCACAGCCCGCGGGCCACCCTCGTTTTGATGCCGGTGCTGGTGGGGCTGGTTGCTCTGACGCTGGTACTGGTGCCCGCTACAGTGACGGGGCAAGCGGCACTGCTGGCGATCTGGGGCCTGGCATTTGGCGGCGTGCCGGTGGCGTGGTCGAACTGGGTTGCCAGTGCTGTACCGGATCAGGCGGAGAGTGCCGGAGGGATGGTCGTGGCGTCGGTGCAATCGGCGATCGCGATAGGGGCCGCCGCGGGCGGGGCGATGTTCAGCTTCAGTGGCATCGCGGGTGTATTTCTCGCGGCGGGAGGGCTGATGCTGGTCGCTGCGTTGCTGATTGCGCTTCGTGTTCGAGTGGAGGCGCCCCGTCAGCGCGGCGAATCAAGACCTTCGCTGCACCTTTGAATTGCCTTTCTGGCCGTTCTGACAACATCCGTGATCTGGAGATGGTTAATGAATAATTCGACGTTCCCTCAAGGACGCCTTAAATCCTTGCGCGCGGTCGCTATAGGCAATGCGCTGGAATGGTTCGACTGGACGCTTTACGCAACGTTCTCGGTGTACCTGGCGAGTAATCTGTTCGACAAGACGGATGCCAGGTCGGCGATGCTCGCCACGCTCGGCGTATTCGCGGTCGGGTTCGTCGCCCGGCCCGTTGGTGGATTGCTGTTCGGCCGTCTAAGCGATCGCTTGGGGCGCCGAACCATCTTGATCATCACCATGATGCTGCTGGCAGTCAGCAGCCTGGGCATTGCGTTTATCCCCGCCTATCAAACCATTGGCGTGTACGCCTCGGCGGCACTGCTGTTTTTTCGTCTCACCCAGGGCCTCGCTCACGGCGGCGAAACGGGGGTTTCCTACACCTATGTCGCCGAGATCGCACCGAGCAAGCACCGAGGATTGTGGTCCAGTTCAGTCTACATCGGCGTGACGCTTGGGGTCATGGCGGCAACGGCCGTCGCCGCGGCGCTGACCTGGTTCCTCGGGTCCCAGGCCATGAGCGATTATGGCTGGCGGATAGGCTTCGCGATCGGTGGGGTACTGGGCATCTATGCGCTGTTCCTGCGACGCGGAGCTGAGGAATCCCACGTCTTCGTAGAGCAACAGCAGATGTCCCGGCGTGCGCCCAAGTTGTCCAGGGGCGAGGTGCTGCGCATCACACGCAACATCGTCATGCTCGCTGCGGCCGCTAATGTCACTTACTACGCCTGGGTCACGTTCGGCGCTGCGACGGCGATCGCCCAAGGGATGGACGCTACCGGGGCTTATGTCGCCAGTCTGTTCGCGCAGATCCTTTGCGTATGCTGGTTGCCGGTTTGCGGAATGTTGTCCGACCGGCTGGGGCGTAAGCCGATGGTCATCGCCTGGGGTGTGGGCGTGGTGGTGCTGACCTATCCCATCTCGGTCATGGTTACGACCGAACCCTATACGCTGTTCCTGGCCCAGGTCATGGGGCTGGGCGCCTGGTCGTTGATCGCGGCGATCTTCCCCGCCATTTTATCGGAGCAAGTGCCCACCCGGGCGAGGGCACAGGGCGTCGGGTTTGTCTCGTCGGTCTCGGTGGCGATCTTCGGTGGCACTGCGCCTTATTTGCATAGTTATCTCACCGGTGCCGACCTTGATTACCTGTACATCTGCTACGTGATGGGCCTGGGTCTCGTGACCGTGATAGCGGGCTTCCTCATCGCGGAAACGGCGGGTGTCGATCTTGCGCATATCGGTGCCTCTGACGTTCGAGAAAGTGTCGTTCCACACCCCTCGAAGGCGTCTCGCAAATCCGTCCCTGACGTCTCGATTCGCACCGATCACCGAAACAAGAGGAGGGCACATTGATGAGCTCAATCGAACTGAAAAAAGGTGTAGCACGGGGTGAGCGCCCTGGGGCTGGCGTGATCGTCAGCCAGACGTCGGGGCCCCGCCAGGCGGCCCGAGAGATCTGGGTCGAAGTCCCGTCAGAAAAGGGTCCGGCGGCAGCGTGGTGTTATTCGGATCGTCGCTCCTACAGCCCCGGTGCACCTGTGAGACTGCACCTCTCGTCCAACAGTCCGCGAGTGAGGCTCAGGATCTTTCGTGATGGAGCACTCGCCCGCACCGTGCATGAAACTGGCGATCTGGAGGCTTGCTTCCATCCGTTGCCCGAACGTTCCTACGAGCAAGGCTGCCAATGGCCAGTCTTCCTGGAGTGGCAGATTCCGGAGGATGTCGACCCTGGGGCATATGGGGTGGAGATACTGGATGGTGGCGAGCGCGTGATCGGGCATCATCTGTTCATCGTGAAGGCCGCACGTAAGCGCGCTCATGCCTTGGCGCTTGTCGCCGCAACATCGACGTGGGCCGCCTACAACGACTGGGGCGGGGCCAACCACTATTTCGGTGTCCATCCGCAGACGCCGCGCGGCCGGTCGCCGTTGTTGTCGGCACAACGACCTTGGGCGCGAGGACAAGTCTGGCTACCTGAGGGCGCGCCGCGATCAGTCAACGCGAAACGGCCTGGCAGGCCAGGTCCGGCGCGCTACGAATTCATTGAGTGGGCCTCTCTCCACGGTTTCAGCAAATACTATGCGCTGGCGGGATGGGCCTCCTATGAACGACCGTTTGTGGTTTGGGCTGAACAACAAAATTACGTCATCGACATTCTCACCCAGGATGATTTGCATCGCGACCCGGATGCCCTCCGAGGTTACGCTTGCGCGGTCTTTGTCGGGCACGATGAATATTGGACGCGTGAGATGCGTGACCACGTCGATGCCTTTGTAGAGGAGGGCGGTAAGGTAGCTCGCTTTGCCGGCAACTTCATGTGGCAGATTCGTCTGGAGGACGGTGATCAGCGGCAAGTCGCCTATAAATACGATGCCGCCTCCCATGACCCGGTGGCAGCTCACTGCGACAGCACGCTGACCAGCGCCTGGGAGGATCCTCGAGTGAATCATCCTGGGGCGAGTACCTTCGGAGTCAATGCATTGCGAGGCATCTACGGGAGTTTCGGCGCCATGGCACCCCGTAGCCCGCGCGGGTATACGGTTTTCCGTGCGCAACATTGGGCATTCGAGGGCACGGGGCTCGGCTACGCCGATATGTTCGGCGACGAGGCAAGCATCTTTGGCTATGAGGTCGACGGGCTCGACTACACCTTCGTCGATGGCCTTCCTGAACCTCTCGGCACAGACGGAGCACCACCAGGATTGGAAATTCTGGCGATGGGCTGGGCGACCAATGCCGAGCAGGGCAGGGCCGAGGATGCCTATTCGTTCATGCTCGGTGATGGCGACGCACGGTACAGAGCCTCCATCCTGGCGCCCGATCTTGGCGACGCGGCCATTGATCAACATTGCCGTGGGGCGGGCATGGTGGTGCACTTCCGCAGAGGCCGCGGCGAGGTGTTTACCGCTGCCACCTGCGAATGGGTACACGGATTGATGCTCGAGGATCACTACACCGTAGCGATCACTAAAAACGTGCTCGATACATTCCTGACTGGTACGGCTGGACCTGACCGATAGGATCAATCACTCGCTGAGGCTCTGGATTTGACGAAAATTGTCAGCCGACGTGTGTGAGCTTCCAGCTATGGCAACAGGCCGACTGAGCGATAGGTCTGGATCGTTTGATCGAATACCTGAATATCGTCACGGCCACGTGCGATCAACTGAGCACCTTCTACAGCGGCATAAATCGCCAGTGCCTGCTGTTGCCGTTCCTCATCGCTCAATTGCGGACGGCAGACAGTTAGTACCTGCGTTAACCACCGGACGTTGAGGGCATTAAAGGCTTCGACTTCTGCTCTGACCTCCGGTGGCAAATCATCAAATTCAGCAGACATGATTCCGCACAGGCACATGCGGTTGTCGTTCACCAGCGCCTGGCGAAAGATGTCGGTATACCCCTGCATCCACATACGAAGGTCATCGGAACCCGCGCGCAGGCCCTCCAGATAAGCCAAACCGTCCTCTGTGTAACGCTTGGCAAGCGCGGCCCCCAAGTCGCCTTTGGTTGGGAAATGGTAGTGAATGCTCGCACTCTTGATGCCTACCTCTTTCGCCAGTTCGCGAAAGCTCAAACCGTTATAGCCGCGGGTCTGAACCATCGTGCGGGCGACCTGCATGATCGTTTCCCGAGTATCCGTAGTCACAAATTTACCTCCCTATCGATAGATAGACGTTGACAGTCAAAATCGCCTCGGCGTAGTTTATACCTATCGATAGGTAGATAGATAGGCAGCGAGAGACATGAAGATTTTTGACATCCCTGGTTTTCCAAACCCTCTGCGAGTGCGAATCGCCCTGGCTGAAAAACGGATGAGCACCCAAGTGGAGTTCATCAAGGTGGACTTGCCGGCAGCAGAACATAAACAGCCTGCGTTCCTCATGCTCAATCCGCTGGGTACCGTTCCCGTTCTTCAATTGGAGGACGGCACCAATATTTCCGAGTGCACGGTCATCACCGAGTATCTGGATAACCTGGACGGCAATCCAATTCTCACGGGTTCAACGCCAAAGGAAAAGGCCGTCATCCACATGATGCAGAAACGCGCCGAATCCGAGCTGGCAGATCCGGTTGGAATCTACTTCCACCACGCTACGCCAGGATTGGGCGCGGCACTGCAGCCATACAAAAGCCCCGACTGGGAAGGGCGTGTCGATTGGGGTAATCGTCAACGCGAGAAGGCAATCAACGGCATGAAATATTTCGATCAAGTGCTGCGCAACCAGCCGTATATCGCCGGGGACGCGTTTTCCATGGCCGATATCACCGTTTTTGCGGGGCTCCTGTTTGCCGGTTTCGCGTCCATCGCCATTCCCGATGAGTGCACCGCGCTCTGTGCTTGGCGGACCCAAATTCAGCAACGTCCCAGCGTACAGAATCCCGCTTGATCCAGCTTCGCCCCATCGACGATCGCTTTGGGGCGGGCCCCTCTTTCCCGTTTATCAGGTACATCCCTATGACTGTTTTCAACTCCCGGTGGTCGTTGCGCGCAACTTTTAGCCTCATCGTACTGGCGATTGTCTGCTCGATCACATCGGTTCAAGCAAGCACCAGCTCCTCAGAGCCCAAAGTAGCTTCAGGCTATACGCACCAAACCGCGCCCACTCTATTTGTCGAAGTGGACGGCGCCCGCCTGGCGTACCGTCGCTTCGGCAAGGCCGGTGGAGTCCCGCTGGTGTTTCTCCAGCATTTTGTTGGCAACCTCGACAGTTGGGACCCCAAAGTCATCGACGGTTTTGCCCGTGATCGTGAAGTCATCCTGTTTGACAACGCCGGTGTCGCCAGCTCAAGCGGCGAGGTCCCTGAAACCATTGAAGGCATGGCCAAATATGCCGCTGGATTACTCCATCGGTTGGGCGTAGCGAAGGCTGATTTGCTGGGTTTTTCCATGGGTAGCCTCATTGCCCAGCAGGTGACGCTTGATCATCCAGAGCTGGTACGTCGCCTGATTCTCGTGGGCTCATCACCCCGTGGTGGTGTAGGTATGGCTTCGCTCACGCCCGAATTCCAAGGCTATCTGGCGAAAAAACGCGATGTACCAGATGAACTGCTGTTGGATGTGTTTTTTACCCAGACCGCTGAGAGCCAGGCTGCTGGGCGCGAGTTTCTTACCCGTCTGCGTGCACGCAAGATCAATCGTGATCGGGAGGTCGATAGCAAGACCGCACCTGCGCAGGCAGCGGCTATCGCAGGTTGGGGAGCGCCGACGGACAACTCGACCGATTACCTCAAAGACATCAAGCAACCCACGCTGGTGGTCGCCGGCAGTCATGACATCGTGTTCTACACAGTCAATGACGTCACCTTGCAGCAAGCGCTACCCGATTCTCAGTTGGTGATTTACCCGGATTCGAACCATGGCGCGATCTATCAATATCCCGATCTTTTTTTGAAACACGCCACGTTGTTTCTCAATGGGGTGAAGTGAATCGAACTGCGCTGGCGACGTGCTCGTCAGCGCATCGCTCACCCTCCATTGCTCGCCAGATCAGCCTGTACTCCAGGTATGACGACTAAACATCAGGATCACAGATATGAAAGCGATTCAGTTCCGTAGCTTCGGTGGTCCCGAAGTGCTCGAGTACGTCGATCTGCCAACGCCCGTGCCGGGGCCCTTAGAGGTACTGATAGACACATCCGCCATCGGAGTGAATTGTCCAGATGTTCGTGAGCGTTTAGGCACGTATAACCGGCCAGAAACACGCGTCGGTGGTGTGACGCTTCCGCACATCACTGGGCTCCAGGTCGTCGGGCGTATATCCCAAGCAGGAGAGGGCGTTGACCCTGGGTTCCTCGATCGAAAAGTCATGGCGTTGATGTCCAAAGGTGCCTACGCGCAGCAGGCTATCGCGCGCGCGGATATGTTGGTCATGCTGGATGAATCGGCAAGTGATGTCGCAATGGCTAGCTTGCCTTGTCAGGGTGTAACCGCGTACCTCGCGCTTCACGTATGTGCACATCTGCAAGTTGGCGAAGACGTATTGATCCATGGAGCCGCCGGCGGTGTCGGAAGCCTGGCTGTCCAGATCGCCAAAGCCTTGGGAGCGCGGTCGGTTTTTGGTACGGCCAGCACTGAGGGGCGGCGTGCATTCGTGCGCAGCCTTGGAGCAGATTATGCAATTTCTTACGACACGCCCCAGTGGCCCCAAAGTGTTTTGGACCTGACGGGGGGACGGGGGGTGGATGTGATCCTCGAGACAATTGGCGCAGAGGTGTTCGACCAGAACTTTGAGTGCCTCGCCATGTTGGGGCGTTGTGTAGTGGCAGGATCCACACGTGGTCCCGGCCAGCCATTGGCACCCCGGCAGTTGATGGCCAAAGCTCAAACCTTGGCCGGCGTTTACCTGCCGACATTCTTCCAACGCCCAGCACTGATCCGCCAAGCTTTGGAGTTCCTCGCCCATGGCGTTTCAAGTGGCTCAATCCGACCTGTCATCGGCGCAACACTGCCGTTGAGCGAGGCCTCTGAGGCGCACGCATTACTGGCGCGCAGGGAAGTGCAAGGTGTCATTGTGCTTGATCCCAATCGTTGATTGCGTGTCGACCCGTATTGTTGGTTAGGGCGTTGGCAAATACCGATGGCACGCTATGTGGCGACGGCAGAATTCACAGCCGGTCAATCACGAGTGAGGCGATGGTCATGCTGCCGAGTTCTACGAAGCAGTTTTTTCCTTGAGCTCCTCAATTGAGCCAGGGCGCCCGTTAGGGATGCGATGTTTACAGTGAGTTTGGTTGCTGCATGAGCTAACGTTCATGCACGCTCTTTTTCCGATCACTCGCCGGACAACGCCCCCATGAGAGACTTGCCGCCCACCGCGACCCTGCGCGCTTTTGAAGTTGCGACCCGCCACCCGACATTTACTGCGGCCGCACAGGAGCTGCATGTTACTCAAAGCGCGGTCAGTCACCAGCTCAAGCATCTCGAGGCGCTTTGGGGCGTGCAATTGTTCGAGCGTGGGAAGGCGTTACGCCTCACGGCAGCGGGGGCTACGCTGGCGCCTATCGTGCGGGAGTTTTTCATCAGCCTTGAAGCGACGCTGGGCGATCTGCGCGAGCAAAAAGGCAGGGTCCGACTCAGCGTCAGCACCACCTATTCGTTCGCGCTCAAATGGTTGCTGCCACGCTTGCCCGGTCTCTCTCGTCAGCATCCCGAGCTGCTGGTCTCGCTGGACACCACCGACAAAATCATCCACTTCGCTCAGGGGCAGGCTGATGTCGCGATCAGGCTCGGCAAGGGCAATTACCCGGGCCTGCACTCGGAGTTCCTTTTTGGCGAGCAGGTATTTCCTGTGGCCAGTCCCGAACTGCTGCGGCGTGTTGGGACACCGCAGAGCCCCGCGCAATTGTTGCACTTCCCGCTGCTGACTCGGGACGGTGCCGAGTTGGTGCCCAAGTGGGAGGAGTGGTTTCAAGCAGTCGGGCTGGCCTATCTGCCGCTCCAGGAAGGCGTCAGATTTGGCGATACCAACATGACGGTCGAGGCGGCCTTGCTCGGCCAAGGGGTTGCGTTGGTGCGCAGCGGCCATGTCGAGAAGGAAATCAGCGATGGCCGTCTGGTTCGGCTGTTTGATGTGCTGCTTCCTTCACCGCTTGCTTACTACTTCGTGTGCCCCAAGGGCATTGAATCGCAGCCGCACATCGTCAGCTTTCGCCAATGGCTGGTCAATGAGGCACTGAAAGTCCAACCCGTAGAACATTGAGCCATGAGTATCCGCTCATGCTGCGATGAGGAGACTTCGCTTTAGCCCCCGCGCCGAATTGCCTAAAGTGGCGTATGCCTATTCATCTCATCGTCCTCGTCCTTTTCGCCGCGCTCCTGCACGCCAGTTGGAACGCGCTGCTGCGCAGCGGCGCCGATCGGCTTTGGTCCATGACGGTGATGTGCCTTGCCATCGCCATCACCAGTGTCGTCGCCGCGGCGTTCATGGTGGCCCCCGCGATTGAAAGCTGGGGTTACGCAGTACTTTCCGGGTTGCTGCATGTGGGCTACAACCTGTTTCTAGTGCGCAGTTACCGAGTCGGTGACCTGGGGCAGATCTACCCGATTGCACGGGGTTCGTCGCCGGTGCTGATCACCTTGGGTGCAGCCGTTTTTGCCGGAGAAATCATCACGCCTGGCCAGTTGCTGGGCATTGCGCTGGTGTCAGGCGGGATTATTTCGTTGGCCTTCAGAGGCCGCAGCCTATCGGTTCCCAGCCTGCCCTATGCATTGGGAACGGGCGGCTTTATCGCGGCCTACAGCGTGGTCGACGGCATCGGCGCCAGGCTCTCCGGTGCGCCGCTTGCCTACACCGCGTGGATGTGCGCCCTGTGGGGCGTGTTGATGCCCGTGGTCTACATCGGTCTGCGTGACGCCCGCAGCTTATTCTCCGCCCGGCCCGGAACAGTGACCGCTGTGGTCGGTGGGCTGGTCTCACTGCTTGCTTATGCAATGGTCATCTACGCCATGAACGAAGCGCCCTTGGGGGCGGTGTCCGCACTACGCGAAACCAGCGTGCTGTTTGCGGCGTTGATCGGTTATGTGTTCCTCGGTGAGAAGCTCACCCCAGGACGGATATTGGCGTGCGTCGTGATCGCCAGCGGCACTCTCATCATCGGCTGATACAACCAACGGCTCAGGAGCAATGTTTAATGGTCAATGTCTCGCAGGCACCGCTGATTCTCATCACGGGTGGAAGTCGGGGAGTAGGGGCTGCAACTGCCCGACTGGCTGCCGAAAGGGGTTATGACGTTGCTATCAGCTACGTTGCCAACGAGGCCGCAGCGCTGGCCGTGGTCGCGGATGTCGAGGCCTTTGGGCGCAAGGCGTTGGCGGTGCGGGCCGACAGCGCGGACCCCCAGCAGGTGGCCGAGTTGTTCGCGGCCATCGACCGCACGTTCGGACGCATCGACGTCCTGGTCAATAACGCCGGGGTACTGGCGCTTCAGTCACGTCTGGAAGACCTCGGATTCGAGCGGATGCAGCGCGTCTTTGCGGTCAATTCCATTGGGCCAATACTCTGTGCTCAACAGGCGGTAAAGCGCATGTCTCACCGTCACAACGGCCCGGGCGGCGTGGTGATCAATGTTTCATCGGCGTCGGCGCGCCTGGGAAGTCCCAATGAGTACGTCGACTATGCGGCGTCCAAGGGAGCCCTGGAGACGTTCACCATTGGCTTTGCCAAGGAGGTCGCACGGGAAGGCATACGCGTTAACTGTATTCGCCCCGGGCATATCTATACCGAAATGCATGCCAGTGGCGGTGAGCCGGGACGGGTCGATCGCGTCAAGGATTCAATCCCCATGGGGCGGGGCGGACAGCCTGAGGAAGTGGCGCGCGCGATTCTATGGTTGGCGAGTGCGGAGGCATCCTTCGTCACCGGCACATTCCTGGATGTAACGGGCGGTAAATGAGTCGCAGGGATCCACCTCAAAGCCATCAATGATGCAAATGGCCAATGGCAGCCGTTTGCTGACGCCGATGTGTGATCCTTCCTGCCAATCCTTCGTCAAGGATGCTACCCCCGCAGTGTGGACGGGGGACTCATGACAGGGCCTTTCATGCAAACGCTGTTGGACGAGATTCTTGACGAAGTGCGCCCCTTGATCGGCAGGGGCAAAGTGGCGGACTACATTCCTGCACTGGCCGACGTTCCGGCGCAGCAACTGGGCATCGCTGTCTATGGCAACGACGGCAGCTATCACTGCGCTGGCGATGCGCTGGTGCCATTTTCGGTGCAAAGCATCTCCAAGGTCTTCAGCCTGGTTCAGGCGATTGGACACTCCGGCGAAGCCATTTGGGAACGCCTGGGTCATGAACCCTCAGGCCAGCCGTTCAACTCGCTGGTTCAGCTGGAGTTCGAGCGCGGACGGCCCCGCAATCCATTCATCAATGCGGGGGCGTTGGTGATCTGTGATATCAACCAGTCGCGGTTCGCAGCGCCCACCTTGTCGATGCGCGATTTCGTACGAAGGCTATCAGGCAATCCTCAGGTATTGATCGATGCCCGCGTGGCCGACTCGGAGTATCAGCACCGCTCACGCAATGCCGCCATGGCTTATCTCATGAAGTCATTTGGCAACTTTCATAACGAAGTCGAGATGGTGCTGCGCAGTTATTTCAATTACTGCGCATTGCAAATGAACTGCCTCGATCTGGCGCGAGCCTTTTGCTTTCTGGCCAACGATGGATTCTGCATTCACAGCGGCGAGCAGATACTGACCCGACGCCAGACCCAGCAAGTCAACTCGATCATGGCGACAAGTGGGCTGTATGACGAGGCAGGAAATTTCGCCTACCGCGTTGGGTTGCCAGGCAAGAGTGGTGTGGGTGGAGGGATTGTGGCGATCGTCCCGGGTCAATTCACCGTATGCGTGTGGTCGCCTGAGTTGAATGCAGCAGGCAACTCGTTGGCCGGGATGGCGGCACTGGAATTGCTGAGTGCTCGTATAGGGTGGTCAGTTTTTTAAGGGGCGGATCGCCTCATCAAAGTGACGCTTGTGGTCCAGAGCGGTCCGCTCTGGTCAGGGCGTACTCGTCACATTTTGAGGCTGACGCGTTCTGGTCCGCGCGAGGTTTCATCTCTAAGCTGCGAGTTCATTTTTTGGAGCTCAGCCCATGCAAGGATTGCCAAGCGTCAAGCTCGTTACATGTCTGTTCACGCCTCTGATCGGGGCCTGTGATTCACCTTATTTTCTGCGTTCTGCAGATCAGTCCCTCCTGACGGCGCTCGAACCTGCCAGCTCCCCACCGTGAGCGCTCACCGCAAGCGCGAGGGTACGTTGACGCCAAAATGATGGCTCATTAGCATCGCGCCACTATTTTGATATCAGTCTGAGTTTTCGAGGGATCGATTATGCAATCACCCGTCCTTACGGTGGGGGTGTGCCTGGCTGTGCTCTGTTTTCCCCTACTTCAAGTCAATGCCGCTCCCACGCCCGGTGACACCGATCTTATACGCGAACGCCAGGATCGGCTGCTTGAAGAACAACGTCGACGCCTTGAAGAACTCAAGGAGTTACCGGGCAAATCCGTCAAACCCGAAGGCCCGACGACGCCAAGTGACACGCGTTGTTTCCCCATCAAGTACATTGAGCTCAAGGGCGCTGACAGTCTTTCCCTGCGCGAAAAAAACCGTCTGCTTGAGCCCAACATCGGCCAATGCCTAGGCGTCAGCCAGCTCAATGAATTGCTCAAGGTCATCACTGACCACTACATCGAAAAAGGCCTGGTTACCAGCCGCGCCTATTTGCCGCAGCAGGATATGTCGGGCGGGCATCTGCTGGTGCTGGTGGTCGAGGGCAAACTCGAGGGGCTCAAAGGGGCGGACGGCAGCCGGTTGTCCGACCGTGAGCTGGCCATGGCTTTCCCTGGCAGGTCGGGAGCGCTGGTCAACCTGCGTGAAATCGAGCAGATGGTCGATCAGCTCAATCGCTTGCCCTCCAATCAGGCACAGATGGAACTGGCCCCCGGCCAGAACGTGGGCGGTAGCGAGATACTGGTCAAGAACAGCCCGCAGAAACCTTGGCGTGCCAGCCTGTCACGCAACAACGGCGGGCAGCGCAGCACTGGCGAGCAGCAGTGGAACACCACCCTGGATTGGGACAGCCCGCTGGGCCTGGCGGATCAGTTATTGCTGCGCGGTGGTCACGATGCGATGACCGATCACCAGCACACGTCCAACAACGCGATGCTCTATTACAACTTGCCGTGGGGCTGGTGGAATTTCAGTTACGCCTACAGCCAGAGCGAGTACCGCTCGCAGATCGCCGCCAACGGTTTTAACTTCAAGCAGACCGGCGACAGTGAAAACCATCAGTTGCGTATCGAGCGGGTCATTCATCGCGATGCCATGAGCAAGACTTCGCTCAATACCGGGCTTTCCTACCTGCGCAGCAACAACTTCATCGAAGCCAGCAAACTCAAACTCAGCAGCAACCGCATCAGCGAAGCCCAGTTCGGTATCAACCACGGACGGCGTATTGGCGGCGCATTCGTCAACCTTGATCTTGGCATGCAACAAGGCATCGGCGCCTTTGATGCGCAGGGAAAAGGGGAGTCCTTCCCGGGTGCACCGGACGCCCGTTACCGCAAGTACACCGCCACCGCGAGTTATTTGCAGCCCTTCGAGCTGTGGGGCGAGTCGTTCAGTTTCACCAGCCTGATGACCGGTCAACGCAGCGAAGACGTGCTGTTCAGCCCGCAACGCACAAGCCTGGGCGGCCAATCGTCCATTCGTGGTTACAAGGACCAAACCTTGTCCGGCGACAGCGGCGGCTACTGGCGCAACGACCTGCGCTGGAGTCGCCAGGTGACGCTTTCCTGGTTGCGTCCGGTCTTCACCGAATACGGCACCAGCCTGGGTTACGACCAGGGCGTGATCCGTGGCGATCGCTACAACGCCGACCAGCACGGACGCATGTCGAGCAACTCGCTGGAAGTGTTTGCCCGTGGTGAGCATCTCGCCGCCAGCGTCACCTTTGCCCATTCCCTGGAACGCCCGGCGGTCCTGACCGAGCGTGAAGCGCCGATCTACTTTCGCTTGGATTTCCTCCTCTAACTATTGCTGCACGAGATTACCAACATGGACGTTCGCCCGTTTACCTTCCTCGCTTGTCAACCTTCCTCGCAGGTGAATAGCCGCGAACGTTTCTGGGGTATGCCCAAGCGTGGCTTGGCGTTCCTCTTGGCCAACGTCATGTTCTGGCAACCGATGTGGGCGCAGGCAGATGGCATTGTGGTCGCCACGCCAGGGACCACGCTGGACCATGCCGGCAATGGCGTACCGATCGTCAACATCGCTACACCCAATGGCAGTGGTCTGTCGCACAACCAGTTTGTCGACTACAACGTCGGCGCCCAAGGCGTGATCCTCAACAACGGTTCCACCCAGACCTCGGCCACACAACTGGGCGGCATCATCATCGGCAACCCGCACCTGAAAAACAGCGGTTCGGCGCAGACCATCCTCAACGAAGTGGTCGGCGGCAGCCCGAGTCAGTTGCGCGGCTACACCGAGGTGGCGGGGCAGTCGGCGCGGGTCATCGTCGCCAACCCTTATGGCATCACCTGCAACGGTTGCGGCTTCATCAACACCCCACGTGCGACGCTGACCACGGGTAAACCGGTGATTGACGGCAGTGGTCACCTGGAGCGTTTTCAGGTCGACCGGGGCAGCGTCGCGATTGAGGGGGCAGGGCTCAACGCTGGCAACGTCGACCGCTTCGAGATCATCACTCGCAGCGCGAAAATCAACGCCGAGATTCAAGCCAACAACCTGACCATCGTCGCCGGCCGTAACGACGTCAACGCCCAGACCCTGAACGCCACTGTCCGTGCCGACGATGGCAGCCTCAAACCACAACTGGCCATCGACTCGTCCGCGTTGGGCGGCATGTACGCCGGGGCGATCAGGCTGGTGGGCACCGAGGCCGGGGTTGGGGTGAAAGTCGCTGGCAGCCTGGCTGCCAGTGGCGGTGATATCCAGATTGATGCCAACGGCCATCTGAGCCTGGCGCAGACGTCGGCAGCGGGTGCAGTCAACGTCAAGGCAGTGAGCCTTGACGCGCAGAGTGCGGTGTATGCCGGCACCCGTGTCGACATGCAAACCGAGACTGACCTCAACATCGCTCATTCCATTGCTGCACGGGACAGCGTGACCCTGAATGCCGGTAGAACGTTAACCAACAACGGTGTCATCGAAGCCGGGGTCAATGCTGACAACAGCCGTAATGCAAAGGGGGATGTCAGCCTCACTGCGCAGTTGATTAACAACACCGGCAAAAGTGTGGTCGCCAGTCGCGACCTCACAGTCACTGCCCAGCAGGCGCTGAGCAACCAGGGCGGCACGTTAAGCGGGCAGCGCCTGGTCACCGTCAATGCCGCCACCCTGGACAACCAGAATCGGGGGCGGGTACTGAGCGCAGACCGCCTCAGTCTTACCGCAGATAAGGTCCTCAACAATCAAGGGGGCCTGATCAAAGGACAGGGCCAGGTCGAAGCCACACTGGGGCACCTGAGCAACACCGCGGGCGAAGTGTCCAGTCAGGGTAACGCCACGTTGATCCTGGGCTCTCTGGACAACAGCAGCGGCACACTGATGGCGCAAATGGGGCTCGACCTCAGCGCGAGCGCCGCGATCAACAACCAGGGCGGGCTCGTTTCCGGCTGGCAAGAGCTGACCATCACAGGCACGTATCTGGACAACAGCAACGGCGGCACGCTGTCCAGCCGAAGTGGTGATGTCGGTATCCACCTGAGCGACGCCCTGGTCAACAAAGCCGCAGGTGCCGTGGTCAGTCAGAAAGCCCTGACCATCACCGCGAGCAGTGTCGACAACAGCGCCAAGGGCAACATTTCCAGCACCACTGACCAGACCATCACCGTCAGCGGTCTGTTCGACAACTCCGCGGAAGGGTTGCTGAGCAGCGGTGCGGCCATGACCTTGAATGCCATGGCGTTGAACAACGTCGACGGCACGGTCAACGCGTCCGGCGACCTGGCGTTCAATGGCACCGAACTCAACAACAGCCAAGGTACGTTCACCGGCCAGCAGGCGATAACCCTCGACCTTTTGGGCGCTCTCATCAACACCCAGGGACGGCTGTCCAGTGCTGGGCCTCTGCTGATCGAGCGAAGCAAACGGGTTGATAATCAGGGGGGGAGCTGTCCAGTCAGCGCTGGCTTAGCCTGTTCACTGGCGAGCTGGATAACAGCGCCAAGGGTACGTTGGCGGCCAGCGACAAGCTGCTGATCACCGCCAGCGGTCACGTCGACAATACAAACGCAGGGCTCATCGCCAGCCGTAATGGCGAACTGGAGTTGGGTGCCGGCAGCATCGCCAATGCCAAGGGGCAGGTGCAAGCCAAGCAAGCGCTGCACGTGGAGGTTGCGGCAGACGTCGGCAACCAGGACGGCCAGATCGTGGCCAAGGAAGGCAAGCTATCCGTCAAGGCCGCCAACCTTGATAACCAGCGTGGCCGCGTCGCCGCGTTGAACGATGGGGTTCGTGTCGAGACCGCCGTCAACGGCACGTTCGACAACCGAAATGGCTCGGCGTATGCGAAAACCCTGCTTGAGGTTGACGCCGGGGATCTGGACAACAGTGACGGCCAGATCAGCGCCAGCCAGATTGGCTTGAACCTGCAAGGCGCCTTGAACAATCGCAATGGCCTGATCGAAAGCCTGAGCACTCTGGCGACCACCGCCGCCAGCCTCGATAACCAGAACGGCCAGTTGCGCGCGATGGGTGTTACCGACAAAACCCGTTTCAGTATCGGTGGCACGTTCGACAACAGCGCCGGTCGCCTGGAAACCGCCAACACCGACCTGAGTATCGAGGCCACAGGCTTCAAGAACCAAGGCGGTAGCTTGTTGCATGCAGGGAGCGGGGTGTTTGGTCTTTCCATGGCCAACCTCAATGATGTTGGCGGTCGCCTGGTGACGCAGGGCGATCTGACCCTGGACACCGACACCTGGACCAACAGCACCTCGATCCAGGCCGAGCGCCTGACAGTCAACGTCAAGCACTTGACCCAGACCAGCACGGGGCAGTTGCTGGCCGTCACTCACCTTGAAGGCGCAGGCACCGATTGGCGCAATGATGGGCTGATTGGCAGTGACGGGACGCTCAATCTTGACCTGACGGGAAGCTATGCAGGAAAGGGGCGACTTAGCAGTCTCGGCAACCTCGACTTGCATGCCAGCAGTATCGATTTGCAGGCCACTGGCAGCATCGCAGGTGGTAGCGAAACCATAATCGATGTCGATGATTTGCTGGCCAATGCCGGGCGAATCACCTCCAGTAACAACCTGACCCTGAAGGCCGGCGACATCAATAACAGCGGTACCTTGGGCAGCGGTAAAGACCTGCTCATCAACACCGCGACGCTGTTAAACGACCACGGGCTTATCTCCAGCGGTGGTAACGCGCAGCTGCTGGCCACACGTTTCACCAACCGCTATGCCCAGGTGTACAGCCTGGGCTCGATACTGATTGCCAAGGACGCGGCCCAGGCCCAGGCCGATCTGTTGGATAACCGCTCGGGTGGCATCGAAAGCCTGGGGCCAATGACGATCGCAGCCAGCACCCTCAACAACGTGATGGACGTGCTGGAATACACCCCGAATGAAAAAACGGCGACCCGTATCATCCGTCTACCGTGTGAGCAGATTCCAGGCGCTGGCTGCGATGCTCGCAGCGGTGGTCGTATCAATGGCCTCTGGGAAATCTATGAAACCGATCGCCTGAAGGTCACCAAAAGCAGTGCTTCGTCCAGCCTGAGCAGCGGCGCGGACCTGTTGATCAACACCCAGACATTGACCAACACCAGCAGCACCGTGGCGGCTGCCGGTAACCTTCAGGTCAATGCCGCCACCATCAAAAACCAGGGGCTGCAAAACCAGCAAATCCACACCGTTCGCCGGTACTGGAGCTTCGTCAACGAGACCGGCAATGCCGCCGCCCTGGCGGATGTTTTCAACGCTCGAAACAACCCCAATCCATCGGCCTCGTTTGCCTCTGACCTGAGCGCCTTCCTGGGCTGGATGGGCGTGCTGCTTGCGCAAAACAGCACCGTCACCAATGGCGATCAGTCCTTCGCCGCGATCATTCAGGCTGGTGGCAGCGTCAATCTTAAGGCCGGTCAGACGCTCGACAACGGTGTGGTGCGATCGTTTTATGCCTACGTTGGGGCGGGTCAAACCCAGGCCGACACCAGCGCCGGCAGCGGCTACTCGACACCTGTCTTCATCAACGCCCAACTTCCCCCGGAAGTGGCTCAACAGCAGGTCAACCCGGTGGCCCTGCCGGGCTTCACCTTGCCAACCAATCAGAACGGATTGTTCCGTTTGAACAACCAGGGCTCCAGTGCGACCACCGCACCCAGCCCTCTGGCGATTGCGGGGTTGCCTGACAAATCGGCGCAATCCAAACCGCACAGATACCTGATCGAAACCAACCCCGCGCTGACTGACCTCAAGCAGTTCATGAGTTCGGATTACCTGCTGAGCAATCTTGGCTATGACCCTGACACCAGCGCCAAGCGCCTGGGTGACGGGTTCTATGAGCAGCGGATGATCCAGCAGGCGGTCACTGCCCGCACGGGACAACGCTTCATCGACGGACAGGACAGCGACGAGCAACTGTTCAAGTACCTCATGGACAACGCCGTCCAGAGCAAACAACAACTCAACCTCGCGGTGGGCGTGAGTCTCACGGCGGAACAGGTCGCCGCGTTGACCCACGACATCGTCTGGCTGGAAAGCCACGAAGTGAACGGCGAAGAAGTGTTGGTGCCAGTGTTGTACATGGCTCATACCGACAATCGTCTGGCCCCAACCGGGGCGCTGATTGCGGGCAACGACGTCAGCCTGATCGCCGGGAAAACCCTGAACAACATCGGCACCTTGCGGGCCAGCAACAACCTGTCGTCGGTAGCAGCGGAGGACATCGTCAACAGCGGCCTGGTGGAAGCGGACAAGCGACTGGACATGTTGGCGAGCAACACTCTGGTGAACCGTGCTGGGGGCATCATTGCCGGGCGAGATGTCGGTCTGACCGCGATCACTGGAGACGTGATCAACGAACGGACCGTTACGACCCATCAGAGTAGCGGCGGTGGATATACCCGGCAGGAGCGCCGGGACTTTGCGGACGGCGCTGCGCGGATCGAGGCGGGTAACGACCTGACCGTGAAGGCGGGGCAGGACATCAACATCATCGGTGGTGCGCTGCAAAGCGGTCAGGACATGAGCTTGAGCGCGGAGCGAGATATCAATGTTTCCTCCGTCCAGGTCAGCAACAGCGTGGCGCAGGGTGGCAACTACACCAGCAATGACACCACACAGCTCGGCTCAAGTCTTGGCGCCGGGCGTGATCTGACGGCCGAAGCGGGGCGCGACATAACGGTCATCGCCAGTGATGTCGATGCGAAGCGCGATCTGAGCCTCGACGCCGACGAAAACCTCACCATCAGCTCCGCCGCAGACGAGCAACACTCACTGTTCAAAAGCAAAGAATTGAAGATTCAGGAAGATCACGTCAGCCAGGTGATGAGCAACGTCACGGCGGGGGGGGATGTGAAGCTGAGTGCCGGCCAGAACATGGCCGTGATTGCCAGTCGGATTAATGCTGGCGATGAAGCTTATCTGGTAGCAGGTGACCGGCTCGACATCCTAGCCGCACAGGACACGGACTACTCGCTGCTCGATAAAAAGAAGAAGGGCGGTTTTGGGGCGAAGGAAACCCAACACGATGAAGTGACGAAAAACATCTATATCGGTAGTGAAATCACGACTGGTGGCAACCTGACTTTAGCCAGTGGCGGCGATCAGCACTATCAGGTGGCCAAGCTCGACAGCGGCAAGGACATCGTTATCGATAGTGGTGGCTCGATTGTTTTTGAGGGGGTGAAAGACCTTCATGATGAAAGCCATACAAAGAGTGATGACGACGCTTTCTGGACCTCATCCAAAGGCAAGGGAAATACCGACGAGACGTTTCGCCAGACTCAGATGGTCGCTGCTGGCAATATCACCATCAAGGCGGTTGAAGGCCTGAAGATTGATATCAAGCAGGTCACTCAGGAAACGGTTAGCCAATCCATCGATGCGATGGTCAAGGCGGACCCGCAATTGGCTTGGCTCAAGCAGGCCGAGGCAAGGGGGGATGTGGACTGGAGGCAGGTCAAGGAAATCCATGAGTCGTTCAAGTACAGCAACTCGGGATTAGGGCCGGCTTCGCAGTTGATCATCGCGATTGTCATGGCGGCTGTTGTCGGGCCTGCGGCATTGAGTGCCATGACCGCCAGTATGGGCACAATCGGGGCCGCAGGACTTGCCGCTGTAGCTACGGGTGCTGCGACGAATGCGACAACCAGCTTTATCAACAATGGAGGCAACCTGAACTGGTCAAGTAATCTTGGACACTGATTACGGTTCACGCCGCCAATCTTTCCTTCACGACCGGCGACCTGTAGTCGTTATAGCTGTGAGGCCTGCTGATGTTGTAGCGCGAGACATAGCGCTGCACATCTGCCCGGGCCTCATGCTCCAGTTTGTAGCCCGTTTCAGGCACCCACTCGGACTTCAAACTACCAAAGAAACGCTCCATCGGGGCATTGTCCCAGCACTCGCCTTTACGGCTCATACTTTGCCTAAACCGATGTTTCACAAGCGCATTTCGGAATTTATGGCTGGTGTACTGGCAACCTTGATCAGAATGAAACAACACATCCTGGGGATGGCCGCGCAGCTCAACCGCCATGCGTAGCGCTTCGCAGGTCAGGTTGGCATCAGAAATCATCGAAAACGACCACCCTACGATCCTGCGAGCGTACAGATCCAAAACGGCGGCGAAGTACATCCACCGCTTGCCGACCTTGATGTATGTCACGTCGCCACACCACACCTGATTAACCGCCGTCACATCAAATTTTCGCTTGAGCACGTGCGGCGCCACCAAGGCCTCCACACCCGGCGACTTGTACTTATGGCGCCGGCGCTGACGACTAGCGATGCCAGCTTCGCGCATCAAACTGCGAGCCATATAACGCCCGATACGATGCCCTTTGGCTTGTAGCTCCTTGGACAAAGTACGTGCGCCGGCCGACTCTCTGGACGCCTTGTGGTGCCTGACCAGCGCGGCTTTGAGCTTGTCCCGTTCAGGATTTGCTCTGCCTTGGCGCTGGCGCCAGGCGTAAAAGCTACTGCGGTTGCCCCCAAACGCCCGGCAACACTTTTTAACGCCGTACTGCTCGCCCAGCTCATCGATCAGCGTGAATGATCTTTGGCGTCCAAAAGCAGGAGAGCACTGGCCTTTTTTAGGATTTCGATATCCAGGTCTTTCTCTCTGAGCAGAGCTTTGAGTCTCTGGATTTCTCGTTGATCAGCGGTAATCGCCTTGGCCCCCACCGGAGTCGAGCCCAAGCGCTCTTTTTGCACTTGATCAACCCAACGGCGCAGGGCTGTGGGGCCGATATCCAGGCTGGCACAGACTTCGGTAACCGGCTGACCTTCATCCAACACCATGCTGGCAGCCTTGAGCTTGAACTCACTCGAATAGGATTTACGCATATCCAAACACCTCAGATTTGGGCGCTATCATAGCGCCCGATTGAAGTGTCCAAAATCATTAGGCCAGTTCAACCTCGGAGCGGTATTCAAAGACGTGACGTCCTCGAATGCGATCAAGGGTTATGTGATCTCGGGGGCGACAGCTGGTTTAACGGCGGGTGTTTTCGATGGCCTTGTAAAAACAACGACGACTTCTACAGGAAAAGTCATCGCCGACCTGAGCAATCCAGAAGGGATTGGACGGTTTGCGGCTAATCAAATATTGCAGGGCCAAACGTCTGCATTATTGGGAAAAGCTCTCGGACAAGGCGCAAGTGCAAGTGACGCCCTGAAGACGGCCTTGTTCAATACCTTGGCTGCGGCCAGTTTCAATGCAGTAGGCCAACACACAAAAGGCGTATTCGACGACGGCTCTGTGCAAAAGACCGCTATTCACGCAATGGTTGGCGGCTTGCTGGCACAGGTGACTGGCGGAGACTTCAAGACGGGCGCCATGGCGGCAGGAGCGAATGAAGCGCTAATTGGCCATCTGGACAACCTGGTAAAAGGCGATGAAAACCTTTTGACCATGAGTTCCCAGATTGTTGGCGTGTTGGCCGCTACGGCGCAAAAAGATGTCGATGCAAGCCAATTGGACAAGGCGGCCTGGGTTGCAAAAAATGCTTCGCAGTACAACAGGCAGTTGCATAAAGAAGACAAAGAAGTAGCCGCACAGCTGGCTGCGCGCAGTGGTGGGAAGTACACCGCTGAGCAAATCGAGGAACAGCTCCGTCTCTCTGCAGTGAAGGGAACAGACATTCATGCGGGTCAAATGGTCGCTACCAAGGATGGGATCTACGACACCTCGGGAAAATGGCTGGATTTGGGTAATGGCCAGTACGTCCAGCAACTGGCAAAAATCGACCTTGAGCTTGTCGCTTATATCCAATCTTCGAACAGTAACTACACATGGGCGGCGTTCCCCGTTGCACCTGATTACGATTGGAGCAAAACACCGAGTGTGAGTGATGAGAGGCGTGATCGTCTTTCAGGGCGTGTGCTGGATGCTCAAGGTGGTTTCCGTACTCCTGTCGTTGTAGATGGAGAGGCATTCACCCCACGTTTCATGCCATGTGGTGACGCTACGTGTATTGCAAATGGCGCCAGCCTGGACTTGAAAGATCCTGAAACGCAGCGCTGGATCAGTGCCGACAACGCGAAGCGAGCAAAAGATGCCCTGGCAGTCGGCTCGCTCGTGCCTGTGCCTTTGGGGTGGATTGGTAAGGCTTTGGGCTCTGTTTTTGGAAGAGGGGTTGCAGGGGAGGCGCTGGTTGGGGGAAGCTTGGGTGTCGGTGTAAAAGGTAGTACGTTCGCTGGGAAAAACATTGATGATTTGTCGAATGCAGGAAAACTGCTTGATCCTGCCGATAAATCAGGACAACTTTCGTTAGCTGGTCGAGCACTCCAAAAACACGGCAGTCGTGAAGGCAGTGCGTTTCCTAGCGTTAAAGGAAGCCCTTCTGAAATCAACGCCCAAGGTCAAAAAATAGCTGACGAGATCTTGAGCAATCCGGCGACCACCGTAACCTATAAGGACACCGGTAGATTTGGGAAGGTCATGGATGTGGTTGCCCCCGATGGGCGTGGGCTTCGCTACGATTCGAATGGAAAATTTATTGGTTTATTGGAGCCGCCGAAGCCATGAGTCTTTTATCTACTGTGATAACAAGCCCCCCAGATCGAGAGAATTGTGTATTCGAGATTTGGGCGGGCGCGAATCAGTTGGCTGAGGTATCACATGAGCCAGGAAGACCAATTGAAATAGAAATTTATCCCCCTGTTGAGGGGGGCAAATGGAATCTCAAATTTGAGGACCTTATGACTGCTTTGCATCAGGCGACTAAGAATTTGGCTTCTCACGAATAAGTTGGTACAAAAGTAACTGGTGCAGCTGAAGTGCCGGCTACTTCTGCAATTACGCGTATTGGGTGGAGAGACGATCTGGCCGCCCAAGCAGGGATTCCTCGAAATATTGCTGAATCGCCGTCGAGCATGTGGGGTAGATCGATTGATGATATCAAGCAGTCGCTAGCGCTTGATGGTGCGAGCGTTACGCCGAAAGCGCCATTGGCTGGCACTTCAGGTAAAGCACAGGCCTTTAAGGTTGAAGGACACCCGACAATAAAAGAGATAGAGTTCCATCCGGGCGGTGGAACCCACGGTGATAGTCCGTACTATAAGCTTGTTAGTGCGGAGAAGGTGGGCAATAAAAATATAGAAATTCGGGTAATTGATCCGTCGCCTGATTTTAGTCCGGGCACTATCACGCGTTATCAACAATACTACGATACTCAAGGAAATCGCCTGAAGTATGAGGGCGGTGAGTGGAAGAGGTGGAAGTGATCTATGAGAAATTTATTCCCTGATTTGTACTCTGACCTTGTGCCAGGTATGTCAGCAGCGGGATTCTCTTTAGGTGAGTCGTTTCCCAATGTTAGCGAAAAGGTTGGGGTGGTTGAGTGGTACGGGCCGGAAGTACCTGTTCGTGATATTCTCCTTCAAAATAACTCTTGGGTCGGAATTAAGAGAAAGATCGGTTTCGGCAATGAGCTTTTGATTTCATATCGATTTATGAATGAGGCGGTCTCCCTGTACTTCGAAAATAGCGGAAGGCTTTATCGCATTGCCGTAGGTGAAGGGTATCGTGGACAGTTCAGTGGTGTAAGCGTTGGGGATAATCTCCGGAGCTTAGAAAGGGAGTTTGATGTTTTGTTTAATGATGCGGACGATGACTTCCTTCTAAGAAGAAGTGGAAATATATTGACGGGGGTTAGTTTTGTTACAGACTACAGAGCTTCCTTGGAAGATGCACCAGAACAAATTATCAAGTTTATATCAATGCATGACTGGTCCCTTCGGTAAAAATAGTGAACAGACCACGTTTTCATTAGTCCATAAAAATAAATAGGTGCAAAAGGAGTTGGTGGCGGCCTGGGGCCAATGTACAGACAGGCGGATAACCTGCGACTGGAAAAGATTCTAACGTCATATTACGGAGTAGATGATTACGATTGGAGCAAAACACCGAATGTGAGTTATGAGGTGCGTGAAAAGATACCCTGATAGTCGGGCCGCTCGTGCCTGTGCCTTTGGGGTGGATTGGTAAGTTCTTGGGCTCTGTTTTTGAAGAGGGGTTGCAGGAGAAGCGCTGGTTGGAGGAGGCTTGGTTGCCGGTGCAAAAGGAATAAGTGCTGCGGTAGATGGCACAAATAAAAGTAAATGTTCGGGATGGTGTGATTCAGACTGCCTTCCCGTACTGGATAGGAACGGTTATGAGCAGTGGCAGCACACTAATAGACCGGTTCGTCGATCAAGAGTTGGACGACAGCGTTCGCTCTATTTTTATTGCCGCCTTCCTGCAGCCCCTGCCGCATCCCACAACATCATGACGCGCGTCACCGCAGCGTCCAACGAATCCGCCGACACCCCATCTCGCGCCAGCGTCGACAATCCCAATAAAAAACTATCGAACGCCGTGGCGAGAGCGACTGCATCAATCTCTGCCGGAAGTTGAGCCAAAGCGATGCCGCGTTCCACGCATGCCAGCAACGCCTCACGATTTTTCGCTCGGGCCTGTACCAGTGGCGCGGAGATGATTTTACTCTCCTGCGAGCAAGCGCTCATCGCGCCCAATGCCACCAGGCAGCCTTTGGGATGGCCAGGCTCGCATTGCATCCGAGCGGAGCGGCGTAGCGTCCGTTCGATGGCGTCTCGGGGCGCCAGGGTGGTGTCGAACAGGCTGTCGGTGACCTTGCCGTAGCTGTTCAAGTAAAGGTCCATGACCTCGTTGAACAACTGCTCCTTGGAGCCAAAGGCGGCGTAAAAACTCGGCGCGGTAATACCGCCGCCGATCGCTGCCTTGAGTTGGCTGAGCGAGGTGGCGTCGTAGCCATTCTCCCAGAACAAATGCAGTGCTTGAGTGATTGCCACGTCACGATCAAACGTGCGCGGCCGTCCCATTTGTGCCATAGACGAACCCTCCGAATGAGTTAAATACTACTCGATACATAAGTCGTTGACCATCGTTTGCTCGATCCCTATATTTGTATCACTCAATACATAAGTAGGGCGATAACCAATGAATAGAAATGAACCGCACTCAAAGGCATTGCCTTACGGGGCGTTGCTTGCGCTGGCGATGACTGGATTTATCTGCATCCTGACTGAAACATTGCCCGCGGGCCTGCTGCCTCAGATCGTGAGCGGGCTGGCTATCTCGCCCGCCATGGCGGGGCAAATGGTCACGGTCTATGCGCTGGGTTCGTTGATCGCGGCAATCCCACTGACCATCGCGACCCAGGGCTGGCGGCGGCGCACGGTGCTGCTGGTCACCATCGTCGGGTTTCTGGTTTTCAACTCGGTCACTGCGCTGTCTTCAAACTATTGGCTCATCCTTGTGGCGCGTTTTTTCGCCGGCGTGTCGGCAGGGCTCGCCTGGAGCCTCATTGCCGGATATGCACGACGCATGGTGGCGCCCGAGTCCCAGGGCCGTGCGCTGGCGGTGGCCATGGTGGGTACGCCAATCGCCTTGTCGCTGGGCGTGCCGATGGGTACCTGGCTGGGCGGGTTGATTGGCTGGCGCATGGCATTCGGGCTTATGTCGGCGTTGACGTTGGTATTGATCGCCTGGGTGCTGATCCAGGTGCCCGACTATCCGGGGCAAACCTCAGAGCAGCGTCTGCCGCTGCGGCGCGTGCTGGTGACACCCGGCGTGCGCTCCGTACTGGGAGTCGTGGTCACGTGGATGCTGGCGCACAACATTCTCTACACCTACATCGCGCCCTTCGTGTCCCAAGCCGGGCTGACCGGCAATGTGGATGTGGTGCTGCTGGTGTTTGGCGTCGCCGCGCTGATGGGCATCTGGATAACCGGACGGTTGGTGGACCGCCATCTTCGCAATACGGTACTGGCCAGCCTCGCGACGTTTGCCGTGGTTTCGGTGCTGTTCGGCGTTCTCTCGCCTTCGGCCACGGCCATTTACATCGGCACATTCATCTGGGGGCTGACCTTTGGCGGCGCCGCCACGCTGCTACAAACCGCTTTGGCTGATTCAGCAGGCGAGGGTGCAGATGTCGCCCTGTCCATGAATGTCGTGGTCTGGAACAGCGCGATAGCAGGAGGTGGGCTGCTCGGTGGCGTGCTGCTTGGGCATTGGGGAGTGGCGGTGTTTCCGTGGGTATTGGCGGCGTTGCTGCTGGGCAGTCTGACCATCGCGCTTCAGGCACGAGCGCATGGGTTTCCCGCCGGTGACCGGCGCTCGGGCGCAGTAGTGGTCGGTCACTGAGGCGCTGCTGTGCGGTCCCAATTTTGAAAATCAGACGCTAAGGCTAATTTTCAGACCCTGGCGCAGAACTCCATCTCCTCGGGCAAGGCGCTTCCCGCGCCTTTCTCACACACTCGGCTCTAACGCAATCGCGCTGCAAAACAACAAGAGCCGCGAAAAATGACTAGTTTCCAAACTGCTACCGAAAGCCGGACCGGCCCTATCGGCGCCCGTCAGACCCGCGTCGAGGACGCCGCATTGTTGCGTGGCCAAGGGTGCTACGCTGATGACGCTGCGATCCCTCCAGGCACGCTGCATGCAGCAATCATCCGTTCACCCCACGCTCATGCTCGCATCACCTCGGTGGACTTTTCCAACGCGCTGCTAATGAAAGGTGTGCACGGCGTGCTGGTTGGCGAAGACGTCAAACGCTGGGCGCTGCCGTTTCCCGTGGGTGTACGGCAACCGATGGAGCACTGGTGCGTCGCCGTCGACAAGGTGCGCTACGTGGGTGAGCCGGTGGCGGTGGTGATCGCTGACAGCCGCTATCTGGCCAAAGACGCGATCGAGGGTGGCCGCATCACCGCGTTACGTTACGACCAGATCGACGATTGTGGCGCTTACCTCAGAGCGCCGGAGCCTGCGACTTTCTACCGTATGCACGGCAACCTGACGGGGGGCTACGCGATTCGCAATTTGCAAGTGCGCAACCGGGTGGTACTCAAGTGCTCAAACTCAAGGCCATCAGTCATCCCATTCAGCCTTGAAATCAAGAAGGTTGATCTCCATGAGTCACGGCGACCATCGCGGACCCGATTTCCTGTTCGCCTCGCTCAATCAGGATTTGACCGGCATTCAGAGCGTCCCGGCGCTCATCATCCTGGCTGAGTTTCAATTTGCCGATCAGCCGAGTTATTTCAACCTCGATCCCGACGATTCTTCTGAGCATGTCCTCCATGTAGTCTTGTGGGCTGTCAGTGATCTTCCACGGCTTTTCCTGAAGCTGTTCATGTGTTCGCGTCAGCTTGGCTACGATGCCGCGAACAGCCCTCGTATCGTCGAGCACTCGAATTTTTCCGTGTGCATGGACCACTCGGTAATTCCAGGTCGGAACCTGCTTCTGGTGCTCGTGCTTACTCGGATACCACTGAGGCGAAATATAGGCGTCACCCGCCCGGAAGATGACCAGCACCTCTTGATCAGGCTGTACCTCTCGCCAAAGGGGATTGTCACGCGCGACATGGGCTCGTAGTGTTCCAAGCTTTCCTGCGCTAGTGTCTAGGTCGAAGGGGAGGTGGTTAGCATCCAGCCCTACGCTGCCCTGGGTGATGATCGTGGCAAACGGATATTGCACCATTAGCTGATGCAGCTGTTCCGGTGCCGACACGCTGAAGTGCGATGGTAGATACATCAGCTACGCCTCTTGAACATTGGGAAGCTTTAGCGACTTGGGCGCGAATTGATTGATGTTAACGCCTGACATTACTTGCCAGGACCTGCCTGCACCCATCACGCTCATGAACGGCTAAGCAGCAGCTTTATGCCTGCGACGCCGAATACCAATGCCAGCGTTCCCTCGATGCCTCGGCGTGCAAGTCGATATGCCTTGACCATCGGTGCCGTTGAGAAAAGCAAGGCGTATCCACAAAAAATGGTGACGCTTAATACACCACAAGAAGCCAGGGTGATGGCAACAGTCGTTGTCGATGCTTGCGGTCCCAACCCTAACGTCATTGTGGCGACCCAACCGAGCAAAGCCTTGGGATTGGTCAAGTGCATCATCAATCCCTGTTTGTACAGCTTGAATCCCGAAACCTTGGGCGCAGCCGCTGACGTTTTGCTCGAGTGCTCGTTCGTAACCATTGCGGAACGAGCGGCCTTGATGGCGAGAAAAAGAAGGTAAGCCCCGCCTAGAATCTTGAGCGCGATGATGGCCTGGGCATAGGTCGTCAAGATGGCCGAGATACCTGTTGCCGCCATTCCTCCCCAAAAGAACGAGCCGCTGATGACACCGAATGCAAGCATCAGGGCAGGGCGCCGCCCCTGATGCATTGCCACCCCCATGATTCGCATGTTGCTGGGCCCCGGGCTGGCCGCACCGATGACGTAGACGGTCAGCACAATCAGCAGATGGTTGAAGTCGAACGGCATTCTTGAGGTTTCTCACATGTGATCAGGTCAATGTTCGTTGACCTGATTCGACTTCAAATCGCCGCACAAGATCAAGCACATTACGCGTCGAGGCATCAGTCGTCAGTAACGAGGCTAAGTGTAAAAGCGCCTAGACCTCCAGACATTGTTGTTGCGATCAGTAGAACTCAATCAGCTGCGACTCAATTTTGGCCCCTGGCATCATCTGCTGAAGTCCGTTGCTCAGCTCATTTCCAGCAGCTCTCAGGGCCTCCAGGGGCATTTCAGGAAGACTCTCCAGAATGAACCACATCCGCTTGGCGTTTGAGTCCAGCCGCGTCCGGGTGCCCTGACGCCAGTTCCAGCGTCGGCAAGTCACGCCGTGGTCATCTCGCCAAATGACTTCGCCCTTTTCTGGAGACTCGTTGGCTGCACGGCCATCTTTGGTTGTGTCAAACAGCTCAGTGCCATCGGCAATGGTCAAACGGGGAGCACCGATGTACGCATCAAAATTTTCTCCGCCAACGGGTAGGGCGTACTTGATGCTGATGGCGTTGTACAAGTCGACGATGGGATCGATGCTGGGAAGGCTGCCATCTCGCAATACGCGCTTACGCAACGCCTCGCCGGAGCACGGAGTACGCTGTGGTTTGGCGCCGAATTGCCTGAATGTATCGGCCCACGCCGCCAAATGACGCTCGGCCCAAGCCGGGGTGCCAGCGACCAGCGACTCGCACACCTTTTCAAGTGCGATTGCTGCAACCTGAGGGTGCTCGATCGGCGAAGCGTCGACGCAGATACTCAGCGCTCGGAAACCGGGTGCAATTTCAGCTATTTGGGGATCAAGAACCGGAGCGACAAACGACATGCTGGCCTCCAAGGCTAACTACCTCCGCAGTAAGGGTGATTACGGCGTCGATTTTTAACCCTTCAGGACCATTAGATCTAATGATTTAACGTCATGGTGCATAAGTAATGCTTATTCAGTTAACCAGCGAGCATGGGCGCTGGGACCATTGGGGCCATCTGCCTGCCAATCACCTGCTATCCAAACCATCCACTCAGCAACGCTGCACCCGACGCGACCAATGCGGTATTGAGACAGACCAGCATGAAGCCAAACCTGACCAGTTCGCCTTCCTCCTTGGCCTGGGTTTTAGCAAGTCCCAGGATCAGCATGACGACCGACAGCGAGCCCAGTGCTGCATGCCCTGCCGAGCTGTTCTGGACTGCCGCCAACAATAGGCGAGAGGATTCGGGCAACATCGCGATGGCCGGCATGAAGATCGCGTTGCCGCCAACATTAGACCCGGTCATGTAGCCTGACAGCGCGCCAAACATGGCAACCAGCGACGTCGCGGCGGTGGACGACAGGCCCGCCAGCAGTTGCATCAAACCCGTGAGGAAGCCGGCCTTCACCATCATCTGCGACATCGCGAGAAAGAAGAAAATGGTCAACAAGGGCCGCTTCGCCCGCGCCACCAGCGCAGCAGGCATGTTGATGTCGAGTGCTGTCTGGCGTTGTGCGTTGCGCGCGTGAAACCCTAGCCCGATCAGCACCAGAACCAACGCCAGGCCGGGTGAGGCGAGGGGCTTCCAGGTGACCTGGGCGCCCTGTACAACCCAGTGATCCTGCCAGGAGGTGATCGTCCACACCATCTTCAACGCGACAATGCAGAAGATCAGCACCAGGTAAGGCCATGCCTGACGCGGCCATTGCACCGCACCGTGCTCGCTATCGTTGCGGCGCAGGCGCCACAGCCCGGTGGAGAGTACCGCTGCTGCCGTCACCAGGCCCGCGGCAACCCCGGCCACTTCCGGCCCCAGCCACCGACTGGCACTGTAAAGCACGCCCACAAACAGCAGCCAGAAAACGCCCAACGCCCTCCATTCCCGCGAGTCGCGAACGCTGGCTAGATAAAGCGCGATTGCACTGAGGGCCAAAAAACCGGTGCGCTGGTCAGTGCCGAGGTCGATGCCAGCGCGGGTGCATCCAGGTGAACCAGTGAAGCGCCGATGACAGATGCCAAGCCCAACGTTCCCCAAGGCATGATTGCCATGCCGGTCAATGCTATTCGTAGCGCGACCCGACGTTCGAACAGACTGAGCAGCAGGGGCACCGTAGCGATCAACGACACGCCGAAGCCGGTCATCGCTTCGAGCAACGGTGCCAGTCCAAGGACGATAAACAACACTTGATCGCCGCGTCCAAGCCCCAGCGACCGCACCCATTGGCTAAGCGCCTGGTTGACGCCCATGCGCTCAATAAAAATCACGAAGACCAGGCCGGGAACGATCACGAACGCCGTACTTGCAAACAGCACGGCCGTATCCTGAGCCGCGGCCAACATACTGCCTGGGCGCCACGCGTCGGCAGCGCCGGCGAGCCAGAGCACCATGACCGATAGAGTGCCCGCAATGGCGGCGTGGACGGGGGGCCGACGCAGCACGACGAGCATGGCTGTCACCAACAGGACGGGGGAAAGATGGAACAGTGCGAGCATGCCAGTAAATCCTGTGTGTGTTTCCGATCAAGGCTGCGAATGCAGACTGCTGGCGAGATAATATTTCTCCTGACTCGATAAAGGGCCGCAGTTTTCTGGTAGTTTTCGAGAAAATTTCTCGCGGGTCGACTATGGCAAAGAACAACGCTGCACCTGAATTGCTGGACAATTTCGACCGGGCCATCCTCGATCTCATCCAGCGCGACAACACGATGCCGCTGCGCCTTGTGGCCGAGCAGGTCAATCTTTCCACGGCCGCCGTTCAGCGCCGCATCAAGCGAATGGAAGAGGGGGAGTCATCACAGGCAACGTCGCCGTCGTGGATCCGACCGCTGTAGGACGGCCGATCACGATCATTGTGGAAGTGATGGCAGAGCGCACCAGTATCGAGGCGCTGGAGGCGATGAAGGCACACTTCGCGGTGCCCGAAGTTCAGCAGTGCTACTACGTCACCGGCGAAGTGGATTTCGTCCTGGTGTTAACCGTTGCCAGCATGAAGGAATACCAGGCTTTGGCGCGGCGATTGTTTGCCGAAAATTCCAACGTCACCTGGTTCAAGACAATCGTGGCGCTTGACCGTGTGAAAGTCGGGCTTGATGTGCCGAGCGTGCCTGGATAACCGCTTATGCAACAGCGTCTTGCGGATTCTGAATGCTGAAATTAAAGAGCGAGGAATCGGTAGGTCTCACGGCGATCAACGCGTCACCATGGTTTCAACAATCGGCTGTCGCTGGTAGAGTTTGAAAAGCGTTACGCAATGAGCTTGCAAGGTGTCTAGAGGATCCGGGGCGATTCACAGCGGGTCTGATACCGCCTGTTTCCGCCAAGACGCGCTGTATCGATGAATGGTTTCGATCAAATAGTTGGGCTATGTGCTGGAGAGAGTCGCCTTTCTGCCAGTGATCCCACATCAGCTTTTTCTGGCTTTCGGTGTAATAGATCCGCGGTCTCTGCTTCATCTGCAACACTCCTTCTGCTTATACAGAATTTAGTTGTGTTGCATCGACCGGTTGAATCCACAGCCCAGAGTGTGTCAAAACCCTTGTTAGCCACGTTCACCCGGAGTGTTTCGCTCTACTCAGCCCTAGTCAGACATCAGTTGCTCAGATTCAGTATAAAATTTCGACGATCAGAAGGCACGCCGACAGCGTGGGCTAGAGGCTAGAAATCTGGGGGTTGGATGATTGCAGGCAACGTTTCATATCTTTGTCCGGTTTGTGGATACGCCGGGCTTGAAGATCCTCCATACGACGGCGTTGGTTGCTCTTCGTTTGACATCTGCCCGTCCTGCGGTACACAGTTTGGCTACGATGACGCGACATCTGCTCATGCTGATCTGCGGAGATTATGGATCTCTAATGGAATGCTTTGGTGGAGCAAAGCTCAAGCGTCACCGAGTGGTTGGGACCCGGTAAGGCAACTACAGTCGGTCGAAAAAGGCATTAATGTCTGAACATAACGCAACCGTTAGCCCTGCGATGATTTCTGAGAATTTCATCGAAGGGATCGCCCATCAAGCGCTTTATCCAAGGTGAACATCGAGGCCAAGGCACCTTACTTCCCGAGAGCCTCGACGACTACGTCAGCGATACCAATCCGGTGCGCGTAGTCGACGTCTTTGTCGACGAACTCGACCTGGTCAATCTGGGTTTTGAAGGTGCCATTCCAGCCGACACTGGCCGGCCTGCTTACCACCTCGCGATCCTGCTGAAAATCTACATTTACGGCTATCTCAACCGCATCCAGTCGAGCCGACGCCTGGAGCGAGAAGCCCAACGCAACGTCGAACTGATGTGGTTGACCGGACGTTTGATGCCGGATTTCAATAAATGTCCGCTGCTGGCCGATCTCTTGCTGTGACGAGAGGCAGAAACCGGCCAAGGCCGGACGTTTGGAGAGCGGGATCATGACAAACAGCAACGAGCCGGAATACTGCACAATCTGCAGATGCTTACTCGACAACCCGGCAGATCCGCTATCAGGTAATTGCGGCGGAGATTGCTGGGGATGCATAGGCGCCATCGAGGCGGAAATGGGATGCGCAGAGTCGCTCACCTACGTACGCAAAGAATTCGAGGCAGGACTTAGGCCTGGCTGGATCGATCCATTCAAACCCTGATTTGGACGCTGCATTAAAACCATTTGGGGTCGTTTTCTGCCTGTCGTGACCGGCTCAAAACGACCCATTTGCTGCCAGTCGCAACAGTTGCTGGTCTAGCGTGGAGATGTTTGCCAGCCTATTGTGCTCACCATGTACCACAAAAAATGGGGTCCAATGATGAGGGCAAAACGCTATCGAGTTCGCTTAATGTTCGAATGGGGCGGCGGTTGCCTTTGGTGTGGAAACAATAATACCCGGGAGAAATTTTCTGCAGGGCCTATTGAAGAGAGGCTACCACTCAGTAACGAAGTCCAGGCAATGCTTAACGAGCTTTCACAGTGGCATGACACCTCGCTGAACTGGGACTCTCCACCTGACCCCGGCCCTTGGGGTGCAGACGATTACGCAAGATTTGACGTGGCCGCCGCTAAATTACTGAAATCCATTCAACAAGAATTGGGTGAAGAATTCGAGGTAGTGTACGAAAAACTTTAGCTTACAGGTGTGAGCCTTCGACCTGATCTGATAACGAAAGGATGCAGCTGTAGATCGGTAGCCCACCTCCGCAACAGGCCGCAAATAGCCTAGTGTTCTCCACCACATCGGGCCACCACAATCGAAAGCAGACATTTCAGCTTCTTGGTCAATAGGCGGCCCCCGCCAGTCCTACAATCGAGACGGCGGTTCGTTTCCAGCTTTGATCTTTGAAAAGACATGGTCTGGATCTGTCTGGCACCAATATCTGAACAGAAGCATAGGTTCGGTATCCCGAAAATACTGACTCAGGATGCTCTCGGCGGGGATTAGCAATTTAGTTTCTGGCCATTGCTGAGCGATAACACCTATATGTTTGCCAGACGAACAAATAATCCACGTCGCCTTGCCTCCACTGAGGCCAGGCAGGTAACCCATAGCTTGGATCGCTTCGAACAAAGCACCCATTGTTACTGCTGGATCAAGCCTGATTGATGTCCTGTGACTTTCCAAATCATCCCCTGCAGCACGCTATCCCGATCAATTTCAATGACCAACATGGATGTTCCTTGTTTGCGTTGTGTGGTTACTAGAATGCCAGCGTTGGGATGCCAGCATCTACCCGTGCACAGTCCGCTTCTGGCCGATTTCTGCCGGTCACCAAGAGTCGCAATCGACCCAAGCCGACGCTCACAGCGGGACATCGCAGCGTTGGTTACGCAAACAAAGGACTCCCACATGGAAAATGATGACAAATAGCCACTTATGTCTCTAGTTGACTTGTGACAGAGCCATTCAGTCAGGCAAGATTCACGGCTCCAGTTTCAGGGAAGATGCCCATGATTGCTTCATTGCAGAGCGCTGCTGCGCAAATTCGCCAGGCCGTTCGTGTAGCCACCGAAGGCTTGGTGGGGCGCGAACAGTTGGCCGAGCTGATTGTTCTGGCCGCCGTTGCCCAGGAGCACATCCTGGTGATCGGCCCGCCGGGCACAGCCAAAAGCGCAGTGGTGCGGCGGGTTGCGCAATCCATGGGGGGGCGCTATTTCGAATACCTGCTGGGCCGTTTTACCGAGCCTTCGGAGCTGTTTGGCGCGGTGGACCTGAAAAAACTGCGCGAAGGTACGGTGGAAACTGATGTCAGCGGCATGCTTCCAGAAGCCGATATTGTGTTTCTCGACGAAGTCTTCCTCGGTTCTACGGCGATCCTCAATACGCTACTGGGAGTGCTCAACGAGCGACGCTTTCGTCGAGGCCATACTCAGATCCAATGCCCGCTGCGGGTCTGTGTCGGGGCGGCCAATGGCCTACCGGACGACGAAGCCTTGGCGGCATTTGGCGACCGATTCCTACTGCACCTGTTTGTCGAATCGGTGCCAGATAGTCAGCTGGAAGCAATGCTGGCGGGTGGTTGGCAGTCCGAGCAACGGCCGGTTCAGCAGTTGCTTGGCTTGAGTCAGCTGGACACCCTCGGTCAGGCCCTGAAAAATGTCGATCTCACTCTGGTTCGCCCCTCATTGGCCCAAGCGATCCGCCGTTTGCGTGAGGCCGGTATCCAGTTGTCGGACCGACGCATTGTCAAATCCCAACGGCTGATCGCTGCTGCAGCTTTGCTCGGTGGGCGTATTGAGGCCAGCGAAGCGGACCTGTGGCCGCTGTTGTATGTGTTGCCGACCAAAGAAACCCAGCAGCATGGCCGCGAGGTTCTGCGTGAGATCTTCGCGCAGTCCACCAACAGCCATTTGTTCAGTGCCGTGGAGGAGGCGACCTTGCAGCCGATGTCGCGACTCAATCGCCTGCTGGAAACAGCCGAGGAATACCTGGCACGCACCGAGCCGCCGGCAAGCCCCTTACTGGAAGGCCTGCTGCGGGAGATCGATGCCAACTTCAATAGCCAGACCATGCCGGCGCGGTTGCAGGAAGTGCGTGGGCTAATGACCCGCCTGTTGACGTCCGCTGCATGAGTGTCTCAGCAATGGGCTGGGCCTGGCGGCCCCGGCAGGTGCCTGCCGAACCGCAGGCCGCCGTGGCCTGGGGCGATGCCGCGCGGCGCCTGCATGCACGGTTGTTACTGATGCCCTTAGAGCAGGTAGCACGTCTGCAAGCCACGGCCAATCGCGACGTGCTGGTGGTGTCGGGTGTTGCCAGCGATCTGCCCTGGGTCGACGGTGTCGAATACGCCTCGGCGGATGAACGTGCGCCGGGGCTGTGGTTGCCCACCAGTTGGGAGCCCGAGGTGCCGACCGATCTGGTGTGCCAGGCGTTGTCGACGGGATTTTTACGTTCACCGCTGTTGCTGTGGCGCGACCCGCCGGTGGTGGTTCCCCTCGATCGACAACTTCCGGTAACCCTGCAGCATTTGCAGCGAATCGATGCGTATTGGGCGGGACGCTGATGCAGTTACCTGAATCCTTGCACCCCTGGCGCCAATGGCTGGAATGGTTTGCCCCCGAGCAATGGCCGCTGTTCGCCGACCTGCTGGGCCGTCTCAACCCGATGCTGGGTCCATTGCGCGGTCTGCAACAAGGTGGCGTGCCCGAGCCCGATGGCCTGGGCGACCTGCGACGCCGTGGTCCCTATGAACGGCTGTTGTCCAGCGAATGGCTGCTAGCCGATGAGGTGCCCGAAGAATTCCTGCGCCGGGCGGTGGTGGGTGAGCATATGTTCATCGTGCCGCAGTACCGCGGACGCCAGGCCAACCGCATGATCGTCGTCTTGTTTGATGCCGGCCCCTTGCAATTGGGCGCAGCGCGTCTGGTTCACCTCGCTTTGCTGATGTTGCTCGCGCGGCGCGCTCAGGAGGCCGGTGCCGAGTTGCGGTGGGGCATTCTGCAAAACGCGCCTCGGCTCCATGAACTCGACACCTCGTCGCAACTCAAGCGCCTGCTCAATGCCCGCACCTATCAGTTGGTGGGCGATGAACACTGGCATGCCTGGCGCGCCTGGCTGGCCGAACAGCAACACAATGCCGGGGAATGCTGGATCGTTGGTCAGCGTTTACCCAAGACCGACAGCCAGTCGTGCACCCACCGGGTTCAGGTACATCGTAGCCTTGACGGGCAGAAACTGTCCTTTGAATTGCAGGCAGCGACCACCCGGCTTGTGTCGCTGCCGATCCCCGACGAGCGTTTGGCCTTGCAGTTGCTTAAAGGTCAGTTTGACGGTGAGGTGGTGGTAGCGCCATCGCTTAAAGGCAGTGTGCCGCGCGTCTCCTTGACCTTGCCGCCGGTCATCTCCAGTGCGGGTACCCATATCGCGCTGAGAATACTCGACGAGGCTGGCATGGTGGTGATCAAACTGCCGGCTGAAAACCAGAAAAAACCCTTGGAAATCCGCCGCAGTCTTTGGAGTGCCGGGCGGGTGCCACTGACCGTAACCTTTTTAAGCCGCACCCTCGGCGCGGTGTTGAGCTACGAGCAGCAGCTGTCGTTCTGGAATATGCCCGGTCTGACACCAATCCATAAGCCCAGCCGCGAAGAGCTGCAACTACCGCCCGGCACCGCGACACTGTTACCCGCAGCCTGGTTGCGCGGCGGCTCGGTCGGCCGCCTGTTTCTGCTGGATACCCAGGGTCATCTGGCCTTTTGGGTGGTGGAAACCGGAAAATCTCCCACCCTGCCAGCGACCGGGAAAACCCACCGTTTGGCGGATAGGGTCCTGGGTCTGGCCAAGGTCGATAAGGACGTGGTGGCCTATGTGCAGAATGACGGCGGTCGTTTGTATGCCCATTCGGTCGGCGCCGACGGGATCGGATCACGCGCCCACGTGCTCGGCGTCGCCGAAGGTGTGAGCCAGGTTCTGTTTGCCGCCAGTCCACTGTGGCGCCGGTCTTTCGGTGGCTGTGCGTTGCTCTCTGTCGACAATGGCAGCGAGAGCTGGCGGGTGATCTCGGCCACTGGTCGCCCGGTGCAGATGGAACGGATCGATCTGGCCAGCCGCTGGAAGGGTTTGGGTTTGCTGCTGCAAGAGGGTGATGACCACTATTCCCTGGTATTGCTCAGCCCCAATCAGCAAATTATCGCCCTGTATTGCGAAGGGCAGCAGCGTGTATTGTTCACGACCTCCCATGCCATTTCCAGGGTCAGTTTCTGCCCCATGAGCGGCCTGGTCGCAGCCTTGACCAGCGCCCGAGAGTTGCTGGTGTACTCGGTTCCCATGCGCACCATGCGCCTGCAAGTGTTCTGTAACCAGATACCGGAAAAACACAAGGAAGGCGCCGATGCTTGAGCACGACGCAGCATTAATTCGCCGCCCGGTGCTTACCGGTCATCAACAGATTGAAGGGGTGTGGTTTTCCCTCGAGCGCTTTGACGAGTGCGAGCGTGCGCACTTGATCCTCGATCAGTGGCAAACCGGCGCCAGCGTCTATCGCTTCGCCGACGGCGACTTGCTGCGTTTTCGCCAGTCAGTATCGGTTCAGTGCGAAGCGCTGATCGGGTGGCCTCTGATCCGTCAGGGCCGTGCCTTGTGTTCTGCCCTGCTGGCCCCGCAAGAGATGCGCAGCTTGCCCGCCGCCGATGTCTGGCTGGTACGCGGTAGTCACGTCAGCGCGTTGCAACTGCGCGATGCTGCGCCGCTTGCGCCAGGTCAGTGGATCGACGTCAGCGGTTACACCATGCTGGACACTTATGACTGTCGCAGCACGCTGCCGGAACCGGTGCTTGAACCTCTGGCGGTGCCAACCGATGTGCGGGAAATCCTTGGTGGTGCGCTGGGGCCGGTCAGCCCTGAGCGGGAAGGAGTGATGCAAGCGCTGCTGGAACGCCAGCGCCATGCGCAAAATAACCTGCCCCCTCCTCAAGTCAGCACGCCAAAGAACAATGCCTGGAAGAATACCGAAGACCCATCAATGCCTTGGCTGAAACTCGGCGTGACCTTGCTGTTGCTGGTGGCCTTGTTTTGGATGGGGTCCCAGGGCAAAAATAATGGCTTACCCAAATTGCCGGCGAGTCCAGTGGCGCCCGTATCGTTTGAATTCAGCGGTGTGCTGGTGGGGACGGTGATCGGTTCGGTGTTGTTCACGCTGTTGTTGATGGGCGCGCGCAAACTTCTGCGTCGTGCAGCGCCTGTGCAAGGGGGGCGCCACGGAAACCGGCGCAGCCGCCGCTTGCACCGCGTGCCACGCGCGTTCAACACAAGCCCGCCACCTGGCGTCGCTGGTTGACCCGCCTGACCCTCCATTCGCGC
This sequence comes from Pseudomonas sp. S1_E05, assembly GCF_056337105.1. Classification (NCBI taxonomy): domain Bacteria; kingdom Pseudomonadati; phylum Pseudomonadota; class Gammaproteobacteria; order Pseudomonadales; family Pseudomonadaceae; genus Pseudomonas; species Pseudomonas sp. S1_E05. The sequence continues at coordinate 1,380,544 of NZ_JBFRHM010000001.1, forward strand.
CTGTCCGGGTTGTATGGAAAGCGTCAGGCCGCTTATATGCGGCGCATGCTGGAGATGTTCGAAAACGGCGATCTGGAAGAAGCCCTGCGCCACGCCATTCCTCTGGGCAATGGGCAAAGCAGCGGTGAGCAGGAGTTTGGTACTCCACAGCGGCGTCAGGAACTGGCGATCAATCAGCACCGTGGGCCCAGTCGCTCGATGATGTTCGAGGAAGATCTGGAGTCCCACCTACGGCAAATCTACCGGCAGACGTTTGAACGTCTGGACCGCGAAGGCCGGGTCGAAGAGGCGGTGTTTGTCCTCGCCGAACTGCTCAAGGTGCGCCAGGAATCCCTCGATTACCTGGAAAAACACGGCCGTCACCAGCAAGCGGCCGATCTTGCCCTCGCATGGGATATGCCGTCAGCGATGATCGTGCGTCTGCTGTGCCTGGCCGACAACTGGCAGCGTGCGTTGCTGGTAGCCCGTCGTGACGATGCCTTTGGTGACGCGGTGGTGATGCTTCAGGAAAGGTGGCCCGAGAGTGCCGACCGTCTGCGCCTGGAATGGGCCGAAGCCTTGACCGGCAAGGGCCTCTGGCTGCAAGCCGTGGACGTGATCTGGAGTCTGCCTGCCGAGCGCGAGCGGGCCGCGCAATGGTTGCTCAATGCCGAAGTCGCCGGAGGACGGCTGGCCATCGGAGCGCTGGTCAAACGGGCGATTTTACTGCCCAATACCCTGGCGGCCTACGGGGCTTGGGTCGAGCAGCTACGGGATGATCCCCAGCGCTTCGCCGAGCGTGCCGCCCTGGCCGAAACGTTGTTGCTGCACAAGAATCAGGCGGGCGCATTGGCCTGGCTCACCGGCGCCACGGTACACGCTATTGTCGCCGATCAGGCCTGCGGCCACGGGCGGTTGACCCAGAATCAGCTGCAAGCGCTGGTCAAAATGAGCAAGGACAAACTGCTGCAAGCCGACCTGCCGGGCCAGGCGCTGCCGCGTCCCGCTGGCCTGTCGCTGCAGAGTGTCGACTCGACCCTTGAATGGACGGCGCCGGAGATGGGAAGTCGGGCCATTTTCGATGCGGTGCCGCTGGAAGATACACGTTACTTAGTGGCCCTGGGTGAGGTCGGGGCGGTGGTGATCGACGCAGCCGGCAAGCCGCTCTTCCATTTCCCGATACCTGCTGAGGCGATCGTCCTGGCCAATAGTCGGCAGATGGCGCTGGTTCTGGCCCGACGCGATGACGTGTGGCGAATCAGCAAACTGGACCTGGTCAACCGCACCGCGACGGATCTGGGCGTGCTGATGCTGGACATTTTCGCCAAGTCATTCGATGGTACGGCGTGGACCATCGGCCGCGGGCATCAGTTGCGGGTGGTGGATGTTGACCGCGGGTTTGAAACCCTGTGGCATGTCAGTGATTTGCCTGGCCGGATCGTGAGCTTGAAGGACGATGCGCAGAGCGAATGCCTGTGGTTATTCTCTCCTCAGGAGGGCAGCCAGCTTTGGCACTACCGTCTGCCTGAACGTCGGCTGGTCAGCCGTGAGCCGATGCCCGCCAGGATTCATGAGGACGGCTACCAGCTGTTCAGTGCATCCAGCGAAGTCACTGAATTCCGGATTAAATCCGAGAGAGAGGACGATCCAATCCTTGTGCTGGAGCAGCGCGGCAGTCGCAAGGGCTACCGTTTGCCCGGCTGCGTTGAAGGGTTTGCCTATGAGGATCCCGTACGTCTGTTTCTCTACGAACGCTGGCTGTTGATCGGCTATATCGTCTCCGACCAGGACACACGCTGGCATTTCATCCACCGCAGTAGTGACCGCCTCTGCGCTGCACTGCAATGGCCGCTGCAAGATGTGCAAGCGCGTTGCCTGGGCGCCGATTGGTTGCTGTTCGACCACCAGGGCCGCTTGAGCCATATCAATGTCGATGATGCCAGCCAGCGCAACATGTCCCTCAACTGAACAGATCCGGCATCAGTTTATTTAACCCCGCGAGCCCCTTGCACACTCGCTTTGATACTGAGAGCTCGTTTATGCAGTCTGACCAGACTAGGCTACTCGCGCTTGGGCTACTTGAGATCAAGACATTGCTTGCTGATTACCTGGGCAGCGAAGTAGATGCCCCAATGAGCGTCCGTATCGCGGCTCACATGGCGTATGCACTCCACAATGAGGCTGAGGCTGCGTACAGCAACGCTGATTTCCATCTTGGTCACACAATCATGAAAATCGCTGCGATCGATCAGATTCTTGGTGTCACGGATGGTGCCGCGTTTTTGAGCAGGTTTAACGTCGAAGCCTAAGTGTATTCCGGATAGCGTTTAACCCAGATGGCTGCTTTTGGCCGATTCTGTTGAAAAAGTAGGTCTCCTGCAGATCTATAGCGCGCGACCAGCTAAAGCAGGTTGGCTAGAAAGCGCCCGCTTGAGAGCCTAAGAAACCAGTATCATCCGACCGACTATAGGGAAGCGCTCGGATCATTTTAGAGTTTCGTTCACGCCCTCCATCTCCTCGACAGCGTTTTCGGATGCTGTCGCGTTCATCATTGGGGAGGGAAAATATTTTTCACCTGTCATCGTAAGCAACGAAACGCCCCAGAAGTTAGAGACCATTGGCGCTGACGATGTAGTCGAGCTATCTGACAGGGCGCTATCTTGGGCTCAGAATCAAGATATAGATGCGAGTCTGGCGCTCTACAGGTCTTTACCTACAGACGCCAAAGGAGCAATGCCACTCAGGCATCTAGCTGCACTAGCAATTGCGCAAGATGTCGATCAGTTAGAGGATTACAAAAAAAGCTTTAAAAAGGGCGAAAGGCTGGGGTTCGTCCCATACATCACCGTTGAAATGATTGAGCGCTCGCTGCTGATTGCGCGGGGAACCGCTCCCAAGGTTAACTGATTCCCTGAGTAGCTCCATGGACTGATCTGCGGCAAAATCACTCCATCGGCCAGCGGGAGAGTACGCAGCATGATGGGGCAGTTATCGAGTGGGCAGGATCAGCTGTTTTACTCGTTCAACCTTGAAGACCACATCCCAAAAAACCATCTTCTGCGCAGCATTGATCGGTGCCTCGATCTGAGCGACCTGCGCCACTACCTCGCCGATTTCTATAGCCCTATTGGGCGTCCTTCGATTGATCTTGAACTGATGATCCGCATGCTAGTCGTGGGCTGTTGCTATGGCATTCGCTCCGAACGGCGCTTGTGTGAAGAGGCTCATTTGAACTTGGCGTATCGCTGGTTCTGCCGGTTGAGCCTTGAGGATGAAGTGCCTAATCACTCTACGTTTTCCAAGAATCGACACGGCCGTTTCCGGGACAGCGATCTGTTTCGCTGGTTTTTTGATGAAGTGCTGCATCGCTGCATCGCTGCATCGCTGCATGGACGCGGGTCTGGTCAAGGGCGAAGGCTTTGCCGTGGACGCCAGCATCATCAAGGCGGACGCGAGTTGGCAACGTGGAGCGTCTAACGATGAAGAGATCAACTGCGCGACCCGTCTCTGAGCACTCGTGCTGTCCGTGAATACCTCGAAGCACTCGATGAGGAGGCGCTCGCTGAAGCTCTTCCCAAGCGCTTATCGCTGACTGATCCTTTAGCCCGTTGGACGGCCGCCCCGGGTGGCTCAGCGTTTTTCGCCTATTCCACGAACTACCTGATTGATGTCGAGCATGGCGTGATCATGGATGTAGAACCCACACCGGCTCATCGAACGGCCGAGGTCGAGAGCACCAAAACCATGATTGATCGAGTCGAAGAGTTGTTCGACATTCCGGTAGATCAACCTGATTCCCTGGTAGCGGCGCCTGTAGTGATTGATCACTGTGCAGTTGGGTGTCCGGCTGGGCAGGATTGCAAGCCAGCGCTATGCCTCTTGAACAGGCGCAACGGTACGCCAATGGATTTCTAGAGTCAGGGGCTAACGTTCCACCAGCGCAAACAATCAATATCGAGTGATAAGCTAGTTAAAATTGTACCAATCGGAACATCTCAGTCCGCGACGACTCGTTATTGGACAACCGTATCAGCCCTAAATGCCTAAATGAAAAACTCCTCTCAATTGGGTGCGCTATTCGGATTGCCTCCTAGTACAGTGAGTGCCAGTTCGTTTGATATTTATCAAATCACACTGAGGGATACAGCTACGGTTTTCAAAGTACAATTGCGGTTACGAAAAAACTCTGTAAAAGGCGTGACGCAGTGGAGCTGTGTTGGAAGTAATCGTTCCAAATCGATCACTGTTTACATCGGCTGAATTTGTTGGGAGATTAGTGTTTATTAAAAGGAGGGTGATGTGAGAAAGCTGGTTAGAAGAAATAAGGATGGGCGGTTGACTGAAATTGATCGCAAGGCGCTTCGGAGGGAAGGTGAAGCATTGATGAATTATATTATGGTTGCAGACCCTGCGGAGGAGATTCGATACTCGTATCAAAAAAACTAATGCCGTTTATTAATAATATGTTGGTTGAAATTTTGGACTTCCCCTGCATGGATGAACCATACAATGTATGGCTTATGATGGGTGGTCTGGAGCCGGAACTTCCCGAAGGAATTCGAGAAATGTATTTTCGGTTTATTAACCGTGTACGAGGCGAGCCAAGCCTCTCTAGCGCTTCTGTCATTGAGTATGGTCAATACGTGCCTGGAGCTAGCGAAGAAATAAAAGACGGTGATCGGTATGAGTGGGTGGAGTTTGAAGATTAGGCTGTAGGTGGGTAGGTCATTTTGCGTGAGAGTTGGCGACAGAATAAGTCTGTCACATTTTTGACGTCGGAGATGTAAAAACTATCAGCCTCGTGACGAGTGTCCCTGCGGTGTAAAAGGGATTTATCTATTGCTCACGCCATAAAACGGGTGCCCCAAAGGTCGCCTGGTTCATTCACCCCGCAGCCGCCGACCAAGTACATCCATTAGAGTGCAACCATCGAGCAACGGTACGACCAGCAGCTAGGAAACGTCTGCCAGTGCACGCCGTGGCGCAAGCATTTTCGGTACGATAGGCAATGTTTTCCAACACCTGCGTGTACGCGTGAATGATCAGTGCTCTTTGCCTGATTCAAGTTTGAAGTCGCCATATCAACAATGTGAAGGCGCCTGGGCGCGGTTGGAGGATCAGGAGCGGAGTCTGAGTAAGGTTGAGGGTGTTGATGCGGTGTATGTGGCCACAGGGCCACTCTATGAGCGGGATATGGGGTCGTTACCTGGGACGAATAAGGTTCATACGATACCCAGTGGGTACTGGTGACCTACAACCTGACTGTCAATGTGGGCCACACATTCTATGTATGCGAGTGCATGACCTGGGTGCACAATACTAGGCCTCGTGATTTGCCTCCTGATTACTTGAATGAAGCTCCAAATTGTAAGGGGGACCTAAATGCACAGGCTTCATTATCTGCAGGAGCACAACTATGACTCGAGACTCAGTGGCAGGGCCTGTCTACTGGCGCGAGCGGGTCGCGAAAGATCTAAGCTGGATAGAGAAAGCGCAGAGGCTCTTGTCTGAGCCCTCAAAGAATCCGGTCTATGACCCGCAATTTTCTTTTGATCTATCAAAAGACATTTTACGTTTGACCTTGCGCCGCTATTCCCAGGGCGATCCGGTTGCTGAGCTAGGCCAATCATTTGCGCAGTTGGTGGATACCTGGGAGCTATCTAATCGTTTGGCGGAAAGCGTGTGCGCTGAAAGCAATCTGAAAACCTGCCGCGACTGGACGTTCGATCTTGCCGATCTCGATCACTACATCTGGTGTTTCTGGTTGGTGGGACTGGCGCTGGTCTTGCGTGTTCCTGACGAGCAATGGCGTCGACTGGTGGCCCTGATTGGTGAAGAGGGTGCCGACGTATTGCTGGACAGGGTTATTGCCAGCCGTGAGCCCACCCGTGTCATAGGGAGTGCTCTATTGCATCCAAAACCATACGCCCGGCTGCTCGAAGCTATTGATGCGCCGAAAGACCTTGCGGGTGGCAAGCTGCAGATGTTCGTCGACGCTTGGTACCCGGAGCTTAACCGCCGGGGCAAGCAACAACCGTGGTGGTATCACTACGGTGATCCTGAAAAGCACCCGCTGGAGGCGGGCAGCTATTTTGGGCGTTGGTGCATTGAAGCTGTGGCCGTCGTTCAGGCTTTTTCATTGGATGACAGTCAGTGTTTGGGGCATCCACATTATCCAGGTGATCTATTGCGTCCTGAGGGGCCCACCACGCACCGTACACATGCACCGGCCAAGCAATCGCGCAGCTGGTTTCGATTCTTTGGAGCGGGCCGAGACAAGTAATCAGTTGATCAGGATTGATCACATCAGACTTCAGCGCGATTGCGTAGAGCACTGCGATGTCGGGTTATTGAAGAAAGGAACCGCGGTCGGTCCCGAGCTTCATTCACATAGACCACTGACCAAGTAGCGGCTCCAGCTTCTGGAGCCTCTTCGCCAAGGCTTCACGTTCGGCTTTTGGCGTAACGGGGTCGATCATCAGATACTGCCGGTCACGCCACATGTTCACTTGGCGGCGCCAGAAAGCCTGCAATGTTTGTTCTGTGTCCAAGCGATTGAGCAGGTATGCCAGTTGCTGCCATCCCGGGAGCAGCCGCAGGACCGCTTGTCCACGTGCCACTGGCAGGCTGGGCCAGTCACGACTCAATTGGGTATTCAGTTCTGACTTTATCGAGTTGCAAGGCTGTTCGTTCAATCGAGCGATCGCGGCAAAAAACACTTGGTCGCACGGATCATCAAGTGCGTTGAACATCTCCCGCAGTTGGTCTTCCCGAAGAAGGTGCACGGCAGCCAGTCGCACGGTGGGGTAAACAGAGCGCAGAGCAGCCTTATGCCACGAACTTGGGAGGACAGCATTCAGCTCCGCAGTCAAGCCAAGAGTGCCCAGCCAGCCCCGCTTCGCTGTGGGCAGCGCCTGGTTCAATTGCGCAGCGAGAACATCATGTGCATCGAGTCCGTTCTTGGGGGCCGCCCAGCGCGCGAACGCACGTATCGAGGCAGAGATGTCGATCAATGACTCGCGCAATACGGGCTTGGGGTCATCGAGTAATGGCAGCAGCGCCCGCAGTATGCACACTCGGACTTTGGCCCCTGGTCGGGGTAAGGCTTCATGGAGCAACGTGCGAGCTTGCTCAGCCGGCAGTTCCTTGCAGGCGGACACGGCTAACAGTCTTACGGTCAACTCTCTATGGGCAAGGGCGCTGCGTACTAGCAGTTGAGGGTCGGTGTTGCCCTGGAGCAACAGTGCAAACAGGTAGCGGGCGGCTTTGCCTTGACGTGTGAGGAAGTCTTCATGGACAGCCTGGCGGATGCCGGGCGATTGCAGTACTGCTCGCACAGCCAGCAGTGTTGGGCCGTGGTCAGCCCTGCTGCGTGAGGCCAGCGCCATCAAGGGCACCAGCGCTGACAGTAATGCCTGAGCATGCGTCGCAGAAAGGTACTGTTTCAACCCCGCCCCCGCGAGATCGCGAATCTGTGGCACCCAGTCATTAAGCCTTTCAATCAAAGCGACCAATGCTTCAGGGGAGGGGTGGCTGCACAGTTCCCTGACAGCGACTTCCCGAATGAAGCCATTTTGGTGGGCAGTCATTGCTGCCCAATTGCAGTCACCTTCAATGTTCGCCAGCAACTGCAGCGCCTCGTAGCGTCGTTGATCCGCCCACGAGGAAGAGGGCGCTAATTTGTGCTTCAGTTTGTTCAGCCAGTCGTTGGTGGTGTTCACGCTCAGTCCTTTTTGCGCTTATGGTCGACGCCATTTAGGCTCGATCAATGACGGGCATGCTTGTCGTATCAGAGATTTCTTCAAACAAGCGCCAGGGGAGACCGAGGCATTGGCTCGGCTCTTGGCGAAGTATCGTAAAGGCTGGAAGGTACCCAGTCGATGAAGTTCACGCTATGGATAGCTTTGAACGTCGTGCGCAGCACACACACGAGGAGTCGGGTAGGCCGTTTTTTCGAGCAGCGGATTTTCTCGATGCGATTGGTTGCGTCCGGTCAAGCCTACAACGAGGCTGACTTTTCAACTCAAGGTCATGGCCTTATCTCTAGTCCTCTACGAGGCCCCCGTAACATGCTGGTTGCTATAAATGAGTGCGGTGATCAGAGCGGCGATTGACCCCAACATAATCAATCCGCCTACTGCCACTGCGCAGCCCCAAGCAAAACCGCTTACGCCCTTGAAGCGACCTCCGCTTAACAAGCTCAGCACATAAACACCGATGCGGTGCGCTAGTATGTCCAGAATGAAATCCATTTGATCGTCATGCTTCCAAGCTGATTGAGTGAATCCGAGTTGATCAGTTTAGCCGTCACTGTTATTTGCGTTGACGTCTTTCGACCAGGACTTGCCTGTCACAGACGCCCATAAGTTATCCTTTTCAGTTGTGTTGCACTTCTTGTCGAATTTGCGCTTTTAGCAGTATTGAAATGCTGGTAAAAGCACATTTTCAGCCATCAATCTCAGCGAAGATCAGTGCTTAAACTCGGTGTCCCGAATCCAGCCAGAGTCGCGTTCGAGGCACTCAGGTACTGAGACCAGAATTGATTGAGCGCGTCCATGGTCTTGCCCGAGCGGTAGGCGTGCTTCACCGAATCGGTGACAAGGCCGGCACCCGAAACGTAGACACGAGCGCCCTGCAGATCAGCGAAAAGCCCTTTGCTTTGCGCGAGCTTGAGCTCGTTGCTCACGTTGAGCTGCTTGATCTGGTTGGAGGCGTAGAAGCTTGTGTAGTCTGAGTGCTCAAGCATGTCCGAGATCAGGTAAACCACGCGATCATTTACATCCTGTTCGCGCTGCATGTCCTCGCCCACTTTACGCAGGGAATTCATGATTTCGCTCTTCGGGATATCCTCCCGTGCTTGACGCAGGCCGTTGACGAACTGCTTGCCGAAGCCAGCTTGGAACGCCTTCTTCTGTGTTGTCATGCACTGATCCAGGCCACGCAGCTTGCGCATGTTCACGTCGTCACGGATTTCGCCTTCGAGCGGCATGTCCAACTCAGCGGAATAAGTCAGGCGCAGATACTCGCCTGGCAAGAATGCCGAAAAGGTGTATAGCTTCACGCGGTCACCAGCCTGAACGAACCGGTCAACCTGTCCCCAACTGCTGCGCTGCAAATCCTCGGGCATAGGGATGGTCTGGTCGATAATGACCACCAGCTCGCGCCCGGTACCAGCCGGCTTGATCTCGGTGAGGCCGTTCCGGTCGTAGCAGCTCTGCAGGTCATTCCGTTCGGCTGCCAACGCTGCACAAGGCAGCGCCAGCGCCAGGATCAAAGCCTTGGCAGCTCTCACGACAGTGTTACCTCTTTGTTGGCCGGGAACAGACCCAGGGCCTTCAGAGCCTGCTGCTGCTCTCGAATATCACGTAGCTGAGCTTCGTTGACATTCAGAGCACGGCTGGCAGCAGCAAGGCTTTCCTCGGGTAGGCCGGTGACATCATGGAAGTCAGAGGCCTTGATAGCGGTGCCCGGCTCAGCAGTAGGTGCTGGGGCGGTAGCTGCTACAGCCGAAGAGGCCGTGGCTTCAACCTGAGCTACCTGAGCCACCGGAGTTACAGGTGCAGGCTGTGCAGCAGCTTTCTGGGATACCTTGCCAGCCTTGTACTCAACGTAGGCCAAGAAATTTCGGTGGGCCGAATTCTCGCCTTCCAGGGCACCGAGCACGCCAGAGTTAGTATGGTCGCGACTGGATAGTGCCGTCTGGAGTCGGCGCAGCTTATCGTCTGCATGGCTGGCGATGGCAGTACGATGCTGATCCATGGCGTCCATCATTTCCTCGGCAGTGGCGTACTCATGAGTCAGGCGCCATGCGGTGTGGGAATGGGTACCGGCGAAGTGGTACTTGCTGGCCAGCCAGATACTGATGCCTTGGATGGCGATGTAGATTAGGGACAGCATGACGTAAGTGGTCAGGCTGGCCTGGCGGATGGCCGTCATCTTGTCATCGATAGTGGCGTCCTGAGTTTCATCGTTGATGGCCTGGGACTCTGCCGGCAGGTCAAACGGCGAGCCAACGTTGCTGCCGCTCTGAGCGGAGGCCTCCGTACGCATGCTGTTGACCATCTCGGTCTCGATGCTATCCAGAGTGGCGGAGCGAACTACGAAGGCTCCAATGGCCATGCAGGCGACGAAGACACCGCAGATGATCAGCCAAAGGAACTTGCGGGACACGTTGGAGTTAACGTCCTTCACGCGAGCCAGCAGTTGCTCATAGTCAGGGCTGTTGCTATCGGAGAACGAATCTTCCAGGTTGATTGCCTTGTTGGCCTTCAGGGAGCGGGAGCGCTTGCTCGGCTCTTCGCCCTGCCACCAGTGGCGTGCACGGGCAATCAAGGTGTTGTGATGCACGGTATGGCCGGCGGCCTCAGCAAAAATCGCCGATGCCACTGCCAGCAGGATTGCGGTACCAGCTGTCAGCAGGTGACGGTCATTGGTAGAGGCATCCATGTTCATCCATCCTGCGAGCACGTAGGCAAAACCCATCGCCTCGATCAGGACCAGCCCAACTACCAGGAACAGAACCCATGCCGGGCGGGGAGAGCGGCCGGCTTCACCGGCCTTGGCGAGGTAGTCGAGGGAGGCGTTGTAGGCCTCCGGGCCCTTCATGTACTTTTTGTGCTCGCGGTAGTACACGCCAGCCAGAGTAACTTCGTGGTTGATCCAGCCATCGCTATCGACCGAGGACGGCTTGCGCGACAGGCGAGCGACAGTACCGATCAGGGGGAAGCTATGCCATACGCGGATCAGGAAGTAGGAAACCTGTTCCCAGTACTTCCAGATGACCACGGCACTCACGAGCAGCGAGATGATGCCGGTGGTCAGCAATTGGTTGGCAAGGATCAGTGATTTGAGTGCAGCTAGAGATAAGTCTTCCATTTAGGCCTTCCGTGACTTGCTTTATTTGGTGGCAGGAATTGGCAGGTACGGCGCCACGTAGGCATCTGAACCGGCGGCATAGAACAGGGCGCCCTCGGTAACCTTGGCGTTACCCTTGCTGAACACGAGATCCATGCAGGAAACCGATGCCTTGGCATCGTTGGCGAATACGCGGTACAGCACTTGGCTCTCGCCTTCGTAGGTGTTGGCCACGGCCTTGATCGTTTGCGCTTTGTTCTTGCTGTTTTGGTCGTAGTCTTTGACGACCTGCAAAATCGGCTGGCGATCAACTTGCGCGTTTTCGCGCAGGATCGAAACAGGCGACACCGTGACCAGATGACCGTTTACAGTGTTGGCCCACACGCGGTTGTTGTACCCCGGGAGGTAGTCCTTCGTCGCATGACGCTGCAGAGGCTTGTCATCAGCCATGCTCAGGACATCACCGGCATTACGAGGCATGTCAGCTTCGCAGCTTGCGATTGGCATTTCTTTGGCGTGTGCGGAGCTGATCAGCGCAAAGCCACTTCTCTTGGGCTCGATGTTATGGGCCATGGACCAGTTATATGCATCCGCCGGCTTGCCGGCGAAATCGACAGCAGGCTTAGCCTTGGTAACCAGCTTCTGGGCATTGCTGGTGCTAGCGACTGCAGTCCCAGATGCAGGCTTCTGAGTGGCCACCGGAGCGTTTGCGGAGCCAGAAGACTTAACGGTCTGGGTGACGGCTGTACTTGGCTTGACGGTCGGGGATGTGCCGTATTGCAGGTACTTGGTGTTGCCGGCCTCAGCCTGGGCACGCATGACCAGCGCTTGCTCGTTGGCCAGTTCGACGATTTCTACGCGGCGGTTCTGGCCACGCACAAACGGATCGCTGTTGTCGGCGATTGGGCGAGAGGATCCAGCACCCTGGTAGTAGATCACGGTGGCGGGGATGCCGGCTTGCATCAGCACATTGCCCACAGTTCTAGCACGACGCTCGGACAGCTTTTGGTTGTGCTCAGCGTTACCGGTAGCATCGCTGTGGCCAACCACGAGCAGGCGACGCTCTTGAAGCTGTTTGGCGGCGGCTTTCTGGTCGGTAGTGCTGGGCCTGGAGTACATCTGCGCCAGCTTGCTGACTGCACGCTTGCCGTTTTCGGTGAGCTGGTCAGAGTCTGTGGCAAACATGCCGCTGTCTTCGATCTGGGTGACTAGGCCAGCCTCTTTCGGCACGGCGGTAACTACAGCGCTGGAAGCGACAGTCAGCTGCTCGGTAGTGATTTTAAGGTTTTCTTCTTTAGCGATGCGGTCCAGCTCTTGAAGACGGGACTGCCAGACATAGCCCAAGGCGCAGCCAATTGCGCCGCCAGCTGCAGCGCCAACAAGTGCCCCATCCTTACCTTTCAGAGCGTATCCGGCTGCGCCGCCAGCAATAATCCCAACTCCGCAGAGCACAGGCATGCCGTAGTCTTTGCCAATGGTATTTACGGAGTCTTTAAAACCCTGCACTTGCTGACCGCTGCATCCGGCTACCGTAAGGAATGCGCAGCTGAGTGCGGTTAGGCGAAACGTTTTCTGCATGACGGCTCCTTGCCGGTCTATTTTTTCGACGATGGCAAATTGACACCTGCCTGCGCGTGGAATTTACAGAGAAATGTCCCATATCGCCATCAGGAACCAGCCGACGACAGGTTTTATTTCTGACCGACTGGTAGCGGGGCGTATATCCGCGTGAGTTGCCCTTGAGACAATAGGGCAACTATTTGGAAATGCTTGCTCTTTGCCCGGCGGTTGCAAAGGGGCGGTTCCTACCGTCCATGACCGCTAGCTGTCGGCCATTGCCTGTCAGTGGCAACCGGCAGCGCTGAGCCGAAAGCTGCCTTCTGTGAACGACTGCTTCTGGCCCAGAGTGTGTAAAAACACTAAGGGGGCTCACTTATAGGTTCTTCACCTGCCGGAAATCTTTAAGCCTCGTTTCCCCGCACTCATACCTTCTTGACGTTAACAGCTGCGCCGATAGTGCCGCCGGAAACAGATACGATGTAGTCGGCCGCTCTTTGGCAGAGGATGACGTGCGATGAACGGATTATGAGGGTAAGAGGCATGAGCGAGAGCGGGTCAATGTCGATACGTTCTCCTGATGTGCCTCGAAGCGACAATGTCAGTTCCGTCCATTTGCGATCATCTGAACCTGCGCAGTCACCGTCAGAGTCTACATCACATCCGGTTCCCCATAGATGTTCAGCAATGCAATAGAAGGCCGGTAATGGTCTTTCTGGCGTGATTTGAATGGAATAGAAATTAGACATGATTTGTTGGCCGCGCCTATCTGTAAGCAGAAGAAAGGGTATCTCTGAGCCTGAGGCTGAGCAATCAGAGTCGCTGGCCCCAGAGCGTCGATATCGGTTGCGCCGCTGAGGCTGATAGTCTCAGTAGAGAAGGGGTCGCTCTCTAGCAGTTCGCAAGCGCCTGGCGCGTTTTCATAGTGATAGCTTTGCCAGTCAACGAGAGACACCGCCACGACGTTTTCGAATGGTAGACGATCGTAATGCTCGCTCTGGAAACCGGATGATCCTCGCGTTTTGGCTCAACAAATCTGACGTAGATCTGCTTTTTTGTGATGTCCGCCGCTGCCCCGCGTGGCGTCCCATGTGAGCCTTGAAGTCTTACCGGATCGGCTCTGAAGTGTTTGCATGGAACAGCGCCTTTCGGCCAATTGCAGACGCCCAAACGGGATAAAGTGATCAGTCGATCTGTGAGCTAGCCTTTGAGGGTTTGCATGATTTTCACGACCAAGGGCTTCGTGTAATTCTCACCGGTGTCAGTACCAAGTGGGTCGTCACTGCGCAGCCATTCACCTTGATCGAAAGCTTGATAAAGCAAAAAGGCGGGCTGAGGGATGTCCTCAGTCATGCTCACTTCAACTACGGCATTGATGATCCCGTTCATGACATCGTCACAGAATTCGTAGGCTAGCGAGCCATCTAAATAGCCTCCTGCAACCGCAACAGATAGCTCGTTCAGGACTTGTTTGGGTGCAATGTTGAACGCTTGGCAAATGCGGGCAAGGTCGGTCAGCGTCAGACCGTCTGCTTGCGCCATCGCCAACAGCTCATTGATTTCGCTCTTTGGTAAAACGCCGATCATGGCTGTCTACCTAGTCGAGGTCGTCCTCACCTTTCTATCTGCAGTTACCCGCTTTGCGATATCCCGCTGCTTGCGCTTCGGACTCGGAACCGAATGCAATTTGATTTTTCAGCGCCACCTGCGAATAACCCGGGCAGCCTTCAGCCAGGTGATAAACATGGCTGTTACGGTTGCCAACGATTGAACCTGCGCTGACTGTCGAGATTTGGGTGGGCGTTGAGGTAGGGCGGTTGTGTTGAGCAGGTGCCAAGGCGACGACCCCATCTCCAACCGTCTTGTAGCCTGCCTGTAGTGGTCTAATGAAACCGGACACCCATTTAGGCGAGAATGCTCGCCAGATAGAGGTGTCTGATGACCAAGCAACGTCGTTCCTTTTCCGCTGAATTCAAACGCGAGGCCGCAGGCCTCGTGCTCGATCAAGGCTATAGCCATATCGAAGCCAGCCGCTCGCTTGGGGTGGTCGAGTCCGCGTTGCGTCGCTGGGTTAATCAACTCCAGCAGGAGCGCAACGGCGTTACTCCGCAGAGTAAGGCGCTGACGCCTGAGCAGCAGAAAATCTAGGAATTGGAAGCTCGAATCGCTCGCCTTGAACGGGAGAAATCCATTTTAAAAAAGGCTACCGCGCTCTTGATGTCAGAACAGCACGAGCGCACGCGCTGATTGATCAACTGAGCGCCCAAGAGCCGGTCGATTGGCTTTGCACAGTCTTTGACATTACTCGCTCGTGTTACTACTCCCACCGCCTCAGGCGCCGAACTCCGGACGTTGAGCGGCTTCGGTTGCGCAGTCGGGTCAACGAACTGTTTACGCAAAGGCGAAGCGCTGCCGGTAGCCGCAGCATCGTGTCGATGATGCAGGAAGACGGTGAGCAAATCGGGCGGTTCAAGCTGCGTGGCCTGATGCGGGAGCTGGAGTTGGTTAGCAAACAACCTGGATCACATGCCTACAAACAGGCGACGGTTGAGCGGCCTGACATTCCGAACATCTTGAATCGAGAGTTTGATGTGCCGGCGCCGAATCAAGTCTGGTGTGGCGGCATCACTTACATCTGGGTTCAATGGAAATGGCATTACCTGGCTGTCGTTCTGGATCTCTACGCATGCCGAATTGTGGGTTGGGCGCTGTCAAACAAGCCGGATGCGGATCTGGTCATCAAGGCGTTGGACATGGCTTACGAACAGCGCGGCAGGCCTCAAGGGCTGCTGTTTCACTCGGATCAGGGCGCCCAATATGGCAGTCGCCAGTTTCGCCAGTTTCGCCAACGGCTCTGGCGTTACCGCATGCGCCAAAGCATGAGCCGTCGCGGAAACTGTTGGGATAATGCGCCGAAGGAGCGTGTGTTTCGCAGCTTGAAAACTGAATGGATACCGACCGTGGGCTACATGACAGCTCAAGAAGCGCACCGCGACATCAGTCATTACCTGATGCATCGGTACAACTGGATTAGACCGCACCAATTCAACAACGGACTGGCCCCAGCTCAGGCCGAGAAAAAACTTAACGTCGTGTCCGTGATTAGTTGACCACTACACGTGGGACTTTGAATCAGAATATTTTGCGCGTTTTTGGCTTAGAGCGGCCCCTTCGCGACAGGCGGATTTCAGCCAGGATCTGACATTCTCGGCAATCGAAAAATCGCCCTGTAGTACCGGTCTCAATAGGCTGAGGTTGGTTGTGAGCTGACCTTAATGAGCGTTCGGGTAGTCAAAAAGTCGCGAATGGGGGAGTGCTGAAGACGCTTTGGAAACAGATTTCAGCTGTTCTGCTAAGTGAGGGCCGGATTATGATTTTCAAACCCTGTGCTATTAGGAGGCGGCAGTCCACCTTTTCAGGGTCCACAACCGATCATTGCGGCAGAAATTCAAAGTGGGGGAACAGATGGGGGAACAGAAAGCCCAGAAAGCAAAAAAGGCCCCATAAAATGGGGCCTTTAGGTGCAAATATGGCGGAGGCGATGGGATTCGAACTCATGGACCTGTTACAGTCGACGGTTTTCAAGACCGTTGCCTTAAACCACTCGGCCACACCTCCAGATCTGTTGCGGGCGCCATAATACCTGAATGAAACACACTGTCAAACTCTCTCCATAGCTTGTTACAGAGCGTCTGTTATGATCTTTGCGACTGAACGTTTCAAACCAACAGGAGTGTCGCCATGCGCGAACAGGATTACGCAGTTAATAACAGCGTGCAGGCTGAGCAGCTAGAGGTTAGCCGCGTCCTGCGCAACACTTACGGCTTGCTGGCCCTGACCCTCGCTTTCAGCGGTGTGATGGCGTATGTCGCACAGCAGATGCGTGTTGGCTACCCGAATATTTTCGTGGTGCTGATCGGCTTCTACGGCCTTTTCTTCCTCACCAACAAACTCCGTGATTCCGCGTGGGGCCTGGTGTCGGCGTTTGCCCTGACCGGTTTCATGGGTTTCCTGCTCGGCCCGATCCTCAACCGTTACCTGGGCATGCAGGGCGGCGCGGAAGTGGTCAGCTCGGCATTTGCGATGACGGCACTGGTATTTGGCGGTCTGTCCGCCTACGTGCTGATTTCCCGCAAGGACATGAGCTTCCTCAGTGGTTTCATCACTGCTGGTTTCTTCGTGTTGCTGGGCGCTGTGGTCGCGAGCTTCTTCTTCCAGATCAGCGGCCTGCAACTGGCGATCAGCGCAGGTTTCGTGCTGTTCTCGTCGGTCTGCATTCTGTTCCAGACCAGTGCCATCATTCACGGCGGCGAGCGTAACTACATCATGGCGACCATCAGCCTGTATGTATCGATCTACAACCTGTTCATCAGCCTGTTGCAGATCTTCGGCATCATGAGCCGCGACGATTGATCATCGTCCATGAATGAAGAAACCCGCTTCGCAGCGGGTTTTTTCTTGTCTGCGATTCACACCGGAACTCACGCCATCGGTGGCAAGCGCCGTTTGACCGGTGTTTTCTTGACGATGGCGGTATTGGTTTCGGCGTGGCTGTTGAGGCGGTCGAGGAGGGTGTCCAGTTGTTCCATCGAGCGCACGTGCAGGCGAGCGATAAAGCAGTCGTCGCCGGTGACCTTGTCGCACTCGG
Source organism: Pseudomonas sp. S1_E05 (assembly GCF_056337105.1). Lineage (NCBI taxonomy): Bacteria > Pseudomonadati > Pseudomonadota > Gammaproteobacteria > Pseudomonadales > Pseudomonadaceae > Pseudomonas > Pseudomonas sp. S1_E05. The sequence goes on from NZ_JBFRHM010000001.1 coordinate 1,397,582, forward strand.
TGAACTCGGGTATGGCCTGAATCTGCCGCTCCACTTCGTGCAACTGTCCGGGCAGGGGGCGGATGCGCACGATGGCCTGGAGTTGATAGCCGAAGCATTTAGGGTCGATCTCCACGGTATAGCCCTTGAGCACGCCACGTTCTTCAAGGCGTCGTAAACGCTCGGCAACGCTGGGCGAAGATAGACCGCTGATGCTTGCCAAGGCCTTGAGCGAGCGCCGTGAGTCTTCCATGAGGGCCGCAATCAGCACTTGGTCGATGTCGTCGGTCATGTCTCAATTCCTGTAAGGCAATTAATCGAAATAGCCTTCATAAGAAAGGCAGAGCCAGATTTTAGCCTTCTTTTTGCTCTGGAGAAGCCCTGCGCCCAATCGGCATACTTTGGGCTCACACACAGGAGCCTGATGATGGACAACAACCTACGTCGCGGATCATTCGAAATGACCGCCGCCATGCTGATCTCCGGGACTATTGGCTGGTTTGTGCTGGTATCCGGCCAGCCGGTGCTGGATGTGGTGTTCTGGCGTTGCCTGTTCGGCGCCGGCACCTTGTTGCTCATCTGCGCGGCATTCGGCTTCCTGCGTCCGGGCATTCTGACCCGCACCACGCTCCTGCTGGCGGTGCTCAGCGGGGTGGCGATTGTAGGTAACTGGGTGTTGTTGTTCGCTTCCTACTCACGCGCCTCGATTGCCATCGGCACGGCGGTGTACAACGTCCAGCCGTTCATGCTGGTGGGATTGGCGGCGCTGTTTTTGAACGAAAAAATTACCCTGCAGAAGCTGACCTGGCTGGGCGTTTCGTTTCTGGGGATGCTGGCGATCGTCAGTGCCCACAGCCAGCAGGGCGAGGCCGGCAGTGATTACCTGGTGGGCATTGCCCTGGCGTTGGGCGCGGCGTTCCTTTACGCGATTGCTGCCTTGATCATCAAGCGCCTGACCGGCACGCCGCCGCACTTGATTGCCCTGGTCCAAGTCAGCACTGGCGTGTTGTTGCTGGCGCCGTTCGCGCATTTCTCCGCGTTGCCGCAAGCACCAAGCGCATGGGCCAGCCTGGTAACCCTCGGCATTGTGCACACCGGCGTGATGTATGTGCTGCTATACGGCGCGATCCAGAAGCTGCCGACTGCACTGACCGGCGCGTTGTCGTTCATCTACCCGATTGCGGCGATTTTCGTCGACTGGTTTGCCTTCGGTCATCAACTGCAAATGCTGCAATGGATCGGGGTGGCGGCAATCCTGCTGGCCGCTGCCGGTATGCAGCAAGGTTGGAGCCTGAAGTTTCGCCGCACCGTTACGTCATGACATCAGATGCTCCAGCGCGGCGCAGTCTTGGCCAGGCGTTGGCGCATCTCGCCGATATTGTTGGCCATCTGACGGCTCAGCAAGCGGTAGCCGTCCAGCGGATGATCGACCTGCGTATCCAGGCTCGCGTCCGCCGGCGGCTCAATCGGACGAGACAAACGCTGGAAGGCCCCGGATTTCAGTGCCCGGGCCATGCCGACCAGTTGCACGCGGATTAGTCGATGCTCCGCTTTCAGCGCCGTTTGCAGATGGGCCATGGCGTTCGGGTCGTTGGCATCGGGTCGGGTGTTGGCGAGGATCTCTAGCGTGCTGACACACAGGCGCAAGTGACGCTGGATGGCGTCGAGCTCATTCATGGAAATCTTCACTTCCTTGGACACCGAGGGCATCAGCGAACGCAATTGCACCATCACCACGTTCAAGCGATTCATGAGCCTCACGTGCTCGTCATCGGTGACGGGTTGGCCATTGATGATGCGCCCATAGATCGTCGCGCAATCGCGCAGGGCATCGGCCAGGTTGTAGCGCCAGGAATAAACCGCATACAGGGGCAGGGCGAAGGAAAACGCCAGGGCCAGGCCTATGCCGATCAAGATGTCCACCCCGCGCCACAAGCCATCGGAGACCGGATTGTCGCCATGCCCGGCGACGATGAACACGGTGATTGCCGCCAACAGCGCCGTGTATCCGCCCTTGCCGATGGCGTGGTAGGAGAAAAAACCGCAAATCACCGCCATGGCGAAATAGGTCAGCCACGGCAGGCCGAGCCAGGCCTGTTGCACCACCAGCAGCAGGCCGATCGACGCGCCGAGCAGGGTGCCGATCGCGCGCTCAGCCGCCTTCTTGCCGATGTTGCCGTGGTGCTGCAAGCCGCCAATCACCACCAGCATGGTCACCGACGCCCACTCGCCGTGGGGAAGGTTGATGCCGGTGGTCAGCAGGATCGTCGCCAACAACCCCAGCGACACGCGCACCGCGTGGATCAATTTGGCATGGCGGTAGCGCCGGTACGGGTCCAGCAGCGGACGCAATACCCGGCGCACCAAAGGTGGCAGTCGTTGGGTTATGGGCGTACTCAGGTTGTGCTCCTCAGAAAATATAATCGGTGGTCAGGAAGCTGGAGTTGCGCCCGCTGATGATGTCGCTGATCAGTTCCTTGTTGTTCTCCTGGAACTTGGTCGCCACCAGCGTACGGATCGAGAACACGCGCAACGCATCATGTACCGACAATGTGCCCTCGGCCGAGTTCTTGCGCCCGTTGAAGGGGTAGGTGTCCGGACCGCGCTGGCACTGAGCGTTGAGGTTGATCCGTCCGACCTGGTTGGCGAAGGTGTCCACCAGCCGGCCGACCGCCACCGGGTTGGTGCCGAAGATACTCAATTGCTGGCCGAAGTCCGACTCTAGGACGTAGTCGATCACCGTGTCCAGATGCCTGTACGGCACGATCGGCACCACCGGGCCGAACTGTTCTTCCTGGTAGACGCGCATCTGCGGCGTCACCGGGTACAGCACCGCCGGGTAGAAAAATGACGCGCGTGACTCGCCACCGTTTGGATTGACCACGCGGGCGCCCTTGTCGATGGCATCGGCCACCAGCCCGTGCAGGTAATCGACCTTGCTCGCCTCCGGCAACGGCGTCAGGGCCACGCCACTCTCCCAGGGCATGCCGGGTTTGAGGGTGGCGAGTTTGGCGTTGAATTTTTCGATGAATGACTCGACCACGTCTTCATGGACGAAGAGGATTTTCAGCGCGGTGCAACGCTGGCCATTGAACGACAACGAGCCGGTGACGGCCTCGCTCACGGCGTTGTCCAGGTCTACCTCCGGCAGCACGATGCCGGGGTTCTTCGCATCCAGGCCCAGGGCGGCGCGCAGGCGGTGCGGTTTGGGGTGCAGTTTTTTCAGGTCGCTGGCGGCCTTGTTGGTGCCGATGAACGCGAATATGTCGATCTTGCCGCTGGCCATCAGGGCGCTGACGGTTTCGCGACCGCTGCCGTAGATCACGTTGATCACCCCGGCCGGGAAGCTGTCGCGGAAGGCTTCCAGCAGCGGCCGAATGAGCAGCACGCCGAGCTTGGCCGGCTTGAAGACCACGGTGTTGCCCATGATCAATGCTGGAATCAGCGTGGTGAAGGTTTCGTTCAGCGGGTAGTTGTAAGGGCCCATGCACAGGGCCACGCCCAGCGGCACACGGCGGATCTGGCCGAGGGTGTCCTGTTCCAGCTCGAAGCGGCTGGAGCGGCGGTCGAGTTCTTTCAGCGCGTTGATGGTGTCGACGATGTAGTCGCAGGTGCGGTCGAATTCCTTTTCCGAGTCCTTGAGGTTCTTGCCGATTTCCCACATCAGCAACTTGACCACGGCGTCGCGCTGTTCGCGCATGCGGGCGAGGAAGGTTTCGACATGCTGGATGCGCTCGGCCACACGCATGGTTGGCCATAGGCCCTGGCCACGGTCATAGGCGCGCACGGCGGCGTCGAGGGCGGTCAGTGCTGTGTCGGCATCGAGCAGCGGGGTACTGCCCAGAATCACTTGTTCATCGCCGTTCTCGCCAGTGAGGTACACCGGGCTGCGCACCTGGGCGAGGGCGCCCGACCACGTCTTGAGCTGGCCATCGACCAGGTATTCGCGCTGCTCGGTCGGGCCGCTGAGTCGGTACTTTTCCGGAATGTCGCTGGAGTCGGGAAACAGGTTGCCAAGGATATGTTCTGTGGTCATGTTTTTACTCCATGTGAGGCCGTTCAATTTCACTTCAGAGGTTATACGCCTTATTGGTCAGACTTTTTAAGCCTGGATGTCATGTTGCCGCGATCTTTTGCCGCGATCGCCCACAACCACGGGTGCTGCGAGTAAACTTGCCGTTCATTCTTAAGGAGTTCATATGAGTTACTACCAGCCGGGCATTCTCGCCACCCCCGTTCCACCTCAGGCCCGTCATATGTTCTTCGCGTTGGAATCGGTCGATGCAGTGCCGGCTGCGCTCGACAAATTGATGCAACTGGTGGACGGCAAGTCGGCGGTGGTCGGTTTCGGTGAATCCCTGGTCAAGGCGTTGCACGGCCAGATCGAAGGCCTGCGGCCATTCCCGGCGTTGACCGGTGTGGGTGTCGACAACCCTTCGACCCAACACGCGCTGTGGTGCTGGTTGCATGGCGTCGACCGCGGCGAGTTGCTCAATCGCAGCACCGCCATCGAAGCGGCGCTGGCACCGGCGCTGCGCCTGGTGCAAATGAACGAGACGTTTCGCCACCTCACCGGCCACGACCTGACGGGCTACGAAGATGGCACCGAAAACCCTCACGACGAAGCGGCGGTGGCTGCCGGACTGGCGAGCGTGGGCGGTGAAGGCCTGGTGGGCGGCAGCTTCGCGGCGATTCAGCAGTGGCAGCATGATCTGAAAGGTTTCCATGCACTGCCATCGGATGAGAAAGACAACATCATGGGTCGTCGCCTGGCCGACAACGAAGAGATCGACGACGCACCGGTCTCCGCTCACGTCAAACGCACCGCCCAGGAAAGCTTCGCCCCCGAAGCGTTCGTGGTGCGCCGCTCGATGCCATGGATCGAAGGCGATCGTGCGGGCCTGATGTTCCTGGCGTTCGGCTTCTCCCTGGATGCGTTCGAAGCGCAACTGCGGCGCATGAGCGGTCTGGAAGACGGCATCACCGACGGCCTGTATCGCATCAGCCGCCCGATCACGGGCGGGTATTACTGGTGTCCGCCGCTCAAGGATGGGCGCCTGAACCTGAGTGCATTAAACCTTCACTGACACTCAGATCCCCTGTAGGAGCGAGCATGCTCGCGATGATCGTCAATGATGACGCTGGCAATCTGACACCCCGCGGTGCCGGGGCCGCCATCGCGAGCAAGCTCGCTCCTACAGGTCGAACAACACCGCTCTAACCTTATTCTCAAACGGTATTTCTCACCACGGTCATTAGAACCATAAGATCACGTTATAACTCGTTATAACAAGTGATCAGCCCATGACCGATAACGTTCTATCCCTCAGCAGTGTTCCGCTGCACACCCAGCTACGGTACGTGCTGCGTGCTCGCATTCTCGACGGCGAGTACCCGCAGGACAGCCAGATGCCTTCCGAAAGTGAGTTGGGTGCCTTGTTTAAGGTCAGCCGCATCACCGTGCGCCAAGCGCTGGGTGATCTGCAGAAGGAAGGGTTGATCTTCAAGATCCACGGCAAGGGCACCTTCGTCGCCAAGCCGAAAACCTTTCAGAACGTCAGCACCTTGCAAGGCCTAGCCGAATCCATGACCGGTCGGGGCTACGAGGTCATCAACCGCCTGCGCAGTTTCAAATTCATCGCCGCCGACAAGTTGGTGGCCGAGCGTTTACAGGTGGCCGAGGGCGAGATCGTGGCGCAGGTCAAGCGAGTGCGCCTGATCAACCGCGAGCCGATTTCGCTGGAAATCACCTACTTGCCCAAGGCCATTGGCGAGCGACTGGAGAAGGCTGATCTGGTCACCCGCGACATTTTCCTGATCCTGGAGAACGACTGCGGTCTGGCGCTCGGTCACGCTGACCTGGCAATCGACGCCGTGCTCGCCGACAGCGACCTGACCCAGGCGCTGGGCGTTGAAGCGGGCTCGCCGATCATGCGCATCGAACGCCTGACCCATGACGCCAGCGGCCAGCCCGTGGACTTCGAACACCTCTACTACCGCGGCGATGCCTTCCAGTACCGCCTGCGTATCGACCGGCACAAAGGGGACCAGGCATGACCCATTCCGTGACAAGAGCGACCCTGGAACAGGAATACGACATCGTCGTGATCGGTGGCGGCACGGCCGGGCCCATGGCGGCGATCAAGGCCAAGGAACGCAACCGCGACCTGCGTGTTTTGTTGATCGACAAGGCCAACGTCAAGCGCAGCGGCGCGATCAGCATGGGCATGGACGGCTTGAACAACGCCATCATTCCCGGTCATTCCACGCCTGAGCAGTACACCAAGGAAATCACCATCGCCAACGACGGCATCGTCAACCAGGCGGCGGTGTATGCCTACGCCACGCACAGCTTCGAAACCATCGAGCAACTGGATCGCTGGGGCGTGAAGTTCGAGAAGGACGAGACCGGCGACTATGCGGTCAAGAAAGTCCACCACATGGGTGCCTATGTGCTGCCAATGCCCGAAGGTCACGACATCAAGAAAGTCCTGTACCGCCAGTTGAAGCGGGCGCGGGTCAGCATCACCAATCGCCTGGTGTGCACCCGGTTGCTCAAGGACGAGGAGGGCGCGGTCAACGGCGTGATGGGCTTCGACTGCCGCACTGCCGATTTCCATGTGATCAAGGCCAAGGCCGTGATCCTCGCCTGCGGTGCAGCCGGGCGCCTGGGGCTGCCGTCCTCGGGTTACCTGATGGGCACCTACGAAAACCCGACCAATGCCGGCGATGGATACGCCATGGCCTATCACGCCGGGGCAGAACTGGCGAACCTGGAATGCTTCCAGATCAACCCGCTGATCAAGGATTACAACGGCCCGGCGTGCGCCTACGTGACCGGTCCCCTGGGCGGCTACACCGCCAACAACAAGGGCGAGCGCTTCATCGAGTGCGATTACTGGAGCGGCCAGATGATGTGGGAGTTCCACCAGGAACTCGAAAGCGGCAACGGCCCGGTGTTCCTCAAACTCGACCACCTGGCCGAGGAAACCATCCAGAACATCGAGGAGATCCTGCACAGTAACGAGCGACCCAGTCGTGGCCAGTTCCACGCCAATCGCGGCACTGATTATCGTACGCAGATGGTCGAGATGCACATTTCTGAAATCGGTTTTTGCAGCGGCCATTCGGCGTCCGGGGTGTGGGTCAACGAGAAGGCAGAGACGTCGGTCAAGGGGTTGTACTCGGCCGGGGACATGGCCGCGGTGCCGCACAATTACATGCTGGGTGCGTTCACCTATGGCTGGTTTGCCGGCCACAACGCGGCGGACTTTGTGGCCGGTCGCGAGTTTTCTGCGGTCGACGCCGCGCAGGTCGAGGCGGAAAAACAAAGGGTCTACGCACCGCTGGATCGAGAGCATGGCCTGCCGCCGGCCCAGGTCGAATACAAGCTGCGCCGTTTCGTGAACGATTATCTGCAACCGCCGAAGGTCACCAAGAAGATGCAGATCGGCCTGCAACGCTTCAGTGACATCCAGCGTGACCTTGACCAGATCAAGGCGCACAACGCCCACGAACTGATGCGCGCCATGGAAGTCAGCATGATCCGCGACTGCGCCGAAATGGCCGCCCGTGCCTCTTTGTTTCGCGCGGAAAGTCGCTGGGGGCTTTACCACTATCGGGTCGATCACCCGCAGCGCAACGACAGCGACTGGTTCTGCCATTGCCATCTGAAAAAGGATGAACACGGTCAGATGAGCAGTTTCAAGAAAGCCGTCGAGCCCTACATCATCCCGCTGGATGCCGAGGAAATGCAGGCCTATGACCGCCTTCGCGTCGGTGCCTTTGCGGCCTGAGCCCCATCAAAAGAGAGACCGTGAAATGGCCTATCAACCCCAGGAAATCTTCTTCCGCTCCAATGCACCGGTCACGGTCGACGAAGACCTGTGCATCGCCCACAAAGGCTGCACCGTGTGCGTCGACGTTTGCCCGATGGACTTGCTGGCGATCAACCCGGCCACCCAGAAAGCCTACATGGCGTTCGATGAGTGCTGGTATTGCATGCCGTGCGAGAAGGACTGCCCGACGGGGGCGGTGAAAGTGGATATCCCCTACCTGCTGCGGTGATTGACAGGGCGCCATCGCGGGCAAGCCCGCTCCCACAGGGGCATGCGATCAACTGTGGAAGCGGGCTTGCCCGCGATGAGGCCCGTCCAGACACCCGAGAAACCGCCACCCGGCCACCCCCGGGACGCATGCTTGAAAAACACCCCTCGTTTCCCACCACGCCCTGATCGTGGCGGAGACGAACACTTAAAATGATTCGAGGGGACACACCCATGTTATTGCGCGCAGCATTCGCCGGTCTGGTACTGGCTTCGTTCACCCTGTCGGCTTCGGCCGAAACCATCCGCATTGCCATCGGCACCCAGGACACCACCATCAACTGCGCCGCCGGCGGCCTGTTGATTCGTGAACTCGGCCTGCTGGACAAATACCTGCCCCACGACGGCCCGTACAAGGACGCCAAGTACGACGTGGTCTGGAAAAACTTCACCAGCGGCGCGCCACTGACCAATGAGATGGTCGCCGGCAAACTCGACTTTGGCGCCATGGCCGACTTTCCTGGCTCCTTCAATGGCGTCGCATTCGAAACCGCAGGCAAGCACAGCCTGTTCATCAACGTGCTGTCGGGCAGCATCAAAGGCAGCGGCAATGGCATCGTCGTGCCCAGCGCCTCGAGCGTGCAGTCACTGGCGGAGTTGAAGGGCAAGACCCTTTCCGTGCCATTCGCCTCGACAGCCCATGGCATGTTGCTGCGGGCCGTAGCGGATCAGGGATGGGACCCACTCAAAGACGTCAACATTATCGCCCAGGCGCCGGAAGTGGCGGGCTCCGCATTGCAGGCTGGCAAGATCGATGCTCATGCCGACTTCGTGCCCTTTGCCGAACTGTTCACCAGCCGGGGTTTTGCCCGCAAGATCTTCGACGGCTCCCAAGCCAACGCGCCAACTTTCCATGGCGCACTGGTGGATCAGGCCTACGCCAAAAAGTACCCGGAGATCGTCGTCGCCTACCTGCGCGCCAGCATCGAGGCCAATCAGTTGCTGGCCGATGAGCCAGAGAAGTACAGCGAGCTGATTGCCAAGGTCACGGGTGTCGATGCCGAGGTCAACTACCTGTTCCACGGCCCGCTTGGTGTGCAGACCCGCGACCTGAGCTGGAAGCCTGAATACCGTCAGGCCGTCGGCACCGCGATCGATACCCTCAAGCTGTTGAAGAAGGCTGATCGCGGCCTGGACCTGAACACTTTTATCGACGATCAATACATCCGCGCCGCATTCAAGGCAGCGAACCTGGACTACAACGCGCAGTTGGCCAACTACGCCCAGACCCCGCTCAAGGCCCTGGATGCCGCCAGCGGCAAACCCATCACCGACTTCAAGCATGTGGCCGAGATCTGGGTGCGCGGCGAGCCGAAAGTCCGTCAATACGCTTCGGCGGAATCGGCGTTCACCGCGTTGGCCAGCCTCAAGCAGGAAGGCAAGAACATCCGCGCGGTGTATGCCCAGGCGAGTGACAGCGGGATCAAGCTGCTGGCCGATCAGGCGTGGTTTGCCAGTGATGCCAAAGGCCGCCTGAGCGCGTTCCTGCTCAAGGGCCAGGCCCAGCAATTCGCCACGGCCCAGGGTGGCAAGGTGTTCGACTTCACCGACGCGACCACGCAGGCCGTGGCGACCCGTTAACCAACGACCCTTCCCTGTAGGAGCGAGCATGCTCGCGATGGTCTCAAGGGCACCGCTGGGCGCCAGGCAGCCAGCGTTATCGTTGACGTCCATCGCGAGCATGCTCGCTCCTACAGGGGGCTGTGTTCAGAGGACATGCCGTGTTCAGATCACTCAAACGCTGGCTCCCCAGGGCCGCCTCCTTATTGCTCTGCCTGCTGTTCTGGCAGCTCGCCGCCAGCCATCACTGGAACCTTGGCCTGGTCACCTTCGCCAACGTGCCCACACCCTGGTCCGTCGTCGAAGCGGCGCTGGGCCTGGGTGACTCCGGCAAGCTCGCCCAGCATCTGGGCAGCAGCCTCAGCCGCGTATTCGCCGGTTACCTCGCGGCGCTGGTCATCGGTATCGGCCTGGGCCTGGCCATCGGTCGTTCGAAGTGGGCCGAAGACCTGTTGCTGCCACCTTTGGAGGTGCTGCGTCCGATTCCGGCCGTGGCATGGATTCCGCTGGCGATCCTGATGTTCCCGTCGTCGGAACTGTCGATGGTGTTCATCACCTTCACTGGTGCCTTGTTCCCGATCCTGCTCAACACCGTGCACGGCGTGGAAGGCGTCGACCCGCGTCTGATCGCCTCGGCGAAAAGCCTGGGGGCAGGGCGCTGGGCGATGTTGCGCGAAGTGATCCTGCCGGGTGCCGCGCCGAGCATCATCACGGGCCTGGCCATTGGCATGGGCACGTCGTGGTTTTGCCTCGTGACTGCGGAAATGATCTCCGGCCAGTTCGGCATCGGTTATTACACCTGGGAGTCCTACACCATCCAGAACTACCCCGACATCGTGGTCGGCATGTTGCTGATTGGCGTACTCGGGATGGGCAGCAGTCTGCTGATCAAACGCCTGGGCGGGTTGTTCACGCCTTGGCATCGACCACGAGGAAAAGCCTGATGAGCCTATTTGAACAACCTGAAGGGCGTATCGACATTCGCGGTTTGTCGATCAGCCTCGGTGAGGGCCGTGCCGCGTTCGAAGCGGTGCAGGGCCTTGATTGCCAGATCGAACCGGGGCAGTTCGTGTGCATTCTCGGGCCGTCCGGTTGTGGCAAGTCCACGTTGCTCGGCGCACTGGCCGGGCATCTGCAACCACGGGTCGGCAGCCTCAAGGTCGACGGTGCCGACGTGTCGACCCCTTCACCGCAGCGCGGCATGGTGTTCCAGCAGCACACGCTGTTCCCTTGGCGCACCGTGCGCGACAACGTGGCGTTCGGCCTGAAAATGCGCGGCATCGGCAAGGCCGAACGGCGCCGGGCGGCCGATGACATCCTCGCCCTGGTGGGCCTTGAAGGATTTGCCGAGCGCTGGCCGGACCAGCTCTCCGGCGGCATGCAGCAACGGGTGGAGATTGCCCGGGTGCTGGTCAACCGTCCGCGCCTGTTGCTGATGGATGAGCCGTTTGGCGCGCTCGATGCACTGACCCGTTTGAACATGCAGCAACTGCTGCTGAAGATTTGGACACAGATTCGTACCACCGTGGTGTTCGTGACCCATGACATCGACGAAGCGCTGTTCCTTGCTGACCGCCTGCTGGTGATGAGTTCGCGTCCGGGGCGGATCATCGAAGACTTGCGCCTGGACTTTCAAAGGCCCCGTACCACCGAACTGGTGACCAGCCACGAGTTCTCGCGCCTCAAGCGTCATTGCCTCGAACTGCTGCACCACCAGGAGGGTCGGCAGTTACCACGCCTGAACCCGCTTGGCCTTCCCCTTGAACACAAACTGCCGCGATTTGCCCTATGACTTCTCTATTCGATGTAACCGACAACGACGACATTCTTGCCCTGCAACCGCGCCTGACCGATGCCGACCCCGGTGTGCGCCGCATTGCCCTGATCGAACTGGCTGACCTTGAGGAACCCGACGGTTTGCTGTGGCTGGTCAATCGACTGGCCGAAGACCCGACCGAGGAAGTCCGCGCCGAAGCCGCACGCTTGCTCGAAGCCTGGGAGGATGAGCCGGTGGTCGAGGCGTTATGCCAGGCCCTGACCGATCCGGCGCCGGCGGTACAGGCCGCCGCCGCGCAGAGCTTGAGCTTGCTCAAGAGCGAGGCGGCAGGACGGGTGATTCTGCCCTGGACCGGGCATGCCGACGTCAGTGTGCGCGTCGCCGCGTTCCGTGCACTGCGCGAATTGCGCTTCGCCGAGGCGGCGCCAGCGGCGGCGGTGGCATTGAACGACGAGGATGCCAGCGTCCGACGCGAGGCGGTTGGCGTGCTGGGCTGGCTCAAGCAACTCGATGCAGTGCCGGCGCTGGCTCGACTGGCCAGCGCTGACCCGGACACCGAAGTGCGCCGCGCCGCCACCGGGGCGCTGGGGCTGGCGTCTGATGCACAGGTGCTGCCCGCATTGCGCCAGGCCTTGCAGGATCAGGCCTGGCAAGTGCGCGAAGAGGCCGCGACCACCCTGGGCAAGGTCGGCCACAGCGATGCCGGCCCGGCATTGATCGCGGCGCTGACCGACGATTACTGGCAAGTACGCTTGCGCGCAACCCGCAGCCTTGGCCGTCTGCGATTCGCTGCGGCACTGGACGCGTTGATCGAAACCCTTGGTCATCGCATCAGCAATCTGCGTAAGGAAGCCGCGCTGGCCCTCGGTGAGCTTAACGATAAAGGCGCCATCGCCGCTTTGCAGGCCGCCCAGGACGATGGCGACCCCGAAGTGCGCAAGGCCGTGCGCATTGCCCTGAGTCAATTGCAATGACCCCCTCGGCGATCGGCAATTCGACAAGCCGCCAACAGTTGCGCCTGAGCTGGCCGGATGGACGCGAACAGCTGCTGGCGCACGCCGACCTGCGTCGCCAGTGCCCATGCTCACAGTGCCGGGCATTCCGCTTGCGCGGCACGCCGCCGATGGTGGATGAGCGTGTGCGGGTGGTTGAGTTGAATCCGCAGGGGTATGGCCTGCAGTTGGTGTTCAGTGATGGTCATGAGCGTGGGATTTATCCGTGGGCGTACCTGGCGGATCTGACCTGATCCACCGTCCGTATTGACTCGACTGACCACTTCGCGCCGGTTCGACGCCTCGACAAGCTCGCTCCCACAATTTCGAGGGTGTCCACAACCCACTGTAGGAGCGAGCTTGCTCGCGATGGTAGCCCAGACACCGCGGGGTATCAGGCCGCCAGCGTCATCGTTGACACCCATCGCGAGCAAGCTCGCTCCTACAGCTCATCGACAAATTCTTGTAAGAAAAATCGCAAAAGAGTACAAATGTACTCCATGACGACTTTAACTCCCCGCCGTACCGCCATCCTGACCTTTATCCGCGAGCGAATCGCCGAGCACGGTCAGTCACCGAGCCTCGCCGAGATCAGCGAGGCCTTTGGTTTTGCCTCGCGCAGCGTGGCGCGCAAGCATGTGCTGGCGCTGACCGAGGCCGGTTTTATCGAGGTCAACCCGAATCAGGCCCGGGGCATTCGATTGCTCGGCCTGCCTGCACGTCCCGAATTGCTTGACATTCCGGTGCTCGGCCGAGTGGCCGCAGGTGCGCCCATCGGCGCCGATGCCGAGATCCATAACCACCTGCTGCTCGATCCGTCGATGTTCTCCCGGACCCCGGACTACATGCTGCGGGTGAGTGGCGACTCGATGATCGAGGACGGCATTCTCGATGGCGACCTGGTGGGCGTGCACCGTAGCCCCGAGGCAATCAACGGGCAGATCGTGGTCGCACGCCTGGAAGGCGAAGTGACCATCAAGCGCTTTGAGCGCGTGGGTGACACGGTGCGCCTGTTGCCGCGCAACCCGGCTTATCAGCCGATCGTGGTCGAGCCCGGCCAGGACCTCGCCATCGAAGGGGTGTTCTGCGGTTTGGTGAGGCAAGGCTGATGGGTGCCGTCGTCGCGCTGGACACGCTGTTCAATGGCGGCCAGGTCTGGAAGGGCCGGCCTGCGCCGCCCACCGTCAGCCCGCAACCCACCGGGCACGCCGCGCTGGATGCGGCGTTGCCCACGGGCGGATGGCCGGAAGCGGCATTGAGCGAAATCCTTCTGGCCGGGCAGGGCATCGGTGAGTTGCAACTGGTGTGGCCGACGTTGGCCCGGCTGGCGGACGCGGGCGAGCGGATCGTGCTGGTGGCGCCGCCGTTTGTGCCGTATCCCCAGGCCTGGGAAAATGCCGGGATCGATCTGCGTCAGTTATCGATTATCCAGGCCAGCGAGCGCGATGCCTTGTGGGCCACGGAACAATGCCTGCGTTCGGGCAGTTGTGGCGCCGTGCTGTGCTGGCCGAACAAGGCCGATGACCGCGCGTTGCGGCGTTTGCAGGTGGCGGCGGAAACCGGCTCGACCCTGGCCTTTGCCTACCGCTCGATCCAGGAGGCGATCAACCCGTCACCCGCGGCCCTGCGCATTGCCATCGATGCCCGGCCTGCGCAGTTGCGCGTACTCAAGTGCCGGGGCGGGCTGGCCCGTTCGGCGCCGATCGCCTTTGCCGTAGGGCATTGAGGTTGCCATGCGTTGGGTGTGCATTCTATTCCCGCAATTGGCGTTGGACGCGGTACTGCGTCAGCGCACCGACCCCGATGAGCCGCTGGCGCTGCTGACCGGCCCGGCGCAGCGCCGGGTGTTGCAGGCGGTCAACGCTCAAGCGCGCGCACTGGGCCTGCGCCCCGGCCAGTCGATGACCGCCGCCCAGGCACTGAGCAAAGGGTTCGCCACCGCTGAATACGACGCCGCACACATCGAGCATTGGCAACAATTCCTGGCGGCCTGGGCCTATCGCTTCAGTTCCCAGGTCAGCGTGCATTACCCGCGCACGGTGGTTTTCGAAATCGAGTCCAGCCTGGGGTTGTTCGGCGACTGGGCGCAATTGGAAGCACGCTTGCGAGCCGAGCTCGACGAGTTGGGCTTTCGCCATCGCATCGTTGCGGCCCCCAACCCGGTGGCGGCGCGAATCCTGGCCAATGCCTATGACGGGCTGGTGGTGCCGGACGATCAAGCCTTGCAGCGCCACCTGGGGCCATTGCCCGTCGACCGCATCGGCCTTGAGGCGAATGTCGCCACTGCGTTGTCACGCATGGGGCTGCGCACCTTGAACCAGGTGCTGGGTTTACCTCGACAGAGCCTCGCCCGGCGTTTCGAGGCGCAGGTGCTCAAGCATCTGGACGCCTTGCTGGGGCTGCGCCGGTTGGCGCTGGCGTTCTACTTGCCGCCGGATCGCTTCGATGTGCGCATCGAACTCAACTTCGACGTGCAATCCCATCAGGCGCTGCTGTTTCCGTTGCGCCGCTTGACCGGTGACCTCTCGGCATTTCTCTGTGGACGAGACAGTGGCGTGCAGCGTTTTGACCTGCACCTTGAGCACGCCGGGTTACCGGACAGCGTGATCAAGGTCGGCTTGCTCAGTGCCGAGCGTGATGCGGCGATGCTCTTCGAGTTGGCCCGGGGGCGCCTGGAGCAGGTGCAGGTCGAGGCCCCGGTGCGCGGTTTTCGTTTGCGCGCCGAAGATTTGCCGGCCTTCGTGCCGCAGTATCAGGAGCTGTTCGACGAACGCCCACAGCAATCCTTGCCCTGGGAGCAACTGCGCGAGCGTCTGCGCGCCCGGCTGGGCGATGACGCGGTGCACGGCTTGCGCTTCCAGGCCGATCACCGGCCCGAGTGCACGTGGCAGGCCGGAAACGACCCTCAACGTTGCCCCGGGCTGCCCGGCGTGCAGCGTCCGGGCTGGCTACTGACCGAACCGCAAGCGGTGCACGAAGCCTCGACACGCATCCTCATGGGCCCCGAACGCATCGAATCCGGCTGGTGGGACGGCGACGACGTGCGCCGCGATTATTACCTGATCGAAACCCGCTCCGGCCAGCAAGGCTGGGCCTACAGGGCGGTCGGTGAAGACGGCCCGTTGTGGTTGCAGGGCTGGTTCGCATGAGCCCCGATTATGCCGAACTGCATTGCCTGTCCAGCTTCAGTTTCCAGCGCGGCGCCTCCAGCGCCCTGGAGCTGTTCCAGCGCGCGAAAAAGCACGGCTACCAGGCGTTGGCAATCACCGACGAATGCACGTTGGCGGGCATTGTTCGTGCGTGGCAAGCGGCCAAGTCCGTGGCGCTGCCGCTGATTATCGGCAGCGAAATACGGATCGAAAACGGCCCGAAACTGGTGTTGCTGGTGGAGAACCTCGAAGGCTATCAGCACCTGTGCCGGCTGATCACCCAGGCGCGGCGACGCACGCAGAAGGGCCAGTATCAGGTTCTGCGCAGCGACTTCGACGCGCCTTTGCCGGGGTTGCTGGCGCTGTGGGTGCCAGATACGCTCGATGACCCGGCGCCGGGCCGCTGGCTCAAAAAGGTGTTTGCCGAGCGCCTGTGGTTGGCGGTGCAGTTGCATCGCGGTCAGGACGATCACCGTCGGCTCAACCAGTTGTTGGCGCTGGCGAGGGCACTGGACATCCCGCCGGTGGCCAGCGGCGATGTGCACATGCATTGCCGTGGTCGCCGCGCCTTGCAGGACACCATGACCGCGATCCGCCATCATCTGCCGGTGGCCGACGCCGGGTTGCGCCTGCACCCCAATGGCGAACGGCATCTGCGCAGCCTGGAACTGTTGCGCGAGCTGTATCCGCCCGCGTTGTTGCAGGCCTCGGTGGACCTGGCCCGGCGTTGCACTTTCGATCTGGACCAGTTGCGTTATCAATACCCCAAGGAACTGGTGCCCGAGGGGTATTGCGCCACCGGCTGGCTGCGGCAATTGACCAAGGAGGGGATCGCCTGGCGCTGGAAAAAGGTGCGCCGACCAAGGTGCTGCGCCAGATCAGCAAGGAGCTCAAGCTGATTGCCGAACTCGGCTATGAAAGTTACTTCCTCACCGTGCACGACGTGGTGCGCTTCGCCCGCGAACAGCACATCCTCTGCCAGGGCCGAGGCTCGGCTGCCAACTCGGCGGTTTGCTACGCCCTGGGCATCACCGAGATCGACCCGGACCGCACCACGTTGCTGTTCGAGCGCTTCATGTCGAAGGAGCGCAACGAGCCCCCGGACATCGATGTGGACTTCGAGCACGAGCGCCGCGAGGAAGTGCTGCAATACGTGTTCCGCCGTTATGGTCGCGGCCGCGCCGCGCTGACCGCAGTGGTCAGCAGCTATCACGCCGCCGGGGCGGTGCGCGACGTGGCCAAGGCTTTGGGACTGCCACCGGACCAGATCAATGCGCTGGCCGATTGCTGCGGTCACTGGAGCGATAACACGCCGCCGATAGAACGCTTGCTCGAAGCCGGCTTCGACCCGCAAAGCCCGGTGCTGCGTCGGGTGTTGACCCTGACCGATGAATTGATCGGCTTCCCCCGGCACCTGTCGCAGCACCCCGGCGGTTTCGTGATTTCCGAGCAACCACTGGACACCCTGGTGCCGGTGGAAAACGCCGCCATGGCCGATCGCACGATCATTCAATGGGACAAGGACGACCTCGACGCGGTCGGCTTGCTCAAGGTCGATATCCTCGCGTTGGGCATGCTCAGCGCGATTCGCCGTTGTTTCGATCTGCTGCGGCGCCATCGTAATCAGAACCTGACCTTGGCCACGATCCCCTCCGAAGATGCGGCCACCTACGAAATGATCAGCCGCGCCGACACCGTCGGGGTATTCCAGATCGAGTCGCGGGCGCAGATGTCGATGCTGCCGCGATTGAGGCCGCGCACGTTCTACGATCTGGTGATTCAGGTGGCCATCGTCCGTCCGGGGCCGATTCAGGGCGGCATGGTGCACCCGTATTTGCGACGGCGAAACAAACAGGAAGCCGAAGTTTATCCATCGCCTCAATTGGAAGTGGTGCTCAAACGTACGCTTGGTGTGCCGCTGTTTCAGGAACAGGTGATGCAGATCGCCATCGTCGCTGCCGACTACAGCCCCGGCGAGGCCGACCAATTACGCCGCTCCATGGCCGCGTGGAAACGTCATGGCGGGCTGGAACCGCACAAGGAGCGGCTGGCCGCTGGCATGAAGAAAAACGGTTACACCGCCGAATTTGCCACCCAGATTTTCGAGCAGATCAAGGGTTTTGGCAGCTACGGTTTCCCCGAGTCCCACGCCGCCAGTTTTGCCTTGCTGACCTACGCCAGTTGCTGGTTGAAATGCCATGAACCGGCAGCCTTCGCCTGTGCGCTGATCAACAGCTGGCCCATGGGTTTCTACAGCCCCGATCAGATTTTGCAGGATGCACGTCGGCATCATTTGCAGGTTCGCCCGGTGGATGTGCGCGCCAGTGACTGGGATTGCAGCCTCGAAGCGGTCAGCGGCGGGCAGCCGGCGATTCGCATGGGCCTGCGCATGATCAAGGGCTTTCGCGAAGACGATGCCCGGCGTATCGAAGTCGCGCGGTCGATGGGCGCGTTTATCGACATTGCCGATCTGGGCGAGCGGGCGCAGCTTGATAGCCGTGCGCAGGAACAACTGGCCGATGCCGGCGCCTTGCGGGGGCTGGCAGGTGATCGCCATCGCGCCCGCTGGGAAGTGGCGGGTGTGCAGAAGCAGTTGGGCTTGTTCGCCGGTTTGCCGAGCCAGGAAGAAATCGTCGTGACGCTGCCCAAGCCCACGGTGGGCGAAAACCTGCTGGCGGATTACAACAGTCTAGGCACCACGCTCGGACCGCACCCGCTGGCACTGTTGCGGGGCGAACTCAAAGCCCGGCGTTGCCGCAGTTCCAGGGAGTTGCTGGAGGTCGAGCATGGGCGTCCGGTCAGCATCGCCGGGCTGGTGACCGGGCGTCAGCGGCCGGGCACGGCCAGTGGCGTGACCTTTGTCACCCTTGAAGACGAGTTCGGCAACGTCAACGTGGTGGTCTGGCGAGACCTGGCCGAGCGTCAGCGCAAGGTGCTGGTGGGCTCGCAATTACTCAAGGTCGATGGGCGTTGGGAAAAAGAGGGCGAAGTACGCCACCTGATCGCCGGACGCCTGAGTGACTTGAGTGAGTTGCTCGATGGCATGGATGTGCGGAGTCGGGATTTTCACTGACCACGATCTCCCCCCTGTAGGAGCGAGCTTGCTCGCGATGGAAGATCAGACAACGCTGGTATCCTGACCCCCATCGTTATCGTTGACGACCATCGCGACGGTTCGACGCCTCGACAAGCTCGCTCCTACAGGGGGGCGCAGTGTCCGAAAGATTCAGCGATATCTCTATGAAACCATTCCCGCGCCCAATGCTCGAAACAAACGGGCGTCAATCACAGGGACTCAGAATCAGTCGATGCAATTTCTAGACGATAGCCATGGGTGCGAGGGTTGGCGGGGGGAAATGGCCGGGCGGATTCGCACGTTCGACTGGAGCCACACCGAACTGGGACCACTTGATACCTGGCCCGCCAGCCTGTGTAGCGCCGTGCAGATGTTGCTGGCCTCGCCTGTACCGATCGTCATGCTGTGGGGATATCAGGGGTACATGATCTATAACGACGCCTATTCGGTCTTTGCCGGTGGGCGTCATCCTTATCTGTTGGGTGCTCCGGTCGAGCTGGGCTGGCCGGAGGTCGCCGAGTTCAACCGCCACGTGGTCGATACCTGCCTGGCCGGCGGCACTTTGACGTACCACAGCAAAGAGCTTGTGCTGCTGCGCGATGGCGTGCCTGAAGACGTCTGGATGGACCTCTATTACAGCCCGGTGTCCGATGACAACGGCAAACCCGCCGGGGTCATGGCGATTGTGGTCGAGACCACCGACCACGTGATTTCCGAGCGCCGCCGCCAGGAAGCGGAGGCGGCTTACCGTGCAGACAATGAGCGGGTGCGCCTGGCGCTGAACGCCGGCGCCTTGCTGGGCTCGTTTGTGTGGGACCTCAAGGCAAACCGTCTTTC
Organism: Pseudomonas sp. S1_E05; assembly: GCF_056337105.1. Taxonomy (NCBI): domain Bacteria; kingdom Pseudomonadati; phylum Pseudomonadota; class Gammaproteobacteria; order Pseudomonadales; family Pseudomonadaceae; genus Pseudomonas; species Pseudomonas sp. S1_E05. Next base: position 1,417,057 of record NZ_JBFRHM010000001.1, read on the forward strand.
GGCGGATGAACGATTCGCCCGGACCTTCTGCTATCCGTCCACACAGGACCTGGGCAATCTGCCCATCGATTTCGCCGAAACCCGCATTCATCCCGATGATCGGGCATGGGTCAGCGAACGAGTTGACCAGTCAGTCGCCAACGGCGAACCCTACAATGCCGAATATCGGGTGATGCGTGCTGACGGCAGTTATAGGTGGGTACAGGCCAGCGGTTGCTGTGAGTTTGACGAGCAGGGCAAACCGTTTCGGTTTCCCGGTGTGCTGATCGACATTCACGAACGCAAGACCGCCGAAGAATCCCTACTGAAATTCACTCGCGATCTGGAACAGCGCGTCAGCGATGAAGTGCAGGCGAGGCTGGCGGCAGAGGAGCAATTGCGCCAGTCGCAGAAACTTGAAGCCATTGGTGGGCTCACCGGCGGCGTGGCCCATGACTTCAACAACCTTCTGCAAGTGATCGCTGGCAATCTGCACTTGCTGGCGCGCCACGAACCGGATAACGCCAACGTGCAGCGCCGGGTTTCGGCCTCGATTGCCGCCGTTGAGCGCGGCGCCAAACTGTCCACTCAATTGCTCGCTTTTGCTCGCCGCCAGCCTTTGTCGCCTGCAGTGTGCGACCCGCTGCAGATTTTCGAAGGGCTGGGCGAGCTGCTGCAACGGACAATGGGTGAGACCATTCAGATCGACATCTGTTTGCCGGAAGACGCCTGGTACATCCATGTGGATCGTAACCAGTTGGAAAACGCCATCCTCAACCTGGCGATCAACGCCCGCGATGCCATGCAGGGCGAAGGGTTGATAGAGCTGACCGCGCAGAACGTCTCGCTCGACCGTGAATTCTGCGCCGGCAAGGGCATTACGGAAGGGGACTACGTTCGCGTCGCCCTCCGCGATAACGGTATGGGCATGCCCGAGCAGGTGCTCGCCCAGGCGTTCGAGCCGTTCTTCACGACCAAGCCCGATGGCAAGGGCACTGGGCTGGGCTTGAGCATGGTGTTCGGGTTCGTCAAGCAAAGCGGTGGCCATATCGAAATGTCGAGCGTGGAGGGTGAAGGCACGCGGGTGCAGTTGTATTTCCCGCGCAGCCGACGCGCACTGCCCTGTGAACCGAGCGCCCACGAAGTGCACCAGTACGGTGGAGACGAGACAATCCTGGTGGTCGAGGACAATGAGGCCGTGCGGACCTCGACGGTCGAGCTGCTCAGGGAGGAGGGTTATCAGGTCCTGACTGCCCCCAACGCCGATGTCGCCATGCAGATGTTGCTGGAAGGGGCGCCCGTGCAATTGATTTTCACCGATGTGGTCATGCCCGGCCTGATCAAAAGCACGGACCTGGCTGCCTGGGCCAAGGTCCAGCTGCCGCCGGTGGCGGTGCTGTTCACCTCCGGCCACACCCGTGACATGATCTCGCGCAACCACCAGCTCAGCCCCGATACCTTTTTGCTGAGCAAACCTTATCGCCCTGAAGCGCTGACACGAATGGTACGTACGGTGCTTAATGGCTGAAACTCATCCCTGAGGGTTGCGCAATCTTCACTGTGGGAGCGAGCCTGCTCGCGGGGGACCTATAACATTCAGCACCTTCATTGGATGTAACGCCACCATCGCGAGCAGGCTCGCTCCCACAGGTAGCAACACTCACAATCATAAGGCCGCCCATGACCTCCAAGCGCCCCACCCAATCCCCCTCCAACATGGTCAGAGTGCGCGGGGCCCGTGAGCACAACCTCAAGAACGTCGACGTCGACATCCCCCGCGATGCCCTGGTGGTGTTCACCGGAGTGTCCGGTTCGGGCAAGTCATCCCTGGCGTTTTCGACCTTGTATGCCGAAGCGCAGCGCCGCTATTTCGAGTCCGTGGCCCCTTATGCGCGGCGCCTGATCGATCAGGTCGGGGTGCCGGACGTTGATTCCATCGAAGGCCTGCCACCGGCAGTCGCCCTGCAGCAGCAGCGTGGCACGCCGAGCACGCGCTCTTCGGTGGGTAGCGTCACCACCTTGTCCAGCCTGATCCGCATGTTGTACTCGCGCGCGGGCAGTTACCCGGCGAACCAGCCGATGCTCTACGCCGAGGACTTTTCGCCGAACACACCCCAGGGCGCGTGCCCTGAGTGCCATGGCCTGGGCCGAGTGTATGAAGTGACTGAAGCCTTGATGGTGCCGGACCCGAGCCTGACCATCCGCCAGCGCGCCGTCGCATCCTGGCCCTTGGCATGGCAGGGCCAGAACCTTCGCGACATCCTGGTGACCATGGGCATTGACGTCGACAAACCCTGGCGCGACCTGCCCAAAAAACAGCGTGACTGGATTCTCTTCACCGAGGAAACCCCGACCGTTCCGGTGTATGCCGGGCTTACCCCCGAGGAAACCCGAGTCGCGCTCAAGCGCAAGATGGAGCCGAGTTACCAGGGCACCTTCAGCGGCGCCCGACGCTACATCCTGCACACCTTCAGCCAATCCCAAAGCGCGCTGATGAAGAAGCGCGTCTCGCAATTCATGATCGGCAGTCCGTGCCCGTTGTGTGCCGGCAAACGGCTCAAGCGCGAGGCTTTGTCGGTAACTTTCGCCGGTTACGACATCGGCGAGCTTTCGCAAATGCCGTTGCTGCAAGTCGCCGAAGTCCTGAGACCGGTGGCCGCACAAAGCTACCTCGATGCAGCCGATGAGGCGGGCGAAGTGCTGACCCACGAGCAAACCAGCCACGCCCGTGAACAACGGGTGGCCCACGGCGCCAGCGGCCACGCCAATGCGCCTGACGTACGCCACACGCCTAACCTGTCGGTGGAAAAGCGCCTGGCCGCGCAACGCATCGCCCAGGATTTGCTGGAGCGGGTCAGCATCCTGACCGACCTGGGACTCGGCTACCTGGCACTGGAGCGCAGCACGCCAACCCTGTCTTCCGGTGAATTGCAACGCCTGCGCCTGGCCACGCAACTGGGCTCGCAACTCTTTGGCGTGATCTATGTGCTGGACGAACCCTCGGCCGGCTTGCACCCGGCAGACGGCGAAGCGCTGTTCGAGGCGCTGCAAGGTCTGAAAGCGGCGGGCAATACGTTGTTCGTGGTCGAGCACGACCTGGAGACCATGCGCCGCGCTGACTGGCTGATCGATGTCGGCCCGGCGGCGGGTGAGCATGGCGGACAGATTCTCTACAGCGGGCCGCCTCAGGGGCTGGCCGAGGTGCAGCAATCGCAGACGCGGGCCTATCTGTTCGCCGAAGAGGTCAGTGCGGCTGCAGGTCGACGCAAACCCAAGGACTGGTTGAAGCTGGAGGGCATCACCCGCAACAACCTGAACAATCTCAGCGCCGAATTTCCATTGGGTTGCTTCACGGCGGTCACCGGAGTTTCGGGTTCGGGTAAATCCAGCCTGGTCAGCCAGGCGCTGCTCGAATTGGTCGGGGCGCATTTCGGTCGCTCAGCGCGTGACCCGGATGCCGCCGAGCTAAGCCTGGAGGATGACGCGCCGCAGACCAGTGGTGGTCACGTCAGCGCAGGGCTGGCGTCGATCAAGCGCCTGGTGCAGGTGGACCAGAAGCCCATCGGCCGGACGCCACGCTCGAACCTGGCGACCTACACCGGGCTGTTCGACAACGTGCGCAAACTCTTTGCCGCGACCGAGCAGGCGCAGGCCGCAGGTTACGACGCCGGCCAATTCTCCTTCAACGTCGCCAAGGGCCGTTGCGCAACCTGCGAAGGCGAAGGCTTTGTCAGCGTCGAGTTGTTGTTCATGCCCAGTGTCTATGCGCCATGTCCGACGTGCCATGGCGCCCGCTATAACCCGGAAACGTTGGCCATCAACTGGCAGGGGCTGAACATCGCCCAAGTGTTGCAACTGACGGTGGATGAGGCGGTCGAGGTGTTCCGCGAGCAAGCGGGGATTCACCGTTCACTGGAGGTGCTGCGCGACATTGGCCTGGGCTACCTGCGACTGGGTCAGCCGGCGACCGAATTGTCCGGCGGCGAAGCCCAGCGCATCAAACTGGCGACCGAGCTGCAGCGTAATCAACGGGGCGCCACCTTGTATGTGCTCGATGAGCCGACCACCGGATTGCACCCACGGGATGTGGACCGATTGCTGGAGCAGTTGAACAATCTGGTGGCAGCGGGGCACACGGTCATCGTGGTCGAACATGAGATGCGCGTGGTGGCCCAAAGTGACTGGGTCATCGACATCGGGCCGGGGGCAGGGGATCAGGGCGGCAAGATCGTCGTTGCTGGCACGCCGCAGAAGGTGGCCGGCCACAAGAAAAGCCGGACGGCGCCGTTTTTGGCCAGGGTGTTGGGTAAGGCATAAATAGGCGGTGAGTCGGCCGGCCTCATCGCGGGCAAGCCCGCTCCCACAAGGGCACCCGTCGACCATTGTGGGAGCGGGCTTGCCCGCGATTCGATCTGTCAGGCCCCGTCGATGCTGCGGCGAACCTTGTCCAGCAGCTCACTGATCTGGAACGGCTTGACCAGCATGTCCATGCCATCGCCCAGGAACATCTGGCGATTAAGGGCATTTTCGGCATAACCGGTCATGAACAGGATCGGCAAGCCTTCGCGCCAGCCGCGGGCGACATCGGCCAGTTCGCGGCCGTTCATGCGTGGCAGCCCAACGTCGCTCAGCATCAAATCGATCGACGGGTCGTTTTGCAAGCGTTCCAGGGCGCTTTCGACATCACCGGCTTGCGTGCAGCGGTAACCGGCGTCCACCAGCACCTCGGCGACGAACATGCGCACTGATGCCATGTCCTCGACAATCAGGATGTGCTCGCCGCAACCGGGCACTTCAACCACTGGCGATTCTTCCTCCACCGTAGTCGGGTCGCTGCTGGCGGGCAGCATGATGGTCACTTCGGTACCGCGTCGAGCCACGCTGCGAATGTGCGCGTCGCCGCCCGATTGCCGGGCGAAGCCGTAGATACTCGACAATCCCAGGCCGGTGCCCTGGCCCAGCGGCTTGGTGGTGAAAAACGGGTCGAACACCTTGTCGATCACGTGATGCTCGATACCCGTACCGTCATCACGCACGGCCAGTGCCACGTAGGCGCCATCGGTCAGTTTCGGATCACCGTGGGAATACGCTGCGTAGGTGCTGACCCAGATATTGCCGCCCTGGGGCAAGGCATCGCGGGCGTTGATGACCAGGTTCAACACCGCGCTTTCCAGCTGAATGGGGTCCACGAGGGCAATCGCCGTCTTGGAGGTCAGTTCGAGCCTTAACGTGATGTGCTCGCCGATGGTGCGCCTCAACAACTCTTCGAGGGAGCGAATATGGTCGTTGATGTCCACCGGCCGGGTGTTGAGCGGTTGCTGCCGGGCGAAGGCCAGCAGTCGGTGCGTCAGGGAAGCAGCGCTGCGCGCCGAGCTAAGGGCTGCGCCGGCATAGAATTCGACTTTTTCCGGACGCGAATCGGCCATGCGTTTCTGGATCAGCTCCAGGCTCGTGATGATGCCGGTCAGCAGGTTATTGAAGTCATGGGCAATGCCGCCGGTCAACTTGCCCAGCGCGTCCATCTTCTGCACTTGCAGCAGTTGGGCTTCGGTGCGGACCCGCGAGGCGATTTCGGTCTCGAGTTGCGAGGTGGCGTCGTCCAGCCTGGCCAGGTGCGAGCGCTCGCGGTGCCGATGCTCGGTGACGTCCTCGACAAACACCAGGCTCAATGCCGGTGTGCGGTAGGGCGAAATCTGCCACTCGGTTTCGCGCAGCTCACCCTCGACCCGCATGTTCAACGTGCCTTTCCAGCGTTCACCGACGCTCAGTCGCAGGCGCAACTCATCGACAATGGCGTCCTGCTGGTCGGCGAAGCATTCGCGCAAGGCGTCCGGGTCGCGATTGTCCTGGATCAGCCGGGCAAACGCATGGTTGCACTCGTGCACCTTGAGTTGCGCATCGAGCACGGCAATCGGCGCGGAGATGTTGGTGAAGATCTCGCGAAAGCGCGCCTCGCTTTCGCGCAACGCATTTTCGGTGTCGCGTACGCGCAGCAGCGTGCGCAGGGTGGCCAGCAACACATCCGGGTCGACCGGATGAATCAGGTAGGCATCGGCACCGGCGTCCAGGCCTGTGATGATGTCGCCGGACTGAATCGAGGCCGCTGATACGTGGATGACCGGGAGCAGGGCGGTGGCAGGTTCCGAGCGCAATTTGCGCACAATGTCGAAGCCGCTCATGTCCGGCAGGTTGACGTCGAGGATCAGCGCGTCGAAGGTTTCGCTGTGGATCAGGGCCAGGCCTTCACCGCCGGTTCCGGCTTCGAGGACGATGTAGCCATGCCGCTCCAGGCGCCTGCGCAAGGCGTAGCGGGTGGCGACGTTGTCGTCGACTATCAGCAAACGCATGTCACGTTTCATCGGCGGACTCCGTGGCGAGGGCCAGCGGTATGATCACATAGAAGGTCGAACCGACCCCTGGTGTACTCTCCAGCCCCACCTCACCGCCCAGCAGCTCGGCGAAGCGTTTGCACAGCGACAGACCCAGACCGGTGCCACGCAGACGTTTCTGCAAAGGCGAGTCGACCTGGGAGAAGTCCTCGAACAATGCACCATGCAGCTCGGGCGCGATACCGATGCCGGTATCGGTCACGGCGAACCGGATCCGGTCGCTGCACTCCAGTCTCGCCGAGACGCGGACTTCGCCACGGGTGGTGAATTTCAGCGAGTTGGAAATGAAGTTGCGCAGGATCTGCCCGAGTTTCTTGTCATCGGTATACAACCTCGGGAGACCCACCGGTTCCTCGAATATCAGGTCAACGGCGCTCGCATCGACGATGGGCCGGAACATGCCGCGCAGCGCGGCAAACAGGTCGAACATATCGAACCAGGCCGCCGAGATCGAAATACGCCCGGCTTCGATCTTTGCCAGGTCGAGCAGATCGTCGACCATGTCGCTCAATTCCCGCGCCGCATTGCTGACGAAGTTCACCTGCTTGTGTTGCTCCGGGCTTAGCGGTCCGTCGAGCTCGTCGGTCAACAGACTGGCGATGCTGAGGATCGAGCCCAGTGGCGTGCGAAACTCGTGACTCATATAAGACAGGAAGCGGCTTTTGAGGTCCGACGCCTGGCGCAGTTGTTCGGCCTGCATGTCCAGCTCGCCGTAAAGTGCCAAAACGCCCTGGTTGGTTTCATCCAGTTCAGCCCGCAGGGCGTCGCACTCACTTTGCAGCCGTGCCACCTGGGCGGCCTGTTCGTCGATCTGACTCAGGTGTGTATCAGCCATGGGCTGTCTCCAGAGCAACGACCAACACCGTGACGTCATCACGTCCGCGGCAGAAATCGCGGTGCAGGATGGCGGCGATCACGGCAGGGTGGCGGTGCACCAGTCCGGGGTAATCTTGCAGGTTCCAACGCGATTGCAGGCCGTCGCTGTACATGATCAACAGGTGTCCATTCACTTGAGCATAGTCAAAGGGTTGGGCTTTCCGGTATTGCCCGCCGACGATGCCGGGGTGGGAGGCCAGGCCTCGGGATTTTTCCGGGCCGATCAGGGTGGCGCCGATGTTGCCGATACCGACGAAGCGCAGGCTGCCGCCATCGAATTGTGCGATGGCCACCGCGCCGCCCCTCGTGCCGGTCATGGCTTCGTGAAGGTCTTGCAAGAGCAGTGTCGGGGACGCGAATGGCAAGTGGTTGAATGCTTTCTCACCGGCACGCGCCGCTTCTTCGGCTTCTTCACCATGGCCCAGGCCATCGATCACCAGCGCGCTGATGTTCGAGCCGTCATAGGTCAAATGCCAGGTATCGCCGCACGCGGGATCATCATGCAGTGAGTGGTGGCTGACACCGAACCGTGGATCGGGTGCGTTGTCGGTGCGCGGGTACAGGCGCGTCAACAGTACCGTGCCGCGTGAATCGGCGTACACATCGAACACTTCGGTCTGGCGGAACACGGCGCCCAGGCCGATGCCCTGGGTCCCTCGGGTGGAAAACCCGTCCGCCAGACAGGCATCCACGTCAAACCCGGCGGCACAGTCAACGGCGAGGATCTCGATCCCTGCGCCCGACGCACGGGGCAGCACCCGAAGGTGCAGCTCGCCATGGGTCGCGTGTTTGAGAATATTGCTGGCAAGCTCGGTGGCCACCAGCGCCACCCGCCCTGCATCGGTCGCGTCGAAACCGTTTTTCTCCGCCAACTGCTGGGCGGTGCGTCGGGCGTGACCGATCTGGCTGCTGTCTTCAATCAGCAGCACCTGGGTCAGTGAACCGGAGATATTCATGTCCATCGCGTAATCGTGATGCGTGTGCCTTGGCCGGGCGCGGTGTCGAGCTCGAACTCTTCGACCAATCGTTTGGCACCGGTCAGGCCAAGGCCCAGACCATTGCCCGACGTCCAGCCATCGGTCATGGCGAGCTTGATGTCCGGGATGCCAGGTCCTTCATCGCGAAATACCAGGCGAACACCGGTGCGCGCGTTTTCCTCGATGATTTGCCAGTCCATGTCACCGCCGCCGCCGTACACCATGGTGTTACGGGCCAGTTCGCTGACGGCCGTGACCAGTTTGGTCAGGTCGATCAGGCGCATGCCGCATTCGGTGGCCAGTTTGCGTGTCAGTTGGCGCGCCAGAACGACATCTTGTTCGATATGGATCGGATGGGTGCCGCTGCTGCGTACGGTCATTGGTTGCTTACCCAGTCCTGAAGCAGCTTCATCCCACGCTCGACATTCAATGCGGTGCTTACCCCTGGCAGGGTCATGCCCAGTTCTACCAGGGTGATGGCGACCGCCGGTTGCATGCCCACCAGTACCGTCTGCGCATCCATGATCCGGGACAATCCGGAGATGGTGCCGATCATGCGGCCGATGAACGAGTCCACCATGTCCAGCGCTGAAATATCGATCAGCACGCCGCGCGCAGAGGTTCTGCTGATGCGCTCGGAAAGGTCCTCTTGCAGAGTCAACGCCAGCTGGTCATGCATGTCGACCTGAATGGTCACCAGCAGGAAGTCGCCCATTTGCAAAATCGGAATGCGTTCCATGGCTTCAACCCGCCTTGGTGAGGGTCAGCCCCAGGCGCGACAAGGCGAGTTTCAAGGCGTCCGCCAGGTTGGCTTTCGTCACAACGCCTTGCAGGTCCAGGCCCAGGTGCACGATGGTCTGGGCGATCTGCGGACGTACGCCGCTGATGATGCAGTCAGCGCCCATCAGGCGAATGGCGGTCACGGTCTTGAGCAGGTGCTGGGCGACCAGGGTGTCCACGGTGGGCACACCGGTGATGTCGATGATGGCGATTTCCGAACCCGTGTCGACGATGCGTTGCAACAGCGATTCCATCACCACCTGGGTGCGCTGCGAGTCCAGGGTGCCGATCATTGGCAACGCCAATACACCGTCCCACAGTTTGACGACGGGCGTGGACAACTCCAGCAGTTCTTCCTGTTGGCGCTTGATCACCGCCTCGCGTGACTCCTGGAAGGTGCGGATCGTGTGCATCCCGAGGCTGTCGAGCAACTCGGACAGTTCCAGCAGTTGTTCGGCCAACAAGCTGGGATTGTCCTGATAGTGATTTTGCAACGCTGCGAAGAGCGGGCCCTTGAAGGCGAAGATGAAGTTGGCGGTTTGCTGCGAGTTTTGTCCGAGCAGGGCGCGACTGCGCGAGAGCTTTTCCAGGAACTGGCGAATCTCGTCCCAGCCGGAGGCGGCGACGTTGCTGCCATTACCTGCGTCGAGGCCGGCGATGATCAGTTGCAAAAAATCAGAGGTCTGCTGCTTGACCTCTTGTTCCTTGAGGTTGCGCGTGGCGCCACTCGCTTCAAGACTGCTGTACCAGTTGGCAAGCAATTGCGCCTGGTCTTTTTTCAGTGCTTCGAGTGTGCTGGTCTGCAGTGCTGCCATGTGCGTTGACTCCTGGGATATGTACGCCGATTCCCCAAAAAACGACCGGCGCTGATCAATGACATTTGCGTGTAGAAATAGTTGTTCGTCCCGGCAGGATTATTTCCGTCGACGCACAAGTACTGTAGCGGGCACCGCGCAAAACTGCGCCCATTTGACCTCAATCTGCCATCAGATGGAACCCTGATCCGTCGGGGGTTTCCAACCTACAGGGCCGATTACTGCCGTAGCCTGAAGCCAGTGACGAACGAGGTAGATATGAAAGACCAAGACAACGGACACACCCCGGGGCCGGAAAGCGCCGATGACTCGGTAGACCAGAAGCAACATCACAGCGATAACGACAACGAATTCAGTCCGGGCTTCAAGCCTGATCCCAATCGGCCTGCGCCCAGCGAAGACACCGATGCGGATATCGATACGGATGGGGGATAGTGGCGGATGTAAAAAGGGGCCGCCTTCATCTTGAACGCGGCCCCTTTTTAATGCCCTTGGACAGCCCTGAAGGGGCCGCGGGTTACTTGCTCGGGTGGGCCGCCTGCAGTTTTTTCGCCATCTCCAGATGCTTCTCAAGCCCTGGCAGCATCTTCTGCGCGAAACCCTTGAGCTCCGCGGAGCCTTTGGCCTTGTCGTCGGTCACCGTATTGGCTTCTTTCTTGAACAGCTCGATGGTTTCTTCGTGGGCCTTCACCTGATTGTTGGCGTAGGCGGCGTCGAACGATTCGTCGCGCATGTCGAGGATTTTTTCCTTGGCCTGTTTCACCAGGGTCGTGGTGTCTGGCACCTCGATGTCATTTTTCTTGGCGATGGCGGCCAGTTCGTCGTTCGCCTTGGAATGGTCGGTGATCATCATGTTGGCGAACGTCTTGATGTCCGCCGATTGGCTTTTCTCCAGAGCAAGACGACTGGTTTCGATCTCCGCGATGCCACCAGCAGCCGCGTTGTCGACGAAGTCATTGGAAGTGGCAGCAAACGCCGCGCCCATGCTAGTGCTCAGGGCGACTGCCAGAGCGATATTGCGCAGGGTAAATCCGTCCATTGGTCATTCTCCACACTGGTTTTTTGGCGATCTGTTGATCGTAAAAATGTGGAGGCCGACGAGCGGGCAAAGGTTTGATCGGTTTTGCCAAACGGCGACGAACGGACACCGCTTGTCTGATTGAAGGTCGACAGATCCCGTAGACCAAGGCCATTCTGATGGTTGGGCGAACGCAATCGATCGCGTTTGCTTTCGATCAACAAACGGAGGTGTTCCATGCCGGTGCCACACAATCTTTATGCGGACTTGAATCGTACCAAGGAAGATATCCAGCAAAGACGCACCCAGGATCCATTACTGGATTCACTGCTCACCAAGTATTCGCAGGCGGACGCCGAAGTGGTAGAGGCTGAAAGCGCCAAGTCGGATGCCCCCAGTGATGACGAACTGAAAAAGCTCAAGGAAAAGCGTCTGCTGGTCAAAGACAAGATTGTCGACCAGCTTCTGAAAACACCCTGAGGCAGGGCTTCAGCCACCGACAGGCGGTGACTGAAAAATTGGAACGGCAGTAAATTCCGGCACCTCGAATGATCAGAGTCCGATTTCTCGGCTCCATGCGAGGTGCCCCAAGCCCCCTCCCACCATAGGCTCTGCGTTAATCCTTCAATGCTGTGCTCAACGGCAACCGTGCCATGTGCTGCTCTTTCAACGAACCGAAATACAACCACTCCCCATACTCACGCACAGTGGTAATCGGCGAGTAACTGTCGCTGCTGCCGTCCTGGAGGTTGGCGATCACCTTGCCTTCCACATCCAGCCCCAGCGCAAACCCGCGTTTCTCCACCGGCTTGGGCAGCACCAGCAGCGCGCGCGTGATCACCTTGCGCAAGAACGGATGCGGCGCCGTGGCATCCAGCAGAGCGTTGCGAGGTGCATACAGCGCTACCCAGAAGCGGTCTCGGCCATTGAACGCCAGGTTGTCCGGCAACCCCGGCAGATTGTCGATGAACAGGTCGTGAGTACCGGCCTTCGGCCCGCTTAGCCAGTAGCGGGTGATGCGGTAGGCGCCGGTTTCATTGACCAGCACAAACGCATCGTCCGGGCCCAGGGTCACGCCGTTGGCGAATTCCAGCTTGTCCAGCAGCACTGCGGTTTTGCCCGTCTGGAAGTCATAACGCAGCAGGCGCCCGTCGCCGCCGTGTTCGATGATGGCTTCACCGTCGTGGCCGTAACCGAAGCGGCTGGAGGCGTCGCTGAAATAGGCGTAATGCCCAGGCTTGTCGATAGCCACATCGTCGGTAAAGCCGAAGGGCACGCCATTGGCCGTGGTGGTCAAGGCCACCAGCCTTCCTTGTGCGTCCAACGACAGCAGGCCCTTGACCGCGTCGGCGATTACCAGCAAGCCGTTGGGGTGACGTGCCAGACCCAGGGGCCGACCGCCCGTGTCGGCCAGCAGCTTGGTGGTCTTGCCGTCGAGGGTGGTGCGGATCAGCCGGCCGTCATGCAGGCCGGTGATCAGCGCGTCGTTCTCCAGCAGCAGTGCCTCCGGCCCGTCGATACCGTCGGCACCCACGCGCTCAAGGCCCTTGAGCCTTTGGTTGTCGGCATAGGGGCCGCTGGTGAGCGATGGCGCCGGAGCCGGCGCCCAGGCGAGCGGTTGCACCTTGGTAGGCATCAGCAGCAAAAACGCGACAATGGCAACGAACACCGACAGCACCAGATGATGAATCCTGATGGTTCGCCTCACGCGGTGACTCCTGCCGGGTCCAGGTGTTTCTCGACCGCGTTGCGCAAGGCAATCAGAGACGCAGCGGACTCCCGATCGATGCGCCCTTTGAGCAGCAGATGATTGGCGACCCGCAGCGCAAGGCCACTGAACTGATACTCCAGGGTGCGGACAAACTCCGTGCCGTCGCCTGCGGCCGCGCATTCGTAAGTCAGCAGCAGCGACAAATCGTTATCGCCCTGGGCACGCGCACACCAGCGGCGGCCGGGCAGATACTCGGTGACCACCCAGCTCAGATGCCCATCGCGACCGCCGGCGCGTATGTCTTCCTCGAACCGGGCACCGGCGTGCAGGGCGCCGTCGGGGCCTTCAATCTTCAGGGATGAGGGATGCCAAAGCGGCCAAAGGGTCACGGTGCTGGCGTAGGCGAGTACGGCAATCGGGTTGCCGGCGATGCTGATGTGATGCTGCATGCGGGTCATGGGCATTCTCGTCGTGTCCGGGCAGGTGGGTTCGGGCTCCCAGTAGAGGGTGCCGAACAGATAGTCCATCAGGGGGAAAACGATGTTGAAGTTGCGCTCCTGCATCAGTTCGCGACGGTGATGCAGTTCATGCAGGCGGCGCATCTGGCGAATCCAGGGCCAGCGCGTCATCGGGTTGGAGTGTGGCAGGTGTTCACAGGCGTGGAACACCTCATAGGCCAGGTAACCGAGTACCAGAAAGCCAGCGACGAGACCGGCGACGTTGGCATCGAATAGTTGCAGCAGCCACCAGATCGGCAGGCTGATGAGCAGCGTGTGCACCACGACCAGCCAGGCTGGAAAGAGGATCACGCGCCAGTCCCGGGCGCTGTCGTACGCCATGCTGCCGGGGGCAAAAAAACTATGGTGGTCACCGGCATGGCGCGCATAGAACAGGCGAGCGAAGCTTTTCTTGTGATGCCCCAGGTGACGATGCACGCAGTACACGCCCAGATTGAACAGCAATAAGGTCGCGGGCACCGCCAGCCATTGCAGAACCTGCACCTGATGCACGTTGCTCCAGAATGCAGTGATGGCCAATACCCCGAACAGCAACACAAAGGTGCCATGCAGCCAAGGGTTGTAACGGGGATGGATGGCCGCCCGGTAGCGGCTGCGAAATGCTTCGGTGGTCTGCCTCACTGCATTCACCTGCGTTTTTTGTTATCCCAGCAGATTAGCCGATCTCTGCGCATTCGCAGGGCCGAACTTGTGGGGACACAAACGCCATGTTCCGGTGTATCAGGTCAGTGGATTCCAGCGTTGCGACCAGTCATCGTCGGAACGGATCACTTCACGAAGCAGATCGAACGCCCGTTGCAGGGTCACCGAGTCACGGTCGCGGGAATAGACGAGGTAAGTCGGGTAGCTGAATTCGGGAGACTTGGGCACCTGCTCCAGGACGCCACTTTGCAGGTAGCTCTGCACCACGCGGGTCCGGAAGTAGCCGCTGCCACCGTTCTCCAGAATGTACTGCAAGGCCAGTGGTCCGAGGTTGAAGCTCAGGGCTGCCTTGGCTTTCTCGGGCAGCGCAGCATCGTGCTGACGCCGGAAGTCCTGGCCCCAGTCGATGTAGACGTAAGGCGACTCGCGACCGGGCTGGCGCACCAGGATGAGTTTTTCTTCCAGCACCTGCTCCACTTGCAGGCGCGGCCAATACTCCGGCTGATAGACCAATGCCGCGTCCAGCACGCCCAGTTCCAGTTGCCGCAGCAGGTTTTCGCCGTCGCGGATCTCCATGCGCAGGGCATGGCTGGGGATTTTTTCGCGCAGTTCACCGGCCCAACTGAGCATCAACGGGTTGCACAGGCTGACCTCGCCACCGATGTGCAGCACGTCGTGATAACCCTCGGGCAGCGGCAAATCGCGCCGCGCCGCTTCCCAGGTTTCTACCAATTGGTTGGCATACACCACAAAGGCTTCGCCATTGGGCGTAAGGCGTGCGCCGGCGCGATTGCGCACGAACAGGGTGCTGCCCAGTTGACTTTCGAGCTTCTGAACCCGCGCGGTGATCGCGGTCTGGGTGACGTGGAGCTTTTCGGCAGCAGCAGCAAGGCTGCCGTGACGAACGATTTCCAGAAAGGTGCGAGCGAGATCGATATCCATGGGGCGGCCAGTCGGTAAAGTGCTGGCATTGTAAGACCATCCCTCTGTAGGAGCGAGCTTGCTCGCGATGGCGAGACATGGGGCACTGCAAAACGACAAAACCCGCCACAGGGGCGGGTTTCGTAGGCTTTCGCGGCAATCTTACGCCGGGAACAACTCGGACAGTTTCATGGCCAGCATCATGTCACCTTCGGCGCGCAGCTTGCCGCCCATGAAGGCTTGCATGCCGTCGGTTTCGCCGCTGACGATGCCTTCCAGAGTTTCGCCGTCCATCACCAGGGTCACCTGGGCGTCAGGGTTCTCACCTTCTTTCAGTTCGCAGGTGCTGTCCTTGACGATCAGCGAGAAGTTCTTGGTCTCGTCGATGCGAAAACCGAAGACCAGGTCCAGACCGGCAGCAGCGGCTGGGTTGAACTTGGCTTTCATTGCTTGTACGGCATCAGCTACGGAGGTCATGGTTCGATCCTTTTTGGGTTGATTACAGCCAGGGTCACAGTAGTCCGGACTCAGCGGAAAGTGATGAGTTCCGGGGCTTTCAACAGTTGCAGGTGCGCATGACTGTTGAAAGAAGCCAGTGCCACCTCGCGACCACGGAACTTCAGATGGTTGAGCGAGGTGTTGACGATTTGCCAATTGAGTTCAAATGCCTGGCGGGCAGGCATTTGGGTAATCAGGTGGAGCAGGGCGGTGATGGTGCCGCCGGAAGTAAATACAGCGATCTTCTGGGTGTTGTCGGCGTTGTCCAGGATTCGGTGCAGGCCGGCCTGGACCCGTTCGACAAAACCCAGCCAGCTTTCCAGGCCCGGGGTGTCATAGGTGCCGGCCAGCCAGCGCTCGATGATCAGGGCGAAAATGCGCTGGAATTCGGCACGGTTCTGAGCGGCGTTACGCAGGATGTCCAGCGCTTGGGGTTCCTCGTCGAGCATGGCCGGCAGCAGGGCTCGGATAACGGCGTCGGCATCGAATTCATTGAAGGCCGCATCAGTTTCGACGATCGGCACTGGCAGGCCAACGGCGGCGAACTGTTCCAGTGCGCTGCTGGCGGTATGTTGCTGGCGGCGCAGGTCGCCCGAAACGCAGCGATCAAGGCTCAGGCCCAGTTCAGCCAGGTGTTGGCCGAGGACTTCTGCCTGGCGGATACCGGTCGGCGACAGGACGTCGTAATCGTCTGCACCAAAGGAGGCCTGGCCATGTCGAATCAGATAAATACTGCCCACGTCCGCGTCGTCCCGGTACGTTGAAGGTTCGGCGAGGTTATGAGGATGAGGGTGAGCTGTCAATGAAAAAACATACGCTTGTTTGAAATGCTCGTTACAGGCCTGTTGCCAAAGGTTTCCCGGCTGGCCCCATGGCCGGCGCATGGGTATGCTGGTGCCATCCCGCGCGCGTTGTGCTGCGCATCGTATTGAAGGAGTCCCTGTGGAGTTTTTGACCGAATACGCGGTTTTCCTGGCCAAGACCGTGACACTGGTAATCGCCATCCTGGTGGTTCTGGCCAGTTTTGCGGCATTGCGCACCAAGGGTCGACGAAAATCGACCGGCCAGTTGCAAGTGAGCAAGCTCAACGATTTCTACAAAGGGCTGCGTGAGCGCCTGGAACAAACCTTGCTGGACAAGGATCAGCTCAAGGCCCTGCGCAAGGCCGAGGCCAAGACCGACAAGAAGCAAAAGAAGAAACCGGAAAGCAAGCCACGGGTGTTCGTCCTGGATTTCGACGGTGACATCAAGGCTTCGGCGACGGAAAGCCTTCGCCACGAAATCACCGCGTTGCTGACCCTGGCGACGCCCAAGGATGAAGTGGTGTTGCGCCTTGAAAGCGGTGGCGGCATGGTCCACAGCTACGGGCTGGCATCCTCGCAGTTGGCGCGCATCCGCGACGCCGGTGTGCCGCTGACCGTGTGCATCGACAAGGTAGCGGCCAGCGGCGGCTACATGATGGCGTGCATCGGCGAGAAGATCATCAGCGCGCCGTTCGCGATCCTGGGTTCAATAGGTGTGGTCGCGCAGTTGCCCAACGTCAACCGCCTGTTGAAAAAGCACGACATCGACTTTGAAGTGCTGACGGCCGGCGAGTACAAGCGCACCCTCACCGTGTTTGGCGAAAACACCGAGAAGGGCCGCGAAAAGTTCCAGGAAGACCTGGACATCACTCATCAATTGTTCAAGAACTTCGTGGCGCGCTATCGCCCTCAACTGGCCATCGACGAAGTCGCCACCGGTGAAATCTGGCTGGGTGTGGCCGCATTGGACAAACAACTGGTCGATGAGCTGAAAACCAGCGACGAGTACTTGGCCGAGCGTGCGAGGAAATCCGAGGTATACCACCTGCATTTCGCCGAGCGCAAAAGCTTGCAGGAACGTATCGGCATGGCAGCCAGCGGTTCGGTCGATCGCGTGCTGTCGAGCTGGTGGAGCCGTCTGACCCAGCAACGTTTCTGGTAACTGTCACGAGGGTCCTGTCGGCGCATGCCCGCACAGGACCGGGTGCGGTACATATCTGTTTTAACGTCTCTCAATCCTGTTGTTTTCTAGCGCTCAACCATCGGCCATTTGCGCTTTTTCCATCAAAAATTCGACCTTAAGCTGAGGGCTCTTATCAGTTTCAAGGTCGTTCAACATGGATGTGAACACGAATACCCAACCGTCTCTTGGCCTGCGCGATGAATTGCGCAGGCTGATCGACAGCGCGTTACCCAAAAATCCCGCCCAGCTTGCCGAACAGTTGATCCGGGAGAAGTGGGGGCGGCCCTCGATCCGCAAACGGCGCAACTGGTCACCCTGCATTACGATTACTGGCTACGCGCCGAGCCGGACGGCAGTCATGTGGGACACGTCGCCCTATCCCAGTCGCTGGTGCAGGTCCTGCTGTCCAACTACCAGACCGTGGGCGATGGTCGTTTTGGCGAAAGTGCGTTCGGGTTTTACACGCCGCCCGATGTGGGTCCGGTCGTGCGTTTGATGCAGGCGCCGCCGCTCCACCGATGATCACCGCACGTATGAAGGCATCTACCGGCGTGCTGATCCCCAGGTCTATGAACCGCGAACGCAGCTCGACCTTAGGCCTGCGGATTTCAAGCAATGGGTGTGGCAGCTGTTCTTCGATGAGCTGTATCAAGCGTACGTCGACAAAACCTGGCCCTCAGACGAGACGATACTGAGGAGCACGGCCTATGACCTGCGCACCTCGACCAAGGCAGCTTTTGTCATGAGTGCGTGGTTACAGCATCGCGAGCACTGCCTGTCCGACAAGGGCATGGCACTGGCAATGAGTGCGGCGGGGCTCGCGCCGGGGCAAACCTGGGGCCAACTGACCATGGCGCAATTGCAAGCGCCGACACGCCTGACCGCCGATATCCAGGTCAGCCGACTCAAGATCTACCGCTACATCGCCACGGATATCTGGTGCTTCTGCGAACGCAGCAGTGGCCGGCTGCTGATGTACATCCCGGGCAACTCGTCACCGCTGCATGAGTTCATCGATGCCAGCCACCTGCGTCGATGGATCGTGGGGCAGGCCAAGGCTGACGCCGCGCGCCAGGCACTGGCGGCGCACTTCGCCGAGGAGGATCGCCGCGATGGCACCTTTCACGCCGGAGTCGTCACCGCGCTGGAGGGCCTGGCGATTTATCCGCAGCAGCATCGATTGGGCAAGGAGGCCGGCTTCTTCAACAACGATGGTTACTGGGAACCGGCCGATTACATTGGTTTTGATTTGCCGCCCAAGGGCACGGATCCCTTTGCGCAACTGGTGCTGAGCATGAAACAGGCGGCCCAGGCCAGCGTCAAAACCATTCGCAGTGACGCCCAGGTCAATCGGGACAATCTGAGCGCCGTGGTCGAGCCGATCGTGCAGTGGGTCAACCGTTTCGGCCCGCTGGCGTTGTTTGTTCCAGGGGGCGAGGGAGTCCTGGCGCTCGTGGGGCTGATCGACGCCAGTGTGGGCCTGGGCCAGGCGCTCGAAGGTCAAACCGCCAGCGAGCGTTCCCGGGGCGTGGTTCGTACGGTGTTCGGTTTGCTCAATGCGCTGCCCTTGGCGGTGGAGGTGGCTTCGCTGGGACGTGAGGGCACAGCGGCGGGCGGGAATTTCCGTGAGCCAGACGCCGCAGAGCTGATGTCTGACCCGATCCTGAACGCTGCGCAAACGCGCACCGATCTGTTGAGCGGCATCGGCGTGCCGCAGGGAACCTTCAGCGAGGAGGTGCTTTCGCAGATCGCCAGGGTGAGTGACGTAGGCAACGACATGCTGCGAGTGATCCAGGCCGGGCGCCCACCAACGCCGATGCTGGCAGACACCCTGGCGCGTTTTCGTCTCGATCAGGAAGTCGCCGGGCTCACCGAGTCAGCCGCTGCGCGTAGCCAGTTGTTCAATCGCCGCTACCAGGCAATGCAAACGAGTGAACATGAAGGGGTGCGCCTGTTCCAGCGGCAATATCCCGATCTGCCCAGCGCGGTGGTGGAGCAAATGTTCGACCGCTCCGGTTTTGACTTCACTGCTGCGGTGGACGGCGCGCAGGCCAAGCGCCTGTTCAAGCAACTGGACGGCAAGGCTCGCCAGTACCAGCAACATGTGCGCCTCAATCGGGTTTATGAAGGCCTTTATCTGCGTTCGATCGTGTGCCCCGAGACGGACATCCTGGCGCTGCACTCGATGGAAAGCTTGCCCGGGTGGCCCAAAGGCGTGCGCATCGAAATTCACGACGGTTTCAGCACCGGTCGGGTATTGGACCGCGTCGGCCCGCTCGATACGCTTGATTGTCGTCGATTGATCAAGGGCGCGCAGGGCTATCAGCCCTTCAGCCTGACACCCTCGGGCGCAGTGGGTGCAAACCTGTACGACGCCGTTGCAGGCGTTCTTTCCCCGGAAGAACGAACGGTGTTGAGTCTGCCGTCCGATGGTGCTGGCAATGAGTTGCGCCTGAGGGCCGGTCGGCAGCCGTTACCCCGGCCGGTGCTGGCCCTGGGCCTGGGTCGAATGGACTCGGGTTTGCCTTTTGAGGCGCAGGGATTGCGCGGGGGCGGCTATCCCGACACGCCTCAGGGCAGGGCCTTGACCCATGCCATGATGCAATCGCAGATCAAGGACCTGTACCCGACGATGACCCGCGAGCAAATCGATGCGCTTGTGCTGCAACTGGGCGGGACAGCCCAGGCTTACATCGACAGGACCAAGCAGCAGTTCCTGCAACTGTATGAGGATCTGGAGGTTTGGCTGGAGAGGGTGGCCGTGGACATCGACGACATGGATGTTCACTTCTTGCACATGGGCGATCCCGGTACGGCGGGTATGACCGACGCAGAACTCGCGCAATGGAACGCCCAGCGGGTGCAAGACACGATCGATTATGAGCGCGACAGCCGGGGCGAACTGGGTGATGAGTTGATTGCCATCCTGCAGAAGCGCGCGCCCGAAGCCGGCAGCCATTATTCGGGAAATGCCACGGACGGTTTCACGATGGACATGAACAACGAGGATTTTCACTGCTTGCCGTCGCTGAATATTCGTTTCAACGATGTCATCGGGTTGAAGATGCAAAACCTGCAAATGATTGACCGGGAGAGCCTGGACGGCTTTCTCGAGGCCTTCCCAAACCTGCGTACCTTGACGCTGGAGAAGACCGATCTGCGAATAGCTGACGCTACCGGAGTGTTTCGGGGGGCAGTGCCGTCCACCATTGCTCAGTTGCAGCACCTGACTTCACTGAATCTTCGACTGACTCACCTGACCTTCAGCGAGGACAATGCCGGGCTGTTCAGTAGCCTGGTGAATCTGCAATCGCTGGACCTGAGTGACAATCCGCTGGCGGTGCCTCCGGTGGTCATCGGCATGGACCAGTTACAAGTGCTCAGACTCAACAATACCGGTATTGACAGGTGTCCTATCGGCATTCGGGATCAGCCGCACATGACGTTGCTGGATCTGCGCAATAACCGGATCCGTCGAGTACCACAGGCGATTCTCAATCAGGCCATTGCCAGGGACCGCGTGCTGCTGTGGAACAACCCCATCACCGATCAAGACACGCTGCATCGGCTGGTTTTGCACCGCCGACAAACGGGACTCAACCTGTGGTTGAGTTCACCTTCGCTGCATTACTCAGAGGCGGCAGGCTGGTTGGACGGGATCGAAGGCGGGCAGCGGGAGGCCAGGTTGCAGCTCTGGCAACGGTTGCTACTCAAGCCGCGTGGCAACCGATTTCTGGCGGCAATCAACGCATTGACCCTCACGGCCGATTTCCAGATCAGTTATCTGGAGCTACAGACGCGTGTCTGGGAACTGCTGTCTGAAGCCGATGCTTCGCAGGATTTATGGCGGCGATTGACGCAAGGGATACCCGTGCCGACAGGGATCTTTGACAATCCGTACTCCGTGTTTTCCGCACTGGAAGACCGAGCCCGGGTGCACCGCGATTGGGTGGCTTTGGGACGACCGTTCCCAGTCGAACCAGGCGAACCCTGACCCAGCAACAACTGCAGGAGCGAGCTTGCTCGCGATGGAAGCCGGGGCAACGCGGGGTGTCAGGCATCCCGCGTCATCGTTGACCACCATCGCGAGCAGGCTCGCTAGCGGCGACGGAACAGCGGCAGCGGTTCGTCAGTGGCGGCCTGATAGGTCACCGAGAAGTCCTTGAGGCTTTCAAGGGCTTCGTACGGGTCTTTGTCGGCGCGCAAGGCGAAGGCGTCGAACCCGCAACGATGCAGGTAGAACAGTTGATCGCGCAGTACATCGCCAATCGCCCGCAGCTCGCCCTTGAAACCATAACGGTCACGCAGCAGTCGGGCGTTGGAGTAGTTGCGACCGTCGGTGAAGGCCGGGAAGTTCAGGGCGATGACCTGGAACTTATTGGCGTCTTCACCGATTTCCTCAGCTTCTTCGTCAGCGTCCAGCCACACACCCAGCCCGCCATCGCGGGCCAGGAGCATGCGGCCGTGCTCACGCCACAACTGCAGCGGCACGATGTAGTCGTCGCAGTTGCTGATTTCGTCGATGTTGAAATCCTTGGGCAGCAGGTGCCAGGTTTCGTCGACGACTTCGTTGTTCTTAATGATTCGCTGCATAGACGCGCTCCTTGAAGAGGTCGATACCGATGCGCTGATAGGTGTCGATGAAACGCTCTTCATCGGTACGTTGTTCGACGTACACGTCGATCAGTTTGGAGATCACATCCGGCATGTCGTCCTGGGCAAAGGACGGGCCGAGGATCTTGCCCAAGCTGGCATCGCGGCTGCCGCTGCCACCCAGGGACACCTGATAGAACTCTTCGCCTTTCTTGTCCACGCCGAGGATGCCGATGTGGCCGACGTGGTGGTGACCACAGGCGTTCATGCAACCGGAGATGTTCAGGTCCAGCTCGCCGATGTCGAACAGGTAGTCCAGGTCGTCGAAACGGCGCTGGATCGATTCCGCGATCGGGATCGACTTGGCGTTGGCCAGGGAGCAGAAATCACCGCCAGGGCAGCAGATGATATCGGTCAGCAGGCCAATGTTCGGCGTGGCAAAACCTTGCTCGCGCAATTCGCCCCAAAGAGTGAACAACTGGCTTTGTTCGACGTCGGCCAGGATGATGTTCTGCTCGTGGGACGTGCGCAGTTGGCCGAAGCTGTAGCGTTCGGCGAGGTCGGCGACGGCGTCGAGCTGCTTGTCGGTGATGTCGCCCGGCGCGACGCCGGTCGGCTTCAGGGACAGGGTAACGGCCACATAACCCGGCTTCTTGTGCGCCAGGGTGTTGCGGGTGCGCCAGCGGGCGAAGCCCGGGTGCTGCTGGTCGAGCTCGGCCAGTTCGGCGCCGATATTGTCGAGTGCCTTGTAATCCGGGTCGACGAAATGCTTGGCGACGCGATGCAGTTCCGCTTCGGTCAGCGTGGTCTGGCCACCGCGCAGGTGTTCCATTTCCGCTTCGACTTTCTGCGCGAACACTTCAGGCGTGAGCGCCTTGACCAGAATCTTGATCCGCGCCTTGTACTTGTTGTCGCGACGGCCATAGCGGTTGTACACACGCAGAATGGCGTCGAGGTAGCTCAACAGGTCTTGCCACGGCAGGAATTCATTGATGAACGCACCGACCACCGGGGTACGGCCCAGGCCGCCGCCCACCAGCACGCGGAAGCCGACTTCGCCAGCCGCGTTACGTACTGGCTCCAGGCCAATGTCGTGGACTTCGATGGCGGCGCGGTCAGAGGTCGAGCCATTGATGGCGATCTTGAACTTGCGCGGCAGGTAGGCGAACTCAGGGTGGAACGTGGTCCACTGACGGACGATCTCACACCATGGGCGCGGGTCGATCAGTTCGTCGGCAGCGACACCGGCGAACTGGTCAGTGGTGACGTTGCGCAGGCAGTTGCCGCTTGTCTGGATGGCGTGCATCTGCACGGTGGCCAGTTCGGCGAGAATGTCCGGGATGTCTTCCAGCGCCGGCCAGTTGAACTGAATGTTCTGCCGGGTACTGATGTGGGCATAGCCCTTGTCGTAGTCGCGGGCAATCTTGGCGATCATGCGCACTTGACGCGAGGTCAACTGGCCGTAAGGCACCGCCACTCGCAACATGGGTGCGAAACGCTGAATGTAGAGCCCGTTCTGCAAGCGCAGGGGGCGGAATTCTTCTTCGCTCAGCTCGCCTGCCAGATAGCGTCGGGTCTGATCTCGGAACTGCTTGACGCGGTCCTCGATGATCCGCTGATCGTACTCGTCGTATACGTACATATAAGTCCTGTTCTCAGGCTGGGCTGGTCGGATCCAGTGGCGTTTGTCGCTGACTGAAGTCTCCGAACCGCCTCGGCAATTCTGCGCGCACGGCCGCGCACTCCCAACGGAGCCGGGGCAAGATACCAGTTTGCGGTTATGCGCAAAAGTGATGTTTGAGTATATGTAAAGAACCAAAACGACTAACGAGAATTGTTATTGCTATACCCGCATTTGTCGTACGGGCAATCGTCGTCTTTACTCTGCTCGTGTCTTCGTGCAATCACCGACAAAACCGACAAGAGGCGATGCAATGAGCAACCCTACCAAAGCTTCAAAGCCAGACAGTACGGTCGACGCTTGGGCCATTCTGTTTCTGATCATCCTGGTCGTGGGCACTGCGGTGTTCTGGGTGAGCCATCAATAAATGACCCGTCCGGGCCCGGTTGCGCAGATTGTCGGACAATCTGTGTAATTAGCGCCTTTTGAAACGATTCGCTGGCTATAATGCGCCGCGAATTCGGGGGCTCGGACGATCAATGCTGAAGTTTTTCTACACCTTCCTGCTGGTGCTGGGCGCAGGTTATGGCCAAGGCGCGCGTGCCGAGTCGGTGTTGTTCCTCAATCCCGGTGAGGTCGACGAGGCGTTCTGGGTCAGCTATTCGCAATTCATGCAGGCCGCCGCCACCGATCTGGGCATTGACCTGCGTATCGTCTACTCCAGGCGCATGCCTGAACTGACGGTGGCGCAGGCGCGCGAGGCGCTGCACGGACCCAATCGTCCCGACTACCTGATGTTCGTCAACGAGGAATACATCGCCCCGCAGGTCATGCGTCTTGCGCAGGGTAGCGGCGTCAAGCTGTATATGGTCAATGCATCGCTGACGCCCAGTCAGATGAGCCTGTTGGGCGAGCGCCCGGATCGCCTGGGCAGCCTGGTACCCAACGACGAGGAGGGTGGTTACCTGATGGCCAAGGAGCTGATTCGCCAGCATCGGCCCGTGGCGCCCGGCCAGACCATCGAAATGCTCGCGTTTTCTGGCCTGAAGATCACGCCATCTGCACAACTGCGCGAAAAAGGCATGATGCGTGCCCTTGGCGAGCACCCCGAAGTACGTTTGCGGCAACTGGTCTATGGCGGCTGGACGCATAAGCGGGCGTACGAGCAGGCGAGGTTGCTGCGCCATCGCTACCCGAATGTTTCGCTGGTCTGGTCGGCTAATGATCAAATGGCCTTTGGCGCAATGCAGGCCTACACAGAGGCCGGCCAGGTGCCCGGCAAGGACGTGCTGTTCAGTGCGGTGAACACCTCGAAGGAGGCGCTGTTGGCAAAGGTGGCGGGGCGCTTGAGCGTGCTGACAGGTGGGCACTTTACCCTCGGGGGCTGGGCACTGGTGCAGTTACATGACATCGACCGTGGCGTGGACATCAGCCAATACGGCGGTCGGGATCGACAGGTCCCTCTACTGCAACTCATCGACACGGCTACCGCCAAGCGATTGTTGGCGATGGGCGATGAGCCGGACTACAACGTGGACTTCCGCAAAATGTCCGCCAAAGGGCGGCCTAGCGGGTATCGCTATCCGTTCAACCTGCAAACCCTGATGCGCTAGACCCCGGCCAGCAACAGGACCAGTTGCACGATGCCGTACAGCGACAGGGCGAATACCGCCGTAAAGAGCACACCCAGAATCACGAAGTGACTGGGTTTGCCATGGGTAAAATCCCGGGCCCGGTTCTTCCCGCTCTGAACCCCGAACGCTGCGGCCATGACGCTGTGCAGCATTTGCCAGAAGGTCGGCGGTTTGTTGTCGATTGGATCGTCCATAAACCCCTCGTCTTGAAGTCTGCCTGTTGAGCATAGACAAAATCCGGCACCCAGCAGGGTCAAGAACTATCTACCGCCCACCACGGGTTCACCCATGATGTGCTGAGGCTCCCACTCTCAGGAGCAAAAGCATGTCTCACCCGCACGTCACCCGCAGCATTCACGCTCCATTGCTTGAGCAGTCGATCCCATATTGGGTGAACCAGGCAACGCCTCAGCACCTGCACGCGCTGAAAAGCGCCAATGCGCCGCTGCCCGCCTGGTATCGAGAAGCCTCAAGACAACAACGCAAGGCGTTCGACGAAAGCCTGGTCGCCCACTTCATTGCGCAGAACCAGTGGTCCAGGTCGATGGCGGGCTTGCAAGACATCCAGGCTTTCGCCGAGCCGCGACTGCGCGAACACCTGAAGGCCGAGTTCGATGTCGATCTCGACGTCAACCACACCTTTTTACATTTGCTGAAACCCATTGAAGTGGGCCGCGTGATCCCCATCGAAGTGGGCGCCTTCGAAGTGTCGCAAAGGACATTGTTGCAAGCGGCACTGCACAACTTTGAAGAAGCCGAGTGCGAGCTCGATGCCTATCACCGGGCGTCCGGGTTTGTCGTCAAGTCCGCGCAGTCGGGGCGTTTCGAGGCGCTCGGCACCTCCATGACGGTGAGTCAGTTCATCCATGCCTGCCGAGTGCTGGACATTGGCGGGCAGTATCAGCAGTACCTCAAGGCCTTCGTATACCCCGACGCATCTGCCACGCAGCACGCGATGCGCGAGCAGTTCAATACGGTGCAGAAAACCGCCCTGCGCACGGCGGCTGAGCGGGCCTTGCTGCAAAAAGATATCGAACCTGAGGATTACACCTCGATTCTGGCGATCATCCAGGGCGAACGAAATCCCCGACAGGGCGAAAAGCGTATCGGGCTGTGCGAAATGACCCTGATGAATCGACCGTTGACCGGCTGCATCGGCTTCGCGATTGGCAAAACCCTCGAGACACCCGAAGACCTGCTGCTTTTCATCCCCGACGATCCGCATCATCCCTTGAAGCGCTATAAGCCTGGGCAAGTGGAGGCGACGCTCAAGCAGCACTTTACTGCCCGGGGCACAGACGCGGGCAGCCCCACCGCCTACCAGCAATTTTTCAGCCGGTTTGTCGCTTATGCCGATCGACCGTACTTCTTCAGCCAGTTCACCGTGGACGCTCCCGACACCCCGTTCATCAGCGAGCTGCGGGCGCACTATTCTCTGATCAGCGACGTTATCAATGGGCTCAGCCGATTGCCCGGCACCCAGGTCGAACAGTTGGCCCCGGCGCCGGCCATCCGCCAGGTGGCCAACCCCGAGCCGTTTCTCGCACCGTTGTTCGTCCTGCTCGAAAGGGACGGTGATCGCAACATTGATCTCTGGGATTGGCTGTTCGAGCGACATCGCCAGCAGCAGATCGCCGATGCCCTCAGTTACGCCGTGCCGTCGGCAACTGTCGATGCTCGGGAACGCGACGCCCTGTTCGATAAATTGCTGAACATTGGCATGCTGATCCTGGGCTCGGTCTCGATGTTCGTGCCGGTTCTGGGTGAAGTCATGATGACGTTGATGGCGTGCCAGTTGCTGGCGGAGTCGATCGAGGGCGTGGTCGAATGGAGCGAGGGCGATCGCCAGGCCGCCAAGGCACATTTGTTGGATGTTGCGCAGAACCTGCTGTTGTTGGGGCTCACTGCGAGTGCTGGCAAGGGGCTGTCGAAGTTGTCGGCAGTCGAGCCAATGCCGGTGATTGAGGACCTGCACCCGGTCACCTTGCCTGATGGCAGCGCACGGCTGTGCAGGTCGGACATGGCCGGTTATGAAGTGCCAGGCGCCTTCGATCCCGATACCGGGCCGGATGCCATGGGCCGTTACACGTTGGACGACAGGTCGTTTATCCGCCTCGAAGGCAAGGTCTACGAGCAGGTTTTTGACCGTGATCTCAAACGCTGGCGCATCAGGCATCCAACCGATGCGCAGGCCTATCAACCGGTACTGGCGCACAATGCAGCCGGCGCCTGGCGCCACGTCCTGGAAAACCCGTTGAGCTGGAGCCGCTTGAGACTGCTGCGGCGAATGGGCCATATCACCGATGCGTGCAGCGATGAACAACTGCTCACGATCGCTGACATCGCCGGGGTCAGTGATAACGCGTTGCGCCGGATGCACATGGACAACCGCTTGCCACCACCGGAGCTTGCCGATGCGCTGCGGCTATGGGGCGCCGACCGCGACGTCACACAGGTGATTGAACAGGTGGTGAGCGGCGAGCTCATCGACGAGCGTTATTTGCACGCAGTGCCGATGATCACGGAGTTACCGCGTTGGCCGGCCGGGCGAATCCTGCAGATATTTGAAAGGCCAGGCCTGTCTGGCATGCGGGCCGAGTACGGCCAGGCCCCGCTGGAGGCTGGTGCGCCGGTGAAACCGCCGATTCGCATGAGTCGATACGATGTACTCACCGCGCAGTTGCCGATGCGGGTACTGGAAGCCCTGGACGAAGCCGAGATCGTCGCGCTGTTGGGGGCAGAGGCCGCGCAGAACCGTGGCTGGCGCGCCCAGGCATTGAGGGAGCAGATCGCCGCTCAGGCCCGAACCAGACGGTCATTACTGTTTGAAAGCTTTTATCGCCGCAATGCTCAGGCCACTGCGCTGGCCGACCCGTTGCAACGGGTGTACCCCGGCCTCAGTGATGCCGCGGCGAACGAAGTGCTGGCCCATGCCAGCGCCGTGGACATGGCCATTGTGAGGAACACCACCAAGGTGCCACGGTCAATGCTCCGGGAGGCACGCTGGTACGCCAGGCGTGGTCGCTTGACCCGCGCGCTGGCAAAGCTGCACATGCGCAACATGCTGTCAGCCGATGCACGGCGCCTGGCTGTACACACGCTTGAGCGTTTGCCGGGCTGGTCCGATGAGGTACGCCTGGAGATCCGCGAAGGGAGCATTACGGGACGGCTGCTCGATGCCATTGGCCCCCGGACGGCAGCGCAGCGTTGCCACGTGGTGCAGAAAGGCCCGTTCTACCAGGCGTTCAACGACGACGGCGAAGCGCTGAACCAACCCTCGGCTTCCATCGACCATTTCCATGCCGCGCTTCTGCATGCCTTGCCCGCGCCAACCCGGCAGGCGCTCGGTATGCCTCTGGTCACCGACAGTCCCGCGTTGCAGCGAGCCATCTGCCGATATGCGACGGAGCATGTCGACCACAGTGCGGCGATCCTGGAGCCGCAGAGTCGGCATGGCCGTGCATTCCGGCCCCCACAGCGTATCCGGCAGAACCTGGTGGGCTACCCGGCAAGCGGCGAAGGGCTGGTCGGTTCTTCCGGGTTAAATGTAGGGCTGGTGTTACGCCTGCAGCATCTGTATCCCGACCTGGAAATGGCCGAAGCCAATGCAATGGTGCTCGCGCTGCTGCGCGCCGGACAAAACGATATACAGATCCTGCAGATGCTCGAAGGACTGCGCGAGCAATGGCTGACACTTGAACAAACCCTGGAGGATTGGGTGACCCACGGGGGTGACCTTGAACAGAAGGCAGGTGTCGCCCTGAGTTTGCGCAATACCTGGCGGGGCAGGCCATTCGCCGCTGAAAACGCGGCCTACCGGCAACTCGACCTGGTGTGCGATGAACCACTGCCGGCGCTGACAGCCGATTTTTCTCACGTGTGGACGTTGCGCCTGCGTGTGCCCAATTCCACCGACCAGCAGATTCGCGAGTTGCTCCATAACTTTTCAGGCCTGCAATACCTTGATCTGCGGGGTAACCGCCTGATTATCGATCCGATTGCCCCACAGAACGCGGGTCGGCTACGCAAGCTCGATCTTTCGGACAACCCGTTGTATCAATTCGATGTGAGTGCCATGACGGATCTGGAGACGCTGATCATGGAGGGCACGCCGCTGCAACAATGGCCTCGGGGCGCCGACAGGTTGCCGCGCCTGAGCTGGCTCGACCTGCGTGGCACGCTGATTCGCGAGCTGCCGCCCGAAGCGTTGGCGCGGGATGAATTGTTGATCAACACCAACCTGACCGGAGCGCCGTTATCGAATTCCGCCCGGCAACAACTTCAATTGGCCAGGCGTCGATGCGAATCAGCCTTAGGCCTGCCCGATGGTGCGTTGCACACGTTCGCCCTGGAGCCTGTCCCGGATCACGCCGTACAGCCTTTCGAAAACGGCTCGCTACTTGCCAGCCGATTGCTGCCACTGCCACCGGCGCTGCCTGCCGCCGAAAGTGTGCCGTCATTTGTCGGTCGCTTGCGCAGGGTTGACCCTTCATTTACCGAGGGAGAGGCCCTGGAAGTCATCGAGGGTTGGCGCGTTGGCGCGGACGACATCTGGGTCGACGCGCGTGTCGAGGAGTGGGGGCACCGGTTCGAAGCGATCACCCGGCAATTGAACGGTTGGATTTTTCATCGGCGCACAGGCAGCGCCGCGTACGGTGGGCGTTGGACAGCTTCCGAGCGCCGCAGCAAAGCGGCAGGGCGGATCATGGCGTGCTGGAAAGAAGGTCTGAACGCCATGTCCCGGGAGCGCGTGCCCACGCTGGATCTGTCGAGCATCGCTGGCCTGGGGGAGCTGCCTGAGTTGCCGACAGGTTTCGGACATGTGCAATCGTTGAACCTGCGCGGCGTGGGATTGAATGAAGCCGACGTCCATGGCTTTCTCCCGGTGTTCAGCGGGTTGCGCTCGCTGGATCTGAGCCTTAACAGCCTGGAGCGTGTGCCGTCGGCGGTCGCTGCCATGACACGTCTGCAAACATTGGGATTATCCAGCAACCGTCTCAGCGATCTGCTGGCCTTGGGGCAGGATCTGGGGGCGATGGCACAGCTTGAATCGTTGCGGTTGAGCTACAACCGGATCAAGACCTTCGACGGTGCAGGCTTGCAAGCGTTGCGCGGGCTACGCAAGCTGGAAATGAACTACAACCAGATGAACCGTTTCGTAGGCCCCATTCCCGAGTCGCTGCAAAGCCTGCATCTCAATGGCAATGACCTGCGGGAGTGGCCTGAAGGTGTCTTGCAGGCGCCCAGCCTGGAAGAGTTGAGCCTGGCCGGAAACCCGATTCAGGATATCCCTCAAGAGGCGTTCGATGGCACCCATGATCGATTACTGAGGGGCACGCACCTGTTTGGCATCCTGCGCTATTTAACGACGGACACCCTCGAACGGCTCCTGGCTCACCTCGACCGGGTAGGTGGGAACAAGGTGCTGGGCATCTCGCGGGATAACATCGAACGATGGCTCGCCAATCCCGATTGGGCGGCGATGGACGCGTCTTCCACCGACAGCGCCGAAGAAATGTCCGGGAGGCGCCGCAGATAACCAAGCTTGCTAGCGATGGTGGTCAACGATGACACGGGCGGCCTGATGCCCCGCGGTGCCTGATCTTCCATCGCGAGCAATCGAGCGTCGACCGGCTGCTTCTACAGATGTTGGGTGTTCGCAAATCCCCTGTAGGAGCTAGCTTGCTAGCGATGGTGGTCAACGATGACACGGGCGGCCTGATGCCCCGCGGTGTCTGATCTTCCATCGCGAGCATTCGAGCGTCGACCGGCTGCTCCTACAGGCGCTGCATCAATCGTCATAACCCAGGTTCGGCGCCAGCCAGCGTTCGGTCACGCTCAGTTCCTGGCCCTTGCGCGAGGTGTAGCTCTGCACCTGGTCCTTGTCGACCTTGCCCACGGCGAAGTACTGCGCCTGAGGGTGCGCGAAGTACCAGCCGCTGACGGCTGCCGCCGGGAACATGGCGTAGTGTTCGGTGAGGAACACGCCGCTACGTCCGGCGCGCATTTCGGCGGCCTCGGGGTCCAGCAGGGCGAACAGCGTGGCTTTCTCGGTGTGATCCGGGCAGGCCGGGTAGCCTGGCGCCGGGCGGATGCCGCTGTATTGCTCTTTGATCAATGCCTCGTTGTCCAGCGCCTCGTCCGTGGCGTAACCCCAGTAGTCCTTACGGACCTGCTGGTGCAGCCACTCGGCACAGGCCTCGGCCAAACGGTCCGCGAGGGCCTTGACCATGATCGAGTTGTAGTCGTCGCCGGCGTCCTGGTAAGCCTTCGCCACTTCTTCGGCACCGATGCCAGCGGTGGTGATGAAACCGCCCACGTAGTCGGTCAGTTCGCTGTCCTTGGGCGCAACGAAGTCTGCCAGGGAGAAGTTCGGCTTGCCGTCGGTCTTGATAATCTGCTGGCGCAGGTGATGCAGCCTGGCCAATGGTTTGCCGTCATCGCCGTAGAGTTCGATGTCGTCGTCATGCACCTGATTGGCCGGCCAGAAACCGAACACCGCACGGGCGCTGATCAGTTTCTCGTCAATCAGTTTAGCGAGCATTTCCTGGGCGTCTGCATACAGCGCGGTGGCCGCTTCGCCCACCACTTCGTCCTGCAGAATGCGAGGGAACTTGCCCGCCAGGTCCCAGGAAATAAAGAACGGTGTCCAGTCGATGTACTCGGCGAGCACCTTCAAGTCAATGTTATCCAGCACCTTGGTGCCGGTGAAGGTCGGCTTGACCGGCTGGTAGGAGCCCCAGTCGAACTGCGGTTTCTTGGCGATGGAGGCGGCGTAACTCAGGCGCTCGGTGCGGGCACTGCGGTTGGCCGTACGTTCGCGGACCTCGATGTATTCACTGCGGGTTTTCTCGACGAAACCGGCCTTGAGCTCCTTGGACAGCAATTGCGTCGCCACACCCACGGCGCGGGAGGCGTCGGTGACGTACACCACCGCATCATTGCTGTATTTAGGCTCGATTTTTACCGCGGTGTGCGCCTTGGAAGTGGTGGCGCCACCGATCATCAGCGGCAAGTGGAAGTCCTGGCGCTGCATCTCGCGCGCCACGTGGACCATTTCATCCAGCGATGGAGTGATCAGGCCCGACAAACCGATGATGTCGCACTTCTGTTCCTTGGCCACCTGCAGGATCTTCTCTGCCGGCACCATCACGCCCAGGTCGACGATGTCATAGCCGTTGCAACCCAGCACCACGCCGACGATGTTCTTGCCGATGTCGTGCACGTCGCCCTTGACCGTGGCCATGAGAATCTTGCCCTTGGCCTCCGGCTTGTCACCTTTTTCCAGTTCGATGAACGGGATCAGGTGTGCCACGGCCTGCTTCATCACGCGGGCGGATTTGACCACCTGCGGCAGGAACATCTTGCCGGCGCCGAACAGGTCGCCAACGATGTTCATGCCGGACATCAGCGGGCCCTCGATCACTTCGATGGGGCGGGCGAACGACTGGCGCGACTCTTCGGTGTCTTCGACGATATGGGTGGTGATGCCCTTGACCAGTGCATGCTCCAGACGCTTGTTGACGTCCCAGTTGCGCCACTCTTCGGTCTCGGCTTCCTTGACGCTGCCGTCACCCTTGTATTTGTCAGCGATGGCGAGGAGGGCGTCGGTGCCTTCCGGGGTGCGGTTGAGGATTACGTCTTCCACGGCGTCGCGCAGTTCGGTCGGGATCTGGTCGTAGATTTCCAACTGGCCGGCGTTGACGATACCCATGGTCAGGCCGTTGCGGATCGCGTACAGCAGGAACACCGAGTGGATCGCCTCACGCACCGGGTTGTTGCCACGGAACGAGAACGATACGTTGGACACGCCACCGGAGGTCAGCGCATAGGGCAGCTCGTCACGGATGTAGGCACAGGCGTTGATGAAGTCCACTGCATAGTTGTTGTGTTCTTCGATGCCTGTGGCCACGGCGAAGATGTTCGGGTCGAAGATGATGTCTTCCGGCGGGAAGCCCACTTCGTTGACCAGAATGTCGTAGGAGCGCTTGCAGATCTCTTTCTTGCGCGCTTCGGTGTCGGCCTGGCCGGCTTCGTCAAAGGCCATCACCACCACGGCCGCGCCGTAGCGCTTGCACAGTTTGGCGTGGTGAATGAACTGCTCGACGCCTTCTTTCATGCTGATCGAGTTGACGATGCCCTTGCCCTGGATGCACTTGAGGCCGGCTTCGATGACGTCCCATTTCGAGGAGTCGATCATGATCGGCACGCGGGAGATGTCCGGTTCACCGGCGATCAGATTGAGGAAGGTCACCATGGCCTTCTTCGAATCGAGCATGCCTTCGTCCATGTTGATGTCGATCACCTGGGCGCCGGCTTCGACCTGTTGCAGGGCGACTTCCAGGGCTTCGGTGTAATTGTCTTCACGGATCAGGCGGGCGAATTTGGCAGAACCGGTGATGTTGGTCCGTTCGCCGACGTTGACGAACAACGACTGGCGATCGATGGTGAACGGTTCCAGGCCGGACAGGCGGCAGGCTTTGGGGATGTCGGGAATCTGGCGCGGCGCATAACCGGCCACGGCCTTGGCGATGGCTTCGATGTGACCTGGCGTGGTGCCACAGCAGCCGCCGACGATGTTGAGGAAGCCGCTCTGGGCGAATTCTTCGATGACCTTGGCGGTTTGCGACGGCAATTCGTCGTACTCGCCGAATTCGTTGGGCAGGCCGGCGTTGGGGTGCGCGGAAACGTGGGTGCCGGCCTTGTTCGACAGCTCTTCCAGGTAAGGCCGCAGTTCACTGGCGCCCAGGGCGCAGTTCAGGCCGACCGAGATCGGCTTGGCGTGGGCCACCGAGTTCCAGAACGCTTCGGTGGTCTGGCCGGAGAGGGTGCGGCCGGAGGCATCGGTGATGGTGCCGCTGATCATGATCGGCAACTCGATGCCCAATTCCTCGAACACGCCTTGGACGGCGAAAATCGCCGCCTTGGCGTTGAGGGTGTCAAAGATCGTCTCGATCAGGATCAGGTCAACGCCGCCTTCGATCAGGCCTTTGGTCGATTCGGTGTAGTTCTCCACCAGTTCGTCAAAGGTGACGTTGCGGTAGCCGGGGTTATTCACGTCCGGGGACAGCGAGCAGGTGCGGCTGGTCGGGCCCAGCACGCCGGCGACGAAGCGTGGTTTGTCGGGCGTTTCGAGGGTTTTTGCGTCGGCGATCTTGCGCGCCAGCCGTGCGCCTTCTACGTTCAACTCGTAGCTCAAGCCTTCCATGCCGTAATCGGCCATGGAAATCCGCGTGGCGTTGAAGGTGTTCGTTTCGAGAATGTCAGCGCCGGCATCCAGGTAGGCTTTCTCGATGCCACCGATCACGTCAGGGCGCGTCAGTACCAGCAGGTCGTTGTTGCCCTTGACGTCGCTCGGCCAGTCGGCGAAGCGCTTGCCACGGTAATCCTGTTCTTCGAGCTTGTAGCTCTGGATCATTGTGCCCATGCCGCCATCGAGAATCAGAATGCGCTCTTTAAGGGCGTGCTTGAGTGCTTGAAGGCGAAGGCTGCGATCGGACATTAGAACTACTCGGAAAGACCATTACGAAGGGGCGGAATCATAACAAACCTGCGGGCTTCTAGAGCATGTGCAGGTTTTGCATGAATATCGCTCATGTTGGTGGGGCGGCCGGGTCTGTACAATCGCGGCGTTTTTCAAGGATCGGAACAGACCATGTCGTATCGCGTCGTCATCGGCAGCGTGTTGCTGCTTTTAAGTTGGGGCGCCGTGGCGCAAGGTCTGCCGGCTGCGCCGGGTCTTTCCTACACCCGCGATATCCAACCGATCTTTACCGAAAAGTGCGTGGCTTGCCACGCCTGCTATGACTCCGCCTGCCAGCTCAACCTGGGCAGTGGCGAAGGCGCGGCGCGTGGCGCCAGCAAATCGCCTGTCTACGACGGGGAGCGTACCCAGGCGGCGACGCCAACCCGGTTGTTTTATGACGCGACCGGCAAGCGTGCCTGGCAACAGAAAGGCTTCTACTCAGTACTCGACGCCCAGGGCAGCCAGGCCGCGCTGATGGCGCGGATGCTGGAGTTCGGCCACAACACGCCGTTGCAGCCCAATGCCAAATTACCGCAGGACATCGTCCTGGGTCTGA
This sequence comes from Pseudomonas sp. S1_E05, assembly GCF_056337105.1. Taxonomy (NCBI): domain Bacteria; kingdom Pseudomonadati; phylum Pseudomonadota; class Gammaproteobacteria; order Pseudomonadales; family Pseudomonadaceae; genus Pseudomonas; species Pseudomonas sp. S1_E05. The sequence continues at coordinate 1,452,097 of NZ_JBFRHM010000001.1, forward strand.
ACCGCGAAAACACCTGTGCCATGCCGGCGGAGTTCGATACCTATACCAGCACCCATCCTGGACAGGGCATGCCCCTGGCCGTCACCGGCCTGACCGATCAGCAATACCAGACTTTGCAGCGCTGGCTCGCTTCGGGGGCGCCGATTGACGAGAAGGGCCTGGCGCCAAGCGCAAACGAAGCGATGCAGGTGATGCAATGGGAAAACCTGCTCAATGCGCCGGGCGCCCGGCAAAGCCTCGTAGGACGCTGGTTATACGAGCACTGGTTCCTTGCGCACCTCTATTTCAAGGACGGTGAGCCGGGGCATTTTTTCCAGTGGGTGCGCTCGCGGACGCCAACGGGTCAACCGATCAACGTGATCAACACCCGCCGCCCGAACGACGATCCCGGAACCGAGTTCTACTATCGCCTGTGGCCGGTGCAGGGTGTGATCGTGCACAAGACCCATATCACCTACCCGCTGAGCGCGGCAAAAATGGCGCGGGTCAAAAGCTTGTTCTACAGCGGCAACTGGCAGGTCAACGCCTTGCCGGGCTACGGGCCGGAGCGCCGAGCCAACCCGTTTTCGACGTTTGAGGCCATTCCGGCCCAGGCGCGCTACCAGTTCATGCTCGATAACGCCGAATACTTCGTGCGCACTTTCATTCGCGGCCCGGTGTGCCGGGGCCAGATCGCCACGGATGTGATTCGCGACAACTTCTGGGCGTTGTTCCAGGCGCCGGAGCACGACCTCTACATCACCGACCCCAATTACCGGGGACAGGCTACGCCCTTGCTGGCGATGCCGGGACAGAACGACGACGTTGGCAGCGTCATTGGCCTGTGGCACGACTACCGTAACAAGCGCAACGAATACGAAGCCTTGCGGCGCGACAGTTACGCTGACCTGCCGGCGCCAAGTTGGTCGACCCTTTGGGCCGGTAACAACAATGCGCTGCTGAGCATCTTCCGTCATTTTGACAGCGCCGCCGTGACAAAGGGCCTGATCGGCGAAGTGCCGCAGACGATGTGGCTATTCGACTACCCCTTGCTGGAGCGCACCTACTACCAGTTGGCGGTGAACTTCGATGTGTTCGGTAACGTGTCCCATCAGGCGCAGACGCGGTTGTATTTCGACCTGATCCGCAACGGCGCCGAACAGAACTTCCTGCGTCTGATGCCGGCCAATTCTCGCGAGGGTTACCTCGATGACTGGTACCAGAACAGCGGCAAGATCAAAATGTGGATGGACTACGAAGATATCGACGACGACAAGCCCACCGCGCTTAAACTCGACCCCAAAGACCCCAAGTACGATTTCGCCCAGCAATTGCTCGTGCGCTATGGCGAGCTGAACGCCAAACCAGACCCGATCAACCGTTGCGACGGCGCGTATTGCTCACGTCCCAACATTGACCCTGAGTTGCAAAGTGCCGAACAGGTCCTGAGCCGCCTGACTTCGCGTCCTGCGGCGGGATTGAAAGTGATTGACCAGTTGCCGGAAGCGACGATGCTGCGAATCGAGACGTCCAGCGGCAAGCGCGAGGTCTACAGCCTTCTGCGCAACCGCGCCCATAGCAACGTGGCGTTCCTGCTCGGCGAGTCGCTGCGCTACCAGCCGGGGCTGGATACGCTGACCATCTTCCCGGGCGTGCTCAGCAGCTACCCGAATTTCATCTTCAACATTCCTGCGGCCCAGGTGCCAGCGTTCGTAGAGGCTATGGAAAATGCCAAGGACGCCAATCGTTTCGAGAAAATCGTCGAACGTTGGGGGATCCGCCGAAGTCATCCGCAGTTCTGGTTCTATTTCCATGACCTGAGCCAGTACATCCATGAGACCGATCCGGTGGAAGAGGGCGTGCTGGACATGAATCGCTACGAGAATCTTTGATCGACCTTTGCCGGGGTGGCGGTGTCGGACTCTATATACACCGCCGATTCCCCTGCCTGTGCTGATCCCCCTGTGGGCGCGGGGGAAACAATTCCCGGAGAGCGATCGATGTTGATTTCTGTACAGGCACTGCGCGCCCTCGCGGCCTGGACCGTGGTCTGTCACCATTTCATGCAGATTTTCTTCGACTTCCAGGCCCGTGGGCCGATTGGACAGTTGTTCATCGACAAGGGCGCGGTGGGGGTCGATATCTTCTTCGTCATCAGCGGCCTGGTGATTTTCCTTTCCACCGAAGGCAAATCGCTTCCACCTGGGCGCTTTCTGCTCTACAGGCTGTTTCGCATCGTGCCGGCCTATTGGCTGTACACGGTGCTGATGGCGTTGCTCGTTGTGTTCGCCCGGCCCTTATTGCCGGGTCAGACGGTCGACTGGTCGCATTTCCTCTTGTCGTTGCTGTTCATTCCCACCCAAAACCCCGGCGGCTACGGGATTTATCCGACGCTCAATGTCGGCTGGACGCTCAATTACGAAATGCTGTTTTACGTGCTGTTTGCCTGGGCGCTGTTGTTCCGCCTGCAATGGCGGCTGCTGATCGTCGCGGCGCTGCTGTTTGCGGTTTGTGAGGCCTGGACCGGCTATGGCTGGATCAGCGAGTTTTACCGGTCGAGCATCGTGTATGAGTTCCTGTTGGGCATCGCCATCGGCATGATCTACCGCCGTGGGTGGATCAAGCCCGGCTTGTATCTGCCACTCATGGGGATCGGTGGTGCGCTGCTGAGCATTTACCACCTGCCGCCGCAACCACGCTTTCTCGCCTGGGGCTTGCCCAGTGCGGTGCTGGTGATGGCCTGCATGGCGTTGGAGCGCTTTTTCGAGAGTCGCCGGCTGCTGAAATGGCTAGGGGATTGCTCCTACTCGGTGTATCTGATGCACGTGTTGGTGTTGTCGGCAGGCGGCTTTATCGCGCAGCGCTACGGGGTAAACCCGTACGTGATGTTCATCGTATGCGTCCTTGCCATCGGCGCAGGGTCTTGGGCAAGTTATCAATGGGTGGAAAAGTGCAGCTATCGGTGGCTAAAACAGCGGATTGACGGCGAATTCGCTCGCCAAAGTCAGTCGGTTATTTCCCGACAAAAATACTAGGACTTTGTGCGGCGCGATGATTGGCGTAAACTGCGCCCAAGCCTGTGAGGAGTTTCCATGACTGCTATTACTATCACCGACGCCGCCCACGATTACCTGGCCGATCTGCTCTCCAAGCAGAACACTCCAGGCATCGGCATCCGCGTCTTCATCACCCAGCCCGGCACCCAATACGCCGAAACCTGCATTGCCTATTGCAAGCCGGGCGAGGAAAAACCCGAAGACACCGCACTGGGGCTGAAAAGCTTCACTGCCTACATCGACTCGTTCAGCGAAGCTTTCCTGGATGACGCGGTCGTGGACTACGCCACCGACCGTATGGGTGGCCAACTGACCATCAAGGCGCCAAACGCCAAAGTACCGATGGTCAACGCCGACAGCCCGATCAACGAGCGTATCAACTACTACCTGCAAACCGAGATCAACCCGGGGCTGGCCAGCCACGGCGGTCAGGTCAGCCTGATCGACGTGGTGGAGGACGGCATCGCCGTTCTGCAGTTCGGCGGCGGTTGCCAGGGCTGTGGCCAGGCCGACGTAACCTTGAAGGAAGGCATCGAGCGGACCTTGCTCGAGCGCATCCCCGAGCTCAAGGGCGTTCGCGACGTGACCGACCACACGCAGAAAGAAAACGCCTACTACTAAGGTGTTCGCTGCGACATGAAAAACGGCGCCCCGTGAGCGCCGTTTTTTTATGCGTCAAATTCGAGGGCCTCAAGGGCGATACAGATGCGCATGCCCAGCCCGATACAACGACGACTCACTGAACTGATCACTGCCCAGCACCCGCCCAACCAGAATCAACGCCGTGCGCCGAAACCCCTTGGCTTCAACCTTTGCGGCAATATCCTCGATCGTCCCCACTACCCAGTCCTGATCCGGCCAGGTCGCCCGGTGTATCACGGCAATGGGGCAATCGGCGCCGTAATGCGGCAGCAATTCAGCCAGGATTTTGCGCAAATGGTTGACGCCCAGATGAATCGCCATGGTCGCTCCGTGCTGCGCCAGACTGCCCAGCTCTTCACCGACCGGCATCGCGGTCTTATCGGCGTAACGGGTCAGGATCACACTCTGTGATACGTCCGGCAGGGTCAGTTCTGCGCCCAGCAACGCGGCGCAGGCCGCCGTCGCAGTGACGCCGGGGACGACCTCGAATGGTATGCCCAGCTCGCGCAAATAGCGGATCTGCTCGCCAATCGCGCCATACAGGGACGGGTCGCCGGAATGCACCCGCGCCACGTCCTGGCCATTGGCATGGGCGGCCTTGATCAGTTCGATGATCTGCTCCAGGTGCAGTTCGGCGCTGTTGACCACCTGTTCGGCGCTATGGCCTTCCAGCACGGCGGCGGGCACAAGGGAGCCGGCGTAGATGATCACCGGACAGCTGCGGATCAGGCGCTGGCCTTTGACCGTGATCATTTCCGGATCGCCGGGACCTGCGCCAATGAAGTAGACGGTCATCGTCGTTTCCTGTCAAAAAAGGGTTGGGCAAGGCTTCAGATGAAGATTGCTCATGTTCAGGGGCGGGGATTATCGGGATTTTACGCTGCGCCGGCCAATGCCAGTGTCGCCTGGGCGTATTTTTGTCGTGAAATCAGCAAGGTCGCCGGTGCCTGAGCGAGTTGTTCGGCGAGGGCGAGGGCGGTGCTCTCGGCCACGCCGTAGCAGCCGGTGCGTTCGAAGGCGATCTGCGAACGGTGGCTTAAGCACGGCTCGTAGGGCGCCAGTTGTTCACTGTTGAAATACGTCAGCGGCAGGTCGAGTTGTGCAGCCAGTTCGATCAGGCCGGGCTCGTCACGTTTCAGGTCGATGCTGGCCAGGGCCTGTATTTGACGCAGTTCGATTTGATGAGCCTGGAGGACCTGGTCGAGCAAAGCGCGCAGCGTTTCGACCGGGCAGCCGCGCTGACAGCCCAGGCCGACCACCAGGGTCGGCGCTGTGCTTTCAATGATCATGCCTGGTTCTGACGACGGAACAGCCAGGCGCTGAGCAAGCCAAGGGCCAACCAAAACGCGACGTTAGTCAGTTGCGAAGCCATCTTGAATTGCGTTTCCAACGCTTCTGGCGCGAGCATCGAATGCACCTCCGGCTGCGGTGCGCCGATCACATGCGGAACGGCGATGATCGCCACGCCCAGCAATTTCATCAGCCAATGGCGGCTGAACACGATCAGGGCAATGCCGACAGCGGTCGAAGCGGCGGTGCCGATCCACCACATTTGCCGTTGCGCGAGATCCGCCGCGGCGGTGCCCGGCAGTTCAGGGGGCAGGCCGAGGGTTGGCGCCAGCACGAAAGTGGCGTAGCCCGCCAGGCCCCAGAGCAGGCCCTGTGCAGTTTTGGTCGGTGCGCGCAGGGTGTAGAGGCCGGCGAGCATCAGTGCAAAACCGACGGCGACGACAAGGTTGCCACCGGTGGTCGACAGCACGCGCTGCCAGCCGTCTTCCGGCTCCCAGGCTTCGGTGTCGTGGTTGTGCGCGGCCGTGCCGGCAGCGTGTTCATGCACTTCAACGGCGGCAGGCTCGGATTTCTCGTAGGTTTCGGCCTGCAAAATCAGCGGCGAAACCCAGAAACTTTGCAGCAGCGTGAGCAGCAGGGCGGCCAGCAGTCCGGAAAAACCTGCGGTTTGCGCGATACGCTTGATCATGTCGTCAGGTCTCAATGGCAAGGGAACGCGGCGCTGTGGCGGGTATCGTGGGCGGCGTTGTGGACCGCTTCGATGTGCGAGAAACCGGCGAAGTAGACCAGGCACGCGCCCAGGATTGATGCGCAGACGGCGACGGTCAGGCGTTGGGTCAGGGTGGTTGTGTGGCTGCTGGCCGGTGCGTGGCCGGTGCTGCTGATGATCGACATGGCGCTTCCCTCTGTTCTGTCAGGGTGACGAGAGCGCATGCAGACACCCTGCGTAGCGTGCACGCAGAGGTTCAAACAGCGCCCGCCCACCGCGGGTTTGTTGTTTTCGTGATCGTATCGTCACTGTGTGTTGCGGGCCGGTCTCCGGGCTCGCGAGGGGCTTGGGCATCTGCCGAAACCTGCAAGAATCGCCTTCCCATGCCGATGATCGGCACAGTGGATCTGATTCTTCGCTCGCTTACCGTTGCGGGGGCAGCACCGGACTGACATGGGCTTGAGTAAAGCACATGATTCACCGGTTTCCCGTTTCACCCTGTGAAGGGCACCCGTAACAAGGCGTGTAGGAGAGCATGGGGCGGCTTTGCCGTCAATCGAGACCGGGTCGCGCCCATCGCGAGCAAGCCCGCTCCCACAGGGGACTGCGGACACCGGCCCATTGTGGGAGCGGGCTTGCCCGCGATGGCGTCCCGATTGCCGCCACAAGAATTTGACCCGCCCACAGACCATGCGTAGCCTTGTCGCTTCGAGGTTCTTCGCCATTGTCGAAGCTAAGAAGGGAACGCGGTCAATGCCGCGGCTGCCCCCGCAACTGTGAATGGTGATGTTCGCTGCCACGCCACTGCAAGCCCTGCACAATGGGTTCGCGGGAAGGCGCAGCGAATGCCGGGCCAACCGCCCGGCACACTGTCAGCCAGGAGACCTGCCTCGATCCAGATTCTCACTACAACCGGGCGGGGTGATCCGGTGGCGAAACTCTTGCGCGCACCGCTGTTGCAGCGCTTGTCGTCCCGTATGCCCGCCACCTTGCCAAAGGGCATCCGATGAAAACACTGGCCAAACTCCCCGTCACCATCGTCACCGGCTTTCTCGGCTCGGGCAAGACCACCTTGCTGCGCCACATGCTCGACAACGCCCAGGGCCGTCGTATCGCCGTAATCGTCAACGAGTTCGGCGAGCTGGGCATCGATGGCGAAATCCTCAAGCAGTGCTCCATCGGCTGCACCGAGGAAGAAGCCGTCGGTCGTGTCTTCGAACTGGCCAACGGCTGCCTGTGCTGCACCGTGCAGGAGGAGTTCTTCCCGGTGATGCGCGAACTGGTGGCGCGCCGGGGCGATCTCGACCACATCCTCATCGAAACCTCTGGCCTGGCACTGCCCAAACCATTGGTGCAAGCCTTTCAGTGGCCGGAAATCCGCAGCGCCTGCACAGTCGACGCGGTGATCACCGTGGTCGACAGCCCGGCCGTCGCTGCCGGCACTTTCGCCGCATTCCCGGATCAAGTCGACGCCCAGCGTAAACTCGATCCGAACCTGGACCACGAGTCGCCCCTGCACGAGCTGTTCGCCGACCAACTGGCCAGCGCCGACCTGGTGATTCTCAACAAGGCCGACCTGATCAACCCTGAAGACCTGGCTCGCGTGCGCCTGGAAGTCGCCGAAGAATTGCCGCCGGCGGTCAAGATCATCGAAGCCAGCAGCGGTCGCTTGCCGCTCGATGTGCTGATCGGCCTGGGTGCCGGTTCCGAAGAACACATCGACAGCCGTCACAGTCACCACGATCACCACCACGAAGGCGAGGACGATCACGATCACGACGCGTTCGACTCCATCTCCATCGAATTGCCCCAGGCCGACGAGAGCCTGTTGCTGGATGCGCTGACCCAGTTGGTGATCAAGCACGACATCCTGCGCGTCAAGGGCTTTGCGGCCATCCCCAACAAGCCCATGCGCCTGCTGATCCAAGGTGTGGGCACACGTTTCGACAAGCACTTCGACCGCCAGTGGGGCGCCGATGAAGCGCGCACCACACGCCTGGTGCTGATCGGCCAGGCGCTGGACGCCGTGCAACTCGAAGCGCAACTGCGCGCCGCGCTCAGCGTGTAACCCATGCACCTGCTCAGGACCCAGCCCGGCGGTTTCGTGTCGGATGACAACATCGCCGACCTTGGACAAACCCCCGCCGAGCTGGTGATCCTGTGCAGTGGCGACTCCAGCCTCGCCTTGCTCGCCGAGGCCGCGCAACAGTTACCCGACGATTACCCGAGCGTGCGCCTGGCCAATCCGATGCAGGTGCAGAATCACGCCTCGGTGGATTTGTACGTCGATGAAGTGTTGCGCCATGCCAAGGTGATCCTGATTTCGCTGCACGGCGGCATCGCCTATTGGCGCTATGGCGTCGAGCAACTGATCGAGCTGTCCCGGCGCGGCGTGCAATTGATTCTGGTGCCCGGTGACGACCGCCCGGACCCCGAACTCAGCGACCTGAGCACGGTAGCGGTCGAAGAGCGTGACCGGCTCTGGCACTACCTGCGCCAGGGCGGCATGGCCAACGCCCTGGACCTGTTCCGCTGTTTGGCGAGTCGCTGGCTCGGTCGCGATTACACCTGGAGTGAACCGCAAGCCCTGCCGCGCACCGCGATCTATCACCCGAGCAAAAGCCCGGCTGTGCTCAGCGACTGGCAAGCCGTCTGGGAGGCCGGGAAGCCAATGGCGGCAGTGCTGTTTTACCGCTCGCACTTGCAGGCGGCGAACACGGGCTTCATCGATGTGTTCTGCCAGCGCTTGCAAGCGGCGGGGCTCAATCCCTTGCCGATTGCGGTGGCCAGCCTGAAAGAGCCCGGTTGCCTGACGGTGGTCGAGGACTGGCTGGACCAGGTCGACGCGGCGGTGATCCTCAACACCACCGGCTTTGCTCAATCCAGCCCGGAAGCGCCGCACCTGCGTCCGTTTCGTCGCAATATCCCGGTGATCCAGGCCATCTGTGCCCAGGACAACGAGCCCGGCTGGCGTGACAGCGAGCAAGGGCTGGGCCCGCGTGACCTGGCGATGCACATTGCGCTGCCGGAGCTGGATGGACGCATCATCAGCCGCCCGATCAGTTTCAAGGACCTGGCCTGGCGCAGCGAACGCAGCCAGTCCGATGTGGTGTGCTACCGGGCAGCGCCCGAGCGCATGGATTTTGTCGCTGAGCTGGCGCGGCGCTGGGTGGAACTTGCGCGGGTGCCCAACGGGGAGAAACGCATTGCCTTGATCCTCGCCAATTATCCGACCCGGGATGGGCGCATTGGCAACGGCGTCGGCCTCGATACGCCGGCCGCCGCCCTGAACATCCTTCGGGCGTTGCACGAGCAAGGTTACCCGCTGCCGGCCGAATTGCCGGACAGCGGCACCGCGTTGATCCAGCAATTGCTCGGTGGCGTCAGCAATGACCTCGACAATCTCGACCAGCGTCCGTGCCATCAGAGCCTCGCGCTGGATGACTACACGCGACTGTTCGATGCCTTGCCCGAAGCCAATCGGCGGGCGGTGCTGGAGCGCTGGGGCGAGCCGGAGCAAGACCCGATGTGCCGGGGAGGGCGAATGATGATCGCCGGGCTGCGCTTGGGCCTGACGTTTGTCGGCATCCAGCCGGCCCGTGGCTATCAGGTGGACCCGAGCGCGGTCTATCACGACCCGGACCTGGTGCCGCCGCATGGCTACCTGGCGTTCTACTTCTGGTTGCGTCACGCCTACGGTGCGCACGGTGTGATTCACGTGGGCAAGCACGGCAACCTCGAATGGTTGCCGGGCAAGGGCGTTGGCCTGTCGGAAAACTGCTGGCCGGACGCGTTGCTCGGGCCGCTACCGAATATCTACCCGTTCATCGTCAACGATCCGGGCGAGGGCGCCCAGGCCAAACGGCGCACGCAAGCGGTGATCATCGATCACCTGATGCCACCGCTCACCCGCGCAGAAACCTACGGGCCGCTGCGCAACCTGGAATTGTTGGCCGACGAGTATTACGAAGCGCAACTGCTCGACCCACGGCGGGCGCGGGAGTTGCAGCGTGACATCCTGCAATTGGTGCGCGAGACCCACATCGACCGCGAGTTGCAGCTGGACGAAAGCCTGGACAGTGACGCCGACGCGGCGATCTGGTTGCCGCGCCTGGATACGTATTTGTGCGACTTGAAGGAATCGCAAATCCGCGATGGCCTGCACATTTTCGGCGAATCTCCGACCGGACGTTTGCGCATCGATACGCTGCTGGCATTGCTGCGCATCCCACGTGGTGATGGGCGCGGGGCGCAGTCGAGCTTGTTGCGGACATTGGCCAAGGCATTCGGATTAGGGGTTGATCCGCTCGATTGCGCGCTGGCCGATCCGTGGGGCGGGCCGAGACCGGAGGCGTTGCTGGCCGTCAGTGATGAACTGTGGCGCACGGCGGGGGATACCCGTGAGCGGCTGGAGTTGTTTGCCAGCGAACTGATCTCGCAAACGCTGAACACCGCCCTCTGTAGGAGCGAGCATGCTCGCGATGGAGTATCAGACACTCTGGCGGCGACTGACACACCATCGCGAGCATGCTCGCTCCTACAGGATGGGGGTGACTGGTCTGAAGTGAACACGATCCTCGACCACCTGAACGAAGTCGTCGCCCCACGCCTCGACGCCTGCGGCCCCGCAGAAATGCGAGGCCTGCTCGACGCCTTGAGTGGCCGCTTCGTGCCCGCCGGGCCCAGCGGTGCGCCGAGTCGCGGTCGCCTGGACGTGCTGCCCACCGGGCGCAACTTCTATTCGGTGGACGTGCGCAACCTGCCCACCACCACCGCGTGGCGCATAGGCTTCCAGTCCGCCAACCTGATTCTTGAACGACATCTGCAAGACCATGGCGATCATCTACGCCAGCTTGGTTTGTCGGTGTGGGGCACCGCGACCATGCGCACCGGTGGCGACGACATCGCGCAGGCCATGGCGTTGATGGGCGTGCGACCGGTGTGGGCCACGGGCAGTCAGCGCGTCGACGATTTCGAGATCCTGCCGTTGAGCCTGCTCGACCGCCCGCGGGTGGACGTGACCTTGCGCGTTTCCGGGTTCTTCCGCGATGCGTTCGCCAACCTGATTCGTCTGTTCGACGCTGCGGTGCAAGCCGTCGCTTCGCTCGACGAACCGGATGATCTGAATCCGTTGGCCGCCAAAGTGCGGGCCGAGCGTGAGAACCTGCTGCAGGCCGGGTTCGATGAAGACGCGGCGCGACGCCAGGCCGGTTGGCGCATTTTCGGCGCCAAGCCAGGGGCCTACGGTGCCGGTGTGCAGGGCGCCATCGACGGTCGCCTGTGGCAAAGCCGCGAGGACCTGGCCGAGGTGTACCTGAATTGGGGCGGCTATGCCTACGGCGGGTCCGACGAAGGCACCGCTGCACGCGAGCAGTTCGCCCGGCGCTTGAGCCAGGTCCAGGCGGTGTTGCAAAACCAGGACAACCGCGAGCACGACTTGCTCGATTCCAACGACTATTACCAGTTCCAGGGCGGCATGCTCGCCGCCGTGGAAAGCCTCGGCGGCGTTGCGGCCGCCAGTTACCACGGCGACCACAGTCAGCCGGACCTGCCGAAGATCCGCACGTTAAAGGAAGAACTGAACCGGGTCATTCGCTCGCGAGCCGCCAACCCGAAGTGGCTGGAGGGCGTCAAGCGTCACGGCTATAAAGGTGCGTTCGAGATGGCGGCGACGGTGGACAACCTGTTCGCGTTCGACGCGACGACGCAGTTGATCGACGATCACCAGTACGCGTTGCTGGCCGATGCCTATCTGCTGGACCCGGGGACCCGGGATTTTGTGCGCGAACACAACCCGCATGCCTTGCGTGATATGACCGAGCGCATGCTCGAAGCTCAGCAGCGAGGCCTGTGGAAGGAGCCTGGGGAGTACCGCGAGGCACTGGAAAACCTGTTGTTGGATATAGAAGAAGATGGCTAGCTTCCCCCCACACACGCTGTGCCTCCTGTGGGAGCGGGCTTGCCCGCGATAGCGTTGGGTCAGCGATTCATGTATCTACTGACGCACCACTATCGCGGGCAAGCCCGCTCCCACAGGGGAAATATGTTGCTGATAAAACGACGACCACGATCGAGACAGACTTAATGACCCAAACCCCACATTTCCCGCTTTCCGCCGTGGTCGGCGCCGACGACTTGAAACTCGCGCTGTACCTGACTGCCATCGACCCGAAAATTGGGGGTGTGCTGATCGAGGGGCCTCGAGGCATGGCCAAGTCGACCCTGGCCCGGGGCCTGGCGGACCTGTTGGCCAGCGGCCAGTTCGTGACCCTGCCGCTGGGCGCCACGGAGGAGCGACTGGTCGGCACCCTCGACCTCGAAGCAGCCCTGAGCGAAGGGCATGCGCAGTTTTCCCCGGGCGTACTGGCCAAGGCTGACGGCGGTGTACTGTACGTGGATGAGGTCAACCTGTTGCCGGACCATCTGGTCGACCTGTTGCTCGACGTCGCCGCCAGTGGCACCAACCTGATCGAGCGCGATGGCATTTCCCACCGGCATTCCGCCCGGTTTGTTCTGATTGGCACGATGAACCCGGAAGAGGGCGAGTTGCGTCCGCAGCTGCTCGACCGCTTTGGTTTGAACGTCGCCCTGGGCGGTCATATCGCCCCACAGGCGCGTGGCCAGATCATCCGTCGGCGCCTGGATTTCGACAGCGACCCGCAGGGTTTTTGTGCGCACTGGGAAGCGCAGCAACAGGCGCTGCGCGAGCGCTGCGAGCAGGCACGTCGCCATCTGGCCAACATCCCGCTGGATGACGAAGCCCTGGCGCAGATTACCGAACGCTGTTTCGCAGCGGGCGTCGATGGTCTGCGTGCCGATCTGGTCTGGCTGCGCGCTGCCCGTGCCCATGCGGCGTGGCGAGGGGCGAGCGCGATTGGCAGGGAAGATATCGACGCGGTGGCCGATTTCGCCTTACGCCATCGTCGACGTGAACCCTCGCCGCCGGCACCGCAACAACCCGCGCAGGCACCTTCTAAACAAGACAGTCACCCCGGCACCGGCCAGGGGCAATGGGGTGAAATGCCGGCCCAGGCCCTGCCGGTCGGCGACCGTCGCGAAGTGCCGAGCTGGCCAAAAAGCCCTAGGCATTCGCCCTCGATCGCAAGCGGGGGCGAATGCCAGACCCCGCGCCGGACGCCTGGAGCATGGCAATCAGGGCAAGCGGCGTGCTGCGCGCGACGGCTCGGTGAACTGGCCGGGCACCTTGCTCAATGGCCGGCCGCGCCAGCGTTCACAGTTGCTGTTCCAATGGCGCACCCGCTCACCCCATGAGTTGTGGCTGGTGATCGTCGATGCCTCGGCTTCGACTCGACGCCATCAGGCCCTGAGCGATGCCAAGGGCTTGCTGGCGCAACTGTTCGACGACGCTTACCGCCAACGCGCACGCCTGGCGTTGTTAACGGCCAGCGGTGCCGCGCCGAAATGGCAGGTGCAGGGCTTGAAAGCTTCCAACGGCTTGCGTCACTGGCTCGATGGTCTGGGCGCCGGCGGCGGGACGCCCTTGCTGGCAGCGTTGCAAGAAGCCGAGCGTTGGATGAGCGCCCGCAAAAAAAGCTTCCCGGCAGAGCAACAGCGCGTGCTGGTGGTCACCGATGGACGTTTGAAGGACTGCCCGGCCCTGGCGCCGCTGGACTGCCCGGCCTTGCTGATCGACATCGAGCGCGGCCCGATCCGTCTGGGCCGCAGCAAGGTATTGGCGCAGCAGTTGCACGCTGAGTACCGGCACATCGACGAGCCCCTGTGAACACCGGACCTCTGTAGGAGCGAGTTCACTCGCGATGGTCGTCAACGATGACGCTGGCTGCCTGACACCCAGCGGTGTCTGGGCTTGCATCGCGAGCAAGCTCGCTCCTACAGGGGGGCGTCAACGCTGACGCGGACTCGCTGTCACCCCACCCATCGCACTCCGAGACTCGCCCCGAAGGCATGGGCTGTGAAGCCAATGCCGAGCGGGTGCTGGCGTCACTCAAGCACCAGGGCTTGCGACGCGGGCTGAGCGGGTATCGGATTGCGCATCAAGGTGCCCACCACCAGCGCACCGAGCAAGGCCAGTAGCCCGGCGACCCACAAAAGCATGCTGAAGCCGCCGACGAAGGCCTGGCGCGCCAGGGGCTCGATCAATGCGTGGGCGCTATCGGGCAGCAGGCTCATCGCCGCTGCCATGTCGCCAGCCACCACCCGTGACGCGATGCCCTGGGTCTGGCCCAGCCATTGCGCGCCCTGTGCCGATAGGCTGGCGTGCAGTAATTGCCCGGTTTGGCTGGACAACAAAGCACCGTACACGCCGATGGCCAGCACAATGGCGCTGAAACGCATGGTGGTGCTCATGCCCGATGCCATGCCGGTGCGCTCGCGGGGCACGCAGGCCATGATGTTTTTCTGGGTGTCGCCATTGAGCAATCCCGCGCCGGCGCCGGTAACGGCAATCGCCAGGGCGAAGGGCAGGTAACCACCGCTGCTGACGGCCCAGGCGCTCAACAGGTTGCCGCAGCCGACCAGCGTCAATCCGCTGGCCATCATCGTCGCCGGGGCGAACCGAGTGGACAGGCGCACGCCAATGCGCGGGCAGATCAGCATCGTCAGGGCAAAGGGCAGCATGCCCAGGCCCGAAGCGATGGCCGAAAAACCCAGGCCGTTTTGCAGGTAGAACGGCAGCAGGGTCATCATCACCTGGGCGCAACCGGCATAGGCGAACATGCCCAGCAATGCACCGATGAAACGAGGGTGCCTGAACAGTTGCAGGTCGATCATTGGCCGCCGTTGCAGTTTTTCAATCACCACGAAGAGGCCTAGCAACAAAGCACCGCCGAGCAGGCGGGCGTAGGTGGTCGGGTTGCTCCAGCCGATCCGGTTGGCCTCGATCAAGCCCCAGATCAGGCACAACAGACTGCCGCTGAACGCCAGGCTGCCCCACGGATCAAGTCGAGCGGATTGTGGATCGCGGGATTCCGGCACGGCGCGCCAGACCATGACCATCAGCAACAGGCCCACCGGCAGGTTGAGGTAGAAAATCCAGCGCCAGCCGATGTACTCGGTGATCAGCCCGCCGATGGTCGGTGCGGCCGTCATCGCCACGCCCATGCACGCGCCCCAGAATGCCCAGGCCTTGGCCCGTTCCACTTCATCGTGAAAGGTGTGGCCAATCGACGCCAGGGCCGAGGTCAGCAGCAACGCCGCGCCGACGCCCTTGATGGCCCGGGCGATGTCGAGAAACAACGCACTGGGCGCCGCGCCGCAGCCGATGGACGCCAGGATGAACAGGCCCAGGCCGCAGAGCAGGATTTTCTGCCGGCCAAATCGGTCGGCGATGCTGCCGGCGGGTAACAGCAGGGCGGCAAACGCCAGCATGTAGGCGCTGACTACCCATTCGATGTCGGCGAAGTTGGCCCCCAGGTCGCGGGCGATCGTCGGCAAGGTGACGGCTACGATGTTGGTGTCCAGGACGATGAGCGAGCAGACGCCGGAAGCCGTCAACAGCGTGAGGCGTGGATTGACCGGGCTCATGCTGTGATTGCCTTTTGAGCAAGGTCGCTGGCATGGCGGAGGTTTTGGTGTTTGACGCGCATGGCAAGGGCTCTCTACTGTAATTGCCAGATGAGCTTATCGCGACGATCCAGTGGCTTTGTTAGCCTGCGATCGGCATTTCATTACCTTTGAGCTAATGCCCCATGGACATCCGCCATTTCCGTTACTTCCTGGCCGTTGCACGGCAGGGCAACTTCACCCGCGCTGCTGAACAGCTCGGGATTGCACCACCGACCCTGACCCGGCAGATCCAGGACATGGAGAACGAACTCGGGACCCGCCTGTTCGTACGCCAGACCCGCGAAGTCAGCCTCACCGAAGCCGGCGCCGCCCTGATGATCGAAGCCGAAGCGACCGTGCGTCAGTTCGAATACGCCCAGCAAAATGCCCAGCGCGCGGGGCGTGGGGAGATTGGTCATATTGAATTGGGCTATGTGGCTTCGGCCGTGTATTCCGGGCTGTTGCAGAAGCAGGTGCAGGCGTTCAGTCGCGAGTGCCCGGATGTGAGCCTCAACGTGCGCGAGTATCCGATGGCGTCCTTGCCGGCAATGGTTTTGGAGGGGCGATTCGATATTGGCTATGTTCGATCGCCCATGACCTTGCCCGAGGGGCTGGAAGCGATTCGCCTGGATGCCGAGGGCTTTGTGCTGGCGCTGCCCGGCGAGTCCTGGTTGTGCCGTTTGGGCGAGATTGGCCCTGAGCATCTGCAAGGCGAGACGTTCATCCTGCCGGAACAGATCAGCGGCACTCTGCAAGTCGCCGCCCAAGGCGGGTTTGCGCCGAAGCTGGGCGCGCAGCCGGGCGGGCTGGTGGCGGTCCTGGCGCTGGTGTCATTAGGGCAGGGCGTGGCGGTGGTGCCCGAGTCGGTGGTCGGGCATGTGGGATTGCCCGGTGTGGTGTATCGGTCGATCAAGGGCAACGAGGCGAATTCGTGGCTGTCGTTGATTCATCGGCGGTTCGAGAAATCGGCGGCGGTGATGCGGTATATCGAGCGGGTTCGAATTGGTTGAATCCCCCTGTAGGAGCAGCCGGTCGACGCTCGATTGCTCGCGATGGCGACGTGTCTGTGCCGAAGATGTTGGATGTGCCGCCGTCATCGCGAGCAAGCTCGCTCCTACAGATTTTGTAATGATTTCCAGCTGTGGGAAATATCCCTTTAGCCTGTACGCTCAAAGGCCATTTGTCTTTCAGGATTTGCATGAACACCCTCTCGGAGCCTCCCAGTTACCCTTCCTCCTCGCGCCATCGCGCACGTTGCTCGTACGCAAAACACCCGGTCTTTCGGCGCCTGAATTCCTTTGTCATTGCAACCCCACGGCCTCTGCGCCGCGCTTTGCCGTGCCCGGCATTCTGAATTAACGAAGAGATCGAGACTTTTATATGGAATGGTTAGCTGACCCCACCGCCTGGCTGGGCCTGTTGACATTGATCGTGCTGGAGCTGGTGCTCGGCATCGACAACCTGGTGTTTATCGCCATCCTCGCCGACAAGTTGCCTCCCGAGCAGCGCGACCGTGCACGTCTCATCGGCTTGTCCCTGGCCTTGATCATGCGCCTGGGCCTGCTGGCGAGTATTTCCTGGTTGGTGACCTTGACCCAGCCACTGTTCGAGGTGTTCGACAAGAGCTTTTCCGGACGAGACCTGATCATGCTGTTCGGCGGTGTGTTCCTGTTGTTCAAGGCCACCATGGAGCTGCACGAACGCCTCGAAGGCCATGTTGGCGAGCGCACGGCCAACACCGCTTACGCGATGTTCTGGCCCATCGTTGCGCAGATCGTCGTGCTCGATGCAGTGTTTTCCCTCGACGCGGTGATCACCGCCGTGGGCATGGTGGATGAATTGGCGGTGATGATGATCGCCGTGATCATTTCCATCGGCTTGATGATCGTCGCCAGCAAGCCGCTGACCCGCTTCGTCAACGCTCACCCGACCGTGATCATGCTGTGCCTGGGCTTCTTGATGATGATCGGCTTTGCGCTGACCGCCGAAGGCCTGGGCTTCCACATCCCGAAAGGCTACCTGTATGCCGCCATCGGTTTCTCCATCCTGATCGAGGTGTTCAACCAGATCGCCCGGGCCAAACGCAAACGCTCGATGCAGGGCTTGCGGCCGATGCGTGAACGCACTGCGCATGCGGTGATGCGCTTGCTGGGTGGTCGTAAACTGGCGGCGGAAGAGGTGGGTGAAGAAATTGCCGACATGCTGGACAACGGCGAGACCCCGACTGAAGAGCTGTTCGACCGTCGTGAACGGGTGATGATCAGCGGTGTGCTGCAACTGGCCGAACGACCGATCCGCACGCTGATGACCGTGCGCGCCGATGTCGACTACATCGACCTGGCCGATGACGCCGAGACCATTCGCACACGCTTGATGCACTCGTCCTATTCGCGTTTGCCGCTGATCCGTGACGGTGCGGTGGATGAACCGCTGGGCTTCGTGCACAAGAAGGAGCTGCTCAAGGAGTACCTGAGTGGCAACGAGCCCGATCTGGCACACCTGGCGCGCCAGGCCATCAACCTGCTGGACAGCTATTCGATCCTCAATGCCCTGGAGCAGATGCGCAAGGCTTCGACCCACATTGCCTTCGTGGTCAATGAATTCGGTGACTTCGTCGGCGTGCTGACCATGACCGATATCCTCGAGTCCATTGCCGGCGAGCTGCCGGACGCCAGCGAGATCGAAGGCCCGGACGTGGTCGAGGAGAAGGGCGGTTTTGTGGTCAGCGGCGCGCTGAACCTGGCGCGGGTGCGCCAACGCACCGGCTTTGCCGCCGAACCGACCGACGACTACCAGACCCTCGCCGGGCTGGTGGTCAGCCTGCTGGACCGCTTGCCGATGATTGGCGACAGCCATGAGTGGGAAGGTTGGCGGATGACCGTGGTGTCGGTGGAAGAACGACGGGTGACGCGGGTGTTCCTGGCACGTATGGACGCCTGACCCACTGTAGGAGCGAGCACGCTCGCGATGGAGGACCAGGCACCGCGGGGTGTCAGGCCTCCAGCGTTATCGTTGACGACCATCGCGATCATGCTCGCTCCTACAGGGGATTTGTGAACGACACAGATCCTCTGTGGAAGCGGGCTTGCCGGTCCAATGTGGTGCAAATACCCGCCCGCTGTAGCCAACGGTAGCGCTGCGCCATTGCTTCCTCGGGTAACAGCAATTTCTTAGAACAACCCATCCCCCTGATTCAAAACACTTTTCAAATCTCGCTCCCACCTCGTTACAACCTGTGGCACACTTTCTGCTGTCTATTCCGCTGTTACATACTATGTTCCGGTATAGCGGAATAACTCACATCCAGGAGTGCTTGCCATGCATCGCCGACCTTCCTTGTTCAAAGCGTGTGTTTTTCTTTTTGCAGCTTCGGCTGCTGCCATGGGCGTGGCCCAGGCGGCGGACAGCAAGCTCGATAGCGTGCTGGCCCGTGGCAAATTGATCGTGGGCACTGGCAGCACCAATGCGCCTTGGCACTTCCAGGGAGCGGATGGCAAGTTGCAGGGTTTTGATATCGACATCGGACACATCATCGCCAAGGGCTTGTTCAACGATCCGGACAAGGTCGAGTACGTGGTGCAGTCTTCCGATGCCAGGATTCCAAACCTGCTGACCGACAAAGTCGACATCAGTTGCCAGTTCATCACCGTCACCGCCAGCCGAGCCCAGCAGGTGGCGTTCACTTTGCCGTACTACCGCGAGGGCGTCGGCCTGCTGCTGCCGGCCAACAGCAAGTACAAGGAAATCGAAGACCTGAAAGCCGCCGGCGACAGTGTCACCGTGGCCGTGCTGCAAAACGTCTATGCCGAGGAACTGGTGCACCAGGCACTGCCCAAGGCCAAGGTCGATCAATACGACAGCGTTGACCTGATGTATCAGGCCGTGAACTCCGGACGCGCCGACGCGGCAGCCACCGATCAGTCCTCGGTCAAATACCTGATGGTGCAGAACGCGGGTCGCTACCGCAGCCCGGCCTACGCCTGGAGCCCGCAAACCTATGCCTGCGCGGTGAAGCGCGGCGACCAGGACTGGCTGAACTTCGTCAACACCGCCCTGCATGAGGCCATGACGGGCGTTGAGTTTCCGATGTACGCCGAGTCGTTCAAAAAATGGTTCGGTGTAGACCTGCCAACCCCAGCCATCGGTTTCCCCGTCGAATACAAATGACCCCGTGGGAGCGGGGCGGACAATCGCCCCGCTCAAGGTATTGCTGACCATGAACTATCAGTTGAACTTTGCCGCCGTGTGGCGCGATTTCGACACCTTGCTGGCGGGGCTCGGCCTGGGCCTGCAATTGGCGCTGGTGTCGATCGCCATCGGCTGCGTGATCGGCCTGATGATGGCGTTTGCGTTGCTGTCCAAACACCGGGCGTTGCGGGTACTGGCGTCGGTGTATGTGACGGTGGTGCGTAACACGCCCATCCTGGTGCTGATCCTGTTGATCTACTTCGCCTTGCCGAGCCTGGGCATCCGCCTGGACAAGATTCCCTCGTTCATCATCACCCTGTCGTTGTATGCCGGGGCCTATCTGACCGAGGTGTTCCGGGGCGGTTTGCTGAGCATCCCCAAAGGGCAGCGCGAAGCCGGCCTGGCCATCGGCCTGGGTGAGTGGCAGGTCAAGGCTTACGTCACCGTGCCGGTGATGCTGCGCAACGTGCTGCCTGCGCTGTCGAACAACTTCATTTCGCTGTTCAAGGACACCTCGCTGGCGGCGGCGATTGCCGTGCCGGAGCTGACCTATTACGCGCGCAAGATCAATGTCGAGAGCTACCGGGTGATCGAAACCTGGCTGGTGACGACAGCGCTCTATGTTGCGGCCTGTTACCTCATTGCCATGCTGCTGCGTTACCTCGAGCAGCGTCTGGCGATCCGCCGATAGGAGGCCCCATGTACGAATCACCCAGTTGGTTGCATGAGTTGTGGGTTGCCCGCGAGGTGCTGTGGCAGGGTTTTCTCACCAGTGTGCAGGTGTCGGCGCTGGCGATCCTTTTGGGCACGATGGTCGGCATCGTCGCCGGCCTGGTGCTGACCTACGGCAAGTTCTGGATGCGTGCGCCGTTTCGTTTCTACGTCGACCTGATTCGCGGTACACCGGTGTTCGTGCTGGTGCTGGCCTGCTTCTACATGGCGCCGGCTTTGGGCTGGAAGATCAGTGCGTTCCAGGCGGGCGCCCTGGGGCTGACGCTGTTCTGCGGCTCCCACGTCGCCGAGATTGTGCGCGGTGCGTTGCAAGCCTTGCCCAGTGGGCAGATGGAAGCGAGCAAGGCCATCGGTCTAACGTTCTACCAGGCCTTGGGCTACGTGTTGTTGCCTCAGGCGTTGCGGCAGATCCTGCCGACCTGGGTCAACTCCTCGACCGAAATCGTCAAGGCCTCGACGCTGTTATCGGTCATCGGTGTAGCCGAGTTGCTGCTCAGTACCCAGCAGATCATCGCCCGGACCTTCATGACCCTGGAGTTTTACCTGTTCGCCGGATTTCTGTTTTTCGTCATCAACTACGCCATCGAATTACTCGGCCGGCACATTGAAAAGCGGGTGGCCTTGCCATGATTCAGACTCAAACCAATGCACAAAACGGCCAACCGCTGCTCGACATTCGTGGCTTGCACAAACAGTACGGCAAGCTTGAAGTGCTCAAGGGCGTCGACCTGACCATGCAACGCGGCAACGTCGTCACGCTGATCGGCTCCAGCGGCTCGGGCAAGACCACCTTGCTGCGCTGCGTGAACATGCTCGAAGAATTCCAGGGTGGGCAGATCATGCTCGACGGCGAGTCCATCGGCTATGACGAAGTCGATGGCAAGCGCGTGCGCCACGCGGAAAAAGTCATTGCCCGGCATCGTGCCATGACCGGCATGGCGTTCCAGCAGTTCAACCTGTTTCCGCACCTGACCGCGTTGCAGAACGTGACCTTGGGGTTGCTCAAGGTCAAGAAGCTGCACAAGGACGAGGCCGTGGCGCTGGCGGAGAAGTGGCTGGATCGGGTCGGCCTGCTGGAGCGACGCAATCACTTTCCCGGCCAGTTGTCCGGTGGTCAGCAACAGCGCGTGGCGATTGCCCGCGCCATCGCCATGAACCCCAGCCTGATGCTGTTCGACGAAGTCACCTCGGCCCTCGATCCGGAGCTGGTTGGCGAGGTGTTGAACGTGATCAAGGGCCTGGCGGACGAAGGCATGACCATGCTGCTGGTGACCCACGAAATGCGTTTCGCCTTCGAGGTCTCGGACAAGATCGTATTCATGAACCAAGGGCGCATCGAAGAGCAGGGGCCACCCAAGGAGCTGTTCGAACGCCCACAATCGCCGCGTCTGGCTGAGTTTCTCAAGAACACGCGGTTTTGATCCCTTTTATTTCCAAGCAGGAGAAGCACTCATGAGCATTACGCGTTACGGCATCGGCAGCAGCGCTGCCGGCGGCACGCCTCGCCCTTTTGCCCGCGCCGTTGAAGCCGATGGCTGGCTGCATGTTTCCGGGCAGGTACCGGCGCTGGATGGCGAAATCATCAATGGCGGCATCGTTGAACAGACGCACCAGACCATGAAAAACCTGATCGCCATTCTCGAAGAGGCCGGTTATGGCCTCGAAGACGTGGTGCGCGCGGGCGTGTGGCTGGACGACCCGCGGGATTTCACCAGTTTCAACAAGGTGTTCTCCGAGTACTTCAAACCCGAACACGCCCCAGCGCGGGCCTGTGTGCAGGCAAGCATGATGGTCGATTGCAAGGTTGAGATCGACTGTATTGCCTACAAGAAGAAGGGCTGAGGATCGCGGTGCGGCCATCGCGGGCAAGCCCGCTCCTACAGGGGATTTCTGCGTTCACAAAATCCTGTGGGAGCGAGCCTGCTCGCGATAGCGGCCTCACGGTCGCCGCTGCACTCTGGTTAAAATCCCGGCATTATCAAGGGGAACCACAGACATGACCGAAGACACCATCAAACGCCGGGCGCGTGGCCTGGACCGGGCGTTCGATATTCTCGATTTCCTCAAGGAGATCGGCCAGCCGCTGCGTCCCAATGACATCGCCAGTGGCATCGGCAGTCCCAAGTCCACGGTCTATGAACTGGTGGCTTCGCTGCTGGAACGACGCATCCTCGAACCGGTGGGCAAGGAAGGTCACGTCTACCTGGGCCGTCAGCTGTATTTCCTTGGCCAGGCGCACCTGCGCCATTTCGACCTGACCCGCGAGGCCGACCATGCCTTGCAGGAAATCGTCAGCCAGACCCGCGAGACTGCACAGATGTGCTTGCTCAACGGGCGCAAATACACGGTGGCGCTGATGAAGGAGGGCGAACGGCATTTCCGTATTTCCTCGGACATCGGCGAAAACGCCCCGATTCCATGGACGGCCTCGGGTCGCCTGTTGTTGGCCCACCTGAGCGACCAGGCGATCGTTGACCTGATTGACCCGGACGATTTCATCCTGCCGGACGGTGAACGTCTGTCACTGGAGCAATTTCTCGGTGAAATCCGTCAGGCCGCCATCGACGGCTTTTTCTCGTTCGACAGCGTCGCGGACACCTTCACCCACTGCTTTGCGGCTCCGGTCAAGGACAACCACGGTGTTGCCATTGCGACCCTGTGCATCGTCGCGCCACGGGCCGACGCCAAGAAAAACTATAACGACTACCGCCGGGTGCTGATCGACAGCGCCAACAGCCTTGCCCGGCGAATCAACGAATAACTGCGGCTGCCTGCGGCCGCGACTGTGAGGAGTTCGACCATGTCTACTGCCCAAAATACCGACGCCGTGGCCAAAGGCGATGCCAGCATTGGCGCCCATCTGGTGCGCGACGTCAGCCTGCCGGCGCTGGTGCTGCACCGCCAGGCGCTGGAACACAACATTCGCTGGATGCAGGCGTTCGTCAGCGACAGCGGCGCCGAGTTGGCGCCTCACGGCAAGACCAGCATGACCCCGGCGCTGTTCCGCCGCCAACTGGACGCCGGCGCCTGGGGCATCACCCTGGCCAGCGCCACGCAAACCCGCGCAGCCTATGCCCATGGCGTGCGGCGGGTGTTGATGGCCAACCAATTGGTCGGTACGCCGAACATGGCGCTGATTGCCGACCTGCTGGCCGACCCGACGTTCGATTTTTACTGCATGGTCGATCACCCGGACAACGTCGCGGACCTGGGCGCCTATTTCGCCTCGCGCGGAGTACGCCTGAACGTCATGATCGAGTACGGCGTGGTCGGTGGCCGTTGCGGTTGTCGCAGCGAGCAGGAAGTGCTCGACCTGGCCAAGGCCATCGACGCGCAACCGGCCCTGGCGCTCACCGGTATCGAAGGTTACGAAGGGGTCATCCATGGCGACCATGCCATCGCCGGCATTCGTCAGTTCGCTGATTCGCTGGTGCGCCTGGCGGTGCAACTGCGGGACAGCGGCGCCTTCGACATCGCCAAGCCGATCATCACCGCGTCGGGCTCGGCCTGGTATGACCTGATCGCCGAGTCTTTCGAGGCACAGAACGCCGGCGGCCGCTTCCTCAGCGTGCTGCGTCCCGGCAGTTACGTGGCACACGATCACGGCATCTACAAGGAGGCGCAATGCTGCGTGCTCGACCGTCGCAGCGACCTGCACGAAGGTCTGCGCCCGGCACTGGAGGTCTGGGCACACGTGCAATCGTTGCCGGAACCGGGTTTTGCGGTGATTGCCCTGGGCAAACGCGACGTGGCGTACGACGCCGGGCTGCCCGTGCCGTTGCTGCGCTACCAGGCCGGCGTGGTGCCTGCGGTGGGTGACGATGTCGGCGCCTGCAAGGTGACGGCGGTGATGGACCAGCACGCATTCATGACCGTGGCGCCGGGGGTTGAGTTGCGGGTGGGGGATATCATTTCCTTCGGCACTTCGCACCCGTGCCTGACGTTCGACAAGTGGCGGGTTGGGCTTTTGGTGGATGAGCAGTTGGCGGTGATCGAGACCATGGAGACTTGTTTCTAAGGCTTTAGACCGAGTTGCGGCCATCGCGGGCAAGCCCGCTCCTACAGGGAATCACCGCACCTGTAGGAGCGGGCTTGCCCGCGATGAGGCCCTACAAGACAACACAAAAACCAGGGACCCAACCCCCATGACCACCCCCAACACCCCCCGCATCGCCCTCATCGGCGAATGCATGATCGAACTGCAACACCACGCCGACGGCAGCCTGCGGCAAAGCTTCGGCGGCGACACACTCAACACTGCCGTCTACCTGTCCCGCGAATTGGGCGAATGTGGCCAGGTGGATTATGTCACCGCCCTGGGCGACGACAGTTTCAGCGACGCCATGTGCCGCAGCTGGGCCGAGGAGAACATCGGCCTGGGCATGGTCCAGCGTTTGCCGGGTCGCTTGCCTGGTTTGTATTGCATCCAGACCGATGCCAATGGTGAGCGACGCTTTCTGTACTGGCGCAACGAGGCGGCGGTCCGCGAGTGCTTCACCACCCCGGCCGCCACGCCGATTCTCAAGGCCCTGCCGGATTACGACGTGCTGTACTTCAGCGGCATTACCCTGGCGGTACTCGGTGCGCAGGGCCGGGCCAAGCTGGTCGAAGCCTTGATCGATGCCCGTTTGCGCGATGCCAAGGTCGTCTTCGACAACAACTACCGGCCACGCCTGTGGGCATCCGTCGAGGAAGCGCGCGCGGCGTATCGCAGCGTGCTGCCGTACATCGACCTCGCTTTGCTCACCGTCGATGACGAACAGGCGCTGTTTCATTTTGCCGACTGCGAGGCGGTGTTCGCCGCCTACGAGCAGATCGGCACGCCGGAGGTGGTGCTCAAGCGCGGTGCCGAGGCGTGCCTGATTCGCTGCAACGGCGAGCAATTGGAGGTGCCGGCGCGGAAGGTCGAGAAGGTGGTGGATACGACGGCGGCGGGGGATTCATTCAGCGCGGCGTATCTGGCCAGTCGGCTGATGGGAGGCAGCCCGGTTGAGGCGGCGGAGGCGGGGCATGGTTTGGCGGCGCAGGTGATTCAGGTGCGCGGGGCGTTGATTGCTAGGTGAATGGCCGCTGGCTGCGCCATCGGATCGCGAGCAAGCCCGCTCCCACAGGGGATGTGATCATCTGTAGGAGCGAGCTTGCTCGCGATGAGGGCTTCAATCCCTGAAAAACACCTGCACCAGGTGATACCCGAATTTGCTCTTGATCGGCCCATGCACCACCCGCAGCGGTTTCTTGAAAATTACCGCATCGATCGCCCCGACCATCTGCCCAGGGCGCACTTCGCCCAGGTCACCGCCGCGTTTGCCGGAGGGGCAGGTGGAATACTTCTTGGCCAGCACATCGAACGCTTCGCCCTTGGCGATGCGTTGCTTGAGCTGCTCGGCTTCTTCCGAGGTTTTCACCAGGATGTGGCGGGCTTGAGCTTTCATGGGGCAATTACCTTGTAGCGTGACGTGACGGCGCGGCGCGCGATTATGCCTGAACTCACTCGGGTTGGCCGATCATCTGGCGAATCTTGTTGGCCAACAGGTCAATGGAAAACGGCTTGGACACCATGTCCATGCCTTCTTCGAGGAAAACCTGGCGTTCTGCGGCGTTCTGCGCGTAGCCGGTCATGAACAGCACCTTCAGGTCCGGACGATGCTGGCGGGCGATTTCCGCCAGTTGCCGACCGTTCATGCCCGGCAGCCCGACATCGGTCACCAACAGGTCAATGCGCCCATCCGATTCCAGCAACGGCAGGGCCGTGCTGGCATCTTCGGCTTCGTGGGCTTGATAACCCAATTCCTTCAACAGATCGAGCACCAGCATGCGCACCGCGGGATCGTCCTCCACCAGTACCACGGTTTCGCCGGCAATCGCGGCCGGCGCCGCACCGCTGAACGGCAGCAGGGTTTTTTCCGGCTCCGGGTCAAGCAGTCGCGGCAGATACAGGCGCACGCAAGTGCCCTGGCCCGGCAGGCTGTCGAGGCTGACGTGGCCGCCCGATTGCTGGGCGAAACCGTAAATCATCGACAGCCCCAGGCCCGTGCCCTGGCCGATGGGTTTGGTGGTG
Source organism: Pseudomonas sp. S1_E05 (assembly GCF_056337105.1). NCBI lineage: Bacteria > Pseudomonadati > Pseudomonadota > Gammaproteobacteria > Pseudomonadales > Pseudomonadaceae > Pseudomonas > Pseudomonas sp. S1_E05. The sequence continues at coordinate 1,478,276 of NZ_JBFRHM010000001.1, forward strand.
AAAAACGGATCAAATGCCTTGGCCCGCACCGACGGGGTCATGCCGGAGCCGTTGTCGCTGACGGCGATCATCACGTAATCGCCGGCAGCGACCGACTCCAGGGGCACGATATCGTGGCTGTCCAGGTGCACGTTGGCGGTCTGGATCAGCAATTGACCGCCTTCGGGCATGGCGTCGCGGGCGTTGATCACCAGATTGAGCAGCGCGTTTTCGAGCTGGCTGACATCGGTGCTGACCGACCAGATGTCGTCGGCCAGGTCGAGTTTCAGCTCGATGTGGTCACCTTTGGTACGGCTGAACAGGTCCTCCAGCGAATGAATCAGGTTGTTGGCGATCAGCGGTTTGCGATCCAGCGATTGGCGGCGGGAGAACGCCAGCAGGCGATGGGTGAGGGAGGCTGCGCGATTGGCCGAGGACACCGCCGCCTCGGTGAAACGAGCGATTTCGTCAGTGCGTCCTTCGGCAATGTAGCGCTGCATCAGGTCGAGACTGCCGATGATGCCGGTGAGCATGTTGTTGAAGTCATGGGCAATGCCGCCAGTGAGCTGGCCGACCGCTTCCATTTTTTGTGCGTGGCGCAAGGCGTCTTCAGCGCGTTCGCGCTCGAACATCTCGTTTTGCAGACGTTCGTTGGCTTCGGCCAGTTGCCGGGTGCGCGAGGCCACACGTTCTTCCAGGGTTTCATTGAGGTTGCGCAAGGCTTCTTCAGTCTGTTTGCGCTCGGTTTCGTCGATCACGAAAATGTAGAAACCGTTGACCGCACCATCCGCACCGTGGCGGGGCAGGTAGTTCATCAAGGCCTGGCGGGTGCTGCCGTCGCCGTGGGGTGTACTGATACTGAAGCAGCAGGGTTTTCCCGACAGCGCTTCGGCGATATAGGGGGCGCGCAAGGCGTAGGCATCTTCGCCCAGCACTTCAAGAATGGTCCGGCCGTAAAGCTCCTGCGGCGTCAGGCCGTACCAGTTCAGGTACGCGGAATTGTTCAGGCGAAACCGCTGCTCGCTGTCGACATAACTGATCAGGACCGGCATGGCGTTGATGATCAGTTGCAACTCGGTCTGGCTCTGACGCAACGCTTGCTCGGTCTGCTTTCGATCGGTCAGGTCGAGGGCTGCGCCGAGGAAACGGATTGGCCGGCCATGGTGATCCTTGTAGCAACGTCCGCGGGCAAATACCCAGCGCAACTGGCCGTTGGCTTGCAACAGGCGGTATTCCACGGCGTATTCGCTGCCGTGGGTAATGCAGTGCTTGATGCTTCGGGTGATCATCGCCCGGTCTTCGGGGTGCACGCCTTCCAGGTAGGCTGTGATTGGCAATTGGCTGGCGCGCTGCGGGTCCACGCCGTGCAACTGGGCGAAGTGACTGTCGACGATGAATCGGTCTTCGTTAACGTCCCAGTCCCAGGTGCCGAGCGCGTCGGTAGCGGCGAGCGCCAGTTGCAGGCGCTCCTCGGTCTCGCGCTGGGCCTTCAGGCTGGCGACTGAGCGTTGCTCCAGTTCGAGGGCGATGCGTCGGCGTTCGTTGGTTTCGATGGCGGTGACCAGGATCCCGGCCACCTCGGCGCTTTCATCGCGGATGGGGCTGTAGGTCAAGTCCAACCAAACGTCGGTATCCTTGCCGTCGCGGTGCAGGGTGAAGCGTTGTTCACTGTAGGTCCGCACTTGGCCTTGTAGGACTGCGCTGTAAATCGGGCCGGTAAAGTCTCGAAGTTCCGGCCACATTTGGTGCGTCGGTCGTCCGAAAGCCTTGGGATGCTGGTTGCCAGCAAACAGGGCGAAGCCATCGTTGTAGATTTGCGTGAGTTGAGGTCCCCACAGCAACAACATCGGCATGGGCGAGTGAATGACGATGTCCACCGCCGTACGCAGGCTCTGCGGCCAGGTACTGGCGGCGCCCAATGGGGTGTTCGTCCAGTCCAGCCTGGCAATCAGGGTCTGGGCTTCGCTACCGATGGAAGGTGGATTCATCAAAGTGTCCTGCACGTCTGCCAAGTGTCGCGGTCTACTATCCTAGAGCGGTACACGCCGGATGACCCGCTTCAGGGTCGTTCATTGAAGGGCTTCGCGGGTGTTTTTGCCATGGAAATCGATGCACTGTTGAAAATCCTGGCCAGTCAGGATGGATCCGATCTGTACCTCTCCACTGGCGCGCCGCCGTGCGCACGGTTCGATGGCGTGCTCAAGCCCTTGACCCACCAGCCATTCAAGCCGGGAGAAATCGCAACGCTTGCCCTGTCCATCATGGACGCCGAGCAACGGCTTGAGTTCGATCGGGATCTGGAGATGAACCTGGCAATTTCGTTGGCGGGTGTCGGCCGCTTCCGGGTCAATATTTTCAAGCAGCGCAACGACGTGTCGATCGTCGCGCGCAATATCAAACTCGACATCCCGCAGTTCGAAGACCTCAAGCTGCCCCCGGTTTTGCTGGACATGATCATGCTCAAGCAGGGGCTGATACTGGTCGTCGGTGCCACGGGCTCAGGCAAGTCTACCTCACTCGCTGCGTTGATCGATTACCGAAACCGTCACAGCAGTGGCCACATCATTACCATTGAAGATCCGGTGGAGTTCATCCATCGACACCGGAAATCGATCATCAATCAACGTGAAGTCGGCGTCGATACCCGCAGTTTCCATGCAGCGCTGAAAAACACGCTGCGCCAGGCGCCGGACGTGGTGCTGATCGGCGAGATCCGCGACCGCGAAACCATGGAACACGCGCTGGCCTTCGCCGACACCGGGCACCTGGTGATCTCGACGTTGCACGCCCACAATGCTCATCAGGCGTTGGATCGAATCGTCAACTTCTTTCCCGAAGAGCGGCGCACGCAACTGCTGCATGACCTGGGTAACAACCTCAAGGCATGCGTTTCCCAACGACTGGTGCGCACCCGTGACGGCGAGCGAAGGGCGGCAGTGGAAGTGATGATCGGCACGCCGACCATCGGCGACCTGATCCGGCGCAATGAGGTGGGTGAGCTCAAGGGCATCATGGAAAAATCGGCGGAAGCGGGCATGCAGACCTACGACGGCGCGCTGTTCAATCTGGTGGTGGAGGGCGCGATCAGTGAAGAAGAGGCGCTGAAGTATGCCGATTCGGTGAATAATTTGCGGTTGCGGTTCAAGTTGCATGCCGAGTCGAATCCGGGGGCGGGGAGTGCTTCGGGGGATTGGGGATTGGTGGAATAACAGCAAAGCAGTGGTTGTCTGTGCGGGCCTCATCGCGGGCAAGCCCGCTCCCACAGGTACGGTGGTGGATTGTGGGAGCGGGCTTGCTCGCGATGGGGCCAGTCGCCCCGACATCATCTTTGAATGTGCCACCCGACAACACTGACTACGCTTGCTTGATCGAACCCTACGAGCCGTTTCCATGCAAGCGCTGCTGGAGTACTTCAAGGCAATCCTGCATCCCGGCCCCGGCGTGGTGCTGTTCGGCCTGCGCACCATCGCTGCCGGGTTGCTAACCCTGTACCTGGCGTTCTTGTTCGACCTTGACCAGCCCAAGTGGTCGATCATGGCCGTGGTCATTGTCAGTCAACCCTCGGCCGGCATGACCCTGGCGCGCAGTTTTGGCCAGGTCATCGGCACCACCGTTGGTGCCACTGTGGCCGTGGCGTTCATGGCGCTGTTTCCCCAGGCGCCGCTGCCATTCCTCGTCACCTTGGCCCTGTGGCTGGCCGTCTGCACGGCCGGCGGCACCTTGCTGCGTTACACCAGTTCCGGAGCGTTTGTGCTCAGCGGCTACACGGCCGTCGTGGTCGGCTTGCTTGCGGTGCCGGATCAGGACGGTACTTTTTTGCTCGCGGTGACCCGTGTTACCGAAACCTTGCTGGCGGTGGCCTGCGTGTGTGTGGTGAGCCTGTTGACGGCGCGTCCGGAGAACGTTGCCCGGGATTATTTCAACAGGATCGACCAAATCACCCGGTTGCTGGCCACCCACGCCATCGCGGTGATTCGCACGCACGAGAGCGAGGCGCAATTTCAGCAACGGCAGATGCAATTGCTCGGGCAGATCGGGGCGCTGGAGGGCGTTCGTCGGCATTTGTATTACGACGCGCCGCGCCTGCGCAGCGCTGACGACCTCGTGCAATTGCTCGGCAATCAGCTGATGCTGCTGACGGCTCGGCTCACGGCATTGCGTCACCAACGGCAACTGTTGCTTGAGCGTTGGGAAGGCGAGTTGCCGGTTGAAATCCAGGGCCTGCTTGACGAAGAAGTCGCGCTCCTCGAGGAGCTGGCCCGGCTGGGGCGTACGATGCCACATGAGCAACGGCGTCAATTTGCGGCGCTGCAAAAGCGTTTCGATGACCTGGCCTATCGCTCCGAACAACTGGTCGAACCATTGCCGGCCACCCTGCGCTCGTTGTCCTGGTCGCTGCGTTGGGAGCAGGCGCGGCTGGTCCAGCAGTTCGAAACGGTCCTCGAATTAAGCGACGCGATCCAGAGTGGACGCGGTGCCAGCAGCCTCTATCGCGGACAGAAAAACACGCTGCACATGGACTACACCTTGGCGGCGATGAACGCGATCCGTGCCTTTTGCGCGCTGATGGTGGCGGGGTTGATCTGGATCGAGACCGGTTGGGACGGTGCCCGCGGCGGTATGATCGTCACCGGGATTCTCTGTTCGCTGATGGCGACGTTCCCAAGGCCTTTGCTGGCGGCGCAAGGTTTCGCCCGGGGGCTGGGGTTGGCGCTGGTGGTGTCGGCGATTTTGCAGTTTGCCCTCGTGCCGATGGTCAGCAATTTCGAAATGCTGGCGCTCCTGTTGGCGCCGGTGTTGTATGCAGTCGCCGTGGGGTTGTCGAGCCCGCCAACGACCGGCACCGGGATCGCCCTCGGACTGATCACATTGCTGATGTTGGGGCCTCAGAACACCGGCCTTGGACAAAACAGCGCAATCCAGTGGTTCGAGTTTGCTGGCGCATACGTATGCGCCACCGCGTTGGCGTTAAGCGTCTACGCCCTGATCTTTCCCTTCCGACCGGCGCTGCGCATACGCCGCTTGCACAAGGAGAATCGCGAGCAGGTACAGGCCCTGATGACGATACCCGCCACGGATGAAAACCAGTTCGCCTTCGAGAGCCGCATGGTCGACCGATTGACTGCCATGCTCGGGCTGCTGCCGGCGATCCAGGACACGTCGGCGCGCGCCCTGTTCGACGTCAGCCTCGGTTGCATGGCTGTAGGCATCGCGTTGACCCAGCTTCGCCAGCAAGGGCAGCACAATGCCTTGCTCAGTCTGGAGATACAGGGCCGCTTGTTCGCCACGGTGCGCGAAACAGGGCGGCTGATCGCCGGTCGTCCTGACGTTGTACTGGACACGGTGCTCGACAGCCTGCAAACCCTGGGGGACGAACTGGATGCCCTGCATTGCAACGTGCATGAACAACTGTGGTCGGTGTTCCGCATGCGCGTGGCGCTGCTGATCGTGGTCTCGTTCCTGCAACGTCACCGGGCCCATTTCGAGGCGCCAATGCCACAAGGAGTACCCGCTCTTGCCCATTGATCTTGAGATAGGCGGCGTCTATCTGCCGCCGATCGCCCAGGCGTTGCTGCTCGGGCTTGCGATTTTCCTGCTTCTGGACTGGGTTCTGCGCCGCCTTGGGGTATTGCAGTTCGTCTGGCATGAAGCCTTGTTTGAAGGTGCCTTGTACGCCTGCGTGTGTGCCACTCTGATTCTGCTGATGGGAGCGTGATGCGTTGAACAAGATCCTTGCCCGACTCACGACAGTGGCAATAGTGGTGCTGGCTTTTGTGCTCGGCTGGTTCGCCTGGGAGCACTACACCCGGGCGCCCTGGACCCGCGACGCACGGGTGCGCGCCGATGTGGTGACCTTGTCCGCCGATGTCGCGGGACGCATCGTCAACCTCGCGGTACAGGACAACCAGCATGTGCAGAAAGGGCAGTTGCTGCTGGAAATCGATCCCTCGCGCTACGCGTTGGCGGTGGAGCATGCCAAACGTTCGGTGGAAGTGGCGAAGGCGTCGCTGGGCCAGTCCGAAGCGACCATCGTGGCGAGCCAGGCGTTGCTCAGGCAGCGCCAGAGCGAAGAGCGCCGAAGAAGGACACTCAAAGAACGCGCGGCCATTTCCGGCGAAGAGTGGGAAAAGTCCAGCACTGATGTGTCGGTGGCCCAGGCTGATCTGCTGCGCAACCAGGCCAACCTGAGTTTCGCCCAGGCCAATGTGCAACTGGCCATCGCCGCGCTGGCCGAGGCTGAACATGATCTGGAACGCACCCGGGTCGAGTCGCCGGTCAGCGGTTACGTCACCAACCTGCTGACCCGCCAGGGCGACTACGCCACCGCCGGCGGGCCGTTGGTGGCGTTGGTGGACAGCGACAGCTTCTACATCAGCGGTTATTTCGAGGAAACCAAGCTGCCGCGAATCGCCGAGGGTGACCGGGTGGAGATCGAATTGATGAGCGGCGAGCGTTTTGGCGGCACCGTGCAAAGCATCGCCTTCGCCATCGCCGACCGTGAAAACCTGCCCGGTGGGCGCCTGCTGGCCAACATCAACCCCAGCTACACCTGGGTCAAGCTCGCCCAGCGGGTCCCGGTGCGAATCGGTATCGACGCCGACTACGCCGGCAAGGGCCAGCTGCGGGCGGGCACCACGGCGACGGTGACGGTCAAGCAAAGGCGCTGATCCCAGCGTAGGAGCGACGGTGCGACGATTCGACATGTTCGCGATGGCGGTGTGTCAGGCACTAAAGATGTTGGATGTGATGACCTCATCGCGGGCAAGTCGAATCGTCGCACCGCCGCTCCCACAGGGGCCAGGGGTGTTCTTGGAGTCAGGGTGTAGCGCAGACCTGTAGGAGCGAGCATGCTCGCGATGGTAGACCAGACAACGTGGGCAATCAGACAGCCAGCGTTATCGTTGACGATCATCGCGAGCATGCTCGCTCCTACAGGACAGGCGGGTGGCGTTACTCCGCCGCCTTCAACGTATTGTTCTGCACGATCAGCATCGAGCTATCGAGGGTCTGCACGAACAGGTCGTAGTCCTTGAGGTACACATGGGTGCTCGTCGATTTCAGGCCTTCGAGCTGGGCGCAGGTGACCAGGCGCGCTTCACCCTTGAGGGATGCCACTTGCTGGGAAGCCGGGAACGAGGGACCGACCTGGCACTCGACATTTTGCGTGAAGGCCTTGCCCTCGCTGCTTTTACTCACCTTGCTGTAGCTGAGGGTGGCACCGCCCGGCACGTTCTTCCAATCACCCGCCAAGTGAATGCTCTCGGGGCTTGGGCGTTGCTCCATCTTGCCGCTGTTGCCGATGCGGTTGATGGTGGCGAGGTCGATCAGGCCGCGCCAGCGGATGCTCACGCCTTCGCTGGACAGGGCGCCGACTGATTGCACACGCCACAGGCCCGGTGCCGGGCCGGTTTGCAGGTACAGGTCCAGCGGGTTTTCGTTGATTTGTGCGCCGGGGATCAGTGGCGAACTGGCGCTGTAGACCATTTGCAGGTGACTGAGGCTGCTGGCCGCTTCACCACGTGGCAATGCGCGGGCTTGGGACAGCAGGGTTTCCGGTACTTGCGGTGTCGCCAGGTTTGGCGGCAGCTTCTTGCGCATGATGGCCGCCGGCAGGTTCGCCAGGTCAGCCGTTACCGGGCACAGTGCGCCCACCAGTTGGCTGCGTTGATTGGCACTCAGGCTGCTGGCAATCGGCTGGGTCGGCGGTGTCAGCAGCGTCGCGGCAACCGATCGCATGGACAGTCGGCTGTTGACCTGCCGCGCTGCGCAATCGATCTCGACGCGTTCGTACTGGCGATCATAGGTATAGGTGTCGTCTTCGCTCTGGCGCGCACGCTCGTAGTCGACGCCGGTCCACACCCACAACTGACCGTCGATGACCGCCTGGCTCTGCGGGTCCAGCAGCAGCCAGTCAGCTTCGTTTGCCGCGAGCGCTCGCCATTCGCCACCCTTGGCAGCCTGGCACAGTTGCGCGGTGACGCTACGAGTGGCGGGTGTCTGCTCGGGCAGGGCAGAGACAATGGTCCAGGCCCGGGCGTCGCGATAATCCATGCTCAAGGCCTGCGTGTCGCAGCGGGCGAAAAGCCGCGCCTGGGTGGCAGGTTCGGCGCCCTGGGCGGGCACGTCGAACTGGGCCATGGCGCCGTGTGGGCCCGTTTTAATCACCGTGTTCAAAGGCAACGGCTGGGCCAGGACTCGCGTCGCCATGGCACTGCGTTCGGCCTTGAGGCGGGCGACGATGCCGTCTCGATAACTGTTGCTCAGGCCACCAGAACCGGCGCAGCCCGCCAGGGTCACCACACATAAAAAACCTGCCAAACGGGGAAATGACTTCACGCGCAACAACTCCATCGAACGCTCGGCATCCATTGGCGAGCCGGGGCGGATTTTAGCAGGGGTTAGTGGCATATTGATATCGAATCGAGCGTGGGAGTGGTGGCGTATCAGGCAAAAAAAAGCCCCGCGACCGAATGAGGCGCGGGGCAAAAATTTGGTTGGTGTTGCCAACCAAAAGAGCTCGTTGATGGGTTACTTGCTGGCGACCGTCTCCGGTTGCCAGCCGCCGCCCAGGGCTTTGTAGATCGCGACGATGCCGCGATACAGATCGATTTCCGCCTGGGCCTGGCTGTCTTCTGCCGCCAGGCGCTCGCGCTGTGCATCGAGCAGGACGAGGAAGTCGGCCGTGCCTTCGCGGTAGCGAATCTGCGCCAGGTCGGCGGCTGCGCGGCTGGATTCGCTCTGACGAATCAGCGATATCAGGCGTTGCTGGCGTTTGCCGTAGTCGCTGAAGGCGTTTTCCGACTCTTCCAGTGCCAGCAGCACTTGCTGCTCGTAGGTCGCCAGGGCGCCTTCGGCGTCGGCATCGGCGCCGCGCAAACGGGCGCGCACACTGCCCAGGTCGAACGCCGCCCAGGTGATGCTCGGGCCCAGTGCCCAGGCGTTGGCCGCCGAGGAACCGATCTGCGAACCGCGCCCGGCGGTCCAGCCGAGGAAACCGCTGAGGCTCACCCGAGGGAACAGGTCGGCCTTGGCCACGCCGATGCGCGCTGTGGCCGAAGCCAGTTTGCGTTCGGCGCTGAGAATGTCAGGGCGACGTTGCAGCAGTTCACCCGGATCCCCGATTGGCAAGGCCTTGGCAATCGCCGGCAGGTCCTTGGGGCTCAGGTCGACGGTCAGTTTGTCCGGACGTTGGCCGAGCAGGGTGGCGATACGGTTTTTCTGTCGCACCTGTTCCGCCTGCAATTGCGGCACGCTGGCTTCGACCGATGCCAGGCGCGCATCGGCGCGTTCGACATCGAGCTGATCACCTACACCGGCGTCACGCAGAGCGATGGTGATCTTGCGTGACTCCTGCTGGTTGTTCAGGTTGGCCAGGGCGATCTTCTCGCGCAGTTGCGCGCCGCGCAGTTGACCGTAGGCGTCCACCAGTTCGGCAATCATGGTGACTTGCAGTTGGTACAGATCGGCTTCGGCCGCTTGTTGCTCGGCTTCGCTGGATTCCAGGTTGCGCTGGATGCGTCCGAACAGGTCCAGTTCCCAGGCCATGTCCAGCCCCAGGTCATAACGTTCGCTGTTGACCCGGTTGGTGGTCTCGCCAGGGATCTGACCTTTGCCCAGGTCGCTGCTGGCACGGCTGGTGATGGTCGGCATGGCGTCATTGCTGACGTCATCGCGAATCGCCCGGGCCGCTTTCCAGCGGGCGAAGGCGACGCGCAGGTCACGGTTGCCTTGCAGTGATTGGGTCACCAACTGGTTGAGGGTCGGGTCGTCGAACTGCTGCCACCAGATGCCTTCGAAACGCGAACGGTCGAAGTTCTTCTGGCCGGCAGCGCCGTCGGTGGCGGTGGTGATGTTGGCGTGTTCGGTCGCCGGGGTCTGATAGTCAGGGCCTACGGCACAGGCACTCAGGGCCAGTACCAGCAGGCTTGGCAGGAAGACTTTCAGGCTCATTAGTGCGCCTCCAGGTTGTTCAGTTTTGGCGCCTTGGCCGCTTTGCGGGCTTCGCCGCGCTCCACGAAATTACGGATCAACACGTAGAACACTGGTGTCAGCAGCAGGCCGAAGAAGGTCACCCCGAGCATCCCGGAGAACACCGCCACACCCATGGCGTGACGCATTTCAGCACCCGCACCGCTGGAGAACACCAGTGGCACCACACCCATGATGAACGCGAAGGAGGTCATCAGGATCGGACGCAGACGCAGGCGGCAAGCTTCCAGTACCGCAGCGAGCGGGTTGAGGCCTTCCATTTGTTTGTCCTTGGCAAACTCGACGATCAGAATCGCGTTCTTACAGGCAAGCCCCACCAGTACGATCAAGCCGATCTGGGTGAAGATGTTGTTGTCGCCACCCGAAGCAATGACACCGGTGATGGCCGACAGCAGGGTCATCGGTACGATCAGGATCACCGCCAGTGGCAGGCTCCAGCTTTCGTATTGGGCGGCAAGCACCAGGAACGCCAGCAATACGCAGAGCGGGAACACGAACAGCGCGGTGTTGCCGGACAGGATCTGCTGGTAGGTCAGGTCGGTCCATTCGTAGGTCATGCCGTTGGGCAGTTCTTCCTTGAGCAGCTTCTCGATGGCCGCTTCGGCTTGGCCGGAGCTGTAGCCAGGGGCTGCCGCGCCGTTGATTTCAGCCGTGATGAAGCCGTTGTAGTGCATCACGCGGTCCGGACCCGAGGTGTCGCTGACCTTGATGAAGGTCGCCAGCGGGATCATCTCGCCACGGTTGTTGCGGACCTTGAGCTGGCCGATCTGGTCGGATTCGAGGCGGAACTGTTGCTCGGCCTGAACGTTGACCTGATAGGTGCGACCGAAGCGGTTGAAGTCGTTGGCATACAGCGAACCCAGGTAAATCTGCAGGGTGTCGAAGATGTCACTGACGGCCACGCCGTGGGTCTTGGCTTTTTCCCGGTCGATGGCGGCATCGACCTGCGGAACGTTGACGGTATAGCTGGTGAACAGCCCAGCCAGTTCCGGAACGTTATGGCTCTTGGCGATGACGTTCATGGTCTGTTTGTACAGCTCTTCGTAACCCAGGTTGCCCCGGTCTTCGATCTGCAGGCGGAAACCGCCAATGGTGCCCAGGCCTTGTACCGGCGGCGGTGGGAAGATCGCCATGTAGGCTTCCTGGATCCCGGCAAACTGGCCGTTCAAGGCACCGGCGATGGCGCCCGCAGACATGCTTGGGTCTTTACGCTCGTCGAACGGTTTCAAGGTGACGAACACGATGCCAGCGTTCGGGCTGTTGGTGAACCCGTTGATCGACAGGCCCGGGAAGGCAACCGCGCTTTCCACGCCAGGCTGTTTCAGCGCCAGGTCAGACATGCGCTTGATCACGTCTTCGGTACGGTCCAGGCTCGCGGCGTCCGGCAGTTGCGCGAAGGCCACCAGGTATTGCTTGTCCTGGCCAGGCACGAAACCGGTTGGCGTGCTGGAGAAACCGAAGAAGGTCAGCACCATCAGGCCTGCGTACAACAGCAGGGCGATACCGCTGCTGCGGATGACCCGGCGTACGGTGCCGACATAACCATGGCTGGCTTTTTCAAAGAAGCGGTTGAACGGACGGAACAGCCAGCCACCGAAGATCTTGTCGAGGATTTTCGAGAAGCGGTCTTTCGGCGCGTCGTGGCCCTTGAGCAACACGGCAGCCAGTGCCGGCGACAGGGTCAGCGAGTTGAAGGCCGAGATCACCGTCGAAATCGCGATGGTCAGGGCGAACTGCTTATAGAACTGACCGGTCAGGCCAGAAATGAACGCTGCAGGGATGAACACCGCACACAGCACCAACGCCGTGGCAATGATCGGTCCGGTCACTTCGCTCATGGCCTTTTTGGTTGCTTCGAACGGTTCGAGCCCCAACTCGATGTTACGTTCGACGTTCTCCACCACCACGATGGCGTCGTCCACCACGATACCAATGGCCAGTACCAGGCCGAACAGCGACAGGGCGTTGAGCGAGAAGCCAAACAGGTGCATCACCGCAAACGTACCGATCAACGATACCGGCACCGCCACCAACGGGATGATCGAGGCGCGCCAGGTTTGCAGGAACAGGATCACCACCAGCACGACCAGGATCAGTGCTTCGAACAGGGTGTGAACCACCGCTTCGATGGAGCCGCGCACGAAGATCGTAGGGTCATAGACAATGCTGTAGTCCATTCCTTGCGGGAAGCCTTTCTTCAACTCCTCCATCTTCGCCCGAACCTCGTTGGAGATTTCGATAGCGTTGGAACCAGGACGCTGGAAGATCGGGATGGCCACGGCCGGCTGGTTGTTGAGCAACGAGCGCAGGGCGTATTGGCTGGAGCCGAGTTCTACGCGAGCGATGTCTTTGAGGCGAGTGATCTCGCCGTTGTCGCCCGCGCGGATGATGATGTTCTCGAACTCTTCCTCGGACACCAGACGGCCCTGGGTGTTGATCGACAACTGGAAGCTCTGGGCGCTCGGCGAAGGCGGTGCACCCAGTTGGCCGGCGGCCACCTGGCGGTTCTGCTCGCGGATGGCGGTGACCACATCGGTAGCGGTCAGGTTGCGCGACGCGGTCTTGTTCGGATCGAGCCACACCCGCAGCGAGTAGTCACCCATGCCGAACAGTTGCACGTCACCGACACCGCCCAGGCGCGCCAGCTCATCCTTGATGTTGAGGATGGCGTAGTTGGACAGGTAGAGCATGTCGTAGCGTTTGTCCGGCGAGGTCAAGTGCACGACCATGGTCAGGTCGGGCGAAGCCTTGTCCACGGTGATACCGATGCGCGTCACTTCTTCAGGCAGCTTGGGCTCGGTCCGGGTCACTCGGTTCTGCACCTGCACCTGCGCGTTGTCCAGGTCAGTGCCCAGGGCGAAGGTGATGGTCAGGGTGATCTTGCCGTCGGCGGTCGACTGCGAGGACATGTACAGCATGTTCTCGACGCCGGTGATGGCTTGCTCCAGAGGAGCGGCCACGGTTTCACCGATGACTTTCGGGTTGGCGCCCGGGAAGTTGGCACGCACCACCACGGTGGGTGGCACCACTTCCGGGTATTCGCTGATCGGCAACTGGAACAGCGAGATGGCACCGGCGATCAGGATCAGCAGCGACAGCACCGCTGCGAAGATCGGCCGGGTAATGAAGAACTTGGAAAAATTCATCGGAGTCGTTATCCCTTAACCGCGTGGGGACGTAGCAGCCAGCTTCACAGCCGCACCCGGCGCGCCCTTGGCAGGCGCGACTCGGGGCAGGTTGCTGGCTTCCAGCGCTTGTCGTTGTTGGGCGAGGGCCGCCAGGGTCTGTTCGCTGGCCATCGGCACCACTTCAGGGGTGACCGGCGAGCCAGGACGTACGCGTTGCAAGCCCTTGACGATGATGGTGTCGTCCTTGTTCAGGCCGCTGCGCACGATGCGCAAGCCTTCGATTTTCGGACCCAGTTCAACGGCGCGGTAGGCGGTCTTGTTCTCGCCGTCCATCACCAGTACGAATTTCTTGCCCAGGTCTGTGCCGACGGCTTCGTCGTTGATCAGCATGGCGTTATAGGTGCCGCTGCCCACCAGTTTCAGACGTGCATAGAGGCCTGGGGTGTAGTTGCCATCGGTGTTGTCGAACACGGCGCGACCACGGATGGTGCCGGTTTTCGGGTTGACCTGGTTGTCGACGAAGTTCATCTGGCCCAAGTGCGGGTTGCCGTCTTCGTTGGACAGGCCGAGGTACACCGGGGTGGTGGCGCCACGTTTACCCTGGCGAGCGAGCTGGGTGTACTTGAGGAAGACACGTTCGTCTGCGTCGAAGTAGGCGTAGACCTTGTCGGTGGACACGACGCTGGTCAGTGCGGTGGTATCGGCAGTGACCAGGTTACCGGCGGTGATTTCCGCACGGCTGACGCGACCGCTGATCGGTGCGGTCACGCGGGTGAAGCTCAGGTTCAGCTTGGCCAAGTCCAGTTGCGCCTGAAGGGCGCCGACGGCGGCGCGGGCTTCCTGAGCGGCGCTGGTGCGCGAGTCAGCCAGTTCGGCGGAAATCGCGTTGCTGGTGCGCAGGCGTTCGCCGCGCTGGGCTTCGTTTTCGCTGCGGGTGGCGTTGGCACGGGCCTGGGCAACCAGCGCTTCGAGGCGGCGGACCTCCGCCTGGAACGGACGCGGGTCGATCTGGAACAGCAGGTCGCCTTTCTTGACCAGCGCGCCTTCGGTGAAGGCCACTTCATCGATCTGGCCTGAGACGCGAGGGCGGATTTCTACAGTCTCCGGCGCTTCGAGGCGCCCGGTAAACTCGTCCCACTCGTTGACCGGCTGTTCCAGCACCTTGGCGACACTGACCGAAGCGGCCGGCATGGTCGCCGCTGTCTGAGGCGCCTTGCCGCAGGCGCTCATCACCACAACGGCCAACACGGCCAGGGGAAAGCGCAAATGTTTGAGTGATTGTTCCATGGATGCATCCGCCAATGTATTGAGAATGGGCGGATGATGCTTGGCGGCAGTGCTGTCGCACGAATCGAACGAAGCGAAGGTAACTATCATTCGGAATGATATAAGAACCCAGGCAGCTCTCTAGCGTGCGCCTTGCGCCAGGATTAATTCAACCCGGTTCGCAGCAATTGTCTGTTGCCGCGTCTGCAATGATGAGCGCCAGAAGGGCTGGTGGGTCAGCCGCCCGTGTGGTGGGAAAGTGTTGACTGGGCAACTCTTAAAGTTGGCGGTAATGATCTGTCAACAATGCAAGAGTGTCATGTTGAACGTCTCTGGTATGGTTGGTTTTCAGCCAGTCAGGGAAGTAAGAGATGACGAATTTTAAATTGCCGGAGCCACTAAAAAACGGAAGTAAAATCGCAATCGTATCGCCAGCGGGGCATTTGACTAATCCTGCATTTCTGGATCACGTCACGCCAATGATCAAAAAGCAGGGGTATGAACCGGTATTGTCGAAAAACTGTTTTGAAAAATATGACAACAACTACGCCTATGCCGGCACGCCCCAACAACGCCTGGAAGATCTGCAGTGGGCGTGCGATGACCCGCAGATAGAGGCGATATGGGTGACACGTGGTGGATATGGAAGTGTCCAGTTATTGAGCGGACTCAATATGAGTGCTATTTGTGCAAGGCCCAAATGGCTGATCGGCTATTCCGACATCACTTACCTGCACAGCTTCTTCAATCGATTCGACATTGCGACGATCCACGGGCCCAACGTGGTAAGGACCCTGAGCATGGGGGTTGAACCGCCGGCCTCCAGCTACAGCAAGGTGTTCGATATTCTTCAAGGCCGGGCACCGTCGTATTCGCTCACACCCCATGCGCTGAACAAAACGGGTAAAGCCAAAGGTCGACTGGTCGGCGGTAATCAAACCATTGTCGGTGCTGTTTCCGGCACCCGTTATGATTTGAATTACGAAGGGGCAATATTGTTTCTGGAAGATATCGGGGAGAACGCTTATTACCGAATCGACCGCCAGATGCAAACACTGGAGACAGCCGGAGCGTTGGCCAGGATAAAAGGCGTCATCATCGGCTCCATGCGAGATATCGGCGGCGTGAAATCGAACTTTGACGAAACGGCTTATCGGGTGATCAGTAAAGTTTTATCAAAATATAGAATTCCGCAGATATTTGCATTTCCTGCCGGGCATATTCCCGATCACTATCCGCTGATCATGGGGGCGGAAGTTGAAATAGAAGTGCAGCCAGGCCTAACTTGCGTGAGGTATCTCTAGGGGGAGAAGTGCGAGCCATCAACGGCATACCATCGATTTCGCCCACTGTGTTTGGCGGAGTACAAGCAGGCGTCGGCCGATTTGAGCAGGCTGGCCGGCGTCACATCCTCGATGCCCGGCTGGCGGGTCGCAATGCCAGCGCTTGCAGTGACCTTGCCCAGCGGGTGATCGGCATGCTCGATGTCCAGGGCGCGGATCCCCTGCAAAATGTCCTCGGCGACCTGGGCAGCACCGGCGCTGTCCGTGTTGGGCAGCAGCACGGTAAATTCTTCGCCGCCGTAGCGCACCGCCAGGTCACCCGGTCGTTTGATGGCGTGCAGGATGGCCGCGCCGACCGCGCTCAGGCAGTCATCGCCGCCGGCATGCCCGTAGCGATCGTTGTAGCGCTTGAAGTAATCGACATCGATCATGATCAGGGACAGCGCAGAGCCCTGGCGCTGAGCCAGGCGAATCTCGTCCTGCAGCGCTTTGTCCAGGCGTCGGCGATTACCCAGCCCGGTGAGACTGTCGGTCAACGCCATTTCCGCCATGGCCTGATGCGCGCGGCGCAGTTCCCTGGACATCACCATCTTCTGACGCAGCTGACTCAAGACGATCAAGCCAAACGCGGTAAAAACGGCCAACAGGCAGAACAGCACCAGGCTGGTCTTGATGAGGTCGCGGCGCCACGGTCCGATGATGGACTCGCGTGACAGCCCGGCTTCCACCACTAGCGGATACGTAGACAAGGCCCGGTAACCATACAGCCGTTCGGTGTCGTCGACGATCGCCCTGACCTGTGCGATGCCTTGATTGGATTTGGGCAGGTAGGTTTTGTAGATCTCGCTGTTCGCCAGGCTTTTGCCCACGACGGACTCAATGAAAGGGCGGCGGACCAGGATGGTTCCGCTGCGCGTCGCCAGCACCAGCGCACCTTTGTCATCGATCTTGAAGTCACCGTAGTAATCGACGAAATAGCTGACCTTGATGGTCCCCAGCAGGACACCGGCGAACGACCCGTCAGGGTTATTCAATCGCCGCGAAATCGGGATGATCAGATCGTTGGTGGAACGACTTCGCACCACATCACCAATACGCACGTCGCGATCTTCGTGGGTGCGGTGAAACCTGAAGTAATCGCGGTCGGCGTTGTTCGCCATCTCCGGCGTGACCTCTTTATCGGTCACGACCCACTGGCCATCCGGCCCATAGATAAACAGGCCATGGAGCTGCGGCATGATACGCGCCTGTTGAACCAGCAGATTGTGGATGCGCGACACGTCGATGCCCTGCAAGCCATCGCCCTCGACTCGTTCAGCCAGCGCGGCGGTCAGCACATCCACTTGGCGAATCGCGTCCTCTGCGTGCTGCGCGGTGGCACGGGCGAGGTTGGTCACCGAGTCGCGAGCGGAGGCAAAGGCCGCACGATAGTCACGCCACGTCCGCCAGCCCTCAACAGTCAGGAACGCGAGGATGACCGCCAGCATGAAACTCACGATCAGGCGGAAAGTGGCCCCGGGCCTCATCCGCTTGCCACGCGTGCGGGCGGTGGCAGTAGCCGCGTTGGGCCCTGGTTTACCGCGTCCGAGCATCGATGAATATCCTTGGGACTGATCTGCATGCAACTCAGTCTAGATTACTCGGCGAAAGGCTTGTAGACACCACCTCGCGCGGGCGCTTACGTGAAACTCATGTCTGGAACCGATACTCCGACGGCACCTCGCGGCCTATAAAGTCCTGCATATGCTCCAAAAAGGCCACCTGCAATTTCGACGCCGGCCCGTGGACTGGCAAGAGCATGCTGAAATCCATTTCAATCGCCGGTTCGAAAGCCCTGAACACCACGCCATTGCCGCGGTACTCGACCGCGCTGATGGCATCCACCAGTGCCACCCCCAGGCCTTGTTCGACAAAGGCGCACATCGGCAGCGAGAGCTGGGCTTCCAGGCGCAGCTCTCGCTCGACCCCGTAGGCGGCAAAAATCGAGTCGATGAGCTGGCGCGAGCCGATGGATTGCGGGTAGGAAATGAAGGCTTCGCCCTTGAGGTCTTCCGGTTGGATAGTGGCTTTGTCCCGCATGCGATGGCTGGCGGGCAGGGCGCACAGCATGCGCGTGGCCAGCAGTTTCTCTGCGCGGGGGCTGGGGTAGGTGTTGGGCAGGACGATGATGCCCAGGTCACAGCGCTGGCCTACCACCAGGTCGACCACTTCGCGGGATGACAACACCATCAGCGAAATCTGCACCTGATCGTGTTCAGCCACGAACGCCGCAATGGCCCTGGGCAGGAACGACAGGCCCATGGCTGGAGCGCACGCGATCTGCAATGAGCCGCGCTTGAGGCTGCGAATATCCTGGGCTGTTCTTGCAATGCGTTCGACACCCAGCAGTGAGCGCTGCACTTCCTGATACAGCGTCATGGCTTCGGCAGTAGGTTGCAGCCGGCCCTTGACGCGAATGAACAGGTCGAAGCCGATGTCCTCTTCAAGGCTCGCAATCAGGCGTGTCGCCGCCGGTTGCGAAATGTGCAGCATCTCGGCGGCGCGGGTGACGGTTTGGCCGAGGATGACCGCGCGAAAGGCCTCCAGTTGACGAAGGTTCATGCTGTGTATCCTTCAATGAAATCCATAACAAAAAGACATGGACTTGCCAAAATAAAGCATTTTTCAAGCTTTCGTCAGCTCTTTAGCATCGTACCCATCAAGATCATCCAGGCGTAATGCCTGCGCCTGAACTGAGTTTTGGGCGTTGAAAGGGCGGCAGTGGAGCTCATGCAAAAAACTGATGTCATGATCGTTGGCGGTGGTTTGGTGGGACTGTCCATTGCGTATGGAATGGCCTTGCTCGGCCGCCAGGTCAGCGTCCTCGACGAAGGCGACGACGCCTTGCGTGCCGCCCGTGGCAACTTCGGCTTGCTGTGGGTTCAGGGCAAAGGCTACGGAATGAGCGCCTATGCGCAGTGGACGCGTGAAGCGGTGGCGCTGTGGCCGCGCTTTGCCACGGCGTTGCAGGCCGACACGGGCATCGACCTTCATCTGCGCCAGCCAGGCGGCTTTCAGTTGTGCCTGAGTGATGAAGAAATGGCCGAGGAGAGCCGTCGTCTACTGTGGTTGCGCGAGGCCATGCACGGCGATTATCCGTTTGAGCTGTTGGACGCCGAGCAACTGCGCGCCCGTTTACCGGGCGTCGGGCCGACCGTGGTGGGTGCGTGTTATTCGCCCATGGACGGCCACATCAATCCGTTGAAGCTGCTGCGGTCGCTGTATACCGCCTGCCGGGTGCGCGGGGTGAACATCATCAATGGCCATCGAGTCAGCGGCATCGCCCAGTGTGCTGGCGGTTTTGAACTGGCGGCCGCCGGGCAACGCTGGTATGCCGGGCGCGTGGTGCTGGCTGCGGGCCTTGGCAATCGTGAACTTGGCGCGCAACTGGGCATGGATATTCCGGTGAGTCCCAATCGCGGACAAATCCTGGTCACCGAACGCCTTAAACCCTTCCTGCATTACCCCACCACCTATGTGCGCCAGACCGACGAAGGTACCGTGCAGTTGGGTGACTCCCATGAGTCGGCCGGTCTGGATGACGGCACGGGCAGCCAGGTGATGGCGACCATCGCCGCGCGCGCGGTGCGCTGCTTCCCCCGGTTGGGGCAAGTGCGATTGGTGCGGGCCTGGGGCGCGCTGCGAGTGATGAGCCAGGACGGTTATCCCATTTATGAAGCCTCCCGGACGTGCCCGGGTGCGGTCGTTGTCAGTTGCCACAGCGGTGTGACTCTGGCGGCAATGCACGCCTTGCGCCTCGCACCGTGGATTGACGGTGAACGGGACGATCCGGCGGTTTCGGCTTTCAGCCTTGAGCGTTTCAGTCCCGAGGTGCGCCATGCCGGTTGAACCTTTGTTCCGCGCGTTAAGCCCTGCAGAAAACACCGTACGAATCGAGTTTGAAGGTGCGTCATTGGCGGTGCCTGCCGGCGTGTCCCTCGCCGCGGCGTTGCTCGCCAGCGGCGTGACTCGTACCCGTGAAAGCGCGGTCAATGGCCGCTCCGGTGCGCCGTTTTGCATGATGGGCGTGTGTTTCGAGTGCCTGGTCGAGGTTGACGGGCAGGCCAATTGCCAGGCGTGTCTGCTGCCGGTGCGCGCCGGTATGCGTGTGCACCGGCAGCGCGGAGCACGTGACTTGCTGGCGGGTGACCAGGAGATGGCGGATGAATGAGCAAACGGTTGACCTCATCGTGATCGGCGCCGGCCCGGCAGGCATGAGCGCGGCTGTTGAAGCCACGGTGCGTGGGCTTTCGGTGGTGGTGCTGGACGAGCAGGGCAGTGCGGGCGGGCAGATCTATCGCAATGTCCAGCAGGCGGATGCTCACCAGCGTCGAGTGCTGGGTAGCGACTATGAGGCGGGTGCGCAACTGGTTGCAGAGTTTCTGCAATGCGGTGCGCGCTTCCTGAGCGGCGCCGCAATCTGGCAAGTGACCCCAGAGCGGCAGGTGCATTTCCTGATCGAAGGCCGTGCGCAAATCCTTCAGGGGCGGCACGTGCTGATCGCGACCGGTGCATTCGAGCGTCCGATGCCGATTCCCGGTTGGACTTTGCCCGGGGTGATGACCGCTGGCGCCGGGCAGATCCTGCTGAAAAATGCCGCGCTGGTGCCCCAAGGCCCTGTGGTGCTGGCCGGTTGCGGACCGTTGTTGTACCTGCTGGCGGTGCAATACCTGCGTGCCGGCGTGGCGATTGAGGCGCTGGTCGACACCAGCGGCACCGGCGACCTGGTACGCGCCTGGCGCGAGGTTCCCTCAGCCTTGCCTGGCTGGCGGGATTTGCTGAAGGGGCTGCAACTGCTCGCCACATTAAAGCGTGCCGGTGTCAGGCATTTTCGCAATGCACGGAATTTTCGCGTCGAGGGCCAGGAACACGCCCAGGCATTGAGCTTTGAATGTGGTAGTCGCAGTTGGACCCTGCCGGCGTCCCTGGTTTTGCTGCACCAGGGGGTGGTCCCCAACACCCAGATCAGTTGGTCGCTGCGCCTGGAGCACGATTGGAGCGAGCAGCAACTGTGCTGGATCGCCCGTCGCGACAAGGAGGGTGAAACCAGCCTGGCGGGGGTCTTCATTGCCGGCGACGGTGGGGCGATTGGCGGCGCTCAAGTGGCACGACTCGAAGGCCGCCTCACCGCGCTGGCGGTGGCCGCCCGTGTGGGAGCGATCAACGCGCATCAAGCACGAGACCTCGCCGCGCCTTACCGCAAGGCCTTGGCTCGCCAGCGTGCGGCAAGGCCACTGATCGACGCCTTGTACCGCCCGTTGCTGCAAAACCGTGTGCCCGCCGATGAGGTCATCGTCTGTCGGTGCGAGGAAGTCACCGCCGGTTCGATTCGTCAGTTTGTCGAGCTTGGATGCCTGGGGCCGAATCAGACCAAGGCGTTCGGTCGCTGTGGCATGGGACCTTGCCAGGGTCGCCAGTGTGGCTTGAGCGTGACGCAAATCATTGCCGAACAACGCCAGGTGCCCGCAGCAGAAGTCGGCTACTACCGCATCAGATCACCCCTCAAACCCATCACCCTTTCCCAACTCGCCAACGAAGAACCTTTGACCCAGGAGCCTGTATGAGCCTTATCCGACGCATCGAAAGCAACCCACGCCTGAGCCGCAGTGTCGTGCACAACGGCGTGGCCTGGTTGAGCGGCATTGTCGCCGCCGATTGCAGCCAGGACATCCGTGGCCAGACCCGGCAGGTGCTGCAACGGGTCGACGAATTGCTGGAACTGTCCGGCAGCGACAAGAGCCGCCTGCTTAGCGTGCAGATCTGGATGAAAGACATGACCGCCGACTTCGCCGGCATGAATGAAACCTGGAGCGCCTGGGTCGACGCCGCGCAAACGCCGGCGCGGGCCACTGCGCAGGTGTCGTTCGATGACCCACAGATCCTATTGGAGTTGATCGTTACCGCCGCTGTTTGAGTGTTGCCGTTGTGCCGGGCACGCTGGCACAACGCAAGAGCAGGTGGCCGATAGAGCCACCATCTCTGCCTGTTCACATTGCCGCTGCCATAACGGACGCCTTCCCATGCGGAGCGCCCGACAGAAACAACATCGCATCTGGAGCCATGTATGAACGTAAAAAACGCTGTATTGAAGGCTGGCCTGATCTCTTTGCTGGCCTTGAGTGCCAACCTGCACGCGGCGGAGCAACCGCTGCGCCTGGGCATCGAGGCGGCCTATCCGCCGTTCGCCTCGAAGACCCCGGATAACCAGATCATCGGTTTCGACTATGACATCGGCCAGGCCTTGTGCGCTGAAATGAAAGTCCAGTGCGAATGGAAGGAGCAGGAGTTCGACGGTCTGATTCCCGCGCTCAAGGTGAAAAAGGTCGACGCGGTGATTTCATCAATGTCCATGACCCCGGAGCGCCTGAAGTCGGTGGATTTCAGCAATCGTTACTACCGCATCCCGGCGCGCTTGGTGTTCAAGAAAGGCAGCGGCATCACCGACATCCCGGCCCAGCTCAAAGGCAAACGCATTGGCGTTCAACGTGCGACCAACTTCGATCGGTACGTGACTGAAAAATTCGCCCCGGCCGGCGCCGAAGTGGTGCGTTACGGTTCACAGAATGAAATCTTCCTCGACCTGCTGGGCGGTCGACTCGACGCAACCATGGCGAGCTCGGTGGTGATCGATGAAAGTCTGCTGAAACGTCCGGAAGGGCAGGACTATGAGTTCGTCGGCCCGAACTACACTGATGAGCAGTTCTTCGGCACCGGCATTGGCATTGCCGTGCGCAAGAACGATCCGCTGGCGGGTCGCTTCAACCAGGCCCTGGCGGCAATTCGTGCCGATGGCACCTACGACAGGATTCGTCAGAAGTACTTCGATTTCGACATCTACGGCGAATGACCCCATAGTTCCAGCGACACGCCTGATTGCTCAGTCGTGTCGTTTTTAATTAAGGAGGAGGCAATATGCAAACCAAGGCCATACTCAGTGAATCAGAGATTTCACTCCTGTTGACCACCGCAAAGCAGCTGGCCAACGAGCGCAACTGGGCGGTGGCGATTGCCGTCGTCGACGATGGCGGACATCCGCTGGGCCTGCTGCGCCTGGACGGCGCCGCCCCCATCTCCGGCTACATCGCCACCGAAAAGGCCCGCACCGCCGCGCTGGGTCGGCGCGACAGCAAGGTCTATGAAGACATGATCAATGGCGGACGTGCGGCGTTCCTCAGTGCACCGAATCTGCAGGGCATGCTGGAGGGCGGGATTGCGATCTGGCACGACGGCCATTGTATCGGTGCGGTTGGCGTGTCGGGCGTGAAGGCCGAGCAGGATGCCGAGCTGGCACGGCTGGCGGTTGAACAGCTACTGTAGGAGCGAGTTGACTCGCGATGGTCTTGAACCTATCGCGAGCAAGCTTGCTCCTACAGGTTCGAGGGTTGATCCTCTACCTGTGACAACGGCCGGGCCACCTGCTCGAGCGGCTGCCGTTCCGCGGCCACGCCCCAAATGGCCTGGACCACCCCGGCAATCGCCATCAACAACGCTCCCAGCAAATACCCATAAAACACATTGAGCCGTTCGCCGGTTTCGATCAGCACGCCAAATAATGTGGGACCGATCAAGCCGCCAAGCCCTGTGCCAAACGCGTAAAACACAGCGATGGCCAAGGCGCGGATTTCCAGTGGAAATGTTTCGGCGACGGTCAGATAGGCCGAGCTGGCCGCCGCCGACGCAAAGAAGAAAATGGCCATCCATGCGATCGTCTGCTGGGTGACATCGATCAGCTCTTGTTGGAACAGATAACCGCTAATGCTTAGCAACACCCCGGAAATCAAGTACGTCGAGCTGATCATGATGCGCCGCCCGACGATGTCGAACAGTCGACCCAACAGCAGCGGCCCGCAGAAGTTGCCAAGGGCAAACGGCAGTACGTACCAGCCGACGGTGGCTGAGGGCACACCGTAAAAATCAGTCAGTACCAGCGCGTACGTAAAGAAGATCGCGTTGTAGAAGAACGCCTGGGCAGTCAACAACGTCAGCCCCACCAGCGCGCGCTGCCGGTGCTCCGCGAACAGGCTGTGAAATACCTCTCGCAGCGGCGTGTGATTGCGCGCCCGCAAGCGCAGGGGCGGGGTTTGCGAGGGCGGTATTTCAATGCCGCGCTGGTGATAGTGGCGTTCTATGTCGGCTACGATGCGCTCGGCTTCGTCCGGCCGATTGTGGATCATCAGCCAGCGCGGGCTTTCCGGTATCCACCACCGCATCAGCAGGATGACCAGGCCGAGCACCGCGCCAATGCCAAAGCACAGGCGCCAGCCCAGTTCGCCCCCTGCGACCTGCGGGTCGAGCAGGACCACCGCACCCATCGCGCCCAGCGCCGCTCCGAGCCAGAACGTACCATTGATCGTCAGGTCGACCCAGCCGCGATAACGCGCCGGGGTGAATTCCTGGATCGTCGAGTTGATCGCCGTGTATTCACCACCGATGCCGGCGCCGGTGAGGAAACGAAACAGCAGGAAACTGGCGAAGCTCCAGGAAAACGCCGTGGCCGCCGTTGCGCCGATGTACAGGAACAGCGTGATAAAGAACAGCTTGCGCCGACCCAGTCGGTCGGTCAGCCAGCCGAAGAACAAGGCGCCGAACACCGCGCCCGCAATGTACATGGCGCCTGCCAGGCCAATGTCGGTATTGCTCATCGCCAACGCCGGGCTGGCCTTGAGCGCTCCGGACACCGAACCCGCCAGAGTTACTTCCAGACCATCGAGCAGCCAGGTGATGCCGAGCGCGAAGACCAGCAAGGTGTGAAAACGCGTCCACGGCAGACGATCGAGGCGGGCGGGGATGTCGGTGCTGTAGAGCCGGCTCTGTGCCGACGCGCTGGCGGGCTCGTGCAAGGCTTGGGTCGTCATGGCCGGTCCGGTTTGCTGACGGGTTTACTTTCTAACGAGCCTTGCAGCGGCGAGGGAGTTCAAAAAATGCGGGCGACCTGATGGCTGCTCGCTTGCAGTGCAGCGAGGATCAGCGCTTGATACCGTTGCGCATATTTTGCCATTTCGCCTACGAGCACATGGCTTGGGATTTGAATCTGACGAACTGTGTCCTACTGAGCCGTTCTTCGCCGAGCTGCCGACTAGCCCGAACTGCATGCGCACGCTTGTTGTTTGTGGAATGGCCAAAAGGATCAAATGAATAGCCAGCTCGACGCCTCTTAGAGGCTATCCGGATCCCCAAAAAACATCTGAATCCGCGACCGCAACCATCTCTCCCCAGGATCATTATCCTGCGAACCCCGCCAGGCCATGTGCAGCTCAAAGCTGCGGGTTGGCAGCGGCGGGTCTTCAGCCCGCAAACCGCCGGCGGCGGTCAACGCTTCTGCCGTGTAGTCGGGGACTGTCGCGACGATGTCCGTGCCGGTGAGCAACGTTCCCAATCCGTTGAACTGCGGCACGGCCAGCACCACATGGCGTTTGCGATCGAGTTTTTCCAGTTCTTCATCGATGAAGCCGCTGAGGTCCCCGGCGAACGACACCAGTGCGTGGGGGCGGGCGCAGAAGTCGTCCAGGCTTAAGGGGCCCGGCACGCTGTCGGCGCGCAGCAGTTTGGGCATGCTGCGCCGCAGCACTTTGCGCTTGGCGTTGGCCGGCAGGTCGGTGGTGTAGCTGACGCCGATGGAGATTTCACCGGAGGCGAGCAGGCTTGGCATCAGAATGTAGTTCACACGGCGAATCACCAGCACGATGCCAGGGGATTCGGCGCGCAGACGTTTGAGCAGCATCGGCAGCAAGGCGAATTCGACATCGTCCGACAGGCCGATACGGAACACCGTGGTGCTGGTGGCCGGGTCGAACTCCGACGCCCGGCTGACTGCCGTGGAAATCGAGTCCAAGGCTGGGGAGAGCAGGGCGAAGATTTCCACCGCCCGGGCCGACGGCTCCATGCTACGGCCGGTGCGCACGAACAGCGGGTCATCGAACAGTCCGCGCAGGCGGGAAAGTGCCGCACTGATGGCCGGCTGGCCCAAAAACAGCTTCTCCGCAGCGCGGGTCACGCTGCGTTCGTGCATCAGTGTTTCGAATACGATTAACAGGTTCAGGTCGACACGACGCAGGTCATTACGATTCATCTGGAGTCCTGGCAGAGTCATCAAGCTTGACGAGAGCAGCCATATGAGAACAATGGCCGGCATGAATATTAAGGGGAAAGGCTGCTACTCTGCACCGAGTAATTGAGTTTTCCTGCGAATAACGTGTCCATTTCTTACGACAATTGACGAAGTCGCCGCCGTTGCGGAATTAATGACAGGCATGTCGACTATTAATAGCCACTGATGGTCTTGGGGCCAAAGCCCGGATAGAGTTCATGGCATTAGAGGTTCATTTGGCGAGGTTTGCGATGTCCCGCACGATCCGTTTTCACAAGTTTGGTCCAGCCGAGGTGCTCAAATGCGAAGAGCATGCGGCGGCTCTCCCTGCGCCGGGCGAAGTGCAGGTGCGCGTCGAAGCGATCGGCATCAGCTGGTACGACATACTCTGGCGTCAGAACCTGGCGT
Organism: Pseudomonas sp. S1_E05; assembly: GCF_056337105.1. NCBI lineage: Bacteria > Pseudomonadati > Pseudomonadota > Gammaproteobacteria > Pseudomonadales > Pseudomonadaceae > Pseudomonas > Pseudomonas sp. S1_E05. The sequence continues at coordinate 1,504,456 of NZ_JBFRHM010000001.1, forward strand.
CCTCCCATGCACGTCTGCCTTCGGGCCTCGGCCATGAAATGTCGGGTGTCGTGACGGCAGTCGGCGAGGGGGTCGATGACCTGGCGGTGGGTGACAAGGTCGCCAGCTTCCCGGCTGAAAGCCCTAACGACTACCCCGTGTATGGCGAGCAGATTGTGCTGCCGCGCACCGCACTGACCCGTTATCCGGACGTGCTCAGCCCGATCGAGGCGGCGGTGCATTACACGCCGTTGCTGGTCGCCTACTTTGCGTATAGCGACCTGGCACGGGTCAAGCCCGGGCAGTTCGCCCTGGTGACAGATGCCAGTCACTGCGCAGGTCCGTCGTTCGTACAACTGGGCAAGGCGCTCGGCATACGGGTGATTGCAGCCACCAAACAGGCGCAAGAGCGTGAATACCTGCTGTCCCTGGGTGCCGAGAAAGTCATCGTCACCGAAGAACAGGACCTGCTGATGCAGATCAACAAGATTACCGACAATCGCGGCGTGGACGTGGTCTTCGATGGTCTTGGTGGTCCGCAGATGTCGATGCTCGGCGATGTGCTGGCACCGCGTGGCAGCCTGGTGTTGTATGGTTTGCAGGGCGGTAATCAGACACCGTTTCCGGCATGTGCAGCGTTCCAGAAGAACATTCAGTTTTTCGTGCACTGCATCGGCAACTTCACCGGCAAGCCGGAACTGGGCATCGTCCAGGACCAGGCCGCGCTGCAACGGGCGTTGCGCGATATCAACCAGTTGACCGCCGATCGTGTGCTGCTGCCGCTCAAGACCCGGGTCTTCCCGTTTACCGAGTTTGTCGAGGCGCACCGCTACATGGACGAATGCCCATGTCGCGAACGGGTCGCCCTTCAGGTCGAAACGGCCTGACCACCCCGAAAAATCCCGTGCTCGCACGGGATTTTTTTTGCCTGCACCTGACTTCCGGCCATTTGCAGGTGCGGCCGGCTCAGCAACTGAACTGGTTTTTGCCCTTGATCTGTATCTTCTAATCGTCTTTTAAGCCCCGATAATTGAATGATTACTTTCATCTCAAGGAAAGAGTCATGTCTGTGTATCGGGTTGATACTTTTCATCGCACTTCGTTAATACATTTCCGACAAAACGTCGAACATTGCGCAACTGCCAAATCAGCAAGTGCGACTTCTTTCTTTATTTCCTGTGCTAAATGCCTGTGGGTCGCTGTAAGACATTTCCTAGGATCTTTCAAGTATTCTGATGACCGCTCTATCACAAGCGTTTGCGGTCTGTCAGACGTTGCCGACAATGGGATTCGGTCCCGTTCCTCAAAATAATGACTCAGGGCTAAGGTGTTAGCATTTGAGTGACATCCAGCACTTCATTGGTGGCAGACAATCTGTTTGCTCACTGCTTTTCGTTGTTTGTGCATTACTGAACTTACGAGCATCAGGTAAATAAAGATGACCCTTATTCATGATCAGGCAATGAACTATGTCTATCAGCAAATGCTGCAACGTTTGCTGAGTTTCTTTTCCCGAGCGGAACGCACGGCACTGCAGCTGTTGATCCAGCGTTTGGTCGTCACCGCCGGTGGCATGGAACACATTGGTGATTACAAGGTGCTGGCCGTTCAGTCCGGGTCCCGGGACAGTTGCTACACCTTGGCACTGCTGCGGGCAGCGCAGTTGAGCATTGCCGGCCGGGCTCCCGCGACATTCCAGTTGCGCGTGGCTTCATTGCGCAGGAGCGGCGTGAGTGCGTTGGCGCAGGACAACCTCCACCGGTGCAATAGCGCCTTGTTTTTCTACGATGACCCGCGGGTGGAGGTGGTGACGGCCGACCACCGCCAGATCTTGCCCTTTACCCAGCCGGCTCCCGTTTCTGACGCCGGCCGTGAAGCCAATCGTCTTAATCTGCTGATGGTCGGCCATCGCCGGACCCTGGGAGGGCCGCTGGACCTCTGGGATGACGGCTACCTGGCCACGGGCGAGTTCTATGGGCAGGTGGCGCGTTGGAATCGGGGGGTTGATGCGTTCGTTTGCAGCGAGACGCCGCGCCAGCAGAAACGGTTCCTCGACGGTCTGAAGCGAGCGGCGGGCAAGGCTGGGCTCAAAGCGCCGCGTCTTGCGGGGACGGGGTTCGAGGAGCTTTATTCGGTTCTCGATGAGCTGGGCAGCGACCTCTACCGGGCGCTGCATGGCGCACAGGACCAGGCACCATGGCGTCCGGCCGAACAGTTCGAAGCCTGTCGTCGCTCCACCTTTATCGATATTCACGACATGCTGGTCAGCAATCGAGAGGAGCGCTGGCCGCTGCTCACTGAATTCCTCGGATTCCAGCCTGACGAACTCACGGCGCAGCTGCGCGAGAACGATTACGTCGGTCCGATGATTTCCGCCCATATTCGCGGGCTGCAAGCCTCTTTCGTGCATGGCGGCAGTTACGAGTCGGGTGTCGCCGGTTACCTGCAGCGCGCCTTGGTGATGATGCGCCGCAAGCGTCTGCCTGAACGCCTGTGCGAGCAGGCGGTTGAAGTGTTCGGCAATCCCGCGAGGGTGTCGGATCAGCGCGCCCTGGCTGGCGAGGAGGCGCAGAAGAGTCTCGGGTTGAGCGAGGCGCAGTTGGTGTGCCTGCTCTTCGCTCCTTTCGTCGACAGCGGCGCCGGGCTTGAGCGGTTCCTGCGCCAGTGCCACCCGGGCATGCTGGTGGCCATGCCTGACTTGCACCGGGCGATGCAGGGCAGTCCCGTATCGGAGCAGATCGCGCAATGGATGGTCGATGTCAGCGGTCTACCGGTCAACCTGATCAGCAGGCTGTATCGCATGGGGCCGGTGCCTGCTGTCGAGAGCGGGCTCAGAGACAGCATTTTCGATGACTTCGACGGATTTGCCGCCGATCATGAGGCAGCGGTGGCGGGTGAATGGTCAGCGGGACGTTGAAAGGACCCCGCGAGACCGATTTTGCCTATCAGGCGGTGTACCGATACCTGACCCACCTGATCAACGATCCGGGCAACGATACCAACGTGCGTTTACCTTCGTTGCGCCAACTGGCCAATCGTTTGAGTGTCTCGATCTCCACCATCCAGTACGCGTATTCGCTGCTGGAGAAGGAAGGGCGGGTCTATTCGGTGGCCAAGTCGGGGTATTACGCGATGCCGGTGTCATCGCTGAGTATGCCGGGTGCCGACGGCGATCTGCTCGAAACCGTGTACGTCAGCGCCCGACGTCCGGGCATGATGGTCTTCAGCGCCGATGAGCCGGCGCTGCTGCAACCGCTCGACAGCCCATTGTTGTTGCTTGAGCGCGAGTTGCTGCGCCAGTACCCGCGCCTGCCGCAACCACCGGCGCAGCCTTGCGGTGAACTTGAACTGCGTACCGCACTGGCTGCGCGCTACACCACATCGCCCGTGCGCTGCTGGCATGCCGATGACGTGTACATCGGTGCGGACCTGCGCGGTGTCCTGGAAATCCTGATTGCGGTACTGAACCTCAAGGATGCCGCCGTGGTGGTTGAAGCGCCCTGCGACTGGACCATTCTTCGCCTGCTGCAGGAAGCCGGTGTCCAGGTGATCGAGTGGCCGGTCCAGGCCAACGGCAGTCTGGATACGGCGCAGCTCGAAGGGTTGCTGGAAACCCGTCGAGTGCAACTGGTGATGCTGTCCTCAGGTTTGAACGTGCCACGCGGCAGCCTGGCGCCTGACGATAACCGACAGGCTGTCGCGCAATTGCTGGCGCAAAAGAGTTGCTGGGTCTTGGAGAACGACTGTTGCGGCGAGCTCGAATTCGAGCCGGGCAGCACCCGGTTTCGCGATCTGCTCGACCCTGAACGGCTGATCGTGTTCTCCACGTTCGAAAAAATCATCGGCCCCGAGGCCCCTTACGGTTATCTATTGTCGCGGCACCTGAGTGAGCAATTACAGCGGCATTTCCTGTTGCGCGCTTTTCGTTTGTCGCCGATCCGGCAGAAGGCGATAGCCCGCTTGTACGGCAATGGCCGGATCGACCAGCACCTTCAGGTGCTGCGAAGGTTGCTCAGGGAGCGAAAAGTGCAAATGACGCAGCTGTTGCAGGAGCGTCTGGGCGACGCCCTGCAGGTGGTCGAGCCTCAGGGCGGGGCGACCATCTGGGCGCGTTCCCTGCGCCAGGTCGATATGCGCGGGGTATTCCAGCGCCTGCTCAAGCATCACGTGGTGATTGCGCCCGGAGAGTTGTTCAGCCTGCAGGGCCTGCATTCGCAGCATTTGCGCCTGAGCCATGCCTACGACGGTGATCACGATGTGGTGGCCGCGCTGAGTTTGTTGGGGGATGCACTGCGGCTGGAGTCCGTCGACTGAGCAGGATGCAAAACATCGTTGCGGGCCCGTGGATCGATCCCATCGCGTTGCGGTCAAACTGCCAGTAAACTGCGATCCATCCCTGAACCACTCTATTCCAGAGGTTTTGCATGACACTCAGTCCTTTTGCGGGCAAACCGGCACCGGCACAACTGTTGGTCGACATCCCGCGACTGGTCACGGCCTATTACACCGGCCAGCCCGATGCCAGCGTCTCGACCCAGCGCGTGGCGTTTGGCACGTCCGGACACCGGGGCAGCTCGTTCGATCTGAGTTTCAACGAATGGCACGTTCTGGCGATCAGCCAGGCGATCTGCCTGTATCGCGAAGCCCAGGGCATCGATGGTCCGCTGTTCGTCGGTATCGATACCCATGCGCTGTCGACGCCTGCCGGCGCCACGGCGCTTGAGGTGCTGGCCGCCAACGGCGTCACGGTGATGATCGCCGAGGGTGACGAATACACCCCGACCCCGGCGGTGTCCCACGCCATTCTTTGCTACAACCGTGGCCGCACTTCAGGGCTGGCGGATGGCATCGTCATCACGCCGTCGCACAACCCGCCGCAAAGCGGTGGCTACAAATACAACCCAACCAATGGTGGTCCGGCCGATACCCATGTCACCAAGTGGATCGAAGCCAAGGCCAACGAACTGCTGGGAAACAAGCTCGCCGGCGTCAAGCGGATCAGCTACGAGCAGGCGCTGAAGGCCAGCACCACCCATCGTCACGATTACCTCAATACCTACGTCGCCGACCTGATCAACGTAATCGACTTCGATGCCATTCGCGATGCGAAGCTGCGTCTGGGCGTCGATCCGCTGGGCGGAGCAGGGGTTCGCTACTGGTCGGCGATTGCCGAGCACTACAAGCTGGACCTTGAAGTGGTGAACAAGGAAGTCGATTCGACCTTCCGCTTCATGACCGTGGATTGGGACGGCCAGATCCGCATGGACCCCTCGTCCAGCCACGCCATGCAGGGCCTGATCGGTCTCAAGGAGCGCTTCGACGTGGCGTTCGCCTGTGATCCGGATCACGACCGCCATGGCATCGTGACGCCCTCAGGCGGTCTGCTTGCGCCAAACAACTACCTGGCTGTATCCATCGACTACCTGTTCCAGAATCGCCCGCAATGGCGCGCCGATGCAGCCGTGGGCAAGACGGTGGTCAGCAGCGGTTTGATCGATCGGGTTGCCAAGCGCCTCGGTCGTCGCCTGTATGAAGTGCCGGTCGGCTTCAAGTGGTTTGCCGACGGGCTGTTTGACGGCTCGCTGGGCTTTGGCGGTGAGGAAAGTGCTGGGGCCTCGTTCCTGCGCAAGGACGGCGGCGTGTGGAGTACCGACAAGGACGGTCTGATTCCGGCATTGTTGGCGGCGGAAATGACTGCTCGTACCGGTCGCGACCCGAGCCAGGCCTATCGTGCATTGACCGACGAGCTGGGTGAGCCGTTCTCCGTGCGCGTCGATGCCAAGGCCAACCCGCAGCAGAAAGCGCTGTTGAGCAAACTGTCGCCGGAGCAGGTCACCTCGACCGAACTGGCGGGCGAACCGATCCAGAGTATCCTCAGCCATGCCCCGGGCAACGACCAAGCCATTGGCGGCCTGAAGGTGATGACCGAGAACGGCTGGTTTGCGGCGCGTCCGTCGGGCACTGAGGACATCTACAAGATCTATGCCGAGAGCTTTGTCAGCGACGAGCACCTCAAGCAGTTGGTGGCTGAAGCGCAGACGCTGGTGGATGGGGCGATTTCCACGAAATAACCCAATCCCCACATACCTGTAGGAGCGAGCACGCTCGCGATGGTAGCCCAGGCACCGCGGGCATTCAGACACCCAGCGTTACCGTTAACGACCATCGCGAGCATGCTCGCTCCTACAGAAGACGGCGATCAACGTGTAGGAGCGAGCTTGCTCGCGATGGCAGCCCAGGCACTGCGGGCATTCAGACACCCAGCGTTATCGTTAACGACCATCGCGGGCAAGCCCGCTCCTACAGTCTCCGATGCAACCGCAGGTTCAGGCCAAATCAACCAACACGATCTCACTGTCTTCGATCGCCGTCACCCACAACACCTGCTCATCGGCCACTGCGACGCCGTCTCGAGCTTCAGCGCGTAAGCCGTTGACTTCAATGACACCTGTGGCAGGAACCAGGTAAGCACGTCGGCCGCTGTCCAATTGATATTCGGCAGACTCACCGGCCTTCAGGTTTGCCGCCACCAACCGCGCATCTGCACGAATCCGCAAGCTCTGGTCATCGCCGGATTTGCCGCTGGCCAGGGTGACGAAGCCTTCGCGGTCTCCTTTGGGGAAGGGTTTCGCGCCCCATGAAGGTGCCAGTCCCGATTCATTGGGAATGATCCAGATCTGGAAGATCTTGGTGTCGGTGCTTTCCAGGTTGTACTCGCTGTGGGCGATCCCGGTCCCGGCGCTCATGACCTGAACGTCACCTGCTTCAGTGCGGCCCTTGTTGCCCAGGTTGTCCTGGTGGGAAATCGCGCCTTCACGAACATACGTGATGATTTCCATGTCCCGGTGCGGATGGGTCGGGAACCCGGTACCGGCTGCAATCACGTCATCATTCCAGACGCGCAGGTTGCCCCAGTTCATGCGATTGGGGTCATAGTACTCGGCGAACGAAAAGTGGTGGTGCGCATCCAACCAGCCGTGGTGGGCGCCGCCCAGGGACTTGAAGGGTCTGAGTTCGAGCATGATCGTCTCCTGAATTGGATATTGATGGCGAGCATCATCCAACAGGCACTCATCGAGAAAAAGCGTAAAAAGTGCAGCATTACCATCGAATCGACTGATGCAATTGGACCTCGAAACATTCTCATCCAACCTTCAGTTCATCGCATAAGCCAATGACCTGTAAGCATTTCACTAGAACTGAAAGGCAAATGCAGACACCATAGACCTCACTGCCTTACACTCTGGAGCCAGCGCGTGCCGCAACACACCTCCGATCTTCCGCCTGAACTTCGCCCCCTTGCTGAAATGCCTTTGCTCAAGCGATTGGCCGCCCGTTTCTTTGGGCATGGCCTGACGCGCTTGCGTGCGCAGCACCGGGCCTCCTGGTTGCATGGCCAGGCCGACGGGTTTCGCAGCGGGCACAGTGCGGGTGTCGACTACGGCTTTAAGGAAGGCAAGCTCGAAGGCCTGGAGGAAGGTCGCCAGGTCTTGCTGATTCGCGATTCTCGCTCGACCGAACATCGTGCCCCCAACGTCGATGACAACCTGTTCGACGATTGGCGCCTGCCTCTGAATGCCGAGTTGAAAAAGCGCATGAAGGCCGACGTGGCGCGGTTGCTGCCTGCTTATGCCCAACCCAGCGCCGCGCAGTGGAAGATGATCTTCAGCGAAACGCCTTCTACATCGGTCATCGCCGGTGCCGGCGCCGGCAAGTCGACGACCCTGGCGCTGCGCATCGTGTTGCTGACCCACTATCTGGGCTTCGAGCTGGATTCGATGACGGTAGTGACCTTTACCCGGGAGTCCCGCAAGGACTTCATCAACAAACTGATCGAGCTGTTTGCCCTCTGGGGGCAGAGGCTGAGCCTGAAAGAGGCGCGGGACCTGGTGCGAACCTTCCACTCGCGGATTCTGCCAATGGTGCGCAGCCTGCCGGGTTTCGAGCGCCTGCAAGCGTTCGAAAACATCAGTCATCGCCCGCACAGTGGGGATGAGGAAGCCGACAGCAATCCGTTCGATCTGCGCATCAACGACGCCCAGCGCCAGTTGCTCAACGCCTGTTATCACCAGTTGCATGGCCGTGACGAACGCTTTCGCGAACTGATCAAGCCGTTGTCCCGCCACGCCCTGCAGCTCAAGGAGCTTGAGCGCGATCACCCGGACGTGCAGAAGCGCGTCGCGGTGACCGAACTTGCGGCCAAGCGTGATGAAGAGCTGTGCGATTTTGTCGAAGACCTGTGGTTTGCCGCGGGTGCCTGGCCCATCAAGGGCATCGAACCTAACCGGCAGACATTCGATATCAATGGCTCAACGTTTCACTGTCACGGCTACATTCCCAGCCTGGATGCCTGGGTGGTGCTGGGCTTCGACCCTCGGGAGAACCCCCAGGTCAGCCGCCCGAATGCCAAGCTCAGCGTCCGTGCAGAGTGGGCAGTGAAGCGCACCCTATTTCAAGCTTTCTGCCGTAAGCCATTGATATGGCTAGATAGTTATGAGTCGTCCAAGCGAGTCCTGGCGTCCCTGGCTGGCGATGCCAGCGCCGGGCCGGGGTTCGATTACAAGGTCAAGGGCGAGCTGGGTTCGGCGCCACTGCTCGACTGTTTTGTCACCGCAGCCGGGTTTATCGAAAACCTGGGCCTGGACGTGCCGAGCGCCGTCGCCCAGATGAGTTTCGCCAAGGACGATCCGGACCGTTTTTTCTTTGAGGCCCTGAGCCTGTACCGGCGGGCACTGGAAGATCATCTGCTGGATCAGAAACCGCCAGTGATGACCTATAACCGCATGTTTGCGCTCTTCAGCGAACATTCTCCGGAAAACCAGAAGCTGCTCAGTGATGAGCTGCTGCGACCGTTGTCGCACCTGATGATCGACGAGTTCCAGGACGTATCGCCGCAGATCGTTTCCTGGATTCGCGCCAGCCTTGCCGAAATCCGCAGCCGTGGGCCGGCGATGCACGTGGGCCGTGGTGCCCAGCGCTCCTCGCTGCTCTGCGTGGGCGATGACTGGCAGTCCATTTATGGGTGGCGGGGCAGCTCACCCAGTTACTTTATGGAGTTCAACAAGGAATTTGCGTCGCCGAGCACCACCAGGGTCATGCTCAGCGATAACTATCGCAGCCACCAACACATCATCGACGCCGCCGAGTACATCGTCCGCGCGGCACCGGCTATCGCGGGCAAGAAGGCCAGGGCAGCCGGGGAAGCTAAATCCCTGTGGCCCGTCAATGTGTTGGATCGTGATGACCAAGCCATGGCCTTGAGATTGATGGAGCATTACAAGCAGGGCGATTCAATCTTGATGCTTTATCGAAAAAGCAGCGATAAGTCATTGATAGAGCAGTATATTCAACCGGTACTTAATGCAGATTCTAGCTTGCCGTACGAATCTCGAAGGTTGAAGCAACTGACCTACCACAGTGCCAAAGGGCTGCAGGCTGACGCTGTTTTCCTGTTGGGTGATTGTCAGCACCTGACCAGCTCCCCTTACAAAAATCAGGTTTACCGCATGGCCGGCCTGGGCAAGCCAAACGACAATGAGGCCTACGATAACGCCCAGAAAGACGAAATCCTGCGTTTGGCATATGTGGGAATCACGCGGGCGGTGAGTCATTGCTACTGGTATGTCGATGGGCAGGATGCACAGGTGGCGAATATGCCCAAGGCTTCGGACCGGATCGGAAAGGGCAAGCCGTTTTTTGCGGACCAGCGCAAAGGCAGCGCCGGTTGAAGCCCCCTGTAGGAGCGAGCTTGTCGAGGCGTCGAACCGTCGCGATGGGCGTCCACGATGACGAGGGGCGTCAGGATGACAGCGTTGTCTGGACTACCATCGCGACGGTTCGACGCCTCGACGAGCTCGCTCCTACAGGGGGACAGTCTCAGGCATAGCTCCTGAGCGCGACCGGTGGGATGAACGACTCAAGCTCATCCTCCACCGCTTCGATTATTCGTTCCACATCTGCGGCATTCATGACCGTTGCGCACGGAATACCGGCGATGGCAATCATGGTCTCGCCACTGGCACGGTCAAACAGACGGGCGACCATACTGCCTGGGGCGTCCATGCTCGCCTCGAAACCCATGGGATGAAAATGCCAGCGCATCAACTGGCAGGCGTTTGGAAAAGTGACCTTGCTGAACCCTTTATTCATATGTTGCCCACCTTCATGTTCGAGCGCTTCCTTTAGCTCATGTGCAGGAGGGAAGAGCCTTCATTGGCTCAACCGGTGACTCGTTAAAAGTAGCATCTGGATGTGAAAGGAATATGGAATTTTCAGGCCGTTTGGCGATTGGTTCAGTTTTTTTTGACCCAGGTCACAGCAGTGTGGGTGCTTGGGCGAAACGCCATTACTGAATCCCCGTTGAAGCCGCCGGCTAATTTCGGCAAGCTCGCTGTTTTCCCGTAGAGACCCGCAATGCCCGCCGAAGATGATGGTCCGCTGCAAACCCAGGCCACGAGCGAGACGGTCATGCGGTATCACCTGCGCTGGAAACACAGGGATCTGGACGGGGTCATGGCGCTTTATCACCCGGATGTGCTCTACAACGACTTCTTCCAGAACCGCGTGATGGGTCTTGATGAGTTGCGCGAATACGTTCGCAGCAGCATGCCGCGCGACCCGGACGAGGCGCTGGAGCATACGGACCGGATCCGTCTGGACGGCGACACGGCGTTTATCCAGTATCGAATTACCCTGCGTGGCGGCGATGGGCTGGTGTCATTTCGGGCCAGCGAGGCAATTACCGTGCGCGACGGGCTCATCTGGCGGGTCAACGAGTACGCGTCGCTGGTTCGCGAGCAAGCTTGCGGGCAATCGAACGCCACACCAAGACCGGCTGCCAGTCGACTGGGTTTGTCGGCACGCCAGTTGAGCTTCATGGCCGAAGACCTGCAACACTATTTCGAGCGCCAGCAACCCTATCTCGACCCTGAACTCGATCTGCAACGGGTGGCGAAGGAGTGTGGCTATAGCCGCAATCAGATCTCCTATCTGATGAACCAGGTGCTGGGCCTGAGCTTCTACCGATACGTCAATCAGGCACGCCTGCACCATCTGCTGGCTGCACTGGACATCGCCACGCCACCGCTACGCATCGACGATCTTGCGTTCGCCGCGGGGTTCAACTCGTTATCGGCGTTCTACAGTTGTTTTCGCCAGCACACCGGCCTGTCGCCCAAGGCGTACGTCAAACAAATTTCCTTGCGTGCACGCGCGCAAGACAGTCCCTGAGCCTACGCACTAGGATCAACGCCATCTAAAGTTCGAGTGGTGGGGTTGGCATGCCGGCGTGGCGCACTATCAGTTTGTGGATGGATCAGCTCGACGAGCCGCTGCTGGCGCGCCCGGCACTGGAACGAGACCTGGATGTCGACGTTGCCATCATTGGTGCTGGCTACACCGGCCTGTGGACGGCCTATTACCTCAAGCGGCAGGCGCCTGGCCTGAATATCGCCATTGTCGAAGCGCAGACCGCCGGTTTTGGCGCGTCCGGGCGCAACGGCGGCTGGCTGATGGGCAATATTCTTGGTGAAGACCGCTTGCTGGCCAATCTGCCTGCGGAGCAGCGCCGTGCTTCCTACGAGTTGCTGCACGGCATCGCCGATGAAGTGGAAATCGTGCTCGAACGTGAACGCATTGACTGTGATTACCGCAAGGGCGGGGCGCTGTACTGCGCCGCACGCTATCCCGAACAGGAAGCCAGCCTGCGCGATTATCTGGACAAGCTTTACCTGCAAGGCTTGAGCGAACGTGAGTATCGCTGGCTTACCCCAGAGCAACTTGCACAACAGATCCGGATCGCCAAGCCCTATGGCGGCATCTTTGCACCGCACGTCGCCACCATTCACCCGGCGAAACTGGTACGTGGCCTGGCGCGTACCGTTGAGCGGATGGGCGTCAGGATTTACGAGAACAGCCCGGTCACCCATTGGCAATCGGGCAGCCTGCGCACGGCGAAATCCTCTGTGCGTACTCGGTGGGTCGTGCCGGCAGTGGAGGGGTATGCCGCGACCTTGCCGGGCCTGGGGCGTTATCAGTTGCCGGTGCAGAGCCTGATCGTCGCCACCGAACCCTTGCCTGCCGCGACGTGGGACGAAATAGGTCTGAGCCGCGGACAGGCGTTCGGCGAAAGCAGTCGTCAGGTCACTTACGGCCAGCGCACGGCGGACAACCGCCTGGTGTTCGGTGCGCGCGGCGGCTATCAGTTTGCCGGCAGGCTGCGGGAGAACTTCGATTTGACCCGTCATGAAGTCGAGCTGCGTCGCTACCTGTTCGGCGAGTTGTTCCCGCAACTCAAAAACGTGCGCATCACCCACGGCTGGGGCGGCAACCTGGGCATGTCCCGGCGATTCCAGCCGCACATGTTGTGTGATCACGCCAGCGGCATTGCCTTGTCGGGTGGTTACGGCGGTGAAGGTGTGGGGGCCAGCAACCTGGGCGGGCGCACCCTGGCCGATCTGATCCTGCAGCGCGACAGCGAGCTGGTGCACCAGCCCTGGGTCATCCCTCAAGGCGGGCTGGGGTCTCTCAGAGCCTGGGAGCCGGAACCCTGCCGCTGGCTCGGTTACAACGCAATCATCCGCAGCTTCGTCCACGAAGACCAGGTCCTCGCCAATCCGGCTACCGCGCCTTGGCGGCGCAGGCTCGCCAGTAGCGTCGCCGGTTTCATGGAAGGTTTCATGCATTGATGTTTCGCAAGGCATAAAAAAAACGCCGCTCATCTCACGATGGGCGGCGCTTTTCATTGCGTTGCAGCGTTAGGCTTGAACGACCGGGATGTTGGCGTTCGCAGCAGCTTCACGGAACTCGGCAATCTGGTCGAAGGACAGGTAGCGGTAGACATCGGCCGCCATGCTGTCGATCTTGCCAGCGTATTCCATGTACTCCTCGACGGTCGGCAGGCGACCCAGGATGGAAGCCACGGACGCCAGTTCAGCCGAAGCCAGGTAGACGTTCGCGCCGTCACCCAGACGGTTCGGGAAGTTACGGGTCGAAGTCGACACAACGGTCGAGTTCGGCTCGACACGTGCCTGGTTACCCATGCACAGCGAGCAGCCCGGCATTTCCATGCGCGCGCCAGCCTTGCCGTAGATGCCGTAGTAGCCTTCTTCGGTCAGTTGGTGAGCGTCCATCTTGGTCGGCGGCGACAGCCACAGACGGGTTGGCAGCTGACCCTTGACCTGATCCAGCAGTTTACCGGCAGCGCGGAAGTGACCAATGTTGGTCATGCACGAACCGATGAACACTTCGTCGATCTTCTCGCCAGCAACGCTGGAGAGCAGACGAGCGTCGTCCGGGTCGTTCGGCGCGCAGAGCACAGGCTCCTTGATGTCGGCCAGGTCGATTTCGATGACTTCGGCGTATTCGGCGTCAGCATCGGCAACCATCAACTCAGGGTTGGCAATCCAGGCTTCCATCGCTTGAGCGCGACGTTCCAGGGTGCGCACGTCACCGTAGCCTTCGCCGATCATCCAGCGCAGCAGGGTGATGTTCGATTGCAGGTACTCGGTGATCGACTCTTTGGACAGCTTGATGGTGCAACCGGCAGCCGAACGTTCGGCCGAGGCGTCGGACAGCTCGAAAGCTTGCTCGATGCTCAGGTTGTCCAGGCCTTCGATTTCCAGGATGCGGCCGGAGAAGGCGTTCTTCTTGCCTTTCTTCTCAACGGTCAGGAGGCCCGACTGGATGGCGAAGTAAGGAATGGCGTGCACGAGGTCGCGCAGGGTGACGCCCGGTTGCATCTTGCCTTTGAAACGCACCAGGATCGATTCCGGCATGTCCAGCGGCATGACGCCAGTGGCTGCGGCGAACGCGACCAGACCGGAACCGGCCGGGAACGAGATGCCCATTGGGAAACGGGTGTGCGAGTCGCCACCGGTACCAACAGTGTCTGGCAGCAGCATGCGGTTCAACCACGAGTGGATGATGCCGTCGCCCGGACGCAGGGAAACGCCGCCGCGGGTCATGATGAAGTCAGGCAGGGTGTGGTGGGTGGTCACGTCGATCGGCTTTGGATAAGCCGCGGTGTGGCAGAAGGACTGCATCACCAGGTCAGCGGAGAAGCCCAGGCACGCCAGGTCTTTCAGTTCATCACGGGTCATTGGACCGGTGGTGTCCTGGGAGCCCACGGTGGTCATCTTCGGTTCGCAGTAGGTGCCAGGACGCACACCGGCTACGCCGCAAGCCTTGCCGACCATTTTCTGCGCCAGGGTGAAACCCTTGGTGCTTTCAGCGGGTGCTTCAGGCTTCTTGAACAGATCGAACGGTGGCAGACCCAGTTCGGCACGTGCCTTCTCGGTCAGGCCGCGGCCGATGATCAGAGGAATACGACCGCCAGCACGAACTTCGTCCAGCAGGACCGGGGTCTTCATTTCGAAGGTGGCCAGGACTTCGTCGGTGCCGTGTTTGCAGACTTTGCCAGCATGCGGATACAGGTCGATCACGTCGCCCATGTTCATGTTGGAAACGTCGAATTCAATAGGCAGGGCGCCAGCATCTTCCATGGTGTTGTAGAAGATCGGAGCGATCTTGCTGCCGAAGCAGAAACCGCCGCCACGCTTGTTCGGTACGTACGGGATGTCGTCGCCGAAGAACCACAGGACCGAGTTGGTCGCCGATTTACGCGAGGAACCGGTACCGACCACGTCACCTACATAGGCAACAGGGAATTCACCGTTGCGCATTTCTTCGATCTGCTTCATCGGGCCGGTGACGCCCTGGACGTCAGGCACGATACCGTCGCGAGCCATTTTCAGCATCGCCAGGGCGTGCAGCGGGATGTCCGGGCGGGACCAGGCATCAGGAGCAGGGGACAGGTCGTCGGTGTTGGTCTCGCCGGTAACCTTGAACACACGCAGGCTGATCTTGTCGGCCAGGGTCGGGCGCTTGATGAACCACTCGCCGTCAGCCCAGGATTGCAGTACGGCCTTGGCGTGAACGTTGCCGTTCTTGGCTTTTTCAGCCACGTCGTGGAAGGCATCGAACATCAGCAGGGTGTGCTTGAGTTCCTGGGCGGCCACGGGTGCCAGCTCAGCGTCGTCCAGCAGGGCGACGAGGGTCACGATGTTGTAGCCGCCTTGCATGGTGCCGAGCAGTTCAACAGCGCGCTTTTTGTCGATCAGAGGGGATTTCGCTTCGCCCTTGGCAACGGCAGACAGGAAGCCGGCCTTTACATAGGCTGCTTCGTCCACTCCTGGCGGAACGCGATTGGTGATCAGGTCAACGAGGAAAGCTTCTTCGCCAGCCGGGGGATTTTTCAGCAGCTCGACCAGGCCTGCAGTTTGTTCGGCGTTAAGCGGCTGGGGAACGATACCCAGTGCTGCGCGCTCTTCGATATGTTTGCGGTAGGCTTCAAGCACAGTTATTACCCTCATCAGTGGTCCCAAATGGGTGTCCGGGACGCTCATCCCGAAATTGCCGTACTCATGCGCTGCATGGCGTTGTGAGCCACTTGGCCAGAATTACCGGCAATTCCTTACAGAAGCTGCTTTCAAAGTTTTACGCCTGCAGAACGGGAGCTGATGAGGGTTGGCGTTGGGCTTTTCCCCGCTGGAAAAACCCTTCGCCAACACCGCTCTGAAGGAACGACTGTGCTCGTGACGCTTTGAAAACAGCTTCTTACGGACATTGGCGCCTAAAAAGGCAGGCTGATTCTACGGCAAAAAAAAATTAAAGGTAAGTTCGACCCTGAACTTTGAGGGGTGATGAATGTTAGACAAAGGGCTAACATGCCCGCCTGTCCTGCTGCCCCATGCTTGTTGACCTATGCCCAATCAAACCATCAAGACCCCCTGCGTCGGCCTTTGCTCCACTGTTTACGGAGATCTGGTGTGCCGCGGCTGCAAGCGCTTCCACCACGAAGTGATCAATTGGAATGGTTACAACGAGGAGGAAAAACGTGCGGTCTGGTTACGACTGGAGCAACTGCTGTCCCTGGTGATGGCCGCCAAGCTCGAGGTTTTTGACAAGGAACGCCTGCGCCAGCAGCTGGAACAACGAAAGATTCGCTTCGATGCCACATCAGTCGGAATATTGCTGGGCGTACCAGTTGATTGCACGTGGCGCGCGGGTGATCACCAACCTTGAGGCCTACGGGATGGTGCTGCTGCCGGAATTCCGCGACTGGAATCTGCCGGAGTTGCGTGATGCCATTGATCGGGAGTTTTTCCTGCTCTCCGAGGCGCATTACCAGCGTTACATTGCGCCCGGGTTCTTGAAGGATGCGTTTGGCGGCTGAAAAGCTCGCTCCCACAATGGAGGTCACATCCCTGTAGGAGCGAGCTTGCTCGCGAAGGTCGTTAACGATGACGCGGGCTGCCTGGAGGCCTGGGGTGTCTAAGCTACCATCGCGACGGTTCGACGCCTCGACAAGCTCGCTCCTACAGGGGCAGGGCGACATGTATGATTTCAATGCTGCGCGACCATTTCCTCCAGATGGTCCATCACCGTATCCGGTTTGAGCACCAGCACATCACTTTCCACCGCGTCGAGCACTACTTCAGCGGTGTTGCCGATCAGTGCACCGGATAACCCCGACCTCGCCACCGTGCCTATCACCGTTACCGATGCCTGAAGTTTGTGTGCCATGAACGGAATCAGCACATCCGCTGGGCCTTCCTCGATGTGCAGATGCTCATCATCGATATCGAACTCAGCCTGGAATGCCTTGCACTGTTCGCGATAGCGCGCCTCAATGGTCTGGCTGAGCTGCATCGACGGGTCTGCGGCCGACAGCATGGGGGAGGGGTGTGCGCTGATAACATGCAGGTGGGCCTTGGCGAGGCTGGCGATGTCAAACCCGTGATCGACGATAGTGGCGTGCAGCGTGCGGTGCTCACCATCGAGATTGCCCACGTCGATCGCTGCCAGGATGACACCGCCGGTCCAGGGTTTCGAGGTTTTCACCAACAGCACCGGGGTCGGGCAAGCGCGCAGCAATTTCCAGTCTGCAGGGGTCAGCAGTGCTTTTTTCAACGGGCTGTCGGGGAAGTGTTGCTTGATCACCAGCCCACAGCCTTCGGCTTGCTGCACATCAATAATGGTGTCCTGCAAGCTTTCGTTCCACGCCTGTTCGGTGGTGACGCTGTAGCCGTCCGCCAGCAACGCGGTCTTGAGCACACTCAGCATGGCGCTATGGTCGTGCTTGCGGTCGCAGACCAGCAGGTGCAGGTGAGCCTGGGTCACGCCGGCAATCAACTTGGCGCGTTTAAGCGCCAGGCTTTCCGCGTGTTCGGGTTCGATGATCACCAGAATGCTGCGAATGGCTTGCATGATCGGCCTCTCCAGAAAGTAAAAAGCACAACGTTGCACAACTATAGTTGTTGGTCGCGCATCGGGGACTTGATGCATATCAACGGTCGCGGCTGGTGGTCTGGCGATGGGCCGGTATAATCGGCGCCCTTCGATTGAACCCTTTATGTCCGTGAGCCCCATGATCCTTCCCGAAATTCACGAGTTCCTAGGCTGCCGCACCCCCGATGGCTGGGTCCAGGCCGCGCTGGCCGATCAGGAAACGCTGCTGATTGACCACAAGAACTGCGAATTCAAGGCTGCCAGCACGGCATTGAGCCTGATCGCCAAGTACCATTCCCACGTTGACCTTATCAACATGATGTCGCGGCTGGCCAGGGAAGAGTTGGTGCACCACGAACAGGTCATGCGCCTGATGAAAAAGCGCAAAATCGGATTGCGCCAGCTATCTGCGGGGCGTTACGCCTCCGGGCTGCGCAAAGTGGTGCGCAGCCATGAGCCGGTCAAACTGGTGGATACCCTGGTGGTGGGGGCGTTCATCGAGGCCCGCAGTTGCGAGCGTTTCGAGGCGCTGGTGCCGCATCTGGACGAAGAACTGGGCAAGTTCTACTTCGGCCTGCTGAAAAGTGAAGCCCGGCATTTCCAGGGTTACCTGAAACTGGCCTACCAATACGGGGACGCGAAGGACATTGCTCAGGTGATCGAGCGTGTGCGGGCTGCCGAACAGGCGCTCATCGAGTCACCGGATGTGGAATTCCGTTTCCACAGTGGTGTGCCGGCCATTAACTGACCGGCACGAAACCTGGTCAGGTCAGGGCTTTGCGGTGGGTTTTCTTTCCAACGCTTGCGTCGGGCTGATCCAGACACTTTTCATCAAATTGCCATCCGGTTGTTGATCGGCAGACTCCACACCGATCACGCACAAGTAGTGCATGCCCGGTTCCCTCGTGATAGGTGCGTCGAGGACCACGTTGTCTGCACTGATCACGTCGCTGTAACGGCGAGGCGATCGGCAGTCTGCCGCATTTCGGGTGGTCTTGTAGCGATAGTACGGCGTGCTCACTGAGAACTCCGTGTTGATCACCGGGGCGGGACTGTTGGCCCGCCGGGGCAGTGTGATGTGTCGGGTGGGGAGATACTCAAGGTTCGCCATCGGGAACCTTGGGGCAGCGGTACAGGCGTTGTTGACGTCGGTGAACACACCCTTTTTGAAGCAGCCGGCCAGATAGTCGGCCGGGTGGCCGTAGTGGGTATCGGCGAACCACTCGATTTTGCCATCGCGAGCCTCACACGGAGCATCACTGGCGCATTGATTCTCAATGGGCGCGCCACCGGTACTCGTCGATACGACGGCAAGTATCTGGCCACTTTGGCGGTCGAAGATGGGGCTTCCGGACGACCCCGGCAGCACCTGTTTGCAGCGGTTTTTCAATGCGCCGACATAGGCACGGTCGCCTTCCACGAGGTCCGCCGACGTGAACTGCTGGGCGCAGGCCGCCAGACGCAGTCCTGAATCGGGCAGGTGTTCCGGTGCGTTCACGATCAGTACATCCGTGGACGCTCGAGACCATTGTGAAGCAAGGCGTAATGGGGTTATTCCGTCGGCAATCAAAGTAGACAGTGGAACTTCAAGTTCATAAAGAGCGATATCGCTATTGCCATAGTCCTGCCATACGGCAGCCTTGATCGCGTAACTTTCAGAGGTGTTGTAAGTGTCGTTGAAGTAGTTGAATTTTACCGACTCTTTATAGTTACCTGAAGGTGGCGGGCCACTGACGCCCGGTATGCAATGCGCAGCGGTCAGCAAGTACGCCGGTCCCGTCGCGAGGTTGGCTTCGTCACGGGTGTCCAGCAAGCTCGCGGTGCAGGCGGGCGCTTCATTCAGGAACATTTTGCCCACGCCGTTCCAGTGTGTATAGCGGTCATCGTTGTTCTTCAGCAGTACGGCGCCCGACTCATTGGCCAAGCCTTCGCCGAGGTCTTTGGCGTGAAGGGGCGTTGCCAGTACCAATATGGCGAAGAGTATAAATAAGTATTCTTTTTTCATGACCATTCCTTGGTGCTTGTAAGTTATTAAGTTTCACAACTAAATGCCATTGCAGTGCGGACAATAATGAGCTCAGTTGTTCGTTGCAAGTTTATATAAGGGGGAATGGTGTCAATGTTTTGCGGGGGTGTTATTGCAATTAAACGGTTGTAGTTGTCGAGCCCCATTGCGAGCATCCTGTTCGCGATGGGGCATGAGCCATCCTTTCAACGGCTCAAATTCAGGCGTTCATGCCACTGGGCTATGGATTCTTGCGGGTAGGCCTCGAATTGTTGGTCCTTGGGTTTAACCTCGACTTCGACCCAGGATGCTTTCGAGCCGAGCATCAAGTGCGTGTGTTCTGGCGGAACAGGCAGCGCCGTGTCGATGGCCGAGGCGAAGGGGTGAATCAGCTCCGGCCATTCGGGGCTGAACAGCCATAGGCCACTGCCGCACAAACTGCAGAAGTGCCGCTCGGCCGAACTGCTATGGGCGCGCTGGGCGCCCTCATCCTTGAGCCGAGCATGGTAGATCGCAATATGCTTGCGCCCGCGCACTTTGAGGCTGGTGGCGTCGCCTCCAAGGTTGATCGCATAGCCGCCACCACCCTGGGTCTTGCGACAGATCGAGCAATAGCAGCGCTGATACGGATAGGGATGGACGCAGCTCAGGCTGAATGAAACCGCGCCGCAGTGGCAGGAACCTTCAAGGCGCATGGCGTGCTCCTATTGAACGTTGTCGGGCGGGCTCAGTCCTCTTTACGAACGGTCGCTACCTCATCCGCCCTGACGCGCACTTTGGTTCCTGAAATGTCTTCGAACTCGTAGAAACCGTCCGCGGTGTCGGTGTCGGGCATGTCCTCCGTCAGATACTGAGTACCGTTTTGCAGCGTCACCACCGTCGGCGTCGAGCAACCGGCCAATGCCAGGAACGTTGCGACCGCCAGGGGCAAACCCAGACTCTTGATGTTCATAACCACCTCTTCAATAAATGACGGCAACTTGCACCTCTATCGCGGTTGGTACTGCACAGAGCCGGAAAGTTCGCCAAATCACTAAAAAATCCATAAAGCCTGCGCCATTGATCCTTTTCCAATTGCAACGAGCACGCGGTTGCTGGTATCTGTACGCATAACCAGTACTTGCAGCCATGGCCCTGTTTTCCCGTGACCACCCACCCCCTCGATGACCCGTTCTATTACCTGAACAACTTCCTGCAAGTGCTTGATTGGCTTGATCAGCGCTATGCCGAAGTGTTGAGTGTCGAGGAGCGGGCGTTCATTGGTGATTTCAACCGACTGCCCCGGCTTTCCCAGGCGTTGCTGGTACGGATGGTGATGCGCAAGGGGGCACATTTCCGGGAAAGCAAACTGCATTATCTCGAGATTGGCGACATTACTGCCGCTGCCGAGCCATTGCTGGCCCTGGGCTGGATCGACGGTCGAGCACCGGTGACGCTCGCCACCCTGTTCGATGTGTTGCTGAAGGCGGAAATCGTCCAGTGTTTCGCCAATGCCCTCGAACCGCCCAAAGGCAGGAAGAGCGATTGGTTGGCGATCTTGAGCGAACAGTTTCCTGAACCCCTGGCGTTCGACCAGTGGTGCGCGCCATTGAATGACCGTTTGTTCAGCCTGACCATCATGGACCTGTGCGACCGACTGCGCCTGATGTTTTTCGGCAATCTTTATCAGGATTGGTCCGAATTCGTGTTGGCCGACCTCGGCATCTTCACCTATGAAAAGGTCGAGTTTTGCGCTGAATCCCGTGGCCTGCGCAGTCGTGAAGACGTGGATGCCTGCCTGTTCCTGCACCAGTGCCAGCAGGATTTCGAGGCCGGCGAGCCGGTGACGACCGTCGTCGAGCAGATCAATGGCCTTATCTTGAACAACCCCTGGCTGGACAAGCGTCGCGCCAAGCTGTTATTCCAGATTGCCCAGCATTGCGAGCGCATGGCGGACTTCGCCAACGCGTTGGCCATCTACCGCGAATGTGCGTGGCCCGGCGCGCGGGGGCGGATGATCCGGGTGCTGGAGCGTTGCGGCGAGTACGCGTTGGCAATGGACCTGGCGATGCTTGCCCAACAGTCTCCGCAAAGCGCCGCCGAACAACAGCAATTGCTGCGCGTTTTGCCCAGGTTGCGCCGCAAGCTGGGCGGGCCACCGAACAAACGCCCGTCACCCAGGCAAATGCTGCGCCTGGACCTGCAATTGCCCAGGACCGATCCCGAGCTGTCGGTGGAGTTTTACGTTCAGGCGCATCTGGCCCAGGATTCGGCGCCGGTGCACTACGTGGAAAACAGCCTGATCAACTCGCTGTTCGGCTTACTGTGCTGGCCCGCGATTTTCGCGCCACTGCCGGGGGCGTTTTTCCATCCGTTCCAGCGTGGGCCCGTGGATCTGCACCATGAAGATTTCCATGCGCGGCGGGCGGACCTGTTCCATTCCTGCCTGGCTGAACTTGACGACGGGCGCTATCGACAGACGATCCGCGAACGTTACGCGACCAAGTGGAACGTGCAGTCACCCTTTGAGTTCTGGGGCGCGCTCAGCGACGACCTGCTCGATCAGGCGCTTGAATGCCTGCCGGCCGAGCACTTGCGGCACTGGTTCAACCGGTTATTGGTCGATATCAAGGCCAACCGCGCCGGCATGCCGGACCTGATCCAGTTCTGGCCCCAGGACAAGACCTACCGCATGATCGAAGTCAAAGGTCCCGGTGATCGCCTTCAGGACAACCAGTTGCGCTGGCTGGAATTCTGCCATGAACACCAGATGCCCATTGCCGTCTGCTATGTGCAATGGGCGGAGCAGAGCGCTTGAGCTACAGCATCGCCGTGCGGGCGCTATGTGAGTTCACCGCCAAGGTCGGTGACCTCGACCTGCGTTTCACGCCTTCGCCGACCGCCCTGGAAGGTATCATCGGCCATCGTACGGTGGCCTCCCGGCGCAGTGATGGGTACCAGAACGAAGTTGCACTGGAAGGCCAGTACCAGACGTTGAAGGTCAGGGGCAGGGCGGACGGTTACGACCCGGCGCAGCACTGCCTGGAGGAAGTCAAAACCTATCGCGGCGACCTGAGCAAGCAACCCGCCAACCATCGGCAACTGCATTGGGCCCAGGCCAAGGTGTACGGCTGGCTGATGTGCCAGAAGCTGGCGTTGGCGCAGATCAATGTGGCGCTGGTGTACTTCGACATCGCCAGCGAGAAGGAAACCTGCCTGGTCGAGGCATTCAGCGCCGAGGAACTCAAGCAGTTCTTCGAGCATCACTGCCGTTTATTCCTGCATTGGGCCGAGCAGGAAATGGCCCATCGTCAGGCGCGCAATGCTGCCGCGCAGCAAATGGCATTTCCGCACGCAGGGTTTCGTCCGGGGCAACGGCATTTGGCGGAATCGGTATTCAAGGCTGTCAGCACCGGCCAGTGCCTGATGGCCCAGGCGCCGACCGGTATCGGCAAGACCGTCGGCACCCTGTTCCCCATGCTCAAGGCGCTGGCGCCACAGCAGTTGGACAAGGTGTTCTTCCTGACGGCGAAAACCCCGGGGCGCAAACTGGCGCTCGATGCGGCGCAGGTCATTCTGGACGGTTGCACCCGGCCATCGCTGCGTGTTCTGGAGATGATCGCTCGAGACAAGGCCTGCGAGCACCCGGACAAGGCTTGCCACGGCGAATCCTGCCCCTTGGCGCAGGGCTTTTACGACCGTTTGCCGGCCGCGCGCCAGGCGGCCAGCGAATTGCGCCTGCTGGACCAGCGAGCCTTGCGCGAGGTGGCGTTGGACCACAACGTCTGTCCTTACTACCTGAGCCAGGAAATGGCGCGCTGGGCGGACGTGGTGATTGCCGACTACAACTATTACTTCGATTTCACTGCGCTGCTGTTCGGGCTGGCCCAGGCCAATCAGTGGAGAGTCGCCGCGTTGGTGGACGAAGCGCACAATCTGGTGGAGCGTGGGCGGCAGATGTACAGCGCCAGCCTTGACCAGTCGACGCTCAACGGCGTGCGCAAGACTGCACCCGAACCGTTGAAGAAGTCCCTGCAACGGGTCAATCGCGAGTGGAACGCCCTGCATAGCCCTCAACTGGCGGCGTATCAGGCTTACGATAAACCACCGGAAAAACTGCTCCAGGCCTTGTTTTCCTGCGGCGCGAGCATCGGCGACTATCTCAATGATCACCCGCAGGGCCTGGACAGCGCCTTGCAGAACTTCTATTTCGACCTGCTGCAGTTCTGCCGCGTGGCTGAGCTGTTCGACGAGCAGTACCTGTTCGACATCAGCAAGCGCGACCTTGACCGCAAACGGCCGCTGTCACAACTGTGCCTGCGCAACGTGGTGCCTGCCGGCTTCATCCGACCACGGCTGACGGCGGCACGCAGCACCGTGTTGTTTTCCGCGACCTTGAGCCCCAGGCATTACTACGCGGATCTGTTGGGCATGCCGGCCAATACAGTGTGGATCGACGTCGAGTCGCCATTTCATGCCGACCAGCTGCAAGTCCATATCGTCAACCAGATTTCCACGCGCTACGTGCATCGACAATCGTCCCTGGCGCCGATCGTGGACCTGATCGCCCGGCAGTTCGTGGAACGACCAGGAAACTACCTGGCGTTTTTCAGCAGCTTCGACTACCAACAACAGGTGGCCCAGCTGCTAACCGAAACGCATCCCCACATCAAGGTATGGTCGCAATCGCGAGGCATGGACGAAGGGCAGCGCCAAGCCTTCCTCGATCAGTTTACCGCTGACAGTCAGGGCGTCGGTTTCGCGGTGCTGGGCGGAGCATTTGGCGAGGGCATCGATTTGCCCGGCGCGCGATTGATCGGTGCTTTTATCGCCACTCTCGGGCTGGCCCAGCTCAACCCGGTCAACGAACAGCTCAAGCACCGTATGGCGGCTATTTTTGGTGCCGGCTACGATTACACCTACCTGTTTCCCGGTGTGCAAAAAGTGGTTCAGGCGGCGGGGCGGGTGATCCGTACTCAACAAGATCAGGGCGTAGTGATGTTGATCGATGACCGTTTTGGCGAGAGCAAGGTCAAACAGTTGCTGCCGCGCTGGTGGGCAGTGGGTGCTGACTCCGGGAAGGTGGTACAGGGTTGACTCTGCCACTGCCTGTTCAAGCACACGTTTTCCTGCTTTTCAATTTTTCTGTTTATTCCATACTTCAACCAAACCATTCTGTCGTGAGCGTTTGATGAACGAAGATAGATCCAAGGCCAGCGTCATTGAGGACGGGCGTTTTCGCCTGTTGATCGATGCGGTAATCGACTATGCGATCTACATGCTTGATCCCGACGGCATCATCACCAGTTGGAACGCCGGTGCCCGGCGCTTCAAAGGCTATGACGAGCCCGAGATACTTGGGGAGCACTTCTCGCGTTTTTACACCGAAGAAGACCGTTTGAAGGGGTTGCCGCAGCGGGCGCTGGACACGGCGACCCATGAAGGGCGCTTCGAAGGTGAGGGCTGGCGGGTGCGCAAGGATGGCTCGCGTTTCTGGTGTCACGTAGTGATTGACCCGATCCATGACCCCTCCGGCCGGCTTCTGGGGTTCGCCAAGATCACCCGCGACCTGACCGAGCGCAAGCTGGCCGAAGAAATTCTCAAGCAAAGCGAGCAACAGTTCCGGTTGCTGGTTCAAAGTGTCACCGACTATGCCATCTACATGCTCGATCCCCAGGGCCGTGTGACCAACTGGAACGCGGGTGCCCAGCGCATCAAGGGGTATTTACCCCAGGAAGTGATCGGCGAACACTTCTCGCTGTTCTACACACCGGAAGATCGCGATGCCGGCGAGCCGCAAAACACCCTGAGCATGGCCGTCAACGCAGGACGGTTCGAGAACAAGGGGTGGCGGGTGCGCAAGGACGGCACGCGGTTCATGGCACACGTGGTGGTCGACCCGATCTGGGGCGACACCGGCACATTGCTCGGTTTTGCCAAGATCACCCGGGACATCACCGAAGCAACACTCGCCCAGCAAACGCTCGAACAAACTCGGGAAGCGCTTTTCCAGGCGCAGAAGATGCAGGCCATCGGACAACTCAGCGGCGGTATCGCCCATGACTTCAACAACCTGTTGACCGTGATCCTTGGCAACCTGGAGATCGTACGCAAGCGCGTCGACGGTGACTCCAAGCTCACGCGTTTGCTGGATAACGCCACCCAGGGGGCCATGCGCGGCGTGTCGTTGACCCAACGCATGCTGGCGTTCGCCAGGCGTCAGGAACTCAAGACCGAATCAGTGGAGATCCCCGCGCTGGTGGAGGGCATCACCAGCCTGCTGCGCAGTTCCCTCGGCCCTTCAGTGTTGCTTGAAACTCGCTTTGCGGCACACGCCGAGCCGGTCGTGGCCGACGTCAACCAACTTGAGCTGGCCATCCTCAACCTGGTGACCAATGCCCGTGACGCCATGCCCCATGGCGGAAAGATCGTGATCAGCATGGCTTCGGCCAATGCAGCGGACCATCCGGGGCTTGCCCCTCTTTCGGGGGAGTTTGTCTGCCTGAGCATCAGTGATACCGGGGAGGGCATGGATGATGCGACCCTGGCGTTGGCGACGGACCCGTTTTTCACCACCAAGGGTGTCGGTAAAGGCACGGGCCTGGGGTTGTCGATGGTGCACGGTTACATCGAACAATTGGGTGGCCGCTTTATTCTCAAAAGCCGCAAGGACAAGGGCACTACGGCTGAGCTGTGGATCCCGGTGGCCGCTGGGGGGGCAGTGGCCAAGGCCATTCAGGATCAAGCGACACCGGACGTCTCCCGGTTGTGCGTGCTGGTGGTGGACGATGACAGCCTGGTATTGACCAGCACCTGCCTGCTGCTCGAGGACTTGGGGCATCGGGTGATCAGCGCAGCATCCGGGGCGCAGGCGTTAAAAGTATTCGGAAGCGAAACAGCGATTGATCTGGTGATCACAGACATGGCCATGCCGCAGATGAATGGTGCGCAGTTGGCGCAGTCGATTCGATCACTACGACCTGATGTACCGGTCATCCTCGCCACCGGTTACGCCGAACGGTTGGAAGGGGCTGCGGTGGAGCTGCCGCGGCTCGCCAAGCCGTTCACGCAGCTCAATCTGGTGGAAATCATCGCCTCGACGCTATCCGACATCAGGGTGCGGGGTCGCCAGGGGCACCAATGATCAGGCCGTCACTGGCTGATGGATGACCTCGCGTTTTCGAGTTGCTGGAATCGGCGGGAAGTTTTCATTCAGTACCCGCAGGTGTTCGATGGCTTCGGCGAACTTGAGGTCGGCTTTCCTGCGAAGTGTCAGGTATTGGTCAAACAGTTCGCCATCCAGATCGCTTCCCTCCAGCATTGCAAAGGCTTCGCGACTCAACGCCTGCGCCTCTTCGAACATCTGTTGATTACGTTCCAGGGCAAACGCCCGGCAAGCCTTGATTTCATCGCGGGTTGAATACTGGATCATGACCGGCACCTTGCTTTAAAGGGGATATAAGGTTTTGACCGGGCACGGACAAAAAGGATTGCAAGTTTATGAATCTGAAAACTTGATGAGTCCCTGCGGAAATGGGCAGAAATCAAATCAACCAACCCGGTCCTTGCGCCGTTCATACCAGGTCAATACCGGCTGGGTACTGAAACCATGGATGAGGATGCTCAAGGCAACAACCGACAAGGTGAGGTCAGTGCATACCTTGGCTACCGACGGGTCGAGCCCGTGGTTCAACGCATAGAACAGGTAATACAGGCTACCGATGCCCCGAATGCCAAACCATCCGATCAACAGGCGTTGATGTCCGTTGAGCGAACCGCGCCAGGGCAGGGCGACGACACTCAATGGCCGAATCAGGCAAAACAGCGCCGCGCCGATCAGCAAAGCGCGCCAGTCCCAATGTGCGATCAGCACCACACCCAGCAGGGTCACCAGGAACACTTCCATGGCACGCTCCACCAGGCTGCCGAACGCGAGCATGTCGCCCATCATGATGCCAGCGGCGACCTGGGCGTCCTCCAGGCGCTGGGTATCACCATGCACCGCCTGTTGCGGCTCCACGTTCTGATGGCCGACCACTGGCTGGACCAAATGCTCGGCCGGGAGATCATCGTTGCCCGCGGAATTGACCTCCACATGGCGCAAGCCCAGGCCGGCAGCGAACACTGATAAAAAGCCGTAGCCATGGATTGCCTCGGCCGCCACGTAGGCGAGGGCAATCAGGGCCAGGGCCAGATAGTCATTGGGCGAAAGGGTGCTGTCGTCGTTTTTGATGCGCAAGCTCAGCGTCACACGACCAATGCCGCGCCCCATCGCGTAACCGATCAGCAAACCGGCGGGAACCGCCCACACCACGCTCCCCAGAACCCAGTCACCGAAAAAGCCGGGCGCGGCGTCATTGCGCACCAACAACAGACCGAGAATCACGAAGGGGAAGGCGATGCCATCGTTGAGGCCGGCCTCTCCGGACAGGCCGAAACGAACGCTGTCGTCATCTCGTGCATCGTTGACCTGTACCAGCGCAGCGAGCACTGGATCTGTCGGCGCCAGGATCGAGCTGATCAACACCGAAACACCCCATGGCAGTTGCAACGCATAGTGCAGCGCCAGGCACGCGCAAGCGATCGTCAATACCATCACGGGGCCAGCGAGGCCGACGGCAACGCGCCAGTTTACGTGGCTGAACGGCTTGCGCAGTTTGAGGCCGCAGACAAACAACGAAAACAGCACTGCGACTTCTGTCAGATGCTCCATCCAGGTGGCGGCGTCGTTCATGTCCAACTGCAACAGGCCCAGTGCGGACGGACCGATGGCGATGCCCAGTACCAGGCACACTGCCGAGGTGGTCACCGGCATCCAGCGCAAATACGAGGACGTCAGCGCCAATGTCAGCAGCACCGCACCGAGCACCGCCACCCATGAAATGAAGTTCATGCTACCGGGCTCAACGATCAACCCACCGTCGCACGTAGATACTCCGGTTGCAGGACGTTGAACCATACCAGGATCATTTCCACCAGGATGGTGACCAGGACCAGCAGGCCGACACCCCACACGCAGGCGGCATTGAGCAGTCCTTGTTCCTTGCGTTCATGCATGAAGGTGGGCATGCCGACGAACAACAGGAACGTCGAGTACACCGACGCGGCGCCGAGCACGATGATCGCCAGCCAACGGCTCGGGTACAAACCGGCGATGCCCGCGATAAAGAACGGCGTCACGGTGTACGCAGCGAATCCAATGCACTGGTTCAACGTCGGGCGCGCCTCGAATGCGCGCGACATCCAGCGAATAAACGCGCCCATCAGGGCCACACCGGCAACGATGGTGACGTAAAGCAACGCACACAATTGCAGGGCACTGCTGCTACTGAGCCTGACCGTTTCACTCTCCGCCAGGCTCCACCCGACGTAGGTGGTGCCGATGAACAGGCACACCGCGGGGATCAGGGCGAGCAGTAGCAAATGCGCCAGATAATGACGTGGATGAGCTTCCTCTTCCTGGCGGATTTCGGTCCAGGCGTAGTTTGGCTGGGTAAACAGTTTGACGAGGGGTGCGGACATGACGACCTCCTGAGCGCGGACGGCCCGGCAAATGGGCTCTTAAGCAGTTGAGGGGCGGGGTTTGGCAGGAGTTCCGTTTTTCTCGTGAACCGATGGCCCCTGCGGGAGCAAGCCTGTTGAAAGCGCTCATCGCGAGCACGCTCGCTCCTGCAGGGGATCAGCGGACCTAGAGCATCGGCTTGCCGCCCGTAATGCCGTAGCGCTGACCGGTGATGTAGCTGGCTTCATCCGACGCCAGCAGCACATAGATCGGCGCCACTTCCACGGGTTGGCCCGGTCGTCCCAGTGGGGTTTGCCCGCCGAAGTTCTCGACTTCCTCATCCGGCATGGTCGAGACGATCAAAGGCGTCCAGATCGGGCCCGGCGCCACGCAATTGACCCGGATGTTTTTCTCGCCGAGCATCTGCGCCAGCCCGGCGGTGAAGTTGGCAATTGCGCCCTTGGTGGTGGCGTAAGGCAGCAGCGTCGGTTTGGGCATGTCCGAGTTGACCGAGCTGGTGTTGATGATCGAACTGCCCGGCTGCATATGTTTCAGCGCGGCTTGGCAAATGCGGAAAATGGCCGTGATGTTGACATCGAAGGTCATCACCCATTCCTCGTCGGGTATGTCTTCGAAGCGCTCATGGGTCATTTGGAACGCGGCGTTGTTAACCAGGATGTCGATGCGGCCGAACCGTTCGACGGTCTTGTCCACCAGCGCCTGGCACTGGGCTTTTTGCGCGATATCGCCCGGCAGCAGCAGGCTCTGTCGTCCGGCCTGTTCGACCCAACGCGCGGTTTCCTGCGCATCTTCGTGCTCATTAAGGTAGGCAATCGCAACGTCCGCGCCTTCACGGGCGAAAGCAATGGCCACCGCTCGGCCGATGCCGCTGTCGGCGCCGGTGATCAGGGCGATCTTGCCCTCCAGGCGGCCGGAGCCTTTGTAGCTCTGCTCGCCGCAATCGGGGTACGGATCCATCTTTTTCTGCGAGCCAGGGACGGGTTGGGCCTGTTTCTTGAAGGGTGGTTTTGGATAGTCGGTCATCGGAAAATCTCCGTTATCAAGGTTGAAGAGTCATAGGGTGGACCCGGCTCTTTAACGGTGAGTTCGGTTGGATTGATGACCTGCGCCGACCTCGACTGTAGGAGCGAGCTTGCTCGCGATGGAGGTCAACGATAACGCGGGGCACCTGACACTCCGCGGCGCTCTCCGGCTCATCGCGGGCAAGCCTGCTCCTACAGGAATGGAGTCACGGAGGACTCGCCCCGCTCAACACATGCGCATGTCCAATGGTGGTGAGGTGTACCGCGGTGCCGGTCGGCGGGGCGTACAGCCCGGAGCTGCGCACCATCAGTGACCGGCCGGGCTGGGGGCGAGTTCGACGGTCAGGGTGCAGGTGTTGCCGCTGAAGTCGCGGTCAGTGACAACGGCGGGGCAACCGGCGACATCCAGGTTGTTCGAGACCACGCCAATCACTTGCAATTGCTCAGGGCGCAGCATGATCTGGGCACTGTGGTTGTTACGATGGTTGTTGACCGGGATCCGCCCCAGGTCGCAATGGGCCCAGCCGGCTTCGATCCGGGCGGGCATGACCACCGCATCCCCCAGAAAATGCGCGGTTTGCTCATCGTCGGGGTAGCGATACAGGTCCAGCGGATGACCCGACTGCACCAGCCGGCCATCGCGCATGACGGCCAGTTGATCGGCAAACGACAAGGCTTCGCTCTGGTCATGGGTGACCAGAATGGTGGTTACGCCCGCATCGTCGAGCAAGCGCGCGACCATTTTGCGCATGGCCGCGCGCAAGCCGGTATCAAGCGCGGAGAAAGGCTCATCCAGTAACATCAGCCGGGGTTGTTGCGCCAGGGCCCGGGCCAACGCGACCCGTTGCTGCTGCCCGCCGGACAGTTCATGGGGCCAACGCTCCGCCATGCTCTGGGGCAGCGCCACGCTGTCGAGCAACTGCGCGATACGCTCGCGTTTTTCCTCGCCTTTGGTCGCCAGGCCAAACCCGATGTTCGCGCCCACGCTCAGGTGCGGAAACAGCGCACCGTCCTGCGGAACGTAACCGATCTGGCGTTGGTGAGCCGGGACTTCGTGGGTGGCGTCCACCAGCGTCTGGCCGTTAAGGAGCAGGCGCCCGGTATCGGGGAACTCGAAGCCGGCGATCATGCGCAGCAGCGTCGTTTTGCCTGACCCCGAAGGCCCGACGATAACAGTGCGGCTCCCAGTCGGCACCGAGAGGCTAACGCCGTCCAGCGCGCGCTGTGAGCCATAGGATTTACTGAGCGAATGCAGTTCAAGCGCGTTCATCGGCCCGCCGTGCGTTTGGATTGGTGGTAGAGGAGGCCGGTCAACGGCAATGACAATACGATCATCAGCAGCGCGTAGGGCGCGGCTGCCGCATAGTCGATTTCGCTGGTCAGGGCCCAGAAACCGGTGGCCAGCGTGCGGGTGCCATTGGGTGCCAACAGCAAGGTGGCGGTCAGTTCGTTGGTGATCGCCAGGAACACCAGTGCAGCACCTGCCGCAGCGCCGGGGGCAGCCAGGCGCAAAGTGATCAGCCACAGCGCCCGGGCGGGCGAACGTCCCAGGCTGCGAGCCATGTTTTCAAGCTCTATGGGGGCCTGTGCGATACCGGCACGCAGGCTGACCAATGCCCGGGGCAGAAACATCAACAGGTAGGCCAGCAGCACGGTCAGGGTCGTCTGGTAGATCGGCCGGGCGAAATGCACCGTCACCGTCACCAGTGCCAGGGCAACGACAATGCCCGGCAGGGAACTGGTGATGTAATTGCAGCTTTCAAGCATCCTCTGTAAACGCCCGGGCGAGCGGATCGAAAGCCAGGCGATCGGAATCGCCGCCAGGGTCGTGAGCGCGGCGCCTGCTGCTCCCAACAATAGTGTCTGCTGCAACGCCGGCAACAACTCGGCCATCTGCCAGACCTGCACACCGCCCGCGAGCAGCCACTTGCCCAAGGTCACCAGCGGGACGCCGAGCGTGAGGGCGCAGGTCAGCACCCACAGCGTCAGGGCCATCACTGTTTGGCCAGGCTTGAGCCGGACCAGTCGCTGTTCGCGGGCACTGCCCGAGCCGACCCGCGCATAACGTGCATGTCCACGGGCCGCCGACTCGACCGTCAGCATCGCCAGACAACACAGGGCCAGCACGCCGGCGAGCATGTTGGCGGCAGGACCGTTGAAGGTCGATTTGAACTGGTCGAAAATCGCCGTGGTGAAGGTGTCGAAGCGGATCATCGCGTACAGGCCGTATTCGGCCAGCAGATGCAGGCCTACCAGCAGCGAGCCACCGCAGATGGCCAGCCGCAGCTGTGGCACCACCACTCGGAAAAACACCGTCCAGGGCTTGAGCCCCATCGATTGCGCGACGTCCTCAATAGCCGGGTCGAGACGGCGCAGGGTTGCGGCCACCGGCAAGTAAAGAAAGGGGAAGTAGGCGATGACCGACACCAGCACGCCGGCAAACAGCCCATGGATCGGCGGTACCAGGCTGACCCACGCGTAGCTGTGCACGAACGCCGGTACGGCGAGCGGCGCAATGGCCAGCAACGACCAGACCCGACGCCCGGACAAATTGCTGCGCTCGGTCAACCACGCCAACGTAACGCCCAGCGCGATGCACAGAGGAATGGTGATCGCCACCAGCAATACGGTATTGATCAGCAGTTCGCCCACCCGGGGGCGAACTACCAATTCCACCAGTCTGACCCATCCGGTCTGCCAGGAAACACCCAGCACAAACGCAATGGGCAGCAGAGACAGCAAGGACACCAGTACGGACAAGCCGATCACCCACGCACCGCCACGGCCGGCAAACAAACCCCGGGAATGGCGGCGCATGGGGGCGGGGATCGGTGTAGCGACCCTCGCCGGTAGGGTTTCAGGCATCAATTCAGAGCAGTCCGGCCTGAGTCATCAGCTCCACGGCTTTTTTACTGTCGAGCCTGGACGCGTCGACCTTCGGCGCGTCGAGCTGTTGCAAAGGCACCAGTTTTGGGTTGGATTCAGCGTTCTTGCCAACGGCGTACTCGTACGAATTCCCGGTCTTGAGGATCGCCTGGCCGTCCTTGCCGGTCACCCACTTGAGGAACGCCTGAGCCTGTTCCTTGTGTTGACTCGACGCCAGGACGCCGCCACCGGAGACACTCACGAACGCGCCCGGATCCTTGTGCTTGAAGTAGTGCAGGGCGGTATTCTTGCTGTTTTCGCCCGTCTTGGCCTGATCGCCAAAACGGTAGTAGTGGTAGATCACGCCGCTGTCGATCTGCCCTGCATTCACTGCCTTGAGCACCGAACTGTTACCCCGATACGCGGTAAAGTTGGCTTTCATGCCCTTGAGCCATTCCAGCGTGGCCGCTTCGCCCTTGAGTTCCAGCACCGCCGCGACAATGGCCTGGAAGTCCGCACCGGCGGGCGAGGCCGCCCAACGACCTTTCCATTTCGGATCGGCCAGGTCCATCAGCGATTTCGGGAGGTCGGCTTCGGTCAATTTGCTCGGGTTATAGACAAACACTGTGGAGCGCGCGGCGATGCCCACCCACTTGCCGTGAGCCGGGCGGTAGGCGGCATCCACCTGTTCGAGGGTGGCCGGCGCCACCGGTGCGAACAGCCCGGCATTATCGACCAGCACCATCGCCGGCGAGTTTTCGGTGAGGAACACATCCGCCGGCGAAGCTGCACCTTCCTGGACGATCTGGTTGCCCATCTCGGTGTCATCGCCATTGCGCACCGTGACCTTGATCCCGGTCTCCTTGGTAAAACCCTCGATCCAGGCCTTGGTGAGGCTTTCATGCTGGGCGTTGTAAACCACAATGCCATCGGCGTCGGCAGCATAGACATGGCCGGCGCCGAGCAAGGCGGTGGCCAGCAGGGCTTTTTTCAGGAAAGACGGAACTTTGCAATTCATTGGGCGGGCAACTCCTGATCTATTTTTCCAGTGATGCAAGGCCTTTCGCAAAAAAGCTTTAATGCGAACGATTTGCATATTTAAGTCGCAGGGAATGTAGTGAGCACAATGAGAAAAATACGTTAAAAAAACCGTTAACAAATGTGATTTCCATTCAGATTAGCAGCACGAGAAACAAATGCTCGCGCGATCAGGATCGAGCACCGTCAGCGGCGTCGAGCCAGATATCGAGGGTTAGCGTAGCTATGGATTGGCAGCTTGAAAGGTCGCCACCGCTGAAGACTGGTTTTGCGAGGTTATTTGAAGGCGTGTGTTTTCTTCAAAACGACCGGCCAACCGTCGGTATTGACGAGACCCAGCACTTGAAGTTGCCCGTTGCTGTCGACTCGCACGAATAACACACTGCCGTATTCGCTGGTTTTCGCATGCGGGAAACCGGTCTGTGCTTCGAAGTCACTGATGCAACCGCTATGGGTGACGAGCAACAGGTTGTGGTGGGTACGTTTGTGCGCGACGACTTCGTTGGGCAAGGCCTTGCCGCAGGAGGCGAGCCAGTCCTGGGTGATGGCCTCTTTGCCAAACATGAAATGTGAAGTTTGCGCGGTGCGGGTGATCGGGCTGGTGAGGACATCCACCTGGGCCATGCCAAGTTGTTCAAAGTCTTGCCCCAGCGCCTTTGCCGCTTGGGTACCAAGGTCAGTTATGCCATCTGCCGGGCCGGAACAGGGATTGCTTGAACGGTCGCAACGCTCAGTGTGACGAACCAACGCGACAATATCGCCGGCCTGCCAGCGCCGAATCAGTTCGCCAGCGTTCCTGGAGCCTGCCTGCCCGAGATCGGCGGGGGAGCGCGGCCACCAGACAAAACCAGTGACCGCAACAGCGACGCAAAGCGCTACGCTGTAAGACAGTATCGTTTGGAGTCGGGATTTCATGAAGATCTACGATCTGAACGTCGTTAGGGAAAACTAAGTTCAGCGCGGTAGTCGAGCGGTGAAACCAATGTGAAAAAAGCGCAGCGCAAGTCGGTGGGAGTGCGTTATTGAGCGACTGATAAAGTTTGTCTTTGACGTGTATTACCCGGCTCGGATTAGACACATGTCTGCACAGCGGCTCCAGTCGTCACCGCCATGCAGACCGTGTTCAGGAAGCAGGGCAGGTAAGGTTTGTACCGCCAGTTGCCTTGCTGATCGCTTCCGCAAGGCGCTTGACGTTTTGTTGCTGGGCCAGCACCAGATCGTCGATCGAAGGCCCGGAAGGCGTCTGCAAGGTGCTGCGGCAGTTGAGCGTCGTGCGCTCACCGTCGCCAGGGCTGCGCAGGCGCCAACGAACGTCCATCAACGCATATTGGCCGGGAATCGAATCGAAGCGCTGGACCTCCAGTCGCACCGACACCTTGCGTTGGGGAGCGCTGTTGGCCAGTTGATCGATCAGTGCGCTGCGCAACTCATCCACCAGGGTTGCCGCCCACCAGTCAGTTTCGAGGATCGCCAGCCCGCTGTTGCCCTGGCGGATGACAATCTGCGGGCGATCCACCTGTGGCGGCACGTTGAGGCTTTCAATCTGAATTTCGCTGCCATTGCCCCGGGCCGTGGCGCCCAGCGGTGCAGGCGTGAGCGTGTGGAATTGAATGGGATCGCTGCGGCAAGCCGCCAGCAGCACACACGCAGTGACCAACGTAACCTTTAGCGAACACGCCATGATTGTTGCTCCTGTGGTCAGTTGCGCGGTGGCGCCTTGAGGTCCAATGGCGCGGCGTTGTCGGGACGGCCGCGAATCAGCGATTCCGGATGTCGGCCCAGGTAGTCCGATAGCTCTCGCAGCGAGCGCGACATGCGTTCGAGTTCGTTGAGGGTCTGGCCCAACTGCTCGCGTTGCGGCGAGTCCTCGGCCAGGGTCGACGTTGCCGATTGCAAGGTCTTGCTGACATCGGCCAGAGTAGTCGACACGCCAGGCAGCGTCTTGGCATTGAACTGCACCAGGCTCTTGCGCAGTTCCACGAGGTTGCTGTCGAGGTTGCCGGCGATCCGCTCGATTGGCAGCTGATTGATCTTGTTGACCATGCCTTCGAGTTTTTCCTGCAACTGCTCGAGGCTGCCGGGGATGGTTGGAATGGAAGGGGGGCGGGCGGTCGGATCGAACACGACTTTCTCGGCCTTGGGGTAGAAGTCGAGCGCAATATACAGCTGCCCGGTCAGCAGATTACCGCTGCGAGCCTGGGCGCGCAGGCCATTGTCGATGAAAGTGCCGATCAGGCGGATGCCGGCGGCTTCGTCCTCAGGGTTGTGATTCAACACCTTGAGCATTTTTACATGGGCCTGACCGAGCCGCTGCGGGTAGATGAGGATGCCGACATTGACCGGGAAGCTGCGTTTTTCGGCATCGAAATCCAGATTGACCGATACCACGCGACCGAACTCGACACCCAGGAACTCCACCGGCGCACCGACTTTGAGTCCGCGCAGTGCCTGTTCGAAGCGCAGCACCAGGTATTGCGCCTTGCCGGCGGGTGGGGCAAGGGCGGTCTGCTGGTCTTCGAACAGTTCGAAGGACTTTTCCTCGGCTGCCGCCACGTCATTGGGGCTGTACTCGGGGGCACGGAAGGCGATGCCACCCACCAGCAGCGAAGAAAGGGATTCGGTTTTGACCGCAAAACCGTTGGCGCCAACATTGACGTCAATGCCGCTGGCATTCCAGAAGCGGGTGTTTTCAGTGACGTAGGCGTCATTGGGTGAATGAATGAACACCTCGATGTTAACGCCCTTGCCGTCGGTATCCAGCGCGTAGGCAACCACCTGGCCGACCGGGATCTTGCGGTAGTAGACCGGCGAGCCGATATCCAATGAACCCAGGTCGTCGGTGTGCAATGTGAAGCGTTTGCCCGGTTCGCCATAGGTGATGGGCGGCGGGTTTTCCAGGCCGATGAAGCGTTTGGCTCGTGTATTGTCTTGGCCGATATCGGCGCCGATGTAATCACCGGAAAGCAGCGTGTCGATGCCGGATACACCGCCGGCACCGATGCGCGGACGCACCACCCAGAATTGCGAATCCTTGCGAGTGAAGCTTTCGGCCTGCTTGGCCAACTGGATGGTGGCGTTAACGCTTTTCTGGTCGTCACTCAGCTCGACGTCGGATACATGGCCGATGACCACGTTGCGGTATTTCACCTCGGTCTTGTTGGCGACCAGACCACTGCCGGTCTTGAAGGTCACGGTAATGGTGGGGCCTTCCTGCATGATGCTGTGCACCACCAGGGAAATGCCCACCAGGACGGCAACGATGGGCACGATCCACACCAGCGAAACGCTGAAACGCCTGGTCTTGACAGGCGCCGGTCCCGGGGCCTGCGGCCCTTCAGTGGCTTGCGACTTCATCCATGACCTCCTCGTTGATTGGACTGTCCCAGATCATCCTGGGGTCGAAACTCATCGCCGCCAGCATGGTGAACACCACCACGAGGCCGAAAAACAGAATGCCGGTGCGTGGCTCGATGTCGGCCAGGGCCTGGAATTTCACCAGTGAGGCAACCAGCGCGACCACGATCACATCGAGCATCGACCAATAGCCGATGACCTCGACGAAGCGGTACAACTGCGAGCGCTCCTTGCGCGCCCAGTTACTGTTGCGCTGCACGGTAATCAATAGCATGCCCAGGGCAATGAACTTGATGCCTGGCACCGCAATGCTGGCAATGAAAATTATCAGGGCGATGTCCCAGGCACCGTGCGACCAAAAGTCGATGACACCACTCATGATGGTGCTGTCGGTACCGTTGCCGACCATCTTGGTGTTCATCACCGGCAGCAGATTGGCCGGGACGTAGAACACCAGGGAGGTGATCAGATAGGCCCAGGTCCGCGTCAGCGCATTGGTCTTGCGCCGATACAACGGCGCGCCGCAGCGCTCGCATTCGTGGGGCTCATGGGTCATGTCACAGGCCAGGCCGCAGGTGTGGCACAGGCACAGGTTGAGTTCGTCGGCGGTGGGTGGTGTGCTCATGGCAGCTCCCACAGATCGCGCACATCGCGCCCGGCGATGCGGATCATCATCAGGCTCAGAATGGCCAGGGCGATCAGGCCGATACCGGGCAGCACGTCGAGAAACCCGGCCAGTTTGATCACGGCCACCATGGCCCCCAGCAGACAGACTTCCAGCATGCTCCAGGGCCGCAATGTTTCCAGCCATCGCATGCAGAACTTGAACCCCGGCGAACGATGGCCGGCCAGGGCATGGCTCAGCACCCAGATCAGCAGGACCAACTGGAATATCGGCGCGATGATCATGGAGATCGCCGCCACCAGGGCAATGAAGGTGATCGGCCCCAGGCTCAGGGCCAGCACCGAATCCCACAGCGTCGCACTGTTCTTCAGGCCTTGCAGGCTGATGCTCATGACCGGGTAGAAATTGGCGAAGATCCACAGCATCAGTGCGGTGAGGGTCAGCGCCAGGCGCTGCTGCACCGTCAGCCCGTTATAACGCTGAAGCACGCCACCGCAGCGCACGCAGAGTGTTTTCTGATGTTTGGTGAGCGTGACTTTCTGGTACACGCAGTCGCAGTGCTCGCAGATGATCAGTTGATCGGTCGAAGCCATAGGCCGCTCTCGCCGGGAGACAGGAAAGTCAGAGCACCACCTCAATATAGAAGTGCCTTGCGATTGAGCAAATCGAAAGGCGCAATGCGAGGTGCCGACTCAGGGGTATTCCTGTCTTGCGTGCAGGATGCTCAGGACTTCTATCTGGTCCGTTACGCGGTAGACCACGACATAATTGGGATGTACCACGATTTGCCGAGTACCGGAAACGCGGCCGGTTCGATACAGGAAGGGGTGTCGCGAAAGTGCTGCGATAGCAGCGTCGATGGCTCTGCTCAGCTCGTTGGCTGCTTGAATATCGTGATCGCTGATGTAGTCGAGTATTTCCAATAATTCAGCCCGAGCTCCGGGCCGCCATTCAATCCGCATCGCTCCTGTTACGCTTGGACTCAATCAATGCTTGGACTTCGGCCATTACCTGATCGTGCGGAGTATTGGGACGCGGATCGTCTATCGAAGACTGCACTTTTGCACGGAACCAGCGGTCATGGCCGGCCACCTGTTCCTCGTTATCGAACGAAGGATCAAACGTAGGTCGTTCGGGGCACATGGAGACCTCCATATCGGATGCCGGCCAGTCTATTCGCGATGGAGTTTTTTGTCGTGGTTGCACTGACTGTCGGGTGGGTATTTCACACAGATCGTTCATGATGAGATGCCGTCGCTGAAGGAGGTCACCACGCTAAACTTCGGGTTTCTGACCGGCAACCTTAAAAAGATGTCGGACGATTCCTGGTGCTGTGCCCGATCCCGCGTTAAATCTGACATCCCGCGCAGTGGGTTGTCTGGGGGCCCGCGGTGCCTGGGCCACCATCGCGACGGTTCGACGCCTCGACAAGCTCGCTCCTACAGGAGTGGGGTCAGCCCAGGACTTCGCGCAGGCGGTACCAGAGCATGCCGAGGGCCAGCAGGGGGGAGCGCAGCATCGGGCCGCCGGGGAAGGTCATGTGCGGCACCGCGCTGAACACGTCGAACCCCTGGCTGTGACCTGTATGGATCACTTCACCCAGCAGCTTCGCGCACCAGTGCGTGACGTTCAGGCCATGACCGGAGTAACCCTGGGCGTAGAACACGTTCGGATGCTGGCGCAAGCGACCCACCTGCGGGAAGCGATTGGCGGTGATGCCGATCTTGCCGCCCCATTGATAGTCGATACGCACGTCGGCCAGTTGCGGGAACACCTTGAGCATCTGCGGACGCATGTAGGCGGCGATGTCCGCCGGATCGCGCCCGGAATAATGGCAGGCGCCGCCGAACAGTAAACGCCGGTCGGACGAGAGCCGGTAATAATCCAGGCCGACTTTCTGGTCGCACAACGCCAGGTTCTGCGGGATCAGATTGGCCGCGACGTCCGGCGCCAGGGGCTCTGTGGCGATAATGTAGCTGCCGGCGGGCAATACTTTGCCGCTGAGTTTGGGCTCCAGTTCGTCCAGATGTGCGTTGCATGCCAGTACGAGGCTACCGGCGCGTACGGTGCCGGAGGCGCAGCGTATCTGCACGGTGCTGCCATGGATCAGTTCCAGGACCGGGCTCTGCTCGAAAATCTTCACCCCGAGGTTTTGCGCCACGCGCGCTTCGCCGAGCACCAGGTTCAAGGGGTGCAAATGCCCGGAGCCCATGTCAACCAGGCCTCCTGCGTACACCCCGGAGTTGACCACTTGTTCGCGGATCTGCTCGGGGCCGACCAGTCGGGTTTCGTGGGCGTAACCGCTTTCGATCAGGTGTTGCTGCTCGGTCTTGAACGCAGCGAACTGGGCCGGGGTGTTGGCCAGTTCGCAAAATCCCCAGCGCAGGTCGCATTCGATGTCGTGCTCACGGATGCGCTGACCCACCAACTGCACCGATTCGACCCCGGCGCGCTCCATGTAACGCACGCCTTCAACGCCGACATGTTTGGCAAAACCACTGACATCATGACCAATGCCGCGAATCAACTGCCCTCCATTACGCCCGCTGGCGCCCCAACCAATGCGCCGGGCTTCCAGCAGGATCACCGAGAGCCCGCGCTGCGCCAGTTCGATGGCGGTGTTGACCCCGGTAAACCCGCCGCCAATCACACAGACGTCCGCCGTCAGGTCTCCAGACACGGCAGGGAAGGGTGCCAGTCCGTTGGCCGAGGCGGCATAGTAGGAGCGGGCATGTTCTTGGGTGTACTGATTCATTTGTTCGACTTCACTTTGCTCCAGGAGCGGGTCATCAAGCGCATGATCGACTGGGGCGGAGTGGTGGAGATGTACAGCTTGTCGAGAACGTCCTGAGGCGGGTAAACCTCGGGGTTGTTCACAAGCTCGGCGTCCATGTACTGCTTGGCCGCCGGGTTCGGGTTGGCGTAGCCGACCGAGGCACTGACCTTGGCGATTACTTGCGGGTCTAGCAGGTAATTGATGAAGGCGTGGGCTTCTTTGGGGTTACTGGCATCGGCGGGAATCGCCAGCAGGTCGAACCACAGGTTACTGCCTTCCTTGGGAATGGCGTAGGCGATGTTCACACCATTACCGGCTTCCTTGGCGCGGTTGGCGGCCTGGAATACATCGCCGGAATAACCGAAGGCCACGCAGATATCACCGTTGGCCAGGTCCGACACGTATTTGGAGGAGTGAAAGTAGGTCACATAGGGACGGATGCTCAGCAGCTTGGCTTCGGCCTTTTTATAGTCGTCGGCCTTTTCACTGCGTGGGTCCATGCCCATGTAATTGAGGACGGCCGGGAACACTTCATCCGGCGAGTCCATCATCGACACGCCGCACTGGCTGAGCTTCTTGATGTTTTCCGGCTCGAACAGCACGGCCCAGGAGTCGATGTGGTCGATGCCCAGCACCTGTT
Organism: Pseudomonas sp. S1_E05; assembly: GCF_056337105.1. Lineage (NCBI taxonomy): Bacteria > Pseudomonadati > Pseudomonadota > Gammaproteobacteria > Pseudomonadales > Pseudomonadaceae > Pseudomonas > Pseudomonas sp. S1_E05. Next base: position 1,545,551 of record NZ_JBFRHM010000001.1, read on the forward strand.
TGACCTTGTCCACGTTGTAGCCGATACCGTTGGTGCCCCACAGATACGGAACGGAGTGCTGGTTGCCCGGGTCGTTCTGCTCCAGCAACTTCAACAGTTTCGGGTCGAGATTCTTGAAGTTCGGCAGTTGTTCACGATCCAGTTTTAGGAACGCGCCGGCCTTCACCTGGCGACCGAGAAAGTGGTTGGACGGCACGACGACGTCATAGCCGGTGCGGCCGGCGAGCAGCTTGCCTTCCAGGGTTTCGTTGGAATCGAAAACGTCATAGATCACCTTGATCCCGGTTTTCGCCTGGAAGTCGGTGAGGGTGGTTTCGCCAATGTAATCGGTCCAGTTGTAGACGCTGACGGTGGGCTCGGCGTGGGCCAGGGTACTGAACGCTACCACCAGGGCGGTGGGGAGGAAGGATTTGAGTAGACGCATTTCGACACCTCTTGTTGGAGTTGTTGAGATTGTTTGGTGTTCGCTTACCCCATGTGGGAGCGGCGGTGCGGCGATCCGACTTGCTCGCTCCCACTGAAGAAGGGGCGGTGTGTCAGACACTAAGCAGTAAAAACTCCCGCTCCCACGAGCTGATCACCCGCTTGAAGTTCTCGTGTTCGGCGCGCTTGACCGCGACATAACCACGAATGAACTTGCTGCCCAGATAGCGCTCGATGGCCGTGCATTCCTCCATCTGGGTCAACGCTTCCTCGATGGTGATCGGCAACCGCAGGTTGCGGCGTTCGTAGGCCCGGCCCTCTACGGCAGCGCTCGGCGCGATGCCCTCGACCATGCCGATGTAGCCGCACAGCAGGCTGGCGGCAATCGCCAGATAAGGGTTGGCGTCGGCGCCCGGCAGGCGGTTTTCCACGCGCATCGCTTCAGGGCTGGAGGTCGGCACGCGCAGGCCGACAGTGCGGTTTTCTTCACCCCATTCGACGTTCACCGGCGCCGAGGTGTCTGGCAGGAAGCGGCGGAACGAATTGACGTTGGGCGCGAACATCGGCAGCACTTTGGGGATGTATTTCTGCAAACCGCCGATGTAGTGCAGGAACAGCTCGCTCATCTGCCCATCCTCAGTGGCGAAGATCGGCTTGCCGCTGATGATGTCCACCACGCTCTGGTGAATGTGCATGGCGCTGCCAGGCTCGTCGCCAATAGGCTTGGCCATGAAGGTTGCCGCCACGTTGTGCTTGAGCGCTGCCTCGCGCATCGTCCGCTTGAACACGGTGATCTGGTCGGCCAGGTCGAGGGCGTCGCCGTGACGGAAGTTGATTTCCATCTGCGCCGGGCCGTCTTCATGGATCAGCGTGTCGAGGTCCAGGCCTTGCAGTTCGCACCAGTCGTAGACGTCTTCGAACAACGGGTCGAACTCGTTGGCGGCGTCGATGGAAAACGACTGTCGACCACTTTCCGCGCGACCGGAACGACCCAGCGGCGCCTTGAGCGGCAAGTCCGGGTCTTCGCAGCGCTGGGTGAGGTAGAACTCCATTTCCGGGGCGACGATCGGCTTCCAGCCTTTGTCGGTGTACAACTGCAGGACTTTTTTCAGCACGTTGCGCGGTGACAGTTCGATGGGGTTGCCAAACTTGTCGAAGGTGTCGTGGATGACGATGGCCGTCGGTTCGATCGCCCATGGCACCACGTACACGGCGTCGGATACCGGTTTGCAGACCATGTCGATGTCCGCCGGGTCGAGCAGGTCGTAGTAGATGTCGTCGTCGACGAAGTCCCCGGTTACCGTTTGCAAAAGCACACTTTCCGGCAGGCGCATGCCTCGCTCATGCAGGAACTTGTTGGTCGGTGCAATCTTGCCGCGTGCAATGCCGGTCAGGTCGCTGACGACGCACTCGACTTCGGTAATCTTGTGATCTTTCAGCCACGTCAGCAACTGATCGAAAGGGACATTCATAAAGACCTCGTTATTGGTTTTATTAACGCCGGGGAGGCCGGTTTCATCCGCCGCACACTTCCCCTGAGACGCGTTGACGACTATCTTGGGCGAGCCCCGAGGTTCCATCTATCCACTTTCAGCAGCACCGAGACGCACCAAAAGAGTGCGAAAGGTCACCCATGACAGCGTGCAATTCGTTACAGGTCCAGGCGTTCGATACCACCGACGTGGCTGAGCAAATCCGCGCCACACCGGGCTGGGTGCAGCATTACCAGCAGATGTCGCCGGGTCATTTTGCTGGGCGGGTGCGCTATCTCGACCTGCAGGGCGTGGAAATCTACGAAGAACACATGAACACCCGGGTCGAACAGAATTTCGGCGCTCCCGAAGGGGCCCTGGCGTTCTGTTTCGATCGCAGCGACAACACGCTGTACGTGCTCAATGAAGAGAGCCGCAACATCTGGATCACCCCGGAGAACTACCAGGAAATCGCCGTGGTCTTCGGCCCGGAATTTGTCCAGCGCCACGGCCTGAATGTGTCCCGTCTGGAAGGCTTGTTCATGGCGCCGCTGAACTCGGGACAGAACGCGCTGTTCAGTCGCTGGCTCAGCGCAACCCTGACCCGTCTGGCGCAAATCATTGATCCGCCGAGCAGGGACGCGCTGACGCAGCAGTTGCTCGAAGACTGCCTCTACATCCTCGATAACGCCTGTATCTGCCTGGATCGTGGCGGCTTGCAGCGTCGCACTGAAGAGCGCTCAGTGATAAAACGCATCGGCGAATGGGCAGCCGATTCCCCTGAGGAAACGCTCAACCTGCTGGAGCTGTCGCAGATTGCCGGTGTTTCACTGCGTCAGTTGCAACATGCATTCAAGGCCTACACCGGCATGACACCCACCCACTGGCTACGGCTGCGCCGCCTCAACAGCGCCCGTCGCCAACTGCTCAGCAGCTCACCGCTGGAAACCACGGTGGCCGAGGTGGCGATGCAGTGGTCGTTCTGGCATCTGGGGCGGTTTTCCAGCAGTTATCACGCGTTGTTTCGGGAGCTTCCGAGTGAAACTCTGAAGCGCACATGCGGCCGTCAGTCGCCTGCCCGGAGTGCTTCGTCACGCTGATCTAGACTCTTGATGACTCCCCATTGCCCGGAGGTCATCATGAACAGGTTGTCTTCCCTAGGCCTTTGTGTCGCGCTCTCGCTCGGTGTCAGCCAGGCACTTGCCCAGTCGGTCGTCCCCATGAAAGGCCAGAGCTCGCAGCAGACCCAGACCGACATGGCTGAATGCCAGAACATCGCGGCCGGCCAAACCCCTTCATCGACGCCCTCTGGCGGCCGTATCAAGGGCGCTGCGGCCGGTGCTGCCGCCGGGGCGACGGCGGCGCAGATACGCGGCAACCAGCACGATGAGGTTTATGATCGTGTCGACGACGACCGCAAGCAGGACTATCGCCAGGACCGCGCCAAACAAACGGCTGCGGCGGGCATGGTGGTCGGTGGTTCGCGCCAGCGCCAGGACCGGCGAGCTCAGCGCAACAGCAATGAGACCGCCAACGCGACGGCCTACAGCAGTTGTCTGCAAGGCAAGGGCTATCAGGTCAATCCGTGAGCGTGTCGTGTGGCTCGCCGGTCCAACAGGCGAACCATCAGACACGCATACAATGTCACTAGCAAGAACAACCCCATGCGGATCGCGAACGCGGTATAGACGTCCTTGCCTGCCGCGCTGTCCTGAACCGACTGGCCGAGCAGGATGATCAGGGTGATGAAGGTATTGAGCCAGAAGCCCGGACTGAATCGGCCGGGGCTTAAGCCGTACAACTTGCGCGCCAGGATGAGGCCGAACAGCAACATCCACAGAAAAAACATCCAGAGATGCACGAACAGGCTGAGCGCACACCAGAACAACACCGCGAGCAAACCACCCAATAACGTCGATCCGACGAGCTCACGCCCAGCATTGCGGGCGGTGGTGGAGCTTTGCTGTCCCAGGCTCACGGCCTTGAGGATGATTGGCAGATAGCTCGCCGGATCCACCAGGACCAGCAAAAAGGTCGGCATCACGATCAGCGTCGCACGCAGCGCCACCCGGTCAGTTTCTTCGGCCGGCAGCGACGGGGCAGCGGGTGGGGAGGGGGCATTGGTCGGGTCGGGAAACAGCCAGTGGCTTACGGCGACGATCAGCACGACCCACAGCAAGCCCTTGACCAGTGCGCCGATGACCGTTGCCGCCAGGTCGAAATCGGCGACCCCCGCAGCAGGTATCATGGTCAGGCCGATCACCAGGAACGTCACGATCAGATTGTTGCCGCCACGCAAACCATAACGAAACACCAGGAACAGACTGACGCCCACCAGCAATACGCCGCTGACCGGGTAATAACGCAGGACTGGGATCAACAGCAGGCCAACGCCGGTGGTCAACAGCGCGGCGAGCGTCAAAGCCAGGCCGGCCTTGAGCGGCAAGGGGCGATTGACGCTGGCCAGCAGCACCAACGCCAGCACCGGCGCCAGAAACGGAATCGGCAACGCCAGGCCAAAGCTCGCCACCAGGCACAACGCCGTGCCGGTGGCCAGGCGCAGTGCGCGCTGGGCCCGAGGCGATCGTTCAGTAGGCATACGACAGCCAGCTCATCAGGCGGAAGAACAGGCGACCCAACGGGTTCAACAGATGGCCTTCGGACGGAAACGCCATGACTTCCGCCTGGCCGCCCGCACGGATCGCCCGACTGTCACGCAAACGCGCCTCCGCGTCCTCCGAGAACTCGATGATCACCGGAAAACGTTGGGCCGGGCGCAGCCAGTCGCGGCTGTTCTGCACCGTGGGCAAGCTACCAGGCTGGGTCGGTTGGCCCACGCTGACGCCGTAGCCGATGCTGCGCACGCGCCCGTCGAACACTTCACCGGGCAACGCATCGAGTACGATCGATACCGGCGTATCGAGTTTGACCCTTCCCAGGTTGTTCTCGCTCATGTCGGCGCTGATCCACATGTCATGGATGGCGATCAGCGTCATGACGGGGCTGCCCACCGCCGCGAATTGCCCGGCGTCAGTGCGCAGGTCAGTGATCAATCCTGCCGAGCGCGCACGGATCTGCGTGTTGGCCAGGTCCAGTTCGGCTTTCGACAGTGCTGTGGCGGCGCTGCGCAATAGTGCGTTGTCCTCGGCACTGCCACCTTCCTGCTCCTGGGCACGTTGCACTTCGGCGCGGGCAGCGGCCACCTGGCTGACCGCCTGTTCGCGGTTGGCCCGGGACACTTCCAGCAGGCGTACGGAAATGGTTCCGGGGTCGTCTCGATGCAGGGCTTCCAGGCGCTGGTTGTCCTGGCGAGCCTTGAGCTCATTGGCCTGGGCCGCGCGCAAGTTGGCTTGCGCTGAAGCGATGCCGGCCGTGCTGGCGCCGATCTGCCGTCGCGTCGACTCCAGGTCGGCGCGGGCACGGTCGACGGCAATCTGGTAGGGCTGCGGGTCCACTTCGAACAGCAGGTCGCCGGCCTTGACGTCCTGGTTGTTGCGGACGTTGACGCGCACCACCCGGCCAGCGACTTCAGCCGCCACCGGAATCACAAAGGCACCGACCCGCGCCTGCTGCGTGTAAGGCGTAACGCGGTCCGCCGCCAGGTACCACGCCAGGCTCAGCAGGATCAGCAGCAACACCCAGCGGATACCTTTTTTCGCAGGGTCGGCCGGTGCCTTGGCAGGTTTGGAGGAGGGGGGCGCTTCACTCATGGGACTCTACCTTTTTCACTTGGGCAGGCCTGGGGTCTTCCAGCAAATCCCCCCAGTCCGTGCGTTGCTCCATTTGCTGGCGGGTCGCCGCATCGAGTTTCGGCTGCGGGCTGTACCAGCCACCGCCCAGGGCCTTGTACAGGGCAATCACGTTGCTCACGGCATTGCTGCGGCTGACCAGATAATTGTCCTGTTGCTCGAGCAATGCGCGTTGGGCATCCAGCACCCGCTGAAAATCCGAGTAGCCTTCCAGGTATTGCGCGTCCGCCAACACCAGCGAGCGTTTGGCGGCCACTTCGGCTTCGCGCAGGATGCGTTCGCGTTCCAGGGATTTGATCAAACCGCTGGCTGCATCATCGGCTTCGCGGGCGGCCTGTCGCACTTTGTCGCGATAGGCCTCGATCAGTTGTTGCAAGCGCGCGTCCTGGACTCGCACGTTGTTGCTGATCTGGCCATGGTCGAACAGATTCCAGCGCAGGCTAGGCCCGCCGATAAAATCCAGGTTCCTCGACGTGCCATTCAGCGTATCGGCGGACCAGACGATGCTGCCCAGCAACGTCAGCGATGGGTAAAAATCGGTTTCGGCCACACCGATCAAGGCCGACTGCGCCGCCACATTCAACTCGGCGGCGCGCACATCAGGACGGCGAAGCAGCAGGTTGGCCGGCACATCCTGCAACACGGCGCGATCCACCAAAGGAATCAGCCCCTGATTTTCAAGCAACTGCGGCAACGCCCCCGGTGGCTGACCGATCAACGCGGCCAGGGCGTTGCGCAGGCGCAGCACCTGATCCTCGAAGCTCGGGATGGTGCTCAAGGTCCCCAGGTACTGAGTCCTGGCTTGCTGCAGATCGAGCTCGGCTTGCTGACCACTGTTGAACAGCTTTTCGGTGATCTCGAAATTGCGCTTTTGTTGCTTGGCGTTGGCCTGCGCGACGCGCAAACGCGCCTCAGTGGTACGCAGGGAGAAATAGGTGTCCGCTACCTGAGCCCGCAGCAGCACCAGCACGTCGTCATAGTTGGCCTGTGCGGCGAAGTAACTGGCGTCGGCCGACTCAATGGCCCGACTGAACCGTCCCCAGAAATCCAGCTCCCAGCCCACGTCGAAGCCGGCACTGTATTGCCAGAAATGGTTGTCCTGCGGATTATCGCCCCCGAATTGTCGACGATTGACGTAAAGACTGTCTGCGCTGGCTTGCTGCACTTGTGGATAGCGTCCACTCAGCGCAATACCCAACTGCGCCCGGGCTTCCATCACACGCAGGCCGGCTATCCTGAGGTCGGAATTGTTGGCGTCGGCGTCGGCAATCAAACGATCCAGCACCGGGTCACCGAACACCTGCCACCAACGCTGCAAATCCGGATGAAGGCCGTGCTGACTGGATTGATCAAGGGCAGGAGTGTTCCAGTGTTCAATCCACGGTTGTTTCGGCGACTGAAAATCCGGCCCCAGGCGCACGCAGCCGGTCAGGCCCAGCACACCCAGCAAAAGCAATCGGCCCAGTTGCGTCAGATGCATGCGTGTACGCCAGTGGATTGAGTTCAAAGGAGCATAGACGGCTTGCAGCGTTGCCAACTTCAAACTGGGCGTGCGGGTTAAATTGAATGATGGCGGTCAGCCTTGGCGCCGCACCCTGTTCCCACCGCATATCGCTATGGGCTCATCCATCGAGCTTAATGTCCAGACGCTTCAGCCTCGATGCCAATGTCGTAGGTTTGAGCCCTAATAGCTCCGCTGCACCACCTTTCCCGAACAGTTTCCCGGCTGTGGCCTTGAGGGCCGACTGAACATTATTGCGCTCCAATTCCCTCATTTGAGCGTCGGTCAAAATCGCATTTGACGCTGATGGAGGCTGAGTGCTTTGGGCAGGCGCTTTCGTTTCATCTGGAAAATCCAGGTTCAGGTCTGGACCATTGGAGGTTATCAAGGCTCGCTCAATGACGTTCTGCAATTCACGTATGTTGCCCGGCCAAGAGTAGCGTTGCAGTACCTCGATATCGGAATGACGGAGGCGTCGTCCAGGCATGTTCAAGCGCTTGCTGGTTTGTTTGAGAAAGTGCGCAGCTAGGGGAGCAATATCCAAGGGACGGTCACGTAGCGCCGGCGACTGGATCGGGAAAACGTTGAGACGAAAATAGAGGTCTTCGCGAAAGTGTTTGGCCGCGACTTCTTGGCGCAAGTCGCGGTTGGTCGCTGCGATGATCCGCACATCAACTTTACGTGTCCGTTCTTCACCGACGCGCTCGAACTGACCTTCCTGCAAGACCCGCAACAGTTTGCTTTGCAGTTCCAGGGGGATTTCGCCGATTTCATCGAGAAACAGGGTCCCGCCATCCGCCAGCTCGAAGCGTCCTACCCGGTCACGTACAGCACCGGTAAAGGCGCCGCGAATGTGGCCGAAGAATTCACTCTCGAAAAGCTCCGCGGGAATCGCCGCACAGTTGACCCGAATCAGTGGGTGCCCGTTACGGCGACTCGCCTGGTGAATGGCACGGGCGATCAGCTCTTTACCCGTCCCCGATTCACCATTGATCAAAACGCTGGCATCGGTCGGAGCGACTACGTCGATCTGGCGAATGATCTTCTTGATCGGTTCACTCTGGCCGACGATTTCGCGAAAGTTATGCTCGATGTGAATCTCTTCCTGCAAGTAGGCGTTTTGCTCTTCGAGGCGAACCTTGAGCACCTTGAGTTCCTCCAGGGCGCTTTGCAGTTGGATTTCGGTGCTGCGGCGCTCGGTGATGTCGCGGAACACTACAACGGCACCTACGATTCGGCCGTCGGATATCACCGGGGTGCTGGTGAATTCAACTGGAAGAGAACTACCGTCTCGACGCCAGAAGACTTCTTGGCGTCCCTCGTGGACCACCCCGTCGCGCACGGCTTTGTAGATCGGACACTCTTCGACCGGATAATGACTACCGTCTGCATGTGTGTGATGGTGGATGCGGTGTATGTTTTTGCCGATCATGTCCTGCGGCTCCCAGCCCAGCATTCGCGCGCCGGCCGGGTTGACGAAAGTGGCCAGTCCTTCGCTGTTGATGCTGTAGATGCCATCACCCACTGAGCTAAGCAAAAGTTGGTTGTCGCGTTCGGATTCCTGGAACAGGTTAAGGATATTGCGCCACTCAATCAGGCCGCCACGCATCGTACGTTCGGTATGAGCCTGATCACGTTGATATTTCTCATGACTCATTTCGCGGAGCACGAGAATCAAGTGCTGCTCACCTTTGATCTGTAGGGTTGTTGCGGAAATCTCCAGTTCAATGCGCTCGCCACTTTTGCAGTTGCAGCTCAGCTCCTCGGTCCAGCCACGGCCTTTGTCCATCACCGCTTGAGTGAATACGATCAAGTCCGCCAGTTGATGACCGAACAGTTTGCTTACCGGCAGCTCCAACAACTCCTGACGCGGATAGCCAAGCAGCTTGCAAGCAGCGATGTTGAGATCGCCCAACCGGTCGGAAAATGGATTGAGCAGCGCAATGGCTTCGGCGCAATGCTCGAACACCATATTTCGTGCTGAATACGCCAGATCAGCCCAGCCGTTAAGAGAGTCAGTTTCGGTCATGACTACGAATTCTCGTGTTTTAACCCTACGAATATTCGTATTTCTACGGGAATCCGTGATCATCCGATAGCATCAGATACGTGTTTAAAAGGCGGATCAGATTCGTATTTCCATATAAATCAATAGCCTAGGAGGCTACTAAAAATCATTTTATTTTTTGGCACGGCGTTCGCTCTATCTCCTGTAACCCCGGCAGCCGACATGGCTGACGTTCAAGTAAGAAGAAACTGGAGAGCGACACTATGCCAACCGTGGACATCCCCCATTACAAAGACGGCGACTTCCTGGTCAATTACGAAGAGAAAGTCTTCGAGGACGTCAAAGCCGAGCCCGGCGAAAAAGTTCTGATCACCTTCCACACCATCGCCTTCGAGGGCTCCATCGGCTTGGTCAATATGCTTCAGGCCAAGCGTCTGTTGCGCAAAGGCTTTGAAACCAAAGTTCTGTTGTACGGACCGGGGGTGCAACTGGGCGTGCAACGCGGTTTCCCAACCCTGGGCGCCGAGGCGTTCCCGGGCCATCTGGCAGTGAACAAGCAATTGATGCAATTCATGGAGGAGGGCGGTGAGGTGTACGCCTGCCGTTTTGCCCTGCAAGCCCTCTATGGTCAGACCGAGAAAGCCTTGATCGAAGGCATTCGTCCGATCAATCCCCTGGATGTGATGGACCTCCGTCTGCTGATGCGCCGTGAGGGCGCGATGATCATCGACACCTGGACTGCCTGACTTTACTGCTCCTGCAGGATGTGAGTACTGCACCCGCATCTTGTAGGAGCAGGTCCAGCCCGCGAAACGATCGTACAACATCATCTCAACACCAGGACCCATCATGGCCATCATTCGCGCAGCAGCCGTACAGATCAGCCCGGTGCTTTACAGCCGCGAAGGCACCGTGGAAAAGGTCTGCCGGGAGATCATTGCCCTCGGCAAGCAAGGCGTTCAGTTCGCAGTGTTCCCGGAGACGGTGGTGCCGTACTACCCCTATTTTTCGTTCGTGCAGCCGGCGTTTGCCATGGGTGCGCAACACCTCAAATTACTCGATCAATCTGTAACCGTGCCATCGGCCGCGACCCTGGCGATTGGCGAAGCGTGCAAGCAAGCAGGAATGGTCGTCTCCATCGGAGTCAATGAGCGCGATGGCGGCACAATCTACAATGCCCAATTGCTGTTCGACGCGGATGGCATGCTGATTCAACATCGCCGCAAAATCACCCCGACCTACCATGAGCGCATGGTCTGGGGGCAGGGCGACGGTTCCGGCCTGCGCGCTGTTGATAGCGCCGTCGGACGCATCGGCTCGCTGGCCTGTTGGGAGCACTACAATCCGCTGGCCCGTTATGCCTTGATGGCTGACCGCGAGCAGATCCACGCAGCGATGTTCCCCGGCTCCTTGGTGGGGGACATTTTCGCCGAGCAGATCGAAGTCACCATCCGCCATCACGCGCTGGAATCCGGCTGCTTTGTGGTCAATGCCACTGCTTGGCTGGATGCTGATCAGCAAGGCCAGATTATGCAGGACACCGGTTGCGGCCCAGGTCCGATCTCCGGCGGTTGCTTCACCGCTATCGTCTCGCCGGAGGGGAAATTACTCGGCGAGCCGCTGCGCTCAGGCGAAGGTGTAGTGATTGCTGATCTCGATCTGGCATTGATCGATAAACGTAAACGCATGATGGACTCAGTTGGGCATTACAGTCGGCCCGAATTGCTCAGCCTCTTAATCGATCGATCGCCAACTGCGCATGTTCATGAGCGCGCCGGTTTCGTTCCGAGCAGTGTCGGTATGCAGGAGGTCGTCCATGCAGACCAATGAATTGCTCGCTGATCTGCAAATTCAAGGCCTGCGTTGGCCGGCCGCACAGAATGGCTTGTCGCGCCAAGGGGGCGCAGGCCCTTCGGATCACAAGGCGCTGAGCCTCGGCAGTCGCACCCTGATGGTGCCGATCCTCAATCAAGCTTCGCAAAGTTCACCGTACCAGGCCCAGCCAAGCAGTGACGGCAGCGAGGCGCTTATCTTTCGCGAAGGTATTCAGGTCGGTCAGGTGCAGATGCCTGGCGTGCCGAATTTTTACGGATTGACCACCGCTGACGGTACTCCGTACTGGAAGATCGCCACGCTGCATAGCCGCGACGTACTGGCGACAACGGTGTTGCAGCATTGCATCCGCTTTAATGATAGGGCCACTTCTTGCCAGTTCTGCGCGATCGGCCAGTCTTTAGCGGCAGGTAAGACCATTGCCCGAAAACGTCCGCAGCAACTGGCGGAAGTGGCCAAAGCCGCGGTGGAGCTTGACGGCGTCAAGCACATGGTGATGACCACGGGCACCCCCCAAACCCCGGACCGTGGCGCGGCAATTCTTTGCGAGTCGGCGGCGGCCGTGACCGCAGCGGTGAACTTGCCGATCCAGGCACAGTGCGAACCGCCAGATGATGATCGCTGGTTCCAGCGCCTCGCCGACAGCGGTGTGGTGTCCCTTGGCATGCACTTGGAAGCGGTCACCGACGAAGTTCGTCAGCGGATTATGCCAGGCAAGGCCGAAGTGCCGCTGAGCCGTTATTTCGAGGCCTTCCGCGCAGCGGTCGACGTGTTTGGCAGGGGGCAGGTCAGTACCTACATTCTCGCGGGCCTAGGTGACAGCGAGTCGGCCATCAGCCAAATGAGCGAGCGTTTGGCATCGATTGGTGTGTACCCATTCGTAGTGCCGTTTGTGCCCATCGACGGGACGCCGCTTGCCCATCACCCGAAACCCGACAGCGCGATGATGGCTCGACTCTACCCGCAGATTGGCGCCAGCTTGCGTCGCCATGGTTTGCATTCCGAACAGATCAAGGCTGGCTGCGCCAAATGTGGTGCGTGTTCAGCCCTGAAGAGTCACGAATAGGAGGAAGCGACATGGCCAACCTTGCATTTGCATTAGTCGACAGTACTTTCGAGCCTTTTCGTGCCGGTGAACTGCTGGTCAAACCCGCCGGCGAAAACTGGGAAAAACAGGCTTACTTCGCCTTGCGCCGCGCTGTTTTTTCGGACGAACAACAACTGCTGGCACAGGACAAGGACAGTCACGACTTCCAGGCCATCGCCATCGTCGCCTTGGCGGGCAACTGCGGCATGGCCGATCAAGTGGTGGGGGCGGTACGAATCTATCAGTCTGAACCTGGGTTGTGGTTTGGCGGGCGCCTGTGCGTTGCGTCGGCCTATCGCCGGCACAGCATGATCGGTAAAGCGCTGGTGAACGAAGCGGTGTCCCGGGCTAAAGAACTGGGCTGCGAAGTATTCCGGGCCACGGTGCAGGCGCAAAACGAAGCCTACTTTCACAGTCTGCACTGGCAGACCCTCGACACGCTCGAGCTGCTCGGCCAACCGCATTGTTTGATGCAAGCGCAGCTATCCAGCTACCCCCTGATGCCACGCCAAGTGTCATTGCGTGCGCAAAAGGTCATTCGCCATGACTGAGGCTTCCGATCTGACGGCGTTATTGCGCGCCTTGCGCAACACTCCGGCGATGCTCTCAAAACAGACCATCCAACAACCCGCAGCGGCGATTGGTCACAAGGAACGGGCTTTGACCCGCGAACAGCTGTACGCATTGCCCGGGGACGACACTGCGGCTATTGCCTGTGGCACTGACTTCCAATTGCTCGCCATCGAAGGAATGTTACCGGCCTTTGTTGAAGCAGCCCCCTGGTTTGCCGGCTGGTCCGCGGTCATGGCCAATGTCAGCGATATTACCGCCATGGGTGGGCGCGCGACAGCAGTGGTCAATGCCTACTGGCATCATGACAACGCTGCTGCGCAGCAGATCCTCTCGGGTATCCGTGCGGCATGCGAGGCCTACGGCTTGCTGCTAGCAGGTGGACATACCAGCCTCGTTACGGGCAATCCAACGGCGCTCGCGGTGGCGATTACGGGAACTGCGCAAACCTTGCTGTCGACCCTGCACGTGGCACCGGGTCAGGTCATCGCCATGGCAGTGGACCTTGAAGGACACTGGCATGCCGACAGTGCTTACTGGAAAGCATTCGAAGGAGTACCCGCCGAACGCCTTCGCAGCAAGCTCGATGTACTTCCACGCCTGGCCGATGCGCAGTTGCTGCACGCGGCCAAGGACATCAGTAACGCTGGGGTCCTGGGTAGCCTGCTGATGCTTCTGGAAACCACCGGTTGCGGCGCGACTATCGACCTGTCGGCGCTCCCATCTCCGGTGGAGGCCGATTTGGCTCGTTGGCTCCAGGTCTTTCCCAGTTACGGCTTTTTGATGACGCTGGACGAGCGCAATTGGGCGCAGGTGCAGACCGCATTTGCCTTCGAAGGAGTGTGTTGTGAGCGCATCGGTGAGGTTAACGCCACTGGAGCGTTAAGCGTCCAGTTCGGTGAGCAGTGCGATGAGTTTTGGGACCTGCGTGAGCAAGCCTTCACCGGGTTCAGCTACCCCCATCTCGATCTATCCCCCTTAAACCGCACGCAACAGGAGCACTGACATGCCTGCCGTCAATTTCAAGATCCGCTGGCCAAATGGTAAGGAAGCGACCGGCTACTCGCCGTCGACTGTGATCTATCAATACCTGGAGGAGGGCGCAAGTTACCCGCTGCCAGAGTTCCTCCAACGCATCGAAAGTGCACTGAACAATGCCTCGGAGCGCGTCAAACAGGTCAAGGGATTCTATTGCAGTTCAGCGATGGACACTTTGAGTTCGCTCAAGGGGCAGGCCAGCTATCTCGAGCGGACGGATTCGTCAGCTGCGCAGGTCGACATTCTCAGTATGTGCACCGAGGGCGCTGGCCGAGTTGTTCGCGAAGGCTGGGGCTCGTTCTGATCCATCGTTTGTTTCTTTAATCCTATATTCACCGAGTTACGGAGTGCCCATGACCAGCCACCTCACCACCATCAAACCTCCACACTACAGCGTCATCGTCGTCGGCGGCGGGCAGGCTGGGTTGTCTGCAAGCTATTACCTGCAACAACAGGATATTGACCATCTGGTGCTTGAAAAACACAGTGTGACTCACTCGTGGCGTAACCAGCGCTGGGATGCCTTCAGTCTGGTTACACCCAACTGGCAATGCGCCTTACCGGGCTATACATACCTCAATGACTTCAACGGCGCGGATCCACATGGCTTCATGAGGAAGGACGAAATCAACGAGTACCTCGCCGGTTTTGTTAAGTCAGTAAATGCGCCAGTGCGCGAGAGCACTACTGTGCAGCGTGTAGTTCCAAAAGCGTCGGGTGGATTCGAGATCCATAGCTCGCAAGGTGAGTTCACAGCGGATCAGGTAGTCGTGGCCTCAGGCGGTTACCACACGCCGATTATTCCGCGATTGGCCGAGCGTCTGCCCGCGAGTGTTCATCAACTCCATTCTGAACAGTACCGCAACCCGCAGTCACTTCCCGCAGGCAATGTATTGGTGGTTGGTTCAGGGCAGTCGGGAGCCCAAATCGCGGAGGACCTGCATCTGGCAGGACGTAAGGTCTACCTGGCAGTAGGTGATGCCCCACGTTGTGCGCGCTTTTACCGCGGCAAAGACGTGGTCGACTGGCTCGCGGAAATGGGTTACTACGACATTGGCGTCGACACTCATCCCTTGCGTGAGGGTGTGCGTGATAACACCAACCACTACGTCACGGGGCGCGATGGCGGGCGCGATATTGACCTGCGTAGCTTTGCTAGCGAGGGCATGGAGCTATTCGGACGACTCGAAGGATTACAGGGCACTCGCTTGCAATTTTCCCATAACTTGGGCGAAAGCCTGGACAGTGCTGACGCGGTGTACAACCGTATAAATACTTCGATCGACAACTACATTGAGCAGAACGAGATCGATGCTCCCCCTGGCGAGCGTTACGTCCCAAAGTGGACACCTGAACAAGAGCGAAGTGAACTGGACCTTGAAGCCGAAGCCATCTCTTGCATCATATGGTGCATAGGCTTTAGTCCCGATTTTAGCTGGGTGGAGGCTCCAGTATTCAACGGGCGTGGCCATCCTGGGCACCAACGCGGGGTCACGGCGCAATCAGGTTTGTATTTTCTCGGATTACCCTGGCTCTACACGTGGGGTTCCGGGCGTTTCTCGGGGGTCGCACGTGATGCCGAGTATGTGGTCGAGCGCATTGCTGAATTGAAAGCCAGCTGAAGAAGTGGGCGCGCGCCATCGCAAGGTGGATTGGGTGGTGCGCCATGCCCATCTCATTGCAGGTGTGAAAAGGCGTGGGTAACCGGGGGGATTTCGTAATATCGTGTTACGTGTAATGTATATTATGTTAAACGACATATTACGTGGCCTTGCCAGCCCCCCTCAAACAAATTTGTAGGCCGTGAACCATTGTTCAAAATCCCGGCAAGACATCGGTGCTGAAAAATAGTGACCTTGCCCCACTTTGTAGCCTTGGGCTTTAAGAATCTCACACTGAGTTGCGTGCTCTATACCCTCAGCCACTACGTGCAAGGAAAGCCCTCTGCCTATCGCTATGACGGATTCGCTTAAAGCGCGGCAGGACGTATCGTGCTCCAGATCGTCGACAAAACTCTTATCCAGTTTCAGCTCGCTGATGGGTAGGCGCCGTAAATACCCGAGGCTGGAATAGCCTGTGCCAAAATCATCAATGGCCAGTCGCACTCCTAGTGCGTGCAAATCCCGGATGGCTTGCTCGGCCCCGGGGCTTTCGCTAAGCAATACACCCTCGGTGACTTCCACGCACAGGTTGGCGGGTTGCAAGCCGTGGCGTTGCAGTTGTTGAGCAATCAGCGTCGCAAGGTTCTGGTTGTGAAAATTGATGGGTGAGAGGTTGATCGACATGGACGGAACCTGTAAGCCATGCCGCTGCCATTCGGCTAGCTGCTGACAGGCCTCCCGCAATACCCATTGACTCAGGTCGTTGATCAACCCGCATTCCTCGGCAAGAGGAATGAATTGCATGGGCGAGATAGCTCCGAGCGTTGGGTGTACCCAACGCGCTAATGCCTCAACACCGAACAGGCGTCCGCTGTTCAAGTCGATTTGTGGTTGATAATGCAGTTGCAGACCGCTGTCAGTGAGCGCTTTGCGCAGTTCCGTTTCCAGCATCAATCGCCCTTGAGCGAGTGTATTCATCTCTTCAAGAAAGAACCTGAAGGTACCCCGCTCCGCCCGTTTGGCTTGGTACATGGCAATGTCAGCGCAATGCAATAGACTTTCCATGTCTTGACCATCTCCTGGAAACAGACTGATGCCGATGCTGGCGGAAACAACGATGGAAGTGCCCGCAATCGTCGTCGGAGCCCTCAGGACCATCATCAGTCGTTCAAGAAAGATCGTGACCTGCGTCGCATTCATCCGCGGCAGTACCAACACGAACTCATCACCGGATAAACGCCCAACGAAATCACACTCTCGAAGCACGCTGCGTAGCCGTTGCGCCATGACTCGCAGCAACTCGTCTCCCGACGCATGCCCCAAGGCGTCGTTGACTTGCTTGAATCGGTCCAGGTCGACAAACAGGACGGCAAGCTCTGCAGCCTCTCGAGTCACTTCGAGTATGCACTGCTGTGCCTGGGAAAGAAGGAAGTTGCGATTGGGCAAGCCGGTTAACGCATCATAGAAGGCCATTCTTCGAATGGATTGACGTGCCTCCTCTCGTTCGAGTGCCAACATGCACAAGTGCGTTCCCGCCGTCACCAAGTGAGCGTGCAAGGGGTCGGGGCCGCGGTTTTCCCTAAAGTAGAGCGCAAAGGTCGCCGCAACTCGTCCTGAGCCGTTGCGTACAGGAATAGACCAACAAGCCCGTAGGCCTGACTGTTTCGCCAGCCATTTGTACTCAGCCCACAACGGGTCATTATTGATGTCCGTTACCAGAACCGGTTCGCCCCGATAGGCGGCCGTACCGCAGGAACCTGCCACCGGACCGATGGATAATCCCTCAATGGCCCTGGAGTAATCGGTGGGCAAGCTTGGACTGGCCAGAGGGTGCAAGGTCCCCTCCTCGTCCACGCTCAGGATCGAGACAATGACGTCCGGGACGATGCGCTCAATCTCGTGGCACATCATGGTTAGCACGCTCTCTAGAGGCTCCTCTTTCAGCAGTGCCCCAATGACCCTATCCTGTAGGACTTCATGCAGTTTTGACTGGGTAATGTCGGTGAGCACGATGACGACATTTTCGAGCAACCCTTGCGCGTCGAACACAGGCGTTGATGAGACGTGCACCCAAAGTCGTTGGCCGTTGCGCTTGCTGATCAAGGCACTGACATCATGAGGTTGACCACAGAGAATGGGTTCCAGCCCCGGCTCCGCGGGCGTTTGCGCAGGAGCGACTGAAACAAAGAACATAAGCGGTGACTGCCCGATCATCTCCTCGCGAGAATAGCCCAGCAGTCGAATCAGCCCATCGTTGACATAGATAAGGCATGAGTGCGCGTCGACGATGCAGGTGGCCGAACTGGTGACATTCACCGACATCGATAACAACCGGCGTTCGATGTCGTTCAAGCGTAATTGCGTTATATCCTTGAGAAAGGCCGCGTAGAGGATTCGATCATGAAGGGTAATTTTCGAGATCGACATCGAGCCCCAGCGCTCCTGCCCATCATCACGCATAATTCGGACATCCCGGCAGACGCCCACAATTTTGTTGATCCCGGTCTCGCGGTTAGCTTGGATATAGCCATCATGATGGGCGCGCAGGATGTTTGGCACCAAAGCGTGGACATTTCGACCGAGCACCTCATGCCTGGAGCAACCCCAAAAGGCCTCGGCAGCGGCATTGAAAAACGCCACCCTGTTGTGATCATCAATGATCACAACAGCATCGATCGCCTGCTCCAGTGTTTGTATGAAAAAGTCTTCCGCCTCTGCATCACTCGTCAATCCGACTTTTGCATTCATTGCTGCTACTTTCCATATGCCACCGGGCTTTTTCCCTAAAGGCCTTGTGGAGCACCAAAAGAGCCCTCTTCACCAGAGGGTGAGCGCAACATCCAGTACGGGATGTTGATGTCAAACAACGCTGCTCTGCCTGCCCTGCACACACGTTCACCACTGTGCTCAAGTTATAGAGTCAGGATAGCTCTGAAGTCGTTTCCGGTCGCACATTACTGATCACAATTAACCTGCCGAACGACCCACGTCGTAGCAGTGACAGCACCGGACAAGGCAATTACAATTTGATTAACATCCAGCGATTGAGTGATTGAATACCCCATGGAAAGCAAGACTGCGCGCCTCACTGTGCTCATTGATCCCATCAAGAAAAAAGCGTTCGAGGAGCTCTGTGCAGCACAGGATTTGACGTCTTCTCAGGTGGTACGTCAGCTTATTCGTGATTACCTGGACACCCACGGTGCCAGCTATTCAACGAGAAGCAAGCACGCCACCAGCGCCAAGTCATAACCGAACACGGGCAGTTTTAGGCTCTAGTTGTCCTCTGCGAGACTGACAGCTTTGGCCAGCGCGTTGTTGAAGTCGGTGTGGTAATGCTCCGCGCCGATTTCTTGCAGGATGCCCACCTTATTCAGCTTGTTAAGCACCTTCGCATTCGCCTCGCAGAGTTTCACAATGACATGTCGTTTGTGCAGTTGCTGAATGACCTCCTCCAACACCTGTAAGCCCGTGATATCCATGAACGGTACGCGTTTTAAACGGATAATCAGCAGGCGTGGATCGGTATGGGTCTGAGCCAGGACACGCTCGAAGGTCTCGGCTGCGCCAAAGAACAACGGCCCTTCAATCGTATAAATCAATATCCCGGGCGGCAGGCGAGCATTCCCGTTGGCCCTGAGCTCTACTTCCAACTCGTGCTCGACGACCTGCCGCACCTCCACCGATGAGGCCATGCGACGCATAAAGTGCAGCATCGCCAGAATGACGCCGATATTCACCGCGATCACCAAATCACTGAATACGGTGAGACCGAAGGTGATTAGCAGGATCGATACGTCTGCCCGCGGAGCTCTCCTGACCATTCGCTTGAAGTGCTTTAACTCGCTCATGTTGTACGCGACCACAAAAAGTATCGCGGCCAATGCACACAGCGGGATATTTGAGGCCAAAGGCGCCAGAAACAGAATGATAAGTACCAGGGTGACGGCGTGGGTAATGCCGGCCAGCGGGCTTGTGCCGCCGTTACGGATATTGGTGGCCGTGCGCGCAATGGCCCCGGTAGCGGCGAAGCCGCCGAACAATGGCGTGACCAAGTTGGCCACCCCCTGACCGATCAACTCCTGATTGGAGTCGTGCTTGGTACCTGCCATGCCATCGGCCACCATCGCGGACAACAGCGATTCGATTGCCCCAAGCATGGCGATCGTGAACGCCGGACCAATCAAATCGATGACACGCGACAGCGTGATTTCAGGCAGGCTCACCCCTTGGAAACCTTGAGGTATGCCACCAAATGCACTGCCAATCGTTGCGACCCCCTCGAAATGAAAGGTGGACTGTATCGCTGTCGCGACCGCCATGGCGATCAATGGGCCAGGCACTCGTTTGAGACCGGGAATTCTGGGCGCGGTGATGACCAGGAAAAGGCTGAGTGTCGCCAGCAGCGTCGTAGCCATATGAAGATCCGGCAGGGTCTGGACGAGATGCCAGAGCTTTTCATGGAAGCGCTCTCCCCCGACCGTCGGTAACCCGAAAAAGTCTTTCCACTGCCCGACCCAGATGATCACCCCGATGCCCGCAGTGAATCCGACGATCACCGGGTCAGGGATAAACTTGATGATTGCACCGAGCCGGGCCATCCCCAGCAGTAACAACATGGCCCCTGCCATCATCGTGGCGATTTGCAGGCCGTCAACGCCATGCTTGGCTGTGACGTCCGCCAGAATCACGATGAACGCACCTGTCGGCCCGGCAATCTGCAAGCGGCTTCCGCCAAAGAGTGAAACCAGCAGACCACCGATGATGGCGGTGTAGATGCCTTGCTCAGGTTTGACGCCAGACGCAATGGCAAACGCCATGGCCAGCGGGAGTGCCACGACTCCGACGATCACGCCAGACACCACGTTGCGAAGCCAGTGTCCTCGTCCCAACAACCCCGCCTTCCATGCCTCACCTATCGCAATCATGGCTAGCTCCTCAGTGCGTCCATGTGCATAATATTAACATGCAGTGATAATTGAAATCTCCTGATTCCAATGCCTTGTGCGGCTGGAGATGTCCATGCTGGAAGCTCAGAGGGAGCTGAGCGGGCGTGCTGCCAATAGAGAAATTTTGATAACGCGCGTAGCGTGGTGATAGACATGAATCGTCAAGCTGTGAAAACCAAACATGCCGAAGGCGTGACCTTCGACACCCATTTGATCGCAAATCCAACCAACCCCAAGGAGTGGATTGTGTTTTTCAAGAAGGACGCTGGAAGAAGTTATTTCCTGGTGGACGACAACGAGGAGGTCGAGTCTTTCGGGCATTTGGATGACTTGATCGCCGAGCTACGAGACTTGGGCCTCAAGACCGCTGAAATCCACTTTTAACCCTTGGGTCACACTCCGGTCATTCGCGACAGGAGCAAGATTAAAATCCAAACAACTCCCCAGGCGCCTCCACCAGCAGCGACCGCATCAACTCAGGCGAACACTCCAACGCTTGAAGCTGTTCCACAACCGCCCCAAAACCAACACTGTCTTCATGTTGAGTGTGCGGCCAGTCGCTGCCCCACACCAAACGACTGGACCCGAAACTCTGCTGCAGCAAGGACAACGCGTTTCG
Source organism: Pseudomonas sp. S1_E05 (assembly GCF_056337105.1). Lineage (NCBI taxonomy): Bacteria > Pseudomonadati > Pseudomonadota > Gammaproteobacteria > Pseudomonadales > Pseudomonadaceae > Pseudomonas > Pseudomonas sp. S1_E05. The sequence continues at coordinate 1,566,401 of NZ_JBFRHM010000001.1, forward strand.
GGCGAACTTTCGGTTCTGGGGATCCGTCCCAGCCAATCGATAGATCCCGGAAACCTTCATCCACACCTGCCCGCGCGAGCCCAGTTCCAGCATCTCGCGAAAACCTGGCTGATCAACACCCAGGCGTGCATCCGGACGGCCGAAGTGATCGATCACCAGTTTAATGCCCAATGGCATGAGTTGACGAAGCAGTCCCGGCAAATCTTCCACCTGGCGGTGCAATTCGACATGCCAGTCCAACTCGGCGATGTGGCCGAAGAAGTCTTGCCACGCCGAGTCACGAAAGTCCGGCAGGGCTTTGCCCATCAGGTTCAGGCGAATGCCTACCACACCGAGCCGAGCCATATCGTTGAGCGTCTCGCGACTGACGCTGCGCTCCAGCACCACGACCCCGCGCAACCGTTCCGGCGCCTGGCGTAACGCCGCCAACAGGTAGCTGTTGTCGGTGCCGAGAAAACTGGGCTGCACCAGCACGCCATGACTCAGGCCATGGGTTTGCAGTTGCTCCAGATACTCCCCGAGCGTGGCGTCGTAGCCAGGGGTATAACGTCGAGCGGCGGTCAGGTTCAGTTCGCGGCTGAACACGTGAGCATGGGAATCGATGCCGGTGATCGGCGTTGAACAGGTATCAGGCATGGCTTTCATCATTTGAAGGTAAGAGTCATCAGGCTCGCGCGCTTTCACTGCCGTCGACTGCCGCTTGCGCCGAAATGTTCGAGGCTTCCAGGGCACGGCCACGGGTTTCCGGCAGGCAAAGTGCCGCGATCACGGCCACGCCGTAGGCAATACCGGCGTCGATACCAATCGCAGAGCCCAGGGACATGGAGTCGCTCATGTGACCGACCAGGAATGGGAAGACCGCAGAAAGCACTCGGCCAAAGTTGTAGCAGAAACCGACCCCGGCGCCGCGCACGTCCGCTGGGTACAGCTCGTTGAACAGCGCCCCGAGGCTGGCCGGAATACCTGCGGCGAAGAAGCCGAGCGGAAAGCCCAAAAACAGCATCTGGGTATTGGTCAGTGGCAGGAACACATAGCACTGCACGGTGACGACACAGCACAACGCAAACAACACGATGTTTTTACGACGGCCTATTCGGTCGATCAACAATCCACTGACCACACACCCACACCAGAAGGCGAAGATGATCACGGCGAGGTAACCGCCAGAGTTGAGCACCGAAAGATTACGCTCGGTCTTGAGGAACGTCGGCAGCCAGGTCATGACCGCGTGGTAACCACCGTGCGCGCCGAGGCCCAACAGACCACCAAACAGCGTTACGCGGATCAGTTCAGGTCGGAAGATGCCGGCCAGGGACTTGAAGAAGCTTTGCGGGATGGCGTTTTCTTTTTGCAGGCGCTGGAAGCTGTCAGGCTCCTCGACGCTGCGGCGTACCCAGATGATCAGGAACGATGGCAGCAGACCGACGATAAACATCACACGCCAGGCCATGTCCTGCGGCACGAACGTATAAATCAGGGTGAACACCCCAACCGCCAGTCCCCAGCCAACGGCCCAGGCGCTTTGGACGGTGCCCATCACCTTGCCACGAAACTTAGGGTTGATCGTCTCGGCCATCAGCACCGCGCCCGCGGCCCATTCACCCCCGATACCGAAGCCTTGCATTGCTTTCACGAACAACAACTGGTGAAAACCGGTGACGAAGGCGGACAGGAAAGTGAAGAACGAGAACCACAAAATCATCCATTGCAGTGTGCGCACCCGGCCGTAGCGGTCGGACAATGTCCCCCCTACCCAACCGCCGATGGCTGAAGTGACCAACGTCACGCCGCTGATCAGCCCTGCATCGCCCTTGGTCAGGGCGAACGCGGCGATCAACGCCGGAATCGCCAAGCCGAACATTTGTACTTCCAGCGCATCGAGCGACCATCCGCCGAAGCAGGCCCAGAACGTTTTGCGCTCCCGAGGAGTGACTTGGCGATACCAACTGAACATGATTTTTTATCCTTATAAGTGGAACGTAAGGCAGCCGAGAGCGAACCGCACCGCTACAGGGCCAGTTTTGGCAAATAAACAGGAAACCAGCGGCGATCGGCTCGCCGCACAACGATTGGTTACACAGGCATGCGTCAGCGAATATCCACGCTGTAGCGGAAGTGCTCCGCATGCCCACGAGAACGACGCCACTCCAGTGGTGTGCCCGCGTAATCGCGAGCCAATCGTTCGATCACAACCACCGGACTGTTGACCGGTACCTGCAGCAATCGAGCATGCACGTCATTCACCGATTCAGCGGTGAGTGTCTCTTCGGCGTTGGCCACGACCTGACCGCAGATTTCTTCGTAGATGGGATAAAGCAGCGGCCCTTTGCGGCTCAGGTCAATGTCCAGCAGCGCTTGAAAACGGCTGCGCGGCAACCAGATTTCTTCGGCGAGAACGGGCTTGAGCTCCAGCAAACGCAAGCGAACGATGCGGATAACCGGCGACTCGAGGGGCAACCCCAGCGCCTGTGCGACGGCCGAGGGCGCGACGACCGGTTCGATCGACAGAATGCGGCTCTCGGGTACCTGGCGTTCGCCGGCAGCGGTTTGAAAACGAAAGAATCGAAACAGCGATGACTGAAACTGCGGACGGCGAATGAAGGTGCCCCGCCCTTGATGACGCTCAAGAATGCCTTCGCTGACCAACGAATCCACCGCCTTGCGCACGGTGCCCGTGGACAGCTGATATTCCGCGCAAAGCGCAGCCTCTGTGGGAATGGCTTCCCCCGGACGCCAACGATTGTTAGCGATCTGTTCAACCAGGTGGTCACGCAGACGTTGATAAAGCGGCAGACGAGCATCGCTGGAAAGAGCATTCATCGACTTTATTCACCTTGTTATCTAGTCATCTATATGAATATGGGCGGAGTATTCATATAGATGACTTGACTGTCAAGGTCGATCAGCGTGAGTCAGGGCTTTGACTCAAGATCCCGCGAGTGCCTCCCCCCTGCTGATATTCCCGGGGCGTGCACCCAAACTCCCGCCGAAACACCGTGTGCAGATACTGCGCCGATTTAAAGCCGCACATCCTCGCCACATCGGCAATGGCCGAATCGGTGTTCTTGAGCCCTTTGGTCGCCGCGGCCAGTTTGAAACGCAGAATCTCGTCATGCACGCTGCAGCCGCGCTCGTTGCGAAAATGCGCTTCGAGTGACGAGCGAGATACGCCGACATAGGCCGCGACCTGCGCAGTCTTGATGCCCTGGCAGGCGTACTGGCGGATAAACAGCAGCGCCTGCATCACATACGGATTGCCCAACGGTTGGTGCAAGCTCGACACCTGCACGTTGACCGCATCCGGAGGCACCAGGATTTGCGTGCCGGTGGATGGCATGCCGTGGAGCATCTGGTGGAGTAACTGAGCGGCGGTCCGGCCCATGGTTTCAGTGCCCTGACTCACCGAACTCAAAGGGACCCGCGTCAGGCTGCGGGTCAGTGGGTCGTTGTCGATGCCAATCAGCGCCACCTGCTCCGGCACCGCAATGCCGGCTGTCAGGCAAGCTTGCAGCAACTGGCGGGCGCGGGCGTCACTGACCGCGATGATTCCAATGGGCTTGGGCAGGCTTTGCAGCCAGGCGATCAGCTGTTCGACCGCGCTGTCCCAGAGCGGTGCGCTGGTGCCCATGCCACGATAGATTTCGGTGTGCAAGCCGTCGCGCTGCATCAATCGGCGAAAGGCCTTTTCCCGCTCCTGGGCCCAACGATTGGCCTGTGCTTCAGGCAGGCTGAAGCAGGCAAAACGCTGCAGCCCCGCCTCGATCAGGTGCGTATAGGCCAGGGTGATCAGTGCGTTGTTGTCAGTGGCAACATAGGGAATCGATGTCGGATAGGCCCCCTTCTCCTCATAAGAGCCCCCTACCGCTACCACCGGCAGATGGATGTCGGCCAGCGCCTCGCCAATCAACGGGTCATCGAAGTCGGCAATGATGCCGTCTCCCTGCCAGCGCTCTATTCCCTTCAAGCGGCACAGAAAGTCTTCTTCCAGGAACAGGTCCCAGGACGCTCGCGTGCTGCTCAGGTAGTTACCGATGCCGCTGATGATGCCTCGGTCATAAACCTTGCTGCCGTTGAACAACAGTGCGATGCGGTGAACAGGCGGTACTGTTTTCATTGTTTTTATGCAGGTTCAGGGCCCCGGTGTCACTGAGGCGATGTGCACAGACTAGGCGCGTGGGCGGCGAAGCTCAATACGCAAAATCGCACCCTGTGTTGATGTTTTTCATAATCAGCAGGCCAAACGCCGTTGTTAGTATCAAGTCACCAACAAGAACAACCAGGACATGGCCAATGCAGTACTTCCCCGATGTCGACACAATCCGCTATGAGGGACCGAACAGCGATTCTCCCCTCGCCTTCCGCCACTACGACGCCGACAAGATCATCCTTGGCAAACCCATGCGCGAACATCTGCGCATGGCCGCGTGTTACTGGCACACCTTCGTGTGGCCAGGTTCCGATGTGTTCGGTGCGGGTACGTTCAAGCGCCCATGGCATCAGGCCGGTGACCCGATGGAAGTCGCGATCGGCAAGGCGGCTGCCGCCTTCGAGTTCTTCTCCAAACTGGGTATCGATTATTACTGTTTCCACGACACCGATGTCGCTCCGGAAGGCAACTCGTTGAAGGAGTACCGCAACCACTTCGCGCAAATGGTTGACCACCTGGAGCGCCATCAGGAAGAGAGTGGCATCAAGCTGCTGTGGGGCACCGCAAACTGCTTCAGCAATCCACGTTTTGCAGCCGGCGCGGCGAGCAATCCGGACCCTGAGGTGTTCGCCTGCGCCGCCGCCCAGGTGTTCAGCGCCATGAACGCGACCCATCGCCTCAAAGGCTCTAACTACGTGTTGTGGGGCGGTCGCGAAGGCTACGAAACCCTGCTCAACACTGACTTGAAGCATGAACGTGAGCAGTTGGGCCGTTTCATGCGCATGGTGGTCGAGCACAAGCACAAGATCGGTTTCACCGGCGATCTTCTGATCGAACCAAAACCGCAGGAGCCCACCAAGCACCAATACGATTACGACAGCGCCACCGTGTTCGGCTTTCTCCAGCAATTCGGGCTGGAAAAGGAAATCAAGGTCAACATCGAGGCTAACCACGCCACCCTCGCCGGCCATAGTTTTCATCACGAGATAGCGACCGCCGCCTCCCTGGGCATCTTCGGCAGCATCGACGCCAACCGCGGTGATCCGCAAAACGGTTGGGACACCGATCAGTTCCCCAATAGCGTCGAAGAAATGACCTTGGCCCTCTATGAAATCCTCAAGGCGGGAGGGTTCAACAATGGCGGATTCAACTTCGATTCCAAGGTTCGTCGCCAAAGCCTCGACCAGATCGACCTGTTCCATGGCCACGTGGGCGCTATGGACGTTCTTGCCCAGTCTCTGGAACGCGCAGCCGCCATGGTGCAGAACGATGAGCTGCAGCGCTTCAAGGATCAGCGCTACGCCGGGTGGCAACAGCCATTGGGGAAGGCAGTGCTGGCAGGTGAATTCAACCTTGAGTCACTGGCCGAACACGCCTTCGCCAACGCATTGAACCCGCAGGCCGTCAGCGGCAGGCAGGAAATGCTCGAGAACGTCGTCAACCGATTTATCTATCGTTGATCACCAAGCGGTCTGCGCGCGCTGTGACATTTCAACGACAAAACTATGCTTGCGGCGCCTGCGGATTTTCTACAGTTTTACCCAGCCCGAGACTCATCGTCAGGCCGTTTCTTTCAAACAACAATAAAAGGACGCCCCGCTATGAAAAACCTGAAACGTACACTGTTGGCCTCTGCCCTGGCGCTGCTGTCATTGCCAGTGATGGCTGATGCGACCCACCCGAAAATCGGTTTCTCCATTGACGACCTGCGCCTGGAGCGCTGGTCCCGTGACCGTGATTATTTTGTCGCGGCGGCAGAAAAAATGGATGCCAAGGTGTTCGTACAATCAGCGGATGCCAACGAGCAAAAACAGATTTCACAAATCGAAAATCTCATTTCCCGCGGCGTCGATGTCATCGTCATCGTGCCGTTCAACGCCACAGTGCTGACCAACGCGGTGGCCGAAGCGAAGAAGGCCGGGATCAAGGTCGTGTCCTATGATCGGCTGATTCTCAATGCCGACGTCGACGCCTATATTTCCTTCGATAACGAAAAGGTCGGCGAGATGCAGGCCAGTGGCGTGTTGCACGCTGCGCCCAAGGGCAATTACTTCCTGCTGGGTGGTGCACCCACCGACAACAACGCAAAAATCCTGCGCGAAGGCCAGATGAAAGTGCTGCAACCGGCCATCGACAAGGGCGATATCAAGATCGTTGGCCAACAATGGGTGAAGGAATGGAACCCGACCGAAGCGCTGAGCATTGTTGAAAACGCCCTGACCCGCAACGACAACAAAATCGACGGCATTGTCGCCTCCAACGACGCGACGGCAGGCGGCGCCATTCAGGCCCTCGCAGCTCAGCAACTGGCCGGCAAGGTGCCGATTTCGGGCCAGGACGCGGACCTCGCAGCGGTCAAGCGTGTCATCGCCGGCACCCAGACCATGACCGTGTACAAGCCGCTGAAACTCATCGCTTCTGAAGCCGCCAAGCTCTCGGTACAACTGGCGCGCAACGAGAAACCCGCCTACAGCTCGCAGTACGACAATGGCAGCAAAAAAGTCGACACCATCCTGCTCACGCCTACGGCGTTGACCAAGGACAACATCGACCTGCTCGAACAGGATGGCTTCTACACCAAGGCACAAATAGCCGGGCAGTGACAAAGGCACCAACTTCTGGTTCTACGCAAAACCTTGTGGGAGCGAGCAGGTCGACTCGTCGCACCGTTGCTCCCACAAAGTCCAGTGTCTTTGCGATTTTGAGTCCTCTCCATGCCCGACTATCTGCTGCAAATGAACGGTATCGTCAAAACCTTCGGCGGTGTCAAAGCGCTCAACGGTATCGACCTCAAGGTCAAGCCGGGTGAATGCGTGGGACTGTGCGGCGAGAATGGCGCCGGCAAGTCCACGCTGATGAAGATCCTTTCGGCGGTCTATCCCCACGGCACCTGGGACGGTGAAATCCTCTGGGACGGGCAACCGCTTACCGCGCAGTCAATCAGCGAAACGGAAGCCGCCGGCATCGTCATCATTCATCAGGAACTGACCCTGGTTCCGGACTTGTCGGTGGCCGAAAACATCTTCATGGGCCACGAACTGACGCTGCCGGGCGGACGAATGAACTACCCGGCAATGATCCACCGCGCCGAAGCCCTGATGCGCGAATTGAAAGTCCCCGACATGAACGTATCGCTGCCGGTTTCCCAGTACGGTGGTGGCTATCAGCAACTGGTGGAGATCGCCAAGGCCCTTAACAAAAAGGCGCGCCTGCTGATCCTCGACGAACCCTCGTCGGCCTTGAGCCGTTCGGAAATCGAGGTGCTGCTGGACATCATCCGCGACCTCAAGGCCAAGGGGGTGGCCTGCGTCTATATCTCGCACAAACTCGATGAAGTGGCCGCCGTCTGCGACACCATTTCAGTGATCCGCGACGGAAAACACATCGCCACCACGGCCATGGCCGACATGGACATCCCCCAGATCATCACCCAGATGGTCGGGCGGGAAATGAGCAACCTTTACCCCAGCGAACCCCACGACGTTGGCGAAGTGATTTTCGAGGCCCGTCACATCACCTGCTACGACGTCGACAACCCCAGGCGCAAACGCGTCGACGATGTCTCCTTCGCTCTCAAGCGTGGCGAGATCCTGGGCATCGCCGGGCTGGTCGGCGCTGGCCGCACGGAACTCGTGACCGCGCTGTTCGGCGCCTACCCCGGACGCCACGAGGGCGAAGTCTGGCTGGAAGGTCAACGCATCGACACCCGCACGCCCCTCAACTCCATTCGCGCAGGTGTGTGCCTGGTGCCTGAGGACCGCAAGCGCCAGGGCATCATTCCGGACCTGGGTGTCGGCCAGAACATCACCCTGGCCGTGCTGGACAATTATTCGAAACTGACTCGCATCGATGCCGAGGCCGAGTTGGGCAGCATCGATCGGGAGATCTCGCGCCTGCACCTGAAGACCGCGAGCCCGTTCCTGCCGATCACCAGTCTGTCGGGAGGCAATCAACAAAAAGCCGTATTGGCGAAGATGCTGCTGACTCAGCCCCGGGTGCTTATTCTCGATGAGCCCACCCGAGGCGTGGATGTGGGCGCCAAATACGAAATCTACAAGTTGATGGGCGCGCTGGCCGCCTCTGGGGTGTCGATCATCATGGTGTCGTCGGAGCTGGCCGAAGTGCTCGGCGTATCCGATCGCGTGCTAGTGATCGGCGAAGGCCAGTTAAGGGGCGACTTCGTCAACCATGAACTCACGCAGGAACAGGTGCTCGCCGCCGCACTCAGCCAGCCTGGCAGCCATAACAATAATGATCGGAAATCCGCGTAAATGAATCAGGTTAAACAACTGTTCACCCGCTACAAGATGCTCGCGCTGGTGTTTGCCGTGGTGTTGATCTGGCTGTTTTTCAGCTGGCAGACCGACGGCGGATTCCTGACCCCGCGCAACCTTTCCAATCTGCTGCGCCAGATGTCCATTACCGGCATCCTCGCTTGCGGCATGGTGCTGGTGATCATCAGCGGCGAGATCGATTTGTCGGTCGGCTCATTGCTGGGACTGCTGGGTGGGCTGGCGGCCATTCTCGATGTGATTTACCACGTCCCACTGTTGGCGAACCTGAGCCTGGTCGCCCTTTGCGGCTTGTTGATCGGCCTTACCAATGGCTACATGGCGGCTTACCTGCGCATACCCTCCTTTATCGTCGGTCTGGGCGGCATGCTGGCTTTCCGAGGCATTTTGCTGGGGATCACCGGCGGCACGACCATCGCGCCGGTATCGCCGCAGCTCGTGTACATCGGCCAGGGCTACCTGCCCCACTCGATTGGAGCCGGCCTGGGTGTGCTGTTGTTCGCGTTGACGGTGTTCCTGACCTGGAAACAACGGCGCAATCGCGCCCTTCACGGTCTGGCGGCGCACTCGCTGGCGCGGGACATCATACGCGTGGCCGTGATCGGCGCCGTGCTGGCCGGCTTCGTCCAGACGCTCAACAGCTACGACGGCATTCCCGTGCCGGTGCTGCTCCTGCTGGTGCTGTTGGGCGTGTTCAGCTACGTCGCGAGCCAGACGGTGTTCGGTCGACGCGTCTATGCCGTGGGCAGCAATATGGAAGCCACACGCCTGTCCGGTATCAACGTCCAGGCCGTGAAGCTGTGGATTTTCGGCATCATGGGCGTGATGTGCGCCCTCGCCGGCGTGGTCAACACCGCGCGCCTGGCCGCCGGTTCACCGTCCGCCGGCAGCATGGGCGAACTCGACGCCATTGCTGCCTGTTTCATTGGCGGCACGTCCATGCGCGGCGGCTCCGGTACCGTCTACGGCGCCCTCCTCGGCGCGCTGGTCATCACCAGCCTGGACAACGGCATGTCCATGCTCGACGTCGACAGTTATTGGCAGATGATCGTCAAGGGCAGCATTCTGGTGTTGGCCGTGTGGGTGGACGTGAGCACGCGCACCGGGCGACGTTGAGAGCCGGGCAGGCCGTCAGCGTTCCTGACTGAAGGCCGCGACTTCCTGCACGAGACTGCGAGCAGCCAGCATCACCAATGCCCTTCCCTTCTCCGGGCTCGCCTGACCTGGATCCGAGCCCATTCGGCCGTCAGGATGGCGCGCACGGAAATCACTTGCCTCGCGGATGGGACCAGAGTTGGCAATTTGCGGGGAGTAGTGAGCCTGTTTGATGGAGTCCGGATAGGCCCATTGAGTAACCGCGATTTCCGAGGGGGTGGCGTGGGCGCCATGCCCTGTTGGGAATTGCTCACGAGCCAGCTCATTGACCCCTGCCAGATCCCACCAGTTCACCAGCTTCAAAGCGAAACCGGCTGGCCGTTTGGCGAAGCTGGCTTGCGCGTACAGCTCGGAAAACGCCGCCTCGATGGAGGCCACGTTGCCGCCGTGCCCATTGAGAAACAGGATTTTCTCAAAGCCGTGCGCCGCCAGCGAGTGCACCCAATCGCCGATGGCGGCGATAAACGTTGATGGGCGCAACGAGATTGTCCCTGGAAAACCCAGATGGTGCTGCGCCATGCCGATATTGAAGGTTGGAGCGATCAATAGATCGGCGTTGTTTTGCGCTTCGCGGGCGATGATTTCCGGGCACATCCAGTCCGTACCCAGCAGTCCGGTCGGGCCATGCTGCTCGTTCGAGCCGATCGGAATCACTATCGTACGGCTGCGCTCCAGGTATTGGCCGATCTCAGACCATGTCGACATATACAAAAGCATGCGGCGGTTCTCCTCGCAGGTTGTGTGGAAGGCTATCCACGGACGGCGTTTCATCGCGCCTGTATGAAAATGGTGCGCCCAACCAGACATCGGAGCAAGAGCAACAAGAATCCTTACCTGTTGCTCGATAGGCAACAGTTGTGCGTTTGTGGAGGTGAGCAGAACCGTGTAACCACTGGCAAACTGCTCCTCATGACATCACGCGGCACTGGAGCTGTCATCAAGCGCACGGGGCGGACTCACTCCTTGAGTCCGCCCCGTGTTGTATCAGCGAGCAACGGTGTCTAACGAGCGGGAACAGGTTGGCCTGGTCGCTGCGCGCTGACGTCCTCGCCTACCACACCTTTCATGAAACACAGCGCCAGCAGTGCGATGCCACCCAGCCCCATGAGGTAACAGTTGATATAGAACGGGTTTCCACTGCCGTAGGCGAGCAAGGAGGTCGCAACAATCGGCGCCAAGCCGCCACCGACCGCACCGGAAATCTGCACCGCCACCGAAATGCCGGTGTACCTGACGTCCGCTGAAAATTGCGCCGAAAACAACGCGCCTTCAGGTCCATACAACAGCGCGTAGACAATACCGATCGCCACCACCATGGCAAAGACTACCCAGAATGCATCCTGGGTTTGCAGCAGGGAGAAAAAGATCGGCGAAAAGAGGATGACGCCCACTGTGCCGAGTGCAAAGACTCTTCGATTACCAATCCTGTCGCCCAGCCAGCCGCAAATGGGCATGGTGAACATCGCGACGCCGGCTCCCCAGACGATTGCGCCGAGCAGCGTATCCCGAGGGATGCTCAACGTCTTGGTGGCATAGGCCAGCGAAAACGTTGCCACGGTATAGAACCAGGTGACCTCCGCCAGTCGCGCACCCGCGACCGCCAGCAACGCCCGGGTGTGATCCCGAAACACCGTGCGCAGTGGCATTTCCTTGGGGGCTTCTCGCCTCGCAGCGATAAAATCGGGCGACTCGGACACATGCTCGCGAATGTACCAACCCACCAGCAACAGGACCGCACTGGCCAGGAACGGAATGCGCCAGCCCCAACTGAGCATGTCCTGTTCGGGTAGCTGGGAAACAGCGCCCATGGCCAGCGAAGACAGGATCAGCCCCGGCGCAACGCCTGTCTGGGGAAGGCTGCCGAAGAACCCCTTCTTGCCTTCAGGCGCATGCTCCACCGCCAACAGGATCGCCCCGCCCCACTCGCCTCCCACCGCGATGCCCTGCAGGATACGCATGAGAACCAGCAGCACGGCTGCCCAATAGCCAATTGAGTCGTAGGACGGAATCAGGCCGATGACGATTGTCGGCACGCCCATCATGAACAACGTGATGAGCAGCATTGATTTGCGCCCGAAACGATCGCCGAAATGACCGAACACGATGCCACCGAAAGGGCGTGCGAAGAACCCCACGGCGTAAGTGGCGAAGGCTGCCAGCGTGCCGGTGACCGGATCAAAATCCGGGAAAAAGATCTTGTTGAAAATCAGCGCTGCGGCTGTTCCGTACAGAAAGTAGTCGTACCATTCGATGGTCGTCCCCATCATGCTTGCCAACGCCGCGATCACGGTCTGGCGTTTAACCGATTGTGGACTCGAACCTGCCGTTCTTGTTTGCTTAGACATGCGGTGTCACCTTTATTGGCAGTTTTCAATATTCGGGAAATTGGTTTTCTTATAGGCCCGTGCGGCGTCCTGCCATCGAGGACAGGACGCCTGATACTGAGCGACTGACTGGGCTACATCGGCGGCATGCCGGGTGCACGATGGGTCTGGCGGCACCAGTACTCGAAGGTTGCATTCACGATGGAGGGTTTAAGCAAGTAATCGTGGGCTTCCTGGGCCAGCACGGGGTCTACGGGCGTCAGGTTTCCGAACGCTTGGGCACGTATTTGCAGGCGCGCAGCGCGCTCCAGATACACCGAGAGATACGTCGCTTCCTCCACTGTCACGCCAGCGGTGAGATAGCCATGGTGAGCCAGAATGATCGATTTCATGGCGCCCAGCGCTTCTGAAATCAGCGTGCCCTCATGGTCGGCAATGGGCACGCCAGGCCACTCCCCAAGAAATGCGCAATCGTTGAACAGCGGCGTCATGTCCATTTGGGAAATGACCAATGGCTGACGCGCAGCCGCCAACGCAGAGGCCCATGGTGAGTGTGTGTGAATGATCGACATGACATCGGGCCGGTTGCGATACACCCACAAATGAAAACGAGTGGCGGGGTTGGCCATCCCTTCACCGGATACGGTATTGAGATCCTTGTCGACCTCGATGAAATCGTCTGCCGTCGCTTCTTCAAAGCCGAGCCCGAAGCGCAGTGTCCAATAGGTATCCTCACGTTCGGAGCGAGCGCTGAGCTGCCCCGCGAGCCCCGCCTCCTGGCCAGTCATGGCTAGAATGCGCGCGGCGTAGGCAAGCCGCTCCTTGAGTGTCATCTTTTTGCTTTTGAGGTGCTGAGCCATCTCCTCGGTGGCTCGCTGGTCGAAGTATTCTTTGCTACGCAATGGCTGACTCATTTTTCTTATCCTCGGATGCAGACGTTCAATCACTGAACTCGAGAATAAAAACCTGTGCTGCCCGACGCGATGGGGCCAGCGCTATATCAGCTATTCAATCCACGAAGGGGATGGTTTGAGCAGCTCGTCGCAGAAATTCCCGGGTAACGGCGCTCGGTTCCTGATCGGATTTAAAGATTGCCACCACCTTGCGCGTCAGTGCGGGAGTGATATCCGGCACACGCTTGAGCTGGTATTGCTCCAGCACGCGCGATGGGATGAACGAAGGCAGAATGCACGCGCCAACACCCGACGAAACAAGCTCCAGCATGGCATCGACCGTTTCGACTTCAGCGGCAATCGTGTATGTAATACCGCTGGTGTCGAGCATTCTTCGCAGCGCATAGCCTTGTGGGAATACCACCAGCCTGGGGCAGGCTTCGTGTAGATCGAGAGTGCCCTGCGGCGCCACCTCCTCTGCCCGAATGACGATGCACATGGACTCCATGAACAGTGATTGGCTGACCAGTTCCGCAGATGCAACCGCGCTGTCATAGACAAAACCGAGTTCCGCCCTGCCCGACTCCACGAGTTTGACCACCTCGGTTGAGCTGCGCGCCATGAACGAGACGTTGACGTCCTCATTTTCGTGCACGAAACGGGCAACGACTGCGCCGAGAAAGTAGTAGGTCAAGGTGTGTACCGTCGCAAGGCGCAGGTTGCCTTGTGTCACCCCGAACTGCTCCCTGATCTGGGTGAGTGCCGAGTCGATGGCAATGAAGGCAGGCCCCGCGCTGGCAGCCAGGTGCGTACCGGCGTCCGTCAATATCAAGCCTCGGCCGGTACGCTTGAATAATGGCCGGCCCACAAAGGCTTCGAGCGAGGCCAACTGGCGACTCAGGCTAGGCTGGGAGATTTCCAGGTGTTCGGACGCCTTCGAGATGGAACCATGCATGGAGATACACAGAAAACTCCTGATCTTGCTGTCGAGCTCGTGATTCATCTGGGTGTGAACTCCTGCTGCCGGTGTTTTTGGGGTCCTTGAACCCAAAGTATCACGGCATCGGAGCGCACGCGGCGACGGCACGGGTGAATGGGCGGCCCATCGGGCTGGTGCGCATGCCTTCTGCCAGTCGCGTCCAGTTCAATGCAGCAGGGTCCGCCACTGCCGGCCCCGGTGATTGGGCGACCAGGATCGCCTCGGCAATGGGCTCGAAGTCAGCACGAAAATGCACTGAGCTTTTGTTGACCAGAATCTTCATTGCCTCAGGTTCAATGCCTGCCACGCGATAAAGATTACGATCAAACATTTGGGCCTTGTTCGAACTCACCGCAACCAGCACGTCGTCAATCTTCAGACAGGCTACGAGGCCCAGTTCGGCGAGCATGCCATGCATCATCGGGCCATCGAACCTGCATCGTCCGTCAGAAAGAAACATGACCTGGTAAAGCCCGAACAGCGGTTCATCCCCGGTGATTTGCGCGCAGCCGGCCAATCCGATTTCGATAAATGCACCCACACCTGCGGCATGAGCGGCGCGAGCCGCTTCAGGGTCACATATCAGGCCGATGGCTGCTCGCTGGGCGCCATTGCGTATCAGTGCGCGCAACATGCCGGTGGTGTTGGCGTCCCCACCTGCCCCCGGGTTGTCCTGGGTATCGGCAATCACCACGGGCCTACTCGCACCTGCGCTCAGTCGCATGGCTTGCAGGACAGCGGCATCGGGGTCAAGCAGTGGCACCCTCCACTTCGCTTCCTCGGCAAGTAGCGTGGCGTAAAGCTCATCAACGGCCTGGGCGACCGCTTCTGCATCACTCCCATGTCCCCAGATAACCGGACCGCACTCGGGAAAGTCAGCTGCCGGAAACCCCGGGGTGAACGACAGCGACTGCACCGCGCCAGTCTCCAGCTCCGCGAGGCGCGCGTAGAAAGACCGAGCGGGTTCCAGCAACGTGCACATGCCATTGATGGGAATCAAAAATGGCACCCGCTTCATCACGCGAGCATAGGGGGTGACCTGGATGAGCAAACGTTCGAGTAATTGCGCTGCCCGCTCGCCCGTCTGCGCCAGATCGACGTGCGGATACGTCCGGTAGGCGACCAACGCGTCGGCATTTTCGAACATCTTTTGCGTGAAGTTGGTGTGCAAATCCAGCGAGACAACGATGGGTAACTGCGGTCCGACTATGACCCTGAGCCGCTCCAGCAAGGTGCCCTCCCCATCGTCCGTGTGTTCGGCAACCATTGCGCCGTGCAAGTCCAGGTAGATGGCGTCGAAATCCCATTCGCGGGCAGCGTTGGTTATCTCTTTGACAATGCGCTCATAGGCCTCTTCCTCGACGTGCGCACTCGGGCTCGCGCCTGCCCAGATGACCGGCAGCAGCTCGTATCCGACGCGCTCCGCAGCCTGTATGAAACCACCCGCCGGGATGTTCACGTCGCGCAGCGCCAGCACCTGCTCACCCCGCGCCATCATCGGAAAACCTTCACCCTTCTCAAAGTTCTCGTACGTCGCCCTGGACGGGGCGAAGGTATTGGTTTCGTGTTGAAACCCCGCAATCAGTACTCGAATGTTCATGTCGGCAAACTCCTGAATCTGATCCCCGTCCAAATGACGGGTCCATTCAATCGGTTGTTATCGTGAGGGCAGTGCGTTCGCGATCGAGCGCTGGGGTGCACGGCTGGCGAGCAGCAGCAAGGCCCCCACCACCAGTAACGAGGACATGAGTAGCAGGCCGGCGTTGGTGCTCCCGGTGGTGGTTTTCGCCCAGCCGATGATGATGGGGCTGAAAAAAACCGCCGGTTTGCCCAATGCTGTTAATCAGGGCGATGCCCCCTGCGGCACTGTCGCCTTTGAGGAATTGACCGGGCATGGCCCAAAACACGGTGTAGGCCACCCAGGTCATGGAGGTCGCCACGGTGAGGCTTACCATTGTCCAGAACAACTGTCCGCTGATCTGGGTACTCAGAGCCAGTGCAACTGCTGCGACCAGTGCCGGGATTGCACTGTGCAGGCGTCTTTCACCAAGCCGATCAGAGCTGCGACTGAAGATCAGCATGGCGACTACTGCCGCGATATAGGGAACTGAAGAATAGAGGCCTACTTGCTTGATATCCGTGATCCCAGCGTCACGAAGCAGCGTCGGCAACCAGAAGCTGGTGGTGTAAATGCCGTTCAGCAGGCAAAAATAGGCTGCGGCGAGCAGGTAGATCTTGGGGTCACGCAGGACGGCCCTGAACGAATGATGCTGCGTCTTCTCGACATTGACTTGCGACGCCAGCAGCCGCTTTTCTTCAGCGCTGAGCCATTGAGCCTGTTCGGGACGATCGGTCAGGTAGAACCAGGCCACGACGCCGAGCACAGCGCAGGGCAGCCCTTCAAGCAAAAACATCCACTGCCACCCCGCCAGGCCATTCTGGCCGGCAAATGCATCCATGATCCACGTCGACACCGGCGCCGCGAAAATACCGGCCAATGGTGCCGCCAACCAGATGATCGACATGACGCTGGCCATGCGCTTCTGGGCATACCAGTAGGTCATGTAAAAGATCATGGCGGGGGCGAAGCCCGCTTCGAACACGCCAAGAATGAAGCGCAAGACGTAGAACGTGGTTTCGCTCTGTACGAACAGCATGCTCGTGGATGTCAGCCCCCACAGCACCATGATACGCCCGAGTGTGCGGCGAACACCGGCCTTGGGCAGCATCAGGTTGCTGGGCACCTCGAACAACACGTAGCCTACAAAAAACATGCCGGCGGCGATGCCGTAGACCTTGTCGCTGAACCCCAGGTCCGCCTGCATCTGCAGCTTGGCGAAACCAATATTGACCCGGTCCAGGTACGCAAAGACGTAGCACAGGAGCAGGAATGGAAGCAGCCTCCAGCTAATCTTGCGATACAGGCGGGACAGTGCATCCGGACTATTTTTATTCTTGGTATCGAGCAACATGACCAGACCTCTCGTGGGTAAGCCAGGCGCACGGTCGTCGCCTGCTGGGTGAGGTCATGGTCTGACGGGACGCTGGCTACAGCAAGAGCAACTTGTTGGTACTATCGTTGCCCTAAGAGCAACGGAGGTTGAACATGCGCGAGCTCAATCAGCGGCGAATTCGGTACTTCCACGAAGTACTCAAGACGGGCTCCATACGAGGGGCGGCAGACAATCTGAATACCGCTCCCTCGGTCATCACCCGGCAGATCAAGTTGCTGGAGAGCGAAGTGGGCGCGCAGTTGTTCGAGCGCCAGGCACGTGGCGTACTGCCAACGGAGGCTGCTCAGTGTTTGCTGGAGTTCTGGCGTGGCTGCCAGTCGGAGCAGGAGCGCCTCGAAGATCAACTGAACGCGCTGATGGGTTTGCAGACCGGGGAGATCCGCATCGTCCTCAGCCAAGGCTACGTGGACGGACTGATGGAATCAGTTCTCACCGACTTTTGTTCGACTTATCCGGGGCTCAGGATACTGATGGATATCCTGCCGGTCGACGAAGTGCTGACGGAGGTCGCGCAAAACCGTGCCCACATCGGTATCGCCTACAACCCGGCCCCACACCCTGAAATTGAATACCGCTGCAGCGCGTTGCAGCCGGTTGAGTTGCTGGTACATGCCCGGCACCCTCTGGCTGTGCGGGGTACTGCGGTCGAGGTCAAGGAGTTGCTCGAGTACCCACTGGCCCTGATGCCGCCAGAATATGGGCTGGGCCAGGCAGTACGTTGGGTCGCCTTCTCGGAGAACCTGCAACTGCATCCGACCCTTGTCACCAATTCGCTGGAAGGCCTGCGCCGCTTCGTCAGCCGAGGCAACGGTGTGACTCTGCTGGGTGGTTTTGCAGACTCCCTGAGCATTACCGGTGACGATCTGGTTGCTGTCTCCATCAATCACAATTTTTTCCAGACCGCCCATGCACGCCTGTTGGTTAAAGCCAGGCGCCCGCTATCCCCTGCCGCCGAAGAGTGCCTGAGCTGGATCATCGAGCGCATGCCACTGTTTGCGCGAACTCACGCTAATCCACCTTCGTCGTGAATTTATGATTTAACTAGGTAGTTACCTATCTATATACTGCGTCCCTCTTTCCAACGGGACATTCAACGTGAAGCAGAGTCAGGGCCTCTCAGGCCTATCAAAATTCATACTGGTCGGGCTGGGCGTGGTCATCGCCCTCCTCGGCCTGGCGCTGGCTGCTGGCGGCGTGAAATTGGTCAGCCTGGGAGGGTCGTGGTACTTCCTGGTGGGCGGTCTGGTAATGGCTGTTTCCGGCCTGCTGATCGCTCGCTTCAGACCCGCTGGTGCCTGGTTGTTCGCAGCGTTCCTGGTGGGCACGGCGATCTGGGCGGTGATCGATGCCGGCCTGGTGTTCTGGCCGGTGTTCTCGCGCCTGTTCATGTTCAGCGTCGTGGGCGTGGTGGTGGCGTTGGTCTATCCGCTGCTGCAGCGTGCCAGCGGTGGCGTGCCAGGTCGCGGTGCCTTTGGCATTGCCGCCGTGCTGGCTGTAGCGGTCGCCGTCGCTGGCGGCAACATGTTCGTTGCACACCCTACCGTCGCCGCGACGGGCACCGGCCCTGGCCTGACGCCGGTAGCGCCTGAAAAGGCGCAAAAAGACTGGGCGCATTACGGCAACACCGAGGCTGGCAGCCGCTTTGCCGCGCTGGACCAGATCAATCGCACCAACGTCGACAAGTTGCAGGTCGCCTGGACCTATCACACCGGCGACGTGGCCGAGAGTGACGGCAATGGCGCCGAAGACCAGCTCACCCCATTGCAGGTCGGCAACAAGGTGTTCATCTGCACCCCGCATAACAACCTGATTGCGCTGGATGCGGACACGGGCAAGGAACTCTGGAAGAACGCGATCAACGCCCAGTCCAAGGTCTGGCAGCGCTGCCGTGGCATGGCCTACTTCGACGCGACGGCCGCCGTCGCCCCGCCGCAAACGCCGTTGCTGGCGGACCCGGTTGCGGTTGCATCTGGCGCCAACTGCCAGCGTCGTTTATTGACCAACACCATCGACGCCCGCCTGATCGCCGTCGATGCCGACACCGGCGAGTTCTGCCAGGGCTTTGGCAACAACGGCCAGGTCGACCTCAAGGCCGGCCTGGGTGATGTGCCGGACAGCTACTATCAGTTGTCTTCCGCGCCGTTGATGGCGGGCACCACGGTGGTAGTTGGCGGTCGTGTGGCCGACAACGTGCAGACCGACATGCCAGGCGGCGTGATCCGTGGTTTTGACGTGATCACCGGCGCCATGCGTTGGGCGTTCGACCCGGGCAACCCGCAGGATCGCAACGCGCCCGCCGACGGCACCACCTATGTGCGCAGCACGCCGAACAGCTGGGCGCCGATGTCCTACGACGCCACCACCAACACGGTGTTCCTGCCAATGGGCAGCTCGTCCACCGACATTTACGGCGTGGAGCGCAGCAAGCTGGATCACACCTACGGCGCGTCGATCCTGGCGCTGGACGCCAACAGCGGCGCAGAAAAGTGGGTTTACCAGACCGTCCACAACGACCTCTGGGACTTCGACCTACCGATGCAGCCGAGCCT
Organism: Pseudomonas sp. S1_E05; assembly: GCF_056337105.1. NCBI lineage: Bacteria > Pseudomonadati > Pseudomonadota > Gammaproteobacteria > Pseudomonadales > Pseudomonadaceae > Pseudomonas > Pseudomonas sp. S1_E05. The sequence goes on from NZ_JBFRHM010000001.1 coordinate 1,585,754, forward strand.
GATCGATTTCACCAAGGACGGCAAAACCATCCCGGCGCTGGTGATCGGCACCAAGGCCGGACAGATCTACGTACTGGACCGTGCCACCGGCAAGCCGCTGACAGAGGTCAAGGAAGTACCGGTCAAGGCGTCCAACATCCCTAATGAGCCGTACTCGCCGACCCAGCCGAAATCGGTGGGCATGCCGCAGATCGGTGCCCAGCACCTGACCGAGTCGGACATGTGGGGCGCGACGCCGTACGACCAGTTGCTGTGCCGGATCGATTTCAAATCGATGCGTTATGACGGCCTCTACACCGCACCGGGCACCGACAAATCGCTGAGTTTCCCCGGTTCCCTGGGTGGCATGAACTGGGGCAGCATCTCCACCGACCCGGTGCATGGTTTCATCTTTGTCAACGACATGCGCCTGGGCCTGTGGATCCAGATGATCGCGTCGCAGAACAAGGGCCAGGCCACCTCCGGTGGCGAAGCGCTTAACACGGGCATGGGCGCCGTTCCGCTCAAAGGCACGCCTTATGCCGTGAACAAGAACCGCTTCCTGTCGGTGGCCGGCATTCCCTGCCAGGCGCCGCCGTTCGGAACGCTGACCGCGATCGACATGAAGACCCAGAAAATCGCGTGGCAAGTGCCGGTCGGCACCGTTGAAGACACCGGTCCTCTGGGGATCCGCATGCACCTGCCAATCAAGATCGGCCTGCCGACCCTCGGCGGCACACTGTCGACCCAGGGCGGCCTGATCTTCATCGCCGGCACCCAGGACTTCTACCTGCGTGCGTTCAACAGCGGCAACGGTGAAGAAGTCTGGAAAGCCCGCCTGCCGGTGGGCAGCCAGGGTGGCCCGATGACCTACGTGTCGCCAAAAACCGGCAAGCAATACGTGGTCATCACCGCCGGTGGTGCGCGTCAGTCGACCGATCGGGGCGACTACGTGATGGCCTACGCCCTGCCGTAACCGCGGCTCCCTTCATTGCAACAGTGCGCGGCACCTTCGGGTGCCGCGTCGTTTTCCGTACTAGCTTTCAGCAGGAAGTTTCACATGCCAGTTCGTTTTTCCCACCCCGGCGTCGTCACCGGGGTGCTGTTCGGTCTCACCTGCAGCACAGCCCTGCCCGCCTTCGCCGAATCCGACCTGTTCACCCGCAACACCCTGACCGGCGACTGGGGTGACCTGCGCCACCAACTGGATGAAGACGGCGTCAAGTTCACCGGCGATTACAGCGGCGAAACCGCCTACAACGTCGACGGCGGCCTGCACCGCTCGGCGCGCTATTCGCAGAACATCAAACTCGGCGCGCAGTTCGACTTGAGCAAGCTGTATGGCGTCGACAATGCCGGCAAAATCCAACTGACCATCAACGACCGTCGCGGCAACAGCGCCTCCGAAGACCTGGTGGGCAACCGCCTGCCGATCCAGGAAAACTACGGCGGCCTCTACACTCGCCTGACCGAATTGAGCTACGAGCGCACGCTGTTCACCTCCAGGCTCAACGTCAAACTCGGCTACATGGCCATGGGCAACGACCTGGGCGGTCTCGACAGCGGCATCCTCTGCAACTTCATGAACGCAGGTTTCTGTGGCCACCCGCTGAACATGTCCGGCGGCAGCGGCTGGACCAACTACCCCAACGCTCACCTCGGCGCACGGGTGAAATACGGCCTGTCGTCGGCCTGGCAACTGCGCGTGGCCGCCTTCAACGTCGACCCGTCGAGCAACGGCAACTCCAGCCGCGCCTGGCACCTGGGCCCGAAACACACCACGGGCACCGTGGTGCCTATCGAGCTGGTTTACAAACACGCAGGCCCCCTGCCCGGCGAATACAAGGTCGGCTACTACTACGACAGCTCCGATGTGAAACGCATCGGCAGCGACGAGGAAGTGTCCGGTCGTGGCGGCCATTACCTGTTGATCGACCAGGCCGTGTGGCGCTCGTCCACCGACCAGGGCCGCAGCCTGCATGCCTTCGGCGAATACTCGGCAGCGAGTGAAGCGGCGTCACCCTTCAGCAAGTGGTATGGCACGGGAGTGGTGCTGTACAAGCCGTTCGAAGGCCGCCCGCGTGACACCGTTGCCCTGGGTTACGGCCGCGCCGTGCTCAACCCACGCAGCCGCGATGTGCAACAGGACGCTGCGCTGGCCAACGGCACACCGCTGTCGAACCTGGACAGCGCCGAACAACTGATCGAACTTGGCTACGGCTATCAAGCGACCCCTTGGCTGACCCTGCGGCCGAACCTGCAATACATCATCGAGCCGGGGGCGTTTTCCGGACAGGACATCGACAACGCCTTGGTGGTGGGGTTGCAGGTGAAAGCGGCGCTCTGACACTGCGGGGTATCAGGACGCCCGCAATCGCGAGCAGGCTCGCTCCCACAGAGGTCACACCAAATCTGTAGGAGCGAGCATGCTCGCGATGGTCGTTAACGATAACGCTGGCGGCCTGGCACTCCGCGGTGCCTGTACCACCATCGCGAGCATGCTCGCTCCTACAGGTTGGGGCGGGCAAGTCGCGAGATAGGTGGTTGACTTGCGCGCGCCACCCTGCGCATTATCCGGCTTCACCTAACTTGGCAACGGATCATTCATGATTCACGACGCTCACCGCATGCTGACCACCCAGGGCCTTTCTGCCCAGGGCTGCGCATGTGTGTCCGTTGCCAAGAAATCGAAGAAACAGTCGCTCATTTGACCGGGGCGCTGTCCCGTCAGATGAGCTGACAGGACAGATAGCGCCAGGTTTCCTCCCCCTGCTTGATTCCCCTCTCCTCCTCTGACGTCGACTAATCGGTCTGCCTTAGGAGTCATGCATGTCTAATTTTCGCGGTATCTGGGTTGCACTGGTCACACCTTTTCGTGCTGGGCACGTTGATTTCGACGCCCTTGCTGACTTGGTGACGAAGCTGTTGGCGGACGGGGTGCGCGGCCTGGTGGTGTGTGGCACCACCGGCGAAGCGGCTGCCATGAGCAAGGACGAACAACTGGCGGTGCTGGATGCCGTGCTGCAAGTCGCGCAGCCACATCAGGTGATCATGGGGCTGTCAGGTTACAATCTGCACGAACTCCTGGCATTCCAGCAAAAGATCCAGGCACGTGACATTGCCGGCGTCCTTGTTCCGGCACCCTGCTACATCCGCCCTTCACAACAAGGCCTTGAATCGTTTTTCCAGACAGTGGCTGACGCATCGTCGGTGCCGGTGGTGGTGTATGACATTCCCTATCGGACCGGCGTACGGATAGAGCGGGAAACCCTAAGAAGGATCGTGGGTCACCCCAATATCGCGGCGGTGAAGGATTGCGGCGGGGACATCGAAACCACCCTGGCGCTCATCAACGATGGCCTGGCCGAGGTGCTGACGGGCGAAGACGTGCAGATCTTTTCGAATCTGGCGCTGGGCGGCGCGGGTGCAATATCCGCCTCCGCGCATGTGCGGGCCGATCTCTACGTCCAGTTGATGAATGAAATGGATCAAGCCGATGTGGCCGGTGCACGGGCGACGTTCTACCGGCTGCTGCCGTGGATTCAGATGGCGTTTGTCGAAGCCAATCCTGCGGTGGTGAAAGCTGCGCTGAGCCTTCAGGGCCTGATTGCCAATGAGCTTCGGGAGCCCATGCAAGCGTGCACGGAGGCGACGATCAGGCGCTTGCAAGCGGTGCTTTTGGAACTGGATGCTTAGTCAGCGCAAAGGTGGCCGTCGTGGCCACGTTTATTGCGAGGTGACGGCGAAGGCACCCGTCAAAAACCACACTCTTTCGAGATGGTCTCGACGACCAGCGATGTCGGTGCTTGACCGGTGCGCGTGTCGACGACCGCCAACGAACACGCCGACTCCGTCGCCGAATGTGTGGCCTGGTACGTCACCCCCACCTCGGGCACAAAGCTGCTGGCGTTCATGCAGCTGCGGTGAATCAGTGCGTCGCCGCTGCTCTTGCGCTCGATGATGCCCATGCTGGCCGCCGTCAGGTAAATGCGCTGATCCGCCTTGATCAGAAATCGATTCTTCGCAGGCTCCGTCTGCGAGAGCGCGCCCAGCACGCCGGTCTCGGTCGTGTCCTGGCAGCGCCTATCGTGATACGCCCAGTACGCCTGGCTACCACCATTCATCAAATTGTTCGTGCCCCATTTGGCCTCGAGGGTGGCATGGGGAGCGCTCGACGCCGGTTGCTGGTAGTGACCGACGCAGCCCGCCAGCCACGCGATGCAGCAGATCAGGATGGATTTTTTCAACTTCACACCACAAGTAAATCAGCCGTAGACGTTGATCCTTATCGGCCAGTCTTGAATTAACAGGAGGGAAAATCACGGTTTTGGTTCGGCATACCATCATCCCAAAATTACATTGCTAATAGGAACTATTCGCAGATAATATCCGCGCGCTTTCTTTACCCTGCCCCCGCAAGGATTTCCCTACCAATGCGCCGCACCCTCGTTTCCCTTTGTCTGCTACAAGCTGTCCCCTCGTTGTCCTGGGCTGAGCAACCCGCTCAAGAACCCGTCAGTATTGAACTCGAAGCCCTCAGCATCAATGCCGATGCGCTGAATGTCGAACGTGCCGACGGCCCGGTCGAAGGTTACAAGGCCACCCGCTCGGCCAGCGCCACCCGCACCGATACCGCCCTGCATGAAACGCCGCAATCGGTCAGCGTGGTGCCTCGCGATGTCATCGAGGACACCAGCGCCACGCGCCTGCAGGACGCGCTGGATTACGCCGGTGGCGTAGGACGCGCCAATAACTTCGGCGGCCAGGGTTTGACCACGTTCACCGTGCGCGGCTTCACCACCGGCGAGTTCTACCGCAACGGTTTCCCCATCAACCGTGGCTACCCGAATGCCCCGGACGCCAATACCATCGAGCGTCTGGAAGTGCTGCGCGGTCCGGCCACCAGCCTGTATGGCCGTGGCGATCCGGGTGGCACGTTCAACGTAGTCAGCAAGCAGCCGTTGCCAGAATCGAAAGTGACGTTGGGCAGCCAGTTCGATGACCAGGGCATGCACCGTGCCACGCTCGATGCCACCGGGCCGCTCAATCAGGACGGCAGCCTGGCCTATCGCCTGAACCTGCTGGGCGAAGGGGGTGACAGTTTCCGTGATGATGTCGAAAGTGAGCGGTATGACGTTGCGCCGGTGGTGAGCTGGCAGGTCAACGACACCACGAAGATCATCTTCGAGGGTGACTTCATGCGCAACAACCACCCGCTCGACCGTGGATTGACACGCTACCCCACGCAATCCGGCAGCGCCTCGCGCGATACCTACATCTGGGAAAAAGGCAGCGACAACCTGCTGCACAATGACAACAACATGGCCCAAGTGCGTTTCGAGCACATGCTCAATGACGACTGGACCCTAGGCGGTGGCTTCCAGTTTCTCGATGGCTCGCTTGAAGGCAATGCGGTCGAAGCCAATGGCGCGCCGGCCGATGGCCGTACGTTGCAGCGCAACTTCAACTACCGGAAGCTTGAGTGGACCGACCGTGACTTCCAACTGAATCTCACCGGCCACTTCGACACGGCAGGTTTCGCTCATACGCTGCTGACCGGCATCGAGTACGAGAACTACGACTACAACTCGATCATCCGGCGCTCGTCGGCGGCCAACGGCACCTATCCAATCGACATCTACACCCCGGTCCTTGGACAGCCCCGCCCTGCCCTCACCCGCACCACCACCTGGGACAAGGAAAACCTCAAGACCTGGGCGTTCTTCATCCAAGACCAGGTTGCGCTGACCGAGCGCCTGAAGGCCCTGGCCGGTGTGCGTCTGGAGCGCTTCGAGCATGACTACGATGACAAGCTGGTCAACTCCCGGGACTTCACCAAGGGCCAGAATGCGGCCACACCGCGCTTTGGCTTGCTGTATGACCTGACCGATACCGTCGCCGTCTACGCCAACACCGCGCGCTCGTTCAAACCGAACAGCGGCACTCCGTTCGCCGGCGGTGGCTTCGATCCGGAGAAAGGCAAGTCCTATGAGCTGGGTGTGAAATGGGAAGCGCTGGATCGCCAACTGAGCGTCGATGCGGCGGTGTACCACATCGTCAAGGAAAACGTGCTGACCCTTGACCCGGTGAACACCAACTACAGCGTGGCGGCGGGCAAAGTGCGCAGCCGTGGGCTGGACATCAACGTTGCCGGCAACATTACCCCAGAGTGGCGAGTGATCGGTGGCTACGCGTACGTCGATGCCGAAGTGATCGAGGACAATCGCCTGCCCAACGGCACGCGCCTGGCCAACATTCCGCGCAACAGCTTCAGCCTGCTCAACACCTACGAGTTTCAGGATGGCTTCGCCAAGGGATTGGGCTTGGGCGCCGGCGTTAAATACGTGGATGACCGCAACGGCCAGACCGAAGCGACCACCTACAGCATGGACCGCTACAGCGTGGTGGACTTGCTGAGCTTCTACAAGGTCAACGAGCACGTGCGGTTGAACCTGGATGTGAAGAATGTCTTCAACAAGGGTTACGACGAAGGCGCGTTCAACACCTATGCCTATCCGGGTGCACCGCGGACGGTGCAGATGGGGGTGGCGTACACGTTCTAGAACACCGGAGGCTGGCCGGATCTTCCCTCGAGGAGGATCCGGCAGCGCCGCAATTCAGAGCGTGAAGCGTTGGATCGTGACATTAAGCTCGCCGGCCAGTTGCGCGAGCATCTGGCTGGCACTGGTGGTTTGGCTTGCACGAACAGCCGATTGAGCCGACAGGTCGCGAATACGCACCAGGTTCTGATCGACTTCTCGAGCGACCTGCGCCTGTTCTTCCGAAGCGCTGGCAATCACCAGATTGCGCTCATCAATCTCGGCAACCGATTTGACGATCACCGACAACGCGTGATTGGCCAAAGTGGCTTGAGAATGGGTGCGCTCGGCCTGTGATGTACTGTGCCCCAGCGCCTGCACGGTGTTGTGCGTACCGACGTGAACCTGTTCGATCATGCTTTCGATTTCCCGCGTGGACTCACCGGTGCGATAGGCCAGTCCTCGAACCTCATCGGCAACCACGGCAAACCCACGCCCCGCTTCGCCCGCCCTGGCCGCCTCGATCGCGGCGTTCAGCGCCAACAGGTTAGTCTGTTCCGACACCGCGCGAATCACCTCCAGAACCTTACTGATAGCTTGTGTGTGATCCGACAACAACTGCGCCTGAGCGGACGCCTCACCCACATTGCGCACCAGATCGGTGATCGAGCCCAGGGTGACATCGAGCTCTTCCTGCCCGGAACGAGCGGCACTGTTTGACGAACGGGACGCCTCGGACGTGGATACGGCATTGCGCGCAACTTCTTCGACCGCTTGCGTCATCTCCGTAACGGCAGTCACCGCCATTTCGATTTCAACATTCTGGGCATTCAAATCCGCATGACTGTCGCGCATCAACGCATTGAGCTCTTCAGCGGCTGATCCCAATTGGTTCGACGCAGCCCCAATCTGCAGGAGCATCGCATGCAGGTTGCCACGCATGCGCTCCATGGATTGAAGTAACAAGGCCGCTTCATCGGTGCCCTCGATGTCCACAACCGTCTTGCGCAGATCGCCGGACGCGACTTGATCCGAGCTGTCGAGTGCCAGCTTGATGGGCCCCGCCAGGCTCGCGATCAATCGCCAGGCGAGCATCATCGTATACAGCAACGCCACGACCAGTACGATGCCGACCACCAGTTGGGCCTCGCTATAGGCAGCGGCAGCCGCGTCGACTGCACTGGCCTTGGTATCGTCGTTGATGGTTTCCAGGTTCGCGAGTTGTTCTTTGATCAACCCTGCGGTGGTCACCATTTTGCCCATGATGACAGCCTGGGCCGCCTCGCTTTTGCCGTTTTGCAAAAGCTCGTAACTGGCTTGGGCATCGGTGTTGTAGGTGGCGAACAACGACAGCAGCGCACCGATAGCCGTTTCTTCTTCCCGTGTATTGATCAGCGGGCGATAGTGATCAACCGCCGAATTGAATGCCTTGACCTTGTCCTGATAGCTGGCGAAAGCCTCCGGCAATTTGGCTACACCGACTGACATCAAACGAACGACGTCGACTCGGGTGTTCGAAAAAGCCAGGGCGATATCGTCTCCCAATGCGACACCAGGCAGCGCATCGTTCTCGATCCTCTGCCCTTCTTCCCGAACCTTGGCAATTTGTAAAAGGCCAAAAACGCCCAGCATCAATACAATCAAAACCATCGAGGCAAAACACACCAGCACGCGATTGGCTATTTTTAATTTGCGCAGCAACATTTTTACCTCGGTCGGTCATTTAAAGTAAATCAGCGTCGATCAACGCTCGGTTACGGGGTCGGATAATTAACGACCACGCACTGCCTCGATGCGCCTGGTAAAACGCGTTGCGGCTTTGCAATCAGAAAGCCCTGCATCCATTGCGCTGAACAGTGCACCAGTCGCTCGGTGTCACTCGCAAATTCCACACCTTCAGCCACGACATGGGGCACAAATGTCTGACACAGTCCCATCAGGTGTTCGAAGGCCTTGGCAGCGACTTCACAGTGACGGGCTCGGTGCAGATATCCCTTATCGATTTTTATAATGTCGGGGGATGCCGTGCGAATAAACTCGAGAGTACTGAAGCCCGAACCAAAATCATCAACTGCTGTCAGGCACCCCAAACTGCGCATGCGGATAACAAACTCCGCGGCTGCGTCATGGTTTGCTAAAGCGCTTTCGGTTATTTCGATGACCAGTCTTTTTGCCAGCAAGGGTTCTGCAACTAATTGCGCGATAATGTCGCTCCATCTCTCATCCAGTACTGCACTCTGTGCAGATACATTGCAACCCAGGCGAATGCCCGGATTATCGCGCAACATTGAAATGACGCTAGAGACCACGCAATGATCTAACTTTCTAATGGACTTGCGACCTTCCAGGATCGGAAAGGGATTAGTTTTCATCGGGCCTTCGCAATGCCTCAGAAGCCCTTCGTAGTAGAAAATCGTGCCGGGCTTGACCGACGTAACAGGTTGGAACGCCAGAAACAATTGGCCCCGCGCCAGCTCATCGTAGAACCAGTGTACAAATTCCAATGCCTCATCTGAACAAACGCTGCAAAATTCCAGGTCGGAACACATATCAACGTGAGAGACCATCAATATTACCTTTCGATCGACGCCGCCATATTGGTACGCCAGTCTCAGAAGCGAAGAGCAAACCGAACGGTGAAACTCAACTCAGCCTCCACTACAGTTGATAATCAACGCGTGCAAAACGCTCTGCGTCGGACCTGCGCTGGTAGTGCGCTGGTGTGCGCATGAAACCGATTTGAATTCTCTCCAAATATCCATTCAAGAAAGTGGCCTTAAGCTACCACCGAATAAATCATCACACCGACAGTCATCCTTGCCTAGTGTCTTGAGCTTCTTTTATTATGTCCGATCGCGCAGTTCATGTTTTCTAACTTGAATGCCGAAACTATCCGTGAGTTGTGAATTTTTCAGGGTGAGCAATGTGTACAATTTCGGCGACTGCATTTAACAATGTTGCCCAGGCGATCTCGAAAAATAATAAGGCACTCAATAGTCTTCTAGCCGATTTTCAGGCCGAACTGTCAAATGGTATAACCACCGACAAGCTTGACCTCGCTCTAGTTTATCGCTTTTGCAATGATGCTTATGCAAATACCCGAGATGAAAATATTGGTTTGATTGCCTATGATTTCGGCAGGCCCTATTTTCTTGGCGTGCCGGGTTATTTGGTAATGTCCAGTTCCACGATCAAAGTTGCGCTGGAGCGCCTGGCACGATATCACCCGTTAATCACTGATTCTTCGGTCCTCACCTTTGAAGAGGCGTGTGCAGACTTCATCCTCACCGTTCAACCGGGCGGTTCCTACGAAGCCCCCCGGTATTTTTTTGATGCTGTAGCCGCTCTTTTACTAGGGCTCATCCACTGGCTGGCTCATCCCTCGAAAGTCGATCCGATCAGGGTTGAAATGCCCTACCCGGAGCCGCTTGAAACGAATGACCTGACGCAGCTATTCGGCAGCCACATCCTGTTTGATGCTCCGCATCTTAGGTTTACCTTCGATAGCGACATCCAGGCCATTCCCGTGGCGACCTGCAACCCTGCGCTGGACGCCGTTCACGGCCGATATGCCGAGGCGCTGCTGGAAGAGCGGGTGAAAGGATCGCTGGTCGAGAAAGTTCGCTCGGCTTTTTCCGCCGGTGTCTCAGATGGCCGGCTGCCTTCACTCGAGAACATGGCGCTGACGCTGGGCATGAGCAAACGAACGCTGCAAAAGTCCCTGGAGAATGAGGGTTTCACTTTTTCCGCTTTGCAGGAGCAACTGCGCAAGGAGCTCGCCAACAACCTCTTGTGCACCTCTACGATGAGTCTCAAGAAAATCACATCACTGCTTGGGTTCTGTGAATCGAGCAGCCTGCATAAAGCTTGTCAGCGTTGGTTCGGCTTGTCCCCCGGGCAGCTCCGGGCGCGAAAAACCAACAGCATCGAGGTGCTTTGAGGCCATGACGACGCTTGCCTCCTCCTGCGCCCGAATCGTGTTGAGACTCAAGGAATATGCGCCCCCTCCCTCTGAATGGGTCAATGGCTTGCATGCGCGCTTGAGCGCAGAAGCGGCGAACGCCGAGAGGGTGCGTATCGAGGATATCTCGAACTTCATGGGGTTCCTCGAGGCAGACGCCGAGAATCCCGACATTGGCCTTCACTGCCGCGAACTGTTCCATCCGGGCCAGCTCTATTCGCAGCTTTATCCCATGATGTCCAGCCCGACACTGGGAGATGCGCTTAAAGTCCTCGCACACTCCTCTTCGCTTTTATCCGACGGCCTTCCCCTGCTGATCCTTGAGGAAGCGGATAGTTACAGCATTGTGTTCCTGCGACTGGAATTGCTCCAGCTGTCCAGGTCCTATATCGATTGTTATCTTTCGACCATCATCGCTATTGTTGAATGGCTTTTGCCAGCGCGAAGGGTCAAGCCCATCGCCGCATCGTTCAGCTACGACCAACCTGTAGACTGTACTGCGTTACAACACATGTTCGGGCCGCACCTGACGTTCTCCGATCTGGTGAACAAGATCTCTTTTTCGCCAACAGACTGGCATCTGCCACTGCCCACACGATGTGCCGATTTGCGACTGCATCACGACATCATGCTCAACGGCGAACTTCAGAATTTCCCGGTTAAAACCTCCTCGGTCGTTAAAAATCACATTGTTGTTGGTCTGGCCAAGGGTGTCGTGATTTCTCTGGAAAGTACTGCGGGCGCGCTGAACCTCACGCCGCGCATGCTACGCAGCCGTCTTGACGATGAATTGACCGGGTTCAGGGAGCTCCAGGACGAATGCCGACTGCAACTGGCCCGTCACTTGATTCGCTTCACCCATCAGAGCCCGGCCAGGATCGCCCAACGACTGGGCTTCAACGAGATCAGCAGCTTTTACCGAGCCTGCAATCGCTGGTTTGGTTGTTCTCCAGGTGCTTATCGCCTACGCGCGGAACGTCGTTCGGCTGTCTAGTGTCGTTTTTCGGTGCCTAAATACGCCGGTGTCGCGCTAAGCTGCCTGACAACCCCGTCCCCTACAACTCGCTGGAGGAATATCGCAAATGGCCAAGGCTGCCGATGTCGTTGTGCAATGCCTGGAAAACGAAGGTGTCGAGTACGTATTCGGCATTCCCGGCGAGGAAAACCTCGACCTGCTCGAATCCCTGCGCAAGTCGAAGATCAAGCTGGTGCTGACCCGCCACGAGCAGTCCGCCGGCTTCATGGCCGCCACTTACGGGCGCCTGACCGGCAAGACCGGCGTCAGCCTCTCGACCCTGGGCCCCGGCGCCACCAACCTGGTGACTGCCAGCGCCTATGCGTACCTGGGCGGCATGCCCATGATGATGATCACCGGGCAGAAGCCGATCAAGAAGTCCAAGCAAGGTCGGTTCCAGATCATCGATGTGTGCGGGATGATGGCGCCGATTACCAAATACACCCACCAGTTCGCTTCCGCCGATAACATCCCGGCGCGCATGCGTGAGGCCTTCCGCCTCGCCGAAGAAGAAAAGCCCGGCGCCGTGCACCTCGAGCTGCCGGAAGACATCGCCGCCGAGCAGACCGACAGCACACCGATCCCGCCGAGCCTGCACCGCCGGCCGTTGGCGGAAAACAAGGCGGTGGAAGCCGCCGTCGACAAACTGCGCACCGCCCGCAGCCCGATCCTGGTGATCGGCGCCGGCGCCAACCGCAAGATGACCGCCAAGGTACTCAAACAACTGATCGACAAGACCGGCATCCCATTCATTACGACCCAGATGGGCAAGGGCGTGGTCGATGAGCGTCATCCGCGTTTCCTCGGCAACGCGGCGCTGTCAGCCGGGGACTTTGTCCATCGCGCGGTGGAAGCGGCGGACCTGATCGTCAACATCGGCCATGACGTGATCGAGAAACCCCCGTTCTTTATGGTGCGCGGTGGAACCGAGGTGGTCCATATCAACTTCCGTTCCGCCGAGGTGGATGCGGTGTACTTCCCGCAGATCGAAGTGATCGGCGACATCGCGAACGCCGTGTGGCAGATAGGTGAAGCGCTGAACGACACGTCGCACTGGGACTTCACTCGCCTGATGACGATCCGTGAAGCCAACGAAACGCAGATCGCCGAAGGCGCCGACGACGACCGCTTCCCGGTGTACCCGCAGCGGTTGGTGGCCGACATCCGCCGTGCATTACCGTCCGAAGGCATCGTAGCGCTGGACAACGGCATCTACAAAATCTGGTTCGCTCGTAACTACAAGGCGCACAAGCCCAATACCGTATTGCTCGACAACGCTTTGGCGACCATGGGCGCCGGTCTGCCGTCCGCGATGGCAGCGCATCTGGTGCACCCCGATCGTCCGGTGGTTTCGGTGTGCGGCGATGGCGGTTTCATGATGAACAGCCAGGAACTGGAAACGGCGGTAAGACTGGGTATGCACCTGACCGTGGTGATCCTGCGCGACGACGGCTACGGCATGATCCGCTGGAAACAGGCGAACATGGGTTTCACCGATTTCGGCCTGGATTATGGCAACCCGGACTTCGTCAAATATGCCGAGGCCTACGGCGCCCACGGCCATCGAGTGGAAAGCGCCGAAGGCTTCCTGGGGTTGCTCGAACACTGCATCAAGACGCCGGGCGTGCATGTGATCGATTGCCCGGTGGACTACAGCGAGAACGACCGGATTCTCAATAGCGAGTTGCGTGAGCGGAGTTTGGCGGTCTAAATCAGATCTCCCCCAACCTGTAGGAGCGAGCATGCTCGCGAATAGGCCGGCACATCCAACATCATTGGTGCCTGACACACCGCCATCGCGACGGTTCGACGGTTCGACGCTTCGACGCTTCGACAAGCTCGCTCCTGCAGGGTCTGCTGACCATTTGTATGGCTTTAACCCTGACAAATGCCAAAACAAACCCAACAACCCATCAAATCGCCGGCTGCCGCCCGGCATTTTGCCGTCTCATAATGGACTTACAACAATAAAGGGGTTCCCCCTGAGGCGTGTAAGCCATGTACAAAGACCTTGTCGTCAAACCTCGCAAGACCGACAGCGCCGCCTTCATGGGTGCGGTGGCTGTGATCATTTTCATCATTACGCTGGTGTTTGGATTGGGTCAGGGTCGGCTGTCCCAGTTGATGGGTCCTATCGTCCTGGACCTGCAGGCGCCACTGGCGCGTGATATCGCGGTGGGCGGGACCCTCACCCTGACGCTGGTGCTCAACCTGTTCATCCTCGGCCGCCTGCCACTGCGCACGCAGATCATTACGGTCTGGTGCGAATTGCTGGCGTTGTTCCTGCTGTTTTTCGACACCTTCAACCTGTCCTACAGCTTCATCGCCACCAAAGTCGGCTTCATGATCACGCAGGGTGTGTTCACCACCGTTTACGTGTCGGCGATCTCGATTGCCATCGCCTTCGTGCTTGCCTTGCTGGGCGCCACTGCGCGCCTGTCGTCCAACGGCTTTGCGATTGCCATCGCCAGTTTCTACACCTCGTTCTTCCGGGGCGTGCCGCTGCTGATCCAGATCTACCTGATTTACCTGGGCATCCCGCAGCTGGGCTATGTGGTTGGCGCGGTGCCGGCTGGCATCCTCGCGCTGTCGCTGTGCTACGGCGCGTACATGACCGAGATCTTCCGCGCCGGCATCAGCAGCATTCCTCGTGGCCAGTGGGAAGCCTCCAGGGCCATCGGCCTCAACCCCTGGCAGGCCATGACCCGGGTGATCCTGCCGCAGTCGATGCGCCTGATCATTCCGCCCACCGGCAACCAGTTCATCTCGATGCTCAAGGACAGTTCGCTGGTCTCGGTCATCGGCGTCTGGGAGTTGATGTTCCTGGCACGCACCCAGGGCCGGGCCGAGTTCCGCCATCTGGAAATGCTCATCACCGCCGCCGTGCTCTATTGGCTGCTGTCGATCCTGCTGGAAACCGTCCAGGCGTGCCTGGAAAAGCACTTCAACCGTGCCCACCGCTAAGCCAGGAGCCTTGTGATGAATCAGCTTGCAACCGCCTTGTCCCCCGCCGTCTCGATTCGCGACATGCACAAGTGGTACGGCGACTTTCATGTGCTCAAGGGCATCGACCTGCACATCGCCAGCGGCGAAATCGTGGTGGTCTGCGGCCCCTCGGGTTCCGGCAAGTCCACCCTGATCCGCTGCCTGAACCTGCTGGAAGATTTCCAGAAAGGCAGCGTCCATATCGACGGCACCGAATTGACCCGCGAGGCCACACGCGTCGCCGACATCCGCCGCCAGGTCGGTATGGTGTTCCAGCAGTTCAACCTGTTCCCGCACATGACCGTGCTGGATAACCTCATGCTTGGACCGCGTCTGGTGAGCAAGCTCAGCGATGCGCAGGCCCGCGAACTGGCTTACGAATACCTCGACCGTGTGCGTATCCGCAACCAGGCCGACAAGTTCCCCGGCCAGCTCTCCGGCGGCCAGCAGCAACGCGTGGCCATCGCCCGCGCCCTGTGCATGCGCCCGCGCATCATGCTGTTCGATGAACCCACCTCGGCGCTCGACCCGGAGATGGTCAAGGAAGTGCTGGATGTCATGGGTGAACTGGCCCAGGACGGCATCACCATGGTCTGCGTCACCCATGAGATGGGCTTCGCCCGGCGCGTGGCCGACCGCATCATTTTCATGGATCAGGGCTGCATCATCGAGCAAGCCAAACCCAACGAGTTTTTTGACAACCCGCAGCACGCCCGCGCCCGGGAGTTCCTGTCACAGATTCTCAGCCACTGAGAAACATCAGCCGTCGATAACAACAAAACCAGCACAAAGACTACTGGAGACTGACTCATGCGCTCACTTACCCGCTTCTTCACCGCAGCCGCCGTCGCTACAGCGTTGACCGCCACCGCAGGCGCCGCCTGGGCCGGCGCGACCCTGGACCGCATCCACGACACCAAGGTGATCAAGGTCGCCACCGCCGCCAACTGGCCGCCGCAATCGTTCCTCGGCCCGGATAACCAGTTGCAAGGCTTCGACATCGATGTGGCCACCGAAATCGCCAAGCGCCTTGGCAGCAAGGTCACCTTCGTCACGCCCGAGTACGGGATCATCACCGCCGGGCGCTGGGCCAATCGCTGGGATCTGTCGGTGGGCTCCATGACCCCCACCACCGCGCGCGGTCGGGTGCTGGACTTCCCGGCGATCTACTACTACACGCCTTACGTCTTCGCGGTACACAAGGATGCCGCCGGTGCCAAACCCTCAGACTTGAATGGCAAGACCATCGGCGTCGAAGCCGGCACCACGTCCGAGGACTACATCAACCGCCGCCTCAAGATCGACGCCGCCGACGTGCCGCCCTTCACCTATGAGGTTGAGCCTGGCGAGGTGCAGACCTACGGTGACAGCATGGGCCCGCTGGATGACCTGCGCATGGGTAACGGTGTGCGCCTGAACGCCACCTTGTCAGCGCTGCCGACCATCGTCGCGGCAGTGAAAAATGGCTATCCGATCGTGCAGGTTGAAGGCAAACCCGCGTACTACGAGCCTCTGGCCCTCGCGACCGACAAGGGTGATGACGCCTTCAACAGCGCCTTGACCAAGATCGTCACGGAGATGAAAGCCGACGGCACTCTCAAGCAGCTGTCGCAGAAGTGGTACGGCGCGGACCTGACCCAGGTCCAGTAACCCGCAGCAAACTACCCAAGCCTTGCCGAGCGCCCGTTTTAAACGCGGCGCCCGGCTCGCCTGTGCCGTGAAGAAAAGGACAAGAGCCTTCATGTACATCAACAATTACTACACCGCCACCATGCAATACGCGCCCGAACGTGCGCCACTGGCGGGCGCCACGCAGGCGGATGTGTGCATCGTCGGCGCGGGGCTGGCCGGGCTCAGCACGGCCTGGGAGCTGCTCTCGCGGGGCAAGTCAGTGGTGCTGCTCGACGCCGGCCGCGTGGCGTGGGGCGCTTCGGGGCGTAACGGCGGTTTTGTACTACAGGGCTGGTCCGAAGGCTTGTCGGCCATCGAGCGGCGATGCGGCAAGGCGACCGCTTCTGCGCTGTTCAAGCTGTCGCTGGAAGGCGTCGATACCGTGCGCGGGATGATCGCCCGTCATCAGTTTGCGGGTTGCGCGCCCACGTCGGGCAAGCTCAGCGTGGTGCGCTACGACGACGGCGATAACCTGCAACGCACCCGCGATAAAATGGCTGCCGATTTTGATTTTCACCTTGAGTACCTGGATCGCCAGGCCGTGCGCGAGCGGCTCAGGACCGATCGCTACTTCCAGGCGCTGCGCGATACCCACGGCTTTCACTTCCACCCGTTGAATTACTGCCTGGGCCTGGCCGGGCTGATCGAAGCCAGCGGCGGCCGTATCCATGAGCAATCGCCCATGGTGCGTGTCGAGAGCGAGCGCGGACGCCATCGAGTGATCACCGATCAAGGCAGCGTCGATTGCGCGCACGTGGTGTATTGCTGTGGCGGCTATGGTGGTCGCGAGTTCGGCAAGCTGCGCCGGGCCTTCCTGCCGATCGCCACCTACGCGGTACTTACCGAACGCCTGGGCGAGCGTCTGCCAGAGGTGATGCGCACCACCGATGCCGTGGGCGACAACCGTCGTGCCTCGGACTACTACCGCATCGTCGATGGCGACCGCCTGCTCTGGGGCGGCCGGATCACCACCCGCAACCTGCAGGATGAAAAGCGTTTGGGGCAACTGCTGACCGACGACATTCTCGACGTTTACCCGCAATTACGCGGCGTCAGGATCGACAAGGCATGGTCCGGGCTGATGGGCTACGCACGGCACAAGATGCCGCACATAGGCCCGCTGGGCCAGGGCCTGTGGGCGTGTACTTCGTTTGGTGGCCATGGTATGAACACCGCGCCGATTGGTGGGCGCGTGATTGCCGAAGCCATTTGCGGTGAAACCGATCGCTACCGACTGTTTGACGCCTATGGCCTGCAATGGAACGGTGGTCCGCTGGGACCGGCGGCAGCACAAACGGTTTACGCCGGCCTCAAGATGATGGATATATTCCAGGAAGCCCGCTCGCAACGCCGAGCGACACAGAGCAACTGAACCCCCGCGAGGTCAAGTACGTGTCCATGGATGTGCAGAGTTCCGGTCCGCTGTTCAACCTCACCGACAAGGACAGGCAACTGCTTGGCCTGCTGCAAACCAATGCCCGCGAACCCACCGCGTCATTGGCTCGCAAGCTCGGGGTATCGCGCTCGGCGGTGCAGGAACGCATCACCCGCCTGGAAAAGGCCGGCGTCATCACGGGCTACAGTGTGCGCATCGATCAGGATCGGCTGCAGCAGACCATCAACTGCTTCACCATGACCTCGTGCACCAACAAGAGTTACACCGACGTCATGACCTCGCTGCGCAAGATGGACGCGGTGCAGGCGGTGTATGCGGTGTCGGGCGAATCGGATTTCATCATCCACCTGGTGACCCCAACCTTGAGCGAACTGAACGCCGAACTGACCCGGATCAACATGATCAAGGGCGTGGCCCATACCGCTTCGCATATCGTGATGGAGACCAAGTTCAGCCGTAAATTGAGCCTCTAACCATGCATATTGCCCCCTGTAGGAGCGAGCTTGCTCGCGATGGTAGTCCAGGCACGGCGGGTATCCAGGTATCCCGCGTCATCGTTAACCACCATCGCGAGTAAACTCGCTCCTACAAGGTTTCTCGGTGAACGCAGATTTTGTGTACGACCTCAGACACTGTAGGAGCGAGCTTGCTCGCGATGGTGTCCCAGACACCGCAGGCATCCAGACACCCCGCGTCATCGTTAACCACCATCGCGAGTAAACTCGCTCCTACAGGTTTCTCGGTGAACGCAGATTTTGTGTACGACCTCAGACACTGTAGGAGCGAGCTTGCTCGCGATGGGGCCAGCACATCCAACCTCATCAGCGCCTGACACCCCGCCATCGCGACGGTTCGACGCTTCGACATGCTCGCTCCTAAAGACTGCGCCAGCGTTTTCGGGCGTGGACGTAGGCGGCCAGGTCGCTGTAGCCCAGTTGCGCAGCGATCTGGGTGCGGGTGTTGCCTTGCAGTTCAAGGTACTGCTCAAGCTCTGCCCGCACCCGGTCGAGCAGGTAGCGGAAGGTCAGGCCTTCCTCGTCCAGGCGCCGGCGCAGGGTCCGTGGGCTTTGGTTCAACACCTGCGCCTGGGTCTCCAGGCTGCAAACCTGCCCCGCGACCAGGCTCTGGCGAATCCCCTGCACCACCCGGCCGGCCCAGCCGCTGAGTTGGTGCTGTTGCGCCAGGCGCCGGTCCAGTTCCTGGCACAGCACTTCCATCATCCCGGCATTGTGGGTTTGCAGCGGCGTCTGCAAGCTGGAACGGGTGAAGTACAACCGATTGTGCTCACACCCGAACTGCACGTTGTCGCCGAACCACTGGACGTACTGCGCATGATACGCGGGGCGCGGATGGGCGAAAGACGCGCGCTTCGGCAGCAGGGTCAGGCCGGTGCCGATGCGCAGGACAGTGAGTGACATCACCGAGTAGTGCTCGACCACATACCGCGCCAGGCTGGCCGGGGCTTCGATGCGGAGTTCGACACCCAGGCAGTCGCCCTCCTCGACCAGCACGATGTTGTCCATGTCCGAAGCCAGGCGTGCGTAACGCGCCCAGAAGCGAATCGACTCCTCCAGATTGGCGCTGTACAGGCAAGCATGTGCCAGCACATGCCAATCCTGGCGGGTGAAATGCGAAAACAGCTTAAGGCCGATGGCCGGATCATGACTGGCGGCCTTGCGCCACAGCTGTTCCAGGGCAACAATGCTGTAGTTGCTGCGGGCCTTGAGCGTGCAACTGTCGAGGTAGCGCTCCAGCACCCGCCCCAACGGACCACGATGAAATCGTTCGGGCGAAGGCTTGACCGGATTTGCGGTGATTCTGTCCGTTTTGCGCATAGCTTGAGCTGGACCCATGGTTTCTTATTGTCGGGCGTCGCCATTATCGGCCCCAACCAGAGAGTGCCATGAATACAACAATAATCTCCAACAGTCCGGTACCGATCATCCTTGCCATTCTGATTGGCTTTATCGCCCTGGAAATCGCCTGCGCCTGTTTCACCCAGCCCCGTGGCCAGCGGCGCGACGTGATCATCGAAATCCTCGGTTCCAGCCTGCTGATGGGCGTGACCCTGCCGCTGGTGACCTTGCTCAGCAGCCTGTTACTGGATCATTTCGCACCGCAATTGAAAGACAGCCTGGCCAATGTGCACTGGCTGCTCGGCCTGGGCTTGTTCCTGGTGCTGGACGACATGACCCAGTACTGGTGGCATCGCCTGAGCCACAAGGTGCCGTTCCTGTATTCGCTGCACCGGGCGCACCATTCGGCGCCCTACATGAGCATCCGCATCGTCTACCGCAACAACAGCTTTTACTACCTGCTGATGCCTGGCCTATGGTTCTCGGGGATGCTGATCTACATGGGACTGGCGCCGGTGTATTACGGCTACCTGATCGTCAAGATGCTGGTGATCTTCTCCGCCCACAGCAGCGTGCCCTGGGACGAAAAGCTCTACCGCGTACCGGCGTTGCGCCCGCTGATGTGGTTGCTGGAACGGACCATTTCCACGCCCGCCACCCACTCGGCCCACCACGGGCTGAATGCCGATGACGGCGTGACCCATTACAAGGGTAACTTCGGCAACCTGCTGTTCTTCTGGGACGTGTTGTTCGGCTCGGCGAAAATCACCCGCCGGCGTCCCGAGCATTACGGTATCGAGGACATGAAGCCGGTGAGCTGGCAGCAGGAGTTGTTCTGGCCATTGGCGCGCAGCAAACGTGTACAGGCGCAACGTCCATCCAATCAGGAGTTGGCCAAATGAGCCTGAACATCGTCCTTGTCGCAGGTTCCAGCCAGCAAGCGAGCCAATCGTCGAAGGTAGCGGGGTTTCTCGCTGCGCGTTTACAGGCGTTGGCACTGTGTGAACAGCCTCGGGTGATCGACCTTGGTGCTGCGCCCCTGCCTTTGTGGCCGGCCGAAGATGTGGGTGGCGTGTGGGCTGATCACAGCGCCGTGTTGCGTGAGGCCGATGCGCTGGTGGTGCTGACCCCGGAATGGCACGGCATGGCGTGCCCGGCGTTGAAGAACCTGTTCGTCCATGCCGGCTACCGTGAGCTGGGGCACAAGCCGGCGCTGTTGGTGGGTGTGTCCTCGGGCCAGGGTGGCGCTTATCCGTTGTCGGAGTTGCGGGCCTCGAGCTACAAGAATTGCCGGATCTGCTACCTGCCTGAGCAGTTGATCGTGCGGCAGGTGGAGTCGGTGATGAATGGCCCGGACAGCGCCAGTGCCGAAGACCTGCGCATTCGGCGGCGTGCTGATTGGACGCTTGGGGGGTTGGCTGAATACGCCCACGCCCTGCGCGGCCTCAACGAACGCCTGCGTCCGGGCGACCCGGAGTTTGCCAACGGCATGTAAAAAAACGCCCACTGTAGGAGCGACCTTGCTCGCGATATCCGGCATCGTCGGCGCCTGATACATCCTCATCGCGGGCAAGCCCGCTCCCACAGGGGCAACATCGATCTCTGTAGGAGCGAGCTTGCTCGCGATATCCAGCATCATCGGCGCCTGATACACCGCCATCGCGGGCAAGCCCGCTCCTACAGGTTATTTGTTTCGCTCAGTGGCTGATCATCCACGGCCGCCCCGAGGCCTTGCCCTTGAGTGCATGGGGGTTGGTCTTGCTCGGCTCGACTTTCTGGCTCGGGCCACAGCAACCGCAGCCTTTTGGATGTCGGGCGCTGTCGCGATATTCATCGACGGTCTTGGGTGCATGTGAGCTGCGCTCGTTGGCGGCGATGGCCTTGCGTGTGTTGCCGGCCATGGTGGCCAGCCCAGGCGCCGAGAGGATCACCCGCAGGCTCGATGTTCCGCACGCCGGGCAATCACAGGGCAATGCGCTGTCTGCCATGGGGCGCATCGCCGTGAAGTATCCGCATTCGGGGCAATCGTATTCGTACATAGCCATAGAAAGAACTCCAAAAAATCACTGTTCATCCCTGATGGATTCCGGCGCAAGACTCGCGTCCTGCACCGGAAGCACTTCCGAACGCGAGCTTATTTATCCGGCGCAATCGGCAAATCGATACTGCCATCGATAAAACGGGTCGGACCGTTGGCACTCGGGTTGATGTCGAACTGGAAGATCTCGGTGGGCAGCCACAACGTCGCGCAGGCGTTCGGAATATCGACGACCCCGCTGATATGCCCCTGCACGGGCGCCGAGCCCAGCAATGCATAACCCTGCGCAGGCGAATAACCGAACTTGGTCATGTAGTTGATGGCGTTCAGGCAGGCCTGCTTGTAGGCGATGTTGACGTCCAGGTAATGCTGCTTGCCGCTTTCATCCACCGAGATCCCTTCGAAAATCAGGTATTTGTTGTAGGTCGGGATGATTGGGCTGGGCTTGAAGATCGGGCTCCTGATTCCGTATTTTTCCATTCCGCCCTTGATCAGCTCGACACGCATGTGCACCCAGCCGGCCATTTCGATGGCGCCACAAAAGGTGATTTCGCCGTCGCCCTGGCTGAAGTGCAGGTCGCCCACCGACAGGCCGGCGCCATCGACGTACACCGGGAAGAACACCTTCGAACCGCGGGAAAGGTCCTTGATGTCGCAATTGCCGCCGTGTTCGCGCGGCGGTACGGTACGGGCGCCCGTGGCGGCGGCCATGTCACGCTCGGGGCCTTTCATCTTGCCCAGGTGGGCGGTCTTGGCGAATGGCGGGTTGGCCAGCGGCGGTACGCGCTCGGGGTTGGTGTCGATCAACTCCTGCTCACGGCGGTTCCACTCGGCGAGCATCTTGTGATCCGGCAGGCAGCCGATCAGACCGGGATGGATCAGGCCGGCGAACTCGACGCCTGGAATGTGCCGGGAACTGGTCATCATGCCCTTGAAGTCCCAGATGGCTTTCTGCGCCGAAGGGAAATGGTCGGTGAGGAAACCGCCACCGTTCTGCCGGGAAAAGAAACCGTTGAAGCCCCACTGCGAATCGGCCCTGGCGCCGATGTCGAGCAGGTCGACCACCAGCAGGTCGCCAGGCTCTGCGCCGTGCACACCCACCGGTCCCGACAGGTAATGCACGGTGGACAGGTCGACATCACGCACGTCACTGGCGTCATCGTTGTTCTTGATCGCGCCCGCCGTCCAGTCGTAGGTTTCCAGGATGAAGTCGTCACCGGGTCTGACCCAGCACGCCATCGGGATATCCGGGTGCCAGCGGTTGTGAATCTGCTCGTTTTCAGTGGCCGGCTGATTCAGGTCGACTTTGATCAACACTTCGGTCATTGCGTTTCTCCTTGGATGGAAATATCCCCGATCGCAGGCGAACGAACGCCTTGGGCCTGCGCGACTTCATTAAGCGCGGGCCCTGCGGTGACTGCGGTTCAAACGATCGGGTTTGAGTGTAGTGGCTATTTCAAAGGGCCAAGCCTGCGAGCTGTATCAACGAGTTACACCGACAAATAGCGGCTGATCGTTGCCTCATCGACATTGGCCCGGGTTTCCTCGATCACGAAGCGGCCCTTCTCGATCACCAGGAACCGGTCGGCGATTTCCAGGGTGAACGACAGCACCTGCTCGGACACGACGATGGTCAGGTCACGCAGATTGCGGATCTCCTTGAGGGTGCGCGCGATGTCCTTGATCACGGAGGGCTGGATGCCCTCGGTGGGTTCGTCCAGCAGCAATACCTTGGGATTGGTCGCCAGCGCACGGGCGATGGCCAGTTGTTGCTGCTGCCCGCCCGAGAGGTTGCCGCCGCGCCGGCTGCGCATATCGAACAGCACCGGGAACAACGCATACAGGTCTTCCGGCACCTTGCCCCTGGCCGAAGCCGGCAAACCGGTCTGGATGTTTTCCAGCACGGTCATGGACGGGAAGATCATTCGTCCCTGCGGTACATAGGCCAGGCCCTGCTCCACCCGAGCATGGGTTTCCATGGCCGAGATGTTCACGCCTTCGACAGCCACCTGGCCACGCCATTGCGGCAGGATGCCCATCAGGCTCTTGAACAGCGTGGTCTTGCCCATGCCGTTACGGCCCATGACGGCGACGATTTCCTGCTTCGCGACGTTCAGATCCAGGTCGTGGAGGATCTGGCTCTGGCCGTAGCCGCAGGCCAGCTGATTGATTGCAAACATGCCGTGCTCCTCAGTGGCCCAGATAGACTTCGATGACTTTCGGGTTTTTCTGCACCGCCTCCATGCTGCCCTCCGCGAGTACCTTGCCCTGGTGCAGCACCGTGACCTTGTGCGCGATGCTCTGCACGAACTCCATGTCATGCTCTATCACCAGCACCGAGCGGCCCTGGCTGATGCGGTTGAGCAGCTCGGCGGTTTGCGCGCGCTCGCTGACACTCATGCCGGCAACGGGCTCGTCGAGCATCAGCAGCTCCGGGTCCTGCATCAGCAACATGCCGATTTCCAGCCACTGTTTCTGGCCGTGGGACAACAGCCCCGCCTGCTGCTGCAACAGCTCACCGAGGAAGATGTCCGCCGCCACTTCGTGGACACGTTGCACCACCTCGTCGCTGCGCTTGAAAAACAGCGCGCCGAACACCGTGCGGCCCTTGGGAAACGACATTTCCAGGTTCTCGAACACCGACAGGTTGTCGTAGATCGACGGAGTCTGGAACTTGCGACCGACACCCGCCCGCACAATGTCGTATTCCTTCATCTTCGTCAGTTCGCGGCCCTTGAAGTCGATGCTGCCGGCTGTGGCGCGGGTCTTGCCGCAGATCAGGTCGAGCACCGTGGTCTTGCCAGCGCCATTGGGACCGATCACTACGCGCACTTCATTGCGGTCGATGTACAGGTTGAGGTTGTCCACCGCCTTGAAACCGTCGAACGAGACCGTCAGCCCCTCGATGGCCAGCACGGGCTTGGGCATATGAAAAGCGGTCGCCTGGCTCATGACTGGGTCTCCATCGGGCGGGTGGTTGCAGAGGGTTCTATCGCAGTCTCGGCCTTGATGATCGGCGCCACTGTCACGACCTTCCTGGCCGGCACGAACCGTGCGATCCATTTGCGCCCGTGTGTCTCCCAAACCCCGGCCAGGCCATTGGGGAAGTACATGACCACGGCGATGAACAACCCGCCCATGAGGTACAGCCACAGTTCCGGGAACGACTCGGAGAAATAGGTCTTGCCGTAATTGACCAGCAGCGATCCATAGACCGCCCCCAGCAATGACATCCGTCCACCCACGGCGGCGAAGATCACCATCTCGATCGACGGCACAATGCCCACGAACGAGGGCGACATGAAGCCCACCTGCAAGGCAAACATCGCCCCGCCAATCGCGGAAAACCCGGCCGCCACGCAATACACGAAGATCTTGAAACCGGCGACGTCATACCCCGAGAAGCGCACCCGTTCTTCCTTGTCCCGCATGGCCATCAGCAGGCGCCCCAGCTTGGACGCAAGGATGAACTTGCCCATCAGGATGCAGCCCAGCAGCAGGACCGCGTTGATGAAGTACAGAATCAGCTTGGCGCCATCCCCACGAATATCCCAACCCAGCAGGGTCTTGAGATCGGTGATGCCGTTAACGCCACCGGTGAGGCCCTGCTGGCCGATGATCAGTACGGTGAGGATCAGCGCAATCGCCTGGGTGACGATGGAGAAGTACACATCCCCCACCCGCCGCTTGAACAGCGCCGCCCCAATCACCAGGGCGAGGATCACGGGCACGGCAACCACCGCGATCACGGTGAAGCTGAAACTGTGGAACGGCATCCACAGGGCCGGCAGCTCGGTGATCTGGTTCCAGTCCATGAAATCGGGAATTCCCGGCGTGGACTGGATCCTGGTGCTTTCCGGGTCACTGGCTTCAAGCTTGAGAAACATCGCCATGCAATAGCCCCCAAGCCCAAAGAACACGCCCTGCCCCAGGCTGAGAATGCCGCCGTAACCCCAGCACAACACCAGGCCAACCGCGACGAAGGCGTAGGTCAGGTATTTGCCGACCATGTTCAAGCGGAAGGCGTCGAGGGTCAGTGGAAACACTACCAGGATCAGCGCGGCGAGAATCAGCAGGCCAATCACGCCCTGCCGCCCACCCATGAGTTTGTCTATCGTGTTCATCAGCGGCCTCTACTTGCGAACTTTGCTTGCGAACAACCCTTGCGGGCGCAGCAACAGAATCAGGATCACCGCCGACAAGGTCAGCACCTTGGCCATCGAGCCACTCATGAAGAATTCCGAGACCGACTGCGTCTGGGCAATGGTGAACGCCGAGGCAATCGTGCCCAGCAGACTCTGCGCGCCGCCGAACACCACCACCAGGAAGGTGTCGACGATATACAGCGAGCCGGCAGTCGGGCCGGTCGAGCCGATGGTGGTAAACGCGGCACCGGCGACCCCCGCGACCCCGCAACCCAGGGCGAACGTCATGCGGTCCACT
Source organism: Pseudomonas sp. S1_E05 (assembly GCF_056337105.1). NCBI lineage: Bacteria > Pseudomonadati > Pseudomonadota > Gammaproteobacteria > Pseudomonadales > Pseudomonadaceae > Pseudomonas > Pseudomonas sp. S1_E05. The sequence continues at coordinate 1,611,637 of NZ_JBFRHM010000001.1, forward strand.
TCACGGGTATTGATGCCAACCGCCCGGCTCATCACCCGGTTCTGTACCGTTGCTCGTACCTGCAAGCCCCAGCGCGTGCGATAGAGCATGAGGAACACGCCACCGGTCATCAGTACGGTCAGGGCCATGACGAACAAGCCGTTGCGCGGGATCTCGATGGAATCGGTCAGGTTGACCGCACCCATCAGCCACTCGGGCGGGTTTGCGCTGACTTCCCGCGCGCCGAAAATCGAGCGCAACGCCTGTTGCATCACCAGCGACAAACCCCAGGTGGCCAGCAGCGTGTCCAGCGGCCGGTGGTACAAACGGCTGATCATCACCCGCTCGACCACCCAGCCAAGCGAGCCTGCAACCAGGAATGACAAGGCGATGGCGAAGAAAAAATAGTAAGGCTGCATCGACGGCAGGTAGTTTTGCACCAGCGTCGACAGCACGTAGGTGGTGTAGGCACCCACGGTGAGGAATTCGCCATGGGCCATGTTGATGACGCCCATCTGGCCAAAAATGATCGCCAGCCCCAGGGCCATGAGCAGCAGCACGCAGAATACGGAAAGCCCGTTGAACCCCTGCATGACCACGATGGCACCGAAATCAGTCAGCCATTGCATGGTGGTGGTCTCCGAATGAATAGAGCGTGGCGTTTTCAAGGTGAGGGCACCCGCCCCCACCTTGAACGAGGCTTATTGGTAACCTTTGGGGAACGGGTTCGGTTCGATCAGATCCGACTCGTAGATCACCTTGAACTGGCCGTCGGCCTGGGCTTCGCCGATGCGGGTCTTGCTCCACAGGTGGTGATTGTCGTGGACCTTCACGTAGCCTTCGGGTGCGGTTTTCAGCTCGATGCCCGGGGATGCGGCCACCACCTTGTCGATGTCGAAGCTGCCGGCCTTCTCGACCGCCGCCTTCCACAGCCAAGGGCCGAGATAGGCCGCCTGGGTCACGTCACCCATCACCGCGTCCTTGCCGTACTTGGCCTTGAAGGCATCGACGAAGGCTTTGTTGTTCGGGTTGTCCAGGCTCTGGAAGTACTTCATCGACGCATAGAAACCGGCCATGTTTTCGCCGCCGATACCCAGCAGTTCATCCTCGGTCACCGACAGGGTCAGCAGGTTCTGCTTGGAAGCGGTCACGCCTGCCGCCTTGAGTTGCTTGTAGAAAGCGACGTTGGAACCGCCCACGACGGCGGCGAACACCACGTCAGGCTTTTTCAGCTTGACCTTGTTGATCAGCGAACCGAACTGGGTGTTGCCCAACGGGTAGTAGTCCTCGCCAACCACCGTGCCGTGCAGCACGTTCTCGATGTGCTTGCGGGCAATTTTCATCGAGGTGCGCGGCCAGATGTAATCGGAGCCGATCAGGTAGAACGTCTTGGCGCCCTTCTCCTTGGCGATCCAGTCCAGGCTGGCAATGATTTGTTGAGTGGCTTCCTGGCCGGTGTAGATCACGTTCTTGGACTGTTCCAGCCCTTCGTAGAACGTGGGGTAGTACAGCAAGCCGTTTTCTTTCTCGAACACCGGCAACACTGCCTTGCGCGAGGCCGAGGTCCAGCAGCCGAACACCGCTGCCACTTTGTCGCCCACCAGCAACTTGCGCGCTTTTTCCGCGAAGGTTGGCCAGTCGGATGCACCATCTTCCTGCACGACCTTGATCTGACGACCCAAAATCCCGCCTGAAGCGTTGATCTGGTCGATGGCCAGGCGTTCGGCCTGGATCGAACCGGTTTCGGAGATCGCCATGGTGCCGGTGGCCGAATGCAGTTGGCCCACGGTGACTTCGGTGGCGGTCACCGCCAGGCCCGTGGTGTTGGCGTCATCCGCCAGCGCCGATTGGCCAACAATGCTGGCGGCGATCAGCGACAGCGCGGCGGCCCCCAGCGTCAACCGTCGCGGGAGAAAGCGCTTGGCGCCCGGTAATGATTTTTCCATTGATGCGGCTCCTGTGCGGGTGATTCGCGGCAAACGCTCTGAATGGCGTTTCGTCACGAGGTGGACGCAGCATGAAGCCGGGGGCATTAACCCGGTATACGCAGCTTGACGTAGGGAAGTACGTCATTTGACGTACCGCCAGCACCGCGCCGGGCTGGCATGATCGCGGGCGTTCGCCGAGGACAGGGCCCCAAGGCCGGGGCACGGAATTTGCTTCGACCGACCCTGTCAGCGCCCTTCAACTCTCCTGCGGAAGCGTATCGTGTCTCCACCTGGCTCCCAGCGCATCATCAAAGTCCGCCGCGACTACAACAGCCTGGTCGCCGACGAGACAATGGAAGACTACGCGTTGAGGTTCACCCCCAAGGCCTTTCGCAAATGGTCCGAGTTTCGCATCGCCAACACGGCCATGGGCGCGGTGTCGTTCCTGGCGCTGGAGGCCATTGGTGGCGCCCTGGTGATGAGCTACGGCTTCACCAACACCGCGTGGGCCATCCTGGCCGCCGCATTGGTCATCTTTTTCACGGGTCTGCCCATCAGCTACTACGCAGCGCGTTATGGCGTGGACATGGACCTGCTCACCCGTGGTGCGGGCTTCGGCTACATCGGCTCGACCATCACGTCGCTGATCTACGCGAGTTTCACCTTTCTATTTTTTGCCCTGGAAGCGGCGATCATGAGCCTGGCCCTGGAGCTGTATTTCCAGATTCCCCTGGCGCTCGCCTACGTCATCTGTTCGGTGATCGTGATTCCGCTGGTGGCCTACGGCATCACCCTGATCAACCGCTTGCAGATGTGGTCGCAGCCGCTGTGGTTGATCCTGCTGTTGGTGCCCTATGTCTTTGTGATCTGGAAAAACCCCACGGCCTTGAGCGACTGGATGACCTTTTCGGGGCGCGAAGGCGAAGGCAGCACCTTTGATCTGTTGTTGTTCGGTGCCGCGTTCAGTGTGGCGCTGTCGCTGGTCACGCAAATTGGCGAGCAAGTCGACTACTTGCGGTTCCTGCCGGAGAAAACCCGGCGCAATCGCAAACGCTGGTGGGCGGCGCTGCTGATGGCCGGCCCCGGCTGGATCATCCCCGGCGCCCTGAAAATCATGGCCGGAGCGTTCCTCGCGTTCCTGGCCTTGCAGTACGAAGTGCCCATCGAGCGAGCTGCCGAGCCGACGCAAATGTACCTGGTCGCCTACCGCTATGTGTTCAGTTCGCCTGAATGGGCACTGGCGGCCATGACCCTGTTCGTGATCATTTCCCAGGTGAAGATCAACCTGACCAATGCCTATGCCGGCTCCCTGGCCTGGTCGAACTTCTTCGCCCGCGTCACCCATAGCCATCCCGGTCGGGTGATCTGGCTGGTGTTCAACGTCGCCATCGCACTGGTGCTGATGGAGCTGGGCGTGTTCGATGCAATCGAGCAGGTGCTGGGGCTTTACGCGAACGTGGCGATTGCCTGGATTGGTGCCCTGGTTGCCGATCTGGTGATCAACAAACCGATGGGCTGGTCACCCCGGTACATCGAATTCAAGCGCGCGCACCTCTACGACATCAATCCGGTGGGGGTCGGCGCGATGCTGATCGCTTCGCTCGCTTCGTTTTGCGCCCACTTCGGTTTGTTTGGTTCGCTGGCCCAGGCGGCGCCGCCCCTGATCTCGCTGACTATTGCGTTGATCACCGCGCCACTATTGGCGTGGCTGACCCAGGGGCGTTATTACATTGCCCGCACCAGCGCAAGCAACCTGCTCTACCCTGAAGGTCCACAGGAAAACCTGCGGTGCGGCCTGTGCAATAACCACTTCGAAACGCCAGACATGGCGTACTGCCCCGCCTACCGCACGCCCATTTGCTCGCTGTGCTGCTCGCTCGACGCGCGTTGCGCCGATCAGTGCAAGACCCGGGCGCGGCTCTCCCTGCAACTGGAAGACTTGATCAGCCGCATGTTGCCGCGCCTGCCGCGTCGCTATCTGCACACACGCCTTGCGCAATACCTGGGCCTGCTGGCGATTCTGCTGGCCGGATCATCAGGAGGGCTCGCACTGATCTACAAACAGGTCGCCCATGGGTTGGTCGATCCGTCGGCTCAACAGATGTTGACGCTGGCGTTCCTCAAGGCCTTCCTGATGGTGTGCGTCGGTGCCGGTGTGCTGGCCTGGTGGATCGTGCTGACCCGGGAAAGTCGACGCGTCGCCCAGGAAGAATCCGAGCGCCAGACGTCCTTGCTGATCCAGGAGATCGAAGCCCACGAGAAAACCGACCTGGCGCTGCAAGAAGCCAAGGAAGCCTCGGAAGCGGCGAATGCCGCCAAGAGTCGTTACATCACCGGGCTTTCCCACGAACTGCGCACTCCTCTCAACAGCATCCTGGGGTTTACCCAGATCCTGCAACGAGATGGGGCAACGCCCGCACGACATCAGGACCCGCTGGCAACCATCATGCGCAGCAGTTCGCACCTGTTGTCGTTGATCGACGGGCTGCTGGACGTGGCGAAGATCGAGGCGGGGAAACTGCGGCTGGAGCCGTCGGAAATCCTGTTTCAGGAGTTCCTGCACGACCTTGAGAAAATCTTCGCCAGTACAGCCACCCAGAAGCACCTCAACTTTCGCCTGGAACTTGAGGGGCGCATGCCCATGGTGGTGCGCGGTGACGAAAAACGCGTCAGGCAGATCCTGATCAATCTGTTGGGCAACGCGGTGAACTTCACGGACCGTGGCGAAGTGGTGTTGCGTGTCAGCTACCGCAGGGAAACCGCCATCTTTGACATCATCGACAGCGGCATCGGCATTGCCCCGGAGCAAATCGAGCGCATCTTCCAGCCCTTCGAGCGTGGCGGCCAGACTCGCCAGGACAATGGCGTGGGATTGGGTTTGACCATCACCCGCATGTTGACCTCGCTGATGGGCGGCGCCCTCTCCGTCTCCAGTACCCAGGGCGAAGGCACGCACTTTCAGGTGCGCCTGTTCCTCTCCGAAGTGCGGGTGCCCAAGGCGGTCGAGGACGCCAACCATGATGTGATCGGCTACGAAGGCCGGCGCCGCCGGGTATTGGTGGTGGATGACCACATCGAGCATCGCAAGGTCATCGCCGGGATGCTCGAACCCCTGGGCTTCGAGATCGTCCAGGCACAGAACGGCCTGGAGGCCGTGCGCCAGGTGTCGCTGCTGCACCCGGACCTGATCCTCATGGACCTGTCGATGCCGGACATGGACGGCTGGAGCACCATCCGCATGATCCGCCACAACGCCCGCTCCGATGTGCCGGTGATTGTGTTGTCGGCCAATGCCAACACCAGCACAGAGGACAGTCTGGGCCACGACTACCTGTCCAAGCCCGTGCACCTGCGCCACTTGCTCGACCGCCTCAAGCATCACCTGAAACTGGAGTGGCAACACCGGCCGCCCAATACCGCACAGATAAAGGTGCCGTGGGTGCTACCGCCCCGCCAGGACCTGGAAGATTTGTATGAACTGTGCGGGCTCGGGCACGTACGCGGCATCCAGAACAAGCTGGATGCCATCGAGCGTCAAAGCGTCGCCAGCGCCAGTTTCATCGCCGACTTGCGGCTGCTGGCCAAGGGCTTTCGCCTGGACGAACTGAGTTTGCAGTTAAAGGAGGTGCTCAATGAACGCCATCACCCAGCCGACTGAGAAAGGGGTCATCCTGATTGTCGACGATACGCCGGATAACCTGGCGTTGCTGTCCGATGCGCTGGATGAAGCCGGCTACATGGTGTTGGTCGCGCTGGATGGCACCAGCGCATTGACGCGCATCCAGCGCCGGCGACCGGATCTGATCCTGCTGGACGCGATGATGCCCGGCCTGGACGGCTTTGAAACCTGTCGACAGATCAAGCAACAGCCCGAGGCTTCGAACATTCCGGTGCTGTTCATGACGGCACTCACCGACACCGATCATGTGGTCAAGGGATTCGAGGCCGGCGCCATCGACTACGTCACCAAACCCATACAGTGCGCAGAAATGGTCGCACGGGTCGCCTCGCACCTGCGTACCGCACGCACGTTGCAATCGGCGCGCGACTCGTCCCAGCAGGTGGGGTTCGATGACGCGCTGGTCTTCACCCGCCTGTCCCACCGCTTTCACTTGACCGAACGCGAAGTCGAGGTACTGCGCTGGGTGTCATGTGGCAAGACCAACAAGGACATTGCCGACATCCTGCAACTGAGCCCAAGGACCGTGAACAAGCACCTTGAGCACATCTACATCAAGCTCGGCGTGGAGACGCGGACGGCTGCAACCTCGGTAGCGCTCGCCGCGATGGCAAAAGAAGGTTGATCCGTTCGCCAGCCATCAACATCTCGACGATGCGTTCGTGGGCAGACTTGAGGCTCGATCGCTCCACCGACACCGCGTTGCGTCCTGCTTCTTCATGGGTCATCGCTCTTCACCTGTTTGATATTGATTGATCGTCTGTTGCAACGCCGCGACCTGCGCGTGAGATTGCTGCAACTGGTGCGCGGCCTCGGACGCGGCTCGCGCCAGCTCGACTTCGAGCCTTTTGATTTCATCGCGGGAAACACCCATCTGCTCTTGCAGCAACTCCCTGGCGCCTTCAGCCCTGGCGACCGAAGTTTTCATGTGGGCATTTTCATCGGACAAGCGCTGCAAGGAATCCCCCTGCGTGGACATGGCCTTCGCCTGTTGTCGGGCTTCGGCCAGCAGACGCTCGTTGTCACGGTTAAGGCGGGTCAACTCGTCCTGCTTGAGCATCAGGGTTTGCTGCAACTGGCGAAGCTCGAGCTGGACTTGCTGCAATTGGCCTTCGTGGCGGCGTTGTTCCTGATCGCGCTGTTCCTTGACCGCATTGCGGTAATGCTCGAGCGCCTCACGAGCATGCTGGTGCTTGTCCTCAAGGGAGCGGATCTGTTCGTCCTTCTCCTGCACCCGTAGCTCCAGGTCGCTGCAACTCTGGCTCAGGCGCGCATTGCGGGTGATCTCGGTTTGAAGGCTGGCCTGGCAGAGCTGCAGTTCTTCGGACTGTGCCGCCAGCGCGCTTTTCTGGATATCGACCTCACGTTGCAAGGAAGCGACTTGGACCTGGGAGGCGTCGAGCCGCTGCTGCAAGTCGGTACGCTCGGTATCGAATTGTGCCTGAGCGAGGTCAATCGCTTCCCTGCCCTCTTCCTGGAGTCGCTCCAGCAAACCGGCGACCAGCGCGGTCAGCTCCTCGCTCAGGCGCTCTGACGAAGTTGGCGGCGCCGGATCGATCGTCTCGATCTCTTTGAGATAACGGTGAATGGTGGTTTTCGAGCCGGTATTGCCCAGCTCGATACGGACCGCGTCGATGCTCGGATTCTCGCCACGTGCCAGCAACGATTGCCTCGCTTTCAGGACGATTACCTTGTTTACACCGCCACGCGCCATGTTTTCGCTCCTACTATTTCATACTGTATTACGTAATACGTATTTACATACTACGTTATGTATAGAAATTACACAAAGCAACCTTCGGTCTTTGATAACATAATTGAGCGTTATCGAATGTGATGGGTAGTTTTCGCCCATCGTGATCTGCTTGAGAGCCCGTTTTGCGCAGGAACCCCGTCATGAACAAGGTTGATCGTTATCTGCAGGCCGGCACGCGGGAAAACACCCGACGCAGTTACCGCGCGGCCGTGGAGCATTTCGAAGTGACGTGGGGCGGTTTCCTGCCAGCGACCGGCGATGGCATCGTGCGTTACCTCGCCGAGTACGCGGACAAGCTGGCGATCAGCACGCTGAAACAGCGGCTGGCGGCGTTGGCACAGTGGCACGTCACCCAGGGGTTTCCCGATCCCACCAAGACACCCACGGTCAAGCAGATGATCAAGGGCATCCGCACGCTGCATCCTGCCCCGGTAAAACAGGCCGCCCCGCTGCTACTCGTTCACCTGGAGCAAACCGTGGGCTGGCTGGAGCAACAAGCGAGCCTGGCCCAGGCGCACGGCGACTGGCCCGGTGTCATGCGTCATCGGCGCGACATCGCACTGGTGCTGATTGGCTTCTGGCGCGGGTTTCGCGGGGATGAACTGGCACGCTTGCAGGTTGAGCACACCCAGGTCGAAGCAGGCATCGGCATCACCTTCTACCTGCCCCATTCCAAGGGCGACCGGCAGCATCTGGGGGCGACTTATCACACCCCGGCCCTGAAGAAACTCTGCCCCGTTCAGGCCTACATCAACTGGATCACCGCCGCCGGCATCGCCCATGGCCCCGTATTCAGGAAGATCGATCGCTGGGGCCACCTGGCTGAAGAAGGGATCAACGCCAACAGCCTGGTTCCACTGTTACGGCGCATCTTTGAGCAAGCGGGTGTCGCGCCCGAGCTCTACAGCAGCCACTCGCTGCGCCGGGGCTTTGCCACCTGGGCGTCGGCGAACGGCTGGGACATCAAGGGCTTGATGAGTTACGTGGGCTGGAAGGACGTGAAATCCGCGCTGCGGTATGTGGACTCGGCAGCGTCGTTTGGCGGGCTGGCGGTTCAGGCGCCGCAGCAGATTGGTGTGTTCGTGACTTAACAGAGACAGCCTATCCTCTGGGCGCACTGAATAACCCCTAGCTGTGTAGGGTGATCAGGATTACCTCCATGGCTCATGTCTATATTGGTGTTCCACAACTTTGACCAGGTTCACTAGTCAGTCGGTATCCACACTCTCTCTTTCAGAGAAAAGTGCTCCAACTACAACTTGACCTGCAATGCTGCCGAAACGAGGACCACCTTATGAAAACTTCGCCAATCTGTCTGCCTCTGCTCTGCCCGACTCGAGTCAGAGATGACTCGACAATACCGCAAAACGTGCTGGGGAAGCTGGGATTCGGCGATGTTGCAGATAACCGCGCCATTGACCATATCCGAGATGCTGATCACGCACTGCGGGAGGCCGGCTACCAATTCATTGGCTACCACGGTACTAACAAAGTCAATTTGCGTAGCATGTGCGAAACCGGACTCAATACTAAATTCTGCGGTTCGAGTGATGGACAAGCCAGAGGTAGCGGTTTTTACATTGCGCTCTCGCCGGAAAAAGCACTTGACTACGCAGACGCCTCTACGCAAGCCGGAGATCCGCAACCTCCGAATTACGATGTCACACCCCGCCACGATGGGGAGCGAGGTGTTCCAGAGCTCGTCAGGGTCTATGCCAAGAATTTTGACGGCTTCCAGATTGGTCAGGACATGGCTTGGGGAATAGAGGCGTCGGACGGCGACCCAAACGGCGACAAACGGCTGTCACAGGCAGATAGCGGCAACAACCGTTTAGCCAATAGAAATCACTTGGAGATGGTTATTGCACCCTCCAAGTATGATCATCTCGCCGTATTGCCGTCTCTGCATGAGATAAACGAGGAACACTTGCTGAGTGAAATGCGACCTTGGCCAACGCATTCCGATTTGTATTGAAAACGTTAATTCAGGTTTGATGTGAGCGACCTCGCGATGGGCATGACAGCGCCGAGGAGCGTCAGGCCACCCGCGTCATCGTTGACCTTCATCGCGAGCAAGCTCGCTCCCACAGGTCCGGTGGCTGCCTCCCACAACCGTTTAAGTACACCGTAACCCTGTAGGAGCGAGTTTACTCGCGATGGTCGCAAGAACACCGCAGGGCATTGGGATACCCGCGTTATCGTTGACGATCATCGCGAGCAGGCTCCCACAGATAAAAAAGCATGCATACAAATCCGCTGGTGATTACGTCAAGCACATCGCCAATCAATGTCTATGCTTTGGCGAATGCGCCGTGTCTGAGCCTTGCATCGCGCAGCCCAATCCAACATCACATGGAAATGCAGTCCTATGAAATCGATACGCTTTCTTGCCTGCGCTGGTGCTCTTGCCTCAATCATGTCCCTGGCCCAAGCTGCCGAAATCCCGTTGGGGAGCAAGACCCTTGAAGGTCAGATCATCTCCAAGGTACTGGCCGTCGACGCGGCGAATCGCCAGGTGACCATCGAAGATCCCGAGGGCAAACCGGTGGTGATCCAACTCTCCGACCAGGCCAAGAACCTGCACAACCTGCAAGTCGGCGACAAGGTCGACATCAAGGTGGCGCGTTCGGTGGCCTATGTGCTCGATACCAATATCGGTGATCAACCGGGAGTCAGCAATGAATCCATGGTCGCGCGCGTGGCCAAGGATAACCCCAACCCCGGTGGCGAGGCGATTCGTGAGGTTCGGGTGACGTCGAAGATCACCGCCATCAACCTCAAGGATCACGAAGTGACCCTGCTGCCGCCTGAAGGGCCGGTGCGTGTGGTCAAGGTTGAAAACCCTGATCTTCAGGCACGCATGGGCAACCTCAAGGTCGGGCAGACGGTCGACGCCGTTCTGACCGAATTCCTCCAGGTCAAAACCTCACGCTAAGCCGGCCAGAGAAAGCGCCGACATGACCGACCTGCTCAACGCCATTGCGCTCGGGCTTCTCGCACTGTTGCCCTTGACCAACCCACCGACCACGGTGGCGTTGTTCATCGCGCTGAGCAAAGGCCTGAACCAGCAGGAAAAGAACCGCCAGGCCTTCCTCACGTCGTTGTATGTCTTCCTGATCATGACGCTCACTTATTACGTAGGTGAGCTCGTCATGGACGTGTTCAACATTTCCATACCGGGCCTGCGCATGGCCGGTGGTGGGATCTTGATCATCATGGGCTTGAAGATGCTGTTTCCGCCGGTACCGGCGCCCCAGCCCGCCGATGCCGTCACGGAGCAAATCGATTTCGCCTTCATCCCGCTGGCGATGCCCAGTACCGCAGGGCCCGGGACGATTGCGATGATCATCAGTTCGGCCGCCACGATCAAGCACAGCACGGCGTTCCCCGCCTGGGTGATCTGGGTAGCACCGCCGCTGATCTTCCTGTTGACCGCGCTGATTCTCTGGTTATGCCTGCGCGGCTCGGGGTTCATCATGCGCCTGACCGGCAAATCAGGCATCGATGCCATTTCAAGGCTGATGGGCTTTTTGCTGGTGTGCATGGGCGCACAATTTGCAATCAACGGTGCGGTGGAAATCGTACAAACCCTCATCGACAGCAACTTTCACACGCTGCGCCCGCAGTAGCAGCTACGCTTGTCGATGGGCTTGAAAATCGCCTGTTTACACGGTCTCGACATGGATCCCTTCATCTCCAACCAACGTGGTTGCACAGGGGTAAGGCAATGCGTATTTCATGGGTTTACGCGGTGTCAGTCGTTGTGTTTCTAAGTGGGGCTACCACTCTGGCCCAAACGCCGGACACGCCCCCGGCACCGGTCGAGACAGCGGCCGTCGCGCCACCTGCAAAAGACCCGGTGTTCACCCAGGAACAACTGGAGCAAATGGCCGCCCCCATCGCGCTCTATCCCGACCCATTGCTGGCACAGGTGTTGATGGCGAGCACTTATCCCGGGGAAGTCGCCGAAGCCGTGACTTGGTCCAAGGCCAACCCGAATGCCAAGGGCGACGACGCGGTCAAGCAGGTGGCCAATCAGCCCTGGGACCCCAGCGTGCAGGCGTTGGTCGCTTTTCCGCAGGTGCTCGCCACCCTGGGCCAGGACCCGGTGTGGGTGCAGCGCCTGGGCGATGCCTTCCTCGCGCAACCGGACGACCTGATGAGTGGCGTACAGAATCTGCGGCGCCAGGCGCAGGCCGCCGGCAACCTTGAGAGCAACCAGTACCAGAACGTAACGGTACAGGTCGCCGCTCCCGCTCCTGCTCCCGCCGACCGGCCGAAAGCCGAGACCCTGCCAGCGGCACCGGCCAGCAGCAATTCCACCATCATCATCCAGCCCGCCGACCCGCAGGTGGTGTACGTCCCCACCTATAACCCGACGACCACCTACGGCACCTGGCCTTACCCGGCGTCGCCGCCCGCCTACTACCCGCCGCCACCGGCGTACTACCCGGGGCAGGCCCTCGTGGCCGGACTGGCGTTCGGCACCGGGGTAGCGATCGTCGCCTCGTTGTGGGGCGATTGCGACTGGGGCAACAACGACGTCGACATCGACGTCAACCGCTACAACAACATCAATGGCAACAACATCAACAACCGCATCAACAGCAACAAGTGGCAGCACAACCCGGCCAATCGCGACGGTGTGCCGTATCGAGATGCTCGCAGTCGTGAACAGTACGGCCGCCAACTGGACGGCGCCCGCCAGCGCGAAGCCTTTCGCGGGGACACCGCCCAGCGCGCCCAGGCTCGCGACCGGGCCCGCAATTCCATGGACAGGGCCGGGATCCAGCGTCCGGCTACCAGCAATCGCCAGGCGCAGGACCAGATGCGCCAGGCGCGGTCCGAAGGCTCGGTCGGCAACCGCATGCAATCCGGTACGGACCGTCCGAGAGCGACTGACCGAAGCCAGAACACCCAACGCAACATGCGCGAAAACCAAACACCGCGCCGCGAAGCCGCGCAGAACAACCAGCGCCGCCAGGACTTGCAGCAGAACCGCCAGGGCGCCCAGCAACGCGGCGCCGCCCGCAACAACGCCTTCGCCGGTGTGCGCTCGCCGTCGCAATCCAATGCCCAGGCCCTGCGTGGCCGGGCCAGCCAGGCGTCCGCCCAGCGTGGCGGTGGCGGCGCACGGGCTGAGGGTCGCCAGATCAGCCGGCCTTCCGGGGCCGGGGCACGTTCGCGGGGGGGCCGTCGATGAACAGGTATTTGAAAACATCGGTGCTGTTGTTCGGCCTGGCATGGTCGTGTTTTGCAGCAGCGCAGCAATCCTTTCCAACCCCTGAAAAAGCCGCGGAGGCCTTCGTCAAGGCGCTCGGCACCGAGCGCGCCGATCAGGCCCGGCTGACCGAACTGCTGGGCAAGGACTGGCAAACCTACATCCCGCGAAAAGGTTCGCAGCGCGAGGATGTGGAGGCTTTCCTCAGGCAATACCACGAGCAGCATCACATCGAAAAAACCGGCGAACGCGAGGCCACCCTGACAGTGGGCAAGGACAACTGGCCCCTGCCCATTCCCTTGTTGAAAGGCGAAAGCGGTTGGCGCTTCGACATCAAGGCCGGAGACGCCGAGCTGCGCACCCGGCGCATCGGCCGCAACGAACTGGACGCCCAGCAGGCGGTGCTGACCTATCACGATGCGCAAATGGACTATGCCACCGTGGATCGTGATGGCGACGGCGCGCTGGAATATGCGCAAAAGATCTTCAGCACACCCGGCAAGCACGATGGGCTCTATTGGGCGGAAGACGACAGCGGGCAGATCAGCCCACTGGGGCCGTTGTTCGGCAAAAGTGTGGCCGGCGAAGGCTGGCACGGTTATCACTTCCGCATCCTAGACGGCCAGGGACCGTCGGCACCAGGTGGTGCCTACAGCTACCTGATCGGCGACAAGATGAGCCGCGGCTTCGCGATGATTGCCTGGCCCGTCAAATACGACGACACCGGCGTGATGAGTTTCATGATCAGCCATGACGGCCAGGTCTTCGAGAAAGACCTGGGCCCCGATGGCGCCAAACTGGCGCAGGCGATGAAGCTGTTCGACCCCGATGACAGTTGGCAGGAGGTCACCGTCGCCCCGCAATAGCGAACGCTCCCGGGGCGACGGCTCAGGCGATCAACGAGCGCTCAGTTCGCTTTCGCGGATGAGTTTCTTGTTGATCTTGCCAACGCTGGTCTTCGGGATATCGGCGACGAACTTGAACTGCTTGGGGATCGCCCATTTGTTGATGCGTCCGCCATCGACAAAGGCTTGCAGATGGGTTTCCAGCAGCTTGCGATCCAGGTACTGCCCTGCCTCGCACACCACCATGGCCATCGGACGCTCGCCCCACTGCTCATCGGCAATGCCCACCACCGCGACCGACATCACCGCCGGGTGTTCGCTGATCAGGCTTTCCAATTCCAGCGAGCTGATCCACTCGCCGCCGGTCTTGATGACGTCCTTGATTCGATCCTTGATTTCCACGCAGCCTTGCGGGTCGATCGAGGCCATATCACCGGTGTGCAGCCAACCGCCCTGCCACAGTTCGGCGCCCTTCTCTCGCTCCTTCAGGTAACCCTGGGTCAGCCAGGGTGCACGCACCACGACCTCACCCAGGGACTCGCCGTCATGGGCCACCTCGTGGCCGTTGGCGTCGATGATCTTCAAATCGACCAGCGGGATCGGCGTGCCGGTCTTGATGCGGGTCAACAGTTGCTCGGTCATCGGTTGCGCCAGGTCGTCATCGCGCAGGTGCGTCAGGCACAGCAATGGACAGGTTTCCGACATGCCATAGCCGGCATGCACCCGCATGCCCCTGGCGCTGGCCTCGCTGGCGATCCCCAACGGCAACGCGCTGCCACCGATGAGCATCTTCCAGCCTTCGAAGCGGGTCTTCCTGCCCTCCTCGCAGTTGAGGATCATCTGTAGCACGGTCGGCACGCAGTGGGAGAAGCTGACCTGCTCCTCACGGAACAGCCGGACCAGGGTGTTGGGCTCGTAACGGCCGGGATAGACCTGTTTGAGCCCCATCATCGTCGCCACATAGGGCACGCCCCAGGCATGCACATGAAACATCGGAGTGATGGGCATGTACACGTCGTCGGAACGCAACAGCGGCTGCCCCTGGTAGGCACCAAGAGTGCCAGCGGCGTTCAGGGTGTGCAGGACCAGTTGGCGATGACTGAAATACACGCCCTTGGGGTCGCCCGTGGTGCCGGTGGTGTAGAACAGCGTCGCCACCGAATGCTCGTCGAAGTCGGCGAAGTCATACTGATCCGATGCGCCGGCCAGCAACTGCTCGTACTCCCCCAACACAGGCAGCGCAGTATCGACAGCCTGGTCGTCGCTCAAGCGGATGAAACCTTTTACCGTTTCGAGGCGGTCGCGAACCTGCTCCACCAACGGCAGGAAGTCGTCATGTACCAGCACCAGGTCATCCTCGGCGTGGTTCATCGTGAACAACACCTGATCGGGTGACAGGCGAATGTTCACCGTGTGCAGCACCGCCCCAATCATCGGCACGGCGAAGAAACACTCCAGGTAGCGGTGACTGTCCCAATCGAGCATGGCCACGGTGTCCCCGGCCTTGACCCCGGCGGCTGTCAGCGCATTGGCCAGGCGGCGGATACGCTGGTTCAGGGTTTGATAGCTGTAGCGCAGCTTGTCGGCGTAGACGATCTCCCGCCCCGGCTCGTAGCGCACGCCGGACAGCAACAATTGCTTGATGAGCAATGGATAGGCGTGGGCGCCGTCGGCAGGCGGAATTATTTTTGTCGCCATCATGGTGGGGCTTCCCTTCAGAACTGATCGGCTGGCAAGGCGAAGAGGCAGGCGCTGCCGGCCATGGACGACGTGCTCAGCGAATGAATGCGTGGCAGCAAGCGGGCGAAATAGAAACGCGCGGTGGCCAGTTTGCTGGCGTAGAAATCATCGGTTGAATGCGTGCTCATAGCGGCCTTGGCCATCCGGGCCCACAGGTAGGCGTAGGCGGTGTAACCAAATACGTGCAGGTATTCGACCGAGGCTGCGCCGATCTCATTGGGGTTGCTGCGGGCCTTGTCGAGCAGCCACTCGGTCAGTTCGTCCAGGGTGTCGACCGCGGCATTGAGTGGACGGGTGAACTCACAGAGGTCAGCGCAGGCATGGGCGATGAAGTGGCGGATTTCTGCCGCGAACAGGCGGTACAGCGCGCCATCGCTGCCGACGATCTTGCGTCCCAGCAGGTCCAGCGACTGGATGCCGTTGGTGCCTTCGTAGATCTGGGTGATGCGCACATCACGCACCAATTGTTCCTGGCCCCACTCGCGAATATAGCCGTGGCCACCGAAGACCATTTGCCCGTGCAAGGTGGTTTCCAGGCCCATGTCGGTGAGGAAGGCCTTCGCCACCGGTGTCAGCAGTGCCACCAGGTCCTGGGCGCGGCTGCGCTGGTTGGCGTCCTCGCTGTACTTGGCCGTGTCCAGTTGCAGCGCGACATAGCTGGAGAACGCACGGCCCCCTTCGTTCAGGGCCTTCATGGTCAGCAGCATGCGCCGAACGTCCGGGTGGACGATGATTGGGTCGGCAGCCTTGCCCTTGTCTTGCGCCCCGGTCGGCGCCCGGCTTTGCAGGCGATCGCGGGCATAAGCCACGGCGTTCTGGTAAGACCGTTCACCCTGGGCCAGGCCCTGGATCCCGACGCCCAGCCGCTCATAGTTCATCATGGTAAACATTGCTGCCAGGCCTTTGCCCGGTGAACCGACGATCCAGCCGGTAGCGCCGTCGAAGTTCATCACGCAGGTGGCGGACGCCTTGATACCCATCTTGTGTTCGATGCTGCCGCAGGACAAGGCGTTGGCTTCGCCCAGCGAACCGTCGGCATTGACCAGCACCTTGGGCACCAGGAACAACGAGATGCCACGGGGCCCTGCCGGTGCATCCGGCAGGCGCGCCAGAACCAGGTGAATGATGTTCTCCGTCAGGTCGTGGTCGCCACCGGTAATGAAAATCTTGCTGCCGCTGACCCTGAAGCTGCCATCGGCTTGCGGTTCGGCTCGTGTACGAATCAGGCCCAGGTCGGTGCCGGCGTGAGCTTCGGTCAGGCACATCGAACCGGTCCAGGTGCCGGCGTACATGTTCGGCAGGTAGGTGGCCTTCAATGCCTCGCTGGCGTGGGCCTTGATCGACAGGCAGGCGCCCGCTGTCAACATCGGGTACAACCCGAACGACAGGCTGGCGGCATTGACCATTTCCTCGACCTGGGCCGAAATGGCCTTGGGCATGCCCATGCCGCCGTATTGCGGATCGCCGCCCACGCCGACCCAGCCACCCTCGGCAAACGCCTGGTAGGCCTCGGCGAATCCATCCGCAGCGCTGACCACGCCGTTGTTCCAGGTGCAACCCTGTTCATCGCTGGCGCGGTTCAAGGGCGCTATCACCTCCCCGCTGATCTTGCCCGCTTCTTCGAGTATCGCCGAGGCGGTCTCTTCATCGATCACCTCGGCCAGGCCGGGCAATTTGGCCCAAAGCCTGGACACCTGGAAAACTTCGTTGAGGACGAAATGCATATCGCGCAAGGGAGCTTTGTAATCAGACATTAGTGACTTACTCGCAAGTGTTCACGGCCTGGGCCATGCCGGGACGTTCGGTGGTTTCGATGTGGTCAGCGCTGCCGACAGACGCCGTCATGGGCGTGCGCTCACGCAGCAGGAAGTAGGAAAGCGCGGGGATCAGGATCAGCGCGCCGAGCATGTTCCACAGGAACATGAAGGTCAGCAGGATGCCCATGTCGGCCTGGAACTTGATCGGCGACCAGACCCAGCACACCACGCCTGCTGCCAGGGTGATGCCCACCAGCCCGACCACACGACCGGTGAACGACACCGCGTTGCGGTACGCCTGGGTGAGTGGCAGGCCCTGGCGCTGGAAGTGAAGTTGCACGCTGAGCAGGTACAAGGCGTAGTCGACGCCAATCCCCACGCCCAGGGCGATCACCGGCAGGGTCGCGACCTTTACGCCGATGCCCATGGCCACCATCAACGCTTCACACAGGATCGAGGTCAGCACCAGGGGCAACAGCGCGACCACAGTGGCGCGCCAGCTACGGAAAGTGATCAGGCAGAACAGCGTGACCGCGGCGTACACGTAAAACAGCATGGTGCGATTGGCCTCGCGCACGACGATGTTAGTCGCCGCCTCGATCCCCGCCGAACCGGCTGCCAGCAAAAACTGGCGATCGTCGCTGTTGTTGTCCCTGGCGAAGCGTTCGGCAATCGCCACCACCTCATCCAGGGTCTCGGCCTTGTGATCCTTGAGGAAAGCGATCACTGGCATCAACGAGCAGTCGGTGTTGAACAGCTCCGGTGAATTGACCGACGCCTGCTGCGCCGCGTAGTTGAGCACGTCCTGGTTGCGCTGGATGCTGTTGAGCTTGGGGTTGCCTTCATAGGTGCCGGCGGTGATCTGGCGCACGGCATTGACCAGCGAAGCCGTGGCTTGCACACCGGGCGACTGCTGCAGTTCCCAGGCCAGCCGATCGGCGAGAATCAGCGTCTTGTAGTTCAGGCAACCTTCCGGGGCCGTCTTTATCATGACCGCAAACAGGTCGCTGGACAGCGCGTAATGGCTGGTAATGTAGGCGTTGTCACGGTTGTAGCGCGAGTCGGCACGCAGCTCCGGCGCCCCGCTTTCCAGGTCGCCGATCTTCAGGTGCAGGCTGACCATGAAGCCACCGATGCCCATCAGCACCGCGACCAGCACGGCACCGGTCGCCCATTTGGCCGTGGTAAAGCGATCCAGCAGGTCCCACAGCCGGCCAAAGCCCTTGTGGCGATCGGCACGGCTGTCGATTTTAAGCGCACGCTCGGCAGCCTTGGAACCTACGCCGACGTAGGACAAGGCCACGGGCATTAATAGCAGCGACGTGAAAATCAGCACCGCGACACCAATGCTGGCGGTAATTGCCAGGTCGCGAATCACCGGGATGTCGATCAGCATCAGCACGGCGAAGCCCACGGCATCGGCCAGCAGAGCGGTGACGCCGGCGATGAACAGGCGGCGAAAGGTGTAGCGCGCGGCGATCAGGCGGTGGGTGCCGCGGGCGATGTCCTGCATGATCCCGTTCATTTTCTGCGCCGCATGGGACACGCCGATGGCGAAGATCAGGAACGGCACCAACACCGAATACGGGTCGATGGCATACCCCAACCAGGCGACGATACCGAGCTGCCAGACCACCGCGATCAGCGAACAGCCAACCACCAGCAACGTGCTGCGCACGCAACGGGTGTAGGCGTAAATAATTGCCAGCGAGGTCAGCACCGCCAGGCCGAAGAACATCATCACCTGGATCAATCCGTCGATCAGGTCACCCATCAACTTGGCAAAACCAATCACCCGCACCTTGTACGGCCCTTTGCCCTCCTCCCCGGCCTTGCGCGCCGAGCTGTCGCCGGCAAATTCGATCTGGTCGCGCAACTGTTCCTCAAGCATCTGCGAGAACGCCCGGTAGTCGATGCGCTTACCACTGGCCGTGGCCTTGTCCAGCAAGGGCACGATCAGCATGCTCGACTTGAAGTCACTGGCCACCAGGCTGCCGACTATGCCGGCGCGGGAGATGTTCTGGCGCAACTGTTCGATCTGTTCCGGTTGGCCCTGATAGGTATCAGGCATCACCGGCCCACCCTGGAAGCCTTCTTCTGTGACCTCGGTCCAGCGCACAGCGGGGCTCCACAGGGATTTCATCCACGCACGGTCGACGCCTTCGGTGAGGAACAGTTTGTCGTTCACCTGCTTGAGCACGTCCAGATAACCGGGGTCGAAGATGTCACCCTGGGTGTTTTCCACCACTACCCGCACTGAGTTGCCCAGGCCGCGCAAGGACTGGCGGTTCTCCAGGAAATTCTGGATGTACGGCTGGCTCTGCGGAATCATCTTTTCGAAGCTGGGACGCAGCTCCAGGCGAGTCACGGCCATGTAGCCCAACACCACCGTGGCCAGGGCCATGAGCAGCATGAACAGCGGGCGCGAGTTGAACACCAGGCGTTCCAGCACATTGCCGGATTGACGGTCGAAATCGCGCAGGTCGCGGATCACCGGCATGCTTTCTTGTTTGATATTGCCCATGTCCGGGTTCTCGTTGTTAGGGTTCGAAGGCTTATTCAACGGTCAGCGTGCGCACGCCACGGCCGCCCACCAGCAACAGCGAGCCGTCCCTGGCGCTGGCGCGAGTGACGCCGGTCACCGGCACCGGTTCGGCCTGCTGCACGAGGCGCATCTGCGCGCCGCGGCCCTGGCTGACCAGACTCCTGGCACCCTGGGTGAACAAGCGGTAATTGCCCTGGGCGTCGATAACGCCGGCGGTAATGCTCACGTGCAGGCCACTGTCGAGGGCTGCCCAACTGGCGCCGCCGTCGGTGCTGCGTAGCACGTTGCCGCGCAGGCCGTAGACCAGCACCTCGCCCGGTTTGCCGACCACGCCGAACAAGCTGCCTTGATAAGGCGTCGGTCGCGCAACGAAGCGCTGCGACGCGTCATCCCACTTGAGCAACAGGCCCTGCTCGCCGGCGATGTACAACGCATCGCCGGTTGAGGCGATGGCGTTGAGGTGGAAACCCTGCGGGTTGTCAGTGCGATCCTGGAACGGCGTCCAGCTCTGACCACCGTCGTCAGTCCGCAAAATCAGGTTGAACACGCCGATCGCGTAACCCATGCGCTCGTTGGCAAACCACACATCGAGCAGCGGTTTGTCGGCGCCCTGCTCCGTCATGCGTTCGCCTTCGGCCACCCACAGCGGCCATTGCGGGTTGTCTGGCTCGGCGGCGGCCAGTTCCTGGTAACGCTTGACCAACAGAGCACCGATCTGGCGTCCGTCCAGTTGTTTTTCCCAGGTCTTGCCGCCGTCGTTGCTGTGCAGTACCACGCCGTCGCCGCCCACTGCCCAGCCCTGGTTGGCATCAGGAAAGCTCACTGCATTCAGATCAGCACTGACCGGTACTTGAGCCTGCTGCCACTGACGGCCGCCGTCATCGCTGTAGACGATGTGGCCACGCTGGCCCACGGCAACCAGGCGCTCGCCCGCCCGCGTCGTTCCGGACAGCGGGCTGCTGGTCGCCAGGGCACTGGTCTTGGCTGGCAGGTCCAGCACATCGACATACGCGGCGGCCTGGCTGACGCCCTGCGCGCTGGCCAGTAAACAGGCCAGTGCCACGCGCCGGAAATTGTTGTTCGAACCCATACCGCTTCCTCTCCGGAAAATCACCCACAAGGACCGTCCCGCCAATGGCAACGCCCCCTGTGGGAGCGGGCTTGTCGAATCGTAGCACCGTCGCGATGGTCGTTAACGATGACGCTGACAACCTGACACCCCGCGGTGCCCGGACTACCATCGCGGGCAAGCCCGCTCCCACACAAATACGCATCCCCTGTAGGAGCGAGCTTGCTCGCGATGGCGGCGGGGCATTCAAACCTGCTGTGTCTGGTACACCGCCATCGCGGGCAAGCCCGCTCCTACAGGAATTCAGGCGTCAGAGACCGCTATCGGATCCCGGCGCCCGC
Source organism: Pseudomonas sp. S1_E05 (assembly GCF_056337105.1). Lineage (NCBI taxonomy): Bacteria > Pseudomonadati > Pseudomonadota > Gammaproteobacteria > Pseudomonadales > Pseudomonadaceae > Pseudomonas > Pseudomonas sp. S1_E05. The sequence continues at coordinate 1,632,497 of NZ_JBFRHM010000001.1, forward strand.
CAGCGATTCCGCCGACCATTGCGCCTTCGAAAGCGGATCGATGTACTTGATCCCACCGTAAGGCCCGACCACACCGTTGATGTTGTAGGAGCCGCCGACCAGGTCATAAATCATGAATGGCGTGGAGTCCGGGACCTGCTTGTCGTAGCTCTGGCTGAGGAAGGCGAATGAGCCCCGGTACAACTGGCCACGGGCGTCGTACTGGTCGGAAGCCACAGCGGTCCAGCTGTCTTCATCCAGATAGAAGCGACGTTTCTGGTAGATGTGGCGGGCACCGGCCTTGAGGTTGCCCTCGACCACCCATACGCGGTGTTTCTCCCACCGTACGTAGTCGCTGGCCAGGTGATTGGCGGTGGTCAGCGCTTTCGGGTCCTGGGCGTAGGTCAGCTTGTAGGTGTTGTACGGAATGATCATTTCCTGCTTGCCGACCAGCTTCCAGTCGTAGCGGTCCAGCGCTCCGTTGAACACGAACACGTCATCGTAGGTGCCCGCACCCGCAGTACCCGGGTTGGGGGTGTCATAGGCCAGGTTCGGCGCCAACTTCACGCGACGTTGCCCCGGCAGGTATTGCCAGGCGCGGCGCGGCTGTTGCAGCGGGTTGGCGGCGTCCTTGAGCATTACCGCCTCACCTGCCCGGCGAGCCGGCCCGGTGTAGGCGAGTTTCATCTGGTAGTACACATCGGCGCTGCTGATCGGCTGCGCCAGGTTTTCGTAGATCGGGTAGGAAATGAACGCCTGTCCGGTGATCGCCAGGCTCGGCACGCCTGCTGCGTCGACGTTCCAGGAGTCGTATTTGGAGCTGATGTTGACGCCCTGATAACGCAACAGGAAATTCCACATCGCTTCGTTGCCCGACTGCGGGATCGGGAACGGTACGCCGGGCAGCACGTTGTCGATGGCCAACCCGCCTTCCAGGGACTTGGCGCCTGTGGCGTTCTTCACGCCGTTGTCCAGCACGGCCTGAGGCAAGGACACGGTGCGGTGGGTCAGGTAAACGTCAACACGAAAGGTCGGGAAACGCTTGGCCAGTTCCACGGTAGTGGCGCTGAGCAGGTTCTTGTACTGGTCAACGTTTTTGCCGTCGATCACCAGCAGCGGCTTTTCATTGGCAAACGGATCCGGGCGCATGCTATCACCGGACTTGAAACCGGCCGGCGGCGTGGTCAGGCCACCGCTGTAGGCAGGGATGGAACCGTCGGCGTTACCGGCCTTTTCGGCGCCGACCAGGGTCAGGTTACTGCCCAGCTTGGCAGCGTCCTGGGTGGATACGGCGGCCTGTGCCTGGGCGGCGAGGACCATGGCCAGTGAAGCGGCCAACAGGGTTTTGGCGAATTTCATCTTGACGTTCTCCTGCTTGCAGTGCGCAAGCCAGTGGTGAATCAGAAAGTGGTTTTCATCGTCAGGTACACCGCACCACGGTCTTCGGTCGTGGCACCGCCACCGGAAAAGGCCGAATAACCACCGGCGTAGCAGGCGTAGTTCTGGTTGCCGCTGAAAGCGTTTGGCGTGGAGCCGTCACCACCGGTCGGACCGGTGCTCACGCCACTGACGTCGCACTTGTCGGTCTTGCCGAAAGAGTCCACGTACTTCAGGTCAATGAAGTATTTGTTGTACACAACCGCCCCAACGCCCACGGCGTAGTTGCCGGTGTCCTTGGCACCGCCGCCGGAAACGGGCGACACGCCGTCCAGCCCAACGTTGACCGACATTGGCGCGTTGAGATCGATGCCCGGGAACACCTGGTACCAGGTCGGGGTGAAGTTGACGGCGATGCCCCAGTTGTCACGGGTTGGCGCATCAATGCCGTGATAGCTGTCCTTGCCCTTGTAGAGCGCCTCGTTCTTGCTATCGAGCTTGAGCAAGTTGCTGTAATACAGTTCGGCCAACACGGTGGCGGAATCGAAAACCGGTGTTTTCGGCAGGGTCATCAGGCCGTTGAGCGTCCAGTGCAGGGTGTCACCGGTGGCGCTCATGCTGTCGCCCTTTTCCGGCGTGTCGTAGACCACGCCGGTCGACGCCGTGCGGGCTGGCAGCAGCCCAAGCCCCCGGCCCAGGCCCAACGGGCTGTTGGTACTGACGATTGCCGGGATACTCGCCAGCGGCATGTTGTGCCGAACGTTGAGGTCCGAGCCCACGCTGATGCCACCGACGTCCTTGGACAGGCTCAGGCCGACGATCTTGATGTTATCGGCATAGGCCAGTTGATAGGTCGCGGTGCTCAGCGAGTTCAGGGTGTTGATCACCGCCGGCACCTGGCCCGCCGGGCGAGTGCCATTGGCGTTGGCCGAGCTCAGGCCCCGGGCATCGAGCCACGCCTGCGGCAGGATTTCGGAGGTTTCGCGGTAGTACACGCCCAGGGTGCCATCCAACCAGGCCGGCGACCACTTGGCCATGATGCCCCAGTCGCCGCGCTTGTCTGGCGTCAGATCATGCCCCCGGCGCACGTTGGTCAGGCCGTTACACGGCGCCAGGCCACAACCCAGAGGGCTGCCAGGCACAACAGCGTTAGTGTTGCCGAGCAGGAACGACTGCGCGCCGAAACCCACGAGGTCGGAGCCGCCATAGTAGGTTCCGGCTTCCGGTAGCCGAGCCGCGTCCCAGTCGAGAAAATACTGGGCGGCGACGGTCAACTCGGGGTTGACGGTGAACGACATCGACAGCTGGTTACGCGGGACGAACAGCTCCTTGGCTTCGGTGCCCGGCGACGCCGCGAGCTTGGCCAGGTCCAGGCCCGATTGGCCGTAGCTCATCGAGTGCACCGGGTTGAGCAGGGTTTCACCCCAGAACACGTTGTGCTGGCCGGCCTTGACGCTGAGCATCGACTCCTCGCCGACCTCGGTGCTGTAGAACACAAAGGCATCGAGGATTTCGCCGGACGGGCCGGTGTAATAACGCTGCGCATAGTTGCTCAGGTGCGGGCTGCCGAAACCCACGTTGTCACGGGTCACGCCCGCCAGGCGTGGGTCGTTGGCGACCAGGCCGGATGTCGAGCCATTGCCGTTGACGAACGGGTTGGAATTGGAGCCGGTGTTCTCGTAGGCCTTGTCATACCAACTGGCGGCACTGACACGAAAACCCATGTGGTTCTGATAGACCACATCCATCTCGGTCAACAGGTCGACACGGTTGGTGATATTGGTGCCGGCCTTGCGGAAGTTGTAGTCACCGTCGTTGTTGTTCGGCGTTCCCAACATGCGCTTGTCGGCGCTTTCGGTGCGCACGCCGTAGTTGTACTTGACGGTGTTATCCAGGCGCACGTTCCAATCCGGGTTTCCCGTATCGATCTCGACGCCGTGGGCCACGGGCATGATCGCGGCGAGTACGGCCGAGGCCAGCAAGCTGTAGCGTAAACCGGTGAAGCCGTGAGTCTTGGTGTTGTGCATTGCGTTGTCTCCGCCATTTTTATTTTGTTTTAAGCGCAGCCGCCCTCTCGCCGACCACCAGGGGTTGGCGTTTCAGGAGTGAGGGCAAATGCCGTATGGTGCGTTGCCAGTCCGGCTCCTGTATTAGCGATCCAGCTGCAGGATGAGTGCCTCGGCGTGCTGCCAGTGGCCAAATCCTGCGGCCGGGTTGAGATGGCCGACATCGCCCAGATCGAGCAATTCGGCGCCCCAGTTTTGCGCCATGCGCGTCACGGCAGGAAAACTGGCGAGGTGATCGTTGGTACTGGCCGCCACGATGCTGGGAAACGGCAGTGGCGCTTGTGGAAGCGGATGCCAGCCATGGCTGCCGAGGGATTCGGCGGATGGATAGCCCTGGGGCCAGACAGCATCGAGGTCTGGTGGTGCGGCAAGCAACGCGCCCTTGATGGGCCGGCGGTAATGCGCGGCCCAATGCGCGACCATCAACACACCAGCGCTGTGGGCGACCAGAATCACCGGCCCGTCGATCTGCTCGATTTCATGCTGGATCGCCCGAACGCGCGCCATGCAGTCGAGCTTGTCGGTCGTCAACGGCGGCACACTGCGAACCTTGGCCAGGCGGTCCTGGAGCAATGTCTGCCAGTGCTCGGCCACATGCTCGCGCAAGCCGGGAACGATCAGAACGGTGGCGGATGTCTGCAGTTTGTCCACGTCAACACCTTTGCTATCACGGTGATTTGACTGACTCGGTGGTCAGTACTTTCTTGTAGGACTGACATTAAAGAGCCCCCGCCCCCGGCGCTTTTCATTGGACGTCATGCACTTTTCTTTTCATGACAAACCCGCGCCATTCGACAACCGTCGACCGCTGGTCAAATACCTCGACGAATGCGCTGCAGGCCGCTGTAATCAATGGATGCGCGCTATCTGGCGCGCCAGGCAACGATGATTCCAGGCTGCGCGGGACGACGGTTGGCGGTGCGTTCGCAACTGTTCAACCGCCGATGCGCTGGCTATAGTCGCCACGCTCACAACCGGCCCAGGGAAGACATCGCATGACCAAGCTTGTTCGCGCCGCCGTCCTGACCAACTACCTGGAGGTCACCCAGTATCTGTCGTTCAACCCACGCGACGTACTGGCCGGTGTCGGCTTGAGCAAGGCGCAATTGCAGGCGCCGGAGACCCGTATTTCCATCGATGCCGCCGTGCGCCTGCTGGAAGATTCGGCGGCCGCCACCGGCTGCCAGACCTTCGGCCTGAGCATGGCCGAATCACGCCAGCTCTCGGACTTCGGCGTGGTCAGCCTTCTGCTCAGCCATCAACGCACCCTGCGTGACGCCCTGGCAGTGGTGGTGCAATACAGGCACCTGATGAACAACTCGCTGGCGATCTTCATCGAAGAGGCCGGCAAAATGGTGATCATCCGTGAAGAGGTGGTGACCGAAGCGCCGATGCCGAGCCGCCAGGCCACGGAACTGGCGATTGGTGTGATGTTCCGCCTGTGCGCCGCAGTACTGGGTTCACACTGGCACCCCTACAGCGTGAATTTCATGCACCAGGCGCCGGACAACCTGCAACTGCATCGGCGGCTGTTCGGCTGTACCCTGGAGTTTGGCAGCGAGTTCAACGGAATCGTCTGCCCCGACGCCAGCCTGGACATGCCCAACCCTGCCGCCGACCCGGCCATGGCCCGTTATGCGCAAAACTATCTCGACTCGTTGCAGAACAATGACGGTGCGTCACTGCTGTTCGAGGTGCGCAAGGCCGTCTATCTGCTGTTGCCCATGGGCCGCGCCACCATCGAACAGGTTGCCCAGAGCCAGGGCATGAACGTGCGCACCCTGCAACGGCGCCTCAAGGACGATGGCTGCGTCTTCAACGACCTCATCAACGAGGTGCGCCGCGACCTGGTGCTGCGCTACCTGGACAACCCCGGCTACTCGCTCGGCCGCATCGCCGACATGCTCGGCTATTCGATGGCCAGCTCCTTCACCCGCTGGTTCATCACCCAGTTCGGCATGCCGCCGGCCGCGTGGCGCGCGGCGCAGAAACAACCAAAGGCACCGGCGGATTCCTGACGGCAACCCCAAATCACTGTAGGAGCGAGCTTGTTCGCGATGGTGGTGAACGATGACGCGGGAAGCCTGATTCACCGCGGCGGCCTCAGGATTATTTCGCGGGCAAGCCCGCTCCTACAGAGAATGGGTCAAGCACAAACAAAAAAACGGCGACTGCTGGTACAGTCGCCGCAAAACAACCGGTGTGTGCAACACCAGTCGACAACCTCATTGCGCCGAGGAGGTGGGACGCAATGAGGCCCTGCCATTCACGCGCCCCAGTGCAGCAACACCAGCACCAGCGCAACCAGGAATACCGTCTCACCCACCATCAGCAGGATGGGCTTGATGCCCACCGACGCCAGCTCCTTGAGCTGGGTCTTCATGCCCAGCGCACTGATAGACACCACCAGGCACCAGCGCGACAGCTCATTGACCGACCCCTGCACCACTGGCGCCACCCAGCCGGTGCTGTTGATGCAGGCCAGGATCAGGAAGCCGACCGCGAACCACGGCAACAGCGGCGGGCGCTTGCCGGTGGGGTCGGCACCTTGCAGGCGGGTGATCATCGCTGCCGTGACGATCACCGGCAGCAGCATGGCCACGCGCATCAACTTGACCACCGTCGCCGTATCGCCGGTTTCCGTGGACATGCTGTAACCGGCGCCCACCACCTGGGCCACGTCATGGATGGTCGCGCCCAGGAACACGCCGGCCACCTGCGGCGACAACGCCAGCCAGTTGGCAATCATCGGGTAGACAATCATTGCCAGCGTCGACAGCGCGGACACCCCGATCACGGTGAACAGCGTGGCCTTCTCTTTCTGCGGATGGTTAGGCAGCGCCGCCGCCAGTGCCAACGCTGCCGAAGCACCGCAGATCGCCGTCGCGCCACCGGTCAGCATGCCGAACAGTCGCTGAAAACCCAGCGCCTTGGCCGCGACCACCGACACACCGATGGTCACCACCACCAGAATCACCACCAGCGCCACCGGTTTCCAGCCCAGCGCCACCATCTGCTCCAGGGTGATACGCATGCCCAGCAGTGCCACGCCAATGCGCAACACACTGCGTGCGGTAAACTCGATGCCGGCCTTGCACGAACCCTCCCCGGCCAGGAAATTCAGGGCCATGCCCAACAGCAGCGCAAACAGCATGACCGGCGCACCGTAGTGTTCGGACAGGAACGAAGCCGCGGCAGCAACGATCAGGCTGACGATGAAACCCGGGGCCAGTTCGCGGGTGCGGCTGTGGATTCGGGTCAGGGCAATGGCGCTCATGGCGCGGCCTCCTCGCAAAGAATGATGAACGCCTGGTCGTCGATGATCTCGACCGGATAATTGTTGACTTTGACCAGATTGGAATTGAGCAGATAACCGCTGCGCAGGTCGAAACGCAGCCCATGGGCGCAGCATTGGATGACCTGTCCATCAAGCCGCCCTCCGCATAACGACGCCCCTTGATGCGGACAACTGTCGTCGATGACGAACAGTTGCCCGTCGACGTTGAACAACGCCAGGCTTTTGTCTTCGAATTCAAACAGTGCCCGGCCACCGGCCTGCGGGTATTTGCCGGCCGGCACGGGAATGCGCCGGGTCATGCCGACTCGCGCTCGCGAATGCCTTCCTTCAACGCTTCGCTCATTGCTCCCAGAAGCGCCTGGGCCGGTTGCGCACCAATCACCGTGATGCGGCGATCGATCTGGAAACTCGGCACCCCACTGGGAGCGCCGGGCATTCCGCCAAAGGGGGTACCGTCGCCCTTCAAACAATCGGCCACCGATTGCGGGTCAATACCGCAGGACCGGCAGATGGCGAGCAAAGTCTCACGGCACCCGAGGTTTTCGCGCCTGTAGAAGTAGGCGGCGAAAAGCCTTTCGAGCAGCATTTCTCGCTGGGTTTCATTGCCGGTCACGCTGACGCGATCAAACAGACGATGGGCGTCGCCAGTGTTGGGCATCGTCGCAATGCGGCTCAAATCTATCGCCAGGCCAACCGCCGCCGCGGCCTGCTGTACCTGTGACTGGCGCAGGGTCATGGCCTCGGCGTTACCCAGGCGCTTGCGGTAGAAATCGGTGAAAGGCTCGCCTTCTACCGGTAATTGCTGCAACAACTGCACCCCATGCCAGATGGTGGTGACCTGTACGTCCGGGTGCCGACTGCGAAACTGCACCAGGGCATGCTCCAATTGACGCTTGCCGATCAGGCACCAGGGGCAGATGAAATCGAAAAACACATCAATACGTAAACGACGACTCACAACTTCACCTCTAGCCCGGCTTCACTGACAGGCTCAGGCACGCTCTGACCCGCCAGCCGGGCAATATCTTTGTGGTAATGACACCTGGCATAAAAGAACACCGCCGCAGCTCCGAGGCTGACCAGCGGCACCAGTTGAAACGCTGCATGCAGGCCAATCAGGTCAGACACTCGCCCGGTCAGGAAGGGCCCGGGCGCCAGGCCCAGCATGTTGTTGGCCAGGGTCAGCGTGGCGAACGCGGTGCCGTGCACCGAGTAATGGGTCAGGTTGGCAACCATGGCGCCGCAAGGGCCGGTAGTGCCCGTGGCAATCAACATGCCCAGGCAGATCAGCAGCAGTTGCAACGGCCCGGCCTGAAGGGCGAACGCCGCCGACAGCAGCAGGCAACTGCCCAGGCAGAACGCGATGGCCAGGTTGACCTTACGCTCGGGGGCGTTTCGGCAAAGCCGGTCGCTGAGCATGCCGCACAGGATCATCCCGGCGCCGCTGCACAGTACGATGACCGCCGCCATGCCACCGGCCTTGTCGGTGGGCATATCGTAATAGCGGTTGAGGTAGCTGGGGATCCACACCATCACCGTGCCGCCGACGAACAACTGCAATCCGCTGGCGACGTATGTCGCCACCACCGAACGGCTCGACCACAGCGTGCGCAAGGGCTGTTTGACCCGCGCTGTCGCCTTGGCCGCCTGGGCAGCACGTTGCGGAGCGATGCGCGCCTCCTTGACGATGATCGGGTACAGCAGACCCAGCACCAGGCCAAACAGCGACATGCCGGCGAACGACCAGCGCCAGCCAAGCTTGGCGGCGATGGCCCCACCAAGGGCCATGCCCAGCACCGAGCCGAACATGCCACCGGCCATGAACGCACTCGCCAGAGTGGCGCGCATGTGTTTGGGGAACACCGAAATCACCACGGCAATGCCGACGCTGCCGTAGGCCGCTTCGCCGACGCCGACCATGAACCGGGCGACGAACATCTGCTGATAGTCCTGGGCCAGGGCGCAGCCCAGGGTGGCCAGGCTCCAGAGCAGTGCCATCAGCGCCAGGCTCTTGACCCGACCAAACCGGTCGGCCAGCAGCGACAGCGGGAACGTCAGCAGCCCGACCATCAGTGCAACGATGCCGCTGAGCAACCCGAGCTGACCGTCGCTCAGGGCCCATTCGCCCTTGAGCAGCGGGAACACGGCGTTCAACACCTGGCGCGACATGTAGTCGGAAATCAACAGGCCGAACGTCAGCGCAAAGACGATCCAGGCGTATGGGCGTGCGACCGCGACGACATCGTCGTCTGCGGCGATTGGGTGAAAGGCCATTCAGCCTCCTCGAAGCTTTGTTTTATTGTTGTTATCAAGCGTGTAGCGATTCGGCGAGCGCGTGACCACAGGGCCGCACCCGCCACCGGTCAGCCGCGTTGCGGCACGCCTTTTTGCCCAGCCTTGCGGTTGGGGGCCATGCCGTTGGCCAGCAGGGTCTGTTCGATGCTGTTGTACTTCACACCGATGCGATAAATCTCACGGGCTTCTTTGCCGGTGGCGATTTCGCGACCCAATTCGTGGGCGATGCGCACGGTCTGCCGGATCTGATCGACCGAACCAAACCGATCACCCTTGTGATCAATGATAGTGTCCTCATTGCCCACACGCGGGTGCAGCCCCATCGCCATCGACATGGTGTTGAAGGGCATGACGTTTTTGAGCAGCGACTCGCTGGTCAAGGTGCAGCCGTCCGGCGCGCGGTGGATGAAGTTGAAGAAGTTGAACGGGTTCGGACCGTCGAAACCACCGCCAATACCGATCCAGGTCAGGTTCAGCGGGCCCATGTACACGCCACGACGTACCAGGCGCTCCAGGGTTTCCAGGGCGTGCATGCCGGTCAGTTGGAAATGCGGCTGGATGCCGTTGTCCATCAGACGCTTGAGGTGCTCGGCAACCCAGGCCGGACCTGCCGGTACGGTCATTTCGCTATAGGCGGCATGCACCATGGGATTGTCCAGCGACGTGCCCTTCAGGTACTCCGGATACAGCAACTCCATGATGTTCATCTGGGTGGTGTTGATGGCGACTGTCACCTGATCCGGTTTCGGCGTCAGCTCGGCCAGCATGTGGCGGGTGTCGTCGGACAGCCATTTGGCCGCTTCGCCTTCGCTTTCCGGAGCAAAGGAAATCGAACCACCGACCTGTATGATCATGTCCGGCACCGCTTCACGCACACCGGCAATCAGTTCGTTGAACTTGGACAAACGCTTGGACCCCTTGCCATCCAGCTCACGGACATGCAGGTGCAGCACCGTGGCGCCGGCTTCGTAGCAGTCCACCGCCTTCTGCACTTGCTCGTCCATGGTCAGTGGGATGTCTTCGGGAAAGTCTTGCGGCATCCATTCCGGGCCGTACGGGGCCACGGTGATCACCACCTTTTCCATGGTTTCGGGGTGCAGGGAATCGTCGAAGAATTGCATGGGTTACTCCAGTTCTTATGATTGTCCCGCCCGCCTGGAGTCTTGCCGGGCGGGCGCTTTACGAGTGCGGATGCAAAAAATCAGTAGGTCTTGTCACCGATGATCCCGGCGCGCTCCATCTTGCGATGGCACGGCGGGTAGTCCATGACGGCGTAATGCTGGGTGCTGCGGTTGTCCCAGATGGCAATGCTGTTGGGCTTCCAGCGCCAGCGCACCTGATATTCCGGGATGTAGGCCTGGCTGATCAGGTAGCGCAGCAACTCACCGGCACCGGGGTTGGCGTCCTGTCCGAAGCGCACACGGTCCGGGGTGTGGTAGTTGCTCAAATGCGTGGTGAAGGCGTTGACGAAGAGCACCTTTTCCCCGGTTTCCGGGTGGGTACGCACCACCGGGTGCTCAGCGTCCGGGTACATCGCCTTGAGCGCCAGGCGTTTTTCCAGGGGCATCGCCGCGCCAAAACTGGCTTCGATGCTGTGGCGGGCGCGCAGGTCGGCGATCTTGACCTTCACGTCTTCCGGCAAATTGGCGTACGCCTGGACCATGTTCGCCCACATGGTGTCACCGCCTACCGGCGGGCACTCGACGCAGCGCAGCACGCAGCCCATCGGCGGCGCCTCGCGCCAGGTGGCATCGGTATGCCAGGCGTTTTCGTAGCGGTCCATCGGCTGGTCAGGGTTCTTGTAGATGCGCACCAGCCCCGGATGGTCAGGGTCGCTGCCCGCCACCGGATGGTCTTCCAGCTCACCGAAACGCCGGGCAAACGCCACGTGGTCGGCGCGACTGATGTCCTGGTCACGCAGGAACAACACCCGGTGCTGGAGTAACTGCGCGCGGATTTCGGCGAACAGCCCGTCGTCATGCACTGCATCGGCGAGGTTCACGCCTTGCAGTTCAGCGCCGAGGCTGCAGGTCAATTGTTCGACTTTCATGGCAGGGCACTCCCTTAGATGACGAAAATCGAAGAGCCGGTAGTCTTGCGCGATTCCAGGTCACGGTGGGCCTGGACGGCGTCCTGCAACGCATAGTGCTGGTTGATCTCGATCTTGATCCGGCCGCTGCCGACGTGATCGAACAACTCGCCAGCCAGGGCAGCTTTTTCCGCAGGGTCGGCGATGTAGTCAGCCAGGGCCGGACGGGTCAGAAACAGCGAGCCCTTCATGGCCAGCATCACCGGATCGAACGCCGGGATCGGACCGGACGCAGTGCCGACGCACACCATCAGGCCCCGACGTTTGAGCGAGTCCAGGGAGCCGGCGAAAGTGTTCTTGCCGACGCTGTCGAACACCACATTGACGCCCACGCCATCGGTCAGCTCGCGAACGCGCTGGGCGACGTCTTCATGGCTGTAGTTGATGACATGATTGCAGCCGTGGGCCTTGGCGATTTCACGCTTGGCCTCGGTGGACACGGTGCCGATCACATTGAGGCCGAGCAGTTTGGCCCATTGCGAAACAATCAGGCCGACCCCGCCGGCTGCGGCGTGCAACAGGATGCTGTCGCCGGCCTTGAAATCGTAGATACGGCGCATCAGGTACGACGACGTCAGGCCGCGCATGGTCATGGCCGCCGCTGTTTCGAAACTGATGGTTTCCGGCAGCTTGATCAGCGGTGCCGCCGGGATCAGGCGCTCGGTGCTGTAGGCACCCAAGGTATTGAGAAAGCCCGTATAGGTGACGCGATCACCCACCTGGACGTTGCTCACGCCCTCGCCAATGGCCTGGACAACCCCGGACGCTTCGACGCCCATGCCGTTGGGCATCGGAATCGGGTAAGTACCGTTGCGGAAATAGGTGTCGGCGTAGTTCAGGCCGACGGCCACGTGGCGCAGGCGCACCTGGCCCGGGCCCGGGTCACCCACCTCGACCTCTTCATAACGAAGCACTTCGGGACCACCGGTTTCGTAGAAGCGTACGGCTTTGGCCATTTTTGTTATTCCCCAGTCAGCATTGTCGAATTGCGCTGATTGGACTGTAGGGCGGTGACCGGGAAGTCGCTTGTCATCGGGCGACAATGGCTTTTCATTTGATGACAGCCCCCTGTAGGAGCGGGCTTGCCCGCGATGGCGGTCAACGATAACGCTGGATACCTGACGCCCCGCGTTGTCCTGGAGTCCATCGCGAGCAAGCTCGCTCCTACAGGGTTTTGTGCCGATTCCATCGCGGTTAGCGCAGCGCATACTTTGTGACTACGCTTCTGATCGGGAGACCTTTAGGGAGCGGGGGCATGGGTGTGAATTCATTCGTTGTCTGGCAGCGCTTGTGCGCGCCAGTTGTCGTTCTGATGGGGCTCTCGAGCCTGCTTGCAGGCTGCGGCAAAGAGCCGGTCGCACCAGCCCGCCAACCGCCGGATGTCACCGTGATGACCGTCACGGCTCGCGATACCCCGGTCACCTTCGAATTCGTCGCCCAGACCCAGAGCTCTCGTGAAGTCGAGATCCGCGCACGGGTTGCCGGCTTCCTCGACAAACGCCAGTACACCGAGGGGGACCTGGTTAAAACCGGCCAGGTCCTGTTCCAGATGGACCGCAAGCCCTTCGAGGCCGCGCTGGTCTCGGCCCAGGGGCAATTGGCCCAGCAACAGGCGCGCTGGGAAGTCGCCAAGGCAACCCTGGCCCGCGTGCGCCCGTTGGCGGCGCAAAACGCGGTGAGCAAGATGGACCTGGACAATGCCGTGGGCGCCGAGCGCGAAACCAAGGCCGCCGTGCTTGCCGCCGAGGGCGAGGTACGCACTGCACAGTTGAACCTCAGCTACACCACCATTTCCTCGCCACTCAACGGCCTGTCCAGCGACGCGAAAAAACAGGAAGGCAGCTACGTCACCCCCGGCGAATCCGGCTTGCTGACCTCGGTTTCGCAAATGGACCCGATGTACGTCAACTTCAGCCTTTCGGAAAACGAAAACCTCAAGTACCGCGACGAAATCGCCGCCGGACACCTGAAATTTCCGCCACGCAGCGACTTCGTCGTCGAAATCATGCTGGCCGATGGCACCCTGGTGCCGGAGAAAGGCAAGGTCAACTTCCTCGCCCCATCCTACAGCCAGGAAACCGGGACCTTCCTGGTACGCGCCGTGCTCGCCAACCCCAACGGCCTGCTTCGCCCAGGCCAGTTCGTACGTGCGCTGGCCCGTGGAGCGTCGCGCCCGGACGCCATCCTGGTGCCTCAAAAAGCCGTGCTTGAGGGCGCCAAGAGTCATTTTGTCTGGGTGGTCAATGCCGAAGGCAAACCCGAACAGCGGGTAGTCGAGGTGGGCGAATGGCAAGGTGACAACTGGTTTATCAACAAGGGCCTGCGCAGCGGCGAACGCATCGTCGTCGATGGCGCGCTGCGGGTGACACCCGGCGGGCCGCTGAAAATCACCGAGGCCAATGCACCTGCGCCCGCCCCCGCTGAAACCGGTCAAACCATAAAAGCCGGCGCGGCTACGGGCGGGAAAAGCCCATGAGCATTTCTCACTACTGCATCGACCGACCGATCTTCGCCTCGGTCATCTCCATCGTCATCACCCTGGCCGGTGCCGTGGCCATGTTGGCGCTGCCCGTTGCCCAGTACCCGGACATCACGCCGCCGCAAATTACTGTCGCGGCGACCTACCCCGGCGCGGATGCGCAGGTGGTGGCCAATAACGTCGCCGCCCCCATCGAGCAGCAGGTCAATGGCGCGGACAACATGATCTACATGAACTCGTCGAGCTCGGCGACGGGCAACATGACCCTCAACGTGTTCTTCGAGATCGGCACCGACCCGGCGCTGGCCCAGGTGGACGTACAGAACCGGGTCAACCTGGCCCTGCCGCAACTGCCTTCCGCCGTGCAGAGCCAGGGCATCCAGGTCCAGAAGAAATCATCGGCGTTCATGATGGTGCTGGCGGTCTATTCCGCAGGTGACCGTTACGACAGCACTTACGTGGCCAACTACGCCAACCTTTATGTGCTTGATGCGCTCAAGCGCATCCCCGGCGCAAACCAGGCCAGCATCTTCGGCACACCGGACTACGCAATGCGCATCTGGCTCAAGCCAGATCGCATGGCCCAACTGGGCATTACCGCCGCCGATGTGCAAAAGGCCGTCGCCAACCAGAACCAGCAGTTTGCGGTCGGTCGGGTCGGCCAGTCGCCCACCGGCACCGCCGTCGAGCAGTCATTTGCCGTGACCACCAAGGGCCGCCTGACCGAACCGTCCGAATTCGAGAACATTATCCTGCGCGCCAGCAACCAGGGCGGCGCCATCGTGCGGCTCAAGGACGTCGGCCGCGCCGAACTCGGGCAGAAGGACTACTCGCTACGCAGCACGTACCAGGGCAAACCGGCAACGCTGATCGCCGTCTACCAGCAGCCTGGCGCCAACGCCCTTGACGTCTCGGCGGCAGTGACCAAGACCCTCGCCGACATGAAGGCGACCTTTCCCGAAGGCATTGAATACAAGATCGTGATGGACACCACCGCCTTCACCCGTGCCTCGATCTCCGAGGTGATCCACACCTTTTTCGAAGCGCTGGTCTTGGTGGTGATCGTCGTGTTCCTCTTCCTGCAAAGCCTGCGCGCCACATTGATTCCGGTGATTGCGGTGCCGGTATCGATTGTCGGCACCTTCGTCGGCATGCTCGCGCTGGGGTTCTCGGTGAACATGCTGACACTGTTCGGCATGGTGCTGGCCATCGGCATCGTGGTGGATGACGCGATCGTGGTGATCGAGAACGTCGAACGCAACATGCACGTGCACAAGATGACGCCCAAGGATGCGGCCAAGCGGGCCATGGATGAAGTAGCCGGCCCCGTGGTCGCCATCGTGCTGGTGTTGTGCGCCGTGTTTATACCGGTGGCGTTCATGGGCGGCATCACCGGTCAGCTGTATAAACAGTTCGCCATTACCATCGCCATTTCCGTGGTGATTTCGGGGCTGGTCGCCCTCACACTGTCGCCCGCCCTCGCCGCCTTGCTGCTCAAGCCGCAGCACGGCGAGAAAAACGCCTTCTTCCGTTGGTTCGAACGCAGTTTCGAGCGCATGACCGAGGGCTACTCGCGTTCGGTGGCATTCCTGATCAAGCGTTTTGTGCTGGCGTTGTTGCTGTTCGCCGGGATGATCGTGCTGATGGTGCTGATGGCTCAGCGCATCCCCAGCGCCTTCTTGCCGCCGGAAGACCAGGGATATCTCCTTGGCGCAGTAATCATGCCCGACGCCGCCAGCCTGGATCGCACCGGCGCGGTCGGCCAGGTCGCCAGTGACTTCTTCCAGAACGATCCGTCGGTCGAAGGCGTGGCCATCGTCAACGGCTACAGCCTGCTCGATGGCCAGAACAAGAACAACGCCGCGGCGTTTTTCGTCGGGTTCAAGGATTTCGAGGAGCGCTACAAGGACTCGGACACCATTGAACAGCAAAGCGCCCCGGCGGTGATCCAGAAAGCTGCGCGTGCCTTTTCTACCGTGCAGGAAGGCATCATCCTGCCGGTCAACCCACCGTCCATTCCGGGCCTTGGGACCACCGGCGGCATGGAAGTCTGGGTGCAGAGCAAGGGCGACGGCGGCGTTGATCAGTTGGCGGAAGTAGTCGGCACCCTGATTGCCAAAGCCAAGGACCGGCCGGAACTGGGAGCCATCACCTCGACCTTCAACGTCCATTCCCGGCAATTGATGGTCGACGTCGACCGGGAAAAAGCCGAGTCACTGGGCGTGCCGGTCGAGGACGTGTACAGCGCCATGCAGACCATGTTCGGCTCGCTGTACGTGTCGCAGTTCAACAAGTTCAGCCGCCTTTGGCAGGTGATTTTGCAGGCTGAGCCTTCCTACCGTCTCAAGGCCGAAGACTTGCAGCAGATCTACGTGCGCAACAAGAACCTGGACATGGTGCCGCTCAAGGCGGTGCTTTCGACACGTTATGTCACCGGGCCCGACCTGTTGACCCGCTTCAACAACTTCCCCGCCGTCAAGCTCACGGCCAACGCAGCGCCAGGCTACAGCACCGGCCAGGCCCTGGCGGCGCTGGAGGAAATCAGCGCCGAAATCATGACGAACGACTACTCGCTGGCCCTCAGTGGCGAAGCTTTCGAGGAGAAAAAGAGCGGAGGCGCCTCGTCACAGGTGTTCATCTTCGGCCTGGTGATGGTCTTCCTGATCCTGGCGGCGCAATACGAGAAGTGGTCGTTGCCGGTCGGCGTGCTGCTGGCCGTGCCCTTTGCCATCTTCGGCGCATTGCTTGCGGTGCTGATCCGAGGCCTGAGCAACGACGTGTACTTCCAGATCGGCCTGACCATGCTGGTGGCGCTGGCGGCGAAAAACGCCATCCTGATCTTCGAGTTTGCCGTGCTCAACCGCGAGAACGGCATGTCCGCCTACGATGCCGCCATGACCGCTGCCAGGGAGCGCCTGCGCCCTATCGTCATGACCTCGTTGGCATTCATCCTCGGGTGCGTGCCGCTGGCCATTGCGGTCGGCGCTTCGGAAAACAGCCGCCACTCCATCGGTACCGGAGTAATCGGCGGCATGCTCGCGGCGACGGTGATCGCGGTGTTCTTCATCCCGTTGTTCTATTACCTGGTGGAACGCATGTTCGGCAGCAAGGATGCCGAGCAGAAGACCACTGATTCGGGCCCCGTTCCCCACGGCGCGCCACAACACCGCCACGAGGGTGACTGACATGCATAAGCCCTCATTTGCCTTGCTGGTGTGCCTGGGCCTGGCCGGCTGCATGGTCGGTCCCGACTACAAGGCGCCCGAGATCGAAACACCGGCGAGTTGGCGCTACGCGGACAAGGAAGCGAAAAACCTGTCCAACACCTTGTGGTGGGAGCAGTTCCAGGACCCGGTGCTCAATGAGCTGATCCGCAGCGCCTTGCTCGAGAACAAGGACATCAAGATCGCCGCCGCCCGCGTGGAGCAATTCCAGGGCCGCTACGGCCAAACCCGCTCGCTGTACTTTCCCCAGGTCGGTCTGGGCGCACAGGGATCGCGCAACCGCGCGCCGCGAGATAATGGCCCGACGTCGCTGACTTCGGGGGTCGACCCGATCTACAAGAATTATCAGGCGCTGCTCAGTGTCGACTGGGAGCTGGACATCTGGGGCCGCCTGCGCCGCCTCAACGAATCCGCGCGTGCCGATCTGCTGGCCTCGGAGGAAGGCCGTCGCAGCGTAATCCTGAGTCTGGTGTCGTCGGTCGCGACCAGTTACATCACCCTGCGCGATCTGGATCAGGAACTTGCAATCGCCCGCACCACCGCCAAGGTGCGCGGTGACTCCTTTGAGATCTTCAAGCTGCGTTTTGGCGCCGGGACCATCTCCGAAATGGAGCTGGCGCAAAATCAGTCCGAATATCAGCGAACCCTCGCGTCGGTGGCACAACTCGAACCCCTGGTGGCGCAGCAGGAGAACCTGCTGGCGATACTGCTCGGACGTAACCCGGGCCCCATTCTGCGTGGGCGCGACCTGTCACAACTGACGTTGCCGTCGGTGCCTGCCGGTCTGCCCTCGGACTTGCTGGAGCGTCGTCCCGACCTGCGTCAGGCGGAACTGAACCTGATCTCGGCCAACGCCCAGATCGGCGCAGCCAAGGCCCAGTACTTCCCGACCATTTCCCTGACGGGCCTACTCGGTTCGGTCAGCAACCAATTGTCGAACCTGTTTACCGGCCCCGCCGCCACCTGGTCCTACGGCGTCGCGGCGAACATGCCGATCTTCACCGGGGGCGCCATCGCCGGCCAGGTTCAACAGGCCGAAGCCTTCCAACAGGAAGCGTTGCTGACCTACCAGAAAGCCATTCAATCGGCGTTTGGCGATGTGGAAAACGCTTTGGTGGCGTCGAGTAAATCCCGCGAACAAATGGCTTTCCAGGCCAGTCAGGTCGAGGCGTTGCGTACTTACGCCCATTACGCACGCTTGCGTTATGACAACGGCTACACCAGCTACATCGAAGTGTTGGATGCCGAGCGCAGCCTGTTCGACGCCGAACTCAACTACACGCAGACCCGTGGTTCAGTGTTCACCTCGATGATCAACCTGTACAAGGCCACCGGTGGCGGTTGGGTGACCGAGGCAGAGCAATTGACCGCGGCGGATACGCGGACGACTCAGCCATGAGAGGAGCGACGGCTAATCGAAATCATCGTGCTCCTCGGTGCCCCACTGCTCTGGATACCGCGCGAGATAGCTGCTGACCGCCGCGCCGATGGTGGCAAAGAATGCCGACTCGCCAATTCGAGCAAACAAACCGAAGCGCTTGAGCTTGTCCTTGACCGGATCTTTCATCCCCGCCACGCACAATTCGATACCGGCAGCGTGCAAGGTTTCGTCCAGTTCGGCGAGCATGTCGGCGGACGTCACGTCGACGCTGGTGACCGGTTCAGCCACCACCACCAACCAGCGCACCGGTGTCGGCGAAGTCGCCACGGCATCCAGCACGCGGTCATGGAATAATTCGGCATTGGCGAAAAACAACGGCGCATCCCAGCGAAACAACACCAGCCCGGGCACCCTTTGCGCCTGTGGGTAGCGCTGGATGTCGTGATAGCCCTGCACGCCTTCGGCACGTCCCAGGACCGCCGAATACGGACGCCAGCCGTCCCAGAGGAATTCGATCACGGCAATCACGATGGCGATGCCGATGCCCTCGATGGCCCCGAACACGGCCACACCGACCGTACAAACGATCGACAGCCAGAATTCCCAGCGTTGGATGCGATAAATGCGGCGCAGGTCGCTGACTTCGATCAGGCCGATGGCCGAGGCAATCACCACGGCGGCCAGGGCGCTGGTGGGCAGGTCCTTGAGCAGGTTCGGCGCCACCATCAACAACACCGCCACGGCCAGCGCGCCGACCACCCCGGTCAACTGGGTCTTGGCCCCCGCCGCTTCGGCCACCGGGGTACGGGACGAGCTGCTGCTAATGGGGAAACCCTGGAACAAGCCTCCGGCCAGATTGGCCACGCCCAGCCCGACCATCTCCTGATTCGGATCGACCGACGTCCGGGTCCTCGCCGCGTACACCCGCGACAGCACGCTGGTGTCGGCGAACGACACCAGCGCCACGGCGCAACCACCAATCAGCACCGGGACGATATCGTCCCGGGTAATCCACGGAATGGCGAACGCGGGCAAGCCCTGGGGCAGCGAACCGAGGACCGCGACACCGTGGGACGCCAGGTCCCAGACACCGACGACAATCGTCGCGGCCGCCACGGCGATCAGGATGCCAGGCACACGCTTGTGGTTCTTCAGCATCAGGATCACCACCAGGGTGGCGGCGCCGATCAGGAATGTCGCCCAGTTGGCTCTGCCGCCAAGCACCCCGGAACCAATGGCCCACAAGTTGCGCAACGGCCCGTCGCTCTCTATGGAGAAGCCAAACAACTTGGGCAACTGGCTGATCAGCACAGTCAAGGCTATGCCGTTCATGTAACCGTAGCGAATGGGTTTGGACAGCAACTCGGTGACGAAGCCGAGTTTGGCGAGGCCCGCAAGGATGCACACCGTCCCGGAAACAATGGCCATTGCCGCCGCCAGCGCAATCGCACGCTGCGGGTCGCCGCCGGACAACGGCAGGATCACCGCGAGTATCACCGCTGCCAATGACGAGTCCGGGCCGAGCACCAGAATGCGGCTCGGACCGAACAAGGCATACGCCAACAGCGGCACGATGGTCGCATACAGGCCGTAAATGCCTGGCACACCGGACGCCACCGCGTAGGCAATGCCCACCGGCACCAGCATGGTGGTGAGCACCAGGCCGGCGACAATGTCGTTGGGCAACCACGCCAGTTGATAACGACGTAGCGTCTGCAAGCCCGGCAACCAACGCTGCCAACCGCTTTGTTCCGCCGTATTGCTACGGGCTATGCGGCCAGGCCCGGCCACGGGCGGCGGCGTATTGGAATCACTCATGTGCCTAGAACTTCTGCGGAATATGCCGGTACGGATAATCCGGGTCTTTGTAGCCACCGGGCTTTTGCCGCTTCGGCAGCTTGACCTTCTCGCGCGGCACTTCCTTGTAGGGAATACGGCTGAGCAGGTCGGCAATGATGTTCAGGCGCGTACGCCGTTTATCATTGGAATTGGCCACGAGCCAGGGCGCGTACTCGGTGTCGGTGGCCTTGAACATTTCGTCGCGCGCCCGGGAATAGTCGTACCAGCGGCTGTAGGACTTGAGGTCCATCGGTGACAGCTTCCAGATTTTGCGGCCGTCCTCGATGCGCCCTTCAAGCCGTCGCGTCTGCTCCTGCGGACTCACATCCAGCCAGTATTTGAGCAGGATCACGCCGGAATCGACGATGGCCCGCTCCACCTGCGGCACAGACTTGAGAAACTTTTCGACCTGCTCTTCGGTGCAAAAACCCATGACCCGCTCGACCCCGGCTCGGTTGTACCAACTGCGATCGAAGATGACGATTTCACCGGCCGCTGGAAGATGCGGCAGATAGCGCTGTAGATACATCTGGCTCTTTTCCCGGTCGGTGGGCGCGGGCAATGCAAGCACCCGAAACACCCGCGGGCTGACGCGCTCGGTGATGGCCTTGATAGTCCCGCCTTTGCCTGCGCCGTCGCGCCCCTCAAAGATCACACAAATCTTGATGCCTTCCTGCTTCACCCATTCCTGCAACTTGACCAGCTCGACATGCAGGTGACGCAGCTCATCCAGATAGTCCTTGTTTTTCAGCTTTGGGCTGTCGGCTGAATCGGCTTTGGGGGCGCTCTTCTTCTTTGCTTTTGCCATGACCGAGCCTCATGAAATTGACGTAGCGGCTGAGCGTTGAAAACGCCCCGGTTTCATCCTCGAAATCCAGTGTAGATCCAAACAGTTCAGGCGCCATGACGCGGGACATCTTTGCATCACAACCCGGCGCATTGCCGTCCGCCAGCTACAATTTTCCAGCAGTGCACAGCGCCGTCACGGAGCGACCATGTTAGTCAGCCTTTTGATTCTTTTTTCCGCCTCGCTGGTGATCATTGCCCTTTTCCACCGGCTGCACCTGCCGCCGGTGCTGGGCTACCTTTGCGTTGGCCTGATGGTTGGCCCCACGGCCTTCGACTGGGTCAACGACAGTGCGGTGCTGGCGCTGGTCGCGGAGTTGGGGGTGGTGTTCCTGCTGTTCTCCCTGGGCCTGGAGTTTTCCCTGTCGAAAATGATCGAGTTGCGCCGGGTGGTGTTTGGCCTGGGCAGCTTGCAGATCTTGCTCACCGGGGCCGTTGCTGGCGGGTTGCTAATGCTGGCCGGGTTGCCGACGGCGGCTGCACTCATGCTCGGCGCCGGGCTGGCGCTGTCCTCCACGGCGATCGTGGTCAAGGAATTGGGCAGCCTCGGCGAAGTGTTCAGCAGCCATGGGCAAAATGCGATCGGCGTGCTGCTGTTCCAGGACGTCGTGGCGGTGATCCTGTTGACCCTGGTGCCAGTGCTGTCCGGTGCCAGTGACCAGGCCTGGTACTGGGCGCTGCCGATCACGCTGGGCAAGACCCTGTTGCTGTTCGCCGGGCTGTCCCTGGCCAGTCGCTGGGTGTTGCCGCATCTGTTTCATGAAGT
The DNA here is from genome assembly GCF_056337105.1 of Pseudomonas sp. S1_E05. NCBI lineage: Bacteria > Pseudomonadati > Pseudomonadota > Gammaproteobacteria > Pseudomonadales > Pseudomonadaceae > Pseudomonas > Pseudomonas sp. S1_E05. The sequence continues at coordinate 1,654,136 of NZ_JBFRHM010000001.1, forward strand.
GGCGGCCTCGCGCTCTTCCGAACTGTTTGTGCTGCTGGCCCTGGTGATCGTGCTGCTCGCGGCGGGGCTGACCCACCTGATCGGGCTGTCGCCGGCACTGGGCGCCTTCCTCGCGGGCATGTTGCTTGGTGAAAGCCACTATCGGCACCAGATCGAGGCCGACATCCGCCCCTTCAAGGACATCCTGCTGGGGGTATTTTTCGTCAGCATCGGCATGCTTATCGACCTGCGCCTGTTTGCCAGCCATGGCTTGCTGATTCTGGCCCTCACGCTGGGCCTGCTGCTGATCAAGGGTTGCGTGGTCGCGCTGTTGGTCAAGGTGCGCGGGCAAGACAGTGAAACCGCGTGGCGTAGCGGCCTGGCACTGGCCCAGGGCGGTGAATTCTGTTTTGCCCTGATGACGCAGATGCAACAGAACGACCTGCTGCCCGCCGAGCTGGGCGGGTTGCTGCTCGCCGCGACGTTTTGTTCGATGCTGCTCACTCCTTCGCTGCTGCGCCTGGCCCCGCGCATTGCGGCCCGCCTGCACCGCAAGCCCAACCACGAGGCGCAACTCGAGGAAATCAGCGCACGCAACGCCCAGGAGAACAGCCATGTGGTGATTTGCGGATACGGTCGAGTGGGTCAGGCCATCGGCCGGTTCCTGCGCAACGCCGGCCAATCCTGTGTCGCCCTCGATACCGATCCCCAAGCGGTGCGAGACGCTGAGGCCACAGGCAACGCCGTGCATTACGGTGACTCGCAACGAGGCGAACTGCTGACTGCGGTCGGCGTAGAACGCGCCAGCCTGCTCGTGATTGCAGTCGACAATACCGACACCGCGCTTAAGATCCTGCAGGCAGCCCGCAGTCTAAACACGAGCGTGCCGATTCTGGTGCGCACCCAGGATGACCAGCGTGCACCCGAGCTCAAGGCGGCCGGGGCCAGCGAAGTGGTGCCCGAATTGATGGAATCCAGCCTGATGCTCGCCTCCCACGCCCTGGTGCTGCTGGGTTTCCCCGAACAACAGGTCCAGGAACGAGTCGAGCACATCCGCCGTGACCGCTATCAGCTGTTGCAGGGGTGTTACACGGGCGAGGCGGATCAGGAGTTTCGTTGAAAGTCGGGTTACCCCAAGGCGCTTATGTTGATTGCAGCAAGGGGACTCAGCAACCTCCGGGATTGTTCTGGAGTCATGCGTCCGCCCGCATCGCGGGATGCTCACGCAGCCGATCAACCACATAACTGACGAAACTGCGCACGCGCATCGAAGCGTTGCGCCTTTCCCGATAGACCACATGCACTGGCGTCGAAGGCGGGTCGTAGGCGTGCAGCACCCTGCGCAATCGCCCCGTGCGCAGATAATCGTACAACGGGTAACTCAGGCATCGAGTGACACCGGCGCCATTGGCGGCGGCATCGATGGCGGCCTGCAACGTGGCACAACTGAGTCGCGTGCGCGCCTTGACGACGATGGACTCCCCCTGATCCTGAAAGGGCCACTGGACGCTGTTCTGATGGGGTTGGGTGGCGATCAGCCGATGTTTGTGCAGGTCCTGGGGAACATCGGGCTCGCCATGGAGCGCCAGGTAGTCGGGGCTTGCGCAGACGATCGAGCGGACATGGCCAACGGGGCGCGCGATCAGTGATGAGTTGGGCAGGTGCCCCACCAGCACCGCCACGTCCACGCCGTCTTCGTACAAGTTGGCAGCGTGATCCTGATACCGCGCGAAAATACCGACCTCGGGATACTGGTCCATGTAGCCGGTCAGTACCGGCGTCATCACATAACGGCTGAACAGCAGCGGCAGCAACACATTGAGGTTGCCTTGCGCCTGAACGTGAAGGCCCTTGGCAGATGCCTCGGCCTCATCAACCGCCTTGAGGATGCGCGATGCATCGACCATGAACGCCGCACCGGCGTCGGTCAACGTGATGCCCCGGGTACTTCGCTGCAACAATGTGACACCCAGGCGAGCTTCCAACCGGGCGACCGCGCGCATGACGGTCGGCCCCGACACGTTGAGTCGGCGTGCTGCCGACGCAAGGCTGGGGCGCTCCGAGAGCGCCGTGAACATCAGCATCTCGTGATAGCGGTCCATCACGTCATGCCTTTGGCTGTCGGCAGTAGCGCTTCGTCGCGCTTCAGACGCTCAACCAGGAAGTCGACAAAGGTGCGCACTTTCGCCGGTATCCGGTTGGTTTTCTGGTACACCACGTGAATGGGCAATGCGGGAGGCTCGAAGTCCTGGAGGACGATGTCCAGCTCACCGGCGCCGACACGGCTGGCGACCTGATAGGACAGCACCCGTGTAAGCCCCCAGCCCTGACAGGCGATATTGATCGCCGCCTGATTGGCCGTGACCACCAGGCGCGGGTTGAAACGAAAGCTCAGGGGGGTGGAGCCGTGATTGAACACCCAGTCGCTGAGCAGATGACTGGCCGATGACATCACGATATTGGCAGTGCTCAAGTCTTCAGGGTGCTGCGGTCGACCATAACGCTTGAAATAGGCGGGAGCGGCACAGATGACCTGGCGCACTTCCCCCACCTTGACCGCGTGCAGGTTGCTCTCGCGCAGGTGGCCGATGCGGATCGCCACGTCGATGCCTTCGTCTGCCATGTTGACCACTCGGTCGACGAACATCGCATTGAGGTGCACGGAGGGAAACTGATCCAGGTAGTCCGCCATCAGCGGCGCGATGTACAACTCGCCAAACAGGACCGAGGCCGTCACGGTCAGCAGGCCGCAGGGCACCGAATAGCTACCGGCGGCAGCCTCCTCGGCTTCGTCGAGTTCGCCCAGGATACGTCGACAGTCCTCGAGATAACGTTGCCCGGCCTCGGTCAGGTGCAGGCTGCGCGTGGTACGGGACAGCAACTGAGTGCCGATCCGTTCTTCCATTGCCGCAATGGCGCGGGTCACGCTCGGAGGAGAAATGCGCAGCGTGCGGGCTGCGGCAGCGAATCCCTCTTCCTCTGCAACGGCCATAAAAATCTGCATTTCCTGAAAGCGATCCATGGGTTACCCGATTGTGGTTGAGGTCGTTGTCGCACGCGCAGGCAGGGCAATCGCCAGTATTGTCGGTTGCGGCGACTTTCGCACGATGAGGGGATGAATCGGTTGCACTCGAACGGGGTTGGAGCCTGCCGAGACACCCTCCCGGCAGGCCCCACTATCTGTATCAAGCCTGTTGCAGGCCTACAGCGGTACGTTGCATGCCGACAAAGCGCGGCAGCGCCTCAATGCGGGCCAGCCAGGCACGGACGTTCGGGTAATCGTCCAGCGAGACGTTGCCCTCGGGCGCGTGGGCCACATAGGTGTAGACGGCCACGTCGGCGATGGTCGGTGTTTCACCGGCCAGGAATTTACGTTCGCCCAGTTCCTCTTCCATCAACTTGAGCAGGCCGTGGGAGCGATTGATCACGTCTTCGGCGTTGTAGCCTGCGCCGAACACGGTAATCAACCGCGCAGCGGCCGGGCCCGAATTGACCTGGCCTGCGGCCACGGACAACCAGCGCTGGATGTTGGCTTTGGCCAGCGGGTCGTTTGGCAACAAGTGGCCCTTGTCATATTTTTCGGCAAGGTAGACCAGAATGGCGTTCGAGTCCGCCAGCACTACGCCGTTGTCGTCGATCACCGGCACCTGGCCAAAGCGGTTGAGCGCGAGAAACTCCGGAGTCTTGTGCTCGCCCTTCATCAGGTCCACAAATACCAGTTCGGTGGGCACACCCAGCAGGGACAGCGCCAATTCAACGCGGTGAGAGTGACCGGACAACGGATGACGGTAAAGCATGATCGCTTTCTGGGACATGACGTACTCCTTGTTGGCATTCTGAGGGCTCGGCACGGTGATCGTGGCGATGGCGTCATCCTCTACTGCTGGCACAAACAGCGGAATCCCCAGCTTTCGCAATCCAGCATTTCATTTTCTGGAATGATCCAGGCCCTGTAGGAGCGAGCTTGCTCGCGATGCGATGATCCTGACGCACCTGCAGTCGCCTGACACAACGCCTCGCGAGCAAGCTCGCTCCTACAGGGGCTAGATATCCAGGATCAGGGTTTCGCTGCCCTCTGCCGGGACCGAGCAGCAGATCAGCACTTCATCCGCCGCCAGGCCCAGGTCCGGGGTGTTGAGGTAATGCACCTGGCCGCCGCTCAGTTTGGTTTTGCAGGTGCCGCACGAGCCTCCGCGGCAACTGAAATCCGGGTTAAGGCCACGGGCTTCGGCCAGTTCCAGCAGCGTGCCGGTGCCCGGCTCCCAGCGCGCTTCCTTGCCGGAGGTGGAAAACAGCACTCTCACCGACTCGGTGGCCATGGGCACCTGCGGCGGCGCCGGCACGCTGATTTGCACATCGCGCTTGAGCGTCGACGGTCCAAAGGTTTCCGCGTGGATGCGATCGTCCTGAATACGCAATTTGCGCAGGCCGTCGTACAGCGCCTGGGTAAAACTGCCCGGGCCGCACAGGTAGAAGTCATAGTCATCGAGGGGCAACAAGGCCTTGAGCAGTTCGACATCGATCCTGCCCGCCACGTCATAGTCCTCGCCATCACCGTCGATGGGCGGTTGGCTGACGACCCGCACCACCTCGACCCCGTCCGCGGCCTGCTCCACCAGTGCGTCGATCTCTTCACGAAACGCCAGGTCACTCACGGTCCGGCTGCTCTGCACCAGCCAGGTCCGGCGCATGCGGCCCATCCGTTTGCCCTGGTAAACCACTTCGCGCAGCATCGACAACAGTGGCGTGATGCCGACACCCGCCGCCAGCAGTACCAATGGCCGGCGTTCTGCAGCCTGGACGGTGAAATGCCCTTGGGGCGCTCGCGCCTCGATCCAGTCGCCGACCTGAACGCGATCATGCAGATGCGAGGAGATCAGGCCGTCGCGCTTGACGCTGATGCGCAGGAATTCATCCGAGGAGGCGCTGGACACGCTGTAGGTGCGAATCGAGGGCGCCTGCTGCCCTTCCAGTGCAATGCGGATGGGCAAGTGTTGCCCCGGCGCAAACCCGGGCAAACCCAGGCCATCGTTGGGCTCCAGGTAGAACGAGCGAATGCTTGGGCTCTCGTCGACGATGTGCGCAACGCGCAGGGGCCGCCAGTGGTTGCGTAACGCGTCGGCCTGCAAACGCTCGGCAACCTGCTCCCAACTGCCGGTCATCAGGGAGTTGGGTGACTCCCCCTCGTCCTCCTCCACCCAGCGCAACGGGATCGCAGCCTGACGGTAGACAATGCGTTGCGGCTTGAACCGCCACAGGCGCTCAGCCCCCTGGAACGCGGCAATCTCGGGATCATCCAGCAGCACTTGCGCTGTACCGCTCATTTGAAGCAGGTCGCCGCTCTGGAAGTCGACGAACAGCAGCCCGGCACGAGGATTGAGCAGAATGTTGCCCAACGTGTTGAAAAAGAGGTTGCCGTTGAAATCAGGTATGGTCAGCGTGCCATCCTCTTCCATTCTTACAAAACCCGGCTTGCCGCCGCGATGGGAGGCATCGACCTGATGCTGGCCATCACGCTCTACGTAGGTGGCGACATAAAAGGAATCCGCGCCAGTGATCATGCGGCGTACCTGCGGGTCTACTACAGAAACCTCGACCACCGTGTCCTTGACCTCGTCGACAAAGGCATACTGGCGCAGGTTGATGTAACGCGGGCAATTACCGTACGCCTGGGTGACGCCGATCTCGATGCCCTCGCCCAGTTCACGCAAAATGTTGCCGTTCATGCGGTTGCGCCGGCGAGTGTGCAACTCGATGCCGAGCATGCCGATGGCATCGCCCACCTGCATGCCTTCCTGCGCCGGGTCGTTGGGCTGCGGTTGCAAGTTGATGGTCAGGATGGGAGGTGTCGGGGAATTCATGAAACCCGGCTGGCCTGTGCGCATGGTCGCCCAGACGTCACCCTGTCGGTCCACGGCGCCCAGCACTACGAAAGGCAGTTGCGCGTAGAAATCACGATGTTGGTCCGGCATCCACGTACGCGCCAGTTGCCGCTGTCCAACGCCCACCATCATGTCGATGGCGCCGACGGCGCGCTGCAAGGTCAGCTCACCCTCATGCCAGGGGGAAGATGGGGCTTTCGAGACTTCGTCCATCGGGGGTCTCCTCGCGCTGGCGTCAGCGGCTTCGATCAGGGCTCTGAGCTACCCATTGAAGCAGGGCTCGTCGTGAGCGCTCATCTTCCGCTTCAAGCGTTGCCGGCGGAATGCGCACAGAATGCAATCCACTATTTCACCAGATGAAATGGTGCCAGGCAGACGGTGGAGCGGCGGCAACACTCAGGCCAGCAGTTCGCTAATCCAACGGACTTGTCGGGCGATGTCCTGCACCTTCTGCTCGGGCACATTGCGCGCCCGGGAGAAACTTGCCAGGGTTCGCTGACGCTCTCGCAGCAGACGTTGCCACTTGGCAAGGAACGCCGGGCTGCGGACCTGCATCTGCACCGGGCCGAAGTACAGTTGCTCGGCGCTGTAATGCACCGGGTCGCCGCGCTCGGCCACGATGATTTCGTAATCGAAGCGATTTTCGCGCAGCACCTCCTCCAACAGGATGCGGTAACCGTTGCTCATCAGCCACTGACGCAAGGGTTGTTCGCCGCCGTTGGGTTGCAGGATGAGGCGCTCGTGGCCGCTCAGGCAGGCCTTGCCGCTGTCGAGGATGTCGCGGATGGTTTCACCGCCCATGCCGCACAGGCTGATGGCAGTGATGGCGTCAGCGGGTTGGATCGCCGCCAGGCCATTGGCCAGGCGCACGCTGATGGACTGTTCCAGATCGTTTTCGCGCACCGTGCGTTCGGCCGCGCGAAATGGTGTCAAGGCCACCTCGCCAGCCACCGCGGCCGTAATGGCGCCACGGTGCAGGAGCGCCACCGGCAAGTAAGCGTGATCCGAACCGATATCGGCCAGGCGCGCATCGGCGGGCACATGGGCCGCCACCCGTTCAAGGCGCCTGGACAAGGTCTGTTGGTTCAACGGCATCTCTCTTTGCTTTTGAATGGCTGGCCCGCTCTGCCAGACCGGCGCGCGATTTTGTCGGGCATCGCTGTGCATTTCAACTGTCATGCTCACCCGCGAAGGCGCGTCTTAATGACTGCACAGGGTCTTTATCACCGCCGATTCTTGCAGTCATAAAGACCTCATGCGCACTGGAACCCCCGTATTACGGGCATCTGACAACTGGCCCACATTTTGAATTACCGGGTATGTACGCAAACCCATTCAAGTTCATTCAGGATAAACAGCGATGAGTAATGATTTCGAAGGACGCCTGGCTGTCGTCACCGGTGCCAGTTCCGGCATAGGCCTGGCCGTGACGGCCCGTCTTCTGGCCCAAGGTGCTCGAGTGCTGGCCATGTCACGGAAAATGGGAGGGTTGGAAGAACTGGCTCGCCACTTTGCCGGGCAACTGACCTGGGTATCTGGCGACGTGACCAAGGCAGAAGACCTCGAGCAATTGGCGCAGCACGCGTCGCGCCAGGGTCCGGTCCATTACCTGGTACCAAATGCCGGTATCGCCGAACTGGCGGACTGCCTGGACCTGCAAGCCTTCGATCGCCAATGGGCGGTCAATGGCGCCGGGGCGTTGAACACCCTGAGCCACCTTCGCGGACACCTGGCCAGCCCGGCGTCGGTGGTCTTCATCACCACGTTTCTCACGGGCATTACATTCCCGGGACTGGCCGCCTACATCGCCTCCAAGGCAGCCCTGCAGGCCCATGCTCGTACACTGGCTGTAGAGCTGGCGCCCCAGGGGATCCGCATCAATATGGTTTCCCCTGGCCCTACCGCGACGCCGATCTGGTCAACACTGGGCCTGGCTCACCAAGACCTGGCCAACGTCGCCACCCAGGTCAACAAGCGCCTGCTGGGTGGCGAATTCCTGGAAGCGGGGTCCGTGGCCGATGTCATCCTGTTCCAACTGAGCAACGGCGCCCGAAGCGTGTATGGCCAGGACTGGGTGGTGGACAAAGGCTACACCGTGCGCTGATCTTCCTGTAGGAGTGAGCTTGCTCCGGGCGGCGTTCCGACGATGGTGGCCCAGACACCACTGGGTATCAGACAACCCCGTGTCATCGTTGACGACCATCGCGGGCAAGCCCGCTCCTACAGGGATATGTGTACCCTCGCGCCCACAGGACTATTCGGGCAATTGCTGCTCGATGACGCCATACCAGCCCATGCCCGGATAGGTTTCGAAGCCGGGTGTGAGCGAATAACCCTGCAAACTGTTGTTGAGCTGGACACTGTACCCGCTGGTTTGGCCTGCCCTGGTCATCAGCGCAATGCGTTGGCCCAGCGCAGCCTGCGGGTTGGAACTGGCCAGGACATTGTTGCCGGCATCGACCAGCATCACACAACTGCGCGAGCGTTCTTCGTCGGTCAGGCGCACGCCGTTGATGATCGACCTGGCCTGGTTTTCCCAATCGAAAAAAATGCCGATCACGCCGGTCACCGAGCCCTGATGGCGCACGGCCGCGCTGAAGGCGCACGTCTGGGCGCCGTTGAGCAGCGGCTCGACACAGACATTGCCCGCATCATATTGATCACTGCGACTGTGCTTCAGCGCCATTTTGAACCAGGGTGCTTCGCTGACGTTGGCCCCCATTGCCTTGTCATAAACCGAAGAACGTCCGGTAGCGATGACACGCCCTCGAGTGTCCGCGAGCCAGATGTCCAGATAAACCGTGTAACTGTCGAGGATGATGCCCAGTCGCTCACAAGCGTAGGCACGGTTTTGCTCGTCAGCCGACTTGAGGGCATCGACCAGTGAGGCATCAGTGGCCCACCAGCGAACATCGCAGGTTCGCTCATAGAGGTTGCGATCCATGATCTCGATCATGTTCAGCGACAAGTCCGCCAGCCGCTGCCCACGTACGTCAAAGCACATGCCTTCGCCCAGCGCGGTCAACTCGTTGACGGACGCTTGCAGGTTTTCGGTCATGGTGCCGGCGATTTTCGAAATGCGTTCGGAGATGACCTTGACCTCCTCTGCCACCACCGCGAAGCCCTGCCCGGCCTTGCCGGCGTGTGCGGCTTCGATCAACGCATTGATGGCAAGCAAGCGGGTCTGTCGGGTGATCATCTGGATATCGCTGATGCCACGGTTTGCCAGCGCCTCGACTTCCCGCGACAGCGTGACAATTCGTTCTGGTTCGATCATTTTCTTTGTGCTTCAAAGAGTTGTTAGTCGGCGGCAGCCTTATTGAATCGAAGCAATGTTGTCGTTTTCTTACGGCGCCACTCATCGGTGGTGGCACTCTGAAATTATGTGCTGACTCTAGATCAGCTGATTCGATTCAGGCAAGGGCCCACGGGGCCATCCAGGCAGGTTTTTGGGACGGATGTGCAACAGGCGAAAAAGACCTGCGACAGTACGCCGCACAAACACCGCGCAACACCCGTTTTCAGGGTGATCAACCGGTCTGTGACGGCTTGCCGCAAGCGATTGCCCGCGTTGAAAAACGGTAGAATTCACCCGGTTTGACCCGCACGCAGCGTTGCGCCTCGTGCCCGCGCCAATCATCCGCTACGAGCCCCTGGACTGGGCTATTCAGAAAGGCTGTAGAAATGAGTGTTTTGTTGACCCGCCGCAAGGTGGTTGCAGGAATCGGTTTACTCGGTCTGGGCCTGCTCACAGGCTGCGACAACAGCGTCCGCCTGTCGTACAAATACGGCAAGGATCTGAGCGACAAGATTCTCGGGCGGACCTTCAAGCTGAAAGACTCCCAAGGCAATCCCACGACGCTGACCAGTTTTCGCGGCATGATGCCGATGATTTTCTTCGGTTTCACCCAATGCCCCGCCGTCTGCCCGACTACGCTGGCCCGCGCGGCGCAAATCAAGAAGCTGATGGGTAAGGACGGTGATTTGCTCCAGGTGGTCTTCATTACCCTGGACCCCGAGCGCGATACCCCGGAAATGCTCGACGCCTACGTCAAGACCTTCGACCCGTCGTTTGTCGCGCTCCACGGAACGCTGGAGGAAACGGCGAAGACAGCCAAGGAATTCGAGGTGTTCTACGAAAAGGTGCCAAGCGGTTCCACGTACACCATTTCCCATACTGCGACCAGCTTCGTTTATGACACCCGGGGCAACCTGCGCGTCGGCTTGTCCCATTCGCTTTCGGCACAAGAGTGTACGGAAGACTTACTGACCGTCATGGAGGTCTGCTGATGAACTCGAACGCCTTTAAACCGCGCTTTTGCGCACGCCTGGGACGCCTGGCGCTGGGCCTGTCGATGCTCGGCCTGGCCGGTTACGCCAGCGCCCAGACCCAGGTCGATGACGCCTGGGTTCGCGCGACGGTGGCCGGACAACCTTCCACTGGTGCCTTCATGACGATCACGGCGAGCAGTGACGGCAAATTGATCAGCGCACAATCGCCAGTGGCGAAAACCGTGCAGATTCATCAATCGAGCATGAAAAACGACGTGATGAGCATGCAACAGGTCGAGTCCGTCGAGCTGCCCGCTGGCAAAGCCGTGGCGTTCAACACTGACAGTTACCATGTCATGCTGATGGACCTGGTCGCCCAGGTCAAAGAAGGCGACAAGGTGCCGCTGGTGCTGACCGTCCAGCACGCGAACGGTGAAAAGGAAGTGATCAACGTTGACGCCCCGGCACGTGCGCTGAACATGATGGATCACAGCAAAATGGATCACAGCAAGATGCATTGATTCATCCAGAGGCGGGCAGCGAGTAACAGCGCCCGCCTCTTCAATCGACACCGGAAACGCCCTTGATCTGGAAGTTGCCCGCAATCCCCCCGCCTTTTGCCTGACAGCCTATACTCATCTGGTTTTCTTTCTCGTTTACATGCAGCACGTCGGCACCCGTGCACCGCCAGGCGTACCCGTGCCTATCGCCAACGTAACCAGCCAGCAGCCCGTGTCGCTAACGACCGGCGTGCTCAAGCGCTTTGTGGCTGATGGATCGTGGAGAACACCATGAAATATACATTTCTTTCAGGCGTGGTTTTGGTTGTCTCGGCTACGGTGACGATACCGGGCGCCTGGGCTGCAGAGACGCGAGCGCTGGCCTCGGACGGCGCGGATCATGTGGGCGCGGGAGCAGTGGCGGCGGATGGCGCTGATAAAGTCGGCGCCAACAAACTCGCTGCTGACGGCGCTGACAAAGTCGGGGCCAACAGACTCGCCGCTGACGGCGCTGACAAAGTCGGCGCGAACAGGCTTGCGGCCGATGGCGCTGACAAAGTCGGGGCCAACAGACTCGCCGCTGACGGCGCTGACAAGGTCGGGGCCAACAGACTCGCCGCTGACGGCGCTGACAAAGTGGGTGCCAACAGGCTTGCTGCCGATGGCGCTGACAAAGTCGGCGCGAACAGACTCGCCGCTGACGGCGCTGACAAAGTCGGCGCGAACAGGCTTGCGGCCGACGGCGCTGACAAAGTCGGCGCGAACAGGCTTGCGGCCGACGGCGCTGACAAAGTCGGTGCCAACAGGCTTGCGGCCGACGGCGCTGACAAAGTCGGCGCGAACAGGCTTGCGGCCGACGGCGCTGACAAAGTCGGCGCCAACAGGCTTGCTGCCGACGGCGCTGACAAAGTCGGTGCCAACAGGCTCGCTGCCGATGGCGCTGACCACGTCGGCGCAGCCCGTCTCGCGTATTCCCGCAACGGTATTGGCTCGGACCGTGTGGCGTCCGCGCTCATGAATGAAGGTAGTTACTCCGACCAGTTCAACGAACAGTAACCGCAAGACGGTGCCTGGCACGCACCACTCCCCCTGAAACCGCCACCCCACGGTGGCGGTTTCTCATCTATTTGTATCTGTCTGTATATGAACCCCCGACAGATACGCAGACCTCGACTTCGCAGCGTTCAAGCACACATCGACGATACACCCGAGCGTTTAACTGTGTTCACCGGATAGCAGCAGCTACCGGCTCACTCAAATCAAACGCACGGAGCATCATCATGATCAATTTCTCGAAAGTTTCCTCTCTCGCAATCGGCCTGGCACTCGTGGGTGGCCTGGGTCTGTCGAATCTGGCCTCGGCCAACACTGCGAACGTCGCGTCGTACACCCAGACCCAGCTGTTGGTCGAAGGGGGGCAGACCGTTTGCAGGAACTGCGTGAACGCGTCGCCGAAGGTGGCTCTGATCGTTTGATCGAACGGCGTGTGGCCGAGGGCGGCTCGGATCGTCTGATCGAGCGTCGTGTGGCCGAAGGTGGTTCCGATCGCCTGATCGAGCGTCGTGTGGCCGAAGGCGGCTCGGATCGCCTGATCGAACGTCGTGTGGCCGAGGGCGGCTCGGATCGCCTGATCGAACGTCGTGTGGCCGAGGGCGGCTCGGATCGCCTGATCGAACGTCGTGTGGCCGAGGGTGGCGCCGATCGCCTCCAGGAACTGCGTGAGCGGGTCGCACAGAACTCCGTGCAAAAAAACGTGATCGTTGCCGAAAACCGCCCGGAGTTCGGTTCGAAATACCAGCGTTACTAACAGCGAGCCCCTTTGCACTGCCTCAAGCCCGGGTTTCCGGGCTTTGTTTTAACGCAATCGGACAGCACACAGCGTCAGCGCCCGTCCGGACAATTCGTGAGAAAAGGAACACAACTGATGAAAATCGGTTTTCTGGGTTTGGGCCGCATGGGTCAGGAGATTGCCGCTAACCTGATTAAAGGCGGTCATGACCTATGGGTCTGGAACCGCTCGCCGCAAGCGGTGCTGAATATGGTTGCGATGGGCGCAAAGGACGCCATCACTGCCGCGCAAGCGTTCGACGCCGACGTGGTCTTCAGCATGCTCGCAAACGATAATGCCCTACGCACGGTGTTACTCGATTCCGGGCTGCTGGCTCAGGTCAGGGGACCGCGTATTCACGTCAACCTGTCCAGCATCGCTGTAACCTTCGCCGATGAACTGGTTACTCTGCACACCGCGCAAGGCATCGACTACATCGCGGCTCCAGTCATGGGCTGCCCGGATGTGGCGGCCGCCGGCCAGCTCAACGTGTTGGTCGGTGGGCCTCAGGAGGCGATCGATCGCGTGCAACCGCTGTTTGACTTGATCGCACGTAACACCTGGCGCCTGGGTCACAAGGCTTCGAGTGCCAATGCCATGAAACTGGCCACCGATGACCTGCAGGACGCGATGGCCAATGGTCAAACGCCATACAGCTACCGATGAAGGACTGAACCCCTGCCCTCAAATGCCGGGTGGAGCGGCCTTGGGCTCGTCCTGCACCCACTGCCAGAACAATTGATACCCCACTGCCAGCACGACCGGGCCGATGAACAGCCCGATGATGCCGCTGGTCACCATGCCGCCGAGCGCCCCGATCAGTACCACCGGCATCGGCACATCGACACCGCGCCCCAGTAACAGGGGCTTGAGTACGTTGTCCACCAGCCCGGCGACGAACACATAGATGGCGAAGACGATGGTCCCGGTGCTGGCACCGTCGGTGGCGAACACATAAGCGATCACCGGCAAGGTTATCAGCGTCACCGGCAATTGCATGATGCCCAGCAACAGCACCGCCAAGGCGAGCAAACCTGCTCCGGGGACGCCCTGGAAAACAAATCCGAGGCCCACCAGCAGCATCTGGATAAACGCGATGCCCACGACACCGAGTGCTACGGCGCGAATGGTTGCGGTGCACAGCGCTGCGATTTTCGGGCCGCGCTCCGGGCTGCTGACTCGCGAAGCGATCTGCACCGCGCTGCGGCTGCCCGATTCGCCATGGGCCATGAAGATGCCGGCAATGATCAGGGCGAAGATAAAGACCAGGAACCCCATGCCGACACCCGCGAGTTTGCTCAGCACGGTCAGGCTGGCAACCTTGATTTGCGGCAGGTATTTGGCAGCGAGATCAGGCAGATTGGTTGAGGCATCCAGCCACAAGGCGGACAACTGCCGGCCGATCAAAGGCCAGCTGGCTACAGACTCGGCGGGCGGCGGAATGCGAAAGGTATCCGCCTTGACCACGTCGATGGCCCGGGTGACCGAGTCGGCAATCGATATGCCTAGCAGGTAGACCGGCACCATCAGGATCACGATCGCGGCAACGATGATCAGCGTCGCAATTCGCCCATCATTGTGCCCCAGAGGCCCACGCAGACGCTTTTGCAGCGGATATAGGGTGATTCCCAGAATCAGCGACCACAGCATCAGGTCGCGGAACGGGCTGAAGATATCGAAGCAAAACAGCACCAGCACCACAATCAGCCCGGCCCGGATCAACACATCCAGCAACGTGCGTGTCATCGTTTTTTCATTGAAGATCGTGGGCTCCATGGCTCTCTCCTGGTGGGGCGACGCAACGCTACGGGATGGTTTGCCCAGCATAGACGTCAGGACCGGTTTGCGCCGCTCGGCCCTCCACCTGTTACACCGCCCTCGCCCCCGCAAACATTGACGCTTATCATGTCTGCCGAATTAACCCCGGCCCTTTATGAGATGAGCATGACTTTCGATTTTGATCAGGTGTTCGACCGTCACCACACAGGCAGCACGAAGTGGAGTCGTTACCCAGCCGACGTGTTGCCGATGTGGGTCGCCGACATGGACTTCGCTGCGCCGCCGGTGATCGTCCAGGCCCTGCAAAAACGCCTGGAACACCCTTTGCTCGGCTACAGCGTGGCCCAGGATGACTTGCGCCATGCCATCGTCGAAGATCTCTGGAACAAATACGCTTGGCGGGTCGCGCCGCATGAACTGATCTTCCTGCCGGGCGTGGAGTCGGGGTTCAACATGGCCTTGCACGCCCTGGTTCAACCGCAACAGAACGTCGTCGTACAGGTACCCAACTACCCACCGCTGCGTCACGCACCGACCCATTGGGGGTTGAACAAGGTCGAACTGAGTTTCGATGCCCAGGCGGACGGCACCTACAGCACGCCGCTCGCCACCTTGCGCCAGTCGCTTGCCGGGGGCGGCGCCCTGTTACTGAGCAATCCGCACAATCCCCTGGGCAAGGCGTTCCCACGGGAAGAACTGCAAGCGGTCGCTGACATCTGCGTGGCGCAGGATGCCTGGATCATCTCTGACGAAATCCACGCCGAACTGTGCTTCGACGGGCGCAAACACATTCCGACCGCCTCGCTGAGCCCGGAAGTGGCGCGGCGCACAATAACCCTGATGTCGGCGAGCAAGGCCTACAACATTGCCGGTCTGAAAACTTCGTTCATGATCATCCAGGACTGCACCCTGCGTGAACGGGTCAACCACGCCCGTTGTGGCATGGTCGACAGCGTCAACCCCCTGGGCATGGAAGCCACACGCGTGGCTTACAGCGAAGGCGGCCCGTGGCTCGCCGAGCTGCGCGAGTACCTGCAAGCCAACCGTGATTACCTGGTCAACGCCGTTCGCACTCGCCTGCCGGGCGTCAGCCTGAACGCGCCGCAGAGCACGTACCTGGCCTGGCTGGATTGCTCGGCACTAGGTCTTGAGAACCCACAACAATTCTTCCTCGAACAGGCCAGGGTCGGCTTGAGCCCGGGCCTGGACTTCGGCGACGACCATCAGCAGTTCGTCCGCCTGAATTTCGGCTGTCCGCGTGCGTTGCTCGAAGAAGGTATTGCGCGGATGGAGCGCAGCCTGATCCAGCGGTTGCGCTGACAGCCCCCTCAATCCCACTGTAGGAGCGGGCTTGCCCGCGATGCCCCGGAGAACGCCACGGAGTGTCAGGTGCCCAGCGTCATCGTTGAGCTCCATCGCGAGCATGCTCGCTCCTACAAATGCCCACATCCCTTGTAGGAGCGGGCTTGCCCGCGATGAGCCGGTGAGCGCCGCGGAGTGTCAGGTGGCCCGCGTCATCGTTGACCTCCATCGCGAGCAAGCTCGCTCCTACAGATGACCACCTCCCTGTAGGAGCGGGCTTGCCCGCGATGAGCCGGAGAGCGCCGCAGAGTGTCAGGTGTCAGTGGTATGTTTTTCGTTTGATTGGATATAAACCAACTAACAACTGAAATATTTTTTATATAAGGCGGGTAACTTCCGTAGGACTTTTCTGGTTTAACGAGCAAAGTCTGAACATTCGCTTAATAACGTTCAGAAAGACGATTCTCCAACCGCTTTTTGATGTTTCTTTCACAAAAAAACGCCTAACCTCAGTCTTACCGATAACCCTTGGACAGGCGCATGGCCTGCCCTCCGGGCGGATTGTTCGTAGCACTTTATTTATTTCGGCACTTTAGCCGAAGGAATTCTTACGCCCTGAGGTTTTCCATGGATGAAGTTTTTCTGCCCTTCTCCCGACCCAGTATCGGTGATGAGGAAATAGCCGCCGTAGAACAAGTCCTGCGTTCCGGCTGGATTACTACCGGGCCGAAGAACCAGCAACTTGAAGAACACTTCGCCCACTATGTCGGGTGTCGGCACGCCGTAGCGTTGTCCTCGGCCACCGGTGCCATGCACGTCACATTACTGGCCCTGGGCATCGGCCCCGGTGATGAAGTCATCACGCCGTCCCAGACCTGGGTCTCCACCGCCAACATGATCTGCCTGTTGGGCGCCACGCCAGTGTTTGTCGATGTTGATCGTGACACGCTGATGAGCAACGTCGAGCACATCGAAGCGGCCATCACGCCACGTACCCGGGCAATCATCCCGGTGCATTACGCTGGCGCCGCGTTCGATCTCGATCCGCTCTACGCCTTGGCCGACAAACACGGCATTTGCGTTATCGAAGACGCGGCCCACGCCGCCGGCACCCGTTACAAGAATCGGCCTGTCGGCGCACAGGGCACCGCGATTTTCTCGTTCCACGCGATCAAGAACATGACCTGCGCCGAAGGCGCGATGTTCGTCACCGACGACGAAGCCCTGGCCAACCGCGTGCGCATGCTCAAGTTTCATGGTCTGGGCGTCGACGCCTACGACCGCATGACCCACGGCCGCAAGCCACAGGCCCAGGTCATTGAGCCTGGGTTCAAGTACAACCTGGCCGACATCAACGCCGCCATCGCCCTGGTGCAACTGGAGCGCCTGGAAGAGATCAACCTCAAGCGCGCAGCGCTGGCAAAAACCTATCTGCAGCGACTGGAAGGTTCCCCAGTGCAGCCGCTGACCGTGCCGGCGTATGCGCAGCAGCATGCCTGGCACCTGTTCATCCTGCGTATCGACGCCGAACGCTGTGGGCTGGACCGCGAAGCCTTCATGAAAGCCCTGCAGGCGCGGAACATCGGCACCGGCATCCACTTTATCGCCACCCACCTGCACACCTACTACCGCCAGCGATTCCCCAACGTCTCCCTGCCCAACACCGAGTGGAACTCCGCGCGGCTGTGCTCGATCCCGTTGTTCCCCGACATGACCACCCGCGATATCGATCGCGTGGTCAGTGCCATTGAACAAACACTGGATGCCCACCTGTGAAACCGTACCCGATCCGATGCGTGTCGATTGTCATCCCGGTCTACAACGAACAGGACAGCCTGCCTGAGCTGCTCAGACGTACCGAAGCGGCGTGCCGGCAACTGCATCATGACTATGAAATCGTCATGGTCGACGACGGCAGTCGCGACCAATCGGCCCAAATCCTCGAGGAAGCTGCCAGCCGCGAGTGCAGCCCGGTGGTGGCGGTGATCCTCAACCGCAACTACGGCCAGCACGCGGCAATCATGGCCGGTTTCGAGCAATGCAAGGGCGATGTCGTCATTACCCTCGACGCCGACCTGCAAAACCCGCCGGAGGAAATCCCGCGCCTCGTCGCCCAGGCCGAGCTCGGTTATGACGTCGTGGCCACGGTTCGCAGCAACCGCCAGGACTCGGCCCTGAGGCGCTGGCCGTCGAAACTGATCAACCTCGCCGTGCAACGCTCTACCGGCGTGGCGATGACCGACTACGGCTGCATGCTGCGGGCCTACCGTCGCTCGATCGTCGAGGCCATGCTCGCTTGCCGTGAGCGCAGCACCTTCATCCCGATCCTCGCCAACAGCTTCGCCCGTCACACCACGGAAATACTGGTGACCCATGCCGAACGCGAGCACGGCGAATCCAAGTACAGCCCGATGCGGCTGGTCAACCTGATGTTCGACCTGATCACGTGCATGACCACCACGCCGCTGCGCCTGCTGAGCATTGTGGGCTTCGCCATGGCGGGACTCGGCCTGGCGTTTGCCGCTGCGCTGATTGTCCTGCGCCTGGTGTTCGGCGCCGGTTGGGCGGGCGACGGCACGTTCGTGCTGTTTGCCGTGCTGTTCGTATTCACCGGTGGCCAGTTCATCGGCATGGGCCTTTTGGGCGAATACCTGGGGCGCATGTACAGCGATGTGCGCGCCCGCCCGCGTTTCTTCATCGAAAAAGTTCTGCGCAGCCAACCCGCCGCCCCTGTGGCGGGGGTCACCGTCGACGGCCTCCCTTCCCTTTCTCCCGATCAGGTTCATCCATGAGCGCAAAAGCTGTTGTCTTCGCCTATCACGATATCGGCTGTGCCGGCATCGAAGCCCTGCTCGATACCGGTTACGAGATTGCTGCCGTGTTCACCCACGCCGACGATCCCGGGGAAAACACCTTCTATGCCTCGGTGGCACAACTGTGCGCGCGCAAGGGTATTTCGGTGCACGCGCCGGAAGACGTCAACCATCCCCTGTGGATCGAGCGCATCAACCAACTCGCCCCGGATTACCTTTTCTCGTTCTACTACCGCAACCTGCTGGGCGAACCCCTCCTGGCCACGGCGGGTAAAGGCGCCTTCAACCTGCACGGTTCGCTGCTGCCACGTTATCGCGGTCGCGCCCCGGCCAACTGGGTGCTGGTCAACGGCGAAAGTGAAACCGGCGTGACCCTGCACCGCATGGTCAAACGGGCCGATGCCGGCGCGATCGTTGCCCAGCAACGCGTGGCCATTGAGCGCAGCGACACCGCATTGAGCCTGCACGCCAAGCTGCGGGTGGCGGCGGCAGACCTGCTGCGCGACACCCTGCCAGCGTTGTTGGCAGGAAGGGTTAGCGAAACCCCTCAGGATGAAACACAAGCCACCGTGTACGGTCGTCGTTCCCCGGCTGACGGCCAGTTGTTCTGGAAAAACCGGCCCAAGAACTGTTCAACCTGGTGCGAGCAGTAACGCAACCGTATCCGGGGGCGTTCTGCGCCGTGGGCGAACACAAGCTGATTGTCTGGAGCGCGGACGTCACCAAAGGCAACGCCGGCCAGGCGCCGGGCCGGGTCATCAGCGTCGACCCGCTGCGCATCGCCTGTGGCGAGGACTCCCTGGTGATCCATGCCGGCCAGCGCAACGACAACGGCCTGTACCTGAGTGGGCCGCAACTGGCCGGCGAACTCGGGCTGGTGGAGGGCTCGGTGTTGCGCGGTGCCGAAAGCGGCCGTGCACCGCGACGCACGCGGGTGCTGATCCTCGGCGTCAACGGCTTCATCGGCAATCATTTGTCCGAACGTTTGTTGCGCGATGACCGCTATGAGATCTACGGCCTGGACATCGGCTGCGACGCCATCGAACGGCTGCGCAGCCACCCCAATTTCCATTTCGTGGAAGGCGACATCAGCATTCACTCCGAATGGATCGAGTACCACATCAAGAAGTGCGACGTGGTCCTGCCGCTGGTGGCCATCGCCACGCCTATCGAATACACGCGCAATCCGCTGCGGGTATTCGAGCTGGACTTCGAAGAAAACCTCAAGCTGGTGCGCTACTGCGTCAAGTACAACAAGCGGGTGATCTTCCCATCTACGTCGGAAGTCTATGGCATGTGCCAGGACGACAAATTCGACGAAGACACCTCCAACCTGGTGGTCGGGCCCATCAACAAGCAACGTTGGATCTACTCCACGTCCAAGCAATTGCTTGACCGGGTGATCTGGGCCTACGGCCAGAAAGGCCTGAATTTCACCCTGTTCCGCCCGTTCAACTGGATGGGCCCGCGCCTGGACCGCCTCGACTCGGCGCGCATCGGCAGCTCGCGGGCAATCACCCAATTGATCCTCAACCTGGTGGAAGGCACGCCGATTCGCCTGTTCGACGGCGGCGAGCAGAAGCGCTGCTTCACCGACATCGCTGACGGCGTGGAAGCTCTGGCACGGATCGTCGACAACCAGAACGACATCTGCAATGGCCAGGTCATCAACATCGGCAATCCGGACAACGAAGCCAGCATTCGCCAGTTGGGCGAGGAGTTGCTACGGCAATTCGAAGCTCACCCCCTGCGCCATAACTTCCCACCGTTTGCCGGCTTTCGCGAGGTCGAAAGCAAGGCCTTCTACGGCAACGGCTACCAGGACGTCTCCCACCGCAAGCCCAGCATTGATAACGCCAAGCGCCTGCTGGACTGGGCACCGTCGGTGCAGATGAGCGAAACGATCGGCAATACGCTGGATTTCTTCCTGCGTGAAGCCATGCTCGAAATCGCGGACAAGCGTTGATGCAGGCGGGTCTTCGCATCGACGTCGACACCTACCGTGGCACCCGCGAGGGCGTGCCGCGCCTGTTGGAAATGCTCGATGAGGCACAGGTCAAGGCGACGTTCTTTTTCAGTGTGGGTCCGGACAACATGGGGCGGCACTTGTGGCGCCTGATACGTCCGCAGTTTCTCTGGAAAATGCTGCGTTCCAACGCCGCCGGGCTGTATGGATGGGACATCCTGCTGGCCGGCACTGCGTGGCCGGGCAAGCCGATTGGCCGTGACCTGGGGCACCTGATGCGTCGGGCGCGGGACGCAGGTCATGAAGTGGGCCTGCATGCCTGGGATCACCACGGTTGGCAGGCCAATGCCGGGCGTTGGAGCAACGTGCAACTGATCGAGCAGATTCGCCAGGGCGTGGACAGCCTGAGCGACATTCTCGGGGAACGTATTACCTGTTCGGCCGCCGCCGGTTGGCGTGCGGACGAGCGTGTGATCGAGGCGAAGCAAGCCTTTGGCTTTCGCTACAACAGCGACTGTCGGGGGCATCGGCTGTTTCAACCCAAACTGCCCAACGGCAGCCTTGGCACGCCGCAGATTCCGGTCGACTTGCCAACCTTCGATGAAGTGGTGGGGTCAACCGTCGCCGTCGAGGGTTTCAATGCGTTCATCCTCGACCGCTTTACGGCGGACAACCTCAACGTCTACACGATTCACGCCGAAGTAGAAGGCATTGTGATGGCTGACGACTTTCGGCAACTGCTGGCCGCCGCGCGCCAACGACACATCCAATTCTGTCCCTTGGGCGACTTGCTGCCCGCCAACCCGGGCACCTTACCGGTTGGCCGTGTGTCGCGCGGTGTACTGGCAGGGCGAGAAGGCTGGCTGGGAGTGCAAGGCGCATGAGCACACGCTGGACACTCCCGTTGTTGCTGGTTGTTTGCTTGCTGGCTTACTTGCTGCCGCTGGCCAGCCACGGCCTTTGGATTCCCGACGAAACCCGTTACGCCCAGATCAGCCAAGGCATGTTGCTGAGCGGTGATTGGGTGTCGCCTCATTTCATGGGCCTGCGCTACTTCGAAAAGCCGATTGCCGGCTACTGGATGATCGCCCTGAGTCAGGCGATTTTCGGCCATAACCTGTTTGGCGTGCGTTTCGTGTCGGCCCTGACTTGCACCCTCAGCGTGCTGCTGTGCTACCTGATCGCACATCGTCTATGGCGCGAACCACGCAAGAGTTTCGCCTGTGCGTTGCTGTACATGAGTTTCACGGTGGTTGGGGGCCAAGCCGGCTATGCCAATCTCGATCCCCAGTTCACATTCTGGGTCAACCTGAGCCTGGTCGCGTTGTGGTTCGCGTTGGACAGTATGGGTCGTGTCCAGCGCCTGATCGGTTGGATCGTTGTGGGGCTGGCGTGTGGCATGGGCTTCATGACCAAGGGGTTCCTCGCCTGGCTGCTGCCGGTGCTGATCATCCTGCCGTGGATGCTCTGGCAAAAGCGCTGGCGCGAACTGCTGATCTACGGCCCATTGGCGATAGCCGTGGCCATCATCGTGAGCCTGCCGTGGGCCTTGGCGGTGCACGCCCAGGAGCCCGATTACTGGCGGTTCTTCTTCTGGCATGAACACATTCGCCGTTTCGCCGGTGACGATGCGCAGCATGATGCGCCGTGGTGGTATTACCTGCCGTTGCTGATTGCGTTCAGCCTGCCGTGGATCGGCATGCTGCCACCGGCCTTGCGCCAGGCCTGGCAAACCCGCCAGCAGGCGCCTGTCGCGTTCCTGCTGCTGTGGCTATTGATGCCGCTGCTGTTTTTCAGCCTGAGCAAGGGCAAATTGCCAACGTACATCTTCCCGTGCCTGCTGCCGCTGGCACTGTTGCTGGGCCACTCCCTGGCCGACCGCTTGCGCCTGGAACAAGGGCGGGCGCTGGGCATCAATGGGCTGTTCAACCTGCTGCTGGGCGTCATCACCCTGCTCGCCCTGGTTTACGTGCAACTGAAAAAACCGGTGTACGACCACGAACTGCACAGCCTGGTGCTGGTGTTCATCGGGCTGATCGGCTGGATCATGGCCAACTTGCTGCAAGCCTTTCGGCCTCTGCAATGCTGGGCGGCACCGGCCATTGGCAGTTTGCTGTTGATCGGTTTGCTGCCGGCTGCGCTGCCTGAGTCGGTGGTGGCGAACAAGACGCCTGACCAGTTCGTCCTCGAACATGTCGATGAGCTTGGCCAGTCCACCTCCCTGTTGAGTAATGACCTGGGCGCTGCATCAGCGCTGGCCTGGCGCCTGAAACGCCCGGACGTCGCACTCTACAACACGATAGGCGAACTGAAATATGGCCTCGCCTATCCTGACGGCGCACACCAGCGCGTCGACCCCGACCGCGTGCAACAGTGGCTGCACGACGCCCGCCAGCGTGGTTCCGTGGGCGTGTTGATGCGGGTCAAGGGAGAGGATGAACTGGGTGAAATCGAACGCCTGCCCAAGGATGGCAAACGTTATGAGCGAGGCAACCTGGTGATTCTGGTCTTTCCTCGGGAGGCATCATGAGTCTGCTGCTGGTAGCCTGCCTGCTGACCTGCCTGGGCCAGGTGGCCCAGAAATGCGCCGTGGAAAGCTGGCGCGGAGCGTCAAAGGGGCTGGCTTTCAAGCTGCGCACGCCGTGGATCTGGCTGGCACTCAGCGCAATGGGCGCGGGGTTGATTCTGTGGTTGCTGGTGTTGCAGCGGCTTGAAGTCAGTATTGCCTACCCGATGCTGAGCCTGAATTTTGTCCTGATCACTCTGATCGCCCGTTTTGTCTTCGATGAACGCATCGACCGCCGGCACTGGCTAGGCGTGGCGCTGGTGATAGCCGGTGTGACGCTTCTGGGATTGCACGCATGAAGCCGCGCCATGGTCTGTTTTTCGCCCTCGCCAGCGTACTGCTGGTGAGCGTCGCGCAACTGGGCATGCGCTGGAGCATGACGCGTCTGCCGTCTCCCGAAGGCTGGATGACCGCCGCCATTGCACCGAATGCGGTGGCCGTAGTGCTGGCCGCCATTTTTGCCTACGCCCTGTCGATGCTCTGTTGGCTCGCCGCTTTGCGAGACCTTCCGTTGGGCCGCGCCTATTCGCTGTTGAGCATCAGCTACGCCCTGGTGTACCTGCTGGCGGCCACGCTGCCGGTATTCAACGAAGGGTTCAGCCTTACAAAAAGCCTCGGGGTGATGCTGGTCATCCTCGGCGTCATCACCATCAATTCTCGACCCGCTCACGCGCCAGAAACTCAGGAGTGATCCATGAAAATCAGTGTATTTGGTAGCGGTTACGTTGGCCTGGTGCAAGCCGCAGTGCTGGCAGAAGTCGGCCACGACGTGGTGTGCATGGACATCGACGAGAAAAAAGTCGACCTGTTGCAACAGGGCCATGTGAGTATTTTCGAGCCCGGGCTGGCCAGCCTGGTGCGCGAAAGCCTGGAGGCCAGGCGGCTGCAGTTCACCACCGATGAGAAGCTCGCGGTGCAGCACGGCCAGGTGTTGTTCATCGCGGTGGGCACGCCCTCTCGGGACGATGGCTCGGCGGACCTCCAATACGTGCTGTCGGTGGGTGAAGCCGTGGCACGACATCGGGAACAACCCGTGATTCTGGTAGAGAAATCCACCGTACCCGTGGGCACCGGCGACACCCTGAGAGAGCATATCGACAAATGCCTGCTCAAGGTCGGACGCTTGCTTCAGTTCGAGATCGTCTCCAACCCGGAATTCTTGAAGGAGGGTTCCGCGGTCGCCGATTGCCGGCGTCCGGACCGTATCGTCATCGGCTGCGAAAGCGATGAGGTACGTGATGTGATGCGCGACCTGTATGCGCCGTTCAACCGCAACCATGACCGGATCATGTTCATGGACCTGCGCAGTGCTGAACTCACCAAGTACGCGGCCAATTGCATGCTGGCGACCAAGATCAGCTTCATCAACCAGATCGCCGAACTGGCCGAACACCTGGGTGCGGACATCGAATCGGTACGCCTGGGCATCGGCGCCGACTCGCGTATTGGCTACCACTTCATCTACCCGGGCTGCGGTTACGGCGGCTCGTGTTTCCCCAAGGACATGCGCGCGCTGATCCATAGCGCCGAAGAGGCCCACTGCTCCAGCGACCTGCTGCAAGCGGTGGAAGCCATCAACCAGCGGCAGAAACACAAGCTGTTCGATCGCATCAACGCCTTCTTCAAGGGCGACCTTCGCGGCAAGACCTTCGCCGTGTGGGGCCTGGCGTTCAAACCCAACACCGATGACATGCGCGACGCGCCGAGCCGGGTGCTGCTGGAGTCCCTGTGGACGGCCGGTGCCAATGTACGAGCGTTCGACCCGGAAGCCATGCAGGAAACCCAACAACTGTATCCCGACGAGAACAAGTTGATGCTGATGGGCACGCCCGAATCGGTGTTGTCAGGCGCCGATGCGTTGATCATCTGCACCGAATGGCAGCAGTTCAAGGCCCCGGATTTCAACTTGATCCGCCAGCGCCTCAAAGCCCCGGTGATCTTCGACGGCCGTAACCTGTACGACGCCGAACGCCTGGCTCGCAATGGATTTACTTACTTCCCGATGGGCCGTGGCGAGTCGCGCAATTTGCCCATACCGTATCAGCAGTGGCCGGTGGCGCAGGGAGTGGCCTAAGCCGTAGCCTTCAAATCAACACCCAAGGCCTGAGCAAAAGCTTTCACCAGAGGACTGCGCACGGTGTTGTGGCGCAGGATCAGATCGAACGGTGTCGCGATGTGGACCAGGTCCGGGCGCACCGCCCGAAGCTGCCCCTGCGCGACCATCGCCGCCGCATAGTGTTGCGGCAGAAAACCAATAAAACGCCCAGTCTTGACCAGTAATGCCACCGCCTCTACTTGAGTGGCAGACGCGGAAAAACTGTCATAACGCGCGAAGTTCAGTTTGTCGCGATGGATTGCATAACGGTGGTTCACACATTCGTAATCTTTAAGCATGTGACTGGCAATGTCGGCGTCCGGTAAATCGAATAGCGGATGGCCGACGGCGCAATAAACGTAGGAACGTTCTTCATACAGTTTGTAATAATCGAACTCTTCGCGTTTCTGGTAGACCGGCACGATGCCGGCCACCAGACGCCCTTCCACCACACCGCGTTCCACCTCATCCAGTTGCGAGGCCTGTATCTGAAACCTGACCTTCGGCGATGTTTCATTAAGTTGCCTCAGGGCGGCAACTAAGGGTGAATTATCATCTGTGATCGTATTATCAATAACGCCTACGCCAAGGTCACCGATAAGTTCGTTTTGCGCCGAACTAAGCCGGTCTCTAAAGTTGTCGAAAGAGGCAAATAAATCTATGGAAGCCTGATAGACCAGACGACCTTCTTCAGTGAGATGAAAACCTTCACGCCCGCGCGTACACAATCGCATGCCGATGCGAATTTCCAGGTCGGAAATCTGCTTGCTGATGGCGGCCAACCCCACATTCAGCTCGTTTTGCGCAGCACTGAAACCACCAGCCTCAACCACGGCCTTGAACACTTTCAGCAGTTTGAAATCCAGCCCGCTGAGGGCCAATGGCGCGCGGTAAGGCGTTTTTGGCGGCGGGTTTCCGGAATTGGAAAGTGGGGTTTCCATAATGCTCATTTACCTCAGACGCCATATTCAACAACCTGTGTCCAACAACAAAAACATAGCTGGCCTAATAATAATGAACACAGAAAATCTGGCTTTGCAACCGCCAAAAATTTCAGAACATCAGTGCCAGATCACTGGGTTCGAACTATTAAAAGCTGACGTTTCGATCAGCCTTCGCCCCTTTCGTAACTTCGTTTCCCCCCTGCCCTTGAACACCGTTTTGGTCTGACCACGCCCACTCGATTTGTATCGATTTCGGCAACGGTTCCAGGCCTGGCATACCGATTTCAGCTCGCTTTACCGACGAGGAAAACAACAATGTCCCAAACCACCGAACGTCTCTGGGGTGCACGCTTCAAAAGCGGCCCGTCCGAAGCCCTGGCGGCCTTGTCCCGGTGCCCTGAACGTTACTTCCGTCTCACCCCCTACGACCTCGCCGGTTCCAAGGCCCACGCCCGTGAACTGCAACGCGCCGGGCTGCTGAGTGAGTCGGAAACCCAAGCCATGCTCGAAGCGCTGGAGCGCATTGGTGACGACTTCCGCGCCGGCAGCATCGCCCCGACCCTGGACGACGAAGACGTCCACACCTTCATCGAGCGCCTATTGACCGAACGCCTCGGCCCGCTGGGCGGCAAGCTGCGCGCCGGCCGTTCGCGCAACGACCAGACGGCCAATGACTTGCGCCTGTTCCTGCGTGACCACGTGCGCACCTTGACCGTTGAAGTACTGGCCTTGCAGCAGGCCCTGGTCGAGCAGGCCGAACAACACATCGAAAGCATCTGCCCGGGTTTCACTCACCTGCAACAGGCCCAGCCCATCGTATTCGCCCACCACTTGTTGGCCCACGCTCAGTCAATGTTACGTGACGTGCAACGGCTGGTGGACTGGGACAACCGCACTTCGCTGTCGCCACTGGGCGCAGCGGCCATGGCAGGTTCGGCCATTGCGCGCATGCCCCAACAGTCGGCCAAGGAAATGGGTTACAGCGGCGTTTGCGAAAACTCCATCGATGCCGTGGCCAGTCGCGATCACGTCGCTGAGTTCCTGTTCATCGCCAGCATGCTGGGCATCAATATTTCCCGCCTTGCCGAAGAGTTTTGCCTGTGGTCTTCGCGGCAGTTCCGCTGGGTGGTACTGGACGATGCCTACGCCACCGGCAGTTCGATCATGCCGCAGAAGAAAAACCCGGACATCGCCGAACTGGCTCGGGGCAAAGCCGGCCGCCTGATCGGCAACCTCACCGGCCTGCTCTCCACGCTCAAGTCCCTGCCGCTGTCGTACAACCGCGACCTGAGCGAAGACAAACACGGCGTACTCGACAGCGTCGATACCCTGCTGCTGGTACTGCCGGCCATGGCGGGAATGGTCGCGACCATGACCGTCAACGTCGAGGAGCTGCGGCGTCAGGCGCCACTGGGGTTCACCCTGGCCACCGAGGTCGCCGACTGGCTGGCGGTGCGCGGCGTACCGTTCAAGGAAGCCCACGAAATCACCGGCGCGCTGGTCAAAGCCTGTGAGAAACACGACATCGAACTGTGGGAAGCCTCTCCGGCCCTGCTGGCTGAAGTCGATCAACGTCTCACCCCGCAAGTGCGCGACAGCCTGACCCTCGAAGCAGCCATTGCTGCCCGTAGCGGTTGGGGCGGGACCGCACCGCAACAGGTACGCGAGCAGATCGGTCGCCTGAAAACCGCTCTCGCCTCTCAGCAGGCGTGGACCGAGAACTACCAGGGCTTTCGCATTTAAATCACTACGCCGTACCTGTGGGAGCGGGCTTGCTCGCGAAAGCGGTGGGTCAATCCATGATGATGTCGGATCAACCGCCGTCATCGCGGGCGAGCCCGCTCTCACAGGAGACCGAAACATGTACGGAGAAACACCATGAGCCAGACCCAGGCAGAGCGACTCCAGGCGGAGCGCAAGCTGGCGGAAAACCAGTTCGATATCACCCAGTACGAGCACGTGCCCCGGCGTTACTACGGGCGGATCTTCTTTGCCACGGTGATCGTCATCGCAATCATCGGCCTGGTACGCGCGTTCGCCGAAGGCAAGATCGAATGGTCATACATCGGCCAGTTCCTCACTTCCCAGGCGATCATGTGGGGCCTGCTCAACACCATCGTCATGGCCGTACTCGCCATGGCGTTGGGGATTGTGTTCGGTGTGATCACCGCGATCATGCGCATGTCGGCCAACCCGATCCTGCGTTACGTGGCGTTGACCTACACCTGGCTGTTTCGCGGTACACCGCTGATCCTGCAACTGCTGTTGTGGTTCAACCTGGCGTTGATCTTTCCTACCATTGGCATCCCCGGTCTGTTCGCCATCGACACCGTGAGCCTGATGACGCCCTTCGTCGCCGCCCTCCTCGGCCTGAGCATCAACCAGGGCGCCTACACCGCCGAAGTGGTGCGTGCGGGTTTACTGTCGGTGGACACCGGGCAATACGAAGCCGCCAAGTCGATCGGCATGCCGCGCTTGCAAGCGTTGCGCCGCATCATCCTGCCGCAGGCCATGCGCATCATCATCCCGCCGGTCGGCAACGAGTTCATCGGCATGGTGAAAATGACGTCCCTGGCGAGCGTCATCCAGTATTCGGAACTGCTCTACAACGCCCAGAACATCTACTACGCCAACGCCCGGGTGATGGAGCTACTGATCGTCGCGGGCATCTGGTACCTGGCGACCGTCACCGTGCTGTCCTTCGGTCAAAGCCGTCTGGAGCGTCGTTTCGCTCGCGGCGCCGGCAAGCGTTCCTGAGGAGTCGAACATGAGAAACATCGTCAAGGCCGTGAGCCTGAACAAGTATTACGACCAGTTCCACGCGCTCAAGGACGTCAACATCGAAGTCGAACAAGGCGAAGTGCTGTGCATCATCGGCCCGTCCGGCTCCGGCAAGAGCACCTTGCTGCGTTGCGTCAACCAGCTGGAAAAAATCGACAAGGGCGGCCTCTGGGTCGACGGCGAACTGGTGGGCTACCGCATCGTCGGCAACAAGCTGCACGAACTGACCGAGACCCAGATTGCCCGGCAACGCCTGTCCACCGGCATGGTGTTCCAGCGCTTCAACCTGTTTCCGCACATGACTGTGCTGCAAAACATCATCGAGGGGCCTTGCCAGGTACTCAAGCGCTCGCCCAAAGAGGCGCATGAAGAAGCCGTGGAATTGCTCGCCCGTGTCGGCCTGGCCGACAAACGCAACAGCTATCCGATCGAACTCTCGGGGGGGCAGCAACAACGTGTGGCCATCGCCCGTGCACTGGCCATGCGCCCCAAGCTGATGCTGTTCGATGAACCCACTTCGGCACTCGACCCGGAACTGGTCGGAGAGGTGCTGTCGGTGATGCGCGACCTTGCGCAGACCGGCATGACCATGATCGTCGTTACCCATGAACTGGGCTTCGCCCGTGAGGTTTCAAACCGCATGGTGTTCATGGACGGCGGACAGATCGTGGAGGCAGGAAGCCCCGAAGAAATACTAATAAGTCCGCAAAACCCGCGCACCCAAAGCTTCATTTCTGCCGTTCGAACCTGAGCGCCGGTTGGCGTCCACAACACACATAAGAGAACGACCCATGAAGAATTTCGTTATCCCAGCAGTACTCGCAGGCGTCATGGCTTCCAGCTTGAGCTTCGCCGCCGAGTTGCCCGCCAGCATCAAGGAAAAGGGCGAAATTGTCGTCGCCATCATGCCGAACTATCCGCCGATGGATTTCAAGGACCCGGCCACCAACCAGTTGACCGGCTTGGACTATGACCTGGGCAATGCACTGGCCGAACGCCTGGGCATCAAGATCAAATGGCAGGAAACCGGCTTCGAGCAGATGATCAACGCGCTCACCACCGACCGTGTCGACATGGTCCTGTCGGGCATGACGGACACTGCAGAACGTCAGGCCAGCGTGACCTTCGTCGACTACTTCACCAGCGGCCCGCAGTTCTACACCTTGCAGAAAAACAAGGACACCAACGAGATCGTTGACCTGTGCGGCAAGAAAGTCGGCACCAGCCGCCGTACGACCTTCCCGGCAGAAATCGCCGAGTGGAGCAAGGTCAATTGCGAAGCGGCGGGCAAACCTGCGATCAACGTGGTCGGCACCGAAGGCTCGGCCGATGCCCGCGCGCAACTGCGTCAGAGCCGCATTGATGCAGCCATGCAGGGCAGCGAAACCCTGCCGTACCTCAAGACCCAAGAGAAGGACATGTACAAGACCGTCGGCCTGCCGATCTCGTCGCAGTTCACGGGTCTGGGCGTGAGCAAGAAAAAACCGGAGCTGAGCGAAGCGGTGAAAGTCGCGTTGCAGAGCATGATTGACGACGGCAGCTACCAGGCAATCCTGAAGAAATGGGACCTGGAACTGGGCGCGATCAAGACGGTAACCATTAACGCCGGCAAGTAATCACCACCGACCACTGCAGGAGCGGGCAAGTCCGCTCCTGCAGACAGCTGGAGCACCACGATGTCCTCCTCCCCCCTGTGGCCTGCGCCATACAAAGCCTGTCTTGCCCTGGCGTTCGACCTCGACGGCCCCACCGGCGATGCGATGCTCAATGGCTCGATCTGGCGCAAGCCCGAGTATTTCGGTTTTGGTGGTTACGGCCCTTATCGGGCCCTGCCGCGCTTGCTCGATTTGCTCGATGACTTTCGCATCCCCACCACGTTCTTCGTCCCGGCCTGGGTCGTGAAAAACTGGCCGACACAATGTCAGGCGATTGTCGAGCGCGGGCATGAGGTGGCGTATCACGGCTACAAACACGAATCCTTTTACGCCCTGACGCTGGACCAGCAGAAGGACGTGATGCAGCGCAGCCGCGAGGTGTTCTGGAACCACCTGAACATCCGTGCCGAAGGTTTCCGCACACCCTCTGGCGATTGGCGCGCCGAGACGCCGGCAATGCTGGTCGAAGCTGGCGTGACCTATTCCAGCAGCATGCGCGGTGATGATCGCCCGTACCTGGTGCAAGTGTCCGGTTTCGACACGCCGTTGGTTGAAATCCCCGGACGCTGGGAAATGGACGATTACGCTTCGTTGGCCTATACGCGGGCACCGGATTTCCCCTCGGGCCTGGACCGCACGGCCAGTTACGAGCTGACGTTGGATAACTGGTGTCGCGAATACGATGGCGCCATGGATGAAGGCTTGTGCCTGACCACCCTGTTCCATCCCAAGATCACTGGCAAGCCGGGACGCATCCTGTTATTGGAAAAACTCTTCGAACACATGCGCCAGCGCGACGACGTGTGGTTCGCCACGTGCCGCGATGTCGCCCAGTGGTGGCTCAAGGAGCATCACCATGGCTGATCCCGTTTACTGGCCCGAGGGCTACCGCTGCGCCGTCGTACTGACGGTCGATTACAACGATATCCACGGTATCTTGACCCAGGCCCCGGAAGTCGCCGGGCGCGACAAGACCTTGTCGGTGTGGCGCTACGGCACCCAACGAGGCGTCGATCGGCTTCTGAGCCTGTTCGACGAACTGAAGGTACGCAGCAGTTGGTTCATCCCCGGCATCGTCGCCGAGGAAAACCCGCAGCATATCCAGGCAATTCAGGCCGCCGGACACGAGATTGCCTGCGCCGGCTATCGCCATCAGAACTACGACACGCTCGACCTTGCCCAGCAACGAGAGGAAATCGCCCGCGGTTGCGCAGCGCTGCAAGCGCTGACCGGTCGGGTCCCCAGCGGGTTTCGCATTCCGGCGGGCAACGGCGCGCCCGGTTTTATCCAGGCCCTGGGCGAATCCGGCATCCGCTGGTCGTCGTCGTGGCGCGGCGATGATCTGCCATTTGCCCACCCGACGGCACACGAGGTCATCGAGCTGCCTCTGCACTATGAACTGGAGGATGAGCCCTACTTTGCCTTCAACCTGAGCCCGGCGGTGCCGCCCGCACAATCGCGGATCGCCTCCTATAGCCACACCCTGGGCAATCTCCAAATGGACTTCGCCGGGTTCCACCGTTTCGGCCTGTGTTATGTGCTGCGCCTGCACCCCGAGATCATGGGCACGCCGGGGCGAATCGGCGTCTTGCGCGAGTTGCTGCAAGGCATCCAGCAACATGAGGACGTGTGGATCGCCACAGGTGAAGAGGTCGCGCAATGGTGGGCGGACTCCGCACCGCCCCCCACCGAAGACCATCCAGCTTCGGTATACGAGCGCCACTATCGGGATTACCTTCCATGACCCAACGCATGCACCGGCTGGCGCAGTTTTGCGTCGAGACACGTTTTGACGACTTGCCGCCGGCGCTGGTGGCCCAAGCCAGACGTCACATACTGGACACCTTCGGTGCGGCACTGGCCGGTGCCGACAGCGATATCGCCCGTCAAGCACGAAAGGTATTCGAAGGCGAAACCGGGAATTGCCTGGTCTGGGGCAGTGAGCGGCACTTGAGCGTAGCGCAGGCGGCAATGCTCAACGGCGTGGCCGCCCATGCGCTGGAAGTGGACGACACCGGTGGTTGCGATCACTCCGGTGCAGTGGTCCTGCCCGCGGCCATGGCGACGGTAACGATGGCGCCCGGCCCGGTCAGCGGCCGCGAACTGATCACGGCAGTCGTGCTGGGTTATGAAGTCGGACGGCGGGTGCTCGAGGCGTGTGGCGGTTACTCGGCGCACAACGGCGCCGGCTGGCATTCCACCGCCACCTGCGGCGTGTTCGGCGCTGCGGCGGCCAGTGCGCGGATTCTCGGTCTGGACGCCAGGCAAACACTTGCTGCGCTGGGCATCGCCGGCAGCTTCAGCGGGGGGTGTGGGCATTTATCCATGACGGCTCGCAAAGCAAAAGACTCCACAGTGGCCGGGCGGCCGAAGGTGGATTGCTCGCGGCACGATTTGCCCGGCAAGGCATCAGTGGGCCGACGCATCTGTTCGACGATGTCTGGGGCGGCCTCCTCAAGACGCTGGCGGCGCATACAGCGGTCCCTGAAGCGCTGGATGCGGATCTCGGCATTGTCTGGAAACTCGCGCGCTGTTCGATCAAGCCCCACGCATCCTGCCGTGGCACCCATTCGGCAATCGATGCGCTGGGGCTGTTGCTGGAGCAATTGCAGGTCGGTGCCGATCAGGTCGAAGACATCGAGGTTTCACTGTGTGGTTTTCTGTACGACATGTGCGGTGCCCAGGATGTGAGCACGTTGGCCGCCTCGCAAATGAGCCTGCGTTACGCGCTCGCTGCGCGCCTGGTTCACGGGCATTGCAGGCTACAAGCTTATGAAGACGCTGCGCGCAAGGATCCACGAATCGAGCATTGGTTGGCACGCATCCGCCTTGAAGTGGACCCTCAACTGTCCGAGGATGGCGAGCCCGTGGTCAGCCTGCGCACCGTGGACGGTCGACAGGCACGTCTTTGCGTGGACCCACCTCTGGGCGCACCGGGTAATCCATTGAGTGATGCGGCGCTGGAAGAGAAATTTTTCAGCCTGGCACAACGCGTCATTGCCCGTGAGCAGGCTGAAGGTTTGTTGGGACAATTAGCGCGACTGGAAACCCTGGAGTCGGTCGAATCGCTCGAACGGTGGTTGCGATGAAAGGGTTACTGGCCGATCCGAAGTCGTCGCGAGCAGGCTCGCGATAAAAGCACCTCGGTTACGAGACGAACAACAATCATCTGAATAAGGACATCCGCCCCGCCGTGGCCACTTACTCGCTCGTCATCCGCCGCCTGATGATCGTTTCACTGACGATTGTCGTCAGCCGCGCCATCACCAGCCCGTTGCTCACCTTGTTCCTGAGCAACAAACTGGGCCTCAACCAACAGGACGTTGGTCTGCTGCTGGGCATCGCCGTGTTCATCGCCACCCTGCTGGCGCTGTACGGCGGCTACATCATTGACCGCCTGGAAAAACGCCGATTGTTGATCCTGGCCATGTTGTCCAGCGCCATCGGTTTTGTGCTGCTGACCTTCGCTGAAAACCTTTACCTGACCACCCTGACGTTGGTGATCACAGAGACTGCGTCTGCGCTGTTCCTGATCGGTTCCAAGGCAATTCTCAGCGAAAACTTGCCTGTGGGCCAACGCGCCAAGGCGTTTTCCCTACGCTACACCTTGACCAACATTGGCTACGCCACGGGCCCGATGCTCGGGGTGGTGATCGCCGGGGTGTATCCGATAGCCCCCTTTCTGATTGCGGGTGCCATCGCGTTCGGCAGCATCTTCCTGATGAGCGGAATTCCCAGCGACTCGGCCCCTGCTCCCGCAGTCGGTCAGCCCCAGAGTTTCATGAAAACCCTGATCACCCTCAAGAACGACCGCACGCTGATCATGTTCACCTGTGGCTGTCTGCTCAGCACCGTGGTACACGGGCGGTTCACACTGTACCTGTCGCAATACCTGTTGGTGGTCGTGGACTCCAAACGCGCCCTGCAAACCATGGCGGCCTTGCTGGCCTGCAATGCAATCACCGTGATCCTGCTTCAATACCAGATCGGCCGTTTCCTCAAGCGTGAACAACTGCGTTATTGGATTGCCGGCGGCACCAGCCTGTTCATACTCGGCCTGATTGGCTTCAGTTTTGCCGATAGCCTGGTGACCTGGTGCCTGGCGATGTTCATTTTCACCCTCGGTGAAATGATCATTTACCCGGCAGAATTTCTGTTCGTTGACACGCTGGCGCCTGAAGAACTGCGGGGCAGCTACTACGGCGCCCAGAACCTGGCGGCGCTGGGCGGTGCCTTGAGCCCAGTGATCTGCGGTTTCCTGCTCATGCATACGCCGGCGCCCACCATGTTCTACGCCTTGAGCGTATTGACGGCGATGGGTGGGTCGTTGTGCTTCATGAGCGGTCGACGTGTCGCCTTACAGCAAAATTTGTGAACTCAAGCAGCATTAATATGAATTAGTCAGCATCCGCAATGAACGGCACACTGTGTGTCGTTCCTCCCCCAATAGTTGGAACTTCTTCAAGGGCTTTCTGGATATCCCAGCTAAGCCTTTTTTTTGCCTCGATTTTTGCTAGGGATCGTTTGCCCAATGTTCGCTCGCTGGTTCCCCGCTGCCATCAACACCCGCCCCTCGGAATGGAGCCGCGCTGCCATCGGCATGGCGCTTGGCACGCTGTTCAGCGTCTGGCTATGTGGCCAGTTCTTTGGCATGGAGGTCGCGCAACACCTGATCGGGCCACTGGGGGCGTCGGCGGTGTTGTTGTTTGCGGTGTCCTCCGGAGCGTTGGCCCAACCCTGGTCGATCATCGGCGGTTATCTGACCGCCGGTGTCGTGGCACTGTTGGCAGCTCATGTGCTCGGACGGACGCTGAGCAGCGCATGCCTGGCCGCCGGCATGGCGCTGATCCTGATGTGCTGGCTGCGCTGTCTGCACCCACCCGCCGGCGCAGTGGCCTTATTGATGGTCCTGGCCGACCCGGCGACCATCGCCATGGATTGGAAAGCCATGGCGCCGTTGATGCTGTGTGCAGGGACGATGCTGGTCAGCGCCGTTGCGTACAACAACCTGACGCGCATCCGTTACCCCAAGAACGCCAGTGAACCCGCTGCACGAGTGCCCGCCGACATGCCGGTGGACAGCCAGTCGATCACCGCGGAGGATCTGAAACATGCCCTCGCACAGATGGAAGCCTTCATCGATGTAACGCCGGAAGATTTGGAAAAACTGATTCAGACCAGTGAGTTACACGCCAAACGTCGCAGTATTGGTGAGGTGTTGAGCCGCACCACGGTTTAACACCTTCCGACTATTTCCTATCCCCCGTAGGAGCGAGCATGCTCGCGATGGTCGTTAACGGTGACGTGGGCTGTCTGAATGCCCGCGGTGCCTGGACTACCATCGCGAGCATGCTCGCTCCTACAGGGAAGTAGTCGTCTTGGGGCATGCAAAAATGCAGGAACCACCTGCATTTATCCCCGTTGTACATCACAAAATTGCACTGGTACGATCCATGATCGCTCGCACGCGGGCTACTGAACAAAAAACAATAAAAGCAGGGAGTTAGTGATGACTGCTCAGGTTTCTTCTCCGAGGACTTCGTCCATGGATGCCACGCCAATTGAAGTGCTGGCCGAGGTTCGCAACCATATTGGTCACCTGACCCTCAACCGTCCCGCCGGCCTTAACGCCATCACGCTGAACATGGTCCGCCTGCTGCAGCGCCAGCTCGATGCCTGGGCCAAAGACCCTCAGATCCATGCCGTGGCCCTGCGCGGGGCTGGCGAGAAAGCCTTCTGTGCCGGCGGCGACATTCGATCGCTGCATGACAGTTTCAAAAGCGGCGACACCCTGCACGAGGACTTCTTCGTCGAGGAGTACGCCCTCGACCTGACTATCCACCACTATCGCAAACCGGTCCTGGCCTTGATGGACGGTTTTGTTCTGGGCGGCGGCATGGGCCTGGTGCAAGGCGCCGACTTGCGTGTCGTGACCGAAAAAAGCCGACTGGCGATGCCCGAAGTCGGGATTGGCTATTTTCCGGACGTCGGCGGCAGCTATTTCCTGCCGCGCATTCCAGGTGAGCTGGGCATTTACCTGGGCGTCAGCGGCGTTCAGGTGCGTGCGGCCGATGCGCTGTATTGCGGGCTGGCAGATTGGTACCTGGACAGCGAAAAACAGGGCACCCTCGACGAGCTTCTCGATCACCTTGAGTGGCAGGACTCGCCACTCAAGGACCTGCAAGGTCTGCTGGCGCGACTGGCGGTACAGCAATTGCCCGACGCCCCCTTGAGCAAATTGCGTCCGGCCATCGACCACTTCTTCGCCCTGCCCGACGTGCCGAGTATTGTGGAGCAATTGCGCGAAGTCACTGTTGCCGACAGCCATGAATGGGCATTGACCACAGCGGACCTGCTGGAGACCCGGTCACCGCTGGCCATGGGCGTGACCCTGGAAATGCTGCGACGTGGTCGCCAACTGAGCCTGGAAGACTGCTTCGCTCTTGAGTTGCACCTGGACCGCCAGTGGTTCGAGCGTGGCGACCTGATCGAAGGCGTGCGCGCCTTGCTGATCGACAAAGACAAGAACCCACGCTGGAACCCGCCCACTCTGCAGGCGCTGGACGCCGAGCACGTGGCCAGTTTCTTCAGCGGCTTCGACCAGATCGGGAATTGAGCCATGCACGATATAGAATTGAGTGAAGAGCAAGTCATGATCCGCGACATGGCCCGGGACTTTGCCCGTGGCGAGATCGCCCCCCACGCCCAGGCCTGGGAAAAGGCAGGCTGGATCGACGACGCGCTGGTGGCAAAAATGGGTGAGTTGGGCCTGCTGGGCATGGTGGTGCCCGAAGAATGGGGCGGCACCTACGTCGACTACGTCGCCTACGCCCTCGCGGTGGAAGAGATTTCTGCTGGCGATGGCGCCACCGGCGCATTCATGAGCATCCACAATTCGGTGGGCTGCGGCCCGGTGCTCAACTACGGCACCGAGGAACAGAAACGGACCTGGCTGGCGGATCTGGCCAGCGGGCAGACCATCGGCTGCTTTTGCCTGACCGAGCCCCAGGCCGGTTCCGAAGCGCATAACCTGCGCACCCGCGCCGAACTACGTGACGGCCAGTGGGTGATCAACGGTGCCAAGCAGTTTGTCAGCAACGGCAAACGCGCCAAGCTGGCTATCGTGTTCGCGGTGACCGATCCAGACCTGGGCAAACGCGGTCTCTCGGCGTTCCTGGTGCCAACCGATACCCCGGGTTTCATCGTTGACCGTACCGAACACAAGATGGGCATTCGCGCTTCCGACACCTGTGCCGTAACCCTGAACGATTGCACCATTGCCGAGGCCAACCTGCTCGGCGAACGCGGCAAGGGGCTGGCGATTGCCCTGTCCAACCTCGAGGGCGGTCGCATCGGCATCGCCGCGCAAGCCCTGGGCATCGCCCGTGCGGCGTTCGAAGCGGCACTGGCCTATTCCCGTGACCGCGTGCAGTTCGCCAAGCCGATCATCGAGCACCAGAGCATCGCCAATATGCTCGCGGACATGCAGGTGCAGATCAACGCTGCACGCCTGCTGATCCTCCACGCCGCCCGCCTGCGCAGTGCCGGCAAACCGTGCCTGTCAGAGGCATCGCAAGCCAAGCTGTTTGCCTCCGAGATGGCCGAGAAGGTCTGCTCGTCGGCCATCCAGATTCATGGCGGGTATGGGTATCTGGAGGATTACCCGGTCGAGAAGTACTACCGGGATGCGCGCATTACCCAGATCTATGAGGGGTCGAGCGAGATTCAGCGGATGGTGATTGCCCGCGAGCTGAAGAATTACCTGATCTGAAACCCCTAAAAGCATCGCGGGCAAGCCCGCTCCTACAAGGGTGCTCAATGTTGATGAGATCCCTGTGGGAGCGGGCTTGCCCGCGAAGGCGTCAGCAGCAACGCTACATCACTTCCCCTGGAACTGCGCCTCACGCTTGCCAATAAACGCCGCCATCCCTTCCTTCTGATCCTGGGTGGCAAACGCCGCATGGAACACCCGGCGCTCGAAACGCACGCCTTCGGACAGGCTCACTTCAAAGGCACGGTTGACGCTTTCCTTGACCATCATCGCAATCGGCAGCGACTTGCTGGCGATCAGCGACGCGACCTTCAGGGCTTCCTCCAGCAGTTCGTCGCTAGGCACGATGCGCGCAACGATCCCGCAGCGCTCCGCTTCCACGGCATCGATCAAGCGGCCGCTCAGGCACATTTCCATGGCCTTGGCCTTGCCCACGGCACGGGTCAGGCGCTGGGTGCCGCCCATGCCCGGCAGCACGCCGAGGTTGATTTCCGGCTGGCCGAATTTGGCGTTGTCGCCGGCCAGGATGAAGTCACACATCAGCGCCAGTTCACATCCGCCACCCAGGGCAAAACCGTTGACGGCAGCAATGATGGGCTTGCGACGGTTGGCCACCCGATCACTGTCACTGAACAGGTCGTCAAGGTAGATCTGCGGGTAGGTCAGCTCGGCCATTTCCTTGATGTCGGCACCGGCGGCGAAGGCTTTCTTCGAGCCGGTCAGCACGATACAGCCGATGTTCGCGTCTTTCTCCAGGCCGTCGAGGGCGTGGTTCAGTTCGCTGACGATCTGAGCATTCAGCGCGTTGAGCGCCTGCGGACGGTTCAGCGTGATCAGGCCGACGCGGCCGTGGGTTTCCAGCAAAATCGTTTCGTAACTCACAAATGAACTCCTTCTTAAAGATTGCGCGAAATGACCATGCGTTGAATGTCGCTGGTGCCTTCATAGATTTGACAGACCCGCACGTCGCGGTAGATGCGCTCCAGCGGGAAGTCGTTCAGGTAACCGTATCCACCGAGGGTTTGCAACGCGGCGGAGCAGACTTTCTCGGCCATTTCGGACGCGAACAGCTTGGCCATCGAGGCTTCCACCAAGGCCGGCTTGCCGCTGTCACGCAGCGCCGCCGCGTAATGCACCATCTGCCGCGCGACGGCGATCTGGGTGGCCATGTCCGCCAGGCGAAAGGCTACGGCCTGATGCTCGATGATCGGCTTGCCGAAGCTCTCGCGTTCTCGGGCGTAATCACGGGCTGCTTCGAACGCTGCGCGCGCCATGCCCACCGACTGCGAGGCGATGCCGACGCGGCCGCCTTCAAGGTTGGCCAGGGCAATTTTGTAGCCCTCACCCTCCTCGCCCAAGCGGTTGGCCACCGGCACCTTGACGTCCTCGAAGAGGATCTGGCAGGTGTCCGAGGCGTGCTGGCCGAGTTTGTCCTCGACCCTTGCAACGCTGTAGCCCGGTGAGTCGGTGGGCACGATCAACGCGGTGATCCCGCGTTTGCCCGCGCTTGGGTCGGTCACCGCAAACACGATCACCACCCCGGCGTTCTGCCCGGAGGTGATGAATTGCTTGCTGCCGTTGAGCACATAGTGATCGCCTTCCAGGCGCGCGCGGGTTTTCAGGCCGCTGGCATCGGAGCCGGCTTGTGGTTCGGTCAAGGCAAAGGCGCCGAGCATCGCGCCGCTGGCCAGGGGCTTGAGGAAGCGTTCTTTCTGATCATCGTTGCCGTAGTTGAGGATCGGCACGCAACCTACCGAGTTGTGCACGCTCATGATGGTCGAGCAGGCGCCATCGCCGGCTGCGATTTCCTCCAGCGCCATGGCATAGGCCAGGTAACCGGTGTCGCAACCGCCCCACTGTTCCGGCACCAGCATGCCGAAAAAACCCAGTTCGGCCATCTCGCCGATGGCTTCCCTGGGGAACCGATGCTCGCGGTCCCACTCGGCGGCAAAAGGCTTCAGCCGCTCCTGGGCAAACTGCCGGGCGGCGTCGCTGATTTGTTGTTGTTCGTCGTTTGGGATCATGGCGGGTCCTTAAAAAATTATGCTGAAGGCAAACCTCCCTGTAGGAGCGAGCATGCTCGCGATGGTGGCTCAGGCACCGCTGGCATTCAGACTGCCCGCGTCATCGTTGACGACCATCGCGAGCATGCTCGCTCCTACAGGAGGGTGAGGGTACCTCAGGAGAGGCATTCCACCGCCATCGCCGTCGCTTCACCGCCACCGATGCAGATCGCCGCCACGCCGCGTTTCAGGCCTTTTTGGCGCAGTGCCGAGAGCAGCGTCACGAGGATTCGTGCGCCGGAGGCGCCAATCGGGTGGCCCAGGGCGCAGGCGCCGCCGTGGACGTTGAGTTTTTCGTGGGGGATTTCCAGATGGGTCATCGCCGCCATGCCCACCACGGCGAACGCTTCGTTGACTTCAATCAGGTCCACGTCATTGAGCGACCAGCCGGTTTTCTTCATCAGTTTCTTGATCGCGCCAATCGGTGCCACCGGGAACAGGCCCGGGGTGTCGGCAAAGGCGGCATGGCCGTGAATCACCGCCAGCGGTTTGAGACCTCTTTTGTCGGCTTCGGAACGGCGCATCAGTACCAGCGCCGCCGCACCGTCGGAGATTGAACTCGAGTTGGCTGCTGTCACGGTGCCGCCTTCGCGGAACGCCGGTTTCAGGGAGGCGATCTTGTCCAGCCTGGCTTTGGGCGGCTGTTCGTCGTTGCTGATCAGCACCTGCTCCTTGCCGACGGTCACGGTGAGCGGGACGATTTCGTCCTTGAAACTGCCATTCTTGATTGCCTGCTGCGCACGCGTAGTGGAAGCAATGGCGAACGCGTCCTGGGCCTGGCGGGTGAATCCGTTGGTTTCGGCGCAATCCTCAGCGAAGGTGCCCATCAGGCGGCCCTTGTCGTAGGCATCTTCCAGGCCGTCGAGGAACATCGAGTCGAGCACACGGCCATGGCCCATGCGGTAACCCGCACGGGCGCGGTCCAGCAGATACGGCGCATTGGACATGCTTTCCATGCCACCGGCAATGACCACTTCGGCGCTCCCGGCCAGTAGCATGTCGTGGGCCAGGATCGCCGCCTCCATGCCGGAGCCGCACATTTTGTTCAGGGTGGTGCAACGGGTCGATTTATCCAGCCCGGCGCCCAGCGCAGCCTGACGAGCCGGCGCCTGGCCGAGGCCCGCCGGCAGGACGCAACCCATCAACACTTCATCGACGGTATCGGGTGCGACACCGGCTCGCTCAACCGCCGCGCGAATCGCGGCGGCGCCCAGTTGTGGCGCGGTGAGGCTCTTGAGTTCGCCCTGGAAGCCACCCATTGGGGTGCGCACGGCGCTGACGATGACAATCGGATCATTGTTCATGACTCATCCTCTTACTTGGCAGCCATGCGCAAGGCACCGTCGAGACGGATCACCTCGCCATTGAGCATGCTGTTTTCAATGATATGCCTGACCAGCGCAGCATACTCGTCCGGTTTGCCCAAGCGCGGCGGGAAGGGTACGCCCGCGGCCAGTGAATCGCGCACTTCGGGAGTCATGCCAGCCATCATCGGTGTTTCGAAAATGCCCGGAGCAATGGTCATGACGCGAATGCCAAAGCGCGCCAGTTCACGGGCGGCGGGCAAGGTCAGGCTGACGATCGCCCCTTTGGACGCGGCGTAGGCCGCCTGGCCGATCTGGCCGTCGTAAGCCGCCGCCGAAGCGGTGTTGATGATCACGCCACGTTCGCCATCTGCATCCGGCTCGGTTTCGGCAATCGCCTGGGATGCCAGGCGCAGCATGTTGAAACTGCCGATCAGGTTGACGTTGATCACCTGGCTGAAACTGCCCAGCGCATGCGGGCCGTTCTTGCCGAGGATCTTCTCGCCACGCACGATGCCGGCGCAGTTGACCAGGCCGTTGAGCCCGCCGAAGGCCTTGACCGTGGCTTGCACCGCCGCCTCGGCAGCCGCCTCGTTACTGATGTCGGCCACCACGCTTTGTGCGCCCAGGCGCTCGGCCTGGGCCGCGACGGCTTCGGCGTTCATGTCCACCAGCATCACTTTGGCGCCGGCGGCGACCAGCATCTGCGCCGTGGCCGCACCGAGGCCGGAAGCGCCGCCGGTGACGAGAAAAACCTTGTTTTGAATCCGCATCATGGTTTCCTTGGGTTCAAGCTGAAACGTTCTTCGCCGCGGCCTCTTGAGCCTTGGCGATTTCCTGGTTGCGCAAGATAAAGCGCTGCAATTTGCCGCTTGGGGTTTTCGGCAACTCGCTGACAAATTCGATTTCACGGGGATACGAGTGCGCGGCCAGGCGCTTGCGCACGTGTTGACGCAGCTCTTCTGCCAGCTCGGGCGCAGCACGGTACTGGGCGCTGAGCACCACGAAGGCCTTGACCAGTTCGGTGCGCTCCGGGTCGGGCTTACCCACCACTGCCGCTTCCACCACCGCCGGGTGCTCGATCAACGCGCTTTCCACGTCGAACGGCCCCACCCGGTAGCCGGAGGTAGTAATCACGTCGTCGCTGCGCCCGACAAAGCTGATGCTGCCGTCCGGGTTCCACTCCACGGTATCGCCGCTCAAGTAGTAGTTGCCGACGAAGGCCTTGGTTGGGACGCCTTCATAGCCGGCGAACCAGCACATCGGCGACTGGGTGCGGTCGATGGCAAGGATGCCGGGCTGGCCGACGCCCAGTTCCTGGTAGTTATCGTCCAGCACCACGATACGGTGGCCCGGCGAGGCAAAGCCGGCGGCCCCCAGATGGATTGGGTGTTCGAGGCCGTGGTGGTTGCACAGGACCATGCCCAGTTCG
This sequence comes from Pseudomonas sp. S1_E05, assembly GCF_056337105.1. NCBI lineage: Bacteria > Pseudomonadati > Pseudomonadota > Gammaproteobacteria > Pseudomonadales > Pseudomonadaceae > Pseudomonas > Pseudomonas sp. S1_E05. Next base: position 1,697,068 of record NZ_JBFRHM010000001.1, read on the forward strand.
GTCTGGCCGTAATGATCGTGGATGACCACGCCAAGGTTGTCGGCGAACCAGCGGATCACCTCCGGGTTCAGCGGCTCGCCGGCGCTGCTGACGACGCGCAGCTTGCCCTTGATCGATTTGGCGAACTCATTGCCCCCGGCGATCAGCAGGCGGTATGCCGTCGGCGACCCGGTGAGGTTGGTGATCCCATATTTGTTGATCACTCGGCAGGTGCTTTCCAGCGTGAACGGGCCATCGTAGAAGGTGATCGGATGACCCAAGCCCATAGGGCCGGTCACGCCGAAGTAAATGCCATAGGCCCAGCCCGGGTCGGCAACGTTCCAGAAGGCGTCTTCCGGACGCAGGTCGACGGCGTCACGGGTGTAGCTCTGGAACGCGACAATGGCCTTGAGCGGCACCGACAGTGCTTTCGACGGGCCAGTGGTGCCCGAGGTGAACATCAACAGGAACGGGTCTTCGCCCGTCAGCATGACCGGCTCGCATTCGGCGGGATAATTGGCAAGCTCTGCCCAGAAACTGAAATCACCGCGCACAATGCCCTGGCCCTTCGGACCGCCGACGCTGACGATGGTGGGGCAATCGGCGACTTCCGCCAGTTTCGGACGGTTGACGGCATCCGTGACCACCACCTTGGCGCCGGAGCAGCCCAAACGGTGCTCGATGGCCTTGGGCCCGAATGCGGTGAACAGCGGTTGATACACCGCGCCGATGCGCCAGGTGGCGAAGACGGTGATCAACAGCTCGATATTGCGCGGCAGCAGGCCGGCGACCTTGTCGCCCTTGCCCACGCCCTGGGCCAACAGGAAATTGGCGAAGCGCGCGGCTTGCTCCTGCAATTCGCTGAAGGTGTACGTCGCGCTGGCACCCTCGCGCCCTTCCCAGAACAACGCGATACGCCCGGGCAACGCATGCCGGTCGCAACACTCGACGCAGGCATTGAGGGCCGTCAGGTCACCCGCCAGTGCGGCGTCAACGGTGTGCTGATAATTGAACTGTGAGGTGGCAGACAAGTAATCGCGCATCGGCAGAATCCCTCTGTATTTTTATTAGGTTGGGGGAACCGTAAAAACCAGGGAAATACTCGCTCCGTGTGCGGTGGCGGGCAATGGTCAAAGCTATCAAGTTGCTTGACTGGTTTGGCCAAGGGTTTGGAGGTGGGGTGTTTTTCGGGCCTCATCGCCGGCAAGCCAGCTCCTACAGAGGCCACGATCATCTGTGGGAGCGGGCTTGCGAAAGGGCGACTCAATCCACCTCGTTGAGGATCAAACTCCGGTAATGCCCGGGATTGGACCCCGACCACTTGCGAAACGCCTTGTAAAACGAACTCGCATCGGCAAACCCCAGTCGGGTGGCGATCTCGGCGAAACTGATGCTCGGTTCCGCCAGCCAGCCAATCGCCAACTCCTTGCGTACGCTGTCCTTGAGGCCTTGATAGGTCTGGCCCTCCTCCGCCAGTCGCCGACGCAAGGTCGAAGCCGACATGCACAATTGCTGTGCCAGCGGCTCGGTTTCCGGCCATTGCTGGGCGGGCAAATGCCGCAGGTCCTGCTTGATCCGGCTGGCCAGGCTTTGCGGGTCGCGGTACTTGACCAGGATGTTCGCCGGCGCCTCGGCCAGGAATCGTTTGAGTTCGTCGGGCGTGCGCTTGATCGGCAGGTCCAGGCAGTCGGCGGAGATAATCATCCGCGTGCGTGGGCGCTCGAAACGCAGGTTTTCCGAGAACATCACCCGGTAATCGTCGCAAAAGTCCGGCTCGCAACAACGCAGCTCGATCGCCAGGATGGGAATCCGCCGTCCGGCCAGCCAGCAGGCCACACCGTGCACGATCATCCAGTAGGTGAAATAGGTAAAAGCACGGCGCGGGTCCTGCTCATCTTCCAGCAGGACGATTTCCGCCAGGCTTTGCTGGCGTACCAGTTGCGCTGGCAAGTGTTCGAGCATCAACGACAAAAATTCCAGGGCCGAGGTCAGGCCGGCCGCCAAGCTGGGCTGAATCATCGAACTGCGACACAGAAACGCCAGGCTCCCGGACTTGAGCTTGCGCGGGTCCATGCCGAAAAACTCATCATCGCGCCGCCGCGCCAGCAGGCGCCACAGGCGCGCGTAAGCCGTGGCCGGGACGCGGGCTTCGGGTGCCTCCAGCAAGGTTGGATCGATGCCGACCTTGGTCAACACCTCCCGTGTAGCTGCCCCCGGTTCGCAACTTTGCGAAAGCGCTTCACGCACGAGTTGCATGGAAATGGTGTCTTTTGCCGACATTAAACAACCGTTACCTGGATAGCCTGGATGGCCGGCATATTAGCTGATTCACCCTGCCTCCCACATAAGTAGAGAGGGCATCGTCCTTTTTCTTATGCGTTCAGCTTAGGTTCAGGTAAATGTCAATGATTGCCATTTGGGAATGAGTGTCATTATGTTACAACTTAGCACCCTATCAATTGCTGACACGGTGCTGAATGCTTGTTCCCTTCCTGATCATGTTGCGCGAGGGCATTGAAGCCGCGCTGATCGTTGGCATCATTGCCAGTTACCTCCAGCAAACCGGGCGCGGACAGTGGATGCCCGCCGTGTGGATCGGCGTGTTCCTCGCCGCCGCGCTGGCCTTGTTGGTGGGTGGTGGCCTGGAACTGGTCAGCGCCGAGTTCCCGCAAAAACAACAGGAGCTGTTCGAAGGCGTGGTCGGCCTGGTGGCGGTCGGCATCCTCAGCTCCATGGTCTTCTGGATGCGCAAGGTGGCGCGTTCGATCAAGCATTCGCTGCATGAGTCGCTCGATCACGCACTCGCCGGTTCCAGACACCAGGTCACCGCTTTGATCGCCATGGTGTTCTTCGCCGTCGCCCGTGAAGGGCTGGAAACGGTGTTTTTCCTGCTCGCCGTGTTTCAACAGAGCGAAGCCCCGGGCGCGCCGATCGGTGCCCTGCTTGGCCTGATCCTGGCGATCGTCGTCGGCTTTTTGATCTACAGCGGCAGCATGCGCCTGAACCTCGGCGCGTTCTTTCGCTGGACCGGCCTGTTCATCCTGGTGGTGGCCGCCGGCATTCTCGCCAACTCGGTACAGGCCCTGCATGAAGCCGGTGTCTGGAACCACCTGCAAACCGTACTTTTCGACTTCAGCGCCGCCCTGCCGATGGACAGCCCGCTGGGGTCGGTGCTGGCCGGCATGTTCGGTTACCAGGAAGCGCCGACGGTGAGCACGTTGGGTGCGTATCTGATTTATCTGGTGGTGGCGTTGGTGGGGTTTTTCTCCCGGCCTCCGCCAATCCCAACTGTAGGAGCGAGCACGTCGAAGCGTCGAACCGTCGCGCTGGTCGATAACGATGACGCGGGATACCTGATTCACGGCGGCGTCTGAAAGTCCATCGCGGGCAAGCCCGCTACCACAGGGGCCTGTCTGTCGCACCCATATTTGTTTAATCGATAAGGGCCCTCATGCCAAATCAATCCCCACCCCAAGCCTCCCCTCCCCGCGCGCTGCGCTGGGCGGTGGCCGGTTCGGTGATCGTGATGATCGCCGCCGGTGGCTTGTTCTACTACGCCTCGAAGATGGCCGCGGCCAAACTCCAGGCCAATCATGACGAAGTGCTGGTAACTATCCATCCGCACAGCTGTGAACCGAATGCACTGACGGTGCCGGCAGGTCGCGCCAGTTTCCGAATCGTCAACCGCTCGGACCGGGCCGTTGAATGGGAAATACTCGACGGTGTGCTGGTGGTCGAGGAACGGGAGAACATTGCCCCCGGTTTGAGCCAGGTGATCAACGCCAACCTGCTGCCCGGCGATTACGCGATCACCTGCGGCCTGCTCAGCAACCCGCGCGGCACCCTGCACGTGACACCGACCGCCGCGTCCGACGCCGCCGCCAAGGCCAAGCCGTCGATGGTGGCGTTCGTTGGGCCGCTGTCGGAGTTCCGGGTGTACCTGAGCAGCCAGGGCACGGCGTTGATCAAATCGGTCACCGCGCTCGAGCAGGCCATCGAGGCCGGCGACCTGGCCCAGGCGCAAGCCCTTTACGTCCCGGCCCGCGTAGCCTATCAACGTTTGGCCCCGGCCGCGCAACGCCTGGCCGAACTGGATAACCGCATCAACGCCCGCGCCGACTACTTTGAAAAACGCGAGCAGGACCTCGGCTTCAGCGGGTTCCACCGCGTGGAGTACGCGCTGTTCCAACAACGCAACCTCGACGGCCTGAAACCGATCGCCCGGCAGTTGCTGGCCGATGTCACCACGCTCAAGCAACAACTGCTGGCCCAATCGCTGCCCCCCGAACAATTGGTCAGCATTCTGGTTCGCAACCTCAACAACCTGGGTGACGTACGCGCCAGCAGCGGCGAAGAAGAGCGCTACAGCCACACCGACCTCGACGGATTCGCCGGCAACCTCGACGCGGTGCGCAAGGCTGTCGACCTGTTGCGCCCGTTGCTGGGCAAATCCGCCGCCGATCTGCTGCCGACACTCGATAGCGCGGTGGCTGATCTTGATGCCGAACTGGACCGTTTCAAGGTCAACGACGGCTACGCCCGCTACGACAGCATCAGCGCCGACCAGCGCAAACAGATCGCCGACAAGGCCAAGGCACTGGCCCATGCACTCGACGCCATTGATCCCGCCCTCGGCCTTTCCGGCCTGTAGCAGAAGAGTTAGCAGATGAACGAATTGAACCTTCAACGTCGCCGAGTATTGATGGGCATGGGCGCCGCTGGTGTGGCGCTGGCCGGTTCGGCCTTGAGCTGCCCGGCCATGGCCGCCAGCCCCGCACAAGTCACCGAGGCGCCGAGCAGCGACCGCACCGAAGATCGCCACGATTTTCACGGCCTGCACCAGAGCGGCATCGTCACCCCGCGTCCGGCCTCCGGCATGCTCGTCTCATTCGATGTACTGGCCAGCGACCGCGAAGACCTGGAGCGACTGTTCCGTACCCTCAACGAACGCATTGCCTTCCTGATGAAGGGCGGTCCGGTGCCCCAGGTGGATCCGAAACTGCCGCCAGTGGATTCGGGGATTCTTGGCCCGGTGGTCACGCCGGACAACTTGACCATCACCGTATCTGTTGGTGACTCGCTGTTCGACGAGCGCTTTGGCCTCGCCGCCGCCAAGCCCAGGCGCCTTAGCCGCATGGTCGGTTTTCCCAACGACGCGCTGGAGGCCGATTGCTGCCACGGCGACCTCAGCCTGCAGTTCTGCGCCAATACCGCCGATACCAACATCCATGCCCTGCGCGACATCGTGAAAAACCTGCCGGACCTGCTGCTGGTGCGTTGGAAGCAGGAAGGCAGTGTGCCGCCCCAAGCCCCGGCGAAACCGGGCGTGCCGGCCCAGAGTGCGCGCAACTTCCTGGGTTTTCGCGATGGCTCGGCCAACCCGGACTCCAACGACAGCACCACCATGGACCGCGTCGTCTGGCTGCAACCGGGCAGCGATGAACCGGCCTGGGCCGCCCATGGCAGCTATCAGGCGGTGCGCATCATCCGCAATTTCGTCGAGCGCTGGGATCGCACGCCGTTGCAGGAACAGGAAAGCATACTTGGACGCGTCAAAAGCAGTGGCGCCCCCATGGGAGGCGCCCTTGAAACCGAGGTGCCAAACTATGCCAGTGACCCCGAAGGCAAACTGACCAAGCTCGACGCCCACATCCGCCTGGCCAACCCGCGTACCCCAGCCAGTCAGGCCAACCTAATCCTGCGCCGGCCCTTCAACTACTCCAACGGCGTGAACAAGAACGGCCAATTGGACATGGGCCTGTTGTTCATCTGTTACCAGGCCGACCTGGAAAAAGGCTTCATCACCGTACAGACCCGACTCAACGGCGAGCCGCTGGAGGAATACCTCAAGCCGGTCGGCGGCGGGTATTTCTTCACCCTGCCGGGTGTCACGGGCGACCAGGACTTCATCGGCCGCTCGCTGCTGCACGCCACACAACCGACCAAAACCGCCTGACCACACAGCCCCCAACGGAGCCCGCTCATGAGAAAGTCGCCACTCGCCCTACTGCTGACCCTTGGTTTGCTCAATACCCCCTTTTTCGGCTTTCGCAGGCACGGCGCCGCTTGAGTTGGTGGGGCCGATCTCGGACTACAAGATTTACGTCACCGAGCAACTGGACGAACTGGCCAGCCACACCCAGCAATTCACCGACGCGGTAAAAAAAGGTGACCTGGCCACCGCGCAGAAACTCTACGCACCCACCCGGGTTTACTACGAATCGATCGAGCCGATTGCCGAACTGTTCAGTGACCTGGACGCGTCCATCGACTCCCGTGTCGACGACCACGAAAAAGGCGTGAAAGCCGAAGATTTCACCGGTTTCCACCGCATCGAGTACTCACTGTTTTCCGAGAAGAGCACCCAAGGTCTGGGCGAGTTGGCCGATGGCTTGAACAAAGACGTCAAGGACCTGCAAACTCGCGTCGCCGGCCTGACCTTCCCGCCCGAGAAAGTGGTGGGTGGCGCAGCGGCGCTGCTGGAGGAAGTGGCGGCGACCAAGATCTCCGGCGAGGAAGACCGCTACAGCCACACCGACCTGTATGACTTCCAGGGCAACATCGACGGTGCAAAGAAAATCGTTGACCTGTTCCGTCCGCAGATCGAGAAACAGGATGCCGCCTTCATCGCCAAGGTCGACAAGAACTTCGCCACGGTGAACAAGACCCTGGCCAAGTACCGGACGAAGGACGGTGGTTTTGAAACCTACGACAAGGTGAAGGAAAACGATCGCAAGGCGCTGGTCGGGCCGGTGAATACCCTGGCCGAAGACTTGTCGACATTGCGCGGGAAGTTGGGGCTGAACTAAGCCTCAGATCGCCTTCGCGGGCAAGCCCGCTCCCACAGGTTAAAGGGTGTTCACACAATGCGTGTACGACACCTACCCCGTGGGAGCGGGCTTGCCCGCGATGAGGCCAGCCGTCCCAACATCAATTTCCCGGCTTTACAGAATGCGGTAAAGCAACCGCTCGATCCGCACCCGACTCACCCGCTTGAGAAACTTTGCCACCCCTGCCGGGTACTCCGGCAGGGTCTCCAGCGCCTGGTAGCGCTCGATCCGGGTGGTGTGCTGGAAAATCTCCCCCAATTCCTTGCGTCGCGGCTCCAGCAATTCACCTTTGGGGTCGTCGATCAGCAAGGCGTTTTCCAGGTCGAGGCGGAACGCTCGTGGGTTGATGTTGTTGCCGGTCAGCAAGGTGTAACGCTGATCGACCCACATGCCCTTCAGGTGATAGGTGTTATCGCCGTCCTTCCACAAATGCAGGTTCAACTGGCCGCTGTCGATGCTGCGGTGATGGCGTTTGGCGAAGCGCCGCAGGCTGATCTCGTACAAGTAAGGCAGCGCCGCGATCACCCTGAATGGCTCGCTCGGCGGGATGTAAAAGTCGTTGGCGGTCTTGTCGCCGACCACAATATCGATTTTCACCCCTCGTGCCAGCGCCCGGTTGATTTCCCGGGTCACCGCCAGCGGCAGGTTGAAGTACGGCGTGCAGATGGTCAGTTGATGTTGGGCGCTGGCGATCAGTTCACAGATCACCCGGCTCAATGGGTTGTTCTTGCCGACGCCCAGCAGCGGGCTGACGGTCAAACCCGTTTTGTCCGTATTGCCAGACGTGGTGTCGTACGCGGCGTATTTGAGTCGACTGCGCAGATCGCCAATGTCCTTGCGCAAGCTGCGGGTGGTGGGCAGGTTGGGCAAGTCCAGGCGATGGACGGCTTTGGATGCCACCAGGCCGTGCTCGATCAAGTGCTGCATCGAGTCGGCGAGCGCGCGGTTATTGAGCAGGTGATAGCGGTCGTAACGGTACTTGTCGAACTTGTGCAGGTACACGTTATTGAGGCTCGCGCCGCTGTAGATCACACAATCGTCAATCACGAACCCTTTCAAGTGCAGCACGCCAAACAGCTCGCGGGTCTGCACTGGCACCCCGTATACCGGCACTACGCTTTTGTGGGTGCGGGTCATTTCCTGGTACCACGCCGAGTTCCCCGGCTGCTTGCCCGCGCCGATCAAGCCACGCTGGGCGCGCAGCCAATCCACCACCACAACCACATCCAGTTCTGGACGGGCCAGTTTCGCGGCGTGCAGGGCATCGAGAATTTCCTGACCCGCCTCGTCCTGCTGCAAGTACAGCGCGACGATGTAGATGCGCTGGGTGGCGGCGGCGATTTTTTCCAGCAGGCAACGGCGGAACTCGGCAGCGCCAGACAGGAAGGACACAGACTCGGCGGTCAGCGGGAAACTGCGCAGTTTTGGCAGCAGGGAGCGTTTGAAAAGCGACGGCATAAGACTCGCAATGGGTCGAATTCACAGAATGGGAGAGCTTACACCAAGGAGGGGCTGGGGTCTTGTGGGTGTCTGCTCTGGCGCCATCGCGGGCAAGCCCGCTCCTACGGTGTGGAAAGCGCTCCCTGTAGGAGCGGGCTTGCCCGCGATGAGGCCCGCACAAATAAAACCAATTAATATTTGACCAAGGAGAACGATCGTTCTACTGTATGCCCATGAACGAAATCACCGGCAACGACACACGCGACATCATTCTGGATGTCACCGAAAAGTTGATCTACAAAAGTGGCATCGCTGCCACCGGTATGGATCTCCTGGTGAAAACCGCCGGCGTCTCCAGAAAGAGCATCTACCGCTACTTCGCCAACAAGGAGGAGCTGGTCGTCGCCGCCCTGCAACGACGCGACGAACGCTGGATGCACTGGTACAGAACGGCTGTCGACCAGGCCCCGACGCCGGCCGACCGCCTGCTCAACCTGTTTACCGTACTCGGCACCTGGTTCGCCTCCGAAGGCTTTCGGGGTTGCGCATTCATTAACACCAGTGGCGAAACCGGCGACCCGCAAGACCCGGTGCGCCTGGTGGCAAAAGAACACAAACAGAAACTGCTCGACTACGTGTGCGAGCTGTGTACCGAACATGGTGCAACCGATCCGGAGACGCAAGCCAAACAGCTGCTGCTCTTGATCGACGGCGCCATTACCCTCGCGCTGGTCATGGGTGATCTCAGTGCCGCCGATAATGCGCAATGCATGGCGCGAAAGTTATTGGACCTGTAACGCTTTAACCAAGCCCGACAACTTGCTTTAACTGACTTTCAATTAGGAGCACAGAAATGTCCAATGCTGAAGTTCGTCCGCCGTTGCCGCCGTTCACCCGTGAATCGGCCATCGAGAAAGTTCGCCTGGCCGAAGACGGCTGGAACTCCCGCGACCCGGCGCGCGTGTCGCTGGCCTACACGCTCGATACCAAATGGCGTAACCGCGCCGAATTCGCCTACAACCGCGAAGAAGCCAAGGCTTTCCTGACCCGCAAATGGGCCAAGGAACTGGACTACCGCCTGATCAAGGAACTCTGGGCCTTCACCGACAACCGCATCGCCGTGCGCTACGCCTATGAATGGCATGACGATTCGGGCAACTGGTTCCGTTCCTACGGCAACGAAAACTGGGAGTTCGACGAGAACGGCCTGATGGCCCACCGCTTCGCCTGCGTCAACGACATGCCGATCAAGGAAAGCGAGCGCAAATTCCACTGGCCGCTGGGTCGTCGCCCAGATGATCATGCCGGGTTGTCTGAGTTGGGCCTTTAAATACGTTGTAGGAGCGGGCTTGCCCGCGATGGCGGTGTGTCAGGTAAACCAATATCGACTGACACACCCTCATCGCGGGCAAGCCCACTCCCACAGGATCAGGCCACTTCAGTTTGTTTCACTTGCGCCTCCAATTCCCGCACCAACGGCAACACGCGCCGCCCGAAATACTCCACCTCCTCCTGAAAATGCAGGAACCCCGCCAATACCAGATCCACTCCCACCGCTTTTAATGCCACGATCCTCTCGGCAATCTGCTCAGGCGTACCAATCAGGTTGGTTTTGAAGCCATCGTTGTATTGCACCAGATCCTCGAAAGTCGATTTTGCCCAGTTCCCCTCGCCCTCCGGCGACGCCCTGCCCGCTTGCTTTGCCGCATCGCCAAAAGCGTTTACCGCTTCCGGGTCGGCCTGATCGATGATCTGCGCAAGTACCGCGCGTGCTTCTTCCTCGGTGTCGCGGGCGATGACGAAAGCGTTCACGCCGATTTTCACCGAGTGTTGGTTGGCCGCTGCCTTGCGGCGGATGTCGTCGACCTGCGCCTTGATGCCCTCCGGGGTGTTGCCGTTGGTGAAGTACCAGTCCGACACCCGCGCGGCCATGTCCCGTGCAGCACGGGAGCTGCCGCCCTGGAAGATTTCGGGTTGGCCCAAAGGCTTGGGCTTGAGGCTGTAGTTGTCGAAACGATAGAAATCACCGCGAAAGGTGAAGTTATCCTGGCTCCAGATCCCCTTGAGCGAGCGGATGAACTCTTCGGAGCGGCGATACCGTTCATCGTGCTCCAGCCAGTGTTCACCAATGGCCTGGAATTCGCCCTTGAACCAGCCGCTGACAATGTTCACCGCAATGCGGCCGTTGGTCAGTTGGTCGATGGTCGCCAGTTGTTTCGCCGCCAGGGCGGGTTGCCACGGCCCGGGCAGGATCGCGGCAATCACTTTGAGCGTGGTCGTCGCTCCCAGCAACGCGTGACTGAAGGCCACCGATTCATGTTGATACTCCGCACCGTAGCCGGCCGTGAAGCGAATCTGCGTCAGGGCATATTCAAACCCCGCCGCCTCGGCCAGTTGCGCCAGCTTGCGGTTGTAGTCGATGCCCCAGTGGGTGCGTTGCTCAATCTTGCTGACCACCAGCCCACCGCTGACGTTCGGCACCCAGTAGGCGAATTTGACGGCTTGCTGACTCATTGGCATGACCTCGGAATGTTGGGATGTGCCAAGGGGTAGAGCAGCAAGTGTGCCACCGAGGATTCCGCCCCCTGTAGGAGCGAGCTTGCTCGCGATGGACGTCAACGATGATGCGGACTGCCTGCGAGCCAGCGGTGCCTGGTCCACCATCGCGAGCAAGCTCGCTCCTACAGGGGGGCTGTGGTGTGTCAGGGCAAATTGTGCTGCGGCTGTTGGTGGAGCAACAGTTACAGGCGATTTATTACGTCCACCCCCTGTAAACCCCGGCCCTCTGCACCCGGCATGGACCCTGCAATCCCCCTTGGCATCCACTGCCGATCCAAGGAGCTGTCCCCATGACCGAACACCAGATCATCAACCCGCTGTCCGTTGGCACCGACTACGAAAACCTGGCCGCGCGGTTCCGGCCGATCTTCCAGCGCATCGCCGCCGGTGCGGTCGAGCGCGAGCAGGCCCGCAGCCTGCCGCACGAGCCGATCCAGTGGCTCAAGGAAGCCGGGTTCGGCGCGGTGCGGGTGCCGGTTGAATACGGGGGCGGCGGTGCCTCCTTGCCGCAGTTGTTTGAATTGCTGATCGAGCTGGCCGAGGCCGATTCCAATGTGCCGCAAGCCCTGCGCGGGCATTTCGCCTTTGCCGAGGACCGCCTTAACGCAACGCCCGGGCCGGCCCGGGACCTCTGGTTCAAACGTTTCGTCGAAGGTGACATCGTCGGTTGCGCCTGGACCGAAATCGGCAATGTGACCATCGGCGACGTCATGACCAAGGTCTCGCCCCAAGGCGACGGCTGGCGACTCAACGGCGAGAAGTTCTACAGTACCGGCAGCCTGTTTTCCGACTGGATCGACGTCTATGCCCAGCGCAGCGACACCGGCGGGGACGTGATCGCGGCCGTCCGCACGCGCCAGCCAGGCATCGTGCAGAGCGATGACTGGGACGGTTTCGGCCAGCGCACGACCGGCAGTGGCACTTCGCGGTTTGTGGATGCCGAGGTCGACGCAGACAACATCATCGACTTCGCCACGCGCTTCAAATATCAGACGGCGTTCTACCAATTGGTGCTGCTCGCCACCCTGGCCGGCATCGGTCGTGCGGCACTGCGCGATGTGGCGCAGCAGGTCCGTACCCGCAAACGTATTTACAGCCATGGCAATGCCCCGCGTGTCAGTGATGACCCGCAGATCCAGCAAGTGGTGGGTGAAGTGGCAGCGCTGGTGTACGCCGCCGAGGCCAGCGCCTTGAAAGCCGCGCAGCCGGCACAACGAGCCTACCTGGCGCGGTTTTCGGGGAATGAAGCGCAGGAACGCGCGGCCAATGTCGATGCGGAACTCGAATCGGCCAAAGCGCAGGTGGTGGTCTCGGAGTTGATTCAGCGGGCCACCAGCGAGCTGTTCAATGCGCTGGGGGCTTCGGACATCCGCGAAGGCAAATCCCTGGATCGGCATTGGCGCAATGCGCGCACGGTGTCCTCGCATAACCCGGTGATCTACAAGGCCCGGATTGTCGGGGATTGGGCGATCAACGGGACCGAGCCGCCGTATGTGTGGCAGATTGGGAATGGGCCCACCACAAAATGATATAACCAACCCCTGTAGGAGCGAGCACGCTCGCGATGGTCGCCAACGATAACGCTGGCAGCCTGACACCCAGCGGTGTCCCGGCCTCCATCGCGAGCATGCTCGCTCCTACAGGTCGCCGCAAACTCTGGATACAGGTAACATATCGGCCCTTCCCCGCAGCCCATTGCTGCACCCTGCCGAATTAAGCCGATTCCATGCCTTTCGAACTCAGCGTTGACCTCACCACACTCGCCATTCTGGCCATCGTCGCTTTCATTGCCGGTTTCATCGACGCCATTGCCGGCGGTGGCGGGCTGTTGACCACGCCAGCGTTGCTGACTGCTGGCCTACCGCCGCATCTGGTGCTGGGGACCAACAAACTCAGTTCGACCTTCGGCTCGGCCACCGCCAGTTTCACCTTCTATCGGCGCAAACTGTTTCATCCCCGTCAATGGACGCACGCCATCGTCGGCACCCTGATCGGTGCGCTGACGGGCGCCGTCGTTGCTCATTACCTGCCCGCCGAATGGCTGAACAAGATGCTGCCGGTGATCGTCTTTGCCTGTGGCATCTACCTGTTGTTCGGCGGCACGCCAAAAGCGCCGCTGGATGCCAACGCGCCGATCAAGAAGAAATGGCAGTCGACCCAAGGCTTCAGTCTCGGGTTCTACGACGGCGTGGCCGGTCCTGGCACGGGCGCATTCTGGACCGTCAGCAGCCTGCTGATGTACCCCATCGATCTGGTCAAGGCCAGTGGCGTGGCGCGCAGCATGAACTTCGTCAGCAACATCGCGGCGCTGTCGGTGTTTGTCTTTTCCGGGCAGGTGGACTGGATCATTGGCCTGAGCATGGGCCTGTCGGTGATGGTCGGTGCATTCTTTGGCGCCCGATCCGCCATCAGCGGCGGCGCCAAGTTCATTCGCCCGGTGTTCATCACCGTGGTGCTGGGCCTGACGGTGCGCCTAGCCTGGCAGCACTGGTTCAGCGTGGCCTAAACGGCGCGCCACATAGACGTCGATCAGGTAACGGGCAATCGAGCGTGACGCCGGCAACGGCGGCAGCTCGTGGACATTGAACCACTGGGCGTCCTCGATCTCGTCTTCCTGACAGACAATCTCGCCCCCGGCGTACTCGGCGTGGAAGCCCAGCATCATCGAATGCGGGAACGGCCAGCACTGGCTACCCATGTACTGGATGTTCTTCACCTCGATGCGCACTTCCTCGCGCACCTCGCGAATCAGGCAGTCCTCGGCCGACTCCCCCGGTTCGGCAAACCCTGCCAGCGTACTGTAGACCCCGGTGACAAAGCGCGGTGAGCGAGCCAGCAGGATTTCATCGCCGCGGGTGATCAGCACGATCATGCTCGGGGAAATACGCGGGTAATACCGCAAATCGCAAGGTTCGCAGTACATCGCCCTTTCCAGGCTGACCTGCCGCGTGGCCTGTCCGCAATTGCCGCAAAAGCGGTGTTCACGGGCCCAGGTGCCGATCTGCGCGGCATACCCGAGCACCTTGTAGATCACGTGGTCGCCATCGAGCATGAACGCCCGCAGGCCTTTCCAGTTGCAACCCGGCACATCAGCGCTGCTACGCAGCTCCAGCAGGTAGACGGGTTCGCCGTCCAGATAGCCGATGCCATGCTCGGCGATCAGCGACAGGTCCTGGCGCTTGAGCCATTCGCGCGGGAACAGTGCGCCATTGTCATCGAACAAAAAGCCTTCAGGGCTGCGCGCAACCGCCCAGCCGCCCGGTTGATCGGTGTCCAGTACTGCGGTGGTCCAGCGTGAAATCATTGTCAATCAATCCAGAAATTCGGGTTTCTGTTTGCTCATGTGGGCGGCCATGGCCACGCGCAAATCGTTGGATTGCAGCATGGCGGCGTTCCACGTGGCGACGTATTCGAGGCCGTCGTCGATGCGGTGATCGCGCATGTAGCTGATCATTTCCTTGGTACCGCCGATCGCAATCGGCGACTTGCTGGCGATCTCTCGAGCAATGTCCATGACGCCGTCCAGCAGGCTGGCGGCATCAGCGTAGACGCGGTTGACCAGGCCAATGCTGCGCGCTTCCTCGGCGCCGAATGAGCGACCAGTGTAAGCCAGTTCACGCAGCATGCCGTCACCGATGATCCGCGGCAAGCGTTGGAGCGTACCGACGTCGGCAGCCATGCCGATGTCGATCTCCTTGATCGAGAACTGCGCATCCTCGGCGGCGTAGCGCATGTCGCAGGCTGCGATCAGGTCGATGGCCCCGCCCAGGCAGTAACCCTGGATAGCGGCGAGCACCGGCTTGCGGCAGTTGTCCACGGCATTGAAGGACGCCTGCAACGCCAGGATCTTGCGGCGCAGCAGGCGCGCATTGCGGCCCACATCCTTGCCCAGCTCGTTGGCAACCCCCGCCAGCATCATCAGGTCGATGCCGGAGGAAAAGTGTTTGCCGGCACCGCTGAGCACCACAACGCGCACCTCGTCGGTGTCATCGACCCACTGGAAAATATCGATGATTTCGCTCCAGAAAGCGGCGTTCATCGAATTGATCTTTTCCGGGCGATTGATTTGCACGTGGGCAATGTTATCGACCAACTCGACTGTGAACGCGCTGTATTGGGACATGGCGGTGATCCTTTTTAACCGGGCAAAAATGAGGTCCGAACTATAACAAGGCAGTCCGGGTGACCGTCAGGCAGCGGTTCAGCCAAAAGCGGGACCTGCGCGCGCACCACCTCAGTGCACATCGCGTTGCGGACATTGCACATTGATGTGACGACGCGGTGACTTTTTGGGGCCTTTTCCGGGAAAAACGTGCACTTCGTCGGAACTTTCAGATCACCTTTCGGGACGTCCGTACCGCTTTGGACCGATTGTCGAACAATTTTGCTATCCGCGATTCACCGCTCTAAGTTCTGGCCTAGACTCATTTTCTCGTAGCAAAACCGGTCGGTCACAAAGCGCAAAAATAATCGAAACTTTTGCTGAGCGTGATCGGTCATCTGACAGGTAGGCGCGTTGCGACTGGTGCATTCCTTGCAGCGTCCACTCCAGCCAATCTGCTTGATCGCACGGCCAGAACCTTTGGTTGATGCGGTGTGCGTTTGCGCCTGGCCACAGGATTTGGCCTCGAAACACCGTTTGCCAGATTTGAAACAGATCAACGACACGGGAGATTCAGATGATAAGTGCGGCATTGGATATTCAGGGAGAGCGTGCTCATCAGCCGGTCGGGGAATCGAGCGCATTAAGCACCCAAGGTGCCCAGCCCATCAGCGTTACTGGCAGCCGGACAATGACGCCGGTGCCCCGTCAGAATCCCAACCGAAAGCGCGTACTGTTTGTGACCTCGGAAATTGCCGATCTGGTGAAAACCGGCGGCCTGGGCGACGTTTCCGCAGCACTGCCGCGGGCGATGGCCCACTTGCACGATGTCCGGGTGCTGATCCCCGGTTACCCTCAGGTGCTGCACAGCGAAAACCCGATTCATATCATCGGCGAACTGGGCGGGCACGCCGCATTGCCTCCCTGCAAGATCGGGCGCATGGACATGCCCGACGGACTGGTTATCTACGTGTTGATCTGCCCTGAACTCTATGAGCGTGAAGGCTCGCCCTATGGCGCCAACAATGGTCGCGACTGGCCGGACAACCATATCCGTTTCGCCCGGCTGGGCTTGGCCGCCGCCGATATCGCCGCCAATCTGGCGCAGATTCACTGGTGCCCGGACCTGGTCCACGCACATGACTGGCCTGCGGGCCTGGCTCCCGCTTATATGCACTGGCGCGGGCAACGCACACCGACCCTGTTTACCATTCACAACCTGGCCTATCAGGGCGTCATCAGCCTCGGTTCCTGCCCTGAGCTGGGTATTCCGGACCATGCCCTGCAACAGGAAGGCATGGAGTTCTACGGCAAGATGTCGTTCCTCAAGGCCGGCATGGCCTATTCAAGCCATATCACCACGGTCAGCGCCACCTACGCCCAGGAAATCACCACCCCGGCGTTCGGCTGCGGCCTGGACGGTTTCCTCGCCTCCAAGACTCAGCAGGGTCTGCTCAGTGGCATTCCCAACGGCATCGACGAAAGCTGGGACGCTGCCACCGATTCGCACCTGTTCCGCCCGTTCGCCATCGGCGACTGGGAAGGCAAGGCCGTCAACGCCGCCCATGTCCGTGAGCTGTTCGGCCTGGATGATTCACAAGGCCCACTGTTTGCGGTGGTCTCCCGCCTGGTCTACCAGAAAGGCCTGGACCTGACCGAAGCGGTATCCGAGTACATCGTCAAATCCGGAGGACAGATCGCGATCATCGGTCGCGGCGAGCCGGAAGAAGAACAGGCCATGCGCGAACTGGCCCTGCGCTTCCCAGGGCGGATTGGCGTTCGCATCGGTTTCAATGAAACCGATGCTCGACGCATGTTCGCCGGCAGCGACTTCCTGCTGATGCCTTCGCGTTACGAACCTTGCGGCTTGAGCCAGATGTACGCCCAACGCTTCGGTTCGTTGCCGGTGGCACGCAATACCGGCGGCCTGGCCGACACCATCGAAAACGGTGTGACCGGTTTCCTGTTCGACGAATCCACGGTGGAAAGCTACCAGGAGGCCCTGAGCCGCGCGTTCAAGGTGTTCGAATTTCCAGACCTGCTCAATGCCATGCGCTGCCGCGCCATGGCGGCACCGTTCAACTGGAGCAAAGCCGTCGAACCTTATGCGGATCTCTATGAGCAACTGGTCGTGAAGGCCTTGGGGAAATCGCACAAACAATAAGAGGTTTTTGGTAATGCCGTTACGGACCCTTGAAACCTGGCCCCACGGCGCAATCATGCTGGACGCAGAACACACGCGTTTTGCCTTGTGGGCGCCTGATGCGTTTTTTGTCAGTGTCGAATTGGAAAATGGACAATCCTTACCGCTGCTGCCTCAGGCTGATGGCTGGTTCGTGATCAAGACCCGCTGCAAGGCTGGCACCCGCTACCGCTTCAATATTGATGGAGAGATCAGTGTCCCGGACCCGGCATCCCGGGCGCAGGATGGCGATATCACCGGGCACAGCATCGTGGTCGATCCCTTGGCCCATGCGTGGCAGAACACTCACTGGCTGGGACGCCCATGGAACGAAGCGGTGATTTACGAACTGCACGTCGGTGCGCTGGGCGGCTTCAGTGGTGTGGAAGAACATCTGGCACGACTGGTGGACCTGGGCATTACTGCCATCGAGCTGATGCCCATCGCGCAATTTCCGGGAGATCGCAACTGGGGCTACGACGGGGTCCTGCCCTACGCGCCCCAGGCGTCCTATGGGACACCTGAACAACTCAAGCATCTGATCGACACCGCGCACGGCCATGGCCTGGCGGTGATTCTCGACGTGGTCTACAACCACTTCGGCCCCGACGGCAATTATCTGCATCGGTACGCCAAGGGCTTCTTCAATGAAGACAAACACACGCCCTGGGGCGCGGCGATCGATTTTCGCCGACGCGAGGTGCGCGATTTCTTCATCGACAATGCCTTGATGTGGTTGCTCGAGTACCGCTTCGACGGGCTGCGCTTTGATGCGGTGCATGCCATCGAAAGTCCGGACTTTCTCCAGGAACTGGCGCAACAGGTGCGTGAACACGTCGATCCTGCGCGGCATGTGTGGCTGACGGTCGAGAACGAACACAACCAGGCCAGCCTGCTGGAGCAAGGCTACAACGCGCAGTGGAATGACGACGGCCATAACGCCCTGCACGTGTTGCTGACCGGGGAAACAGATGCGTACTACGCCGATTATGCCGACCATCCCACCGAACAACTGGCTCGCTGCCTGAGTCAAGGTTTTGTGTTCCAGGGACACATCAATCGCCATGGCGAAGCTCGCGGCGAATCAAGTGGCCACCTGCCACCCAGCGCATTCGTGCTGTTCCTGCAAAACCATGACCAGATCGGCAACCGTGCGTTTGGCGAGCGCTTGCACCAGTTGGCGCATCCCGACGCCTTGAAAGCCGCCACCGCACTGTTGTTGCTTTCACCGATGATCCCCTTGATGTTCATGGGCGACGAGTTCGCCGCCGAGCAACCCTTTTTGTTTTTCACCAGCCACCACGGTGAATTGGCCAAGCTGGTGCGCGAAGGGAGACGTAACGAGTTCGCGGCGTTCAGTGCGTTCGCCGACCCTCACAAGCGTGAGCAGATTCCCGATCCGAATGCGCCACAGACCTTCGAGGCATCACGCCCTCGAATGACTGACGTCCCCCCTCGGACATCCAGCTTTTGTATCGGCGCCTGCTTGGGCTGCGCCGTGAGCACCTGATGCAGCACCTGCCCGGCACCCAGGCCCTGGGCGCGGACGTGCTCGCTCCCGGAGCCGTTTCGGCACGTTGGCGGCTCGGTAATGGCAGCCTGCTGCGAATCGACCTGAACCTCAGCGACCGGCCCGTAGTCCACACCCCACAGGCCGACGCTGCGCTGCTGTTCGAACACCCGGCGCAATCCGCCGACCTGCTGGATCGGGGCACACTGGCCCCTTATTGCGCGCTCGTCAGCCTCTCGGCTGCAGCCCAACCCCCGGATGGAGAGCGCCCATGAGCGATGCACAACTGGAAATACTCGCCACCCACGCCGGCTTGGCGGTGGACTGGATCGACGCCAACGGTCGCGCGCAAAAAGTCGCCCCGGCGGTTTTGCGCAACGTGTTGACGAGCCTGGGCCACCCGGCCGGCACCGCCCAGGAGATTGACGCCAGCCTGCTCGAATTGCAGCAGGTGCAACAGACGCGGCAGTTGCCGCCTTTACTGACGGTCGACTGTGGCGCCGGGCTCGACCTGTCGCACTACTTCGATCCTGAAACGCCTTGCGAAATCCACCTGGAGGACGGCGCCCGACTTAATCTGAAACTGAACGCCGAAGCGGTATTGCCTGGCCTGATTCCGGTGGGCTATCAGCACGTCGAAATCGATGGCCAGTCGTTTACGCTCGCCGTAGCCCCCAACCGTTGCTACAGCGTCGGCGATGCCGTGGATAACCCGATCCCCCGTGCCTGGGGACTTAGCGTGCAGTTGTACTCCCTGCGTCGCCCCGGCGATGGTGGCTTCGGCGATACCCAGGCCTTGGAAGATCTCGTGCGTGTGGCCGGCGAGCGAGGTGCCGACGCCGTGGCGATCAGCCCGCTGCACGCGATGTTCAGCAGCGACACTCAGCGCTACAGCCCGTATTCACCCTCCAGCCGCCTGTTCCTCAACAGCCTCTATGCCGCGCCGGGTGCAATCCTGGGCGAACGTGCGCTGCGCGCAGCCATCGACAGCACCGGCCTGGCGGCGGACCTCAAGCACCTTGAAGAACTGCCGTTGATCGATTGGCCGGTGGCCGCTGAAATCAAGCAGCGATTGTTACAGGCGTTGTACGAAAGTTTCGTCCACGGTGAACATCCGCTGCATGCCGATTTCAGCAGCTTTCGCCATGCGGCTGGTGAGGCCCTGGAGAACCATTGCCGCTTCGAGGCGATCCAGGAAATCCGCGCGGCCAGGGGCGAGTCGCTGGACTGGCGCGACTGGCCGCAGCAATGGCGTGACCCACGAAGTGAAGCACTGGCAGCGTTCGCCGAAGAAAATGCCGGGCGCATCGGGTACTTCGCATTCTGCCAGTGGTTGATCGCCCGTTGCCTGGAGCGCGCGCAAGCGGCGGCTCGCAGCAGCGGCATGAGGATTGGCTTGATCGCCGACCTGGCAGTGGGTGCCGACGGTGGCGGCAGCCAAGCCTGGAGCCGCCAGGACGAATTGCTGGCGTCCCTCACCGTTGGCGCGCCACCCGACATTCTCAATCGCCAGGGCCAGGGCTGGGGGATTTCCGCCTTTTCGCCCGAGGGCCTCGTGCGCAACGGTTTCCGTGCGTTCATCGAAATGCTGCGGGCCAACTTCGCCCATGCGGGGGGCCTGCGCATCGATCATGTGATGGGATTGCAACGGCTCTGGGTGATCCCCAACGGGGCATCGCCTGCCGACGGTGCCTACCTCTATTACCCCTTTGACGACATGCTGCGCTTGCTGGCGCTCGAATCCCATCGGCACCAGGCCATCGTCACGGGCGAAGACCTCGGCACCGTACCGGAAGGGCTGCGGGAAAAACTCACCGACCGATCCATTTTGGGCATGCGCGTGATGCTCTTCGAACAGGATAACGCCCATTTCAAGCCGATTCTCGACTGGCCCGACAGCGCCCTGGCCACCACCAGCACCCATGACTTGCCGACGCTCAATGGCTGGTGGCACGGCCGTGACATTGACTGGAGCTCGCGCCTCGGACTGATCGACGGCCAGGGCGAAATCGAATGGCGTCAGCACCGCGAACGCGAACGTGAAGGCTTGCGCCGGGTGCTGAGCGAGGACCCGCAGAACTTTCGCGAAGAACACAACGAAACCGACCAGGTGCTGGACGCGGCCATTCGCTTCCTTGGCCATACCCGCGCCCCCCTGGTTCTTTTGCCATTGGAGGATGCTTTGGGCATCGAACAACAAGCCAACCTTCCCGGCACCGTCAACACCCATCCGAACTGGTCCCGGCGCCTGCCCGGCATCAGCGAGGCGCTGCTGGACGGCGATGACGCCGCCCGCCGCCTCGAACTGCTCGCCTGTGCACGTCTTCAGGCTGCCGAGCGTGACCGATGAGCCAGCCCGATATCCAACCGTTGCGCGCGACCTTACGCCTGCAATTTCATAAAGGTTTCACCCTGGATCAAGCGGTGCCACTGGTGCCCTACTTCGCCAGCCTCGGCATCAGCCATATTTATGCCTCACCTCTGCTGAGCGCTCGCGCCGGGTCGATGCATGGGTATGACGTGGTGGACCCGACCAGCGTCAACCCGGAACTGGGCGGGGAAGCGGCACTGCGGCGCCTGGTCGATGCCCTGCACGCTCACGACATGGGCCTGGTCCTCGATATCGTGTCCAATCACATGGCCGTCGGCGGCAGCGATAATCCCTGGTGGCTGGACCTGCTGGCGTGGGGACGCCTAAGCCCCTACAGCGAATTTTTCGACATCCAATGGCATTCGCCTGACCCCTTGATGGAAGGCCAATTGCTGCTGCCGTTCCTGGGCAGTGACTACGGAGTGGCGTTGCAGGAAGGGACCCTGCCCTTGCGCTTCGATGCCAAGCGAGGCGCATTTTTCGTCGAGCACTATGATCATCATTTTCCGATCTGCCCAACGCATTACGGTGAACTGCTGCGTGCCGATCATGAACAACTCAAGTCACTGGCCGAACGATTCAGTACCTTGAGCTATCAGACCGACGCCCACGGCCTGTCCAAGCCGTTGCAGGAGGAGCTGCGCGAGCTCGCTAGGGAACCTGCCGTGCTGCACATCATCGAGCGAAACCTTGAGGCCTACGATTCCCGGACTGCTCAAGGCTTCCAGCGTCTGCATCAATTACTCGAGCAGCAAAGCTATCGCCTCGCCAGTTGGCGCACGGCAGCAGATGACATCAACTGGCGGCGCTTTTTCGACATCAATGAGCTCGGTGGCCTGCGTGTCGAGCGGCCTGCGGTATTCGAAGCCACCCACGCAAAAATCTTCGAATTGATCGCCCAAGGGCTTGTCGATGGCCTGCGCATCGATCACATCGACGGCCTGGCTGACCCGAGAGGTTATTGCCGAAAATTGCGACGTCGGGTCGACAGCCTGTCACCGCAGCGGCACTTGCCCATCTACGTCGAGAAGATCCTGGGCGAAGGCGAAAGCCTGCACCGGGACTGGTCGGTGGATGGCACCACCGGTTATGAGTTCATGAATCAATTGTCGTTGTTGCAGCACGATCCCGCCGGTGCCCAAATTCTGGGTGATCTGTGGCAACGCGTCAGCGAACGGCCCGCCGATTTCCTCCAGGAGGCGAAACTGGCGCGTCAGCAAATCCTCAATGGTTCGCTGGCCGGCGATTTCGAGAGTGTCGCCCAGGCGCTGCTGCAGGTGGCCCGTGACGACTTGATGACTCGCGACCTGACCCTCGGGGCGATTCGCCGTTCGTTGCAGGCATTGATCGTCCACTTTCCCGTCTACCGGACCTACATCAATGCCGTTGGTCGACCCACACAGGACGAGGTGTTTTTCCAGCAAGCCATGGACGGCGCACGGCAATCCCTGGGCGAAGCCGATTGGCCGGTGCTCGATTGCCTGGCGAGGTGGCTGGGTGGTGAACCCTGGCGCACACGGCCGAGGGGGCGCTCACGCAAAATCATCAAGCATGCTTGCGTGCGCTTTCAGCAACTGACCTCGCCGGCAGCGGCAAAAGCGGTGGAAGACACTGCGTTCTATCGCTCGGCGGTGCTGTTGTCGCGCAATGACGTAGGCTTCAGCACGGAGCAGTTCAGCGCCCCGCCTGCCGATTTCCATGCCGCCTGCCTCGAACGTCAGCAAGTATTTCCCGATAACCTGCTTGCCACTGCCACCCACGACCACAAACGCGGCGAAGACACCCGTGCCCGGTTGGCGGTGTTGAGCGAGCGCAGCGCCTGGTTCGCCGAACAGGTGCCGCTGTGGCAAACGCTCGCACGGCCGTTGCGCGACGATGATTCGATGCCCTCCGCTGGCGATGAACTGATTTTGTATCAGGCGTTGCTTGGCAGTTGGCCGCTGGACTTGCGCAGTGACGACAGCGCCGGGCTTCAGGACTACTCGCAAAGGGTGTGGCAGTGGCAACAGAAGGCCTTGCGCGAAGCCAAGCTGCAAAGCAGCTGGAGTGCACCCAACGATTCATACGAACAGGCCACCCGGCAGTTTCTCGAACGCCTGTTGCTCAGTCCCGAAGGGGAGCTGTTGCGTGCCGCACTGGCCAAGGCCGCGATGGCCATCGCCCTCCCCGGCGCCCTCAACAGTCTGGCGCAAACTTTGCTGCGTATGACCGTGCCGGGCATTCCCGATCTTTACCAGGGCAACGAGTACTGGGACTTCTCGCTGGTGGACCCCGACAACCGTCGTCCGGTGGACTACGTGCGTCGCCAACAAAGCCTGGCAAGCCCCATACCGCTGCCCGAACTGTTGGCGAACTGGCGCGATGGGCGCATCAAGCAAGCCCTGATTGCGCGCACGTTGCAGTTGCGTGCCGAGCACGCCGAGCTGTTTCGTCATGGCACCTATGAGGCGCTGGAAGTGCTCGGCAGCGAAGCTCATCGGGTGCTGGCATTTGTGCGCACAGCGGGGAACGAGCGGGCCATCGTGATCGTGCCGATCCGTTGCGCCGCGTTGCTGAATAACAGTGCAGAACCGCACATCGACGCGTTGCAGTGGGGCGATACTCGGGTGAGGTTGCCGTTTACCTCACCCGAAGAAAATCTAAAGGGACTTTTTGCAAGCGTCGCAGTCACACACCACAAGGAGCTGATGATTGGTGCTGCGCTGGCGGAATCCCCGGTCAATCTCTTAATCCAATGTTTGAGTTAAGTTCAGGAGCATGGCGATGAGTACCGACGATAAACGCATTCGCGAATTTGCGTATCAGATCTGGGAATCGGAAGGGAAACCCGAGGGCCATGAAGCAAGGCATTGGGAAATGGCCCGAAAACTTGCCGAGGCCGAAGCCCTGGCCCCCAAGAAATCGCCCAAGGCTGCCGGCAGCAAGGCAGCAGGCACCAAGCCGGCCACCACCAAGGTAGCCAACGGCAAGGCGGGCGAGCCGAAAAACCAGGCCAAGGCCAAGCCGGCCGCTGCGGCGAAGGTGATTCCGCCAGGGGAAAAATCCACTGAGAAAAACCTCGCGCGCCGCGTAAACCGCCCGCGGTCTGACGTTTAACCCGTGAAGCAAGCGTGGCGAGGTCACTCGCCACGGTGGACGAGTTCGTCCCGAAAAAAACCAACCCAACTCTATACCTGTAGGAGCGAGCTTGCTCGCGATGGAGTCACAGGCACCGCAGGGTGTCAGGTATCCAGCGTCATCGTTGGCGACCATCGCGAGCAAGCTCGCTCCTACAGGGATGGCAACATCGCCCTTGCAGGAGCCCCCTATGAGCAGTCCGAAGAAACCCGCCGCTGAACCCAAACCCGAACCCTCGCGCATTCGCGAAGGCCTGCCCTTCCCTCTGGGCGCAACCTGGGATGGCCTTGGGGTCAACTTTGCGTTGTTCTCGGCCAACGCCACCAAGGTCGAACTGTGCATCTTCGATGACAGCGGCGAGGTGGAACTGGAACGCATCGAGTTGCCGGAGTACACCGACGAGATCTACCACGGCTACCTTCCGGACGCCCATCCGGGGCTGATCTATGGCTACCGTGTATATGGCCCGTACGACCCGGCCAACGGTCACCGATTCAACCACAACAAATTGCTGATCGACCCCTACGCCAAACAACTGGTCGGCGAGTTGAAATGGTCCGAGGCGCTGTTCGGCTACACCATCGGTCACCCTGACGCCGACCTGAGCTTCGATGAACGCGACAGCGCTCCGTTCGTGCCCAAGTGCAAGGTAATCGACCCCGCCCACACGTGGGGCCACGACCATCGCGTCAGCGTGCCGTGGGACAAGACCATCATCTACGAAACCCACGTGCGCGGCATCAGCATGCGCCATCCCTCCGTGCCGGAAAACGTGCGCGGCACCTTCGCCGGCCTGATGGTCGATGATGTGCTGGAACACATTCGCAAGCTGGGCGTGTCCTCCGTCGAGTTATTGCCCATTCACGCCTTCGTCAATGACCAGCACCTGTTGCACAAGGGCATGACCAACTACTGGGGCTATAACAGCATTGCGTTTTTCGCTCCCGACCCGCGTTACCTGGCCAGCGGCAAGATCGCCGAGTTCAAGGAGATGGTCGCGCACCTGCACGAAGCCAATCTCGAAGTGATCCTCGACGTCGTTTACAACCACACCGCCGAGGGCAACGAACAGGGCCCGACCCTGTCGATGCGTGGCATCGACAATGCCTCTTACTACCGGCTGATGCCTGATGACAAGCGCTTCTACATCAACGATTCAGGAACCGGCAACACCCTGGACCTGAGCCACCCGTGCGTCTTGCAGATGGTCACCGATTCGTTGCGCTACTGGGCCTCGGAAATGCACGTCGATGGTTTCCGCTTCGACCTGGCGACCATTCTTGGGCGTTATCACGACGGGTTCGACGAGCGCCACAGTTTCCTCGTCGCCTGCCGCCAGGACCCTGTGCTGCGCCAGGTGAAAATGATCGCAGAGCCTTGGGACTGCGGGCCGGGCGGTTATCAGGTGGGTGGGTTTCCGCCCGGCTGGGTGGAATGGAACGACAAGTTCCGCGACACCGTGCGCGCGTTCTGGAAAGGCGATGACGGCCAACTGGCCGACTTTGCCAGCCGCATGACCGCCTCCGGCGAGATGTTCAATCAGCGAGGCCGCCGTCCGTATTCCTCGGTGAACTTCATCACCGCCCACGACGGTTTTACCCTCAATGACCTGGTGTCGTACAACGACAAGCACAACGAAGCCAACGACGAAAACAACCAGGACGGCAGCAACAACAACTTGTCCTGGAACCATGGCGTCGAAGGCCCGACCGACGATCCCGAGATCAACGCCCTGCGTCATCGCCAGATGCGCAACTTCTTCGCGACCCTGTTGTTGTCCCAGGGCACACCGATGTTGGTGGCCGGTGACGAGTTCGCCCGTACCCAGGACGGCAATAACAATGCCTATTGCCAGGACAGCGAGATCGGCTGGGTCAATTGGGACCTGAGCGAAGATGGCAAGGCCCTGCTCAAGTTCGTCAAGCGCCTGATCAAGTTGCGCCTGGCCTACCCGATCCTGCGTCGCGGGCGTTTCCTGGTGGGCAGTTACAACGAGGACCTCGGCGTCAAGGACGTGACCTGGCTGGCGCCTGACGGCAACGAGATGTCCATTGAGCAATGGCAGGACGCTCATGGTCGCTGCCTGGGCATGTTGCTCGACGGTCGCGCCCAGGAAACCGGGATTCGTCGCAAGGGTGGCGATGCCACGCTGCTGCTGGTAGTGAACGCCCATCATGACATCGTCAACTTCACCTTGCCGGAGGTGCCTGAAGGCATTTACTGGAGCTGTCTGGTGGATACCAATCAGCCGTCCATCCGCGGCCAGGAGCGCTTCGATTTCGGACACGAATACTCGGTGACCGGCCGTTCTCTGTTGATGTTCGAATTGCAGCGTGAGGAAGATGACTGAGCTTGAGGCATTCCTGCAACGCCAGCCGCCGGACTACCCGGACACAGCGGCATTAGGCCAATGCCTGCGCGCGCTGGTGGAAGTGGGGCTCGATCAGCTGCCGCTGCCAGGCAGCGGACGTACCCTGGAGCGTTTCCAGAGCCTGGCGGCCGTCGGCGCCCATGACTTGGGCGTGTGCAAGCTGTATGAAGGCCACACCGACGCCCTGGCGATCATCGAGCAACTGGGAGGCACGGTACCGGCAGGCAGGACTTGGGGCATGTGGGCGGCCGAGCCGCCGAATGCAAGGCTCAGGGTCAGTCGCCAGGGTCAACGCGTCACGCTGCACGGTCGCAAGGCTTGGTGTTCCGGGGCGGCGGTTCTGAGCCATGGATTGGTGACAGCGTGGGATGAACAGGACCGCCAGCAGCTGGTGGCCGTTGCGCTGGACGGACCTGGCGTCACCATCACCGATCAGGGATGGCAGGCCGTCGGGATGGCGACCACGGGTAGCGTGGAAGTGCTGTTTGACGGCGCCGTCGGCGAGGCCATCGGTGACCCCGGCGACTACCTGAGTCGACCGGGTTTCTGGCAAGGCGGAATCGGTATCGCCGCTTGCTGGTACGGCGCGGCCCAAAGCCTCGCGCAGCACCTGCAACAACATTGCGCCGAGCGACCAGAGCCCTATGCGCTCGCCCACCTGGGCGCGGTGGATTGTGCGCTGCAGGCGGCCGCGACGGTGTTGCGCAGCAGCGCATCGAGCCTTGATGCCGCACCGCTGGACAATGCGGAGCGCCTGGCCCGCCGGGCCCGTGCCGTGGTGGAACACGCCGCCGAGCAGGTTATTCAGCATGTCGGCCACGCGCTGGGCGCCGGACCGTATTGCAAGGATCGTCGGTTCGCCCGCCTGAGTGCCGACCTGCCGGTGTTCCTGCGCCAAAGTCACGCCGAACGCGATCTCGCAGCCTTGGGCCAGCTCGTCACCGGGAGCACATGGACGTTATGAAACCCAATCCCATCGTCGGCCAGGGCACGCCCCTGCGTGTGTGGCAAACCTCCAGCCAACTGGCGCAATTGCAGACAATCGATATCCTCGAGCTGGTACCCGTCGGTTCTCGCGCAGTGGTCGTGGCGCCGCACCCGGACGATGAAGTGCTCGGTTGCGGCGGCCTGCTGCAACTGCTGGCTGCTGCCGGTCGACCGTTGCAGCTGATTTCAGTCACCGACGGCAGTGCCAGTCACCCCGGCTCCCGACGCTGGCCGGTGGAGCGCCTGAGCGTGATACGTCCGCAGGAGTCGGCAGAAGCGTTGCGTCGACTCGGGTTGCCGTTGCACAACTTGAAATGGCTGCGAGGCGGCTTTGCCGACAGTCAAGTGGCGTCCCGGGAAACCCAATTGACGGACTTCATCGAACGCTACCTGCAACCGGGTGATGTGGTGTTTACCACTTGGCGCGAGGATGGTCATTGTGACCATGAGGCAGTCGGCCGTGCCACGGCTGAGGCGGTTCAGAGGGCGGGTGCGACTGTCTACGAACTGCCGGTCTGGACCTGGCACTGGGCCGAGCCCGAGGATCGCCTGGTGCCCTGGCACCGCGCGCGCAAAATTGTTCTGACGCCGGAACGGGTGGCCCGCAAGCGTCACGCGATCCATGCCTTCGCCAGTCAATTGGAAGGTGATCCACAGATCGGCCTGCCACCCGTCCTGGCGCCCTACGTAATCGACCGTTTGCTGCAACCCTTCGAGGTGGTATTCATATGAGTGTCGAGGATCGGTACTTCGATGGACTCTTCGCTGGCAATGATGATCCCTGGGCGTTTCGGCAGCGGTGGTACGAACGACGCAAGCGCGCGATCACCCTCGCCGCCCTGCCCCGACCCCACTACCGTGCCATTTTCGAACCGGGCTGTGCCAATGGCGAGTTGAGTGCCGAACTGGCCGGTCGTTGTGACCGACTGCTGTGTTGCGACACGGCGACTGCCGCCGTGTCGCTGGCCCGTACGCGCCTGAGTGTGTTCGACCACGCCCAGGTGCAGCAAGCCCGCCTGCCCAGGGACTGGCCGGACGAGCACTTCGACCTGATCGTATTGAGCGAAATCGGTTACTACCTGGATGCGCAAGACCTCAAGCGCGTGATCGGTCTTGCCGCACAATCCCTGACCGCCGATGGGCAACTGCTGGCCTGCCATTGGCGCCCGCCGATCGAAGGTTGCCCACTGAACGCTCGGCAGGTGCATGACCTGCTGCACGAACATTCGGGGCTGCCACGCCTGGTGCTGCATCAGGAAGCCGATTTCATCCTGGAACTGTGGAGTCGCGAGCCGCGTTCCGTGGCTGCGCTCGAGGGCCTGCGATGATCGGCATCCTGATTCCGGCGCACAACGAAGAAGACTTGCTTGAAGATTGCCTGCGCGCTGCCCTGCGCGCCGCTGAACACGAATGCCTGGGCGATGAGCCGGTCGAGGTGCTGGTCGTGCTCGACAGTTGCACCGATCGCTCCGCGGCGATCGTGCGCAGCTACCCGGTGCATGCCCTGGAGATCTCGGTACGAAACGTTGGCCAGGCCCGCGCCATCGGGGCTCACTTCCTGCTGGACCGCGGCGTGCGCTGGCTCTCCTGCACCGACGCCGACAGCCGGGTGGCGGATGACTGGCTGGTAGCGCAGTTGGCGCTCGATGCCGACGCGGTGTGCGGTACGGTCACCGTGGAGCGGTGGGACTCAGGCTTCGATGAATCGGCGCAAATCCGCTACCACCAACACTACCAGTATCGTGACGGTCACCGGCACATCCACGGGGCCAACCTGGGCATCAGCGCCGAGGCTTACCGGCGTGCCGGCGGCTTTGAACACCTGGCGTGCGATGAAGACGTGCAACTTGTTCGCCAACTGGAGCGCTGCGGTGCAACCATCGCCTGGAGCCAGCGCCCCCAGGTATTGACCAGTGCACGCCTGGACAGTCGCGCTCGCGGCGGGTTCGGCGACTACCTGCGTCAGTTGGCGCAAATTGAGTAAATTAACTGGAACGAACAAGCACGCGACGAATAGTCTGACTTGAGCAATACTCTGCACGCTGCAATCCAAGGTATGGAGCGCGGCAAATTGCTATCCACCAGAACAAGGACGTAGCCTGATGAATCCTCTCTCCCTCCTCGACGGTAGCCTGTCAGCCCAGATCTGGAACACCGCGCCCCAGCTGGAAAATGTTCCGGTCATCAACACTCACACCCTGGTTCCACCTGGCGCGCGCGCCGTGGTGATCGCCCCGCACCCCGGCGATGAAGTGGTCACCTGTGGTGGCCTCCTGCAATTGCTCAGCACCTTGGGTCATCCACTGCAACTGATCTCGATCACCGACGGCAGCGCCAGTCATCCCGGCTCGCAGCAATGGTCGGAAAGACGCCTGAGCGTGTTCCGCCCGCAGGAAAGTGTCGAAGCCCTGCGCCGCCTTGGCTTGCCGATGCATAGCCTCAAATGGATTCGCGGCGGGTTTACCGACAATGCCTTGGCTGAACGCGAGCAGCAGTTGAGCGAGTTCATCGCCCGTTACCTGCGCCCGGGCGACGTGGTGTTCAGCACCTGGCGTGAAGATGGCAATGTCGACCACGATGCGGTGGGACGCGCCAGCGCCCGCGCCACCGCACAGGTGGGCGCTGCATTCAATGAAGTGCCGGTCTGGGCCTGGCACTGGCCTACACGCGAAAGCGGCCTGTTTCCCTGGCATCGTGCGCGCAAACTTCGGCTGGATACCTGGACGGTGGCGCGCAAAAGCCACGCGACCCACGCCTACGCCAGCCAGCTCGACGGCGAGCCCGCGGTCGGCCTGCCGCCGATGCTGCCGCCGGTGCTGTTGGAGCGTATGCGCCTGCCGTATGAAATCGTCTTCGTTTGAGCGCGCATGTGAAGTGAACTGCCTGCCCGCGCGTCAGTCGCATGCATAGGCAACCCTGATTCAGGAGCAAAAGTGACCAGTGATTCCAAGCCGCAGTCAGTCGAACCGGCGTCTTTGAACACGCCCCCGGTGGTTCATCGACTCAGAGTGCTGACGGTCAACACCCACAAGGGGTTCACCGCATTCAACCGGCGTTTCATCCTCCCGGAATTGCGTGAGGCGGTACGCAGCACGTCAGCCGACCTGGTGTTTCTGCAGGAAGTGGTGGGCGAACACGAGCGCCATTCCTCGCGGTTCAACGATTGGCCGCAAACCTCTCAGTACGAATTCCTCGCCGACAGTATGTGGAGCGATTTCGCCTACGGCCGTAATGCGGTCTACCCCAACGGCCACCACGGCAATGCATTGCTGTCGAAGTACCCGATTCGCGAATACCGCAACCTCGATGTGTCGATCACCGGCCCCGAACGCCGTGGGCTGCTGCATTGCGTTCTCGATGTACCGGGCCACACCGAGGTTCATGCCATCTGTGTGCACCTGAGCCTGCTGGAAAGCCACCGCCAGTTGCAGTTGGAGCTGCTGTGCCAGTTGCTGGAGTCCCTGCCCGAGCAGGCTCCGGTGATCGTTGCCGGTGACTTCAATGATTGGCAGTTGCAAGGCAATGCTGCCTTGGCCCGCCGGGACTATCTGCACGAAGCCTTCGAGCGCCACCATGGGCGCCCCGCCAAAACCTACCCGGCGCGGTTCCCCCTGCTGCGCCTGGACCGAATCTACCTGCGCAATGCCAGCAGTCACGAGCCGCGGATATTGGGCAACAAGCCGTGGACACACCTCTCCGACCACCTGCCGCTGGCGGTCGAAGTGCATTTGTAACGCGTTATCGCCGGGCGGCTCTCTCCAAAAAAAGTGCCTCGACCTGTTATTTATGACAGTAGCCGGCGGTCGAATCTGTTGCTACGGTGCAGTCGTCCGTATCGATGGCTCGAACGGACGGGATCGTAGCGCAAGTATTGCCAGGGTTTTCAGCAGGGTGCTGCATTTGTCGTCAATTCGCGCTGCCATGGGCGCCTGAAACGACGCGACTCCCCGGAGGAGTGGCGGGATCAGGCGCATACCGATGCGTGGAGACGATGATGACCCTATCGACGCTACGGCCTGCGTGCCGCTATTCAGGCTGCGTTCTCACTGTGTTGCTGTGTGCCGGCGAGTCCCGGATGACGTCGGCGGCTTGCACGCTGGCGCCTACGGCCGGTAACGACAACTACACCTGCGACAGCGGCACCAGTGGCCCGTTGACCGATACTTCGGGCAACAACACCCTGACGCTTCCTGCCAACGGCACGGGCTCAATCAATGGCGTGATCTTCGGCGCAGGCGCCGACACGGTGATCATGAACTCCGGCCTTATCAACGGTGTGCTGAATGTCGGTGACGGCACCAACACCGTGACCATCGCGGGCGGCACCATCACTGGCGCGGTCTCCCAAGGCAGCGGCGTGGACAGTTTCATCATGAATGGCGGGACGATCGGCGCTTTGTCCCAAGGCGACAGCCATGACCGCTTCCTGATGACCGCCGGCACGATCACCGGCGCGTTCGAAGATGGCGACGAAGCCAGGATGACTGGCGGCACCATCGGCCGGGTCGACATGAAACTCGATGACAACATTTTCGAGCTACTGGGCGGCACCATCCTGGGCAACCTGGTCACCGGTTTCGGCCGGGACACCATCGTCGTTTCCGGAGGGAAAATCGGGGGCAATGTCAGCGTCAGCGGCGGCAACGACAGCATCACCGTGACGGGGGGGGAGATCGTCGGTGAAATCCGTGCCAGCGCGGGCGATGACACCCTGATATGGGCCGGTGGCGGGATCATCCGCTCGGCGATCCTGATGGATGTGGGCAATGATCGTGCAACCTTGCGCAATTTGACCGAGAGCCTTCTGGCCACCACCCCGAATGTCGATGGAGGCGCCGGTAACGACCAACTGACGTTCGACCAGACCACCTCCTCCGGCGCCAGCCGTTACGCCAATTGGGAGACGCTCAACCTGACCAACAATTCGCGCTTCGACCTGGATGGCATCGTGGCCCTGGGCGACAGTAGCACCGGCACCGGCGTGTTCAATGTTGACGGCAGCAGCGTGCTCACATCGGTTTCCGGCGGTATTGCACCGTTCACGCCGGGGTTGGCGGCCACGCTGAACAACAGTGGGGTAATCGATCTGACGCTGGGCAACACCCGCACCCGTGACACCCTCACGGTTCAGGGCAACTATGTCGGCACAGGCGGTCAGTTATGGCTGCAAAGTGCGTTGGGTGACGACGCCTCCCCCAGCGACAAACTGGTGATCAACAACGGCACTCTGACCGGTAACACCCTGATCACGGTCAGCGACGTGGGGGGCGCTGGCGGGCTGACCCTACAAAACGGTATCCAGGTGGTCGAGGCACAAGGGACGGCCGTCAGCGCCAATGGCGCGTTTTCGCTCAAGGCCCCGGTGTCGGCTGGCGCCTACGATTACAACCTGTTCAAGGGAGGGATTACTCGCGGTAGCGAGAACAGCTGGTACTTGCGCTCCGCCGTGGTTGCCCCACCGGTCGTCGTCGTGCCCAATGCCGACCCGACGCTGCCACCCACCGTCGAGCCGGTGGTACCGGTTCCGGTCGTCGCCGCAGTGGCGGGCGTCGTTCCCGTGTTGCCTACCGTGCAGCCAGGTGCCGCGCCCATCCCGACCTACAGACCGGAAGTTCCGGTGTGGTCGGTCATGCCGCCGGCGTCCGCAAGTTGGCCATCGACGCACTGGGTACCTTCCATGATCGCCAGGGTGACCAGCGCTTGCTCAACCAGACCGGCCTCCTCAGTGCCGGCTGGGGCCGAGTCTACGGCAACAATTTCGACCAGACCTGGGCCGGGTCCGTCACGCCCCGCCTCGATGGCTCAGTCTATGGTTTCCAGGCCGGCACAGACGTGTTCGCCTCCCAACTGGACAGCGGCCAGACTCAGCGCGCAGGTTTTTTCGTCGGCCACAGCCGCCTGCGCGGCGATGTCGACGGTTTCAATGGCGGCTTCGAAGGCAAGCACGCAGGCGAAGTGGACATCAGGGCCGACAGCGTTGGTCTTTATTGGACACTGATCGACAACGCTGGCGCGTACCTGGACACCGTGGCCATGTACACCCGCCTGGACGGTGACAACCAGTCTGATCGCGGTCTGAAGATCGACAATAAAGGCCATGTCACCACCCTGTCAGCCGAAGTTGGCTATCCGATTTCAGTCAGCGACAGATGGGTGGTCGAACCCCAGGTGCAAGCGATCTACCAGAAGGTCAGCCTCGACAGCCAGGACGACGGTGTGTCACATGTCTCATTTGACTCCGACAGTGCCTGGACGGGGCGTGTCGGTGCGCGCTTGAAAGGCGCTTACGAACTCAGTGGCCGGCCAGTGGAGCCCTACTTGCGTGCCAACCTGTGGCACACCCTCGAAGGCGAGGACTCGGTGACCTTCGCCGGCACCGATGAAATCACCAGCGAGCAGCGATCATCATCGCTGGATCTCGGCGTTGGGGTCGTAGTGAGCCTGTCCTCGGCCGTGAGTGTCTACGCCAGCACCGACTACAGCAGCAATATTGACAGTAATCAGCAGCGTGCAACTCAAGCGAATCTGGGTGTGAGGGTCAGTTGGTGAACGCCCAGGTTGCTGGGCGAACCCCTCTAGCCTGCGGAAGTCACGACGGTTTTCCCGACAAACAAGAACTTAGGCCAAGGATATAAATCAGCCAGTTGCAATCGCTAAAAATCACATACCACTTATCGGCCATTTTCTTGACGCACACACAGCGGTCTTCTTAGCTTCACGTACTACCCCCGAAGTAACCTCAGGGGCACCCCACCAGACACCCGTGAACACGGGCGGCCAGCGGCTTGCCCCATTCCATTCGGTCGCCCCTCGTTCGGGGTAGGAGAGACGCCACAGCGAGATACCCCATGCGATTGCAAGGTAGACCTCCATGAAAACTTCATTCACCCAACAAGAGATTAAAGTCACTTTCTGCACAGTTTCGAGTTCACTCCTGCTGTGTTCCTCCATGGAAGTGCAGGCTTCACCTGCCGAGGAAGAGACAACTCCCTGGTACGACCAGCAGGTCCGTGTACTCAGTTTGCCCTCAGTTGCGATGAGCTATCCCGGCCATTTCAGCGCCGCGTCCGATACGCGAAGTTCCGGCCTGACCACTCAAGACGCCTCACCCTCGGCCTGGGATCAACTCTACGGGCAGGCATCCCGCCAGGCCCAGACGGACTATGAGTCCCAGGGGAGCAGTCTGTCCGGCAGCAACGCTCACAAGGGCCCGGCGATTGTGACCTTGCAGAGCGGCAGCGGCCACGTCCAGCAGGTCGGCCTGATCGGTGGCCTGAACCAGATTCTGGGCAATGGCAACGGCCCGCTGACCAATCGCGCTCTGTCCGATCCCAACGCTGACACACTGAACCTGCAAGGCCAGAGCCTCGGCGCCTACTGGAGCCTGACCGGGCCCCAGGGTTGGCACGTTGATTTGACCGCGAGTGGTGGCCGCGTCAACGGCTTCACCCGCAACCAGCAAGGGGCGCGACAGGCAACAGAAGGCAGTGCAGTGACTCTCTCGGTTGAAGGTGGTTTTCCGATTGGCCTGAGTGAAAACTGGGTAGTCGAACCGCAAGCGCAGTTGATCAACCAGCGCATCACTCTGGACACACCCTACGCGGGGTCCGGTAACGCCTCGTCCAGCGATATGACGTCCTGGAGCGGACGGGTTGGTGCCCGATTGAAAGGTAGCTACGACATCAACGGCCTCGGATTCGAACCCTACGTGCGCACCAACGTCTGGCACACCGTGTACACCGGCAATACCGTCAGCCTGGATCAGGTCGACAAGATCAGCAGCAGCCGCAAGTCGTCCACAGTCGAAGTGGGATTGGGCCTGGTGGCGCGGGTCACGCCGGTCGTGAGCCTTTACGTCAGCGCCGACTACAGCAGTGATGTCGATGACAATGACTTGAATGGGTTGATTGGCAGTTTGGGGGTGCGGATGCGGTGGTGAGGGACCATTGCCTATGCGGACAAACTGTAGGAGCGAGCACGCTCGCGATAGACGTCAACGATAACGCTGGTGTCCTGATACCCCGCAGTGTCCGCGCCACCATCGCGAGCAAGCTCGCTGCTACAGTTGCCCGCATTCCCCCTGTAGGAGCGAGTTTACTCGCGATGGTCGCCAACGATGACGCTGGGCACCTGACGCCCTGCGGTGCCTGGGCCACCATCGCGAGCATGCTCGCTCCTACAGCGAGCCTGCTCGCGACGGGATCGACTCAACCCTCCGGTCGCAGGATCAACACCGCCAGCGGCGGCAAGTTCAGCACCAGGGACAAGGCTTGCCCATGGCTCGGTTCTTCTTCGGTCGATGCCCCGCCACCGTTGCCGTAATTCGAACCGGCATAGGTCGAGGAATCGCTGTTGATCACCTCATTCCAACGCCCGGCAATTGGCACACCAATGCGGTATTCCGCACGCGGCACCGGGGTGAAGTTGGCAACGACCAGTACAGGCCGCCCGTCCTTGCTCCAGCGCAGGAAGGCGTAGACGCTGTTGATCGCGTCGTCACCAATCAGCCACTGGAAACCCTGCGGTACGTCGTCCTGATCGTGCAGCGCAGGTTCCGTGCGATACAGCTGATTGAGGTCACCCACCAGCTTCTGCACGCCTTGGTGTTCCGAATATTGCAGCAGATACCAATCCAGTTGCTGGTCATGGTTCCACTCGCGCCACTGGCCGAACTCGCAGCCCATGAACAACAGTTTCTTGCCCGGATGCGCCCACATGAAGCTGAGGTAGGCGCGCAGGTTGGCGAATTTTTGCCAGCGGTCGCCGGGCATCTTGTCGATCAGCGAGTGCTTGCCGTGAACCACCTCGTCGTGGGAAATCGGCAGGATGAAGCGTTCTGACCAGGCGTACACCAGGCCGAAACTCAGCTCATTGTGATGATGGGCGCGGTAGACCGGGTCCTGTTGGATGTAATGCAGCGAGTCGTGCATCCAGCCCATGTTCCATTTGTAGTCAAAGCCCAGGCCACCCTGCTGTGTGGTCTGACTGACGCCAGGCCAGGCCGTAGATTCTTCGGCAATGACCAGCGCACCAGGCGCTTCGATGTTGACCACGTCGTTGAGGTGACGCAGGAAATCGATCGCCTCCAGGTTCTCGCGACCGCCGTGACGGTTAGGCACCCACTCACCCGCCTTGCGTGAATAGTCGCGGTAAAGCATCGACGCCACTGCATCGACGCGCAGGCCGTCGACATGGAAATGCTTGAGCCAGTGCAGCGCCGAGGCCAGCATGTAGCCGTGCACTTCGGTGCGGCCCAGGTTGTAGATCAGCGTGTCCCAATCCTGGTGGAAGCCTTCCTGCGGATTACCGTATTCGTACAGCGCGGTGCCGTCGAACTGGGCCATGCCATGGGTATCGGTGGGAAAATGCGCCGGCACCCAATCCAGGATCACGCCAATGTCAGCCAGGTGGCAGGCATTGACGAATTCGGCGAATTCATCCGCGGTGCCGTAGCGAGCGCTCGGGGCAAATTGTGAGAGCAACTGGTAACCCCACGAACCACCAAAAGGGTGTTCCATGATCGGCATCAGCTCGATATGGGTAAAACCCAGCTCCTTGACGTACGGGATCAGCCGTTCACCCAGCTCACGCCAACTGTATTGGCGAGACACCTCGCCCGCCTCATCCAGCTCGCATTGCCAGGAACCGGCGTGCAACTCGTAGATCGACAGGGGGGCGCTGGGGCGCGAGCGCTCCACCCGTGCCTGCATCCATTGCTGATCCTGCCAGTCGATCTTCAGGGGCGCCGCCACTTTCGACGCCGTGTCCGGTGGCAAGGTAGTGGCAAGGGCCATCGGGTCAGCCTTGAGCGGCAGGATGCCATGAGCCCCAAGGATTTCGTATTTGTAGGCTTCACCGGCCCCCAGGCGAGGAATGAACAACTCCCAGACACCCGTGGGATGACGCAGGCGCATGGGGTGGCGACGTCCGTCCCAGTTGTTGAAGTCGCCGACCACCGAAACCCGCTTGGCATTGGGCGCCCATACGGCGAAACGCACGCCATCAACGCCTTCGACATTCTTCAGTTGCGCGCCAAGGCAGGCACTGAGGTCGCGGTGATTGCCTTCGGCGAACAGGTACAAGTCCATCTCGCCCAGCAATTCGCCGAAGCTGTAAGGATCTTCTGTCACCTGTTCACCACCGGCCCAGCGTATCCGCAACAGGTACGGTTGTGCCCGTTCGAAATGCCCGACAAAAAGCCCGGGCCGGTCAGTGGCCTGGAGAGCGCCCAGCTCTTCGCCGGTCTCCTTGCTCAACACCTGAACACTCAAGGCGTCGGGCAGATAAGCCCGGATGAATTGACCGCCGGCACCGTCGCCGTGGGGGCCGAGAATGGAAAAAGGATCCTGATGTTCGGCGCGCACCAAAGCGTCGATCTCCCGCGATCCTGGCAATGACGCCCTAGTGGCGTGCCCCTGTTCCTTGTTCGAGAAACTCATGACTACTCTCCACCAAGATCGGAAAAGGGTTTAAGCCCATTCAATAATCCATACAAACCGTGCAATGGCACCGGCAACCAGGTAGGTCGATTTTCTGCCTCGTAGGCCACCTCGTACGCCGCCTTTTCCAGACCGAACAACGCCAGCGCGGCGTCCTCGCCTCCCGGATCTTGCCACGCATGTCCCAGACTAGCTGCTGCCAGCCGATAAGCGTCGATAAATGCCTGCCTGGCTTCATTCAGGTAACGCTCGGCCACTCGCTGCCGTGCAGCCTGGGCTTGTTCGGTGTTGTCGACGTTGTGCACGTTGATCGCCATCGCCGCCGCGTAATCGAAGGAGCGCAGCACGCCGCTCACATCCTTGTACGGGCTGTGCTTGCCGCGCCGCTCGACCAATGGCCGTGCCGGCTCGCCTTCGAAATCGATCAGATAAGCATCGCCCTTGATCACCAGCACCTGCCCCAGGTGCAGGTCGCCGTGTACACGGATGCGCAAGCCTCCCGCGGCCTGTTTCCCCAGTGCCTGTACATGCGCAAGGATGGTCTTCCTGTTGTCCAGCAGATGACTGACCAGTGACTGGTCCTCAGGGTTCAGTTCATTTTGATGCTGTTTGAGCAATACCAACGCGCGCTCCACTTGCGCGGCGACGTCCTTGGCAGAGGCCTGGGCGTCCTTGGCCGTGGTGATCTGCGGGGAAAAATCCGTATTGTCAGTGGGCGCCGCCAGCACCTGATGCATCTCTCCCAGGCGTTGACCCAGCATGCCGGCGAAATCGCGCAGCTCACCGAGCGCGTTGTAATGCTGCTCCTGCTCAGACATGGCGCCGGCCAGCTCGTCACGCAGCGCCCGCTCCAGGTTGTTCTGGGTCCACTCCCACGCATCGCCCTGATTACTGAGGTAGCCCTGCGCGATCATCAGCAGATTGTCTTCGCCCTTCTCATCGCGACGCACCACGGAGCCCAGCAGCGGCGAAATATTGGCAAAGCCCGCCTCTGTCAGATAGGCGCTCATCTCCAGTTCCGGGTGCACGCCCGAGGCGACTTTGCGGATCAGCTTGAGCACCAGGCTATTGCCAATCACCACTGAGCTATTGGACTGCTCCGCCGACAGGTAACGCACCTCGGACTCATTCGTAAGTCCCAGCCTGGCAAGTTCAAAGGTCGGCTCGAAGCGTATTTCACCGTCATTGCAAGGCAATACCTTGTTGTCTTGCATGCTGGCGAGGACGGTGCGGATGAAGTTTTCCAGGGTGAACGCGTCGGTGATCAACCCCACCTGCGGCCCTCGCCGCACTCGCGACAACGCCAGCTGCTGAGGCAACGCCGGGCCTAGCTGATCGTCGGCGATAAAGCCGAATGGCAGTTGATAGCGGTTGGTCTGCCCGCCGCTGGTGACTTCAATTTCGCTGAGCAGCACCGGATGCTGCGCATCCCCGAAACGCACGCCATAGGCGAGGTTCACCTTGTCGATGGCGGCATCTTTGCCGGCAAACCAGCGTCGGTTCTGCAACCAGCTCGGCAGGATGCCCTGTTCCAGCGTCGCGCGTGACGGCGTATCGAGCAGTTCTTCCATGCGTTTTTTCAGCACCAGGGTGGTGAAGTCCGGCAGGCTTTGCGCCGGTTCGACGTGCCAGGAAGGCATTTGATTCTCCAATGCGAGTCCGAACCAATAGAAGCCATAAGGCGCCAGGGTCAGGAGAAAATTGAGTTGGCCGATGGGCGGAAAAGCATTACCCCCGAGCATTTCCACCGGCACCATGCCCACGTACGCCGACAGGTCCAACTCTGCCGCCTGGGCGCTGCGCGACACGTTGGCCACGCACAGGATGATTTCCTGCTTGCCATCATCTGCCGTGTACTCACGGGTATACGCCAGGATCCGCCGGTTGCTCGGCGAGAGCATTTTCAGGGTGCCGCGCCCGAACGCCTTCGACTGCTTGCGCACCGCGAGCATGCGCCGCGTCCAATTCAACATCGAATGCGGATCGCCGGCCTGGGTCTCGACGTTGACCGACAGGTAACCGTATTGCGGGTCCATGATCGGAGGTAGCACCAAGCTGGCCGGATCGGCTCTGGAGAAACCGCCGTTGCGGTCAATTGACCACTGCATCGGAGTACGCACGCCATCGCGGTCACCGAGGTAGATGTTGTCACCCATGCCGATTTCATCGCCGTAATACAGGGTCGGCGTGCCGGGCATCGACAGCAGCAGGCTGTTTAGCAGTTCAACACGTCGGCGGTCTCGCTCCATCAACGGCGCGAGGCGGCGGCGAATTCCCAGGTTGATCCGCGCGCGCCGGTCAGCCGCGTAGTAATTCCATAAATAGTCACGTTCCTTGTCGGTGACCATCTCAAGGGTCAGCTCATCGTGATTGCGCAGGAAGATCGCCCACTGGCAGTTGGCGGGGATTTCCGGGGTCTGGCGCAGGATATCGGTGATCGGGAAGCGATCTTCCTGGGCCAGCGCCATGTACATGCGCGGCATCAGCGGAAAGTGGAACGCCATGTGGCATTCGTCGCCATTGAGGCCGTTTTTGTCGGTGTCGCCGAAGTAGAGTTGAGTGTCTTCCGGCCATTGATTGGCTTCGGCCAACAGCATGCGGTCAGGATAGTTGGCATCGATCTCGGCGCGGATCTGTTTGAGGACGTCGTGGGTCTCGGGCAGATTCTCGTTGTTGGTGCCGTCCCGTTCGATCAGATAGGGAATGGCGTCAAGCCGCAGGCCATCGATACCCATGTCGAGCCAGTAGCGCATCACCGACAGCACGGCTTTCATCACCTGCGGGTTATCAAAGTTCAGGTCCGGCTGATGGGAATAGAAACGGTGCCAGAAGTATTGGCCGGCGACCGGGTCCCAGGTCCAATTGGATTTCTCGGTATCGAGAAAGATGATCCGCGTGCCGTCGTATTTGCCATCGTCATCGGACCACACGTAAAAATCCCGAGCGGCCGAACCCGGCTTGGCTTTGCGAGCGCGCTGGAACCAGGGATGCTGGTCGGACGTGTGGTTGATGACCAGTTCGGTGATCACCCGCAGGCCGCGCTTGTGCGCTTCGGCGATGAAGCGCCGAGCATCGGCCAGCGTGCCGTAGTCCGGATGCACACCGCGGTATTCGGCGATGTCATAGCCATCATCACGGCGCGGCGACGGGTAGAACGGCAGCAACCAGATGGTGTTGACGCCGAGCTCGGCGATGTAATCAAGCTTGGCGATCAAGCCAGGAAAATCGCCGATGCCGTCGTTATTGGAGTCAAAAAAGGATTTAACGTGAACCTGATAGATCACCGCGTCCTTGTACCAAAGAGGGTCCTTGATGAACGTGGCTGCCTTGGGTTTCTTCGCCATGTGAAACTCCTGCTGAATCCGAGAAACGCCGCGACCTTATCTAGACCGTGATCCGCCAGATACCAAACGGTTGATACGCCGGGTCAATGCGCATGAACTGATACTTGCCGTGCCAGGTCCAGCGGTGGCCATTCATCAAATCCTCACCTTGGGTGCTGGCGTCATCGGCCAGGCCCATTTCCCAGAGCGGCAATTCGAAGTTGGCCTCCTGGACGTTATGCGGATCGAGGCTGACCGCTACCAGGATAAAGTTGCTGCCGTCGGCGCTGCGCTTACCGAAATACAGGATGTTGTCGTTCCAGGCGTTGTAGATCCTCAGGCCGAGGTGGGTGTGCAGGGCCGGGTTCTGCCGACGGATGCGGTTGAGTTGGGCAATCTCGGCGATGATGTTGCCCGGCGCGTTGAAGTCCCTTGGGCGGATCTCGTACTTCTCGGAGTCGAGGTATTCCTCCTTCCCTGGCACCGGCGCGGATTCGCACAGTTCAAAGCCCGAATACATGCCCCACAAGCCGGACCCCATGGTCGCCAGCGCGGCACGGATGAGGAAACCGGCCCGACCGGACTCGTGCAGGAACGCCGGGTTGATGTCCGGCGTATTGACGAAAAAATTCGGCCGGTAGCACTCGCGCCACGGCGACTGGTTAAGCTCGGCAAAATAGGTGGCCAGCTCCTGTTTGGTATTGCGCCAGGTGAAATAGGTGTAGCTCTGCGAGTAACCGACCTTGCCCAGACGGGCCATCATTGCCGGCGTGGTGAAGGCCTCGGCGAGGAAAATCACCTCAGGATGCAGCGCCCGGACATCGGCAATCAGCCACTGCCAAAACGGTAAGGGCTTGGTGTGGGGGTTGTCGACTCGGAAGATCTTGACGCCCTCCTCGACCCAGCCCACCACAATGTCGCGCAACTCGGTCCACAGGCTCGGGATTGCATCGGCGGCATAGAAGTCGACGTTGACGATGTCCTGGTATTTCTTGGGCGGGTTCTCGGCGTATTTGATGGTGCCGTCCGGCCGCCAGTTGAACCATCCCGGGTGTTGCTGCAGCCAGGGGTGGTCCTGGGAGCACTGAATGGCGAAGTCCAGGGCGATTTCCAGGCCATGCGCTCGAGCAGCGGCCACCAATCGGCGAAAGTCATCGCGGGTGCCCAGTTGCGGATGAATGGCCTCATGCCCACCTTCCGGGCTGCCGATGGCATAAGGACTGCCGGGATCGTCCGGCCCAGCGGTCAGGGAGTTGTTCGGTCCCTTGCGGAAGCTGCGCCCGATGGGGTGAAT
Source organism: Pseudomonas sp. S1_E05 (assembly GCF_056337105.1). NCBI lineage: Bacteria > Pseudomonadati > Pseudomonadota > Gammaproteobacteria > Pseudomonadales > Pseudomonadaceae > Pseudomonas > Pseudomonas sp. S1_E05. The sequence goes on from NZ_JBFRHM010000001.1 coordinate 1,739,572, forward strand.
CGGCGGGAAATACAGAACATCGAAGCCCATGTCCTGAATCATCGGGAGCCTGGAATGCACATCATTGAAGGTGCCGTGACGCGCAGGATCGTCGGTGATCGAGCGGGGAAACAGTTCGTACCAACTGGCGAACTCGGCGAGCTCACGCTCGACATCCAGCGGAAATTCTTGACTGAAACTCAGGTAGGGACGGTGGTCGGCCTGGGCCATGAGATCAGCGCTGCGTGGCTGCAAGAACAGGGCGACCTGCTCGGTTTCGAGCAACCCTGCCAGTTCATGGTGCAACGCCGCCAGCGCTTCGCTCAGCGGCCCATCGGCGCGTTCGGCCGCGTGCTGGACCATATTGCGGCCTTCCTGCAATTCAAGACTGACAGGGACGGCAGCCATGTGCTTCTTTTGCAGTTCGTAACAAAAGCTGGCGAACTGATCGATCCAGGCTTCGATGCAGAACACATAACGGCCCTGGGTGTGCACCGTGAACTGGCCACGCCAGCCGTTGTTGCCAATATCCTTCATCGACTCGCGCTGCCAGATCTCCTCCCCCTCGGCCCGCCAGCGCACTTGCACCGCCAGCTTGTCGTGCCCGTCGGCGAACACTTTGCTGGTGACCACCACCTCCCGGCCCACCACCGCCTTGACGGCAAACTGCCCGCCATCAAGCGTCGGCATGGTGTCTTCAATCGCGATTCGCGGCATCAGCAACGCCTGCGACAGCGGCATATGAGCGTTGTAGCTCAGCTCTGTCGGTTTCTCACCAGTCATCGAGCCTCTCTCCTGTACGCCCCATGGACGCTCTCGTGCAGGACCGGCCTTCGCGCGAAGGCGTCAGCCCCGAAATGAACTCACTTAGGTTCCGAGCGACACGCCCGGATAAAAGTTCAGGCCAATTGCAGCGGAATCAATTCACGTCACCGGCGGTCAATCAACTTAAGCACGACTCACGCCATGTGCCACCGGAGGCTTGAACCATGAGTATTCCAATCCCGGCTGAAACACCCGATCCGAACATCGATAAGCCGACCATTCCCCCGACCGATCCGCAGCCGATTCCCGAGAAAGACCCACCCGGCACGACGCCGCCTCCGGTGGAAGAACCACCGAGGACGATGCCGCCAGTCATTGTTGCGCCGGGATGATGATCGCCGTTCCACGAAGACACATAGTCACCCTGTAGGAGCGAGCTTGCTCGCGATGGACTCACAGGCGCCGCGGGGGACCTGACTGCCAGCGTCATCGTTCACGACCATCGCGAGCAAGCTCGCTCCTACAAGGGTGGTGTCAGCCGTGTCACGGAGCGTCCTTGTCTTTATCGAACCTGGCCACGATTCTCGGCATCACGCTGAACACCGCCAGTGCCAATATCGTGCTGAACACGGCCGTCGCTTCTCTGCCCAAACCCGCCGAAACCCCGATGGCGGCGGTCATCCACAAACCGGCGGCGGTAGTCAGGCCCTTGACGTGGCTTTCGTCACCTTCCTGGTTTTTCAGGATGGTACCGGCGCCGAGAAAGCCGATACCGGCGATGACGCCCTGCACCACACGACTCATGGCGTCGGCCTGGGCACCGGCCGTTTGTGGAACCAATACAAACAGCGCTGCGCCCAGCGCCACCAGCATGTGGGTGCGAACCCCGGCCGCTTTGCCTTTGTGTTCGCGTTCGAAACCAAGAATGGCGCCCAACAGCGCAGCGATCAGCAATCTGACGGTAATGCGTGTCAGCTGCGCGGCATCGCCGATGTCGGCGAACTCCGCTTGCAGGGTGACCCAGACTTCATGCCACCAGGCATCCATGGCGTAATCCTTGTGAAGATTTGATAGGGGATGGACCACACCGACCATTAATCAGTTGCACAGAACGATGACGGCGCGTAGAGCCCTAACACTGTAGAACCCGCCGAAAAAGGATCTCCCCATGACTGTTCGCATCGAAAACCAGACCTGTTTTTTCACCACCGACAACGGCGAGGAAATTCGCCTGTGTTCCGACGTGACGGTCATCACCGACGGCGCCAAGGCGATGTCGGCTGTGGATGTCAACGGCCAGCGTATTTACATCACCGAAGCAGAAGCCGACGCATTGACCGTTGCAGGCGCGGAGGATGGTCGCCGACACTTGAAGGCCACGGACAGTGATTCGGTTATTTAAGTGACCTGCATCAACGTCCCGCGCGGGTGTCTGGTATAGGCGCCCGCGTGCCGTTGCACTCAATGCTTCATGTTGTCGCAGGCCAACGCAGCGCATCCATCTGATCCGCTTTTTATTGCAAGACCTGAGTCTGTTATGCAAACAGTTCCCCGCTCATAGTCACTCGGCCTGATGGAGGCTGATGAGCGAAAGACCATGAGCGATAGAATCCCCGTCCGAACCATTGAAACATTTGAGCCTTCACCTTCGAAGATAAAGGCCAAGTCCACCGACACCCTGGTCCACACCCGCAGTTTCACCGGCAGATTCCGAAATCTGCGCCTGCTGGGGGCCGGTTTTTTGTATCTGCTGTTCTTTGGCACCGCCTGGTTGAACTGGGGCGATCGCCAAGCTGTGCTTTGGGATCTTTCCGAAAGCAAATTCCACATCTTCGGAGCGACGTTCTGGCCGCAGGATTTCATCCTGCTGTCAGGGCTGCTGATCATCGCCGCATTCGGCCTGTTTGCCATTACGGTATTCGCCGGTCGAGTCTGGTGCGGTTACACCTGTCCGCAGAGTTCCTGGACCTGGGTCTTCATGTGGACCGAAAAGGTCATCGAAGGCGAACGCAACCAGCGGATCAAACTACAGGCGGCGCCCTGGAGCCTGGACAAACTGATTCGACGCTCGGCCAAACACACGGCTTGGCTGGCAATCAGCTTGGTAACCGGCCTGACGTTCGTGGGCTACTTCACTCCGATCCGCCCGCTGACAGAAGAGCTGCTGACCTTCCAGGCCGGGGGTGTCAGTCTGTTCTGGGTACTGTTTTTTACCGGCGCTACTTATCTCAACGCCGGCTGGCTGCGTGAAGCGGTGTGCATCCACATGTGCCCCTATGCACGGTTCCAGAGCGTTATGTTCGACAAGGACACCCTGGCCATCTCCTACGACGTAACCCGCGGTGAAAACCGTGGCCCGCGCAAACGCGAGGTCAAGCCGGCCGAGGTGGGCCTGGGCGACTGTATCGATTGCCAGCTCTGTGTGCAGGTCTGCCCTACCGGCATCGATATCCGCGACGGCTTGCAAATGGAATGCATCGGCTGCGCGGCCTGCATCGACGCCTGTGATTCGATCATGGACAAGATGAACTACCCGCGCGGACTGATCCGCTACACCTCCGAACGAGAATTGCAGGGTGGCAAGACGCACCTGCTGCGGCCACGCCTGATCGGGTACACGCTGGTGCTGGTGGCGATGATCGGCGCATTGGTATTCGCCTTGGCCGAACGGCCGATGGTATCGCTGGACGTGACCAAGGATCGTGGATTGTTCCGCGAAAACGGCCAGGGACAGATCGAGAACATCTACACCCTGAAAGTGATCAACAAGACCCAGCAGCGCCAGCGCTACATACTGAGCCTCGTCGACAGCGAGGGTTTCGAGTTGCAGGGCAAGACCGAGCTGAGCCTGGCCGCTGGCGAGATTGTCGATGTGCCGGTGTCGGTGGTGATGACCACGGAGCGGGCGACCAGCAGTTCCCAGGCCCTGAGCTTCAGGGTGGCGGACAGCGACGAGCCTGAAATAGCAAGCGTGGCGAAGAGCCGGTTTGTTGCGCCGATGAATCGTTGATCCTTTAGACTGCGGTGCGGCTTATCACGGGCAAGCCCGCTCCTACAACAGGTCCGGCGTTGGTCACAGATTTGTGTGCAATCGAATACCTGTGGGAGCGGGCTTGCTCGCGATAAGGACACCCGGATTTCAATAAAAGACACCTTGCGGGCTTTAAATGAAACGCTACGAAAAATTCGCCGATGACATCGCTGAACTGATCCGCTCCGGTGTCCTTGGCCCCGGCCAACGCGTACCTTCAGTGCGCTACGCCAGCCAGACCTACGGGGTCAGCCCCTCCACCGTGTTCCAGGCCTATTACCTGCTGGAGCGACGTGGCCTGATCCGCGCCCGTCCGCGTTCCGGGTATTTCGTCAACACCCATGCACCGAGCCCGTTTTCGGAGCCCGTGATCAGCAGCCAGGTCAACGAATCCACCGAAGTCGACGTCAGCGAGTTGGTTTTCTCGGTACTCGACTCGATCAAGGACCCGACCACAGTACCGTTCGGCTCGGCGTTCCCCAGCCCGACGCTATTCCCCTTGCAGCGGTTGTCGCGCTCACTGGCGAGCGCCACTCGGGACATGGACCCGCGCATGGTGGTCACCGACATGTCGCCAGGCAACCCGCAACTTCGCCGCCAGATCGCCCTGCGTTACATGGTGGGCGGCTTGATGCTGCCGATGGAAGAACTGCTGATCACCAACGGTGCACTGGAAGCACTGAACCTGTGCCTGCAAGCCGTGACCGAACCCGGCGACCTGGTGGCCATCGAGGCACCGGCGTTCTACGCCTGCCTGCAAATCCTGGAGCGCCTGAAACTCAAGGCCGTGGAAATTCCCGTGCATCCGCGCGATGGCATGGACCTGGATGTGCTTGCGCAGACCCTGGAGCGCTACCCGATCAAGGCCTGCTGGACCATGACCAGCTTCCAGAACCCGATGGGCGCGACCATGCCCGAGGCGAAAAAACAGGAGTTGGTGGCGCTGCTGCGCCAGCACCAGGTGCCGCTGATCGAGGACGATGTGTACGCCGAACTCTATTACGGCCAACAGGCGCCCAAACCGGCCAAGGCATTCGATACCGAGGGGCTGGTGATGCATTGCGGCTCGTTCGCGAAAAGCCTGGCGCCTGGTTATCGGGTGGGCTGGGTCGCCGCCGGCCGTTATGCGCAGAAGATCGAGCGATTGAAGCTCATGACCTCCCTGTGCGCGTCGATGCCGGCTCAGGCCGCCATAGCCGACTATCTGCAACATGGCGGTTACGACCGGCACCTGCGCAAGTTGCGCTACGCACTGGAAGAACAGCAGAGCGCCATGCTCGCGGCGATTGCGCGCTATTTCCCGGCGCAGACCCGCGTCAGCCAACCGGCCGGGGGCTATTTCCTGTGGCTGGAACTGCCGCCGCAGATGGATTCGTTGAAATTGTTCCAGATGGCGTTGGCACAGGGCATCAGCATTGCGCCGGGGCCGATCTTTTCACCGACCCAGCGGTTCAGGAATTGTATTCGCCTGAATTATGGCAGCCCGTGGAGTGAGACGGCTGAGCGGGCAATGGAGACGTTGGGGCGGATTGTGCGGTCGTTCTGAGTGAGTGTTGGCTGATCCGACGCCATCGCGGGCAAGCCCGCTCCTACAGTGTATTTGTGAATGCTACCGATCCACTGTAGGAGCGAGCTTGCTCGCGATAGGGCGCTCACAATCACCACAAATCTGCCGACCTACCGCCCCCCACCCAAATCCACAAACGTCCCCGTCGCATAGGACGCCTTGTCCGACAACAGCCACACAATCGCTTCTGCCACTTCATCCGGCCGGCCGCCACGAGCCATGGGGATGGCCGACTCCAGCTTGCTGACCCGATCCGGGTCGCCACTGAGTGCGTGGAAATCCGTGTAGATATAGCCGGGCCGCACGGCGTTGACCCGAATGCCCTCACCGGCCACTTCCTTGGACAGCCCCAGGGTGAACGTGTCGAGCGCACCTTTGGAGGCGGCGTAGTCCACGTATTCGTTGGGCGAGCCCAGGCGCGCGGCGACTGAGGAGACATTGACGATGCTGCCGCCCTGCCCGCCATGCTTGGGCGACATGCGCAGGATCGCGTGCTTGGCGCAGAGGATGGGCGCCAGGACATTGGTCTTGAGGGTGCGCAGGATGCGGTATTCGGACATCTCATCGATGCGCGACTTCTGCCCCACGGTGCCGGCATTGTTGACCAGCGCGGTGACCCGCCCCAGCTCGGCATCGACCCGATTGAACAGGGCAATGACTTCATCCTCGATGCTGACGTCGGCACGCACCGCAATTGCTTGGGCCCCCAGGGCGCGGACCTGCTCCAGGACGCGATGGGCCGCTTCTTCATCCGACTGGTAATTGATGCAGATCCGGTAGCCCTGCACGGCCGCCAACTGAGCGGTAGCGGCACCGATGCCACGGCTGCCGCCGGTGATGACAATGACTTTGTCCATGCGTGCATTTCCCCGTTCAAGCGTAAGCAGTCGGGGCCAAGAATAACCGCCATTCACGGGTTTTGCATGAGCTGTGGCACGTTTACCACGGGTCGGCCCTGCCAGCGGCCAGCCGTTTCAGCTCACTGGCAGGTCTTGCGCACCCTGGATGCTCGCCATGAAATGCTCCGCCGGCACCGGATGCCCGAGCAGGAAGCCTTGCAGTGAATCGCAACCGAGCTGGGTGAGGAAGTCCTGCTGCACGGCGGTTTCCACCCCCTCGGCGACGATTCGCAAGTCCAGCGCCTGGCCCAGGGCCACGATGGCCGAGACAATGGCCGCGTCGTCGCTGTCGCGCTCCAGATCACGGACGAAACCACGGTCGATCTTCAGTTCATTGGCCGGCAGTCTTTTCAGGTACATCAGGCTGGAATAGCCGGTGCCAAAGTCGTCGATGGACAGGTCGACGCCCATCTGCGACAACTCGTTTAGCACCGTCATGCTCGCATCCGCATCGCTCATTGCCGTGGTTTCGGTAATTTCCAGGGTCAGGCAGTTGGCCGGCAGCTTGTGCGTGGCCAACGCCCTGGCCACGCTCTGCACCAGGCCGCCGTGGCAGAATTGCAACGCTGACAGGTTCACCGCGATGCGCCAATGGGTATAACCCAGCACGTACCACTCACGCATCTGCCGGCACGCTTCGTTGAGCACCCATTCGCCGATGGAGATGATCAGACCGGTCTTCTCCGCCAGGTCGATGAACTTGTCCGGCAGCAACAATCCCTGAGTCGGGTGCTCCCAGCGCAACAGCGCCTCCGCGCCAATGGCACGACGGCTACCAGCGGCGAACTTGGGTTGATAATGCAGGCGGAACTGGCACTGCTCCACGGCGCAGCGCAGGTCCTGCAACAATTGCAGTTGTTTGCGCGCGTTATTGTTCATGGACACATCAAAAAATCTGTAGCCGTTTTTGCCGGCGCCCTTGGCGTGATACATCGCCGCATCAGCGTTCATCAGCAGTTCTTCGGCGGTGCTGCCGTTGCCCGGATACAGGGCAATGCCAACGCTCGCGGAAATCTGCAGGTCATGCTCGGTCACGCGGAACGGGCGGGCGATCAGCCCGACCTGTCGTGCGGCAAGGTTAAGCGCGTCTTCTTCGGCCGCCAGTTGCACCAGCAGCACAAATTCATCACCGCCGATGCGGGCCAGGGTGTCATGGCTGCGCAAGTCCACGCGCAGCCGCGCGGCAACCTCTCGTAGCAACAGGTCGCCCATGTGGTGACCAAAGGCATCGTTCACCGGTTTAAAACCATCAAGGTCAATGAACATCAAGGCAAAACAGCCGCCCTGCTCCCTGACCACTGACATCGCCTGATCAATGCGGTCAGCCAGCAGCACGCGATTGGGCAGCCCGGTCAGGGTGTCGTGCAAGGCCAGTTGAGTGAGTTCGCGATTGGCTTCGGTCAACGACTGCGCGAGGTCCGCCGTGCGAGCCTCCAGGCGTGTATCGAGAATCGAGGTCAGCAAGGCAATGCTCAACACCGCCAGCGTAGTGACCAGTACCAGTCCGTCCAGGCCCTTGCCGTTCAGGCCGCTGCTGATGGCACCACAGAAACTCCCGTCGGGGAACTGCGCCGCCGCCATGGCCGTGTAATGCATGCCCACGATGGCAATGCCCATGACCACGGCGGCGCCGCCACGGATCAGGCTGACATACGGTGTGTGCTTGCGCAGACGAAAGGCGATCCACAGCGCCGCGCCCGATGCACCTACGGCGATCAATAAGGAGACGGCGAACAGCACCGGGTCGTAGACGATCCCGGGCTGCATGCTCATCGCCGCCATGCCGGTGTAATGCATCGCGCTGATGCCGCTGCCCATCACCAGTGCGCCGAACGCCAGTTGCCACAGGGGCAGGCGTGGCTGTCTCACCAGCCACAGGGCAAAACCACTGGAGAGGATGGCAGTGAGCAATGACAGACCGGTGAGCGTAATGTCGTAGCCCAGTTCAATCGGCAACTCGAACGCGAGCATGCCGATGAAGTGCATCGACCAGACTCCGACCCCCATCGCAAACGCGCCACCCGCCGTCCAGAAATGCACCGCTCGCCCTTTCGCCGTGGCGATGCGCCCGGTCAGGTCCAGCGCCGTGTAGGAGGCAAGAATGGCGACAAACAGCGAGATGATGACCAGCGAGGGGGAATAGCTACCGATGAGCATGAAAATTCTCAAAAATACCCGCCGTACTGCTTCCATTCGCGGCGAATAAATCAGGCGATTGTACTGATCGCGCAGAGGAACGCACTGAGAAAATGAGCAAAATGCCAGCAAGGCGATGAAACGCTTGTTTTAACGTAGTGCTTGAATTCAAAAAACGTTCGACGGCCCTGTAGGAGCGAGCTTGCTCGCGATGACGGCGGCACATCCAACACCAATGCGCCTGACCCAATGCCATCGCGAGCAAGCTCGCTCCTACAGGTCCACCTGGCCATCCCAGCCGCCGCCCAGTGCCGCGATCAACTGCACACTGGCGATCAGCCGGCTCTGCAACAGGTCCAGCATGCTGCGCTCGTTGTTCAGTGTGGTGGCTTGGACCACGACTACGTCCAGATAGGCGATCAGCCCGGCCTTGTATTGGTTCTGGATCAAGCGCAGGGATTCTCGCGCAGCGTCCAGCGCCTGCTGGCGGACTTCGGACTCGTTTTCCAGGACCTTGAGTTGTACCAGGTAGTTTTCCACTTCGCGGAAGCCATCGAGCACGGTCTGGCGGTATTTGGCCACGGTTTCGTCGTAGGCCGCCTCGCTACGGTCGACTTCCGCCGAGCGCTGGCCGCCGTCGAACAGGGTCATGGCCAGTTGCGGGCCAACCGACCAGAAGCGGTTCGGTACGGTGAACAGGCCATTCGAGGTACTGCTGCTGTAGCCACCGTTCATGCTCAGAGTCAGGTCCGGGTAGTACGCAGCCTTCGCCACGCCGATGTTGGCGTTGGCGGCGATCACCGAGCGTTCGGCGGAGGCAATGTCGGGGCGCCGTTCCAGCAGTTGTGACGGCAGGCTCAGTGGCACCTCGGGCAACTGCGGAATGTCCTGGCTTTCGGCGAGGGTGAACTCGGCGGGCGGCAGGCCGATCAGCACGGCGATGGCGTTTTCGAACTGCGCACGCTGCCAGATCAGGTCAACCAGATCGGCCTCGGTGCTCTTGAGCTGGGTTTGCGCCTGTGCCACGGCGTCTTTGCCGGAAACGCCAGCGCGGTATTGGTTTTCGGTCATTTTCAACGACCGCTGGTAGGCCTCGACTGTCGCTTGCAGCAGGCGTTTCTGCTCATCGATCACCCGCAGTTGCAGGTAGTTCTGCACCAGCTCCGACTGTTGACTCAGGCGCATCGCCGCCAGATCGGCGAAGCTCGCCTCGGCGTTGGCCGTGTCAGCTTCCAGGCCGCGGCGCAGCTTGCCCCAGATATCGGCCTCCCAACTGACCCCGGCCTGGGCGGTGTAGGTGTTGCGGATGCCGCTGGAGGAACTGCTCAGGCTCGAGCTGCTGCTGCCGGTGCCCTGGCTGGAGCGGTTTTTGCCGACGGTCAGGTCCACCGTGGGGAAAAACGCCCCGCGCGCACTGCGGACCAGCGCCTGTGCCTGCCGGTATTGGGCTTCGGATTGCGCGACGGTCTGGTTGCCACTGTTGAGTTTGTCGATCAAGCCGTTGAGTTGTTGGTCGCCGTACAGCTCCCACCATGCACCGCGCGCCAGCGAGTCGCTCGGCGTGGCCTGACGCCAGCCGGCCGCTTCCTTGTACTGCACAGGTGCGGCGGTTTGCGGACGCTGGTAGTCCGGGCCGATGGCGCAGGCACTGAGCAGCGCAACGCACAGCGACAGGGAGAGCAGACGCGAGCCTCGGGCCATCAGCAGCGGCACGGTGAGGTGGGTAAGCGAACGGTCAGTCATAGCGGAGTTTCCAGAGCGGCATCGGTACGCACGCCGCGCCAACGGTTGAAACGATGGCGCAGTTTGTCGAGATAGAGGTAAACCACCGGGGTGGTGTAAAGCGTAAGGATCTGGCTGAAGATCAGCCCGCCAATGATGGTCAGGCCCAGCGGCTGGCGCATTTCCGCACCTTCGGCTCGGCCCAGCAGCAAAGGCAAGGCCCCGAGAATCGCCGCGAGCGTGGTCATCAGGATGGGCCGCAGCCGTTGCAGGCAGGCGTTGCGAATCGATTCCAGTGGCTCCATGCCTTGATGCCGTTCAAGTTGCAATGCCAGGTCAATCATCAGAATGGCGTTTTTCTTCACCACGCCGATCAGCAGGAACAGCCCCAGCAAGGAAATCAGGCTGAATTCCGAACCCAGCACATAGATCGACAGCAACGCGCCGACCCCGGCGGATGGCAAGGTCGACAAAATGGTCAATGGATGGATGTAGCTTTCATACAGCACACCCAGCACCAGATAGACCGCCAGCAACGCACCGAGAATCATGAACGGTTGGCTCTTCTGCGTCGCGGCGAAAGCATCGGCGGTGCCGGCCATTTTCACGATCACGTCTTCCGGCATGCCGAGTTGTGCGAGCGAACGCTCGATGGCAGCCGTGCCCTGCTCCACCGTCACGCCTTCGGCCATGTCGAATGAAATGCTCTCGGACGCGAACTGGCCCTCGTGGCTGACGCGGTCTTCGGCCAGGCTGTTTTCGTAATGGGCAATGGTCGACAGCGGAATCCGTGCGCCGTCGGCGGTGATCACCTGGACCTGCTCGAGGGTGATAGGGTCCTGGGCGTACTTGGGATTGACCTCCATCACCACCTGATACTGGTTGAGGCTGTCGTAGATCGTCGAAATCTGCCGCTGGCTGTAGGCGTTATTGAGCACGGCGGTGACCATGTTCATGTCAACGCCCAGGCGTTTGGCCTGATCGCGATCGACGATCAGCGTCACCTGCTGCGCACCGCCGCCCTCCCGCGCATCGATGGCGGTCAGTTGCGGCAATGCCCTGAGCGCCGCCACGACTTTCGGGTACCAGGTGCGCAATTGGCCGAGGTCGGCGCTCTGGATGATGTAGGAGTACTGCGAGGTCGTCTGCTCGCGACCGCCACCAAACTGAAGGTCCTGGTCCGCCATGAGCATCAACTGGGCGCCGGGAACCTTGGGCATTTCCTTGCGCATGCGTTCGATGACTTTCTGTGCGGAAATCTCCCGCCCCTTGATGGGCTTGAGACGCACCAGCATGAAGGCGTTGTTGGTGCCGTTGCTGCCACCGATGAATCCGGCAACGCTTTCGACCGCAGGGTCCTTGAGCACCGCGCGGCGGAAAATCTCCATTTTTGGCTGCATCACGCTGAATGACAGCCCGTCGTCCCCGCGCACGAATCCAATCAGTTGACCCGTGTCTTGCTGCGGCATAAATGTTTTTGGAACAACGACATACAGCGCGATATTAACGCCAACTGTCACGAAGAGACTGAGCAGCGTCAAGCGCCGATGACGAAGCACCCAGTCGAGGCTGGTGGCGTATTTGGCCACCATCCAGTCGTTGGTCCGTCGGCTCCAGCGTTGCAGATGGTTCTCTTGCCCTGGCGTGTGCGGCTTGAGCCAACGCGCGCACAACATCGGCGTCAGCGTCAGGGAGACCACCAGCGACACCACGATGGCCGCCGCCAGGGTGATGGAAAACTCGCGGAACAGGCTTTCGATGATGCCGCCCATGAACAGGATCGAGAGGAACACTGCCACCAGCGAAACGTTCATGGACAACAAGGTGAAACCGACTTCCTGGGCGCCCAGGTAAGCCGCCTTCATGGGCGGTACACCCTCGTCGATGTGCCGGGAGATGTTCTCCAGCACCACGATGGCATCGTCCACCACCAGCCCGGTGGCCAGGATCAGGGCCATCAGCGACAGGTTGTTCAGGGAAAAACCATACAGGTACATCACCGCGAAGGTGCCCACCAGCGACACCGGTACCGCGAGGGTCGGAATCAACGAAGCCCGAAAGTTGCCCAGGAATAGAAACACCACCAGTATCACCAGGGCCACGGCGATCAATAGGGTCATTTCGGCTTCGTGCAGCGTGGCCTTGATCACCGGCGAGCGGTCCATGGCCAGGTTCAGCTTGACGCTGGCTGGCAGCACGGCCTGCAACGCCGGCAGTTGTGCCTTGATCTCGTTGACCGTCTCGATGATGTTGGCGCCTGCCTGGCGGTTGATCACCAGCAGCACCGCCGCGTCATCGTTGAAGAAGCCGCTGTTGTAGCGGTCCTCGACCCCGTCGCTGACTTTGGCCACATCCTTCAGGCGCAGGGCTGCACCGTCCGCGTAGTGAATGATCAGCGACTCGTAATCCTTGGCTTTTTCCAGTTGATCGTTCGCTTGCACCTGCCACAGGCGCTGGCCATCCTCCACCGAGCCCTTGGGCCTGCGTACGTTGGCATTGGCGATGGTGGTTCGTACGTCGTCCAGCGCCACGCCGTACTGGTTCAGCGCCTGGGGCTCGAGCTCGATGCGCACCGCCGGCAGTGAGCTGCCGCCGATCTGCACCTCCCCCACACCCTGCACCTGGGAGAGGCTCTGGGACAAAATGGTCGAGGCCAGATCGTAGAGCTGGCCTTTTTCCAGAACATCGGAGGTCAGCGACAGCACCATGATCGGCGCCTGGGACGGGTTGACCTTCTTGTAGGTTGGCATGCTGCGCATGCCGCTCGGCAGAAGGTTGCGCGAGGCGTTGATCGCCGCCTGAACTTCCCGCGCCGCGCCGTTGATATCGCGGTCGAGGTCAAACTGCAGAATCACCCGGGTCGAACCTTGGCTGGAGCGGCTGCTCATGGTGTTGACGCCGGCAATGGCACCAAAGGAGCGTTCAAGCGGCGTGGCCACGGTCGAGGCCATCACCTCAGGGCTGGCCCCCGGCAGGCTGGCCTGGACCACGATCACCGGGAAGTCCATCTGCGGCAGCGGCGACACCGGCAGCAGGCCGAAACTGACGCCGCCGAGCAGCATGATCGCCAGGCTCAACAGCATGGTGGCGACCGGGCGCTTGATGAAAGGACCGGACAGGTTCATGGCTGTTCGACCGCGTCCACCGACTCGGATGGACGGCCCCAGCGCCGCCCCAGACGGTCAAAATACAGGTAGATCACCGGCGTGGTAAACAGCGTCAGGATCTGGCTGAGCAGCAGGCCGCCCACCATTACCAGGCCCAGCGGCTGGCGCAACTCGGCCCCGGAACCGCTGGCCAGCATCAGTGGCACCGCACCGAACAATGCCGCCAGCGTGGTCATCAGAATCGGCCTGAAACGTAACAATGCCGCCTGATAGATCGCCGTTTCCGGGTCCATGCCTTGATTGCGCTCAGCATCGAGCGCGAAGTCGATCATCATGATCGCGTTCTTTTTCACGATACCGATCAGCAGGATGATGCCGATGATCGCGATCATGCCCAGGTCATTGCCGCTCAGCAGCAGGGCCAGCAAGGCACCGACCGCAGCCGACGGCAAGGTCGAGAGAATGGTGATCGGGTGAATGTAGCTCTCGTAGAGCACGCCCAGCACGATGTACATGGTCACCACCGCCGCGAGGATCAGCAGCAAAGTGCTCGACAGCGAAGCCTGGAACGCTTGCGCTGCGCCCTGGAACTGGGTCTGCACGCCAATCGGCATGCCGATGTCCTTCTGCACCTGTTCGATGATGTCCACCGCATGCCCCAGCGCCACGCCGGGCGCCAGGTTGAAGGACATCATCACCGCCGGGAACTGACCGATGTGGGTGATCGCCAATTGAGCCTGGCGCTCCTCGATGTGTGCCAGGCTCGACAGCCGCACCTGTGCACCATCGGTGGTCTTGACGTGGATCTGGTTCAGCGCATCAGGGCCGATCTTCTCGCCGGACTGCGATTGCAGTACCACGCGGTACTGACTGGCCTGAGTGTAAATGGTGGAAATCTGCCGCTGGCCGAAAGCGTCATACAGCGCGTTGGTGATATCCGAGACCGATACACCGAGCCGCGAGGCCGCATCACGGTCGATGACCAGGTAGACTTGCAAGCCCTTGTCCTGCAAATCGCTGGCGACGTCCGCCAGTTCCGGCTGCTGGGCGAGCGCCTCCACCAAACGACCACTCCACAGGCTCAGCAACTCTGCATCCGGCGACGACATGCTGAATTGATACTGCGTACGGCTGACGCGGTCTTCGATGGTGAGGTCCTGCACCGGCTGCATGAACAGGCGAATGCCAACCAGCTTGTCCAATTCAGGTTGCAGGCGAGCGATGACCTCGGTGGCCGTCAGGTCACGATCACCATGGGATTTGAGATTGATCAGCAGTCGACCGCTGTTGAGCGTCGAGTTATCACCGTCGACCCCGATGTAGGAAGACAGGCTTTCGACCGCCGGGTCCGCGAGGATCACCTTGGCCAGTTCCTGTTGCCGTTCGCTCATTGCCCTGAAGGAAATCGACTGCGGCGCTTCGGAAATGCCCTGGATCACCCCGGTGTCCTGCACCGGAAAGAAACCCTTGGGGACCACCAGATACAGGACCACGGTCAGTCCCAGGGTACCGACCGCCACCAGCAACGTCAGTGGTTGATGCTTGAGAACCCACTTTAACTTGCGCCCGTAAGCCGCGATCATCCAATCAATTACATTGCCACTGGAGCGGTAAAACCAACCCTGCTCTTCCTCCCTGGGTTCACGTTTGAGCAGCCGGGCGCACATCATCGGCGTCAGCGTCAGGGACACCACGAGGGAAATCAGGATCGCCACCGCGAGGGTGATCGCAAACTCGCGGAACAGTCGCCCTACCACGTCCGCCATGAACAGCAGCGGAATCAATACCGCGATCAGGGACAACGTCAGGGAGATCAGCGTAAAGCCGATCTGCTTCGCGCCTTTTAATGCAGCATTGAGTGGGCTGTCGCCCTCTTCGATGAACCGGGAAATGTTTTCCAGCATGACGATCGCGTCGTCCACCACGAAGCCGGTGGCAATGGTCAGGGCCATCAGCGTCAGGTTATTGACCGAGAACCCGGCCAGGTACATCACGCCGAAGGTACCGATCAGCGACAACGGAACGGCGATCGACGGGATGATGGTCGCACTGGCACGGCGCAGGAACAGGAAAGTGACCATCACGACCAGGGCGATGGCGATCAACAGTTCATGCTGCACATCAGTGACCGATGCACGAATGGTCTGGGTTCGGTCGGTGAGCACGGTGACCTCAAGCCCGGCCGGCAGGTTGTCGGTGATGCTGGGCAGCAAGGCCTTGATCCGGTCCACCACCTCGATGACGTTGGCACCGGGTTGGCGCTGGATGTTGAGCAGCACCGCCTGGTTCTCGTTGGCCCACGCCGCCAGGCGTTCGTTTTCAGCACCGTCGGCGATTTCTGCCACATCCTTGAGGCGTAAAGGCGCGCCGTTGCTGTAGGCCAGGATCAGGTTGGCATAATCCTCGGGGGACTTGAGCTGGTCATTGGCATCGAGCATCGAAACCCGGGTCGGACCGTCGAAGTTGCCCTTGGGCTGGTTTACGTTCGATGCACCAATCAGCGTGCGTACGTTCGACAGGTTGAGGCCGGCGGCAGCCAGCGCCTCGGGATTGACCTTGATGCGCACGGCCTGGCGTTGTCCGCCAGCAATGCTGACCATGCCGACACCGCTGATCTGTGCGATTTTCTGCGCCATGCGCGTGTCCACCAGATCATGCAGCTTGGGCAGCAACATGGTTTTCGAGGTGATCGCCAAGGTCAAAACCGGGGTGTCTGCCGGGTTGACCTTGTTGTAGACCGGGGGCTGGCAGATCGGTGGGCAGCAGATTGGTCGCGGCGTTAATGGCCGCTTGCACCTGCTGCTCGGCGACATCCATATTGATGTCGAGGTTGAAGCGCAACGTCAACACCGAAGCGCCACCGGAACTGGTCGACGCCATCTGGGTCAGCCCGGGCATTTGTCCGAACTGACGCTCCAGCGGCGCCGTTACGGCGCTGGTCATGACGTCCGGGCTGGCGCCGGGATAGAGCGTCATCACGCGGATAGTCGGGTAGTCGACCTGGGGCAAGGCAGAGACGGGAAGCAGCCGATAGGCGATCAGGCCGGCCAGAACAATGGCCAGCATGCTCAGTGTGGTGGCAACCGGGCGAAGGATGAACAGCCGCGAGAGATTCATGCGCCGCCCTTTTTCGCCTTGTCGGTGGTGCCCGGCTCAGTCGTACTTGCCGCCGATTTGCCCTGCAGATGTTCAGTCGGCGCGGTTGGCACATCCTTGGAGTCGTTGACCACTTCCACTTCGCTGCCTTCCTTGAGACGGTCGGTACCTTCCAGGACCACGCGGTCGCCTGCCGCCAGGCCTTCGGTGATCACTGTGTGCTCGCCATCGCTGGCGCCAACTTTCAACGGGCGGACGGTGACTTTCCTGTCGCCGTCCAGGGCATAGACGAACGTACCGTTGGTGCCGAACTGAATGGCGGCCGATGGCGCAAGCACGACATCCTTGAGGGTATCTGCCAGCAAGTGAACGTTGACGAACTGGTTGGGGAACAGCGCCTGGTCCCGGTTGTCGTAGCGCGCCTTGAACTTCAGGGTGCCGGTGGCGACGTCGATCTGGTTGTCGAAACTGCTCAGTACACCGGTGGCCTGCAATTTAACATCGCCACGGTCCCAGGCTTCCGCCGGCAACTGTGCGCCACTGCGGTAGCGGGCCAGCACCACATCGAGGTTGTTCTCCGGTAGGGTGAAGGCGACGCTGATCGGTTGGGTCTGGGTGATGATTGCCAGCGCCGTGGTGTCATTGGCGGCAACGAGATTGCCGACGTCGAGCTGACGCAGACCGACCCGGCCGGTGATCGGAGCACGGATCTTGGTGAATTCGAGATTGAGTTTGGCGTCGTTGACCGCTGCCTGGTTGGTCTTGACCGTGCCCTGATACTGGCCCACCAAGGCTTCGGCGGTGTCCAGGGTCTGTTTGGCAATGCTGTCTTCGCGATACAGGCCACGATAACGCTCGACATCGACCTGGGCGTTTTTCAACTGCGCCTGATTTTGCAACAACGTGCCTTCGGCCTGCAGCAAGGCGTTCTGGTAAGGACGCGGGTCGATTTCGGCCAGCAAGTCGCCCGCCTTTACCATCTGCCCTTCCTGGAAGGCCACTTTGATCAGTTCACCACCGACGCGGCTGCGCACATTGATGGTATTGAGCGCCGTCACGGTGCCCAGTGCCTTGTAGTACAGCGCAAAGTCGCCCTTGACCGCTGGCGCCACGCGCACCGGTACTGCCCCGCCTGCGCCACCGAAACCCGGACGCATGGCGCCGGAACGCCCCACATGACCGGCCGCAGCTTTCTGCCCTGCCCCTTCTTTGGGTGCGCCGGTGGGCCAGAACTTCCAGCACAGGCCAGCGATGACCAACAGGACAAGCAGGCCGAGCAGCCAGCGACGAGGATTACGGAAAGCGGAGGATTGCATGGAGTGATCAACCATTGGGCGCGTGGGCTTTTTCTACGGGAGGCTGAACGATAAGCACTGGCGGGCAAATAGCAAAGCGCCTTTACCGGCAATTTACCTTCGGCTTACGTATCGGAAGGTTTGTCTAAGGCACTGAAGCGCCTATGAAAACGCTTTGAACAAGGGAACATTCCCGGTGGATTGGCAAGGAATCCGGCGAGAATGCCCCTGTGCCGCCAACTATTGTTGACGATGAATTATTTCAGGACAGCGAGAGCGGCCTCGTAGTTCGGCTCCTGGCCGATTTCAGGGACCAGCTCGCTGTGCAGCACGTTGTCGTTTTCGTCCAGTACCACGACTGCACGGGCGGTCAGGCCCTTGAGAGGACCGTCGGCGATGGCCACACCGTAGTTCTCGATGAACTCGACGCCGCGCAGGGTCGACAGGTTCTGCACGTTTTCCAGGCCTTCGGCGCCGCAGAAACGGGCCTGGGCGAATGGCAGGTCGGCAGAGATGCACAGCACGACAGTGTTGGCGACGTCATTGGCCTGGGCATTGAATTTGCGGACCGAAGTGGCGCAGGTCGGCGTGTCTACGCTTGGGAAGATGTTCAGCACTTTACGCTTGCCGGCAAAGCTCGCCAGGGTGGTATCGGACAGGTTACCGGCAACCAGGGAAAAGGCTGGCGCCTTGGAACCGACTTGTGGCAACTGGCCGTTGACTTGAACCGGGTTGCCTTTGAGGGTGACTTGAGCCATGAACGGAGTCCTTCTGAACGTTGGTGGTGAGAGGGCCGAAGTTAACCATGAAATGGGTCAGCGACCTATGGGCGGATACAAATTGTGAACTCTGTAGACGACAATTGTAGGAGCGGGCTTGCCCGCGATGGGGCCCGCACATCCGACATCCTGGGCGTCAGACACCCCCATCGTCGGAACGCCGCCCGGAGCAAGCTCGCTCCTACAGAAGGATGTCGATTTGCCCCATCGCCAATCGACCATAAGGTGAATCCACCCAAACCGAAGGAACCACCACCATGCGCTTCATGATCATCATCAAGGCCAGCGCCGACTCCGAAGCCGGCCTCATGCCCAGCACCGAACTGCTGACTGCCATGGGTCATTACAACGAAGCACTGGCCAAGGCCGGTGTCCTGCTGGCCGGCGAAGGCCTGCAACCCAGCAGCAAGGGCGCGCGCGTGCGCTTCAACGGCGACAAGCGCACGGTCATCGACGGACCGTTCGCCGAAACCAAGGAACTGATCGCCGGCTTCTGGTTGTGGCAGGTCAACTCCAGGGAAGAAGCGATCGAATGGGTCAAGCGCTGCCCCAACCCGATGCCCGGCACCGACGCCGAGATCGAAATTCGCCAGGTGTTCGAGGCATCCGACTTCGGCGATGAGTTCACCCCCGAGCTGCGTGAGCAGGAAGAACGGGCGTTCGCGGCCGGGAAGAAAAGCTGAGTGCGCCGCCTGACGGGTAAGGCGCGCCACGCTTACTCATTTCGAACGGTCAGGACAACATAGAGAGGGTCGAGCCCGGCTTCACCGGGAAAGACCACAATGTAATCTGGCAAGTTTTCCTCGGCATCGGGAGCCGGCTCAAGCGTCGGCACCGGTGACGAGTAAACAAACCCCACCTGCCTCCTGAATCCGGGAGCTGATGGAGCAGGTTTGTCCAGCGTGTTCGCTACAGACCACAAAACAGTAATCCCTGCGGCCCCGTCACTGGTAAATCTGTATGTGCCTGGCTGCCCGGCTCGCTCGGCGCGGCGCACGCGCACTTTGCTCGCTGAAGTCGTGCCCTTCGCCGCCGTAACGTGGAGCTGTTCCAGCAATGCCACTTCGCGCAACCCCATGAACTTCGAACCAGGCTTGGAGGCTGTCAATGCCGGCCCCATCCTGAATGGCAAGGCCAGTTCTGAGCGGTTGGCGGCCACCGCCTGCCAATCAAGGCCCTCGACGGGCATGAACTCGGACAGCGGAACACTCAGACCGTAGACTTTCACATCCGCCCGGCTGGCAAACTCGAACTGCAATACCGCAGCCTGGGTGCGCGGGCTTGTCGATTCGACCGCCGTGTTGCGCCAGGCAAATTCGGCGACAGCAGAACGAATGGACTTTTGCAGATCGACTTGCTGGGAATACGCCAATGCCGATACCTCGCCTTCCATTAATAGCTCGGGGCGTTTTCCGGCGTTGAGCAACGAGGCGTGAAGCTGGTGATTGGAAGCAGTCGGGCTCGAACCCGCCAAAGCGCGGGCGCTGATCAATACTTGCTGAGCCGCGACCAACAACGCCTCGGCTTCGTCGTGCAGGGCGCGATGGGACTGCTGGATCGTGGCCAACTGCGCCGTGTAACGGTCATGGGTTGCATTGAGATGTTGCGCGACGTCGTGCCACTGATTTTGCTCCGCCCCCGAATATCGCAGCCGTTGGAGTGCGCTGGTTTTGGCAAACTCGATGCGCATTTTCAGGAACCCATATTTCTGGATGCAGATGTAGGCGTCATGCTGCGCCTGCTCCAACGTGCGAATATCGTTTTCCTGTTGCCACACATCGCGCGTGACGCCTTGCACTGATCGCATGTGCTGGACACCCCGCTCAAATCCCCCCAAGGCTTGCTCGACCGATAAATCTGCCGCAGCCAGGTCTGCGGCAATCTTTTGCGCATCCGCCAGACTGCGCTGCACCAGCGTAGCCCTGACAGGCGGTGGCGGTTCATGGATGCCCTCATCCTTGAACGCGCTCAGGCCCTGGGAGCGATGCCATTGCCGGACGTGATGGACGACCGTTTCCGGCCCTTGCGACATGCCCGACTCTTCTTCACCAAACAACAGGTCCGCCCCCTTGGGGTGGCCTACGATCTGGTCGAAATGTTCGATCAGGCGATTGTGGTCTTTTTCCGGCACATCTACCGCCCAGATCCGGTTAACCAGTTCCTGAAATTGTGCCGCCGTGTAATCCGTTAGATTGGGTTTAAGCTCCATCCTTGGTTCTTCCTTGATGTTATTTAGTGAACAACGGGCGCCCGCTCATCCGAGAGCGGGCGCCACTGAGTACATTACAAATATTATTCTGATTTGAAGCCAGGCTTATTGTTGGTCAATCGCCAATTCACCACCTCATCTACTACCCTATTAATGCACTTTTCCTGCGGCTCTGCCGGACGCAGAAGTATGTCATATCCACTGGGGTATTCGGTAATCGCTGCAAAATGCAAGACACCTTTGATAAGAAAATCTTCAAATGCGTCCGGAGATAGATTACGTTCATTTTCAAAAAAACATCGAATGAATTCCCTGAACTCTACTTCGGTGTAATCTTCAAATCTTTCTTTGAATTCCATTACCGTATTTTCCTTTGCTGTGGATAGAAACATGAAGTTTGGGCGTCATGATCAACAGGTTATCCATATCGTAAACAGCTCCGCCCTTAGCGACCTCGTCGAGATGATGAATTTCAAATTTCACCCGCATTCCTCGCCGGTCGACTTGCAATGCCAAGGGAGCCTTTCCCATTCGCATTGAGTTCAGATCAATGAAAGAAAATTGGTCACTCAACTCAACATCCGCCGCAACCGCCCTCCAAAACGCACGCCGGAACCCATGGAAATTCCTGAATACCTGTGATCGCAACTGTTCTGCGATTCGTGCCGGAACAGGTGCCCCATTCACTCGCGCCTCTTCGCCCAACCATACCCCCGAAACCTCCTTGCCAAAGCCGGTTGCTACACCCGGATCATCCCGTCGGTCCAGAAACAGGACGTCCGACGACGGCAGCTCCATGTCTGCCGGAAACCCAGGTATGTTCGCAGCTCCCTGCCCTTGCTCAACAGCCGGAAACGTCTCGATTTGCGGTAGGACCGGGATGGCCGTACTGCCGGGATAAACCAACGGGTCTACAGGTGCCGCAGGTGACACCGTCGAACCCAGCTGTTCCGCCCCTGGTGGCTGCAATGGCTTCCAGCTGCTGGCCGGTGGAATCGGCCAGGGCGTAACGGCGGGGACAATGCCCAGCCACCCGCCTGCGCTGGCCGGCGTCTTGATGCTGATTTTGTCGAGGTTGAGGGCATCGTCCCAGAACGGCGCGCGCTCCTCATAACGCAGTTCGAACTCACGGTTTTCATCAACCCAGGTACTTTTCGGAGCGTAAGGCGCGAAGCCCTGTTCGATGCGTTTTCTGTTCAGCTCGTTGAACGAAGAGGCGAGTACGCGATCCTCGCCGAGGGTTTGCCAGAGCGCCTGATCGAACCCCGCGAACGAGGTAAACTCACGCCCGCGAAACACATCGCCGATCTGGGTCGGGATGGCTGCTCCGCTCGCCTGGGTAGCGGACTTCCACCAATCGGCAGTGGCTGGTTGCCCAGTACCGGTCACCACACCGCTTCCCAGCGGTGCGGCGTTGAAGGATACGTAGACCGGTTCCAGCCCTGGGACGCACACCACGCAATCCTGGATTCGCCAGTCGACGCCTGGCGGGATCTCCAGCAACTGAGGCTCAGTGAGCGCGGCGCCGGAGGGTGCGGTCGCGTTGGCATCAGCCGTGGTCTGCGGCATGAACTCCAGGTGTCGGGCAGGTGCCCCTGGAACATCGACGGTGTATCGATCCGTCAACGGGTCCAGTGTCGCGTTCAGTACCGGAACCTGGGTATCGACCTCCCCGCCGGTTCTGGTGACGATGACCGCGGTGCCTTCCGGGGTTTCCAGGGTTTTAGCCCGGTACTCCATTTCCACCGAACCACCGGTATCGGCGATGGCTTGCAACTCCGACACGTCATGAAGCTCCAGCGCCTGCGCCGGGACGACCACGGCGTGGTACAAGCGTTGGCGTTGCTCCGGGGTCAATTCGCCATTGCCCAGTTCGGACGGGATGACCATTCCCCCGGCAAAGATCGCGACCTGCCCGGCCGTGAGTGTGCCCAGCGCGCCTGCGAGCGGTGCAAGGGCGGCAACAGCTCTTGACATGCCCGCAGCCAAGCCGTCGGCTGCACCCGCCACCCACAATCCACGGGGGTTGACCAGCATCGACAACGCGGTCGTCGATGGCGCAATAGGCACGCTGAGGGTATTAGCCTGCCGGACGCGCTCCAGGCGAGCCTGCGCATCGGTCTGCTGCTTGAAGCGAATGCGCGCATCACGCTGTTCAGCAACCTGACGCAACTTTTCCCACGCAGCCAGTCGTTCTACCCAGGTGGCATGTTCCTTGAGCAGCGCACTGGATTTATCGTGCAAGGCGCTGATCTGCGCTGCCAGCAAGCGCGCTTCAGCCGCGGCGGTGTAACTGTTTTCCCAGACCTGATGACCTTGGGCCAATGCATCGCCGAACTGCCCGAGTCGTGCGAGGTAGTCATCGGGGGTGCGCGTGAGCGGGTCGAACCCATCGAAAGCCTGTGCGACATGATTGTTTGCTTCGAGCGCTGCCGCTTTTTGAGCCACGAGCTCATCAATCAGGCTTCTTTGCCTCTCGATGGAATGTAACTGCCATCGCTCGGAGCTGGGCACACCAATGCCAGGCCCGCGTTTTGCCCTGATTTCCTGATCAGTCACTGCGCCAAGGTGTTCAGCTCTCGCCGCGTAGTTTTGGTCAATCGCGGCGCGGGCAATGACATGACTGGCCTGCATCGCCGCCAGCGTCTGCTGTCGGGTGAGCAGGCGAGCCTGCTCCTGAGCGTGCGCGGCAGCAGCGGCTGCCTGTATCCGTTGTTGCTCCTTGGCTTGTCTATCCGCTTGCCTGGCGAGCGCCCTGGCCCTGCTGCGTTTTTTGCTTACGCCAACGAATGCCCCGGAGGCGCCAACGCGGTTCCCGCCAAAGCCACCGCCCCATGATCCACCGCCACCACCGGATGCTGGCGGGCCTGACCTGATAACCACATCCCCGGACGATCCATCGTTGAAAATTTGTTGTGCCATACAGTCTCTCCTTAGTCTGTAGGGCACAGCATGTGGATGGGGCGGTCTTCAGCTGCGGTAGATATTTATATCGTTTGCTTTTCACTTAATTCAGAGCATTACAAGCGGAGCGCCCGTCCTTCTGCGGTTCTCAACCGGCAAGGACGCCCACGAATAGCCCGTGATGTAATTGAATGACGCAAGCCTGCGCGCCCTGGAGGGCGAACCACAGCGTGGCCAGAGGATGTGCGATGTGATGTGCGTCGGCGGGGGTATCTTCGAGGGTTGGGGATTACCCCATCTCTGCAGGAGCGAACGTGTCGGACCGTCGCATCGAGGCGATGGTCGTCAGCGATAGCGCTGGCGGCCTGAGTGCCTGCGTTGTCTGGACCTTCATCGCGAGCAGGCTCGCTCCTACAGGGGAGAGTGTGGTTATTTGGATTTGAGTTTCAGATAAGACTGATGCAAGTCCGCCGCCCAGCCGTCGATCACGCCTTTCACGTCATCGGCCTTCAACACCTGCGAGTCATTTTCCAGTGGCTTGCCGGTGCCTTTTCTGACCACCTGCGCGAGTACATGATTGTCGCCGCCATCAAGGAATACCGCTTCGGTGGCCAGGTCGGTTTCCTGATCGCGGATGCCGCTGGCGGTGCTGACTGCGGCCGCCACCAGGGCGATGGGAATCACTTCATAGGGCTTCAGGCCTTCGGTCTTGCTGCTCACCGCCGTGATTGCCGGCCGTACCACGATCACTCCGGGGCCTGGACCGGCAGCCAGGGGTAGCGACTTGCCGATTTCACGCTTGAGGGCCTGGTCGTAATAGCTGGTGATCCCGTTCAGGGTCGTCTGAGGGATTTTCGCCGTGGGCTGGGGTTTGGGGTAAAGCTGGCTGGGTTCGATGTACACACTTTTATATTTGGCGGTGTCGAGCTTGGGATCGATCCAGCGCATCACCACGGCACCCGAAGGCGACTTCGCTTCCTGCAGCCGACTGTAATCCTTGAGAAAGCCGGAATATTGATCCGGTTCAACCTTGTTGCTGGAACACCCCACCATGCCAATCGAGGCGATGCACAGTGTGCTCATCATTAAGGCAAGCTTCATGCGGTAACTCCTGTAAGGCGGACGAGACAGTTTGGACACGCTGGTAATAGGTATAGCCAATGCGTTGGGCTGTGTCGGGAAGAATTTCGTCTGCCACACCGGGACGAGTGCTCCTTGTTTAACGCCGCCGAAACAAGGGTCGTGGTTCGATCACCGAACGCCCGTACAACACGCTCATCCCCGCCAGTCCCTTGAGTGCATCTTCGGCAGACTTGTCCTCGCGCACCGCAAAACTATCGAACCCGCATTGGCGCATATGGCTGAGCTGATCGCGCAGCACATCGCCGATTGCGCGCAGTTCACCGGCCCAGCCCATGCGGGTGCGCAGCAGGTATGCCTGGCTGTAGGCGCGACCGTCGCGAAAACTCGGAAAGTCCAGGGCGATCAGGCGCAACTGCCCCAGCCATGGTCGCAGGCTCTCCACCTCGTCATCCGGCCCGAGCCAGACACCATTGCGCTCGGGGTCCTGCAACCAGATGGCCAGCGGCAGGATCAGTGGGCCGGCAGGTTGAGCCGACGCTGGATCGCGCAACAGCGTCCAGGGGTCGTCGCCGTCAATGCGAGCTTGACCCGCTTCCAGTCGCAGCAGGTTGTTCATACCGACACCTCAAGCACTTTGGGATACACCACTTCCTTGAACGGCTCCAGGCCGATGCGTTGCAGGGTGTCAACGAACAGCTCCTCGCTTTCACGGTAGAGCACAAAGGTCTCGATAATGCGTTCGATCACGCCGGGGATTTCGCTGGCGCTGAACGACGGGCCAATGACCTTACCCAGCGCGCTGGCCTTACCCTGGGCGCCGCCGAGGGTCACCTGGTACCACTCGCTGCCATTCTTGTCGACGCCGAGGATGCCGATGTTGCCAATGTGGTGATGCCCGCAGGCGTTCATGCAACCGGAAATATTCAGGCTGATATCGCCCAGGTCATGCAGGTAGTCCAGGTCCTCAAAGCGTGCCTGGATGCCTTGGGCAATCGGGATCGACTTGGCGTTGGCCAAGGCGCAGAAGTCACCGCCAGGACAGGCGATGATGTCGGTCAGCAGGCCAATGTTGGCGCTGCCCAGGCCTTGCCCGCACGCGAGTTGCCAGAGGCTGAACAGGTCGGCCTTGGGCACGTCCGGCAGGACAATGTTCTGTTCATGGGCGATTCGGATTTCACCGAAGCCGAACTGCTCGGACCACGCGGCCACGGCATTCATCTGCTCGCTGGTGACGTCGCCCGGCGGTGCCGCCACACCCGGTTTGGTCGACAGCACCACGCTGGCGTAGCCCGGCACCTTGTGCGGCTGCACGTTGCGCGTGAACCATCGGGCGAAGTCGGCGTTTTCCGCCAGGCGGCTGCCGAATGCCAGGTCGGTGCTGGACAGGTCGCGGTAGTCCGGGGGCAGGAAGGCACTGGCGACCCGCTCGTACTCTTGGTCCGTCAGTTGTGCGGGTCCATCCTTGAGGTACTGCCACTCCTCCTCCACTTCCCGGGCGAAAGCTTCGATGCCCAGTGCCTTGACCAGGATCTTGATGCGCGCCTTGTACTTGTTGTCTCGCCGGCCATGTCGGTTGTACACCCGCAGTACCGCCTCGACATAGGACAGGAGGTGATGCCAGGGCAAGCCCTCGCGGATCTGCAAACCGAGAATCGGCGTGCGCCCCAGCCCGCCCCCGACGATCACCCGCAGCAGCATTTGCCCATAGGCACCACGGTAAAGATAGAGACCGATGTCATGCATCATGATGGCCGCACGGTCCTGCTCGGCGGAGCAAATGGCGATCTTGAACTTGCGGGGCAAAAACAGAAATTCCGGATTGATGGTCGACCATTGACGCAGGATTTCCGCCAATGGGCGTGGGTCGATCAGTTCGTCGGCAGCCACCCCGGCGAAGGCTTCCGTGGTGATGTTGCGCACGCAGTTGCCAGAGGTCTGGATCGCATGCATGTCGACCTCGGCCAGGCGTTCGAGGATTTCAGGCACCTGGTCCAGCTCGATCCAGTTGAACTGCATGTTCTGTCGGGTAGTGAAATGACCGTAGCCGCGATCGTAATCCCTGGCAATGCTCGCCAGCGTGCGCATCTGCCGGGCATTCAAGGTGCCGTAGGGGATGGCCACACGCAGCATGTATGCGTGTTTTTGCATGTACAGGCCGTTCTGCAGGCGCAGCGGCAGAAACTCTTCTTCGCTCAACTCGCCCGCACGGAAGCGCTCGACCTGGTCGCGAAACTGCGCAACGCGCTCGAACACCAGCGCCCGGTCATAGTCGTCGTATTGATACATGTGGCTACCTCATCAGGGCGTTCGGACTTCGTTCCCGTGTCCCCACTCCTACAGGGATTGGGGTGGGATGAGGATCGCGTGATGAGCCGGTGAGTTACAGCTTCAGCTGAACATTAATAAACCAGATCAGGCCACCCCGGATCACCGCTGCCGTGGCGCATTATCTGATCCGTATAAATGAGATTTTACTGAGTCTGTTTTGTTTGCCGCGGGGTTTCTACAGTGCACGGGCATGCCAGTCCGGGTGGCCTGGCGAGACTTTGCAACCGTGGAAGCATTGACCATGAGCACAGCAACAATCGGACAGGCCTATAACTACAAGGTCGTCCGCCAATTCGTCGTGGCGACCGTATTCTGGGGCGTCGTGGGGATGGCGATGGGGGTGTGGATCGCCTCGCAACTGGTGTGGCCGGAGATGAATCTCGACCTGCCGTGGACCACCTTCGGGCGCCTGCGACCGCTGCACACCAGCCTGGTGATCTTCGGTTTTGCCGGGAGCGCACAATTCGCCGCGAGTTATTACGCGGTGCAGCGTACCTGCCAGGTACGGCTTTACTCAGACACACTCGCTGCCTTCACCTTTTGGGGTTGGCAATCGGTGATCGTGATCATGTTCATCACCCTGCCGCTGGGCTATACCACCACCAAGGAATATGCCGAGATCGAATTCAGCGGCGCGGTGTGGATGGCCGTGGTCTGGGTCGCCTATGCCATCGTGTTTTTCACCACCGTGGTGCAACGCAAGACCAAGCACATCTATGTGGGCAACTGGTTCTTCGGCGCCTTCATCGTGGTGATCGCGATGCTGCACGTGGTCAATCACCTGTCGATCCCTGTGGACTGGTTCAAGTCCTATCCCGTGTATTCCGGGGCCACTGATGCCATGGTCCAGTGGTGGTACGGGCACAACGCCGTGGGCTTTTTCCTCACCACCGGGTTCCTCGGCATGATGTATTACTTCGTGCCAAAACAGGTTGGCCGGCCGGTGTATTCGTATCGTTTGTCGATCGTGCACTTCTGGGCGCTGATCACCCTGTACATCTGGGCCGGTCCTCACCACCTGCACTACACCGCGCTGCCGGACTGGGCACAGTCGCTGGGCATGGCGATGTCGCTGATCCTGCTGGCGCCAAGCTGGGGCGGGATGATCAACGGCATGATGACGCTGTCGGGCGCCTGGCATAAGTTGCGCACCGACCCGATCCTGCGTTTCCTGGTGTTGTCACTGGCGTTCTACGGCATGTCGACATTCGAAGGTCCCATGATGGCGATCAAGACGGTCAACGCCCTCTCCCACTACACTGACTGGACCATCGGGCACGTACATGCAGGCGCGTTGGGCTGGGTGGCGATGATCACCTTTGGCGCGACCTACCACATGGTGCCAAAAGTCTTCGGTCGCGAGCAGATGCACAGCATCGGCCTGATCAACGCGCACTTCTGGCTGGCGACCATCGGCACGGTGTTGTACATCGCCTCGATGTGGGTCAACGGAATCACCCAGGGCCTGATGTGGCGCGCGATCAACGACGACGGCACGCTGACCTACTCGTTCGTCGAAGCCTTGCAGGCCAGCCATCCAGGCTTTGTGGTGCGCTTCGCCGGGGGCGTGTTCTTCCTGACAGGCATGATCCTGATGGCCTACAACGTCTGGCGCACCGTGCGGGTCGCGGATGTGCGCATGGCCGAACGTGAGGCGCAGATTGCCTGAGGCAAGGAGCTTTTGATGTTCGAGATACTGCTCAACCTACTGTTCGTCGCGGGCCTGTGGCTGGCGGTCGAGCACTGCCTGAAGCGGGAGACGGCACAAAGCCTGGAGGACGCGAGCCTGATACCGTTCGCCGATGACCCCGAGGTGGCCCGCCGGGTTGAAGCTGCGACCGGCAAAGCCGTGAAGGCGGTGGCGCCGGAAGAGCCAAAGCCTGGGTATATCAATCTGGAGATGTGAAATCACTGCCCCTTGTAGGAGCGAGCATGCTCGCGATGGTGTGAGCAGCACCGCTGGGCATCAGACAGCCAGCGTCATCGTTGACGACCATCGCGAGCAGGCTCGCTCTCACAGTTGGGAGGTGTAAAGGGTATTCAGGCGCTTGGCGTTTGCCGGAAACTCACGGCCAGGCGGTTCCAGCTGTTGATCGTGGTGACGGCGATGGTCAGGTCGACCATCTCGTTTTCGCTGAAATGCTCACGCGCCTGCTCGTACACGTCATCCGGCACATGGCTTTGCGCGAGCAGGGTCACCGATTCGGTCCAGGCCAGTGCCGCACGTTCACGCGGGTTGAAAAAGTTGCTGTCGCGCCAGACCACGAGTGAGTACAGACGGCGGTCGGTCTCGCCCAGACGGCGCGCGTCCACCGAATGCATATCGGTGCAAAAAGCGCAGCCGTTGAGTTGCGACGCGCGGATTTTGATCAAGTGCAACAGCGCAGGTTCAATGCTCAGGTTGCTCGTGAGCGCCTCCATGGCCATCATGGCTTTCATCGCTTTGGGTGACGCGCTGTAGTAATCCAGGCGCAACGTCATGACAAAACCTCGGACATCGTTGGGATGTTTCAAGTTAGGCGTTGTTGCTCCGGCGTGACAGTGCCAATTCGACGAAATAACGGCGGACCATTACGGGGTAGACCAATCCACGATTTTTGCACCACTCAACTTCTGCAAGGCAATGCTTGAGGTTAATCTTTCGCGACGCGAACGCGCGTCGGTCAATTGCCCAGGAGCCTCGTCGGTATGGAACTTCATGTTGTCATCAACGGCCGCAAGGACCTGGCAGGCCAGTTGTACAACCAGTTGCGCAGCGCCATCGAGTCCGGACGCCTGGCCGCCGGCACGCAACTGCCGCCCAGCCGGCTGCTCGCTGAACAACTGGGCATCTCGCGCAAAACCATTTCCGACACCTACGCGCAACTGACCTACGAGAACTACCTGACCGGCGTGATCGGCAAAGGCACCTACGTCAATACCCGGCCGGCCAAGGCACAGCCCAGGCAGGGCCATTCCCAACTGGCCAGTGCCGAGGTCATCGAGTCCTGGCGTAACTTGCCGGTGTTCCTGCGCCACCCGACCCTGGAAGGCTCGCTGCGCTATGACTTCATCGGTGGCGCCACCAGCAAGGGCCAGTTTCCCCAGGACGACTGGCGGCGCTGCACGTCTCACGCCCTGCGCCAAATAGCGGGCTCCAAGGGCTTCTACAGCTTTCCTGAAGGCCTGCCGGCGCTGCGTAACGCCATCGCTCGGCACATCGCGTTCTCGCGTGGGGTGAATTGCCAGGATGAAGATGTGGTGGTGTGCAACGGTGCTCAGCAGGCGCTGGACCTGATTTCCCGGGTGTTGACCCGTCCCGGCAGCCTCGTTGCCATGGAGGACCCCGGTTACCCGCCAGCGCGCCTGCTGTTCGGCAGCCACGGGGCCACGGTGGTCGGCGTGCCGGTTGACGCAGAGGGCATTCAGGTCGACAGGATCCCCGAGGGGACCCGACTGATCTACGTGACGCCGTCACACCAGTTTCCACTCGGCATCGCCATGAGCCAGGCGCGTCGGGTGGCGTTGCTGGAACGGGCCCGGGAGCTGGGCGCAATCATTATCGAAGACGACTACGACAGTGAGTTCCGCTACGAAGGCCGGCCTACCGATTCCCTGCAAAGCATGGATGAATACGGAATCGTCGCTTACGTGGGCACCTTTTCGAAAACGCTGCTGCCGGAGTTGCGCCTGGGCTATATGATCCTGCCGCCGGCCATCCTCGAAGCGGTGATCCGCGCCAAGCAACTGACCGACCTGCACACCTCCACCCTGCCCCAATGGGCGCTGGCCAAGTTCATCGCCGAAGGCTGCCTGCTCAAGCATATCCGGCGCTGCCACGCGATCTACGCGGCTCGGCGCGAGCGCATTCTCACGCGAGTGGCGAGCGATCTTTCGCCCTGGCTCGAAGCGATCCCCAGCGTCGCCGGTTTCCACATGTCCCTTAGATGCAAAGTGCCTATCGATATGCCATTGCTGGTCGAACTGGCAAGAAAGGTCGAAGTCGGGCTGTATCCCATCGCTCCCTTCTACTATCAGCGAACGCCCCAGGACGGCCTGCTCATGGGCTTTGGCGCCATTGAAATGCTGGACATCGACCCCGCTCTGGATCGCCTGCGGGACATTTTTCAGCAGATTGCCTGAGCCATTGGCCTGGGTTTTTATCCCGCGATTGGCTATTGGCGGTCCAGGGGTGCAGGCCTATCCTGCATAGGCGTTATCCCTCAATGAGCAGGACAGCCTGATTCAGGAGTGTGAGTAATGTCCAACGAAGTGATCAACACCGTAAAGGTACAGGCCGTCTCCGGTCGCTCGGAAGAGCTGGGCAAGCAACTGCAGAAGATTGTCGAAACGCTGCGCGAATTACCGGGCTGTGAATCCTATATGGTCGACCGCTGCCCCGAGGACAGCAACCGCTGGAACGTCAGCGCCCGCTGGCAATCGGAAGCGGCCATGCACCAACATTTCAACTGCCCTGAAGTCCAGGGATTCATCGGCCTGATCGACAACCAGTTGGCCAATGCCGTGGATTTCAACAGCTTTCCGATTCGCTGAAACGGTTAATAGGCCGCAGCCAACGACGGCGCCTACAGGGCACTCAGTGCCTCTGTAAGCACCGCCGCAGGCTGCGGTCTTTTTTATGCACCGGTGACATTGGTCCCCTTGCCTTCGTGAGAATTGGCCGTTTGCCCCTCTGACATCGGGGGCTAATCTGGTCCCTGACGACCAACCACCGCAGGTAATAACCCATGAAAATGTTGCGCTTGTGTGCCGCCCCACTCGCTGCCCTGGCCCTGACGCTGCCGGTTCCAGCATTCGCCCATGACCCTTCGGAAAAGGTCACGATCCTGCAGGACGAAGTCCTGAAGAACGTCCCCGACAAAAAAGCTCTGATGCTCGAAGTCGACTACCTGCCTGGCCAGTCCTCAATCGCGCACAAACACGAGGGCACGGCGATGGCCTACGTGTTGTCGGGAGCGATCACCTCCCAGGTCAAGGGCGAACCGGCGAAAACCTACAAGGCCGGTGAATACTGGTATGAGCCTGCGGGATCGGAACATCTGGTTTCGAAAAACGCGAGCAAGACCAAACCGGCCAAGTTGCTGGTGTTCATGGTGTTATCTCCGGATGAGAAAGTGTTGATTCCGCTGGAGAATTAATTCCCGCTGAACCTGAACATACATGGAGCGAGCTTGCTCGCAATGCGTTATATGCTCACCCTGTAAGTTGCCTGCAACAACGCATCGCGAACAAGCTCGCCCCTACGGGTTCGGGGTAACATCAGGCAATTGTTCAAATCTGTTGTTGAACTTCAACTCCATTATTCTGGCGGCTCGCACGATGCGAACAACTCAAGTTAATGGAGACTTTATGAGTACCGAACAAGAAAGATCCTTTATTGCATCCATCCGGTGCAATAACGTCATGATGAAGTTTTTCGATCAAATGCTGAAGGTGCCCGCTGACCAGGGCAACTTGCTGACAACTGCTCACCGGTACTCTGCGACCACGCAGGCCATGGTACAAGTGCACCGCGGGCGAGACGAAACGGTTCGTACCCGCTCTGAGGAAATGATCGTATATTTTCGCTGCTATGACGACTACTACAACATTCAGATCCGCAGTGAAGCGTATCTGGGAAAATACCTCAGCAAGGACAACAATGGTTTACTGGGAGCATTTCCCGCTGCTGGAGGCAAGACAACTTCCTTCAACTTGCTAAATAACGAAAAGCAGATCATTACACTGGACAACCTGACAAACAACCAGGCCACGGTGTATCTGAAAGCACGCAATGCTGGCGTTATAAAAAGGCAACTCATACAACAACCAAAACTGTATAGCTACGGTGATCAGTCCGGTGACTCATTGGCGTTCAACCTGACGATTCTCGAACGCAACGTACCGTACCCAACCAGTGGCGAACCTTACCCGCTATTCATTGAACCACGCCCGCAATCGGACGACGATTGATGCGCTGAGTGCCCTGTGGTAGCGAGCCGGCTTGCGATGTGACTGCAAGACAACGTCATTGTTGGCTGGACGGCCGCCGTCGCGGCCAAGCCAGCGCCCTCAAGAACACGCAAAAAAAGCCCCGCATCTTTCGATGCGGGGCTTTTTCATTCAACGCCGGATCAGGCCGGTTGCGGCTCGGCGCTGGCCGGGGCTGCCTGGGCTGGCACAACGACTTGCCCACTCAACGCCAGGTCGAGCAGCTCGCGGTTGGCCACTGCGTACATGGCGTAGTCCGTGCCGCTGGCGGCACGGATTTCCACCAACATGGCACGCCAGCGTTCGATCATGCTGGCGTGTTGCGCCAACCAGGCGTCCAGGCGTGCTTCCACCGAACTGTCGCACAGCTGCAGGACAGAAATGGTGATCGCCCGTTGCTGCCAGTCGACGTCGTCGCGGAACGCTTCACGGGCCAGAGCCTGCCAGTTGTTCTCAACCGGCAAGGCACTGATCTGTTGCAGGTACCAGGTGATGTCCAGCTTTTCACCCACCGCGAAGTAAGCCTTGGCCACTTCCGCCGGATCCTGGCCGGTGACGTCGGACGCCTCGATGACCGGGAGCAAGGTATACAGGTGCGAGGTACCTGCGACCATGCGCGCCAGCAACTCGGGCACACCCGCTTCGACATAAGCCTGGTAACGCTTCTGCCAGCCTTCGCGGGTCGGACCTTCCAGGAGTTCGTCGAGTTTCAGGCCCAGTTCCTTCAGGTGTGGACCGAAATGCGCGACGTCACGAGCCGCATTCTGCTCGTTGCGACGGGTACGCAGGAACCAGCGGGTGGCACGACGGCCCAGGCGCATCAGCTCGTCCATCATTTCCAGTTGCACATCAGCCGACACCTTGTAGTCCAGGGCTTCGATCTGACGGAACCAGTGCGGGAGGTGGAAGATATCCCGAACGATCACATAGGCCCCCGCCACGTTCGCCGGGCTCATGCCGGTCGACTCCTTGAGTCGCTGAACGAAGGTAATGCCCATGTGGTTCACCAGATCGTTGGCGATCTGGGTGCTGACGATCTCGCGCTTCAGACGGTGACGGCGCATCGCCTCGGAGAACTTGCTCACCAGCGTCGGTGGAAAAGCGGTTTCCATGTCGCGGGTCAGGTAGTCGTCATCCGGCACAAGGGATTCGAGCAACGCGGCCTTGAGGTCGATCTTGCTGTAGGAAATGAGCACCGACAACTCCGGACGGGTCAGGCCATGGCCCGCCGCGACGCGTTCGTTGATCTGCTCTTCCGACGGCAGGAACTCGATGGCGCGATCCAGCTTGCCACGGCCTTCAAGGTCGTTCATCAGACGCTTGTATTCAGCGATGCGTGGCAATGCACGACGAGCCGCCAGAGACAAGGCCTGAGTCTGCTTGTAGTTGTTGCCCAGCACCAGCCCACCGACCTCGTCGGTCATGCTCGACAGCAACACATTGCGTTGCTTGTCGGTCATGTCGCCGGCCTGAACCACTTCGTTCAGCAGGATCTTGATGTTCACTTCGTGGTCGGAGCAGTCCACGCCACCGGCGTTGTCGATGAAGTCGGTGTTGGAACCGCCGCCATTGAGACCGAACTCGACGCGACCCAGTTGGGTCATGCCCAGGTTACCGCCCTCACCCACGACCTTGCAGCGCAGCTCGTTACCGTTCACGCGCAGTGCATCGTTGGCCTTGTCGCCCACGTCGGCGTGGCTTTCGGTGCTGGCCTTGACGTAGGTGCCGATGCCACCGTTCCACAACAGGTCCACTGGCGCCTTCAGCAAGGCGTTCAGCAGTTCGGTCGGGGTCAGTTTGTCAGCCTGGATGTCGAAGCGCTCTTTCATCTGCGCGGAAATCGCGATGCTCTTCGCACTGCGAGAGAAAATCCCGCCGCCTTCGGACATGATGCTGGTGTCGTAATCCGACCAGGCCGAACGCGGCAGGTCGAACAGGCGTTGACGCTCGGCGAAGCTGGTCGCCGGGTTCGGGTTCGGGTCGATGAAGATGTGCAGGTGGTTGAATGCCGCGACCAGCTGCAGCTTGTCGGACATCAGCAAGCCGTTACCGAACACGTCACCGGCCATGTCGCCGACGCCCACCACGGTGATGCTGTCTTCCTGGACATTGATGCCGCGCTCGCGGAAATGGCGTTGTACGCCCACCCACGCGCCCTTGGCGGTAATGCCCATCTTCTTGTGGTCGTAACCGGCCGAGCCACCGGAGGCAAACGCATCGCCGAGCCAGAAGCCGTAGTCGATGGCGATGCCGTTGGCGATGTCGGAGAAGGTTGCAGTGCCCTTGTCCGCTGCCACCACCAGGTACGGGTCATCGTCGTCATGCCGCACGACGTTGGCCGGCGGCACCAGCGCGCCATCCTTCAGGTTGTCGGTGATGTCCAGCAGGCCGGAAATGAAGATGCGATAGCAGGCGATACCTTCTGCTGCGATTTCGTCCCGACCGCCGCCCAGTGGCAGGCGACGTGGCAGGAAGCCACCCTTGGCGCCCACCGGCACGATGACGGAGTTCTTCACCTGCTGGGCTTTTACCAGGCCCAGCACTTCGGTGCGGTAGTCTTCCTCACGGTCGGACCAGCGCAGACCACCGCGAGCCACGTTGCCAAAGCGCAGGTGCACGCCTTCGACACGCGGCGAGTAAACGAAGATTTCGAACTTCGGCACCGGTTTCGGCAGTTCAGGAATCAGGTGCGGATTGAACTTGAAGCTGAAGTACGACTTGTTATGACCCTTGGCGTCTGCCTGGTAGAAGTTGGTGCGCAGGGTCGCCTTGATCAGGTCCAGGTAGCGACGCAGGATGCGGTCTTCGTTGAGCACCTGAACCTCGTCCAGGGCGCTGAGGATCGCGTGCTCCAGGCGTTGCTGCATGTCTTCCAGGTCGTCGCCGCTGAGCTTTCGCGCCAGGTAGAAGCGAGTCTTGAACAACCGGGTCAACTCGCGGGCGATGTCGGTGTGGTTGTTCAGGGTGCTGGCGATGTAGCCCAGGTCAAAGCCCAGGCGGATCTGTTTCATGTAGCGGGCATAAGCACGTAGCAGCGCCACGTCGCGCCATGGCAGGCCGGCGGTCAGCACCAGGCGGTTGAACGCATCGTTCTCGGCATCGCCGCTGACGATGTGGACGAAGGCATCCTGCAAGGTGTCGTTGAGCTGCTGGATGTCCAGGTCCAGGCCTTCGGCGGCGGTGAACGCGAAATCGTGGATCCAGAACTCGCGACCATTGGTGTGACGCAAGCGGTAAGGGAACTCACCCAGCACACGCAGCCCGAGGTTTTCCAGGATCGGCAACACGTCGGACAGTGCCAGCGGGGTATCAGCGTGATACAGCTTGCAATGCAGTTCGCGCTGACCGGACACCTGACCCAGCGGCTGGTAGAAACTCATCACCAGCGGGTTTTTCTCGTTCAGGCTCAGCAGGTGCTGCATGTCGACCACGGCCGAGTGCGCGGCGAAACGCTCGCGGTAACCCGCCGGGAAGCCTTTGGGGAAGTCCGCCAGCACGTTGGTGCCCTGGGCTTCGCCGAAGCTCTCGACGGTCAGCGCCGAGTAATCGTCCTGCCAGCTGCGGCAGGCCTGGATCACTTCGTTTTCCAGTTGTTGCGGGTCGATGTCGATGCGGTTTTTCGGGTCCACACGCAGGATCAGTTGCACGCGGGCCAGCACGGACTCGGAGAAGAATGTCCAGAACTCGCAGTCCGAAGCCTTGAGGCGATCCATCAGCACTTGCTGGATCTTCTGGCGCACTTCGGTGGAGTAGATGTCACGCGGCACGTAGGCCAGGCAGTAGCAGAAACGACCGTACGGGTCCTTGCGCAGGAATACGCGGATCTTGTTGCGTTCCTGGATCTGCACGATCGACATCACGGTGCTGAACAGCTCGTCCACCGGGGTCTGGAACAGATCGTCCCGTGGCAGTACTTCCAGGACCTGTGCCAGTTCCTTGCCCAGGTGAGCCTTGGCCTGGAAGCCGGAGCGGCGTTCGATTTCCGCGACCTTGCGGCGAATGTACGGAATGTTGCGCACACTTTCGCCATACACCGACGAGGTGTACAGGCCCATGAAGCGGCATTCCTTGATGACCTTGCCATCGGCGTCGATTTCACGAATCGACACGTAGTCAGGGTAAGCCGGACGGTGTACACGGCTTGGGTGCGCGGCCTTGGCGAACGACAGCAGGGTCGGTTCGCGCAGGTAGTTCACGGCGTAGTCTTCGATGCGCAGGTCATCGTAGGTCAGGCCGGTGCGCAGCAGTTTGGTCAGGCCAAGGAAGGAGTCCCGGTCGTACTCGATGTGGCCGCCATCGGCCTGATCGGTGACCACGAACTCTTCGTAGCCCAGGAAGGTGAAGTGGTTGCCCACCAGCCATTCCAGGAAGCTTTTGATTTCGTTCTTCTCGTCGGCATCAACCGCGAAACGGCTGTTGTCCAGGTTGGTGAGGATTTCCTGGACCTTGGCCTTCATGGGTTCGAAATCGCTGACCGCGACGCGCACTTCACCCAGGACCTGTTCGAGTTCCTTTGCCAGGACGTTCAATTCGGCGGTGTTGGAGCAACGGTCAATTTCCAGGTACATCAACGACTCTTGCAGCACGTCGTCGCCCTGGGTGCCTTTCGGCAGGATTTCCAGCAATTCGCCCTTGCTGCCGCGACGCACGCTCAGCACGGTGGTTTGCAGGGTATGAATGCTGTAGCCGCGACGGTTCAGCTCGGTCCGCACCGAGTCCACCAAAAATGGCAGGTCGTGGTGCAGCACTTCGACCGCCGTGTGGGTCGACTGCCAGCCATGGCGTTCGTAATCCGGGTTGTAGACGCGCACTTGCGGTTGCGCGTGATCGAAGCGCTCAAGCAGGCGCCACGCAGAAAGGGTACAGCCAGCGAGGTCGGACAGCCGACGCTGGGTCAGCTCGTCCAGAGAAATGATGCCGAAGAATTGTTCAGCGAACAGCGCCACTTGTGGCAGTGCCTGTTCACTGATGTGCTGCGCCAGTGCCGCTTGCAGTTGGTGCTGGAAGTCGGCTTTGCTGGCTGCGGTGAAGAACGCCATCTGTGGTACTCCGCTTGGGCTTGTTATTGATTGAAGCGTCGCGTGCAACACCCCTTTCGGGGCGATCCGTCACCCTGTTCCTGATTCTCGGGCAGAGGAAACAGGGTGACAGGTGGGTGAAGCTGGACGGGACACTTGGGTCACATTCATCTTCGGTGAACGGCCATGTGCAAAAACGACTGTGCGATCAATTGCACATTGTCTTTACAGGCAGGTCTTTACAGGTATCCATCCGTTGCGCAGCTTAACCAGTGCGGCAAGGCCGGTGCTTGCGGTGCTGCGACATATTCGGTCATCGGAATGCTGCTGTTGCGACAGGCATCGAATAACACTAGCAGCCATCGGGAAAAACGGGCGTCTAATCCCCGGATTTGCGGCAGGCTCGTATCGAAAATGACCAGTAACCTACCGTGCAGTCACGACACGTTCGCTGGCGGTGAGACGAGCAGAAATGGCCGAAGGCTGGCAGAATTGCGTTTTTACCGCTTTCACATCGCTCCTCGAGCCAGGAATTCCCATGCAAATGACCACCTCCCTGTTGATCGTCAACCCGTGCGACGACGAAGAAGACAACATGGCCATGCTCGCCTGCCACAGCGACAAGGGGGACATGTTCCTGATGAGCCGTTACCCGGACGAGGACGAGCTGGAAATCACCCTGGACGGCGAGCCTTCGACCCTCGACGGCGTCAAGGTCACCCTCAGCCCGACCCGCCTGCTCATCGAAATCGCGGCGGCGGATGCCGATGCGCTCAATGGCGATGATGTGCTGGA
This sequence comes from Pseudomonas sp. S1_E05, assembly GCF_056337105.1. Classification (NCBI taxonomy): domain Bacteria; kingdom Pseudomonadati; phylum Pseudomonadota; class Gammaproteobacteria; order Pseudomonadales; family Pseudomonadaceae; genus Pseudomonas; species Pseudomonas sp. S1_E05. The sequence continues at coordinate 1,778,255 of NZ_JBFRHM010000001.1, forward strand.
GATCACGCACAACACCGATGCCAGCGATCTGGCGGAGGTCGAGCTGACCCTCAAGAATATTCTGGATGGGACCGGGACCTACATCAGCGAGATCTGAGGAACGCCTCTCCTGTAGGAGCGAGCATGCTCGCGATGGCCCCGATAACACCGCTGGGTGTCAGGCATCCCGCGTCATCGTTGACGACCATCGCGAGCATGCTCGCTCCTACAGGGATCCCACTCCACCATCCATTTCCCACACTTTGCACAAAATGCCGTTAGTCGCCGCCCCCCGCGATGGATTAAAGTAACGCCCCCAGCCTTGGCGATAGTCGAACGCTCAGGTCACCCTTTCCAGGAACAGTCATCGATGGAACATCGTGAGGCGCTCATCGCGCTGCGAACCTTTCTTTCCACGCAGATTCTCGGCCAGGAAAAACTCATCGAGCGGTTGCTCATCGCCTTGCTCGCCGATGGCCATATGCTGGTCGAGGGTGCGCCAGGCCTGGCGAAGACCAAGGCCATCAAGGAGCTTGCCGAAGGCATCGAGGCCCAGTTCCATCGAATCCAGTTCACCCCCGACCTGCTGCCTGCCGACATTACCGGCACAGAAATCTATCGACCGGAAACCGGCAGCTTCGTCTTCCAGCAAGGCCCGATCTTCCACAACCTCGTGCTGGCAGACGAAATCAACCGTGCGCCGGCCAAGGTTCAGTCGGCCCTGCTCGAGGCCATGGCAGAGCGCCAGGTCAGTGTCGGGCGCAGCACTTATGAGCTGTCGCCGCTGTTTTTGGTAATGGCCACCCAGAACCCCATTGAACAGGAAGGCACCTACCCACTGCCTGAAGCCCAGCTCGACCGCTTCCTGATGCACGTGAAAATGGGTTTTCCGGACGCCGCCGTCGAGCGCCGCATCCTGCAGCAGGCCCGTGGCGAAGCGCTGAACGGCGAAACCAAGCCGGAACGCCGAGTCAGCCAGCAGGCGATCTTTGCCGCGCGCAAGGAAATCCTGGGCCTTTACATGGCGGACGCCGTGGAGGAATACCTGGTGCAGTTGGTCATGGCCACCCGCAACCCGGCCAAGTTCGACCCGGAAATGGCTGAATGGATTGCCTATGGCGCCAGCCCCCGGGGATCCATCGCTTTGGACCGCTGCGCCCGCGCCCACGCCTGGCTTGCCGGTCGCGACTTCGTCAGTCCGGAAGACATCCAGGCGGTGCTGTTCGACGTGTTGCGCCACCGCATCATCCTGTCCTTCGAAGCGGAAGCCGCCGGCATTGACCAGGACCGGGTGGTCCAGCGGATTCTCGACGTCGTAGCCGTCGCTTGACCCCGATGAGCGCCCTTTGCCGCCCGAGCCGGGCATCCGCATCAGTCTCGCCGAACTGATCGAGATGCGTCACCGCGTGCGCGAAGTGCAGCTGTTCTCCACGCCGAGCCAGCGCAGCCCGCTGATCGGGCTGCACCATTCCAAACTGCGCGGTCGCGGCGTGGATTTTGACCAGGTGCGGGTCTATCAGGCGGGCGACGACGTACGCACCATCGACTGGCGCGTCACGGCCCGCACCCAGGAGCCCCACACCAAGCTGTTCCACGAAGAACGCGAGCGCCCGATTTTCATCATCGTAGAGCAAAGCCGTCGGCTGTTCTTCGGTTCCGGGCTGATGTTCAAATCGGTGCTCGCGGCCCAGGCCGCCAGTCTGATTGGCTGGGCAGCGCTCGGTCATAACGATCGGGTTGGCGGGCTGGTGTTCGGCGACAACGAGCATTACGAAATCAAACCCCGGCGGAGCAAACAAAGCCTGCTGCAACTGCTTAACCGGCTGGTGCGGGTCAATCAATCGCTGCACACCGAAACCGAACAGAACCGCGACAGCCTCAACCTCGCCCTGCGCCGCGCCCGGGAAGTGCTGCGCCCCGGCAGCCTGGTGATCGTGATCTGTGATGAGCGCGCGCTGACCGAAGGCACCGAACAACAACTGAGCCTGTTGTCGCGCCATTGCGACCTGTTGCTGTTGCCGGTATCCGACCCGCTGGACCACGCCCTGCCCGCTGCCGGCTTGCTGCGTTTTGCCGAGCGCGGCGCGCAACTGGAAATCGACACCCTGAATTTCGACCTGCGCCAGAGCTACCGCGCCCAGGCCGAAGCACGGATCGCGCGCTGGGAACTGCTGGCGCAGAAGCTTCGGGTCTTGCTGATGCCGTTGAGCACCCAAAGCGAAATGGTCGAACAACTGCGCGAGTACCTGAACCCGCAGAGTCCGGGGAAAGGTCGATGAGCAGTCTGGAACAGTTGCAGCCGCTGATTTCCCCGCCGCCCATCAGCGTTTGGCCGCCCGCGCCGGGCTGGTGGCTGTTATTGCTGGCATTGGTACTGATCGCGTTCGGCCTGTGGAAAGCACGCAGCTTGCTGCCCACCAAGCGCCTGATCGTACGTGCCGAACAACCCCTGGACCCGGTACGCCTCGCCGCGCTGGCGGAACTGGCCCTGCTGCCCAAACCTTATGATGGCGCCCCCGCCGGTGCGTGGCTGCAGCAACTCAACGGCCTGCTCAAGCGCCTGTGCCGCAATCATTACCCCTACAGCCAGAGCCACACCCTCAACGGTCGCAAATGGCTGGCGTTCCTCGACAACCGCTGCCCCGCCGCCGGCCTCACGCGCTGGATGGTGCTGGTCGAAGGCGCCTACAAGCCCGAATGCAAACTTGACGACAAGGCCATCGCCGGCCTCACCCAGGCCGTCGAAACCTGGATTCGCAAACATGTTTGAGTTCGCCTGGCCGTGGATCTTCGCCCTGATGCCGCTACCGTGGCTGATGCGCCTCGTATTGCCGGTGGCTGACAGCGGCGAGCCGGCGCTCAAGGTCAGCTTTCTCGGCGACCTGGAAGGCCTGGCTCGCCGCCGCGCACGGGCCAATCTTCCAGCCTGGCGCCAACAGGCGCCCTTCATGTTGCTGTGGCTGTTTCTGCTGATTGCTGCAGCGCGACCGCAGTGGCTGGGCGAACCGCTGCCGATTGCCGCCAGCGGCCGCGACTTGCTCGTGGCTGTGGACGTGTCCGGTTCCATGGATTTCCCTGACATGCAATGGCAGGACGATGAAGTCAGTCGCCTGGCGCTGGTGCAACATTTGCTCGGAGATTTTCTCGAGAGCCGTGAGGGCGACCGGGTCGGCCTGATTCTGTTTGGCAGCCGCGCCTATTTGCAGGCGCCGCTGACCTTCGACCGGCGCACCGTACGGACCTGGCTCGACGAAGCGCGGGTTGGCATCGCCGGCAAGAACACCGCCATCGGCGACGCCATTGGCCTGGCCCTCAAGCGCCTGCGCATGCGTCCGGCACAAAGTCGCGTGCTGATCCTGGTGACCGATGGTGCCAACAACGGTGGTGAAATTGGCCCACTGACCGCCGCGCGGCTGGCGGCTCGGGAAGGCGTGAAAATCTACACCATCGGCATCGGCGCCGACCCTGAGCAGTCCGGCACGCCGGGATTTCTCGGCGTCAACCCAAGCCTGGACCTCGATGAACCATCGCTGCAAGCCATTGCCGCGGCCACCCATGGCCAGTATTTCCGCGCTCGTGATGGCGAACAGTTGCAGGCGATCAAGGAGACCCTCGATCAACTGGAGCCGGTGGCGCAACAACCGACCCAGGCCCGCCCGGCTTTGGCCTTGTACCACTGGCCGCTGGCAATGGCGTTGTTGCTGAGCATGCTGCTGGTGGTGCGCGAACGCTGGCCGCATAACCCGTTGCATCGCCTGTTTACCAAGGATCTGTTGTCCCAGAGTGCCCTGCCCGACTGGCGCGATCGCCTCAGGCGTCTGCGTCTGCGGAGGCGCCGATGAGCGATCTGTGGCCGTACTGGTTCCGCCCCGGCTGGTTGTTGCTGGTGCCGTTGCTGGGCTGGTTGCTCTGGCAACTCTGGCACAGGCAGAAACGCGCCGGGCGCTGGCAAATGATCCTGCCGCCAGCCTTCCACGCCGCGTTGCTCAGTGGCGGCAACGGCCGCGAAAGCAAATTGCCGTGGGTCGCACTCGGTATCGCGTGGCTGCTGACCATTGTGGCGTTGCTCGGGCCGAGCTGGGAGCGTGTCGAACAAAACAGCCAGAAGCCAGCGGACCCACTGGTGGTGATCCTGGAACTGACTCCGCAAATGCTCGCCACCGACGTGCCACCCAACCGACTCGAACAGGCCCGACGCAAACTGTTCGACCTGTTGCAAAATCGCAGCGACGCGCAGACCGCCATCATCGTGTACGCCGGCAGTGCACACACGCTGGTGCCGTTATCGGACGACCTCGCCACCAGCCGCAATTTGCTGGATTCGCTCAAACCGTCGTTAATGCCCCAGCCTGGTCATCGCGCGGACCTGGCGGTGACCAAGGCCCTGACATTACTCAAACAGGGAGCGTTGGGCGATGGCCGCATCCTGCTGATCGGCTCCTCTCTAAGCGATCTGGAGCGCGAAGGCATTCAACAGGCGCTGGACGGCAAATCCACGCAATTTCTGATGCTCGGAGTCGGCACCGCCGAGGGCTCGCCGATCACCCAGGAAGACGGTAGCTTCCTCAAGGATGAACAAGGCGCAATTCTGGTGCCACACCTGGACGAGCCGGGGTTGAAAGCCTTCGTCAACAGCCTCGATGGTCGTTATCGCCATGCCCGCCTCGAGGATGCCGACCTGCGCGGTCTCGGTCTGCTCGCCGGGCCACGCAGCCTGCGTAACGATGGCCAGACCTTACGTCTCGACACCTGGGCCGATCAGGGTTACTGGTTGTTGTTGCCTCTCCTGCTACTGGCGGCCTGTGCCGGTCGGCGCGGCTGGTTGTTCTGCCTGCCACTGCTGTTTTTATTGCCGCAACCCAGCTACGCGTTCGACTTCAAAGACCTGTGGCTGCGTCCCGACCAACAGGGGCTGCACTTGCTCAAGCAAAAGCGCCCAGCCGAGGCAGCGCAGCATTTCGATAACCACCAATGGCAGGGCGTGGCACTCTATGAGGCCGGCGATTACAGCGCTGCCGCCCAGCGTTTCGCCGAAGGCAACGACGCCCATGCCCACTACAATCGAGGTAACGCCTTGGCCAAAAGCGGTGAGCTGGAAGCTGCGCTGGATGCCTACGAGCAGGCACTGGAGCTGCAACCGGATCTGCGCCCGGCACTGACCAACAAGGCTTTGGTGGAGAACCTGCTAAAGCAGAAAACCGCGCCGAAACCGGTCGAATCGCCAAAACCCGAGGACGAAAAACCCGGTGCTCCGCAGGAGCAACCGCCCGGCGCCGCGACCCAACCGGCTGACACCGGGCAAGCCAATGCCGAGGCACAGACACCCACACCAGACACACAAGACGCCGAACCCACGCCGCCACGACCGGGCAGCAACGAAGTGCCCGGCAGCGAACTGGGCGATGAACAAAGCACCACCCCGCCCTTGCGCCCGGCCAGCGATGCCATCGATGGCGAACAGCGCCAGGCCCTGGAGCAATGGCTGCGCAAGATCCCGGATGACCCGGGGGAACTGCTCAGGCGTAAATTCTGGTACGAACAGCAACAACATCAGGATCAGGAAAAAACCCGATGACACGCTTCACCGCCCTGCTGGCTGCCATGCTGCTCTGGACCTTACAAGCCCAGGGCGCGGAGCTGGCCGCCAGTGTCGACCGTACCCGCCTGAGTTCCGGTGAAACGGTCGAATTGACCCTGGAATCCAAAGATGTGACGCAGTTCGGCAAGCCGGACCTGACGGCACTTGAACCCCTGTTCGAGGTGCGTGGCACCCGCCAGGTCAACCAGTTGACTACCATCGACGGCGATAGCCGTGCGACCACCCGCTGGATCATTACCCTGCTGCCCCGTCAGAATGGCAGCGTGGTCATTGCCCCGTTGAAACTGGGCGACGCGCAGAGCCAGCCGATCACCCTGCAAGTGGTCGAAAGCGAAACCCAGGACCGCGTCGGCAAACGCGGACCGGTGTTCATCGAGGCCAGCCTCGACCAGGACAGCGTATACGTGCAGGCCCAGGCGATCCTCACCGTGCGCATCTATCATTCCGTCTCGCTGTACGACGACAGCAGCCTGACGCCCTTGCAGATCCCCGATGCGCGCATCGAGCAATTGGGGGAATCACGCACCTACGAAAAGGATATCGAGGGCGTGCGTCACGGCGTGATCGAACTGCGCTATGCGATCTACCCACAGCACAGTGGCCATGTGACCCTGCCGGCACAGATCTTCAGTGCGACCCTGGTGGACCCTCAGCCCGCCCAGGAAGTTGAAGCGCAGGTGCCAAAATCCGGCAAGCTGATGCGCGTAAGCTCAGGCAAACTGACGTTGACGGTCAAGGCCAAGCCGGCGACCTACCCGGCAGACGCGCCCTGGTTGCCGGCCCGAAGCTTGAGCCTGAGCGAAAGCTGGAACCCGGAGCCTGAGCAGACACAGGTCGGTGACTCGCTCACCCGCAGTCTGACGCTGAAAGCCGAAGGCCTGGCCAGCACTCAACTGCCACCGCTACCGGCCACCGACGTCAACGGCTTGCGGCGCTATCCCGACCAGCCGGTGCTGGGCAATCAGAACAGCGAACGCGGCCTGATCGGCAGCCGCGAGGACCGCGAAGCCCTGGTGCCGGTGCGCAGTGGCGACATCGAGTTGCCAGCCGTGGACGTGGTCTGGTGGAACACCTTCGAAGATCACCTCGAGCACACCAGCCTGCCCGCGCGCACCCTCAGCGTGGCGAACAACCCCGGCTTGATGGTCGATACCCCCGCCGGCGTGACGCCGGTTATCACTGCCGCCGATAACGAAGCACTCTGGTGGTGGAAGCTCAGCACCCTGACGCTGGCGTGCACCACCCTCCTCGGTTTTGGCCTGTGGTGGCGCGCCCGCTGGCAACCGGCGATCCTGCGGGCCGCGCAAGCCGGCCCCAGCCCGCGCACTGTACTCGACGACCTCAAGCGTGCCTGTCAGGCCAACGACACCCACGCCACCCGCCAGGCGCTGGACGCCTGGGCCCGCCAGCAACCGGAAACCCTGGCCGACATGGCCGCGCGCTTCGTCCCGCTGTCCGATGCCCTGGACGGCCTGAACGGCGCGCTGTACAGCGAAAGTGGCCAGCATTGGCAAGGTGAGGAACTGTGGCGGGCGATCAGGACCATACCGATGGCCGAGCGCAAACAGGATCCGTTGGGTGACAGCGGATTGCCGCCGCTTTATCCGAAATAGTGGCCGCCTGAACCACCGTCGCGATAAGGCCCCAAGATCACCTCGATTACCCCTGCCAACCGCTTTCCCCGTAAACTCCCACCCTTTTCGCCGCCATCAATTTCCTCGCGGCCACGACCTTATTTCCTACGGAGCTCGCCTTGCGTCTGTTTCACACCTCCGACTGGCACCTGGGACAAAACCTGCACGGCCAGGATCGCGATTTCGAGCACGCCTGCTTTCTGGAATGGCTGTTGCGTCAGCTCAAACTGGACCAGCCGGATGTTCTGCTGATCGCCGGTGACATCTTCGACACGGTCAATCCGCCGGTCAAAGCCCAGGAGCGCCTGTACGATTTCATCGTCAGTGCCCACGAACAACAGCCGAAACTCACCATCGTGATGATCGCCGGCAACCACGATTCCGGCTCCCGCATCGAGTTGCCAGCGCCACTGATGCGCCGTTTGCGTACCCATGCGCTAGGACGCGTGTTGTGGCTGGACGACGGCCAGCTCGACGCCGAACGCCTGCTGTTGCCGCTGCCAGACGCCAAGGGCAAGACGGTAGCCTGGTGCCTGGCGCTGCCGTTCCTGCGCCCGGCCGAAGTCACTGGCGCCCACTTGGGCGATGACTACCTGCGTGGCATCGGCCAGGTTCACGAGTGGCTGATCGAAGCGGCCAACGCCAAGCGCAAGCGTGGCCAGGCCCTGATCGCCATCAGTCACGCGCACATGGCGGGCGGTTCGGTATCCGAAGACTCCGAGCGCAGCCTGATCATCGGCAACGCCGAAGCCCTGCCCGCCAGCCTGTTCGGCCCCAGCATCAGCTACGTCGCCCTCGGCCATTTGCACAAGCCGCAGAAGGTCAACGGCGAAACGCGCATCCGTTACAGCGGCTCCCCGATCCCGTTGTCCTTTTCCGAAATCGCCTATCAGCACCAGATCCTCGACATTCAGCTCGACGGCGAAACCCTGGTCAGCGTCGAACCCAAGCTGATTCCCCGCGCCGTCAACCTGCAACGCCTCGGCCCAGCGCCACTGGCGGACATCCTGCTGCAACTGGACGAGCTGCCCAACGTCGATCTGCTGGCCGATATCCAGCGTCAACCGTGGCTGGAAGTGCGCGTACGCCTGGACGAGCCACAACCCGACCTGCGCAATCAGGTGGAAACCGCTCTGCAAGGCAAAGCCGTGCGCCTGGTGCGTATCGCCGCCGAGTACGCCGGCAACGGCGGCCGCGAAGGCGTCGATGACGGCGCAGCCCTGATCGAGCTCGACCAACTGACGCCGCAGGAACTGTTCAGCCGCGCCTGGCACGACAACTACGGCAGCGAGGTCGATGAGCAAACCCTCAAAGACTTTGCCGAGTTGCTGCAAGACGTACAGATGGAGGGCGAACAGCCATGAAAATCCTCGCCATCCGCCTGAAAAACCTGGCTTCGCTGGCCGGGCCGTTTGAAATCGACTTCACCGCCGAGCCGCTGGCCAGTGCTGGCCTGTTCGCCATCACCGGCCCGACCGGTGCCGGTAAAAGCACCTTGCTCGACGCGTTGTGCCTGGCGCTCTTTGGTGCCGTGCCACGACTGAGCAATGCCCAGGTGTCGGCCAAGGCGCCGGATGCGGACGGCGAGATCAGTACCGGGGACCCGCGCACCCTGCTGCGTCGCGGCACCGGTGAAGGTTATGCCGAGGTGGATTTCGTCGGCATCGATGGCCGGCGCTACCGCGCACGCTGGGAAGCCAACCGCGCTCGGGAAAAGGCTGCCGGCAAGCTGCAAGCCAGCCGCCAGAGCCTTCGCGATATCGATCTGGATCAATTGCTGGCCAGCCAGAAAGTCGAGTTCAAGACTCAGCTCGAAGCCGTGCTGGGCCTGAACTTCGAGCAGTTCACCCGCGCCGTGCTGTTGGCGCAAAGCGAATTCAGCGCCTTCCTCAAGGCCAACGATAACGAACGCAGCGAACTGCTGGAAAAACTCACCGACACCGCGCTCTACACGCGCTTGGGCCGGCGTGCCTTCGACAAGACCAAGGACGCGCGTGAGGCGCACAAGTTGTTGCAGGATCAGGCCACGGGTGTGACCCCGCTGGCCCCTGAAGCACGCGCTGCACTGGACGAGCGCTTCGATCAGGCGCAGCAGCAACTCAAGACCCGGCAGGCGCAGCTCAAGCAACTGGAGCTTCAACATACCTGGCTCAAGGAGCTGGGACAGTTGCAGGACGAACAGCTCAGCGCCAGCGAACAGCTGACCAGCGCCGAGCAGGAAGGGCAACGGCTGGCCGGCGAACGCCTGACACTGACCCGCCTTGAGCAACTGGCCCCACAACGGCACCAGTTTGCCCGCCAGAGCGAACTCAGGTCCCGGCTGACGCCACTGGCCGCGCAGATCCAGCAGCACACCCGCCAACAAGAGGATTTGCAAACATGCCAGGCCCAACTCGAACAGCGTTTGGCCATAGCGAAAACCACGCTGGCGGCCGCACAGGCTGAACACGCTGCGAGCACCCCGCTGCTGCGCCAGGCCTTTGAGGCCCAGGGAACCCTGGCTCGCCTGATCAAGGATGCCGACCAAAGCGCGGACCGCAAGCAGCTAGCCGAACAGGCCTGCACTGAAGGGCAAACGACGATCCAGGGCTTGCTCGATCAGCAACAACGCGTGGCCGGGCGCCTGCAACAGATTGCCGCCGAGCTGGAGCAGAGCGTTGCTCTGGCGCCGCTCAGTGATGCCTGGAATGCCTACCGCGATCGCTTGCAGCAATTGATGTTGATCGGTAACCGCCTCAACAAGGGGCAAGCCGAGCTGGCGACGCTGGAACACAATGCCAGCGTTGCCAGCGCAGAATGGAGCGCGCAAAAACAGCACCTGGAAGTGCTCTACAAAGAGGCCGGTGCCGAACCTGAAGCGGTGGCCGAACAGATCCAGTTGCTGGGCAACCTGTTGCAAGATAACCGCAAGCAGCTACGCGCCTTCGAGGAACTGGCACGCCTGTGGAGCAGCCAGCGGGACTTGGAACAGCGTCTGGCCCAATTGCAACAACGCCAGGCCGAGGCTCAACTCCAGCGCGACCGTTTGACTGAGGCCGGGGTGAAGACCCGGAACGAACTGGCAGTCGCCGAACAAACCCTGACCGTCACCCGCCAATTGCTCGAGCGCCAGCGCGTGGCTCGCAGCGCGAGTGTGGAAGAGCTGCGCGCGCAGCTGCAAGACGATCAACCCTGCCCGGTTTGTGGCAGCCCGGATCACCCCTACCATCAGCCAGAAGCACTGCTGCAAAGCCTCGGCCGTCATGACGAAAGCGAACAGGCCAATGCCCAGCAAGCGGTGGATGCGCTCAAGGAAAAACTGACTGACCTGCGCACCGAAGTCGGCGGCGTGATCGCCCAGCAGAAGGAACTGCTACAGCAGCAGGAACACCTGCTGGCCCAGCAACAAATCCTCGCGCCGAGCCTCGATGCACACCCGCTGTCGGCGCAGTTGCTCAATCATGATGCGGACAAACGCGATGCCTGGCTGACCCAACAAAACAGCCAGTTGAACCAGAGCATCAGCCAGGACGAACAACGGCAAACTGCCCTGCTGACCCTGCAACAGGACGCCGCGCGCTTGCAACAGCAACTGCGCAACGCTGAAACCGCCAGCCAGCAAGCCACCCAGCACCTGCTCAACCAGCAACGTGAGCTGGCCGGCGATCGCCAGCGCCTGGACGAAGAGCTGCATGCGTTCAGCAGCCTGCTGCCCGCCGACACGCTGGAAGCCTTGCGCGTGGAGCCGGCGGCGACCTTCATGCAACTCGACCGGCAGATCGCGCAACGCCTGGAACAACTCGATCAGCAGCGCGACGAACTCGGCGAGCAGCAGCAACGCCAGCAAACGCTGGAAAAGGAACAGGATCGACAGCAGATCCGCGCCCAGCAGTTGGAAGCGGCGCAACAGCAGTTCAGCGCCTTGGCCGAGCAGCAACAGGCTTGCCAACAACAACTGGCGCAGTGGCTTGGCAGCCACGAAAGCGCCGAGCAGTGGCAGCAACAATTGGATGAGGCGGTCGAACAGGCCCGCGCCGCCGAGACCTCAGCCAATCAGGAACTGCAATCGATACGCACGCAACAAGTGCAACTGGCCGCTGAACTCCACGCGCAGCAGGAGCGACTCACCGCGCTTGAAGCCGAGGATCGCGAGCTCACGGCGAAGATCGGCGATTGGCGCGCCTTGCATCCGGAACTGGATGATGGTGGCCTTGAGCAGTTGCTCGGTGTGGACGAGCAACAGGTCAGCGAACTGCGCCAGCGCTTGCAGCAAAACGAAAAGGCTATCGAACAGGCCAGGGTGTTGCTGCACGAGCGTGACAAACGCCTAGCCAGTCACCAGGCCCAGCACAACGGCAACCTTGATGCCGAGCAATTGGCGAGCGCCCTCGCCGAGCTGCAACAGCAATGTGCTGTCAGCGAACAACTGTGTGCCGAACTGCGCGCCGAACAGGCCGAAGATCAGCGCCGGCAGAACGCCAATCAGGCGCTTGCCCGGCAAATCGCCGAGGCGTACGCCGAATATCAGCGCTGGGCACGCCTCAATGCATTGATCGGCTCCGCCACCGGCGACACCTTCCGCAAGATCGCCCAGGCCTACAACCTCGACCTGCTGGTGCATCACGCCAACGTGCAATTGCGCCAACTGGTGCGGCGCTACCGCCTCAAGCGCGGCGGCAGCATGCTCGGTTTGCTGGTAATGGACACCGAGATGGGCGACGAACTGCGTTCGGTGCACTCGCTGTCCGGCGGCGAAACCTTCCTGGTGTCGTTGGCGCTGGCGCTGGGCCTGGCGTCCATGGCTTCGAGCACGCTGAAGATCGAATCGCTGTTCATCGACGAAGGCTTCGGCAGCCTCGACCCGGAATCGCTGCAACTGGCCATGGACGCACTCGACGGCTTGCAGGCCCAGGGGCGCAAGGTCGCGGTGATCTCCCACGTTCAGGAAATGCACGAGCGGATTCCGGTGCAGATCCAGGTGCAGCGCCAGGGCAACGGCCTCAGCACCCTGGAGGTGAAATGATCACGCTGTACTCCTTCCGCCGCTGCCCCTACGCCATGCGAGCCCGCATGGCCTTGCGCTACAGCGGCGTGGCGCTGGAGATCGTCGAAGTCAGCCTCAAGGCCAAGCCGGCCGAGATGCTGGCGCTGTCGAGTAAAGGCACGGTGCCGGTGTTGAACGTCGATGGAAAGGTGATCGATGAAAGCCTGGCGATCATGCACTGGGCCCTGGCGCAGCATGACCCGCAGGATTGGCAACTGTTGAATGACCCCGCCGGGCCTGCGGCCATCGCGGCATTGGTCGAGGAAAACGATCAGGTGTTCAAGGTGCACCTGAATCGCTACAAATATGCCGAGCGTTACCCCGAACAGCCGATGACGGTCTATCGCAGCGAAGGTGAGCTGTTCCTGGGCAAGCTCGAACGGTTGCTGGAGCAGCACGAATATTTGCTGACAGACCATCCGAGCCTGGCGGACGTGGCGTTGATGCCGTTCATGCGCCAGTTCGCCCATGTGGATCGCGAGTGGTTCGGGCAGGCGTCCTACCCGAGGTTGCAGCGCTGGTTGCAGGGGTTTATCGATTCGGATTTGTTCACATCAATAATGCAGAAATGACCCTGGACCACTGAAAAACCTGTGGGAGCGGGCTCGCCCGCGATAGCGTCAGGTCAGTCGACATCACTTTAACTGATCCACCGCATTCGCGGGCAAGCCCGCTCCCACGGGGTTCAGTGTTCATCGGATTTGTGGACGACAGACGTCGTTCACGCAAACACCTCGCACATCTGCAATAGCGAGCAATCGATCTGGAACGGGCCGAAAAAGTCGCCTTGGCGTTTCACCGGTGGATTGCCGGCCAACAGACCCATGGCTTTCGCCGTTTCAATGTTGTGAGCGAGGTTGTGATTGGCCTCTATCGACCGCGCAACGCCCCCCGCCGAGCCCTGGTTGAAACCCAACAGGGACGAGCCGTTGGTCATGACCGCCAACGAGGCGATGACCCAGAGTTTGCCCCCTTTCATATGCCTGCCACTCCCGCCGCATCAACATGATCGACTGCAGCGTTCTGCACGCGATGGTCGAACTGGATACCGGGATGAGCCACCTGGATCGGTGCGTCGATGTCGCGTTGTGATTGCGCCGAGAGGCTGACGACCAACACCAGCGCCACGTACAGACCGATGGCCAGGTAGGCGCCGTATTTGGCAGAGGTAAGCAGTGAGCTGGCCATGATGTTCTCCGTGGACATGTTTCGATGTCCACAGAATCGATCAAAAAAGCCGTGATAACCACTCAGGGTTATCCATAGTGACCATCAGCTTTATTGATCATTGAGCCAGTCTATTTCAGCCTTCAATAAAACTCATCAGGCGCTCTCGTGCAGCCTCAGGCTCGCCGGAAACGGGCGTGTGAGCGGAAAGGATGGGAGTTGAATAGAGGCACAGAAGTACTACAGCCAAACGCATCGCCATATTGTCGATCCTTTTTATTGGACAAGGAGACTTCGGCGATAAATCTAAACGTATGGCCATGTGATATCAAGCATTGCGCCAGTAGCACTATGACATTGTCGTGAACGCGTTATGCAGGAGCGACATCACTCGTGGGGTTCGAGACGTTCGACTCGATCAACACAAGTGACTTCGCTCCTGCATAAAGTCGGGGTTGAGCTTTCAGGCTTGAGTTTTGTGGTCCAGTGCGGCGTAGAAGTTGGCACTTTGTTGCAGGTATTTCTGGGTGTAGCTCTGGGTGTGGGCTTTTTTATCGCTGATTTCCGCGTTGGCGCTGGCTGGCAATGCAACGGTAGCGGAGATAGCGGAAGCGGCGATGATGGAGAAGAGATTGAAGTTCATGGGATGTTCCTCGAAGTAGTGGGCTTACTTGCCGGTTAAGGCCGTGGAGCAAACTTAACGTTCGAGGTGCATGCGTTTGAAATCTTTTGTAGCACTAACGCATATCATCGTGATTGATAGAAAGCTACAGGCCCCATCATTCGGGGCCTGCGGTCTATTGACGCACCAGGAATTTCAAGTCGCTTGGCGCATCCATCGGCAGTTTCTGCACGGTTTTACCCAGCAGCCCGCTCTTGGCATCCCGCTCGACCACGACAATCTGGTTGCTCTTTTGATTGGCGATCAGCAGGAATTTGCCACTGGGGTCCAGGGTGAACTCGCGCGGATGATCGCCCTCTACGGAGCGGCGTTGCAGTTCCTTGAGATGCCCGGTCGCCGGGTCGATCGAAAACACCAGCACCTGGTTGGCGGTGCCACGGTTGCTGACGTAGAGAAACCTGCCATCAGCCGAGGCATGCAGCGCAGCGGCGGCCTTGTCCGAGACCGGTTGCCCAGCAGCGAGGTCAACCATCTGTGTTTGTTTGAGTGTGCCGTTGCTGTAGTCGAACACCGCAACCTGGGCGCTCATTTCCATGGTCAGCCAGGCATGTTTGCCGTCAGCGCTGAACAGCAGGTGCCGAGGACCGCTGCCCGCAGGCAACTGCACGAACGCAGGATCAGCCGCTACCAATGGCAAGTCCTTGTTGGCCTTGGGATCGAAGCGATAGACAAAGACCTTGTCTGCGCCCAGATCATTGGAGAACACGAACCGACCATCCGGGGAAGACACGGTCGAATGCACGTGCGCCGACATCTGCCGCTCGGGATTGACCAGGCTAGAGGGATGACTGCTCATCTGCACCACCGGCCCCAGCTTGCCATCGGCGCCCACCGGCAACACCGCCAGGGTGCCGCCCGGGTCTTCAGCCACCGAGTAATTGCTGACGAACAGGTGGCTCGCGTCGGCGCTGAGGCTTGAATGGGTGGGCTCATTGCCCAGGCTCTGCACCTGACTGATCAGGCTCAGCTCATGGCTCTTGGGGTCGATGGCGAAGCTGCTGACACGACCGACTGGATCCTGCTGACCCGGACCGTTTTCGTTGACCACGAACAATTGCCGCTGATCCCTGGACAGGGTCAGCCACGAAGGGTTTTCGCTCTTGATCACTTGCAGCGGCTTGGCATCGAGCTGGCCACGGTTGCTGTCGAAGTTCAGGCGATAGATGCCCTCACTCTGCCCCGCCGTGTACGTACCCACCAGCACTTGATATTGCTCGGCGAACGCCGCTTGCACGCCCATGGCACCGACGCTGCCGGCCATCAACAGCGGCCAGAACTTACGCATCGTCATGCTCGTCATCCTCGTTGTCACCGCCAGTGGCGTCCAGGCAGACCAGCCGGTGTTCGCCAGACTCACCGGTGATGATCCAGCTTTGCAGGGCGGTATCGAAAGTCGCGGCTTCGATCTGCGCCATGCTGAATATCCAACGTTTGAGCGCGCGGCCGTCCATGCATTCAATGTGCAGGTTGTCTTGTTCATCGAGTGAAAAATCGAAAGCGTGCAGCCCATCGATTTCCAGCATGTCGCAGGTTTCGAGGGCGGCGAGCAAGGTGTTGGTTACGGCAGTCATGGCAGTCAGTCTTTGAGTTCAAAGACGCAATGATAGCTTATTGAGCCAAGCCCCTTTCACAAACACCACACGCCCCCTGTGGGAGCGAGCTTGCTCGCGATGGCGGTGTGCCAGTCAATACAATCTTGGCTGACACACCGCCATCGCGAGCAAGCTCGCTCCCACAGGAAAAGGGTTCCTTCAGTTGATCCTCAGATCGCCTCACGCGACGGCTGTCCATCCACCAGGCGCTGGATGCGCAACGGGTTGGCATTCTTCAGCGCATCCGGCAGCAAGCTGTCGGGGTAGTTCTGGAAGCACACCGGACGCAGGAAGCGGTCGATGGCCAGGGTGCCCACCGAGGTGCCACGGGCGTCGGAAGTGGCCGGGTACGGCCCGCCGTGGACCATGGAGTCGCACACTTCTACACCGGTCGGGTAACCGTTGAGCAGGATGCGGCCGACCTTTTGTTCCAGCAACGGCGTCAGCTCGCCGAACTGTTCAAAATCAGCCGGTTCACCAATGATCGTGGCCGTCAGCTGTCCGTGCAGACCGTGCAGCGCAGCCGTCAGTTGCGCCTGATCCGCCACTTCGACAAACACCGTGGTCGGACCAAAGATTTCTTCCTGCAATACTTCATCGCCATCGATCAGCAAACCGACATCGGCCTTGAACAATTGCGGCTGCGCCTGATTGCCCTGCTGTGTGCTGCCGGCCAGATGAGTGATGCCCGGATGCGCCAGCAATTTTTGCAGGCCCTTGCCATAGCTGCTCAAGGTTCCGGCATTGAGCATGGTTTGCGCCGGCTGGTCGTTGATCAGCCCCGCCACCTGTTCCACGAAGGCACTGAACTGTGGCGAGCGGATACCGATCACCAGGCCTGGATTGGTGCAGAACTGACCGCAACCCTGGACCACCGAAGCGGTAAGGTCACGGGCGACCGTTTCACTGCGTGCCGCCAGAGCCTGGGGCAGAACGATCACCGGGTTGATGCTCGACATCTCGGCGAATACCGGGATCGGCTGCGCACGTGCCGCCGCCATGTCACACAAGGCGCGCCCGCCGCGCAGCGAACCGGTGAAGCCAACGGCCTGAATCGCCGCATGCTTGACCAGCGCCTCACCTACGCCACCGCCGTAGATCATGTTGAACACGCCTGCCGGCATGCCGGTTTTCTCCGCAGCGCGGATGATGGCATCAGCGACCCGCTCGGCCGTGGCCATATGGCCGCTGTGGGCCTTGAACACCACCGGGCAACCGGCGGCGAGAGCCGATGCGGTATCGCCGCCCGCCGTGGAAAAAGCCAGGGGGAAGTTGCTCGCGCCAAACACGGCCACCGGACCTAGACCAATGCGGTACTGGCGCAAATCCGGGCGTGGCAGGGGCTGGCGATCCGGCAGTGCCTTGTCGATTCGCGCGCCATAAAAATCGCCACGGCGCAGGACCTTGGCGAACAAGCGCATCTGTCCGCTGGTGCGACCGCGCTCACCCTGGATACGGCCGGCAGGCAACGCGGTTTCGCGGCAGACCACCGCCACGAAATCGTCGCCCAGGGCGTCCAGCTCATCGGCAATCGCATCGAGAAACTGTGCACGACGTTCGGCGCTGAGGCGGCGATACGCCGGGTAGGCGGCAGCGGCGGCCTTGGCGGCGGCATCCACTTCTTCGGGCGTGGCCTGGACGAAATAGCCCGGCAATGCCTCGCCAGTAGTGGCGTCGACGCTTTGCAGTTGGACGGTGCCGGCCGCGCTACGCTGGCCGCCGATGTAGTTGTGACCCAGTGTCTGACTCATTGGGGATTCCTTAAAGAGTACCGATGGTGCCGGGTTCGAACACCGCTGTAACCGGTGCAATACCGTTGATCAGCGGTGCGCCGAACTCGGCCTGACTGATTTCGAAGACATCACCCGGCTGCGTACGAATGCCGTCGGCAAACGACAACGTCGCCGTCCCGAAGAAGTGAATGTGCACATCACCCGGGCGCAGGAACTGACTGTACTTGAAATGGTGGTATTCGAGGTTTTCCAGGCTGTGGCACATGTTGGCTTCGCCACTGAGGAACTCGTTCTGCCACAACACTTCGCCGTTGCGCACGATACGGCTGGTGCCTGCCAGATGTTGAGGCAATTGACCCACTCGAAGTTCCGGACCGTAACTGCAACTGCGCAATTTGGAGTGCGCCAGGTACAGGTAATTCTTGCGCTCCATGACGTGATCGGAGAACTCGTTGCCGATGGCGTAACCCATGCGATACGGCTTGCCATCGTGGCCGATGACATACAGGCCGCTGATCTCCGGCTCTTCACCCGCGTCTTCGGCGAACGGTGGCAACGGGAACGCCTGACCCGGGCGCACGACGATACTGCCGTCACCCTTATAGAACCATTCCGGCTGCACACCCGCCTGACCCGCTGGCGGCTTGCCGCCCTCCACGCCCCATTTGAAGATGCGCATGGTGTCGGTCATTGCCGTTTCGTCGGCGGACTGCTGGTGCATTTTGTCCCGCGCCGAGGCACTGCCCAGGTGCGTCAGGCCGGTGCCGGTGACCAGCATGTGTGCCGGGTCCGGGTGGTCCAGCGGTGGCAGGATGCGCAACGTGGCCAGCAGTTCGGCGTAATCATGGCTGATGCCCAGGCCCAGCGCCGTGACTTGCTGTTCAAGGTTGACGCCCGCCTCGATCGCCGCCAGGGCCAGATCGCGCACGGTGCGCGCATCCTGCACTTCGCGAACCTGACCTTCTTGCACCACACCTACCCGGCGCTCGCCGTTTAACAATTCGAATTGAACCAGACGCATGGAAATCTCCTTCAATAATTCTTCAGAACCACACAACACCTTGTGGGAGCGGGCTTGCCCGCGATGCGGCCGGCATATCCAGCCTCATCAGCGCCTGACACTCCGCCATCGCGGGCAAGCCCGCTCCCACAGGGGCCGAAGCACATTTAAATACGACTCGCCCCCCGCGCACTTGCGGCGAACTGGTCAGCCGGCAACACATGCTTGCGCTCCAACTGGCGATAAACCACGCCAGTCAAGATCAATCCGAACACCATCACGCAGGACAGGAAGTACAAGCCCGACGCCAGGTTTCCGGTGTATTCCTTCAGCGCGCCGATCACGAACGGGCCGATGTAGCCGCCGAGGTTGCCCACCGAGTTGATCAACGCGATCCCCGCTGCCGCACTGGCACCGGCAAAGAATCGACCGGGCAACGTCCAGAACACCGCCGTGCAGGAAAACAGCGCGAACGCCACCAGGCACAACGCCGCCAGTTGCGCCACCGGCAAGGTCAGCCAGGCACTGAGGAACAGGCCAAGCGCGCCCAGCACATAGAGCACCGCCAAGTGACCGTAGCGATCGTTCAAGCGGTCGGAACTGCGCGGAATGATCAGCAGGCCGATAATCCCGAAGATGTAAGGCACCGACGACACGAAACCGGTCACCAGGTCGCTGCCGCCGAACTGCTTGATCAGTGTTGGCAGCCACAGGCCCAGGCCGTAAATGCTCAAGGTCACTGGCAGGTAGAACAGCGCCAGCAGCAACACGCGTTTGTCCTTGAGCGCATGCAACGGGTTGCCATGGCGGGTCTGGCCGTACTCCGCCAAGTCCTTTTTCAGCTCGCCGGCAAGCCAGTCCTTCTCGGCCTGGTCCATCCACTTCACCTGTTGCGGACCGTCCGGCAACCAGCGCAGTACCGGCCAGGTCAGCAGGATCGCCGGGGCACCGATTACGATGAACAGCCACTGCCAGCCGTGCAGGCCCAGGATGCCATCCATGCCCAGCAGGCCGCCGGACACGGGCCCGGTAATCAACATGGCAATCGGTTGAGAGAGGATGAACAGTCCAAGGATCTTGCCGCGGTGACGCACCGGGAACCACTGGGTGATGTAGTACAGGACGCCCGGGAAGAACCCGGCTTCAGCGGCACCCAGCAAAAAGCGCATCACATAGAAGCTGTGCGGCCCTTGTACAAAGGCCATGCCGATGGTGATGGCGCCCCAGGTAATCATGATCCGCGCAAACCAGCGCCGCGCACCAAAGCGTTCGAGCATCAGGTTGCTGGGGATTTCCAGGAGGAAGTAACCAATAAAGAACAGCCCGGCACCCAGACCGTAGGCGGCATCGCCGATCCCGATGTCAGCGCCCATGTGCAGCTTGGCAAAGCCTACGGCGGAGCGATCCACATAGGCGATCAGGTACAGCAGGATCAGGAAGGGAATCAGTTTGAGTGTGATGCGACGAATAAGCCGCAATTCCTGGCTCATGAGATCGGTCTCCGATTGTTGTTGTTATGGAACCTTGGGGGACGCCTCTCGCACTAAAAACGCCAGGGCAATCCCTCCAGTGGAGGCGACTATATAGTAATACTATTTAATCGAGCAACACTTCCAATAAGACGAAATTGCGCTTAATGTACGCTTCAGCCCGAACAATATAGTCATACAATAAGAGAATCGATCATGTCTGATAAGAAACCCACCCTGCGCTCCGCCCAATGGTTCGGCACGGCCGACAAAAACGGCTTCATGTACCGCAGCTGGATGAAGAATCAGGGCATTGCCGACCACCAGTTCCAGGGCAAGCCAATCATCGGCATCTGCAACACCTGGTCGGAGCTGACCCCGTGCAACGCGCATTTCCGCCAGATTGCCGAGCACGTCAAACGCGGCGTGATCGAGGCCGGTGGTTTCCCCGTGGAATTTCCGGTGTTCTCCAACGGTGAATCGAACCTGCGCCCGACCGCCATGCTCACCCGCAACCTGGCGAGCATGGACGTGGAAGAAGCCATTCGCGGCAACCCGATCGATGGCGTGGTCTTGCTCACCGGTTGTGACAAGACCACCCCGGCCCTGCTGATGGGCGCCGCCAGTTGCGACGTACCCGCCATCGTGGTCACTGGCGGGCCGATGCTTAACGGCAAGCACAAGGGCAAGGATATCGGCTCGGGCACCGTGGTCTGGCAGCTCAGCGAACAGGTCAAGGCCGGCACCATCACCATCGATGATTTCCTCGCGGCCGAGGGCGGCATGTCCCGCTCGGCAGGCACCTGCAATACCATGGGCACGGCCTCGACCATGGCCTGCATGGCCGAAGCGCTTGGCACTTCCCTGCCCCATAACGCGGCGATTCCGGCGGTGGATGCACGTCGCTATGTACTGGCGCACATGTCCGGCATGCGTGCCGTGGAGATGGTCAAGGAAGACCTGCGCCTGTCGAAGATCCTGACCAAGGAAGCCTTTGAGAACGCCATTCGTGTCAATGCTGCCATTGGCGGTTCGACCAACGCGGTGATTCACCTCAAGGCCATCGCCGGCCGCATCGGCGTCGAGCTGGATCTGGACGACTGGACCCGCATCGGTCGCGGCATGCCGACCATTGTCGACCTGCAACCGTCCGGGCGCTTCCTGATGGAAGAGTTCTACTACGCTGGCGGCCTGCCTGCGGTGTTGCGCCGCCTGGGTGAAGCCAACCTGATTCCTAACCCGAACGCCCTGACCGTCAACGGCAAGTCCCTGGGCGAAAACACCAAGGACGCGCCGATCTATGGCGAGGACGAAGTGATCCGCACCCTCGACAACCCGATCCGCGCCGACGGCGGGATCTGCGTGCTGCGCGGTAACCTGGCCCCCCTCGGCGCCGTGCTCAAGCCTTCGGCTGCCACCCCGGAGCTGATGCAGCATCGCGGGCGTGCGGTGGTGTTCGAGAACTTCGACATGTACAAGGCGCGTATCAACGATCCGGAGCTGGACGTCGATGCGAACTCGATCCTGGTCATGAAAAACTGCGGTCCCAAGGGTTACCCAGGCATGGCCGAAGTCGGCAACATGGGCCTGCCGGCCAAACTGCTGGCCCAGGGCGTGACCGACATGGTGCGCATTTCCGACGCCCGCATGAGCGGCACCGCCTACGGCACCGTTGTCCTGCACGTGGCGCCGGAAGCTGCGGCTGGCGGGCCTCTGGCCGCGGTGAAGGAAGGCGATTGGATCGAACTCGATTGCGCTACCGGCCGCCTGCACCTGGACATCCCGGACGCCGAACTGGCCTCACGCATGGCCGACCTGCAACCGCCGCAGCAATTACTGGTGGGCGGTTATCGCCAGCTGTACATCGACCATGTGCTGCAAGCGGACCAGGGCTGCGACTTCGACTTCCTGGTCGGCTGCCGGGGCGCCGAGGTGCCGCGGCACTCGCACTAAGCCCACCATCCCCTCTCCCCGAGGGGATGCTTTTCCCTGTGGGAGCGGGCAAGCCCGCTCCCACATTTGATACTGCATCTACCTCAAGTTCGTGTCTTGCCTGTTATCATGCTCCACACCCCCACGCACTCAGGATCGCGCCGTTCCCCATGGATTACCGCAAACCTTCCGACCGCAAGAGCATGCATTCGCGCATCGTCCAGGAACTGGGCATGCAGATCGTTTCCGGGCGTTTCCTGCCGGACGACAAACTGCCCGCCGAAGCGCTTTTGTGCGAAGAGTACGCGGTCAGCCGACCGGTGCTGCGCGAGGCCACTCGCGTCTTGGTTGCCAAGGGCCTGGTGTATTCGCGCCCACGGGTGGGCACCGTGGTCAAGCAGCGCAAGGAATGGCACATGCTCGATCCGGACGTGCTGCACTGGCTGATGCAAAGCAGTCCGCAAAATGAATTCTTCGATCTCCTGACCAGCGTGCGCAGCATCATCGAGCCGGCCGCCGCCGCCCTCGCCGCACAATTCGCGACGGATGCCGACATCGCCGCCATTGGCGAAGCGTACCAACGCATGGAAACCGCACCGACCCCGGAAGCGCTGCTGCAACCGGACCTGGACTTCCACAGCCGCATCGCCGACGCCACCCACAACGACCTGCTGGCCAACTTGTGCAACATGCTGGCCGTGGCAATTGCCGAAGCCTTGAAGCACTCGAACCAACGACCGAACCTGCATGAACTGGCGCTGCCACGGCACAAGGCGATCCTTACCGCCATCGAGAACCGCGATGCCCTGGGCGCACGGCATGCGACGCTGGTGCAGCTTGATGATGCGAGAAGCGCGTTGAGTGTGGTGTTGGGCGCAGAGCCAACCTGAATTTCCCTGTAGGAGCGAGCTTGCTCGCGATGCGGTGTGTCAGTCGGCACATGCATTGGCTGACACGCCACCATCGCGGGCAAGCCCGCTCCTACAGGGGAAACGGTGCGAGTTTCAGGCATAAAAAAACCGCAACCTCAGGTTGCGGCTTTTTCATTGCGGCCAAGACTCAGTGAGCAAACAACGAATTGCCCTTCTGCCCCGCCAGCTTCTCCGGCTTGATCAGGAACCGCGCCAATGCTGGCAGCAGCCAGAGCGCACCGAACATGTTCCACAGCAGCATGAAGGTCAGCATCAGCCCCATGTCGGCCTGGAACTTGATGGCCGAGAAAATCCAGGTGCACACGCCGATGGCCAGGCACAGGCCGGTGAACAATACCGCCTTACCGGTGGACTTCAGCGTTTGGTAGTAGGCCTCTTGCAACGGCAGACCTGCACGCAGGAAACTTTCCAGACGACTGTAGATGTAGATGCCGTAGTCCACGCCAATCCCCACCCCCAGCGCCACCACCGGCAACGTCGCCACCTTCACGCCAATCCCCATGAACGCCATCAGCGCGTTACCCAGTACCGAGGTCAGCACCAGCGGCAGCACAATGCACAGGGTCGCCGCCCAGGAGCGGAACGTGATCATGCACATCACCGCCACGCAGATGTACACCAGGATCAGGATGGTCAGCTCGGACTTCTTGATCACCTCGTTGGTGGCGGCCTCGATCCCGGCATTACCGGCAGCGAGGATGAACTCCAGGCCATCCTTATTGTTTTCCTTGGCGAACGCCTGCACTGCATGGACTGCACGGTCGAGGGTCTCTGCCTTGTGGTCGTTGAGGAACACCAGCACTGGCGCCAGGGAGCAACTGTTGTTGTACAGGCCGTCGGCACGCGCGATGGAGTTGTTCAGCACGTCGGGGTTGCGCGACAGGGTTTCCCATTTCAGGTTGCCCTCGTTCATGCCCTTGATCATCTGCTTGGACACGGTCACCAGGGAAATCGCCGACTGCACGCCCTCGGTGTTCTGCATCTTCCACATCAATTCGTCGATCGGCGCCATGGCTTCATAACGCGAGCAGCCTTCGGACTTGGTCTTGACCATCACCACCAGCACGTCGGAACTGGTGGAGTAGTTGCTGATGATGAAGTTGTTGTCCTTGTTGTAGCGTGAGTCCGGACGCAGTTCCGGGGCACCCTGGTCGAGGTCACCGATTTTCAGGTTCTGGCTGTACCAGAGGCCGCCACCGAAGGCCAGCAACGCCAGGACGATCGACACCGGTGCGACTTTCGGGCTGGCAAAACTCGACAGCAGGCGCCAGAACGGGTGTTCACGGTGCGCGTCTTTCTTGCTGCGCTCGACCGCACGCTTGCTGATGCCGACATAGGAAATCGCCACCGGCAGCAGGATCAGGTTGGTGAACACGATCACCGCCACACCAATCGACGCGCCGATGGCCAGTTCCCGGATCACGCCAATATCGATGATCAGCAGCGTGATAAAGCCCACGGCATCCGCGAGGATCGCAATCATCCCAGGCAGGAACAACTGGCGGAACGTGCGTCGTGCGGCGGTCAGCGCGTTATCGGCCTCGCTGGATTGCAGGGCAATACCGTTGATCTTCTGTACGCCGTGGGAAATACCGATGGCAAAGATCAGGAACGGCACCAGCATCGAATACGGATCGAGACCAAACCCGAAGAAGTGCATCAGGCCCAGTTGCCAGATCACCGCCACCAGCGTCGTGCTGAGTACCGCCACCGTACTGCGCAGGCAGTTGGTGAACCACAGCAACAGGATCAGGGTGATGACAAAGGCGATACCGAAGAACAACACCACCATCACCAGGCCATCAATCAGGTCGCCGACCTTCTTGGCGAAACCGACGATGTGGATCTTGACGTTGGGGTTCTGCTTTTCGAACTTGTCGCGGATCTTTTCCTCAAGGTCATGGGAGAACTTGCGGTAGTCCAGCGCCAGCAACTTGCCTTGGTCCTGCGGGTCCGGATAGGACTCCAGCAACGGAATGTCGACGATGCTCGACTTGAAGTCGTTGGCCACCAGACGCCCGATCTGCCCGGACTTGAGCACGTTGTTGCGCAGCAGGTCGAGGCTTTGCTGGGAGCCGTTGTAGCTCTGCGGGATCACTTCACCCCCGGCGAAGCCCTCCTCCGTAACCTCGGTCCAGCGTACGCTCGGGCTCCACAGCGACTTGAGGCCGGCGCGATCGACGCCGGAGATGTAGAACACCTCGTCATTGATCTGGCGCAGGGTCTCCATGTATTCCTTGGAGAAGATGTCACCGTCGGTGGCTTCCACCGAAATGCGCACGGTGTTGCCCAGGTTCGCCAGGTCGTTGCGGTGCTCCATCATCTTCTGGATGAAGGGATGCTCCAGCGGGATCATCTTTTCGAAACTGGTGGAAGGTCGGATCAGCGTCGCCTGCCAGAACAGGAAAATACTGACCAGCAGGCAGATGGTGATCACTGCCGGGCGGTTGTTGAAAATCAGGCGTTCAAGAAACGTCGCCTTGTCCTGGTGATGACTTGTCATGGATGTCATAGCTCCGCCCTTCTTATTATTTGCCCAGCTCTGCGCCGGTTGGCGAAGTAGCGCGAACGCCGCCCTGTCCTGCCAGAATCAGATTGCCGTTGCCTGCTGCGGTCACCGCCGACACCGAAATACGGTCAGGGCGGTTGAATACGCTGAAGGTTTCGCCGTCGTCATTGCTGCGCACCACGCTGCCACCGTTGCCCACGATCACGATGGAACCGTCATCGAGCAGCGTAGCGCCAGACAGGCCAAACTCCAGCGCGCCGCGTGCGGCCTTGAGCTCGACCGGCTCCCAGGTGCTGCCAAAGTCGGTGGAACGGAACAGGTTGCCCCGCAGGCCGTAGGCCAGCAGCGTGTTGGCCTGAGCGGTGCCAATGACACCGAACAGCGAGCCTTCGTACGGGCCTTCAAGCTTTTCCCAGGTCTGGCCCCAGTCGGCGGAGCGGAACATGCTGCCCTGCTCGCCAACGATGAACAGCCCGGCGTCCTTGACGGCGGCGATGGCGTTGAGGTGGTACTGGTCTTCGTTGTCCAGGCGGTCGCTGGCGTCTTCCCAGTGTTTGCCGCCGTCGGTGGTGGCCATCAGATTACCGTAGGCGCCTACGGCAAAGCCGCTGTTGGCGTCCTGGAACCAGACGTCGAGCAATGGCGATTCACGGGTGAGGTCTTCGAATTGTTTGGTCCAGGTGACGCCACCGTCCTCA
Source organism: Pseudomonas sp. S1_E05 (assembly GCF_056337105.1). Lineage (NCBI taxonomy): Bacteria > Pseudomonadati > Pseudomonadota > Gammaproteobacteria > Pseudomonadales > Pseudomonadaceae > Pseudomonas > Pseudomonas sp. S1_E05. Next base: position 1,804,204 of record NZ_JBFRHM010000001.1, read on the forward strand.
CTGGCGAGGATCTGCGCGTCATGGCCGACGGCCCAGCCGTGCTGATCGTCGACGAAATAGACAGAAGTGAGCAGTTGCCGGGTTGGCACCTTGGCCTGGGTCCAGGTCGCACCCTGGTCATCGGAATACAGGATGTGCCCGCGATCGCCGACGGCAACCAGACGTTTGCCGGCGTGCACGACATCGAGCATCAGGTTTTTGCTGGCCTTGGCCGACTCAACGGAATAGACAGCTTCGGACGCCGGCGTCGCGGCAGCCAGCGACGGTGCCGACCACACGGCACAACCCAGCAGCGAGAGCGCTGTGGCCAACTGCGCGACTTTGCGCAGCGCCAGCGGGCGGCAGGTACCCACACCCATGACAGGCTCACTCATAGACCTTCCCCCATTATTATTGTTAGGTCGCGCAAGGGTACTCACAGCGCTCGGATAAACAGGAGCATAGTCCTGAAACCCGCAATCCAGAGCCCCTTCGGAAGCTGGCTTATCCTATCGGGGTTTGGAAAGGTCTGACAATCGACGCCACGTTATCTTTTGTTAACCCGGCGGTATTGGGAGGGAGGGTGAATGATGGGGTATCAGGTGGGGTGATTGGACAGTTACGCTGAGACACCGTCCCCTGTAGGAGCGAGCTTGCTCGCGATGGTAGCCCAGACACCGCGGGTCTCCAGACAGCCCAGCGTCATCGTTAACGACCATCGCGAGCAAGCCCGCTCCCACAGGAGACGGCGATCAACCTGTAGGAGCGAGCACGCTCGCGATGGTAGCCCAGACACCGCGGGCCTCCAGACAGCCCAGCGTCATCGTTAACGACCATCGCGAGCAAGCTCGCTCCTACAGGGGGCGCAGGGCAGTGAGAGCCTGGCTTACGCCAGGCTCTTGCTCACCACTTCATATACATCGCTGGACAACTGCCCAGACGTGCGGATGCGTTCCAGTTCGCCTTTCATCAAGGCCTGGCGCGCGTCGTCGTACTTGCGCCAGCGCGTCAACGGCGCCAGTTGGCGCGAAGCGATCTGCGGGTTGAAGCCGTTCAGTTCGATCACCAGATCGGCCAGGAAGCGATAACCCGAACCATCGGCCGCATGGAAGTTGATCAGGTTCTGCCCGGCGAACGCACCGATCAGGGCCCGCACCTTGTTTGGGTTCTTGAGGTTGAACGCCGGATGCTGCATCAACGCCTTGACCCGCGCCAGCCCGCCCGGCAACGTGCTGCCGGCCTGGACACTGAACCACTGGTCCATGACCAGCGGGTTGTCCTTGAAGTGATCGGCGAACGCCGCCAGTGCCTTGGCCTTGTCTTCTTCATACGGCGAGTTGACCAGCACGGCCAGGGCCGTCAGGCGCTCGGTCATGTTGTCGCTGCTTTCGAATTGCTCAAGCGTGGCGGCCAGCACTTCGGGTTTGCCGCTGAGCATCAGGTACGACAGCGCGATGTTTTGCAACGCACGACGGGCAAAGTGCTCGGCCTCGGCGATGTACGGCGTCTGTTTGGACAGGTCACGATTGGCCTGGTAACGCAGCCACAAGGCTTCGAACAGGCCGTCGGCCAATTGCTTGCGGGCAAATTCGCGGGCGATGTGGATGGCGTCGACGTCGGCCACTTCGCTGATTTCGGTCAGGTAGGCCTCACCCGGCAACGCGAGCATCTCGGCGACCATGGCCTGATCCAGCGTCTCATCCGATAGCACCGTGCGCAGCGCCGACACCAGACGCTGGTCGAGCACCAGTTTCTCCCCCTTCTGCTGCTGCGCAATCAGTTCCTGCAGCACCTGGACCGCCAGTTGCTGGCCGGCATCCCAGCGATTGAAGCCGTCGCTGTCGTGCTGCATCAGGAACATCAACTGATCGCGGTTGTACGGGAAGCTCAGTTTTACCGGCGCGGAAAAACCGCGCAGCAACGAAGGCAGCGGTTGTTCGGCAATGTCCACGAAGGTGAAAGTCTGCTCGGCTTCGGTCACCGAAATCACCCTGGAGGTCCCCTGGGCGCTGGCCTCGCCGGCCAGGCGCAAGGCAATCGCCGAGCCTTTGGAATCCAGCAGGCCCAGTTCCACCGGAATCACGAAAGGCAGTTTTTCAACCTTGTCCGGGGTGGCCGGGCAGCTTTGGCGGAACGTCAGGCTGTAGGTTTTAGCCGCGGCGTCATAGGACTCGCTGACCGCTAGTCGTGGCGTACCGGCCTGGCTGTACCAGCGCTTGAATTGGGTCAGGTCGACACCGTTGGCATCTTCCATGGCCTTGATGAAGTCGTCGCAGGTCACGGCCTGGCCGTCATGACGTTCGAAGTACAGGTCGCTGCCCTTGCGGAAACCTTCAGCGCCCAACAGGGTGCGGATCATGCCGACCACTTCCGAACCCTTTTCGTACACGGTCAGGGTGTAGAAGTTGGAGATTTCGATGAAGCTGTCCGGGCGCACCGCATGAGCCATGGGACCGGCATCCTCGGCGAACTGGTGGGTACGCAGGTACGCCACGTCCTGGATTCGTTTGACCGTGGCCGAGTTCATGTCGGCGGAGAAGCCGGAATCGCGGAATACGGTAAAGCCTTCCTTGAGCGACAGCTGGAACCAGTCGCGGCAGGTCACGCGGTTGCCCGACCAGTTGTGGAAGTACTCGTGGGCGACGATCGCTTCGACACGCTGGTGCGCAGCGTCGGTCGCCGTTTCGGCGCGGGCCAGCACCGCGCTGGAGTTGAAGATGTTGAGCCCCTTGTTCTCCATCGCGCCCATGTTGAAGTCGTTGACCGCCACGATCATGAAGATGTCCAGGTCGTACTCGCGACCGTACACCTCTTCGTCCCAGCGCATGGACTTCTTCAGGCTGTTCATCGCGTGCTGGCACTTGTCGATGTTTTCTGGCTCGACGTAGATGCGCAGCGCCACGGTGCGCTCTGTCATGGTGGTGAAAGTGTCTTCGACACACCACAAGTCACCGGCCACCAGCGCAAACAGGTACGCGGGCTTCATGAACGGGTCTTCCCAGGTCGCCCAGTGGCGACCGTCTTCCCCCGGACCGCTGGCAATCGGGTTGCCGTTGGACAGCAATACCGGATAGCTGTGCTGCTCGGCGACCACGGTGGTGGTGAATTTGCTCATCACATCCGGGCGGTCGAGGTAGTAGGTGATCTTGCGGAAACCTTCGGCTTCGCACTGGGTGCAGAACATCGTCCCGGACTTGTACAGGCCTTCCAGTGCGGTGTTGGTTTCCGGATGAATCTTGACGCTGGTGTCGACGGTGAACGTCGCGCTGGTCGGCTGCAGAGTCAGGTGGTTTTCCGTCAACTGGTAGTCGGCGGCGCTCAACGCCTTGTCGGCCAGGCTCACCGACAGCAGTTCAAGCTGTTGGCCATCGAGCACCAGCGGCGGCAGGCCCGGGCCCCGCTCGGGGTTGCGGCGCATCACCAGTTGCGCGTGGACCAGGCTGTGGTCCTCGAACAACTCGAAGGTCAGGTGCGTCTCGTCGATCAGGTACTCGGGTGCCTGATAGTCCTTCAGGTAGATCATCTTCGGTTGTTCGGTGCGCATGCTGGAGTCCTTACTGATGCACGGCGAGCTGATAAGCCGTGTACTTACGAATATTGATCACGCCAGTGTCGAAAATCAGGTATTGGCCCTTGATCCCCAGCAGCGTGCCTTCGGCAATCGGGTGCTTGTCCAGGTTGAAGCTGACGATCTTCGCCGGATACTGCTCGACCGGAAAACGGATCTCCAGCGGCTCCACATCGGCAATGGTCTGGATCGCCTGCAGACCGAATCGTTCCTGCAAGGCCTGCAAACCGTCGGCGCAGCTTTCAAAGAGTTGGTCGCGGATCGCGGCCAGGTCTACTGGCGCCGCCTCGCCCTTGAGTAAAGCACGCCAGTTGGTCTTGTCCGCCACCTGACCGCGCAGCAGGTCTTCGACGAAACCCGATTGCTGACGGGTCGCGACGCGCATGATCGGCAACGCCTGTCGGGCGCCCTGGTCAATCCAGCGGGTCGGCAGTTGGGTGGCGCGGGTGATCCCGACTTTCACCCCGGACGAGTTGGACAGATACACAATGTGATCGGTCATGCAGAACTTCTCGCCCCACTCCGGTTCACGACAAGTACCGGCGTCGTAATGGCAGCGCTCCGGGCTCATGATGCACAGGTCGCACTGCGCCAGCTTGGTCATGCACGGATAGCAGTAACCCTGGCTGAAACTGGTTTTGGTCTTGCGCCCGCAATGGGAGCAGAAGATCGCCCCCAGGTACTCCAGGCGAACCGTGCTGCCGATCAACGGATTGACCGGCACCTCGATCTCACCCAGGCGAAACGCGTATTGCACGTCGGCACCTTCGAGGCGTGCCGACATCTTGCTGATTGCACCGCGGCCAATCTCGATCAATGGACAGCATCCGACTTGAACAGGATGTTGGGCACTTCAATCGACTTGGAACCACATTCCTGAGTGCCCATGTAACCCGTGTGCTGGTCTTCGGGCAGGTTCTGGATTTCCCAGGCGATCATCGCCTGCAGCGACAGTTCGCGCTGTTCGGCGGTGAGCTTGCCACCGTCGGACCACTTACCGATTTCAACTGCCGTTTTCAGGCTCTGGTAAATGTCCGGGGTGATGTTGTTGATCATTTCATTGAAAGAGGACATTGGTTCTGCGCACTCCATGATTCACATAAAAGGTTCTAGGCAGCCAGTTTACGGCGGTTGTACAAACCGCCCAACAAACCGGTCAAACATCCGACGAGCAGCCCACCGACGTGGGCGGCATTGGCGATTTCACCGAAGCCGATCAACGAGACCAGCCCCGAAAGGCACAACAGCAGCCACACCAGCATCATGACCAATACGCCGCGAGGCAGGCGGTAGGCGCGGTTCGGCGACAGCAGCTGGAAAATCCAGCAATGCCCGAGCAGGCCATAGAGCACACCCGACAACCCACCGAACAGGGTCGGGCCGCTGAAAACGAACTGGGCATAGTTGGACACCACGGCGAACAGCAGCGTCAGGCCGATCAGGTTGATGCTGCCCTGGCGCGACTCAATGCGCCGCCCCAACTCCCAGTACCACATGCCGTTCATCGCCAGGTGCAGGAAGCCAAAGTGGATCAGCATCGGCGTCACCAGGCGCCACCACTGCCCCGCTTCCAGGCTATCGGCCAACGGGGTGAAATGGATGTACTCGCCGACAACGCGGAAATCAAGGAACGTCAGCCAGCGCATAGACTCGAGGTTTTCCCCCAGCAATGTCACCGCGCCGACGACCAGCGTCAGCAACAACACCAGCGCCGTGGCCCTGGCATGGCGCAGTTGCTCGACAAACCCTGGTCGGTGTTGGGTTTTGGCCTCTGGGATATCGAGTTTCTGTTCGGGATCACCGCCCGGGTAGCGCTCGTACAGCACACGCACGTCGTCGCTGAGGCTGGCCGGCACCCACAGCACCTGCTCGCCCTGCTCTTCGCTGACCCGGTGTGGCACCTGCATGCGCTCGAGCAATTTGACGAACCCGCTCAGGTCCACCGCCAGCGGCAGGCGTAATACGGCCACGGCGCTCATCGCAAGGCCTCGGGTCTTTCGACATCGACCCAGACGAACTTGTGCGGGTCCAGGCGGGTTTCCTGATCCAAGCGATAGGCCACCAGTTTGCCGTAGAGCACCGCGCTGTAGTCCAGGCACGCCAGGTTGGGCCGAATCGGTGCCGGCTTGCCGCTGCGCCAATAATGGCCCACGAACAACAATGGCTCGTCGGCACCATAACGCAGCAACGTGTTCTTTTCGCTGGAGGTCAGCGGCGTACGGGCCACCGGTTCCGGCAAGGCATCAGGCTGGAAGACGATGTCGCCATAGGTTTGCGGGTCGTTTTCCTCTTCCCAGAATTTGGTGCGGAAGAACGAACGGGTCAGGCCGTCACCGCTGGTCATGGTCTGGCCGCCAGGCAGGCGCATATCGGTGCCGCGCAACAGGCGGTCGAATACGGTGCAGGCGAAGCTGCCGGGCATGCCGGATGCCTGGAGAAAGTGTTCATCGACACGACCATCGGGAAACAGCGCGCGCAGCGGTTCGATCAGGCCCGCGTCCCAGCAAGCGTGCACCACACGAAAACGCCCGGCGTCGACGAACAGTGGCAACTCATAGAACCATTGCTGGAAGTCATGCCAGTCCGCCGGGTGGTTTTCGAACTGCGTCAAGGTCTCGCCCAGCAGGCGCGCGTGGCGCGGCGTATGTTCGCGTACGAATTGCTTGCCGCTGCCCGGCGGCGCCGGCGTGCTCCAGCCCAGGGCGTTGAACTCATGGTTGCCCATGATGCACAGCGCCTGGCCGGCCTCCACCATGTCGTGGACGATATGCAGCGCCTCGCGAATCCGTGGACCGCGGTCGATGATGTCGCCGACGAACACCGCCATGCGCGAGGCGTGCCGCCAGACGCCACCCTGTTTGTGATAACCCAACTGATCGAGCAGATGTTCAAGGGTCAACGCGCAACCATGTACATCACCGATCAGGTCATAACTTCGCGCGGGATCGAGCATCAGTCGCCTCCACCACCCAACTTGCTGCCCCAGCCGAGCTTGGTCCGGCAGACTTCATAGTAGTTGTGGTCGAGCGGGTGAATCAGCCGCAGCTTCTGTGCTTTCTTGCTCACGGTGATGGTGTCACCCGGTGCGCAGGTGAAGTGGTTCTGCCCATCGCAGGAAACCTGCGGGTAGATTTGCATATCCTTGGACACGACGATTTTCAGCTCACTGTTGCCATCGACCACGATCGGCCTACCCGACAAGGTATGGGGGTACATGGGCACAATCACAATAGCGTCGAGCTTGGGATGCATGATCGGTCCACCTGCCGACAGCGCGTAAGCGGTCGAACCGGTTGGCGTCGAGACGATCAGGCCGTCGGCCTTCTGGCTGCACACGAACTGGCCGTCGATGTACAGCTCGAACTCGATCATGCGTGTCGATTTGCCGGGGTGCAGCACCACGTCGTTCAAGGCATCGCCCTGGCCGATGGCCTCGGCGTGACGCCGGACTTCGGCTTGCAGCAGGAAGCGGTTTTCCACCAGATAATGGCCGTCGAGCACCTCGGCGACTTTCACTTCGAGCTCGTCGGGGCGGATATCGGTGAGAAAACCGAGGCTGCCGCGGTTGATGCCCAGCACCGGGATATTGTGCTTGGCCAGTGCGCGCGCGGCGCCGAGCAAGCTGCCATCACCGCCAACCACAATCACCATGTCACACACTTCACCGAGCATCTTGCGTGATGAGGTTTGCAGGCCATGACCCGGCAGCACTTCGGCAATGGTGTCTTCGAGAATCACATGCAGGTGACGATCGAGCAGAAACCGTTTCAGTCGGCGGACGGTATCCAGCACCTGGGAACTGCCCAGGCGACCGATGATGCCGATATTACGAAATTGCTCCATGGGGCTCCTATAGCGACACGGGGGCAGGGACGCGGGGGCCTGCGACGACTAAAAACACGATTATGGGCGAAAGCGCGGGATAGACAAAATCCTTTCAGCGACAAGGGTGTACTCATGTTTAAGGCTATGCTCGCAAGATGATCCTATTTCCCGACCTGTTGTCGTTGCCCCATCAGTTGCGCCACCCCGAGGTGCGTGACCTGGCCTGGGTCATCCTCACGCCGCCGATGCTCGAAGTCACGCCATGGCCGCAACGCCATCCGCTGGCCGGCAGTGACTGGGTGCAGGCACCGGAACGCCTGGAGGCCTGGCTGCGGCAACTGGATCGCGACAGCTATGACTTGCTGCATTGGCTCGCCCAGGCCCGCACCCGACGCCTGGGTTTGTACTACGAACGCCTGTGGCAGTACGCGGTGCGCCACGCGCCCGGCATCGAACTGATTGCCGCCAACCTGCCGATCCGCCGCGAAGGTCACACACTGGGCGAGCTGGACATGCTGCTGCGTGACGGCGACGGTGTGCATCACCTGGAACTGGCAATCAAGCTTTACCTCGGCCCCCAGGATGGCAACGGACACGACCCGGCGCGCTGGCTCGGCCCCGGCTGTCATGACCGACTGGACCGCAAGCTGACGCACCTGAGCCAGCATCAACTGCCTATTGCAAACCGCCCCGAGAGCCGAGAAGTGCTGGCGGCGCTGGGTATTGGTGAGTTCAGCTCCCATTTGTGGCTCGGGGGTTACCTGCTGTATCCGTGGCCGGGGCAGTCCCACTCACCGGTTGGCGCCCATTCTCAACACTTGCGTGGCCGCTGGTTGCATCAGAAAGACTGGCCCGAGTTTTCCGCCCGGCGCCCGATCGGTCGATGGCAGCCCCTGCCCCGCCACGCCTGGCTGGCGCCGGCACATTATCCGGCGGAGCAGACGTGGAATGCCGAACAACTCCAAGCGTGGCTCAGCGAACTGGAACCGTTGGCTCCGGCGCAGTTGCTGGTGCGGCTGGTCGAGAATCAGGAGGGTGACTGGGAAGAAGCGGAGCGTTTGTTCCTGGTGGCGGATCTTTGGCCGAATGTGCCTGGAATCAGCTAGCCTGCGCCCCCCTGTAGGAGCGAGCTTGCTCGCGATGGTAGCCCAGCCACCGCGGGCATTCAGGCGTCCCGCGTCATCGTTGACGACCATCGGGAGCAGGCTCGCTCCCACAAGGAGTTGTTTTCACCGGATTTACTGTGGGAGCGAGCCTGCTCGCGATAGGGCCAACCCGATTCAAAAGCTCAAGCGCACAGCCAGCGCCACCAACGTCACCAGCAACACCGGCAGCGTCAACACGATCCCGACCTTGAAGTAATAACCCCAGCCGATGCGAATGTTCTTGCGCTGCAACACATGCAGCCACAGCAAGGTCGCCAGACTACCAATCGGGGTGATTTTTGGCCCCAGGTCGCTACCAATCACGTTGGCGTAGATCATCGCTTCCTTGACCACCCCCGTCGCCTGGCTGGCATCGATCGACAGCAGGCCAATCAACACCGTGGGAAGATTGTTCATGATCGACGACAACAACGCCGTCAGCAGGCCGGTGCCCAACGCCGCGCCCCAGACGCCATAGGTGGCAAACTCGTCCAGCCAACCCGCCAGGTACCCGGTGAGCCCCGCGTTACGCAGACCGTAGACCACCAGGTACATGCCCAGGGAAAAAATCACGATCTGCCACGGTGCTTCTTTTATGACCTTGCGCGTGGAGATCTTGTGTCCCCTGGCCGCGATGGCCAGCAGCAACGCCGCACAGACCGCCGAGATGGCGCTGATGGGAATGCCCAGGGGTTCCAGGGCAAAACAGCCCGCCAGCAAGATTACCAACACGGCCCATCCGGCAAAAAACGTCGCCTTGTCGTGAATCGCGGTGGCTGGATGTTCCAGTTGCTCGGGGTCGTAACTGCTTGGGATGTCACGTCGGAAAAACCACATCAGCACCACCAGCGTTGCAGCGACACTGACCAGGTTGACCGGGATCATGACCGCCGCATAACGATTGAAACCGATGTTGAAGTAGTCGGCGGACACGATATTGACCAGGTTCGACACCACCAGCGGCAGGCTCGCGGTATCAGCGATGAACCCTGCGCCCATCACAAAGGCCAGGGTGGCCGCCGGGGAAAAGCGCAAGGCCAACAGCATGGAGATGACGATCGGCGTAAGAATCAGCGCCGCGCCGTCATTGGCGAACAGCGCCGAGACCAGCGCCCCCAACAGCACCATCCAGGCAAACAGCTTGCGGCCATTGCCATGCCCCCACCGCGCGACATGCAGCGCCGCCCAGGCGAAGAACCCGGCCTCATCCAGCAACAGACTGATGATGATCAGGGCAACGAAAGTCCCGGTGGCATTCCAGATGATCTGCCACACCAACGGGATGTCACTGAGGTGCACCACGCCGAAAATCAGGGCCAGCACAGCGCCCAGCATCGCGCTCCAACCGACGCCCAGGCCTTTGGGCTGCCAGATCACCAAGGTAATGGTCAGCAGGAAAATCAGTGACGCCGTGAGCATGGAATACTGCCTGAGAGGAACAAAGGCGCAGATTCTGTAACAACCCGCGCCTTTGTAGCAACGCTGGGGTCAGGCCTTCTTGTGTTGTTCGACCCACTTGGCATAGGCGTTGATGAAGTTCTGCAGGAACGGTTTCACCGACTCGGAGAGCTTGCCGGCCTCATCGAATGCCGACCCGGCGCCGCCGAGATAGGCCTCAGGCTGCTGCATGCACGGCACGTCAAGAAACACCAACGATTGGCGCAGGTGGTGGTTCGCGCCAAAACCGCCAATCGCCCCCGGCGAAACACTGATAATCGCCCCCGGCTTGCCGCTCCAGGCACTTTGGCCGTACGGGCGGGAACCCACGTCGATTGCGTTCTTCAACGGCGCTGGAACTGAACGGTTGTATTCCGGGGTGACAAACAGCAGCGCGTCGGATGACGCCACTTGCTGGCGGAAAGTGCTGTAGGCTGCCGGCGGCGACACATCGATGTCTTCGTTGTACAGCGGCAGATCGCCAATTTCGACGATGTTCAGCTTGAGATGTGCGGGCGCCAGTTCAGCCAAGGCCAATGCGACCTTGCGATTGATCGATTCCTTTCTCAAGCTGCCGACCACAACAGCAATCTGGTACACGTTGCTCATGGAAGATTCTCGACTGTCCGATTGAAAGAGTTAGTAGTTATAGATGACGAATCCTACAGAAAGCGACTGAAAAAACCGCCCCTGACTATTTTTTTCTCGTAGGAAAACTTACTTCGCCCAACCACGGTCTACTGAGCCGCAAATTGAGTGATTTATCCCCAGAGGTTCTAAGCAGATGGCAGAAGTACTTGTCGGTCAGTTCCATGCACGAGACGCGGAAGGCCGTGTTTATTCAGTGCATGAGTACCAGGAATCAAACCCTTCGGCAGACGGCCTCACCCCTGTCACCATCTACAAACTGGCCATCGGCGACCGCGTCAAAAAGCTCGATGACAATCAGTTTCTGCTGGTGCAGTCGGACATTACCCTCGTGCGCGAACCCGAAACCTTCGTAACGAGCCTGGCGGAAACCAACATTGCTTCATAACCGTGCGTTATGAGCAGAAGTCATGTGCGGACTTGAGTTAGGATTCAACCACTGACTCTTCACCCGCTGAACATGGACTTCACGCATGCGTTTACGCCATATCGAAGTAATTCAGGCGCTTTTGCAGACCGGTCACCTGGGCACCGCCGCCGAATGGCTGCAACTGCCGGTGGCCGAGATCGAAAGCACGCTGCGCGACATCGAGAGTCAGTTGGGCTTCATGCTGTTTTCCAGCGTTCGGGGGCGTTTGCAGGCGACGCGTGAAGCACGTGAACTACAGGTCGAGATTGCCCACATCTACGAGGCGCTCGAACCGGTCCAGCGACTGGCCAGCAGCCTGAAACAGTATCACGCCCCACCGCTTCGCATTATTTGCACGCCGCCCCTGGCCCAGGCGTTGTTGCCGCAAAGCATTGCCGCCCTGCGCCGGCGCCTGCCGGATGTGCCTTGCAGCCTGTTGAGCCAGCCCACCCGCGACATCGTCCGTCACCTGTTACTGCGCGAAAGCGACCTGGGCCTGAGCCTTCACGACCCCGAACACGCTGACATCGACTGCCAGGTCATCGCTCAGGGCAAATTGCAGTTGCTGGCCCCTCATGGCTGGCTACAACCCAAGCAAAAGTACATTTCCCTTCAAGATCTGGCCGGGCAAGCGATGGTTGGTCTTGAAGGTCATGATCCGCTGAACCCGGCGCTGGACCACAAACTCCATGCCCTGCGCCCTGCCCCGGTGATCCACACCCGCGTACAGACCCATCAGATGATGCGCAGCATGGTCGAAGCCGGCGAAGGCCTGGCGATTGTCGACCCGTTCACCGCGCTCGGCGCCAAATCGGCGGGCTTGGACACGTGCCCGCTGGCGCCTGCGGTCCCCATCAGCGTCTACGCTTTGTCGCTGAAAAATGGCGAACCCTCACCTGCGGTTCAGGCTTTGCTGGAAATCGTCACGGAACAAGCCGCGGCGATGTTGGCGAACTGATCGGGTTTTCAAGGGGGTTGTCGAAAAACCGATACCAGAACAACGCCACCTCGGCGGTATTGGGGTCAATGCCACGATAACGCAGGTGGTCGAACCCACCAATCGTGTAGCCGCAGCGTTCGTACAACCGGCAAGCCCCCAGGTTATTGTTCTGGGTTTCCAGCATGATGCCTGGCAGTTTTTTCTTGCGACTCCAGAATTGCGCTACATCCAGCAGTGCCTTGGCCACACCATGCCGACGAGCCGGCGCATGCACCGCCAGTTCGTCGATATGGGCAAAACCGTTCCAGTTGGTACTGATCACCAGGTGCCCCACCGGTTCATCATCCAGATAAGCCATGAAAATCGCACTGTCAGCGGCATCGTGAAAAGCGCTGAACTCTTCGGGATCTATGCCGTAGCATTTGCGATAAGGGGTGATGGGGGTCACCCGCCACTGCTCTACCGGCTTGCCGATTTCCGCCGCCCCATAAGCCGCGACTTCGAAGCTGAAATCACTGCCCCAGACATAAGATGGGAAACCCTCATCGGCAACGCGCACCGACAAACCTGGGTATTTGGGATTCATGACTGGTCGCATGCTGGAGAACACCCTCATTCCTTAACGCAATCGACGGTATAACGCCGCCCATTGCCTTCATCTTCGTGTTGCAAGCCGTGCACGTCGGCGACGAACCCGGGGAAGCTGCTGTCGAACGTACGCGCAAACGCCAGGTAATCGTTGATCGAGCGGGTCGATTCGGTGAACCGCTCACCCGGCATGATCAACGGAATGCCCGGCGGATACGGCACCAGCATCACGGCCGCGATGCGTCCTTGCAGTTCGTCAATCGACACTGCCTCCACTTCGCCACGCACCAGATGGTCATAGGCATCGGCCGGTTTCATGACGACCTCCGGCAACACCGTGTACATCCGTTTGAGGTGCTTGGCCGTGGCATTGCTGCGATAACAGGCATGCAACTGATCGCACAGGTCTCGCAAGCCCATGCCCCTGTAGCGCGTGGTGTCCTGCTGGGCCACGCAAGGCAGGCACGTCGCCAGGCTGACGTTGGCGTCGTAGCTGCGTTTGAACTCCAGCAATTCGGTCAGCAACGTGCTCCATTTACCCTTGGTGATGCCCATGGAGAACAGCACCAGGAACGAATACAAGCCAGTTTTCTCGACCACCAGCCCGCGTTCCCACAGGAACTTGCTGACCACCGCAGCCGGAATCCCTCGCTCACTCAACGCGCCACCGGCCGTGAGGCCCGGCATCACCAGGGTGACCTTGATAGGGTCGAGCAGTACATAGTCGTCGGTGACATCACCGAAGCCATGCCAGTCCGCCTCGGGTTGCAGCAACCAATCCTGCGTCACCACATGGTCGATGCCCTCCGCCGACGCCGGCTGCCAGATGGAAAACCACCAGTCATCGGCGGCAATGTGCTGGCGAAGATTGGCCAGCGCCCGGCGAAAGCTCAAGGCTTCGTCGAACATTTCTTGTAACAGGGAACGACCCGCCGGACCTTCCATCATCGCCGACGCCACATCCAGCGAAGCGATGATGCTGTACTGCGGCGAGGTGGAGATGTGCATCATGAAGGCTTCGTTGAAGCGATCCTGATCCAGTTGCCGCGCGCCGCCGTCCTGCACGTGGATCATCGATGCCTGGCTGAACGCAGCCAGCAGCTTGTGGGTGGAATGGGTGGTGAACACCAGTGGACTGTCTTCGGTGCGTGATGTGCCCATGCCATAACGACCGGCGAAGAATTCGTGAAACGCCGCATAGGCATACCAGGCCTCGTCGAAATGCAGCACTTCGACGCTGTTGCCCAGCTTCTGCTTGATCAGTTCGGCGTTGTAGCACAGGCCGTCATAGGTCGAATTGGTCACCACCGCCAGCTTCACTTTGGGCTCACGCCCCCGGGTCAGCGGGCTGGCGTCGATCTTGGCCTGGATCGATTCTCGACTGAACTCACTGAGCGGGATCGGGCCGATAATCCCCAGTTCGTTGCGCTCCGGGCACAGGTACAAGGGAATCGCCCCGGTCATGATGATCGAATGCAGTACCGACTTGTGGCAGTTGCGGTCCACCAGCACCAGGTCATCACGGGCGACCATCGAATGCCAGACGATCTTGTTGGCGGTTGACGTGCCATTGATCACGAAAAACGTGTAGTCGGCGCCGAAGTTGCGCGCCGCCCGGGCTTCGGCTTCCGCCAGCGGCCCGGTATGATCGAGCAACGAGCCGAGCTCGGGCACCGATACGGACAAATCCGAGCGCAGGGTGTTTTCCCCGAAGAACTGGTGAAAGGCCTGCCCCACCGGACTCTTGTGATAGGCCACGCCACCACCATGCCCCGGCGTGTGCCAGGAATAGTTGGAGTCGGCGGTGTGTTGCACAAGCGCCTTGAAAAACGGCGGCAGCAGCCCGTCCAGGTACTTGCGTGCGGCACGCGCCACCTGCCGAGCCAGAAACGGCACGGTGTCCTCGAACAGGTAAAGAATGCCGCGCAGTTGGTTGAGTTCGTCCATGGCGTCGGCTGGGGCGTTCTCCAGCGTCACCTGTTCGCCGAGGGCGAAGATTGGCAAATCCGGTGCACGCACCCGTGCCAAGGCGATCAATTCATCCATGTTGTGCAGCAAATGGGAATTCGTGCTGGGGTCTTCGGCGGCAATCAACATGCACGAAAGGCCGTGATGGGTCGAAGCGACCAGCCTTCCCTCGGTGTAATCCACCGCAGAGACGATACTGAAACCTTCCTGCTCCAGCTCCCGGGCGATGCCTCGCACACGATCTCCGGCAACCGTATCGGCCTTGATGTCGCGATGGACGATCAAGACCGGGAATTTCAAATCTTTGTACATGGGGCTCAGAGTCCTGAGGCGACAAGACAAGGCTTGCCAATCACCTCAGGGTAGAGGGTTGAGGCCGATGTGGCGAGTGGCGAAATCCGGTCTCGAGCCGATCGGCGCACTGTCATTTGGCCACGACTCAGGCCTGGGCCTTGGCCTCGGTGAGTTGTTGCCACAGGGATGGGGCACCGGCAGATTTGGCGATCACTTCCAGGCGCGCCATGTGTTGGGCGAGCTCATCTTCGCTGGCGCGGATGATTCGCGCCGGCTGACGATCAGCCGGCAAGCGGCGGATTTCGGTGGCACGGCTGGCGCCGCCTTCTCCATCGGAAGCATTGCCGGCCAGGGACAGGCTGGTCTGCCCACCCGTCATGGTCAGGTAGACGTCGGCGAGAATCTCGGAGTCGAGCAGAGCGCCGTGCAGTTCACGGCCAGAGTTGTCGACGCCATAACGTTTGCACAAGGCATCGAGGCTGTTGCGTTGGCCAGGGTGACGCTCCCGCGCCATCAACAAGGTGTCGAGGATCGAGCAGTGTTGCGAAATATCCGCGCGCTCGTGCTGCCCCATCAGGGCGAATTCGTTGTTGATGAAGCCAACGTCGAACGCCGCGTTATGGATGATCAGCTGTGCGCCCTGGATGAACTCGAAGAACTCATCGGCGACTTCAGGGAAACGCGGCTTGCCCACGAGGAATTCGTTGGTGATGCCGTGGACGCCAATGGCGCCCTCGTCGCTCTCGCGGTCCGGTTGCAGGTAAACGTGGAAGTGCCGCCCCGTCAGGCGCCGACCGATCAACTCGACACAACCGATTTCGATAATCCGGTGGCCGTCGGTCACCGGCATGCCGGTGGTTTCGGTATCGAGTACAACGGATCTGGTGGCCATCAGTGTTCAGCTCTCAATCGGTGAGTCTTGTGAAAGGCGCGGATATTAGCATGCTTGCTGGGGTGTTTCAGGGGGACTGTGTCGTCTCAATCGCGGGCTTGCCCGCGATTGGGTGCGACTCGGTACAACAGAAAAAACCTAACCCTGCTTGAACCCCCGAACCTCATCCACCCCACGGTTGGCCAACTGGTCCGCCCGCTCGTTGCCGTGGTGGCCGATGTGGCCGCGCACCCATTTCCAGGTGACGTTGTGGCGGTTGACCTGTTCGTCCAACTGTCGCCAAAGGTCCGCATTCTTCACCGGTTCTTTCGCCGCCGTTTTCCAACCGCGTTTCTTCCAGTTGGCCATCCATTCATTGATGCCCTTCATGACATACTGCGAGTCGGTCACCAGCAGCACATCGCAGGAACGCTTGAGCTCTTCGAGCCCGCGGATCGCGCCCATCAGTTCCATGCGGTTATTGGTGGTGTTGGCTTCGCCGCCCCAGAGTTCTTTTTCAACGCCCTTGCACACCAACAATGCTCCCCAGCCGCCAGGGCCGGGGTTGCCTTTGCAGGCGCCGTCGGTGAAGAGTTCAACACTATCGCTCATGCCAGTCTTTCCAAAAAATGCAATGGCTCGTCGAGCCGCGCTCGACGATGGCCGAGGCCGGGGCACGCCCGACCGGAATGAAAACAGGGATTACGGTTCGATATTGCGCCGGTTGACCTTGGCCATCGGCAACGGAATCAGCTTGCCCATTGGTTCGCGACGTTCCTGACGCAGCGGACGCAGGCCGACCACGATTTTGCGCGCCACCAATAGATAGAAACCGCCCCCCGAAAGTTGCCAGCTACCGGCCCTGCGCTCCCAGCCGGCCAGCCTGGCTTGCCAGGCGGGAGATGCGAGCGGCGGACGATAGCACCCGAAGCGGCGTTTCTCCAGCGCGAAGCCCAGCAGGTTCAACCAGTCGCCAACGCGTGACGGGGAAATACAACGGGCCTTGCGCAAGGCGTCGTGGGCGAACACATGGCGCAATCCCCACGAGCTCCAGGGGTTGATGCCGATGATCAGCAGATGCCCGCCAGGCCGCACAGCGCTTGCCGCCTCGCGCAGCAGCCCGTGTGGTGACAGGCAGAAATCCAGGCCGTGCTGCAACACCACCACATCGGCGGCGTGCTCGCTCAGTGGCCAGGCCTGCTCTTCACAAACGATTTCGACGCCCGGCAACGGCGCGCCAAGGCGTACATTGCGCTGCACCTGCGTGGCCGACGGCGGTGTCTCGGCCGAGGGACCGTAATGCACCAGGTAGCCGCCGAAGAAGCGCCCCAACTCGTCCTCGAGCATGCGCCGCTCTTCGTCCAGCAAAAACTGTCCGATCGGGCCAGACAGCCATTCACGTGCCGCGCTGATCAACGCCAGCCAGTCAGGATCGGCCTGAGCGAACGCTTTATCAGTCATTGCATTCTCCAACGCGCCAGGAAGTTCTAAGATGCGCCATTGTTTACCGCTTGGCGAATCCCTTGATGATACAGATCACAGCCCTGCCCGCCTTCACCGACAACTACATCTGGTTGTTACAAGACCCCGACACCCGCCGCTGCGCCGTGGTAGATCCGGGCGACGCCGCGCCGGTACAGGCCTGGCTCGCGGACAATCCGGGCTGGGTGCTCACCGACATTCTGATCACTCATCACCACCACGACCACGTCGGCGGCGTAGAGTCACTGAAAAAAGCGACGGACGCGAAAGTCTACGGCCCGGCCAGCGAAAAAATCCCGGGGCGGGACGTCGCCCTCAAGGACAACGACCGCGTCAGCGTGCTCGGCCTGGAGTTCCAGGTGTACGCCGTTCCCGGCCACACCCTGGGACACATTGCGTTCTACCATGAAGGCGTGCTGTTTTGCGGAGACACCCTGTTCGCTGCCGGATGCGGCCGCCTGTTCGAAGGCACCCCCGGACAGATGCATGCATCCCTGAACCGCCTGGCCGCCCTGCCGGAGCAGACACGCGTCTACTGTACCCATGAATACACCTTAAGCAATCTGCGCTTTGCGGTGGCCGTCGAGCCTGGCAACCCTGATACCGTCGAACGCTTGGCCAACGTCACGGCACAACGGGCGGCCGGGATCATCACCTTGCCTTCGACGCTGGCCCTGGAAAAGCGTACGAACCCCTTTCTGCGGACCGCCGAAACATCCGTTAAAGATAAAGTGGACGAACGGAACGGCCCTCAAGACCGGGCTCCAAGTGCGGTTTTTGCGGCCCTCAGGGCGTGGAAAGACACGTTCTGACGCGCCCCTGCGTCACTGCGGCAGATCGCAATGGTTGACCGAATAGAGTGCGCTTTCTAGAATCGCCCGACATTTTTGCCCGGAACTTACTTCCAGCCAATGTCGTCATCTATTCGTAAGTCCATCAATTCAGACGCACTGACCCGCCTGGCTCAAGCCATAGCGGTGGCTGTGTCCGCCACCCTGGCGGGCTGCTCCAGCCATGTGCCGCAGACTGAAGCGACTCACACGCCGAACATTGCCGCGCGGGCCAAACAGAAGCCGATCTGGCTCAGCGAAAAGCCGAGCCCGCAGGTTCCCCAGGATGTCTGGGAGCGTATGCGTCAAGGCTTCCAATTGCAGGAAGGCATTGGCGTAAACCCGCGCATCGAGCAACAACGCCTGTGGTTCGCCAGTAACCCGTCCTTCCTGGAGAACGCCGGCGAACGCGGCAGCCTCTACATTCATTACATCGTCGAGCGCCTCGAAGAACGCAACATGCCGCTGGAACTGGCGCTGCTGCCAGTGATTGAAAGCGCGTATAACCCGATGGCCTATTCCCGGGCCGACGCCGTGGGCTTGTGGCAGTTCATCCCGTCCACCGGGCGCTACTTCAACCTTCGCCAGACCCGCTTCTACGATGGCCGTCGCGATATTACCGCCTCGACCACGGCGGCAATGGATTATCTCACCCGCTTGCACGACATGTTCAACGGCGACTGGTTGCTGGCCCTGGCGGCCTACAATGCCGGTGAAGGCACGGTCAGCCGCGCCATCGAGCGCAACGAAAAGCTTGGCCTGCCAACCGATTACTGGAACCTGCCGCTGCCGTCCGAAACCCAGGCCTATGTGCCCAAGTTGCTGGCCCTGTCGCAGGTAGTACTGGCTCCCGAAGCCTACGGCGTGAACCTCAACCCGATCGCCAACGAACCGTACTTCCAGGTCGTCGAGATCAACCAGCGCATGGACCTGTCCAAGGTTGCCGCGGTGGCCAATATCGACGAAGACGAACTGTTCCAGCTCAACCCGGCCTTCAAGCAGCGCACCACCATCGACGGCCCCCAACACTTGCTGGTGCCAACGTCCAAGGCGCAACTGCTGACCACCAGCCTGTCGACCATGCGCCCGGACGAGTTGATCAGCAAGCGTCCGCTCAAGCCGGTTTTCGACGGTGCCGACAGCCCCGCCATTGCCAGCGCCAAGCGCAGCTACCGCGTCAAGCGTGGGGATAACCTGGGCACCATCGCCAAAGCCAACAAGGTCGACGTCAAGGACCTGCAGCGCTGGAACAAACTCACCGGCAAGAACCTCAAGGTCGGTCAGACCCTGGTGATGCAGGACACCAGCAAACGCAGCACCGGGCGCGTCGACACCGTGGTCGCAGCCAACGCCAGGACCAAGGGCAAGAAAGAACAGACCCAGTACAAGGTCCAGCAAGGTGATTCGCTTTACATCGTCGCCAAGCGCTTCAACGTCGAGATGCAACACCTCAAGCGCTGGAACCCGCGCGTGGGCAAGGCCCTCAAGCCTGGCCAAATGCTCACGGTCGCCTCACCGCGCTAAACAAGAGCCCCTGGAATCAGGGGCTTTTTTGTATCTGGGATTGCTCACCCGGTCCCCTGTCGACCGGCTGCTCCTACAGGGTGCGCGTACGCCAGTAACCCACAATTAACCCCGCATTAACGCCCCGTCTTTTTCCTGTCCATACAAGCTGTTACTGTACTGGCCATAAAAGCCCAAGCCGCCTGGATCGGATCCCTTGACGCGTCCCCTCCTCCTGTTACTGATCAGCCTGGCCTTGAGCTCATCCGCAAGCGCGACAATCAGCGAAAGCCATGGTTATGCGCAGTTCGGCACGCTCAAGTACCCGGCCAGATTCACCCACTTCGACTGGGTTAACCCGCAAGCGCCCAAGGGCGGTACGTTGCGGGTGATGGCGTTTGGCACTTTCGATACGCTTAATCCCTATACTTTCAAGGGCACAAGCCCGGTCGCCACGCCGAATTTCCTGCAATACGGCATCAACGAGCTGAACGAGCCGCTGATGGTCGGCACTGGCCAGTATGCGCCCTCCGGCGACGAACCCACGTCCAGTTATGGCCTGATCGCGCAGTCGGTCGAGTACAGCGAGGACCGCAGCTGGGTGGTATTCAACCTGCGTCCCGAAGCACGCTTTCACGATGGCGTGCCAATTACCGCCTACGACGTGGCGTTTTCCTACCGACTGCTGCTCAAGGAAGGCCACCCGCAATACCGCACCAATCTTCAGGAAGTGTTGCGGGTCGACGTGCTCAACCCACACCGGATCCGCTTCGTCTTCAAGCGAGCCGGTAATCCCCTGTTGATTCTGCGCCTCGGCGAACTGCCGGTGCTGCCACAGCATTACTGGAAAGGTCGTGACTTCAAGGCGACCACATTCGAACCACCGCTGGGCAGCGGACCCTATCGCATTACCTCAGTCACACCCGGCCGGCAGATTGTTTTCGAACGGGTCAAGGATTACTGGGGCAAAGACCTGCCGGTCAACAGCGGCAAATACAACGTCGACCGCATGGAAGTCGAGTTCTACCGCGACAGCGACGTGGCGTTCGAAGCGTTCAAGGCCGGCGAATTCGACATCTACATCGAGCACCAGGCGAAAAACTGGGACACCGGCTACCGCTTCCCGGCGGTCAATCGCGGCGACGTGATCAAGGCGCAGATTGCCCATCAGATCCCGACCCAGACCCAGGGCCTGTTCATGAACACCCGTCGCGCCACGTTTTCGGACGCCAGGGTGCGCGAAGCACTGGAGCTGATGTTCGATTTCGAGTGGACCAACCGCACATTGTTCAGCGGCGCCTACAAGCGCGCCATGAGTTACTACCCCAACAGCGAGTTCACCGCCAGCGGCTTGCCGGTGGGTCACGAGTGGCTGATGCTCAAGCCGTATCGTGAGCAATTGCCCGACCGGTTGTTCACCGAGCCTTTCACGCTGGCGCAAACCCAGGGTCGCGGCATTCCTCGCGAGACCATGCGCAAGGCGCTGGGACTGCTGGGCGAAGCCGGTTGGAAACTCAACGGCCAGCGCGTACAGAATGCAACCGGCCAACCGCTGCGCCTGGAGATCCTGCTGGTCAACCCGAACCTGGAACGCATTCTGCAGCCCTATGTCGAGAACCTCGCCAGCATCGGCATCGAGGCCCGCCTTCGTACGGTCGATCGCGCGCAGTACAAACAGCGCCTCGATCAGTTCGATTTCGACATGATCCTCATGACCCTGGGCCAGACGTTAAGCCCTGGCCTTGAACAATGGCAGTACTTCCATTCCAGCCAGGCTGGGATCAAAGGCAGCAAAAACTATGCAGGCATCGCCAACCCTGTGGTCGATCACCTGCTCGATCAGTTGCTCGCGGCCAAGACCCGTGACGAACAGGTTGCCGCCGGCAAAGCGCTGGATCGGGTGCTGTTGTGGCAGCACTACATGATTCCCAACTGGTATCTCAATTATCACCGCCTGGCGTACCGCAACCGGTTCGCTTTCGTCACTACGCCGCCCTACACCCTGGGCCTGAGCGCGTGGTGGTTGAAGTCTTCGGAGAAAGATCGATGAAACCCTTACGTGCCCTGCTCCTGCAGGCGGGCGGCGTGCTGTTGTCCGGACTGGCCTGCGCCGCTCCACAACACGCCGTCACGCTGTACAACGAACCGCCGAAATACCCGGCGGACTTCAAGCATTTCGATTACGTGAATCCCGACGCGCCCAAGGGCGGCATCTTCCGCCAGGCCGGGTTTGGCGGCTTCGACAGTCTCAACCCGTTCATCAGCAAGGGGTGCCAGCGGATGATATCGGCCTGGTCTACGACACGCTGGCCAAACAGGGCCTGGACGAGCCGTTCACCGAATATGGGCTGATCGCCGGCAAGATCGAAAAAGCACCGGACAACAGCTGGGTGCGTTTCTACCTGCGTCCTGAAGCGCGCTTCCACGACGGGCATCCGGTACGTGCCGAAGACGTGGTGTTCAGCTTCCAGACTCTGATCAAGGACGGCGCCCCGCTCTATCGCGGCTACTACAGCGATGTCGAAGAGGCCGTAGCCGAAGACCCGCTGACCGTGCTGTTCAAATTCAAGCACACCAACAATCGCGAACTGCCGTTGATTCTTGGCCAGTTGCCCGTGTTGCCCAAGCACTGGTGGGCAACCCGGGACTTCACCAAGGGCAACCTGGAAATGCCGCTGGGCAGCGGGCCGTACAAGGTCAGCCAGGTCAAGGCCGGGCGCTCGGTGCGCTATGAGCGGGTCAAGGATTACTGGGGCAAGGACTTGCCGGCCAACCGTGGTTTCTACAATTTCGACGTGATGCTCACCGATTACTACCGCGACAACACCGTGGCCCTGGAAGCGCTCAAGGCCGGCCAGTTCGACTACTGGCTGGAGATGACGGCAAAAAACTGGGCCAACGGCTACAACGTCCCGGCGGTCACCGAAGGCCGGCTGATCAAGGAACAGATCCCGAACGGCAACCCGACCGGCATGCAGGGTTTTGTCTTCAACATGCGCCGCCCGGTGTTCCAGGACGTACGAGTGCGCCACGCGCTGACATTGCTGATGGACTTCGAGTGGACCAACAAGCAGCTGTTCAACGGAGCTTACGCACGCACCCGCAGCTTCTTCGAAAACTCCGAGATGGCCGCCACCGGCCTGCCGGACGCCGAGCAACTGGCGATCCTGGAACCGTTTCGCGACAAGATCCCCGAACAGGTGTTCACCGAAGCCTTCGAGAACCCGGTCACCGACGGCAGCGGCATGATCCGCACACAGCAACGCAAGGCGTACCAACTGTTGCAGGAAGCCGGCTGGCGCATCGTCGACGACAAGATGGTCGACGCCAACGGTAAGCCGGTGACCATCGAGTTTCTCCTCGCGCAAACCGAGTTCGAACGGGTGCTGCTGCCCTTCAAGCGCAACCTGGCCGACCTGGGCATTGACCTGGTGATCCGCCGCGTGGACGTCTCTCAATACGTCAATCGCGTGCGCTCGCGAGACTTCGACATGATTGTCGGCAGCTTCCCGCAATCCAATTCACCGGGGAACGAACAACGCGAGTTCTGGAAGACCGAGGCCGCCGACCGGCCTGGCAGCCGCAACTCCATGGGGCTCAAGGACCCGGTGGTTGATCAACTGGTGGAGCAGTTGATCAACGCCGACTCGCGTAAAAGCCTGGTGGCCCACGCCCGCGCACTGGACCGCGTGCTGCAATGGGGTTATTACGTGATCCCCAACTGGCACATCAAGACCTGGCGCGTGGCCTACTGGAACCACATCGGTCACCCGAAAACCTCGCCCAAGTACGACATTGGCATCGCCACGTGGTGGATCAAGCCAAACGTTGCACCGGCCATCGAAGTCGAAACCAAACTGCAAGCCGACCCTGCGGGCACGGAGTAATAGATGCTGGCGTATATTTTTCGGCGACTTCTGCTGATCATCCCGACGCTGTTCGGCATCCTGCTGATCAACTTCGTGATCATCCAGGCAGCTCCCGGCGGGCCGGTCGAGCAGATGATCGCCAAGCTCGAAGGCTTCGAAGGCGCCACCAGCCGCATTGCCGGCGGCGGTGCCGAAGTCTCGGTAGCGGGTTCCTCGTACCGCGGCGCGCAGGGCCTGGACCCGGCGCTGGTCAAGGAAATCGAGCACATGTACGGCTTCGACAAGTCGGCGCCGGAACGTCTGTGGATCATGATCAAGAACTACGCCAGCCTGGACTTCGGCGACAGCTTCTTCCGAGACGCCAAGGTCATCGACCTGATCAAGGAAAAAATGCCGGTGTCCATCTCCCTCGGCTTGTGGAGCACCCTGATCATGTACCTGGTGTCGATACCGCTGGGGATCGCCAAGGCCACGCGACACGGCAGCCACTTCGACGTCTGGACCAGCTCGGCGATCATCGTCGGCTATGCGATCCCCTCCTTCCTGTTCGCCATCCTGCTCATCGTGGTATTCGCCGGCGGCAGCTACCTCGACTGGTTCCCACTACGCGGCCTGACCTCGAACAACTTCGACGAGCTGAGCATGGGTGGCAAGATCCTCGACTACTTCTGGCACCTGGCGCTGCCCGTGACCGCGCTGGTGATCGGTAACTTCGCGACCATGACCCTGCTGACCAAGAACAGCTTCCTGGACGAGATCAACAAGCAGTACGTGATCACCGCCAAGGCCAAGGGCCTAACAAAAACCGCGTGCTCTACGGCCACGTGTTCCGCAACGCCATGCTGCTGGTGATCGCTGGCTTCCCGTCGGCCTTCATCGGGATTTTCTTCACCGGCTCCCTGCTGGTGGAAGTGATCTTTTCCCTCGATGGCCTGGGCCTGATGAGTTTTGAAGCGGCGATCAACCGCGATTACCCGGTGGTGTTCGGTACGCTGTTCATCTTCACCTTGCTGGGCTTGCTGGTGAAACTGATCGGCGACCTGACCTATTCCTTCGTCGATCCGCGTATCGATTTCGAAAGCCGGGAGCATTGAGATGAACCTGTCCCCTCTCAATCGCCGACGTTTCGAACTGTTCAAGGCCAACAAGCGTGGCTGGTGGTCGCTGTGGCTGTTCCTGGTGCTGTTTGGCCTGAGCCTCGGCGCCGAACTGATCGCCAACGACAAACCGCTGGTGGTGCACTACGACAACAACTGGTATTTCCCGGCGCTCAAGCGCTACCCGGAAACCACTTTCGGTGGCGAATTCCCGCTGGAGGCCAACTACAAGAGCCCGTACATCCGCGAACTGCTCAAGGCCAAGGACGCCTGGGTACTGTGGGCGCCGATTCCCTACAGCTACCAGAGCATCAATTACGACCTGAAAGTCCCGGCGCCCGCACCGCCCTCGGCGGACAACCTGCTGGGCACCGACGACCAGGGCCGCGACGTGCTGGCACGGGTGATCTACGGCTTCCGCATCTCCGTATTGTTCGCCCTGACCCTCACCGTGCTCAGCTCGATCATCGGCGTGATTGCCGGCGCGTTGCAGGGTTTTTATGGCGGTTGGGTCGACCTGGCGGGGCAGCGTTTCCTGGAAATATGGTCAGGCTTGCCGGTCCTTTATCTACTGATCATCCTGGCCAGTTTCGTACAGCCGAACTTTTGGTGGCTGCTGGGCATCATGCTGCTGTTTTCGTGGATGAGCCTGGTGGACGTGGTCCGCGCCGAGTTCCTGCGTGGGCGTAACCTGGAATACGTGCGAGCCGCTCGGGCGTTGGGCATGCAGAATGGTGCGATCATGTTCCGCCATATCCTGCCCAATGCCATGGTATCGACCATGACCTTCATGCCCTTCATCCTCACCGGCGCAATCGGCACCCTGACGGCGCTGGACTTCCTGGGTTTCGGCCTGCCACCTGGCGCACCGTCGTTGGGTGAGCTGGTGGCACAGGGCAAATCCAACCTTCAGGCGCCGTGGCTGGGCATGAGTGCGTTTGCCGTGCTGGCACTTATGTTGAGCCTGTTGGTGTTCATCGGCGAGTCCGCTCGCGATGCCTTCGACCCGAGGAAGTGAAATGAATCAGGACAATCTGATCGAAGTGCGCGACCTCGCCGTCGAATTTGTCGTCGGCGAACACTGTCAGCGCGTCGTGGAAGGCATCAGCTTCGATATCAAGCGTGGCGAAACCCTGGCGCTGGTGGGTGAAAGCGGTTCCGGCAAATCAGTCACCGCCCATTCAATCCTGCGCCTGTTGCCCTACCCGCTGGCCCGGCACCCGTCCGGCACCATCGAATACGCCGGAAAGAACCTGCTCGACCAGAAAGACAAGACCATCCGTCACATTCGGGGCAACCGGATCGCGATGATCTTCCAGGAGCCGATGACCTCGCTCAACCCGCTGCACTCGATTGAAAAGCAGATCAACGAAGTGCTGGGCATCCATAAAGGCCTGGTCGGCAAGGTCGCCACCAAACGTACCCTTGAACTGCTGGAGATGGTCGGCATTCCAGAGCCTGAAAAGCGCCTCAAGGCCCTGCCCCATGAATTGTCCGGCGGCCAGCGTCAACGGGTAATGATCGCGATGGCCCTGGCCAACGAACCAGAGCTGTTGATCGCGGACGAGCCGACCACCGCGCTGGACGTCACCGTGCAACTGAAAATCCTTGAATTGCTCAAGGAATTGCAGGCTCGTCTGGGCATGGCATTGTTACTGATCAGTCACGATTTGAACCTTGTGCGAAGAATTGCGCATCGCGTATGTGTCATGCAGCGCGGTTGCATCGTCGAACAGGCATCGTGCGAAGAGTTGTTCCGTTCGCCGCAGCATCCGTACACTCGGGAGCTGCTGGCAGCGGAGCCCAGCGGCAAGCCTGCGACCAACGTAATTGGCCCGCCCTTGCTGCAGGTCGAGGACCTGAAGGTGTGGTTCCCGATCAAGAAAGGCCTGCTGAAAAAGACCGTCGACCACATCAAGGCAGTGGACGGAATCAATTTCAGCCTGCCCCAGGGGCAGACGCTGGGCATTGTCGGCGAGAGCGGTTCCGGCAAATCCACGCTGGGCCTGGCGATTTTGCGGTTGATCGCCAGCCAGGGTGCGATCCGTTTTGAAGGCAAGCAGCTAGACTGTTTGACGCAACAACAGGTTCGGCCACTGCGGCGCGAGATGCAGGTGGTGTTTCAGGACCCGTTCGGCAGCCTGAGCCCACGGATGTGCGTGAGCCAGATCGTCGGCGAAGGCCTGCGGATCCACAAGATCGGCACCGAAGCGGAACAGGAACAAGCGATAATCGCGGCATTGAAGGAGGTAGGCCTGGACCCGGACACCCGGAACCGCTACCCCCACGAATTTTCCGGAGGGCAACGGCAGCGTATCGCCATCGCCCGGGCACTGGTGTTGAAACCGGCGCTGATCCTGCTGGACGAGCCGACTTCGGCACTCGACCGGACAGTGCAGCGTCAAGTGGTGGAGCTTTTGCGTTCACTGCAGAGCAAGTACAACCTGACGTATCTGTTTATCAGCCATGACCTGGCTGTCGTCAAGGCGCTGAGCCACCAACTGATGGTGGTCAAGCATGGCCAAGTGGTCGAACAGGGAGACGCGCAAAGTATCTTTGCCGCCCCCCAACATCCGTATACACAGCAGTTGCTGGAAGCCGCTTTCCTGGCTCCAGCCACTGCGCAATAACCTGAAAGAGGAGCAACACATGGGTTTTCTCGCCGGTAAGCGCGTACTGATCGTCGGTGTCGCCAGCAAGCTGTCCATCGCATCCGGCATCGCCGCCGCCATGCATCGCGAGGGCGCTGAGCTTGCCTTCACTTATCAGAACGACAAACTCAAGGGTCGTGTTGAAGAATTCGCTCAAGGCTGGGGCTCGAACCCTGAGCTGTGCTTCCCGTGCGACGTGGCCAGCGACGAAGAGATCGCCAAGGTCTTCGAAGCACTGAGCAAGAAGTGGGACGGTCTGGACTGCATCGTGCACTCCGTGGGCTTCGCACCGGGCGATCAACTGGACGGCGACTTCACCGAAGCCACCACCCGTGAAGGTTTCCGCATTGCCCACGACATCAGCGCCTACAGCTTCGTCGCCCTGGCCAAGGCCGGTCGCGAAATGATGAAAGGCCGCAATGGCAGCCTGCTGACCCTGTCGTACCTGGGCGCTGAGCGCACCATGCCTAACTACAACGTCATGGGCATGGCCAAGGCTTCCCTGGAAGCTGGCGTACGTTACCTGGCCGGCTCCCTGGGCCCGGACGGCACCCGCGTCAACTGCGTATCGGCCGGCCCGATCCGTACCCTCGCCGCTTCCGGCATCAAGAACTTCCGCAAGATGCTGGCGGCCAACGAAGCGCAAACCCCGCTGCGTCGTAACGTCACCATCGAAGAGGTCGGCAACGCCGGCGCCTTCCTGTGCTCGGACCTGGCGTCCGGCATCAGCGGTGAAATCATGTACGTGGACGGTGGCTTCAACACCACCGCCATGGGCAGCATCGAAGAGTAATCTTCGGTTTGCCTGATAAAAAACCCGCCTGATGGCGGGTTTTTTTGTGCCTCTACGCCCCCCCAACCTGTAGGAGCGAGCATGTCGAGGCGTCGAACCGTCGCGATGGTCGTCAACGATGACGCGGGTGGTCTGATACCCCTCGGTGCTCTTGAATCCATCGCGAGCATGCTCGCTCCTACAGGGGCAATGCCATCAAGCAGTCGGCAAACAACTGCTGAATCGGCTGCTGCCTCTGGCTGTAGCGCTGCAGCAGGACGATGTCGCGGTAGAAGGTCAATTCACCCAAGCGGATGACCCTGACCCTCGCCCCATATTCCAGCCACAACCCGGCCTCGGGCAGCAGTGAAATTCCCAGCCCGCATTCGACCATTTTCACGATGGCCTCCAGTTCGTCCAGCTCCAGCGCCACCTGCACGTCAATTTGCTGCTCACGCAGGAACCGCGTCACCAAACGCCCGCCGAAGGAATTGCGGTCGTAGCGGACATGCGGATGCTCAGTCAGCAATTGCACGGCATCATCACCTTCCAGTGTGAGCGGGACGATCAGCACGAACGGCTCGCGGCGGATGACCTGGGCCGACAATTCCTTGGGAAGGTCGAATGGCGGCTTGATCAGGATCGCCAGGTCCACTTCGCCAGTGTCCACCTGGCTCAGCAAATTGAGCGAAACGCCAGGGACGAGTTTCGGTTCCAGCAGCGGTGCCTGTTGGCGCAGGCGCAGCAACGCCTGGGGCAGCAAACCGGTCTGGGCCGTGGCGACCGCGCCGATTTTCAGCTCGCCTCGGTACTCGCTGACATCTTCGGTGACCGCCATGCGGCTGAAGGTGTCCAGCATTTCCCTGGCCATCGGCAATGCCCGTTGCCCCGCCGCGTTGAGAATGGCCTGCCGTCCAGTGCGGTCGAATAGCCGAATGCCCAGCGCCTGCTCCAAGTTACGCATCTGGGCGCTGACCGCCGACTGCGTCAGTCCAATGTGCATGCCTGCCGCCGCGAACGTACCGTAGCGCGCCACCGCGATGAACGTCTTCAGCTCTCGCAGCATAATGCCCCCGATTGATCGAAATAATTTGAGCTCGACGCAAAAACTATCGTCTTTCAATCAAAAAGCACAGCGCTAAACTCAACCGCACTGACCCCATCGCCTGCGAGACTCGACCATGCAATTGTCCCCTTTCCACCTGGCTATCCCGGTTTACGACCTGCAAGCCGCCCGGACCTTCTACGGCGAGGTGTTTGGCCTTGAAGAAGGTCGTTCCAGTGATCACTGGGTCGACTTCAACTTTTTCGGCCATCAATTGGTAATCCACCTGGCGCCGAAGAACGCCTCACAGGACGCCGCACACACCAACGCCGTCGATGGGCACGACGTGCCGGTGCCGCATTTTGGCGTGGTATTGGGAATGGCCGAGTGGGACGCGCTGGCCGAGCGACTGAAGGCGCGTGAAACTCGGTTTGTGATCGAACCGGGGATTCGTTTCAAGGGGCTGGTTGGAGAACAGGCGACCATGTTCCTGTTCGACCCTTGCGGCAATGCCCTGGAATTCAAGGCATTCAAGGATATTGGGCAGTTGTTTGCCAAATAGATGACACCCGGGGAAGCGCCTCACCCTACGTCAATAAACAACTCTCGACCTCAAGCAACATCGCCTCCACCGCGCCATGTCGCCCGGGGTCATATTCCACCTGGCCCATGCTGAATCTGATGGCATAACCGCGTCGCATCGTCGCGTTGCGCTCATCGAGGATCTCCTCGAGGCGTCCCCTGATCGCGCCCAGGTCTACGGCGCTTGCACCGGTCAACAGGGCCACGAACTCATCATCACCCAACCGCCCGATCACGTCACTTTCACGAAAGGCGATTCGCAACACGTCGGCAAAGGTCTTCAGCGCATCATCACCCTCGGCGCGGCCGTACAAATAGTTGATGTGCTTGAAGTTGTCCAGATCGAAGCACACCAGCGTGGCTGGAATTTCGAGGTGTTGGCAGGCGTCCAGACCGAGTTGCGCGAGTGCGGTGAAACCGTGACGGTTGGAGAGCAACGTCAGCTCGTCCATGCTTGCCATGGTTACGCCCATCACTTGCTGCTCGGCCGTGCGGGCCAGGTCCCGCAGGGTGGTGCGGATCTGTTGCGGCGACAACGACAGTGATGCGCTGGCACCGTGTTTAAGCGGTTTGCCGGAAATCAGCATTACATACTCCAGTAGTGGGTATGTTCTTTAGAGTGGCACGTAGTCGGTATGACTCCCCGGTAACGGACCGAAGGTCTTTTGGAGGGGCTCATGACCTGTAGAAGCGAGCTTGCTCGCGATGCGGTGTGTCAGTCACCTTGTCCGTGTCTGTCATATCGCATCGCGAGCAAGCTCGCTCCTACAGGGGGCTGGGTCTGGCCTTAGAAATCAGTGGACACCGACACCTCACGCCAGGCCTGCAACTCGCCCGCAACAAAGCTGTTTTTCTCTTCGATGGCCGCCACGCAGTCACTACCCAGAGGCAGCCGCAGCGGCGCGTTCGGCGCCTGCACCAGGGTGATCATGATCTGGGCCAGTTTGTCCGGGTCTCCCGGCTGGTTCAGGCTCACGCTCTTGGCCATCCGACGCACTTCGCCAGCGGTGCTGTCGTAATCGGCAATCGTCGACGGCGATTCCACCAGCGAGTTGCCTTCCAGGAATTCAGTACGGAAATAGCCTGGTTCGACCACGGTCACCTTGATGCCCAGCGGTGCCAATTCAGCGTAAAGGGCCTCGGTCAGGCCTTCGACCGCAAACTTGGTCGAGCAGTAGACACCAAAACCCGCTCCCGATTGGTAGCCTCCCACCGACGACAGGTTAATGACATGGCCGCTGCGTGCGGCGCGCATGTGCGGCAGGACGGCGCGGGTAATATTAAGCAGACCGAAGACGTTGGTCTCGAACACGCGACGCACTTCATCGGCGGAGGCTTCTTCCACTGCTCCGAGCACACCGAAGCCGGCATTGTTGACCAGCACATCGATGCGCCCGAAGTGCTCAATGGCCTGCTGGGCCACGGCGATGCCCTGGGCTTCATTGGTCACATCAAGGCTGGCAGCAAGCAAGCCGGGCTGTTGGCCAAAACGCTGAGTGATGCTGGACGCGCCGCGGGCGGTGGCGACCACTGCGTCACCATTGGCCAGGGCCGCGGCCGCGATCTTCGCGCCAATGCCACGGGAAGCGCCTGTGATAAGCCAGATGCGGTTAAACGTATTGGAAGCGGTCATGATCGTGTTTCCTTGTTTGCGTTGGGGTAGGCACAAGGTACGCAGGATGATTGCCCGGAAAAACGCCATTATGTTACAAGCACTATGAAACGCTCTTTCATAATGGCGCCCCGCAATGAACCATGATCCGTTCGATGGCTTGACCGAGTTTCTCGCGGTGGCTGAACACAAGAGTTTCACCCTCGCGGCCACCCGCCTGGCGGTAACACCGACGGCGGTCAGCCACGCGATCAAGCTGCTGGAGCGGCGCACCGGCGTGCTGTTGTTCCAACGCACCACCCGGCGGGTGGCGTTGACCGAGGCCGGCGTCAGCCTGTTCGCCCGGCTACGCCCAGCGGCCAGTGAAATTGACGAAGCAATGGCGATGCTCAGCGGTTATCGCGACCAGCCCATGGGCACGCTTCGCATCACTGCGCCAAGGTTGTCAGGGGCGTTACTGATCGAGCCGCTCATTCCGCTGTTTCGAGAGGCTTGCCCGCAAGTGACCCTCGACATCTCTTTGGATGACGCCACGGTGGACTTGATGTCGGGTGGCTTTGATGCCGGGATCAGGCTGGGCGAATCCATCGAAAAAGACATGATCGCCGTGCGCCTGACCCCTGATCTGCAATGGTCGGTGGTCGGTTCCCCGGAGTACTTCGCCAAGGTCGGGAGGCCGGAGAGCCCCGAAGCCCTCACTGACCATGAATGCATCGGTTTTCGCTTCTCGACGTCAGGCAATGCACACCGCTGGGAATTCCGCCGGGAGGGGCGTGACTTCACGGTGGGTGTCGAAGGGGGCATTATCGTCAATGATCGACAACTATTGGTATCGGCAGCACGCAGTGGTTGCGGACTGATCTATGCCTGCGACCTGGAGATCGCGGCAGAATTGGCGGACGGCCGACTCGAGCGCGTGTTGCAACCGTTCGTGCCGCTGAGTTCTGCACTGTACCTGTACTTTCCCAGCCGCACGCAAACTCAGCCGAAACTGCGAGCCTTTATCGAACTGGCGAAAGCGTGGATTGCCAGCAAAGGCGGCATTTAGTTTTCGTCTCGAACTGAACGATCGCTTGCCTCCTTATACACTTATTCTTTCCAGGCCTTCTCAGAGAACGCCAAGTCATAGGTCATCAATCGAAATCCGGAGGGTGGGATCGTTCTCTCGTTCCTTGCATAAGGCGACCAACTCAAGATCGTCTAACCGATTCATCAAGTTTTCATATTCTTTGGCCGGGACGCAGTAAAAGGCAGGTTCGTTGCGGTTGAGGATCGCGACCGGCTGCCCCCGCCCGGCGGCGACAGTGCCCATCGGGTTTTTCTTCAGCTCCGAAATGCTCGCTACAACATGCGAAAGCACGATATGTGGCATAAGGGTGTTCCCAAGAGTGCTTTTAGAAGTGCTAAAAATAACACTCTGAAGCTGAGGTAACGTCATTGGATTTGACATGGCTAGTGTCCGAGACTGGATGAACGACCAAGGTAACAGCTCTACGGCTTCACCATTTCTGCGTGTTCTATCAGGCACGTCTTCCAATCGCGTCGGCAGCAGCTCAATCCATGTAGGCAGATCTCAAGAAATTTACCACCAGCACGCTCGTTCCTACGGGGTAGGCAGCTTCCGGGATTACGCAGTGATTTTGCTGATCACCCCTTTGCCCAAACGGTGTTGCGACAGCAGGCGCATGACGTAGCCGATCTTGATCAGCGTCGGGCCTACGATGGTCATGGCGTGCATCGCGACCTGGACGACGATCGACAGGTGTCCGGTATAGAGGTAAGCGCCATAGATGCCAACCAGCAGCATCGCAAGCCCCGCGATCAGGACTTCACTCGACAGGTGGAGGACTTTATGTGGATCGTTGAAATAGGCGAACATTTTTCGTACTCCTGACTCAGACCAGTTGTACGTGGGTTATTTCACCATTCGTGCCAAATCGCATCGTCAATAAAATCAATAGCTTAATCCGCAAATGGTCAAATTGACCGCACAGGAAACTGGTCAACATGACGCGGATTCAAGTCTTAATGACAACAACCCGCATTACATCCATAAACGACCCTCGGAGTACCACGCTGTGTTTTCTGATGACGCAGCGCATACACTGCTCTTCGGATATGCCGAGGAAGCAACGATGAAGTCCACCGCCAAAAATACCGACAAGGCCCCACGCTTCTGGCGCGACGACGCCCTGCCCTTCATCGAAGCCCGCTCCATCGCCGACGGCCGCGAGGTTTGCTACAGCCGGCATTCCCACGAACACTTTTCCATCGGCGCAATCACGGCCGGCCGCAGTACTTACCTCCATGAGCAAGCGTCGTTCGAGGTCAGCGCCGGTACCGTAGTGTTGATGAATCCAGGCGATGTGCATGCCTGCAACCCGATCGATGACCAGCCCTGGTCCTATTTGATGCTCTACGTCGAAACGGCGTGGCTGACCGATTTGCAGCATCAGCTTGGGTTTGGTCAGGACCTGGAATTTCGACGTTTTGCGGCCACCCACACGCAGGACATTGGCCTGTTTCACGGCCTTGAGGCGCTGCACGCCACGCTCATCGACAGCGAGTGCGAAGTACTGGGCAAACAGTCCGCGATCGTCGAGTTTTTCACCGAGGTGCAGCAGCGCCTCAACCCGGGCGAACAATCGTTGCGCGAGCCAAATTTCAAGTTGGAACGTGCGGCGGACTTCATCCGAGATAACTGCACGCGGATGCTCAAGCTCGAGGACATTTGCGACGCAGCGCAGTTGTCGCCGTCCTACCTGATACGCGCCTTCAAGCAGCATTACGGCATGACACCCCATGCCTTTTTGGTCAATCGGCGCATTCAGTTCGCCCGCGAGCGCCTGCGCAGCGGCCGGCTGATTGCCGATGTGGCGCTGGAAGCCGGGTTTGCCGATCAGGCGCATTTTCAGCGGGCGTTCAAACAGCATCTGGCGGCGACACCAGGCCAATATCGCGACGCTTAGGGCAACAGCAGGTATACCGCGCTCAAGGCCAGCAACCCTGCCATGGCACGATTGAACAGACGCATGCCTTTGGGATTATTCAGGTAGCCACGCAAGAAAGTCCCGGCGTAGGCCCAGCAGCCGACGGACAGGTAGCAGATCACCAAATACACCGCCGCGAATTGCCAGATCAGCCGTGCTTCACCATCGGCGACAAACGCGCCCATACCCGCGACGCAGGCCAGCCAGGCCTTGGGGTTGAGCCATTGCATCACCGCGCCATACACCATCGACGGCGCCCGCGTCGAATCCTTCGCATCGAGTTGGCCGCTGTCGGCGGCCAGTTTCCAGGCCATGAACAACAGAAACCCCACGCCGGCCAGTTGCACGATCCGCGTCAACTGCGGCCATTGCTCCAGCACTTCATGCAAACCCAAACCCATCAACACCAGCAACAACACAAACCCCAATGTCGCCCCGGCCACATGCCGCTGGCTGGCGCGAAAGCCAAACTGCGCCCCGGAACTAAGCGCCACGATGTTCACCGGGCCGGGCGTGATGGAGGCCACCAGGGCAAATGCGGCCATCGACATGATCAGACTCATGGTTGTCTTCTTCTCTTCAGTTGAACCAGAGGCTTGAAGATAAAGAGCGGTAGGGTTGGCGTATTGAAGAAAATTGCCCCCTGTAGGAGGGGGCTTGCCCGCGATGCGATAAACCAGACGACATCTGTGTTGGCTGATACACCGCCATCGTGGGCAAGCCCGCTCCTACAGGGGCTGTTTGTGTCAGCAATACGCGCCGACTATCCGCTTGACCTTGATCAACGCATCGCGCAACGAATCCAGGTCCACCGACCCCAGAGCCAGCCGAATCGCGTGGGGCACGTGTACCGAGGTGGCAAACGGCTCGGCCGTGGACACAGCGACCTGCTGATGCATCAGCTCCACCGCAATTTGATCCGCCCGAGCATCCTCGCCCAGCGGCAGCCACAGAAAGTACGAGGATGGATGCGTCATGCAGCGCAAACCGCTCAATAATTCGGCGGCCAATGCCTGCCGAGCCTGCGCATCCGCACGTTTTTGCGCTTCCAGTTGAGCGACGGTGCCATCGTCAATCCATCCGCAGGCAATGGCTGTCATCACCCCGGGCGTGTTCCAGGTCGTCGCCCGTATCGCTCGCTCTAACGCCGGCACCTGTTCCAACGGCGCCGCGACAAAGCCCACCCGCAACCCGGTGGCAACATTCTTGGAAAACCCCGATACATACACCGTCCGCTCCGGCGCCAGTTGTGAGACCGGTGAAGGCGCATCCTCCACCAGAAACGCATAGGCCGCGTCTTCGATAATCAAGAGATCATTCTGCCGCGCAATCGCCACCAACCGATTGCGCCACGCCAGATCCATCACCCAACCGCAAGGGTTGTGCAGGGTCGGCATCGTGTACACCGCCCGCACCGAGCGCTTGCGGCACAACACCTCAAGTGCCTGAAGATCCGGCCCATTGTCCGTCACCGGTATCGGCACAATCTCCAGATGCAGTGACTGCGCCAGCACCTTGAACCCGGTGTAGGTCACTGCATCCGCCGCAATCACATCCCCTGGTTTGAGCAGCGCCATCATCGTCACCGCCAGGCCATGCTGGGCGCCGCTGACGATCAACACTTGCTCGGCCTCTACGCTTACCCCTCGTGAGACCAGGTGCCGGGCGATCGATGCGCGCTCATGCAAGCGACCGCCATGGGGTTGATAACGCA
Organism: Pseudomonas sp. S1_E05; assembly: GCF_056337105.1. Classification (NCBI taxonomy): domain Bacteria; kingdom Pseudomonadati; phylum Pseudomonadota; class Gammaproteobacteria; order Pseudomonadales; family Pseudomonadaceae; genus Pseudomonas; species Pseudomonas sp. S1_E05. Next base: position 1,840,023 of record NZ_JBFRHM010000001.1, read on the forward strand.
GATGGGCTTCCAGGTCCCCGGACAATGCCAACTGGCGCAACGCCACGCGCAATAGATCCGCCTGTCCCGGCAGCGACGGATAGTTGAAGTTGAGATCGGCCATCCCCACGGCCACTACGTGTTGGCTCACCCCCTGCCCCATGGGCAGTGACATCTCCCGCACAAAGGTGCCGCGACCGGTCTCGCCACTGACCAGTCCCATGGCCTCCAGCTCGGCATACACCCTGCTGGCGGTCACCAGCGCCAGGCCGTGTTCGGCGGCCAACTGGCGATGCGGCGGCAGACGCGTGCCCGGCGGCAGGCGTCCCGAACGAATGTCGGCGGCGTAGGTGTCGACCAGTGACTTGTAGCGCAAGCGAGGCATCGGCGGACATCCAGGACAATTGGCAGATTGTCTTGATACTCGCTCTGGCCAGGCGCTGTCCAGCCTCTACCTCAGCTGCAGTCCCAAAGATGCCCCTCCGCCAGGCGCACACGGCGATGTATCGGTATGCGCAGGGGGGGTCGCGTCGAGGAACGATCACTACGACGTGCCGGTGTATCCATGACAATTTTTTGATTGTCTGCGCGGCGCGGCCCACGATGCACCCACGGCACCTGCCACCCAATCACCTCCGAGCGAACGCCATGGAAAGAGCCACACACCTCAGCACCCAGCCCCGCGAGAAATCAGCCAGTGGATGGCTGAACGGCTTTATTGGCGTGCTCATTTTCAGCGGCTCCCTGCCCGCTACCCGGGTCGCCGTGCTGGAGTTTGACCCGGTTTTTCTCACGGTCATGCGCGCCACTATCGCCGGCTTGCTCGCCCTGGGCCTGCTGACCTTGCTCAAGCAACAACGCCCAACGCGCCATCAACTTCTACCGCTGCTGATTGTCGCGCTCGGCGTGGTGGTCGGCTTCCCGCTGCTGACCGCCCTGGCCCTGCAATACGTTACCTCGGCGCACTCCATTGTCTTCATTGGCCTGCTGCCGCTGGCCACCGCTCTTTTCGGCGTCATTCGCACAGGCGAACGGCCACGCCCGGCGTTCTGGCTGTTCTCGATATTGGGCAGCATGCTCGTTTCCGGCTTCGCCCTTTCCCAAGGCCTGAGCGCCAACCCCACCGGCGACCTCTGCATGTTATTGGCCGTCCTCGCCTGCGGCCTGGGCTACGCCGAGGGCGCAAAACTGTCACGCACGCTGGGTGGTTGGCAGGTGATTTCCTGGGCCCTGGTGCTGGCGTTGCCGGCCATGGTGTTACTAAGCGTGTGGCGTGCACCCGCTTCCTTCACCGGTGTCAGCCTTTCGGCGTGGTTCAGCCTGGGTTATGTGTCACTGTTCAGCATGTTGATCGGATTTGTATTCTGGTATCGCGGGTTGGCCCAAGGTGGCATCGCTGCCGTGGGCCAGCTGCAATTACTGCAACCTTTTTTCGGTCTGGCCCTGGCGGCCGGGCTACTGCATGAACACGTGAGCGTTGGCATGATTGCAGTGACGTTGGCGGTCATTGTGTGTGTCGCGGGTGCAAAAAGGTTCTCGAAATAAAACAGCGTGTGACCAATCATTTCGAACGAAACGTCCGGCAAACCAAACGACCGGATGGTCACCGTTTTCGATGGCACGCTTGTTCGGCATTCCCGCCTGCTGCCGAAAAAATGGTGATCGATGAAACCTCTACTGCTCACCCTGGGCGCACTCCTGATCAGCCCATGTGCCCTCGCCATGGATGGAGAGTTCTGGTACTTCCAGACAAGCGCCTACACCAAACACTGGAAACCCGATCCTGATCACAACAACCGCCAAAAGCTGATCGGCGTAGAACGCAATCGTGAAGACGGCTCGCTTTGGGGAGGCGCGACGTTTCTCAACTCCTTCGACCAGCGCTCGTACTACGGTTATTACGGGCATCGTTGGGTGGCTGACGAGTATCCGGTGTACGCCAAGCTCAGTGGCGGTCTGGTTCATGGCTACAAAGGCAAATACAAGGACCGGATTCCACTCAATCGCTACGGCGTTGCACCGGTACTTGTTCCGGCGATTGGCACGTTTTACGGGCCGGTCGGTGCCGAGCTGGTAATCCTGGGTGGCGCTGCGGCCATGATTAATGTGGGTTACCGGTACTGACCATCGGGCGCCCGATATTTCCAAAGCGCCAAGCCTTCCGCGAGCCTCAGGGTGGCGCGCGTACCACGGGCCGGTTCACTCCATGCGGATACCGGTCAGCCCGCCCTCCCCTGAAACCCAGCAATTTCCTCGGTTATTGACTGTAATCATTTTGTCATGATATCAGTTTGGCATTGCGCCAATTTTCGAGTATTTTGCCTTCCATTGTCCGATGTAGAGCTATGGAAAGCAGCAATGACCGCACAACCTTCAGCCGTAATCAAACAAGCGACTTACCTGGGCTACGAAATCCTCGTCGAAACGTTTGGCCCCATCAAAGTGGAACCCCGCGAGGCCCAAAGCCTGCAGAGCCATCACACCACGACCGTTTCGGTCTGGTACGACGGCCAGGAAATCCGGGAGGCGCGCGAGACGCCGGCGCTGAGGTTCGTGACCCGTGAGGATGCTGCAGAGCTGGGCTTGGAAATCGGCCAGATGATCGTCGATCAACGTCGCGAGTCCACCCCATCCAGCGTGACGGCCTTTAAACTGCCGCGTCTGCGGTTTTCGTTGCTCAGCTGACACACCAATGGGCTACTTGTCGTGACGCGGGTCATCCGCGTCATTGATGTACTTGAGCCCCAGAGGCCCGATCCCATACACCTGCGACACATACTCACCGGACTTCGCCCAGTGGAAGTGCGGCGTGTTCGCCGGCAGCACGACCACACTGCCCGGCCCGTAGGCCACAAGTTTGTCGGCGTCGAAGGTGCTGCCCTGGCCGATATAGAACACGCCGGAAATGACGGTATAGATGCGATCTTCCGGGTGGGTATGCGGCATCAGTTTCAAGCCGTTCGGTACTTTGACCCTGACCACATAAGGCCCCGACTGACTCGGGTTGCCAACGATCACCGCCAGTTTGGCGCCGTCGGGGAACGCGGGAAAACCCTGCCATTGCACATCTTCGCTGCGCATTGACGAAAATTGCTTGTTGTCCAGCGCCTCGGCGTTCGCGGGAGCGCAGAGGGTGGTGGTCGTCGCGGCGAGAAGCAAGGCGTGGAGAGCGTGGCGTAAGCCGATGGTTTTCATGTGTGCGTTCCCTGAAAGCTGTCGCGGCGCACCGCCTGCGAACTGGAACGCGATGATAATTTTTGCCCGGGACGCGGATAAATCACGTCCCGGGCACTTCTGTTCTTACACCGCGTAACAAACTATCGAGGGTTGTTACGCAGAATGGAGAAGTTCAGCGCGGCGGCGACGCAGAGCCAGGCGAGGTAGGGAAACAGGATCAAACCGGTAATCAGGTCCAGGCGCAGGGCCATGACGACCATGGCCGCGACCACCAGCCACAACACCACCAGAATCACCATCCCCGCCAACACGTGATGCGCGCCGAAGAATACCGGCGTCCACAAGGTGTTGAGCGCGATTTGCGCGGCCCAGAGTGCCAACACGATCTGGCTGCCGGGGATCAGGCTCAAGCGGTAGCCGGCCCAGGCGAGCAGCAGGTAGATGATCGTCCAGGCAACCGGGAACAACCAGTTGGGCGGCGTGAAGCCTGGCTTGACCAGCGAGTGGTACCACTCGCCCGGCTTGAACAGCACACCGGTGCTGGCGGCCGCCGCGCAGGCCAGGAGGAAGATGAAGAAGGTCATGGTCATGATCGGTCCCTGTGTCGGTGTATTTGGAACTTGGACGGGTGCTGACCCGTTAAAAGTTCACGGCGTACAAGGTGAAAAAAACCACGTTCCCCCTCGGCGGCCTGATCGACTACCATACGCCGCCGGTTCCCGAACGGGACTAATAGGGAATTCGAAACGCCGCAACGGGCGTCAATCGAAACTGCCCCCGCAACTGTAGGTGCTGAGCCTGCTCCTCGATAGTCACTGGACCTGATCCGGGAAGGCTGGAGCGTGGCGACGACGCATCAGTCAGGAGACCTGCCGGCCAGACAAATCACTAACCGGCGGGGTGTCCGGGGAGGACATCCGTGCCGAGCGGCCTTGCCCTGCTTTTACAGCAGCGTTCGATGGTGTGTTTCCAGACCCGTACCGCGCCCGTTTCAAGTACGGTTCAAATGGAGATTGCCCCATGCTGTTGCCCCGCCTTACTGCGCTGTTCACCAGCCTTGGCCTGTGCGCCTTCGCACAAGCCGCCCCGACGCAGTACCCGCTGACCATCGACAACTGCGGCACTCCCCTCACCTTTGCTCACGCGCCAACCCGCGCCGTGACGATTGGACAGGCTGGCACCGAGATGCTGTATGCCTTGGGCCTGGGCAACAAGGTGGCCGCCACTTCGCTGTGGTTCAACGATGTGCTGCCGGCTTACAAGACGCAAAACGACAAGGTCGAACGCCTGGCGAACAACGAGCCGAGTTTTGAAGCCGTGATCGGCAAGCGTCCGGAACTGGTGACCGTGGAGTTCGAATGGATGGTCGGGCCACAAGGCGCGGTCGGCACCCGTGAACAGTTTCATGAACTGAAGATCGCGACCTATCTGCTCCCGTCCGACTGCGAGGGCAAGGACAATCGGGTAGGCGCCGACGGCACGCGCCTGGAGCCGTTTCGCATTGACACCATTTACAAGAGCATCGAGCAACTGGCACAGATTTTCGACGTGCAGGACCGTGGCGAGCAGTGGGTCACCGAGCTTAAAGCCAAGCTGGCCGCCTCCGTGGCCAAGGTCCAGCAAAAAGGTGGCAAACAGGCCAGTGCCCTGGTGTGGTTTTCCAGCACCGACATGAACGTCGATCCGTTTGTGGCCGGGCACAAGGGCATTCCGGACTTCATGCTCAGCACCCTGGGCGTGCGTAACGTGGTGGACTCCAATGAAGAATGGCCAACCGTGGGCTGGGAAACCATCGCCAAGGCCAACCCGACTTTCCTGGTGATCGCACGCATGGACCGTCGCCGCTTCCCGGCGGATGACCATGAGAAAAAACTGGCCTTCCTGCGCAGCGATCCGGTCACCCGCAACATGGACGCGGTGAAGCACAACCGCATCATCATCGTCGACGCCATGGCCCTGCAGGCCAGCGCTCGGATGTTCGACGGCCTCGAGCAACTGGCCACGGCCATCGACGGTTACGATCTGCCGAAATGACTGCAACCTTGATACGTACACTGCTTGCGCTGGGGATGCTGTCGCTGGCGGTGCTGGCGGGTGTTGCCATTGGTGAAACGCCCATCGACCCGCTCGTGGTGCTCCAGGTGCTGGCCAATAAACTGTGGGGCGCGGGTTATGCGCTGAACCCCATCGATGAAGGCATCGTCTGGAACTACCGCCTGACCCGCGCGCTGGTGGCCGCCGCTTGCGGCGCCGGGCTGGCGACGTGCGGAGTCATCTTGCAATCCTTGTTGCGCAATCCGTTGGCGGAACCTTATCTGCTGGGCATCAGCGCGGGTGCTTCGACGGGTGCCGTCCTGGTAGCGTTGCTGGGTGTCGGCGCGGGTTTGCTGACGTTGTCGGCGGGGGCCTTTGTCGGCGCCATGACCGCCTTTGCGCTGGTGGTGTTGCTGGCGCGAGTCAGCGGTACGTCGGGGGGGACCGGGCAGATTATCCTGGCGGGCATTGCCGGGTCGCAACTATTCAATGCAATGACCGCATTCCTGATCACCAAGTCCGCCAGTTCCGAGCAGGCGCGCGGCATTCTGTTCTGGTTGCTGGGCAATCTCAGTGGTGTGCGCTGGCCGTCGGTGTGGCTGGCGGTACCGGTGGCCGTCGCTGGCCTGGTCGTGTGTTTATGGCATCGGCGTGCGCTGGATGCGTTTACCTTTGGCGTCGACTCGGCGGCGTCATTGGGCATTGCGGTACGGCGCGTGCAGTTGGTGCTCATTGGTTGCGCAGCGCTGGTGACGGCGGTGATGGTGTCGATTGTCGGCTCCATCGGCTTCGTCGGGCTGGTGATTCCCCATGCGGCTCGGCTGATGCTGGGCACCGGGCATTCGCGGCTGTTACCGGCCAGCGCCTTGGGCGGTGCGTTGTTCCTGATTGCAGCGGATGTGTTATCGCGAACCTTGATCAAGGGTCAGGTGATTCCGGTCGGTGTGATTACCGCACTGGTTGGCGCACCGGTGTTTGCGCTGATTCTGATTGGTCGGAGGAATGCTCGATGAGTGTCTTAAGCTGCTCTGGCCTGGGCTTTCGCGTGCGGGACGCCGAACTGCTCAATGACATTGATCTTGAGGTCCGGTTGGGCGAAACCCTGGGCATTGTCGGACCGAATGGATCGGGCAAATCGACGCTGCTGAAGTTGCTCGCCGGTTTGCGTCCACCGGCGACCGGAGAAGTGCGCCTGGGTGGCCAGCGCTTGGGCGAGCTGTCGCGACGCAGCATCGCGCAGCAGTTGGCAGTGGTCGAGCAACAGGCGGATACCGACGAGGCCATTCGGGTATTTGATGCGGTGGCGTTGGGGCGTACACCGTGGCTGTCAGCGTTGAGCCCATGGTCGAGCGAAGATGACGCCATTGTCCGCCAGGCGTTGCATGACGTGGATGCCGCGCACCTGAGCAAGCGCACCTGGCGCAGCCTGTCGGGTGGCGAGCGCCAACGCGTGCACATCGCCCGAGCCCTCGCCCAACGGCCGCAGATCTTGTTGTTGGATGAGCCAACCAATCATCTGGATATCCAGCATCAACTGGCGATTCTTCGCGAGGTGCAATCATTGCCTGTCACCACATTGATTGCACTGCATGACCTCAATCAGGCGCTGACGTGTGATCGCCTGGCGGTGCTTGATCACGGCCGGTTAGTGGCGCTCGGCAAACCGCTTGAGGTGCTGACGCCGCAACGGTTGCTCGACACCTTTGGCGTGCAGGCACATTACCTCACCGACCCGTTCGATGGCGCGCAGATACTGAGGTTGCGCTCTACCTGATGCCGCGTTGATGCAGGAGCGAGCACGCTCGCGATGGAGTCAGAGCCACCGCCGGGCATCAGGCCGCCAGCGTCTACGCCAACGACCATCGCGAGTGAAACTCCTGCATGTCATGCGTTGATCAGCGAATAAACGCCGCCAGATCGGCATTCAATTTATCGATCGCAGCCTTGAAGTCCTTGGTGCTGATTTTCTCGCTCTCGTTCGACAACTGGGTGCCGAATACCTTGCGCACGACCTTGGCTACGGTCTGGTTGGTCTTGGCGTCGATGAATTCGGCTTCGATGAACAGGTTGGTGTCTTGATCGCGGTAACCGGTAGCCGCCTGTGTCGCCCCGACCACGGCCGCGATAGGGACGACTTCGTACCATTTCATGCCTTCGTTGGACGCACTCACGCCGGTGATCGCGGCACGCAGGATCAGCGCCTTGGAGCCGGCAGGTGCCGTGCTGCTCACCACCCGGTATTTCTGCCCCAGCGTGCTTTTGGCCTTTCCGGTCATGTAGCTCTGCAATTCGTCCAGGGTCTGCCGGTTCACCCGCTCATTGGGCTTGGGCGCCGGATAGAGTTCCAGCCTGTTGAACACCACCGTGTCGTATGCATTCGGATTCCACGACGGGCTGACCCAGCGCATGGCTGTCTCGCCACTCGTCGTGGTGACTTCACTGAGGTTGTTGTAGTTGGGAAGAAAGCCCGAGTATTGAGCGCGCTCTGTCACTTTCGAGGTGCAACCGCCGAGCAAAAGAACCGCCAATGTCACGCCGACAAACAGGTTACGGGATAGCTTCATGGGCAATGCTCCTGGAAAATCAGGGTTTGATGAGGAGAACATCTGGAACCGCAAGCTCGCCGTTATCATCGGTTCGCCTGCGCTACGTCACCGCAGAAAATATCGCCGTCGCCATCCGACGGCGCACTGCGTACCACGATCGAATGCGCACTCGCCAGCAAATGGGTCAACGATATCGGCGCACTGCGATAAAAACTCCACCCCTTGGTCCCGGCATCGCTTCGCGTGTTGACCTGATCGTTCATGGCGAAGGCGACGGGCCCCGGTTGCTGGCAACTGCCCTGGTTGATGAAGCTGTAGAGCCGCGGCGGCAAGATGGTGCCGGTGGGTACACCGGTGATGTAGAAGTTGAAGTTGGTTTTATCGCCCATGTCGGTCAACGTCACGCGACCGACCTGCCCGGCATTCCTGCCGGTGGCTTGCAGCGCCAGGTTCACCGATTGACTGGATGAGTGGGTGCAGCCAAGCAGTCCGGCTGTGAGCAACACACCGACCAGTGTTCTGCTGAGATTCATGACGACCTCCTCCAATGACTCATATCTTCGGCAGCGGCTTGATGGCCGGGGCTGGCTCAACCCTCACTGGGACGACCTCAGGGGCATTGCCCAACCGCGACAAAGGCGTCACGGAGTAGCCCGCCTGGATCTTCTGCACGGAGGTTTCATCTGAGGGGCCATCGGTTTTGCTGTGACCGATGATCCAGACCACAGCGCTGGGCGCCGGCAGATGAACCAGGCCCACAGGTACGGTTCCGGTCCACCCCGGCGGCGTCACCAGAAAGTGATCGGCTTCGGTTCCCGCCGTGCTCCAGCCAGGCGAAGCCACAACATCGCTCCACATATCGAGCATCGGCAGCAGGTAGACACTTGCCTCGGTGTTCGGCGCCGTCACCACCAGCGGTTCCCGGGTCAGATCGAGCCAGGCGATCGAGTACACCGTATTGGGCGGTACACCCCCTTGATAATCCACCGGCACATACGCCGGCACGCTGAGAAACATGTTCATCGGAACATCGCCCGGCGCCGGAGTGGCCTCAGCTGCGGTAACAGGGGTTTGCGCAAAAACAAGGGAAGCAACGAGGGTTAAAGCAACGGCTGTCAATGTCTGAGATATCAGCATGGCGATCGTCCGTGCGTGGGGGACCTCAACCGGATTCGGTGGAGATAAGGCAACTCTAGACGAACATTTCAGTGCAACATCCTGGTCGGACAATCGGTTGAGTCCAGGCCCACGAACAACTGGAGCTGACTTCCGATTTTCTGGATAATGGCTATATGCCTCCACCTGCCACTGCCCGCTGATAAGGACATCCCGCTCGATGAAGTTGCCGTCCCCTTCCCTGCTCCTCGCTTTCGCCCTGTTGCTGCCCTCGACCGCCCAAGCCAACGACGCCACGCTGAGCGATTCGCTCAAGGCTTTCACGCGTTGCGATGCCAGTTTTTTCACCAGCCTCGACCGCCATAGCCAGGATTGGCAGGCATTTGCCCCGCTCAAGCGGGAAAAAGACGTGGCGTGGATGGCCGTGAAAAATCGTGGTGCCAGCCCCGACAATACCGTCGCGCTGCGTGGCGCGCCGACCGTTGCCGGCTTGAAGTTATTGTCTTATGTAGACGAAAGCAGCGATCTCGGCCAACTCGGCCAGTACTACTTTTGGGGTTTCATTGTCGAAGGCGGCGTTGACGAGGTAGCGAAAAAACTGGCACCGCTGATGGACTCGCCCGGGCAATTGATCAATCTGGGTTCGAGCTATGTGCGCAGTGAGCTGAAGGTGGGTGATCAATGGCGACTCATCAAGCCGCAGCCGAGCACGGCGCCGGGCAAACTTGTGGAACGTGTGCTGATCGTCGAAGCACAAGGCAAGACCGGTACTCAGACGCGGGTCAATTGCTCGTTGCAAGGCGCGGTCGACGGCCCGATGCTTGCCCAGTTGCGGCCGGACATCGCGCCGGCCGATTACCCGGCAACGGCCCCAGAGACCAGCATTGGCAGTGTCACCGTGCCGCAAGAGGTGCTCAAGCATCTCGACTCGCCGTTGCTGCAACCGAAATTCAAGACGCTCAAAGTCACCTTCGCCACCCGGACCGGCGACCCGATCAAGGATCGCCCGGTCACGGTTGAATACACCGCAGACGGCAATTTGCTGAAGAAAAACGAGATTTACAGCGACACGTTCCACGTTGAGCGCCTGACACAGGCCGGGTGGATTCAGTTGAAATCAAAAATGAACGGGATCGGCGATGGCCGCGTATTGCTCACCCGCGAGCTTGAAGTGAACCTTCCAACGAGTTGGACCCCGGGCCAGACCCTGAGCACGCGCTCGGTCATGGAGAACGTGCCGGCCAAACCCACCGACAAACCGATGAAGCTGTCGTCGTCCTGCACCGTCGGCAAGCGCTTCCCGGCCCGGCAGGTGTTTGCCTCCTTGAGCGGCGATGCCATCGCGCTGGATTGCGACCAAACCACCAGCAAGAACGCCAGCGCCTTTATCGAGGACCTCGGTGTTGTCCTGACGCTGGAGTCGACGTCGGATAAATCGAAAAGCGTTTACACCTACACCGCGCTGGATGTCGTGCGCTGATTAAAGCCACCGCCCCCATGGCCGATAACCCCGGCCATGGGTCTGTGCACCACCGGCACACATGATTGACCTGCGATCCGACCAGCCAACAGCCCGATCGCATCAAGGAAGGAAAAGTAACTGTGATCATCGGCATCGACCTGGGCACCACTAACAGCCTCGTGGCGACTTGGGATGGCGAACGCGCCCGGATTCTCCCAAACGCCTTGGGCAACTTCCTGACCCCCAGCGTCGTGGGCCTCGACGACCACGGCCAACTGGTGGCCGGCGAGATCGCTCGTGAGCGGTTGCACACTCACCCGCAACTGACCTCCGCCCTGTTCAAGCGCTACATGGGCAGCGCCCGTGAAACGCGGCTTGGCGGGCGCGCCTATCGGGCGGAAGAACTCTCGGCGATGCTACTGCGCAGCCTCAAGGAAGACGCCGAGCGCGCCTTGGGTGAACCTGTTCACGAAGCGGTGATCAGTGTGCCGGCGTACTTCAGCGACGCCCAGCGCAAGGCCACACGCATCGCCGGCGAATTGGCCGGGCTGAAAATTGAAAAATTGATCAACGAACCCACTGCTGCGGCCCTGGCCTATGGTTTGGAACAGCGCAACGAAGCCACCTTCCTGGTATTCGACCTCGGTGGCGGCACCTTTGACGTGTCCATCCTGGAACTGTTCGAAGGGGTGATGGAAGTTCGCGCCAGCGCCGGCGATAACTTCCTCGGCGGTGAAGATTTCGATGACCTGCTGGTGGAGCATTTCATTAACAAAATCGGTGCGGCCGACCTGCCCGACACCACCCAGCCCGCGATTGCCCAGCGCCTGCGACGCGAAGCGCAGCAGGTCCGCCATGCGCTGGGGCAGGCACAGGTCACAGCCTTTACCCTTCGCGAGCAATCCCGCGAGTGGAGCATTGAACTGACCCAGGGCGAACTGGCGGAGATTGTCCGCCCGTTGCTGGACCGTTTGCGTGCGCCGATCGAACGAGCGCTGCGTGATGCCCGGATCAAGGTCGCGGACCTCGACGAAATCCTGCTGGTGGGCGGCACAACGCGCATGCCACTGGTGCGCAAGCTGGTTGCCTCCCTGTTCGGGCGCATTCCGGCCATGCAGCTCAACCCGGATGAAGTCGTCGCACAAGGTGCGGCCATTCAGGCTGCACTTCAGGCGCGCCACGCATCACTGGAAGAAGTGGTACTGACCGACGTCTGCCCCTACACCCTGGGCATCGAGACGTCAGTACGCCAAGGTGCGGGTTTCCAGAACGGCCATTACCTGCCGATCATCGAGCGCAACACCGTCGTGCCGGTGAGCCGTTCCCGCACGGTGTACACCCTCAGCGACAACCAGAAAGTGGTCACACTGGGGATCTATCAGGGCGAAAGCCGCATGGTCAGCCACAACATTTTCCTCGGTGAACTGGAAATCCCGGTACCACCGCGCAAGGCCGGTGAGGTCGCCCTGGACGTACGGTTCACCTACGACAACAACGGCTTGCTCGAAGCCCAGGTGCACCTGCCCATCAACGGCGAAACCCGCAAGCTGGTGATAGAGAACAACCCCGGTGTACTGGCGCCCGATGAAATCGCCCAGCGCCTGTCGGCCCTCGAAGCGCTGAAAGTGCATCCCCGCGACCAGCAGGTCAATACCCTGTTGCTGGCTCGACTCGACCGTCTGTATCAGGAAAGCCTGGGCGATGGCCGCGAGCACATTGCGCAGCTGGCGAACTATTTCCAGCGGACGCTCGACACCCAGGACGAACGTCAGATCCGCGAAGCACGCAGCGACATCACCCAGCGCCTGGCGCACTTCGAGCGGGAGATCTGAGCCGTCATGAGCCATTGGCAGTTGCTCGATTTGACCCCGGACGCGGACGAACGCAGCATCAAGCGTGCGTACGCCCGGCTGCTTAAAACCTGCCGCCCGGACGATGACCCTGAAGCGTTCCAGCGCCTGCGTGAAGCCTATGAAACGTCGTTGGCCGAGGTTCGCTGGCGTGCGGACGCTGACGAGGAGCATGACGAGGACGTCATGGTTGCTCCTTTGGCCGTGCCGATCCCGGAACACCCCACGCCGGCCCCCACCCTTGGGCACGTCGAGTCGACGATCACCATCAATCCTCCAGAACCTTCCCTGGAACACATGCAGCAATGGCTGACCGACGGCAGGGAGCGCCAGGTGGTCGACGCGTTGCGCCACTGGCTGGCCAGTGAATGGCTACTCCCTTTTGAGCGCCGCCAGCAGTTCGAACAGTGGGTACTGGAGTGGCTGGAAGACGCACCCGATTGGTCCCCTGGTTTCTTCGAAGGCGTGTGCCAGGCGATGGGTTGGGATGAAAACCAAGGCAACCTGCCGTGCGAGTACTGGCGTTGGGATCGCCTGATCCGGCGCTGCGAAATCCAGGCCATGGAACAAACCGTGCGCGCCGACCTCGGCAAATACGAGGCCGACAAGGTCCATGGACAGGCTGCTGCCTTGCTGCTCGGGCCCATGAGCGACGAGCAGCGCCGGGGCATGGCTGATGCCTTCACCGCGCTCGACTGGCAGCGCTTTTCCCAGTTGGCGGAAACCATCGAATACCAATACCCCGAGTTGCCTGAGCGCCTTGGCCTCAAGCCACTCGACAACTGGCGCGATTGGCTGCCCGCTACCAGTTACAGTGGGGCCTCGCTTTTCCTTTGGTTCAGCCTGTCGGTTTTGCTCATCGTTTCGCTGCTCGCCGGCCCCCGGAAAGGAAACGGTCTGGGTGCCTTGCTGCTGATGCCGTTGTTCGTCCCGGCGCTGTTGTGGATTGGCAACAAGGCCTATCAGGTGTGGCACACCGGGGCTGTATTTGCAGGCCATGTGGATGTGCGGCTCAGTCGATGGTTACTCCCGTCTCGGATGTACCGGCAAGGTGCCGGTCTTCTGCTGCTGCGCCACATAATCCCCTGCGTCGTACCCGCCGGCCTCGCATTCCTCTGGTCCGAGCATGTGACGTGGTTGCAGTGGGTCAGCCCGGTCGTGGTTTTCCTGGGCACGCTTTATTTCACCAACGCGGCGCTGAGCGGCGGCAAGCCTTCACTGTGGGCCCGTGGTATACGAGCGATCAAACTGAAGGTGGGGCGACTACCCTGGCACCTGATCCAGAGTAAAGGCATGCTGATTTTGATCGCCGTTGCGCTGATGGCAGCCTGGGTGTATTCGAAGATGAAGGGGGTGGTGTAGGGGCTGTCGCTACACCGGCAGCCCCCGATACGCCATTAGTGTGCTGTCCATGACGCGCCGTCGATCACAACGCCGGACGCTGCAGGTTGACCCATTCCTGCACCGCAGGCCGCTGCCACTGCCGTTGCGCATATTCAACCAGTGCCGGCGGCACGCGATCACCGTTGAGGATCAACCGGTTGAGCATCACCGCCAGGTCGACGTCGGCGATCGACCATTGACCGAACAGGAATGGGCGACCGTCGGCCAGCAGCGCCTGTGCGGCACCGATCAACTTGCGCGCGGTCGACTCGGCGGCTGGTGAAAGCGGGCCATATTGCTCGCCGTAAAACACCACCAGGGTGGATCGTTCCTGACGAATCGGCAACAGGTCGCTGCGTAGCCAGGCCTGGACTTGCCGGGCTTTCGCCCGCTGCTTCGCGTCCTGCGGGTACACCGGCACCTGAGGGTAAACGTCTTCCAGGTACTCGGTGATGGCGGAGGATTCCGACAAGGCAAAATCGCCCTGCTCCAGCGTAGGCACACGCTGGGTCAACGACAGGTTGGCGTAGTCTGCGGACTGATTTTCGCAGGCATCAAGGTCCAGCGTACTCAGCTCAAAATCGATGCCCTTCTCGCGAAGCACCACAAAAGCGGACATCGCATAAGGGCTGGTGAATTGAGCATCAACGTACAAGCGCAGGGGGGAATGGTTCACCGCGGTCATCTCCATATGCATGCAGCCGCTAAGCTACGAGATCCATTGCCATAAATGAAATGCATGATTTTCATGGGCGTATTCCCTTGCGGAATACGCGGATGCGTGTGACGTCCAGCCCAGAAAATTCCGTGTCGATTTTCCGGTGGTGACCTGCCCCGGTGGGCCGTATGCTCAGCCCATGAACCTACAAAATGCGATGCTCCCACCCCACGCCGAAATGGTTCGCGCCATGCTCGAGCGCGACACCACCTACGAAGGGGTGTTCTTCACGGCGGTCAAGACCACCGGCATTTTCTGCCGCCCCAGTTGCACGGCGCGCAAACCAAAGCCGGAGAACGTCGAGTTCTTCGCCCATGCCGATGAGTGCCTGTCCGCGGGTTACCGCGCCTGTTTGCGCTGCAAACCGCTGGATGCCGCCGCCATCGCGCCAGACTGGGTGAAAACACTGCTCAAGGCCGTGGACGTAGCCCCCGACCTGCGCTGGACCGATGCACACTTGTTGGCCGAGGGCATCGAGCCGTTGAAGCTGCGACGTTGGTTCAAGCAACACATGGGCATGACGTTTCATGCATGGCTGCGCACCCGGCGCCTGGGCGTGGCGTTGGGCGGGATCAAACAGGGAGATTCCATCGACGGTGCCGCCTTTGATTCGGGTTATGAATCCCTCAGCGGCTTTCGGGACGCCTTTCAGAAGTCCTTCCACATCACTCCCGGCCGTACGGCCAACAGTGAACCCTTGCTGTTCACCCGCCTGACGACACCGCTGGGACCGATGATCGCCATGGCCGAACGGCGCGGGCTGGTGCTGCTGGAGTTCCTGGACCGGCCGGCATTGACCGGCGAAGTGCAAGCCCTGCAAAACCGCTATGGCTATGCGGTAGCGCCTGGACACAACGCGCATTTGCAGCAAATAGAGGATGAACTGGCCCGCTACTTCGCCGGGAAACTGAGCGAATTCAAGGTGCCATTGCATATGCCCGGCAGCGAATTTTCCCGGCAAGTCTGGGCAGAACTTGGGAAAATCCCTTTTGGCCAGACCAGTACCTACGGCACCATCGCTGCCCTGCTGGGCAAACCTGGTGCCAGCCGTGCCGTGGGCCTGGCCAACGGGCATAACCGCATTTCCATCGTTGTGCCTTGCCACCGGGTGATTGGCGCGGATGGCTCCTTGACCGGTTATGGTGGTGGGCAGCCCCGCAAGGCGTTTCTGCTGCGGCTGGAAAATGCAGCCGTGCAAGTCACGCAACAACTGGCGTTTTAAAGCCCATGCAAGGAAACCACGTCTGAGCACCCTGCCCGATCCCTATCAGCCGGCGAGCGAATGGCTCGCCACCCTCGACCCCGACTGGGCGCGCCATATCGCGGCCATCGGCCCCTGCCTGCACCAACCGCACCCCGCCCGTGATCCCTACGAATCATTGGTGCGGGCGATTGCCTATCAACAACTGCACGCCCGCGCCGGGGATGCGATTATCGGGCGGCTCCGAGGTTTGTTCGAAGCCCAAAGCTTCCCACGGCCAGAGCAGATTCTGGCCACCCAGTTCGATGACCTGCGCGCGTGTGGCTTTTCCGCCAACAAGATCGCAACCATTCAGGGCATCGCCCAGGCAACGCTTGACGGAGTGGTGCCGGACTATGCGACCGCCCTGGGCATGGACGATGAAGCGCTGATCGAAAGGCTGACCCGTCTGCGCGGCGTCGGGCGCTGGACGGTCGAGATGCTGCTGATCTACAGCCTGGAACGCATGGATATCCTGCCCGCCGACGACTTCGGCGTGCGTGAGGGTATCGGCGGTTGAAAGGATGGGAGGTGCAGCCAACGCGCAAGCAGATCATGACGATAGGCTTGGCGTGGCAGCCCTATCGCACGGTGGCAGCGTGGTATTTGTGGCGGGTGCCCGGACGATAGACCGCGTCATGGTCCCGCCATCGCGACTCAATCGCTGCTTCAGATCCTGATGGGAGCGAGGCCGCTCCCATCAGGATCAATCGAAGGCAATCAGGCGCTGAGGGAGTAGATCAATGCCGTGATCGCCACGAGCCCGACAGCCACCACAAACACGTTCGATGCCTGGCCGCGGTAAGGGGCCATGGCCGGAACCTTGCGGATCGCGTACATCGGCATCAGAAACAGGATGGCTGCAATCACCGGCCCACCCAGGGTTTCAATCATGCCCAGGATGCTCGGGTTCAGCGTCGCGACGATCCAGCACACCACCAGCATGAAAGCGGCGGTCATGCGGTCCAGGGTTTTGGGCGCTGGGCGTTTGCCGCTCTTGACGATCAGGCCCTTGAGGCCTTCGCTGGCACCGATGTAGTGGCCAAGGAACGACTTGGAAATCGCCACGAACGCAATCAACGGCGCCGCAAACGCGATGGTCGGATTGCTGAAATGGTTCGCCAGGTACGACAGGATCGACAGGTTTTGCGCCTTGGCTTCGACCAGTTGCGCGGGCGACAGGGTCAGCACGCAGCTGAAGACGAAGAACAGCACCATCACCACCATCAACAGGTGGGCGCGAGACAGGATCTGCGAACTGCGCTCTTCGGCGTGCTCGCCATAACGACGTTTCTGGTCCACGGCGAACGCCGAGATGATCGGCGAATGGTTGAACGAGAACACCATCACCGGAATGGCCAGCCACAACGTGTGCAGCAGCGACGACGGCTCAGGCACCGTGCTGGCCGTGGTGAGGATGCCACCGTTCCAGTGCGGAACCAGGAACACCGCGAGAAACAGCAGCGCCACGATAAACGGATACACCATCAGGCTCATGGCCTTGACGATTGCCTGTTCGCCGCAGCGCACCACCGCCAGCAGGCCGAGAATCAACACAAACGACAGCACCGCGCGCGGGGGTGGCGTGATGTGCAGTTGGTGTTCAAGGAAACTGCCCACGGTGTTGGTCAGCGCCACGCTGTAAATCAACAGGATGGGGAAGATCGCGAAAAAGTACAGCAACGTGATCAGCGCACCGGCCTTGATGCCAAAGTGTTCTTCCACCACTTCGGTGATGTCCGCGCCTTCGCGGCCGGACAATACAAAGCGGGTGAGTCCGCGATGGGCGTAGAACGTCATGGGAAATGCCAGCAGCGCCAGGACCAGCAGCGGCCAGAAGCCGCCCAGGCCCGCATTGATCGGCAAAAACAGGGTGCCGGCGCCGATGGCCGTGCCAAACAGGCCCAGCATCCAGGTGGTGTCATGACGATTCCAGCCTTCAAGGCTGACAGGTTTCGCCGCTGCATAGCGTTCGCTGACGCTATTGGCCTGATCATTCATCCGGTGGGATCTCCGCATTCCGGTCGGTTGCTACCCGGCCAGGACGAGTCGGAAAACCCGACAGGCAGTGCCCTGGCCGAAACAGGGGCGCGATTGTCCGGGATTAATCAACAGAAGCAAAGACTTAGCTGAGCAACGGCGTTACGGATCAGATGAAATGCCACGTGTACGCCAACGTTTGCGGGAGCACGTCAGCATTCACCGATTCTATAAAGTGCTTTCATCATGTATTTTAGCCTGTACCTGCACCCTTCTGGAGCCTGCTCATGCCACTCGTTCGCATCGACATCAAAAAACGTCAGGATCCCTCCTTCGCCAAGCGTGTCGGGCAATTGGTCTATGCGGCCATGCACACGTCCATTGGTGTGCCTGAGAATGATAACTTCCAGATCCTCAACGAACACGACGAACAGCACTTCATCTTCGACCCGCAGTATCTGGGGATCCATCGTACCGATCAGTTGGTGGTGATCCAAATCACCCTGAGCGAAGGTCGCACCGTGGATCAGAAGAAATTGCTCTACAAAACCATCGCCGAGAGCCTCCACGCAGAGCTGGCCGTGCGCCTTGAAGACATTTTCATTAATCTGGTGGAAGTGAAAAAAGAAAACTGGTCCTTCGGTAACGGAATCGCCCAGTACGCCCTCTGAACCCACATTGATCTTTGTGAGCCGCCAATGCCCCGTGTTTCCCGCAAGCAAGCCGAACTCAACCGCGAAATCGTCGTCGAGGCCGCCACGCGGCTGTTCCGCGAACGAGGCCTGCACGGCATCAGCGTCGTTGATCTCATGGGCGCAGCGGGGCTGACCCATGGTGGCTTTTATGGGCAATTCGAATCGAGAGAGGCGTTGGCCCGGGAAGCCTTTGGCCGCGCCTTCCAGGAGTCCGGCGAACGCTGGCTGGAGCGGATGAATGCCCACCAGGACAAAAATGCCGCTCGCCAGGCGGTGATCGAGCCCTACCTGTCGGCGACCAGCCGCGACAATCCGGGGGAAAGCTGCCCTGTGGCAGCGTTTGTCGGCGATATGTGCCACGAAGCGACCGACAGCGCTCTACGCCAGACCTTCGTCAAAGGCATCGACTCGGTGCTCGACACCTTTGCACCGCTGATGGACAGCGGTGACCCCAAGCGCGATCGGCAACAGGCGCTGGTGCAATATGCGCTGATGGTCGGTGCGTTGACCCTGGCCCGGGCCACCCGTGGCGATGAACTGTCGGATGAAATCCTGCAGGCCGCACAAAGCTTTTTGACAACGTCATAACCACCCTCTGCCGTTCCGCTATGATCATCTGGCAGCGCCGCACAATGCGTGCGTTGCCACCGCACTTGCACGCCAGCAATCTCAGGGAATATTCGCGCAACAGGAGCCCAGCATGCCCGCAACCGTTTTGGTCCTGGTTGAAACCATCAACGATTACCTGCCCATTCTCGAACATCAGGGCTTCCACCTGATTCTGGCCCCCACCCCCGCCGAACGCGCCGAAGCCATTGCCACCCACGGCGCACGGATCGATGCGGTGCTGACTCGCGGACCACTGGGGCTTTACGCCGATGAAATCGCTTTACTGACGGCGCTGAAGATCATTTGCGTGATCGGTGCCGGCTACGAACACGTCGACCTGCAAGCCGCCGCCGACCGAGGCATCACCGTCACCAATGGTGCGGGGGTCAACGCCTCGTCGGTGGCTGACCACGCCATGGCGATGCTGTTGTCGCTGGTGCGCGACATCCCCCGAGCCGACGCTGCCGTGCGCCGGGGTGAGTGGCCAAAAATCATGCGCCCATCGCTGGCCCACAAGCGCATGGGCATCCTGGGCCTTGGCGCCGTCGGCATGGCCATCGCCAAACGGGCGGCGAATGGCTTCGACATGACCATCAGCTACCATAACCGCCAGCACCGCAGCGATGTGCCCTACTCCTTCTGCTCAACGCCCACCGAACTGGCCCGTGCCTCGGATTTCCTGGTGGTGGCCACCCCTGGCGGCCTCGGCACTCGCGGCCTGATCAACAAATCGGTGCTGGAGGCCCTGGGTCCCAACGGTTTCCTGATCAACATCGCCCGCGCCAGCGTGGTGTCGACGGTGGATCTGGTCAGTGCGCTGGAGCAGCGGCGCATTGCCGGCGCGGCGCTGGATGTGTTCGACCACGAGCCGCAGGTGCCTGACTCACTCAAGGTATTGAGCAACGTGGTGCTCACCCCCCACGTGGCAGGTTTGTCCCCCGAGGCCACGCAAGGCACGGTCGAACTGGTCGGGCGCAACCTGACGGCGTTCTTCTCCGGTCAACCGGTCATCACCCCGATCCAACTGCCGACATCCGAGACCAAGGCGTTTTTGTAGGACAATTCAAACGGTTGTATCAAAAGCAATGATTGTCCGGCAACACGCCTGCCTATAAGGGCTCGTCGCGGTTGTGGGGACCGGGTGTGGGCATTAGATTGATCACAGCCCTCAGGCCTCTAGAACAAGCACAATAGGGATACGCATGACGCTCACTGACAAGTCCACTCGCATCCGTACCGGCGAAGAGCTCGATGCCAGCCTGATCGATCCTTACCTCAAGACGCACATTCCGGGGCTCAGCGGCTTGCCACAGATCAGCCAGTTTCCGGGCGGCGCGTCGAACCTCACCTACTTGCTCGAATACCCGGAGCAGGAATTTGTCCTGCGCCGCCCTCCCTTTGGCCACAAGGCCAAGTCCGCGCACGACATGGGTCGAGAATTTCGCATCCTCAATCAACTGCGTGACGGTTTCCCTTATTGCCCCAAGGCTTACGTGCACTGCACCGACGAATCGGTGATCGGCGCCGAGTTCTACGTGATGGAACGGGTCAAGGGCATCATCCTGCGCGCAGAACTGCCGCCGGAGCTGGGCCTGGATTCTGCAAAAACCGAAGCCCTGTGCAAGAGTTTCATCGACCGCTTCGTCGAGTTGCATCAGGTTGACTACAACGCCTACGGCCTGGGCGACCTCGGCAAACCCGAAGGCTATGTAGCACGGCAGATCAAGGGCTGGAGTGATCGTTATGAAAAAGCGCTGACCCCTGACGCGCCGCATTGGGAAGCGGTCAAGGCCTGGCTCAATGACAAGATGCCGGCCGACCACCCGACATCGAGCATCGTGCACAACGACTACCGCTTCGACAACGTGATCCTCGACCCGAACAACCCGATGCAGATCATCGGTGTGCTCGACTGGGAACTGACCACCCTCGGCGACCCGCTGATGGACCTGGGCAACACCCTCGCCTACTGGATCCAGGCCGACGACCCGGCACCGTTCCAGATGATGCGCCGTCAGCCAAGCCACGCACCGGGCATGCTCACCCGTCGCGAATTCGTTGACTACTACGCCCAGCGCTCGGGCATCCAGATCGACAACTTCGATTTCTACTACACCTACGGCCTGTTCCGCCTCGCCGGCATCGTGCAGCAGATCTACTACCGCTTTTTCCATGGACAGACCCAGGACAAACGCTTCGCTTCGTTCATTCAAGTGAACAAACTGCTGGAGCAGATGAGCCTGCAAGTCATCGAGAAATCCAGCCTCTGAGCCAAACACGACACTCAGGCCCAACAATAAGGAACACCCATGTCCAAGACCCCTTTGTTCGACCTCGACGGCAAGATCGCATTCGTCTCCGGCGCCAGCCGTGGCATCGGTGAAGCCATTGCCAAACTGCTGGCCCAGCAAGGCGCTCACGTCATCGTCTCCAGCCGCAAACTCGACGGCTGCCAGCACGTCGCCGACGCCATCATCGCCGCCGGTGGCAAGGCCACCGCCGTTGCTTGCCACATCGGTGAAATGGAACAGATCAACCAGGTCTTCGCCGGCATTCGCGAGCAATTCGGCCGCCTCGACATCCTGGTCAACAACGCCGCGACCAACCCGCAGTTCTGCAACGTCCTGGACACCGACCTCAGCGCCTTCCAGAAAACCGTCGACGTCAACATCCGCGGCTACTTCTTCATGTCGGTGGAAGCCGGCAAGTTGATGCGCGAAAACGGCGGCGGCAGCATCATCAACGTCGCATCGATCAACGGTGTGTCGCCAGGCGTGTTCCAGGGCATCTACTCGGTGACCAAGGCCGCCGTGATCAACATGACCAAGGTCTTCGCCAAAGAGTGCGCGCAGTTCGGCATCCGTTGCAACGCCCTGCTACCGGGGCTGACGGATACCAAGTTCGCTTCGGCACTGGTGAAGAACGAGGCGATCCTGAATACCGCGCTGGCACAGATTCCGCTGAAGCGTGTGGCAGATCCGAGTGAGATGGCGGGGGCCGTTTTGTACCTGGCCAGTGATGCGTCCAGTTATACGACTGGGGTTTCGTTGAATGTGGATGGGGGATTCTTGTCCTGATTGCTGCCATGAATGATTAGGATGCACCGATCTGTCTTCGATGGCCGTGTCGAAGGCAGATCAAGTGCGAGTGTATTTGAACAATCAGTATCGGTATGTTGGTCGAGTATGTTTATTGTTGGTGCACGATAAAGGGTATCTCGGTCGTTTCCTGCGCGACACCGTCATAGGACAGGACATATGCCTTCAATGTGTAATCACCCGCTGCAAGCTGTACGGGAACTCGAGAAAAACCATCTCTATCCGTGTCAACAAAATTAACGGGAATCCCTAAGACGAGCCCGCGAACCGCAATATTGGTCAGCATTACCGACGGATGATTTTTGGCTTCAACATACACATGAAAATACCCCAGCTCATTAGCAATGAACTTCACTCGATCCGGAACAATCCGGTTAAATACGGGTAGTTCCTTGGCAATCGACATATTGAGGACGACAGGGGATTCAGGCCTGTCTTCGAAAGTAAACTTCAGTTGAGCCGAGCCCGTCTTCGTGTGCACAGCGTCAAAGGTAAATTTCGCCGTCGGATCCATGGTCAACCACGTCGCAGGAATAATCTCTCCGAGCGCTCCATCCCCCACCAGCTCCACTTTCACTCGGGTCCTCTCGTAACCGCTGCCGGTTGAATCCACGAGTAGGGCATGACGCCCCCCCATCGCCCCCTGAACGTTGTCACCCGTGGCGACAAGTTTGCCCGCAAATGAAATTTGGGGAGGATTTGCATAGACTTTGCTGGAAAATTCTATTGGACCTGCCATCCCGACAATAGCGGATTGCAACGCCAGTTTGAACGTGGCAGCCGTATCAATATTTGCTGTGATGGCCCAAGCGTAACTCGTCGTATTTCCATCAAAAGGTGGAGTCACGGTAAATTTACTTTTATCAATTCCACTGCCACTGATGTATTTCAAACTGACCGGAATGTCTGCCATGGCGTTTTTTGGTGTCAACGACAATTCAAACGGCTTGCGTGCCTCCACGAAAGGATCTGCGGGCACGGGCAACTTGTTCAATTTAAGCTCCATCTCGTCTGCCAGATGACTGGACAGGACTTTGCTCGCTGCCGTTTCCAGGTTCTGGGTGAACCCTTCTCCCGCCAACTGCAACTTGAACGTCCCGCTTCTGTTGGATGCCTCCACCTTCCACGAATGGGGATCGGCCGATACCAACGTGGTTTTCAGGTCTCCCGGTTGCAGCCCTGAAAGAGCAATGGCATTGAGCACCAGCGCACGACCTCTTAGCGGGCTGTGCTCCTTGTAAACCAGCGTAATGGTCCTTGGGGTCCCCCTGAAGAACACGGCCTCGACGGGGTAAGCCACACCATCCACCCGAAACTCCTGCACCTCTTCACGCAGGTAGCGCGCCATCACACTGCAAACCGGGAGCTTGATACCGGTAATACTTTCAGCCGCCAGCAACTCCAGCTGAAACGTGCCACTGTTGGTATGGGACTTGACGGTCCAACTGTTCACATTGGCTTCACCCGCAGGGGTCACGCTCAGATTCGATGGCTGTACGCCCGTCAGGGGTGTTCCGGTCATCTTCAGCGGGAACGTGTTCAAGGGGCTACCGGCCTTGTAGGTCAGCGTGACCGTCTGCGCTTCGTTCCGGTAGAACAGGACCTGGGTTGGCGGCGACTCGACGCCGTTCACCAGGACCTTGTCCACCTCATCTGCCAGATTGACGGACATTACCCAACACCGCCGTTCCCACGGGCGCTCGACCTGCTCACTGCCGAACGCCAGGGTCACCACGCCACTGGCACCGGCTTGCGGTGTCACCTGCCAGGTAAATTCGCCACCCTGTGGATCGACCGGCGTTTGGAACGCCGGCACGGCCTGAACCGTCAACCCGCCTGCT
Source organism: Pseudomonas sp. S1_E05 (assembly GCF_056337105.1). NCBI lineage: Bacteria > Pseudomonadati > Pseudomonadota > Gammaproteobacteria > Pseudomonadales > Pseudomonadaceae > Pseudomonas > Pseudomonas sp. S1_E05. The sequence continues at coordinate 1,863,751 of NZ_JBFRHM010000001.1, forward strand.
TCGGCCAGTTCGAGGGTTAGTTGCCTGGCAATGTCCGCCGTGGCTTGAACCTTGACCACGTTAGCCTGCCCGCGTATCAGCGCCACCGGGTCGCCAAACGCTGCCTGCGCACCGTTGACGATCAATTTGGCCTGTTGCCACGGGCTTTCCAGGTAGCCGGTGAAGCGAAACTCAGTGGAAATCGGCTGATCGTCGTAGAGATTGTGCACGCTGACCGTAATTGTCTGCTCGCCCTCATTCATGACGGTTTGAGTGAACTCGCTATCGCCCGCAGCATCTGTCGCAACAGTGGTGTCCTTGCCGTCGAACGTCCACACCACCTCCACGTTTTTAGCAGGCTGCTGCGTATAGAAGGACACCAGTCGGACGGTTGCGGTAACTGTTTGCCCGACGATAGGCGCCCCGATGGGCGGCCGCAGGTCTGCAAACTCGCAGCGGTAATGCCCCAGCTTCAACGGGATTACAAGTGCAGGAGCCGTGAACTCACTGGCCACTCGCATCTCCAGATCGCGATCTTCACCCGTGGCGGGACAATGCAACTTGAAGGAAGCGCCGGTCGGGGCCAGGGTTTGAAACTCGCCCAGCTCGGGTTCCAGACTAATTGCATGGGCTGGATCGCCGGCGATTTCGAGACAGGTGACCCGATGGTTGACCCAGGGACTATCGTCTCCGCCCGCAAGGCTCAAGACATGACACAGTTCATTCTCAGCCCCATGGCAGATGTACACTGGACCGAGCATCGTAACCTGGCGAATTTTGCTGTTCATGATTGGGCCTCGATAATCGGGTTCGGAGGGCAAGCCTGGAAGTCCGACTATCGAGAAAAAAACGGGTTGAGGTAACTGTCAGATGTGACAGTTCGGTTAGATCTAATCGAAATAAACGCGTCTAACTGCAACGAGGCAGGCCGGTACCTCCCGGGACCTGCCTCTGCAAATGGCACACCAAGGCGCCGCGTTGTAAATCGCTATTGAGTCACACAGCGCGTGGTGGTTGTCACTCGGGTCACCTCTCCGCTCTCAGCCCGAGGTTCGCCGAGCACATCGGTTTTATCCATGGCCTGGCAAGTGGTTTGAGGAGGCGGTGGCGGAGCAAGAGGCGGCGGTGGTGGCGGACTGGCGCAACCGGCGAGAATCGCCGCGCAAAAGGCCAGCGACAGGGGTGTGAAAACGCGTTTCCCAGGAATTTTCATAGGTTGACCCGCGATAAGTGATCGACACACTGTTTGTGACAACAGAACGGGCGTGCTAAATCCGTGCACAGGTCATAAAAATGGTCGACGTTTCGCCTATCGCCAGGTTCCAGCGTCTGAAGAGCCCTATTGCACCTGCGAGCGGGGTGAGTGCAGCGCATTGCTTTGCAGTTCGTAGCGCAATTCTTCGATCAATGCAGCCACCGATTCGGCGGACTGCAATTTGGCGATGCTCAAGCCGCTGACAACAAGGTCGACCTGGCCGGAACCGGGGTGATAGAGCTTGACGGTCAGCGAATGGTCGCCCGTGATCGCGCATTCGCACGCCAGGGGCGAAAAACTGCGTTCTATCAACATACGCAGTTGCGCCAGTGAAATCATGTAATGGGTCCTTTGGCTGTTTCGTAGGGTACGGTCGGGGTATCCGCAGACACCCTTCGCATGCCATAAGCCTAAGAATCCCGACGCCAGCCAAACACCTCCATTTGCACCAGGGGTATTAGTGCATTTGCACCCTAGCGCTGCCCCTTGCCACCCCACTCCCCTGAAAACAGCCCACGTTCACGCGCCCAAACAATTGCTTCGCTGCGGCTGTGCACGTCCAGTTTGAAATACACCGTGGCCACATGATTGCGCACGGTGTTGGGTGCCAGCTTCAGGCGTGCGGCGATTTCCTTGTCGGCGAGGCCTTCACAGATCAGCCCCAACACGTCGCGCTCCCTGGCCGTCAGGTCGGTGAAGGACGCCGTGGGCAGCTTGGGTTTGTTGACGTTCTTGGCGTTCGCGAGTTTTTCGATCAATGTGCGACTGAACCACGACGCGTCTTTCATGACCTCTTCAATCGCCGCCACCAGTTCAAGCTCGGTGCGTTTGCGCTCAGTGATGTCCATCAATACCAGTAGGTAGCAGGGACGGTCCTGGATGTTCACGGTGTCGGCGGAAATCGCACAATCAATCAATTCCTTGTCCTTCTTGCGCACGCTGGCGTCGATTCGATCCAGGCTGCCGGCTTTTTCCAGCGCGGCAAACATGCGCGTGCGTGCACCTTTGTCCTGGATGAAATCGATCTCGGCCAGGGTCTTGCCCAGCACCTCTTCACTGGGATAAGCCAAGGTTTCAAGAAAGGCTTCGTTGACATCCAGCACCACCTGGTCTTCAGCGCCACACACCAGGATCGGCACCGGGGTCATGCGATAGGCCTTCGCAAATCGCTCTTCACTCTGGCGCAGAGCCACCTCGGCCTTGCGGCGCGGCTCCATGTCGACGAAGGAAAACAGCATGCAGTCTTCCTCGTTGAGTTCCAGGGGTTGCCCGGCGACGATCACCTGTTTACTGCCGCCGCCCGGCAATTTCAGATCGGCCTGCATCTGGGGAATGGTGACATGTTCGCGCAGGCGCTGGATCGCAAGGTCGCGGTTTTCGGCCCCTTCAAGCACGTCCAGCTCATAAGCCGACGAGCCGATCACGTGATCGCGGGCATAGCCCGTCATTTCCAGAAAGCCGGCATTGACCTTGATGTAGCGCAAATCACTGAGCCGGCAGATCACCGCCGGGGCCGGGTTGGCATTGAATGTTCTTTCAAACCGCTGCTCGGCGCTGGCCCACTCGCTCACGTCGCCCATGATCAACGCCAGCGACTCCGGTTCGCCGCGACTGTCAGTCAGGACCATGCTGCGCACCTTGTGCACCCAGGTGCGCTCCTCGTCATCGGCCTTGGTCACTTCAACCAATACATCATCGAACAGCTCGCCACGCGCCACTCGGGCGATCGGATAGTTTTCGAACGAAACCCGGTGATTGTTGCGATAGCGCAGGGTAAAGCGCTCGGCGTACTGCTGCGCATTAGCACCCAGATCGCCGATCTCGCTGACCCCATGCATGGCCAACGCGGCCTGATTGGCCCAGTGGATGGTCTGATCGAGCTCCAGCAGAATCACCCCATCGGACAGGCCGGCGATGATTTGCTGCAATTGACGGCGGTTGGTGTCGGCGGTTGGGACGTCCTTGCTCATTGGCTCTCCACTGGGCGGCATTGGGTGAAAATGTCGACCGCAGCGGCTGTCGATAGTGCAACAAAACGATAACGCCTCTTGATACGCGACCTGCGCACGCTGAGCACGGATCGTTCAGACTGCACACATCCACTGTGGGAGCGGGCTGGCCCGCGAAAGCGCAAGGTCAGGCACCATCGTTGTTGGATGTGCCGGCCTCTTCGCGGCCCGCTCCTACAGGGGCGTGCCATACGCCCTAAGTCATCCTATAACTTTTGATTGACAAGCCTCGAAAACCTAGCAAATATTCGCCCCAATGTTGTACGACGACGTATAACAAAAAATAAAAACAACAAAAAACAAGGGAGCGTCACTGTGAGTCAACTCGCCCGCAATTCCTCTATTTGCACCCCTCGCCCTACCTTCATTCGCCGCAATACCCTCAGCCTGATCGGTTGCAGCAGCCTGGCCGTGCTGGCCATGCCGATGTCTGCCAGCGCCGAAGGTTTTGTCGATGATGGCAAGGCTACGCTGAACCTGCGTAACGCCTACTTCAACCGTAACTACGTCAATCCGGCCTACCCGCAAGGCAAGGCTGAGGAGTGGACGCAGAACTTCATCCTCGATGCCAAGTCGGGCTTCACCCAGGGCACCGTCGGCTTTGGCGTTGACATCCTGGGCATGTATTCGCAGAAGCTCGACGGTGGTAAAGGCACCGGTGGTACGCAGTTGCTGCCGATCCATGACGACGGTCGTCCGGCGGACAACTTCGGCCGGCTGGGCGTGGCCCTCAAAGGCAAGATTTCGAAGACCGAACTGAAAGTCGGCGAGTGGATGCCGGTGCTGCCCATCCTGCGTTCCGATGACGGTCGTTCGCTGCCGCAGACCTTTCAAGGCGGCCAGGTCACGTCCAACGAAATCGCCGGCCTGACGCTGTACGGCGGCCAGTTCCAGAAGAACAGCCCGCGCAACGATGCGAGCATGGAAGACATGTTCATGAACGGCAAATCGGCGTCGTTCAACTCTGACCGCTTCAACTTCGGCGGCGGCGAATATGCGTTCAATGACAAGCGCACCCAGGTCGGCGTCTGGTACTCCGAGCTGAAAGACATCTACCAACAGCAGTATTTCAACCTCAGCCACAGCCAGCCCATGGGCGACTGGACCCTGGGCGCCAACCTCGGCTATTTCATCGGCAAGGAAGACGGCAGCGCACTGGCGGGCGATCTGGACAACAAGACCGCGTTCGCCCTGCTCTCAGCCAAGTACGGCGGCAACACCTTCTACGTCGGCCTGCAAAAACTCAGCGGTGATGACCAGTGGATGCGCGTCAACGGCACCAGTGGCGGCACCCTGGCCAACGACAGCTACAACTCCAGTTATGACAACGCCAAGGAGAAGTCCTGGCAGTTGCGTCATGACTACAACTTCGTGGCGCTGGGCGTGCCGGGCCTGACCCTGATGAACCGCTATATCAGTGGCGACAACGTGCACACCGGCACGATTACCGACGGCAAGGAATGGGGTCGCGAGTCGGAGCTGGCCTACACCGTGCAGAGCGGCCCGCTGAAGAATCTCAACGTCAAATGGCGTAACGCAAGCATTCGCAAGAGCTTCAGCACCAACGAGTTCGACGAGAACCGGATTTTCATCAGCTATCCGATTTCGTTGTTGTAAGCGCCGGATCGTGACCTGATCACATGGTTTTATTGTGGGAGCGAACCTGCTCGCGATGGCAGGGCATCAGGATGTCCGAGTCATCGTTGACGTCCATCGCGGGCAAGCCCGCTCCCACAGTTTCAGCCCCATGGCTCAGGTGAAACCCTTCGTCCAATTTTGACCAAAGTCGCGTTGACAAGAGCTGAAAACCCTTACGATACTTCCGCTGTGTCGTACGACAACCTACAACAAATTCAACAATGATTTTGCGTACAGGAACTGCCATGACCTCCACGCCCAATGCCCCTTTCAATCGTCTTCTGCTGACCGGTGCCGCCGGCGGCCTGGGCAAAGTGCTGCGCGAAAGCCTGCGGCCTTACGCCAAAGTCATTCGCCTCTCGGACATCGCCAATATTGCGCCGGCCATCGACGAGCGCGAAGAAGTCGTCACCTGCGACCTGGGCGACAAGCAAGCCGTCCATCACCTGGTCGAAGGCGTGGACGCAATCGTGCACTTCGGTGGGGTATCGACCGAGCATTGTTTCGAAGACATCCTCGGCGCCAACATTTGTGGCGTCTTCCACATTTACGAAGCAGCACGACGCCATGGCGTGAAACGCATCATTTTTGCCAGTTCCAACCACGTCATCGGTTTCTACAAGCAGGACGAAGTCATCGACGCGCGCTCCCCGCGCCGCCCGGACAGCTACTACGGCTTGTCCAAGTCTTACGGCGAAGACGTGGCGACGTTTTATTTCGACCGCTACGGCATCGAGACCGTGAGCATCCGTATCGGCTCTTCGTTCCCGGAACCACAGAACCGCCGAATGATGAGCACCTGGCTGAGCTTCGGCGATCTGACCCACCTGATCGGACGCGCCCTGTACGCGCCAAACGTCGGCCACACCGTGGTCTATGGCGCCTCGGACAACAAGAACGTCTGGTGGGACAACCGCTACGCTAGCGCGCTGGGCTATGCGCCCAAGGACACGTCCGAAGTGTTCCGCGACAAGGTCGAAGCGCAGCCCATGCCCGCCGCCGACGATCCAGCGATGGTTTATCAGGGTGGCGCCTTCGTGGCGGCAGGCCCGTTCGGCGACTGATTCATTGCGTTTCACCCATAAAAACAACCAAGGGAATGACGCGCCATGCAAGCCGAACTGATTGTCGATGCCCGCAACGCCGTGGGTGAATGCCCCGTCTGGGTGCCCGAGGAAAACGCGCTGTACTGGGTGAATATTCCAGTCGGCGCGCTACAGCGCTGGAGCGCCGACAGTGGCCAGGTCGAAAGCTGGACCACGCCGGAAATGCTCGCCTGCATCGCTCGTCATCGTGACGGCCATTGGGTGGCCGGCATGGAAAGCGGATTTTTTGCCTTGCACCCCCACGCCGACGGCACGATCGACAGCCAGTTGCTGGCCCACGTCGATCATGCCCGCACCGACATGCGCCTCAACGACGGTCGATGCGATCGCCAGGGGCGCTTCTGGGGCGGCAGCATGGTACTGGACATGGGCGCCAATGCCGTCGAGGGCAAACTGTATCGCTACAGCGCCGGACAACGTGGGCCACTGGGTGCGCAACTGGACGGTTTCATCGTGCCAAACGGGCTGGGCTTCAGCCCGGATGGCAAGACGATGTACCTGTCCGACTCCCATCCGCAGGTCCAGCAGATCTGGGCCTTCGACTACGACACCGACAGCGGCACGCCGTCCAATCGGCAGCTGTTCGTTGACATGAAGCCGCTCCCGGGACGCCCCGATGGCGCCGCCGTCGATGCAGAGGGCTGCTACTGGATCTGTGCCAACGATGCCGGCTTGATTCATCGATTTACCCCGGACGGTCGCCTTGACCGCTCCCTCACCGTGCCGGTGAAGAAACCCAGCATGTGCGCCTTTGGTGGCAGTCGACTGGACACGCTGTTCGTGACCTCGATCCGCCCAGGCGATGACCAGGACCCGCAATCGCTGGCCGGTGGCGTGTTCGCCCTCGACCCCGGCGTCAAGGGCCTGGCCGAACCCCAGTTCACCCCCTAGCAACAACAGCAACGCTGCTGCACCGCTGTGCCTTGAATACAAAAAATAACAACACTGGAGACACCCCCAATGGACTTCAAACGCACTCTTCTCGCCGCTGCACTCCCTCTGGCCTTCACCCTCAGCAGCGCCGCCCATGCGCTGGAAATCAAATTCGCCGACATCCACCCTGCCGGCTACCCGACCGTCGTGGCGGAAGAGCAACTGGGCAAAACCCTGGTCGCCGAGAGCGACGGCAAACTGACCTTCAAGATGTTCGCCGGCGGCGTGCTCGGTTCCGAGAAGGAAGTGATCGAGCAGGCTCAGGTCGGCGCAATCCAGATGGCTCGCGTCAGCCTCGGTATCGTCGGGCCGGTGGTGCCGGATGTGAACGTGTTCAACCTGCCGTTCGTGTTCCGCGACCAGGCTCATATGCGCAAAGTCATCGACGGTGAGGTCGGCGACGCGATCCTCGACAAGATCACCAACTCCGAATTCAACCTCGTGGCACTGGCCTGGATGGACGGCGGCACCCGTAACCTTTACACGAAAAAACCGGTACGCAAGATCGAAGACCTCAAGGGCATGAAAATCCGCGTGCAAGGCAACCCCCTGTTCATCGACGCCTTCAACGCGATGGGCGCCAACGGCATCGCGATGGACACCGGCGAAATCTTCAGTGCCCTGCAAACCGGCGTGATCGACGGTGCGGAGAACAACCCACCGACCCTGCTCGAACACAACCACTACCAGAACGCCAAGTACTACAGCCTGACCGGGCATCTGATCCTGCCTGAACCCATCGTGATGTCGAAGATCACCTGGGAAAAGCTCACCCCCGAGCAGCAAGCCCTGGTGAAGAAAACCGCCAAGGCCGCACAGGCCCAGGAACGCACCCTGTGGGACGCGAAATCCGCCAGCAGTGAAGAAAAACTCAAGGCAGCCGGCGTCGAGTTCATCACCGTCGACAAAAAACCCTTCTATGAGGCCACCGCCTCGATCCGTGAGAAGTACGGCGCGCCTTATGCCGACCTGATCAAGCGCATCGAAGCCGTCCAGTAACCCTCTGCACTCATGAAAGGCCCGGCGCCGCGTACGTTGGTGAACGTGCGTGTGCGCCCGGTTACGGTGGAACCCGATGAAGAATCTACTGCTGCGTATCAACGACAGGCTGTACATGACCTGTATCTGGGTCGCGGGCCTGTCTGTCCTGGCCATTTCCCTGATCATCCCCTGGGGCGTGTTCGCCCGTTACGTCCTCGGCACCGGCTCCAGCTGGCCCGAGCCCACCGCGATCCTGCTGATGATGGTGTTCACCTTCATCGGTGCTGCCGCCAGCTATCGCGCCGGTGCACACATGGCGGTGGCGATGCTCACCGACCGCATGGCCCCGCCACTGCGCCGGACCATGAGCATCGTTTCCCAGTTGCTGATGGCGACCATCTGCCTGTTCATGGCCATCTGGGGCACCAAGCTGTGCATGTCCACCTGGAATCAGTTCATGAGCGCCCTGCCCACCTTGCGCGTAGGCATCACCTACATGCCGATTCCGGTGGGCGGCGTGCTGACGCTGATTTTTGTCCTGGAAAAACTCCTGCTCGGTGACCAGAGCAACCGTAAGGTCGTGCGTTTCGACCTCGTTGAAGAAAGCGAAGGTGCCGCTTAATGGACGCTCTGATTCTGATCGGCAGTTTTATCGCATTGATCCTGATCGGCATGCCGGTCGCCTATGCGCTGGGTCTTTCCGCCCTGATCGGGGCGTGGTGGATCGATATTCCGTTCCAGGCGCTGATGATTCAGGTCGCCGGTGGCGTGAACAAATTCTCCCTGCTGGCGATTCCGTTTTTCGTCCTGGCGGGCGCGATCATGGCCGAGGGCGGCATGTCTCGCCGACTGGTGGCGTTTGCCGGGGTACTGGTAGGTTTTGTGCGTGGCGGCCTGTCACTGGTCAACATCATGGCCTCGACATTCTTCGGCGCGATCTCCGGCTCGTCGGTGGCCGACACCGCGTCGGTGGGCTCGGTGCTGATTCCGGAAATGGAACGCCGTGGCTACCCACGGGAATTCGCCACGGCAGTGACCGTCAGCGGTTCGGTACAGGCGCTGTTGACCCCGCCCAGCCACAACTCGGTGCTCTACTCGCTGGCCGCGGGCGGCACGGTGTCGATTGCCTCGCTGTTCATGGCCGGCGTTGTCCCGGGCCTGTTGATGAGCGCGTGCCTGATGGTGCTGTGCCTGATCTTCGCGAAAAAGCGCGACTACCCCAAGGGTGAAGTCATCCCGATGCGCCAGGCGCTGAAGATCTGCGGCGAAGCGCTGTGGGGCCTGATGGCGATGGTCATCATTCTCGGCGGGATTCTGTCGGGTATTTTCACGGCCACCGAATCGGCGGCGATCGCCGTGCTCTGGTCGTTCTTCGTGACCATGTTCATCTACCGCGACTACAAGTGGAGCGAGTTGCCGAAACTGATGCACCGCACCGTGCGCACGATTTCGATCGTGATGATCCTGATCGGCTTCGCCGCGAGCTTCGGCTACATCATGACGCTGATGCAGATCCCGGCGAAGATCACCACGATGTTCCTGACCCTGTCGGACAACCGCTACGTGATCCTGATGTGCATCAACGTCATGCTGCTGTTGCTCGGCACGGTGATGGACATGGCGCCGCTGATCCTGATCCTGACGCCGATCCTGATGCCGGTGATTCTCGGCATTGGCGTCGACCCAGTGCAGTTCGGCATGATCATGCTGGTGAACCTGGGGATTGGCTTGATAACACCGCCCGTGGGCGCGGTGTTATTCGTCGGCTCCGCCGTGGGTAAAGTGTCGATCGAGAAAACCGTGAAGGCGCTGCTGCCGTTCTACGCCGTGCTGTTCCTGGTACTGATGGCCGTGACCTACATCCCTGCGCTGTCGCTGTGGCTGCCACACCTGGTGTTGTAATCACGCACTGACCAGCAGGAGCCCCTAAAGCTCCTGCTGTTTGTTCTCGATCCTATTGCGAGTCAACATGACGCCAACCCTGCTTGAACTCGAAGACCCATTCACCCTCCTCACCCTCTCCCCTGAAATTGGCGGTAGCATCGTCAACTGGCGCGTGCGCGAAAGCGGCCAGCCGCTGTTGCGTCACGCCGACAGTCACGCGCTCGAGACCGGCCTGCCGGGCAAGCTCGGCTGCTTTCCTCTGGCGCCGTGGTCCAACCGTATTTCCGACGGTGGTTTCGACCGCCCGGATGGCTGGCTGGCGTTGGAACCGAACAGCCTGACCGACCCGTTTCCGATCCATGGCACGGCGTGGCAACAGCCGTGGCAGGTGGTTTCGCAGTCCTCCTCTGAAGTGGTCCTGCAACTGGACAGCGTGAAGCCTTTCGCCTACCGCGCCCGGCAGCGTTTTCAGTTGAGTGGCGGCAAGCTGACCATTGAACTGCACGTCACCCACCTGGCCGAACGGGCGGCGTGGCATGGCCTGGGCTTGCACCCGTACCTGCCACGTACCCAAGCCACGCGGCTGCAGGCCAGGGCGGATCAGGTGTGGTTGAGCGACGCCGCGAAGTTGCCGACCCGCCAGGTGGCGTTGCCGGCCGAGTGGAATTTTCAGGCGCTGGGAGCCTTGCCCGACACCCTCGTCGACAACGGCTTCTGCGGCTGGGATGGCTACTGCCTGATCCAGCAACCTGACCTGGGTTACCAGCTGGAATGCCAGGCTCAGGGCAGCGACTATTTCCTGCTGTATTGCCCGGTGGACCTGGGATTTTTCTGCATCGAACCGGTCAGCCACCCAGTCAACGCGCACCACTTGCCGGGGCGTCCGGGGTTGGTGCTATTGGAGCAAGACCAAAGCGTGGAAATGAGTTTCACCCTGAAGTATTCACCCTACCCTCGTAGGAGCGAGCTTGCTCGCGATGGCGGTCAATCAATCACATCCTCGGTGACTGACACCCCTCATCGCGAGCATGCTCGCTCCTACAGGTAAGGCTCCCACAACTAGACCAACATCTGACTCAACACCGCCCGCAACTTGCCGGGCTTCACCGGTTTGTTCAGCAACGGCGCTTCGAGCTTTTGCAGCGAACGCCGGCATTGGTCGGTGCGATCGGCGGTGATGATCACCGCCGGGATCGCCCGACGGAAATGTTCGCGCAGATGGCGCACCACATCACAGCCCACCACGCCATGATCGAGGTGGTAGTCCGCCAGGATCAGTTCGGGCGCTCGGCCCTGCAACGCCGCCAGCGCTGCCTCTTCGTCGGTGGCGGTGACCACTTCGCAACCCCACTCGCCGAGCAATGCGCTCATGCTTTGCAAAATGGCCACTTCGTTGTCCAGCACCAGTAGCCGACGTCCCGGCAGCGGATTGCCGGTGCTCGCCTGTGGCGCAGCAAGGCTGATGGGCAATGGCACCTCCAGGGAAATCGGCACCTCGATGCTGAACATCGAGCCGCGCCCCGGCCGCGACTGCACCTGAATGCGATAGTCGAGGATCTTGGCGATGCGCTCGACGATCGCGAGCCCCAGGCCCACGCCCTTTCGGTCGGCGGCGCGACCGACATCCAGTTGGTTGAACTCCAGGAAGATCGATTCGAGACGATCCGCGGGGATACCACGCCCGGTATCCCAGACTTCCAGGCGCAAGTGTTCGCCGCGCTTGCGTGCACCGAGCAGGATGCTGCCCTGTTCCGTATAGCGGCAGGCGTTGCTGAGGAAGTTGCGCAGGATGCGCGTCACCAGGCGCAAGTCAGTGCGAATGGCGTAGTCGCCAATGTGTGCACGCAGATTCAGCCCGGCGGCAGCCGCCACCGACTGAAACTCCGACACCAGAGGCCCAAGCAATTCGTCGAGGCGATACAGCGCCACGTCCGGCTTCACCGCCGCTTGATCGAGACGGGAAATATCGAGCAAATCGGTGAGCAGGTCCTCCGCACCCTCCAGGGCCTGGTGAGTGCGCTCGACCAGCACCTGCTCGACCTCCGGCAGCTTTCGTTCACGCAAGGTGGAAATCAGCAAACGCGCGGCATTGAGCGGTTGCAACAGATCGTGACTGGCGGCGGCGAGGTATTTGTCCTTGCTGCGGTTGGCCGCTTCGGCGGCGTCGCGGGCATCGCGCAGCGCTTCGGCGATCTGCTTGCGCTGGGTGATCTGCTGTTGGAGGTTGCGATTGGCCTCGAGCAGTTCATCGGTACGCGCGGTGACTCGCTGCTCCAGTTCGTCGTTGAGTTGCTGGAGGCGTTGCTGGGCCTGCTTGCGCTCGGTGATGTCGGCGACGAAGCCTTCGACCAGACCTTCCTGGCCTGGCTTGAGCAAGAGGTTCATCAACACATCGAGGTGACTGCCGTCCTGACGGCGCAACTGGGTTTCGTAACCGTGCAGGCTGCCCTGGTGACGAAGGATTTCGCCGATGTTTTCCAACTCTTGCGCGCCGCCGACAAACAGGTTGCTCGCCAGGTCCGCCAGGGAAAACAGCACCTGCTGCGGGTTCTGGTAGCCGAGCATGCGCGCCATCGCCGGGTTGGCGGCGCGCATGCCCTGCTCCAGGCTGGCCTGGAAAATCCCGTGCACGGCGTTCTCGAACAGCCATTTGTAGCGGTTGCGCTCGGCTTCCAGTTCATCCAGGCGCGCGGCGAGTTCCGGGTAGTGGCTCTTGCGCGCCGAGTGGCTGCCCAGGCCAAGCAGCCCCGCAAGTGCGCGTTGCTGGTCGTCGAGGGCTTCGCCATAGACGACCTCGACATCACGCTGGCTGGACTCGCGCGGATTGGTCAGGATGCACGGGTCGTCCATGGCGTGTTGCGACAGGAAGGGGATGTCCGCCGTGCGAACGCCATGCAAGCCAAGGGTTTCGTGGAAGCCGATGGCGTGCTTGAGGGCAATCAGGTGTTCCACCAGGCGTCCGCAGATCTGCCGGTGATTGAGGCCCCGACAATCGATGCCAAACGTCTCGGCAATGACCTTGAAACGCTCCGGCGCCGAGCTGTAGTTGAACGCCACCACGTGCTCGACCAACACGGCATTGCACAGGCCGTGGGGCAAGTCGAGGAAACCGCCCAGGCTGTGGGACATGGCGTGCACTGCGCCGAGAATCGCGTTGGAGAATGCCAGGCCGGCCTGCATGCTGCCGAGCATGATCTTTTCGCGCAGGGCGATGTCCGTCGGGTTGGCGATCATCTGCACGAGGTTGCCATTGATCAGGCGCATCGCCTCCAGGGCATGGGGATCGGTCAACGGCCCGTTTCCGGTGGACACAAACGCCTCGATGGCATGCACCAGCGCGTCGATGCCGGTGCAGGCGGACAGGAACGGGTCCATGCTCAGCGTGGTTTCCGGGTCGATCAACGATACGTCCGGCACCACCGCCTTGCTGACGATGGAGAACTTCATGCGCTCCTGCTGGTTGGAAATGATCACGAACTGCGACACGTCCGCCGACGTGCCGGCCGTGGTCGGGATCAGGATCAAGGGCGGGCTGGGCACGCGGATGGTGTCCACGCCTTCGAATTCGAGAATGCTGCGACCATGGGCGACGACGATGCCGATGCCCTTGCCACAATCCATCGGGCTGCCGCCGCCGACCGCGACGATGACATCGCAATGGTTTTCCCGGTAGATCTCGGCACCGAGCATGACTTCCTCGACCCGTGGGTTGGGCGACACGTCGGTGTACAGGCAGTAATCGATACCGATCGCCTGCAGGCTGGCCTCGACATCGGCCACCCACCCGGCGGCGATCACCCCGGGGTCGCTGACGACCAGCACCTTGCGCGCGCCGAAGGTCTTGGCGTAATTGCCCACATTGTGCCGGCACCCGGCACCGAAGATGATTTCAGGTGAAACGAATTTACGCAGCTGGCTGAGACTCTGGCTCATTTGAAAGCCTGTTTCTTATTGTTTTGGAAGATAGGGTCACGTTAACCGATATTGCTGCGAATGCAATCAGACCAATTTACCTGTGGGAGCGGGCTTGCCCGCGATGAGGGTGTGTCAGGCACTGATGGTGTGACTGATACACCGCTATCGCGGGCAAGCCCGCTCCCACAGGGGCAGTGCCAGTGTTGGGCCTAACCGCGATAGATCAGCCGCGACGCCTTTTCGTTGCGCAACGTCAGCTGCGCCATCCCCAACCCCGGCTCATCGGCCTCCTCCCGGGCCTTGAGGATGATCCCGTAGTGCGGCGACTTCGCACAAACAGGGTCGGCATTTTCGGCATCGCCGGTGAGCATGAACGCCTGGCAGCGGCAACCGCCGAGATCCTTGTGTTTTTCATCGCACGAGCGGCAAGGCTCTTTCATCCAGGTATCGCCGCGAAAGCGGTTGAAGCCGAACGAGTCGTTCCAGATGTGCTCGATACTGTGTTCACGTACGTTGGGAAACTGCACCGGCAATTGACGGGCGCTGTGACAGGGAAGCGCGGTGCCATCAGGGGTAATGTCGAGAAACAGGTTGGCCCAGCCATTCATGCAGGTCTTGGGGCGCTCCTCGTAGTAATCAGGGGTGACGAAGATCAGTTTGCAAGGATGACCCTGGGCTTCCAGACGCTGGCGGTAGTCGTGGGTGACCTGTTCGGCGCGCTGCAATTGCTCGCGGGTCGGCAGCAGGCCGACCCGATTGAGTTCGGCCCAACCGTAGAACTGGCAGGTGGCCAATTCGACGAAATCCGCTTCCAGCTCCAGGCACAGCTCGATGATGCGGTCGATGTGATCGATATTGTGCCGATGGGTGACGAAGTTCAGCACCATCGGGTAACCCTGGGCCTTCACCGCCCTGGCCATCGCCAGTTTCTGCGCGAAGGCCTTGCGTGAGCCGGCGAGCATGTTGTTGACCGTCTCGTCCGCGGCCTGGAAGCTGATCTGGATGTGATCGAGCCCAGCCACCTTGAACTGGGCAATCTTGTCTTCCGTCAAGCCGATACCCGACGTGATCAGGTTGGTGTAATAGCCCATGTCCCGGGCCGCCTTGATCAGTTCGGCCAAGTCCTGGCGCACCAGCGGTTCCCCACCGGAGAAGCCCAATTGTGCCGCGCCCATTTCCCTGGCCTCGGCGAATACGCGTATCCACTCCTGGGTGGTCAACTCCGTGCCCTGCTGGGCAAAATCAAGGGGGTTCGAGCAATACGGGCATTGCAGGGGGCAGCGATACGTCAGCTCGGCGAGCAGCCACAGCGGTGGACCGGGCAGCGTGTCATTCGATCCAGAACTGCGCATGGGCCACCTCCAGGAACGCCAGCACATCCTCGTCGATCCCGGGCACGCCGGGGTGCTCTGCGGCCAGCAACTCAATGATCGCCGCAACGCTGCGCTGGCCATCCACCAGACCGAGAATCTGCCCGGCGCTACCATTGAGCTTGATCATGCCCTCGGGGTACAGCAATACGTGGCAGTCCTGGCGTGGCTCCCATTGCAGGCGAAAACCCCGGCGCAACACCGGCGACTGCGTGCGGTCGATCGGGCTCACAAGGCGATCCCCCGGTGCCAGACGCTGTCCCGGGTGACGGTGTGATACGGCGGACGCTCCAGCTCGTAAGCCATGCTCATGGCGTCGAGCATGCTCCACAAAATGTCGAGTTTGAACTGGAGGATTTCCAGCATGCGTTGCTGGCCCTCGAAGGTCACGTAATGTTCCAGGGTGATCCGCAAGCCATGCTCCACGTCGCGACGAGCCTGGCTCAAGCGGGTGCGGAAATAGTCGTAGCCTGTGGCGTCGATCCACGGGTAATGCGTCGGCCAGGCGTCGAGCCGCGACTGATGGATCTGCGGCGCGAACAGCTCGGTCAATGAGCTGCTTGCGGCTTCCTGCCAACAGGCGCGGCGGGCGAAGTTGACATAGGCGTCCACGGCGAAGCGCACGCCGGGCAACACCAGCTCCTGGGACAGGATCTGTTCGCGGTCCAGGCCGACCGCTTCGCCCAGGCGCAACCAGGCTTCGATGCCGCCCTCGCTGCCAGGCGCACCGTCATGATCGAGAATCCGTTGCAACCATTCCCGGCGCACGTCGCGGTCGGGGCAATTGGCGAGGATGGCGGCGTCCTTGAGCGGGATATTGACCTGGTAGTAAAAACGGTTGGCGACCCAGCCCTGGATTTGTTCGCGGGTGGCACGGCCTGCGTACATCGCCTGATGGAAGGGATGATGGATATGGTAGTAGGCGCCCTTGGCGCGCAGGGCTTGCTCGAATTGGGTGCGGGTCATGGGGGGTTGGGGCATGTTGTTTCTCCGGTTATTTTTGTTGTTGTCTGGGCGGGCCTCGTCGCACCGCCGCGATAAAGCCGGCAGCTACAACACAATACTCATCCCGTCATAAGCCACCTCGATCCCCCGCCGCTCGAGCAACGCCCGCTCCGCCGAGTCCTCATCCAGGATCGGGTTGGTGTTGTTGATGTGAATCAGCACCTTGCGCTGGCGGGGGAAATCCTGGAGCAACTCCAGCATCCCACCCGGCCCGCTTTGCGGCAGGTGGCCCATTTCGCTGCCCAGGCTCTGGCCGACGCCACATACCCGCATCTCGTCATCACGCCACAACGTGCCGTCCAGCAGCAGACAATCGGCGCGGTCCATCCAGCTCGCCACGTGGTCATCGACCTGCCCCAGGCCCGGGGCATAGAACACGGACGCGCCGGAGCGCAGGTCTTCGATGAACAGGCCGATGGTGTCGCCGGGTTGCGGGTTGCCACGATTGGGCGAGTACGGTGGTGCGTTGCTGACCAGCGGAATGGCGCGCAGGCGCAAATGCTCGCAGGCCGGGATGTGGAACGGCTCATGGTCCAGTTCGATTGGCCGCCACTGCAAGCCGCCATTCCAGTGTTTGAGCATGTTGAACAACGGGAAACCGCTGCTCAGGTCTTCATGCACCCGCGCGGTGCACCACACCGAATGCGGACAACCTTCGCGCAGGCTCAACAGACCGGTGCAATGGTCGATCTGGCTGTCCATCAACAATACGCCGGCAATCGCCGTGTCACGCAGACGGCGACCCGGTTGCAGCGGCGCGAAACTCTCCAGTTGCGCGCGGATATCCGGGGAGGCATTGCACAGCAGCCAGTTCACACCGTTGTCGCTCAGGGCAATCGAGGACTGCGTCCGCGGCTGCGCGCGCAGGCTGCCATTGCGCAGGCCGGAGCATTGCCGGCAATTGCAGTTCCACTGCGGAAAACCACCGCCAGCGGCGGAGCCGAGAACACGGATGTGCATGGGCAATGCTCCAGAAGGCAGGCCCGGCCAACACCACGGCTGGCCGGGTGATCGATCAGCGATTGGCGAAATACATCGTCACTTCGAAGCCAATGCGCAGGTCGGTAAACGCGGGTTTAGTCCACATGGGTCAATCCTCTTCTTATGCCGGGCAATTCCGGTAAGGTCATTAATGCACGGTGCGTGCGGGGGTCGAATGCTACTTTCGAACGAAGGTGTGGGGTGCGTTGGTAGGAGGTGATCAATCTGATAAAAACACAATACCCACTGTAGGAGCGGGCTTGCCCGCGATGGCGGTGTGTCAGCCACATCATCGGCGACTGATACACCCTCATCGCGGGCAAGCCCGCTCCTACAGTGGGTCGTGTTTGCTTCAGAGGGTTAGAAGAACCCCAACGGATTGATGTCGTAGCTCACCAGCAGGTTTTTGGTTTGCTGGTAGTGGTCGAGCATCATCTTGTGGTTTTCACGCCCTACCCCGGACTTCTTGTAGCCACCGAACGCGGCATGGGCCGGGTACAGGTGATAGCAGTTGGTCCACACGCGCCCGGCCTTGATGGCCCGGCCCATGCGGTAGGCGCGGTTGATGTCGCGGGTCCAGAGGCCGGCACCGAGGCCGAACTCGGTGTCGTTGGCGATGGCCAGGGCTTCGGCTTCGTCCTTGAAGGTGGTGACGCCCACCACCGGGCCGAAGATTTCTTCCTGGAATACGCGCATCTTGTTGGTGCCCTTGAGCAGGGTCGGCTGAATGTAATAGCCGCTGGACAGGTCGCCCTCCAGACGCTCGGCCGCACCACCAGTGAGCAGCTCGGCGCCCTCCTCCTGGGCAATGGTCAGGTACGAGAGGATCTTGTCGTATTGCTGCTCGGACGCCTGGGCACCGACCATGGTATCGGTGTCCAACGGGTTGCCGCGCTTGATTTTGACGATCTTCTTCATTACCTCGGCCATGAACGGCTCGTAGATCGACTCCTGCACCAGGGCGCGGGATGGGCAGGTGCAGACTTCGCCCTGGTTGAAGAACGCCAGCACCAGGCCTTCGGCCGCTTTCTCGATGAACGCAGGCTCAGCCTTCATGATGTCTTCGAAGAAGATGTTCGGCGACTTGCCGCCCAGCTCGACAGTGCTCGGGATGATGTTCTCGGCCGCGCAATGCATGATGTGCGCACCAATGGGGGTGGAGCCGGTGAACGCGATCTTGGCAATGCGCTTGCTGGTGGCCAGCGCTTCGCCAGCTTCGCGACCGAACCCCTGGACGATGTTGAGCACGCCGGCCGGCAGCAGGTCGGCTATCAGTTCGGCAAAGACCATGATCGACAGCGGTGTCTGTTCGGCGGGCTTGAGGACGATGCAGTTGCCGGCAGCCAAGGCCGGCGCAAGTTTCCAGGCGGCCATCAGCAGCGGGAAGTTCCACGGAATGATCTGCCCGACCACGCCCAGTGGCTCGTGGAAGTGGTAGGCGGTGGTCAGCTCGTTGATCTCGGCGGCGCCGCCCTCCTGGGCACGGATGCAGCCGGCGAAGTAACGAAAGTGGTCGGCGGCCAGCGGTACGTCGGCGTTGAGGGTTTCACGCACGGCCTTACCGTTGTCCCAGGTTTCGGTAACGGCGAGGATTTCCAGGTTCTGCTCGATGCGATCGGCGATTTTCAGCAACACCAGCGAGCGGTCCTGCGCCGAGGTCTTGCCCCAGGCGTCAGCGGCTGCGTGCGCAGCATCCAGGGCCTTGTCGATATCAGCGGCGCTGGAGCGCGGGAACTCGGCGATCACTTCACCGTTGACCGGCGAGGTGTTGGTGAAGTACTCGCCACCGACCGGCGCCACGAACTCACCGCCGATGAAGTTGCCGTAGCGCGCCTTGAAGGACACGACGGCGCCAGGTGTTCCGGGTTGTGCGTAGATCATGGTGAGCCTCTGTCTGGGTCGCTGCCCGTCGGTTCGACAGGCGATGAACCGATAGTAGAGAGCCCCGCCGGCCAGACGAATGCGCCGTTGGCAGGAGGGGCTCTCGTTATTTGGTAGTAGATTCGCGCTGCTTCGGCCTCTGTAGGAGCGGGCTTGCTCGCGATCTCGGAATGTCAGTCACATCGTTGGCGGCTGACACGCCCTCATCGCGAGCAAGCTCGCTCCTACAGAGGTCCTGTTAGCCCGGGATCAATGCTTGGCCACCAACTCCTTCGGCAACTTGAAGGTCCAGAGCATGCCGCCCTGGTTGAAGTCCTTCACGCGCTTGGCCACTTCGCCGCCCCACAGCGGTACGGCGCCGCCCCAGCCGGAGAGCACGGACACATACTGTTCACCGTCCATTTCCCAGGTGACGGGCGAACCCAGCACGCCGGAGCCGGTCTGGAATTCCCAGACCTTCTCCCCGGTCTTGGCATTGAAGGCCTGAAGGAAACCTTCCGGGGTGCCGGTGAATACCAGATTGCCCTTGGTGGTCAGGACGCCGCCCCACAACGGCGCATAGTTTTTATGCCGCCACACTTCCTTGCCGGTTTTAGGGTCGATGGCGCGCAACACGCCGATGTAATCTTCGTTCAGCGGCTTGATGGTGAAACCGGCACCGAGGAACGCTGCGCCTTTCTTGTAGGCGATGCCTTCGTTCCAGATGTCCATGCCCCACTCGTTGGACGGTACGTAAAACAGCCCGGTGTCCTTGTTGTAGGCCATCGGCATCCAGTTCTTCGCCCCCAGGAACGCCGGTGCCACGAACACCGAGCTGCCCTTGGCCTCGCTGCCAGGCGCACCAGGACGGCTGGCTTCGTTGTAGATCGGCCGACCATTCTTATCCAGGCCGGTGGCCCAGGTGATCTTGTCCACGAACGGGAAGCCGCGAATGAACTTGCCGTTGGTGCGGTCCAGCACGTAGAAGAACCCGTTACGGTCGGCGGTGGCCGCCGCTTTCACTTCCTTGCCACCCTCGGTGTAGTTGAACGACACCAGCTCGTTGACGCCGTCGTAGTCCCAGCCGTCGTGCGGTGTGCTCTGGAAGTGCCACTTGATGGTGCCGTCATCCGGATTCAGCGCCAGGCGCGACGACGAGTAGAGGTTGTCGCCGGGACGCAGGTGCGAGTTCCACGGTGCCGGGTTGCCGGTGCCGAACAGCAGCAGGTTGGTTTCCGGATCGTAGTAGCCGCCCAGCCAGGGGGCCGCGCCGCCGGTCTTCCACAGGTCCCCCGGCCAGGTCTTGCCGGCTTCGCCGCCGGAGATGCCGTTCTCGATGGCCTTGCCGTCCTTGTAGACGTAGCCCATGTGGCCTTCCACGGTCGGACGGCTCCATAACAGGTCACCGTTTTTCGGGTCGTAGGCTTCGATCTTGCCGACCACGCCGAACTCGCCACCGGCCACACCGGTGATCAGCTTGCCGTTGATCACCAGCGGCGCGGCACTGATCGAGTAGCCTTCCTTGTGGTCGGCGACTTTCTTGCTCCACACCACCTTGCCAGTGTCTTTGTTCAGGGCCACGAGCTTGGCGTCCAGGGTGCCAAAGAACACCAGGTCGCCGTACAACGCCACGCCACGGTTGATCACGTCGCAGCACGGACGGATGTCATCGGGCAGGCGCGCGTCGTACTGCCAGAGCTTCTTGCCGGTGCGTGCGTCGACAGCGAACACCCGCGAATAGGAACCGGTCATGTACATCACGCCGTCCTTGATCATCGGCTGTGCTTGCTGACCGCGTTGTTTTTCACCACCAAAGGAGAACGCCCAGGCCGGGCGCAGGTCCTTGACGTTGTCAATGTTGAGGATGTCGAGGGGGCTGTAGCGCTGACCCTGGACGCCCAGACCATTAGTGACGATCTGCTCCGGGTTCTTGGGGTCCTGGAGAATGTCCTGGTCACTGACGGCGGCCAAGGCCGTGCCGGACAGCAGCATGGCACTGAGCAGCACGCTCAGGACGAAGGGTTGGCGACGTACGGGTTGGGTCATGGCGGCTACCTCTGCGGGTTTTTGTTATACCCGGGAAATTTTCCCGGTCTGGTGCAGATTCTTGGTCGCCGGGGGCCCTGCAACAATTGCACGCAGTGTTGAGATTTGTAGTTCCTTGGTAGGGGGTCTTGATCAACACCGCTGCCCTCCTGTAGGAGCGAGCATGCTCGCGATGGTCGTCAACGATAACGCGGGAGGCCTGATCCCCCTCGGCGTTCTTGAATTCATCGCGAGCATGCTCGCTCCTACAGGGGGTTACTGATCCACGCGTTTCATCGCCTCCCGCTCATAACGCGGATACAGATGGCTGACACTGCGGATCAGCTCATAACGACTCAGGCTGATGGCGGCAAAACGTTCGGGGATGGGGCTACGGATCATCTCGGCCATGTCGCTGCCATTGGCGGCGCCGTCGCGCATCAGTTGGTCAAGCCAGCCGAGGTAATCGCGCATCTGCTCGAAGGGTTTGGCGTCGGTGGCCACGGGGCCGTGGCCGGGTACGACCCGGGTCCAGGGCAAGCCTTGCAGGGTGGCCATGTCCGCAAGCCACACCGAAAGCCCCGGACTGTTGGGCGTGGTCAGCGCCCGCTGATAAAACACCAGATCGCCGGCGAACAGCACGCCGGTCTTCTGGTCGAGAATAGCCAGATCCGCGCCCGTATGCCCACCCAGGCTCAGCAGACGCAAATCGTGATTCCCAAAAGTTCGCACGCCCGGCACAAGCGTTTCGGTGGGCAATACCACTTCGGTGCCGCGCATCCAATCGCCCACCAGCCGGTACATGTTCTCGGCCATGGCATCGCCCTGCTGCCGGAGCAGTTCAGTGGTGCCGGTCAATGCGGCGATCGGCACATCCTGGAATGCCTGGTTGCCCAGCACATGGTCCGGGTGATGGTGAGTCAACAGCACTTCGATCACCGGCTTGTCGGTGGTCGCGGCAATGGCCTTGCGCATCGCCTCGCCGTAGCGGCGCGATGGCCCGGTGTCGATGACCACCACACCCCACTCGGTGATGATGAACGCCGTGTTGACGATGTTGCCGCCGTTGCTCTTGGCGAAATTGTCGGTGCTGCCTTCCAGCAGCCAGGTGTCTTCGGCGATCTGCCGGGGTGTCAGGGTGTAGTCGAGATCAGCCAGGGCCGGCAGGCTCAAGCTCGCAAGCAACAGCAGCATCCAACGCATCGCGCGCTCCTCAAGGTATGGCCGCATCGAATTCATTGCCGCTGTTGTCGCGCAGCATCAGGCGCGTCTGCCCTGGGCCTTCGACGTCGAAGGCCAGGTTGGGGTTTTCGCTGACGGCGGGAAACAGTTCCAGATTGGCCAGCAAGCGGCCATCCTCGGCGCGCAGTTCGGCGTGGTTGATGAAAAATTCCGGGATACCGCTGACCAGGCCGTTGTCCATCGGGTGCGAGACCTGCACGCGCAGGCGATTGAAGTCGCCACGCGGGTAACGCCCGCCCAGCACCTGGCCCAGGCGCTCTTCCCAGCCCGGCTCGGTGCGCACCACACTCGGTGCCGTGCAGCCGCCACCGGCCGCATCGATCAGGACCGAGCCCACATGCCACAGGCCATCGCGCGTCTGCACGGCGGCGCGCAACGGTGTGGCCTGTTCGATGCGGATGCGGATCGACAGCCAGGGCAGCACACCGGCCTGGGGTTGGAAGTCGACAATTTTCGGCAGCGGGTTGAGTTCGGCCCAGGCGAGGATTTTCACCACGTCGCCCTTGAACGCCCGCGCATCGATTTCCAGCGGAACTTGCCGCGCATCTTCGGCAAACGGCGGCGCCAGCAGCTTGACTCGATCATCGAACACGAACGGCGCATCGCCGAGTATCTGCTTGTGGTAGAAGGCCCACATCACCGATGGCACCGGGTCCGGCCCTGGATCGATCGCAGCTTGCGCGGCCAGGGGCAACCAGCAGGCCAGGAGCCAACAGGCGCGCCAGCTCATGGCTGGTACATCTCGGGTACGTCGTAACGCAGGCCGTAGCGGGCGTAAATGGCTTTCACCGAACCCTCGAGGATCAGCGCTTCCAGCCCCTCTTCCACGGCATAGGCCAATTGGCGATTGCTTTCATGCACGGCCATGCCGATCTCCCAGCGCTGCTTGCCCATGTTCGGGTAGGCGTTTTCCGCCAGCGCGATTTGCGGGTCAGCCGCTTCGTGTACTTGCCAGTCGATCTCGCCGCGCATGGCCATGACCGCGTCCACCTCGCCGGCCTTCATCGCGGCAAAGGCCTGGGGTACACCGGGATAGTGACGGGTCTTGCCGGCGAGCATGCCGTTGAACACCGAAGTCAGGTAGAACGACGGCACACTGTCGACCTCCACGCCAATGGGGTGCGCCTGGAACACCGCCACGCTCGCCACCGAGTCGAGGCGACGGCGATCATAGGCGACCTGCCATTGCTCGTTCTGGTAGGGGCCGAACATCACCACGTGGCCGTTTTCCAGCTCGCCGACGTCATTGCGCTTGCGCGCGTAATCCTGGTCGTAGGGGACGCGCATCATCAGGTCGGCCAGTTGCTGGTTGTGCAACTGGCTGGCGCGCCAGATGTAGTCGCGCAGGTCATCGTCGAGTTTCTCGCCGGGTGGCGCCCAGATCAGCGTCAGGCGCACGCCGAGCTTTTGTGCCAGGGCGCTGGCCAGCTCGACGTCTACGCCGCGCGCCTTGCCGGCGTCTTCGAAACTGTAGGGAGCGAAGTCCTTGTACACCGCCACTTTCAACTCCCCGGCGGCGATCATTTCGTCATAGGTGCGAACCTGCGCCTGCACCGCCGGGCAGCACAACACAGCGCTGATCAACCACGCGAGCAGGCGCACGGGTCAATTCTCGACGCGAACGCTGTCGAGATAGGTGCGCACCGCCCACAGGGCTTCCTGGCTCAGGTAGTCGGCCATTTTTGGCATGTACACCCGACCATCGCGGACCGCACCGTGGCGCACGCGCTCGACGAACCATTCATCACCGGCGTCGTCGGCGTCGAGCATGCGCAGGTCAGGGGCGATACCGCCGGACTTGGCTTCCAGGCCATGGCACGCCGCGCAGTTCTGGTTGTAGGCCGAAGAGCCGATTTCCACGGCTTTGTCGTGCTCGGGGGATTTGCGGTAAGGATTGACCGTCGCCCAGCCATCGGCATCGACCTGTACGCCGGCATCCTTGATCGGGGTCAGTCCCTTGGTCTCCACGGCCTGCGGTACCACGTTGCCGTGAGCAAAAACCGAACCTGCACTGATAACGCCGGCCAGCAGGCCGGCAACGAGCAAGGCGTTGCGTTTAGTTGTCATTGTTATGCCCTCAGGATTGCACGCAAAACCTCTTCTCAGAGGCTATGGCAGTCATCTTAGAAAGCACCTGCAGCCATCCCCATGCTGCTTTGGTGGTCGGGGCTTAGTACCTTGGTAGTAGGGCTTGTGGTGCACGCCCAAATCAGGTGCCCCATGGGAAATGTTCCCGGCAACGGCGGGACTTTTTCCGTAGTCGCCACCCCACCCCGCAGACCACCCTGTGCAGGCCAAAACCTCCACTGGGAACTGCAAACCATGACAATAAGATCGCTACCCGCCCTTTCCCCCTTGACCCTCGCCTTGGTATTGGCGGGCAGTCTCGCCCTGAGCACCACCAGCCATGGCGCCGACGCCAAGGCGGCCCCGTCCCGAAACGTGACCTGGGAAGACATTGCCAACGATCACCTGACCACCAGGGACGTGCTGCAATACGGCATGGGCACCAACGCCCAACGCTGGAGCCCGTTGGCTCAGGTCAATGACAAGAACGTGTTCAAGCTGACCCCGGCCTGGTCCTATTCTTTCGGTGACGAGAAGCAGCGCGGCCAGGAATCCCAGGCGATCGTGAGCGACGGTGTGGTGTACGTCACCGGCTCCTATTCGCGGGTATTCGCCCTCGACGCCAAGACCGGCAAGCGCCTGTGGACCTACAACCACCGCCTGCCGGACAACATTCGTCCGTGCTGCGATGTGGTCAACCGTGGTGCAGCCATCTACGGTGACAAGATCTACTTCGGCACCCTGGACGCGCGGGTGATCGCGCTGGACAAGAACACCGGCAAAGTGGTGTGGAACAAGAAGTTCGGTGACCACGCCGCCGGTTACACCATGACCGGCGCGCCGGTGCTGATCAAGGACAAGGCCAGCGGCAAGGTGCTGCTCATTCACGGCAGTTCCGGCGATGAGTTCGGCGTGGTCGGCCAGTTGTTCGCCCGCGACCCGGACACCGGCGATGAAGTGTGGATGCGGCCTTCGTCGAGGGCCACATGGGGCGCCTCAACGGTAAGGACAGCACCCCGACCGGCGACGTCAAGGCACCCTCCTGGCCTGATGACCCGACCACCGAAACCGGCAAGGTCGAAGCCTGGAGCCACGGCGGTGGCGCGCCCTGGCAGAGCGCCAGTTTCGACGCCGAGACCAACACTATCATCGTTGGCGCCGGCAACCCCGGCCCATGGAACACCTGGGCACGCACGTCCAAGGACGGCAACCCGCACGACTACGACAGCCTGTACACCTCAGGGCAAGTCGGTGTCGACCCGAGCACTGGCGAGGTGAAATGGTTCTACCAGCACACGCCAAACGATGCCTGGGACTTTTCCGGCAACAACGAGCTGGTGCTGTTCGACTACAAGGACAAGGACGGCAAGACCGTCAAGGCCACCGGTCACGCCGACCGTAACGGCTTCTTCTACGTGGTGGATCGCAACAACGGCAAGCTGCAGAACGCCTTCCCCTTCGTCGATAACATCACCTGGGCCAGCCACATCGATCTCAAGACCGGCCGTCCGGTGGAAAACGAGGGCCAGCGCCCGGCCAAACCGCTGCCCGGCGAAACCAAGGGCAAGCCCGTGGAAGTCTCGCCACCGTTCCTGGGCGGCAAGAACTGGAACCCCATGGCGTACAGCCAGGACACCGGCCTGTTCTACATCCCGGGCAACCAGTGGAAAGAGGAATACTGGACCGAAGAGGTCAACTACAAGAAGGGCTCGGCGTACCTGGGCATGGGTTTTCGCATCAAGCGCATGTACGACGATCACGTAGGCACCCTGCGGGCGATGAACCCGACCACCGGCAAGGTGGTGTGGGAGCACAAGGAGCATTTGCCGTTGTGGGCAGGCGTGTTGGCGACCAAGGGCAACCTGGTGTTCACCGGCACTGGCGACGGGTTCTTCAAGGCTTTCGACGCGAAAACCGGCAAGGAGCTGTGGAAGTTCCAGACCGGCAGCGGCATCGTCTCACCGCCCATCACCTGGGAACAGGACGGCGAGCAGTACATCGGCGTAACCGTCGGCTACGGTGGCGCGGTGCCGTTGTGGGGCGGCGACATGGCCGAGCTGACCAAACCCGTGGCCCAGGGCGGGTCGTTCTGGGTGTTCAAGATTCCGAGTTGGGATAACAAGGTCGCGAAAAAATAACTCACTCACCACCCCTCCCCTGTAGGAGCGAGCTTGCTCGCGATGGTCGTCAACGATGACGCTGGACACCTGACACCCAGCGGCGTTCTGGAGCCCATCGCGAGCAAGCTCGCTCCTACAGAGGACGCGCGCCCCTGGAGAACACCTGATGAACTACCTTCCCCTAATCCTGCTCCTGACCCTATCCGCCGCCCACGCCGACGACGACAGCCCACCCACGATCAACGGATGCACCCTCGCCGAACACAGTCAGTGTCCCGGCGCCAACCTGCGGGGTGCCAATTTGAGTAACCAGGACCTGCGCAGCATGAACCTCAGCGGCGCGGACCTGCGCGATGCCGACCTGCGCCATGCACGCCTGGACCTGGCCAACCTTGAAAAGGCCCAACTGCAAGGTGCCAACCTGTCCCGCGCCAGCCTGCAACAGAGCAATGCGCGGCTGGCGGATTTTACCGGGGCCAACCTGATGGCGATTCAGGGCTGGGGGCTGTTCGCTCAGGGCGCGCAGTTCCAGGACGCCAACCTCAGCGCCGCCTACCTGCAATTCGCCAAGCTTTCGGGCGCCAAACTGCACAACGCCAACCTGCGCGCGGCCGACCTGGAAATGACCTGGCTGAGCAAAGCCGACCTCATGGGCGCCAACCTGGGGGATGCCAATTTGCAGGAAGCCAAGTTGGGGGAGAGCAACCTCGAACAGGCGAACCTCAGTGGCTCGCGCCAGCATTATGCGAATTTTCAGGATGCGAATATGGAGGGGTGCAGTGGGTGCCCGACCACCTGGGACAGATGAACACCAACCTCTGTAGGAGCGAGCATGCTCGCGATGGACGTCAACGATGATGCGGGCTGCCTGCGAGCCAGCGGTGCCTGGTCCACCATCGCGAGCATGCTCGCTCCTACAGGGAGAGCGGAGCAGACCTCTATCCCGCCTTTCTCACCACCCCCAGATCAATCCCCACATGCACCAGTTCGGCGTGGGAGCTGACCTGCAACTTGCTCTTGAGCAGGGTCAGGTGATTGGACACGGTCTTGCTGCTGATGCTCAGTTGCTCGGCGATCTGGCGGGCCGGGGTGCCTTTGGCGAGCATCACAAAGATCTCCAATTCGCGCTGGGTCATGCTTTGCAAGCGCGGGTCTTGCTGTTGTGGGTTGCAGGCCAATTGGGTGGCCAGCGGCTGTTCGATATACACGTGACCGGCGAGGATGCGATGCACCGCCTCGATCAACACCTGCGGTGCGGACGTTTTGGTCAGGTAGCCTGACGCGCCGGCGTCCAGTACCTGGCGTACCAGTGGCAGTTCATCGTGCATGCTGAAAAACAGCACGCGCAGTTGCGGCAGGCGCTGGCGCAGGCGGCGAGTGGTTTCCAGGCCGCTGATACCGGGCAGGCCGAAATCCATGATCACTAGGTTCGGCACGGCTTCCTGCACCCTGGTCAGCGCCTCCTCACCCGTGGCGGCTTCGCGCACCTCCATCGCCGGCAGCAAGGCGCGCAACAGGCTGGCATAGCCCTGTCGGACCACAGCATGGTCATCCACCAGCAGAATATTCATGACACCTCCCCAGGCATGTTCAAGACAGGCACGTTCAAGGCCAGCGCCCAGCCGGCACCGGGACGGCTGATGATGCGCAGCTCGCCGCCCAGGCTGCGGGCACGTTCGTACATGGAATACAGGCCAACACCCGGCCTTTGCGGTTGTTGGGCGCCGCAACCGTTGTCGCGGATCAACAGGCGCCAGTGCTGGCCCCGCTGGTGCAGACGCACACTGACGGCATTGGCGTCGGCATGCCGGGCGATGTTGGTCAGGGCTTCCTGCAACAAGCGATACAGATGCGTCTTGTGGGGCGTCGACAGCACCGGCAACTGCGCGCCGACGCGCAACCGGCAGTCGATGCCCTGCCGCACCTGCCATTGCTCCACCAGCAACCCCAGCGCTTCGGCCAGGGGCAGGTGTTGCAACACCACCGGATACAAATCGCGGACCAGTGCGCGGAAACCCTGCTGCAAATGTTCGCAGTTGTGTTCCAGTTCACGCACCGTTTGCGCTACCACCACAGGTTGATCCGCTACCAGCGGTAACAGGCAGGCCTGGGCGCGGATGCCCGCCAGGTATTGGCCGAGGTCATCGTGCAGAGTCTGCGCCAAATGCGTGCGCTCCTGTTCCTGCAACGCCAACAGGGTCTGGGTCAGTTGCGTGTTGTCGGCCCTTGCCTGCTCCAGGGCCAGGGTCATCTGGTTGAAATGCGTCGCCAGTTGCCGCGCTTCCGGCAGGCCTTGCGCACGCAGGCGCACCGTGAGCTGGCCGCCGGAGACTTGCTGCAAGGCATGCAGCAAATCATCGAGCAGGCCCATGCCACGACGCACGGCCCAACGAATCGTCAGCAAACTGACGAGCAACGCCAGGGTGCACAGGCCCAGCAGTTGTTGCAGGGAATCCCAGACTTCGTCGATCTCGTCCCGTGGGTCGACGGCGATCTGCACGCGTCGGCCATCCTGCAAGTCGAGGACACGCGCGCCATGCTGAGCCTCGTCAAACAACAAGCTGCCAAGCCAGGCGTCGAGTCCCTGCTGCACCGGGAATATCGTGGCTTCGCCCGGTTCCAGCCAGCGCACTCGCACGTGGCGCAGACTTTGGGTCAGGCGTGGTTGCAGGCTGGCAGGGTCGCGCTCAGCGGTTTCGCTCAGGTATTGCACCACCGCCTCCGCCGACTGCAGTTCGCGGTCGACATCCGCCAGCGCCTGATGCATCAGCAGCGACATGCACGCCACCGTCACCAGGCTGAAAAACCCGCAAACCCAGAGGTTGATCCGCCACAGCGCCGACATGCCTAGCGCCCCGGAATCGCCGGCGTGACCTGCAACGGCGCCGGACGCGGGCCATGCAATTTGTCGACGCCGATCAGGCTCAGGATCAACAGCAACGGCAACAATAACGCCTTGAGAATGCGCATGTTCAATCTCCTTGGGGGTGATGGCCGTTAACACCATGCTAAAACCGCGCCGCTCGCGTTGTGTTACTACCTTGGTACTGGCTGCCTGGTACTTTCTGCATATTTCCTCGCCCCGTTGCGCTTCCTATGCTGGCGCTACCTGTAACGGAGTGACTTATGCGCCAGCTTGCCCCTTACGCCCTGATCTACCTGCTGGCGATTGCCTGCGCCGCCGGGCTGGCGACACAGGCCCAGGCCGCCGATGCCCCCCTGCAAGTGCAGATCGGCTACCTGGGCTATCGCCCCGACCCGGGCCCGTTGCTGTCCAACATCATTCCCGAACCGGCGGACGCTGGCCTGCGCGGCGCAGAACTGGCGATCACCGACAGCAATAGCACCGGGCGTTTTCTCAATCACAGCTACAGCCTGGTGGCGACGAGCGTCGACAGCCCCGAAGCCTTGCTCGATGCGGCAAAGGCGCAGCACGACCAGGGCTTGCGCCTGTTTGTGGTCAATGCTCCGGCAGACAGCTTGCGACAGCTCAGCGCTGCGCTGCCCGACAGCTTGTTGTTCAACGCCGGCAGCCCGGACGACGCCCTGCGCACCCGCGAGTGCCTGCCCAACGTGCTGCACACCCTGCCCAGCCGGGCGATGCTCGCCGATGCGCTGGCGCAGTTTCTGGTGGTACGCAAATGGCAGAAGGCGCTGCTGATCGTCGGTCCTACGGTCGACGATCAGGCCTACGCCGCCGCCCTGCGCCGCGCAGCAAAACGTTTCGGTCTGAAACTGGTGGCAGAGAAAGCCTGGAGCTTCGATAACGACCAACGCCGCAGCGCCCAGGCCAACATGCCCTTGTTCACCCAGGCTGCCGAATACGATGTGGTGCTGGTGGCCGATGAACGCGGCGACTTTGGCGAGTACGTGCCCTACCAGACCTGGTACCCACGGCCGGTGGCTGGCACCCAGGGCCTGACCCCGGTGGGCTGGCACAAGACCGTGGAAACCTTCGGCGCCGCGCAATTGCAGAAACGCTTCGAAGCCCTGGCCGGGCGCTGGATGAACGACCGCGACTTCGCCGCATGGATGGCGGTGCGCAGCGTCGCCAGTGCGGTGAGCAAGTTGCGCCAGGCCGATCCGATCGCTATCCGCGACCTGGAAATCAGCGACCAACTGCCCCTCGACGGCTTCAAGGGTCGCAAGCTCAGCTATCGCCCGTGGAACGGCGAACTGCGCCAGCCGATCCCCATCGTGCAGCCGCGTGCACTGGTCAGCACTTCACCTCAAGAGGGCTTCCTGCACCCCTTCAACGAAATGGACAGCCTGGGCTACGACAAACCCGAGGTCAGTTGCCAATTTCCCTGACCGTTCACTCCCCACAACAATAAGGAACACGCCATGCGCCGCACCCTGCTTTCCTGCGCCCTCCTCCTCGCCGCCGGGCACGCCGTGGCCAGCACCGCCTGGGTCTCCAACGAAAAGGACAACAACCTGAGCCTGATCGACATGCAGACCCTGCAAGTCATCGACACCCTGCCCGTCGGTCAGCGCCCGCGTGGCCTGCTGCTCTCCCACGACAACAAGCTGTTGTACATCTGCGCCAGCGACTCGGACCGGGTCCAGGTCATGGACGTGGCCACGCGAAAGATCATCAAGGAGCTGCCTTCCGGCAAGGACCCCGAGCAATTCGCCCTGCACCCCAATAACCGCTGGCTCTACGTGTCCAACGAGGATGATGCGCTGGTGACGGTAATCGACACACAAACCTCCAAAGTCCTCAGCCAGATTACCGTGGGCGTCGAGCCCGAAGGCATGGCGGTCAGCCCCGACGGCAAGTGGGCGGTGAACACCAGTGAAACCACCAACATGCTGCACTGGATCGACACCAGCACCCAGACCCTGGCCGACAGCACCCTGGTGGATCAACGCCCGCGCTTCGTGGAGTTCTCGCCCGACGGCTCCAAACTCTGGGCGTCGGCGGAAATCGGTGGCACGGTGACCATTCTCGATGTCGATAGCCGCAAGGTCCTCAAGACGCTGAATTTCCAGATCAAGGGCGTGCACCCGGACAAGGTGCAGCCCGTGGGTGTCAAGCTCAGCGCCGATGGCAAATACGCGTTCGTCGCGCTGGGACCGGCCAACCACGTCGCGGTGGTCGATGCCAGGACCTATGAAATTCTCGATTACCTGCTGGTGGGCCGGCGTGTATGGCAAATGGCGTTCACCCCGGATCACAAGCAGTTGCTGGCGACCAATGGGGTCAGTGGCGATGTGTCGGTGATCGACGTTGATAGCCTTAAAGTGATCAAGTCGGTGAAGGTCGGGCGCTATCCGTGGGGCGTGGTGGTCACGCCATGAACGCACTTGAGGTCAGTGAGTTGAGCTTTGCCTACGGTGCGCGACAGGCGTTGAACCAGGTGAGTTTCGACTTGGCGCCGGGGCGATTCGCCGCGCTGCTGGGCCCCAACGGCGCGGGCAAGTCGACGCTGATCGCGCTGTTGACCCGGCTGTACGACCTGCAACGCGGCGACATCCGCGTCGGCGGTCATTCATTGCGCGATGCGCCGCGCCCAGCGCTGAGGCAACTGGGCGTGGTGTTCCAGCAGAGCACACTCGACCTGGATTTAAGCGTCGAGCAGAACCTGCGTTATCACGCGGCACTGCACGGACTGTCGAGGCGCCAGGGCGCGATCCGCGTCGATGCCGAACTGGCGCGCCAGGCGCTGACCGAGCGCCGTCGCGAACGGGTGCGCGAACTCAACGGCGGCCATCGCCGTCGGGTGGAAATCGCCCGGGCACTGCTGCACGAGCCGCGCCTGCTGCTGCTCGATGAAGCCAGCGTCGGCCTCGACCCGGCCAGCCGCCTGGCGCTCAACCAACACCTGCGCAGCCTGTGTAACGAGCAACGCATCAGTGTGCTGTGGACCACCCATCTGTTGGATGAAGTGCAGCCCAGCGATGACCTGCTGATCCTGCATCAGGGCCGGTTGGTGGCGAGCGGTCAGGCCGAGGCCCTGAGCCTGGAGCACGGCGGCAGTTTGGGCTCGGTCTTCAACCATTTGACCACTTCCGGAGCCCGCCAATGAACGCTTACTGGCAATGTTTGCGCGGCATCGTACTGCGCGAGTGGCTGCGTTTCGTGTTGCAACGCACGCGCTTCCTCAGTGCCCTGGTACGCCCGCTTTTGTGGCTCCTGGTGTTCGCCGCCGGGTTCCGGGCGGCGCTGGGCATCGCGATCATCGAGCCATACGACACCTACATCCCCTATGAGGTGTACATCATTCCCGGGCTGGCCTGCATGATCCTGCTGTTCAACGGCATGCAAGGTTCGCTGTCGATGGTCTACGACCGGGAAATGGGCAGCATGCGGGTGCTGCTCACCAGCCCCCTGCCCCGCACGTTTCTGCTGTGCAGCAAGCTGTTGGCCACCGCGTTGATTTCATTGCTGCAGGTGTACGCATTCCTGGCGATTGCCTGGGTGTATGGCGTGCAGCCCCCGGCCCTTGGACTGTTGATCGCGCTGCCGGCGCTGCTGCTGGTGGCGTTGATGCTGAGCGCCCTGGGCTTGCTGCTGTCCAACGCGATTCGCCAGCTGGAAAACTTCGCCGGAGTCATGAATTTCGTGATCTTCCCGCTGTTTTTCCTGTCTTCGGCGCTGTACCCACTGTGGAAAATGCGCGAGGCGAGTGAAGGGTTGTACTGGCTGTGTGCGCTGAACCCGTTCAGCCATGCGGTGGAGCTGGTGCGGTTTGCCTTGTATGAGCGGTTCAATCCAGTGGCGCTGGCGGTGTGTGCCGGGCTCACCGTGGTGTTCGCCCTGCTGGCGGTGCTGACGTTCAATCCGCAGCATGCGGCGTTGCGCAAAGCCGGTTAACCACACACTCCTCTCCTGTAGGAGCGAGCTTGCTCGCGATGGCGGTGTATCAGCTTGCACATGTTTCGGCTGACAGTCAGCCATCGCGAGCAAGCTCGCTCCTACAGGGGACGGCGATATCGGCGGGAAACTACGACTTTAGTACTGGTTTGCCCTGTCTATCGTCGCATTCCCAACGCACCGCGACTGGCATGTAATGGGCTCATAACTATAAGGACCCAACCCATGCCGCGTGACCGCCGCTGTCTGCTGCGCCCTTTCCTGGCCGTGTTGTCGCTGAGCCTGATGCTGGGCGTCGCGCAGGCTGAGACTGCGCTGTTTTCCGCTGAGGGCTATCGCATCGCCCTGTACCGCAGCCCGACGCCTGCCCAGGCCGAGGGCGCGACCATCATCGATACCCCGGCCCTGCAAAACCTGCTCCGGCAAAACCCGCGTCCCGTACTGATCGACGTCTACCGTCGGCAATACCTGCAGGGGCGTTTCATCGAAGACCAGCCCCATGAAAACCTGCCCGGCAGTCACTGGCTGGCCAACACCGGTGACGGCGACCTGACGCCCGACTGGCAGGCGTATTTCAGCCGGCACCTGGAACAATTCACCGCCGGCGATGTGCGCCAACCGCTGGTGTTCTACTGCCGCTCCGATTGCTGGTTGAGCTGGAACGCGGTCAAGCGGGCCGCCGCCATGGGCTATAAAACCCTGTATTGGTACCGCGATGGCCTGGACGCGTGGCAAGCGGCGAACCTGCCCGTGTCCCCCGCCCAGCCGGAACCCTTCCCTTGAGCTTTACGCGTGCGTGTTGTTGCCACACCATAACGAAAATAATGAGGTGAAAGGCTATGTACAAAATTTTGATTGCCGATGATCACCCGCTGTTTCGCGAAGCCATTCACAACGTCATCAGCGATGGTTTTCCGGGCAGCGAGGTCATGGAAACCGCCGACCTGGACAGCGCCCTGGCGCTGACCGAGGAACATGACGACCTGGACCTGATCCTACTCGACCTTAACATGCCCGGCATGCACGGCCTCAACGGCCTGATCAACCTGCGCAACGAAGCACCGACCATTCCGGTGGTGATCGTTTCCGCCGAGCAGGACAAGCAGATCGTGCTGCAAGCCATAACCTATGGCGCGGTGGGCTTCATCACCAAATCCTCGCCACGCCTGCAAATGACCGATGCCATCCAGCAGATCCTCAATGGCAACGTGTACCTGCCTCCGGACATCATCCGCACGCAAAAGAACGGCACCAGCCGGCGGATGAACGACACCCCGAGCTTCCCGCCCGAGTTGCTGCAGGCCCTGACACGCAAACAGCTGCTGGTGCTGGAACGCATGACCAAGGGTGAATCCAACAAGCAGATCGCCTACACCCTGGAAATCGCCGAGACCACAGTCAAGGCGCACGTGTCGGCGATCTTGCGCAAGCTCAATGTGCACAATCGGGTGCAGGCGATCTTGAGTGCGGGGGATATTGATTTCGGCTCTTACCTGCGGCGTTGAGACCGCGGCCATCCCTGTAGGAGCGAGCTTGCTCGCGATGGTAGCCCAGACACCGCGGGCAGCCAGGCAGCCAGCGTCATCGTTAACGACCATCGCGAGCATGCTCGCTCCTACAGGGAATCGGCGGTGAGCTTTCTGCAGAGCAAATGACTCATCGCCGTCTTCAACTTCATCGGCCGCACAGGCTTGTGCATCAGGGTATGGCCCAATTCGCGGATCTGCAGTTTCAGTTCATTGCTGTAGTTGGCGGTGATCATCATCGCCGGGATCGCTGAGCCGCGCCGCGCATTGATCCGCGCGACCGCGTCCACGCCATTCTGGTCGTCATCAAGGTGATAGTCGGCAATCAGCAGGTCCGCCTCGGCATGGTAATTATCCACTTGTCGCGCCAGATCCTGTTCCGACAACGCCGTCACCACTTGGCAGCCCCAGCCTTCAAGCAAAGTGCGCATGCCCGCGCAGATGGCGGCGTCGTTATCGAGCACCCAGACCCGCGCACCGCGCAGGCGCTCAAGCATCGGCTCGTTGATCAGCAGCGATGGCATGGCCTTGGGTGCGGTCGCGCTCAGCGGCACCTCGACACTGAACATCGACCCCTTGCCCGGCCACGAGCGCACGTGGATGCGGTGCCCAAGGATCCCGGCGATCTTCTCGACGATGGCCAGCCCCAGCCCCAGGCCACGATCCTGATCGGGCCGCTGCACATCGC
This sequence comes from Pseudomonas sp. S1_E05, assembly GCF_056337105.1. Classification (NCBI taxonomy): domain Bacteria; kingdom Pseudomonadati; phylum Pseudomonadota; class Gammaproteobacteria; order Pseudomonadales; family Pseudomonadaceae; genus Pseudomonas; species Pseudomonas sp. S1_E05. Next base: position 1,899,155 of record NZ_JBFRHM010000001.1, read on the forward strand.
CGCGCTTGAACTCCTGGAAAATCTCTTCCAGACGATCTTCGGCAATGCCCATGCCACTGTCCCAGACCTCGATCGACAGTTTCTGCTGATGACGCCGGCAACCGAGCACCACCCGGCCGCTATAGGTGTAGCGGATGGCATTGCTCAGCAAGTTGCGCAGAATCCGCGCCAGCAATTGTATGTCGCTGCGTACCAGCGCCGAACAGGGGATGAAGTGCAGTTGCAACCCCTCGCTGCGCGCCACCTGAGTGTATTCGGCGGCAAGGTTCTCCAGCAGTTCGCTCAAGGCGAACGGCGCAATATCAGCCTTGATCACCCCGGCATCGAGCTTGGAAATATCCACCAGCGTACCCAGCAGGCTTTCCACGTCATCCAGGGAATTGCTGACGTTGCGCACCAGAATTTCGTTGGCCAGGGGCTCGCCGCGCTCGAGCAAGGCACTGGTGAACAGCCGTGCCGCGTTGAGGGGTTGCAACAGGTCATGGCTGACCGCCGCGAGGAATTTTGTTTTCGACAGGTTGGCCTGTTCGGCCTCGAGCTTGGCCTCGCGCAAGCGTGACTCGACGCGGCGGCGCTCGTCGATTTCCCTCAATAGCTGATCATTGAGGGTGGTCAGCTCCGCCGTGCGCTCGCGCACTCGAAGCTCCAGGTTCTGATAAGCCTGGTGCAGCGCTTCAGCGGTGCGCCGGCGCTCGGTGATGTCGCGAATCAGCACGAAAATCCCCACCACTTCACCACTGGCGAGCCGATTGGGCACGTAGGAGCGCAGCATGTAGCGCTCCTGGTTGTTAACGTTGGTTTCGGCAAATTCGAACGTCACGCTTTCACCGGCCAGCGCTCGGTTTACGTAGGCTTCCAGGCGCTGGTAGTGCTGTTCGCTGTGCACTTCGCGCAGGCTCTGCCCAAGCATCACTCCGCGCGGCCAGCAGTACCATTCCTCATAGACCTTGTTGGTGAACTCATAGACCAGATCGGCGTTGAGGTAGGCGATCAGCGCCGGCACGTGGTCGGTGATCAGGCGAATCCAGCGCTCACTTTCGCTGAGGGCCTCGGCGTGCTGGTAGCGTTCGGTGATGTCGGTGAAGGTGTTGACGAAACCGCCCGTAGGGAGTGGATGGGTGCGAATCTCCAGGACCCGGCCATCGTACAGCCGTTGTTCCAGCTCCTGCACCGCACGCCCATTGCGATCGCGGCTGGCTGGGGTCAGCAGGCTCAATTCGCTATCGGCGATCACTTCGGCGAAAGGTCGATGGGCCGCGACCGGGGCCAGGCCGCTGAGTTCCAGAAAGCGCCGGTTCCACAACTCCAGCACGCCCTCGGCATTGACCATGGCCACACCCTGGGAAAGGTTGTCCACGGCGCGCTGCAACAGGTGTGACTTTTGCGCCACGGCCTGTTCGCGGCGCATGGTTTCGCTGTGTTTGACGTCCGTGATGTCGGTGAACAGGATGACTCGTCCACCGTCCTGGGTTGGCCGTTCGCTGACTTGCAACCAGCGGCCATTGTGCAGTCGATACAGCAGGTTTTCGTCAGCCTGCCCGCGTGGCTCTTCGGTGAACAGCCCGGTGGAGAACATCAGGCGTTTCACTTCGCCCAGGCGCATGCCGGCGTTGATCCGCACCCGGCTGTTGCTCCAGAAGGCCTTGAAGCGGCTGTTGAACAGGACGATGCGTTGCTCGGCATCGAAGAGCACGAAAGCATCTGAAATGCTCTCGATGGCATCGATCAGGTGCTGGTGCGCGGTTTCAGCCCGCAGGCGCGCCTCGCTAAGCAGCCGATTACCCGACTTGAGCTCGGCCATGGCCTGGTTCAGGGCGTCGGTGCGTTCGCGCACCTGTTCGGCCAGCACCACCGAATGCTGAAATGCCCGGTATGGGTCGTTGCCACGGGTGACGCCGGATTCGATGCGTTCGATCAGCGCCGAGTTGATACGCCGCAGTTTCTGGTTTTCGTGCTCAAGACTGGCAATCCGGGCTTGCTGCGCCTCAACTGCGTCCGGGGGACCGGCTTTTGCCAATGGCAACCCCGGTGAAGGTCTGGTTGATGTGCATGCCATTGAACTGTTCTCCGTAGGTGTTGAAACCCAGCACCCTGTGATCGCGCAGAAAGCCGCCGATCTGTTCCAGGCTGCCGTCGGCCTCCAGCTCCATGCGCCGCAGAAAGCAGTCGCAGCCGATGGTGAGCAACGGATCGCCGAGACGGGCCTGCAACCCGTCGAACAGGTTTTGCAGGTTCGGCAACATCGGGCCTGGGGTCATGACGGTAAGGACGATGCCGTTTTCCACGGCGCAGTAGAAACTCAGGCTCAGGTCCGCATGGACCTGCTGGATCGCCCGCACGTAGTACTGGTCGTTGATGCGCACCGCCAACGGGTGGGCCGCGAACACCCGGTGATCGAGTTTAGCCACCGGCACACCGATATGGCGGGCGTATTCCTCGGCGGCCGGCTCGGCATTCAGCTCATACACCCGGCGCGAGGTGCTGTCGGCGCCGGTGACCACCAGTTTTTCCGCACGCGGCAGGATGTGGTGGGTGGTGAACACTTCGAAGTCCAGCCAGGTGTTGACCAGCATCACCACCGCCGCGCCGCTGTGAAATTCGCCACCGAAGTAGACGTGGGTGTGGGTCAGGTAGTTGTCATCCCCGGCCGAGCCACCGAAATGCGGGATATCACCCAGGGCCGCGCTGAGCGCGGCGAGGACCATTTCCTCCCGACTCGACAGGCCATCAAGCAACGTCAGCGCGAAGCTGTTGCCCTTGATCGGTGCCAGGGTATTGCTGCGACAGCCCGTGACCAGGCGCTCGACCATCTGTTGTGCGTCGATCAGGCTGAAGCGTTCCATTTCGTCGATCAGCTCGGCATCGATGGAAAAGTGCCGATGGTCGAAACCCACCGCCGTTACGCAGTTGCGGCCGTACCCCGTCGGCGTGATTTCCCCGGCGCTGGTGCAGCCGACCAGGCGGATACCACCGAAAGTCTCCTGCAAGGCCCGGCCCAGCGCCTGCAAGTCGTACTCGGCGGAACAGAAGAACAGCACGAACCCCAGGTGCGGGTGCAACAACAGCCGCGCCAGCTCCTGGGCCGCCTGCTGGGCATCGGTCGCCTGGGACATGGCACTGACAATGCCGTCGTTGTTGAGCCCTTGCATCGTCGCCTCCCGCGGGCGCCTGTCTGTGGGACGAGTGTACGAAGGCAGGTGGTTGCGCCGTATGCTACTTGGGTAGCGGTCTGGCGGTTCGATGGGATGAGGTGACCAGGATCTGATAGCCACTGCAACTTTCCCCCTGTAGGAGCGGGCTTGCCCGCGATAGCGTCAGGTCAGTCACCCTTTCCATCGACTGATCCACCGCCATCGCGGGCAAGCCCGCTCCTACAGGGAGTAATGGCAGACTTTTTATTCACCACAGAACATATGTGGGAGTGGTGTGAGTGCTGGACAGAATTACCAGTTCAAGACTGCACCCACCGCAAAAGTATCGGTGTCTTCATTCTGCGCATTGGTCTGATGGCCGTTGATTTCGAACTGGTTGTACTCGGCCACCAGCTTGAGGTTGTCGTTGACGTCATGGAACAGCGCAATGCCGCGGGTCTCGTAGTCGGCACCGGTACCCACCGCGCCGTTGCCGTCATCCTTGGTCTTGCCATAGGACAAGGCCAAACGGTTCTTGCCCAGTTTGTACGAGCCTTGCAAGAGGTAACCGTCGCTGTCGACATTACGCAAGGTCGGCTCTCCGGCGTTGTTGGTGAAGAACGGGTTGATGCCCTTGGCCTGGAAGCCCGAGCCGGTCAGGGACAGGCCGCCCATTTTCGCCTGCACGCCGTAACCCACGCCCTTGGAGGTGACCGACTGCACGGTGGAATCGGTGTTGTCGGAGGTCTGGTAGCTGCCGTTGATCCAGCTGTAAATCTTCGCCCCGCCGACGTCGAACTGGTAGGTGATCTCGCTCTCGGTACGCGGATTTTCCTGGTAGGCCTTGCCGGTCGGGCTGCTGTCATTGGTGTCCACCGGGTCCATGATGCCCACCGCCACGCGCAAACCGTCCATCACGGGTGTGCGATAGGTGATCTGCGAAGTCGGGAACGGGTACGGGTAACCGCTGCCGATGTTGCCGAACGACACGCCGCCGCCATCGACAAGGCCCAGGGTATCGCTCACCTGGCCATAACCTGCCAGCAGCTCATCGAGCAGGATGTTCGAGCGGGCGAACAGGCCGAAGTCCTTGCCGATCAGCACTTCGCCCCACTCCGGGTTGGCCACCGTGCCGTAGAACTGGCGCACATCGATGGCGGTGTCGGTGCCGTTGGTTTCGCTGTCGTTGATGGTCACCCAGAAGGACGCCCGGGCACCGAGCTTGAGGTCGTCGACCTGCTTGCCCATGTTGAAACCAATGTAGTTGGGCAGGAAACCCATCTTGACCCGCGCCTGCCGCCGGTCGTACTGGTCGCCCGCGCGATCGACGTCGCTGTTCACGTAGAAGGCGTTGATGTAGCCATCGGTGGAAAAGGTGGTCTGGTCCTTGTCGTACAGCATGATTTCGGCTTCGACCAGGGTGCTCACGCCGAGGCCCGAAAGGCTGGCGATAAGGGCTGGCAAATAACGACGCTTGAATTTCTTATTGTTATGCATGACGCGCTCCGCAGCTGGGGGACTGGATGTCGGAGGCGATTATCGAAAGCCGACCGGCGGCGTCATACGCTGCCTTCGGTGCGGTTTTGCGCGGCTTTGGATGGGTGGTTGGCGCTCGTCAATCGAGCCCGGCCACTTCGGTGTAGGACCGGGCCGCGACAGGGCCCGCCACTTAGGGTGTAAGACCGTCTATCCCTGCGAACGGAGCAACATATAGGTCGCGACCACCACGCACACGGTAGCGAAACCGACTTGCAGGGTTCGCGCTGGCACCCGGGCGCAGAGCTTGCGGCCGATGATCATGCCCACCACGCTGGCGGCGATGAAGGCGAAGCCCAGGCCGTCGATGCGCACGCCAGCATGCAATGCGCCGATCACGCCGATGGCGGAGATCAAACTGATGACCATCAGCGAGGTCGCGACGATGCCACGCATCTGCACATCCGTCAGTTGCTTGAATGCCGGGACGATCAGGAACCCGCCCCCGACACCCAGCAACCCAGACACAACACCGGTGACCGCGCCCAGTGCCGCCAGGGTTGCCGTGCATTTGGCGGTCCAGGAAAAGCGTCCGGTGTGCTGGTCGAGCATGCAGTTCTTCTGGCCCCAATTGGCATGGCCATGATCGCTGGGGCCATCATCGTGGCGCTCGCGACGCAGCATGCGCCAGGCCACCATGACCATCAGACCGCTGAACAGGACCATCAGCACCCTTTCCGGCAACTGGTGGGCAAAGAAGATGCCGACAGGGGAAAACACCGCACCGAGCAACGCGATCAACAGCGCCGCGCGGTAGCGCACCAGGCCATGGCGCAAACCATCGATGGCGCCGACCGCCGCCGCGCTGCCCACCGCGAGCAGGGCCACCGGCGCGGCCTGGGTCATGCTCAGGCCCAACCCCAGCACCAGAGCCGGCACCGCCAGGATGCCGCCGCCAGCACCGGTCAATCCGAGAACCAGGCCCATCAACACGCCAAACACACTTGCCAGCAGCATAAAACACTCGAAATCAGCGAAAAGAGCCGGGAACGCCCGGTATCGATGAGGACAGGATAGAGCTCGCGCAGTTTTTTTCATCCATTGAATGAACGGGGGGCTGGTCAGCGCATGGAAAATGAAACTACCCTCTGGACCTGTCCCAGAAGAAATGGCCGCCATGCCTGCCTTGATCGAAGCCTTCCTCGACCCCGCCTCATCGACCTACAGTTACGTGGTGTACGAAGCTGATGGCAGTCAATGCGCCATCGTCGACCCGGTGCTCGACTACGACCCCGCCGCCGGACGCACCGGGACTACCCAGGCGGACAAGATCGTGGCGTTCGTGAAGGAGCACCGTTTACAGGTGCAATGGTTGCTGGAAACCCATGCCCATGCTGATCACCTGTCCGCCGCGCCTCACCTGCGCAAATTGCTGGGTGGGCGCATCGCGATTGGTCAGTCGATCAGCGCTGTTCAGGGGGTGTTCAAGGGCTTGTTCAACCTGGAAGCGGAATTTGCCGTGGACGGTTCGCAATTCGATCATCTGTTTGCGCCGAACGAATCATTCGCGATCGGCAACCTCCACGCCATGGCATTGCATGTACCGGGCCATACCCCGGCAGACATGGCCTACCTGATCGGCAACGACATGATTCTGGTGGGCGACACATTGTTCATGCCGGATGTCGGAACGGCCCGTTGCGACTTTCCCGGTGGCGATGCCAGGCATCTGTACGCCTCGATCCGCAAATTGCTGGCCTTCCCCGCCGGCGTGCGGCTTTATGTATGCCATGACTACCCGCCCGAGGGGCGCGAGCACCAATGCCAGACCACGGTGGGTGAGCAACGCAAGCGCAACATCCACGTGCGCGACGGCATCGATGAAGCAGCCTTTGTCGCCATGCGCACGCAACGAGACGCAGGCCTTGGCATGCCAACCCTGCTGCTGCCTGCCATCCAGGTCAATGTGCGCGCCGGGCATCTGCCGCCCGCCGAGGACAACGGCGTCACCTACCTGAAAATCCCCCTGAACAAGCTCTGAGCTAAAGCCCCAAGGTCAAGCCATTGGCCGGCAACGGCAGCGCGGTTTTGTAGCGCACCTGTTTGAGGGCGAAGCTGGAGCGGATGTTCGCCACGCCAGGCACCTTGGTGAGGAAGTCCATCATGAAGCGCTCCAGCGACTGAATGCTCGGCACCAGCACCCGAATCAAATAGTCCGGGTCACCCGCCATCAGGTAGCACTCCATCACTTCCGGACGATCGGAAATCGCTTCCTCGAAATGCTGCAAGGCCCTCTCCACCTGCTTTTCCAGGCTGACGTGGATGAATACGTTCACGTGCAGCCCCAAGAGGTCGGCGTCAAGCAGGGTCACCTGCTCACGAATCACACCCAGTTCTTCCATGGCCTTGACCCGGTTGAAGCACGGCGTTGGCGAAAGGTTCACCGAGCGGGCCAGGTCTGCGTTGGTGATGCGCGCATTCTCCTGAAGGCTGTTGAGAATGCCGATGTCGGTACGGTCCAGTTTGCGCATGAGATAAAAACACCTGATTTTTATGTTTGTGCAGATTATTTATCCCCAAATGACCGCCAACGCAACGAAACAGAGATAAATATTCTCCTGCGCCGGGCCTATGATGTTTGTAGGACAAGATTTCCATCACCCATGGAATGACCGTCAGCTCACTACAAGAAATTCACAAGATCGAGCGTAGAAGCCATGACCCAAGCGTATGAACCGCTGCGTCTGCACGTCCCTGAACCTTCGGGCCGTCCAGGCTGCAAAACCGACTTCTCCTACCTGCGCCTGACCGACGCCGGTACGGTTCGCAAACCCGCCATTGACGTTGAACCCGCCGACACGGCCGACCTGGCCCGTGGCCTGATTCGCGTGCTCGACGATCAAGGCAATGCCCTGGGCCCGTGGGCCGAGGACGTTCCCGTGGAGATTCTGCGTAAAGGCATGCGCGCCATGCTCAAGACGCGCATCTACGACAACCGCATGGTGGTCGCCCAGCGCCAGAAGAAAATGTCGTTCTATATGCAGAGCCTTGGCGAAGAAGCCATCGGCAGCGCCCAGGCCCTGGCGTTGAACATCGACGACATGTGCTTCCCCACCTACCGCCAGCAAAGCATCCTGATGGCCCGTGACGTGCCTCTGGAAGGTTTGATCTGCCAGTTGCTGTCCAACGAGAAGGACCCGCTCAAGGGTCGCCAGCTACCGATCATGTATTCGGTGAAAGAGGCCGGCTTCTTCACCATTTCCGGTAACCTCGCCACTCAGTTCGTGCAGGCCGTCGGCTGGGGCATGGCCTCGGCGATCAAAGGCGACACGAAAATCGCCTCGGCCTGGATCGGCGACGGCGCCACCGCCGAGTCCGACTTCCACACCGCCCTGACCTTTGCCCACGTGTACCGCGCGCCAGTGATCCTTAACGTGGTCAACAACCAGTGGGCGATCTCCACCTTCCAGGCGATTGCCGGTGGCGAAGCGACCACATTCGCCGGCCGTGGCGTAGGCTGCGGCATCGCCTCCCTGCGGGTCGATGGCAATGACTTCGTCGCGGTGTACGCCGCCTCGCGCTGGGCCGCCGAACGGGCGCGCCGCAACCTCGGCCCGACCATGATCGAATGGGTTACCTACCGCGCCGGCCCTCACTCCACCTCCGATGACCCGTCCAAGTACCGCCCTGCCGATGACTGGAGCTGCTTCCCGCTGGGCGACCCGATTGCCCGCCTCAAGCAACACCTGATCAAGACCGGCAACTGGTCCGAAGAGGAGCACGCCTCTGTCAGCGCCGAACTGGAAGCCGAGGTCATCGCCGCACAGAAAGCTGCCGAGCAGTTCGGCACCCTGGCCGGCGGGCAGATTCCAAGCGCCGCGAGCATGTTCGAAGACGTTTACAAAGAGATGCCGGAGCACTTGAAGCGCCAGCGTCAGCAGCTGGGGATCTGACATGAACGATCACAACAACAATATTGCGCTGGATACCGCCATGACCACGACCACCATGACCATGATCCAGGCCCTGCGCTCGGCCATGGATGTGATGCTTGAGCGTGACGACAATGTGGTGGTATTCGGCCAGGACGTCGGCTACTTCGGCGGCGTGTTCCGTTGCACCGAAGGCCTGCAGAACAAATACGGCACCTCCCGCGTGTTCGACGCACCGATCTCCGAAAGCGGGATCGTGGGCACCGCCGTGGGCATGGGTGCCTATGGCCTGCGCCCGGTGGTGGAAATCCAGTTCGCCGACTACGTATACCCGGCCTACGACCAGATCATTTCCGAAGCCGCCCGCCTGCGCTATCGCTCGGCCGGCGAATTCACTGCGCCCCTGACCCTGCGCATGCCGTGCGGTGGCGGCATCTACGGTGGTCAGACCCACAGCCAGAGCATCGAGGCCCTGTTCACCCAGGTGTGCGGTCTGCGCACCGTCATGCCGTCCAATCCCTACGACGCCAAGGGTCTGCTGATCGCCTCCATCGAAAACGATGACCCGGTGATCTTCCTGGAGCCAAAACGCCTGTACAACGGTCCGTTCGATGGTCACCACGAGCGACCAGTGACCCCGTGGTCGAAACACCCCGCCGCCCAGGTTCCGGACGGTTACTACACCGTTCCGCTGGACGTTGCGGCCATCGCCCGTCCGGGCAAGGACGTGACCATCCTCACTTACGGCACCACCGTCTATGTGTCGCAAGTCGCCGCTGAAGAAAGCGGCGTGGACGCCGAAGTCATCGACCTGCGCAGCCTGTGGCCGCTTGACCTGGAAACCATCACCCGGTCGGTGAAGAAAACCGGCCGCTGCGTGATTGTCCATGAAGCGACCCGCACCTGCGGTTTTGGTGCCGAACTGGCTGCCCTGGTGCAGGAGCACTGCTTCCACCACCTGGAAGCGCCGATCGAACGCGTCACGGGTTGGGACACCCCCTACCCGCACGCGCAAGAGTGGGCGTATTTCCCTGGCCCGTCCCGTGTGGTCGCGGCTTTGCATCGGGTTATGGAGGTCTGAATGGGCACGCACGTTATCAAGATGCCGGACATTGGCGAAGGCATTGCAGAAGTTGAGTTGTCGGTGTGGCACGTCAAGGTCGGCGACATGGTCGTCGAGGATCAAGTGCTGGCCGATGTGATGACCGACAAGGCGATGGTCGACATCCCTTCACCGGTGCATGGCAAGGTGATTTCGCTGGGCGGCGTGCCGGGCGAAGTCATGGCGGTCGGCAGCGTGCTGATCAGCATCGAGGTGGAAGGCGCGGGCAACGTCAAGCAGGCAGCCCAGCCTGAAGAGGTCAAGGAAGCGCCGGCGCCCGTTGTTGAAGCCAAACAGGAAAGCAAGCCTGTCGCGGCCCCCGCGCCAGCGGCAAGACCCGCCGTGGCCCACGGTCCAATGGTGGCACGTGAGGCGAATGAGCGCCCATTGGCCTCCCCGGCGGTGCGCAAACATGCGCTGGATCTGGGTATCCAGCTGCGTCTGGTGCGCGGCACCGGGCCGGCAGGCCGAGTGCTGCATGAAGATCTGGAAGCGTACCTGGCGCAGGGTCAGTCCCAGGCTTCAAGCGCCCCGGCTGCGTATGCCCAGCGCCACGACGAAGAACAGATCCCGGTAATCGGCATGCGCCGCAAGATCGCCCAACGCATGCAGGACGCCACCCAGCGCGCCGCTCACTTCAGTTATGTCGAGGAAATCGACGTGACTGCCGTGGAAGAGCTGCGCGCCCACCTGAACGAAAAACATGGAGCCACGCGTGGCAAGCTGACCTTGCTGCCGTTTCTGGTCCGCGCACTGGTCGTTGCCCTGCGCGATTTCCCGCAGATCAACGCCCGCTACGACGACGAAGCCCAGGTCATCACCCGCCTCGGGGCCGTGCACGTCGGCATTGCCACCCAGGCCGACATCGGCCTGATGGTGCCGGTGGTGCGTCATGCGGAGGCCCGCAGCCTGTGGGACAACGCCAGTGAAATAGCCCGCCTGGCCAACGCTGCGCGCACTGGCAAGGCCAGCCGTGATGAGTTGTCCGGTTCCAGCATCACCCTGACCAGCCTCGGCGCGCTGGGCGGCATCGTCAGTACACCGGTGCTGAACCTGCCGGAAGTGGCGATCGTCGGCGTCAACAAGATCGTCGAGCGCCCGATGGTCGTCAAAGGCCAGATCGTGATTCGCAAGATGATGAACCTCTCCAGTTCGTTCGATCACCGGGTGGTTGATGGCATGGACGCGGCACAATTCATCCAGGCCGTGCGTGGCCTGCTCGAACAACCCGCTACCCTGTTCGTGGAGTAAGGCATGCAGACTTTGAATACCACGCTGCTGATCATCGGTGGCGGTCCTGGCGGTTACGTGACGGCGATTCGCGCCGGCCAACTGGGCATACCGACCATCCTGGTCGAAGGCCAATCACTGGGCGGCACCTGCCTGAACATCGGCTGCATCCCTTCCAAGGCGCTGATCCACGTGGCCGAACAGTTCCGCCAGACGCAAAAGCACAGCCAGAACTCGGCGCTGGGTATCAGCGTCGGCGCGCCAAGCCTGGATATCGGCAAGAGCGTGGAATGGAAGGACGGCATCGTTGATCGCCTGACGACAGGCGTCGCCGCGCTGCTGAAGAAAAACAAGGTTCAAGTGGTCCAGGGCTGGGCGAAGGTGATCGACGGCAAAACCGTCGAGGTCGGCGACACCCGTATCCACTGTGAACACCTGGTGCTGGCCACCGGTTCGAAGAGCGTCAACCTGCCAATGCTGCCGATCGGCGGGCCGATCATCTCCTCCACGGAGGCCCTGACACCGAAGTCGTTGCCAAAACGCCTGGTCGTGGTGGGCGGTGGTTACATCGGGCTGGAACTGGGCATCGCGTACCGCAAGCTCGGCGCGGATGTCAGCGTGGTCGAGGCGCAGGAGCGTATCCTGCCGGCCTACGACGCCGAACTGACTCAGCCCGTACACGAAGAACTGAAAAAGCTCGGCGTGAAGTTTTACTTGAAACATAGCGTCCAAGGCTTTAATTCTAATAGCAATACGCTGCAAGTTATTGACCCGAATGGCGATACCTTGGCCTTGGAAACCGATCAGGTACTGGTGGCAGTCGGTCGCAAGCCGAACACTCAAGGCTGGAATCTCGAAGCGCTGAACCTGGACATGAACGGCGCGTCGGTCAAGATCGACGAGCGTTGCCAGACCAGCATGCGCAACGTCTACGCCATCGGAGACCTGAGCGGCGAACCGATGCTTGCGCACCGGGCCATGGCCCAGGGTGAAATGGTCGCCGAGTTGATCAGCGGTAAATCACGCGATTTCAACCCGACCGCCATCGCCGCCGTGTGCTTTACCGACCCGGAACTGGTGGTGGTCGGCAAGACCCCGGACGATGCCAAGGCTGCGGGCCTGGACTGCATCGTGTCGAACTTCCCGTTCGCGGCCAATGGCCGGGCCATGACTCTGGAATCGAAAACCGGTTTCGTGCGGGTGGTCGCGCGGCGGGACAATCACGTGATTGTCGGTTGGCAGGCGGTGGGTGTGGGCGTGTCGGAGTTGTCGACCGCGTTCGCCCTAAGCCTGGAGATGGGTGCCCGACTGGAAGACATCGCCGGCACCATCCATGCACACCCGACCCTGGGCGAAGCGGTACAGGAAGCGGCGTTGCGTGCGTTGGGGCATGCGTTGCACCTTTAGATCGCGGCGCACCGATCGCGGGCAAGCCCGCTCCTACATTGCAACGCATTCCCCTGTAGGAGCGAGCCTGTCGAGGCGTCGAACCGTCGCGATCTTTTCAGGACGACGAGATTTTCTGCCCGTCATCCGATAGTCCGGGCTGCGAAACAACCCCGGAATGAAGTATTGTTGTGCCCATCCAAAAAACGTCAGAAGCCTTGAACCGTTTCGGCGGTTGTTCAGTGATAGAGGGTGTCATGGGTAACGAAAGCATCAATTGGGACAAATTGGGTTTTGACTACATCAAGACCGACAAGCGCTATCTGTCGTACTTTCGCAATGGCGAGTGGGACAAGGGCACCCTGACCGAAGATAACGTGCTGCACATCAGCGAGGGCTCCACTGCCCTTCACTACGGCCAGCAATGCTTCGAAGGCCTCAAGGCCTACCGTTGCAAGGACGGCTCGATCAACCTGTTCCGCCCGGACCAGAACGCCGCACGCATGCAGCGTAGCTGCGCCCGCCTGCTGATGCCGCATGTGTCCACCGAGCAGTTCATCGAAGCGTGCAAGGAAGTGGTTCGCGCCAACGAGCGCTTCATCCCGCCTTATGGCACTGGCGGCGCGCTGTACCTGCGCCCGTTCGTGATCGGTGTGGGTGACAACATCGGCGTGCGTACCGCGCCGGAATTCATCTTCTCGGTGTTCGCGATCCCGGTCGGCGCTTATTTCAAGGGCGGCCTGACCCCGCACAACTTCCTCATCTCCACGTTCGACCGCGCCGCGCCACAAGGCACCGGTGCCGCCAAGGTCGGTGGCAACTACGCTGCCAGCCTGATGCCGGGCTCGCAGGCCAAAAAGGCGAACTTCGCCGATGCCATTTACCTGGACCCGATGACCCACTCGAAAATCGAGGAAGTCGGTTCTGCCAACTTCTTCGGGATTACCCACGACAACAAGTTCGTGACCCCGAAATCCCCATCGGTGCTGCCGGGTATCACCCGTCTGTCGCTGATCGAACTGGCCCAGACTCGTCTGGGGCTGGAAGTGGTGGAAGGCGACGTGTTGATCGACAAGCTGTCGGACTTCAAGGAAGCCGGCGCCTGCGGCACCGCTGCGGTGATCACGCCGATCGGCGGCATCAGCTACAACGACCACCTGCACGTGTTCCACAGCGAAACCGAAGTCGGCCCGGTTACCCAGAAGCTCTACAAAGAGCTGACCGGCGTACAAACCGGCGACGTCGAAGCGCCAGCGGGTTGGATCGTCAAGGTTTGATCTGACGCCGCAAGAAAAAGCCCCCCATCGCGTTGGCGATGGAGGGCTTTTTTGTGTCTCAACGGCGAATTCACCCCTCCCCCTGTAGGAGCGGGCTTGCTCGCGATGGTAGACCAGACACCGCGGGGCACCAGGCAGCCAGCGTTATCGTTGGCCTCCATCGCGAGCATGCTCGCTCCTACAGGTTTTGTGAACACCGCCGACCTCTGTGGGAGCGGGCTTGTCGAGGCGTCGAACCGTTGCGATGGTGGGCCAGGCAACGCTGGCTACCAGACAGCCCGCCTCATCGCTCACGCCCCTCATGCCCAATCCGCTTACCCGACCTGCCCTTGATGCCGCTCGCCTGGCCATCCTGCTGCTTGCCGGTGCGGGCCTGGGTGATCAGTCCGGGAATCAGCGCGCCTTCGGGCAAGTTTTTCCAGAACCTGGCGGGCAGATGGCCCTGCATCACTTTCGGGTTCAGCCGCGCCGGGTTGAAGATGTGGCTGTAGTAGGTCAACCACATGTCGCCATGGGGGTCGTCAACGTTCTGTGCCATTTGCTGCCACGGCGCCGGGCATTCGCGCTGGTAGATGAGTTGTTCGCCATCGTAGTAAACCCCATCCCGAGGCGTGGCGATCAACCAACGGTGACGGCCCATGCGGCCGATGAAATGTTCGCTGGCGCTGTGCAGAATGTCGTGCGCCGGTTCGTGCCACGCCACATAGTGCGGCCCACTATTTTCAGGCAACGCAACGAACCGCACAAATGCATGTAGATGATGAGCTTCACGTCGTATCTGCTTGATTCTTCTCTGTAATTCACTTCCAAGCTTGTCCCCGGCCATCATCGCCGTGCGGTCACCGTGGCTGACCCGCCATAGCACTTCATACAGCAGGCTCCAGCGCTGGTCGCCGCGATATCGGGCGGCCTGTTCCAGTGTTTCCAGCAGCGTTCGCGGGATGCGTGCCTGAAACGGCCCCAAGGCTTGCGGCAGAGGCTCGTCGGTGGCGAACAGATCTGTCGCGCCTTCCGTAGCCCAACTGGCCTGGCTCGGGTCCACCCCGTGACTCAACAGCCAGCGCGCTTGCTGGCGCCAGGTGTCGAACAGGTCGTCGCAATCGAGATTGATCACCCCCACAACCCCATTTGCTGCGGTTGCGGTCGATCACGCATTTGCTGGTACAGCAGATCGCTGGTGACCTCCGACTGTTGTGGGTGGTAATCGCTGGTGATGAAAAACGGTTTGGCCTTGGTCAGAACGCAACGCATGCGTGCAAGGTCTTCGTAACGAATCCGGCGCTGGCGGCGCAACTCCACCAGACGCTCGGTGGTACGCAGGCCAATGCCGGGAATCCTCGCGATCAAGGTGGCCTCGGCGCGGTTGAGGTCCAGCGGAAACACCTCGCGATTGGCCAATGCCCAGGCCAATTTCGGGTCGATGTCGAGCGCCAGATGCCCCGGCCCCTTGAACAGTTCGCCAGCGGTGTAGCCATAACTACGCAACAGGAAATCCGCCTGATACAAACGATGCTCGCGCATCAGCGGCGGCGCGGCCAGGGGCACGCTCTTGGGGCTGTTGGGGATCGGACTGAACGCCGAGTAATACACCCGGCGCAACTTGTAATTGCCATACAACGCCTGGGCGCTGTGGAGAATGGTGCTGTCGTCGGTATCGTCGGCGCCCACGATCATCTGGGTGCTCTGCCCGGCAGGCGCGAACTTCGGCGCACGGGGCTCGTTGAGCACGGTTTGCTCACCGGTGTAGATCGTGCGCATCGCCTGGCGAATCGAGCCGAGTTGTTTTTCCGGTGCCAGGGTCTGCAGGCTGGCGTTGGTAGGCAATTCTATGTTGACGCTCAGGCGATCGGCGTAGCGCCCCGCTTGCTCGATCAGCGCCGGATCGGCTTCGGGAATGGTCTTGAGATGAATGTAACCACGGAACTCGTGCTCTTCACGCAAGAGTTTCGCGACACGAACCAATTGCTCCATGGTGTAGTCCGCCGAGCGAATGATCCCGGAACTGAGGAACAGCCCGCTGACACAGTTGCGTCGGTAGAAATCCAGGGTCAGCTTCACCACTTCTTCCGGCGTGAAGCGCGCCCGGGGCACGTCGCTGGAACGTCGGTTGACGCAATACTGGCAGTCGTAAAGACAGAAGTTGGTCAGCAACACCTTCAGCAGCGACACGCAGCGCCCGTCCGGGGTGTAGCTGTGGCAAATGCCCATGCCATCGGTGGCGCCCAACCCACTCTTGCCTTCGGAGCTGCGCTTGGGCGCGCCACTGCTGGCGCAAGAGGCGTCGTACTTCGCGGCGTCGGCGAGAATGCTGAGCTTGTCGATGAGTTCCATAGGTCAGCCTTTTACTGTATAGCCATACAGTATATCGCCAGAGCCGAGCAAACAAGCCCACGCATCAACCCTTGGTCAGCTCGCGGCCATCTCATGCGCCATTCATTACATCGCGTTAACGCTGTTGTGACTGGCTTGCCGTTTATCATCTGGGCCTTTGTCCATACAGTCCCCCCATCGATCGTCAACGAGGCACCACGATGCAAAGCCCACTGGACCTATCCCTGAGTGCCTTCACGCGAACAGACCTGATGCAAGGCCCGACGCCCATTCAGCGAGCCAGGCGACTGGAACGATTCCTGGGGCTGGATATTCGGGGGATCGGCCTGTTTCTCAAGCGTGACGATCACATGTCACTGGGCGGTGGTGGCAACAAGTTGCGCAAGCTCGAGTTCCATCTTGGCGCCGCTCAGGCTGCGGCTGTCGACACGGTCATTACCGTGGGCGGCGTCCAGTCGAACCATGCGCGGTTGACCGCCGCCGCTTGCGCAAACCTGGACCTCGCCTGTGAGCTGATCCTGACCCGCTCGGTTCCCAAGGCGGACACGGACTACGAGCTCAATGGCAACGTGTTGCTCGACCAACTGTTTGGCGCGCAGCTACAGGTGTTGGCCGCAGGTACAGATGCACTCGCAAAGGCAGAAGACCGCGCCACCCAACTTCGAGAGATGGGGCGCAAGGTGCTGGTCATTCCCATGGGGGGTTCGACACCACTGGGCAGTCTCGGATATGCCCGCTGTGCCGGAGAGATCGCTCGGCAGGAAACTGAACTCGGCGTGGCCTTCAACCAGGTCGTCGTGCCCAATGGCAGCGCCGGCACCCACGCTGGGCTGGCCGCGGGCTTCCATGTACTGGGGCGCGGCACCTCGTTGGTCAAGTCCTACTCTGTGCTGTCCGATCGGCACCTATCGGCCATTCGCACCCTGAGCCTGACCGAGGACACCCTGGCACTGCTGGGGGACCCGAACAGCTTGCCCCCTGAAGCAATCGTCATCGACGGCAACCAACTGGGTAAAGGCTACGGCTTGCCAACCGACGCGATGCAGCACGCCGTCCGCCTGATGGCCCGCAGCGAGGGCCTGCTGCTCGATCCGGTTTACTCCGGCAAAGCCTTCGCGGGCCTGCTGGCCGATTTCGAACAAGGGCACTTCCGTTCGGGAGACAACGTGCTGTTCATCATGACGGGAGGCACGCCGGGGCTGTATGCGTATCGGGAGACGTTTGAGGCTTGACCTTCAATCATCCCGCGTCAGCACTTCCAGCAATTCAATCTCGAACACCAGGTTAGAATTCGGCGTGATCTTGCCCATGGTGCGTTCGCCATACGCCAGGTGCGCCGGGACCAGCAGCTTGCGTTTCCCGCCGACCTGCATGCCCATGAGGCCCTGATCCCACCCCTTGATCACCCGACCGGTGCCAATGACGCATTGGAAAGGTTTACCTCGGCTGTAGGAGGAATCGAACTCCGTGCCGTCTTCCAGCCAGCCGCGGTACTGGGTGGTGATCAGCGCGCCTTTGACGGCGGCTTTGCCGTCGCCCGGCTCAATGTCGATGATTTGCAATTCGTCGTTCATGGTTCCACTCATCCACTGTCGCCCGGTTACGGGCGCGGACGCAGTTTTTCGCAGAATTCATCGTCAAAGGCAATCGCAGGAACCTGGCTTTGCGTCTGCGCACGGGATCTATCGTGCTCGAAAATGGCTGAAGTGAATTAGGACTTTGCTGCTATTGAGCAGGCGCGTGGTCTACCATAGGCGCAAATACGCAATGATGGCCAGCTATGATGGCACCCAACTTCGTCTGGATCAGCGCAGGACTTGGCGCGACGGTGGCGTTCCTGATCGCCGGCATGATCTGGCGCGAGCGCACGCTGCGCAGGCAATTGGCCGAGTATCAGAGGCGGATCGCGAGTTTGGCCGACCGACAATCCGCCGTTGAAAAAGGCGATGCGGAACGCTACAAGCGCAGCCAGTATTTTGCGCGGATCGGCACCTGGGATTGGGATGTCGACACTGAACGGTTGTACTGGTCGGACGCGATCTTCGGCATGTTCGGGTTCAAGATTGGCGAAGTGGTGCCCTCCTACGCCCTGTTCTGCAGTTGCGTACATCCCGATGACCGGGAGCGGGTGCGAGCCGGCGAGCTGCGATGCCTGGAAACCGGTGAAAACCACGACGAGGAATACCGGGTCGTCTGGTCCGACGGCACCATTCGCTGGTTGCGTGAAACCGGTAACGTGGTGAAGAACGCCCACGATGAAACGATCAAGATGATGGGCGTGGTCCGTGACATCACCGATGAGAAAGCTTCCGCCAGTTACTTGCAGCACCTGGCCCATTTCGACCCGCTGACAGGTCTGCCCAACCGCCTGGTGCTCGAAGAGCGACTGTCGGATGCGCTGGAACAGGCGCGAATCAGCGGTACTCGCGTGGCACTGGTGTTCATCGACCTCAACGGTTTCAAGGCGATCAACGACCGCTACGGCCATGGCGCCGGCGACCGCGTGCTTGTGACCATGGCGACGCGCCTGAAAAGAATCCTACGCGCCACGGACACGGTGGCCCGTATCGGAGGCGACGAATTCGTGGTGATCCTCCAGGGTTTGGCGCAAGGCGGTTGCCTGCAAGATGAAGCGCGTGTGATCTGCCAGAAGATTTTCATCGAGCTGTCTCCGCCCATTGCCATCGGCAATGATCATCGCCATATCGGCACCAGTCTGGGTGTTGCCGTTTTCCCCGACCATGCGCCGAGCATGGACCGCCTGATTCACATTGCTGACCTCGCGATGTATGAGGCCAAGCGAAGTGGGAATAATCAGTACCGGCTGGGTGGGCAGGCGGTTGGTCATTGATTGACTTGTCAGCCTGATTTTTTTTGGCGACTGTGGCTTGCCCGCGATGGCTTTTACTGACGCACGCAGCCTCAACCTTTATCCTTGCGCCCCCGCCCCACCGATTCCTGGAGTTTCCTCAATGCCCCATGAAGGCAACCTGCTACAAGCCGCTGTCGTATTCCTGTTCGCGGCGGTGCTCACCGTTCCCCTCGCCAAGCGCCTGCAACTGGGGGCGGTGCTGGGCTATCTGTTTGCCGGGGTGATCATCGGCCCATCGGTGTTGGGCCTGATCGGCAACCCGCAGAGCGTCAGCCATATTTCCGAACTCGGGGTGGTGTTGTTGCTGTTCATCATTGGCCTGGAGTTGTCGCCAAGGCGTTTATGGGTGATGCGCAAATCCGTATTTGGCGTAGGCCTGGCGCAGGTGTTGCTGACCGGTTCAGTCGTCGGTGTGGTCGCGCTGTTCCTGTTCGGTCAGCCGTTGAACAGTGCCATCGTGCTCGGGTTGGGTCTGGCCCTGTCGTCCACCGCTTTCGGCCTGCAAAGCCTGGCCGAGCGCAAGGAACTGACCAGCCCCCATGGCCGGCTGGCGTTTGCGATCCTGCTTTTCCAGGACATCGCCGCGATCCCATTGATTGCCATGGTGCCATTACTGGCGGGCACCGATCACACCACCAGCGGCGCACAGGGCCTGAACCACGCCCTGCAAGTGCTCGGCAGCATCGCCGTGGTGGTGATCGGTGGTCGCTACCTGCTTCGTCCGGTGTTTCGCGTTGTGGCTCGCACCGGTTTGCGGGAGGTGTCCACCGCCACGGCTCTGTTAGTGGTGATTGGCACCGCATGGCTTATGGACATGGTCGGTGTGTCGATGGCATTGGGCGCCTTCCTGGCCGGCCTGTTGCTGGCCGACTCGGAGTATCGCCACGAACTGGAAGCGCAGATCGAACCGTTCAAGGGCTTGCTGCTGGGTCTGTTTTTCATCAGCGTCGGTATGGGCGCCAACCTCAGTTTGCTGCTCAGCGCGCCGATCACCGTGCTGGGCCTGACCCTGCTGCTGATTGCGATCAAGCTGCCGTTGTTGTTCGTGGTCGGTCGATTGGCCGGGGGCTTGGGCAAGGTCAGCGCGATTCGCCTGGGTATCGTGCTGGCGGCGGGCGGTGAATTCGCCTTCGTGGTGTTCAAGATCGGTCGCGATCAAGGCCTGTTCGAGCCGCGCCTGTACGACCTGCTGGTGCTGACCATTACTCTGTCCATGGCCTTGACCCCGCTGTTGCTGCTGGTCTGCGCAAGGCTGGTCAGCCCGAAAGTGCAACCGGTGGTGGTGCCGGAAAAATTCCGCGAAATCGACACCGACGAGCCACGCGTGGTTATCGCCGGCATGGGGCGCATGGGTCAGATCATCGCTCGTATCCTGCGCGCGCAGAACATCAAGTTCGTCGCCCTCGACACGTCGGTGGAAACCATCGAGCTGTCACGCAGCTTCGGTGGTGTACCGGTGTTTTATGGCGACCCGATGCGCCCGGAAATCCTCAGCGCCGCCAAGGTCGAGCAGGCGGAGTACTTCATCATCGCGACGGACGACCCGGACACCAACATCAAGACCGCCGAGGTGGTCCATCGCCTGTACCCGCACATCAAGATCATCGCCCGCGCCCGTAACCGCCAGCACGTGCACCGCCTGGTGGACCTGGGTGCCGAGGCGATCCGCGAGACCTACTATTCAAGCCTGGAGATGAGCCGGCGCACATTGGTCGGGCTGGGACTGACGCAAGCTCAGGCGGATGCGCGCATCAAGCGCTTCAAGCATCATGACGAGCAAGTGCTGGAAGCGCAGCACGCGGTGTATGACGATGCAGCGAAGGTGTTGCAGACGGCGCAGGAAGCCCGGGCTGAACTGGCCAAGTTGTTTGAGTCGGATCAGCTTGAGGAGCAGGCTGGCAAGAGTTGAGGTGAGCTTCAGGGCCCCATCGCGGGCAAGCCCGCTCCCACAATGGCCCGGTGTTCGCATATCCAATGTGGGAGCGGGCTTGCTCCGGGGGCGTTCCGACGATGAACGATAACGCGGTCCACCTGAATACAAGGAACCAATAATGGCAACCGACCAACCCGCCCAAGCCCTCAAGGAAATCTTCAACGCCGAGCGCCTCCAGCACATCGCCACCGAGATGAGCGCGGTTTACCCCGATTTCAACGCTGCGGCTTTCCTGAAAATGGCCAACGAAGGCTTGGCCGAGTTGTCCATCATGCAGCGCATGGCCCGGGTCAGCGAGTGCCTGTACGCCACGCTGCCAATGAGTTACGAAGACTCGCTCGACGTACTGCGCGCCCTCGCCCCACGCCTCAACAGCGGCTTCGTCAGCGTTTCGCTGCCGCATTACGTCGCCACCTACGGTAGCCATGCCCTCGAGCAATCCATGGAGGCGCTGAAGTATTTCACGACCTTCGGCTCCGCCGAGTTCGCCATACGCCATTTCCTGCGCAACGATTTCGAGCGCACCCTGGCCGTGATGCACGACTGGTCACTGGACGACAACGAACACGTTCGCCGCCTGGCCAGTGAAGGCAGCCGGCCGCGCCTGCCCTGGTCGTTTCGCCTGGAGCGGATTCAGGCCGACCCGCGCCTGGCCGCCGCGATCCTCGACAACCTCAAGGCCGACGACAGCCTGTACGTGCGCAAATCCGTGGCCAACCACCTCAACGACATCACCAAGGACCATCCCGACTGGGTGCTGGACATCATCGAAGGCTGGTCACTGGACAACAAACACACAGCCTGGATCGCCAAACATGCCTTGCGCAGCCTGATCAAGCAAGGCAACCCGCGAGCGTTGGCGATCATCGGTGCCACGGGCAAGGCCGAGGTCGAGATTATCGGGGTCAAGGTCGAACCGGCGGTGATAACACTCGGGGAGAAAATCACCCTGTCGTTCACGGTCAGGTCCAAGGTAGAGAGCAGCCAGCGCCTGGTGATCGACTACGCCATCGACTACGTGAAAGCCAACGGCAGCACGTCGGCCAAGGTGTTCAAGCTCAAGACGCTGACCCTGCCGGTGGGCGCCAACGAGTTTGTCAGTCGCAGTCAATCCATCAAGGAACTGACCACCCGCCGGCACTATGCTGGCCGGCACGCGGTGCATGTGCTGGTGAATGGGGAGCGGTTGGCGAGCACCCATTTCGATATTTTGCCCTGAACCCGTGACCTCTGTAGGAGCGAGCATGCTCGCGATGGTGGTGCGGCCACCGCGGGGTTTCAGGCTTCCAGCGTTATCGTTAACGACCATCGCGAGCGTGCTCGCTCCTACAGGGGTAGCAGCAGACCCTGCTCACGCTCGCACATCTGCACGATGTAATCCCACATCACCCGCAGCCGCACGGATTTGTGCAGTTCGCGACGAGTGCTGATCCAATAGCTGCGCTGGATGCTTTCCTCCGGGAACAACGGCACCAACTGCGGATCGTCGCTGGCCATGTAGCAGGGCAGCACCGCGATGCCCAGACCCGCGCGTGCCGCCTGTTGCTGGGCAATGACGCTGGTGCTGTGGAAGACCACCTGCGGGTTGCGGCAGAAACTGTTGAGCAACATCAGTTCCTGGCTGAACAACAAATCATCCACGTAGCCGATCCAGGCATGCCGGCTGAGGTCTTCGCGGCTGTGCAGCGGCGGCGCCCGGTCGAGATAGGCCTGGCTTGCGTATAACGCCAGGCGGTAATCGGTGAGTTTGCGCGTGACCAGCATGTCCGCCGATGGCCGTTCCAGGTGAATGCTGATTTCCGCTTCGCGGTTGAGAATGCTGACGAAGCGCGGCACCGCAACCAACTCCACTTCCAGGCCAGGGTAACGTTCGAACAGCCCGTTCATGCGACTGGTCAGGAACATGATGCCCAGGCCTTCGGTCACACCGACGCGTATCTTGCCCAATGGCGCCGTGGATTGGCTGATCTCTTCCTGGGCCAATAACGCGACGTTTTCCATGGCTTCGGCGTGCTTTAGCAGCGCCTCGCCGGCCGGTGTCAGCTCGTAACCCTGGGCGTGCTGGACGAACAGCGCCGCGCCCAGGCTCTTCTCGATGGCCTCGATGTGCCGGGCCACGGTGGCATGGGTGGTGTGCAGGCGACGCGCCGCCGTCAGCAAACGCCCGCTGCGCTGCAATTCGAGAAAAAACCGCAGGTCATTCCAGTCGAACATGAACCGTCCCCGAGAACTGGCTGTTTAAAAACGCACAGCAGCTGCGCAAAAACTAACATTCTTTTGTCGAAAGCTAACAACTAGGATGACCGACAACAAGAACAAAAATAGAGGTCAGGGATGCAGACTTCCCTTGATGAGTTCGACTACATCGTGGTCGGGGCCGGGCCGGCCGGTTGTTTGTTGGCCAATCGCCTGTCGGCGAACCCGCAACATCGCGTGCTGTTGCTGGAGGCCGGTGGCCGCGACAACTACCCGTGGATTCACATTCCCGTCGGTTACCTGTTCTGCATCGGCAATCCGCGCACCGACTGGTGCTTCAAGACCGAGGCGCAGCCGGGCCTGCAAGGACGGGCACTCAGTTACCCCCGAGGCAAGGTGCTCGGTGGCTGCTCGTCAATCAACGGCATGATCTACATGCGTGGCCAGAGCGGCGACTACGATGGCTGGGCGGCCGATGGCAACCCTGGCTGGGCCTGGAACGACGTATTGCCGCTGTTCAGGAAAAGTGAAAACCATTTTGCGGGCGATTCGATAGCCCACGGTGCCAGCGGTGAGTGGCGCGTCGAGCGCCAGCGCCTGTCATGGCCGATTCTCGATGCCTTTCGCAACGCTGCCGAGCAAAGCGGCATCGCCAGCGTCGATGACTTCAACCAGGGCGACAATGAAGGTTGCGGTTACTTCCAGGTCAATCAGAAAGGCGGCGTTCGCTGGAACGCGGCCAAGGCGTTTCTCAAGCCGATCCGCCAACGCCCCAACCTCATCGTACTGACCGAAGTCGAAGTGGATCGCGTGCTGTTGGAAAACGGACGCGCCTCGGCCGTCACCGCCCGTTGGCAAGGCCAGGCAAAAAGCTTCAAGGCACGGCGGGAAATCATTCTGTGTGCGGGTGCTGTCGGCTCCCCCGGTATCCTGCAACGCTCCGGCATCGGCCCTCGTCCCCTTCTGGAAACAATCGGCATCGGTGTCGTCCATGAGCTTGCGGGGGTCGGCGGCAACCTGCAGGATCACCTGCAATTGCGACTGATCTACAAACTGGAAAACGCCCGTACCCTCAACCAGATTGCCGCCAGCGTGTGGGGCAAGATGGGCATGGGCCTGCGCTACCTGTATGACCGCAGCGGGCCGCTGTCGATGGCCCCAAGCCAGCTCGGTGCGTTTGCCCGATCGGGGCCGGAACAGACCTCGGCCAACCTTGAATACCATGTGCAACCGCTGTCGCTGGAGCGCTTTGGCGAGCCGTTGCACCCCTTCCCCGCCTTCACCGCATCAGTCTGCGACTTGCGCCCACAGAGTCGTGGTCGCGTCGACATCCGCTCGACCGACCCACAGCAGGCGCCGTTGATTCAGCCGAACTACCTGAGTCACCCCCAGGACCTGCGCGTGGCGGCCGACGCGATTCGCCTGACCCGGCGCATCGTCTCAGCGCCGGCGTTGCAAGCGTTCAAGCCAGTGGAGTACCTGCCTGGCCAGAGTTTGCAGAGTGAAGAACAGTTGCACGAGGCTGCCGGACGCATCGGCACGACCATCTTCCATCCGGTCGGCACGTGCCGGATGGGCAACGGTGCGGACGCAGTGGTCGATGCGCAACTCAAGGTCCACGGCATTCCCGGTTTGCGGGTGGCCGACGCGTCGATCATGCCGCGCATCACCTCGGGCAATACCTGCACGCCGACGCTGATGATTGCCGAGAAGGCGGCGCAGATGATCCTTGAGGCAGCGACACGAATTGATAATCCAAACTCTGTAGGAGATGTGTGCGACAGGAAGCGGCACCCGCCCACAAGGCAGGTGCCGACAGTGGAACAACAAAAACAATCACTGTGAGGGAACCGATATGTCAGAACATGTTCAGCCACTCAACATCACGCGCAGCGCCGACATTGGCCGCGACACCCGCAAAGTCATCTTTGCCTCATCGCTCGGGACGGTGTTCGAGTGGTATGACTTCTTCCTCTACGGCGCCCTCGCGGCAGTGATCAGCAAGCAGTTTTTCGCAGGGGTGAACGACACCACCGCATTCATTTTCGCCCTGATGGCCTTCGCTGCCGGTTTCATCGTGCGGCCGTTTGGTGCATTGGTGTTCGGCCGGTTGGGGGACATGATCGGGCGTAAATACACATTTCTCGCTACCATTGTCCTGATGGGCGTGGCGACGTTTTGCGTCGGCCTGTTGCCGACCTACGCCAGCATCGGCATTGCCGCACCGATCATCCTTGTGGTGCTGCGCATGCTCCAGGGCTTGGCCCTGGGTGGCGAATACGGCGGCGCCGCGACTTACGTCGCCGAACATGCCCCCATCGACAAGCGCGGTTTCCACACCAGCTGGATTCAGTCCACGGCCACGCTGGGGCTGCTGCTGTCGTTGCTGGTGGTGCTCGGCTGCCGCTATTTCACCGGTGATCAATTCGAAGTCTGGGGCTGGCGCATTCCGTTCCTGTTTTCCATCGTGCTGCTGGGCATCTCCACCTGGATCCGCCTGAGCCTGCACGAATCCCCCGCGTTCGTGAAAATGAAAGAAGAAGGCAAGCTGTGCAAGTCGCCGCTGCGTGACTCGTTCGGCAAATGGGAAAACCTCAAGGTCGTGCTGATCGCCTTGTTCAGCATCAACGCCGGGCAGGCCGTGACCTTCTACGCCGCGCAATTCTATGTGCTGTTCTTTCTCACCCAGTTCCTGAAAATGGACCCTGCGGTGGCCAACACACTGCTGATCATCAGCGTGACCATCGGCGCGCCGTTCTTCATCTTCTTCGGCTGGCTGTCGGACAAGGTCGGGCGCAAACCGGTGCTGATGCTCGGCCTGCTGCTGGCCACGGTGCTGTACTTCCCCATCTTCAAGACCCTGGCCCACTATGCCAACCCGGCCATCGACCTGGCCAGCCGCCAGGCGCCGATCACGGTGCACGCCGACCCGGCCACCTGCACCTTCCAGTTCGACCCGGTGGGCAAGGCCAAATTCGACAGCCCTTGCGACAAGGTCAAGACTTTCCTGGTCAAACAGGGCCTGCCCTACAGCAGCGAAGCCGCACCCGCCGGCAGCAATGTGCAGATCAGCATCGGCGACGTGAAGATCGAAGGTTATGACGAAGCGGCCCTGCGTGGCGCCGTGACGCTGGCCGGCTATCCATCACAGGCCGACACCCAGTCGATCAACAAGACCATGATCGTGGCGCTGATCGTCGCGCTGATCATCATCTCGGCCATGTGCTACGGTCCCCTGGCCGCCCTGATGGTGGAGCTGTTCCCCACGCGCATCCGCTATACCTCGATGTCCCTGCCGTATCACATCGGCAATGGCTGGTTCGGTGGTTTCCTGCCGACGGTGTCGTTTGCGCTGGTGGTGTACACCGGCGATATTTTCTATGGTCTCTGGTACCCGGTGCTGATCACGGCGGTGAGCCTGGTGGTGGGGATGATCTGTCTGCGTGAGACCAAGCAGGTGGATTTGAACAACAACTGATTTAGCCCGCAGCCCCTCCCCCCTGTGGGAGCGGGCTTGCTCGCAATAGCGGTGTGTCAGATACATCAACGGTCACTGGCACACCGCTATTGCGAGCAAGCCCGCTCCCACAATAGTCTTGATCGTGCCCACAAAACCTTTCGCTTTCGCTACTCTTGCACCATCGCCCCGCCACCTGCCCGAACGAGGCCCCATGATCATTTCCTCCGCATCCGACTATCGCGAGGCCGCACGCCGCAAACTTCCCCGTTTCCTGTTCGACTACATCGATGGTGGCGCCTACGCCGAGCATACGCTGAGGGCTAACAGCGCCGACCTCTCAGGCATCAGCCTGCGCCAGCGCATCCTCAAAAACGTCGAATCCCTGAGCCTGGAAACCACTCTGTTCGACCAGCCGCTGGCAATGCCCATCGTCCTCGCACCAGTCGGGTTGACCGGCATGTTCGCCCGCCGCGGTGAAGTTCAGGCAGTCAAGGCCGCCCAAAACAAAGGCATCCCGCTGTGCCTGTCGACGGTCTCGGTGTGCTCCATCGAAGAAGTCACGAGCCAGACCGAGCAAACCATCTGGTTCCAGCTGTATGTGCTGAAGGACCGCGGTTTCATGCGCAACGCCCTGGAACGGGCCAAGGCCGCAGGGATAAAAAACCTGGTATTCACCGTGGACATGCCAACGCCCGGCGCACGGTACCGGGATGCCCACTCAGGCATGTCCGGGCCGTTTGCCTCCTCGCGCCGGATCCTTCAGGCCATCACTCGCCCCGACTGGGCCTTCAACGTCGGCGTCATGGGCCGCCCCCACGACCTGGGCAATATTTCGAGGTATCTGGGCAAAGCCGTCACCCTGGAAGACTACATGGGTTGGCTCGCCAACAACTTCGACCCGTCAATCAGCTGGAGCGACCTGGAATGGATTCGGGATTTCTGGCAGGGGCCAATGATCATCAAGGGCATCCTCGACCCCCAGGATGCCCGGGACGCCGTGAGTTTTGGTGCGGACGGGATTGTCGTGTCCAACCACGGTGGCCGACAACTCGATGGCGTGCTGTCCACCACCAAGGCCTTGCCACCGATCAAGCAAGCAATTGGCGACGAACTGACGGTGCTGGTCGATTCTGGCATCCGCTCGGGGCTCGACGTGGTGCGCATGCTCGCCCTGGGTGCCAAAGGCGTCCTGCTGGGTCGATCCATGGCCTATGCACTGGCTGCCGATGGCCAGCGTGGGGTTGAAAACATGCTCGACATCTTCGCCAGGGAAATGCGCGTGGCGATGACGCTGACGGGCGTCACCTCGATTGACCAGATCGATTCCACGACGCTGGTGCAAGCGGCGCGCGAACTCAAGGATTGATACTCGCGCCCTGCCAGCGCAGGGCGCCTCGCTCAACCAACGTCCGGAAGCAGCTCGAAGGTGACCTTGTCCGGATAGAACGCCACATAGTTCTTGATCTGCGCCACCGACACCTTGGGCTCTTCGTAGCTCCACACCGCATTTTGCGCCTCGTGCCCCTCGACCTTCAGGCTGAAATAGCTCGCATCGCCCTTGTACGGGCAGTAACTGGTGTGGTCGGTACGCACGTAATACTCATCCTCAATGTCATCCCGTGGCAGGTAATACACCGGCGGATAGTTGGCTTCCAGCAACACCAGCGCCCGGGTGGACGCCGCCACTTCGACACCGTGAAACTTCACCATCACGCAGCCCGGCTGCTCGGCGATGGTAATGACAGGACTGGGACCTGAGCTCTTCATGTAATGCATTCCTCGGCACGAAGTGAACCTGAAAATCGAGACGACACCCTGTCAGGTATAACCCACATTTAACCATTACGACGGCTTCGCAGCCGAACGGAGGCTGGCGTCCGCTCTCGTCGATGGCACGCAGAATACGGCCTCGCCTGACACACAAAACTGTACATCCATACAGATAAAGATTGCTCCGTCGCTCATCAGCCGCCATTCTGTGCACCTTCCGGCAATTATTGATGAGCGTTGGTGGTCATGCGGCTGTACCTCTGTGAAAAACCTTCCCAGGCCAAAGACATTGCCGCCGTGCTCGGCGCCAAGCGCCGTGGCGACGGGTGCTGGCTGGGAACGGGAGTCACGGTCACCTGGTGCATCGGACACCTGCTGGAAACCGCTGCGCCGGATGCCTACGACACACGCTACAAGCGCTGGGTGCTGGCCGACCTGCCGATCATCCCGGACAAATGGAAAATGACCGTCAAGCCGCGTACGGCCAGCCAGTACAAGGCCGTCAGACGTCTGCTCGGCGAAGCTGATGAGTTGGTGATCGCCACCGACGCCGACCGTGAGGGCGAAATGATCGCCCGGGAACTCGTTGAGCACTGCCGTTATCGTGGACCGATCCAGCGCCTGTGGCTGTCGGCACTGGATGATGCTTCGATCCGCAAGGCGCTGGCTGCGTTAAAGCCAGGCGCCGAGACGTTCAGCCTGTATCACTCGGCGCTGGGCCGTTCGCGGGCCGACTGGCTGATCGGCATGAACATGAGCCGTTTGTTCACCCTGCTTGGACGCCAGTCCGGTTATCAGGGGGTGTTGCCCGTCGGCCGGGTGCAAACGCCGACGCTGCGGCTGGTTGTGGACCGCGACCGCAGCATTGCTGATTTCGTCCCCGTTGCCTACTGGGCCATCGACGTGCAGCTGCGGCACGAGGGCAGCACATTCACCGCGCAGTGGCGTGCGCCCTCCCACGCCTGTGACGACCAGGACCGTTGCCTCAATCAGGCTATCGCGCAACAGGCGTCAACGGCGTTGTCCAGTGCTGCGAATGCCAGGGTAACCAGGCTGCGCACCGAGCGCCTGCGTGAAGTGGCGCCGCTGCCATTCGATCTTGGTACGTTGCAGGAAGTGTGTTCGAAGAAGCTCGGCCTGGGCGCACAGGAAACCCTGGACATCGCCCAGGCGCTGTACGAAACCCACAAGGTCATCACCTACCCGCGCAGCGATTGCGGCTACTTGCCGCTTAGCCAGCACAGCGAGGCGCCAGGCATCCTGGCGGCGTTGAGGCAGGCGGATTCGACGCTCGAAGCGTTGCACGAGCACCTGCAACCTGCGCGTCGCTCACGGGCGTGGAACGACGCAAAAGTCAGCGCGCACCACGGCATCATTCCCACCGCGGCGGCAAAAAATCTAGAACGGCTCGCCGGCAAGCAGCGCGCGGTTTATACCCTGATCCGCGCACGCTACCTCGCGCAGTTCCTGCCCGATCATGAATTCGACCGTACCCAGGCCGACTTCGACTGCGCCGGCCAAGCCTTGCGCGCCGTCGGCAAGCAGATCGTCGAACCGGGCTGGAAACGCGCCCTGCCTGAAGCCCTCGCCCCGGCCAGGGGCCGCGAAGCGCCGGTGCCACAAACCCTGCCCAGACTCAGCGAAGGGGACGAATGTGCGGTGGCCGAGGTGAAGCTCAAGGACCTGTGGACCCAACCCCCCAAACCCTTTACCGAAGGCGACTTGATCAAGGCGATGAAGAACGTCGCCAAACTGGTGGAGGACCCTGTGCTCAAACAGAAGCTCAAGGACACCACCGGCATCGGCACCGAAGCCACTCGCGCCTCGATTATCCAGGGCCTCCTCGACCGGGGTTACCTGATCAAGCATGGCAAAGCCCTGGCCGCGACACCGGCCGCGTTCAGCCTGATCGATGCGGTGCCCCGCGCCATCGCCGACCCCGGCACCACGGCCATCTGGGAACAGGCGCTGGACATGGTGCAGAGCGGGGAAATGAGCCTCGAAGAGTTCGTCACCAAGCAGGCCGCGTGGATGAGCAAGCAGGTCGCCCGCTGCGCCGGGCTGAACCTGACCATCAGCGGGCCGGCAAGCCCGGCCGGACGCGGCGCCACACCGTGGAAAAACAAGCGCAAGTCTGCCAAGGGCAAGCCGGTGACAGGCCGCAAACGGGCGGCAAAACCAGCGGGCAAGGCTTGATGCGCGGCCCCTGCCAAACCTGCCGTGAGTTCCGTCCTCTCATTCCAAACAGCTTTGTCAGACAATATGTAGTGACTTGAAAATATCACTACAAAACCGTTGACGACTTCGATTTGCCCTTGCATGATGCAGCCATCTCCCCGATCGGGAGTAAGGCAACATGTTTGAGCAAGCTCGTCTGACCGCCGAGCTGTTTTTCCCGGATACACGCTGCCCACAAGGCAGATTGAAGAAGCTGACCTGGCCCGAACGTCCAGTACAAGGACGAGAAGCGCTGGCGATCAATCCTCATGAAGCTTGTGGCCGACCGTGAAACGTCGGTAGTGGCCTGAAGGTTATCGCTGCTTCTCCTCGTTGTGACGCTATTGCGTAGCAGTTATTCAACACGACTACATGCAACAGACGCAGGCCCCGCCAATTTCGGCGGACGACTGCTGACGTCCTGGTTTCGGTGCCAGGGATCAACTAACCGATGGGCTAACTGTATTAGCGAATCAACTTTGAAAAAGATCACCAAATGGTCAAGGGGGCTTTAATGATGAACCTGAACAATCAACCAACCATCGATGAATTGGCTCGTATGTTCGCTGCGCAAAAAGACAGCCATGACAGCCATATCCTGTGGATCAGCAAATCGGGCCAGGTTCAGATCGACTGCCTGGCGCCCCACGCCCACGAAGCCGAGTTTGAACAGAACCACGAGAACCTGGTGGCGCGCCTGAAGATGTACCGTCGCGGCCAGGGTTACGTCGGCAAGAAAGCCGCGGCCGACAAAGACTTCATCAGCAGTGTTTTCCAAACACTCAAACAGGCCTGGGACTCGATGCAGAACAAGAACGAAGTTCAGGTGATTGACCGGTTTTATTAATTAAGTCGCTTAACTGAAAAGGCCCCGCTCGATAATTCGAGTGGGGCCTTTTTTATGTTTTTCAATCCTTGTAGGAGCGAGCATGTCGAGGCGTCGAACCGTCGCGATGGTCGTCAACGATAACGCTGGCTTCCTGACTCCCCGCGGTGTCCGTACCTCCATCGCGAGCATGCTCGCTCCTACAGGGTTATGTGTGAGCATGTGCAACCGCCAAACGCAGCTATCGTTAACACACGCGATGTCGTCCATTGGAGATGTGCAATGAGAACCAAGCTGATCGCTGCGCTGTTGCTGGTGGGAGCAGGTGCGGCCCAGGCCAACAATGTTCAGGGCGTGCCCTCCTTCGCCGTGGAATGCCCCGGCAAATTCCTCGTCCAGGCCGATCAGGACGGGCCGGTGCTGATCAACAGCAAGGAAGCCGAAACACGCGCGCTCACCGACCGCAGCTTCGAAGCCAAGGGATCGGGCATTACCCTGTCGATCGTGATCGCCGATGACGACTCGGTGGAGGTGTCATCGACCGGCAAGGCACCCAATGGGACGTGCCAGTCAGTCGACGACTGATCCTCGCCTAGCGCTTGACCGACAGATCGGTCTGAGTCATGCGACTGCGGACAGTGAACACGCCATCGCCCGAGAGAATGGCGCTACGGGCAAACAGGCGGCCGCTCTCCCAGTTCGAAAGACCCAGCTCCGGTTTGTTCAGCGCGTACTGGCCGTCGACCCAACGGGTGATGCCGTTGCCCACAAACGGCGCGTTGACCGCATTGTAGAAACGCTCGTGCGCTTCAGGCGTTTCACTGATCAGCGACACGGTGAACTGGGGGCTGTAGTGATTGAACAAGGCGATGGCGCTGTCCAGGTCGTCGACGATTTTCAGGCTGACTTCCGGGGTCTCTTCCCATTCCCACTCGCGACCCAACTGATCCTCCGGCTGCGGCTCGGCCATGGCCTCGGCCTGGTAGCCCTCCGCACGGCAAACCTCGACCGTTGCATGTCGCCATTCAAAAGGCAGGCAAGACTCACTGCCCTCGACAATGTGCAACTTGCAGCCTTCATCCCGTGCCGCCCCGGCGGCTTTCAATGCCTGCAAGAACAACGGCACCAGCTCGGCGGCGCGGTCGCGGTGAATCAGGCAAACGTTGAGGGTGTTGCAGACCTTGCGATCCAGGGAGTTGCGCACCACAGCGGCAAATCGCGTGGCATCGGCGTCCTGGTCGGCGATCAACCAGGCGCCGCCAGTGCCGTGGAGGCTCACGGCGGTGCCGGCCTGCTGGGCGATGCTGCCCAATTGGCTGACTGCACGTCCCGAGCCCCGGGCCACGGCCAGCGACAGGCGCCGGTCGGCGAACATCGCCCAGCCGGCGGCGTGGTTGACACTTTCCACCAGCGACACCGCCCCCACCGGCAAACCGGCGGCGCTCAACGCAGGATTCAAGGCGTGGGCGACGATGGCTTGCGCCGTGCCCAAGGCATCGCTGCCAATGCGCAGCACCGCAGTGTTGCCAGTGCGCAGCACACCCGCGGCGTCGGCGAAAACGTTCGGCCTGCCTTCAAAGACGAACGCGACAATGCCCAGCGGTGAAACCACCTGCTCGACTTTCCAGCCTTCGTGTTCGACGCAACTGATCACCTTGCCGCGCGTGGCAGGTGCATCGCGCCAGGCCCTGAGGCCGGCGATCATGTCCCGGCGCATGCGCTCATCGGCCAGCAGACGCGTGGTCGAACGCCCCCGTGACTTGGCCCACTCGATATCGGCCAGGTTGGCTGCCTCGATCAAGTCCCAGCAATCCTGATCGTCCAGGCGCTGGGCGAACAGGTCGAAGAACTCGCTGATGGCCTCATCCGACACCGCCGACATCGCCGTGAACGCCGCTTGCGCGCGCTCGATCGCCACCGCCGCAGCCTTCTGGTCCGCGACGGGGATCAGCAACAGTTCGCCAGTGACCTGCTCCACCAACAGGTGGTCCCCGGGCTGAAAGCGCAAGGCCAGTTCGGGGCTGACCACGGTGACGCGGTTACCAGCGAAAGGGATAGGCGTACCAGCGACTAGACGTTCGAGCGCGAGAGACATGAAACGGTTTCACCATGCAGTGGGCGGCCAGGAAATGTATAGCAAACTCCCGGTAGGAGCGAGCACGCTCGCGATGGAATCAAGAACACCGCGAGGCATCGGGCACCCAGCGTGATCGTTTAACGGCCTTCGCGACGGTTCGACAAGCCAGCTCCTGCCGTGGAGTGTATCCCAGTGTATAAACCCCCGTTCTCGACACACCCCTCAACAAAACCCGCCCCCAGCGACACATCGCAGATACACCCCATTGATGAAATACGCCTGTCGACTGGCTCAGCCAACTCAGACACTCAACTCACTCAATGCACGGAGTATCACCATGTTCAAGCTCTCGACCTCTTCCCTGACCCTCGGCCTGATCGTCGCTGGCGGCCTGGCCCTGGCCAACGTGGCATCGGCTTCCGAATCCGAGGCGTTCAGCATGAAACAGCTGGCCCACGGCTACAGCCAGGTTCAGGCCGACGGCACCGAAAAACCCGCTGAAGGTAAATGCGGCGAAGGCAAGTGCGGCGCCGGCGAATGAACCCTGCGCGGGGCCGTCGAGCCCCGCATCACTGACTGAATGGAGATCCAGTCCATGAACACCGCAATCTCATCAGCCGTCAAAGGCCTGCACCTCAATCTTGACCGTGCCGGCGTGTGGCTCGCTCCCCTCGCCTTGAGGCTGTTTATCGCCTGGGAGTTCTTCGAGTCCGGCCTGGAAAAATGGAATGGCGAAAACTGGTTCGCCGACATTCAGGAGCGCTTTCCGTTTCCGTTCGACCAACTGCCCGCCACGCTGAACTGGGAACTGTCAATGTGGGCCGAACTGATCTGCGCCCTCGCCATCCTGGTTGGTTTGGGGACACGCATCTCGGCGATCGTCCTGATCGTGGTCACGGTGGTGGCAACCGCAGCAGTCCACTGGCCGTCCGATTGGTCGACACTGAGTGAACTTGCCCAGGGTTACGCCATCACTAACAAGGGTCACGGCAATTTCAAACTGCCGCTGATCTACCTCGCCGCCATGCTCCCGCTTTTGCTGTCCGGTCCCGGAAAACTCAGCCTGGACGCCTTGCTCGCCCGATATTTCTGGCGCCGCAACCAGCAGTGAAATGTTAATGTGGCAGCCTGTACGTTCCACCTCACTTGCGTAGACAGGAGCCACCATGAGCGTGACCACCCAATGGATCGAGATCGACAGCGCCGAAGGTAAATTCGGCGCCTACCTGGCGATCCCGCATACCCTGAAAGGCCCGGGGATCGTGCTGATCCAGGAAATTTTCGGTGTCAACGAACACATTCGCTCTGTCGCCGAGCAATACGCCGCCGACGGCTACGTGGTGCTCGCACCGGACCTGTTCTGGCGCGAAGGCAAGCGTATCGAGCTGAGCTACGACCAGGCCGGCTGGACTCGCGCCGTCGAATTGATGAACGCCACCGACATCGTCAAGGCGCAAAAGGACATCGAGCTGACCATCGATGCCCTCAAGGCCCTGCCGAACCATGACGGCGGCGTCGCTTCCATCGGTTACTGCTTCGGCGGACTGCTGTCGTATCTCACCGCCGCCAACGGCCTGGTGGACGTGGCCATCGCCTACTACGGCGGCGGGATCCAGAATCAACTGGATCGCGCCGATGACATCCAGGTGCCGTTGCTGCTGCAATTCGGCGAGAAGGACAGCCACATTTCCCTGGACGATGTGGAACTGATCGCCCAGCGTCTGGACGACAACGACAACGTGGAAATCATCGTGTATCCGGACGCGGAACACGGTTTCAACTGCTCGCATCGCGACAGCTACAACCAGCGTGCAGCGGCGGAAGCCCATGGCAATACGTTGATTTTCCTGGGTATGGAAATGCCAAACGGCGATTGAACCCTGAACCCCTGTGGGCGCGAGCAAGCTCGCTCCTACAGGGGCCAGGTGTCCGCCGGGTTATCGTGCATCCCCACCTTTGGGCTTGTAGAAGAGAAACATCTTTGTCTCTGCGGTCCTGATGTATTTCCTTGCCCAGTCAGGCTTCACGTTGCGATCGTGAAAATACATCGCGCCATGGGTGCGGTCGTTGAGTTGCTTGTTCAGCGCCTTGCGCGCGATTTCCTTGGCGATGGCGTACTGCGTGGCTTCCTGGACCGTGTCGGGACGCCCGTCACACCACCATGAAAACTGGCAGTTCTTGCTTTCCGAGCCTTGTTTGACCACCGCGCACACCGTGTCCGGAAATCCTTCGTGCCCCAGGCGATTCATCACCACGCTGGCGACCGCTTCCATGTCGGCTGTGGATTTGCCCTTGGCCTCCCAATAAATGGAACGAGCCAGGCAAGTGATAGCGTCATCCAGTGGTGCCACGCCCGCCGGATCGACCGCCTGCACCTCGGAAGTGGTAATGGCTTCGGCCTTGGGCACCGGCAGATCACCCTCCTTCTGCGCCGCTTTCTCTTCGAGTACTTCTGCCTTGTTTTCTGCAGCTTTCTGTTCCTGTTCAGTGGCCGATACCTGGCCGCTGAGTAGTGTGAGTGCGATGCAAGCTGCCATCGAGAAAAATCGCATGATCAACCCTTTCAAATGAGGCGGATTCAATCAACACAATGTCGGCACACAGCGTCGTTCGGGCGACATGGCCTCAGTGTAGTTGCCAATTGCCATTTAGCATGGCGCCCTCTGCAGTGCATTTCGCGTAAAAGGCATTGCGCAAACCGGGGTGTCATCGCGCATCATGTGCGAAGTCCGATCAAGGGAGGTTTCCATGGGTGTCCTGCCATCCGCTTTGCGTCTTGCCACGTTGTCATTGAGCCTGCTGTTCGCCGCCCAGGCGCTGGCGGCCGATGAGAAACAACTGATCGATTCGATCAACGACTACCGCAGCCAGATACAGCGTTGTGCCGGCCAGGTGTCGTCTGAGTTGCCGCCGCTGGCGGGCGACCCACGACTGGCGCTGTCCGCCACCAGCATCGGCAATTTGCAACAGGCCATGGTGAGCGCGGGGTACCCGATGAAGAATGTGCAGGCCATCACGCTGGCCGGGCCACGGGATGCGGCGTCAGCGTTCAAGGCGATCCAGGAAAGCTTTTGCCAGATCGTGCTCGACCCGCAATTTGTCGACATCGGCGTGAGCCGCGATGACCGCAACTGGCGCATCGTGGTCGCCCGTCCGCTGCTGAGCGCACGCCTGGGCACCTCGCAGGCCGAAGGCCAGAAGCTGCTCACCGAACTCAACGCCGCCCGCAGTCAGCCACGCCAATGTGGCACTCAATCCTTTGGCGCTGCACCACCGCTGACCTGGAACCCTGTGCTGGCGTCGGCTGCCGAAGAACACTCGCGCTCGATGGCCAACAACAATTACTTCGATCACAAGGACCGCGACGGTCGTACACCGGGTGACCGCGCAGAACTGGCCGGCTACAGCGGCCAATGGGTGGGCGAAAACATCGCCGCTGGTCAGGACAGCGTGGCGCGCGTAGTCGCAGGCTGGGTCGCCAGCCCCGGTCACTGCGCCAACCTGATGAACCCGCAGTATCAGGAACTGGGCGCAGCGTACGCGGCGGACCCGAAAAGTGACTCGGGGATTTACTGGACAACGATGTTCGGTGCGGCGCAATGATCGTCCGCCCAAAACCCAACCTGATCAACATTCTCACATCGCTCAAGGGTTCGATTTTCAAGAAGATTGTCCTGCGTTGCTTGATGGTGACGCTGCTGGCATCGGCCATCGTGCTGGTGGAAACGCTGCAACCGAACTACTTCGCCAAGGTCAACGCGACGCCTTTCACGCTACTGGGTCTATCGCTGTCGATCTTCATGAGCTTTCGCAACAACGCCTGTTACGACCGCTGGTATGAAGCACGCAAGGCCTGGGGCGATATGACGGTGGCGATCCGTTCGATGATCCGCGAAAGCCAGGTCATCAAGGACCCGGCCCAACGCCAGGCCATTCTGCGCAACCTCTGCGGGTTCACCTATGCGTTGAATGCCAGGCTGCACGCTCGCAACGAACTGGAGGCCGCCAACGGCTGGCTTGAGCCGCAGCCGGACGGCAACGCACCGGACATCAGTGGCCGCATTCTGGATAACGTCGGCCAACAATGTTCGACGCTGGTCGAATCCGGGGCGATCAGTGAGTGGCGCTATACGATCATGGCCAATCACCTGACCAGCCTGACCCATGCCCAAGCCGTGTGTGAGCGGATCAAGCACACGCCTTTGCCGTTCGCCTACACCCTGTTGCTCCACCGCACCACCTACCTGTTCTGCATCCTCCTGCCCTTTGCGATGGCGGAATCGCTGGGCTGGTTGACCCCGCTGTTCACCGCCATCGTCAGCTACACCTTCTTTGGCCTGGACGCGATTGGCGATGAACTGGAAGATCCATTCGGGCGCGACGAAAACGACCTGCCGACGCAGGCCATCGTGCGCAACATCGAGCGCGACGTGTTGGCGGCCCTGGGCGACACGGCCCTGCCGCCCGTGCTCGTCCCGGTTGACTATGTGCTGAGCTGAATCACCTCGATGCCCAGCTTGCGATAGTCGTCGATATCACCCGATGCCACATGGTGCTCGGTGATCAAGGTGTGGATGCGATCGCACGGGGCGACTACAAAGGGCTCTACCGCCCCCAACTTGTCCGCCGTGGTGACGGCGACCACCTGTGAAGCGCTGTCGATCAACGCCTGCTTCACTGGCGTTTCGTCAAAATGCAGCGAGCTGATGCCCACCTCCGGATGGATCGCGCAGACTCCGGTGAACAGCAGGTCGGCCTTGATCCCCTGCAACAGGCGCACGGTTTCGTGACCGCTGACCGACAGGGTGGCCAGGTTCAATTGACCACCGGCCAGGATCACTTTGATGCCCGGGTATTCGGCCAGGGTGATCGCGGTCATTGGCGATGGGGTGACGGCGGTGATGGTGATGTCGTGGCGCAACGAACGAGCGATCTGCAAGGTGGTGCTGCCGGAGTCGAACATGACGATCTGACCATCTTCAACCCGGCCCGCAGCCAGTTGCGCCAACCGGGTCTTGGTCTCATCGGTTTCACTGACCCGGGTAAAGTAGTCCTTCCCCGTGTCTTTCGGCCTGGGCAGCGCCCCGCCATGGACGCGCTGGACCAGGCCTGCCGTGGCCAGTTCGGACAAGTCGCGGCGAATGGTGTCTTCGGAGACGGCGAAATGCTGGCTCAACTCGCCAGACATGACTTTGCCGTCACGCTCGAGAATCAACAGGATTTTC
This sequence comes from Pseudomonas sp. S1_E05, assembly GCF_056337105.1. Classification (NCBI taxonomy): domain Bacteria; kingdom Pseudomonadati; phylum Pseudomonadota; class Gammaproteobacteria; order Pseudomonadales; family Pseudomonadaceae; genus Pseudomonas; species Pseudomonas sp. S1_E05. Next base: position 1,937,596 of record NZ_JBFRHM010000001.1, read on the forward strand.
TGCCGGCGAAGATGCGGCAGATCAGTGACGGAATGCGACTCGTGCATGGTAATGCCTGAACGTGCGGGTTTGTGCGAGATTAGCCAAACCCTTTCACAATGGCAAACGCTGCAACGTGATCAATTGCTCGCAACCTGGGCGACATTCCCGGCGGTCACCAATGCCTTGAGCGAAGCATCAAATTGCTGAAGTGCGTTCACTTGCAATGCCGTTTGCTGGTCTATCTGCGCGGCGATCTCCGGCGCTGCCTTGCCCTGCACCCAGACAGATGGCATTTGCTGCGCCCGTGAACCTTCAGCCTTGCCGATATATTGCAGGTTCGAATCGTAGAACTTGGCCAGGAAGCGCGCTTCTACCTGGTTGTTACCCTTGGACACCAACCGACTGTAAGTGTCGAGCATCACCACCACGTCAGGGTGGGCGTCCACCAGTGCATCGAGGTTGTCGTAGACCGTTACCGACGCAAACTCCTTGTGCAGCGAGCCGAGTAACCAGTCGATGGCCCGTTTCGGGTCGGAACTGCTGACAAAAGCCGAGCTGATGCGCGAGTCCAGTGCCGGATTGCTCGCGCCCTTGAGCGCTACCGTATGGTATTGCTCAAGGTAGGCCAATGTGTCGAGGGTATTCTCGCTGTAGAGCACACCCACCGACTGCCCGGACTGCAACGTGGCACTGCTGTCGGTAACCGGCAGGAAATGGCAGGAAGGTTCAGCGGCCTGGGCCGTGGCGGTTAAGCCGCCAGTCAGTACAGCAAGAAGGACCAGCCATTTAGGCATTTTCATCGCGCGGGTTCCTTACAAAGGCGAATTCGGTATGTGCCCATCCTCCTCCCTTGGCGCAAAAACAGAACTTGCGTTTGTTGATGGTGGTCATCGATTAAACGAATGATTGCATCTAGATGATCGCAAAACGACATCACTGACGTTTTTCCGACGTACAGCAGGTGTTTTTCTTTCTCCTTGCTAACCTTTCACTTCGGACAGCCGATGGATCTGCATCAGCAAAAGGAGCAACACAGATTGAGAAACAACCAACCAGTCACGCAGCATGAAGTTGCCCTGGGACCTCAGCAGAAACTCATCTCGACAACCGACGCCCATGGCAACATCACTTATTGCAACGACGCCTTCGTCGAGATCAGCGGTTTCAACCGCTCGGATCTGATCGGTGCCCCCCAGAATATCGTTCGCCACCCCGATGTGCCCCCCGCTGTCTTTGCCCATATGTGGAGCGCGCTCAAGCAAGGCAAGCCCTGGATGGGCATCGTCAAGAATCGCTCGTGCAACGGCGACCATTATTGGGTCAATGCGTATGTCACGCCGGTGTTCGACGGCAGCAAAATCGTCGGTTACGAATCGGTACGGGTGAAACCTGACGCCGATCAGATACGCCGTGCGCAAGTGCTCTACAAACGCATCAGTGAAGGCAAGGCGGCGCTGCCGGGCAGCGATAAATGGCTACCGGCCCTCCTCGACTGGCTGCCGCTGCTGGCGATGGGCGCGACAGGTACCCTTGGCGGCGCCCTGCTCGGCCCTGTACCGGCCGCCATCCTGGCGGTCGCGGTGTCGGCACCCCTCGCCGTGCTGGTATCGCGTCGACGCAATCAAGGCGCGCTGCACGTGTTGCAAATGTCCGAAGCCACCACGTCTGACGGGTTGATCGCAAAAATGTACAGCGACGCTCGTGGTCCCCAGGCACGCCTCGAAACCGCCTTCGTCAGCCAGGCTTCGCGCCTGAAGACCTGCCTGACCCGTTTGCAGGACACGGCCGAACAACTCACCGGCCTGGCCGGCAGGTCCGACGGCCTGGCGACCGACAGCTCCCGAGGCCTGGAACGCCAGCGGGTCGAGACCGAGCAGGTGTCGACGGCGGTCAACCAGATGGCCGCGACCACCCAGGAAGTCGCCAGCCATGTCCAACGCACGGCGGATGCCACCCAGCAAGCCAATGTGTTGACCGGGCGTGGACGCGAGGTGGCCCGCGATACCCGCGAAGCCATCCAGCGCCTCTCGACTGTTGTGGGCGAGACCGGGGAAACTGTCGCGCAACTGGCCAGGGACAGCAACGAAATCGGCATGGTGGTGGACGTCATCAAAGGCATCGCCGACCAGACCAACCTGTTGGCCCTGAACGCCGCCATCGAGGCTGCGCGCGCCGGCGAGATGGGGCGTGGTTTCGCCGTGGTCGCCGATGAAGTGCGGCAACTGGCACAGCGCACCACCGAGTCAACCGCGCAGATCCACAACCTGATTTCCAGGTTGCAGGTCTCGTCCAGCAACGCGGTGAAAATCATGGAAAGCGGTCATCGCCAGGCCGAAGAAGGTGTGAATTGGGTGCTTGAAGCGGACAAGGCCCTGGTGGGTATCAGTGACGCGGTGGCCAACATCACTGAGATGACCACCCAGATTGCTGCCGCAACCGAGGAGCAGACCGCCGTCGCCGAGGAAATCAGCCGCAACATCACCACCATCGCCACCCTGGCTGACCAGACGTCCGAGCAGGCCCGGCATTCGGCGGACTTGAGCAAGGAGCTGACCCAGACGGCGGTGACGCAATACTCGTTGGTGGAGCGGTTCAACCGCTGATCCATCCAACACCAACCCCTGTAGGAGCGAGCACGCTCGCGATGGTCGTCAACGATGACGCTGGCTGGCTGACAGCCAGCGGTGTTATGGAGTCCATCGCGAGCATGCTCGCTCCTACAGGGTTGGTGTTTCAGGCGACTCGCTCGATTGAATCCGGGCGGCCCTTTTTCCCTCGATTCCAGAGCAACACCAATATCCGCACACCCTTGTTCCAGGCATATGCCACGCAGACGCCTCCGACGACCGCCAACACCACGCCCAGCATCGGTTGCTCGGCAATGCGCTTGGCCACGGACCAGAACTGAAAGTGCGTCAGGTAGATGAACAGCGTTGACGAAGCGATCAACGCCAGCCCTCGCGAGAGCAACCCCGGCACGGCAATCGACTTGATCCAGATCAGCGCGAGCACCGCCGGCACGGCGATGTCGATGTATTCCCTCACCAGCGTTCCGTGCCTGTACAGGTACAGCAGCTCCTCCCCCTCCCATGATGATCAACGCCACTGCGCTGACCACCCACTTGCGGGTGCTGGAATCGGCGTAATGAATGGCCATGCCCAACACCACGACCGCCAGCAGATGCTGCGGCACCCGGTTGTAGAGGGCAGAGGCATCAAACAGGAACGCACTGATCACCATATCTGCCACCGCCAGGCCACAGGCGGCAACGACCAGATTCTGGAACGGATTGGCCATGATCCACTGCCTGACTCGCTCGAACGACAAGGCCAAGCCAATCAGTACGATCATCTGCACCAGCACTTCAATGTACCAATAGGTGAACACCCCGATCTCACGCTCTGGGAACCAGTTGGAAATCAGCAGCACAGATTGCCAGTGGACCCTGTCGAACATCACCTGCACCAGCATGGTGTACAGAATCGTCGGTGCGGCAATGGCCGCTATGGATTTGCCCAACGAACGCACACTGCCGCGCTCAAGGATGGCTTGCAGTTGAAAACGTGCCAGTGCCACCCCCGAGACGACAAACAACAATTTGGTCTCGCCCACGATCGGCCAGGCAGCGAACACATGCAAATGGCCGATCACAATGAACAGGATCGAAATCACCCGCAGCAGCACCGGCAACTCCATGGCCCGCAGGGAAAACCATGAAGATCGGGTTTGCGGTTTCAGCGCACCCAGTTCCCGCACCGGCATCATTTCCCAACGGTCCGGCAGATGGCCGATCAACTTTTCAAGCACCATCGACGCCTGGACAAACGACAGTGAATCCCCGCCAAGCTCGACGAACGACAGGTTGGCGTCAAGCTGCGCGACCTCGAGTATTTCCGACCAGGCGCGCGACAGTTCCAGCGTCAGCGGTGACAACTCCTGGGTGGTGGCGGGCGATGTCACCTGAGTTTGCGCCATCGCTGGCAAAGCACGCTTGTCGATCTTGCCGTTGGGCGTCAGCGGGATGCTGTCAATGAACACGAACTGCGCCGGCACCATGTAGTCCGGCACCTCCCCGGCCAGGTGCTCGCGCAACTCCAGCGGGGTTACGCCTGCCGTGGCCACGCAATAGGCCACCAGCCGCGGGGTCGATTGCTCGGCGTGGGCCAGCACCACCGATTGCTTGATACGCGGATGGCGCGCCAGCACCCCTTCGATCTCGTTCAATTCGATGCGATGGCCGCGAATCTTCACCTGACTGTCACCCCGGCCCAGGAACGTGACACTGCCATCGACCTGATAGCTGCCGAGGTCGCCGGTTTTGTAACAGATGTCCTGGGTATTGCCGGTAAACGGGTTAACTACGAATTTTTCGCGGGTCAGCACCGGATCATTCCAGTAACCCAGTGACAGATATGGGCTGCGGATCAGGATTTCCCCGACCTCGCCTTCTGCGGCCAGTTGGTTGGATGGGTTGACCAACAGCAACTGCGCGCCGTCGATGCCCCGCCCCAAGGGGATTTTGTCGTGGTTGGCCGTTGGTTCGATGCAATGAAAGGCCATGGCCTGCGGGGTTTCCGTGGTGCCATAAAAATTAACGCTGACAGCACCGGGCGCAATCAGGCGGACTTGCTGGTAGAGCGCTTTGCTCAGGGCATCACCGCCCCAGAAAAAATAGCGCAGGGCGTCGAACGTCAACCCGGCCAGTTTCGCGCCGGTTTCAATCAGCTTGCCCAGCGGCGGCGTGAGGTGAATGACGCTGATCCGGTTGGCCTGTATCCAGGTGGCCAGCGCCAACGGATCGATCACCGTCGACTGGGCCGGGCAAACCACCTTCGCGCCTATGGACAACGGCGTGAATACGTCTCGGTACACGGGGTCATGGCCCAGCCCTGACAGCAGCGAAAAACAGTCGTCCTGGGTAAAGCCGTGCAGCCGGGCGTGCCATTGGATGAAATGCACCAGCGGTGCATGGTGGGTCACGACCCCTTTGGGTTCGCCGGTACTGCCTGACGTGAAGGTGATATAGGCGGGTCGATCGGGATCGACCTCCGGCAAGTCTGGCCGATCGCTCACGAAAGCCTGCAACGCATCGTCGGGGTGTTCCGGGATGCGAATGACCGTGGCTTCATGCGTGAGATCAATCGAGGCGTCGCCGCAAAGCAGCACGAAAGCAGGATCGAGGGTGCGGATGATCTGACCCACTCGCGCGGCGGGATAGGCCGCGTCGGCCACCGTGAAGGCCAAGCCGCCGCGTAATGCGCCAAGCATGGCGTAGACCAGCCCCGCACAACGGCTGGAGACGATCACCACCCGGTCGGATTCCGAGGCGCCTTTTTCAGCCAGCGCCCCCGCCAGATGGCGGCTGATGGACTCCAGCTGGCGATAGCTGCATCGTGCGCCAGGGGGAATCCACCGCCGTGGCATCCGGGGTCAATTGCGCCTGTTTGAGAAAGTCCGCGAATATCGGACGTTCAGCGCAGTATTCCAGGCTGAGCTGCGGATTGGGGCGAAGATCGTGCATTTTCTATTATTGCTCCGCGTGTTCCCTACGAGGTCGATGTCTCGCCCCAGAACCTGGGTGTATTGGGCGCAGTGTAGCCCAAGCCGAGCAGGCGCAAACAGCTCGGTTGCGGCTCAATCGAAGGTGCCCAGCCCGCCGGTCAGCGGAGCATGCCGTGCCATCAATTCAACGACCCAGTCTATGAATAGGCGCAACTTGAGGCTGATATGCCGGTTCGCGGGATACGCGATGTACAGCGGCATGGTGTCCAGGCTCCAATCCTCGAAAAGCGGCACCAGTTCACCGCTGGCTTCGAACCTGGCGGACATATACCTGGGCAACCAGAGAATGCCCAGACCCGCCAACCCTGCCGCGACAAACGCATTGCCATCGTCCACCGCCAAGGCGTAGCGACCTTTGACCTGCACCCGCTCGCCCTGTTTATGCAGGGCGTACGGCACCGGTTTGCCAGTGCGCGCCCACAGGAAACCAACGACGCGATGCTCGGAGTCTTCCATGTCCAGGGGATGCGCAGGTGTGCCGACCCGCGCCAGGTAGCTCGGCGCGGCAAATATGCCCAGCGGCAGATCCGCAATTTTGCGGGCCATCAGCGACAGATCCTTCAGTTCACCCCCGCGCACCACGCAATCGACGTTTTCATCGATCATGTCGACGACGCGATCGCTCACGCCCAGGTCGATCTGGATGTCCGGGTAGCGCGCATAAAATTCAGGCAATGCCGGCACCAGAATCGTACTGGCCAACGGGCTCGGCACATCAACCCGCAACCGCCCGCGCGGCAAGGCCGAGGCTGCCGACAGGCTGGTCTCGGCATCGTCCATGTCAGCCAGCAACTTGGTCGCCCGCTCGTAAAACACCGCGCCGTCGGCGGTGACGTTGACCTTGCGCGTGGTGCGATTGAGCAGTTTGACCCGCAGGCGCGCCTCAAGCTGCTGGATCAGTTGGGTCACCGTGGTTTTGCTCATGTGCAGGGTGTCGGCCGCCTTGGTAAAGCTCCCCGCCTCCACCACTCGCACGAAAGCCTGCATCGCATCAAAACGGTCCATGTGGGCCTCTTTCATCGATTCAATTGTTTGGATTTTCCAAACAGTGATCGCCAAGGTTGCTCGTTTATTGCCTCGGCGCAAGCCCCTAGAGTTCTCCCAAGGTTGATTCGAGTCGACCCCCGACCCTTTGATGGAGGCAGTAATGACACAACGCAATGTAGTTTTTCCGGCGGGCCGCCAGGCACTTTATGAGCGCTATCGCTATTCGCCGGCCGTCCAATCCAATGGTTTCCTGTTCGTCTCCGGCCAGGTGGGCAGCACCGAAGACGGTTCTCCTCTGGAAGACCTGGATGACCAGGTTCGTCTGGCGTTCACCAACCTGAACGCGATCCTGGCGGCTGCCGGTGCCTCGTTCGATGACGTGGTCGACGTGACCGTGTTCATCGTTGACCCGGAGTCGACCTTCGAAAAAATCTGGGAAAACGTCGTGCCGCCGTTCTGGGGCAGTGCACCGTTCCCGACGGTGACCTGCATCGGTGTCACCTGGCTCGCGGGTTTTCGCTTTGAGATCAAGGTGATCGCCAAACTACCGGAAGCCAACGACAAGTGATCCGGCGAAGTCGGATTTTGCGCTGCTCACGGTGATCCGTTCAGCGTTAGAATCCGCCAGGTTCGGTTCACTTCAAGGATTTCCGGTATGTCCAGCGTCGACACCTCCCTGCAAGACAGCGCAGCGCCAGATGGCGTTTGTTATGGCTGCGGTGGCAGCAACCCGCACGGTTTGCACATCAAGAGTCGCTGGCATGACGACGGCGTGCATGTCATCGCCGAGCACTTGCCCGAGGCGAAATACTGCGGCTGGCCGGATCTGGTCTACGGCGGTCTGATCGCGATGCTGGTGGACTGTCATTCCAACTGGACGGCGATGGCTTATCACTATCGCCAGGAGAACCGCCAAGTCGCCAGCCTGCCGCGCATCAACTGCGTGACCGGCAACCTGGGCATCAAGTTCATCAAGCCAACGCCCATGGGCGTACCGTTGGTTCTCAAGGCGAAAGTCGAGGGCGAAGTCGGCCGCAAGACCCGGGTTATCTGCGAGGTGTATGCGGGGGATGTGCTGACGGCGGTGGGCGATTCGACATTCGTGCGCGTGGACGCCGAGCAGTTGGCGGCGCAGGCGCACGGTCGGTAAACACCAGCAATCCCACAGGGATCAAACCGTCCCTGTAGGAGCAAGCTTGTCGAGGCGTCGAACCGTCGCGATGGTCTCAGGGCCACCGCGGGGCCTTAGATCTCCCGCGTCATCCATCGCGAATGAGTTCGCTCCTACAGTTGACGCATTAGAGATCCGTGATTTCCTTGTGGCGCGGAACCAGCAGTTTCATTCCGCTCCACGCGACCAGGTAGGCCAGCGCACAGATGGCGAACATGATCATGTAGCCGGTGTGAATGTCGTTGATCGACTTGTAATAATCGAACACCCAACCACCGATCTTGGTCATTACCACACCGCCCAAACCACCGGCCAGACCACCGATACCAACGACCGAAGCGATAGTCTTCTGCGGGAACATGTCGGAAACGGTAGTAAAGATGTTGCACGACCACGCCTGGTGCGCCGAGGCCCCCACACCGATCAGCAACACCGGCACCCAGAAGCTGATGTAGCCAAAGGGCTGCGCCAGCAGAACCAGAAGTGGGAAGAACGCAATCACCAGCATCGCTTTCATGCGACCGTCATACGGCGCATCGCCACGGGCCATGAAGTAGCTCGGGAACCAGCCACCGCCGATACTGCCAACCATGGTCATGCTGTAGAGCACCGCCAGCGGCCAGACGATGGCAGCGCCCTTCATGCCGTATTGTGCCGACAGGTAAGTGGGCAGCCAGAACAGGAAGAACCACCATACGCCATCGGTCATGAACTTGCCGAAGGCAAAGGCCCAGGTCTGGCGGTAGGTCAGCAGCTTGAACCACGACACCTTCTTCTTCGCCGCGCCCGGCTCCGTGGCGGTGATAGGCTGTGCATCACTGCGGATGTAGGCCAGTTCCTCAGCGGACAGGCGCGTCTGGTTCTCCGGTTTTTCGTACAAGGCAATCCACAGTGTCACCCAGACGAACCCAAGCATGCCGATCACAATGAATGCTGCTTCCCAGCCCCACAGACTGGCAATCAGCGGCACGCAGATCGGCGCCAGCACAGCGCCGACGTTGGCGCCCGAGTTGAAAATGCCCGTGGCGAACGAACGTTCCTTTTTCGGGAAGTATTCGGCCGTGGCCTTGATTGCGATGGGAAAGTTACCCGCTTCGCCAATGGCCAGCACCGCACGTGACAGCATGAAGCCGGCGATGGACACCGGAATGACAGCCAGGCCGAAGGCACCGCACACCGCCGCAATCCCCTCGCCCATCGGCACGGAGAAGGCGTGCATCATCGCGCCGGTCGACCAGATGCTGATCGCCAGGACGTAGGCCTTTTTGGTGCCGATTTTGTCGACGAAACGGCCAGCGAACAGCATGGAAATCGCGTAGACAAACTGGAACACCGAGGCGATGTTGGCGTAGTCGGTGTTGCTCCAGCCAAATTGCGAGGACAAGTCCGGCGCCAGCAGGCTGAGCACCTGGCGGTCCAGGTAGTTGACGGTGGTGGCGAAAAACAACAGCGCACAGATGGTCCAGCGGTATTTACCGACCGCCTGGCCGACACGTTGCGCATTGATAGGCTCGTTCAGATTCATGGCATCACTTTTATTTTTGGAGTTGGGTGATGATCTCTCGGGGTCAATCGAGATCAGTGCTTACGCGCAGCACGCCTCCAGGCGCGTCGCGTCAGGCTAGAACAGGGGCACTCAGGAGATCGGCGCAGGGGCCGGGTGCAGCGCAGAGGGCGGTGGCACGGGTGGAGCAGTCAGGACCGGACCACAGGGAGCAAAAGCTGGGGAAATGCAGAAGCGGATTGAGTTCATGATGAGGCCCGGATTTTTTGTTATTGGGTTTGTAACATCATATGTCGTCGTACAACTGCGCCTTTTATAGCGATTCCCCCACCCGGCGTCAATCAGGAAAATAACCGTTCGTCATGCCTGCAAGCTTTAATTGATCGTGATCAAGCGGGCCTGTGGCGGGTTCGCCATGGCCATCAGAAACCCGGGATATTGTCGTACGACAACGCACATCGCGTAAAAATGTGAGTCAGCTGTGAGAGCCGACTCGGAAGGACTTCATTTGACCATACGTTTTTCCTTGGACGGCCGGTAACCAAAGTACGAGCTGTAGCACTTGCTGAAATGGCTCGGCGATACAAAACCGCACGCCACCAGCACATCCACCTGGGACAGTTCCGTGTGCTGCAGCAATCGCCGCGCTTCGGTGATCCGCAGTTCCATGTAATAACGCTGCGGTGTGGTGCCCAACTGTTCCTTGAACAATCGCTCCAGTTGACGCCGGGAGCGTCCGGCATAGACCGCCAGTTGCTCCAGTTCCAGCGGTTCCTCGAGGTTGGCGTCCATCAACTTCACCACTTCGCGCAGTGGCGCGCTGACGCAGATGTTCTCAGACGGTTTGATACGCCGGTAGCGGGACTCTTCGAACGCCAGAATATCTTCGATACCTTCGACCAATGCTTTGTCGTACAAGCCTTTGATCCAGTCCAGCGCCATGTGGAAAGCACCCGACGGACTGGACGCCGTCAGCCGGTCGCGATCGATCACGTAGGGTTCGCTGGTCACGTGCGTGGCCTTGGCGATTTCCGCCAGGGCGGGCCGATGTTCCGGGTGGATCGCGCAACGATAACCGTCCAGCAAGCCCGCGACCCCCAGGAACCAGCCGCCATTCCACAGGCCGGCCAGGCTGATGCCTTGATCGGCGGCCTGGCGCAACAGGTTGATCAACTCCTCACTGGCCTTCAGTTCGGTACGGTAACCACCGCAGATGACCAGCAAATCAAGGTCGTGGATGGCTGCGGCGTCAATCCGCGCATCCGGGCGAATCACCAGCCCCAGGTCGCTGACCACCTCGCCATCACTCAAGCCGAAGGTGCGCGAGGAAAACAGCTTGGGCCGCAGCAGGTTGGCAGTGACGATAGTATCGAGCGCCTGTGTGAAGGCCGGCAGCGAAAAATGTTCAAGTAGCAAGAAGCCTGTCCGTGAAAGTTGCACAGGCTGGTCGGGGTTTTCGTTCAGGTAGCGAAGGTTCTTGCCCTTCATGCCTCCACTGAATTGGCGACGTTCGATCAAGGTTCAGAGCACTCGTTAACGTGGACGATCAAAGAATCAGGATATCGCAAACTGCGCACGTTCGTTGCCCCCTGTAGGAGCGAGCAGGCTCGCGATCAATCCGAGAGCGCAACGGGTGCCAGAGACCCAGCGTTATCGTTGACGTCCTTGAAAGATGCAGTTTGCGGGATCAATGCTGCAGCCGTTCACCCAGCGCCTCGGACATGCGTACCAGATCAGCAAACGACTTGGCGTTCATTTTTTTCATGGCATGCCCACGGTGGATCTTCACGGTGATTTCGCTGAGGTTCATCTGTCCGGCGATCTGCTTGTTCATCAGCCCTTTGGCGGCCAGGGCCATCACTTCCTTCTCGCGTACGGTCAGCGACTGATAGTGTTTGTGCAGTTCGGAAAACTGCTCTTGTGTCTCGCGGCGTTTGATATCCGCTTGCAGCGCCGCCGACACCGCATCCAGCAGATCCTGCTCACGGAACGGCTTGGCGAGGAAGTCCACCGCGCCGGCTTTCATGGCCTTGACCGACATTTCGATGTCGCCATGCCCGGTGATGAATACGATTGGAATATTGGAATGGCTGCTGGCCAACTGGCGTTGAAACTCCAGGCCACTGGCCCCTTGCAGGCGGACATCGAGAACCAGGCAACTGGCACTGTCGTCCTTGGGACGTTCCTGGAACTCCGCCGTGGAGGCAAAGGTTTCGACTTGAATGCCCGCAGAACGCAATAGGTTGCTCAGCGCATTGCGCATGGACGCATCATCATCCACCACAAACACCGTAGGGCTTTTACTGCCTTGATTGCTGGGTGGATTGGCGCTCATGCACAGCTCCCAACTGGAGAAAAAAGTTTAATACACCACTTTATCTCACATTGGCCAGCACACAAGTTTCGGAGAACCCGCTGCAAATACGCGGGTAGTCAGGCAATGAAGTGCTGCGACGAACAAATGAGTGAAAACGGGTAACGAGGGTCATGCAACAGCGCCCCGCCGGGGTTGCGGGGCTTCATTTGAACCTGCCGCTACTTCAAACGCCCCTTCATGTACCCCTGCTGAAACCTAAGTATTACCTGGGCCCTGTTCCACTGGCAGCGTGAATTGGACCGTAGCCCCATGGGGCGCGTTGGCGCTGGCCCACAACCGGCCGCCGTGGGCTTCGATGATAGAGCGGCAGATGGAAAGCCCCATGCCCATGCCGGTGGGTTTGGTGGTGTAGAACGAGTCAAAGATCTGCTCGGTATTTTCCGCGGAAAACCCCGGTCCCGAATCGCGGACACTGACTCGCACGCAACCGGCCTCGTCGAGCTGCGCACTGATGTGCAGTTGGCGCTCCCCTTCTGCCACGCCGTTCATGGCTTCAAGGGCGTTCATGATCAGGTTGAGCAGCACCTGTTGCAGCTCGACACGATCCCCCACGATCCGGGGCAGCTGCTCGTTGATCTCGGTCAGCAGCGACGCACCATTCTTGGTGACCTGGCTTCGGCTCAGTTCGATCATTTCACCGATCGCCGCGGTGATGTCCACTGGGCCCTTTTCGGGAGGTGTCTTACGAATATGCTGGCGAATTCGCCCCAGTACATCGGCAGCACGATTGGCATCGAGGATCAGGCTGCCCAGTACGTTGCGCACTTCATCGATTTGCGGCGGTTGCAGGCTCATCCAGCGCAAAGCCGCATCGGCATTGAGAATGGCGGCGGCAATGGGTTGGTTGACCTCGTGTGCAATCGAGGCCACCAGATGCCCCATGGTCGCCACGCGGTTGGCGTGGGCCAGTTCAGTTTGCACTTCGCGATAGCGCCGCTCGCTTTCACGAATCTTTTCTTCCGCCTGCTTGCGCTCGGTCAGATCCAGCACGAAGGCCACCCCTTCCTTGCTGTTGGCCTCGAACATCGCCAGGCCGACAATCACCGGCAGACGTCCGCCGTCCTTGGTGAAGTACTCTTTCTCATAAGGCTGTGCATAGCCGGTGCGCATCGCCTCGGCCAGGTGACGCTCGCTCATCTCGCGAAACGGCGGTGTCGTCAGGTCGCGCCAGCGCAGCAGCCCCGAAGTGAGATCTGCGCGTTCAAAGCGAACCATGCGCAGGAAGGCATCGTTGGCTTCGACGATGTCGCCGTTGGCGTTCCACACCAGGATGCCGATGATATTGGCATCCACCAGACGGCGGATCTTGCCTTCGCGCTCGGCCACCTCCCGGTACAGGCGTGCGTTTTCCAGGGAAATGGCGGCCTGGGAGGCCACCAGTTTCAGCACGGCAATCCGCGCCGGGCTGAACACCCGAGCGGCCAGGTTGTTTTCCAGGTAGAGCGCACCGGTCAGCTTCGCCTGGTTCATCAACGGCAAGCAAAGGATCGAGCGCGCATGACGCTGGCGAATGTAGGGGTCATCGGCGAACGACGGCTCGGTCATGGCATCGTCCATCGAAACGCTCTCGCCGGTGCGCAGGACATGGTAAAGCAACGATTCGGGCAACAGCTTCGGGGTCATCGGCTCGTCGCCCAACTGCATCGAATCCGCGCCAGTGATCACTTGCGCGGCAATGCGATGCTCGCCCGCGTCCGAAAGAACCAGCACACCACGCTCGGCGCCGGCCTGCTCGATGGCTGTGCGCATGATCACGTCGATGAGTTTTTCCAGAACGATTTCACTCGATACCGCCTGGGACACCTTGATCACCGTGGCCAGGTCAAGATGTTCGACGGGCGCCGCCATGGTCACGGTTGGCGCGAGGGCCTGGGTTTCGGTGCGTAACGAGGGGTATCGCGCCTCCAACTGGCGCACCTTGCCGTCAGCGCCCCAGCGCAGGTAGCCATAGCGGGCATCCTGCATGTAGACGTTGGCGACTTTGCCCAGCCCTCGGGCCGCATAGAAACGCGCCGCCAGCTCGTTGGCGAGCGCTTCGATGTGCACGAAGCCGCTTCTTTGTGCCGAGTGGATGGCCTGTTCGAACAGCAATTCGGCTTCCATCATGCGCCCTTCCACCCTCGCGATTTCGGCCTCGACCAACGCGGCGCGGCTGGCGAAGTTTTCCGGGCATTGCTGCGCCCAGGTCCGCAACTTCTGTAACGCGGTCGCCATGGCGTCGAGGTGCTGCGAACGCTCGCCGATCTGCAAGGCGTCGCACCAGCGAGCGCGGGTCAATGCGTCGAAGAAGTAAAACTCGGCCTCTTCGAAAAACAGGTACGAAGTCCACAGCAACGGCTTCGCCTTGACGGTGGCCTGCATGGCCATCGGCAAATCGTCGGCCATGTAGCGAGCCTGGAGTTTGCGTATCCAGTATTTGCTCTCCGCCAGGGCCAGGTCGGGGTGGCTGGCGAAGTGAGCCTCGATGCTCGCCTCGTCGAACTTGTTATTGTCGAGGGAGCCAAAAACAGGCGATGCCCCTTGCAGCATGCGAATCAGCGCCAGTTGCGTGCTCATGAAATTGATCACGAGCCCGAAGCGAACCTTACGCGCGAAACTCAGGCCACGTTTGGCTTCGACCCGGACTTCGGGTAAAGGATCGCCGGCAAACAGCGAGTCGGAAATGAGGCTATTGCCAGCGTAAGCGCCATACGGCAGGTCACCGATCCGGTTGGCCGCCACAAACGCACGCCGCACCAGGTCCCGGCATTCACTGACCGGTTTCATCCAGCGCACCGCGAAAATCGAGAAACAGAGATAGGTACTGGCCTCAAAACGCTTCAGGCCGCGTTGCTCGACCAGTGCGCAACCCAACTGACCGAAGCGGAACCCGGCCTTATGATCGCCAAAGCGCCGGCCGAAAACCCTGAACGCGTTGGCATAGTGCAGGCTCGCGGCGTCGCAGTTGCCGCCTTCCAGGCACAGGCTGATGGCTTTGCAAATAGACAGGCACGCCAGGTTCGCATTCGTCTGGAGCGCGGGCGGGAACAGCTTGCCCAATGCATTGACGGTCATCAGCGACGCCGCATCTTCCATCAGTGGCAGGTCGATCAGCGACTCGATCTCGCGCTCCCCAAGCAACGACCAGATGTGGTCGTACTCCTGACGGACTTCATCATCGCCGGGATGCGCCGACCATTCGATACCCACGTACCGCAGGTAGTCCAGACAGGCCGCAACTGCACCATCGCTGCGGTCCATGAGCAGGTAATCATCCATTTGCAGGCACACGACACTGGCGCGTTCAACCGTTGTGCTCGCCCGCGGTAAAAGCGCGTCCAGACGCTTTTGCGCAACCGTGAACTGCCCGGTCAGCACTTCGCATTCGGCACGGTTCAACTCCAGTGCAAAGCTCAAATCATGCAGACGACTCCAGCAGTCCTCCCCCAACAGTTGCGCGCCCATGGTCAAATAGTTGTGCGCCGAGGCGTAAGCCGTGGACGCCTTGGCACGCTGGCCCGCCATCAGGTTGAAAGCGGCCAGTTGCTCGCGCTCCGCTGGGTCGGTGAGTAAGGCAGCCCCTCTGTTGAGCTGGCCGGCGATCTCGAAGATCGCCTCCTCAAGTTCCTGGGGGGACGTTTGCGCCGCCAGCAGCCGACCGATGCGCAGATGCGCCTCGGCGCGCTCGTCTTTGGCGATCAACGAATAAGCCGCTTCGTGAATGCGGTCATGAGCAAAGCCATAGGCGCCTTCCAGGCGATGCACCAGTTCCTGGCGAATTGCGTCCCAGAACACCGCGCGAACCTGGGCCTTGCTCATGCCCAGCACGGTGGACAGCGCCGCCGTCCCGGCCACGTTGCCAAGGCACGCCAGTTGCTGCAGCGCGTGCTGGGTCTGCGCAGGCAGGCGTGTGAGCTTGCCGACCATCAGGTCGACGATGTTGTCGGTGTACCCCATGGCATGGATGCGGTCCGGGCTCCAGCACCACTGTTTTTGTTGATGGTCGAAGGTCAGTAGTTTTTCGTCGGCGAGCGCGTGCAAAAACTGGATGACGAAAAACGGGTTACCGGCGGTTTTTTCCAGCACCAGTTGTGCCAGGGGTTCGATATGCGCCGGTTCGTCGTGCAGCGCATCGGCAATCAATCGCTCAATGTGCTTTTTGGCCAGCGGTACCAGGGTGATTTCGTCGATGCGCCCGCCGCCATTGCGAATGGCGTGCAGCTTGCCCGTCAGGGGATGGCTGTCGTTGACCTCGTTGCTGCGGTAAGCGCCCACCAGCAACAGGTGCTGCACGTCGGAACTGGTCAACAAATCTTCCAGCAGATCAAGCGTTGCCGCATCGATCCACTGCAAATCATCCAGAAACAGCGCGAGCGGATGCTCAGCCCTGGCGAACACGCCGATGAATCGCCGGAACACCAGCAGGAAACGGCGTTGCGTCTGCTGTGGTTCCAGGGCCTGCACGGGCGGCGGGTCACCGATGATGAGCTTCAGTTCCGGGATCAGGTCAGTCATCAACCCTGCTTCGGCATCCAGCGCGCCCTGCAATGCATCGCGCCATTGCGCCAGCTCGGTGTCGTTCTTGCCCAGCAATGTGCGCACCAGGCTTTGGAATGCCTGAACCAGTGTCGCGTAAGGAACATCCCGGCGATATTGATCAAACTTGCCCGCCGCAAACAATCCGCGCGGAGGCACCAGCGCCTTGTGCAGCTCATTGACCACCGACGATTTGCCAATCCCGGAATAACCGGTAACCAGCATCAGCTCCGGGGAACCGCTGGCGATGGTCCGGTCAAACGCGGCGATCAGGGCGCTCACTTCCAGCTCGCGACCGTAGAGTTTCTCGGGAATCATCAACCGGTCGGACGAGCCCTGCTCACCCAATGCAAAGGCATCGATTCGGCCTTGGGATTGCCATTGCGCCAAACATTCCCGCAAGTCCTGCTCGATACTGGCGGCGGTCTGGTAGCGTTCCTCGGCAGTCTTGGCCAGGAGTTTCATGACGATCGCGGACAACACTTCGGGTATGGACCTGACCCGCTCGGCCGGTGACTGTGGTTTTTTTGCGATGTGGCAGTGCACCCACTCGATCGGATCCGAGGCCATGAATGGCAGCGCACCCGTGAGCATTTCATAGAGAGTGACACCAAAGGAATAAAGGTCGCTGCGCAGGTCGATCGAACGATTCATCCGCCCGGTCTGCTCAGGCGCCATGTAGGCCAATGTGCCTGCGATAGTCTCCACGGCATGGCGTTCACGGGGCAGCCACGAAGCCAGGCCAAAGCCCGTCAGCCGAGCGCGGCCATCGGCGCAGTTCACCAGGATATGCGAGGGTTTGATGTCTTTGTGCACCAGGCCGCGCTGGTGCAGCTTGCCCAGCGCCTGGGCGATGCTGATCGACAGGTGCAGAAAAGTCGCGGTGTCCATGGGCGCATTCAGCAATTGGAGCAACGGCGTGCCGCCCGGATCCTCCAGCAGCAGGTACACCTGCCCATTTTCCCGGACCATTTCCAGTGGACGCAGGGCCCAGGTGCTATCCAGCTCGTCCTTGAGGGCGAACTCGTGAGCGAAACGGCCAAGGCACGCCGGTGGCGGTTGCTCGGCAGTCGGTCGTGCAATCAGTAAAGGACGGCCGTTTTGCCCCCTGAGCCCGACGCTCGACCGAACGTACGCTCACCATCGTTCCAGAGTATCTGCATGTGGTCATCCATCGGGGCAGGAACAACAGAAACGTTATTGACTGGAGCACATCGTTTTTATGCTTTTGATTTTTTTGCCGCCTGCGTTTTAAATGCCGTCATTCAGAGTAGCTGTTGAATGGGCAAAACTCATCAACAAAAAACGAATGATTCCACAGTGCTTTCCAGCAGAACAACGACGCTTTGGTTTTAGCCGATCATACGTAGGTATACTTTTACCCCCTCGCACTTCGCGTATGTTGTACGCACGATAGAACACTTCATGAGCACACCTGATGACCCAAGATCTGCAAATCGTTGCAATCGTTGATGATGACGATTCGGTTCGGCTTGGACTTGAAAACTTGCTGCGCTCCATCGGCTACAAGATAAAGACTTACTGCAGCGCCCTGGCATTTCTCGAAACAAACGATCCGGCGCATACCCAATGCCTGATTTCCGACATACAGATGCCCGGCATGAGCGGCCTTGAGTTGCACCAGAAACTGCTCGCCATGGGTTATCACATCCCCACGATCTTCATCACGGCTTACCCTGAAGCCCTGCCTTCGACGATCTCCGATTCGCCGACGCTGATTGCCTACCTGCCCAAACCCTGTGAAACCACTAAACTTCTGAGCTGCATAGAAACCGCCCTCCATCAGCCACGCTGAGCGCCCTCGCAACACCAAACCAAACCTTCGTATAGGCCAATGCCACTGACGTATGGTTTTTCTGAACCGAGGTAGAACTGCACCCTGGCCCCTGCGCCAATACTATGAATTCACAGCAAACCGCTGCTGCCTTGAATAAATAGACTGAACTTGCGGCGTCCAATAGTTGCACTGTGAAAGTTTAATCAACTTTTACTGGTCACTACTGAACAGCCGTGGGGCAGAGGAAAATTTCATCTGAAATTATCCACTACCATCGGAGACTGACCATGACCTTGCATCTGGATACCCACCCACAAGCCATCGAACCTACCAGCGCGTTCAACCCCGGCACCGCCGGATTCGAAGAGTTGGTGCCGTCTCGCTACGCCCTGCGTGTCGGCGAGATCGACGTGCTGGTAGTCAGCGATGGCGTGCTGCCGCTGCCGACTTCGACCATGTCCACCAATGTCGACCCCGCCACTCGTGCAGCCTGGTTCAAGAGCATCTACGTGGGACCCGACGCATTCGACTGGGCATTGAACGTGCTCGTGATCCGCACCGGTGAACAGACCATTTTGGTGGACGCCGGACTGGGCGGACAATTTCCCGGCTTTCCAAGGGCCGGCCAATTCCCCAAACGTCTGGAAAACGCCGGTATCGACCTCGCTTCCGTGACCGACATCATCATCACCCACATGCACATGGACCATATTGGCGGACTGTTGGTCGACGAGGTGAAGAACAGCCTGCGTCCGGATGTACGCATCCACGTGACCGCGACTGAGGTGGCGTTCTGGGAATCACCCGATTTCGAGCACACCGACATGCCGTCTCCGGTGCCCGATGTGCTTCGCGCGACCGCCAATCAGTTCATTAACGATTACCGCAGCAACGTGCGCACATTCGATGACGAGCATGAGGTGGCACCGGGCGTAGTGGCCAAACTCACAGGCGGTCATACTCCGGGGCACTGCGTGGTCTATGTGAACTCCGGCGGCGAGAAGCTGACCTTTGCCGGTGACGCGCTGTTCCCTGTTGCCTTCGAGCACCCGGATTGGCACAACGGCTTCGAACATGACCCCGAAGAGTCGGTGCGCGTGCGGGTGCGCCTGATGCAGGAAGCCGCTGCAAGCGGTGAGCTGTTCGTGGCTACCCACCTGCCGTTTCCTTCCGTGGGCCGAGTGGCCGTGGATGGCAACGCGTTCCGCTGGATTGCAGCGTTCTGGGACTACTGATCCGCAGATTTGACAACAACGCCCCCGGCCTTGCGGTCGGGGGCGTTGTCGTTTCGCTTGTGGGAACGAGCTTGCTCGCGATTGGACGCCTCGACAAACTGGCTCCTACCAACAGGCAAAAAAAACCCCACATCCGATCAGGCGTGGGGCAAAGGAATTGGTTGGTTGCGGCCAACCAAAGGAGCTCAGGGCAAATCGTTTACAGCGGGAGTCAGATGCAATCCTGGGCAACGCGGCCAAAACTCGAGGGCAAGAAGTTCGATGCCAGCAAGTGTCGTTCGTAGATGAAGACCTTGCCGCCACTGCCAGCCTTGTAGGCCTCCACCACGTTGTCGGCCGAGATTTTGCTCGGTACCACGATCCGGTAGCTGCGCTGGGTCTGCGAGACCGTCGGGTTCATCGCATCGCCCTGCAACCTGGGTACAACGCAGTCGGAGTATTCGGCCGGGGTCTTGCTGGTTTGCAGGGTCAGGGTCGGGTCATTCGGCGCCGAAGCGCAACCGGCGAGCGAGGCCACCGCGATGGCAGAAAAAAATAAACGACGCATCGGTCTCATCCTGAAAAAAAGTTTGGTTGATCAGTTCGAAAGCTGCGCCATAACGGTATTCGCCGATGTATCTGTGCAACTTCATGATCTGCTCTCGATGAGGGCCATTTTCCGATCAATGCTCACAAAGTGGAACTTGCGTTTGGTGATGATCACTATTACTTCTAACAATAGTCGGCCGAACCGCCTTCCGGACGCGGCGCTAACCGTCCGACCTGGCGCTGAGAACGGCCTGCACCCGGGACATCAATTGATGACCGCTGAACGGTTTCCGGAAATACCCTGCAGCTCCCAGTTCCTGGGCCTTCTGTTCGGAAGACTCACGCTGGCAGGCGGTGATGAAGATCACTGGGAAACAGTGCCCCCTGGCCTGCAAGGCTTGAAACAATTGAAACCCACTCATGCCGGGCATGCGGATATCCGAGATAAGACAAGCCGTCAGATCATTCGCGCTGTCCGCCAGGTAATCTTCCGCACAGGCATACGTCCGCGCGCTGTAGCCCATTGACCTGACCAAGCTGTCCAAAGAAATACGGACGGTGTCGTCGTCATCAACGATCGAAATTATTGGTGTGATTAACAATTAACTCAACCTTCAATGCATTGGGAGCTATTTGACAAGCCCCCACCTGATTGAAGACTGTCACCCGCCAAAACTTGTTTCAACATACATATGTATAGGTTCCTGCACATAATCTTTTTATATTCAATCCACCCAAGAAATCGCTCACCCAACCTTACTTCCAGCCACTCATACTTAAGTGTGAATAATTCATACCTAGATACCGCTGAAGAAACCGTTTGCATAAGTGACGCGACCGCTCAGTCCTTTACTATTGAACTCATTCCGGTACACCACATTATCCAGTTAAACGCTCTACAGCATGAATAGCGCATCGGATGTCCGGAATGTTCATGACGTAGCCAACTGACCACGTAGGGTGAATATGATGAAGACTTCCGACTTTAGCCTCGCCATCGCTTTTCTTGCTGCAACAGGTTTGATCGCTGGGAATTCCGTTGCCAGGGAGACCTGTGTTGAATCCAATGTCGTCGCCGGCCGCGAGAATAGTGCTCAAGACGACACCTCTCCCCCCGAGCCAGAGTATCGTGCAAAATCGGCCCCTACTCGTATTGCCGAAGGCGGCTCCGATCGCCTGATCGAACGTCGCGTGGCCGAAGGCGGCTCCGATCGCCTGATCGAACGTCGCGTGGCCGAAGGCGGATCCGATCGCCTGATCGAACGCCGCGTGGCCGAAGGCGGCTCCGATCGCCTGATTGAACGTCGCATGGCCGAGGGCGGCTCTGATCGCCTGATCGAGCGCCGCGTGGCCGAAGGCGGCTCCGATCGCCTGATCGAACGTCGCGTGGCCGAGGGCGGCTCTGATCGCCTGATCGAGCGCCGCGTGGCCGAAGGCGGCTCCGATCGACTGATCGAACGCCGCGTGGCCGAGGGCGGCTCCGATCGCCTGATCGAACGCCGCGTGGCCGAAGGCGGCTCTGATCGCCTGATCGAACGTCGCGTGGCATATGCGGGACAAGCATACGATTCTGCCATGTCCATCAATGCGCACTTTTCGATGGACTGACCACGACTCAATTGGTCGCAAAATCCATCATCTAATTTGTTAGTTCCAACCGAAACGGTTGTAGGGCGCTCTTGCATAAGAGCGCTTTTTCAGGACCCGGAATGCTGCGGTTCTTTCCTGTTAATACCCTCAAATGTGTATAGAAGGCGAAAAGATGATGCTGACCCGGTTGTGCAAACGATTCCTGGCGTCAGACCGACTGGCTTTCATAGCCTCCTTTTCGGCGGCCATCACTATATCCACCATCAACCTGATGCTTGATTCAGACCTGGCGCATGCAGTGCTTTACATCACACTGTTGTTCATGTCTGCCCATGTTTTCTCCATCAGAATTGTTCTGATTATCGCGTTATTCTGCTTCGTCCTGATTACCGGCGGCTTCGTTATCGAATACTTCTACGAGTCGCAAGGCAGTATCGCTGGCTACGTCAGATGTGTTGTGTCGTTGGTCACCATCACATTGCTGACCTTACGCAGCAAATGGTCAACCAATGAACTGCGCCGCAATCAAGCCTTTCTCAACGGCGCGCAAAGACTCAGCCAGACCGGCAGCATGGGTATGCGGTTCGCTCGGGGTCAATGCAAGGAAATTCATTGGTCTGAGGAGGCTTTTCGTATTTATGGATATCCCCCGGATATCGAGCCTTCCTGGCGCTTGATGGATGACCGGCTGCACCCGGACGACCGTCCCCGCGCTGAAGAGCTGTTAAGCCTGCTGGCCACGGGCGAGTTGGGGAGCAACGTCGAGCTTGAGCGTCGCCTGATCATGCCAGACGGTAGCCTGCGCTACGTCCAGGTGCTGATCAATGCAATAAACCTGGGCAACGCTCATGATCGGGAATACGTGGTTGCCCTGATGGACATCACCTCGGCGCGTAAAGCGGAACAGGCGCTGTTCGATTCGCAGGCGCAGTTGGCGCATGTCAGCCGCGTGACTTCGCTGGGAGAGCTTGCGGCGTCCATCGCCCATGAAGTCAACCAACCCTTGGCGGCCATTGTCTCCAGCGGCGAATCATGCCTGCGCTGGATGGATCGTGATCGACCGGACCTCGGTGAAGTGAAGGCGTCCGTCCATCGAATCATTCAAAGCGCGCGACGCGCCAATGAAATCATCACGGGCGTGCGCTCACTCTCGAAGAAGTGTGTGTCGCAGCCTCAGGATCACCCATTCGATACCATCGTGACAGATACGCTGACCCTGATTCAGTACGAGCTGAGTCACAAACACATACAACAGAATATATTCTTGCAGGCAGGCGGTGCGATCATCAAAGGCGACCGTGTCCAACTGCAACAGGTGATCATCAACCTGGTAATGAATGCCTGCCAGGCCATGAGTCATCTGGGCGAACGAAAACGCTACCTGAACATTCGAACCTGGGTGGAAGGCCACGAAGTGATGATCGCGGTGAAGGACAGCGGCACGGGCATAGAAACCGGTCAGCTCGCCTCGCTGTTCAACGCGTTTTACACGACGAAGGCTGAGGGGTTGGGCATGGGATTATCCATCTGCCGCTCGATCATCGAGTGCCATGAGGGCAGAATCTGGGCGACGAGCTTCGAAGGTCAAGGCGCGACATTCATGTTCGCCCTGCCCCTGATCACGGCGGCACAAGCAACCTCAAGCACCTTTCAGGCGCCTGGCACGCGCGACCTCGTGCCAAGCCTGAGCTTCGGATAATCAAGGGTTGTCAGCTCGCTGAGATGATACTGAACCCGATACTCAACACAGGTCCTGACTCGCCACTGATTGGCGAAAAACGAGTGGTAATGCCGACATGAATTCAATTGCCAGCCCAACTACCGCCCTCTCGCAACCGCGCACGGTTGTTTTCCTGGCGTACCCACAAATGGGACTGCTCGACCTGACAGGAGCCCAGACTGTGTTCTGGGCCGCGTCCAAGGCCATGGCCGCACGCGGGCTGCCGGGCTATGCCATGCACACGGCGAGCCTTGAAGGCGGCCTTATTCCAACGGCCGAAGGCCTGTCAGTGCACACCACGTCACTCAAGGATTTCACTGGACTGCCGGTAGACACACTGATCGTGCCTGGCGCGCCGAACATCCGCCAGGCCATGGACGACGAGGTTGCGCTGGTGAATTGGCTACGCGAAGCAGCGGCGAACGCCAGACGTACGGCCTCCGTGTGCAGCGGTACGTTCCTGATGGCCCAGGCGGGTTTGCTGGAAGGCTTGCGCGCCGCGACCCACTGGGCGATGTGCGACATGCTTAAAAGCGGCTTCCCGACGATCGATGTGGACATTGATGCCATTTTCATCCAGCAAGGCGCGGTCTGGACCTCGGCCGGGGTGAGCACCGGCATCGACATGTCACTGGCATTGGTCGAAGCCGACTGCGGTCGCGAAGTGGCGCTCGAGGTGGCTCGGGAGTTGGTAATCTATCTCAAGCGTCCTGGCGGCCAGGCGCAATTCAGCCACCTGTTGCAATCGCAGATGGATGACGGAGGCAGCTTCGACGACTTGCATTTATGGATCAGCGCGAACCTGGGCGACGCCAATTTGACCGTTGAGTCCCTGGCTCGCCAGGCACAGATGAGTCCGCGCAACTTTTCCAGGGTGTACAAGCGCAAGGTCGGGCGCACACCGGCCAAGGCCTTGGAAATGTTCCGCATGGAAGCCGCGCGGCGGATGCTGGAGGATTCCGAACGCAACATCGATCAAATCGCTCAGTTGTGCGGATTTGGCGATGAAGAGCGGATGCGCTACACCTTCCATCGCCACCTTTCCATTTCGCCGCGCGAGTATCGCAGCCGGTTTTCACGCTGACGGCAGGCGTTTCTTCTGTAGCCAGCCGAGCAAACCACTGCGCTTGGCGTGCACCGTTTTTTTCGTCACGACCGACTCTCGAATTTCCTCGCGCTGGTGTATCAGGTTGTCCAAGGCAACATGCAGGTCGCTGCTTTGCTCCAGTTGGGGGTCGAGCATGTCGCGCTCAATGCGAAATAACCGGCCGCTGGTGAGGCTGCGAAACTCACCTCGCGAGCGTCCTTCGTTGAGGATACCTTCCTCGCCCAGCACTTCCCCCGGCCCCATGCGCCCGGCTTCGATCAGACGCTCACCGTCGTGGATCGACACCGAGACCACACCCGTGCTGATAATCATCAAACAATCAGCCACGGCGTCGAACGCCAACAACACCTGGTTAGCCTGGTAGTCAACAGCGGTCATATGGTCGGCGAGCCGGTCTCGATCCTCAATACCGAGGGAGCGAAATATCCGCACATCTTCCAACAAATGGCGCGGTCGACTCCACGCCTGCTTACCCGGCGCGACCTCCCAGGTGACGCCTGCCGCCTGGAGATGACGATGAGCGAGATCGAACATGAGGTTGCGCACCTCGGTCTTGTGGGATAACGACTCGATGAACCCCTTCAGTTCGTATTCGTTGTATTCCAGGTGCGAACTTTTCACCGAGACCTTGGGCTTGAATCCGGGGAGCAAGGCGCGAGTGCCTTGCAAGGCTTTTTCCAGGGCATCGATGGCTCGACGTGGACGCACGCTGCTGGGAATCGCCATCACGATGCTGACCCCGTAAGCATTACCGGGTCGGCTGAGGTTGAGTATCTTGGCTTTTGCCGCGAGTGAATTGGGGACCACGGCCGTACTGCCCAGCTTGGTCAGCAGGTGGGTAGAACGCCAATCGATCTCCACCACCCTGCCCTCAACGCCGTCGATAACGATCCAGTCATCCACTTCGTAGGGTTTGGTGGTATTGAGTACGATGCCCGAGAACACATCGCTCAGCGTACTTTGCAGCGCCAGACCAATGACAATTGCCATCACCCCTGAGGTCGCGAGCAACCCCTTGACCGGCAACTGCAAGACATAAGCAGCGGCGCCGACAATCGCCATGAGGAAGATGGCCGCTCCAAGCACATCGTGGAGCAAGCGTGCGGTGTGCCCGCCGCGCGAGGTCAGGCCGGCGCCAAGCACCACCGTAAGTGTCCTGGCTGCAAACAACCACCAAACGATGCCGATAATGGTTGCCATCAGGTTGAGAATCGCGTCTTCCGGCCATAGCGGAGGCTGTAACGGGCTGATGCCCGCCGCCGTCATTACCCAGGAAAACCCGACGAAAACCGTGATGCGAGAACACATGCGCCACACCGGCTGGCCGACGCCGAGCCCACGCCAAAGTGACAAGTCCAGCAAAACCAGAAGCGCTCCGGTGATCAGGGGATGAGTCTGGAGAAAGAGCAGCATGGTGTATTCCCGGCCATTGACATCCGCTCAAGCGACGGACATAAGATTATTTGCAGTACAGGCTGGTTGCATCAGCGGCTCGTCCTGTTCGCTCAGAAACGCGCTGCATCGTGAGCGTAACCAGCGTTCTGCCGGGTCGTTGTGAGTCGCCCCGCGCCAGACCATGGAAAGCTCCTGCTGTGGAAGATCCAGCGGAGCGAACTCAGCACGCAGGCCATCGATCATGGCCATGGAACGGGCAATGTAATCGGGCACGATAGCGATCATGTCGCTGTCGGCCATCAGTACGGGCAACGCGCTGAATTGTGGCACCGCCAACACCACCTTGCGTTGGCGGCCGATGTGGCTGAGTGTGCGATCGGCCTCCTCGATGACATTCCCCATCGAAGACACCACCGCATGTGGACGGCGGCAGAACTCGTCGAGGCCCAACTCACCAGACTGAGAATCGGCACGCAACAACATCGGACGGGTTGTACGCAGTCCCTTGCGCCGCGCGTTGGCGGGCAGTTCAAGGGTATGACTGATCCCGATTGAAATTTCCCCAGAGGTCAACAACTGGGGCATTTGCCAGTGATCCGCGCGACGCACCACCAGCGTCATGTTGGGAGCCTCGATGCGTAGACGACGCAATAGCGAAGGCAACAGCGCGTATTCGACATCATCCGAGAGGCCTACGTGGAACGTTGCCTCGCTGGTAGCAGGGTCGAATGCCTGACAGCGACTCAGGGCTGCGGCAATGCCGTCAAGCGCAGGGGCCAGATTGGAAAAAATCTCCTCGGCTCTTGAAGTCGGTTCCATCACCCGCCCTGACCGGATGAACAATGGATCGTCGAACATCAAGCGCAAGCGGCCTAAAGCACTGCTGATCGTCGGTTGGCCGAGGAAAAGCTTCTCGCCAACTCGACTGACATTTCGCTCGTGCATCATCGACTCGAAGACAACCAGCAGATTGATGTCAGCACGACGCAGGTCATTTCTGTTCATCATGTAAACCGCCCGGCATTGAAGCCTTTCAGGTTGGAGTATCGGCGTGCCATCTCGCCCCCCTATCAACAGTCCGGAGCAACGATGCGCAATGTGTGAACAGGTTATGCCGCTGACCGGCAAACGTATGTCGTACCTCAGGACAGGGCACTCATCCATGGGTGTGGCGTTTCATACCTGAGTATGGCGACGGGCAATAAGGGCGGGAAATCCGCCATCGCAAGATGCAAGTCAGTGGCCGAATTTCAGGGGTTTATGTCCTATCGGATGAGAACCATTGCTTTGTACGATATCGCCCCATGCACCCTCTCCCCGCTATCCGAAGTGCAGGGCAATAATGAAAAAGAATCGGTCTGCCAGTGCGCACAAAGCGTTACCCTTTATCTCCAACATCTTCGCCAAGACACCGCACGCTTCCAGCCCGAATACCCTCAACACCATGATAAACATCAGCCCCAATCCCTGGTTCAATGCCCTGGGATGGCTCATCGGACTCGTGGTCGCCTGCGGGATCGTGATAATCAACTCTGAAACGCAAACCGACTTTGCGCCGACAATCCTTTACATCACCTTGTTATTGATGGCGGCCAATCTCTTCTCGATCAACGTGGTGATTTCCGTCGCGTTGCTGTGCATATTGCTGCTGACCGCAACCTATCTTTACAACGGCGGTTATCAACACTGGAATTCGACTACCGGATTTTTCCGCTGCTTGACCGCCCTGTCGGCGATTACTTTTTTGGCGCTGCGCAGCAAATACGCTGCGGAGCGGCTGCACCACAACGAGCTGTATCTGATCGGCGCGCAGCGACTGAGCCAGACGGGCAGCGTTGGTTTCAGCGGTGATGGCAAGGCTATGTCATGGTCGGACGAATCGGCGAGGATCTTCGAGTATTCGGCGAACGTCCCGCTAAGTGCGCAAATGGTTCTGGCACGCACTCACCCCGATGATTTGCACCTGGTGCACGAAGTATTTGCCAAGGCTGCCCGCCACGACGCCCTGATTGAAGTCAAACACAGGGTGCTGTTGCCCGACGGCCGGATCAAGCACGTGCATATGATTGCCAGCCCGTTGTTCGAGCAACATGACCGCTGCGAATACATTGGCGCGCTGATGGACATTACAGCCAGCAAGGAAGCCGAATCGGCCCTCTTTTGCGCGCACGCACAACTGGCGCACGTTACCCGCGTGACGTCACTCGGCGAACTCGCCGCCTCCATTGCTCACGAGGTCAATCAGCCCCTCACTGCAATCACCAGCAGCGGCGAAGCCTGTCGACGCTGGCTGGATCGGCCTGAGCCAGACCTCCCTGAAGCGCTGCAATCACTGGACCGAATTGTCGCCAGCGCGGGACGTGCCAGCGACGTCATCGGTCGAATCCGGGCCCTCTCCCGAAAGTGCGATCCTCTACGCCAGAGCGAGTTCGTGGACGAGATCGTCAATGAGACACTCGCGCTGGTTCAACAAGAGCTGACCCACAAGGGCGTAACGCTGAAAGTCGAGCTGCTGGCGCATTCAGGTCAAGTCAACGTCGATCGGGTACAGCTGCAGCAAGTCATCATCAATCTGATCATTAATGCCTGCCACGCAATGGAGCAAGTGCAGGTTTGCGATCGCGTATTGTGGGTGCGTACCTGGGTCGTGGCCGGCGCGGCCGTCGTGGAAGTGGCCGATCAGGGAATGGGCATACCAGCGAAGGTCATGCCTTCGCTGTTCACCCCCTTCTTCACCACCAAAGAGACCGGACTGGGCATGGGTCTGTCGATCTGTCGCTCGATCATCAATTTTCACGACGGGCGAATATGGGCGACCAGCACGGTCGGCCGGGGGACCTCATTCAAGTTTTCAATACCCGTATCGGCGAATACCACCGGGCGCTGAATGACCGCCCCAGCGTCGCCGATCCAAGGATTCAGCACTCTACGGATGCCCCATGAACGAACAGCACCCCATGAACAAAGTCATCAATCTCGAGCCCATGGTTTTCATCGTCGATGACGATGCCCCCCTGCGTGACGCGCTCGGCAGTTTGTTGCGCTCGGTCGGTTTGCAGGTTGAGTTATTTGACTCGGTCGCCGAGTTCATGAACTTCACTCGTCCTGACCTCCCCAGTTGCCTCGTACTGGACGTGCGGCTGCAAGGCACGAGCGGCCTGGACTTCCAGAATGAATTACTGATGGCCAATATCAATCTGCCAATCGTTTTCATGACCGGACATGGAGATATTGCGATGACGGTGAGAGCGATGAAGGCCGGCGCCGTGGACTTCCTGACAAAACCATTTCGGGAGCAGGATCTGATTGACGCCGTATCCGCAGCGCATGTGCGTGACAAACAACGGCGTGAGGCCGAACGTGGCAACGATGAGTTACGCAGTCGTTACGCAACGCTTACGCCCAGAGAGCAAACCGTGATGACACTGGCGGCATCCGGCCTGATGAATAAGCAGATTGCCAGCGAAATTGGCCTTAGCGAAATCACGGTAAAAATTCATCGCGGCCAGGCGATGCGTAAAATGTTCGCACGCTCTTTCGCCGATCTGGTTCGTATGGCCCAGACACTCGGGGTGGACCAGGCCCGATGAAGCCTTTATACGCACGTATAGTATGACAAGCGGCGGGAGGGCGTATCTTGCGGGGACGGCGGACACCCCTGTTGGGTTCTGCGCCCCCCAGGAAGACCAATGCCCCAAGCCGCTGTTGTATCCGTTGTCGATGATGACGAGTCCGTGCGTAATGCACTGGACAGTCTGCTG
The DNA here is from genome assembly GCF_056337105.1 of Pseudomonas sp. S1_E05. Lineage (NCBI taxonomy): Bacteria > Pseudomonadati > Pseudomonadota > Gammaproteobacteria > Pseudomonadales > Pseudomonadaceae > Pseudomonas > Pseudomonas sp. S1_E05. The sequence goes on from NZ_JBFRHM010000001.1 coordinate 1,966,830, forward strand.
CGGTCGAACGGCTACACAGTGCGGACATATGCTGACGCTGAAACCTTCCTCGCTTCCAGCGGGCCGCATGATACGCGTTGCCTTATCTCCGATATTCAAATGCCCGGCATGTCGGGCACGCAATTACACGACGAGTTGTCGGCCAGGGGCATGAACATTCCGGTGATATTCATCACCGGCTTTCAAGGAACCCCTCCCCCGTCAGCCCCCACTCCCCGGAACCCATCGCCTACTTTCCGAAGCCGTTCTCCTGCGCCGAACTCATTGCGTGCCTCGAAGACGTGTTCAATCACCTGATCTGATCTGCAATGCAGGATCGAATTAATACCTTCGTATATCCCTATCACACCTAGGCGTGGCGTGATTGACCCTATGTAGAAGTGTTCTTCATTCGGCCGATCGATAGCATCTCCCAACAGCGAATCGAACCGTTCCGCGATTCAATCAGGAACACGGTCACGCTCGAACAGCCAACCCGGTAAACGATCGATTTTTTCTCCTGGAGTCTTCCGATGAAACAGCAAATTCTTGTTATTGGCGCAGGGTTCGGTGGGGTCTGGAGCGCGTTGAGCGCCGCCCGTCTGTTGGACAAGCATGACCGCAACGACGTACAGATCACGCTCCTGGCGCCACAGGCCGAATTGCGCATTCGCCCACGTTTTTACGAGCCTGATGCACACACCCTGGCCGCACCACTCGGCGAATTGTTTGATGCCGTAGGCGTGAAATTCATCAAGGGCACCGCGGACACTATCGATACCGATAAGAAACAGGTCAGCTACAGCGACGTGTTCGGCACTCAGGGGACGCTCAGCTATGATCGCCTCGTAGTGGCTGCCGGCAGCAAGCTCATTCGTCCTGCAGGGTTGAAAGGTGTCAATGAACACGCTTTCGATGTCGACGAAATGGGAGCAGCCATCGAGCTTGAGACACACATCAAGGCGTTGAAAGACCGGCCCTATACACCTGCGCGTAACACCGTGGTCGTTTGCGGCGGTGGATTCACCGGCATCGAAACCGCTACCGAAATGCCTGCCCGTTTGCGTGCCGCACTGGGTGACGACACACCGATCCGCGTCATTGTGGTGGATCGGGCGCCAACTCCGGGCGCGTCGCTAGGCGTCGGTATCGGACCATCGCTTCTCGAAGCATCGCGGGAATTGGGTGTCGAGTGGATTCTTAACGCCTCGGTCGCTGCAGTGGATGCTGGCGGCGTGACCTTGGCCGACGGTCAGCATATCGAGTCCAATACAGTGATCTGGACCGTCGGTTTCCGGGCCAGCCCGCTCACCGAGCAGGTGGCCGGCACCCGAGACCCCCAAGGTCGCCTGCACGTTGACGCCAACCTGAAAGTTCTCGGCCACGATGACGTTTATGCGGCCGGTGATACGGCGTACGCCGCCACCGATGCGGACGGCAACTATGCCGCCATGTCCTGCCAGCACGCAATCGCCCTGGGCCGTTATGCCGGCAATAACGTCGCGGCGGATTTGCTAGGTGTCAAACCAACGCCTTACACCCAGCCCAAGTACGTGACTTGCCTGGACCTGGGTGCCTGGGGCGCCGTGTACACCGAAGGGTGGGACCGTCAGGTCAAGCTGGTCGGCAAAGAAGCCAAGGACCTCAAGACTCAGATCAACACCGTGTGGATCTACCCTCCGGCAGCCGACCGTGCCACCGCCCTGGCCGCGGCCGACCCGTCGATTCCAGTGGCCTGAGCCGCCTGCCTGTGACTGCCCGCAGTGCGGATCGCACCGTGCTGCGGACATGCAATACGCCTCAAGACACCTGCGTCGGGATGATCGGCATGTATGTATTTTTCGAAAGTCCCCATCGGGTGTTGAAACTGTCTCACTTGCTGCTGATTGGAGGGCTGGTGATGCTGATTACAGGTATCTTCCTGGCTTATGACTTTGATGCCTATCTGAGCCTGCCACAGCTGATCGGTGCCCACGCCCTGACGATCCTTGGCCCGACCGCGATCAAGCTGGGTTATGTGATGCGGTTGCTGGCGCTCAACCGACTGCGACTCGAGCAAAGCGCCCCCATCGGCTGAATTCAACACTTCCCAAAAGCCCGCCACTTGTTTTTATGGCGGGCTTTTTTTTCGCGAGCGTGCTCGCTCCCACAGGGGTGTACGCTTATTCTGGTGGGAGTCCTTTCACAGGGGATTTCGCCATGAGTTCTAACGAATCTGTTCTTTTACAAAGCTGGCAGCACAACGCCCAGGCCTGGATCGAAGCTGTTCGTGGTGGCGCTATCGACAGTCGTGTTCAGGTCACTGACGGGGCCGTTCTGCTGGCCATTCTGGGCCGGCAACCCGAGCGGGTGCTTGACCTGGGTTGCGGTGAAGGCTGGTTGTTGCGGGTGCTGGCCGAACGCGGCATCACGGCAGTCGGCGTGGATGGCGACGCGAGATTGGTCGAAGCGGCTCGGACGGCGGGCTCAGCTGCGGTGCACCTGGCGACCTACCGGCAATTGGTGGAGGCCACGGTGGACATCGGCCGCGACTACAACCTGATCTGCGCCAACTTCGCCTTGCTGCACCAGGACATCATCGCGCTACTCGCGGCGATGAACGCCCTGCTCGCCCCAGGTGGCGCACTGGTGATCCAGACCCTCCACCCCCTGGGTAGCCGCCGCAGGGGACTATCAGGATGGCTGGCGCGAAGAGACCTTCGACAGTTTCAAGGGAAACTGGCAACCGATGCCGTGGTACATGCGCACCCTCTCCAGCTGGATCAATGCGCTGGACATGGCGGGGTTCAGGCTGACTGGCTTGCAGGAACCACAGCACCCGCAAAGCGCCATGCCGCAGTCGTTGCTGCTGGTCGCCGAGCCGCAACGATGAGCAACGTGCCGCCTTGCAGCGAGTTTCAGCTGCGCACGAACGCCAGCAAGTCGGCATTCAAGCCGCAGAGCGCAGGCGTGCCATCCCACGCACGATGAAAGTCAGCGCGCACCTTGGCTGCCACACGCCTGCTCATACTGCGCCAGCACCTGCCCGATCGCCGCCAGCACCAATCCGCGCGCGGTGTTATCACCCTGTCCGCTCGTGACCCGCGGATACAGTTGCGGCAGGTACTGACTGACCAGCGTCTCCGGAATCGGTTCGTCACCAAAGGCCGAGAACATCTGTTCCACTGCACGGCTGGCCGCCGCGAACGGCCAGTAATAGCGAATACGGTCGCTGTAGCTGAAGTGCCGCTGCACGCGCAACGCTGCGTCATCGCCATGGTAATAGCGGTCCCAGTAGTGTGGCTCGGCCAACATCAGCGCTTCCATGGTTTTGCGCAGGCTTTCCTGCTCCGGCACCGAGCGTAATGCAGCCGCGATGTGGTCCAGCGCGTAGAGTGCCTCGCGCAGGGCGAAGGTCAGGCCGGGGCCGACCTTGAGGATCGCAAAACCGTCGCGCACCAGATTTTTCAAGGCGTTGGCAGGTTGGTAATCCGTGGAGTGCGCCTCGAACACCAGCTGTGATTCTCCTTGCAGGATCGCACTGAGCTGCTGCGCCTTTTCCGGTTGATAAACGACCACATTTTCGTTGCCGAACTCGACGCCGGGCTGCACCACCAAGCCGATGACACGGGCGAACACTTGGCTCAAGCCTTTGGAGATGAAAGCCTGGCGATGCAGTTCGATGGTGTGGAGCGCCGATTGTGCTGTGGTCACCTCCAGGTCTTCGACTTTCTCGGACGCACCGCCCGGTACCGGGACCTCGGTGCCAATCACATAGAAAGGCAACTCCAGGCCAGCCTCCATCACCGTGCGCTCAACCACGGCAGCCAGACGCGCGGCGCGGCCGGCGATCAACTCACTGTCAAGCGGCTCGGTCTCTCCCATACAGGCCATGCTGGTGTCGAGGTGGATCTTGCGAAAACCGGCACGGGCGTACGCTTCGAGCATGCGTTCGGCGTTGATCATGGCTTGCTGGGGCGGCAAGTGTTTCCACGGATTGGGGCCCAGGTGGTCGCCGCCGAGGATCAGACGCTGCGGATCGAACCCGACACGCTCGGCGATCTGCTGCACGAACTGGCGGAAGTCCTCCGGCGTCATACCGGTATACCCCCCCTCATGATTGACCTGATTGCACGTCGCCTCAATCAGCACCGGCGTGTCTGCGTCCCTGGCCCCCAGCAACGCTGCTTCGATGACCAGTGCATGAGCCGAGCACACCGAGGTAATCCCCAGGGCGTGGCCCTGGGCGTGAGCAACCGCCAGTTTTTGAAGATAATGTCCGTGCATGACCCGTGCCTCTCATTTGACGTGGGAGATCACCATACGAGAGCAAAACGATCACAATCAATCATTTTGTTGATTGACAGTGATTTTTTAGGCTTTATATTTCATTCCAATGAATCACTAACGAGCATTCAAAGTGACCAAAGACGAGCGCCTTTCCCTCATCTGTCAGCACCTCTACAGCCATGGCGAAAGCACCATTCAAACCATTGCCGAAGTTGCGGATGCTTCTCTTGCCACGGTGCGTCGCGATCTGTTGAGCCTAGAGGCTGACGGCACCATCCACCGCACCCACGGTGGTGCGCGTATCGCCAAGAGCGCCGGAGTCGAAGTAGCCTTCGATCTGCGCGAGAACCAGAACCTGTACGCCAAACGCGCCATCGCCGACCTGGCCTATGAACAGATCGCTCCCGGCTCGACTGTCTTCCTTGACGCCGGCACCACAGTGTTGCAACTGGCTCGTCGGTTGCGCCTGGATCCATTGCCTCTGTCGGTGTTCACCAACTGCCTGAACGTCGCCCAGGTGCTGATGAACACCCCCGGCATCAAGATCGTCCTGCTCGGTGGCCAGTTGCGTGCCGAAAATGCATCGATGGTCGGTGCCCTCGCCGAAGCGATGATCGAAAACCTGTGGTTCGATCAACTGTTCCTCGGTGCCGGCGCCATAGCCCCGGACGCTTGCATCTACAGCCTCGACGCCAGCGAAGCGCAGTTGAACCAGAAAATGCTCGCCCGCGCGGCCAGTACGTTGTTACTGGTGGACTCGAGCAAATTCGATCAACGCCTGACGTACCGCGTGGCCCCACTGGATAACGCGCTAACCGTCATCAGCGACGAGCAGTTGTCGGCCAGTTGGTGGACCCGGTTACGCGAGCAAGGCTGCACGACAATGCAAGCGTCCAGCCAAAGCGCCGCCGCTCGGGACAGTCAGGCATGAAAGACTGCGTGCTGGGCCTGGACGGTGGCGGCTCGAAAACCCTGGTCGCGGTTGCCGATCGCCAAGGTCGAGTGTTGCATCTGCACACGGCTGCCGGTCTCGACCCGACGGCTAACGCCCAGTGGTCCACGCAATTGCACGCTTTGTTGCAAGTCCCTGCTCGATCCTCATTAAGCGCGGCCGTCGTCGGCCTGCCACTGCACGGTGAATTGGCCCAATGCTCGGCCGCCCAACGCGACGTCGTGAGCCAGGCGCTGCCCTGCGCGGCCATCGTTGAAAACGATGTGCGCATTGCCTTCGACGGCGCGTTCGCCGGCCAGGGCGCCGGCGTGCTGATGCTGGCCGGTACCGGTTCAATGGCCTGGGCCAGCCGCAACGAACCAGGCGCCGAGCATGTTCGGGTCGGTGGCTGGGGCGATGTGTTCGGTGATGAAGGCAGCGCTTACTGGATCGGCTGCCGGGCGCTGATTCTCGCCAGTCGTACCCTCGATGGCCGCGACTCACAGCCGCGCTTGACCCAGGCCCTGTTCGATCACCTGAGACTGAAGCCGGAGCAATTGGCTGACTGGGTCTACAGCATCAGCAATCGTCGCCCAGCGATTGCTGCTCTTGCCGAGCAGGTGTCGGCCTGGGCAGCAGCAGGCGATCCGGCAGCCAACCGCATTCTCGACGAAGCCGCAGCGCACTTGGCCGAACACATCACTGCCGCCTGGGGACGACTGAGGCTCAGCGGTTCGCCAACCTGGAGTTATGCCGGCGGAGTATTCACCAACCCGTTGATGATGGACGCCATTGGCCGTCGTCTCGGCGCTGTCGCGCGCGCACCGTGTCTGCCGCCAGTGGGCGGTGCCCTGTGGCGTGCTGCGCAAAACGCGGGATGGAACCCCGATAACCGCTGGATCGAACAGCTTTCCCTGAACCTTCGTACCTCACTTGCACTGCCGTCAACCTCCCCCTTCCCTATGTAGAGGTTTTGCCATGCTCCGACGCCATTTGCTCGCTTCACTCGCGCTGTTGCCGTTGTCGTTTGCGGTCCCGAACTTCGCTGTCCTGGCCAATGCGGCCAATGTCACCGAAGTGCTGTTGCCGCCATGGGGGACGCTGCCCAAGGCCATGACCGATCGCCTGGGCAGCGAAACCGGGGTAACGCTGGATGCGCAGACGTTGGGCTGGGACCAGATACTCACCAAAGTCGCGACGTCGATGATTGCTGGCAGTCCACCCGCCGACACAACCGAAGTGGATTGGTCATGGGTTGGTCAATTCGGCGCGGCCAATTGGTACCAGCCGCTTAACGATGCAGTGGACGCTGAGACACTTGCCGATATCCCGGCGGCGAAGTTCTTCATGTTCGATGGCAAGCTGTTGGCAGTGCCCTACGCCAACGACTTTCGCGTGCTGATCTACAACCGCGATCACCTCAGCCGTGCTGGCATCAGCGCCGCACCGACCACGCCTGAACAACTGCTGGCGGACGCCAGGGCGATCAAGGCGAAGAACATCAGCCAGTACCCGATCGCCCTGCCCCTGTCGGCCAGTGAAGGCAGCGCAACCGCCTGGTATCTGCTGACCAAGGTATTCGGCGGTGAACTGTTCAACGACCAGCTCGAACCACAATTCATCAAGCCTGACTCCGCCGGCTACCGGGCCATGGCGTTCGAGATAGACGCCCTCAAGCAAGGCCTGATCAGCCCGGCGGCTACCGGCCTGAAAGACGTCGAAGTCCAGGAACTGTTCAAGAAAGGCGATGCCACGTTCGACCTGGCGGGCTGGGCCGGCAATGTCGCGGTGTACGGCGACCCGAGCAAGTCGCAGGTGGCTGAGCATGTTGCTGCCGCACTGATGCTTACCACCACTGGCACCGCGCGAACCATCGGTCTGCCGGAAGCCATGGGTATTCCGAGTTCGGCGAAGAACCCTGCCGGAGCCAAAACCTTTATCAATTGGTTCATCAAGCCTGAGAACCAGATAGAGAGCTACAAGACCCTGGGCAATCTGCCAACCCGTACCAGCGTGCTGCGCCAACTCAACAGCGAAGGCAAGCTCAAGAGCGGAGACGTGATTCTGCAGCAGGCCGGGTTGGTCGACCCGCTGTTCAAGCAGGGCACGCCCGTCTGGTACCCCCAATTCACCAGTGCAGTGTCCAGCGCTTTGAACCAGGCTGCCAAAGGTCAACTCACCGTTGATCAGGCTGTCGCGCAGATTGCTGACGAAGCCAAGAGCGCGATGCAGCCGTGATGACTCTAGCCTTGATCCGGGAGCGCTTGCGCCCCACACCGGGTGAAACCTGGCTGGGTCTGGCGTATGTGGCGCCGATTATTCTGGTGATGGCCAGTCTGGTATTCGTGCCGCTGGTGACCACGGTACTCGACAGCCTTTACCGTATCGACCCCATGCGCCCCGGCACGCCTTTCGTGGGTCTGCTCAACTATCAGAACCTGGTGGCAGACAGCAACGTTCAGCACGCCACCTGGAACACCCTGGTGTACGTGGTCCTTGCAGTGGTGCTGGAGACGCTCGGTGGCCTGGCAGCCGCCCTGCTGTTGAACAAGGTGCGTCATGGCCGCCAGTGGTTGCTGGCCATCCTGGTCCTTCCCTGGTGCCTGCCGCCGGTGGTCAACGCGTTGGTCTGGCTGTGGATCTACAACCCCAGCTATGGCGTGTTGAACAACCTGCTCAAGGCGATCGGCCTGATCAGCGAAAATCAGGTCTGGTTCAACGATCACCACACTGCGTTGCTGTTGATCGCACTGGTGCACGTGTGGCGCATGTTGCCGTTGACCGCGATTATCCTGCTGGCGGCGTTGCAGGCTATTCCGGGCGACCTGTATGAAGCGGCAAAACTTGACGGTGCAGGACGCTTCAAATGCTTTCGCATGATCACCCTCCCCCTCATAGCCGGTGGCCTGGCCATTGCCTTGAGCCAATCGACGGTGTTTGCCTTCAACCTGTTCGATGAAGCCTGGATTCTCAACGGCGCGAGCCTGGACACCCGAAGCCTGATCATCCAGGTCTACATGTCGGCCTTCCAGAACCTGAAATTCTCCTATGGCATGGCGCTATCGGTGCTGGCGATGCTGGCGTCGCTACTGGTGTCGATGATCTACGTGCTCAAGGTCTACCGCGAAACGAGGTTCGATTGATGCGCCGATATTTCCTCGAAGGCCTGAGCAAGGCCGGCTTCTGCCTGGCGATCCTGGCGCTGGTGCTGTGGTCACTGGGCCCGGTGTACTGGGCGGTCATCACCAGCTTCACCGACCCGCGCGACATGCTCAGCGGCGAGCTGAGCCTGTGGCCGCAACACCCGACTCTGGAACACTTCGCCAAGTTGTTCGGCGCCAGCAGTCTGTCCCAGGGCAATGAGGTGCAATCGGTATGGCCACAGTTTTCCCGGGCGTTCATCAACAGCCTGGTGACCTCGGTGGCGGCAACCTTAGTGACCCTGGTGGTGGCCGCGTTCGGGGGCTACGCCTTCGTGCGCCTGCGCTTTCCCGGCCGCGACCTGCTGTTCGCGCTGGTCGTGGCGAGCATGGCGGTGCCCGCCTACACGGTGATGATTCCGTTGTATCGGCTGATGATCAGCCTGCAACTGATCGACACCTACCTGGGCGTGACGCTGATCTACGTGTCGGCTTTCCTGCCGCTGGCCCTGTGGCTGATGCGCAGCGTCTACCAGTCGTTGCCGGTGTCGCTGGAAGAAGCGGCGTGGCTGGATGGTGCAGGCCGCACCTACACCCTGGTGCGCATCGTCTTGCCACTGGCTGCGCCAGGCTTGATTGCCACCGCGATCCTCACCTTCCTCAGTGCCTGGGGTCAGTTCATGGTGCCGCTGGTGTTCTCGCCGTCACTGGCCACCAAGTCACTGACTGTTTTGATCCCTGAGTTCGTCACACGCAATTACGTCGACTACGGCCTGATGAACGCCGCCGGTGTGGTCGCGATGTTACCTCCAGTCTTGCTGGTGATTTTCCTCAACCGTTTCCTGGTGCGCGGGCTGATTGCCGGCGCGACCAAATAGCCCCTGTTTAAAGGACTCACGCCATGAACATCACTGAACAAGTCATCGTTGAGCAATTCCCTTTCTGGCAGCCGGCGTTGACGCAGCCACTGCCCGATTTCCGTGCCGCCACCCTGGTGGTGGTCGGGTGCGGCACTTCCTATTACCTGGCACAAAGCGTAGCCAGCGCCTTGAACCTCCAGGGCCAACGCGCCATTGCCGTGCCCGGTGGTGAATGGGCTCGACGTCCCGAGGCTTACCTGGCGGACATGACCGGCGTTAAGGTCATCGCGTTGTCGCGTAGCGGCGAGTCCACTGAAACCGTGCAGGCCGTCGACGCCAGCCGCGCCCGCGGCCTATCGACACTGGGCATTACCTGCGAGCAGGACAGCAGCCTGGCAAAACGTAGCGACGAGGTGTTGTTCGCGCCGACGCACGCCCTCGAAGGCATTGTGATGAGCAGCTCGGCCAGCCTGATGCTATTGCTCGGTTTGCGCCTGGCCGGCGCCCCTCTCGAACCGAACATTGCCCAGAGTGCCGAAGGGGCGATGCGCGCCCTCGACAGCCAATTGAGTTCTGCAGTGCTGTCGCGTTCGCACTTCGTCTACCTGGGCGGCGGCGCCTTCTTCGGCCTGGCGAGCGAAGGTGCGCTGAAGTTGCAGGAAATGAGTCTGACCTACACCCAGGTATTCCACCCGCTGGAATATCGCCACGGTCCGGTCAGCCTGGTCGACGCCAACACCTGCGTGGTCCTCATTTACAGTCCCGACAGTCTCGACGAAGAACACACGCTGTGCGCAGAGTTACAAGCCAAGGGCGCGGTGGTGATCGGTATCGGCGGCCCCGGCGATTTGTCGATCGACATCGCACAGCAAGGCCTGGATCGCAACCTGGCAATCCTCCCCGCCCTGCAATTGTTCGGCGAACGCCTGGCCCAGTACAAACAGCTGGACAGCACGGCACCGCGCCACCTGACCAAGGTCGTGCAACTCTCCTGAATCCGCGGGTCCTGACACAGGTGATCTTCTCGCTATGGCAACGGTCAACATCCGGCAACTACGTAAAAACTATGGTTCGATCCCCGTGCTCCACGGCATTGACCTGTCCATCGCCGACGGTCAATTCGTCTCGCTGGTCGGGGCATCCGGCTGCGGCAAATCCACTCTGCTGCGGATGATCGCCGGCCTGGAATCGGTCAGCGCCGGCACCATCGAACTCAACGGGCGGGTTATCAATGATATATCGCCCAAGGACCGGGACATCGCCATGGTGTTCCAGAACTATGCGCTGTATCCGCACATGACGGTGGCGCAGAACATGGGGTTCAGCCTGCACCTGCGCAAGGAATCCCCCGAACGAATCGACAACGCCGTACGGGAAACCGCCGAGCTGCTGGGGCTCACGCCTTACCTGGATCGCCATCCCAAGGCTCTGTCCGGCGGCCAGCGCCAGCGGGTCGCCATGGGCCGGGCCATCGTGCGCCAGCCTCAGGTGTTTCTGTTCGACGAACCGCTGTCCAACCTGGACGCAAAACTGCGGGTGCAGATGCGCATCGAGATCCGCACCCTGCAACGCCGGCTCGGCACGACCGCCATCTACGTGACCCACGATCAGATGGAAGCCATGACCATGTCAGACCTGATCGTGGTGATGAATGCCGGGCGCATCGAGCAGGTGGGCGCGCCCATCGAAGTCTACGACCGCCCGGCCAATCTGTTCGTCGCCACCTTCATCGGTTCCCCGGCAATGAACCTGATCGAGGGTGTGCTCGAACACGAAGGCGGCGAGTCGTCTTTGCGCGTTGGCGAACACCTGATCGCCCTCGGCCGCCAGGTCGACCGGCCTGCATTATCCGCGCTGGTGGTTGGCATCCGGCCGGAGCATCTCACCCTCGCCTCGGTGGACGGCGCCACGTTTACCCTGCCGTTCAGCGTCGAGCTGATCGAACCGACCGGCGCCGACAGCCACGTCTATGGACGGGCGTGTGACGCCCAGGTCGTGGCGTCATTGTCACGTCGCGACACCCTGGCGCTGGGCGAGCAGGTCACGTTGCGCGGGCGCTGCGAACAGCTGCATGTGTTCGACAAAACCACAGGCATGCGGGTGGATTGAAGCCTGGCAGGTGTGGCGCGGGTGTCTGTGCTCGCGTCATCCTGGCGATTCACGCCAGCAAAAAAACAAAATTCCCATGTGTTTCCTTCGTCCCTCCCTACGTCGCAGTTTTTCACTGCCTTTTCCCGCACGTCTGGAGTTTTCTCAATGCCCTCGCCCAAATCCTTGCCCGCCGCGCTGCTGGGCCTGGCGCTCGTGTGTCCGCCCCTGGCAGAAGCCCAGGGCCTGGAGCTGGGGGAAGTGCTGATCGGCGCAGAAGAGCCAGGCAGCGAAGAGCAATCGATCGAAGACGCCAAGGCCCGACTGGCCGAGGTGCCCGGCGGCACCAATGTGGTGGACATGCGTCGCACGTTGCAGGGACGGGTGGCCAGCAACCAGGATGTGCTGGCCTATCAACCCGGGGTCTACGCACAATCGGCGGGCAATGAAGGGGTGAAGATTTCGATCCGTGGCTCTGGGATCAACCGGGCGCCGGGCGCCCATGCGTCAGGGCTGTACACGATGCTCGACGGCCTGCCGCTGACCGGTCCCGGTGGCACGCCCTACGAATTGCTCGAACCGTTGTGGGTCGAGCATGTGGAGGTATTGCGCGGCGCCAACGGTTTTGATCGCGGTGCCCTGGCGCTGGGCGGTGCCATCGATTACGTCAGTCACACCGGCTACACGGCGCCGCGCTTGCAGGTGCGCTATGCCACGGGCAGCCATGGTTATCAACAGCGGCAAGTCAGCTCTGGTCAGGTACTGGGTAACTTCGACTACTACCTGTCCCTGACAGACGCCAATGCCGATGGTTATCAGGACCACACCGCCAGCGAGAGTCAGGGGGTGATCGCCAACTTCGGCTATCGCTTTAACCCGAACCTGGAAACGCGCTTCTACCTTCGCTACCGCCAGACTGACAACGACCTCGCCGGCCGGGTGACCAAGCACTCCATCGAGCACAACCCACGGGCGGCCAACCCCGCCTACGTGTCGCGCGATGATCGACGCAAACAGCCAGGCAGCACCTTCATCGGCAACAAGACCACGTTTTATCTCGATGACGATTCCAGCATCGAGACAGGCCTTGTCTGGCACGACTACCCGATGGACCTGCGCGAAGGCCCCAACCGCTTGAAGGTGGCTTACACCGATGTCAGCGGCACGTTCGACTACAAGCGGCGCGATACCTTGTGGGGCCTGCAAAGCCGCAGCACCGTGGGCCTGCGCGTGACCAAACACTTGCCCAATGCCGGGGCCAGCGAGCTGGTGCGCATCCCCGGTGGCAACACCGCGGGCTACGCACCGGGCACCCACATGCGCAACTTTACCTATCAAGGTTCGGACACTGTCCTGCATGCAGGCAATGACCTGGAGATTGCCGATGACTTGTGGTTGACCACCGGCCTGGCCGCCATCTACACCCGCCGTGAAAGTGCCGTGACCTACCCCGAGGGTGGCGGCAAGACCAGCATGGGCGATTGGGACTACGCGCCACGCCTGGGCCTGCGCTACCAGGTGACCCCTGATTTGCAGGTGTTCGGTAACCTCAGTCGCTCCGTCGAAGGGCCGCACCCGTGGTCGCTGATCTACAGCGCCAACCAACGCTTCGCCCCCGGCAACGGCCCGGCGACCGGAACCCAACGCGATCCGATCGAGCTGCAAAACCAGACGGCGACGACCCTGGAATTGGGCGGTCGTGGCGACAGCGCCGTCGGCCAATGGACCCTTTCCTGGTACTACTCGCAAGTCCGCCACGAATTGCTCTCGGTGCTGCCGGACGCCAACGCCACCACGCCTTACGAGCTCAACGCCAGCCCCACGGTGCATCAGGGCGTGGAAGCCAGCCTGCAAAGCCCGCTGTGGTCAGGCGACGATGGCGGTGAGCTGAGCCTGCGCCAAAGCTACACCTTCAGCGATTTTCACTACCGCGACGACGATCGCTTCGGCGACAACCGCCTGCCGGGGTTGCCGATGCATTACTACCAGGGCGAACTGCGCTACGACTGGCCACAAGGCTTCTTTGCCGCAATCAATACGCAGTGGGTGTCCAAGGTCGCGGTGGATTACGCCAACAGCTACTACGCCGATCCCTACGCCCTCTTCGGCGCCACCCTGGGTTACAACGCCCCCAAGGGTGACTGGCAGACCTGGCTGGACATCCGCAACCTGACCGACAAGCGCTACGCCGCCACGGTGACGCCGGGCTACGACGACAAGGGCCTGGACGCCGCCCGCTCCACACCAGGCGAGGGTTTGGCGGCGTATGTCGGGGTGTCGTGGAGCTGGCGTTGACGGCGGACGATCAACTCTCGGACGGGGTGACGGCGTCATCGCCAGCTTCGGCCGCCAACTTCGCGCGGTCAGCCTTGCTGATGTACTGGGGTTTGCTCTTCGGCGCCAGCTTGGCACTGGCCTTTTTGGCATTGGCTTTAAGTATCTGATTGATTTTCTTGCGGCGATTCATGTCTTTCTACTCGGGCATTCAACGTTGGAAACAAGCAGGCTAACCCGCATTGTCCCGCGTTATTGAAACTTGCACAGCCCCTTTCCAAAAACATCCTCGGCCTTGCTGCTGGGCCAGCCTGGAAATTGCAGGTCCTGCGACAGATCGGTGATCGCCACGTTGGCCAGGAACGGGTGCGCTTTCTTGATATCGACGACCGCCTTGGCAAAGTCGTCGCGATTGGCCAGGCACAGGGTCAGTGCATTGCCATGGAAGCTGCCGATGTAGACCGCGTCTCCTGGCTTGACGGTAAACCTAAGCGGTTTTTTCAGGTCGACGCTCATGCCGTCATAAAAGCGGTAGAACCAATGGGTGATTTCATAGGTGCCGGCCGGCACTTCATAGACGAAGGTGTTGCCCATGATATTGCGGCTACCCTGGACTTCGTTGTTCTGGTCCAGCGTGGTCAACTCGATGCGCGTGGCCGTGGCCTGCGGATTGGGGTCCTGGTATTTGAGCATCACGTGCAGGCCATGGGGCTGGGTCAGGAACCCCTCCGACACGTAACCGACGATGATGGCTTTCCGGGGGTCGATGGGGGTGTTCTCATCGGCCCGCTCGATCATGTTGGAGGGGCTGACGCAGCCACCCAACGACAGCAGCGCGACGAGCACCAGCATCCACTTGTTCATCCGTTGTTTCCCTGTGGTGAAATTGCGTTCGGTCCTGATCAATCGTTGGTCAGGAACACCGTGGTTTCCTGGCCTTCCTGCACAACCACCCGCCTGACGATGGAATTCATGTCGACATAGCTCCAGACGAAGTAGGTGCCAGCGGGCACGGCATCGAACTTGAACTCGCCGGTGCTGGTGCTGAACGTGCGACGGGTCAGCTTGTCGATCCGCGGGTCCATGCGGTCAGGCAAGCGGATGCCGGCCCGTTCGGCCTGCTGGCGCTTTTCCGTATAGGGCGTGGCCGGCCACATCAACATGTTGCTGTTGTTGCCCTGGACCACTCGGCCCCGGCGGTCGGTGAAGTAGAGCTTGCCGGAAATGGAGCCAACGCCTGCGGTGGCCTGCGCCACCATCAGTTGCGCGTATTCGGCTTCGGGCATTGGGGAGATGGGTTTCTCCGGGGTGTTGGTCGCACACCCTGCCAGGATCAAGACCAGGAATGCAGCAGTAAAGCGGCGTACAGCCATTAGAGACTCCATGTATCGCTCAGGTAATCGTGCGAGGCCAGTTAAGCCCTGCACACGGCGTGCGAGATGATACATGGAGTGATTGAGCTTTTTGCCATCACTTATGACGCTGCACCCTGGTCAGCCCAGTTTCGCATAGTCGGTATAACCCGCCTGCGTACCCCCGAAGAATGTCGAACCGTCAGCAAGATTCAAAGGCGCGCCTAGTCGCAGACGCAGTGGCAGGTCCGGGTTGGCAATGAATGAACGCCCGAACGCAATCAAATCCGCCCGGCCGTTGGCCAAGGCCTTTTCCGCGCTTTGCTTGTCGTATCCGCCCGCCAGGATCAGTGTGCCGCGCCAGGCCGCACGCAGCGCCAGAATGATACGGTCCCACGCGGGATCGACCTCCTCGTCCTTGACCGTGCCGACGATTTGCGGCTCGACCAGGTGCAGATAGGCGAGCGTGCGTGCGTCGAGTGCTTTGACCACGTATCCGAAAGTCTCCTCAGGTGTGGCATCGCCCATGCCCATGAAGCGCCCCATGGGTGTAAGGCGAACGCCAACGCGGTGCGCACCGACTTCCGCGACGACCGCATCGGCCACCTCAATGAGGAAACGGGCCCGGTTTTCGATGGAGCCGCCGTAGGCGTCGGTTCGCAGGTTGCTGTTGGAATTGATGAACTGGTCCAGCAGATAGCCGTTACCTGCGTGAATTTCGACACCGTCCATCCCTGCGTCGATGGCACGTCTGGCGGCAACACGATAATCGTCGATGATGAAGGCGATCTCGTCTTTTGTCAGTTCACGGGGCACCGGTACGTCGACCCATTCCCCGTTGCCCTGTGCACCTTCGACGTAAGTCTTGCCCGGTACAGGCTGCGCGCTCGGACCAACCGGCAAACCACCCCCTGGTTGAAATGAAGGATGGGACACCCGGCCGACATGCCACATTTGCAGGAAAATCCTGCCGCCTTCGCCGTGAACGGCATCGGCCACACGTGCCCATCCCGCCACCTGTTCATCGGTGTAGATCCCTGGCGTCCAGGCATAACCCTGCGCCTGCTGGGAAATTTGCGAGGCTTCGGTGATGATTAGCGCAGCACTGGCGCGCTGGCGATAGTATTCAACGTTCAGGTCGGTCGGGGCATTACCGGGACGGCTGGCCCGCGAGCGAGTCAGGGGCGCCATCACGATACGATGGGGAAGTTGCAGGTTACCCAGTTGAATGGGATCGAACAGGGACGTGGTCATGTAGGCGGACTCCTTTTTGATAAAGGAGGCCAGCGTAGGCTCGCCGGGCATGTCCCGGAATCCATCGAACGGGCAATACAGCGTTGCGCCGACAGCAATGGGCTGGGCAGCGCGCACCGCCCCACGCCAAAGCAGCACTTGCGTTTCGTCATGCCACGGATTATTTCTAGCAATACGTGCGCTCCGTACCAACGGATGCACAGCCAATAAAACCAAGATTCGCCGAGGATCCCTGCTTGAGAACTTTTGACCTCATTCGCGACGCCGTACTGCCCGAATACCGTGATCGAGTGGCAGAGTACCTGGTCCCGTACGAAACCATCCTGGTGCGCGAAAGCACCCCCGATCCCGAGCAGGTGCGGGCGACCGCCAATCAGTTACGCGGCTATCTACGCGGCTTGAATACCACGCGGGTGCTGGGCATGGCCGAATGGGAAGAGCTGGATCGTCGGGTGCTGAACACCTGGCTGGAATGACCACGGCAGGCAGATACCTGCCGCGGTGCCGATCCCGATTAATCGTAGAACGGCTCAGCCAGCGTACGACTGCCGACGAAAAAGCTGTCCGCCACCAACCGCAGCGGCTGCAAATCCAGATCGCTGGCCTTGTCGCCGATCAGTTGCTGGAAGTGCCGATACACGGCGGCATACTCACCCTCCTCTGATACCGATTGGCGCACACCATCGATGCTCAACCGTGCGCCACCGTTATCCAGGCGCAAGGTACCTTCGCTGCAACGAATTTCGATGCTCCAGAGCTCGTCATGGCCGTGATCGAAGTCGAACTCGGCCCGCACATCGAGCTGGCGCGCGTCGGCCATTTTGATGGAAGCGGCAATCGGCGACTGGCAGTTGCTCGGTACCCGCAACTCGGCCGATTCGACAAACAACGGCAGCGGCAACAGGTGAGTGGCGATCGACAGGGCGTTAATGCCCGGGTCGAATACGCCCAGGCCGCCCGGTTGCCAAATCCAGGCCTGGCCGGGGTGCCATTTGCGTACATCTTCCTTCCAGTCGATCTGCACACTTTGCAGTGTGCGGCTGGCCAGCCAGTCGCGGGCGGGTTCGATGCCCGGCGCGTAGCGTGAGTGCCAGGCAAACAATGCGCTGACACCCTGGTTGCCGGCCTGATCCGCCAGCGCCATCGCTTCGCCCAAGGTGGCGCACGGCGGCTTTTCTACCAGTACGTGTTTGCCCGCGGCCAGTGCTTGTTGCACCAGCGCGAATCGTCCTTGTGGTGGCGTGCAGAAGGCAATCGCATCCACCTGCGGGCCCTTTTCCAGCATTTCGTCCAGGGACTTGAAGTTCTCAACCCCGGCACAGGGCTGCCCCTGGGTGGCAACGGACACCAGTTGGAAAGCGGGATTGGCCTTGATCGCTGGCACGTGTTGATCCTGGGCGATCTTGCCGTAACCCACCAGGCCGAGACGGATCGGTAACATCAATGACTCCTTGTTGTTTGTCTTGTTTGAATCAGCGAACGGGAAAGATACGTCTGTCTCGCGGGGAAGTCATCGACGGCGTGCATGCGTTGGCGTTCTGCCCCGTTGACAAGCCCCGCCAGGTGCTAAGCTGCGACTCAGTGGTTGCATTACAGAACGATAAGAATCCGTAGCTGGACAATGGAGACGCGGGAATGAGTGTAATCACCACTGACGATAAGCATCGCCTCGCCCTGGTCGACGCCCTGCGCTGCTTCGCAGCCTTCTGGGTGGTGTTGTTCCACCTGTCCGAAGGCACTCACATCCCCACCCTTCTTGCCGCCATCCCGCACTGGGTCAAGTATGCGGTGTTCGATGCCGGTCACCTGGGCGTGCCGATCTTTTTCGTATTGAGCGGTATCGTCATGGCGACCACCACGGCGCGGGTGACGATGAACAATGCCAACGCGGCCAACTTTGTCGCGCGCCGCCTGGTGCGCCTGGCCCCGCCCTACTATGCGGCCATCGCCCTGGGTGTGGCGGTGATTGCCGCCAAACGGATGTTCGGTCAACCCGATGTGGCTCTTCCCGGGGCTACGGATATTTTCGCGCACATGCTGTTTCTCCAGGATTTCCTGGGCATCAGGAACATCATCACAGTGTTCTGGACCCTGTGCATCGAGGTGCAGTTCTACATCGCCTTTGCATTGCTGATGTGGCTGGCTGACCAGGCCGCCGGCAGTGAAACGTTCAAATCGCGCAATCACTTCATTTGGGCCAGTGCGCTGCTGGCGCTGCTGTGGCCCACCGAACTCATCCATTCGATCGGCTGGAAAGGCGGCTTTATTGCGTTCTGGTACAGCTTCATGACAGGCGTGCTGTGCGCCCAAACCCTGTCCGGCACGCTGCAGAGCCGGGTTGTCGCCATGGGGTACAGCGCCGTGGTTTTGTTGATCGGGGTGCTCGGTGACGATTCATTTGCCATGGCGGCCGGATTGACCGGCCTGTCGTTTTGCCTGCTGCTCAATCGGTCCGTCACACTGGGCTTGCTGGCCAGTTATCCGGTGCAGAAGATGGCGCTGATTTCCTACAGCCTGTACCTGTTCCATTCCCCGGTGACCGGGACATTAATGCGGGTGTACCGGCGTTTCATGCCCGACGGCCTGGCCTCGGACATCCTGGCGACGGTGCTGATCATCGTCTGCTGCATCGTCGTGGCCGCCATTGCCTACCGCCTGTTCGAACGCCCCGCCATCGCCTGGAGCCGACGCATCAAGTTCAAGCGCAACGACGCCCCGATCACCGCGCCCCTGTAGGAGCGAGCACGCTCGCGATGGAGGCCCGGGCACCGCGGGCGTCCAGGCAGCCGCGTCATCGTTCACGACCATCGCGAGCAATCGAGCGTCAACCGGCGCTCCTGCAGGGGAACGGTGGGAACTGCCTCACTCGACCACAACCCTCACCCGCCGACAATCCGCCGGCCCCAGCTTGCGGCCACTGGCCGAGCGCACTTCTATGGGCATCACCGGCTCGCCGCCCTCGTCGTCGAGCAACATCGAGCGTGTCTCACCAGGCTCGAACAGGAACCGCTCCCCCCACTGACGCAGGCTGACGACTATCGGAAAGACTTCACGTCCCTTTTCCGTCAGCACGTATTCCTTGTAGGCACTGCCGTCCGAGGCTGGTCGCACGTCGAACACCCCCACCTCCACCAGTGCTTTCAACCGCGCAGTCAATATGTTCTTGGCCACGCCCAGGTTCTTCTGGAAATCACTGAAACGGCGAATGTCGTCAAACGCGTCGCGGATGATCATCAGCGACCAGCGATCGCCAATGGCTTGCAGTGTCCTGGCGACCGGGCACTCGTTGGCTTGCGGTGAAGTGTCTTGCACCATCGCTTGCTCCTCGCAAAATCGCACTTAAATCTGGTTGCATTTTGAAACCTGATCCAGCAACCTGCCCATCAGGTTTTAAATTGAAACCAGTTTAACCGACGGAGCCGCACATGACAGCTGATACCGCAGTTCGCCAAGCCGACTCGCCTGCGGGGCTTTCGCCATCACTGACCCTGCTGTTTTCCATGACCTGTGCGCTTGCAGTCGCCAACATCTACTTCGCACAGCCCTTGCTCGACACCATGGCCCAAGACCTGAACGTCGCGCCGTCTCTGATTGGCAGGGTGGTGACGGCGACGCAGGTGGGTTATGCGCTGGGCTTGTTGTTCATCGTCCCGCTGGGCGACTTGCTGAACCGCAAATGGCTGATTCTGGCGCAAGTGCTCGCCACTTCCGTGGCCCTGGCGGCGGTCGGCTCGGCCGAGCAGTGGTGGGTGCTGTTGGCGTCGATGATCGCTGTCGGGCTGCTCGCCGTGGTGGTTCAGGTGCTGGTGGCCTACGCTGCCGTGCTGGCGACACCCGCACAACGTGGGCAGGCGGTGGGAACCGTCACCAGCGGTATCGTCCTGGGCATCCTGATGGCCCGGTTAACCTCGGGGCTGATTGCCGATCTCGCCGGTTGGCGCGCCGTATATTTCGTTTCATCCGGGCTCATGCTCGCCCTCGCGGTGGTGCTCTACAACATGGCACCGGACGCTGCAGCCCCCCGAGTCAGGCACAGCTACCCAGCGCTCATCCGCTCGCTGTTGGCGTTGTTCCTGACCGAACCGACCCTGCGCATCAGAGGCCTGTTTGCCCTGCTGATCTTCGCCGCCTTCTCCGTGCTCTGGACAGCCATGGTCCTGCCCTTGAGCGCCCCGCCGCTGTCGCTTTCCCATACCGCCATCGGCCTGTTTGGCCTGGCGGGTATTGCCGGCGCCCTGGCCGCCAGGCGAGCCGGTCGCTGGGCCGACCAAGGTTTTGGCCAACGGGTGACCGGCCTGTCGTTGGCGCTCCTGACAGTGTCGTGGCTGCCCATCGCGTTTGCGCAAACCTCGCTGCTCGCGCTGGTTGTCGGCGTGATCCTGCTCGACTACGCCGTGCAGGCCGTTCACGTCACCAACCAGAGCCTGATTTTCACCGCGCGCCCCGACGCGCAAAGCCGCATGGTCGGCGCTTACATGTGCTTTTATTCGGTGGGCAGCGCGCTTGGCGCCGCCGCCGCGACCCAGGTGTACGCGCTATGGGGCTGGCCCGCGGTGAGCCTGGTGGGTGGGTCGATCAGCGCAACGGCATTGCTTCTGTGGTTTTTCACCCGACAACTCCCCGCAATCGATCAAGGACCCTGCGCATGAAGACACGGCACTTGCTGCTCGCCATTTCCATCACCGCCATCTGGGGGCTGAACTTCTCGGTGATCAAACTGGGGCTGAGCACCGTCGACCCGCTGATTCTCGCCGGCCTGCGCTTCAGCCTCTGCGCCGTGCCCGCCCTCTTTTTCATCCCCAAACCCGATGTGCAATGGCGCTACATCATTGGCTACGGTCTGGTATTCGGCATCGGACTGTGGGGCGTGGTCAACCTGGGGATCAAGGCCGGACTGTCTGCCGGCATCGCTTCGCTGGTGCTGCAGTTCAGCGCGTTTTTCACCATCCTGCTGGGTGCGTGGGTGTTCAAGGAAACGGTCTCACGCTATCAACTGGCGGGTATGGCCATCGCGTTATGCGGCTTGTTGAGCATTCTTTCCATTGTCGACGGCACCGTTACCGCCGCCGGGCTGATCCTGGTATTGCTGGGTGCAGTGGCCTGGAGTGCGGCCAACGTGATCAACAAAAAGGCCCGAACCACCCAGGTGTTCGCCTTCCTCGTGTGGTCCAGCGCGTTTTCGCCGATCCCGCTGTTTGCGCTGGAATACGCCGTGAACGGTTCGGCGGGTTACAGCGCCCTGGTCCACCAACTGGACTATCGTGCCGTGCTGTCAATTCTGTTCCAGGTGTACCCCAACACGCTGTTCGGTTACTGGGTGTGGAATTCACTGCTGAAGCAATACCCGGTTTCCACCGTCGCTCCATTGTCCTTGCTGGTGCCGGTGTTCGGTTTGCTGGGTTCGGTGATGATTTTCGATGAGAGGCTGTCGATCAACAAAATCGTGGCGGTGGTGCTGATTGTTGCGGGGCTGGGTGTCGGTCTTTACGGCCAGCGTATGCTGGACGCCGTGCGCAGTCGCGTGAATCGTTGCGCTTCATGATCCAGTGCGATGCAGCGCCTCGCCATGGTGCATCGCCAGGTGACCGGTCTTGTCACTCCTGACCTCGTATTGCGGGGCATCCTTGGATGCCGGGCGATGGCGCCCCATGAACTCGACATCCTTGACGTGCACTTTGACGACCTTGCCGTGGATGATCCCGGCCTCGGAATTCCAGCGCACCGCGTCCCCGACCTTCAATGATGTGCTCATTTTCCTTTCTCCGTGCCTGTCTGTTCTGTTGTAGAACCGCCAGGCACGGAGAGATTCAGTTTGATCGGCCTTCTGACTAATCCGCCGCCTGTTCAGGGATACGCCGCAACACGTCGTCATAAGGGGCCAGATCAAGAAAGGCCGTGGCCTCGAACGCCTTACCGTCGCGCATATGGAAGATCCAGGCATAGCTGTTGCGATACGCCTGCCCGTCACGCGCCGTACCAACGCCGTCCCATTGAATGATCACGTGATCGCCATCGGCCCATATCTGCTTGCGGACGGGCCGGACCGGGCTGGACAGGCGCGAAACGAAGGGGCGTACCGCTTGTTCTACGAATGCATCCACCCCTCGATATTCACCCGCACTGGGGCCTGAGCCCTTGATGGTCCAGACGACATCCGGTGTCAGGATGTCGCTGAAGAATGTGGTGCCACCGGCGGCCCAGCGGTCAAAGGCTTCGGTGACGTGCTGTTTGTTTCGTGCTTCGACAGCCATCATTGAGTTGGCGCTGGCCCCGGTCGACCCTGTTCCCAGGCCCACCAGCACAGCCAGTGTCATCGAGCGCACGCGTTGCAAGGTGATGGAACTCATTAATATGCCTCCTTCGACTATCACACCCGGCGCTGCAATTGAGCGCCACCGAATATCAGTTGCTGGACCATAGGCCGAGAGACGAAGCGCCCCGGAAAGATAGGCTCGGGAGCGCTGGCTTGATTCAACTGGGCGATGTGCTCGTCAGCCAGTTGCAAACTGAGGGCACCCAGATTATCCCGTGCCTGGGCCAGCGTCCTGGCGCCCATCACGGGGGCCGCCACCGCCGGATTGAGCAGCGTCCAAGCCAGGGCGACCTGAGATGGCGTGGCGCCCACCTCGTCGGCAACGGCTGCCACCACGCTGGCAATTTGCAGGGAGCGTTCATTCATATGCCCCGAAGAGCTGATCACACCCTTGCGCGTCGCCGAGACGTTAGCTTCGCTGGCCTGGCCCAGATCCTCACGAGCGTATTTGCCGGTGAGGATTCCGCCGCCCAAGGGTGACCATGGCAAGACTCCCAGCCCCATGGACTGCGCCATCGGCATCAACTCATGTTCGACGCTGCGTTCCACCAGGCTGTACTCGATCTGCAATGCCACCAGGGGCGACCAGCCGCGCAATGTGGCGAGGGTTTGCAGTTCGGCGATTTTCCACGCCGGGGTGTTGCAGATACCGAGGTAGAGCACCTTGCCGCTACGCACCAGATCATCAAGGGCGCGCATGACTTCCTCGGCGCCGGTGGTGAAGTCCCACGCGTGCAAGTAGAGCAATTCGATGCGGTCGGTATCGAGTTGCTTGAGGCTGGTCTCCACCGAGCGCATCAGGTTCATGCGATGGTTGCCACCCGAGTTGGGATCACTGGGATCGCGGGCCATGGTGAACTTGGTCGACACAACCAGGCGGTCACGTTTGCCCTTGAGGAACTGGCCAAGAATGCGCTCAGAGGCGCCATTGGTGTAGTTGACCGCCGTGTCGATCAGGTTGCCGCCATGATCGACGTAGGCATCGAAAATCTGCCGGGCTTCAGCTTCGTCCGCCCCCCATCCCCAGTCGGCGCCAAACGTCATGGTGCCGAGGGCAAGGGGCGAAACGCGCATACCTGATCGTCCGAGCAGGCGGTAGTGGTCGAGTGCTGTGGTTGCAGGCATTATGGCCTCCTTACAGAATTGGATGCTGACGGGTACGAAACAAGTCTGCCCGCCAAGGCCCGCACGCTTATAGATGAATCGTCCTTCCTTCTTGCATGATTATCCGAGCCGGCGTTTAACGGAGTTCCCATGGAATCTTTGCAAAGCCTGATCGACCTCATCAGTCGCCATGCGCCCACTGACGGTATTCATGACACACCGATCCCCGGGGTCAGTCTTGTTCGCTCCAGCAAACCCACCATCCCGATGCCCGTGGTCTACGAACCGACGCTGTGCCTGATTGCCCAGGGTCGCAAACATGTGGTGGCAGGCAGCGCGTCGTATGTCTACGACGCTGCCACGCACCTGGTGGCGTCCGTGGACATTCCCGTCATGGGCTCGGTCATCGAGGCCAGCGAGCAGGCGCCTTACCTGTGCCTGGTGCTGGATCTGGACATGAGCGTATTGAGTGAGCTCGCCCTGCGCCATCGCGCACCGGATGACACGACCGACCTGCCGACATCGGGCATCGAGCTCAACACGACCACCGCGCCGATGCTGGACGCCGCCGTCCGGCTCGCCAGGCTCCTGGATATCCCAGCCGACATCGAAGAGCTGGCGCCTTTGGTCATTCGCGAGATGCTGTATCGCCTGCTCACCGGCAACGCCAACGGAATCGTCCGGCAGATGGCCAGGGGAGATAGCCGCTTGAACCAGATCGGCCGTGCCATCGCGTGGATACGCAACCACTACCACGAAGCTTGCCGGATCGAAGAAATGGCCGACGTTGCAGGCATGAGCCGCTCGACGTTCCACGCCCACTTCAAGGCCGTCACCGCCATGACCCCACTGGAATTTCGCAGTCAATTACGCCTGCAGGAAGCCCGGCGCCTGATGGTGGCGCAGGCGTTCGATGCCGCCGGCGCCGGCTATCGCGTGGGCTACGATAGCCCTTCGCAGTTCAGCCGCGACTATGTGCGCATGTTTGGACTGCCGCCGGGCAAGGATGCACAGCGGCTGCGCAACACGGTCGAATGGTCCACCTAGCGGCCGGACTTCGCTGGCGGGCTTCACGGTCGGTTCTCTGCCCGCGTCGGCATCGTCCAGTCACCTGGCCGTTTATCATGAATGGACGGCTCGCGCGGCTGTCCCTCGTAGGCGAACGCCACCAGATAAACCGCCAGCGCGAAGGCTGCCAGGGCGGCACGGCCCATTGGGTTGGCGTCCTTTGACAGCCCACCACCCGTCGCGAACTGCACCGTGCCCCCACGCAGGTAGTTGAACACTGCCTGCCCGAACAGTGCCTGCAGCATCAGGACGGTCCAGAAGCGCTCCCAATCCCCGGTGAAACGGGCGAACGCGTTGACCAGAGTCGCGACGATCATCAATGTCAGAACCACGTATCGGTGGCGCCTCAAGAACACCAGAATTTTGCTTTGCGCTTCCATCGAACGCTTTCCTGCGTTATTTCTTCGACCGCTGCGACCAGCCGATGACCATGAACACCAGTCCGGGCAACCAGAAACCGGTGTTCCCCGTACTGATGCCGATGGCAAGCAGAGGCAGCCCTACAACAAACAGTGGGTGTTTGAATGCAGTATCCATTGCGCGAACCCTCCCTGAAAATGGCGGTCAGTTAACCATGGACCAGCCATCGCAATTACAAAAACCCTCAAACCAGTTCTGCCCAAGAACTGTAGTATGCACACCGGAATTTTTTCAGTCATGGCCATAACGAGGTCGGATTAGAGTTTATGACCATGCAACCCAAGACCCGTGAGGTCCCACCCGTGCTTCAGGATCTGCGCACCGGCACCGCCGTGATGCATATCGCCCTGGAGAAACGTCTGCCGTTTTTCTCCGACTCCCTTGATGTCCAGGCTTTCCAACGCCTGATGCAGGCCTATTACGGTTTTTATCGACCGCTGGAAACCGCATTGCAGGTGAGCGCGTACATGCCGGAAGATTTTGACTTGCGCATGCGACTCAAAGCCATGACCTTGGACCGCGACCTGCAAGCCATGGGCCTGTCCGAGCAAGCACTGGAAGATCTGCCCGCCTGCCGAGACTTGCCGGTGATCGATAGCGCCGCAGCGTGCCTGGGTGTCCTCTACGTATTGGAAGGCGCAACGCTCGGCGGGCAGATCCTGCGTCGGGAAATCGCCTCACGGTTGGACCTGGGCGCAGAAAACGGTGCCGCATTTCTCGATGTCTATGGCGCCTCGACCGGCCGCCGCTGGCGCGACTTCATCGATTACCTGGGCAGCCGCCCAATGGACGCCGACGAGCGCAAGGCCGTCGTCACCGCAGCACACACCACTTTCAGTTGTTTCGAACGTTGGCTGCAAAGCCAGGAGGTTCTGGTATGACACCACAAGACAAAGACGCGTTTGAAGAACTCCTGGCCAACTGCGCCGACGAACCTATCCGTTTTCCCGGCGCCATCCAGCCCCACGGCCTGCTGCTGACCCTGACCGAGCCTGAACTGGAGATCATCCAGGTCAGTGCCAACGTCGACACACTATTGGCGCGAGAGCCGCAGACGCTGATCGGGCGCCCGCTGCAAAGCCTCATCGGTGACGCACACGCCAAAGCCGTACGCGAAGCGTTGCAGCAACCTACGCTCTTCGACGTCCCACCCCTGCGCTTCAAAATCAACGGCACGGCGTTCGAAGGCTTGCTGCATCGCCATGAAGGGGTGCTGATCCTGGAGCTGGAGATTCATGTCGAGAATTTCCAGCCGCGCAATGTCGCCGGCAATCAGACGAATCTGGGGCGGATGCTCCAGCGCCTGCAAGCGGCGACCACGCTGCAAGAGTTGTACGACGTGAGCGTCAAGGAAATCCAGGCCATGACCGGTTACGACCGGGTACTGATCTACCGATTCGAAGAGGAAGGCCACGGCCAGGTCATCGCCGAGGCCTCCGACCCGTCGATGGAAGTGTTCAACGGTCTGTTCTTCCCGGCATCGGACATCCCCGAACAGGCCCGTGAGTTGTATCGCACCAACTGGTTGCGGATCATCCCCAACGCCGATTACCAGCCGGTGCCCCTGGTGCCGAAGCTACGACCCGACACCCAGACTCCGCTGGACCTGAGTTTCGCGACCCTGCGCAGCGTCTCGCCCATTCACTGCCAGTACATGAAGAACATGGGGGTGCTGTCATCGATGAGCATTTCCCTGATGCGTGGTGACCAACTGTGGGGCCTGATCAGTTGCGGCAACCGCCAGCCATTGCATGTCCCGCACGAGTTGCGCACGGCCTGCCAGACCATCGGCCAGGTGCTGTCGCTGCAGATCAACGCGATGGAGGCGCTGGAACTGAGCCGCCAGCGTGATGAGAAGCTCGAGTCGCTGGCGTTGCTCAATCAGGCAATGATCGACTCACCAGAGAATGTCTTCGACGGCCTGGCCCAACAACCCCAAGTACTGATGGCGCTGGCCCGGGCGGGTGGCATCGCCATCATCGAGGACAAGCAACTGCACCGGTACGGCAGTTGCCCGGAGCCCGACGAAATCCGCGCGTTGCACAAATGGTTGCAGGAGAGTGGCAAACCGGTGTTCGCCAGTCATCACCTGGCCAGTGTCTACCCACCCGCCGCGCAATATCAGCAAGTGGCCAGCGGTGTGCTTGCCATGAGCCTGCCCAAACCTGTCGACAATGGCGTGATGTGGTTCCGTCCGGAAGTCAAAGAGAACATCCAATGGAGCGGCGACCCACGAAAGCCGCTGGATCTTGAGAACTCCAACGCGGGTCTGCGACTGCGACCGCGCACCTCGTTCGAAATCTGGAAAGTCGAAATGGCCGGGATTTCCACCAAGTGGAGCCACGGCGACCTCTACGCGGCCAACGACCTGCGCCGCTCGGCGCTGGAAAATGACCTGGCTCGCCAGGTGCGTCGAGAGCAGGAAGCCGTGCGCGCCCGCGACGAACTGGTGGCCGTGGTGTCCCACGACTTGCGCAATCCGATGACCGTCATTTCCATGCTATGCGGCATGATGCAAAAGACCTTCAGCTCCGATGGCCCGCACACCTCGCGGCGCATTTCCACCGCAATCGACACCATGCAACAAGCCGCCGGGCGGATGAATACGCTGCTCGAGGACCTGCTCGACACCTCCAAGATCGACGCGGGACGCTATACGATCACGCCGCAAAAGCTCGATGTCGCCCAGATGTTCGAGGAAGCTCAAGCGCTGCTCGCCCCTCTGGCACTGGACAAGGACATCAGCATTTCCTTCGAGGCTGATCCCGAGCTGCGCATCCAGGCGGACCCTGAGCGCTTGTTCCAGGTGCTGTCGAACCTGGTCAGCAACGCGATCAAGTTCACCCCGCGCCTGGGCACGGTAGGCGTGCACGCCGAATCGTGCGGCGGTGAAATCGTCTTCACCGTGCGCGACAGCGGTGAAGGCATACCTGCGGAGCATCTGCCTCATGTGTTCGACCGCTACTGGACGATGAAGGAAGGCAATCCAACGGGCACTGGATTGGGTCTGTATATCTCGCAGGGGATTGTCGAGGCCCACGGTGGGCGCATCGTGGCCGAGAGTGTGCTTGGCCAGGGAGCCTTGTTCAAATTCACGCTGCCGGCAGCGGTTGATGGTGTGAAGTGAATCGCTTGGGGAGATTGCCAGGCGCTTGACATCACCCCGCTCCATGAGCGCAGCATCGTAACGAAAAACGCCCCGCCAGAGCATCGCTTTGGCGGGGCGTGGCACAGCCTATCCATGACGCTTGCCAGTCATGGGCGGCCGTTATTTGCCATGCTTTTCAATCAACGCAGCCAACATTTCGTACTCTTCACCCGTCAGGTCGGTCAACGGCGTACGAACCGGTCCGGCGTCATGCCCAACGATCTTTGCCCCGGCCTTGACGATGCTGACAGCGTACCCCGCCTTGCGGTTGCGGATGTCCAGATAAGGCAGGAAAAAATCGTCAATCATTTTGCCGACCGCTGTGTGGTCTTCCCGGGCAATCGCCTGATAGAAATTGGTCGCCAGTTGCGGCACGAAGTTGAACACCGCTGACGAGTAAACCGGTACGCCTAGCGCCTTGTACGCGGCGGCGTACACTTCTGCGGTCGGCAGGCCGCCCAGGTACGAGAACCGATCACCCAGTCGACGGCGGATCGACACCATCAACTCGACATCCCCCAAACCGTCCTTGTACCCGATCAGGTTCTCGCAGCGCTCGGCCAATTGTTCGAGCAATGGCGCGGTCAGCCGGCAGACGTTGCGGTTGTAGACCACCACACCAATCTTGACCGATTTGCACACGGCCTCGACGTGTGCCGCCACACCCTCCTGGCTCGCCTCGGTCAAGTAGTGAGGCAACAACAGCAAGCCTTTGGCGCCCAGGCGCTCCGCTTCTTGCGCATATTCGATTGCCTGACGGGTCGAGCCGCCGACGCCGGCGAGGATCGGCATGCTGCCGGCGCAGGTATCGACAGCCGTCTTGATCACCGAACGGTATTCGCTGGCGGCAAGAGAAAAACTCACCGGTTCCGCCCGCCGCAAACAGCGCGCTGGTGCCGTAGGGCGCCAGCCATTCCAGACGCCGCGCATAACCCGCCGCATTGAAGTCGCCCTGCTGATCGAAGTCGGTCAGCGGGAAAGACAGCAGCCCGGAGGACAGGACAGATTGAAGCTCGGAAGGGGTCATCTTGTTATCACCTTGTTATTGTCATGGGAGAAGCAATTGAATTTATACGACATCATACAACTGCACTTAAAACAATCCCCTAATAACTGAAGAAGCCTCCTCGACCCTCCTCCGGCAACCGTTTAACCACGTTGATTAAATTCCGTTATCCCCTTAATAAAAACATTGACTCAGCCATCCAGCCCTATTGCGTTGACATCATCAGGGCAAAAAGAAAAACTCAACTCAGGTCATACGACGACGTATAACTAATAATAAAAGGTGGTCTTTCTCATGCATCGTCCTCACTTTATCGGCACGCGTTTACTTAGGGTCCACGACCCTGTCCCGCCAACGACTTACTTGCTCGCCCTCCCCAACTTCAATGGAGTGCAAGTGCCATGAAAGAACTCCTCAGACTGTATTTCCTCGGACTTAAAACACTGATTGTGGCGTGTCTGGTTTGCATTACCGTGCTGATCTTCGCCAACGTCGTTTTGCGTTATGGCTTCAATTCCGGGCTGTTCTTCAGCGAGGAGATTTCCAGGCTGGCGTTCGTCTGGCTGGTCTTTGCCGGTTCGCAACTCATGCTGCACGAGAACGGCCACATCGGTGTCGATATCCTGACCAGCCGGGTCTCGGCCAAGGTGGCCAAACACCTGATGACCCTGGCCTACCTGGCGATGCTCTACGCCACTTGGCTGTTCCTCGAAGGCAGTTGGAAACAAACCCTGATCAACCTGCATGTGGGTGCCCCGTCCACCGGCGTCTCCATGGCGCTGTTCTACGGTGCCGGTCTGGTGTTCGCGATATTGAGTACCGTTTTGCTGTGCGCCCAACTGGGCAAGCACCTGATCACGCCAGCCGCTGAGCCAGCGCCTGAAAACGCACACGGGGTATTCAAATAATGGCACTGGGCCTATTCGTCGGCGTGCTCATGGCCGCCATTCTCATCGGCGTACCGATCGCCTATGCATTGATCCTCTGCGGCGTGGCCCTGATGGGACTGCTCGGTTTGTTCGATGGCCAGATCATCGCGCAGAACATCGTCAACTCGGCAGGCAGCTTTCCGTTGCTGGCCATTCCACTGTTCATCATCGCTGGCGAGGTCATGAACAGCGGCGGTCTGTCCAAGCGCATCATCAACCTGGCGATTTCCCTGGTCGGTCACCTGCGCGGCGGCCTGGGCTACGTCACCATCGTTGCCGGCGTGCTGCTTTCCAGCCTGTCGGGTTCGGCTCTGGCCGATGCCGCGTCACTGACCGCGCTGCTGCTGCCGATGATGGTGATCGCCGGCTACAACCGCAACCGTTCCGGTGGCCTGATCGCGTCGGTCTCGGTGCTGGGTTCGATCATTCCGCCGAGCATCGGCTTTGTGGTCCTGGGCGTCGCCTCGGGCCTGTCGATCACCAAGCTGTTCCTGGCTGGCATTGCTCCAGGACTGATGATTGCCTTGGCGCTGGTAGTCGCCTGGTGGCTGGTGTCACGTCGCGACAACGATGTGCAACTGAGCCCCAAGGCATCCGGCAAGGAGCGCATGAAAGCTTTCGTCGACAGCACCTGGGCGCTGATGCTGCCGGTGATTATCGTCGCTGGCCTGCGCTTTGGCGTGGTGACTCCGACCGAAGCCGGCGCTGTGGCGAGTGTGTATGCGTTGCTGGTGTCGTCGCTGATCTACCGTGAACTGAGCCTCAAGTCCCTGGGTGAGCTGTTGCTGCGCGCCGGCAAGACCACCGCGGCCGTGATGTTCCTGGTCGCGGCGGCCTCGATTCCTGCCTGGATGATCACCATCGCCGATATCCCGGGACAGATCATCGACCTCATCCAGCCGGTCATGGACAACCCGAAACTGCTGATCGTTGTTTTGATGCTACTGATCCTGGCGATCTCCATGGTCATGGATCTGACGCCGACCATCCTGCTGCTGGCGCCGATCCTCGTGCCCGTGGTCACCGCCGCCAACATCGACCCGATCTACTTCGGTGTGCTGTTCATGATCAATTGCTCCATCGGCCTGATCACACCGCCCGTAGGCACGGTGCTCAACGTCGTGTGCGGCATCGGCAACATGCGTTACGAAGCGCTGCTCAAGGGGACTTTCCCGTTCCTGATTGCGGAAATCATTGTGCTGTTCCTGCTGGTGATGTTCCCCGATCTGGTCACCGTTCCAGCGCAATGGTTCGCCCACTAAAAATCCAACAAGAAACAGGAATGACCATGAAAACACATTTGAGCGCACTGGCCGCCCTGCTGCTGGCCAGCAGCATGAGCTTCGCCGCCGAGTACAACAGCCACACCATCAAGTTCGCAGCCACCAGCCCCAAGGGCACTCCCCCCGCCATTGGCATGGAACTGTTTGCCAAGAAGATCGACGAGCGCAGCGGCGGCAAGATCAAGGTTCGGACCTTTCCCAACGGCGTGCTCGGCGGCGACGTACAGGTACTGTCGTCCCTGCAGGGTGGTGTGGTGGAGATGATGACCTGGAACGCCGGACTGATGATCAATCATGTGACCGACTTCGGCATTCTCGACTTCCCCTTCATCTACACCGACACCGCGAAGGTCGATGCCATGCTCGATGGCGAGGTTGGCAAGATGCTGACGGACCAGTTGCCGGAGAAGAAGCTGGTGGGCCTGGCGTTTTGGGAACTGGGTGTGCGCAACCTGACCAATAACGTGCGCCCGGTCGAAAAGATGGAAGACATCGTCGGGTTGAAGATCCGCGCGCAACAGTCGCCGTTGTTCCTCGATGTCTGGTCGGCGCTGGGCGCCAACCCAACGCCCCTGCCCTTCACTGAAGTGCATACGGCCCTGGAGACCGGCACCGTGGATGGCCAGGAAAACCCGGCCGCCCTGATCCTCGCCTCGAAATTCAACGAAGTGCAGAAATACCTGAGCCTGACGCACCACAACTACAACCCGCAAATCGTCCTGATCAGCAAACCCTTCTGGGACAAGCTCAATGATGACGAGAAGGCGTTGCTCAAGGAGGTTGCACTGGAAGTGCGCCTCGAGCAGCGCCGGATTTCCCGCGAGGCTGACAGCAAGGCGATTGCCGAGCTGGGCAGTTCGGGCATGAAAGTCAACGAACTGCCCACCGAGGAAATTGCACGCATCCAGCAGAAGATCCGCCCGGTGATCGACAAATACGCGGCGCAGATCAACCCCGAACTGGTGAAGAAAGTCTACGAAGCGGTGGACTACAAGCCGCATTAGCCCTGGCCATCCCGGCAGCCGGCACTGCGCTGGCTGCCCCATCAAACGCACGCTTGCCTGACAATCAAAGGACCTCGCTTCATGAAAATCTCCGTCGCACAGATCCACCCGGTCGCCGGTAACTCGGCGCAAACCATCGACAAAGTCGCCGAACTCACCCGCCAGGCTGCCAGCCAGGGCTCACGCCTGATCGCATTTGCCGAGTGCCTGTTGACCGGTGGCGCGTTCGACAGCCGCGAAGAACTGGAAAAAAGCGCCATCCACCTCGACGCACTCGCGCCCCTGCTCAAGGTTACGGCTGAAACCGGGATCTATCTGGTGGTCGGTTTTTACGAGCAGAACGCCGAGTCAGTTTTCAACACCGCCGCACTGATCGGCCCTGACGGTATCGTCGGCCTGCATCGCAAGCGCCATTTGCCGTTCATGATCGGCGACCGCTTCACCGACCGCCCTGAAGAATGGACTGCCCCGGTATTCGACACTGACATCGGTCGCATCGGCCTGGCGATCTGCTACGAAATTCGCTTCCCGGAAGTCATCCGCACGCTGGCCCTGGAAGGCGCCGACATCGTGGTACTCCCTGCCGCCTGGCCCGAGCAGGCACGTATGCTGCCGGACATTTTCAGCACCGTGCGGGCAGCCGAGAACATCGTCTATTTCGTCGCACCTAACCGAAACGACATGGACGGCGGCATGCAGTTCATCGGCATGAGCCACATCATCGAACCCTCGGGCAAGACCCTGACGCGCGCAGGACAGGAGGACGGCGTGTTCAGCGTGGAGATCGACCTTGCGAAGGCACGCAACAAATCATTGATTCGCGACCCCGGCGTGTTCGAAATCCACCCCTTCCGCGACCGCCTGCCAGAGACTTATCGCGTCTGAGACGACCCATCACGCTGCTCAGGAAATCGCAATGCATAACAAGATCACGACCCTTAAAGAGCGCATGGCCAATGGTCCGACGTTCGGGATGAACATCTACAGCACCTCCGGCATGGCCATCGAAGTGGCCGGCAATTGGGGGCTGGACTTTGTCTTCATCGACGCCGAACACACGGCCCTGGGCGTCGACAAGGACATGGAAAAGCTGCTGCTGTCGGCGCACTACGCCGGTATCCATGGCCTGGTTCGCGTGCGCGGCACCCTTGAATGGGACATTCGCAAGGCATTGGAAATGGGCGCCTCGGGGGTCATCGTGCCGCAGGTGCACAACGCTGCACAGATGCGCGATATCGTGCGCTACAGCAAATTCCCGCCGTTCGGGCGCCGAGGTGGCGACAGTTCGGTGCGCTCTGCGAACTACGCCGGGCCCGGCTTTGACTGGGCTCGCTACACCGAGGCAGAAAACGCCCGCAGCGTTATCGTGCCAATGGCCGAGAGTTTTGAGTTCTTCGACAACATCGACGAGATTCTCGACGTCGACGGTATCGATGCGGTGCATTTCGGCCCAGCCGATTACTCGTTGTCGCGCCAGTTGCCGGTGGATTATCGCCTGGGCAACCCCGAAGTCCGGGATCGCCTGGCGCTGCTGATAGAGCAATGCCATGCGCGCTCCATTCAGGTCATGGTGCCCTGCTTCCCGGCGGACACCGAAACGGCCAGTCGCCTATTGCAAATGGGCGCTGACATGTTGCTGATGGGCAGTGACCTGTCATGGCTGAATCAGGCGGGACAACACATTTCGTCCATTCAAAAAAGTGTTCAAGGTAAATAACTACCTCTTCTAAAAGTGATTGGATCACCCTAAAGATTAAAGGCCAAATCAACTAATCTGATTTGGCCTTTACTGTTACCCGAGCACTTCAACTCACCAAAAAGTTCTGTCTCATCAAAGTAGCCCGTGTCAGCGACACCAGGTCTTCAAGTTGAACATCGGGCCTTTCGGTCAAATAAGATAAACAAAACCTGGCGGGTTCTATCGGGGGATTGCACGGCAGGACCTTGAGCAAATCAACGGCCAACATATCGCGGATCAATGGAACGGGGAGAATCCCGATGGCATGACCGGCCGATATCATCTTGGCGATAAACGCCAGGGAGTTACTGGAGTGAAAGGCTTCGGACACTCCGCCACCTTCCTTCAGCCAGCGCTCCACCACCGAATACAGGGTCGACGGCGCCGAGTGCGTGACGATGGGATGAGCGCACGCCTGTTCCGGTAGAAAGGTATCCCCTTCGATGTCCAGGTGCGCGGCCGCCACCCACTGAAAGGTCATCCACCCCAGGAAGATATCGGTGACATCATCACGAGTCATCGGATTGGTCAGCAGCGCCAGATCAAGCTCGTGGTCATTCAACTTGCGATTGAGCACGGCGCCCACATCAATGGTAATTTCCAGGGTGATTTCCGGAAAGTGTGCCTTGATTTCGGCGATTACCGCCGTCAGCCCGACCATGGCCGAGCACTCGTCGGCGCCCACGCGCAGTCGGCGATTCTGTTTCTGCTTGGCCGCAAATTGCTCCAGCTTGACACTGTTGTTCAACGCCAGTTCGGCGTGCTGCAGGGCAATCAGGCCATCGGCGGTGATGGTCATGCGCTGCTTGCTGCGATCGAACAGTTTCACACTCAGCAAGGACTCCATCTCCCGGATACGCGAGGAAATGGCCGGTTGGGTCAAATGAAGATGTCGAGAGGCCGCGTGCACGCCGCCTAATCGGGCCGTCCAATAAAAGGCCTCGATCTGCATCAGGGTAATTCTCATGATAAAAATTGTCCCGCCGCTGAGTCGCTTATTTTTATTACCGCATTAAAAATGCGCTTGTTAGGATGGACTCAATGTAACAGACATCCCTCAAAACAAGTAAAACCGGCATGTATATTATTCGAGAACTACCACAACAAATCCCACGAGAAGAACTTGAAGTACTTTTCGCAGCAGAACCGGCAACCATTGGTCACTTCATTACCCAAGGCATTTTGAGTACGGACATAAAGGCGCACTTCCAGGATGTCAGGGCCGTGGGCACGGCGGTCACGGTGAAAATGCCCGGTGCCGATGGCGGCATCCTGCATCACGCCATGGGCTGCGCCCGCCCCGGCGATTTCCTGATCGTCGATCGCTGTGGCGAACGGGTGACTGCCGCCATGGGCGGCGCCATGGCCTACGCCGCGAAACAGGCCGGCATCGCCGGGATCGTCATCGATGGACACGTCACCGATCTGGGTGAATTGCGCACTTATGGCGTGCCCATCTGGTCGTGGGGCGCGAGTGCGATTACCACGCGACTCAAGGGTGAAGAAGGCGAGTTTTGTACGACGGTCCAATGTGGTGGCGTCGTGATCCACCCAGGTGATGCAGTGGTCGCTGATGAGAACGGCATCGTGGTGCTCAGGCCGTGGCAGGTATTAACGCTGGCTCGTCAGGCCATCGACTTTCAGGAGCGGGAAAAAACCACACTCGCCCGGCTTGCAAACGGCGAGAAATTTCCCGATGTGGTCGGGTCCAGAGCCATCATCGACGCCGCCATCCAGCGCGTGTCCTGAACAACAGCATCACCGATCTTTCGTTTCTGCCATGTAGCCCCTTCAAAAAAATAACAGGACTACCATGAAACTACATCCTGTAACGCCCTGGATCCTGGCCGTGCTCGGTGGCCTGATTGGACCGACCGCCCTGGCGGATACGGTGCCAGCGACTCACTTCAACGTGATTGGTGGTGGCAGCCACAATTACACCTACCGAGCGGTTGAAGCGCCGTTCTGGAACACCACGTTACCTGACAACTCCGGCGGCAAGCTCACGGCGAGCCTGCGAGGCTTGTCCGAAAGCGGTCTCAAGGGGCCGGAAATGGTGCGTTTGATCCGTTCCGGGGCCGTTGAAATCGGCATGGGCGTTTTCGCGTTCGTCGCCGGCGACGACCCGTTTTTCGAAGGTATCGACCTGCCCGGCATGGCTGACGACATCGAGACCGCCCACCGCGTATCGAGCGCATTCAAACCCGTGCTCGCCGCGCGCATGGCCGAGCGTCACGGCGTCAAGCTGTTGGCCACCGTCCCCTATACGGCGCAGGTGTTCTTCTGCCGCGAGCCCGTCGCCTCGGTACAAGACCTCAAGGGCCGGAAAGTTCGCGTGCGTGGACGCAACATGTCCGACATGGTCAAGGCACTCGGCGGCGCCCCCATGACGCTGCCATTCGCTGAAGTGGTGACCGCCATGCAAACCGGGGTCATCGACTGCGCGGTGTCGGGCATCGGTTCTGGCAATGCCGCCCGCTGGTACGACGTGGCCAACCATCTCTATAACCTGCCAACGGACTGGTCGATCGGCTTCTATGCCATTGGCCTGAAGCGCTGGCAGTCATTGCCAGAAACGGTACAGCACCTGCTCGAGCAGCAATCCCGGGTACTGGAAGACCGGTTGTGGGAGGAAACCACCAGGGAGAACCGCTCGGCCCTGGCCTGCAACATCGGCGCAGCCGATTGCCAGATTCATCACCCCGCACATATGCAGGTCAGCACGCCGACGCTCGCCGAACGGCAGGCGATGCAAGAAGCCGTGCTGGCCATCGCCAATGACTGGGGCAAACGTTGCGGTGCACCGTGCGTGGAACGTTGGAATGCCACAGCCGGAGCGACCCTGGGCGTGCAGCTGCAAACACCCTGACAGCGCCGGCCAATGGCCTCGCGTTTTGAATCCACCCCGTTTGCGGAGAACACCGCTGATGAAACCCTCTGAATCTTCTGCCATCAGGCTTGTGAACAGCGTCGCATGGCTCAGTGCCTGGGTCGGTGGTATCGCGCTGATGGGCACCGCCTTGATGATCGGCGTCGACCTGATCCTGCGTAAAACCATTGGCGTATCGATGGGCGGTGC
This sequence comes from Pseudomonas sp. S1_E05, assembly GCF_056337105.1. Classification (NCBI taxonomy): domain Bacteria; kingdom Pseudomonadati; phylum Pseudomonadota; class Gammaproteobacteria; order Pseudomonadales; family Pseudomonadaceae; genus Pseudomonas; species Pseudomonas sp. S1_E05. Next base: position 2,004,069 of record NZ_JBFRHM010000001.1, read on the forward strand.
CGACGAAATCGCCGGTTATGTGCTGGCCATTGTCAGCACCTGGGCGTTCCCCGTCGCCCTGCTCAAGCGTTCGCACATCCGGGTCGACATCGTCTATTCACGCCTGTCCATCAAAAGCCGGGCCGCGCTCGACCTGCTGGCGCTGGGGTGCATGGCATTGTTTGTCGGGACCTTGCTGTTTCATGCATCCGGGGTGCTGTGGACCACGCTCAAGTTCCATTCGACCTCCACCACGCCACTGCAGATTCCGTTGTGGCTGCCGCAATCGATCTGGCTCGCAGGTTATGTCTTTTTCGCCCTGACCATTGTGGTGCTGGCTTGCACCAGCCTGAGCCGCCTGCGCCGGCGGACTTCGATCAGCGGGCTGATCGGCATCAATTCCGTCGAGGAAGAAATCGAGGAGGAAACCCACCGCCGTGCGCCGGGGTTCACGCCTTCGCCAACCACTGGAGAACACTGAATGCTCGCCTTTACCCTCTTCACCCTCCTGGCGCTGCTGGGTTTGAGCGTGGCCGCAGCGGTCAGTGTCGGCCTGCTGGGCATGTCGCTGTCCGAGCTGTTTTCCACTCTGCCCTTGAGCAACGCCATGGGGGAAATCGCCTGGAGCACCAGCGCCGAATTCCTGCTGGTGGCGATTCCGCTCTACATCCTGATGGGCGAACTGCTCGTGTGCTCAGGCGTTGCCGGGCGCATGTACGGTGCAGTGTCAAAATGGCTGTCGTGGCTGCCAGGGGGTTTAATGAACGCCAACATCGGCGCCTCGGCCCTGTTCTCTGCCACCAGTGGCTCCAGCGTGGCAACCGCCGCGACCATTTCGACCCTGGCCCTGCCTGAGCAGGAACGCAAAGGCTACCCGGCGCCGCTTTTTCTCGGTTCGGTCGCCGCTGGCGGCACTCTGGGTATCCTGATTCCGCCGTCGATCAACATGATTCTGTTCGCGCTGATCGCTAATCTCTCGGTGCCCAAGCTGTACCTGGCCGCCACCATTCCGGGCATTTTGCTGAGTTTGATGTTCGTGGCGATGATCGTGATTGCCTGCCTCTTGCGCCCGGAACTGGGCGGCACCAAGGAACACGCCACCTGGGCCGAACGCCGGGAAAGCATCAGGGACCTGCTGCCACCATTGGCGATATTCGTGCTGGTGGTGGGCGCCATCTACAGCGGCTTTGCTACCGCCAGCGAGTCGGCCGCATTAGGGGTGATCGCTGCGTTCGCCCTGGGGCTTTGGAGACGTGCCTTCACCTGGCAGAACCTGGGCCAGGCTTTCGAGTCGACGCTGCGCACGACCGGGATGATCCTGTTCATCACCCTGTCGGCGTTTTTCCTCAACTTCGTACTGGCGTCCATCGGGCTCACTTCAACGCTGGTGAGTTTCGTCACCGACCTCAACATGTCGCCGATGGGCACGCTGCTGGCAATCATCGTGTTCTACATTGTCCTGGGGTGCTTCATGGACACCCTGGCCATGCTGATTACCACCGCGCCACTGGTGGTACCGGTCATTATCGCGCTGGGTTTCGATCCACTGTGGTTCGGCGTGATCCTGATCATCCTGTGCGAGATGGGCCAGATTACCCCGCCGTTCGGCATGAACCTGTTCGTCGTGCAGAGCATCCGCAACAAGGGCAACTTCCTCGATGTAGTGTACGGCGCCCTGCCGTTCTGTTTCGTATTGTTGCTGTTGATCGCATTGTTGATCATGTTTCCACAGATTGCCCTCTGGCTGCCGCACTACGCCTGACGGCCGTATCGCTCGCAGGCCCGGGTCACCTTGCCTGGGTCTGCGAGATCAGGTCTGCCAGGTATTTCTTTGAACTTCGCCCCCTTCATCGTGATCACCTTTACTGCGCGCAGTCAGCGCGAACCTGATGGATCAGTGCCTGGCGCTGGGCATCCGTAAAGGGTCGATAAACGATGAGGATTTGCCGTGACCGACACCACCTATCCCCTTGCGCGAATCACGCCGGGGCCGCTGCATTCGATACTGCTGGGCGGCACCGTTGCCCTGTTTCTCGGGGCGCTGTTGAGTGATATCGCCTACGCCAGGACCTACCAGATCCAATGGAGCAATTTCGCCTCGTGGCTGATTGCCGGGGGCCTGGTGTTCTGTGGGCTAGCGTTGCTGTTTGCCCTGACCAATCTACTGCGGGCCCAACCGAAAGCCGGCCGGCCTGCACTGTATTTCCTGCTCCTGCTGATCACTTGGGTACTGGGGCTGGTCAACGCCTTCGAGCACGCCAAGGATGCGTGGGCCGTCATGCCTTCGGGCCTGATCCTGTCGGTCATCGTTGCCGTGCTGAGCGGCGCCTCGGCGTGGATCGGCCTTACCAACTTGCGGTCAGGAGGTGCACGATGAAGCCTGTTTTCCCCGTAGCCACCCTGACCCTGGCGATGCTCCTGAGCGCTTGCGGTGGAGAAGCTGACAGCCCTCAGGCTCGTGGCCCTGAACCTCAGATGCCGGAACCGCAGCGCAGCCTGTTGCCCAGTATGAAAATCGCCGAACCCGCGGCCTGGGGTAATCAGAAGCCCACGGTTCCCGAAGGTTTCAGTGTCACTGCCATTGCCCAAGACTTGAAAATTCCGCGCCAGACGCTGGTGCTGCCCAACGGCGATATCCTGGTGGCCGAAGGACGGGGCGGCAACGCGGCCAAGCTCAAGCCCAAGGACGTCATCGCCAGCTACATCAAGGCCCAGGGCAACACCAAGGTCAAGGGAGGTAACCGCCTGACCTTGCTTCGCGACGCGGATGGAGATGGCAAATACGAGCTGCAAACGGTGTTCGCCGAGCACCTCAATGCGCCTTACGGACTGGCGTACGCGGATGGCAAAATCTACGTCGCCAATCAGGATGCACTGGTGCGCTTCGACTATACCGAGGGGCAGAAGAAGGCCAGCGGGATGCCTGCAAAAATCACCGAGCTGCCTTCGGCGATCAATCACCACTGGACCAAATCGCTGGCCATCAGCGAGGACGGGCGCTCGCTTTACGTGGGCATCGGCTCCAACAGCAACATCACCGAGCGCGGCATGGAGGTCGAAGTGGATCGGGCGATGGTCTGGCAAATCGACGCCCAAACCGGCGCGCACAAGCCGTATGCAACCGGCCTGCGCAACCCTACGGCGCTGAAGATCCAGCCCGGCACCGGAACGCTCTGGGCAGTGGTCAACGAGCGGGATGAACTGGGGCCCGACCTGGTGCCGGACTACCTCACCTCCGTCAAGGAAGGGGCATTCTACGGTTGGCCTTACAGCTACTGGGGCCAGAATGTGGATACGCGGGCGCGGCCCCAGGATCCCAAAAAGGTTGCTTCGGCGATCAAACCGGATTACAGCCTGGGTTCGCACGTGGCGGCGCTGGGAGTCGACTTCTCGACGGCCGCAATGGGTGAGCGATTCGCCGACGGTGTGTTTGTCGGTGAGCACGGCAGCTGGAACCGGGATAACCCGGTGGGCTACAAAGTGATTTTCGTGCCTTTCAGCAACGGTAAAGCCACGGGCGAACCCATCGACTTTGCCACAGGCTTCCGCGGTGATGACGGCAAAACCCGTGGCCGGCCTGTGGGTGTGACGGTCGATCCGCGAGGTGCATTGATCATCGCCGATGATCTCTCCAACACGGTCTGGCGGGTGACTCGCAATCAGTGATGCATCAGCGAAGGGCCCGCCATTGCGCTAGCCCTTCGCTGGGTCTGCCTTGGAACCCACGGATTTGTATTCTCCAGTCGCTTCCAATGCGCACTCCACCAACGCCACCTTGTCCCGCGAGCGATAAGAAACCGGTGTCTTATCGGCATCAGCCAGGTTGGCTTTTTCCGCGTCTTCCCCGCGACCGGTGACACGAATGCGCCTGGCTCCATTGCAAATCGCTCTGCCAGCGCATAGGCCATCTTGTGACTGATTGGCCGGTCCCCGCTGAGCACCTTGGACACCGCGGTTTTATCGCCGATTTCCGGAAGGTCCGAACCGGTGAGCCCGAGGGTCTGCATCAGATCCCTGATCAACTGCACAGGTGTGCAAGTGGCCTCGAATGCCGCGCTGGATTCACGAAACTGTTCGGAGTCGCGCTGGTAGGCCAGCATTTCATCCTCCAGCTCAATGAGAATCTTCTCTTCGACCTTGTTCAGTTCGCGGCCATCGGTGAGCTCATCGAGCAACCAGGTCGCGCGCTCATAATCGGCCGGCGTCTTGATGCCGTGCACGAACTCACCGCGCAGGCGCTCCATGACCGCATGCAACTCGCCAAGCGTTGCAATCATGGTTTGAAAATCGTTTGGGCTGGTGTTCATCGTTTTGTCCCTTTGTTTCTTGCATACCAGGCGTTGGCAACGTCGTACTCGGCATGGGTGTAGACGTGTTTGACGTAAAACTTTTGCCGGATGTAATTGACTCCGCCGATCAGCCGAAGGTTATTGCCACCTACATCAATCACCACCCAATTGTGTGCAGCTCTGGGCTTGAACAGGTCAACGTTGTGCGTACCGAAAACCCTTTGCAGGTCCGCGAACTGTTCTGGTCGGGCCACCTTCAAAAGACGTAGGCAGCGGTCCAGGCCTGCCTTGTCGTTAGGGTGCGCAACCCCGGCGTCGTCGAAACGTGATGGTGTGAGTATGTCCATGGGCATCCTTGTCATGGTTACGATGCTACGCCAGTTGTGTTTTTTGACAACTACTGTTTGTCGGCAACAGGAAAACTGGCGGTGAGATCAGGTTGAAATACCGAACCCTCTCCAGTCTATCCGGGGCTCGCTGACTTTCTCGCGTCATCTGTACCAACATGTATCCGACAAAACTGGCCGAAGGGTCAGTTTTTCGCCATAGTAGGCGGTCACACACATTCGCAGTACGGGGCATTGGACATGCAAGGCGTCAAACGCAAGTTGGTTTTCGTGACATCTTTCGAATTGATCGCCGTCGCATTCAATACCTTGATCCTCACCGCACTAGGCCATGACACTCAGCTTTCCACAGGACTGGCAATCGCCAGCTCGACCGTTGCCATGCTCTGGAATTACTGCTGGAACACAGTGTTTGAATATTGGGAAGCTCGACGTGTCGACCGCACCCGCACGCTATGGCGCCGAGTGCTGCATGCGACAGGATTCGAGATTGGCCTGCTCGGCGTGCTGGTTCCGCTGTTCGCCTACTTCCTGCACGTTGCGCTGCTGGAGGCATTAGCGTTGAACGTGGGTTTGATGTTGTTTTTCCTGGTGTACACCTTCACGTTCAACCTGGTGTTCGACAAGCTGTTCGGTCTACCGCTGTCGGCGCAACCCGCTGAGGCCTCTTGATACCTGAAGTGGGCCATCTGATCAGCGTTTGTCCGCCAGCGTTCCCGAGTACGTCGCTTCTACCGGCCCACTGAGAAACACCGGGCCGTTGCCGTCCCAATTGACGGTCACGGTCCCGCCATCGCATTCGACCTCAACGCCAGGATCCAGCAAACCCCGCCGAATACCGTTGACCACCGCGCCACAACAGCAGGAACCGGACCCGAGCGGAATGCCACCCCCGCGCTCCCAGATGCGCAACCTGATGTGCGTGCGATCGATGACCTGGACAAAGTGCACGTTGGTCTTGAGAGGAAACAGCGGATGGGCCTCGATGAGCGGTCCCGTTGTGGCGAGGTCCACCGCGCTCAGGTCCTCGACGAAATAGGTACAGTGCGGATTGCCCATGCTGCATGCGGCGGGATCACCAGGCAGTGGCAGCACAGACGAATCCAGCTCCCGGGCCAACGGGATCTCAGACCAATCAAACAATGGCTGCCCCATCTCCACCGAAATCGTCTCGGCCGTCATCCGCTTGCAGGTGAGCAAGCCACGATTGGTTCGCAGCGTCACCGAGGTACCATTGACCTCAAGCATCAAGCGATCTGCAACACCGCGTGTCGCACTGCCGCATACGTCCAGGGCCGAACCATCGGCGTTCCAGAAGATCACGCGTGCATCGGCATCGTCGCAATCGAGCACCACCGCCAATTGATTGAAGCCGATGCCGCGATTACGGTCTCCCAACTGACGGGCCAGTTCACTGGTCACTGGATTGCTGGCGTTTCGTGCATCCACCACCACGAAGTCATCGCCATTGGCGTGCATTTTATGAAAGCGCAGCGGCATCGAACGATCCTTGTGCCATGGGTATGACCTACCCTGGGTGTCAGGGCATCCTGCGCTGATTATTTAGCGCTCGCCAGATAGTACGCAACCAAGGCATTGGCATGACCGTGGCCCATCGCATGTTCGTTCTTGAGCCAGGTGACCATTTCCATGTGTTTCTTGTCGTTGATCGTGGCGAGCAGGCTCAACCAGTGGCTGACGGGCTGCCCGTATTTCTGTTCAATCGATGGAAAGTAGGACGCCGGGCCTTTTACTTTTTGATCTTCGGTCATGTTGCGAACTCCCTGTTGGTGTCGAGCAGAGCGAGGCATTCACCCGCCCATTGATTCTGAAACATCGCCGGTCACCGCATCACTCGGCCGGGGTCTCGGTGGAGACAGTCGCAATGTATTACGGCCCATGCCCTTGGCCTCGTACAATGCTGCATCCGCCCTGGCCAGCAGGCTGGCGGTGGTGTCGCCCACCTCGGGTACGACACAACAAACGCCAATGCTGATACGCAGCTCAATAGGCGACTCATCATACTGCGCCGGTGACTCAACCAGCGAAGCACGCACATCATCGAGCACCGCCACGGCGCCATCGGGGCTGGTGCCGGGCAACAACAGCAGGAATTCCTCGCCGCCATATCGACCGATGCTGTCCGATTGACGCAGCCGTCGGGTGAGATGGTTGACGCAATGACAAATCACTTCATCGCCCGCCAGATGGCCGTGCACGTCATTGATCTGCTTGAAATGATCGATGTCGACCATGGCCACCGCCAGGTACGAGTTGTCTCGGCGCGCCCGTTCGAGCTCCTTCGCAAACTGTTCCAGAATGGCGCGGCGATTGAGAATGCCGGTCAGCACATCGCGCAAGGCCAGGCGTTGCAGTAACGATTCGCTGCGCTCCTTGGCCAGCAGCACCAGGCCCAGGGAAATCATCATCGCGGTAAAAGTGCCGATACTGACCGAGATGGTCTGCTTGAGGTTGCTGATGTCGTAGCGCATCTCGGCAGCGCCGCCGCCGAGAATGGCCACCACCCGCATGCCCAGGCCGATCAGGCTGATGCTGGAGCCAATGATCAACAGCATGCGCGCCCTTCCCTGTTTGGGTATGTAGCGCAGCGTCCAATAGATGATCAATGTGCATTGCGCCATTAGCACGATGGTAGCCGCGAGCATGCGCGGTTCCAGGGTGTCGATCAGACTGATCATCGACCCCAGCATCAACAGCATCGGCGCGAACACCCGCCACCAGGGCACCGGCAACTCGACAATGCGGAACAGGCTGGCCCCATAAAACGCCAGTGCCACCGACAGCAAGGTGTTGGCGGCGCCGTAGGTAAACCACAACGGCGCATGCCCGTAGAGGGTGTAACCGACATAGGCCAGGGCATGCGCCAACAGGCCCGAGCCGATGGTGAGCAAGCCGTCACGCCGGTTGAACTGGCCGACCAGGATCAAACAGAACGCCATGATCGTCGCGACCAGGGCAACGCAGGCAAAAAGTGTAGGTGTATGGGCAATCATGGTGTCTCACTGGCCGCGGCAGATGTACTTTGGCCGCAAGTCTAGTTGAGTCGGGAAAAGTCGGGGAGTGGTTTACGTGTCGGGGGCGTCCAGGCGGCCCTCATCACCTTTGAAACTCATCGCGAGCAGGCTCGCGCCCACGGTTGGGGCGCTTCAATACCGCCTTGAGCAACGGATCATTCAGATACGCCACGTTCAAACGCGTCCAGGGGCTGATGCGCGATTGCTCGGGGGAAAAGATATGCCCAGGAGCAATCATGAAGCCCCTTGGCAGCAGTTCGCGGGTCAGCTCACGAGCATCATCCACGTGGGCGAATCTGGCCCAGAGATAAAGGCTTTGCTCCGGTCGCGAGAACACTTCGGCGCCGATCTCGTCGAGCATCCGCAAGCCGGCGGCCGTCGCTGTCCGCAGCCGTTCCTGCAACCTCACCAGGTGCCGCAAGAAGTGCCCTTCGCCCAGGATCACATCCACCGTGCGCTCGCAGAACTCCGAGGTGCTGGTGTGGAGCAGCATTTTTACGTCGCCCAACTCATCGATTACGTCCTTGCTGCCGGCAATGAACCCAACCCGCAGCGCCGCCGACACCGATTTGGAGAAACTGCCGACGTACAGTGAGCGCTTGAGTTGATCCAGTGCGGACACCTTGATCGCCGACGCCGATTTGAAATCGCCGAGCGCATCGTCGTCCACCAGGATGAAGTTGTATTGCTCCGCCAGTTGCACCAGGCGATGCGCCTTGCTCGGTGAAATGTCGGAGCCCGTCGGGTTATGCCCCACGGACTGGATGAAGAACAACTTGGGCCTGTGCTCTTGCAGCAAACGCTCCAGCACGTCGATATCCGGGCCGTCCGCCAGCCTTGGCACGGCAAGCATGCGCGCGCCTTGCAACTGCAATTTGCCAAACAGTGGGTAATAACCGGGGTCCTCGACCAAAACGCTGTCACCAAAACCGATGAAACGACGGATGATCAGATCCAGCGCATGGTTGGCGCCGTGCGTGGTGACGATTTGTCTTGGATTGGCGGTGATCGAGTAGCTCGCCAGCTTTTGCACCAGATGTTGGCGAAGACCGGCATTGCCCAACCGATTGCCGTAGCGAAAAAGCGTGGACACACCCGTGCGCATGATCTGCCGGGTGAACTTATCCAGCCGCATGTCCATCAACCAGTCGACCGGTGGAAAGCCCTCCCCCAATGGCGAGTGCCCCGGCTCGCGAACGAATTGCTGACGCATCAACCAGATGGTGTCCATGGCCCGGGCATAGGGTGGCGGTTCTTCCGGCTCGGGATGAATGGACGCACCTTGCCTGACGAAAAAACCCTGGCCGTGGCGCGCCTCAACCAGGCCTTGCGACGCCAGCGCCTCGTAGGCATTAATCACGGTGTTCTTGGAATGGCCCAGCAAGCGCATGCACTCGCGCAGCGAAGGCAGGCGGTCGCCTTCGCGGTAGGTGCCGTTCTCGATTTGCTCGACCAGTGTGGCGGTCAACTGCTGGGCCAGTGTCAGTCGCACCATGATTCATCGTCCCGAGTGAATGTATGCGCAAGGGTACAGCTTAGGTACTGTCCGTCCAAACTGTACCTTCTTTGCAGGCACAGAGCGCATTAGGGTGGTTTCACTCGAAAACAATAACGTTACAGGATCATCCATGAGTATCGATTCGCGCCTTCCGAATTTTCGCAGCCTCTCGCCTGCGCAGCGCCTTGAACACTTGCAACAAGTGCTCGCGTTACCCACCGACGACGTGGCCTTGCTGCGTGATGCCGGCGCCTTGGGGCTGGACATTGCCGATGGCATGATCGAGAACGTGCTTGGCACATTTGAACTGCCCTACGCGGTTGCCAGTAACTTCCAAATCAATGGCCGCGATGTCATCGTGCCGCTGGTGGTCGAGGAACCTTCGGTGGTCGCAGCGGCGTCCTTCATGGCCAAACTGGCGCGCGATGCCGGTGGCTTCATGACTTCCAGCAGCCTGCCGCTGATGCGCGCCCAGGTGCAGATCGTCGACATTGCCGACCCGTACAACGCCCGCCTGAGCCTGATGCGTCGCAAGGAAGAAATCATCGAACTGGCCAACCGCAAGGACCAGTTGCTCAACAAGCTGGGCGGCGGTTGCCGGGACGTCGAGGTCCACACTTTCCCCCACAGCCCCAGGGGCCCGATGCTGGTGGCGCACCTGATTGTCGACGTGCGCGATGCCATGGGTGCCAACACGGTCAACACCATGGCCGAGGCCGTGGCTCCGCTGATGGAAGAGATCACTGGCGGCAAGGTGCGCCTGCGGATTCTCTCGAACCTGGCCGACCTGCGCCTGGCCCGTGCCCAGGTGCGCATTGCGCCCGAGTTGTTGACCACCCGCGAATACCCGGGCGAAGACGTGATCGAAGGTATTCTCGATGCCTACAACTTTGCCGCCATCGACCCCTACCGTGCTGCCACTCACAACAAGGGCATCATGAACGGCATCGACCCGCTGATTGTGGCCACCGGCAATGACTGGCGCGCGGTGGAAGCCGGCGCACACGCCTACGCCTGTCGCGACGGTCACTACGGTTCGCTGACGACCTGGGAAAAAGACAGCAACGGCCATCTGGTCGGTACCCTCGAAATGCCCATGCCTGTGGGACTGGTGGGCGGTGCGACGAAAACCCATCCGCTCGCGCAACTGTCACTGCGCATCCTGGGCGTCAAGACGGCCCAGGAACTCGCGGAAATTGCCGTGGCCGTCGGCCTGGCGCAAAACCTTGGTGCGCTGCGGGCCTTGTCTACCGAAGGTATCCAGCGCGGCCACATGGCGCTTCACGCTCGAAACATCGCCTTGTCCGCGGGCGCTCGCGGCGAGGAAGTCACTTGGCTGGTCAAGCAGATGGTCGAGGCGCGGGACGTGCGTGCCGATCACGCCGAGCAACTGCTCAAGCAAAAGCGCGCCCTCTGATGACCGGGCCTGAAGAGAACGTGCGATTGGCCGAAGTCGGCGCTCGGGGCGGCTTGCACGGGGTTGGCGATTGACAGGAAGCCGGACGCGCGTCACATCTCTACGTGCATAACAATAAAAGCCCTTAGGGCCGTGGGAGAACTCTGTTGAAACCTCAATTGTACGAAGTCTGGGGCGACACCGTAGACAGTCGTCACCTGATCTACTCCATCGCGATTGGCGCGATCGTCAGCCTTGGCGCATTTTTCGTCGCCCAACAAGTGCTGGCCCATTGGGTCGCCTCGGCGCAGATGGCCCGCGCCTACGCGATGCTGGTGGGCATCGTCGGCTGCCTGGCCGGTGGTGCCATCAGTGCGGCGCTGTTCAAGCCCAAGCGCCATGTGGTGGAGGAGCAAGCCGATCCCGCCTGGCGCGCTGAAGTACTGAAGGAATTGCAGAGCGAGTTCGGCGATCTGGGGCGCCTCTGCGATCTGCCACCGGAAACGGTCGCCGAGCTTCGCGAAATGGACCTTTACGAGCTGTTCGCCGAGCACGAAAGAACGTTAGCGGCGCCTGACCGAGCCAGCGACAAGCCTGCGGTCACCGAACGTGCGGCCGTGGCGATCAATGGAGGCCAGCCATGATGCCGGCCCTGTTGGATCAAGTCCTCATCGCTCTGGGCATGGGCCTTCTCGGTGCCGTGATCTTCGCCGGCATCGGCCTGATTTCCGGCAGCGACGAAACCACCACCCTCGCCCCTTTGACCTTGCTGGTGGTATTACTGGGCGTGCCCGCGCCGGGCGTGCTGACATTCTTCCTGGCGGGGGCCGTGGCCAAGCACATGACCCACGCGGTGCCGACGGCGTTGCTGGGCATACCGGGCGACACCATGGCGACGCCCTTGATGCGTGAAGCCAACTTCCTGCGCAACCTCGGTGTGCCACACATTGCCTTGCGCAAGATGATTTCCGGTGCAGTCATTGCCGCATTGATCGCGGTGCCCATGGCCGTGTTGTTCGCGGTGATGCTTGCGCCGTTCGGCGACATGATCAAATACGCGGCGCCCTGGGTATTTCTGGCCGCAGCCATTGCCATTGCCTGGTTCTCCAAGGGCCGCCTGGCAGCCGTGTTGGCGTTGATCCCGTTCGTAATGATCATCGTGGGTTTGCAGAGCATCACCGCACAGTATGGGGTCAAGCTCAGCGTCAGTTATTTCCTCGGTATCGCCATCGGCCCCTTGATCGCGGCGCTCTTTTCCATGATGGCGCCGGCCGAACGAGCGAACATGCGTCGTGAGTCGGTGCGCAGCTTTTCCCTGGCGCCTGACGTGAAGAGCTGGGGCGGCTTCTTTCCCAACCCGCTCAAAGTCCTGGATCGCAAACAGAGCCTGTGGACTGCCGCTACCGCTGCGGTGTCCAGTGCGACCTTCGTCTTCAGCCCGGTGGCCATGACCGTGATCATGGGTGAAGTGGTGGGTGCTCGCGTCAAGCATGTCTACCACCGCTTGACCACCGTGATCACCGCGCGCAACGGCGTTACCGAATCCACCTACATTGCCGAAGCCCTGATCCCGCTGATTGCCTTTGGCCTGCCCTTGAGCCCGGTGGCTGCGGGCCCCGCCGCGCCGCTGTTCAATGCGCCCCCGCGCTTCACTGTGGACTCAGCCACGGGGCAAGTGAACAACCTGCACTCGCTGCTCAGCACCTGGGAATTCTTCGGCTATGGCATGTTGGCGGTGATCGTGGCAATCCTGGTCGCCTACCCCTTCACCATGAACTACGCGCACCGGGCGGCGGCGTTTGTCTCGCGCAAGATCAGCCATGAAGCGGTGATCGCAACCTTTGTCGGCCTGATCCTGGTGATCGGCATCTGGGAAGGTGGCTTGCTGGGCCTCTCGGTCATTGTCACCGTCGGCTTGCTGGGCGGGTTCCTGTCACGCTTTTTGGGTTTCAACATCGGTGTGCAATTCATGGGCTATTACACCGCCGTGCTCACGGTGCCGGCGCTGGCTGCACTGTTGGGCGCTTGAGGTTTTGCAAACATAATAAAAAGCAGGTGATTACTGTGCAGAAGAAAACGCTCATTCCCATGCTGTTCGTGTTGACCTCGAGTGCCACCCTCGTCCAGGCACAAACGCCGATTCCCACCTTGGCCTACACCAAGGAGGGGCCGCAGTTGCAGGCCATCCCAGCGCCTGAAAAAAACCTGCCCACCGTCACCGCGCAGCCGTGGTTCAAGGTGTCGGACAAGGGACTGCAACTTGAAGGACCGTCGTTCGACCGCGACGGCAACCTGTTCTTCGTAGAGGTGTTCGGTGGCCAGGTGCTCAAGCTCGACTCGCAGAAAAAGCTCCGCGTTGTCGTGCCAAAAAACGAGTTGGGCTCGGCAGGTCTGGCCATTCATAAGGACGGCCGTCTGTTTGTCGCGGGCCTGGGCAACTTCAAGGACACCGGCAACCTCACTGCCTACAACGCCGACGGTTCCGGCAAGCAAGTGATCATTGCCGGCGATAAAAATTACCTGGTCGATGATCTCGTTTTCGACAATGCGGGTGGTTTCTACTTCACCGATTTCAAAGGCACCTCGACCGAGCCCAGTGGCGGTGTCTACTACGTGGCGCCCGGCGGCGACACCATCGTTCCGATCCTGCCCAAGCTGGCGATCGCCAACGGGATTGCGCTTTCGCCCGACGGCAAGACGTTGTGGGTCACCGAATTCGCCACGGGCCTGCTGCACCGCATCGAGCTCAAGGATGCGCAGACCATCGCCCCCTTTGGCGAAGCCGTCGTCTATCGCTTCAACGGTCCTTCACCCGACTCGATGCGCGTCGATGAAGACGGCAATCTGTATGTGGCCATGTACAGTCAGGGACGGGTGCTGGTGCTTAACCCAAACGGTCAGCCCATCGGGCAGATTCTGATTCCGGGACGTGAAGACGGGCATTTCCTGCGCTCTACCAGCATGGCGCTCAAGCCGGGCACGAACGAGGTGTATCTGGTGGCCAGCGATGGGGATCTCGGCCAAGGCAGCGCGATCTTTCGTGCGCAGGGGTTCGCCAAGGCGTTGGCGCTCTACTCGCATCAGTAACGGCAACGCCTTTCGCTGCGCATTCGACTGAACGTCCACGCCCGTTGGGCAATCCAACGGGTAAACGGCATATCGCCGTGAATCGGGGGGTTCACATGTCTCGTCTGCCAATCATTGGTGTCACTGCCTGTTCATGGAAAATCAACAAACATCCCGTCCAGATCAATGACGACAAATACTCGCGTGCGGTCGCGACCGGCGCCCAGGGGCTGCCATTGATATTGCCGTTGTTACCGGAGTTGCTGGACCCGGCGGAAATCCTCGATGGTCTCGATGGGCTGCTATTCACCGGCGGCCCGTCCAATATCGAACCGCATCACTACCACGGCCATCCGAGCCCGCCGGGGATGATGCACGACCCTGCCAGGGATAAAGTGTCGCTTCCACTCTGGCGCGCGGCGGTGGAGGCAGGCGTGCCGGTGTTAGGAATCTGCCGCGGGTTTCAGGAAATGAACGTCGCCTTCGGCGGCACGCTGCATCAACAGCTCGGTGACGCGGGCGCCGAGCACGAACCATCCGGAAACGAACCCATCGAAGATCAGTACGCACCCGCGCATGCGATTAAAGTGCGGTCGGGCGGTGTGCTGTCGGGCCTGGGATTGGCGGAGAACATCGAGGTCAACTCGGTCCATGGTCAAGGCATTGCAACGGTCGGTCAGGGTCTGCGAATCGAGGCGGTAGCCGAAGACGGGTTGATAGAGGGACTCTCTGTGGAAGGCAGTAAGGCCTTCGCCCTCGGAATCCAATGGCATCCGGAATGGCAGGTAATGGGCCATCCGGACTACCTGGCCATCTTCCGCGCATTTGGCGACGCCTGTCGACAGCGTGCGGCAGAGCGCGTCATCGCCACCGGGTACAGCACCAGCGTCCTGCGTAATCCAGCAAAGAGCGTTTAACCGGGTAACCATCGGGGGGCTGTTCGAAGAGGTTGTTACGCGCGGGACGAACGCCCCCATTCAAGAGGTCAGCCCAGTGCCGTATCGAGAAACATCATGACCCCAAAGCCCAGCATCAGTCCCAGCGTGGCTGGCGTTTCATGACCATTGCGATGGGTCTCGGGAATGACTTCATGGGACACGACAAAGATCATTGCCCCTGCCGCCAAGCCCAGCGCCACCGGGTATCCCAAGGCGAAACTGCTGGAAACACCCAAGCCGATAATCGCCCCCAGTGGTTCCATGAGCCCTGAGCCAATGGCGATGATTGCCGCTCGGCTCGCCGACAGTCCAATGGCCCGCAATGCGAGCGCGATCGCCAGCCCCTCGGGAATGTCCTGAATGGCGATGGCGGTGGTCAGCGGCAACCCGACCTTCATGTCGCCAGAGGCAAAGCTCACGCCGATGGCCATGCCTTCGGGCAAGTTATGCAGGGTAATCGCCAGCACGAACAGCCAGATCCGATTGATGCGCTTCGCTTCAGGTCCGCGCTTGCCACTTTCAACATGTTCGTGGGGCACAAATCGGTCCAGTCCGATCATCAGCGCGACCCCCAGGCCGAGCCCCAGTACCACGATGCTCGCCGCCAGCAACTGGTTGTCGAGCAAATCCCTGGCCGCCGCGATGCCAGGCAGGATCAGCGAAAAGGAACTGGCAGCCAGCATCATGCCAGCAGCGAACCCCAACATTGTGTCCTGAGTGCGAGACGAGATTTCCCTGAGGATCAATGCAACGCAAGCGCCCAGCGCAGTTGCTCCAAAGCCCGAGAGGCCTCCCAGAACGGCGAGATGCAGAAAATCTCTGCTGGCACCCACGAAGGCGCCATAGCCGCTGAACAACAGCAGGAACGCCACTGCGACGACCATCAACCAGAAACACCAACCCAGCCAACCGGATCGGTTGAGATGCCTGACCCAGGAGCGAGACCCCAAACGAAATGAAGATGAAGGTTGCGACATGGCTTCTCCTAATTCAGGCCCTGGCGTCGGGTCGCCGAGCCTGGTTGATGGAAGAGCAAGCCTCTTGAGATACGCGCAGCTTCACGCTCAAAGGAAACGATGGTGGCGGCAAATACGCTGGAACGTATTGGATCAAACCCGGTGCGCTTCGAGCGAGCCATTTGAAACTCCTGTTATTCAGAGAATGGGTGAGTGCGATCCCGGCAGATGCGCGAAGATCGCCACCCCACATCTGAAGCGCCGGAGTTCTGGATAACTTCAAAAACTTACAGAGCTTTCGACAGACGGCCTCGGAAGTTGGCGAGTTTTCAAACTGGGTGAGCAAACCGAACGAGAACCCCTGTTTTAAAAGGACGTCCGTTCAACCGCATTGCTGAATCAGACGTCCGCTGTATTCGTGGTTGGACGATCAAGCAAGGCCCAGAAAGGACAGGACAACTGCGATCACCACGACCAGGCCGACGATATAAATAATGCTGTTCATAAGTACTACCTCGTTATTGAGTGCGCGTTAAATTCATACGAACCGTGGCGTGATTGCCTCGAGCCGCTAACGCTATAGACAACTGGGTGGGTGAATGACTCCCTTTTTTTGTCGTCATTTACCCGCGTCTTTGGCAAAAAAACTTGAACTTTAGAAACGATACCGCTCGTCACGGCGCGCACGAATAAAAGGAAATTTCGAAGCTTCCCTCCTCTCACTAATAGGGCATACGCCAACACCCACAGTGGTGAACGCGAATAAAACCTGGTCTGAGGAAATCAAAATGTTTTTACATAACAAGCGACTTCAATACACCGTTCGCGTAGCAGAACCGAACCCCGGTTTGGCTAACCTGCTACTTGAACAGTTCGGTGGCGCAAATGGCGAGTTGGCAGCAGCAGCGCGCTATTTCACCCAGGCACTGGCCGAGGAAGATCCAGGCCGCAAGGATCTATTAATGGATATTGCGACCGAGGAACTGAGTCACCTCGAAATCGTCGGCTCGATCATTGTCATGCTCAACCGGGGTGCGAAGGGACAACTGGCCGAAGCCGTGCAGGAAGAGGGAGAGCTTTACCGCGCGATGAATGGTGCCGGTAATGACTCCCACATTACCAGCCTGCTTTATGGAGCAGGTGCGCCCTTGGTGAACTCCGCCGGCGTCCCCTGGACCGCCGCCTACGTGGACTCCATCACCGAGCCCACTGCTGACTTCCGCTCCAACATCGCAGCGGAAGCACGGGCAAAAATCGTGTACGAGCGATTGATGAATGTCACCGATGACCCAGGCATCAAGGACGCGCTGGGGTTCCTGATGACCCGCGAAATTGCCCACCAGAAATCGTTCGAAAAAGCGCTTCATGCGATTCAGCCTAACTTCCCGCAAGGCAAACTCCCGGGGATTCCGGAGTTCGCGAACACATACTTCAACATGTCGGGCGAACCCAATGTTCGCGGTCCATGGAACGAAGGTGTCGAGTGGGAATACGTCGAAAATCCCGAACCGGCAGTCGACGGTGGCGACGGCCTGGCAGCAGTCGATCTCCCTGAAGCGGATGAAGCCGTACTTGAAGCGATGAAACTTCGAACTGCTTCCGACCCCACCAGCGAACCTGTCACGGGAGCCGATCTGGGCTCTGGTTTCGTGCAAGGCAAGAATGCTTGATCAACCTGAAGCGACCCCTTTACGGGGTCGCTGTTATTTCGGAGCTACAGCCGTGAATAAACCCACGCGAAAATTGAATGTCAGGACTTACTTCGCCCAAAAAATGGAAAAAGCACATGCAGGCTTTGAGTTCGACTGTCAGCAGGCATGCAGAGCGCTCAAGGTGTGTATGGCCGTCAATGTATTCGGTGTTGGCACGCTTCTCCCCAATGCGCTGCCCTTGTCAGACGAGCACTACGCAAGGCGTGGATAATCCGCGTCGACCATTCAAGGGCTTTTTACGAGGCAGACTTCATGACAACGTTTACGAATCTGGTGACTCATCCGCTGCCCCTGCTGGGGACCCTGATATTTGTGTCAGGTGCCGCGATGATGCTGGGCGACTTAATTGCCGTCTTGCTTTGAAGCGGCCCTCTCGCGCTTGATCCGCAGCCAATCCAGAAACGCAGCTCTTCGCTGCGCATCTGCCAATGCCTTTGCCTCGGAAAAACGCGCCAGCACCCCAGGATCATTCATCCCTGACTCGATGATGCGATAGGCATCATCTTCCAATCTGTCCGCCTCACGAAAAAGCCGGCGATTACTCGCCAGCGCTTCTTCCCAACTATCCTCGCAATGCAACGACGGCTGCGGATTATCCATGTTGATGCTCCTCATCCCATGCAAGCGAGTGCGTAGCGCGCCACCGGACATCGGTAATGCCGTAGCGCTCTGCCATCGGTTTGGTCATGGGTTTCAGCGGCTTGCGGCCAGGCTTGGGAATGGGGGCAACGCCAGCATCACAACTGGCCCACTGCCACGCATGCGCGTTGTTCATTTCGGCGGTACGAATGACAAACTTTTTTTGCTCCCCATGAAGCTTGTACTCAATAACGAAAAGATCAACTTGACTCATGAGGGTCTCCTTTTGCTCATAAGCAAGTGATGCTTCAAGTCTTTGAAAATTCAAACGGATTGCCGCTCGGTCGAACTAAATGATGCGGCCTCAAAATAATTATACAATTTCAATCTCAATGTACAGTTAATCGAACCGTTTTCTCATGACTCCGACTGAAAAACTCGTTTCCTGGAACGCACATTGGCAGCTCAAAGGCGGTGTGGTGGTGTGCCGGTTTTGCGAAGTGACACAAGCCGAAAGCGAGGGCGCATTAAGTTTTCCTCACGCACCTTCCTGCACACAGTCCGGGATCGCCAGCACGCCCTGGCGAGACCTTGATGACTCGATCACCCACCGCTCGTGTCCTGATTCCAAGTGTTGATAGAAATAGGCAATGCTCGAAGACAAACCGGCATAGGTCAGTGATCCGGCGATGGCTACCATGGCACCTCACCTATTGATGGGAGTACGCCATGACCAGCACCAAAACCCTATTCGTTACTGGTGTGAGCAGCGGGTTCGGCAACGCGTTGGCACAAGAGGCGCTTGCGCGCGGTCACCGCGTCATCGGCACTGTCCGCCGCGAATCCGACCTGCTGGCCTTTCAAGCACTCTCCCCGCAAAACGCACACGGTGTGATGTTGGATGTCACCGACTTCGAGCGCATCGACCGAGTGGTCGCCGAGATCGAATCGACGCACGGCCCGATTGATGTGCTGATCAACAATGCTGGCTACGGCCACGAAGGCATCTTCGAAGAGTCACCACTGGGAGACATGCGCCACCAGTTCGACGTCAACGTGTTCGGCCCGGTGGCGGTGACCAAGGCGTTGCTCCCCTACTTCCGCCAGCGCCGGGCGGGGCATATCCTCAACATCACCTCCATGGGCGGCACCATCACCATGCCGGGAATCGCCTATTACTGCGCTAGCAAGTTTGCCCTGGAAGGCATCTCCGATACGCTGAGCAAAGAGCTGCACCCCTTCAACATCTTCGTCACCGCCGTCGCTCCGGGCTCGTTCCGCACCGATTGGGCTGGCCGCTCGATGCAGCGTACGCCTCGCAGCATCGCCGACTACGACGCCAGTTTCGATCCGGTGCGCAGGGGGCGTGAAGAGAAAAGCGGCAAGCAATTGGGCGACCCGCACAAAGCTGCGCAGGCGATACTGCAGATCATCGACAGTCCTAACCCGCCCAGGCACCTGTTACTGGGCAGTGACGCACTGAGTCTGGTGCGTGACAAACTGCAAGGCGCGCTCGCCGAGATTGAACAATGGGAAGCGCTGACCCGCTCTACCGACTATCAAGCACCCGGCAAAGGATGAGTGGATGAAAGGGGCCGACCCGAACACCGCACGCATGGTGCAGTTGCTCACCCAACTCGCGCCGGTGGAAGGTTACAACCTCAGCGCGCTGGACGATGTACGCTTCCTGCGCTCGAACCAGCCGCTGAGCCGTACGCCGGTGCTCTATGACCCGGGTATCGTCATCCTCTGCCAGGGACGCAAGCGCGGCTATCTGGGCGACGAGGTCTACGTCTACGACGCCCAGCACTACCTGGTGGTGTCCGTGCCCCTGCCCTTCACCATGGAGACCGATGCCAGCGCGGCCGAGCCGATGCTGGCAATCTACATGCGCCTGGATTTGCAGATGGCCAGCGAGCTGATGCTGCAAGTCGATGAAATACACGGTCCCAGCGACGCCCCACCCAAAGGCATGTACGCCTCGCCGATGGACGACTCCCTGCGCCGCTCGACGCTGCGGTTTCTCGAAGCCATGAGCGTGTCGGGCGAGGCGGCCATCCTGGGGCCGTCGCTGGTGCGCGAAATCTACTACCGCATTCTCATCGGCGAGCAAGGTGGCTCAATGCGTGCCGCGCTCAATCGCCAAGGCCATTTCGGGAAGGTCAGCCGCGCCATTCGCAAGATCCACAGCAGCTACCAGGAACGCCTTGATGTCGAGCAACTGGCCCAGGAAGCGAGCATGAGCGTGCCCAATTTCCACCTGCATTTTCGCAGCGTGACGGACTCCTCGCCCATGCAATATTTGAAATCAACGCGCTTGCACCAAGCGCGCCTGCTGATGCTGCGCCAGGCCATGACCGCCTCGGCGGCGGCGTTCAATGTCGGCTATGAAAGCGCCTCGCAATTCAGCCGCGAGTTCAAACGGTTCTTTGGCCGTACGCCGCAGGCGGAGATTGAATGGATGAAAGCGACCTACGCGCTGCCGGCGCCGGCGTCGGGTTCGGTTTATGTGTCATCGCATTAGGGAGGCCTGATGCCCCGCGGTGCTTCTCGGGTCACACCAGACCTGTAGGAGCGAGTTCACTCGCGATGGTCGTCAACGATAACAAGGGCCATCTGATGCCCCGCGGTGCCTGGGCCACCATCGCGAGCAAGCTCGCTCCTACAGGGACCGTGGCATGCCCAAATCATGCGGTTCACTCACGATGGTCGTTAACGATGACGCGGGGCATCTGATACCCCGCGGTGCCTGGGCCACCATCGCGAGCAAGCTCGCTCCTACAGGGACCGTGGCATGCCCAAATCATGCGGTTCACTCACGATGGTCGTTAACGATGACGCGGGGCGCCTGATGCCCCGCGGTGCCTGGGCCACCATCGCGAGCAAGCTCGCTCCTACAGGGACCGTGGCATGCCCAAATCATGCGGTTCACACCAGACCTGTAGGAGCGAGTTCACTCGCGATGGTCGTCAACGATGACTCGGGGCATCTGATCCCCCGCGGTGCCTGGGCCACCATCGCGAGCAAGCTCAGCCCAATGCCCCGAAACCCTTGCCGAGCAGTTTATTGGGTGGTCACGACGCCTATCGTGGCTCGTTTGTCCGTCTCCTGGCTTTCGACGCTGGCCGCTTGTTTAATCGCCTGCCAATTTACTTCCTGAAAGCTACACAACCTTGCGCCGATGCCTACCACCACGCCAGAATCCGCCGGCTTGTGCACCTTGGGTGCGGGTTTTATCGTTTTCCTGTCGCTGAAAAAACAGCGATGGGGTTTGGTAGCCCGGCTTCTCGTAAGGTGCATAGCGGCATGATTCGCAGTGTTCATTCGACCCTGCCTCATGGTGACCATGCACAGGGTGTCTACGGGCACGCCGGTTTCCTTACGTCCGGTCTACCAACCTGTGCATGGCCGCCACCCTTGTTTGGTAGCGAGTGTGATGGCTCTCTTTTTTGTAAGTAAGGAGCTTCATTCATGTCCAAGTCAAAATCCGATGCACCGGATGCCGATCCTGCATCCACCAACGAAAAGTCCTACTCACAACAACCCGACACCGACTACTACGAACCCGGGTTCTTCGCCGACGTCAAAGCTACCCCCCGCAAAATATGCTCGATGTTTTTCGTCAACCCCGACGTCGACATACAGACCTTGCTCGGCAGCGCGTGCGAATCACTGGCATCTGCCAGCGTCATGACCATGGATGTGGCGGATCATACGGAAGGAACCAACCGTAACACCCTGCTGGGTATTACTCAGGTCCTCATGCTGGCGGAGTTGGCGGTTAATCGAGCGTTGGATCAGTTGGACCCGATTGAGTAAGTGGTAGTGGCTGATCGTTCCCAGGCGAGGGAACGATCACGTTGACGCTTACTTGCTACGGAGTGCCGTAGTTGTCACGTCTGAAGGGCAGCAACCGACCCGAAGCAGTCGTAATGTAGCTTCCGAGTTATGGCTTGAACGGATCGATCCAGCCAGGCCGAAGTCCTGCCTCGTATTCTTGGCGTACGTAGTCGAGCGACGCTGCACACCCCATTTCGGCCTCGATAACGCCAATGCATCCCCAGCAATCCTCGCCCGTATTGCCTGATAGCGGATCTTCCGGTTTGTCGAGTAGGCGTGCGCAGATCGTGCAGTATTGCGGTTTTTCGTTGTTTGTCATAATACTCGTCCGATACGTTCCGTCTTAGCCTCTCGCGTGCTACCCGAGGGGCAGCAATTGGCCGATTTCTGCCCATCACAAACGGCAGAAATCGGCAAAACGCGGCCTACCTTGCCCCAACATGGATCATCATCGAGCAGGCCGTTCAATCGCCCGCGCAGGAATCGGAGTCGACATCACGATCGACGTTCGCGTCTCTCCGTAGATGTTGATCTTTTCGATCAGCCGCTCCAGATCGCTCATGCTGGCGGCGACTACTCGGAAGATGTAGGAATCTGCTCCTGTAATGTGATGACACTCCAGAACTTCCGGAATCGTCTCCAGCAGCTTGAGAAATTTGGCCTTGGCCGTTTGGGGCACCGTCATCGCCAACATGGCGCCGACCAGGTAACCCGCCGCTATCGGGTTGACCCGAGCCGCATACCCCTCGATGACTCCCCCTTCCTCCAGTCGCTTGACGCGCTCGGTGACGGCCGGCACCGAGAGGTGCACATGCCGGGCAAGCTCTGTATAGGTCATACGGCCATTGGCTTGGAGTCGCTCAAGGATTTTCCAGTCAATATCATCCATATGACTTAATTCCTTAGGTAGAAGGTGAATTTTCCTTGAAAAACCCATTCTGCACAATGGAAGGGCCGCCTACCATTCTCCCCGTGATCAATGGGTATCGCCGGGAGAGGAACATGCTGTTCGTTAAATCACTGGTTATTGGTTTTTCAATCGCCGCACCCGTGGGCCCGATTGGACTGCTCTGCGTGCAGCGAAGTCTGAAGCGAGGTTTCCGTTCGGGGCTCGCCACTGGGCTAGGGGCTGCAAGCGCCGACACGGTCTATGGATTCCTCGGGGCGATTGGTTTTACCGGGATCGCCTTGTCTGCACCTTCGCTCGCGGTGTTGCTTAAAGTGGTGGGCGGTGCCTTTCTGGTGTGGCTGGCGTGGAGCATTGCCCGTGACGCGCTGAAGCCCAAGCAGGCCGCGCAGGTGGAAGCCTCGGTGGCGGTCACTCGTGATTTTCTGACAGCGCTCGGCTTAACCCTCTCCAACCCAATGACAATATTGGCTTTCATCGCGATCTTTGCAGCACTTGACCCACTGTCCGGCGAGCAACAGCAGGGCGATGGCGCCATGTGGTTCGCCACCTGCTCCATACTCCCCGGGGTATTTGTGGGGTCCGCTGCGTGGTGGCTGTGCCTGAGCGGGCTAACGGCGGCGCTACGCAAGAAAATGCCCGTTTCATTCATGCGGGTCATCTCTTCGATTTCCGCGGCCGCCATCGCTACCTTTGGTTTTGCCCAAGCGTTCACCGGGTTGTACGAAGTCTTTGGGCAGGCGTCGATGTAGTTCGAGAGTGGCAGTAGTGTCCCAGTCACTTTGAACGCCTCCCAGACCGTTGACATGGACCTTCCCGGAACCCCGGTTAAAATCCTCGCCCCCTCCTCTTCGGCCACTCGCTTGCAGGAAGTGGTGGGTGGCGCGACCTCCCTCGATCAGGCCCGCCGCGCCATCAACAGCATCGAAGCCGCCGCAGACAACAGGCCGGCGCAGCACCGATTGAAGATTCTCTTGCCCCGAGGCTGCGCGAACCAGCGGCGCATGTGCAGGCCGATGTAGGCGTAGATGCCGATGGCGATCCATTCCAGTACCAGAAACAGCAAGCCGAGCACGGCGAACTGGGCGCTGATTTGCGCAGCAGGGTCGACAAACTGCGGAAGGAACGCGGTAAAAATCAGGATGGCCTTGGGGTTACCGGCGGCAACGAAGAACTCCTGCCGCGCAAGCTGCCACAGGCCGGCCCTCTCCTCCGGTGATTCGACCTCGGCCTGCGGGTCGGCCCTCCATAGCTGATACGCCAGGTAGAACAGGTAGACCGCACCGATGATTTTGATCCCGTAAAACACCAGCTCCGAGGTTTGCAGTACCACCGCAAGGCCTGCCGACGCCAGCGCGATCATGATCGCAAAGGCCAGCAGGCGCCCCATTCCAGCCACACAAGCCGTGCGCAATCCATAGCGTGTGGCGTTGCTGATCGACAGCAGATTGTTAGGCCCCGGCGCCATGTTCAGCGCGAAGCATGCAGGCAGGAATATCGCCAGCGTCGTGAGATTCATGGGCAGCTCCATAACCATTCTGCGCTGATGCTACAGCGCCCTTCCAAGGCGCGCCATGGCGGCATACACCTTGACTAACCGAAGGTATGAGTATCGTACGCCGTAGGCTGGCTGTTAAATTCCGAGGCCTGTGCAAAACGCTACGCGTAGGTGAAACCGCTTGCAGTGGTCTTTGGCCAGTCAAGCTCGGTCCGGCGAATCCCCCTGACAAAGCACCGACCGCTGCCGGATGCTTCGCAGATGGCGACCTGGCAACGGCAGGCTTTCACTGACATTCCAATGTGCCCACACAAGAAAAATCCGTCGGAATGAAAAGGGTCCCTTCAGTCATGTCCAAGTACCGTGCATTGATCAATACGCCCCACGTATGGATGCTCAGGCTTGGAGCGGTCGCGCTGACGCTGGTGATTTTCCTGGTCGACTGGTTGACCTCGCTGGATGTGGCCATCGCGGTGCTCTACGTTGCGGTGATCCTGATCTCCAGTGATCTGTTCTCTTACCGGGGCATGCGCACGGTCTCATTGCTTTGCTGCTTGCTGACGCTCGCGGCGTATCTGCTTTCCCACGTCTCTCACGCCGACACATGGCAGGTACCCCCCTTCGAACGTTGCCTGGTGAGCCTTGCGGCCATCACCATCAGCGCAATCCTTGCACTGAAGAACAAAGCGGCCAGGGGAGCTTTGCAGCGACAAGTGCAGCTCTTGCACCGCAGCGAAGCGTGCCTGGCCGGGGCGCAGCGGCTGAGCCGCACCGGCAGCGTTGGCTTGAAAATGCCGGATGGGCAATTGAGCTGGTCTGAAGAGGCGCGGCGGATATTCGAGTTCGAGGGGCCTGAGCAGCCCACCCTGCAACAGATGATCTCTCGCACTCATCCCGAGGATACGGGCGACCTGAAAAAACTGATTGAGGGGGCCTATGCCCAGCACGAATGTCCGGAAGCGGAGTTCAGGTTGCTGATGCCCGATGGCCGTTGCAAACATGTTCGCATGCTCGCTCAGCGCAGGGCCGACTCGTTCGGATGCTGCGAGTACCTCTGCGCCTTGATGGATGTCACCGCTGCAAAATGTGCCGAAGAGGCGCTTCATCAGTCTCAGTCACAACTGGCCCACGTGACCCGCATCACGATCCTGGGTGAAATGACGGCGTCCATTGCCCACGAAGTCAATCAGCCACTCGCCGCGGTGACGACCAACGCAGAAGCAGGCTTGCGCTGGCTCAATCGCGAAGACCCCAATTTTGCCGAAGCCTGCGGCGCCATCCAGCGCATCATGAGCGAAGCCCATCGCGCGAGTGAAGTCATTCGCGGCATTCGAGCACTGTCACGAAAATCCGAACCGCAGTACTTGCCGATCAACCTGCAGGAAGTGCTGCAAGAGGCGTTGCTGCTCACACGCAGGGAGACAAGGCGGCACAAGGTCAACATCGAGTTTCAGCCACGGAACGACGGTTTATGGGTCCAGGGTGATCGCATTCAGTTGCAGCAGGTCATCATCAATCTGCTGTTGAATGCGTTACAGGCATTGTCATGCATGCCACCTAAAGGACGACGGATTTCCATCCTGCTGGAGACGGCATCGGGTAATGACGTGCTGTTGCGCATTCAGGACAATGGTCCAGGCATCCCTGCGCAGAATCTGCCCAAACTGTTCAGTCCTTTTTTCACCACCAAGCCGGAAGGGATGGGAATGGGCCTGTCGATATGTCGGTCGATCATCGAAGCCCATGGAGGGCGCATCTGGACTGAAAGCGCGCCGGGGCACGGGACGAACATGTGTTTCTCCCTGCCCGGCCAAGCGCGCAGTGCATCATGAGACAGGCGGCATCGCACGAAGTGGTTCGTCGTGCGTCACTCAATGTCACCGCTGATACGTTGAGGTAATCGTCGCTTTGGCCAGGACGTTGGCATTGAGCAAATAGCCCACCAGCGCCCCGCTCGCCTGCGCATCCACCGGCAAGGAATCGACCTTCAATGCCCAGACAGTGAATTGGTAATGATGAGGTGGGTCACCCGCAGGCGGGCAAACACCGCCGAATCCAGCCTGGCCATAATCGGTGCGCCCCTGGACCGCTCCGACAGGCAGGTTTGAACCCGCGCCCCGCGGCAGGCTGGTGACCGTCACCGGCAAATTGGCCACGGTCCAATGCCACCAACCACTGCCGGTGGGTGCGTCAGGATCGAAAACAGTGATGGCGTAGCTTTTCGTGCCTGCGGGCGGGTTGCGCCAGGAAAGCTGCGGCGACAGGTTAGCGCCGTCGCAGCCAAAGCCATTGAATACCTCACGCTGGGTCAGCGATTCACCTTGAGCGATGTCGTCGCTGGTCAGGGAAAACGACTGCGCCTGGGCGATGAAGGAGACTCCAAGGGAAAGCACGCACAAGATCTGTTTGATGTTCATGGCAACCTCAAGTTGGGGGACTGTTGTCCGCAAACTCTAAATCTTCAACAAGTGGCCGACACTCATACTTCAACGCTGTCTTTTTATGCTTTGGTATGACTGGGCAACTGGCTGTTATCTCGAGAACAGCCACTCGGGATAGGTGGGAACTGAGCAGGCCGGTCAATCCACAATGAACAGTTTGGCACCGACGAGCGTGGATGAGCGGTGCGCTTCGGCGTTGTCGCCGACCTGATAACTCATGCCTGCGGTCAGCGTGAACACCCGCCCATCTTCCAGTTCGGTCTCCAGCCGGCCTTCCAGGCAAAGCAGGATATGCCCCTTGTGGCACCAATGATCGGCAAGGTAGCCGGGGCTGTATTCCACCTGCCGAACACGAATCTTCCCGAACTGGCATGTGCGCCAGTAGGCCGTGCCGGTCTCTCCCGGGTGCGAGGTGACTTCAATGCTCGACCAGTCGGTCGTGCCAAACGGGATAGCTGTCAGCTCCATGGCGGCCTCATTCAATCGATGGTGCACACACGCTAACGTCGTGATATTCCTGCCGATAGACACAGACGTCACTTAAATACGTCATACAGCGAATCCGAATATTCTCCTGTAGGCGCGAGCCTGCTCGCGATGGGCGCACTCGGTCGGGTCGTTCGCCCATTGGCACCACCGGTCGGCCTCGGCAGAAGGAGATCAAGTTCACAGTCCCTGATTTACCGTTGGTCGGTCATTCATGCATTGACGGATTGACATATCGGTAAATTCCGATATCTTCACCTCCATGGAATTACTCGACATCTTCAAAGCCCTTTCGAACCGGACTCGCCTTGACATCCTCAAAGGCCTGAAAGACCCCGTGAACAGCTTCCCGGCGCAGGACGAAGGGGACGTGCATACCGTGGGTGTCTGCGTCAGCAGCATTCAAGAAGGCGTCGGACTGTCTCAGTCGACGGTGTCTGATTACCTGGCCACCCTGCAACGCGCGGGACTGGTTGAAGTCAGGCGCATTGGCCAATGGACGTACTACAAACGCAATGAAGCAACCATCAGCGCCCTGGCCGAGATTATCGGTAAAGAGCTATAACTTTTTTACCCTATTATATCGATAATTCCCGATATCCCTTTTTCCAGAAACAAGGATCCGCCATGACCATCAAGACCTAGCCTAAACGTCGTAAAAATTTTCAGTTTATACATCGAGTTTTCCCGATATTCCTTTTTACCGAAGCGAGAATTCCCCATGAAAGCAATGATCCTTAACTCATTTGGTGGTCCCGAGTCGTTCGAACTGCGCGAAGTTCCCAAGCCCGTGCCACACGCGGGACAGGTGCTGGTGCGAGTGCACGCCACCTCGATCAACCCGTTGGACTATCAAGTGCGACGCGGTGACTACGCTGACCTGGTCCCCTTGCCAGCGATTACCGGACACGACATATCCGGCGTCGTCGAGGCGGTGGGCCCCGGTGTGACCGCCTTCGCTGCAGGAGACGAAGTCTGGTACACCCCGCAGATATTCGAAGGTTCCGGCAGCTACGCCGAATATCACGTCGCGGCCGAAAACATCGTTGCAAAAAAACCTGCTTCCCTGAGCCATCTTGAGGCGGCAAGCCTGACACTGGTGGGCGGAACCGTGTGGGAGGCCCTGACCGTGAGAGCCGTGCTCAGGGTGGGCGAAAGCATTCTGGTACACGGTGGCGCAGGTGGCGTCGGG
Organism: Pseudomonas sp. S1_E05; assembly: GCF_056337105.1. Lineage (NCBI taxonomy): Bacteria > Pseudomonadati > Pseudomonadota > Gammaproteobacteria > Pseudomonadales > Pseudomonadaceae > Pseudomonas > Pseudomonas sp. S1_E05. The sequence goes on from NZ_JBFRHM010000001.1 coordinate 2,032,228, forward strand.
CATGTCGCGATCCAGGTGGCCAAAGCCATGGGCGCCAAGGTGTTCACGACCGTGCGCGAAGCGAACTTCGACTTCGTGAAAGGCCTGGGTGCCGATGTGATGATCGACTACGAAAAGGAAGATTACGTCGACGTTATCCTGCGTGAAACCGATGGCCACGGCGTCGATGTGGTGTTCGACACTATCGGCGGCAACACACTGTCGCGTAGCCCCGACGTGCTCGCACAACTGGGCCGCGTGGTGTCGATTGTTGACATTGCCCAGCCGCAAAACGTGATCAACGCCTGGGGCAAGAACGCCAGTTATCACTTCGTATTCACCCGGCAAAACCGCGGCAAGCTCGATGAGTTGAGTGCCCTGGTAGAGCGTGGTCAGTTGCGGCCGCATGTGGGTGCGGTTTATTCACTGGCCGACATTGGCGCCGCCCATGCCCACCTGGAGAGCCCTAACAATGGCCTTCAAGGAAAAATTGCAATTGCCGTCGAGCCGTCGGCTGTCTGAACCCACGCGAGGGAACATCATGATTTACGAGATCGCCGTACTCCCCGTTTACAAGCACCAGGTTGAACGCTTCAGGGAAGCATTTGCCGAGGTGGTTCCACTGCTTCGCCGTGCGAAGGGTTACCTTGGCCACGTGCTTGCACAAGGCATCGAAACGCCTGAGCACTTCAACCTGATCGTGCGCTGGCAAACGCTTGAGGATCACACACCAGGCTTCGAGGCGAGTGAAGACCATCGGGTGTTCATGCTGGCATTGGAGGAGTACTTTTGCGGGGAACCGACGGTTCATCACCTGGAAGGAAACGATTTCAGCCTGCCGGATGACCTGTAGACACAAGCGCGACCGTGCTCCCTCCTATAGGGGGAGTACGTCGCCGGCAAAGTGTGGGGCCTCGCCGAAATACTCAATCAGCAGTTCAGTCAATAAGCGTATCTTGCGCGCCGGATGCTGTCCGGGAGGGCGTACCACATAGGCGCCCGCCGGCGGTGGTGGGTAGCGGGTCATGATCGGCACGAGCGCACCCGATTCCAGATGCGCGTGGGTGAGGCAATCCGGCAGGTAAGCGACGCCGAGTCCGGCGACGGCAGCCGCCACCAGCGCAGTGCCATTGTCGGCCTTGAATCGCCCCTGGGGGCGAACCGAGATGATCTTGTCACCGTCCATGAACTGCCAGGCCTCTGTGGATTGCATCAGCGCCTGATGGGCGATGATGTCGTCCGGCACTTGCGGTGAACCGTGCGTCTGGATGTAGGTCGGACTGGCCACGAGTTTGCCATTGATCGGGCCTATGCATCGAGCGATCAGGTTGGAATCCTGAAGGTAGCCGACACGAATCGCACAGTCATACCCCTCCCCGATCAGATCGACAAAGCGGTCGCTGTAACACGCCTGGACTTGCAGCCCAGGATGACGCCGCGCCATCTCCGCGATCAACGGGGCGAAGTGCGTCGGGCCGAAAGACAGAGGCGCGGCAATACGCAGGCGACCGCGAAGCGGGCCAGTGGGGAGGATCGCTTCCCTGGCCAGGTCTATCTCGGTGCAAACCTTGGCCGCATGCTCGCGAAACGTGGCGCCGGCTTCCGTCAGTGCAGCCCCCCGGGTGGATCGCGCCAGCAGTTGCACGCCCAGTTCCTGCTCAAGTCTGGCAAGTCTGCGACTGACGATCGACTTGGACACCCCGAGCCGCAACGCAGCGGATGAAACACCGCCGCTATCAGCCACCTCCACGAAGGTCTGCAGTTCTTCGATATCCAAATCAGGGTTCCTCATTGTGCAACACAGTTAGTCCGAGAATGGCACTACCGTGTCGATTTTGGCAACGACACAATGCCAGTCCCTGGGCGATGGCGCCTGGGAAAAGACGTAAAAAAAACCAAAAAAAAGGACGTACACATGGCCAGCGAGACTCTTCGCAACCCGCACACAGACCAGTTGCTGTCGCCGCAAAACTCGATGCTCATCGTCATCGACTACCAGCCCATCCAGGTCTCCTCGATCCGCTCGATGTCCCGCGATGAGTTGGTGTTCAACATCACCAGCGTCGCCAAGGCAGCGGTGAACTACAACCTTCCGATCATCCACTCCACCGTGAACGTCGCTACCGGTCGCAACAAGCCTCCGATTCAGCCATTGCAAGATGTGCTCGGCCACCTGCCCACCTATGACCGCACCTCGATCAACAGTTGGGAAGACACCGAGTTCAAGCAGGCGGTGAAGGCGGTCGGCCGCAAAAAGCTGATCATGACCGCACTATGGACCGAAGCTTGCCTGACGTTCCCGGTACTCGACGCCATCCAGGAAGGTTATGAGGTTTATGTGCCGGTGGATGCGGTCGGCGGCACTTCGCTCGCCGCGCACGAGGCGGCGTTGCGTCGCATGGAACAGGCCGGCGCAAAACTTATCAGCCGAGTGCAGATGTATTGCGAACTGCAACGCGACTGGGCACGAGAGGCGACCGTTCCTGGATTCATGGGCGTGTTCGAGAACTTCGACGGTTTCAACGCAGAAAAGAATGCCTGACGAGTGATCGGCGACCCTCAGTTCGCTGAATGTGGTAAAGGTGATGCTCGCTGAGGCGGCGTCACCCTCATATCTGCCGGGAGGAACAATCGGTTGTCTGGAAACACCACGTGGCGATCCTTCGCTGCAGATACACTGGCATTGATCCTCTTCTTCACCGTGACCGGCATCCTCAACGAACGTTTCGTGGCCGGCATGAGCTGGGAGCAGGTGCTGCACGCGCGCCTGCTGGGCGCCGCGTTGATGGTGGTTTCGGGCCGCCCCTATGGGTTGTGGCGTGACTGGATCATGCACTATGCCGGTACGACTCGGTTCTCGCAGATCGCATGGGACTCCCTCGCGCTGGTCAGTTTCCAAGTGCCGATCTATGCCGCCATCCTGGCCATTTCTGGTGCCAACGTCGACGAATTGCTGCGTGGGGCGCTCGGTGTGACGGTGATCATGCTGGCGCTGGGGCGACCTTATGGCGCGTTCCTGAATTTCGTCCGGCATCGCTTCGGGCTCCCGTCCGGAGGTGAGAAACCCATGTCATTGAATACCTGACAATCATTGATCGAATTAATAACAGCCATTAATTCAATGAAGTTCTCTTATCGGCGCGTCGGCGTAACATCAGCTCCATACCCACTGACCACCGCTTGGAGCACACACCATGAAACGCCAAACCATCATCGGCATCGCTTTCTCGATCTTCGCACTTAACGCCTTCGCTGCTTCTACCAACACTGATCCGCTGTTCAGCGATGCCGTTGCCGCCGTTGAATCCGACCGTCTGTTCAGCGACGCCGTAGCGGCGGCTGAGACTGACAAACTGTTCAGTGATGCTGTTGCCGCGACCGAAACTGACAAGTTGTTCAGCGACGCCGTTGCAGCAACCGAAACTGACAAACTGTTCAGTGATGCCGTGGCCGAAGGTGGCTCGGATCGCCTGATCGAACGCCGTGTCGCGTGAATGCATCGCTTCACCGCAGTACACGAAAAAAGGGGCAGACTTGTTGAAAGACAATCTGCCCCTTCTTCGTTGTGAAGCCGAGCCACCGCAGGACCTGTAGGAGCGAGCTTGCTCGCGATGCAAGTCCAGGCACCGCTTACATCCAGGCACCCCTCGTCATCGTTAACGACCATCGCGGCGGTTCGACGCCTCGACAAGCCCGCTCCTACAGGTCCGGCGGCTCTGCTCGCGATGCAAGTCCAGACACCGCAGGCATCCAGGCAACCCCTACCACAGGGGCACAAAAAACCGGCCATTTCGGCCGGTTTGTTTTCATCAGTGCGGAGCGCGGGGAATGGTCTTGAGCAGGTCTTCGGGGCTGATGTAACCCACCACCGGTTCCGCAACGCTCCCCGGTAACGGCAGGCCAAGAATGTGCCCTTTCATCTTGCCGATCACATGCATTTCGCACGGCTTGCAGTCGAACTTCAGGGTCAGCACCTCGTTGCCGTGCACCAGCTGCATCGGCGCGACCTTGGTGCGCACACCCGTGACGCCCTTGGCCTGTTTGGGGCACAGATTGAAGGAGAAACGCAGGCAGTGCTTGGTGATCATCACCGGCACTTCGCCCGTTTCTTCATGCGCCTCATACGCTGCGTCGATCAACTTCACGCCGTGACGATGATAGAAATCGCGGGCCTTCTGGTTGTAGACGTTGGCCAGGAAAGACAGGTGCGACTCCGGATACACGGGCGGTGGGTTGGTTTCCGCCTTGCGACCACCCCGTGGATGGGCCGCCAGACGCGCGGCTGTCAGGGCTTCGATCACTTCACGGCGCAGGGCCTTGAGCTGCGAGTTGGGAATGAAGAACGCCTGCGGCGCATCGAGCTTCACATCAGTGGCGTGGTACTCGGTGGTGCCGAGTTGGCCCAGCAGGTCACGCAATTGCTCCAGCGCCTGTTCCGGCTTGTTGGCCAGGCCGAATGGGCCGTCCAGCGACACACTGGCGCTGATGCCTTCTTCGCTGGTCGCGGTCAGGTGCAGGCGTTGCTCATCCAGTTGGGCAACCCAGCTCAAACCGATGCGTCGCTCAGCGGAGGTCTTGAGCAAAGCCTGCTGCCAGTTGTGGTCCAGGTTGCGGCTCAACGGATGGTTAGGCCGCAGCTTGTACATGCCCTCCGGCATCTCGTTGGGCTCGACGCGGTAGCGATAGCGCTTCTCGCCCTCCTCCTCGAACTCACCCCTGGCCTCTGCGATGTTGGCGCGGAAACCTACCACTTCGCGCTTGACCAGCACGTTGAGACCGTCGCCGTTGGACAAAGGCTCGGTGGTCACGACCTGCATGTCGCGCTTGCCGACCTTTTCCACCACGCCTACCGGCAAACCGGTGAACGTCGGCGAATCAAAGGCGCCGATATCGATCTTGCGATCGCTGACGAAATAATCGGTGCTGCCACGATGGAAAGTCTTTTCCGGATCGGGCACGAAGAAGTGTGCGGTGCGGCCACTGGAGGCTCGTGCCAGGTCCGGGCGGTCTTCGAGCACGGCGTCGAGGCGCTGACGGTAATAGGCGGTGATGTTCTTCACATAGCCCATGTCCTTATAGCGACCTTCAATTTTGAACGAACGCACACCCGCTTCGACCAGGGCGCGGATGTTGGCGCTCTGGTTGTTGTCCTTCATCGACAACAGGTGTTTTTCGTAGGCGATCACGCCACCCTTTTCGTCTTTGAGGGTATACGGCAGGCGGCAAGCCTGGGAGCAATCGCCACGGTTGGCGCTACGGCCAGTCTGCGCGTGGGAAATGTTGCACTGGCCGGAGAACGCCACGCACAACGCACCATGGATGAAAAACTCGATGGCCGCCTCGGTTTCGTCGGCAATGGCGCGAATTTCCTTGAGGTTCAGCTCACGGGCCAGCACCAACTGCGAGAAACCGGCCTGATCGAGGAACTTGGCCCGCTCGAGGGTGCGGATGTCGGTCTGGGTGCTGGCGTGCAGCTCGATGGGCGGAATATCCAGCTCCATCACGCCCAGGTCCTGGACGATCAACGCATCGACCCCGGCATCGTACAGTTGGTGGATCAACTTGCGCGCCGGCTCCAGCTCGTTGTCGTGCAGGATGGTGTTGATGGTAGTAAACACCCGGGCATGATAGCGATGGGCGAATTCCACCAGCCCGGCGATGTCACTCACCTCGTTGCTGGCATTGTGGCGGGCGCCGAAACTCGGACCGCCGATATAGATCGCGTCAGCGCCATGCAGGATGGCTTCGCGGGCAATGCTCACGTCACGGGCGGGGCTGAGCAGTTCCAAGTGATGCTTGGGCAAGGACATAGGTTTTTTTATCTGGTTCGGCACGGTTGAACTGCGCATTGTACCGGCCAAATGGCCGGACGGCACGGGGGTGCGACCGAATGCATGAGCGCAGTGTGGATTGGCTGCGATTTGGGTCAGGCAGGCGCGGACAGCCGCAGCGTCCTGATCAGCAGGTCATGCAGGCTGTCCACGGCCTTCGAGCCCCGCGAGGCGCGGCTGCGAAACACCGAGACTTCCATGGGTTCCAGCGGGCCCAGGCCCTGTTCACTGCCCAGTATCTGCAAGTGCGCCGGCGCGCTGCAATGGGTCAGCACGGCCACGGCCAGGCCGCTTTCGACGGCGGCAATCTGCCCGGCGAGGCTGGAGCTGTTGTAGACCACCTTGAAGCGCCGCCCCTGGAGCGCCAGGGAATGCAAGGCCGTGCGTTTGGCCAGGCTGGCGTCCTCGTACACGGCGATGGGCAGCGGGTCACGGCGCCAGACCTGGAACTGCGGGTCACCGACCCACACCATCGGTTCATGGAACAGCAGCGTGCCATGGCGCGGGCTGTCGCGGGACACCAGGGCCAGATCGAGGTCGCCACTCCTGACCCGGGGAATCAAGGACGTCGACTGCTCGCAGTTCAGCTCGATCTCCACCGCACCGAAATTCGGTGCGAAGCGCTTGAGCACCGGCGTCAGGTAACGTGCCGCGTAGTCATCGGGCACGCCCAGGCGAATCCGCCCGCTCAGCTCTTCACCATGAAAGGCCGCCTGGGTTTCTGCATGCAGGTCGAGCATGCGCCGGGCGTAACCGAGCAGCAATTGCCCCTGGGGCGTGAGCTGGTGCTGGCGCGGGCCGCGTACCAGCAACTGACACGTGAGGGCTGCTTCCAGCTTCTTGATCTGCATGCTGACTGCCGACTGGCTGCGATGCACTTCAGGCGCTGCCCCCGACAGGGAGCCCGCATCAACCACGGCCACGAAGCATTTGAGCCAGTCAATCTGCAAATCCTGGAAATTCATCGCCTCACCCAACTATTCGATTAGCGAATAGCTTATCAGTGATTTATACGTTTTTCTTAATGCCGGGAAACAGGCATATTGACCCTGAACAATCTCCCAACAAGGACATACCCACGGCATGACACACGCCGACGACAACCTGCACGAATTCAACCGCCAGATGGTGTGGGTCGGATTCACCAAACTGGCGCCCATCTCCCTGTTCGTGGTGGTGTTCGGCGCTGCTTTCGGCCTGGCGGCCAGCCAGGCGGGCCTCAGCGAGTCGATCATCGTGGCCATGAGCACCCTGGTGTTTGCCGGCGCCTCGCAATTCGCCGCGCTGGAATTGTGGGGGCCGGATGTGTCGCTGATCACCCTGGCCATCACCGTTTTCGCCATCAACGCCCGACACCTGCTCATGGGCGCCACACTCTATGAGTGGCTGCAACATGTGCCACCCAGGAAGCGTTACGCGGTGATGCTGGTGGCTTCCGATGCCAACTGGGCGCTGTCGATGCAAGCCTTCGGCAACCGTCAACCTGGGCTGGGCCTGTTACTCGGCGGCGGGCTGGCATTGTGGCTGTCGTGGGTGATCGGCACCTGGCTGGGCGTGGTTTTTGCCGGGACCCTGCACGACCCCAAGGCGCTGGGCCTCGACATGGTGATGGGCTGCTTCCTGCTGGCGATGGTGGTGGGCGGCGACAAGAACCTGCGCCTGCTGGTGATCTGGTTCGTCGCCGCCTGCGCGTCGTTGCTGGCCTACCGGTACCTGCCGGAAAACAGCCATGTGGTGGTCGGCGCGGTTGCCGGCGGCATTACCGGGACCCTGTGGACGGAGCACAAGCATGAACATTGAAACCGCAGGCTCTGGCGCCTTCATCGTCGTGCTGATCATGGCCGTGGTGACTTTGGCCACCCGCTGGGGAGGCGTCTATGTGATGTCCTTCGTGCCCATCGGGTATCGGGTCAAGCAGTTCATCGGCGCGATGTCCGGCTCGGTACTGGTCGCCCTCCTCGCGCCCATGGCACTGGAAGGCGACAACGCCGCACGCCTGGCACTGCTGACTACGGCGGCAACCATGCTGGTGTTGAAGAAACCGTTGCCGGCCATTGCTGCTGGGGTGTTGGCGGCGGCGGTGTTCAGGCATTTCTGAGCCGCCTCAAACGACAGCTTCCCGAACAGGTCCCTCACACACTTGCACTGTGATGACCGACAGGACGATGCTCATGGCCTGCGCTTCCTCAACGCGATGTACAACAAAGGGCCCGCCGAGACGAACACTGCCGTGATCAATAGATACGGCACTACGCCGAGCCAGCTACCGCCTCGCGATCGGCTGTCGTTAACCATCCAGATACAGGCCAGTGCTGCCATCAAGTACAGGTCGATGACCACCTGTGCGGTATCGGGGCGCGCCAGCAGTTGAAGGCCGAACGCCACGAGCGATTGCTGTGCGATCGTCATCGTCCAGCCGGTATAGAGCGTGAATATGATCAGTACGGTCAGCGCGAGGTAGTTGACTCTCATCCTGTTCTCCCTGGTGAGTGGTTGCGCCAAGGTAGTGTTAGAGTCCGCCATGCCTCAATGACCTCACAGGTCATGGACGCTCTTCACAAGGACAGTCAGAGTTCAAGCATGAGCCACCTACCTTTCCACCCAACCGGCCCGGCGACAGGCACCTGCGCGGGTGAGCAACTGCGCAGGCTGCGTCGTCAGGCGGGGCTGAGCCAAATGCAGCTCGCACTGCTCGCCGGGGTTTCCCAGCGCCACTTGAGCTGCGTGGAAACCGCGCGCGCCAAGGCGAGCCCCAGCACGCTGCACGCCCTGCTTTCGGCGCTGGATGTACCGCTGGAGCACTGCAATGAGATTTTCCTCGCGGCAGGTTTTGCCCCGCGCTACGTCGCATCCGGGGCCAACGCGCCGACGCTGAAGATGGTGTCTGATGCGGTCGAGCACATTTTGCAGGCGAACAACCCGGCGCCCGCCATCGTCATCGACAGCCACTGGAATGTCACCGCCGCCAATGCCAGCACCGGCCTGCTGCTGGCGATGGTGGGTATCGACGCCAACGGCCTGTCGGGCCTGAACTTGCTGGACACGCTGTTACGCCCCGGTGGCCTGGGGGATCATCTGGTCAACGCCGACGAGATCCGTGCCATCGCCTGGCAGCGCGCCGCCAGAGAGGCGCTGAGCAACCCCGAGCTGGCGCGGCGGCTGCGGGACATGCCGGGCGCGCCGGCCGTGGCGTTGAACACCACGCCTGCGCCCGTGGTACTGACCCGCGTGCGCTCGAGCTACGGCGAGCTGAATTTCCTGTCCACGTTCACCACGTTCGGCATGCCGCTGGACATTACGGTCGAGTCGTTGCGTATCGAACATTTGATCCCGGCTGATGGTGAGACGTGGCAAGCGATGAACACGGCGTTCAGTCAGTGGCAGGTCTCCCGTTAAACCGTCGGCACCGTCCCCCCATCAATCACGAACTCACTCCCGGTAATGGACGCCGCACGGGACGAAGCCAGGAAAACGACGAGGTCAGCCACTTCCGACGGCGTCGAGGGTCGGCCCAGCGGGATGCCGCCCAGTGAGTCCATGATGATTTGCTTGCCGCCCTCGTAATCCGTGCCGGCCTCCAGGGCCAGTCGCTCCGCCAGGGCCACAGAGGCCTCGGTTTCGATCCATCCCGGCGACACCCGCACCACCCGCACACCTTTTGGCGAAACTTCCTTCGACAGGCTTTTGCTGTAGGTCGACAGCGCCGCCTTGGCGGCGGCATAAGCGGTGGTGGCTTCGGGCAGCGGCAGGCGACTCTGGATCGACGTCACGTGGATGATCACGCCCGTTTTGCGCTCGATCATGTCCGGCAGCAAGGCTCGATCCAGGCGTACGGCCGGCAGCAGGTTGAGGTCGAACTCACGCTGCCATTGTTCTTCGCCCAGCGCCACAAAGCCGCCACCGGGTGATGAGGAGCCACCCAGCACGTGGACGATGATGTCCACACCACCCAGGTGTTGCTGGATGGCGGTGACCAGCGCGGCGCAACCTTCGCGGGTCGAGAGGTCGGCCGGGACGAACAAAACATTCGGGACCTCATCGGTCGGATGCCGCGCCGACGTCACGACCTTGGCACCTTCGGCCACGAGAAGCTTGACGACAGCCTGGCCGACCCCTTGTGTTCCGCCGGTGACAAGGACTCGTTTGCCGTTCAATTCGAGGTTCATGACTTGCTCTCCTGTCTCACTGATTGAATACCCCGGATCTTGCCGCTCGCGGGATAGTTTGCTCAACTGGGACAAATATGAATGACCTATCCCGCCAGACAGGACTATCCAATGTCAGACCCGCGCCTCTGCCTCAACGACCTGGACGCCGTCATCGCCGTGGCACGCAGGGCATCGTTTCGGCAGGCGTCGATCGACCTGGGCGTTTCAACGACTGCGTTGAGCAACACCATCGCTCGTCTGGAAGCCCATCTCGCCACGCGCCTGTTCAATCGCACCACACGCAGCGTGTCGCTGACCGAAGCCGGCAGGCTGTTTCTGGAGCAGGTTGGCCCGGCCTTGCAGGATGTGCGCGCCGCGCTCGACGCGGTGCAATCCCACAGTTCCGGACCTTCGGGGGTACTGCGCATCAACGCCTTTGCCAGTGCCGCCCGCGCCGCACTGCTGCCGCTGGTGCTGGAGTACTTGCGGCAGTACCCCCAGGTACACATCGACATCGTGACCGAGGGCCGACTGGTCGATATCGTCGCTGAGGGTTTCGATTTCGGCGTACGGTCCGCGAACCTGGTGCCCAGCGACATGATCGTGATTTCGCTGGGGCAACGGCAACGCTACGCGGTGGTCGGCTCCGCCGCGTACTTCGCCGAACACGGCCGACCTCGCACACCCGCCGATCTCGTCAGCCATCCGTGCTTGCGAATCCGTTTACCCAACGGTGCGATCTATCCTTGGCATTTCGAGTACGAAGGTGAAGTGACCCGGCTTGAAGTCAACGGCCCCCTCACGCTCGATGAGCCTGGCGTGGCCAAGGCCGCCGTGAAGGCTGGTGTGGGGCTGGGTTTTTTCATGGAGCAGGATGTGTTGGAAGAAATCGAGAACGGCACCTTCGAGCGGGTGCTGGAAGACTGGACGCCACCCCGGGACGACCTCTGCCTGTACTACCCCAACCGACGCAATCCCAGCGCCGCGCTCAAGGCATTCACCGCCCTGGCACGCGCCAACCCGGTCTCTCCAGGGGTCGGATAAACAACCGATACCGGGCGACCAGACGGGGCAGCAGAATCCGGGCTTCCTCAAAGGGAGCTCAACCATGCAAACAATCAGATCAACACGCATCAGCATCACCTTCAGCGGAGGTGACGCATGAGCCATTACGATTTCATCGTCTGCGGAGCCGGTACGTCCGGTTGCGTCGTCGCCGCCCGACTGGCCGACCGACCCGACCTTCGGGTCCTGTTGATCGAAGCCGGACAGGGATACTTCGGTCCCGAGGTCACAGAGCCTGGACAATGGCCATTGAACCTGGGTACGGAACGCGATTGGGGGTTCGAAGCACAACCCAATGCCCATCTGGATGGCCGACGCCTGCCATTGAATATGGGCAAGGGACTGGGTGGCGGTTCGAGCATCAACGTGATGGTCTGGGCGCGGGGGCATCGCTCGGACTGGGATCACTTCGCTGCCGAGTCGGGGGACCTGGGCTGGGGCTATGACTCGGTACTGCGCTATTACGCTCGCATCGAAAACTGGCAAGGCCGGCCCGATGCGCAGCGCCGGGGTACGACAGGCCCGGTTCATGTGTCTCAGCCAACCGCCCCGCAGCCACTGGCCTGGGCGACCCTGGAGGCGGCGAGCGGACTCGGTATTCCTCGGTTCGACAGTGCCAACGGCGAGATGATGGAGGGCCACGGCGGGATCGCGATTGCGGATCTGCGCATCAACCAGGGCCAGCGCGAGTCGGTGTATGACTCGTACATCAAGCCTCGGCTGCACCAGCCAAACCTGACCGTCCTCACCGGGGCACTGGTGTCGCGTGTGCTGTTCAGGGGGACCCGAGCGATCGGCGTGGAGGTCGTGAGCGCAAACCAGCGTCGCTGCTTCTACGCTGAACACGAAGTTGTGCTGTCGATGGGCGCGGTGAACACTCCGAAGGTGCTCATGCAATCGGGCATAGGGCCGGATGATGAGCTTCGCGCCCATGGTATCGAAGTGATCAATCACCTGCCTGGGGTCGGACAGAATCACCAGGACCATGTGGCCTTCGGCTGCACCTGGGCTTATCGACAGCCTCAGGCCATCGGTGGTAGTGGTTGCGAGACAACGTTGTACTGGAAAAGCGATGCCCGTCTGGATGCACCGGATTTGCTGCAGTGCCAATTGGAATTTGCGGTTCCCTCGCCGCGTGAGGTGGGTGTCGAGGCGCCGGCGCATGGCTGGACGATGTTCGCCGGCCTTGCGCGCCCGGCGAGCCGGGGGCGCTTGCGTCTGTCCGGTGCGGGCCCGCTGGACGACATGCTGATCGAGGCGAACTCGCTCAGCGCTCCCGAGGACATGACCGCTGCGCTCGCGTCCATCCAATTGTGCCGCGAGCTTGGCAACAGCCAGGCCCTCGCTGGCCTCGTGCAGCGAGAGGTGGTCCCCGGCCAGCGTGATCGACGCGCGATGGAGCGGTTCATCCGCCAATCAGCGGTGACCTACTGGCACCAGTCCTGCACCGCGAAGATGGGTCGAGATGCGTTGTCCGTGGTTGATCATCGACTCAAAGTGTATGGCATCGAAGGCTTGCGGATCGCGGACTCATCCATCATGCCGCGCATCACGGCCGGCAACACCATGGCGCCATGCGTCGTGATCGGCGAGCGCGCCGCCGACCTCATATTGGCGCAGACCTGCGGGGAGGAGCCTGTCGAGTCGTCGCACCGCCACGAGGGTCGCCAACCTTGACGCGGCATGCCTGAATCAACGCGGTGCCTGGGCGTTCATCGCGGGCAAGCCCGCTCCTACAGGGGAATGCGGTCAACTGTGGGAGCGGGCTTGTCGAATCGTCGCACCGTCGCGTTGGACATCAACGATGACGCGGGATGCCTGAACGCCCGCGGTGCCTGATCGTTCATCGCGAGCAAGCTCGCTCTCCTTAGCGCATCTGCAGGATGATCGGGGTGCTGCTGGCCGGGTCGGTGTGCTCGCGCAGCTTGCCGACCGCCTGTGCATCCACCGCCCCCGCCTGGTTGCCCCAGTTGCTGCGCATGAACGTCAGGACTTCGGCAATCTGCTGGTCCGACAACTGCTCGCGAAACGCCGGCATGCGGTAGGCGTCCGGCACACCGGCGGCGACCACGCGCTGCGAGCCGTTGAGGGTGATGTTGATCGCCGACGCGCTTTCCTTGGCCAAGGCGGACGTGGCACCGGCCAGCGGCGGCATCCACTCCGGCTGCCCCTTGCCATCGGCACCGTGACAGGACGCGCAGCGGGTCGCATAGGTATGGCCTCCCGGCGTCTCGAGCGCGGTGGCGGCCACCGGTTGGTATTGCCAGGGCGTGCCGTCGCGCTGAGGGTCGCCGGGCAACGATTTCAGGTAACGCGCTATCGCCGCCAGATCGTCATCGCTCATGAACTGCGTGGAATTGTTGAACGCTTCGGTCATCGAGCCATAGACCACCGCATGTTTATTGCGGCCAGTCTTGAGGAACTGCACGATGTCCGGCTCGCTCCAGCGACCCAGACCGGTGTTGTGATCGTCGCGCAGGCTCGGCGCGTACCAGCCATCGAGCAAGGCGCCGGCGAGAAACGGCGTGCCGCTTTCATCCAGTGCCTTTTCGTTGAACGCCAAGCCACGAGGTGTATGGCAACTGCCGCAATGGCCGGCACCCTGGACGATGTAGGCGCCGCGGTTCCACAGTTCGTCCTTGGCATGCTTGTCCACGTAGGGCGCGGAGTCGGTGAACACGCCATTCCACAGAGCGATGGGCCAGCGCAGGTTCAAAGGCCAGGGAATGTCACTGGGGATATTCGCTTGCTTGACCGGCGCCACGCCTTTCATGAAGAACGCATACAACGCGCGTACATCATCGTCGCTGAGCTTGGCGTAGGACGGGTATGGCATGGCCGGGTACAACCGCCGACCACCCGGCGCGACGCCGTGGCGCACGGCGCGGTCGAAGTCGGCGAGGCTGTAGCCGCCAATGCCGGTGTCGCGGTCCGGGGTGACGTTGGTGGCGTGGATGTTGCCCAGCGGCGTGGCCATTTCCAGGCCGCCGGCAAACGGTGCGCCACCGGGCACGCTGTGGCAGGCCACGCAGTCGCTGAGCCGGGCGACGTACTCGCCACGGGTGACCAGGGCCGGGTCGATATCGGCCACAGCGGCCGGCTCGTTTGGCAAAGGCGAGGCAGGCTCGCGGGTGACATACCAGGCCAGCAGGCCGGCCGCGATCAGGCACGGCACGGCCAACCAGCAAGCGGTTCTTGCGAATCGGCGGTTATTCATGGGCGCTCCGGGCGGGTCAAGTGAAGGTGTATCGGCTTAACGGCATGCTGCGGATACGCTGCCCCGTGAGCGTTGCCACCGCATTGGCCACGGCCGGCGCTACCGCCGGCAACGGCGGCTCACCGATGCCCCCCATTTTCTCCCCGCTTTCGACAATGCGCACGTGCACCCGGGCCATCCGTGAAGGCGGCAGGATCGGATACAAATCGTAGTTGCGTGCACGAGGCTTGCCGTCGATGTACACCGCCTCCTCCACCAGCGTCTGCGACAGCCCCAATGCGACCGCCCCATTGACCTGGGCCTCGACAATGGCCGGATTGACGATGCTGCCCGGGTCGATCGCCTGCCAGATATCGTGAACCCTGACCTGGCCGTTCTCGATCGATACTTCGGCGATCACAGCCGTCTGCGTGCCAAACGGCGAAGCCATGGCCACGCCACGGGCGCGCTTGCTGCCGTCTTCGGCGGTGAACGGGCCGCGTTTCCAGCCACCGGACAACTCGCCCACGGCGTTAAGCAGCGTGGTCAGGCGCTGGTTGTCGCGCAGCAGGTGCAGGCGCAGTTCGAACGGGTCCTTGCCCCCCTTGTCGGCGATTTCATCGAGGAACGCTTCGTAGAAGAAGTCATTGAGCGAATTGCCCACCGACCGCCAGTAGCCGAGCATCATCGGGCCTTTGACGTAAATCTGCGCAATCCGCTTGTTGGGGATCGCGTACGACTTGCCGGCCAGGCCTTCGAGGGCCGTCGGGTCGTTTTTCTCGCCCTGCTTGCCGGCGAGGGCTTCGGTGGGGCCTTCGGTGGCGCTGATCGCTTCGATGGCGATCGGCAGGCCGTCAGCGTCCAGCGCAGCGCGGAAGTTGACCGCCGCGACGGGCCGCAGTGCATCACGGACGAACTCCTCTTCCCGGCTCCAGATCAGCTTGACCGGGCGTCCTACGGCCTTGGCCAGCTCGATGGCCTGCGGGTAAGGATTGGCCGAGTCGTAAAGGAAATGCCGGCCAAAAAAACCACCCAGCAACGGCGAATGCAAGGTGATGCGCGAAGCATCAAGGCCGGTGCGCTTAGCGATGTCGGCGCGGAACATGTCCGGTGCCTGGTTGGGAAGCCAGACTTCCAGGGAGCCATCCGGGTTATAGCGTGCCAGCGCCGAAGGTGGCTCCAACTGACCGTGGTTGAGGTACTGATTGTGGTACGTCGCCTCGATTTTGCTCTTGGCGCTGGCCAAAGCCCCGGCAACATCGCCTTCGTTTTCGCTGTCACGAGCCGGCCCCTTCTCGGCAGCCAGGCGTTTGATGTAATCATCGCTGGAAAAATCCGCCGGCATTGGCCGCACCTTGGAGTCGGCGCCCGGTTCCAGCCAGTCGACTTGCACCGCTTCCACCGCGCGTTTGGCATGCCACCAGCGCTCGGCCACCACCGCCACCGCGCCGGGCAGGCGATGCACCGAGTGCACGCCTTTCATGGCCTTGACCTGCTCTTCGTTACGCAGGTTGCCAATGGTCATGCCCAGGCGCGGCGCGTGTTGCACCGCAGCGTGCAGCATGTCGTCGACTTTCAGGTCGATGCTGTAGAGCGCCTTGCCGGTTGACTTGTCGTAGGCGTCGACGCGCTTGACGGGTTTGCCGATCCAACGGAACTGGCTCGGGTCGCGCAATTTCACACTCGCAGGATCCGGCACCGGCAGGTCCATGGCGCGCTCGGCCAGCTCGCCGTAGGCCACTGACCGACCCGATGCGGCGTGTACCACCTTGCCAGGCTCGGTGGTCAATTCGCCCACCGGTACACCGAGTTTTTCGGCACCGGCCTGCAGCATCATGGCCCGGGCCAAAGCACCCAGGCGACGCATCGTCGGGTAGCTCATGCGCACCGACATGCTGCCGCCAGTGATGCGCATGCCGTTTTCCATCACCACATAAGCCTCGCCCGGTGGCGCGGCTTCAACCAGGAAAGTCGCCGGATCGGCATCCAGTTCTTCGCCAACGATCTGCGCCATGGCGGTGTAGGTGCCCTGCCCGCCTTCCATGAAGGGGCACAGCAGGCGCACGGTGTTATCGGGACGGATTTCCAGGAATGCCGGCACCTGGGTGCCACGTTCTCCGGCGACAGTGGCAGCCGCCTGAACACGCGCCGAACCGAGCGGCAGGCCGAAACCGAGTACCAGCGCGCCCACGGCCGTGCCGGCAAGGAAGCGGCGCCGGGAGACGTTGACCGGGTCGGTCAGCAAGGACGCTTGTGCAGAATCGATAGGCGCGTTCATCAGGCATCCCCCTTCGTTGCAGGCTGGCCCGCCAGATCATGGACGGCGGCCTGGATGGCGTTATAGGTGCCGCAGCGGCAGAGGTTGACCATCGCTGCCTCGATCTGGGCATCGTTGGGGTTGGGGTTGTTTTTCAGCAGTGCCGTGGCGGCCATGACCTGGCCGGACTGGCAGTAGCCGCACTGGGCCACCTGGTGTTCGACCCAGGTCGCCACCACGCGTTTGCCGACTTCATCGGCCTCGATCGCCTCGATCGTGGTCACTTCGCGACCGACCACACCGGCCACCGGCGTCACGCAGGAGCGCACGACGTTGCCGTCCACCAGCACGGAGCACGCACCGCACTGCGCCAGCCCGCAGCCATATTTGGTGCCGGTCATGCCCAGGTCATCGCGAATCACCCACAGCAGGGGCGTATCGGCGTCGGCGTCGACCTGATAAGTCTTCTGGTTGATTCGTAGTTCCATGGTTCACCCGCTGATCATCGGTTGGTGTGGCTAGTTATGTTTTTAAAACACCGCCAATCCACTGTAGGAGCAGCCGGTCGACGCTCGATTGCTCGCGATGGCGGTGTGTCAGGCAATGTTGTTGCAGGAATTGACGGCCCTATCGCGAGCAAGCTCGCTCCTACAAGGTCTCCGGTTGGCCGCGCAGGCTGGCTATGTCATTTCTGGGTGCACTGCCAAACATCCGCCCGTACTCACGACTGAACTGCGACGGGCTTTCGTAACCTACCGCAAATGCCGCCCGCGACACATCCAGGCGGTCACTGAGCATCAATCGCCGCGCTTCGTTCAGGCGCAGCCATTTCTGATATTGCAACGGGCTCATGGCAGTCAGTTGACGGAAATGGTGGTGAAAGGTCGGCGCGCTCATTTGTACCCGGGCCGCCAGTTCGTCGATCCGCAAAGGAATGGTGTAGTTGAGCTTGAGCCAGTCGATGGCCTTGGCAATGCGATAACCCTGCCCGTCCACCGCCGTGATCTGACGCAACCGCGCGGCTTGATCGCTCTTGAGCAAACGGTAATGAACCTCACGCAGGATCAACGGCGCGAGCACCGCAATCGCCTCGGGCTCATCGAGCAGCGCCACCAGGCGATTGAGCGCCTCGTCCAGCGCCGTGGTCATGGTGCCGATGCCGACGCCCTTGTCGATCGTACGACTGCGGGTTGCAGGCATACCGCCCTTGGCGATGACTTCGGCCAGCATCGGCACATCCAGTTTCAGGACCAGCCCGACACAGGGCTCCTCGCGGCTGGCAACCAGCACTTCGGAATTGGCCGGTAAGTCCAGAGAGGTAATCAGAAAGCCGCTACGGTCGTAACGGTAGCTCTCGCCGCCCACCCACAAACGCTTTTCGCCCCGGGCCACCAGAATCAGGCTTGGCTCGACCATGCACACGGCAGGTGCCATCGGTTGGTCGCGACGAAACAAAGCCAGCCCGGGAATCGACGTTGCAAAATCACCCGTGTGAGTGACACGCGGGTCGATATTCAAGGCCAGTGAAGATTCATGGCTGGGATTGACATGGCGCATGATGAAGGACTCCTGATGGCCAGACTGTAGCCTTTGAGTCCCATCATTCCTATCCATTACCCTGCATGTTCATAGGATCAGGCAAGGATTCGATCGGATTGCGCAAGTGGGGGGGCGTTCGTTACAACGACCAAGGCATGAGTCAGGGCGCACTTGCCTTGCTCTGAATCTGTTGCTGCAGCAACGTATCGCAGCTTGTATCCTTGGCAACATGAGGGCAAACAGCCGCAGCTATTAACCTGTTCCATACTGTTGTTGGGATGTGAAAAGGACTTTCCATAAGGTAGTGACGTGAAGCGTGATACCCGGCTTGTAGTGCTTTTGATGTTGGTGATCGGTTTTTCTCTGGCGTCGCTGACTATCTGGAAGGTAATAGCGTCCCGAGAAAAAGTGCTGGAAGCAGTGAACATCCAGGGGTTGAACCTCACCCAGGCGCTGGAAACCTACTCCGAAGGCATTGTCCGCCAGAGCTCGCTCCTGCTGCTTGGCCTCGTCGAACGCCTGGAAACCGAAGGCAGCGGGCCGGCCCAGATAGAGCGATTCACTTCGCTGATCAATCGACAGCAGCCACTGATGCCACAGCTCAGTGGCGTGACGGTCTACGATAATCAGGGAAACTGGCTGATGTCTTCCAACAGGCCGATTCCGGCTGGGGCGAACAGCCGTGATCGGGCCTATTTCGTTCATCATCGCAACGATCCCTCCCGTGAGACCTTTATTGGCCCGCCGATCCAAAGCCGTTCCAACCAGGAATGGGTCATCACCGTCAGTCGACGCTTCAATGATGCTCAAGGCCAGTTTGCCGGAGTCGTCGCAGTCACCCTGGGCATCGAGAACTTTCTTCGACTGTTTGGAAAGATCGACGTAGGCCAGGATGGGGCCATCGGGCTGTCCTATACCGACGGTACGATGCTGGTGCGTTATCCCTTCCGAGAGCAGGACATGGGCCGCAACTTTTCCAAGTCGCCCATCTATGCGAAGTATCTTGTCGATCAATCTGTCGGCACCGCCTCGTTTACCTCCAGCCTGGATGGCGTAGAGCGGCTTTATGCCTTCCGAAAGAGTGACGTATTGCCGCTGGTCACGACTGTCGCGCTTGGTAAACAAGAGTCCCTGGCGGCGTGGCGCATGGAGGCTTTGCTGTCGGCAGTCGTCGTGACCGGGCTTCTGGGTCTTACCGGCCTCATCGGGTGGTTTTTGATCCTGGATATCCGTCGTCGAACCCAGGTAGAGGCCCAACTGCTGACGACTCAGCAGCAATTGCTTTCCTCGAACGGGCAGCTTGAATTGCTGGCGATGAAGGACGCGCTGACCGGCCTCGCCAATCGGCGCTGTTTTGACGAGAGCCTGGCCAAGGAAGCGCGGCGGGCGCAGCGCGAAGGCACGTCGTTGGCTTTGCTGATGCTCGATATCGATTACTTCAAGCGTTTCAACGACGCCTACGGGCATGTCGCCGGCGACGCGTGCCTGCAGACAGTGGGTCGTATCCTTGAAGAGTGTGTCAGGCGGCCCTCCGATCTGGTGGCACGCTATGGCGGAGAAGAAATAGCCGTCATCATGCCCAACACCAGCACAGAAGGTGCCGTGGTCGTGGCACACAGCATTCTCCAACGATTGCAGTTCGAGAACATTGCCCACGACGCCAGTCCTTTTGGACGGGTAACCGTGAGTATTGGGATCGTCACGGCAACGGGCGCCCAGCTGGAGCCTCTACAAGGGGTGATCGAGGTGGCCGATGCGGCGCTCTATACCGCCAAGGCGCAAGGGCGTAATCAGTTGGCCGAGGGACATTGGGCCGCGATGGCCCATCATTGATTGCTCTACCGGACACCGCGGGCATCCAGGCAGCTCGCGTCATCGTTGACGACCATCGCGAGTGAACTCGCTCCTACGGGGTTTTGTGTGCACCGCAAAATCTCGGCATGCCGCAATCCCTGTGGGAACGTGTTCCTACAGATCATTTACCCGCGCACTTCCTGTATCAACTCAATGAACGCCCGCAACGCCGCCGGTACGTGGCGGTGGCCTGAGTAATACAGGCAAAGCCCCGGCGTTTGCATTGCGCAATCCTCGAGCACCGCTACCAACGCCCCGCTGTCGAGATCATCCGCTACATACCAACGCGCCAGTTGCGCCAACCCCATCGAAGACAGCGCCGCCTGGCGCATCATCAGCGGCGCATCCAGCACCAGCATGCCCGGCACATCCACCGCCACCGCCTTGCCCCTGGTCGGCAACTGCCACGGTGAAGGCGTGCCATTGGGCAGGCGGGCGCGGATGCAAGCGTGGTTGGCCAGGTCGCTGATACGCTTGGGCTTGCCATGCTCGGCAAAATAGTCTGCCGAACCCACGATGACCATCGGCACCGCCTCGGTGATCGGCACACGGATCATGTCTTTGGGCACCAGATGGCTGGGTCGCAGTCCGGCATCGAAGCCTTCGGCGATGATGTCCACCAACTCCCCTTCAGTGACGACGTCCAGCGTCACTTGCGGGTAGCGCCTGGAAAACTCGGCCATGAATGGCTGCCAGCTCATCAACGCCGCCCCAAGAGAACTGTTGATTCGCAGGCTGCCCGACGGTATCAGACGCTGGTCGCTGACGGTGATCATGGCCTCTTCGATCTGCTTGACCGCCGGGGCGATCTGCTCGACGAACTCGCGGCCAGCATCGGTCAACGCCACGCTGCGGGTGGTGCGATGAAACAACCGGGAGCCCAGGCGCGCTTCCAGCCCCGCCACGGCGCTGCTCACCGCCGAGGTGGACATTTCCAGCTCTACGGCGGCGGCGCGAAAACTCTGGCGACGGGCCACGGCCAGCACCACATGCAATTCGATAAGTCCGCTCTTGTGCATTGTCCTGATTTTCCAGATAGCTCAAGCGTCTTTGCCTGCGTAGTCCAGACAATAGCTCAGCCCTAAACTGGCGCTCAACCCTCTTGAGGAGCATGGCATGCGCCAGTTCAACCAGGCCTACATCAATGGCCGTTTCGTACCTGTGCACGGCGAAACGGTGATACACAGCATCAACCCGGCGACCGAGGAGGTCATCGGTGCGACCACATTGGCCAACCGCGACGATGCCAAGGCAGCCATTGCAGCGGCCAACCGTGCACAACCATCGCTCGAACAGACCGGTAAAGCCGAGCGCATCGACATCCTCAGGTCACTGCAAGCCGCCCTGCTCGCCCGCGCCGATGACATTCGTGACGTGACCATCGAGGAATATGGCGGCCCGGTTTCCCGTGCGCAGTGGGTCAGCCAGTACGCCTCGCAGTGTTTCGCCCGCACCGCCGATATCCTCGCTATCTACGACTTTACCCAGCGCCTGGGTGACGGCGTGGTGCACAAGGTGCCAGTCGGCGTCTCGGCCCTGATCGTGCCGTGGAACAGCGTCGCCGGCACCATCTGCAACAAACTGGCTTCGGCGCTGGGCGCCGGTTGCGCCTCGGTGATCAAGCCGAGCGAACTCAGCCCATTGCAAACCGAAGTAACTGCCCAGGCGCTGCACGCCGCCGGCTTGCCAGACGGCTACTTCAACATCCTGCTGGGGCGTGGCGAAGACGTCGGTGATGAACTGAGCACCAGCGCCGACGTGGCGAAGATCTCCTTCACCGGCTCGACCCAGACCGGCAAGCGGATCGCCCGCACAGCAGTGGACACGATGAAGCGTGTAAGCCTGGGCCTCACGGGTAAATCGGCAACCATTGTGCTCGACGATGCCGACCTCGCCACGGTCATCCCGCAGGCCGCGGCCGCCGCCTTCATGAACAACGGCCAGGCGTGCATCGCCGGCACCCGCTTGCTGGTCCCACGCCAGCGCCTGGAGGAAGTGCTGCTACGGGTGCGCGCTTACGTGGCCACGTTGCAGGTGGGCGATCCCCGTGACCCTGCCACCGCCATCGGCCCGCTGGCCAGCCACGACCAATACGAACGCATTCAGCGCTACATCCGCCTGGGTCTCGAACAAGGCGCAACCTTGATTACCGGTGGCGAGGGGCGCCCCGAGGGCATCGAGCGCGGTTACTACGTCAGGCCGACCGTGTTCGCCCAGGTGCGCAACGACATGGACATCGCCCGGGAAGAAATCTTCGGCCCTGTGCTGTCGATCCTCACCTACGAAACGGACGTCGAGGCCGTGGCGATGGCCAACGACTCGGTCTACGGATTGCAGGCCTATGTGTTCTCGACGGACGTCGCTCGTGCGCAAAAGATCGCCCTGCAACTTCACGCCGGTGGCGTGTTGATCAACCGCAGCACCATCGACCCGCTTGCGCCGTTTGGCGGCTTCAAGCAATCCGGTGTTGGCCGGGAGAATGGCCTGTATGGGCTGGAAGCCTTCCTCGAAGCCAAGTCGATTGTGATCGCCGGTTAGCCAGTGGCTGCCGGCGCACCACACCAAGGCAAACGCCCTCCTGCCGCGCGCAATCGGTGCAGCGCCAGCGCCGGATAGGGCGCAACCCTCCTGAATTTGCGGGTCCGAAGTGTTGGCACACTTCATGCCTCTGTATCATTATTCAAGTTACTTGAATGCGAACAGAGAAAATTCAAGGGGGTTACCGATGACTGGTTTCACGCTCAAAGCATTGTCCTTATCGCTGGTTACGTTGTGCAGCGTTTCCCTGGCACACGCCGATGACCTGTTGCAACGCATCAAGCAGAAACAGGAAATCGTGGTCGCCACCGAGGCGCGTTTTGCGCCTTTCGAATCGGTAGAGAACGGCAAGATCGTCGGCTACGGTGTCGACCTCATGCATTACGTGCTCGACGCCGACCTGCCGGGAGTCAAGGTTCGCCAACTCGACCTGCCGTTCCAGGGCATTCTGCCGGGCCTGGACACCAACAAGTTCGACTTCGTCGTCACCTCGGTCACGGTCAACAAGGCGCGTTACGATCAGTTCGCCTTCACCGTTCCGATTGCCGAATCCACCGTGGCGCTGCTCAAGCGCGCTGACGATGCCGATATCAAGGCCATCGCCGATCTCAACGGTCGGGTGATCGGTTCGCAGGCAGGCTCGGGGCAGTTGGCGGTCTTGCAGGCGCTGGACAGCAAGCTCAAGGCCGAGGGTCAACCAGGGCTCAAGCGCATCAAGGAATACGTGAGCTTTGACGAGGCCTATGCCGACCTCGCCAATGGCCGACTCGATGGCGTCGCCCAGTCGCTGTCCAACCTGGGCCCGCTGATGAAAGCACGCCCTGGCGTGTTCACCACGCTGCCGGAAATGGTCGGGCCGGTGACCTACTTCGGCTGGGTCGGCCGCAAGGACGCCGACAGCGAAAGCCTGGTGAAACTGTTCAGTGACGGCATTGCCCGTGCGGCGCACGACGGCACGCTGAAAAAGCTGCAGGACAAGTGGTTCGGGTTCGCCATGGAGCTGCCAACCGACGCCATGCCGGTCCCGAGCATCTAAGCCGATGAACGATTTCAGCAGCCGTCTGGCGTTGTATTGGCCTGCCTTGCTCGAAGGCGCATGGACTACATTGTGGTTGTGCGCCATCGGCATGCTGCTCGGTTTTGTCCTGGGGGTGCTGATCCACCTCCTGGCCAACGGCCGCAGCCGCGTGGGCGTTGCATTCACCCGGGTGTACGTGAGCTTTTTCCGTGGCACGCCGATGCTCGCCCAACTGTTGCTGCTGTTCTACCTGCCGTCGGCGCTGGGCCTGGACATTCCTCCGTTCGCAGCAGCTGCGGCAGCCCTGGCTCTCAACACGGCGGCCTATCAGTCGCAGATCCTCAGCAGCGGTTTTGCCGCCATCCCCAAGGGCCAGATGGAAGCGGCATCGGTCTTCGCCATTGACAAGTACCAGGCGCTGGTGCACATCCAGTTGCCCCAGGTGCTGCGCATCACGTCGCCGGCGCTGATCAGCGAGTTGATCGACGTGATCAAGGTCTCGGCCGTGGTGTCCGTCATCTCCATCACGGACCTGATGCGCGTCAGCCAGCAACTGGTGTCGCAGACCTATCGCCCCCTTGAGGTGTACCTGGTAGCGGGCCTGTTCTACCTCGTCCTGACCAGCCTCCTGAGTGTGCTGGGCAACCGTCTGGAACGCCACTGGCAGGAGCGCACCTAATGCACGACTTGACCACTTACCTCCCGGATTTCGCCAACGCGCTTCTGGTCACCCTGGGTATCAGCCTGGCCGCAGCTCTGATCGGCCTGGCACTCGGCTTCGGCCTCAATGCCGCGCGCATCGCGGTGCCGGGCTTCGCCCCGGTTTACGGCCTGTACGTCTGGCTGATCCGTGGCACACCGTTTCTCGCGCAACTGGCGGTGATCTACTTCGGCCTGCCTGTGATCGGCCTGAGCCTGGAAGCCGTTGAAGCCAGCATCCTGTCGCTGGCTTTGTACAGCGGCGCCTATTTCGCCGAACTGTTCCGCTCGGCCTGGGCCAGCGTCCCCCATGGCCAGCTGGAAGCGGCCAGGGTTCACGGTCTGTCGCGCCGCCAGGCGTTCTGGCATGTACAGGCGCCGCAGGCGCTGGCATTCGCCCTGCCACTGTTGGGCAATCAGGTGATCCTGACCTTCAAGGAAAGCGCCGTGACCTCAATCATCACCGTCCCGGAGCTGACCATGACCGCCGGGCGCATCGTCTCCACCACATTTTCCTACGTCATGCCCTACGCCTTGCTGGTGCTGAGCTACTGGCTGCTGACCTCCACGGTCGCCGCCGTCGCCCGCGCCCTGGGCCTGCGCATGACACGCCACCTGCGAGGCTGAGCAGATGAGTAACCTACCGCTTCTTGAACTGCGCGGTGTCGGCAAGTCCTACGGCACCCATCGCGTGCTGCGCGGCTTTGACCTGCACGTGCAAGCGGGCGAGATCGTCTCGCTGATCGGTCCCTCCGGATCGGGCAAGACCACCGCGCTGCGCTGCATGAACTTCCTCGAACGCTACGACGAGGGCGAAATCTGGATCGACGGGCAACTGCTGGGGTACAGCGGCAGTGGCCGACTGGAAAACGACCGCGACAGCGAGGCCCAGATCGATGAAGTGCGCAGGCCGCTGTCCATGGTGTTCCAGCAGTTCAACCTGTGGCCGCACATGACCGTACGGGAAAACGTCATGGCGCCGCTGGTCCTGGGCAAGCAGATCGACAAGGCCAAGGCCCGCACCCTGGCCGACCAGGCTCTGGCCCGAGTGGGCCTGAGTGGCAAGGCGGACGCTTACCCCGCGCGCCTTTCCGGCGGCCAGCAGCAGCGCGTAGGCATCGCCCGGGCGCTGGCGGTCAAGCCGCGCCTGATGCTGCTCGATGAACCGACTTCGGCACTGGACCCGGAGTTGGTCGAGGAAGTCCTGCAGGTCATCCGTAGCCTCGCCGACGACGGCATGACGATGGTCATGGTCACCCATGAAATGAGTTTCGCCGCGCAGATCTCCAGCCAGGTGGTGTTCATGGAAGCCGGCACCATCGTCGAGACCGGGGCCCCGTCGTCGCTGTTCCATGCCCCCAAAACCGAGCGTTTGCAACAGTTCCTGCGCCCCTGGTTCAACCGCAGCCTGACCCCACGTCCGCAGGTGAGTGCATGAATACCGACAATGTCATGCATGCCGTTTCCCCAACCAGGCTTGACGGCTTGCTGGAAACCCTGGCTACTTTCGGCCCGGGCAAGTCAGGCGGCATGAACCGACAGGCGTTGTCGCCAGAAGACTTCGACGCACGCGCGTGGATCATCAACCAGGCACAAACGCTCGGCTGCACCGTATGGACCGACGCCTGCGCCAACCTCTTCATCCGGCGCGAGGGCCGTGAGGAACTGTCACCGGTGATGACCGGCAGCCACATCGACACTCAACCCACCGGCGGCAAGCTGGACGGCTGCTACGGGGTCATGGCCGGCCTGGAATGCCTGCACGCCCTGGCCGACGCCAATGTGCAGACTCGTCGCCCGATCGAAGTGGTGGTCTGGACCAACGAGGAAGGCAGCCGTTTCAGCCCCGGCGCCATGGGATCCAGCGCCTATGTCGACCCCAGCCGCCTGCCCGCCTACCGCGCCAACCGAGACGCTGACGGCGTTTCCGTGGGTGAAGCCCTGGACGCCCACGCCCGGCGCTTTCCCCTGCTGCCCCTGCGAAAAAAGATCACCACCCACGCCTTTGTCGAATTGCACATCGAACAAGGGCCGGTGCTGGAGCAGGCCAATGTGCCGCTGGGTGTGGTGAGCGGCATCCAGGGTGTGCGCTGGTACCAGGTCCGCTGCAAGGGCGCCTCCGCCCACGCCGGGACGACGCCGACCGACATGCGCCGCGACGCCATGCTGATGGCGATGACAGCACTTGCCCGCATCGACGCGCTGGCCGAACAACTGGCCGGCGCCGACAAGCGCCTGACCTTTGGCCGCTGGAACGTGCACCCCAACTCGATCAACACGATTGCCGGCGAAGTCACCTTCAGCATCGACTTCCGTCACGCCGCCCCTGCCGTGCTCGCCGCTTTCGATCAGCAACTGCCCGCCTGCCTGCCAGTCGACGCCGAGCTGTCGAGCCTGTTCAGCCACGCGCCGACCGTCTTCGCCCAACCGGTGCTCGACGTGCTCAAACAAGCCTGCGCGGCTACCGGCCTTGGCTGGCAGTCGATCCGCTCGGGCGCGTTCCATGACGCCATGTACCTGGCCGGGCATTGCCCGACCGCCATGCTGTTTGTCCCCAGCCGCGATGGCATCAGCCACAACCCGCTGGAATTCACAGAACCCGCGCAACTGCACGCGGGCGCCCAGGCACTGGCCTGGAGCCTGGTTGCACTTGCCGAACAACCCTGAGACCAAGGAATCGACATGACCCACATCACCCATAGCCACGACTTTCCTGCCTGCTGCCAGCCGGACAACGGCAGTTCGCTGGGCATCAACGCCACGCTCAAGGAGCCGATCTCGCTCGATGGCACCCCGGTACCGGGCGAGATCTACACCGTGCCGGCTCGCTGTGGCCGCGCCGTGCGCCTCAAGGCCGGCCAGACCATCAAGATCGTCAACACCCACGGCACCCAAGTGTGCGATACCTGGTTGTTCAACAGCGAAGACATGAGCGAATTCCTCTCGATGGAACACGCCCGAGCCCATTGCAACAGCATCATCCCCAAGGTCGGCGATGACCTGTTCAGCAACCGCCGGCGCACCATCGGTACCTTGCTGACCGACACCTCCCCGGGCATCCACGACACCCTGATGGCCGCCTGCGACCTGCACCGTTACACCAACCTGGGCGTCGAGGGCTACCACGACAGTTGCGCCGACAACATGCGTTTGGCCCTGCAAGCCATCGGCCTGCGCTCCCACGAAGTGCCGCAGCCGTTCAACTTGTGGATGAACATCCCGGTCAAGCCTGACTACACCGTCGAGTGGCTGCCACCGGTATCCAAGGCCGGCGACTACGTGGAGATTCGCGCCGCGATGGACGTGGTCGTGGTGATGTCGGCCTGCCCTCAGGACATCATACCGATCAATGACCTGAACCCGGTGGAAGTGACCTTCTCGGTTCACGCCTGACCGTCATTTAGCCGGTAGACGATAGGCGTCGCTGCCCCTAGGATGCCTGTCGCCGATTTAATGTCTTTTTAACCGAGGGATGTATGTCCAAAGCAAGTCATACGCCTACAACCAAATCCCTCCATTCCGAGGGACTGCCAAGCCTGAGCATGCGCCTGCGCCATGCACGCAAGGTGGCTGGGCTGACGCTCAAGCAGGTTGCCCAGGCTGCGGGCTGTTCGGAAAGCCTGATCTCCAAACTGGAGAACGACGCCGCCTCGCCGTCCCTGGCGATGCTGCACCGCCTGGCGTTGGCGCTGGGCAGCAACGTGTCCGAGCTGACGTCCGAGGACTGGGTGTCTGAAGAGCCGGTCCTGCGCGCCGGTGCCCGGCAGATCAGCCGGTTCGCCGAGGGGGCGAAAAAAGGCTATATCGACCTGGAGCGCATCACCCACCCGCAAAAGGGCGGACTGTTGCAGGCCGACATCCACATTGTCGCCCCCGGCATGGTCAGTGAGATGATCGAACACGCCGGCGAGGAAATGGGCTACGTGATCGAAGGCAGCCTCGATCTGACACTGGGCGACACCACCTATACGCTGCACGCCGGTGATTCGTTTCACTTTCCGAGCAACGTGCCGCACGGCTATCGCAATTCGACCCAGCAGATCGTGCGCATCCTGTGGGTCAATACGCCGGCGACCTTCTAACCTGACATGGCTGCGCCCCATGCAGCAGTGACCTGCGCCAAACCCTGATTATCTACCCTTCGATCAGCCGCAAGGTTGCAACGCCATTGCTTTCCGGGCTCGGGTTTGAGGGGGCCTGTGTCGTCACGGCGGTTGGCAAGGCGGCTGCCGCCTTGTCCAAGGGCATTACCGCGCATGACCTGTTGAAGTCGACGGACTTATCTTTTTGCCAATAAAGCTTCATGCACCTGGATCGACGGGGTGCGACCTGCCGTGCGCTGGTCATCGAGCCAGCGCCTGGTCTTGCTCACATCAAAGATCTGGCCTTGGTCGATCAAGGCCAGGATGAGCTCGTCCGAAACGCGATAGCGTCCGCATTCCGGACAGTCCCGCTCTTCCCAGGGCCCCGAACAGAGGATGCGCTCGGCCGCACCTACACAAATAAGACAGTTCATCGCGATCACCTTTTTTATTGTTGTAGTCGACAAGCGATTGCCGGCAACTCAATCGACAGGGAAACTTGCGCGGAGTTCTGCACAGACCCTGTGGGAGCGGGCTCGCCCGCGATAGCGGTGTATCAGGCAATCTGGATGTCGTTTGGCCTATCGCTTCGCGACGGTTCGACGCCTCGACATGCTCGCTCCTACAGATGGGTATCAAGCAGTGATAAGAGGGTCAGTGCATTGGCCATGGCTGCGCCGCTGGCGGTGTTGTCGAAAATGCACCACGTGCTCTCGGCCTGCTGCGTTGTCAATTGGACCGCAAGACTCTCCAGATAAGGTAAATCGTAAGGGCTGTGATAAATGCGCGGAGAGCCGTGCAGCCGCCAGTACCTCGGCGTGCCGGCGGGCGTCCTATCGGTGCTGATACGTGAAGGATCGACGGCGGCTTGACTGACCTGGTGGCTAATCAACAACGGCTGCGCGCTGCACCAAGATTCATGCCGTGGTTCCAGCACAACGGGAGTGACACATTGCTCTCTGAGCGCCATGAAAAAGCGCTGTGCTACGGCTTCGTCATAGGCCAGCGACGGAGGAAGCTGCACCAAAAGGCAGCCCAGACGGTCTCCGAGCCCAGCGCATTGATCAAGGAACGTTTCGAGTTCCGTCTCGCAACCTGCCAACCGTAATTGGTGCGTGATGACTTTCGGCATTTTAACGCTGAAACGAAAGTCCTCAGGCACCGATTGCGCCCAGCGCTCATAGGTCGCCCGGCGATGAGGGCGGTAGAAAGAGCTGTTGATTTCAACGCCTGTGAGCCTGCCAGCGTAGCGCTGCAAATGCGTGCCTTCGCTGGAAAATCCATCGGCAACATCGCGCCCTATGCTCCACCCTGCGCAACCTACGTAAATACGCGGTTTGTTCAAAACAGCACCCTGCCCGCTTCTCTCATGAAAATCTCGATGGTCTTCGGACCGATTCCCTCGAAGGCAGACAAGCGCTTCTCAAATTCGCGAATATCGTCACTCGCTTCTCGCACGTTCAGCACCTTGCCTGCGTATTCCTCGTTGAGTGTGTGCGCGAGACTCAATAGCCGAGACGCCGTGGATTCGTCGTATCGCACATAACGGCCCTCGCCGAGCATCCTCACCAATTCACGATGCGAACAGGCCGCGAGCTTTCGCGGGCTATCACAATGATGCCGGTCGACAATCACCCGATAAGCCTCGGCGGCGATCTCGGACTGAATGCGTTTGCCCATCAGGAAGCTGGCAATCAACCACTTGAACAGCCCCTGTTCGTTGGCATCTGTGAGATCAATCCGCAGGTCCTGCGCGCTGATGACTTTGGTCATGGGGCTAATCCTGGCTGCGCCTATTTCTTGCGTGGCAGCACCGCACCCAACACCTGCTTGGCGGTCTGTACCACAATGCCGGCCTGGTCCGGATCACCCTTGAGCAAGGTGGTGGCAAATTTCTTCGCCTGCTCGAGCTTGATGTGCGGCGGTAGCGGCGGCACATTCGGGTCGGTCTTGAATTCGATCAGCACCGGCACGTCCGAGGCCAACGCTTCATCCCACGCAGCAGCCACGTCCTCTTCGCGCTCGACAAAGATGCCCTTCAAGCCAATGGAAATGGCGAACAGGTGATAAGGCACGTCAGGAATGGACTGCGAGGCTTCGAACTTGGGGTCCCCTTCCATCACCCGTTGTTCCCAGGTGACCTGATTGAGATCCTCGTTATTGAACACCGCGCAGATCCACTTGGGGTTGTCCCATTGCTGCCAATACTTGGCCACGGTGATCAATTCGGCCATGTTGCTCATTTGCATCGCGCCATCCCCCACCAGAGCAATCACCGGGCGTTGCGGGAAGGCGAACTTGGCGGCAATCGCGTAGGGCACGGCGGCGCCCATCGAAGCCAGACCACCGGACAACGAACACTTCATGCCGCGCCGCACCTTGAGGTCACGGGCGAACCAGTTGGCGCAGGAGCCGGAATCGCTGGTGATGATCGAAAGCTCCGGCAGACGCGGCGACAGCTCGAACACCACCCGCTGCGGGTTGATCGGGTCCGCCTTGACCATGGCGCGCTTTTCCAGGGTTTTCTCCCAGCTGCTGCGCCAGCCTTCGACCTTTTTGCGCCACCGGCGCGAGGTCTTGTGCTCCAGCAATGGCAACAACGCCGAGAGCGTTTCGCCGGCATCCCCAACCAGGTTCATCTCCATGGGATAACGCAGGCTGAGCATGTCGGGCTGCAAATCAATCTGCACCCCGCGTGCCTGCCCTTCCTTGGGCAGAAACTCGGAGTACGGGAACCCCGAGCCGATCATCAGCAAGGTGTCGCATTCAGTCATCAGCTTGTAGCTGGGCTCGGTGCCGAGCAGCCCGATGCTGCCGGTGACCCACGGCAACTCGTCCGGCAGCGCCGCTTTACCAAGCAACGCCTTGGCGACACCGGCACCGAGTTTTTCCGCCACGGCAATCACTTGGTCGGTCGCCTGCAACGCGCCCGCCCCCACCAGGATTGCGACCTTTTCACCCGCGTTCAGAACGTCGGCGGCGCGTTGCAGATCCGCTTCATAAGGCACAACCTTCGGCTTGGTGTAGCCCACCCCGGAATGCACCGTACCGTGCTCTCTGCCCGGCGGCTCGTATTCAAGGTCCTGCAAGTCATTGGGCAGGATGATCGCCGTCACTCGACGCTCGCCGATGGCCGTGCGCACGGCCCTGTCGATCAGGTGGCGAACCTGGGCCGGTGCCGATGCCTGCTGCACAAAGGCGCCGGCCACGTCCTTGAACATCGACAGCAAATCCAGTTCCTGCTGATAGTGCCCACCCAGCGCGGCACGGGCCTGCTGGCCGACGATTGCCAGGACTGGCATGTGGTCCATCCGGGCATCATAGAGGCCGGTAATCAGGTGCGAGGCGCCGGGGCCGGAAGTGGCGATGCACACGCCCAACTCACCGGTGAACTTGGCGTGCGCCGAGGCCATGAAGGCGGCCATCTCTTCGTGGCGCGCCTGGACGAACTCGATCTTGCCCTGTGCCCTGGCCAGCGCGCCGAAGACACCATTGATGCCATCTCCCGGGTAACCAAAGATGCGTGTCACGCCCCACTGGCTGAGCCTTTCAACCAGAAAATCTCCTACAGTCGTTGTCATGTCGCTTTCGCCTCTCACTGATACATTGAGCCTGCGGCTGTGATGCTTGCCGGTGCACGTATAGGTCTGGACAGTCCGGCGATTGGCGAAGTTCGTATGGATGTTGGGTGAGATACGATTGCACGGTGATCCGGCCCCGGCTGACGGGACGGCGTCCCAGGACGATTCGGGGGCGATATCTCAATACCGGCTCCCTCAATCTTCAATCGGATGAATCTTGCCGCTGAACACCCGGAAACCGAAGGTGTTATAGGCCAGCGTCACGGGTATCAACACCGCGAAACCGATCAGCATGAACATCTGGGTGGCGGGGCCGGAAGTGGCAGCCTGCAAGGTCATCTGCGGTGGGATGATCAGCGGCACCAGGGCGATGAGCATCAATGCGAAGGCGAGAATGAACACGCCCAGCGCCGCGAACAAGGGCAAAAAATCACGTCTGGATCGAAACGCCATCAGGAAAGCTGCCAGCAGCGTAATGACCATCGCCGTGGCGGGCAGCCAGACCAGCGGATTTTCCAGGCGACGGGCATATTGCACGTGCAGAGTCGTCGTCCAGATCACCAGCACCGTGAGCAACCCCACCGTCAGGAACGCCAGCCCACTCGAAAGCCGGCGCGCTCGCTGCTGAAGTTCGCCTTCGGTGCGCCAATACAGCCAGCAACCACCGAGCCATGTGTAGCCGACCACCAGCACGGCGCCGCAGAAGAGCGGGAACGCGTTCGACCACTCCCATCCGGTGCCGCTGTACTGCCCTCCCTCATGTGGGACGCCCTGTACCAAAGTGCCCAACACAATGCCCTGGCATCCTCCCGCAACGACCGACCCCACCATCAATAAGCCGTCCACCAGGCGCTTGATTCGCTCATTGGGCGCATGGTCACGGAACTCCAGCGCCATGGCGCGCAGAATCAACGCCAGGAACATCAGGATGAACGGCAGGTAAAGCGCGGGCAGGAGGATGGCATAGGCCCGTGGGAACAACGCGAGCAACCCGCCACCGCCCAGCACCAGCCAGGTTTCGTTTGCATCCCAGATGGGCAAGATACTCACCGCCATGGCCCGACGCTGTTTGGCGCAACGGGTCATGCCCATCATTGCGCCTACACCCAGGTCCGTGCCGTCCAGCAACACATAATTGAGTACGGAAAACCCCAGCGCCGCAGCGCACAGCAGCGTCAGCCAGTCAGTGTCGAACATGCGCCTGTACCCTCATGACTGACCCGTCTCCTTCGCCAGGGCAGGTTGTGGCCCGTCTTCGTGCTCGCCTGGCGGACGGCGCAACAAGCGCAGCAACACCCACAGGCCGATGCCGAAGGTGAGCAGGTAGAACACAAGGAGGGTCCACGTGGCACTGAGCACCTGCTCGCGCGACACCGAGGACAGACTGTCGGCCGTGCGCAGCAATCCATACACGGTGAAGGGTTGCCGCCCCATTTCCGTGACCACCCAGCCACTGAGCATCGCCAGCATGCCCGCTGGCGCCATCCACACACTGCCATGCAGCATCCAGCGCGCCGTACACAACCGCTGCCGCCGGCGCAACACCAGACTGATCACGCCCTGCGCCAGCATCAGCAGGCCCAGCCCGACCATGGCGCGAAAGGCGAAGAACACCGCTGGCACAGGCGGGATGTCCTTCACAGGGAACTCATCGAGCGCCGGTATGGTGCTGCTCAAGTCATGGCGCAAGTACAGGGAGGCGATGCGCGGAATGGCCACCTCCCAATGATTGCGTCGCTCTGCCATATCGGGAATGGCGAACAGGCGCAAAGGTTCGCCAGCCCCCTCAGGCGGGCGCGTCCAGGAACCTTCGATGGCCGCTATCTTCTGGGGTTGGAATTCCAGGCTGTGCCTGCCGTGCAGATCCCCCACCAAAATTTGCAACGGCATGAGCAACGCAATCACCCACAACGCCATGGAGTAAGTCAGCCTGGCCCGTGGATTGGCGGGGGCACGCAAGAGTTGCCAGGCGCTGACGCCGGCCAGCAAGGTGGCAGTCGCCAGCAGCGTGGCCAGGGTCATGTGCACGAACCGATAAGGGAATGACAGGTTGAAAATGATTGCCCACCAGTCCTGCGCAATGAAGCGGCCATCGGCAGCGATGGCGTAGCCGGCCGGCGTCTGCATCCAGGAGTTGGCCGACAGTATCCAGAAGGCGCTGATCAGCGACCCTACGGCAACCGCGCAAGTCGCGAAGAAATGCAGACGCGGGCCGACCTTTTTCAAGCCGAATACCATGATTCCGAGGAACCCGGCCTCCAGGAAGAAAGCCGCCAGCACTTCGTAGAACATCAACGGTCCCAGGATATCTCCGGCCTGGGTCGACAGGCGCGACCAGTTGAGCCCGAACTGGTACTCCAGAATCAGCCCGGAGGCTGTGCCCACCGCGACATTGAGGGCAAATATTTTCAGCCAGTAACGGTAGGGGTCCATATAAACGCGTTGACGCCGCCACAGCCAGAGCGCTTCGAGCACCATCAGGAAGTTGGCGAGTCCTATCGTCAGCGATGCCAGGACGATATGAAAACTGATGGTGATCGCAAACTGCGCGCGAGCGGCCATCAAGGCCGAATCAACAACTTCCATGTTGCATTCCCGATGGAGCACCACGGCAGCCTTTGCTACGGGGGAGGTATGGCATGAAGACGTCCGGTTCCAAGGTGATGGTCGGTGGACCCTCAACCTGGGGCGATGATTCAAACGGCTCTCTGGAGCCGTTGACACGTGCGTCCGTTTTCCTTCTGCAATCTGCAAGTTGATGAGCGGTCAATCATGCAGAACGCCCGACATGATCATGCGATTTTGCCAACTAACCAATTGATTTTATAACCATATTTGTACATCTAGAGATCTGGCACGCCTGATGCAATTTTCAAGGCTGTGCAGCGTTGACGTATTGATCGACGCGCCTTTGACCGTGATGAATGAAGGAGCCTGACATGAACGCCATCGAACTTTTGAAAGCAGACCACGAGCGTGTAAAAACCATCCTCACTCAGTTGAGTGAATCGACTGATCGCGGCATCAAAAAACGCACGGACTTGCTGGCCAAACTGGAGATGGAAATCACAATCCATACTCAACTGGAAGAAGAAATCCTGTACCCCGCGTTCAAGGAAGCAGGCGGCAAGGACGAAGCAGAAATGTATTACGAAGCCAAGGAAGAACATCGCACCGTCGACGCCCTGGTGCTGCCAGACCTGAAAGCCACCGATCCGAGCACACCGGAATTTGCCGGCCGGGTAAAAGTGGTCAAAGAACTGCTGGAGCATCACATCGAGGAAGAAGAGAAAGAGATGTTCCCTCAGGCCAACAAGCTGCTGGGCAAGGCCAAGCTCAATGAGCTGGGTGCGCAGATGGAAGAAATGAAAGCACAGTACAAAAAGTCGCTGGCGCGCCCTGATATCGCTGCCTGACCCTGCGCGTTATCGTTTACCTCTATCGCGATCAGGCTCGCCTCCACAGGTTAAGACAAAACTGTTTCACCTGTGCGAGCCTGATCGCGATAACCTTCGGACGATGGCGCGTTCATGACCACCAGTCACATCTCTTCAACATCCCTCTGAACTTCACCGCGCCAACCCGTCTCTCCCACTTACCACCCTATCAATGAGAGAGACAGGCCATGCGAGCACTCACCTACCACGGCGCCCACAGCGTCAAGGTCGATAACGTTCCCGATCCCGTCATCGAGAACGACGACGACATCATCCTTAGGGTCACCGCCACAGCGATCTGTGGTTCTGACCTGCATCTGTATCGAGGCAAGATTCCGAAAACCGAGCACGGCGATATCTTTGGGCACGAATTCATGGGCATCGTCGAGGAAGCGGGCTCGGGCGTGACCGCCGTGCACCCCGGCGACCGGGTGGTGATTCCTTTCGTGATCGCCTGCGGCAGTTGCTTCTTTTGCCAGATGGATCTGTTCGCCGCCTGTGAAACCACCAACACCGGGCGCGGTGCGATCCTCAACAAGAAGTCCATTCCGCCAGGGGCTGCCCTGTTCGGTTTCAGCCATCTGTATGGCGGCATTCCAGGCGGGCAGGCGGAATATGTAAGGGTTCCCAAGGCCAATACCGGGCCTTTCAAAGTGCCTGGCACGCTCTCGGACGAGAAGGTGCTGTTTCTCTCCGACATCTTGCCTACCGCGTTTCAGGCGGTGACCAATGCGGCAGTCGGCAAGGGCTCAAGCCTCGCGATCTATGGCGCCGGCCCGGTCGGGCTGTTGAGCGCGGCCTGCGCCAGGATGCTCGGGGTCGAGCAGATTTTCATGGTCGACCACCACCCTTACCGCCTTGCCTATGCGCAAAAAACCTACGGCGTGATCCCCATCAATTTCGATGAGGATGACGACCCGGCGGACACCATCATCCAGCAGACCAAAGGCATGCGTGGTGTCGATGGTGTGGTGGATGCGGTGGGCTTCGAGGCCAAGGGCAGTACCACCGAGACCGTACTCGCCACACTCAAGCTCGAAGGCAGCAGCGGCAAGGCACTGCGCCAATGCATCGCTGCCGTCCGGCGAGGTGGCGTCGTCAGTGTGCCCGGTGTGTATGCAGGGTTCATCCACGGCTTCCTGTTTGGCGATGCATTCGATAAAGGCCTGACATTCAAGATGGGCCAGACCCATGTTCAGCGCTATCTGCCTGAGTTGCTCGAACACATTGAAACCGGACGACTCGCCCCTGAGGTCATCATCAGCCATCGCATGGCCCTGGAGCAGGCAGCCGAAGGCTACAGGATCTTCGACAAGAAGGAGGAGGAATGCCGCAAGGTCATCCTGACGCCAGGCGGTGGCCAGATTCCCCTGCCGGAAAGCGACGGCACGCTAGTCCTGAACACCTAGATCTGTTCCCTTTACAGGACGGGATATCACGCACGGGGTATCTCGTCCTTTTTTTGCCTGCACGGATCCTTTCGAACCTTTCAGGGGCCGCATTCGTCATAACCGTATGCCCTGCCCCGGTTTCTGGAGTTCCTGATGCTCATTCATCCCAAGGCTCACTTCAAGCCCTACACCCATGCAAGCGGTGGCTGGGGATCGGCGAACGCAGTGATGAGAATCCTCTGGCGCGAGCAGGTCTTCACCAAGGCTGTGACTGCATTGGCCAAACAGAACAAGCCTGACGGCTTCGCCTGCGTCAGCTGCGCCTGGGCCAAGCCTGGCCACCCTCGGGTGCTGGAATTCTGCGAGAACGGCGCCAAAGCCACGGCGTGGGAACTGACCTCGAACAAGGCGGACCCCGCGTTCTTCGCCCGGCACACCTTGACCGAACTGCAGCAATGGCCCGATTACGACCTCGAACAACAGGGCCGCCTCACCCATCCGATGCGCTACGACCCGGCGAGCGATCGTTACCGGGAAACCACTTGGGACGAGGCCTATCACGAGATCGGCGCGCAACTCAAAACGATGGTGCCTGACAGCGTGGTGTTCTATGCCTCTGGCCGTGCCTCGTTGGAAACCTCGTTCATGTACCAGTTGTTTGCCAGGGCCTATGGCACCAACAACCTGCCCGACAGTTCCAACATGTGCCACGAAAGCACCTCGGTCGGTTTGCAGGAAAGCATCGGCGTACCGGTCGGCACGGTGACCCTGGATGATTTCAACCACACTGACTGCCTGTTTTTCTTCGGCCAGAACGTGGGTAGCAACGCCCCGAGAATGCTCCACGAGCTCCAGGACGTGCGTAAACGCAACGTGCCGATCATCACCTTCAACCCCCTGCGGGAGCGCGGGCTCGAGCGATTCGTCAACCCGCAGTCGCCCACCGAAATGCTCACGCCTGAATCGACACTGATCAGCACCCAATATCACCAGGTGGCAATTGGCGGCGACACCGCTGCAATGATCGGCATCGCCAAGGCACTGCTGGAAATGGACGACCATGCACGCAGCAATGGCCAACCTGCTGTAGTCGATGATGAGTTCATCGCCACGCACACCCACGGTTTCGAGGCATTCGCGACCTCCGTACGCGGGCATCACTGGCAGCAGCTTGAACGCAAATCCTGCCTGAGCCGGGGTGCCATGGAGGCCGCTGCCACCACCTACGCCCACAGCCAACGAGTGATGATGATTTACGGCATGGGCCTGACGCAGCACCGACACGGCGTGGAAAACG
The DNA here is from genome assembly GCF_056337105.1 of Pseudomonas sp. S1_E05. Taxonomy (NCBI): domain Bacteria; kingdom Pseudomonadati; phylum Pseudomonadota; class Gammaproteobacteria; order Pseudomonadales; family Pseudomonadaceae; genus Pseudomonas; species Pseudomonas sp. S1_E05. The sequence goes on from NZ_JBFRHM010000001.1 coordinate 2,070,140, forward strand.
TACAGATGCTGGTCAACCTGCTGCTGATGCGCGGCAACATCGGCAAACCCGGCGCGGGGGTGTGTCCGGTTCGCGGACATTCGAATGTGCAGGGCCAGCGCACGGTGGGCATCACTGAAGATCCGAAAAAAGTGCCGGTTCAGCTGATCGAACAGCACTTGGGCTTCAAGGTGCCCGAGCAGATGGGGCTGTGCACCGTGGATGCCTGTGAAGGAATGATTGCCGGTAGCGTTCGCGGCTTCATCGGGTTGGGTGGTAACTTTCTGCGGGCCATCCCCGACACCACCCGCATGGAGCCGGCCTGGCAAACGCTGGATTTGAACGTACAGGTCGCCACCAAGCTCAACCGCACCCATCTGTTGCCGGTGAAGAACCTGTGGCTGCTGCCCTGCCTGGGCAGAATAGAAATCGACCGGCAGAACGGCGTCGAGCAGACCTACACCACCGAAGACAGCACGGGCTGCATCCACGGTTGGCATGGCAGTGCGCAGCCCGTCGGGCCAAACGTCCGTGCCGAGGCGAGCATCGTCGCCGGCCTGGCGATGGCGACCCTCGACGCCTCGAATGCCATCGACTGGCAAGGCTGGAGTGAAGACTACGCATCCGTCAGAAAGGCCATCGCGCTGATCTATCCAAAAATCTTCCACGACATGGAATCACGGATGCAGGAGCCAGGTGGTTTCCACCGGCCCATCGCCGCCGCGCAACGCGAATGGCTGACCGAAAGTGGCAAGGCGCAGTTCATCACCCCCGGAACGCTGGACGAAGACGATGACGTCACGCCCTCCGACAGCCCGCGAGACGTGTTGCAGTTGATGACGCTGCGCAGCAACGACCAGTTCAATACCACCATCTACGGCTACGAGGATCGCTTTCGCGGCATCAGCGATACCCGCGAAGTGATCTTCATGCATCACAACGACATCGTGCGGCTGGGGTTCGAAACCGGTGACCGGGTGTGGGTCACCACGGCAGTCGAGTCGGGTGTCATTCGCCAGGTCGGACCTCTGGAGATCATCGCCTATGACATTCCCGAGGGGTGCGCGGGCGCTTACTACCCTGAATGCAATCCACTGGTGCCGCTCTGGCACCATGCCGAGCGCAGCAAGGTGCCGGCGGCGAAATCCGTGCCGGTGAGGCTCAGCGCCGGCCCCGTTCGCGCCGAGCCTGGATTCGGCAAAGGCGCCTGACGCCTACGCGCCCGGATTGGTGACCTGAATGAACAACGACCAAGCCGTGAGCAGCACCCAGAACCCGGCGAACAGCCACGGGGTTCGGACGGAAAACAGCAACGCCTTGCGATAACCCTTGTGGCTGGATTCGCGCTCGCTGAACAAGGGTGAGTCATCGTAAGCCAGCCCCATCACGGGCTCAGCGCGCAAGAGCTCGCTCTGCTTGTAGTACCAGTGATCGATGATGTCATAGGACGCACGAATACCCGGCCAGGCATTGAGCGAGCTGAGCACGCCGAGCAGCGCCAGAAACGGTGGCACCACCAGCGTGAACAACTTCCCCCATTCGGGGTTGACGTTGGCCATGCAGGAGGCAAAAGCGATCACCAGGAAGGATTGCGCCGTCAGGTAGGCATTGGTCCGATTGGACAAAATGCTGGTCTCGTACTGGATCTCCCGACGATAAAAATCCAGCCGCTGTTTGGGTGAACCGAACATTTGTGCATCGCGTGCAGAGAGTTCGGTTTCGCTCACCTCTGACGTGAGTATTCTCGGCAAACGGACGTCCTCAGGCTTAGCCTTTGCTGTGTTCCGGTGAGGTGGGCCCTTCCTTGATACCGCGAGGTCCGGCGACGCCCCATACGATCAGGCCCAGTACGGGGAAGACGATCAGGCCGATGGCCCATGCGGCCTTGACACCCACGGTCTTGTCGCTGCGAAACACGCTGACGATGGCCCACAGATCGACGAGCAGAATGATCACCGCAAGGGCGATCGAGAAGTAGCTGGTTGCTTCGGTCATTTTTCTATCCTCCAGAGACTGTAAAGGATTAGGTGCCACCAACGCGCAGGTGTTCAAAGCAATTGCCGGTCAACTATCGCGAGCAATGATCGAGATCTTGCCATTGCGCTCGATGATCGCGAACTTGATCTCTTCCAGGGTCTCGATGCCCTGGCTGGAACGGGCAGCCTCCATGACGTCGGCCTCCACCAGGCGGGCATGACGCAAGCGTTCACGCAGCAGCTTGCCGTTCTCGACGATGATGGTCGGCTCCCCGTCAATCAGCCGAGACATCCAGCGCGACCGCTGCTTGAGCAGGGAAAGACCGACATCCACGGCGATCAGCGTGACGATCACCAGCATCGAATTGGTCAACGAAAAGTCGTCGCCCAACAGCGCCTGCTGGGTCGCCTCACCGATGATCATCAACAAGACGAAATCGAAAGTGGTCAGCTCTGCCAACGAGCGTCTTCCGGCGATCTTGAACAGCACCATAAGGGCCAGATACATGGCCGCGGCACGCAATACCGAATCCATAGGTCACCTAAGGGAAAATGAACTGGGTGAGTTTCACGCCGCTGGTGCCTGGCAGAATGATGCTGCTGCGAAACAGCCCCAGCCCATCGCCGCGCAAGGTCATGAATACGCTGGCCTGGCCTTTGGTATCGGCCTGAATCCACAGGCGCATGCCCTGCGCGGAGCTACGGGAGCGCACCGGCTCGGGTTGCAGCGTTTCGATGCTGAAACCATCGAGCAATTCGCCGGCCACTTCCAACTCCAACGTCGACTCCGGTTCGCCGCTCAAGCTGATCTTCATCGCGTTGGTAGAGCCATTGCGGTGGAACATCTCATACTCGACGCGGACCCGGCCGTCGTCGCTGAGCACGTCACGCGAGCTGAGCAAACCACGCGAGAACAGCCCCGCCAGCCCCAGGATCATCAGCAAAACCAGCATGTACCAACCGAAGCGTTCGAAGCGCCAGACCTTGATCTGATACGCCATGTCTTCACGCACAGGGTATTTGCGGCTTTCCAGGTCCGGGTGTCGAGTTTCGTCGTTCATCAGTCACTACCCTCGCTCACCCTTGAGCGCTCGGCCATGGAAATGCGGTAGCCACTGCAACGCATATTCCGTGGCCTGTTCGAGCACCTCGCAGCGCGTGCCAAAGAAACGATGCCTGCGGTTGAACAGGCATTGCTCGCCCGCCAGTTGAAATGCCCATGCAAAACACACGGTGCCGGCCGGGATGCCGTCCATATCGTCGGGGCCGAGAATGCCTGTGGTGGCCACTGCCACATTCGCCGTGCTGTCGCGAAGCGCGCCCGCAGCCATCTCGCTGGCGACCTCAACGCTGGTCAGGTTGAAGGTCTCGATGGTGTGCGGGTTGACGTGCAACAGGCGCTGCTTGGCCTGAGGCGAATAGACCACGTAGCCGCACTCGATCACCTCGCCGCTGCCCTCGACTTCCGACAGCAACATCACGATCGCGCCGGCAGTACAGGATTCTGCCGTGGTCAGCAGGAGAGAGTGATTGCGCAGATACGCGATGGTGTCGTCAGCAATGGGCATGTGCAGGACTCACAGGTTTGTTGCTCGGTTGACCTGCGCGTTGGGCAAACATTCCATCGCGTGAGATGAACGCGCATCGACTCCTCGCCCCTGCCCCCGGCAGTCAGGGTTAACGCGGCCAGCGCCATACCGGATCGGCCAGATGCTCGGCAAAAAAATCCGACAGCACCCTGATCTTCACCGGGCGGGTACGCGCCGACGGCGTGACGAAGTACAGGCCACCGCGCGTCATGCTCCACTCGGGAAGGACCTGTTCCAGGCGCCCGTCCGCCAGGTACTCACTGGCCATGAACTCCGGCAGTTCAGAAATGGCCAGCCCTTCAAGCAGCACAGGGATCATCGCATCCGAGTTGGTTACCCGAAGTGGCCCGTTGGGTGCCACGTCCTCCTCGGCGCCACTGTGGTGGGTGAACCGCCACACCTGGGTGCGTGCACGGTAGGCGTAGCTCAGGCATTGGCGATGGGCCAGGTCACGCGGATGGCCCGGCCGGCCGTGCGCTTGGAGGTAGCCCGGTGATGCCACAAGCAACTGGCTGACCGCGCAGATTCGCCGGGCGACCAGCGATGAGTCTGGCAGGGCCGCAATCCGCAGCGCCGCGTCGAAACCGTCGGCGATCAGGTCCACCGAGGCGTCGGACAAATGCAGGTCGATGGAGAGCTCCGGGTACAAGCGCATCAGTTTGGGCATCAATGGGGCCACCCAACGCAGGCCAAACGACATCGGCACCGCCAGGCGCACCTGGCCACGGGGTTGCACGGACAGTTCCTGGGCCTCGCTTTCCACCTCTTCGGCCTGCCGATAGATGTCCCCGGCCCTGGCCGCCATGCTCAGGCCAAACTCCGTGAGTGACAGCTGACGTGACGTTCGATTGAACAAGCGCCCGCCCAGTCGCTCCTCCAGCCTTGCCACCGCCCGCGACACAGTGGGCACCGAGACCCCCATCAGCCGCGCGGCAGCCGCGAACGAGCCCTCTTCCGCCACCTTGGCGAACATCGCCAGCCCTTCGAAATCCGGTAATTTGCTCATTTCATTTCTGCAACGATGACTTTCTGACAATTCTATTTTGAAACATACCTATCGTCGATACGATTCTCCCATCACAACGACCTACCCTCTGGAGAACCTCAAATGAACGGCAAACTCAACGGCAAAATCGCACTCGTCACCGGCGGCACCAGCGGCATCGGCCTGGCCACCGCCAAACGCTTCGCCGAGGAAGGCGCGCATGTCTACATCACCGGCCGTCGCCAGGCGGGGCTGGATGCAGCCGTCGCGCTGGTCGGCAACGCCACCGGTGTGCAAGTGGACTCGACCCAGCTTGATCAACTCGACGATCTCTACGCAAAAATCCGCGCCAGTCATGGACACATCGACGTGTTGTTCGCCAACGCCGGCGGCGGCTCGATGCTGCCAATGGGCGACATCACCGAGCAGCATTACGACGACACCTTTGACCGCAACGTCAAGGGCGTCCTGTTCACCGTGCAGAAGGCGCTGCCCCTCTTGGCCAATCACGCTTCGGTGATACTGACCGGCTCCACGGCGGGCAGTTCAGGCACTCCGGCGTTCAGTGTGTATTCCGCGTCCAAAGCCGCCGTGCGATCGTTTGCCCGTAACTGGATACTGGACCTGAAGGACCGCAACGTGCGTATCAATACCATCAGCCCCGGCGCCACCCGCACGCCTGGCCTGGTTGACCTGGCAGGGCCCGACGCGGCGCAGCAGCAAGGCCTGCTGGATTACCTGGCCTCACAGATTCCGATGGGGCGTGTCGGTGAACCTGAAGAGATCGCCAACGCGGCGCTCTTTCTCGCTTCCAGCGACGCGAGCTTCGTCAACGGCATCGAGCTGTTCGTCGACGGTGGTCAGGCCCAGATCTGACACGGCGGGTTCATCACCAAAAAAAGGCGGCGTTCTCACGGACGCCGCCTTTTTCTGGTTGTCTCAGACCTGCTTTTGCGTCAACCACGCCCCCCAGAACAAGCTGCTGAAGAACCGCGTCGCATCGCCGAAGCCGGCGTCGTACAGCAGTTTTTGTACGGCGGCCTCGGAGTGTGGAGGGTCGGCGCCTTGCAGGATCTTCCCGAGCTTGGCCTTCACTTCATCCGCCGAAGCGCCATGCTGCCGCCAGCGCTGTCCCCAGGCGGCGAGCAGCAAGGGCTGACTGGCGTAGGCGTACTGATTGCCCGCAACCACCAACGGCGCTCCGGGCTTCAAATGAGAATGGATGGTTTGCAGGATCCTGCGTTTAGGCTCGTCCCCGTCGAGGTGATGCAGCACACCGACCAGTGTGGCTGCGTCAAACGAGCTGTCCGCTTTCAGGTCCTCCACATAGCCCTGGTGCAGGGTCGTCCTGTCCAGCAGGCCATTGGACTCCAGATGCTGCCTGGCGGTTTCCAGCATCGGCGGCGAAGGGTCAACGGCTGTGAAGTGCCAGTGCGGCTCGAGCTTGGCCATGGCAATGATCTCGGAAGCCGTGCCTCCTGCGCCGACCACCAGAATTTTTGCCGGTTGCAGGCAGCCAATGCTGGCCGCCAGCATGCAGGCCACCAGGTCCTGGCAGGCATCATAACCGGCCAGGGCAATACGACTTTGCCGTGCGTATTCACTGGCTCGTGAATGATCGAACTTTTCAGCTGAGGTGTCGGGGGTTGTCTTCAAGGCGATTCTCCATGACCTTGAACCAACCTACGTCACGTTTCGAAATAAGAGAAATTCATTGATTTTATAAATAGCATTCCTATCAGGAATGCGAAGTCAGCTGCATCAGGGCAGCGGATTCCACCGCCCCCTCGTCATGCCCTTCACTGAACACCGCGCAGGTGGCGACCTGATCGCCATGGACACACTGATATACCGCGATGACGCTGCCCGGCCCACCGCCCGTATGGCCAACCAGCCTGTGCCCGCTGTTCGTTTCACCGATCATCAAGCCCAGGCCATAGCCGGGCGTGGCCCACGGCCTTCCGGGTATGGGACCGCCGAGCACGATTGCGTCCTGCATTGCCTCTAGCAAGGAGGGGGGCAGCAACCGACCGGCCAGCAAGCCATCGAGCAGTTGAGCGGCTTCGTCAAGCGGGCCCATCAACAAGCCGTGATAGACCCAGCGGGGGTGATAGGTCGCCATCGTTGGCGGATGCACATCGCTCAAGTCCTCTTGCGTTCGCACGAGTCGAACCCGGGTTAAACCGAGGGGCGAAAAAACTTGCTGGATCAACGCTTCTTCAAGTGGTTGCCCGCTCAGCCGCTCGATCAACCTGGCCACCCACATGTAGCCGACGTTGGAATAGCGCCATGCCGTCCCTGGCTCGTAACGCAACCGATTGGCGTCGAGGCGTTGCAGCATTTCATGGGCTGGCCAGGGTGCCTGGTTTTCGGCAACGGCTGAATGGTACGCCTTGAGTTCCGAATAGTCTGCCAACCCTGCCTGGTGCTTTAGCAATTGACGGAGTGTGAACGGCCCCTCCGCGACTGGCTCGTCAAGCCTGACAACCCCGTCACGCACGAGACACAACGCCGCAGCAGACAGCACTGTTTTAGTGAAGCTCCACCAAGGCACGGCAACTTGTGCATGCTCCGTCGGCCAAGGCGTTCCATTGAGTATCAGGGACTTGAGCATGGGTAATCCTGCTTGGACGGGTGAAGTATTTTGCCCGTTTTGAATAGGACAAATGCATGGGTGCCATAGGTTTTTTCGCCTCCCAAGCTTTTGCGTTCGTTAAAATCCTGACAGAACTAATGCTAACGATTCTCATAATCGCTTAGATTATCTAAAACCTGCTCAGGAAACCCACCATGTCGCGCTCCACCTCACTGCGCCATTTCAAATCATCACGTGATCTGCTGGCCATGGCCGTTTGCATGGCAACTCTGACCCCGGCGATGGCCGATGACAACAGCGCAGCGCTGGAGAATTCGAATCCGGCCACCCTCGAGCTGGGCGCGACCGAAATCACCAGCACTCAATTGGGCAGCACCACCGAAGGCACCACTTCCTACACCACCGGCGCCATGTCCACCGCCACCAAGCTGCCACTGACCATGCGCGAAACGCCCCAGGCCGTAACCGTGATCACCCGCCAGCGCATGGACGACCAGGGGATGACCAGCATCAACGACGTGGTCAAGAACACCCCCGGACTGTTCCTCTCCACGTCCGATGGCCCTGGCCGGCAGAAATACTCGGCGCGCGGTTTTGACATCGACAACCTGATGTATGACGGCATCCCCAGCGGTTATCAAGGCTGGTCGGTGGGCGTGCAGCCGAACCTGGCGATGTTCGATCGGGTCGAGATCGTCCGTGGTGCGACCGGTCTCGTGACTGGCGCTGGCAACCCGTCGGCGGCTATCAACCTGGTGCGCAAACGCCCGCTCGCCGAGCAGAAGGTCACCCTGACCGGCACCGCCGGCAGTTGGGACGACTACCGTGGCGAAATCGACGCTTCCAGCCCGCTCAACGACAGCGGCACCTTGCGGGGTCGTGTCGTGACGTCGTGGCGTGATTCCAACAGCTTCATCGATGATGTAGACGAAAACCACGGCCTGTTCTATGCAATCACCGAAGCCGACCTCAGCGAAGACACCACCCTGACTCTCGGTTTCTCGCACCAGAAGGACAAGACCAACTACTTCTGGGGCGCGTCCATGCTTGGGCTCGACGGCCATCACCTGAACCTGCCTCGTTCCTACAACCCGGGCACGTCCTGGGAGAACAAGGACCAGGACGTCAACACGGTGTTCGCCGAGTTCCGCCACAACCTGGCCAACGACTGGAAGCTGCAGGTCAACGCCAACTATGCCGAGCAGAACGGCTTGTTCAGTGGCTCATATCAGTCGCGCTGGAACGGTCCCGCGCTGGAGCGCACCGTTTGGCAGGCTTCCTATGACGAGAATCAGACCGGGTTGGACAGCTTCCTCAGTGGCCCCTTCCAGGCATTCGGGCGCACCCATGAATTGGTCGTCGGCGCGGGCAAGCGCATCTACGACATGACCACCCAGAACTACGCCCCTTACGCCATGGATTGGCCAATCACCGCCGGCAAACCGAACTTCACGCGTACCGATAGCGTGCGCGAAGTCACGACCCAGGACAGCGTCTACGCGACAACCCGCCTGAGCCTTGCCGATCCCTTGAAGCTTATTCTCGGCGGACGCCTGGACTGGTACGACTACGACAACCGCGATGCGGAGGGTGATTACAAGGTCACTCGCAACGTCACTCGTTACGCCGGTGTGATCTACGACCTGGATGAGCACCATTCGGTATACGCCAGCTACAGCGATATCTTCACACCGCAAAGCGAAAAGGACACCTCAGCCACCCCGCTCAAGCCTATCGTCGGCAAAAACTACGAGGTCGGCGTCAAGGGCGAGTACTTCAACGGTGCGCTGAACGCCAGCTTGGCGGTGTTTCGCGTCGACCAGGAAAACCGTGCCGTACAAGTGTTCGTGCCGAACTGCCCTCAGAACGCCTGCTATCAGCCTTCCGGTGAGATTCGCAGCCAGGGCATCGACTTCGAACTGCAAGGCGCGCTGACCGAGAACTGGCAGCTCGGCGGCGGCTACACCTACGCCCGCGTGCACACGCTCAAGGACGATGCCAACCCGCAGAACGTCAACCAGCGCTTCGACACTGACACTCCGGAGCACCTGTTCAAGTTGACCACCAGCTACCGTTTCCAGGGTCCGCTGGAAAAACTGCGCGTCGGTGGCAGCGTCTACTGGCAGAGCCGCATGTACAACGACATCGCGTTGGACGATGGGAGCGAATACCGACTCAAGCAAGGTAGCTACGCAACCACGGATCTGATGGCCGGCTACGAGGTCAACCGCAATCTGGACCTGCAACTCAACGCCAACAACATCTTCGATCGTGACTACTACCAGTCGATCAGCACCTCTACCCAGTACGGCGGCGACAGCTACGGCGCTCCCCGTAACCTGATGCTGACGGCCAAGTACAGCTTCTGATCGACCGCCCCCTGTAGGAGCGAGCATGCTCCGGGCGGCGTTCCGACGATGGTGGCCCGGGCACCGTGGGGCCTCAGGCTGCCAGCGTCATCGTTGACGACCATCGCGAGCATGCTCGCTCCTACAGGGATCTGCGTTAACGAAAAAGCCCGGCTGATTAGGCCGGGCTTCTTGTTGGGTGTTGCGCGGGAGCCATGCTTCATACGGCACGGCGTTCGATCAGGCGGTCGGAGCCACCTTCGGCGACGCGGCGTTCGATCAAGCGATCAGAACCACCTTCGGCGACACGACGTTCAATCAAACGATCAGAACCACCTTCGGCTACACGGCGTTCGATCAGGCGATCAGAGCCACCTTCGGCTACGCGGCGTTCAATCAAACGATCCGAGCCACCTTCGGCTACGCGGCGCTCGATCAAGCGATCCGAACCACCTTCGGCTACGCGGCGCTCGATCAGCCGATCCGAACCACCTTCAGCAACAACAGGTTGAGCGGCGGTAGCGGCAAAAGCGTTAACTGCAAAAACCGAGAAAGCGATGCTGAGAAGAGTTTGGCGTTTCATGATCGTGTGCTCCAGGGGGTGTAGTTGTTTGGTATGGAGCTGATGTTACGCCGCACAATTTTTATGAGAACTTCATTGGAATGATGGTGACTATCGACGCGGGTAATGGGTCGACCGCCATGCATTTAACCTGTGGGAGCGGGCTTGCTCGCGAAGGCGGAGTGTCAGTCGACATCGATGTATCAGGTCGACCGCCTTCGCGAGCAAGCCCGCTTACAGGGGGGAATGTTCAGAACCTTTCGCCTCAGATCACCCCGCGCGCCTTGTACGAAACAATCTGATCGTCGCTATAACCCAACTCCTTCAGCACACTGGCACTGTGCTGGCCCAGACCTGGCGAAGGTTGTTCGTCGACCATCTGTGTGTAGGGCATGTGCAACGGATGTTTCACGTAGCAATTACCCGACTGCGCTGGCACTTCGACGATCATTCCACGGTGCTGCACCTGCGGGTCGGCAATGGCTTCGGCCACGGTGTTGATCGGGCTGCAGGGCACGTCCGCCGCCTGCAGGGTCTTGAGCCAATGCTCCCGACCATACTCGGTCAGGCGGGTCTTCATGAGGGGTTCAAGGTGGGCATGATTCTGTGCACGCAGCGGACCGTCACGCAGCAGCGGATCGTCGATCCACGCCGCACGATCCATCGCCAGGCACATGCGTTGCCACTGCTCTTCGGTGTCCACGCAGATGGCAATCGGCTCGTCCGCCGTCGGGAAGGCCTGGAACGGTGCGATCAAGGCGTGGCGACTGCCGAGGCGCTTGGGCACGTCACCGACCTGCAGATACCGCGCAACCGCGTTTTCCATCATCGCCAGTTGGCAGTCGAGCATCGAGATGTCAATGAACGCGCCAGTGCCGCCGTTGCGCTCCTTGTCGACCAATGCCGCCAGTATGCCCACCGTGGTGAACAGGCCCGAGCCGATGTCGCCCAGGGAAATCCCGACCCGCGCCGGCGGCCCGAACTCTTCACCGGTGATGCTCATCATGCCGGACATGGCCTGGGCAACCACGTCGAACGACGGCAGATGTTTGTACGGACCGTCCTGGCCAAACCCGGAGATCGACGCATACACCAGGCCCGGGTTGTATTCGCGTACCGTCTCGTAACCGAAGCCCAGGCGTTCCATGGCGCCGGCGCGGTTGTTTTCCACGAACACATCGGCCGTTGACAACAGTTGGCGCAGCACCGCCTTGCCCTCTTCATCTTTCAAGTTGAGCGTCAAGCTGCGCTTGTTGCGATTGACGCTGTTGAAATAGACGCTGCCGTCATCCTTGAACGGTGCCACACCTCGGGTGTAGTCCCCGCCGTTTGGGCGTTCGACCTTGATCACTTCAGCGCCGAGACTGGCCAGCAACCAGGTTGCATACGGACCGGCCAGCATATGCGTGGCATCGATCACGCGTATGCCATTGAGTGGACCTTTATTGGAGTTTTGCGTTTTCGTGGACATGAGTTCACCCCGCCAGGCTATCAGGATCGCCTGGTCACATTAGGTATTTGCGGTAGAGAACCGGGTTCTCTGCTGTTATGAATCCATCAAACCGAACGCCCTAGCACCCTTGCCAGGCAGGCGAACGTTTTTGCTGGAAGGCCGAAACGCCCTCACGAAAATCCCAGGACTGGTAGCAGCGCAACAACACGTCTTCGTCCCGGACATTGGCCACCTGGGCATCGCGAAGGCGGCGTAACACGGTTTTGGTCGCCCACAGCGTCAGGGGCGCCAATTGCGTCAACTGCTCGGAGACGCGCTCGGCGGCGGCCTCCAGCTGGTCCTCCTCGACCATCTCGCGAAAGGCGCCGCTGGCGATCAAGCCAGGCGCCTCCACCAGCCGCGCGCTGAACACCATTTCCTTGGTCATTGCCGGGCCGAACAGGTCGATCAGGCGCTGATAATTCAACGCACTCAGACAGTTGCCTACCGTTCTCGCAATGGGGAAACCGAAGCGCGCCGATGGGCTGATCAGGCGCACGTCGCAGGCCGCGGCGATCAAGGCACCGCCGCCGACACAGGGGCCGGCAATCGCCGCCACCGTGGGAAACTTCAGCGCTTCCAGGGCGGCAATCAGGGTTTCACTGTGGCCTTCCAACTCCAGGAACTCGGCTTCGGTTTTGGCATCTTCCAGCGCGCCGAAATCAGCGCCCGCCATGAACGAAGGACGCTTGCCAGTGGCGCCGGTCAGGACCAGAGCCTTGACCGAGTCGTCAACGGCCAGTTCGAGAAAGATCCCGGTCAGTGTTTCTTCCATGGCCGGCGACATCGCATTCAGCGCATCAGGACGATTGAAAATCACCCATTCGACGCTGCCCCGGCGTTGTCGAACGATCTCTGTACTTTCACTCACTTTCATCACTGCACCTTGTTCTTCAACCGAAATTTGAATGTCGTTGCGCGGCGACACAGAGCCATCAACTGGTGACGCGGCTACCCGGTTGCAGCAGGTGGCAATCGCCTTCCGGCAGTTGCAACAACACCACCTGCCCCACTTGATAATCGATAGTCGGCGGTGTGAACGCCCGTACTGTGGCACCCAGGCCGATGTCCACCAGCACGTCGCAGTACTCGCCCAGATACGCCGTGCGCAGCACAGTGCCGGGCAAGACGTTGTCCGCGCCCTGCTCGGGCCCTACCACCCGGACTCTCGAAGGACGGATGCACAGGGTGACTTCCTCGCCGGGTTTCCCTCCGCTTCGGTCAACGCCCTTCAGTGCCTGCTCGCCGAACTGCGCGATGCCGGCGGCTTTCACCCGAGCGGGAATAACGTTGTTGCTGCCGATGAAGGCCGCCACGAAGGCATTCGATGGTCGTTCGAAGATTTCCCGGGGCGAGCCCAGTTGCTGGACACTGCCACCGTTCATGACAGCCACCTGGTTGGCCGTGACCAGCGCCTCGCCCTGGTCGTGGGTCACGTACACCGTGGTCAAGCCGAGCAGGTCGTGCACGCGGCGAATCTCGAAGCGCATTTCTTCACGCAGGTGGGCATCGAGGTTGGACAGCGGCTCGTCCAGCAACAGGATGCTAGGCTCGACGATCAGCGCCCGCGCCAGGGCCACACGCTGTTGCTGGCCGCCGGACAACTCGGACGGATAACGGTCGGCCAGATGATCGAGGTGCACGGTCTTCAGGGCTTTCTTCAGTTTCTGTTCCAGTTCAGCGCGAGGCACCTTGCGGATTTGCAAACCGAACGCAACGTTCTCGGCCACTGTCTTGTGCGGCCACACCGCGTAGTTCTGGAACACCAGGGAAATGTCCCGGTGCTCCGGTGGCACCACACCCTGGGGACTGGAGATCACCCGGTCATTGACACGGATCTCACCACCGCTGGGGGTTTCGAAACCCGCCAGCAACTGCAACGTGGTCGACTTGCCGCAGCCCGAGGGGCCGAGCAAGGCCAGCAGTGTCCCGTCTTCGACCGTCAGGTCTATGCCCTTGAGCGCCTGGAACTGACCGAAGCTCTTTTGCAGGTTGCGAATGTGGATCTGGCTCATTGGGCGGCTCCTGGTTCTGTACGAGTGAGCCCGGCACTTGGGCGTTTGTGTCGGGCCAGCTTGACGTTGAGCAATTGCGCGAGCGCCACCACCAGCATGGTAACCACCAGCAGCAACACGCTGGCCGCCGCCACGGCTTCGTAGTTGCCACCGTCCTTGTAGTTGTAAATCAGCGTGGTCATGACGTTGGTGCTCGGGGTGATCAGGAACACCGCCACCGACAGCTCGCGCATCACCGGGATGAACACCAGCAGCCAGCCGGAGATCAGCCCGGAGCGCATCAACGGTGCGGTAATGCTGGTGAAGGTTTTCGCTTCGCTGGCGCCCAGGATGCGGGCCACCCGCTCAAGGTCAGGGCTGATGCCTTTGAGAATCGCCCCGCCATGGGAATAGGCAATCGGCAGGAACGTGGCAACAAACGCCGCGACGATGATCGCCGAGGTGCCATACAGGCTCAGCGGAGGCTGCGTGTAGGCGGCGAAGAAACCCACCGACAGGACGATCCCCGGAATGATGATCGGCAGGTTGGTCAGGCCGGCGATCAGGGTCGTGCCCGCCACGAGCCGCCGCTCGACGATGTAGGCGATCACCGCGCCGAGCAGCACACAGATGGTCGCGGCGCCAGCAGCATAGGACAGCGAGTTGAAGATCGCCGCCTGGGTTTCGCCATTTTCCAGGATCGCCCAGCGATACCAGTGGAACGTCAGGTTGCCAAGCGACGGCCCCTGGCCCCAGGCCTTGGAGAGCGACACCACGATCAGCGCAAAGTACGGCAGCAACACCGCCGTCACCGGCACGATCAAGGCGAACGCCAACCCGCCCCAGCGCCAGCCCTTGAGGTCAATGCGCCGGCCGGCACGGCTCTTGCCGCCAATCATGACGAAGCGCTTGCGTCCCAGAATCTTCCTGCGCCCCCAGAACAAGCCACCGGTCAACAGCAACAACGGCATGCAATAGGCCGCCGCCATGTACAGCTCAGGCGGGAACAACTGATAGAACTCGGCCAGTTTGGTGGTCACCACCGCTGTGCCCGAAGGCGTCAGCAGGAAGGCCGGCACACCGAACAGTGTCATGCCCTGGATGAACGACAGAATGAAGCCGACGATTACCGCAGGCATTACCATCGGGATGGTCACGCTGAACATCGTGCGCAACACCCCCGCGCCGAGGGTAGTCGCCGCGTCCTCGAGCTCCACCGCCATGTCATCCAGCGCACTGGCGACGATGGTGAAGGTGTACGGCACGGTGTAGATCGCACAGACGAAGATCGCACCGCCCATCGAGTAGATGTTGAGCAACGGCTGCGTGCTGTCGAACAGGTAGCGATACAGTGAGTTGAGCCAACCGGCATTCGGTGCGGCCAGCAGGATCCAGCCCAGCGCACCGATGAACGACGGCGTGACGAACGCACCGAGGGTCAACATCCGGATCAGCCCACGCCCTGGCATGTTGGTGCGGGCCACCAGCCAGGCCAGCGGCACACCGAGCACCGTCGAGAACAGCGCCGTGGAAAACGCCAGGATGATCGAGTTGCCCAGCGGCGCCAACATGCCCTTGGCAGTCATCAGGCGCACGTAGTTGTTCAGTGTCCATT
Organism: Pseudomonas sp. S1_E05; assembly: GCF_056337105.1. Classification (NCBI taxonomy): domain Bacteria; kingdom Pseudomonadati; phylum Pseudomonadota; class Gammaproteobacteria; order Pseudomonadales; family Pseudomonadaceae; genus Pseudomonas; species Pseudomonas sp. S1_E05. Next base: position 2,085,276 of record NZ_JBFRHM010000001.1, read on the forward strand.
GCTGTGTCGCGTCATCGTGCAGACTGTTGTAGACAATCCAGCCCACCGGTTGCGCGACCAGTGCAAACAGGCACAACAGCACGGCTGAGACCACGGTCCAGCGCACCCACGGTCGGTGTCGCCGGATGCCGGCCTTGGAGGCAGCCGGTGATGAATCTATTGCAAAAACGCCCATGAAGGGTCACTCCTGAATCAGACGACGGTCACTCTGCAGGCCGAAGCCTGCAAGGGTTCAACCCATGATTTCTTTCCATTTGGCGATCCCCTCGGCCACTTCCGCCGCCAGGTCCTGCGGTGGGTTGCGGTACCACTTGATCTGATCCAGGCTGCGACCCTCAGCCCAGGGCACATCGGTGCGCAGGGTCGGCCAGAAGTTGGCGGCCAGGATCTGCGAGACTTCCAGGTCGTAAAGGAAATCGGAGAACAGCTTGGCCGCATTCGGATGGGGTGCCTTGAGCGGAATGGCGTTGAGCCCCAAGTTGAGGATGCTCCCGTCGGTCGGTGGCTGCACATTGATAGGGTTGCCCGCCGCCCTTTGCGTCAGCGAGAAACTGAACGGTGCGCCCAGACCGACCAGACGCTCGCCGGAGAGAATGTCAGTGACGGTATCGACGTTTGACTGGCCGACCTTCGGGTTGAGCTTGCTCAGTTCCTTGAGGTAGTGGTCGCCGTACTTCTTGCGCATGGCGACGAGCCAGGAGGCCACGTCACCGGAAAACGCCGGGCTGCCCACGGTCAGCTTGTTGGCCCACTGGCTGTCGAGTGCCGCCTCCCAGGTGGCCGGGGCCGAACTGACCTTGTCCGACTGGTAGTTGAGGCAGGTCAGGCTGATGGCGCCGACCTGATACATTTCGTCCTTGTCCAGGCCCTGGAATTCGCTTGGCAAGAACTCGGTGCCGGCCGGCTTGTAGGGCAACAGCGCGCCGATTTTCTTCAATTCCAGGTAATGCAGAATGTTGGTGCTGCCCAGCGAGTCGCAGTTGGGAGCATTGTTCTGCAGCTCAAGGCGCAAGCGCGTGTAGACGGTCTGCGAGGCCTGGCGCAGCAAGTTGACCTTGATGCCCGGATACCGCTTGATGAAGGCGTCGCGAATGGCTTCGATGGTCTTCTGCTCGTATGAGCCCCAATACAGGTTGAGCGCGCCCTCCTTGCGGGCGGCTTCGTACAGCGATTCGTCAGCGGCAAATGAAGGCCGGATCAATCCTCCCGCCATCAAGCCCGCGCCGGCGATACCGCTGGCCTGCAAAAATTTGCGCCGTGTAAATTCGACCATCTCGAGACTCCTTCGCGTTCAGTGACTGCGATATTTTTTGGTTATCTGGAATCGGCAGGATCAGTAGTCGCCCGTGGTCGCGCCGCCATCGACGATCAGCACTTGCCCGGTCATGTAACTGGCATCGTTGGACGCCAGGAAAGCCACGACTGCAGCAATTTCCGAAGGTTGTGCCGGTCGTCCCAAGGGCATTCTGGAAATCCATTTCTCTCTTATGTCCTCCGGCACACTGGCCAGAATCGGTGTTTCAACAATACCCGGCGCAATCGCGTTGACCAGTACACCATGACGCGCCGCCTCCAGCGCCACGGTATGGGTCAATCCCACTACACCGGCCTTGGCACTCGAATAGTTCGCTTGCCCGAACGTACCGAAAATGGCCGTGGAAGCGATATTGATAATCCGCCCCCATCCTCTCCCCATCATGGCCGCCAAACCAAACTGGCAACCCAGCCACGAGCCGCGCAGGTTGACGTCGATTACCGACTGCCACTCTTCGTCACTCATCTTGACTAGCGAACGATCGCGAACGATCCCGGCCACATTAACCACAATGTCCAGCGCTTCGAAGGCTTCCGGAAGCTCCGCCACGGCGGCCTGCCAACTGGCACGACTCGATACGTCGAGGGTGACGGCGCAGGCCTGGCGCCCTTGCGCAACCAAGGCATTGGCCAGCGTTTGCGCACCCGGCCCCAGATCGGCAATCACGACCCTGGCGCCTTCATCGGCCAAGCGCTGGCATATGGCGGAGCCGATGCCGCCGGCACCGCCCGTGACCAGCGCTACATGGCCCTGCAAACGCCCGGTCATGACGGCTGCCCTCCCCGGCATGCCACGGCGAACACATCTTCGCCTTCCTGTACCAGCTCTTCGTTCTGGTTGAGCAGGCGCATCGAAACCCTGGCAATGCCCCGGGACGGATTGGACTGGCTGCGGCGCAGCTCCTGCACCAGGGCCACGTAGTGCAGCGTGTCCCCTGCGAAGACCGGGCCCGCGAAACGGCGGCGGGTCTCCATGAAAGCCAGGATCGCCCAGTCATCAATGCTCGAGCGCAGGCCGGTGCTCATCGAGTGAGCCAGCATGCCGTGGGCGATGCGCCGGCCATACATATTCTGCTGCGCGGTCTGTTCATCCATGTGCAGCGGGTTGAAATCCCCGGTCAGCCCGGCGAACAGGACGATGTGGGTTTCCGTCAGTGTGATGCGCGACGACGTGACGCTCTGGTCTGCTGCCAGGTCCTCGAAATACAGCGTTGAACTCATGAGTGACTCCGGGCCTGGAACACAGGCAATGAGGTGGAAGAATCCAGGGCGGTGAACGCAACCCTCACCGGCATGCCGATCGAAATGTCCTCGAGGGCAACATCGCGCAGTTGCGACAACATCAGCGGCCCCTCTTCGAGCTCGATAACGGCGCAGACGTAAGGGGCATCCAGGCGCGTGTGACCGCGATGAATCACCGTAAAGGTGAAGACCGTGCCGCGCCCGGACACCTGCACCCAGTCGGGCACAACGCCCAGGTCGTCGACGCAATGAGCCCTGGGGTACCACTGCCAGGCGCCGGACACCGGGTTGCGCTGGATCAGCAGGCGTTGTTCCTGGTTGGCCTCCCACCAGGTGGCAGACAGGTTGTCGCGAGTCACGGGGCTGAAAGTGGCCATGCGCAGATCCTCAAACGGTCAGTATCAGGGTGGCGGCAGCGCAGAACGTGCCGCCCAGGCCATGTACAAGTGCAACCTCGGCGTCCTCGACTTGCACGCCCGGGCCTTCGTTGCGCAATTGGCGAACCCCTTCGATCAGGGCGAGCAGCCCACGCTTGCCGGGGTGATTCGACGCCAGCCCGCCGCCATCGGTATTGCACGGCAAGGACCCGCCGATTTTCAGGTGGCCATCGGCGACAAATCGACCACTCTCGCCACGCGGGCAAAAGCCCAGGTCTTCCAGCGCCAGCATCGGCGTGATGGTAAAGGCGTCGTACAGTTGCGCGACGTCCACGTCCGCATGCGTCAGCCCCGCCATCTCGAAAGCCCGAGGCCCGGTGCGCGCCGCTGGCGTGATCAGGTCACGGGGCATCTGGCTGATTTGCGTGCGCTGGGTGGCCATGCCGAAGCCGCCGAGGTACACCGGTTTCTGCCGGCAATCCTGTGCCCGCTCGCGGCTTGTCATGACAATGGCACCACCGCCGTCAGTGACCACGCAGCAGTCCAGGCGATGCAGGGGCGATGCGATCATCGAGGAACTCAAAACGTCGTCGACGGTGATCGGCTTGCGACCAAGAAAGGCATCCGGGTTGCCGGCCGCGTGCTGGCGGAAGGTCACGGCCACCTCGGCCAATTGTTCCGGGGTAGTGCCATACAGGTGCATGTGGCGCTGGGCAAACATGGCGTAGGTGGAAATCAGCGTCGGCGCAAACGGCAGCTCGAATTGTCCGGGCCCGGCGGGCAGCACGAAGGGATCGAAGGATGGCGTGTTCAACGGCCACCAACGCGGCGACGCCGCGTAACTGATCACTACCACATCCACCAGTCCTGCCGCGATTGCAGTGGCCGCATGGGCGGCATGAACCAGATACGAACAACCGCCGACATCGGTGCTGTCGAACCAGCGCGGTTCGATGCCCAGATATTCGGCCATCTCGGTCACGCTGTTGACGCCACCACCTTCAGCCCAGTCGCCAGACGCGACACACAGGCCATCAACGTCATTGAGGGCCAACCCGGCCTGGGTCAGCGCGGCGTGAATGCACTCCACCTGGATGGCAAACGGATGCACGCCCTGGGCGTCTCTTCGCGGTGATTCATAGGCGCCGACGATGGCGGCGCGTCCTGAAATGTTCAACCTGTGCTCCTGAGTTCGAGAACCGTGGCATCAAGTTCCATTATCCGAACGCCCTCCAACAAGCAGTTAGAACAGGCGCTATTGGTGCATTAAACGCACCGATAGCTGGCATGAGCCTTGCTGTAGCCAAAGGGTCCGAGTACCCAGGAAACAACCATGAATCGCCGCCTTCCCCCCTTGCTCGCCGTGCGTGCTTTCGAAGGATTCAGCCGCTGGGGCAGTGTGCGTCAATGCGCCGAGGAACTGGCGGTGTCGCACACGGTGATCTCCCGCCACATCCAGAACCTGGAGAGTGCCGTGGGCACCAAATTGGTGAGGAAATCCGGACGCGGGCTGGAGATGACGCGCGAAGGCCAGCGCTATGCCGCGCAACTGCGCCGGGCGCTGGACATCATTGCCGACGCCAGCAGCGACCTGCGCCAGGGCGAAGACGCCCTGCACGTCTGCTGCATGGCAGGGCTGGCGTCACGGCGCCTGCTGGGGCGGCTCGGCGAACTGGAAGAGGCGCTGAACGGCCGCGAGCTGACGCTGGAGCCCACCAGCACGCGGCCCGACTTCAACCGCAACGAAGCTGATGCCGAGATCGTCTACCTGGAAGAACTGAACCTGGGCGATGAGCTGTGCGCCGAACTGTTCGCCCGTCCGCTGATCCGCGCGGTGGCCAGTCCGGCCTTCTGCAATCGTTACCCCGAGGTGCTGTGTGCCGAGGACATACTGGGCCTGCCCTTGATTCACGAACGCAATACCCAGCGCTGGTCACAATGGCTGAGCATCGCCGGTGTCACCAATCTACCCAGGCTTCGCGGCCCGCGCTTGTGGCATGGACACTTGACCCTCGAAGCCGCCTGCATGGGCCAGGGCATCGCCCTGGTCAGCGAGCTGCTGGCGGACGAAAAAATCGCCGCTGGCGAGCTGGTGGAAGTGCTGCCCATGACGATCCGTCTGGGCGGCTATTACTTCATTGCGCCGACCCGAAAATGGAACGATCCGGCCATCGTCCGATTGCGCAACTGGCTACACTCGGTCTTTCCGGGGGAGCTGGAAAAAGGCGACAAAAACGCACCAGTAGAGCGCTCGCCCGGCGATATGGCACCGCATTGAAGCTCATGTTGCAATCAATGGAGACCCCACGTTGAACATGCCACCGTCAAAAACAAAACCCCATGAACTGTCCGTCGTCCAAGACCAGTGGATAGACCTCTACGGCCACATGAACATGGCGTATTACGTGCAGTTGCTCGATGACCTGGGCCACCGCATCCTCGACCGCTTTGGCCTGGGCGAAGGTTACACACGGGAACACAACTGCGGATTGTTCACCGTGGAAGCCAACGTCAAGTACATCAAGGAAGTCCGCGCCGGCGACCCGTTGCGGGTCGAACTGACTCCGGTGCGTTTTGACGACAAACGCCTGGTGACCCAGGTGGACCTTTACCATCATGAGCTCAATTACCTGAGCGCGAGCATGCTGCAGACGGCGCTGCATGTGGATCTCGGGACGCGCAGGGTGAGGCCATTTTCGGAGGCTGCGGCGCAGAGGCTCGGAGCGTTGAAGGATGAGTTTGAGGTTAACGGGTGGAACCGGACACAAGCCCTCTGACATTGGCCCAGCAGCTTCGAGGGCGCAGGTAGCGGTTACGAACATCGAGCCAGGCCCCGAGCCAGCGAGATGAGCTGAATGAGCGCGGCGCCGCTGACTCACCGCTGTAAATGGGACCGCTCAGCTTGTCGTTCGCAAGTTGTCAGCCTGCTGGCGGGTGGGTAAGCTGCGTGGATGAATCAGCCATCGATAGTATCGTCCACCGCCCGCGGCCCCGCCGATCATGACATTCGCAACCAGATTGTCGCGGCGGCCAATGAGCACTTCAGTCAGTACGGTTACGCTAAAACCACGGTCTCGGACCTGGCCAAGGCCATTGGATTCTCGAAAGCCTATATCTACAAATTTTTCGATTCCAAGCAGGCGATCGGCGAGGCCATCTGCACACATTGTTTGACGCAGATCGTCGCCGCCGTAGAGCTGTCCATCAACGGGGAAACTCTCAGCGCAACGGAGCGGTTTCGACGCTTGGTCAAAACGGTGATCGCGACGGCTGTGGACCTGTTCTTCAATGACCGCAAGCTCTACGACATCGCCGCGTTTTCCGCTTCGGAGCGCTGGCCGAGTTCGCTGGTTTATGAAGCACAGATCAAGCAGTTCATTCTGCAGATCGTGCGTGACGGGCGAGAGGCAGGTGAGTTTGAACGCAAGACGCCTCTGGACGAAACGGTAGAAGCGATCCACCTGACTCTGCGGCCTTTCGTCAATCCTCTCCTGCTGCAATACAACCTCGACTTTATCGAGGACGCGCGGTCACTCACCTGCAACCTCATCCTGCGCAGCCTCATGCCCTGAACGGCGAACGCTCGCGACCGTTCCGGGCTTCGATTATCGCGCTGCTGTCGCGACGCCTTGCGGCTGAGTCGGCTGCCACCCACCGCCCAGCGCCCTGAACGCTGCCACTGCCGCCCTCGCCGCTTCCGTTCGCGCCTGTGCCCGGGCGTCGGCGGTCTGCAGCAGGGTTTCATCGGCGTGCAGGACGTCTATCAGGCTCGCCGTGCCCTTCTGGTAGGCAACGAACGTCGATTGGCGAGCCTGTGTCAACGATGTCTCGCCCTTCGCCAGCGTGCTGGCCTGAATGTCTCGATTCACCAGAGACGAGAACGCGTTTTCGACATCTTCGGTGGCCCGTAAGACTGACTGGCGATAGACGGCCAGCGCCTGGGCTTCCTGCCCTTTGGCCAGATCGATCTGAGCGTTGATCCGGCCAAAGTCGAAGAGTCTCCAGCGCAACCCAAGCACGCCCGCCGACTGACTGGCACCGCCAGTGAAAAGGTTGCCACCGGAGACCGCCGTGGCGCTGCCGAGCAATGCGTCGAGGGAAAATTTGGGGTAATACTCAGCCATCGCCGCCCCGATACGGGCGTTGGAGGCCGCCAGTCGCCGCTCGGCAACGATCAGATCCGGCCGGCGGCGCAGCAGATCCGCCGGAGACCCCGTCTGCGTTATTTGCGGCGCAACGGGAATACTCTGCGCCTTCGCCAGTTGCTCGCGATGGGCGCCAGGCGGTGTGGCGAGTAACACGTCCAGCGCATTCATCGCAGCGTCAAGGCCCACCTGCAAGACCGGCACGCTCGCTTGAACTTGCGCCAATGCCCCCTCGGTCTGCTGAACCTGATAATCGGCAGCAAGACCCTTGGCGTTGAGCAAGCGGACTTTTTCCAGCAGCCCCTGCTGGGTTTCCACTTGTCGATTGGCAATGTCCAGACGCGCCTGCAAGCCGCGGATCGTGATGTACGCGTCTGCAGTCTGCGCGGCAATGGCGAGCCGAGTGGCGACTCCATCCGCCTCGGAGGCCTGATACTCAGCGAACGCGGCTTCGCGTGCGCGTCGCAGCCCGCCAAAGACATCAACCTCCCAGCTCGCGCCCAGATCAACTTCGTAGGAAGTCCCATAGCGATCATACCCAGGTGTCGAGTTCAACACCTGGCCGAGCGGAGTTTCGACCGATTGGTAGGAGCGCGCAGCCTGTCCACTGATGTTCGCCGAGGGCACCAGGGCTGCATTCGCCGCCCCCAGTCCCGCCCGCGCCTGCGTGATGCGTGCCGACGCCTGCGCGAGATCAAGGTTCTGCTCCAGCGCCCTGGAAACGAAGTCGGTCAATACCGGATCACCGAAACCTTCCCACCAGGTCACGAAACTGGCAGGCATGGCGGCGCCCCTCTGCTCGACAGCAGACTGATCCATGTAGCGCTGTGGAAAAACTGCGTGCGGACGCTGATAGTCCGGACCGACCGCGCAGCCTGCCATCAGGTGGACACTCAATAAAAGGGCTACGGCGCGAAAGGGGGGCATCAAGACACCTTGTGAAATGAGAATTTGTGACCATATTACGTTATGGTCACCAACTGTCAATCCACGCCGACACCCATTAAATTCATTATATATAGGTTGAAAGTCGATACCCAACACATCCCAGAGGAGGAAGAAATCCGAATAAGTGACGATTGACTGTTTTGGTCACTTAACTGAAGATAAGGTATGTTTCCTATCGATTGAGTATGCATACCTATGCGCCGGCTTCGACCCGCCCCCTTTGCTGCCTGTTTGTTGCCCTTGGTCCTGACGGCCTGCGGTGACGCCTCTCCCCCTGACGACCCGCGCACGCATGCCCCCCTGGTGCGCTCCTTTGCGGTTCAGGACGCCGGCGAGGTCTCTCGCTCGTTTACCGGAGTCGTCGCGGCGCGCGTTCAGGCGGACCTGGGCTTTCGGGTATCGGGGAAGGTGCTCGAACGGCTGGTCGACACAGGACAGACGGTCAAGCGAGGTCAAGCGCTCATGCGCCTCGACCCCATAGACCTGGGGTTGCAGGCGCGAGCACAGCAGGAATCGGTGACGGCCGCCCGCGCCCGAGCCAAACAGACGGCGGATGACGAGGCTCGATACCGCGAGCTGGTTTCCGCGGGTGCTGTTTCGGCTTCGACCTACGACCAGATCAAGGCCGCCGCTGATACTGCAAAGGCACAGCTCAGCGCTGCCGAGGCGCAAGCTGACGTGGCCCGCAACGCCTCTGGCTATGCGGTGTTGCAGGCAGACTCCGATGCCGTGGTGGTGGAAACGCTGGCCGAACCCGGTCAAGTCGTTCCTGCGGGACAGCCCGTGGTACGCCTCGCCCGGGCCGGACAGCGCGAGGCCATCGTGTACCTGCCCGAAACGCTGCGCCCTGCTGCCGGGTCCATCGCACAAGCATCGTTGTACGGCAATACCACAGGCAGCGTTCCGGCAACACTGAGGTTGCTGTCAGACGCCTCCGACCCGGCCACACGCACATTCGAGGCGCGTTATGTGCTCGACGGCGCGCTGGCCAACTCGCCACTCGGCTCGACCGTCACCGTGCGGATCGCCCAGGGCGCACCGGATAAACAACTCAAGCAAGTGCCCATCGCTGCGATTTTTGATCCTGGCAATGGGAGTGGCCTGTGGGTCATCGCCGGGCAACCGGCGAAAGTGAGCTGGCGTCCCGTGCGGGTGGTGGGCCTGAGCGACGACATCGCGAGGGTGACGGGCGCAATCCAGGCAGGTGAGCAGGTTGTCGCATCAGGGGCGCATCTGCTGCGCGAAGGTGAAGAAGTGAGATTGGCTGACGAAGGTGACATCCCTGTCGCCGGGGGTCGCCCATGAGTCAGGGCCGCTTCAATTTATCGGCGATCGCCGTTCGCGAGCGTTCGATCACAGTGTTCCTGATCCTGTTGATCGCCGTGGCAGGCACCCTGTCCTTCTTCAAACTGGGCCGCGCCGAAGATCCACCGTTCACAGTCAAGCAACTGACTGTCATCACTGCGTGGCCCGGCGCTACGGCACAAGAGATGCAGGATCAGGTTGCCGAGCCATTGGAAAAACGCCTTCAGGAACTCAAATGGTACGACCGCACGGAAACCTACACCCGTCCGGGACTTGCCTTCACCATGGTGACGCTACTCGATCGCACACCGCCTTCACAGGTGCAGGAGGAGTTCTACCAGGCGCGTAAAAAACTCGACGACGAAGCCATCAAACTCCCTGCCGGCGTGATCGGGCCCATGGTCAACGACGAGTTTTCCGACGTGACATTTGCCCTGTTTGCCTTGAAGGCCAAGGGTGAACCGCAGCGGCTGCTGGTGCGGGATGCAGAATCGCTGCGCCAGCGCCTGCTTCATGTGCCCGGCGTGAAGAAGGTGAACATCATTGGCGAGCAAGCCGAGCGCATTTTCGTCTCCTTTTCACATGACCGATTGGCCACGTTGGGCGTTGCGCCTCAGGACATTTTTGCCGCGCTGAACAATCAGAACGCGCTCACTCCCGCCGGCTCGATTGAAACCAGCGGGCCACAGGTTGTGCTTCGTCTGGATGGCGCCCTGGATAAACTGCAAAAGATCCGAGACACCGCCATTGTGGTCAAGGGTCGTACATTGAAGCTTTCGGACATTGCAACGGTCGAGCGCGGGTATGAAGACCCGGCCACCTTCCTGGTGCGCAACAACGGTGAGGAAGCCCTGTTACTGGGATTGGTGATGCGCGAGGGCTGGAACGGCCTTGACCTGGGCAAGGCCCTGGACCTTGAAACGGACAAAATCAATGCCGCAATGCCGCTGGGCATGACGCTGACAAAAGTCAGTGATCAGTCAGCGAACATCAGCTCGGCCGTCGACGAATTCATGATCAAGTTCTTTGTCGCCCTGCTGGTCGTGATGCTCGTGTGCTTCCTCAGCATGGGCTGGCACGTCGGTATCGTGGTAGCCGCAGCGGTGCCACTGACGCTGGCCGTGGTGTTCACGGTGATGGCGGCCACCGGGAAAAACTTCGACCGGATCACCCTGGGATCGCTGATTCTTGCGCTTGGACTGCTGGTGGATGACGCCATCATCGCCATCGAAATGATGGTGGTGAAGATGGAGGAAGGCTACGACCGCATCAAGGCATCCGCGTATGCCTGGAGCCATACGGCCGCACCGATGCTCAGCGGCACACTGGTGACGGCAATCGGCTTTCTGCCCAACGGTTTCGCCCAGTCGACGGCAGGCGAATACACCAGCAACATGTTCTGGATCGTTGGCATTGCCCTGATTGCTTCCTGGGTAGTGGCGGTCGTTTTCACCCCCTACCTGGGCGTGAAAATGCTGCCTGATATCAAGGCGGTCGAAGGCGGCCACGCGGCGATCTACGACACCCCGAACTACAATCGTTTTCGCAGGATTCTGACACGCGTCATCGCCCGCAAGTGGTGGGTGGCCGGCACGGTCATCACGACCTTTATCGTGGCAATCGTGGGGATGGGCCTGGTCAAGAAACAGTTCTTTCCCACCTCGGATCGCCCCGAAGTGCTGATCGAAATACAAATGCCCTATGGCACTTCCATTGAACAAACCAGTGCGACCACGGCGACTGTAGAGGCCTGGTTACAGAAGCAGGATGACGCAAAAATCGTCACGGCTTATGTGGGGCAAGGCGCGCCGCGCTTCTACCTGGCGATGGCCCCCGAGTTGCCGGACGCGTCGTTTGCAAAGATCGTGGTATTGACTGACAGTCAGGAGGCACGCGAAGCCCTCAAGTTCCGTCTTCGCCAAGCCGTTGCACAGGGGCTGGCCCCGCAAGCGCGTATCCGGGTCACGCAGCTGGTTTTCGGACCCTACTCGCCGTTTCCTGTCGCTTACCGGGTCATGGGGCCCGACCCGTCGACGTTGCGCGAAATCGCCAGCCAGGTACAGGCCGTGATGCTGGCGAGCCCGATGATGCGAACCGTCAACACTGACTGGGGGCCGCTCGTGCCAACGCTGCATTTCAATCTGGACCAGGACCGGTTGCAGGCGCTGGGACTGACCTCCAGCGCTGTTGCGCAGCAGTTGCAGTTCCTGCTGACGGGTGTGCCCATTACGGCCGTCCGGGAGGACATTCGTTCGGTCCAGGTGGTGGGACGCGCCAAGGGTGATATCAGGCTCGACCCTGCAAAAATCGAAGGCCTGACGCTGGTGGGTGCGGCCGGCCAGCGAATTGCGCTGTCCCAGGTCGGCGAAGTCGAGGTGCGCATGGAAGATCCGATCATCAGGCGCCGTGACCGCACACCGACCATCACCGTACGCGGCGACATTGCCGAAGGCTTGCAGCCGCCGGACGTCTCGAGCGTCATCAGCAAGGCACTGGCGCCGGTGATCGACAAGCTGCCTGAGGGCTATCGGATCGAGCAGTCGGGAGCCATCGAGGAATCGGGCAAGGCTGGACAGGCGATACTGCCGCTGCTGCCCATCATGATTGCCCTCACGCTCCTGATCATCATCGTGCAGGTGCGCTCGATCTCGGCGATGATCATGGTGTTTCTCACCGCACCCCTTGGGTTGATTGGCGTGGTGCCCACACTGCTCCTTTTCCAGCAACCTTTTGGCATCAACGCCTTGGTCGGCCTGATTGCACTTTCCGGGATTCTGATGCGCAACACGCTCATTTTGATCGGGCAAATCCACCAGAACACACGCGAAGGACGAGATCCTTTCGACGCAGTGATCGAGGCCACTGTACAGCGGGCGCGCCCAGTGTTGCTGACCGCGCTGGCGGCCATCCTGGCGTTCATCCCGCTGACTCACTCGGTGTTCTGGGGGACGCTGGCGTACACGCTGATCGGAGGCACGTTCGTTGGCACCATCATGACGCTGGTGTTCCTGCCCGCGATGTACTCCATCTGGTTCAAAATCCGCCCCGTTTCACACCCGCAAAACGAATCCGCAGCGCTGGCGTGACAGGAGCGTTCAAAACGTCACCCTCGATTGACGAGTGATGCAACAGGCCAGGCCCCGGCTCCCGGGGCACTGACCGATGGCTCAAGCCGCCGAAGTGTTCGTACGCTGGACCGAAATCAAGCCTGCCTGCTGATAAGTCATTACCAGCTCGTCGAAATGCCGGATGTCCCCGCGCGTGCGCGCGATCAGTTGCGCGCCCGCAACGGCGGCGTGGATGGCGCGGGCCCGATGTTCGATTTCCTGCGCATTATCCCAGCCAGCGTCGGCCAGAACGTGCGCAAGCCACGTGACATTGACGTCTGCAAATGCCTTGACCTCCCGTGAAACCTGATCCGGAAGATCTTCATATTCGGCCGCCATGAAACTGGACAGGCATAGCCGGTTGCCGTCCTCCAGGGACTTGCGAAAAATCGACGAATACAATTGCAGGCAACGAGCCGGGTCACTGTTGGACGCCCGAATGGCATCCAGGGCCGCCTGCGTGTCCTGCCAGTAACGCCGGGCCACTTCAGCGCCCAGGTCCGCCTTGCTCGGAAAGTGGTAGTAGATGCTTGCATTGCGGATACCCACCTCCTCCCCGATACTGCGGAAATTGATGCCGCTGTAACCGTGCAACTGCGCAGCCGATTTGGCCGCCGCCAGAATGGCCTCTCGCGCATTTTCACTCACGTGGGTAACCCTCGTACGCATAGTTGATCTATCGACATGCCACGACTTTATCCTGATTGCGTTTACCTGCCAACTGGAAGGTAGGGGCTTGACAACCAGAAAATCCAGGCTCAGTCTTTACCTACCAACTGACAGGCAGGTAACTTCGAATGACTGACTCACAATTGCACAGCCACGTCCCTTCCCTCCCTTCGATGAAAATTCATGATTGGTTCGATGGCCCCTACCCGGCGCGGGTACGCATCGCGCTGGCGGAAAAAGGCCTGCTGCCCAACGTTGAATTCTTGTCGGTCAACCTCTGGACGGGAGAGCACAAGAAACCCGAATTTCTGGCGATCAATTACTCGGGCACGTTGCCTGTGCTGGAGCTCGAAGACGGAACCCTCATCGCCGAATGCACGGCCATCACGCAGTATCTGGACCGGCTGAGCGGCAACCCCACACTCACGGGCGAAACGGCGCTTGAGCAAGGGCTGATCCACATGATGACCAAACGCGCAGAAATCGAGTTTCTCGATGCGGTGAGTGTCTATTTTCACCACGCCACACCTGGGCTCGGCCCACAGGTGGAGCTGTACCAGAACGTCGAGTGGGGCATCAGGATGGGCGAAAAGGCAGTCAGGGGCATGCGCTACTTCGACAGTCTTCTGAAGGTTCAGCCCTTTGTCGCCGGACAGACGTTTTCGATGGCCGACATTGCGGTGCTGGGAGGCATGATCTTCGCGTCGCTGGTCAAACTGGCGGTACCGGATGACTGTGTCGCCTTGCGTCAGTGGCATGCCAGGATGCAGGAGCGCCCCAGTGTGCAGACCTGGCGCGCCATGGTTAAACAGGGCCAAGCGAAAGATTGACGCAATGGCTGCGCCTTCGTGACGCTCTTACGCCCGCGCCTCGTTTTGATACTGGCGCGGGCACATGTTGAACCGCGCCCGAAACTCGCGAGAAAAATGCGCGCCGTCTGAGAAGCCACAATCCATGGCGATCTGGGTGATGCTGCTTTGGCTGTTCACCAGCAGCCACGCGCCATACTCAATGCGCAGGGAGCGCTGGAATTCCATGGGCGACAGTCCCAGCGACTGTTGGAAGGCACGCGTCAACTGGCGCCGGCCCAGCCCGACATATCGGGCGATGGCGTCGAGCGCTGGCAGACTGTCCATGCGCTGCTCGATGTAGTGCGCGGCCTGGCGCACGCGCTCATCCTTGATGTCCTCGAGGTTGGCGTAAAAATGCGCCTGGGGCTGCCGCCCTTGGCGAATCCCCTGCAACATCATGTGCCGCACGGCCTGTTGGGCTTTCTCCCGCCCGCAATGGCGCGCCACCAGGTGCAAAGCCAAGTCGATAGCGGCGGTAGAGCCGGCGCAGGTGATCAGGTCGCCCTCGTCGATGAACAGGTGATCGACGGCTGCGGGGGTCTTGGGAAACCGTGTACGAAACGCATCCAGCACGTTCCAGTGCACACACACCGAACGACTGCCCACCACGCCGGCCTGCGCCAGCGCGAAGGTGCCGGTGCAGATGCCCAGCAATCGCGTCCTGCTTTTCGCCACGCGCTGCAACCAGTCGCGCAGATGGCTTGGCATGTGGGTATTGAGGTAGTCGTTGCCGCCGCAAATGGCAATGTAGTCGAACGCTTGCGGATCCTGCGCGAGGCCACCCGACACTTCCAACGCGATGCCGGCGCTTGAAGTTCGCGGCAAGCCGTCGACACTCATCACCTGCCACATGGTGTGAATCTGCCGACTGCCGCCGCCCAGGTCGCCGGCCAGGCGCAAGACATCGATAAAACCGGAAAACGCCGCCAGGGTGAATTGATCCAGCAGAACAAAACCCACGGACAACTGCGCACGAGCGCCCACACCACCATTGGAAGCAGCGGTTGGTTGGTCGTCGGGATTAACCTGCGTCAATTTTTGCATGACCTAACTATTCAACTTTAAGACCCCGCAGTGCAAGCGCTCGAATCGGTGATACGAGCAAGATGCAGACAAGGGGAACAGTCCAACAACAACCCTAGGGGACATACGATGAAACTGAAGACAGGTCAGAAATTCAGCGCCGCTCTATTGGTTACAGGCTGCATCGCCGCACCGGCCGCCTTGGCCGACCCGCAAAAAATCACCGTCGCGCTGTACGGCGGCAACTGGGGTGACGCGTTCCTCAAATGTGTTGCAGAACCTTTCACGAAGGCCACGGGCATCGCAGTGGCCTCTGAGGTAGGGACGTCGACCGTCACCCTGGCCAAGCTCCAGCAGCAGAAAAACAGTCCGACCATCGACGTGGCCTGGATGGACGGCGGCATCAGCGAAATGGCCTATGACGCCGGCGTGGTTGCCGACCTTGACTCCGCCGCCATACCCAACCTGAAAAACATCCAGGACAAGGGGATTTACACCAACGCCGGGCACACCTTCGCCGTCAGCAGCGGCTACTACTCCCTGGGCCTCACTTACAACACCAAGGACGTCAAGCAAGCGCCCACCAGTTGGAAGGACCTGTGGAATCCGGAGTACGCCGGCGCCATTGCCCTGCCCTCGCCCGCCAATTCGTCCGGCGTGCCGTTCGTATTTTTCATGGCCGATGTGTGGGGTATCGACCGGACCAATCTGGAGCAGGTCTACACCAAGCTCGGCGCACTGGACACCGCGTTGTTTTTTGACAGCTCGGGTGCCGCCACCAACGCCTTCCAGAGCGGCGAAGCAATCATCGGTGCGCACTTCAACGTTGGCGCCTGGGACTTGATCGACAAAGGTGCCCCTATCGGATTCACCATTCCCAAGGAAGGCGTGTGGGCCACCGATGCGCGCCTGCACCTGATCAAGGGTGCGAAAAACAGCAAGGCGGGCGAGCAGTTCATCAACACCGCACTGACCAAAGAAGCGGCCTCCTGCCTGGCCGCCAAGCTGTACCTGGGCCCGGCGGTGAAAGATGTCGAAGTGGCGCAAGACGTGGCGCGCAAGCTGCCCTGGGGTGTGAACGGTTCGATCAACGATTTGCGCCTGTTCGACTGGAGCCAGATCAACGCCGAACGCGCCAGCGTCACCAACGACTGGAACCGCAAGGTCACCGCCAAGTAACCGATGGGGTCTGCAATGTCAGTATTGTTGAGCATCGACCGCGTCTGTAAGCACTTCGGTTCCTTCCAGGCGCTGGACAACATCCAGCTGGACATCCAGCAAGGCGAATTCATCGTCCTGCTCGGCCCCAGCGGCTGTGGCAAGACCACGCTACTGCGTTCGATCGCCGGGTTCATGCAACCGGATTCAGGCACGATCGCCATCGACGGCCAGGATGTCAGTCGCCTGCCGCCTTACCGTCGACCGCTGAACACGGTGTTCCAGAACTATGCGCTGTTTCCACACATGACGGTGCTTGAGAACATCGCCTACGGGCCCCGTCGCCAGGGCATAGGGCGAAACGAAGCAAAGCTCAAGGCACGGCAAGCGTTGGCGATGGTCGGCCTGGAAGCGCTGGAAGACCGTTTCCCGCGTGGCATGTCCGGTGGACAACAGCAGCGTGTGGCCCTGGCCCGCGCCATCGTCAACCAGCCGAAACTGTTGCTGCTCGATGAACCCCTGTCGGCACTGGACATGAAGCTGCGCAAGCGCATGCAGCTTGAACTCAAGCACCTGCAAGCCAAACTGGGGATCGCTTTCATCTTTGTCACCCACGACCAGGAAGAAGCGATGACCATCGCCGACCGCATCGTGGTGATGAACGCCGGTCGCATCGAACAGGTGGGCAGCAGTAGCGAAATCTACAGCGCCCCGGCTTCACGTTTCGTCGCCGACTTCATCGGCGAGGCCAACCTGATCGGTTACGAAGCCCGTGACAGTGGTGAAATCCGCCTGGCCGTTGAGCATACGCCCTTCCTGTACATGGCGAAAAACCTTTTGCCCCGGGGCACCGCAGTACTGCGTCCCGAGCATTTGCAGGTGCTGGACGCGTCGAGCCTGACCAGCCCCGGCCAATGTGAAATGCACGGCACAGTGACCGATGTGATCAGTGTGGGCAGCCACACCATGGTCCATTCGATGATCGACGGCCAACCGGTGGTGGCACGCACCATGGGCCTGCCACGTGCCGACCTGCGGGCCGGCAGCGCGGTGCGCCTGGGCTTCGACCCGGCACACCTGCACCTGATCGGGGAAGCGGTATGAAACGCACAGCTCTCGCGCCGTCGTTGATGCTGTTTGGCGCCCTGGCGTTCTTCACCGCATTCTTCCTGGCGCCGTTTGCGGTGGTGATCTTTGCCAGCCTGACCAACAGCCCCGACCAGACCTTCACCCTGTCACATTACGTCAAGGTGCTGGGCGATCAGTACCACTGGGACGTGATTCTGGTGACATTCCGCATCGCCGCGCTGACCACGCTGATCTCGCTGCTGCTCGGCTACCCGCTGGCCTGGTACCTGGTGCGCGTCGTGAAGTGGCGGGCCTGGCGCCGTGCCTGTGTGATCCTGCTGGTGGTGCCCATGTTCACCAGCAACATCGTGCGCTCGTTCGGGTGGATGGTGCTGCTGGGGCGCAAGGGACTGGTGAACGAGAGCCTGATGAACGTCGGCCTGATCGACTCGCCGATACGCTTCCTCGGTACGGAACTGGGCATTCTGATCGGCATGGTCTACATCCTGCTGCCGTTTATTGTACTGGCCGCCGGCAATGCGTTGGCACAGGTGGACCCTGCCTATGAACAGGCGTCTGACGATCTTGGCGCCAGCCCCCGGGCGACGTTTTTCCATGTGGTGTTGCCGCTGACCATGCCCGGCATCATTTCCGGTTCCATCATGGTCTTCACCCTGGCGGCAAGCGCCTACGTCACCCCGGCGCTGTTGTCCGGTGGGCGCATCTCGGTGCTGTCGATGCTGATTTTCCAGCAATACAGTTCGGTGTTCGATTTCAACTACGGCGGAGCGCTGAGCGTGGTGCTGCTGATCTTTACTCTGGTCATGGTCGGGATCGCCGGACGCGTGGGCAGCATTCGGGGGAGCCACTCATGATCACGCAAATCCTGGTCAGGCTGGTAGCCTGGTCCGTGCTCGGCTACATGCTGCTGCCGCTGGTGGTCATCCTCGGCGTCTCGGTCACCGCCACTTCGTTCCTGGCCTTTCCACCCCAGGGCTGGACGCTGGACTGGTACAGCAAGATGCTCAGCGACCCCAGCTACGTGGCGTCCTTCGCCACCAGTACGATCCTGGCACTGGCGGCGACCTTCGTGTCGGTGCTGCTCAGCGTGCCAGCGGCGCTGGCCATGGCCCGCTATGAGTTTCGCGGCAAGGCCACGATCCTCGCAGCGCTCACCTCTCCGCTGGTGTTTCCGCACATCGTGCTCGGTGCGGCGCTGTTGCAGTTCGGCGGTTACCTGGGCCTGACGCGCAGCTTCCTCGCCTTGCTGATCGGCCACACCATCATCATTTCACCCTTCGTTCTGCGTTCGGTGCTGTCGATGCTGACGCCAGACCAAAGGGCCCTTGAAGAAGCTTCGAGCGACCTGGGCGGATCACCCTGGACGACGTTTTTCCTGGTGACCCTGCCGCAGATCAGGCCGGGGCTGGTGACCGGGTCGATCTTCGCGTTCATCTCGTCGTGGATCAACGTGGAGCTGTCGATCTTCAATACCACGCCGGACCTGAACACCATCCCGGTGAAGCTCTTCAACTACGTGCAATACACCGTCGACCCGACCATCGCCGCCGCGTCAGGCGCGACCATCCTGGTCGTGGTGGTGGCCGTGATCATTCTGGACCTGTGCATCGGCCTCGACCTTTTGTCAGAACGAAAATAACTCAAGCAACACCCCAAACGACCCAACCCCTCATACGTCCCGAAAAGCCAGGAGTGCACTCATGCGCATGCAAGATACGTTCGATGTCATCTACACCCATACCGAAGGCGAACCCCTGTGCATCGTCCACAGCGGTATTCCTTACCCGGCAGGCTCCAGCATCCTGGCCAAACGGGCCTTTCTCGAGCAGAACTACGACTGGCTGCGTAAAGCCCTGATGCAGGAACCGCGCGGGCACAAGGACATGTTCGGCGTGTTCCTCACCCCGCCGTCCAGCCCCGAATACGACGCGGGCCTGATCTACATGGACGGCAGCGTCTACTCGCACATGTGTGGCCACGGCACCATCGCCGTGAGCATGGCCATGGTCGCCTTGGGCCTGGTGCCACGCGGCAAGGACGGCCTCACCAAGATCCGCTTTGAAACCACCGCCGGCCTGGTGGTAGCCGAAGTGAAGTCCGAAGGCGACAAGGTGCTGTGGACCCGCTTTGAAAACGTACCGGCCTACGTGGCTGCACAGGACATCCCGATCCAGTTGCCTGGCTACGGCGACCTCAAGGCCGATCTGGTCTGGGGCGGCAACTACTTTGGCATCGTCGACCTGAGCAGCAGCGACCTGCGTATCAGCCCGGACAACGGCAGCGAACTGTCGCGTATGGGTTTGATTGCTCGGGACCAGATCAACAAGCAGTTGAAGATCCAGCACCCGACCGAGGCGCACATCAATGACCTCAACTTCATCACCTTCTGGCATCCAGCGACCATCGAGGGCGCGTTCTACAAAAATGTCCACGTGTTCAGCGCCGGGCAGCTGGACCGCTCCCCTGGCGGCACGGGCACCAGCGCAATGATGGCCATGTTCGAGGCACGCGGGAAAATGGGATTGAACCAGCCGATCCTGTCGGAAGGGTTGTTGGGCAGTGGCACGTTCGAGGGGTGCCTGCTGGGTGAAGTGGACCTCAACGGCACCCGCGCCGTAAGGCCAACGGTGAAAGGCACGGCGAGCATCCTGGGTACAGCGCGTTGGGTGATCGACCGTGATGATCCGGTGGGTGCCGGTTTCGTCATCAACTAAAAGACCGGACACACACAACCCCTGTAGGAGCGAGCATGCTCGCGATGGACTGAAGCGCGCCGCGGGGCATCAGGTTTCCCGCGTCATCGTTGACGACCATCGCGAGCAAGCTCGCTCCTACAGGGGATCGGTGAGGCCCCCTTCGCTTCAAGCCGCAAAACCACCATCGATCAACAGATCCCCACCGGTCACGTACGACGCTTCGGGACCGGCCAGGTAAGCCACCATCGCCGCAATTTCATCCGCCTTGCCGTGACGACGGATGGCCATGAGGTCGTGCAGGGAAGCGCCGAATTCTGCGTTCTCCGGGTTCATGTCGGTGTCCACCGGGCCGGGCGCGACGTTGTTGACCGTGATGCCACGCGGTCCCAGGTCCCGTGCCATGCCCTTGACCAGGCCGATCAGCGCCGATTTGCTCATGGCGTAAGTTGCGCCGCCGGCGAATGGCATGCGTTGGCCGTTGGTGCTACCGATGTTGATGATACGACCGCCGTCCTTCATGTGTTTGGCCGCTGCCTTGGAGGCGACGAACACGGCCCTTACGTTGACGGCCAGGGTGCGGTCGAAGTCTTCCAGGGAGAAATCTTCCACGGAGCCGGTGATCAGCACGCCGGCGCTGTTGACCAGAATGTCCAGGCGACCGAACTGCTCGGCTACGCTGTCGATGGCGTTGGTGAGGTTGACCGGGTCGGCTGCGTCCGCCTTGAGGGCGATGGCGTGGCCGCCATTGGCGGTGATTTCCTCGACCAGTGCTTCAGCCGCGATGGCCGAGGCGAAGTAACCGATGGCGACCGTGGCACCTTCACGGGCCAGGCGGCGGGCGGTGGCGGCGCCAATGCCGCGGGAACCGCCGTTGATGAAAGCGACTTGACCGTTGAGTGGAGTGTGCATGATGTTTTCCTTCTGGGAGTGGGTTGGTGTGAACACATGATGGTCGCCGGCACCTGGTCGCGGTAGTCGCAAAAATGCGTGTTCAGTTTCAACCAACGGTATAAAGTGCGGGCATGAACACAGAACTCAGCAGTTACCTCGACGCCTTCATCTGCGCCGCCGACGAAGGCAGCTTCTCGGCCGCCGCGCGGCGCATGGGGCTGACCCCGGCCGCCGTCAGCAAAAGCGTGGGCCAACTGGAAGCGCGGCTGGGCGTGCGCCTGTTCCAGCGCAGCACCCGCAGCCTCGCACTGACCTCCGAAGGTGAACGCCTGTATGGCCAGGTACGCCTGCCCTGGGGCGAGATCGGCGACGCCCTCACCGACCTGCGTCAAGGCGCGGGCAAGCCGGCGGGCACGCTCAAGGTCTCGCTGGCCTACACCGTGGGCCGCGAATACTTCGTGCCGCTGATGAACGAGTTCGTGCGCCGTTATCCAGACGTGGTGCCCGACCTGCATTTCGATAACCGACAGGTCGACCTGATCAACGAGGGTTTTGATGTGGCGATCGGTGGCGGCATCGAGCTCACCGATGCATTGATCGCTCGGGAATTGGCGCGCCTGCGCATCGTGTTGGCGGCCTCGCCTTCGTACCTGAAAGACCATCCCACGCCCACGCATCCACAGGAACTGACACGCCATCGCGGCTTGCTGCGCCGCTCGCTGAGCACCGGACGCCTGTTGCCCTGGAGTTTGAAAAACGCCGCCGGTGAACAAGTGGTGGCCGGCGTACGGCCGGTGATGGTACTGGACGACCCTGAAGCCATCGCCCGCGCGGCGGCCACCGGCATGGGCATCGCCTTGCTGCCGATGCCCCATGCCCTGCCGTTTCTGGAGCGCGGTGAGCTGGTGCGTGTGCTGCCCGAGTGGTACGCCGAACCGGCGCCGTTGTCGATCTACTACACCAGCCGCAAACTGCTGCCGGCCAAGGTGCGGGTGTTTGTCGATTACATCGTCGAGGAATTTCGCGCCAGCGGGAATGCGGCGCGGTTTAGCCAAAAATGAACGTTACTGATCGAAAATACGCGGGTGCCGCAGGCTGACGATCGTCACCGGCAAGAACGAAACCGCCGCCGTTCCCGCGATGATCAACACCGCCGCCGTCACGCCCAGGTGGTCACCCGCAAACCCGTACAAAACCGGCGCCAGGGCCCCGGCGCCGATGGTGCCGGTGTAGAACACCGAGTAGCTTTTCTCCAGGGTGGCTGAGTCCACCACATCGGTGACTGCGCCGTACAACACCGACGAGGTGCCGTTGAGCACGACCCCGAGGAACGGCAAGGCCACCATGGCCCAGTCCAGGGACGTCATCAGCACCACGGCGATCAATGCCGCCGTCAGCAGTTCGGTGAGCACAATAGTTCTGGCGCTGCCCAGTACATCGGCGAACCAGCCGCAACAGAACTTGCCGACTGCCCCGCCGATGAACACCAGCGTCAGGGCGAACCCCGTCTGGGCAAGTGAGCCACCCTGGGCCTTGATGATGAAGGGCAGGAAGGTGAGAAAGCCCATGCGCACCGCGCTGTCCAGCACCGCCGTCGACAACAGGGCCGGGAAGCCGCGCCCAAAGGCCTTGGTCTTCGCGTTGTCCTGCACGGGCGTCTTGGCGACCTTGGCCACTTTGGACGGATGCGGCGTCACGACATTCCTCACCAGCGTCCAGATCAGCAGCGCGGCCAACACGCCGACACCGGCGTAAGCCATGACCACGCTGTGGTACGTGCCGTAGGTCAGCAGCGCAGCCGCCGAGGCCGGCAATACCGACTTGCCGATATCGCCGGCAAAATTGTACAGCCCAAGAGGTCTTTTGGCGGCGCTGCCATAGGCGCGAGCGACCATGGCCGAGGCGATGGGATGTTGCACGCTGGCGCCGATGCCGGCAATGACAAGCGCGCCCCCCAGGGCCACCGCACTACCGGCGAGCCCCGCGAGAAACCAGCCGAGCGCGGTCACCAGCGTGGAGATCACCAGCAGGTGCGCCGGGCGGATCTTCGCCGACAAGGTGGTCGCCGGGATCTGCAAAGTCGCGAGGGTCAAGGCATAGGCGCTTCTGAGCACACTCAGCCACACATAGCTCAGGGCGAACATGTCCTGCCAGACCGGAAGGAACACGTACACCAGATCGCTCAGGCCATCGTGAGCGGCATGGGCGGTACAGGCGGCGACCAGGGTGTTTTTCTTGGTGGTACGTTGCGTATCGGCAACGCTGGAGGCAGGAACGGTGGAGGCCATGGGTTCATGTCGCGCAAGAGTGAAGGTACATTGTGTCCGCATGTAACATCTTGCCGTTAATGAAAGGAATTGATGCCCCATGAGATTGTTTGCAAGGCCAGGCCATGGCCATTAGGAAATTCCCGTCGATGACCGCGTTGCGCGGCTTCGAAGCCTGTGCGCGGCACCTGAATTTTTCCCAGGCGGCGCTGGAGTTGCACATCACCCAAAGTGCGATCAGCCATCAGATCAAGCAACTGGAAGAAGTCATGGGCGCGCAGTTTTTCGATCGCAGTGCCGGGGCGATGACACTGACCAAGGCCGGTGCCGAACTGCTGCCCACGGTGCGCAGTTTTCTCAAGGACATCAACGCCCTCGCCGGCCGTTTCGAACGCGATGCCCAGGGCCAGTCGATGGTCGAACTGTTCGTGCATGACTCCTTCGCCAACACCTGGTTGATTCCGCGCCTGCCGGGTTTTCATGCGGCCCATCCGGACATTCGCATACAGCTCAACACCCACGAATTTTCCCGGTTCGACCACCCCAGCGGGCAAGCCGCCATCCGCCTGGGTGAAGACCACGCTGCCTGGCCGGGATTCTTCTCGGAGTTCATCCTGCCGGAGAAGATTTTCCCGGTGTGCAGCCCTGCGCTGGTCGCCCGCCTGGGGTTGCCCGACAGCGCGGCGGACGTGCTCAGGTATCCGATCATCCTGCGCTGGCGCAGCCTGCTCAGTGGCGAGATGGTCTCCACGCCGTCGTGGGATTACTGGCTGGAGAAGAACGAACTCACTTCGTTGCCGTTCGACTGCGCGCTCACCGTCCCCCATTCCAGCATGGCCGTGCTGGCCGCCATACGCGGCCTGGGCGTGGCCATGGCGCGCACGTCGCACATCTCCGACGAGCTGCAAACCGGGGTCCTGCAAAAACTGGTCGACGAAGAAACGGACTGCGGCACCGGGTATCACTTCCTCTGCGCACCGGGCAAGGAGCACACGCCGGAGATCCGCAGCCTCCTGGAATGGTTTCGCAGCGAGAGCCAGCAACCCAGCCACCAATGATTCCAGAGGACAGGAGCTCTCGCTCCTACAGGCGATTCGTGGACGGTAAAATTCAAATCGGCTCGGATCCGGCCGATACAGCGGATGCCCCGACTTGGGCCATCGCAGAAAGGACGCCTGATGCTGCACGCATTCAGCCACAAGAAATCCAGGCTCTATCGCCGCTATCTGGGCCATAGGGATGAAACCACCGAACAACGGGTGGCCGAGGAAGATGAGATCACCTCGACGCTGATCGGCCCGCTGGCCTTTCTGTCTCCGGCGGCGATCGCCACTTTCTGGGGCGCGGTGGTGCGCCATCGCAATCCCGAGCATGCCTTCCCTACCGGCGCACCCACCCATGCCGAAATGGAGTTCTGGCCACATAACGGACGCATCGAGCCAGACCTTCTGGTGACACTGACCTGGGGCGCGCAAACGCGGATTTTGCTGGTGGAATTCAAATGGCGAGCGCCCTTGAGCGGTGACGAGCAGTTACACATTCAATGGGAAAAATATCTCGACGAGCACCAGCGGCAACATGCCCTTCATCTGTTTATCGGCCTGGATACCAGCGCAGCCAGCAATGCCCTGAATCACCGTGATTGCTGGGAAGGCAAGCTGATCATGCGCTCGTGGTTTGACATCCTCACGGCCGTCGCCGCTATCCCCATGGGTCGCGGACTTGAACTGCAACGCTGGATCAAGCAAGTCGGCGAGTGCCTGGAGCTGCTGGCCGTGAAGCCCTTCAATGGCTTCGGAACAAACCTGACAAAGCCACAGCTTCCCAACGTATCCGATCATGTGTTTTTCGCTCACCCCCAGCCGCCCCAATCTTGAGAGTGCATTGCCAATGAGTGAAACCGGTCAAGCCATCACCGCCTCCATCGCTTTCGTGTCCCAAGTGGCCAGGGAATGCGAAGCACTGGCGAACCTAATCAAGCAAGAGGTCAGCGACTTGTTCCGCCAAAGCCCGCTGGACACCACCTACACACCAGGCCAGTGGTGCAGCAGCTACAGAACCGACGCCAGTGGCTGGATTTACAGCGATGTCGCCTGGACGTTGCCGCTCACGCCGAGCCGCAAACACGAGCCGACCGCGCACCTCGCGTTCCAGATGAGTTTTCTCTGCGATAACGTCGAGGGAGGCCTGAGCCCGGAGCCTCTGCTTCACATTAACCTGTGGGGTGTACCGACCAACGTGAAGTCTGAGGACTACATGGGCTTCAAAATGTATGGGTTGTCTCCCTCCACCATGACCCAACTGCGAGACGGCACCGCGCGCCTGTTTCGGTGGGAAGCGGAAAACGGCGCAGCAGACCACTGGACCTTCAGCTTGCGCCTTGCGCAAATAGACAAGCCGGAAGAGGTTCGCAAGCAGATCTGCACGATCATCAGCCTGCTGTTGGCTGACGTGGATGCGGGCGAAGCCGCGCTAAACGACACACCGAGTGTTGTACGCTGGACGGTGCTGGAAGAGACCCATGAAGATCGGAACGACTACTACCGGGTCGTGCTGTAGCTCGACTGATCGCCCCACGCCCTGGTTTACACCGGTATGCTCACTTGATGGCCCCAACGCGATCAATTGATAATCGCTTTCCCTCCTCTCACGCAAGGATATGCAGTGAAAAAGCTCTACCTCGCCCTCCCCGTCTGCGCATTGCTGTTGCAAGGCTGCGGTGTGACCATGACCCGCTACGAACCCGACTTTCAGAATGTCCAGCAGCTCAAGCAAAACGCGCCGTTGCAACCGGTACGCGATGCGCAGGTGAATGCTGATTCTGGACAGGGTTCTCTGATGGTTCGCCTGAATCCGATTTCCTCGCCCGAAGGCAGTGTGCCGTTGCACATTCAGGCCGCGATCAGCGATGAGCTCCGTCACGCCGGCTTGCTTGACCCTAGCGCCGAACGGCAGCTGCAGATCCAACTGGTCAAGAGCCAACTCAACACCGGCGTGATCACTGGCCACGGCGAACTGGCTGCACGTTTCACCCTGCGCAAGGGTGACCAGGTGCTGTATGAAACCACCAAAGACGTGCAGCGTGATTGGGACAGCAGCTTCTTCGGACCGATCGCCATTCCTGCGGCGGCGAACAATTACAATCCGATGGTGCAGGCGTTGCTCAAGAGCCTATACAGCGACCCGCAGTTCGTTCAGGCACTCAAGTGAGCAAAAAGAAAGAGCCGCGATAGCGGCTCTTGTCTGCTCGATGTCAGCCGCGAGGAATGCGGGCATCGACAGCGGAATACTTCAGGCGGTTGCTGTCGACCCAATTCTTCAGCAGCGCATTGACCTGACGACTGAAGGTATCGGTGACAGCCGCTTTGGGCGTATTGCCCGCGAGCGGCAGGAACCAGATGCCCATCCAGGTATTCACCGCATCGTGGTTACTGGTTTTGCCCAATGACTGACCACGGTCGTCCAGGGTTTCCAGACTCATGGTGTATTGGTCGGTCGCCAGCGCCGGGATGATCGTGAAGGTCAGGCCACTGATGAACGCCAGCGCCATCTGCCCGCCGCCCGGTGCGTGGTTGTACACCTTCAATCGAAGACTGTAGTCACCTGGCTGCTTTTCAAACTCGTCAAAGCTGACACGACCAAACAGACCGGACTCATTGAATGCACGCTTGAGGTCGGGCTTGAGCATCTCCCGTGCCTGCGGAACCTCGTTGGCCTGAGCATTGCCAGGGTCGCCCTGATAGAAATCGAAATCCACATAGACGTTGGGCTTGTTCGCGTAGCTGGCCATCGAGGGCAGATCCACCCGCGCCACTTCATCCTTGGTGAAGCTTGCGCATCCACCAAGACTCAATGCCAGGGCAAACGCCATAGCTTTTCCAAATTGCATATCGACTTCCTTGCTGATTCACGAGCGCAGTCACGTTGACTGCGGGGCTGATTCTAGAGCGAATCCAGCCGAATCAAAAGGCGACCACCCAGTGATTGGACACCCAAGCGAGTGTCGTCTGCTGCGCTTTCAGCGCGCAACCTGCCGATCTCCACCAGCAATAACCGCTGCGGGTGCCATCCGTTGACTCTCCCCCTAAGGGCACACCCTATGCTCACTACCCAATTTTCAGGATGAAGTGATCATGAGCAAACGGGTACTGGTGATTCTGGGTCACCCTTCAACGAACAGTTTCTGCGGTGCACTGGCCGAGTGTTATGTCGAAACAGCCAGGCGTGCCGGGCACGATGTGCGGGTGCTCCGCCTGGGTGACTTGAGCTTCGACCCGATCCTGCACGACGGCTACCAACAGATCCAGCCTCTGGAACCCGATCTGCTCAGGGCGCAGGCCGATATCACCTGGGCCGAGCACCTGACGTTGGTCTTTCCGATCTGGTGGGGTGGCATACCTGCCTTGATGAAAGGCTTTCTCGACCGGACGTTTCTGCCCGGTTTTGCCTTCAAGTACCGCGAAGGCAAGGCCTTTCCCGCCAAGCTACTCCACGGCAGGACCGCTCACCTGCTGGTCACCATGGACACGCCACCGTGGTACTACAAGTGGGTCTACCGCATGCCCGGCCTGCACCAGATGCGCAAGACCACCCTGGCGTTCTGCGGCATAAAGCCGCTGAAAACCCTGACGTTCGGGCCGATCCTCGATTCCACCCCTCAACAGCGCGAAGCCTGGCGCAAGCAGGCCCGGGATCTGGCCCGCCGTTGATGCACGGCCTTGCCGCATGACCTTGCAAACGGGCATGGCTGTGTAAAGATGCGGCGTTGCGCTTGTGCGCCCCTCTCGTGTGAAAAAAGGACGTTTCATGTACATCGGCAAAGCCGCCCAGTTGTCAGGTACCACGGTTAAAGCCATCCGTCACTACGAAGCCATCGGCTTGCTGGCGCCGCCCCGGCGCGAGGGCAGGTATCGGATTTACAGCCAGCAAAGCGTGGAGCTGCTGACCTTCATCAAATGCGCCCAGCAACTGGGTTTCAAGCTCAAGGAAATGCAGCTGATCCTCAAGGATCACCAAGGCGAGGCGCTGCCCTGGGACTCGGTACACAAGGCGATCACCGACAAAAAGCGCGAGTTGATGACGCAGATCCTCGGGCTGCAAAAGGTTCACGCGGCGCTTGAGGCGTTTGAAGGCACCCTCAACGTTGCCAAGGTTCAGTGCCAGCAAACTCGACAAGATGCCAAATATCGGCTTGCGTGAACATTCGCCGAAAATCTTCCGACCACGCTCTTCAACAGCGCCTTGCCGCCCGCTAAGATGCGCGCCCTGAGTTGCCCGCTGCACAATTCCAATAAAGCCACCGCCAGCAACGCTACCTGTCTGTTTGTCCACTGAGGTCGTTATGTCTGTGCAATTGCTGTCCATGGCGCTGGCTCCGCTATTGGGTTTATTCATCATGAGCATCAGCAGCGCGTTGATGTCGTCGCTGACGACGCTGCGCCTGGATGCCATGGGTTTCTCTGCGACGATGGTGGGCGTGGTGTCGTCGGCGTACTTCATCGGACTGACGTTGGGGTCGATCTTCAACGAGCGGCTGATTTCCCGCATCGGTCACATTCGGGCCTATAGCTGCTTCGCTGCATTGATCGCGGTGACCATTTCCCTGCAAGGCCTGTGCAGCGATCCATGGATCTGGTCGGCGCTGCGCCTGATCAACGGCTGGGCCATTGTCGGTGTTTACCTGGTGGTGGAGAGCTGGCTGCTGTTGGTGGCCGAACCGAAAATTCGTGGGCGCCTGCTGGCGCTGTACATGATCGCGCTCTACAGCGCAGGCCTGCTGGGGCAGTTGAGCCTGGGCACGGTGATGGGCGCGGGCGACGCGGTGCCGTTCACCATTGCCGCCATGCTGGCATCGCTGTCATTGGTGCCGATCGTGATGCTTCCCAAAGTTACGCCGCTGGTGGAGCGCGCAGAGCCGTTGCATCCGGCCAAGTTGCTGAAAATCACGCCGACCGGCGTCATGGGCTGTTTTGGCTCCGGGGTGGCCATTGCGGCGGTGTATACCCTGCTGCCGCTGTACCTGCAGAAGGTCGGACTGAATGTCACCGAGGTCGGGCACATGATGGCAGCGGTTATTTTCGG
Organism: Pseudomonas sp. S1_E05; assembly: GCF_056337105.1. Lineage (NCBI taxonomy): Bacteria > Pseudomonadati > Pseudomonadota > Gammaproteobacteria > Pseudomonadales > Pseudomonadaceae > Pseudomonas > Pseudomonas sp. S1_E05. Next base: position 2,114,439 of record NZ_JBFRHM010000001.1, read on the forward strand.
CGCCATGGTCCTGCAATACCCGGTCGGGCGCTGGTCGGACCGCAAGGACCGCCAAAGCGTGCTGATCATTCTGGCCGCCGCCTGTGCTGCGCTGTCGGTCGCGGCGGTGCTGTTGCCACCGTCTGGTTGGCCGATGCTGCTGGTCATGTTCCTGCTCGGTGGCGGGGTGTTCGCGGTCTATCCGGTGGCGGTCAGTCACGCCGCCGACAGCGCGCCGGATGGCGCGCTGGTGCGGATGATCCAGGGCCTGTTGCTGATCAACTCACTCGGTTCCGCCGTCAGCCCCATGACCATCTCGCCGGTCATGACCTGGGCCGGACCTTCAGGTCTGTTCTGGGCGTTTGCGGTGATCAATCTGGCGATGGTGGCGTTCTTCGTCTGGCGTCGTCGTGAGCACCCGGTGCCGGTAGCCTCTGCGCCATTCGCTGCGGCGGCACAGTATTCGGCGACAGGCGTCGAGCTGCGCATGACCGAGGATCTTGCGCAGGCGGTGCAGGCGACTGAGGACGAGAAGGTTTCGGCGTAGCCTGCCGAGGGGCAAGCCTGAGGTGAGCGATCACCTCAGGCCAAGGCTACCCTGCCCTTACTTTTCCCAGGCGGCCTTTGGGATCAGCAACCCGTGATTGCCGTTGTAGCTGGCGCGCGCCGGTTGTTGCCAATCGCCTAGAAGGTCTTCATCCAACCGGTAGATTTCCACGCCCAACGGCCGGCAGACCGTCAGCGGGTCTTGCGCATCCGGGCCCCACATCGGCAGCGACAAGTCACCACCCGGGCACGTCGAGAGCGCGCACAGCAGATCGATCTCGGCAAAGAACTCCAGGTAATCACCTTGTTGGGCCGGGCAGGCTTTCATGAAGTACATGTCGTCATGATTGAGGCCCGTGCACTGGAAAATGTTCAGCACGTCGTGCACGTCAAACTCGGTCAGGCCGTGCGGCAGTACCGCGCGCGTCAGGTTGGAGTGGCAGTGGTGGTGGAAATCCTCGCCGGTCAGCATCTTGTTCACATACGGGTCGCAGCGGGTGCCCAACAAGTCGTGCAGGCGACCGCCATGTTCGTCGATGCCGTAATGGGCCAGGCTATCGTCAGTGATGGTGACCATCGGACGCAGGAACGGCAGGTTCGACCACAGGCGGTCATAAGTGGTGACATGCGCGCCTTGCAGTTGCCGCGTGCGCGCCGCCCACATGCGTTCACGGGGATCGTTGGCGTTCCAGACGTTAAAGTCGCCCACCTGGGGGCCAACGGGTGTGGTCACACGAAACACATGACCCGCGGGGACTTTCCAGGCACGACCGGTACGGATCGGCACTTCGAATTGCTCAACCAGGGTACGGCCATCCTTCGCTTCGCGAATGCGGTCGTAAAAGCCTTTGTCGACCTGCAATGCGGCACCCTTGCTGACCTGATAAGCCGCTGGATAATCCTTGTACATGATGTGTCCTCGTTAGTGTTTTGGATGGCTGCCCAAGATGTCCAGGAGCAGTCGTTCGGAATCATTGAGGTAACTGCCGAGCGCTTCTTCTGCGCCCTTTTTGTCGCCTTCGACCAGCAAGTCATGGATGTAGCGGTCGCGCTCAAGCCAGGGCTTCTGGAAGCGCTCTTCATTGGGGGCGAGGGAAAACACAAGGCGCATCTGCGCCATCACTTGGGTGAAGAACTCGTTGAACAACGGGCTGCGCATCAAGCCGACAATGTGTTGGTGAAACCTCAGGCTGTGTGTGCCGAAGGCCTGCCAATTCTCGCGATCCTGAGCCACTTGGGCGGCTTCGATGGCATCGAGCATCAAATCCGACTGGTATTCGCGAAGCGGCTTGCTCTGGGCAATCGCCTGCAACTCCAGGGTGCGACGCACCTTGAATATGTCGCGAACATCATCCGGTCCCAGACGGCGAACGATCACACCCTTGTTACGCGCATAACTGGCCAGCCCTTCCCGACCCAGATGATGCAACGCTTCACGCACAGTATTGCGCGAGGCGCAGTAGGCATTGACCAGCTCGCTTTCAACCAGCGCCATGCCCGGCAGCAGGCGACCACCGATAATGTCTTCGCGCAGTTGAATCGCCACCTGCTCGGCCTTTCCCTGCTGACCGTTTTGCATGTTGGGAACTCTCGGTAGTTGGAAATAGGGTGACCACGATTGTTCAACAATCGATTAATCCCTATTAACCTATTTTCGTGCCAACTACTGACAACCGAGACTTGAAGAGTAATCAGAGGGACTTTTTCGCCCATTTTCGGCCATTTCGCGCAGGCAATCCTTCACCAAATGAGATTCCGGGCGCCGTCCTGGCGCACAGAACATTTGAATGCCGTGGTATGGGGCGAAAAGAAACAACAGAAATTGAGGGAAGCGCAGAAAATCAGCGCAAGGTGTTACCCAAGGAATTGGAAAACAAGGCTGTGATCGACGGTGAGAACCTGACCCCAACAGGACGATGGACGCAATGATCCATCGCGCCTGTTCAAGGCCTGCCCCCTTATCTCAGTGCGCCTCGTTTTGCTGCGCTGAGGCGACGGAGCAGTTTCACTGCTCCGGCAGTTCACGCAGCTCCCCTCCTTCATCTTCCAGGCGTTTTAGGAATTCAGCCGCATCGAGCAACTGATAGGGGAAGTACAAGCCTGGAGGCGTCGGTGCCTGACCGTCCAACCCAAGCAATCGCTCCAGGTTCATCGCCACGCAGAGGCCTGTCAGCGGTGCAGCGCCCGCCGGATGAATCAAGGCGTGTTGGGTGCGCAGGGGGTGACCCTGGCGATTCACACCGGCAAGCTCAATGATGATCTCGGTGGACATTGATCCGCCCTGGCGTCGGGTTGAACTCACGCCACTGGCCAGGTTGAACTGGACATTGGGTGCCCCCGTCGCGGCGGCCAGGCCAACGACATCGATGGACGAGAAGCCCGTGGCTTCCATTGGCGTGCCATCGACGGCGCAGAAGTCGACCTTGGCGTCCTGCGCTTCACGCCAAATGTACGCACCTTCACGACGCGTCAACGCGGCGGGCAACATTTTGTTCAGGTGTTCGAAATCGGCTGCGACGGTCGGCCCCCCGGTGTCCTGCTCATCCACCAGCGCGTGGATGCGGATGTCATGCACCTTGCCGAATGCCTGGGCGATACTCAGTGTCGACACGGTCGTCGCGCCGACCATCCACTCATAACCGAGGACGATGGGAGCGGCGTCTGGGGTGTGCATGTAAATGGCAATTTGCGGCGCGATTTCAAAAACGCCCGATGAGATGCTCAAGTGCGGTACGCCGCGTTTCTGGGCAAAATGCAGCCCAGCCAGCGTGTGATCCATGTAGAAAACCACGACGCCACTGACGGGGCGATCCCCCAGGCCAAGGTCTTCGGCCGAGGGATCAATCACCACTCCCTGCGCCCCTCCCATCTGCTCGGCAGCGTGCTGAGTCTTGGCGAGGTCTCGGCCGCCGATCAGCAGCGGCACGTCCGGATAAGCGGCGCGCAACGCCTGGGCAGTATGATGGCCAATGGCGCCAGAGCCGCCCATCAACAAAATTGGATGCATGGACATAGTGTTCTCCTTGTGTTTTGGGTAACAACCTACTATTGGTAGGAACGCTAACACGAGTCGCCGAGACTCGTAACCTACCGTTGGTAGGTTTTATTTTCCCTGGGGTTAATACCGTGCAAGAAGACGTCAATCGCTCCACCCCTGCTCCAGCGTCGCGAAGGCTTTCGCACGCCGACCGCCATCGCCAGTTACTCGCCACCGCATTAGTGATCGTGCGTGAAGAAGATGCAGACCGATTGACCTTGGGGCATCTCGCAGTCCGCGCAGGTGTTTCCAAACCGGTGGTCTACGACCATTTCGGCACTCGATCTGGACTGCTGATCGAGCTTTATAAATGGATCGATACCGAGCGGGTCAGCGCCTTTCGCAACGCCATGTCCAGCCACCCTCGCAGCCTGGAAGAGACCGCCCAGGTGCTGGCCAGCGCCTATATCCAATGCGCGGCAGACAACACCGATGAATTTCACGCCGTGGGCGCGGCGTTGGCAGGCAGCACCGAGAAAGCGTTGGTTTTTCAGGAACTGCTGGATAACTGCGTACAAATGTTCGTCGCGGTCCTTGAGCCCCACACGCCTTTATCCGCAGCGGAGTTGCAGCGACGCTGCACGGGACTCGTTGGCGCTGGGGAAGCCCTTGCGGGTGCAATGGTTCGGGGTCGCCATCAGGGAGATGAGACGATAGACACATTCGCGTCGTTGATACGCGGGGCTTTGGCGAGCGCTGATGAGCCGGCAATCCACCACGAGTAGACTGATCGTCTAGTACGGAATAACATGCCGACCATGAACAGTCCAAAGACTCGCGAAACCTCTGATGTGCGCCAGGAAATCCTAGATGTCGGCCAGCGAATCATGGCCGCCAAGGGGTATTCCGGCGTGGGCCTCAATGAAATCCTGACCACTGCGGGTGTGCCCAAAGGGTCGTTTTATCATTACTTCGGCTCCAAGGACGCTTTTGGCGAAGCCTTGCTGGAAAGCTACTTCTCGGTCTATCTCGCCGAACTCGATGACGTCCTGGCGCTGCCGGGCCTGACCATGGCCCAGCGCCTGATGAAGTACTGGGACGTCTGGCAACAAACCCAATCTTTCGAGGACTGCCAGGGCAAGTGCCTGGCGGTGAAGCTGGGTGTCGAGGTGGCCGATCTCTCGGAAACGATGCGAGCGGTGCTCAAGCGAGGCACCTCCGGGATCATTGACCGAATTGCGAGCGCGATTGAAATCGGGATCGCTGAAGGTTCCCTGAAGTCGGATGACCCACCTCATGCGGTCGCCCAAAGCCTGTATCAGCTGTGGGTCGGTGCCAGCGTAATGGTCAAGATCAGCAAGAGTGTCCAGCCCTTCGAAACGGCGCTGGCGACAACTCGCAAGCTGCTCGATCTGTCCTGACCTATAAGGATCGGTAACGGTCCTCCACATTTGACGGTACTGGCGCAACGAGCGAGCCCTCCAACGCTCGCGCCGGCTTTCTTGCTCTCTGTTCCCCCTTTTTTCTCGCTCTGGAAGGCGTTCGCAAAAAAATAATCGAATTTTACTAGACGACTGGTCTAATCGCATTTAAGGTAACCCCATCGACTAGACGACCGGTCTAATTAGATCCACGTACACTCAATCCAAAAAAGGAACATCAAAATGAAAGTTCTCATGGTTCTGACTTCGCACGACACCCTCGGCAACACTGGCCGTAAAACCGGCTTCTGGCTCGAAGAGCTGGCGGCGCCCTACTACGCCTTCCTGGAAGCCGACGCTGACATCGTCCTGGCGTCGCCAAACGGTGGTCAGCCACCGCTCGACCCGAAGAGTAACGAGCCAGACTTCCAGACTGACCTGACTCGCCGCTTCGAAGCCGATGCGGCGGCCATCGCATTGCTCGCCAGCACCGTACGCTTGGACAGCGTTTCGCCGGCCGATTTTGATGCGGTTTTCTACCCGGGTGGCCACGGCCCGCTGTGGGATCTGGCTGAAGATCCGATTTCCATCCAACTGATCGAATCCTTCCAGGCCGACGGCAAACCTGTGGCCCTGGTCTGCCATGCGCCGGGCGTCCTGCGTCATGTGAAAAATCCCGACGGCACTCCACTGGTTCAAGGCAAGAACGTGGCCGGGTTCACCAATTCCGAAGAGGACGCGGTCGGTCTGACCGACGTGGTGCCCTTCCTGGTTGAAGACATGCTCAAGGCTAACGGCGGCCTGTATTCCAAAGGCGCAGATTGGGCTTCCTACGTGGTTCGCGACGGTCTGTTGATCACCGGCCAGAACCCGGGGTCGTCGAGCGAAACGGCGAAGGTCCTGATCGACCTGTTGAACAACCGCTAATCCCATGCTTCAGGAGGCGTTTCGACGTCCCCGCGCCGCAATGACCCGGGCCGTGGCGGTGGCTGATGCCCAAGCCCGCCACGCTCAAACCGAAAGGAAATATCCGATGCAGCATCGCTCATTGTTTGAACCCACTTCGCTGGGCCCGCTGACGCTGAAAAACCGGATCGTCATGCCGCCCCTGACCCGCCAACGCAGCGGCCAGCCCGGTGACGTACCCACGCAAGTGATGGCCCGCTACTACCAGCAACGGGCCACCGCCGGCTTGATCGTCAGCGAAGGCACACAGATCGAACCCCGTGGCCAGGGCTATGCCTGGACACCGGGCATCTACAGCCAGGCGCAGATCGAGGGTTGGCGTACCGTGACCGACGCCGTACACGCCGAAGGCGGGGTTATTTTTGCGCAACTGTGGCATGTCGGGCGCGTGTCCCATAGCGCCCTGCAACCGGACAACGCGCCCCCTGTCGCACCGTCCGCCATCCAGGCGCAGAAGGTCAAAGCCTTTATCGAAACCGGACCGGGCACCGGCACGCTGGTCGAGCCCTCTATGCCGCGCGAGCTGAGTATCGCCGAAATCAAGGAACTGATCGAACTCTACGCCCAGGCGGCGCGCAATGCCTTGAGTGCCGGGTTCGATGGCGTCGAGATTCACTCCGCCAACGGTTATCTGGTCAACCAGTTCATCTCCGCCCACGCCAACCAGCGCACCGATGAATACGGCGGCTCGCTGCAAAACCGCCTGCGTTTTTTACGTGAAGTGGTACAAGCCGTCAGCGCCGTCGTCGGACCCGACCGTGTGGGCGTACGCTTCACCCCACTGTTCACCAGCACTCAAGAGGACCGCGTCTACATTGGTTTCGTGGAAGATGACCCGCACCACACCTACATCGAAGCCATCAAGGTGCTCGAACAGGAAGGCATTGCTTACCTTTCCATTGCCGAAGCGGACTGGGCCAATGCCCCTGACCTGCCCGAAGACTTTCGTCGTGACGTTAGAAGCACGTTCTCAGGGCGGATTATCTACGCCGGGCTTTACACCGCAGAGCGCGCGACCCGCCTGATCAACGCCGGCCTGGCCGACCTGATTGCGTTTGGCCGGCCCTTTATCGCCAACCCCGACCTGCCCCAGCGTATCGCTAATGGCTGGCCGTTGAATGCGCTGAATACCGCCGGGATGTATGGCGGTGGAGAACAAGGCTTTACCGATTACCCGCGGTATTGCCCCCTCCAGACTCAAGATGTTCAAGCAGCCAGGGTGTGAACCTCCATCCGGGAAGCGGCACCGGGAGCACCATTGAGTCACTTCGATTGAACGTTGCGTAATGCGTGAGCCTCTATCGCAACACTAGCGAATCGGAGGGCGTCACCATGATCGATCCATCAACAGGCATGAAGGTCGGAGAGCGCTACGTCGTAGAACAACTCGAGCGCGCACGACCTTTCTCCGGTTTTTTCCTGGACGGCAAATATTACTTGGGTCCGGAGTTGATGACTGCCGTCGGTTGGATGGAGGGCCGCCAGTTTTACCTGGATGAGCTCGATCCCACCGGTGAGCCCGTGTTCCCAAACCGGCTCGTTGGCACCATCGAGGGCCTCACCTTGATCCTGGCCGACGGTGCGCGACTGCCACTGCACGAGCAGCCATTTACAGCTCCCTCGGATCCCATCACCTTTCCAGCCCGCCCCGAATCCGGGGTGGGTCTGACAGCGGGCAGATTGAATGACAAAGTGGTCGTTATCACCGGCGCCTCCAGCGGCATCGGCCGCGCTGCGGCTCACGCCTTCGCCGCCGAGGGTGCTCGCCTGGTGTTGGCCGCGCGCGATGAAAATACGCTTGATGAAGTTGTTCAGGAATGCGCCGAACGAGGCGCTTCGGCCGTGGCGGTGCCCACCGATGTCACCAACAACGACCACATGCGCAACCTGGCCGAGCAAGCCGCCTCCTTCGGCAATGGCCGGATCGACATCTGGATCAACAATGCAGGGGTTGGCGCGGTTGGCAACTTCGAGACAACGCCCCTGGAAGCACATGAACAGGTGCTCCAAACCGACTTGTTGGGCTACCTGCGCGGCGCTTATGTCGCCTGGCCATACTTCAAGGCGCAGCGGCGCGGCATATTGATCAATACCCTGTCGCTCGGCAGTTGGGTCGCGCAACCCTATGCTGCGGCCTACTCGGCCAGCAAATACGGATTGCGTGGATTGAGCGAAGCGCTGCGCGGCGAGCTGCATTCATTCCCCGGCATCAAAGTCTGCGACATCTACCCTGCGGTGATGGATACGCCAGGTTTTCGCGACGGTGGCAACTTCACCGGTCATGCGCTCAAACCGCCACCGCCCGTCTATGATCCCCATCGGGTTGCCAGGGCCATGGTCACGTGCGCCATTGCGCCTAGAAACAGCACGACCGTGGGAAGCGCAGCAACCCTGGCTCGCATCGCCCACTTTCTGCTACCGCGCTTCCCACAACTCTCCGGTTGGTTGACGCGCACCGCTTTGAATCGTAGCCCGCAGTGCGACACGACTTCAGGCAACCTGTTTGGTCTCTCTGATCAGCAGCGTAGCGTGGAAGGCGGATGGCGCTCTCCGGCGCCCAAGTCGCCTTTGATGGTCGCCGGCGCAGCGCTCTTGATCGGTGGTGTGCTGCTGGCCCTGGATCGAAGAATCGGCCGGACACCGCGCAGGCTGCGCTAAGACGTCTGTGGGCTGAGGGGATGTCCACCGATAGCGCCAGAGCGAACAGCGCGTGAGTGCATCCCTTCAGCCTGGAGAGGTTAAAGTTTGGGTACGTCACCGGTAGCTTCGGCGAGGGTCGCCAGCACTTCCTCGAGCCCGGCGATCCCCTCCTGCAATTTCAGGAAAGACAAGTGAACTGCCTCCCCCGGCACCATAGTCTGGTGACCCCGCAGCGACCGGACCCTGGCCTCTTCCATCGCCCGCAACTGGTCGACACTATGGCGCAACGTCAGCAGTTGCTCGAAGATGGCTGCAAAGTTTAAAAAAGTTGCCCGATGTGGCTCAGCCTTCGAGCGCCGCGCTTGTGAAAACGGGCTCAATGCCGATCAGACGAATGCCTTCGGGGCCGCTCTCCAGCAAGCGCCTCTCCTGCTGTGCAACGAACAGTTGCACCTCAAAGCCTTCGGATTCGGGAAAACGCGAGGCGATCTCGCGAATCGCGTCCCGAGCATCGGGTGTACTGGAATCAAAATGGCCAAGTAACTTGTCGTGCCGGCGAATAATCAGCCTGTGAGTGTGCATCGGGTGCGTTCCTTCAATAAGTGAATCGAGCTCAATCTGCTGTTGAAGCCGTAGGCCAGTAATGGGAGTCAGGCGTATTGCGTGCACCGAAGATCGCTTGCCCTACCCGCACCACCGTGGCGCCTTCCTCAATGGCAATCTCGTAGTCGCCGGACATCCCCATCGACAGCTCATCAAGCTCGATCTCGGGGGGAAGATCCTGACGCAGTTGGTCGCGCAGGTTGCGCAGCAGTGCGAAACAGGTGCGCACGCGCGCAGGCTCCGCTGACAACACGGCCAGGGTCATCAGCCCTCGCACGCGCAGCGAAGGAAACGCCAGCATCTCTCGAAGAAATCCCGCGACATCCTCAGGACGCAGTCCGTACTTGCTGTCTTCGCCGGAGGTATTGACCTGGACAAACACATCGAGCGACCTGCTCGCTTCCTGCAAGTGACGATCCAGCACAACCGCCAGGCGAAGACTGTCGAGTGCCTGGAACTCGCTGGCAAACTGGGCGACGACCTTGGCCTTGTTGGTTTGCAGGTGGCCAATCACCGACCAGCGCAGCGCCGGCAGGTCACGCATCGCCTCCCACTTCCGGCTGGCTTCCTGGACCTTGTTCTCGCCAAGCATCAGGCAACCCGCTTGGTGGGCGAGACGGATGCGCGCTTCGTCCACCGTCTTGCTCACCGGCAAGAGGCGGACGCTGCTCTTGTCACGCCCGACCCGGGCGCAGGCGGCCTCGATACGGGCATTGACCGTTGCCAGGTTGCGCCGAAAGTCGTCGACGGTCTCGGCGACAGGCCACAAGCCATGTTGGTCATGGCGGGTCTGAGTGGGTGAATCAGCACTGCGTTCGTTCATGTCAGCCTCTCCTCATTCACAGGGAGCGTCAGCCGCTTGCACATACCCAAGCGCTTTGAACTCCGATACACTTTGTCTGTGTCTAAATAAATATTGGCATAGGACAATGACTAAAATCAAAGGCAAATCCGCCCAGGAGATCGCTGACTGCATCCGCGCCCTGGTGCAGAACGGGCAGCTCGCACCCGGTGCGTCGTTGCCACCGGTGCGAGAACTGGCAGAAGAGATCAATGTCAATCGCAATACGGTCGCCGCGGCGTACCAGCGTCTGGTGACCGCCGGCATCGCCTTGGCTCAGGGCCGCCATGGCACGAGCATTTGCCAGCCCCCCAAGCCGGCGAGCAGGAAGGCTTGAGCAGCGGCACAGCCCTGGTCGACCTGGCCGATGGCAACCCGAACCCTGCGTGGCTGCCCTCGGTCGCCTCGCTTCTCGCCGAGCCGCTTACCCGACCGTACTTGTACGGTGACGACACCCTCCTCCCGGAGTTACGAGGAGATGGGCGAGCAATGGCTGGCGCCTGATTGCCCTGCCCATTTGAGCCTTGAATTGACCCATGGCGCGGTCGATGCCATCGAGCGTCTGGCTGCCGCGCTGCTGGTTACGGGCGACGGGGTGGCCATCGAGGATCCCGGCTTTCTCGGCACGATCAATGCGCTGCGCCTTGGCGGCATGCGCACCCTCGGGGTTGAGATCGATCAATACGGCATGACCCCGGCTTCGCTTGACGCAGCCCTGGCCAAAGGCGCACGGGCGGTACTGATCACCCCTCGCGCCCACAATCCGTCAGGCTGCAGCCTGTCCAGCCAGCGCGCGCAGCAACTGAAGAAGGTCCTGGGCAAGTTTCCCGAGGTGGCCGTGATCGTCGACGATCATTTCGGCCTGCTCAATGAAACGCCCTACTACTCAGTCATCCCGCCCGGCACTGCACGTTGGGCGCTCGTGCGCTCGGTCTCCAAAGGGCTCGGCCCGGACCTGCGTGTGGCATTTGTCGGTTGCGATGGACTGACTGCCGCACGCCTGCGCACCCGACTCGCATCGGGCATGAGTTGGGTCAGCCACATTCTTCAGGCGGCCGTGATCACGGGCCTTAAATCCGGGGAATCGCTCGCCCGAATGGATGAAGCCCGGGCCGGCTACGCGCGACTGCGCGATGAACTGTGTGCGGAACTTGCCCAGGCCGGAATCGACATCACCAAACCTGACGGCGGGTTCAACGTCTGGATTCCACTGCCCAGGGACGCGAAGGACGTGGCCTATGAACTGGCCAAGAAAGGCTGGTTGGTTCGCCTGGGCACCGCCTTCGATGTCGATGGACATTCGCAAGCCCTGCGCGTGACCGTCTCGCACCTCAGGCCCCATCAGGCCAGGGCCTTCGCTCGCGACCTGAAAGCCTGCCTTTGATCACTGGAGGAAAAACGATGAACGTACATTTTGTGGTCCACGAAGCCTTTGAATCACCTGGCGCGTATGAAACCTGGGTCAAAAATCGCGGTTATAAGACCCGCTACTCCCGCGTTTATCTGGGCGAGGCACTACCGCAGAGGCTGGACGACATCGATCTTCTGGTCGTCCTCGGTGGTCCGCAAAGCCCCTCGACCACGCGGGAAGAATGCCCGCACTTCGACGCAGCGGCCGAATGCGCATTGATCGCCAAGGCCGTGTCGGCCAACAAGGCAGTGGTCGGCGTGTGCCTGGGCGCTCAACTGATGGGTGAAGCGTTGGGCGCGAAATGTGACCACAGTCCGGAAGCGGAAATCGGCAACTATCCGATCACCTTGACCGACGCCGGCAAGGCAAATGCCCACGTCGCGCACTTTGGGCCAACGCTTGAGGTTGGCCATTGGCATAACGACATGCCGGGCCTGACCGCGGATGCGCAAGTGCTCGCATTCAGTGAGGGTTGCCCCCGGCAGATCATCCAATACGGCCGGCTGGTGTACGGATTCCAGTGCCATATGGAATTCACGCGTGAAGTCATCGAGTTGCTGATTGGAGCGTCCGGAGGCGATCTGGACGCAATGATTGACCGGCGCTTTGTCCAGCAGCCTGAGGTCCTGCGAGCGAATGATTACACGCAGATGAATCAGAAGCTGTTTGGTTTCCTGGATGCGATCGTCAGCGATTATCAGGCAACGCGATAGCATTGCTCATGATCGTGGATTTCGTGAGCAGGGAAAAACATCGGATCTACGTGGTCGAAGGCAAGCAAAAGGGTGGGAATTCCCTAAGCCTGGGCCTTGCTCTTCTTTTTGTTGATCGCTTTCAGGCGCGCCGTGGCCTTTTGCACGGCCGCCATTTTTTCCGGACGCTTCATGCCACGCCATTTTCGGATCTCTTCGCGGGTGCGGCCACAGCTCACGCACAGCTCGCTGTTCAACTGGCACAGCGAGACGCAAGGGTTTTCAATGTCCTTGGCCATGCCGACTCCCCTTGCGTTGGCGTGAGTCGATGCGCGCCGCCCAATCACCACCGTGCAGGGCTTCGCAACGCTCCTGCGAGTCGAATTCGACATGGCGTGCAATGTCTTTCACGCTGATGCCGATCTCTTCAAACGCGGCCAGGGTGAGTGCCTGCATCCTTGCTTTAGCCTGCCCGGAGATGGCCTGGTCGTGGTGGACATCGCTATCGAATACCCAGGTGACGATCAGGCTCTCTGGAAAACGCGTGTAATCCACCCGATGGGTCAGCCATTCAAACCCGACGATCTCGCTTTTTGCCGCCTCGCAGGCGATGGTCAACGCACGCGCCAGCTCGCGCTCCATGGCGCTGTATTTTCGTTTCAATGACGCCATATCAGTGTTCTTTACCAGCGTGACGGGACGGCTCAGGCCGTGCGGTACTCAACGGTCAGGTGCGTGACTTCGTGGACAGGCTGCAACGCCTTGCGCACATCGTCGGCCGAGGATTGTGCCGGACCCTGCACACTGACGATCGCCGCCCGCGCCTGGGGGCCCACGCGCCAGACATGCAGGTCGACGATGCGCAAGGCTTGCGACTGCGCGAGCAGTTCGCGGATCTCGTCGGCCACGTGCTCATCGGTCCTGTCCAGCAACACTGAGGCGGTGTCCTTCATCAGCAGCCAGGCCCAACGGGCAATGACCACCGCACCGACGATGCCCATGGCCGGGTCGAGCCACACCCAGCCGAGGAACTTGCCGGCCAGCAAGGCCAGGATGGCCAGCACCGATGTGACGGCATCGGCCAGCACGTGAACGTAGGCCGATCTCAGATTGTTGTCTTCGCCGTGGGCGTGATCGTGATGATGGTGGTGTGCATGGCCATGGTCATGCCCGTGATGATGACCGGCGGCGCCGGCCAGCAGCAGCGCGCTGACGATGTTGACGGCGAGGCCGAGCACGGCGATCCAGATGGCGGTGCCGAACTGCACCCGGGTCGGCTCGAACAGGCGCATCACCGATTCGACGCCAATGCCCAGCGAGATCAGGCCAAGAATCAACGCCGAGGCGAAACCACCCAGGTCGCCGACCTTTCCGGTGCCAAAACTGTAGGCGCCGTTGTCCGAATGCTTGCGCGCAAAGGCGTATGCGGCGGCGGCAATGCCCAACGCCCCGGCGTGGGTGGCCATATGGAAACCATCGGCCAGCAGCGCCATGGAACCGGTCAGGTAACCCGCGGCAATTTCACCGACCATCATCACCACGGTCAGGATCACCACCCAGAGCGTGCGTTTGGCGTTGTCGTCGTGGCTGGCGCCGAGGAAGTCATGATTGTGTGTGTAATCAACGGTACTCATGCTGTCCTCACTTGGAATAACGGCGAATGGCTTCGAGCAGCTCTTCGACACCTTGCGCCCGCTCCTCATCACTGAGGCCAGGCTTGGCCACGTGTTCGCGGGCGTGGTCCTCGATGATTTCGTCGAGCAGGCCGTTTATGGCGCCACGGGTGGCCGCCACCAGGTGCAACGTCTTCCCGCAGTCCGCCTCGCCTTCCAGCGCGCGTTCAATGGCTTGTACCTGGCCCGCGATGCGCCGCACGCGCTTGAGCAAGTCATCTTTTCCTGCCTTGGTGTGCGCCATAGCATACCCCCTACCCTATGATGGGCGCCATGATGCGCTCTGATTGTCACGGTGGCAAGGCCCGTCCCTGGACGACGCGCTCGTTGACTTGGACAGGTTCGAAAGCCAACGCCCCTCGCCGAAGACCTTCGCAATCAACAGGAACCAGGCGGAATGCCGTCCTTATTGTAATCCTTCAAACGCTCGCGCTCCTGTTCCGTGGAGTGAATCGGCACATCGTCTTCAGGCTCATCTCTCTTCTCGTCCGTCATGGCTGCTCTCCTGCAGGTAAACGCATGGATTTCACGTTCAGGCAATCGCGTTGATCGCGCGCGAGCATCTGCGTGGTCAAGTCATAGGCCTGGTCGGCCGCATCCTTGAGTAACTGCCAGTCGTGCGGATTGATCCGCAGCCGCAATTCATCGGCACGCTGGATTTTTCCGTCGTCAAAGTTCCAAAAAGGAATGCAACGCCCACCCCCTTGTGGTCAGCTCGCGCGCTCGAGGGCCGAAAACAGGTTAACGAATTCCCTCGACAATTTATGCCGTGGCGCCAGGTGAATCATTGGCACCGACGCTTCATGGGACTCACGCATCTTGATCGTACTGCTCAGATAATCCGGCAACACCGGTAAGCCTTCGGCTACCAGTTCGTCGATCAAGGCCTGATGCAAACGGGCACGCGCCTCGAACTGGTTGACGACCACCCCTTCCACCACCAGCGACTCGTTATGGTCGGCACGCAACTCCGCCACCTGGGCGATGACGTTGTAGAGCGCCTGGCGAGAAAAGGTGTCGCAATCGAAGGGAATCAACACGCGGTTGGCGGCGATCAATGCGCTGATGGTGTAGAAATTCAACGAGGGCGGCGTGTCGATGTAAATGCGTTCGTAATCTTCGGACAGTGCCACCAGCAAACGGCGCAGTTTGTTGATCTTGAAGCGAGACTCGAGCTTGGTTTGCAGATCGGCCAGTTCAAGGCTGGCCGTGACCAGGTGCAGATTGTCGTAGCGCGTTTCGGTGATCGCCACGTGATTCTTCTTGCTGGCCGGTCCGCTGGACAGGCTTTGCTTGAAGAAGTCGGCGATGCCCATGGGGATTTCATCACCGGTCAACCCGGTCAGGTAATGGGTGGAATTAGCCTGGGGATCGAGGTCCACCAAGAGCGTCCTGTAGCCTTCGGTCGCACTGACCGCCGCAAGATTGCAGGCAATGCTGGACTTGCCCACCCCACCTTTCTGATTGAACACCACTCGACGCATGACAATACTTCCCTGAAAGAAAACTCCTACATCATAGGAATGAAACATTTCAGTAATATTTCTACGCGACGGTTTTATTGCATTTTTAAGACAGGTCCCCTACTCCGCATAAATGGCATAATCGCCCTTGGTTCATAACAGGTGCGCATGAATGTCCCTCGAAAGCTATGACCAATTGGCGATTTTTGCGGCGGTGGCCCAGGAGCGCAGCTTCACACGCGCCGCCGCCCGGCTAGGCATGTCGCAACCGGCGTTGAGTCGGGCCATGCGTCAGTTGGAGGAACGGCTGGGGGTCAGGTTGTTGGCGCGCACCACCCGCAGCGTCTCCCCCACCGAAGCAGGCGAACATCTGCTGAAAGTAATTGCGCCCCGGTTTGAAGAGATCGACACCGAGCTGGCCTTGCTCAGCGAATTTCGAGATCGGCCCGCCGGCAAATTGCGCATCACCGCAGGCGAGCATTCGGCAATCAAGGTCTTGCATCCGGTGCTCTCGAAACTGTTGCCCGACCACCCCGACCTGCACATCGAAATCATCGTCGACTACGGTTTCACCGACATCGTCGCCCAGGGCTTCGATGCAGGCGTACGGTTGGGACCACAGGTGGCCAAGGACATGATCGCGATGCGCATCGGTCCCGATATGCGCATGGCGGTGGTGGGCTCGCCCGCCTATTTCTCCCGCTACCCGCAGCCCATCATTCCCAATGACCTCACGACCCACAACTGCATCACCCTGCGCATGCCCACCCACGGCGGACTCTACGTCTGGGAATTCGAGAAAAACGGGCAGGAGCTGAACGTGCGCATCGAAGGCCAATTGGTGTTCAACAACATTGCCATGCGCCTGGAGGCGGCGCTCCAGGGCCTGGGCCTGGCTTACATGCCCGAGGACCTGGTGCAGGAACACGTGGCGCAGGGCCGGTTGATCCGCGTGCTCGAGGACTGGTGCGAACCGTTCTCTGGCTACCACCTCTACTATCCGAGCCGGCGCCAGAGTTCTCCAGCCTTCAACCTCTTGCGTGAAACCCTGCGTTACGACGGTTGATTCGCCTGAACCGTGTCCAATGCTTCACCAGCCCGTTTGGCGGCGGCCTCATCGCCCTGCCCAGCCAGCAACTGGATCAACTGGCGCAACTGCACAGGGGTCAGGCCGACCCGCAAGCTGGCCGCCATGTGCGAACGCAGTTGTGATTCCACCCCAGGTGTGACGGCGAGCGCAGCGACGGTCGCCAGCTCACGGCTTTGCCAGTCGAGGTTGTCGCGCTCGAAGATATCGCCAAAGAGGTGCGTCTGCAGGTATTGATTGATCACCGGAACGAAGTCGAATAACGGCCCTTGAACCGTCCCGCCAGCGATGCGCGACTGGTTGGCCTTACCGGCCGCCAGCAACTCGCTGCCCGTGGGAATGACTCGACCGGGCTCACGCCCCGGCTCATCCTGGACACCACGTTGTTTGCGCGCCTCGACCACTGTCATCAACTCGCCGAGGGCATTGAGGCTGCGCGGGAACCCGCTGTAGGCGTAGAGCTGCACCAGAATTTCTTTCGCCTCGCTGACGCTCAGGCCTGCATCCAACCCTTTGTTCAACGCCGTGTTGAGCGCCGGCATGTTGCTGGTGGCCATGGCTGCTGCGATCAACGGGATGCTTTGTTGTTTGGCCGACAGTGTTTGCAAAACCGCTGGTGCGACGACAGGCGCTTGTGTGTCGCGAGCGTTGTATTGCTCATCGGTGACCTTCTCCATCCATTCGGCATTTTTGCCGTCCACCGTGCCGGTGATGGCCAGGTGCGTCATACCGCTCGACGGCGCAGCGCCGTGCCAGTGCTTGACGCCCGGCGGGCAGACGATCACGTCGCCGGGGTGGATCTCTTGTTCCGGCTTGCCCCATTCCTGGATCAACCCTACACCGGACGTCACGACCAAGCGTTGTCCCGCTGGGTGGGTATGCCAGGCGGAACGCGCACCCGGTTCAAAATTGACGTAGGCGCCGGAAGCATTGATTGCATCACTGGTGGGAAACAACGGCTCGACGCGCACCCGCCCGGTGAACCAATGCTCAGGCCCTGCGACCGATGCCTGGGAGCCGGCGCGGGAGATCTGCTGCTCGGGCCGGCGTGGGTCATTTGCGTTGTCTGAGCCGGCAGCGTCGGCAAAAGGGGCTGCGGCGCACACCGCGAGACCGATCAGGGTGTTTTTCATGAAGGGTATCCTTTCGATTCGAATGATCGGAGGGAAAACTACCCTTCGCAAATTGATAGATAAACAGTGCCAATCGTATAGCGCTGATATCACCAATGCATAAATCACATCTGCCCGACATCCCCGCAGAGCCCTACGGCTCATCTGTAGGAGCGAGCTTGCTCGCGATGGTCGTCAACGATAACGCGGGCTGCCTGACACACAGCGGTGCCTGGGCCTCCATCGCGAGCAAGCTCGCTCCTACAGGGGAATGCAGTTGTCTGTGGGAGCGAGCTTGCTCGCGATGGTCGTGAACGATAACGCGGATTGCCTGGCACACAGCGGTGCCTGGGCCTCCATCGCGAGCATGCTCGCTCCTACAGGGGAATGCGGTTGTCTGCGGGAGCGGGCTTGCTCGCGATGGTCGTTAACGATAACGCGGGCTGCCTGGCACACAGCGGTGTATGGGCCTCCATCGCGAGCAAGCTCGCTTCTACAGGGGAATGCGGTTGTCTGTGGGAGCGAGCTTGCTCGCGATGGTCGTCAACGATAACGCGGGCTGCCTACCACGCGCGCAACGAATCGACGTTCGCCAGCGTGCGGATGAATGATCCCGAAAACGGCACGGGCAGCTAATTGGCGTTCACGTTGCGACAGATTGACTCGCCACTTTCCTCGACAAGGTCTTCCCGAACGCAATCCACCATTTTTCATAATAAAAGGTCGAGATATGCGCCACGAGGAAAATGGCACCAAACAACAAAGGACGCTTCAGGTATTTAATGACCGTATCCCCGCTACCCAGCCAGGTGTCCGCCAGCAGCGGATGAACGACATAAAGTGCGTAGGAGATCGTGGCAATGTAAAAGAGAATGCGATGATTCAAGAGCTGGTTAATGCGAGCTGAACTATTGAGCAATGTACTCCCCACCAACGCGGCGGCAAAATAAGGGCGCAAGTAATTCATGAAACCGCCCTCCGGGTGACAGGACACCAGGAACAGGAGAAGTAACAGTACTTGCGCGGCCCCAATCTTTCTCGGTTCTTTTACAAGTGCGCCGCCCAGCCCCTTGTGATAAATCATTGCAAGTATGCAACCCGTCAATATCTCATCGATTCGGTAATAGGTATTGATCGCTACGTGGACATCATTTATCACACGGTAAAGGGTAACGGCGATGCACAGACAAGGAATCATCACGACCCACTTGTTTCTGAAGAGAACGACCAGCAGCGCAATGGCAACATAGAACTGCGCCTCCATGCACAAACTCCACAGATGGCCATTCACACTTCCAAGGGCCATCGGGGGCCAGTTGGCAACGAACAGGAAGTTGGCGACGTAGAAATCCGGCGAGCTGTTCATGACGTATAACGCGACTGCCATATACAACCAGGCCAGGGGAACGATCCGAAAGAACCTGCGGATGAGAAAGTCGGTAACGCTACTGTGATTGAGCAGAAAGCTGGTGATCAGGAAGCCCGAAAGAGTAAAAAAATAGCCATGCCCATGACGCCTGCAGCGGCATTCAACTGCAAACTCTTTGGGCCAAGTGGTAACAGGTGACACGCCAGTACGAGCAGAATGCTCATGCCACGCCACCCATCAAGTACGTTTAACCGAGCGCCTGCTCCGGAATTATTATTCATATTATTTTCGCACGTTGAAGGGTGTCTTAATCAGCAGCATGCATCAGGTGCCGCTCCCGCACATCGCATCTGCAGCTGTAGTCTAGGACACTTTATGCGCAAAACACTTCGCGCCCGGAAAAAAATCCAGCCGCGAAGACCACGTTAAATACCTGTTTTTTGACGTTAAATTCGTGGCGTCCAGTGAGTCGCCCGTTTTTATGGCACAAACCCGCGAGCAGCCGATGTTGGGATCACCGGCCGTCGCGGGTCTTTCAGCGTACCGACACTCAACCGCGCTTGGGCAACTTCCAGTTCGGACGGATGAAATGGCAGGTGTAACCGTTCGGGATCCGCTCAAGATAATCCTGGTGTTCAGGTTCCGCTTCCCAGAAGGGTCCCGCAGGTTCGATTTCGGTCACCACCCTGCCCGGCCACAGCTTCGAAGCATCGACATCGGCTGCGGTGTCTTCGGCGATATCACGCTGCTGTTCGTTAAGGTAGTAAATGGCCGAACGATAACTGGGGCCCAAGTCATTGCCCTGACGGTTGGGTGTACTCGGGTCGTGTATCTGGAAGAAGAACTCCAGGATCTGCCGATAGCTGATCACTGCGGGGTCGAAAACGATCTCGATGGCTTCAGCGTGATTGCCGTGATTGCGATAAGTGGCATTGGGCACGTCACCGCCGGTGTAGCCAACGCGGGTTTGCAACACACCGGGATAGCGCCGCAGCAGGTCCTGCATGCCCCAAAAGCAGCCACCAGCGAGAATGGCGGTTTCGGTTTGACTGGTCATGATCTTTCGTTCCTCTCGGCAACGTGGATGGTAGCCATGTTATGAGGGCGTATTGGCTGATTCCAAGGTGGTTGCCGCAGGATCCTGTGTTGTGGCACGGCTGGCGAGGACCAGCACCATCAGCAACCCCAAGCCAGCCATCCCAGCACCCGCCAGGGAGATCGCCGGATAACCCAGGCCTGCATTGATCACGGCCCCGCCGAGCGCGGCACCGATCGCATTACCGAGGTTGAACGCCCCGATGTTCACGGCCGAGGCCAGGTTGGGGGCGTCCTTGGCGGCTTCCATCACGCGCATCTGCAGCGGCGGCACCAAGGCGAAGCTGGCAATGCCCCAGATAACGATGCTGATGGCAGCCGTCAGCGGCCAGCGCATCAGGACAGTGAACGCCAGCAAAACAATGATCAGCGCGCTCAGCGAGATGATCAGGGTGCGGTCGATGGAGCGATCTGCCGCCTTGCCGCCCCAGATGTTCCCCAGGGTCAAACCCACTCCGAACAGCACCAGCATGGCGGTGATGAATGGGCTGGAGGCGTGGGTCTCGCTACTGAGGATGGGCGCGATATACGTGAAGACGGTAAACATGGCGCCCGAACCCACGACGGTCAATGCCAGCGCCGCCAGGACCGGGCCCCGGCGCAAGACGCGGATTTCGGCGAGCACGCCACCACCTTTGGGTAGCGGCAGGTTGGGCAAAGCGAACCACAACGCGGCCATGGTCACCACACCCAAACCGGCGATGCCCCAGAACGCGGTCCGCCAGCCGAGCTGTTCACCCAACCAGGTCGCCAGCGGTACACCGCCGATGGTGGCCAGCGTCAGCCCCATGAACATCGCGGCAACTGCTCCGGCGCGCTTGTCCGGCGCAACTACGCTGGCGGCGACAATGGAGCCTACGCCAAAGAACGCGCCGTGGTTGAGCGAAGTCACGACGCGGGCAATCAGCAGGCTGTAGTAATCGGTCGCCATCGCTGACATCAGGTTACCCAGGGTAAAAATGGCCATCAGCCCGATCAACAGATGGCGCCGGGGAATCTTCCCGGTGGTCAGCGTCATCAGAGGCGCGCCAAGCAACACCCCCACGGCATAGGCGCTGACCAGCAGGCCTGCGGCAGGAATGGAGACGCCCAGGTCGGCAGCGATACCGGGCAACATGCCCATGGGGGCGAATTCAGTCACACCGATGCCGAAGGCACCCGTGGCAAGAGCTACAAGGGGTAGGTTTATACGCATGGCAAGGTCCTCATTTATGCCGCAAAGGTTACAATGTGTTTTTCCAGGCCAGAAGATGGCCTTTCTGGCAAACACCTTTGCGCACGAGGCACAAATGGATATCAACGGCCGGTCGGGTGAAATGGCGGTGTACGTCACCGTTGCAGAGGAAGGCAGCTTGTCAGCGGCGGCGCGCGCCCTGGGGCTGACACCCTCGGCGGTCAGCCGCGTCATCGCGCGCACCGAGCAGCGACTTGGCACTCGCCTGTTGCTTCGCACAACCCGGGCGATCACCTTCACTGCCGAGGGCGAGGCCTACTTACGAGGCGCTCGGAGAATTCTGGCGGACATGGCCGAAGTCGAAGAAGCCATCGCTGATCAAGGTGTCCCCCAGGGACGGCTGCGCGTGAGTGCCGCCCTCGGCCACGGCAGGATGGCCATCGTGCCCCTGGTGGCCGCGTTCAGCTCCCGATATCCGAACATCGTTGTTGATCTGACCCTGGGCGATGAGGTGGTCGACATTCTCGCCGGCCAGGCCGACGTGGCGGTGCGCTTTGGCGTTCTTCCAGACAGCCCCCTGACGGCACGCCGGATCGGCGAAACCGGCCAGGTCGTGGTAGCTTCGCCGCAATACCTGCAGCGCCATGGCACGCCGCAGGAACCGCCAGACCTGTTGCACCACAACTGCCTGCGGTTCAACTTTCGCCGCGCCCAGCCCGACTGGCCGTTCGCCCGGGACGGCCATGAGTTCTCCCTGAAGATCAACGGCAACATCGAATGCAGCAGTGGCGAGGCGCTCGCACAACTGGCTCGATTAGGTGCCGGTATCGCACGTATCGGCGCGTTCACGGTCGCCGAGGACCTGCAACGCGGTGAGCTGGTGGCCCTTCTAGAAGACTGGAACCCTGGTGATCGGGAACCGATTCATGCGGTGTTCGTGGGGGGTGCGGCCATGCCCGCCCGGGTACGCGTATTTGTGGACTTCCTGGTGGAGCATCACCGAATCCAGGCGCTGGGCGCCGAAAAGCCCGGGACACCCTGATGATGCCATCGGCGAATGACGTGAAAAAACAGCTTCTCATGTTTGCGGTTGAACGCGGCGGCGCACTGGACTCTCGAACCCTCAAAGCCCGCGTTAAATGGCAAAATCCTCAATTGATCATTCAGGAGAACCTCAATGCTTCGTGTGTTTGAACGAAGACTCGACCCTTTCCCACCCGACGAGCTTCCACCGCCACCGGTCGGCCTGGCTCGTTTTTTATGGGCCTGTACCCGAGGTGCTCGCGGCTACGTCCTCGCGTTTGCGCTGCTGAGCGCGGCCGTCTCGATTTACGAAGCCTGGCTGTTTTCCTTCCTCGGACAGGTCGTGGACCTCTTATCGAGCTGGAAGGCAGGCGGCGAAGTCAACATGCAGGAAAGCCGCGTGTTGTGGGGCATCGGGATCGTGCTGGTCACCAGCATCGGGCTGGTGGCGCTGCGCACCATGGTCCAGCACCAGATTCTGGCGATCAACCTGCCACTGCGCCTGCGCTGGGACTTCCACCGCCTGATGCTGCGGCAAAGCCTTTCATTTTTTTCCGATGAGTTTTCGGGTCGGGTCACCACCAAGGTGATGCAGACCGCGCTGGCCGTTCGCGAAGTGCTGTTCACCCTCATCGAGATCCTGCCGGGCATCGGTGTCTATTTCATCGCGATCATCGCCCTGGCGGGCGGCTTCGCCCTGAAACTGATGTTGCCGTTCATTGGCTGGATCGCGCTGTTCTCACTGGCGATGTTGTATTTCGTACCGCGCCTGGGCCAGGTCGGCCAGGAGCAGGCCAACGCCCGGTCTTCTATGACCGGGCGCATCTCGGACGCCTACACCAACATCACCACCGTGAAACTGTTCTCGCACTCCAGGCGCGAAGCGCATTTTGCGCGTGCGGCGATGGAAGATTTCAAGCAGACCGGTTTTCGCCAGATGCGCCTGGTCAGCCAGTTCGAAATTGTTAACCAGGCGCTGGTAGTGGGCCTGATCCTCGGTGCTGGCGGCTATGCCCTGTGGCTGTGGCACCAAGGCGAAGTCGGCGCGGGGGCCGTGGCGGCGATCACGGCCATGGCACTGCGGATCAATGGCATGTCTCACTGGATCATGTGGCAGATGACCTCGCTGTTCGAAAGTATCGGCACCGTACAGGACGGCATGGCCACCTTGACCCAGGGTCCCAAGGTGCAGGATGCACCGGACGCCAAGGCGCTGGTGCCCTCTGGCGGCGCGGTAAGCTTCGACAATGTGAGCTTCAACTACAACGGCGAACGCCAGGTGCTCGATGGTTTGAGCCTGCACATCCGCCCGGGCGAGAAAATCGGTTTGGTGGGCCGCTCCGGTGCCGGTAAATCCACGCTGATCAACCTGCTGCTGCGTTTTTACGACGTGGACGAAGGCAAGATCAGCATTGATGGACAGGACATCGCCCACGTAACGCAAGACAGCCTGCGCAGCACCATCGGCATGGTCACGCAGGACACGTCCCTGCTGCACCGCTCCATTCGTGACAACATCGCCTATGGTCGACCCGACGCCACCGACGAACAGATCCGCCGTGCCGCCATCAACGCCCAGGCCGACGGGTTCATCAACCAGTTGACGGACCCACAGGGCCACAGCGGCTATGACACCCTGGTGGGCGAGCGCGGCATCAAGTTGTCGGGCGGCCAGCGTCAGCGCGTGGCGATCGCCCGGGTGATGCTCAAGAATGCGCCGATCCTGCTACTGGACGAAGCCACCAGTGCCCTGGACTCGGAAGTCGAAGTGGCCATCCAGGAAAGCCTCGACGAGATGATGCAAGGCAAGACCGTGATCGCCATCGCCCACCGGCTCTCGACCATCGCGGCCATGGATCGGCTGATTGTCATGGACGACGGGCGCATCATCGAACAAGGCACCCACGCTGAACTGCTGGCGAAAAACGGCACCTATGCACGCCTGTGGCAGCACCAGAGCGGCGGATTCCTGGGTGAGGATCAGGGGGTGGTCGAGGCGGTGGAATAAAACTCCATCACCTACCCCTGCAGGTGTATGCGGACATCTGTAGGAGCGAATCTATTCGCGATGGTCGTCAACGATAACGCGGGAAACCTGACACCCCGCGGTGTTCTTCAGTCCATCGCGAGCGTGCTCGCTCCTACAGGGGAATGCGGACATCTGTAGGAGCGAATTTATTCGCGATGGTCGTCAACGATAACGCGGGAAGCCTGACACCCCGCGGTGTTCTTCAGTCCATCGCGAGCGTGCTCGCTCCTACAGGGGAATGCGGACATCTGTAGGAGCGAATTTATTCGCGATGGTCGTCAACGATAACACTGGAAACCAGACACTGCGCCGTCTCCCTCTCACCGCCAACCCTCGTCGCCCAAACCAGCACCGCCCCCCCCAACACCACCGCCAGCAGCGTCAGAAACAACACCACCCCCTGCACCCCCAGCGTCGTCGCCAACAACGCCACCAGCAAACCGGCCAACGGCTGCGAAAGGTTATTGAGCAACGTAATCACCCCAACCGTCTTGCCGAAATCCTGTGTAGGAATCACGCGCTGACGAATCGTGCGCATATAGACGTTGAACATCTTGTCGAAGCCAACGATCAGCAGGAAGCCCGCCATATATAAGCCAAGGCTCGGACTCAGCGCACAGATCAAGCCGCCTGCGGCGATCATCAAGTACCCGACGCTGCCCATGAGCCTCAGGGGCAGCGCCACTCGGGCGAGAAAGAACAGAATGACGATGGTCACCCCGGCGCCGGCCGCCTGGAGTCCGGCGTAGCCGTCCTTGCCCGCGCTGAACTGGCCGATCACCATGGCGGCCGAGGTGGCCAGGGTGCCCCCGATGATCAGGTTGACGCCGACGGCCAGGGTAATGATCTTTTTCAGTTCCTTGCGCTCGCCAATATGCCCAAAGGCGATACGCAGCGGTTGCACCCAGATGTCCTGATGCTGCTCGAACACCTCCAGCGTGATACCGCTGAATCGTTGCCAAACCCGCATGCCCAGGTCGGCCAACAGGAACAACACGGCGACCCACGCCACCACCCAGTGCCACGCCCAGAGTTCCAGCAACAGCGCCGCCAGCAGCGGCCCGAGCACCAGCCCGGTCTGGTCGGCGATCTGTGAGTAGGACAAGGTCTTGGTGTAGCTGTAGTGCTGGAAGATATGCGGCAT
The DNA here is from genome assembly GCF_056337105.1 of Pseudomonas sp. S1_E05. Lineage (NCBI taxonomy): Bacteria > Pseudomonadati > Pseudomonadota > Gammaproteobacteria > Pseudomonadales > Pseudomonadaceae > Pseudomonas > Pseudomonas sp. S1_E05. The sequence goes on from NZ_JBFRHM010000001.1 coordinate 2,139,684, forward strand.
CAACACTTCACGGGCCATGATGCCCTGGGTCGTCAGTACCCCGCACAGTGCCGACAGGACCACCAGCCAGGCGATGCCGCCAAATACCAGGTACAAGACCACTGCCACCGCACACAGCAAAGCGCGATAGACCTGGCTGATGTACAGAATCCGGGTGGGCGCGAATTTGTCGCACAATGCCCCGCAGACCGGGAACGCAAGAAAGCGCGGAAGCGACTCGGCAAAAAACGCCAGCCCTGCCCAGGACGCGCTTTGCGTGGTCTGGAACACCACCAGCGGCACGATGAACAGCAGGATCTGGTCGGCCAGCCTCGACAGGAACAGTGAAGTAAAAAATGCCAGGTAATCCTTGCGCATGGTGACGTCCTGTCGGTGGCGATTAAATGGCTGGTCAGAGAACCCAAGGTCGTCGTCATACGATACCGTAATACCCCTTCCATCAGTACGACTCACACCATGGCCCTTCCCCCACGTCATTTATTCGCGCATGTCAGGAAATCCGACAATTATCGGCCGGGCTGCCTGATACCCCGCAGTGGTTGTGAATCCATCGCGAGCATGCTCGCTCCTACAGGGGCACCACAGGACCTGTAGGAGCGAATTTATTCGCGATGGAGGTCAACGATGACGCGGGCCGTCTGATGCCGCGCGATGGCCGGGAGACCATCGCGAGCAGGGACACCACCAGGCCTGTAGGAGCGAATTCATTCGCGATGGGGGTCAACGATCACACGGGAAGCCTGTCACCCCCGCCCAATCAATTCCCCCAACCCACTACGCCCTTGATTTCCAGGAAGTCGTGGATCCCCCAGCCCGCATACTCACGGCCATTACCCGACTGCTTATAACCACCAAACGGGGCAAAGGTGTCCCAGCTCGGATAGTTCAGGTACACCGAACCCGCCCGCATGCGCCCGGCAACGGCGCGGGCTTTTTCGAGGTCCCGGGACTGCACGTAGGCCGCCAGGCCGTAGACCGTGTCGTTGGCGATTTCGATGGCCTGTTCCAGCGTTTCATAGGGCATGATCGACAGCACGGGGCCGAAGATTTCTTCGCGAGCGATGGTCATCTGCGGCGTGACGTGGCCAAACACGGTCGGCCGCACGTAGTAGCCCTTGTCCAACCCCGCAGGTCGTTCCAGGCCGCCGGCCACCAGCGTGGCGCCCTCTTCGATCCCGGTGGCGATCAGCCCCTGGATCTTGTTGAACTGTGCTTCGCTGATCACCGGACCCAGGTTGGTTTTTTCGTCCAGCGGGCTGCCGGTGACCAGTTGCTCGGCGGTCTCTTTGGCGATCTCCAGCGCGCGGGCATGCAGCGCGGCCGGTACCAGCATGCGGGTCGGTGCGTCGCAGGATTGCCCCGAGTTGGAGAAACAGCCCTGCACGCCCTTGGCCACCGCCACGTCGAGGTCGGCGTCCTCAAGCAGGATGTTGGCTGACTTGCCGCCCAGCTCCTGGGCCACGCGCTTGACGGTATCCGCCGCAGTCTTGGCGACGATGATGCCGGCGCGGGTCGAGCCGGTGAAAGACACCATGTCCACGTTCGGGTGGCTCGCCATGTGCTGGCCCACATCGGGTCCGGTGCCGTTGAGCAGGTTGAATACGCCTGCCGGCACGCCTGCTTCATGGAGGATCTCGGCAAAGATGATGCCGGTCAGCGGCGCGATTTCGCTGGGTTTTAGCACCACGGTGCAGCCGGCGGCAATGGCCGGGGCCACCTTGCAGACGATCTGGTTCAGCGGCCAGTTCCACGGCGTGATCAGGGCGCACACGCCAATGGCTTCGCGCACGACATGGGTGGTGCCGTGCTGTTCGCTGAACGGGAAGTTTTCCAGGGCGCTAATGGTTGACTCGAGGTGCGCGCGGCCACTCCAGATCTGCGCATCACGGGCGAAATGCAGCGGTGCGCCCATTTCCTGGCTGACGGCCTTGACCAGATCCTCGTAGCGCAGGTTGTACACCCGCAGGATTTCCTTGAGCAAGGCCAGGCGTTCGGCAACCGATTTACCCGAGAACGCCGGGAAGGCCCGGGCGGCAGCCACTACCGCCTTGTCGACATCCCGGCTATCACCCACGGCGATTTTGATAAAGGCCTGTTCGGTGGAAGGATCGATCACATCCAGGGTATTGCCGGACTCGGCAGCTACCCACTGGCCGTCGATGTAAAACTTCAGTGCATTGTTCATGTTTGTCTCCACGATAAGTCGAAAGCCGCGTGAGAGCCCCACGCGGCAGGCGCCACTTAAGCGTTGCTGGGGAAGGCGAACTGCGCGGCTTCATGGCTGGCACGGCGTGGCCAGCGCTGGGTAATGGCTTTCTTGCGGGTATAAAAACGCACGCCGTCGGGGCCGTAGGCATGCAGGTCCCCGAACAGCGAACGCTTCCAGCCACCAAAGCTGTGGTAGCTGACCGGCACCGGCAACGGTACGTTGACGCCGACCATGCCCACTTCAATCTCGTCGCAGAACAAGCGCGCCGCCTCACCGTCGCGGGTGAAGATGCAGGTGCCGTTGCCGTATTCGTGGTCGTTGATCAACTTCATCGCCGCTTCCAGGCTCGGCACGCGGACGATGCACAACACCGGGCCGAAAATCTCGTCGGTGTAGATGCTCATCTGCGCGGTCACCCGGTCGAACAGCGTGCCCCCGACGAAAAAGCCGTTTTCATGGCCGGTAACCACCAGGTCGCGACCGTCCACCAGCAGCGTGGCGCCCTGGGCCACACCGGCGTCGATGTAGCCCTTGACCTTGTCCCGCGCAGCGCCGGTCACCAGCGGTCCCATGTCCAGGCCGCACGATGTGCCCGCCCCGATCTTCAAGCCCCTCACCTGCGGCACCAGTTTTGCCACCAAGGCATCGGCAATCGCATCGCCTACGCAGACCGCCACGGACAACGCCATGCAGCGCTCACCGCACGAGCCATAGGCCGCCCCCATCAGCGCACCGACGGCATTATCGAGGTCGGCGTCGGGCATCAGCACCGCGTGGTTTTTCGCCCCGCCGAGGGCCTGCACGCGCTTGCCGCGCTTGGTGCCTTCACTGTAGATGTATTCGGCGATGGGTGTGGAGCCGACAAAGCTCAGTGCCTTGACGTGCGGCGATTCAATCAGGCCATCGACCGCTTCCTTGTCGCCATGCACCACGCTCATGACCCCGGCCGGCAGGCCGGCTTCGATCAGCAGTTCAGCGATGCGCAGGGTGGAACTGGGGTCGCGCTCGGAAGGCTTGAGGATGAAACAGTTGCCGCAGACGATGGCCAGCGGATACATCCACAGCGGCACCATGGCGGGGAAGTTGAACGGCGTGATGCCGGCTACCACCCCCACCGGTTGCAGGTCGGTCCAGGCGTCGATGTGCGGGCCGACATTGCGGCTGTAGTCACCCTTGAGCAGCTCCGGTGCGCCACAGGCGAACTCCACGTTTTCGATGCCGCGCTTGAGTTCGCCGGCCGCGTCTTCCAGGGTCTTGCCGTGCTCTTCGCTGATCATCGCGGCAATGACAGCTTCGTTTTGCTCCAGCAATTGCTTGAAGCGGTACATGACCTGCGCGCGTTTGGCCGGCGGCGTGTTGCGCCACGCCGGGAACGCGGCTTTCGCGGCATCGATGGCTTGCTGCAAAGTGGCCGCATCGGCCAGCGCTACTTGCTTGATCACCGCGCCCGTGGACGGGTTGTAGACATCCGCGGTGCGCCCGGTGCCCTGGACCCGCACGCCGTTGATGAGATGAGGAACGATACTGCTCATACATATTCTCCGATGCCGAAAGTCGGCTGTTCAACCGGCCGATCAGGCCTTGACCGCTGCCTGCAGGGCGATTTCCACGAGGATGTTGTCCGCCGCCATGTTGGCTTCAACGGTAGCCCGGGCTGGCAATGCGTCCTGCGGGATCCACTCACGCCATACGGCGTTCATGGCGGCAAAATCCTGCACGGCATGCTTGAGCCAGATCTGCGTGAACAGGATGTGCGATTTGTCGGAGCCTGCCTCGGCCAGCAGCGCATCGATCCGCGCCAGCACCTGGGCAGTCTGCCCGGCGATATCCTGGGTACGGTCAGCGGGCACCTGGCCGGTGATGTAGACGATACCGTTGTGCACCAGCGCGTGGCTGAGCAGACCTGGGTTGGGTTGAAGGCGAGTGATGGTCATACGTAATTCCTATTGGGAAAGTGAAGGGGTCAGGCAATTTTCAGCACGGTGCGGCCGACCAACTGGCCCTGGCGCATGCGTGCAAAGATGTCGTTGATGTCTTCCAGGCGCTCGAGGTTGACCTGCGCCTTGACCTGGCCACGGGCGGCGAAGGCCACCGCGTCGTTCAGGTCCTGGCGCGTGCCGATGTTGGAACCGGTGATCGACAGCTCCCAGCCGCTGATGCTGGAAATCGAGGCGCGCACGGTATCGGCATCGCCACCGGGCAAGCCGATGAAGACCGCCGTGCCGCCGGGGCGCAGCATCTTCACTGACTGTTCGAAGGCCGCATTGGCAGTGGCCGTGACCAGCACGGCATGGACGCCACCCAGGATCTGCTGCTTGAGGGTTTCCACCGGATTGTCGAGGGCGTTCACCAAGCACTCGGCGCCATAGCTGCGCGCCAGTTCCAGCTTGTCGGCGGACACATCGATGGCCGCCACCCGCAGCCCCATGGCGATGGCGTACTGCACCGCCACATGGCCCAGACCGCCGATACCCATGACCGCCACCCACTGCCCTGGTCGGGCACGGGAGCGCGTCAGGCCTCGGTACGTGGTGACGCCGGCGCACAGGATCGGCGCCAGGGCGTACAGATCGACGCCCGGTTCGAGGGTGGCGACAAAGGCGGCCGGCGCGACCATGTATTCGGCATACCCGCCCTGCTTGCTGTAACCCGTGGATTCGCGGCGCGCGCAGATGGTTTCCATGCCACCCAGGCAGAACTCGCAGGTGCCACACGCGCTGTACATCCACGGCATGCCAACGGCCGCGCCGAGTGGCGGTTCACTGACGTCCTGGCCGTGGGCAACCACATGCCCGGTGATTTCATGGCCGGGAATTAGAGGCAAAGTGGGCAATGCAGACCAGTCGCCGTCAACGGCATGCAGGTCGCTGTGGCACACGCCACAGGCCGCGATACGAATCAGGATTTCACCGGGCCCCGGCTGCGGGATCGGCACCTGCTCGATCCGCAGCGGTTCACCTACCGCGTGCAGGACAGCAGCTTTCATGGTCTCACTCATCACTCTCTCCTTAAACGTGCGCCCGGATTTCGGGCAATCGCGCACCTATACCGCAGGCCAGGGCCGGCAGCAGGGTGTGCGGGTTAAAGGGTTACCCCGGGGTTTTAGCCCACGGGGCGTAAACTGCGCGTTGCGCTGGAAATGGTCCGTGCGGTGTTGATCACTTTGGGCGCCAGTTGGCTGCGCGCCTCTTCAAGGCTCCAGCGGCTGAACGGTACGGAAATGTTCACGGCACCCAGTGGGTAGCCATCGGCATTGACCACGGCAGCGGCAACACTGATGTCACCCGCAAAGTATTCTTCCTGGGCGTAGGCGTAACCGGCGTTGCGGGCTTCGGCGACCAGCGCGCGCAGTTGGTCCAGCTCGGTGACGGTGCTGGCGGTGTAGCCCTGGCGCTCGGAGGCCACCAGGATCGCGTCCGACTCGGCTTCGGGCAGCGCGGCCAGGTACGCACGCCCGGCCGAGGTGCAGTACATCGGCAGATGCCGGCCCAGCGGCATGTGAATGGCGATCTGTTTGTGGCTGGGAAAGCGAGCCACATAGAGCATGTCCAGTCCGCAGGGCTCAAGCAGGTTGCAGCTTTCCTCGACATTGCGGTTGAGTTCATGCAGGTACGGATTTGCGCGCTCGATCAGCTCGCTGGTCTGCAGATAACCGGTGCCCAGATCCAGCGACTTGGGCGCCAGGCGAAAACGCTTGGTCACCGGCTCCTTGTAGAGATAGCCCAGCGCCTCAAGGGTGAAGGCAGAACGCTGCACAGTGCTTTTGTTCAGCCCCGTGTGCTCGGCCAGCTCGACCAGGCTCATGCTCGGCCGCCCGGCTCGGAACGCCGTCAGGATGGCGAGCCCCTTCGACAAAGCAGTGATGAAAAGTGGTGAGTCTTCCAGGGAGCTCATGGATTTTTCCTTATTCTGCCGCATCGGCATACGCATCACGGTGCGTTTGGGGTTGTGCTGGTTCAAGGGTCCGTATGGTACCCGTTTTTTTGCAAGTCATTCGAAATGACTCAACACGATGCCAGGCTCTACGACTGGCTGGTTTCGCTCGAATCGGTCCACGGCGAACGGGCGCATACGCTCGTCCACCTGCCCGCTGACAATGGCCTTGGCCAACAGTTCGCCGGCAGCCGGGGCGCCCGCGTGGCCATAACACCAGCCCGCACTGACGAACAAACCCGGCAACGCATGATGGGCCCCCAACAGCGGCCCGAAATCCTTGGAGATATGCACCAAACCCGCCCACTGACGCAAGATCCGCGCATGCCCCAACTGCGGGAACATCTCCAGGTACGCCCGAGCGGTGGCAGCCATCACCGGCACGTCGGCATTGAGGGTGTGTTGCGGGCGCTCAGCCACTTCGGCGCCACCCACCACTTCTCCACGAGCAGTCTGGTGCATGTAGCAAAGCCGATCCAGCAACGCCACGGCGGGTCCGATCAAGGGCCGCGTGGGTTCCAGCGCCATGGCTTCCAGGCGCATCGGATAGCCATCCAGCGGCACCCCGGCCATCTGCGCCAGGGCATTGCTCTCGGCGCCCCCGGCCAGCACCAGGGTGTCGCTGGCAATGCGCTGGTCGCCGACGCGTACCCCGCCAATGCGCCCGGCGCTCTGATCAATGGCGGTGACGGGCGTGCGGTAGTGAATGCTCACCCCCCTCGCCTCGCACGCCTGGCGATAGGCATGCATGGCCGCGTGGTGCGGCGCCACGCCACTGTCGGGCAGGTGCAGCGCCGCGCTCACCCGCCCATGAGCCAGGGCCGGCAGCACCTCGCGCAACTGACCGGGTGTCAGCAGGCTGGAGTGGATACCGCATTCCTTGTGCACGGCCAGCGTGCGGTCGAGCAGTTCGGCCGTGGCGCTGCGCTCGCCCACCATGGTGTAGCCCCGGCGCGAATACATGACGTTTTGGCCCAGGCGTTTGGACAAGCCCTGCCACAATTCGCAGGAATGAGCGAAGAAACGCGTCCATTCAGGCGAGCTGAACGCGCCACGAATCAGCGTGCCGTTGCGCCCCGAGGCACCGCCCTGCCAGTAACCGGCGTCTAGCACGAGAATGTCGCGCATACCCAGCTCCGACAGATTGAACGCCAGCGACAGGCCCTGAATCCCCGCGCCGACAATAATGATCGATGCCTTGGCAGGCAAAGGTTTAAGTGCATTCATTGCAAAGGCTCAACGACATCGGCCAGGCCGGCGGCCTGAGCAACGCTCAGGGCTCGGCGTGGCGGGCGCAGCGTCGGCCTGGCTAACAGCTCCAGGGCGATGCCGCTTCGGGCACTGACCAGTGCGCGCAGTGAATCCCAGCAGGGTTGCCCCTGACAAGGGCCCATGCCGCAGGAGGTCAGGCGTTTGATCACTTCCAGGTCGGTGATGCCCTGCTCGATCAACGCCTGCACTTCATGGCTGGACACGTCGAAGCAGGGGCACAACAAGGCGTGATGAGACGAGGGCGTCGCCACCGGCAAGGGCTGATCGTGCTCGCTGGCAGACCCCACCACCTGCCAACGGCAAGGGCGTTGTTCGCGTAACTGCAGCAAGCCTTCGGCGCGGCTCTGGAAGGTCAGGCTGGCTTCTGCCAGCCACGGCCCGGAATGCACCAGCGCGTCGCAGGCAATACGCTCGGCGAAGTACGCCGCGTTGACCCGGCTGCGCCCCGCCACCCGGCGCAAATCGCCTACCGGCCGCGCCGCGACCACATTCACGCCCAACTGGCGCAGGCGGCTGGCCAATGCCTCCTGGTCGCCATTGCCGACCACGACCACCCGCTCGCCCGGTGCCACCGCCTGCTCGCTGGCCATGATCAGCGCGGTGCGCGCCTCTATCACCCCCGGCAGCCACATACCGGGGATCACCAGCGGGCATGGACGGCGTCCGGTGGCCAGGACAATTGTCTCGGCCTCCAGCGCCAAGGCACCCTGGCGCGGGTCGTGGGGCGCGCCTAACAGCAATTCGCCTTCGCGGTAGGCACCAAACACCTCGACGCCCGTGACCAGCGTCACCCGCTCATCCAAGGCTGGCCGTGCCTGGCCGGCTGCGTGGGTGTAACGCGCCAGGCCATGGCCACGGGTGACCAGCACCACATCCAGCCCTTGCGCTGCCGCCTCGTTGGCCGCCGCACACCCGGCAGGCCCGCCACCGATCACCAGGCGGTCGGCACTCAAACGGCGCGCTGGCGGTACCGCCACCTCCCCGGTAGAGGTGGCCGGCTTGGCCGACCCTGCAAGAAACGCCAGTATCGCTTCCCAGCGCTGAAACAACGCCGTGCCGCTGGGCACCAGGTTGGTGTGTTCGAAACCGCCCTGAATCCAGCTCGACGGAATCAACCGCGACAGGCGCAACACATCGAACGCCGGACTCGGCCAGCAGTTCTGCATCTCGACCCGCACCCCGGCCGCCACCGGGAACAGATCCAGGCGTACGTTAGGCACCCCGTCCACCCGCGCAAGCACCCCGCTCACGTAATTGCCCGAGTAGCCCAACGGACGGTGGGATTTTCGCGTCCAGGCCAACACCTTGATGCCGTTGGCCAGCAACGCCGTAGCCAGGCTTTCGCCTTGACGCCCTTGCACCGGGCGACCGTTCCAGAAGAACTCGATCACTTCGCTGCTGGCATGCCCGAGCCGCAGGTTGATGCGACTCATGCCGCCGCCCTCTTCGCTTTGCGCTGGGCCATGATGCTGATGCACAGCATGGTAATCGACAGCAGCGTCATCAACGTCGCCACCACTGCGATGAGCGGATCGATTTCCGAGCGCAGCGAGCTGAACATCCGTTTGGTCAGGGTGGAGCTGTCGCCACCACTGATGAACAGCGAGATCACGGCCTCATCCAGGGAAATGGCAAAGGCGAACATGGCGGCGGCGATCACCGAGAAGCGGATCTGCGGCAGCGTCACGTCAAAGAAGGCCCGCAGCCGGGTCGCGCCGAGAATGCATGCGGCTTGTTCCTGGGTCATGTCATAGCTGCGCAGGCCGGCGCTGACGTTGATCACGACATAGGGTAGCGCCAGCAGCGTGTGCGCCAGCACCAGCCCCGGGATGGTGTTGTTCATGTCCATGCGGGCATAGACAAAAAACAGGCCGATGGCGATGAAGATCGTGGGCACGATCATCGGTGCCATCAACAGGCCGCGCAGGACGCCGGACAACCGCGACTGGGTGACGTGCAACGAATACGCCGCTGCCGTGCCCAGTGTGGTGGCCAGCACCATGGTCAGGGTTGCGGTGATCAGCGACACCGCCGTCGCGCTGCGCCACTCCAGGGAGGCGAAGTAGCTGAAGAACGGCTCGAAGCTCAGCGACTTGGGCGGAAAGCTCAGGTAGCGCGCATCGGACAGCGACATGGGAATCACGATCAGCGTCGGCAGCACCAAAAACAGCATGGTCGCCAACACCAGGACGTACAGCCAGGATGCGCGCACGGCATCCATCAGGGATTGTTTGAGTCGGATCATGATTTCACTCGCTGCGCCGGCCGAGGCCCGCGCCCTTCTTGACGATGAACAACATAAGCAAGGTGGTCAGCAACAGCACCACGCCCAACGAAGAAGCGGCACCCCAGTTGGCGTACATGGACACGTCGCTCTCGATCCGCATGGAGATCATCTGCACCTTGCCACCGCCCAACAACGCAGGCGTGACGTAGAAGCCCAGGGTGATCACGAACACCAGCGTGGCGCCGGCCGCCAGCCCCGGCAGCGACAACGGCAGGAACACGTCGCGAAAGGCTCGGGACGGCGACGCACCGAAGGCGGCAGCCGCCTGGTTGTAGATCGGATCGATGCTTTTCATGGCGGCGTACAACGGCAGGATCATGAACGGCAACATGATGTGCACCATGCCGATCACCGTGCCGGTCAGGTTATGCACCAGGGCCAGCGGCGCGTCGGTCAGGCCCAGGCTCATCAGCAAGTCGTTGGCGATACCGCGACGCTGCAGGATGATCAGCCACGCGTAGGTACGCACCAGCAGTGATGTCCACAGCGACACCAAAAGCAGCCCCATGGCCAGGTTGGCGAGCCAGCGCGCGCCCTTGATCATGAAATAGGCATAGGGGTAACCGATCAGCACACAGGCGATGGTGACGATGATGCTGATCTTGAAGGTCTGCACGAACGTCAGCACGTAGATCGGCTCGAGCAGGCGCGTGTAGTTCTCGATCGTCAACTGACCGTTGGCGTCGAACAACGACAACCAGAACAACCAGCCGATCGGCAACACGAACGTCAGCAGCACCAGTAACAACGCAGGCAACCCTGAGCCGAACAGATACCAGCGATGACGCCGCTCTGCGCGTTGCAGCTCACGGGCATTCAATGCGTGCAGTTCGACGACACTCATGGCTCGTTCCCCACCACCAGGGTGTCGTGCGGGTGCAGGCCAAGCACCACGGCCTCGCCACGAGCTGGCAGGCGATTGCTTTCGGAGCTGCGGGTCGGGCGGCGAATGGCAACGGCCATGCCTTCGCCCAGGTCAATCTGCACCAACTGGCTTTCGCCCTGGAAAATCACATCGGTAACGTGGCCGTGCAAGTGATTGTACTCACCAGCCTCGGCCGCGACGAATTGCAGTTTTTCCGGACGGACCACCAGGCTCGGATTTTTCAGCCCCTCCACCGCGCTGCCGGTTTTGAGTGTGCGCCCCTGGAACTGGAGCAGCCCCGCGTGCTGTGTCACCGGCAGGCAGGACGACTCACCGACGAACTCGGCGATGAACCGGTTGGCAGGACGCTCATAAAGGTTCACCGGCGTATCGATCTGACGAATCTTGCCCTTACTCATCACCGCGATGCGGTCGGACATGGTCAAGGCTTCGCGCTGGTCGTGTGTCACGTAGACCACTGTCATACCCAGGCGCTCATGCAGGCGGCGCAATTCCAGTTGCATGGTTTCGCGCAGGCGTTTGTCGAGGGCCGAGAGGGGCTCGTCCATCAACAGAATCTTAGGCTCGAACACAATGGCCCGGGCCAGGGCAATACGCTGGCGCTGACCGCCCGACATTTCGTTGATATTGCGCTCAATCAGGTGATCGAGTTCCACCGTGGCCAGCGCCTGTTCCACTCGCTGGCGGATTTCAGCCCGCCCGTAACCCCGCAGCTTCAACGGGTATGCGACGTTCTGAAAGACGTTCATATGGGGAAACAGCGCGTAACTCTGGAACATCATGCCGACATCGCGCTTGTGCGGCGGCTCGAAGATCATTTCCCGACCACCAAAGCGGATGCTGCCGGCATCAGGACGAACGAAACCGGCGAGCGCCATCAACAGCGTGGTCTTGCCCGAACCCGAGGAGCCGAGCAGAGACAGGAACTCGCCACTCTTGATCGAGAGCGATACATCATCCAACGCAGCAAAACTGTCGTAGGTCTTGGTCAGGTTCTCGATGTCGATGGACATCGAAAGTTTAAGGTCTTCGGACATACTCACACTCGGCACAAACGGGCGACTCGAGCCCTTTTTATAGAGGGAGAAGCGCCCGGGGCGCCCCTCCTCACTGTTCGGTTGGCAGCAACGGTCAGTGGGCCAGAAACAGCGCGAACCGCTGACGCACCGCTTCCTGGTTCTTCACCCACCACTCGGGTGACACCGACACCACCTTGTTGATGTTCTGCGGTGAGGTGGGCAAACGCGCCGCCAGTTCCGCAGTGATCGCGGCCTGTTCGTACGCCTTGGCATTGACCGGAGAATAAGGAATCAACGTCGCCAGCATCGCTTGGCTCTCGGGCTTCATGATCTGGGCTATCAGCTTCATTGCCAGATCCTTGTTCGCGGCGCCCTTGGGAACGATCAGGCAGTCGTGGCTCAACAACGCACCATCAAAACTGTAATCGACTTTTTCGCCACTGTTTTTTACATCGTTGACCCGGCCATTCCAGATCGCCAGAAAATCGACCTCACGGCTTCGCAACAACTGCGCCGAATCCGCCCCTGCCCCCCACCAATTGACCACTTGAGGCTTGATGCGATCAAGCACCTTGATCGCACGTTCCACATCCAATGGATACAGGTCTTTCGGTGCAACGCCGTCCCCGAGCAACGCCGCTTCCATGGTCAGCCAGGGCTGACGGTACAACGCTCGGGCACCCTTCACCTGAGGATCGAAAAACTGCTGCCAGTTCTTCGCCACCGGTGCACCCGTGTCATCGGCCCACGCCACGACGGTGGCGTAGGCGTGACTGGCGATCCAGTGACTGCTGACCACACTCTTGTCGACATGCGTTGCATCGATGACGGAGTAATCCAGCGGTTCCACCAGGCCTTCCTGCTGGGCCTGGGCGCACTCGGTGCTGCCCAGTTCCACCACATCCCACTTCGGCCGGCCCGACATGACCTGGGCACGCACCGCCGCCAGGCCATCCATGTTGTCTTCCTTGATCGTCACGCCCAGTGCCTTGGCGGCGGGTTCAAGGTAAGCCTTGCGCTCTGCGTCCTGCAATGCCCCACCCCAGCCCGAAAATGTCAGGCTATCGGCCAGCGCCGCACAGCTTCCCACCATAGCCAGTGATGCAACGACCGCCGTGTTGAGCAATTTCTTGTTGAAACCGAACATACCCATCGCCTCCGTCAATTCTGGATGAACAAGTCAAAGCGACGTTGAACTTCGGCCTGGTGTGCCAGCCACCAGACAGGATCAAAGAACACCACTTTGTCGATGTTGGCCGGTGCGGTGGGCAAGGTGGCGGCCATGGCGGCCGGAATGATGTTGGTGTCGTAAGCCTTGACGTTGATCGGCGGGTTTGGAATCAGGGTCACCAGGGTCGCTTGGCTTTCCGGTTTCATGATGTGCGCCACCAGCTTCATCGCCAGTTCCTTGTTGGGCGCGCCCTTGGGCACAACCACGCAGTCATAGTCGAGCAGTGCATGGTCGTAGGTGTAGTCGACGGCTTCACCGGATTTTTTCAGCTCATCAACACGCGAAGCCCAGATGGCCAGGGCGTCCACCTCTCGACTACGCAACAATTGCGCGGAATCCGTGCCGCTGCGCCACCAATTGACCACCTGTGGTTTGATGCGCTCCAGCACTTTGAAAGCGCGGTCGATATCAAGTGGGTAAAGGGCTTTGGGCGACACGCCGTCGGCGATAAGCGCCAGTTCCAGCGTTGTGTAAGGCTGGCGGTACATGGCGCGGGACGCTTTTACCTCGGGGTCGAAAAATGCTTTCCAGGTCTTCGGCGTATTGTTGCCGGCGTCATTGGCCCAGGCCAGCACGGTGGAGTAGGCATTGCTGGCGATCCAGTTCTTGCCATAGAAATTTGCGGCCACTCCCTCGGTGCTGATCACCGAATAATCAAGGGGCTCGGTCAGGCCCTGCTCCTGGGCAAGTACGCAGTCATTGGAAGCCAGTTCGACCACATCCCACTTCGGCTTACCCGACATCACCTGGGCACGCACTGCTGCCAGGCCGTCCATGTTGTCTTCCTGGATCTTGATACCCAGGGCGGCTTCAGCGGGCTTGAGGTAGGCCTTGCGTTCGGCGTCTTGTAGCGCCCCTCCCCAGCCGGCGAACGTAACGGTACCTGCGGCTTGCACATGGGCCACAGTGCACAGAGAGAGAGCCAGCGCGACGCCGGCCGTGCGCTTTTTGATTGAATGCATTTTCAACTCCTGAGTTTATTTTAATTAGACAGTTGAATCGAACGCGGGGCGACTTCGCCCGAACCACTCTTCTTATAATCACGGAGGCACCACGCTGCCCCTCTTGTTCCAGCCTCTACCGCAACACTGCTTTACAACTCGATGCCAATGACTTATTTGGAATCCTTGAAGCGATACCATGCGTAGGTCATACGCTGCCCCACCCGCAGAAACGGCTGGAACGGAAAACGCTTGGGAACCTGGTGCAGGAAGTCAATCTCGGTGGGCTGCCTGGCACCTGTCAGCATTTGCGCCAGACGTTTGCCGGCCTGCACCGAAAACGACACGCCGCTGCCGGCGTAACCGCCACCGGCATACACGTTATCCAGCCCCGGTACCCTGCAAATGAAGGGCAGCGAGTTCTCGCTGACCGCGACCCAGCCACCCCAGTTGTAATCAACTTGAATGCCTTCCAGCACCGGGAACTTGCGGCACAGGGCGTCATGCAGATTTTGTCGGTGACGTGGATTTTCGGCCTCACGCCCGGTGATGGCGCTGCGACCGCCAAACAGAATGCGATCATCCGGCAAGCGACGGTAATACGAGAGCAGGTTGCGGGTATCGAACATGCATTCGCTGCCCGGCAGGCTGCTCCGTTTCTCTTCCAGAGTCAGGGGCCGGGTCACGATGATCTGCGAATGCACCGGCAACACGCGCCCGGCGGTGGCCTTGTTCAACGCTGGCGAGGTGTAACCATTGGTGGCCACCACGACCTTGCGAGCGGTGACTACGCCATTGGGGGTCACCAGGCGATGAACGCCGTTCTCGCTGTGCCACTCCACCACTGGAGAAGACGTGTGAACCCTTGCCCCCGCTTTGCGGGCCATGCGGTGCAGACCCCACGCCAGCTTGAGCGGATGCATGGAAAAGCCATCTGGCATGTACAACGCGCCGAATGATTCGGCCCCGCTGTGCACGGCCTGCACCTGGCTGTCGCTGACGAACTTGGCGCGGTAGTTCAGCACGTCGTTGTACAGGCTGACCTCGTGCCTGAGAGCATCGACGTGCGCCGCGTTACTTGCCACCTTGTAAACGCCATCCGGTTGCGGATCGCAGTCGATCTCCCCATCGCGGATCAACCCCCGAACAGTGTTGAGCCCGGCGGACATTTCATCGAAATAGGCCTTGGCCGTGATCGCGCCGTAGCGCTTGATCAGTTGCGACAGCGGCACACGCCCACCGGAAATACGCGCGAAGCTGCCGTTGCGACCGCTGCAACCCCAGGCCACCTGATTCGCCTCCAGCACCAACGCGCTGATCCCATGCTCTCGAGCCAGATGCAGCGCGCAACTGAGGCCGGTGTAGCCAGCTCCGATGATGGCCACCTCGACATCGACGGCCCCCGAAAGCGGGCCATCGTCGTCCGGAGCGGCACCCGCTGTATCAACCCAATAAGAGGGTGAATGCGGCATTCCGACGCCTGGGGTAGCACTGACAAGAGGATCGTACAATTTACACTCCGTATCGCTGTGCGATTTATGCATATCACTTAATTGATATACTCGAACGGATATTGATTCATGTCAATCAAATTGAAGACTGGAATCATTAGGAATGTGTAAGGCCTGATGTCACGCGGTGTTCGGGAGACCATCGAAGGCAAGCCCGCTCCCACAGCGTTATCACCCAACCTGTAGGAGCAAATTCATTTGCGATGGGCGTTAACGATGACGCGGGAAGCCTGATGCCCCGTGGGGCTTGGGAGACCATCGCGAGCGTGCTCGCTCCTACAGAGGCAGCGCCGTCCCTGTAGGAGCGAATTCATTCGCGATGGAGGTCAACGATGACGCGGGAGATCTGATGCCCCGCAGTGGCCGGGACAGCATTGCGAGCAGGCTCGCGCCCACAAGTCAGGAGGAGTAAACGCCTGCGCCCTGCCCAACCGGCGCCTTGAATCGATGCGGCTGCTGCCAGGCCAGTTGCGCCTGCACATCCGCAACGGCGTCCAGCACGCGCTGCGCCCAACGGGGGTCATCGGGTTGCACCACGACCACGCGGAAGCCGTGGTCCTGGCCTTCGACCTTCACGCCTTCGGAATCATCGACGTGTAAATCGATATCGAACAGTCGCGGCAGTTTCGATGGAGTGATCGAAAGCCCGTGGGATTTGAGCGCCTCGTCGTGGCGAACGCTGTTGACCACGCCGTCGACATGAATACCGTAGAGCATCAGCCAACGGCGGATGTAGCTCGGCGTGCGCCCGGACGAGGTGTACACCCAGACACTGCAATCCTGGCGACGCAGTTCACGGATCAGTTCGCGGGTGCCCTGGCGCAACGGTTCGCCCAGCCAGCGGTGAATGGATTGGGGCAACAGGTTCGGCTCCGCCTCGCTGTGGTGCGGCAGGCACGCCAGGGTGTCGTCGATATCGAAGGAAATGCGCACACGACGGCACTCGACCATCGGCACGTAACTGCGGGTGATCTGCCACGCCTGATTCACGGCAAACCGGCATTTCTCGAATGTCGAAACGCTATTCATCACGCGCCCCCCTGGTAGGCAGGCAGTTTTCGCTCGTACACGAAAAATTTCTGTGGATCCGGTGATTGATCTTCCAGGAAAGCGGCATATTTTTTCTTGATCTTGGGCAACTCATACAGGGATTTCACGCCATGTTTGGCTGAGTTGCGGATGACGGATGACGGGTTGAAATAACCCTTGGCGTTGTCCAGCGTGAGTACGAACGGCGGCTGGCCCGCCCGCATCAACAGGTAACTGACGATCAGCGAGCCACTGCGGTGATTGCCTTCGATGAACAGTTGCGGCTTGCTCAGGACCCGCACGTACACCCCGGCCGCTCGCTTCCACACCGATTCGCTGCGGTACGCGCAGTACCAGTTGAAGAGGTCCTTGATGCCGCCTTCGACGTTATTGAAGAAGTGCGCCTCGGTCGCCGCCAGGTGCTGCGCAAACTCGATCCGGCGATCCGGGTCTTTGCCGCACAGCACGGTCGCGTTGATTTCCAGCATCAGGTTCAGGTTTTGCAGGTGGAACAGGTCGACATCATTGGCAACGTAGTCGTCGATCAACGCATAACCCGCCAGCACGTTGTTCAGCACTTCGTCGGTGAACGGGTCACGCGGCTCGGTAAACTGCATGCTGAGCTCGGAAAAACGGCCCTGCACTTCACGCAGGGCCGCCTCGATCGCGGGCAAATCAAGACGACGTTTGGCAAACATCAGCTGAATTTACCGCTGATGTAGTCGCTGGTCATTTGCTCGCGCGGGTTGTCGAAGATCTGTGTGGTCGGGCCCATTTCCACCAGATAACCGGTACGCGTGCCCTGGGAAATGTCCACCGAGAAGAAGGCCGTGGTGTCGGCGACACGGATGGCCTGCTGCATGTTGTGGGTCACCAGGGCGATGGTGTAATCCTTCTTCAGCTCCACCATCAGCTCTTCGACGCGACGGGTAGCGATCGGGTCGAGTGCCGAGCAGGGCTCGTCGAGCAACAGCACTTCCGGCTCGGTGGCGATGGCGCGGGCGATGCACAGACGTTGCTGCTGACCGCCGGACAGCGACAGGCCGCTGACCTTGAGCTTGTCCTTAACCTCATCCCACAACGCGGCGCCTTGCAGGGCGTGCTTGACGCGGTCACCGATGTCGCCCTTGTAGCGGTTCAGGCGCAGGCCAAAGGCGACGTTGTCGAAGATGCTCATCGAGAACGGGTTCGGTTGTTGGAATACCATGCCGATGTAACGGCGCACGACCACCGGGTCAACGCCCTTGCCGTAGACGTCCTGGCCGAGGAAATGCACGTGGCCTTCGAAACGGAAGCCTCGCACCAGGTCGTTCATGCGGTTGAGGCTGCGCAGCACGGTACTTTTGCCACAGCCCGAAGGACCGATGAAACCGGTGATCTTGTTTTTTTCGATCGGCACATGGCTGTCGCGCACGGCCATGAAGTTACCGTAGAAAATCTTGTCGAGCTTGCAGTCCATGACCACGGGGGCCTGGGTTTCGAACGGAGCAGCTTTTGGCGCGGATAATACGGTCATAATTCAGTTGCTCCGATTCTCAATACTTTGGCTTGCCGAAGATACGGCTGACGACGTTCACGACCAGAACGATCATTACCAGCACCAGCGAAGCCGCCCAGGCGAGTTCGAGCTGGTTGTCAAACGGCATGCCGGAGAAGTTGTAAATCAGCACGGCCAGCGATGCGGTCGGGTTCATCACCGCAAGGCTGCCGTCATGAATGATCCAGTAGTTGCTGAACAGCGCGGTGAACAACAGCGGTGCGGTCTCGCCAGCGGCACGTGCCACGGCCAGCATCACACCGGTGAGGATCGCCGGCATACCGGTCGGAAGGATGATTTTCCAGATCACTTGTGAGCGGGTGCAGCCCATGCCGTAGGCAGCGTCCTTCATGATCTTGGGCACCATCTTCATCGACTCTTCAGCGGTCAGCACGACGATGGGCAACATCAGCACCGCCAGCGCTATCCCACCGGCAGGCGCCGAGTAGGTACCGGTCGTCATCACCACGATGGCGTAGGCGAACACACCCGCCAGGATCGACGGCAGGCCGGTGAGCATCTTGGCGGCGAAACGCGCGGCGTTGGCCAGCTTGCTTTCCGGGCCCAGCTCGGCCAGGAACACGGCGGCCATGATGCCAACCGGCACCGCGATGGCGGCGGCGATGCCGACCATGACGAAGGTACCGGCCATGGCGTTACCGAAACCACCACCGGTCTCGAAACCGGTGGGCGGCAGTTCGGTGAAGACTTCCAGGCTCAGGCGAGCCCCACCCTTGGTGATCAGCATGTACAGCACTGACAGCAGTGGTACGCTGGCCAGCAGCGCGCCAAACCATACGAGTGTCGTCAGGACCAGACTGCGCAGCGCACGGCCTTCAAATTTGCGTTGCAGGCTGGGCAGCGCTTCAAGAGGAGTGGTCAGGCTGGTCATCATTTACTACCCCGCTGGGCGTACATCATGATCATGGAGCCGATGACGTTGACCACCAGGGTGATGAACATCAGCACCAGTGCGGCGTACATCAACACCTCGATCTCGTTCGGCCCCGCTTCCGGGAAGTTCAGCGCCAGCAAGGCCGCCAGGGTATTGGCCGGGGCGAACAGCGACAGGGAAATGTTGTTGGCGTTACCCACCAGCATCGCCAGCGCCATGGTTTCACCCAGTGCGCGGCCAAGGCCCAGCACCAGGGAACCGAAGATGCCGGTGGCGGCGGATGGCACCATTACCTTGAGAATCGCTTCCCAGTGGGTCGTACCCATGCCGTAGGCGGCCTGTTTGGTTTTCATCGGGACGGCCGTCAGCGCGTCCTGCGATACCGCCGCGATCGTCGGCAGAATCATGATGGCCAGTACCAGGGCGGCGGGTAACAAACCCGGACCGCTCAGGGACGTGCCGAAAAAGGGGATCCAGCCAAGCTCAGTGTGCAACCACGTCGTCAACGGCCGAATAGCCGGGATGACCACGTAAATTCCCCAAAGACCGTAGACGACGCTGGGGATGGCTGCGAGCAATTCGACGATGGTGCGAAAAACGGCTGCAAGCTGGGCGGGCAGGAAATCCTGAGTCAGGAAAATCGCCATGCTAACGCCGAAAAAGCCTGCAATGACCAGCGCAATCAGGGCGCTGTAGAGCGTGCCCCAAATGGCCGGCAGAATGCCGTACTTGCCTTGGTTAACGTCCCAGACACTGCCAAACAGGACATCCAGTCCGTGCTTTTCCATACCAGGAAGCGCCTTGACGCCGACTTCATAGACCAGAGCAAACACCACGGCCAGGATCAACACCACGCCGATACGCGCGAGCGCACGGAAGGTCCGGTCAACCAGAAAATCCTTCGCGGAAGGCGGTTTGCAGGCAGAGTCCGAATTGACCGGTACGACAAAAGGCTTGTTCATGGAGTGATTCCGGAACAGTGAGGGAAACTCCTCCGACGGGGCTGACAGCCCACGCCGGAAGAAGCCACGCAGGTGTTACTGGATGTTGGCGGAAGCCTTGCGAACCTGATCGACAACCGATGGCGGCAGCGGGATGTAGCCCATCGAGTCGGCGATTTTCTGACCTTCGGTCAGGCCGTACTCGACCATCTCACGCATGGCCTTGGCTTTTTCAGGGCTTTCGTTTTTCTTGCGGAAGATCATCCAGGTGTAGGAAGTGATCGGGTAGGACTTGGCGCCATCCGGATCAGGCAACCAGGCCACCAGGGATTCCGGCATCTTCACTGCCGCCAGTGCTTCGGCACCGCTTTCGGCGTTTGGCACGACGTATTGGCCGGCCTTGTTCTGCAGTACGGCGAAGTCGACCTTGGCCAGTTTGGCAAAGCCGTACTCGATGTAGCCGATGGCGCCCGGGGTCTGGCGTACGGTGGCGGTCACGCCATCGTTTTTCGGCGATTTGATGAATTTGTCACTGGCTGGCCAGTTGACGGTGTTGCCTTCACCCAGGTCCTTGTTGAACGTAGGGTTGATGGCAGCCAAGTGCTTGGTGAACACAGCAGTAGTGCCGCTGGAGTCTGCGCGCACGACAACGGTGATCGGCATGTCAGGCAGTTTCAGGTCCGGGTTGGCAGCAGCGATCTGCTTGTCGTTCCAGTTTCTGATCTTGCCCAGGAAGATGTTCGAGTAAACCTCGCGCGGCAGCTTCACGCCTTTAGGGCTGCCTGGCAGGTTGTACGCCAGCACGATCTCGCCTGCTGTCATTGGCAGCAATTGAGCGCCCTCGGCAACCTTGGCGATGTCTTCGTCCTTCATGGCCGAATCACTGGCGGCGAAATCGACCGTCTTGTTCAGGAAGTCCTGTACACCTGCCCCGCTCCCCTTGGACTGGTAGTCCACGGTGACGCCTTCGGTTTTCTTGCTGAAGTCCTTGAACCAGGTCAGGTAGATCGGAGCCGGGAAGCTGGCACCGGAACCAGTCAGGCGTACGCTTTCCGCAGCGAAAGACACTGAGGTGGCGCACAGAGAAACCGTAACGGCCAGCGCAGCAGACTTAAACAAACTCTTCATCAAAGGAACTCCATGTGTTTTACGGGGCTACGGCACTCTGAACGTTAATTGTTAAAGGTTTATGACAAAGGCATGGCAAACGGCCTGATGTGCGATTTTTCGGACAAGCAATGAGGCGATTAACGGCGCGCCACGGTCATCCAATCGACATATTCAATCCCTACGCTTGCGTCAGGAGCCGTCACAGGGAAGCTCCGTCCAGCCAACCGATCCGGGAATGCGCATGAAGGCAATGGACACTGCTACGGCAAAGAGAAAGGGAATCAAACTACGCGCCACGGTGATTTACCGTAAGGATGGCGAGGTTCTGTTCGTGCGAAAGCGCAACGCCAAGTGGAACCTCCCCGGCGGCACGGTAGAGCGCAACGAGACACCCTTGCAGGCGGCTCGCCGGGAAATGGCCGAGGAAACCGGCCTGTCGTGCGATGAACTGCGCTACATCACCGAGTTTCGTGAGGACAAGGTCATCCATTACCTGTTCGAAGCGACAACGACGACGTCCAAACCTCGTCCGTGCAACGAGATTGACGCCTGTCGCTGGATCAAGGCCAAGGAAGTGTCCAAACGTCGAGTGCGCAACCCGATCAAGGTGCTTCTCAAGCGGTGCGCCTGATCACCGACAACGCTGGGATTGTGCGTCTACTTCAAACAAGTTCGACTGCGAGTGATCGAAGCCCGCCAAGGCCGGAGGTTGGGTGCCATGCTGGGTGATGGTCAAACCAGCAATGGCCGTTGACGGCTGCGGACTTCAAGCACTCATACGGTGGTCTCGGATAGGCCGAGAAGCATACGGCTATTGATTTTCAGCGGGCTGTGGCGCGTTGACGTCATCGTCAGCGAATTGCTCGATTGCCGCAGGCGCGTTGGGATGCATCGAATGTGAACTGGTTCTACCGCTCGCCCGGATGAATCCATCGTCTGCCGCGCTGCTGGCTGGCGTGGCTGGAGCCGGGGTTGTCGAGACTTGCAAAACGCTGGGTTCGGCCTCGGTGCTGATCCTGTTTGGCTTTTTAGGTGGGTCTGCAAGCGCTGTCAGGCAGGCTGCGGTCAGCAGCAATGCGCTCAGGGCGCTCATTAAGGTCGTGCTCATTACGTACGCCTCCTGTGTAGAGTCGCAGGTAAAGTTTGGACCCCGGGGCGAAAAGCACGGCAACAGGTGACCGACGGCGGCTCGATGGGCCTGGGCGCACGCACCACAACCAGACACGGCGAACGCAAACAGTGCAGGGATCTGGTTGAAAAACCCGGCATGCACTTGACAAAAACAACGCAACCTTTTGTTTTAAAAGATATTTAACAAGCTGGCATTCATCTTGCGATCCATCTTTCCAACTTGGATACAAGATGGGATGCACAGCATGTTCGAGACACCGTCGGCCTTCACCCTGGATGACTGGAAACACGCCTATCGCGACAACGCGAAACCGCAGGAGCTGCTGCACGCGGTATTGGACAGTTTGAGTAGCGATGATCCGGCCTGGATCAGCCTCGCCACGCCTGAGCAACTCGACGCACAACTCGCACACCTTCAAATCCTTGTCGACAACGCAAACGGCAATCTCGACGCATTGCCGTTATATGGCGTGCCCTTCGCCATCAAGGACAACATCAACGCCGCGGGCTGGACCACCACCGCCGCGTGCCCCGAATTCGCCTATGTCGCCGAGGCCGACGCGACCGTCGTCACCCGCCTGCGGGCGGCCGGTGCGATCCTGATCGGCAAGACCAACCTCGACCAGTTCGCGACCGGCCTGGTCGGCACCCGCTCACCCTACGGTGCGGTGCCCAACAGTTTCAATCCGGACTACGTCAGCGGCGGCTCCAGCTCCGGCTCGGCCAGCACGGTGGCGCGCGGGCTGGTGGCGTTTTCGCTGGGCACCGACACGGCGGGCTCCGGGCGCGTGCCGGCCGGTTTCAACAACATCGTCGGACTCAAGCCGACCAAGGGCTGGCTGCCCAACACCGGGCTTGTGCCGGCGTGCCGCACGCTCGACTGCATTTCGGTGTTTGCGCTGACCGTGGCCGACGCCCAGGCCGTCGCCACTATCGCCGGTGGCTTCGACGCCGCCGATGCCTACAGTCGCAAGAACCCCAACTGCGCCAAGGTCGGTATGCCGGCCAAGCCGCGCCTGGCCGTACCCGCTGCGCCGGAGTTTTTCGGTGACGAGCAGAACCAGGCAGTCTTCGAGCAGGCGCTGGGCAAACTGCGCGAGCTGGGTGCCGAACTGGTCGAGATCGACTTCTCGCCGTTTCGCGAACTGGCTGAACAGCTCTACTACGGCCCCTGGGTCGCCGAGCGCACCGTGGCGGTGGAAGGGGTCGATCCCGCCCACATCAACCCGGTGGTGCGCGGTGTGGTCGCCGCTGGCGAGAACTACAGTGCCTGCGACGCTTACAAAGCCGAGTACATTCGTGCCGAGCTGAGCAGGACCATCGACCAGGCACTGGCCGGTTTCGACGCGCTGGTGGTGCCGACCTCGCCGACCATTCGCACCCTGGCAGAAATGGCCGTGGAACCGGTGCTGTTCAACAGCCAGTTTGGCACCTACACCAACTTCACCAACCTCGCCGACCTCTCGGCCCTGGCCCTGCCAGCGGGTTTGCGTGCCGATGGTCTACCGGCTGGCATCACCCTGATCGCCCCGGCCTGGCACGACCATGCCCTCGCCGCTTTCGGCCAGCGCTGGCAGCAGGCCCTGAACCTGCCGCTGGGCGCAACCCAACGTGCCCTGCCCGCGCAGCGTGCCAGCGTCCAGGCGCCGGGCAGCGTGCGGGTGGCGGTGGTCGGTGCGCACCTCACCGGCATGCCGCTGAACTTCCAGTTACTGACCCGCGACGCTGTACTGGTCGAGCAAACCACCAGCGCTGCCCACTACCGCCTCTACGCCCTGCCCGGCACCGTGCCACCAAAACCTGGACTGGCCCGTGTTGCCACGGATGGCGCCGAAATCATCGTCGAGCTGTGGGACGTGCCGCAGGCGCGCTTCGGTGAATTTGTCGCGGAGATTCCGCCACCGCTGGGCATCGGCAATCTGGAGCTGGCCGACGGTCGCTGGGTCAAGGGCTTCATCTGCGAACCGTACGTCCTGGAAGGCGCCCGCGACATCACCGGCTTCGGTGGCTGGCGCGCGTTTATCGCCAGCCTGGCGAAGCCGTAAAGCGCGAGATCCGTCGGCGGCCCAGGCCGCCCTACTCAGCATTTTCGCTTCCAGACCATGGAAGCCAGGGACGAGGCACACCTATGTTCACTACCGTACTGATCGCCAACCGTGGCGAGATCGCTGTCCGCGCCATCCGCACCCTCAAGCGCCTCGGCGTGAAGAGTGTCGCCGTCTACTCCGATGCCGACCGCAATGCGCAACATGTACGCGACGCTGACGTGGCCATCGCCCTGGGTGGCGACAAGCCGGCCGACAGTTACCTGCGTATCGACAAGATCCTCGACGCCGCCAGGGAAACCGGTGCCCAGGCGATCTACCCCGGTTATGGCTTCCTCTCCGAAAGTGCTGAATTCGCCGATGCCTGCGAGGCGGCCGGCATTGCCTTCGTCGGCCCGACTGGCGAGCAGATCCGCGAGTTCGGTCTCAAGCACCGCGCCCGTGAGCTGGCAGGTGTTGCCCAGGTGCCGATGGCGCCGGGCACGGGCCTGCTGCAAAGCCTTGCGCAAGCCCTCGAAGCCGCGGAAGGGATCGGTTACCCGGTGATGCTCAAGACCACTGCCGGCGGCGGTGGTATCGGCCTGACCCGCTGCGCCGATGCCGACGCACTGGTCAGCGCCTACGACAGCGTCAAACGTATGGGTGAGCAGTTTTTCAGTGACGCCGGGGTGTTTCTCGAACGCTTCGTCGACCAGGCGCGCCACGTTGAAGTGCAGATTTTTGGTGATGGTCAGGGCCGCGTTGCCGCCCTCGGTGAACGTGATTGCTCGCTGCAACGGCGTAACCAGAAAGTCGTCGAGGAAACCCCGGCGCCGAACCTGCCTCAGGCCACCCGTGAGCGCTTGCACGCCGCTGCCGTGCAACTCGGTGAGTCGGTCAGCTACCGCAGCGCTGGCACCGTGGAATTCATCTACGACGCTGCTCGTGATGACTTTTATTTCCTCGAAGTGAACACCCGCCTCCAGGTCGAACACCCCGTCACCGAAATGGTCACCGGCCTGGACCTGATCGAGTGCATGCTGCGCGTAGCCGCCGGTGATGCGCTGGACTGGCCTGCGCTGGAGCGTGCCCCGCAGGGCGCCGCCATCGAAGTGCGCATCTACGCGGAAGATCCGTTGAAGAACTTCCAGCCCAGCCCCGGCGTGCTCACCGAAGTGCATTTCCCCGAAAACGTGCGCGTGGATGGCTGGGTCAGCACCGGTAGCGAAGTCTCGGCCTTCTACGACCCGATGATTGCAAAGCTCATCGTGCACGGCGCCACCCGTGAAGAAGCCATCGCCAGGATGCGAACCGCACTGGGCGAAACCCGCCTGCACGGGATCGCCAGCAACCTCGATTACCTGCGCCAGGTCGTAGCCGACGCTCGCTTCGCCGAAGGCCAGGTGTGGACCCGACTGCTCGACACCTTCACCTTCAAGGCCAGCGTCATCGAAGTGTTGGAACCCGGCACCTACTCCAGCGTCCAGGACTATCCGGGGCGGCTCGGCCACTGGGACATCGGCGTGCCGCCGTCCGGGCCGATGGACGACTTTGCTTTCCGCCTGGCCAACCGCATCGTCGGTAACCACACCGATGCCGCGGGCCTTGAGTTCACGCTGCAAGGCCCGACCCTGCGATTCCACACCGACGCCCTGATCGCCCTGACGGGCGCCGACTGCCCCGCCACGCTGGAAGGCGAAGCCGTCGCCTACTGGCAGCCGATTCAGGTCAAGGCCGGCCAGGTGCTCAAACTCGGCCGAGCGCAAAGTGGTTGCCGCACTTATCTGGCCGTGCGCAACGGCTTCGACGTACCGCAATACCTGGGCAGCCGCTCGACCTTCGCCCTGGGCCAGTTTGGCGGTCACGCCGGGCGTACCCTGCGCCCGGCCGACATGCTGGCAATCTCGCAACCCGAGCTGGCGGCCTGCACCACCCCGGCACCGGTGGCCTCGCCACAAGCGGTGCACCCTAGCCTTATTCCGAGCTACGGCACGACCTGGAACATCGGCGTGCTCTATGGCCCGCACGGCGCACCGGACTTCTTCACCCCCGAGGCAATCGAGGAGTTCTTCGCCGCCGAATGGGAGGTGCACTACAACTCCAACCGCCTGGGCGTTCGCCTGTCCGGGCCGAAGCCGAGCTGGACCCGCGCCAATGGCGGCGAAGCCGGCCTGCACCCGTCCAACGTGCACGACTGTGAATACGCCATCGGTGCCATTAACTTCACCGGCGACTTTCCGGTCATCCTCACCAAGGACGGCCCGAGCCTCGGCGGCTTCGTCTGCCCGGTGACCATCGCCAAGGCCGAGCTGTGGAAAGTCGGCCAGGTCAAACCCGGTGACAAGCTGCGCTTCCACCCCATCGGCTTCCAGCAGGCGCAAAGCCTGGAGCAAGCGCAGTTGGGCAGCCTCGAAGCACTGGCCGCCATCAGCGCCGTGACCCTGCCGGCGCCGACGCTGGAACCGCAAGACACGGTATCGGCCACTGTGCTGTCCGAACTGCCGGCCGAAGGCAGCCGCCCGCGCGTGGTCTATCGCCAGGCCGGCGACGCCTACATCCTCATGGAATACGGCGACAACGTACTCGACCTGGCCCTGCGCCTGCGCGTACATCTGTTGATGGAAATGCTCAAGGCCGAGCCACTGCGCGGCCTGGAAGAACTGGCACCCGGCGTGCGCTCGCTGCAACTGCGCTACAACAGCCGCGTGTTGCACCAGCAGGCGTTGATCGAGCATTTGCTGGGGCTGGAGTTGCGCCTCGGGGACGTTGCCGAGCTGAGAGTACCGACCCGTATCGTTCACCTGCCGATGGCCTTCGAGGACAGCGCCACCCTGGGCGCGGTCACCCGCTACCGCGAGACCGTACGCGCCGAAGCCCCGTGGCTGCCGAACAACGTCGACTTCCTCCAGCGCATCAATGGCCTGGCCCATCGCAATGAAGTGAAGGACATTCTGTTCGACGCCAGCTACCTGATCCTCGGCCTCGGCGACGTTTACCTCGACGCCCCATGCGCCGTACCGCTGGACCCGCGCCATCGCCTGCTCAGCTCCAAATACAACCCGGCACGCACCTACACCGCCGAAGGCACGGTGGGCATTGGTGGCATGTACATGTGCATCTACGGCATGGATTCGCCCGGTGGCTACCAACTGGTCGGGCGCACCTTGCCGATCTGGAACAAGTACGTGAAAAACGCCCAGTTCGAAAATGGCGAGCCGTGGCTGCTGCGTTTCTTCGATCAGGTGCGGTTCTACCCGGTCAGCGAGGCCGAGCTGGACGAGTTCCGCGAATCGTTCCGCGAAGGCCGCGCACAGATCCGCATCGAACACAGCGAATTCGACTTTGCCGAATACCAGCGCTTCCTCGTCGACAACCAGGCCGACATCGCCGCGTTCCAGGAGCGGCAGAAAGCGGCCTTCGATGCCGAGGTGCCGCTGTGGCGTGATGACGAAGCAGTGGTCGACGTGACGTCGCCCCATCCACAGGACGACGACGGCGACCTCGACGGCCATCTGGTCAGCGCCGACATGTGCGGCAGCGTATGGAAAGTGCTGGTGGAGCCCGGCCAGCATGTCGAGGCGGGTACTACGCTGCTGGTGGTCGAGGCGATGAAGATGGAGTTGTCAGTGACGGCGCCGGTGTCCGGCGTGGTCAAGTCGGTGCGTTGCCAACCGGGCAAGGCTGTGACGCCGGGCGACGCCCTGCTCCTGCTGACGCCAAGCGAGGCGGCTGCCTGATGCAATTGGTCGGTGCCTCGAAAAAAAACCGGACGAACCCGGACAGCCTGGCTGAACGGGTTTACCAGCAGCTCAAGGATGACATCTTCGCCTTCCGGCTATTGCCGGGCAGTCGGTTCTCGGAGGGCGAAATCGCCCAACGCATGGAAGCCAGTCGAACCCCGGTTCGCCTGGCTCTCTATCGGCTGGAGCGCGAAGGTTATCTGGACGTGCATTTTCGCAGCGGCTGGCAGGTACGGCCGTTCGACTTCGAGCATTTCGAGGACCTGTACGAGCTGCGCATCGTGCTGGAAACCGAAGCGGCGAAACGCCTCTGCGCACGCTCGGCGAATCATCCACTGGACGCCTTGCAAGCGCTCAGCGCCATCTGGCTGGTCGCCGCCGAAGACCGATTGCAGGACGGCAGCGAGGTGTCACGACTGGACGAGCGGTTTCACTGCCAACTGGTCGAGGCAGCGGGTAACGCCGCCATGGCCAGGGTGCACGCGCAACTGAGCGAAAAGATCCGCATCATCCGGCGGCTCGATTTCACCCAGTCGCAGCGCATTGCCCTGACCTATGAAGAGCACGGCGCGATCCTCCGGGCGATCCTTGCGCATCGCAGCGACGAGGCCTGCCGGTTGTTGAAAGCGCACATTGAAGTCAGCAAGGCGGAAGTGCGCAAAGTGACGCTGCACATGTTGCAGGAGGCCCACGAACGCGCGATGCGGGCGTGAGCAGCCCGCGCCCGCTTTTGATCTTGATCTTCTGTGGGAGCGGGCTTGCCCGCTCCCACAGAAGGTGCGGTTAGCGGGGTGGGTTGGATCGGGCGGCGTGCAATTTTTTGTAGCTTTCGATCAGGCGCAGGTGCCGGTCGAGGCCTTCGAGTTTCATGCTGGTGGGTGTCAGTCCGTAGAAGCGCACGCTGCCGTTGACCGAACCAATCGCGGCGTCGGTGCGTTCGGCGCCGAACATGCGGCGGAAGTTGGCTTCGTAGTCGGCCAGTTCCAGATCTTCATCCAGTTCCATCTCCAGCACCACGTTCACCGCTTGATAGAACAAGCCACGCTCGACGGTGTTGTCGTTGTATTGCAGGAAGGTTTCCACCGCTTCCTTGGCTTCCTCGTACTGCTGCAGGGCCAGGTAAATCAGCGCCTTGAGCTCGAGGATGGTCAACTGGCCCCACGGGGTGTTGTCGTCGAACTCGATGCCGATCAGGGTGGTGATGTCGGTGTAGTCGTCCAGCTCGCTTTCCACCAGGCGCTCGACCAGGTCCTGCAACTGCGCCTCATCGAGGCGATGCAGGTTGAGGATGTCTTCGCGGAAGAACAGCGCCTTGTTGGTGTTGTCCCAGATCAGGTCGTCGACCGGGTAGATCTCCGAGTAGTCCGGCACCAGGATGCGGCAGGCGGTGGCGCCCAGATGCTCGTACACCGCCATGTACGATTCCTTGCCCATGTTTTGCAGGATGCCGAACAGGGTCGCGGCCTCCTGGGCATTGGAATCTTCGCCGTGGCCGGAGAAATCCCACTCGACGAATTCGTATTCCGCCTTGGCACTGAAGAAGCGCCACGACACCACGCCGCTGGAGTCGATGAAGTGCTCGACGAAGTTGTTCGGCTCGGTCACCGCGTGGCCTTCGAAGGTCGGCTGCGGCAGGTCGTTGAGGCCTTCGAAGCTGCGGCCCTGCAGCAGCTCGGTCAGGCTGCGCTCCAACGCCACTTCCATGCTTGGGTGGGCGCCGAAAGACGCAAACACGCCACCGGTGCGCGGGTTCATCAGGGTCACGCACATCACCGGGAACTCGCCGCCCAGCGACGCATCCTTCACCAGCACCGGGAAGCCCTGGGCTTCCAGGCCCTGGATACCGGCGAGAATGCTCGGGTACTTCGCCAATACATCAGCCGGTACGTCCGGCAGCGCGAACTCGCCTTCGATGATTTCGCGCTTGACCGCGCGTTCAAAGATTTCCGACAGGCACTGCACCTGGGTTTCGGCCAAGGTATTGCCGGCGCTCATGCCGTTACTCAGGTACAGGTTTTCAATCAGGTTGGATGGGAAGTACACCACCTCGCCATCGGAATGACGCACGAACGGCAAGGACACGATGCCGCGTTCTTCGTTGCCGGAGTTGGTGTCATACAGATGCGAACCCCGCAACTCGCCATCACGGTTGTAGATTTTCAGGCAATAGGCGTCGAGGATTTCGGTCGGCAGTTCATCCTTGCGCCCCGGCTTGAACCAGCGCTCGTCCGGGTAATGCACGAATGGCGCGTTGGCGATCTCTTCGCCCCAGAACTGATCGTTGTAGAAGAAGTTGCAGTTCAGGCGTTCAATGAACTCGCCCAGCGCCGAAGCCAGTGCGCTTTCCTTGGTCGAGCCCTTGCCATTGGTGAAGCACATGGGCGACTGCGCATCGCGGATGTGCAGCGACCAGACGTTGGGCACGATGTTGCGCCACGAGGCGATCTCGATCTTCATGCCCAGGCCCGCGAGGATCGCGGACATGTTGGCGATGGTCTGCTCCAGCGGCAGGTCCTTGCCGGCGATGTAGGTGCCCTCCCCCGACGTCGAGGTTGGCATCAGCAGCGCCTGGGCATCGGCGTCGAGGTTTTCCACCTCTTCGATCACGAATTCGGGGCCGGCCTGGACGACTTTCTTCACCGTGCAGCGGTCGATGGAGCGCAGGATGCCTTGGCGGTCCTTGTCGCTGATGTCTGCTGGCAGTTCGACCTGGATCTTGAAAATCTGGTTGTAGCGGTTTTCCGGATCGACAATGTTGTTCTGCGACAGGCGAATGTTGTCGGTCGGGATATGGCGGGTCTCGCAGTACAACTTCACGAAGTAAGCCGCGCACAACGCCGACGAGGCCAGGAAGTAATCGAACGGACCCGGCGCCGAACCATCGCCCTTGTAGCGAATCGGTTGGTCGGCGATCACCGTAAAGTCGTCGAACTTGGCCTCAAGCCGCAGGTTGTCGAGAAAGTTGACCTTGATTTCCATAGGGGATTACCAGAATAGCGAGCTAAAACAAATTGGCCGCCATTATCCGGCTTTTGCGGCAGAAGTCCTGCGCTTTCATCAAGGACCGCCGACCGGTCTGCTTGTATCCCAATGTATCTGGCGCTTGCCTGGATACATGTGTTTGCACCCGGCGCACGATTCGACATAGCCCGGATACGTCTTCGCGATCAAATGAACCCAAGGTTTCAAGGGGTCATCCAGACCCACTGGCCAACGGCTCGCAACGGAGACATCCACATGAAGATGGCAATGCACAATAACAATCCAGGTAAAACCCGCCGCCGTCTGGTCGGCCCATCGATCCTTGCGGTCGCCCTGCTGGGTGCGATGGGCGCGGTCCAGGCTCAAACCGCAGCCCAGCCAGTGGCGACCCAGGGTGTCAGCTATTCCGCGCCCTCGCCTTTCGGCCCGCTCAAGCATGTCAAGGCAGGTTTGCTGGACGTGGCCTACGCCGAAACCGGCCCGGCCAATGGTCCGGTGGTGATCCTGCTGCACGGCTGGCCGTATGACATTCACAGCTATGACGACGTCGCACCGATCCTCGCCGCCAAGGGGTATCGCGTGCTGATGCCGTATGCCCGCGGTTATGGCGATACGCAGTTCCTGTCGAAGGACACCCTGCGCAATGGCCAACCGGCCGCGCTGGCCAGCGACGTCATTGACTTCATGGACGCGCTGAAGATCAAGCAGGCGGTGCTCGGTGGCTACGACTGGGGCGCGCGTACCGCCGACATCGTCTCGGCCCTGTGGCCAGAGCGGGTCAAGGCGCTGGTGTCAGTCAGCGGATACCTGATCGGCAATCAGGCCGCCGGCAAGAACCCGCTGCCTCCCCAGGCTGAATTGCAATGGTGGTACCAGTTCTACTTCGCCACCGAGCGTGGCCGTGACGGCTACCAGAAAAACACCCATGACTTCGCCAAGCTGATCTGGCAACTGGCCTCGCCGAAATGGGCGTTCGATGACGCGACCTTCGATCGCAGTGCCAAGGCTCTGGAGAACCCGGATCACGTCGACATCACCGTGTTCAACTACCGCTGGCGTTTGGGCCTGGTGCAGGGTGAGAGCCAGTACGAGGCATTGGAGCTGAAACTGGCTACCGCCCCCTCCATCGGCGTACCGACCATTACCCTGGAAGGCGATGCCAACGGCGCGCCGCATCCCAAGCCTGAGGACTATGCCAAGCGCTTTACCGGCAAGTACGAGTTCCGCCTGATCAGCGGCGGGATCGGCCACAACCTGCCACAGGAAGATCCGCAGGCGTTTGCCAAGGCAGTGATTGATGCGGATCACCTGTGATCTGACGATCACACCCCACACTGTGGGAGCGGGCTTGCTCGCGATGGTTGCCAACGAAAACGCGGAGTATCTGATACCCCCGCGGTGTTGCTGAAACCATCGCGGGCAAGCCCGCTCCTACAGGGGGGGGGTGCCGCCGTCGGTCAGGCCTTGGCCGCCATTGCCGTCACTTCCACGCGCATGCCGTCCACCGCCAGGGCGGCGACACCGACTGCGGCGCGCACCGGCCACGGCTTGGCGAAGTAGCGTTTGTACACCTCGTTGAACGCGGCGCGGTCGGCCATGTCGGTGAGGTAGATGGTCAGGTGCAGCACGCGGTCCATGGAACTGCCGGCGCGCTCCAGCGCCACTTTCAGTGCCTGCAAGGTGCATTCGCTCTGCAGGGTGATGTCGCCCAGCTCCAGGCTGCCGTCTGCGCGGGTCGGGATCTGCGTCGACACCAGGATGCCGCCAAAACCGGCAACGTCGCTGGAGATGGAATCCACGTCAGGATCTGGGGTGAAGGCGATGTCTTGGTTGGCCATGAACGGTTCTCTTGTATCGGATGAAAAGGGTGCGGGCAGTCTACAGCCCAATGCCCGCAAACGCTCTGCATCAGTTATTTATACTCAAATGCCAGCTTAATAATATTTTACCGATACAGGGGTCATCCCTAGTCTTGAACCCAAGAAATGGCAGGCCGTTCGCGACCTCAATCCAACTTGAAGGGTACAGAGATGACCACCGAAAAAATAACAACAGACACGTTGATCGTCGGCGCAGGTCAAGCTGGCGTGGCCATGAGCGAACACTTGAGCAAACTGGGCGTGCCGCACCTGGTGCTGGAGCGCAATCGTATTGCCGAGCGCTGGCGCAGTGGGCGCTGGGATTCGCTGGTGGCCAACGGCCCCGCCTGGCACGACCGCTTCCCCGGCCTTGAGTTTGCGAACCTCAGCCCCGATGCGTTCGTCCCCAAGGAGCAGGTCGCCGACTACTTCGAAGCCTACGCGAAAAAATTCAACGCACCGATTCGTACCGGCGTGGATGTGCTGAAGGTCGAGCGCAATGTCGGTCGTCCAGGCTTCACCGTCGAAACTTCGCAAGGCGTGATCGAAGCCCTGCGCGTGGTGGCGGCCACCGGCCCGTTCCAGCGGCCGGTCATCCCGCCAATTGCGCCGAAGGATCAGCCCTTCCTGCAAATCCACTCCGCCGACTACCGAAACCCGGGGCAATTGCCTGACGGCGCGGTGCTGGTGGTCGGTGCCGGCTCGTCGGGCGTGCAGATCGCCGATGAATTGCAGCGCTCCGGCAAGCAGGTTTATCTCTCGGTGGGCGCCCATGACCGTCCACCCCGGGCCTACCGCAACCGCGATTTCTGCTGGTGGCTGGGCGTGCTCGGCGAGTGGGACCAGGCGGCGATGAAACCGGGTCGCGAGCACGTTACCATCGCGGTGAGCGGTGCCCATGGCGGACGAACGGTGGACTTCCGGGAACTGGCGCATCGCGGCATGACCCTGGTCGGCCTGACCCAGTCCTTCGACGGCGGCGTCGCCACGTTCCAGGCGAACCTGGCCGAGAACCTGGCCCGGGGTGACGAGAACTATCTGGCGCTGCTCAATGCCGCCGATGCCTACATCGAACGCAACGGTCTCGACTTACCGCCGGAACCGGAGGCGCGCATCACCTTCCCTGATCCTGCCTGTGTCAGCGAGCCGATCCTGCAACTGGACCTGGCCAAGGCCGGCGTGACTTCGATCATCTGGGCCACAGGGTTTGCCACCGACTACAGCTGGATGAACGTGAACGCCTTTGACGACAAGGGCAAGCCTGCGCATCAGCGTGGCGTATCGACCGAACCTGGCGTTTATTTCCTCGGTTTGCCGTGGCAGTCGCGGCGCGGCTCGTCGTTCATCTGGGGCGTATGGCATGACGCCAAGTACGTGGCTGATCACATCGCCATCCAGCGCTCTTATCTCGACTACCACGATGCGGCGCAACGTGCGGCGGATGTCGCCCCGCTCGCCGCTAAAAAAACTGTCAGCGCTTAATCGTCCAGGAGCTTGAAATGGCCACGCCAACCCATACCCGCATTCGCATGTTCAACACCAAGGAAACCTACCCTAACCAGAGCCTGGACAACGATTTGTGCCAGGCGGTGCGCGCCGGCAACACCGTGTATGTGCGCGGCCAGGTCGGTACCGATTTCGAGGGCCGGCTGGTGGGCCTGGGCGACCCGCGCGCCCAGGCCGAACAGGCGATGCGCAACGTCAAGCAACTGCTCGAAGAAGCCGGCAGCGACCTGAGCCACATCGTCAAGACCACCACCTACCTGATCGACCCGCGCTATCGCGAGCCGGTGTACCAGGAAGTTGGAAAATGGCTCAAAGGCGTGTTCCCGATCTCCACGGGGTTGGTGGTGTCGGCGCTGGGGCAGCCGCAGTGGTTGATGGAGATTGATGTGATCGCGGTGATTCCCGAGTAGGACCGAGTCGCGGCCATCGCGAGCAAGCCCGCTCCTCCAATCCCCTGTAGGAGCGAGCTTGCTCGCGATGAGGCCAGCCAGGTCACCCCACATGCCAAGGCAACCCCAGGAGCCACACCCATGACCTTCTCCATCACCGCCCGCTGCCCTGAAACCGGCCAGTTCGGCATTGCCATCAGCTCCTCCAGCATCGCCGTCGGCGCCCGTTGCCCGTGGCTGCTGCCAGGTGTCGGCGCCGTGTCCACCCAGAACATTACCCTACCCTCCCTGGGCCCCGAGGTGCTTGCCCTGCTGGAGCAAGGCCTGGCCCCCGCCCAGGCGCTGGACAACGCACTCACGCGCAACGGCTACAGTCAGTACCGGCAGATCACCGCCATCGACCACCTCGGCCAGACCGCGCATTTCAGCGGCGCGCAAACCTTGGGCAACCACAACGCCGTGTCGGGTGAACAATGCGTCGCGGCCGGCAACATGCTCGCAGATCCACAGGTTGTCGAGGCCATGGTCAGCGCCTTCGAACACGGCGAAGGCCAGCTCGCCGACCGCTTGCTCGCCGCCATGCAAGCTGCCATCGCCGCCGGTGGCGAAGCAGGTCCCGTGCATTCGGCGGCCCTGGTGGTGGTCGGCGACCTGACCTGGCCGATCATCAACCTGCGCGTTGATTGGGCCGATGAAGACCCGATCGGCGTCCTGGGCAAACTCTGGGACGCCTACCGACCGCAAGTGCAGGACTACATCGACCGTGCCCTCGCCCCGGATCGCTCCCCCGGCTACGGTGTCGCCGGAGACGACCGATGAGCGCCAGTCGCGACCTGCTGCAAACCCTGGTGGCGTTCGACACCACCAGCCGCGAATCGAACCTGCAACTGATCGAGTTCGTACGCGACTACCTGGCAGGTTTCGACGTGACCTGCGAACTGATCTACAACGAATCACGCAGCAAGGCCAACCTGTTCGCCAGCATCGGCCCGGTGGACGTACCGGGCATCGTACTGTCCGGGCACACCGACGTGGTGCCGGTGGACGGCCAGCCCTGGACTCTACCGCCGTTCGAGCTGACTGAGCTCGACGGCAAGCTCTACGGGCGCGGCACGGCGGACATGAAGGGCTACATCGCCTGCGTGCTGGCACTGGTGCCCGCGCTGGTGAACGCCACGCTGCGCAGGCCAGCGCACATCGCGCTGTCCTACGATGAAGAAGTCGGCTGCCTTGGCGTGCGTTCGTTGCTGGCCGAGCTGCAACAGCGACCGGTCAAGCCGCTGCTGTGCATCATCGGCGAACCCACCGAGCTGAAACCGGTGCTGGGGCACAAGGGAAAACTGGCGATGCGTTGCGACATCCACGGGCATGCCTGCCATTCGGCCTATGCGCCGCAGGGAGTCAACGCTATCGAGTACGCCGCCGAGCTGATCGGAGAACTGGGCCGGATCGGCCAGCGTCTCAAGGCGCCGGAACGGCACGACACACGCTTCGACCCACCCTTCTCCACGGTGCAGACCGGAGTGATTGCCGGTGGCAAGGCACTGAACATCGTCCCCGCCGATTGCCGCTTCGACTTCGAGGTCCGCGCCTTGCCCGCACAGGACCCGAAGGAAGTAGCGCAGGCGCTCAAAACCTACGCCGAACAACAGGTGCTGCCGCGAATGCGGGCGGTGAGCGAACAGAGTGAAATCCGCTTCAGCGAGCTGTCGGCCTACCCGGGCCTGGCCACCGACGCACACAGCGAAGCGGCCGAGCTGATCGCGGCGTTCTGTGGCTCGCAAGACTTCGGCACCGTAGCCTTCGGCACCGAAGGCGGCCTGTTCAACGCCGCCGGTATCCCCACCGTGGTTTGCGGCCCCGGCAGCATGGACCAGGGGCACAAACCGGACGAGTTCGTCAGCGTAGAACAGCTTGCGCTCTGTGATGAAATGTTTTTGAGGATGGTGCGATGGATTAGCGGATAGCCGATCTCAGAACACCCATTACCCCCTGTAGGAGCGAGCTTGCTCGCGATGAGAGTGTGTCAGTCGAACTCAGTATGACTGATGCGCCGCCATCGCGAGCAAGCTCGCTCCTACAGGGGTTTGCGGCGTTTTTCGGGCGAAAACCGACCCACATTTTTTAATGTTTATACCCACAAACTTACTAATTTATCTCTGCCCCACCACCCCACATCATCGACTCCAACAAGAAAAGCACCGCCTGCGCGCGGCGCACACCGAAGTACGTCCACGTACTCAAAATCGCCTTGGAGTTCGTCATGGTTACCGAAGCAGCAACCTCCACCCCGCTCATCGAGAAACACACCATCGGCTACGTCCCGCCCGAAGATCGCCACGGCAAGACCCGTGACTTGTTCACCCTCTGGTTCGGCGGCAACATCGCCCCGCTGCCCATTGTCACCGGCGCCCTCGGCGTGCAGATGTTCCATCTGAACCTGGTGTGGGGCATCGTCGCGATTCTCGTTGGCCATTTGGTTGGCGGCGTGCTGATGGCGCTGCACTCGGCACAGGGCCCGCAGATGGGCATCCCGCAAATGATCCAGAGTCGGGCGCAGTTCGGCTCGCTCGGCGCGCTGCTGGTGGTGTTGATCGCCGGCATCATGTACATCGGCTTCTTCGCCTCCAACATCGTGCTGGCCGGCAAATCCCTGCACGGGGTGGTCGACAGCGTGCCCGTGCCGGTCGGCATTGTCATCGGCGCCCTGGGTTCCGGGATCATCGGCATCATCGGTTACCGCTTCATCCATGTACTCAACCGCATCGGCACCTGGGTGCTGGGCGCCGGCATCGTGCTCGGCTTCGGCTACATCTTCACCCACGTGCAGACTGCAGACTTTCTCACCCGTGGCAGCTTCAACATCTCCGGCTGGCTTGCCACCGTCTCGCTGGCTGCGCTGTGGCAGATCGCCTTCGCGCCGTACGTGTCCGACTACTCGCGCTATCTGCCGGCCAACGTGCCCGTCGCCGCGACGTTCTGGACCACTTATCTCGGGACCGTGCTCGGCTCCAGCCTGTCCTTCATCTTCGGCGCGGTCGCCGTGCTCGCCACCCCCGAAGGCATGGACACCATGGACGCCGTAAAACTCGCCACCGGTTCCATCGGCCCACTGATGTTGGTGCTGTTCTTGCTCAGCGTCATCAGCCACAACGCCCTCAACCTCTACGGCGCCGTGCTGTCGGTGATCACCCTGATACAAACCTTCGCCTGGCGCTGGATCCCCACGGCAAAAAGCCGCGCGGTACTGTCGATCATCATCCTCGCCGCCTGCTGCTTCGCCGCGGTCGGCGCCTCGGCCAACTTCATCGGCCACTTCGTCGACATGGTCCTGGTGCTGCTCGTGGTGCTGGTGCCGTGGACCGCGATCAACCTGATCGACTTCTACGCCATCCACAAAGGCAACTACGACATCCACTCGATCTTCAAGGTCGACGGCGGCATTTACGGGCGCTACAACCCGCAAGCCCTGCTGGCCTACGCCATCGGCATCGTTGTGCAGATCCCGTTCATGAACACGCCGCTGTACGTCGGCCCGATCAGCACCCACATCAACGGCGCGGACCTGTCCTGGCTGGTCGGCCTGCTCATCACCTCGCCGCTTTACTACTGGCTCGCCAACCGCGACAGCGCCTACAAACGCCGCCTCGACACCGGCAAACTCGCCACCCTCTAAACAACACCGCCCCCCTGTAGGAGCGAGCTTGCTCGCGATAGGGCCCTGACAGCCGATGAAACTCCAACGGTCAGGGCCCAACCCACACCCACAAAAATTTAATGAACCCCACTCACACCAGCCCACCTAAAGCAAAGACCATCAGGAGGGCAACCCATGCACATCGAAACCATCTGGATCGTACTCGCCGCCATTTTGGTGATCGCGGAAATCTGGGCCATCAACAAAGTCCGCAAAGCCGAAGGCAAATCCAGCAACAAACTGTTGTGGATCGTCTTCATCGTCTTCGTCCCCCTCTTCGGCCTGCTCGCCTGGCTGGTGGCGGGCCCGAAACACACCCAGCACAACCCGAATTCGCCGCAAACCCGGCAGTGATCCGGACGCCTACAAAACACGTAGGAATTTACCCATTGTCACGGGGGCTTTAGCCCCCGTTCGACAGCGAACTCGCTCCCTTCCCTGCCGCCGATTTCCTACTTCACTCTGTAAACCCCGGAATAGACTCAAAGCCACGTAAACAGTGGCATTCGGCCTTGCACGAGGTTTTGCTTTTGTGTCCTACAGGGCAGTTGTGAGGGTGAAAACCGGGGCCTATATTCGATCTATCGCAACATCCAGTTAGCGATCGGGTCTCGCAGCCCTGATAAGAGAAAGCACCGCTAGAGAACAACTGTGGCAAACTTCGCCGCCGTTGAGTTTTTATGGCGGCTGTGTGTGGGAGACCTTCGGGTCTGCCGGTTTCTTCTCTTATCCGGTACTGCGACCCACACATAGCTGCCACCCGCCTGAATCGCAGCAGAAAGGTGGCTTCGTAACTTTTTAATAAGAGAAGAATCATGACAATGAATTGCCCCCCACACCGCTTCATCCCCATGACCCAATTCGCTACTGACTACCCAGTACTGGTCATCGACAAAGACGCCCCACTCACCGAACTCCATAGTTGCATCAGCGAACGTCTCCGCGCCGTCCTCCCCTACCTGCAACTGATGGGCTGCACCAGCCTCCCCGATTACGCCGAACACGACATCAACACCGTCGCCAACATCGCCCGGATTTTGCTTCAGGACGTGAGCGATGTGTTTCGTGTGGTTGAGCTTCGTGGGCTTGCCAGCGCCAAATGCGCGTAACCTGGCTTCAGACGCACAAAACCCGCGAATTCGCGGGTTTTTGTTGGGTGAGAAATTTGGCGCAAACATCGTTCAGCATCAGGTTAGCTTGTCCAGCACGTAACGTTTGAACCATGCAGGCTGGGTATCGGAGACGATATCTATACTTTCACCTTCCGTTATCTCGGCGATCTGAGCAAAACTGAAATCACCATCACGGGAGTTATCGAAAATATACGCTCTGTTGGACACTAAGATGGCACTAGCCAGATTATCCAGCGACCTTTCATATCGCGACCTGATTTTGTCCGCAGGAACATCATGGCCACCTATCGAGGCACGATAAGCGACTCGAGCGACATTGATTTCGGCATCCGCCGTAGCAACGTAATACACATACACCCGGTAGCCAGCTGATCGCGCTCGCTGCAGCAACTCGATTTTGCTGACATCTGACATAACTGTTTCAAACGTGAAGCTAGCACGCTCTTTAATAAGCGACACACGAATAAAATCAGAAAGAACAGAAGCGATGTACGAGTCAACCTGCCGAGAAGAGAATACGAGCAGGCAGCCCTCAACATGCAGACCATCGAGCTTGATCAAGGACTCAGGGAATCTTGCGAGAAAGCTACTGGCATGAAGAAAGGGGATCACTTTATCAGCATAGGAATGAAGCTGGAACTGCGAGAAATCCAATACACCCGTCTCACGAATGCCTAACTCGATGGCATCCGGATTAATGTAATTGACGAGTAAATGAGCTGGCACCTTCGCGTTGAACGTGCTTTTTCCGCTACCGTTGGGTCCAGCGAAAATTCTGACCCTTGGTGTACTCAAGCTTGTAACTGAGGAACAAGCTCCTCACGCAGGGGCCGTTTGACTTTCAACCGCGTACCCGCCTTGATCGTTCCAAAGGTTTCTACTGAGCGAATGACCACAGCCTCTGCACCCGAAACCCTGACCAGATTGCCTTCGCGGACCACGAGAACAGGCTCCCCTTTCGAGAGTGCAACGTTGTAAGCATCCCGAAATGCCTTCGCGGCAATCGAAGGAATCATGGATTCCTGAGCGATAATTTGTGCTTCTGTTCTGGGTTGCTTTTCTCTCTTACGAGACATATTCGACTCCGGCTCAGACTTGGCAGGTACAGCCAACAATTATCATACATTCCAACAACCGTCGAGCGTCAGGCAACCCTGCCCCTCGTGGACCTTTAAGGAGATGTTTCACCTTACAGATTATGTCGAAGGCCACGCGCGCTCTAACAGGAGCGCCGACCTATGGAGGAGGATGCCCTACATCGCGCCGCGTGGCTTTTCCTGGAGCATCAGAGCAAATGGAATCAGCGGTTAACGTCTTCACCCGGGCCGGTCAACGCCTTTGGCCGGGCTTCCACTGGTAGTGACTGAAAATTGCTACCGCAATGGCAAACACAGCGAACAACATACTCAACGCCAACCACCTCGGCATCGCGCTTAACAATCCGACGTGGTCAATCACTGGGGCACTCAAGACCGTGCCGATCCAGCCCCCCACGAAAATCGCGACCCTGGAAGCGGCGACACTTGTGAACTGACCATGAGCGCTCTCGCCAAACTCATCCTTTTTCATTCTCGGCACGAAGTAAAACAAGCCCAGCAGACAAAAGACCGCGTAGGAGCCAAACCCTGCAACGTTCAGGTACACGCCATCCACGCCAAAGAACAGCTTGAGCCCTCCAACCAGCATCACGCTGTAAAAAGCCGACGTGACAAATACCGCCGGCCAGGCCCAGAGGTAGTAACGAAACGTTCGCGCATTCATGAGCGCCCCCTTCCTTGGACCAGGGTCGTCAGTTCAGAAGTTCGCCGGCGTGTTGGCGCTGATGATTTCCGCCTCGTCCTGGCCGATGTTGCGGAATTTGTGCGGCAAGGTGGTCGGGAAGTAGTAGCCGTCACCGGCGTTGAGCACGCTGATCTGGCCGTCTACGGTCAGCTCGACAGTGCCGCGCGTGACCAGGCCGCACTCCTCGCCTTCGGCGTGGACGATGGGCTCCTCGCCAGAGCTGGCGCCCGGGGCGTATTGCTCGCGCAGCAGGCGCATCTGGCGGCTGGGGACGGAGGCGCCGATCAGCAGCAGGCGCAGACCGTGACGGCCCAGGTCCGGTTGTTCGTTGGCGCGGAACACGTATTGGTGCTCGCGCGGGGGCTGGTCGAAGGTAAAGAAGTCCGCCAGGGACATGGGGATGCCTTCGAGCAGTTTTTTCAGGGAACTGACCGAGGGGCTGACGCGATTCTGTTCGATCAGGGAAATGGTGGCGTTGGTCACGCCGCTGCGGCGAGCGAGTTCGCGTTGGGAGAGTTTGTAGCTTTCGCGTACCAGTTTGAGTCGTGAGCCCGTATCCATGACAGCCTTATGCAAGTAGAACTTAAGGGTTATGGGGGTGGATGGCGGGCGACGCTTGGTCGCGAGAGTGCCGCTTTCCCTGTCCCGGTAATGTGAAGGCGGGTATTAAATCACGTTTGTGGGAGTTGGCCAGCAGGTTCGATGAGTGGTGGGTTGCAGGTAGCCCCGGATCCTTCATTCACTGGAGATCCACTGTGGGAGCGGCGGTGCGAGCAAGTCGAATCGTCGCACCGCCGCTCCCACAAAATCAAATACCGAAACGAT
Organism: Pseudomonas sp. S1_E05; assembly: GCF_056337105.1. Taxonomy (NCBI): domain Bacteria; kingdom Pseudomonadati; phylum Pseudomonadota; class Gammaproteobacteria; order Pseudomonadales; family Pseudomonadaceae; genus Pseudomonas; species Pseudomonas sp. S1_E05. The sequence continues at coordinate 2,181,553 of NZ_JBFRHM010000001.1, forward strand.
CACGCAACGCATAGTACGCCGCGCCCATCGCCGTCAGCGGTGCCTGGAAGGTGCGGCCGCCGAGCATCGGCATGTGCGGCAGCGAGGCGAAGGCGTTGAAGCGTTCGGCGTCGCCACGGATCATTTCCGAGATCAGTTTGCCGGCCAGGTGTGAGCAGGTAACGCCATGACCGCTGTAGCCCTGCATGTAGTAGGCGTTTTTCTCGATACGGCCGAATTGCGGCATGCGGGACATGGTCAGCAGGAAGTTGCCGGTCCAGCGGTAGTCGATCTTCACGTCCTTGAGTTGCGGGAAGGTCTTGAGGATTTTCGGGCGGATCAGTTGCTCGATATCGTCCGGCTCGCGGGCGCCGTAGACCACACCGCCACCGTACAGCAGACGGTTATCGGCGGTCAGGCGATAGTAGTCGAGCAGGTAGTTACAGTCTTCCACGCAGTAATTGTGAGTGATCAGGCTGCGCGCCTGCTGCTCGGTCAAGGGCTCGGTAACGACGATCTGCGATCCGCACGGCATGCTTTTGGCGGTGACGCGGTTGTCCAGGCCCTGCGGCAGGTAGGCGTTGCCGGCGATCAGCAGGTATTTGGCTTTTACTGCACCTTTGGCGGTGCGAACGGTGATCGGCTCGCCGTAGGTAATGTCCACCGCCGCCGATTGTTCGAAAATCCTGCCGCCCAGGCCAATGATGGCGGACGCTTCGCCCAGGGCGAGGTTAAGCGGGTGAATGTGGCCGCCCTGCATGTCCAGCAGGCCACCGACGTAGTTGTCGCAGCCCACTTCGCGCTTGATATCGGCGGCGCTGAGCATCGTCAGGTTCCTGTTGCCGTAGCGCTCCCAGCTGCTTTTCTGCTCAGCGAGGCCCTTGAGCTGCTTGTTGTTCAGCGCGGCGAAAATGCCACCCGGACGGTAGTCGCACTGGATGTCGTAGTGCTGTATGCGCTGACGAATGATATCGGCGCCTTCGAACATCATGCTGCCGAGCACTTCAGCGGTCTTGTCGCCATAGCGCGCTTCGATGACATCGACGTCGCGGCTGTAGGAATTGACCAGTTGACCGCCGTTGCGACCGCTGGCACCAAAGCCGACCTTGGCGGCTTCGAGCACGGTCACGCTGTAGCCAGCCTCGGCTAGGAACAGCGCCGAGGACAGACCGGTATAGCCGGCGCCGATGATGCAGACATCGCAATCCACCGCTTCCTCGAGCACCGGGAAATCGCCGGTGAAGTTTCGGGTGGCGGCGTAGTAGCTGTTTACGTGGGCTTGTTTCATGGTTTTCTCCGAGGGCCGCCGGAAGCTGCCGGCGACCTCGCTTTTCTTATAGGTGTCAGAGCTTGATCCAGGTCGCCTTGAGCTCGGTGTACTTGTCGAACGCGTGCAGCGATTTGTCACGACCGTTACCCGACTGCTTGAACCCGCCAAACGGTGCGGTCATGTCGCCGCCGTCGTATTGGTTGACCCACACGCTGCCAGCGCGCAAGCCACGGGCGAAGGTGTGGGCCTTGCTCAGGTTGCTGGTCCACACACCGGCGGCCAGGCCGAAGATGCTGTCGTTGGCAATGGCCAGCGCTTCTTCAACGGTATCGAAGGTGATCAGCGACAGCACCGGGCCGAAGATTTCTTCGCGAGCGATGGTCATGGCATTGGTCACGCCGTCGAAAATCGCCGGCTCCACGTACAGGCCGCCGGTGTCTTCCAACGTGCGTTGGCCACCGGCAATCAGCTCGGCGCCCTGCTGCCGGCCGGTGTCGATGTAGCGCAGCACATTGTCCAATTGACGCTGGTCGACCAGGGCGCCGACCGTGGTTTCCGGATCCAGGGCATGGCCCGGTTTCCAGGCTTTGAGCGCTTCCACCAACAGCGGGATGAACTGATCACGGATCGAACGTTCCACCAGCAGGCGCGAACCGGCGGTGCAGACTTCACCCTGATTGAAGGCGATGCCGCTGGCGGCCGCCTGGGCCGCCACGCGCAGGTCCGGCGCGTCGGCGAACACCACGTGCGGGCTCTTGCCGCCGGCCTCCAGCCAGACGCGCTTCATATTGCTCTGTCCGGCGTAGATCATCAGTTGCTTGGCGATGGCGGTGGAACCGGTAAACGCCAACACGTCGACATCCATGTGCAGCGCCAGCGCCTTGCCGATGGTGTGGCCGTAGCCGGGCAGAACGTTGAACACGCCCTTTGGAATGCCGGCCTCCAACGCCAGTTGGGCAATGCGAATCGCGGTCAGCGGCGACTTTTCCGAAGGCTTGAGGATGAACGAGTTACCGGCCGCCAGCGCAGGCGCGAATTTCCAGCTCGCCATGATCAACGGGAAGTTCCACGGCACGATGGCCGCGACCACGCCGGCGGGTTCGCGGGTGACCAGGCCGAGTTGATCCGGTGGCGTAGGGGCGACTTCGTCGTAGATTTTATCGATGGCTTCAGCAGTCCAACGAATCGCGTTGGCGGTCGCCGGGATATCGACGTTCATCGAGTCGCTGATCGGCTTGCCCATGTCGAGGGTTTCGAGCAGGGCCAACTCTTCGCGGTGGGCGAGGATCAGGTCGGCGAAGCGGATCAGCGTGCGCTTGCGCTCTGCCGGGGCCAGGTTGGCCCAGACGCCGGATTCGAACGTGCGACGAGCCACGGCCACAGCGTCGTTGGCATCGGCTTCGTCGGTGCTCGCGACGTTGGCCAGGAAACGGCCGTCGACCGGGCTGGTGCATTCGAAGGTGGCACCGCTGATGGCTGGGCGGTATTCGCCGTCGATGAAAGCGCGGCTTTCGAGGGTCAGGGACTGGAAGCGTTGTTCCCAGTCGTTGCGGGTCATGGTCATGGGGGACTCACACAGAATTTGTTGGGTACCTTTCTGTAGGAGCGAGCTTGCTCGCGATGGCGGAGTGTCAGCGACATGGATATTGGCTGACAGGGCCTCATCGCGAGCAAGCTCGCTCCTACAGGGGCCGGGGCGGGCTCAGACCGTATGCAAGTACCAGTTGTACTCAAGGTCGGAGATCGAGTTTTCGAACTCGGCCAGCTCGCTTTCCTTGCACGCCACAAACACATCGATGTACAGCGGGTCGATGTACTTGGCCATCACCTCGCTGTCGTCGAGCACGCGCAGGGCGTCGCGCAGGTTGTTCGGCAGGCTTTGCTCGTTCTGCTCGTAGCTGTTGCCTTCCACCGGGGCGCCCGGCTCGATCTGGTTGGTCAGGCCGTGGTGAATACCGGCCAACACCGACGCCATCAGCAAATACGGGTTGGCGTCGGCACCGGCCACGCGGTGTTCGATGCGCACGGCATCCGGAGAACCGGTCGGCACACGGACCGCTACGGTACGGTTGTCGATGCCCCAGCTCGGCGAGTTCGGCACATAGAATTGAGCACCAAAACGGCGGTACGAATTGACGTTCGGGCACAGGAACGCCATTTGCTCAGGCAGGGTTTCCAACACACCCCCGATGGCGTGGCGCAGCGCGGTGTTCTGCTCCGGATCTTCGCTGGCGAAGATGTTGTTGCCGGCCTTGTCGAGGATCGAAATGTGCACGTGCAGGCCGTTGCCCGCCTGGCCCGGGTACGGCTTGGCCATGAAAGTGGTGTCCATCTCGTGGTCGTAGGCGATGTTCTTCACCAGACGCTTGAGCAATACCGCGTAGTCGCACGCCTTGATCGGGTCGTTGACGTGATGCAGGTTCACTTCGAATTGCGCCGGGGCGCTTTCCTTGACGATGGCGTCAGCGGGGATGCCCTGCTCTTTCGCGCCCTCGAGGATGTCTTGCAGGCAATCGACGTATTCGTCGAGGTCGTCGATCAGGTACACCTGGGTCGACATCGGACGCTTGCCCGAAACCGGCGAGCGTGGCGACTGCGGACGACCGTTCACGTTGTCCTGGTCGATCAGGTAGAACTCCAGCTCGAATGCGGCGCAGATGGTCAGGCCCATGTCGTCGAACTTGCTGACGATCTGGCGCAGCACTTCGCGTGGGTCGGCGAAGAATGGCTGGCCTTCCAGTTCATGCATGGTCATCAGCAGTTGCGCGGTCGGACGCTTCTGCCAGGGCTCGATGCTGAGGGTGCCGGGGATGGGAAAACAGATCCGGTCGGAGTCACCAATGTCCAGGCCCAGGCCGGTGCTTTCCACCGTGGAGCCATTGATATCCAGGGCAAACAGCGACGCCGGCAGGTTGATGCCTTTTTCGTACACCTTATGAAGACTGGTGCGTTCGATGCGCTTGCCGCGCACCACACCGTTCATGTCCGCAATCAGAAGGTCGACGTACAAAACCTCAGGATATTTCTTAAGGAATGCGTTTGCTTCGTTGAGTTGAACGGCACGCAGAGGGACCGACATGATGCACCTATTAGCTGTTAATTATTATGTTCACCGCACTTTCGCCGAGCCAGTCAACCCGAACGGCAAAGTGAAGTCAATAGCGAACACCCGCCCTTTCACCCTTTATTTTCTGGGCTTTTCAGCGGACAGAAACATCAAATCGATCTGGAACACGGCGCAAATCCTGAGGATCCGACGTGCGGCGTTTAGAATTTTTTACATGGCAGTTGTCAATTAAAATCAACAAGGCTAAGCTCCGGAAAAGCTCGTTCAAGTGTCAAACTTCGAGGTGATAAAAATGGCATTCAAGCCATTGATCGGCGTTACTGCGTGCGTCAAACAGATTGGCCTGCACCCCTACCACATCAGCGGCGACAAATACCTGCGTGCTGTCAGTGTTGCCGCATTGGGGATGCCAGTGGTCATTCCTTCCCTGGGTGAACTGACGGAAATCACCGAAGTGCTCACCCATCTCGACGGTCTGCTGTTGACCGGCTCGCCCTCGAACGTGGAGCCCTACCACTATCAAGGCGCGGCCAGCGCCCCCGGCACGGATCACGACCCGGCGCGGGACGCCACCACCCTTCCTCTTCTGCGTGCCGCGATTGCCGCCGGCGTTCCGGTACTGGGCATCTGCCGAGGCTTCCAGGAAATGAACGTGGCCTTCGGCGGCAGCCTGCACCAGAAGGTGCACGAACTGCCTGGCATGCTCGATCACCGCGAAGCCGACAGCCCGGAGCTGGCGGTGCAATACGCCCCCGCGCATGCGGTCACGGTGCAACCCGGTGGCGTGTTCGAAAAGCTGCAATTGCCAGCCGAGTTCATGGTCAATTCGATTCACAGCCAGGGCATCGACCGTCTGGCGCCAGGCTTGCGGGTTGAAGCGATTGCGCCAGATGGCTTGATCGAGGCGATTTCGGTGGACCACAGCCCGACCTTTGCCGTCGGCGTGCAATGGCATCCGGAATGGCAGGTGCTGTCGAACCCGCCTTACCTCAGCATTTTCCAGGCGTTCGGTGATGCCTGCCGGCGACGGGCCGCGCTGCGTAAGACTCGCTAAGTATCCAAACCCTTTACTGCCCCCGTGAGGAACGGGCGTGCCTTTGCGCGCCGGTTTCTGGCGATAACAAACCGCATCAACAACAAAAAGTACGACCCAGGCAAACCCGAGAGAAACACCGCCCCCTGTAGGAGCGAGCATGCTCGCGATGGTCGCCAACGATAACGCTGGCGGCCTGGATACCCGCGGTGTCTGGACATCCATCGCGAGCATGCTCGCTCCTACAGGGGGTGCTGGGGTTTGCAATCACCTATTAAGCCGGGCCGCGTTGGCCCGACGACCTGTTGGGAGTTTCACATGGCAAACGCCTCCAGCACTTACAGGAAGGCCCTTGAAGGTCACCAATCACCGAAAAAGGTGTTGGTGAAAGTCGACCGCGTCACCAAGAAATTCGACGAAACCATCGCAGTGGATGATGTCTCCCTGGAGATTCACCAGGGCGAAATCTTTGCCCTGCTCGGCGGTTCGGGTTCTGGCAAATCGACCCTGCTGCGCATGCTCGCCGGGTTCGAGCGCCCGACCGAAGGACGGATCCTGCTCGACGGCGTGGACATCACCGACATGCCGCCGTACGAGCGGCCCATCAACATGATGTTCCAGTCGTACGCCCTGTTCCCGCACATGACGGTCGCGCAGAACATCGCCTTCGGTCTCAAGCAGGACCGTTTGCCCGCCAGCGAGATCGACGCCCGTGTGGAAGAGATGCTGCGCCTGGTGCACATGACCCAATACGCCAAGCGCAAACCCCATCAACTGTCCGGCGGCCAGCGCCAGCGCGTGGCCCTCGCCCGCTCCCTGGCCAAGCGCCCCAAGCTGTTGCTGCTCGACGAACCGATGGGCGCTCTGGACAAAAAGCTGCGTTCGCAAATGCAGCTGGAACTGGTAGAAATCATCGAGCGCGTCGGCGTGACCTGCGTGATGGTGACCCACGACCAGGAAGAGGCCATGACCATGGCCCAGCGCATCGCGATCATGCACCTGGGCTGGATCGCCCAGATCGGCAGCCCGGTGGACATCTATGAAGCACCGGTCAGCCGCATGGTCTGTGAATTCATCGGCAACGTGAATGCCTTCGACGGCACCGTGGTGGAAGACCTTGAAGGCCACGCGATCATCCACAGCCCGGACCTGGAGCAGAAGATCTACGTCGGCCACGGCGTCAGTACTTCAGTGGAAGACAAGTCGATCACCTACGCGATTCGCCCGGAAAAACTGTTGGTCAGCACCACCCAGCCGGATTTCCGCTACAACTGGTCGGCAGGCAAGGTCCATGACATCGCCTACCTCGGCGGGCATTCGGTGTTCTACGTCGAGCTGCCAGGCGGCAAGATCGTCCAGTCGTTCATGGCCAACGCCGAACGCCGTGGCGCGCGACCGACCTGGGACGACCAGGTCTACGTGTGGTGGGAAGACGACAGCGGCGTGGTACTGCGCTCATGAGTACTCATCGCCAGCAACTCATGCGTTTTGTGCCCAGCGGCCGCAAGATCGTCATCGGCATTCCGTTTTTGTGGCTGTGCCTGTTTTTCCTGTTGCCGTTCTTCCTGGTGATGAAGATCAGCTTCTCGGAAGCGGCGCTGGCCATCCCACCCTACTCCGAGATCTACACCTACGCCGAACAGAAGCTGCAACTGTTCATGAACGTCGGCAACTACCTGATGCTGACCGAGGATGAACTGTACATTTCGGCCTACTTCGGCTCGTTGAAAGTGGCGTTTCTCAGCACGCTGATGTGCCTGTTGATCGGTTTCCCGATGGCGTACGCGATCACCAAAACCAGCAAGGACACGCAAAACGTCCTCTTGCTGTTGATCATGATGCCGACCTGGACCGCCATCCTGATACGTGTCTACGCGTGGATGGGCATTCTGAGCAACAACGGCCTGCTCAACGCGTTCCTGATGTGGACCGGGCTGACCAGCCACCCGATCGAGATCCTCAATACCAACACCGCCGTTTATATCGGAGTGGTTTACGCCTACCTGCCGTTCATGGTCCTGCCGCTCTACGCCAACCTGGTCAAGCACGATCACAGTTTGCTGGAGGCCGCGTCAGACCTGGGCTCGAGCAACTTCAACAATTTCTGGAAGATCACCGTGCCACTGGCCAAGAACGGCATCATCGCCGGCTGCATGCTGGTGTTCATTCCGGTGGTGGGCGAGTTTGTGATTCCGGAACTGCTGGGCGGCCCGGAAACCCTGATGATCGGCCGCGTGCTGTGGCAGGAGTTCTTCAACAACCGCGACTGGCCGGTGGCGTCTGCCCTGGCGGTGGTGATGCTGTTGATCCTGATCGTACCGATTCTGTTGTTCAACCGTAGCCAGGCCAAAGAGATGGAGGGTCGGGGATGAAACGCGCACGTTTTTCAACGTTCATGCTGGTGTTCGGGCTTGCCTTCATTTACCTGCCGATGTTGATCCTGGTGATCTACTCGTTCAACGCCTCGAAACTGGTGACGGTGTGGGGCGGCTGGTCGGTGAAGTGGTACACCGGTTTGCTCGACAACACGCAACTGATGGGCTCGGTGTTGCGCTCACTGGAGATCGCCTGCTACACGGCGGTGGCGGCCGTGGCGCTGGGCACACTGGCGGCGTTCGTCCTGACTCGCGTCACCCGCTTCAAGGGCCGCACCCTGTTCGGTGGCCTGGTCACCGCGCCGCTGGTGATGCCGGAAGTGATCACCGGTCTGTCGCTGTTGCTGCTGTTCGTGGCCATGGCTCAACTGATCGGCTGGCCAATGGAACGTGGCATCGTCACCATCTGGATCGCCCACACCACGTTCTGCGCCGCCTATGTGGCGGTGGTGGTGTCCTCGCGCTTGCGTGAGCTGGACCTGTCCATTGAAGAAGCGGCGATGGACCTGGGGGCAAAACCCTTCAAGGTGTTTTTCCTGATCACCATTCCGATGATCGCGCCCTCCCTGGCGGCGGGCGGCATGATGTCGTTCGCCCTGTCGCTGGACGATCTGGTGCTGGCCAGCTTCGTCTCGGGCCCGGGCTCCACCACCCTGCCGATGGAAGTGTTCTCGGCGGTGCGCCTGGGCGTGAAGCCCGAGATCAACGCCGTGGCCAGCCTGATCCTGCTCGCGGTGTCTTTGGTGACCTTCCTGGTCTGGTATTTCGGTCGCCGCGCCGAGGCCACCCGTAAGCGGGCGATCCAGGAAGCCATGGACCAGACCGCCAGCGAAGCCTGGCAACCCGCCGCAAAACAGGCCGCACCTGCGACGGCGTAGTGCCGATTTGAGATTGCTATCGCGAGCAAGCTCGCTCCTACAGGGTCTCGCGGCGCTCACAATATCTGTGGGAGCGAGCCTGCTCGCGATGAGCCCAGCAGGACCCTATGTTTTCCGTTCACGCAGCGCCTTACCACCGCTGCACTCAATCTGCAGAACGGCCTCACCTGGCTTCCTCGGTTAAGGTGAGCTTGGGCGCCCTCCTCGGGCGCCTTTTTTTATAGGGGCCATTCAGCCAGCGCCCGATAACGGCCCTTGTGCGATTCGAACAGGGCAAACCGGTCGGCCCGCAGGAAGAACTCCGGCGGCGTCGCCGACTCAGGCACCGGTTCGCGAAAATCGCGCATCAAGGTCAGGTGCGGCCTGAACTCTTTAGGTGCCTCTTCCAACCCGAACGGCAACATCGCCTGTTCCAGCGCATACGCCAGGCGCAACAACGCCGGCGGCGGCTGTTCGCACGCCAGCACCAATGCCCCGGCACGACGCCAGACATCGACTCGATCCAGCGCCACCCTCAACACGCCCGGTGCCGGGACCTTGCCCACGGCAGTGCAGATCTCGCCAATCTTCCCCACTTCCACCGCCCCCAGGAACAACAAAGTCAGGTGAAAATTCTCTGCCGGGACCGGTTTCCCGTTACGCAACCGCAATTCGCCACGCCAACGGGCAATGGCCTTGCGCTGCTCGGGCGCGCAGCCCAAGGCAAAGAACAGCCGTTTCATCGGCTCGCGGGTTTCGTCGCTCACGCCTGGCACCTCCTGACATGCACGTTATAGTTCAAGCATCCGAATGAACGGGACAGGGCCATGCGAGAAATCATCAGCAAAGAGCCATGGTGGGCCAACCCACCGCAACCGGGACAGAAGGAGTCAGAGCTGGAATGGGGCTGGCTGGTTCACTATAGCGAAGGTGAGCCGCGTTTCGAATTTGTCAGGGTGCGCCCGACCGACAGCGAGATCCGTAACCGCAAGAGTTGCAGGATCACTCCGACGCCGGAGTGATCCTGCCCCCGGTCAGGCCTGCAGGAGGATGTCGAAGCCGCCGAAAATCACCCGCTGACCATCGAATGGCATCGGGTTAACGTCATTCTGCATACGCGGATCAGCCATCATTTTCTGCATGCCGGCCTCGCGGGTCGCCTTGTCCGGCCAGACGATCCACGCAAACACCACGGTTTCGTCGGCCTTGAGTTTCACTGCCTGGGGAAACGACGTCACTTTGCCATCCGGCACGTCTTCGCCCCAACACTCGACAATGCTCAGAGCGCCGTTCTCCTTGAAGATCGCGGCGGTGGTTTTTGCATGTTGTTCGAATTTAACGCGGTTGACGGTGGGCACTGCAATCACGCAGCCATCAACGTAGGCCATGGTCATTCTCCAGCGTAGGGTTGAGGGTCGAACTGCTGGTTAGTCGCTTCAGGCGGGCTCCAATCGACAGTGCCGCCCCCGAACTGACCGACGGCACTTCGGCACTGCCTGCCAGATTGCCCTCGATCTGCCCTGCCATGTACAACGTCCCGGCCATCACGCCTGTCGTCGGGTTCTGCACCAATTTTATCCAGGCCTTATCGAAGGTGTTGCCAAGGCTGCTTCGGATCAGTGCTTCGCTGTCGGGGCGGTCGCTGGCCTGGATCAGCGCGCGAATCCCCGCTACGCCCACGGTAATCAGCCCCCCGGCAAGCTTGCCGGCAGCCGCCGCCACCGCACTGGCCGCGCCACGCGGTGCCATTTCCGCTTCCATGCGTTGGCTGGCGCGCCTGGCCACCGGCGCCATCGCGGTGTTCGTGTTATCAACGCCCTTGTCGCCACCGGCCTTGTGGATCTTGTCGATCAGCGCCGCGTACGCCGGCAAGGTGTTCAGCGGCTGGGTGTGCACCACTTGATACAACGAAGCGTCCCGAGCGGGCGGTGGGCCGAGGGCGATGGCCGGGACTTTTTGCAGGCGCCCGTTGAGCTGGGCCATGGGCACGCCGTAGCGCTGGGAGATTTTCTGCAGTGCTTCCTGGAGGATGTCGACGTAGAACGCCGTGGACAGGGCAAGAATCTGGTCAGGGTCGATTTCAACCGCGACCGGGTTGAGCACACGCTCCTGATATTCCTCAAGCAAATAGTCGGCCAGGCGCCTGGCGGAGGCATCCTGCTCACCCTGGGCGCTGATGGTGTACCAACTGACCTTCATCGACAGCCATTCCTGGGTCCAGTAGCTGCTGAACCAGGGGATGAAGTTCTCTTCGGTCAACTGATAGACACGGGTTCGCCAGTACTCCATGGCGCCACGGCTGTAGATCTTGGTCTGCTCGGTCGCCGAACGCGAGGCGTCGACAATGTCCCGGTCGACTTGCTGCCAGGTGCCTTGCGAAATGATCACTGGCGGCGATGGCGGTGGCGCGCGCGAAGTCGTGGCGCATCCGGCCAGGATGATCAGCACGGCGACGAACAGCGAACGCGGGTTCAAGGTCGCGGCGTCCACGGTGGGTAGGGGGTGAGTTGAAGTATAGCTCTGGGGTTTTTGGGGTGTATGTGAGGGCCTCATCGCGGGCAAGCCCGCTCCCACAGTGTTTTGTATTGGATGATGGATTTGTGAACAACCCAGATCCCTGTGGGAGCGGGCTTGCCCGCGATGGGGCCGGCAAGAACAGCCCAAACCCCAACCATCACCCCCATCGATATTCACAATCGCCACGAATGCCTTCCGCCCCGCCACCGTCAGCGTAGGATCGAACTCAACCCGACACACACCCCAACTGGAGGGGCCCATCATGCTGATTCATCTTTTGACCTGCCTGGCCCTGACAGCCATCACGCTGAGTGTTTTCGCGTGGTACGTCCTGACCGAGGAGTGCGCGTAATGATCCACATCGTCAATCTCACCGTGAGCTTTCCAGTCTTCGGCAAGAACTACTACTCGCAACAGGTGGTCTCACGCAAAACCCGTTCGCTGGTGTTCAACAAGCAATTCGACGACTTGCTGATGCCTGCCGCTACCCATCACTTCAGCAATGAAGTGGTCGGGCTCAACGATCAGTTTCGCTTCCTCAACGACGTACTGGCCGAACATCTGCTGGATGTCGAACTGGCCAGGCAAGGGTCGCGCTCGTTCACCTTCTGATGTTCGTCAGGGTTTACTGCCCGCAGACCTCCCGCACACAGCCGCGCAACCAGCGATGCACAGGGTCCGCGTCCATGCGCGGATGCCAGAGCATCGCCACTGTAAAGGGCGGCAGCGAAATCGGCAGCTCGAAACTGTGCATGCCTGTGCGCAGGCTTTCGGTGTAGTGCGCCGGGATGGTGGCGATCAAGTCGGTGGTGCGAGCGAGCGCCAGCGCGGTGGAAAAGCCTGCGACCGAGGTCACGATGTGCCGTTGCAGGTTCAATTGCGCCAGCGCTTCGTCCACCGACCCCTTGTCCAGACCGCGCCGGGATACTGCAACGTGGCCGCATGCAGCAAATCGCTGGGCCGTTATCTCCCCCTTGCTGAGCGGATGCCCTGCGCGCACCACGCCAATAAAACGGTCACGAAACAACCCCTGGGTGCGTAGCTCGGGGCTTGCAGAATCCCCCACCACGCCGGTCTCCAGATCCACACTGCCCTCTCGTAGCGCGATGCTGTCCTTGTCCGGCTTGCCGACGAAACGCAGACGAACGCCCGGCGCCTGTTCGACAATCCGGCCAATCAGCGCCGCGCCAAAACTGTCGACAAAGCCTTCGCGGGTGCGCAGGGTGAAGGTACGCACCAGTTGGCTCAGGTCCGGCTGTTGCGCCGGGCGCAGCATCGCTTCGGCTTCCTGCACCAGAAAACCGACCCGCTCGCGCAACTCCTGGGCACGCGGCGTGGCCACCAAACCGCGTCCGGCGCGCACCAGCAATGGGTCGCCGGTGGTTTCCCGCAGCCGGGCCAGCGCCCGGCTCATGGCCGAGGGGCTCAGCCGAAGGCGTTTCGCCGCCCGTGCCACACTGCCCTCGGTCAGCAGCACATTCAGCGTCACAAGCAAGTTGAAATCGGGAGTGGACATCGTTCGCCCCTTGAAAGTGAGATGGCGCTGGATGCACGAGTAAAGTGCAAACCATGCGCCTTCCGCCATGTTAGGCGCGGGCGTAGATTTCCGATAGCACTCATCGCCCATCAGGAGACGCCCAATGAAGTCGACGACCGCCACCGCAGACAGCGCACCGCAAACACCCGCCGTGCGCTGGGCATTGGTCAGTCTTTCGCTGTCGATGTTGCTGTCTTCGTTGGGCACCAGCATTGCCAACGTCGGCCTGCCCACATTGGCGCAGGTGTTCGATGCGAGCTTCCAGCAGGTGCAGTGGGTGGTGCTTGCCTACCTGCTGGCCATCACCACGCTGATCGTCAGCACCGGCCGGCTGGGCGACCTGGTCGGTCGTCGTCGCCTGTTGCTCACGGGCATTGCGGTATTTTCCCTGGCCTCCCTCCTGTGCAGCCTGGCGCCGACGCTGGGCTGGTTGATCGGGGCCAGGACAGTGCAAGGTCTCGGCGCCGCGGCGATGATGGCGCTGACAATGGCGTTTGTCGGCGCCACGGTGCCCAGGGAGAGAACTGGCAGCGCGATGGGCCTGCTGGGGACGATGTCGGCGATTGGCACCGCGACAGGGCCATCACTGGGTGGGCTGCTGATCGAAGGGGTTGGCTGGCAGGCGATCTTCCTGGTCAGCGTTCCCCTGGGCGCGCTGGGCTGGTTTCTCGCCTATCGCTTCCTGCCCGCCGATCGCCCTCGCGCGACGGCTGTTCACGAGGGTTTCGACCTGATCGGCACGGCGCTGCTGGCCATGACATTAGCCGCCTATGCGCTCGCGGTAACCTTGGGGCGGGGGCATTTTGCGGCCATGAACCTGGCGTTGCTGCTGGGTGCAACGGTCGGCCTGGGTTTGTTTGTATTCGCCCAGACCCGGGTGGCTTCGCCACTGATTCGCCTGACGCTGTTTCGCAATCCGGTGCTGAGCGGCGGCCTGGCGATGAGCACGCTCGTGGCGACGGTGATCATGACGACGCTGGTCATCGGGCCGTTCTATCTTGCCCATGGTCTTGGGTTGCAGCCGATGGTGACCGGATTGGTGTTGGCGGTTGGCCCCTGCGTGGCGGCGGTTACCGGACTGCCAGCCGGGCGCGTCGCCGACCGGTTCGGCGCCCAGCGCATGACCACGGCGGGATTGGTGGCAATGGCGCTCGGTTGCCTGGCGCTGTCGCTGTTGCCACAGACGGTCGGTATTGCGGGTTACGTGGTGCCGATGGTGGTGCTGACCCTTGGCTACGCCGTGTTCCAGACCGCAAACAATACAACGATCATGAGCGATGTGACGGCTGACCGGCGTGGCGTCGTCGCGGGCATGATCAGCCTGTCACGCAACCTCGGTCTGATCACCGGAGCGTCGGTGATGGGCGCGGTGTTCGCCTTCGCCTCACAGACCGCCGAGGTTGCCAGCGCCTCGCCGCAGGCGATTGGGTATGGGATGCGGGTGACGTATGGGGTGGCTTTGGGGTTGATCCTGTTGGCGCTGGCACTCTCCTGTAGGAGCGAGCTTGCTCGCGATTCGTAGTGTCATTCGATTCAAATGGTGACTGGCACACCGCATCGCGAGCAGGCTCGCTCCTACAGGGGGCGGTGCGGGTGGGCGACCGTTGGCCATGCCAGGTTGCGGGGGGCGTCTTCGCGGCCTATGGTCCAAGCAGTGCCCTGGTTCACGAAGGAGTTGACCCCATGCCGACTGAATCCCGCCCTGCCGTCCTCGAACTGATCGGCAACACGCCGCTGGTGCGTGTCAGCCGCTTCGATACCGGCCCCTGCACGCTGTTTCTCAAGCTCGAATCCCAGAACCCCGGCGGTTCGATCAAGGACCGTATCGGCTTGGCGATGATCGACGCCGCAGAACGCGACGGTCGGTTGAAGTCCGGCGGCACCATCGTCGAAGCCACCGCCGGCAACACCGGATTGGGCCTGGCCCTGGTCGGTCGTGCCAAAGGCTATCGAGTGGTCCTGGTCGTGCCGGACAAGATGTCCACCGAGAAAGTGCTACACCTCAAGGCCATGGGCGCCGAAGTGCACATCACCCGTTCCGACGTCGGCAAGGGCCACCGCGATTATTACCAGGACGTCGCCGCACGGCTGGCCCTGGACATTCCCGGCGCGTTCTTCGCTGACCAGTTCAACAATCCGGCCAACCCGCTGGCGCATGAATGCAGCACCGCACCGGAAATCTGGGCGCAAACCCAGCATGACGTCGATGCCATCGTCGTCGGTGTCGGTTCTGCCGGTACGTTGACCGGGCTGACCCGGTTCTTCAAGCGGGTACAACCGGACCTGGAAATGGTGCTGGCCGATCCCGTGGGTTCGGTGATGGCCGAATACAGCCGCAGTGGCACCATGCCCACCCCCGGTTCGTGGGCGGTGGAAGGCATCGGCGAGGACTTCATACCTTCGATCGCCGACCTCTCCAGCGTACGTCACGCCTACTCGATCAGCGACGAGGAAAGTTTCGATCACGCCCGCCAACTTTTGCGCGCCGAGGGCATTCTCGGCGGCTCGTCCACCGGCACCCTGCTGGCCGCCGCGTTACGCTACTGCCGCGCGCAAACCGAGCCTAAACGCGTGGTCAGCTTCGTCTGTGATACGGGCACCCGTTATCTTTCCAAGGTCTACAACGATCAATGGATGAACGACCAGGGCTTGCTCAAGCGCAAACCCTACGGTGATTTGCGCGACGTGATCGCCCGGCGTTTCGAGGACGGTCGTGTGGTCAGCGTCAGCCCCGACGACACCCTGCTGACCGCGTTCCAGCGCATGCGCCTGGCGGACGTGTCGCAGTTGCCGGTACTGGCGGACGGTCGGAAACTGGTTGGGGTGATCGACGAATCCGACATTTTGCTGGGCATGCGGGAGGACCCCACGCACTTTCGCTTGACCGTGGCCAGCGCAATGACCGACAAAGTGGAAACCCTGCCCGCCAGCGCCAGCCTGGCCGAGTTGCAGGTGGAACTCGATCGCGGCCTGGTCGCGATCATCGCCGACGCCGCAGGCTTTCATGGCCTGATCACCCGCGTCGACCTGCTCAATCATTTGCGGAGATCCCTTGCATGAGTCAACACGATGAGAACGCAGCACCACGCGCCTTCGCCACGCGGGTGATCCACGCCGGGCAAGCGCCAGACCCGACCACCGGGGCATTGATGCCACCCATCTACGCCAACTCCACCTACCTGCAAGACAGCCCCGGCGTGCACAAGGGCTTCGATTACGGTCGCTCGCACAACCCGACGCGTTTTGCCCTGGAGCGTTGCGTTGCTGACCTTGAGGGCGGCACCCAGGCCTTCGCCTTCGCCTCCGGGCTGGCGTCGATTTCCACGGTGCTGGAGCTTCTGGACGCCGGCTCGCACATCGTTTCCGGCAACGACCTGTATGGCGGCACCTTCCGTCTGTTCGACAAGGTCCGCAAGCGCAGCGCCGGGCACCGTTTCAGTTTCGTCGACCTGACCAACCTGTCGAACTTCGAGGCCGCGTTGCAGGACGACACACGCATGGTCTGGGTCGAGACGCCGAGCAATCCGCTGCTCAGCCTGACCGACCTCGCCGCCGTCGCCCGTCTCTGCCGCGCACGCGGCATTATCTGCGTGGCCGACAACACCTTCGCCAGCCCGTGGATCCAGCGCCCGCTGGAGTTGGGTTTCGACATCGTGCTGCACTCGACCACCAAATACCTCAACGGCCACTCCGATGTGATCGGCGGCATTGCGGTGGTGGGCAACAACCCCGAACTGGCCGAACGCCTGGGCTTTCTGCAAAACTCGATTGGCGCGATCTCGGGCCCGTTCGACGCGTTCCTGACCTTGCGCGGGGTGAAGACCCTGGCGCTGCGCATGGAGCGTCATTGCAGCAATGCGCTGGAGCTGGCGCAATGGCTGGAAAGCCAGCCCCAGGTGGCGCGTGTCTATTATCCTGGCCTGCCGTCACACCCGCAGCATGAACTGGCGAAACGGCAGATGCGCGGTTTTGGCGGAATGATTTCCATTGACCTGAACACCGATCTGGCGGGCGCGCGGCGCTTCCTGGAAAACGTGCAGATCTTTGCCCTGGCCGAAAGCCTGGGCGGCGTGGAGAGCCTGATCGAACACCCGGCCATCATGACCCACGCCACCATCCCCGCCGAGACGCGTGCGCAATTGGGCATTGGCGATGGGTTGGTGCGGATGTCGGTGGGGGTTGAGGATGTGGAGGATTTACGCGCCGACCTGGCGCAGGCGTTGGCGAAAATATGACATGAACCTGTAGGAGCGAGCATGCTCGCTCCTACAGGGGGCGGCGTGGGTTGTTTGTTATTTATCCGACTTGATACTGGTCCAGACCCGCGTCCGTACCCGCTCCATTTTCTGCGGTAGCGGCTGCACGACGTACAGGGTTTTCAACGCCTCAGGTGTCGGCGTGAGGTTCGGATTGCCGGTGATTTCCTTGTTGATCAGCGGCAGCGAATCCTTGTTGGCGTTGGGGTAGCCAAGGAAATCGCTGATCGGCGCGATGACTTTCGGGTCCATCAGGTTGTTGAGAAACGCGTGGGCTTCTTCGACGTTCTTCGCACTTTTCGGAATGGCGAAGGTGTCGAACCAGATCGGCGCCCCACTCTTCGGCAACCGCCAGTCGACCACCACGCCGTTGCCGGCTTCCTTGGCGCGGTTGCCAAACTGGTAGAAGCTGCCGGAGTAACCGATGGCGACGCAGATGTCACCGTTGGCAATGTCGGTCATGTACTTGGCGGAGTTGAAGTAGGTGACGTACGGGCGCACCTTCATCAGCAATTCCTTGGCTTTTTCGTAGTCTTCAGGCTTCTGGCTGTTGGGGTCCAGGCCCAGGTACTGCAAGGCAATCGGCAGGATCTCCGACGGCGAATCGAGCATGGCCACGCCGCAGGATTTCAGCTTTTCCATGTATTCGGGCTTGAACACCAGGTCCCAGCTATCCACTGGCGCGTTGTCACCCAGCGCCGCCTTGACCTTGGCCGGGTTGAAGCCGATCAGCACGGTGCCGTACATGTAGGGCACACCGTACTGGTTGCCCGGGTCGTTCTTGTCCAGCAGCGCGAGCAACGCCGGATCCTGGTGGGACCAGTTCGGCAGCTTGGACTTGTCCAGTTTCTGGAAGACACCCGCTTTGATCTGGGTTTCGATGAACTGGTTGGATGGCACCACCAGGTCGTAGCCGGAGTTGCCGGTCAGTAACTTGGCTTCCAGCGCTTCGTTGGTGTCGAAGGTGTCCCAGGTCACTTTGATCCCGGTTTTCTGGGCGAAATCCTTGGGGACCGACGGCAGGATGTAGTCCGCCCAGTTGTAAACCCGCAGTTCCTGATCCTTGGCCTGCACGGCGCTGGCCAGTAGCGTCAGCCCACAAACAGTGGCGCCCAGTATGCGTTTCATCGTGACCATGAAGAATTCCCCAAGTGTGTCGCGTTGGTTTTTATGTTCTGTACACGGCAGGTCTTGAAATTGCCCCAAGGCAATGAAAACAGGATTCTAGTTGTGGTTTGGCGAACGTGCAGCGACAGCGATGTGGCTTCGATTCTTGCTGACGGGGTGTGGGGTTTCATAGTGCGAGGTCGGCCAAAAGGGGATCGATATGGCCAAAAAGGATGTCCTTGGTAATGGAATCACTGTGGGAGCGGGCTTGCCCGCGATGGCGGCTGATCAGTCAATGAAGAGGTTGACTGTAGTGCCCCCATCGCGGGCAAGCCCGCTCCCACAGGGGAAGGAATACACTTGGGAAGTACGCACAAAAACGTCAAAGCCCGCACAAGGCGGGCTTTGGTTTAAGTAGGTGGCCGGTGCTGGTCTCCGGCTTACAAGGTTTCTCAGGCCTCTCACACCAGGCAATGTGCTCAGGTGCTTCACACGGCATAAGGGCTGGATCTCAGCGCGGAGATCTTTCTAACCGTGTACCCTTCGGGACGCGCCCCACGTGTCCTTGCCATCCGCTTGCGCATCAGTCTGCGTCTTCACCTACATCTGCAAGATTAGCCCATACACGCAGCCGTGAAGGCCGATCTTTAGATCGATTCGATTCTTCAAGCTGTATCACACGCCAAAAAACGCGAGTTGCCGGCTCTCGCTGACTCTCAGGGAACATCGACGCTCACCGCCCCTCTAGATGATGAGACAACGAATCAAGGACGAGGACGATGCCGCCCACCGCACCCACTCCCCATGCGCCTACCCGGCAAAAAAACATCACGCAGAAACTCGCTCTCGCCATCGGCCTGTTGTTCCTGGCCGGTGTTTGCGTGGCCTTCGGCGCGCTATTCAGCATCGCTCGCCAGCTCGACGCGCAGGATATTGCCAAGACGCGGTTCTACGCTGCGCGCGCACTGGAAAACAGAATCACCACATCCAAAAACTACATCACCAGCTATGCCTACTGGACCACGGCCTACGACCACTTGAATGGGGTCGTCGACACCGACTGGGCCTACGTTGACCAAAACATGGGCAAAACGTTATTCACCACCGATGGGTATGAGGGCGTTTTCGTCATCAATCGCCAAGGCACGCAATATGCGGTAGTGCGCGGGCAATGGGTCAACGCACAGATCTCCGAGTACCTGCACACCAGTGCGGACAAGCTGATCGAACAGATCCGTAACCTTCCGGACCTGAGCAAACCCATCAATACTTTCACGCTGTTCGAAGGCTGGCCCGCGCTGGTGACATTCGCAGCGGTGATCCCCAATGACGAGCGGCCGTTGGGCGATCGCATGGACGCTTCGGTCCTGGTGTTCGTCGATCAGTTGACCCCGACCAAACTTCGCAAAATGGGCAGCAGCTACGGGCTGCACAACCTGAACCTGATCCAGGATACGACGCTCACACCCGAGCAGCCCAATGTGCCATTGGACAGCACGGGGTACAGCCTGATCGCCGAACTGGAGCGACCCGGCCGCCATCTGCTGTGGTCTCTGCTCCCGCCATTGGGTGGCGCCTTTGTGGTGCTGATGTTGCTGACCGCCTATTTCTTTCGACATGCGCTGCGCTCATCACATTACGTCGACTCCAGCTACGAGCAGTTGCAGACCTCCAATCGGGCATTGGAAAGTGCCAATAACGCGCTGGAAGCCAGTGAAGAGCGCTTTCGCGCGGTGGCTGAAGCGGCATCGGACTGGATCTGGGAAGTCGACATCGGCCAGTCGATCACCTACCTCTCCGAACGATTCAGCGCGGTGACTGGCTTCCCCAGAGAACAATGGCTGGGGCAAAACCTCGAAAAGCTGCTGTTCTGCGACACCACCCCACTGAGCTTGTGGTTGAGCAAATTGAAAGAAGAAACCGACACCAGCGATCTGCGCTGCCTGTACCGGGATCATCTGGGACAGCAGCGTTTTTGCCGAGTGTCGGCACGGCCGATCATTGACCGCAATACCGTCATTGGCTACCGGGGAACCGCCAGCGATATCACCGATGAAGTCGCCGCGCATGCCCAGATTCAGCATCTGTCCCTGCACGACGCGCTGACCGGCCTGCCCAATCGCAATAAGCTCGCACGTTATCTTGAAGAAGCCCTGCACCTTAAGGACCAGGCTGCACCGCTGACCGTATTGATGATCGACCTGGACAATTTCAAGCCCATCAACGATTCATTGGGACACCCCGCCGGCGACGCGGTTTTACAGGAAATCGGCGTACGTCTGCGCGAGTGCACCCGTGACCACGACATCGTGGCCAGGCTCGGTGGCGACGAATTTGTCGTGGTGTTGCACGGCGTGGACAGTCACGCAGAGGTCGACAAGTTCTGCGCCCGACTGGTGGCCAGCTTGCATGAGCCGATCCCCTACGAACACCACTCCCTGCATGTCGGCGCCAGCCTGGGCATCGCTTTAAGCCGGCGTCAGGGTCATGTGCCCGCCGAGTTGCTGCGCTGCGCGGACATCGCCCTGTATCAATCCAAGGCGCAGGGCAAGAATACCTGGAGTTACTTTGAAGCCCACATGAGCGAGCAGATCCATCAGCGTCGGCAATTGGAAACCGATCTGCGCCAGGCCATCGGCAACAACGAGTTGGTATTGCATTACCAACCCAGGTACAAGGTGGACGGCAAGCAGATCGTCTCGGTGGAAGCGCTGGTACGCTGGCAGCACCCGACCGAAGGCCTGCTCGGTCCGGACCGCTTCATTTCGCTGGCCGAACAGACCGACCTGATCGTTCCGCTGGGTCGCTGGGTGTTGCGCGAAGCCTGTGAGACCGCCCTGACTTGGCCAAGTGAATTGTTGCTGTCGGTCAACCTGTCGCCGGCACAATTCGCTCGCAGTGATGTGGTCGAGGATGTGCGCGAGGTACTGGTCGCCACCCGATTCCCGGCCAGTCGCCTGGAACTGGAGATCACCGAAAACGTCATGCTCAACGACACCGATGGCGCATTGGCGACCATGGTCGCGCTGAAGGAGCTGGGCGTGCGTCTGAACATGGATGACTTCGGTACCGGGTACTCGTCCCTGGGTTACTTGCGCGCCTACCCTTTCGACGGCATCAAGATCGACAAACGCTTCATTGCGTCGATGAGCAACGGCAGCAATGACCGGGCCGTAGTGCAGGCGATCATCGGTCTGGGCAAGGCCATGGGCTTGACGGTGACCGCTGAAGGCGTGGAAACCGAGGAGCAACTGGAGATCCTCGGCAGGGATGAATGCCATGAAGTGCAGGGTTACTTCATGAGCCGCCCCATTGATAAGGACGACTTTGCCGAGCTGTTGCAGGCAGCCAGAACCCCTTCATGAAAATGTAGGGGTCTGCCCCCCTGCGGATACTTGTTGATTTCGGCAACAGTGTTTGTCCAGCGGGGCGCTGTTTGCAAACGAGGTAACCCCCTAGCATCGATTTCACCCCAAGAGCCAATGCTTCAGAGCACAGCGCTCCTGGGAAATTCACTGAAATCGATCGAGGGTCAAGACCATGAACGTGTTCAAAGCATTGATGTTGGTTGCATTCGCCGCCGCTGCCGCGCCGGCATTTTCCGCTGATGATTCCACTCAAACTGAGGGTCATCCGGCCTCGGCCGAGACTTACCACTACGGTATGAAACTCGACATACAGAAGGTCATCAGCGTCTCGGAAATCGCCAACGAGTGTGCTCCCGTCCCGGCGCAGATGACCTACGAGGACTCGCAGGGCAAACGCCACATCCTGAAGTATCAAGTGATGGGCACGGGCTGCTCGGCCGGTTGATCAACGTGCGGATGCTGGAGGGTCGACACTCCATGCCTGCCGCTTGCCGCAAGACGTTAACCTGATGCACCCACAACCTGTTCATCCGCCGCCAGCAACAGGGGCATGCAGCCCTTGAGAAACTCCACCCAGGTTCTGATTTTCGCATCAACGAACTTGCGCGACGGGTAAATCGCGTACAGGTTGAACTCCTCGAAGTGATACTGCGGTAATACCCGCACCAACGTTCCCGCCTTCAAGCCTGCGACCGCAGAAGCAATCGGCTGAATCCCGATGCCCATCCCGTGACTGATGGCCACCGTCATCGCGTCGGCGGTATTGACGTGAAAAGGCGAGTCCGCCAGGTTCACGGTTTCCATGCCCTCGGGCCCTTCGAACATCCAGCTGTCCACCGGCATGACCGTGTTCACGATCCTCAGACAATCGTGCCCCGCCAGTGCTTGCGGCGATTGGGGACAGCCCCGTTTGCGCAGGTAATCGGGTGAGGCGCAGAGGATGCTGTAGGTCGTTCCCAGCCGTTGCGCAACGAAGCCCGAATCGGGCAAGTCCCGGGCCAGCACGATCGACATGTCGTAGCCTTCCTCCAGCAAATCGGGTATGCGATTGGTCAGGGCAAGGTCGAACATCACCGTCGGATGTGTCTCGCGGTATTGAGCGATGGCATCGATCACATAGTGATTGCCGATGGCCGACATCGCATGAATCTTCAGCCGGCCCATCGGCGTGGTATGCGCCGTGCCGGCTTCGTCATCGGCTTCGCGCACCTGATCGAGAATAACCTCACAGCGTTGCAGGTAGCGGACCCCGGCTTCGGTCAACGCCAGGCGTCGGGTAGTCCGATTGATCAGGCGCGTTTGCAGCCTGGCTTCCAGGCCGGTGATTGCCTTGGACACGTTGGTCGTGGTGGTGTCGAGGACCTGCGCCGCCGCCGTGAAGCTGCCGCTTTGCGCGACGGCAACGAAAAAACGCATGGTCTGGAAAATGTCCATCGCTTGCCTCGCGGGAGAATGAAAAAGGACGACCTTCAGAAGGCCGCCCTGCTCGCCTCCGATTATTGCTTGCGTGGGATAAATCCCGGAACGCCGGTTTCCACTACCGAATTGAAGCGTATCCGCGTGGTGATGTCCTCCTTGATTTCCAGCATCGCCCGCTGTGGCAAGGTGGACAGATCAACGTTCTCACGAATATGGCTCGGTGTCGCCGACGTGGTCAAAAACGCCGTGCCACGCTGCACCGCCCAGGCGAGCGCCACTTGTGCCGGGGTTTTCCGTACGTGTCGGGCAATGCCAGTGATGACCTCATCCTCCAGGACATTGGGTTGCATGCCGTGGCCCAGCGGAGCAAACGCCAGGACGATGATGCCATGCGCCTTGCAGAACTCCAGCAACTCCCACTCCGGCAAATAGGGATGGGACTCGACTTGCACCACCGAGGGTTTAATCCGCGCCTGGGCGACAATGTCTTGCAACGCAGGCAGGGTGATATCTGACAGGCCGATCGCCTTGCACCGCCCTTCGTCCACCAGTTGCTCCAGCGCCCTCCATGTTTCGATCAGGGTCACGCCGGCGTCGTAGATGACGTTGCCCTGCTCATCGCGCGGGTCCTGGTTGTCCCCAGGTTGAAAGGCAAATGGCGTATGGATCAGGTAGCAGTCGATGTAGTCGACCTGAAGACGCCGACAACTGGCGTCGAACGCCGCTCGCACCCGCTCGGGACGGTGGTTGGTGTTCCACAGCTTGGTGGTGATGAACAGTTCTTCGCGGCGAATCGTTGCGCCGTCGAGCGCCTGCTTGAAAGCAACGCCGACGGCCTCTTCATTGCGATAACGTTCGGCGCAATCGAAATGCCGAAACCCGGCGGCCAGGGCGTGGGTGATGGCCTGGGTGGTGACACTCAGGTCGCGGAACAGCGTGCCGAACCCTACGGCCGGCATCCGGCCTGAGCCGTTGACCAGAGGAAACCGAGTATCGCGAAGTTCATCGTGAAACGCTTCATAAGACATGTGATTACTCCACTGTTTGTTACTGATACGAAAGATTGTGATGTTCGCCGGAGGCGACCCGTTGCTCGGAAGCACCGACGGCGTTGCCACCCAGCGCCACGTACAACTGCACGGTGTCGAGGTACTGCGCAGTCTTGGCGCGAATTTGGCCCAGCAACGCCTGCTGATAGGCTCGCTCCGTTTCGAGTATCTGAAGAATGCTGTTTTCCCCCTGGGCATAGGCTTGCTGATTCAACTGCAAGCTGGTTTGGGCAGCGTGCAGCGCTTCTTCCTGCGCACGGTTTTCCTCGGCGTCGTGGTTGATCGCCTGCAACGTGTCAGCGACCTGGCCAAACGAACTGATCACGGTCTGCTGGTAGCCGGCGAGCGTTGCCTTGTAGCCCTCCACCGCCTCCTGGCGCTGCGCCTCGAGCGTGCCCCCATCGAACAACGGGCCGGCCAGCCCGGCCGCGAATCCCCAGAGCGCCGCGCCGCCGTTGCCGGAAGCGGCTTGCGCCAATGACGCCGAGAGCGTGACGTGCGGATACAGATTGGCGGTCGCGACACCGATGGCAGCGCTGGCCATGTGCAACTGTGCCTCGGCTTGCAACACGTCCGGGCGGTCATGGGCCAACTCGGAAGGCAAGCTCACAGGCACATTGGCGGGCAAGACAAACTCGGCCAGGTCAAAGTCCGGAGCAATCCAGTCACCCGGCCCTTTGCCCGTGAGAATTGCCAGCGCGTGGCGTGCCGCGTCTCGCTGCTGCGCCAAGGGTGGCAACAGCGTACGGTCCTGGGCGAGCCGGGTTTCAGCCAGGGAAACATCGATCTGCGTGGTGCTGCCGTTGGCGTGGGCCATGCGCACAAGCGCGAGGTTGCGGGTGTCATTGGCCAGTAACTTTTCCACCGCCTGCATCTGCGCGTTAGCCGATGCAAGCAGCAGCGCCTGGCTGGCAACATTGCCAGTCAGCGCCAGGTACGCGGCGTCATAGCGATGTTTCTGTAAGTCGCTGAACGCCTGCTGCTGTTCGACCTGGCGCTGGTTGCCTGCGAATACATCGAGGTCGAAACCAACCCGTGGGCCGATGGCGTAGAAATTGGAAATCGACGGTTCTTTCGCGTTATGAACCCGTTGGCGCCCCGCCTGTGCACCCAGATCAACTTGCGGATACAACGCGCCTTGCGCCGCGGCCACAGAGGATGCGGCCTGCCGCAGGGTGGCGTCGGCCGCGACCAATTCCAGGTTGCCGTCAATTGCACGGCGCACCACCTGATCAAGCTTCGGCGATTGAAACGCCGACCACCAGTCGCCATTGATCCTCTGGCCCAGGCCAATACGCTGCTGCGCATGACCGTCGCGGGTAAGGCGTTGCTCAGCCTGGCGGTCATAATGTTGCGACTGGCTCGGCGGCTGCATTTGATAGTCCGGTCCAACGGTGCAGGCACTCAGGAACGCCAACGCCGCCATGGCACCAAAGGTGTTGATGAACTTCGATGTGAAGCGTGCAGGGAATTTCATTGGGCAATCTCCACAAAATCTAGTGAGCCGCAACCGGCTTGCGCAGAAAGGCAACCAGTGGACTGACCACCAGCATCGCCACCAGCAAAATCTTGAATTGACCCATCACCGCGATAAAAGCCGCCTGGTGAGTGATCAGGTGATTCAGCCCTTCCAACGTTTGCAGAGAGCTCGATGCCAGGGCGTGATAGGGCGTGACCTGACTGGCCAGCGCCATGTGCATCGCCTGGGTGTTGTTGAAGAAGAACAGCTGTACAACCGCGACTCCCAGGGTGCTGCCGTACACCCGCAACAGGTTGAACAAGCCCGTGCCCTCCGGGCGCAGCGCCGGATCGAGGGTGCTGAACGCAACCTTGGCCAGCGCCGGCATCAGCATGCCAATACCGATGCCCTGAATCGCGCCCGCCACCGCCACTGGCGACCAGTCCATCAATGGCGAATAGCCGAGCATCAGCCAATTCGCGTAAACCACCACGGCCACTCCGCCCGCGATGAACCAGCGGCGATCGAAGCGTTCGGGCACCCGCCCCATCAACAGGAACGCGCCCACCAGGCCGAGACCACGGGGAATCGTCAGCGCCCCGGTGGTGTCCGGCGGGTAGCCGAGAATCTCGTCGAGCATCGGCGACGTCAGCGCCATGGTCGACAACAGCACAAAACCGACCGCGAAGAAGATGATCGTCGACAGCACGAAGTTGCGATCGGCGCACAGGCGCTTGTTGAGGAAATGCACTTTGCGGGTGAACAGGTGCACGGCAAACAGGTAAAAGCCCAGCGCGCTGCCCAGCGCTTCCACCCAGATCTCGGTGGAGGCGAACCAGTCCAGGCGTTCGCCACGATCAAGGACCATTTGCAGGCCGATCAACGCCAGTGTGAACGTGCCAAAGCCGAAGAAATCGAAGGCTGGTGCCTTGGCTGCTTTCTTCTCTTCCAGGCACAGCGCCATCACCATGAAGAGGTAGGCCGTCAGGGGAATGCTGATATAGAACGTCGACCGCCAGTCGAAATGCTCACCGATCCAGCCGCCGATGCCCGGGCCGCTGGCGATGCCCAGCAGCACGACAGCGGTCCAGGTCGCGCCAAACTTCATGCGTTTTTCCGGCGCCAGGGTCTCCAGGGCAATCGCCATCGACAGCGGCGCGATCACCCCGCTGGCCAGGCCCTGGATGATCCGCGCGCCGATGAACTGCAACGGCGTCGTTGCCAACGTGCCAAGAATCAAACCCAGCGCGAACAACACCAGCGTCGACAGGTACATGCGCTTCAAACCGAAACGCGCCGCCAACCATTGCGCCACGGGCATGGTGATGGCGCTCGCCGCCAGATACGCGGTGAAGATCCAGCCAGCCTGATCGTCGGTCATCGACAGGCTGCCCTGGATCAACCGCAATATCGCGTTCGGCAGTGGCAGGTTCGCCGACTGCATGTAGGTCGCCAGCAACGCGGCCAGCCTCAACGCCCGGGCGTTCATGACTCGGCACCGGCGGACAACAGCGCCTTGAGCGGATGCCACCAGGGCGTGCGATGACCGGTGTCGACCTTGACCGTGGCGCTGGTGCCCGAATACAGCGGCAGCGCCGGACTCGCCTCATCCAGCTCCAGCCGCACCGGCACCCGCTGCACCACCTTCACCCAGTTGCCAGTGGCATTCTCCGGGGGCAACAAGGCGAAGTCCGAACCGGCGCCGGGGCTCATGCTGGTGACGTGAGCTTTGAACAGGTGATCCGGATAGGTGTCGATGCGAATGGTCGCTTCCTGACCGGGACGCATGTGCGTGACGTCGGTTTCACGGAAGTTGGCCTCGATCCAGATTTCACGATCGGACAGCAGCGCGAACGCCGGTGTACCGTTGTTGACGTAATTGCCGACCTGCAAATCGTCCACCTTGGCAACGATACCGTCGGCGGGCGCGTACACGGTCGCGTACGACAGGTACAACTGCGCTTCGTCGAGCTGCGCCCTCGCCTCGCGAACACTCGGATGGCTGTCGGCATTGATGTTGGGATTGCCGTTCAAGGCGACAACGGTGTTGGCCAGCAGTTGCTCGACAGCGGCAATACGTTGGCGTGCAACTTTTACGTCCGTGTCGGCACGCTCATAAACCGCGCGCGAGACAAAATCGGAAGCCACCAACGCCTTCTTGCGGGCGAACTCTTTCTGATCGAACTCCGCCGACTCCCGGGCCGATTGCAATTCGGCCCGTTGCTGGCGATAACTGGCCTTGAGGCCGTCGATGCGCAGGCGTGCCACGCTCAACTGCGCTTCGGCGCGGTCTACCGCAATCTGCAAAGGCTTGGGGTCGATGCGAAACAGCACCTGGCCCTTTCGCACGAGCTGGTTGTCCTCGACGGCGATTTCGACCACTTGCCCGGAGATCCGCGCATTGACCGACGCTTTCGCCACTCGGGCGTAGGCGTTATCGGTGGAAACAAAGGGCTCGCCGGCCAAATAGTGCGCATAGCCGACCGCGGCGAAGAACGCCGGAACGCCGACCATCAACAGTGGCCGAATGCTTTCCTTGAGAGGTTTTCTGCCGGGTGCATCGCTCGGGTTCGGCTCGGGATGCGCATAGCTTTGTGTGGCTGGAATATCGAATTGCTTGGTCATGATCGAATGCACCTTTAACCGGGAAATCGGGCGGATGCCCACTCAAAACAGCCTTACCGTGCGCAAAACGGGGGATCACCCCGCCGCACCTGTTTCGTAGTCGCGCCACCCGGTTCGAGCTGCGCTTCAACAAACCTGCAACCAAGGAATTTCTGATTCCTTAATTTTGTGCGATGGTGTAAGAATATCCACAGATCGATCCCCTTCTCAAGGATTTTGTACGACATGGCACAAAATAAACCGACCGAAGGCAAAGGGCGTGGCCGCCCTCGCGCCTATGACCCGCAGACAGCCTTGCAGCAGGCACTGGGCGTTTTCTGGAGCACGGGTTATTCCGGCGCGTCCCTGGACAGCATCGCCACGGCAGCAGGCATGAACCGACCGAGCCTGTATGCCGCGTTTGGCGACAAACATGCGCTCTACATCAAGGCACTCGAGCAATATTGGGAAGTGGCAGCGGCGGCCATGCACGCGGCACTGACGGACACCGAACTGACGGTGCGCCAGGCATTGCTGCAGTTTTACGAGGGGCAACTGTCGATTTATTTTTCCGGTGACGGCCAGCCTCGAGGCTGCTTCGCCATCGGCACGGCGACCACTGAAGCGGTGGAAGACGCGGAGATACGTGAGGTGCTGTCGGATCGTCTGAGCCGCCTGGATGCCGATCTGGAAACGCGCCTGCGCTCAGCGATCGAACAGGGCGAGCTGCCCGAAAGTGCCGACCCGGCCGCCCTGGCGGTGCTGGCGTCATCGTTGCTGCACAGCATTTCGATTCGTGCGAGGGCCGGCAAATCCCGGGAGGATTTGACCGAGCTGGCGCGCAACGCGGTCAACGTGATGTGCCATGGCGCTTGAGGACATCCTGGCCGATCACCTGACCGTTGTTTTCTGCGGGATCAATCCAGGTCTGCAGGCCGCCGCCCAAGGGCATCACTTCAGCGGCAGGAGTAATCGCTTCTGGCGCACGTTGCACTTGGCCGGATTCACACCGCAGCAGCTGTGCCCGGACGATGACCGCACGATTCTGCAATATCAGTGCGGTTTGACGGCGGTGGTAGCGCGGCCAACGGCCAGGGCGGATCAGTTGTCGATCGGGGAGTTTCAGGCGGCAGCGGTGGACTTCGAGCGCAAGATCGCCCGGCATGCGCCACGTTTTATCGCCTTTCTCGGGAAAGCAGCGTATTGCGCGCTGTCCCGCCAGCGCGATGTCGCATGGGGAAGACAATCAACGCCATTTGCGCAGGCAACCGTGTGGGTGCTGCCCAACCCCAGCGGCCGCAACCTTGCGTTCAATCAGGAGCAGTTGGTGGCGGCCTATCGTGAACTCCACGCGGCCACCATCGACCGCTTGAATACATCCCCATAAGCAGGACTTCGCAGGCGTTGCGCTACAGTCTTCGGCCAGAACAACAAAAACAGGAGTTGAAGATGTCCGAGCTGAAGCTGCACCCCAACGCCGCGCAATCGTTGAGCCAATGGCACGAGATGATCCGCCAGGGTGACTTGCAGGCCCTGCCGGCGCTGCTTGCGCCCGAGGTGGTGTTCCGCTCGCCGATGGCGCACTCGCCCTATCCTGGCGCGCCGGTGGTTTCGATGATCCTGAACACGGTGTGCAAGGTCTTCCAGGATTTCGCCTACCACCGGGAACTGGTGACGGC
This sequence comes from Pseudomonas sp. S1_E05, assembly GCF_056337105.1. NCBI lineage: Bacteria > Pseudomonadati > Pseudomonadota > Gammaproteobacteria > Pseudomonadales > Pseudomonadaceae > Pseudomonas > Pseudomonas sp. S1_E05. The sequence continues at coordinate 2,211,129 of NZ_JBFRHM010000001.1, forward strand.
GGATGGGTTGAATGTGGTGCTGGAGTTCAGCGCCACGGTGGGCGGCAAGGCGCTCAAGGGCATCGACATGATCCGCTTCGACGAGCAGGGAAAGATTGTCGAGTTCGAAGTGATGGTGCGGCCGATGAGCGGTTTGCAGGCGTTGGGCGAAGAGATGGGGCAGCGGCTCGGGGCGTATCTGGCGGCGAGCAAGGCCTGAAGTTGCCTTCATACCTGTAGGAGCGAGCTTGCTCCTACAAGGGGGCGTGCAATGTTTTAAAGGGTTCTTTGGCCATTCCCGATGCCCTTGGCCTGTTCGATCCCCCACGCCATCGCCGCTTCCATGTCGAGGAAGTGCACCGCGGGATGATCGTTTTCCTCGATGGCCGCGCCATCGGGGCGGTAGACGCCGATGAACATCCCCAGTGAACCGTCGCGCAGGATTTCGGTCTTGACTTTGATGCTGCAACCGTTGGACAGCGTTTCGGTGTGAAGCAAATGGCGCTCGGTCATCACTGCGTTCCTCCGCGAAAACTGTGCTACTGATCTTGAAAAAACCGCTGTAATCCGCGATTTACCGCGCACAGGACAGCGACGCAATGCCACCTATACTACAAGCCACCGCCCCTTTTGGGGGTCTGCAATCCCAACAATAAAAAGCAGAGGTGAACATGGTCTGGCAGCAAATTTACGATCCGTTCGGCAACCCGGTCATCTCAACCCTCATGGCAGCCGTACCCGTCGTGGTGATGTTGGCGGCCCTTGCCTTCTTTCATATCAAAGCACATATCGCGGCGTTGCTCGCCCTCGCGTCAGCACTGGTCATCGCCATCTTCGCCTTCGGCATGCCGGCCAACATGGCGGGTTCGGCAGCGCTGTACGGGGCGGCCAATGGCTTGCTGCCGATTGGCTGGATCGTGCTGAATATCATTTTCCTGCATCGACTGACCACCGAGAACGGCTCGTTCAAGGTGCTGCAGGATTCGCTCGCCCGGATCACCGACGACCGACGGCTGCAATTGCTGTTGATCGCGTTCTGCTTCGGCGCGTTCTTTGAAGGCGCGGCCGGGTTCGGCACGCCGGTAGCGGTAACCGGTGCGATTCTGATTGGCCTCGGCTTCTCGCCACTGGCCGCCTCCGGCCTGGCGTTGATCGCCAACACCGCACCGGTGGCGTTCGGCGCCCTCGGCACGCCGATCATTACCTTGGCCAAGGTCACCGGCCTGGATGAGATGGAGCTGTCGATGATGGTCGGTCGTCAGTTACCGTTTTTCTCGGTTCTGGTGCCGTTCTGGTTGATCTGGGCATTCGCCGGCTGGCGCAAGATGATGGAAATCTGGCCGGCCATCGTGGTGACCGGGGTCAGTTTTGCCGTGCCGCAATTCATCGTGTCCAACTATCACGGGCCGATGCTGGTGGATGTGATCGCCGCGCTGATTTCCATGGCCTGCCTGACCGGCTTCCTCAAGGTCTGGAAGCCGGCGACCGTGCACACTTCTGCGGCGCTGACCGGTCGCGTGGACAATTCGAAAATCGATGAGGAGCACGCGGCGAAACCTGAACCTTCCGCGACCTTCGCCAGTGACGCCAAACCTGCGGTGATGCGCGCCTGGATGCCGTGGATCATCCTCACGGTATTCGTGTTCGCCTGGGGCACCCAGGGCTTCAAGAACCTGTTCGATACCCGCCCTGCCATCGATCCGGTCACTCAATCGGCCAAGCTCGACCCACAGGGCAAACCCGTGCGCGAAGCCAACCCGATCTTCGCCCCGGTCGTCACCTTCACCACTTTGCACCAGCAGATCGAAAAAGTGCCGCCGGTGGTGCCGACACCGAAAACCGAAGAAGCCATCTACAAGTTCACCTGGTTCACCAGCACCGGCAGCGGAATTCTCCTGGCCGCCATCGTTGGCGGATTGCTGATGGGCTATTCGATCCCGCAACTGATCCGTCAGTACCTGCGCACAATCTGGGTAGTGCGCTACTCGTTGATCACCATTGCGGCAATGCTCGCTCTGGGCTTCCTCACGCGGTACTCCGGGCTGGATGCGACCATGGGCCTGGCGTTTGCGGCGACGGGGATTTTCTACCCCATGTTCGGCACGCTACTGGGCTGGCTCGGGGTGGCGCTGACCGGCTCGGACACCGCGTCCAACGTGCTGTTCGGCGGTTTGCAGCGTGTCACTGCCGAGCAACTGAATCTCAGTCCGGTGCTGATGGCCGCCGCCAACAGTTCCGGCGGGGTCATGGGCAAGATGGTCGACGCCCAGTCAATTGTGGTGGCGTCCACTGCCACGCGCTGGTACGGCCATGAGGGGGAAATCCTGCGCTATGTGTTCTTCCATTCCATTGTGCTGGCGATCCTGGTGGGTGGGTTGGTGACGTTGCAGGCTTATGTGGCGCCGTTCACGCAGATGGTGGTGGGCGGGCATTGAGCCTTCAACCCCTGTAGGAGCGAGCAAGCTCGCGATGGTCGTCAACGATGACGCTGGCTGCCAGGATATCCGCGGCGTCTGAACTACCATCGCGACGGTTCGACGCCTCGACGTGCTCGCTCCTACAGAGACCTCGCGGCAATTTGAATGGAGTAAAGTAAAACGGCCATGAACATTCTCTATGATGAAGCCGTCGACGGCGCGCTGCCCGACGTCGACAGGGCCGCCCTGTTGCAGGCCCTGCAGACCCGCCTGCCGAAGCTGCAGGTGTTGCATCAGCAGGAAGAGCTCAAGCCGTACGAGTGCGACGGCCTTTCGGCCTATCGCACCACGCCGCTGCTGGTGGTGCTACCGCGCCAGCTCGATGAAGTACAAGGCGTGCTGCGCCTGTGCCACGAGATGCGCGTCCCGGTGGTCGCCCGTGGTGCCGGCACGGGTTTATCGGGCGGTGCCCTGCCCCTGGAAAAAGGCGTGCTCCTGGTGATGGCGCGCTTCAACCATATCCTGCATATCGACCCTGCCGCGCGCACCGCACGGGTGCAACCGGGCGTACGCAACCTGGCGATTTCCCAGGCGGCCGCACCATTCGGCCTGTACTACGCGCCGGACCCCTCCTCGCAAATCGCCTGTTCGATTGGCGGCAACGTCGCGGAAAACGCCGGCGGCGTGCACTGCCTGAAATACGGCCTGACCGTGCACAACCTGCTCAAGGTCGAAATTCTTACCGTTGAAGGCGAGCACCTGACGCTGGGCTCTGACGCCCTCGACACCCCGGGTTTCGACTTGCTGGCATTGTTCACCGGTTCCGAAGGCATGCTCGGGGTGATCACCGAGGTCACGGTCAAGCTGCTGCCCAAGCCGCAGACCGCCAAGGTGCTGCTGGCGGCGTTCGACTCCGTGGAAAAGGCTGGCCGCGCCGTGGCCGACATCATCGCCGCCGGCATCATTCCGGGTGGGCTGGAGATGATGGACAACCTGGCGATTCGGGCCGCCGAAGACTTCATTCACGCGGGTTACCCGGTGGACGCCGAGGCCATTTTACTGTGCGAACTCGATGGCGTCGAAGCCGATGTCCACGACGATTGCGACCGTGTGCGCAAGGTGCTGGAGTTGGCTGGCGCCACCGAAGTGCGCCAGGCCAAAGATGAGGCCGAACGCGTTCGTTTCTGGGCCGGGCGCAAGAACGCCTTCCCGGCGGTGGGTCGCCTCTCGCCCGACTATTACTGCATGGATGGCACCATTCCGCGTCGGGAACTGCCAGGCGTGTTGCAGGCGATCGAGGCGTTGTCCGCCGAATACGACCTGCGTGTGGCCAACGTCTTCCATGCCGGCGACGGCAACATGCACCCGCTGATCCTGTTCGATGCCAATCAACCGGGTGAGCTGGAGCGTGCAGAAGCCCTGGGCGGCAAGATCCTTGAGTTGTGCGTGAGCGTCGGTGGCAGCATCACCGGTGAACACGGGGTGGGCCGCGAGAAAATCAATCAGATGTGCGCGCAGTTCAACAGCGACGAGTTGACGCTGTTCCATGGCGTCAAAGCTGCGTTCGACCCCAGCGGCCTGCTCAATCCCGGCAAGAACATTCCCACCCTGCACCGCTGCGCCGAGTTTGGCGCCATGCATGTGCACGCCGGACAGTTGCCCTTTCCCGAGCTGGAGCGTTTCTGATGTACCGTGAACAGGCTTTCGATGACAGCGCCGCGTTGCTGGAACAAGTCAACCAGGCGCTGGAAAACGCCACGCCACTGCGCATTCAGGGCTCCAACAGCAAGGCCTTCCTGGGTCGCATCGTGCCCGGGGAAGTGCTCGACACCCGCACCCATCGCGGGGTCGTCAGCTATGACCCGACCGAATTAGTGATCACCGCCCGCTGCGGCACACCGCTGTCCGAGTTGACCTACATCCTGGACGGCTCGCAGCAGATGCTCGCGTGCGAACCGCCTGCTTTTGGCGACGACGCCACAGTCGGCGGGATGATTGCCAGCGGGCTGTCGGGGCCACGGCGACCCTGGGCCGGTTCGGTGCGCGATTTCGTGCTCGGTACGCGGGTGATCACCGGGCACGGCAAGCATCTGCGGTTTGGTGGCGAAGTGATGAAAAACGTCGCCGGCTATGACCTGTCGCGCCTGATGGCCGGCAGTTTCGGCAGCCTGGGGGTGATCACCGAAGTGTCGCTCAAGGTCCTGCCCAAACCTCGGCAAACCCTGAGCATCAGCCTGGAAATGGACAGCGACCGCGCCTTGTTGCGCCTGGCTGAATGGGGCCAGCAACCGCTGCCCATCAGCGCTGCCTGCCACGACGGGCAGCGCCTGCACCTGCGCCTTGAAGGCGGCGAAGGTTCGGTATCGGCAGCCCATGATCGCCTGGGCGGCGAACGGTTGGACTCCGCTTTCTGGGCCGATCTGAATGAGCATCGGCTGCGTTTCTTCGACGAGACTCAGCCGTTGTGGCGTTTGTCCGTGCCGCACAATACGCCGCGACTGTCCCTTCCAGGCCGACAATTGATCGACTGGGGCGGCGCCCAGCGCTGGCTGAAGTCGGACGCCGAAGCGGAGTTCATTCGCAAGGTCGTCGCAGAAGTCGGCGGCCACGTCACCTGCTACAGCCACGGCCTGATCGACAGTCCTTTCCAGCCTTTGTCGGCGGCACTTCTGCGCTACCACCGCCGTCTCAAACAGCAACTGGACCCACGGGGCATCTTCAACCCCGCACGCCTGTACGCGGAACTCTGAGCCATGCAGACCACCCTGAGCGACACCGCCCGCCGCCTGCCCCGCGCCGACGAAGCCGAAAGCATCTTGCGCACCTGCGTGCATTGCGGGTTCTGTAACGCCACCTGTCCGACCTATCAACTGCTCGGCGACGAGCTCGATGGGCCACGGGGGCGTATCTACCTGATCAAGCAAGTGCTGGAAGGCCATGAAGTCACGCACAAGACCCAGGAGCATCTGGACCGTTGCCTGTCGTGCCGCAATTGCGAAACCACCTGCCCCTCCGGCGTCGATTATCACAACTTGCTCGACATTGGGCGTGCGGTGGTGGATGCCGCTGTGCCGCGTCCGCTCGGCCAGCGGTTGTTGCGTGAAGGCTTGCGCAGGGTGGTGCCCAATCCCGGGCTGTTCAGGCGACTGGTCAGCAGTGGCCAAGTGTTCCGGACCTGGTTGCCCGATACGCTGCAGGCGAAATTGCCGCGCAGTTCGGCGCCGATGAAGGCCCTACCCCACAACCGTCACGCACGACAGGTGCTGTTACTTGAGGGCTGCGTGCAACCGGGGCTGTCGCCCAACACCAATGCGGCGACCGCGCGCGTGCTGGATAATCTGGGGATCAGCGTCATTGCCTGCCGCGAGGCAGGCTGCTGCGGCGCAGTGGATTACCACCTCGACGCCCAGGAGGCGGGGCTGGACCGCGCCCGGCACAACATCGACGCCTGGTGGCCGCACCTCGAAAATGGCGCCGAGGCGATTGTGCAAACTGCCAGTGGCTGTGGCGCGTTCATCAAGGACTACGGCCATCTGCTCGAACACGACCCGGCCTACGGGGCCAAGGCGAAAAAGATCAGCGCGCTGGCCCGCGACCTGGTGGAAGTGCTGCGGGACGAACCGCTGGAAACGCTCGGCGTCTCCAGCGATCAGCGCTTGGCCTTCCATTGTCCCTGTACCTTGCAGCACGCGCAAAAGCTCGGCGGCGCGGTGGAAGCGACGCTGGTGCGCCTGGGTTTCAACCTCACACAAGTGCCGGATGCTCACCTGTGCTGTGGTTCGGCAGGCACTTATTCAATCACGCAACCCGTGCTGGCCCGGCAGTTGCGCGACAACAAACTCAACGCCCTGGAAAGCGGTCAGCCGGACGTGATTGTCACCGCCAACATCGGCTGCCAGTCGCACCTGGACGGCGCCAACCGCACGCCGGTGCGGCATTGGATCGAACTGGTCGACGCAGCCCTGCCCTCACCGTTCAATGGAGAATCACGATGAAAAGCAAAGCCATCCTCGGACAGGCCGAAGTCAGCCAGATCCTCGCCGCCGCCCGCAATGAAGCCCAGAGCAACGGATGGGCGGTCAGTATCGCGATCGTCGATGACGGCGGTCATCCCCTGGCCCTGGAACGCCTGGATGGCGCCACGCCGAGCAGCGCCTACATCGCCACGGAAAAGGCCCGCACCTCGGCGCTGGGCCGACGCGAGTCCAAGGGTTTCGAAGACATGGTCAATGGCGGCCGCTTTGCCTTTCTGTCGGCGCCTGTGCTCACCCCGCTGGAAGGTGGCGTGCCGGTTGTCGTTGACGGCCAGGTGATAGGCGCGGTCGGCGTATCCGGCGTCAAGGCCGAACAGGATGCACAGGTGGCCAGGACCGGGGCGCAGTGCGCCGGCGTATGAACAGGCGTTGAAAGCGGCGGACAAGACCTACGAAGCGCACATCTACGCCGGCGCCAACCACGGCTTCCACAACGACTCCACCCCGCGCTACGACGAAGCGGCGGCAAAACTGGCCTGGGATCGGACGTTGGCGTGGTTTCGGCGGTATCTCGTTTAACCGGGAATCATCGCGAGCAGGCTCGCTTGTAGGAGCGAGCTTGCTCGCGATGGACTCAAGGCCGTCGCGGGGCGTCAGGCTTATCGCGTTATCGTTGACGACCATCGCGGCGGTGCGACGATTCGACAAGCCCGCGCCCACAGGGCTCAACTCACCATATCGATCAACTGCTCGCGCTGCGCGCCGGTCAGCATCGGGCCAAAGCCGGCGCCAGCGTTGTCGGCCATGTAGCGCGGGTTGCCGGTGCCGGGAATCACGCAGGTCACCGCCGAGTGCGCCAGCAGGTATTTCAGCGCCAGTTGCGCCCAACTGGTGGCGCCGACCTGGGCGGCCCAGCCCGGCAGCGGTTTACCCTTGAAACGTGCGAGCAGATTACCGCCGCCAAAGGGCCGATTGCAGATCACCGCAACGCCGCGCTCCCGGCACAGCGGCAGAATGCGTTTTTCCACTCCACGGTCGTCCAGCGCGTAGTTGATCTGCAAAAAATCCAGCGCCTCGGCCTTGAGCACAGCTTCAACTTCGTCGTAAGCCGAAGCGGTGTAATGGGTGATGCCGATGTAGCGAATACGCCCTTCTTCCTTCCACTGGCGCAGGGTCGGCAGGTGGGTTTTCCAGTCCAGCAGGTTGTGGATTTGCATCAGGTCGATGCGATCGGTTTGCAGTAGCCGGAAGGATTGTTCCATCTGAGCGATGCCCTCCTCACGTCCCCGGGTCCATACCTTGGTGGCCAGGAAGGCCGGCGAGCGCGGCTCATGAATCGACAACAGTTCACCCGTGGTCTGCTCGGCGCGGCCGTACATGGGTGAGCTGTCGATCACCGTGCCACCTTTCTCGAACAATGCACTGAGCACGCCAGGCAACTGTCTGTAGGCGGGATCGGCAGGCGCCACATCAAAACCGCGATAGGTGCCCACGCCAACCATCGGCAAGGGTTCGTTGCTGGAAGGAATGGCGCGGGTCAGCATGTTCTTGCCTCCAGTTTCCTCGAACGACGCGGTGATCGCGAAGGTCGGATCGAGAGTGAGCACCGCCGTGGCTCCGGCCGTCAGCGTGAGCAGTCGTCTGCGCGTGAGTCCATTCGTGTGGTCCATGGTTTGCCCCTACGTTCAACTACACTCGATTCCTGTAGGAGCAGGGACAGGTACCGGCAATTCGTATTTCAGAACCCCGAGCAATCAATGCCACGCACTAACGTTAGCCGAATGTCACGCACCCTGATAATTCTCGTCGCCATCCTCGCGGGTTTGTACTTGGCACTCTGTGTCGCGCTGCTGGTGTTCCAGCGTGCGCTGATCTACTTCCCGCAGCCCGCCACGATCCAAGCACCGAGGCTCACGCTGAAAGTGGACGACGCGCAGGTGCAAGTGACCGTCAGACCACACGATGGGCCAAAAGCGCTCATTTATTTTGGTGGCAATGCAGAGGACGTATCGCGCAACCTGGAGGAATTCTCCCAGGCGTTTCCTGACCACGCCCTTTATTTAATGCACTATCGCGGTTTTGGCGGCAGCACGGGCAAGCCCTCGGAAGAAGCGATTGCCCGCGACGCCCTGACCCTGTTCGACAGGGTATACAGCAGCCATACGCAAGTCGCAGTGGTCGGCCGCAGCCTCGGTTCAGGGGTGGCGGTGCGCCTGGCCAGCCAGCGCCCGGCGGCGCGGCTGATCCTGATCACGCCCTACAACAGCCTGGAAGAACTCGCCGTGCGCCAGTACCCGATCTTTCCGGTGAAGTGGCTGCTCAAGGACCGCTTCGACTCCTGGAAATACGCCGCGCATATCTCGATCCCGACCCTGCTGCTGGCCGCAGAACAGGACGACATCATCCCCCGCTCCAGCACAGAAGCGCTCTATCGGCACTTCGCCCAAGGGGTGGCGGTGCTGAAGGTGATACCGGGCGTGGGACACAACTCGATCTCCGCCAGCCCCGCTTACCTTGAGCTGATCGACCAGGCGCTGTAGATCACTTGCGCGCCACCTTGTAGCGCAGGCAGTCCTCATTGAAGCTGCGGCGCAAGGCTTCGGGTTTCATGCGGGTCGGGCTGTCGTAAGTCTGTTCGGTAATGCCCATGGCCATCATGCGCATCCACGGTTTGCTGAACTTGTAGGTTTGTAGCTTTTTTCGCGCGGCATACAACGAAACACCCGCCAGCTTCAGCTCCTGAGCCTTGGCTGCGGTGCCCGCGCCCCAACTGCACATATAGCGGTCATTGGCTTGCAGCTCCCTTGCCTGGGCCTGGACGGCGAAACCCGCCAGGCCCAGGGAAATCAGTGGAATCCATAGATTGCGCATTTAAAGTTGGCCCTAACCACCTGAAAGTAAAGTGATTCTCTATGTAACTTCGGGCGTTGGGGGCCAGCAAATTGCCTTACTCCCATAAAAAAACCGGAGCGCCATGCAGGGCTCCGGTTTCGGACGTGCTTACGAACGTCAGGCCAATTCTTTACGCAATTGGCGCGCCGCCGTGACCATGTGGACCAGCGCCGCTTCGGTTTCCGGCCAGCCGCGAGTTTTCAAGCCGCAATCCGGGTTGACCCACAAGCGCTCGGCGGGAATACGCTGGGCAGCCTTGCGCAGGAGGTTGGCCATTTCCGAGGCATCCGGGACTCGTGGCGAGTGGATGTCGTAGACGCCCGGACCGATGTCGTTCGGGTAGTCGAACGCTTCGAAGGCGTCGAGCAGTTCCATGTCCGAACGCGAGGTTTCGATGGTGATCACGTCGGCGTCCATGGCCGCGATTGACTTGATCACGTCGTTGAACTCGCTGTAGCACATGTGGGTGTGGATCTGCGTTTCGTCGCGTACACCGCTGGCGGTGAGGCGGAACGCTTCCACGGCCCAGTCCAGGTAGTCCTGCCATTGCGCACGACGCAGCGGCAAGCCTTCGCGGAAGGCGGCTTCGTCGATCTGCACGACTTTGATGCCGGCCGTTTCCAGGTCCACCACTTCGTCACGCAGGGCCAGTGCCAGTTGTTGCGCCTGGACCTTGCGAGACACGTCTTCGCGGGGGAACGACCACATCAGCATGGTCACGGGGCCCGTCAGCATGCCTTTCATGACCTTGTCGGTCAGGCCCTGGGCGTAACGGATCCACTCCACGGTCATGGCTTGCGGACGGCTGAGGTCGCCGAAGATCACCGCCGGTTTCACGCAGCGCGAACCGTAGCTTTGCACCCAGCCAAAGCGGGTGAACATGTAGCCGTCGACCTGCTCGGCGAAGTATTCGACCATGTCGTTACGCTCGGCTTCGCCGTGCACGAGGACGTCAAGCCCCAGGCGTTCCTGCACCTGCACCGCATGCCGGATTTCGCTGTGCATCGCTTCGGTGTATTCGGCTGCCGTCAGCTTGCCTTGCTTGAACGACTGGCGAGCCAGACGAATGGCCGAGGTTTGCGGGAACGAGCCGATGGAAGTCGTCGGGAACAATGGCAGGTTCAGGCGCACGCGTTGTTTGCCGATACGGCCGTCGAAGGACGAGTGACGCTGGCTATCGTTGGCGGTGATCGCCGCCACACGGGCCTGCACCTCGGGTTTGTGGATACGCGGCGAAGCGGCACGGCTGGCCTGGACGGATCGGCTGTTGGTCAAGGCACGCAGCACGTGTGGCGCCTGCGGTTCGTTGACGGCCTGGGCGAGGACCGCCACTTCTTCACACTTCTGTACGGCAAACGCCAGCCAGCTTTTCAGTTCGGCATCGAGCTTGTCTTCACGCCCCAGGTCCACGGGGCTGTGCAGCAGCGAGCAGGACGGCGCCACCCACAGGCGATCACCCAGACGCTCGTTGGCGTGTTGCAGGGTGGCCAGCGCTTTTTCCAGGTCGCAGCGCCACACGTTACGGCCGTTGACCACACCCAGCGACAACACCTTATAGGCCGGCAGGCGATCGAGAATGGTCGGGTATTGCTCTGGAGCGCGGACCAGATCGATGTGCAGGCCATCGACCGGCAGGTTCGCCGCCAGGCCGAGGTTTTCTTCCAGACCGCCGAAGTAGGTGGCGACGAGTTTTTTCAGCGGGTCGCGTTGAATCAGGTTGTAGGCGCGTTCAAAGGCGTTCTTCCACGCTTGTGGCAAGTCGAGTACCAGGATGGGCTCGTCGATCTGAACCCACTCGACGCCCTGCGCGGCCAGGCGCTGGAAGATCTGGCCGTAAAGCGGCAGCAGGCGGTCCAGCAGGTCAAGCTTGTCGAAATCACTGCCCTTGGTCTTGCCCAGCCACAGGTAAGTCAGCGGGCCGATCACCACGGGCTTGACGTTGTGACCCAGCGCGCGGGCTTCTTCGACTTCTTCGAACAACTGCTCCCAGCCCAGATGGAATGGTTGCTCGGCGGTGAACTCAGGGACCAAGTAGTGATAGTTGGTGTCGAACCACTTGGTCATTTCCTGGGCATGTGCGCCACCGCAGCAGCTGTCACTGACACCACGCGCCATGCCGAACAGGGTCTGCAATGAAGCCTGGCCATTGGCTGGGCGGAAGCGCTCAGGGATCACCCCGAACATCAGGGAATGGGTCAGGACCTGGTCGTACCAGGCGAAATCGCCGACCGGCAGCAGCTCGATGCCGGCGTTTTTCTGCAGATCCCAATGGCTCTCGCGCAGCTCACGGCCAACGGCGCGCAGGCCCTCTTCGCTCAGCTCACCCTTCCAGAAGGCTTCCTGTGCTTTCTTCAATTCGCGGTCGCGGCCAATGCGCGGAAATCCAAGGGAATGGGCCAAAGCCATGACAAATAACTCCAATGTGTTTGATGGGCACATTGTCGGTAGTAGGCATGCAGTGAGACAAACTCATTTTAATCGCGATGATCGCGAGTTTTTCTCATAATAAGAAGCGACACAGATCTCCTGTAGGAGCGAGCATGCTCGCGATGGTGTCACCGGCACCGCAGGGTATCTGGTAGCCAGCGTTATCGTTAACGACCATCGCGAGCATGCTCGCTCCTACAGTAGTCAGGTATTCAGCGATGGACGCGATTACGCCCTGTGCGCTTGGCCTGGTACAGGGCGTCATCGGCCCGGGTCAGAAGGTTGTCCGGTTGCTCGCCCGGTTGCGCGAAGGCCACGCCGAAGGACGCGGTGATGGTATCGAGCACCTTGCCGTCGCCACGGGCCTTGATGCGCAAGGACTGCACCTTCGTGCGTATCTGCTCGGCGAATACGACAGCCGTTTCCAGGTCCGGGCAGTGCTCCAGAATCACGCAGAACTCCTCGCCGCCGTAACGCGCTGCCGTGGCGTGGACCGGCAGCGAACTGCGCAACACCTGCGCGACATGCTTGAGTACGCGGTCACCCAACGGATGGCCGTATTGATCGTTGAATTGTTTGAAGTGGTCGATGTCGAGCATCACCAGCGCAACACCCGGAACGCCGTGACCTAACGCCTCATCCAGCAGGCGGGCGAACGCGCTGCGATTGAGCAACTCGGTCAGGCCATCGAGGGTCGCGGCCAGTTGTGCGCGTTCGAGCTTGTCCCGCAGGCTCTTGATCTCGTTTTGCGCGGTGCTCAGTTGCGACAGGAATCGTTCCTGTTGAGTCTGCATGAGTTGGGTGCTGTGTTGCAGCTCGCTGAGGATGTCCGGCAAGCGTTCGTTGGCCGGCGACTCGAGCATCTCGATACAACGCCCCAGGCTGCTCTGGAAATCCAGACTGCCCTCGACGCTGCGGGACACGTCGCGGTGCATGTCGTCCACCAGGTTGATCGCCTGTTGCTGCCCGGCGCGCGCCTCTTCCAGCTCATCACGGATGATGTAATCGCGAAACAACCGCGTGGCCGACTCCGGCGGAAAGCCGTCGAAGTCCCTGACCACGCGATCCAGGTGACGATTGAGCTCGGTGTCCTCGCCCTTGCTGTAGGTGTACCACAGCGCGTAATGCACCGGATTGGGCGGGATGTTGTGTTTCACCATCAGGGGAACAGCTTGTTTGAGCAGAGCCGCGGCCTCGCGGGAGTCTTCCGGATACAGCGCCAGCGCCGTCGCACGCGTCTCTATTGGGCTCATGTCATCACTTTGTTGTTAATGATTGGCAAACGCAAAACCTGCCGAGCATAACCACACGTGAGGCAAACAGCCATCCCTCTTCGGTGGTAGTGATGAAGTCTGGCGTATTAGCTGCCAGCACCACCGTGGGCTTCTTCGAAGAAGTAGTCCTTCCAGCTTTCAGCCTTGTTTTTCAGCACGCCCAGCTCCTGCAGCTTCTCGGCGTAGACACCCGTGCGCTGCGGCACGACGGTGAAGTTGATTTCCGGGTCATTGACGATCTTCTCGACCAGTTCGAGCGGCAGCTTCGACTGCTCGACGCGGATGTAGGTCTTGGCGGCGGCGGACTTGTCGGCCTTGATGATCTTCTCCGCTTCAGCCAGTGCGTCGTAGAAGGCCTTGTAGGTCTTCGGGTTTTCGTCGTGGAATTTTTCCGTGGTGTACAACACGTTGAAGGTTGCCTGACCACCCAGCACGTCGTAGGAACTCAACACTTTGTGCACATTGGGGTTCTGCAATTCCTGATACTGGAACGGCGGGCTGGAAAAGTGCGAATTGATCTCCGAGCCACCGGCAATCAGTGCAGCCGTTGCATCGGGGTGGGCCAGGCTGATCGAAATGTCGTCGAATTTCTTGTAGTGCTCGTTGCCGAACTGCTTGGCCGTTTCGATCTGCAAGGTGCGGGACTGGAACCCGACCCCGGCAGCCGGCACGGCAATGCGGTCCTTGTCGGAGAAATCCTTCAGGGTTTTGACATTCGGGTTGTTGGTCAGCAGGTAATTGGGCATCGAACCCAGCGAGGCAATCGCCTTGACGTTCTGCTTGCCCTTGGTGCGGTCCCAGATGGTCAACATCGGCGGCACGCCAGCCGACACCACGTCCAGGGCGCCAGCGAGCAGCGCTTCGTTCATCGCCGTAGCACCGGAGATGCTGTTCCAATCGACCTTGATGTCCAGGCCCTGTTCCTTGCCGTGTTTCTCGATCAGCTGCTGGTCGCGCACCACGTCCAGGATCAGGTAACCGATGCCGAATTGCTGGGCAATGCTGATCTTGCCCTCCGCCTGGGCACCGGGGGTCAGCAGCGCAACCGCCGCTGCAAGCGTTATGGCCAGAAGGGTCTTGTTAGGGGTTGCCATGAGATACTCGCTGTGAGGTCAGAAAAATGGTCGCAGCGATAGTGCATGAAATTTGATATACAAAATAATTCTTAATTATTATTTGGTTATTTCTTAATAGAATATAGATATCCTGTAGGAGCGAGCATGCTCGCGATGGTCGTCAACGATGACGCTGGGCACCTGACGCCCCGCGGTGTCTGGACTTCCATCGCGAGCATGCTCGCTCCTACAGGGATTCGGGGAAATTCATGGCATTGGGCACCCGTGAGATTTATCAACTGCTGCGCGATGCAGCGCTTGAGGTTCGGCCGATGCGTCGGGTGAGCGCACCCGACGAGTCCGGCCTGGTGACCGTCGACATCGAGGGTTGGCACCTGACCCTCGAGGTCGACGGCACACATCTGCGCCACTGCCAACATTGCCGCAGCCCGGATGGTCGCGAAGCCGGGCACGACCTCTGGCTGCGCACCGATCCGGTGAGCCTGCTCAGTACCTGGGAGCTGGCCCAGATCGAGCGTTTGCTCGCCGCACTCAGAAGCGCGGCTTGAGCGCTTTCCACTCCGGTTTGTAGCGCTGCATCTGTTTGACGTCGTCGCGCTGGCGAATGCCGCAGGTCAGGTACTGGTCATGCAGCTTGCCGAGTTGATCGTGATCCAGCTCCAGGCCCAGGCCCGGCGCACGGGTGATCTTCACGCAGCCATCAACAATCGGCAACTTGCCACCCTTGATCACTTCTTCGTCCGGTTCCTGCCACGGGTAATGGGTGTCGCAGGCGTAGTCCAGATTGGGCACCGACGCGGCCACGTGCGCCATCGCCATCAGGCTGATGCCCAGGTGCGAGTTGGAATGCATCGAGACGCCCAGGCCAAAGGTCTCGCACATTTTCGCCAACGCCTGGGTGTCGCGCAGGCCGCCCCAGTAATGATGGTCGGCGAGGACGATCTGTACGCTGTTCAAGGCGATGCTACGGCGGAACTCGTCGAAATCGGTGACCACCATGTTGGTCGCCAATGGCAGGCCTGTGCGTTTGTGCAGCTCGGCCATCCCGTCCAGGCCCGGGGTAGGATCTTCGTAATATTGCAAATCGTCGCCCAGCAATTCGGCCATGCGGATGGAGGTTTCCAGGGACCAGTTGCCGTTCGGGTCGATGCGCAAGGGATAACCGGGGAACGCCTTTTTCAATGCCTTGATGCACGACACTTCGTGCTCCGGCGGCAGCGTGCCGGCCTTGAGTTTGATGCTCTTGAAGCCGTAGGCCTCGATCATCCGACGGGCCTGCGCGACGATCTGTTCTTCGTTCAGCGCCTCACCCCAGTTATCCGGTTTGTAGGGTGAGTTCACATGTTCGGCGTACTTGAAAAAAAGGTAGGCGCTGAACGGAATCTCGTCACGAATCGCCCCGCCCAACAAGTCCACCAATGGCACGTTCAACGAATGCGCCTGCAAATCCAGGAACGCCACTTCAAACGCCGAATAGGCGTTGCTCACCGCTTTGCTGGCGTGGGAGCCCGGTGCCAGCTCGGCGCCGGCCAGGCTCGCGGGCTTGTTCGCCGCCACGGTGGCCTGGACGATGCGCCGCAGCTCATTGAGGTTGAATGGGTCCAGGCCGATCAATTGCGACTGCAATTGCTGCTGGATCGCCAGCGCGGGTGCGTCGCCGTAGCTTTCCCCCAGACCGATGTAGCCGTTGTCGCTCTCGATCTCGATGATCGACCGCAGTGCAAAGGGCTCGTGAATCCCGCTGGCATTGAGCAGCGGCGGATCACGGAAAGCAATGGGGGTGACGGTGACTCGGGTGATTTTCAAGAGGCTGCTCCCTTTGGCTCAGGTTTCAAGGCGGGGTGACGAAAAGAGGTGTGTGGCGACGTGCGGGCGAAGAAAATCACCACCGCCGCCACCAGCGATGTAGCGGCCAGACCATAGAGGCCACCTTCGATGGAACCGGTTTTCTGCTCCAGGAAACCGAAGGTCGCCGGGGCCACGAAGCCGCCGAGGTTGCCGATGGAGTTGATCAGGGCGATCACCGCCGCGGCGATGCGCGCATCCAGGTAGCCTTGGGGAATGGGCCAGAACAGGGCTGAGGCCGCCTTGAAGCCGATCGCGGCAAAACAGATGGCGACGAAGGCAAACACCGGCCCGCCCGTGGTGGACATGAACATGCCTGTGGCGGCAATCACCAGCGTCAGCGCGACCCAGGCCTGTTGGTATTTCCACTTGGAGGCCATGGCCGCGAAGCCGTACATGGCGACGATGGAGATGATCCAGGGAATCGAGTTGAACAGGCCGACCTGGAAGTCGCCGAGGTTGCCCATCTTCTTGATCATGCTTGGCAACCAGAACGTGGCGCCGTATATGGTCAGGGCGATGGAAAAGTAGATGAAACAGAACAGCGCGATCTGCCTGTCCGCCAGGAGCTTGAACATCGACGGCTTGACCGTTTGGGTGGCTTCACGGGCCTGCTGTTCCAGGGCGATGGCGTCGATCAGCGCGTCTTTTTCTTCAGTGCTCAACCAGTTGGCCTGGCGTGGATGGGACTGCAACCAGAACCAGACGAAACCGCAGAGCACGATCGAGGCGAAACCCTCGATCAGGAACATCCACTGCCAGCCGTGCAGGCTCAACCCGCTCACGTGCAGCAAGGCGCCGGAAACCGGGCCGGAAATCACCGAGGCAATGGCCGAACCACTGAGGAAAATCGCCATGGCCTTACCGCGCTCGGTGGCCGGCAGCCATTGGGTGAAGTAGTAGATGATGCCGGGGAAGAACCCGGCCTCGGCCGCGCCCAGAATGAAGCGCAGCACGTAGAAGCTGGTCTCGCCACGCACGAAGGCCATGGCCATGGCGGCCGCGCCCCAGGTGAACATGATGCGCGTGAGCCAGGCGCGGGCGCCGTAGCGTTGCAGCAGCATGTTGGACGGGACTTCGAAGATGGCGTAACCGATGAAGAACAGACCGGCACCCAGGCCATAGGCCGCAGCGCCGATGCCCAGGTCGGTTTCCAGGTGACTGCGCACGAAGCCGATGTTGACCCGGTCGATGTAGTTGACGATGAACATGACCACGAAGAGCGGCAGCACGTGGCGTTTCACCTTGGCCGCCGCGCGGGCGAGCACGTTCGGGTCGGGCTGGAGGGTATTCAAGGGGCGACTCCCATTCATTGTTTTTTTAGGGACGGTTCGATCATGGACGCCGACATTGATCCCGTCTAATCTAACTTGGCACTTGATTGATACCTGGATTAGATCAATGTTCGAACTGACCCAACTACGCTGCTTCACCACGGTGGCCACCGAACTCAACTTCCGCCGGGCCGCCGAACGGTTGAACATGACCCAGCCGCCGCTGAGCCGGCAGATTCAGTTGCTGGAGCATCACCTGGGCGTCGAACTGTTCACCCGCAGCACCCGCAGCGTGGCGCTGACCGCGGCGGGCCGGGCGTTTTTCATCGAAGCGCAGAACCTGCTGGAGCGTGCGCAACAGGCTGCCGTCACCGCCCGCCGTTTCGCCGAGGGCGACATCGGTTCGGTGAACATCAGTTTCGTCGGCAGCGCCGTCTATGAATTTTTGCCCAAGGTGATCGCCGAAGCCCGGCTCAAGCAGCCCCAGGTGAAAATCGACCTGGCGGAGATGAACACTTATCAGCAGCACGAGGCGTTACGCGCACGGCGCATCGACCTGGGCATTGCCCGCGCACCGTTGCTGGAGCCCGGTTACGCCACCGAATGCCTGGTCCGCGAGCCGTTCGTGCTGGCGGTGCCCAGCCAGCATCGCCTGGCCCGCGCCGACACGGTGTCGGTCAGCGACCTGGATGGGCAGCCGTTTCTCATGTACTCCCACGCCGCCTACCCGCCCTTCAACGAACTGCTCACCGGCATGCTCCGCTCCGCCCGGGTGGCGCCGGAGTACGTGCAATGGCTTGGCTCGTCGCTGACCATCCTGGCCCTGGTCAACGCCGGCATGGGCCTTGCCCTGGTGCCGCGCTGCGCCAGCAGTGTGGTGTTCAGGAATGTGGTGTTTCGCGACATCGACCTGGGCGAAGGGGTGCAAAGCGAGCTGCACCTGATCTGGCGGGAAAACAACGACAACCCGGCGTTCGCGATGCTGCTGGAGGCGATTCGCCGGGCGGTACGGGAGGGTTGGGGGAGTTGATACCCGCGCTTACAGGCTGCGCGGGAACAATCGCTTTACGGTCACAGGTACTCGACGTTGCCATCAACGCTGATCGCCTGCCCGGTAACGTTCACCGCCGCGCGTGAGGACAGGAACAGCGCCAGCGCGGCAACGTCCTCCATTGTGACCATCCGGCGCAGGGAGATTTTCTCCAGGTACTGATCGCGCATCGCCTCAAAGCTGATGCCAAGCGTCTGCGCCCTGGCATCGATCACCCGATCCATGCGCTCCCCTTCCACGACGCCTGGCAAGATTGCATTGACCCGAATGTTGTCCGGCCCCAGCTCGCTGGCCAGCGACTTCATCAGCCCGACCACTGCCCACTTGGTTGACGCGTAAGGCGTCCTGAAGGGATACCCCAGCCGTCCTGCCACGGACGACATTGCAATGATGTGCGGGTTCTGGCCAGACTTTTTTCAGCCAAGGCACCGCTTTGCGCAGGAAGAAATACTGACTGTTCAGGTTGGTCGCGACCGTCTGCTCCCAGGCATCGCTGTCCAGCGACTCGATGTTACCCGTAGGGCCGGCGATTCCGGCGTTGTTCACCAGCACATCAAGACCACCGAGCAGCGTGATTGCCTCATCCATCACACGGTCAACGTGCTGCTTGATGCCGACATCCACGACGCCGCCGTGCATGCCGGGAAACTCGACTTTCATGCGTTCGACCGCACCGGCATTGATATCGCAGACATAGACGTGCGCACCCACTTCATGGAAGGCCCTGGCGATGACCGCGCCAATGCCTGCCGCCCCACCGGTAATGATCACTTTCAGGTTGGCGGGCGGCGTCAGCAAATCAACAATTTTCATGGCAACTCTCTTATTGGATGGCCAGTTCGGCGGCAACCGGCGTTGTTTCGTTGTCGATGGCTTTAGCCAGCAGTGGCACCAGGATCAAGCCCAGCACCGCAGCGCCAACAATCACATAAAAACCCGATGAACTCAGCCCCGTAGCTTTCTCGGCGATCCCGAACAGGTACGGCCCGGCAAAACCGCCCAGCAAACCGATGGTGTTGATGAACGCGAGGCCGGCGGCCGCCTGGATCCCTTGAAGGCGTTTCATGGCGATGGCCCAGTAGATCGGCAATACCCCACCGGCAAAGAATGCCGTAGCGGTAAACAACGCGATGCGAACCGGTGCATCAGCAACGAGCGTAAACGCCACCGAACTGGCAATCAGGCCAACGGTGAACAGCCCCAGGCAATAGCAGTCCCGGGCGATCCTGCGGTGGATTCGCGGCAACACCAGCACCCCGGCGAGGAATCCGAAACCGACGCTGCTGGACAGCAACCCTACGGTCAGCGGTGACGTAATTTGCATCTGTTGAATGATCGACGGCGTGAAAAACACCAGCCCGACAAACGCTACTTGGTTCAAGAAATAAATCAAACCGATCAGGATGGTAGTCGGTCGCTTGAGCGCCTTGACCCAATGGCCGGAATATTCGTGCGAATTCGCATGGCCGGGCAGCAACGCATGGGTTTCCAGCGATTGCGCTTGTGCCGGCGTCAGCCAGCGGGCGTCCCGTGGACGCTCCGGCAGCTTGAACCACAGGATCACCCCCACAATGATGCTGGGCAGACCTTCCAGCAAAAACATCCACTGCCAGCCATGCAGGCCACCGATGCCGTCCATTTTCATCAGTGCGCCACCAATCGGGTTGCCGATGACCAGGGCCAGCGCCGGGGCAAGGTAGATCCAGCCGATGGCAATGGCGCGATCCTTGGGCGCGAACCACAGCGTGACCATGTACATCAGCGCAGGAAACAGGCCGGCCTCGGCAATGCCCAGCAGGACCCGCAACAAGTAGAACGACCATTCACCCTGCACAAACATCATGGCCGAGGACAGCGTGCCCCAGGTCACCGCAATCCGGGCAATCCAGCGACGTGGCCCGATGCGATGCGCGAGCAAATTGCTGGGCACCTCCAACAGGGCATACCCGAGGAAGAAAATCCCCGCACCCAGACCGTAGGCAGCGGCACTGATGCCGAGGTCGGCGTTCAACGCAGCCTTGGCCAGTGCGACATTGGTACGGTCCAGGTACGACATGAAGTAAATGGCACACATCAATGGGATGAGTCGCGCCATTGCTCGCCGGGTGGCAAGCCAATGCAAATCATTGGTGCTTGGCATGATTGTCATGGAGAAGCCTCTTCTTGTTATTGTTTTAACGGTTCAAACGCCGTGTTTACAGCTGGACCTTGTCTTTGCCCTTGAGACCGAGCATCTCTCGCGCCTCTGCCGGCGTTGCGATCTCGAACGACAGCTCTTCAAGAATGTGGCGAACCTTGCGCACCTGTTCGGCGTTGGTTCGGGCTTTCACCCCTTTGGCCAGATAGATACTGTCTTCCAGCCCCACCCGCACGTGGCCGCCCATGATCGCACCCATGGTCACGAACGACAGCTGATGGCGACCGGCACCGAGGATGGAGAACTGGTAGTTTTCCCGACCGAACAGGCGGTCCGCAGTAGCACGCATGATGCTCATGTTTTCCGGGTCGGCGCCCAGGCCGCCGAGGATGCCGAAGCACGACTGGATGAAGAACGGCGGCTTGACCAGGCCCTGCTCCACGAAGTACGCCAGGTTGTACAGGTGGCCGACGTCATAGCACTCGAATTCGAACCGGGTGCCGTACTCGCCAAGCTCCAGCATGATGTTGCGGATGTCCTTGAAGGTGTTCTTGAACACAACGTCTTCCATGCCTTCGATGTGTTCCTTTTCCAGCTGTGCCGCCAACTGGAAATCTTGCCGGCGATGGGATGGATCGAAAAGTTCATCGACCCCATGTTCAACGAGCACAGCTCCGGCTTGGCGAGCAACGGGTACGCGAGCCGTTGCGCCAGCGTCATACGGGTGCTGCCGCCGGTGGTGATGTTGATGATGGCGTCGGTGGCTTGCGCAATGGCCGGCACGAACTGGCTGAACACCGCCGGGTCCGGGGTCGGACGACCGTCCAGAGGGTCGCGGGCATGCAAGTGCAGCACCGCCGCACCGGCCTCGGCCGCCTCGATCGACTGCCGTTCGATGTCCGCCGGAGTGAGCGGCAGATAGTCGGACATCGACGGTGTATGCGTCGCACCGGTGATCGCGCAGGAAATGATGACTTTGCGGCTGACTGAACTCATGGGTAACCCGATCTTGTTATTGGTTGGGCAGGTGCGCCGGGAACAGGCCCGAACTGTCGCCACTGCATTTGCAAACGAGCTTATTGAATTTCCCACGGCTTAGTAAGATCCTTAACGGACATCAATGAATCCCTAAGGGACACCTTCAGGAGCCGGCCCATGCCGCCGAAAACGCCGCTGTTCAACGAACGTATCTACGCGCCCTACAAGATCGCGGCACTGGTGGAAGTCTTGAGTGAACAAGGCATCGCACCGGCGGACAGCCTCAAGGGCAGCGGTGTGGACGAAGAAGCGATCTACGACGCAACGGCGCTCACTTCGGTCAGGCAATACGCAGCGGTCTGCAGCAATGCGGTGACACTGTCCAAGGACCCCGCCACCCCGTTCAAGACCGGCTCGCGCCTGCATCTGTCGGCCTATGGCATGTACGGGTACGCCTTGATGTCCTGCCTGTCATTGCGCGACTACTTCAGGCTCGGCGTGAAATACCACTCGCTTGCCACCCCAACGCTGACGATTGAATGGCACGAATATGAGAGCGAGGCCGTCTGGACCTTCCCTGACGCGTCCAATCCGGTGCCTTCGATGGAGATCAAGCGGTTCCTGATCGAGCAACAATTTACCCAGCACGTCACACACCTGCAGGACGTGTTTGGCCAGACCTGTCCGCCCACCAAGGCGTGCTTTGCCTACCCGGCGCCACCCCACGCCGATATCTACGAGCAATACCTGGGCTGCCCGTGCATTTTCGATCACCCCCAATGCGAATTGCATTACGACAGCTCGATCCTGGATCACAAACCCCACCTGGCCCACCGTCTGACGGCCACCGTTCTACAGGAAACCTGCGACCGTCTGATCGGCCAGGCAAAGGTGTCGTCGGGGATTTCGGGCGAGGTGTACCAGATGATGATGCAAACCCCCGGGGCATTTCCGGACATGGAAACGGTGGCCGAGAAGTTGCACATGACCACCCGCAGCCTGCGTCGCAAATTGCAGGACGAAGGCACTTCATTTGTGGCGATTACCGATGACGTGCGTTGCTCGCTGGCGATCGAGTACCTGAAGACCACCATTATGAGCACCGACGATATTGCGCTGCTGCTGGGTTTTTCCGAGCCGACCAACTTCCGTCGAGCGTTCAAGCGCTGGACCGGCAAAACCACGAAAGACTACCGCCAGGGGTGAAGTTGATGGTCGACGCAGTCGACCATCAACGTATCAAGCTCAGAGGATGGACAGCGGGTAGCTGACGATGAGGCGGTTTTCGTTGAAGTCCGCCAGGCTGAAATCACGCTTGATCACCGAATTGCGCCAGCGAAGGGACAGGTTCCTGAGCGCTCCACTCTGTACCACATAGGTAAATTCCGTTTCGCGCCCCCACTCCTTGCCATCAGTGACACCCGCGGAATGCACATCCGAACCGTTGATGTAGCGGTTCATCACGGTCAGCCCCGGAACACCCAGTGCGGCGAAATCAAAGTCATGGCGCACCTGCCAGGATCGCTCGTTGGCAAAATCGTAACTGTTGCTGAAGCTGTCGTTCGCCAGCGTCGCGCCACTGGTGCCATTGAGGCGCATCCAGTTATCACCCTCCACCTTCTGCAACCCCAGGTAAAACGTGCTGGCCTGATAACGCGCGAACAACAAGGCTGACCAAGTCTTGTTGTCGAGATCGCCGGCCAGTTTCTTCCCGTCGTCCTCGCCGCTGAAGTAGCCCAGATTTGCGCCCAACACCCATTGCCCCAAAGGTTGGGAGTGCGTCAAGTTGAAATAGCGCTGATGGTAGATATCTTCCAACTGCGCGTACCAGGCACCGACCTGGGTCTGCTTGTCATTGAAGGCGTATTCCACCCCGGAAAAATTGAAGCGATCCGAGGTCACGTCCGGTCGATTGAACATCGACATCCTTTCCATGCTCGCGTCATTGCGCGGACTGTTGCCGCGAAACTGACCGCCATAAAACGTGAAGTCGTCCAGATCTTTGGAGGTGATCTGCGCGCCACGGAAAGTTTGTGGAAGCGAGCGCCCGTCGTCAGAACGAATGACCGGCAGCGTCACCACCCACTCGCCGATACGCGCCTGGGTCTTGGCAAAGCGTATTTTGGCCGCAACCGCCACGCGACCGAAGTCATCCGCAGGCCGTCCGTCACCGTGCACCGGCAGCAGTTGGGTATTGGTCGTGCCCTTGCCCCCGTCGAGCTTCTGCGAGTAGAGGCCCAGTGCATCGACACCGAAACCGACGATACCCGGGGTGAATCCGGAGCGGGCGTCCATGATCACACTCTGGGTCCACTCCTGCGCCTTGGCCTGAGGGTAGGCGCTCTCGGTGAAGTTGCGGTTGATGTAGTAGTTTCTCAAGTTGGCGCTCACGTGCGCATCTTCGATGAACCCCTCGGCAGACGCCGAAGGGGGAATGAGCGAGGCGCTCAAGAGCAATAGATTGAAAGAAGCGCCAACAGCCGTGGCATTGACCAGCGTGCAATTTCGCATAGGGACTCTCTTTTATTTTTATTCATGAGCGAGACGGTCAGGCAAAACCCGGCGGCCTTTTTCAAGGTGCAACTGCACGTTTGGCGAAGTATCGTTTTTCGACACTGCCAAAGCCGTCACCGGTTGTTTTGCACGAGGCGATACTAGCGAGATTGCCCGGTGATCATAAGATCCCTAACAGACATCATGAGATCCTGATCGGACAAGTTGCGCGGACTGGCCTGATGTTGTTTCGGGTAACCCGACAGATCAGCTCGGTCTCCAGCGGGCCCAGCGGACGCAGCGGACGCAGCGGACGCAGCGGACGCAGCCGAGACTGCAGTTGTCTACACTTCGATGCATCATCAAACTGCAAGGTTGCCCGGAGTAACGCCATGAATGAGTATCAGCCCCTGGATTGTGATCTACACGACTACCTGGAAATCGCCTGCCTGCGTGGTTACCAGTTACACATCGAGCTGATCGACGGCGCGAGCCTCACCGCCAAGGGGCTGACCACGCGCACGTCCAGCGACAAGGAAGAGTTTTTCTGCGTTGAAAACGCCGACGGCCAGCAGGAGATCCGTCTCGATCAACTGCTTGCCATCACGCCATTGGACGACAATGCGCAATTTGGTCGTGTGGAGTTCCAGGGCGCTGTCTGCTCGTTCTAGCCCCCGGATTGCTCGACCTCAATTGGGGTCGAGCAACCCACCCTTCCAGTTGCGCGAAACGTGGCTGCCGGTGAACTTGGCCACTACCATGCCCTGGGACACCAGGCGATCGCGGTAACGCGTCACCATCCGTCCAGCCTGTTCAGCGCAGAGCACCACTTCGGAAGACGGATCACCCGGTCGGCCGAGGATACGGGCGAAGCACTGGCCCTCTTCAACAAAATCCCCGAGCTCCTTTTCAAAAATCAGTACGCCCGGCTTCGGCGCGAGCAGGGTTTCCATCTGCGCCATGTCCCTCACCTCGACAGGCCAGTCGGCGAGCGTCGACGGTCCATCGATAACCCCGCAATGGCAGAGCCAGGTGTAGAGCCCCTGGGCGTCCTGTTCGGCGAAGTGGTCGTTGACGTCGCCCTGCCCGCGCAATTCCAGGGTCGCGGCCATGTGCCGGTCGCTGACACCGTCGTGCAGCCAGGGAGCAATGATGGTTTCTTCGAATGAGCCGTCGCCACCGTCATCCCAGATGATCGCCAGCTCCATCTTCATCGCCGCCGCCAATTGCCGCCCCTGCAACGCGAAGCGGCGATGGACGTAGAGGTACGGCAAGGCTTCGTCATCGGTGTGCAGGTCCAGCACCACCTGCGCGCTGGCGGCCAGTTGCACCAGGCTTTTTTGCCAGTGCTGCACATTGGTCGATGGCTGGGCCATGGCGGTCGACTGGTCGAACCCGCGATTGAAATTGTGCCCGGTGGCGTCATGAAAACGACCGAGAATGCGCCCTTGGCGAAACTGGCCGATACCCAGTGGATTGGCCTGGGGCACCACCGTCACCTGGCCATTGAGCCGGCCCTGCTCCTGGGCGACTTGCAGGCGTTGCATCAGCAGGTGCAGCACGAGCATGCCGGCGATTTCATCGGCATGCACCCCTGCCTGCAAATGCACGATGGGGCCGCTGCCATTGCCGCTGAAGCGCCAGGCACCGACACGCACCGGATCGCCGTTATTGTTGTGAACATCGAACGAGACATCCTGAACCATTTCCTTGCCCTCCCCTTGAAACCCGTGCCAACCACTGCTGCGAACGCTGGCTATTGAACAGACGCTCAACTAAGCTCCGAAACAACGTAACCAAGGATTTCGATGTGACTACCGACTCCCCCAAATACCGTCGCGTTGAACCCGACGAACGCCGTGAACTGCTGGTGGCCGCCACCCTGCGCTGCCTCGCCCGTGACGGTCACGCGGGCATCTCCGTGCGCCGCATCGCCACCGAGGCCGGGGTGTCCGTCGGCCTGCTCAATCATCATTTCGGCAGCATCGACGCGTTGATCGCCGACACCTACCACAAACTCGCCAGCGAGCTGACCACTGCCCTGCACCAGGAAATCCAACAGGCCGGTACGCCCGCGCAGAAAATGGACACCTTTCTCGTCGGCTCGTTTTCCCCCAGGGTCATGGACCCCAAGCTGCTGGGCGTGTGGGTGGTGTTCTGGAGCCTGATCCGCCATTCGGACGACGTCAGCCAGTCCCACGAAAAAAGTTACCGCGCCTACCTCGACCTGCTGCGCACCTTGCTCGACGACCTGGCGGCCAGTGAAGGCTTCGTGATCCACGACACCCGCCTGGCCGCCATCGGCTTATCGGCGATGCTCGACGGACTCTGGCTCGAGTGGTGCCTGAACCCCGACACCTTCAGCCCCGCCAACGGCCTGCACATCAGTCGTTGTTGGGTAAAGGGGTTGCGTCACGGAGCATTCAGCACCGACGACGTCCTGTGACGGGTGGCGGCCAAAGATCATCGCCAGGGTGCCGCTGACCGCGATCAGCCCGGCACCGATGATCAGCGACACATCCATCAGCGTGCCCCAGATCAGGCTCGACAGCAGGAAAGCCCAGATCAACCCGGTGTATTCGAACGGCGCGAGCACCGTGGCCGTGGCGCGCTGGAAACTGGCGAACACCAGGAACTGACCGATGCCGCCCACCAGTCCCGCGCCGATCATGCCCAGCCAGGCCGGGGTGGGTGTTGGCGTGTGCGTCCAGGGCAACGCGAGGGTCATGCACACCACGAACACCACATTGGTAATCAGCAACTGCTCGAGTACCGACGTCTGCTCATCGACCTGACGCAACTGGATATAGGTGAACGCCCAGCAGAGCGCTGCCAGCAACGTCAGCACGACGGGCAATGGATCAGCCATCTGGCTCGGACGACAGGCGATGATCACGCCAACGAAACCGATCACCAGGCTCAACCACTGCCAGCCGCTGGCCCGCTCCTTGAGGATCAATGTCGCCAGCACCGTGACAATGATCGGCGCGGAAAAATACAGGGTGGTCATTTCTGCCAGCGTCAGGTCGCGGGCCGCCGTGTAGTACAGCACCCACGCCACCAGCGACAACAAGCCACGGATGATCAGCAGCCGCCGGCTCGGTGAACGCCAGGCGCGCCTCACCATGGTCACGCGTCCGATCAACAGGCAGGCCAGCACCACCACGACGCTGCGCCAGAACAGGATGGTGACCACCGAGTAATCGGCCACCAGCCACTTGATGCCCGCGTCTTGCAGAGCGAGAAAGGCGTAACCCAGCGTGCACAGGCCGATGCCTTGCAACGAGCGGTCAACGCGAACGGTCGCTTGCATCAAGCCGACCTGCGCACGGGCGTGCCGCTGCGCTCGATGAAACCGAACAGCGCTTCGATCAGGAACGTCAGGCACACGTACACGCCGGCCACCAGCAACAAGGGTTCGTACACTTGCAGGGTTTGCGCGCGCACCACGTTGGCGGCGCCGAGCAGGTCGATCACGGCAATGGTCGAGGCCAGCGCCGTGGACTTGAGCAGCATCACCGTCTCACCGGCCAGGGTGGGCAACAGCAACCGCATGGCACGCGGCAGCCGTACCCGCAACAGCGATTGACGCGACGTCATGCCAAAGGCCGAGGCCGCTTCCATTTCACCTTTGGGCACGGCGAGCAGGCCACCGCGAATCACCTCGCCGACATAGGCGCCCATGGACACCACCAGGGCGAAGACGATGTACCAGTAGCCATCACGCAGATAGGGCCAGAGGAAGCTGCCGCGAATCAGCGGGAATTGAGCGAACAGACTGCCGAGCCCGTAATAGAAGATGTAGATCTGGATCAGCAGCGGTGTGCCACGGAAGACGCTGGTGTAGAACAGGCTGGCTCTTGCGATTATTTTGTATTTCGAGATCCGCGCCAGGGCCACCAGGATGGCCAGCAGGAAACCGAACACACTGGACAGCAACAACAAGCTCACGGTGGTTTGCAGGCCACGACCCAACAGCGCCGCGTATTCGATTATCCACGCTGGAATCATTTCGATCACTCAACCAAGGGCATCCAGCGACGAATGCGTCGCTCAAGCCGTCCCGACAGGTAGTTGGACACCAGCGTCACCGCGTAATACATCGCGGCGGCCGTGAGGTAGAACAACAGGTAATGACGCGTCGAACCCGCGCCTTGCTTGGCGGTGTACAACAGCTCGTTGGTGCCCACCACGCTGATCAGGGCACTGTCCTTGATCAGGTTGATCCACAGGTTGGCCATGCCCGCCATGGCATAGGGCGCCATGATCGGCAGCGTGACGCGCCGGAACAAGGCGAAGCCGTGAAGGCCGAAGGCTTTTGCCGCTTCAATCTGGCCATAGGGAATCGCCTGGATCGCCGCGCGGAAGATCTCCGAGGCATAGGCGCCCTGCACCAGCCCCAGCACGACGATGGCGGCTAATGGGCCGCTCACGTTCATGACGCCATAACCCAGCTCAGCCATCATCGAGTTGATCAGCATCGAGCCGACGTAATACAGCAGCAGGATCAGCAGCAACTCTGGCACCGCACGGAACAACGTGGTGTAGCCACGCACCAGCGCGGCAATCGGCCGTGGGCCGTTGAGCTTGAGGCAGGCGACCACCAGCCCGATCAACAACCCGAGCGCGAACGCCCCGGCGGAGATCTGCAGAGTCATCCACAACCCCCGCAACAACGCCCCGCCCCAGCCGGTT
Organism: Pseudomonas sp. S1_E05; assembly: GCF_056337105.1. Classification (NCBI taxonomy): domain Bacteria; kingdom Pseudomonadati; phylum Pseudomonadota; class Gammaproteobacteria; order Pseudomonadales; family Pseudomonadaceae; genus Pseudomonas; species Pseudomonas sp. S1_E05. The sequence continues at coordinate 2,239,641 of NZ_JBFRHM010000001.1, forward strand.
TCATTGAAACTGATCAACTCGAACATTTCGGTCTCCGGTTGGATCCCTGTAGGAGCGAGCTTGCTCGCGATGAGGTGTGTCAGCCGACATCAATTTCAATGACAGACCGTGATCGCGAGCAAGCTCGCTCCTACAGGAATAGCAACATCAGAACGTGGGTTTTACGCTGGTGCCGAAGTAATGCTCGGACAGGTCGTCATAGTCCTTGCTGGCCAGCAGCGAGGTGATCGCCTTGTCGAGTTTGGCCTTGAGCTCGGCATCGTCCTTGCGCAGTCCGGCGCCCACGCCCTTGCCGAAAATCGGGTCGTACGGGACGGCACCGAGGTAGGCCAGATCCTTGGCATCCGGGGTCTTGACGAAGGCCGCCATGGCAGTGCCGTCGGCCATCATCAGGTCGATGCGCCCGGCGATCAGGTCGGCGTTGGCCGAGTCCTGGGTGTCGTAGTATTTAACGTCGGCAATTTTCTCGTAGTAGGTCTTCAGGTAACTGGCGCTCACCGTCGAGTTCTGCACGCCGATGGTCTTGCCTTTGAGGTCATCAGGATACTTCTTCACCGACACGTCTTTCGGACCGACCAACGCAACCACCGAGTCGTAGTACGCCTTGCTGAAGGCGATCTGTTTTTCGCGTTCCTCGGTCACCGACATCGAGGAGAAAATCACGTCGATCTTCTTCGCCAGCAACGAAGGAATGATCCCGTCCCACGCCACTTCCTTGATCTCGCACTCGGCTTTCATCTCGCTGCACAGCTTGTGGATCAGGTCCACTTCAAAACCTTTCCACTCACCATTGGCCTGCTTTTCGGTGTACGGCGGATAGGGTTCGGCGGCCACCGCGAACCTGATCGGCTGGGCCTGCGCCGCACTCATACCGGCCAGCATTACGCAGGCCACGCCGGTCAACCAGTTTGCCAAACGTCGATTTCCCATGATGTTTTCCCGTCTTTTTATGATGCGTTAGCGAGTCTGGTGAGCGTTGACGAACTGCCGGCAACGTTCACTGCGTGGGTGTACGAACACTTCATCCGGCGAACCGGTTTCCTCGATCAGCCCCTGGTGCAGGTAGGCGATCTTGGTCGACACATCGCGGGCGAAAGCCATTTCATGGGTCACCAGGATCATGGTCCGGCCTTCTTCGGCGAGGGAGCGGATCACCCGCAGCACTTCGCCGACCAGTTCCGGGTCGAGTGCCGAGGTGGGTTCATCGAACAGCATGACCTTGGGTCGCATGGCCAGGGCGCGTGCGATGGCCACCCGTTGCTGCTGCCCACCCGACAGGAACGCCGGGTACTCGTTGCGCTTGGCCGCCAGCCCCACGCGCTCCAGCAGGGCTTCGGCGCGTTCAGTGGCTTCGGCACGGCTTTCGCGCAGCACCTGGGTAGGCGCCTCGATGAGGTTTTCCAGCACCGTGCGATGGGGCCAGAGGTTGAAGTTCTGGAAGACCATGCCCAGGCTGGAACGGATGCGCACCAGTTGTTTGGTGTCCGACACCAGCGGCGCGCCGGGGCGGGAGTGGTTGAGCTGGATGCTCTCACCGTCCACGAGGATGCGTCCCTGATCCGGCACTTCGAGCATGTTGATGCAGCGCAGCAAGGTACTCTTGCCGGAGCCGCTGGCGCCGATCAGCGAAATCACATCACCTTCGCGGGCGGTCAGCGAGACGCCTTTGAGCACCTCGATATTGCCAAAGCGTTTGTGCAGTTGATCGACCTCGATCATGGTCTTGGCCACCACCGGTTCGGCGGCCTTCGCGTTGCAAGTGACAGACGCGAGTGCAGGTCGCGGCGCTTCGCCGTGCAGCACCCGAACGAAATCACGAATGCGCCGGCAGGCCTCGCTCAGCCGCTCTTCACCCAGGGTGAACGAAAGCCGTACAAAGCCTTGCGCCGGTTCGCCAAACGCCGCCGCATCCAGCACCGACACGCCGCCTTCTCGCAACAGGCGCCAGGCGAATTCCAGCGAAGTCAGGCCGGTGGCGCGCACGTCGATCAGCACGAACATCCCGGCGTCGGGCGTGAGCACTGAAATGCCCGGACAATCCGCCAGCCCCGCCACCACCAGGTCACGACGATGACGATAAATGTCACGCATGCCCCGGGTCACTTCGTCATGGGCTTGCACCGCCGTCAACGCAGCTTCCATGACGAACCCCGGCAAGCCATACAGCATGCTCAAGACCAGGGTTTCAGCGTGGGCCACCAATGCTTGATCGGCGACGATCCAACCGGTACGCCAACCTGTCATCGCATGGGATTTGGACAGGCTGCCGATCACCACGCAGCGCTCGGCCATGCCGGGCAACGCCGCCAGGCTCACGTGGTCGCGCTCGAACGCCAGGCTTTCGTAAACCTCGTCCACCACCACCCACAGGTCATGGGCGATGGCGAGGTCGGCGATGCCCTGCAGCTCTTCGCGGCTGAGTACCACGCCGGTCGGGTTGTTAGGGTTGGAGAAGAAAATGGCGCGGGTACGCGGTGTAATGGCCTTGGCCAGCACGGCGGCGTCGAGGCGAAACCCTGCGTCTGCCGAACAGGGCACCCGCACCAGCGTGGCGCCGGAGGCCTTGAGTGTTGCCTCGTAGGTCACGTACATCGGGTCGAGGGCAATCACTTCGTCACCGGCACTGAGCAGGCACATCGAGGTGGCGAACAAGGCATTTTGCGCGCCGGCGACAATGATCACGTTAGCGGCTTGCACCTGGCGATCGAACAGCTTGCCGTAGCGCCCCGCAATGGCTTCGCGCAGGGCCTGGCGACCGGCAATTTCGGTGTAGTGGGTGTCACCTTCGCGTAGCGCATGGATGGCGGCATCGGTGATGAAATCGGGGGTGGGAAAATCCGGGTCGCCCACGCTGAGGATGATCACGTCCTCGCCCCGACGCTTGGCTTCATACGCGGCGTAGTGAATGTCCCAGGCGGCCACGCCGTCGCCGGCTATCCGTTCAACAAAAGGTGAAAACCGCATGCCAGTGCCTCGTTCGAATGGAAGAAACGCAAGCCCGCAACCAACCGGGGGATGGTGGAGCCAACATAGTCCAGACTGAACACTCGTTCAACAGAAAAGACAAACTTGTTCGTGTTCAGCGTAAACAGGTCGTTTTCACGACAGTTACATGGGAGCCTGCAGACCTCCCCTGTAGGAGCGAGCTTGCTCGCGATGGCGGTGTGTCAGCCGAAGAGAATGTTGAATGACACACCGCCATCGCGGGCAAGCCCGCTCCTACAGGGGCGATGGGGTGTCCGGTTTAGCGCATCGCGCAGTCGTGCTTGAGCTCAATCAGCGTCACGCCGGCGTGGGCAAAACCTGCGCGCAGGTCGCTCTCCAACTCAGCCAGGTTTTGCGGTTGCCGCACGATGCAGCCGAAGGCCGTGGCCAACATTGCGAAGTCCGGATTGCGGGGCAACACGCCAACCGGTTCGATATCCAGGCTTTGCATGTCGTCGCGGATCTGCCCCAGCGCGTCGTTGTTCCACAGCAGCACCACCAGCGGGCTGTCGAGCTCCTCGACGGCGGTGGCCAGTTCCTGCGCGGTGTAGAGAAAACCGCCGTCGCCCACCAGCACCAGGCCGTGTCGCTGCGGTGCGCCAAATTTGGCACCGATCCCCGCTGGCAGGCCGTAACCGAGGGTGCCGTAACCGGTCGGGTGCAACCAGCTGCGGGGGCCGTGGCTCGCAAACGCGTAGTTGCCGGTGTAGGCCAGTTGGGTCATGTCGCTGCTGATGAAGGTGTCGACGGGCATTGCGGCGGCGATGCGGTCGAGAATGCGTTGGTGCAGGGCCTGCAAATCGCCGTGGCCGACCCTGACCGCAGCGTTCAATCGGGCCACGGCGTCCACCGCTTCAACCGAATCACGCGCGGCGCCGGGCAAGCGCGCCAACAATGCACCCAGCGTTTGCAGGGCATCGCCGTGCAAGGCGACGGCACTGGGGTAGAAGTCGTTGAACTTGCGCGAATCGATGTCGATGCGGATCACTTCGCCGCCGACCGGCAGGCGCTCACGCCAGTAATCGGTGTCGGCCATTTCCGTGCCGACCGCCAGCACCACGTCGGCTTGCGCGATCAAATCCCAACCGGGTTGCACGCACAGGCTGGCTCCGGCATTCAAGGGCGCATCGGGTGCCAGCAAGCCTTTGCCCGCGACGCTGGTAAACAACGGTGCGGCGAGGCGATCGCTCAGGGCTCGCAACTCGGCCCCGGCGGCCAACGCACCACCGCCCGCGATGATCATCGGCCGCCTGGCGTCCAGCAGTCGCCTGGCTGCTTCGTCGAGGGCGCTGGCATCGGGCAGACCACGTCCGGGGCGGCGCACCACCTCGCCACTCCAATCCCGGCTGATCGCCCCCGCCAGCACATCCAGCGGCACAGAAATATGCACCGGCCGCGGCCGCTCGCTGTCGAACACGGCGAAGGCGCGGGCGACCAGTTCGGGTAGATCGTCCGTGCGCAAGGCGACCGCCGAAAACGCGGTGATGGGCGCGGTGATCGCCCGTTGATCCTGGGTTTCGTGCAGGCAACCCCACCCTTTACCAAGGCTGGCGGTGTGGTTGACGCTGGAAATGACCAGCATCGGAATCGAATCGGCGTAGGCCTGGCCGATGGCGGTTGCCGCATTGGTGACACCGGGGCCGGTGATGACGAAGCACACCCCCGGCTTGCCACTGACACGGGCGTAACCGTCGGCCATGAACCCGGCGCCCTGCTCATGCCGAGTCAGCACATGGCGAATGCCGCTGCCGGGCAGACCGCGATACAGCTCGAGGGTGTGAACACCGGGGATGCCGAACACGGTGTCGACCCCGTAATTGGCCAACAGGCGCACCAGTGCCTGGCCGCCAGTGAGGGTCGTGGATGAAGGTTGCCCGGTGGATGGTGAGTTCATGCCAGCCCTCGTTTTATTGTTCTGTTGAGGATTCGGATGCTGTCGATATTAAACACTCGTTCAACAGTGAGGCAATCTTTTCCTGAAACGCTCAAAGTCGCTGAAAACTGATTTAACTCACTGTTTTAAAAAGGATTACTTGGCTTTATCGAAAACACCGAGCGAGAGTTGTTACATCTTCGAACATTCAGGCTGCCAGCGAAGCGGCTGCGGTAAACAGATACCCGGCCCCATGAATGGTGATGATCAGCTCGGGGTCGGCGGGGTTGTCCTGCAGCTTGCGCCGAAGTCGACCCACCAGCACGTCAATGGAGCGGTCATTGGGCAGCCATTCGCGGTTGCGCAACTGATCCATCAACTGGTCGCGACTCAGGGTCTGGCCGACGTTGCGCATGAACACATTGAGGAGCTGGAACTCGCCATGGCTGAGCAGGGTTTCGCGGCCATCGCCAGCCTTCAGGCGCCGGCGACCAGTGTCGAGAGTCCAGCCGGCGAAACGCTTGAGGTGTGTGTCCAGCGGCACGGACGAGCGCACCCGACGCAACAGGTTGCGCGCGCGGGCGAGCAGTTCTCGTGGCTGCACGGGTTGCACCAGGTATTCGTCTGCGCCGCATTCCAGCGCCGCAAGCCGTTCGGTGTCGTCGCCAACGAGCATGATCCCGACCTGCGACTCCTCGCGCCATTGTCGAGTCACGGCCAGGGCATCCGGCCAGCTTGCATCGAGCACCACCAGTCCGATGGCCAGACCGACGAGGCAGGCATAGGCCTGATCGAGCGAGCCAGCGCCGTGGATCTCGAACCCCTGCGGCTCGAGGGTGCTGCGCAGATGTTCGTGGACCTGCGCATTGTCACTCACAATCAGCACACACCCCGTCATGAACTGGCTCCTGTTCGTCTTGGAATTATTCGAAGCGGTGAATGCACTCTAGTCGCTGCTGAACGGTCGATCAATAAGCGCGATTCACGCCACGACGAAGCGACGATACCCGCCCATTTGCAGGCCATCGACCCAGGCTTCGCAAATCTGCACGCCCTGGGCCGGGGTGAAGGTGTCGGGATTGAGTCCGGCTTCCAGCCACAACCCGTCGAGCAAGGCACTCAGGCCGATGGCTGCAAAGCCTGCGTCGAAGCCCTCCCAGCCCTCCTCGTGCGCCAACAATCGTAAGGTTTCGCCCATGATCGTGCGGTACTCGCCATAGGAGTGATCGTGGGCGCGGTTGATCGCATCGGCGGTTTTCACCGCACCCCAGAACGCCAGCCAGGCTTCGAGCAGCTCCGGGTCGAGCATGCGCGGGGAAAACGACGCCTCGAAGAACGCCGAAAATTGTCCGCGGGCACCTTCCCCTGCATTGGCCACCGCTTCGCGCAGCAGGCTCATCACCTGCCCGGTGATGTGCAAGTAGGCATCAGCCACCAATTCATCCTTGCCGGCATAGTGATGACTGATCAACCCGACCGACACCCCGGCTTCGGCGCAGATCTTGCGGATCGAGGTGCCGACAAAGCCGTATTTTTTCAGGCATGTCAGCGTAGCGGCCACCAGATTGGCCTTGCGCAATTGGGGGTCCATGCGCAGAAAACGCGCTTCTTCAGCCATAGTGTTCCAGCCCGTAAGACAGTCGATGGCAGACGGTACAACATTGCGTCAGCGGATGGGATACAGCGCTTCGTCGAACTGCTCGAGACGCGGGAAAACCAGTGGTGAATCCTGTTCCAGATGTGTCAGACGCTCACGGTAGTCAGTCAGGAACTGCGCGCGGGCCTCACCACTGATGTAAGGCACGTGCCACGCCACGAATGGCGGCAGCACCTCCAGGCCGACATACGCCAGGGTGCCACGCAGCAACGGCCGCAGCATGTCTTCCAGCGGGCCGTGTATCGCGCCTTCGCCGAACATGTGTTCGCGCCCGCCGAGGGTCACGCTGACCAACGCCTTCTTGCCGGCCAGGCCGCCCTGATCGTAAAAGCGCTTGCCGCCGTAGCACACGCCGGACACCAGCACCCGATCGATCCAGCCCTTGAGAATGGCCGGCATGGAGAACCAGTAGATCGGGAAATTGAGAATCAACAGGTCAGCCCACAGCAGCTTGTCCAGTTCCTGCTGAATGTCCGGCGCGAGACTTTTGCTCTTGACCCCAAGGCGCTGTTCGAGGGCGTATACCAGGTAGTCGGGGTTATCGCGTTCAGAGAAATCCTCGGCGCTGGCCACCGGATTCCAATTCATCGCGTAAAGATCGGAGACCTGCACCTCGTGCCCCTGGGCGTGCAAGGTCTGCACCGCCTCATCGCGCAAGGCGCTGGTGAAGGATTGCGGTTCCGGGTGGGCGTGGAGTATCAGTACATTCATTGGATAGACCTTGAAATTTTATCGTGAGTGCTCAGGCCAGGCGGATCAGTGCATCCACCGCCACCGCCTCTTCGGCATTGACGAGCAGGGGGTTCACATCCAGCTCCAACAGGCGCTCGGCGTTCTCGCAGGCGTAGTCCGCCACCGCGCGAATCGCCCGCACCAGCGCCGGCATGTCCACTGCCGGGCCGCCGCGAAAACCCGTGAGCAAGGGCGCACAACGCAACGCCAGCAGCGCGTCATGAATGGCCTGGTCGGTGGTCGGCAGCAACAGGCTGCGACTGTCCTTGAGCAGCTCGACCAGAATCCCGCCAGCGCCGATGACCAGCGCCAGGCCGAAGCCGGTTTCGCGCTTGATGCCGACGATCAACTCCGCCAGTGGTGGTGCTGCCATGCGTTCGAGCAGGACCTGATCGAAGGCCACACCCGGCGCATGTTCCGCGAGGTTGCTGCGCATGCGCTCAAGTGCGGCGCTCAGGGCCTGTTCGTCCTTGAGGTTGAGGGCAACGCCGCCGGCTTCGGTCTTGTGCGGCAGATCAGTGCTGACCACCTTGAGAACCAGCGGGTAGCCGAGGCTGCGCGCCTGCTCCAGGGCCTGGTCCGGACGACACAGGCGCGCGTCAGGCAAGGGCAGGCCGAACGGGCGCAAAGCCTGTTTCGATTGCCATTCATCCAACAGGCATCCCCGCCCTTGCACCGCCTGCGGACAGAGCAGCGCGAGCGACGATTCGCCATCATCGAGCAAAACGTCCCGGCGCGCGCGGTAATGGGCGATGCGGGCCCAGGCGGCCAGGCCATCCTCGACGCCCTGCAACGCCGCCACGCCTTGGCGGTGCAGGCGCTCACGGGCGCTGGCTGGCAGCAGCTCGGGGAACGCCGAGGTGACGAAACCCACCTTGCCGTGTCGCTCGAGCCCCTGGCAAAACAAGTCCAGCAACAGGTCGCACTCCTTGCGCTCGCCGGTAAATTCGGCCGGGTAGTCGAGCACCAACAGCGCCGCGTCGGCCGGGGATCGCAGGGCCGTTTCGAGCATCTTTTCCAGCGCGTCGCGGTCGCCCCAGATGGCCGTGGTGAAGTCCAGCGGATTGACCAGATTGGCATAACCGGGCAGCACCTGCGCCAGCTCGACCCGTTGATCGGCGGCGAGTTTGGGCAAGCTCAAGTGGTTGCGTTCGGCGTAGTCGGCGATCAGCCCGGCGTCACCCCCGGAACAGGCCAGCGCAATCAGGCTCGGCCCCTTCGGCAAGTTACCGCAGGCCGCCGCCTTGAGTGTTTCGACAAAACTCACCGGACCGCTGACACGGATCACCCCGAGGCGCGCAAACAAACTGTCGTACAGCGCATCGGAGCCCGCCAGCGAGCTGGTGTGGCTGAGCGCCAACTCGGCGCCGATCTGCGACACGCCGGTTTTCAAAGCGATGATCGGAATGCCTTTCTCCAGGGCCTTGTGCGCGACGCGAGCGAATCCCGGGACGTTCTTGAGCCCTTCCAGGTGCAAACCGATGGCGGTGACCCGAGGCTCGTCGAGCAGGACATCCATCAACTCGGCGACGCCCAGTTGCGCCTGATTGCCCACCGACGCCATGTACGCCAGCGGCAGCGAGCGGTCGCTCATCGACAGGTTGTAGGCGAAGTTGCCGCTCTGGGTCAGGATCGCCACGCCCTTCTCCACTGTCTTGCCGCCATGGGCCACCGGCCACAAAGCCACGTTGTGGAGGTAGTCGAGCAAGCCGTAGCAATTGGGGCCGAGCAACGCCATGTCGCCGGCTGCTTGCAAAAGCGTCTGTTGCAACGCCGCGCCGGCTTCGCCAATTTCGGCGAAACCGGAGGCGTAGCAGATCGCCCCACCGGCGCCCTTGACGGCCAGCTCGCGGACGCAGTCCAGCGTCAGTTCACGATTGGTCGCGATAAATACGCCGTCGGGTGCGCACGGCAGCTCGGCAATAGAAGCCACACAGGGCACGCCTTCGAGATTCGAATGCTGCGGATTGACCAGCCACATCGGGCCGGCAAAGCCACCCTCGGCGCAGCGCTTGAGCGCCCGCGCCATGCTGCGTCCGCCGACGAATGCCAGGTGACGCGGTTGGAGCAGACGCTTGAGGTTATCTCTGATCGACATGGGAGGCTCCTTGGCCAATCAGCGCAGCAGCGGCCGCAGCAGTTCACGGGAAATGATGTGCCGCTGGATCTCTGAAGTGCCTTCCCAGATCCTTTCAATCCGTGCGTTGCGCCAGATGCGCTCCACCGGTCCCTCGTCCATCAGCCCCATGCCGCCAAAAATCTGCACCGCTTCATCCGCGACGCGCCCCAGCACTTCACTGGCGAACAGCTTGGCCATGCCGGCGTCGCCATCGGTCATGCTGCCCTGGTCCATTTTCCAGGCGGCGTTCAAGGCCAACAGTTCGGCGGCGCGAATTTCGGTGGCCATGTCCGCCAGCTTGAAAGAGATGCCCTGATACGTGCCGATGGCATGGCCGAACTGTTTGCGGTCCGCGGCCCATTGCAGCGACACGTCCAGCGCCCGCTGCGCCTGGCCCACGCAATTGGCCGCGACCATCACCCGCCCGGCCGTCAGCCAGGCGTTGGCTACGTCCCAGCCCTTGCCGACTTCGCCCAGCACCTTGGAAGCGGGTACGCGACAGTCGTCGAAGAATATTTCGCTGGTGTGATAACCCCGGTTGCTCACGCACTTGGGACCACGGCGGATGGTCATGCCCGGGGTGTTGCAGTCGACCAGGAACGAAGTCACGGCGTTGCGTGGGCGACCCTTGTGCTCAAAGGTGTCGGTGACCGCAAACACGATGGCGAAGTCGGCATGCCCGGCATGGCTGATGAAATGCTTGCTGCCGTTGATGACAAAGTCGTCGCCGTCACGCACGGCGCGGGTCTTGATCGCGTTGGCATCGGAGCCGGCACCCGGTTCGGTCAGCGCAAAGCAATCAACTTTCTCCCCGCGTACGCAGGGCAGCAGGTAATCCTCGATCTGCGCGCCCTGGCAGGCCATCAGGATTTTCGAGGGACGCGCCACGAATACATGCAGCGCCCACGAGACCTTGGACAGTTCACGCTCGATCAGCGCCTGGGACAGGTAATCGAGGCCTCCGCCGCCCACTTCCTCGGGCATGTTGAACGCGTAAAAACCGGCGGCAAGCGCCTTGGCGCGAATGTCCGCGGCCAGTTCAGGTGGAACGGCATCGGCACGGTCGACGGCCTCTTCATGGGGCAGCAGTTCTTTTTCGACGAAGCTGCGCACGGACTCGACCAACATGTCCTGCTCTTGGGTCAGTTGAAAATTCATGATGAGCGTACCTGCGGTTCGATTACTGGCCGATGAAGTGTGGCGTGCGTTTTTCCACGGCAGCCTTGAGGGCTTCGGCGCCGTCCTGGCTGCGCCCGCAAAGCAGGCCGGCAGCCTGTTCGGCGTGCAATTGTTCGGCGAGGCTGCGCCCTGCGCCGTCGCGCAGCAGCACCTTGGTCTGGGCAAAGGCAAAGGTCGGGCCGTTGGCCAGGCGCGTGGCCAGTGCCGTGGTGTGGGCGAGCAATTCTTCGTCGGCGCAGACTTCCCCCACCAGGCCGGCGGCCAGCGCACGGTCGGCGCTCCACAGTTCATCGAGAAACAGCAATCGCTTGCTTTGCTCGACGCCGATCAGGCGCGGCAAGTGCCAACTGGCGCCCGCGTCCGGCGAGTAGGCCATGCCGGTATAACCGGCCTTGAACCTTGCCGACCGAGCAGCCACCCGCAGGTCGCAGCACAGGCTCAGATCCATCCCGGCGCCCACCGCGATGCCGTTGATGGCGGCGATGGTGGGTTTGCTAAAGCCGTGCAGTCGGTTCATCAGCAGATGCGCGGTTTCAGTCCAGCCGTAGGTTTCGAGGATGCCGCGACGCTCGGCATCCGCCCACTCCGCCACGTCCGCACCGGCGCAAAAACCCTTGCCGTTGCCCGTCAAAACCAGCACCCGCACGGCGGGATTGGCGTCGTGGGCTTCCAGCGCCTCGATCAGGGCCTTGAGGGTGGGAATGTCCAGCGCATTGCGTTGCTCGGTACGGTTGAGGGTGATCCAGGCGATGCCGTTTTCAACGCGATTGAGCAATGAAGGTAGCGATGTCATGAAAGGCCCTCGTCGTTTTTGTAGTTGGACTTGAGGTACGAACTGACGCCGATACTAAACACCTGTTCAGTTTCTCGGCAAGGGGGTTCGCTTGCCTGTTACATCTTCGAACAAGTCACGGCCTCATCGCGGCGGCGCGATGAGGCCAGCACAGCCAACACAAACCTGCCAGACACAAAAAAGCCCTGACTCTCACAAGCCAGGGCTCTTCGCTTCAAGCTTCAGCAACAGCGAGTCGTGCAACTGCGCTTGCCATAACGCGCTTCCTGGCGCTCACGGAAGAACGCCGACTGGCTCATCACCGTCTCCCCCGGATGATTGCGCGCCATCAGGGCCACGTAGTTGTCGTAATCCGGAACGCCCACCATGAGGCGGGCGCTCTGACTGAGGAATCGGGCGGCATGCTGCAGTTTGCGGAACATGGCAGAACTCTCTGTGTGGGGATGGGACACTGCCATGAAAACCCGCGCATGTATCTGCAATGTGTCCGCACGAAAAAAAGATTGGACGCCTATGTCGTACGACCTCTATCGCGCCTGAAGCCTTGTCCCTTCGAACCGTATGCGGTAAAAACTCACGAGTCGTACGACAACATAATAAAAATCCTGCCGTCGCCAGAGACCTGCCATGAACCGCCAGACCGCTCCACTGCCCTTTCCCCGCCACCTCGCCGTATTGATCCTGCTGTGCATGGGCTGCGCCTTTGCCGGCAACCATGTGGCCGCCCGCGTGGCATTCGATGACGGCGCCGGGGTGTTGCTGGCGATTCTGATGCGCTCGGGCGGAACGTTGTTGGTGCTGGCCGCGCTGGTGTTGTGGCAGCGGCAGAGCTTGCGCTTGCCTGCCGGTGCATGGCGCTGGCAATTGCTGCTGGGTTTGCTGATCGCGACCCAGAGCCTGTGTCTTTACTCAGCGGTCGCCCGGGTGCCAGTGGCCCTGGCACTGCTGGTGGGGAACGTGTTTCCGATCCTGCTGGCATTGCTGACTTGGGCCTTGGGTGGCCCGCGTCCGACAGCGCGCACCGCAGCACTGATGAGTCTGATACTGCTGGGCCTGGTGTTTGTGCTTGACGTACCGGGACGTCTCGCCGCCAACAGCAGCGTCGGCCCCGAGTGGTTGCTCGGGGTCGCGCTGGCGTTCTGCGCCGCCAGCGTTTTCGCCTGCGCGTTATGGATCACCGATCACAAACTGTCTCAGGTGCGCGGTTCGGTGCGCAGTCTGCTGACCATTTTCATCGTATTCAGCAGCGTCAACCTGGCCGGGCTGACCGGCGCCCTACCCAGCGGCCTCAACCTACCGGCCAGCGCGACGGGCTGGTGGGCGCTGGCTACGCTGGTGGTGCTCTACGGAACCGGCTTCATCGTCCTGTTCATTTCGGTGCCGCGCCTGGACATGCCCCGCAACGCGCCCGTGATGAACATCGAACCACTGGCCACGCTGCTGATGGGTTGGGTCGTGCTGGACCAGATGCTCAGCACCGGACAAGTGATCGGCGGCGCGATCGTCGTGACCGGGATCGTCCTGCTGACCTCCCGAAAGACCAATCCCACGCCATCCGCCGTCACAGCACCCGCCGCCGGTACTCCGCCAGCACACTGCCAAGACAGGCGTTGAACCGCCCCCAGTCTCAAGTTCAAGCGTCCCAGGGCGCCACCGCATCGATATCGATGGCGTAATGCGCAATCGCTCTTGCGCAGACGGCGGGCTCCAGACTCCCAGTCTGCACCAGCGAGGTCAACGCACTGAGCACGATCTGATGGCGGTCCACTTCAAAGAAACTGCGCAACTGGCTGCGGGTATCGCTGCGGCCAAAACCGTCGGTGCCAAGCACGCTGTACGGCGCCGCCACATAACTGGCGATCAGTTGCGGCAAGGCGCGCACATAGTCGGTGCAGGCGACGATTGGCGCCGTGGCTGTCAGCGACTCGCCGACATGAGTGCGTCGCTGCGGCTCGGTGGGGTGCAGGCGATTCCAGCGTTCGACGTCGCGGGCGTCACGCGCCAACTCGGTGAAGCTGGTGACGCTCCACACCTCGCTCTCGACATTCCAGTCGCTGGCCAGCAATTGGGCGGCGGCGATCACTTCCCGCAGGATCGCCCCTGAGCCCAGCAACTGCACGGTGCCGCGCGCATCCTCGACTTCATGTCGGCCGAACAGGTACATGCCCTTGATGATTGCAGCCTCGGCCCCCTCCGGTACATTGGCCTGCGGGTAGTTTTCGTTCATCAGCGTGATGTAGTAGAACTCGTCGACCTGACGTTCGAGCATCTGACGCATGCCGTGGTCCAGGATCACCGCAAACTCTCCGGCGAACGCGGGATCGTACGCCCGGCAATTGGGCACCATCGACGCCATCAAATGGCTGTTGCCATCCTGGTGCTGCAAGCCTTCACCGCCGAGGGTCGTACGCCCCGCAGTTGCCCCTAGCAGGAAACCCCGCGCCCGCTGGTCGGCCGCCGCCCAGACCAGGTCACCGATGCGCTGGAAGCCGAACATCGAGTAGTAAATGTAAAACGGCAGCATCGGCAGGCCGTGCACCGAATAACTGGTGGCGGCCGCCACCCAGGAGCTGATCGCCCCGGCCTCGCTGATACCCTCTTCGAGGATCTGCCCGTCCAGCGCTTCGCGGTAGCTCAGGATCGAGCCGATGTCTTCTGGCTCGTAACGCTGACCAACACTGGAGTAAATACCGATCTGCTTGAACAGGCTGGCCATGCCGAAGGTGCGGGCCTCGTCGGCGACGATCGGCACGATGCGGGGGCCGAGCTGCTTGTCGCGCAACAAACCGCTGAGCAGGCGCACGAAGGCCATGGTGGTGGACATTTCCTTGTCGTCGGCGGCAATGGCGAAGCTGGCGTAGCTGTCGATGTCCGGCACCTTGAGTGACGGAGCGCTCGTTGGCCGCGACGGCAGGTAGCCGCCCAAAGCCTGGCGGCGCTCGTGCAGGTAACGCATTTCGGCACTGTCGGCAGCCGGTTTGAAGAAGCTGAGCGAGGTGGCCTGTTCATCGCTCAACGGCAGATTGAAACGGTTGCGGAAGGCGATCAACGCATCCTTGTCGAGCTTCTTCTGTTGGTGCACGGTCATCTTGCCCTGCCCTGCATCCCCCATGCCGAAGCCCTTCTTGGTTTGCGCCAGGATCACCGTGGGCTTGGTGCCTTCACGCATGGCGCTGTGATAGGCGCTGAAAATTTTCACCATGTCATGGCCGCCACGTTTGAGGCGGTCGATCTGCTCGTCAGTGAGACCCTGGGCCAATTTCGCGAGGGCTTCGTTCTGGCCAAAAAAATGGTCGCGGTTGAAGCGTCCATCCTTGGCGGCGAAGGTCTGGAACTGGCCATCGACCGTACTGGACAACGCCTTGACCAGCGCCCCCTCATGATCGCGGGCAAACAGGCCGTCCCAGTCAGAACCCCACACCAGCTTGATCACGTTCCAGCCCGCGCCGCCGAACAGCGCTTCCAACTCGTCGATGATTCGACCGTTGCCCCGCACCGGGCCGTCCAGGCGCTGCAGGTTGCAGTTGACCACCCACACCAGATTATCCAGGCCTTCACGCGCCGCCAGGGTCAGGGCCGACATACTTTCCGGCTCATCCATTTCGCCGTCGCCAAACACACCCCAGACGGTCCGCCCGGTAGTGTCCTGCAAGCCGCGATGGTCCAGGTAACGCATGAAACGCGCCTGGTAGATCGAACTGATCGGACCAATGCCCATCGAGCCGGTGGGGAACTGCCAGAAGTCCGGCATCAACCACGGGTGCGGGTAGCTCGACAGCCCCCGGGCACCGTGAGCGCGCGCACCGATCTCCTGCCGGTAATGCTGCAGGTCCTGTTCTTCGAGGCGCCCTTCCAGATACGCTCGTGCATACACGCCGGGTGCCGAGTGCGGCTGGTAGAACACCAGGTCACCGCCGCTGCTGTCGTTACGGGCCTGGAAAAAATGGTTGAAGCCCACCTCGAACAGATCGGCGGCGCTGGCATAACTGGCGATGTGGCCGCCCAGCTCGCCGTAGGCCTGATTGGCACGCGCGACCATGACCAGCGCATTCCAGCGCATGATCGAAGCCAGGCGCTCCTCCATCGCCAGGTCTCCGGGGTACACCGGTTGCTGCTCGACGCTGATGGTATTGATGTACGGTGTGCCATGACGCGGCCGCCAACCGATGTCGGCGGTGCTGGCCAGTGTCACCAGCCTGTCCATGATCCGCCTGGCCTGTTCGGCACCGCCATGGGCGATCACCGACAACAGGGCGTCGCGCCACTCGGTGATTTCTTCTTCATCTTGCGTGATTGGCCCCGATGCGTGAGCCTGCGACTGGGACGAACTCATGGCCATCTCCTGCACTGATTAAATGACACCACGCTCCTGCAACAAGCTTTTCGCCAAGCGACGGATCGCTGTCAGCACCTGTTCGACTTGCTGATCCATCTGTTCAATGGACAACGCCACGGCGCCCAGGTCGATCACGCGCAACGGATGTCCGCAGACGGAGCCCAGCCAGGCCAGGCCCGGGCTCGTTCCGGCTTCGACCTCCAACAGGAAACTGCCTTTGGCTACACGACACAATAGCTGCCTGGCATCGCTCGCATCGGCCAACGACGAAGGTGGCGTCCCGGATTCGACCCGCAACCAGTCGAGCATCAGTTGCCGCGACTGATTGACCGCCAGATACGCCACCTGGTCCCAGTCATCGATGGCCAGATGCAACTGGTCGATCATGTACTTGGGCAATTCGACGCTGCTGACAATGACCACCCCGGCGTCCGCCGAAGGTTCCTTGATCCAGATTGCGGATTGCGGTCTCGTCTGCATGACAGTGCTCCTGCGGTTCGAAGATTCTGCTGGTGCTCCATCTGTAGGAGCGAGCAAGCTCGCTCCTACAAGGTTTTCAGTGGATTCCTTCGAATCAGCCGTTACGGAACAGGAAGCTGTAGGCATTCAACGCCGGCACCCCGCCGAGGTGTGCGTACAGCACCTTCGAACCTTCGGGGAATTCGCCACGGCGGACCATTTCGATCATCCCGTGCATGGATTTGCCTTCGTACACCGGGTCGGTCAGCACCCCTTCCAGTCGGCCACACAGGCGGATCGCTTCCAGGGTACCTTCGTTGGGCAGGCCGTATTCGGGGTGGGCGAAACGTGTGTCGAGCACCACGTCTTCCTCGGTAATTTCCCGGCCCAGGTCCACCAGTTCAGCGGTGTGCCGGGCGATGCGCAGGATCTGCGCCTTGGTCTGTGCCGGTTTGGCCGAGGCGTCGATGCCAATGACGTTCTTCGAGCGACCGTCGGCGGCGAACCCCACCACCATGCCCGCCTGGGTACTGCCGGTCACGGAACACACCACGATGTAATCAAATTTGAAGCCCAGCGCTTTCTCCTGCTCGCGGACTTCCTCGGCGAAACCAACGAAACCCAGGCCGCCGTAAGGATGCTCGGAGCAACCGGCGGGAATCGGGAACGGCTTGCCGCCGCGCTCCTTGACGTCACTCATGGCCTTCTCCCAGCTCGGGCGAATGCCGATGTCGAAACCGGCTGCGTCGAGCCGCACATCGGCGCCCATGATCCGCGACATTTCAATGTTCCCCACCCGGTCATACACGGCGTCGGAGTAGTTCACCCAGTTTTCCTGGACCAGCACGCATTTCATGCCCAGGTGGGCTGCAACGGCGGCCACCTGACGGGTCTGGTTGGACTGGATGCCACCGATCGACACCAGGGTGTCGCAGCCCTGTTCGATGGCTTCGGGGATCAGGTATTCAAGCTTGCGGGTCTTGTTGCCACCGAAAGCCAGGCCGCTGTTGCAGTCCTCGCGCTTGGCATACAACTCGACCTTGCCACCCAGGTGCTCGCTCAGGCGTTTCAGGGGGGTGATGGGCGAAGGGCCGAAGGTCAACGGGTAGCGCTTGAATTGATTCAGGTTCATGGGTGTGCTCCTTTGTTATGGAATATCCAGGCGCCAGGCCGAAGACAGGTCTGAATGTGCAGGCCGTTTCAGGGCGGCTTCGATGAATTCCATGGTAAGAACAAACCGAAAAATATGTGTTGCAAGTTTCAGGTGGTTAAAGAAACATAAATCGATAATGTACAAACTGATCATCTTTTTATTGTGTGGAAATCGCCATGAGCGCAATAAATCATCGCAACAAGACCGCCACGCCAACACCGGAGCCGCATGCGCTGGATCGCATCGACCGCGCCATTCTCAAGACGTTGCAGCGCGATGCGTCCATTTCCAATGTGGCCCTCGCGGACAAGGTCAAACTCAGCGCGCCGGCCTGCCTGCGCCGCGTCGAACGTCTCAAGCAGGCCGGCTTGATCAAGGGCATTGTCGCGTTGCTCGACAGCGAAGCGCTGGACGCGGGGATGGTGGTATTGATTGGCGTGGTGCTGGACCGCTCGACCCCGGAATCCTTCGCCGCCTTCGAAGAAGCGGCGCAAAAGGTCTCCGGTTGCATGGAGTGCCATGTGGTGACGGGCGAATTCGATTACTTCATGTTGCTGCGCACCAAGGACAGCAACAGCTTCAACCGGCTGCACGCCGAACAGTTGCTGTACTTGCCCGGCGTGCGGCAGATCCGTTCCTTCATGGGGCTGCGTAACGTGCTGTCGACCACGCAAATTCCCCTCTGAGATCGCAAAAGCCCCCTACAAACCCGACCTCAAAGGCGCCTTCACCACCGTCAGGCTGAAAGATTCTGCCTATCGACGCGCAACACTGCCCCTATTAGCTGCCTTCCCCACTCGGGTCTAACCTTAGTCTGCGCTGGCGCCATAAGCCGGCCGGATTAGCGCTGTAAAGGAGTCAGGAACGAGCCAAGCTTGACCCGGCCATCCGCACTGCTGGCCCTGCAACCTGTGGCATCGATTCCGCTCGTCGCTGTTTAACGCCCACTCCGGGCCCGATAGCCGGACGAACACGACCAGAGGTATCCCGCACATGGCAAATGAATCGAAGTGCCCTTTCAACCACGCCGCAGGCGGTGGCACGACCAACCGTGACTGGTGGCCGAACCAACTGAATCTGAAGATCCTGCACCAGCACTCGTCCCTGTCCGACCCCATGGACGAGGGCTTCGACTACGCCAAAGCTTTTAAAGAACTCGACTTTGCCGCGGTCAAGCGCGACCTGACGGCGCTGATGACCGAGTCGCAGGATTGGTGGCCGGCCGACTTCGGTCACTACGGGCCACTGTTCGTGCGGATGGCCTGGCACGCCGCCGGTACGTATCGAACCGGCGACGGCCGAGGCGGTGCCGGGTCCGGCCAGCAACGCTTTGCCCCGCTCAACAGCTGGCCCGACAACGTCAGCCTCGACAAGGCGCGCCGGCTGCTGTGGCCGATCAAGCAAAAGTATGGGCGCAACCTGTCCTGGGCCGACCTGATCGTGCTCACCGGTAACGTCGCCCTGGAATCGATGGGCTTCAAGACCTTCGGCTTTTCCGGTGGACGGCCTGATGTCTGGGAGCCCGACGAAGACGTCTACTGGGGTTCTGAGACCACCTGGCTTGGCGGTGACACCCGCTACGGAAAAGGCAAGGAGGCGGTGCAGCCGCCAGGCGACGTGCCACTGGTGGCCGAACCTGGACGCAACGAGGACAGCCGCACCGACCATGGCCGCAACCTGGAGAATCCGCTGGCTGCCGTGCAGATGGGCCTGATCTACGTCAACCCTGAAGGCCCGGAAGGCAACCCGGATCCTGTTGCCTCGGCCAAGGACATCCGCGAAACCTTCGGCCGCATGGCCATGAACGACGAAGAAACCGTGGCACTGATTGCCGGTGGCCACGCCTTCGGTAAAACCCACGGCGCCGGCCCCGCCGACAACGTGGGCCCTGAGCCTGAAGCGGCTGGCCTGGAACTCCAGGGCCTGGGCTGGAAAAACAGTTTCGGCACCGGTAAAGGCCCGGACACTATCACCAGTGGCCTGGAAGTGACCTGGACCACCACGCCGACGCAGTGGAGCAACAACTACCTGGAGAACCTGTTTGGTTTCGAGTGGGAGCTGACCAAGAGCCCCGCAGGCGCCAACCAATGGATCCCGAAAAACGGTGCCGGCGCCGGGATGATTCCCGATGCCCACGACCCGTCGAAACGGCAGACGCCAAGGATGCTCACCTCTGACCTGGCCTTGCGCTACGACCCAATCTACGAGCCCATCTCACGGCGCTTCCTGGAAAACCCCGATCAGCTCGCCGACGCCTTTGCCCGCGCCTGGTTCAAGCTGATCCACCGTGACATGGGCCCGCTGTCGCGCTACCTCGGTCCGGAAATGCCCAGCGAAGAACTGTTGTGGCAGGACCCTATCCCGAAAGTCGATCATGCCCTGGTCGACGACGCCGACGTCGCCGCGCTCAAAAGCAAAATCCTCGCCTCGGGCCTGACTATTTCGCAACTGGTGTCGACCGCCTGGGCCGCCGCGTCGACCTTCCGTGGCTCCGACAAACGCGGCGGCGCCAACGGTGGTCGTCTGCGCCTGGCACCTCAGAAATTCTGGCAGGCCAACCAGCCTGAACAACTGGCTAACGTGCTGGCCAAGCTCGAGAGTATTCAAGGCGAGTTCAACAGCGCACAAGGAGGAGGCAAGAAAATCTCGCTGGCCGACCTGATCGTGCTGGCCGGCAGTGCCGCTGTCGAGCAAGCGGCAAAAAATGCGGGACACAACGTGACGGTAGCGTTCACACCCGGGCGGATGGACGCCTCGCAGGAGCAGACCGATGTCGAGTCGTTCGGCTTCCTCGAACCGATTGCAGATGGTTTCCGCAATTACACCAAGGGCAACTTCAACTTTGGATCTGAACACCTGCTGGTCGACAAGGCGCAACTGCTGACCCTCACGGCTCCGGAAATGACGGTACTGGTCGGTGGCCTGCGGGTGCTGGAGACCAATGTCGGGCAGACTCGCCACGGCGTGTTCACCCACGAGAAGGACAAGCTGACGAACGACTTCTTCAAGAACCTGCTCAGCATGGAGAATGAATGGAAACCCACCTCGAGCGAAACGTTCGAAGCACGGGACCGCCAAACCGGCCAGGTGAAATGGACCGGCACACGGGTGGACCTGGTCTTTGGCTCCCATGCGCAGTTGCGAGCGCTCGCCGAGGTCTATGCCAGTGGCGATTCGAAGGAAAAATTCGTCAGGGACTTCGTGGCGGCCTGGACCAAGGTGATGAACCTGGATCGGTTTGATCTGAAGTGATGCTGCCCCTGTAGGAGCGAGCATGCTCGCTCCTACAGGTCAGGTGTGCGCAGCAATCAAACCGGGGAGATCGTCGCCAGCGCACCAATTAACAGGGTCAGCACGAGAAAGCCGCCGAGGAACAGAGACATCTTGGCCATGACGGCCTCCTGGTTTGCTGTGGTTCGTGCTGCCATTGTGAGCCGCTGCGCCTGTACATAACAGGCGCAGATTGCACCGGAAAATACGGATCAGATAACCACGCGCAATGCCAACCCCTCATAGGCATCCAGCGTAATGGTGAATTCCCCTTCGGGCGTGAGATCACCTTCCACCCGTTCATTGATGATGTCGACCACCGGTCCCGGTGCAATGCTCGGCAGGTGCAGGGTTTCGGTAATCGCCGTGCCGCCGAAGTTCAGCGCGGTGATCTGCGTGCCTTTGCCCGCCGGTAATTCATGCACCATGACCAGCAGCGCCGGATGCTCAACGTCCGGCACCAGGATCTGACGGCTCGCGGCAACGTCATAAGCGCGCCGTGCAGCAAGGATGCGCTGCAACTGCGAGGCGAAGGAGTCCGGGTCTTGCAACTGATCCGTCAGGCTGCCGTACAGGGTTCGTGCCCGTGGCATCTGCCCATTTGACACCTGCGCCTGCGGGTTGAGGTCGACCAGGTCGTAGGCACCACGGTGAAT
The DNA here is from genome assembly GCF_056337105.1 of Pseudomonas sp. S1_E05. Classification (NCBI taxonomy): domain Bacteria; kingdom Pseudomonadati; phylum Pseudomonadota; class Gammaproteobacteria; order Pseudomonadales; family Pseudomonadaceae; genus Pseudomonas; species Pseudomonas sp. S1_E05. The sequence continues at coordinate 2,260,853 of NZ_JBFRHM010000001.1, forward strand.
CCAGCGGGTATCGCCATCGAGCATCAGGTCGGCGACCTGCTCCGCCGGCAACGGCAGCGCCCCCACCAAGTCCCAGCCGGACAAAGCGAACACCCCTGGCTGCATGGCGTTGTACATGACCAGCAGCAAGTGAATCTGACGGATCTGCTGGACGTCTGCCGCAGTGATCGCATCGAGGTCACGAATCCCCAGCGCAGCGGTGATGATGCTCGCGGTGGTGCAGGACACGCCGTTGGTGACGAACTTCAAATTATAGGGCGCGTGCTCGCCGGCCAGGCGCTCATACATCTGCTCGCGAATGTGCTCGCGCAGGATGTTGCCGGGAAAAGTCTGCCCCTGATAAAGGAAGGTGTCGTGGGCGTGCAGCGTCCAGAAGTGGACCAGTTCAAGGGTCAGTTCGTCGTGGTTCTGCAAGGCGTGGATCAGCGAGCCGGGGTCGATGCCCAGGTTGTGCATCTGGCGCAGCATCAGGCGCAGGAATTCGGCGTCGCCCATCAGCAATGCGTGCTGGTAGGCTGGCCGGGTAATGAAGTCATAGGACAGGTCCGCGCCGCCGTGGGACATGGCGGCGATGTCGTCGACCGTCAGGTTCAGCTCCTGGAAACTGAAACCGCCCGCCTTGCGGATGGCCCCGGCCAGTAGCTGATTGCCGGTGATCGACAGCGGATGGCTTTCCGACCACGCCGTGCCGTCGAGTTTGCGTTCGACGCCGAGGAAGCCATTGGCGTCGAGGCGCAGAATCTTCGCACCCATCACGTCAACAGCGTGCAGCGCATCGCCGATGATCATCTGCTGCGCCGCAAAACTGGGGTCCAACCAGTTCAGCGACGGTTGCCCTTCCTTAAAGTAATGCAGGTAGACCCAGCGACGCGGCTTGCCGTCCACGCCGATCACGACGGGGGTCGCGCTCCAGTCGGTTTCCTTGACGCCGGGCTCGAAGAAAATCACCCGTTGCAACTGGCCGACGATGTAATGTTTGTCACGAAGTGCATCGACCTGCTGCGGGCTCAGGTTTTGCGCGTCGCGCCCCTCGGCAACTTCCGGCAGCAGCGGCCAGTCTTCTTCGCGGATTTCCACCATGTGGTAGAGCCCCGGATAGTCTTCGTAGGCCATCTCGGCCAGGCGAAAATCCGCGCCCTTGCCGGTGTGTGAGGGGATGACGTCGTCGACAATCACCGCGTTGTGCGCCGCCGCCATGCGCGTCAACGCCTGAAGCTGGGCTTCGGTGCCCAGTTGCGGATCGATGTCGAAACTGATTCGGTCGAAATTGCCGTCAATCGTCGACGTATGACGAGTGCCGCGCAAGCCGCCGGACTTCTTCAGCGGGCCGTTGTGAATGCCCTGGATGCCGATCCTGGACAGGGCGTGCCACAGGGTTTGGTCCCCCAGGGCCTCAAGCACCGTGCCGTCTTCACGGGTAACGATGGACGCCGGGTACGCGGTGAACCACACCGACGCCAGCGCCGAGGCGTCACGGGGACGGGTCTGCGCATAGGGTTGTTGCCACAACCGACCTTGCCCCGAGTAGAGCTTGGCCCGCTGCCTGGCGGCGAACAGCATCGATTGCCCGACCAACCAGTCCACGTGATTCTTTTCCGCTGCCGTCATGGCACCCCTCCTTCAGAAAATGGCAGGCGCCCTGCGCTCGCAAAGGCGCCACCGGTTTTCATATGAGGCCCTGGCGGGGCATTCGTTGCATCGTACTGCGTCAGGCAGGCATCGACTGCAACTGACAGCGCTCACCCAGCGCGTCGATCCACGGCCGACCGAACAGATAACCCTGCCCCCACTCACTGCCGCACGCAGTGGCGAGGGCGCGGTCGGCTTCGGTCTCGATCCCCTCGATGACCACACACGGTGCCAACGTTTTGCACAGTTGCACCAGATGACCGAGCGTCTGCGCGTTGTTGGTGTCCAGCCGGGCGCGTTGCAGGTAGCCCTGGTCGATCTTGACGATGTCCGGCCGGGTTTTGCGGATGAATTCCAGGGTGCCCAGACCCGCGCCAAAATCATCGATGGCCACCCGGCAGCCCAGCTCACGCAGGCACAGGACAAATTCGATGGCCGCCGAAGTGCTCGGTGGCGTGGCGCTCTCGGTGATCTCAATAACCAGTCGCGCCGCCACCGAAGGCGTTTCGCGCAATCGCGCAAGAATCGAGTGCCAGAACGGGTCGATGATCGCGCTTTGCGCAGAAATGTTGCAGCCCAGGCGCAGGTGCTCGTCATGCAGCAGGCGATCAATCACGCATCCCACCACGCTGCGATCCAACTCTCGCATGGACTGCAACTGTTCGAGCATCACCAGCGGGTACACCCCCTCCCCACTGGCATCGATATGTCGCAGCAGCCCTTCCTGGTACAGCACCCGGTCGCTGTCGGGCATCCAGACCACCGGTTGAAACGCCAGCACCAGTTTGCCCTGGGCTAATTCGTTATAGAAATTCTTGACTCTGTGCATGTCACATCCATAGACAAGGATTGAGCCGGGCGCCGAAATGGCTTTATGCCACCACCCGCTGACTGCCGGCCATCATCAACGCTCGCCCATCACGCAGGAAGTGTTCCCGGAGTCCTTTCGCTTGTCCTTGGAAACGCGTCAATGGTGTTAATCGACTGCGAGCATTTGTTTATTGCGATCATGCGCCGGCTTCGCGACATCACTTAGCCATTACGCCGGAAATACGCATGCACAGAATGACCAGCACCGGTTTTCGGGTGCTCGCCGACGTCTTGACCGACGCGGGCGCCAACGTGGAAGCCTTGCTCAACGAGTTCGACAGTAGCCACGAGGATGTTTGGGCAAATCCCAATGGCGTTCGGCTGGAACTGGTCTACAAAGTCATGGCGGCCGCGGCAGTACGCACCGGCAACCCGGACATTGGCCTGCTGGCCTATGCCCGCGCCCATCCGGCGAATCTCGAGGTGCTGGGTTACGCGGTGATGTCCTGCCCGACGCTCGGCGCCGCGCTGCAACGCTTTGTGGACTATCAGTCGCTGATCTGCAACGGCTTCCACATGAGCCTGGATCAGGAACCCGGCGCGGTAAAACTGATCGGCCTGGATGTCAGCACCCAGCCGTCGCTGACGCCCCGGGCCTACATCGATGCCGGGGCCGCGCAGATCCTGGGGCTGGTCCACTGGCTGTTGCCCAATCGCAAGCCTGATCCCGTGGCGGCGAGCTTCACTTACCCCAGGCCCGCAGACATCCGCCAACTGGAGCGACTGCTTGGCAGGAATCTGTCCTTCGGTGCGTCATACAACAGCCTGAGTTTCAGCATTGACGATTGTGCGATGGCGTTGCCCACTGCCGACCCGGCACTGGATGTGCTGCATGTCGAATATGCCCGTACGCGACTGAACCTGATGCTTAATGGCTCGATGACCGAGCGAGTTCGTCGGGTCCTGGCCGAGAGACTGGCCCAAGGCGTGCCCAGCGACCTGAACCGGATCGCCCAGGCGTTGGGCATCAGCGCGCGCAGCCTGCAACGGCGACTCGCCGATGAAGGCATTCATTTTTCGGCCTTGCAGGATGAAGCGCGTCTTAGGCTGGCGCACACCTTCCTGCGCAACTCGGTGCGCAGCGTGAAATACATTGGCGCGCTGCTGGGTTTTCGCGACCAGAGCAGCTTTCACAAAGCCTGTATCCGCTGGTTCGGCATGACGCCCGGATGCTATCGGGAAGCGTCCTGAACCCGGTTACTCAGCCACTGCCACCTGATTGCGCCCGCGAGCTTTGGCGCGATACAGCGCCTTGTCGGCGTTGTTCATCAGGCTATGCAGGTCGTGATCATCGTCGTTCATGCTGGCAACACCGACGCTGGCCGAAACCCGATTGACCGGGGCACTCATCATGCCAGCGAGCGACTGCAGCAGTTCTTCGGCGATATTACGGGCCACCTCGATGGAGGTGTTTGGCAGGAGGACGGCGAATTCTTCGCCGCCCAGGCGTCCGTACACGTCGGTGTCACGGAACGAGGAACTGATGACCTGACCCATTTGCCGCAGCACCTGATCGCCCACCTGGTGCCCGTAGGTGTCATTGATGTGTTTGAAGTGATCCATGTCCAGCATGAGGGCGCACAGCGGCAAGTGGTTTTTCCGACAGTAACCGAACAAATGCTGTGCATTCTCGAAAAACGCCCGGCGATTCTTGAGGCCGGTGAGTTCATCGGTCTGTGCGGCACGGGTGGATACGTTGTGCGCGTGTTCCATTTCCCGGGTCAACCGAAAGGCGGTTTCCAACGCCTCGGACAGGCTGCGCGTGGCGCTGAACACGAACGAGGCGAACACCATCACCGCCACGCCCATGCCGACCTGCAGGGATGAAGGCTGGACCAACAACCACACCGTACAAGGCAACAGCACCAGGACGATCGAGACGACCGTCATGTAGCGGTACGCCGAATAGCAGGACACCGCACTCACCGACATGCCCACGCAAAACAGCATGACCATTGTCTGGCCCAACAGATCGTCGACCGGGATGACCGCCAGGGCGCCGCCGCCCCAGATACTGGCAGACAGCACCAGCGTGACCCAGTAAATGTGCTCCCAGCGTTGGGGGGTGCGCTCGCGGTCGGGGCTGCGAAAATAAGCGGCAAACATGATGATGCGCACCAGCGACGAGGCGGTGAGCAGTGCGATCCACCACGCAACCGTCCGGTGATCGAAACGGTCCCAGCACAGCCAGCACAGCATCAGCACCGCGAGATAACTGCCAAGCACCGCTAAAACCGACTGACGAAACAGTTGGTGCAATCGATCTGATTGCACCAGTTTCACGATGAAATCTTCCTGTTGATACCGCAATCCAGGGCCATCCATTAGAGCCGCCTGATAATGATGCTGCGCAGGGGCTCTATTCTGGCACTTTGCTAGCAACGCTCACAACCGCGACTCCAATTCTCGGTCCACCTCCCCCTGTAGGAGCGAGCATGCTCCGGGCGGCGTTCCGACGATGGAGGTCAACGATGACGCTGGCTAACTGATACCCCGCGGTGCCTTTGAGACCATCGCGAGCATGCTCGCTCCTACAAGTGACTCAGCACCCATAAGCATTCTGTCGCCTCGCCCACAGAAACCCGTATCGGACGCTTGCGTTGCCGATATTATGGTATACCATCATACGGACAGACACCCTTCACCCGTATGGAGCAGCTCATGAGTTTCGAAATTCGCAAGATCGTCAGCTATGTCGAAGAGACCTTTATCGAAGGCGGCAAAGCTACCGACAAGCCCGTCACCATGATCGGCCTGGCCGTGGTCATGAAAAACCCATGGGTGGGTAATGGTTTCGTTGAAGATCTCAAGCCGCAGATCCGCGCCAACTGCTCCGACCTCGGTGCCCTGATGGTCGAGCGCCTGGTGGGCCTGATCGGCGGTGCAGAGAAGATCGAGGCATACGGCAAGGCCGCAGTGGTCGGTGCCGATGGCGAAATCGAGCACGCTTCGGCGGTGATCCACACCCTGCGCTTCGGTAACCACTATCGCGAAGCGGTCCAGGCCAAGAGCTACCTGAGCTTCACCAACAAGCGCGGCGGCCCGGGCACTTCGATCCAGATCCCGATGATGCACAAGGACGACGAAGGCCAGCGTTCGCACTACATCACCCTGGAAATGCAGATCGAAGATGCCCCTCGTGCCGATGAAATCGTTGTGGTCCTGGGTTGCGCCGACGGCGGCCGCCTGCACCCACGCATCGGCAACCGCTACATCGACCTGGAAGAACTGGCCGCCGAAAAGCCCAGTAAGACGGTCGGTCACTACAACAAAAAGGTATGCAGGAGCGCTCCATGATTCGGCTCACCGCTGAACGCACCCCGGCTGGCACCAGTTATCTGGCGACCGGCCAAGGCCAGCCTGTGGTTTTGATCCACGGCGTGGGCCTGAATAAAGAAATGTGGGGCGGCCAGGTCGTTGGCCTGGCCACGAAGTACCGCGTGATCGCTTATGACATGCTGGGTCATGGCGCCAGCCCGCGCCCGGAAAGCGGCACGCCACTGCTCGGTTATGCCGACCAGTTGCTGGAGCTGCTCGATCACTTGCAGTTGCCCCAGGCGACCGTGATCGGCTTCTCCATGGGCGGTCTGGTGGCGCGAGCCTTCGCCCTGCATTACCCGCAACGCCTGCAAGGCCTGGTGGTACTCAACAGCGTGTTCAATCGCACCGCCGAACAGCGTGCCGGCGTCATTGCCCGCACCGCCCAGGCGGCCGAGCACGGCCCGGATGCCAACGCTGAAGCGGCGCTCTCGCGCTGGTTCAGCCGTGAATATCAGGCAGCCAACCCGGCTCAGATCGCCGCGTTGCGCCAGACCCTGGCCGAGAATGACCCGCAGGGCTACCTCACCACTTACGAACTGTTCGCCACCCAGGACATGTACCGCGCCGACGACCTGGCTTCTATCCAGGCACCGACGCTCGTCGCCACCGGCGAACTGGACCCCGGCTCCACCCCGGAAATGGCCCGGCAACTGGCCGAGCGCATTCCCGGCGCAACGGTTGCCGTACTGGCCGAACAGCGGCATATGATGCCCGTAGAATCGCCGCGCCTGGTCAACCAGTTGTTGCTCGAGTTTCTCGACACTGCGCACGCCCGACAAAATCCTATAAAGGGGATCGTTGTATGACACTCGCACGCTTTCAGATGTGCATCGGCGGTGAATGGGTCGATGCCCTCTCGGGCAAGACATTCGAAAGCCTGAACCCGGCCCTGGCCGAACCCTGGGCCGAACTGCCCGATGCCGATGAAGCCGATGTCGAGCGCGCCGTTCAGGCTGCGCAGACCGCTTTCGACAGCCCGGCCTGGCGCGGCCTGACCGCCACTGCTCGCGGCAAGCTGCTGCGGCGCCTGGGCGACTTGATCGCCGAGAACAAGGAAAACCTGGCCCAACTGGAAAGCCGCGACAACGGCAAGCTGATCCGCGAGACCCGCGGCCAGGTCGGCTACCTGCCGGAGTTCTTCCACTACACCGCAGGCTTGGCCGACAAGCTCGAAGGCGGCACCCTGCCGCTGGACAAGCCCGACCTCTTTGCTTACACCGTGCACGAAGCCATGGGCGTGGTCGCCGCGATCATCCCCTGGAACAGCCCGCTGTACCTGACCGCCATCAAGCTCGCGCCCGCCCTGGCCGCCGGCAACACCATCGTGATCAAGCCCTCCGAGCACGCCTCGGCGACCATTCTGGAACTGGCTCGCCTGGCCCTGGAAGCCGGCATTCCACCGGGTGTGGTCAACGTGGTTACCGGCTACGGCCCGAGCACCGGTGCGGCCCTCACCCGCCATCCGCTGGTGCGCAAGATCGCCTTCACCGGCGGCGCAGCGACGGCCCGGCATGTGGTGCGCAGCAGCGCCGAGAACTTCGCCAAGCTGTCGCTGGAGCTGGGCGGCAAATCGCCGAACATCATTTTTGCCGACGCAGACCTCGACAGCGCGATCAACGGCGCCATCGCCGGGATCTACGCCGCGTCCGGGCAAAGTTGCGTGTCCGGCTCGCGCCTGTTGGTGCAAGATGAAATCTACGACGAGTTCGTAGGTCGCCTGGTGGAACGCGCCCAGCGCATCCGCATCGGCAACCCGCAGGAAGACACCAGCGAAATGGGCCCGATGGCCACCGCACAACAATTGGCGGTCGTCGAGGGCCTGGTGGCGGACGCCATCGCAGAGGGTGCGCGCCTGCGCACGGGGGGCAAACGTCCGAGCGGCGTGGGTGACGGCTGGTTCTACGAGCCGACGCTGTTCGAGTGCGACCGCAACTCGATGAAGATCATGCAGGAAGAAGTCTTTGGCCCGGTGGCGTCGGTCATCCGTTTCAAGGACGAAGCCGAAGCACTGGCGATTGCCAACGACTCCCAGTTCGGCCTCGCCGCCGGCATCTGGACCCGCGACCTGGGTCGCGCCCACCGTCTGGCGCGGGATGTGCGTTCAGGGATCATCTGGGTCAACACCTACCGCGCGGTCTCGGCCATGGCGCCGATCGGCGGTTTCAAGAACAGCGGCTATGGACGCGAAAGCGGCATCGACTCGGTGCTGGCCTACACCGAACTGAAAACGGTGTGGATCAACCTCTCCCAGGCACCCATGCCTGACCCGTTTGTGATGCGTTAGGAGACCACCGACATGATCGAACCCGGCATTTACAAAGACGTCATGAGTTCCTTCCCATCCGGCGTCACGGTGGTCACCACCCTGGACCCGGACGGCGGTATCGTCGGCATCACCGCCAGCGCGTTCAGCGCGCTGTCGATCGATCCGGCGCTGGTGCTGTTCTGCCCCAACTACGCTTCGGACACCTACCCGGTGCTGCGCGACAGCAAGCAGTTCGCGATTCACCTGCTGTCGGCCGACCAGACCGCCGAGGCCTATGCCTTTGCCAGTAAAGGCAAGGACAAGGCCAAGGACATCGAGTGGCACCTGAGCGCCCTGGGCAACCCGCTGCTGGGCAAGGCCACGGCGATCATCGAGTGCGAGCTGTGGCGCGAATACGACGGTGGCGACCACGCCATCATCGTCGGTGCGGTAAAGAACCTGATCCTGCCCGAACAGCCTGTGACGCCGATGATCTACCACAAAGGCAAGCTGGGGCCGCTGCCCTCGCTGGCTTGATCCAAGATCCCTGCCCTCCTGTAGGAGCGAGCATGCTCGCGAAGAAACTCCGCAACTCCGCGGGGTGCCAGGATGCCAACGTTATCGTTGACGACCATCGCGAGCATGCTCGCTCCTACAGAATGCGGTGTTTTCCCCACTTTTTTCAGGAGCCGGCATGAGTCCAGCAGCCTTGCAACTGTTCCGCCAGCAGGCCTACCTCAATGGCCAGTGGCTGGATGCGCCCGACGGCGCCACCCAGGACATCTTCAACCCGGCCACCGGTGAGCTGATCGGCCAGGTGCCAAACCTGGGCGCAGCCCAGGCGCAGCAGGTCATCAAAGCGGCCAACGGCGCCTGGCCGGCCTGGCGCGCCTTGACCGCCAAGGAGCGCAGCACGGTCCTCAAGCGCTGGCACGCACTGATGATCGACAATGCCGATGCCCTGGCCGAAATCCTCACCCTCGAACAAGGCAAACCCCTGGCCGAAGCCAAAGGCGAAATCCTCTACGCCGCCAGCTTCATCGAGTGGTTCGCCGAGGAAGCCAAGCGCATCTACGGCGACACCATCCCGAGCCACAAGGGCGATGCCCGCATCGTTGTGAGCAAGGAGCCGATCGGCGTCGTCGCGGCCATCACGCCGTGGAACTTCCCGGCGGCGATGATCACCCGCAAGGCCGGCCCGGCATTGGCCGCCGGCTGCCCGTGCATCGTCAAACCCGCCCCGGAAACACCATTCTCGGCACTGGCCATGGCCGCGCTGGCGGAACAGGCTGGCATTCCGCCGGGTATTTTCAACGTGATCACCGGCGATGCCATCGCCATCGGCGGCGAACTGACGGCCAGCCCCCTTGTGCGCAAACTGTCGTTCACCGGCTCCACCGGCATCGGCAAGCTGCTGATGGCGCAATGCGCGCCGACGCTGAAAAAGGTCTCGCTGGAATTGGGCGGCAACGCCCCCTTTATCGTGTTCGACGACGCCAATCTGGAGCGAGCGGTGGAAGGCGCCTTGATCGCCAAGTTCCGCAACGCCGGGCAAACCTGCGTTTGCGTCAACCGCTTCCTGGTGCAGTCGGGCATCCATGATGCTTTCGTCGCACGGTTGGCCGAACGCGTGGCGCAGTTGAACGTCGGCAGCGGCTTCGACAGCGGCGTGAATCAGGGCCCATTGATCAACGAGCGCGCGGTGGCCAAGGTCGAAGATCACGTGCAGGACGCCCTCGCCCACGGCGCGCAACTGCTCTGCGGCGGTGAACGGCACGCCCTCGGCCACGGGTTCTTCCAACCCACCGTACTGGCCGGTGTGAACGCTGCGATGAAAGTCGCCCGCGAAGAAACCTTCGGCCCGCTGGCCGCCGTATTCCGCTTCGACAGCGAAGCCGAGGCGATCCATCTGGCGAACGACACCGAGTTCGGGCTGGCGGCCTACTGCTACACCCGCGACCTCGGCCGCGCCTGGCGCATGAGCGAAGCGCTGGAGTACGGCATGGTCGGGATCAACGAAGGGCTGATCTCTACCGAAGTCGCGCCATTTGGCGGCATCAAGTCCTCGGGCCTGGGCCGCGAAGGCTCCAAATACGGCATCGAGGATTACCTGGAAATCAAATACACCCTGATGGGTGGGCTCGACGACTTTGGGAGTAATCGTTAATGAGCAACGAAAAGTATGAACAGGGCCTGAAAATCCGCACGCAGGTGCTGGGTGAAGCCTACGTCAAACGCTCCATCGAGAACGCCGACGACTTCACCCGGCCCTTGCAGGAGATGGTGACCGAGTACTGCTGGGGCCACGTCTGGGGTCGCGAGGGTTTGTCGCTTAAAGAGCGCAGCATGATAAACTTGGCCATGATTTCGGCCCTCAACCGGCCACACGAACTCAAGCTGCATGTACGCGGCGCCTTGCGTAACGGGCTGAGTCGTGAACAAATACGCGAAATTCTGCTTCAGGTCGGTATTTATTGCGGTGTCCCCGCTGCGGTGGACAGCTTCCGGCTCGCCCGCGAAGCGTTCGCCGAAGCCGACGCCGAGGCCTCCAGTTAACCTTTGGCTGTTTTGATTGACTGAGCACGATGATCTTCGGGTCCAAGTGCTCTTTTTGCATGGACAGCCACACTCAGAGCGGACCCCATGAAACGCCTGCCACTCGACGACAGCTTCAAGGTCAATCGCAACCCCGTTACCCTGCGCGAAATCGTGCTGGATAAACTGCGAAGCGCCATCATGAACTTCCAGCTCATGCCGGGAGACCGTCTGGTCGAGCGTGATCTGTGCGACCGCCTCGGTGTCAGCCGCACCTCCGTTCGCGAAGCCTTGCGCCACCTCGAATCCGAAGGCCTGGTGGAGTTCGCCGACGCCAAGGGGCCACGCGTGGCGATCATCACCCTGGACGATGCCGTCGACATTTACGAACTGCGTTGCGTGCTCGAAGGCCTCATCGTTCAGTTGTTCACCCTGCGCGCCAAGGCCAAGGACATCAAGGCCCTGGAAAAAGCCCTGGAGGAAAACCGCAAGGCCCTCAAGGAAGGCGAACTGCAACAGGTGATCGATTCGGTACAGGGTTTCTACGACGTGCTGCTCGAAGGTTCGGGCAACCATGTGGCGGCCACCCAGTTGCGCCAGTTGCAGGCGCGCATCAGCTACCTGCGTGCGACCTCGGTGTCCCAGGAAAACCGTCGTGGCGCCAGCAACCAGGAAATGGAACGCATGGTGGAGGCGATCAAGACCGGCGATCCGGTGGTGGCGCACCAGGCCTGTGTCGACCACGTGCGCGCCGCAGCCACAGTGGCGCTGGAATACCTCAAGCGCAAGCAGGAAGAGACCGGGCCCACGCCTGAGATCACCCTGCCCATCGCGCTGAAAGAACCGCGCATAGGTCGCTGATCATGTTCAGCCCGAGCTTTTGCCCAAGGTGCGGTGGCAACGACCTCAAGTCGCAGCTGCCGCCGGGTGATACGCACGAGCGCCTGATGTGCTGTGGCTGCGGTTACATCCATTACGTCAACCCGAAGATCATTGCCGGCTGCATCATCGAGCAGGACGGCAAGTATCTGTTGTGCCAGCGCGCCATCCCCCCGCGCCCCGGCACCTGGACGCTGCCGGCCGGTTTCATGGAAGGCGGCGAAACCACCGAGCAAGCGGCGCTGCGCGAGGTCTGGGAGGAAAGTGGCGTGCGTGCTGAAATCCACTCGCCGTACTCGATCTTCAGCGTGCCGAAGATCAGCGAGGTGTACATCATCTACCGCGCCGTCGCGCTGGAGATCACCGGACAGTTCGGCCCGGAAACCCTCGACTACAAATTCTTCGCGCCTGAGGACATTCCCTGGGACAGCATCTACTACCCCGCGATCCGCCAGATTCTCGAACGCTACATCGAAGAACGCCAGGCCGGGGTGTATGGCATCTACATCGGCAATGACGATAGCGGGAAGATTCACTTCATCCGCTAAGCACACTCCACCTCCCCTGTAGGAGCGAGCATGCTCGCGATGGTTTCTGGGTCGCCGCAGGGTGTCAGGCTTCCCGCGTCATCGTTGACCTCCATCGCGAATAAATTCGCTCCTACAGAGGGATGGTTACACCGGCGCAACCCCCTCAACAATAATCACCTCAGCCCGCGCCACGCCTTCACGGTGCCGTTTGGCTTCCTGGTATTCATCAGAGTTGTAGCAAGCCAGCGCCTGCTCGTACGTTTCAAACTCGATCACCACGCTACGCTGCGGCGTCACCCGACCTTCCATCGCCTGGCTGCGTCCGCCCCGGGCCAGCAGCCGACCACCGTACAACGCGAAGGCCGCCGGCGCCCGCTGGGTATATTGACTGTATTGATCGGGATCAGTGACATCCACGTGGGCTATCCAGTACGCCTTCATAGTGACCTCTGTGTTGATTTTGTATTATGGTATACCACAAATATCTCCACCCCACATCGAGAGTTACATCATGGCGTTCAACAGCATCGAAGAAATCATCGAAGACTACCGCCAGGGCAAGATGGTGCTTCTGGTGGACGATGAGGATCGCGAGAACGAAGGCGACCTCCTCCTTGCCGCCGACTGCTGCTCGGCCGAAGCCATCAGCTTCATGGCTCGCGAAGCACGTGGCCTGATTTGCCTGACCCTGACGGACGAGCACTGCCAGCGCCTCGGACTGGAACAGATGGTGCCCAGTAACGGCAGCGTGTTCAGCACCGCGTTCACCGTGTCCATTGAGGCCGCCGTTGGCGTCACCACCGGCATCTCGGCCGCTGACCGGGCACGAACCGTGGCCGCCGCGGTAACGGCGGGGGCAACGGCCGCCGATATCGTCCAGCCCGGCCACATCTTCCCCTTGCGCGCCCGTGAAGGCGGCGTGCTGACCCGCGCCGGTCACACCGAAGCCGGCTGCGACCTGGCACGCCTGGCCGGGTTTACCCCTGCCTCGGTGATCGTCGAGGTGATGAACGACGACGGCACCATGGCCCGTCGTCCCGACCTTGAAGTGTTCGCACGCAAGCATGGGATCAAGATCGGCACCATCGCTGACCTGATCCACTATCGACTGAGCAACGAACACACCGTCGAGCGCATCGGTGAGCGTGAATTGCCGACCGTGCACGGCACCTTTCGCCTGATCACTTATGAGGACCGCATCGAAGGCGGTGTGCACATGGCCATGGTCATGGGCGAATTGCGTCGCGAGGAACCGACCCTGGTGCGGGTTCATGTCATCGACCCGCTGCGCGACCTGGTGGGCGCGCAATACAGCGGCCCGAGCAACTGGACGCTGTGGGCTGCCCTGCAACGCGTGGCCGAAGAAGGTCGTGGCGTGGTGGTGGTGCTCGCCAACCATGAATCGTCCCAGGCGCTGCTCGAACGCGTGCCGCAACTGACCCAACCGCCCCGCCAATTCAGCCGTTCGCAGTCACGCATCTATTCTGAAGTGGGTACAGGTGCGCAGATCCTGCAGAACCTGGGCGTCGGCAAACTGCGGCACCTGGGCCCACCGCTGAAGTATGCGGGCTTGACCGGGTATGACCTGGAGGTGGTGGAGAGTATTGCTTTCACGGGATGACTCACCAAGCCCCCTGTAGGAGCGAGCTTGCTCCTACAGGGATGGACTCGGCCGCTTGAAAGGCAATACAGATTAAAGAAAAAAACAGGCTCAGCAGATGGCCGGTAAGGCAAAATGCTTGCACAAAGTTTGGAATACCATAATATGATATTCCATAGACCGACCGATCATCAGTGACCGTTCGGACCTACTGCTCCCGATAGGCGGGCATGAAAGCCCCGCTCATAAACACAACAATGAGGGCGTAAAAATGGTGTTGAACAAACGTGCAACCGCGATTTTTTTGCGGGACTGCTGAGCGTGACCAGCCAGGCGTCGATGGCTGCCGAAAGCGTCAACTTCGTCAGTTGGGGCGGTAGCACCCAGGATGCGCAGAAGCAGGCCTGGGCCGACCCGTTCAGCAAGGCCACCGGCATCACCGTGGTCCAGGATGGCCCGACCGACTACGGCAAACTCAAGGCCATGGTCGAAAGCGGCAATGTGCAATGGGACGTGGTCGATGTCGAAGCCGACTTCGCCCTGCGCGCTGCGGCCGAAGGCCTGCTCGAACCCCTCGACTTTTCGGTCATCCAGCGCGACAAGATCGACCCACGTTTCATCTCCGATCACGGCGTCGGCTCGTTCTTCTTCTCCTTTGTCCTCGGCTATAACGAAGGCAAACTCGGCGCCAGCAAGCCCCAGGACTGGTCCGCCCTGTTCGACACCAAGACCTACCCCGGCAAACGCGCCCTCTACAAATGGCCAAGCCCTGGTGTGCTGGAACTGGCGTTGCTGGCTGACGGCGTAGCCGCCGACAAGCTCTATCCGCTGGACCTGGATCGCGCCTTCAAGAAACTCGACACCATCAAGAAAGACATCGTCTGGTGGGGCGGCGGCGCACAATCGCAACAGCTGCTGGCCTCCGGTGAAGCAAGCATGGGCCAGTTCTGGAACGGTCGCATCCACGCCTTGCAGGAAGACGGCGCCCCGGTGGGTGTGAGCTGGAAACAGAACCTGGTCATGGCCGACATCCTGGTTGTGCCAAAAGGCTCGAAAAACAAGGAAGCGGCCATGAAATTCCTGGCCAATGCGAGCAGCGCCAAAGGCCAGGCCGACTTCTCCAACCTGACCGCTTATGCACCGGTCAACGTCGACAGCGTGGCGCGCCTGGATTCGGTGCTGGCACCTAACCTGCCGACTGCTTATGCCAAGGATCAAATCACTCTCGATTTCGCGTACTGGGCCAAGAACGGTCAAGCCATCGCGACACGGTGGAACGAATGGCTGGTCAAATGAAAATGACGGCATCCACGCCGACCGGGGGCGCCACTGGCGCCCTCGGGGCGGCATCCGGCAAAGCGGCGCTGGCCAATCAGGCCCCGAGCCTGGCCCAGCGCTGGCGCGGGTCGAGTAACCTGATCCCGGCCCTGCTGTTTCTCGGTCTGTTCTTCCTGGCTCCGCTGATCGGCCTGTTGCTGCGCGGCGTGCTCGAACCGGTGCCCGGCCTGGGCAACTACGAGCAGTTGTTCGCCAACTCGGCCTATGCCCGGGTCTTGATCAACACCTTTTCGGTGGCTGGCCTGGTGACCTTGTTCAGCCTGCTGCTGGGTTTCCCGCTGGCCTGGGCAATCACCCTGGTGCCACGCGGCTGGGGTCGCTGGATCCTCAACATCGTGCTGCTGTCGATGTGGACCAGCCTGCTGGCCCGCACTTACTCCTGGCTGGTGTTGCTGCAAGCCTCCGGGGTGATCAACAAGGCACTGATGGCCATGGGCATCATCGATCAGCCGCTGGAGATGGTGCATAACCTCACCGGCGTGGTGATCGGCATGAGCTACATCATGATCCCGTTCATCGTGCTGCCCTTGCAGGCGACCATGCAGGCCATCGATCCGATGATTTTGCAGGCCGGTTCCATCTGTGGCGCCAGCCCATGGACCAACTTCTTCCGGGTGTTCCTGCCGCTGTGCCGGCCGGGGTTGTTCTCCGGTGGCCTGATGGTGTTCGTGATGTCGCTCGGTTACTACGTCACCCCCGCGCTGCTGGGCGGTGCGCAGAACATGATGCTGCCCGAGTTCATCATCCAGCAGGTGCAATCGTTCCTCAACTGGGGCCTGGCCAGCGCCGGCGCCGCGTTGCTGATCGCCATTACGCTGGTGTTGTTCTACTTCTACCTGAAGCTTCAGCCGGAATCCCCGGTTGGCGCCAGCAACGCGAGGTAAGCCGTCATGCTCCTGACCCCCAATGCGATGAGCCGGCGCATGCGCCTGGGCCTTTATTTCACCACGGGCCTGATCGCGCTGTTCCTGCTGTTGCCTATCGTGTTCATCGTGCTGCTGTCGTTCGGTTCCTCCCAGTGGCTGGTGTTTCCACCGCCGGGCTGGACGCTGAAATGGTACGGCCAGTTTTTCTCCAATGCCGACTGGATGAACGCGGCGATGGCTAGCCTCAAGGTCGCCGTGCTGACCACGTTCTTCGCCGTGGCGCTCGGCCTGCCAACCGCGTTTGCCTTGGTGCGCGGACGCTTCCCCGGGCGGGAAATGCTCTACGGGCTGTTCACCCTGCCGATGATCGTGCCACTGGTGATCATTGCCGTGGCCGTGTACGCGCTGTTCCTCAAGCTGGGCTACACCGGGACGATGTTCGCTTTCGTGGTCAGCCATGTGATCGTGGCGCTGCCGTTCACGATCATCTCGATCATCAACTCGCTGAAGCTGTTTGACCAGTCGATTGAAGATGCCGCCGTGATCTGCGGTGCCTCGCGCCTGCAAGCGGTGTTCAAGGTGACATTCCCGGCGATCCGCCCCGGCATGGTGGCCGGCGCCCTCTTCGCCTTCCTCGTCTCGTGGGACGAAGTGGTGCTGAGCGTGATGATGGCCAGCCCGACCTTGCAGACCCTTCCCGTGAAAATGTGGACCACCCTGCGCCAGGACCTGACGCCTGTGATCGCCGTCGCTTCGACGCTGCTGATCGGCCTCTCGGTATTGGTCATGGTGATCGCCGCCGCCCTTCGCCGGCGCAATGAAATCAGCGCCTAGCGCCAGGAGTACGACATGAGTGCAGTGATCAAAGATGCCGCGCAGCAGAATGACCAACCCCTGGTAAGCCTGCGCAACCTGAACAAGTACTACGGCGAATTCGCCGCCGTGGACAACATCGCCCTGGACATCAAGGACGGCGAATTCCTCACGTTCCTGGGCTCCAGCGGCTCGGGCAAAAGTACCACCCTGTCGATGCTCGCCGGCTTCGAAACGCCCACCAGCGGCGAGATCCTGGTCGAGGGCAAATCCCTGGTCAATGTGCCGCCGCACAAACGCGACATCGGCATGGTGTTCCAACGCTACTCGCTGTTCCCGCACCTGTCGGTACGCGACAACATCGCGTTTCCGCTGGCGATCCGCAAGCTCGACAGCGCCGAGCGCGAGCGCCGGGTGGATGCGATGCTCAAGCTGGTGCAACTGGAGCAATTCGCCCATCGCCGCCCTTCGCAATTGTCTGGAGGCCAGCAGCAACGGGTCGCCATCGCCCGGGCGCTGGTCTATGAACCCCGCATCCTGCTGATGGACGAACCCCTGGGTGCGCTGGACAAAAAGTTGCGTGAAGACTTGCAGGACGAACTGCGCCAACTGCATCGGCGCCTGGGCATCACCATCGTCTACGTGACCCACGACCAGGAAGAAGCCATGCGCCTGTCCCAGCGCATCGCCATCTTCAGCCACGGCAAGATCGTCGGCCTGGGCAGTGGTTATGACCTGTATCAGAACCCGCCAAACGCGTTTGTGGCGTCGTTCCTCGGCAACTCGAACTTCCTCAAGCTCAAGGCCCAAGGCAACGCGGCGGCCTCGTTCGAAGGCCAGTCGCTGTCGATCCGCCTGACCGCCGGGCTGCAGACCGACCAGGATGTGCTGCTGATGGTCCGCCCGGAAAAAGCGCTGGCGCTGAGTGTCGAACAGGCTGCGCAGGAACCGCTGGCGGCGGGCTGGAACGAGGTGTCGGCGATTGTCGGTGAAATGCTGTTCCTGGGCGAGAGCCAGACCTGCACCGTAAAAACCCTGGGCGGCACCTCGATGACGGTCAAGGCACTCTCGGCCGCAGGCATGCCGCTCAAGGCCGGTGATCCGGTGCGGGTCCGCTGGGCCACCGCCGATGCCTGCGTGTACACCGAGTGGGCGGAAAGCGACCTGAACAAGGCCGCTGGCGCACACTGATCCAACGCGTCCCCCTCGGGCCGCCACAACGTCGGGTTGTGGCGGTCTTTTTTTTGCCCTCGATATCCCCCTCCCCTGTAGGAGCGAGCATGCTCGCGATGGTGGTCCAGACACCGCAGGCATCCAGAAAGCCCGCGTCACCGTTGACGCCCATCGCGACGGTTCGACGCCTCGACATGCTCGCTCCTACAGGGAACATGGTGCATTTTGTGGGAGGGGGGAACGGTGATACTTCGGAAAAACCGAACCATCACGACGAAATAAACGATTTTCCTCTCCTGCAATCCCTTCGCTAGCATGACCCCGACTACTCACAGACAGGGAGAACGCCATGCCAGCCACGCACATCAATATCGGCGAACCCTGGATGTGGGGCGCCTTCATCGTCTTCGTGCTGGCAATGCTGGCCCTGGATCTGTTTGTCTTCGGTGGGCGCAAGGCCCATCGGGTGTCGGTTCGCGAAGCCGCGTCCTGGGTGGTTGCCTGGTGCTTGTTGGCATTGGCGTTCGCCGCCCTGCTCTGGTGGTATCTGCACGGTGAGTTCGGTGCCGATGTGGCCCGCGACAAGACCCTCGAGTTCCTCACCGGTTATCTGATCGAGCAATCGCTGTCGATCGACAACATGTTCGTATTCGTGATGATCTTCAGCTACTTCGCCGTACCGCCGGAACTGCAGCGCCGCGTTCTGCTCTACGGCGTGCTCGGGGCAATCGTGATGCGTGCGGCGATGATTTTCGCCGGCGTCTGGCTGGTCTCGCAGTTCACCTGGATCCTGTATGTGTTCGGGGTGTTCCTGATCATCACCGGGATCAAGATGCTGGTGTTCGCCGACAAACAACCGGACCTGGACAACAATCCGCTGCTGCGCTGGATACGCGGTCATATGCGCATCACTCAGAGTTTTCACGGCGAGCGCTTTTTCGTGGTGCGCAACGGTGTGCGCTGGGCCACGCCGATGTTCCTGGTGCTGGTGCTGATCGAGGCCAGCGACCTGATGTTCGCGGTCGACAGCATCCCGGCGATCTTCGCCGTCACCACCGATCCTTTCATCATTTTCACGTCGAACATCTTCGCGATCATGGGCCTGCGCGCGCTGTACTTCCTGCTCGCCGACATGGCCGACCGCTTTCATCTGCTCAAGTATGGGCTGGCGCTGGTGCTGGTGTTCATTGGCGGCAAGATGACCATCATGCCGTGGTTCCACATGCCCGTGGAATGGTCGCTGGCAGTGGTGGGCGTGGTGATTCTGGGGTCGGTGGTATTGAGCCTGATCCTCACCCGCAAGGACAGCCAGACCCAGAACCTGTAGGTGCTGGCTGTGCCCCGCTGGCGAGTTGAATGACAGCGGTCAGTCGGTGTAACCCAGACGCGCCGCAGTACTTTGCTGCTGTGCCTTGCCGCGTGTCGCCAGGCAGTAATACAGCGGGCAGGTCACGATCAGGCCGACCAGCCAGGACAAGTCCGCCCCCTCCACCAGGTTGGCGTAGGGCCCAACGTACAGCGAGGTGTTGGCGAACGGCAGTTGGACGATGATGCCGATGAAGTAGGCGATGATCGCGTGCAGGTTGAAGCGCCCGTAGATGCCGCCGTCGGCACTGAAGATCGAGGCGATGTCGTAGCTGCCGCGTTTGATCACGTAGAAGTCGATCAGGTTGATCGAAGCCCACGGCACCAGCACCAGTAACAGCGCGAGAATCAGGCCGATGAACTCGGAGATGAAGTCTGCCGATGCCCCCAGCGCCACCAGGCAGCAACCTGCCAGGATTACGCTCGATAGCACCACGCGCACTTTGATGCTCGGGGTCCATTGGCTGGCGAAGGTCTGGATCGAAGTGATGATCGACAGCACCGCACCATACAGATTCAGCGCGTTGTGGCTGATGATGTTGAGCAGGAACAACACCATCAGGATCGGCCCCAGCCAGCCGGTGGACTGCTTGACCGCCGCCATCGCCTCGGTGCCTTCGGGCGTTGCCAACACGGCCACGGCGCCAAAGGTGAACGACAGGATGGTGCCCAGCGTCGCCCCGAGATAAGTGGCTAAAAACGGTTTGGTGATGCCGATGTCCGCCGGCAGGTAACGCGAATAGTCGGACACGTACGGCGAGAAGCTGATCTGCCAGATGATCCCCAACGACACCGTCGCCAACCATCCGGACAGGTTGAAATCACCACGGGTGAAGAAGTCCGCCGGCAGGTCATGGGCAAAGATGTAGATAAAGCCGGCGAGCAACGCGCTGCCCATCACCCAGGTGCCGATGCGGTTGAGCGTATGGATGAAGTTGTAACCGATCACGCCAATGGCCGTGGCGCTCAGTGCGCCGATCAGGATGCTGACCGGCACCGGGACCGACGGCGCAATGCCGACGATCGACTTGCCGGCCAGCACGATGTTGGAGATGAAGAAACCGACGTAGATGATCGCCGCGAAGAACACGATCAGCAGCGCGCCGTAACGGCCGAATTGGCCACGGCTCTGCACCATCTGCGGGATGCCCATGCGCGGGCCCTGCGCCGAGGCGAGTGCAATCACCAGGCCGCCGATCATATGCCCGAGGGCAATCGCCAGCAGGCCCCAGAACAGGTCGAGATGGAACACTTGTACAACCATGGCACCGGTGACGATGGGCAGTGGCGCAATGTTGGTACTGAACCATAAGGTGAACAGGTCGCGGGCCTTCCCGTGGCGTTCCGCGAGTGGGACGTAATCGACCGTGTGATTCTCGATCAGGGGGTCTTGCCGGGACATCTGGGACATGTGCATGAACTCGAGTTTGTCTGATCTTATAGTTGTACGAAGCCAAACCGGGGGTGCTCCATGGCCCCCCTCAGATGCGAGTCATATTATGGTATTCCAAACTTTTGACAAGACTGATCCGGCCTTTAAAAAGCGGTCTGATCCGCTTTCCTGACGAATGACCTGCACGTCAAATCTTGAAAAAACCCCGTAATCATTAGACGAAACAGCAAAAACATACGTTTATCGGCATGACTGAAAAAGCACTTGCAAACGATGTATTACGGTATACCATCATACCTATAAATTCATAAAAACCCGTTTCACCGCCAGAGGACCGTCCCATGATCGATGCCGCCATCTACAAACAAGTGATGGGTTCGTTTCCGTCCGGGGTTACCGTGATCACCACGCTCGATGACGATGGGCAAATCGTCGGTCTGACCGCCAGCGCGTTCAGCTCGCTGTCCATGGATCCGGCCCTGGTGCTGTTCTGCCCCAACTACAGCTCCGACTCCTATCCTGTCCTGATCAAGAACAAACGCTTCGCCATCCACGTCCTGTCTGGCGGCCAGCAAAGCGAAGCCTATGCCTTCGCGCGTAAAGGCAAGGACAAGGCGCAAGGCATCGAATGGACGTTGAGCGAACTGGGCAACCCGATCCTGGCCAATGCCACGGCGGTCATCGAATGCGAGTTGTGGCGCGAATATGAAGGGGGCGACCACGCCATCATGGTTGGCGCGGTGAAAAACCTGATCGTGCCGCAGCACAACAACGGCCCTCTGGTGTATTGCCACGGCAAGATGGGGGCGTTGCCCGTTCTCGCTTGACTCCCCCATTCCCTGTAGGAGCGAGCACGCTCGCGATGGTCGTCAACGATAACGCTGGCTGTCTGGATGCCCGCGGTGCCTGTTCCACCATCGCGAGCATGCTCGCTCCTACAGGAAAACAAGGTTAAGCATCTAAACAATTTGCAGCCACTTGGTATTATGGTATACCAATAGCCAACAGCCCCGCAGTCGACGGGTCGACCACAAGAGATTCGAGGTAGCGTCATGAAATTTTCCCTGTTCGTACACATGGAACGTTGGGACGAAAGCGTCAGCCACCGCCAGCTGTTCGAGGACCTGACCGAACTGACCCTGATGGCCGAAGCCGGCGGTTTCAGCACCG
The DNA here is from genome assembly GCF_056337105.1 of Pseudomonas sp. S1_E05. Taxonomy (NCBI): domain Bacteria; kingdom Pseudomonadati; phylum Pseudomonadota; class Gammaproteobacteria; order Pseudomonadales; family Pseudomonadaceae; genus Pseudomonas; species Pseudomonas sp. S1_E05. The sequence continues at coordinate 2,282,580 of NZ_JBFRHM010000001.1, forward strand.
TGTGGATTGGCGAACACCACGCCATGGAATACACCATCTCGCCAAGCCCGATGCCGCTGCTGGCTTACCTGGCCGCCAAAACCACCACCATTCACCTCGGCGCCGGGACCATCATCGCGCCGTTCTGGCACCCTCTGCGAGTGGCCGGGGAATGCGCCCTGCTCGACGTGATCAGCAATGGCCGCATGGAAGTCGGCCTGGCGCGCGGCGCCTACCAGGTAGAATTCGACCGCATGGCCGGTGGCATGCCCGCCTCAAGCGGTGGCCAGGCCCTGCGCGAAATGGTTCCGGTGGTCCGTGCGCTGTGGCAAGGCGACTACGCCCACGACGGCGACATCTGGAAGTTTCCGACCTCCACCAGCGTGCCCAAGCCCATCCAGCAGCCTAACCCGCCGATGTGGATCGCCGCCCGTGACCCGGACTCGCACAACTTCGCCGTGGCCAATGGTTGCAACGTCATGGTCACCCCGCTGATGAAGGGCGACGAAGAAGTCCTCGACCTGAAGAACAAGTTCCAGACCGCGCTCGACAACAACCCGGGCGTGCCACGTCCGCAACTGATGGTGCTGCGTCACACCCACGTGCACACCGCTGACGACCCGGAAGGCTGGAAAGTCGGCGCCAGGGCAATTTCGAAGTTCTATCGGACATTCGATGCCTGGTTCGGCAACAAGCAAACGCCGGTCAACGGTTTCCTGGAACCAAGCCCGGAAGAAAAATTTGCCGGTCGTCCCGAGTTCGAACTGGACAGCCTGCACAAGACCGCCATGATCGGCACCCCGGAAGAGATCATTCCGCGCATCAAGTATTACCAGGAACTGGGGGTCGACGAGTTCAGCTTCTGGTGCGATAACAGCTTGTCCCACGCGGAGAAGAAAAAATCCCTGGAGCTGTTCATCAAACACGTGGTTCCGGCGTTTCGCTGAGTCCACCAACGTCCCCGGATGCCCATTACGGGGACTGACGCAAATGCAGGGTCGATTGTGATGCTAGAAGATCGTCTCCCATCCATTACCCTGCCCTGCGGCGCCGAGCAGGCTTATCTGCGCGGCGAATGGACCGCTTCGCATCTGCACTTCAAACGTCTGCGCGCCTGTGTCTGCGCCAAGCAGAACGGATTCTGGCAAATAGTCAACTGAGCTCCCGAACAGCAATCCACGCCCCTCACGTCACGCTCCAGGGCGCATGTGTGGTGCATTGTGCTTCGACTCGAGCTCAGGTTTACCCAATGAATAATAACAATGCGCTGTTGATCATCGACATGCAGCAGGAGGACAGCTTCGTCCTCGAAAACTTCGACGCTGTAATCACCAATACCTCGACACTGCTCGACGCGGCTCGTCGTCAGCAGATACCTGTCATCTATACCCGCCACATCAATTCGGCCGAAGGCAGCGATTTGCCACGCGGCGAACCCCGCGCGGCCGACGGTGGCCCCAGCAGCTATCGCGCCGGCACCCGTCAGGTGGAAATTCTCCCGCAGTTGACACCGCATTCCGGTGAATGTGTGCTGGACAAAGGTCGTTATAGCGCCTTCCACCGCACCGACCTGGACGCCCGGTTAAAGGCGTCGGGTATCGAGACGCTGATCATCTGCGGCGTACTGACCGACGTTTGTGTGCTTGCCAGCGTGTTCGATGCCTTCGCGCTGGGCTACCGGGTTCGCCTGGTCAGCGACGCCTGCACCACGACCACCCTGGCGGGACATCATGCGGCCCTGTTGATCATGGCCAACTGGATTTATGCGCTGGAAATCCTCACCAGCGAGCAATGCCGGCGGGCCATGGAAGGTCGCGATCATGTCAGCCTGATCCCGGAGCATCCGGATGGTTTTGCCCACCAACCGCACGAATTCGAAGCCACCATCGCCCGTTTGCATTCCCACCTCACCCGGACCCAGGAGTGATCGCCATGCACGTCGAAAAAAGAAGCATCGACTTCATTCCCGAGACCGAGCGTCATGGCCAGCCAGGCTCGCTGTTCTTCATCTGGTTCGGCGCCAACATGAACATCACCACCATCGCGTCTGGCGTGTTGCCGGTCGTGATGGGGCTCAACCTGTTCTGGAGTGCGCTGGCCATTGTCATCGGCTCTCTGCTGGGAGCAGTGTTCATGGCCTCGCATTCTGCGCAGGGTCCAAAACTCGGTATTCCACAAATGATCCAGAGCCGCGCTCAGTTCGGCGTGCTGGGGGCCGTCCTGCCCCTGCTGTTCGTGATGCTGATCTATCTCGGTTTCTTCGTCAGCAACACCTTGCTGGCCGCCCAGGCGCTGGAAACCGTCAGCCCACTGTCCGCCACGGCGAATACCTACCTGATCGGTGCGCTGTGCTTTGTGGTGGCATTGTATGGCTATCGATTGATCCATCGATTGCAGAAGTGGCTGTCGCTGTTGTCGCTGGTGGTGTTCATTGGTGCAACGCTGCTGGCCATGCAGTTACCCATCGCGGCCGAACAATGGTTGCCCGTCGGCTTCTCCCTGTCCAAATTCCTGGTGGCGGTGAGCATTGCGGTGACCTGGCAATTGTCCTATGCACCTTATGTCGCTGACTACTCACGCTACCTGCCCAGTGCCACCTCTACCGCCAAGGTATTCTGGTTCAGCTACGCCGGCACGGTCATTGGGGGTGCCTGGATGATGATACTGGGGGCCATCCTCAGTGTCGGCATCGCGGATTTTTCCAGTAATGTCGGCGGGCACGTGGCGGGGCTGTTTGGAGGCGGGGCGTTGCTGCTGTTCCTGTTCATTGTGTACGGCCAGGTTTCGATCAACGTCTTCAACCTGTATGGGGCATTCATGTCGACCATTACCGTGATCGAGCCATTCGCGCGCTTGAAGGTGACGCCTCGGGTTCGCGGCCTGTTCATGCTACTGATCACCTTGCTGGCCACGGCGCTGTGCACCATCGGTCAGGATGACTTTGTCAGCTTCTTTCTCAACTTCATCTTCTTCATGAGCTACTTTTTGATTCCCTGGACGGCGATCAACCTGGTGGACTACTACTGCCTGCGCAAAGGCCAGTACCGAATCGAGGACATCTTTAATCCGGACGGGGTCTATGGTCGGTTCAATGGTGTCGCCTGCGGCAGCTTCCTGCTGGCGATCGCGCTGGAAGTCCCCTTCATGAACACCACGTTGTACGTGGGGCCGGTGGCTCGTGCACTGGATGGTGTAGACCTGGCGTGGCTCGTAGGCTTGCTGGTACCGGCGCTCACTTATTACTGGCTGATGAAGATGGCGCTGCGCACACCTGGCGCCAATACGGTATCGCGCTAAAACGGCCGACGACCACATTCCCATGGGACGCGGTTGACCGCTGTGCTGCGGGCTCGCGACTGCGCAAGGGCACCGCGCACAAAAAAGCCCACTGACCGTCGCCGGTTCAGTGGGCTTTTTGCAACAGGCCTGTGGTTACAGAACCATGTCGTTTGCAGCGCCAGGCTTTGGTGCTGGCGGGTCGTGGTTCAACTGAGTGCCGTAGCTTGGCACGATCTTATGCTGCTTTTGCGACCCATTCCGCGCTACGCAGGCAACAAATCCAGCGTGCGCTCCACCTCGCCAATATCGATGGTGAACCCATCCCCTTCCGGGCGCCCCACCACAAAGCCGAAGTTCTGCCGGTCACGATCCGTCAGGTATTTGTAGTAACTGACGAAGCGATTCGGGGGCTGCAAGGTCAGCACCGACCCACCCGGCTTCAGTACATTGACGCCATGCACCAACTGGCTGCCTTCGACACCCATCACGGTTTGCGCACCCGCGCAGGTGGCAACAATAGTCGGGACATCGTTTTTAAGTGGATCGAGAATGCGAAAGCCGCGAGTCTTGTGCAGGTGATCCGCCAGTTCCAGTTCGTTACGCAACAGCCGCAGATCGCCCGCGCCGCCGCGCAGGATGAACACGCCGGGGTGCGCAGCAGCGTTGACGCGCGACAGCAATTTTTCGCCCATGGCCCGATAGCGCAGGCTCCGGCTGCTGTTCTGACTTTGGTCGTCGAACAGCACCAGTTCGCGGAAAAACGCCGTGTGCAGGCGCGTCGGCCGCATGTCGAACCAGTCCTCGTACGCCGGCGCCTGAGTGAACAGCGGGAACCGCGCAGACGGCGCGGTGGTGACCGGCATGCCCTCTTCCTCGGCCAACGCGTAGGTCGGGCAATCTTCCATCAGCCAAGTGCCAAACCAGCTATTGCCGTTTTGCGTGCAATAGACGGCGGCACGCTGAATTTCACGCTCGACCACGATGTGCGGAAACCGCGACGGTTTGTTCGACAGCCACAGACTGGCCTTGCCCTTGTAAAGCACGCCGTCGATCAGCCAAACATCCTTGAGCAGGTAACCACGGGTCGGCCCCTGAACGACATCACCCAGCCCTTGCATGGTGCGCGACGGATGCTCGTAGGGATAAAAGCGCTTGGCCTCCCAGCCCGTCACGCGCTCCATTTGGCCGGGCAGGAAGAACGCCGGCGGCGAACAGGTCACCTCGCTGGGGGCGATATCCCAACTTTTCACTGCAAGGTTTTTCAGGTTGATTTCTGCTGTGTGCGCCAAGCGTTTTCTGGCGATATATCGGTAAGCGGCCAGGGTCCATTTTTTCCGGCGGCTGGCGCTCAGGGCACTCGAATGCGTCACATCACCTTTCATGAAAGTCCTCCCGGCAGGACATCGAAGCATTGCGCTGATTTAGCCTGGACCTGGTTCAACTCGAGGCCACCTTCTGTAAAACCGGAGTGACTTGCGCATTGGCATAGCGGTTGCGCAAGGTCTCCAGGAACTGCTCGCCCTTGTTCTTCTCGCAGTGCAGGTAGATCTTGTCGAGCCCGCCGAAAACCATCTCATGGTAACGACGCGCCGCCTCCTCATCGCTAGGGCCATCCGGCAAGCCAAGATGCAGAGTCAGCTGTTTGCCTTCGAACGCAAACAATGGTGTATCCCAAAGGAAGCGCGCGGTGCCGGTCTTGGGCAGGCGAACAAACAGGAATGAATCGTTGCCCAGGGAGTCAACGTCACCGCCACGGCGTCTTTTCCACTTCAACAAGCCATCATCCGGCCGCGCCACGCACAGCCCGATGTCGTAGTAGTCGAAGCCGTTCTCGATGGCCCATTCGAGTGCCATGTAGGTGGTGATCGAATTCACCTCCCGCAGCTTCTTGGCGTCGCAGAACACGGCCTGCGTATAACCGAAACGCAGCGTGCTCCAATAGCGCTTGCCACCCCGAGTGATGACGCAGCCCAGGTGACAAGCCACGACTTCGCCGTTGAGGGTGATCAGGTCGAGCCTGCCGACGGACCTGGCGATCCTGAACACCTCTTGCGTGGCAAATTGCGCCGCATGCGTGCCTTGTCGAGCCGCAGCATAAGGGCGCAAAAGCTCGCGGTCGGCCATTTCGATGTCTTCGTCCGACAACGCCTGACGCATCTGGTACAACGGCCGGTTCTTGCGGATGCTGCGCCGCAATTCGCTGTCGTAGCGGGCGGTGATGTCTTCCAGGGAGCGCCCCAGGGGCACGACGGCACTCAAATAAACAGGCACGTTCAAGGCGCCCGTGGTCGGTACTTCGCTGATGACCACCACATGATTCGAGGCCGCGGGTTGGACTTCCTCCTGCTGCACCTCGCTGTCGATCAGGGACTTGCCACCGATCAGCAACTTGGCCATGTCCCGCCGGTTTTTGCGGCCCACGTAGAGAACCTCGTAAGGACTTTCATGCTGCAGCCGAAATCGGGCAATTTCCCAGCGCCATAAACAGGCACGCTCCAGCAGACCGCGCAACCGGTTGGCGGCGCTTCGCAGCTCATAGCGCATTGAAGGCGAGACCAATTTTCGAACCAGTGCTGTCAGCTTCTCTTTCATTTATCGGTCATCCCTTGAGAGTCATCTTGCCCAGGTCAGAGAAACATCCGGCAGCACTTGGCCGTCCTAAAACCTTGATTTAAAAGACATCGTCGATGAAATTATTTTTTTACATTAGGTAACAGTTAAGAAAGAAAGGCTTTCGTTTGCAAGAGTGGACGGGTGGGTGGCGCAGATGGGATCGAGGGGGGATAAAAGCGGGTGACACTTCAAAAACGCAGCGAAAAACTTCTTCAACCTACTGACTGAAAAGGATTTTTATTGAAAATCGCAACGCGATGGCGCGATCGAGGGCAACGTGAACAGTTGCCGGGATATACGCTTAAACCTTGATATGGAAGGCATTTTGATTTGTGTATTTTTTTACATCTTGAAACATATTAGCCATGAATAAAATCCAGGGCACTTGACTGTCGATTTTTTGACACCAATAACCCGAGCCCTCCCCCCTTCTGTAGGAGACAAGCTCGCTCCTACAGAGGGGCTAAAAAAAACCCACTGACCGTTGCCGGTTCAGTGGGCTTTTCCAGCAGGCCTGTGGTTACAGAGCCATGTCGCGGGCAGCTTCAGCCTTTGGCGCTTCAGTTGGCGCAGCGGCCGGTGCCGGCGCGGCGGCCTGACCGATCACCGGAGGCGTCGGCAGTTGCAGGACCTTGGCGGTGTAGGCCCACTCCTCGGCCACTTTGGCCGGGTCGTTGTTCAGCTTAGTGCCGTAGCTTGGCACGATCTTGTGCAGCTTTTCCTGCCACTCAGGGGTTACGACCTTGTCTTTGAACACTTTCTCGATGACCGACAGCATGATCGGTGCAGCAGTCGAAGCACCTGGCGAGGCGCCGAGCAGACCGGCAATCGAACCGTCAGCCGAAGCAACGATCTCGGTACCCAGTTTCAGGACGCCACCGGCGGCTTCATCACGCTTGATGATCTGCACGCGCTGGCCGGCTTGCCACAGACGCCAGTCTTCAGCCTTGGCGTTCGGGAAGTATTCCTTCAGGGCATTGAGGCGGTCTTCATCCGACAGCATCAGTTGGCCGGCGAGGTATTCCACCAGCGGGTATTCCTTGATACCGACCTTGGTCATTGGCCACACGTTGTGGGTAGTAGTGGTCGTCAGCAGATCGAGGTATGAACCCTCTTTCAGGAACTTGGTGCTGAAAGTGGCGAATGGGCCAAAGAGGATGACGCGCTTGCCGTCCAGTACACGGGTGTCCAGGTGCGGAACCGACATCGGCGGTGCACCCACCGAAGCCTTGCCGTAGGCCTTGGCCAGGTGTTGCTCGGCGATGGCCGGGTTATCGGTCACCAGGAACGAGCCGCCTACCGGGAAGCCCGCGTATTCCTTGGCTTCGTCGATGCCGGACTTCTGCAGCAGGTGCAGAGCACCGCCGCCCGCGCCGATGAACACGAACTTGGCGTCGGTGGCGAACTTGCTGCCGTCTTTCAGGTTCTTGGAGCTGACGCGCCAGGTGCCGTCTTCGTTACGGGTGATGTCCTGCACTTCGCTGGACAGCTTCAAATCGAATTTCGGCAGGGTTTGCAGGTGAGCGACGAACTGGCGCGTGATTTCGCCAAAGTTCATGTCGGTACCCAGCGGGCTCCAGGTGGCCGCGATCTTCTGGTTCGGATCACGCCCTTCCATCATCAGCGGAACCCACTTCTTGATCACAGCCGGATCTTCGGAGTACTGCATGCCGGCGAACAGCGGGCTCGCTTGCAGCGCTTCGTAGCGCTTCTTCAGGAATTTGATGTTGTCATCACCCCACACGAAGCTCATGTGCGGCGTGGTGTTGATGAACGAACGCGGGTTTTTCAGCACGCCTTGCTGAACCTGCCAGGCCCAGAACTGACGGGAGACCTGGAACGCTTCGTTGATTTCAACCGCCTTGGGAATCGACACGTTACCTTTGTCGTCTTCCGGGGTGTAGTTCAGTTCGGCCAAGGCAGAGTGACCGGTACCGGCGTTGTTCCAGCCGTTGGAGCTCTCGAGGGCCACACCGTCCAGGCGCTCGATCATTTCCATCGAGGTTCCCGGCTCCAGCTCGTTGAGCCAGACGCCAAGGGTGGCGCTCATGATGCCGCCGCCAATCAGCAGCACATCGACTTTCTTGGCTTCTTCAGCCTGGGCAGTCGTCATCCCCAACGACAGAGCCAGACCCAGCAGGGCCGTGTTCACTTTCTTAAACATCTGTAGCACCTATGATAAACCGTCATCCGCCCTTCCCACTTACCCACGAGGCCCTGATCACGACAGACAAGCCAACTGTCCCCGGTACTCGCACATAAGAAACGAAGGGTGGGCACACAAGGCCGATTGAATGCATCGACCCCAGTTATATGTCCCTACTGAACTGACTTTTTATCTTTCTTGGCTTCAGCTACTTGAGCGACAGTGATTCTGTTCCCCTGTCGCCAGGGACAGGAAAACGGAATGGATCAAACCCAATGGTGCGAAGAATATCACGACCGCGTAAACCCGCGCGTCTGTTCCTGACCTGGTAGTCCGGACCCACGCCCGCTGGCCACTATACTCATGCTGATTTCCAGACGCCTGGATGAGGAACAGTCATGAGCAACAAAGACGATTTGCGCAAGTACTCCTCTCAAGTGGTCGATGGCGTGGAGCGTGCGCCGGGCCGTTCGATGCTGCGGGCCGTGGGTTTCACGGACGAGGACTTCAAGAAGCCCCAAATCGGCATCGCCTCCACCTGGGCCATGGTCACGCCGTGCAACATGCACATCGACAAACTGGCAATCGAAGCGGAAAAAGGCGCGAACGCCGCCGGGGCAAAAGGCGTCATTTTCAACACCATCACCATTTCCGATGGCATCGCCAACGGCACCGAAGGCATGAAGTACTCGCTGGTGTCGCGCGAAGTAATCGCCGACTCCATCGAAACCGTCGCCGGTTGCGAGGGCTTCGACGGGCTGGTAACAGTGGGCGGTTGCGACAAGAACATGCCGGGCTGCCTGATCGGCATGGCCCGGCTGAACCGCCCGTCCATCTTCGTCTATGGCGGCACTATTCGCCCCGGCGCCGGGCACACCGACATCATTTCCGTGTTCGAAGCCGTGGGCCAGAACGCCCGCGGCGACATCAACAAAATCCAGGTCAAGCAGATCGAGGAAGTGGCGATCCCCGGGCCGGGCTCCTGTGGCGGCATGTACACCGCCAACACCATGGCCTCGGCCATCGAAGCGCTGGGCATGAGCCTGCCCGGTTCCAGCTCCCAGGACGCGGTCGGCGGCGACAAGGCCTCGGACAGCTTCCGCGCCGGGCAGCAGGTCATGGAACTGCTCAAGCTGGACCTCAAGCCGCGGGATATCATGACCCGCAAGGCTTTTGAAAACGCCATTCGCGTGGTGATCGCCCTCGCCGGCTCGACCAATGCGGTGCTGCATCTGTTGGCCATGGCCCATGCGGTGGACGTCGATCTCAGCCTGGAGGACTTCATCGAGCTGGGCAAAATTTCCCCCGTAGTCGCCGACCTTCGCCCCAGCGGCCAGTACATGATGAGCGAGCTCGTGGCCATCGGCGGCATCCAACCGTTGATGAAACGCATGCTCGCCGCCGGCATGTTGCACGGGGATGCCATGACCGTCACCGGCAAGACCCTGGCGCAAAACCTGGAAAACGTGGCGGATTACCCGCCAGGCCAGGACGTGATCCTCCCGTTCGATCAGCCGGTAAAAAAGGATTCGCACCTGGTGGTGCTGCACGGCAACCTCTCGCCCACTGGCGCGGTCGCCAAGATTACCGGCAAGGAAGGCCTGCGTTTTGAAGGCACGGCGCGGGTCTATCACGGCGAAGAAGGCGCGCTGGCGGGCATTCTCAATGGCGAAGTGCAAGCGGGCGACGTGATCGTAATCCGCTACGAAGGCCCCAGGGGCGGGCCGGGCATGCGCGAAATGCTGTCACCGACCTCGGCGGTGATGGGCAAGGGCCTGGGCAAGGAAGTGGCGCTGATCACCGACGGGCGTTTTTCAGGCGGGTCCCATGGGTTTGTGGTCGGCCACATTACCCCGGAAGCCTTCGACGGCGGGCCGATTGCGCTGGTCGAGAATGGTGACCGGATTACCATTGACGCACAAACGCGGCAGATCAGCGTCGCGCTCTCCGATACGGTGTTGGCGGAGCGCAAGGCCCGCTGGATCAGGCCTGCGCCCAAGTACACGCGAGGGGTGCTGGCCAAGTATGCCAGGACGGTGTCCAGTGCTTCGGAGGGGGCGGTGACGGACAAGTATCTTTGACCAGGTGTTTGTATTGGCTGGGCGGGCCTCATCGCGAGCAAGCTCGCTCCTACAGTTTGTCCGCGCTGTCCCTGTAGGAGCGAGCACGCTCGCGATGGTGGCGCAGACAACGCGGGGCAGCAGGACGCCAGCGTTATCGTTGACGACCATCGCGAGCAGGCTCGCTCCTACAGTTTGTCCGCGTTGTCCCTGTAGGAGCGAGCACGCTCGCGATGGTGGCGCAGACAACGCGGGGCAGCAGGACGCCAGCGTTATCGTTGACGACCATCGCGAGCAAGCTCGCTCCTACAGTTTGTCCGCGTTGTCCCTGTAGGAGCGAGCACGCTCGCGATGGTGGCGCAGACAACGCGGGGCAGCAGGACGCCAGCGTTATCGTTGACGACCATCGCGAGCAAGCTCGCTCCTACAGTTTGTTCGCGTTGCCCCTGTAGGAGCGAGCACGCTCGCGATGGGGCCAGACCGGCCCAGTCAATTCTCCAGACAGTTCGCTTTTTCCTCGCCTCATGCTAGGTTGTACGACGACTGATGAATGCCTACCCAGATCCATCATTCGCTCCCTACAACAACAAGGAATGCCCCATGAAAAAAGTGAAAGTGCTGGTCGGTTTTCTCTGCCTGTTCAGTGGCTACGTCGCCGCCGCCCCGTCTGCCGGCGAGGCCGATGTGGCCAAGGCCGTCGACAAGCTGACCCAGGCCATGCTGAAAAAGAATATCCCCGAACTCAACGCGTTGACCGCCGAGAACCTGACCTACGGTCACTCCAGCGGGAAAATCCAGAACAAGCAGGAATACATAGCCGACATCGAAACCGGTCGCAGCGCGTTCAAGACCCTGGAGATGCAGAACCAGACCATCAACCTGTCGGGCGACGTCGCGCTGGTGCGCAACCATTTCTCGGCACAGGCGCTCAAAGGCACTGAAGTGATCCCGACCGAGATCGAGAACTTCCAGATCTGGCAGAAACAGAAAGGCCAGTGGCTGCTGGTGGGACGCCAAGCATTCAAGTTCTGATCATGGCGTGATGAAGGGGGTGGGGTGTGTCGGCACTCCATCCCCTTTTTCAATCGAGAATTGTCAGCCAGGGCCAACGAGACTGGTAACTCTGCGCCTTGCGGGCAAACAACTCGGGCCGGGGATTGATTGGATTGATACGCAAAAGGCCCTGCTCGATATCGTCCAGGCCAAAGGGCGCGTACACCTCCCCTGTCGCCACTTCCAAGCCAATGCACGTGCCAGCGACCAGGTAGCGGTCGATGCCATCCTTCGCCGACAGTAGCTGCGGGTATTGAGTGCCGAAACGTTGTTCGTACCACAGGTGCACCCGCGCCTGATTCTTCAATTCGATGTTGACGGCGAGATCCTGAAACAGCACCTGCGCGGCCTGTATTACCTGGTTTTCCGCGTCCCAGGACAGGTCTTCATCAAAGTAGAAAACATCGTAATCCTTGATGCCCCAGTCAGAAGGCTGGCCGGCCTGATGATTCCACACCGCCTGGAACAGGCACCCTGCCGTCAGCATGCATTGGCGCAACCCGAGTTCAGGCAGGCGCCGGGTGATTTGGGCATTGACCGGATTGGTCATTGCAATGTCGATCAGGGTGGTGGCGGTCAGTGGCATGTGGGCTCCTTGCGCGATGTCATCCATGCTCCGATCACTGCGGGCTACGTCCGCTCTTGAACGCCTCGCGACGTGCCAGCCGTTCAGCCTGGTAGGCCGGGCTCTGTTCGCTGGCCAGCTCGTCACGGCGCAGCAATTCGCCACAATGATCGCACGCAGGTCCAAGGCCCGCGGGTTCGCCGCACGCCTTGTGGGTATAGACCACCGCCAATCCCTCCTCCGGCGACTTGCACCAGGTTTCCCCCCAGGCCCGCAGCGCCAGTATCACCGAGTAGAAAGCCCGGCCTTTTTCGCTAAGGTGATATTCGTAGCGTGGCGGTCGTTCGTTGTAGAGGCGGCGTTCGACCATGCCCTCGACCTCGAGATTTTTCAGGCGCGTGGCGACCATTTGCGGGGTGCCGCCGGTCTGCGCCTGGATCTCGTCGTATCGATGGCTACCCATGAACAGCTCCCGCAGCACCAGCACGGTCCAGCGGTCTCCCACGACCGCTTCGGCCCGCGCAATCGGGCACAGGGTGTCGGGTGCATTGGTGTTTGTCGACATAGGGACTTGCCTCATTCCTAGTTACTATGATTATCATATCAACAAGATGACCGGGCAACCCCCGGCACCTGACACTCATCTTCCTGTGGAGCACATCGTCATGTCGCAGCCCTTTTATCCCCTGGATCGCACCGCTTATCTGCTGGTCGATCCGTACAACGATTTCCTGTCCGAAGGCGGCAAGGTTTTCCCCCTTCTCAAGCCGATTGCCGAACAGGTCGGTCTGCTCGACAACCTGCGTACCCTGGATCTCGCCGTGCGCGCCCAAGGCATCCAGGTGGTCATCGTACCGCACCGCCGCTGGGAGCATGGTGACTACGAATGCTGGGACCACCCGACGCCGACCCAAAGCAAAATCATGCACATGCACCATTTTGCCCGCGGTGAATGGGGTGGCGAATGGCACCCTGACTTCGCGCCCAAGGACGGTGACATCGTCGTCCAGGAACACTGGGGTTCCAGCGGTTTTGCCAACACCGACCTGGATTTTCGCTTGAAGCAACAAGGTATCACCCACGTGATCATCGTCGGGCTGCTGGCCAATACCTGCATCGAGGCGACCGCCCGCTACGCCGCCGAAATGGGTTATCACGTCACCCTGGTGCGCGACGCGACTGCCGCGTTGCGTCCGGAAATGATGCACGCCGCCCATGAACTCAACGGCCCGACCTTCGCGCATTCGATCGTGACGACCCATGAACTCATCGCCACCCTCACAGGTCAGGAGTAATCGCCGATGAACCTCACGGGAAACCTGTTGATCGGCGCCCACGATGTCCCCGCCAGTGAAGGGACAATGAAGGCGCTCAACCCGGCCACCAACCAATGGCTCGAAACCGAATTCGCCTTGGGTGGCGCATTGCAGGTGCATCGGGCGGCGACCCTCGCCGACGAAGCGTTCGACAGTTACAGCCATACCTCACTCAGCCAGCGAGCGGCGTTCCTGGAGAGCATTGCCGACAACCTGGAGGCTGTTCGTGGCGAGCTGGCGGAGCGGGCCGCACTCGAAACAGGCCTGCCGCAAGCGCAGCTGGAAGGCGAAGTGGGCCGGGCCGCCACGCAATTTCGCCAGTTCGCCGACGTCGTGCGCAAGGGCCGCTTCCTGCAATTGGCCATCGACCCGGCGCAGCCGGCGCGTCAGCCGCGCCCGCGCATGGACCATCGCCTGCAAAAAATCGCCATCGGCCCGGTGGCGATTTTCGGCGCGAGCAACTTTCCGATCTCCTATTCGGTCGCTGGTGGCGATACCGCATCGGCCCTGGCCGCGGGTGCGACCGTGATCCTCAAGGCGCACAACGCCCACCCGGGCGCCTCGGAAATCCAGGCGCGGGCGATTCAGAAGGCCGTTCGCGATCATGGCCTGCACGAAGGCGTGTTCTCGATGGTACGCGGCGCCGGTAACGCCATCGGGGAAGCCCTGGTGGATCACCCCCTGATCAAGGCGGTGACCTTCACCGGCTCCGAACACGGCGGAATGGCCCTGTATCGCCGGGCGCAACTTCGGCCCGACCCGATTCCGGTGTTTACCGAAATGACCAGCATCAACCCCACGTTCATCCTGCCTGCAGCCCTGGCCGAGCGTGGTACGCAGATCGGCGATGGTTTTATCGAACGCATGCTGGTCAATGTCGGCCAAGCCTGCCTGCGTCCAGCCCTGCTGATCGCGATAGAAGGCGCGGGTTTGCAGCCGTTGCGGGAGGCAATGATGAAACGGGTGAATGAGGCGCCAGCGCGCACGATGCTGACGCCGGGGATTCACGCGGCCTACCTCAATGGCCTCGCGACCCTGGAAAGTGTGGGTGCGCAGCGTATTGCCGCAGGCTCGCCGGCCGGAGCGGACTTTGACGGCCAGTCAGCCTTGCTGGAGGTCAGCGGTGAACGCTTCCTCAGCGAACCGGTGCTGGCGCAAGAGGTGTTCGGTCCGTCAGCGCTGTTGGTCACAGCCCGGGATGAATCGCAGTGGCTCGCCGTGGCCCGTTCGCTCAAGGGACAACTCAGCGCCACGTTGCACCTTGAAGAACCTGACTTGCCACTGGCGCGGCGCGTGTTGCCGTTGCTGGAGCGTCGCACCGGTCGGATTGTGGTCAACGCCTTCGCTCACCCCCAGGAAGTCACGCACGCCACCGTGCACGGCGGCCCCTTCCCTGCCACCTCCGACAGCCGCTTCACCTCGGTGGGCATGACGTCGATCGAACGCTTCCTGCGGCCAGTGGCTTACCAGGGTTTCCCGCAGGCGTTGCTACCCGACGCGCTGCGTGATTTCAACCCGTTGCAACTGCCGCGCGTGGTGGACGGCCAGTAAACCGCGATCAAGGATCGACGTGAGCCATCAACTCCGGAACGCTTTCCGGGCGTTTGGCGTAACGCTGCGCAAGGACCGCGCACACCATCAATTGAATCTGGTGAAACAGCATCAGCGGCAGGATCAACACGCCGATGGTGCTGCCAGCGAACAGCACCTGCGCCATCGGCACGCCGGTCGCCAGGCTTTTCTTCGAACCGCAGAACAGAATGGTGATGCGGTCTTCCTGATTGAAGCCAAAGGCCTTGCCCAGCACGGTTGACGCCGCCAACACCAGCGCCAGGACAATACAGCAGGCGATCACCAGGCCGGCCAGTTCCCACAACGGGATCTGATGCCAGATGCCTTCGTTGACGGCCTCGCTGAACGCGCCGTAGACCACCAGCAGGATCGAGCCCTGATCAACGAATTTCAGCCAGCTCTTGTTGCGACCCACCCAGGCACCGATCCAGCGACGGGCGATCTGCCCGGCGATGAAGGGCAGCAACAGTTGCACGCTGATCTTCACGATCGCATCCAGGGTCGAACCGCCATCGCCGTGCACGTTGAGCAGCAAGGTCACCAGCAACGGCGTGAGGAAAATCCCGAACAGGCTGGATGCCGCCGCACTGCAAATCGCTGCCGGAATGTTGCCGCGCGCCAATGAGGTGAAGGCAATCGCAGACTGTACCGTGGCCGGCAAGGCACACAGGTAGAGCATGCCCAGGTACAGATCGTCGCCGATCAGCGGCGACAGCACCGGCTTGAGCGCCAGGCCGATCAGCGGAAACAGGATGAATGTCAGGCTGAACACCAGCAGATGCAGGCGCCAATGACCCGCACCGGCGATGATCGACTCACGTGACAGTTTGGCGCCGTGCAGGAAGAACAGCAGCCCGATCGCGAGGTTGGTCAACCAGCCAAAACCCACCGCGACTTGCCCGCTGGCGGGCAGCAGACTGGCGAGAATGACCACGGCAATGAGGGTCAAGGTGAAATTGTCGGGCAGGAAACGGGGGCGAGTCATGGGCAGCATCCATCGAGGTGCGAGAAACATGGCGTCCACTTTAACGCGCCCGCGAGCTACCGACTAACGCTAACAAGCCACAAGATAGCGCCTAAAGGACACCAGCGACGCTGAATGTGCCGCCCTCATCGCGGGCAAGCCCGCTCCTACAGGACATTGCATACACCGCAACTTACTGTAGGAGCGAGTTTACTCGCGATGGTAGACCAAACACCGCGGGCATCCGGCAGCCCCCTCGTACAGTGAGCATCATGGTTATAATGTCGGCCTTCCACCCCACCCAGACAGGCCCGGCATGACTCACTCCCAAAGCGCCTGGTCGGTGTTCCTCATCTTCCTGCGCCTGGGCCTGACCTCGTTCGGCGGTCCCATCGCACACTTGGGCTACTTTCGCGCCGAGTTTGTCAGCCGCCGACGTTGGCTGAGCGAGCGAAGCTACGCGGATCTGGTCGCGCTGTGTCAGTTTCTGCCGGGGCCAGCCAGCAGTCAGGTCGGCATTGCCCTGGGCCTGTCGCGGGCGGGTTACGCAGGCGCGATTGCAGCCTGGGCCGGGTTTACGTTGCCCTCTGCCGTCTTGCTGATCCTGTTCGCCCTTGGGCTCACCCACTATGGTTCCATCCTCCCGCCCGGCGCCCTGCACGGCCTCAAGGTGGTCGCCGTGGCAGTGGTTGCACAAGCGGTCTGGGGCATGGCGCGCAATCTGTGCACCGATGGTTTGCGCATGACCATAATGATAGTGACCGCCTGCATTGTCCTGGTGGAACCGTCCGCGTGGGCCCAAGTCGGCGTGATGGTGATCGCCGGTGTGGCGGGACTGCTGTTATTCAAACCCATGCCCGTCAGCCAGCACGACCCTCTGCCCATCACCATTGGACGACACGCAGGCGCAACGTGGTTGACGCTCTTTATCCTTCTGCTGGTTGGCCTGCCGTTGGCTCACGAAGTCCTGGCCAATCAAACGCTGGCGATGGTGGACGCCTTTTACCGTTCCGGTGCCCTGGTGTTCGGAGGCGGCCACGTCGTGCTTCCCCTGCTGCAAAGCGAAGTCGTGCCGTCGGGCTGGGTCGACAATGAGTTGTTCCTGGCCGGTTACGGCGCCGCGCAGGCCATCCCTGGCCCGTTGTTCAGCTTCGGCGCGTTCCTGGGCGCGGCCATGAACCAGTCGCCCTCGGGCCTCGGCGGCGGTGTGATCTGCCTGCTGGCAATCTTCGCGCCGTCCTTCTTGCTGATCCTCGGCGCCTTGCCATTTTGGGAAGCGCTACGCCGCAGCCAGCGCATCCAGGCGGCGCTGATCGGCGTCAACGCTGCAGTCGTCGGATTGCTGCTGGCCGCGCTGTACCATCCGGTGTGGACCAGCGCGATCGGCAAACCACAGGACTTGGGCCTGGCATTACTGGCACTGGTCGCCTTGATGTTTTGGAAGCTGCCGCCATGGCTAGTGGTTATTGCCGGTGGCCTGGGGGGGTGGTTGCTGAGCATTGCAGGGTAAAGGTTGATCCTGGGCACCAGAACCTGCATCGCTCCTGTCATGGGCAAACACCGATACCGCCTTGCGTACCAGGCTTCGCCACTCCGCACAACTGATCAAGTTGGCGCGTTCCATCTCGTCTGCCGCCTTGAGCAACTCATCGTATTGCTCTTCTACATCCATGAGAAGTCCAGGGTGAGCCAGCAAGTTATACCAGGCGGACAGGGCCTCACGTCGACAGTCATTGGTCATGGTTGATCTCCCTTCGTTGTTCTGATTTGGAAGATTTGCACCAACAGCCGTTCCTGGCGCCCGACATACGGCACGGCGTGCATTACCGATTTGTCATCGACTTGTCAGCGTTGCCAACCCCCTCGCTCCCTAAAGTGGCGGCGTCGCTCACCCCATCGGGTGACGCTTTTCGCTGATGATGACGAGGGTCCAAATCATGAAACCATTGAGCAAACTTTGCCTGATCGCCGCCAGCCTGATGTTGCTGGGCACCGGTTCCGCCATGGCCGCCGACATCGCGCCGGTCAAGGCCGACAATGTCGTGCTGGTGCACGGTTCCTGGGCCGATGGTTCGAGCTGGGCGGAGGTTATTTCCCGGTTGCAGGCGGCGGGCCTGCACGTGACTGCGGTACAGAATCCGCTGACGTCCGTTGCCGACGACGTTGCTGCCACTCAACGTGTACTGGACCAACAGGACGGCCCCACGGTACTGGTCGGTCATTCCTATGCTGGGACCGTAGTCAGCGAGGCCGGCGTCGATCCGAAGGTCAGCTCGCTCGTCTACGTCGCCGCTCGCGCCCCGGACGCCGGCGAAGATTTCGTCGCGCTGTCGGCGAAATACCCAACCATGCCGGTGCGTGCCGGCACCGAAGAGCATGGCGGGTTCATCAGTCTCAAACAGGACGCCTTCCTCAAATACTTCGCCAGCGACGTGCCCCATGCCAAGGCCATGCAATTGTTCGCGGTGCAGCAACCGATCGCCAAGACCCTCTTCACCGACCGCACCACCGCAGCGGCCTGGCACAGCAAACCGTCATGGTATGCGGTGTCCAGCCTCGACCAGACCATCAATCCGGACCTTGAGCGCTTCCTGGCCAAACGCATGAACGCCAGCACCATCGAGCTGCCGTCGAGCCACCTGTCGCTGGTGTCCCACGCCAGGGAAATCACCGACCTGATCCTTGAAGCCTCCGGCCGCCAGCCCTGATCCGCTTCATTACAGGATTGTCATTGTTCTGTTGGTCGGCTGTCTGGATCGCCTCGTTAACCTGAACTCACTGTCAGGTCACTCCCCGGCAGCCACCCCCCTTGAATAGAGAGACTCGCCATGAAAATGTTTATCTTCGGTATCGCCGCCCTCCTCACCGCAGGTTCGGCCTTTGCCGGCACCACAGGCACCGCGCCGGTGATCCACGACAAGACCGGCTTCTTCGTGCACCTGGATGTCGCCAAGGTCCTGTCCAGCACCGACATTTCCCAACAATGCGGGGTCATTCCGGCGCAGCTCAACTACCTCGATTCCCAGGGCCGTGAGCATGTGCTGGATTACGAGGTCAACGGCTCGGGCTGCACCAATGACCATTGATCCAGCTACACTGGCGCGATCGGTCTGAGGCGTATTGGCATGAACATCCTCGTAGTAGAAGACGAACCCAAGGCAGGCAATTATTTGCTCAACGGCCTGCAGGAGCTGGGTTATTGCGTGACCCTGGCGCGGGACGGCGCCGATGGTTTGCACCAGGCCCTGGAGCATGACTTCGATGTCATCGTACTCGACGTGATGATGCCCAAGATGGACGGCTGGGAAGTCTTGCGCCGGTTGCGCAAGGAGGCTGATACGCCGGTGCTGTTTCTGACCGCCCGGGATGACATCGCCGACCGAATCAAGGGCCTGGAACTGGGCGCCGATGATTACCTGATCAAGCCGTTTTCCTTCGCCGAACTGGTGGCGCGCCTGCGCACCCTGACGCGCCGTGGCCCCACTCGCGAGGAAGAACAGCTGCACGTCGACGACCTGCAAATCGACGTGCTCAAGCGTCGTATCACCCGCGCCGGCGTACGCATCACCCTGACCAACAAAGAGTTCGCCCTGCTGCACCTTTTCGCCACGCACCAGGGCGAAGTCCTCTCACGTTCGATGATTGCCTCGCGCGTGTGGGACATGAATTTCGACAGCGACACCAATGTCGTCGACGTCGCCGTGCGCCGTCTGCGCCTGAAAATCGACGACCCGTTCCAGCTCAAGCTGATCCACAGCGTGCGCGGTATCGGCTACCGCTTCGACACGCAACCATGAACGGACTGCGCCATTCCCTGACCCTGCGCCTGGCACTGGTGTTCGCCCTGCTGGCGTTCGTGTCGCTGACCCTGTTGGGCGTGGCGCTGTATCGCGACCTGGAGCGCGAACTGATCCACCGCGACGACGCCGCCCTGATCACGCGGATCGACCAGTTGCGCACGTTCCTCAACGACAGCAACACCCTGGAGCTGATCAAGAGCAAGCCGGCGTTGTTCCAGAACATGATGGGCAACCGCGAAGCCCTGCTGACCATCACCCCTCCCGGTGGCAAGCCCTTGCTGGTGGTGAACCCCGGCAATCTGCCGCTGCCGTCACTGGCGCCAGTGCCGATGGACCATAAACTGGGGCTTTCGGACGTGCAGCATTATCCCGGGGTCGACGGCGTCCCGTTTTCTGCCGTCGCGGCAAACATCGACTCCGGCGACATGGGGGCCCTGCAAGTCGTTACCGGACGCCTGATGACTGAACGCACTGCCCTGCTCGCCAGTTATCGACTCAACGTCTACCTGTTCGCCAGCGTCGCGGCGGTGCTGCTCGCGCTCTCCGGTTATTGGCTGGTTCATCGTGGCCTGCTGCCGGTGCGACGCCTGGCGCGGCACGCCCATGGCATTGACGTCGGAAACCTCGGCGAACGCCTCGACAGCCACGGCGCCCCCCAGGAACTGTTGCCGATGATCGATGCGTTCAATGCCATGCTCGACCGTCTGGGCAGAGGTTTCGCGCAACTCAGCCAGGTCTCGACCGACATGGCGCACGAGTTGCGCACGCCGATCAACAACCTGCTCGGCGAAACCCAGGTCGCTCTGCAGCAGGACCGCAGCCTGGACGCCTATCAGCAGCTGCTCGCTTCCAATGTTGAAGAACTGGAGCGCCTGGCGCGCATGCTCGACAGCATGCTGTTTCTGGCCCGTACCGACCCGTCCAGTGCCCTGAAACAGCGACAGCAACTGGACGCTGCCGATGAAATGCAACGCATGGCCGATTATTTCGAGGGGCCGGCAGCCGATGTCGGCATCCACATCCAAGCCTGCGGGAGTGGAGTGATCTGGGCCGAACCGATGCTTCTGCGTCGAGCATTGGCCAATCTGTGCGCCAACGCGATCAAGTACGGTGCCCCTGACTCTGAACTGCTCATCGACGCCACGCCGTGCGCCGAAGGTATCCGCCTGAGCGTGCGCAATCACGGCCCGACCATCCCCGCCGAACACCTGCCCCGACTGTTCGAGCGTTTCTACCGCGTCGACCAGTCGCGCGAACGCTCGGCCAACTCCAATGGCCTGGGGCTTTCAATCGTGGCGACGATCATGCAGCTGCACAATGGCACATGCAGCGCCAACAGCCTGGATGGGCTGACGAGTTTCGAGCTGGTGTTCCCGGCGCGGCGGCAGGGCGAGTGATTGCCCTGACACCACAACCCTGTAGGAGCGAGCTTGCTCGCGATGGTGTATCAGGCGCCAAGGGGTATCAGGCAGCCAGCGTTATCGTTAACGACCATCGCGAGCATGCTCGCACCTACAGGGGACGCTGCGGAGCACGGTACAACTGGCAAAAAACACCACCGCCCTTGAGCACTTGCGACATAGGCCAATGCCCCCGCCGCGCCTAGACTCTTGCACCATTAACAGTGCCAGACGCGCACCCGACTCAAGCAGGGAACCTTCATGAACCCATCCGACATTTATGTGATCAGCGCCGTGCGTTCCGCCATCGGCAGTTTTGGTGGCTCGCTCAAGGATGTGCCGCCGACCCAACTGGCGACCGATATTTGCCGCGCCGCCATCGAGCGCTCGGGGCTGGCACCTGAGCATATCGGTCATGCGGTGTTGGGGCATGTGATCCCCACCGAAGCCCGCGATGCCTACATTTCCCGTACCGCGTCAATGAATGCCGGGCTGCCCAAGGAAACCCCGGCGTTCAACGTCAACCGCCTGTGCGGCTCCGGTTTGCAGGCGATCGTCAGTGCCGCCCAGAGCCTGATGCTCGGTGATGCCGGTGCGGCGCTGGCCGGTGGTGTCGAGTCCATGAGCCGTGGCGCGTACTTGTTGCCGCAGGCACGCTGGGGCGCCCGCATGGGTGACATGCAGGCCATCGACTACATGCTCGGCGTATTGCAGGACCCGTTTGCCGGTTTCCACATGGGCATCACCGCCGAAAACGTCGCCGAACGGTTTGGCATCAGCCGCCAGGCCCAGGACGAACTGGCCCTGGTCAGCCAGCAGCGCGCGGCACGGGCGATTGCCGAAGGTCGTTTTGCCAGCCAGATCGTGCCGATCGAAATCGCCTCGCGCAAAGGCACCGTGACTTTCGACACCGATGAGCACGTGCGTGGCGAGGTCAATGCCGAGCAATTGGCGAAGATGAAACCGGCGTTCAAGAAGGACGGCAGCGTCACCGCCGGCAACGCCTCGGGCCTGAACGATGGCGCGGCGGCGCTGATCATGGCCACTGGCGAAATGGTTAAAGCCCAGGGCCTCAAGCCGATGGTCCGCCTGGTCGGATACGCCCACGCCGGTGTCGAGCCGGAGCTGATGGGCCTGGGCCCGATTCCCGCCACGCGCCTGGTCCTCAAGCGTGCCGGCCTGACCGTGGCTGACCTGGACGTTATCGAGTCCAACGAAGCCTTCGCCGCGCAAGCCTGCGCCGTCGCCCAGGAGCTGGGCTTCGACCCGGAAAAGGTCAACCCGAACGGTTCGGGGATCTCCCTGGGCCACCCGGTGGGTGCCACGGGCGCTATCATCGCCACCAAGGCCATCCACGAATTGATCCGCGTCCAGGGCCGTTATGCACTGGCGACCATGTGCATCGGCGGCGGCCAGGGTATCGCGGTGTTGTTCGAACGCGTCTAGTCAGCACCTTGGTGGGGCTCAATCGGGTCCCACCAAGCAAACTATCCCTCGAATATTGACCGGATGACCTAACCTCATAGGCTGAATGACTAACATCGAGTCGGCCAGGCCATGGGCAATGCATTGCGGTCAGTGTTTTTTCTCCTGTTCACCCTGCTTGTACCGAGCGGCGCACCGCTGTTGGCCGCCAACCTGACGGGCAACGCCCCTTCCCTGTCCGGCCTCACCACGGTGGCCGTGTCCCAGAGCGACCTGCAAGGCCTGCAACTGCGCCTGGACCGCATCAAGCAGCAGGTTTCCCAGGCCAACAATGTCAACCAGATGATCACGTTGCAGGACCTGATCCAGTCGTTCATCACCGATGTCACGGCCATGCAGTCGGCGCTACTCCCCGAGCAGAAACAGTTGCAGGCCCAGCTCGACGTGCTGGAGCCTGTGTCCCAGGGCGATGTGGTGCTGGAAAAATCGGAAATCGCCGCGCAACGAGACGCCATTTCCGAACAGAAGAGCAAAGTCGACGCCAACATCAAGACCCTGACCAGCCTCAAGGACAGCGGCGCCGGCCTGCTTATCCAGATTGCCGCGATTCGCCGCAGCCTGTTGGAATCAGAAGTGTCGTTACGCGCCGGCAGCATCTTGAGCACCGATTTCTGGTCGCCGTTGTTCAGGCCGCTGGAGAGTGACCTTGATAGCCTGAGCATCTTCTTCCAGCACGCCGTGGCAGCGCTGGCGGTGGCCTGGTTGCCGGGTGAGCGTCTGTTTACAGTGATATTGATAGCACTGGCGTTTGTGTTGTGGACGTTCGGGCGCCAGGTCGCAGACCGGGGTTTCACCTGGGTCTGTATCCACCGAATGCCCGAAGGTCGCCTGCGCCGCAGTTCCCTGGCCTTCGCCTCGGTCGCCGCCACACTCTTGACCACCGCGTGCGCAATGTCGTTGCTGTTTTTCGCGCTGACGCGCCACATTCCCCTGTCGCCGCTGATGCAGAGCTATTCAGATGAATTCGAAAAAGTCGTGTACGTGTGCGTGCTCATTACCGGCTTGAGCCGTGCCTTGTTGTCCACGCAGCATCCTTCCTGGCGTTTGCCGGCCATTGCCGACCCGGTCGCGCAGGCGGTCAAACCCTTCCCCAAGCTGGTGGCCGGCGTGCTGCTGGTGCTGATGACCCTGGCACAGATCGTCAATGTCTCGGACATGAGCAGCCAGGCCGTGCTGTTCGCGCGCGGCTTCGTTTCACTGGTGATCACCCTGCTGATCGGCGCCCTGTTCCTGCGCATCAACAAGGCGCGAAAAGCCGTGGCGGGCACAGGCGACCATGCCCCTTCCAGCTCCGCGGTCGCCAGTCTCCTGTATGCCTTCGCCTGCCTGTGCGTGGTGGCCTCCTTGTGTGCGTTGTTGATCGGCTACATTTCCGCCGCACGCTTCATCACCTACCAACTGGTGTGGATGTTCATCATCCTGTCCGGTTTTTATCTGCTGGTGCAGTTGTTCAACGACACCTGCGAGCACCTGTTTTCCCCCAAAAGTGCCAGCGGCAAGGCGTTGAAACAGGTATTGGGCATGGGCGATACGCGCCTCGAACAGGCGTCGGTCATTCTTTCGGGCCTGGGTCGCGCAGGGTTGATCCTGCTGGCGATCATCACGCTGTTCGTCGGTGGTGTGGGCACCACGCTGGGGCAATTGATCGACCAGACCATGGCCGTGCTTGGCGGTGCGGGGCTGCGCAAACTGAACATCATCCCCGGCCATTTGCTCAACGCCGTACTGGCCCTGATGATCGGTATCTACCTGGTGCGCACGTTGCGACGCTGGTTGGACAACGAGTTCCTGCCCAAAACCCGCATGGACCCCGGCATGTGCGCCTCGCTCAGCACGCTGTTCGCCAACATCGCCTATGCACTGGTGATCCTGCTGACCTTGTCGTCGCTGGGGGTGCAATGGACCAACCTGGCATGGATCGTCAGCGCCCTGTCGGTGGGGATTGGTTTTGGTTTGCAGGAGATCGTGAAAAATTTCGTTTCCGGCCTGATCCTGCTCACCGAGCGCCCGGTGAAGGTGGGCGACCTGATCAGCATCAGCGGCGTCGAAGGCGACATCCGCCGGATCAACGTGCGAGCCACGGAAATCCAGCTCAGTGACCGCTCGATTGTCATCGTGCCCAATTCACAGCTGATTTCGCAGAACCTGCGCAACGTGACCCTGGGTGGCAGTGCCCAGGGGGTGGCGTCACTGGAGCTGACGTTTCCCCTGGACATCGACCCGGAACAGGTCAAGGACCTGCTCTACAACGCCTATCACGAGAACGAGACCATCCTCGATAAACCGGCGCCGGTGGTGCGGTTCAGCAAGCTGACGCCCGATGGCATCACCCTGACCGTTACGGGCTACGTGGCCAGTCCCAGGATTGTCGGGGTGACCAAGAGCGACCTGCTGTTCGAGATTCTCAAGCGCTTGGGCGCTGCGGGCATCGAACTGGCGAAGCCCGCGCCAACCACGTGAATCAGTGGGCGATGCACACCGATTTAAGCTCCGTGTAGGCCTCGATCACCGCTCGCCCGAACTCACGCCCCATGCCCGACTGCTTGACCCCGCCGAACGGCATCGCCGGGTCGAGCAACACGTGGGCGTTGACCCATACGGTGCCGGCCTCGATGCGCGGCACCAGGTTCATCGCCTTGCCAAGGTCGTTGGTCCACAGGCTCGCAGCCAGACCGTAACGGTTGTCGTTGGCCAGGGCGATCACGGCGTCTTCATCATCGAACGGCATCACCCCCAGCACCGGGCCGAACACTTCTTCGCGGGCCACGGTCATGCCATGGTCGATATCGGCCAGGATGGTGGGCTGGACAAAAAAGCCCTCGCGGTCCAGCAGTTCGCCACCAGTTACCACGCGTGCACCTTCCTGGCGAGCCAGTTCGATGTGTTTGAGCACCGCCTGTTGCTGCTTGCGCGACACCAGCGGGTTGATCGCCGCGTCGCCGTTCATGCCGGCACCGATGGGCATGGCCGAAACCGCGGCGGCCAGGGCTTCGACAAATGTGTCGTGGATCGAACGATGCACGTAGAAACGCGAGGCCGCCGCGCACACCTGGCCGTTGTTCAACAGGCCACCGAGAATCGCGCCCTGCACCGCTTTCTCGATGTCGGCATCGGCCAGCACGATCATCGGGTTCTTGCCGCCCAACTCCAGCGAGAACCGCGTCATGTTGGCCATGCAGGCCACCCCGACGCTCTTGCCCACGGCGGTGGAGCCGGTGAACGACACTTTGCTCACCAGCGGGTGCGCAGTCAGCACGCCCCCCACCGAGGCACCGCCACCAGTAACCACGTTGAACACGCCCGCCGGAATGCCCGCTTCCAGCGCCAGTTCGGCCAGGCGCATGGCGGTCAGCGGGGTTTCCATGGCTGGCTTGATGATCACCGTGCAACCGGTGGCCAGTGCGGGCATCAGCTTCCAGGCAGCAATCAGCAGCGGGAAGTTCCACGGCACAATGCCGACCACCACACCCACCGGTTCACGCTTGGTGAACGCGGTGAACTTCGCCCCCGGTGGCAGCGGGATCGACACGTCGAACGTCTGTCCCTCGATCTTGGTTGCCCAGCCCGACATGTAGCGCATGAACTCCACGGTGGCGTTCAAATCCAGGGCGCGGGCCATGTTGATCGACTTGCCCTGGCTCAGGGTTTCCAGCTGTGCCAGCTCTTCGGCGTGCTCTTCCACCAGTCGGGTGAAGTTGAGCAGGATGCGTTCGCGATCCGCCGGGCGCAGGCCCGACCAGACGCCCGCCTTGAACGCCTTGTGCGAGGACTGCACGGCCTGCTCGACCACGTCCAGTGGCGCATCGAGGGTTTCACACAGGGTCTGGCCGTCCGCCGGGTTGACTACGGCAATGCGCGGTCCTTCGGCGAACACCCATTGGCCGTCGATGAAGCAGCCATGGCGGCGCTCCAGAAATGCAGCAACCTGCGGCAGGATTTCAACATTGCTCATACATCACCTTTCGATTGGATGTCAGCCTGAAGCCGGCTGATCAGTGTTGTTCTTTGAGATAGCACGTGACGGCCTGGCGGTCGTCCGCCGAGGCCAGGCCCATGTAAGGCATGTAGGTGCCCGGGACGTACGCCTGGGGCTGGGTGATCAGTTGCGCGATGTTCTCGGCCTGCCAGGTGACGTCCCTGGTGCGCATGGCCTGGGAATAGTTAAAGCCTTCCAGCGAGCCCGACTTGCGCCCCACCACCCCGGCCAGGTTCGGCCCCATCATCCCCGTCGCGCCCTTGGTGACCGAGTGGCACACGCCGCACTCGTTGGCGAAGACCTGGGCGCCACGGCCCTGGTCGGGGCTGCAATCGGCGGCCAACGCGGTGTGCGCCACGGTGAACGAGAGCAAGCCGAAAAGGGGCAGACGCAAAGAACTGAACATAGGGAAACGACCTTGAAAATCCGCACTCGCCAGGCGAGCGCCAACACGGGAGGCTGATGCAACGCGGCATCGGCAGGTTGAGAAGGATTGTCGACGGTCATTGGCGCGCAGGCTTTGCCCTGCGTGCCAGTCGTATTGTCGAGGCTGCCAAACCGGTCATTTTGGCAAGCACAACCAACTCTTTGGCAACCACACAAAAGGTTGGAAAAGTTCCGCGACTTAGTATCGAAAAAGACCGCAAACCTGCGCTCAAGAACAAGAACGGATGCCCCACCATGCTCAAGTCGCCCTTGCTTCGTCTCTCCACCCTTGCGCTGATGATCAGCGCTGGCCAGGCCTGCGCCTACGAACTCTACGCCGATGATGACAGCCACCTGAATGCCACGCTGGAAGCCGTGTTCGGCGTGTTCCACAGCCAGGAAAACTACGCGCTGTCGGGTCGCCTCAATGAGGGTTCGTCGTCGTGGCGCGAGGGCTACATCAAATACGGCCTGAGCTTTGACAAGGGCCTGGCCGGCGTGGGCACCGCCTATGGTGCGGCGAACCTGCTCAGCTCCGGCACCTGGGGTGACGGCGATGCCGCAGGCTTCAGCGACGGTTCCGAGCGCACCACCAAGTTCGAAGACGCTTACCTTGGCTGGCGTTCGGGCAAGTTGTTCGACGTGCTCGGTGACGACGGCATCGACTTGTCCTTCGGCCGCCAGAACATCGTGGTGGGCGATGGTTTCCTGATCGACGGCGACGCCCTGAACATGGGCAAGGGCCTGGCGGATGGCGAGTTCAACCGTGGCGGCGCCTACTGGCTGGCCGCGCGCAAGGCGTTCGATGAAACCGCCGTGTTGCGCATCGGTGGCAAGGAAGGTTGGCGTGGCGACCTGATGTACCTCAAGTCGAACAACCGCGCCCAGGCCATGACCGAAATGTACGTCGGCACCCTGGAGCACGTGTCCGAAGCCGTCACTGTCGGCCTGACCTACATCGACACCACCGACGTCGACGAACAATACGCTTCGCCGATCCAGCTCGAGCGCGACGGCATGAAGACCTACAGCCTGCGCGCCACGGGCAACGCCGGGGTCAAGGACCTGTTCCTTTCCGGTGAATACGCCACGCAGGACAAGCCGCACACCGGCACTGAAGACGCCTGGTACCTGGAAGCTGGCTGGACCTTTTCCGACGTCGCCTGGTCGCCGTACGTGGGCTATCGCTACAGCCGTTTCTCGGAAAACTACGACACGCTGTTCTACGGTTTCAGCCGTGGTTTCGGCACCTGGTTCCAGGGTGAAGTGGCGGGCAACTACGCCGGCCCGTTCAACACCAACTCACGCATCCAGCAGGTCAAGTTCACCGTCTCGCCGCTGGAGAACGTCAACGTCGGCGCCATGTACTTCAACTTCGACACCATCGACCGAAACCTCGGCAATACCGACGGCCACGAAATCGACCTGTACGCCGAATGGCACGTCAACGACCACCTGAGCATCATGCCGCTGGTGGGCCTGTTCCAGCCGGACAAGAGCGCCGATCAGGGCGGCACGCAGTTGGGCAACAACGACAAGAACCTCTACAGCCAGGTGATTTTCGCCACCACGTTCTGACTGCTTCCTGTAGGAGCGAGCATGCTCCGGGCGGCGTTCCGACGATGGTCGTCAACGATGACGCTGGCTGTCTGATACCCAGCGGTGCCTGGACTTCCATCGCGAGCATGCTCGCTCCTACAGGGAATAGGGTTCGTTTCCAGGAAAAAGGCTTTTCCAATGCACAACAAATTCCTCACGATCCAAAGCAAGATTGCCCTGCTCGCCGGCCTCTGCCTGCTGTTGGTGGTGGCGTTGTTGATGGGCCTGGCGCTGTACCAGAGCCACGAGAGCCGCCAGCAAGTGGCCCACGCCAGCAGCGACATGCTCGCCGATGCCGCCAGGGAACACATGCAGGCACTGGGCAAGGTGCAGGCGATGCAGGTGCAACGCACCTTCAACCAGACCCAGGAATATGGCCAGGGCCTGTCGCGCTATCTGTTGTACCTACGGCAACTTCAACATCAGGGCACATTGTCCCGCCAACAACTGCGCCAGGAGCTGAACACCCAGCTGCGTCAAGCCCTGAACGAAAAGCCCGACCTGCTCGGGCTTTATGTCATTTTTGAACCCGATGCGCTGGACGGCGACGACACCGCTTTTATCGACAAGGCGGATCTGGGCAGCAACGAAAAAGGTCGTTTTTCAGTGTATTGGGTGCAAGGCAAACCCGGTGAGCTGCAAGCGGTGATCGGCGACGAAGGCCTGTTGGCAAACACCGAGCCGGGCCCCAGCGGCGCGCCGTACAACGCGTTCTACACCTGCGCCCGGGACAGCCGCCAGGCGTGTGTGCTGGAACCGTATTTCGACGAAGCCTCCGGTAGTCGCAAACTGGTGACCAGTATCGCCTTCCCGCTGCTGGACAACGGCAAAGTCATCGCCGTTGTCGGCCTCGACATCAACCTCGCCGCCCTCCAGCAAAACAGCGAGGCCAGCGCCCGACAACTGTTCGACGGCCAAGGCCAGATCAGCATCGTCAGCCCGCGCGGAGTGATCTCAGCCGACAGCCGGGACATGGCACGCCTGGGACAGACGCTGGACAATAACGAAGTCATGGCGGCCCTGCGCCAGGGACAGCCGAAGGTGTTCGCCGACCGACAGCAGATCGAGGTCCTCGAGCCGCTGGCACCGATTGCCGGTTCCGCGCCTTGGGGCGTGCTGGTCGGCGTACCGCAGGACGTGCTGTTGGCACCGGTCACCACGCTGCAAAGTCACCTGGAGGCGCGAGGCGTGCAAAGCACCGCGCTGTCGCTGCTGCTCGGCGGCGGCTCAGCCCTGTTGGGACTGGCGCTCATCTGGTACGCGGCCTATCGCATCACCCGGCCATTGCAAGTGCTGACCCGGGTCATGGAAGACATCTCCCTGGGCGAAGGCGACCTTACCCGACGCCTGACCGTGCAATCGCGGGACGAGATCGGCCAACTGGCGACGGCATTCAACCGTTTTGTGGAGCGCATCCATCACTCCATCCGCGAAGTGTCCTCGGCGGCGCTCGGGGTCAATGAAGGGGCCAAGCGCGTGCTCCTGGCGTCCAACTCGTCACTGAGCAATGTCGACGAACAATCGACCCGCACCAACAGCGTCGCCGCCGCCATCAACCAGTTAGGTGCCGCAGCACAGGAAATCGCCCACAACGCCTCCGACGCCTCGCAGCAGGCGTCCGCCGCCCGGCAACAGGCCGAAGATGGGCGTCAGGTGGTGGAGCGCACCATTGAGGTGATGAACGAACTGTCCGCAAAAATCAGCGACTCATGCGCCAATATTGAAGTGCTGAACACCAAGACCGTGGACATCGGGCAAATCCTCGAAGTGATCAAGGGCATTTCCCAGCAGACCAACCTGCTGGCGCTCAACGCCGCGATTGAAGCGGCGCGGGCCGGTGAAGCCGGTCGTGGTTTTGCGGTGGTCGCCGATGAAGTGCGCAGCCTGGCGGGTCGCACGCAGACTTCAGCAGCGCAGATCCAGCAGATGATTGAAGCGCTGCAGATCGGCGCGCGCGAGTCGGTCAGCACCATGACCGAGAGCCAGCAGCACAGCGAGCAAAGCGTCACCATCGCCAACCTCGCCGGCACCCGGCTGGGCAGCGTGACCCAGCGCATCGGCGAGATCGACAACGTCAACCAGTCCGTCGCCGCCGCCACCGAAGAGCAGACGTCGGTGGTGGAGGCGTTGAATGTCGACATCACCGAGATCAACACCCTGAACCAGCGTGGGGTGGAAAACCTGCAATCGACCTTGCGCGCGTGTACCGAGCTTGAGCGCGAGGCTGGGCGGTTGCATGAGTTGGTGGGGAGTTTTCGAATCTGATATCTGCTGTGCCTGTTGCATAGCTATCGCGGGCAAGCCCGCTCCCACAAGGCCAGCGGTGTTCACATGATTTGTGTACACCCTGCCCCCTGTAGGAGCGAGTTTACTCGCGATGGTCGTGAACGATCACACGGCAAACCTGACAGCCAGCGGCGACCTTGAGACCCTCGCGAGTAAACTCGCTCCTACAGGTTAATCACATTCAGCAAGCCACCCCGGCATGCTCGAGCCGGTGAAACAGGCGGTTGAAATAAACCAGGCTGTCGCCCGCCCCGCGCACACCGATGTTGGACAACTCGACGAACATCACCGAATGCGAGCCCACTTCCTTGCATTCGCTGATCCGCCCTTCCAACTGCACCAGCGCATCGCGCAACACCGGCACGCCGCTGTCGCCGCCGTCCCACAGGTCCCAGGCGAAACGCTCGGCCATGGTTGCCTGGGTCATTCCGGCGAAGTGGCGGGCCAGTTCTTCCTGTTCGCTACACAGCACGTTGACGCACAGTTGTCCGTTGGTGCGGAATACGTCGTGGGTGGCGCTGTTGCGGTTGACGCACACCAGCACGGTGGGCGGCGAATCGGTCACCGAGCACACCGCGCTGGCCGTGATCCCGCAGCGACCGCCGGGGCCGTTGGTGGTGATGATGTTCACCGCCGCTGGCAACTGCGCCATGGCGTTGCGGAAGTCGATTTGCTGCTGGCTCAGGTTGGCCATGTCGGTGCCCCTTTTTCTTGTGCAGGGCCGTCATTGCGCGGCCCGTTGGATTGAATACAAGACTAAGGCCGGGGGCAGCGCGCAGCCATTCTGACGATCACCATGGCGAGGTGGGCTTTCCGCTAGTCGACTAGGTGGTTTCTTTATCGTCAGGGCCCGCAGCAGTGGTTATGCTGCTTGTAGACGTCACATGGACGCCAACCGCCGCTGCGTGCACGCGTGCGAAAACAATAATTAGAAATTCGTGGCAACCCTGATGGAAACTCGCAAACCGATTGTTTATATCGTCGACGACGACAAGGATTTGCGCACCTCGCTGGCCTGGCTCCTGGAGTCGGTCAGCGTGCAGGCGCAGTGTTTTGCCGGTGCTGAAGAGTTCCTCAGTCAG
The DNA here is from genome assembly GCF_056337105.1 of Pseudomonas sp. S1_E05. Lineage (NCBI taxonomy): Bacteria > Pseudomonadati > Pseudomonadota > Gammaproteobacteria > Pseudomonadales > Pseudomonadaceae > Pseudomonas > Pseudomonas sp. S1_E05. Next base: position 2,314,181 of record NZ_JBFRHM010000001.1, read on the forward strand.
TACGACCCGAGGCAGCCGGCGTGTCTGGTGCTGGACGTGCGCATGCCGGAAACCAGTGGCTTCCAGCTCCAGGAAATCCTCAACCAGCGCGGCAGCAGCCTGCCGACAATCTTCGTCTCGGCCCATGGCGACATTCCCATGTCGGTGACGGCGATGAAGAACGGCGCCCTGGACTTCGTCGAGAAGCCCTACAACCCGCAACAGATGATCGACCGCATCCAGGCCGCGCTGAAGACCGCCGTACACGCCCAGGCCGACCAGCAGCAGCGACAGCACCTGCAAAGCAAATTGGCACTGCTGACCGGGCGTGAGCGCGAGGTGTTGATGTTGGTGATCGACGGCAAGGCGAGCAAGGTCATCGCCCGCGAGCTGAACATCAGCGTCAAGACCGTTGACGTGCACCGCACCAAGATCAAGGAAAAGATGGGCGTGACCAGCATCGCCATGCTGGTGCGCGAGGTGTTGCATTTGCCAGCGGAGGAGCCGGTGCGGCATTGAGGTGAACATTGGGACGCCATCGCGGGCAAGCCCGCTCCCACAGGTGTTGCGGTTAACCTGACATTTGTTCTCGGCGCATAACCCTGTGGGAGCGGGCTTGCCCGCGATGGCGGCAGTGAGGTCAAACCTGGCTATAGCGCTTGCGATAAGCTCCCGGCGATACGCCAAAGCGCGATTTGAACGCTGACGAGAAATAACTCGAGTCCGAAAACCCCCACGCATAACACAGCGCCGACAGCTTCTGCTCGACGTCCGAGCGGCGCAGGTTTTCCGCGCAGAAATCCAGGCGTCGGTGCTTGATGTATTGCGCCACCACCAAACCGCGCTTGGAGAACATCCGGTACAGCCCGCGCACGGAAATCCCCACTTCTCGGGCAATCAGCTCGGGGCACAATTCTTCGGTGCCCAGGTGGTCGTCGATGTAGGCGATGATCTTGCGAAACTGCCGCTCATGAGGGTCGCCGCCATTATCACGGGCGCTGATGCCCGGTAGCAGCAAGCTCACCAGCGCATCCAGCACGGCTTCGCTCTCCTGCATGTCCAGGCCTTCCTGCTGTCGGGTGTCGAGCACCAGCTTGTTGGCCATGGCCGCCAAGGGCGAGGCGGCGCCAATGCGCGTGGCGCAGTTGACCGCGTTGAAGTGCGAACCGCGCTCGACGACCTGCCGAGGCAGGATCAGCGACAACTGCCGGGAATCGTCGTGATAAGTCATGTCGCTGGGGCGGCTGGCATCGATCAGGGCGATGTCGCCCGCGCCCAGCCGGGCACGATTGCCGCCCTGCTCAAGCTGTGAGCTGCCGCGCATCTGGAACACCGCATAGTAATGCCCGTCGCTGCTGACGCTGACGTCCTTGCTGGTGCGATACAGGTGCACGTGCGCCATGTCGACGACACTGAGATTGATGGCACCGTTGCGGTACTCCGCCAGCTCGCCATAGAAATCCCTGTCCAGGGCCCGGGCATCGAAACGCCCACACGCCTGGTTGACCTGGTTCAACCAGCTTTCGAACGCCTCGTTGCGAACCGCCGAAGAAGTCATCATCACTGCAAAGCCTCACGTCTTTTATTGTTATTTTTCGACCGCTTCGTCGAGCGGTTCGGCAAATGTCACAACCTGGGCCGCCGCCTCCCTCGACAGCCGCAGGTTCTATTCAACAGACTGCTGCGCAGCATAGCCAGTCTTGCCTTGAATCAGATGTCCAATACCAGACGAGCGGAAAGCGCGCGGGATACGCAGGCGCAAATCTGCTTGTTCCCTGCCTTTTCTTTGTTCGACAGGCAGTTGTCGCGGTGTTCCGGCACACCGTCGAGCACATCGACGATGCAGGTTCCGCAGATCCCCTCGCGGCATTCAGTATCGATGTCGCAGCCATGAGCCTGCAACACGTCCACCAGCGACATATTGGCCGGCACCTGCAGCACCACGCCGGAACTGGCCAGCTCGACTTCGAAATCGCCACAGGGACCGGCATTCGCGGCCGGATCGGCCTGGAAATGCTCGAGGTGGATGGCTTCATCGCCACGACCGCGCGCCGCGACTTCCACCACTTTGTTCATGAACGGCGCCGGGCCGCAGGTGTAAACGTGGGCGGCGCGCCCGGCCTGACTCAGGCACTCACTCAACACCGCGTCCATGTCAGCCGGTTCGACGCCGTAGTGAAACTGCACATGCCCGGCGAACGTCTCGGCTAACAGAGCCGAAAACGCAGCGTACTGCGCAGAACGGGCAAAATAGTGCAGACGCCACGGTTGACCGGTCTCCGCCAGCCGGTAGGCCATGCTCAGCAGCGGCGTGACGCCGATGCCGGCGGCGCACAACACATGTTCACCCGCCTCAGGGTCGAGGCGGAACAGGTTGCGCGGCGCGCCCATTTCCAGCTCGGTGCCCTCCTGCACTTCATGCAGCGCCGCCGAACCGCCACGGGACTGCGCCTCTTTCTTCACCGCCACCAGGTACGCACGGCGGTCCTGGGGTGGACTGCACAGCGAATACTGACGGGTCACCCCGGTTGGCCCGGTCAAATCGACGTGGGCACCCGGCTCATAGGTGTCGAGCGGCTGGCCGTCACTGCGCACGAGGCGAAAGGAGCGGATATCCAGCGCTTCGTCGACGATCCTTTCGATCTTCACCTTCATCATTGCATCACCTGAATCATGTTGTTTTTGTTGGAATGCCCCGCCCCCGGTGGAATGCTTTACTCCTGAGGGAGCGGGCAAGCCCGCTCCCTCAAGGGGTGGGGGTGTTGCTGAAATTACTTCAACGCATGAACAACCCGCCATTGATGTCCAGACACGCGCCCGTCATCGAGGTGGCGTGATCAGCGATCAGCAGCAGCACGCTGTCGGCGACATACGCCGGGTCGCCGAGGGTGCCCGCCGGGATCATCTTGAGGATCTGCTCCAGACGCTCCGGCGCCACCGTCTCGCGCACCACCGGCAAGTCCAGCGGACCCGGCGAAATGCTGTTGACCGTCACCCCGCTCGGGGCGAGCTCACGGGCGAACACCTTGGTCAACGTGGCCACGCCACCCTTGGCCGCTGCGTAATGCGCGCCGGTGGCCGTGCCGCCGTTCTGCCCGGCGAGCGAGGCGATGTTGACGATGCGGCCAAAGCCACGCTCGGCAAAATGCGCGCCGAACACCTGGCAGGCGACGAAGGTGCCGCGCAGATTGATTGCCATCGACTCGTCGAACTCTTCGGGCGTGATGTCCATCAGCGCCGCGACTTTCGACACCCCGGCGTTGTTCACCAGGATGTCGGTGCCGCCCCAGCGTTCGCTCAACAGGTCGCGAGCGCGGACGAAATCATCCTTGCTGCGCACGTCGAGCTCGACGGCCACCGCGCTGGTCCCGCTGCTGTCCAGCTCCAGGGCCAGGCGCTGCACGCCGTTGATCTGCACATCGGCCAAGGCGACGCGATAACCCGCCGCATGCAGGCGCCGGGCGATGCATTCGCCCAGCCCCCGCGAGGCGCCAGTGACAAGGGCTACTCGGTCCATGTTCAAGCCCTCACAAAAGGAAGCCGAGCGCGCTCAGGCTGTCGGTGGAGTTGATCAGGCGTACCACTTTGCGTTCCAGGCTCGGCACGCCGTCGGTGAAGCGGATGCGGTGGTTGAGGTCGGCCACGAACGGCGTGTGCACCCCACGTTTGTAGGCGTAGAGCAACTGTGCCGAGTTGACTTCGACGATGTCTCCCGCCGCTTCCACCAGGCGAAAACGCGAGACGGTGCGGATGGTTTTCGCCGCGTCCACGGCAGACGGCGAGTAACCGGCGGTCAGGCGCTCAATGCGCAGGTCACGCATGCGTGCGTCGTCGTAGGCATAGTTGAGCGTGGCCTCGAAGTCTTCGGTGTCCGGGTCGATCGGCACGATGTACTTGCCGCTTTCGCTCCACAGGGTCGCCCACTCGGCGTAGTGCTTGTGGTCCAGCAACTCGGCTTCGCGCCAGATGAATTCGATGGCCTGGCCCAGCGGGCCGCCATTCAAGATGTCGTGATTGCTCATTGGCTCATCATCCTTTTCCACATGTCGTAGGCACCGCGCATCCCGCCTTCGTCGGTGGCGTGGCTGACTTTGTCGCCATTTTCAGCGGTGATTTCGCGGTTCAGGCCACGGTTGACCAGGATCGGTGCATCGACACCCGCGTAGGACCCGCGCTGCACGCGGTCCCAGGCCTCGGCGTCATCGGGGCTGCCAAAACCGAACGGGCCCTGGAAGTGTTCATGAATACGCATGCGCTCGCGGTTGGCGATTTCCGGACCGCCGTCCATGCCCAGGGCAACATGACGGATCTCGGTTTCAGTGACCGACACCGGGCGCAGCACCCGGAAAAACGACATCGACATGGCCACGTTGGGGAACAGGTTCAGGTTAAACCCGGCGCCATGCAACGAGCGCACGATCCGGCGCACCTGCTCCGGCGCCATGGTTTTGGACAGCTCCCGGGTGACGTGGGCGAAGCGTTCCTGCAACTGCTCGGTGCCGTCGTCGTGATCCAGATCGACGTGCTCCGGCACCATCACCATGACGCTGTGCCCGTTGCCCAGCGAATGGGTCACGGCCTGCTCGTCAGTCATGAACGAGAGCATTTCCGAGGTTTCCTCATCCACCGACGACATGAACGACTTGTGCACGATCGGGAAGTGGTAGCCGTCGGTAGTGTTTTCCAGCTGGATCTTCCAGTTGCCCTTGAAGCTGAACTTGTGTTCGCCCTGGGTCTTGATCGGATAACCGGCGCCCTGCTTCATGAACAGGTCCATCCAGTGTCTGGCCCCGCCGAGGAAGTCCTCCAGCGGTTCGATATCGTCGTTGTAGCTGGCGAAGATCATGCCGGCGTAGCTTTCGACGCGCAGGCTGGTCAGCGGCAGCTCGGATTTTTCGAGGATGCCTTCATAACCGTCCGGGTACGGCAGCGCACGCAGCTTGCCGTCCAGGCCATAGGACCAGCTGTGGTACGGGCAGGTGAAACCGGTGGCGTTGCCCTTGTGCTTTTCGCACACGGTGGCACCACGGTGGCGGCACCGGTTTTCAAGCACGTTAATGGTGTTCTTCTTGTCGCGCACCACGATCACCGGGCGACGGCCGATCATGGCAGTCTTGAAGTCGCCGCTATTGCGCACTTCGCTTTCGTGGGCCACCCACACCCAGGTGCGGTAGAAAATCTTCTCCAGCTCGACTTCGAACAGCGCCGGGTCGTTGTACAGCGAGACGTCGACGCGGTCAGGCTGGACCAGGTCTTCGGGGCTTTTCGATGATGCGATCAGCCGGTAGTCATGGGTGCTCATGCGGTTCTCCTCATGGCGTTTTTATGATTGTTTTCAGGCCTAAAGCGTTAACCGGCCATGCGTTGTTGCAACTGCGCACCGAAGGCGCAGACCTGTTCGTCCTGGCCTTTGCGGCCAACAATCTGCAGGCCGACCTTCAGCCCGCCACAATCGAGTTCCACCGGCACCGAAAGCGCCGGGTGGCCGCTCAGGTTGAAAGGCCGCACCAGCGGCGTCATCCCGGCCACTGCCTTGCTCGCGCTGCGGGCCTCTGCCAACGTCGGCGGCAGGCTGGGCAACGTGGGCAACAGCAGCACCTCGAATTGATCCAGCGCGGCATCCACCTGCTGGCTGAAGCGCGCCCGCACTTTTTCCGCGTGGGCCAGGTCCGCCGCCGTGGTGCGACTGGCCGCCAGCAGGCGCTGCTCGACGTCCGCGCCGATCAGACCCTTGCCGGTGAGGTGGCCGAAGGCCGCCCAGTTTTCAAAGTTGATCACGGTCAGGCCGGCGGCGAACGCGGCCTCGAACTCGCTCAACGAAAGCGAGCTGCGCCGCCATCCTGCGCGGTCGGCAGCGGCACCGAGACGGGCTTGCAGGTGGGCATCACAATCGACTTCAAGAAACCCGACTTTGGCGCCGTCAGCGGGCAGTCCCTGAACGTTGAAGCCCGGGCAGATCACCCGCATGGCCGCAATCAGGTCGTCCATGTTGCGGGCGAACGGGCCGACGCAATCGAGGCTCGATTGAAGTGGATGCGCACCCTCGCGGCTGACACGGCCATAAGTCGGCTTGAGCCCGGCAACACCGCAGCAAGCCGCTGGCACTCGCACGGAACCGCCGGTGTCGGTGCCGATGGCGATGTCCGCGAGCCCCGCCGCGACCGCCGCTGCCGAACCGCTGGAGGAGCCACCCGGTACACGGTCCGGCGCCTGCGGGTTGATCGGCGTGCCGGTCCAGTCATTGATGCCGGTGACGCCAAAGGCCAGTTCGTGCAGGTTGGTCTTGCCGACGATCTGCCAGCCAGCCTGGATGATCGATTCGACCACCTCGGCGTTTTTCGTCGCTGGCGCTGCGTCGGCAAAGGCACGGCTGCCGGAACGGGTCGGGTGACCGGCAATGTCGATGGAGTCCTTGATGGCCACGCGTTTGCCGTTGCCGCCGAGGCGGAATTCGCTGATGAAGGTGCTCATGCATTGAGTTCCTGGTTGAAGAGGCGTTGGGTGCGAAAATGCGCGATCAGCCAAGTACCGTCGACGCAGCGAAAATCGATGTTCAACCGCGTGCCAAACAACTCGGTGCGCCCGTCGGCGTAAGTGGAAATCTGCTGCATGATCCACTGCCCTTGCGCCGTCCCGCCGTCGACCTGGATCGACTCGCTGGTGAGGTAATGCAGGTTGAGCCGGAAGTGATCCGACGGCGGCAGGTAACCGCCGACGAATGCCGCCACCGCGTCCCGCCCGTGATGCTGGCCGAAGGTCTGCGCGGTCTGGCTGCCGATGCCTTCCCAGATTGCGTCGAGGCAGAACAGCTCGGCCAATTCGCTGACGTGGCAGGGTGCCCTGGGGACATCGCACAGGTCCATGTAGCGCGCCATCAAACGGCGCACCTCACTTTCCCCTTCGAGCGTCGCCAGACGCTGGAGCAAGGCCTGTTCCATGGCTTACACCTTGGCCGCGTCGGGAATGGTCAGCGGCCGACCGATGCGCGCTTCGACCTTGGCGTAGCGCCACAGGCTGTACTCGTTTACCGGGGTGGTGCGGAACAGGTTGCAGGCGTCGATCACCGACTGGTGGCAATCGACGTCGGCCATGATGTACACGGTCCAGGGCGAGGTGGTGGACGGGCCGACCATCAGCCGATCATCGTCCATCGCGCCGAGCACGTTGATGCCGGGCATGGCGCCAAGCGAGGCCATCATCTGGCTGAAACCTTTCCACACGCTCAGGCCTTCGCCGGTGGGCAGGTCGAAGAAGTTCTGGGTGATGCCGATGCAAAAGACGACGCGCAACGGTTCCTGGGTAGTCTGGGACATGGGGTGATCCTTTAAGTGTGGGTTCAGATGTAGCCAGGGAATGGCGGCACGCCGAGCAGCACCGAACCGGCGCCGTCGTACAGGCCTTCGCTGAGAAAAGCGTGCTGGGTGACCACCATCGAATCGCGCAGGTAACGCTGCAGCGGGTGGCGCAGGTAAATGGCGGTGGTACCGGCCAGGCTGTAGGCGCTTTGCACCACGGCGGCACCGGCCTGGGACACGTGAATGGCGGACAGGCGCAGCAGGCTGGTCTGTTCGGCGGTGACCGGGCAGCCTGCGAGGATCGAGTTCCACACCTGCTCGGTGGCGTTGTAGAAGAAACCGCGCGCGGCGGCCAGGCTGGCTTCGGCCTTGGCGATCTCGATGCGCACGTAGGCGCGGTCGGCCATTTTTGGCGCGCCGGTGATGCCGCTGCCGGCAGCCATGCGGCTGACTTCGTCGAGCGCGGCGCGGGCCAGGCCAAGGTTGACCACCGCCAGCACCTGGGCGGCATAGGCAATTGACGGGTAGCGGAACAGCGGTTCGTCGATGGTGGCTGCGCCGCCGCGAATGAATGTCCAGCGTTCGTCGACACGTTTGTCGCAGACGCGCAAGTCATGGCTGCCGGTGCCCTTGAGGCCAACCACGTCCCAGTTTTCGATGATATCCACCTGATCCGGGCGCAGCACCGCAGTGCGCGGCTTGCCACCGGCCGCGCCGATGCCGACACCAAGCAGGTCGGCCCCCTTGCAGCCGCTGGCGAATTTCCAGGTGCCGTTGACCTGATAACCACCCTCGACCGCTTCGGCCGGTTGCAGCGGGAACAGGCCGCCGGCGAACACCAGGTCAGGACCGTCAGCATAGAGTTCGGCCAGGGTTTCTGGCGGTAAAGCCGCGAGGTAGACACCGGCGCTACCGAAACTGGCGACCCAGCCCGCCGAGCCGTCAGCCTCGGAGATTCGCTCGATCATGCGCAGGAACAGCGCGGGTGCCAGAGCATCGCCACCGAATCGTTTCGGCGTGGCGGCGCGGTAGATGCCGATCTGCTTGAAGCGCTCGATCATGTCCCTTGGCACATGGGACACCGCATCGAACTCATCGCGGCGCTGGCGTACTTCTTCCAGCACTTGCGCAAAAGCGGTGTTCTCTTCAACGCCTGGCAGAGGGTCTTTCTCCGCGACAGCTGAACGCAGCATGGCTTGTCTCCGTTGTATTTATTATTCGTTGCCCCGCGTCCCCCTGTAGGAGCGAGCTTGCTCGCGATGACGGTGTGTCAGCCACCAGTGATGTCGACAGGTACACCGCCATCGCGAGCAAGCTCGCTCCTACAGGGGAAGCGGCAGGCCGTTACCCTTGTGTTGGGTTCCAGTGTAAAAACCGCCTCAGTGCGCAACTATTGGTGCGTGTAGCCCCATGGCTAAAGAAATCCCCTACCCCGCCCCCGGTTACTTCTGAGCGCATCCCCACGCGCAAGCGGGTATAAAAAGCCATACTTCCCATTCCCAGGTTTCACTGGCTGCAAGGGCTGCGCGATGTACCTGCCAACATCCAACGATTTCTTCACCCTGATCGAAGCCATGCCACTGTGCATCATTCTTCACGACGCACACAGCAAGGAGATTCTCTGGGCCAACACCGCCGCCCTCGACGCGCTGGGGTTCACCCTGGAAGAACTGACACCGCTCAAGGCCCCCGACATGACCCGCAATGCGCCCAAGTACCGGCGTTCGGTCGGCCTGCGCTGGCTGGAAGGCGCCGCACGCACCGGCCAGCGCGCCATCGAGTGGTGTTATCGCTCCAAGCAAGGGGTGGAAATTCTCTCCGAGGCGGTCGCGACCCTGATGCACCTCGAAGGCCGTGATGTGCTGATGGTGCAGTTCCGCGACATCTCCAAAGAGGACAAGGTCAAGCGTGACCTCAAGCGGTTCGAAAGCCGGCTCAAGGCATTCATGCAGGACCTGGCCGAAGGCGTGGCAGTGCTCGGCCCCCAGGGCGAGATCCGTTTTATCAGCGACTCCGGCGCGCTCCTGCTGCACGGCGAAGGGCATGCGCTGACCGGGGAAAACTTCCTGTCCTGGTGCGACGACGACTCACGCCAGCGTCTGTTGCAACAACTGGCCAGCGAAACCCCGGAACATGCGCCGTTCAGCGTGCATTACCACGTACAGCGTCGTGATGGAGCCTGGCGCTGGCATCAGGCGACCTGTCGGTTTATCGAGATCGAGGACGACCTGGTCGGCCACCTGCTGCTGTTTCGTGACGTCACCGAACAAGTGCGCACCGAAGAGGCGAGGCGCTTGAGTGAGCAGAAGCTCGAATACCTCGCGCGCTATAACGCCATGGGCGAAATGGCCGTGGCGATTGCCCATGAGTTGAGCCAACCGCTGGCGGCGACACGCAATTTCATCGAAGGCGCGGTGATCCGCCTGGGCAAGGAACCCAGCACCGATCCGGGCGTGACCTGGGGTTTGCAAAATGCTGTACGGCAGATCGAACACGCTTCGGTGATCATCAAAAGCGTGCGCGACTACGTGGTCAAACTGGAGCAGAGCGAAGAACTGATCGACCTCAACGAGCTGCTGCGCGAAACCCGCTATTTCATCAGCCTGCGCGCCGACCCAAGCCAGGTTCGGGTCGAGATCATCCCCAGCCAGACGCCGCTGCGGGTCAGTTGCGAAAAAGTACTGATCGGCCAGGTCATCCTCAACCTGGCGTTCAATGCGATTGAAGAAATGAGCGATTTGCCCGTCGAACGCCGGGTGCTGCGCATTCAGGCGAGCAGTGAGGACGGCATGGCGCTGCTGCGCATCGAGGATCGTGGACGCGGCATCCAGGCCGAGGCCCAGGAGAAACTGTTCGACGGCTTCTTCTCCTCCAAGGTCAGCGGCAACGGCATCGGCCTGGCCCTGTGCAAAAACATCATCGGCCGCCACCGCGGCGACATCTGGGCCCAGAACCTGGAGCCCTGTGGCGCAGTGTTCAGCTTCACCCTCCCCATCGCCCCGGACCTGTAGGAGCGAGCTTGCTCGCGATGGTGGATCAGGCACCGCAGTGTGTCAGGCCGCCAGCGTCATCTTGACCACCATCGCGAGCAAGCTCGCTCCTACAGGGGCATGCGTCGCTTCAAAGAACAGGCCGGCCGGTAGGCCGCCTCGCGTCGCCGTGACGCGGTGTCCGCCCCCTCGGGATGCCGGAGCGAGGGTATGCCGAGCCTAGGCGAGGCACCGAACGAAAGGGCGGAACCTTAGGTGGCCGTTACCGCAACAATGGATATGTACACCAATCAGCCCCCCACTCATCAAGACTGGCACAGACACACAACCTCTTGGCACCCACAGCAATTCCCCCTCCTCCCCGGCAAGGCAGAATCGAACTGTAAAAATCTGCCATGCACCCGCGATTTGCGAGAACAATAATTCAGGGAGTTCCCATGCGAGCCACCAGGATCACCGTACAGTCAGCGCTGAGTCTCAGCCTGCTGGTACTGGGTTTGAACAATGCCAGCGCGGATCTTCCCGCTGACACTGGCATCGGCCAGACCGTTTTGGCATTCCCGCCCGAAGCCCACCGAGCCTTTGTGGTCGATGTCGAATTCGAAAGTTTCGTCGCGGGCCGCGTCACCGTGGTCGACCCCGACAAGAAGCGCGTGCTCGGCATGGTGCCGACCGGTTTCGCCGCGCCGTCGACCTTGAGCCACGACCAGAAAACCCTCTACAGCGCCGACATCTGGTACTCGCGCGGCACTCGCGGTACGCGCACCGACGTGTTGACCGCCTGGGACAGCTCGACCCTGTCGCCGGCCTGGGAAGTGCTGATCCCGAACAAACGCGCCGAGTCGCTGACCCAGCGCTATGGCCTGAAAACCAGCGCCGACGACCGTTTTGTCTACGTCTACAACTTCACCCCGTCGACATCGGTAACCGTGGTCGACACCGAGGCCAAAGCCGTGGTCACCGAAATCGCGATCCCCGGTTGCGTGCTCAACTACCCAGTGGGCAAACGTCGCTTCGCCTCGCTGTGCGGTGATGGCAGCCTGCAGGTCGTCACTCTCAACGACCAGGGCCAGGAAACCGCGCGCAGCCGCACGCCGTTCTTCGATCCGAACGCCGAGCGACTGGTGGAGCGCGCCGTCAACGTCGGCGACACCTACTACTTCACCACGACCACCGGCACCGTCCGCGCAGTGGATTTCAGTGGCGAAGCGCCAAAGATCCTGCCGAGCTGGTCGCTGACCACCGAAGAGGAAAAGAAGGCCGGTTGGGCACCGGGAGGCTGGCAACTGATGGCGGTCGCGCCGAAGCTGAATCGCCTGTACGTGCTGATGCATGACGCTCACGAACCGATGAAGTGGGAAGACCCGAGCCCACTGATCTGGGCCTTCGACCTCAAGACGGGCAAGAAAATCGCCACCCTGGAAGCGCCGGCACCGATCTGGAGCATGCAGGCCACTGGCGACGACAAGCCATTGCTGCTAGGCAGCGACGTCGAGGGCGGCCTGCAGATCTTCGACCTCAAGACCAACAAGCACACCGGCAGCATGGCGAAGGTCGCAAAAACCGCGACCCAGGTCATGAGCTACTAACGAGGCTTGGCCATGCAACCAGATCCGATCTTCATCATTGCCAGCGCACTCGCCATCGCGGTGTTGCTGGCCAGCGCCGCAACCCACAAGTTGCGCGCGCCAGCACGCTTCAGAAAACAACTGGCGGACTATCAACTGCTGCCCGATGTTCTGGTGCGGCCCATTGCCCGCTTGATCCCGGTGGTTGAACTGGTGATTGCCTTCGCCCTGCTTGTGCCGGCCTGCCGCGCCTACGCTGCTCTGACGGCTGGCACACTGATCGCGCTGTACGCGGCCGCTATCGGCATCAACCTGTGGCGCGGTCGGCGCGACATCGACTGTGGCTGCGCGGGCCCCGATCAGGCGCAACCGCTGCGCCCGATCCTGCTGCTGCGAAACAGCGCACTGGTGGGCCTGGCGCTGTTGGCTTGCGTCACGCCGGCCGTGCGCGAACTCGGTTTCTTCGATGGCTTCGTAACCGTCGCCGCCAGCGCCGTTGCGCTACTGATTTACGCCGCAGCCGATGGCCTGCTGGCGAACTCCCCTCTTCTGCTCAAATTGATTGGTAGGTAATCAAAATGGAAGGTTTAATCGTTTCCAACGTTCTGCTCTGGGTGCTGCTGGTCGCCGTGGCATTCGTCGTCATGGGCCTGGTGCGTCAGATTGGTGTGCTGCACGGTCGCCTGGCGCCTGCCGGCGCACTGATGGTCGACAAAGGTGTGGCGGTCAATGAGGCCGCACCACAAATCACCGCCTCGGACCGTCACGGCCGCCCGGTGAACTTCGGCTACGCCGGGGAAAAATCGCAATTGCTGTTCTTCCTCTCGCCGACCTGCCCGATCTGCAAGTCGCTGCTGCCGGCGATCAAATCCATCGCCAAAGAGCAGGCAGACCGCCTCGACGTGGTGTTTGTCAGCGATGGCGACATGGACGCCCAGCAAGCCCTGATCCGCGAACACAAACTCGAAGACGCCACCTACGTGGTCGGCCCGGAAGTGGGCATGACCTACCAGATTGGCAAGCTGCCTTATGCCGCCCTGATCGACAAGGCCGGCATCCTGCGAGCCAAGGGCCTGGTCAATTCCCGCGAACACCTGGACAGCCTGTTTGAAGTCGAACACCTCAAGCACGCCACGTTGCAGCAATACCTCAATGCTCAGCCCCACGAGCATGATCACAGCCACGGCCATAGCCACTGATAAGGCAGGGAGACCTTCATGAAACTGCTGGATCTGTTGTTCGAGCGCTCCTCGCGCCGTGTTGCCGACACCACTTCGCGCCGCAAACTGCTGGCGCGCATGGGCTCGCTGATGGTGGCCGGTGCCGCCCTGCCCTTGCTGCTGCCGCTGGATCGCACCAGCAAGGCACTGGCGGCCACCGACCCGAAAGCCGGCGACCCTGGTGACCCTAATAGCTGCGATTACTGGCGCTATTGCTCCATTGACGGCTTTCTGTGCAGCTGCTGCGGCGGGTCGGTGACCTCCTGCCCGCCGGGCACCGAGGCCTCCCAAGTGACCTGGATCGGCACCTGCCGCAACCCGGCCGACGGCAAGGATTACATCATTTCCTACAACGACTGCTGCGGTAAGCAAAGCTGCGCCCAATGCGCCTGTACCCGAAACGACAGTGAAGAACCGGCCTATCGCCCGTTCAACAACAACGATGTGAACTGGTGCCTCGCTGCCAAATCGCACATCTATCACTGCACCGTTTCGATCATTCGTGGCGTGGCTGTTTGAGTTGATGTAACCCCCATAACCCTGCAATCCCTGTAGGAGCGAGCAAGCTCGCGATGGACGCCCAGGCACCGCTGGCATTCAGACAGCCAGCGTTATCGTTAACGACCATCGCGAGCTTGCTCGCTCCTACAGGGACAGGGCCGATCATAAAAACAAGAAGGGTCTGTCATGCGTCACGTGTTAATCCTCAGCCTGGCCTGCCTTTTTATTGCCCCGCTCGCCCATGCGCGGGCCATCCCAAATCCCAACCAACGTCATGCACCGGGCAACGAAGCGTTGCAGACGCCGATCGACCAGGCCGGCTACAGCGTTGGTGTGAACTACCAGCTGCAATGCGCGGGCTGCCACCTGGGCAATGGCATGGGCTCGCCTGCCAATGACACCCCGAGGATGGCCGGCTTCGTTGGCAACTTTCTGAAGGTGCCGGGCGGGCGCGAGTTTCTCGTGCGGGTCCCTGGCATGTCGCAATCGGCATTGAACAACGCGCAACTGGCTGACCTGCTCAACTGGCTGATGCGACCGGACGGCATGGCCGGCAAAAGCGTGCCCGAACATTACCAGCCGTACACCGCCGAAGAAGTCACGGCCCTGCGCGCTGAAACCATGCTCAACCTGCCCGGCACCCGTGCCGAGCTGATCAAGGCGATGCAAGCACAAGGCATCGCCATCGAAGACGGCATGACCCCATGAGCGCAAGCGTCTAGCGTCGCTTGCTGCCCTGCACCCACTCACGCGGGCTGACCCCGGTTTTGCGCCGGAATGCCCGAGACAGTGCCGATGGACTTTCATAGCCGACTTCATCGGCAATCAAGGCGATCGACTTACCCTCACGCAAACGCTTCTGCGCCAGGCTGACCCGCCAGCTCACCAGATAATCCACTGGCGTCTGCCCCACCGCTTGACGAAAGTGTTCAGCAAAGCTGGCCCTGGACATGTTGGCGGCTGCCGACAACTCGGCCACGGTCCAGGCCTTGGCCGGCGTATCGTGCATCAGGCTCAAGGCACGGGACAGCCGTGGATCGGCAAGGCCCGCCATCAAGCCCGGGGTTTGCTCGCGACTGCTCAGCAGGTGTCGCAGCAACTGGATCACCAGCACTTCGAAAAGGCGATCCATCATCGCTTCTCGCCCGCACAGTCCGTCGAAGGCCTCCTGGAACAACCAGTCCAGGGTGCCGGCCAAGGTCGGCAGGTCCTTGAGATCCAGCACCAGGTAATCGGGCAACGCCGCCCCCAGTGCATTGCCGGCGCCACCATCAAAATCCAGTGAAGCACACACCAGTTGCGTATCGGACGCGTCATCGGCAAACAGACGATGACGATAAGGCCTGGGAAAAAATATCAGTGTGGGAGTGTCCAGCAGCAGCTCGCGCTCATCGGCCAGTTTCAGCGTCAGCTCGCCGGCGCGCAGCAGATGCAGGTGTCCGCAGGCCTGTTCACCGTCGAACGCGGTGATGCCGCAGAATGTACCGCTGTGGAAGGTGCCGGCACTGACGCCGAAATGACTGAGCAAGGTCGACAAGCGATCCATGGAAGGACTCCCGACAACAAGTTTGGACGATCTGTTGTATATCCTCGACGATTTGCACCCAATACACCAGCCATGATCACTAACATGAATTCCGTACCCAGCGCATACCGCGCCCTTTACGGAGAAACATCATGAGCCGCATCAACACCCTGAGCCTCGAACACGCCACTGACGCTACCCGCCCGCTGCTGGAAGGCGTGCAGAAAAAAATCGGCTTCCTGCCGAACATGTTCAAGACGCTGATACACGCACCTGCCGTGTTGACATCCTACCTGCAACAGTCGGCAACCCTGGGCAAGACGTCACTGAGCGCCGTGGAAAAAGAGGTGATCGCCCTCGCCACTTCCCAGGTCAACGGCTGTGACTATTGCCTCAGCGCCCACTCGTTCTTTGCCGACAAAGCCGGGATGTCGGCGCAAGACATCGTCGCCGCACGCCATGGCCAATTGAATGCCGTTGCCATCCTCGCACGGCAGATCACCGAAAGCCGTGGCCGGTTGGCCAACGAACAGATTGAAGCGGCACGAGCTGCCGGCATCGACGACAGCAAAATCATTGAAGTGATCGCCCAGGTCGCCTTGATGACGCTGACCAACTACCTCAACAACGTGGCGCAGACCGAGATCGACTTTCCGGTCGCCTGAACCCTGTTACCCGATTGCGGAGTATTGCTGATGAACACTGTAACGCTCTACACCACCGACACCTGTCCGTATTGCCGCAACGCCAAGGCGTTGCTGGCCAGCCGAGGGGTGGTTGGCGAAGAAATAAATGTCCAGCGCGAACCTGGGAAGTTCGAGGAAATGCTCACCCGCAGCGGTGGACGGCGCAGCGTGCCGCAGATTTTTATCGGCGACATCCATGTCGGCGGGTTCGACGACCTGGCAAAACTGGATCGTCAGGGCAGCTTGCAGGCGATGCTCGCTTGACCTGCAGGTCACAGGCTTCATTTTTTGACAAGGATGTTGTATCAAACCGCAGCAATACCGTCGATGATTGCACAGTACTGCTAAAGTGATAGCACGCGTCTCCATCTTCCGTAATCTGTACATTGCGGGGATGGATGACGGGTGAAGTGGCTTGCCGGTGACGCCAGGACTCTCGAGGGGAGTCGACTGACCTGAATCTCGTCATTATCGAGCGCGAAGGAAAGCAAATGAGGTCCAAGCATGATTTTTGAACCTAACAACACCCGCTCCGTGCTCCAGCGTCGAAGCAGTACCAGTGCAGTGATTCAGGCAGGTCTGGATTGTGTTGCAGTCACCGGCGTTGCCTGGTTCCTGATCACCTATCACATCGGCTACATCACCCAAGACTACGTCATCATGCTGTTGTTGCTGCTTGGCGCATTGGCCGTGGTTTATGACCACTACGCCATTTACCGCAGCAACGTGGTGTTTACCATCAAGGCGTTCAAGCTTCTCAAGGCGTGGACCGCGACCTTCGGGTTCCTGGTGGCCATGGCATTCCTGACCAAGCAGAGCGAAGTCTATTCACGCTTGTTGATGGGCGAGCTCTTCGTCCTGGGCTATATCGCCCAGTTGCTGTTGCACCTGGCGACCCGGGAAATGCAGAAGAAATTCCTCGCCCACCCCACGCAACTGGAAAATGCCCTGATCATCGGCTCCGGCGAACTGGCCAACTACCTGCACAAGAAAATCAGTACCAACCCCTGGCTGGGCGAGCGCATCGTCGGCTGCGTGTTGATTGGCGCGGACGATGATCGAGGCAAGGAGCCCGCGAACGTCAAGCATCGCTTGTCGGTCCTCGGCGATATCTCGCACCTGGACGAACTGGTGGTCAAGCATTCCATCCGTACCGTTTATTTTGTCACGCCGCTGGGTGGATCCGAGGTGATCCAGGATGTGTACCTGAGACTGTTCGACAAACACATATCGGTTAACTGGGTGCCGGATATTTTTTCCCTGCGCCTGATCAACCACAGCGTTCGCGAGATTGCCGGCATTCCCGTACTGACCTTGTCGGAAACGCCGCTGATCGGCATGCGCCTGTTCCTCAAAAACCTTGAGGACAAAGTCCTGTCCTCCCTCATTTTGCTGATGGCTGCCCCGGTGCTGGCGCTGGTTGCCCTGGCGATCAAGCTCGACAGCCCGGGGCCGGTGTTTTTTCGCCAGGAGCGAATGGGTTGGAGCGGCGAGTCCTTTCGCATCTGGAAATTCCGCAGCATGGTGGTCCATCAACCCGCCGAGGGGACCATCAAGCAGGCACAAAAGAACGATCCACGGGTCACCCGGGTGGGCGCCTTCATCCGACGCACCAGCCTCGACGAACTGCCGCAGTTGTTTAACGTGTTGATGGGGGAAATGTCACTGGTGGGCCCTCGCCCCCACGCCATCGCGCATGACGTGCAGTACTCACCCGATGTCTCGGGTTACTTTGCCCGCCACAACATCAAACCCGGTATTACCGGCCTGGCGCAGGTGCGCGGGCTGCGAGGTGAGACCCGTGAAATCGACCAGATGATCCGCCGGGTCGATTCAGACATCGAGTACATCAACAACTGGTCGCTGTGGCTCGACTTCACCATCCTGGTGCGCACGCTGTTTGCGTTTACCGGCAAGCATGCCTATTGAGCGGACCACCACTTGATCGGTTCACGCGACCTGCGTGAACCGATCAAGTACCGAACGGCTTCAAAGGCTGCCATAGCGGTTCAATCCTTCATACGACGCCGGGAACAGTTCCAGTGTCCGCTCAACCTCGTCAGGATCGATCCTGAAACCATCCCCCTGCGCGATCCCCACCACGAACCCGAAGTTCTGATGGTCGCGGTCCGTGAGGTACTTGAAGAAACACAGGAAGCGATTTGGTGGCTGCAGTACCAGCAGCGAACCACCAGGCGACAGCACGTTGACCCCATGGATCAGATGACTGCCCTCGATGCCAACCACGGTTTTCGCGCCGGCGCAGGCCGCAACGATGGTCGGGACATCGCTGGTGGCGGGGTCGAGGATGCGAAAGCCCCACCGATCACGCAGGCGTTCAGCCACTTCCATCTCATTGCGCAACCGCCGCGAGGATCCGTGGCCGCCCCGTACGATGAATACTCCGGGATGCGTGTTGACGTTGACGTGTGAAAGCAATTGTTCACCCATCGCCCGGAAACGCCGGTGTTTATGCAAGTTCTGGCTCAGGTCGTTGAAAATCACCAGCTCGCGAAAAAACGCATTGCGCACCCGCACGGGACTCATCCCCAGCCACCGCTCGTAACCGGGTGCGTGCAGGATACCGTTGCGGGCGACGGATGCGTTGTCGGCAAAAGGAGCTGTTGTAACTGGAACACCCTCTTCGCAGGCCAGGCGATAGGTCAGGCAATCATCCATCAACCAGGTGCCAAACCATTTGTTGCCGCCGACGGTGCAATACAACGCCCCACGCTCGATCTCCTGGTCCACGCGGATCCCCGGCAGCCGGCCGGCACCCGGCGTGAGCCAGGATTTGGCGTTGTCCTTGTAAAGCGCGCCATCGATCATCCACACATCCTTGAGCAGAAAGCCCCGGGTTGCGCCGTGCTCAACCAGCCCGGTGCCTTCCATGGTCCGACGGGGGTGCTCGTTGGGATAAAACAACGCCTCTTCCCAACCGGTGACCCGCTCCAGTTGGTTGGGCAGGTAAAACGCTGGCGGTGCAATAGCGCTCGAGCCGGGCGCAATGTCCCAGGACTTGACCGCGAGGCTTTCCAGGGTCGCCGAGGGCTTGCGGGTCACTCGGGTATTGAACATGTATTTGTACGCAGCAAGGCTCCACTTCGATGGACTGCTGCCGGCCAACGCGTTTAACTGCAACATGTCCTCACCCCCTCTAACCGCGGCTATACCCAACGACCCTTTCAACGGGCGACTGTTCAGGCGACAAAACTGTTTCAAGGAGCGGGGGATCGTTCAGGTGACTGTATCGACTGCGCAAGATATCCAGCAGTTCTTCCCGTGGTGTATCTGGACAATGGAGGTAGACCCTGGATAACCCACCGAACCCCATTTCCCGATAACGAGTGGCAACTTGTGCATCACTCTTATCGCCAGGCACACCCAAGTGCAGTGTCAACTTTCCACTTTCAACTGCGAAGAGTGGCGTTTCCCAAAGAAACTCTGCAGCGCCCGCTTTCGGCAGGATTACAAACAAATAACCGTGATTACCCAGCGTATCGACATCACCACCGCGCCTTCTCTTCCACTCAAGAAGCCCGTCATCCGGACGGGCGAGGCAAGTTCCAATATCGTAGTAATCGAAGTTGTTTTCAATCGCCCATTCAAGTGCCATGAACGTGGTAATTGAATTAACTTCACGCAACTTTTTCTGATCACAAAACACGGTATCGGGATACCCGAACCGTACGGTGCTCCAATAACGTTTGCCCGCGCGGGTCACGGTGCAGCCAAGGTGGCAAGCGACGACCTCATCTTCCAACAGCACCAGATCGAGTCGTCCGGCGGTTTTTGCAACGCGATGCACCTCATGGGTTGCAATTTGCGAGGCCGCGGAACCATGCCTGGCGCTGGCATAGGGCTGCAGCATGTCACGGTCCGCGCTGGCGATGTCATCATCGTTCAACGCCTGTTGCATACGATAACGAGCACGATTCTTTCGCAGGTTTCGCCGCAGTTCGGCGTTGTATTGTCCGGCAATCTCATCAATAGAGCGGTTCAGCGGAACCACCGCACTGAGTAATTGCGGCACGTACAAGGCACCGGGGGTGGGCAGTTCAGTGACCAGCACGGTGTGCGCCGACTTTCGCAGCCGCATCCGGTTATCGGCACCTTGGGGCTTTGCGCCCAACAACACTTGCGCAAACGCTCGGCGTGTTTTCGTGCCCAGGTAAAGGATGTCGTGAGCGCTGTCTTCTCGTAGCTTGAATCGGACTACCTCCCACTGCCAGAAACAGGCCCGCGCGGCGATATCCTGAAACCAGGCGAGCATTTTTCGCAGTTCAAATCGCACCGATGGTGATAATAACTTGCGTAATATTTGCGCTGCTTTTTCTTTCATTTTTTCAATACACGTCAAATAAAGTTTATTCAGGTTTAAAACCCATAAACCCACTATTCGACATCAGCGCTCTACGACGTGCTGCAAAAACATGACATTACACGTCTTTGAATACATGCCAACTTTCCTTCTTGCGATAAACTCGCAACTCCCTCCGTGGACACCGGTTTTTGACGCCATTAAGTCGTCAACAACCCTTGTGAAGATAAAAGTTTTAGCACACCCGCCAAGTCGAAATACTAAGCAGAGTAAAGATGCAAGCCGAGTGTTTTGCAAGATATTTCAGAACTGTTACTTAGGCCGACTCCCCTCAAAAATCCTTGCTGAGAAAAGTCCGTAACAGGAACAGTGGGTTACCCACCACGTAACGGCTGAACAGGCGTTTCGGCTCGCTGATCAGCCTGAATACCCATTCACAACCGAGGCGGCGCATCCATTGCGGAGCGCGGGAAACCTTGCCTCCGAGAAAGTCCAGGATGGCCCCGCCGCATACAATCACGCAGGGCTCGCTGCTGGCCGCCAGCATGGCGGCGACGGCCTCCTGTTTGGGCATGCCCATGCCCAGCACAATCAGTTGCGGCTGATGTTTGACGGCCAGATCAACGTATTCCTGCATCGGCGCAAAACCATGGTGAGCCGAAACGACATTGACCGAAAACCTTGCTTCGCTTTGTCGTACCGCACTGGATAACCACGGTTCCTGTGTTCCCCAGAACGCCACCCGCCGCCCACTGTAAGCGGCCAGCAACTTCGGAATCAGATCGGTACCGTTCATGTTCAGCCCGGGCTCGGTACCCAGCCGGCGAAACAGGATAGTCATGCCGGAGCCATCACGCAGCAATACGTCGGCCGCCGACAGGGCCTGGTAGTAATCGTCGTTGCCCGTCACCAGGTTCATCGCATGGGCGTTGACGAAGCCGACAACCGTGGCCTTTTGCGGGTCGGACAAGCCTTCAATCAACGCTTGTTCATCGCTTGCATCGCCAACCACACGGATTTTGCGCACGATCGTTTGCCAGTGACGTTGCCAGCCCCAGGTGCTCATCAATGATCATCCCGTTTCGAACGCACCCACTCAACCTGGCGCTTGAGCAAAAAGCCGATATACAGGGGGATTTTCTTCAGTGCGTAAAGGGGGGCGTACATCAGCGCGGTGAACGAAATGATCGCCCGCCCGAATTGGCTCCATGCCAGCAGGATCGAGACGCCCAGCAGGACCATCCCCGCCGTGGCGATGGAGGCCGGCGCGCCAGGGCCACCCAACAGCACCACCAGCCATGCCAGAACGAACCCGGCCCCCAGCATGAGGGTCAACAACGCCAGCGGCGGAACCCACATATCCAGGGTCATCGCCAGCAGGTTCCAGTTTTTGCGGCGGATCGATTCGACGAACAACTTCGGTGCATCCCCCAGGATCACGCCCAGGTGACCATGCTCCCAGCGGGTTCGCTGGCTGGCCAGGCCTTCATCGGTACGGGGAAAGTAGCTGGTCACCAGCGCATCGGGGCAAAACAGCGGCGGCTTGCCACTGCGGCAGAAATCCAGGCCCATCTTCAGGTCTTCGACGATGTGGTTGCTGCCCAACTCGATCAGCGCCAGATCCTTCCAGACAAACGCCATGCCCGTGCCCATCAACGGGCAAGGCAGATTGAGCCATGCCCAGCCACGCGGGCGCACGCGGTTCTTCACGCACCAGGCAAATTCCGCCAGTTGCACCTTCAGCCCGGAACCTGTTGGCGCGTGCATCAGGTCGAGCGCCTGGGTCGGCCGCCCTGACTCGATGCAGCGGATGGCCAGACGTTCGATCGTGCCCTCCCCCAACTGGCAATCCGCGTCGATGACGACCATCACCTCAGGTGCATCGCTGGCCAGATGACGGGCGCCGAACTCCAGGGCAAAGCCCTTGCCGCGCTGCTGGTCGTCGCTGCGTTCAACCACCTCGGCACCGGCAGTACGGGCTACGGCGGCGGTGTCGTCGCTGCAGTTGTCGGCCACCACCAGCAGACGATCACCTGCCTGGAGCTGCGGCTTGATACTGTTGATCGTCGCGACGATCACCGAGGATTCATTGTGCGCCGGTACCAGCACCGCCACCCGTGGTCGCGGCCCTCGCAGGGGCTGATTCGAGCGCACCGGCAGGCAGGCCAGCAGCACCTGGACAAACAGCACCAGCACCGGCAACACGATGAGTAGCAACACCGCACTGAACAACCAACCGAGAAGTGTGATCATGCCTGAGCCTTGAATAATGCCGCCAGTTTGGCCGCTTCGGTGTCGATGTCGTGTCGCTGCAGCACACGCTGATACGCGGCTTCGCCCATCCTTTGCAACACCTCATCGGGTTGCATCAGACAATCTTCCAGCACGTCCGCTAACTCCTCCACGGCGCCTGCGGGAAACAGCCAACCGTTCTCACCGTGGCGCACCAGTTCGGGAATGCCCGCCACATAGGTCGTCAGCACGGGACGACGCAACGCCATCGCCTCCATGATGACCACCGGCAACCCCTCGGCGAAGCTTGGCAAGACCATGGCGCGCGCCGCCAGGATTTCCTCGCGCACTTGTTCACTGCTGATCCAGCCGGTGATGCGCACCTGTGCTTGAAGGCCGTGTTGCGCGATCAGGGTTTCGATTTGCCCGCGCATTTCACCGTCGCCGGCCAGGACCATTTCAAATGCCACGCCTTTCGCCGCCAGCAGGCGTGCAGCTTCCATCAGCAACAACTGGCCTTTCTGTTCACACAGACGCCCGACACAAACCAGGCGTGGCACGGCGGGGATCCGCACCGCCGGCACATCGTGGAACGCCCGCTCCAGCCCACAATGCACGACCTTCACCTTGGCCCAATGCCCATGGTCCACCCAGCGATACAACTGGCTGCGCCCGTATGAACTGATGGCAGCGACGAACGCCGAGCGCCGGACCTTTTCACCCAGGTGAATGAACTGCGCTTTGTCGAACTCCTCCGGACCGTGCACGGTGAAGCTGTACGTCGGGCCGCCCAGCGCGTTGGCCAGCATCACCACTTCAGTGGAGTTGGTGCCGAAGTGCGCATGCACGTGTTCTGCACCGAACGTTTGCAGCCAGGGCAGCATACGGCAGGCTTCAGCGAGGTAGATCAAGTGATACGGCCAGCCGCGATCGGCACGCCGACCCATGCGCAACGCCAGCCACAATGCCGAAAAGAATGCCCGTGGCCGGTGGCGCAGCACTTGCAGCACCGGTTTGAGCAGCGCCATGACCCCGCCCTGCAGGACATAAAGGGTTTTGTCCCGTTCGGACACGTCCTCGGCGTCCACCAATTCGGCATCCCAGCCCCGCAGGGCAATGCGCTGCACCTCGAACCCCTGGCGTTCCAACGCCAGGATCTCGCGACGAATGAAGCTATGGCTGACCTTGGGGTATTGATTGATGAAGTAAGCGATGCGCATAGGGACCGGGCTTAAAGATCGTTGGGAGTGACGGCGGCGGGCATGGCCACGGCTGCCTGTGTATCGGTGCGCGGGGCGGGACTGGCCGCACCGCTGCCGATCAATACGCTGTCGACTTTGTTGAACGTGCTTTCCAGCAACTCATAACGCCGGCGATACATGGCGCGTTTTTTCGCAGCAATGGTTTCCAGGGGCTTGATCGACGGCGCCATGGGGATCTCGAAAAAGTCTTCGCGATCAGAGGGCGTCGCCCCGTGCTCCAACCAGATCACATCGTAATTGGCCGCCAATTCCTGGGCCTTGGTTGCACCAAAATACGGATGGCGATGATGACGAAACTCATCCCCGACTGCGTAGAGCCTGTCGACGCCCAGCCTGACCGCCAGGTGCTTGATCACTTCAATCAGCAGGCTCCTGGGGCGCAGGCCTTCAAAAGCCTTGGTCAGATCCCGGTAGATTGCCAGGGACCTGTCACTGTCCACGCCTTTGTGAATCCCCTGGACAGCGCCAATGAACAGACAGACTCCGGCCTCGGTGCGCCCGAGCGTGAACGCCAGTGAGGCGATTCGCAGATCGTCCTGGAACAGGTTCAGCACCAATTCGCCTTCGCGCATGAACCATTTCGGTCGATCCATCACCAAGGCGCACTCGGCGGCCCACTCGGACAAGTCGCCCAACTTCAGGCTTTCATCGCGCCCGGACAACAGCAGTTGCGGGCAACGCTGGGTGACCACCTCGTAATGTGACGCGATCGCGCTCAGCCTTTGTTCGGCCTCCCAGCGCTTGCTGACATAAGGCCATTGAACGACGCCGAGGCAATCGGTGCCCAGGGTTTGCAAGCCATTCGCGCCCAGCGCCTTGACCATGCGTGACGAAAACAGCTCGAGGGCCGGCCGGTTTTTTGCCACCAGCCCAGGCACCTTGAGCTGGTTTTTGAACGCCCTCGGTGTGACCCCGGCATTGAGCTTCAGCAAGCTTTTGAGGGTGAGCCAATAATCCATGAACGCCTCACTTGTATTCGATCAAGGCCGACTTGCCGGCGCCGAATTTGCTCAATAGAAATTTGACCTGGCCCAGCATCTCGGGAAATTTCCCCAGCACCAGGAAAAACGCCAGCAGCCAGTTTTCCCGTGTCGAGCGGCCACCACGGCGAGCCAGGCGCGCCACCTGCAAGGGATAGATCAACAGGATCAACAACCCCGCCGCGCCCAGCAGCGAACAGGCAACCAGTGTCACCAGTGGCACGCCAAGGCCCCAAAACCAGGCACGCCGCGATTCACGTCGCCAATGCTGTTGCGCCGTCGCCCCATGCAGCGAGGCGCCCTCGGCAAACGCGTGGCCACCGCGCAAGGTGCGCTTCCACCACTGGCCAAAACGAGTCATGGCCGCATCGTGCAGGGTCATTTCCTCGTCCAGCCGCCAGACCAGCCAGCCCTTGGCCCGCAAGCGCACGCACAGCTCCGGCTCTTCGCCGGCAATCAGGGCCGAGCGGTATCCGGAGACGGCGGCAAAGGCATCCGCGCGCATCAGGGCATCGCCACCGCAGGCCTTGGCCTCGCCGATCGGCGTGTCCCATTCGATGTCACACATCAGGTTGTACACCGAGCGCTGGGGAAAGCGCTCACGGCGCCGGCCACACACCACCGCGACCTCGGGCCGCGCATCGAGAAACGCCTGTGCCCGGGGCAACCAACTGGCAACCACTTCGCAGTCGCCGTCGACAAACTGCACATGACGCAGGGTCGGCAGCAGCCTTTGCATGCAGGCAAACCCTTCATTGCGCGCACGGGCGGCGGTGAACGCAATCGTCATGTCCAGCTCGACCACCGCCACTCCGAGCGCCCGGGCCATTTGCACCGAACCATCGCTCGACCCGGAGTCAACGTAGACAATCTGCTGCGCTGCACCCACCAGTGATGCCAGGCAACGCTCCAGGCGCTGGCCTTCGTTGCGCCCGATGACCACGACCCCCATGTCATTGATCAAGGCGTTCACCAGGTCCGGCAAGCAAAAATGTTCATGAGCATTCCCTGGCCTGCGCTGGCTTGCGTTGTTTGATGATCGCGGGGACGCCCACGGCTACGCAGTCGTCCGGTACGTCGGTCAACACCACGGCATTGGCGCCGATGACCACGTTGTTACCGATGCGGATATTGCCCAGCACCTTCGCCCCGGAACCGATGTCGACGTTGTTGCCGATCACCGGCGCGATGGGCTCTTCGACATTCTTCAGGCCCACGACAACGCCATTGCGGATCCGGCAGTCGTCGCCGAACTGGGCGTAGCCGCTGATGACGATGCCACCGAAATGATCGATGACAAAGTTGCGCCCCACCGCCACTTCGCATGGCAACTCGATGCCCGTGACGATCTGCACCAGTTTGAACAGCACTTTGTAGATGAAGGAGAACAGCTTGCGTAACAGTGCCGGGCGTACGCCATAACGCCAGCGCCCGAAGCGATAAACCAGCATCACCCAGAACCCCTGGGCGCCCCAATCACCGCCGTAGGCACGTAAATCCGCGCGTATGTTGTCAAACATGAAAGGCTCTACCGTGTGGGTTGGGTGGCAAGTTTGGTATCACGCAGCAGTGCCCAGGTGACCCGTGCGTGCTCCCAGCACGCAGCCATGGCCGGACGGCCGCGGCCTTTAAGCAACGCCTTGAGCGCCAGGATCAGGTCTCCCGCGCACACCAGCGCCATATGCCAGGCCAGGCCCACCACGCCGTGGTGCTTGCGGAAATACAGCAGCTCGCTTTCGATTTGCAGCCTGGGGATTTGCCGGCTCGCCGCGTTGAGTTCGTCAACGGACTTGGCACTTTCACCGCCGATATGCACCACCGTCGTGTGCGGGTAGAAAATGACTTTCCAGCCCGCCTGCTTGACGCGTTTACAGTGATCCACTTCTTCGTAGTAAAGGAAGTAGCGCGGGTCGAACAGCCCGACGGTGTCGATCACCTCACGGCGGATCAGGTAATAACAGCCCGGCACCCAGTCGCATTCGCGGACCGAGGCATGATCCCACTGCAGGTCGTCGACTCGCCTGATCATCGGGAAAAAACGTTCCAGCCCCGTGCGTGAGAGAAAGACATTCAGGGGCGTCGGAAAATAACGGCAAGAGGGTTGCAGATCCCCTTCCCGGCCTTCCAGGCGCACGCCGAGGACGCCGCAATCGGGATGGGCCTCCATGTACTCGAGGGTCTTGCTCAAGGTGTCCGCAGCGACGAACGCGTCAGTGTTGAGCAGCAGCGCGTACTTGCCTTGAAGGTGTTCAACCAGTTGATTGTTGGCACGGCCGAACCCGACGTTGTTCTCGTTGGCCAACAGCAAGGCTTCGGGACAGACTGTCGCCAAACGCTCCAGCGAATCATCCACCGAGGCGTTATCCACCACCAGAAAGCGCGCAGGTTCGGCATTGGCGGGTTGGCGCAATGCGTTGAACATCGGCTGTAACAGGCCCGCCGTGTTGTAGTTGACCACCAGTACATCGAGGGGAGCACTAGCCATTGGATTTTTCACCGAAGAAATATTCGACGCGCATGGCTCGCAGCTTCAACTCCAGTTCCGGGTCGAACTCACCGTCACGCTCGCGGATCAGGTCCATCCACGGATAAGCGGCGCAGCGTTCCTGGGAATTTTTCAATAGCGTTTCCATCGTACAGATCACCCTGGCTGGATTTCCCCCCACGACCACCCCGGGTGGAACGTCCCGGAGCACCACGGCTCCCGCTGCCACGACGGAATCCGGACCAATCGTCACGCGCGGCAGGATGATCGCGCCATGACCGATAAAGCAGTTATCAAGGATGTCGATCGGGCCGACGGAATCGAGTTTGGTGCCGTAGCGCACGTTGAGCAGACCAACTGTCGCGTCGTGGCCGAACAGTGTGCAATCGGATAACCCGACGTTGTTGCCCAGGCGTACCAGCGTCGGGTCGGCGATATTGCAACCAAGATTGATCCACACGTTCTTGCCAATGGAGTGCAGCCCGCCCCAGCGAGCCATATGTATAGCCCATTGCAGGCCATCCGGTTGACAAAATCGCTTGTAGATCCAGGTTAAACGCCCCGTTCTCATGGCAATACAAGCAATCGCGCGTTTCAGTAGACCAATCATCCTGTCAGCCCCAAAAAACCAGTAAACATCTGCGCCAGGGTTCGGTTCACCCTGGTTCTCGATTCGTGTCCCTAAGCGTAGTCCCCACGCCGAAATCCGGCACGACTGTCGTCACACCCAGTCAAACCATTGGAACAGCCCCAGCAGCAACTGCCCGCACGCCCAACCGACCAGCACCATCGGCAAGACGATCAGTTCACGCCTGATGTCGAACAACCCCACCTTGCGATTGACATACGCCACCAGGAACAACGTCGGCAGCGCATGCAGGGCGACGCCCCAGATCGCGTATTCCACACCGCCAACGGCCAACAACAGCGGCAACAGCACCCACAACGAGACCGCGCGGATGATGTTGTCCATGGCCTGATACTTGGTCAGCCCAAGCGCCAGCCAGAGCTGGTGCGCCACGGCGAAGCGCCAGGTGAAAAACGACAACGAAAGAATCGCCAGCATATGGCCAGCGCCGGCATAACGCTCATCGTACAGAAAGTGGATCAGCAGCGGGCTGAGAACCCACGCCAAGCCACAGAGAAACAGCGAGATCAGGTCGAACATCAATTTGAAGCGGTCATATAACAGGTGCAGTCGCGCCGTGTCATTGACCCGAGCGGCCTCGCTGAATGCCGGTAGCGCCACGGCTCCAAGCAACCTTTGCATGCCCATTTGCAGGGCGCCCAGAAACAGCACGGCAATGGAATAGACGCCCAGCTCGCCGGCCGACATGCTGCCGCCGAACCAGATCCGGTCGCCATTCATGGCCAGTACGCCAACGGCGGAAGACAACAGCATCCAGCGACCGAAGCCCACCACTTCCTCGAGCGCACGACGCTCCCAGTGCAGGCGGTTGGGCGGCCCCGAAAACCATACGTGCCCCAGCAGCGTCATGACCAGGGCGGACACCAGGCCAGCCCCCACCAGCGACCAGATCGAGCGGGTGAAATAACCGATGACCAACATCGTCAACAGGCCGGCAATCTGCGAGGCAAACTCGGCGAGTACGACTTTTTTCTGCTGGAAGTCGCGCACCGCCACGTCGACCTTGGTCGACTGGAAGCCATAGATGATCGCGGACAAACCCGTCAGCGCCAGCACCAGAGGCAACTCGGGCGCGGCGTAGGTGGAATGTTCCGACCACATATGGATGTACTGGGCGAACCAGGCAACGCCGGCGATCAGCAGGGTAAAGGCAAAAAGGATGAAGCCGCGGATGATCTGTGCGGTCCATACGGTATTGAGGAATGCCGGATCGTTGCCACGCGGGCTCTGGATGATGTTCTGGCGAAAGCCGACATCGGACAGCAGGTGCAGCACCACCGACACGGTGGTGGCGATGACCATGATGCCGAACATTTCCGGCATCAGCAGGCGCGCCATGATCAGGTTGCCACCCAGGCGAATGCCTTGGGATGCCACCAGCGCCCCCAGATTCCACGCCCCGGCGAATATCGCTCGCCTGCGCAGGCTCAACGGTGGCGATACATCAGCTGGTGGCATCACTACAACCCCGGAATCAATGACACGAAAAGGTACTATAGTCGCCGTCAGCCATACCACTGGAATCTGGCAGGCACACCGGTTTACACCACGGAAGAGGCTGTTTTGGCCAGACGTTGCCCGGAGGATCGCTTTCCGACCGCCTTGACCAATGCCGCTTCAAACAGCTTCGCCGAGTGCTCCCAGGAGCTCGATGCCACGGTTTGATGGGCCGCCTCGGACACCGCGCGCCATTGCGAATCGTCCAGGGTCAGCAGGTGTTCGGCACCCGCCGTCAGCGCCTCGGTGTCATCAATGTCGGCCAGCACGCCGTTCTTGAAACAGGTGATGGCTTCCAGCGGCCAACCCGTGCGGGTCGACACCACGGGCGTGCGACAGGCCATGGCTTCCATCGCCGTCAGGTTGAAGCCTTCACTGCGGCTGGAGGCGAGCCAGACATCGCACTGGGTGTAGAGGTCGCGGATATGTTCCTGATCGGGCGCCAAATGAAACTCGACACTCGCCGGCAGTTCGAACGCCCCCGTGGGCGCAAAGCTGCCGAAGGAAATGACGCGCAGGTCCGGGATTTTCTTCTGGAGCGCGCTAATCACGTCGATCGTCACGTCGAGCCCCTTCAACGGGGTTTCGTGGTACAGGAAGCCAAGGGTCGGTCGCTGCTGACGGCCCCGCGGTGCCGCGAAGAACTGCTGGTGATCGACGCTGTTGGGCACCAGGTCGACATCCGCGTCACCGTACTCCACGCGCATCAGATCGGCCAGCCACCGGGAAATGGTGATTTTGTGCAGTGGCAACGTGTTATAGGTCGCGATGACCCGGTCGGTCGGGCAGAACGGAAAAATCTCGTGGCCCTGCACGAAATACACCTTTTCGCCCTTGGCCGGGCTGAGGTCGTTCACCCACTCGGCGGTTTCCCACCAGGTGGCGATGACCACATCGGCATCCGGGACATCCGACTCCACGATGGGTCGGTACTTTTCGATCACCCGGTGATCGAGGTCCATATCGTCCAGATAGGAAGGAATGACCGGTGTGACCAACCAGCCCTTGCCTGTCACGAAGCTCTTGATCTTTCTGCGCAGCGGAATCGCGGGATAAGGCAGGGAGACGAGTGTCACGTCGTGCCCGGCGTCGGCCAATGCCTGCGCGTAGATGGTCACCACGCGAATACCGCCGGACATGCTGGCCACACTCAGAACAAAAGTCACTTTCAACAGGCTATCTCCATTCCCCCTCCGGAAAACCAGAGGCTGGCTACCAAATTCCGATGCACATCCAGCCAGGTGAGCCGTGATCGAGCCACCCTGACGAGCACCAGCCAGAAAATCCAATCAAGCGCTAACTTATACTATTAATGTGCTCCGCCAGTCTTAGTGTCAGTTGTAACAGCGGCATGGTCGGATTGCTCGCACCGCCGGTCGCAAAAACGCTGCTGCCGGCGATATGGAGATTCTCGACGCCGAACACTTTGCAGTTCTCGTCGACCACGCCGAATTCCGGCGCCGTGGCCATCCGTGTGGTCCCCATGTGATGCGCATGGGGGTTGAGCTTCAATGGCACGGTTTCGTCATAGACGCACTGCTCCAGCTTGACCAGGCCCAGGCCGGTATCGGCGAAACACTTGGCCATTTCCAGGCCAATGGACTTTACGGTGTCACGGTCTGCAGGGCCCAGTTCCCAATGCACGGTCGCCTTGCGCATGCCCAAGGCATCCCGCTCGGGCACCAGCGAGACGCGGCTATTGAGGTTGGGAAACTGTTCGATCAGCGTGCCAATGACGCCGTCGCCCGGGCAATCGAACTTGGTGATGAATTCGATTTTCTGCTCTACACCAACATCGCAGATCAGGTTCTCGAAGAAGCTCTTGATGGCCGCCATTCGCCCGTAGGTTTTGACTTCGGAGACCAGCGAGATCGCCACGTTGCCCTTGCCGGCCTTGTGCTGCGAGACGAAGGTATCGGTGGTGAAGTACTCCCGGGAATCCTTGCCCTGCCCGTCCTTGAGAATGAAGGTGCCGAGCTCGACGTTCAGGTGTTCCATGAAACATTTGCCGACCAGGCCGCCCTCGCTGACGATTCCGCCCACGGCCAGGGACTCGCTGTTGAGCAGTTGCCGGGCATTCTCGATCGCGCCGGTGGCCAGGATGAATTGCCTGGCCTTGACCCGTTCACGATGCTGCTCGTAGTCCGCGACAACGATCGTCTCGATCCGCCCGGTGTTGCTGTTGAATTCG
Organism: Pseudomonas sp. S1_E05; assembly: GCF_056337105.1. Classification (NCBI taxonomy): domain Bacteria; kingdom Pseudomonadati; phylum Pseudomonadota; class Gammaproteobacteria; order Pseudomonadales; family Pseudomonadaceae; genus Pseudomonas; species Pseudomonas sp. S1_E05. The sequence goes on from NZ_JBFRHM010000001.1 coordinate 2,345,562, forward strand.
AGATCAACGCAGTTGCAGTTGATGAAGACATCAAGCCCTTCGGTGTCATTGAGCTCCTTGGCGTACTTCTTGGCAAAACGCGTCGGCGGGCTGAGCAGGAATCGATCCGCTACAAAGTCGGCGCCGTCCAGGGACGGGTTGATCGCCTTGAAGCTGGCATTGGGCACCAGGTCGACAATCGCCATTGCCTGCGCCAGGTGGCGCTCCATTTCGGAAAATGCGATCGGCCAACCGGGCAGGCGCACCGGCGGGCCGGTATTGAAGTCGGACGCCTCGAAGGGACGGCAGCGCCCCGACCAATGATTGGACGTCCCCCCCAGATAACGCAGGCGGGTTTCCTCTGCATAGACCTCAAGTCCAGTGGAGGGACACTGGTAAAGGCTCTGCGAGTTTTGCGAATACTCGTGCCCGCCGCCCTCGAGCAGTAACACCTGTCGGCCATTGACCGCCAGCTGCAAGGCCAGGGTAATGCCCGCCGGCCCCGCACCGATGATGCAGATGTCGTAGAAGTCGCGCAGCTCTTTTTGCGTTTGATAGTCTTTGATCATGTTTGCGCTGGCTGAAAGTGCTGGGCAGGCAGCACCCATCCATTGATAACGATGTACCCGGACTTGACTGCGGAAGGCCGGGCGACGGTTTCGGAACATCCAAAGGCCAACACTCCCAGGCTCAACAGCGCAAACACCTGGAGGAAGTCCCTGCGATCCATCGCAGAAGTACTCAAATCAAGTTCATTCATGATTCAAAGCTCCCCGACATCAAGATCAAAACCAATCAGCAATCCCCAACACCATTTGCCCGCAAACAACCCCCACCAACACCATGGGCAGGACGATCAGCTCACGCCTGAGATCGAACAAGCCCACCTTGCGATTCACGTAGACCACCAGGAACACCGTCGGCAAGGCGTGCAGAGCGACCCCCCAGATGGCCAGATGCACGCCGCCAATGGACAACAGCAGCGGTAGCAACACCCACAACGACACCGCGCGGATGATGTTGTCCATGGCCTGGTACTTGGTCAGCCCCAGCGCCAGCCAGACCTGATGCGCCACCGCAAAACGCCAGGTGAAAAACGACAGCGAAAGCACCGACAGCATGTGGCCGGCTTCGGCATAGCGCTCATCATACAAAATGTTGATGAGCAACGGGCTGATGACCCAGAACAACCCGCAGATGAACAACGAAACCAGATCGAATATCAATTTGAAGCGATCATACAAAAGGTGCAACCGTGCCGTGTCGTTGACCCGGGAGGCCTCGCTGAATGCCGGTAGCGCCACCGCTCCGAGCAACCGCGCCATGCCCAGTTGCAACGCCCCCAGTATCAGCACGGCAATTGAAAAGACCCCCAGTTCATTGGCCGACATGCTGCCACCGAACCAGATCCGGTCGCCGTTCATGGCCAGCACGCCAACCGCCGAGGACAACAGCATCCAGCGGCCGAACACCACGACTTCGGCAAGCGCCTCACGATCCCAGTGTAGACGGTTGGGCTTGCCCGGAAACCAGAAGTGCCCCAGCAGCGTCATGGCCAGGGCGGCGACCAGGCCAGAACCTACCAGCGCCCAGATCGACCGGGTGAAATAGCCGATGACCAACATGGTCAGCAGGCCCGCCAACTGCGAAATGAACTCGGCGAGCACGACTTTTTTCTGCTGGAAGTCGCGCACGGCGACATCGACCTTGGTCGACTGGAATCCGTAGATGATCGCCGAAAATCCGGTGACGGCCAGTACCAGTGGCAGTTGCGGCGAGGCGTAGGTCGACTGGTCCGGCCACAGGTGCAGAAGCTGGGTGAACCAGGAACAGCCGGCAATCAACAGGGTGAAGGCGAAAAGAATGAACCCGCGGATGATCTGCACCGTCCACACGGTATTGAGAAAGGCCGGATCGTCGCCCCGAGGACTCTGGATGATGTTCTGCCGAAAGCCGACATCGGACAGCAGGTGCAGCACCACCGAAACGGTGGTGGCGATGACCATGATGCCGAACATTTCAGGCATCAACAGGCGGGCCATGATCAGGTTGCCGCCCAGGCGGATGGCCTGGGACGTGATCAGCGCCCCCAAATTCCATGCCCCGGCAAAGATGGCTCGCCTGCGAAGGCTCAACGTTGGCGAGATATCAGCTGGTGGCATCAGAACAACCCCGGACTCAACTCCCTAAAAACGTACTATAGTCGCACTTTGCCATTCTACTAGTATCTGTCATTCACCCACCGGTAAGCCTGACTCTCCATGCCTGAGCACTTTCGCGCGTTAGTTGTCATTCTGGTTCTAGCCGGTGTCGTTTTTTACATGGCACGCCGGCCCGCAAGCGACCTGATCCCAGCCAAGGACTTCACCCGTCGACGCAACCTGTGGTTCGTGCTGACCGTCCTGGCATTCGTTTCCCATAGCTTCTGGATCTACGTGGCCGTGACCACGATCCTTCTGACCGTGGCGAGAAAGCGCGAACACAACCCCGTGGCGCTGTTCTTCATCCTGGCGTTCTTGGTGCCGCCCGCTCAGGCGCGAATCCCCGGCTTCGGCCTGATGAACTACTTTTTCGACCTCAACTACGTGCGCCTGCTGTCTCTGTGCGTGCTGCTGCCGGCGTTTTTGGCACTGCGTCGGCAAAGCGACACCCAAGGTTTCGGTCGCACCTGGCCTGACAAATTCCTCGCCGTCTACCTGGTCCTGACCAGCCTGCTTCTGTTGCGCGAAACCACCGTCACCGACACCATGCGCCAGACGCTCTACCAGTTCACCGACGTTTTCCTGCCGTATTACGTGGCCAGCCGTGCCCTGAAGAATATCAATGACTTCAAGGACGCCCTGCTCGGTTTTGTCCTCGCCGCGATGGTCATGTCGCTGATCGGCTTTTTCGAGTTTGCCCGTGGTTGGTTGCTCTACAGCGCATTGATCGGCGCCATGGGCATGCAATGGGAAATGTCCAGCTACTTGAGTCGCGGCGGCCTGCTGCGCGCCAGCGTCACCACCGGCCAGGCCATCGCGCTGGGACTGGTGATCAGCGCGGCGCTCGGTTTCTACCTGTATTTGCAACAAAGCGTGCGCAGCAAGCTGCAACGGCGTCTGGGCGCCCTGTTGCTCGCCGGCGGACTGTTCGCGCCGCTGTCCCGGGGCCCGTGGATGGGGGCGTTGGCCATGTTCCTGGTGTACATCGCCACCGGCGAGAAAGTGATCAAGCGCATGATTCTGCTGGGATGCGCCGGGGTACTCTCCCTCCCCGCACTGACCCTCGTGCCGGGTGGGCAGAAGGTCCTCGACCTGCTGCCCTTCATCGGCACGGTGGAGGTGGAGAACATCACTTACCGTGAACGCCTGATCGACAACTCCCTCCTGGTGATCCAGCGCAACCCGCTGCTGGGCACCTTCGATTACCGCAAGGCCCCAGAGATGCAGGTCATGATCCAGGGCGAGGGCATCATTGATATCGTCAACACTTACATCGGCGTCGCACTGTCCTATGGACTGGTCGGATTGACCGTGTTCGTCGCCTTTTTTGCCACCGTACTGTTCGGCATCCGCAAGTCCATGCGTTCGTTCCCCGACAAGGATGATGAAGGGCGCAGGCTCGGCCGGGCGCTGTTCGCGACACTGGCCGGCATCATGGTGACCATTTTCACCGTCAGCAGCATCACGATCATTCCAGTGGTGTACTGGTCGGTGGCCGGGCTGGGCGTTGCCTACGTCCGAATGGTGCGCAATCTCAAGCAAACCGCGCCCGCCGTCACGGCCAGTGCCCACCTCCAACTCCGGTAACCCCATGGCTCACATTGCTCGCCGCATCCGCTTGCTGCTTCCGGTTGTCTTGTCTGTCGTTTTTCTGCCACTGAGCGCCGGGGCGTCGGACTGGGTGGCCAATGTCGATGAAAAAAGTGGCTTGCCCGCGCTGACGCAAGGGGGCAGCCCTGCCCTGGCGTCCTCATTCGTGTTTTTCGAGGCCAATTATGGCTGGACGGGGTTCCCGACCCAATTCACCACCCAGGCGCCCTACAGCTACAGCCTGATCGGGCAGAACCCGACCCTCGACTTTGATCTCAAAGCCAACATCCGCAAGGAAGGCGAACAGCAACTGAGCTGGGACGTCACCCTTGATGCACACAGCGCAAAGCCGAACGTCATCGGCGGAGGCTTCGTGTTCAACTTCGACCCGGCGCTGTTCCAGGGCGATATGGGTAAGCCGAAGTTGCTCGATGGCAACAAGGGCTGGGCCTGGGGCAATGCCCAGGGCCGACGCATCGAGATGCGCTTTGAGCCGGCGCTGGCGGATGTCTTTGTCGAACCGGGCGATGGGTCTGAAGTGAGGGCGTTTTTCTACAAAAACTCCATCAAGCCCGGCCAGCAGCATTTCAAGGCGACCTTGAGCATCTCAGGCGACGTGGCCCTTGCTCCGACCACGAGCGAGCGATTCGGCCTGGTCGATCCGAAAACCTGGCCAACCGACAAGATCGACTGGCAAACCTCACCGGTCGACCTGTCATTCCTCAATGCCAACGAAAAACCCGCCGGCAAGCGCGGCTTCGTCAAGGCTTCCGGCGAGCAACTGATGTTCGCCGACAACACCCCGGCGCGCTTCTGGGGCACCAACATGTCAGCCTATTCGCTGTACGACACCGCCGAAGAAGACATCAAGCGCCAGGCCAGGCGTCTGTCGGCACTGGGCATCAACCTCGTGCGCCTGCACCACCATGACTCCCCCTGGGTCAGCCCGAACGTCTTCGGCAAGGCGCCCAACGCGGACACCCAACAACCCAGTCCGGCGTCGCTGAAACAGCTCGACCTGTGGATCAAGTACCTGAAAGACGAAGGTATTTATGTGTGGCTCGACATGCACGTCGAACGGGCCTTCACTGCCAGGGACAATATCTACGGTTTCGAAGAGCTGCCAAAGGATGAGCACGGCAACGCGGGACTCAAGGGTTACAACTACGTCAACATCACCATTCAACAGGCGATGAAGCGCTTTACCGCCGCTTACATGAACCACGTCAACAGTTACACAGGCCTCGCCTACAAGGACGATCCGGCGATCGCCGCCGTGCTGATCACCAACGAGAACGACATCACCAACCACTTCGGCAATATCCTGCTGGGCGACAAGGATGTGCCCAAGCACAGCAAGGTCTACATGGCCGAGGCCGAGGCGTTTGCCAGGCAGCACAACCTGTCCTCGAGCCAGACCTGGCGCGCCTGGGAATACGGTGCCTCGAAGATGTTCCTCAATGACCTGGAACGTCGTTTCAACGTCGACATGATCCAGCACCTGCGCGACCTTGGCGTGAAAGTGCCCATCGCCACAACCAACAGCTGGGGTGGCGACGGTCTCGTGGCGCTGCCGGCCCTGACTTCCGGCGATGTCATCGATGCCCACAGCTACGGCGGCCTCGGCCAGTTGGAGAAAAACCCGCTGACCAGCCCCGGCATCATCAACTGGATTGGCGCCGCCCAGGTCAGCGGCAAACCGCTGACCGTCACTGAGTGGAACAGCGAACCTTTCCCCACGCCCGACCGCCACGCCGTGCCGCTCTATCTGGCGGGCACCGCCAGTTACCAGGGTTGGGACGCGATGATGCAGTATGCCTATAGCCAGGAGGGTCTCTCCGGAACGTGGAGGACGGTCGGCAACTGGAACCTCTATAACGACCCGGCATTGCTGTCCACCTTTCCCGCCGCCGCCCTGCTTTACCGGCGCGGCGATGTTGCCGAGGCGAAGACCACGTATGCCTTCGCGCCGACGCCGGACACGCTGTTCGGCCAGGCCATTACACCGAGCAACTCGGCACTGCTGCGCACCGCCATGGAGAAAGGCAAGTTGCAGATCGTCATGCCACAAACACCGGCTCTGCCCTGGCTGACAACCGGTTCGACGGCGAACAACGCCAAGGTGTTTGCCGATCCCAACCAGTCGCTGCTGGACGCCAATGCCAGCGAATCCACCTCCGACACCGGCGAACTGAAGCGCAACTGGAAACGCGGTGTGTACACGATCAATACGCCGCGCACCCAGGCCGCTTCCGGCTGGATTGGCGGCGAGTCGATCAACCTCGACAACATCCAGGTCAATGCCAAAACCGCCAACGCCAGCGTGGTGGTGCAGAGCCTGAACGACACGCCCCTGGGCCAGTCCGCAGATTTGATGATTTCCCTGGGCGCACGCGCCATTGCGAACGAGGAAGAGCGACCGCCCTACTTCGTCGAACCACTGGCCGGCACGTTGACCATTGAGGCACCGCCAGGGCTGACCCTGTTCACCCAAGGCGTACTGGCGCAGTTGAAGAAGCTGCCCGCCACCTACGCCGATGGGCGCTACACGCTCAAGCTCGAAGGGCTGCAAACCGCCAACTGGTTGTTTTTAAGGAAAAGTGCCACGCGTTGATGGCACAATCCGCGTTTACACAGCAACACTCGTCCAGGAGGACAGAATGAATTTTCTGGTGGTTGGCGGCGCCGGCTACATTGGCTCGCACATGGTCAAACAGCTGCAACGCGCCGGGCACGAGCTGGTGGTTGCCGACAACTTTTCCACGGGCTACCGCAGTGCGCTGATGGGCGCGAAACTCGTGGAACTGGATATCGCTGACGCAAAGGCTCTCGACCACCTGTTCGCATCGCAGCGCTTTGATGCGGTGTTTCACTTCGCCTCTTTCATCCAGGTGGGTGAATCCGTCAGCGAACCGGCCAAGTATTATGAAAACAACCTGGCCGCCACCCTGACTCTGCTGCAAGCCATGGTCCGCGCCAACGTCAGGCACTTCATCTTTTCCTCGACCGCCGCCGTCTACGGCGACCCAGTGTATGTTCCCATGGACGAAGAGCATCCGAAGGCGGCGATCAACCCTTATGGGCGCAGTAAATGGATGGTCGAGCAGATGCTCGAGGATTTCGATCGCGCCTACGGGCTCAAGTCGGTTTGCCTGCGCTATTTCAACGCCGCCGGCGCGGACCCCGAAGGTCAGTTGGGCGAACGCCATGAGCCGGAAACCCATTTGCTGCCGTTGATCCTGCAGGCGGCGTCCGGACGGCGCACCACCATCACGGTGTACGGTCGTGACTACGACACACCTGACGGCACCTGCATCCGCGATTATGTTCATGTCAGTGACCTGGTCGTCGCGCATGCCCTGGCCGTGGATTACCTTCGGGCGGGCGGTGCGAGCACGGCCTTCAACCTCGGCAATGGCCTGGGGTTTTCGGTGCAGCAAGTGATAGACACCGCACGCCGGGTCACCGGGCAGCAGATCTGTGTGAGTGAAGCGCCACGCCGTGCCGGTGATCCGCCACGCCTGGTCGCCGACCCGAAAAAGGCCAATGAAATACTCGGCTGGCAACCGCAGTTCGCATCACTTGAACAGATCGTTACGCACGCCTGGGCGTGGGAGCAGAAGCACCCCTGGCAGTGATCATCGGCGCCCTCGCGTAACGCGCGGCGCCGATAAGCATCACTTCAGTAGTAAGTGCGGTTTTGCGGCTCGGCCTTGTTCAGCACCGTACCGATGAGATTGGCGCCGTCCAGGTGATGGAGGCTTTCCTCGATTTCCTTGTTACTGTTGACGCCGTTGGCCACCACCAACAGCACACAGTCGAATTTCGGGAGGACGGTGATCACGTCATCCGAACTCAGGACCGGCGGCAAGTCGAAAATCACGATACGCGAGTCGTAACGTTCGCGCAGATCGACGATCAGATTGCTCACCTCGGGCGACGACAGCACCTCGGTGGACAAGGGAATTGGCTCTCGCGTGGGCAAGACCACAAAACGCGGCAACGTCGGATTGACCAGCACATCATGCAGTTCAGCCTGGTTGCTCAGCAGCTCATTGAGCGACTTCTCCATCGACAACCCCAGGCAGGAACCCACCTTGGGACGACGCAGGTCGAAGTCCACCAGCAACGCAGTCTTGGTAGTGTGATGGGCGATACTCATGGCCAGGTTGATCGCCAGTACCGTCTTGCCGGCCTCCGGCGTCGGCGAGGTGATGGCCAGGGTGCGCCAGCCATTTTCATCCATGGCTTTAAGGACCTGCGTACGCAGCAGGTCGAACGCGCCACCCATGTTCGAGTTCTTGTTGTAAGCAACAATGCGGTTGCGCTCCAGATGGTCGTACCGCAGAGGCACCACCCTGGTCTGTACATAACTGAGCGCATTGAGCCCCGAACCGGTCGGTGTCATGGCCTTTGACGAGGCGGGTTGCTCGGCCTTGTCGGCATCGGGCTTGAGAATGTCCATCGCTGTCTTTCCTTATGCAAACCGGCCCAGAGCTTTGATCATCAAAAGATCCAGGGGCATGTAGAGGAAGTGCACGAGCACCAGGAAGATCGTGAAAATCACGAGCCCTATGATGACCAGACGCACTCGCCATTGCTTGCGGCGTGCCAATTCCGCTCGGGTGTGAATATAGGGAATGGAAACCAGTACCCGCTTGCCCAGTACGCTGGCCAGCGCTTCGGCGCCACGCACACGCGGGTTGATCAGCTCCAGCAGCATGACCAGGGCTCCCGCGCCCACCGGGGCGAGCACCAGGCCCATGGCAACCACTTTCTTGCGGTTGGGCTTGATTGGCCGCTCCGGCATCAGCGGCGACTCCAGCAGTACGAACCGCTCGGCCTTGTTTTCCTGCTCGAGGCTCTCGGAAATTTTCGCACTCATTTCCTTGGTGCGAATTTCCTCGTATTTCTTGCGCGCATTTTCGTGGTCGCGCATCAACGTGACAAGGCCACGCTCGACTTGCGGCGTTTCCAGGATCTGCGCCTCGTAGGTGGAAATCTTCTTGAGGATTTGCTGCTTCTGGTCGGCCAGTGACTGGATCCGCGCCTCGGAAGCGGAAATACGCGCCTGGGCCTTGGCCACATCCATGCTGGCTGGAAGCGTTTTACCCGAAGAGCCTTGGGCTTCAAGGGCAGCGATCTTGCGTTTGACCGCGCGCACATCGGGATGAGCCTCGGTGTACAGCGACATCAGCCGCGCGTACTCCGCCTTCAGACTGCCCAGGTCCTGCGGTTGGGCCGCGGCGGCACCACCCACGCCAGGCGCGGACGCCAGACCGGAATTGGCCGCAGACAGCTCCAGCTCGTTGAAGCGCATTTCTTCCCGGGCGGACTTGTAGTCGCGATCAACCTCCTTGAGCTCGGTCTCGGCACGCGTCAGCATGTTCATGCGCAGTTCCTGGTGCTCGGGCAGCGCATTGCTGTGCGCCTGCTTGAAGTCTGCCAGGCGATTTTCCAGGGTTTCGAGTTCGACCCGCAGCTTGTCGGCTTCCTGGGTCAGGAACTCGGTGGTTTCACTGGCCCGCTCGGTGCGCTGCTTGATGTTTTCGTCCAGGAACAACGTAACCAGCTCATTGGCCACCTTGTTGGCGATGTCCGGTTGACGGTGTTCAAAGCCCAGACGAAATGCAATCGTCACCTCTCCCCGGCCTTTGACATCGGCGCTGACCAGCGAAATGGTGATCGAGTTACGCATTTCCTCGATCTTTTCGCTCAGGGTCAGTTGTCGGCTTTGCGAGGTGAACAAGTTGTATTTATTGATGATCCCTTCCAGGTGCTCACGGGTCATCACGCGCTGGCGAATCACCTCGATGCGCTCATCGGCAAAGGTATTGTTGTTGGGCCCCACCAGGTCCGGCGAAATCTGTTGGGACTCGACCAGAATGGTGCCGGACGACTCATAGGTCGGCGGCAAGGAAAGCGCAACGGCCAGGCACACGCCGAGAATGGCCGTGACGCTCAGGATGATCAGCAGCGCATGATGCTTGACGATAGCAAGGTAGTCGTTGACCGACATTTCGTATTCAGTGGCCATATTTCTCACACTACAGAATTTCAGAAACCGGGGTAGCTATAAGTCAGCGTCAACCCGACGACGTTTGCAGTAGCATCCGGCAAACCATCTTGCTGGCGTTGTTTGTATGTGTAGGATAGGCGCGCGAACCAAAAAGGCGAGATCTCCTGACTGAACCAGGCGCTGTAGTTGCGCAATGTGTTGGGCGTCTGGCCCTTGGAGTCCTGCCAGGAGGCCGCAATGCCGGCACGGCGGGTTTCATCGAGGGCGTAGCTCCAGACACCACTGATGCTGTCGACCTCGACAAAACCGCCGTCGCCGCTGGCCACGGAGTTACGACTGGCTTCGATCCCGGTATCCGCGCGGTCACCGCTGTAATCCAGTGACATCCCCCCTTGGGCACTCGGGCCGCTGTTGGCGTTGGATTCCTCGTTGACACCCAGGTACACCGTGCCCCGGAGTTTCTCGGAAAACTGGTAATTCACGCCGACATCGGGGGTGTAGCTGTTCGAAGACTCCACTAATGGCACCTGGGAGTCAGGCTTGTAGTGCTTGAACCCCAGTCGGGTGAACAGCTCCATACGTTCGCTCCATGCGTAGGTATAGCCCAAGCGGTTCGACAGCTCGTCGTAGTTGGTCAGCGTATTGATATCGTAGGTGACGTGCCGGTACTCGATATCGTTGTTCAGGGTGCTGCGCTCGCTCAAGGCCATGCGCCAGGTACCCTCCAGCGACGACATTTTCTGAGTGCCGTCAGGCACGACAACACCGGTTTCCTGAACCGTCGAGGACAAGGTGGAGCTTTCCTCATACCGCGCCGTGAGGCCAAAGGCACCGGTTTCGGTTTCCCGCAGCCAGCCCAGCTTGAGTCTTGGATCTTCACGGTCGGTCACGATCGCCGTGTCCGACGAGCGCACGACATACAGGCCCAACCCAAACTGGAACTCGTCCTGGTCGGCAGTCCCCACGAGTCTCGCATCCGGAGCGACGATGTAGCGTGTCACGCCTTTCTCGCCGCTGGTCGCCAACGTCGGATTACTGTCGTACTCGACAGTCGATGGCACCGTGATTGCCGATTGCCAGGTAGCAGCGTAGACCATGCCGGAGCACGGCAGGACAAACATCGCCGTCGCAATTCCGGTTCTTCGCAGCGTCATCAAGGTCACTCCAGATGCGTTGCGCAAGGTTAAGGCACGACCAGCGTATCGCCGGCCTGGAGCTGGATATTGGTGGACATGTCACGCCCGGACATCAGGTCGCCATAACGCACGGGCAGGATCTGTTGCGTGCCGCCCTTGCTGCGCACCACCTTGATCTCATCCTTGTCGGCAAACTTGTCGAGGCCGCCCGAGAGGCTCAATGCTTGCAGCACCGTGAGGGCGCGGGACATCGGCACGGTGCCCGGTTTGAGCACCTTGCCCTGCACGTAGACGAGATTGCCCTCGGTACCCGTGATGACAACGCTTACCTGCGGATCAGGTATGAACTTCTCGAGCCTGGCTGCCAACTTTTCCTCGACGGCGGTGGAGTCCAGCCCCTGTACGTCGATCTTGCCCGCCAGCGGGAAGGTAATGCTGCCGTCGGGGAGCACATTCACCTCCTCCTTGAGCTTGTCTTCGCCCCAGACGGAGATCGCAATCCTGTCACCCGGATTCAAGTAGTAGGGGGAATTACTTTCAGCGGCGCCGGAAACGCTGGGCAGAACAGCCAGCGCAAAAAAGACAGGTAGCAAGAAACGTGACATCGGGGTCCCTCCGCTAGATAGCCATGCAAGAAGCTTTGCATAAAACGGGAAGCGATTCACGCTCGCCCATGCTCACATCGAGATATCGCTCACAAGAAGATTTTTGCGCCTTGAAGCCGCCAATGGTCGGCGTAACGGCGTAAAAATCTTCTGGTTGGCAGGCTTCTGCGAAGGAAGTTTCTTATTTAACAACAATGTGCAGTCAAACATATTACCCCCGATGCATACCCGCCAAATTAATAGCACTCTATTTACAAGAGCCTGTCATTCAGCAACTACATCGCCAAACACACGCATGAAACGCATCAACTAAGGTGCCGCCATAGGCGCATCAAATTGATATCAACCAAGTTGTTTCTTCTCAATATTGACCATCAACCATCGCTACACCTTGCGGCGATTGGCGACCATCACGAAACCGAACAGCGCCGATGAAAACAGCCACGCCGCAGCCGGCAACGAGACGGCAATTGGTTGATTGGTAAAGACTTCAGCCCCTGCACTCAACACCTTAGTCTGAGTCTCGGAATTTGCCAGAAAATTACTCTTGGCAAGTTGCGCCATTAATCCGTCGCAGGCAGAAGTATTGACGGAGGCGCCCACTTTGGCAGCGGAATTCACGAGTAAATTGAACTGCTGTTTGGTGTTGTTGGCCGAATGGGTTTCGAGGGTTGCTGCGGGTGTTCCGGAACCGCCGCCGACATTCAAGGATGCGCCAATCTGTTCTTCAGCGGCTGTGCCCTGTTGAGGCGCAAATGCCTCGCAAGAGCCTTGTATGCGACTAATTTCATAGGCCAAATGACTCGCTTGCGCGCTGGTGATAGCTGCACCATTAAAGAGCACCGACAACAAAACGCATTTAAAGACGAGTGATTTGCGCATAAACCGCCTCCCTGCCCAGCGGATGTTTCTGTTGCCGGACGAAGGAATCGTGACCGGTTTTTCAGCAGACTATAAGCACATAGCCATTACGTCAATGGCCCGTCACCTCAACGGTAAAAAATAAAAATCAAGGTCGAATGACGTCAAAATATCGACTTTAAAGGGTGTTTCGCGATACCTGCGCTATGCCTATGAATTGATTCACAAGTACGTTTTTTCGCACTGCCTGAACGACGTGCAGACGGGTAAATCCGCGGCGTTCACAGTGATGGGCAAATTGTCGCGCAGCGCTTTATGATTGAGCCCATGACAACTTCGCTGACGATCCGACAACCCTGCCCACCCGGTGCCTGCATCTGCGAGCGTGAACCGCTGCTGGAGACGCCGGGCGCCGATCTGCGCATCCTGTTTTTGACGCGCAACGAAGAAAAGCGTCTGCTGGAGCGCCTGGAAAACCTGCGAAGTCTCAGCGATTTGGAGGGGATGCAGCAGAAGATGTACCAGCAGTTGGGCATTCGTGTAGAGATCGCCCCTGGTTTTAACGAAGTGCGCACCATGCGCGGCATCGCCATTACGATCGACGAGCTGCCAGGACTGTGTCGCAAGACTCGGCAGGCGATCCCGAGCGCGATTCGTCGCGGGCTGGAGAAGCGTCCGGAGATTGCCTTTGCCTTGCTCAATGCCAATGACCTGCTGCGCGATGCCTGAGAGGCGGCATCGAGATCAGATCAATCCACTACGTGAGCAAGAGGTTATTTTTTCATTCCCACTCTGCGCCTCATCTCGGCGGTAATCGACTGCCGGGTATTGCTCAACTGCGCCCAGGGCTCGTCCCCCACCTCTGTCAGGCGCTGATGGACGTTGTGAATGTTCCACTGGTTGCCACCCTTGAGCTCAGCCACTTCCTCACGAAAGATCGGCACCGACACCGGCAACCCTTCGCGGGTACGTGCCGCGTAGGCGCAGATCGTCGTGGCACCGAGGCCGTTGCGCAGGTAGTCGATGAAGATTCGTCCGACCCGGTTCTTTGGCCCCGAGACGGCAGAAAAGCGCTCTGGCAGCAGTTTGGCGATGTGGCTGACGATGGCGTGGCTGAAATCCTTCACCTCATCCCAACCAAACTTGCGCGTTAATGGCACCACGATATGAATGCCCTTGCCGCCGCTGGTCTTCAGGAATGCCTTGAGCCCCAGTTCGTCCAGAACCGACAGGGTCAGATGCGTCGCTTCAACCATGCTTTTCCAAGGCAGCGCCGGGTCCGGGTCCAGGTCGAGCACGAAGCGGTCAGGCTTGTCGAGGTTGGTTGAAGTGGCGTTCCAGGTGTGCAGCTCCACGGTGCTCATTTGCACGGCGCCAATCAACGCCTCGGCATTATTGACGATCATGATGGGCTGGCCCGTGAGCTCCTTGTCCAGCACGGTGATCCCGGGAATCGCCAGTTTTTCGGCGTTTTTCTGGAAAAACAATTCGCCCGCGATGCCGTCCGGGGCGCGCACCAGCGCCACAGGGCGATCTTTCAACTGAGGCAGAATCCACTTGGCGACACTGGCGTAGTACTCCGCCAGTTGCATCTTTGTCGTGCCACTGGCGGCATCGATCACCCGGTCGGGGTGAGTGATACGGACCTTGCCCTGGGCCAGCCCCAGTTGGGACGGAGCCGGTACCACCTTTTCGGCGGCCTTCCTGGTGGGGCTGGCCTTCTTGCCTGCGGGTTTTTCCTTGGCAGCTTTCGTCACCACAGTGGGTCGCTCCTCAGTTATGGCTTTGGCGGGCTTGTCGTTGCGCAGACCATGGAACACAGCGTGGCGCACCGAACCCTCCTTGGTCATTTCCGCAAAGGCCACTTCGGCCAGCAAAGTCGGTTTGAGCCAGTGCACGCCCTTGGCGTCAAACCCGCTCGGCGGATTGACGACTGACGCCTTCCTGGCCTGCAGCGGCTTGAGCTGCTCATAAATACGCATCAGCGTGGCTTCATTGAAGCCGGTGCCGACCTTGCCGGCATAACGCAGTTCTCCACTGTCCTTGTCATGCAGCCCCAACAGCAACGCGCCGAAACCACTGCGGGCCCCCTTGGGATCGGTGTAACCCACCACGACGAACTCTTGCCGATGCTTGCATTTGAGCTTGATCCAGTCGCTGCTGCGCCGTGAGACATAGGGTGAACCCAGGCGTTTGCCGATCAGGCCTTCCATCTGCATCTGGCACGCACTGTTCAAAAGCGCATCGGGGGCTTCGGCAAACGCTTCGGAGAAGCGCAGCAGCGGGTCCTTGGCGGTCTTGAGCACCGTCGCCAGTGCCACTCGACGCTCCTCCACCGGCACTTCGCGCAGGTCGACGCCGTTGAGGTAAGGCATATCGAACAGGTAATAGAGGATGTTTTCACTGTGGGCGCTATCGAAAGCGTTTTGCAATGCCTGGAAATCGGGGACGCCCTGTTCGTTGGCCACCACCATTTCACCGTCGAGCCAGGCCGACTCCAGTTGCAGCGCCGCCAATGCTTCGGCTTGGTTGGGCAACTTGTGCGTCCAGTCATGGCCGTTGCGGGTAAAGAGTTTCACTTCGCCGTGATCAATGCGCGTCATGATCCGGTAGCCGTCGAATTTGATCTCGTAGCTCCACTCGCCCTCCGGGGCCGTTTCAACCAGCGTCGCCAGCTCGGGCTTGAACGACTCCGGCAGCTTGGCCTTGTGCGCGCCGGTCAGTTTCGCCGACTGAGCTTTGGCCGCGACTTTACTGGCCGGTTTCTTGACGGGCTTGGGCTTGGCGGCCGTCCTGGCCTTTTTGGGCTCGATGGTTCGGTCGCTGAGCACACTGTCCGGCTCGGCGGTCACTATGTCGTAATCGCTTTCAGGCTTGGCGACACTGTCCTGGTGTTTGATCAAAAACCATTGTTCCTGCTTGCCGGGCATGTGCGTTCGCACCAGGTTCCATAAGCCGGCAAGCTTCTCGCCCTGCAATTCGAACTTGAGCTTGCCCTTGGCGTACGCCTTGGCAGGGTCTTCCTGGGGTATCCATACGCCACGGTCCCAAACGATCACATCGCCAGCACCATAATGGCCTTCGGGGATACTGCCCTCGAAGGTCGCATAGTCGATGGGGTGATCTTCGACATGCACCGCCAGGCGCTTGACCTTGGGATCCAGCGACGGTCCCTTGGGCACGGCCCAGCTCTTGAGTGCGCCATCGAGTTCCAGGCGAAAGTCGTAATGCAGGCGCGAGGCGTCATGCTTCTGGATACAGAACTGCAAGGCATGGGCCTTTGCGGATTTCTTGCCCGGGCGTTTGGCGGCCGGCTCCGACGTGGCCGAGAAATCGCGCATACGGTTGTAGTCGTCCAGATCCTTGTTCATGTTCAATCACCTGTGGCTGATTCAACCTTGGCGCCAGCGTCCCCGCCGAGCCGCGTCACAATCAGGGCGACCACGGCAATACGCTCCACCCGTTGGTAGCCGGGGGTCAGCAGTTCCTCTCCGAAGACGTCGGGGTCGATTTCCTGATACGTCCAGCCAAATCGCGCCGAATCCAGGTAAGGCGTCACGGCATCGAGAAACGGGTCGCAGCCATCGACCATCGCCACACCGGTGTACAGCACCAGCGAACCCTCTGGCGCCAAACGACTCAACGCCTGCTCGACGATGCGCAACGACAGCTGTGCGCCCAGTGCGCCCCCGCCGTGGCGATAGGCGCGTTCGTTTGGGTCGGCCATATAGGGAGGATTGGCGACGATCAGGTCGAAACTGCCGTCCACCCCCTGCAGCACATCGCTGGTTTCGACAGTGAGGTTGCTCACTTCGGCCAACGCCGCGTTCACAGCGGTCAAACGTAGCGCCGCCGGATTGATATCGACCGCCAGCACCTGGGCCTCATGCCGTGCCCGGGCAATGACAATGGCCCCGACACCGGCGCCGCAGCCGATGTCCACCGCGCGCCTTATCGGAGTGAAGGACTGCTGCAGATGGCGGTGGATCAGTTGCGCAAAGCGATAGGTGTCCGGCCCGAAAAACACGGAGTCCGCAGCATCGGTGGGAAACCCGGAATGCACGAACAGCAGGTCATCCAGGCTCGACCAGCGGATCCGGCTCTTCATTCGGCCATTGCTCTCTTCCAGTACGCCCGCCTGGTGCAACTGTTGCTGCTCGTCGGGCGACAACAGGCCTGGCTCGAATGAGCGAGACCAGCCGAACACTTCACGCAGGTTCCGCGCGCCCTGACCGAATGCCCGGTCATTGACTCGCTGATGGGTCAGCGGCGTCGGCGTGATGAAGCGATAACCGTCCGCCTGCAAGCGGCGCCCCAGTTGCACCAGCGCCAGATCGGCTGCATTGAGTTGTGATGGTTCATTCATGCGGCATTCCTTATCGCAGGCTGGATTTGAGTTCGATGAAGCGGCGGGTGGCAAGCAGTCCGGCTGGGTGCGCATGGCGATGGGCCGACAACCATGGCAGCAGCACTTGCATCTGCTCATGGGCGGGCACGCTCTGTAGCGCGACCTGCAAACGTTGAACATCCGGGTCGGCCGCTGGGGGGTGGGCTCCATCGCCGGAGTGCTGGTGCTACGCACGGGCGGCGTTTTGCGTTCGGGCTTCCAGTCGCCGGCGATCCAGTCGTGCAGCAGTTGTTTCTCAAAGGGACTGAATACCCCGAACATCGCCGCTCCGTTGCCCTCGATCAACTGCCAGAAGCGGCTCTGCTGCGGGTCCTGGTTGCGCTTGATCCAGCCCTTGTTCTCCATGGCGGCGAGAAAGCCGGGCAGTTGCTCCCGCGAGGCCAGCCACTGGTTGACGGTCTTGCCTTCGAAACGGCAGTAATCGGAATGCATGTGCTGGCCGAAAGGTCGCTTGCGTTCGAGCATGCCCAGTACTTCGGCGTCCAGGTCGAACGATTCGATAATCGCCCGACTCCCCAGCCCCAGGTCATTGAGCCGATACCCCACTGCCACCCGCCGCAGGAACGCCTCGCGATCGCCCTCGATCGGCAACAGCTCCAGCACCGATTGCACGGCTTTTTGCGCATGCCCGGTGCTGGCGTTATCGATGGTGACGTGCAAAGTGAAGTAATACGGATCGATGCCCAGCTCGCGCAGTTCATAGGCGCTGATCAGCAAATGCAGCGGCAATTGTTCGTAACCCAGGTTGTAACCAATCACTTCCGGGAGAAACTGCTCGGCACATTCGCCCAACGCCAGCTGGATGGCGCCTTGCAAATAGTACTCGTCAGGGACCACCGAGCTGTCCAAACCGTGTTCGGCCAGCAGCTTGCGATAAATCAGCACATGATTCTGCGCCGGGTTGCCGTCACCAAGCTCTTCCAGGTAGGTGCAGATCAAACCGTCGAAACGCGGATCGCGCCAATGCTCAAGCAAACCGTATAGCCAGGCGCCGTCGACCAGTTTGGTCGGGCTGACGGCCTGGAGGAAAAACAGTGCGTGTGCCTTGTTATGGAAAAACTGGCGCGGGCCACCCTCTTGGCGCGCGCTCAGGTATTCGCCGTACTGGCTCGCCACGTCGGCACAGTGCTGCTCGACGAATCCTTGCAGGGCCGAAATGTCCCGTGGCAATTCATCCGGCAAGCTGGCGGCCTTCTGTAGCTGAGTCTCGAGAAAGGCTTGGCCAAGGTCGCGACGCTGGCCGGGATCATCACCGAGCAGCAATTGTTCGTAAGTCTCTTTTAGGCAGCCGGCGCTGCGGATCTCTTGAGCAGGCTGGGAATGGATTTGGGTCAGGGCAGTCATGGGCGCATCTCTCGGTCTGTTGGCCGGGGCAGGACGCTGAAACAACGTCTCTTGTTCAGCAGAGCGATGCGCTGGGGCAAAAATTCAATCGGGTTTTGGAATGCAGGGATGGACGGACTTTGTGGAGGGCACCTTTATCTGCATTGGATGGAATGGCCTCATCGCGGGCAAGCCCGCTCCTACGGTAGCGATGCGAATACAGTGTAGGAGCGAGCTTGCCCGCGATGCGGCCGGATAACTCAACCAAGGCACAAAACTCAAACGCCCCTGGCCTGCTGCTCCAGGTGCACCTGCAACTGCGGGTCGATCTGCAACGCCGCCGCCAGTTCATCCAGATAGTCGCGCTCGGCACCCTGCTGATCCCCAGCCACCATCACACTGGCCAGATACATCTCGGCGGCCATCGCAGGGTCTGTCGCTGATTGCGCCACGTCATGGGCGTCCAGCGGCTTGGCGACTTCGTCGTCCAACCATTGCTGCAACTCAGGGTCGTCGGTATGACGGCCGATTTCCGTGCTGATCATCTGCCTCTCGGCCTCATCGATGCGACCGTCGGCCTTGGCGGCCGCAATCAGTGCCCGCAGCACCGCGTGGCTGTGACTTTCGACCTCCGGGCCGGCCAGCATGTCAGCCGTGCGCAAGGCCTGCTGGGGGGCGGCGGCCTGGCTGCGCTGCCAGGCTTGATAGGCCTGGAATGCCATCATGCCCAACGAGGCGAGCGCGGCGTAGTTGGTCCCACCACCCGAACGGCGCTGACTTGCACCACCCAACGCCGAGCCGCCACCGAGCAACCCGCCCAGCAGGCCACCCAGGCCGCCGCCCGCACCGGCACCACCACCCAGCAGGCCACCGAGCAATCCACCCAGGTCGCCACCCGTGCCACCCTGGGGCGCGCCGCCCGGACGGGTCATCGAGCCCTGGCCGGCTCGCAGCAGTTGTTCGAGCAAATCGCTGGTGTTCATGACGACGTCCTCATCGAAGGGAACATTCCGTCTGAGAACGATAGACCGCGTCCCCCATTGCGCCAGCACCGTTTAGCCGACAAATACGCAAAATGGCGACTGGATTAATCCGCAGTGTTTTTACGAGGCCCAGCTAAGATTTACGGATGGTGAACCTTATTCCCGGATTTTCGGTCGATACCTGCAACCCGACCCGGTTTGCCACCGCCCCCGGACCTCGAGGGTGATGATTGGCTTGTTTGACTTTCTGGAGAATGCCCCGTGATTTCGACCCTACACATCGCCAGACTCAAAGCGTGGGGTGCCCACGGTTTCACCGCCACCGGAGTGGTCACGGCCTTCCTCGCCACGCTCGCCCTGCTGGAGAACCAGCCGACCAATTGCCTGCTGTGGCTGGGCGTTGCGCTGATTGTCGATGGGCTGGATGGCGCACTCGCGCGCAAGGTCAATGTGCAGTCTGTCTTGCCCAGTTTCGACGGGTCGATCCTCGACCTGGTGATCGATTACCTCACCTATGTGTTCATCCCTGCCCTGTTCATCTATCGCTACATCCCGTTGCCGGACTACACACTGCTGCTGACGGTGTCGCTGATCCTGGTGTCGTCACTGTTCTGTTTCTGCAACGTCAACATGAAAAGCAAGGACAACTACTTCCAGGGCTTCCCCGCTGCCTGGAATGTGGTTGCGTTGTGCCTGTACATCATTGCGCCGTCGCCCTGGATCACCCTGCTCACTGTCATTGGCCTGGCGCTGCTGACCGTGACCCGGATGAAATTCCTGCACCCATTCCGGGTGCGCCGTTTCATGCCGATCAACATCGCCGTGACCGCCATCTGGTTGCTGTGCAGCCTTTCGCTGGTGATCAACCACCCGGTGATCAACCCTCTGGTGATGGGTCTCTGGCTACTGATGTCGGCGTACTTCCTGGGTATCTGCATCTGGCGCACGGCGATGGAGTGGTTCGACGAAGCGCGGCATCGCTGACATCGAAGGGTGTGGTGTGCCCGCGACATAGATCACTACCCCCTGTGGGAGCGAGCCTGTTCGCTCCCACTGGGGAATCTCTCAATAACCCACCTCAGCGCCGAGTAATCACCACTTCAAGGTATTCGCTCGGCACCACCAGCGATTTCTCACCGGCGCGGTTCGAGCGGTTGATCAGTTCGGTCAAGTCCGCTTCCAGCGCCTGGGCCGCTTCGGCTGGCAGTGCGGCGAAGGCCTTGTGGACCGGGCCATACCAGGTGCGGAAGGTGTCGATGAAGTGCGCCGCCGAGCGATAGCGGAAGTTGAAGGAGCGCCGGGTCACCTGGATCAGGAAATCCCGCTCTTCAAAGTGCTCGTGCAACCAGGGCTCGCTGCCCCAGTTCGACGGCGGTTGTGCTCCGGAAGGTGGCAAGTGCCGGCCGAGGGTCTTGAACATCTGCCCGACAAAACCGTCAGGCGTCCAATTGGCCAGGCCGATTCGCCCGCCCTGGCGGCAAACCCGCGCCAGTTCGGCGGCGGCCTTCACCTGGTCAGGCGCGAACATCACACCGAAGGTAGACAGTACCAGGTCGAAACTGTCGTCCTTGAACGGCAGCGCCTCGGCGTCGGCCACCTGGAAAGTCACTTTCAGCCGTTCGGCCCGTGCCCGGTCTTCGCCGCGCTCCAGCAGGGCCGCCACATAGTCGGTGGAGGTGACGTGGGCTCCTCGGCGCGCGGCCGCCAGCGTCGCATTGCCGTTGCCGGCCGCAACATCCAGCACGCGCTCATCGCACAGCAGGTCGCAGGCTTCGGCCAACTGCTCGCCCACCAGTTGCAGGGTGGTGCCGATCACGGCGTAGTCGCCACTGGCCCAGGAGGCCATCTGGCGGTTTTTCAAGGCAGCAAGATCAATGGGGGTACTCATAAAAAACAGCTCCGTTCAGGGAATACAATGCCAAGGCTCATTCGGCCGTGGTGGGATCGATGATGGTGGCAACCCGGGCAATGCTGTTGGCCGGGAAACCACTTTGTCTGGCATGTTCCCTGATCGACTCCTCGTCGGGTGCGATGTACACGCAGTAGAGTTTGTCACCGGTGACATAGCTCTGCTGCCACTGCACTTGGGGCAAATCTCGCAACGCCTTGCAGGACTTTTGTGAAGCCGCTTTCAGATCCCTTTCTGACAGTGTTCCAGCGCCTGGAATCTCACGTTCAATGACGAACTTGGGCATGGCAACCTCTCATTCTTGTTATGGATGACAGGGCCGGCAGGCCCTGTGCGTCCACTATCGCGCCGCTGACCGGGAGCGTCCTATCCGATCGTCGGGCAAGACTGTCCGATCGTCCGGAGGTTTTCCCAAGCGCCACAACAGGCTCACAATCAAAAACATTTCGCCAAACAGGGGAAACCCCTCATGGACGCCCTGTCCCAGACCCTGCGTGTGGTCCGCCTGGTCGGTGCAATCTTCATCAGTGCGAGATTTACGGCCCCCTGGTGCTATCAATCGCCCCACGCCGACACCGCTGCCCCGTTCCTGGAGCCCGACGCCGAGCGGGTGGTGATTTTTCACCTGATCACCGAAGGCGAGTGTTACGTCGAGCTCGGCGATGCCCCGACACTGCTCCTGAGTGCCGGAGACGTGGTGTTGTTTCCCCAGGGAGACGCCCATCGCATGAGTTCCCAGCCGGGTTTGAAACCCGCAACCAGCGCACGGCTGGACGAGATCCTGGCGCGCCGTCCACGGCAGCTCAATTACGGCGGTGGTGGCACGGTCTGCCGTCTGGTCTGCGGTTACCTGGCGTGCGACAAGCGCCTGGCGGGCATGTTGTTGACTGGCTTGCCGACGGTAGTTCGAGTCAACGTGCGGGGTTCCAACGCCGGCAAATGGCTCGAGTCCTCGGTGCGCTACGCACTGGCCGAAGCCCGCTCGCCTCGTCCGGGTGGCGAAGGCGTCCTGGCCAAGCTGGCGGAGGTGCTGTTCATCGAGGTGCTGCGCCTGTACATGCACCAGCAGGGCGAGGGTCGCACCGGTTGGCTGGCGGGCGTGGGTGACCGGATCGTCGGCGCCGCCCTCAATGCGCTGCACAGGAAGCCCTGTCACACCTGGACTCTGGAGGAGCTGGCGCGCACGGCCGGCACGTCAAGATCGGTGTTGGCCGAGCGCTTCCAGCAGATGGTCGGGGTGTCGCCGATGCAGTATTTGACGCAATGGCGAATGCTGCTGGCGGCCAATCTGTTGCGCAGCAGTAACAGCTCGCTGCTGCGCATCGCCGAAGAGGTGGGCTACCAGACCGACACGGCCTTCAGCCGGGCCTTTCGGCGCGAATACGGCGCGCCACCTGCGGCCTGGCGGCGCGGGCAGACTAGCCCCCGTAATGAGATCGGGATTGCCGAGACGTCGTGAATCGGCTCTTATGGGCCACCTGCATTTTTTGAAAGGATTCAAGCATGGCACTGCGCCTGGACTGGCTGGTCGATCATCCGCAACACAGCGACACCTTCGCCGCGTGGATTCATCGACAGTTTCACTACGAGTACGCCGAGCAATCCCTCCCCGACTGGCAACGGGAGTTTGCCCAGGGACAACTCAACGGCGACTGGAAATGCCTGATTGCACTGCAGGGCGATCAATTGCTGGGAGGGGCCGCGCTGGCGAGGTCTGACCTGGAACAGCGGCCAGACCTGGGACCGTGGCTCGCCTGTGTGTTCGTCACCCCCGAGGCACGAGGCCAGGGCCTGGCGGAAGCCTTGATCGAGCGGATTTGCGAGCAGGCCAAAGCCGCTGGTGAACGGAACATTTATTTGCACACCCAGGACCAGCATGCCTACTACGCCAAACGTGGCTGGACCGCGCTTGAGCGTTTTCGCGCCTGGGACAAGGAGCAATGGCTCATGGTGCGAGACCTGTGAGCCATTGATCCTTGCGTTTTACGCTGCCGGTTTGGGGGCGTCGGCCTTGGCCTCTTGCAGCAGTTGCTGGATCATTTTTTCCTGCTCGTCGTAGCGCCCCTCACCGAAGTGGGTGTAACGCACCTGCCCCTTGGCATCGACCAGGTAGTGCGCCGGCCAGTACTGGTTGTCGAAGTTGCGCCAGATCGCATAGTTATTGTCGATGGCCACCGGGTAGGTAATGCCGAGTTTCTTCACCTGAGCCTTGACGTTATCGATGATGCGCTCGAAGCCGTATTCCGGGGTGTGCACGCCGATGACCACCAGGCCGTCCTTCTCGTATTTCTTCGCCCAATCCTTCACATACGGCAGGGTATGCTGGCAGTTGATGCAGTCAAAGGTCCAGAAATCCACCAGCACCACTTTGCCCTTGAGCGCATCGTTGGTCAGCGCTGGCGAGTTGATCCACTCCACGGCACCGGTCAGTGACGGCATGGCGCCTTTGGCATTGTCCTCGATCATGTCGGCCTGGACCTTGCTGACCAGGTAGTCGACCACTTTGGGTACGCTTTGCAGTACGCCTTTCTCCAGAGCGCTGACGCCTTCGGAGGAAGTGCCGGCCAGCAAGGTCTTGTCAGCACCGGTGGAGATCACCAGTGCAGCGGCCAGTACCGCGAAGCCAGTGCCACGCCGCAGCCAGCCGGTGACCGGAATCGAGGCTTTCAAGCGATTGACCAGGCCACGACCGGCGAAGATCAATGTGCCCAGTGACAACGCACTGCCCAGGCCGTAAGCCACCAGCAACAAACTGGTTTGCGCGTTGGCGCCCTGCAGCATCGCGCCGGTGAGAATGACCCCGAGAATCGGCCCGGCACACGGTGCCCAGAGCAGGCCGGTGGCCACGCCGATCATCAGCGAACCCAGCGGACCCGACATTTTGCGGGTGTTGGGGTCCAGGCGATTGCCCAGCAATACGAATGGACGTGCGAGCCAGCCGCCCACTCGCGCGGAGATCAGCGACAGGGCAAACAGCGCCATGACCAGCAGGGCGATGTGCCGACCGGTGTTGTTGGCCTGGATCACCCACTCGCTGCTGACCACGGCCAGGCTGGAAATGAGGGCGAAGGTCATGACCATGCCGCCAAGGGTCAACAGGATCGAGGAACGGGTGCGGTCGACGCCGGCGAACAGGAACGGCACGACCGGCAGGATACAAGGACTGAGGACGGTCAGGATGCCGCCCAGGAAAGCGATGAGGAACATGGTGATCACCTTTATGTATTCACGACACACCACATCACCCCTTGTGGGAGCGGGCAAGCCCGCTCCCACAAGGGGATCAACGGCGTTATCAAGAGCAGCGCCCAACATCACGCCATCTGGTTATCGAGCGATTGCCCCTGCGGCGTACGGCTCGCGCCGTCCTGTGCCAGGAAGTCATGGGCGCCCTGGTTTTTCACCGGGGCCAGCTGGAAGCACGTGCTGCTACCGCAGGTGCTTTGTTCAACGGCCGCGTTGGCGTGGGCTGCAGCACCGGCGAAGGCAAAGGCCGACGCGGTCAGAAAGCGCGTGATGTTGTTCATGATGGTGCTCCTGTCTCGAAAAGAATGGATGTGCAGACGCCAGACTCAGTTGTCCGAGCTGCATTCGCCGAATTTGCGGTAGTCCAGGACCTGGGTTTTGCTCTGGGAGTCCAGGTAGGTCAGCTTGGCGTCGACAATGCCGCAGGTATCGCTGCTGGCCTGGGTCAGCGACACCACTTTCTTGATGTCCAGGTGGGTGCCGTACGAGTAGGTTTTCTCGCTGACATCGGCTTCGGCGCGGGCCGACAGGGTGCAGATGTTCAGGGCGGCAAACAGGCAGGCGGCGTAGATGGTTTTGGTGTTCATGGTGAGATCCTCAGGTTTCAATGGTTGGGTGTTCGAGTGAGGCGGTTGCGTTTGCCTCGATGGAAGCCATTTAAAACCTGAGAGGTATCTCGTCTGTGTCCAAAACCGGCGCGTGTAAATCGGTACGTATCCAGAACGCCCGGAGATACACAGCGATACAAAACCCCTCAAATCCGGCGTTTTTTTGTCCGCGTGTATCCGTCGACACAGCAGATACACTGCAATACAAATCGTGTCGGGCGAGCGGGCAAAGGCTCGATAGACTGCGGCCCATCCCCCTTTGTTGAGGCTGCACCATGGAACACGTCGATCACATTCTCATCGTTGACGATGACCGTGAAATCCGAGAACTGGTAGGCAACTACCTGAAGAAAAACGGTTTGCGCACCACGGTCGTCGCGGATGGCCGGCAGATGCGTACGTTCCTGGAATCGACGCCGGTAGACCTGATCGTGCTCGACATCATGATGCCGGGCGACGATGGTCTGATGCTGTGTCGCGAGATTCGCGCCGGTAAACACAAGGCGACCCCAGTGCTGATGCTCACGGCACGCAATGATGAAACCGATCGCATCATCGGCCTGGAGATGGGTGCTGACGACTATCTGGTCAAGCCGTTTGCCGCCCGCGAACTGCTGGCACGTATCAACTCCGTGTTGCGTCGGACGCGGATGCTGCCACCCAACCTCGTCGTGACCGAAAGCGGACGGCTGCTTGCTTTCGGACGCTGGCGCCTGGACACTTCAGCCCGACATTTGCTGGACAAGGACGACACCATGGTTGCCCTGAGCGGCGCGGAATATCGACTGCTGCGGGTGTTCCTCGATCACCCGCAGAGGGTGCTGACCCGCGACCAGTTGCTGAACCTGACCCAGGGTCGCGACGCTGACCTGTTCGACCGCTCCATTGACCTGCTGGTCAGCCGTTTGCGTCAGCGTTTGCTGGACGATGCGCGCGAACCGGCCTACATCAAAACCGTGCGCAGTGAGGGCTATGTGTTTTCCCTGCCAGTGGAAATCCTCGGTGAGCTCTCATGAAATACCCGCTGCGCTGGCCCCGTACCCTCGCCTCGCGACTGTCGCTGATTTTCCTGGTTGGTCTGATCCTGGCGCAGGCGCTGTCTTTCGGCGCGCAATATTACGAGCGCTACGAAAGTGCCAAAAACACCATGCTCGGCAACCTCGAAACCGATGTTTCCACCTCGATTGCCATCCTCGACCGCTTGCCGGCAGATGAGCGGGCAAGCTGGTTGCCACAGCTGGACCGGCGTAACTATCGCTACCTGCTCGATGAAGGTTCGCCAGGCAGCGCCATGAACGACACACCGATTGCAGTGACATCGATCAAGGACGCAATCGGTATGGACTACCCCATGACCGTGACCGATATTCCCGGCCCGATCAAACGCTTTCAGGTCCACCTGAAACTGGCCGATGGCAGCCCGGTGACCATCGATGTTCGCCCGAGCATGGTGCCGCTATCACCGTGGTTACCCTTTGTGTTGCTCGGTCAACTGGCGCTGCTCATCCTGTGCACCTGGCTGGCCGTGCGCATCGCCATTGGCCCCCTCACCCGCCTGGCGCAAGCCGTGGAAACCCTGGACCCCAACACCCACCCGGTGCTTCTGGATGAAAACGGTCCGACCGAAGTGACCCACGCCGCCAGGGCTTTCAACGCCATGCAGGCGCGCATCGCCGCGTACCTGAAGGAGCGCATGCAACTGCTGGCAGCCATTTCCCACGATCTGCAAACGCCGATCACCCGCATGAAACTGCGCGCCGAGTTCATGGACGACTCCAGCGAAAAAGACAAACTGTGGAATGACCTCAGCGAAATGGAGCACTTGGTGCGCGAAGGCGTGGCCTATGCCCGCAGTGTGCATGGCGCCACCGAAGAGACACGTCGCACCAATCTGGACTCCTTCCTCGACAGCCTGGTGTTCGACTATCAGGACATGAACAAGCTCGTGCAACTGAGCGGAAAAAGCGACGCGGTCATCGACACCCGCCCGCATGCCTTGCGCCGGGTGTTGGTGAACCTGACCGACAACGCGCTGAAATTCGCAGGTGCAGCCGAGCTGCAGGTGCAAACCGGGGCTGACGGCAAGCTTTCGCTGAAAGTCTTGGACCGCGGCCCTGGCATTTCCGAAGAAGACCTGGCCCACGTCATGGAGCCCTTCTACCGCGTGGAAAACTCACGCAACCGCAGCACCGGCGGTACGGGCCTGGGCCTGGCCATTGCGCAACAACTGGCACTGGCACTCGGCGGATCGCTGACCCTGAGTAATCGCGAAGGTGGCGGCCTGTGCGCAGAATTGACCCTGCCAAGCAGCCCCCTGAAACCTTGACCTGCAGGAGCGAGCATGTCGAGGCGTCGAACCGTTGCGATGGTCGTCAACGATGATGATGGCTGTCTGAATCCCCGCGGTGTGTGGGCCACCATCGTCGGAACGCCGCCCGGAGCAAGCTCGCTCCTACAAGTTCAAGGCAGCACAGAGCAGAGGCCACGGAAAGCCTCTATATTGAAACTCCAGTCCCCTCTTCATCATTGCCAAGGACATGCCAATGGATGAAAACCGCCGGCCCATCAAGACCCGTTCTTCGGGATGGGCCAGACGTATCACCGACATCCTGGTCAAGCGCGACCTCTCCCCCAATCAGATTTCCGTGGCGAGCATCGTTTTCGCGCTGATCGGCATCAGCGCGCTGAACATCGACACAGGCGTTGCTGGCTCGATCCTCTGCGCCATTGGCATTCAACTGCGCCTGTTGTGCAATTTGTTCGACGGCATGGTGGCGATCGAAGGCGGCAAGCAATCCCCTATCGGCAGCCTGTACAACGAATTTCCCGACCGCATCGCCGACAGCCTGCTGATCGTCGGACTCGGCTACGCCATCGGCTATTCGGACCTGGGCTGGTTTGCCGCGCTGGCGGCGGCGCTGACCGCTTACGTGCGGGTGTTTGGCGGCTCCATCGGGCTGGCGCAGAGCTTCATCGGCCCGATGGCCAAGCAGCACCGGATGGCGGTGATGACCTTGGCGCTGCTGCTCAACGCCGTCGAAGCGGCGGTCTACGCCAGCCACTACGTCTTGTTGATCGCGCTGATCATCATCGCCGTCGGCTCCGCCGCCACTTGCGTCACGCGCACGCTGGCCATCGCCAGGCAACTCAAAGGGGCCGCCCATGTGGATCAGTAATGCGTTGATCTCCGTCCTGCGTTTTCTCATTGGCGTGACGGCGCGCTGGGAAAGCCCCCCGGACCTGTCGCGCCAGCGCATCTACTTTGCCAATCACACCAGCCACATGGACACCCTGGCGATCATCGCGGCCCTGCCTCCCGAAGCGCGCAAGAATGTGAAACCGGTGGCCGCCGCCGATTACTGGGGCAAGAACCGATTCCTGTCGTACATCTCGCAGCAAGGCCTCAACGCCGTACTGATCGAACGCAACCCCGAGCCAGGAGTGAATGTGCTGGAGCCGATTTTCGACGTGGTGCGCGACGGTCATTCGATCATCATCTTTCCCGAAGGCACCCGCTCCAGCCAGGCCCTGCCCGGCCCGTTCAAATCCGGGCTGTTCCGGCTCGCCGAGACCTTCCCGGACGTTGACCTGGTACCGATCTACCTGGAAAACCTGCACCGTTCAATGCCCAAGGGCAAGCATGTGCCGTTGCCCATCATTTGCACCATCCGCATCGGCGACCCTCTGCCCCGCATCGCGCATGAGGAAAAACAAGCGTTTCTGGAGCGGGCGCGTGAAGCCATTGTGAGGCTGTCCAAATGAGTCTTGAAGCCAAGTTCCTGTGGTTCTTCTTCGCCATCGCCTGCCTGCTGGCGCTGGCTTCGATCATCGGCCGTGTGCTGGCCCGGCGCGCGACATCGGAAAGCTCGGTGGCGACCATCGAAAACCTCAACCAGCGGGTGAATGCCTGGTGGGGAATGGTGATCATCTTCTTTGTGTCCTACCAGTTGGGTGGCAATGCGACCGTCGTGCTGTTCGCCTTCATTTCGCTGTTCGCGCTCAGGGAATTCATCACCTTGACGCCAACCACCCTGGGCGATCACAACGCACTGTTTTCCGCGTTTTTCATCCTCATCCCCCTGCAGTACCTGCTGATCGGCACGCACTGGTATTCGATGTTCACCCTGCTGATTCCGGTGTACGCCTTCCTGTTGTTGCCAGCGATTGCGGTGCTGAGCCAGGACACGGACGCGTTTCTGGAAAGGACCGCAAAAATCCAATGGGGTGTGATGATTTGCATCTACTGCATCAGCCACGCACCGGCCCTGCTGCTCCTGGACCTCGAAGGCTTCCAGGGGCAAAACGCGCTGCTCCTGTTCTATCTGGTGTTCGTGGTGCAGTTGAGCGACGTGTTGCAGTACGTGTTCGGCAAGCTGTTCGGCAAACACAAGGTGGCGCCGCTGGTCAGCCCGTCGAAAACCGTCGAAGGACTGGTCGGCGGCGGCTTGTCAGCCACCCTGATTGGCGGCTGCATGTTCTGGATGACACCGTTCAGCTTCTGGCAGTCGCTGCTGATGTCGTTTGTCATCGTCGCCATGGGTTTTCTCGGCGGGCTGGTGATGTCGGCGATCAAGCGCAGTCTAAGTGCCAAGGATTGGGGCACCATGATCAAGGGCCACGGCGGCATGCTCGACCGCATGGACTCGATCTGCTTTGCCGCGCCGATCTTCTTTCACCTGACGCGGTACTTTTTTTCGGTGACGTAACAACTTCCCCTGTAGGAGCGAGCTTGCTCGCGATAGCGGTTTTCCAGTCAAAACCATGAAGACTGATACGCCGCTATCGCGAGCAAGCTCGCTCCTACAGGGGAATTATCACGCCGGGCTGATGACACCTTCTGCATGCATCTGCCGCAACAACGCCGCGCCGTTCTCGATGAACTCATTCGATCCCACCGCACCGGCCTCAACCGCCAACCCCTGCAACTGCTCTGCCCCACTCAATTGAGGAAACTCGCCAATACGGTGCAACAACCGCCAGGCCAATGGGCTCAATTCGGAAAACCTCACGCTCCAGTCTTCCACCCGCCGCACCAGCAGCAAGGTCGGCTGGGCCGGCGGTGTTTCAGGTTGGTAGTCCGATCCCACCCGATGCACAGGCCACGTGTAGGCCAGGGGCCATGCCAGCGCCGAAACCCGCAAGGCGCGGCCCAACAACTGCCCGACATCACTGGCTGGAAACGCCTCGGCTTCGGACTGCTGCAGCGCCATTTCCACCCATTCATAGTGTGCCAACTCCACCATGAACGGCGGCCAGGCCTCCCCGCTCAAGGCGGGTTGCGAGGCGAGGAATTCAACGAACTCCTGGGCGATCTCGCCGAATTTCGGCGTGCGCGCACGATGGTCACGCAGGAAAGCGCGCATCAGCGCACGCCAGCGCTCATCACCGAGAATCCTGATCAACACTGGAAAGGTGCCACTGAGCAATAGCGAAAGGTTGTTGAAAATCAGGTCCCGGTAGACTTGCACCCGTGCGATGTCCATCCCGACCGGTGGCGCACAGTGATCGGGATCGCGCAGGTAACGACCCAGGTTGGTTTGCTCATCGAACAGGGCTGATTTATCCACGATTCGAAGCCTCCGTTTGCAAGCGGCGAATGGTCTGCAACTCGCCGACCAGTTCGGTAAAGGCCGGGAAGTTGAAATCGCGCTCCAGCAGCGTCGGCTGGGCGCCAAAACGCGCGTAGGCCGCTGCCAGCAGCGACCACACGGCCGGTTTCACCGATGCGCCATGGGTGTCGATTTTCAAGGTATCCGACTCATCGAAATGACCGGCCACGTGCATGGCCACCACCCGACCCGCGTCGATGTTGGCCAGGAAGGCCTGCGGATCGAAACGGTGGTTGATCGAGTTGACGTAAACGTTATTGACGTCCAGCAGCAGATCGCAATCGGCTTCGCGCAACACCGCGTTGGTGAAGGTCACCTCGTCCATGTCCTGCCGGGGTGCGGCGTAATACGAGACGTTTTCCACGGCCAGGCGCCGGCCGAGAATGTCCTGTGCCTGACGGATCCGCGCAGCCACGTGATGCACTGCCTCCTCGGTAAACGGCAGCGGCAACAGGTCGTACAGGTGACCGTCATCGCTGCAGTAACTCAGGTGCTCGCTGTACAACGGCACCTTGTAGTGATCGAGGAACACCCTGACCTCGCGGAGGAACCCGACATCCAGTGGTGCCGGCCCGCCCAACGAAAGCGACAGGCCGTGACAGGACAGCGGATAACGTTCGGCCAGGGTGTGCAACGCCGCGCCATGGGCACCACCGATGCCGATCCAGTTCTCCGGCGCGACTTCCAGAAAGTCGAAATCACCCATCGGGGCCGCCAGGAGATCTTTCATCAAACCGCGACGCAGGCCCAGCCCGACGCTGGTTTTGATTGAGGCAACAGAGGTTTGCATGATGTCGATCTCAAGGGGTCAGGTCGTATTGCTCACGCACCAGATGGCCGATGCCCATGCGGTCGAGCACATCCATCGGACACAGGAACGTCACGCGCACGGTGCCCGGCAAGCGACTGATGTCGATGGAGCCGGTGATGGTCGCGCGGTTGAGCACTTCGTCGTAGGGCAAGCCCGTGACGCTGGCGGCACGTTGCAGACCGTTCTCTACCGCCACGTTGAGGTTCTCGCCGCTTCCGATGAAGGTGATCGGGCCGCTCTGTTCGATTTCGGTCTGGCCCCAGCGTGCGCCCAGCTCGCGAACGTTGCGCCGCTGCTCAGCGGTCATCGGCCGGGCCATGGGCGGCAGGTCGTCGAGGTTTTGCAGGATGATCGGGCCTTCCAGGCTCAGCGCCTTGATCACCTGCACCTGCACTTCGGTTTCGCCGGAGCAATCGGTGGCGTGCCCGGCGATTTCGCCATTGCCCTGCTGGGCATGCATGTCGCCCATGTACACACCGGCTCCCGGTACTTTCACCGGGCAGATCAACACGCAGCCCTCGCGGATCGAATTGGTGTCCATGTGCCCATCAGTCTTGGCCGCGTGCAGCTCTTCGCGGGTCATGCCAAAACGGTGCGGCGCGCCGATAAGGTACTGGCCGAAATCGGCGCAGTTGTGCGAATCCGGCAGATCTCGGGACGGCGTTGTACCGATGTTGCCGAGGAATGGACGCATGTGCGCGGCAACACCGGGAATATCGGCACGGGCCAGCGACAGGATCGAATGCTGCGCGGCGAATTCCGGAAGCGCCGACATTTGTGATGCATTGCCGGCCAGGCGGTTGGCCACATCCTGATTGACGGTCAGGCTGACCTGGTTCTGCGCATCGAACACGATCACGTAACCATGACTGAACCGGAACGCACTGACTTCTGCGCCACAGGTATTGCAGCGGATCGAATCCTCTCCGATGCCCTCGACGTGGCTCGCCGGGTGTTCGGTGCCGCATTTGGAGCAGAATTTGGCAACGAAAGGATCGCCGTGGTAACGGCCTTCGACAAAGCTCATCACCCCGGAGGACGTGGCCTGTGAGGTGACGCGCAGGCTTTTGATCTTGATCGCCACGGCGTCGCCGATCTCGGCACCCGCGATGGCCACCGGTTGCGTCACTTCATGCCCGCCCTCGAAAGCCGGCGTAATCATCGGCCCCCAGCAGCCAGGCGGCGTCCCGGTGACCAGGGTGCCACCGTCGGCCAACGGGCCCAGCATCGGCTGGCTCGGGCCGATGAGGCCGCTGGTGTACTGCTCGACGCGCAAACGCTGCACGGGTTCGGATTTCAGGTCTGTTTCAGGCTTAAACGTGCTCATTGTTATCCCCGGACGGTAGGTGCCAAACGACCTGAACAGTTCATCGCAGCTTTGTATCTGGGCTGTGTTCGGGGGCGAGCGGGAAATGGTGGGGAGTGTATCGAGAGGGTGCCTGGATACACTGCGATACATGAATCCCACAGAGAAAAGTGGTTATCAGAGGTACTTTCGTCGCTCAGGTCACCTGCACGCTGCCGGCGAACTAAACTCAATGAACCCACAACCACCGCCCAGAGCCCGCTGCCTCCGACAACATGACCCTGGACCCTGCAACAGGAGCGCACGTGATGGACGAGGCCAGGCTTAACGATTTCATGGGCAAACTGGTGAGCGACATGGGCGGCGCGGCCATGCTCGCCAATGTCATCCTCGGCGAAGAGCTCGGCCTGTATCGGGCCATGGCCGACAGCCAATTGATTAGCCCCGAGGCCCTTGCGGGCAAAACCGGCTGTAACGCCCGCCTGCTACGCGAATGGCTCAGCGCCCATGCGGCTTCGGGCTACATGGAACACCACGACGGCCAGTTCCGCCTGCCGGAAGAACAAGCGCTGGCGTTGGCGATCGAAGCGTCGCCGGTGTACGTGGCGGGGGGTGTCGGCGTGGTCGCGTCGTTCTTCCACGACAAGGATAAACTGGTCAACGCCATGCGCGGCAACGGCGCCTTGCCCTGGGGCGACCACCATCCGTGCATGTTCAGCGGCACCGAGCGTTTTTTCCGGCCCGGGTATCGCGCACACCTGGTGGCCGAATGGTTGCCGGCCCTGGACGGCGTAGTCGAAAAACTGCAGGCCGGTGCCAAGGTGGCGGACATCGGCTGCGGACACGGCGCCTCGACGGTGATCATGGCGCAGGCGTTCCCGCAGTCGCAGTTCGTTGGCTTCGACTACCATGCTCCGTCCGTGAGCGTCGCCACCCAGCGTGCCCAGGAAGGCGGTGTGTCCGACAGGGCGCGGTTCTTCCAGGGTACCGCGAAGAGTTACCCCGGCAATGACTATGACCTCGTCTGTTACTTTGATTGCCTGCACGATATGGGCGACCCGGTGGGCGCGGCCCGTCATGCCTGCCAGTCGCTGAAACCCAACGGCACGGTGCTGCTGGTCGAACCCTTCGCCAACGACCGGCTCGACGACAATATCACCCCGGTGGGACGGCTTTTCTACGCCGCCTCGACCTTTATCTGCACGCCCAATTCGCTGTCCCAGGAAGTCGGGCTCGGGCTCGGCGCCCAGGCAGGCGAGGCACGATTGCGCCAAGTGTTCACCGAGGCGGGGTTCAGCACATTCCGCCGGGCGACAGAAACGCCGTTCAACCTGATCTTGGAGGCGAGGAAATAACCCCCCTTATTCTGTAGGAGCGAGCATGCTCGCGATGCGGTGTGTCAGGCAATACAGTTTTGTATGACACACCGCTATCGCGAGCATGCTCGCTCCTACAGGGGGGTGAGGTGGTAATGTGCATGGATTCAAGGTGACCCGGAGTATTGAACATGCTCGACCGCCCGATCCATGACCAGCTTGATCGCCTCCAGCACTTCATGGCCGAGCAGCCATTCGCGGTACTGACCGGCGCCGGGATCAGCACCCCGTCCGGTATTCCTGACTACCGCGACAACCAGGGCGTGCGCCGGGGCCGGCAACCGATGATGTACCAGGAATTCCTCGGTGCCCCGGAGTCCCGCCGCCGTTACTGGGCCCGGGCCATGCTCGGCTGGCCGCGGGTGCGCCAGGCGCGACCTAATGCGGCGCACGAAGCCCTGGCCACGCTGCAAGGCACGCGGCAGATAGGCGGCCTGATCACCCAGAACGTCGACACCTTGCACGACCAGGCCGGCAGTCGCCATGTGATCGAACTGCATGGCAGCCTGCATCGGGTTCTGTGTCTGGACTGCGGGCAGCGCAGCGAGCGTGATTCAATCCAGCGGTTGATGGAGGCGCAGAACCCCTATCTGGCCGGCGTCGACGCCGTGCAGGCACCCGATGGCGACACCCTGCTCGATGCAGCGTTCGAGGCACGTTTCCAGGTGCCGCACTGCCCCCACTGCGCCGGGGAACGGATGAAACCGGACGTGGTGTTTTTTGGTGAGAACGTGGCGCAGCAGACGGCGGCCAAGGCCATGGAATCGGTCGAAAACGCCGCTGGGCTATTGGTGGTCGGCTCTTCGCTAATGGCCTACTCGGCCTTCCGCCTGTGCCGGGCGGTGGTGGATCAAGGCAAGCCACTGATCGCGATCAACCTGGGTAAGACCCGGGCGGACGATTTGCTCGACCTGAAGATCGAGGGTTCCTGCGAGCAGTTGTTGCCGTTATTGGCGCAGCGACTGAACACCTGAACTCCCCGCTCCTACAGGGGAACGGTGATTACAAGTTCCACGACTCGCGAAGCACATCAAACAACGCCTGGGCCGCCGCAGACAGCTCCACCCCGGGCTTGGTCAGCACGCCAATCGCCCGTTCCACCACGGGTTCCTGCAAGGTGATGCAGCGTGCGCCCAGTTCGCGCATCTGCCCGGCGCACAAAGCCGGTACCGCGCTCACCCCCAGGCCGCTGGCGACCATGCGGCCCACCGTCGCCAGTTGATGGCTTTCGAACTCCACCGGCAGCTTCATGCCCCGCGCCTGCAAATGTTCTTCGAGCATCACCCGTACCGTCGAGGGTCGTTGCAGGGTGATGAACGGCTGTTCCAGCAGCGTCTGGAAGTCAATGTCTTCGCGGCTGGCAAATGGCGAATCCAGCGGCACGACCGCGACAAACCGGTCGCGATACAACGGTGTGAACTCAAGGGAGGTGGTCATGCTCGGCTCGAACGCCACGCCCAGTTCCACCTGCCGATCGCGCACCAGCTCCAGCACCTGCTCGTTGATCACGTCGTTGACCGTGACGTTGACGTTCGGATAGCGGGCGCGGAAGGTCTTGAGGATCGGCGGCAGCAGGTTGCCGGCAAAGGAAGGCATCGCCGCCAGGGTCACGCGACCGCGTTGCAGGGTGAACCGCTGGCGCAGTTCATCCTCCGCGTTGTCCCAGTCGGCGATCAAACGACGGGCGAGTGGCACCAGCGCCTCGCCCTCGGCGGTGAGTGCCACATTGCGCGTGTTGCGTGTAAACAGACGGCCGCCCAGCCCCTCCTCCAACGCCTTGATGGTCAGGCTCAGGGCCGATTGCGACAGGTGCAAGCGCTCACAGGCCACGGCAAAGCTCAGGCTCTGGGCCACGGCCAGGAAAGCGCGGATCTGCTTGACAGTCATGTCCTGGGGCTCCAGTTGTAAGCTACAAGCTTTAAGCTGCAAGCATGAAGCGGTGTTTTGTTGAGTTTTATCTATCAATCAACCTTAAAAATCAACTTAACAAATGAATATCCCGGCGAGACACTTCATTCCATACGGCTAGCCAGCCGCCCACAAAGAATAAAAGAGGTGCATATGGCAGGTTTCGACAAGCGCGTGAGTTCCTACGAGGAAGCTCTGGCAGGTCTTGAAGACGGCATGACCGTGATCGCGGGTGGCTTCGGCCTGTGCGGTATTCCGGAAAACCTCATCGCCGAGATCAAGCGCAAGGGCACCCGCGACCTCACCGTGGTCTCCAACAACTGCGGTGTCGACGGTTTTGGCCTGGGTGTGCTGCTGACCGACCGGCAGATCAGCAAGGTCGTGGCCTCCTACGTGGGCGAGAACAAGCTGTTCGAAGAGCAACTGCTCAAAGGCGAGATCGAGGTCATCCTGACCCCGCAAGGCACCCTAGCCGAAAAAATGCGTGCTGGCGGTGCCGGCATTCCGGCCTTCTTTACCGCCACCGGCGTCGGCACCCCGGTTGCAGAAGGCAAGGAAGTTCGCGAATTCCACGGCCGTAAATACCTGATGGAAGAGTCCATCACCGGCGACTTCGCCATCGTCAAGGGCTGGAAGGCCGACCACTTCGGCAACGTGATCTATCGTCACACCGCCCAGAACTTCAACCCGCTGGCCGCTACGGCGGGCAAGATCACCGTGGTCGAAGTCGAAGAAATCGTCGAACCCGGCGAGCTGGACCCGGCGCAGATCCACACCCCTGGCATCTACGTCGACCGGATCATCTGCGGCACGTTCGAAAAACGCATCGAACAACGCACCGTACGCAAGTGATCTCCTGCCCCCGGACCGAATGAAGGAATAACAACAATGGCACTTTCCCGCGAACAAATGGCTCAACGCGTCGCCCGTGAAATGCAGGACGGCTTCTACGTGAACCTGGGCATCGGCATTCCGACCCTGGTCGCCAACTACATTCCCGAAGGCATGGAAGTCATGCTGCAATCGGAGAACGGCCTGCTCGGCATGGGCCCGTTTCCTACCGAAGAAACGATCGATGCCGACATGATCAACGCCGGCAAGCAAACCGTGACCGCGCGTATTGGCGCTTCGATCTTTTCGTCCGCCGAATCCTTCGCGATGATTCGCGGCGGTCATGTCGACCTGACCGTGCTGGGCGCCTTCGAAGTGGATGTGCAAGGCAATATCGCTTCGTGGATGATTCCCGGCAAACTGGTCAAAGGCATGGGCGGCGCCATGGACCTGGTAGCCGGCGCCGACAACATCATCGTCATCATGACCCACGCCTCCAAGGACGGTGAATCCAAGCTCTTGTCCCAATGCAGCCTGCCGCTGACCGGCGCGGGCTGCATCAAGCGCGTACTGACCGACCTCGCTTACCTGGAAATCGAAAACGGCGCGTTCATTCTCAAGGAACGTGCGCCAGGTGTCAGCGTCGAGGAAATCGTTGCCAAAACCGCCGGTAAACTGATCGTGCCAGAGCACGTTCCAGAAATGCAGTTCGCTGACCAGTGAGGAATCCTTCCATGCAAGAAGTCGTCATTGTTGCCGCCACGCGCACCGCCATCGGCAGTTTCCAGGGTTCGCTGGCCAGCGTATCCGCCGTGGACCTGGGTGCCGCGGTGATCCGCCAGTTGCTGGCGCAAACCGGCCTGGACCCTGCTGAAGTCGATGAAGTGATCATGGGCCAGGTCTTGACCGCCGGCGCCGGGCAGAACCCTGCGCGCCAGGCCTCGATCAAGGCTGGCCTGCCCTTCGCCGTCCCGGCGATGACCCTGAACAAGGTCTGCGGCTCGGGCCTCAAGGCCCTGCACCTGGCCACCCAAGCGATCCGTTGCGGCGATGCCGACGTGATCATTGCCGGCGGCCAGGAAAGCATGAGCCTGGCCAATTACGTGATGCCCGGCGCGCGCACCGGCCTGCGCATGGGTCACGCCCAGATTGTCGACACCATGATCAGCGATGGCCTGTGGGATGCGTTCAACGACTACCACATGGGCATCACCGCCGAGAATCTGGTCGAGAAATACAACATCAGCCGCGAACAACAGGATGCTTTCGCCGCCGCTTCTCAGCAAAAAGCCACGGCCGCCATCGAGTCCGGACGGTTCGTCGATGAGATCACGCCGATCCTGATCCCGCAGCGCAAGGGCGAGCCGCTGTCCTTCGCCACCGACGAGCAGCCACGGGCAGGCACCACTGCCGAATCCCTGGGCAAGCTCAAAGCCGCCTTCAAGAAGGACGGCTCGGTGACCGCCGGCAACGCCTCGTCCTTGAACGACGGCGCCGCCGCCGTGATCCTGATGAGCGCCGAAAAAGCCAAGGCACTGGGCCTGCCGGTACTGGCGAAAATCGCTGCCTACGCCAACGCGGGCGTAGACCCGGCGATCATGGGCATCGGTCCGGTATCGGCCACGCGCCGTTGCCTGGACAAAGCCGGCTGGTCCATCGACCAGCTCGACCTGATCGAAGCCAACGAAGCCTTTGCCGCCCAATCGCTGGCGGTGGCCAAGGACCTGGAATGGGACCTGCAAAAGGTCAACGTCAACGGCGGCGCCATTGCCCTCGGCCACCCGATCGGTGCCTCGGGCTGCCGCGTATTGGTGACCCTGTTGCACGAGATGATCAAGCGCGACGCCAAAAAAGGTCTCGCCACCCTGTGCATCGGTGGGGGCCAAGGCGTCGCACTGGCGCTGGAACGGGCGTAACCCCAACGCGTTCGACAGGCTGTACGGGGACCCACGAAGAACCGTCGCAGCCTGGCAAAACACCCGGTGCACCTTTCGGTGTCACCGGGTTCTTTTTTTCTGGCGTTGGATCCGGGCCTGCCTGTGGGGCGTGGGCCTCAGCTCAGGAATTGCAGGATCAACCAGCTATTGGCCCCACTGATCACCACAAACAGCCCCCACGCCAGCACCCGTGTCGGCAAACGATTGACGAACGGCCCCATCAACTGGTGATCGTTGGTCATGCGGATCAGCGGATACAGGGCAAACGGCAACTGCAAACTCAGCACCACCTGGCTCAACACCAACAGTTTGCCAATCGCGTTGTCGCCCATCAGCCACACGCCGATGAACGCCGGTATCAGCGCCAGTCCTCGGGTGATCAACCGGCGTTGCCAGCAGGGAATTCGCAGGTTCAGGTAACCCTCCATGATCACCTGCCCGGCGATGGTGCCGGTGAACGTCGAACTTTGCCCGG
Organism: Pseudomonas sp. S1_E05; assembly: GCF_056337105.1. Classification (NCBI taxonomy): domain Bacteria; kingdom Pseudomonadati; phylum Pseudomonadota; class Gammaproteobacteria; order Pseudomonadales; family Pseudomonadaceae; genus Pseudomonas; species Pseudomonas sp. S1_E05. The sequence continues at coordinate 2,384,683 of NZ_JBFRHM010000001.1, forward strand.
ACGCCAGCAGCGCCACGCCGAACAGGACGCTGGCCAATGCTCCGCCCACCAGCGGGTCGAGCAGGTGATAGGCGTCCTGGATGTCCACCACATCGGTATGCCCAGTCTTGTGGAAGGCCGCCGCGGCGAGAATCAGGATCGCGGCGTTGACCAGCAAGGCCAGCGCCAGGGAGCCAATGGTGTCGATGCGTGCCAGTTTCACCGCATCCTGTTTGCTGGCCAGATCCTTGCCGATCATCCGTGTCTGCACGATCGAGGTGTGCAGATACAGGTTATGCGGCATCACCGTCGCCCCGAGAATCCCGATTGCCAGATACAGCGGCGCGGCGTCGCCGATGGCGGAAAGTGATGGGGTGAATCCCCGGGCAACGTCCGGCCAATAAGGTTTGATCAACAGCAGCTCTACGAAAAAGCACGCACCGATGGTGCCCACCAGCACCAGCATGATCGCTTCCAGTCGGCGAAAGCCGCGGTTCTGCAGGGCCAGCACCAGCAGGGTGTCGAACGCCGTGAGGGCGATGCCTGCACTCAGCGAGCAGCCCAATAGCAAGTGGAACGCCAGCGCACAGCCGAGCACTTCGGCGAGATCGGTGGCGATGATCGAGATTTCCGCCAGTACCCACTGTGTCCGCGCGGTTCGGGTGCTGTAGCGCTCGCGGGATAACTGCGCCAGGTCGCGCCCTGTGGCGATGCCAAGGCGTGAACACAGACACTGCACCACCATCCCCGCCAGGCTTGCCAGCAACACTACAAATAACAGGCTGTAGCCAAAGCGCGAACCAGCCTCGATGGCGGTCGCCCAGTTGCCCGGGTCCATGTAGCCGATGGACACCAGCAGGCCTGGGCCGGCAAAACGCAGCACGCGCTTGAAGAAAGACGCATGCGGATCAACGGCAACGCTGCCCGCGACTTCCGGCGGGCAAAAAGGCGCAGTGGCGATTTTTGGCAAACTGAATTTCACGCAGGCATTCCAGAAACAGACGGGAGAGGCAGCTTAGACGTTTCGCGCCGATCGGACAAAGATACAACGGCCTGTAGGAGCGGGCTTGCCCGCGATGGTAGCCCCAGACACCGCAGGCATCCAGACAGCCCACGTCACCGTTAACGACCATCGCGACGGTTCGACGCCTCGACAAGCTCGCTCCTACAGGGGCGCATGTTGTATACAAAATTAATACGGATATAGAGCAATCCATTCACCACGGTGCTAACGTTGCCGACTCACAGGTTGGAGGTGTACGCGTGCTGTTGCTCAAACTGCTGGTCATTCCCGGTTTTCTGCTGCTGATTTCACTGGCCGGTAAACGCTGGGGTCCGAGTGTTGCGGGTTGGTTGTCGGGTTTGCCAGTGGTCGTCGGGCCGATTCTGTTTTTCCTCGCCGTCGAACAGGGCGATGCGTTCGCCGCGCAGTCGGCGACGGCAGCCTTGTCGGCGATGTTTGCGATGATCGCCTTCTGCATCTGCTACGCCCAGGTCGCCCAACGTGCCGGATGGCCGTGGGCGCTGACGGTTTCATTGCTGGTCTGGGCGACGGCGGCCGGGGTGCTGTCGCTGATACCGGCCTCCCTGGTGATCTCGGTGATCGCGGCTGCAACCGCCCTGCTGGCGGCACCGTACCTGTTCCCCGCCGTGCAACCCGTGGTGTCGGGCCCTGCGCCGAAATCCGACAAATTGCTGCTGCGCATGATCGCAGGCGCCCTGCTGACCCTCGCCGTCACCTGGCTGGCGAGCACCGTCGGTGAACGCTGGAGCGGTCTGCTCGCGGTGTTTCCGGTGTTGGGCAGTGTGATGGCGGTGTTCTCCCAGCAGAGCCGCGGGCCGGCCTTCACGGCCGCCCTGCTGCGGGCGACGGCAACCGGCATGTATTCGTTCGCCGCGTTCTGCCTGGTCGTGGCGATGGCCTTGCCGAGACTGGGCCTGGGCGGTGGTTTTGCGCTCGGTATCGCGGTATCGGTGATGATGCTGGGTGTGACTAAACGCCTGTTAAACCAACCAGCCCGGACAGGATAAGGGTTGCTCAACCTGAGGCCTTTTACCTTTCCCACAAGTGACGACAAAAACCCCTTATTCCTAGATTTCTCCCACATGTTTTTCCGGTTGGCCGTCGGAAGCCCAAGGCGTAGCGTTGTCACGACAAAAGACGGTATGGCCAAGGAGAGCGCCACCATGCGATTGAACCAGCAACAAAACCCCGTAGCCTTTCAGTATGCCCAGCTCCTCGATCACGCCTATAGCGTGTTTGGCGGAAAACCATTTGCCGAGCAATGGCTGAACAGCCCTTGCAAGCATCTGGAAGGCCAGATCCCTTTGGAACTCCTCGACAACGCGCTCGGTTTCGAGCGAGTGGAAGGTTATTTGACCCGTATCGAGTACGGGGTCTATCAATGAACCCTCTGCCCTGGGATGGAAAATGGCATGCCTGGCGCCTGGATCGCGAGGCCTTTAAAAACACCTGGGCCAGCGGGGTCGGTGCGCAAAAGGCCGGTGGCCGTTGGAATCCGCCAGGGCGCCGGATCATCTATGCGTCGGCGGACCCTTCCACAGCCATCCTGGAAGTGGCAGCCCACGCCGGGTTTGACCTGACCGTCCGTTAGCTCGCGCTGGAACACGCGACAGCCTCCATGGGATGATCGCCCCCCACCGCGAGTCCACCCTGGAGAGTACGAATGTCACTGTTGAGTAAAAAAGCCGTTGTCCTGTTGCTGGCTGCGGTGGCCAGCCTGGGGACTTTGAATGCCTATGCTGCCAAGGCAGCCGATACCGGGCCGGCGCCGAAGGTTTCGCTGCTGGGCGCTAAATTCAAGTTCACCTTGCCCAAGGGCTTTGTTGCCAACCCTCTTCCGGCCAGCCCGACCGGTGCGAGCGGCACGATGTACACCAATGAGACCACCAAGACCGTGGTCATCGTCGCCGAGAACACCGTCCCCGGCGGCGTTAATGCCAAGGACAACGACGGGGCGTTCCTGGACGCCGCAGCCGCCGACTTTGCCACCGAGCAAACCAAGGCATTGCCGGACTTCACCAAACTCAGCGAAAAAAGCTTCACACAAAAAGGCACCGGCCTGGGCGTAAGGCAAATCGACAGCACCGCCACCCAGGGCGGCGGCAAGACCCTCGATACCACACTGATGGCGGCCTCGGGCACGCGCATGGCATTGGTTCAGGTGATATCCCGCCTCAGCGACAATGCCGGCCACGAAGCGCTGATCAAGCAAATCGTCTCGGGCAAGTGAAAATCAGGGATTAAGGCGTTGCAGCCAGGCGCTCAAGTCCTGCATCTCGGTGGCACTGATGCTGTGGCCCACGCCCGGGTAGGCGTGAAACTCGGGTTTGAGTGACAGGCTCTTCAACAGGCTTTCAGCCTCGGTGCCATCGTTGAAAGGCAAGCGTTTGTCTGCCGTGCCATGGCCAATGAAGATTGCCAATGACTGGCGCTTTTCTTCAGGTTTGAGTTCGGACTTGAGCACCGGCAAGATCCGACCGCTCAACGCGGCGATCCCACCCACGGCCTCGGGGTGACGCAACGCCACTTCGTAGGACATGATCGCGCCCTGGCTGAAACCCACCAGGTAAACCTTGCTTGGCTCGGTGTGATATTTCTTCGCGGCCTGTGTGATGAAATCCAGCAACACCTGACCACTGGTTTTCAGATCTTCCGTATCACCGTTGTAGGCACCCTCGCCTTTCTTGCGAAACCACTGATAGCTGCCCTCCTGCATCACCATCGGTGCGCGCACCGACAGGTAGGTATAGCGCGCCGGAAGCTCGTCCTTGATGCCGAACAGATCCTGCTCGTTACTGCCGTAGCCGTGGAGGAAGATGACCAGCGGTTGATCGACGGAATCGGAGCTGGCCTGCTCAAGGTATTTGAGCGGCAGGTCGGTGTGCAGCATGGGTTGGGCATGGACAGTGGCGGACATCAGCAGTGTCAGCAGAGCGAGAACTTTCAACATGAGGCTTCCTTCACAAAGCGCAGGATTCGCCGCAAAGCCTAACACTGTGAAGTGCCCCGGCAAGTGCTGATCGTTCCCCTCGCCTAGGGAACGATCAGGCACCACTCAATCGTTGATCAGTTTCCCGGCGCGAATCGCTTCACGCCCGGCCACCTTCGCCAGCCAGGTGCCCGGCTGGGTGTAGCGACCACGATCGATCGCGAACAAAACGCCACTGGTCCCTGCGCGCACGGTGGTGACCCTGTCGCTCAACGGGTCGACCACTTCGAACAACGCATCGTCCTTCTCAACCCACTCACCCGCATTACGCAAGAAACTGACCACGCCATGGTGGGGTGCAAACAGATATTGCGTGCCTTCGAACGGCATCCCCTCGCAACACGCATCCGGCGCCTCTGGCCAGTCGCCGGCGATGAACCCCTGCTCGGCCAGGAACCCGAGGATCGCTTCACAGTTGGCTTGAGCCTGATCGATCCGGGTGTCACCCATGCTGCCCAGCTCCAGAGTGGTCGCCAGGTTGGCCAGTGGAATGGCCGCCTCGGGAAACGCCTTGGCCAGCCGCAGCCACGGCGAAGAACAGGACTCGTCGAACGAGCTACCGCCCGAATCTTCACACAGTAGCGCAACGCCCGCCTTCAGGCGCGCCGCCAACGACTGCCACTGTGGCCAGTGTTGCGGCAAGGCGTAAATGTGGATGGCCGCCTCAAAATCACAATGCAGATCAAGGGTGATGTCAGCGTCACAGGCGTGGCGCAACAAAAGGCGATGCATGGCCTCAAGCTGCGACGCAGCAGCGGGCAAGCCGTCGAGCACCTCGCCCATGGCCTGACGGATCAGTGCGATGTTGGCCTGGGCGTCGGCGCCGAGGCGATCACCGATCAACTCGGCGACCGGTGCGCTCAGTTCCACGAACGAGCGGTTGAAATTCTTGCCGCTGCCCAGCTCGAAACGGCCCATGTGGCTGCCTTGCAGGTGCTGATCGAGACCGATGGGATTGGCCACCGGCACCAGCTCGATCACTCCTTGCAACTGGCCTTGGGATTCGAGTTCGGCCAGTCGTTTTTTCAGGTCCCAGGCAGTGCGCATCCCCGGCAGTTCGTCCGCGTGCAGACTGGCCTGGATATAGACCTTGCGCGCTCCTGTGCCATATCGGAACACGCTCAGGGTGCGTTCGGTGCCGAGGTGACTCCAAGGGAGCGGGTGGTCGATGCGTTGCATGGGAACTCCTCAATACTCAAACAGCATGATCCCTTGTGGGATCTACCAATAGCTTTTGACTTCGACAGTGAGTGCACATAAAAAAAGTGGCCACCGCGTCAACGGGGCCACTTTTTTCTACGGTGAATTAATGACCGTAGACGTCGAAATCAAAGTACTTGTCCTGCACCTGCTTGTACTTGCCGTTGGCACGGATTTCGGTAATAGCGGTGTTGAATTTGTCCGCCAGCTCCTTGTCACCCTTGCGTACGGCAATACCGGCACCGCCGCCGAAGTACTTGGCGTCTTCGTAGGTCGGGCCGACAAAGGCAAAGCCCTTGCCCGCGTCGGTTTTCAGGAAACCGTCATCGAGGTTGACCGAGTCGGCGAGCAGCGCATCGACGCGACCGGAAACCATGTCCAGATTCGCTTCCTGCTGCGAGCCGTAACGCACCAGCTCGATACCGGCCGGCACCAGCACTTCGGTGGCAAAACGGTCGTGGGTACTGGCACGCAGCACGCCGACTTTCTTGCCCTTGAGTTCGGTGAGCGGATCCTTGATGTCGGTGCCAGCCTTCATCACGAAGCGCGCCGGGGTGTGGTAGTACTTGATGGTGAAATCGACGTTCTTCTTGCGGTCGTCAGTGATGGTCATGGACGACAGGATCGCGTCGATTTTCTTGACCTTCAGTGCCGGGATCAGGCCATCGAACTCTTGCTCGACCCAGGTACATTTGACGTTCATCTGCTCGCACAGCGCGTCGCCGATATCGACGTCGAAACCGGTGAGTTTGCCGTCAGGGGTTTTCATCGAGAATGGCGGGTAACCGGCTTCGATACCGATACGGATCGGCTTGGCGTCATCAGCCACGGCGGTCAGGGACAACATCGACAGTGCCAGGGCACCGAACATCACTAGCTTCTTCATTTATAACTCCCGTGTACGGAGGCTTTTATTGGCAGCATTCGATTGTCAGCTTTCGGTCAGAGCTTTGTTATGTGAGAAAACCGAAGAGGCCGGCAGTCTAGAGCGGCTGTACACGGGTAAATTGTGCGCAAGCGACAAAAACTTATAAAAAAGGCGAGATCGTTTCAGCTCCGGACCTGCCCCTTATCAGGTAGCACCCGGTCCGGACACGGGTCAGATTAATGGTTTTGCCAGATCAACATTCACAACCAATGACGGCAGCGCCTGGGAGGGGCCGAGGGACACTCAATTCAAACCCTTCATCCAGCCACCCCATCACCCCGCCGATCATTTCCTTGACCGGATAACCCAACGCGGCGAGTTTCACCGCCGCCTTATTGGCACCGTTGCAGTGCGGCCCCGCGCAATAGACCACGAAAAGCGTGGAGGTGGCGTAACCGGCTAGCTGTTCGGCGCTCAGCAACCGTCCCGGCAGGTTGATGGCGCCTGGCACATGACCGCGCTCGTATGCCAGCGGACCACGGGTGTCCACCAGGACAAAATCAATTTCACCTGCCTGTTGACTGGCGTAGACATCGGAACAATCGGTTTCAAACGTCAGGCGATTGCTGAAATGCATCAGGGCAATGGCCGACGGGGCGGCGGGGATATTGCGAACCAGACTGGTCATGGGCAGTGCTCCAGAGTTTCGATGGGGATGAGCGGACTTTATCCGCACGCCACTTGCCGCTAAAGTGGCGCACAAGACAGCTACCGGGAATTTTACGCCAAATGCATCCCACCCCTGGATTGGTCGCCATTTTGGCGTACGACGGCCTTTGCACCTTCGAGTTCGGTATCGCCGTGGAGATCTTCGGCCTGGCGCGGCCGGAGTTCGATTTCCCTTGGTACGAACACCGCATTGCCGCAGTTGACGAGGGCCCTATGCGCGCGATGGGCGGTATTCAGGTGCTGGCCGATGGCGGCCTGGAGCTGCTCGCGGATGCCCGGACCATCATCATTCCCGGTTGGCGCGATCGCAACGCTGCGGTGCCTGATCGCTTGATCGTCGCCCTGCGTCAGGCCCATGGGCGTGGTGCACGGTTGCTCTCGATCTGCTCCGGAGTATTTGTGCTGGCGGCGACCGGCCTGCTCGACGGCCGCAGCGCCACCACCCACTGGCGCTACACCACGGAACTGGCCGAGCGATACCCGAATATTCTGGTCGACCCTGACGTGCTCTACGTCGACTCCGGCCAATTGATCACCTCGGCAGGCAGCGCCGCCGGCATCGATGCCTGCCTGCACCTGGTCACACGGGATTTCGGTACACAAGTGGCCAACTCCGTGGCCCGCCGGCTGGTGATGTCGCCGCAACGCACCGGTGGCCAAGCGCAATTCATTCCGACACCCGTCAGCCCTACACCGCGCAGCGACCTATCACGCGTCATGCAGTGGGCGCGAGAGCGCTTGCACGTTCCGTTGCAAGTGCGCGAGCTGGCCAGCGAAGCAGCGATGAGCGAAAGAACCTTCCTGCGCCGTTTCACCGAGGCCACCGGCCTTGCGCCTAAAGTCTGGTTACAGCACGAACGCCTGGCACGGGCACGGGAGTTGCTGGAAAGCACCCACCAAAACACTGACCAGATTGCGCAGCAGTGCGGTTATCGCTCGGTGGAGAGTTTCCGGGTGGCGTTTCGCACGGTGGTAGGCGTGCCTCCTTCAACATACCGGGAGCGATTCGGGCGTGGGGTCAAGGCTTGCGCAACAGATAGGTATCCATGATCCATCCATGGGCCGCTCTCGCCGCCTTGCGTACCCGCTCGATTTCATCCGCCACGTCCTCGAGCTTACCGTTGATGAGAATTTCATCCGGTGTGCCCAGGTAGGCCCCCCAATAGATTTCCGTATCCCGATCCACCACCTGCTGGTAGGAATCCTGCGCATCGAGCATCACCACCAGGCTGTCGGCGTCGCTCACTTGCCCGGCTGCCAACCGTCGACCCGTGATGATTTCGATCGAACGACCAATACTGTTCAGCGGCACCTTGTGTTGCGCCGCAAGCGCCTGGACGCTGGTGATGCCTGGAATCACGTCGAACTCAAACGTGCATCGCCCCGACGCCAGGATCGCGCGCAGGATCCGGATGGTGCTGTCGTATAGCGCCGGATCACCCCACACCAGGAAGCCGCCGCACTGGTCGTCAGAGAGTTCTTCACTGATCAGCCGCTCGAAGGTGCGCTGCTTTGCCAGGTTCAGATCCTCCACACTCGCCTTGTAGTCCACATCGCCGTGCTCACGTTCCGGACTGTGGGCTTCAACAAACCGGTAGGTATGATCGCTGATGTAGGTTTCGCAAATCTCGCGGCGCAGGTCGATGAGTGTGTCCTTGCTCTGCCCCTTGTCCATGAGAAAAAACACATCCACTCGATTGAGCGCCTTCACGGCCTGCATCGTGATGTAGTCAGGGTTGCCGGCGCCGATACCGATGACCATCAGTTTTTTCATGAACGCGAACCCTCAAGGTCAGCCCCTGGCAAACGCAGGCGCCAACGCCCGTTGAACCGCAAGTCGATGGCGGACAGAGGCTCAACATCGATGTGATTGAAAGCTGGACTCTGCAACACCTGAGTCAAGGCAGCACGAATGACAAAGGGATGCGTCACGGCAACGATATGGCCCGGCGTGGCTTCCAGTGTCGCCAGCCATGCCCCTACCCGCTCACCGAGTTGCGCCACCGACTCGCCGCCGTGGGGCGTCGCGTGCGGGTCATCGAGCCAGGCCTGCAGCGCCTCGGGTTCGGCGCTTTGCAGATCGCTGATCCGTGCACCTTTCCAACGGCCAAAATTGCAGTCTTGCAGCGCCTCGACAATCACCGCACCGCTGCCGCATAACACGGCGGTTTGTCGCGTACGCAGTTCCGGGGCGCAGAAAAGACGCAGCCGGCCCTTGAACTGGCCGCCCAAGCAGCCGCTCGCTGACTGCCAATCCATCTCTAACGGCTCATCCGTAGGAAAACACGCTAATTTTTGTGCGACGGTTCTTGCGTGACACAACAAAGTCAAACGGGTCGACTGCACGGAAAATCACTCGGTTAAGGAAACTCAACGACATGAAGCGTTCGAACAGGCCTGATTGTGCCGTAAGAAAGGTGATCGAGGGCGATCGTTTCATCTCGAAAGTACACTTGCCAGCTATTAAAACAGCGATCTCCGACAGCCTTATCAGCGAGGGCCTACAAGACTGACTGACAGGCGCGTAACCCAAGACTGACGGGGATTTCATACCTGGATAATGCGGTAAACAACCTCGCAAAAATTCACTAGACAGGGGACGCAGGTTAAATAAATACTGCTGTAACGGATTATGAAATGTAAACAAACCCCTCATCCAGCAGGAGCCCGGATGCCCTCCCCGCAACACCAACCAACGTCTCTATAATCCTGATCGATGCGGTGCTGGCCACAGTGGCATAGACGCAGTACTGCCTCAGTTGATTAAAAACAAGAGCGGCGCCTGAAGACCAAAAAGCGACCGCCGACTCAATGCGTGGAAACCGACAGTGATAGTCAGGTTCGTGCCCAGCGCCGAACCCATTGATACAGGAGTGCATCCATGCTGGTCATACGCCCAGTGGAGTTAACCGACCTGCCCCAGTTGCAACGACTGGCTCACGACAGCCTCATCGGCGTGACGTCCCTGCCGGACAACGCCGAGCGCCTGCACGAACGGATCGTTGATTCGTGCAACTCATTCGATCAGGACGTGCGGTCTCCGGGTGGGCAAAACTACTTTTTCGTACTGCAGGACCTGACAAACCAACACCTGGCCGGCTGTTCGGAAATCCTCGCCACCGCCGGGTTCGACGAACCGTTCCATAGCCTGCGCAACCGACACTTCACCAGCGCCTCGCGGGAGCTGAACATCGAGCATGGCGTACCGGCGCTGTCGTTGTGTCATGACCTCAACGGCCACACCCTGTTGCGTGGTTTTCATATCGATGCGCCGCTGGTGCGCTCACCGGCCTCCGAACTGTTATCCCGGGCGCGCCTGATGTTCATCGCCGCCCATCCGCAGCGCTTTGCGCAAGCAGTCATCACCGAGATTGTCGGCTACAGCGACGCCGAAGGCCGGTCGCCCTTCTGGGACGCCGTGGGCAAGCACTTCTTCGACCTGCCCTACGCCGAAGCCGAGCGTCTTTGCGGGCTGGAAAGCCGTACCTTCCTGGCCGAACTGATGCCGCAATATCCGATCTACGTACCGATGCTCCCGCAGCCGGCACAGGATTGCATCGGTCGTATTCACCCCGACGGCCAGGACGCTTTCGATATCCTGGAGCGCGAGGGGTTCGAGACCAACAGCTACATCGACCTCTTCGACGGCGGCCCGACCTTGCATGCACGTCTGGCCGATATCCGCTCGATTGCGCAGAGCAAGGTCGACACCGTCCTGCGCAACGACAGCATCGATGCACGCGGTCGCTACCTGGTCAGTAACGAATCGTTGAAAGGTTTTCGTGCCATCGTCGCCGAGCTGGACTACCACGCCGGGCAACCGGTGTCCCTGGATGGCGAGATGTGCGCGGCCCTGAAGGTGACCGACGGCAGCCTGGTGCGGGTGATCGCCCTGTGAGCGCCTTGCGGACAGAGGTTCGATGCTCGCGGCAGCCAATGGAAGGAAGGGCTCCATGATCGTCCGCCCCGCGCGAATCACAGACCTCGCCGCCTTGTTGACACTGGCTCGGCAAGCCGTACCTGTGCTGGCCGCCCTGCCCGCCGACGAGGAACGCCTGGCCCACCGCCTGCGCTGGACACAAGGGCCTTCGCCGGACAGATCGAACGGGCCGACGCCGATTACCTGTTCGTGCTCGAGGACGACGATCAGCAGGTCGTCGGCATCAGCGCCCTGACGGGAGCCATTGGCTTGCGCGAACCCTGGTACAACTATCGGGTCGGGATGACCGTCCGATCCTCCCCTGATCTGGGCATCCAGCGACAGATCCCGACATTGTTCCTGAACAACGAAATGACCGGCCAATCGGAAGTCCGTTCGTTGTTCCTGCGCCCTGATCAACGTCGAGGCAGCAACGGAAGGTTGCTGTCCCTGGGGCGTTTGTTGTTCGTGGCGGAATTTGCCGAACTGTTCGGTGAAAAGCTTATTGCCGAGCTGCGCGGCCGAGCCGATGAGCAAGGCTGCTCTCCCTTCTGGGACAGCCTGGGTCGGCACTTCTTCAAAATGGACTTCAACCACGCCCATCAATTGTCGAGGCTGGGCAGCAAGGCTTCCATCGCCGAGCTGATGCCACGCCAGCCACTTTACACCTGCCTGCTCACCGAACAGGCCCAGGCGGTCATCGGCAAGGCCCACCCCAACACCGAGCCGGCGATGAAAATCCTCACCGATGAAGGCTTCACTCACGAAGGCTATGTCGATATCTTCGATGCCGGTCCCGTCATCGAGGCGCCCCTGGCGAAGATCCGCAGCGTACGGGACAGCCAGGCGCTTGTGCTGGCAATCGGCACGCCGGACGACCATGCACCCGTCTGGCTGATCCACAATCGCCGGTTGGAAAACTGCCGCATTACCACGGCTCCCGCAAAGCGGGTGGGCAACAGTCTGATGGTCGATAGACTTACCGCCAAACGCCTGCAGTTGCAGCCGGGTGACTCGGTTCGCGCGGTGCCGCTGCTCTGCCACCAGGCGCGAGCGGTTGCCGCCTGAATGGCCTGATCTTCCTGCATCCGGGGCTTCAAAATGAAAAGTCCGACAAATTGGTCATCATAATTTCCCCCGTGGCGTGATAGCCTTTTGCGTCTTCGGCGTTGACACTCTTGCTCAAGCCTTTCCATTCCTTTGTATTGGTGGAACTTATATGTCCAGGCTTTCCCATCAAGATTTGCGCCGCAACTTCCGTGAACTGTTCGCTTCCAACAAGTGCTATCACACAGCGTCGGTCTTCGATCCGATGTCGGCACGCATCGCCGCAGACCTGGGCTTTGAGGTCGGGATCCTCGGTGGTTCGGTCGCCTCTTTGCAGGTGCTGGGCGCCCCCGACTTCGCCCTGATCACCCTCAGCGAATTCGCCGAGCAGGCCACCCGCATCGGTCGCGTCGCTCAATTGCCATTCATCGCGGACGCCGACCACGGCTACGGCAACGCGCTTAACGTCATGCGCACCATCGTCGAACTGGAACGCGCCGGCGTCGCCGCCCTGACCATCGAGGACACGCTGCTACCAGCGCAATTTGGCCGAAAATCCACGGACTTGATCGGCGTCGCCGAAGGCGTCGGCAAGATCCGCGCTGCCCTGGAAGCACGGGTCGACACCGAAATGGCCATCGTTGCTCGCACCAACGCCGGTATCCTGCCGGTGCAGGAAGTCATCAGCCGTACCCGGCAGTATCAAAAAGCCGGTGCAGACGGCATCTGCATGGTCGGCGTCCGTGATTTCGATCACCTGGAGCAGATCGCCGAGCACCTGAGCGTGCCGCTGATGCTGGTGACGTACGGCAATCCGCTGCTGCGCGACGATGATCGCCTCGCGGAACTGGGCGTACGTGTCGTGATCGACGGGCACGGTGCTTACTTCGCGGCCATCAAGGCGACCTATGACAGCTTGCGCGAACAACGCCAAATCTTCACCCAGGCCTCGGACCTGAGCGCGACGGAACTGACCCACACTTACACGCAGCCCGAGGAATACATCCGTTACGCGGAAGAATTCATGAGCGTGAAGGAATAACCCTGCACGCTCCCTATCCTGTAGGAGCGAGCTTGCTCGCGATGGTCTCCAGAACGCCGTTGGGTGTCAGATACCCGCGTCATCGTTGACGACCATCGCGAGCATGCTCGCTCCTACAGGTACAGGGGGATTTAAGCGCCTGGGGATGAATCACCGCGACACACCTGTGAAATGTTTGGCTATACATGAAGGGGGATAAACAAAAGTAACCCTAACAAGGACGCCCATGCAGACTTTCCAGGTGTTGATCATCGGCAGCGGTTTTGGTGGGCAGTGCGCGGCGATCAATTTGCTCAAGGCCGGTATCGATGATTTCCGCCTGCTTGAGCGACGTGACTTCTTCGGCGGCACCTGGTGCCAGAACACGTACCCCGGCGCCGCCGTGGACGTGCCTTCGCCACTCTATTCACTGTCCTTCGCGCCCTATCGCTGGACACAGATGTTCGCCGGGCAGGCAGAGCTGCATCGCTACACCCAGCATGTGGTGGAGCACTTTGGCCTGCGGGACAAGGTCGAACTGAATGCCAACGTCATTCACGTCGAATGGGACGATGTAGCCCGACGCTGGACGGTGCACACAGCGGGCAAGGGCACCTTTCATGCGCAGTTCCTGATCAACGCCACGGGGCCGTTGAGCCAGCCCGTGATCCCGCACTTCGAGGGCATGGAGCGCTTCCAGGGTAAGACGTTTCATACCAATAACTGGGATCACACCTACGACTATCGGCAAAAACGCGTCGCCATCGTCGGCAGCGGTGCCAGCGCCGCCCAAGTGATTCCCGCGATTGCCCCGAATGTCGCGCATTTACATGTGTTCCAACGCTCGCCCCATTGGGTGCTGCCACGGGCTGACCGCGCCTTCGGGCCTGTACAACGTTGGCTGCTGGGCCTGAAACCGGCGTACAAATTGCTGCGCTGGATGATCTACTGGCAGTTCGAAACCCGCGTGATTGCCTTCAAGTATTCAAAGCAGGCTATCCGTCTGGTCCAGCTCCACGCGCTGCGCTTCCTCAAGCGGCAAGTGCCTGACCCGCAATTGCGTCGCAAATTGACACCGGACTACGCGATTGGCTGCAAGCGAGTCATCGTCTCCAGCACGCTCTACCCGGCCCTCGCTCGCCCCAATGTCACACTGCACTGCCGCGAACAAGGCATCTCTTCCATTGACGAAACCGGCATCAACACCCTGGACGGGCAGCACATCGACGTGGACCTGATTGTCTGGTCCACCGGTTACGACGCTACCGACGGAGTGATTTCCTACCCGGTCAGCGGAAAAAACGGCAAGCAATTGCGAGATTTCTGGGCGACCTACCCCCGCGCCTACCTCGGCACCAGCCTGCCAGACTTCCCCAACCTGTTTATCGTCACCGGCCCCAACACCGGCATTGGCCATACCTCAGCACTGTTCATCATCGAATCGCAGATGAACTACATCCTCGATTGCATTCGTACCCTGAAAAAACAGGGTTTGCGCTGCATTGAAGTTCGCCCTGAGGCAGAACGTACCTACACTGAAATGATCCACAGGGAAATGGAACGCACGGTGTGGAAGTCCGGAGGCTGCCACAGTTGGTATCAAAGCAAGAGTGGGCATGTGATCGCCATGTTCCCCGGGTTCAGTTTCAGCTACCACCAATTGACCCGGGCGCTGAAACCCGCCGATCACATTCTGTCTTGATCAGAGAGAAGGGAGACGCCTGATGCTTTTGTTGGTTGTCGTCATTGCGGTTTTCATCGCCTGGAGCTGGTTGAGCTACCCAGCCATCGGTTACTGGCTCTATGACCTGAACATGGCGGCCGAAGCGAAATTGTATCGGCTGCACAAGATTGTCGTGCCGATCGCAGAAATGACTGTTTCGACTTGGCAGGGTGGCCCCTATGAAGCCTCGAGCAGTGTGCTGATGTTGCATGGCTACAGCGCCGACAAGAACATCTGGTTGCGCTTCGCTCGGCATTTCGTCGGCAGTTACCGCGTGATCATTCCGGATATCGCCGGGCACGGGGAAACCGGATTCAAGGAAGGCGGCGGTTATGACATTCCATTGCAGGCGAAACGGATGATCCAGCTGCTCGACGTCTGCGGCGTCGAAAAGGTGCACGTCATCGGTAACTCGATGGGTGGCTACATGGCGGCCTGGCTCGCGGCGACCTATCCGGAGCGTATAGCCTCGGTCGCCCTGATCGACCCGGCGGGCGTGACGGCACCTGAAGCCAGCGATCTGGAGCGCCATTTGGCCAAGGGCCACAATCCGTTCCTGATCAACTCCCGGGAAGAATTTCGGTACTTTTACGCCATGACCATGGCAGAACCGCCGTGGGTGCCCGGCGTGGTGCTGGACGCCATTGCACAAAGATACGAACAGTCTCGGGATGAACTGGAAGAAATCTTCCGGGATTTCCGCGCCAGCCCCCCCATGGAGCCGAAGCTGGCCCAGATCAAGTGCCCGGCGCTGTTGCTGTGGGGCCGCAAGGATCGCCTGATCGACGTCAGCAGCGTCGCCATCTGGAGCAAAGGCATCGAGGACCTGCGGGTGGAAATCTGGGAAGGCATCGGGCATATGCCGATGGTTGAGGCACCGGCAGGTTCAGCCCGGTTGTATCGGGAGTTTTTGGCATCCCAGCGCCAGGAGAGCCCGCAGGATCAGCGCATGCACTAGCTAATCAGTCCTTTGCAGAATGAAGTCCATAAGATTCTTCGTTTGCCGGTGTCGTGCAAGGCTGCGATCTTTGCTCACAACCTTCCCGTCACCGCGCCTGGAATTTGTGCATGAGCCACCCAAACTTTGTCAGCCCTGACCTGATCCGCCAACGCTTCTCCAAAGCGATGTCCGACATGTACCGCAAAGAAGTCCCGCTTTACGGTGCGCTCATGGAGCTGGTGGAAAAGACCAACCGTCATGTGCTGGACAGCGATCCGCAGATTGCCCGGCAATTGGACAGCACCGGCGAAATCCAGCGCCTGGACATGGAGCGCCATGGCGCCATCCGCGTTGGCACAGCGGCGGAGCTGGCCACCCTCGCCCGTTTGTTCGCGGTCATGGGTATGGAACCCGTTGGTTATTACGACCTCACCCCGGCCGGCGTGCCGGTGCATTCCACAGCATTTCGCGCCGTGCACGAAGACGCGTTGCAGGTCAGCCCGTTCCGGGTGTTTACCTCGCTCCTGCGCCTGGAGTTGATCGAGAATCCGGACCTGCGCAGCTTTGCCCAGTCGGTGCTGGATAAACGCTCGATTTTCACACCGATGGCGCTCACCCTGATCGACCGCGCACAGTCCCAGGGCGGCCTGACCGAGCCGGAGGCCGAGGCGTTTGTCCAACAGGCACTGGAAACCTTCCGTTGGCACCACAGCGCCACCGTGACCGCCGAACAGTATCGCCAACTCAGCGCCCAGCATCGCCTGATTGCCGACGTGGTGGCGTTCAAGGGCCCGCACATCAACCACCTGACGCCCCGCACGCTGGACATCGACATCGTTCAGGCACAGATGCCGGCGCATGGCATCACGCCCAAGGCGGTGATCGAAGGCCCACCCCGCCGCCAATGCCCTATCCTGCTGCGCCAGACCAGCTTCAAGGCGCTGGATGAACCCGTGTCATTCACTGACCAACCCGACAGCCACGGCAGCCACAGTGCCCGTTTCGGCGAAATCGAACAGCGTGGCGCCGCCCTCACCCCGAAAGGTCGGGCGCTTTACGACCGCTTGCTCAACGCTGCCCGCGATGAACTCAATGACTTCCCCAACGAAGGCAATGCCGCACGCTACAACGCGCTGATGACGCAACACTTTGGCGAATTCCCTGACACCCTGGATGACATGCGCCAGCAGGAACTGGCGTACTTCCGTTACGTGGTCACGGACAAAGGCCTGGCATCAGGGGAGCGCCGACCGCTGTCGTTGCAAGCGTTGCTGAGCAATGATTACGTCAGGGCGGAACCGCTGGTATACGAAGACTTCCTGCCTGTGAGTGCGGCAGGTATCTTCCAGTCGAACCTGGGGGATGCGGCGCAAGTCCACTATGACCAACACTCCAACCAGCAAGCCTTCGAACGGGCGCTGGGTCGGGCAACCCTCGATGAGCTGCAGCTGTATGCCGAGACGCAGCGACGATCGATCGAAGAGTGTTTTGCCACCCTGAACATGAAACCCTGACGCGTCCCCCTGGAGGAGCGAGCGTGCTCGCCCCTTCAGGTTCGGGTTTATTTCAGTTTTGCCAGCAACGCCTGCGCCGTGGCCTCGGATGACGCCGGATTCTGCCCGGTGAGCAACAACCCATCTTCGACCACATAACTCGCCCAGTCCTCAGCCTTGGAGTAATTCCCACCTTTCTCCTTGAGCATGTCTTCCACCAGGAACGGCACCACATGGGTCAGTTGCACCGCTTCTTCTTCGGAGTTGGTGAACCCCGTCACCCGCTTGCCCTTGACCAACGGCTGGCCGCCTGCGCCCTTCACATGACGTAATACGCCCGGCGCGTGACAGACCATCGCAATCGGTTTACCGGCCTTGTACAAGGTTTCGATCAGCGCGATCGAATTCTTGTCTTCGGCCAGATCCCACAGCGGGCCATGGCCACCTGGATAGAACACCGCATCATAATCCTCCGCCCGCACGCTGCTCAGCAGCGCGGTGGAGGCCAACGCGGTCTGGGCGGTGGAGTCCTTGCGGAAACGGTCTGTGGCAGCGGTCTGTGCGTCGGGCTCGTCGCTTTTGGGGTCCAGCGGCGGTTGCCCCCCTTGGGCGATACCAGCGTCAACTGTGCACCGGCGTCCTTGAAGGCAAAATACGGTGCGGCGAACTCCTCCAGCCAGAAACCGGTTTTCTTACCCGTGTCACCCAATTGATCGTGAGACGTCAAAACCATCAGGATTTTCATGTCGCGCTCCTTGAA
Source organism: Pseudomonas sp. S1_E05 (assembly GCF_056337105.1). Taxonomy (NCBI): domain Bacteria; kingdom Pseudomonadati; phylum Pseudomonadota; class Gammaproteobacteria; order Pseudomonadales; family Pseudomonadaceae; genus Pseudomonas; species Pseudomonas sp. S1_E05. Next base: position 2,402,375 of record NZ_JBFRHM010000001.1, read on the forward strand.
TTCGGGAATGTGTTTGCCGCTGGATTCGACCACCAGGCAGCGCAGTTCGTTGCAGTGGCTCGCACTTGGAAGCACTGCAATTCAATTATCGCAAGATCTTTGGGGAACTTTTGATTGGCAACACTTCAGGTTCTCATGACTGGCGGGAGCCGCATAAATAGTCCACAGCACTCAATTATTGGCACTGAAACAGTAATAAGAAACAGAATGTAACTTCGCAAAAATAGAGCAAATGATCGAATTTACGAAGGAGGTGTTCAATACATATTGCGCAACATATTGCGCAATATGATTGTCAATTGCGGACATGCGCCATCAGCGAGACGTACTCTCGTCAGAGACAGTCATTGAAGGTGTTCGCCCAGTGTAATGGCCTTGGCAATCCATGCACCGGTAAAGAGCCCCGCCACTGGGCGAACGGCGTGTAGTCTAATGGAACTTGATGGCGATGTGCGCGCCAATAACATCAAATTTATCGAGCATTAATTAAATGTCATCAAAAAATTGATTTACATACACTCCTTAAACTCACCAGTGCGACCATAATCCGATTTAGACTTGTACGAAAGATGTACAAAAATAAATAAGAATTATAGAGCCAACACTCGACTTTTGAATTCCGCGATCAACGATTATTGGCGGTTTCCTGCGCAGTGGATTCACCACTGGCGGTCCCCTTGCCGCTTTCCTTGCGTCGGGTCGGATCGGTAGGGCGCAGGGCATCATTGTCGCGCTCGACCTCACCGGGCGGACGCGGTTCGTCTGGGTGCTTGAAGGTGTCAGTAGATCGATCGTTCATGGATATTCTCCTCAGGCTTCGGGGTCATCGACTTCCTGACTGACGTTCACGCCAGGTGAGTCCTTGTGGGAGTCCTCGGCCCTGCTCCTCAGGGTCTGCCACTGTTCGAGGTCAATGGCGCCTTGACCCAACAGATCATCCGCCAAGCGCAGCAGCTCGGTGTAATGGGCATCCGGGGATTGTTGCCAGTAGGCCTGGTCATCGAACAGGCGCTGCCATGCATCCAGATCGGGCAACTTGAGGTCGTCGCTCATGACGGCTCCGATGAAGTGGCGGGTTCAATTAGGAGGGTGTAACGCCACCGAGAGTTCCACCTCAATAACCGGTCATCTCCAGGTAACCCTGCCCTGCATGGCTACCGCCCAGGCGTACGGGACCTTCCCAGTAGGGAATTCGAAGATCCATCCACGCGTCGGGGTTGAGCGCCGTCGTGGTGATGTCGAGTTGCTTGCCGGGAATCCGGATTGACCAACGCACAGGCATTGAGCGCCCGGCGACCTTTTTGACTTCCAGCGGTGCGAGGCTGATGTCAGCGGCGTGCAACGACTGCGTGTGCCCCTGTGCGTCGATCCAGGTACCGGTGAGGTATGGCTCGCCATTGTGCTGGCGCATCCGGTAGAGCATCACCTGCTCGCCGCTCTCCAGGTGCAGGGAAAACCAATCCCAACCGCTCTGGTTGGCCGTCAGTGGTTGGCTGCTCCACTCGCGATCCAACCACGCAGGACCGCTGACCTGATAAGTCTTGCCGTCGATTTGCAGGGTGCCTCGGGCCTGAAAAAAGGCTGACTGTAGTAGTACGACGCCTGGCCCTGTTCGGACTTCTGACTGAAGCCCTTGTCGCCCTGCAAGACTGGCGCGTGAGTAGCCGTGAGTTGCAGGGTGTAGTCGAATCCCTTGTCCCGGGCACTGAGTTGCAGATCATCCAGCGCAACGGGATCCTGGCTGCTGAAACGCCAATCATCTATCCAGGCATTGAATGGTTGGATGCTCACCCCGGCCTGGCCCACGCCGCCGCGGGCATAACGTTCGGCGGCGTGGTGCGCCGTTGCCGAAGTCACCGCTGCGTGCCCCAGCCAGATCGTCTGGTTACCCCAACCCGGCACTTCGGGCGCGGCCTTCAGCGCGCTGCGAAACAGTGTCCATTGCACGCCGAATTCCTGACCTTGATCGTCCTTGAGGTTCGCGGTGACGTACCACCACTCGATGCGAAAACCATCATGGGGACCGTGATCCGCTGGAAAGCTGAACGCCCGACCGGGCACTACTGCTGTGAAGGCAGCCGCCTCGCCGCCGAGACCGGCGAAACCTTTTTCATCCGGCGACGGGTTGTCGCAACCGCTGACCAGCAGCACCAGCAACCACAAGGCCGCGCGTTTAATCCTCATGGGCAAACGTCCTCAGCAGGTCCGCCGGTTGTGTGCGGTAAAGCGAGTAAAGCGGCCAAGCCGACGCCAGCAAGGTGGCGAGCAGCGCCAACCCCATCAACTGCGCCAGTTGCAGCGGGAAAACGCGCAATGGCAGTCGCCAGCCGAAGGCCTGCACGTTGATGACCGTGTCCAGGCACCACGCCAGCGCGATACCCAGCGGCAGCGCCAGCACCAGCGTCAGTACGGCCAGGAGCCAAGTCTGCCCGAGATTGAGCAACATCAACTGTCGACGTGTTACCCCCAGCGCCCACAACGGCGCGAGTTGTCCAAGACGGCTCTGACTCTGGGTCAGCAGGCTGATGAACAGCGCCACGCCGGCGACGCCGAGGGTCAGGCTGTTCAGGGCTGCGGTGGCGGCAAAGGTGCGTTCAAACACCTGGGTGGACCAGTCCTTGAGCCGCGCCTGTTCGACGATGCGACTGTCATCCAGGGCGAAACGGGTCTGCAGGCTGTTCAGAAACCCCGGGACCCGTACGGGCTCGATGCGCAGGTTGAAGCGACTCGGCGTCAGTTGCGGCCAGCCGCGCAGCAAGTGGTCGGCGTTGACCAGAACATGCCCCTTCGGGTTGCCGTAGTCCGCATAGATCCCGACAACACGCGGCGACCACGAGCCCGTCGGCGTGGGCAGCGTGAGGTGATCGCCCAGCCGTACGTTCAACCGTCGGGCCAGTTGTTCGCTGAGCATCAGCGCGTCGCTCCTGGCCAGTTGTTCCCAGGCGTCATCGCCCGTCGCTTCGAGCAACGGCCAGTGCTGGCGATAGGTGGGGTGGTCGATCACGCCGAACACATCCGCCGGCCAGCCTTGCAACTGGATCGACACCTGCCAGTTGGGCAATACCGCCGTGAGCGTTGGCTGCTGCTTGAGCCAGGCATACATGTCAGTGGCCTGTGCCGGGTTTTGCGGGTTCACGTACAACTCAGCGGTCAATCGTTGTTCCAGCCAGTCGCCAAAGGTCTGACGGAAACCGGCAGTCATGCTGCCTGCGCCGATGTTCGCCGCCAGTGCCAACAGCAGCGCCATCAACGCCAGGCTGAGGGCCGGCAATTGCTGGCGACAATCGGCGAGAAACCACTGACCGAGCACGGAACGGCGGCGCTGCAACAATAGGTTCAGCAGCGTATTGAGCACGACCGGCAGCGCCAGCGCGGCGCCGATCAGCAAGGCCGCCAACAGCACGAAACCACTGGCAAGGCTGTCGCCAAAACCCCATGCGAGCACTGCAATCACCCCGGCAAGTGCCGCTACCACACCCTGGCGGCGCAACCACCGGGCATGGGCCTGATGCCAGGCCTGGGGATCAGCCAATGCCAGCAAGGGCAGGCGCGCCGCGCGCAACAGACTGTTGGCACCGGCCAGCAAAGCGCCGAAAAGGCTCAGGCCAACTCCGCTGAGCCACCACCACGGGCTAAGACTCAACTGACCGGGCACCTCGGCGCCATACAGACCGCGCAGGCTGGCTGCGACGTCGGGTAACAGGATACTGGCCAGCAGGTAGCCGGTCACCACACCGGCGATCCCGCCGATCACCGCCAGAATGCCCAGTTCGAACGCCAGGCAAATGATCAGCCGACGTGCGCTGACACCGCAGGCGCGCAAGGTCCTGAGCAGTCCTCGGCGCTGCTCCAGTGCCAGTCCGATGGCGGCATGAACAATGAACAGTCCGACGACAAAGGAGAGAAAGCCCAAGGCATCGAGGTTCAGGTGAAAGCTTTCGGTCAGGCGTGCGAGGTTGTTCTCCTCGCCGCTGCGCTTGAACTGTAACTGCCCCTTGAACTGATCCGGCAAGGTGGCGGTGAAATCCTTGGGCAACAACAATCGTGACAGTTGATCCGGCAGTCCGAGAATCTGTTGGGCATAGCCGATGTCCACCAGCAACATCCCGGGCGCCATGTCACTCTTTACTTGCAGCGGCGGCAGAGGCGCACCACTGACGCTGGCAGGTTGCTCACCTTCGCGTAAACCCAATGCCTGCAAGGTCTGCGGCGAAATCCAGGTGGCGCCCGGTGCACTGAAAAATTCGACAATCCGCTCGATCGCCAGGGTTTGCCCGGCTACCGCAGAGCCGGCCGGCAACGACACTGGCTCGATACCCATCAGTTGCAGGCGTTGATCTTCATGGCCCTTGAGCGTCACCCGCCCCTGCAAAACCGGGGACACCGGCCACCCCATCCGTCGTAGCTCGACAAAGAGGGCCTGGGAAAACGTCGCGCCACCGGGCGCACTCAGGCTGGCCTGGGGTTCGCCGCCGATCATTTGGCTGGCCCGGCTGTAACTGTCACGCGCCTGGCTGTTCAGCGCCTGCACGCCCGTCAGCAAGCCAGTGGCTAGCCAAAGCCCGGTCAGCACACTGCACAACTGCACCGGATGGCGTTGCCAATGGCTGAGCAACGCCCGTAATGTCTGGCGAAAAATCCCCACCTCAGCGCTCGTCCGCGCCGACCAGGCGTCCGCGGTGCAAAACCACCTTTTGCGCCAGTCGCGCGGCCACGCTCGGGCTATGGGTGACCATCAACAAGGTCGTTGGGCTGTCGTCGAGCAATTCCAGCAACAGCTTCAACACTTCATCGCTGGTGGCTTCATCCAGGCTGCCGGTGGGTTCGTCCGCCAACAGCAACCGAGGTTGCGCGGCCAGTGCACGCCCCAACGCCACCCGTTGCTGTTGACCGCCGGACAGCTGCTCCGGATAACGACGCAATACATCAGCCAAGCCCAATCGCTGGACCAGGTGCGCCTGCCAGCGCTCATCAAAACGCCCCGCCAGGCGAGCCTGAAATGCCAGGTTGTCCTCTACACGCAAACTGCCGATCAGGTTGAACTGTTGAAACACCAGGCCGATTTCCGTACGCCGCCAGTTGGCCAGATGCGCTTCGCTCATCTCCTCGAGCCGATACTCGCCGCTGCGGATACTGCCGCTATCGACCTTGTCGAGGCCGGCGATCAGGTGCAGCAAGGTGCTCTTGCCGCTCCCCGACTCCCCCATCAACGCCAGGCTGCTGCCAGGCGTGAGCGTCAGGTCGACCCCCAGCAACACCGGAAGCGGACCTTGTGCGGTGGCATAGCTTTTGAAGACGCCCTGGACCTGGAGCATGGAAGTAAACCTGCAAAAAGTATGGAGACAGAGTAACGGGGGATGAAGGCTGGGTGAGCGTATTTTGGGTGGTTAACCGTGTTTTTGCCTATTGCCGGAATGCCTTAGGTAGACAATCTCGCCCTTGTAGGGTCCGGCGTAAGAGGATTTACCAGATCGCGCGTTCCACTGCAGCGATTGCCATGTGGACAACTGATAGCCCTACACAGTTTCAGGAAAATCACACGCTAGGTCAGCGAACGGCCCGACTGCTCAGACCTATCCAGATGGATACAGTCGATGGATGGATTATATCGTTCGGCAAACCACTACTTTCGCGACATGGCACGCCTCTATCCGTGATCTGCGAGCAAAAATTGCGATTGCTCGTCGATTGGAACGAGCCTCAGCGGGCAATCTTGGGGATGTAAAGTCGCTGGGTTGCGGCCTTTCTGAAATGCGCGTGGACACTGGTGCCGGCTATCGGGTCTACTTCACCTTGCGCGATAACGTTGTCATTGTACTGCTTGCCGGGGGTGACAAGTCATCGCAAGCCGCTGACATCCAGCGGGCAAGAAAATTGGCAAGGGAGATCCAACCATGAGCCAAACTTCGACTGCATTCAATATGGTCGCGCTGCTCGACAGCGACGAAGCCATGAGCGAGTACTTGTCCCAAGTACTGGCAGACGGCGATAACGAGGAGTTTCTAAGGGCCATCGGCTACGTTGTAAGGGCTCGGGGCATGTCACAGATTGCCAAGGATTCGGGCATGGAGAGCGAGAGCCTGACCAAAGCTTTCGCACCGGGTGCCAAACCTCGTTTTGACACGGTATTGAAGGTCATCCATGCCCTTGGAATCGATTTGCGCGCACAACCAGGCCACCTGGAAAATCACTCAGTGATCTGAAGTTGCGCTCGTCCCGTGCTCACTCCTGCACGCCACCCAGCTAAAACACATCGGTAGCTGTGCAGCCTGTTGCTGATAACGGTCATACAGCTCTTCGCGATTGGAATGCGGATATTCCTTGAAGTGGCTGATCTGCAAGCCCGCCTCGATGGCGCCGGTGAAGATATCGCCCAGGGTGTGAACAAACCAGTAGGACGTCGCCGCCGCTTGTTCGACCTTGCCTTCGTAGACGATCGGCTGATCCTGCATGAACGGTTCGCGGCGAAAGTACGAGGAATCCGGGCGAAAAGGATCGTCGGCCTCGGGGTTGAACATTTCCAGAAACGGATGGGTTTCGTACACCACCAGTGCGCCACCGGGTTTGAGGGTACGTGCGACGTGTTGGAAGAACTCGCCGATGTCCGGCATCCAGTTCAATACGCCAATGGTGATCAGGGCCACGTCGAAACGCTCGTGCAGTTCTTCCGGCAGGTGGTGGATATCTGCTTCGATGAACGTCGGTGCATGGGGTGAGCGGGAGGCCAACTCGCGGGCCTGATCGAGAAACGCAGCGGACTGGTCAACGCCCACCACATGGCGGGCACCCAACGCAAAGAGCGAAAGGCTTTCGCGACCATTGTTACAGCCCAATTGCACCACGGCCTTGCCGTCGACTCCGACCTGCTCCAGCACATTGCGCAAGGTGTCATCGAGGCAGGAAAAATCAGTCTCGGCCACCTGCATCAACAGTGCCAGCCATTCAGGATTGTCCTTGTGGTGTCGGGCGGAATCGTTCCAGGCATCGCGGTTGCTGGCGATGACGGATTGGTTTGACGGCATTTCCATTGCGCGCTCCAGACTTCGGCAGTTATTTGCCGGACCCGAGTCTAGATCAGCACCTTCGATAAGCCCATTGGCTGTTTGTTGGATTCTTGTAAAGCGGCAACACCCCCGCTCGGCAGCTATAGTAAATGGCCTTGGGGAAATGCGGGAAAACCGAATTCGCAGGTGCAGCCATGAAATACACCGAACTGACGCTGGCGCTCGCCTTTTGTCTCACCGTCACCCTCAACGCCCACGCGGACAACAGCCTGACGCCGACGTCCGAATACAGCAGCGAGTTCAATTACTACGGCGATGATCAGCCGTTTGCCCACCCTGCACCGCCCAGTCTGAGCACGGTGCCACCAGGGTCGTACATCCCGACGGCGCCGCAGGACTTCATCCCGATCTCCAGTCAGCATGAGTTTTCCGACTCACGCCTGCCGACGATTGCGGACGCCACCGTCCGCGTGTTCATTCGCACCTATGACGCCGAGCGCGGGGTGTACGTCAACCAGGAAGTCATCGATCCCACCTGCCTCCTGGCCTGCCTCAGCCAGAAGGCGACGGCGGTTTACCACTGACGCTTGTCGGGGCGTGCGAGGCCGAGTTTTTCGATGCGGTAACGCAGCATGTCACGACTCAAGCCCAACAGGCGGGCCGATTTGGTGACATTCCAGTCGGTCTTGTCGAGCATCTTGCGCACCATGTCTCGCTCCACTTCCGGCAGGTTCATCGACTCGCTGCCGTTGTACATCGGGCGCGGCTCGCTGTGAGGCATTTCCGGCATCACCAGCGGCTCATCCACCAGGCTCAGGCACACGTTCAACTGGTGCGCGGCAATGGTGTCGTTCGGTGCGAGCAATACGGTTTGCTCGAGCATGTTGCGCAGTTCGCGCACATTGCCTGGCCAGCTGTAGTTGAGCATCAGCTCTTCGGCCTGATCACTGAAATGCAGGTTGGATTTACCATAGCGTTTGCCGTGCATGGCGAGGAAATGCCGGGCCAGCAACAGGATGTCTTCGCCACGGTCATACAGGCGCGGCACCTTGATCGAGATGATACGTAAACGGAAGAACAGGTCGCGGCGGAATTTGCCCTGCTGGACCATCTGCTCGAGGTTGCAGTTGGTCGCGCTGATGACCCGCAAGTCGACCTTGCGCTCCTTGACCGAGCCCACCCGGCGAATGGTACGGTCCTCCAGCAGCTTGAGCAGCTTGGCTTGCAACAGCAGGTCCATTTCCCCCACTTCATCGAGAAACAACGTGCCGCCATCGGCGGCCTCCACCAACCCGGTGCGACGGTCCTTGGCGTCGGTGAACGCGCCCTTCTCATGACCGAACAGCTCGGACTCGAGCAAATTGGAGGGTATCGATGCGCAGTTGAACTCAATGAAGGGCCCCTTGCTGCGCGGCCCGTCGAAATGCAGGGCGCGGGCCACCAGTTCCTTGCCTGTGCCGGTCTCGCCTTCAACGAGCACGGGAGGTAAATCACCGCTGGTCATACGGCGCTCGGCGTCGAGCAACTGACCGATGGTGTTTTTCAGGTGCTGCATGGGTGCCGATTCGCCGATCAACGCCTGCACCCCCGACTTCTGTGCTTCGCGCTCCTGGTAGAACGACAACGTGCGCTCCATCCGCTCGGTGGCGAGGGCCTTGTCCAGCATCAACTTCAGTTCGGGCAGCGCCACCGGTTTGGTGACGTAGTGGAAGGCGCCCTCTTTCATCGCCACCACGGCATCTTCGACGTTGCCGTAGCCGGTCATCATGATCACTTTGAGGTCGGGCGCACGCACGCGCAGCTTCTGGATCAGATCGTGACCGCTCATGCCCGGCAGCGAATTGTCGGTGAGCACCACGTCCGGGGCAAACGTGTGCATTTTTTCCAGCGCCTCTTCAGCCGAGTGGCAAACCGTCACCTCGAAATCCTTACGCTCGAGGTACGTCTGTATATTCTCCGCGAGGAGTTCGTCATCCTCGACCAGTAGAATGCTGTGCTCCATGATCCTCTCCCGTTGCCACTTTAAAATGAAGACTGACGCGGGTTCCTTCCTGCTCTTGGCTGGTCAGTTCGACCGAACCTTCAAAACGCTCCATTATTCTTTTAACCAGGGCCAGACCGACGCCCAGGCCACCTTGTTTGGTGGTAAAAAACGGCTTGAAGACCATTTGTTGCTGCTGACGACTCATGCCCTTGCCGGTGTCGCTCAGGGTCATGCGCAAATGGCCAGGGTGTTGCGATTCGATGTCGATGCTCAGCACGCCGCCCTTGGGCATGGCCTCTAGGGCGTTGGCGAACAGGCTATTGAGTATTTGCGTCAGCAGCACCTGTTGGCTGACGACCGGCGTGCAGGCCATCGGTGTGAAGCGCACTTCCACACCGCAGCGCCGGATCAAGGGTTCGAAGGCACTCAGGGTGTCGTCAATCGCGGCCACCAGGTCCACCTTTTCCTCATCGTCCTTCACCGGTCGCAACGACACCAGCAGCTCACGCACCCAGCGCGACATGCGATCGACCTGATTGATGATGTCGCCAATGTTTTTCTGCGCCCCGTGACTGGCGATTTCCTGGGCCAGTTCGGCGCTGGAGCGGATGTTGGCCAGAGGGTTGCGCAGGCTATGGGCCACGGCTGATGACATTTCACCCAAAGCGACGAAGGTTTCGTTGCTGATCAACTGCTTCTGCTGGCTCTCCAGCAGCTTCGCCGCACGCCACACGATCCAGAACAGGCCGAGGTAGATGGCAGCTCCACCGAACAGAGTGGCGAACCAGATCGTCTTGAAACCGCGCTGGATGCTCGCCACCAGATCCGCCGGCTCCTTGTAGATTTCCACCATGGCGATCACTTTGCTCCTGTCGGCATTGAACATCGGGATGTAGTTCTCGATGAACAGGTATTCAGGCTCCCGTAGCAGGCGTTGCTCGGGGCGCTCTTCATCAATCTCGTGGTAACTGGTGGACACCAGCTCCCTCATTTCGAAGGATTCATCGAGCTCCTCGTCGTGCTCGATCCGCTCTCCGATCAGCTCCGGGTTGGTTGACCAGACCACCGTGCGGTCAAGGGCATAGACCGTAGCCAACAGCAGGTCTGGCAGGTGCTCGACGTGATCGAGGAATTCGGCACGCGAAGAAGCGCGGGCCTGGGCGGTGAGGTCCGGATCGTCGTCGTCCTGGCGCGGGTCGAGCATTTCACCAATGGTTCGAGTGGGGGAAATCGACGCATGCCGGATCTCCGCCGCACCAATGGCCTGGACGAATTGCGCCGTCAGCATGGAATCACGCTCGATGCTCTCCTCCACCACAAAGCGCGTGGAAATGTAGCCCAGCGCCAGCGCCACACCGGCGATGATCAGGAAGCTCCCCAGGGAAAACCAGCGCAAAAGGTTGAATTGCTCCCGTAAGCCAATGCCTTTTTCGGCTGGCGGCAACGCAGGTACTTGTGGCTGTTCGAGTATCTGCATGAAAGGAATCCTGACCGAGACGTAAGGCATTTCCCGTGGTGCTTCGGATCAGTGTAGGTGGCATTGATCGAAACCGACGGCCTCTATGATTGTATTTCGCCGCTATTGCACCTGAGCCGCCTGCAACGGTTGCTGGCGCTCGGTTTCCTCCTGCAGGAACTCGATAATGGACTGCGCCGACTGTTCATCCAGGCGCAGGTTGGGCATCGGGACCCGGTCGAACCGTTCGAAAAGCTGCGTGGCGATCGGGTCCTTGTCGGCGAGCATGCGGTCCGGTTCACGTATCCAGCGGTTGAGCCAGGCCAGCTCACGCTGACGGGTCACGCCGACCAGGTCCGGGCCGATGTTACGCATACCGATGCCTTGTCCGTCCTGCGGGCCGAGGCTGTGGCACGACGCACAACGCGTACGAAACAATTCTTCACCGTTGCTTGGCGCGCGGATTTCGGGAGCATTGACGTAACTCTCTTCCGAGCTGGCCTGCTTCCAGTTTTGCAAGGTGTTGGCCAGTTGATCGGCGAGAATCCACGGATTCTCAAACGGCGAGGCCTTCATCCAGCGCCCGGTTTGCTGGTTGCCGACGATCAGGCTCAGGTTGTGGTCCTTGTTGCGACCGTTGTCGACGCCCTCGATAAACAACCCCAGTTTTTTGCGCAAGTCGGTGACGGCCTCGAACTCGCCGGTGAGGAACTGCCAGCCCGGCCCGACCTTGAAGCGTTGCGCATAGGCCTTGAGCACCTCGGGGGTATCGCTCAACGGGTCGATGCTGATCGAGTAGAAGAAAATGTCCTTGCCCACTCGATCTCCCAGCAACTTTTGCACCTGGCGCAAGCGCGCCGTCTCCAGTGGACATGAATCACTGCATGAGGTGAAGATGAAATTGATCACCACCACTTTGTCTTTGATCAGGTCATCGAAAAAACGCACCTGCCGACCGTCCTGGTCGGTCAGCAGGGTGTTGGGAAAGTAGTTGCCGCCCCAGGGGGTCGTCGATTCCGGCGGCGCCAGCACGCCGTCATGGGCGACCAACGCCCTGGCGGCGAGCAGGCAGGTGACCAGCACCAGAATCAGGTGCATGCCCAGGGCGCGGGAGCGCGGCGTCGGCAGCGCGCTGTCGGCGCCGGCCCGGTTCATTTTTTCACCTGTACTTGCGGGCCGAAGCCATCGCCATTGCGGAAGGTTGGCAGCGCAGCGGAGTTGACGTAGCGCACGCCATCCCAGCTCGGCAGCGGTGTTGGCATCAACTGGAATTGCCCCGGCTTCTCAATGTCCCAGCGCAGCAGCATCGAGTTGTCCTCATGCTGGGTGTTGTGACAATGCTCCATGTAGGTCCCGGCGAATTCGCGGAAATTGATCGCCATCTCGACGCTGTCCAGGCCGTCTTTTTCCGAGCCAATGCGGTACACGTCCTTGCGCGCCCATTTTTCCCATTCCGGTGGAGCCTTGCCGCCACGGCTGAGGATGATGCCCTCCTCGAAATGCACATGCACCGGGTGGCTCCAGCCTGTCCCGCCGGCCTTGATGTTCCAGACCTCAAGGGTGCCGAAACCCGCAACGCCTGCATCGGTCGGACCGCTGGCCAGCTTGGTGGCGGTGTTCAGCCGACGAGGGTCCATGTGAAAGCCGAACCCGCCATCGGTCTTGACTGTCCATGGCGCTTCATCGGTGCCGTCGGAGCGGCCGAAGGTGAAGGTACGGTGGCGTGCGTTGGCCAGCAATTGCTTGTCGGCGACGTTGTCGCGATGGATTTTCAGCGGAATCATCACCAGGCCTTCGGCCTTGCCGGGCTTGGCCGGTTCATAGGCCGCCGGGTCCATGGCCAGGTCCTGGCCGGTGTAGGCCTTGACGTTGAGTTGCAGCACCTTGCCGACGGCCGGGTCGCCCCTGTCCCACTGCGGTCCCTTGCTGGTTTGCTTGGTCACCGCCAGATATTTCTCGGAGAGCAGGTCGGCCAACGGGATCACGTCTTTGGGACCCTTGCCATCGTCGTGGGCTTGCAGGTTGACGAAGAACAGTTTGTCTCCAGGCTTGATACCGTTTTTCGCGAAGTTGACGATGATGTCAAAGCGCTCGGCGATGCCTTGGGTCGGCAGGATCGCGTTGTGATTCTGCTTATCGCCGTCGGCGTCCAGATCCATGCTGCCATCGAACGGGACGGCGTGTTCCATGATGTTGCCGTCGTTGGCAATCATGTGGAACGGCACGCGGGCGTAGGACACACCGGAGTTTTTCGGTCCCTGGAATTCGCCACTGCTGCCCTTGATCTCACGCACCAGCGCCAGCTTGAAATAACGTGACACTGAACCATTGAGGATGCGGAACCGATAACTGCGGGCGCGCACATCCAGGGTCGGTTTCCACTGCCAGTTGACCAGCACCTCGTCACCGAGGAACCCGTCGGTGTTGAACGGGTTGAACCACAATTGGCCGCTCTGATCCCACGCCTTGTCGGCGAACAGCAGATTGATGTCGTAGTCGCGATTGCCCCACGGCAAGGCGCTGCCGCTGGGCAGGCGCAGGTTGACACCGTCGTTGACCGATTCGTTGCCACGATCCAGGGCGCTGTAGTAGTTCATCATCGCCGCGTTGCCCTTGTAGACATTCTGCGCGGTGAAATCGAGCATGTGGTCGTGGAACCAGTGGGTGCTCATGGTCTCGCGCCAGTCGCCACGGATCTTGATGGTGCCGTGGTCGCAGGTCTTGAGGCTGGGGGTCAGGTCGTTGGTCCACAGGGTTTCACCTGGCGCACAGGGGAACGCCGCGCGGGGGTCTTCGGCCTTGGTGTTGATGCTGTCGTAACCGGCCAGCTGGATCGGCCAGCGATAGTCGTAATACTGGCCCGGAAAAAAGAACGCGTTGGCATACCCGTCGCTTTCCGCGGGGGCGTGGCCGTTGTGTTCATGAGTGCTGATGGTGTGCAGGCCAAAGCCCATGTTGGCCGAGGGGTCGATGGGCAAGCCATTGTAGTGACGCATCAGCACCGGTTGGCCATAGCGCACCATCAACAGTTTGGGCGGCAAGGTGCCGTCGAAGGTCCACACCGAGTTGTGATTTTGCACCGGCATGTTCGGGTGAATCCGCGCTTCGACACCCTTGGCGGTGCCGTCCGTGGCGGGGATGCCGGCGACGTTGTGATAGAGGCCACCAGGGCCGAACTCCCCCACGGCGTAACCATGCATCTGATGACTGTCACGCCAGCCGGTGTTGGTCCTGATCCCGGTCTGTACGGTCTTGTAGGCTGTTTGCGGGTAGAACTCGTTCCAGCGTTGATGCGACCAGCCCTTTCCTGGTGGACGACCTTCGGCCGAGGAGCCGATGCGGCGGTTGAGGAAGTACTCGATCTGCGCCTGCCACGGGTTGCGATCCACCACATTGGAGAACTGGCTGGGGAATGGTGTCAGCCCCGGTTGGCGCATGAAGGCATCGAGAGCGGCGCTGGGCGGTGCGCTGCGGGCAACGCTGGTGGGGTCCTGTTGCGGCAACGGGCCGATGGCCGCTGCGGGGAATGGCAACGGCGCCGACGGTGTGGTGGGGTCGAGTTTCTCCGGTCCGAACTCCTCGAACAGCACCAGTTGCTGAGTGAAAGGCAACGCGCCGAACAACGGGCTGGGCTTCCCGTTGGTGGGATAGTTGAAACTGGTCTGCACCGTCGGCGGCAGGATGTTTTCCTGGCGCGTGGTGTCGCGGCTGCCTTTGACGCCATCGGGCAGATCGAAGGAGTCTTCGTTGGCCTCCGGCATGGTCAGGATGGCGTTTAGAGCCGCGGGCTCGTCTGCCGGTTCGTCGTAGTACGCCGAAGGGTCTGTCGGTTCTGGCTGTCGCTCGTCATCGATCGGGCTGGCGCGCAGCGGCGCCGTGCCCAGCGTCATTGTGAGGACAACGCTCAAAGGCGTCAGGAGCCATTTGAAGGGATAACGGGCTTTCGTGTTCATCACCAGCCGCCTCGAAGTCATGAAGGGGGTACTGGTGGTTTTGCAAGGAATCGGCCAAATTTGTAACAACTTAATACGAAAGTGTTAACACCCCGCAAAACAATGGCTTATCAGCATCAATGTGCCATACCGGTGCCGATCGGGGGTGGGGAATGACACCCGCTACCGGGGAAAGTTCATCCCCATGTTCAGGGAAAGCGCTTGAACGACAGACGGACACACGTGCCCTCGCCTTCACGGCTTTCCAATCTGACCGAACCGCCGCAGCGCTCCATGATCCGCTTGACCAGCACCAGCCCAACGCCGAGCCCGCCCTGCTTGGTGGTGAAAAACGGGCGGAAGGCCATTTTGCGCTGCTCCTCGCTCATACCCTTACCGGTGTCGCGAAGGGCGACTTTCACACGGCGGGGATGTCTCGATTCCAGGGTAACGGTTAGCGTCCCGCCCTTGTCCATCGCTTCGAGTGCATTGGCGATCAGGCTGTTGAGGATCTGCGCCAACTGCATCGGCTGGCTCACCACCATTGGCATTTGCTGCGGCTCGAACACCACGTTCACGCCAGCCCTGGCGATTTGCTGATCGAACGCCTTGAGGCTTTCTTGCAAGACGGCCACCAGGTTCACGGGCTCCGGTTCATCGTGCAAAGGACGCAGGGATTGCAGCAGTTCGCGCACCCACTTCGACATGCGGTCGACCTGGCCAATGATGTCATTGATGTTCTTGTGCGCCGGCCCGCTGTCGAACTCCAGTGCCAGCTCGGCGCTCGAGCGGATGGTCGCCAGGGGATTACGCAAACTATGGGCCACCGCCGATGACATCTCGCCCAGGGCCACGAAGGTTTCGTTGGTAATCAGTTGCTTTTGTTGTGCCGCCAGTTGCATCGCTGCGCGTCGCACGATCCAGTACAACCCCAAGTAAATCAACCCGCCCCCCAGCGCTGTCGCCAGCCAGATCAGCACCAGTCCGCGCTGCATGCGTTCGATCAGGTCCTTGGGTTCCTTGTAGATCTCGACCATCGCCGTGACGGTTTTGCCCTCGGCGTCGAACAGTGGAATGTAATTCTCGATGAAGATGTATTCAGGGGTGAAGTGAACTTCTGCTCCATACGCGCCTTGTCGACATCGTGGTAACTGGCGGACACCGGTGTCTTGAATTCGAAGGCGTGGTCCAGGTCTTCATCGGCTTCGATGGTGGTGCCCATCAGCGCCGGGTTGGTCGACCAGATCACCATGCGATCGGGGGCGTAGATGTTGGCCAGGATCACGTCGGGCAAGTGGGCGACATGATCGAGGAATTCGCCCCGGGCATCGGCGCGGGCCAAGGGGTCGATTTCAGGATAGTTGCGATCCTGGCGTGGGTCGAGCAAGTCGCCCATGGTGCGCACATGGGGGATCGAGACGTGGCGCACCTCCGCCGAGGCAATCGCCTGGATGAACTGCGAGGTGAGCAACGCATCGCGCTGAATACTTTCGGTAATCACGAACTTGGTGGAGACCGCGCCCAACGCAATCGCCACGGTGCCGATCACCGCCATGCTGATCAGCGAGAACCAGCGCAACAGATTGAATGGCTGCTTGCGCGAGCGCAGAAGGACGTCGCCCTCCTGATTCTGAAGGGTTTGTGTTGGCATGTTCATGGGCACTGCTTCCTGACCACTTCCCCCTTTTGGTTATAGCCCATGGCCACATTTTTGCCCGGTGCTGGGGATTGGCATCCCTCGCACCTACAGAAGGGGCATCCCCATCCTTACCCCAATCCTGGGGAAACTCGCCCGTTCCCTGCTTGGCCGCGTCATGCCTTCTCACCCCCAATACCCAACTACCACGGGCCTCTCCTGACACTTTCACGTTGTTGGTATGGAAGTTGCCGAAGCCCCCTCAACTGACCCAACCCCCGGGGGCAGGTCTTCGATAGAGGGAAAACTCATGCACCCTTTACTGTCCAAAACCGCGATCGCCGTGATCGTGAGTGCACTGGCCCAAGGCTCTGCCCAGGCCGCGTTGTTTGCTGTCGACCAAGGTCCTTATACGCTTCCCACCGGCAACTTTGCCGCCTGGTATCAGGACACCCACGGTCGTACCCTCGACCTGTGCCTGACCAAGGCTGTCAGTTCCAGGGCCCCTGTCGTAGCGGGCACGCCTGCCTACATGTGCCTGCTGAGTCCCAACCCCGGGATTTTCGACGACACCAAGCCGATGGTATTTCCGGATAACTTCCCTGACGAAGCGTTCTGGTTCACCGGTGACGGCTCCATCGTCGACGCTGCGCGCGGCATCGACCTGACGTACGTCAGCGCCCTGGAAGCTGCCTTCTCCGGCGGCGATCCCAAGGAAGGCGACCAGATCAGCTTCGGCCGTATCCGGATTCGCGTCGACGTGCCCACCCCGGGTATCTACACGATCACTCACCCCTATGGCGTCGACATATTCGACGTGCCTGTCGCCGGCCGCAAAGCAATCAACATGACCCGCGACATCGGTATCGGCTCGCCGAAAACCTATGACGGCGCGCTCAAAAGTGATATCGGCCCATTCCTGCGCAGCACCAACGGCCCTTACACCGAGACCAATCCCGAAACCCAGGCAGTCGAGCAATTTGTCGGCGATCCGAACCTGGAAGAGACCTTCACCGGCAGCCCCTTCAACACCAACTACATTCGCATCGAGGGCCCCAACGGCCTGGACCTGCGCACCACGGTCCTCGCCATATCCGGCAAGTTGTCGACGGTCGCCCGGCCGACCCCGCTGATCACCGAACGCAGCACTTACTCACGCAAGGCTGGCAGCAGTGCCCCGGTGGCTCAGCAGGATGTGTTCGTGCTGGCCCCGCCGCCGCCAGCCACCGTGAAGCTGGACAGCAACACGCCGGTGCTCAACCTGACCGAGGCCGACACCACCGGCCATTGGTATGCCCAGTCCGCCACCAACCCGACGCTGCCAACCAGCCTGTCGGTCACGGCGGACAACCACCTGGCCATTCCCACCAGCACAGCGACCACGCGGTCCGCAACGCTGACCGACCTGGTGGTGATCACACAAGCCGAATACAAGCTCAGCAACGGCCAGCTCACCATCGTTGCTTCCAGCAGCGACGAAACTTCGCCACCGGTGTTGACCGCCACCTCCGGCACCGGGGTGGCCATCGGTGCATTGAGTGGTAGCGGTCCTGAGAAAACCCTGTCGACCAACATCACGCCGATTCCACCGGCCAAGGTGCAAGTGACGTCCGCCAATGGCGGCGTCGATATCGAAGACGTGGTCATCGTGCAATGAACGCACTCATGCCCAGATCCGCATCAGGAGGCATCATGAACAAGTGGCCACGCTTCGCACTCAACGCTCTGGGGCTGACAATCTCGCTCTCCGGCACTGCGTTCGCGCAACTCGCCGCCGTCGACCCCGGCCCTTACACCTTCGCCACAGGGAAATTCCCCATGTGGTATCAGGACAATACTGAACTGTCGCTGGAATTGTGCCAGTCACGAGCGACGAGCTCCCGGGCCCCAGGTGCACCCGGCGCACCGGCCTACATGTGCATCCTTAATCCGGAACCGGGGATTTTCGACGACACTCAGCCCATGGTGTTCCCGGACAACTGGCCACCGGAGGCTTTCTGGTTCCTCGCAGAAACCACCATCGCCGATGTCGGCGGTTACGGCGTGGACGCCTACGTGGCGGGGGTCGAAGCAGCCTTCACGGCGGAAAACCCGATCGATGGCGATCAGGCCAGCTTCGCGCGGATTCGCATTCGCGTGAACATTCCCATCGCCGGGACCTATGTGATCACTCACCCCTACGGTAAGGAAACGATCAATGTGCCGACGCCTGGACGGCGGGTCATCAATGTCACCCGCGACGTCGGCATCGGCGCACCGGGCAACTTCTCCGGTGCGCTCACGGGTGAAGTCGGGCCTTTCCTGCGCGGCGTTGGCGGGCCTTACCCCGAGCTCAACCCGGACACCGGCACCATGGACACGTTCATCGGCGATCCGAACATCTCCGAGGCGGTCACCGGCAGCCCCTTCGGCACCAATTTTCTGCGTATCCAAGGGCCGGCGGGCACCATCGAGACCTCGGCGTTTACCGTCTCCGGCAAAATTCTCGACAGCCGGACACAGACACCGGTGGAAATCGGTCGTGCCACCTATCGACGCAAGTCCACCGGCCCTGGCAGTAGCAGCACCCAGGTGGAAGTCTTTGGCAAATCGCCCAACAGTTCGAGCCTGTGCTTCCGCGAAAGCGTGACACTGATTCCCGGCACGCCTCCATCACCTTGCCTGGTCAACATGATCGGCGACGGACGCGGCCAGTACTTCGCCCAGCACCTCATCAGCAACGGCAACGTGCCGCCAGTGGTGGTGCTCACCGCCAACACCCCGGGCGACGCAACCACCCGGCCAACGGCGGTCTCGAGCAAAGTCACTGACGTCGTGAAAGTCCAGACCGCACGCTACAACTGGAGCAATCACAGCCTGGTCATTGAAGCCACGTCCACCGATGAAGTGAACGTGCCTGACATGGTTGCCCAAGGTTTCGGACGCTTGTCGAAACAAGGCCTATTGCAGAAACTCACCGTCGCCGACCTGACTCAACCACCGGCCACCGTGACGATCAAATCCTCGGCCGGCGGCAGCGACACCGAACCCGTCGTGGTGGTCGGCACCGCGCCGGACAGCGGCGAGAACCAGGCGCCGATCGCCAACGCGGACAGCGGCAGCACCAGCTTCGGCGTGCCGATCACCCTCAACCTGTTGACCAACGACAGCGACCCGGACGGCAACACGCCGCTGGCCATCACCGCGCTGACCCAACCGGAAACCGGGCAAGGTACCGTGACGCTGAGCGGCACCACTGCGGTGGTCTACACCCCACCGGCAGTGGTCAATTCGCCACTGACCACGACCTTCACCTACAAGGCGCAAGACGTCAAAGGCCTGGCTTCCACCACGGCCGCGACCGTGACCATCACCGTGGCACCGAACCAGGCGCCAACGGCCGTGGCTGACAGCATCGCGACCCTGGGTGTGTCCGTGCCGATCAACGTGTTGACCAACGACACCGATCCGGAAGGCAACCTGCCGCTCGGGGTGGCCAGTTTCACTCAACCGGCAGCAGGCCGAGGCACCGTCACCAGCAATGGCACGGTCCTGACCTATAACCCACCGGCGACCGTGACTACCGCCTTCACCACAACCTTCACCTACTTCGCGCGGGACAGCTTCGGCGCCGTGTCGACAGCCCCGGCGACGGTAACCGTGCAAGTCTCGCCACGGCCAGCAGCAGAAACCTTTGCCGTGACGGCGGCCACCGTGACCGCACGTTCCAACAACCGCTTCACCTGGGACCTCAGCGGGACCTCATCGGTGACCACCGGCAACACCATCACCATCCAGGTCACTACCCCGACCGGGCTGCAAACACTGGGCACCACCACGGTGCCGGTGACCGGGCGCTGGCGGCTGACGGTGAACAACACGACAACAGTGGTCCCGTCGGCCAACCCGACCGCCACCATCACCTCGTCCCAAGGCACCGTGCGCACCGTGCAAGTGATCTCCAACTGAGCCCGCGCCCCATCGGCCACCCGGCTGATGGGGCCCTTTCACTCAAAAGGACAAGACCATGAAAACGTCAACCGCCGCCCTGCTCTGCCTGCTTCTGCTTTGCAGCGGCGCAGGCGCGAGCGGCGCCGACGATTTGATGGAAAACGACGATCTGGGCCCCGGTGCCGATCTGGGCGAGTTACCGACGCCCATTGGCCAACAGGCACTGATCATCCAGAACGGCCAGGCCAACGTGGCGTTGGTGCAACAGAACGGCCAGTCGTTGCTCGGCACCATCGTCCAGTCGGGCAGCAATCAGGAAGCGTTCATCCTGCAGCAAGGCAGCGACCTGATGGCGATGATCACCCAGCAAGGTTATGGCAATGCCGCTTCGATCACCCAGACCGGCAGCCAGAACCGCGCGCAGATTTCCCAAAACGGCAATAACAACGACGCCAGCATCGACCAGGCCGGCACGGGGCTTTCCAGCGCCGTGAACCAGTCGGGAAATGGCATGAGCGTTTCGGTCAAACAATACCGCTAAAGCACTGCATCATCCTGGAGGTTTCATCATGTTCAAACTGACGCCCCTTACCGCCGCCATCCTGGTCATGGTCAGTGCCCAGGCCATGGCCGACGACAGCCAGTCCACCCAGAACCAGAACGGTACCGCCAACGTTGCCGACGTCAAGCAGACCAAGGCCTCGTTCAGCTCCGCGACCCAACAGCAACTGGGCCAAGGCAACGACGCCGCTGCCGTGCAGGACACGGCCACCGGCACCATCGAGCAGAACCAGGTCGGCGACTACAACGCCGGTTACGCCGAGCAGTTGTTCGAGGACAACAGCAAGATCACCCAGCAGCAGACCGGCGCCTTCAACACCGCCCATGCCAGCCAGTCGATCGGCGTCGGTGGCGGCGAAGTGCTGCAGCAGCAGGAAGGCACCGGCAACTTCTCGTTCGTCTATCAGGACAGTCAGGAAGGCACCAGTGGCCAGACCTACCAGTTCGGTGACGGCAATGACGCCAACATCGAGCAGATCCAGCTCGGCACCGCCAACAACGCGGTGATCATCCAGTACGGCAGCGGCAACTACGGTACCGCCGAACAGGTCTTCCACAATGGCGGCCAGATCAACATCAACCAGGCGGGCAGCACCAACTACGCCTACGGCGACCAGCGCAACGGCGAAGGCGGCACTCTGACCATCAACCAGTTCGGTGACGGCAACGGCACCGAAGTCTGGCAGGACACCCAGCTCGCCAGCCAGGCCACCGTCAACCAGTCGGGCGTGAGCAACGAAACCGTGGTCGACCAGAGCTTTGGGGAAAACAACGTCGCCCAGGTGTTCCAGGTCGGTGACCTCAACGCCATCTATGCCGACCAGTTCGAGTCCATTGGCTCCAGCCTGGCGCTGTACCAGACCGGCGTGGGCAATGTGCACTTCACCTATCAGAACGGCGACGGTCATTCGCTCACGGCGACCTCGGTGGGTAACGACAACAAGGTCTACGCCAGCAACTGGAAAGGCCCGCAAAAAGGCGGCCAGTTCGGCAGCAACCAGCGCGCCACCGTCAACCAGAACGGCAACGGCAACACCGCCAACTTCACCCAGGACGGCGTCAGCAATATCATGACCACCTTCCAGGGAGGATCTGGCAACAAGACCACAGTCGTCCAGGCTGACAGCTTCAACGAGCTGTACTTCGAGCAGAACGGCACCGACAACATCCTCGTCGCCGACCAGCGCGGCACTGCCAACCTGGCCATGGGCAACAGCAACGGCATGAACAACACCACCAACTTCACCCAATCGGGCACCGGCAACGAGGCCTACACCAGCCAGAGCGGCGACGACAACATGATCACCGTCAAACAGGCCGATACCATGAACGTGGCGTACGTCACCCAGGGCGGCACCGGCAACACTGCCAACGTCGACCAGAGTGGTACGACGCAGATGGCAACCGTTCAACAGATGGGGATGGATAACCGGGCGACCGTGTTGCAGCAGTGAGCGAGAGGCAAGGAAAACCGCGATCCTGGTGAGGATCGCGGTTTTTTTGCGTTTGGGGGCCCTGTAGGAGCGAGCTTGCTCGCGATCGTCGTTAACGATGACGCTGGCTGCCTGGATGCCCGCGGTGCCTGGGCTACCCTCGCGAGCATGCTCGCTCCTACAGGGGGTGTGGTTGGCGCGGACATTATCGGCGTCGATAGTTACCATCAGCTCAATGAAGTTCTCATAAAAATTCTGCGGCGTAACATCAGCTCCATACCAACCAATAACACCCCGGAGCACACCATCATGAAACGCCAAATCTTCCTCAGCATCGCATTCTCGGTTTTCGCAGTTAACGCGTTTGCCGCTACCGCCGCTCACCCGGTGGTTGCCGAAGGTGGTTCGGATCGCTTGATCGAACGCCGTGTAGCCGAAGGTGGTTCCGACCGTCTGATCGAACGCCGCGTAGCTGAAGGTGGTTCGGATCGCCTGATCGAACGTCGCGTAGCCGAAGGTGGCTCTGACCGTCTGATCGAACGCCGCGTAGCCGAAGGTGGCTCAGATCGTCTGATCGAACGCCGTGCCGTATGAAGCATGGCTCAACCGCAACGCCCAACAAAAAGCCCGGCCTGAACAGCCGGGCTTTTTTTGTACCTGTCGGGGGACCTGTAGGAGCGAGCTTGCTCGCGATGCAAGCCCAGGCACCGCGGGCATCCAGATACCCAGCGTTATCGTTAACGACCATCGCGACGGTTCGACGCCTCGACAAGCTCGCTCCTACAGGGGATCCAGGTTATCCAGCGCGCGATTCACTGCCAGGTCAGCCAGCATGATGATTTGCTGGATGCCCAACAACATGCTGCGCTGCGGCCCGTCCACGAACACCGAGAGATCGCCGGCCATGATGCTCGCCGAGGCCAGGGATTCGCAGGCGCTGGCCAACAGAGTTTCAGTGTCGATGTCAGGGGCAATGAGAAACAGGGTACTGGGGGTGTGGGGTGATGCGCACTTCAGCAGCGCAGGATCGAAACCCAGCTCGTCCACTGGCTCGTTTGGTGAGGATGATTCGGGGGGATTTGGCGTTACCTTGGGCATGGTGAAGCTCCTTGATCAATGGAGTCGCCACGTGTTGCTGCTAAACAAGTGGGTGGCAACTGTACGCGGGTTAGCAGACCAGGGATCAAGGAACCCGGCGCACCGAAGTGCCCCACGCACAGTCACCGTAACGAGGTGTGCTGGCGTGCCTTGAAATTGTCCAGGCTGCTAAACCCGTTCGCTGAATGGGCAGCGACAGGGGAACGGTAAAGCCAGGAGACAAGGCACACAAGCCAGCGGATTCTGGCGTAGTTGTAGGCAAAGGAGCAAGGTGAGGCCATTGCGGAAAGCTCCTACGGAAACAGGTTCTGTAGGAGCGAGCCTGTCGAGGCGTCGAACCGTCGCGATGGTCGTTAACGATGACGCGGGCAGCCTGGCACCCAACGGTGTCTGGGCCTCCATCGCGAGCATGCTCGCTCCTACGGGGGGTGTGGTTGGTGCGGGCATTATTGGCGTCGATAGTTACCATCATTTGAATGAAGTTCTCATAAAAATTGTGCGGCGTAACATCAGCTCCATACCAACCAATAACACCCCTTGGAGCACACGATCATGAAACGCCAAATCTTCCTCAGCATCGCATTCTCGGTTTTCGCAGTTAACACTTTTGCCGCTACCTCTGCTCAGCCAGTTGTTGCTGAAGGTGGCTCTGACCGTCTGATCGAACGCCGTGTAGCCGAGGGTGGCTCTGATCGTCTGATCGAACGCCGCGTAGCTGAAGGTGGTTCGGATCGTCTGATCGAACGCCGTGTGGCTGAAGGTGGTTCGGATCGTCTGATCGAGCGTCGTGTGGCTGAAGGTGGTTCGGATCGTCTGATCGAGCGTCGTGTGGCTGAGGGTGGTTCGGATCGTCTGATCGAACGCCGTGCCGTATGAAGCATGGCCCCCGCGCAACACCCAACAAGAAGCCCGGCCTAATCAGCCGGGCTTTTTTGTACGTGCCGGGGGTCCTGTAGGAGCGAGCTTGTCGAGGCGTCGAACCGTCGCGATTGTCGTTAACGATGACGGTGGCTGCCTGGATGCCCGCGGTGCCTGGGCTACCATCGCGAGCAAGCTCGCTCCTACAGGGACTCAAAGTGACCCGCGGTAAGAGCGGAACCATAAGCGGCCGTTACCGCAGAAATGGATATGTACTAGGTCGAAAGCCGCCATCGCGGGCAAGCCCGCTCCCACAGGGGATTGGGCTCATTCCTCTTCCTCGGGCACGACTTTGTTCTGCGTCAGGTACCGATCCAGCGTTTCATTCTGCACCGAGTTGTCCCCCGCCACCTGCCACAAATGCCGCTCGATCCCCTGGGCCAGCAAATGCCCCACCGCCGCTTCAATCGCCGACAGCACACACAATTGCGCCGGTTCGTTGGTGGTATAGCCGACTTCGGCTTCGAGCAGTTTCTTGAACTCGATGAACTTGAACACTCCGGCACTGCGGCCGACCGAGTAGATGGTCTTGCTGGTCATGACGTTCGCCAGCACCTGGCCGCTGCGCACGTCCACGGCGCGCAGGTTGACGGTGACCTGGTCCACGCGATATTCGCGGGAGATGTCGATGCCCAGGTAACGCGCCCCTTCACCGCCGCTCTTGACGTTGGTGTCGTAGGCGATGATCCCGCCTTCGAGCATCATGTTCGCCGCTTGCAACGGTGGCAGTTCCGCCTGGATGTTCACCGGGGTGTTGGGCTTTTCTGCGAGGCGCGAATGATCTTGCGCTCGGTCAACAGGTTCTGCAGCCCTTCGCGCTCGAGCACCACGAACCAGCCGCTGGCCTGCAACGCGTCCATCAGCATGCTCGCCGCGCCCTGGGTCACGCTGGTGGAAAACGAGCTGGCCGGGGTCGGTTTGTATTGTCCGGTCTGGTCGCGGAAACCATACACCACCGCCATCAGCCTGCCCTTGGGGCGCGGCATGTTGATCAGGTCGTAGTAAGTGGACGCCCTTGGGGTGAGCGTCGGGGTTTCGGTGTCCTGTTCGGCGCCAGTCGGCTCACGCAGACTGCACCCTTGTAATGCTGCCAACATCAGCCCTAGCACTATTATTTTTTTCATGTCCATCACTCCCCATCAAGCACATCCCCATCAAGGGGCCAGGCCACTCACCTTGATTTCCGAGACTTCACCCGTGGCCCTGTCCGTCACCTCGATGGTCAGTTGCCCGGAGTCGTCGATGACGTTGACGATGAAAGCGTCGGTGGTCAGGCTTCCGGTGTTGCCCGCCGAGATGTTGTCCAGCAGTTGCCCGAGCAGACGTGATTGCAACTGGCTGGAGAAACGCTCCAATGCCGATGTGCCGGCTGCCGAAGTGCGTTTTTTCAAGTCGGGATCGTCGTAGTCGTTCTGCGCCTGGGCATTGTTGAGCAACCACGTGCCGTTCAATGGGTTGCCGCCAAACGACGGGTTGATGGGCGTGTAGACCAGTTCCGTGGCGTGCGCCAGGCTGCAACCTGCAAGCCCGAGCAGGCAAAGGCCCGCCCGTGAAAGCGCTGAACGTTGCGAGAAGTTTGTTGTTTTCATAATTCGTCCCTCTCAAGGTCCGTTGTGTCCTGCAACATGGCTTCCAGCTTGCGCTGGACGATCTGCCCGCGTACCCAGTCGGCGGCGTCGTACGCCTCTTCCTTGAGTTCCACGGTGTTCGGCGGCAGGAACCGCCGGTAAACCAGGCGCTGCTGAAATTCCACGGTGACCAGGGCGCCCCATCGCGCCGAAGGTCGTTCGCGCACCACCAGGTTGAAATCCATCGGGCTGGTGGCACGCAGGCGTTCACTGAACGAGTAGTAAAAGTCGTGGCCGATGTGCGAGATCGTGTCATCGACGATGAAGCCCATCATTTCGTCTTCTTCGCCGGCCGGGGCGGCGGCACTCGCCAGCATCATGATCAGCGCCAGGCAAAACCGGTTCATGGCTGCAACCCCTGTGGCGATTTGGCCTGGCCCTTGCCGGCGCCTGCTGCGCCGTCGAGGAAGGCTTTCTCGGCGACGAACTGCCAGTCCTTGTAGCTCGCCATACCCGCGAAGTCCGACCACTGGGTGGGGAAATTGTCCTGCTTCAACGGCTTGTCCGTGGAGGCGCTGGTCAGGCCGGTGATGCGCCCGTCAAAACCGCGCATCAGGACCCATTCGCCACCGGTGACCGGGTCCGGGTAGAGCTGCCGCAAATGATGCTTGGGGTTGGGAAAACGCTCGTCCTGCAACAGGTCCTCAAGGGCTTTTGGGTACTGCGCCAGCCCAGGCGAGGATCGGTAGTAACTGCGCAAGGCCTGGGCGTACTGGGTGCCGACCCACAGCAACTGGCGCTCGCGGTCGCGACGCGACGCGGTGGACCACAACTCGGCGGCACTGGCCAGGCCCATGCCCATTACCATGACCAGAAACAACACGCCCAGGTACGTGAAGCCGCTTTCGCCGGCAGGCTTACCACTCGGAATAAAGGCTGCCATCACGCGCCCTCCCTGTGGCACCGCTTTTGATATCGGCGACCCCGCCCTGCACGCCATCCGGCGGCGCGACCAGCACCCAAACGTCCTTGCGCTCGGCAATCGGGTCCATCGGCGGGTTGCGCAGATAACGCTGCTCCACCAGTTGATCAAGCGAGTCGGGATAGCGCCCCGTGTCGCCGTAGTAGTGATCCAACGCTTCGCGCATCGCCGCCAGGCTCTGGCGCAAGGTGGTTTCCTTGGAGGTTTCCAGGCTGTTGAAATAACGGGGCATGGCGATGGTCATCAGGGTGGCGATGATTGCCATGACCACCATCAGTTCCAGCAAGGTAAAACCCTTCTGCCGACGCATGATTCACCACTCCCGATACGCAATGCCGTTGAGACCCTTGCCGCGGGCCTTCGAATACACATCAAAGATGTCTTCGCCTTCGCGGGGGTTCTGCGCCGAGCTGTCATAGCTGCGCACACCCCAGCCACCTTCATCGTCGCGTTTGACCGTGGCCAGCGGATCGCGGGGAATACGGCGCAGGAAGTAGAACTTGGCGCCCTTGGCGCTGCGCACATCGCGCACGCCGTCCACCAGTACCTTGAGGTTTGGCGGATAACCGCTGCTGTTCAGCGACTTCTCGATATAGCCGGCGTCAAAGGCACGCTTGTAGGCGTCGATGGCATCGCGGATCTGATACAGCGCGGACCGTAACTCCTGTTCCTTGCCACGGCGTACCACGGTCTCGGTCAGCGGCGCAGCCATGCTCGCGAGCATGCCGATCAGCGCCAGCGTCACCACCACTTCGACCAGGGTAAAACCGCGTTGCGAGGCGTTCATGATCAAGGCTTCTCGATAAAGACTTGGGTCGAGGTCGCTGCCACGGGGCGGTCGAGTCGATCCGCGGGGCCTGTGGTCACGGTCGTCTGCATGCCGCGATCCGGCGCCTGGATGTGCATGCTGGTTTCAGTGCCAGTGGTGAACTCCATGTCCGATGGGCTCTGATACGGCAGGTTGCGCACCACGCGTGGAGTGATCGACAGCACCAGCTCGGATTTGCTGACGTTATCCTTGTTGCTGCCGAACAACCGGCCCAGCCCCGGGATGTCGCCCAGGCCCGGGATTTTGTTGCCGGTGGCGCCGTGGTCGTTGCGCATCAGGCCGGCCAGAATCTGGGTTTCGCCGTCGTGAAGACGCAGGGTGGTCTGCGCGTTGCGGGTGTCGACCTGGACCGGAATCGTGCCCTGGCGGGTCGGTTCCAGAGGCGTGGCGTTACTGACTTCGAGGGCGATCTTGATCGCCACTTCGTTGTTCAGGTGCACAGTGGGCTGCACTTCCAGTTTCAGACCGACGTCCAGGTAAGTCACGCTTTCAGTGATTACCGGTCCCTGGGTGGACGGCACTGAGGTGGCGCTGATGATCGGCACACGCTGGCCGATGTGGATGCGAGCCTGTTCGCGGTTGCTCACGCGGATGGTCGGGCTGGCCAGGGTGTTGATGTCGTTGTCCTGGGCGTTGATCTTGGCCTGGGGTGACGGGTTGATGGTGATCCGGCTGGAGTCGATGCCCTTGAGCTGATCGAGCAAAGTCACCGGCGAGCCGTCGCTGTTGATTACGCCAAAGGTGTTGGGCCATTGCAGGCCGAGGTCGAGAATCCGTTGGGTGGCGACTTCCATCACCTCCACTTCAAGCACCACTTCAGGGTTGGACTGATCCTGGGACTGCAGGAGTTTTTCGGCCATGCGGATCGCGTCCTCGGTGTCGCGCATGGTCAAGGTGTTGAGGCGTTCGTCGACGAACACATCGCGGGTCTTGAGCATGGTCTTGACCATGTTCAGCGCGGTGTTGGCGTCAATGCTGGTCAGGTAGAAGGTGCGCATCACCAGTTCCTGGTAATCCTTGAGCTTCTGCGGTGAGTCCGGGTAGATCAGCAGGGTATTTTCGTTCACCACTTTCTGGTGCAACTGGTTCTGTTGCAGCAGCAGTTCCACGGCGTCCTCGATGCGCACGTCACGCACGAAGATCGTGGCTTTCATGTCCGGACGCAGGTCCTTGTCGAAGATGAAATTGAGGCCGGCGACCTGGGACAGCACTTCAAAAATGGTTTTCAGATTGGCATCGCGAAACTCCAGGGTCACCGGCCGATCCAGGCGAGTGCGCAACTGGGGGTACTGGATGACGTTGCGGCTCTGCACCAGGCGGATGTTGCCTTGCAGTTCCAGGGCAGCGGCGTTTTGCGGGTCAAGCTCAAGGATCTGTTTGACCTGGCGGTCGGCGCCGTAAATGTCGCCGCGACGCAGATCGCCACGGGCCAGTTCAAGTTTTTCGTCCATGCTGCGCAGGTATTCGAGCTGGCGCAGGGAGTCCTGGGCGCGGCGATTGTTCGGCTCAATGGTCAACACCCGGCTGTAGCTGGTGCGGGCCGAGGCGAAGTCACGGCGGGCGCGATCGGTGTCGGCGTCGGTCAGCAACGCGTTGATGGCCTTGACCCGCTGGGTGTTGAGCGCCATGTGCAGTTCGGTGTCACGTGGGTTTTCCCGCAGCCCTTCCTGGATCCGCGCCAGTCCGGCTTCGTACTGCCCTTGGTCGATCAAGTCGGCAGCTTCCTTGTTGGCCACTTGCGCGGAACTGCACGCGGCCAGCGCAACGTAAAGGCCAAGGCTCATCAGCGAACGGATTGTGTTCATGGCGCGCTCCCCACAGACAAGGTCTGGGACAAATGCATCGGCAGGTAGACCAGGTTCAGCTCGGCATCGGTAATGCCTTCGAGCCGCCAGGTGTCGTCGATCACATCCCCTTTGCGTACGACGCATATTTTTCGCCGCTCTGCAAAAACACCTGCAGATCGGAACGGTCATCCAGCCGGCCAACGAACTGGAACGGCATCGGCGGTACAGTGGGGGCCTGCACCACCGGGGTCATGTTGACGGGCTGCTCGACCACACTGGCCAGGGTGGGTGCGGCCTTCCAGGTGCGGGCGGTGAACAGGTCACCCGCCGGGCTCAAGTCCTTGATCACCGCCGCTTTGTGCTTGCCTGTGGCGTCCGGCGAGGCAACACGGGGATTGCCGCTGGCAGTCGTAGCGGTCACCGCGAGCGTTTCATCGCCCTCCTCGGCCGGCATCCAGTATCCGGGCAACCAGGCCAGCGCCGCTGCGACGCCCAGGAAACCTGCCCAACCTGCTGCGCGCTTGGTATTCATCATGACCTCGACAGATAAAGGGTCAGGCGGATCCGTCCGGTCAGGTCGGTGTCAGCGATTTTCTTGCGCTGGAACTCCACGTCCTCCACCACCACTGCCGGCAACTGGCCCAGCAAGGCGTGCAGGAAGCGCCGAAGTTGCGGGTAGCTGCCCCGCACCGGCAGCAGGATCTGGTAGCGCGCCAGATGGGTCTTGGGGTCGACGCCCAGGGAATATTCACCACGGGCCAGGGTGATGCGTTCCTGCGCTGCCAGCGCGTAGATCCTGTCGATGGCGACAGTGGCCTGGGGCTGCGCCGGCAGCTTGCTGCGAAAGTCATCGAGTTGCCGTTGCGGCACCACTGGGGCCGCAATACTCCCCCTCCTCGACCCTGGCCAGATACTCGCGCGCTTCCTGGGTTTGCACGCTGAGCTGTTGCAACGACTGCCAGTGCGGCAGCAGGCCCAGCAGGCCGTACCCCAGCGCCAATAGCAGCAACACCGCCCCGGCCAGGCCCGGAACGCCCAGACCGTGCAGGTATTCGTGGACGATCAGTCTAGGGATTCGCATCGCCAATCTCCCAGGTAGCCGACAGGTTGAATTGCACCGGATGTTCCGGCACGTTGGCCACGATTTCGTGGCTGAGCAGTGACACATCGGACAGCTCGTCACTGGCTTCAAGGTTGCGGTGGAAATCCAGCATCGCCTCCAGGTCTTTCGCCTCGGCGCTGATCCGCACCTGGCCCTTGCGCGCGTCGGGGGTCAGGGTCAGCAAGGCGATGTCGGTGCGCGGCATGGTCTCCAGCATGGCGAACAGGCTTTCCCAGGGCCGGCGCAACTGCTGCGAAACCTTGCGCATCTCGGCCAGGTTCTGCGCCTGTTCTCGGGTCTCGGCCGGGGTCAGGCTGACCCTGGTTCCGTTATCGCCGGTCAGCACGCGCTGGGTGGTTTGCAGATGGCCTTGCTGTTGCTCGACCTGTTCACCCAGGTGCTGCGAGATCACCAGGCAGCTCAGCGCCAGCACGCCGCCCAGCACCAGCAGGGTCCAGCCCAACGGACCCGAGCGCCGGCGTGGTTGAAAATCCAGATTAAGAGTGCGCATCTCAGGCCACCGCCCGGGACATGACGTACAGGCAATCGCGTACGGGTGTCCGGCCTTCTTCGAGGGTGCGCAACTGCACGTCGGGCAAGTCCGGTTGTACGTCGACGCGGGCCGGGGCATGCAGATAGACGCTCAGCGGTCGCTCACTCGTGCACGCCTGCAACTGGCATTCACGGGCGATCAGTGCGGTCAACGCGGCGTCGCTGTCGCTGCTGCCCACCGAGCGCACCGAGCTCCAGCGCTGCTCGCGATGCAGCAGCAACACACTGCGCACCGGTTCAGCGACCACGAACAGGAAGTCGCCACCCGCCAGGCTTTTGTCGAAATGATTGAACGCCGCCATCAGATAGGGCTGCACCGAACGCAGGCGCAGGCCTCGGGCACGGACCAGGGTGCGCAGCCGAGTCAGCAGGTCTTCGGGCAAGGCGCTGGCGATGCGGTCATGGCCGGCCGGTTCCGCCGAGATCACCAGGTTCCAGGCTTGGCTGGGCGCGCCGTAGAGGTCTTCGAAACACAGTTGCGCAAAGCCGAGCAATTCGCTTGGGCTGCTGATCTGCTCGCTCCAGGGCACCAGGCAGAACCGGCTGAAGTGCCCGGAAACCACGACGCTCAACTCGGCACCGGCGCGGGTGTGGTCCGCCAGCAGGTGGTCGAGGGTGTCCAGCGCCACGGCCCATGCCTTGAAGCCTTCGTCGATGAACCCGACGCTGCCCAGCCACAGGGTTTCGCTGCCTCGGCGCTGGCCGAGGCCGACACCACTGGCGCCGATGACGGCGACATAACGCTCACGAGATAAAAGTGACACGATTGATCTCCTCGAGAGTGGTCCGGCCTTGTTGCACCAGTTCCAGGGCTGACTCACGCAACAGGCGCAAGCCACGTTTGCAGGCGTGGGCCTTGATTTTCGCAATCGGCTGGCGCTCGACGATCATCTGCCGCAACTCGTCGTCCAGGTGCAGCAACTCGGCGATAGCGCTGCGTCCGCGATAGCCGGTGCCACGGCAATGCCCGCAACCCTTGCCCTGCACGAAGTGGTAGCGAGCCGCCTGCTGCTCATCGAGGCCGGAGGCTTCCAGCTCTTCAACGCCGGGGATGTAGGGGCTGCTGCAACTGCTGCAAACCAGTCGAATCAAACGTTGCGCCAGCACCGCATTGAGCGCGGACACCAGGCTGTAGGGGTCGATTTCCATCTGGGTGAAACGACCGATCACGTCGAACACGTTGTTGGCGTGGATGGTGGTAAATACCAGGTGCCCGGTGAGCGCCGATTGCACGGCGATCTGCGCGGTGTCCGGGTCACGGATTTCACCGACCATGATCTTGTCCGGGTCATGGCGCAGGATCGAGCGCAGGCCCCGGGCGAAGGTCAGGCCCTTTTTTTCGTTGACCGGGATTTGCAGCACGCCCGGCAACTGGTACTCCACCGGGTCTTCGATGGTGATGATCTTGTCCACGCCGTGGTTGATCTCGGTGATCATCGCGTACAGCGTGGTGGTCTTGCCGCTCCCGGTCGGTCCGGTCACCAGCACCATGCCGTAGGGCTCGGCCGCCAGGCGGCGCAGTTGGCGCAGGGTTTCCTCTTCGAAGCCCAGGGCCTGCAACTGCACGCCGCAGACCTTGTCGGCCAGGTCCTGTTTATCCAGCACCCGCAGGACCGCGTCCTCGCCGAAGATGCTTGGCATGATCGACACCCGAAAGTCGATCTGGCGGCCATTGATGCCGATCTTGAAACGACCGTCCTGGGGCACGCGCTTCTCGCCGATGTCCAGTTCAGCCATGACCTTGACCCGCGAAATCACCTGTTCGGCAAACTCGTTGCCCTGGATCTTGCTGATATTGTTGAGCACACCGTCGATGCGGTACTTGATCACCAGGCCGCTGCCGGTGGTGCCCAGGTGAATGTCACTGGCGTGCATTTTCAGCGCGTCGTACAGGGTCGAGTTGACCAGTTTCACCACAACGCTCGCGTCCTCGCTGATGCTGGTCAGCGACAAGCTTTGCAGGGTGTCGGTTTCCGTGTTGGCATCGGCCTGGGCGTTGAGCGACTCCACGGCGTGGAAGCTCTCTTCGTGGCGCGCCAGGTAGGCTTTCAGGTCGTCGGCATGCACCAGGTACAACGGCGCGCCGTGCAGGCAGTCGTCGATCCAGGCCAGGCGTGCGGTGTCGAAGGGGTCGGCAAACACGCCGATGACCGCTTCATCGTGGCGCAGCAGGATGAATTCGCGCTTGAGGCATTGGGCCAGGGTGACCCGGTCGAACACCGGGGTGGCCGAAAACAGAGTGTCGGTGTCGAGCACCGGGTAATGCAGCGTCGCGCCCAGGCGCTGGATGAAGGGCATGGGTGCCAGTTCGCACAACACCCCGAGGGCTTCGAGCATCCGCTCGCCGGAACTGGCGGACAGCGTCCGGGCCTGGGCCAGTTGCTCACTGGAAAAACGCGATGGCGGGCATTCCAACTGCGCCGGTTCGACGGCAAGGGATAGACGGTCCATGGCTTGCTCTCCAACGCCGGGGCCCTTGAGCCCTGTCGACGCGGCGAGCAATTACGGTGTGACCGGAACGGCTTGTCGCGCCACTATTCCCCGGTGAGCAATTGTTCGTCGTCTGGTGCCTTGGAGGTCGAACTTCGTCGGCGATCCACCAGCACCCAACTGCCGTCGTACAACTGCAGCGGGAAACTCTCTTTCCTGCTCTGGCGTCGTTCGACAAAACCTTCGGATGTACTTACCGCCA
The DNA here is from genome assembly GCF_056337105.1 of Pseudomonas sp. S1_E05. Lineage (NCBI taxonomy): Bacteria > Pseudomonadati > Pseudomonadota > Gammaproteobacteria > Pseudomonadales > Pseudomonadaceae > Pseudomonas > Pseudomonas sp. S1_E05. The sequence continues at coordinate 2,435,839 of NZ_JBFRHM010000001.1, forward strand.
TGTTGGGTTCGCGCTGCATGCCCAGAAGGTCGCACACCGCTCGGGCCAGTTCCGCCATCGGAAACGGCTTGAACAGGATATGGCTGACTCCCAGTTGGTGCGCCCGTTCGCAGACTTCGGCGGTCGGGTGCCCGGTGATCAACACAAAATGACAATTCCTGTTCTGGCGGATCGCTTCGAGCGCTTCAAAACCTTCCATATCAGGCAAGCGGTAATCGAACACCACCACATCGGGTGCAAACTGTTCGGCTTCGCCGATACCCGTCGCACCGTCATGGGCAATCCGAACGTCCAGTTCCTGCACCTGAAGGTAATCCTTAAGGTTTTGGGCAAGAAGCTGTTCGTCTTCAACAACCAGTACTTTGTTTAACAAGGTGGACTCCTTGAAACCGCAGGTCCGATTTCCGAGCCTGATGGAGTGCGCGCCTTGATAGGGCTAACGCACACTTCATGCCAGGCTGAGCGCCGGTTATTTCACCGCCGTATCCCGTTGAATTGCTTCGAATAATGTTTTCGTCCAAGCACCCTTTCCCCCAAAGGCGGGGAAGCGCACGAATGGTCGCCGAAGCTTTTCCCCCACTATTGGGGGGCCAATCCTCAGTCGCCGTCAATCCTTTGGATCCGATTGCTGGAGCGCAACTGCGCAAGCACCTGTTGACGAACCTGGACCTGTCGCTGTCGGGCAAGGTACGCCCTGACCATTTCAAGCCCCTGCGATTCTGAGACATCGGCCGCCTCCAAGTGGTTCTGTAAATAAATCAAATGCCATCCGAGGGGAGTGCGAACCGGCTCACTCACTTGCCCAGGCCTGAGCGCAAAAGCGGCCGTTTCGAACGTCGGCATCATGCGGCCACGGGGGAAATAGCCCAGCTCGCCACCGGCGCCGGCACTGGCGTCTTCGGAGCCGGTACGGGCCACACTGGCGAAGTCCGCGCCCCGGCTGATTTGCGACTTCATCTCTACCAAGCGTAGTCGTGCGGCTTCGACTGCGGTGGCATCGGCACCCTGTGCGACCTTGATCAGGATGTGACGCGCCTGCACGGTCTCAGGCTGGCTCATTTCGCTGCGGTGTTCGTCAAAGAACGCACGAACCTCTGTCTCGTCAGGCGGGGCGACCTGCGTCAGTTGCGCGAACGTTTGCTGCGCAGCGAGTTCATGGCGGGTGTACTCGGCAAATCCGGCCTCGTCGAAACCGGCGTCCTCCAGGCGGCGGGCGAACTTCTCGGCTCCGCCCATGGCGTCGCGCATCTGCTCAACCTGGCGCTGCACGGCGGCATCGCTGATGACCACCCCGCGCTTGATCGACTCCTGCCACAGCAGCTCGCGGTCGATCAAAGCGTCCAGCGCTTTCTGGCGCAGTTGTTTGTAGGCCTTGGGATTACGGATGCTGCCCAATGCCCGGCCCTGGTCTTCCAGGTACTCGGCGAAATAACGCTCGAAACGCAGCGCCGAAATCTCCTGATCGTTGACCTTGGCCACTGCGGGCCCATTGCTGGCCAACACCGCCGGCAACCAACAGGTCAGGACCATCAACAGCAGTCTGGACTTCATGATCAAGGCCTCCGCTCAGGGTGTCGCCATCACAGGCTTATAGGGTGCAACCAGGTAAAAACGCTGGTCCGGCAGGTCTACGGTGACGATATGCGCACCGCTCAAGCCCAGGCGCCGGCCGGGCCCGAAGCTGATCAGCGGGGTCAGCCCGGTGTCGAAGTCATGCAGGCCTTCGAGTGCGTTGATCAGTTTTTCGCGGCTGGCATCGCGCCCCGCCTGCTTCATGCCTTCGCTCAACAACAGCATCGAACTGAATGCGCCGACCTGCAGCACCGCGTGCTGGCCGCCGAGCCCCTGCTGTTCGCGCACCTGGGTCAGGGCCAGGCGCCCGGCCTGGGTCCAGTCGCTGGGTACGAATGGATAGGACAGGAACACGCGGCGGGAAAAACCGCTGGGCACTTGCAGCAGGTCGCCTGCCACCTGATTCGAGGTAGCGAAGAGGTAAGGCACCTGCCCTGCCGTTTCCAGGCGCGCGGCAAACCGGGTGAAGTCCTCGCCGCAGCCCAGGTAGAACACCGAGCGCGACCCCAGCGGCAGTTGGTCTTGCGTCGGGCCGTAGGGGTTGACGCTGACGTTCTGCCAGCCGCGCTGGTGCAGGTATTGGCCGAGATTTTGCGCCGCCTGCTGCTGGCCGGACTCGTCGGGGTAGGTGATCAGCGTCGGGCCTTGAAGCACGCGCAAACTGTCGGTGGCGTAATCAGCCAGGGCGAAGAGTTGTTCGCGCAGCCCCGGCATGGGTTCGAAAATCTGCCGACTGGTTTGCGCCGAGCCCTGCAACGACACCGGGCCAATCAACGGGATACCGGCCTTTTCCAGGCGTGCAACGAGTTGCGAATCGAGCGCCGGGGCCAGCGGTGCAATCAGCGCGAACACCTGTTCCTGGTCAATCAGTTGATCCAGCGCAGCCTCCGCACTGGCCAGGTCAGGCCCCGGGTCGAGGATCGTCAGGCGCAACTGCCGACCATGTATGCCGCCCGCCTTGTTGATCCGCGCGATGCTGCCGTTGAGCACCGCCGCCACCGTCGCGCCCTCCTCCGCCAGCAGGCCGGCCCCCGGCAGCAAGGTGCCCAGATGCAGGCTGTCAGGGGTCAGGCCGGGGTCTCGCTCCTCGGCGAGGCGCTTGAGGTAGGCAGTCAGATTGCGCTGATCGCTCATCGACAGCACGAAGCGCGGCATCGCCAGGTCGAGACGATTGTTGCCGGGGTCCCTTCCCTCTTGCACGGCCCGCGCCAGCGTTTGGTCGGTGTAGGCCGGATAATCGCGGCCATTGACCTGCTGCTGGCCATGGCTGCTGGTCAGCCGGGACCAGCTCAGGTCCGGCGGTCGCACGCCGCCCTCGGGCCGACCCAGACCATCGGCGCCATGACAATTGGCACATGGCAGGCTCGTGGCCGGCAGCACCATGTTCGCCGCCCCGACCCGCGCCATGATCGGCTCGCCACTCTCCGATTTCCCTTCGCGATACAACCGCTTGCCGGCATTTTCGCTGGGAGTCAACGGCAACGCGTGAGCGCTCAGGGCAAGGCCGCAGCAAATCAACAGGCCGAGGATGACGGGGGTTTTCATGGCGCGCCCTCAGCGACCGGCCACGGGCATTGTCAGCAACTGCAAGCGCTGGGCAATGGCGGCGGGCGGTGCATCGGGACGGATCTTGCTCCAGCGTTTGTTGGCCACATCCCCCACGATCAGTTGGGTGGAGTGTTGCTCGGGTGTCGGCACGATCTGGCCGATTCGGCTCAGTACAAGGTCCATTTGCGCCTTGTCGCCGGTCAGAAAAAACCAGTGGGGCCCATCGACGCCCTGTTTCAAGGTGTAAGCCTTGAGCACCGCTGGCGTGTCCCGCAGCGGATCACTGGTAAGGGAAATGAAGGTGATGTCGTCTGCCTTGTCGCCCAGCACTTCTCGCACTTCCTTGAGCTTCTGGGTGATCAGCGGGCAGGCGTCGTTGCAACTGGTGAAAATCACGTTGAGCAGCACCACGCGGTTGTGCAGCGCATCGCTGTAGAAGCGCAGGGTATTGCCGTTCTGGTCCTGCAACGGCGTGTCGGTGAACCAGGTTTTGGCATCGCGGGTACCGGTGGCCGGTGGCGCCACCGCGACGGTCGGTGTCGCCGGCTGATGGTCTTCGTGGGCGAAGGCCATTGCGCTGAAAATCCAGAAACACACCGTCAGGCTGATCCAGTCGATGACTCTCATGGCTGTTGCTCCGTGCTGGCAATGGCGGTGTGTTTGGCATGGGCGTTGCGCTGACCGCTGATTTTTTCCACTTCGCGGGTCAGCACGGCCGGGTCGGTAAAGCCGTAGTAGCGTGTCCAGTGCCGACTGTTGCCGTCACCGACCAGGATCAACGGCTGATGGCTCTTGAAGTCACCGCTGAAACTGCCCAGCCCTTTGAGGGTTTCGTTGACCGACTGCGGCGAGCCGGTGAGCCAGCTCCAACCCGGCCCCTTCTGGAAAGCGCGGGCGTAGTCGTTCAGGCGCTTGGCGTCGTCGCGCTGCGGGTCGATGCTGATCGACACCAGTTGTACCTCCTTGCCGACCCGGCCGCCCAACTGCTGCTGCACCTTGCCCATGATCGAGGAGACCACCGGGCATACCGTGGAGCAACTGGTGTAGATGAAGCTCATGACCACGATCTTGTTGCTGACCAGGTCCTTCTCCAGCCGCACGCTCTTGCCGTTCTGGTCCACCAGCGCCACGTCGGCGAACCTGACCTGGGTGCTTTCCGAGCTGGCGCTTTTGGCCGGCATGTCGTGCCCGGCATGCTCGCCCGTCGAGTGCGCCATGGCCTGGCCGATGCCACATGCCAACAGACAAAGTGTCAGCAGTCCACACGGTGTAAATCGATTCATGTCGATGTCCTCTTCAATGAGCGGCGTCGGGCATTACCCGGACACTGGCAAACGTTTGATCACCAAAACCGGCGCCAAGGGACGGCGCGCGGACATGCAGGTACCAGGCACCCTGGCGGTCCAGAGTGACCGGGGCTTCGTAGACGCCGTTGCCGACGTCCCGGGCTGAAACGAGTTGTGGTCGCGAACTCGGCGCCAGGAAGTAGCGCACCTGCACGTCGTTGATGCCGCTGCGCACGGTCTTCTGTTTGCCCTGGACAATGCGCAAGCGCACGGTGTACGGCTTGCCCAGGGATGCGGTGGATTTATCGAGCAGGAACTCCACCTTCGGCACCCCGGTATGTTGCGCGGTGCTGTTGTCGGGCTCGATCACGGTGCTGAAGCAATGGACGATGTTGGGCTGGTTGAGCAGGAACGCCACGTCGAAGCGCCCCGCCGGCGGCAGCTTGATCCTTGAGCTGTACAAGCCTGGCTCGACTTCACGCAGGCTGCGATCGATCACCAGCGCCGCCCGCGCCAATTGCCCGCGATTGGGGTAACCGGACATCGGCGCGTTCATGCCTTCGGCGTAGAAGTAGGTGGTGTTGTCCACCGGGTTGACCACGAACACCGCGTTGTCATCGCGCGACACGGCCAGGCTCGACGCCAGCGGCAGGTCACCGGCCAGGCGCGGGGGTTTGGTCCCGGCCTCGAAACCCTGGGTGATTGGCTTGCGCCCTTCGCCCAGCGTTGCCAGGTTGATCATCGTCACTTTCGACGACGCCAGGCCGCGCACGTAGGCATAGGCCTTGGTGAACACCACTTGATAGGGCTCGGCGGAAACGTCCAGGTCGTGGATCAGCGCGTCGGTGGCGGCGTCGATTACCGAGGCCTGGTTCTCCAGGGTGTTGAGGACGATGCCAAAGCGGCCATCGGCACTGAAGCCCATCGGGCCGAGGCCCTGTTTCAACGCGATCACTCGCCGCACCGACTGGGTCTGGGCGTCCACCACGGTCACCGTGCCGTCCTGGCCATCGGCGACATAGGCGGCGTCAGACAGCGGCGAATACACCACCGACAATGGGTGCGAGCCGGTCTTGAGCTGTTTGATCAGGGTCAGGCTGGCGATGTCGATAATGCTCAGGGTGCCGTCGTCGCGGTTGGTGACGAAGGCGAAGCGGCTGTCCTTGCTGAAGGCCATTTCGTGGTGTCCGCCGCCGGTGGCCAGGTGCTTGAGCGTCTTGAGGCTGCGGGTGTCGATCACCGTCACCCCTGACTGCTCGGCGGATGGGGCGTTGTTGCCGACCCACAGCAGGCGTTCATCCGGTTGCAGGGCCACGCGCACCGGGTTGCTGCCGGCTGCGATCGACTCGCGCACCTTGAACTGCTCACTGTCGATCACCGCCACTTCATTGGCCGCCGGCATCGACACGAACACCCGTTTGTTGTCCTTTGGCGTGACCCAGTCCATCGGCGGTTGCTTGATGTCGATGCGCGCCATGGTGCTGGTGATGCCACCCACCGAAACCGACGGGTCTACCACCATGACGCTGGCATCGTGATTCATCACCAGCAGGAAATAGCTGTTGAGGTCGAGCACCGGCCGCGCGCCGATGTTGGATTTGAGGAACACCCCGACCCGTGACTTGCAACTCCTGTCACGGCCCTGGGCCTGATCGGCGGCCATCGCCTCGGGATCGAGCCAGGCACCGGGAGCCACCCCCGCCAGCGGTTGCCCAGACGCCTTGTCGGTGATGCGAAACAGCACGTCGGCGAACTCCCCTTCGCGCAGCACACCGTCCTCGGCCAGCGGCCGCATTTGCAGCGAAACCGATACGCCGTCGCGCTCCAGTGTCTGGTCGCCCCAGGTGCTGGGCAAGGCAACGTCGCTGAGCAGGGTCGGCGGCGTGGTGCGCCAGACGCTCAGCCAGATCACGGCCAACCCGATGATCAGCGTGCCTGCGGTGATTGAGATGGTCTTGTTCATTGTTGTTTTCCCCTGGTAAACCCGCCAACCCCGATCCCCTGTAGGAGCGGGCTTGCCCGCGATGAGGACGGCACCTTCAACATTCCAATGCCTGACACTCCGCCATCGCGAGCAAGCTCGCTCCTACAGGTTCCTCCTACGGTGCCGGTTCCGGCTCATTGGTCACCCGCAGCAATCCCCACAACCCGGAAATGTTCCCGAAGGCGCCGTAGTCGCGGAACAGGTAATCCCCCGGTACCGCGTTGACACCCCCGGCACTCGGCAACATGAAGCTGAAGTGCGCCGCCGGCAGGATGCTTTCGTGGGCTCCGATGTACATCGACATCGGGTTGTAGCCGAACTTCACCGAGCCCACGCCCGGAGCACCCATCGGATAGCCACCGGTATCGCTCTTCTCCGACAGGAATGGGTTGGCCGACCAGACATGCCCGTCCAGCTGGAAGGTGGTGCCGCGACTGCCGCCGGTTGGCATCAGGATGTGGGTCCTGAACGGTTGCCCCGGTTTGGCGTACAGCACCGGCGTCTGCGGATCGCCTCCCACCAGCGCATTGCTGTAGGCCATGTGCGCGTTGGTCATGTCGCCATAACCGGCACCCTGCGCGTGACCGAACGGTGCATCCGGTGCCAGGCCAAAGCGGTACCACAGCGGCTCGGTCCTATAGTTGATGGCCATGCTGGAGTTGTCCTGCGGGTCGGTCGGCACGCCGAACCCTTCCGCCGCAATCCCTTCCACGGGCCGCCCGTTGGCCCAGCGCATGTTCAGCGCCTTCTGCCAGACCATCGCGAAGTCGCGGTAGCTGGTTTGGCCAGGCGCGGTCACCGTCGCATTGACCTTGCGTGCATCCTCGACCCAGGTGGCGCCCATCGGCACGATACTCATCGCTGCGGCCAGGCCTTTCTGGCCTTGCTTGATCACGTCCGCCGGTGTGAAGTTCAAGCCGCCGAACTCGATCGCCGTGGCATTGATGTTGTCGACGTTGCGCCCCAGTTGGGTGATCGGTTTGCCTTCACGCTCCAGGTGCCCGGCGTAGTACTGATAGGTACGGGTCGGGTACGCGCCGCTGTTGCCGACGCGCGGTGGCACGGTCTGGATCGGGTTGGCGCCAACATTGGTGCCGTCGGATTTGGTGATGTCGTACGCCAGCAACTGCGCATGCAGACCCACGTGGCTCGATGGCCGCATCAGGTTGTTGCTGAAGGTGGTCGAGCCAGTGCCGCTGTTGCGGTCGCGCTTGACCATGCCTTGCATCACCGCCGTCTGGGTCAGGTCCGGCATCACGCTTGGCAGGCGGTTCTCCAGGGTGATGTTGATGCAATCACCGGCCGCCGCGCGCAGCACCAGCGGTTCGACGGGCACACCGGGTTTGAGCTTGCCGGTGGTGATGTCGAGATCAGCCTTGCGCACGTAGAGGATCGCGGTCGGGTCATGCAGCGGCCCGCTCTGTCCGCCGATGGTGATGGTTTCACCGTCTTCGGGATCGGTCACGGTGACCTGTGGAATGCTCACCGTGCGCGAGTTGAACACCAGGGTGCCGCCCGCCGGGTTCAACGGCCCCCCCACGTGCATGCCCAGGCCTGCCGGGTCGCCAATGGTCAGGCCCAGCGGGTTGGTGAGGATGTCATTGGCCAGTGCCGCGACCACTTCATAGTTGCGCTGCGGGGTTGGCCGGGTGCCGATGCCGTTGGGGTTGGCGCCGATCCGTGGGCACACGCCGTCGAACGCCACGGTGTTGCGCATGCCGGTCGGTTTGGCGTTGTTGGGGATGGCGAACAGGTCGTTGCGTTGTGCGGTGTAGTTGCGCATCACGCCCCAGATGCCGCTCCAGTAGCCTTCGATCGAGGCGTCCATCGAGTACAGGTAGTCACCCGTGGTCGCCGCCGAGCTTGAGAGCATCGAAACCGGTGCGATAAAGCCCATTTGCTCGGAGATGCCGATCATCTGCGACGCACGCCAGCCGGAGTTGGAGCTGTTGCCGAAGCCGGAACCGCTCTGCAGCCATTTAACCCCGTGCAACGTGACGTTGTGCTCCTCCTCGTGACCACCGGCATGCACCCGCAACCGCACGTTGTCACCGGTGTAGGTGCGCAGCATCGGCGTGAACGGGTCACCCGCTTCCGCGCCGCCCTTGTTGATGTGGGGCGGGAACAAGGTGGTGCCACCGGTTGGGCCGGTGGCCGCGGTGATCAGGTTCGGTGCCAGGTTCATCGCCGGGATTGCACGGTCGGTACGGCTTTGCATGGCATACGCCAGGTCGCCGCCCAGGCCATCGGCCTGCATGCCGCGCTTGCCGTCCGGGCCGACCTTGTTCGGGTCGTACACGCGCAGGGCCAGCGGTTCGTTACGGTAGTTGACGACGAACATGCCAGGGTCATCCACCGAGATTGCCTGTGGGCACGGCCGGGTCGGGCAACCAGGCACCATGCCGCCCTGCACTTCGAGCATGCCATCGAGCAAGGTGCTGGCGTTATTGCGCACCGGTGGGTTGATGGCGTAGCGGAAGCTGTCCGCGGTGGCCGGGAAGGCTTGCGGATTGGGCACGCCGTTAGGGCCGGCGCCCACATACACACCCGCTTCATAGGCGTGCTGGAAGTCGCTGTACTCCAGGAAGAACTCGCGGAAGCTGTCGTTCTTGCCGTCGCCGTCCAGATCACCCGTGTTGATCACCGCTTGCCACGAGGTTGGCCCGCCGTCCTGGCGCGCGCCGCTGTACAACGGTTCGCCAGTTTCGGCATGGAACCAGGTGGAGCCGGCTGGTTCAGCCAATACGGTGGCGTAAAGACCGATCTGCTGGTGAGTCGATGGGCCCAGGTGGTCGTGGGTGAAGATGGTGCCCAAGCCACGGTCAACGCCCTTGGTGTTGATCACCGGATCGACGAACCAGCGTTGCATCGCCGTGCGCGCCCCGACCCAGTCTGCCCGGCCGTATTGGCCGAAGAATGGATGGTTCTTGGCTTTCGGGCAGGCCGGTGTACCGTCTCGCGGATCGGTGCCTTCGCACTGGTTGAATTCGCGAATGGCGTGGATGCGCTCCTGAACTGCACCTGGGGAGAGCACGCCGTCCTCGTAGTTCCAGCCGTTGGCCGAACCATCAGCTGAGGTCAGGTCCCATTTGGGCAGGTGGATGTGCTGGCCGATCACGTCGGTAGGCGTGCGCACCTGATAGTCGTCCATCTCGTAGGTGGCGGGCACCAGGTTGGTTTGCTGGTACTGCACGCAGTCGAAGGTGTTCATGCGCATCACCAGCGGCTCTGGTGGACGCTGCTTGGTGATCACCGGCCAGGCGTCTTCCCACAGCGCCAGGATGCGCGCTTGGGGGAAGTGGTAGCCGACTTTGTTGTAGACCGCGTCAAACTGGATATTGGCCGCCTTATAGATACGTGGACGGTCGGCGGTGTAGGTCGAGGAACCGGTAAATGTCATGCCGTCGACCCGCTCGCCGCTGGCGAACTCACCGGTGCCGGCGCTGCTGGTCAGGCGCTTCTGCCGGTCATCCATGCACGGCTCGTAGTACGGCGCACCGGCTATCGGCAAGGCACCGTTGGTGCGGAAGTTACGCGGCACGATCTGGTTGCCGGGCAGCAGGGCAAAGCTTGGGTGTTCCTTTTTCGCATGGAAGGCCATGGCCGCCTGTTCGACTTCGGTGCCCTCTTCCGGCAGGTACAGCGGCTTGGCGCGTTTCACTTCCTTGGAAAAATCCAGCGAAGTGGTCACCGTCAGGGCTTCACCACCGGCGGAGAAACCGTCCAGGGAATGACGCCCCAGGCCACCGTCCCAACCGCCGGACTGGTTCGGGTCGAGGTTCGCCCATAGGGCTTTGCCTGTGGCTTTCAGGCTTTGAGCCGTGGCCGCGTCGAGCATGTCCAGCGGTGGGGTCGGTGGACGTTGGCCAACCGAACTTTCCATGCCGCCGATCCAGAAGGGATAGCCAGGGTTTTTCAGCGTGCCGTCAGCGTTGCGGTTGGCTTCGCTGCGGTCAACCAGGGCCAGGGAACCGATGGCCTGGGCGCCACCACCGTGGTGTTGGCCGTCGCCATCGCCTTGGCCCTCATGTTCATCATCGTCGTCATGGCCGGCGACCAGGGTTTCGCTGATTTTGGGCACCACCGCGACCTTGCCGGGCATCGGTGGCATCGCTTTGCCGGGCAGCGGTACCACGGCCGGGATCGGCGTGCCGGCGATGATCTCGCCATCGGGCAAGGCCCGCGCCCCCGCAGCCGGTTTGCCCTGGCGCAATGCGTAGGGTTCGCTGTGGTAGCCGTCGTTACCTTGTTGCGAAACTTCGAGTTGGGTGCCTTCTTCGAACACATCATGCACCCGCCACATGGCCCACATGCCTTGGGCGAAGTGCGGGTAGAAGTGGCAGTGATAGATCGCGTCGCCCGCTACCCGGTTGCGGTTGCCCGAGCCGCCGTTGGCGATTTCATAGGTGTAGCCGGCCCCTGGGCCGATGCCCTGGGCGTCGACGTAATCGGAGTTATCGTCATTGGGGTTGAACAGCCACTGGTGCCCGTGCAGGTGGAAGATGTGCTGCTCGTGGCCGTTGTGGGTGTTGCGGAATTTGACGAAGTCACCGATGTAACTGTGGTTGACGTTGGAAGGCTCCGACGGATACAGCGCCATGGTCGCCTTGACCCCGACCTGGTCGGCGCGCGGCGTCTGGCCGGGCGTGATGCCTTCCAGACCGGCGTTGGCCGGAACGTCCACCAGCATCGCCACATCACCGACGGTGTGGGAGCTGAGGAAGAATTCTTCATAAGCGCAGGACAGGCAATCGTGCATCGGCCCCACGCCCAGACGGTTGGCGACCACTTCGGCCCCCATGCCGCCAGAGCCGTAGTTGATCATGAACGAATCGCGGGTCGGCTCCAGCACGTGGGCCATCACCGGATCCGCCCAGTAAGCGGGGAACGCCTGGGTCGCCGCCGTTTCATCCTGGAACTGCGAGGCGAAATCACGGAACGGCTCAAGGCGATTGGGCAGCGCCGGGTTACGTTTACCGACTGACTCCAGCGCGTAGGTGGCGGGCAGGAAGCTGCCGTCGGCATTACTGCCCATGACAATGGCGTCGCTTTCGCTGGAGATGATTTCGTTGCCATCGACCATGTTGATGATCGGCGAGCCGGCCTTGCCTTCACGTATCCATGGCTCGCGTTGCGGGTAGCGGGCCTGATAATCGACTATCGGCTGCCCGGCTGGCGTGCGGCCAGTGCTGGCCAGGCGCATTTCTTCCTCGGTGATCGTGTTGCGGTAGCTGCGACCACCCTTGGGCACCACTGCAACCTGGCCGAACAGGCCGTTGGCGACGTTGCCCGCCGCACCTTCGCCACCGAAGGTCGCGCCACGGCTGCTGACGGCGAACACCCCTTCACGCTCGGCGTAAAGAGTGTAGGAACGGCTGGCACCTGGGGGGATCAGGGTGTTGGCGTTGCGTCCGGTGAACGACGAGATGTCGTCGACGCTGTTCACCGCTTGCAGGCCGTTGACCTGGAAACCGACGTGACGGTCGGCGACCTGCTCGTCGACCTTGAAGGGGTCGAGGTTGCCGCCTGCGACGCCCCCTTCCTCCTCGCCCTCTTGCTCGCCATCCTCATGGGAACCGGGGTTGGCCTGATAGGCCAACAGGTTCTGCAGATTGACGGTCAGGCAGTCGCCTGCCGCCACGCGCAACACCAGCGGCCGCGGACGCTTGTCCGGCCGCAACGTCACCTTGCCCGGCACCGCCGCGCCGCCCTGGGCCAACGACACTTCGTTGTCGTCGACCACATCCCGGCGCAGGGCGTAGATCATGCCGTTGACGTTCTGGGCGCCAAGGCGGTTGAACATGAGCGGTTGATCCAGCGCCACGACGTTCGCCACCAGGTTGCGTTCGCAGCGTGCAGCGGCTTCGGCGAGTTCGACGCCGAACAGCGGCGCAAGAAACAGCAATAGGTTAACCAGGTGATGAGCGTGGGGGATACCGGTCATGATCACGGTCCTCGCTGTGGGGTTTCACAGGGAATGGTTCTCGACAAATCCCTTTGAGCAATCCGCATGCCATAAATATTTTTGTTATTTTTCAGTCTGTTGCGATAACGACTTGATAAGTGGGGGGAAATCCCCCACCCATTTCCCCCACATTTCGGGTTGATGGCAGATTGCTCCGAGTGATCCACTGTGGGAGCGGGCTTGCCCGCGATGGCGGAGTGTCAGGCAACAAATGATGGGCAGATCCAACGCTATCGCGGGCAAGCCCGCTCCCACAGGAGACGGGGTGTGTTTGGGGATCAGGGGCTTATGCCCCAGAACTGGGGCACCCCCGGTTTACAACGGCGCGTCCGCTGCCAGCCCCTGCAAACGGCGGTACTGGCGCAGCACACTGGGGACATAACGCTGGGTTTCGGCGAACGGTGGAATCACCCCTCCCCGGCTCAGCACCGCTTGCGGCCCGGCGTTGTAGGCGGCCACGGCGAGGGCGATGTCATTGTCGAACAGGGTCAGCAGGCGCTTGAGGTATTTGGTCCCGCCCTGGATGTTGGCCTGGGGATCGTAGACGTTGCTCACGCCCATCTCCCGCGCGGTGTCGGGCATCAACTGCATCAGCCCTCCCGCCCCTTCGCCGACCGTGCGCTGGGGTCGTAGGCGGACTCAGCCTGGATCACCGCATGAACCAGCGCCGCCGGCAAATGATTGGCCGTGGCCGCCGCCGACACCCACTCGGCATAGGGCTGCCGGGCAATCATCTGCGGTTGCTGATCGAGGCTGACCAGCGAGGACGATGGCTCGCGAATCACCCGTTCGTAGGTCCGACCCGGGCGGTGGACGTTGGACAGAACGTAGCTGCCCTTGGCGTCCACGGAAACGAAGACATCGGCCTGGGCGGCACCTGCCAGCAGCACACAGCCGAGCAATCCCGCGGTGAGTGTTTTCATTATTCTTCTCCCCTGACCGACCCCGAAAAATGGGGGTAATGCCCCAATGGCCGGTGGTAAATCAGGCATACGCAAGCACTGTGCCGATTGCGTGGAGGCCCGTGAATCAAGGGTTGCGCGAGGATGTCCGGGGGTGAGCATGGCAATTGCATGAGGGGCTGTGGCGACCCTTCTGCCGACTCTGTGAGGTCATCATGAAACAGCCACTGTGTTTCGCCCCGCGTTCAACGCGAACTCAACGCGGGTTCACCCTGCTCGAATTGTTGGTGGTGCTGGTGGTGCTCGGGTTGTTGGCCGGCATCGTCGCACCCAAATATTTCGCCCAGCTCGGCCGCTCCGAAGTGAAAGTGGCCAAGGCGCAGATCGAAGGTTTGGGCAAAGCCCTGGACCTTTACCGCCTGGAGGTTGGCCACTACCCGTCGACCGAACAGGGTTTGCAGGCGCTGGTGACTGCGCCCAGCGACGAAACCCGCTGGACCGGCCCGTACTTGCAGAAAAAACTGCCCATGGACCCGTGGGGCCGCAGCTACACCTACCGTTACCCCGGTGAAAACGCCGAATACGACCTGCTGTCCATGGGCAAGGACGGGCAGCCTGGTGGCGACGGCGAAAACGCCGAAATCACCAGTTGGCAATGACCGGAGGTGCGCATGCGTTTCCATCTCAAGGCGGTGGGCAAGGCTGGCGTGGTGTCGATGAGCATCGAGGCCCAGGGTGACAGCGAAGCGCGACGCATGGTCGAAGACCAGGGCCTGCGGGTAGTCAGCCTGCACGCCGAGCGCCACTGGCGGGCGTTGCGCCTGCAAAAGCGCGAAGCGTTCAATCTGGTGCTGTTCAGCCAGGAACTGACCACCCTGCTCAATGCCGGCCTGCCGTTGATCGATGCATTGGAGAGCCTCGCGGAAAAGGAAAGTGCGCCGCAGGCCCGCAAGACCCTGAGTGAACTGGTACGCCTGCTGTATGAAGGCAAATCGTTCTCCCAGGCCTTGGGGCAGTTGTCGGCGGTGTTCCCGCCGCTGTACGTGGCGCTGGTGCAATCGAGCGAAAAGACCGGCGCCGTCGGCGAGGCTCTGGGGCGTTATGTCAGCTATCGCCAACGCATGGACGAGGTGCGGCAGAAGATCGTCAGCGCGTCGATCTACCCGCTGTTGTTGCTGGTGGTGGGCGGTGGCGTGGTGCTGTTCCTGATGGGCTATGTGGTGCCGCGCTTCAGCCTGGTATTCGAGGGCCTGGGCTCGGACCTGCCGTGGCTGTCGCAGATCCTGATGAGCAGTGGCATGTTCCTCCATGCGCATCAAATGGAGTTCTTCGGTGGCCTTGCGGCGATCATTGGCACCCTCACCTTCCTGCAACGACAACCGACCTTTCGTCGGGGCGTGGACCGTTTGATCGAAAGACTGCCGGCAGTCCATCAGCGCATCGTCATGTACGAACTGGCGCGTTTTTATCGCTCGCTGGGGATTTTGCTGCAAGGCGGTATACCGCTCGTCACGGCCATGGGCATGGTTCGCAACCTGCTCACAGTCGCCTCCCGCACGCGCCTGGATCAGGCCTGCGAACGGGTGCGTGAGGGCCAGTCGCTTTCAGCCGCGCTGGAGCTCAACCAACTGGTCACGCCGGTCTCGCTGCGCCTGCTGCGGGCCGGCGAGCAGTCCGGGAACCTGGGGCAGATGATGGAGCGCAGCGCCGATTTCTACGACGAGGAAATCAGCCGATGGATCGAGTGGTTCGTGCGGTTGTTCGAGCCTCTGCTGATGACGTTCATCGGACTGTTGATCGGAGTCATCGTGATCCTGATGTACATGCCGATCTTCGAATTGGCCTCAAGCATTCACTGACCCTGCGAATAAATACGCAGGGTGAGGTGTTCACCCATTGAATCAAGCAGCACAGACGTTCAAACCCGAAACAGAAAACGGAGAACGACATGCATATCAACAGACTCTTGTTGGCAGTAGCGATTGGCGCGGTCTTGTCGGCGTCTACCGTGTTGATCCCGGACAGCCTGTCCAGCGTATCCAGCGCACAGGCCAAGGATGGCGGAAGTGGCGGAAGTGGCGGCGGTGGCGGCGGCCATGGAGGTGGCGGAGGATCCGGTGGTGGTGGCGGAGGTGGATCTGGCGGCGGTGGCGGTGGAAATGGAGGCGGTGGCGGCAGTGGCGGCAGCGGTGGCAGTCACGGCGGTGATCATGGCAGCGGCAACAGCGGCAGCAGCCATGGTGGCGACCACAGTGGCAATAGCGGCAGAGGCAACGATTCTGGGCATTCCGGCAACACGGCCTCATCGGGTCGCAGTGGCACCCACTCCGAGCCCGGTGATGATCATGGCGTACATCGCTCAGGAGAAATCGGCGATGACCACGGTGTACATCGCTCCGGCGAGATCGGCGACGACCACGGCGTACACGTCGGTGGCGAGCCGGGTGATGACAAACGGTCCTGACCGAGAGTGATCCAACAACACCCATAGACCTTGTGAGTTACACAACCTGTGGGAGCGGGCTTGCTCGCGATGGGGCCGTGCCAGTCGATAGAGAAGTCGCCTGACACACCGCAATCGCGGGCAAGCCCGCTGCCACAGGGGCCGAGTGAACCCTACAGGCCTCCCTCCACCCCATCCAACCGCTCCCGCAAAAACTCGATCAGCGCCTGCACCGGGCGCGAACTCTGGCGATGCTGCGGGTAAACTGCCGACAACACGAGCGGCTCGGGCTGATAGTCCTCCAGCACCGGCACCAACCGTTCATCCTTCAACGCCGCCCCGACGATAAACGTCGGCAAATAAGCAATCCCCATCCCGGCCAAGGCGGCGTCCCTGAGCAATTCACCGTTGTTGACGCGCATGCGCCCGGCGACATTGACCGTCAGCGGTTTGCCCGGTCCGGCAAAGCGCCATTGCACCTGGCGGCCGTGGCCGTAGGGCAGGCAGTCGTGGTTGTGCAAGTCCTCGGGCTTGAGTGGCGTACCGCGCTCGGCCAGGTAGGCGGGGCTTGCACAGTACACCCGCTGGATGACGGCAATGCGCCGGGCAATCAGCGTCGAGTCTTCGAGCACGCCGATACGCAACGCCAGGTCATACCCCTCGCCCAGCAGATCCACCGGCCGGTCACTCAAGTCCACGTCAACCGTGACATCGCGATAGCGCTGCAAAAACAGCGGCAGCAGGCAACCCAAATGCGCCACGGCAAACGACAGCGGCGCACTCAAGCGGATGCTGCCGCGCGGCTCGGTCGTCTGGCCCGCAATGCCCTGCTCCACCTGCTCGACCTCACCGAGCAAGCGCATGGCCGACTCGTAATAACTCTGGCCCAAAGGCGTCACGTCCAGTCGCCGCGTCGAGCGGTTGAGCAGGCGCACGCCCAGGCGCTCTTCGAGCTGCATCAGGCGCCGGCTGACGAACTGTTTGGACAGGCCCAATTGATCGGCCGCCGCCGTGAAGCTTCCGGAGTCCATGACCTGGCAAAAAATACGCATGTCTTCGAACGGGTTCATTGTCACTCTCTGGTTGACAGTTAAACGCTTTATAGCCGCTTTTTCCTTTTGCGGCGACTTATTAATCTGTGTCCACGGTGTTGCTGAGGCCTGAACCGCAGAGCCAGCAGCCCTGACCCTCAGGTAACGAACTTCTAATTAATCAAAAAGGAATTGCCCCATGAAGATCATCAAAAAAACCCTGACCGCTTCCCTCCTCTCCCTCGCTGTCGGCAATGCGTTCGCCGCAGGCAGCCCAGGTGTCGAACACAACACCCAGGCCTTCCTCGAAGCCCTCGCTGCCGGTGGTGGCAAGCCGCTTGAGCAACTGAGCCCGAAAGACGCCCGTGCGGTGCTGACCGGTGCGCAGAACTCTGTGAAAGTGGACCTGTCGGGTGTTGAAGTCAGCGACCGTGCGATCAAGGTCGACGGCCAGACCATCGACCTGAAAATCGTGCGCCCGGCCAAGGTCAAGGGCGAGTTGCCGGTGTTCATGTTCTTCCACGGTGGCGGCTGGGTGCTGGGCGACTACCCGACTCACCAGCGCCTGATCCATGACCTGGTGGTCGACTCCGGTGCCGTCGCGGTGTACGTCAACTACACGCCATCGCCAGAAGCCCAATACCCGACCGCGATCAATCAGGCGTATGCGGCGACCCGCTGGGTGGCCGAACACGGCAAGGAGATCGGTGTCGACGGTAAACGCCTGGCAGTGGCCGGCAACAGCGTCGGCGGCAACATGGCGGCAGTCGTGGCCTTGATGGCCAAGGGACAGAAAGCCCCGGCCCTGCGCTTCCAGTTGCTGATGTGGCCCGTGACCGATGCACAGTTCGAAACCGGTTCGTACCAGCAATTTGCCGAAGGCCACTTCCTGACCAAAGGCATGATGAAATGGTTCTGGGACAACTACACCACCGACAAGGCCGAGCGTGCGCAGATCCATGCCTCGCCGTTGCAGGCCAGCGCTGAACAGCTCAAGGGCTTGCCCGCCGCGCTGGTGCAGACCGCTGAGTTCGACGTGTTGCGTGACGAAGGCGAAGCCTACGCCCGCCATCTGGATGCGGCCGGTGTGCCGGTCACCGCAGTGCGCTACAACGGCATGATCCACGACTTCGGCCTGCTCAATCCGCTGAGCCAGATTCCGGAAGTGAAAGCGGCGGTGCGCCAGGCGGCGTTGGAGCTCAAAGAACACCTGAAGTAAATCCGCCAATCACCCTCTGTAGGAGCGAGCAAGCTCGCGATGGACGTGAACGATGACGCGGGCTGTCTGAATGCCCGCGGTGTCTGGGCCTCCATCGCGAGCATTCGAGCGTCGACCGGCTGCTCCTACAGGGTTCCGGTTCCTGTCCCTGCCTTGCGGAGCGTCCCCATGTCCTTCCTCACCAACCACCTGCTGACCCTCAGTGCCCTGCTCCTGCTCATCGACACCGTGCTCTGGCACCTCGCGCCTTTCAAGCATCGCGTGACGCGGGTGGCGGTGCGCCTGGTGCTGTTCATGTTGTTCAGCGCGATCAGCATCAATGCCGGCGTCAATCCTTTGCAGGCGCCGTTGTTCGCTGATGATCGTGTGGCGCAACTGGGCGCTACCGCATTGGGAATTCTCTGGTGGTTGTACGCCGCACGGGTATTGACCGAAGTCATCGGCCTGGTGCTGATGCGCCGCATCGGGCATAGCGGGCGCTTGCTGCAGGACGTGATCGGGGCGCTGGTGTTTCTCGCCGCGATCGTCGCCGCTGCCGGTTATGTGCTGGAGCTGCCGGTCAAGGGTTTGCTGGCGACTTCCGGGATCGTGGCAATCGTCGTCGGTCTTGCGCTGCAAAGCACCTTGAGCGACGTGTTTTCCGGCATCGTGCTCAACACCACCAAGCCCTATCAGGTCGATGACTGGGTCGTCATCGACGGTGTGGAGGGCAAGGTGGTCGACATCGACTGGCGCGCCACGCACCTGCTGACCGGCGCCGGCACGACCGCCGTCGTTCCGAACTCGGTGGCGGCCAAGGCGAAGATCGTCAACCTGAGCCGGCCCAACAACATGTTCGGCGTGTCGATCAGCATCCAGGTACCCAACAACATTCGTCCACGCAGGGTTCTGGATGCCCTGGAGCGCACGCTGCGCGGCAGCAGCCGTTTGCTGGCCAATCCGGCACCAAAAGCCGTGCTCAAGGAAGCTGGCGAAACCATGTCCGAATACGTGATCAGCGGTTTTATCGCCGAGCTGGGCAACAAAAGCGAAGTGCGCAATCAACTGTTCGACCTGGCGCACCGGCACCTTGAGGCCGCCGGTATTTCCCGCAGGCTCGATGGCGTGATCGAACCGGCGACTCGCGCACGGGCGCTGCTGGATGAAGTGAAAATCTTCCGTTCGCTGAGCGACGACGAACGCGACCAGATGGCCCAGTCCATGGTGGCGCAACAATACGCGGCTGGCCAGGTGGTCTTGGGACTGGACGAAATACCGAACAGCCTGATGGTGATCGCCACCGGTGTGGTCAGTGCAACCGTGCCGGACGGCAACGCAGACACCGAAGCCGGGCGCATGGGCCCCAGTGAAGTGATGGGTGAACAAAGCATCCTCGGCGACACCCCTTCCCAGGCTACCTTCACCACCCTGACCTCGTGCGTCATCTACCGCATCGACAAGGCGCTGGTGCGCAGTGCCATGGAGCAACGCGTGGAAGTGGGCCGGGCATTGAACAAGTTGCAGGCGGTGCGCACGCAGAACAGCCGATTGGCACTGATGACCAAGCCGGTGCCGATCAAAAAGGGTGGGTTTTTGAGTTGGATGCAGAAGCGTTGAATGCATGAAGATCAAAATGTGGGAGCGGGCTTGCTCCCACAAAGTTATTGCGTGGTTATTTCGCGGCCAGTGCCGAGTAGCTGTTCATCAGGTTGCGGTAGTTAGGGATGCGCTGCGACAGCAGGTTGGCCAGGCCTTCCATGTCGTTGCGCCAGTCGCCCTGCAACTCGCAAGCGACCGAGAACCAGTTCATCAGGTGTGCACCGGCCGCTGTCATGCGCGCCCAGGCCGCTTGCTGCACGGTTTCGTTGAAGGTGCCGGAAGCGTCGGTTACCACGAACACTTCGAAGCCTTCAGCCAGCGCCGACAGGGTTGGGAACGCTACGCACACGTCGGTGACCACACCGGCGATGATCAGTTGCTTGCGGCCAGTGGCCTTGATCGCCTTGACGAAGTCTTCGTTGTCCCAGGCGTTGATCTGGCCAGGACGGGCGATGTACGGCGCGTCCGGGAACAGCTCCTTGAGTTCAGGCACCATCGGGCCGTTCGGACCGTTTTCGAAGCTGGTGGTGAGGATGGTCGGCAGTTTGAAGAACTTGGCCAGGTCACCCAGGGCCAGGACGTTGTTCTTGAACTCGTTTGGCGAGAAATCCTGCACCAGCGAGATCAGGCCGGTCTGGTGATCGACCAGCAGGACAACCGCATCGTCTTTGTTCAGGCGTGTGTATGGAACGTTGCTCATGTGAAGCTCCTCGATGGATGGGTGTTACACGAGCGTCGGCACGCAAAGCCAACGCATTTTCTTTTGGTTAAAACGCAAAGCACGAGCAGCCGAAGGCGCCCCAGAAGCCGGCAAAATCACTGACCGGCACGCTCGACATCCGCGCCCTGTCATGGCTGTGGGCATGCACGCCACACGGACCGCTGCAATGGTGAACCTGGGCCTGCATCGGCGCGTTCTGGCGCCAGTGACCCGGCACCTTCGCCACCGGGGACCAGTCCGGGAGCACCGGCACACTGGCTGGCCCGAGTTTTTCGAAATCGCCAGCGGCGTAGACCACCTTGCCGCCGACCACGGTCAGCACCGACTCGATCCACTTGATCGCTTCTTCCTCGACGCTGAAGAAGTCCGCGCTCAGGGCCGCTACGTCAGCCAGTTGGCCGACCTTGATCATGCCTTTCTTGCCTTGCTCGGAAGAGAACCAGGCGCTGCCATGGGTGAACAGTTCCAGCGCGGTCTGGCGCGACAGCCCTTCGGCGTGCAGTTCCAGGCCACCGACGGTGCGGCCGCTGACCATCCAGTACAACGAGGTCCAGGGGTTGTAGCTGGAAACGCGAGTGGCGTCGGTGCCGGCGCCCACCGGTACGCCTTCGGCGAGCATGCGCTTGATCGGCGGTGTCGCTTCTGCAGCCTTGGCGCCATAACGCTCGACGAAATACTCGCCCTGGAACGCCATGCGGTCCTGAATGGCGATACCGCCGCCCAGCGCTCTCACCCGCTCGATGTTGTGCGGGGTGATGGTTTCGGCGTGATCGAAGAACCACGGCAAACCATTGAACGGAATGTCGCGGTTAACCTTCTCGAACACGTCGAGCATGCGGCTGATGGATTCGTTGTAGGTGGCGTGCAGGCGGAACGGCCAGCGCTGCTCGACCAGGTGGCGAACCACCGGCTCCAATTCGTCTTCCATGGTTTGCGGCAGATCCGGGCGCGGCTCCAGGAAGTCCTCGAAGTCCGCTGCCGAGAACACCAGCATCTCGCCGGCGCCGTTGTGGCGCAGGTAATCATCGCCCTGGTGCAGGGTCACACTGCTGGTCCAGTTCTTGAAGTCAGTCAGCTCTTCCTTGGGCTTCTGGGTGAACAGGTTGTAGGCGATACGCACGGTCAGTTGCTGGTCTTTGGCCAACTGCTCGATCACCTGGTAATCGTCCGGGTAGTTCTGGAAACCGCCGCCAGCGTCGATGGCGCTGGTCAGGCCCAGGCGGTTGAGCTCACGCATGAACTGGCGAGTGGAGTTGACTTGATATTCCAGCGGCAGCTTCGGCCCCTTGGCCAGAGTCGAGTACAGGATCATCGCATTGGGACGCGCCACCAGCATGCCGGTCGGCTCACCGTTGGAGTCACGCACAATCTCGCCACCCGGCGGGTTCGGCGTGTCCTTGGTGTAGCCGGCCACGCGCAGGGCTGCACGGTTGAGCAAGGCGCGGTCGTACAGGTGCAGCACGAACACCGGGGTGTCGGGCGCGGCCTGGTTGAGTTCGGCCAGGGTCGGCATGCGTTTTTCGGCAAACTGGAATTCGTTCCAGCCACCGACCACGCGCACCCACTGCGGCGTTGGCGTGCGGTCAGCCTGTTCCTTGAGCATGCGCAGCGCATCGGCCAGCGACGGCACGCCTTCCCAGCGCAGTTCGAGGTTGTAGTTCAGACCGCCGCGGATCAAGTGCAGGTGCGAGTCATTGAGGCCGGGAATGACGCAACGACCCTTGAGGTCGATGACCTGTGTGGCTGAACCACGCAGGGCCATGGCCTCGGCGTCAGTGCCCACGGCGACGAAACGGCCGTCGCTGATGGCGACAGCACTGGCGCGCGGGTTTTCACGGTCAACGGTATGAAATTGACCATTGAGCAGAATCAGATCGGCGTTCATCGCGTTTCCTTGGATGGAGTGGAAGAGGACAACCAGGGGGCGAACAGACGCGTCGCCAGGGGCATGAACAGGTAGCACACCGACACAACGATGGTCAGTGTGATCAGGAACGTGGCGACCACGTAGTTGGACAGCCAGGCATTGAGCTTGAGCAGCGGGCCCCACAGCAGCGGCACCAGCAGGGTATGCGGCAGGATCACAACCAGTGTGACCACCGCCTGCTTCCAGCGTGGTGGCGGTGGTGGTGCGTTATCGGTGGTTGGCGCGAACCAGAACTCATTGACCGGGTTGACCTCGGTCTGGTCGCCATCGGCAAGCATGGGCGCCGCTTCGTTGACCAGTTGCACGCGCTGCGGCGAGTCCAGCCAGCGCTGCATCGCTTCGGTGCTGCTGTAGCGCAGCACGCAGGTAAACAGGTCGAGGCCAGCGTTCTTGCCGCGAATCACGTCCACGCCCAAGTGCCCTTCCTGCTGCCCGGCGATGCTGACGATGTTGCGTAACCAGGCTTCGTAAGGCACCTCAAAACCGGGTTTGATCCGGTGTTTGATGACCAGGGTCACGACTTCGTCGAAACGGTTGGATTCAGGCATAACGTAAAGCTCCGGTGAAGCGGACATTAAGCGCGAGCCGTCCTGGCCCCGCGATCAGGACGCTGCTGAACAGCAGCAACAACAGCCAGCCGAACTGCCCTTCTTCGACGCTCCACTGTGGGTGCACCACCAGCAGCGCGATCAACAGGACACACAGAATCGGCAGGCACGCCAGACGCACCAATACCCCGGCGATGATCAGCAGCGGGCACAGGACTTCGGCAAAAATCGCCAGCATCAGAGTGACGTGAGCGCCCAGATGGAAGGGGTCTTCGATCACCTGCAACTGAGCACTGTAGTTAAGCAGCTTGGGCAAACCGTGCACCCACAGCAGGAACAGGCTGGCGCTGACACGCAAAAAAAACAGCCCGATTGCCTGGGCCCGTTCATCCGGTCGCGAAACGTTCATGGGGTACCTGCACGAATGAAAACCATGGGCGCGGGTGCGCCACAACGTGAGGGAATAATGCGGGTACGGGGGAAGGGAAAATTGGATGTACGTGCTTAGTTGCGCGGAGGGTGCCCGCGCCCACCTGTAGGAGCGAGCATGCTCGCGATGGTCGTTAACGATGACGCAGGCTGTCTGGATGCCAGCGGTGCCTAGGCCTCCATCGCGAGCATGCTCGCTCCTACAGGGGAAGGTGTCGGGACTCTCAGCCGCCGATCGGCAGCGGCCGCGACATGAACTCGCTGATGCGCGAGCGCAACCAGCGTTCAGCCGGGTCGTTATCGTGCACGCCGCTCCAGGCCATCGACAGTTGTGCGGCGGCAATCGGGAATGGCGGGTCTTCGGCGCGCAACGCGCAGCCCTCGACCAGCGCACACGCCGCATAATCGGGCACGGTGGCGATCATCTCGGTGCCGGCCAGTAACGCACGCAGGCCGCTGAATTGCGGCACGCCGAGCACCACCCGACGGCTGCGTCCGATCTTTGCCAGGTCCAGGTCGATGTTGCCGGAGAGGTCGCCGGAGAACGACACCATGGCATGGGGCCGTTCACAATACTCATCCAGGGTCAGCGTCCCTGGCCGTTTGTCGCCGCGCAGAATCTTGCAGGGAATGTCACGTAGCTTCTTGCACTTGGCATTGGCCGGCAGGTCCGTGGTGTAGCTCACCCCCACGGAGATTTCCCCCGAGGCCAGCAAGGCCGGCATCAGCAAAAAATTGGCACGTCGCACGATGACGACGATGCCCGGTGCTTCCTCCTGCAAATGGCGCAGCAACGGTGGAAACAGGCCGAACTCGGCATCATCCGACAGGCCGATGCGGAACACATCGCTGCTGGTCGCCGGATCGAATTCCTTGGCCCGGCTGACCGCGCCCGAGATGACATCCATGGCCGGCTGCAATTCCTTGAGAATCGCCAATGCCCGCGCGGTGGGCTCCATACCGCGGCCGTTGCGCAACAACAGCGGATCGTCGAACAGATCCCGCAAACGACCGAGCGCCGCGCTCACCGCAGGCTGGCCCATGAACAGTTTTTCGGCGACCCGGGTCAAGTTCTTCTCGAACATCAAGGCTTCGAAAATCACCAGCAGGTTCATGTCGACGCGGCGCAGATCGTTACGGTTCATGGGCAAGGCCTTCCTTTTTTAATGCGTAGGACTCTACGCGATCCCGTGTCTGCACATCGACACAATTAACAACGTTTAACTCGCCTGCCAGAGGCCTGCGACCAAGAATGAAGCTCACCGACACGGACATTTGTTATGGCCCATTCTCAGCAGAACACCGCCTGTATGGCCGTTACGCAAGCGCCGAAGAAAACTGCGGGTGGCCTGACACCCTGGCGTGAAGCCCTGGCCAAGCGACTGATTCTCGAGCGCTTGGGCGAAACCATCGAAGTCAGTGACCTGGCCAGCGCCTGCGCGCTGTCACGCAGTCATTTCTCCCGCGCATTCAAATGCAGCACGGGGCTTTCCCCGCAGGACTGGATCCGTCAGCAGCGCATCAACCGGGCCAAGCAATTGATCCAGGACACCGATCGCAGCCTCACGCAGATCAGCCTCGAATGCGGCTTCTGCGACCAGGCCCATTTCTGCCACATGTTCACTCGCAGCGAAGGCATCAACCCATTTGCCTGGCGCTGCCGTACCCTGCGTGCCCTGCCCCGTCTCGCACCCCAACTGCACGCGCTGTAACGCCGGTGACACCCATGGGGTGTCGCCTCCTCTCTCAAACCTTTGCAAGAAAACCTCGATCAGGCCGGCGCATGGCCCATGCGCTCGGCCAGCCGCGCTACACGTTCGCCCAGGTGCGCGGCAGTGCAGCGGTCCTCGGCCGGGGGCGCCTGTTCGGGAGGTTGTTCGACATTCGATTGCGCCATCGCACCGAGTGAGCTGCCCAGGCGATTCATCTGCCCTTCGAACTGTCCGCTACTGGAGCGTGCGGGCAGCACATCGAGCCCGACCCAGATCATCGAATGCTGGGCGGCAAAGACGGCCATCTGCAACAAGGTGTTGAGCTTGTCCCCGCACAGGCTACCGGAGTTGGTGAAACCCGCCGCGAGCTTGTCGCGCCACGGCTGGGTCAGGTAAAACGCCGAGGTGGCTTCCATGAAAGCCTTGAAGCGCGCCGAGGCGCTGCCCATGTAGGTCGGTGCGCCGAAGATGATGGCGTCGGCGTTGTGCAAAAGGTCCCAGTGCTGGTCGACATCCTCGACGCAAATCAAAAGGCAACTGCTGCCCGGGTGGCGTTCCACCCCCTGGGCCACGGCCTCGGCAATGACGCGGGTGTGCCCGTAGCCGCTGTGATAGACCACAACCACGCTGCTCATTGCGACGTCCTCATGACAAATTGTTCCTTTTGCAACAGGGCCACGGTGCCGGTCGGGTCGCCCCCGATCGATGGACGTTGAAGAGCGAGAGTTTTGGGCGTAGACCGGACGCAGCACGAGTTAAATGTTGTTAATTTTCCCTGGCGCGCCAAAAGCCATGGCATCACCTTATATCCGCATCGCAGCCCGTAAATCCGCAAGCGTAGAGTGGCGCGGGGAGCCCGGTGTCAAAGACCAGCACCGCACGGTCACCCGCACGTGCATTGCGCTGCGGCAAAAACCTGATAAAAATGCTCGGGATATGCGTACCAGACGGCTGCAAGCAGGAGCAACCCATTGACCCCACCCCATGCCCAGGCGATCCATTTCGGTCCTTACCGGATCTACCCCGCGCAACGCCTGGTCATGGAAGCTGATCAACCGGTGCGCCTGGGTCGACGCGCCATGGACATCCTGTTGATCCTGCTGGAGCACGCCGGCAATGTGGTGAGCAAGCAAACGCTGATTGCCGGAGTCTGGCCCAACAGCGTCGTCGAAGACATCAACCTGCGGGTACACATGGCGGCCTTGCGCAAGGCACTGGGCGACGGTCAGGCCGGGCAGCGCTACATCGTCACTGTCGCCCAGCGAGGCTACAGCTTCGTGGCACCGTATTCGCTGGAGCATGGCGAACACCCCACCGCGCAGCCGGCGCTTTCACCTGGCGGTCACAACCTGCCGTTGCGGCGCACCCGTATGATCGGTCGGCAAACCCTGGTGGACAACCTGGTGACGCAGTTGCCACGCCAGCGCTTCATCACCCTGGTCGGGCCCGGCGGCATCGGCAAGACCACCGTGGCCCTGCGGGTCGCCGAGCAACTGATTGGACGCTACCGCGACGGTATCCTGCTGCTGGACCTGGCACCGATCAACAATCCTTCGATGATCACCTCACACCTGGCCAGCTTGCTCGAACTGACCTTGTACGATGGCGAACCGCTGAGCGACCTCGGTGCATTCCTGCGTGACCAGCAAATGCTGCTGGTGATCGACAACTGCGAACACCTGATCGACGCGATCGCCCTGCTCAGCGAAAGCCTGCTGCGCGCCGCGCCACAACTGAACATTCTGGCCACCAGCCGAGAAGGCCTGCGTGCTGAAGGCGAGTTCGTGCAGCGCCTGGAATCACTTGACTGCCCACCGCCCATCGCGGTGCTCGATCGCGCGCAGGCCCTGACGTTTTCCGCCCTGCAGCTGTTCGTGGAACGGGCGATGGCCAGTCACGACAGTTTCGAATTGACCGAAGAAGAACTGCCCCTGGCCATCGAGATCTGCCAGCGCCTGGACGGTATCCCGTTGGCGATCGAACTGGCGGCGGCGCAAGTCGGCAGCCTGGGCCTGAGCGGTTTGCTCAAACAACTGCAAGGCAGCTTCCGCCTGCTGACCCAGGGTTGCCCGGCTGTCCTGGGCCGCCACCAGACCCTGCGTGCCACGCTGGACTGGAGTTTCGAACTGCTCAGTACCTGCGAGCAAACCTGCCTGCGACGCCTGGGCATGTTCCGTGGCAGTTTTACTCTGGAGTCGGCGGCCGCCGTAATCGGTGGTGAACACATCGAACCGCGCGAGGTGTTCGGTTCGATCACTCAACTGGTGGCCAAATCGCTGCTGAACGTGGAAGTCGGCGACGAGGAGGTGTTTTACCGCCTGCTCGACACCACGCGCAGCTACGCCCTGGAGAAACTCGGCCTCGCCTCGGATCTGCCGGGCACTCGCGAGCGCCACGCCGAGCGCTGCCTGGCCCTGATGGAACAGGCGCGGGACGATTGGGAGTTGATACCGACGGCGATGTGGATTGACCGGTACGCCCGCAGCCTGGAGGACATCCGCTCGGCACTCGACTGGGGTTTGACCGCGCAAGGGCCGCAAGCCCTGGCGATCCGCCTCACGGCCACGTCCACGCCGCTGTGGCAGGAACTGTCGCTGCTCAAGGAACACGGGCTGTATGTGCGCAAGGCACTGGCCCTGCTGGCGGCTGCGGCCGAGCCCAACCCCAAGGTGGAAATCGCCCTCAAATTGGCGCTGGGCAGTTCCTGTTATCACACCCAGGGCGGCACGCCGGAAACCATCGAGGCGTTCGTCAGCGCCCGAATCCTGGCTCGACAGTGCAACGACATCGCCGGTCAACTGCGGGCGGTGTCCGGGCACATGGCGGTCAACCTCTGTTGCGCGCACTATCAATCGGCCCTGGAACAGAGCCAGCAATTTGATCGCCTGGGTTTGCACGGTGACGCCGTGTTGTCACTGAGCACTCAACGGCTGCGGGTGCTGGCGCTGCATTTTGCCGGAGACCAGTCAACGGCCCGGGTGAATGCCGAGCAGGTGCTGCAACGCATGACCCAGAGCGGCCATCTCAACCGTTTCACCCACGGATTTGGCGTGCAATACGACCAGAGCGTCGCTTCGCTGACCATCCTGGCGCGAATCCTCTGGCTGCAAGGTCAGCCGGAACAGGCCTGGCGTACCGCCCGGCAAGCGCTGGACATCGCCCTGCAAATCAACCACGGCACCTCTATCTGCTACACCCTGGCCCTGGCCGGGTGCCTGATTGCCCATTACAACGGTGACAGCCGCACGGCGCGTGACTTGCTGGGGTTGTTGCTCGAACAGGCGCAGAAACATTCAGTGCAGCTGTTCTACACCTGGGCCAGGCATTACGCACACGTGATTGATCGCGAACAAGCACGCCTGCCATTCAAACCGGGCGAAGGCCTGATCAAGGACCTGCTGATCACGCTGGACGGCACGTTCATCGATGACGATTTGATGCACCGAGCCGATACGGGCATGGCGGGCTGGAACACGGCGGAAATCCTCCGGGCCAGGGCTGATGCGTTGTTGGTCGAAGATTTCCTGCTGAACAGCCAGGCGGCCGAGAGCTTGCTGGTCCGCGCGTTGAACGTGGCGAAACATCAGGGTGCCCTGGCTTGGGAGTTGCGCAGCGCCACCTCGCTGGCGCGACTGTGGCAACGCCAGGGACGCCATCAGCAGGCGCGTACGCTGTTGACGCCGATCTACCAGCGGTTCACCGAAGGTTATGCCACCCCGGACCTGATGAAAGTCCGCCGGCTACTCGACCAGCTGCAACCCACCGTTTGACGGCAGGCGGGCCTGGCTGACGTAGCGCGCGTACCGCCGCTCGACGCTGCGCAGTTCGCCACTGTCTTCGAGTTTTTCCAGGGCGTAGCTGCGCGTGGTATTGAGCAAGCGGTACCGGACCTGACCATTGCCCTGCTCCACCGACAGCAATGACTTGCGCACCAGGTTTTGCAGCCCGTCCATCAGACGCGCCGGCAACAGAGCGGAACAGGCAAGTACGCCCATCGCCGCGTCAAGGGTGAAGGCCTTCTTGAACACCGCCAGGCGTTGCAACGCAGTCTGCTCCATTGGGCTCAACTGCTCATAACTCCAGTCCAGCGTCGCCTTGAGGGTCTGATGACGTGGGACAGCCGTGCGTCTGCCCTGGGCCAGCAACTGAAAACAGTTATCCAGTTGCGCCTGCACGCCCACCAGCGCCAATGCATCGATTTGCCCCGCAGCCAGCTCAATGGCCAACGGCAAACCGTCGAGGCGACGACAGATGTCGCGCACCGCAGCCAAGTCCTGCTCGCGCAGTGTAAAACCCTGTTGACGGGCGCGGGCACGACTGACAAAAAGCTGCACCGCCGAATAGCCCATGGCTTCGTCGACACTGCGCAGGGCCGATTGTGGCGGTACGGTGAGCGCCGGCAGCGGCTGGACGTTTTCGCCCGGCACCTGCAACGGCTCACGACTGGTGACCAGCACCGACAGACGCGGCGCCGAGTGCAGGCAACTTTCAACCAGGGACCGACAGCGTTCGTGCAGGTGCTCGCAGTTATCCAGCACCAGTAGCGCATGCCAGTTCGCCACGACCTCCAGCGAGGTGCCGACCTCGAGCCCCAGGACGCGGCTCAAGTGATCTTCCACCTGCGCGGGGTCATCGATGGCGGCCAGGTCCACCAACCAGACACCGTCCCGATAGTGCTGCAAGAGCAGTTCGGCCACGCGCAATGCCACGGTCGTCTTGCCGATACCGCCGGGGCCGACCAGGGTCATAAGCCGGCACACCGGCAATTGCCGCACGAGGCTGCCAACCAGTGAGTCACGCCCCGTCACCGGGGTCAGGCGTGCCGGCAGGTTGTGCTGGATTTTCTGCGCGCTGTCGAGGCAAATCTCGGTGCCAAGGGGCGCCTGCTCCACCGGAGCAATGAAGCGGTAACCGCGTTGCGGCACATTCTCGATGTAGCGCCGCCCATCCTGACCGTCCCCCAGTGCGCGACGCAAAGCAGCAATGTGCACGCGCAAGTTGATGTCCTCGACCACCGATGTCGGCCACACGCGCTCAATCAGCTCTTGCTTGCTGACGATATTGCCGGCTTGCTCCACCAGCACTTGCAGGATGTCCATGGCGCGCCCGCCCATGCGCAATGGGCGGTCACCCTCAAGGATCAACCGCTGGCGCAGATGAAAGGCATAGGGACCAAAATGCAACACGGTCTCGTGGTTCGTGACACTGTTCATGCGCGTTCTCGTCGGCAAACCCGTAGTGGCTCAATGGCACGCCGGGCTCGCGCACCTCCTTGCAAACGTTCCCGGTATCTTGGCAGTCATCAGTGACGGAACAACTGCCTTGAGGGGAGCATGACGGCCATCTCGGTGCGC
Source organism: Pseudomonas sp. S1_E05 (assembly GCF_056337105.1). Lineage (NCBI taxonomy): Bacteria > Pseudomonadati > Pseudomonadota > Gammaproteobacteria > Pseudomonadales > Pseudomonadaceae > Pseudomonas > Pseudomonas sp. S1_E05. The sequence goes on from NZ_JBFRHM010000001.1 coordinate 2,466,058, forward strand.
AGAACGGACAAATCAGCGCTAACTGAACTGCTCGCGGTATTGAGCCGGGGTCAGCCCGAGTTTTTCACCAAATAGAAAGCGCATGTGCCGAACACTGCCAAACCCGCTTTTGAAAGCCACGGTCTTGAGCGGCAGCTCGGTGGTTTCCAACAGGTTCCTCGCGCAGTCGATGCGCGCGCTTTGCAAAAACTCCATCGGCGTCATGTTCACCTCCCGGGCGAACACCCTGGCGAAATGCCGCGGGCTCATGGTCGCCAGGCCCGCCAGGCGCTCGATGTTGAAAGCTTCGTCGAGGTGTTCGAGCATGTAGTTCTGTACGCGGGTCACCGGCGTTTCCTGAGGGGCTACCGTGGCCAGCAAGGGGCTGAACTGCGCTTGCCCGCCCTGGCGTTTCATCACCACCAGCAATACCTTGGCCACGTCCTGGGCAACTTTCTTGCCATGGTCATCGGCCACCACCGCGAGCGCGAGGTCAATGCCGGCGGTGACGCCGCCAGAGGTCACGAGGTTACGGTCCTGGACGAAAATCTGATCGGTCTCCACCTTGGCGCCAGGGAAAGCCTTGATCAGGCGTTCGGTGTAATGCCAGTGAGTAGTGACCCGGTAGCCGTCGAGCAGCCCGGCATGCCCAAGCACGAACGCGCCAGTGCAGATGGACCCGTAGGACCTGGAACGGCTGACGCTGTGCTTGAGCCAATCGAGCAACGGTGGATGCCTTTCGTTGTACGCACCGGGGCCGCCGGGCACCAGCAGCAGGTCGTAACCGTCACAGGCCTGGTCGATGTGCACGTCGGCATGCACGTTCACCCCGTTGGACGCGCGCAACGCACCCGGCACCGTGCCGATGGTCGACAGCGCGTAATGGTCATCGGGCTTGAGATAACGATTGGCGATGGAAAACACCTCCATGGGCCCGGCCATGTCGAGCAGGAGAAAGTCGGGAAACAGCACCATTGCCACGGTTTTCATGGGTTGCACATCACTGAAAATTCAAAAGGAGTTCTTTGATCAGACACACCAATCCCCTGTGGAAACGAGGAAATTTCCCAGCATTATGGCCCAGCTCCACAGCCGCGCGCTGCCCACACATCACTGTCAACCCAAAAGAGACAGTATTTCAATTTTCATCTACTTATTGCACCACAGGATAACCATTAACCTTCTCCTCACTCGGACGAATCAACGTCCAACACAGGAGATTCCATCATGCTGACCCTACGCAAAGCTTCCGATCGCGGCATGGCCAATCACGGTTGGTTGAAGTCATTCCACACCTTCTCCTTCGCCAACTACCGCAACCCGAAGGAACAGGGTTTTTCCGACCTGCTGGTGATCAACGACGACCGCGTCGCCGCCGGTAAAGGCTTTGGCCAACACCCGCATCGCGACATGGAGATTTTCTCCTACGTGCTTGAGGGCGCCCTGGAGCACAAGGACACGCTGGGCACCGGTTCGGTGATCCGCCCTGGCGATGTGCAACTGATGAGTGCCGGCAGCGGCGTGGCCCACAGCGAGTTCAACCACTCGGCAACGCAGGGCGTGCACTTCCTGCAAATCTGGATCGTGCCGGATGTCAGTGGCGCCAAGCCGCGCTACCAGCAAGAGCATTTCAGCGCCGGGAAAAAACGCGGGCGCCTGCAACTGATCATTTCGCCCGAAGGGAAAAGCGGCTCGCTTAAAGTGCGCCAGGATGCAAGGGTCTACGCGGGGCTGTTCGACGGCAAGGAAAGCGCCACCCTGGAACTGGCCGCCGACCGTTATGCGTACGTTCATGTGGCCCGTGGCAGCGTCGAACTCAATGGCGTGCAATTGCAGGAAGGCGACGGCGTGCGGGTTCGTAATGAGCAGTTGCTGAACCTGAGCAATGGAGTGGATGCCGAAGTGCTGGTGTTCGACCTGCGGCCGCAGGAATTGCCTGAAATGCCATGAGGCATCACGGTTGCCCTGTAGGAGCGAGCATGCTCGCGATGGTAGCCCAGACAACGTTGGCATCCAGACAGCCAGCGTTATCGTTGACGACCATCGCGAGCATGCTCGCTCCTACAGGAGAATCTAGGCAAACACCTCGACGATTTCATCGATTACTGCGCGCACCTTCGCGGTGTGCCGCAGGTCCGCGTGGGTCACCAGCCACACGTCATAGGGCAACGGTCGCGTGCGCTCCGGCCACAACCTGACCAGCCCGTCCCTCTCGCCCATGTACACCGGGATTTCCCCCAGCCCCAACCCCGCCGCAATCGAGCGACGCACCAGCAGACTTGAACTCAGACTCGCCACAATGCGCCCGCGCCCCGGCGGTTCCGCCACCAGGGTAAATTCCTTGTTGCCCTGCAAGTACGGCTGATACACCACCAGGTCATGTCCCTCGAACGCCGAGCCCGGCGCGGGGACGCCGTGGGCGTCGACATAGGCTTGCGAGGCGAACAGCCCCACCGGCCAACGGGCGATGCGCCGGGCGATCAGGTCCGGATTATCGGGACGGGTGTTGCGCACGGCGATGTCGGCCTCGCGTTTCGCCAGACTGAGAATGTGGGTCGACGCATCCAGTTGCACTCGAACATCGGGATGGCGTTGGTGCACGCGGGCAATCGCAGGGATCAGGAAATCGACGGCCATGGAGTCCGTGGTACTGACGCGTACGGTGCCCGTCAGGCGATCATCCAGGCCCTGAATCCGCCGTTGCAGTTCCAGCGCCGAATGCTCCATTTTCTCGGCCGCCTGCAACGCCGCCTCACCCACCGCAGTCAAGGCGTAGCCTTCCGAGGTGCGCAGAAACAGCGTCGCGCTCAAGGTCTTCTCCAATGCCGAGACCCGCCGCCCAACCGTGGCCTGGTCCACTCCCAGCACCCGCGCGGCCCCCCGCAGGGTCGACTCCCGGCACACGGCAAGAAAAACCCGCGCGTCATCCCAATTCATGGCGTACTCCACTGGTGCATTTACGCATCACCATAACGCAAAATCGCTGCGTATTTGCATCAATGAAACTGGCTAAGCTGGGCCCAAGAGAAATTTCCACAGGACTTCCCCATGCTGACTCCTGATGCACCACCCCGCAGCGCGATCTGGTTGCCGATCTTCGCAGGCCTTTGCGCCAGCCTGGTCAGCATTGGCCTGGCGCGGTTTGCCTACACGCCGTTGATACCCTCGTTGATCCAGGCGCAATGGTTCTCGACCCATGACGTGGTCTACCTGGGCGCGGCAAACCTGGTCGGTTACCTGATCGGCGCCCTGCTCGGCCATCCCCTGGCTCGCCGCACATGCAACACAACGGCATTGCGCCTGATGATGCTGGCGGTGACGGCCGCGTTTTTCGCCTGTGGTTTCCCATTGTCGGTGAGCTGGTTTTTTGGCTGGCGCCTGCTGTCGGGGATCGCCGGTGGCGCGATCATGGTGCTGGTGGCCGCAACGGTGCTGCCGCACGTGCCAGCCTCGCGCCGTGGCCTGGCCAGCGGTGCGATCTTCTTGGGCATCGGCCTGGGCATTGCCGGCTCGGGGACCATTGTCCCGCCGCTGCTGAGCCTTGGTTTGCAGAACACATGGTTCGGCCTGGGCCTGTTGTCGCTGGTGCTGACCGCTGCGAGCTGGTTTGGCTGGCCTTCAACCTCCCATGTGGCAACCCACACGCCCTTGGCTGATGCATCCGCAGCGAAGACCGACCCACAGGTTTACCTGCTGTTCGCCCAGTACGCCTTCATGGCTGCCGGACTGGTTCCGGCCATGGTGTTCCTGGTCGACTACGTCGCCCGGGGCCTCGGCGCGGGGCCGCACGTGGGCGCACTGATTTGGGTGATGTATGGCCTGGGCGCAATCATCGGACCGGTGAGCTACGGCTTTCTCGCCGACAAACTGGGCGCGCGCCCGAGCATCCGCCTGGTGCTGGTTGTGCAGGCCGTTGCGGTGGGGTTGCTGGCCATTTCCAGCTCATTCATCGCACTGGCCGTGCTGGCGGTGATCATCGGTGCCTTCCCACCCGGCATCGTGCCGTTGGCGCTGGCCCGCGTGCATGAGCTGATTCCTCAACATCATCAGCAACAGATTGCCTGGAGTCGTGCCACGGTGTCGTTCGCCACGTTCCAGGCACTGGCGGGGTTTGCCTATTCGGCACTGTTCAACGCCAGCGGCGGTCGCCATGAGCTGTTGTTTCTGATTGCCGCCGGTGCGATTGTCGTGGCGTTGCTGCTGGAACAGGGCATGCGTCTGGTGCCGCGCCGCGATCGGCTGCACCCGGCACTGAACTGAGTCACTGACACCTTCACGCGGTCCCACTTAAATGAAAACATCCAGACAGGACGCTCCGATGACGCTGCCCAATCACATGACCCTGATCGAAATCACCCAACCCGGTGGCCCCGAGGTGTTGCAACCCCGACAAGTGCCAGTGCCAAGCCCCGCTGAAGGCGAAGTGTTGATCCGCGTACACGCTGCTGGGGTCAATCGCCCCGATGCCCTGCAACGGGCCGGCAAATACCCACTCAAGCCTGGCATGAACCCCAACCCGGGCCTGGAAGTGGCCGGTGAAGTCGTGGCGCTCGGTAAAGGCGTCAGCGAATTCCTCGTAGGCGACAAGGTGTGTGCCCTGACCAATGGCGGTGGCTATGCGCAATACTGTATCGCCCCGGCGGGCCAGACGCTGCCGATCCCCGACGGTATGGATTGGCTGCAGGCGGCGGCCGTTCCGGAAACGTTCTTTACGGTATGGGCCAACCTGTTCGATATGGGCGGTGCCAGCAAAGGCCAGCGCGCATTGATCCACGGCGGCACCAGTGGCATCGGCACCACCGCGCTGATGTTGTGCCGCGAGTTCGGCATCAAGGCCTTCGCCACCGCCGGCAGCGAGGACAAATGTGCAGCCGTGCGCAAGCTGGGTGCCGAGGCGATCAATTACCGCGAGCAGGACTTCGTCCAGGTGATCCAGGACAAGACCGCTGGCAAAGGCGTAAACGTGATTCTCGACATCATGGGCGCCTCGTACCTGAACCAGAACATCGCGGCACTGGGCATGGAAGGTCGTCTGGTGATGCTCGGTTTCCTCGGTGGCGCACGTGCCGATGACGTCGACTTGCTGGGCATCATGAGCAAACGCGCAACCGTCACGGGCTCACTGATGCGTCCGCGCACCACTTCGGAAAAAGCCTCGATTGCCGAGCAACTGCGTGAATACGTCTGGCCCGTCCTGGCGGCCGGACGTTGCCTGCCGATCATCGACAAGGTCTACCCGCTGACCGAGGCGGCGCAGGCCCACGCGCGGATGGAGGGTGGGGATCATATCGGCAAGATTGTGTTGCGGGTGGATTGAACTCAGGAGGCAATTCTCCCTTGTGGGAGCGGGCTTGCTCGCGAAGGCGGTTGCAGATTCAACATCGTGGGTGACTGACACACCCCATTCGCGAGCAAGCCCGCTCCCACAAAAGCAACATGAGTCCACACAAAAGCCACACGAAAACCACACAAAGCCGCCGAGCATCTGTTAAAAATCGACTTTCCATGTTCAACCGGTAGCCAGTCATGTCTTCACCCCTGCTCACCACCCTGCGCCGACGTTGGCTGGCGCTGCTGTGCATGACCGTGCTGGTGGTCGGCCTGCCGGTGAGTTGCGGGGTGCTGCAGCATACCGAGCGTGAGTTGCTGTTTCGCATCGAGCCGGGCACGGCTGGCTGGTATCGCGGTTTACCCAAGGACGTCCAGGAATTCGACATCCAATCCCCCAAGTTCAAGGGCGGACAGAACCTGCATGCCTGGTGGTGGCCCGCTGCGCGACGGGATGCGCCGTCGATCCTGTACCTGCACGGCGTGCGCTGGAACCTTACCGGCCAGGCGTTCCGTATCGAGCAACTGCGCGCCATGGGCTATTCGGTACTGGCCATCGACTACCGTGGTTTTGGCCAGAGCAAGGGCGATCTGCCGTCGGAAGCCAGTGTGTACGAAGATGCGCGGGCGGCCTGGGAGCGCTTCAAGGCACTGCAGCCGGATGCGAACAAGCGCCTGATCTACGGCCACTCCCTGGGGGGCGCCGTGGCCATCGACCTGGCCGCCGACCTGGCCGCACAAGCCAAAAAAGACCAGGTTGCCGTGCCGGCGCGCGGGCTGGTGATCGAGTCGACCTTCACCTCGCTGGGTGATGCGGTGGCGCAAGTGGCCGAGAGCAACCTGCCGGTAAAATGGCTGCCAGTGCGCTGGCTGCTGTCGCAGAAATTCGATTCCATCGACAAAATCGTCGACATCGACATGCCCCTGCTGGTCGTCCATGGCCTGGCCGATGCATTCATGCCTTCGCGCTTCAGCGAACAATTGTTCAACGCCGCCAACGAACCGAAAAAGCTGCTGCTGGTGCCCGGTGGCACCCACAACAACAGCATGAGCCTTGGGGGCAACCAGTATCGGCAGGCCATTGAGAGCCTGATGAAAAGCAAACCGGCGCAAATGGCCGGGCCGTTCAAGCGGTCTGGAACCGCGCCCGATATTTCCCCGGACTCTCCCCCGTCCACTTCTTGAACGCCCGATGAAACGCGCTGGGTTCCTGAAAGCCCAACCGCTCGGCAATGTCGCCGATACTGGCCTTGCTCTCGCGTAACTGCTCGAACGCCACGGCGCGTCGGACTTCGTCCTTGATTTCCTGATAGGAGCAACCCTCGCGCTCGAGCTTGCGACGAAAGGTGCTAGGGCTCAGGTGTTGTTCCAAAGCAAAGGCCTGCAAGGTTGGCCACTGGCTGTAATGGCTGCTGCGCAGGCGTTGGTGAACTTGCGAGGCCAAGCCGTGCTGGTTGCGGAAGCGGATCACCAGCCACTGGGGCGCGGTGCGCAAAAACACCTTCAGCGAGGCCAGGTCCTGCACCACCGGCAGGCGCAGGTAATGGCTAGGGAACTCGATTTCGGTCCGCTCGGCGCCGAAGGTCAGGTTGGGGCCCCAAAGCAGGCGGTCATCGCTGAGGGACAGGCGTTCATGGCGAAAGTCCGCCCGGTCGATGGGGATGCGTCGCCCGCCCAGCCAACACATCAGGCTGATCATCAGCACCAGGAACGTCTCTTCGCCAAACCGCGCGACATCGGCGTTAGGCGCGCAGGTGTCCAGGCTGATTACCGCCCGCTTGCCGCGCACCGTCAGCGTGCCCCGATAGTCACTGAGAAACAGGGAAAAATTGCTCAGACACTGGCGCATGGCCTTGTGCAGGTCGGGTTCCTGGATGAGGGCGCGGCAGATCAGGGCGAAGCTGCCCGGCAACATGCCGTGGGAGTCGAGCTGGAAGAATTCGTCGTTCAGCTCGCGGATCTGAATCAGCCACAACGCCGCAAATGCACTGGCCGGCACTCGCGCCGAAGGTTGCTCGAGCAACGCCGGTTCGATGCCGGCCTGCTGCAGTGCCGCCGCCAGACGCTGCTGATCGTCACCCAGCCCATGGATCATCGCTTGCACGAAGTAGGCAGCCACCGAGTCCTTTTCCCGCATTTGAACGCTTCGCTCCCCATCAGCCGAATGGCAAAAAACACCAGCACCGTTGAACAGTTTCGGCATAGGCCAACCGTCATGCCGGTTCTAGACTCGCGGCAATAGTACGCCTTCGGTCGTTGCGGCGGCGAAGGTATCGCAGGGTTGATTGAAAGGACGGCACATGAATCTGCAAAACATTGGCGTAATCGGCGCCGGCACCATGGGCAACGGCATCGCGCAGGTCTGCGCCCAGGCCGGTTTCAAGGTGACCCTGATCGACATCGCCGACAGCGCCCTGCAAAAAGCCCTGGCGACCATCGACAAGAACCTCGAACGCCAGGTGAGCAAAGAGACCCTGACACCTGCGCAAAAGCTCGCCACCCTCGACAACATCCGCACCAGCACCGACTACGCCAGCCTGCAAAATGTGCAACTGGTGATCGAAGCGGCCACGGAAAACCTCGACCTGAAGCTACGCGTGTTGCAACTGATTGCCGCGCAGGTCAGCGCCGAGTGCGTGATCGCGTCCAATACCTCGTCGCTGTCCATCACCCAACTGGCCGCCAGCGTCAGCACGCCAGCGCGTTTCATCGGTCTGCACTTCTTCAACCCAGTGCCGGTGATGGGCCTCATCGAAGTGATCCGTGGCCTGCAAACCAGCGACGCCACCCATGCCCTGGCGCTGGAGATGGCCACCACCCTGGGCAAGACCGCGATCACCGCCGGTAACCGTCCGGGATTCGTGGTCAACCGGATTCTGGTGCCGATGATCAACGAAGCGATCCTGGTGTTCCAGGAAGGCCTGGCCAGCGCCGAAGACATCGACACCGGCATGCGTTTGGGCTGTAACCAGCCCATCGGCCCGCTGGCCCTGGCGGACCTGATCGGCCTGGACACCGTACTCGCCATCCTCGAAGCTTTCTACGAGGGGTTCAACGACAGCAAATATCGACCGGCACCGTTGCTCAAGGAAATGGTTGCCGCAGGCTATCTGGGCCGCAAATCGGGGCGTGGCTTCCATGCCTATGCCTGAGCGTTGTTCGCGTTTTGCCGAGTACCGGGACAAGGTGCTGGAGTTGTTCGCCAGCAAGGGTTTCGGTCAGGTCGGCATGCGCGAACTGGCAACGTGCCTGGGCCTTTCGCCGGGCTCGTTGTATCACCATTACCCCAGCAAACAGCATTTGCTGCTTGATTTGATCGAAGAGTTCTACGAAGAGCTGCTGGCCGCGCTCGCGCGGATCGATCACAAGGCCGGGGCTAAACGCGACAAACTGCACAATTTGATCCGTGCGCACCTGAACCTCCATCAGGAGATGCCGTGGCATTTCCGCCTGGTGGAGCGCGACAGCGGCTGCCTGAACGACGAGCAGCAGGCGCGAGTACGGCAGCTGCGCGAACAGTACGAAGGCCTACTGTTGCAGATGCTCGCCAGCCGCCTGCGTCTAAGCGAACCGGCACGTCTGGCCACCGGCCACGCCATTGCCAACCTGCTCAACAGCGCCCCCTGTTGGCTGGCGCAACATGCGCTGGATGAACCGGCTCGCGATGAGCTGCTGGAGAGCCTGATCGGTGGCGCCATCGAGCGTCTGTTGCGACCTTCTCCATCACTCGCCGTCGCCTGAGGCGATAAGCCACGCCCTTTCAATAGAAAAACCATCTAAAAGATTTTTGCTTGTCCCACGCTCTAACGCTTTGCTATCCAGATCCCTCGCAAAGCCGGAGCCCGACATGAAAATCAATCCCTACCTTATCTTCAACGGCGACTGCAAAGCCGCGTTCACTTTTTATGCCCAGGCCCTGGGTGGCCAGATCGAAGTGATGATGGATTTTGCTTCAAGCCCGATGCGCGACCAGGTCCCCGTCGACCTGCACAACCTGATCCTGCATACCTGCCTCGCGGTGGGCGACCAGAAAATCATGGGCTCGGACACCACGCCCGACCGCCCCACCGATGACATGGCCGGGTGTTCGATATCGCTGAATGTCGACAGCATCGAGGAGGCAGAACGGGTGTTCAACGCACTGGCCGAAGATGGCCAGGTGCAGATGCCGCTGGAAGCGACCTTCTGGGCCGCGCGTTTCGGCATGCTGACCGACCGGTTTGGGGTGGCGTGGATGGTTAACTGCGAGAAGGATCAGTAGCGGGTCTTGAAGCCTTGCTCCCACAGGGGCCAGTCAGCCTGGTGTCTGCTATCGTCAAACGGGCGACCCGACTAACGCTTCACTTTTCGGAGTACCCCCCATGCCGCTCCTGCCCCCCGGTTAAAACTGTCCCTGCTGGCAGGAGGGCTGGCGGCCTCCTTCCTCATTTTGCAAGGCTGCGCCACCGTCGACGCCCACACCACCGCCTACGTCGGCGTCGAACACCCGGCGCCAACCCTGCCCAGCGAAGTGCAAGTGCTGCGCACTGAACCTTTGCGCCCACACATCCGCCTGGGCGAAGTCTTGATCGACGCCAGCACCGAGCCCGCGCCCCCGATCACCGAAGTCGAACAGAAACTGCGCGAGGAATCGGCCAAACTCGGCGGCGATGCGGTGGTGGTGGTCTACGACCACATCCAGACCACCGGCGCGTTCGTGCGCGGCGGTTTGTGGAGCCGCGACGTTGAAACGGTCCAGGGCCGCAAACTCAAAGGGATTGTGATCAAGTATCGGTGAGGAGTCACCTGAACCTGTACCCATACCTGTAGGAGCGAGCATGCTCGCGATGGACGTCAACGTTAACGCTGACTGCCTGACACCCCGCGGAGCCTGAACCACCATCGCGAGCATGCTCGCTCCTACAGGAGTTCACCACTCGTCGCCCGGCGATCAGCGTCAGAAAAAGCCCACCCCCTCTGGCTCACGGTTTGCACACGCTCGCGTGGTCGTCACGGAGCGTCGAAATCCTGACGTAACATCCATCACCTATACTCACCCACGCCAGCACACCGCTGGATCAGCTTTTCGGAGATGCAACGTGTCAACTCTCAGTGAAATCGCAGCGAATCACGCGAAAATGGCGAAAAACATGGCCGGAGAGTCGACTGAAATGTGTGAGCGCCAGCCCGTAGTGGTCGGTAGCTTCGAGGTCAGTTCCGTCGATGAACCTGTGCAAGTGCCCTTCCATCTGATCGTGGGTGCGCAGGACGCCCCGATTGCCCTCACGGCCGGCTACGCACTCTGACGGTTTTCCCACACAATGCCTCGAGGATGATACTGATCCTGTAGACCTCGGTAACAACCAGCCCCTTAAAGGTGCGTCTTTTCCAGGACGCCACCTCGTCCTCCCCGCAATCCATGGCGTAAACCGCCATGGCGTAATTTGTGCATCGCTTGAAGCTCACCCGTTATCCGAAGCTGCCATGCGTCCCAAGGAACTCAAACTCTGGACCACCGGAGTCGCCCACCTGCTCGACTTGCAAGCAGGACACGCGCGACTGGCCGGATTGAGCCATTGGTTGCGGCAGATCTGCCCAGTCGATCATTTCGTTTTGTTCGTCTACGAGGGCAATCACCGGCCACTGGCGCTGTTCGATACCTTCGCCGCCGACAAGCGCGCCGTGTACGTCGACGACTATCAGTGCGGCCCCTACCTGCTCGACCCGTTCTACCTGGCCTGCACCCGTGGCCAGGCACCGGGATTGTGGCGCCTGCGCCAGTTCGCGCCCGACCACTTCTACCTCGGCGAGTATTACCTGACCTATTACCAGCAAACGGGCCTGGCCGAAGAAGTGGCGTTTTTCGTCGAGCTGGGGGGTGGTGCCATGGCGGTGCTGTCGTTGATGCGCTCCTCGGCGAGTTGCGCATTCAGTCGCGACGAGATGCAGTTGATCGAATGCGCGCAAGGCGTGGTCGAGCAGGTCATCACTGAAGCCTGGCGCCTGCGGCAAGCGCAGCAGCCACGACCGGCTCAGGACCTGGACTTCAAGATCCGCGAAGCCTTCGACCAGTTTGGCGCCCACATCCTCACCGGCCGCGAACAGGAAATCGTCCAGTTGCTGTTGCGCGGTCACTCCAGCGCCTCGGTGGCCGAGCAACTGAACATCAGCCCCGGCACCGTGAAGATTCATCGCAAGAACATCTACGCCAAACTCTGCATCGGCAGCCAGTCCGAATTGCTCGGGTTGTTCATTCGCGATCTGACAGAGAATCAGCTGCAAGCTTCAAGCGACAAGCTGCAAGAGAAACGCACGACCAGCCTTTAGCTTGAAGCTTGAAGCTCGAAGCTCGAAGCTGCCCCTATCCCCCAAGGGATATATACACCGTAAAACCCCCATTGCTAGTTTGGCTCCCGTCGCACTGTTTCATCACTGCAAGGGAGCCGGCCTCGTGAACGACAATTCGCCAAGTGATATCGAATTCTGCAATGTGGTCAAACGCTATGGCGATGTGACCGCCGTCAGTGGCCTGAACTTCGCTGTGCGCCGTGGCGCCTTCCACTCCTTCCTTGGCGGCTCGGGCTGCGGCAAGACCACCACCCTTCGCATGATCGCCGGTTTCGAACAACCGTCCAGCGGTGAAGTGCGCCTGGCGGGTCAATGCGTCGCCGGTGTGCCGGCCTACGAGCGGCCGGTGAACATGGTGTTCCAGCACTACGCGCTGTTCCCCCATCTGACGGTGGCGCAGAACATTGCCTACGGCCTGCGTTATCGCACCCCGCGCCCCGACAAAAAAACCCAACTGCGCATGGCCGATGAAGCGCTGGAAATGGTGCGCCTGAGTGGCTTCGGCCAGCGCAAGCCGAGCGAGCTGTCCGGTGGCCAGCAACAGCGTGTTGCACTGGCCCGGGCACTGGTGAACAAGCCGACCGTGCTGTTGCTGGACGAGCCGCTGGCGGCCCTCGATCGAAAGCTGCGCAAAGAGATGCAATCGGAACTGCTGCGCCTGCAACGGGAGGTCGGCATCACTTTCGTGCTCGTCACTCACGATCAGGAAGAGGCACTGTCGATGAGCGACAGCATCAGCGTGATGCACGCAGGCTCCATCATCCAGACCGCCACTCCGGAACAACTCTACGAAGCACCGGCCACCCGGTACGTGGCCGATTTCATCGGTGAATCCAACCTGTTCAACGGCACGGTGCGTCAGTTGCACGGTAACTCTGTGGTGCTGCGCACCGAACAGGGTCTGGAGCTGACCAGCCCCCTGACGCCCACCGGCAAAGCCTTGAGCGCCGATTCCGCCGGCTGCATCGCCGTGCGTCCGGAGCTGATCAGCATTGCTGGCGCCCACGCGGACCTCTCCCGCGAAGTGAAGCTGCAAGGGTGCGTGGAAGACCGCATTTACCTGGGCAACTCCACCGAATACCGCGTGCGCACCCAGGCTTTCGGCGTGGTCTGCGTGCGGGTGCCGCGCCATCAGGACGCTCATGCATTCGAACACGGCGCGGCAGTGAGCGTCGGCTGGGATCACGCCAACGGCTTGGCCATGGCGATGTAAATCAATAATTCATCAACTGGATGTGGAGCGTGCTATGGACCAGAAGACGTTTATCAAAACCCTGCGCAGCTGGCAGAACGGCTCGATCAGTCGCCGCGAATTCCTTGGCCGCACCGGCCTCGGCCTTGCCGCTGCGGTAGTCGCCACCAACATGCCCGGCCTGCTGACGTCCACCGCGTACGCGGCCGAGCAGGCCAAGCTCGGCGATCGCCTGTCGCTGGCGACCTGGCCGAATTACCACAGCCAGGACAATCTCGACGCATTCGGCAAAACCACCGGCGCGCGAGTGTCGATGAGCGTGTTCGGTTCCAACGAAGAAATGCTCGCCAAGTTGCAGGCCGGTGGCAGCGGCTGGGACGTGCTCGTGCCGACCAACTACACCATCAGCACCTATGTGGGACTGGGTCTGATCGAACCGCTGGACCTGTCGCGCATTCCCAACTTCGATGCTTCGGCCTTCCAGCAGAAGTTCATGGCCCAGGGCACGGTAGACGGCAAGGTGTACGCCGTGCCGAAAAACTGGGGCACCACCGGCATGCTCTACGACACCGGTAAATTGAAGAACGGTCCTACCAGTTGGAAAGAATTCTGGGCAGCCGCGCAAGGCCCGGCCAGTGGTCGCACCATGGTCCACGACTACCAGTTGACCGCCATCGGCAACGCCCTGAAAAGTTTCGGCTACAGCTTCAACTCACTGGACCCCAAAGAACTGGCCGATGCGGAAAAGCTGCTGATCGAGGTCAAGCCGCACCTGTTCGCGATCAACTCGGACATCCAGCCATCGATGCGCAGCGGCGATGCGTGGCTGGCGATGTCCTGGACCGGCGACGCTTCACAACTGCACCGCGACAACGAGCAAATGCACTTCACATTGGGCAAGGAAGGTGGCGAGCTGTGGAGCGATTTTTTCGCCATCCCCAAGAGCTCCGAACACAAGGACGCCGCCTATGCGTTCATCAATTACCTGCTCGACCCGCAGCACAACAAGCTTGAAGTGCTGAGCCACGGCTACCCGAGCGGCGATAAGCGCGTTGATGCCCTTCTGCCGACCGCCATGCTCGACGACCCGATCATGTACCCGGCCGCCGAAGCCTTGAGCCCGCTGGAATTCGGTGCAGCGGCGACGCTTACCAGCCCGGCACGCGCTGAACTGATGGCGCGCTTCAAGTCCGCCTGAGCCCCCCGACCATGGCTAACGAGGAGTCACCGATGAACGCTGCCGCCCACCCGCAAACGGTGCAGCCGGCCAGTGCCCTGTCAGCCGAGGTACGCCAACGGCGCAGCCTCGGCCGACGGATCACCCTGCTGATGCTGTTGCCCTCGACCTTGTGGTTCCTGCTGCTGTTGTTGATGCCGCTGGTGATCATCCTCGTGTTCAGTTTCGGCGAGCGCAGCGCGGTGGGCGGTTATGCCGGCGGCTTTACGCTGGCCAACTACCTGAACCTTGGTTCCCGCGGTGCGGCGTTCAGCAACACGCTGATGTTGGCGCCGCTGGGGACCCTGGTGTGCCTGTTGGCGGCCTACCCACTGGCGTATTTCCTGGCGGTCAAGGTCTCCCGCAACCGCTCGCTGTTGCTGACGCTGGTGATCGTGCCGTTCTGGACCAGTTTCCTGATCCGCACCTACGCCTGGATCTTCATCCTCAGCGGCAAGGGCATCCCGGCGCTGCTTGCAAGCGTGGGCCTTGAGGACGTGCGCTTGATCAACACGCCCTGGGCGGTGCTGATCGGCATCGTCTATGGCTACCTGCCACTAATGGTATTCCCGATCTACGTCAGTCTGGAAAAACTCGACAAGCGCCTGCTCGAGGCCTCTGCGGATTTGGGGGCCAGCGCCTTCGAGAGCTTCCGGCGGATCACCCTGCCCCTCTCCGCGCCCGGGATCATTACCGGGGTGATGCTGGTGTTCATTCTGCTGATGGGCGAGTTTTTGATCCCGGCGATTCTGGGGGGCGGCAAGGTGTTCTTCGTCGGCAACGCGCTGGTCGACCTGTTCCTGCAATCGCGCAACTGGCCGTTCGGCAGTGCGTTGGCGATGACGCTAGTGGCGATGATGCTGCTGATCATCGGCGTCTACCTCAAACTGGTGGCCCGCTACGGCGGCCGCCCCGCCGATGGAGGCATGTGACATGTGGCTGCGTAGCTATTCGACTTCGCTGTACCTGTTCCTCTACGCCCCGATCGCGTTGATCGTGTTGTTCAGCTTCAACGCCGGGCGCAGCGGCCTGGCGTTCCAATGCTGCTCGACGCAGTGGTTCGGCCGGGCGTTCGGCAACCCTTTCATCATGGAAGCGCTGGGCAACAGCGCCTTGATTGCCTTTACGTCCGCCGTGATCGCCACGCTGTTTGGCACCCTGGCGGTGTTCGGCCTGCAACGCGCCCATCCCAAGGTCCGCCTGCTGTTCGACGCCCTCACTTACTGCGCGATCATCGTGCCCGGCATCGTGATCGGCATTTCGACGCTGATCGCCTTCATCAGTCTGTTCGATCTGATCAACCCATTGCTGGCGAGTTGGATTCCGAGCCTGCCCCGCCTGAACATGGGGTTCTTCACAGTGATCGCCGCGCACTCGCTGTTCACCATGGCGCTGGTGATGGTAATCGTGCGAAGCCGCGTCGACTCACTGGACAAGGCGCTGCTGGAGGCGTCAGCCGACCTCTACGCACCACCCATGCACACCTTTTGGCGCGTAACCCTGCCGCAGATCAGTCCAGCGATCATGGCTGGATTCCTGCTGGCCTTCACCTTCAGCTTCGACGACTTCATCATCGCGTTTTTTGTCGCGGGGTCCGAGACAACGTTGCCGATCTACATCTTTTCTTCGATCCGCCGCGGCGTGACCCCGGAAATCAATGCGGTGTCCACCGTCATCATCTGTGCGTCGCTGGCGCTGCTGTTCACTTCCCGCCACCTGCAAAACCGCCGTTCCGGCGCCCAGGAGTCTCACCATGCGTGATCAGCTTTACATCAACGGCGAGTGGGTCAGCCCGGACCTGGGCGGTTACCTGGACGTCATCGACCCGGCGACCGGCCAAGTGTTTCATCGCGTCGCGGCGGGCACCGAAGAGGATGTCGACCATGCCGTGCGTGCCGCAAGACGGGCGTTTGACAATGGCTGGAGCCAGACGACCGGTGCCGAGCGCGCGCAGTGGTTGGAAGCGCTCGCCGAGGAACTGGAAAGCGGCCAACAGACTCTGGCCGAACTGGAAGTGCGGGACAACGGCAAACCCTTGCCCGAAGCGCAATGGGATATCGGCGATGCCATCGGCTGCTTTCGCTACTATGCCGGGCTCGCCCGTGAGCTGGATCAGCAGCAGGACCGACCCCTGGCGTTGCCCGACGCGCGCTTTCGCTGTCGCATCCGCCACGAACCGATTGGCGTGGCCGGGCAGATCATCCCCTGGAACTACCCGCTGCTGATGGCGGCCTGGAAAGTCGCACCAGCCCTCGCGGCCGGGGCGACGCTGGTGTTGAAACCATCTGAACTGACGCCGTTGACCGCGCTGGAGCTGGCGGCGGCAGCGGATCGCATCGGGCTGCCGGCCGGAGTACTGAACGTGGTCAGTGGCCTCGGCGCCGATGCCGGCGGCCCGCTGACCGAGCACCCTGGCGTGGACAAACTGGCGTTCACCGGCAGCGTACCGACCGGGGCGAAGATCATGTCGGCGGCGGCGCGTGACATCAAGAACATCAGCCTGGAATTGGGCGGAAAATCCGCGTTTATCGTGTTCGACGACGCCGATGTCGAAGCGGCGGTGGAATGGATTCTGTTCGGCATTTTCTGGAACCAGGGTCAGGTGTGCAGCGCCACCTCGCGCCTGCTGGTGCAAGAAGGTATCGCACCGCGACTGATCGAACGACTGGTGGAGGAGACCCGCAAGATCACCATCGGCCAAGGCATGCAGCCCGGCGTGTTGCTGGGGCCGCTGGTCAGCCAGGGGCAGTACGACAAGGTCCTCGGTTACGTTGACCAGGGACTGGCCAGCGGCGCACGCCTGCTCACCGGCGGCCAGCGACCGGCGCATCTGCCCGAGGGGTATTTCATCGAGCCGGCGATCTTCGATGAACCGGGGCACAACAGCATCCTGTGGCGCGAAGAAGTGTTCGGCCCGGTGTTGTGTGTCAAGCGATTCAAGACCGAAGAGCAGGCGCTGCAAATGGCCAACGCCAGCCGCTTCGGCCTGGCCGCGGCCGTCATGAGCGCCGACCTCGAGCGCAGCGCCCGGGTCGCCAACCAGCTGCGTGCCGGGATCGTCTGGGTCAACTGCTCACAGCCGACCTTCGTCGAGGCCCCGTGGGGCGGCATGAAACACAGCGGCATCGGCCGTGAGCTTGGTGAGTGGGGCTTGCACAATTACCTGGAGGTCAAGCAGGTGACCGAGTACATCAGCGACCAGCCGTGGGGGTGGTACCTGAAATAACCGCGGTTCAGCGAGCAGGCCCCCTGTGGGAGCGAGCCTGCTCGCGAAGAGGCCCTCACATCCAACATCTTGGGGCCTGACCCACCGCCTTCGCGGGCAAGCCCGCTCCCACATGGGGTCCGGTGATGGCATGCAGTTTTTGTGCATCGCACCAAAACCTGTGGGAGCGGGCTTGCCCGCGAAGAGGCCCTCACATCCAACATCATGGGGCCTGACCCACCGCCTTCCCGGGCAAGCCCGCTCCCACAGTGGGCGGTGCTCTGCTGACTCAGGGCTGATCGCGATAAAACACATCATCGGCATACGGATACCACCAGTCATGGATTTTCGGCTGGTGGTCGATGATGACCATTTTCGAGCGGCGGAACGCCTCGAGGCCCTGCCGTCCGAGTTCGCGCCCCAGTCCGGACATTTTCCAGCCGCCGAAAGGCAGTGCGTCGTTGTCGATCAGCGGGTTGTTGACCCAGACCATGCCGGCTTCAAGACGCTCGGCGGCCTCCATCGCTTCGGCCAGGTCCGTGGAAAAAAGTGATGCCCCGAGGCCGAACGGCGAATCATTGGCCAGGCGCACCGCCTCGTCGAAGTTTCCGACCCGGCAGATCGCCGCGACCGGGCCGAAGCATTCTTCCTGCAGGATCGCCATGTCCGACGTCACGCCGGTGAGGATGGTCGGTTCATAAAACCAGCCAACACTATGCTGCGGCGGCACCCGCCCACCACACACAACCGTCGCGCCCTTGGCCACGGCATCGTCGACCAGGCGCATGACCTTGTTACGCGCCGCCTCGCTGACCATCGGCCCGATTTCGGTGTGCTCCAGGCCGTGGCCGATGCGCAGCGCGCGGGTACGCTCGGCAAAGCGGGCGACGAATTCATCGTGGATCTCGTCGACCACATAGAAGCGTTCCGCCGAGGTGCAGATCTGCCCGCTCAAGTGGAACGCGGCGGTCACCGCCCCGGCGGCCGCGACTTCCAGCGGCGCATGCCGGGAGATGATCATCGGGTCGCTGCCACCGGCCTCGATCACGCAGGGTTTCATCTGCTCGGCGCACGCCACCGCCACCGCCTTGCCCGCCGCCACGCTGCCGGTGAAGGCCACCGCATGGGTGCCGCTGGATTTCACCAGCGCCTGGGCGGTCGCTGCATCCCCCGGCACGCAGGCCACCAGCCCCGGCGCCAGCGTGGTGAAATGCTCCATGAACTTGAGTGTGCACAGGGTGGTGGCTTCCGCCGGCTTGATGATGCAGGCATTGCCCGCCGCCAGCGAAGCCGCCACCGTCCAGCACATCAGCAGGATTGGAAAGTTGAACGGCATGATGTGCACGCTGACGCCGTAA
This sequence comes from Pseudomonas sp. S1_E05, assembly GCF_056337105.1. Lineage (NCBI taxonomy): Bacteria > Pseudomonadati > Pseudomonadota > Gammaproteobacteria > Pseudomonadales > Pseudomonadaceae > Pseudomonas > Pseudomonas sp. S1_E05. The sequence goes on from NZ_JBFRHM010000001.1 coordinate 2,484,663, forward strand.
GGCTCGTAACGCACATGCTGGAACGAGCCGATCTGCGTGGTGCCGGCGACCTTGCCGGCATCGTCCCGGGCCATTTCCGCGTAGTAGCGAAAGATCGGCGCGCAGTTGGCCAGCTCGCCCATGGCCTCGGCGAAAGGCTTGCCCATTTCCAGGGTCATCAGCCGCGCCACTTCGCGGTTGCAGGCGGTGTTCTGTTCGAGGGCGTTAGCCAATTGATGCAGGAGCGCAGCGCGGCTTTTCGCGTCGATCTGCCGCCATTGCCGTTGCGCGGCGTTCGCGGCATCGACAGCGGCCTGCACATCGGCGTCGCCGCACAGGCCGACCTGCCCGACGGGTTGCAAGGTGGCGGGGTCGAGCACTTCGCGCCCCTCGCCCCTGGGTCAGCGGCAAGTATTGGCCATTGATGAAGCGCAGTGCGGTGTCAGGACTAAAGGGGGTCATGGGCAGATCCTTGAACCATTCGATAAGGGGTTTGGCGCAATGCATCGAGCGTGGCCGGCGGCAGTTCATCGCGCCAGCCCGGCACATGGCCGTTGAGCCACGCGCGCAGCGGCCCGAAGGCCTCGGCGTCCAATGCACGAACGAACAGCTTGAGGGTGCGCGGCAGGTGGGCCAGGTAACCGTGCTTGCCATCGCGGCCGGCCAGGCGCACGAAAATCCCCAGCACCTTGGCGTGACGCTGGGCCGCCAGCCGGCGGTAATCTTCCAGGAAGCGCGGTGCGTCGATTTCCGGGCGCTGCATCAGGTAATGGGTCAGCAAGGCCACGCGCAGCGCTTCGGGAACGTCCCGGCGGGCGTCTTCGAGCAAGGACATCAGGTCGTAGGCCGCCGCGCCGAGCAACGCATCCTGAAAGTCCAGCAAGCCACAGGCCGCCACGCCCTGACGGCCTTCGAGCAGCATCAGGTTGTCCACGTGATAGTCGCGCAGCACCAGCGTTTCACGGCGTTGCGCAACGTCGCGGCAGGCTTCGGCGAACAGCGCAAGGAACGCCTCGCGCCGCTCCCTCGCAGCCTCATGGCCGATCAACAACGGCGCGTACCAGTCGATGAACAACGCACATTCGTCACTCAGTTGCCCGGCGTCATACGGCGCCAGTGCCGTGGCGGGCTGCGCGCGATGCAACGCCACCAGGGCATCCACCGCCAACCGATACAACGCCCCTTCCGGGTGCCCGGCCGCCAACAGGCGGGTGTAGGTGTCGTGACCGAAATCCTCGATCAACGCCAACCCCGCTTCCTCGTCCACCAAGATCAGGCCCGGTGCGGACAGCCCCAGGTCGTGCAGATGCCGGGCCACCTGAACGAACGGACCGATGGGCTCGCTGTGCGGTGGCGAGTCCATCAGCAACAAGCCCTCGCCGCCCAGGCGGAAATAGCGCCGGGTCGACGCATCCGCCGGCAACGCCTCCAATCGCGCCGTGGCAAACCCGGCGCGCGCCAGGAAGGCGGCGCGCTGATGTTCGCGTTCGGACGTTGTCACAGGTGTCTGGGTCATGGCGGTCACCGAATCATGTAGACCTTTTTCACCGTCTCATGGACGGTGCACACGCCCTTCCAGTCCTTGCGGAAAAACGCCGCGGTGTCAGGCTTGATCTCGATGACTTCACCGGACTCATGCACATAGGTACAGCGGCCTTCGAGGAAGTGGCAGAACTCGTCGCTGGTGACGTGGCAGAACCATTTGCCTGGGGTGCAGATCCACACGCCGCACTCGGACTGACCTTCCGGCCCCTTGTGCAGGACAACGCCGCTGACCCGGGACTCGCCTTCGAGCATGGTGGGGATCACGCCCCAGTCTTTGACGTCGGTGATGTTCAGGGGGTTGTACAGGTATGGGGTGGTCATAAACATTCTCCAAAATGGGTGATATCCCCTGTAGGAGCGAGCTTGCTCGCGATGGTCGTCAACGATGACGCGGGCTGTCTGGATGCCAGCGGTGTCTGGGAGTCCATCGCGAGCATGCTCGCTCCTACAGGTTCGGGTTCGGGTTGTGTTGGTATTCAAGCCAGCATGTAAACGTTGCGCAGGGTTGCCCGCACGTGGCATTCGCCGGTCCAGCCGGCCGGGAACAGCACCAGCGTGTGGGGGCGGATTTCGATCACCTCGCCGTTGTCGTGGCGGTACGTGGCATCGCCTTCCAGAAAATGGCACAGCTCGTCACGGGGAATCGACAGGCGCCAGCGCCCTGGCGTGCACACCCAGAGCCCGGTTTCGGGGCTGTTGTTCGGCCCCTTGAACAGCAGACGCCCGCTCGAATGCGAGACGCCTTCGACGGCGTCACTCTGTACGCCCCAGTCCACCAGGTCGGTGCGGGTGCTGACGGCTTCGAGGTACGGGGTAAACCCCGCCGTGGTGTGGGTATCAGGCATTGTTCAGGACCTTGTCGAGAATGGCCGCTGCATCGGCAGGGCCCTTGCGGGATTGCATCTGCGCGCTGGTGCGCTGCAAGCGTTGGCGCATGGCCTGGTCGTTGAGGCAGGCGTCGAGTTTTTCCGCCAGTTGCGCGTCGGTCCATTCGTAGCGATCGAGCTTGAAGCCGTGGCCGCTTTCCTCGGCGCGCATGGCGTTGTCGTGGCCGTCCCAGACGTAGGACATGACAATTGCCGGCTTACCGAAGAACAGGCATTCGGTGAAGCTGTTGTTGCCGCCGTGGTGGATCACCGCATCGACCTGGGCGATCACCGATGGTTGCGGGAACCAGTTGGAGATCTGCACGTTGTCGGGCAGGTCCGGGTATTCGTCCAGGTGCTCGCCAACGTTGAACAACGCACGGTAAGGCAACCGCCCAATGGCGCGGATCAGCCGTTGCAGCAGCTCGACGTCACCGGAGCCCAGGCTGCCGAAACTGACGTAGAGCAACGGTTTGTCGTTGTGAGCGGCAAACTGCGGAATCTCGTAGCTCGTATCGTTACGCACGCACCCTTGCAGGTAGTGGAAGCGCTCGGCCGGCAACGGATGACGGCGCTCGAACTTGACGGCGTCCGGGTACAGCAACAGGTTCATGTACGGCGACGCTTCGAAGAAGGTACCCAGCGGATACGGTGCCTCGCCATGGGCTTGCAGGAACTGGTTGAAGTCGTCGTGGATCGGTCCGACCACCTCTTCGAAGCGCTGGCGAAATTGCGCATGGCCGGCCTTGTCGTCGACGCTCATGCCCGACAGGTGCGGCGGGATGTCCGGGTCTTCGATCTCGTTTTCCGAGCAGGAAATGATCCTCACCCACGGCTTGCCGTATTGCTTGATCGCGGGGAACAGGATCACGTTGTCGACGCAGATCAGGTCCGGCTTGACCTTGTCCAGCACGGCGGGCAATTCCTTCTGTGCCCACTTGGCGGTGTCGACGATGGCGGCCCAGCATTCCTTCACGTAGTTGTCGATCTGGTCCAGCGGCGTTTTGCGAAAGTTGGGAATGTGGCCGTTGATGAAGTCGACCCAATAACGCGCCATCTCTTCGGGCGGCATGGGCGCTGACATGTTGACCATGTGTTCTTCGAAACCATAGCCGGCATACACGCCGCTCATGCCCGGGTCGGTGAGGAACACCGCCTTGTGACCGAGGGCTTCGCACGCCTGGGCGATGCCCACTGAATTCAGGGCCGGGCCATAGGCGGCTTCGGGAAAGAACGCGATCACTTTCTGTTTCATCGAACAATGCTCCTGCCTGGTCTTTTTAAGGGTTCAGCGCGTCAAAACACGGGCATGGCGTGCCTGCCAGCCGAGCCGGACATGCATGCCCATCGCAAAATGGGCGAATTCGCATTGCGAGGACGGCACCCGCACGATCAGCGGCTTGTCGCTGAACGCGGTCTGCACATGCAGGTTGGTGTCGAGGCCGTGATAGGCGATCTCGACGATCTGGCCGCTGACCTGGTTGGCGCAGGTTTCGCCCTCCCCCAGCACCTGCAGGCGTTCGGGACGCACCACCACCGCCACCGATTGCCCCGGCACCAGCGGCGCATCGGTCTCGACGTTGAGTTCCTGGCCGTTGACGCGCACGGTGTGCTGCCCGGACCGCACACCTTCGAACAGGTTGCTGACACCGATGAAGTTGGCGACGAAGCGGCTGTTGGGGCTCTCGTAGAGTTCGCTCGGGCTGCCGCACTGGCAGACCTTGCCGCCATCGAGCACCGCCATGCGGTCGGACATGACCAGGGCTTCTTCCTGGTCGTGGGTGACGATGATGAAGGTGATGCCGCTTTCCAGTTGCAGGCGCTTGAGTTCCAGCTGCATCTTTTCCCGCAGCTTTTTGTCCAGTGCGCCCAGGGGCTCATCCAGCAGCAATACCCGTGGCCGCTTGACCAGCGCCCGCGCCAGGGCAACACGCTGGCGCTGCCCGCCGGAGAGCTGATCGGGCTTGCGCTCGGCCAGTTCAGCGAGCTGCGCGGTGCCCAGCACTTCATCGACCCGCCGGCGGATTTCCGCTTCCGGCAGGCGCTCCATCTCCAGGCCGTAAGCGATGTTCTTGCGCACGGTCATGTTGGGAAACAGCGCGTAGGACTGGAACATCAGGTTCAGCGGGCGCTTGTTGGCCGGCAGTGGCGAGATGTCCTTGCCATCCAGGTAGATACAGCCGCCACTGGGGGTTTCAAAACCGGCGAGCATGCGCAGCAAGGTGGTCTTGCCGCAGCCCGACGGGCCCAACAGCGCGAAGAACTCGTTCTCGCGGATGTTCAGCGACACCTCGTCGACCGCCAGGCCGTTGCCATAGGACTTGCTGACCTTGTCCAGGATCAGTACCGCAGATGAATTATTCATGGGTGCGAGGAGCCTTGTTCAGACGCTGCGAAGCCAGCAGCGCGGTGATGCTGACCAGCATCACCAGCGTCGCCAGGGCATTGATTTCCGGGGTGACACCAAAACGGATCATGGCGTAGATCTGCATGGGCAAGGTGGTCGACGCCTGGCCGGAACCGGAGTTGAAAAACGCGATGATGAATTCGTCCACCGACAGCGTGAACGACAGCAAGCCGCCGGCCAGCACGCCTGGAAAAATCGCCGGCAGCAGCACCCGGCGGAAGGTGGTGAAGGCACTGGCGCCAAGATCGATCGAGGCTTCGAGGATCGAGTAGTCGAAGTGCTTGAGGCGCGTGCGCACCACCGCGCAGACGAAGGCGATGTTGAACACCGCATGACTGATGATGATCGAGTGCAGGCCCAGGCCGACCTTGAGCAGGTTGAAGAAACTCAGCAGCGCAATGGCCAGGACGATGTCGGGGATGATCATCGGCGCCATCAGCAAGGTGTCCACCACATGGCCCTTGTCGCTGCCCTTGCGGCGCAACTCGATGCCCAGCGCCAGCAAGGTGCCGAGCACGCAGGCGATGAAGGTCGCCGCCAACGCCACGATCAGGGTGTTGAGCGCCGCCGACAGGATCGCCGAGTTGTGGGCCAGCGACACGTACCATTTCAGCGAGACGCCGCCCCAGGCGGTCGGCAGGCCGGACTTGTTGAACGACAACAGGATCAGCACCAGGATCGGCACGTACAGGAAGGCATACACCAGCCACAGGTGCGTATTGAGTGCGGTACCGCCCAAGGAACGCGACTGACTCATGCGCGGCCCCCTTCTGCACGGCGCGCCACCAGGGCCTGGACGAACAACAGGATCAGCATGATCGCGATCAGGAAGAAACTCAGTGCGGCACCGAACGGCCAGTCCCGCGCGGTGAGGAACTGCGCGTAGATCAGGTTACCGACCATCTGTACCTGCTTGCCGCCCAGCAGGTCGGCGGTAATGAAGTTGCCGATGCTGAGCACGAATACGAACACCGCACCGGCGGCGACACCCGGCACGCTCAGCGGCAGGATAATCCGGCGGAAGGTCATCCAGCCCGAGGCGCCCAGATCCCGGGAGGCGTCCCACAGCTCGTTGTTGATACGCGACAGCGAAGAGAAGATCGCCAGGATCACGAACGGGATGTAGTTGTAGACCAGGCCCAATACCACCGACGCTTCGGTGCTACAGCATATTGATCGGGTCACCGCTGTAGCCGAACATCTGCAACAGGCGGTTGATCAGGCCTTCGCGGTTGAGCAGGACGATCCAGGCGTAGGTGCGGATCAGGTAGTTGCTCCAGAACGGCAACATCACCAGGAACAGGAACACCGCCTGATGACGCCGTGGCGCACGGGCAATGGCGTACGCGGCGGGGTAGCCGATCAGCACGGCGAACAGCGTCGCCAGCCCGGCGATTTTCGCCGACTTGAGCAGAATGCCCAGGTACAGCGGATCGAACGCGCGCTGGTAGTTTTCCCAGGTGAACAGCCAGTCGATGCCGCCGTAGGCTCCGCGCTCGACGAAGCTGTAGACCAGCACCAGCACGCAGGGCACCACCAGGAAGATCAGCAGCCAGCCGAAGCCGGGCGCAAGAAGCCAGGCCGACAGGCGCCTGTCAGCATGCAAAGCACTCATTACCCAATCCTTGCGCCCAGTCACACGGGCGGTTTGCGAGCGTGGCGAGGCATGCCCGGCATGCCTCGGGATCGATGTGGCTTAGTTCTGCGCCGCCATGATTTCGGTGACCGCCCGGGTGTAGGCTTTTTGCGTGGTGCCGCCCAGGTCCCGCAACTGCTCCATCTTCAGCAAGTCGTCGGGGGCGATGGTGAGGTTGGGGTACTGCTTGAGCAGGTCAGCCGACAAGCCGGCCATGGCGGCCTGGTTGGGGACTTTGTAGAGGATGTTTTCCGCGACCCAGGCGTGGTTTTCCTTGGCCAGCATGAAGTTGATGAACTGCAACGCCTGGTCCTGGTGCTTGGAGCTTTTCAGCACGACCATGGTGTCGACCCACAAGTCGGAGCCTTCCTTGGGCACCACGAACTTGATCGCGGCATTGGCCTGGGTGCCGTAGTTGCACCAGCCGTCCCAGGCATGCGCCATCAGCGATTCGCCGGACGCGAGCTTGGAGTAGAAGGTGGTGTCGTCGAAGGCGAGGATGCGTTTCTTGGTGGCGATCAACTGGTCACGCACGGCGGCGATCTGTTTCGGGTCGCTGTCGTTGACGGACCAGCCCTTGGCCAGGAACCCGGCGCCGAGCATCCAGCGGTCGGTCGCGAGCATGGTCACCTTGCCCTTGAGCGCATCGCTGGGGTTGAGCAGTTCGTTCCAGCTCACCGGGGCCGGCGTGACCTTGTCGGAGCGGTAGCAGATGCCGGTAGTGCCCCAGGTGTACGGCACCGAGAAGTGGTTGCCCGGGTCATATTCCAGTTTCGAGGCTTGGGGATAGAGGTTCTTCAGGTTGGGGACCTTGACCGGATCGATGTCCGCAAGCAGCCCCTGTTTGTGCAGGACTTCAGCGAATGGCGAGGAGACAAACACCACGTCATACCCTTCTCCGCCCGAGGCCATGAGCTTGCCCATGATCTCTTCGTTGGTCGCGTGCAAGGCCTTGTCGACCTCGACGCCGCTGGCCGCCTTGAACTTGTCCAGCGCATCCGGGGCCATGTAACCGTCCCAGATGGAAATCACCATGTCTTTCGCAGTGGCCGCTTGTGCAGCGATCGCCAGGGAAACGCTCAATCCCAGACACATAAGGCCTTTCAGCTTTCTCATAATACTCACCCGACGATTGTTTATTTTTTGAATTCGAAGGCAGTACGGCAAAACCAGAGAAACGATTGCATGTGTTTTTTTTTAGAAATTAGGACCAGTATAAAAAGATGTCAATGGTTTTTTCTGGACTGACTGTCGGGCGGTGCATGACATAAGATGTGCACGTGAGTCCACAGCGACCAATAGAGATGAGACGCTTGAGCACAACAGCTGAAAAGAAACCTCGCACCAACCACTTGGAGCTGGCCCGGCGCATCCTCGAGCACACCCAGGAAAGCGGACTGGTGGCCGGCGACCCGGTGGCCGAGCAAGCCCTGGCGCGCACGTTTCAGGTGTCACGCACGCTGATCCGTGGCGCGCTCAATGTGCTGCTCGAGGAAAACCTGCTCAGCCACGAAGCCGGCAAGGGCTATCGCCTGCTCGCCACCCCAGCCGGCCAGGCGTTCAGCGCCGTATTGCCCCAGGCCGAGGAAGAAGAACTGGCCACTTCGGTGTTGCGCGATCGCATGGCCGGGCGCCTGGGTGACAGCATCAGCATCAGCGAACTGATGCGCCGCTATGGCATCGGCCGCCCAGCCGCACAGAAAGCCCTGCAGCAACTCAGTGAAAACCAGGCCATCGAGCGCGGGCCGGGGCAGTCGTGGCTGTTCCGACCGTCGCTGAACAGCTTCGCCGCCCTTGAGGAAAGCCTCAAATTCCGGCTGATTCTCGAACCGGAAGCGCTGCTCAGCGCCAACTTCAACGCCGATCCGCAACGCCTGGCCTTGCTGCGCAGCGCCATGCAGAGCCTGCTGGCAAGCCCGGTCGAGCATTTCGATATCCAGCAGTTTCGCGAGCTGGACATCAGCTTCCACGAGCTGATCGGCCAGAGCTGCGGCAATCGCTTTGTCGCTGACGCACTTCTCCAGCATCAGAGCCTGCGGCGCCTGCCGAACCTGCTGCCGAGCGTTAGCGTGCACCGCTTGCAGGAGGCATTGCGCGAACATCTGCAGATCATTGCGCACATCGAACGCGGCCAACTGGAAATCGCCGCCGACCTGCTGCGCCTGCATCTGCGCCTGAGCGCCGCCCAGCGCCCGCAAACGGCCAATCGCGGGATCCCTCAGGGCCACGTGTTCGGACGTCGCTGAAGCGCTCAAAATACAGGATGATTTTTTTTATAAAATAAGACAGCATCCAGTTATCTCAGGCACGGCGGACTTTACCCGCCACGGATTTTCTTGCCATGCACCCACAAAAACTGATCGCCCTGTTTCCGGAAGCCAGTTTCGGCGCGGCCCTGAACTGCATTGGTATCGCCCAGTCCTTGCGTGAGCTGGGGGCCAAACCGGTATTTATCTGCTACGAACATTTCCAGGGGCTGTTTGCCGAATACGGATTCGATGAGTACCCGATTGCGCCGGTCAACCCACTGTCGGCGGCGGAGCACCAGCACTACTGGGAGCGCTTCATCGAGCGCAATATCCCGTATTTCGACCAGACCCCACAGGCGCAGATCGACAGCTACGTCGCCCCGGCCTGGGAAGCGATCATCGACACCGCCATCGAAGCCGAGAAGCCGTTGCAGCAATTGCTCGGTCGTCTGAAGCCGGACGTGATCGTGCTCGATAATGTGGTCATGTTCCCCGCCATCGCCAACGCGGGTTGCCCGTGGGTGCGCATGGTCTCCTGCGCCGAAACCGAACTGCCGGATGCCGCCGTGCCGCCCTATCTGTCAGGCTGCCTGGCGGGCGACAACGAGGGGCGCGAGCGGTTTGCCGAGCATTATCACCGCGCCGTCGCGCCGGCCCATGAGCGTTTTTCCGCGTTCCTGGCGAACAACGGCACACCGCCCTGCCCGCCGGGCCAGTTTCTCGATGATTCGCCGTGGCTCAACCTGCTGCTGTCACCAACGCCCGTGCGGTATGCGCGAGACAAGGCCCTGGATCCGCAGCGGTATGTCTACCTCGACGGCTGCGTGCGGCGCGAGGCGCCCTACATCGTGCCGGACTTTCCACGGCACAACGACGCGCCACTGATCTACTTGAGCTTCGGTAGCCTGGGGGCGGCCGACACCTCGATGATCAAGCGCCTGATCGGCACCATCGAACACCTGCCCTATCGCTTCTTGATCAACGTCGGCGCCTATCGAGACGAGTACGCCACGGTGCCGGACAACGTCTACCTGGACAGCTGGTTTGCACAACCGGCGGTGCTCAGGGAGTGCCAGTTGTTCATCCACCACGGGGGCAACAACAGCTTCTGCGAAGCGCTGTATTTCGGCTTGCCGTCGGTGATCATCCCCTACTGCTGGGACGGCCACGACAACGCCGCCCGCGCCGAGGAAGTGGGCGTGGGGCGCTACCTGCCGCGCTTCGCCGACCCCCTGTCCGCCCTGCCGGCCGCCCTCGAACAACTGCTGGCCGATGCTTCAATGAAACAACGCCTGGCCACGATCAGCCAGACCATGCAAGCCACCCGCGGCACCGACATCGCGGCACGGGCGATCATGGCGCTGTAACCCCGGCCCCTCCGGTTTCCTGTAGGAGCGGGCTTGCTCGCGATGGCGCAGGGTCAGACACCATCGATGTTGAATGTGCCGACCTCATCGCGACGGTTCGACGCCTCGACAAGCTCGCTCCTACAGGGGGTGGGGATGGCCGGGTATCAGAATCGCCAACCCACCTCCTCCAGCGCCTTGGCCAACACCTCGACATCGGCATGGCTGCGCTCCTCGAACACCGGCATGTACGCCAACGGGTCGGCCAGGGTCGAGTCTGCAGCCAAAAACCCCTGGGCGGCGGCGTGCAGGCAGTAGGCGCTGTAGGCCGGGTTGTAGCCGCCTTCCTGGACGATCAGCAGGCGCCCTTCGCAGTGCGCGTCGGCGAAGTGGCGGACCCGTTGGGCCAGACGGTTGAAACCCTTCATGGTCAGCAACTGACGGCCGTTCGGGTCGAACTGCGAGGCGTCCAGGCCATTGGCGATGATCAGCAATTGCGGGGCAAACGAGGCCAGCGCCGGCTCGACGAACCGTTCGAACGCCAGCGCGTAGGTCAGATCCCCGGAGCCCATGGGCAATGGGATGTTCAGGTTGCTGCCAACCCCATCACCGCTGCCGCGCTCCTCGACGCCGCCGGTCTGCGGATGGCTCGGCCCCCAGGCGCCGTGGTCCATGTGCAGCGACACGGTCAGCACCGTCGGATCCTGGTAGAACCCTTCCTGGGTGCCGTTGCCGTGATGCACGTCCCAATCGACGATGGCCACCCGCTCGATGCCCGCCGCCTGCGCGGCTCTCGCTGCCACCGCGACGTTGTTGAAAAAGCAGTACCCGTCCGCCATGGCCGGCGCCGCATGGTGCCCCGGCGGGCGCACCAGTGCCATGGCCGGACGCCGCTCGCGCAGGGTCTGCTCCAGCGCCGCCACGCTGGTGCCCGCCGCCGCCAGCAACCCGGCCAGGCCACCAGCGTTGATCAGCGTGGTGCTGCTGAATCGCCGCCCTTGCTGATCAGCCTGTTGAATGCTCTCACCATAGGCCTGGGTGTGAAAACGCAGGATCTCCGGCCAGGTTGCGTGCCGCCCCTCGTGCCAGACCAGGTTCCCGGCCACCGGTCCATTGCGCAGGATCGCGCGCATGTTGACCAGCCGTGGGCTGCTTTCCGGGTGCTGGCTCTGCGTATCCAAAAGTTCGCTGGGCGGCGCCTCGAACACCCCGTAGCCGGTGTCGTGGCGCAGCACATCGTCGTGCCAGAAAACGTCCATCAATGCAGGCATGTCGGCTTCCTCAGTCGATGACGGTCAGCTCAGGAGCAATCTCGGACAGGCTGCGCGAGCCATCCTTTTCACACAGCACGGTGTCACCCAGCTTGAGCCCAAAGCCTTCGGAGTACAGGGACAGGTTAGGCTCGATCGAGAACGACATGTTTGGCTGAAACACATGGTCGTCGGCCTCGTCGACCATCATCGCTTCCAGCCAGGTCGGCGGATAGGCCAGGCCCAGGCTGTAGCCGATGCGGTGCACGCGGGTGCGCGACAGGTCGATGCGGTCAAGGATCTTGTTGCACACCCGGTTGGCCTCCCCCACCGGCGTGCCCGGCTTGGCCACGTCGATGGCAGCATTGAAAGCTTCGGTCAGCAGGGTCGAGACTTCCCGTACCCGCGCCGTCGGTTTGCCGATGACGGCGGTGCGCATCAGGATCGCGTGGTAACGGTTGCACACGCCGGCATGTTCGAGAATCACCACATCACCCGGACTGATGGTGATGCGGTGCGGCATGGCGTGGGTCATGGTGCTGCGCCGCCCGGTGGCACACATCGGACTGATCGCCGAATACTCGCTGCCGGCCGCGCCCAGCGCCTGGGAGACGATCCCGGAAATCTCCACTTCCGACATGCCCGGACGCAGCGCCTCGAACGCGGCGCGCATGCCGTAGTCGGCCATGCGTGCGGCGCTGCGCTGGTATTCGATTTCTTCGGCGGTCTTGATCAGGCGCTCTTCGGCGACCACCACCGAGGCATCCTCGAAATGCGCGTTGGGCATGTGCCGCAGCAGCGTGGTGTATTGCAGGGCGCTGAAGGTCGAGGCCTGCATTTCCAGGCCGATGCGACCCTGGCTCAGGCCCAGCCCTTCGAGCGAATCGGCGACGATGCGCAGCGGGTCCTGCTTGGCGATGTCGTAGAAGATCCCCTCTTCCAGACTCGACAACTCATAGGTGCACGGCTCTTCGCTGGTGCGGGTGAGGAAGATCGGGTTGACCAGTTTCGGCGAAATGATCAGCGCCTGGTACCAGAGGAAACCCAGGCTGTCGAAGCCCGTCAGGTAGTTGATGTTGTCCGGGTAGTTGATCACCATCGCGTCGAGGCCACGCTCGCTCATTCGGCGTTTGACCGCGTCGATACGTTGACGATAAGTGCGCAGCGGAAATGCAGTCATCATGAGGACTCCCTCCTTAGGGAAAAGGTGCACGGGTGACGAGTGAGGTATTGCGTTGAGACGGGCCGGCTAGCGACCCGGTGTGTCAGCGTTCCTGTCGTGCCGGTACAGGCGCACCAGCAGCACGACCAGGGTGATGAAGATCATCAGGGTGGAAACGGCGGCGACGGCCGGATCGAGGTTGTAGCGCAGGCCATCCCAGATGCGCTTGGGCACGGTAATGACGTTGAGGCCGCTGGTGAACAGCGTGACCACCACCTCTTCCCAGGACATGATGAAGGCCATGAAGAAACTCCCGGCCATGCCCACCCGCACGTTGGGCATCAGCACCTGGCGGAGGGTCATCCACAGGCCCGCGCCCATCGAACGCGAGGCCTTGTACAGGCTGGTGTCGAGCCGGCTGTAGGCCACCAGCATGGCGATCAGCGAGTACGGAAGTGCCATCATCAGGTGGCCAAAACCCACGCCGAGCAAGGTGTCGAGTTGCTGCACCTTCGCCCCCAGGTAATAGATGGACATGGCGGACACCACCTGCGGCACGATCATCGGCAACAGCACCACGGTGGTCAGCGCAATGCGGTGACGGGGCTCCAGCCAGATGCCGGTGGCGAACAGCAATGCCAGGGCGGTGCTGATCACCCCCACGACAATCGCCAGCCCCAGGCTTTGCAGGATCGAGCTAAGCCAGCCACCACTGAGCAGCTCCAGGTAATGGCGCAGGGACCAGGCGCCGTCCGGAAAGGCCAGATAGCGTTGATCACCGAACGACAGCGGCACGATGACCAGCACCGGCAGCAGCAGGAAAGCCGCCGCCAGCAACAGGCCGGCGAACGACAGCAGCCGGGCGACATCGAAGCGCGGCTTCAATCGTGCAGCGGCCGGCGCCTGCGCGGTCAGACGACTTACCGTTGGCAAGCTACTCATGCGGTTCTCCCGGTCAAACGTGCAAAACCCACCAGCTTGCCGAACACCAGCGCGCAAACCGCGACCATCAACATCAGGACAATGCTCAGCGCGGCGCCCAGACCCCATTTGGACAACTGGAACATCTGGATGTAGATGCTCTCGGCCAGCATCGCTGCCTTGCCACCGCCCAACAGGGCCGGCGTAACGAAGCAACCGAGGCTGAACACGAACACCGTCGCCGAGGCCGCTGCCACACCGGGCACGGTGAGCGGGAAGAACACGTCCCGTAGCATCGCCCAGCGTCGCGCGCCCAGGCTGCTCGCCGCCCGCAGCAGGCCGTCGTCGATCTGGCGCATCGAGGACAGCAACGGCAGCACCGCGTAGGGCACCATGAAATGCACCATGCCGATCAGCGCCCCGAGTTCATTGCGCACCAGCGCCAGCGGCTCGTCGACGATGCCCAGGGTCAGCAGGCTCTGGTTGACCAGACCGTCGTTGCGCAACAACACCAGCCAGGCGAACGCGCGGATCAGCATCGACAACCAGAACGGCAGCAGCACGAACAACTCGATGAGCTGCCGCCCGCGCCCGGATGCGAACCGCCAGCGATAGGCAATCAGGTAGGCGATGGCGACGCTGATCAGCGTGGTCAGCAGGCAAATACGCAGCGTGCGCCAGATGACCGTGTGGATCGTCGCGTTGTCGATGATCGTCGCGTAATGCTGCACGCCTGGCTGCGGCAGGCTGAGACTCCAGCCCAGCACACCCACCGTCGGCAACAGGTAACCGACGAGGATGATCACCGGCAACGGCAGGATCAGCAGCGCGTAGATGGACAACGTCCCTTGGGAACCGAGTCGCATGTCAGCCACCAATCAGGGCCAGGTAACGTTCGAGGGTTTCACCGTAATGATCGGCGTACCACAGGTTGTTCATCGACACCTGTTTGGCCAGGTTGTCCGGCGCGGTCGGGTTGATGCGCTGCAACTCGGGCGAGAGCAAGGCGTTCACCTTGGCGTCCACCGGACCCATGTTGTAGACCTCCATCAGCTTGGCCTGGACTTCCGGGCGCAAGGCGTAGGCGATGAACTTCATGGCGTTGGCGGAACCGGCCGGGTTGTTCTTCGGCACGAACCACACCGACGGCGCGACGATGGCGTTGTCGAAGGTCCAGTCCACCGCACCACCGGTGTCGTGTTTGACCAGTTCGGCGCGGGTGTGCCACATCTGGCCCATGCTCGCCTCGCCGTCGCGCAGCAGTTGTTGCGACTCGGCACCGGTGGACCAGTGCGTGACCACGTGGGGCATCAGCTCCTCGATCTTGCGCAGGGCGCGGTCGACGTCCAGCGGGTAGAGCTTGTCCGGGGCGACGCCATCGGCCAGCAGCGCGCACTCCAGGTTGGCGCTCATCCATTTGTACAGCGTGCGTTTGCCGGGGTACTTCTTCACGTCCCAGAAATCCGCCCAGCTTTTCGGCGGGTTCTTGCCGAAGCGTTTGGCGTCGTAGCCGATCACGTAGCTGTAGGTGTAGTTGGCCAGGCCGAATTCGTGGATATCGCCATAGCCGATCAAAGACTTGTCGACGATCGAGTAGTCGATGGGCGTCAGCACCCCCTCCTTGCCCAGGCGGTACGAGGAATACATTTCACCGTCGCACACATCCCAGCGCACAGCGCCGCTGTTGACCTGGGTTTTCACCGCGCCTTCGGTGGGGCCGCTGCCGTCGACCTTGAGCACCAGGCCACTGGCGCCGGCGAAATCCAGGTAGCTTTTCTCGAAGGCCGGGACCGCATCGCCACCCCAGTTGGACACCACCAGCGAACCGCCGGCGGCGAAGGCACCGCGCATCGGACCGAGCCCGGCCATGGCGGCCGCGACCATCAGGGCCTGGTTGAAACTGCGACGGCTGAGCGTGCCGGCTTCGAGTTTCTCCCGGGCGATGTCCATTGTGTCGTCGATAAAGCGCTGTTTGTCTTTCATCCTCGGAACCCCATGCAATAGGTGGTGGGCAGGTGATCGAACCAGTTTTTATTAGGTGTGTTGCTTGCTGTTGTTTTAAGCCGAAATCAGGTGGCCATGTTGCTGCGACCAGGCGCACCAATACGGCTGGCCCTGTTGCAGGTTGCTCAACATCGGATGACCGACCGGGATGCGCAACGCCATCGGTTGCGCATCGTCCAGGCGCATGTCGAGGCTGACGTGGGTACCCAGGTAAGTGAGTTTTTCCATGCGCGCGATCACGCCGTTCCCGCCGCCGGCCTGGGCGAGCGGTTGCAGGTCGACGTGTTCGGGGCGGATCGCCAGCCAGTGCTCGCCGGCATTGCTTACCGCCAGCGGGTCGGCGCCGCGGGTCACCACCAGCGAGCGACCCTGGTAATTGCAGATCAGCGCGTCGTCCTGGCGGCGAATGCCCTGCACGCCGAGCAGGTTGGTGTCACCAAGGAAGTTGGCGACGAAGCGACTGGACGGCTGCTCGTAGACTTCCTGCGGCGTGCCCAGCTGTTCCAGGCGACCATGATTGAACACCGCGACCCGGTCGGACAGCGCCAGTGCTTCTTCCTGGTCGTGGGTGACGAAAACAAAGGTGGTGCCGAATTCCTTGTGCATGCGCGCCAGCTCCATCTGCATCTCCTGGCGCAGGCGGCGGTCGAGGGCGGACAAGGGTTCGTCGAGCAGCAGCAACGAGGGTTCGAACACCAGCGCCCGGGCCAGGGCCACACGCTGTTGCTGGCCGCCGGACAACTGCTGGATGCCGCGCTCGCCCTTACCTTGCAGGCCGACCCTTTCGAGCATCTGCCCGACCTTCTCGGTGATCTGTGCGGCGGGCATTTTGCGCACCTTGAGCGGGTAGGCGATGTTCTGCGCCACAGTCATGTGCGGGAACAGCGCATAGCCCTGGAACACCACGCCAAAATCGCGCTGGTCGGCGGGCAGGTGGGTAATGTTCTGGCCATTGCGTTCGATGCGGCCTTCGCTGGGCGTTTCGAAGCCGGCGAGCATCATCAGGGTGGTGCTTTTGCCGGAACCGGACGGCCCGAGCAGGGTGAGGAATTCACCGCGCTTGATGTGCAGGGTCAGGTCACTCAACGCACGGGTTTGCCCGTAGGACTTGCCGAGGCGTATCAGGTCGACAAATTGCGCTTGCTGAACCGACATCGAAAATCCCTCTCGTGTAACCGTATGAGTGACTGACTGGTGGAGCCATCTTCACGACAAACCAGATTGACATCAAATGATTTGTTTTCTAGGTTTCATGTGAATTCAACTAACCATCAATCAGGCAAACATGGCTCTGAAAGCGACACGCCGCCTCCCCTCCCTGATCGCCCTGCGCGCTTTCGATGCCCTGGTCCGGCAGGGCAGCACGGGCGGGGCGGCACTGGAACTGCACGTTACCCACAGCGCCATCAGCCACCAGATCAAGAAGCTAGAGGAAGAGCTGGAAGTGGCGCTGGTGGAGCGCCAGGGCAAGGGCGTGCACCTGACCTCGGCGGGGCGCAAGTTGAGCCAGTTGGTCAACGGCGCGTTCGAGCAACTGCGCGACATCCAGACGGCCCTGCCCACCTCCACGCCGTCCGGCAGCCTGCGCATCGCCTGCGCCCCGGCACTGTTGGCGCGAATCTCGAAAATCCTCGACCGTTTTTTGCGTGATTACCCGGACGTGTCGCTGTACATGCTGCCGATCGAACAGGCGACACCGAACGTCGACCTGGTGATTTCGTTTGGTGACAGCCAGGTCGAAGGCCAGCGCATCGCGGCGCTGGGCGACATCATGTATTTCCCGGTGGGCAGCCCGCGCCTGCTCAACGGTAGCGAACCGTTGCGCAAACCACGTGACCTGGAGCGCCAGGTGTTGCTGCATGAGGACGAGGGCTATGACTGGAGCCGCTATTTCCTGGCGGCCGGCATTCCCAGCTTGCAGGGTCGGCAGAACATCTACCTGCCGAATGCCTCATTGACCATCGACGCGGCGATTGCCGGCACGGGCGTGACCATCAGCGATCACATCCTGGCGGGCGAGCACCTGGCCCAGGGTACGCTGATCCGCCTGTTCGACATCCAGTTCCCGGCCCCGCACCCGTACTTCATCATCCTGCCGCCGCGGGGCGCGAATGACCTGGCCAAGGCATTCTCGGATTGGCTGATGCGCGAGCTGGAGATGATTGCGCGGGTGGATTGAGGTTTCGCGGTGGCTATGACGTCCTCTTCGCGGGCAAGCCCGCTCCCACAGGGTTTTGGGTGTTCACACTATTTATGCAACAACACGGATCATTGTAGGAGCGGGCTTGCCCGCGAAGAGGCCAGTCCAGACAACCCAAATGTCAGCCCCGCAGAATCATGAACACCTTGCGCACGTGCGTGAGGTTTTCCCAGGTACCCTTGAACCCGGCGGCCACCACGAAGGTGTCACCGGCCTGGAACGACTGGCTGACGCCATCGCTGTCGGTCAGGCGGACTTGCCCTTCGAGCAGGTGGCAAAGCTCATCGTAGTCGCACTCGCAGCGCTCCAGATGGGGCGGGGCCTCCCAGATGCCGGCGGTGGCTTTTTTCTGCGGGTCGACAAAATGCCGCCAGCTGCGGCTACGGTACGGTGTGTCGACAAGCGCCGGGTCCGTGGTGTCGAGTTCGACCACGGGCAACTCGGGGTTGGCGAAGTCGATGATGTGCGAAGGCGTGCTCATGCGTGTACTCACTCCAGTCAAGAATCAAACCCGATGCCCAATGCATCGAACCCCTTGAGCAGCCAGTCGCGGTGCCCGGTGCGGTCTTCGCGGGCCAGCGAGCGCTGGGCCATCGACACGCCCAGGTACCGCAAGGGCTCGGGGGGAAACGGAAACGGTGCGGTCGAGGTCATCGCCAGCTTTGTACGCTCAGTGGCTTTGCCCTCCAGCAGGTCGAGCAGGGTCAATGCCGCGAAACGGCTGGCGGACACACCCTGCCCGGTGAAGCCCTGGGCATAGGCCACACGGCCATTGGACGCGGTGCCGCAGAACATCGTGGTGCGCGCCGAGGTGTCGATGATGCCGCCCCAGGCGTGGCTGAAACGCACATCGACCAACGCCGGGAAGGCCGCCTGAAATTGCCGGGCCAGGGTGGCGAAGCTGTCGGGACGCTGGGTCAGCGCCTCGTCGCGGCGGCTGCCGAAGTGATAGATCGCGTCATAGCCGCCCCAGAGAATGCGGTTGTCCTCGGTCTTGCGCAGGTAATGAAACTGATTGCCGCTGTCGGCGATGCCGTAGCGCCCGACCCAGCCAATGGCGCGCAATTGCTCGTCGTCCAGCGGCTGGGTTGCCAAGGCATAGTCATAGATCGGAATGACCTTGGATTTAAGCGTCCCCAGCAGGGGCGGCGCGATGTTGGTGGCGAGCGCGACCTTGTCCGCCCTGACCGTGCCCAGGCCGGTTTCCAGCACCTGATAAGTGCCGTCTTCACGCAAACGACTGACAGGCGAATGCTCGAACAACTGCACCCCTTGCGCCAGGCAAACCCGGCGCAACTCGGTGACCATTTTCACCGGGTTGAGCAGCGCATAATTGGGCTCGAAGACACCGGCGACATAGTCGGGCGAGTCCAGGTAGGCCTTGAGGTCAACGCCTTCCACGTACTGACAATCAATGCCGAAGCGCTCATAGTTGCGCTGCATCGAGCGCAAGCCATCGACCTGCCACGGCTGGCTGGCGACGTTGAGTTTGCCCTGGCGCTCGAACGCCACGTCCATGGCGTACTCCTGAAGATCCTGCTGGAAAGCATCGAGGTTTTCCCGACCCAGGCGCACCAGTTGCTCGGCCTCCCCCGGCCAGCGTTTCAACGCATTGGCCACACCATGGGAAATGCTCGGTGCGCAGAACCCGCCGTTGCGTCCACTCGCCTCACCGCCGCACTCCCTGGCCTCCAGCACCACGATCCTTGCATCGGGCCAACGCTGTCGCGCTTTCAGCGCCGTCCACAAACCGACAAAACCACCGCCGACGATGGCAATGTCGCAGAGGATGTCGCCGGTCAGTCGGGGAGCGGCTGGCGGGCTGACTCGCGCCTCCAACCAGACGGGGTAAGGCCGGGCATCAGCCAGGGATGGGTTCGCGGTGTGCTGGGTCATGCGCTCGGCTCCGAAAATTCATAGGCTGACGCTAATGCAAACGCCTGCGCTTTCACAGGCACCACGGCGCGACAAACCTCGCAGCGGACACGGGCGGAAAACCACGGCTTCTGGAATACTCACGACTCGCCCCTGATGCGCGACCTGGAGTTCGTTGTGCAAGCACTGGATTTACCCACCACCGACACCTTCGTGACGGATCCGGCGAGCGCCCAGACCCACCTGGTCGCCGTGCGTTACCACCAGGCCTGGAAACGCCGCGACCTCGACGCGGTGATGGCGCTGTATCACCCGGCGGTCGAGTACAACGATTTCCTGCAAAACCGCGCGCTGGACTACGGACAACTGCGCGCGTATCTCGGCGCCAGCATGCCGCGCGGGTCGCAGGAATTGCAGACCTACACCGACCGCCTGCGAGTCGACGGCGACACCGCGTTCCTGCAATACCAGGTGACGCTCAATGGCAGTGACGGGCTGGTGTCATTGCGCACCGTCGAAGCGCTATCGATCCGCGACGGGTTGATTGTCAGTGTCAACGAGCATGCCGCCCTGGTCAGCCAGGCGCCGCCCGTAACGCGCCCGACATACAGTGCAGGTGCCGTAAGCCGCCTGGGCTTGTCCGCCCGGCAGATCGGCGCGCTGGCCAATGATTTGCAGCAGTATTTCGAACAGTCCAAGCCGTACCTCGATCCACGCCTGGACTTGTCCAATGTCGCGGCGTCGACGGGGTACACGCGTAACCAGATTTCGTTTTTCCTCAATCAGGTTCGCGGGCAAACGTTTTATGCGCTGCTCAATCAGCTGCGGCTGGATGAGGCGCTGGAGCACCTGAACACCCAGGGCACGACGGCCCGGATCGAGGAGATAGCCAGTGCGGCGGGGTTCAATTCGTTGTCGACGTTTTATCGCTGCTTCAAGGAGCGGACCGGGTGTTCGCCGAAGAGTTATGCACAACGACTGTGCAACCTGTAGGAGCGAGCATGCTCGCTCCTACAGGTTGCTGGCGTAGTCGTAAAACGCCAGCGCCGCCAGGTTCTTGTCCTTGGCCTCGAGCATGATGTCGAAGCGATCGCGAAACTGCAGCGCGTAGTCATTGGTCCAGCGGTTCCACATCTGGTCGCTGTGCGCGTAGAGGTCACGCTTTGACACCACCTGCAACAACGCCTCCATCTCCAGCTTGTTGCCGGCATCGAAGCCCAATTCCTGCAAACGCTCCGGTGGCTGGGAGTAATGCATGGTCGGACGAACGCCGCGCCAACTGTCGATCACTCGTGCAACCCTGGGGTCATCGGGGGCGATGTAGTCGTTTTCATGGATCCAGCAATGGTGAATGTCCAGCACCACGGGCGCCAGGTCGGCCACTTGCAGGCAATGGTCCAGCCCGTAGGTTTTCTCGTCGTTCTCGAAAGTGATGCAGTTCCTGGCAACCTCCGACAGCCTCGACCAGACGGCACGCGTCCCCTCGACACCCAATCGCCCGGCGATGTGCACATTGCACTTGAGGTCCTGGAAACGCCGTCCGTAGCCCATCATGCGGATCATGTCGGCGTGGTATTCGAACTCGGCGACGCTGTTTTCCACGACACCTGGGTTATCCGATCCCAACACACAATATTGTCCGGGGTGAAACGACAGGCGTATGTCCGCCTCGCGCGCCAGCTCGCCGATGGCGGCGAACCCCGCCGCCAACTGCTGCTCGATCCCGGGGTCGCGATAGAAATCTCGAACCTTTTGATGGCTGTAGAACGGCAAAAGGTCGCTGCTCAGACGCAGCATGCGAAGGGTCGGCGGCAACCCGCTGACATATTCGAGCAGGCGCAGTTGTGCGGCCAGGTTGTGCAGCACCACTTCAATCAGCTTGTCGCGCGCAAGCTGCGGCGACACCGTGTCCATCCAGCGAAGGGTGGTAGTACGCGGGTTCAAGGGGCCTTCGAGCGCCTTGAGCTCAGACACCGACAGCTCACGCTGCGGATGCTTGAACTGACAGGCAAAACCGATTCGCGTCAGGGTCATGGAGAGGACGGCTCGTTTGAGTTAATGTCGTACACGGCGTTCAGATAAGCGATAAGAACTTAGGTCCGAATTCCACTTGAGGTTCACTCATTATCCATCGAAACTTTCATTGTTGCCGACCAGTCAACTCAAAGGCAGATGCCGTGCATGGACTCAAGGAACGACGCGTTGGACACACCAAGAGCCGCCACGGCCCCGGACACCCAAAATAGCCCGACTCCCGAGCCGCAAAGTCGGTGGCGTACCTTTGTATTGCCAGCCAGCATTTTTTTGAGCGGAATCGTCATTTCTGTCACCCTGGGCGCGATGGACGTGCACGAAGAGGCACAGGAGGCCGCCGCCCAAGGCATGGTGGAGCTGGCCGGAGTCAAGGCTCGGCTGGAGAGCCAGGTTCGCTCGACATTCGATGTGACGGCGGGTATCGGACAACTGCTGAGCCTGGATGGCACCATCACTGCAGCGCACTTCGACGGCATGTCGCAACGAGCGATCGAGTCCCAACCGCACATTCATCACCTCTCTCTGGCGCCCAATGACGTCGTCAGTCGGGTATTTCCAATCGCCGGCAACCAACAGATCCTGGGCCTGGATTACCGTACGGTTGCAGACCAATATCCGGCGCTCGAACTCGCCCGCAAAAACAAGACGTCGGTATTGGCCGGCCCCGTCACGCTGGTGCAGGGCGGTCAGGCGTTTATTCATCGTCGCCCCGTCTTCGTCACTGATGCCTCAGGGGAAGCGGTGTACTGGGGCAGCACGTCCGTGGTCGCTGACGTGGATCGGTTGCTCGACGCGGGGGGCTGAACACCAGCAGCAGTCTGCGCCTTGCGCTGCGTGGCCGGGACGGCAGGGGTGCCTTGGGCGAAATGATCAAAGGTGATCCGCAGCTGTTCCAGGGCGATGCGCTGGTCACATCGGTCGATGTACCCGGTGGTACCTGGGAGTTGGCGGCATTGCCCGTAGCGGGCTCGCGCCCTGCGTCCCTGCTCGTGTCGCCACTGTTCCTCTCGGCCCTGATCGGCACCGGGCTGCTGACGGTGTTCGCGGCGCAACTGAGCAGGCGCAACCAACTCATCCGCCAGCGCCATACCGAGCTGGCACAGGAAATCGAAGAGCGCCGGGTGATCGAGAGGTCATTGGGCCAGAGTGAATCGCGTTTTCGTGCGCTGTTCGAGCGCTCCCCCGATCCTATCTGGATTCTGGGCCCGGGCGGTATTTGCACCCAGGCCAACGCGGCGGCGATGCGCGTTTTCGGTTTCGATGATCCCGCCACGTATCACCGAATCCGCACGACCGACATCTCTCCCGAGTATCAAGGCGACGGACAGTTGTCGACCGTCAAGGCACAGGCCATGTTGAAAACGGCTCTGGCCAACGGTGTGCACCGTTTCGAATGGCTGCACAAGCGCGGCGATGGCAGCGTTTTCCCGGCCGAGGTCACGCTGTGCTCGGTCAATCTGGCTGACGAGCCGATGCTCTACGCCGTGGTGCGCGACATCTCCGACAGGAAGAAGGCCGAAGAAGCCTTGCACACGCAGAAGGCCCTGTTGCTGGAGATCGTCGAAAACGCTCCATCGCTCATCTACGTCTATGACACCGAAGGCAAACTGCGGCTTTGCAACCGCATGTTCGAGCAGGCCGCCAATATTTCCTTTGAAGAAATGAAAGGCCAGACGCGGGAGTATTATTTGCCCACGCAGGAGGCCCACACGCTGCGCGAGAACGACAAGAAAGTGCTCGAAACCGGCGGCATACTGCATTTCGAGGATCAACTGGTGCAACAGGGCGCGACTCGAACTTACCTGACCACCAAATGCGTGCTCAGAGGGGCCGGTGGCCAAGCCTCAGGAGTCCTGGGTATTTCCACCGACATTACCGCGACCCGGCAGAACAGCGAACAGTTACGCCTGGCAGGCATCGTTCTGGACAATACCGCCGACGGCGTGATCATCACCAACGCCCGCGGCCACATCCTGTCAGTGAACGCGGCGTTTACCCATATTACCGGCTTCAGTGCCGAGGAATCCGTCGGCTTCAAGCCCAACATTCTTATCAGCGACAAACAGGACAATGCGTTTTACCGCGACATCATCGAAACCCTGAAGCTCACCGGGCTGTGGCGCGGGGAGTTGTGGAATCGCAGGAAAGACGGCGAGCTGTATCCACAATGGCTGACTATCAACGCGGTCTACAATGACAATGCAAATATCAGCCACTACGTCGCGGTGTTTTCCGATATGGCGGCCATCAATCAATCCAGGTCCGACCTGGAGCGCGTCTCGCACTACGACCCTGTCACCGCCCTGCCCAACCGCTCGCTGTTCCACGAACGATTGCAGCATTCACTGGACCTCTCGCTGAGCTACAACCAATCACTGGCCGTCGTCGTGCTTGACCTGGACAGCTTCAAGACCGTGAATGACAGCCTGGGGCATTCGATGGGTGATCTGCTCTTGCAGCAGGCGGCGTCTCGTTTCCTGGCGTGCGTACGAGCAGAAGACACGGTTTCACGGTTGGGCGGGGATGAGTTTGCACTGATTCTCAACAACCTGACTCATCCCACCGACGCGATCATCATCGCCAAGAAGCTACTGGCCTCACTGCAGGAGCCCTTCGACCTCAAAGGCACCTCGACGCTGCTGACTGCCAGCATTGGTATTTCGATTGCCCCGCACGACGCCGAAACGCCCGAGCTTCTATTGCGCCAGGCAGACACTGCCATGTATGGCGCCAAGGACAGTGGTCGTAACGACTACCGCTTCTACCAGCCCGAAATGACACTGCGCGCCCAGGAGCGTATGAACAGCGAGCGCTTCCTGCGGCGGGCGGTGCTCAATCACGAATTCGAGGTCTGGTATCAACCCAAGGTCAATCTGGTCACGAACGCGGTCGAAGGTGCAGAAGCATTGATCCGCTGGCGCGACCCGATCAAAGGCCTGATTTCCCCTGCTGAATTCATTCCGTTGGCAGAAAGCACGGGGCTGATCATTCAGATCGGCGAACAGGTGGTCGACATGGTCTGCAAGGACCTGCGCCGTTGGGAGGATCAGGGCATTGCCCACGGCGTCATCGCAATCAACGTCGCCACCTTGCAGATCGATCGCAGCGACTACGTCGAAACCATTCGCTGCGCGCTGGACCTGTACGACCTGCCTGCCAGCGCGCTGGAGGTCGAAGTGACGGAAAGCCTGATGATGGCCAGCCCCGAACACTCCAGGGAGGTGCTGTGCACCCTGCAAAATCTGGGGATCACCACCGCCATCGATGACTTCGGTACGGGGTATTCGTCTCTGGCGTACCTGAAGATCCTGCCGATCAACCATATCAAGATCGATCGCACGTTCATCTCGGACCTGCCCCAGGACTCCATAAACGTGGCCATTACCAAAACCATCGTGGAACTGGGCCATGCACTGGGCTTCAAGATCATTGCCGAAGGCGTTGAAACCGAAGAGCAGCATCGTTTCCTTGAAACAATCGGCTGCGACCAGGGTCAAGGTTACCTATACGGACGTCCGATGCCGGCGCAAGACTTCGAACAGTGGCTGAACGCACGACATTGAACCGAGTGTCATGGCACAGACCCCGTACGGCACTACACTCTCTGGGCACTGAACTAAAATGACTTCTGAAGGCAGGGCCGGCGCCATCCGTTCGCCTGTCGCACACACATGCACATCAAATGGGTGACCAGGGAGGCAACAACGACCGCCATGCGATTACACGATTTCATTCTCAAACACATGGAACAGATTTTGGCGGCCTGGGTTACGTATGCCAGGACGATAGATACACCCATGCCGACGATGGACGCCAAAGGGCTGAGAAATCACGCTCAATTCATTCTGGAAACAGTGGCGCGGGACATGCCCAGGACCCAGACCGAGCAGCAGCAGATTGCCAAATCCGAAGGACGGGGCCCCGATATTGACGGCGATTCGCCCGCCGATACCCATGCCAGGACACGCCTTGTCGCCGGTTTCTCCATGGATCAGATGGTTTCTGAATACCGGGCACTGCGCTCCAGCGTGCTCAGGCTCTGGATGGCGGAAAACGCTTTTGACGAAACTCATCGGATCGATGACATGATTCGCTTCAACGAAGCGATCGATCAGGCGCTCGTTGAGTCGATCAGAACGTACGGGCAGGCCGTCGAGTCGACGCGCAAGACCGTGTTGGGTGTCCTGGGGCATGACCTGCGCTCGCCGCTTGGCGCGGTGATGATGGCCAGTGACCTGCTGCGAGAGAGCGTTCACCTGTCCGACCGCGAACGCAGACTTGCGACGCAGATCAGCACGAGCGTGCGGCGTGCCGACTCGATGGTCAATGACTTGCTTGACCTGGCGCGGGTCAACCTGGGCACCGGGCTGCCGGTCAATCGTCAACCCTGCGAGCTGAAAGGTTTGTGCGCCTCGGTGGTGGAAGAACTGCGCACCGGTTTCCCCGCCGTACAGCTCGTGCTGCACGCCAACGAAAACGTCAGTGGGCAATTCGATCCTTTACGCATGGAACAGGTGTTCACCAATTTGATCGCCAATGCCATCCGCCATGGGGATGCGCAGCAACCGATCCACGTGACACTCAAGCGCGACGGGCACCGCACTCTGTTCAGCGTGCAGAATCGTGGTGAGCTCATTCCCGCACAAATCATGCCTCACCTGTTCAATCCAGAAGGCCGGTATTCCAGTTATGCCTCGGGCGAAAAAGGCTCATCGTCCGGATTGGGGCTCGGTTTGTTCATCGCTGCACAAATCGTAGAAGGACACGACGGCAGCATTGAAGTGCAATCCACACCTGATCAAGGCACTATCTTCACCGTGCTGCTGCCCAATGCCTGAGGCATGTCACGGCGCGAGGATGACGCGGTTTCGATCAGTAGATGATCGACCACCTGCAAGAGCGCTTCATGGGGTTGGCGACCGCTACTGATGGACGTTTGATAAACGACCCGTTGCCGCCCTGCACTGCTGCCCTCGCGGATTATGTGCCGCAACTCATCGAAGACGTCCTCGACACCCAATGATCGCGCTGTTGCCCCCAATATCTGCTCCGCCAGGGACAACCATTGCTCAAGGGTCAAGGCACGGTCGAAGCCCTCGACGAGAAACATAGCGTTGGTGCCAGACCTCTTTGCTCGCCAGCGGTTCTCCATCAGTGTCCAACGGGACGTCACCGAGTAGTCAGCCCCCGCACGAGGCTGTGCAATGGCGTAGGCAACCAGCACCCGGAACAACGACGCCAGGCTCAGCGCATCCTTCAAACGAGGGCAGGCGTCGGTCATCCTTAATTCGAGCGTCGGGTAGCTGGAGGATGGACGCACCGCCCACCAGCAGCCACTGGCTTTCTTCATGGCGCCATTGGCGATGAGAAACGACACGTAGTCATCATAAGCGCGCTGATCTTCCAGGTATTCCGGCACGCCCATGCGCGGCCATTCATCGCAGGCGGTCTGACGATAGCTGGCGAATCCGCTGTCATCCCCCTGCCAGAACGGTGAGGAGCAGCTCAATGCCAGGAGCAACGGCGTCCAGGGCAAGACCTCGTTCATCACCCGGATACGGTCCAGGTCAGCTGGAACCTCCACGTGCACGTGCAGGCCAGAAAGCAGGCTGCGCCGGGCGACATATTGATAATCGTCGAACAGCTGCCGGTAATGCGCCTGGTCGGTGGGGTGTTGCACACGCCAATCACCCAAGGGATGGCTACCGGCGCTGAGCAACCCGAGCGCAAAGGGTTGCAATACCTGCTGCAAGGTTCCGCGGGCGTTGACCAGGTATTCGGCCGCTTGAGGCAGGCTGGTGAAAACCGGTGAGGCGACTTCGATTTGCGCCTGGAACATCTCGTAGGCGAAGGCGTGTCCCAGGGCGGCCGTGCACTGATTGGTCACCTCGCACGGGACTTCCCCGGGCACCTGTCGAGAGTCCAGATCGGTGAGGAAATACTCTTCTTCGATGCCGAACTTCAGTGGCTCGTTCATGGCCCATTCCCCTGCGCTAGACGAGGCGCCGACCGCTGGAACGTGACGGGTGGTAGTCCTCACCCGCGACGGCCCGCAAATAGGCGCGGTCTGCCTCGGCGCGCAGATCCCGCCACTCCTGCCAATCCACCAGACCGTTGCGATCCATCTCGTCCGCATGGCGTATCAGCGTCTCATGGTAGGCGTCAGGGCAGTTCATGCGCAGCGTGCAGTCCTCGAGCGCTCGATGCCAGGCATCCAGAGCGCAGAGCCGCTGGTGTTGGAGGGGTGTCAGCAAGGGCTTGAATGAACTCATGGCGGCATCGATCCGGGGGTGTTTTGGTATGGAACACCCGGGGCGGTGCGAGGTTCAGGTCAATTGATGAGGGGTGTGGTGTGGGGCTGGCCTCTTCGCGAGCAAGCCCGCTCCCACCGGAGCTCCGCGTTGTCCACCCCCTGTGGGAGCGGGCTTGCTCGCGAAGGGGTCCGTACAGGCACTCAAGATGCCTGTTGTTGCACCAAGTGCACATGCAACTGCGCAATATGCTCCGGTCCAATGCCGCAGCACCCGCCGATGATGTTCGCACCTGCCGCGACCCAGGCACTGGACCAGTTCAAATACGAGTCCGGGGTCAAATCGGCGCGAATCTCCAGCAATGTGCTATTGGCTTCGGCCTTGGCGGTGACCGCAGGAAACGCATTGGCGTATACCCCCAATTCAATCGCCTGCCCGACAATGACTGACCGCGCCTCGGCCAGCGCCGCAGCCATCACTTCCGGCTGGCTGCAGTTGAACAACACCGCCTTCGCGCCCAGCTCAGCAGCCATCTGCACCGCCGCTCCGACTGTTTCGCCAGAGCGCAACCGTGGCGCCCCGTCAGCGTCATCCAGTAGCGTATACGACAGCCACAGCGGCTTGGGCTGCGCACCCAACGCTTCTACCACCGCTCGCACTTCGGCGATGGAGCTCTGGGTTTCCGCCAGCCAGACATCGACGTGATCGCGTAGCCCGGCAATCAGCGTTCGATGAATGGCAACGCTGCGCGTGTGATCGAACAGGTCCGGCCGGTAAGACCCCAGGGCCGGCGGCAACGAACCGGCCACCGTGACCGGCTCCGGATTTTCACTGGCCGCCTGGCGTGCCAGCCTTCCTGCGCGCTCGGCCAGCTCCAGGCCCTGCTCGCCAAAACGCTCCTCACCGATGTGAAATGGCACCACCGCGTAGCTGTTGGTGGTGATGATTCGGGCCCCGGCGGCGATGAAGGCCTGGTGTGCTTGCAGCACGAACTGCGGCGATTCGATCAGCGCCAACGCCGACCATTCCGGCTGACGGAACGGCGCGCCGATGCGCTGCAATTCCCGCCCCATGCCACCATCCAGCAAACGTACGGTCGTCATCAGTTGGCACTCACTTTCTGCGCAGGACCGGCCAGCCACTGATCAATAACGGCAGGGTTGGCCTTGACCCACGCCTTGGCAGCAACGTCCGCCGGTTGCTTTTCCTTTTCGATTTTCAGGATGAGGTCATTGAGCTGCGACGGCTCGATGGCAACGTTCTGCAAGAATTCGGCGATTTTGGGCGCACGTTTTTGCAGGGCAACCGAGGACAGCACGTAGACCTTGGCGTCCGGGAACGCGCAGGTAATACGACTCTTGTTCAGCCAGTCCGGGTCGACCGTCGGGCTGATGAATTTCCAGCAACCGTCGGCCTTGTACAGCGGGTCATCCTTTTTGTTGTCCTGGGCATAACCGTCGAAAGCCGGCTCTTCCAGGCGACGCAGGTCGAAGGCGGAGAAAATCCAGTCCGGGGTGTACGCGTAGAAGATTACGCCTCGCTCGGCCTTGTAAGCCGCCGCCAATTTGGAATAAGTCACCGAGGCCTCGGTGGAGATCGACTCGAATTTATCGGCGAACTGGTAATCCTTGGCCTTGATCTCGCCGATGTAGGTCGACTCCCAACCCGCCGGCCCTACCAGCAACTGCGCCTTGCCGCCGCCCAGCGGTTCGAAGAGCTTGGCCACTTCCGGTTTCTTCAGGTCGTACACCGACTTGACCCCGTACTTGTCCTGCACATAGCCGGGAATGTAGAAGCCCTGCTCACCCACGTAGGGCTGCTTGTTGGGCACCAGTGAACGGGTGCCGCCAGTGACGTATTTGGCCCAGGCAGCAGACTGGTTGGGCAGCCAGATGTCGGTCAGCACATCCACCGAGCCGTCGCCCTTGGACGCTGCGCTGAACAGCACCGGAACATCCCCGGCCAGGTAGGAAACGTCTGCATCCAGGCGGGTTTGCAGGACTTCGCCCAGGATGTGCTGAATGGCGATGGCGCCGGTCCAATTCTGTTCGCCAATGACGATCTTGTCCTTGGCCATGGCCGTGACAGGAGCGATCAAGGACGCCACGAGTGCCGCCGTGCCGAAGCTGCGCGATAGAGATGTCTTCACGATAAGTCTCACTTTCAGTGGGAGAGGTGGTCTTGCTTGCGCAAGCTCGATTGAATGATTCGGTCAGGGATCAGTGCACACACGACAATCGCAATACCGGCCAGCACGCCCTCGCCGCCCTTGATGTTGCGCAACGCGGTCATGACGTCGTAGCCCAGGCCGCCGGCGCCGATCAGCGCGGCGACCACCACCATTGACAGGCTCATGACGATGGTCTGGTTGATCCCCAGCAGCAGCGAGCGGCGCGCCAGTGGCAGTTGCACCTTGATCAGGGTCTGCCAGGGGCTGGCGCCGTGGGCGACGGCGGCTTCGACCGCGTCCTTGGGCACTTCCTGGATGCCCAGCGAAGTCAGGCGAATCATTGGGGCCAGGGCGAAAATGACGGTAGCGATCACTGCCGGAGTCTTGCCGACCGAAAAGAACGCCACGGCAGGAATCAGGTAGACGAAGGTCGGCAAGGTTTGCATGACGTCCAGCAACGGCGTGAACAGTCGGCGCACCAGAGGCCGTTTGGCCAGCACGATGCCGGTGGGCACACCGATCACCAGGGCGATCAACACCGAGGCACCCACCAGCGCCAACGTGGCAATGGTGTGCTCCCAAAAGCCGAACAGGCCGATGTACAACAATGCCGCACCGCTGGTGAGCGCCAGGCCCCAACCGGCAGACCGCCAGGCCAGGAAGACCAGTGACAGTGCAGCGACCGGCCATGGCAGCCAGCCCAGCATGTTTTCGACGCCTTCGATGACCGTGCGCACCGCGACGATCACACCGACGAAAGCCCCTTCGAAGGTGATTTGCGACCAGCCGATAAAGTCGTCAATGCTTTGCGCAGTCACCAGCATGACCTGGCGATTGATCGGAAACTGCAACAGCGCGTGGGTGGTTTCGGGAGTGATCACCCGCCACACCACCAGCGCCTGGGACGCCAATACCACGGTCAGGGGCAGCAGCCAACCAGAGGCGTGGGAGCGCGAGGCATGCCCGCTCAGGGAAATCGCGGCAAATCGGCTGGCAGCCAACACCAGCAGCGCAACGACCACCGTCCATGCCGTTGCGCTGGCAATGCCCTGCCCGAGCGCGGCCAAAGCCCCGAGTTCGGCCGCAAAGGTGGCCCAGAATAATCCGCCCTTGCCCCTTGCTGCCAAGGCCGCAGGTCCCAGGAACAGCGCTTGCCACCACGGCAGCCCAGACGTCACCGGCTGTTCGCGCAGTTCAGGTTGCCCCGCCTCGGTCGTCAGGCTGTTCACCGCCGATGGCGTGGCTGAGGTTGGCTGGCAGTCACGGAAAAAATCCGCGACTTCAGCATCGACGGGTTGCTCAAGCAATTGTTGCGGCGTGCCCAGTTGCACCAGCCGCCCGCGCCGCAACACCGCAATACGATCCGCCAGGCGAATGGCTTCGGCCGGGTCGTGGGTGACCAGCAAGGTCGTGATTCCGCGCTCGCGAACCAGGGCGAGGAAATGCTGTTGCAGGTCTCGGCGAATCGTCGGGTCTAGGGCACTGAACGGCTCGTCCATCAGCAGGAAGTCCGGCTCGGTGACCAATGCCCGGGCCAGGCCGACGCGTTGCTGCATCCCACCGGACAGCTCCTGCGGGTAATGCTCGCCCCAGCCCGCCAGCCCCACGGCTTTGAGTTGCACGGCGGCGGAGTCCAGCCGGATGACTTCCGGCTCGCCGCTCAGCTCGAGCGGCAACGCCACGTTCTCCAGCACGGTGCGGTGGGGTAACAGGCCGAAATGCTGGAACACCATGCCGATGCGACGCGACCTGAGCGTGCGCAGATCGCTGTTGCTCAAGCCACTGATGGCCTGGCCTTCGATCAGCACTTCACCCTGGGTCGGTTCGATCAAGCGATTGATGTGGCGCAACAAGGTCGACTTGCCACTGCCGGAGGTGCCCATCAGGCACAACACTTCACCGCGTCGTACCTTGAGGCTGACATCGTTGACCGCTGGCAAAGTCGCCGCGCCCTGGCTGCGTGTGTAGGCCTTGGTGACGGCCCGCAGCTCAAGCACCACGTCGGTTGGGGCAACGGACCTTTGCGCAGGTTCCAGACCTGTCGCCAATCGGGTTTGTATAACTGACACGGCCGCTCCCTGCACATCATCTGACGCAAAAAAAAGCGCCTGGCTGGACAGCGAGGCGCTCTGCATGGGCATAAAGCTAAACGATCTTAAAAAATGAAATAAATAATATTTTGGAATTAGCTTAGTCGACGGTGAACCTACAGATCACAGTTTTGCACCTGTAAACGATGTCTCCGGTTTCTACCCAAGCCGCAGGATGCGCAGTCGACACAAAAACCTGTAGGAGCGAGCATGCTCGCGATGGAGGCCCAGACGCCGCGGGGCATCAGGCAGCCCTCATCATCGTTGACGACCATCGCGGGCAAGCCCGCTCCCACAGGGGCCGGGCAAGCCGCAGGATGTGCAGTCGACACAAAAACCTGTAGGAGCGAGCTTGCTCGCGATGCAAGCCCAGACACCGCAGGGCATCAGGCAGCCAGCGTCATCGTTCACAAGCATCGCGACGGTTCGACGCCTCGACAAGCCCGCTCCTACAGGAATTGGGTAAGACCAGCCGCGATATGTACCACCACGTATCCCCTACCCCCACGGCTACCTCAAGATACAAAACACCCATAGTTCGACACGCCGCAGATACACCCCGCCCGCCTAATGAGTTCACCGCACAGGCGCTTACCTCCCCCGCTTCGCCGTGCTCTTACCGGAGAACAAAAATGTCTCGATTCAAGACTGCCGTCCTCGTTACCGTCGTCGCTCTCGGCGCTCTTACCGGCATCGCCCACGCTGAAGAAACCAAAAGCTGGCAAAGCGGCCTGCACCGCACCGACCTGCTGCGCGCCGACCTGGGTGCCGCCGACCGCGAGGTGATCCAGGTGCGTGTGGACTTCGATGCGGGCGTGGCGGCGCCGAAGCACTCACACCCCGGCGTGGAGATCGCCCACGTCGAGAGCGGTACGTTCGAATACCAACTCGAAGGCCAGCCACCGGTGACGCTGAAAGCCGGTGATTCGCTGTTCATTCCCGAAGGTGTCGCCCACACGGCGAAGAACGTGGGCTCAACCACCGCGTCGGAGCTGGCGACCTACGTCGTGAAGAAAAACACGCCGCTGCTGATCCTGTCGAATTAAGCAATACCTGTCGGGAGGAGGCTCATTGAGTCGCCGCCTCTTCTCGCAACACCCTTCCCACCTCGATCTGGATGGCGTAGGCCGGCGCCTCCACCGCGTTGAAATCCGCGGTGTAACGCTGGGCAAAACCGGCAACACCCCACTCCTGATACTGCTGCACGTGCTTGAGCTCATGGGCCCACAGCGCGATGTTCTGCCCGGCGTCTTCAGCGGTTCGAAAAACGATGATGTCGATCAGCGTCACCGCGCCGATGTCAGGGTTTTGCAGCATGGCGTTGGCGGCGTTGAGTTGACCGTCGTCGCTGATTTTGTAGCTCACGGCGTCGAGCACACTGGCGTCGTACCAGCGCAGCAGTTGCTCACGTACAGACGCCGGAATGGGTTGAACCCCAGCACTCGCGGCTTCGGCGCGCGACTGGGTCAGCCATAACGCCAAGGCGGGCGCTGCAACCTGATAGATGCCATCCGGTACACCAGCGATCTTGCCCAGGTCAGGCAGGCAGATGCAGCCGTTGAGGCACACCTGTTTTTCGCCTGCCGGGCAGGCGCTGTCCTGAGCCGCCAGTGGGAGGCTCAGGCAAAACGCCAGCAGCGCCACCAGGCGCGTGGTTATGGGCGGCATCAAGGCTTGCGTCCTGGAGATGGAGATGCCCCTTAGCGTAGCTGCGAACGGCGCAGCCCTTGAAGCCAGCATGTCAGGTAGCAGCAGCTCGTCGCCCTCGCGCATTCAAGGTCCAGGCGATGCCACCCAGCACCAGCAGGATACCAATCGCCTCGTTGGCGCCGGGCAAGGCCCACAACATGAGGTAGCCGTAGACGAGCGCACACAGGGTTTCGAAGACGATCATCTGCCCGCTGAGCCCCAGCGGCAAGCGCTGTGCAGCGCTGTTCCACAAGCCGTTGGCCAGCCACGACCCGCAAATGGCCAGAAACAGGATCACCAGGATAAACACGGTCATGCGCCCGCCGCTCAACGTCGTCGGCAGAATCTGCGGATTGAACAGGCACACGCCGATGCTGGCAAACAACGCGACAACGCCCGTTGTCACGCCTTGCAGCGTCGACCATTCACTGGGGCTGAAGCGCAGCGTCTTGAGGTGTCCGGCATTGCGCAAGGCAAACCACGACCAGGACAACACGCCCAGTCCTGCGAGGAATGCGCCAAACGCCCTGTCGCTGTTGCCCTGGCCATGGAGGATGTCCATGATCGCCGGCACATTGATCCACGCTGTGCCGATGCAAATCAACACCAGGGAGATGTACATCGACCCGCTGCTGCCACCGCTGGTTTTCCTGCCCATGAGCATGATCGCGACCGGGATCAACCCATTGATCAAGGAAGCAATCGCCACCCCGGCATATTGGACCGCCGCGCTCAGCAGGATGAAATAGACCAGGTTGCCGGTCAGCGCCAGCTCCAGCAAAATCAGCACATCGCTCTTGCGCAGGCGCCCCAGGAGCTGCCGGGCGCGAGGCAACGCCACCAGCACGGCGAACAAGCCATACACCAGAAAACGTGCGCAACTGATCACCACCGGATGCACATCGGGGATCATTGAAGGCGTGACGATTACCGCCCCCCATAAAGCGCCTGCCATCATGGCATGGACTATTGCTGTTCGCATCGCGGCTACCCGTTGATTAATGCCACGATACTAGGAGAAATCGCCGCGCCGATGTAACGAAAACGCCGCATACTGACATTCCTTTTCGGCATACCTTGGGCACTCCCAGGATGTCATGGCGGTCGACACCGAGCGCAAAGGTGAATGCGTGCGAGTGAACGAATTCGCAGCGGTCAACGGGTGTGAGGGGCCTATGCTAACGTGCGCTCATATCCATCCCGCAGTAAGTGAATCCCATGCCCATCGCCGACAACCTGCTCGCCTTCACCCTCGCCGCCACCCTGCTGACGCTGACGCCGGGCCTGGACACCGCCCTGGTCTTGCGCACCGCCACCGTGGAAGGTCGGCAGCAAGCGTTTCGCGCCGCGCTGGGCATCAACGCCGGTTGCCTGCTGTGGGGGGCGGCCGTGGCGTTTGGCCTGGGTGCGCTGATTGCGGTGTCGGAGCTGGCCTTCAACATCCTCAAATACTGCGGCGCGGCCTACCTCGCCTGGCTGGGCCTGAACATGCTGCTGCGCCCGCGCAGTTCATTATCGCCGGTGCAGGCTGACGCCAAACCCAATGCCAACTGGTTCCTCAAGGGCATGATGGGCAACGTGCTCAACCCCAAGATCGGCATTTTCTATGTGTCGTTCCTGCCGCAGTTCATCCCCCAGGGGCACAACCTGGTTGCCTGGACCTTTGGCCTGGTGAGCATTCACGTGGTGCTGGGGCTGATCTGGTCCACCACCTTGATCGGCGCGACCCAGCCGCTGGCAAGCTTTCTGCGCCGCGAGAAAGTCATCAAGTGGATGGATCGCGCCACGGGGATGCTATTCGTGCTGTTTGCGGCGCGGTTGGCGTTCAGCAAGCGTTGAAATAGGCACTACGGAGTGCAAGGTGTTCCGCATTATCGTTGACGACCATCGCGGGCAAGCCCGCTCCCACAGAAGATCAAAAGCGTTACGCGATCCCCTGTAGGAGCGAGCTCGCTCGCGATGGTGGAGTCAGGCACCGCGGGCATTCAGGCAGCCATCGTCATCGTTGACGACCATCGCGAGCGAGCTCGCTCCTACAGGGATCGTGTCTGCCTGACCACGGCGAGCCCGTCAATCAACCACCGCGCCGCGCTGCCTGCTTGATCACTACCTCGATGTTACGCAATGCCGGGATCAGTAATGCCGCGATGTCCATCGCCCGAACCGTTGGCTGCACCCCTCTGCCCATCCGCAGAAATAGCGGGTCATCGAAGTGCAGGCGCCGGCGCGCCAGTGCGCCGTCCGATTTGATACGCTCTGTAGCCTCTGTGGAGACAATTTCCTCACGGCCGCGCACTGTTGTTCTGGCAAAAAAAAACCACGCCGACACCGGCATGGGCTGAAAAATGGCTGGTTACGGCCAACCAAAGGAGTTGCGCAAAAGCGCTGTCAGCCAGGATCAGATGCAATCCTGCGCGACGCGCTCAAAGCTCGAAGGCAGTACGTTCGAGGCCAGCAGTTGCGGGTCGTAGACAAATACCTTGCCGCCCTTGCCAGCCTTGTGCGCCTCCAGCACCTTGTCCGCCGAAACCTTGCTGGGCACCACAATCCGATAGCTGCGCTGGCTCTGCGAAACGGTCGACGTCAGTGCGTTGTCCTGCAATTTCGGCACAACGCAATCGGCGTACTCGGCCGGGGTCTTGCGGGTGTGCAAGGTCAGGGTCGGTTCGTTTGGTGCGCAGGCGCAACCCGTGAGCAACACCGCAGCACACGCCATGGCCGCCATCGGTAAATCACCCATTCGACTGATCCTCAGCAAGTCGCGTCGCCAGGTGCCTGGCGACGCTGCAGCGATACGCTGTACGCCGCGCTGCGCGACAGCAGCACCGGATCGTCCGACGGTTCGATGCCATCCGGCAGGCGCATCGGGTCGAACACCCCTGGGTTGCACAAGGTGTCCGCTTCGACCGCCTGAACGCTCAGGCGTCCGAGCTCGAGGCGAGCGCTGTGGTTTTCGCTCCACTGTTGCGAGGGATCGACCAGCGAATCGTTCGGCCCCGCCGGCTGAATGTACAAGCGAAACTGCACCGTGCCGGTCTGCAGACGCGCATCGAGTTCTGCGGCCAGAAACGCGTCAGGCAGGCTGGCTTCCTGTTCTTCACTGAGCAACACCGTGCCTGCCACCGGTTCCATCACCAGCCGGCCCCACACACCTTCACCACGGCCGTTGACGAAGCGAAAGGCATGCGTGGAAAAGTACGCGGTCGTGGCATAGGACGCCGGCGCCGGGTGCGACGCCAGCAGACGCGGCTGGAGCTTGCCATCGGGGAAGCTGGCTTCGTACGCCTTGATGTTGTTCGGATCAGGCTTCTTGGTGGCCGGGTCAGCCACCCGCGCTTGCAGGAACGCGACGAACGAAGCGGGCGTGGCGGCGAAGAACACCGGCTCGGAAATCATCATCAGGTCGTAGGCTTGGGCACTGTCGTTCAGGTGCACCGACAAGCCGCGTACGGTGCGGCTCTTATCAGAGACGTTGGGGTTGCCACCGCCCACTGAAAAACGCAGCACCGCGGGCACGCCACCCTGGGCAAACAGGCTCGACCTGACCCATTGGGGCGCGTCAGTCGATGGCGTGAATTCACCACTCGCGCAGACGCCCTTGGCATGAGAACTGCGCGCAGCTTGGTGTTTGCCGAACACTGCATTCAGTGCATCGACCATTTCGGCAGGACGGGTATTTTCGTGTGCGTTCATTTGTCTTGGCTCGGCAATCATCAGGCTTGGTTTTGGTTTTATGGCGTTGCCAGGCGAGTCTAGCGGCATTACGCGATTAATGACAATACCAATTGTCATTAATCGCCTTACCCCACTTTGCCGGAGGGATTGCTATGATCGGCACTTTTGGACCAAAAGGATTTTTTCGTGACCACGAAAAACGACATCCTGCGCCTGTTACAACGCGAACCGCTGACTGTCGTGCAGTTGTGCGAGCACCTGGACGTCACGCGCAATGCCATCAACGTGCAGTTGCGCCAACTCGAAGCCCAGGGGCTGGTCCGTCGCGCCACCCTCAGGCAACGCGGGATGCTCGGCAAACCACCGGTGGTCTATGAAGCGGCGCCGGGCAGCGAGGACATCGAGTCGAGCGCCTATCGGCTGTTCCTGCGCGGGCTGTTGAAAGTCATGCAGACGCGCATGGACGAGCGACAGATCAGTGAATTGCTCGACGAGACCGGCCGCCACCTCGCCCGCGAAGCCGGTATCGCCACGCCCGAGGACTTTCAAAGCGGCCTGCAGTCCGCCATGGCTGCTGCCAACGCGCTCGGCGCCAACACCGAAGCGCATGCCCAGGACGAAGGCATCATGGTGCGCAACTACACGTGCCCGCTGGGCGGCGCCGTGCACGACGAACCTTGCGTCTGCCGGGCGATGGCGTCGTTCTTCTCCGAAGCCACCGGCCAACCGGCGGCGGACCAGTGCCTTCGCGGAGAACGCCTGGTGTGTCAGTACCTGATCAGCCGCCCCATGGAGAGCGGCGCCTGAACTACACCGAAGCCAGCAACGGCATGTAGCTGCGTTTGTAGAGCTTGTCGCCCAGCAGCTTGAGAATCAGGTTGCGGGCCGGCACCGGCAGCGTGCGCATCTTGTCCCGCGCCACGCATTGTTTCTGTACCCAGTCCACCCTCGGCTGACGCCTGGCGCTGTACGCCTGCAACGCCGCATCCAGGTCCTGATGGGTGGCGATGGCGTCGGCCATGACCCAAGCATCCTCGATGGCCATGCCCGCGCCTTCCGCCATGCTTGGCGATGAGGCGTGGGCCGCGTCGCCGATCAGCACGGCGCGGCCGCGATACCAGTGCGGCATGACCACTTGCTGGATGCTGCCGAAGTGGGTGTCCTGGCCGGTGTCGGCAAGCAGTGGAAACAGCGGCCCGGCGAAGTCACCGAACAGGCTTTGCAGTGAGGCGTGCCTGACGCGGTCGAATTCGTCTTCAGCCACCGCCATGTCGGCATAAACGTAGACCTGCTCGCCACTGACCGGGATGGCCAACAGCGTGCGGCCCTTGCCCAGCATTGCTGTCCAACCTTCGATATCCGTGGTGTTCTGCGTGATGAAGCGCCAGCAGACGTTGCCGACAAAGGACGGCTGGATCGCCGGAAAAATCATCCGGCGCACGGTCGAATCAATGCCGTCGGCGCCGATGACCAGGTCATAAGTGGCCGTGGTGTGATCGGAGAAAGCCACCTCGCAGGCATCGGTCGCAGGCGTGATCCCGGTGATGGAGACGCCGAAACGGGTGTTCGTGCGCTCGAGGGCGCCGCGCAGGATGGTGTGCAGCGCATCACGCGGCAGCGACAGGCAGGGGCCGCAGTCACGCCAGAAGTCTTCGGTGTCGGTGACTGTCAGCAAGCGCCCTCGCTGGTCCATGATCCGTTGCGTTTTGATGAGCGCCGCCGCCCCGCGAACCGAGTCCAGCAGACCGAGTCGGGCGAGTGCGCGGCCGGCGTTGCCAGGCAGGTAGAACCCCATGCCACCGGGTGATTCATCGAGACGGCGCTCGACCAGTTCCGGCGTGAAGCCCTTCAATTCCAGGGCCCTGGCCATGGCAAAACCAGCGATGCCGCCGCCCACAATCAATATCCGCATTGCAAGGTCCTTGAGTCTTTGAACATAAGCAGTGGCGCCATCATAACCCGCCGAAATTACAGGGAGTGTTCCGGCGCGAACCGACATTCATAGAATCAGGCAAGTAACTCACAGGAATGATCTACAGGGCATGCAGGGGCCGGCCACACAATGGTCGTCCACCCCCACTCACTCAGGAATTTCCCCATGCTTGTACACGCCTACGGTGCCCATGCAGGTGACAAACCCCTTGAGCCCATGCAGATCACCCGCCGCACACCCGGCGCCCATGACATCCAGATCGATATCGCGTTCTGTGGCATCTGCCATTCCGACCTGCACCAGGTGCGTGCGGAATGGGCCGGCACGCAATTCCCCTGCGTACCGGGGCACGAGATCGTTGGTCGTGTGACTGCGATCGGCGCCAATGTGGCGGACTACAAGGTTGGCGACCTGGTCGGTGTCGGCTGCATCGTCGACAGCTGCAAGCACTGCGACGACTGTGAAAGCGGCCTGGAAAACTACTGCGACGGCATGATCGGCACCTATAACTTCCCGACCCCGGACGCGCCCGGCTGGACCCTCGGTGGCTACGCGCAAACCATCGTCGTGCATGAACGCTATGCCCTGCGCATCCGCCATCCCGAAGCGCAACTGGCGGCGGTAGCGCCGCTGCTGTGCGCCGGCATCACCACCTACTCGCCGCTGCGTCACTGGAACGCCGGCCCCGGCAAGAAAGTCGGCGTGGTCGGCATCGGTGGCCTGGGCCACATGGGCATCAAGTTGGCCCATGCCATGGGCGCGCATGTGGTGGCGTTCACCACGTCCGAGTCCAAGCGTGAGGCCGCCCGCGAGCTGGGTGCCGATGAGGTGGTGGTGTCACGCAACGCCGAGGAAATGGCTGCGCATGCCAAGAGCTTCGACTTCATCCTCAACACGGTCGCCGCGCCCCACGACCTCGATGCGTTCCTGGTGCTGCTCAAGCGCGACGGCGCATTGACGCTGGTCGGCGCCCCCGCCTCGCCGCATCCGTCGCCGAACGTGTTCAACCTGATCACCAAGCGCCGCACGGTTGCAGGCTCGATGATCGGCGGCATTCCCGAGACCCAGGAGATGCTGGATTTCTGCGCCGAGCACGGCATCGTCGCCGACATCGAACTGGTGCGCGCCGACCAGATCAACGCGTCCTACGAGCGCATGCTCAAGGGCGAGGTGAAATACCGCTTCGTGATCGACAACGCCACGCTGGCTAACTAACCCCCCCGCTAAAAAACAACCTTGTCCCGCCCCCGATCCAGGGGGCGCGATGCTTTGCGTTTAAAGGATTCAAACCATGACCCAACCCCCCAAAACATCCTGGGGCGCGGTATTCGCCATGTCCCTCGCCGCCTTCGTGCTGGTGGCCTCGGAATTCATGCCCGTCAGCCTGCTGACACCGATTGCCGCCGACCTGCATGTCACCGAAGGCCAGGCCGGCCAGGGCATCGCCGTGTCCGGATTGTTCGCGCTGATCACCAGCCTGCTGATCGCCTCGATCGCGGCGCGGGTCGACCGCAAACCCCTGCTGCTGTCCCTGACGTTGCTGATGATCGTCTCCGGGACGGTGGCTGCTTTCGCACCGAACTACACGATCTTCATGATGGGCCGCGCCCTGATCGGCGTTGCCATTGGAGGGTTCTGGTCGCTGTCGGCGGCCACCGCCATGCGCCTGGTTCCTGAAGACCAGGTCACCCGGGCGATGGCCATCGTCAACGGCGGCAACGCCCTGGCAACGGTGATTGCTGCGCCACTGGGCAGCTTTGTCGGTTCGTTGATCGGCTGGCGCGGGGCGTTTTTCTGCATTGTGCCGGTCGCCGTCATCGCCGCGGCGTGGCTGATGTTCAGCATGCCCACGCTGAAAAACAGCGCCAGCGCCGGCAACGGCAACGTCTTCCGGTTGATGAAACGAATGCCGGTGGCCCTGGGCATGATTGCAGTCAGCGTGTTCTTCATGGGCCAGTTCATGCTGTTCACCTACCTGCGTCCTTTCCTTGAAACGGTCACGCAGGTCAGCGTTTCCACGCTGTCACTGATGTTGCTGGTGCTCGGCTTGGCGGGCCTGGCCGGGACCTTCCTGATTGAAGGGTTTCTCAAATCCGGCCTGCATCGCACCCTGATCGCCATCCCCGTACTGATGGCCGTGATCGCCCTGGCGCTGTTGTCCTTCGGCAGCTCGGCGATGACCACCACGGTTTTACTCGGCCTGTGGGGATTGGTCGCCACGGCGGCGCCGGTGGGTTGGTGGACCTGGTTGGCGAAAACCCTGCCGGACGATGCCGAAGCGGGTGGCGGCCTGATGGTCGCCATCGTGCAACTGGCGATCGCCTCCGGCGCCACCGTGGGCGGTTTGCTGTTCGACTTCAGCGGCTATCGCGCAACGTTCGAGTCGAGCGCGATGTTGCTGGGTGTCGCGGCTGTCCTGGCGTGGCTGGCGGGTCGCTGCGCATCGCGGGAGATGCGTGGGGTAATCAGATCAATCCCAACGTCAACGCCTTGAGGGTCGCGGCGGCCCGTGTGGTGCACTGCAATTTGCGGAACACGCTTTCAACGTGGGTGCGCACCGTGCTCGGGCTGATGCCGAGCTGGCGCGCCACCTCCTTGTTGCTGCCACCCATGCTGATGCACTGCAGGATCTGGGTCTCTCGTTCACTGAGCGGGCTGGTGTTGGACTTACAGGGGGCCACGGCGCTTCACCCCGCGCGGCGGCGATCACCGCCTGACAAGCGCGCGGGTCGAAACGCCCTTCTGCTGCTTCCTCGAGCAGCAGGCGTTCGGCGTCACTCTCGCTGAACGCTGGA
This sequence comes from Pseudomonas sp. S1_E05, assembly GCF_056337105.1. Classification (NCBI taxonomy): domain Bacteria; kingdom Pseudomonadati; phylum Pseudomonadota; class Gammaproteobacteria; order Pseudomonadales; family Pseudomonadaceae; genus Pseudomonas; species Pseudomonas sp. S1_E05. Next base: position 2,526,740 of record NZ_JBFRHM010000001.1, read on the forward strand.
CGCCAGGGTCGCACGCAACGCAATGCCTGCCAGGCAAGCGCCGCCGCCAGCAAACGGTGTTCAGGTTGCAGGGCATCCCCGTCCAGCCCCCGGAAATAACCGCTGCCATCGAGTCGTTCGTAGGCGTTGGCGGCGATTTGACCGGGAGCCACCAGCTCAGGGATCTGCTTGCAGGTGCGCGACGTCCAGTACGGCACCAGTCGCACCTGTTCGAGATCGCCATCGAGCAATGGGCCGGGCAGGTTCCAGATGCGATTGGGCACCGCCGCCCGACCGACGCCATGAATGAGCGCCGCTTTGCCCAGTTGCTCGATGGAGGGTTCGGCGAGGCCCCACAGCTTGGCCGCGTCGCGCACCAGTTCGGCCGAGCGCCGGGAATAACCTGCCAGCCAGGGAATTTTCAGGTCGATCACATCGCCTACCAACGTTAGCGGCACCTGTGCCTTCAGCGCGGGCGAGCTTGAATGGGTGGCTGGCGGCTCCCTCAATGCGTCCAGCCATTCGGCGGCATTGCGTGAAAGCTCGGCGGCCAACGAGGCCGGATAACGACGGTTGCCCTGGCCCGCAATCCACTCGAGCGCAGAATCGAGCCCGTGCACCCGCGAGAGAATCTCCAGGTCCCCGGCCAGCAGCACTCGATAGACCACTTCCGGCACTTCGGGATGGCGCAGGCCCCCCGGGCGGCCTTCGCCGTCGAATTGCTCGAACACATGGCGCAGTCCCAGTTCGACCGGCGCACTCAACCCCAAAGTCTGGGCGATGTCACCCGCCACCTCACAATGTACCTGGGCCTGCGGCGCGGTCTTGCGCATGGCCCGCAGCCCCGCCGGGCCCAGCGTCTGGCTGAGCATCGCGTTGCGCCCGGCGACGTCATCACCGAGCAGGCGCATGAAGTCCTCGGCGTTGGCGGTGCAACCGGACCAGCGCAGCAGGGACACCTGTCGCGCCACTTCGATGTGTTCGCCGGCGCCGTCGCAGGTTTGCGCAAGCCACTGGGCCAGGCGAGCGGCGCGGCGTGACTGATCAGTGGGTTGGCCCATGCTCAAGTCGCCCACAACGGACAGGCACACCATTGCACTTTCCAGCTCAACCGCGTCGGCACCCTTCATCACGCTCTCCATCATTCACCTGTTTTTTTGTCCGCCTCGGATAAACGACCGATACCGGACCTCACGCGTATTCCGGAAACTGGTCACATCAACCACAGGAGATTCCACCATGTTCAAACCCAAGGCAATCGCCCTCGCCCTCGCCATGACCGCTTCCGTTTTTGCTGGCGCAAGCCACGCCGCCACCCCGCAACCTTCGGTAGTGATCGTGCACGGCGCATTCGCCGACGGCTCCGACTGGGCCAAGGTCGTTCCATTGCTGCAAGCCGAAGGCATCAAGGTCACCGTGGTGCAGAACCCGCTGACTTCGCTGGCCGATGACGTGGCCGCCACTCAGCGCGTACTGAACAACCAGGACGGCAATGTGGTGCTGGTCGGCCACTCCTGGGGCGGTACAGTAATCACTCAGGCCGGTACTGACCAGAAAGTTCGTAGCCTGGTGTACGTCGCCGCGTTCGCCCCGGATGCCGGCCAGGCCGTCAAGGACCTGGGCAAGCAATACCCGGCGCCGTCCGGCACGAAGGACATCGCCGCCGATAAAAACGGCTTCCTCTACATGACCGCACAAGGCATGGCCACCGGCTTCGCTCAGGACCTGCCTGCTGCCCAGACCGCCGTCATGACCTCGACCCAAGGCCCGATCCGCGCCGCTGCATTCGAGGACAAGACCAGCGCCGCCGCCTGGAAAGGCAAGCCGTCGTGGTACGTAGTCGCCCGTGAAGACCGCATGATCCAGCCAGACTTGCAACGCGATTTTGCCAAGAAGATCAAGGCACACGTCACCGAGGTGGAGTCTAGCCACGTGCCTCAACAGTCGCGCCCGGCAGATGTGGCCAAGGTCATCATTGATGCGGTGCACAGCACCAAGTAAGTGGGTGACAGGCCCCTGACAGGCGATCAATGCCTGTCAGGGAGACCCCTACTCATCCCATCAGGGCTGTAAAATTGCCCGCCGATATGTCGATAATTGGGCAATCTTTTTAGCGACCGGCGGGTACTGATGGATCATCTACTTTCACTTCTTTCCGAGACCATCCCCAAAGCGCAGAACCTCGAACAGTTGACGCGCCCATTGCTGACGCTGCTCAGCCAGGTGACGGGGATGGAGTCGACCTACCTCACCACCATCGACACCGACCAGGGTATCCAGCGGGTCGAGTTCGCCCGCAACACCGGCGACATGGTCATCCCGGAAGGGTTGGTCGTGCCCTGGGGCGACACCCTGTGCAAGCGCGCCCTGGATGAAAACCGCCTGTACTGCGATAACGTGGTCGAAGCCTGGGGAGACTCCGAGGCTGCCGCGGCGCTGGGCATCAAGACCTATGTGAGTGCGCCGATCAAGGCCCAGAACGGCGAAGTGCTGGGAACCGTCTGCGCCGCCAGCTCCAGCCAGGTCGCTCGTACGCCGGAAGTCGAACCGCTGCTGACGCTGCTCTCGGGCCTGTTGGGCTATTCCCTGGAACGCGAACGACTGGTCGAACGCCTGCAAATGCTCAATGCCGAACTGACCAAACTGGCGCTGTCCGACCCCTTGACCGGCCTGTCCAACCGCCGCGCCATCCTCAGCGACGCCACCCGCCTGCTCGCCCTTGCCGAGCGCGAGCACAAGTACATCCTCATGGCCGTCATCGACCTCGATGGCTTCAAACTCGTCAACGATACCCACGGTCATCTGGCCGGCGATGAACTGCTGCGCGGCGTGGCCATGCGCCTGCAACAAGCGCTGCGAACCAGCGACATCATCGGCCGTACCGGCGGTGACGAATTTGTCGCGATTGCCTTGGGCACCCTGTCCGAAAACCCCGACCAGGCCCAGGACATGCAGCATGGAGCCGAGCTGCTGCAGCAACGCCTGAGCAAGGCGACGATCGGGCGATATGAACTGGGCGATGGCCTGGACGACTTCCACTATCCCGGCGCGAGCGTGGGGGTGGTGGCGGTGATGCCTCAAGGGATGACGGCAGATGAGGTGATCAAGCTGGCGGATCGGGAGATGTATCGGGTGAAGGTGGCGCGCAAACCCCAGCGCTCGTAACTGGTTGCAGGGGCGACGACTCAGTGGAGGGTGGCCGCTCTGCGGCTTTCGCCAATCCTGATTCGATCCAACGCGCGGTTCAACGCATCCAGGGCACCGAGAAGCGCCTTGGCCTCGGCCTCTCGACCATTGCCCCAAAGACGCTCAGCCATTTTGTTCAAGGCCTGGATCGACCGCTCGATATCAGCGGCAGTTACTGAAGCCCTGTTCTCAGGTGGTGTTTTTGGCATTTCAGGAGCCTTTGCAAGGCAGGCTTTGAGTCTGCGATGGGTGCTGACCCGTTCCGGGTGGCGACGGGACATTTAACACCATTAAAATGCCACTACGAAGATGCCCCGGCAAGCCGGGGCAACGGCGATCAACGATTGGCGAAGTACATGGTCACTTCGAAACCAATGCGCAGGTCGGTGTAGGCGGGTTTAGTCCACATGGTGCGATCCTCTTGTTATTGATAGGAGTACTGCAATTCTCGCCGCAACACCTGAATCAGCGTGCTGCGACAGGTGTGTCATCCGTGGCACACCTGCGCCGACCACCCGGCCCCGCCCTGCAGTCCTTTCAGTGCGCTGGATTGGGCCTTGTAGGCCGACGTCCGGCTTTCGGCATGTAGCTTGCTGCAATGGTCGGCATGCGACGCAAGGATGACTGCAAAAGGCAGACCAAAGGTCTATGGTTGTTACACCTGTGCAGCGTTCACGCTCTGACTGAGCGTCGCCATTACAAAAACAACAGCCGATCCGCAGCGCCTGACCCGCTGACGGCATCGGCATCGGGAGTCCTGCTATGCCTGTGCATGCCGTGGAAACCAACGCAAGTGAACTGGCTGCCTTCGTCGATGATCACTTCCATGATCGCGGTATCCGCCCGGACCGGGTGATTGCCCAGTCCTGGTATCGCAGCATCAACCAGCACCAGCTCAATCCACGGGCGGTGAACGTCAAGAACATCCTCACCGCGGAAGAAATACGCCAGCACCAGGCCCAGCACCAGGAATACCTGGCCATCGCCAGCCAGGGCGTCACCGGACTGGCCAAGCGCGTGGTGCCCGCCGGTTTTGCCGTGTTGCTCAGCGATGAACAAGGCATCACCCTCGACGCTCGCCTGCCCAACCAGCACGATCCCTATACCCAGTCAGGGCTGATCGTCGGCGCGCGCTGGGACGAATCGGTGGCCGGCACCAACGCCATCGGCACCGCCCTGGCCGCCCAACAGGCGATGATCATTCACCGCGAAGAACACTTCCTGGCCTCCAACTTCCGCCTCAGCTGTTCCGTGGCCCCGATCTTCGACGCCCAGGGCTTGCTGCGCGGCTGCCTCAACGCCACCTGCCTGAACAGCGCCGGGCCGAAGGAATCACAGTACCTGACCCTGCAACTGGTGATCATGTATGCGCGCATGATCGAGAACTCGCACTTTCGCCAGCGCTACCGTGACTGCCTGACGCTGGCGATCAAACCGCGCGATGACATCACCGACCTGGCCAACGAACAGTTGCTGGCCCTGGATGAAAGCGGCCGGGTGGTCGGCGCCAATCGCGCTGCGTTTGTCGCCTACGACCAGGTGCAGAACCAGCCGTTGCTTTGCCGGCGCATCGACACCCTGCTGCCGGCCAATGTCGATGAACTGCTGAGCATGACCAGCGGCGGCGCCCGCGGCGTGCAACTGCGTGCGCTGATCGACGAAGCGCTGGTCGACGTCGGCCTGCGTATCCCCGTCGGTCGCCTGAAACCCGCCGAACCCACACGCCCGAGTCACCCGCAGCACCCGCAACTCGATCAACTGGGCGGCCGCGACGCGATCCTGCAACAAGGCGTACGACGTATTCGCAAGGTGATCGACAAGGGCATTCCGATCCTGATCACCGGCGAAACCGGCACCGGCAAAGAAGCCTTCGCCCGCGCCATCCACCAGGCCAGCCTGCGCCGCAAGGGCCCCTTCGTGGCGCTGAACTGCGCCGCAATTCCCGAAACCCTGATCGAGAGCGAACTGTTCGGCTACCGCGCCGGCAGCTTTACCGGCGCCGACAGGAAAGGCATGAAAGGCAAACTGGAACTGGCCAATGGCGGCACCCTGTTCCTCGACGAAATCGGAGACATGCCCGCACACCTGCAAACCCGTTTGCTGCGCGTGCTGGCCGAACGGGAAATCTCCCCCATCGGCGCAGCCGCGCCGGTGGCGCTGGACGTCCAGGTGGTGTCCGCCACCCACCAGAACCTGGCCGGCATGATCAGCGCCAAACAGTTTCGCGAAGACCTGTTCTACCGCCTCAGCGGCATGACCTTGCACCTGCCTGCCCTGCGCGAACGCAGCGACCGCGCCGAACTGCTCGATGAACTGCTGGCCGCCCAGCCCGGCGCGGCCGGGTTACGCCTGGACAACGAAGCGCGGGCCCGGCTACTGGCCTACCCCTGGCCCGGCAATATCCGCCAGTTGCTCAATGGGCTGCGTTACGCCGTGGCGTTGGCTGAAGACGGGGTGATTGATAGCGATTGCCTGCCGGCGGAATTGCAGGGGATGAATGCGCCGCTACCGCTCGCCCTGGCACCCGACGTGCCGCCCAGCAGCAATCTGGCCGAACAACTGTGCAGCGATGAGGCACGGCACCTGTATGCCACGTTGCGGCAGCATCAATGGAACATCACCGCAGCGGCCGACAGCTTCGGGATTTCGCGCTCCACGCTGTATCGCAAAATGAAAAAACACGGGATCGTGCAGCCCAACGAGGTATTTTGAGCACGAACACGATCACCCCGTGCAGAAGCCGGGCGCTTTCACGCCCGGCCATCATTCACTCCTGGATGTACACCACATGGGTATGGGTGAACTCATACAACCCATGCTTGCCATCCGCCCCACCGATCCCGGACTTGCGCGTACCGGCATGGAAGCCCTGCATGGCTTCGAAGTTTTCGCGGTTGATATAGGTCTCGCCAAAGTCGAGTTCTCGGGCGGCCTTCAACCCGGCACTCAGATTGCGGGTGTAAACCGACGAGGTCAGGCCGTATTCGCTGTCGTTGGCCAAGGCAATGGCTTCATCCAGCGAGTCGACCACCTGCACCGGCAATACCGGCCCGAAGATTTCTTTGCGCATGATCTCCATATCGGCCTTGCAGCCGGCCAGCACGGTGGGCTGGTAGTGGAAACCTTTGCCAAGGTCGGCGACGTTGCCGCCCGTGATGATTTGCGCACCTTGGCTGCTGGCGGTCTTGACCATCTGCGCGACCTTGTCCAAACCGATCTGATTGACCAGCGGGCCCATATCCAGACCAGCTTCCCTGGACGGGTCACCGTACTTGGTGGCGGCCATGGCGCTGGCCAGTTTGTCGATAAACTCATCCGCCACACCACGCTCGACGTACACCCGTTCAGCGCAGTTGCACACTTGCCCGGTGTTGATCACGCGTGAGGCCGTGATGGCTTTAACCGCCAGTTCCAGGTCGGCATCACCCAGTACGATGGCCGGCGCCTTGCCGCCCAGCTCAAGGTTGAGCTTGGTGATGTTCGGGGCGGCGGCGGCCATGATCCGCGAGCCGGTGGCGACGCTGCCGGTGAAGCTGATCAGGTCGATACCGGCATGGCTGGTGAGGGCATGCCCGACGCCTGCGCCAGTGCCGCTGACCACGTTGAACACGCCGGTGGGCAGGTCGGTCTCAGCGACCAGGCGGGCGAATTCGAAGCAGTTGATGGGCGTCTCTTCGCTGGGTTTGATCACGATGGTGTTACCGGTGATCAGTGCCGGCGCCATCTTGCGGGCGATGAGGAAGAACGGGAAATTCCACGGCAGAATGCCGGCCACCACACCCAGGGGTTTACGTTGCAGGAAGATGTGTTCGCCAGCGCGGTCACTGGTCAGCACTTCCCCTTCCAGGCGGCGGGCCCACTCGGCCATGTAGTCGAGGTAGTCGGCGGTGAAGTTGACTTCCACCAGCGCCAGGCCCGGCACCTTGCCTTGTTCCTGGGTGATGATGCGCGCCAGGCGGTCGGCGTTGGCGCGCACCTTGTTGGCGATCTGGCGCAGGTAACCGGCGCGTTCGATGGCCGGTTTCGCGGCCCAGCCTTTTTGCGCTTTGCGCGCGGCGGCGATGGCGCGCTCGACCTGCACAGTGGTGGCCTGTGGCACGCGAGCCAACAGGGCGGCGTCGGCCGGGTTGTACACCTCTATCAGCTCTTCACTGCCGACAAAGGCGCTATCGATGTAGTTCTGGTAGGTGACGATCTCGCTCATTGCAGTCTCTCCTGTCCATGAAAAAACGCCCGTCAGAGCGGGCGCATAAGTGTCAGTTGCTGGCGGTTTTCTTGGTGGCGGCCTGCTGTTCCTGCAGGTCATAGGCGCGCTTGATCAGGTATTGATGCACGGCTTCGGCTTGCGCAAGGTCGAGGTGGCCCTGGAACGACGGCATGCCATCGGGAATACGCCCGCCGTAGACGATGCCAAGGAAGCGTTCATGGTTGTCTTTGCTCAGGGTGCGCAGGTCCGGCACTACACCGCCGCTGATGGCGTTGATGCCGTGACATTGCGAGCAGCTGGAGTTGAACAGCTCACGGCCCTGGTCAATCTGCGCTGGCGTGCCGGTCAGCTTCGGCGGTTCGGGTTTGCGATCGGCGAACCGGTCCTTGAGGTCCGGGAGCGTGGCAGTGCCGCCAAGCTTGTAGGTCAGCACCTGCGCATTGGGTTTGACCCCGGCACGCAACGACAAGGCACCGGCGAAGGTGGAGAATGCCCCGCCCCAACCGGCCATGAAGGTGACGTACTGTTCGCCGTTCACTTCATAGGTCACCGGGGCCGCCATCACGCCGGTGTTGGCCGGCGACTCCCAGACCTTCTTGCCGGTGTCGGCTGCGTAGGCGACTACGCGGCCATTGGCAGTGCCTTCGAACACCAGATTGCCGGCGGTGCTCAGGGTGCCGCCGTTGAAGATGGTGGTGTATGGCACTTCCCAACGGGCTTCCTGCTTGACCGGGTCCCAGGCGATCAACTTACCGGTCCAGGTGTCAGCGATCTTGCGCAGGCCTTCAGGGTCCTCGGGCATCATCCCGGTGTTCACGTCGAGCTGGTAAATGCTCTTGAACTTGGAGCGCGGTGGCGCGCCGTCAACGTCCTGGTACATGGCCGACATGATGTGCGCCGGGATGTACACCAGGCCCGTTTGCGGGTTGTACGACATAGGTTGCCAGTCGTGCGCCCCCCAGAAGGCCGGCTGGATCAGGCGGGCTTTTTTCTCCGGGTCTTTCCAGTATTCGGCGACTTTCTCGTTGCGGATCGGCCGCCCGGTTTTCATGTCGATGCCGGTGGCCCAGTTGATCGGAATAAAATTCTTCGCCGACAGCAGCTCGCCCGTGGCCCGATCAATCACGTAGAAAAAACCGTTCTTCGGCGCCTGCATCAGCACCTTGCGTTGCTTGCCGTCGAGTTCCAGGTCCACCAGCATGATGTGCTGGGTAGCCGTGTAGTCCCAGGCATCGCCAGGGGTGGTCTGGTAGTGCCAGACGTATTCGCCGTTATCCGGGTTGATGGCCACGATGGAGGAGAGAAACAGGTTGTCGCCCTTGCCTTCGCTGCGGATACGCGGGTTCCACGAGGAACCGTTGCCCACGCCGATGTACAGCAGGTTCAGCTCGGGGTCATAGGACATCGAGTCCCACACCGTGCCACCACCGCCCTGCTTGTGGTAGTTGTCGCCGAACCAGGTCTTGGCGGCGATTTCCATGCCTTTGCCCTTGGGCATTTCCTTGGGGTCACCGGGCACGGTGAAGAAGCGCCAGTCCTGCTTGCCGGTCTCGGCGTCGTAGGCGGTGATGTAGCCGCGCACACCGAACTCCGCGCCACCGTTGCCGATGATCACCTTGCCTTTGACGATGCGCGGGGCGCCGGTGATGGTGATGCTGCGGGTCGGGTCGCTGCGGGTATCGACACTCCAGACCTTCTGCCCGGTCTTGGCGTCGATGGCTTCCAGACGGCCATCGAGCACGCCGACATAGACCTTGCCATTCCACACCGCCACACCACGGTTCACCGCATCGCAGCAGGCTTCACCGGCGCGGGAGCGGTCGGACTGCGGGTCGTATTTCCACAGCAGCTTGCCGTCGCGCGCATCCAGGGCATAGACGATTGAAAACGGCCCGGTGGTGTACATCACGCCATCGACAATGATCGGCGTAGCTTCCACACCGCGATCGATATCCAGCTTGTAGCTCCAGGCGAGGCCGAGCTTGTCGACGTTGCCGTCGTTGATTTTCTTCAGCGGGCTAAAGCGTTGTTCGTCGTAGGTGCGGCCGGTGCTCATCCAGTTGCCCGGCTCGCTGTTGGCCGCGCTGATACGCGCGCCATCCACAGCCGCAGGCTGCGCAGGCGCTCCCATGGCGTGGCCGGAAATCGCCGCGCCGAGAAGCAGTGAAGCGAGGATTTTTGAGGGAAGAAGGGACCGTGGCAGGCCAATCTGATTCATCGTGGAATCTCCAGTTCTTATTAGGAGCCAGCGCCAGGCGCGGATGGCTGCAAAGGACTGGAGCAACGGCTGTGCCAGAGGGGATGAAACAGGCTACAGGCCAGAAACGACGGGGCTTGTAGCGAAGTGATGCGTGATGATGAAGCCGGACACTTGTCGCATCAGAGGGACGGTGATGCGACAGGTGTAGCGGTGTTCTTTGAATCGCCTTACTGGTATGCGGGACCACTGGATTCGCCGTCCTTTCGGCCGCTGATTGGGAGATTGGAGCGCCGTTGAAGCAAATTTGTCCGAACCTTCATCAAAACGGCGAAAGTCTTACTCCGGTTGGTTGGTTTTTGAGGTAGGCCAAGGCAGTTAGCCTGACACCACTTCCCGCCCTATTGAGGTAACGCAAATGAAAGCAGTCGTATTCACCCAACCGGGTTTGCCCATTCAAGACGCTCAGTCATTGTTCGAAACCGAATTGCCTCAACCCATCCCACGCGCCCGTGATTTGCTGATCGAGGTCAAGGCGATCGCCGTCAACCCGGTCGATACCAAAGTGAGAGCTCGCAGTACCAGCAAGCAACCTCAGGTTTTGGGTTGGGACACGGTAGGCATCGTTCGTGAGGTCGGTGGTGATGTGTCGTTGTTCCGGCCAGGCGATGAAGTGTTCTACGCCGGCGCCATTGATCGCCCTGGCAGCTACAGCGAGTTTCACTTGGTTGATGAGCGCATTGTTGGGCATAAACCCCGCACGCTGGACAATGCCAGTGCCGCAGCGTTGCCGCTGACCTCCATCACCGCCTGGGAACTGTTGTTCGACCGCCTCGGCGTAAAGGAAGGCGGTGGTAAAGGGCAAAGCCTCCTGGTGATTGGCGCAGGCGGCGGTGTCGGTTCGATCCTGGTTCAGTTGGCCCGCAAGCTGACCCAACTCACGGTGATCGGCACGGCGTCTCGACCGGAAACCCGGGACTGGGTACGTGAACTGGGCGCCCATCACGTCATCGATCATTCAGGGTCGATCTCCCTACAGCTTGAAAACCTCAAACAAAGCCCCGTCGATTACGTGATCAGTCTGACCCACACCGACACCTACCTTCCCCAGATCGTCGAAGTGCTGCGTCCTCAGGGCAAGCTCGCGCTGATTGACGATCCCGAACAACTGGACGTGATTCCACTCAAGCGCAAATCGCTGTCAGTGCATTGGGAACTGATGTTCACTCGCTCGCTGTACCACACCGACGACATGATCCAACAACATCACTTGCTGGAAAGGATTTGCGCCCTGGTCGAAGAAGGCGTGATCAAGACCACGATCGGCGAGCACTTCGGCAGCATCAACGCCGAGAACCTCAAACGCGCTCATGCACTCATTGAAAGCGGCAAAGCCAAGGGCAAGATCGTCCTGGAAGGCTTCTAAAAAGCGCTTACACACGCAAGGAAACGAACATGAAAGCACTCTTCAAAGTCGCTGGACTGGCGATCGCGGTTTCTCTCAGTGCAATGGCTGTAGCCGATTCTGCAACCGGCAAGGGCATCCAGATCGAACGCGTCTTCGCATTCAATGGGGCCATGCCAACGGGAGTTACTGTCACCGAGAGCGGTCGCATTTTTGTCAACTTTCCCCGTTGGGGTGACGACGTTCCATACACCGTTGCGGAAGTTGTCCAAGGAAAGGTCGTGCCTTACCCTGACCTGAAAACCAATGTCGAAGATCCGAAAAACCCGGCCGCTGGTTTCATCAGTGTGCAAAGCGTAGTCGCCGACGGCCATGGGCGGGTCTGGATACTCGATACCGCAGCACCCAGGTTTTCCGAACCCAAGGCCGGAGGCGCCAAGCTGGTCGCCATCGACCTGGCGTCCAACAAGATAGTCAAGACCGTCGTTTTCCCCCCAGAGGTGATGCTGCCCTCCACCTACGTGAACGACATGAGGTTCGACTTTCGGGTGGGCAAGGAAGGGGTCGCCTATGTTACGGATTCTTCCGTCAGTGGCCCTGGTGCAATCATTGTTGTCGATCTTGCAAGCGGCAATGCCACTCGCCGACTGAGTGGAGTCAAGTCCACCTCGGTCGATCCCTCGTTCACTCCCGTGATCGAAGGCAGACCGGCCCTTGTCACAAAAAATGACAAAGGAGAAGCCGGCCTGTTGTCGGTAGCGTCTGATGGCATAGCGCTCTCAAGCGATGGCCAGACACTGTACTTCTGCCCTTTGTCGAGCAGGCATCTTTATTCAGTTTCGACCGCTCTGTTGCGAGACCCAAGCATGAGCGATACCGAACTGGAAAAAGCGGTCATCGACTTGGGTGAGAAAGGAGCTTCCGACGGCCTTGAAGCCGATGCCAACGGAGCGGTTTATGCCGGCGATTATGAGCACAACGCAATCAGGAAACGCTTGTCCGACGGTCAATGGCAAACCCTGGTCGAGGATTCACGCTTGCTTTGGCCGGACACCTTGTCCATCGGACCCGACGGCTACTTGTACTTCACGGCCAATCAACTTCATCGTTCTCCTGGATTCAATGATGGTCAGGACAAGCGCGTGAAACCCTACAGCCTGATGCGTATCAAGATCGACGCCAAGCCTGCACAAACCCACTAGAGGGCCGTTCAATGCAAAAGCTCATCCGTCTTGTGCGCTGGATCAGGCCGGCGACTACTTCGCTAACGGGAGTGAAGCCGACTACCTGATTCGACGGGAAGGATGCTCGGCCCTGGAAGCGGCTGATAGTCGAATTGAACGCCTATCACAGCTTGAAAAAGTCTGACATCCAACATTGAGCGTCATTGCGCAACATAGCTCTCGAAACGTGTGGACAAGAAGGTTCTCAGCATTTGCACTGCCGGCGTCAGCGAAGTTCGATGTGCACACACGAGCTGAAGCGGCGCCGGCTGTCCGTACTCCTCGGGAAAGATTTCCACAAGGCGGCCCTGCCGAAGATCATCCATGACGTCGATCCTGGACTTGTAGACGACCCCCACTCCCGCTACAGCCCATCGACGAACGATATCCGCATCGTCACTGATGCGGTCCCCCGTCACCTGGACGGTTCTGGCGCCCTCTGACGAGTGAAAACTCCAACGCTCGTAAGTCTGTTCCCCCATGACATAACGAAGACAGTTATGCCGGCTTAAATCTTCGGGCGTCAGGGGAACACCATGCCGTGCGAGATAGCTGGGCGATGCACACACTGTTCTGCGGTTGAACGGTGCCAAGGCCAATGACACGAGGCTTGAGTCAGCCAGTTGGCCATATCTGATACTGGCATCCAGATGCTCGCCGAACAGGTCCGCGACCTGATCGCTGATCCGCAGTTGTAGCAATACCTTCGGATACATCAATTGAAATTCATCAAGCCAGGGCAACAGCACGTTTCTTCCGATGTCCGAAGGTATGGACAAACGGATGGTTCCGGCGATCTCATCACGCCCTTGGGTCAATGCCAGCTCGCCGAGTTCAAGGGCTTCCAGTGCTTGCCGAGCATGCGACAGGTAGCGCTCACCGTCGTCAGATACTCTCAGCCGCCGCGTGGAGCGCACGAACAATCTGACTCCCAGGATGCCCTCCAGACGCTGAACGGCGCCGCTGGCCAAGGCAGGCGAGATGTCCAGCAATCGTGTCGCCGCCGAAAAGCTGCCTGCACTTGCAGTCGTAACGAATACCTGAATATCGTCGACCCGAACTATTTTCTTCACTTTTACAATCAACTCCTCGCGGTATTACGCGCAACCAGCGCAGCGATGACAACACCGAACACTACCAGGCAAAGTCCAAGCAGGAACTTACCTGAGACTGTGGCTTCGAGAGTAAGACAGGAAAAAACAATCCCCACCAATGGCACCCCCATGGTGAAATTCGACATCGCAAACGTCGACACCCTTCTCCCAAATTCCGCTGATATTACAAAACACGCTGATGTTGCGATGGGACCAATGAAAAAAGCTCCTCTAACAGATCGGCACTGACTTTTATGGAGGTGGGAGGACCTTCTGTGAGAGTGGCAGCAATTGCCAGTGGAACGGTCGCAAGCAGCATCTGCCATGGGGCGAGTGCCAAGGGAGACGTGACCCAATGGTGGCGCTTGATATGGAGGATAACGATTGCCCAACTGATGGCCGCCAGAATCAGGAACACCGCACCCAGCACAGTATCCTTATTCGACCAATCCAACTCGCCGGGCGAACAAACCACTGCAATACCGATCAGGCCAATCAGGAGTGCGGACACCTGCATCCTCGACGGTGTTTCGCGAAAAATAAGCCAAGCCACTAACACGCACCATAAGGGTGTTGTATACGCCAGAAGCACTGCACGGCTGGTGTCGATGTGCACCATGGCCACCAAACCCAGCCCGGTAAAAGCCATCATCTGCAATAAACCAACGCTTGCGATGATCGCAAGATCTTTGGCTACCGGGAGTTTCAGTTGCCCCCGCAAGATCAAATACATGAACAAACACAGCGCCGCGCTGGAAAACCGGATGGTGGCCAGCCAGAGCGGAGGCACATCCTGTAATGCAAGCTTGGTAATAGGCCAACTGCTGCCCCAGAGCAGTACCATCACAGCTAGCCACATATACGTGTTTTGAAACCCGAAAGTCCCGCCTCGAGCTCTTACAAGTAATTCGGTGGAAACACTCATGATTGCGCTCCGGAAAGTTATCCAATCGAGCATTCATGATATTTCTACCCAGCAGCAAAAATGCTTCTATCTGTTTCCTGAAAACGAATAAATCGGTACGTTTCACCTATCAACGACCCATTACAGGAAAAACCTACCATGAGCCGCGCAAAACTGGACGATGCCAGCCTGCGAATCCTCGACGCATTGCAGAAGAACGCAGAATTGAGCAATGCCGAATTGGCAGATATCGTGGGGCTGTCCACTTCGCCGTGTTGGCGACGCGTTGCGGAGATGAAAGAATACGGGGTTCTTCGAGGTGCAGTCACATTGGTCGACCCCGCGAAGCTGGAGCTTGCGATTAACGTGTTCGTACACGTCACCCTGAAGCTTCAGGACAAGCAATCACTGGAGATATTTACCAATGCGATCAGGGAGCGACCGGAAGTCATGGAGTGTTATTTGATGAGCGGCGAGGCTGATTTCATGCTGAGGGTTGTGAGCGAGGATATTTCAAAATACCAGACCTTACTGCTCGACTGTCTCACGACAATACCTGTCGTAGCGAGTATCAGGTCAAGCTTTGCCCTGAGCCAAGTGAAGTACACCACGGCACTTCCGACCAATCATCTGCGTGGTCGATCCAGCTTGGCTCACGGTTGAAGTCAAAACACTCGAAGGCGTCGCCGCACACGAAGCATTGCGATTCAAAGCCCTTCAAGAATAACTTCCTTCAGGGCAATCCATTTCCGAGCCAAAACTCCGGCTGCTGTATCTCGAGCATATCCGGGTCGCTGAAGCCTTCCGCTGCAATCCGGATCGGGTCAGCTTTGGTGTGAAGCGCAGGGATGGGCTCATTGTGTAGGGAAGATTCAGCAGTGATCTCTGCTGCAGCGGTGGTCATGTCATTCATGGCAGTCGCTCCAATTGTTGAGTGATCAGCTTGAACGGCAAAAAAATCTGGCGACACCCGCCAGCCAATGAAACAGTTTCAGCAAATTGAAGAAAGCGTAGATGCAGGTCGCACGAGTCTTGGCGCGCAATGCCTTACTTGGCGGTCTACGGGTCGGTCGACCCAAGTGATTCTATGTCAAAGCAGAAAAACACCCCGCTACGGTTTTTAGCTCGTCACTCAGCTCCTGGGCGACCTTATTCAGTCGCTGACAAAAAGCCCTTACGGTTCCGTGGCAAAGCTATCGGACAAACAGTGCCCAACGATTGTGTAGTGGTCAACTAATCCCGGACACGACGTTAAGTTTTTTTTCGGCCCGGGCTGGCGCCAGCCCACCGTTGAATTGATGGGGTCGAATCCAGTTGTACCGATGCATCAAGAATTGGCTGATATCGCGCTGGGCTTCTTGAGCCGTTCTGTAGCCCGTGGTCGGTATCCATTCTGTTTTCAAGCTGCGGAACACGCGCTCCATTGGCGCGTTGTCCCAGCAATTTCCCCGCCGGCTCATGCTCTGGCGCGTGCGATAACGCCACAGCCGCTGGCGAAATAAACGACTCGCATACTGGGCCCTGATCCGAGTGAAACAGCAGCCCTTGAGGCCTGCCACGCTGTTCGTAAGCCATGTCCAACGCCTTGATGACCAGATCCGCATCCGGCTTGTTTGACAGCGCCCAACCCACAATTCGGCGTGCGTAGAGATCCAGAACGACAGCCAGGTAATGCCATTTCCGTTGAACCCAGATGTAAGTGATGTCGCCACACCAGACTTGATTCGACGCCGGCACATCAAACTCTCGATTCAAGATGTTCGGAATGTCAGGCCGGTCAACCGTCGCTTGTTTGTAGGCATGTGATCCAGGTTGTTTGCTAACCAACTCCAGCTCCCGTATCAGGCCACGCACCTTGAACCGCCCGATTTGCTCACCGTCTTCCTGCATCATCGACACGATGCTGCGGCTACCGGCAGCGCTTCGACTTTGCGTAAACAGTTCGTTGACCCGACTGCGCAACCGAAGCCGCTCAACGTCCGGAGTTCGGTGCCTGAGGGGGTGGGAGTAGTAACACGAGCGAGTAATGTCAAAGACTGTGCAAAGCCAATCGACCGGCTCTTGGGCGCTCAGTTGATCAATCAGCGCGTGCGCTCGTGCTCTTCCGACATCAAGAGCGCGGTAGCCTTTTTTAAAATGGATTTCTCCCGTTCAAGGCGAGCGATTCGAGTTTCCAATTCCTGGATTTTCTGCTGCTCGGGCGTCAGCGCCTTACTCTGCGGAGTAACGCCGTTGCGCTCCTGCTGGAGTTGATTAACCCAGCGACGCAACGCGGACTCGACCACCCCAAGCGAGCGGCTGGCTTCGATATGGCTATAGCCTTGATCGAGCACGAGGCCTGCGGCCTCGCGTTTGAATTCAGCGGAAAAGGAACGACGTTGCTTGGTCATCAGACACCTTTATCTGGCGAGCATTCTCGCCTAAATGGGTGTCCGGTTTCAGTAGACCACTACACTCCATCGCCAATTGGTTCTCGGACCTGTGGGGCAAGTTAGAAGGATTTTTTGCCCAGGGTATTGGTGACATCGTCCAGGGGCTCATTTCGTTTTCGCCTGCTGGGCTTCTGCTAAAGGCAATTGACGCCGTGTTCGAGCTGTTTGGACTGCGCCCTTTAAGCGAGATTGGAGCTCAATGGATCGGTGGCCTTTGGGATGGTATACGTGGGAAGTTCAATCAACTGACGGGTTGGCTCAAAGAAAGCGTTGGTAGCTTGACCGACTGGATGCCCAGCTGAATGACGGGTGATGGAAGCGCAACACGCCTAACGGCACCAGCCGCAAGCGCTCCGCCCGCCATCAAATTGGGACCACCCGCGCTGTCGAGTGCAGCCTCCTCCCCGAGCCAGTACTCGCCTCACAGAGTGAGCGATAAGACGGTAGACGTAGGGGGCGAGTTGCGGATCAAAATCGATTCCGATGGTCGTGCGCGGGTTACTTCAGCAAAAAGCAACGGTGGGATGGCCTTCAATGTCGAGTCTGGTCCACTGGGAGTGGTGCCATGATGAAGCGCCGGGCTGAAACTCCCAAGCGCTGTTGGCGCTTCTCCATTCCCGGCGCAGCCTGCTCCCAGATTAAGCCTGTCTGGTGGGAACGTTTTTACAGAAATCCGATTTAAATTTGTCCGCCCCACCTCTAGCAAGACCATCCAGCGTTGACCTACCCTAGCCTCCTGCTGGCCGAGCTGTTCACCGCCACAACCTCCCTGCCTACAGCCAGGGAAGGTAATGTCTAGCAGTGCACTAACCACGTATCTAGCAACAGACTCGGGTGGTCATTGCGGGCGATCAGCACACCCTGCTCCGCTTTATAGCATCACCCAACCAGGGACGAGTCATGAGAGGGACGGAATGAAAAAGCTGAAAAATCCGCTAACCTTGCTGGTTTTGATCGTTGTCGCAGCGTCCTTGAGCGCTCCGTTTGGAACCCCTCAACTTGCAGCATTCGCAAAAGACTTTTTGCCGGCTGTAGCTACTTTGATCGCCGCATATGCAGGGGCATGGTACGGAGCAGCTCTGGTACGAGATGCCGCCCAGGAAGACGAACGGAAAAGGCAAATAGGTGCAGGCGCACGCGCTATGTTCACACTCTGGCGCCAAGTGAATATCGTCGCTCAAATCCAATTGGACTTCGTGGATGATTACCGCGACAACCCCTCAGTAGTGATCTCACTTCCCCCTATTGACTACCCCTTGGATGAGCCCCCCAGGTTAGACTTGGATAGCCTTGCATTTTTTCTTGATCTTGGTGATTCAGGGGTACTGGAAACACTGGTCATAGCTGAGCAGAATTTTCTGCATGCGCTAGACGTAGTACGAACCCGTTCAGCGCTGCATCTTACGCAGATACAGCCAATCCTAGAAAAAATCCTTCCTAAAGGTGGGCCGGTCTCGCACGCCTCTCTAGAGCAAGCACTCGGCCCACGATTGTTTTCGCAATTGATAGATCAGACGAAACGCCTGATTTTCAGGGTAGATAGATCAATCGAGGATTTGGATAAAGTGGCTGATGAACTGTATGCGGCGCTGAAAAAAGGCTTTCCAGATGCAAAATTCCCTCAGCCGACAAAACCAGAGAATCAGTGAGAGCATTGCGGTGCCAAAGACTGCGCTAAATTTAGCGATCTGAAAGCTAGATGGCAGTGCCAAACATCCTGCAACGCGATGCCAAATCCGACGCCAACTTACACATTCTGTGAGTTAGCAGCGGATTTGGCACCGACCAGGACCTTGTAAGAGATTCCGAGTTGACCGCTAGAAGCCGCGGCCGACGGATCTTTCGAGGGTTCAGCGGCACTCAATCGGTGCCAACTACCTGCAAAATGGTTTGTCACCAAAACAGCAAGAAGTCGGGTGAATTTGCGGTCTGTTTGGCACTGCGGTTTGGGCCCAAAAACGTCGAATTTGGAGGTATGAGGCAGGCTCTCAGACGCGATGGTTTGATTCCAAATCGGCCCCTGGGTCTTGTGATCAAAGGGTCTTCAGGAGGCCCACAGCCCGTCAGCAATAAGTTCGAATAGATGCGCCCTCCCCGCGCTCTGTTCCGTTTCCCTAGCGCACAATCGGAAGTCCGGCCTAAAGGTGCTTTCGCTGCTTCCGTTTGTCTTCAAAGGCACGGCCCGCGTGACGTACAGCCGGTTTCGATGATTTGGGGTGGTGACCTTTAAGAACGAAGAATCGGAACTGAGCTTCCAGGGTTTAGCGCCGCGGAGCCCCGAGGAAAAACGCCCTAATCGCCCGGAAACAGGGCGTTTGGCAAGGCTATCTGACATGCGAGAAAGCGGAGAGAGGAAGAAAAGTATCAGACAGGATTGGTGCCAAAGACAGCGCGAAAAAGGGCCAAAAACGGCGTGAACTCACATCACCACGACGAATCAATCAGACCCTATGCGTTCAGTATTCGCTCAATGCGTTCACGCGCTGCCCCTGTGAGACGTCTAACGCCTAATAACCTGGCAACCTCAAGGGCTCGGTCTCCAGCATCGATAATGCACGCGGCGATACGCAACTCCTCCGCCGCGATCTCCTCAATTGAACGCGCGTCATTGGCCGATGCCGGAACACGGTATGTCGACCACTCCATCACATCGCCCTATGTGCGCATGATCACGGCTTAGAAACCGAGTGAATCATCATCCCTCGATGCTCACTCCTCCTTATAAAGACTTGCTGAAGAAGGCGTCCTTGCCCAGTAGTCGCGCATTTATGAAGGCTTAAGCGTTCTAAGCCGGCAGAAAATCTAGACTGGTGAGCTATTACTGGGCGCTCAATTGAGCGCACAAAGAGTCGCAGAGGAATTCAACGTCTCTCGCTCTGATGATGACGCCGGAATGACTGCTGTCGGCTGAGTGTTCAAACATTAGGGACAGGCAGCATCCACAGCCAAAAGCTGACATTGGTGAGTTCATCATTTCGCAGGGCTGAACCGTCGCATCGTGGCGACATCTGCCTCCCAAGCCGATTGAAGGGCTAAATCTTCATTCCAATCCAGTCATGATGGCATAATGCCTCTCTGAGGTGTGTTCTCGCCGTCGTTGTGCGAGGGCCCGTGACAAATTCTTCAGACTCCAAGAGTTTGAAACTGACACGGTGAATTGGGCGCAAGTTATAGCTTCTGCCCGAGATGAGAACATGTATGAATCCATAAAGGCTCTTAATCGGAAAATTTACGATTAATTCCGGGGCCAACAAGTTGACCGAGCAACCCCTATGAATAGCTTCATAATGGCATTTTACGAACTACTAGCGTTCCTTGGAGGGTGCATCTTATTTTTTTTACTATTCGATAAACTGATAATGCGAACTCAGAAACGTTCAGCCAGTTTTTTTAAAGAGATTACTGTAATAAGTGCGACTCGCCGATATCTTTTTCGACTGCATCGTTTCAACCTTATAAAAGCACTGACTCTGTCACTTGTTATGTATTTTTTTTCGCAGCTGACGCTCCGCTTATTCGAGGTAAAATTTGATATTACTTTGAACTTTCCCTGGTATTTCCTACCAGGACTCTACATTGGCTGCGCTGTTTTGTTTCTACCAATGAAAGGGCAAGGTTTAACCGCAGCGCTCGATAAACGCCTCTCACTGAGTTGGGATCGAGACGACAGCTTGGCGCTTCATATACGGCAACGAAAGGTACATTCCCTATCGCCGGCTTTTACGAATTCTCTAGCCATGGCTGCCGCCACTCACTTGCTGGACCTCCGTGCCTGCAACATCGGCAATCCGGTAAGGCTAGATAGTTGGCTATTCGCGCCGCCGCTATCCAGAGTAAATCCAGAACTACGGAAATTTCAAAATATCCTAAATTTGCGCAAACTCAAAAAGTTCAGTCCTTCTTTGAAAGCAAGGCATATATCACGACTGATGGAGTGTGCGATAACTAGGCACAAGAGTTCAAGGAGATGGCCAAACAAAAATTCCAGAAGGACTTTAAATATATTTTTGTTTCTCAGGTGTGTTGTCTTTTTGCAAAAATTTGCCACCACAGCCATGTCGTTTGTATTGTTGATGCTACGTTGGCGCTCCATCGCCCGTTCTTTGCAATCGTTACCAAAACCGAATTTTAGTGCTACCTATACGATGCAAAATGGAACACCCAGCACTCAGCGGATTAGGGACGCAGAGCTTGTGTTCAATGCACATATTCCTACCTGTAGGGTAAGTCTCTTACCGTTGGAGCGCATGAGCGTCTTTACTGTGATTACTCTTGTGGCCCATAACCCTAGAGTGTCTTCTCAATTAGGTGGCTGGACCACGGGCATACGAGTCGAATGAAGGAAATCATTAGGTAGGCAGTCCGGGCTGAGTGAACACTAACTTGGAATGAATAGTCCACGACTCCGGTGGGTACTCCCAACCTATTCCCGTGCTGATGTAGTGACGGTTTCTGGCCGAAAGCTTCCTGGCGCGAAAGGCAGATATCGGCCAGAGGCAGTCATTCGAAGGCGTATAGGAAACTGATGGCGATTCAGTCTTAGTTAATTTGAAGTAGTCGAAGGATTAAGTAGAATAGCCGCATTCTAATCAGCTACGCGGGGCATAAAAAATGCTTCAAACCGTTCGCTTCGCTCACTCGGGCCCGGCTAAAGCCGATCCCTTAACCAAAGTTTAGCCATCATGCATACCCTGCCAATACAAGAACTACATGCGCTGCGCTTGGCAATCTTCGACAACGCTGAGGAGTTGCATCGTGAAGCGGATCTTCTGCTGAAGAACTGTATGTACAGTCGAGCGTATCTACTCGCTCACTTCTGCGTTGAAGAACTTGGCAAAATTCCAATCGTTGTAGGTGTCATTGGGAAAGTCACCGAAGGAGAAGCGGTCGACTGGAAGAAGGTCAAGAAGCGTTTCACGAACCACGAGGCAAAAATTGCGTCACAGAACGGGCACTTCTACACCTTCGGATTAGAAATCGACCTCGTCACTGACCAAGATATCCAGTGGCTTCTCAGTGCAAATAAGGCTGTCCCAGAGTCCTACAGCAAGAAGAATCTGTCAACTTATGTAGATGCCAACAATGGAAAGATTTTACGGCCTAGTGAAGCAATCAGTGAAGACGAAGCAACAAGGCTTGTTAATTTCGCATTTGAATGCTTACGCGCACATTGGCGATCTGAAGGCCTCACTAATCCAATCGTGTATGAGGCTAATGACGACGGGAAGCCTATAAATGATGCCTAACAAGTGATTAAATCGTGCGCTGCGGTATCCAAGACGGGCAAAAGTTCGCACCTTATCCAAGCGTTAGTCAGCGCCATAATTGGACTATTCCCGCCTATAGCTACTGGCAAAATTCGGCCAGAAGAAGCCACCGGCTGGCCTGTACATCGCTCATAAACAGCGTTCTCTGATTCAGATTTGGGCCACCCTGTTACCGTGTAGACCACAAAGCATTAGTTCAGGCTCAAGCGCTGCTGGCTTGGTTTACAAGCGCGCGATAGCGCGCCAATTTACTAAACATCTAGCCTAAAGTGAGTTATATTATCATCATTAATGAACTCAATCGTTTTCAAAAGCGTGCTTAGCACCTCAACGTTACTAGCACCGCGAGGCTGACCAGAGTACTTAACAATTAGCCTGGCAAGCCCTTTAATGAATAAGTTTCGACTTTCATCCATGTGCACTCGCTCCAATGTTTCCCCTGCACCATCATAGCCTTCTGGAATGATTTCTTCTGCGTCCTTAACATTATCAAGATAGTCTATTGCCAATATTTCCCCCCACAAGTCATTATTGAAACTTACTGAGTCGTAAAAATCAAAGCCCTTGTAAAAATCGATATCCATTTATTCTACCTCGCTTTCAACTTCAAGATCTTTCGGGTCTACATTTTCAAAATAAATAACGCCATTCTCGTCGAGAATAACTTTCGCCCCAGGGGTGATCTCATAGTGAGAAATCAACGCTTTGGCTCCCTGCTTAACTATTTTTCTAGCTGTGGTCGTTCCTACTTTATCTCGATGAACTTTAACTTCAACAAATTCGTCATCATCGCTCATGGAGGCTTACTCGCGCTTAAGTTTTTCTTCGATTATGTTCATGAGAGGACCGAAGTCACTTTTTTTCACTCGAAGATCTCCTCTAGAGTCGTTCCCTTTTGTGGCTTCGACGTCCAATCCATTAGCTTGTCCTAACGCCTCGATAGCGTCCACCAAGTCTTCATGAATAATTGTTGATTGAGCAGCTTTCCGCGCAGCGCTTGGCTCTTTTTCGACACTCAAAGCATCCCCCTTAGACATGTTTAAAAATATGATGCCCATTGCATTTCGAAGAATCAATTACGTCAAATTCATGCTCAACTGCGTGGTCAGCTATGGCGTGACCTGAAAGCTTGTCAAGTAATAGATTCTGCATCGCTAGGCAAACATCGTACGGTGTTAGATCTCGCTGCTCCATTTTGCTATGGAGCCTTTCATAATTTACACTTCCGCATATTCCTAGATCTTCTATCATCGGAGTAAGCCAATCCTGAAACTCCTCTTTGCTTACGTTGTTTTCTACGGAAAGCTTTAATGAAAAGCGCCTTTTCACTGCCGAGTCAATCATCGGGTAAATGTTTGTAGTAACAGCGACAATCGGCGAAAAATTCTGAGTCGTATTAAAAATTACATCAAGCTCTTTGATGAAAGTATTAACAAAGCGTTTGACCCCAGACGATTCATTTTCGACATATCTCGAACTAAGCACAGAGTCTACATCATCGAAGTGCACAAGCATCTTTTCTTCCTTATCAGATTCCGACCTGATAAAACCAAATAGATCTCTAAGCTCCTCAGATGATCTACCAAGGTCTTTATGCAGCAAACGTTCTAGACTGAATGAAAAATACTTTACATCTTGAGGTTGCATTTCCAAAGCGGCATTTCGTAGTAACGAGGTTTTTCCTGTGCCAGGTGAGCCGTAAAGCATTATGGTAGGATTTATTGAGTACAGTATTTTTGTAGAAGGCCAATTTTCTGACCAAACCAAATTACAAAAGGCTAATAACCGCCTAAACTCCACATCCAAACCAAATAGTTTATTTTTTGTAACCGGTGCTTTAGATTCGGAATGGAATACCACTTGTTTCTCCTGCCGCTTTTTGTTTGCTTTACACAAGTAGGCTACCATCACGCCAGCAAAATGGTCCAGCACATGCCATAGTCGATTCTGCCTGTCGTCACCGTCCGCTTTGGGTCCAGGCTGTGTGAAAACGCACTGCACACATCGAAAACTGAGAGCTACAAGCGTTGCCTGCGAAACCAGCAGACGGAAGCGCGAATTGCCCTAGTCAGCTACATAGGCGTTCGTAAATGCTGTTTGGGCCGCGTCAGCGGCCCAAACAGCCACTCACGGACGATCAAGCAGCTTCGATTCACGCCCTGATCGCTTCAAGCAGTCCTGATATACCGAAGATGCTCATCATTCGTTTGAGGTTGTAGGCCAATACATGAAGGCTCATCTCGGTGCTTACCCTCGGCAGAGTTTTGGTCAGGAAGTGGGTACTTCCCATCCAGTATTTAAGCGTTCCAAAAGGATGTTCAACGGTCTGTCGGCGACGCCTCATCATCGTTGGATCATGATCCAGCCGAGTCTGCATCGCATCGACTACGGCTTCATGTTCCCAGCGCTTTACTCGGCGCTCCTTACCCGTCGTACATTGCTTTTGCATTGCGCAGGACTGGCAGCCAGAGAAGTAGTAACAATGCAATAACATGCCGTCTTCCATCGACGAATGCCGCCGAGTCAGTAACTGCCCCGCAGGGCATCGATACTCGTCCGATGCAGCAACGTAGATGAAGTCCTGCTTACCAAATCGGCCTTCGGCTTTGCTGCCTGATGTCAGGGGTTTCGGTACGAAGGTGGTGATACCCGCCTGTTCGCAGGCAAGGATTTCCAGCCCCTTGTAATAGCCTCGGTCGGCGACCACCGTCAGCGACTCAGCGCCGATCTCTTCACGCGCCTGGTTCGCCATATTGCTGAGTTGCGTCCGGTCATTGCCAACGTTGGTTACCTCGTGGGCAATGATCAGATGGTGCTTGTCGTCGACGGCTGTTTGTACGTTATAGCCAACCGCTCCGGTACCTCGGCCGCTCGTGGCCATTGAGCGGGCATCTGGGTCGGTAAGAGAGATTTGCTGGTCTGGACTGTCGTGAAGCTGCGCCTCGATGTCCTTGAGTTTCTGCATCTGCTGTTTCAGCGTTTCTATCTTTTCTTTCAACCGCTCGGTCTTGGCCTCGGCCACTTCGGGTGTTACCCGATCCGCCGAATCCATCGCCGCCAGATAACGGTCAATGCTCTGTTCGATCTGCTGCATGCGTGCCTTCACTTTTCCCTGGGTGAAGTTACGGTCGCGGTTGTTGACGGCTTTGAACTTGCTGCCATCGATGGCGATGATCGATTGAGAGAAGAGATTGAGGTTGCGGCAAAGCACTACGAATTGCCGGCAGACGCTGCGAATGGCTTTGCCATTGTCCTTGCGAAAGTCGGCAATGGTTTTGAAGTCCGGAGCCAAACGCCCCGTCAGCCACATCAACTCGACATTGCGCTCGGCCTCCCGTTCCAGTCGGCGGCTGGACTGAATCCGATTCAGGTAGCCGTAGATATAGATCTTCAGCAAGATCGCTGGATGGTAGGCCGGACGCCCCGTTGCAGCAGGATCAACACCTTCAAATCCAAGCGCACCCAGGTCGAGTTCATCGACGAAAAGGTCGACCACTCGCACTGGATTTTCTTCGGATACGTAATCGTCCAAGCACTCAGGCAGCAACGTGACTTGCGTCCGCGCCTCACCTTCAATGAATCGCTTCATGATCGCCCCCAATACGATCTAGACGATCAGAAGGTTAGACAAACACTGGCGTTTTCACACAGCCTGGGTCGGTAACTGCCTTCCGAGAGAGGCCGTCATCCGATCAATAGCAGCCTTGCGATTCCTCAAATAATCGTTAGACACCATGGAAATGCTCGCTGAGTAGGTCCTGAAAAAGCTCCAGCAGAAAATACACAAGCACCCGGGTTTTCGCTGGCAGCGCTTTTTGCGCCGAAAAATACACCGAGATCGAGCCAAAATCGACATACCAGCCCGCTACGAAGCGCGTTATAAGGTCTACCGATTGGGAGGCGAGCAAAGATAAAACTGCCGAAAACGCAAGGCGTTATCACCAATATGCAAAGTGGCTGCTGGTGCGATAGCCAGTCCGGCGGACCTCTCCACCGGCACCCTGCGAAGAAAGCATCATGGTTACAATGATTTGCCAAAGAATCAGTTTTCGCCGGGATTTTAAAGTGCAAAACCTCTCGGGGTCGCCTTTACGAAAGTGACGTTTCTGTTGGTGAAGATTGACTCTAACGTAACGGGGTCAGCTTTCACGTCCGTTTTACGTCTGACCTCCTCCAAAGCCAGCTCGACTCTATAGCTCTGCATGTGATCGAATATAGTTTCCATCGACTCTTTGATTTCATTCCCACCGTTTTTTACAAAGAGGATGTGTACTACTGCCGCAAGTGGAAGGGACAAACCTTGCCCCTCCTCGTCCTCACTATCTTCTCTATCAAAAAACTGCTCTAAACTACGGGACAACTCAGCCAACCAAAAATCGTCAAGATTCCCTGGTAGCGAAGCTTCTGGTCCGGTATATAGAACCTCATCTCGGAATCGGCTCAACAGTTGATTGTCGGTCATGTTCTTCTACTCCTGATTGTAAAATTTCCAGATTAGATAATCCCGTAAGAACCTTACGGTCGGCGCAATTCTGCCGTGTTACAGTTGGATCTTTTTCAAATTTAGGCCCACATCGAACCGACGCGATGTAACAGGAAGGCTGGTAGCCTTGGATAGTACCCTTGGCTCATTTCCGCGTGGCGGGTGCACTAGCGAGCCGCTACGCGGAAGGAATCCAGACGGTTACTGCTGACCGAACATACGGCAGGTTCCTGGGTCAGGTTTGGGTCAGCGGAAACATTCATAACTGCGTCACGGAATGATGCCGTGCTCAAGTTGTCCGATGAGCGTCAAAATCTGGCGCTGGCCGCCTACAGTTCCTGCCAACGCCAACGGAATCGAATGTGCAAGCGCAGGCGCTGGTTGAGTCAACCAGCGGGCCGCGGCCTGACCATCAAGTGCGAAAAACGCCAACGCAGCGCCCAGTAACTCGCCCATAGGAGGAACTAGCAGCAAGTTATTCTCCAAAGTCAGGAGAGGCCCTTCATAAATAGTCGTGTTCTCATGCGCCGGACAACGCGTTTGCATCCAACCAAAAAGTGATACCGTCTTGCCAAGAGCGCCACATACTTCACAAACGTACGGCGATAGAGATTCCACCAGGTCCACCGTAGCCGCTGCATAGTCGCATCCCTGTCGGTAGTAAAAACGAAGCACGCCAAATTTTTCTTTCACTTGCACAGCCAGAAATTGCTGAGAGCCATTGGTCTCAATGTCGTGCTGAATCAACTCACACGTAGCATCGATAAGCGGGAACCAGCCATCACCGCACTCAAAGCCGAAAATGCGCTGCCCTGCCGAGCTATCGACTGAAAAAATGTCCGGATATCGCGCGCGCAAAAGTGCGTCGAGTGATTCTTGCATAATTTTTAGTAACCTTTTCTGGAAAGTCAGTGACGATCATGAGGCACGACATCTACCTTCTCTTGGAAAATTTCTTTCTTGAACCTAATTAAGCATCACCGCGCCAACTCATATGCATCGTAGTGGTCTCATCCCAAGTAGCAACCGGTCTAGACTGTGCATAAAGTTAAACCCGTATCAAGATCTGCGTTGCTATATAAGATCTGCCGGCGACTGGTTAATCCGTAGTGTGGAGATTTTCGCATGCAAACGATTTGCCACATTCAAACTATCAAGCTTACTTTAAATATTTGTCCCACAGGCAATATAACAGCCAAAATTTATGTTGAAAACGAAGAGTAGGAGTTTCGCGAGATTCACAAGAGTTACACATCTGTGTAACCAGGGCGCTTTCAATGCCCGGTCTCCACCAGATTCGCAAGAGTTACACAGCTGTGTAATCAGGTTAATCAACCATATCTATCCGGTGCAGATCGCCATGCCCAGATAGCGATGCATATATATTCCCAAAAAACGACCGAAATCAACAAATTTTAATTTTTTTTAGAGCGCACTCTTCTTTCATACACGCTACTATAATTGACAACAACATTGGAGCGGTATATTTCCGATAATTCCGTATATCTGAAATATCGCCGACTCTACGTAGGCGATGTCCTTTCTGAGCGCACAACATAAGCCTGCGCCATATCTTTATGGGTTATTTCCCACAAACTAATAGCCCCCAACAAACGCGGCGCGGTGCACCTTCAAGCCTATCGATTAGGACGCGATACTTGAACATTGCACCGCTGACAAGCTGAGTCGCCTCGATGATCTAGGGGGTTTTGGCAACAACCCATCCCGGCGTTGCCGAAGCTGGCCAGCGGTTTATGCTTTCTGGTACTCCTCCTTCCGAAGGCTGTGGTTATGAACAAAGTCACGATTGATTCTGAATTTCGAATTCAACTTCCTCCCGATCTGCGGGAGCGGTTTCATGTCGGATGCACTGTCAACATCGAAGTGGATGCCCAGGGGCGTCTTCTCATATCTCACCACAAATACTTGCTGGATGAGCTGCTGGCTGAAACGCCGCCCGATTCAATCATCCGCGAATGGGAAGCTATGCCTCACTTAGGACGCGAATCAGAGTAAACGGTCGCGACCAATCGGTTGCTCGTCTTCATGGTCTTGGCGATTGCGCAAATCGCACTATACTGTATGAACATCCAGTATTTGCGTGCGATCCGATGAATGCCATAGAAATTCGCCAACTTATTCCCTCCGATGAGCCAGAGCTGATGCAGCAGCTCGGCCGGCTGGCATGCGGTTTTTTGATCCCCTAGAAAAAGAAAAGCTTCTCCGCTTTGCCGACGTAGGCGAGGTTTGGGGTATTGGTAGACAGCTCAATAAACGCCTTGAGCTGATGGGCATTACGAAGGCGTGGCATCTCGCTACATTCGACAAAAAAACTGTGCGTAGGCATTTCAATATCAATGTTGAGAAGACGGCCCGTGAGTTGTCTGGCGAGTATCGCTACGAGCTTGAGGAAGATGTTACGCCCAAGCAGATAATTGCCTGTACGCGTAGCTTTAGCCAAAGAGTGACGACCCTTGATGGCCTTCGCTCAGCAATCTCTACGTTTGTTGCCAATGCTTCGCGGCAGCTGTGGACGCAAAACCAGTACACCGCATGCGTCCAAGTGTTCGTCCGAACCAGCCGTTTCGACACCACTGGGATGCCCTATGCAAGGTCTGTGAGCATTCCCCTGGCGTACCCGAGCTTTGACACACGCGATTTGCTGGAAGCTGCGCTGGCCGGGCTGCAACAGATTTATATCGACGGGCCACGTTATGCGAGGGCCGGGGTGATTCTCTCTCAATTCTTCGACCCCGGCATGTTCACCGACGATCTTTTCGCACAGCCCAAGCGAAAAAACAGCGAACAGCTAATGACAGTGCTCGACAGGATAAACATTATTCACGGGCGAGGATCTGTCCGTTTCGCGAGTGAGCCAGCCACCGCGCCCTGGTCTATGAAGCAACAGCTGCTCAGCAAAAACTACACAACAAGGTGGTCTGATGTGATGAGCGTGAATGCATGAATCGAGTGATGGCGAATGAGCCAAACCTTCTCAAAAAACTGCTGAACGAGCTGCAATACCGACGCTCAGAATCTGGGCTGATCGACATTGAATTGGTGAAGGGGTATGTGTCTTCACCAAGGCTCGCTGATTTTTATGTTCGCGGACATCATGGCGCCGGACTGGTGGCTGTCGGTGACACTTTTCTCGACGCAAGAACGATGCTCGCAGACAGAGCACAGAGGACATATGCCGTACCAATCCAGAGGTGGCCTGATTTCATTGAAGGGAAAGAGCTTCTAGCTGGAGATCCCGATTTCTGTGATTCGAATGTCACGCGCATTGAACTCTGGCCCTTCGATCCATCAATGCTGTCTGAGCAACAGCTCGCTCTAGCAGTGGCAATCAGTTACTCGCCACGAGAGTGGATCGCAGATGAACGGATCGCTGGTGCTGTTGATCAGCTAATCCAGCCACTCGGCTTCTACGTACATTGGGACAACCTTTGACCGGCTTCGCCGAAGCTGGCCAGCGGGTTCGAGGGTGGTTGCCGATCGCTCTAATGAAAGCCAGGTAATCCGCTACAACCCTATCCAATATATCTACCCTGACAAAAACGTTTCTATGCGAAATCAGCAGACCTACGGTGCATGCGAAACACCGTATTTCACGTAGCAGCCAACCATATAGTCCCGCTGAAAAGGCGGTAATCGATGGCTGGGTCTGGAAGCTCTGCCAGCGATGCATCAAGAAATCAAGCTGATTCTTACGCCTTGGGGACGTAACCATGCGCTCGTCTTTGGAGTGGCAAAAATGAGAAATCAGCCAGCAATCAGTGGATTTTCAGGAACAATTTGGTAGCACATGTAGACGTGTGTACGCAGATTGTTCCAGGCGTAATAAGGCCCGTTCTGAATCAGCCGAGGGAAACCTGATCGAACGAGCGTAAGAGTCTCAACACCCAATTACACACCCATTTACACCCATTTCACGCCGTTCAACCTGTGATGCTCTTCCTGAGTTCTTTAAGCATTTCTCTCCCTTCGGCTGCGGCATTCCTGCCGTTACGATCACCGGAAATTTTGCCTTGTCCAGTAACACCGTCTTCCATTGTCGCGCCAAGAGCAGACCAAGCTGCACGAATATCGAGCAACTCATCAACGGTGTACAAGTCGTCTCCTTTTTTACCAATGCGATGCTGATGCTTCAGAATTCTTGTGGAGATTTCTAAAATTGACTGGATGATGGACTGAGGATCGACTCCATCGATTGGGCCTCTTGGAAACGCGGGTTCAGTTCTCTGACCACTCATCGCACCCTTGATCAATCCAGCCTGCACTTCGATGATGGGCTCGATGACGCCGCTGAATTCACCAACTTTCGCTGAGGGGTCACCGAATGCTGTTCGAGTTTTCAGGACCGGTGTGCCGCCCAGTTTGCCAGCTGCGGCAGCGTCAATGAATGCTTTGTGGATGCGTGAAATCTGAAGGGATCTCCAGGATTCGAACTCGACAGCTTGTTCTGCCGGAATTTCCGGGTGGGAGATGGGCTCAAGGAGATCGAATGAGGCAATTTGGACTGTTGTGCTCTTACGGACGCCTTTCAGCGGATCGCCGTTTGCATCGAATGCAGCAATAGCTAACGAAACTGATTTGAGGACGACTACCCGGTCACAGTTCTGAGACATGCGTATATACATAAAATATTACTCCTTATTATTATTCTTATGTTTTAAATTATAACATGTTAAAAAGGATTTCTAACGCACACTTATTAAAAATAAGTAAATATTTTAATAAGTTTTAATGTAGCATTATTTTGTGACGCTTGATGATTTCTGCGAACGATTTGCTCTTTTTGAAATCAGCAAATTCGTCTTCGAAAGTGCAGTAGAAAGGAAGGCCTTTTTGTTGTGATATGCAACCCACTCTTCATGTACCAACCGAGATCCATCTTTCCTCGGTTTCTTCCAAGCGATTTCTGTACCTCGTCGCTGAAACACAAAAAGAAATGCGAAGCCGCCCGGCTCTGTTATGGCTTCATATTTTCCAGGCTTATCTTTATCGAAGGCACCTTTCAGCTCTACAAGAATGTTCGTACCGGGGATTAAAGAGTCAGGGGCGTATCGATGCGAGTGTAATCGATGGTTATCGGTTCGTATTCTAGATATACAAGATGGGCTTGAAATATTCGCAACTCAAACCAACTAGAAAAAAAGGATTGGTGGCTTCGGTATTTTGATACTGCCTTCAGGGGCCGGGGGAGCGGAATACTTTAGCTTGTTGTAATTATTAAAATTTATTAATAACTATTGCTTCTTAACTTCCATCGCGAATTCCAGTAGAGCCTCGCGTCCGAGAGACTCTATGCTCTCAGGGATTTGGATCAATTGGTGGCAACTATTAATAAAGGGTTAACTCACTCCGTTATAACAAAGTGAAAGGATGGATGAGCAATACTTTAACGATATATTTGCGACAAATCATTGAATATAGCGATAAGTGCATCTATAATAGAAGAATGAAACGCAAGTCCTAAAAACCCTTTTTGAGCATGATTCTGACGACCCGGAAAGACGGGTATGAGGCTTACGTTTCATCGAATTTTAAATACAACTTTTGCTTAAATATACCTGAGAACCATAAACCCCGTTGTAGTTTTTTCGGCTCCGGTGCTTTGTTTTATTTTGCACTTAAGCGTTGAGTTCTAGCATTGCTTCTTTTTCACTTTCCTGACACATCTTGGCAAGACTCGACAGCTGAGTTCGAGTCTGAACCATCACACTCTCCTCCCAATTTTCGTCTAGATCGAATTGACCAGAGTCGTTGAGCATGACTGGTGCATTTAGCCGCAAGGCTGTCTGAGGGTAATCAGCGACATTGGATTCGAGGTCGAAATGCACGCTCATTCCACGAAAAAGTGAATCCATGACGTCCTGAATCAACTTAAACATTGAAGCCAACAGCTTGGCGATCCGCTCCTTTTCGATCTCAATCTCAACCTCGTTTCTAGTTTTCTTGCGCATGGTAAATGCGATTCCGAAATTGAAACCCATGAATAGATTGGTGCGATCATCGGAGTAATGCATATAGGTACGTCTGGAGTGCTTGCTGAGGTAGGATTTCAAGCGCTGATTAGGCTTGTTGATCTTTACGTACGCCCTAAACAACGCGCCATCGTTGCGAACAGAATGCATGTCTGGAGAAGCTGTTGGCATGCCCAGGCCAAGCTTTGCGTTATCACGGAATGGCAGGTATCCAACACCATTACGCTGGAGGCTTTGCCATGTGAGCTTTGTAGACATTATTGTGCTGCCACTGATCCAGCGACCATCCTGCCTGTCGAGTTTATAGCTAATGCCCTCCACCACCCCGTCCTTGCCTCGCACGCGAACTTGGATGCCTCGTTCTGCAAATCTGTCGATGAGCTGTGACATGGTTGATGGACGATTACTTGCTTTAAATATTTCCTTTGAGATGCCACGGATTATATGAGCCTGATCCTTTTCTGGATTTCCCTTCCCCGGTAGCTCCTTTGTCCAGCCGTCACTAACCGGAACAGCCAGTCCGTAGACCTGCTCTATTCCTCTTGCTGAATCCATTCCCTTCAACCGATCATTGCTATCGCTAACAAGCTCAAAGTGAGCACCAAGGGAAGCACGCAAACTTAGAGGATCAGATTGAACAAGGCGTACCCTTGAGCTAACGATATGCACGTGTTCTATATCAATGTCGCGATGGACGACTGCCACAAATTTTGTAGTCTCATCGTACCCAAGATCTGTCATATATTTTTTTATGGAGTGCATCCACTCGACTGATGTCAGCGTTTCGCCTTTTGAAAGAGAGAGAATGTAGTGTCCGCAAAGCTTGGTACTTTCACCCTTATACAAGTTTGTGTAGCTTTCGAACTCATTTATGATCGGCTCAACATCAACAAAAACCTTACGCTGACCATCATCAATTACTTCGTAGTAAGGATTCTTTGAGATAAGATTCCCCCCGATGAATTCGACGTGCTTCCGCTTTTCGAAATCCTGGGCTCTTGCCGCGAATTCGTATATCAATCGGTTTCTGAATGTCGCTGAAAACTCTTTCAGTTTACTAATCATTGGTGTTGCTCCATTTATTATTATTGTTTTTGGATTGTGTCATTGAGCTTGATTATTTTGGTACGAACAGAATCTGAGAGCACAAATGCTGCCTCTGGCATACTGGGATGACTGCAAATGTCATTCAAAGAATTGATGTCGCTTGCGATTGACGACAGGTAGGCAGAGACAGCCGCCGACTTTGCATCAAGTTCAATGTCTTTTTGCTCAATGAGCGCAAAAGCTGCGAGTCTTAGAAATTGAGAGAGATATGCGTAGCCGAACTTTCGACCTGCTGCTCTTAATTGCTCGGCTTCTTCAGGGGTTAGGTACACCTCTGAAACAATAGTGCGGGGATTATCTTTTTTCGGGCGACCGCCCTTGATTTTGACCTTTTCCATTGCATCCACCTTCTTATTATTTTGATTGGTGTTTTTTAGTTTTTTGATTCGAAGCGCAGAACCCGAAGGGTTTGAGCACAAGCCGATTGAGCACTGCTTCAGACCGAGGAACGAGGTATGGAGCGGGGGTCAAACATAGCTTGCAATTTAACAATTAAATATATTATATCACCTTAGTGCTGAGTTTTTGAGAGCCAACCAACTAATTAGAGGCAAGCTATCCGTCTTTGAATATGTCCTAGGCATGCGAATATTTGCAGAACATAACGTTGGCTATTGGGATGTGCGCATTTGAACCAGCTGACGCTAAAATGGCCCACTTGATTGATCCGTTAGGCTCTCAGACTTATGAATAAATCAAGTCAAACTTCAAGTGCATGCCGTAAAATCTGAATCAGCGTGGAATAATATTGAGTGCACATATTAGTCTGCATGCACTCTTCGTAAAATCTTTGCGTATTTAGCATATAACGCCCCGTCTATTTTTTAGTAGGTTTAGAATGAAGCGACCGGGCCGCGTAACCACTTAGCAATATCGCGCACTCCAGAATACTCATAGCAAACGTTTTCCGCGACTCAAGAGGCTTGTCGCTAATTTACATTGAGCCCAACCCGCCGCGTAAACGATTTTGCCTTTCATTCCTCGTCGCTAGCTATAAACGGTGTATGCGCTTTTACAGAGACTGGGCTGAAATGATGCCTTCAAAACCCAGAATGACCAGTTCGTGTTAGTCGACGAGACGTCGACTACGCACACCGAATTGGTATCGCTGATGAAGTCGTCGATACGGCACCTTAATACAGGTTTCTGTGCTCGCCTTCTCGCAGGAGGAATTTTGTGAACCTGCCACGCTTTGAAACCTTCGTCGAGCACTGGTATGGTCCGATCTAGAGCGTTTCATGGTAAGGGAGAGGCATGAAGATTTGGGCGTGTGCGAAGGGTGCTAACGGCTTCATCAACCGCGAGGATGGTCGGTACAAGCTGTTCTTCATTTGGCAAGTCCTCAAGATGCGCCGCCTGAACCCTGCCGAATTCAGCGCGCTTACCTTCTTCAGTACCCATTCCCGCGTAGAGAAGCGCCGTGAGACGGAATCTCTTGCTGCTGATGTTTCCAAGCAGCGAGACAGTATTGCTGAAGCGAAAGGTTTGCTGGCAAAGGACAAGGCCACTTTGGTGGCTTCAAATGATGGTCTGACGCAAATCGTGGAACAACTGAATGTCGAGCTGGGGAAATACAAGACGGCGTATACGAGCAGGGGCAACGAGATCAAAAGCTTGAAGGGCGAATTGGAGAATGCCAAGGCGGGGTTTTGGACGAAGGTCTGGCGGGCTATCAGCTCTGAGAAGGCATAATCGAAAGCACCTTCAAGGGGCTTTTTCGGCTTTACAGATTATGGCTTTACCTTTCGCTTGGGTTTGTTCTCTAGCTCGATAGCACTGATAGTATTCGCTGAAAATACGGAATCATTAATCTCGTAAGCCCCTTTCACAGCTATCCTGAATGAGTTACGCGGGTTCTCTAGGTTTTCGGCAAAGACCGGGCTCAAAAGGATGTCAGCGTCCACACAGCGTTCATGCCAACGCAGCAGCAGCTCAAAATATCGCCGTCTCAGGTCCAGGTAAGAAAGGTGCAATCGCGGATTTACGCGAAGATAACGTCACGAGCAAGGCCCTTCCCTTTGAAGAGCCCCCTCCTCCCCGAAGGATCAAGAACCACCGTACGCGCTCCATTACCTAAACCTACCGCCAGAAGCGCATAGTTTTTACCGTGGCATCTCTCGCGAGCAGTTCTACGGCAGCAACGCTTCGTAGCCCGACACTGCGACAGTCGTTTCAGGGCGCAGCGCAGCAACAGTCATCATTACGGATCGTGGCTTCCTCAAAATCGTGCGGCCTCATTGAGTCGTTGGGTGTATTCACGAGACTCTGCCACCGAGCGTGCAATGAGAAAGCTGCGCAAAAATGTGCAATGCCACCGGGCGATGAGCTTCCAGCACCAAAGAGTCCACCGAATGGCTAACAGCTTCATCTTCGCAACCCCGTTTTTTAACGAAAACCTGCCCTTCCAACCATTCAAATTTCAACGACACTTGGAAGCTAGAATTTTTTTCCTTCATAAGGGTTCAAATATGACCAAGCCCGCCGGGAGTTTTAGAAAAAACAACACCAAAACAACGCTTGACAAAAAAATAATTTTATTGACTGCCATATGAGAGCGGCTTATTATGGGAAACCTCAAGCAAATGAGGTAAGTCATATGTCAGTACCAAAAAGCCTTCTAAGCATCCAGCAAAGCCCCACTTCAAAACTCAGTTTACCCAAAGACTTATAGTCATCTTCAGTCCTTAATCGACCCGATTTTCGTATTCAAGTGACTGCGAAAATCGGGCTCCTTTCGACTTTTTTCAGCCCGCCTCGGATACTTATAATTTGACTATTTGAAGGGCGCTCGTTGGCCTTTGATTTTAAATCCTAGGTGTCGGGTTCCTGCAAGACACTTACATAACCAACCACATTTAAATCACTTTAAACAATTGCCATTTGGCATATCCATACGACACTCGACACTCTTTTCAGGACATTCCATGACCATGATGACGGCTGAAGAAATTTTTGCACGCTGCAATATGCGAAAAGTGCTCAAAGACGCAGACAAAAAACCCGAATGGATCATTCAAGGCCTCATCGAGCGTGGAGAGCAGTGGGTAATATCCGGCGCCCCAAAGACCGGAAAATCAAGACTCGCTCTACAACTCGCTGTAGCAGCAAGCTTGAATTCAGAGTGTATTGGATTCAAAGCTAACGGCCACCAAAAAGTGCTTTATATGGACATGGAAATGTCGGAACGTAGTTGCGGTAGCAGAGGCCCTACGGCTTCATGGTAACGATCGTGAAAAAATGTCCAACAACGCCAATCTTTTCATATGTAAAGACTTCATGAACATAAACGTACTTAACTCAGATGATCTAGCAAAGGTCACCCCCTATATCAATACAATCAAGCCGGATTTGATCGTTTGGGACGTACTCACCAGGTGCCACATTGCCAAAGAAAATGACAACGGCGAAATGGCCCAGGTAATGCTCGCGTTTCGAAAATTGTGCGCAGGAGTCGCACACATTGTGGTCCACCACGACAAAAACCTCAATTTCAAGGTGGTGCCACTGGTGCCGGTGCAATGCGTGGCGCGTCCGCAATCCACGGCGAAGTAAATGGCGTTCTCTCAATCGTACGTCCAAACGAAGCAAAAAACGATTATCGGCTGAGTCTTTCCGGTCGCGATGTCAATATGCCAGAACGGATGCATTTGGTCGGCAACGACGACTTGTCTTTTTCGGCTGTGCTACCACCACAAAAGGTCTCTATTGAATCAAAATTGTCAGTTGCTTTCGGGGTTGAGAACACACTCAAAAAGACGGTTCTGATAGATGCGCTGAAAGGAAACCAGTCGAGCAGGACTGCCGACAGGCTGCTCAAAGAAGGCGTAGCGAAAGGCCTGCTGACTAGCCAACGCGTAGGCAAAGAAGTCGAATACACACATCTCAAATCGAATCAGGCTTATGCTGTTTAGGTGTGGAACAGGGCGGACATTCGACACGATTCCCTTATAGCTATGACTGTCGTCCGATATTGGCTTATCGAATACTGTCAATGGACATACGACACGCCTCCCCTAAAGAGCGGACTGTCTAAGGTCGCCCCTCTCTAAAACTCTCCCCCCGTTAAAAATGGGGACGGGAAAAAAACAAAAAAACTATTTTTTATTGTTTGCAAAAAAAAACCGCACCCTAGGTGCTGGAAGGGATCCAGTGGGCGCACTGTGACATAGCCAATTAGCTGAGGGAGCTTATCAGTAAAGAACCAATATAGTATTTAAACAGATCCTAGTTGAAGATACTAAAGCCCAATACTAATGGACAACCCCATAGAATCACCCCACTGGCTACATTCCGGCAAAGCCGGCTCTGGCGGAGAGGGTCGAAAAAATTTGGTGATACACAGAGTGCTAAGTCAATGATGAGCACGAGGTGATCAGGGAGCGGTGGAACTGACCTGCGCCCCCTACACTCAAGGAAGCTCCATCTGCGCGTTTACAGGCAGCCAAAAAACAGCCCCCCTACCTGTATGCGCAAATACGGGTTTCGGAAATTAATATTGACGATGTTCGACGCTCACAGACGGAAGCCCTGCACGACCATCGCTGACCATTAGCTCTCCTACAGCAGTGAACCCCACCAACTCTCGAAAACTTGTACGCTTCTCTTTAAAACGCAAGCAGTGCTACTGCCCTGACGGCACACCTGCGGCGCGCCTCAAGCTCGACCACATACAGGGTTTCGATTGTCCTGGTGCCTCCGTTATGCGACGGTTTGACGCCTACCCTGCCTCTATCGCACGGCAACCGCGGCGTCAAATGCACGCTGAAGGTCCACTGAAGAAAAAGGCTGGGAGATGTGTTCCCGATTAAAGGTGCCACGGGGCATGAAGGGTTTGTGATTGGCGCCACGATAGGGATTCACGTTGCCATTGGGGAAACACACCTGGTAGTTGGGCTGGATCCCCTGCCCCATTTCACCAAACTGCACAGTCGCGCCTTCAACGGATCGCAGGTTTTCCATCACCTTGCGCAAAAAAATACGACCCAGCGAAGCGAGGATGTCGGCATTCCATTGGAGAGAGTTCATCGCGTGTTTCCTATTGAAGCGTGGTGAGGACGGTCTGGGTTGGTCAAACGGACGGTGAACACACGTGGCTCACGCTTGAGTCGAGTGCGTCAGCAACTGCGCTTCGACTTGAAACGCTTCCTGCACGGACAGGCCGTTCATGATGTTCTCGATAATGGCTTCCCGCAGGGCTCGAATGCCGCTGGGATATTGGTGCGCTGGGTCATGGTAGTGGGCGGACATCAGCTGTTTCGCTTGCTCACGGGGCACACGCTGAACGGGCGTGACGGCTTTTTCACTGTGCTGGCCGTACAGGTCAAATGCCTGATCGACCTTAGACCAGTCAAAGGCAAAGCACCGTTGTTGTTCGGCAGCGCAATCGTGCTGCCACATGGCACTGCCCGGATACTGATCGCCGGCGCTGACAATGATTAGGGTCAAACGCGGCAGGTCGCGCTCTGCCACGAAGTCATAGATCACCCATAGAATGCGCCCCATGCGCACCGGAATCAGGTTGGCCACCCGTTGATCATCTGGGTAACGGGCCTGGGCGAGTTCGATCAGGTGGCCATACGTCAGGATCTTCCTTGCGGTGGCCAGCTCAATGAGCAGCGGATACAGCAGACGGGCGAGTTGGACATCCAGCAAGGTGCGGGCCATGGCGCATTCCATTGAGGTTATTGAGGGGGGCGCACGGTTCGTCCGTGCTTTAGCGTGGGCGGGTCACCTGGCTGAAAGCGACGGGGCTTATTCCAGGGCCAGTTCGATGGTGACTTTACCATTGGAGGTTTCAAGCTTTACGATAGTGCACGCGCTGAGGCCGATGCCCAGCAGCGCCTCCAGCCCCTCTTTCACACAAGCTTGTACTGCCAGTGGGGTCACGGCGCGCAAGGCATCGGCGGCGTTGCCAGCGGGTCGGACGGCAGCCCCTGCCGGGGCGGCGATGAGGGTCTGGGCAAAGTTCACCAGGACTTGAACCCGTGAGGCCTGACCCGAGTTGTTTTCGCGCCAGCGGCGCACGCCCTGCTCCGTGACGCCGGCCGCTTCACCGATTTTTTTGTAGGAGAGGTGGGTGTGGGTTTTGATGCTCTCGACCAAGGCGGCGGTGCCGTGGATCAGATCGCCCTCGGTGGTGAGTTGGCTCAGTGCGGCTTGGATGGTGTCGACCATGGTTATGTCCTGTTTGGTAAACGGTTGGCATAGTCTGTACGGTACGTCAGCTGTTGGGAGCTGTCAATAGTTGTTTGCCAACACTTTGGTTTACACCTGTGCGGTGCTCACCTTCTGCTGCACGAGGTCGCATGGGACGCTGGCGCGGGATCCGGGGGACTCGATCGTTGGACTCGATGCGCTTTAGGACGCGGAACAGGGGGAGTCGAACCGCACTGCGCATAATCGAGGATGAGTTAAATGGTGGAACTCTATGACCGGGCAAAGCTGCTGGAGGAAGTCTGGTCCGAGCCGGTCCAGGCGTTAGCGCCCCGCTACGGCCTGTCCGATGTGGGGCTGAAAAAGCTCTGCACGCGCCTGCAAATTCCCACGCCTCCACGGGGTCATTGGGCCAAGGTCAAGGCGTGTCCACGCGCCCTAAGCTGCGCGAATATACCGGTCATCCCGGTTATTTGTATCGTCCCGCCGCACCACCCTCTGTTCAGGATCCGGTCGCTGAAGTCGTCGACGGCCGACTTCAGCGCGTGCTGACCTTTGAGCAGCAGTCGGAAAACCAGATTGTGGTACCGGAGCGCATCAAGGTGTGGCATCCCGTGGTTGCGGCTGCTCGCGAGGCATTAGTGCGACCGATCATCGATCAGCGCGGCATGCCGCAGACGCGCGGCAACGGACTGAATATTTCAGTTTCTCCCGCATTACAAACTCGCGCACTGAAGGTGGCGGACACGCTGCTAAAAGCCTTGGAGAAGCGGGGGTATACCGTTCAACAAGGGCAGCACCGCGTTGAAATTCTAATGTTTGGCCATGTCGTGCATTTGCGGTTGTTTGAAGCGTCACTGCGCTCCCAATATGAGCCTACCTCCAAGGAGCTAGCGGCCCAGGCCAAAGGGGAATGGAGCTATTGGGCGAAATGGCAGTTCACCCCCTCCGGTAGGCTGCAAGTTCTAGTCAATGAAGGTTACGGAGGGAAAATTGTTGACTCAGAGAGCCGGCCAGTGGAATTGCAGCTCAATAAACTGGTGGGGCTAATGGCCACCCGAGCGGTGGATTTTTTAGTCCGTAATGAACGTCAGGCGATTGAAGACGCCGAGCGCCAACGAGTTCGCGACATCGCGCTGGAACGAAAACGTCGGCAAGACGCGGAAAAACAGCGGCTGGCGAAACTTGAAGTCGATGCGCAGAACTGGCGGCGGGCGCAAGCCATTCGTGAGTATCTCAATGCTTTGGAACAGAGCGTTGAACGGCACGAGCATTCTATGGAGCAAATCGAACTGCTCCGTTGGGGCCGTGCCAAAGCAGATTGGATCGATCCGCTCAAACCGGATGTGGTGGACGTGTTAGATGAAGAGATTGTGATTCTTCGATAGCTGCTGCGGTGCTGAGCGTTTTGTCGGAGGGCAACGACTCGATTGCAGCGAGGGGCCCTCAGCATTCTATTAACTAATCCCAGACACTGCGTTAAGTTTTTCCTCGGCCACGGCGGGCGTCAGTCCGCTGTTAAATTGGTGTGGCCTTTGCCAGTTGTACCGCTGCATCAAAAATGCTCTGCTTGAAGCGATAGCGTCACAGTCGCTGACGGAAGTTGCGGCTACCATATTGGCTGCCCTGATTCGAATGAAACAGCACGTTTTGTGGCCGCCCATTCAATTGCATTGTGGATGCAGGATGTGCTCTGCTGCGCCTTTATCACAACCTTTGGGCTCTGCCTGACTCAATCGAGGAACTGCTGGATTGCTTCCCCCGTTGGGATGGTAATCAGTGCCTACGGAAATCCCCCAGCATACGAAGGAACGACGAAGATGACTCGCAACGATGGAGAACAGTTGCTCAAGACGGCTTTAAGTGATCCAACTGCACAGTTTCGCGATGGGCAGTGGGAAGCGATTGATGCATTGGTTAATCAGCGCCAGAAGCTTTTGGTTGTACAGCGTACGGGATGGGGGAAAAGCTCGGTCTATTTCATCAGCACGCGTATTCTGCGCGACCTTGGTATGGGCCTAACAATCATTATTTCTCCCCTTCTAGCCCTAATGCGTAACCAGATTGAGGCTGCCAATCGCTTGGGCATCCGGGCCATCACCATGAATTCGAGTAACCGCGACGACTGGGAGCAAGCGAAGCAGGAGGTCCTGGCTGATCGGGTGGATTGCTTGTTGATCTCGCCCGAGCGACTCGCCAATGACGGATTTGTGGATGAGGTTCTACAGCCAATTGCAGAGCGGATCGGCTTGATGGTTGTCGATGAAGCCCACTGTATTTCCGACTGGGGTCACGACTTTAGGCCCGACTACCGAAGAATCGTCAATATCCTGCGCTTGCTACCGGTGAATACGGCTGTTTTGGGTACCACGGCCACCGCTAACGACCGGGTAGTAACCGACATTCTCGACCAGTTGGGTGAGATCGTGATCCAACGCGGACCTTTAGTGCGCGAGAGCTTGGCTTTGCAAACGCTGCCCCAGCTCGATCAGGCATCGCGGTTGGCTTGGCTGGCCCAGCACATCCCTCACCTGAATGGGACTGGGATTGTCTACGCCCTTACCCAGAACGATGCCGAGCAGGTCGCCGATTGGCTCATGAGGAACGGAATCGAGGCAGCTGCGTACCACAGCAAGATCACGCATCCTAATTTCCCCGATACCAGCAGCTATCGCCATCACCTAGAGGACCGATTGCTGCAAGATGACCTTAAGGTGTTGGTCGCTACCGGCGCGTTGGGTATGGGGTATGACAAGCCCAACTTGGGCTTTGTGATCCATTATCAGGCGCCAGGATCCATTGTTGCCTACTACCAGCAAGTTGGGAGGGCCGGGAGAGCGATTGATCACGCACTGGGAGTCCTGCTCTCTGGATCGGAAGATGAAGATATTCATGCGTTTTTCCGGCGCTCGGCGTTCCCTTCGCCAGAGCAAGTTGAGGAAGTACTTGAGGCGGTCTCCCGCTTTGATGGGCTAAGCGTGCCAGCGTTGGAGAGGCACACCAACCTTGCGCAGGGGAAATTGAAAAGGTACTCAGATACCTCAGCGTTGAAAGTCCTGCACCTCTGATCAAGGTGGGATCCCAGTGGCGTCGTACCCCTGTTCATTATCAGTTAGACGAAGAGCGGATTCTTCGTCTGACAGAGTTGCGCGAGCAGGAGTGGCAGCAGGTTCAGGAGTATCTGCAAGAGCGTGGTTGTTTGATGGCGTTTCTGAGCGAGGCGTTGGATGACCCAGAAACAGCGGCCTGTGGGCGCTGTGCCAATTGTCTTGGCGAGGCAATTGCACCGGGTGTAACTGACGCTGGATTGGTGCACGCCGCTGCGACCTATACACGCCAAGCTGAAATGCCGATTACTCCCAGAAAACAGACAGCTTCAGGTGCATTTCAGCGGTACGGCTTCCCTTATAGACTCCCCCCTGAGATTCAGGCTCAAGAAGGTCGAGTGTTGTCGCGCTGGCGTGATGCAGGATGGGGGCAGCGAGTCGCTGACGGGAAGACATCAAATCATTTTGACGACACGCTAGTAGACGCGATGATGGACATGATTGCCAACCGCTGGCGACCAGAGCCGGCTCCTACGTGGGTATGCTGTGTCCCCTCCTTCGGCCACCCTGATCTTGTACCCGATTTTGCGCGCCGAGTCGCGGCGAGACTCAATATTCCGTTTCTCGATGCCGTACACAAGACACGTCATAATCAAGCACAAAAGCTGCAACGAAATAGCTTCCATCAATGTCAGAATCTCGATGGAGTATTTGAAATCGTAGGCGCAGTACCAAACGGGCCAGTACTGCTGCTCGATGACATGGTCGATTCTGGGTGGACTTTAACGGTCATCGCAGCATTGCTCCGCCAAGCCGGAAGCGGTCCGGTTTACCCGACAGCACTCTCTTCTACGGCATCGCATGACTAATGATTAGCCCTAATACCCAAGCAATTTTGTTGCTGACTGCTCATTTCTCTAAGGCGTCGGGAGAGGCCAAGCCTCTTTCACCTGGTGAATGGGGTCGATTCGCTCTTTGGCTAAATGAGCAGGGGAACACCCCTGCACAGTTGCTCGGAGTCGATTCGCTTGCGCTGTTGCGAGGTTGGTCCGATACCAAAATTCCAATTGCTCGGATCGTACAACTGCTTGGTCGCGGTCATGCGTTGGCGTTGGCGATCGAAAAGTGGAGTCGAGCAGGTATTTGGGTCCT
Source organism: Pseudomonas sp. S1_E05 (assembly GCF_056337105.1). Lineage (NCBI taxonomy): Bacteria > Pseudomonadati > Pseudomonadota > Gammaproteobacteria > Pseudomonadales > Pseudomonadaceae > Pseudomonas > Pseudomonas sp. S1_E05. Next base: position 2,570,566 of record NZ_JBFRHM010000001.1, read on the forward strand.
GACTCGCTCAGACCCGAATTACCCTTGGCGACTGAAAAAATACCTGCGCACGGATGCTCCGCCGGTTTTGTTTGGCTGCGGTAACGCTAAGTTACTAAACCAGAGAGGCATTGCCATCATAGGTTCGCGCAATGCGGTGGATGCAGATCTGGCTTTCACCCGAAGGGCCGGGCAAGCATTCGCCGATGCGGGCATGTCCGTAATCTCCGGCGGTGCAAGAGGTGTCGATGAAGCGGCCATGCTTGGTTGTTTGGAGATCAATGGTACGGCTTGTGGTGTCATGGCCGATAGCCTGTTGAAAGCGGTGACCTCCTCGAAGTGGCGTAGTGGTCTGATGAGCAACAATCTGGTGCTCATTTCACCCTTCCATCCGGAGGCAGGCTTCAATGCGGGTAATGCTATGGCCCGTAATAAATATATTTATTGCCTCAGCCAAACTGCATTGGTGGTTCACTCTGGCCTCAAAGGTGGTACTTGGAACGGGGCTGTAGAAAACCTCAAGAATGGATGGGTACCTTTGTGGGTTAAGAGAACCACCGATCCTGATGCTGGTAATGCAGAGCTTGTGATCAAGGGCGGGAATTGGTGTAGCGATAATGCAGATGAGTTAGCTGTTATCTCGTTGTCAGCGCCTCAGCCGACCACTTCGCTACCCAGTGATGATTTGACCGTCGTCAGTTCTTCGGAGATGGAAGACCTTGGGAATGCAGCTGACCAAGAAGACTCTGTACAGATGCTCCCTCTTCGGCAGGTCGTCCTCGCTGAGCCTAATGAAGGCCCTGCCAGTGATGATGTGCCCCATTCACAGACGAGAGTACCGGTAAACGCAGAAAGCGAACGCCAGGCCGAACCCGATAGTAAGAGCGTTCCCCTATTGATGGAGGAGCTGTCCGGGCTAAGTTTCTATCGCTTGTTCCTCCATAAGCTGGAGGGGCTGGACGAGCCTCTTACAGCTGAGGCTCTCGCCGAATGCTTCGAGCTACCCAAGTCACTGCTTACTCAATGGTTGAGTCGAGGTGTTGATGAGGGGATGGTAAGAAAGCTCAGTAAACCAGTTCGCTTTCAGTTCCAACCAGCTAAGCAGTTAGGGTTGGGAATTGATTGAGGCACTGATGCGTAGCTTTTTCCTGTCTGGTACTACTTCCCTTGAAGTCTCCTCGAACTGCCTTCTGGCTGTTGAAGCTTAAGGGGCATGCCGACAAATACGACGGCACTATGTGCCCAGTACCGGATTGGGTGTATCTGTCTTTGGCTAATCATTGCTGGTTGAAGAGCTAGTTGTTGGGCTACCCCATCTACGGTATGTATCACGTCGAGAATCGACTAGCAGTGGTTTTCACCTGTGCCCACTGGGAATGGGTGGGCGGGTTAGGTGCCTTCTGCTACCGGAAAAATCAACAGGGAAGTTTTCTACCCGATGTCCGACATTATCGTGAACCATAGTTTTTATCCGGTAGGCCAGGGGCTCTTTAGCTTCGGGGAGATTTCTTCCGCGGACCGCGAGCGAGCCTCGTTTACCTGGGTTTACGACTGTGGAACCACTTCTTCGCAGTCATACCTAGATGAGGCATTGAGCAGGTTCTTGGCGGTCCAACATGTCGATCTCGTTACTATTTCGCATTTTGACAAGGACCACGTCAGTGGCATGGTCAAGCTACTAACGAGGGTTTCGGTCGAAGATTTGCTGTTGCCGTACATGCCACTCTGGCAGCGGATCGTCCTGATTATTGAGGCAAACATTACGTTCAGAGCGCCTTTAGCCCGATTCCTCCTGGACCCTGTTGGATTCATCTCAGAAATTCCGAATGCGAACGTAAGGCGCGTTTTATTTGCTATGCCGCCAGGTCATGGGGGGGACCAGCTGGCCTTCCTGAAGCAGACCCGGACGGACGCCCGCCGCTTGATGAACAGAGTAGGACAAAGCAAATAAGAAAAACGCGAGAACCCGTCAATGGGCGCAATACGCTAGAGATTGAAATCGAGGTCATCGATGATGTGAGCCTTCCACCTGAAGATGAGAGGCGCCGCTATAAGGAAGAGGTGAGGTCGGGCATTGAAGTACTGTACCTGAGAGCGGGCTCTGCGATTACAGTGTCTGGCTTCTGGGAATTCGTACCGTATAACGATGCTAGTCTCGCGGGTAAGGTATCCAAAAGCTTTAAGGCTAGTGTAGAGAAGCTCCGGTACGACCTGCTGAATGAGCCCGACCCGGATGATAAAACCTTAGCTCTCTACGGACTGAAGAAGTCATATATAAAGACTTTTGGCTTCGGCTCGGAGGAGCGGAACATGATTTCTCTCTTCCTCTATACCGGTCCGATCAACCGGGCCCCCTATTGGAGCAGCAGCACAAGTTACGAGCACAGGTACGGATGGCACGATTACGTGCGTCGAGCCAGTCGCGTCTGCGACACGCTTGGTGCAGTGCTGTATACCGGAGACGGGTACCTAAACAGTCAGTATCGATTTGATGCGCTGCGTGAGTACCTAGGCGAGGAGCGCATGGAAAGTATTCACGTACTTCAGGTGATGCATCACGGCTCTAGGAGCAACTGGTTCCCGGGTATTGCCGCAAAGATTAAGCCCCAAAACAGTGTGTTCTGCTCCGACCCGGCTCACCGTGGCTACAAACATCCTCATGCAGAGGTGCTGAGAGATTTTGGGGGTTTGGACCTGTTCAGGTTGATAAGAACAATGGGGTTGATTTTGAGATGCGCCTGGTCTGGTGACCGGCGGAAGTAGAGGTCTCACGCTGTTCAGGAGGCCCTTCTTCAGTCGGATGCGGAGGTTAGGGAATCAAGGCTGCATCCAGCCCTCTTCTGACGAAAAGGAATACCTTCGCCAGCGTTCGCTGACGAGGGTACTGGAAGAAAGTGTTCGGGTTACAGTTGAGGATTCTTGAGCCACCAATCGTCGCTGATGGGCTTAATATGTTCGTTCGCTGCCACGAACTGAACTGCGGCGTCTTCAACGATCTCCAGGCATTTGACTGCGCGTTTGTATTTTTCGATATCCAGGCGTTCATCCTCACTCGTGACAAGCGCCTTAGAGCGGAAAAAGATTTCACCGTTGACCATTCTGGCACTATCAAACTTCACCAGTCGGAACAGACCGGTTTCCATCAGTTGGTCGGTAACCTCCGTGATCACCTGCATGGTGTTGCGATAGGACTCCGGCACGAAGCACAAGCGAACCATGGCCTCAATAGAGAAGCGCTCGCGGCTCTCAAAGTCTTTGAAGGGCTTGGCACGCTGGTTGATCGGCATGCTAAGGATACCTTTGCGGCACCAGTAATCGACGAAGCGCGGCAGATCAATAGCGGCGCTCGGACCACCGTTAGGCAGGCGGATGGAAAGAGGAATGTGCTGCGGCTTTTCGCTTTCTTGCACGACATGTTCTTTCGGCGCAAAGACCTGCTTATACTCGCAGTACGGAATGACGGCGAAGAGGGCTTCCTGGTTTCCCCCCAGGATAAATTGATGGTTCATGCTTGATGACTCCAGCTTGTGAATGGTCCTCACTGAGCGAGTAACAGTCGCTCAGTGAGCCATAATTCAACTCACGGAGCCAATTTTCGTAAAAGTCTGCCCTTAGCAGGTTTTTTGCTTGGGCCAGCCGTCTTTTTGGACTCGGGCGTTAGACTTAGCCAGTACGCATTTTCAGCAGCGTGAGGAGGCTGGTTCGGAAACGACATTTAATTGGGCCAGGAAACCGCAATACGACACGATTTAGGTTCCGCAGGCGACACTTATGGCGCCCATGTTCCACGTGTAACCCACATTCTACTGGGGGTAGCCATGACACTTAATGTGCCCATCGACAGGTGGTGTCGATTGGCACATTAAGTGTCGCAAGTGGGCGAGTTACTGTCGCCGTCTAAAGAAAACCTCTTCCGTTGCGGCGGGTTTTTCTTTGTGGCTCTAGCCTACCCCCAAGGATACACCCCGTGCTTGCAGCCCTTGTTTGGAGTTTTTATGGGCCATGCGATGGAACATGGTTGCGGCTTCATCGAAACGAATTGCACCCTTGCTTAGCTGCTTAGCTGCTTAGCTGCTTAGCTGCTTGGCTACTGCCGCGGGGCACATTAATGTCAGAAGTGGGCAGGTTATTGTCCCTTGAAAGAAGCAAAAAACCCCGGTCTAGTGCCGGGGTTTTTTCTTTTATTACAGATAGATAGTTGGTATTTAGTGGCCCAACCGCTCCTCAGCCAACATGCTTGTATTGAGTTTGGCGCGTTGAGCCTGCTATTGCGGTAGGTACTGATTAAGCCGAGCTTGAGCGCGTTCGTTATGGTGACGGTCCAGCAAATGGGATGTACTCCATGGACTGCACAGGCTATCTAGGTTTACCCGAGCAACATTTAGGGGTTAACATATAACCACTTAACTCACCACTGCGAGCCACGCACGGTGATTTCAAAGTCATCACACAGCTTTTCAACCAGATCTTCAGTTTCCTTGAAAAAATAGTCGCCAACAGTCTGCCTATAAAGCGCTTTGTACCGACGATAAATTTTGGCAAAATCGTCGTAAATTTCGTGCTCGGAAACGTGTGATTTGATCTTGATGATCAACCGTTCGCCCTCGTTAGACTCACGCACGTAGCGGAAAAAATCAACGATCTTGGTTTCGAAGTCCTTGATCAATGTTCCCGTCTTTGCTTCCTGTTCGTTACGGGCGGCAATGATAGCCAAAATATCAAACTGGCCACCAGGGCCCGGTGGTGTGCCCACAGCAAGTTCTGTTGGCTTTTTCTTCTTCTTTTTTGATCATCTGGCAGCACTTCAATCATGCCAATCTGGTTGTCAAAATACACTTCAATCGGGTCTTTAATGTCCTCGCTTCTATGCAGCATATTGTAGAGCGTATTGAATTTGCGCCAGAAGAATAAAAAGCTCGGTTCGCTGTACTTCGCATCCAACTCAATCACGTATTCAATGCGATTGAGAATGGTGAAATACTGCGATGCCTTGGCTTTGGTATCGGCAGTGCGCTGCGGATTGGCATCGATGTATTTTTTCAGGCTGCTTTCAAAGTCCAAATAGCTCTCTGGTTCGTCGCGCTTAGCCGCGTCATTGTAGATACCCATGAATACGGCAAAGAATTTGTCGTAGGTATCAGACTTCCTCAATTCGCTCAGCAGTACGTCCAGTACCTTTTTGTCGCCAAACGGATCGAAGTCACTCACCACAACATCAGAAAAATGCTCGAAAGCATCCTTGATGTTTTGCACATTCACGTTGTTATAGGAAAAATCGACAATCTTGCAGTCGTTCTTGTATTTCGTGGTACGGTTCACGCGAGAAATGGTTTGAATGGCGCTAATTCCCTTAATTTCTTTATCCAGGAATAAAGTGTGCAATTTTTTCTCGTCGAAACCGGTTTGTAACTTAGCGACAACGATCATCAAACCATTTTTACTGAGCGCGAAACTCTCCAGCACCTTTTCTTCCGTCAAGCCGCCATTGAGTCCAGTAGCGCTTTGTTCATCCTGGTTGCTGGAGTACACCACATGGATCGGCGCGTCGGCGTACTTTGCATACTTTGGATCCTTCACCAATACGTTGAAGTGCTTCGTCACCGCACCTTGATACGCTATGGCCGCCTTGATTGAATACACAGCTAGCATCGCTTTGCCGGTACCGCGTATTTGCCGGTACACATCTTTGACTAATAAGTCGGCCACATACTTAGCGATTGCGTCGATACGCTCCCTATTTTCATAGACCTGTTTTTTCTGCGCGTCCTTGTATTCTTTCTCGGTAAATCCTTCGAGCGGATTTGCGGGTAAATCAAACAGCATCTTGGAGGCGACTGGCACAATGTTTTTCAGCGGGTTCAGAATGAAGCCATCCTCTATCGCTTCCTTCATGGTGTAGCTATCAAAGGGCCGCCAAAGTTTCTCGCTTTCGGCATAACCACTGAACTCACCAAAACGGGCCAGGGTGTGGTCATCTGGTGTGGCGGTAAAACCGATGATCAGGTTCTTCTTGGCGGCCTGCCCCGTATAGGCCTCACCATCAAATGGCGTTTGCAGTTCGTCAAAAATGCTCACCATCTCTTCATGCTGGTCGCCGCTGTTAGAGCGATGGATCTCGTCAATTAGGAAAACAATACGCATCCCCGCAAGTTTTTTCAGTACCTCAGCGTCGAGCATTTCCCTTACCGCACCAAACTTCTGCAAATTTACAATCACCAATCGGGTGTCGGATGCCAGCGCTTCTTGAAAAGTCTTCTTGTTGGTTGCCTCGATTACCATGCGCTTGTCGATATTCATGTTCAGCATGAGCGAATCAATCTGGCTGCGCAGTTGCAGACGATCCACCACGATCATGACTTTGTCGTACACATACTGTGCTTTGCCGTCGCTATCTAAGTGGCGTAAGTCCTTTAACTGCAAGGCTGACCAGCCGATGATATTGGATTTTCCGAACCCGGCGGCATACTGCATTAACAGTGAATAGACATTTTTGTTATTGGAGTAGGCCTTGCGCTTATCCAGCAGCTCTTTCTTTTTGGCTTCGCCAACGCCGACTAATTGCAGCTCTAGCAGTTTTTCAAAATAGTCTGGTTCTCGCTCATGAGCCAAAAACTCGTCGATCTTGGCCATGATTTTGTCAGTGCCAAACTTCTGTTTCGGGCGCGGTGAAATCAAATGTCCTGCCTGATCTTTTACTTCCTTAATCCCTTTGTTGACGTAGACGTCACGCTCGATGAAGTTGTAATAGAGGATCTCTTTCTCGATCATTAGCTTGCCGTATAAAGCGGAAAACAGCTCTTTTAGCTTGTACTTTTTCGGCATCGGACTTGAGCAAGGGGTAGAGTTTGAATACGCCTTGGGCTTTTTTCTCAATTTCTTCCCTGTCAAACTTTCCCTCGCGGCAGGTGGCCAATATCTCGTCAAAGTAATCGGCAATGGTGCGAATGACATAGGTTTCGCCAATGTCGGTGGTGGTGATGTGAATGGCACTCTCGAAAATTTTGAGGAAGTCCTTGCGGTAACTCTGCTTTTCTTTGTCACTCAGCATGTCATTGTTGTCGATGTGCTGGTGATACACTTTCACCGCTTCGAAATAATCTTTCAACACCTTGCCACGCCCGTTCTTGCTGGCGCTCTGGCTGGTGTAGTTGCTTTTTAATTCGCTGTAGCCGAGGTAAATACCATTCACAAACGTCACCAGATCAGGGCGAAACGAGAAGATCTGCGTGCCCTGATGGTTGAACTTGTACGGAAGTTCTTGCACCACTGAGAAGATATTTTCTTCAAACAGGGCATTGCCGTGAATCACGCTGTCACTGGGGTAAAACAAATGAAGCTTGATTCCTTGCAAGGTAATAGACTTATTAGCATTGATGAACAAAGCCATATTGCGACTACTAGCGATGCGCTCACCAATCAATGTCATTAACTCTTGCAACAAAGCTTTTTTTGTCGCCCTTATATTTCCTGAGTAAAATTTCGTAGGGCTTTTGGTTGAGCGAACTCTCTGCAATAAACTCCTGCAAGTCTTCTTCAATAATGAGCGACTGGGTAACAGTGTTTGCTTTGACTTCCTTGTACCCCAAGCCCTCACGAAAGAGCGGGATCAGGAATTTGTCTTGCAGATGGAGTTCATTCATATAGTTCGCCCTTCGCTCACCACTTTAATTTTTCCGGTAACAACATCGTTAATCAGCGCTTTGCGCAGATCTTTGAGCTTATCGATTTTTTTGCTAATTTCAATGACGTTGCGATTTATATGTGCTGTCATTTCGTCGAGATATTTAGCAATTTCTTCTTGTTCGTGTTTTGGAGGACAAACGGTCATTGCGTTTCTAACATCTTCAACCGATACCGCTACATAAGTTGAGCCAGTTGCAATGCTGTTTAAATAAGGACTCATAGTCGATATAAAGTAATACCAATATTGGTAATTTGCTTTCGATCTTATTGCGCACAACCCACGTCCAATACCGTAAGCGGCGGATGCCACATTAACTGCACCTACTGGAGCGCGAACGGAGAGCAAAACATCATTTTTTTGGCAGGACTTCTTAATTAAGGAGCACCAAACTCTTGGAATAGGAGAGTAACTTCCAAAATCTGCGTTACCCTGGAGAAATGGGAAGCCAAATCCCTCATCGGTGTAATCAGAAGAAGACGGTGATTGCCCCATATGGACATCAACCACCTCTTTTATTCGCTTTACGCTCCAATGAGAAGGAATTTTTCCTATCTCCTCAACGCCGCTATCTTTCAACGTAACGGATTTATCCAACCCACGAATGACGGTTTCGTTAATCAGTGATTGTTTGAGCTTTCCGTACTGCCTCGCCTTCTTACCGAGCAAATCTATTTGACGATCAATCTGTGCTGTCTTGGTATCAATGTAAGTGGCAATGGCTTGTTGCGTGGAAAACGGCGGGACGGGAACAGTAATTGCGCCGAGCTTGTCAAAGTATAATCTCAGCCGCATATCCATGATTCCGCGGGAATTTCTCTTGAATATTTGCTTGGCAATTTCTGTTCTAAACAAATACGAAAAATATCGCACATCAACAAGCTTCGAAGTTTTTCGCAAAACATCATAAGCAGGGCTGGTAACGCCGTCGTATTCAGATAAGCCGACAGATCCCATCCAGGCTAAGAGTTTGTTGACGACAATGTCTCCCTTTTTTACTAGCCAGTACCCATCGGTGGAACTGGCTTTGTTGCCTCTCGCTTCCAAATCTTTACGTGGCCTGACGCCTATGCTTGCGTAAAGCGACAATAGCTCGTGGTCATTATCCAAGGGAGCTTTGTCTGTGACGAGCCTAAAAAGGTCTTTGACTCTTAGCTCCTGCCATTCGGAAGGCGTTTGATCGATCCACTCACTATTGCTAGCCCTGTACGATTCATACGGTTGGGAGCGGAGATTCACAGCAATATCTCCTGCTCAAGAAGTTTCAACTGACCGTCAATATTCGCGAGATCACTTAAAATTGTACTTATATCACGCAGCTTTTCCGGTTGATAAAAAATCTTGTTGAAGTTCAGTTCAACACCGACGACGTTCTCCAGATACTCAAACGGCTTTCTAATGTAGCGCGCCAAAAAGGCTTCAATGGCGGCTTGGTTTTTCGCCCCATCTTTATGGAAGTGGACGATCTCGTAGTCTTTTTGATAGTCCGCCGTCAGTTCGACGCAAATTTCAATGCGCTCGACTAATTTCTTGGTGGCCTTTTTGTAGCTAGCGGTAACGATAATTTTCCCGCAGCCAAGTGCTTCTTTGGTGCCGCCAGCTTCTTTGACCAGGGTCTGTTTATCAGCGTCGTAATAGTATCTGGCATCTGCCGTGGTGATTACTAAACGTTTTTCTTTGTAGTCAAACTGATCAACCAGAGGTTTGATAGCAACCATACAGTAGCTATCAAGAGCGGGATACTTGTTTGTGTCGTACTTTGTGATGCTGAATTCAGTCAGTTCAATCTCGCCCTGCGTGATCTTGGTGGGAGTAAGTTGGATTGAATTAACGCGCTTCATTTCGCCGAACTTGTCTTCCTTCAGCGGCAAATGTGTTTCAAAGGTTTTTCCTTGCTCATCGACATTGGTAAGCATAATGGCTTGTTTGTTGAAGTAGAAAAACTCTTTGTCAAACACGCGGGCGTAATCGTTGTCTTGGTAGGCTGAAAGAGTGGCTACGATTTCCACGCGACTGAGTTCATCCACTTCATTTTTCTTAGAGCCTTTGCTTTTCTGCAAGGGTTTAAATTTCTCGCTGGCGTTAATCAACATCACCTTGTTTTTGTGATGTTCTTGCTTGTTCTTATTGAGCACCCACAAATAGGTGTAAATGCCGGTATTGAAGAACTCGTCGGTAGGTAACTGGATCACTGCCTCGACGATATCGCTGTCCAACATCCATTTACGGATATTGCTCTCAGCGGAGCCAGCATCACCACTAAACAGGGTAGAGCCGTTATGAACCACCACGCCCATACCTACGCTGTCAAGTTTGGAGATGAGGTGCTGCATGAACAACAGTTGTCCATCCGAAATGGAGGGTAAGTATTTGAAGCGGCCAGTCTTGTCGTTTTCAATGTCTTTTTGGTACCCCTTCCAGCTAACCCCGTAAGGCGGGTTGGCGATGACGACGTCGAATTCTTCGTTGTCGAATTTGTCTTCTACCAGCGTATTGCCGTGCTCGATCTTAGAATCTGGACGGAAACGGCTTTCAATTTTAGCCAGCGCGTACAACGCATCGTTCCAGTCTTGACCGTAGGTTTGGGTGAGGCGCTTGAACTTCTGGTTGATGCGGTCTTCGACACCAAACAACATATTGCCGCCACCGCAAGTGCAATCGTAGATTTTGAGGAGCCTGTCGGACTCTTCGATTTTGGAGGCGATGATTTCGGCGATCAGTGCGATCACGTCGTCTGGGGTGTATTGCTCTCCTGCGGTTTCGGCAGAAATGTCCGCCCACTTGCGTTTGATGTGTTCTTCCAGCGTGGTGATTTCGGAGTTGTTAAAAGGTTTGAGATCGATCTCTGCCCAGAGCTTGGTGTAACTAAACAGCACCTTCTTTGCTTTGAGTTTGGTGATTACACCTTTGATATCGAGGAATTTTTCACCCTCGGAGGCATCGACTCCCAGTAAATCTTTGGTTTCGCCATCAAATCCTTTCAGGTAGGCATCGAAGTCGATTTCAAATGATTTATCGTTTTTGCAAATATCCGTCAGAGACTGGGATTTTTCAAAAATAAAAATGTTGTAACCCTGGCCTTTGTCTTTGATCAGGTCGTAGAGATCATCCTTATGAATGTTTGCAAACGCCTCTTCGCCAATCTCGGTTTTGAGGTCATCGAACATCCGTACCAACCGGCTTTCAATCATGGCCAGTGCAAAAAAAGGCATCATGAAAGATGGCCATTCAGATTCTTTAATACCGCAGCCACGCAATAGGTCAGCTGTGGCCCATATTTTTGATTCGTATTGGAGGATGTTCACTGGGTTGTCTCGATTAATTTCAATAAGTGTGCAGTTCTGTTGCTAAGTGACTTATAGGTGCCAGAAGCCTGCGGCTAATGTGGATTGCTTGTCTCGTAAATGCTGAATATCGATTTGGATCTGCGCTTCCTGCTTGAACACTTGAACCATCCTATTCATCTCATCTGGCGAGGAGATTGGAATCTTCAGCTCCTTGAGGGTGGAGAGCTGGATGGAAGACATGGTTACCCCCCACCGCCATGCGGTTGAGTAGAACCTGACCAATTTCCGAACGCAGGTACACGACTAGCGCTTCAGGTAGGTACTTCGCTTGTTTGCTAGCTCTCAATATCACAAAGGATTGACCAGCAATCCATCCGCCATCTCCTGCTGGAGGTACATCGTTGGCTATAGCCACCTTACCAATGGCCCCCCGAAAACTAAGTAGGATGTCTTTTTCTTGCAGAAAATAAGTATTGGCTTTTGGAGAATCTAGGTCAAACAGTGCTTCTTTGCTGGCTTTAGTGAGATAGCCAAACACGGGCAAGTCGAGGGTTTGCACTTCAAGGACGTTAGAACCACTAGAGGCGGTCACATGTTGCCTAGGGCGGATGATCTCGAAATGATCGCCTAATAGAGAAAAGGAATACTCCCTAAGTGCAACTGCTAAACGACGTGCCTTGTCGTCCAAGATGTAGCGAGATCCCTCTAAGTTGTAATCATTGGCAGAGATTACTGATAAAGATACGGAGGCAGATATTTCCGTTTGCTCGGATGACTCTACCAGATCGATCAGCTTTTCTAGGTTGATGAGCGTAGTTTTTCTTTTGGCACCGGTTGTCCTGTATCCATCGTCGTCGGCAGTCACGAAGCGAACCTGCTTCGACGGCTTGGCGGTGTTCAATATCATAATGGCTACTGGGATATTCGTTTGGGTACAGAGGCCCGCAGGCATGGAGATCACTGCTTCTATCAGGCCAGACTCTACGAGGTACTCTCTGAGTTGGCGTTCGGAGCCGGTGCCAAATAATAGAGCTTTGGATACCACGGTAACGATTCGACCTTTCACTTGTGCAAGGAGATGACGGATTTGAAGAACGTCGCCAACCGGAGACTTTTCCGTGAACCGTCCCAGCAGGTCGTTGCTAATGACCTCGGGACGATAGCGAAGGCCCATTGGAGGAAAGCATACCGCGCACCCGAAGCTTTTGAGTTGGCCCTTTTCCAGCGCTGAAGGATTGGCAAGGGGCTCTGTGACATGGAGTGTCCAGCCTTTACTTGCCGCTGCACAAAGCAGGGGGGAAAGTAGCGTTGGATTTTGGGTTTCTACCCAAGTGCTGACTCCGGTTTGGATGATGCGTGCAGCAAGTTGCCCCGAGCGATCCCAAGGGACGTAGACGTCGTTGTCGCCCTTTACTTTGGCTAATGCTACTACGAGATCCGCCAGACTGGGCGAAATCGCCATATCGCTGCTTGGCTCGCTAGCCATCCAGAAGCCTGCGTCCCGGAGGTCTAGATTGTCGAGAAAGCCTTGACTTTCCAGCTGCAAGATTTTTTCCGATACCGGGCGTAGGCCATTTGGTGTTTGCAATGCGAACTGCCATGCACCTTCATTAATGAACGAATAGGGAAGTGAATCTTGAGCTTGTCGAAGTGCATCCAGCTGCGCTGCGATCGGTTCGAAGGCCCAAGTTTCAAAGCGGAGATTCTCTGGAATACGTTCCTCCTTTGACAGCTTCCACCAGCACAGCAGCTGGAGGATCAGCGACAGGGCAGAGTCGTTGGAAGCGGTGGCGTATCCGCGAGCCGTGTCCAACAGTTGGTAGAAAATTTTCTCGTTCATGTTCATTCCGGTGATGTTGGCTCAGTGATAGCCAGAGCAATTGTAGGTAGTGATTAGGGCATCCCCTTCTGGATGACGACAACGTCACCTTTATCAGTAATTTTCATCAGCAGGCTCTTCTCAGCGTCAAGCTCTATCCGTCGTTTCTGAGCATTATTCTTACCAAGAACAACTCTGTCCTACGTTCAGTTAGTGCCATGCATAAGCACATATTCGACCATGCTAGGCGTGATCCCGCGCTGTGACTGTCTGACCTTGCAGTGATGGGTGGTGTGCATGATGGCGAACCCCCGATGAATTCGAATCTGTAACTCAAGATAGGCTACGGATTATTATTCGTCAATAAGGATTAAATCCTTTTATTATGATGTATTGATTTTTTACGCCTGTTGCGTATGCTGGGCTCACTGTCGTAAGGGCTCTCGGATTAAAGGAAGACTGAGACGCTCTAGAGCTTTGTCAGAACTTTGAAGGGATTGCTTATGAAGCTAGTCCGGGATGCTCGAACCTTAAAAAACAAGTCCATCAGCTCCCTACGCACCGGAATGCAGGCCTTTAACAGCTTTGATGACGATGGGCGAATCACCACAGTTTTGCTGCATCTCCAGCATTCTTGCGAGATGCTGCTGAAGGCTGTGTTGGTGGAGAACAAAGACAAGGTATTCGACAAGGTAACCGGAAGGTCTATCACCTTTGAGAAAAGCGTCCGGCTTTGCATGGCGAACCATGGACTGACGGCTGAGGAGGCGGGGGTAATGCGTGCTATCGATAGCCTGCGCGATGCGGCTCAGCACTGGTTAGTTGTCGTCGCCGAAGATCTGCTGTACCTCAACACTCGTGCGCTGATTACTGCTTTTGACGGCTACCTTCAGCGCGCGCTCGAAGACTCTTTAATTAACCACATCCCCGCTCGGGTATTGCCCGTATCGACCATGCCTCCAGGTGACTTTGAGTTTCTGGTTGATAGGGAGTACCGGTTGGTTGCGGAGTTACTGGAGCCTGGGCGGCGGCAGCGAAATGAAGCGCGGGCGCGTATACGCTCCCTGCTGGCGATGGAGGCCATTGCAGTCGATGAAGTAGGAGTATCCGAACGCGATATCGACCGCATCGAGAAAGCTGTGCGTGCAGGGCAACAGATTCAAGAGGTCTTTCCTCGGCTGTCTACTGTCGGTTCTAGCACGAATGGTGAAGGGGTCAACCTCGTTGTCCACATCACCAAGAAGGAAGGCGCTCCTGTCCGCTATATTGGTGGTGACGACCCTGCTGACGCAGCAGCGGTTCGGGAATTAGATCTACAGAAGAAATTCTATCTCGGGGCATCAGCGCTTGCTGCGAAGATAGGTTTAACGCAGCCGAAAGCTAAAGTATTACGCGCGCATTTGGGAGTCGACGAGGACGTGACCTGCCATCATGTCTTCGAATTTGAATCGACGCGGATTTCCCGCTTTTCTGATAACGCCTTTCGACGCATGCGCGAGGCTTTGGATAACCTTAATATCGACGAACTCTGGCGGGCACGTCCCCGTTAGGCGTTGTTGGTTCATAGCTCCACGGTTAGAACCTTGATCCCCACACCTCCGCAAAACCGCCCGACTGCCGTCAGCGAGCGCCAGTGTCTCACCGGCTCCCGCCGCGAGAGCACTGGCAGCCATTTTACGCCGAGGCGTAGCCCCAGTCGCCAGGCCTCCCCCTCACGTAGCACCCGAAATTCCCGCGCCGCCCCGGCCTGCACCAGTGCTGTAACGTTCCTGCTCGACTGCTTTTCTCATGCCCCTGCTCTCCCATCAAGCCAGTCCCCAGGCTTCTGATATAGCTCAAAGGTAGAGACTGGCCACCGCTGGGGATCAACTGGTTGCCGCTACCGAGTCAGGTGAGAGGGCTGATTGACCAGAACGTCAAATTACACGTAGTCCGCACTCCGCAAAAGCGCTCAGCCAAGAGGCCGCCAGCGCTCCCGGCCAAGCATGTAGACCAAGTGACACCACAGGGGACACACGGCAGAATGCGGCTACAACCAAAAGGGGAAGCCATGAAATCCGAAACGCTCACCGTGCGCCAAATATTCCAGGACAGGCGCCAATACTGTGTTCCCTTCTACCAGCGAGCGTATGTATGGACACAGCGGAACCAATGGACCGGCCTGTGGCAGGACATTCAAGAGAAAGCCAATGCCCGTGTGTCGGGCATGAACATCACCCCACATTTTTAGGTGCGGTTGTTCTGGAGCCTCAAGTCAAGCACGGGCTGATGGGGGTCGACACGTTGCACATCATCGATGGCCAACAGCGCCTGACGACGCTCCAATACATCCTGGCCTCCCTGCTGCTCGCCCTGCGCGAAACCGGCATGCAAGTGTTTGAGCCCAGCGTCATCGCCTGCATGCAAAACACCAACGAAGAAACCATGCGCAATCCGCAGATGGAGCGCTTCAAGCTGTGGCCGACGTTTCGGGATCGCCCGCACTTCGAAAAGAGCCTGGCGATCCAGCACCTTGAGGATTTTCGAAAAGAGTTTTCAGCACACTTCACGCAGCACGGCACGCTGCGAAAACACTATGACCATCCCCCCTCACTGGCAGCCATCTGGTTCTTTACCGCAGAGTTCAGCCAGTGGATCCGCTCTGGTGTCGGCCAAGAACTAAATTACGCCGAAGCGCTCATCATGGCCGTTCTGCAAGATCTAAAGCTGGTCAGTATTTCACTGGAAGCCGAGGACGACGCTCAGGTTATCTTTGAGACCCTCAACGGCCGTGGGGCTGAGCTGCACGCTACTGATCTGATTCGCAACTATATCTTCATGCGTGCAGACCACGACGGTGTGGATGCGGGGGCGCTTTACGATAGTCAATGGTTGCCATTCGAATCAGACTACTGGTCGACCAAGCAGCGACGCGGCCGCATCAATAAGCCACGGCTTGAATGGTTGATCCATTCGACACTTCAAGCGGAGATGGGTAGTGAGATTGACCTGTCGCGCCTGTACAACGAGTACAGACGCTACGCTGCCACTAGCACTCCACCCAAAACAGCTGGCCGGCAACTGGTGACCTTAAACCAATACGCTGAGCACTATCGCGATTTGATCAGCATGTCTGGATCATCACCTATCGCCCGTCTTGGTCGTCGAATCGCGGCCTATGATGTCACCACGCTGCACCCACTGACGTTGTTGATTTCAGTGGCGGAGGTGGGTGATGCGGAAAAGACACAAATGTTCAATGACCTCGTGTCCTACGTCGTGCGGCGAGCGATATGTGGGCTTACCCCAAAGAACTACAACAACGTTTTTTTGAGCGCTCTACGCCACTTGACGAAGTCTGGCATATCGAGCGAGGAACTGAGAAGCTACCTTGGTATGCTCAAAGGAGATGCCTCCCGCTGGCCCGAAAACTCAGAGTTTCGCAATGCGTGTATCTGCGCCCCGCTTTACCCTGGCCGACTTGATGCAGCCAAAATGCGCTCGTTATTGACCGAGTTGGAAGGGGCGTTACGACTATCCGTCAAGAGTGAGGAGCCTGGGCTTCCGGATCTGGCAAACCTCGATATTGATCACATAATGCCACGTAGCTGGCACGCCAACTGGCCTCTAAATGACGGCAGTGCCGCAGCGAACAATGATGAAGCGGATATCGAAATTATCCTGCGTTCTGGAGGCTCGCTGACCCCCAGGCAGCAATTGATTCGCGAACGACACGATACCATTCCAACCTTGGGCAACCTGACGCTACTGAATTTGAGCGTGAACCGGTCAGCGCAACACTGCGACTTTCTGGTGAAGCGGGACAAGCTGATTGCCAACACGAGTCTTCGCCTCAACATCCCATTGATAGCGAAACTGAAGTGGAACGAGCTAGAAATTGCAGCGCGAGGCGAATTGTTTGCAGGTGTGGCTCTGAGAATTTGGCCAAAGGGAGAATGACACCTACATACCTAGCGCCTTTTCGCTCATCAACAGCACGGAGTGAATGATGGACCAAAGCAAAGCTCTGCTGTCGGCATTGCTAACTACACACGTGATCGAGTTCATTGATTTCAGGAAACTGGCGTTCTCGTCCGTGATGCGCGACTTGACGACACAGGCCGCTTTGCATGCGATTCAGCACGGTGATAGCAGCTATATCGATAAAATTCTGGATATCTTCAAAAACACCCGGTATGCCCTGCAAATGGCGAGTTGGTTCAGCTTCCGGACCGGATTGGACATTCAGGAGACACTGGGGCAACGCTCCTATCGCCGTTCAGGTATGCCGCCCAACCCCCAGGTGCAGCTCCATGACTTTCTTAACGCCAAGCCTGCTCGGCAGACCAACGTAGCGAAGCCCGCAAATCAAGCCGCCCAAACCACGACCACAATCACCACTAAGAAGCCCAAAAAAGCCGCCAAGCGCGTCGACATGCTAGACATCTGGGCTCGACTGCCGGGCAGTTTCGGGGCGGGTAAACGAGGTTAATAAGGTCTGACACACGCTAGAAAACCCTCAAGAGCCTGCCTCAAGCGGCGTGGTGCTACCGACACGCTAGGTAAAGCGGTTTTTAGCGTAAAGGCGCCTGTTTACGCTAAACATTTGGTAGACGGTATGAACCACACCGCGCTACGCGGGGGGACTCGAACCGCTATGCGCGTTACACGGTTTTGGTTAAACCGCCGGACGACGCCCCGGCATTGCGCGGCCACCAGCCCGCACCCGGCCCACCGGTTTGATCCCGCCCCCCGCCGACTGATAGCCTTACGAAGTGGCTAACCCCACACGTCATTCCCAAACACCGAGGCTCGATGCGGTGACCGACACCCAGCTGTTGGCGACACTCCAGGCGGAGAACGCGCGCTTGATTGCCTTGCTCGACGCGCACGGCATCGATTGGCAGCCGCCTGTCGAACCGGCGCTGATCCCCCTAACGCCCGTTGATTCGTCGTCCGCCCTGGACACCCGCAGCAAGCTCGCCCTCTTTCGTAGCTTGTTCAGAGGCCGTACCGACATCTACCCGCTGCGCTGGGAAAGCAAAGGCGGCAAGTCTGGCTATGCGCCCGCCTGCGCGAACGAGTGGCGTCCGGGGATTTGCGAGAAACCTCGGATTAAATGCGGCGACTGCCACCAGCGCCAACTGCTGGCCGTGACCGACGACGTCATCTTTCGCCACTTGGCCGGCGCGCTCGTCGTCGGTGTCTACCCCCTGCTGAAGGACGATACCTGCTACTTTCTGGCGGCGGACTTCGACGAGGCCGAATGGCGCGATGACGCCCGCGCATTCGTGGAGTCCTGCCAGGCGCTCGACGTGCCCGTCGCCTTGGAAGTCTCACGCTCGGGCAACGGCGCGCATGCCTGGATCTTCTTCGAGGACAAGGTGCTTGCCAGCGATGCCCGTCGTCTCGAGGCCGCCATCATCAGCCATGCCTGTGAACGCACGCGGCAATTGTCGCTCAGTTCCTACGACCGGTTGTTTCCCAACCAGGACACCCTGCCCAAAGGCGGCTTTGGCAACTTGATCGCCTTGCCGCTGCAAAAACGCGCCAGGGCCCAGCATCACAGCGTGTTTGTCGACGATGCGCTGGAGCCCTATGTCGATCAGTGGGCATTCCTGGCGAATCTTGAGCGCATGGACCCCGAGCATATCCACACCGTCATTACTCAGGCCATGGGTAACCGCGACCCCCTTGGCGTGGCCTACGTCGATGAAGACGAAGGTGCCCAGCCATGGAAAGCCCCCTCGCCTCGATCACAAAGGCTCCGGGGCCGGATGCCGGCCACCCTGAGCATCACGCTGGCGAATTTGATTTACTTCGAAAAGGCCCAGCTACCCCAACCCTTGGCCAACCAGTTGATCCGCCTCGCGGCGTTTCAGAATCCCGAGTTTTATAAAGCGCAGGCCCTGCGTCTGTCGGTGTGGAACAAACCCAGAGTCATTGGCTGCGCGCAGAATTTCCCCCAACATATCGCCTTGCCCCGTGGCTGCTGGGACGCCGTGCAGGCGCTGCTGGCGCAGTACCAGATCACGCCATTGGTGGAAGACGAGCGTTTCGCGGGCCATCCGTTGGATGTCAGTTTTCTCGGCACGCTGCGTCCTGATCAGGGAAACGGCCGTCACCGCCATGCAAGCGCATGACACCGGCATCCTCTGCGCGCCGACAGCGTTCGGTAAAACCGTGAGTGCCGCGGCGCTGATTGCCAGGCGGCGTGTGAATACCTTGGTGTTGGTGCACCGGACCGAACTGCTCCGGCAGTGGCAAGAACGCTTGCAGGCGTTCCTCGGCGTCGGCAAAGAAGTCGTCGGCACCTTGGGTGGCGGCAAGCCCAAGCTCACCGGCCAGATCGATATCGCCGTCATGCAATCGCTGTCGCGCCAGGGCGAGATCAGTGACGTGGTGAAAAATTACGGGCAGATCATCATCGACGAATGCCATCACCTGTCGGCGGTGTCTTTCGAAGCCCTGTTGCGCAGTTCGCCCGCGCGTTACGTGCTCGGGCTGACGGCGACCCCGATCCGCCGCGATGGGCAACAGCCCATCATTTTCATGCAGTGCGGACCGATCCGCCATACCGCCGCGCGCCCGGCCAGCGCCCCTCACGACTTGTCCGTGAGCCCTCGCCTGCTGTCCGGCCCACTCCTCGTCCCCAAGGGCGCTGGGATTCAGGAAATTTTCAAACGACTGGCCGCTGACGCAGAACGCACGGCGACCATCGTGGCGGACGTGGTGCACGCCTACAACCAGGGCCGCAAAGTGCTGGTGCTCACTCAACGCACCGAGCATGTGGAGACGCTAGACGTCGCGCTCAGGGAGCAGGTCGCGAATCTGTTTACCCTGCATGGCCGCCTGCCCAAGAAAATGCGGACGTCGCTGATCAGCGCCTTGGAATCTTTGCCCGAAGCCGCCCCTCGGGTGCTCCTGGCCACCGGCACGCTCATCGGCGAGGGTTTTGACCACCCACCGCTGGACACCCTGGTGCTGGCCATGCCCATTTCCTGGCGAGGCATCCTTCAGCAATACGCCGGGCGCCTGCATCGAGCGCACGCCGCCAAGGCCGACATCCAGGTGATCGACTTCGTGGACGAGGGCCAGGTCGCCTTGCTGCGGATGTGGGAAAAGCGCAAGGCCGGCTACAAGGCGATGGGGTACCGGCTGAACGATACGTCGGCCACGATGGCACTGCTCTAGCCATCGTGGGGCGGCCCCCCCTGGCACGATGCGCCAAAGGGACAACGTTCACTGGGCCACGGGCTCAAACAGGCGGCGCGGCGAGAAATCCGGCGCCCCTGATACGGTTTGCGACAAGGGTTCGCCCTGCTGACGGAGGACTGCGCCGATGCTCGAAAAGTACGACCGGGCCAAGCTGCTCGATGAGGTGTGGACGGACGCCGTCACGGTGGTCGCGCCGCGTTACCAACTGTCCGACGTTGGGCTTCAGAAACTCTGTCGCCGCCTTCAGATTCCCACGCCGCCCCGAGGTTATTGGACCCGGCTCAAAGCCGGCAAGCCGGTTGCACCGCGTCCGAAGCTGCGTGAATACATTGGGCACCCGATGCACCTGTTTCGCACTCCCGCACCGCCTGTACCGCCGACGCCACTGCCGCTGGATGAGCGGCTGGCCGTGCTACTGGCCTTCGAGCGCGACCCGGCCAATCACATCGTCGTCCCTGACCACATCCGCCACTGGCATCCGTTGGTTGTCGCGGCGCAGCAATCGCTGAAAAAGCCGGTGATTGATCAACGCGACATGCCCAGCACACGACGTCCAGCGCTGAGCATTTCGGTATCGCCGGCGCAGCAAGCCCGCGCCTTAAAAATCGCCGACGTGCTGCTCAAAGCGTTCGAGGCCCGAGGTTATCCGGTTACGCAAGGCCAGCACGACGTGAACGTCTGCATGCTCGGCCGGATTTACCACCTGCGACTCTTTGAGGCCTGCACCAAGGCCGCCTATGTGCCCACCGCGAAACAACTGGCGGACCAAGCCAAGGGCGCTTGGAGTTATTGGCCCAAGTCGCACTATGTCCCCACCGGCCGCCTTCAGGTCCTGATCAACGAGGGGTACGCCGGCAAGGTGATGGACTCGGATCGGTTACCCGTCGAGGCACAACTCAACAAACTGTTGGAGCAGATGGCGACCACGGCGGTCGAGTCCCTAGTGAACGCTGAGCGTCAGGCCGTCATCGATGCCAAACGCCAACAGCTGCGTGAGGCGGCCTTGGAACGCAAGCGCTTGCAGGACAGCGAAAGGCAACGACTGGGCCAGCTTGAAACGGATGCACACAATTGGCGACGTGCGCAGGCGATACGTGAATATCTGGATGCGCTGGAGCAAACGTTGGATGCACGCGGGTCGGTAGTGGATCAGCAGGCGTTCATACAGTGGGGCCGTGCCAAAGCTGCGTGGCTGGATCCACTGCTCCACGAGGTCGTGGATATACTGGACGAAGAGATCAAGGTCCTTTTTAGCGAGCAGCCCCATGACCGACGTGCCAACAGATCGGCCACACGCCAGCGAGAACGGCCGCACGTTCCGACAGTTGATGGCGTTAAAGGCCCAGCATCAGGCTGAGAAAAGCGAGGCGCTGCAAGCGTGGAAGCGGTGGTACGCCGCCTTGGACGAGGAGCAAAAAGCCGCGGTAGATGAACCCATCGACGCGCGCTGCAAGGCCATCGCGGCGCAATTTGGCCCGTCCAGGCGTTTCCGACCGCTCAGCTAAACAGGTGTGGCAGATTATGACGCAATGATCTGGAGGCAAACCGCGTTGGACGCGATCCCATAGACGCTTACCTACCTTTCTACAACGGCCATCTCAAAAGACTAGCGACAATCGGCCAAACTCCGCCCTCCTCTGGATATATTCCGGCGCCAAGCCGGCTTCGTTAGGAGGCTTGAGAGAGACCGCATCGACTGAACTCGGCCGGTAGCGGACAGCTCCGAAGATACAAGCAAACAACATCGTGCCTTGGAAGCTGTGCAGCTTCGGTCGTGAACCTACGAAATCGCACTGTAAATCGAGCTAGACATAAGAATCTCCTTATTACAAACGTTTCGAATCAGCTCCGATCATAAAACCAATAGTAAAAACGTGTCAGCAAAGGAAAGGTATCTTTCTGGACTGTCTACCACAGTCAATTCGATATCGAGCCACTCATCTGACCTAGAGGTACAGCCGCAAAAAAAACTTACACCACACATCAGAAATAAAAATATTTAATCATTTGATATTGACGATCAAAATTCGAGTCCTATATTCCTCATACATATCGTAGAGGACTCAAATATGATTATCAAAACCAAAACCACTCCGCTAACAAATTACAGCCCGCTTGAGCCATTCGTAGGCGAATTGAAGACAGTCAAATACGAACTTTCCGGGCCATACCATTACACCGAAAATGAAACGCCCTATACCGAAGTTGCAATTGAAGCCACAATAATCGGAAGCACGCGCCACATGATTAGCAGGTACCATGCTGGCCGATTTTATGACCAGGGCAAATTCAATGATAGCATTAATCTGCGCCCCGCCGAAATTGATGACGAGCTTAATTATGGACTCCCCTCAATACAAGATATCTGTCCGTCATACCACGAGAATTATAATGCAAGGCTTGCAGTAAATTTATATCTGACAACACTACTTAAGGAAAATTACGAAAAGTTTATCCCGCTCTTGGGTAACGCAGATGGTTCTCACCAGTCTATATCTGAACCTTAGCCCAAACAAAATCACCATCTAGAGTGGCCGACAATAATCGCCATCCCGAAGCAATACTTTCTCCTCGCTGATTAAATATCAGAGGCTCCCATGAAGCGCGGGTACACAGCAAAAGAACTGTCAGGAAAAACAGGCATGCCCAATACTGTTCGAGGCGTAAAAGCACGAGCCGCTCGCGAAAACTGGCCGGGCCAACGCCGCTCACATAGTAAAGCAATTGAGTATTCTCTCGACGCACTACCAACGGAGACACAAATAGCGATAATTACAGCGCAGTCTCAATCTCGCTCAGACTTTTCTGGCAACAAACAATGTTTTCCAGCAAAGGAAAGTCACCCCTTTCGCCGCTACAACGCTAAATGATGATCAACGCTTAACAATGGGCGCTCGTCTTTCATTCGTTTTAGAAATAGAAAGAATGACCGCTGAGATGACTCAAAAAAAAGCTATCGCAACAATAGTAGCTCTATCCAAGGAGCACAGGCTGGATCTCTTTCTACATGATCGCTTAGTGGTCGCTAATGATCGTTCGACGCCAACTTCAACTTTGTCAGAAAGAACGCTCAAGCGTTGGATAAGCAAGTACCGTGAGCATGGGGAGGTTGGATTAGCACCGGGCCGCCGCAGAAAAAAATCTGACTATGCCGCTCTGGAGTACCGATTTTTTACGTTGCTATCAGCGGCCGACAAAGCCTAGCGTTGAGGCCAGCTATATGGAATTTTGCGAAAAATACACCTCTGACCAACCGAGTATTCATCAGGTACGCCGATTCCTGGACAAGCTCAGTCCAGAGGCTCGTAATATAGGACGTCATACTGCTCAACAGCTCAAAGCTCTTCAACCATTTAGACGCCGCACAACCAAAGATCTAATGCCTTGTGACGTATTCACTGCTGACGGTCATAAATTCGACGCAGAGATAATTAATCCTCGCACGGGAAAACCATATAGACCCGAAGCTACCACAGTGATTGATGTGGCAACCCGAAAGGTAGTCGGAATATCTATTGGAGAGTCAGAATCCTCAATCGCAGTCATCGATGCTTTAAGAAATGCGGTACAGCACGGTATGTTTGCATTGTTATATGTCGACAACGGATCCGGTTTTGTAAACGATACTGTCCGAGAGATAGTTGAGCGATTGGGAGGAACTCTTACCCATGCCTTACCATACAATAGCCAGGCACGTGGTTTAATTGAACGCGCCCATAAAACAATCTGGGTTAACGCCGCGAAGAAACTTACTAGCTACATTGGCGCGGACATGGATCGACAGGCTGGCGCCAAAGCATTTCGTATCAGCCGCAAGCAGATTCGAGAAAACGGCGGAACCACTCTCATACCTAGTTTCGAAACGTTTATGGCAGGCATTGAGTACGAGATCGAAACTTATAACAACGCCCCTCATCGAGGACTTACCAAAGTTCGCGACCCCATTACAGGAAAACGCCGACACTTAAGTCCAAATGAAGCTTGGGCGAGAGCAATCTCAACGGGCTGGCAGGCAATTATTGCTCCTTCGGATGTCTTGAATGATGTAATGCGCCCTCAAGTAATTCGCCCCACTCGTCGTGGCGAAATCAGTTGGGCTGGGAACAAATATTTTCTAGACAACTTGCGGGACTTCCATGGTGCGGATGTTTGTATCAGCTATGACCTTCGTGATGCTTCGAAGGTATGGGTCAGAAATCTCAGCGGTGAATTAATAGGTGAGGCACATCTCGATGGAAACGCCAGTCCGTACATGCCGAAATCGATGGTAGAACAAGCGTACAGAAAACGGGAACATGGTCAAATAAGGCGAACATTAGAAAAACTTAGAATGCTTAGTGATAAAAATAATCACATGAGTATAGTCGAGCACTCTTCCGCACCAATACTTGACGCCGCCCGGCTTGCCGAGGCCAAACGAGTCGCTAAAGCACTTATCGATTCGGAGCCGACCCCATTTACCCTGCCACCCGACCCAATAGCGAAATATCAACTGTGGCAAAAATTGAACGCAGATATATGCAATAGTTTACCTTTAACAAAAGATGAATCCCTCTGGCACTCAAGCTATCAAACAAATATGGAGTTTGTTGCTATGCGCCGTATGTTTGAACATATCGAAAGCGAGCTTCTACCACCTCAAACAATAAACAAATAGGAGACTGAATATGAGTGTGACAAAAATAGCGCCTTTGACAAATGTTGGCCTTATCGCAAGTGCAATTGAAAAATCTTTAGCTAGGCCGAAAAACTTGCCAGGGCTGGTTGTCATGTACGGAGCGAGTAGGCTTGGGGAAAACGGTGGGAGCCACCTTCGCAGCAAACGTATATCGCGCCTATTACATTGAATGTCTAGATACTTGGACGAAAAAAGCTTTCTTGACCGCAGTTCTGAGGGAGATGGCCGTCATGCCAAGCCGTACAACATCAGAAATGGTTGACCAGATTTCAGACCAATTATCCCGCAGCGGTAGACCTCTTATCATTGATGACGCCCAATATCTCTTAGACAAGGCTGCTGCAAACGTCCTAACAGATATCTACAATTCAAGCAGAGCCACGATTATTCTCATTGGAGAAGAACGAATCCCAGCAAGCCTAGCGAAGCTGGAGCGGCTTCATAACCGCGTTCTAGAGTGGGTGCCGGCCCAGCCAGCTTCTAAAGATGACATTAGGGCTCTAACGCAACAGAGCTATCCCGAACTCCGCTTTGACGATGACCTTTTAGAGAGCCTGAGGCTGACCGTAAGAGGTTGTTTACGCCGAGTGGTCGTCAACCTCCATCGCGTATTCTCTGAAGCCCAAACGCAAGGTTGGTCTTCTGTCGGTCTTGTGGAATGGGGACAGCGCGGCTGGTTTACCGGTGAGCCGCCGTTGAGGAAAACCGCTAAATGAGCAATGGCCGCAAGCCCGCGCATCTGACCATCTTAGAGGGGCGAGATAACCGACAGAGAATCTGGGAGACACTGAGGAACCAACCGCAGGGCATAAGTATTTATACAATCAGTCGCCTAACCAGCATTTCAGACGAAACAGTTAAGACTTACATCGAATCTCTTCGTAAGGGAGGCTACCTTGAACGAGGAGAAGGGGTTGGTACTCAGAAAATATACAGATTGATGCTTGATACTGGAGTCGAGGCTCCTCGGCTCAAAATAGATGGGAGCCCGAGCAAGGTTGGGCAAGGCACAGAGGCTATGTGGAGAACGTTACGTATGCTCAAGGACATCAACGCCACGGAGCTTGCGGCCCACGCCAGCCATGCAACGTACACCAGCATTTCAACAGCCAAGAACTTCCTTAAGTGGCTAAGTTGGGCAGGGTATCTAGACGTAACGATACCAGCGCAACCCGGAAGACAAGCACGTTATCGCCTAGCATACGGAATGTATACCGGACCGTTACCACCGGTAATTCAGCGTAGCGGGCAGCTTTTTGATCCGAATCTCGGGACAGTCGTTTACGTTCTTCCCTCCAAACGCTCAAACCATGAGTTGTAAGTTCCGATTGTTCTGAATCCTCGATACCCACGCCCTATAGCCTTCTTCGTCGCTGTACCCCATCTAGTGCCAATTCAACCGCAAAAAATCATTTCTGATTCCTTTCTATGTGAGTTAGCAGCGGATTTGGCACCGACCAGGACCTTGTAAGAGATTCCGAGTTGACCGCTAGAAGCCGCGGCCGACGGATCTTTCGAGGGTTCAGCGGCACTCAATCGGTGCCAACTACCTGCAAAATGGTTTGTCACCAAAACAGCAAGAAGTCGGGTGAATTTGCGGTCTGTTTGGCACTGCGGTTTGGGCCCAAAAACGTCGAATTTGGAGGTATGAGGCAGGCTCTCAGACGCGATGGTTTGATTCCAAATCGGCCCCTGGGTCTTGTGATCAAAGGGTCTTCAGGAGGCCCACAGCCCGTCAGCAATAAGTTCGAATAGATGCGCCCTCCCGCGCTCTGTTCCGTTTCCCTAGCGCACAATCGGAAGTCCGGCCTAAAGGTGCTTTCGCTGCTTCCGTTTGTCTTCAAAGGCACGGCCCGCGTGACGTACAGCCGGTTTCGATGATTTGGGGTGGTGACCTTTAAGAACGAAGAATCGGAACTGAGCTTCCAGGGTTTAGCGCCGCGGGCCCGAGGAAAAACGCCCTAATCGCCCGGAAACAGGGCGTTTGGCAAGGCTATCTGACATGCGAGAAAGCGGAGAGAGGAAGAAAAGTATCAGACAGGATTGGTGCCAAAGACAGCGCGAAAAAGGGCCAAAAACGGCGTGAACTCACAGGTATCAGCAACCGATTCACGTGGACCGGTACTGACAATTCTGAAAAGGAAACAGGCGTGAAAAAACTGGGAGTCACGCAAAAGTCACGCACATGAAAAAGGCCAATGCTGCGAACATTGGCCTAAGTCATTGAATAATATGGTCGGGACGGAGTGATTCGAACACTCGACCCCTAGCACCCCATGCTAGTGCGCTACCGGACTGCGCTACGCCCCGACTAGGCGTGAAACTGTTCTTCACTTCGAAGAACGCTCAAGAATGTATCGCAAGCGTTTGAAAAATGGAAGTATTCAAACGAATGATTTTATTTCTTGAGGACAATCAGCACATCTTCCAACTCGGCAATCATCTGCCGGATCATCTGTTTGTACTGGGTGGTGTCATCTTTGGCTTCATCGCCGGACAGGCGCAGGCGTGCGCCGCCGATGGTGAAACCCTGATCGTAAAGAAGTGCGCGGATCTGCCGGATCATCAGCACGTCCTGGCGCTGATAATACCGGCGGTTTCCGCGTCGTTTGACGGGGTTGAGTTGAGGAAACTCCTGCTCCCAGTAGCGCAGCACGTGTGGTTTTACCGCACACAGCTCGCTGACTTCACCAATGGTGAAGTAGCGTTTGCCCGGGATGACGGGTAGTTCGTCGTTATGACTTGGTTCCAGCATAAGCCTCAACTCGGGCCTTCAACTTCTGCCCTGGACGAAAGGTGACCACACGGCGAGCCGTGATCGGGATTTCTTCACCCGTTTTCGGATTGCGGCCAGGCCGCTGGCGTTTGTCCCGAAGGTCGAAATTGCCGAAACCGGACAATTTGACTTGTTCGTTGTCTTCGAGCGCGTGCCTGATTTCTTCAAAAAACAGTTCGACCAATTCCTTGGCTTCCCGTTTGTTCAGGCCCAGCTCTTCATACAGACGTTCCGCCATCTCAGCTTTCGTCAAAGCCCCCATACGTCACTTCCTTAACGTGGCGTTCAACCTTTGTTCGAGCGAGGTGAGGATATTTTGCGTTGCGGTATTCACCTCATCGTCATTAAGAGTGCGCGATGGATGCTGCCAGGTCAAGCCAACTGCGAGGCTTTTTCTATCAGGATCAATGCCTTTACCCTGATACACGTCAAATAGCCTGAGGTCTGTCAGCCATTCGCCTGCATTTTCACGGATTACGTCCAGTACAGCCGCAGCAGCGACGTCCTGGTGCGCGATCAATGCCAGGTCACGACGCACTTCAGGAAAGCGCGATAACTCGCGGAATTCAGGCATTTTGCCGGTTGCCACTTCCGCCAGAACCAACTCGAACACGAATACCGGACGATCAAGGCCCAGGGTTTTCGACAATTCAGGGTGAATCGCGCCAATGAAGCCGACCAGGCGACCCTCGCGCTCAATGCGCGCAGTCTGCCCTGGATGCAACGCAGGGTGCTTGCCCGGCACGAACGTGAACGAATCCAGCGCCCCGGCAAAACCCAACACCGCTTCCACATCGGCTTTGACGTCGAAGAAATCCACGACATCGCGACCTTGTGCCCAGCCTTCCGGCAAGCGGCTGCCGCAAACGACGCCCGCCAGCATCGACTCCTGCTTCAAGCCGTCGAGCTGACCGACGAAGCGCAGGCCGCTCTCGAACAGGCGCACACGGTCCTGCTGACGGTTCAGGTTGTGCTGAAGCGCCTTGACCAAGCCTGGCCACAGGGACGAACGCATCGCGGCCATGTCGTTGGAAATCGGGTTGGCGAGCAACAGCGGCTCCACGCCCGGACTGAACAACTCGAATTGTTTCGGATCGATGAAGCTGTAAGTGATTGCTTCCTGATAACCACGAGCCACCAGCAGGCGACGCAGCTCAGGCAGGTCGCTACGCGCTTCGGCCTTGGCTTGAGGAGCCAGGCGAGCCTGCGGGTAACGAACCGGCAGGCGGTTGTAGCCGTACAGGCGCGCCAGCTCTTCGATCAGGTCAACTTCAAGGCTGATGTCGAAGCGATGGCTTGGCACGTCTACACGCCACTGCCCTGCCCCTTCGGCGGTAATGGTCAGGTCCAGGCCAGTGAGCTGGCTCTCGACCTCGGCCGAATCCATTTCCATGCCCAGCATCTGGGTGATGCGAGGCGCACGCAGGGTGATCGGTGCGATCGACGGCAGGTGCTGTTCGCTGACGGTCTCGATAATCGGACCCGCTTCGCCACCCGTGATCTCCAGCAGCAGGCCGGTGGCGCGCTCCATGGCTTCACGGGCCAGTTTCCAGTCCACGCCACGCTCATAGCGGTGCGAGGCGTCGGTGTGCAGGCCATAGGAACGGGCCTTGCCGGCCACGGCGATCTGATCGAAGAACGCACTTTCCAGGAAAATGTCGCGGGTGGTCGCGGTGTTGACGCCACTGTGCTCGCCACCCATGACGCCGGCAATGGCCAAGGCGCGGGTGTGGTCGGCAATCACCAGCGTATCGCTACGCAGGCTGACTTCCTGGCCGTCGAGCAATACCAGCTTCTCGCCTTCTTCGGCCATACGTACGCGGATGCCGCCATTGATTTCGGCGAGATCAAATGCGTGCAGCGGTTGACCCAATTCGAGCATCACGTAGTTGGTGATGTCGACGGCAGCGTCGATGCTGCGTACGTCGGCACGACGCAGACGCTCGACCATCCACAGCGGCGTAGGCTTGGACAGGTCGACATTACGGATGACACGACCCAGGTAACGCGGGCAAGCGGCTGGCGCGAGCACTTCAACCGAACGCACTTCGTCGTGCACGGCAGGAACGCTGGCAACCACGGGGCGATTGACCTTGGCCGCATACAGCGCACCGACTTCACGGGCCAGACCCGCCAGGGACAGGCAGTCACCACGGTTAGGAGTCAGGTCGACCTCGATGCTGGCATCGTTCAGGTTCAGGTACTCACGGATGTCCTGACCCACCGGTGCATCGACCGGCAGTTCCATCAGGCCATCGTTACCTTCACCGACTTGCAGCTCAGCCTGGGAGCACAGCATGCCGTTGGACTCGACGCCACGCAGCTTGGCTTTCTTGATCTTGAAGTCGCCCGGCAGCTCGGCACCGATCATGGCGAACGGGATTTTCAGGCCCGGACGCACGTTCGGCGCACCGCAGACGACCTGGAAAGTTTCCGAGCCATTGCTGACCTGGCAAACACGCAACTTGTCAGCGTCAGGGTGCTGTTCGGTGCTCAGCACCTCGCCTACCACCACGCCACTGAATTCGCCGGCCGCCGGGGTCACGCTATCGACCTCGAGACCGGCCATCGACAGACGAGCAACCAGCTCGTCGCGACTTACCTGCGGGCTAACCCAGCCGCGCAGCCATTGTTCACTGAATTTCATCCTGCTCTCCTAAGAATTCATTACGACTAGCGAAATTGCGCGAGGAACCGCAAGTCGTTGTCGAAGAACAGACGCAAGTCGTTCACGCCGTAACGCAGCATGGCCAGACGCTCCACGCCCATGCCGAAGGCAAAGCCGGAGAACTCTTCCGGGTCGATGCCGGACATGCGCAGCACGTTCGGATGGACCATGCCGCAGCCCATGACTTCCAGCCAGCCCGTCTGCTTGCAGACGCGGCAGCCTTTGCCGCTGCACATCACGCACTCCATATCCACTTCAGCCGATGGCTCGGTGAACGGGAAATACGAAGGGCGGAAACGCACGGCCAGCTCTTTCTCGAAGAACACACGCAGGAATTCTTCAATGGTGCCTTTGAGGTCGGCGAAGTTGATGTCGCGATCAACCAGCAGCCCTTCGACCTGGTGGAACATCGGCGAGTGGGTGATATCGGAGTCGCTGCGATACACGCGGCCTGGGCAGACGATGCGGATCGGCGGCTGTTTCGATTCCATGGTGCGGACCTGTACCGGCGAGGTGTGGGTGCGCAGCAACATGTTGGCATTGAAATAGAAGGTGTCATGCATCGACCGGGCCGGGTGATGGCCGGGGATGTTGAGCGCTTCGAAGTTGTGGTAATCGTCTTCGACCTCAGGGCCTTCGGCGATGCCGTAGCCGATGCGGGTGAAGAATTGTTCTACACGTTCCAGAGTGCGGGTCACCGGATGCAAGCCACCCGAGGTCTGGCCACGGCCAGGCAGGGTCACGTCAATGGACTCGGCAGACAGTTTGGCGGCCAGCTCGGCCTCTTCAAACATTGCCTTGCGAGCATTGAGAACCTCTGTAACACGCTCCTTGGCAACGTTGATCAGGGCGCCGACTTGTGGACGCTCCTCTGGCGGCAGATTCCCCAGGGTCTTCATCACCTGAGTCAATTCACCTTTTTTGCCAAGGTAGTGAACCCGGATTTGCTCCAGGGCATTGATGTCTTCAGCGCTTTGCACAGCCTCTAGAGCTTGCGAGACGAGCGCATCCAGGTTTTCCATGTACAGACTCCAGATACAAAATAGGGGAAGAGCTTGAAGGCTCTTCCCCTATTTATGACGTTTAACACCTGGCCCCACTGAGGTGAGGCCGGGTGACTGTCGGGGGTACTTAAGCCAAGGTGGCTTTAGCTTTCTCGACAATCGCAGCAAACGCCGCTTTTTCGTTCACTGCCAGATCAGCCAGAACCTTACGGTCGATCTCGATGGACGCTTTTTTCAGGCCGGCGATGAAACGGCTGTAGGACAGACCGTTGATACGAGCACCAGCGTTGATACGAGCGATCCACAGAGCGCGGAACTGACGTTTTTTCTGACGACGGTCACGGTAGGCGTATTGGCCTGCCTTGATTACCGCTTGCTTGGCAACACGGAATACGCGGGAGCGAGCGCCGTAGTAGCCTTTAGCAAGTTTCAGAATTTTTTTGTGACGTTTACGGGCAATGACGCCACGCTTTACACGAGCCATGAGTTACTTCCTCTATTCTTGACTAAAATTAACGAAGGCGCAGCATGCGCTCGACTTTTGCCACGTCGGACGGATGCAGCAAGCTGCTACCGCGCAGTTGACGCTTACGCTTGGTCGACATTTTAGTCAGGATGTGGCTCTTGAAAGCGTGCTTGTGCTTGATACCGTTCGCAGTTTTCAGAAACCGCTTAGCAGCACCACTTTTGGTTTTCATCTTTGGCATGTTCGGATACTCCGCATTCAGTTGATAAACATAATCAGAAGGCCTGCCGTGCCCTGTTGATTACTTCTTCTTTTTTCGGGGCGATGACCATGATCAGCTGGCGTCCTTCCATCTTAGGATGCTGTTCGACCGAACCGTATTCGAGCAAGTCACCTTCAACTCGCTTGAGCAGTTCCATCCCCAGCTCCTGGTGGGCCATCTCACGGCCGCGGAATCGCAAGGATACCTTGGCCCTGTCCCCGTCACTCAGGAAACGTACCAGGTTGCGCAGTTTTACCTGGTAATCCCCTTCCTCCGTCCCTGGACGAAACTTGATTTCTTTAACCTGAATCTGCTTCTGGTTTTTCTTGGCCGCGGCAACCTGCTTCTTCTTTTCGAAGATCGATTTGCCGTAGTCCATCAGTTTGCAAACAGGGGGTACTGCATCGGCGGAAATTTCCACCAAATCCAGCTTGGCCTCTTCAGCCTTAAGAAGCGCGTCTTCAATTGACACAATCCCAAGCTGTTCACCTTCAGCCCCAATTAACCGAACCTCGCGTGCCGAGATATTCTCGTTGATCGGGGCTTTCGGTGCAGCTCGTTTATCTTGTCTCATTTCACGCTTAATAATAATTACTCCGAATCTGGGCGACCACGCCGGGAAACCGCTTGCGCGAGGAACTCGGCGAACTGGGCGACGGGCATCGAGCCCAGGTCAGCACCTTCACGAGTACGCACAGCGACAGTCTGCGTCTCAACTTCCTTATCCCCGATAACCAGAAGATAGGGAACCTTGAGCAACGTATGCTCGCGGATTTTAAAGCCGATCTTTTCATTTCTCAAGTCAGACTTGGCACGAAACCCGCTTTCGTTGAGAGTTTTTTCCACTTGGCTGACAAAATCTGCCTGTTTATCAGTGATATTCATCACTACAGCCTGGGTCGGAGCGAGCCACGCAGGGAATGCTCCCTCGTAGTGCTCGATCAATATTCCGACGAAGCGTTCGAACGATCCGAGGATCGCCCGGTGCAGCATAACTGGATGCTTGCGACTGTTGTCTTCGGAGACAAATTCAGCGCCCAGACGCACAGGCAGGTTAAAATCGAGCTGCAGGGTACCACACTGCCACACACGGCCAAGGCAATCTTTCAGCGAGAACTCGATCTTCGGACCGTAGAAAGCGCCCTCTCCCGGCTGCAGATCGTACGGCAGGCCCGCACTGTCCAGCGCTGCGGCCAATGCAGCTTCGGCGCGATCCCACAGCTCGTCGGATCCGACGCGCTTTTCCGGACGAGTGGACAGCTTCATCTCGATGTCTTTAAAGCCGAAGTCGGCATAGACATCCATGGTCAGCTTGATGAATGCAGCGGATTCGGCCTGCATCTGCTCTTCGGTGCAGAAGATGTGGGCGTCGTCCTGGGTGAATGCACGCACACGCATGATGCCGTGCAGCGCACCCGATGGCTCGTTACGGTGGCAGGCACCGAATTCGGCCAGTCGCATCGGCAGCTCGCGGTAGCTCTTCAGGCCCTGATTGAACACTTGCACGTGGCAAGGGCAATTCATTGGCTTGATGGCGTAGTCGCGGCTTTCCGACTCAGTGGTGAACATGTTGTCGGCGTAGTTGGCCCAGTGCCCGGATTTCTCCCACAGGCTGCGATCAACCACCTGAGGTGTCTTGATCTCCAGGTAACCGTTATCGCGCTGAACCTTGCGCATGTACTGCTCGAGCACCTGATACAGGGTCCAACCGTTCGGATGCCAGAACACCATGCCAGGCGCTTCTTCCTGGGTGTGGAACAGGCCCAGGCGCTTGCCGATCTTGCGGTGATCGCGCTTTTCAGCTTCTTCGATGCGCTGGATATAAGCCGCCAGTTGCTTCTTGTCCGCCCACGCCGTGCCATAAACGCGCTGCAATTGCTCGTTCTTGGCATCGCCGCGCCAGTAGGCGCCGGACAGCTTGGTCAGTTTGAAGGACTTCAGGAAGCGGGTGTTCGGTACGTGCGGACCGCGACACATGTCGACGTATTCTTCGTGATAGTACAGGCCCATGGCCTGCTCGTTCGGCATGTCCTCGACCAGGCGCAGCTTGTAGTCTTCGCCGCGGGCCTTGAACACTTCGATCACTTCGGCGCGCGGAGTGACTTTCTTGATCACGTCGTAATCTTTCTCGATCAGCTGCTGCATGCGCTGTTCGATGGCAGCCATGTCGTCCGGCGTAAATGGACGCTCGAAGGCGATGTCGTAATAGAAGCCTTCATCAATGACCGGCCCGATGACCATCTTGGCAGTCGGGTACAGCTGCTTGACCGCATGGCCAACCAGGTGCGCGCAAGAGTGGCGAATGATCTCCAGCCCCTCTTCATCCTTTGGCGTAATGATTTGCAGCGTGGAATCACTGTCGATGGTATCGCTGGCATCGACCAGCTTGCCGTTGACCTTGCCGGCCAGGGTGGCCTTGGCCAGGCCTGCACCGATGGATGCGGCAACCTCGGCTACGGAAACCGGGTGATCGAATGAACGTTGACTGCCGTCGGGAAGAGTAATAGTTGGCATGGCGCCTCCTCTCCTAGTGGTGACCCCTACCAAAGGTCACGTGGGTTGGGATGAGCCAGTACAAGATCCAGTCCCGGCCATTCAATGACGAACGCCTGCCTTACAGCGGCAGGAGCCTTGCGGCCAACCGGAAAAACCGAACCAGAGTGACTGGGATTCAAATCAGGGTTATTCGGACATCTGCCGCCAACGGGACGGGAGGTCCTGCGCAGCCTGCAAACACCCGAGCCGGGCATGCTAGCACAGATGAACGGTTGTCGCGGGCCTGGGTTTTACGTCGGGGCAAATCAGCCATTTTGTGCCAGAGTGCTGAACTTGAACCCTGTTAACCCCTCAGATAAAAAGACATCGACCCAAAAGGAGCATCTCAGCATGCGTCTGAATCGTTTATTCGCAGTCGTCGCCCCCATCGTCCTCCTGTTGCCGCTGACGGCCCATGCGGACTGGCCGAAGGGCGAACGCGAGAAGTACATGGCCCAGTGCACCGAAGCGGCCACCCCGCAGATCGGCGCGGCGGCCGCCAAGGCGCACTGCGCTTGTGGCGCGGATGCCATCAAGTCCTACCCGGCCAGCGACCTTCAGGCGCTGATGGACAATAAGGCCAGTGATGCTCTGAAACAGAAAGCGCTGACCCAGATTTCGGCGTGCAAGGCTGATAACAAGGCCAAAAAATAAAGCGAAAAACCGGCTGCGAAGGCCGCAACTGTCGTTGAAAAGGCCGCAAATGGCGTTTTTTTCAACAATTCATGTAGGTTTTACAGCTTTTTTTATCGTCTTTACTTTCACCTGAAAGCCTTTTAAATCGGGGCTTCCAGGCTTATCAGGCAACAAAGAAAGTGTGACTGCGCGGCAAACAGCACCTGCGGGGGCTCCCAAAGCGAACATTTCGACTATGATACCCGGGTGTGCCCAGTTGGCCTGAGCAACACAGTACTACTGAAAATATATGTTTCTTGGAGATACACCATGTCTAATCGCCAAACCGGCACCGTTAAATGGTTCAACGATGAAAAAGGCTTCGGCTTCATCACTCCTCAAGGTGGCGGTGACGACCTGTTCGTACACTTCAAAGCTATCGAAAGCGACGGTTTCAAAAGCCTGAAAGAAGGCCAAACCGTTTCCTTCGTGGCTGAGAAAGGCCAAAAGGGTATGCAAGCTGCACAAGTTCGCCCAGAGTAATTTCCAGGCGCACTAAAAAAACCCCGTCCATGTGACGGGGTTTTTTATGGGTGATGAAAAAGCGGGTGCGGTGTCAGCCGCAATTGACGCGATTGACGACCAGGCTGTTATCGGTGCTCAGGTTCAGGCGATCGGAGCGGTACTCCAGGGTCACCATATCGTTGGGCTTGAGGATTCGGGCGTTTTGCGCGCCTGCGCGAACGCGTGCCTGCTCCAGCAGCTCAGGCGAAGCCTTCTTGCCAATTGCGAACTCGGCCGCCGTTGCTTCGCAGCGACTATGACCGGTGTCGGTCGCCGCAACAGGGTCCGTGGCCGAGTCGGTGGATGTATTGCTGCAACCAGCCAGCAGGCTAGCGGCCAGCAAAGTACCCAATGACGCGAGCTTCCAAGGCATGAAGCCTCCTTTATTCAATTGATTGAGCTGAGATCGTGCGACCGCCAATCCGGCGTTTGGTTTCACCAGGTGCCAGCACCTTGCTTTCGATCCGGTCGATCGACAAGTTTGCCTGAGCCAATCCCGTCGTTCACTTCTCAATCGTGACCGGATATGAATGGCGCTTAATAGATATCGATGTAATCGAAGGGTGGCTTCGGCCAGTTGTCTTTCAATGCGTTGAAAATCTGCGTGACCCAGACATCATCACTGGCTGCAACCCGGCCCACGTATCCGGAGCCCTTGGCCCAGGTCTCGAGGCGAAACAGCAGGCCATCGATGTCGGTGCCGCCCACGACACCCGAAGAAATGTAGGCAATGCCGCCCTTGGTTACCCGCAACTGCGTATGCTCATCATCGCTGGCACTGGCCAGCAATTGGCGCACGGCCTCCAGGGTCAGGCCGTCATTCAAATCGATCTGCACAACACGGTCCTTGAAAAATCATCAATGAGGCAGTGTGGCACAGCCCTGCCCTCATGCCTAAGTCGGAGTGCCAAACAAGCGGCAAAATGATTAACTTCATGCAGACTTCACCCCATTCACGAGCGCCATCATGACCACCGTAAACATAGACGCCGACATCAAGGCCAAATGGCCGCTGGGCCACAGTTCGTATAGCCCGGGCAGCCCGGAGGAACTGGCGATCATCAGTGTCGACTTGCTGGTCAAGGAACTGGGAACCGAGGCCGCGCAATCCTTCATCGCACAAGTATTCGAGAAATACCCGGCGGGCTACCAGGGCGCTGAAATCAACG
Organism: Pseudomonas sp. S1_E05; assembly: GCF_056337105.1. Taxonomy (NCBI): domain Bacteria; kingdom Pseudomonadati; phylum Pseudomonadota; class Gammaproteobacteria; order Pseudomonadales; family Pseudomonadaceae; genus Pseudomonas; species Pseudomonas sp. S1_E05. The sequence continues at coordinate 2,607,266 of NZ_JBFRHM010000001.1, forward strand.
AAAGGGAGTAAACCCGCAGGCCGTCGCCTGCGGGTTTTGGCTTACTTCAGGCGAGCCAGACGCTCGGTCAGCAGGTCAAAAAAGCCCTGGGCATCACCGCTCTCAACCCAGAAAGCATTCTTTGGCGCCTTCAGGCCGTCGTACCAGTCAACAATGGTCTGGCCGAAGGTCGGGCCTTCGCGGCTGTCGATCACCACATTGACCGAACGACCGCTGAACAACTCAGGCTTGAGCAGATAGGCGATGACGGTAGCGTCATGCACCGGCCCACCCGTCAGACCGTAGTGCTCCATATCGGCCTTGATGTATTCATTGAGAATATCGCTCACCAGCCTGCTGGCATTGTTGTTCAGTGCGGCGATCTGCTTAAGGCGCTCTTCACTGGTCAAAATCTTGTGCGTCACGTCCAGCGGCAGATAGGTCAGTTTGACGCCGCTTTTGAGCACAACCTCTGCAGCCTGCGGATCAGCGAACAGATTGAACTCAGCCACCGGGGTAATGTTGCCGCCGTTGAAGTGCGCGCCGCCCATGATCACCACCTCCCTGATGCCCTGAACGATCTCCGGCGCCTGGATCAGTGCCAGGGCCAGATTGGTCTGAGGCCCCAGCATGGCGATGGTGATGCTATGGGGCTTGGCCGTTTTCAGGGTATCGATCAGGTAATCAACGGCATTGCCCTGCGCCAGCCCCTTCCCAGGCTCATGCACGGTGACGCCCGACATGCCTTCCTTGCCGTGAATGTTGTCCGCATAAATCGGAGTGCGCATCAGTGGTTTTGGCGCGCCAGCATACACCGGCACTTCCTCGCGCCCTGCCCATTCACGAGCCAGCCGCGCATTACGCGAGGTCTTGTCCAGGCGCACATTGCCAGCGACGGTGGTCAACGCACGGATGTTCAACTCTTGCGGTGATGCCAGGGCAAACAGCAAGGCCACGACGTCGTCGGCACCGGGATCGGTGTCGATGATCAGGTCGATCTTTTGTGCCCCGTGGGCGCTCGTTGCGGATATCAGGGACAAAAGCAGCAGGCTCCGAAGCAGCAGTTTCTGGACATTGCGGTACATGGTGCACTCCTTGTGCAGGGGGAAAGATCAAGCAACTTAAAAGGTAACCCCGGCCGCCAGAACAATGTTGCAGTACGGCTGGCATTCGCCGGTGCGCACAATCGCCCTCGCCTGTCGGCTCAAGACCTTGAACTGCTCATGGCTGAGCAACTCGCGCTGGCCCAGCGCACCTTCGGCATGCAGTCTGTCCAGCGCAACCAGAGCGGATGGTTGCTTATCCAGGATCTCCCGGGCGAGTACATGGCGCTCGACCTGCATTTCGCTGAGCACGACGCTCAAGGTGCTGACGAAATCAGGAATACCCTGGGTCAGGGCCAGGTCGATCAACTCGACACCCGGCGGCACTGGCAGTCCGGCATCGCCGATCACGACCAGGTCGCCATGCCCCAGGGATGCAATCAGCCGCGACAAGGCGACGTTGAGTAGCGGTGTTTTTTTCATGCTGTGGCCTGCACTTCAGACAGATCGGGAATCGAGGGTTGCGCCCCCGCGCGGGTGACCGACAGTGCAGCGGCAGCCTGACCGAAGTGGATGGCCTCGCGTTCACTTTTGCCGCCGGCCAGTGCAGCGGCAAAACCACCGACGAAGGTGTCGCCTGCGGCCGTGGTGTCCACCGCTTTCACCTTCGGCGCGACAAAGTGCTCGAAGCGTTGGCCGTCGGCAAACAGTGAGCCTTGCGCGCCGAGCGTGATGATGACCTTGCCCGCCCCCATGGCGATCAGCCGCGTTGCCGCCGTTTCGGCGGTTGCCAGTGAGTCCACCGGCAACCCTGTCAAGGTCGATGCTTCGCTCTCGTTGGGAATCAGGTAATCAATGGCCGCATACCAGTTCGCCGGCAGCGCCCGACTGGCCGGTGCCGGATTGAGAATCACCGTTTTGCCCAGCGCCCGGCCGCGCTTGAGCGCGTACCCGACGGTGGCATCCGGCACTTCCAGCTGACAGATGATCACGTCCGCCGCTTGCAGCACCGCGTCGAACTGATCGATCAACGCCGGCGTCAGCGCACCATTGGCGCCAGCCACGATGACGATAGCGTTCTGACTGTTGTCATCGACCACAATCAGCGCCACACCACTGGAGCCATCAACGGTGCTGACGGCCTGACAATCGATGCCGTCGGCTAACAACGCCCCGCGCAGCACCTCTCCATAGGCATCGCTCCCCACGCAACCGACCATCGATACCTGCGCACCCAACCGTGCCGCAGCCACTGCCTGGTTGGCACCCTTGCCACCGGAAATCGTGGTAAACGACTCACCGATCAGCGTCTCGCCGCCCCGGGGCAGGCGCGAAGCACGAGTCACCAGGTCCATGTTCAGGCTGCCTATCACCACTACTTTTGCTGGCATACATCGCTACTCAAAGTTTCAACGCAATTGCGCGAACAGACCGGCCAGGGGCGCAGTCGATTCACGCAAGACAATACTCGGCGTCACGATCCGTTGATCGATAGCCGTTTCCGGTTTGGCGATCCTGCGCAACAGCACACCGGCCGCCATCTCGCCCAATTGCAGAATCGATTGGCCCACGGTGGTCAGCGCCGGATAGACATAGCGGCTCATCTGGATATCGTCGAAGCCGATCACCGACAGTTCGCTCGGCACGCGAATGTTGCGCTCGGCGGCGGCTCGCAGGACACCGAAGCCGATCATGTCGTTACCGGCAAAAATCGCCGTGGGCGGGTTGTTTTCCAGCAGGGTTGCGGCAGCACCGTAACCGCCAGTGCTGGTGAAGTCGCTTTGCAGCACACGCTCGTGAACCACTTCGACGCCCGCCTCCTGCAAGGCACGGCAATAACCTGCCAGACGCATCTGCGCGACGCTGGTGTCCGCCGGACCACCGATCATGGCGATGTCGCGATGCCCCAACTCCAAAAGGTGTCGGGTCGCCAGATATGCGCCGTATTCATGGTCGATGCGTACCAGGTCGGCACTCACGCCTTGCAGCCCACGGTCGACGATGACCATCGGCGTACGCACGCCCGCCAGCCCTTCGGCGAAACCGGCATCCCCACCGGCGGAGGCCACGATCAGCCCGTCGATGCGTTTTTCCAGCAGTACGCGAAGGTAGCTGCGCTGCTTGTCCGGGTTGTCGTCGGAGTTGCACAGGATCACGCAATAGCCATTGCGCTCGCAGTAATCTTCGATACCGCGCGCCAGCTCGGCGAAGTACGGGTTGAGGCTGTTCGGCACCAACAGGCCGATGGTGGCCGTGGTCTTGGCTTTCAATGAGCGGGCCACCGCACTGGGCACGTAGTCGAGGCTTTTGATCGCCGCCTCGACCTTGACCCGTACTTCTTCACTGACCGGACGCGTCTTGTTTACCACGTGGGAAACGGTGGTATAGGAAATCCCTGCAAGGGCTGCCACATCTTTGATGGTTGCCATGGCTCAGGTCCGCCGACTTGCGCGTTGACTGCGGTAGGTGTCCAGCACCACCGCCACGACGATCACCGCACCGGTAATGATGCGCTTGGTCGGCTCGGTCGCGCCAATCTGCGCCAGGCCAGCCGCCAGTACGGAAATGATCAACACCCCGAAAAACGTGCTGATCACCGAGCCGCGCCCGCCCATCAGGCTGGTGCCACCGATCACCACCGCTGCGATCACTTGCAGCTCCAGGCCGGAACCGGCATTCGGGTCCGCTGCCTCCAGCCGCGAAATCTGGAACAACGCAGCGATCCCGGCCAGCAACCCCATCAGGCTGAAGACGAGGATCTTGTAGGGCTTGGGATTGATCCCGGCCAGACGCACCGCTTCCTCATTGGTTCCGATACCGATCAGGTAACGCCCGAACACGGTGCGGGTCAATACGGCTTGCGCCACGAAGATGATCAACAAGGCAATAATAAATGACGGTGAAATACCGAACGCGATCGGATTGGACAGCCACGCAAAGGCGTCGCCGATATAGGCGGTGCGCGAACCGGTCATCTGATACGCGACGCCTCGCGCCATTTCCAGGACACCCAGGGAAACGATGAACGACGGAATACGCCAGGCCACAGTGATCGAACCCGTTATGGTCCCGGCCAATGCCGCGGCCGCCATGCCCAGCAGTGCCGCCGGCAGCACGCTCCAGCCCCAGCCAAGAATGGCCACGCTGACAGTCGATGCCGCCAGCGCCAACACCGAACCCACAGACAGATCAATGCCGCCGATGATCAACACAAACGTCATGCCGACCGCCAGCACCATCAAGTCCGGGATCTGGTTGGCCAGGGTGCTGAAGGTGTCATACGACAGGAAATGGCTGCTGAGGATCGAGAACAGCACGATCATCGCCAGCAAGGCACCGGCCAGCCCCAGATAAGTGCCCAGACCGTAGAAGTTGCCGCTACGTTTACCGCCAGGCGTTGCAGTTTTCATGGGAGATCCCTAGGCGTTGCTTCGTTGAGCAACGCATCACGTTTTTGGTAACCGGCAAAAGCGGCAGCAAGCAAATCATCCTGGGTCCAGCTGTCGCGCTCGAATGTCTCGATCAGACGCCCCGCCGACAGCACGCCAATGCGGTCGCAGATCAACATCAGTTCGCGCAGGTCGCTGGACACCACCACCAGCGCCTTGCCCTGACGGGTCAGCTCACCGAGCAGTGCATAAATGTCGAATTTGGCGCCTACGTCGATGCCGCGTGTGGGCTCGTCGAACAGCAACACCGAACAGTCGCGCTCCAGCCAGCGACCGATCACGACTTTTTGCTGGTTCCCGCCGGACAGCTCCGATACCGTTTGCGTCGGGCTGGAACTGCGGATGCGCATGGCGTCGACCTGGCGCTGGGCCAAGGACAACTCATCTGCGTTGTTGACGACCCCCGCCCTGGAAATTTCCGCCATGTTGCCCAGGGCAATGTTGGCGCTGATCGATTGCGTCAACAGCAAGCCTTCACCTTTGCGGTCTTCGGTAATCAAGGCGATACCGTGCGCAACGGCATCCGCTGGCGAGCGAATAGTCGCGACCCGCGCCGGCGAACCCAGCGCAACCGTGCCGCTGTCCGGGACATCGGCACCAAAAATCAGGCGCAGCAACTCGGTGCGCCCTGCCCCGATCAGTCCGGATATGCCGAAGATCTCGCCGGCACGCACTTCGAAGGACACGTCGCGCACCTTGTCGGCACGACTCAGGCCCGTGACCGTCAACGCTGGCGCGCCAATCTTGCGCGGCCCCATGTCGATGTGTTCGCCCAGTTCACGCCCAACCATCAGGGTGACCAGTTGTTCGCTGGTGTAGTTGGCCATCGGCTCGACACACACCAGATTGCCGTCGCGCAGCACCGCAATGCGCTGCGCCACCCGCGCCAGCTCTTCAAGACGATGGGAGATGTAGATGATCGACACGCCACGCGCTTGCAAACGGGTGATCTGCTCGAAGAGCATTTCCACTTCGCGAGCGGTGAGCATCGCGGTCGGCTCGTCGAGGATCAGCACCCGGCAATCACCAATCAGATTGCGGGCAATCTCGACCATTTGCTGATGACCGATACCCAACTCGCCAACCAGGGTGTCCGGATCGATTGCGTCCAGCCCGACCTGAGCCATGGCTTCGATCGCTGCCTTGCGCAGTTGCTTGCGACTGATCCAACCTGCATTGCTCGGCAGATTGTCGAGGAACAGGTTTTCCGCCACGGACAGGGTCGGCAGCAGATTGAGCTCCTGCATGACCATGCGGATGCCCAGCTCTTCCGCTTGGGTACGGCTGCCAGGACGATAATCCTGACCCTGGAATTGCATCTGGCCAGTGGTCGGCGTGACCAGCCCGCCGATGATCTTCGACAGCGTGCTTTTGCCGGCGCCGTTCTCGCCGGTCAGCGCCAAGACCTCGCCACGCATCAACGTCAGGTCGATGCCGGTGAGGACAGGTTGCGCATACGTCTTGCCGATACCGCTGACCGAGAGGACAGCGTTCGGTGCGGAAACTGACATAAGAATCTCCATGCGCTCGCCCGGACGGGCGAGCACCATTGTGCCGCCAGAAGGACTACTTGGTTACCAGCTCGACCGGCGTTTCGATGACGCCGTTGGCGCCGCTGTCGACCTTTTCACCCTTGATGATCTTCAGCGCCGTTTCGATGCCGAACACCGCCTGCTTGGCGGCGTATTGGTCCGCCGTGGCGAGGACGCGACCGTCCTTGAGCATCGGTTTGATCGCATTGATGTTGTCGTACCCGACCACTTGCACCTTGCCGGCCTTGCCCGCCGCCCGCACCGCGGACACCGCGCCGACGGCCATGCTGTCGTTGCCAGCCAGCAGCGCCTTGATGTTCGGGTATTCACTGAGCATGGAGGCGGCAACCTGGTTGCCCTTGTTGATTTCCCAATCACCGGATTGCAGGGACACGACCTTGATTTGCGCCGCCTCCATTGCATCCTTGAAGCCTGCGGTGCGGGCCTGGGCGTTGGTGGTAGTGGACACGCCTTCGATGATGCCGACTTCGTCACCGGCCTTCAGTTGTTTGGCCAGGTATTCGCCCACCAGGCGTGCGCCCTTGCGATTGTCCGGGCCTACGAACGGAACGCTGATATTTTTGCTTTTGACCACAGCAGGGTCGAGCTGGTTATCGATGTTGACCACTGTGATGCCGGCATCCACGGCCTTCTTGATCACTGGCACCATGGCTTTGGAGTCAGCCGGGGCGATCACCAGTGCATTGACCTTGGAAACAATCATCTGCTCGACGATACGGATCTGGTTGGCGGTGTCCGTTTCGTCCTTGATGCCGTTGGAAATCAGTTCGAAATCGCCGGAGTGTTCTTTCTGGTAGGCTTTGGCGCCATCTTCCATGGTCAGGAAGAATTCATTGGCCAGGGATTTCATGACCAGCGCGACTTTGGGCTTTTCAGGGGATTCGGCGAAAGCCGAGGAGACAGGCAGCGCGGCGGATGCGGCAGCCAGCATAGCGACAGCAAGAAGACGTCCAGCGAATGGCAGCTTCATGGGTTCACTCCGATCTTATGATTATTCTGAGCAACGCTTGCGCTGGTGTAAGCTTCACCGCCAGCGCCAGGGAATAAGCGATCGACGGAGTCCCGCAAACGTTTGCGAAGACCGAACTATGCGAACCTTGTAGTCATTTGTCAACGACCCTGAGAGTTGCGTTCGTAGCGACAACCTATGAAACCCACGCCGTGGTGGTGCTGGAACCTTTGCTCATTCCCTTGAACAGCGGCCGGCATCTTACATGCGAACCTTGTAGTCATTTGTCAACGACCCTGAGAGCTACACTCGCTCTGAACACCACGCAACCTAAGCCGTGGTGCTGACGATGTTGCCCGTACTGGAACCCTTTGCCATTTCCTTGACCAGGCTGGCCGTCACTTGCAGCAGTGCGCTGCTGGTGTCGGCGATTTGTCCCTGAATCGACATCACGACTGCCTGCTTCGCTTCCGGCGTGGGGTAAGGAGCGGCCTGCGCTGCTGCCAATTGTTGCTGTTGCTCTCGCAGTTGCTGTTGCAGCTCGCGCATGCGCTTGAGCAACGTCTTCACCGCGACACTCTGGTCACTCCCGCTGTCGCTATCGGCTTTTTTATTCTCGGTAAGTGGGCCGCCACCGGTTCGCACTTGAGTGACATCCCCCTCCTCGTCCTTACCCAGGGCCAAGGCGGAGGTCCCTGAAGTCGATTCGCTCAGGGCGTCGATCGTGGCTGTGGATTTACCGCCGATGGTGATTGCGCTCGGATGGGGAAAGCCAATCGAAAGGGACATGGGAACTCCTGGAAAAAAATCCTTTGAAGGGCATCGACCTGAGTACGGAATTCTTTAGCGACGCTCACAGCCACACTGGCGGATAAAAATTCCTTCTTCCTACACCAAACGGAAAAAAACGCTGTCAGAGGATTTTCTTGAATTTTAAGCAGTTGCGAAAATGCTTACGGTTAAATACTGTATGCACGTACAGCTTAATAAGGACAATTCCGTGGACACCACCTCCGCTTCTCCTGAAGCCTATCAACGCATGGGCATTCGCGTTCAGAAAATCATCAATTCCCCCACCGCCCAGAAAGCCAGGGCCGCACTGATCTTCCGTTTGCCGGACGAGCCCGTGGATGACTGGGAGCAGTTACTCGAGGAAATCGACGAGAACGATAACGTCACCCTCGCTTATCGCGACGATGGTGGTGTGCAGATTTTCTGGGTTGTGCCGAAGGAAGACTGAGTCAATGAGTGTCCGCTGGTTTGTTTTGCTGTTGATGTTTTTCTCCGTGGGCGCCCAGGCCGACGCCCCCCGCACCTTCAACGAAGCCAAGAAAGTCGCCTGGAAGCTGTATGCCCCGCAGTCCACCGAGTTCTATTGCGGGTGCAAGTACACCGGCAACAAGGTGAACCTCTCAGCCTGCGGTTACATACCGCGTAAAAACGCCAAACGCGCCTCGCGAATCGAGTGGGAGCACATCGTCCCGGCCTGGCAGATTGGCCATCAGCGCCAATGCTGGCAGGAAGGCGGACGCAAGAATTGCACGCGACACGACCCGACGTATCAAAGGGCCGAAGCCGACTTGCACAACCTGGTGCCGAGTATTGGCGAGGTGAACGGAGACCGCAGCAATTTCAGCTTCGGCTGGCTGCCGGAGCAATCGGGCCAGTATGGTTCGTGCCTGACTCAGATTGATTTCAAGGCGAAGAAGGTCATGCCACGCCCATCCATTCGCGGCATGATTGCTCGAACTTATTTCTACATGAGCAAGCAATACGGTTTACGCCTGTCCAAACAGGATCGGCAACTGTATGACGCCTGGAACAAAACCTACCCGGTGCAAGCCTGGGAGCGGCAGCGCAACCAGAGCGTGGCGTGCGTGATGGGGCGCGGCAATGAGTTCGTCGGACCGGTCGACATGAAAGCTTGCGGTTAAACACGATTGAAACAACAAAGGCCCCGGACTGGAAATCCGGGGCCTTTGTTGTTTCAACCCAATCGAAGGATCGCCTGGCTACAGCGAAGACGCCTTTATTGAGCCGCCGGCCGATCGATGACCAGCAATTCAATATTCTGTTTCTTGGCACGAGTCAGCGCCGCGCGCACCTCGTCCTGCTTGGCCTCAGCCTCGGCTTTCGAGCTGTAAGGCCCCATCAGGATGCGGGTCTTGCCGTTTTCCTTGACCACATTGGCGATGAAGCTGTGCTCAATCAACCAGCCACTCAAATCGCTGACGGCCTGGGTTATTTCACCCCGCACCTCAAGATCCCATTGAGGTGCAGAAGCGACTGCCGGCGTCGAGACCGCCGAAGGTTGCGGCTTTGCCGCTTCAACGCGCTTGCCCTCACCACATCCCGCCAACGCCAGTACTGCGATTACCAAGGCCAATTTGCGCACAACGCTTCCCTCTGAAGACTCAAAGCGGGGATTTTATCATCCATGAATACTTGTTGAGCCCCACAAAATGGACTGAAAACAACGAGAATGATGGATGCGGCCTCTGTATAGTTACGCCTTGGGAATTAATGCAGCATCTGCGCGTCAGAAAGAGGCACCCAAACCGTGAGACTTCGCACTAATCTATACATACCACCGACCTCTGCACTGTCCGAATCAGGTGCCCAACAAAGCAATCAAGGAGAAGACCATGCTGATACTCACCCGCAAAGTCGGTGAAAGCATAAACATTGGCGATGACATTACGATCACCATCCTGGGCGTAAGCGGCCAGCAAGTCCGAATCGGTATCAATGCCCCGAAAGACGTTGCGGTGCACCGCGAAGAAATTTACCAGCGCATTCAAGCCGGTTTGACCGCCCCGGACAAACCGCAGTCCTGAATCCTGCTGCAGTCAGTAGCCAGCCCGTACTCGACGACGATGGCTGGCTAAAGATTCGCAGGCTTCCACGCCCTATTCCTCGCGTCAGGCTGCTCGCTGCTTTTGTGGGTAACCGTTAACCAAACGTAACGCCACGCGCCATACCCGTTGCAGCGACGACCATCAGCAACATCATCAAACCTTCAACATGACTGATCCGCGCAAACAACTTCGCGCGTGCGGTATCGATTGTCGCGCCACGGGCCAGCGCTATTCGCCACTTGATCAATGTCACCATCGGTGCGAGCTCCAGCAACAGAATCAACACGAACAGCGTCATCTTGAGGTGAAACAACGGCTGCTGCAGGTAATAATCCGTGCCTTTCTCAAATCCGCCGAAAGCACGCATCCCACCGGTCACCAACAGAACCAGGGCGCAAATCCCCCAGATATTGTCCGCGATCAAAACACTGCGAGCCTCGCCAGTGCCTGCCGCCAAACGCCGAAAGTGGGTACCACGCGTCAGCACCGCCCAGAATCCCACGCCAAACGCCAAGAGATGAAGCGCTGCAAGAAGCCAGTGAGCCATCGATAAACTCCTGCCAGTGTGCCCAAGATAAGACTTGTCAGTAGTAGCTCATCAACCGGCATCCTGCATTCAACGAATTGGCCAGGCCTGCTGCCAAATCTGCATGCCTTGTCCCTCGTCGCAAATTGTAATTTCTCTCAAAACTGGGTTAATGAGGGGACGTTAAGAGATCCATTTTTGGGACTAGCGACTGCAAGCAAGCCATCGCAGGGGCGATGTTCAACACCCGACGATGTCTCGGAGACCTTCGAACGCACTGGAGATTGCGGAATAAAAAAAGTGCGCCGGAACAAGACGAGCCACACCATCGCTTGGAGTGAACGCGCGGAGCATGGTGGGTTGACAATTATTGACTAGTGCCCGCAACTGAAGCGAGCAGCCCTTCCGGCACCCCAGTAAGCGGTCGAGTGAGAATAAACCGGCCGAGGACGGCTTTACTCAGGCCTCCATCCTGGTAGCAGCGATCAAACCCAGTGCAGACGCATCGCTCGTATTTCCTCCTGACGTTCCCACTCGACATAAAGCCTACTACCGGATGCGATTTTTCCTACACTCCGCAGGAAAAAATAGTAGCTGTTTGCCATTAAATGATAACATTGAGGCATGTTGATGGGGGCGAAATGATTGGTAGAGCAGTAGGCGGCGTATGTGCCGCTGTCGTTTTATTTCTGGTATATGGCGCTATCGTGGAAGGAAACTCGAAAGCCCGTACACGCGACGCGATTGAACTGTGCCATCGCAAAGAACGCCAATTCACAGGCTCAGCTGAAGAAAAAAGCGTGCTCAGTCGGGAATGTCGAAAAATAGAGCATGAGCTCAAGATTCAACTAGGCTATCCGCCCGTCCAAGCCGACAACTAAAAAGAAGCCCGCCACTGAGCGGGCTTTTTTGTGTAAGTCAAGCGACGACAGTCGCAAATCCAATCCTCCCCCAGCAGCAATCACAAGCACTGCTCATGAGCAAATGACGAGAGATGCACTTTTGAAGATGAGGAAACAAAACCAAGAGGTGTGATCCGACTGAGGGGGGCAGTTTTTTGCAAATCGCAAAAGCAAAAAGGGGTCACCGTTTCCGGTGACCCCTCTAGACCGCCCAGCAGAGCGGATTTTGTTTGGTAGGCGCGATTGGACTCGAACCAACGACCCCCACCATGTCAAGGTGGTGCTCTAACCAACTGAGCTACGTGCCTGCTGTGAGGCGGCATTCTACGGAAATCCGGAGGGGTGTCAACACCTTTTTTCGCGCTAACCCTATGAATATGCAAAATTTTTAATTTCGTTGCGGCGCGGAAGCATTTGAGGTGGCTGGCGGTGGATTTTCAACTCGGGTAGGATCGTCGCACTCGTTAAATTTATTAAACAGAGGCTGCAGGATGGCGAACACCCCCTACCCCGAGTCCTATTACGCTGCGTCGGCCAATGCAGTTCCCCCGCGTCCGGTACTGCAGGGTGAAATCGAGACTGATGTCTGCGTGATCGGCGCTGGCTACACGGGGTTGTCCTCTGCCCTGTTTCTCCTGGAGAGTGGCTTCAAGGTCACAGTGCTGGAAGCGGCCAAGGTCGGTTTTGGTGCCTCGGGTCGCAACGGCGGCCAGATCGTCAACAGCTACAGCCGCGACATCGATGTGATCGAGCGCTCAGTCGGACCCAAGCAGGCGCAGTTGCTGGGGCAGATGGCCTTCGAGGGCGGCCGCATCATTCGGGAGCGGGTCGCCAAATACGATATCCGGTGTGATTTGAAGGACGGCGGGGTGTTTGCCGCGATGACGCCCAAGCAGATGGGCCACCTGGAGTCGCAGAAGCGTCTGTGGGAGCGCTACGGTCACACGCAGCTCGAGCTCATGGATCAAAGTCGCATCCGCGAAGTGGTCAATTGCGAGCAGTACGTGGGCGGCATGCTCGACATGAGCGGTGGCCACATTCACCCGCTGAACCTGGCGCTGGGCGAAGCGGCGGCCGTCGAGTCGCTGGGGGGTACGGTTTATGAACAATCGCCGGCGGTGCGCATCGAGCGCGGTGCCAACCCGGTGGTGCACACGCCCCAAGGCAAGGTGCGCGCCAAATTCATCATCGTCGCGGGCAATGCCTATCTCGGCAACCTGGTGCCGGAGCTGGCCGCCAAGTCGATGCCTTGCGGCACCCAGGTGATCACGACCGAACCCTTGAGCGATGAGCTGGCGCACAACCTGCTGCCTCAGGACTATTGCGTCGAGGACTGTAATTACCTGCTCGATTACTACCGCCTGAGCGGCGACAAGCGCCTGATCTTCGGTGGTGGTGTGGTGTATGGCGCGCGAGACCCGGCAAACATCGAGGCAATCATCCGGCCGAAGATGCTCAAGGCATTCCCGCAGCTCAAGGACGTGAAGATCGATTACGCCTGGACGGGTAATTTCCTGCTGACTTTGTCGCGTCTGCCGCAGGTCGGACGCCTGGGTGACAACATCTACTACTCCCAGGGTTGCAGCGGCCATGGGGTGACCTACACGCATCTTGCAGGCAAGGTGCTGGCCGAAGCATTGCGTGGTCAGGCTGAGCGTTTTGATGCGTTTGCCGACTTGCCGCACTACCCGTTCCCGGGCGGGCAATTGTTGCGCACGCCGTTTGCAGCGCTGGGGGCGTGGTATTACGGGTTGCGGGATAAATTCGGCTATTAACCAACACCACCCACCCCTGTAGGAGATCAGAGGCGATCGCGCGGGATGCCGCTGCGGATACGCAGAATGTCGGCCAGCACGGCCAGGGCGATTTCCGCCGGGGTCTTGCTGCCCAGGTTCAAGCCGATGGGCGCGTGGATGCGCGCCAGGTCGGTCTCTCCCAGCCCGCCGATCCGGCGCAGGCGTTCGAAGCGCTTTTGCGAGGTTTGCAGGGACCCCATCACACCGATGTAAAAGGCTTCGGTACGCACCGCTTCCATCATCGCCAGGTCATCGATGCGCGGATCATGGGTCAGGGCGACCACCGCCGTATCACGATGACAGCCACCGTCGGCAATGAACACCGATGGCAATTGGCGGCGAATCTCGACGTTGTCCAGCACCACACCTTCAAGTACTTCATTGCGTGGATCACACAGGATCACCTCGAAGCCCAGCCCCACGGCAAACTCCGCACAGGCTTGCGCCACGCTGGAATACCCCGCCAGCAACAAGCGCTGGGCGGCACCGATTCGCAAGCGCACGCGGTCGATTTCCCGTTCGACACGCACGCCCTGTTCACGATCATCGAACAGGCTGCGGGCGCCGCTCGCCAGGTCAACTTCACGGATCAAACGACGCCGGCCCAACAGTGCCAATTCCAGCTCGCGCAAATGGCCCTGCACGTCGCAATCCGGCTCGAGCTTTTCGACCAGCACGTCCAGCACGCCGCCACAGGGCAGGCTGACCCGCGAGCGCGGGTCATCACCTTCGCCGTAGCGCACGACACTGACCGCCTGCTCGAAGGCGCCTTCGGCCACGCGCTCAAGGAAATCCTCTTCCACACAACCGCCGGACAACGATCCGATCCACTGCCCTGCAGCGTTCACCGCCAGCAACGAGCCAGGCGCGCGTGGCGCCGAGCCATAGGTGGCGAGCACCGTGCACAGCCACAGCCGTTGGCCAGCCGTCGACCACTCCAGCGCCCGGCGCACCACTTGCAGATCCAGGTGCTGCATATCAGTGAGCCTTATGCTCGAGCGCTGGCGCGTCGGCGCGCAGCTTCTGCACATCGCTCACGGCCAGGTCACTCATCTGCCCGCCCCAGCCCTGACGCAGGTAGTTGAGCAGATCGGTAAGCTGCTCGTGGCTGAGTTTTTCAGCGAACCCAGGCATCGGCTGCATATGTTCGAAACCGGAAAACTTCTGCTCGCCGATGCCATCGTCGATCACCCGCACCAGGTTGCGCGGGTCGTCCAGGCGCAACGTGGTGTTGCCCCGCATGGCCACGGCAATGTGCGGCTTGCCTTCACCTTCAGGCGCATGACATCCGGCACAGACGTTCAAATATTCCTGACGGCCGCGCCGGGCACTCGCACCCAGCTTGTCCAGTGGCACATCGGTGAGCATCTTCGCTGCCGGTGGCTGATCACCCAGCAGGAAGGTGGCCATGGCCGACAGGTCCGCATCATTGAGGCCCTGGGTGCTGTTGTGGAACACCGGGAACATCTCGTTAAACATCGTGCCCTGGGCGCTCATGCCGTGCTTGAGGAACGTGCTCAGGTCCTGATGATTCCAACCACGCGCCGCCAGATCAGTGGCCAGCAGGCTCGGCGCCAGGTAGCCGTTGAGGACGCCGCCCGACAGGCGTTTGTCCTGCTGCATCGCACCGGACAACCCGCGTGGAGTGTGGCATTCACCGCAGTGACCGAGCACGTCGACCATGTACTGGCCGCGCTTGAACGCTTCGCTCTTGCCTTCGCCAGGCGAGAGCTTCACGTCCTTGCCGTACATCAGGTTCCAGGCAATCAGGCCCGGACGGACGTTGAACGGAAAACTCAGGCGGGTGACCGGCGCGGCACGCTCGATCGGCTCGACGGTTTTCAGGTAGGCGTGGATCGCGTCCGAATCTTCACGGGGCATCAGGTGATACGAGGTGTAGGGCATGGCCGGATACAGGTTCGCCCCGTCACGCCGCTTGCCTTCAGTGAGCGCGGCGAAGAATTCGTCATCGCTGTAGAGGCCGATGCCGTGCTCCTTGCTTGGGGTGATGTTGGTACCGTAGATGGTGCCGAATGGCGAGACGATCGGCAGCCCCCCGGCATACGGTGCCCCACCCGGCGCGGTATGACAGGCCATGCAGTCAGCGGCGCGGGCCAGGTATTCGCCGCGCTTCACTTGATCGCCCGCCTGCGCCAGCAACACAGGCGCAGCCAGACCGACCGCCAATGCCAGGCGGGTCAGTAAATGGTTCATGCTTAACCCTCCTTGACCAGACCGAGATCGGTTAAAACGTTGCGCGTCGCGTTGTAGTAACGCACGTACCCGGTGCAACGGCAGATGTGATGACCGAGGCTGTCCTCGATGACTTTCTCCAGTTGGCTCTTGACCGTTGGCTGGCGCTGCAGCTTCTCCACCAGCACTGTCGCCGCGTTGACGAAACCGGGAGCGCAATAACTGCACTGGAAGGCGAATTCGTCCACGAAACGCTGCTGGACAGGGTTCAGCTCGGTGACCTTGCCCTGCTCGTCGCGGCTGGCGTGGCCTTCGATGGTCCGCACCTTCTTGCCTTCGAAATAATGCGCGCCGGTGATGCAGGTGCGCACTTCCTCGCTGGTGCCGTCGGGGTTGTCGACGATCACCACGCAGGCGTGGCAGATGCCCTGGCCACAGCCCAGGCGCGAGCCGGTGAGGTTCTTGTATTCGTGCAGGTAATCGATCATCGGCAGGTCATCAGGGATGTCCACCGGGCCGACGGATTGACCGTTGAGGGTCAGTTGAAGCGGACGGTTAGCCATTGAGGGCCTCCTTGATGCGTGCAGAAGTGATAGGCAGGTCGCGAACCCGCTTGCCGATGGCGTGGGCAACGGCGTTACCGATGGCACCGACCACCGGGATCATGACGACCTCGGCGATACCCTTGGACGGATCGCTTGGCGACAGCGGTGGCAGGATCTCCGCCGTCTGCTTCCATACCGCGACGTGGCGTGCCATCGGCAGACGGTAGCGGTTGAAGTTCCAGTCCCCCTCCCCCGGCCCGCCTTCGTACAACGGCATCTCTTCCATCAGCGCATGGCCGATGCCCATGGCCGTACCGCCTTCGATCTGCCCCTTGACCAGCTCCGGCACCAGCACACGACCACACTCGACCCACGAATGGTGGTTTAGCACCTGGACTTCGGCTGACCCCTTGTTCACTTTCAACTCCACCAGCGTGGCAACCGGGCTGTAGTAAGTCACCGCCGCGTTGTTCAGTTGCGTGTCCGGGTAGTGCACGTTCTGGCGGTCGAGCAAGTGGAAACCGGCGCTATTCATCTGCGCCTTCTTCGCTGCCGGCGCGCCGTCGCCGTACTTGACCGCCATACCGTCGAGCGGCAGGCGCTCGCGAACGCCGTCAATGCTGAACTCCGCCTCGGCCCAACTCCAGCGGTTGAAACCGTGCACCGTGGCGCCCGTCACCAGTCCGCGCTCGTGGGCACGTTTGGCCAGTACCTCGAACGGCAGCGGTTCCATACCGTTGGCGGTGAGTTTGCCGTCGACCCAATGGGCGTCCTCGCGACGCACGACATACGGGTTGGCCTGGCCGCCGTAAGGACCTTGTCGCCAGATTTCCAGCGCAGCCGGCCACAAGCCGTGGTTGAACAGCACACGCGCCGCTTCACGGGTGGCGTGACTGAAGTAGTAGGCGGAGTTGGTCGCCGATGAGGCCGAGGCGAGCTTGCCGACCCAGCGTGGATTGCGCAGCAGACTGTCCTGCTCGGCCTGGCTCATGATGTAAGGGTTGCCGCCGGTGACCAGTTGCATCTCCTTCCACTCGGTTTCGCCGGTCTTCACTTCGTGCGCCGGGTTACCGAGGAAGTCGGCGACCACCATGGCTTGTGAAGTGGACATGCCGGTACCGATCTCGATGCCGATGTGGCGCAGGCTGATGCGTCCCTCAGCGGTGAACTCGATACTGGCCATCGGCGCTTCGGAACCTGTGCCGAAGTCTTTCTGGCAGATCGCAAAACCGACGCCGTACCAGTTATCCGGGTCGGCGGCTTCGCGCTGTTGCTTGATCGCGTCGCGGTTTTTCCAGACCTCGTGGGCGGCAGCCTTGTCGAGGATTTCGTGCAAGCGCAAGGCCCCCGCAGGAACCGCGCCCTGGGTGTTCTTCATGCCCGAGCGCAAAGCGTTCTTGCGGCGCAGTTCAATGGCGTCAATGCCGAGACGGCCGGCAATTTCGTCAACCATCATTTCGGTGGACGCCATGCTTTGCAGCGTGCCATAGCCACGCATCGACCCGGCCTCGACGGCGCGGGAATGGTAGGCAGTGACCTGCAGGTCGTTCTGCGGCATGTAGTAGATCGACTGCGCTGCGGTGGCGCCAACCGCCGCCACCGATGGGCTGTAGTTGACCCGGCCACCGCCGTCGACGCTCATCTCGGCGCGGAAAATCTTGAAGCTGTGATCGGTCTTGTCCACCGCCAACTGATAGCGGATGTCGAACGGGTGGCGCTTGATGCCGCTCTGGAACTGCTCGTAGCGATCGTTGGCCAGGCGCACCGGCACACCCGCGCCATACAGCGCGGCGAGGGCCGCGTAGTAGACGAAAATGTTGTGGTCCTTGGAGCCGTAGCCGACCGTGTAGCCAGGGTGCATGTTCAGGTTGGCCAGGCCGAAACGCGACGGCGCGATCATTTTCGCGGTCTCGGTGGCGGTTTCCAGCGGGCATTGGGTGGCGACCACAAAATGCAGGGTCTTGGTGGCCGGGTCGTACCAACCGTTGCCGTTGTCCGGCTCCATCGCGGCAGGTTCGATCGATGGGGTCTTGTAGCGCTCGTCGAACACCAGCCAGTTGTCCGGTGGCGTGTCGATCTGCTGCTTCATGCGTTCGGCGTAAAACAGTCCGCGCTCGGTCAGGTCGCCATGCAGGTTCGGTTGGGAATTCCACACCGGGCGGCGATTGCGCAGCATCGGGAACAGGATCGAATCCTTGAGGCTGGCGAATTCGTCTTCGTCCGCTGACGTTGCACCGCCCACACGCACGTAACGGAAGCTGCCGTACGGATCGCCTTCGTAGAACGGCACCTGGGCGCCGTAACGGATGGCCTTGTCGTTGAACTTGAGCTTGGCCTTGGCCTGGCGGAAACGTTCGAAATCGTTCCAGATCAGGATCGCCACCGGGTGACCGATGAACATCGGCACCTTGCCCGTCGGCAGCAGTGGATCAGGCGCGTGCTCTTCCGGAAAGACGATGCCGTCCTTGGCGAGGTCGTCGGCAGTGACAATACGGTCAGGCTGCAACTCGGTGCCGAGCCACGACAGGTCGTAACCGTCGTAGATGCGATCGGCCTTGATGGTTTTCAGAAGCATGGCGTGGCCTTGCTGCTGCGGCCAGCCCGGCATGTCCTTGGCGCGGATATCACGGGCAAACACTTTACTGCCGCAGACCTTGGACAAGGCATCATTTCGGGCGCGCGCCTTGCCGTTGCTGCCGAGCCATTGCTCGGACGGCACGGTCACGCTGTTTTCCATCAGGGCCGCCAGTGCCTTACTGCTGAGAGGCGTAAGCGTGACGCTCACGCCCGCCACCAGCCCGCCCTGAAGGAACGAGCGCCGGGAAATATCACGGTTGGACATGGATCATCCTCTGGGCGGTTGTGGATCCGCCCTTTTGGTTATGTTCTGGGAATCTCGGGTCGTGCAGGCGCCCTCCTGACGAAGCAGAGGGTCGATAGACAGTGCAAAGCTGACCGAAAGGTTAACTTTATAGGCTTATGCACTTTTAGAAAACAGCTTGATACGAAAAATCTGACCAAAGAATCAGAAATTTGCTGAGGGGGAGTGTTTTGAGGACGGTGGGGAATTTAAGTCCGCTCCTACAGGGTTTTGTGTCATCCACACATTTTGTGATCGACTACGCCCCCTGTAGGAGCGGACTTGTCCGCGATAACGTCAGCTCTAACGATACAAATCCATCAGAAATCTACGGTCGCCGACAGCAAATAAGTCCGAGGCGTAGACAAGGTCAACCCCGGCTCGCTGTCATCCGAAGCCCCTGCCGAACTCCAATACCGTTTGTCCGCCACGTTCTCGATGTTGGCCCGCAGGGTGATGTGCTTGTCTTCAACCTTGAAGGCATACCGCGCGCCGACGTCGAACCGCTCCCAGGAATCGATTTCCTTGACGTTGGACTGGTCCAGGTACTGCGAGCTGGAATAGATGCCACGGCTGGTCAGCGTCAGGCCCTCGAGGTTGGGTACATCCCATTCGGCCCCCAGATTGACGTTGTATTTGGGCGTGGCCGGCGCACGGTTACCGTCGAAGGTGCCGTTGGTGGTGTGGGTCAACTCGCTGTCGATGTACATCACCCCGCCGAGCAGGCGGAATCCCTTGAGCGGCTCACCGAACACACTCAACTCCACACCATCGTTCTGGCGCTTGCCGTTGGGCCCGAAGACCCGAGTGGTGGCATTGGTCTCGTAGGCCGGTTGCTTGATGCGGAATACCGCAGCGGTGACCGCAAACGGGCCGGCATCGTATTTGGCGCCGACCTCGACCTGCCGGCTGACAAATGGCGGGAAAATCTCGTCTTCGTTGATCGAAGTCGACGGTGCGATCTTGCCCTGACTCAGGCCTTCCATGTAGTTGGCGTACAAGGACAGCTTGTCGGTGGCCTTGAACAGAATCCCGCCTGACGGTGAAACCTTTTCCTCGTCATAGGCGGTGTCACCTTTGACATCGTCAGACCAGTCGTCAACTTTCACCCGCTGCCACCGGGCCCCCAGGGTCAGCAACAAACGATCATCGAAAAAGCCCAGCGTGTCGGACAACGCCACGCCGCTGAAGCGGTTCTCGGTGTAGACCTTCGAATCGAGCCGCGTCGGCCGCACAGGCGTCGACGTCACCACCGGGTTATAGAGATTGCTGTTGCCCGAGGCATAGCGAGCACCGCCGTTTTCGAAGTCCATATAGAAATAGCTGGCTGCCAGGTTGACCTCATGGCTCACGGAACCGGTGTGGAACCAGTTACGCACTCCGGCGGTGGCAGTGCGGACATTTTCGTCACGGGTGAAGTCACGCGGCTGAACGGCAAAATCGCCCCGGTTGTTGGTCACCGAAACCGCATGCCGGAGGAAATCATGGTGACTCTCGCGTGCCCCGACAGCGCCATAGAGCATCACGGAATCGCTGACATCGAATTCGCCGGTCACCGTACCAAAGGTGTCATTGGTGCTGGCCTTGCTCCAGGGCTGCGCATAGTTGTGGCGCACATCGTTGGCACTCGGGACCTGCGCATTGGCCCCGATCTGCACCCGCTCCTGCGGTGCATCGGTATCACGCTCGGTACGCCCGATGTCGGTCGCCAGTCGCAGGCGCTCACCGCGAAAATCCAGGCCCAGCACGGCCATTTCGCGATCGACATTCTGGTTGTCCCATTCGGTGTCGCCCGATTGCTTCACGCCGTTGAAACGCAGGCCGAACTTGTTGTCCTCGCCGAAGCGCCGGCCGATATCCACAGCACCACCGACCTGGCTGTCGGACGCATAGTTGCCGGTGAATGACGTGATGGGTTTGTCAGTCGCACGCTTGGGCTCGACGTTGATCCCTCCCCCCACAGCACCGCGCGGCGAGATACCATTGATAAGCTGGCTCGGGCCTTTGATGATGTCGACGCGATCCGCCATCTCCATGTCGATCGAATAGGTCGGCAGCACGCCATAAAGCCCGTTGTAGGCAACATCGCTGTTGAACAGGCTGAAGCCGCGAATGGTGAACTGCTCGTAACGCCCGCCCGCCGGGTTGGTGGCGCGCACTGAAGGATCAGTGGAAATCAGGTCACCCAAGGTCCGCGCCTGGGTATTCTTGACCACCTCACTGGTGTAAGTGGTCATGCTGAAGGGCGTTTCCATGAAGTCCCTGGAGCCCAGCAAACCTTGCGACCCGCGACGCGCGACCTGGCCACCGGCGAACACCTCGCCCTGCGCGCCATCCGCGGCCCCGAGAATCGAGGTCGGCGCCAGTTGCAGGCTGCTGCCGTCGGGTGCGGGCGTGAGAATGTAGGCTTGCTCACCCACCGGTTGCAGTTGCAGGCCGGAACCCTGCAACAGCCGGGCGAAGCCCTCCTCTACAGCGTATTCACCCGAAAGGCCGGTGCTGTTGCGACCACTCACCAGCGCCGGGTCTACCGAAAGGTTGACGCCCGCCAAGCCGGCGAAACGGGTCAGCGCATTGCCCAGGCTCCCGGCCGGCACCTGATATTGACGGCGGGCGCCGTCTTCAGCCCAGCTTGGAGCAACAAACAATGGACTGGCACTCAAGCCCAGCATCAGGCTCAGGTGCAACAACGGACGCAGACGGGGAGAAACCGGGCGCGGATAACAGGTTGCAGGCATCGCAATTGCTCTCTTGATCATTCACATGCCTTGAATGACCAGCGAGCCTGCAAAAGGGGACAGGCTTTACACACTATTTTTACGCGGCAGCAAGGTGACCCAATAACGGGTACGCGAATGCACCTCCAACGGCAGGCTGGCGGCGAGCAACGCGAGGACACGATCGGTATCGTCCAACAGGAAACTGCCGGTCACCCGCAGCTTTTCCAGCTCCGGCTCCCAACGCAGGATGCCGGGCCGATACAGGCCGAGTTCGCGAAGGAAATCCCCCAGCGGCTGGTTGTTCGCCAGTAGCACGCCTTCGCGCCAGCCCGGCGCCAGCGCGTCGAATGGCGCAATCGCTCCGGCGCCCGCCGCTTGCAGGCTGACCTGTTGACCGGCGCGCAAGGCCAGCAGCGGCCCTTGCAAAGGCTGCAACTGCACAGAACCGTCGAATACCGAGACCCTGCATCCGCGCACGTCCTGACGCACACAGACCTCGCCCTGACTGACGATCACGCTGCCAAATCGAGTCTGGATCGTCATTGGCGCCGAACCCGGCACCTTCAGCGACATCTCACTTTCGATCAATTTCACCCGGCGCGCCTGCACATCCACGTCGACGGCGCTGGCGGTATTGAGTTGCAGGGAACTGCCATCGGCCAATTGCACTTTCCTGCGCTCACCGGTGGCGGTGTGCAGGTCGGCACGCCAGACGTCCAGCGGCAGTTGCCGACTGATCAGCCAGGCCGCCGGCACCAAGGCCACTGCACCCAGCGCGCGCTTGAGCACCACACGTCGTCCGGGGTCAGGACGATCCAGGCTGCTCATCGCCAGCGCGGGCGGCAAGTCGGCGAAACGCTGGCGCAACGCTTGAGCCTTCTGCCAGGCGTGCTCGTGAGTGGAATGAGCATCGCGCCAGCGCTGCAGGTTCGCCCGGTCCTGCTCATTGGCCCCGCCCGATTCCAACAACGCGAGCCATTGTGCGGCAGCTCGCACGGCCTGACGCGGATCCACCGCCTGGCTGTTCACAGGTCCACCAGCAGGCAATGTTCATAGGCTTGCGCCATGTAGCGCTTGATGGTGCGCTCGGACACCTGCAAACGCTCGGCGATCTGCTGATAGCTCAAGCCTTCGAGCTGGCTCCACAGAAATGCCCGGCGCACCGCCCTCGGCAAGCCATCAAGCAATTCATCCAGCGCTTGCAAGGTTTCCAGCAGCAGCCAGCGCTGCTCGGGGGATGGTGCGCACTCTTCAGGGAGCGATGCCAGTGCGGCCAAATAGGCCTGCTCGAGGCTGCGACGCTGGTAGAAATTGCTCAGCAGGCGTTTGCCCACGGTCAGCAGATAGGCCCTGGGCTCCTGCAGGTCGGCGATGCGCTGCGAGCTGGCGAGCACGCGCAGGAAGGTATCCTGGCTCAGGTCGGCCGCATCACAACCGTTACCCAGGCGCCTGCTCAGCCAGCTTTCCAGCCAGCCGCGATGATCGCGGTACAGGTCGTGAAGGGTTTGCTCCTGCAGCACATCACTCATCTCAAGAAGCCCCGGGGGTTTCGCAAATGAGAGTGATTCTAATTAATGTCAGTGCGCCGTACCAAGCCCTTTATGCAGCGGATACGCATAAAATCGCACGGAGAAGGAAAAAGGGGCATAAAAGTCGAATTTCAGACACAAAAAACCCCGGTCTTTCGACCAGGGTCTTTGCTATCGGTCCGAAGTAAACGCTGATGAATCAGCGGCCTTCGTAGCATCAAGGCGTTCAGTGGTCCTTGAAGCAGATATGGCGCAGCGGACGGGACTCGAACCCGCGACCCCCGGCGTGACAGGCCGGTATTCTAACCGACTGAACTACCGCTGCGTATCGCTGTGGACTTGCGTCCATCAAACTCGTTTGATTGAAAGCTTCGGTGCTTTTCAACCGCGAACCGGAAAAATCCGATTCGTAAAATATGGCGCAGCGGACGGGACTCGAACCCGCGACCCCCGGCGTGACAGGCCGGTATTCTAACCGACTGAACTACCGCTGCGCGTCGGTGGAGGCTTTTCAGCTTCCATCTTGCTTTCGCAAGACTCTCGGGAGTGGTGGGTGATGACGGGATCGAACCGCCGACATTCTGCTTGTAAGGCAGACGCTCTCCCAGCTGAGCTAATCACCCGTTTGCATCTCCGAGGCCGCGAAATTTACGCAGGTGGCGAACCTAAGTCAATAGCAGGATTGGAGTTTTTTTCAAAAACAGCTAAAAGCGCCAAGCTACAAGCTGCAAGCAAAAGCCAGTGCGAGGTGAAGTTGGCGATGTCGATCGTGCTTGAACTTGCAGCTTGAAGCTTGAAGCTTGAAGCTGCCCCTCATTGCTCATAGACCATCTTCTTGCTCATCCCGCCATCCACCACAAACTCCTGGCCCGTGACGAAACCGGCATTTCTGGACAGCAGCCAGGCCACCATCGCCGCCACGTCTTCCACTGTCCCCACCCTGCCCGCCGGATGCTGCGCATGGTCGGCATCCGTCAGCGGTTCAGCCCGGCGCACCGCAGCGTCACGGGTATCGATCCAGCCAGGGCTGACGGCATTGACGCGAATCTCCGGCCCCAGGCTGATCGCCAGCGCATGCGTCAGCGCGAGCAGGCCGCCCTTGCTGGCCGCATAGGCTTCGGTGTCAGGCTCCGACTGCCGTGCACGGGTCGAGGCCAGGTTGACGATCGCACCACCGTGGGCACGCAGGTAGGGCGCACAGTGCTTGGCCAGCAGCATCGGCCCGCTCAAGTTCACCGCAAGCACTCGATTCCAATGCGCCAGATCGAGACTTTCCAGCGTAATGTTGTGCGGATCGGCCACCGCCGCATTGCACACCAGCGCATCCAGGCGTCCGAACTGCCCCAACACTTCGGCCACACCCAAAGCCACCTGAGATTCGTTCGCGACGTCCATGGCGATGAAGCAGGCGTTTTCGCCGAGCACCTTCGCCACTTTCGTCCCGCGATCGCGGTCCAGGTCCGTCAGCACTACCTGCCAGCCCTCACTGATCAACCAGGCGGCGATTCCCAGGCCAATCCCCCGCGCAGCACCGGTCACCAGTGCTACGCGCCCCATGGATGCCATGGTCAACGAAGGCAACTCGATCACAAGGCAGCCAACCCACGAGCCAGGTCGGCTTGCAGGTCAGCCACGTCTTCCAGCCCCACCGCCACGCGGATCAGGCTGTCACGAATACCCGCCGCCTCACGCTCCTGAGGCGCCAGGCGACCATGGGAGGTGGTGCTCGGGTGGGTGATGGTGGTCTTGCTGTCGCCAAGGTTGGCGGTGATGGAAATCAAACGGGTCGCATCGATAAACCGCCATGCGCCCTCTTTACCGCCCTTGACCTCGAAACTCACCACGGCGCCGAACCCCTTCTGCTGACGCCGGGCCAGTTCGTGTTGCGGGTGGCTTTTGAGGCCCGCGTAATGAACCTTCTCAATGCCGTCCTGCTGCTCCAGCCATTCGGCCAGCGCCTGGGCATTGGCACAATGCGCCTTCATGCGCAGGCCCAAGGTCTCCAGGCCCTTGAGGAAAATCCAGGCGTTGAACGGGCTCAACGAAGGACCGGCGGTACGCAGGAAACCCACCACTTCCTTCATCTGTTCGCTGCGACCGGCCACGACGCCGCCCATGCAACGGCCCTGGCCATCGATGAACTTGGTCGCCGAGTGCACGACGATGTCTGCACCGAGCTTCAGCGGTTGCTGCAAGGCCGGCGTGCAGAAGCAGTTGTCGACCACCAGCATCGCGCCTTTGGCGTGGGCGACTTTCGCCAGCTCGGCAATATCCACCAGTTCGGCCAGCGGATTGGACGGCGACTCGACGAACAGCAACCGGGTGTTGGCCTTGATCGCCGCGTCCCAACCGGACAGGTCCGCCAAGGGCACGTAATCAACCTCGATGCCAAAACGCTTGAAGTATTTCTCGAACAGGCTGATGGTCGAGCCGAACACGCTGCGCGATACCAGTACATGGTCGCCCGCGCTGCACAGACTCATCACCACCGCCATGATCGCGGCCATGCCGGTAGAAGTCGCCACGGCCTGCTCGGCGCTTTCCAGGGCGGCAATGCGCTCTTCGAACGCACGCACGGTCGGGTTGGTGTAACGCGAGTAGACGTTGCCCGGCACTTCCCCGGCAAAGCGTGCGGCCGCGTCGGCGGCCGTACGAAATACATAGCTGGAAGTGAAAAACATCGGATCACCGTGTTCGCCTTCCGGCGTGCGGTGCTGACCGGCACGTACCGCCAGGGTATCGAACGCTACGCCTTCGAGGTCGCTGTCCAACCGACCGGCATCCCAATCCTGACTCATGCTGTCACTCCTTGCCTTGCTCTTCAGTAGATACAAAACCGGCCCCTCAGGGCCGGTTGAAACTCAGTTGTTGTACAGGTCGATGATCGCGCTGACCGCCTGGGTCTTGACCTTGGAGGCATCGTTACGTGCCTGCTCGATCTTGTCCAGGTAAGCCTCGTCCACATCGCCTGTGACGTACTGGCCATCAAACACCGCGCAATCGAACTTGTCGATCTTGATCTTGCCGCCACCGACCGCTTCGATCAAGTCAGGCAAGTCCTGATAGATCAGCCAGTCGGCACCGATCAGGTCGGCCACGTCCTGAGTCGAACGATTATGGGCGATCAGCTCGTGGGCGCTCGGCATGTCGATGCCGTACACATTAGGGAAGCGCACAGCCGGGGCCGCGGAGCAGAAGTAGACGTTTTTCGCGCCGGCTTCACGGGCCATCTGGATGATCTGCTTGCAGGTGGTGCCGCGAACGATGGAGTCGTCCACCAGCATTACGTTCTTGCCGCGGAATTCCAGCTCGATGGCGTTGAGCTTCTGGCGTACGGATTTTTCCGCGCAGCCTGGCCAGGCATGATGAACGTGCGACCGATGTAGCGGTTCTTCACGAAACCTTCGCGGAACTTCACACCCAAGTGGTTCGCCAGCTCCAGCGCCGCGGTGCGGCTGGTGTCCGGGATCGGGATGACGACATCGATGTCGTGCTCAGGACGCTCGCGCAGGATTTTCTCGGCGAGCTTCTCACCCATGCGCAGACGGGCCTTGTACACCGACACGCCGTCGATGATCGAGTCCGGACGCGCCAGGTAGACGTGTTCGAAGATGCACGGAGTCAGGGATGGGTTGGTCGCGCACTGACGGGTGTGCAGCTTGCCATCTTCAGTGATGTAAACCGCTTCGCCCGGGGCCAGGTCGCGAATCAGGGTGAAACCGAGCACGTCCAGGGACACGCTTTCGGAAGCGATCATGTACTCGACGCCTTCGTCGGTGTGACGCTGGCCGAACACGATCGGGCGGATGCCGTGCGGGTCACGGAAACCGACAATACCGTAGCCGGTGATCATCGCCACAACGGCATAACCACCCACGCAACGGTTGTGCACGTCGGTCACGGCGGCGAACACGTCTTCTTCGGTCGGCTGCAACTTGCCGCGCTGGGCCAGTTCGTGGGCGAACACGTTAAGCAGCACTTCCGAGTCGGAACTGGTGTTGACGTGGCGCAGGTCCGATTCGTAGATCTCCTTGGCCAACTGTTCAACGTTGGTCAGGTTACCGTTGTGCGCCAGGGTGATCCCGTAAGGCGAGTTGACGTAGAACGGCTGGGCTTCGGCCGACGTCGAGCTGCCCGCGGTGGGGTAACGCACATGGCCAATACCCATGTGGCCCACCAGGCGCTGCATGTGACGCTGCTGGAACACGTCACGCACCAGGCCGTTGTCCTTGCGCAGGAATAACCGGCCGTCATGGCTGGTCACGATACCGGCAGCGTCCTGGCCGCGGTGCTGGAGCACGGTTAGCGCGTCATACAGCGCCTGATTGACGTTCGACTTACCGACGATACCGACGATGCCACACATGCGAAGCAACCCCTACTTTATGGAACTGGATTGAACACAACTCACTGGGGCGTTTTGGCCGTCGGCAAGAGGTGCTCCTTGAACGGTATTTCAGCGGGTACGCTGATACCGCTGGCAAGCCACTGACTGCTCCACCCGAGAATCAGGTTTTTGGACCAGTCTGCAACCAATAGAAATTTTGGCACGAGCTGGGACTGCTGCCACCACCCGTCCTGCTGTACCGGCCCCAGGCTCAACAGCCCGACCGCCACGACCACCAGCAACACGCCACGCGCGGCGCCGAAGGCCATGCCGAGAAATCGATCGGTCCCGGACAGGCCGGTGACGCGAACCAATTCGCCGATAAGATAATTGATCATTGCGCCTACGATCAGCGTGGCGACAAACATGATTGCGCAGCCCGCGATCACGCGAGCCGATGGCGTTTCGATGTATCCGGCGAGGTACTCGGACAATGCACCACCGAACATCCAGGCGACGACCCCTGCGATGATCCAGGTCACCAGCGATAATGCTTCCTTGACGAAGCCGCGGCTCAAACTGATCAAAGCGGAGATGGCGATGATTGCAACGATCGCCCAGTCAACCCAGGTAAATGGCACAGTGCAGCCTACAGACGGATAAGGCGGCGCATTTTAGCAGAGCCCATGCGTGTCGGTAAGCTGCGATTGTCAGTGCATTTCAAATCGGGCTGATAGTTTTTACCCGCGTTCAGGCTGGAAGCGCACAACAAAACCCTTGAGGTTCTGCTGGCGATTCAACAAGTCACGCAGACGATCGGCTTCGGCACGCTCGATCAGCGGTCCGACAAACACGCGATTTTTGCCATCAGAGGAGCGGATATAGGCGTTGTAGCCCTGGCTGCGCAGGGTCTTTTGCAGATTTTCCGCGCTGGCACGGTTCGACAGGCTGGCCAGTTGTACCGACCAGCTCACCGACAGGCCATTGGCATCAACACGGCTTTGCGTGGTGTCGGGCTTGGGTACGGCACCAATCGGCTGGCTCGGCGCTGTGGTTGGCTTGTTGACCGGCACGGGCGCAGGCGCAGCAGGCGCGACGGGCTTTGCGGCGGGTGCAGGCGAGACCGGTGCAGTCGGCGCCACCGGCGTCGAGGATTCTTCGGTCTGGGCGATTTCGTCATCACCTGGCACCGGCTCTTGCGGCAAGGCTTGCGGCTCCGGCACCACGACGGGCTCAACCTGCACCGGTGGCACTGAAGGCGCCTGCGGCGCAGCCGGGGCTTCGACCGTCACCTGGCGCTGTTCATCCTGCCGAGAAAACAGCATTGGCAGGAAAATCACCGCCAGGGCCACCAGCACCAAAGCGCCAACCATGCGCTGTTTGTAGGCCTTATCCAGCAATGCCATTTGCCGCTTCCTCCGTGGAGCGCCGAGTCAGCCACTCAAGGGCCTCGGCGACACAATAAAATGATCCGAACAACAAAATCTCATCGTCGCTCGTTGCCAGTGCACATTGGCCTTCCAGCGCCGCCGACACGCTGTCGAAGGATGTCACCGAGGCACCCCGCGCGAGCAAGGCCTCGTGCAAATCGGCAACCGGCCGCGTCCGGGTCGAATCCAGCGGCGCGACGGCCCAATGCTGGACACTAGCACCCAACTCGCCAATAACACCATCCAGATCCTTGTCCGCCAGCAACCCGAACACCGCCAGGCGCTTGCCGAGCGGTGGCCGACTTGCCAGCCGCCTGGCCAGATACTCGGCGGCATGCGGGTTATGTCCCACATCCAGCAGCAGGTTCAGGCGCCTGCCTTGCCAATTGAACGAGCGGCGATCCAGGCGACCGACCACCCGCGTAGCGCTCAGGGCATCGACAATCTGCCCCCGCTCCCATGGCAAGCCGAGCAGCTGATAGGCCTGCAACGCCAGCGCGGCATTTTCCATCGGCAAGTCGAGCAGCGGCAGGTCATGCAGCTCGACCACCTGCCCCCGAGCGTCAACGCCGCGCCATTGCCAGCCGTTATCGGTCACACCGAGGTCAAAATCACGCCCTCGCAGGAAAAACGGGCAAGCCAGCTCGCGCGCTTTATCCAGCAAAGGTTGAGGAGGATTCAGGTCGCCGCAGAGCGCAGGCGCGCCCTGGCGGAAGATGCCGGCTTTTTCGAACGCCACGGATTCGCGGGTGTTGCCCAGGTAATCGGCGTGATCCACGCCGATGCTGGTCACCAGCGCCATGTCCGCATCCACCACGTTGACCGTGTCCAGACGCCCGCCCAGGCCAACTTCGAGCACGACAGCATCGAGGCCGGATCGCTGGAACAGCCAGAAGGCGGCCAGCGTACCCATTTCGAAATAGGTCAGGGAAGTGTCGCCACGCCCCGCCTCCACGGCTGCAAAGGCTTCGCACAGCTCGGCGTCACTGGCTTCGACACCGTTGACCTGCACCCGCTCGTTGTAACGCAGCAGATGCGGAGAATTGTAGACGCCGACTTTCAACCCCTGCGCCCGCAGCAACGAAGCCACGAACGCACAGGTAGAACCCTTGCCGTTGGTGCCGGTCACCGTGATCACCCGAGGCGCCGGCTTGCCCAGCCCCATGCGGGACTCTACCTGTTGCGAGCGCTCAAGGCCCATGTCGATGGCCGAAGGGTGCAACTGCTCAAGGTAGGCGAGCCATTCGCCAAGGGTGCGCTGGGTCATAGGTTGGCAGGTACCGGCGGAACGACAATCGGCTCAACGGGCGCGGCGACGAATTTCGGCGTCGGTTTGCCGGTCAGTTGCGCCAGCAGGTTGCCCAGACGTGGACGCAGCTCCTGACGGTGAACGATCATGTCGATTGCGCCGTGTTCCAGCAGGAACTCGCTGCGCTGGAAGCCTTCCGGCAGTTTTTCGCGAACCGTTTGCTCGATCACGCGCGGACCGGCGAAGCCGATCAGAGCTTTGGGCTCACCGACGATCACGTCGCCGAGCATCGCCAGGCTGGCGGAAACGCCGCCGTAGACCGGGTCGGTCAAGACGGAGATGAACGGGATGCCCTCTTCACGCAGACGCGCCAGCACCGCAGAGGTCTTGGCCATTTGCATCAGGGAAATCAGGGCTTCCTGCATCCGCGCACCACCGGAGGCGGCGAAGCAGATCATCGGGCATTTGTTTTCAAGGGCGTAGTTGGCGGCGCGAACAAAGCGCTCGCCGACAATGGCCCCCATCGAACCACCCATGAAGGAGAACTCGAACGCCGAAACCACGACTGGCATGCCCAGCAAGGTGCCGCTCATGGAGACCAGTGCGTCTTTCTCGCCGGTCTGCTTCTGCGCCGCAGTCAGGCGGTCCTTGTACTTCTTGCCGTCGCGGAACTTCAGGCGATCGACCGGCTCCAGGTCCGCACCCAACTCGTTACGGCCTTCCGGATCAAGGAAAATGTCGATGCGGGCGCGGGCGCCAATACGCATGTGGTGGTTGCACTTGGGGCAAACATCCAGGGTTTTTCCAACTCCGGCCGATACAGCACCGCCTCGCAAGAGGGGCATTTGTGCCACAGACCCTCAGGCACCGAGCTCTTCTTGACCTCGGAACGCATGATCGAAGGGATCAGTTTGTCTACTAACCAGTTGCTCATGCTTTCTTTCTCCAGTACCGACGGCCCGAACGCTCTGGTTCGCGGTCCCGCGTATGCCTTTAAGCTAAATTCATGTGTGTGGCGATGATCATCGAGTGGCCGGGTCAGTGAAGAGACCAGCGTGCAACCCATCAATCCTCAGCCTTGCCTGCCTGCCTGTCTGCTGCATGCAGCGTGGCGCAGTGCATTTTGGGACGGCGGCAGTCTGCCAGCCGTCACATCCACTACCTGCTGCCGCGTACCGCTTCAATGAATGCCCGGATCTTTGCGTGATCCTTGATGCCCCTGCTGGCCTCTACCCCACCGCTGACATCCACGGCATATGGCTGAACCCGTGCAATCGCTTCGGCGACGTTATCCGGCGTCAGGCCACCTGCCAGGATGATCGGCTTGTTCAAGCCTTTAGGTATCAAAGACCAGTCGAACGCTTCACCGGTTCCACCAGGAACGCCCTCGACATACGCATCGAGGAGAATGCCGCTGGCGTTCGGAAAGGCCCGACAGGCTGCGGCGATGTCATCACCGGCCTTGACCCGCAGCGCCTTGATGTAGGGTCGATGCCAGCACTCACAGTCGGCGGCGGGTTCGTCGCCATGGAACTGCAGCACGTCCAGCGGCACCGCATCGAGCAACTCGCCCAACTCGCAGTGGCTGACGTTGACGAACAACCCCACGGTGGTCACGAACGGCGGCAGTGCCTTGATGATGTCGCGTGCCTGCTGAAACGTCACGGCGCGGGGGCTACCTGGGTAAAACACGAATCCGATCGCATCCGCCCCGGCCTCGACCGCCGCCAACGCATCTTCTATGCGGGTAATCCCGCAAATCTTGCTGCGAACGGCTGACATGTCGATAAAACCTCAGGGCAAATCCGGGAAAGTCCCGGATGGTAGCAAATGCATTCGAGGGCGTCAGCCGTCAAGTTCGGTGAAACCGGTCAGGAAGTGTGGGCCGATGTAACGCTCGGGCAATTCAAACTCGTCCCGGTACTCGACCTGCACCAGGTACAGCCCGAACGGATGGGCTGTTACCCCACCCGAACGGCGGATGCGGCTGTCCAGCACCTCTTTCATCCACTCCACAGGACGCTCGCCAGCACCAATGGTCATCAGCACGCCAGCGATGTTGCGCACCATGTGATGCAGGAAAGCACTGGCACGGATGTCCAGCACGATCATTTTGCCGTGACGCGTGACACGCAGGTGATGCAGTTCCTTGATCGGCGACTTGGCCTGGCACTGTCCGGCGCGGAAGGCGCTGAAGTCGTGGGTGCCGACCAGGTATTGTGCGGCCTCGGCCATGCGCTCGACGTCGAGCGGGCGATGATTCCAGGTGATCTCTTCGTTCAGGTGTGCCGGGCGAATCTGATCGTTGTAGATCACATAACGATAACGCCGGGCAATGGCCTTGAACCGCGCATGAAAATGCGCTGGCATGACTTTGGCCCAGGAAACGCTGACGTCATGGGGCAAATTGATGTTGGCGCCCATGACCCAGGCTTTCATCGACCGCTCGACCTGCGTGTCGAAGTGCACCACCTGACCGCAGGCATGCACACCGGCATCCGTACGTCCTGCGCAGAGCAGTGACACCGGTGAGTCGGCGACTTTGGACAGCGCGTTTTCCAGGGTTTCCTGCACGGTGAGCACACCGGAGGCCTGGCGTTGCCAGCCACGAAAACGCGAACCCTTGTATTCAACGCCCAGGGCCACGCGAAAAAAGCCCTCGGCCGCCATTTCGGCCGCTGGGTTATCTATATTTGCCAAGAAGTGAAGCCTGCTGATGTACGCAAAGGCGGGCATTATAAGGCGGTCGGATTGGCTGGTCTGTTTTTTATGCGGTGACTGTTCAATCGCCATCGCGGGCAAGCCCGCTCCCACATTTAGAATGCGCCCCCTGTAGGAGCGGGCTTGCCCGCGATGGCGGCAGGATGAGCGCAGCGGTGAGGGGCACAAACAAAAACGGCAGCCTCAATGGGCTGCCGTTTTCGATGCTACGCAATCACTCAAGCCAGACGTGAAAGCATTTCCCTGGCTTCGCTCTTCTGACCGTCGTTTCCTTCGGTCACGACTTCGTTGAGGATGTCCCGGGCACCGTCGGCGTCGCCCATGTCGATGTAGGCCTGTGCCAGATCGAGCTTGGTGGCAACTTCATCGGTGCCGGAAAGGAAGTCGAATTCCGGCTCGTCTGCTGCGGAAGCCATGGCATCCTCTGCGGTGAAGGTCGGTTCGCTCATGCTTTGGGACAGGCGATCGAGCTCGGCGTTGACATCATCCAGCTCAGCAGCAAAGGCGTCCGGCGCGTCCATTTCATCGGCCAGCGACAGATCGAAATCAGACGGCAGCTCCAGATCGTCCAGCAGCACTTCAGGCGCGGCCAGCGCGTCAACGACAGGCAGGTCCTTGAGGTCATCATCCAGGCTCAGCAGGAAATCGTCTTCGGCCAGCGTGGCAGGCGAAGGCTCGGCACCCAGATCCATGTCCAGATCGAAGTCTGACAGGTCATCGAGGTTTTCCTTGATTTCGGTCTGCTGCTGCAAGACCGATTCGAAGCTCAGGTCGTCTTCCGCCGGGAACTCATCCAGTTCCCCCAGCACTTGCGGTTCTGGCTCCAGCGCTGGCGCCGCCGCTGCCGGGATGTCCAGATCGTCCAGGCTCAGATCGAACGCGCTGTCGAGGTCGTCATCGCCAAGCGCCGGCTCTTCGGCCGCCGGCTCGTCCATCAGGAGGTCCTTGACGTACTGCGCATCCAGCTCGGCCGCGACGGCGGCAGCCGCCAGGCCACCGGCCGCCACCACTGCCATTGCCGGGAAGCGGTTTTTCAGCTCTTCGACACGGGCGAAGTTCTCACCGTTGGCCACCAACTGACGCTCCTGGCCGACGAATGCATCACGATCGCCCTGCTGGCCATAGACTTCCATCAACTTCAGGCGCAGGTCACTGCGCTGAGGTTCCTGCTTGATGCCGTCTTCAAGCAACGCTGCAGCCTGATTCAAACGGCCAGCAGCCATGTGCGACTCAGCCTTGTTGAGTACATCGTCATCGTGTTCGCCAGCCGGCGCCACCAACGGCGCAGCAATCGGCGGCGTCACCACGACCGGCGCGATCACCGGAGCAGGAGCAGGGACCGGCGCAGGGGTTACAACAGGCGCCGGAGCTGGCGCAGTGGCGAGCTTGACGCTGGCTGCAGGCACTTCCAGGCCTTCGAAGCTGCTTTCCGGCAGGTCCTGATCGAAATTCATGTCCTGTTCTTCAGACAACGCCCGGGCCATGCGCAGGTGTTTCTCGGCTTCCTGCTGGGCCTTGCGACGACGCGCCAGCAACAGCAACAACAGGGCCAAAATCACCGCACCGCCACCGATCAGGCCCAACAGCACCGGATTGGTCAGCAAGTCGTTGAATGCCTGGTCGTCCGACGCCGCAGGCGCTGGCTCGACCGGTGGCTGCGCCGGAGCGGTTTCGGCGGCTGGCGGGGCTGGCGTTGCCGGTGCGGCTGGTGCAGGCGTCGGGCTCGGGGTCAGCTCGGCCGAAATGACCGGCGCCGTGGCGATTGCGCCTGCGGGGGCAGCAGGTGCGGCTTCAGGCGCTGCCGCCCCCCTGCTTCCAGCTTGGCCAACTGGTTGTTCTTCAATTCGATCAGGCGCTGCAACTTGTCCATCTGACTTTGCAGGTCTGTGATGCGGCTCTTCAACTCGGCATTGTCACGACGGGTCGTATCCAGGCTTTCCTGGGTCACGGCCAGCTTGTTGCCAATGGCCTTCGCATCACCCGCACGACCCTTGCCGTTGGCTTTTCCGGTCTCGGCGGAGACCAGGCTCAGATTGTCCTTGGCCGCTTGCGCGGGAGCGCCGTCACGACGACCGCGATTGGTTGCATCGAGCTGCTGCTGGCCGGTGCCAGGCTTGGCGACATAACGACGCCCCTGACGCCATGCGGCGTTCTGGGCAGCAACCTCAGCGACGGCCTTGGGTTGCGCCACGCTGGTGCTCTGGGTCTGGTCGGGCAGACGCAACACCTGGCCGGTTTTCAGCAGGTTGATGTTGCCATTGATGAAAGCGTCGGGGTTCAGCGCCTGGATGGCCAGCATGGTTTGCTGGATCGAGCCGCCATTGCGGGCCTTCGCTGCAATTTCCCACAGGGTATCGCGCGGCGTGGTCGTGTACTCGCCCGGTTTGCTGGCACCGGTCACGGGGGCCGTGACGGACTGGGCGGGAGCTGGCTGCGCAGCCGCATCAGCGGCTTGCGGGGAGAACTTGGACGGATCGAGCAAGACGCTGTAATCGCGCAGCAGGCGACCATTGGGCCACATCACCTGAACCAGGAACTTCACCATCGGTTCGGAAAGCGGCTTGCTGGAGGTCACGCGCAGGACACTCTTGCCACTGGCGTTGATGACTGGCGTGAAGCTCAGATCATTGAGGAACGCCTGGCGGTCGACACCGGCCTTGGCGAAATCTTCCGGCGAGGCCAGGCTTGGCACCACTTCGGCAGCGGTGAGTTCCTTGACGTCGAGCAACTCGATTTCCGCCACCAGCGGCTGGTTCAGCGACGACTTCAGGGTCAACTCCCCGAGCCCGAGCGCATGCGCCATACCGGAGGACAGCGCCGAGGCGGCCGCTATTGCTAACACCAGTTTGCGAACTTGAACCATAGCCTCATCCTTTGTCTGAACATTCCTCGGCCAGCGAGAAGGTGTTGATTGTCGCTGCCGTAAGGCATTGCGCGCGGCGGCGAAGGGTCGCCGCGCGCGATCATTTCTTTCATGCCCCGGAAAGCCCCGCAGGGTGACTCGCCTTCAGCAATCCGGCGAAGCCATGTGCTCGCCAGGAATCATTTTGCAAATTGTCGCCAAGTATCTTTTACAGCAGGTCTTTTATCAACAATTCAGCCACCTGCACAGCATTGAGCGCCGCGCCTTTGCGTACGTTATCTGACGTCAGCCACACATTAAGTTCCGACGGGTCGTCGATTCCTGCCCGGACACGACCCACGTAGACCACATCCTGCCCTACCGCGTCGCCGACCGGTGTCGGGTAGTCGCCGGCTTCCACCAGCTCGATCCCCGGAGCGTCTTCCAGTGCTTGGTTGACTTTCACCAGGTCCACAGCGCTGGCTGACTGCAAGGTCACGCTAAAGCTATCGCCAAAAAACACCGGGGCTTGAATGCAAGTGGCGGAAATCTTTAATAAAGGCAGCGCCATGACCTGGCGCAGCTCGCGCACCAGGCGTTTTTCCAGCAACGTATGGCCCGAATCATCCGGCTTGCCGACCTGCGCCAGCAGGTTGAACGCCATCTGCCGATCGAAGAATTTCGGCTCCAGCGGGCGCATGTTCAGCAGCTCGGCGGTTTGCCGGGCCAGCTCAGTGACCGCTTCGCGCCCCTGATCGGAGACCGCCAGACTGCCCGTCACGTGGACCCGTTGCAGGTCGAGCACGTTGAGCAATGGCGCCAGCACCACGGACAAGATGGTGGCCGATGGGCTCGGGCTACTGACCAGGAAAGGCTTTTTCAAACCAGCCAACACCTCGGCATTGGCTTCGGGTACCACTTGTGGCGCCTGATCAGCCGGCAAGGCGCCGGACAGATCGATGACCGAGCAACCGGCCGCCACCGCCCGCGAGGCAAAACTCAGGCTGACTGCCGGGCCGGCCGCAAAGAACACCAGTTGCACCTTGCTGAAGTCGAATTCATCGACTTCCCGCACCCGCACGTTCTTGCTACGAAACATCACCGAACTGCCGGCGGATTCACTACTGGCCAGCAGGTGCAGGTTGCCGACGGGGAAGTCGCGCTCTTCGAGAATCTGTACCAGCGTTTCGCCGACGGTACCGGTGGCGCCGATCACGGCGATATCAAGGGTCTGGGTCATGGTCTGCCTCTGGCGAAACGGGGGGGAGCGGCACTTTACCGGGTGGGTGGCGGGCAGGCAATTTCTGCTGAGACCTGTGTTGATTGTACTGGCCCCATCGCGGGCAAGCCCGCTCCTACAGGTACGGCGGTGCACTTGTGAGAGCGATGGGCCGTTACGGACAACCCAAAATAAAAAACCCGCACCTCTCACAAGGCACGGGTTCTTTCATTGCATCAACCGATCAACGCTCGAGCAGGATCCGCAGCATGCGACGCAGCGGCTCGGCAGCGCCCCACAACAGCTGGTCGCCGACGGTGAAGGCGCCCAGGAACTGCGACCCCATGTTCAGCTTGCGCAGACGCCCAACCGGGATGTTCAGGGTGCCGGTAACCTTGTTCGGGCTCAGTTCCTGGATGCTGACATCGCGATTATTCGGCACCAGCTTGACCCAAGGGTTGTGCTGGCTGATCAGGCCCTCGATGTCGGCCATCGGTACGTCTTTGTTCAGTTTGATGGTCAGCGCCTGGCTGTGGCAGCGCATGGCGCCGATCCGTACACAGATGCCGTCCACCGGGATCGGGCTCTTGAAGCGACCGAGGATCTTGTTGGTCTCGGCCTGGGCCTTCCACTCTTCTCGGCTCTGGCCGTTTGGCAGTTCCTTGTCGATCCACGGGATCAGGCTGCCCGCCAGCGGTACACCGAAGTTTTCGGTCGGGTACGCGTCGCTGCGCATGGTTTCGGCGACACGACGATCGATGTCGAGGATTGCGCTGGCCGGATCGGCCAGTTGATCGGCGACGGACGCGTGGGTCGCGCCCATCTGCTTGATCAGTTCACGCATGTTCTGCGCGCCGGCACCGGACGCCGCCTGATAGGTCATGGCGCTCATCCACTCGACCAGACCGGCCTCGAACAGGCCGCCCAGGCCCATCAGCATCAGGCTGACGGTGCAGTTGCCGCCGATGTAGTTCTTGGTGCCTGCGTCGAGCTGCTGGTCGATGACCTTGCGGTTCACCGGGTCCAGCACGATCACCGCGTCATCCTGCATGCGCAGGCTGGAAGCAGCGTCGATCCAGTAACCCTGCCAGCCGGCTTCGCGCAGCTTGGGGAATACTTCGCTGGTGTAGTCGCCACCCTGGCAGGTCAGAATCACGTCGAGGGTTTTCAGCTCTTCAATGCTGTAAGCGTCCTTGAGCGGAGCAATGTCCTTGCCCACGGACGGGCCTTGGCCGCCGACATTGGAAGTGGTGAAAAACACCGGCTCGATAAGATCGAAATCCTGCTCTTCCAGCATCCGCTGCATGAGCACGGAACCGACCATACCGCGCCAACCGATCAGACCTACACGTTTCATCGCAACTACACCTTCTTGAAAAGTGGACCGCTGCTTTCGGGGGTGAAAGTGGCAGCGGGCCCGAGAGATTACAGATTCCGCAGCGCGGCGACTACTGCGTCACCCATTTGCTGCGTACCGACTTTGGTACAACCGGCCGACCAGATGTCGCCCGTGCGCAGGCCCTGGTCCAGGACCAAGCTGACGGCTTTTTCGATGGCATCGGCGGCGGCCGACTGATTGAAGCTGTAACGCAGCATCATCGACACCGACAGAATGGTTGCCAGCGGGTTGGCAATGCCCTGCCCCGCGATATCCGGCGCCGAACCGTGGCACGGCTCGTACATGCCCTTGTTCTCGGTGTCCAGGGACGCCGAGGGCAGCATGCCGATGGAGCCGGTGAGCATCGAGGCCTGGTCGGACAGGATGTCGCCAAACATGTTGTCGGTGACGATTACGTCGAATTGCTTCGGCGCCCGCACCAGTTGCATGGCCGCGTTGTCGACGTACATGTGGCTCAACTCGACTTCAGGATAATCCTTGGCCACCTGCTCGACAATTTCACGCCACAACTGGCTGGACGCCAGGACGTTGGCCTTGTCCACCGAGCACAGCTTCTTGTTGCGCACCATGGCCATGTCGAAACCGACACGGGCAATGCGGCGGATTTCGCTTTCGCTGTAAGGCAGGGTGTCATAGGACTGACGCTCGCCGTTTTCCAGCGTGCGGGTACCGCGTGGCGCGCCGAAGTAGATGCCGCCGGTCAGCTCGCGAACGATCAGGATGTCCAGGCCCGAGACAATTTCCGGCTTCAGGCTGGAAGCCTCTGCCAGTTGCGGGTACAGGATCGCCGGACGCAGGTTGCCGAACAGGCCCAGTTGCGCACGGATTTTCAGCAGGCCGCGTTCAGGGCGGATGTCTCGCTCGATGGTGTCCCATTTCGGTCCACCCACGGCGCCCAGCAACACCGCGTCGGCCGCACGGGCACGCTCCAGGGTTTCATCGGCCAGCGGAACGCCGTGCTTGTCGATGGCGGCGCCGCCGATCACATCGTGGCTCAGTTCGAAGTCCAGGCTGTACTTGTCGTTGGCCAGTTCCAGCACCTTGACCGCTTCGGCCATGATTTCCGGACCAATACCATCGCCTGGGAGAATCAGAATCTGCTTGCTCATGCTTTCCTCATGTCATCAGTCGGTGCGCCCGCAGGCGCGCCCGGAAAAATTCTATCGTTCGGCCATCAGTACCAGGACATCGGTGCTGAAAGAGCCATCGGCGTCAATTTCGAAATACTCGCGCACTTCAGTGCCCATCGACTGCTGCAGTTCGCGGATCGCCGCGCGCATCACTTGCGGTGTGCGCATGCGCTCCACCCAGGAGCTGTATTCCAGGCGCAGGCGCTGACGCGTGGTGCTGCGGGTGTGCAACCCCGCCTCACTGACCTGGCGCAACCACTCACCGGCGGAGTAATCACGCACATGGCTGGTGTCGCGCAGTACTTCGACGCTTTGCAGGTAAGTGTCGAACAACGGGCTGCCCGGTGACAACACATCGATGAACGCCGCCACGCCACCCGGCTTCAATACCC
This sequence comes from Pseudomonas sp. S1_E05, assembly GCF_056337105.1. Taxonomy (NCBI): domain Bacteria; kingdom Pseudomonadati; phylum Pseudomonadota; class Gammaproteobacteria; order Pseudomonadales; family Pseudomonadaceae; genus Pseudomonas; species Pseudomonas sp. S1_E05. The sequence continues at coordinate 2,646,877 of NZ_JBFRHM010000001.1, forward strand.
GGCGCACTTCGCGCAGGGCCAGGCCCAGATCGCTCCAATGGTGCGCCGAATAACGGCTGAACACGAAATCGAATTCGCCATCGGCGAACGGCAGGTGCTCAGCGGCGCCACGCACCGTGGAAATATTGCCCAAACCACGATCGACCGCCGCAGCGGCGACCACGTCGAGCATTTGTTGCGACAGGTCGTAGGCCACCACGTCCCCGGCCAGCGGTGCCACGTGAAAACTCACGTGGCCAGCGCCGCAACCCAGGTCCAGGACCCGGGCCGCGCCCTTCCCCGCCAGTTCAGCCTGTAGCAGTGCGAATTCGGTGCCCTGAGCGTGGACGGCGCTGCTCAGGTAAGCCGCAGCTTGCTCACCGAATTGTTTCTGGACTACCTGGCTGTGCTGGGGGGTGCTGGTCATGGGGACTTCCTTTCTGGGGTGAGTCTTGTGTTGCCTGTACCGGCCCCTTCGCGGGCAAGCCCGCTCCCACAGGGTTTGTGGTGCTCATAAAACCTGTAGGAGCGGGCTTGCCCGCGATGGGGCCGGACCTGACTACATCAGTTACGCATCACGAAACAACCAAGGCTGGCTCGCCCGGTGCTTGGCTTCGAACGCCGCAATCGCATCGCCGTCCTGCAAGGTCAGGCCGATATCGTCCAGACCGTTGAGCAGGCAGTGCTTGCGAAACGCATCGATTTCAAAACTCAGCACCTTGCCATCCGGACGGGTCACGGTCTGGGTTTGCAGGTCGATCTGCAACTGGTAACCCGGATCGGCTTCGACCTGCTTGAACAGCTCATCGACTTCCTCGTCGCTCAGGATGATCGGCAGCAAGCCGTTCTTGAAGCTGTTATTGAAGAAGATGTCGGCGTAGCTCGGCGCAATGATGCTGCGGAAACCGTACTCTTCCAGGGCCCATGGCGCGTGTTCACGGCTGGAACCGCAACCGAAGTTCTCGCGGGCCAGCAATACGCTGGCGCCCTGGTAGCGCTCGGCGTTGAGGACGAAGTCCTTGTTGAGTGGGCGCTTGGAGTTGTCCTGGTACGGCTGGCCGACATCCAGGTAACGCCATTCGTCGAACAGGTTAGGACCGAAGCCGGTGCGCTTGATCGACTTCAAGAATTGTTTCGGGATGATCTGGTCGGTATCGACGTTGGCACGATCCAAAGGCGCGACAAGACCAGTGTGCTGGGTAAAGGCTTTCATGCTGCGCTCCTCAGATCAATTCACGGACGTCAACGAAACGACCGTTCACCGCCGCCGCAGCGGCCATGGCCGGGCTCACGAGGTGGGTACGGCCACCCGCGCCCTGACGGCCTTCGAAGTTACGGTTGGAGGTCGAGGCGCAGTGCTCGCCAGACTCCAAACGGTCCGGGTTCATCGCCAAACACATCGAGCAACCCGGCTCACGCCATTCGAAACCGGCTTCAAGGAAAATCTTGTCCAGGCCTTCGGATTCGGCCTGCGCTTTCACCAGCCCAGAGCCCGGCACGACGATGGCCTGCTTGATGGTGGAGGCTACTTTGCGGCCCTTGGCGATCACCGCCGCAGCACGCAGGTCCTCGATCCGCGAGTTGGTGCACGAACCGATGAACACACGGTCGAGCTGAATGTCGGTGATCGCCTGATTGGCGGTCAGCCCCATGTACTTCAATGCGCGCTCGATGGAACCACGTTTAACCAGGTCAGCTTCCTTGGCCGGGTCCGGCACGTTCTGATCAACAGCCAGGACCATTTCCGGCGAAGTGCCCCAGCTGACTTGCGGCTTGATCTGGGCGGCGTCGAGCTTGACGACGGTGTCGAACACGGCATCGGCATCGGACACCAGGTCTTTCCAGGCCTCGACGGCCAAATCCCACTCCGCGCCTTTCGGGGCGAATGGACGGCCCTTCACGTAGGCCACGGTTTTTTCATCGGCGGCGACCAGGCCAACGCGTGCGCCGGCTTCGATGGACATGTTGCAGATGGTCATACGGCCTTCGACCGACAGATCGCGAATGGCGCTGCCCGCGAATTCGATGGCATGGCCGTTACCCCCGGCGGTACCAATCTTGCCGATCACGGCAAGGACGATGTCCTTGGCCGTGACGCCGAACGGCAAAGTGCCTTCGACCGACACCAGCATGTTTTTCATTTTCTTGGCGACCAGGCACTGGGTGGCGAGCACGTGCTCGACCTCGGAAGTGCCGATACCGTGAGCCAGGGCACCAAAAGCGCCGTGGGTCGAGGTGTGGGAGTCGCCGCAGACCACGGTCATGCCCGGCAAGGTCGCGCCCTGCTCCGGACCGATGACGTGGACGATGCCCTGGCGGACGTCGTTCATCTTGAATTCGACAATGCCGTATTCATCGCAGTTATCGTCGAGGGTCTGGACCTGCAGACGCGACACCTGGTCGGCAATCGCTTCGATGCCGCCCTTGCGCTCCGGCGTGGTCGGTACGTTGTGGTCCGGGGTCGCGATGTTGGCATCGATGCGCCAAGGCTTGCGCCCGGCCAGACGCAGGCCTTCGAACGCTTGCGGTGAGGTCACTTCATGGATGATGTGACGATCGATATAAATCAGCGCAGAGCCATCGTCGCGCTGTTTGACCAGGTGCGATTCCCAGAGCTTGTCGTAGAGCGTTTTGCCGGCCATCAGACGGTTTCCTCATCAGCTTGTTTCTATGCCCTGGGTTTATTTGATTTCAATAACCCTTTGGCTTGTGAGGCTGATGCTATGGGGTTAGATTAAATAACTCAAATTCATATTTTTTATGCTTTGGATAACCAACTGGAATACACCCATGGATCTCGCCAACCTGAATGCATTTATTGCAATTGCCGAGACTGGCAGTTTCTCCGGCGCTGGTGAACGGCTGCACCTGACGCAACCGGCGGTGAGTAAACGTATTGCCGGCCTGGAGCAGCAATTGAACGTGCGTCTGTTCGACCGACTGGGCCGGGAGGTCGGTTTGACCGAGGCTGGCAGGGCGTTGCTGCCGCGCGCTTATCAGATCCTCAATGTGCTGGACGACACCCGCCGCGCCCTGACCAACCTGACTGGCGAAGTGACCGGTCGCCTGACCCTGGCCACCAGTCACCACATCGGCCTGCACCGCTTGCCACCCCTGCTGAGGGAGTTCACCCGGCGTTACCCGCAAGTGGCGCTGGATATTCAGTTCCTCGATTCGGAAGTGGCCTACGAAGAAATTCTGCATGGCCGCGCCGAACTGGCGGTCATCACGCTGGCGCCGGAACCCCACACATTGGTCAAGGCCACGCCGGTCTGGGATGACCCGCTGGATTTCGTGGTCGCCCCGGAACATTCACTGATCAGCAACGGCGCCGTGAGCCTGGCGGATATCGCCCTGCACCCGGCGGTATTCCCCGGCGGCAACACCTTTACCCATCACATCGTCCAGCGGCTGTTCGAAGCCCAGGGCCTGACACCCAACATCGCCATGAGCACCAACTACCTGGAAACCATCAAGATGATGGTCTCGATCGGCCTGGCCTGGAGCGTCTTGCCGCGCACCATGCTCGACGAGCAGGTGGCGCGCATTCCTTTGCCGGGCATACAACTCACTCGCCAGCTAGGCTATATCTTGCACACCGAACGGACGCTCTCGAACGCAGCGCGGGCCTTCATGGCCCTGCTGGATGCACAAATCGATCTGCCAGGGACTCAAGGCTGACTTGTGCTACTCCTATAGAGCCGCGAGAGCCTGTGCCCAACGCCAATTCAGCCTAAGGCTTGCCAATGCCCAAATCTGTTGACCGTATTCCACCCATGCCACGTATCCAGGCGCTTGACCCCAAACAGTCGGAGCAAAGCTGGGAGAGCGCACCGCAGTTGCTCGCCGCCCTCAACGGTGCACGCCTGGGCGCCTGGTACTGGGACATCGAGCGCGGACAGATCAGTTGGTCACGGGGGACCCAGGCTTTGTTCGGCTTCGACCCCCACCAGCCCCTGCCCGACGATCTGGAATACCTCGACCTGCTGCCGCTGGAAGACCGCGCCAAGACCATCCGCGCATTCCATGCCGTAATTGCCGGCGCACCGCTGGAGCAGGCGATGCACCACCGCATCCGCTGGCCCGACGGCAGCCTGCACTGGCTGGAGATCAACGGCAGCCTGCTACCGGACAAACATGGCAGGCCCCGAATGATCGGAGTGATTCGCGAAATCACTCACCAGCGCCAGCGCGAGCAGGCGCTGAGCAGCTCGGAAAAACGCTTCGCGACACTCTTCCACCTGTGCCCGAACATGGTTTTGCTGACGCGCCAGGACGACGGCCTGATCACCGAGGCCAACCAGTATTTCGAAAGCCTGTTCGGTTGGCCGGTGCAAAACGCGATTGGCCGCACGACGGTCGAACTGGGCCTGTGGGTGCACCCGGAGCAGCGGGAAAAACTGGTCAAGGCAACCAAGGCCAAGGGCGAACTGATCAGCATGGAAGTGCAGTTTCGCGCGAGCAACGGTCAGATCCACGACGGCATCCTCAGCGCGCAGAAAGTCGAACTCGAAGGCCAGCCCTATCTGCTCAGCACCTTCCTCGACACCACCGAGCGCAAGGCGGCCGAACTCGCCTTGAAAGACAGCCAGGAACGCCTTGACCTGGCGCTGGATTCGGCGCAACTGGGCACCTGGGACTGGCACATTCCCAGCGGCATGCTTTACGGCTCGGCGCGGGCCGCGCAATTGCACGGACTGGAAGCCAAACCCTTCCATGAATCGTTCGAGGATTTTTTCGAAGGCGTGCCCGGCGAGGAACGTGACAGCATGCGCGACGCCTATCGCAGCCTGCGCGAAGGCCCGGCCGGCAACTATCAACTGACCTACCGCGTGCAACTCGAGGACGGTTCATCGCGCTACCTGGAAAGCCGCGCCCGCCTCTACCGCGATGAAAACGGCGCGCCTCTGCGCATGGCAGGCACCTTGCTGGACATCACCGATCAGGTTGAGCGCGAACAGAAGCTCATCACCTCTGAAGAGAAGTTCGCCACCCTGTTTCAGGTCAGCCCGGACCCGATCTGCGTCACCCGCCAGGACACCGGCCAATTCATCGAGATCAACTCCAGTTTCACCCAGACCTTTGGCTGGAGCACGGCCGAGGTGATTGGGCGCAGCGCCGACGAAATCGGCCTGTGGGACGCCTCGAGCCAGAGTCAGCGACGGATCGAACAAGTGGTCCGCGAACAGGGCCTGAACAACGTGGCCATCCTGGTCAGGCATAAAAACGGCCAGTCATTGACGTGCGTGATTTCCAGCCGCCAGATCAGTGTCGGCGACCAGCCCTGCATCGTCACCACGTTGCGCGACATCACCCAGCAGCAACGCTCGGAAGCGGCGCTCAAGGCCAGCGAAGAGAAATTCGCCAAGGCGTTTCATTCCAGCCCTGATGCCATCACCATTACCGAACGCGATACCGGGCGTTATCTGGAGGTCAACGACGGTTTCTGTCGCCTGACCGGCTACCGCTCCGATGAGGTGGTCGGCCGCACGGTGTACCAGGTCGGTATCTGGGCCGAAGAAAAACAACGCTCGGCGCTGCTCGCCGAATTGCAGATCAAGGGCCGGGTACACCACCAGGAAATGCTCGGGCGCAACAAGCGCGGCGAACTGCTCACGGTCGAGGTTTCGGTGGAACCGATCACCCTCAACGAAACGGCCTGCCTGCTGCTGACCGCTCGCGACGTCAGCCTGCTGAAAAATGCCGAGGCGCAGATCCGGCACCTGGCCTATCACGACCCGTTGACCAACCTGCCGAACCGCGCGTTGCTGATGGACCGCCTGAGCCAACAGATCGCCCTGCTCAAGCGCCACAACCTGCGCGGGGCGCTGATGTTCCTCGACCTTGACCACTTCAAGCACATCAACGACTCACTGGGTCATCCGGTTGGCGATACGGTACTGAAAATTATCACCGCGCGCCTGGAAGCCAGCGTGCGCATGGAGGACACCGTTGCGCGCCTGGGTGGCGATGAATTCGTGGTGCTGCTCAGTGGCCTCGAAGGCACGCGCAATGAAGTCTCGGCCCAGGTCCGCGAGCTGGCCGATACCATGCGCGAACTGCTGTCGGAACCGATGTTCCTCGACGGCCAGCGACTGCAAGTCACGCCAAGCATCGGCATCGCGCTGATCCCCGATCACGGCTCGACCCCGACCGATCTGCTCAAGCGCGCGGACATCGCGTTGTATCGGGCCAAGGATTCAGGGCGCAACACCGCGCAGATGTATCACAACACCATGCAGAAGGCTGCCAGTGAACGCCTGCGCATGGAAACCGACTTGCGCCTGGCCCTTTCCCGGGGCGAATTCGATGTGCATTTCCAGCCCCAGGTCGACGCGCGTGACAATCGCATCGTCGGTGCAGAAGCACTGGTGCGCTGGAATCACCCGGAACTGGGTGCGCAGTCCCCCGCCGAATTCATCAAGGTGCTGGAAGACAGCGGCCTGATCCTCGAAGTCGGCACCTGGATCGTCGACGAAGCGTGCAATGCCTTCCGGCAATTGATTGCCAAGGGCCTGGTCAACCCCTTGCAGTTCAGCCTGTGCGTGAATATCAGCCCACGGCAGTTCCGCCAGAATGACTTCGTCGAGCGTATCGAGCACAGCCTGACCAGTCACAACCTGCCCTACTCGATGCTGAAACTGGAAATCACTGAAGGCATCGTCATCCAGAACCTGGAAGACACCATCAGCAAAATGCGCCGACTGAAAAAACTCGGCGTCAGCTTTGCCATGGATGACTTCGGCACCGGTTACTCCTCGCTGACCTACCTCAAGCGCCTGCCGGTGGACACCCTGAAAATCGACCAGTCGTTCATCCGCGACGCCACCACCGACCCCAACGACGCCGAGATCATCCGCGCCATCGTCGCCATGGCCCGCAGCCTGGAATTGAAGGTCATTGCAGAAGGTGTCGAAACGCCGGAGCAGCTGCAGTTTTTACAGGGGCTGGGTTGCCACCTGTATCAAGGCTACCTGCATAGCCAGCCGTTGCCGGTGGAGGCGTTCGAGCGGTTGTTGCGCTAAACCCTGTAGAAGCGAGCTTGCTCGCGATGGCGGTGTGTCAGCCAGCATGATTCCAACTGACACACCACCATCGCGAGCAAGCTCGCTCCTACAGGAAAGTTTGGCCTGCGCCCATACCTGCGTATGAATCCCTCAAACCTACACATGACGCCACTGACCCTGCGTACAAATGACGCCGCACCGCCCACCCCGTAGATTTAATCCCACGTCGGCGGCGTGCCTCCCCCGCACCGCCACTGACTGATCGCCAACAGTCGATCGCCCTCCCTGCAATACCCCGGCCCACCCTTCCCGATCACAGGGCCGGTTTTTTGCGCCCGCATACCGGTTATGCGGGCGCTTTTTTTGTAGGTCATAACGACCACGATGCAGTCAATGTGACCGCAACCGTAACGAGTCATTTGGACTACAGACTGGCAGTCCGGCCCGTAAAACCTGGTCATTGCGTTCGGCACGAGTCTTGATAGGGCTACGCCCAAATGCCGAACGTCAACATCAAGGAGCTGATATGCACCGCGACACCGATCCGACAGCGATGACGCTGCCGCGACCCCCACACAACCCCGTTCAGATGGAGGTGCTCCATGGGTGAATACCGCAAATTATGGTGGTCGCTGATAGGCGTCCTTGGCGTGACGTTCTGCCTGCTGGGCTGGTTCGGTCGCGAGATCTACCGACAGGCTCCACCGATCCCCGAACAGGTGCAGAGCGTCGATGGCACCACGCTGTTTCGCGCCGACGACATCCTCGACGGCCAGACCGCCTGGCAGAGTATCGGCGGCATGCAGGTGGGCTCGATCTGGGGTCACGGTGCCTACCAGGCGCCCGACTGGACCGCCGACTGGCTGCATCGCGAATTGCTCGCCTGGCTGGACCTGGGGGCGCAACAGCGTTTCGGCAAGGCCTACAGCCAGATCGATGATGACCAGCAGGCGCTGTTGCGCCACCAACTCAAGCGCGAGTATCGCGGCAACCGGTTGGTGAATGGCACGCTTGTGCTCAGTGAGCGACGCATCCAGGCCATCGCGAAAACCGCTGCCTACTACCACGCCCTGTTCAGCAACGATCCATCGTTGCATGGCAGCCGTGAAAGCTTCGCGATGAAAGAGAACACCCTGCCGGACGCCGCCCGGCGCGAGCAATTGACGCAGTTCTTCTTCTGGACCGCCTGGGCGGCCGCCACCGAGCGTGACGGCCAGGCCGCGACCTACACCAACAACTGGCCGCACGAGCCGTTGATCGACAACAATCCCACAGCCGAGAACATGGTCTGGTCGATTGTGAGCATCGTCGTACTGCTGGCCGGCATCGGTTTCCTGGTCTGGGGCTGGGCATTCCTGCGCAAGCACGAAGAAGGCGAACCCACGGTTCCTGCGCAGGACCCGTTGAGCCTGATCAAACTGACGCCATCGCAAAAGGCCCTGGGCAAATATTTGTTGCTGGTGGGCGCGCTGTTCGGCTTCCAGGTGCTGATGGGTGGCGTGACCGCGCACTACACGGTCGAGGGCCAGGATTTCTACGGCCTGCCCTTGTCGAAGTGGTTCCCTTACTCGCTGACCCGGACCTGGCACCTGCAGAGCGCGATGTTCTGGATCGCCACGGGCTTCCTCGCGGCGGGGCTGTTCCTGGCACCCTTCATCAATGGCGGCAAAGACCCCAAATACCAGAAGCTCGGGGTCGATGTGCTGTTCTGGGCACTGGTGCTGGTGGTGGTCGGCTCGTACACCGGCAACTTCCTCGCCATCGCGCAACTGATGCCCGCCGAGTGGAGTTTCTGGCTCGGCCATCAGGGTTACGAATACGTGGACCTGGGGCGTCTGTGGCAGATCGCCAAGTTCGCCGGCATCGTGTTCTGGCTGGTGCTGATGTTGCGCGCGATGGTGCCTGCCCTGCGCCAACCGGGCGATAAAAACCTGCTGGCGTTACTGGCCTGCTCGGTGATCGCCATTGGGCTGTTCTATGGCGCGGGCCTGTTCTACGGCGAGCGCACCAACCTGTCGGTCATGGAATACTGGCGCTGGTGGGTGGTCCACCTGTGGGTTGAAGGCTTCTTCGAAGTGTTCGCCACTACTGCGCTGGCCTTCATCTTTACCAGCATGGGTCTGGTATCGAAACGGCTGGCAACTACCGCGACCCTGGGCTCGGCTTCGCTGTTCATGCTTGGCGGCGTTCCCGGCACCTTCCACCACATTTATTTTGCCGGCACCACCACACCGGTGATGGCGGTGGGCGCGACCTTCAGCGCACTGGAAGTGGTCCCCCTGATCCTGCTGGGTTATGAAGCCTGGGAAAACTGGCGCCTGAAAGAGCGTGCGCAATGGATGGCGCGGATTCGCTGGCCATTGCAGTTCTTCATCGCCACGGCGTTCTGGAACATGTTGGGTGCCGGCGTGTTTGGCTTCCTGATCAACCCACCGATCTCGCTCTATTACATCCAGGGCCTGAACACCACGCCACTGCATGCGCACGCCGCGTTGTTCGGAGTTTACGGCTCGCTGGCACTGGGCTTCTGCCTGTTGATCCTGCGTTACCTGCGGCCAAACCTCGAGTTCAATGATCGCCTGATGCGCACGGGCTTCTGGTGGCTTAACGGCGGCCTGGCGCTGATGATTTTCACCAGCCTGCTGCCAGTCGGCATCCTGCAGTTCTACGCCAGTGCCAGCCAAGGCCTGTGGTACGCCCGCAGCGAGGAGTTCATGCAACAGGATCTGCTGCAAACCTTGCGCTGGATCCGCACCTTCGGCGACATCGTGTTCCTGATCGGCGCGTTTGCGGTGATCTGGCAAATCGCCGGCGGGCTGCTGTTTTCGTCTCGCCATCCGCGCGCCGTGAACGCGCAGACGATCGGCCAGCGTTAACCACCTGTGCACAAAAAAGGGCGCCATTCGGCGCCCTTTTTCACTGCTCGGCCTTAGTGTTGCAAAGCCGGTTTTTGCTCCCCGTTGATCGGGATGCGTTTGGCTTTCGCCTCTTCCGGAACGACGCGCAGCAGGTCAATGCTGAGCAGACCGTTACGCAGGTCCGCAGCCTTGATTTCGATGTGGTCGGCCAGGCGGAAGGACAGCTTGAAAGCACGTTGGGCGATGCCCTGATGCAGGAAGGTCACGCCCTCGGTTGCATCGCGTTTGCCGCCACTGATGGTCAGCACACCCTTCTCGACTTGCAGGTCCAGGTCTTCTTCCTGGAATCCGGCCGCCGCCACGACGATGCGGTACTGATCGTCACCGCGTTTTTCCACGTTGTAGGGAGGGTAAGAGCTGCCTGGCTCGTTGCGCAGGGCGGTTTCGAACAGGTCGTTGAAACGGTCGAAACCAACCGAGGAACGGAACAGAGGCGCGAGAGAAAATGCAGTAGTCATGATTCAAATCTCCTGAAAACAATCAGCAAGTTTTTGTGTCTCCGCGACCCGAATTCGGCATCGCGTACCCCTTAGATAGGGACCGCTGATTGCATTTCAAGAGAGGTTTTTCAGAATTTTTTGCAAAATTTTTCAGGCAGCCTCAGGCACCCCGAGCAAACGCGAAACCTGATCCGGCTCCGTTTCGCGGCGCAGCACCGTGAATAGCTCCACCGCTTCAGGGTAATTGCGCGTCAGCATGGCCAGCCATTGCTTCAGGCGACCCGGCGACTGACGGGGTGTCATCTGCGCCTTGGCTTGCAGCCAGAAGTCCTGGATCAGCGGCAGCAGCTCGGCCCAGGTCATTTCGACCACCTCCTCGCCTGCGCGGGCGGCCATGATCTGCCGGCCCAGGTCGGGGCGCGAAACCAGACCGCGACCGAGCATGATGTCTTCCACACCGCTGATTTCCCGGCAACGGCGCCAGTCTTCGACGCTCCAGATGTCGCCATTGGCGAACACTGGCACCTTGACCACGTCCTGCACCCGCGGGATCCATTCCCAGTGTGCCGGGGGCTTGTAACCATCGGTCTTGGTCCGGGCGTGCACGACGATGTGTTCTGCGCCGCCTTCGGCCAGCGCCGTGGCACAGACCAGCGAACCGTCCGGGCTGTCGAAACCCAGGCGCATTTTCGCGGTGACCGGAATGTGCGCCGGTACCGCCCGACGGACATGCTCGACAATCCGATTGAGCAACTCGGGCTCCTTGAGCAGCACGGCCCCGCCCCGGGACTTGTTGACGGTCTTGGCGGGGCAGCCGAAGTTCAGGTCGATGACTTCAGAGCCCAACTCACAAGCCAGTGCTGCGTTTTCCGCCAGGCACACAGGGTCCGATCCCAGCAGTTGCACACGCAGAGGCACGCCAGCGGCGGTACGCGCACCGGTCAGCAGCTCGGGGCCAAACTTGTGGAAATAGGCCGGGGTCAGCAACTGGTCGTTGATGCGGATGAACTCAGTCACGCACCAGTCGATACCGCCGACGCGGGTCAGCACGTCACGCAGGATGTTGTCGACCAACCCCTCCATGGGTGCCAAGGCAATTTGCATGGAAAACACACTCGAGGAAAAACGTGCGGCAGTTTACTGGATTACATCCAAAAACTGCACTTGAACCTGTATGAGCGAGCTTGCTCGCGATGGTGGTGTGTCAGTTGGAATCATGCTGGCTGACACACCGCCATCGCGAGCAAGCTCGCTCCTACAGGGGGTGTGGCGGCGGTAGGATCAAGGCCGGGCCATAACCTTCGATGAACTCGGCCGGCATGCGCTTGGGTCGCCCCGTGGAGAGCTCGATGCACACAAAGGTGGTCTGCGCACGCAGCAGCGTGGCGTTGTCGCTTGGACGCTTGAGCTGGAAGTGCCGGGTCATTTTCAGGCGCTGGTCCCAATCGACGATCCAGGTCGCCAATTGCAACTGATCGCCCTCGTAGGCCGCCGCCAGGTAATCGATCTCGTGGCGCACCACGGCCATCGCCCTGTCCAGCCGCCGGTATTCAACCAGATCCAGCCCCAGCCGCTGGGAGTGACGCCAGGCACAGCGTTCGAGCCAGGTCACGTACACCGCGTTATTGGCGTGCCCCAGGCCATCGATGTCCTCGGCACCCACTTCCAGATCGATGATAAATGGCGTTGCCCGATCCCAGCCCATGCCCACTCCCGGTCAGATTAATGCGACCGGGGCAGTGTAACGGATGCTCAGGCCGATTGGCGTGATTGCAGGCTGCGACCGGCCAGCAGTGATAACACACCATCAATCACACGCGGGTCGGCCAGCACTCGCTGGTGCCCTCCTTCGGCCAGCCGCAACAAACGGCTGTCGAACCAGGCATCGTGGATCAGTTGGGATTCCTTGACCGAGACCAGGCGGTCGTCTTCGGCGTGAACGATCAGGCCAGGCATGTCGAGCTGATAGCGTGCGACATCCAGCGCCGCCGCGCGCATCCCCACGTCCTTTTCAACCTGACGAATGAACGCAGAGCGGGCTTTCGGCGGCAGCCGCACGCAACGGGCAAAACCGCGCAGCACGCCAAGAATTCGCGCCGGCGCGGCAATGGTGACCAGGGTCTCGGTGCGCAACCCCAACTGGACCGCCAGCATGGCACTCGCGCCGCCCATGGAATGGCCGATGACGGCTTGCAGGGGTGGTAACTCGGCGGCCGCCTCGAGCATGGCGCGGGCGAACAGCATGACGTTGGCTTCACGACCAGGTGAGCGACCGTGACCAGGACCATCCAGCGCCACGACACTGTAGCCGGCGTCGACCAGAGCACTGATGAGGCTGGCAAACTGCGTCGGCCGCCCTTCCCACCCATGCATCAGCAACACCGCCGGACCTTGACCCCAGCGCAAGGCGGAGAGGCCGAACCGCAAGGTGATGCGTTCGGATTTCGCCAACATCGGCAATTCCCAATCGCGCGGCGGCAGTTCCCGCGGTGTCATGAATGCCAGTCGCATTTTCGCCGCAACCAGCTTCGGTGCAAACCAGCCCAAGGTGCCATTAACGCCACGAACCCACTTTAACGCGCTCATCGCTCTCACTCCCCAGGCCAATGCCTTCAGGTCATAGCACCGCCGACTTGGCGGCACGCAGCAATCGATCGGACAATTCTCCTGGCCCCAGCGCCCTTGCCAGGGCCAGACCACCGACCATCAGCGCCATATCGGCCAACGCCTTGTCGGTGTCTTCCGGGCTGGCCGCCAGTTGCGCGACCATCAGCTCCACGTGCTCGTTCAGCGCCACACGAAACGACTCGGGCAAGCGCCCCAACTCGCCGACCGAGGCCGGGATCGGGCAGGCTGAGTCCGAGGAGTCGCGATGTTTGCGTGACAGGTAGAAGGCCGCCACCAGTGCGCGACGCTCTTCGCCGGTCAAATCCGCATCCATGTCGGCGATCAGTCCACGGCGGTGGCCGAGCAGTTGCTTGAACGCTTCCAGCATCATGGCGTCCTTGCTTTCGAAGTGCGCATAGAAGCCACCCACCGTCAGGCCGGCCGCCCCCATCACTTCGCCCACGCTCGGTTCGGCCGGGCCACGCTGGATCAGCGCTGCACTGGCGGCCTTGAGAATGCGTTCGCGGGTTTGAGCTTTCTTGTCGTTCATCGCTGCCTCCAAATATTACGACTAGAATATTATTCTCATAATAATATTCTGCAAGTCAAGAATGTGACCGCCGGTCAGATGCACAGTTTGAAGAAAATAAGGGAATTTGGCCAAACGCCAGACAAACAAAAGGGCCATTCAATAATTGAATGACCCTTATAAATCCCGCAGAGCGGGTAATCGTGGCGTCCCCTAGGGGACTCGAACCCCTGTTACCGCCGTGAAAGGGCGGTGTCCTAGGCCACTAGACGAAGGGGACGCAAAACCTTCTATACAACTGATCAGTGCTGAGTGCTGATCGCTTCGAGGCCGGTGTGGCCAGACCTTGAAGTGTAAAATTGGTGGAGCTAAGCGGGATCGAACCGCTGACCTCCTGCATGCCATGCAGGCGCTCTCCCAGCTGAGCTATAGCCCCGGATTTTTCGCCTCGCGGCGCAGCGACATCTTGCAACATCGCTTGTGTAAAACTGGCGTCCCCTAGGGGACTCGAACCCCTGTTACCGCCGTGAAAGGGCGGTGTCCTAGGCCACTAGACGAAGGGGACGCAAACCCTTCTTTACAACTGATCAGTGCTGAGTGCTGATCGCTTCAAGGCCGGTGTGGCCAGACCTTGAAGTGTAAATTGGTGGAGCTAAGCGGGATCGAACCGCTGACCTCCTGCATGCCATGCAGGCGCTCTCCCAGCTGAGCTATAGCCCCTCATCGCTGAGGACGGGGCGAATCTTAATGGCGCTTCGGAAACCTGTCAAACTTATTTTCAACAATTTTCAAAAAAATTTTCCGCCATAACAATCACTTACCGCCCTGCCCCGTAAATGCGGGGCATTTGCGCTCCTGTAGCCACCGCCTCCGGCAGCAGCTACAGAAGCACGCCCTGGATCAGGCGATGTTACCCAGCAGTTTTTCCCACTCCTTGTTTTCCTTTTTCGACACGCCACCGAGCAGATCGATGGCCTGACGCAGGCGGAAACGCGTGAGATCCGGACCCAGGATCTCCATGGCATCGAGCACCGACACCGAGCTCGCTTGCCCCGTAATGGCGGCAAACATCAGCGGCATGGCGTCGCGCAACTTCAATTCCAGGGATTCGACCACCGCCTGGATCGTCGCGGTGATGCTGTCCTTCTCCCACTGACGCAGGCTTTCCAGTTTCCACAGGATCAACTGCATCAACTGACGGACCTGATCGCCCGACAATTTCTTGGACTCGAACAGCTTGGCATCCGGATTGACGCCACCGGCAAAGAAGAAGCCGGCCAGCGGTGCAACCTGGCTGAAAGTTTCCACACGCCCCTGGACGTGGGGCGCGATTTTCATCATGTATTCGGGGTTCAGCGCCCAGGTCTGCAGGCGACTGGCGAACTCTTCCACCGGCAGGTCGCGCAACCACTGGCCGTTGAGCCATGACAGTTTCTCGATGTCGAAGATCGGCCCGCCCAGGGACACCCGACTCAGGTCGAAGTGGTCGACCATTTCCTGCAACGAGAACTTCTCGCGCTCGTCCGGCATCGACCAACCCATGCGTCCCAGGTAGTTGAGCATGGCTTCAGGCATGAACCCCATGCGCTCGTAGAATGTCACCGACGTCGGATTCTTGCGCTTGGACAGCTTGCTCTTGTCCGGGTTACGCAGCAGCGGCATGTAGCACAACTGCGGTTGTTCCCAGCCGAAGTATTCGTACAGCAAAATCAGTTTCGGCGCCGATGGCAGCCATTCCTCACCACGCAGCACATGGGTAATGCCCATCAGATGGTCGTCGACCACGTTGGCCAGGAAATACGTCGGCAGACCGTCGGTCTTCATCAGCACTTGCATGTCCATGCGATCCCACGGGATCTCGACATCGCCACGCAGCATGTCCGGCACCACACACACGCCTTCGCTCGGCACCTTCATGCGGATCACGTGCGGCTCGCCGGCCGCCAGGCGACGGACGACTTCTTCCTTGGACAGCAGCAGCGCACGACCATCGTAACGCGGGGTTTCGCCGCGAGCCATTTGTTCGGCACGCATCTGGTCCAGTTCTTCGGCGGTGCAGAAGCACGGGAACGCGTGACCCATGTCGACCAGTTGCTGGCAATACTTCTGGTAGATATCGCCACGCTCGCTCTGCCGGTATGGGCCGTGCGGGCCGCCAACGTCCGGGCCTTCGCTCCAGTCGATACCCAGCCATCGCAGGGCGTCAAAGATCTGCTGTTCGGACTCGCGGGTCGAACGTAACTGATCGGTGTCCTCGATCCGCAGGATGAACTCGCCGCCATGCTGCTTGGCAAAGCAGTAGTTGAACAGAGCAATGTAAGCGGTACCTACGTGGGGGTCCCCGGTAGGCGATGGCGCGATGCGCGTGCGGACGGTGGTCATGGCAAGTCTCGAAATGAAGATGAAACAAAGGGCGAATGTTAACAGGCGTTGCCCGCCCGGCTCCAGTGAGCAGGGCATTTAAGCCAAGTTTGCGTCTGCAAGGGGTCTTGGCCTCGATGAATGACCGATTATCACCCGATGGCATTTACCCACTATTGGCTGTATGCCAAATTCGCCTGCTGATAAATTTCCTTACAATTACTCGACTACAGTTTGCCCCATGCCTGCCCAACTCAAGCGTCGCCTGTTCAGTTTCCTGTTGATCGTCCTGCTGATTGCCGGGGGCTTTTTTGCTCATTGGTTTTTCAAGGGACGTTTTTATGAAAGCACCGACAACGCCTATGTCCAGGGCGAGATCACCCGTGTCTCAAGTCAATTGGGTGCGCGCATCGAACAGGTGCTGGTGCAGGACAACCAGCACGTCGAAAAAGGGCAACTGCTGATCAAGCTCGAGAGCGATGACTTCCAGCTCGCCGTCGACCGCGCCAACGCCGCGCTCGCCACGCGCCAGGCCGAACGCCTGCAAGCGCAAAGCAAGCTGACCCAGCAGGCCAGCCTGATCGCCGCCAGCGATGCGCAGGTGGCGTCCAGCCAGGCCAGCCTTGGCCGCTCGCAAATCGACCTGTCTCGCGCCCAGGCCCTGCGTAAACCGGGTTATGTCTCCGAAGAACGGGTCACCACCCTTTCCGCCGACAACCACATCGCTCGCTCGCAGGTGAGCAAGGCCCAGGCCGATGCGCAAAGCCAGCGCCAGCAGGTCGATTCGCTGACGGCCGAAATCAAGCGCCTCGACGCCATGATCGCCAATGCCCGGACCGACCTGGCCCAGGCCGAACTGAACCTGACGCGCAGCGAAATCCACGCACCGATCAGTGGCCTGATCGGCCAGCGCGCTGCACGTAATGGCCAATTCGTGCAGGCCGGCGCTTATTTATTGTCAATCGTCCCGGACCAGGACATCTGGATTCAAGCCAACTTCAAGGAAACCCAGATCGGTCACATGCAGCCTGGCCAGAAAGCCGAGCTGACTTTCGATGCTTACAGCGACACGCCCATCCAGGCACGGGTCGACAGCCTGTTCGCGGCCTCGGGCGCGCAGTTCAGCCTGTTGCCGCCGGATAATGCCACGGGCAACTTCACCAAAGTCGTACAACGAATTCCGGTAAAACTGACCTTCGCCGCCGATAACCCGCTGCGCGGCAAGATCCGCCCGGGCATGTCGGTTACCGCGACAGTGAATATCAAAGACGCCCCGATCGATGGCCGGTGATCAACTGATCCGCCCGGTCGGCGAACCGACTCGGCGGGACTGGATTGCGGTCATGAGCGTGATGCTCGGCGCGTTCATGGCAGTGCTCGATATCCAGATCACCAATTCGTCGCTCAAGGACATCCAGGGCGCGCTGTCGGCGACTCTGGAAGAAGGCTCGTGGATTTCCACGTCTTACCTGGTGGCGGAAATCATCATGATTCCGCTGACGGCGTGGCTGGTGCAGTTGCTATCGGCACGGCGCCTGGCCGTTTGGGTGTCGCTGGGGTTTCTCGTCGCTTCGCTGCTTTGCTCCCTGGCCTGGAGCCTGGAGAGCATGATCGTGTTCCGCGCCCTGCAAGGTTTCACCGGCGGTGCACTGATCCCGCTGGCGTTCACCCTGACGCTGATCAAACTGCCTGAACATCACCGAGCCAAAGGCATGGCGATGTTTGCCATGACCGCCACGTTCGCCCCCTCCATCGGCCCGACACTCGGTGGCTGGCTCACGGAAAACTGGGGTTGGGAGTACATCTTCTATATCAACATACCCCCGGGGCTGATCATGATTGCCGGCCTGATGTATGGACTGGAGAAGAAAGAGGCACATTGGGAATTACTGAAAAGTACCGATTACGCCGGTATCGTCACCCTTGGCGTCGGCCTTGGCTGTTTGCAGGTATTTCTCGAGGAGGGTCATCGCAAGGACTGGCTCGAATCGACCCTGATCGTCACTCTCGGCAGCATCGCCCTGGTCAGCCTGATCACCTTTGTGATCGTACAGTTTTCCAAACCCAATCCGCTGATCAATCTGGGCATCCTCGGCAATCGCAACTTTGGATTGTCGAGCATTTCCAGCGTTGGCATGGGCGTGGGGCTGTACGGATCGATCTATTTGCTACCGCTGTACCTGGCGCAGATCCAGAACTACAACGCCCTGCAGATCGGCGAGGTGATCATGTGGATGGGCGTGCCGCAGTTGTTCCTGATCCCGCTGGTGCCCAAACTGATGAAATACGTGTCGCCAAAATGGCTGTGCACCGTGGGTTTCGGCCTGTTCGGACTGGCGAGTTTTTCCTCGGGCGTGCTGAACCCCGACTTCGCCGGGCCGCAGTTCAATCAGATCCAGATCATCCGCGCCCTTGGCCAGCCGCTGATCATGGTGACCATCTCGCTGATCGCCACTGCCTACATCCTGCCGCAGGACGCGGGGTCGGCGTCGAGCCTGTTCAACATCCTGCGCAACCTCGGAGGCGCCATCGGCATTGCCCTCCTCGCCACCTTGCTGGATGCGCGGACCAAGACCTACTTCGATTATCTGCGTGAAGCGATCGTGCCGACCAACCCGCAGGTGGCCGAGCGGCTCGCTTCATTGACCGACCGCTTTGGTAGTGAAACGGCAGCATTGGGCAAGCTAAGTGAGATCGCCCACCAGCAGGCGTCGATCATGGCTTACAACGATGCGTTTCACTTTGTGGGGATTGCGCTGGGAATCAGCATGGTGGCGGTGTTGTTGACGAAGAAGTTGCCGGTGGGGCTCAAGGCTGGGGAGGCGCATTGAGTTTTGAGGTGCCTTTACCGGCCTCATCGCGAGCAAGCTCGCTCCTACAGGGCTCTGTGGTGCGCACAAAATCCTTGTAGGAGCGGGCTTGCCCGCGATGAGGCCAGCAGGAACGACTTGGAACTCAGACGGTGATGAGGCGCTCGCGCAATTTGGCAATCTCATCGCGCATCTGCGCCGCTGCTTCGAACTCAAGGTCCCGAGCCAACTGATACATCTTCTCTTCCAGCGCCTTGATCCGCTTGGCGATCTCGCCCGGCGAACGCAGCTCGGCTTCGTACTTGGCGCTCTCTTCGGCCGCCTTGGCCATGCCCTTGCGCTTCTTGCTGCGCGAACCCGGCACGGTGGCGCCTTCCATGATGTCGGCAACGTCTTTTATCACCCCTTTGGGGACGATGCCGTTGGCCAGGTTGAAAGCGATCTGCTTGTCCCGCCGACGCTCGGTCTCGCCAATCGCACGCTCCATGGAACCGGTGATCCGGTCGGCATACAGGATTGCCCGGCCATTGAGGTTACGCGCCGCTCGACCAATGGTCTGGATCAGCGAGCGCTCCGAGCGCAGAAAGCCCTCTTTGTCCGCATCGAGGATCGCCACCAGCGACACCTCGGGCATGTCCAGACCTTCGCGCAGCAGGTTGATGCCTACCAGCACATCGAAGGTACCCAGGCGCAGGTCACGGATAATTTCAACGCGCTCCACCGTGTCGATGTCCGAGTGCAAGTAGCGCACGCGCACACCGTGATCGGCCAGGTAATCAGTCAGGTCCTCGGCCATGCGCTTGGTCAGCGTGGTCACCAGCACACGCTCTTCAACAGCGACACGCTTGTTGATTTCCGAGAGCAGGTCGTCGACCTGGGTCAGGGCCGGGCGGATCTCGATCTGTGGGTCCACCAGGCCAGTGGGGCGCACCACCATGTCAATGACGCGTCCGGCGTGTTCTGCCTCGTAATTGCCCGGTGTGGCCGAAACGAAAATGGTCTGCGGGCTCACCCCTTCCCATTCGTCGAAACGCATTGGCCGGTTGTCCAGCGCCGACGGCAGGCGAAAGCCGTACTCCACCAGCGTCTCCTTGCGTGAGCGGTCGCCCTTATACATGGCGCCGACCTGCGGCACGCTGACGTGGGATTCGTCGATCACCAGCAAGGCGTCGGCGGGTAAATAGTCGTAGAGCGTCGGTGGTGCAGCGCCGGCCGGCCGTCCGGATAGGTAGCGCGAGTAGTTTTCGATGCCGTTGCAGTAACCCAGTTCGAGGATCATCTCCAGGTCGAAACGCGTGCGCTGCTCAAGGCGCTGGGCTTCCACCAGCTTGTTGTTCGAACGCAGGTATTCCAGGCGCTCCTGCAACTCGACCTTGATGCCCTCGACCGCATCGAGCAGGGTTTCCCGGGGCGTGACGTAGTGGCTTTTCGGGTAAAAGGTGAAACGTGGAAGCTTGCGCAGGACCTCGCCGGTCAGCGGATCGAACGCCGAAATGTTCTCCACCTCGTCGTCGAACAACTCGATGCGAATCGCTTCGAAATCCGATTCAGCCGGGTGAATGTCGATCACATCACCCCGCACGCGGAAGGTCGCACTGGGCAAAATCCATGTCGTTGCGGGTGTATTGCAAGTCGGCAAGACGGCGCAACAAGGCGCGTTGATCGAGCTTGTCGCCACGATCCACGTGCAGCACCATTTTCAGGTAGGTTTCCGGGCTGCCCAGACCGTAGATGCAGGACACGGTGGTGACGATGATGGCGTCCTTGCGCTCCAGCAACGCCTTGGTGGCGGACAGGCGCATCTGCTCGATGTGGTCGTTGATCGAGGCGTCTTTCTCGATGAAGGTGTCCGAGGACGGCACATAGGCTTCGGGCTGGTAGTAGTCGTAGTAGGAAACGAAATACTCGACAGCGTTGTTGGGGAAAAAGGCCTTGAATTCGCCGTACAACTGCGCGGCCAGGGTCTTGTTCGGCGCCAGGACCAATGTCGGGCGCTGCACCTGGGCGATCACGTTGGCAATGCTGAACGTCTTGCCGGAACCGGTTACGCCGAGCAGCGTCTGGTGCGC
Organism: Pseudomonas sp. S1_E05; assembly: GCF_056337105.1. NCBI lineage: Bacteria > Pseudomonadati > Pseudomonadota > Gammaproteobacteria > Pseudomonadales > Pseudomonadaceae > Pseudomonas > Pseudomonas sp. S1_E05. Next base: position 2,667,597 of record NZ_JBFRHM010000001.1, read on the forward strand.
CAAACCTGCCTCGATGCCCTCGACCATCAGGCGAATGGCTTCCGGCTGGTCGCCGGCGGGCTCGAAGCGGGTGACTAGCTGGAATTCAGACATGAAATACCCCTGGGTCGCGCCGGTCCGGGCAAACCGGACAGCAACGAAAAAGACCGCAAACGACCGAAGCCGCCCGAGGAAAAAACTGGATTGGGCTCAATGTGGAGTCGATTGCCGGCTCTTTCAAGGCAAACGTCCTACATCCCATAAAGACTCTGACGCGGCCAATCGACTAACGGTCGAAAAATAATCGGAAAAACTTACGTTAAAAGCCGAATGGGCTGTCGCCAGCACTCGCCGATGGCCTCTATACTAGCTCCCCGTTTGTGCACCGCTCTAGTGCATTCGGCTGGAGCGCGACACGTCCCTCCACACTCCATTCAGAGCCGCCGCAAAAATGAGCCTGTTCTCCGCTGTCGAAATGGCACCACGCGATCCAATCCTGGGCCTCAACGAAGCATTCAATGCCGATACCCGTACCAGCAAGGTCAATCTGGGGGTCGGTGTTTATTGCAACGAGGAGGGGCGAATTCCACTCCTGCGCGCCGTTGTCGAAGCCGAGACGATTCGCGTCGCTCAACACGCTTCTCGTGGGTACCTGCCGATCGACGGTATTGCCGCCTATGACCAGGCCGTGCAAAAGCTGCTGTTTGGTAATGACTCGCCACTGCTCGCCGCTGGCCGCGTTGTCACCACCCAAGCCGTAGGCGGTACCGGCGCCCTGAAAATCGGTGCCGACTTCCTCAAGCAACTGCTGCCCAACGCAGTCGTGGCGATCAGCGATCCAAGCTGGGAAAACCACCGTGCGCTGTTCGAAACCGCTGGCTTCCCGGTGCAGAACTATCGCTACTACGACGCGGCCACCCACGACGTCAACCGTGCTGGCCTGCTGGAAGACCTGAACGCTCTGCCATCCGGTTCCATCGTTGTGCTGCACGCCTGCTGCCACAACCCGACGGGGGTCGACCTGAGTCCGGCGGACTGGAAAAACGTCCTGGAAGTGGTCAAGGCCAAAGGTCACGTACCTTTCCTCGACATGGCCTATCAGGGCTTTGGCGACGGCATCGACGAAGACGCGGCCGCCGTGCGCCTGTTCGCGGAATCGGGCCTGACCTTCTTCGTGTCCAGTTCGTTCTCCAAATCCTTCTCGTTGTACGGCGAGCGCGTTGGCGCCCTGTCGATCGTCAGCGAATCGAAAGAAGAAAGCGCGCGCGTGCTGTCGCAGGTCAAACGCGTGATCCGCACCAACTATTCCAACCCGCCGACCCATGGCGCGAGCATCGTCGCCGCCGTGCTGAACAGCCCGGAACTGCGCGCCCAGTGGGAAGCCGAACTGGCCGAGATGCGCCTGCGCATCAAAGGCATGCGCAACCAGATGGTTGACCTGCTGGCCAAGAATGCCCCGCAACGCGACTTCAGCTTCGTCGGTCGTCAGCGTGGCATGTTCTCCTACTCGGGCCTTACCGTTGAACAGGTTCACCGCCTGCGCAATGAATTCGGCATCTACGCCCTGGACACCGGCCGCATCTGCGTGGCTGCGCTGAACCAGAGCAACATCGATGTCGTCACCAAGGCGATTGTCGCGGTGATCTGAACCTCGCGCTGATACAAAAAACGGGAAGCCTGAGCGCTTCCCGTTTTTTATTTGTCCGAGATAGGAACTGCAGGAGCGAGCTTGCTCGCGACGCGGTATTTAATTCAACATTGTTGATAACTGACACATCGCAATCGCGAGCAAGCTCGCTCCTACAGGGATTCGTGTAGAACCCGGAGACTCCATGAAAAACGACAACCTGCGCGCCGACCGCGATGATCGCGACGATCTGGATGACTTCATCCCCCGCCCCCAAGCCAAGCGCACCAAAAGCCTGGTGATGCAGGTCGCCACCGGCGTATTCCTCGGTGGCCTGGCCCTGTGGCTGGTGCAACTGGCCGCCACGGCGCTGTACGCCAAGTTGATGATGGGCACTATCACCTTTGGTGGTTGAGCCGGCCGCCAATCGCTGCCAAACCACCGTTTGTCCCGCCGGCGGCCTCAAATTGCCAACGGACGCTTGACTTCCCTTTTTGAATCAGTAACATACACGCCATTCCGCGATAGCTCAGTTGGTAGAGCAAGTGACTGTTAATCACTGGGTCCCTGGTTCGAGTCCAGGTCGTGGAGCCAGATCAAAAAACCCGCCTTATGGCGGGTTTTTTCGTTTTTGCCACGCGCATCACGTGTTCAACGGTGATTGCGGCGTATCAGGATTGAGTTGCTGGCGTCGAAATTGCCCCGGTGGCTGGCCATGGATCTGACGAAAGCGCCGCGAAAAGTAGGCTTCGTCGGCAAATCCGCACAGCCGCGCCACCTCCCCCACAGGTCGCGTGCCATTGAGCAGGTAGTTACGAGCGGCATGCATCCTGCGCTCCAGCACCAACTCGGTAAAGGTCTTTCCGACTTCCTTGCGCAACCAGTGCGTCAGGTAGGTCGGTGAAAGGTAGGTCGCGGCGGCCACCTTGATCAGATTGAGGTCCGGATCGGCAATGTTCTTGCGCAAATACTCGGACATTCTGCTTAACGCGTCGCGCCGGCTGACTTCGGCAGCATTCTCCTCGGCCAGCCGCTTGAGCGGCTCGGCATACAAGGCGCACACACTTCCCACCAGTTGCAGCAGCAACCCCTTGAGCATTTCGCGGGTGCCGAATTGACGGTTTTCATCGAGCACGCGCATCTGTTCGATCAAGGCGCAGACTTTGCTGAAATCCTCATCACCCAGAATGAAATCCAGATGCTCCTGGAAGCGGAACGGCGACAGCTCCGGCGCAAGCAGAATCGACACCTCTTCCAGATCCATCGGATCGCATTGCAAGTGCGGCAACAGGAAGGTCTGGGAGAAATTGATCACGATGAAATTGCTGTCCGCAGGGTGCGGAATCACGTGCACGCGGTGCGGCAGGATGAACGCCAGCGTGTTGCGCGGGAACGGGCGCTCGACGTTGCCGATGTGCTGAACGGTGTCGCCCCCCAGGTTGATCTGAATCTGAAAGTATTCGTGGCGATGGGGGCTGGTTTCGGCACGCCGGCCCTTTTTGTCGCGGATGTAGAAGTCCGTCAACTCACTTCGCTGCTGCATGACGTAGGTGGGTACTCGACTCGGTGACGACATCTCCTGGGCATCCTCGACAGGTATTTGGACAGCTTGTCGGCACGCCGCAAGGGACGCGGCGACGTGGGAGATTGTGACGGTGAAACCGGGCCTATTTCAACAACTCATAGGATGACGTGGGTATCGACGAATTAATTGTATCGGTGTGTGGAAAATTTCCTGTCCAAAAAAACAAATCACAAAATCAATTTTTTATTCTTTAAAAACATGTAGTTATAAAAACTAAAAAACAAAACACGCAAAAATAAGTTCTTGGACAGATGCATTGATCAGCGTTTCCAAGAGAAAAAACGATCTAAAGCCGCCGTTGATTTTGGAAGGTCGTACGACCACTGTGTCAGGCAATGCAGCCCGACCCCTCCAAAAACAATCAATTGGTGCGCACCTCATGAACCTGCTTTTTTCCCTGACTGACCCACCCGCCCCCTCCCCGGATTTCCCCCTGCGCAATGTGTCGCCGCAGACCTGACACCCGGCTGTCCGCTTAGCTCATCCAGGCATTGCACTGCTCCACCTTGGGGTATTGGGCCCGGCTGCGCGCAGAAATCTCGATTCTTCTAACAATAACGAGGCCTATCCATGTCCAACTCCACCACCTCCACGGCGACGGCCGGCGTCAGTGACGCCGCCCCCACCCAGCGCCTGCCAACCCGTCGACGCTGGTTCATGCTGTCGCTGCTGCTGATTGCAACCATCATCAACTACATCGACCGGGTGAACATCTCGATTGCGGCGCCGTTCATGGCCAAGGACCTGGGCCTGGACAAGATCGAAATGGGCCTGATTTTTTCCGCGTTCGCCTGGACCTACGCACTCGCACTGGTGCCCGCCGGATTCATTGCCGACCGCTTCGGCTCGCGGCTGACCTATGGGGTGTCGCTGATCAGTTGGTCCACAGTCACCGTGCTCCAGGGTTTTGCCACGGGTTTTGCCTCGTTGTTCGGCTTGCGCCTGGCCGTCGGTGCAATGGAAGCGCCGGCATTTCCGGCCAATAGCCGGGCGGTGACGGTGTGGTTCCCGGCGCGCGAACGCGGAATGGCCAGCAGCATTTACGTGTGCGGCCAATACCTCGGCACCGCCCTGTTCACCGGCGCATTGCTCTGGTTGGCAACCACCTTCGACTGGCGCCATGTGTTCTACAGCACTGGATTGCTCGGCATCGTGTTCGGGGTGATCTGGTTGTTCCTGTACCGCGACCCACTGAGCTGCAAGAAAGTCAGCAAGGAAGAACTGAAATACATCGAATCCGGTGGCGGCCTGGTCAAGAGCAGCCAGGAGCGCACCCGGTTCAACTGGCGCCAAATCGCCGAGCTGTTCGGCTACCGGCAAATCTGGGCGATCTGCATCGGCAAGTTCGCCAGCACCTCGGCGCTGTACTTCTTCCTCACCTGGTTCCCGACCTACCTGATCGAAGAACGGCAACTGACCACCATCAAGGCCGGGATCTTCGCCGTGCTGCCGTTCATTGGCGCCACAGTGGGCATTCTGCTTGCCGGGATCGTCTCCGACCTGTTGATACGCCGCGGCTACTCTATGTCCTTCGCGCGCAAATTGCCGCTGGTGGTCGGTTCGATGCTGGGCATGTCGATCGTCCTGGTGAATTTCACCGACTCGAACGTCATCTGCATTGCCATCCTGACGATCGCCTTTTTCGCCCAGGGAATCGCCTCCTCATCCTGGGCAGCCGTATCGGAAGTCGCGCCCAAGGAACTGATCGGCCTGACGGGAGGGGTGACCAGCCTGGCCGCCAACATTGGCGGGATCGTCACCCCGATCGTGATTGGCGCCATTGTCCAGACGACGGGCTCTTTCGCTTGGGCCTTCTGGTTCATCGGGGGTGTAGCACTGATGGGCACCTTGTCCTACTCGTTGCTTCTGGGCCGGCTGTATCGCATCGAACTCAAGGCCCGCTGATTCAAGAAAAGCTTTTTTCTCCAATACGAGGCGGCATTCGTCCAACTTTAGCCAGGACTGCCGCCGTACGCTGATGCTTCCTACAGGACCCGTACCAGGATGAACATGACCGAATACGTTTTTACCCCCGATCTGCCTGTGACCTTGCCGGTCGCCGGCAGCCAGCAGCGCTTCCCCGTCGGCCGGGTATTTTGCGTCGGCCGCAATTACACCTGGCCGGGCACGCAAGGCCAGTCCCGCCTGCCTCCGGTGTTTTTCATGAAGCCAGCGAGCAACGTAGTGGATGCACAGGGTGAAATCGCCTACCCGCCCATGACCGAAGAGTTTGCCCACGAAATTGAACTGGTGGTGGCCATCGGCGAAGGCGGCGCGAATATCCCCGAGGACCAGGCCCTGGCCTACGTCTGGGGTTATGGCGCCGGCCTTGACCTGACACGTCGCGATGTCCAGATCGCGGCCAAGAGCAACGGCATGCCGTGGGAAGGCGCCAAGGTGTTCGACGGCGCGGCCCCCATCACCGCCATCGTGCCGGTGTCACGCGCCGGCCATCCACAGGGTGAGCTGTGGCTGAACGTCAACGGTGAGGAACGCCAGCGCGACAGCCTCGACAGCCAGATCTGGTCTGTCAGCGAGGTCATCAGCCGCATCTCCCACTTCGTCGCTTTGCGTGCCGGCGACCTGATCATGACCGGCAGCCCGGCCGGCGTCGATGTGCTGCAACCCGGCGACGTCATCAATGCCGGTATCGACGGCATCGGTCAGATCGAAATGCGCGTCGGCAATCGCCCCTGACACTGACACACCACACGCCCCAGTGAATAAAAAAAGGAAACAACAAGATGACCCATCCTTTGAAAGTCGCCCTGGTAACCGGTGCCGGCAGCGGAATAGGCCGCGCCGTGGCCCTTGGCCTGATGGCCGACGGCTTCACCGTGGTGCTCGCGGGACGCCGGCCGGAGCCATTGCTGGAACTGGCGGAACTGGCCGCCGTCGAAGGACACGAGGCCTTGGCGGTCCCCACTGATGTGCGCGACCCGGCCAGCGTCGATGCGCTGTTTGCCGAAATCACCGTGAAGTACGGACGCCTGGACGTGGTGTTCAACAACGCCGGGGTCAATGCCCCCGCCGTTCCGCTGGATGAGCTCACCTTCGAGCAGTGGCGAAACGTGATCGACACCAACCTCAACGGCGTTTTCCTCTGCGCCCGCGGTGCTTTTGGGCTGATGCGCCGGCAGCAGCCCATGGGTGGGCGCATCATCAACAACGGCTCGATCTCGGCTCACACTCCGCGCCCCTTCAGCAGCGCCTACACCGCCAGCAAACACGCGGTGCTGGGGCTCACCAAATCCCTGGCCCTGGATGGCCGCGAATTCAACATTGCCTGTAGCCAGATCGACATTGGCAACGCCCTGACCGAGATGTCGGTGCGCATGACCAAAGGCGTGCGCCAGGCCAACGGCAGCATCGCCGTAGAGCCCATGGTGGACGTCCAGCACGTCGCCGATGCCGTGCGCTACATCGCCGCCCTGCCGTTGTCGGCAAATGTCCTGAACATGACCGTCATGGCCACTGCCATGCCGTTTGCCGGTCGCGGTTGACCGGCTTTTTTATTGCGCTCCACGAGGTTCACATGAAACCAGAAGTCTTGCAGCTCAGCCCGATCCTGATTCCGGAAATAAACACCCGCCTGGGCGAATTGTTCACCATCAGGCGCTATTTCGAACAGGCTGACAAAGCGGCCTATATCAAAGAGCATGGCAACAACATTCGGGGTGTGATCACCGGCGGTCACACCGGGATCACCCAGGCCCTGATGGCGCAGTTGCCGAAACTGGAGGTGGTGGCCGTCAACGGTGTAGGGACCGATGCCGTGGACCTGGCTTACGCCAGGGATCGCAGAATTCGCGTGACGGCGACCATCGGTGCGTTGACCGAAGACGTGGCTGACCTGGCCATCGGCCTGTTGATCGCCGTGTGCCGTGGCCTGTGTACCAGTGACCGTTATGTGCGTTCGGGCCAATGGCCGCATAGTCCGACGCCATTGGCCCCTTTGCCGTTGGCGCGTCAGGTGTCCGGGATGCGCATCGGCATTGTCGGCATGGGCCGGGTCGGTCGTGCCGTCGCGGTTCGTGCCGCAGCATTCGGCTGCCCGATCAGCTACACCGACCTGCAACCGATGAGCGATGTGGACCACAATTTCGTCGCCGACCTGAAGCAGTTGGCCAGCCAAAGCGATGCACTGATTCTCGCCGCGGCTGCCGACAAGGCCGAAGCCATCATCAATGCCGATGTGCTGCACGCGCTGGGCAAGGGTGGCTATCTGATCAACGTCGCCCGGGGCAAGCTGGTCAACGAGGTCGATCTGGTCGCGGCACTGGCGGCCGGAGAGATCGCGGGCGCAGCGCTGGACGTGTTCGTCGATGAGCCGCGCGTTCCAGAGACGCTGTTCGGCAACGAACAGGTGGTGCTGCAACCCCATCGCGCCAGCGCGACTGTGCAGACCCGCACGCGCATGGGTGAAATGGTGGTGGCGAGCCTGGTGGACAGTTTTGCCGGAAAAATTCCGAAAGGGTCTGTGACCGATTGAGGCATCGATGTCGAGGGGCATTGCGTCCCCTCGACATGCCGCGATGTCAGGCGAACAAATCAACGCCCAACTGGAAGGCAACCCACAGTGCAAGGCCCGTCGCGAATGCGAGTGCGATGTTCTCGAACAGGTTGTTGCGGTACTGCTTGTCCAGCAATTTTTTCTGGTTGGACATGATCAGCAAGCCGAGGGAAATGATCGGCAGGCCAATGATGTTCAGCGCGCTGACACCGATGGTCAGCGTCACGAAGTCCGGCATGCCCGGCAACGACCAGACCAATGGCGTGACGAGGATGAACAGCATGAACCATTTATGCATCGGGTCATGGTGAAACTCCTTGCCGTACTTATCGCGACGCTTGGGAAAAACGTGTTGGAAGGCATCGGTGATCAGCATCGGGAATGCGGTGGTCTTGCCCGAAATACTGGCGAACAACGTGGCAAATACGCCGATGAAGAACACATACCAACCGATGGAGCCGAAATAGATTTCCAGCGCCTTGCCCAGATCGCCCAGGGTTTTGACCTCGATGCCGTTGGGACGCAGGATTTCCGCGCCAACGATCCAGATGGCCAGGTTGATGATGATCCCGATAAACACGGCAAACAGCAGATCGTTGCGTTGAATGCGCTTGTGTTGCGGGCCAACCCAACCCTTTTGGCGCATGACGTAAGGATGCACGAAGTTGGCGATCGAACCGGCAACAGCGCCGATGACCGATACCGCCACCAGCAACGCGCCATGCACACCCTCGTCCTTGGGAATGCTAAAACCGATGGTGCCCTTGATGATGCCGCCTACATCCGGGCCAGACATCACAGCCAGCGCAATGAACGCCAGGGTCATGATCGCCAGCAGCAACTTCATCATGCCTTCGATCATCGAGTAGATGTTGCGACCGACCAGCATCCACACTGCCAGTACCACCGCCACCGAACAGAGCAACGGCTGCTCGATCTTGAACAGCATCGCCAGCGACTCCCCTGCCCCCTTTATCATGTAGGCGTTCATCAAGTGGCCCATCAATAGGGCGTAGACGAGCAAGAACCAGGCAAAAAACGGATTGAGCTGAGCGTAGCCCTGCAGGATGGTCATGCCCTGGTTATTGCACAGCTGGAAGCGCGCGATGATGTTGACGATCAGGTATCTCAGCAACAGGGAGACCGCAAGCACCCACATCATCGCGTAACCGTAGTTGGCACCGGCCACGGACGAGGTGATCAGGTCACCCGCCCCCAGCCAGGACAGCACGGCAATGATGCCTGGGCCCAGGAGTTTGAATATTCGTAGAAATCGACTTTGCGCGGGCGCCGCAGCCTGGCCTTCCACGGAAGGAATGCTGGTCATAGAGGGTATCTCCATTGTTTTTTTTGTGAGAACCCGCGAAGTCGAACACAGTAAGTACGATGTCGTACAACACTTGGTAAAACGAGATTATTTAAAAATATTTCAAACCCATAAATGTTGTGCGGGCATAGCAAATCGCCATAGCTCCGGAAATTTCAGTTTTCATGCAGCCGAGGCATTGATGTCCAGATGTTTCAGTCATAGGATGACTGACCACATCAATAACAATAAAAGGATCCACTGTGAGTAAAAACCTCCTCCTGGCCGCCGCCGTCATCGGTGGCCTCAGCCTGCAAGCCAATGCCGCCACCTACGCCTACATATCCAGCCCGGGAGACGGCTTGATTTCCCAGTACCGCCTCGATCAGAGCAATGGCACGCTGAGCCTGGTCAATCAGGTCAACGCCGGCGATCAGGTCAACCCAATGGCCATCACACCTGACGGCAAAGTGTTGTTCGCGGCGTTGCGGGTCAAACCGTTCCAGGTGTTGGGCTACAGCATCGACGCAAAGACTGGGCAACTGACGCCATCGACCAAGGCACCGCTGGCGCAAAGCATGGCTTACCTGTCTACCGACAGATCGGGGCACTACCTGCTCGGCGCCTCATATGGCGGCGACGTCGTGACCGTGCAAGCCATTGACAAGGGCTATCAGCCTTCGGACAACATTCAGAGCTACCCCACCGGCCCCCACGCCCACTCGGTCCGCACCGACCCCAGCAATCGTTTTGCCTACACCGGCAACCTGGGGGCCGACCGCGTCCTGCAATATCGCCTGGATGCAAAGACCGGCGCGCTCTCCCCCATCGACAGCGGCTACGTGAGCGTTCCGGCCAATACCGGACCTCGACACCTGGCGTTTTCCAGGGACGGCAAATTCCTTTACGTGGTCGGCGAGATGAGCGGCACGGTCACTGCGTTTTCCATCAACGACAGCACCGGAGCCCTGAAGGAGATTGGCGTGGCCAACGGGATTCCCGAGCGGCTGAAATTGGCTCACGGTGAAGTGCGCGATGCGCGCAACAACGACTTGAAGGACGACCCGACGCCGCGTATCTGGGCAGCAGACCTGCGGCTCTCGCCTGACGGCAAACTCCTCTACATGACCGAACGCACCAGCAGTTCAGTGTCGGCGTTTGCGGTCGATACGGCCTCGGGCGGCTTGCGCTTTCTCGACAACTACCCGGTGCAAGAAAAGCAGCCACGCAACATCGCATTTTCGCCGAACGGCAAATGGTTGTTGGTAACGGGTGAGAAAAGCGAAAAGGTTGGCACCTATGCCGTCGGCGACAAGGGCGCGCTCAAACGTGTGGGCGAAGCGGCTTCGGGCAAGGGGGCGTTGTGGATCGAGGTGTTGCAGACTTCGGTGGAATGACCTTCAGGTTTTCTCTGTAGGAGTGAGCATGCTCGCGATGAGGCCGGCACATCCAACATCTTCGCTGGCTGACACACCGCCATCGCGAGCAAGCTCGCTCCTACAAGGGTCAGGCGTGCTCGCTGCTGTTGGCGTGCATCGTTCGCGGTTCGCCATGCCCGTGGTCGTCCACTTCGATCACGGGTACTTCCTTGCCGTCGCAGTCACGCAGCTTGCCTTCGCTGAAGTAATCACCTTCGCGTAACGCGGCCAGGTCCTGATAACGCAGCACACGCTCAGTGCCTGCGGCGAATACCGACTGTTGGTCCGAGTTACCGGCAGTCAGGTGGTTGAAGGTCAGATTCAGCACAATGGCCATGATCGCCGAGGAGCTGATACCCGAATGGAAGATCGTGGCAAACCAGCTCGGGAAGTGGTCGTAGAAATTCGGCGCGGCAATCGGGATCATGCCGAAACCGATGGAGGTCGCAACGATGATCAGGTTGACGTTGTTGCGATAGTCGACCTTGGACAGCGTACGAATGCCGCTGGCGGCCACGGTGCCGAACAGCACAATGCCCGCGCCCCCCAGAACCGAGGTCGGCACGGCTGCAATGACTCGCCCCATGAAAGGCAGCAGGCCAAGGATCACCAGAAACAGACCGCCCGTGGCGACCACATAGCGGCTCTTGATTCCGGTCACCGCCACCAGCCCGACGTTCTGGGCGAAGGCGCTCTGTGTGAACGATCCGAAGATAGGCGCGATCATGCTCGACAGCATGTCGGCCCGCAGCCCGTTGCCCAGCCGCTTGGAGTCTACCTTGGTGTCAATGATTTCCCCGACGGCCAGGATGTCCGCCGAGGTCTCTACCAGCGTCACCATGACCACGATGCACATCGACAGGATCGCGGCAAAATGGAATGTCGGCATGCCGAAGTGGAACGGTGTGGGGAAACCGAACATCGGGCCTTGGGTGACTGACGAGAAGTCCGCCATGCCAAGGAACACCGCGATGATCGTACCCACGACCATCGCCAGCAGGATCGACAAACGGGAGATGGTCGCACTGCCGATCTTGCTCAGCAGCAACACCAGCATCAACGTCACTGCTGCCAGGCCGATGTTGGCCATGCTGCCGAAATCCGCCCCATGGCTGTTGCCGCCCATGGCCCAGCGAGCAGCCACCGGCATCAGCGTCAGGCCAATGGTGGTGATGACGATTCCGGTGACCAGCGGCGGGAAGAACTTGGTAATTCGCGAAAACACCGGTGTGATCAGCAAACCGATCAGTGAGGCGGCGATCACCGCGCCCAGGATCGCCTGAAACCCACCCTCCCCGCCCGTACTGACAATTGCCACCATGGTGGCGACGCCTGAGAACGACACGCCCTGCACCAGCGGCAACTGACAACCGAAAAACGGCAGGCCGAGGGTCTGGAGCAACGTCGCCAGCCCCCCCGCAAACAATGAAGCAGCAATCAACAAACCTATGTCCGCCGGTGAGAGCCCGGCCGCCTGGCCGATGATCAAGGGCACCGCGACGATACCGCCATACATGGTCAGAACATGTTGCAGGCCGTAAGCCATATTCGCGCCGATCCCAAGGTTTTCGTCCTCGGGCCGTTGGGGTGAAACATGGGGCGTTTTCATGATTGGGGGGGTTCCCTGGTTTTTGTTATGCGCACACTGTATGCAAGACCAAAGACAAATGTCCATAGAGTTGTATACAACTCTATGGACATTTTATGAACACTTGGTCACACCCCAGTGCCGCCATACCCCGTAATGGCTCAATAAACCTTGAAATACATGACCTCAAAGCCGCCGCTTTCCCCCGCTAGGCTCTTAATGAGCCTGGCGACGACCGGTAGAGTTGCCTCCTTTTACATACATATAAAGTATGCATAATGAAGTCATTCGAAATTCAGTTCGACAAAAGCAAGAACGCGGCAAATAAACTGAAGCATCGTGGTGTGAGCCTTGCTGATTCCGAGGCTGTGTTTAATGACGAAAGAGCGTTGACGCTTCAGGATGAAGATCATGATGAGCAACGCTGGGTCACCATGGGGCTGGATGCAAAAGGTCGTTTGCTGGTGGTCGCATACACCTATCGTGACCCGAATTTCGTTCGAATCATTTCAGCGCGCGCCGCCACGAGAAACGAGCGTCGCCAATACCTGGAGGCTTAAGCCATGAAAGATGAATACGATTTCAAAAATGCCAGGCGCGGGTCGGTTGCTCCGGCCAAGGGCAAAACCCGCATTACCATCATGCTGGACGAGTCCGTTATAGAAGCGGCTCGGGCACTGGCGGAAAGCGAAGGGTATGGCTACCAGACAGTGATCAACAACACACTGCGCCATGCCCTGCTCAATCAAAAAAAGATGCGGCCCCAGACGCTGCGCATCTGAAAAAAGGCATTACCGCCTCTGACCTGAAAACACTGGAGAGAAAGCTGCTCGACGCCGTCAGCGAAATTCAGCAAATGATGGAGCCTGATGCCCGCCCATAGGCCCGCCCTACACGGGTTCGATCAACCGCCCAAGTACTTGCTTCAACGGCTCATTGGCAGGCACTTGGATGCCGAACTCTCCCTTCAACAACGCAACCAGTTCTTCCACATCCGCGACCTGGCGTCGCTCGCTCTCATGGCCGATCCGATGGATCGCGAAGCTGCCATTGTTCAACGTGTGCCGCGAGCCGTCACCCGTTCGCGCAACCATGAGGCGCTGGATGAACGGTGAATCTGGAGAAGTCGAGACGTACCAGTTGCCGACCGCGTAATCGATGTCTTCCTGGCGCTGCAGGTCAAAGATGTACATCGGCCGCCACTCATCCTCAACCTTGGCGCGCAATGTGTAGCCATCCACATGCCGATCAATGCGATAGGGTTCATGGGGTGTGGATTGTTCAGCATCCGTGTCGAGCTTCAGTGGCGCGGTGGGTACCATACCGCCGAACCCCACGTCGGTAATGTAGCGCACGCCATCCAGGGTAACCAGGCTCAAGCGGTGTGTTCTCGCGGTCCAGGCGCCTTCAGGCTGGCCCATGACCACGCGGCCGGAGATACCCTGAGCGTCGAAGCCCAGCTCCTGCAGCAGCACCAGGAACAAATGGTTGAGTTCGTAACAGTAACCACCGCGCCCTTGGTGCAGGACCTTGTGTTCGATAGAGGCCAGGTCGATCAGCACCGGCTGGCCGGACAACGTGGTGAGGTTTTCGAACGGGAAGACACCGGTGTGACGCAGCTGCAGTTGGCGCAGGGTTTCCAGGGTCGGCGGCGGAGTCATGTCGTAACCCAGCCGTTGCAGGTACAACGCGCGATTGCTCAGGCGTATCTCACTCATTGGTCATTCCTTATACGAGGTGCCGCTTGTGGCACCCTGTATAAGGGAAAAAGCGTCGCGACCGACAATTGATTTCACCAATTGCCACTCGAACAAGTCAGCGTTGCTTGCGTGAACTCAGTTGTATCCACGTCGGAGCATGGTCGCTGGCATGCGGCTCATTGCGCACCCAGGCATCGACACCCGCCTCTTGCAGATAAGGACTCAGCGCCGGATTGAGTAGCAGATGGTCGATACGCAAACCGGAATTCTTCTGCCAATGTTGTCGGAAATAGTCCCAGAAGGTGTAGAGCCGATCCTCGGGATACAAATGGCGCAGTGAGTCGGTCCAACCCTGATCCAGCAATCGCTGATAACACTCACGACTTTGCGGTTGGAGCAACGCATCCTTGAGCCAGGAACGTGGGTTGTAGATGTCCAGGTCGGTCGGCACCACGTTGTAGTCACCGGCCAGCACCACGGGATGTTCGGTGCCTTGCAGACCCTTGGCGTACGTGATTAGCCTTTCGAACCATGCCAGTTTGTAATCAAATTTCGGACCTGGCTGCGGATTGCCATTGGGCAGATACAAACACCCCACCAGCACACCATGCACCGCCGCCTCCAGATAGCGACTGTGGGTATCGCTGTCATCACCGGGCAGACCGCGTCGGCTTTCCAGGGGCTGGGCATCGCGCGCCAGGATCGCCACGCCGTTCCACGACGATTGACCTTGCCAGATGGCACCATAACCCGCCGACTCAAGTTCGGCGGCGGGAAACGCACTGTCCACCGACTTGAGTTCCTGCAGACAGGCGATGTCCGGTTTCTCTCGTTCCAGCCACGCCAGCAGGTTGGGCAGTCGGGCGCGCAGGCCGTTGACGTTGAACGTTGCGATTCGCAATTTCTTCATGGGCCAGCCCTCCGGACAAAGGTGTTGTGCGTGTGACATCCGCTCCTTGCGCTGGTTGCGTCGAGGTTTGCAGATACGGCGTAATAGGCGTCCTGAACCCTTCTGATCCGCCGAGAAAAATCAGCCCATGGATACCACCCTGCACGGCGAAAGAATCAGCCTGCGCCCACTGCAATACAGCGATGCCAATGCTCTGGTCCAGGCCGCTGCCGACGGCGAACTGTGGAACCTGACCGTCACCATCGTACCCTCCACGACAACCGTGGACGCCTACCTGAAAAAAGCGTTGGACGGCCGGGATTCCGGCACAGTGCTGCCCTTCGCGATCGTGCTGAACGAAACGGGCGAGGTGATCGGTTCGACACGGTTCTGGAAGGTTGACCCGCTCAACCGCAAGCTCGAAATCGGTAGCAGTTGGATCTCGAGTCGCTGGCAGAAAACCTTCGTCAACACCGAAGCCAAATACCTGATGTTGCGCCACGCTTTCGAGGTCCTGGGCTGCGTGCGCGTGCAATTCACCACCGATGAAAACAACCAGAAATCGCGCAATGCCATTCTCAGGCTCGGGGCGCAGCAGGAAGGCATCGTGCGTCATGAGCGCATCATGCCGGACGGCCGCAAGCGCAATTCCGTGCGGTTCAGCATCATTGATGATGAATGGCCGCAGGTACGCGAAAATCTCGAGCACAAACTCGCAGGCGACGCTTCTCGCTAGTTAACCGCTCGTCACCCGGTCAGCACCAAGTCCTCGGCGCGCTACACCAACATCAGGTATCGACTCACATTTGAAGAGGTATCCTGATGAACATCAAACTCACCTCAGTGCTCCTGGCGAGTCTGCTGGCCACTGGCGCAACTGCCTATGCGGCCAGCGGCGATGGCGCTGACGCCAGCGGCACCAAATCTGGATCCACGGGCGGCTCGACCATGTCCCCCAACAACAACCCCGGCGAACCTTCGGGCGGCAATAATGGCGGGAACGGCGGCAACGGGGGCGGCAGCGGCTCGGGCACCTCCAGTGGCAGTTCCGGCGGAACCGGCGGCTCCGGTGGCTCCGGCGCGGGTGGCGGGACCGGGTCGTCAGGTGGAGGCACCGGCGGCGCGGGAGGCGGCACCGGCGGTTGACCGCATAAAGTCGACCCTGTTGAGGGCGCTCGCTGCACTCAGCGATCAGAACGCATCAGTTCCCCGAAAGCGCCTTCAATCGACAACACCGCCGACCGGTTCCGCCCCGAATGCTTGGCTTGGTACAGGGCCGCGTCGGCGCGTTCGATGAACACCTCAATGCTGTCCAGGCGCGTCGGCACAAAGGCATGACAGCCCAAGCTCACGGTCACATGGCCGCTGGGCGCGCCGCTGTGGATAATGTTGCGCGCCATGACACTGCGGCGGATCTGTTCGGCCACGACGAGCGTGCCATGAATGTCGGTTTCAGGGAGGAGGACCGCGAATTCTTCTCCGCCGTAACGCACGGCCAGGTCGACCGGGCGCTGACAGCAACTTTTCACCGCACGTGCCACTTCCGCCAGGCAATGATCACCGGCCACGTGGCCGTAGGCATCGTTGTAGCGTTTGAAGTAATCAATATCGAGCATGATCAGGCCCAACGAAGTCGACTGCCGGATATCACGGCTGAATTCGATCTCCAGTGCCTGCTCGAACAGTCGACGGTTGGCCAGCCCCGTGAGGCTGTCATGGGTCGCGATCAGCTTCAGAGCTTCCTGCGCCTTGCGCAGATCCTGCTCGACCCGCTCGCCAAGGCGCACCTGGCGCACGAACACCCAGCCGAAAAGGCCCACGCCCAGTACCACCAGGGCCACGATGAGACTGGACTGCAACGCGGTATCGTACCAACCCTTGAGAATCGATTCCCTGGAGGTCGCCGCCGTGACCACCAGCGGGTAGGCATCGAGTTGCCGGTAACCATGCAACCGCATGGAGCCGTCGAGCACCGAAGCGATCATCGCGTTGCCGGACATGGCACCGGCCAGGTACTTGCTGAATATCTCGCCCTTGGCCAACGACTGGCCGATCTGCGCCTCCACGAACGGCCGCCGCGCCAGCAACGTTCCGTCGCTCAGCGCCAGCGCGATCGAACCGTTTTCATCGAGGCTGAAACTCTTGAAGAATTGATCGAAGTAGCTGAGCTTGATGCCGGCCAGCAAAACGCCCTTGAAGTTGCCGTTTCTGTCATTCACCCGCTTGGAAACGGGAATGATCCACTCGCCGTTGGTACGACTGCGAATCGCCGGACCAATGTGCGCCACGGACGATATGTTCTGCTGGTGAAACAGGAAATACTCCCGGTCCGCCACACCGGGACCACGGGGCAGCCCCTCGAACGAGGTGACGATCCACTGGCCTTTCTGGTCGAAGAGGAAGATCCCGTGCAACTGACTCAGCGCCAGCACACGTCGGGCGAACATTTTCTGCAGTACGGATATCTGTGCCGGGCCGAAACCGTCGGCCTGCAACCAGTCCGCCAGACTGGTCAGCACCAGGTCAGCTTTCGTGAAAGTATCTTCAGCCTGCTGCGCCACGGCCCGGGTCAGGTTTGAGGACGCCGCCTCGGCAACCTCCAGATCGTGCCGCCGTGATTGTTCGAGTTGCAGGTACAGCAAGCCAAACAGGCACAAACACACCAAGGTGATAAACAGCACCGCAGCCTTGCGCAGGGGCAGCCGTTTCAAGGCAGTACCACTGGTGTGGCGGGGGTCGTCGTCGGAGATAGGCAAAAGCTCATCCTGCAAGGGCAAGGCATGGGCAAGCGGCCCAAAACCCTTAAACATGGCGAGCTTAGTCTACGTGTCGACAAGGGGCAATTGTCCTTTCGACAGGTATTACATCGAGCATTTGCAAATGCGCCCAATGACTTCGCGCATCCCCCGCTCGCCTACGTTCGCCCGTCGACTATTGGCCCGCCACCACCGCGTGCAAACTCAACACAGGCACAGGCGAAGGACGATTCAACGCCCGTAATACAGGTGCATCGTAGCCATACACATCCGGTTTAAACGACACACGTCCGTCGCTGCCCAGATCGACCGTCCAGTACGCCAGCAATACCGGCACCTTCACCGGCAGCCGAATGTTCTCCGTCTTGCCATTGGCCAGTTGTTTCTGAATGCCGGCGCTGTCCCATTTGATCGGGTCGTTGAACAGCAACTCGACCAGTTGCAGCGGGTTCTCCACGCGGATGCAGCCGGAACTGGTCGCCCGGACGGTCTTGGCAAACAGCTCGCGATGCGGCGTGTCGTGAAGGTAAATGGCGTAATCATTGGGAAAGCGGATTACAACCTGCCCCAGCGAGCTGTCCTTACCCGCATCCTGGCGCAGACTGAGCCCACGTGGATTGGTCCAGTCGACAGTGGAAGGGTCCACCTCGCGACCCTCGCGATCGATCACCCGCATGCGGTTGGCCGCCAGGTAGCCGGGATTGACTTGGATTTTCGGCAGTACATCTTCCTTGAGGATCGTGGGCGGCACGGTCCAGGTTGGATTGAAGGTGATGTAGGAAATCTGCGCCTGGAAAATCGGTGTATTGCGCGCCGCCTTGCCGACCTGCACTCGGGAACGCCAGATCGGCTGGCCATCGCGGTACATCGCGACCTTATAGCCGGCGATATCGACGATCACGAACGTGCCCTGTAGCTTGTAAAGCAACCAGCGAGCGCGCTCCATGTTCACCCGTACCTGATCGATCCGCGCCTCGACAGGCACGTTCAACGCCGCCAGGGTGTTGGCCCCGGCCATGCCGTCCGCGCCCAGGTATTGCTCGTCCTGATACTTCTTCACCGCCGCAGTGACGGCGCCGTCGTACTTGTTGCCGTGAATCAGCCGCGGATCGAGAAAACCGGCCGCGACCATCCGCGCGCGCAACTGCGCGACCGCCGGCTCATCCATGCCGGGCTTGAGCGAATGATCCACCGTCACTTTTGGCCAGCCGCCACGCTCGCGTACGCTGCGCAACTGCGCCAATGCCTGGCGCATCCCCGCGTAGACCGCTTCCTGGGGCGGCGCCAGGGCAAACGCCCTGGCTACCTCATGGTTGTCGAGTGCGGCGAAGAATGCGTTGAGGTCGTCACGAGGATCGACGCCATCGGCATCGAAGTTCCAGTGGATGTCGAGTCGCGCAGGGTCGACCTTACCGCGCCGCAATTGCAGCAACGCGGTGATGAAGGTATGCGTGGTTGCCAGATCGAATGCCGCTCGCTGTTCGGCGGTGGCGGACGACGATTGCAGCGCTTCCCGGGATCGGATCAGCTCATCGATGTGAAAATCCGCCGGGTTCAGGCCATCCGCGTCGGTCGCGTTGAGGCTGGCGATCAATTGTTCGACGTCGCTGTCCTGGGTCCATGCTGCGCGGTAGGCGCGATGGGTGTAAAAATCCATGACCAGACGAGTAACGTCCAGGCGCCGATGACGCGCCGACGTCAGCAGTGGAGGAAACGCCGTTTCAAGCGGCTCCAGCGAAGCCTGGATCGCCAGAGCGACATCGTCATCGGCTGCCGCCGGTAAAACGGAGTTAGCTGTTGTTAACGTCTCAATCGACGACGTTTCCCCAAGCGCCGTGCCGCTGATCAGAAAGACCATAAAAAATACGCGGCTTATGACGAATAACCTTGTTAAAAGCACCATGGATAATCCTTAATCTCCCGCATTCAACGCCTGGCTTTCTACGCACTGCTAGACTCGAACTTAACATGATGAGACATCTATATGGCGCTACTACGTTTTGGCCACCTGCTGCCGGGCCTGTTGCTGACTGCAATGTTCGTACCGTCAGCCTACGCCGATTCCCTGGCCTCCGCCCTTATCAAAGCGGCTCCGCAGGCTGATGCCAAGGTCATCGATCTCGCCGTTCGTGCCTCGCAATGCAGCATCGCTCAAGGCGCTGCTCCTGTCCAAAGACTTGCCGTCATCGATTATTCCCTGCCTTCGACTCAGCAACGCCTGTGGGTGTTCGATTTGAAGAAGCGCAAACTGCTGTTTCAGGAACTGGTCGCCCATGGCCGCAACAGTGGCGAGAACATGGCCGTCAATTTCTCCAACCGCAATGAGAGTTTCGCCACGAGCATCGGCCTGTATCGCACCCAGCAGAGCTACGTTGGGCAGAATGGCTACTCGTTGCGCATGGAAGGTCTGGAACCGGGCTTCAACGACAACGCCTTCGACCGGGCTATCGTCATTCATGGTGCCCCCTACGTCAGCCCGGTGCTTGCGCGGGCGAATGGGCGGATCGGACGCAGCCTCGGCTGCCCGGCCGTGCGCCCGGCCATTGCCCATAAGCTGATTGATTCAATGAAAGGCGGGCAGTTGCTGTTTTCGTACTACCCGGACAAGCGCTGGCTGAAGACTTCGTCCTACATCAATTGCGGAAGCGGGACGGTGGCGACAGCGGAGAAATCAACGAGCAAACGTTGAACCCTCCCCCGTCCCACGATTGACTCGCCTTACATGTCGTAACGCAGCACCAGGCCCACCGTGCGTGGTGCGCCGACATCGATGATGTCGCCGCTGCGGTTGTTGGTCACGTATTCCTTGTCGAAGGCATTCTTCACGTAACCGGATACCGCCACATTTTTGGTGATCTTGTATTCGGCGTTGAAGTTCGCCAGCCAGTAGTTGTCACTGCGGCGCTCGCCCGTGACCTGGCCGGCATCGTCGAACTCGTATTCCGACGGTGCCGTGCTCTGGTAGACCACGTCGGTGTTCAGGGTCAGGCGATCATTCCAGCGATAGGTCCCGCCCAGCGACATTTTGTACTTGGGCGAATAGAGGAAGTCCTCGCCGCTCATGTCCCGACCGTCACCCGTGACGAAATCCTTGTACTTGCCAACGGTCACCGATGCACCAGCAGTCAGGGTCAACTGTTCGCTGAAATCCTTCTCGACAAAGACTTCCAGGCCCTTGATGTCACTGCTGCCGGCGTTGAACACGTGGAGAAACTCGGTGTTCGGGTCCAACGCACTGACCTGCTGGTCTTTCCAGTCGGTGTAGTAGAGGTTGGCGCGGGTGCGCAGGCTCTTGTCGAAGAACGAGCCGCGGTAGGACAGCTCGTAGTTGGTGGTGTATTCCGGATCGTAATCTTCGTGCCCGCCTCCAGCGCGCACGTTGACGCCCCCGCCGCGATAGCCCTTCTGCACCATGAAGCCGACGTACTGGTCGGTGGCCAACTCATAGTCCACACCCAGTTTCGGCAGCACCGCGTCAAACGACTTCTTGACCTTGCCGGGGCTGGAGAAATCATCCACCTCGATATCGGTGTCGTTGGTCTCGTGGTCGTAACGCAGGCCGGTAATCAACGTCCAACGTGGAGCAAAGGTCCAGTCGACTTCACCGAACACAGCGTTGTTTTCAATTGTCGTATCGCCTTTGACAGTGCCGGACAGCGCATTGTTGTTCAACAACCGGTCGTGGAAATTGTTGGTGTTGTGACCGTAATACGCACCTACGAAGCTCTTCACGGTGTCCGAGTTGTAGTTCAGTCGCAGCTCCTGGCTGAACAAGTCACCGTATTGCTTACGCTGCACGACCCGATTGGCCGTGGCGGATTGATCAAAGTCGAGACGTGCGTCGTAGTCCGAGTCGGTGTTGGCCGTAAGACTGGTGATGGACCAGTTGTCATCCAGACGATAATCGACCTTGGCGCTGACAGTGTCCTGCTTGAGTTTGTCGTACGCCTTGGTGTTGGACGTCATCTTGTAATAACGAATCCTGTCGTTCTCGCGCATGACCGAGTTGTCACCCTTGCGGCTTTCACCGTGGGCATAGGTGAGCAGCACATCGAGATCGTCGTTGGGCAGGATCAGCAATTTGCCACGGGCATTGGCAGCGCGAGTCGGATTGGCGTCATCGCCCGTGAAGACGTTGTCGATGTAGCCGTCACCTTCCTGATAGTCCACGGCAATACGGCCGGCGATCTTGTCATCGACGATCGAACCACCGCCCGCCACCGCGCCACCGCGCTCGTTGTAGTTGCCTACGTTGGTTTGCGCGGAAAAGCTCGGTTCGAAGGTTGGATTTTTGGTCTGGATGACAACGGCACCGGCCAGGGAGTTACGACCCTGAGTGGTGGACTGCGGGCCGAGAAATACTTCAACCTGCTCGACGTCCCACAGCGGCATGGGGCTGAGGGTCAGTGCACGGTTGGGTTGCACCGCGCCGTCGACAAATACCGAGACCGCGCCGTTGAGGGTGGCCGGGCCCTGGTCATCGAAACCCGACACCGGCACGCCGCGAATACCCCAGTTCTCGTTGCCGGACTGGTTGTAGACACCAGGGGTGCGGGCAAACACGTCGATCAGGTTGTGATCTTCCTTCTCGCGCAACTGTTTGTCCGTCACGACCACGACGCTTGACTGGGTCTGCTCCAGGGTACGGTTGATCTTTTCACCCGTCACCGTGATCGGAGCGATCTCCAATGTGCTCGATGGGTCGGCCGCCCACACACTGCCAGACAGGCAAACAGCCGACCCTACAGCCAACGCAATTGTATTTTTTTCACGCCCCGCTCCCCGCGAAAGATTTTTGTGTTTTTTCTTACATCAAGAGCGCCGTATGCCTACGGCCTGCGGGAGTCTAATCGAAAGTAATCTTTAGACAAGAGCTATTGATAAGGCTTCTCATTATTATTCAAGAACGAGTTTGTATCGAATCAGACACGGTATCTTTCGCGATGGTTTGCGGCTCGCCGCTCTATTTGCGGCACAATCAGGCCCCCACCTCCCTCACGGAAGCCGGATAACAATGAGAACAACAACACGTGTGTCAGTCATCGGCAGCCTGCTCGCCCTGTCGTTGGGTGCCCAAGCAGAGCCTTCGCACCTGGACAACGTCATTGAGCAAGGGCAACTGCGGGTCTGCACCACGGGCGACTACAAGCCCTACACCTTCAAGACCGAAAGCGGCGAATTCGAAGGCATCGACATTGCCATGGCCCAATCACTGGCCGACAGCCTGGGCGTCAAGCCGCAATGGGTACAGACCACCTGGAAAACCCTGATGCCCGACCTGCTGGCGGGTAAATGCGACATCGCCATGGGCGGCATCTCGGTGACGCTGGAGCGCCAGAAAAAGGCGTTCTTCAGCACCACCCTGGACATCGACGGCAAAATCCCCTTGGTGCGCTGCGAAGACCAGGCGCTCTACCAGACCGTCGAGCAAATCAACCAGCCAGCGGTGCGCCTGGTGGAACCCGCCGGCGGCACCAACGAAGCCTTCGTCCACGCGTTCCTGCCCAAAGCCCAACTGGCCCTGCACGACAACGTCACCATCTTCCAGCAGTTGCTGGATAAAAAGGCCGACGTGATGATCACCGATGCCTCGGAAGCGCTGTACCAGCAGAAACTCAAGCCCGGTTTGTGCGCGGTGAACCCGACGCAGTTCATGCAGTACGGCGAGAAAGCGTACTTGCTGCCACGCGATGACATGACGTGGAAACTGTACGTCGATCAGTGGCTGCACCTGGCGAAGGTGACGGGGAAGTATCAGAAGGTGTTGGGGCAGTGGATTGCGGTGCAAGAGGCAAAATAGTCCCAGACGGCCATTGATGCCTTGGACATCAATGGCCACTTTCAATGAGACTCGGGTAATCCCGGCTCCTGCCTGCCTATCAAGAACCCTTAGCGCATATCAAGTAAAAATCTTTCTTAACTCAACACTTCATTTAGCTTTGTCTATCGCTATCTGCTCCAGAACACGTTCAGCAACACTCCAATCCTCAGGAGTATCAATATCCAGCGACTCTGTGTTACTAGTTATCACTAGTGGAATAGTGTTGAGACCTAAAAATCCTTTCTGTTCTCTAAGAAGTTTCGGCGAGAGCAGGTAAATTGAACCAGTCAAAGTGTATGCAGGCTCTAGATCCTGAGAGCGCTTGGATAAGTTATCCCATCCGAGAAAAGGCGTCATCGTGTCGCCTTCCAGCTTGAAACACCAAGCAGGATGAGAACTCGCCGACGCGACACTGACTATTGACCTAGATGTATCCTTGCGGAACTGCAGCACAGCGCGCTGGATGGATTCTGCCGTACGAAATGGCGAGGTGGGTTGCAATAGCATCACACCATCTACAGATCCGTTAGCGAATTCGTACTCATTGAGCACGTGCGTTACTACATCGAAGCTGCTAGCAGTGTCAGTCGCCAAATGGGCTGGCCTGATATTAAGTACATTGCCGCCAAACTCTCTGGCGATGGCCGCAGTCGCCATATCATCTGTCGAGATTATCACATCGGTCACAACGCCACTTTGCAGCGCTGCTTCAATTGTCCAGGCGATCAACGGACGCCCACCCAAAATCTTAATATTCTTTCCAACTAGACGCTTGGAGCCGCCCCTCGCGGGAATGATTGCAAGTATTTTCATTTCCGCTCCACAGTCTAAACACCAATTCTACTGATTTTTCCTTTTACTCCCAACCCTTCAGACAACGGACGAGTCGGCTTCCACGTTTAGAGCTTGCGGGACAAGCCAGCATTGAGCATTGCATAACGCTCGGCGCTCACTCAACCTCAGCACTTGTCAACCCCCTGGCGGAGTCGCCTGACTGGTCTGACGGGAAATACTAGATCGGCCGCGACATTGATCTGCCCCCACGAAAAAACCAGCCATTTTGAATACTTAACAGGCGGCAATAGCCGACATACCCTGCGAAAATGCAGAGCACGATCACGAGCAGGCGGGCATTAAATATTCCACCTCTGGCGATGAGCGTGAAGGCGATCCCGCTGAACAGTAAAGTGAACGAGGAGATGCTTGGGGTTCTGGTGCGCCGCGAGATGCCAATGAACATAAGAGTCTGACAGATCGCAACGACGATCCAATCCGCGTAGAACGCCCAGTGACCAAGATGCATGAGCAAATTGGCCTTGAGCGGGAATGTGATGTTCGTACCGCGTTTTGCTACATCGGGATAGATTGCCCTCGTTTCAGCTGTAGATATAGGCTTGTTTGGCATTAGCCTGCGTGGGACGAAAGCCACCAGTGCGTCTTCGGCTGCATATGCACGGGGCTCGATATCGTGATTTTTAATCGCGAGCAAAACGTCTTCTGAAATGAATGCAGCGTTGTAATTCAGATCCTCGTAGCTGTCTGTGGGGGCAACCCGAGCCTCATTCATATTTTCAGCCTCAGCCTCAGCCTCAGCCCCAGCATTCGCTGCGCCTCCAGGGACCGGCGCTTCATGTGAGGCGACCTCGGCATAATCAGTCGGCGCGCGCATATCGGTAATGAGGAAGAACGACGTACCTACTGATGCAATTGCGAGACCCGACGCCATCAAGAACTTCACGAGGCCAATGCGTTGGTACATCAGCATTACGATGAACATGAGTACGAAAAGGATCAAGATCCCACGCCCACCGCTAAAGGACACTATGAGGATACTCAACATGAGGAACACACCGTTCCTCTTCGTGACACCGCCGAAATACATGTCCATTAACTGAAGGAACAAAGCGGCATACATCGCAAGAATCATCCACGCTCCGCCATCGGTAGCCTTGAAATTGTAGGTATGGTACTCCAGAAGAATATTAGCCGGAGAGAGCGTACCTAGAACGCTATAAATATTGAGAGCCATTAGACTGATTATGCCAATCAAAATCAGCATAAGAGTCAGCGTCGATAGAGGTTTGCGGGTTGGGGAAAACTCATCACAGGCGCCAAACCGTCGCCCCACAACCACCCCTAGCACAGCCACGAGCGATGCACAAATCATGTCTACGATCGCCGCCCCATTAAAGTAAGCAGATGTGAGCAACGGGTATTTTTCAATGTCCAGATATCGCCCGATAAACAAGATCTGATAGGCGACATAACATCCCAACGGTCCCACACATATCAGCGCTACTTTCTTCGTTTTTTTGTTGAATATACTCATATCGTCCTGTTTGGAGGTATTTCCGGAGCATTACCTGTTGAAGCATGGGCAAACCATTAGGCAGGCAATATCGGTAATGTAATCAGATTTCTATGGCACGGGCGTGATTAATACATCTAGTTACGTCTTAAGCTGGCAGCTCGACGAGCATGCCGGTTTTCTGCGTCCAACTCCATCGAGCTATTCAGGGCGCATTCCTACATGTTCTGAGCACCGGTAAAACTCCGATAAAGCGGCCGCCGAAGCTTCCCGCCGTAGTGGTCAATACCGCCCACTCAGAGTAGCTGGTCACCCTCAGGATCACCCTTTTACCGCAACCTTGAGCCTTATCTGACACGGGCTGGTGTAGACTCCTGACCAGCCTCGGCTAGAAAAGTCGCCTGCCATTTGGAGATCGTTTCTCCGCCAGCGAGCCATCGCGCCATTGGAGAATTTCGATGCGCGCCGGCATTTCAAATGTGCATGCGCATGGGCGCGTCCTCTCAAGCCTTGGCGAGCTGTTTTCGGGCGAAGGTCCGACTCTCTTGGTAAACTTGCACTCCGTCGCGCTTGATGCGGATCTAAGCGGCATACCTCACGGTCCCATCAGCCAGTGTTCTCACCTTGATAGTCGCCATATCGGCAATGGTACGCGTGAGTCTCGAAGTGGTACATCGCGCCACTGAAACTCAGAAAACGCCCCAAACACTCAAGATTTCGCTAAAAACACGTTGGGCAAAATGGTAAAAAATATTGATCCCAGGGCAGTAAACCCAAGCTCTGCGCTGTCTCGAAAGTTCTCCGTTGCCCCGATGATGGACTGGACAGACAGACACTGCCGCTACTTCCTGCGCCTGCTCTCCAAAAACGCCCTGCTCTACACCGAAATGGTCACCACCGGTGCCCTGCTCAACGGTGATCACGAGCGCTTCCTGCGCCATGACGAAGCCGAGCATCCGCTTGCCCTGCAACTGGGCGGTAGTGTGCCGTTGGACCTGGCGGCCTGTGCGCGCATGGCGCAGGAGCATGGTTACGACGAAGTGAACCTGAATGTCGGTTGCCCCAGTGATCGGGTGCAGAACAATATGATTGGCGCGGTGTTGATGGGGCATCCGCAATTGGTGGCCGATTGCGTGAAGGCCATGCGTGATGCGGTGTCGATTCCGGTGACGGTCAAGCATCGCATCGGCATCAATGGGCGCGACAGTTACGAGCAGTTGTGTGATTTTGTCGGCACGGTTCGCGAGGCCGGGTGCACGAGTTTTACCGTGCATGCGCGGATTGCGATTCTGGAAGGGTTGTCGCCCAAGGAGAACCGGGACATTCCACCGTTGCGTTATGACGTGGCGGCGCGCCTTAAAGCGGATTTTCCGGAGCTGGAGATCATTCTCAACGGCGGGATAAAGACGCTGGAAGACTGTCGCGAGCATTTGCAGACGTTCGACGGTGTGATGCTGGGCCGCGAGGCGTATCACAATCCTTATCTGTTGGCCGAAGTGGATCAGCAACTGTTCGGCAGCACGGCACCGATCATCAGCCGGGCCGAGGCGCTGGCGCAGTTGCGACCTTATATTGCGGCGCACCTTGATGCGGGCGGGTCAATGCACCACATCACCCGCCATGTGCTGGGGTTGGGCACCGGTTTTCCGGGTGCACGCAAGTTCCGCCAGTTGCTGTCGGTGGATATCCACAAGACGAAAGAGCCCCTGGCGTTGCTCGATCAGGCGGCGCAGTTGCTGGAAGGACGGTAGGCACGATCACGCTCGCCGTCGCTCGCATTGAACCTGTACGCGGTTTTGTCATCGTATTTATCGACACCGCGCCCCGCCATTCAAACAGCCGTTTTTCAGGTTGTTGCCGCCGGGGCCTTCGATACGTACATACACCCTTGAGTGGCTGTCAGCGCTCGGGTAATGTCATTGGACCCATAGGACAGAGCACGCTCATGACTTCCAAGCTGGAACAACTCAAACAGATGACCACCGTGGTTGCCGATACCGGCGACCTGGATGCAATCACCCGCGTCAAGCCGGTGGACGCAACTACCAACCCCTCGCTGCTGCTCAAGGCCGCAGCCATTGCCGGCTATGCCGATCTGCTGAATGAATGTGTCAGCGACTGCAAAGGTGATGTAGGCCTGGCCAGCGACCGCTTTGGCGTTGCGGTGGGTCAGCAAATTCTGAAAGTCATCCCTGGACGCATCTCCACCGAAGTGGATGCGCGCCTGTCGTTCGACACGGACGCCATGCTCAAGCGTGCGCACCGCCTGATCGAGCTGTACGACAAGGCCGGCATTGGCCGTGATCGCGTACTGATCAAGATCGCGTCCACCTGGGAAGGCATTCGCGCTGCCGAGATTCTGGAAAAAGAAGGCATTCAGACCAACCTGACCCTGCTGTTCTCGTTCGCCCAGGCGGCGGCGTGTGCCGATGCGGGTGTGTTCCTGATTTCGCCATTCGTGGGCCGAATCTACGACTGGTACAAGAAAGCCAACGGAAACGACTACACAGGCACCGATGATCCGGGCGTACAGTCGGTGACGCGCATCTACAACTACTACAAGGCCAATGACTACAAGACCGTGGTCATGGGTGCCAGCTTCCGTAACCTGAACCAGATCGAGCAATTGGCCGGCTGTGACCGCCTGACCATCAGCCCCGACCTGATCGACAAGCTGGCGGCGGACACCGGCAAGCTGGAACGCAAACTGGTGCCGGGCAATGCCGGCGAAGCGCGCCTGAGCCTCAACGAAGCGCAATTCCGCTGGTTGTCCAACGAGGACGCAATGGCAACCGAGAAACTGGCCGAAGGTATTCGTCAGTTCGCCCGGGATCAGGAGAAGCTCGAGGCGCTGTTGCAGGCCAAGCTGTGAGCTGATCTGTAGCCATGCAAAAAGGGCGAACCCTGGTGGGTTCGCCCTTTTTGCGGCCGTTGGGTCATGAGGTGGATCGGCTGGCGCCATCCCTGTAGGAGCGAGCTTGCTCGCGATGGAGGCCAACGATTACGCGGGATGTCTGAAACCCCGCTGTGTCGGGGCCACCATCGCTCCAACAGAGGTCCTGGATCAGCGCCGCTCCAGCGCGTTCACCAGGTCATGGAACGCTTCGCGATTGGAATCGTTGAGCCCCATGAGGATCTTGTGCGCTTCGAGCACCTTGATCCGCACCACTTCTTCGGATTGATCCTGATCGGGCAGATCGTCCAGGCACTCCGGGCATGGCACGGGTTTGTCGACGATGTTGAACACCTGCTCGAAGCCCATGGACTGCAACAGCCGGGTGATGTCTTCGTGGGTGGTGACAACGGTCGGCAGCAGGCCGACCTTCTGCCGCGACAGGATCGACAGCTTGGCCAGCAGGCCAAGGGTGGTGCTGTCGATGCTGCGGGTTTCGGTCAGGTCGATCACGATCGCGTTGAAGTTCAACGCCGTGAAGATCCGCTCAATAGTCGCATCCAACGCCGAACACAGGGTCAGGCGAACTTCACCGACGAACTTCAGGACGAAGGTGCCGTCCTGCTCGGCGAACTGGATTCTACCGGTACTCATTGAAGATTCCTGCTCAACACCAACAGGGCGATATCATCCGGCATCTCCCCTAGCGTGGCCAATCCAAAAACCTGCCGCAGCCCATCCAGGGTGCCGCCCGCTGTCTTGACCCGTTGGGGCAAGGCCGCTTCTTTCTCTTTGAGTGTAGGTTCTGGCAAAAGGTCCAGAATGCCATCAGACATCAGCGTCAGGCTGAACGTCGACGGCAGCTCCAGCACGTGGTCTTCGTAGGTGGCCTCGTTGAAGAGCCCCACCGGCAGCCCACGCCCTTCCAGATAACGGACACTCTCTGGCGTGTACAACACAGGCAACGGCAAATGACCGCCGATGCTATAGGTCAACAAACCTGTCTCCTCGTCGATGACACCACCGACCATCGTGACGTGTTTACCCAGCTTACAACTGATCAGGCCCCGGTTGATATGGCCAAGGACCTCGGAAGGCTTGAACTCCGGCAATGTGCCGTTGCGCTTGGACTCGAACAGCAAGCGCGTAGTCATGAACTTCAGCAGCACGGTGACGAAGGCTGAAGAAGCGCCATGCCCGGAAACGTCCGCCAGGTAGAACGCGACCCGACGCTCATCGACCCGGAAGTAGTCGACGAAATCACCCGACAGGTACAGCGACGGGATGATCTGGTGGGCGAACTTAAACTCGTCGGTGGTCCAGGGACTGACCGGCAGCATGTTCATCTGCACCTGGCGACCGGCATTCTGGTCTTCCTGGAGCAGGTTCAGGCTGGCTTCGAGTTCGCGGTTGGCCTTTTCCAGCTTCTCGCGATAGCGCTGGTTTTCCAGCAGCAGCCGTGCGCGATCCAGGGCCCGACGCACGGAATGCTCGAGCACGGCCAGATCTTCGAGAGGCTTGATCAGGTAATCCGCCGCGCCCAGGCGCAGCGCCTCGACCGCATCGTTCATCACGCCAGCGCCGGACACCACGATGACCGGGGTTTGTGGCGAGCGCTCGGTGACCTGGCGGATGAGTTCGAGACCGCCCATCTGCGGCATGCGCAGATCGCAGATGACCAAGTCGGGCTTGTCTTGCTCGAATACCTGTAGACCCTGCTGGCCGTTGCTGGCCTGCAAGACGCTGAAACCACTGTCTTCCAAATAGGCGGCGAGGCTCGCGCGCACTACTTCGTCATCATCGATTATCAGCAGCGTGGCACTGGTTTTTGGCATGTGGGCAAACGGCGCCAGAATTAGGTTGGCGTAGCAGGCAGGGAAATGTCCCGGCTCACACTACTGGATTCGCTTTCTAGCCTCTCTGCCGCACCGCTTTCGGGCATGGACCCTACTCGCTGGCACACCAGAGGTGCCCTTCTAAGGCGCAGACGGTACTCCCATCCGCGGGGCGTTTCAAGCTTGCGCCGATGGTCGCTTGACGTCTTTACTTGTCAAATCACCGGGAGTTATAAGAACAGGCAAAACCGTAACCCAATGGAAGGACCAAGCCCATGAGTCGAACCGATCGGGACTACAGCGAAAAGCGGGATTTCATCCGTATGCGGGTCGATGCCGATGTCGCGTTGATCCATCAGGGAGATGAGGTTGCAGCCGTCTGCATCGACCTTTCCAGCAGTGGCATGCAAGTCGAGGCGCCTCGTTCATTTGCGGTTGGCGACCGCCTCAGCGTGCGAATCGAATCCGATCACGCCGCGCTCAGGGGCCTTGAAGCCGATACCGAAGTGGTGTGGGTGAAAGAACAGGACGGCGGCGGCCAGAAACTCGGGCTTACAATACTGAAGATGAAATAACGGATTCCAGAACGGACAAAGGCGGCCAGTCGGCCGCCTTTGTCGTTTTTACGGCCGGTATCAGAAATCGTCTTCGACCTGGCCGTCCTTCACTTTGAACTCGCGGTTTTGCAGGTAGGCATTACGAATGAAGGTGTACTTGTCGCCACTGATCAGCTTCTCGCTCGACAGCAGGCTGGCGCGTGTATCCACGATATTCAGGGCGAAGATCGAGTTTCGCACCGGTACGTCGTTGATGTAGCGGTAAGGGCCGGTATAGCTGTCGACGAGTTTGGAAGGCGCGTCGCGCACGGTGCTTGGACCCAGCAGCGGCAGCATGACGTATGGGCCGCTTCCGACCCCCCAGTAACCCAGCGTCTGGCCAAAGTCTTCGTCGCTGCGATTCAGGCCCATCTTGGTGCCCACATCGAAGAAACCCAGCAGGCCAAAGGTGGTGTTGAAGATCAGGCGCGCCGTGTCGACGCCAGCAGCGGCCGGCTTGGCTTGCAGGATGTTGTTGGCAAGGTTGGTGACATCACCGACGTTGCGATACATGTTGTGGATGCCGTCTTCGAGGAACTGCGGGGTCACGGCCTGGTAGCCTTGAGCCAGAGGCTTGAGCCCGTAGGTATCGATGAAGTCGTTGAATTCGAAAATCGGACGATTGACGCTTTCCCAAGGATCGTCTTCCGTGGCTGCCTGGGCAACGAACGGAACCAGCAACGCGCTGGCGCACACACAAAGCTGAGCTAGATGATTGCTCCAGCGCATAAAAAACTCCTTGGGTTTGTACGGGGCGCAGGCCTCTTGGCCCGGGCATCAAGCTGGCAAGTATAAGACGGAAACAGTTATTTATGCAGCCTCGTAGGCGATGACTTACAGTGATTCGCGCACGACTGCGAGCCATTCACAGCAATGTCACTCAACTGTCATCGATGTCCCATAGTCTTTTCGTTATTTCAGGGACGTTGACATGCCGCACGCCGAAGCCTTGCCCCTTGCTGCACCGAACCTGACTGCCATCCTGTTCGGCCTCAGCGGTTGCCTGGTGGATTTCGGCGCTCGCACGCGCCAGCAAGGCGTGCATTGTGCCGACCAAGCCGAGATGACTCCAGGCGCACTTGACAGCCTGCTCAGCTTGCAGCGCCAGCAGATACCCTGCGCCTGGCTCGACGAACTCTCCCCTGCCCTCAGCCAATCCCTGGCGACTGCGCTGCCGGAATGGATCAGACCATCGCAACACCTCGCAACAATAAGGCCGTGGCCGGCGCCGGATGCCTGCTGGCAAGCATTGATGGCATTGAATGTCGAGCGACTGGATGGCTGCGTACTGGTCAGCGGCGAACCACGACTCTTGCAGGCCGGCCTGAACGCCGGGTTGTGGACGATTGGCCTGGCGTCCTGCGGCTCGTTGTGCGGGATGGCACCCAAGGATTGGCATGCCTTGAGCCAGAAGGAACGTGAACGCCTGCGCGGCAAGGCTACGGTGCAACTGTTCGGTCTGGGGGTGCACTCGGTAATCGATCACCTTGGCGAACTCGACACCTGCCTGGCAGACATCAGCCTGCGTCGCTGCAAAGGCGAAAAGCCCTGATCGAGATCATGCAGGTTGCGCACGAGTGGATTAATCTAAAGGTCAGCCATAGACCTTTGGCGAGCCGCTGCGGTCTATGCAAGTGCCTATCGACATAAGGAAGAACGCCATGCCTGCCCGCGAACTGCAAGAACAGCTCAATGCCCTGCGCGAGCAATTGGAACAGAATCCTCCACTGTCCGAGTCCGAGCGCGAGAACCTGCACGAACTGATGCAACAAATCGAGCTGAAGCTCGAACTGGAAACCAAAACCCCCGACACCAGCCTCGCCGACGGCGTCAATCTGGCGGTGGAACGCTTCGAGCTCGAACACCCGACCCTGGCTGGCACCCTGCGCAACATCGCACAGGCGCTGGGCAATATGGGGATCTGATTAATCCCAATCCACTGAACGTGATGGTGGGAGCAGGCTAGCTCCCACCATCAACGGGTCACTGACGGACCAATCGATGGTTCGGCAATTGAACGCTTTCAGTGCTGCGATACGGATTGATATCCAACCCGCCACGGCGCACATAACGCGCATACACCGTCAATTTCGCAGGTTTCAACAAGCGTTGCAGGTCGAGGAAGATCCGCTCCACGCACTGCTCGTGGAAGTCCGAATGCTGGCGGAAGCTGACGATGTATTCCAGCAGGCTGGCATGATCCAGCGCCGCACCACGGTATTCAACCACCACGCTGCCCCAGTCGGGCTGGCTGGTTACCGGGCAATTGGATTTGAGCAGGTGACTGTGAATGCTTTCCTCGACAACCCGCGATTCATCGCAACGCAGCAGCTCTGGGCGCGGATGCTCGTAGTTACTGACGCTGATATCCAGGTCGTCAATGCACACGCCCGGCAGCGCCACGACACCTTCGGCCTCGACTTCACGCAAGCTGCGGACCCGCACGCCCACCGGCTTGCCCGCCGCTGCCGACAGGTCCTTGACCAGCGTCGATTCGAGGCTGGCGGTATCGGCGAATGGCGTCTGATTCAGGGAATTGAGGTACAACTTGAACGACTTGGATTCGATGATGTTCGGGGAGTCCGCAGGAATACTGAACTCACCGATGGCCACCACCGGCTTGCCCGACGGCAGCAGCCACGACAACTCAAAGCAGTTCCAGAAGTCCACGCCCTTGTACGGCAAAGTCTCGGCTGTCAGCCCCAGCTCGGCCCATTTCGCGGTGCGCGGGATCGGAAACAGCAGGGACGGCGTGTACGTGGCAATGTATTCGCTGGATTTGCCCAGCGGCGAGTGTTCGGCTGCGGGATGCATGGCGGAAACCTGACTGAAGAATCAGCGGATTCTATCAGCCTTTGCCCCCGCCTTAGAGTGCTTACTGACTGACAGTCAATTTGCCGACCATGCCTGCCTGGTAGTGGCCTGGAATATTGCAGGCGAACTCCAGGCTGGTTGCCTTGGTAAAGGTCCAGGTCAATTCGGCGGTCTTGCCCGGCTCGACCAGCACGCTGTTGGGGTCATCGTGCTTCATGCCATGATCCATTGCAGTCATGGCGCCGTGATCCATTGCCTTCACACCCGTAGGCGTCAACATGCCGTTTTCCTGCATTTTCAGCATTTCCTGCTGGTGCTTTGCATGCATCGCCGCATCGCCCAGGTTGAATTCGTGCAACAACTGCCCCTCGTTCACCAACACAAAGCGCACGGTCTCACCCGCTTTGATATCGATGGCCTTGGGCGTGAACGACATGTCGCCCATCACCACTTCAACGCTGCGCGTCGCCTTGGCAGCCGGTGCCGGTTGCCCGAAGTCGTAGCTGTGACCCGGCGCGGCCCACACAGGCGAACTCAGCGCCAACAGGCACGCGGCCAACACATTGCGTAAAAACATCGTCGTACTCCAACAAGATAGGGTTCAGCCTGAGGAAAACTCTAAACTGCCGTTGCTGCCCGCAACCTGACAGACAGATTACAACTTTGTAAGGTTGGCCCGTGCTGACACCGCCCACGGTATAAAGCGTTCGTATCCTTTACCCAGAGTCGTCCATGAAACTGCTGATCGTCGAAGACCAGGCAAAAACCGGTCTCTATTTGCGCCAGGGCCTGGCCGAGGCCGGGTTCAACACCGAGCTGGTCGCCGACGGCAACACGGGTCAGCAGATGGCATTAAGCGGTGACTACGCATTGCTGATCCTCGATGTGATGCTGCCCGGCCGCGATGGTTGGCAAATCCTGCAGGCGGTGCGCAGCGCAGGTCTCGATACACCCGTACTTTTTCTGACAGCGCGAGATGCCGTGGAGGACAGGGTCCACGGCCTCGAACTCGGTGCCGACGACTACCTGGTCAAGCCCTTCGCCTTCTCCGAGCTATTGGCACGAGTGCGTAGCCTGTTGCGCCGAGGCAGTGCTCAACCTCAGGAAACCAGCCTGCAACTGGCGGACCTGCGCCTGGACCTGATCCGCCGGCGGGTCGAACGCAATGGCCAGCGCATCGACCTGACCGCCAAGGAGTTCGCCCTGCTGGAAATGCTCCTGCGCCGCCAGGGCGAAGTGTTGCCCAAGTCGTTGATCGCCTCCCAGGTCTGGGACATGAACTTCGACAGCGACACCAACGTCATCGAAGTGGCGATCCGTCGCTTGCGCCTGAAGATCGATGACGAGTTCCCGAACAAGCTGATCCACACCGTGCGTGGCATGGGTTACGTCCTTGAAGAGCGGCCTGCCTGATGCGCCGCCTGTCCTTGAGCAGCCGCCTGGCGTTGCTGTTCGCAGCCTGCACCGCCGTGGTATCGCTGGTGGCCGGCGTATTGTTCAGTCGCGCCAGCGAGGCGCATTTCGTTGAACTGGATCAGCAACTGCTGGACGCCAAGCTGATCGGCCTTCGACGGGCGCTGCATGACCCGCAATCGAGTGAAAGCAAAGCCCGGCTGGCGGAAGAGTTGAGCCGTCAGGCCGATTTATCCCTGCGCATTACCGGTCCGGATGGCCAGCGCTGGTACGACAGCTCGGCGGACGTACCCGAACGGCTCCCGCAGGCGCCAGGGTTATCGACCCTCAACGACAACGGCAGCGACTATCGTGTGCTGAATGCGCCCCTGTTCGTGGACAAGAAGGATTCTCCCAATCTGACGCTGCTGCTGGATATCACCCATCACCAGCACTTTCTGCAACGCATGCAGCGCCTTATCTGGCTCACCGTCGGCCTGTCCGCCCTGGCGACGGCGTTGCTCGGTGCCTGGGCGGCGCGCAGCGGGTTGCGCCCCTTGCGCCGCATGAGTGCAGTGGCTCGCGGCGTTAGCGCGCAATCGCTCAACGCGCGTTTGCCCGCAGAAGACATGCCGCCGGAACTCGCGCAACTGGCCCACCACTTCAACGCCATGCTCGCACGCCTCGACGATTCTTTTCAGCGGCTTTCAGCGTTCTCCGCCGACATCGCCCATGAACTGCGCACACCGCTGTCGAACCTACTGACCCACACTCAGGTCACCCTCACCCGCCCGCGCGCCCTCGAGGATTACCGCGAAGCACTGCACAGCAACCTCGAGGAACTGCAATGGATGGCGCAACTGGTCAACGACATGCTGTACCTGGCGAAGGCTGACCACGGCTTGCTGATGCCCAGGCGTGAACCGCTGGAGCTGGCTGAAGAAACCGATGTGTTACTGGAGTTTTTTGCACCGCTGGCCGAGGACGCCGGGGTGATGGTGAGTCGCGAAGGCAACGCACGCATCAAGGGTGATCGCGGCATGTTGCGGCGGGCGCTGTCGAATTTGCTGGATAACGCGCTGCGTTTTACGCCGGCAGACGGTGAGGTTCGAGTGCGGATCGTCGACCAGATCAAGCGCGTAACCCTGACCGTCGAAAACAGCGGCGCCGGTATTGAAGCGGCTTTACTGCCCCGTTTATTCGACCGGTTCTACAGGGCAGACCCGGCACGCCAGGAAGGGAGCAGCGAACATGCGGGGTTGGGGCTGGCGATTACCGAGTCAATCGTTCGGGCTCATGGTGGACAGATTCGTTGCGAATCAGCGGATGGGTGGACGCGGTTCTTGATTGAATTACCAAAAGGGGATTGAGGCCAGCATGTCTGGCCCCATCGCGAGCAAGCCCGCTCCCACAGAGGCGTGCTTCAACTCGATCACTGTGGGAGCGGGC
Source organism: Pseudomonas sp. S1_E05 (assembly GCF_056337105.1). NCBI lineage: Bacteria > Pseudomonadati > Pseudomonadota > Gammaproteobacteria > Pseudomonadales > Pseudomonadaceae > Pseudomonas > Pseudomonas sp. S1_E05. The sequence continues at coordinate 2,704,066 of NZ_JBFRHM010000001.1, forward strand.
TTGCCCGCGATGAGGCTGGCCCGGCCAACACATAACTCAACCGCTTACGAATATCGGAGCGCATGCGCCGGCTCAACCTTCGACGCACGCCACGCCGGATAAACCGTCGCCAGGAAGCTCAGCACTAGCCCCGCCGTGCAGATCAATGCCACATCCCCGCCCTGTAGCTCCGAAGGCAGGTTGCTGACGAAGTACACGTCGGAACTGAAGATGTGCTGCCCGCTGACCCGCTCGAACCAGCCCACCAGCTCACTGACGTTCAGCGCCGCGATCACTCCGAGAACACCGCCGATCAAGGTGCCGACCACACCGATCACCGTGCCCTGGACCATGAAGATCCCCATGATCTGCCGGGGCGTGGCGCCGATGGTACGCAGGATCGCGATGTCAGCGCCCTTGTCGTTCACCACCATGATCAGCGTGGCGATGATGTTGAAGGCCGCTACAGCGACAATCATCAGCAACAGCAGGCCAATCATGGTTTTTTCCATCTTCATCGCGCTGAAGAGACTGCCCTGAGTGTGGGTCCAGTCGTCAGCCTTGTAGGCTGTGCCCAGGCCACCGGCAATATCGCTGGAGACCTTCGGCGCAGCGTACAGATCCTTCACCGCCAGGCGCACACTCTGCACCTGGTTCGGTTGCCAATGCTGCATCTGCGCGGCATCGGCGACGTGGATCAGCGCCATGGAGCCATCGAGCTCGGCACCGACCTTGAAGACGCCGACCACGTTCAGGCGCTGCATGCGGGGGGTGATTCCGCCCGGCGCGGTGCTGACTTCCGGCACGATCAGGGTGATCTTGTCGCCGACATTCAAGCGAAAGCGGCGCGCCGTGATTTCACCAATCACCACACCGAATTCACCCGGCTTCAGCGCATCGAGACGCCCCTGCACAATGTGCTGGGCGACGATCGACACCTTGCCTTCCAGCGCCGGATCCACGCCGCTGACCTGGATCGGCTGCATCGAGCCTTTGTAGGACAGCATGCCTTCCAGTTCGGTGAACGGCACGGCAGCTGTCACTTGCGGGTTCTTCATCGCTGCTGCGGCCACTGGCTGCCAATCGTCGATCGGGTTCACGCCGACGATGGTCGCGTGGGGCACCATGCCGAGGATGCGCGAGCTCATTTCGCGCTGGAAGCCGTTCATCACCGACAACACCACGATCATCGCCAGCACGCCGAGGGCGAGGCCGATCATCGAGGTCATCGAGATGAAGGACACAAAGCGATTGCGGCGCTTGGCGCGGGTATAGCGTGTGCCGATATAGATCGATAACGGTCTGAACATTCGCGGAAGCACCGTATAAAAATAAAAGACCCGAGGCACACTCGGCGCCTCGGGTTTCAGTCAATCAGATGGGCGTCAGGCGACCTTCCTGCAAGTGCAGGACACGATCCATCTGGCGAGCCAGGTTCATGTCGTGGGTCACCACCAGAAACGCGGTGCGCATCGACGTGCTCAACTCCAGCATCAGATCCTGGATGCCCTCGGCCGTGTGCAAGTCGAGGTTACCGGTGGGTTCATCGAGCATCACCAGACCAGGCCGGTTCACCAGGGCGCGGGCGATGGCCACGCGCTGGCGCTCGCCACCGGACAGTTCGGCCGGCTTGTGCTCCAGGCGATGACCGAGCCCCACCCTTTCCAGCAGCGCGCTGGCACGCTGGCGCGCTTCGGGGATCGCGGTCTTGCCGATCAGCAGCGGCATGCAGACGTTTTCCAACGCGGTGAATTCGGCCAGCAAATGGTGAAACTGATACACGAAGCCCAATGCGCGGTTACGCAGCAGGCCACGCTTCTTCTCGCTCAGCGCCGAAAGCTCTTCGCCAGCGAGCCAGACGCTGCCCTGGGTTGGCGTATCGAGGCCACCGAGCAGATTGAGCAAGGTGCTCTTGCCCGAGCCCGATTTGCCGATGATCGCCACGCGCTCCCCTGGATGCAGCTCCAGTTGCAGGTTGGCCAGGACTTGCACCGACTCCGGGCCTTCCTCGTAGGACTTGCCCAGGTTGCGGCAGCTCAAGATTGCTTTTTCACTCATGCCCGACTCACTCATAACGTAGCGCCTCCGCAGGCTGGGTGCGCGCGGCACGCCAGGCAGGATACAGGGTGGCGAGGAAACTCAGGACCAACGCGGCGGCGCAGACCATGACAACGTCCTGGCTTTGCACTTGCGAGGGCAGGTAATCGATGAAATACACGTCGGCGTTGAGGAATTTGTGCCCGATCAGGCCTTCGAGTGCCGAGATCGCGGCGCTGACGTTCAACGCGGCGAAGATCCCGACCACGGCGCCAATCAGTGTGCCGACTACGCCGATGACCGTGCCCTGCACCATGAAGATACCCATGATCGTGCGCGGCGTGGCGCCCAGGGTGCGCAGAATCGCGATGTCGCTCTTCTTGTCGTTCACCACCATCACCAGCGTGGAAATGATGTTGAACGCCGCCACCGCGACGATCAGCAGAAGCAACAGGCCGATCATGGCCTTTTCCATGCGGATCGCCTGGTACAGGTTACCGTGGGTGCGGGTCCAATCGCGGGCGTAGTAACGATCCTCACCCAACTGCTGGGCAATGCTCCAGGCCGTGCGCGGCGCCTGGAAAAGGTCTTCGAACTTGAGGCGGATGCCCTGCACCTGATCCGGCTTCCAGCGGTGCAGCCGCGCCAGGTCCTGCAGGTTGGTGACGCCCAGATAGCCGTCGATCTCGCCGGCGCCCACATGGAAAATGCCGACCACGGTAAAGCGTTTCATGCGCGGGAACATCCCCGCCGGTGTCACGGTGACTTCTGGCGCGACGAAGGTCAGCTTGTCGCCAATGGCCGCGCCAAGCTTGGCGGCCGCCTTGTCGCCGATGACGATGCCGAAACTGCCGGGCTCGAGGTCATCGAGTTTGCCCTGCAACATGAACTTGTCGATGATCGACACCTGCCGCTCCAGCGCCGGGTCGATGGCATTGAGCAGTACCTTGGAGACCTTGCCGTTGTTGGTCAGCAGGCCCTGCATCTGGGTGAATGGCGCAACGGCCGTCACCTGCGGGTTCTGCCTGACCTTGTCGGCCAGGCCCTGCCAGTTGCTGATCGGCTCGCTGGACTCGATGGTCGCGTGGGGCACCATGCCCAGCACGCGGGTACGCATCTCGTGATCGAAGCCGTTCATCACCGACAGCACAACGATCATCACGATCACGCCCAGGGCGAGACCGATCATCGAAGTCAGGGAAATGAACGACACAAAGTGATTGCGACGCTTTGCACGGGTGTAACGCGTGCCAATGAATACGAAGAGAGGTCTGAACATGTCGGGGCTTGTTCGGAGGGAAAAGGAACGTCCTTGTGGCGGGGGTCGATAACCAGCTTTACACTCAGACCACCGCCGCTACCATGGGTTCGCCATGTCGACATTAGATGAAGAAGATCGCCGCGAATACTACCGTATCGAGGACACGATCGCACTGGAAATTCGGCCCCTGTCCGCTCCCGAAGCCGCAGGCCAGGAAGTGTTGCAGGATGCTTCCCCACTCTTCAACCTGCTCAGCGAACTGCACCTGAGCGAATTCGAGTCGCAGCACCTGTTGCGCCAGATCAGCGAGCGCGACCGCAACCTCGCGGCATTCCTCAAGGTTCAGAACAAACGCATCGACCTGCTCAGCCAGGTGGTCGCCCTCACCGTGCTCGGCCAGATCGGCGAGCCACAACCGGTGATCATCTCCGAGGGTGGCATCGACTTCCAGCATCCGACCCCCATTGCCACTGGCGCCCACCTGTCGATCAAACTGGTGTTGATGCCGCAGGCCCTTGGCTTGTTGCTGCGCGCCCGTGTCACACATTGCGACCCCAAAGGCGACGGTTTCGATGTCGGCACCGAGTTCGAACGCCCTACCGATGCCCAGCGCCAACTGCTCGCCCGCTACATTTTGCAAAAGCAGGCCCAGGAACGACGCCTGGCCCGCGAACAAGAATCAGGCATTTAACTTAAGGAAGAACCGTGACCCTCATCTACGGCCATCGCGGCGCCAAGGGCGAAGCACCGGAAAACACCCTGACCAGCTTTCAGGAATGCCTCAAGCACGGCGTGCGCCGCTGCGAACTCGACCTGCACCTGTCCATGGACAACGAGCTGATGGTCATCCACGACCCGACGCTCAAGCGCACCACCGACCGGCGCGGCAAGGTGGTCGAGCACACCGCTGCGGAACTGGTGACATACGACGCACGCAAGGGCGGCCCGGGCTGGATCAAACCCTGCCCGATTCCAACACTGGAGGAGCTGTTCGAAAAATGCGCCTTCGAGCACTGGCAACTGGAAGTCAAAAGCGCTTCACGCACCCGCGCCGCGACCACGGTGCTGGCGATTCGCGAGATGGCCCAGCGTTTCGGCCTGCTCGACAAGGTGACGATCACCTCGAGCTCACGGGAAGTGCTCAAAGCCGCGCTGGACCTGGTGCCGGATGTGTCGCGTGGGCTGGTGGCCGAATACGCCTGGCTCGACCCGTTGAAGGTCGCGGCGAGCTATGGCTGTGAGTATCTGGCGCTGAACTGGACCCTGTGTACGCCGGAACGCCTGCAGAAGGCGCAGCGTCAGGGGCTGCATGTGTCGGTGTGGACCGTCAACGAGCCCGCGCTGATGCGCAGGCTCGCTGACTTCGGCGTTGACAGCCTGATTACAGACTTTCCCGGTTTGGCCACTGCCACCCTCGAGAATTGCTGAAATCGGTCTCCCCGGCCGGCTCAGGCCACCGGCCGGAGCCGCTCAAAAAAGCCGGTTGAGGCCGTCGTACGCCGCGACCCGATAGGCTTCGGCCATGGTCGGGTAGTTGAACGTCGTGTTGACGAAGTACTTCAACGTGTTCAGTTCCCCCGGCTGGTTCATGATGGCCTGGCCGATGTGGACGATTTCCGAGGCCTGGTAACCGAAGCAGTGAACACCCAGCACTTCCAGGGTTTCACGATGGAACAGGATCTTGAGCATGCCTTGCGGCTCGCCGGCGATCTGCGCACGTGCCATGCCCTTGAAGAACGCCTTGCCCACTTCGTAAGGTACCTTGGCCTGGGTCAGTTCCTGCTCGTTCTTGCCGATCGAACTGATCTCGGGAATGGTGTAGATGCCGGTCGGAACATCGTTGACGAAACGCCAGCTGCCGTTCTCGACGATGCTGCCAGCGGCCGAACGACCCTGGTCGTGGGCGGCACTGGCCAAGCTTGGCCAGCCGATCACATCGCCTGCGCCGTAGATGTTCGGCACACAGGTGCGGTAAGCCTCGTCAACTTCGATCTGGCCACGGCTGTTGACCTTCACGCCGATGTTTTCCAGGCCCAACTGGTCGGTGTTGCCAGTACGGCCGTTGCACCAGAGCAAGGCGTCGGCCTTGATCTTCTTGCCGGACTTGAGGTGCAGGATCACGCCGTTGTCCACGCCTTCGACACGGTCGTAGTCTTCGTTGTGGCGAACGGTGATGTTGTTGTTGCTGAAGTGGTAGCTCAGTGCCTGGGAAATTTCCGAGTCGAGGAAGCTCAGCAACTGGCCACGGTTGTCTACCAGTTCAACCAGCACGCCCAGACCGCTGAAGATGGAGGCGTATTCGCAACCGATCACGCCAGCGCCGTAGACGATGAGTTTACGCGGGGTGTGACCGAGGCTGAGGATGGTGTCGCTATCGTAGATACGCGGGTGGTGGAAGTCGATGTCCGCCGGGCGATACGGGCGCGAGCCAGTGGCAATGATGATGTGCTTGGCCACCAGTTTTTCCACTACGCCGTTGGCGCAGACCACTTCTATGGTTTGCTCGTCGGCGAAGCTACCGGTTCCGAAGAACACGTCGACACGGTTACGGGCGTAGTAGCCGGTGCGGGAGGCAACTTGCTTGGAAATGACTTTCTCGGCGCTTTTCAACACGTCCGGGAAGGAGAACCAGCGCGGTTCGCCGATGGCCCGGAACATCGGGTTGGTGTTGAACTGCATGATCTGCCGGACCGAATGACGCAGGGCCTTGGACGGGATGGTGCCCAAGTGGGTGCAGTTACCGCCGACCTGGCGACGGCTGTCGACCATGGCCACCTTGCGCCCTGCCTTGGCGGCGTTCATTGCCGCGCCTTCTCCCGCCGGGCCGGAACCCAGTACCACCACGTCGTAGTTGTAGACAGCCATGCGTACTCCTCAGAACAGGCCGCGGCGCTGTGCGCCTGCGGCTAAATCACGCCGGTCGGCGGCGTGAAGGAACAATTTGGGGCCAGTGCAGAACCCGGACACAGTCTATAGAAGCGTCAACGCCGGGCACATTAACCCTTGGTCGCGTCGTAGGCTAGTTTTGCCTGCACTACAACGCCAGTCTTCAGTACGTTGATCACTCGGTTTTTGCGCCAATGAGGCGTTCAAAAGCCTGACTGGTGCGTGTGACGAAACCTGTATCGGCACGAATCACAAAAAATGCGCCGATATCATGTTTTTCCGCGTAGTCCCAACCACGCTCCGGGCCGAGAATCAGCAGCAGCGTCGACAGTCCATCGGCCAACAACGCCGAAGGATTAATCACCGTGACCGACGCCAGCGTGTGTGAGACCGGCGCACCGGTGCGAGCATCGAAGGTGTGGGAATAGCGCCGGCCATCTTGCTCGAAATAGTTGCGGTAGTCGCCAGACGTCGACACACCCAACCCGTCGACGGCGATGATCCGTTGCGCCACCTGCTGATCGTCCCGAGGTTCCTCCAGGGCGACATGCCACGCCGAGCCGTCGAGTTTCCTGCCCGAAGCCTTGAGTTCGCCCGTGGCTTCAGCGAGATAGTTGCGGATGCCCATGGCTTCGAGCCTCGCAGCGATACGGTCAACCGCGTATCCCGCTGCGATACTGTTGAAGTCGACTTCGACGGCCGCATCCTTGCACAACTGATCGCCATCGATGCGCAGGTGCTGATGACCCACACGCTGTCGTGCGTCAGCCAGCGCCTCGGCGCTCGGGACCTTTTCACCGCGAGCCTGGGGGCCGAAGCCCCAAAGATCGAGCAGAGGTTCCACCGTCAGATCGAATGAGCCGTCGCTTTGCGCAGACAACTGCTCACCCACCCGAACCAGCTCCAGCACGGGCGCGGGCATGGCCTGACAGGTGTTGGCCGGTCGATCGTTGAAACGCTCGATGTCGGAATCGCTGCGATAAGTCGACATTTGCCGGTCCACCTCGGCGAGGATTTTTTCCACCTCGGCCTGGACCTCTGCCGGCTTGGGCAGATCGGCATGACGCAGGTACTTGATTGAATAGGTGCTGCCCATGGTCGGGCCGCCAAAACCTTCCATGGAGTCGCCGCTGCCGCAGCCCGACAACGCGCCAAGCAATAAAAAACCGAGACCCTGCCACCCATTCAACACTTGCTGCGCTCCCCGCTTTGATTCCGGACACACCACCCATGCCCGGCATTATGCGACAAGCCAGCCCTCCTCACCTTGATCCGACGACGACTGAAACGCTTAAGCAGCAAGCTAACCAGTTGTTGCCTAACGATCTTTATACACATATTGTTACAACTCGCCCACCAAGGGAATTCACCGCACAGGTGATGGGGGGAACACGTCTACATCAGGGATTTCCGATCAGACAGACAAGAGTGAGTGCATTCCCATGTCCTCGAATACGGGCAAAGGCAAAGCGATTTTTCGCGTTGTCAGCGGTAATTTTCTCGAGATGTTCGACTTTATGGTCTACGGCTTCTACGCCACGGCCATCGCCAAAACCTTCTTCCCTGCCGACAGTGCTTTTGCATCCCTGATGCTATCGCTGGCCACCTTTGGCGCCGGCTTCCTCATGCGTCCCTTGGGGGCGATTTTCCTCGGTGCCTACATCGACCGCCACGGCCGGCGCCAGGGCCTGATCATCACCCTGGCCATGATGGCGGCCGGCACCGTGCTGATCGCTTGCGTGCCGGGCTATGCCACCCTGGGCGTCGCCGCGCCTCTGATCGTTCTGTTTGGCCGCCTGCTGCAAGGCTTCTCCGCCGGCGTAGAGCTTGGCGGCGTGTCGGTATACCTTGCCGAGATTTCCACACCAGGTCGCAAAGGCTTTTTTGTGAGTTGGCAGTCTGCCAGCCAGCAGGCCGCCGTGGTGTTCGCCGGTCTGCTCGGCGTTGGCCTGAACCATTGGCTGAGCCCGGAACAGATGGGTGAATGGGGTTGGCGTGTGCCGTTTCTGATCGGCTGCATGATCGTGCCGGTGATTTTCGTGATTCGTCGCTCACTGGAGGAAACACCGGAATTCCAGGCACGAAAACACCGCCCCAGCCTGGCGGAAGTCATCCGCTCGATCGGTCAGAACTTCAGCATTGTCATCGCCGGCATGGCCCTGGTGGTGATGACCACGGTGTCGTTCTACCTGATCACTGCCTACACACCGACCTTCGGCAAGGCCGAACTGCACCTGTCGGACATGGACGCCTTGCTGGTGACCGTGTGCATCGGCCTGTCGAACTTTTTCTGGCTGCCGGTGATGGGCGCCGTGTCCGACAAGGTCGGGCGCAAGCCCCTGCTGCTGGCGGCAACCATCCTGGCGATTCTCACCGCCTACCCGGCGCTGTCGTGGCTGGTGGCGAATCCCAGCTTCAGCCACTTGTTGATTGTCGAGTTGTGGTTGTCGTTCCTGTATGGCTCATACAACGGCGCGATGGTCGTGGCACTGACGGAAATCATGCCGGTGCACGTGCGGACCACGGGCTTCTCCCTGGCTTACAGTCTGGCGACCGCGACGTTCGGCGGTTTTACGCCGGCGGCCTGTACTTACCTGATTCATGTACTGGATAACAAAGCGGCGCCGGGGATCTGGCTAACTGGCGCCGCGGTACTGGGCTTGATTGCCACATTGGTGCTGTTCCGTGGGAACCGTCATGCGTTGCGCATGGCGACCGTCGGCACAGCCTGACCCCCCCACTCCTGTAGGAGCGAGCTCGCTCGCGATGGTCGTCAACGATAACGCTGGCTACCTGATGCCCAGCGGCGCTCATGACACCATCGCGACGGTTCGACGCCTCGACATGCTCGCTCCTACAGGGTACAGGCACCCCTCCCACAAACAAAAACGCCCCGGCCAAGGCCGGGGCGTTTTCATGTGCAGCGAGTGCTTAGCGTGGGAATGCAGGCGGGTTCACACCGGCCATGTCTTCCATCACGCGCACCACCTGGCAGCTGTAACCGAATTCGTTGTCGTACCAGACGTACAGCACAACGCGGTTATCCTGGGTGATGGTCGCTTCAGCGTCCACTACACCTGCGTGGCGCGAGCCAACGAAGTCGGTGGAGACCACTTCCTGGGAGCTGACGTAGTCGATCTGCTTGTGCAGGTCCGAGTGCATGGCCATCTGGCGCAGGTACTCGTTGATTTCGTCGCGGGTGGTGGCCTTTTCCAGGTTCAGGTTCAGGATGGCCATCGACACGTTCGGCGTAGGAACACGGATCGCGTTACCGGTCAGCTTGCCCTTGAGCACTGGCAGCGCCTTGGCGGCTGCGGTGGCGGCACCGGTCTCGGTGATCACCATGTTCAGTGGCGCGGCGCGGCCACGACGGCTGCCCTTGTGGAAGTTGTCGATCAGGTTCTGGTCGTTGGTGAACGAGTGAACGGTTTCGACGTGGCCGTTGACGATGCCGAACTTGTCGTTGACTGCCTTGAGCACCGGCACGATGGCGTTGGTGGTGCAGGAAGCCGCCGAGATGATCTTGTCGTCTGGGCTGATTTCGCCATGGTTGATGCCGTGCACGATGTTCTTCAACGCGCCCTTGCCAGGTGCGGTGAGGATCACACGGGCAGCACCCGGGCAGGCCAGGTGCTGGCCCAGGCCGTCGGCGTCACGCCATACACCGGTGTTGTCGACGATCAGGGCGTTTTCGATGCCGTACTGGGTGTAGTCGACTTCGGCCGGGCTCTTGGCGTAGATCACCTGAATCAGGTTGCCATTGGCGGTGATGGTGTTGTTGGCTTCATCAATGGTGATGGTGCCATCGAACGGACCATGGACCGAATCGCGGCGCAAGAGGCTGGCACGCTTGACCAGGTCATTCTCGGCCCCCTTGCGCACGACGATGGCGCGCAGGCGCAGGCCGTCGCCACCACCGGTTTTCTCGATCAGGATCCGCGCCAGCAGACGGCCGATACGACCGAAGCCGTAGAGGACAACGTCGGTGCCTTTGCGAGCCGAGGCGTTCTGCTGGCCTACTACATCGGCCAGCTCTTCGCGGACGAACTGCTCGGCAGTACGGCCATTGCCTTCGGCTTTGAATTTGGCGGCCAACTTGCCCAGGTCAACCGAAGCGGCGCCGAGCTTGAGCTCGCTCATCGCCTTGATCAACGGGAATGTTTCGTGGACGGACAGTTCGGTGTCGTCGGACTGGCGGTGACGAGCAAAGCGGTGAGCTTTGAGAATCGCGATGACTGAACGGTTGATCAGGCTGCGGCCATAGATCGAGCTCACCACGTTGTTATTGCGGTAGAGCTGACCGATAAGCGGAATCATCGCTTCTGCGAGTGCTTCACGGTCGATCCATTCACCAAGACACTGGTCGGGCTTCTGAGTCACGGGAACCTTCCACATGTAGGGGCAGAAAAAAGGGGCTACATTATGCCGCCGAGAAACCCGCGTAGCAATGCGCGCCTGTCGTGCGATCCGTAACAAATGACTCGAACGAAAAAAATGACAGCGCTGGAGCCCAGTAAACTCGCGGGTTTCAGCGGCCCCTCATTTTCGTAGACACCGTCGTCTTGTCCGTAACCCTCCGTAACACCCGCTTGTTTTGCCACTACATAATCAGTGAATTTGAACAAAAAACCGCTGTATTTTGTCTTTACCACTACATTTCGCCAAACGTACGTAATAGACGAAGTCTGCAACTGACAGGCGGCATCCCTGCCCGCTACAATTACCGACTTTGTCGCAACGCTGGAGCTCAAACTTCCGTGCCCGTCCTGCGTCTACCGCATCTCCCTGCCGCGGCAGGTAAACAGCACTGGGGCAACTTGCCCGGTGCCGCCCTGAGCCTGGCTATCGCCGAGGCTGCCAGCGCTGCCAGGCGCTTTACCCTGCTGCTGACCGCCGATAGCCAGAGCGCCGAACGGCTTGAGCAAGAGCTGGGTTTCTTCGCCCCGGATTTGCCCGTGTTGCATTTTCCGGACTGGGAAACCCTGCCCTACGATCTGTTTTCGCCGCATCAGGACATCATTTCCCAGCGCATCGCCGCGCTCTACCGGCTGCCGGAGCTGAGTCACGGCGTGCTGGTCGTACCGATCACCACCGCCCTGCATCGCCTGGCACCGACCAAATTCCTGCTGGGCAGCAGCCTGGTGCTGGACGTCGGCCAGAAGCTCGATGTCGAGCAGATGCGCACCCGGCTCGAAGCCACCGGCTACCGCTACGTCGATACGGTGTACGAACATGGCGAATTCACGGTGCGCGGCTCGTTGATCGACCTGTTCCCGATGGGGAGCAAATTACCGTATCGCATCGACCTGTTCGACGACGAAATCGAGACCCTGCGCACCTTCGACCCGGAAAACCAGCGATCCATCGACAAGGTCGATTCGGTCAAGCTGCTGCCGGCGAAGGAATTCCCGCTGCAAAAAGAGGCAGTGACCCGGTTCAAGGCGCGCTTTCGCGAACGCTTCGACGTGGACTTCCGGCGGACTCCGATTTTCCAGGACTTGAGCAGCGGGATTACCCCAGCAGGCATCGAGTACTACCTGCCGTTGTTCTTTGAAGAAACCTCGTCCCTGTTCGATTACCTGCCCCAGGACACACAAGTGTTTTCCCTGCCGGGGATCGAGCAGGCCGCAGAGAATTTCTGGAATGACGTACGCAATCGCTATGAAGAACGCCGCGTCGACCCTTCCCGTCCTTTATTGCCACCCGCGGAATTATTCCTGCCGGTGGAAGACTGTTTCGCGCGGCTGAAGAACTGGCCCCGGGTAGTCGCCAGCCAGCAGGATGTGGAAGCCGGCGCCGGCCGCGAACGCTTCCCGGCGAGTCAACTGCCGGACCTGGCCATCGAAGCCAAGGCGACCCAACCTCTGGCCGCGCTGGCCGGTTTTCTCGACGAGTTCCCTGGCCGCGTGTTGTTTACCGCCGAGTCAGCGGGCCGTCGCGAAGTGCTGCTGGAGTTACTGGAGCGCCTGAAGCTGCGACCAAAAACCGTCGACAGCTGGCCGGACTTCGTCGCCGGCAAGGACCGCCTGGCGATCACCATTGCGCCACTCGACGAAGGCCTGGTACTTGAGGACCCGGCCCTTGCACTGATTGCCGAAAGTCCGCTGTTCGGCCAGCGCGTGATGCAGCGCCGGCGCCGGGAGAAACGCGCCGACGCCAATAACGATGCAGTGATCAAGAACCTCACCGAGCTGCGCGAAGGTGCGCCGGTGGTGCACATCGACCACGGCGTCGGCCGCTACCTGGGCCTGGCCACGCTGGAGATCGACAACCAGGCCGCCGAATTCCTCGCCCTGGAATACGCCGAGGGCGCCAAGCTCTACGTACCGGTGGCCAACCTGCACTTGATCGCGCGCTACACCGGCAGTGACGATGCCCTGGCCCCGCTGCACCGCCTGGGCTCCGAGACCTGGCAGAAAGCCAAGCGCAAAGCCGCCGAACAGGTGCGCGACGTGGCAGCGGAACTGCTCGACATCTATGCACGCCGCGCCGCCCGAGAAGGCTACGCTTTCGCCGACCCGAAAGCCGACTACGCCACGTTCAGTGCCGGCTTCCCGTTCGAGGAAACGCCCGACCAGCAAACCACCATCGAAGCCGTGCGCGAAGACATGCTCGCGCCCAAACCGATGGATCGCCTGGTCTGCGGCGACGTCGGTTTCGGCAAGACCGAAGTGGCGATGCGCGCGGCGTTCATTGCCGTGCACAGTGGCAAGCAGGTGGCGATCCTGGTGCCCACCACCCTGCTCGCCCAGCAACACTACAACAGCTTCCGCGACCGTTTCGCCGATTGGCCGGTGACCGTTGAAGTGATGAGCCGTTTCAAGTCGGCCAAGGACGTCAGCGCAGCGGTCGCGGACCTGGCCGAGGGCAAGATCGACATCGTCATCGGCACCCACAAGCTGCTGCAGGACGATGTGAAGATCAAAAACCTCGGCCTGGTGATCATCGACGAAGAGCACCGCTTCGGAGTACGCCAAAAAGAACAGCTCAAGGCCCTGCGCAGCGAGGTCGACATCCTGACCCTCACTGCGACCCCGATCCCGCGCACGCTGAACATGGCGGTGTCGGGCATGCGCGACCTGTCGATCATCGCTACCCCGCCGGCGCGGCGCCTGTCGGTGCGCACCTTCGTGATGGAACAGAACAAGAGCACGGTCAAGGAAGCCCTGCTCCGTGAGCTGCTGCGTGGCGGCCAGGTCTACTACCTGCACAACGATGTGAAGACCATCGAGAAATGCGCCGCCGACCTCGCCGAACTGGTGCCGGAAGCACGGATCGGCATCGGCCACGGGCAGATGCGCGAACGCGAACTCGAACAGGTGATGAGCGATTTCTACCACAAACGCTTCAACGTGCTGATCGCCTCGACCATCATCGAGACCGGCATCGACGTGCCGAGCGCCAACACCATCATCATCGAGCGTGCCGACAAGTTCGGCCTGGCGCAGTTGCACCAGTTGCGTGGTCGCGTTGGCCGCAGTCACCACCAGGCCTACGCCTATCTGCTGACACCGCCGCGCCAGCAAATCACCCCGGATGCGGAAAAGCGCCTGGAGGCGATCGCCAACACCCAGGACCTGGGCGCCGGCTTCGTGCTCGCCACCAACGACCTGGAAATCCGCGGTGCCGGTGAACTGCTGGGGGACGGTCAAAGCGGACAGATTCAAGCGGTCGGCTTCACCTTGTACATGGAGATGCTCGAACGCGCGGTGAAGTCGATCCGCAAGGGCGAACAACCCAACCTCGACCAGCCGCTGGGCGGTGGCCCCGAGGTCAATCTTCGCGTTCCGGCCCTGATTCCGGAAGACTACTTGCCGGACGTGCATGCGCGGCTGATCCTGTACAAGCGCATTGCCTCTGCCACCGATGAGGATGGCCTCAAGGACCTGCAAGTCGAAATGATCGATCGTTTCGGCCTGCTGCCGGAGCCGACGAAGAACCTGATGCGCATCACGGCGCTGAAGTTGCAGGCCGAAGGGCTGGGCATCAAGAAAGTCGACGGCGGACCGCAAGGTGGCCGTATCGAGTTCGCGGCGCAGACACCAGTGGATCCGCTGACACTGATCAAGTTGATTCAGGGCCAACCCAAACGCTACAAATTCGAAGGCGCCACGATATTCAAGTTCATGGTGCCGATGGAGCGCCCGGAAGAGCGCTTTAATACTGTAGAGGCACTGCTTGAGTGCCTCATTCCGAAAACTGCTTGAAGGACGCCGCATGCGCCTGTTTCGCTTCACGACCTTGCTGATGACCCTGGCCGCCCCGATGGCGCATGCCGATGATCTGTATCAGGTCGAAATGATTCTGGTCCGGCAAAACGCCGTGCCGGCCATCGTCAGCCGCGCAGCGCCGGAAGACTGGGACGCCGGCGCACAACGCATCAGTCCCGACAGCCTGCGCACGCCAAGCCTGAATGGCGAGGTGGAAAAGCTCACCGCCAGCAATGACTACACAGTGTTGCTCCATAAAGCCTGGCAACAAACCCTGGGCGAGGAAGTGTCCAGGGTGGCGATCAGCGACGGTAAGGAACAATTCGGCCAGTTCCCGATCGAGGGCACATTGAGCATCAAGCAGGGGCGTTTTACCGACGTCGACGCCGACTTCTGGGTCAACCAGATCAACGCGGACGGCCTGGTTACCGCCAGCGAGCGCCTGAAGACCGACAGCCATACCAAGAACGGCCAACTGAATTTCCTCGACGCTGGCCACCTTGGCCTGCTGATCAAGATTACCTCGCTGACCGCTCCTGCGCCGCGCCCGGTTCCTGAAGAAATTCCGGACTGATACCTCCTATGTCCGCGCCCCTGAGCAAACCCCTGGCACCTTCCTGGGTCAGCCGATTCAAGGAACAGAGCCTGGAGCGCGGCCGGCGGTACGCGCTGGAAAACCGCGTGAGAATCGTCGAGGCCGGCGACTCGACGATTACGGCAGTTTGCGAAGGGTCTGGCGGTAACGTCTACCGTCAGACCATTCACTTGCGCGAGTCAGCCAAGGCTACCCTGCTGATGGTCGATGCCACGTGCACCTGCCCGGTACGCAACAACTGCAAGCATTGCGCAGCCGTGCTGCTCAAAGTCCAGGAAACCCTGGCCTACCCCGCCGCCGCACAAGATGCCGAACTGCTGGAAAAACTCCAGGCAGTTCTGGAAAACCGCAGCCCGAAGGCACCACCCCAGGTGCTGGTGGACAACGTGCAACCGGTTCCGCGCTTGTGGCTGGCGAGCATCGAGTTCAGTGCCTTCGAGCCGCGTAACGGGCGGATGCAACGCTATATCCAACACCGTGCCGCGCTTTCCTTCAGCTATCTGGATGAATACACCAGCGGGCAGAAAAATGCCGACGTGCTGATTCGCCAGGAAACACAGACGCTACGGATAAAACGCCATCCGGAAGTGGAACAAGCCTACAGGGAACAACTGCGAATCCTTGGCTTCAAGATCGCCACCCGCCAGAGCAAGGCCCTGCCGGAAAGCGCGGGTGAGCTGTATGAAATGGTCAACGACAGCGCCTGGCTGACGTTCACGCTCAATGAGCTACCCAAGCTTCGCGCCCAAGGCTGGGAGCTGGAGATCGACGAAGATTTCGGCTTCGACCTGACCGCCGTGGACGATTGGTACGCGACCGTCGAACAGGCACCGGAACGCGACTGGTTTGATCTTGAATTGGGCATCATCGTCAATGGCGAGCGGCTGAGCCTGCTGCCGATCCTGCTGAACCTGATGCGCTCCCATACCGAGATCCTCAACCCGGAACGCCTCGCCCGCCGCCGCGATGACGAATTGATCCTGGTGAATATCCCCAATCGCCCGAACTCGGAATACGGCCCACTGCAAGTCGCCCTGCCTTTCGGACGCTTGAAACCGGTGCTGGCGACCCTCGGCGAGTTCTACCTGCAAGAACCCGGCGAAACCACTCTGCGGTTGAGCAAGGCTGACGCCACGCGTCTCAATCCGCTGGAGGACATGCCCCTGCAGTGGGAAGGTGGCGAGCAGATCCGCACCTTTGCCCAGCGCCTGCGCGACATCCGCGACTACAGCGCGACTGCACCCCAAGGCTTGAACGCGACCTTGCGCCCTTATCAGCTCGAAGGCTTGAGCTGGATGCAGTCGCTGCGGCAATTGGAAGTCGGCGGCATCCTCGCGGATGACATGGGCCTGGGCAAGACCCTGCAAACCCTGGCCCATGTGCTCAGCGAGAAAAACGCCGGACGGCTCGACCGGCCGTGCATGGTGGTCATGCCCACCAGCCTGATTCCGAACTGGCTCGACGAAGCGGCGCACTTCACGCCGCAGCTCAAAGTACTGGCGCTGTACGGCGCCAGTCGCAAAAAACATTTTGACCATCTGGCCGATTACGACCTGATCCTCACCACCTATGCCCTGCTGCCCAAGGACGTCGAACGCTTGGCCGCACAACCACTGCATGTACTGGTGCTGGACGAAGCGCAGTACATCAAGAACCCGAACAGCAAGGCCGCGCATGCCGCGCGTGAACTCAATGCACGCCAACGCCTGTGCCTGAGCGGTACGCCACTGGAAAATCACTTGGGCGAACTGTGGTCATTGTTCCACTTCCTGTTGCCGGGCTGGCTGGGTGATGTGAAAAGCTTCAACCGCGATTACCGCGTACCGATTGAAAAACGCGCCAGCGAAGTCAGACTCCAGCACCTGAACGGTCGGATCAAGCCGTTCCTGCTGCGCAGGACCAAGGAGCAAGTGGCGACCGAGTTGCCGCCGAAGACGGAAATCATCCACTGGGTCGAGCTCAACGAAGCCCAACGCGATGTGTATGAAACCATGCGCCTGGCCATGGACAAGAAGGTGCGCGACGAAATCACCCGTAAAGGCGTGGCACGCAGCCAGATCATCATCCTCGAGGCACTGCTGAAGTTGCGCCAAGTGTGCTGCGACCTGCGCCTGGTCAACGACGCCACCCTGCCCGCTCGCGGCAGCACCTCAGGCAAGCTCGACAGCCTGATGGAAATGCTCGAGGAATTGTTCGAGGAAGGTCGGCGAATCCTGTTGTTTTCGCAGTTCACCTCGATGCTGACATTGATCGAGGCCGAGCTGGAGAAACGCGGTATCGACTATGCGCTGCTGACTGGCCAGACCCGCGACCGCCGCGCCCCCGTGAAGGACTTCCAGAGCGGCAAGCGTCAGATATTCCTGATCAGCCTGAAGGCAGGCGGCGTTGGCTTGAACCTGACGGAAGCGGACACCGTGATTCACTACGACCCATGGTGGAACCCGGCGACAGAGAACCAGGCGACCGACCGTGCCTACCGGATTGGCCAGGAAAAACCGGTGTTCGTCTACAAGATGATTGCACGCGGCACGGTCGAGGAAAAAATCCAGCACCTGCAAAAGGAAAAATCCGACCTCGCTGCGGGCGTGCTGGATGGGCGCAAAGCCGGGGACTGGAAGTTGCAGAGCGATGATATCGAAGCGTTGTTTGCGCCGTTACCGGACAAGTTGGATAAACGCTGAGGTTTGTGGTGCCTGTTACATCGCTATCGCGTGCAAGCCCGCTCCTACAGAGGCCGACATTGCACCTGTAGGAGCGAGCTTGTCGAGGCGTCGAACCGTCGCGATAGGGTCAACCCGGTATCAAGCCCTAATCAACCCCTGAGCACCCGCGCCAACGTCGACTTCACCTTACCCATCCCGTCATGCAGCGCCTGTTCGATCTCGGCCATGGTGATCACTGCCGTCGACTTGCCTGCCGCCGGATTCACTACCAATGCCAGGCAGGCATAATCCAGTTCCAGCTCACGAGCCAGTGCCGCTTCCGGCATGCCGGTCATGCCGACGATGTCGCAACCGTCACGTTCCAGCTTCGCGATTTCGGCAACCGTTTCCAGGCGTGGCCCCTGGGTGCAGGCATAAACGCCATGGCTGCTGTACGCGACACCCTCGGCCGCCAGCGCCGCGATCAGTTGCTGGCGCAGCGGCTCGCTGTACGGATAGCTGAAGTCAATGTGCGTGACCTGCTCCAGGTCATCGGCAAAATAGGTGTGCTGGCGACCGCTGGTGTAGTCGATCAGTTGATGCGGCACACAGAAATGCCCGGTGCCCATGGCCGCATGAATGCCACCGACGGCGTTGACCGCAAGAATCGCCTCGGCACCCGCCTGTTTCAACGCCCAGAGATTGGCACGGTAGTTCACCTGATGCGGTGGAAAACGGTGTGGATGGCCGTGACGGGCGAGGAACAACACTTCCTTACCGGCATACTCGCCGATCTGCACCTCGGCCGATGGCGCACCATAGGGCGTATCGACGGCCAGTGACTGACGAATACTCAGCCCTTCCAATTGGGTCAGGCCGGTGCCACCGATGATCGCGTAAACCGTCATAACGTAAAATCCTTATTCAATCAGTTGAGCGTCTTTGAGGGCGCCAATGGCGGTCAGCCATCGTGGGTCCTGACGATATTCGGTGCTGGCGCAGGCCTGGCCACGCATCCGGGCAATGCGAGCAGACGGCTTGACCTTCAGGCGCTGGGCGGCGCTCAGGGCAAGTTCTGCGGCTGCGCGATCATTGCACACCAGGCCCATGTCGCAACCGGCGGTCAGCGCCGCCTCGATGCGGCTCGCGGCATCGCCGACCACGTGGGCACCGGCCATCGATAAATCGTCGCTGAAGATCACGCCATCGAACTGCAGCTCGCCACGCAGGATGTCCTGCAACCAGCGGCGGGAAAATCCGGCCGGCTGGGAGTCGACCTGTGGATAGATCACATGGGCCGGCATGACCGCCGCCAGTTGCTGACTCAACCGTGCGAATGGCACCAGGTCGTTGGCGCGGATCTCATCGAGGCTGCGCTCGTCATTCGGAATGGCGACGTGGGAGTCCGCTTCAGCCCAACCATGTCCGGGGAAATGCTTGCCGGTGGCGGCCATGCCCGCGCTGTTCATTCCGCGAATAAATGCACCGGCCAGCAAGGCCGCACGCTGCGGGTCGCCTTCGAACGACCGGGTGCCGACCACGGCACTGCGTTGGTAATCCAGGTCCAGCACCGGAGCGAAGCTCAGGTCCAGGCCGACGGCCAGCACTTCGGTAGCCATGATCCAGCCGCACTGTTCGGCCAGGTATTCGGCATTCGGGTTATCGGCGATGGCGCGCATCGCCGGCAGGCGAACGAAGCCCTGGCGCAAGCGCTGGACCCGGCCGCCTTCCTGGTCCACGGCCAGCAGCAGATCAGGGCGAACCGCGCGGATTGCCGCGCTCAGCTCGCGAACTTGCCGGGGATGCTCGATATTGCGGGCAAAAATGATCAGGCCGCCCACTTCAGGTTGGCGCAATAATTGGCGATCTTCAGCCGTCAGCCATGTACCGGCGACGTCCACCATCAACGAGCCTTGCAGGCCAGCAGTCATAGAGATTCCTTGATAACGATGAACCCGGCTCGCACGCAATCGCTGTCGGGGACGGTACCCGGCAGGTCGGCGATATCAATGGGGAGTGGATTCAAAACGGGAGTGGGCATGGGCGGCTAGCTTAGCGGATGTCAGCTGCCGCGCCCACCCATGTACGGTCAAACCTTGGCGGCGACCGGCGTCGATTTGCTACGAGGACGCAACTGCGCAGTGGCCATGGCCGTATCGGTCACGCCGGTTTCGGCACGCATGCCAGCGGCCAGGAAAGGCACCATGAGGCGCATGACCTGCTCAATGGACGTATTGACACCGAAATCGGTTTCGGCAATCGCCCGCAGAGCCTTGATACCCGACATGCTGAAAGCTGCGGCCCCGAGCATGAAATGCACGCGCCAGAACAGTTCAATCGGAGGAATTCGCGGTGCGGCCTCGTTCACCAGCAACATGTAGCGGCGGAATACCTTGCCGTACATGTCTTCCAGGTAGCGACGCAGGTGACCCTGGCTCTGACTGAACGCCAGGCCGAGCAAACGCATGAAGATGGAAAGATCGTTGCCGCTGCGTGGCTGCACCACCAGTGCTTGTTCAACGAGGATTTCCAGCAGCTCTTCCAGGGAAGGCTTGTTTTCCGGCTTGGCCTGGCGGCGCTCCAGCTCTTTATCGAGACTCAGGCAGAACGGTCCGAGAAAGCGCGAGAAGACAGCCTGGATCAGCGCCTTTTTCGAACCGAAGTGATAGTTCACAGCCGCGAGGTTGACCCCAGCCTTGCTGGTGATCAAACGCAACGAGGTTTCAGCAAACCCTTTTTCCGCGAACAACTGCTCGGCAGCATCGAGAATGCGTTCAACGGTTTCCGACTGGGCCATGGCTACTCCGCCTGACAAACACTTGTTTGAAACATACGTTTCAGCCCTTGCGTTGTCAAGCCTGCCAGTTCGTTTTGGGAATGCTCGGTCAGCTATTTAACCATACATTAATGCCCTGTTAATCAGCACTGGGATCGACCGTCTGGCGGTCGGCAAAAAAGGGGCATTGCCAAGATGCTTTCACTGTATATAATCCCAGTCACTGTATAAAAAGACAGAGCGATCAAAATGCTAAAGCTGACGCCACGCCAAGCAGAGATTCTGAATTTCATCAAACGCTGCCTTGAAGACAATGGCTATCCACCTACTCGCGCGGAAATCGCCCAAGAGTTGGGTTTCAAGTCGCCCAACGCAGCGGAAGAGCACCTCAAGGCGCTGGCCCGCAAAGGCGCCATCGAGATGACGCCGGGCGCCTCCCGTGGTATCCGCATCCCCGGCTTCGAAGCCAAGGCCGACGAATCCACCTTGCCGATCATTGGCCGAGTCGCAGCCGGTGCCCCAATCCTCGCCGAACAGCACGTCGAAGAGTCCTGCAACATCAATCCTGCCTTCTTCCAGCCCCGTGCCGACTACCTGTTGCGGGTTCACGGCATGAGCATGAAGGACATCGGCATTTTTGATGGCGACCTGCTGGCTGTTCACACCACTCGCGAGGCTCGCAATGGCCAGATCGTGGTGGCACGGATCGGAGACGAAGTGACCGTCAAGCGGTTCAAGCGCGATGGCAGCAAAGTCTGGCTGATTGCCGAG
This sequence comes from Pseudomonas sp. S1_E05, assembly GCF_056337105.1. Lineage (NCBI taxonomy): Bacteria > Pseudomonadati > Pseudomonadota > Gammaproteobacteria > Pseudomonadales > Pseudomonadaceae > Pseudomonas > Pseudomonas sp. S1_E05. Next base: position 2,725,223 of record NZ_JBFRHM010000001.1, read on the forward strand.
AACCCTGAATTCGCCCCTATCGAAGTCAACCTGAAAGATCAGGAACTGGTGATCGAAGGCTTGAGTGTCGGCGTCATTCGCCGCTAAAGGAGGCTTTATGCAGTTCCCACACGCACCACAGCAAGCCCAACTGCCGCTGTTCGAGGCATTCATGATGCAGCCGATGGCGCCCATCCTGAAAGACGTGGTCGAGTCGCCCTGGAGCGCCGAACCTGAAGTCTTCAGCGAGCTATCATTGCGTGGCGCGGCCGGGAGCTGCCTGAGCCTTTTGGCACCGATTCTCCGTGACCTGAGCGAAGACCAGGATGCACGGTGGCTGACATTGATCGCCCCACCCGCCAGCGTGACACAAACCTGGCTACGGGATGCTGGCCTGAATCGTGAACGCATTCTGCTGTTGCAACCGCGCGGTAGCCAGAGCGCTCAGCAGTTGACCTGTGAGGCCTTGCGCCTGGGGCGCAGTCATACGGTCGTCAGCTGGCTCAATCCTTTGGGAACCACCGCACGGCAACAGTTGATTAGCGCGGCCCGCACAGGGGATGCACAAAGCTTGAATATTCGACTGGGCTAAACAAGGGGTGCGCCGTCTGACGCAGGGCTTCTCCAAGGACAGAGAAGCCGATCTGTAGGTGTATCGAAAAAAGCGACAAACGGGATCAGTGAAGGACCCGATTACCCTCATCCGTGTTGAATTCGCCCTCCACCAGGCGACCGGCCATCTGAACGCCGACGCTCAACATCGCCTTGGCGACCTCCACGTGCTGGCCTTGCAGGAACGCCTTGGCATCCTCGGAGAAATTCAAAGTAACCAGAGAACCCTCGTCCTCAGCCCTTCGCAGCTCGATTCGGCCGTCTGGTAACTCGACAATTTCTAGAAAGGACGTTGGCATAAAGGTCTGTACTCCACGAAAGGCCGGCATTATATAGGCATCGGTCAGGCTTCGCTGAGGATCTTGACCAAATGCCACCATGAAGAGAAATTTCTGACAGCAACTTCTGGATCAGCTCATTGCAACTGACCCCGGAGCTCAAGTCGTCAGCATTCGTTCAACCCTTCACGAAAGCGCAGCGCCAACGCCTTGAGGTTTTGCCGCCATGCTTCCAGTTCTTCGCGACTGAGTTCCTGAGGCTCGTCATCTTCATCCAGGTTAACGGCCACGATCAACGGTTGGGTCACGTCCCCCTTGGGTTTGTGAGGCGCCCGTGGCGGCTGAAACAGCGCCGCATGCGCCGACAGTAACCTGGCCAGCCAGGTTTCAGGATTTTGCGCCAGCTCGACCATCTCTGCCATTTCCGGAATGGCAATAGTCTCCAGCACTTCCCGGGTCAGCAGCATCTCGGCCCGTGGCGCATTTGCCTGCGGCAAGCGATAAAAGCCAGCGATCTCATGACAAAGCCCCAGCAACGCTCCATACAGGTGAAACAGTGCCGACTCACGCCCGGCCTGGATCAGCGCCAGGGAGTTCATCGCCCGCCCCTCTTCCGCCTTGGCAAGGGCCTCCAGCGATAGGCCGGCGAAATAGATCTTCTGGTTGGTACGGGTATAGAGTTCGTGGGCCATGACGGCAGCCTCCACAACGAAATAATTGCGTAACGCAGGTCAGACAGTGTCGGGGATCAGGCGATACCACCGCAAGCGCAAAAAAAGGCCGCATGCTGGATGCGGCCTTTTCATTCACTTTCGCTTAAGACTTCGCGGCAGGTCGCTTGTCTTCAACGGTCCACTTGCCACCGTCGTAGAACGCTTTCCAGCCGGTCGGTTTGCCGTCGACTTCGGTCTGCACGTATTGCTCCTTGGTCTTGCGGCTGTAGCGGATCACGGCCGGCAGGCCGTCCGGGTCCTTCTTCGGCGCTTCGCAGAGGAAGTGGTACTTCGGATCGATCTCATCCTTGTGCGGAATGATCTCAATGACCAGCGGAGCACGGGTTTCGCGGTTTTTCGGGAATTGGCTCGCCGCGAGGAACAGGCCGGAAGCACCGTCGCGCAAGATGTAGGTGTCGTTGACCTTTTCGCATTTGAGCTCAGGCATCTTCACCGGGTCCATCTTCGGCGGCGCCGCATCACCGCTCTTCAGCAGCTTGCGGGTGTTCTTGCACGTCGGATTGGTGCAACCGAAGAACTTGCCGAAACGGCCGGTCTTGAGCTGCATCTCGCTACCGCACTTGTCGCATTCCAGGCTCGGACCTTCATAGCCCTTGATACGGTAGCTGCCCTCTTCGATTTCATAGCCCGCGCAATCCGGGTTGTTACCGCAGATGTGCAACTTGCGCTTCTCATCGAGCAGGTACGCATCCATCGCCGTGCTGCAGATCGGGCAGCGATGCTTGCCGCGCAACACCAGCGACTCCGACTCACCCTCGTCGTCCGCGGCGATTTCGTCGCCGGGGACCAGGTTGACGGTGGCTTTGCAGCGCTCCTTCGGCGGCAGGCTGTAGCCCGAGCAGCCAAGGAACACCCCGGTCGAGGCAGTACGGATCTGCATCGGACGGCCACAGGTGGTGCACGGGATATCGGTCATCACCGGCTGGTTGGCACGCATGCCGTTTTCTGCACTTTCGGCGACTTCGAGCTTCTTCTTGAAGTCCCCGTAAAATTCGTCCAGCACGTTTTTCCAGTCGCGTTCGCCCTGGGCCACATCATCGAGATTCTCCTCCATGCCGGCGGTGAAGCCGTAGTCCATGAGGTTGGAGAAGCTCTCGGACAGGCGCTCGGTGACGATATCGCCCATCTTTTCCGAATAGAAACGGCGATTGTGCAACGCTACGTAGCCGCGATCCTGGATGGTCGAAATGATCGCCGCATAGGTCGAAGGACGACCGATGCCACGTTTTTCCATTTCCTTGACCAGGCTCGCTTCCGAGTAACGCGCCGGCGGCTTGGTGAAGTGCTGGGTCGGATCAAGCTTGATCAGCTTCATCGCATCGCCCTGAGCCATGTCAGGCAACACGTCATCATCACCTGGCTTGGCGATTTGCGGCATGACGCGGGTGTAGCCGTCGAACTTCAGGATGCGTCCTTTGGCACGCAGCTCGAACTCGCCAGCACCGACGGTCACGGTAGTCGACAGATATTGGGCCGGCAGCATCTGGCAGGCGAGGAACTGACGCCAGATCAGCTCGTAGAGGCGCTCAGCGTCACGCTCCATGCCCGACAGCTTCGCCGGCGTGGTGTTGGCGTCGGACGGACGAATCGCTTCGTGAGCCTCTTGTGCGCCTTCCTTACTGCTGTAGACGTTAGGCGATTCCGGCAGGTACTTCTTGCCGAACTCGCTTTCAATATAGGTACGCGCCATCGCCACGGCATCGGCCGAAAGGTTGGTCGAGTCCGTACGCATGTAGGTGATGTAGCCGGCTTCGTACAGACGCTGGGCCATCATCATGGTTTTCTTCACACCAAAGCCCAGGCGGTTACTCGCGGCCTGTTGCAGGGTGGAGGTGATGAACGGTGCCGACGGTTTGCTGCTGGTCGGCTTGTCTTCGCGCTTGACGATGCTGTAGCTGGAAGCCTTGAGCTTTTCCAGCGCGGCCATGGCCTGGGCTTCGTTCAACGGCTTGAAGGCCTCGCCCTTCTCGCGAGCCACGTCGAAGCGCACAGTCGCGCCCTTGGCGGTGCCCAGGTCGGCGTGGACTTCCCAGTACTCTTCCGGGATGAACGCGCGGATTTCACGTTCGCGCTCGACCACCAGCTTCACGGCAACCGATTGCACACGACCGGCGGACAGGCCACGGGCGATCTTGGCCCACAGCAGCGGCGAAACCATGTAACCCACCACGCGATCGAGGAAACGACGCGCCTGCTGCGCGTTGACGCGGTCGATATCCAGTTCGCCCGGCTCGGAGAAGGCTTCCTGGATCGCCTTCTTGGTGATTTCGTTGAACACCACACGCTTATAGCGGCTGTCGTCCCCACCGATGGCTTCGCGCAGGTGCCACGCAATGGCTTCCCCCTCGCGATCCAAGTCGGTTGCGAGATAGATGGTGTCAGCATCCTTGGCGAGCCGACGCAGCTCTTCAATGACTTTTTCCTTGCCCGGAAGGATCTCGTACTTGGCTTTCCAGCCATGATCGGGATCGACCCCCATGCGCGAAACCAGTTGATTGCGCGCCTTTTCCTTCGGTGTGAGCACCGGACCTTCGCCCGCAGCCTTGCCGCGCTTGGCGGCTGGCTCTTTGCTGGCGCTCGCCGAACCGCTGGTGGGCAGGTCTCGGATATGGCCGATACTCGACTTCACCACGTATTGGTTGCCCAGATACTTGTTGATGGTCTTGGCCTTAGCCGGGGATTCCACAATGACCAGCGATTTGCCCATGGATCAGAAAATTCCTGAATTCTAGAAGTGAAAGGCGGTTGGCGCCTGACGCGGCACCGCTATATATAGTGGCTGCAAGATGAGGTCAAGCGCAGGGTTTCGCGCGCACTCAGCTTATGGCTTCGAAAAAACGCTCGGTTCAGCCTGCACCAAAGCAAAGCGTGGCACCTGCTCGCCGTCAACCTCGACCGACTCCAGGAACATGCTCAAGGGACGCACCCAAAAGCCGTAATCGCCATACAGGGCTTGGTAAAAGACCACTTCTTCTTCCGTTTCCGAATGGCGCGCAATACTGAATACTCGGTATTGCGGACCCTTGTAATGCTGGTAGAGCCCAGGTTGTATCGGCATGTAATGGCCCTCACTCAAATCTTTTCAAAATAAAAATAAAAATAATGTCAGAAAAACAAAAACCGGGGCACTTGGCCCCGGCTTCCGTCAACGGAACGCTTAAACGCGTTCGAAGACGGTGGAGATGCCTTGGCCGAGACCAATGCACATGGTAGCCACCCCGAAGGTGCCGCCATTTTGCTTCATCACGTTCAGCAGGGTGCCGGAGATACGCGCACCGGAGCAACCGAATGGGTGACCCAGGGCGATCGCGCCGCCGTGCAGGTTAACCTTCTCGTTCATCTTGTCGAGCACTTTCAAATCTTTCAGCACTGGCAGGGCCTGTGCAGCGAAAGCTTCGTTGAGCTCGAAGAAGTCGATATCGTTGATGCCAAGGCCTGCGCGTTTCAAGGCTTTTTGCGTGGCCGGTACCGGACCATAGCCCATGATCGCCGGGTCCACACCTGCTACCGCCATCGAGCGAATCACCGCCAACGGCTGGATGCCCAGGTCCTGTGCACGCTGCGCCGACATCACGATCATGCACGAAGCACCGTCAGTGATCTGCGAGGAAGTACCGGCTGTCACGGTGCCGCCCTTGGGGTTGAATGCTGGCTTCAGAGCCGCCAGGCTTTCCAGGGTAGTTTCCGGACGAATGGTTTCGTCGTAGTCGAACAGTTTCAGGAAACCGTTCTCGTCATAGCCCTGCATCGGGATGATCTCGTCCTTGAACTTGCCTTCCACCGTCGCCTTGTGAGCGAGTTGGTGGGAGCGCACGCCAAAGGCGTCCTGCTGTTCGCGAGTGATGCCGTGCATTTTGCCCAGCATTTCCGCGGTCAGGCCCATCATGCCCGAGGCTTTCGCCGCGTACAGCGACATGTGCGGGTTCGGGTCGACACCGTGCATCATGCTCACGTGGCCCATGTGCTCGACGCCACCGACCACGAATACGTCACCGTTGCCGGTCATGATCGCTTGTGCGGCGGTGTGCAGCGCGCTCATCGACGAACCACACAGGCGGCTGACGGTCTGGCCGGCCGACGTGTGCGGGATCTGGGTCATCAGCGATGCCATGCGGGCGATGTTCCAGCCCTGCTCCAGGGTCTGGTTCACGCAGCCCCAGATCACGTCTTCGACTTCGTTCGGGTCGACCTTGACGTTGCGTTCCAGCAGTTTGCTGATCAGGTGTGCCGACATGTCTTCGGCACGGGTGTTGCGGTGCATGCCGCCCTTGGAGCGGCCCATCGGAGTACGACCGAAGTCGACAATCACGACGTCTCTAGGATTCAAGCTCATAAGTTCACTCTCACTCTAGTTGGGGGCGCTTAACCGAAGAAGCTCTGGCCGTTCTTGGCCATTTCACGCAGCTTCGCGGTCGGGTGGTACAGCGCGCCCAAATCAGCGTACTGGTCAGCCAGGGCAACGAACTGTGCAACACCGATCGAGTCGATGTAGCGCAGCGCACCGCCACGGAATGGAGGGAAACCAATACCGTAGACCAGACCCATGTCGGCTTCGGCGGCGGTTTCGACGATGCCGTCTTCCAGGCAACGCACGGTTTCCAGGCAGAGCGGGATCATCATCCAGTTGATGATGTCTTCGTCAGTGACTTCGCGCTGCTCGTAGACGATCGGCTTGAGCACTTCCAGCACCGACGGATCGGCGACTTTCTTCTGCTTGCCCTTCTTGTCAGCCTCGTAGGCGTAGAAACCCTTGCCGTTCTTCTGGCCCAGGCGCTTGGCTTCATAGAGAACGTCGATTGCCGAACGGCGATCGTCCTTCATCCGATCCGGGAAGCCTTCAGCCATCACGTCACGGCCGTGGTGGCCCGTGTCGATGCCGACGACGTCCATCAGGTAGGCAGGGCCCATCGGCCAGCCGAACTTTTCCATGATCTTGTCGATACGGACGAAGTCCACACCGGCGCTGACCAGCTTGGCGAAACCACCGAAGTACGGGAACAGCACACGGTTGACCAGGAAGCCCGGGCAGTCATTGACGACGATCGGGTTCTTGCCCATTTTCTTGGCGTAAGCAACGGTGGTGGCGACGGCCTGCTCGCTGGACTTCTCGCCACGGATCACTTCCACCAGCGGCATCATGTGCACCGGGTTGAAGAAGTGCATGCCGACGAAGTTTTCCGGACGCTTAAGAGCCTTGGCCAGCAAGCTGATGGAAATGGTCGAGGTGTTGGAAGCGAGGATGGTGTCCTCTTTGACCTTGTCTTCGACTTCAGCCAGTACGGCTTGCTTGACCTTCGGATTCTCGACGACGGCTTCAACCACCAGGTCCACGTGACCGAAGTCACCGTAGGACAGCGTCGGACGAATGCCGTTGAGCACTTCAGCCATCTTCGCCGCGGTCATGCGACCTTTTTCAACGCGGCTGACCAGCAGCTTGGCGGCTTCTGCCAGGCCCTGCTCGATGCCGTGCTCGTTGATGTCCTTCATCAGGATCGGCGTACCCTTGGAAGCCGACTGATAGGCGATGCCGCCACCCATGATGCCGGCGCCCAATACGGCAGCCTGCTTCACATCGCTGGCGATCTCGTCGTAGGCCTTGGCCTTTTTCTTCAGCTCCTGATCGTTCAGGAACAAGCCGATCAGGCTCTGCGCAGCTGAGGTCTTGGCCAGCTTGACGAAACCGGCCGCTTCGACTTCCAGCGCCTTGTCGCGACCGAAGTTCGCGGCTTTCTGGATGGTCTTGATCGCTTCAACCGGCGCCGGGTAGTTCGGGCCCGCTTGACCGGCCACAAAACCTTTGGCGGTTTCGAAGGCCATCATCTGCTCGATGGCGTTCAGTTTCAGTTTTTCCAGCTTCGGCTGACGCTTGGCCTTGTAGTCGAACTCGCCGGAAATGGCGCGTTTGATCAGTTCCAGTGCGGCGTCCTGCAGCTTCTCAGGCGCAACCACGGCGTCGACGGCACCGACTTTCAGTGCGTCTTCAGCACGGTTTTCCTTGCCGGCGGCAATCCACTCGATGGCGTTGTCGGCACCGATCAGACGCGGCAGGCGAACGGTACCACCGAAGCCCGGGTAGATACCCAGCTTGACTTCCGGCAGACCGATCTTGGCGCTGGTGGACATGACGCGGTAGTCCGCAGCCAGGCACATTTCCAGACCGCCGCCCAGGGCGATGCCGTTGATCGCGGCTACGGTCGGGACGTTGAGGTCTTCGAAATCGCTGAAGATTTTGTTGGCTTCGAGGTTGCCAGCAACAAGCTCTGCATCCGGCAGCTTGAAGTTGTCGACAAATTCGGTGATGTCGGCGCCGACGATGAACACGTCCTTGCCACTGCTGACGATCACACCCTTGATCGACGCATCTGCCTTGATGGTGTCTACGGCCTGACGCAATTCATTCAGGGTTAGACGGTTGAACTTGTTGACGGACTCACCCTTGAGGTCGAACTTCAGTTCGACGATGCCACTTTCAAGAGCCTTAACCGTGATGGCTTTACCTTCGTAAATCATCAACTGATCTCCACGATATGGAAGCTGAACAGTACACGTCGGAAGCAGGCGAATGGCTGGCAGGGACGACCTCGTCGATGCTACGCCAATCCACCCGACACACCCGCCAACGCGATAGTCGGGATTCTGTTGGAGCGCGCTCTAATGCAAACGCTCAATTCATACGCCCGTTTGATTTGGGTACGCCACCTTCACGGAATTTCCGGCAATTGTCAATCGCCCAAAATGCGGGTTGAAAAGCGACTTTGCAGTCATTTCTGTAGGAAAAAGGCGTGCTACGCGCAATGGCATGTATACACATTCATAGAATCAATCATTAGAAAAGTCGCCCTAATTCACCGCAGCCTGCGCGGAACAGGCTAAGCTGGCGAAACCACAGGGAAAGATGAACGCACTGGCGAGCGCCATGCGCGGGATCAGCCCGACCGAATTACCGGCCTGCCTGGCCAACCCCGCCCGACGATGTTGTCGGGCTTTTTATTGCGGACCTGTAGGAGCGAGCATGCTCGCGATGGTCGTTAACGATGACGCGGGCAAGCCCGCTCCCACATCAGGCCAACGCTTTGAGCGTCGCATCGATACGCTGCAAAACCTCGGCTTCGCCCTTCTCCCCCCAATACAAGGTGATCATCTGCTTGTCGGCTTCGACCTTGTACACGTTGGCCGGCAATTTTTCGAAATGATTGAGCAGCGCCTGATCGTCGCAGGGCTCCTGCCACTGATTGACCCATACACCCGGCGATTTCTGCCAGTAAACCCAGCAAGCCGGTTGGCTGCCACGACGGGGCCGATGGTACTGCGCACAGGGGTTTGGCGGCTCCGGGTGCAGCCAGTGCGGCCATTCCTGAGGCGCCAGTTGCATGGCCAATCCGATACGGCGTGCCTCCGTGCGCAGGGCGATTCGCCCACTCTGGGCGCGTGACGGTCGTAGCCATGCCAGAGGGCTCAAGACCACCAACAGGATTGACACCACTATCCAGACCGTCATATGTGTACACCCGATTCTTGATGAGCGCTTGAAGCCACTCTGAAAACAAAGCGCTTGAAACCAGCCATACTTACTCTTATTGCAGTTCTCAGGAGGAGCATCTCATGCCCTATGAACACATTCTGGTTGCGGTAGATCTCACAGAAGAGTGTGACCCTGTCATCAAGCGCGCTCGCGAGCTATCGGTGAGCAGTGGCGCGAAATTGTCCCTGGTGCACATCGTCGAACCGATGGCCATGGCGTTCGGCGGCGACGTGCCGATGGATCTTTCCCAATTGCAGCAGCAACAGTTCGATCAAGCCAAGGACCGTCTGGACCGGCTGATTGTGAAATATCCGGAAGTTTCCCGGGAATTCAGCCACCTGACCTACGGCCAGCCGCGCCAGGAAATTCACCACTTGGCCAAGGAGCAGGGTTGCGACCTCATCGTCGTGGGCAGCCATGGCCGGCATGGCCTGGCATTGCTGCTAGGCTCGACCGCCAATGACGTGTTGCACGGCGCACCTTGCGATGTGCTGGCGGTGCGCCTGGTCAAAAGCTGAAATCACGCTCCCTGTAGGAGCGAGCTTGCTCGCGATGGCGGTGTGTCAGGCAACTGATATGTCGATTGACACCGCTCTCGCGAGCAAGCTCGCTCCTACAGCACAGTGAACATCGCAAATCCGGCGTTCACCGCGCAGTCAATCAGGCATCCAGCTCCGCCCAACGCTCGACCATTACGTCGAGCTCGGCCTGCATCTGTTCCAGCTTGGCGATCACCGCAGCGGTCTCCGCAGCAGGACGCAGGTAGAAACCGGCATCCGCCATTTGCGCTTCAATGGCAGCGATCTGCTGTTCCATCGCTTCGATCTGGCCAGGCAACATTTCCAGCTCACGCTGCAACTTGTAGCTGAGTTTCTTCTTCGCCGCAGGCGCTTCGACCGATGCCTCAGCCGCAACCGGTGCCGGCTCCGCCTTGACCACCGCCGAATTCAGGTCAGCCTTGCCGGACTTGCTCTCGGTCACGCCCAGCAGGCGCGGCGAACCGCCCTGCCGCAGCCAGTCCTGGTAACCACCGACGTATTCACGAACCTTGCCTTCACCTTCGAACACCAGGGTGCTGGTGACCACGTTGTCGAGAAATGCCCGGTCGTGACTGACCATCAGTACGGTGCCGTTGAAGGTCAGCAGCACCTCCTCCAGCAGTTCGAGGGTTTCCACATCGAGGTCGTTGGTCGGTTCGTCGAGGACCAGCAGGTTGGCCGGTTTGCTGAACAGTTTGGCCAGCAACAGTCGGGCACGCTCACCACCGGACAACGCCTTGACCGGCGTACGCGCACGCTGGGGGCTGAACAGGAACTCACCGAGGTAGCTCAGCACATGACGGCTCTGACCGTCGATGTCGATGAAGTCGCGGCCTTCGGCGACGTTATCGATCACGGTTTTTTCCAGATCCAACTGATGGCGCAACTGGTCGAAGTAGGCGACATCGATCTTCGTGCCCTCCTCCACCTTGCCGCTGGTAGGCTGCAAGCCACTGAGCATCAGTTTCAGCAGCGTGGTCTTGCCGGTGCCGTTGGCGCCGAGCAGGCCGATACGGTCGCCACGTTGCAGCACCATGGAGAAATCGCGGATCAGGAACGGGCCGTCCGGGTGCGCAAAACTGACGTTCTCGAGCACCATGACCTGTTTGCCGGACTTCTCCGCGGTTTCCAGTTGAATGTTGGCCTTGCCGGTGCGCTCACGGCGTTCGCTACGCTCGACACGCAGGGCCTTCAGAGCACGAACGCGGCCCTCGTTACGGGTACGACGGGCCTTGATGCCTTGGCGGATCCACACCTCTTCCTGAGCCAGGCGCTTGTCGAACAGCGCATTGGCAGTAGCCTCCGCAGCCAGTTCGGCTTCCTTGTGCACGAGGAAACTGGCGTAGTCGCCGTTCCAGTCGATCAGGCCACCGCGGTCCAGTTCGAGGATACGGGTTGCCAGATTCTGCAGGAAGGAGCGGTCGTGCGTGATGAACAGCACGGCCCCCTGGAAATCCTTCAGTGCTTCTTCAAGCCAGGCGATCGCACCGATGTCCAGGTGGTTGGTGGGTTCGTCGAGCAGCAGCAGATCAGGCTCGGACACCAGGGCCTGGGCCAGCAGGACGCGACGACGCCAGCCGCCGGACAATTCGGCGAGGGTCTTGTCGGCCGGCAGTTGCAGGCGGCTGAGGGTGCTGTCGACCAGCGTTTGCAAACGCCAGCCGTCACGGGCTTCGAGGTCATGCTGGACGTGCATCAACTTGTCCAGATCGGCATCAGTGACGATGTTCTGGCTCAAGTGGTGATATTCGGCCAGCAGCGCGCCGACACCGTCCAGGCCCTCGGCCACCACGTCGAAGACGGTCCGCTCGTCGGCTACCGGCAATTCTTGCGGCAATTCGCCAATCTTGAGGCCGGGGGCACGCCAGACAGCGCCGTCATCGGGCTTCTGGTCGCCCTTGACGAGCTTCATCATGCTGGACTTGCCAGTGCCGTTGCGGCCGATGATGCACACCCGCTCACCACGGGCGATCTGCCAGGACACCTTGTCCAACAACGGCATAGCGCCGAAAGCAAGGGACACATCGCTGAATTTGAGCAGGGTCATGAGCTTCTCCAAAAACCGGGCGCGCATTCTACCTGAATCGAGGCTTCAGAAGGCCGGCAATTTCACCTGAGAGACACTCTGCGACACAAATGTTGCGAACTGATGCTGACGAGGCCGCAAAGCTTTCGCCCGCTGCTGGCAAAAGGCTAAGCTACAGATAATTCAGCGCGGGCGATGTCCGCGCTTGTCATGTTTTTTCTGCCCGGATGTCTCATGCGCAGTCGCCTTTTCAGTCTTTTATCCTGCTTGCTCCTCTCTGCCACTGCCGCTCAAACAGTCCAGGCGGTGGACCTGTCCACCCAACGCCAGTATTACGATGAAGCCAAACGCGCCCTGGCCAAGGGTGATACCGGCCCTTACTTTCGTTACAGCCAGGCACTGAGCACTTATCCGCTGGAGCCGTATCTGGCCTATGACGAGCTGACCGCACGCCTGAAAACGGCGAGCAACGCCGAGATCGAGAAATTTCTCGCCGAACATGGCGACCTGCCGCAGGCCAACTGGATGAAACTGCGCTGGTTGCGCTGGTTGGCCGAGCGCGGCGATTGGGCGACTTTCGTCAAATACTACGATCCCAAGCTCAACTTCACTGAACTGGACTGCCTGAACGCGCAATACCAGATCAGCCATAACCTCAAGTCCGAAGGCTACGCCAACGCCAACAAGCTTTGGCTGACCGGCAAATCGCAGCCCGCCGCTTGCGATGCGCTGTTCGGCATGTGGGCCGCCGAAGGCCAGTTGACGGAACAGAAACGCTGGGAGCGCACCAAGCTCGCCGCCCAGGCCCGCAATTACCCGCTGGCCAACAGCCTGGTCAACGGCCTGAGCACCCTCGCCCCACGCGGCCGCCTGCTGGTGGATGTGGCGCAGAAACCTGAACTGCTCAACCAGCCGTCGCGCTTCACCCCGGCGGACGAGCCAATGTCCGACATCGTCAGTCTCGGCCTGCGTCGCCTGGCCCGGCAGGACCCGGACAAGGCCATGGCATTGCTCGATGGCTATGCCAGCAGCATGCACTTTTCCCGCGATGAAAAAGTGGCGATCGCCCGGGAAATCGGCCTGACCCTCGCCCGGCGTTTCGACAGCCGCGCACTGGACGTGATGACCAAATACGACCCGGAACTGCGCGACAACACCGTGTCCGAATGGCGCCTTCGCCTGCTGTTGCGCCTGGCACGTTGGGACGACGCCTATCAGTTGACCCGCCGCCTGCCGCAGGACCTGGCGACCACCAACCGCTGGCGTTACTGGCAGGCACGCAGCCTGGAGCTCGCGCAGCCGCAGAACCCGGAAGCGCTGACCCTGTACAAGAACCTTGCTCGTGAACGCGACTTCTACGGCTTCCTCGCCGCCGACCGGTCACAACAGCCGTACTCGCTGGTCAACAAGCCGCTGGTGCTCAGCCAGGCACTGATGAACAAAGTGCGCAACACGCCCGGTGTGCGACGCGCCCTGGAGTTCCATGCACGCGGACAAATCGTCGATGGGCGTCGCGAGTGGTACCACGTCAGCCGGCACTTCAACCGTGACGAAATGGTCGCCCAGGCGAAACTGGCCTACGACCTGAAATGGTATTTCCCGGCGATCCGCACCATCAGCCAGGCGCAATACTGGGATGACCTGGACATTCGCTTCCCGATGGCCCACCGCGACACCTTGGTACGCGAAGCCAAGGTGCGTGGCCTGCATTCAAGCTGGGTGTTTGCCATCACTCGCCAGGAAAGCGCCTTCATGGACGACGCTCGTTCCAGCGTCGGCGCCAGCGGCCTGATGCAACTGATGCCCGGCACCGCCAAGGAGACCGCTCGCAAATTCAGCATTCCCCTGGCGTCGCCACAACAGGTGCTCGACCCGAACAAGAATATCCAGCTCGGCGCCGCCTACCTTAGCCAGGTGCACAGCCAGTTCAACGGCAACCGCGTCCTCGCCTCAGCCGCCTACAACGCAGGCCCCGGCCGCGTACGGCAGTGGCTGCGAGGCGCCGATCACCTGAGCTTCGACGTGTGGGTCGAAAGCATCCCGTTCGACGAAACGCGCCAGTATGTGCAGAACGTGCTGTCGTATTCGGTGATCTACGGCCAGAAGCTCAATTCACCACAACCGCTGGTGGATTGGCATGAGCGGTATTTTGATGACCAGTGAGCCGACTTGAGGCGCTGACAAAAATGCCCGCATTGAAAAATGCGGGCTTTTTTTTGCCGGATGTTCAATCCGCCTGGTGTAGCCGGATGCTTTTACTTGGTCGGTTACTTGGTCGATCTGTAGGAGCGAGCATGCTCGCGATGGCCGTGAACGATGACGCGGGATGCCTGGTACCCTGCGGTGTCTGGACGTTCATCGCGAGCAAGCTCGCTCCTACAGGGTGTTCGTGGCGTTAAATTGCAACGCCGCTAACCGCGCATACAACGCGTTACTGGCGATCAGTTCCTGGTGCGTGCCCACCGCCACCAGCCTGCCCTGATCCATCACAGCGATCCGGTCGGCGTTTTTCACGGTGGCCAGGCGGTGGGCGATGACCAGGGTGGTGCGGTTTTTCATCAGGCTTGGCAGGGCCTGCTGGATCAAGTGTTCGCTCTGGGCGTCGAGGGCGCTGGTGGCTTCGTCGAGCAGCAGGATGGGCGCGTCCACCAGCAATGCGCGGGCAATGGCCAGGCGTTGTCGCTGACCACCGGACAGACCGAGGCCGGCATCGCCCAGGTGGGTCTGGTAGCCTTGGGGCATTGCCTCGATGAAGTCGTGGGCGTAGGCAATTTTTGCGGCTTCCTTGACCTGTTCCAGCGTCGCCGTCGGGTTACCGTAGCGCAGGTTCTCTTCGATGCTGCCGAAAAACAGGGCCGGGGATTGCGAGACCAGGGCGAAGCAACGGCGCAAGTCGAGTGGGTCCAACTGGCTCAGTGGCACGCCGTCCAGCAGGATTCGCCCTTCGGCAGGGTCGTAGAAGCGCAGCAGCAGGTCATAGACCGTCGACTTGCCGGCGCCGGAAGGGCCGACCAGCGCGAGAGTTTCCCCAGCGTTCACCGTCAGGTTCAAGCCATCGATGGCGTAGCTTTCAGGGCGCGAGGGATAGGAAAAGCGCACGTCTTGCAGCACCAGATTGCCCGCGACGCGCTCGGGCAACGTTATCAGCCCCGTCGCCGGTGGCTGAATGATATTTTCAGAGCGCAGCAGCTCGGCGATCCGCTCGGCGGCGCCCGCCGCCCGTTGCAGCTCGCCGATCACTTCGCTCAGGGTGCCGAACGCGCTGCCGACGATCAGGCTATAGAAAACGAAAGCCGCCAGCTCGCCCGCGGAGATTCGTCCGGCCATCACGTCCATGCCGCCGACCCATAACATGACGCCAACCGCCCCCAGCACCAGCACGATCACCAGAGTAATGAGCCAGGCGCGCTGAAAAATCCGCTTGCGGGCGGTGTTGAACGCTTCTTCCACGGTCGCGGCAAATCGCTGCTCGTCCTGGACCTGGTGGTTGTAGGCTTGCACGGTTTTGATCTGGCCGAGGGTTTCGGACACATAACTGCCGATATCGGCGATTCGGTCCTGGCTCAGGCGCGACAGGCTGCGTACCCGTCGGCCGAATATAAGAATGGGTGCGATCACCAGCGGCAAGGCAACGACCACGATGCTGGTGAGTTTGGGGTTGGTGATGAACAGCAGCACGACCCCGCCGATCACCATCAACAGATTGCGCAAAAACAACGACAACGACGAACCGATCACCGATTGCAGTAGCGTCGTGTCGGCAGTCAACCGCGACTGGATCTCGGAACTGCGATTGTTTTCATAAAATCCCGGGTGCAGGTAAACCAGATGGCTGAATACCTGACGGCGAATGTCGGCCACCACCCGTTCGCCAATCCACGACACCAGGTAAAACCGCACGAACGTGCCGACCGCCAGACCCGCCACCAGCAACATGAAAAGGCCGATAGTCTGGTTGAGCAAGTGCGGTGACTGGGTCATGAAGCCTTGGTCCACCAACAACCGAATCCCCTGCCCCATGGACAAGGTAATGCCTGCGGTGACAATCAGCGCGAGCAAGGCGCCCAGGGATTGCCAGCGATAAGGCATGAGGAATCGACTGGCCAGGCGAATCGCACGACGGTGACGGGCAGAAAGCATCAGGATTTTCCAGTTCACAGAATAAAGGGACTGCTACCCCCTCTTAATGGGGGGAACTCTGTAAATCACAATGAGTCAGGTTAATTATGACCGTGATGACCCAACCCTAGGCGCTATCGATCTAAGCTATGGGGTAGTCATGTGCGGATATTTCTGTTGGACTGATATCGCCGCCTCGTGCAGACCGCAGGGAGTTGTCACAGCCCGGTCACCTGGCGGTTCTACAGTAGGCACACAACCTGATGAGGAGACAGGCCATGTCCTTGCAAAACAGCAGCAGCGACAAGATTCAAGTGATCCGCACGCAGCCGAACCAGTCTCTGGGTTGCTCGATCATTGACGAAAAAGGCCGCGAAGTACCAATCACCGAAGGGATGATCCAGGACGCCTGCCGCGAACTGGAAAAACGATTGGTCAAGCCTGCAAAACAAGACTGATAAGCCTGCGTCTTCCGGACCCGGCCCTGATGGCCGGGTTTTTTGTGGGCGAGCCTGCTCCCACAGGGGCTCCGGGACCTGAGAAACCTGTGGGAGCGGGCTTGCCCGCGATAGGGCCCACCCGATCTCTAGACCAGCGAAGCCCCCAACGCCAACACCATTGCCCGCAACGGCGGCGAATCCCCTTCGATCCGCACCTGCAACCCATCGATCTCCCGGCGTGGCGGATAGTTCTTGCGCAGCACATCGAACGCGGCGCGCTGCTCACCCACACTGCCCCCAAGGCTGCGGCGAAAATCCGCGTCATCTCGGCGCGGGTCGTAAACGCCCCGGCACATCATCGCCAACGCCCAGGCCGGGTCACTGTCAGCGCTCAATGTCACCTGCGACAACCAGGGCGGCGGCAGCAGCTCGCTGAGTTGGACCTGGGCCGGCTGCCCGAGAAAATCGCAGTAGGCCTGATAAATCTGCGCCGTGCCACGTTGCTTGCCGTCGAGGCTGTAGCCGGCAATGTGCGGAGTGGCCAACACGCAGAGCTCAGCCAGCGCGACATCGACCTCGGGCTCGGCTTCCCAGACGTCCAATACTGCTTGCAGGTCTTCGCGCTGCAGCAACACTTCGCGCAACGCGGCGTTATCCACCACCGGGCCACGGCTGGCGTTGATCAGCCAGGCGCCAGGCTTGAGCTGGTTCAAACGATTGCGATCGAACAGATGCCAGGTGGACTCCGCGCCCTGTTTCGTCAGCGGCGTGTGCAGGCTGATGACATCGCATTGTTCGATGATCTGCTCGAGACTGACGTAGTCGCCCGCTTCGCACGCCTGCCGTGGCGGGTCGCACACCAGCACCTTCCAGCCCAGCCCTTTCAACACCTCGATCAGCCGGCCACCGACCTCCCCCGCGCCGACCACGCCATAAGTGCGCTGGTTGAGGTCGACGCCTTCGATGTCGGCGAGGGTCAGCAAACTCCCCAGCACATAGTCGACCACCCCGCGAGCATTGCAACCGGGGGCGCTGGACCAGGTAATACCGGCCTGCTGGAAGTATTCGAGGTCCAGGTGATCAGTGCCAATGGTGCAGGTGCCGACGAAGCGAACGTTGCTGCCTTCGAGTAACGCGCGGTTGACGTTGGTCACCGAACGCACCAGCAGAACGTCAGCGTGTTCGACGGTGGCGCGGTCGATGGAGCGACCTGCAACGCGGCGGATTTCACCGAAGTGTTCGAAAAATGCATCGAGCAGCGGAATATTTTCGTCGGCAACGATCAGCATCGCAGGTTCCTTTGGCGGGTTGGCAGTTCGGGCATAAGCCATCGCGAAGCTCAGGCGAGCTTCTTGCGAATCCAGTAGAGGTAGGTACCGGCCTCTTCATGCTGGGCAACCAGTTCATGGTCGAGGAACACGCAAAACTTGGGGATGTCGCGACGCGTCGACGGATCCGTCGCGATCACCTTGAGCAGGCCGCCGGGTGCCAGGTCACGGATGTGCTGGTGCAGCATCATCACCGGCTCCGGACAGTTGAGACCCGTGGCGTCGAGGGTGCCGTCTACCGGCGTATCAAGCATTTCACTCATGGTTTACTCCTGAAGCTGGCCGGCATTGTCGCGCATTGGCGGGTATTCGGTCATCTGTGGCGTGACGCCATGATCCTCCTACAGGGACAGGCGGTGATGCATCAGCGGGATTTTGGCTTGGGCACGTCCAGACGGCGCAAATGGCAGGTCACTTCCTCGCGGTCGTGATACAGCTGCTTGCAGCCCACCTCAACCCGGATGCCGCGCGCCTTGAAGCCATCGGCGATGCGCTCCAGCAGTCGTTTCACTTCGGCATATCGCTGTTTCATCGGCAACTTGAGGTTGACCACCGCTTCGCGGCAATGGCCTTCACCAATCCACTCCTCCAGCATCGCCGCGTTGCGCGCGGGCTTCTCGACGATGTCGCAGACCATCCAGTCCACCGGTTGCCGTGGCTTGTAGGTAAAACCGTCGGCCATCAAATGTTGCACCAGGCCGGTGTCCATCAGGCTTTCGGCCATCGGGCCATTGTCGATGGCGGTCACCAGCATGCCGCGGTTAACCAGTTGCCAGGTCCAGCCGCCCGGCGCGGCCCCCAGGTCAACGCCGGTCATGTCGCTGTGCAAACGCTCATCCCATTGTTCGCGCGGGATGAAGTGATGCCAGGCTTCTTCCAGTTTCAGCGTCGAGCGACTCGGCGCCTCACGGGGGAATTTCAGGCGCGGGATACCCATCGGCCACATGGCCGAGTTGTTCGACTCGGCAAGGCCCATGAACACTTCGCGACCACTTTTGAAGGTCAGCAACAGACGCGGTTTCGCTGGATCATCCACCAACTTGCCCGCCGCGATCAGGGCCTTGCGCAGGTGCACTTCGAACTTTTTGCAGAAGTTCGACAAGGCCTTGCCGTCGTTGGTATCGACCATTTCCAGCCACAGGCTGCCACAGGGTGCAACATCCTCCAGGTGCGCGAGGATCACGCTGATACGGTCGGTTTCCGGCAGGTCGATGAAAACGCCCCGCGCCCATTGCCGAGGGAAAATCAGATCGCTGAAACGCAGGCCGCGCATCAGGCGTCGGGCGCCGTCTTCTTCGGTGCAGACAAATTCGGCGTAGGCGCTGGCGGCTTTCGCCTTGGCGTAACCGGCAACGTTGAGCAGAGCGGCATGTTCGGAAATCTCGGAACAGACTTCACCTTCGAAGCCCGGCCGGCAGTGCATGAAAAGGGTGTTCATTCTTACTCCTGGGCACGTGGCGAGACATTCGACCACTGCGCAATGCGAAGGCTGCGTTGAAGCAGAGCCTGTCACGAAAACCGGCGCATGATAGCCGAGTTCGCCACCCCGGACCCAGTCCACATCCTCGATATCCCTGGGTTTAGTGGCTTAACACCATCCGACGATTGAGGCGATCGATTCGAACGATCATGATGGTCATAGACTCTGAGTATCGTACCCACCGAGATGGCGCAAAGATCATCCGGTCATTCGCCTTACACAGCAAATAGAGCTAGGTTTAATGCTCTGCCCGTCCCCTCAGTCCGTAGCCGTGCGGACGCAAAGGAGTGATTGCAATGCCGTCCCTCGATAGCCTGAAAGCCCTCAAAACCCTGCAAGTCGACGACAAGACCTACCACTACTTCAGCTTGCCCGATGCGGCCAAAAGCCTCGGTGACCTGGATAAGTTACCGATGTCGTTGAAAGTGCTGCTGGAAAACCTGCTGCGCTGGGAAGACGAAAAAACCGTCACCGGTGCCGACCTGCGGGCCATTGCCGCCTGGCTCAAGGAGCGCCGCTCAGACCGGGAAATCCAGTACCGCCCGGCGCGCGTGCTCATGCAGGACTTCACCGGCGTTCCGGCCGTGGTCGACCTGGCGGCCATGCGCGCCGCCATGGCAAAGGCCGGCGGCAACCCGCAGCGCATCAATCCGTTATCGCCGGTAGACCTGGTGATCGACCACTCCGTGATGGTCGACAAGTTCGCCAGCCCCAGCGCTTTCGAACAGAACGTGGACATCGAAATGCAGCGCAATGGCGAACGCTACGCCTTTCTGCGCTGGGGCCAGAGCGCTTTCGATAACTTCAGCGTGGTACCGCCGGGCACCGGCATCTGCCACCAGGTCAACCTTGAATACCTTGGCCGCACCGTCTGGACCAAGGACGAAGACGACCGCACGTATGCGTTCCCCGACACGCTGGTGGGGACCGATTCCCACACCACCATGATCAATGGTCTTGGCGTACTCGGTTGGGGCGTCGGCGGCATCGAGGCGGAAGCGGCGATGCTCGGCCAACCGGTGTCAATGCTGATTCCCGAAGTGATCGGTTTCAAACTCACTGGCAAGCTCAAGGAAGGCATCACCGCCACCGACCTGGTGCTGACCGTCACGCAGATGCTGCGCAAGAAAGGTGTGGTCGGCAAGTTCGTCGAATTCTACGGCGACGGCTTGGCGGACCTGCCGCTGGCCGACCGTGCGACCATTGCCAACATGGCTCCGGAATACGGCGCCACCTGCGGCTTTTTCCCGGTGGATGAAGTCACGCTGGACTACCTGCGCCTCTCCGGCCGACCACCGGAAACCGTGAAACTGGTCGAGGCCTACAGCAAGGCCCAGGGCTTGTGGCGCCTGCCGGGCAAGGAACCGGTGTTCACCGACAGCCTGGCGTTGGACATGGCCAGCGTCGAAGCCAGCCTTGCCGGGCCGAAACGCCCGCAAGACCGGGTGGCACTGCCCAAGGTCGCGCAGGCATTCAGCGATTTCCTGGGCCTGACCCTCAAACCCACCAGCAAGGAAGAAGGCCGCCTGGAAAGCGAGGGCGGTGGTGGCGTGGCGGTGGGCAATGCCGACATGGCCGGAGAAGTGGACTATGAATTCGAAGGCACGACTCACCGGCTGAAAAACGGCGCAGTGGTGATTGCCGCCATCACATCCTGCACGAACACCTCCAACCCGAGCGTAATGATGGCCGCTGGCCTGGTGGCGAAAAAAGCGGTGGAGAAAGGCCTCAAGCGCAAGCCCTGGGTGAAAAGCTCCCTGGCGCCTGGCTCCAAAGTGGTGACCGACTACTATAAGGCGGCCGGTTTGACCCCCTACCTCGACCAATTGGGATTCGACCTGGTTGGCTACGGCTGCACCACGTGTATCGGTAACTCCGGGCCGCTGCCGGAACCGATCGAAAAAGCCATCCAGAACGCCGACTTGACCGTCGCCTCCGTGCTGTCGGGCAACCGCAACTTCGAAGGCCGGGTGCATCCGCTGGTGAAAACCAACTGGCTGGCCTCCCCGCCGCTGGTGGTCGCCTATGCGTTGGCCGGTACGGTGCGCATGGACATCAGCAGCGAACCGTTGGGCAACGGCAAGGACGGCAAGCCGGTTTACCTGCGGGACATCTGGCCAAGCACCCAGGAAATTGCCGACGCGGTGAACCAGGTCAACACGGCGATGTTCCACAAGGAATACGCCGAAGTGTTCGCCGGCGACGAACAATGGCAAGCCATCGAAGTACCCCAAGCGGCGACCTATGTCTGGCAGGATGATTCGACCTATATCCAGCATCCGCCGTTTTTCGACGATATCGGCGGCCCACCTCCGGCGGTCGGGGACGTCACGGGTGCCCGCGTTCTCGCGTTGCTGGGCGACTCGGTCACCACCGACCATATTTCCCCGGCGGGTAACATCAAGGCCGACAGCCCGGCTGGACGCTACCTGCGCGAGAAAGGCGTGGAGCCTCGCGACTTCAACTCCTACGGTTCCCGGCGCGGTAACCATGAGGTGATGATGCGTGGCACATTCGCCAACATCCGTATTCGCAACGAGATGCTCGGCGGCGAGGAAGGTGGCAATACGATCTACATTCCCACCGGGGAACGCATGGCGATCTACGATGCCGCCATGCGTTACCAGGCCACGGCAACGCCACTGGTGGTGATTGCCGGCCAGGAATACGGCACCGGATCGAGCCGTGACTGGGCAGCCAAGGGCACCAACCTGTTGGGAGTGAAGGCTGTCATCGCCGAAAGCTTCGAACGCATCCACCGCTCCAACCTGGTCGGCATGGGCGTGTTGCCGCTGCAATTCAAGCTGGACCAAAACCGCAAGAGTTTGAATCTGACCGGCAAGGAAACCCTGGACATCCTCGGTCTTTCCGGCGAGGAACTGACCCCGCGGATGAACCTGACGCTGGTCATCACCCGCGAAAACGGCAGCCGCGAGAAAGTCGAGGTGTTGTGCCGGATCGATACGCTCAATGAGGTCGAGTACTTCAAGTCGGGGGGGATTCTGCATTACGTACTGCGCCAGTTGATCGCGTCCTGATCAGCCTGGGTGGGGGTTGTGCCTTGGTCAATCCCCACGCAGATTCAGAGATCTGTCTCGCGCGGCTTGTGGGCGTTTCACGCAAGAGCCCTGGGCCAGATTCCTGCAGATAATCGCCAATCAACCCGCCATGACTTTCGGCAACTGCCATCCAAAATGAACCGAAAGCAGGCGCAGCAGCAAACAGGCTGCGCCCGCCAAAAACGCCGCAGCCACAGGCGGCAGGCCCAGGCGCCTGCTGATGATCAAGGTGGCGGCACCCACGAACGCCGAACTCGCATACAGGTCAGCCTGCAGCACCATCGGCACCCGCGCCAGTACGATGTCGCGCAACACCCCGCCACCTACGCCCGTGATCGTGCCCATGAGCATTGCCACAAACGGCGTGATGCCAAAGTTGAGCGCCTTCTGCGCCCCTGCCACGGCAAACAAGGCCAGTCCCGCTGCATCCAGTACGATGAGGGTCGAGCCGGACCAGCCCAGTACGTGCTCATGAAAAATGAATGCCAGCGCGCCCATCGAAAACGCCAGCGCTGGATAGCGCCAGTCTCTGATGGCATTGGGTGGCGTTGCGCCTATCAGCAAATCGCGGGTGACACCACCGCCCAGGGCGACGATGAACGAGATCACCATCACACCCAGCAGGTCGAGGTCGCTGCGCATTGCGGTAATCGCGCCTTCGATTGCAAATACCGCCGTACCGGCAAGGTCGGCGGCCAGCACGATTTTCTCGACCCGGGACCTCACTTAAAGCAGTGCCAAACGTGCTGTCCGCCACCGGGCAACGCGTTTATGCCCACATAGGCACTCGCCAGGCACTGATCCCGACCACACGAACAAGAATGACAGCCCACACGTATTCACTCCCGACTCAAGCTTCAGCGACCCAATCAGAGCGTCATCGGGCCATTGCAACGCCCGACCGATACGACGATAGAAGAAAAACTCAAGGCGGTGTGTTTATTTACCCGGCCTTTATAATCGCCGCATTTTTATCGGACCTGCCACCCTGCAGGCGCGCACGCAATTTTGGACACAAGGACACCCCCAATGCCCACTGCCCCGCCATGGACATATCTGATTCTGCTCACCCTCGGTTACGGCCTGGCCCTGACCTACGGCCAACTCGGCTGGCTGGCGGGCATCACGGTCCTGACCCTGGTGATCGCCGGTTACGCCGCCCGACAGCCGCATATCGGCGTCGGCCGTCCCCTGGGACACGCCTTGTTCGTGTGCACGGCGCTGGCGCTGGCGATGCACTGGCTTCCCGGCTTCCATAATGGAAGAGGCATCCCGACACAACGTTTTACCGACGATGCCGTGCCGTTTTCCATGTACCTGAACCTCGACAAACCGCTGATTGGCGTCTGGCTCTTGCTGGTCTGCCCGTGGATCGTCGCTGGCCGCTCACTGCGCCCGGCCCTGCTGGGCACGCTGCTGGGCCTGATGGTGAGTGGTGTGCTGGCGCTGGGTGGCGCCGTGGCGCTGGGTGTGGTCGGCTGGGCGCCGAAATGGCCCGACCAGGCCTGGTTATGGCTGCTCAACAACCTGCTGCTGGTGACGTTGGTGGAAGAAGCCCTGTTTCGCGGTTATATCCAGGGCGGACTGAGCCGTGTCTTCAACCGCCTGCCACAGGGCGAAAACCTCGCCCTGCTGCTCGCCGCCCTGCTGTTTGGCCTTTCCCACCTGGGCGCGGGTTGGCAATGGGTGCTGCTGGCAACCCTGGCAGGCATCGGCTATGGCCTGGCTTACCGATTCGGCGGTTTGGCCGCGGCAATAGCCACGCACCTGGGTCTGAACCTGCTGCATTTCGGCTTGTTCACGTACCCGATGCTCGCCGGCTGACAGCGCTGGCTGGCTCGGCGCAGGTGCCAATATTAAAAATTAATTTCAGTTAATCGCAGGAGGTGCCGACAACACTGGAAAGCCTTGCGGACTTAAATTGCCATGCGTAACAACCAGCCCATTACTCAAAGCGAGCGGACCTTCCCGTCTCAGCAACGGTTGATTTCTACAACCGATACCAAGGGCGTGATCACCTACTGCAACGATGCGTTCGTCGAAATCAGCGGCTATTCCCGCGACGAATTGATCCGTGCACCGCATAACCTGGTGCGTCACCCCGACGTGCCGGCTGCAGTGTTTGCGCATATGTGGGGCACGCTCAAACAAGGCTTACCCTGGATGGGTATCGTCAAGAATCGCTGTAAAAGCGGTGACTACTACTGGGTTAACGCCTACGTCACCCCGGTGTACGAGGGCAATCAGGTCATTGGCTACGAATCGGTAAGGGTCAAGCCCACGGCCGAGCAGATCCAGCGTGCCAAGGCGCTTTATCAGCGCATCAACCAGGGCAAGTCGGCGATTCCTTCCTCCGACAAGTGGCTGCCGGTGCTACAGGACTGGCTGCCCTTCATCCTGGTCAGCCAACTGAGCTTCCTGATCGGCGCCTCGCTCAATTCCCATTGGGGTTTTGCCCTGGCCGCGGGCCTGTCCGTGCCGCTGGGCCTGCTCGGCTTGAGCTGGCAACAGCGTGGCCTGAAGCGCCTGCTGCGCCTGGCGGAACAGACCACCTCCGACCCGCTGATTGCGCAGATGTACACCGACAGCCGTGGCGCCCAGGCGCGCCTGGAAATGTCCATCCTCAGCCAGGAAGCTCGTCTTCGCACCTGCCTGACCCGTCTGCAGGACACTGCCGAGCACTTGACCGAACAAGCCCGGCAGTCCGACTCCCTGGCGCACGACAGTTCAACCGGCCTGGAGCGCCAGCGCCTCGAGACCGAGCAGGTGGCCACCGCGGTCAATCAGATGGCCGCCACCACCCAGGAAGTGGCCAGTCACGTGCAACGCACCGCCGACGCCACCCAGGAAGCCAATCGCCTGACGGGGCGCGGTCGCGATATCGCCGGGGAAACCCGGGATGCGATCCAGCGTCTGTCCGAGGTGGTGGGTGAGACCGGCCTGACCGTGACTCAACTGGCCAAGGACAGCGACGAAATCGGTGGCGTGGTCGATGTGATCAAAGGCATCGCCGACCAGACCAACCTGCTGGCCCTGAACGCCGCCATCGAAGCGGCGCGCGCCGGGGAAATGGGACGCGGATTCGCCGTGGTGGCAGACGAAGTCCGTCAATTGGCGCAGCGCACCAGCGAATCCACCGGGCAGATCCACGCCCTGATCGCCAAGCTGCAACAGACCGCCAACTCCGCCGTGCAGACCATGGACGCCGGTCATCGCCAGGCTGAAGAAGGCGTGGCACGCGTACTGGAAGCAGACCAGGCCCTGGTCGGGATCAGCGAAGCGGTGGCCAACATCACCGACATGACCACGCAGATCGCCGCCGCCACCGAAGAGCAGAACTCGGTGGCCGAAGAGATCAGCCGCAACATCAGCAACATCTCACACCTGGCGGACCAGACCTCGGAACAGGCGCAGAACTCGGCGCTGCTCAGTGAGGAACTGATCAAGACGGCGAATACCCAGTATTCGCTGGTGGAGCGGTTTAACCGCTGAGTGCCGCGGGAAAAACAAAGCCCGGACAGTGAGTGCTGTCCGGGCTTTTTTATTGGCTGTCCTGGCCTCTTCGCGGGCAAGTCCAGGCCACAAATATCCTAAAGCAGAAACCCCGCCACCCTCTGCGCCGCAGCCGCCAGATGCTGCTCATGGGTAAACCCGGACGCCTTCAACGGCTTCAAGTCATGATCCCCCGCCACCAGCCAGCAGATCTCGATACTCGGCGATAACCCATACCCCTCAACCGCCTCCCGATTTCCCAACGCATCGCGCTCGCCCTGGACAATCAACGTGCGCGTCTGCAACCCCGCCAGATGTTCGACCCGTGGTTTCTCCGGTTTGCCCACCGCGTAAAACGGATACCCCAGGCACACCAGCGCATCGGCGCCGAGTTCATCGGCCAATAGACTGGCCATTCGCCCGCCCATGGACTTGCCGCCAATGGCCAGCCGCCCAGC
Organism: Pseudomonas sp. S1_E05; assembly: GCF_056337105.1. Taxonomy (NCBI): domain Bacteria; kingdom Pseudomonadati; phylum Pseudomonadota; class Gammaproteobacteria; order Pseudomonadales; family Pseudomonadaceae; genus Pseudomonas; species Pseudomonas sp. S1_E05. Next base: position 2,751,289 of record NZ_JBFRHM010000001.1, read on the forward strand.
GACATGGCGTCGCACCACCGCATAGACCTCACGCCAGCACTCCAGCAGCCTGGGCGCGGGGTTCGGGGGACGCTTGCCACCATCGACACGCCGTTGGGCCATGTAGGGAAACTCGAAACGCAACACGTTGACCCCAAGCGCGGCAAGGCGCACGGCCATGTCAGTCATCCAGTCGCTGTCCATCGACGCACCGGCGCCATGGGCAAGAATCAGCGTCGCGGACGGCGCCGAACCCTTTACAGCCGCTGCATTCCATAACCATCCCTGTTCGTCCAGGCACCGCGCCCATTGATCCCCGTCAATACTGGCCTTGTGCTCTTTGTCCATGCTTGCCTCGCTTTTAGTCTGCCTATAACTCCAGTCGAAGGGTGCGTCTGCCTTGCGCGAACGTTTTTCCTTGGGCTGAACCGTGGATGGGGAACCATGAACACTTCTATCAGTACCGCCTACAACTACAAGGTGGTCCGCCAATTCGCCATTATGACGGTGGTGTGGGGCATCGTCGGCATGGGGCTCGGGGTTTTTCTCGCGGCTCAATTGGTCTGGCCCGAACTCAACTTCAACTTGCCGTGGACCAGCTTCGGGCGTTTGCGCCCTCTGCACACTAACGCTGTGATCTTCGCATTCGGCGGCTGCGCCCTGTTCGCCAGTTCGTTCTACTCGGTGCAACGCACCTGCCAAACCCAATTGTTTGCGCCGAAAATCGCCGCATTCTGCTTCTGGGGCTGGCAACTGGTGATCCTGCTGGCGGCAATCAGCCTGCCACTGGGCTACACCAGTTCCAAGGAATACGCCGAGCTGGAATGGCCGATCGACATTCTGATCACCATTGTGTGGGTCGCTTACGCCATCGTGTTTTTCGGCACCGTGGCCAAGCGCAACACCAAGCACATCTATGTCGGTAACTGGTTCTTCGGCGGGTTCATCCTTACCGTTGCCATCCTGCACATCGTCAACAACCTTGAGTTGCCGGTGAGCTTCACCAAGTCCTACTCGCTGTACGCCGGTGCGACTGATGCCATGGTGCAATGGTGGTACGGCCACAACGCCGTGGGCTTCTTCCTCACCGCAGGCTTCCTGGGGATGATGTACTACTTCGTGCCGAAACAGGCCGAGCGCCCGGTGTATTCGTATCGCCTCTCGATCGTGCACTTCTGGGCACTGATCACCCTGTACATCTGGGCCGGTCCTCACCACTTGCACTACACCGCGCTGCCGGACTGGGCACAGTCGCTGGGCATGGTGATGTCGCTGATCCTGCTGGCGCCAAGCTGGGGCGGCATGATCAACGGCATGATGACCCTGTCGGGTGCCTGGCATAAGTTGCGCAGCGACCCGATCCTGCGTTTCCTCGTTGTGTCCCTGGCGTTCTACGGCATGTCGACCTTCGAAGGTCCGATGATGGCGATCAAGACGGTCAACGCCCTCTCCCACTACACCGACTGGACCATTGGCCACGTACACGCCGGCGCTCTTGGCTGGGTAGCGATGATTTCCATCGGCGCGCTGTACCACATGATCCCGAAAGTCTTCGGTCGTGAGCAGATGCACAGCATCGGTCTGATCAATGCGCACTTCTGGCTGGCGACCATCGGCACCGTGCTGTACATCGCGTCGATGTGGGTCAACGGCATCGCCCAAGGCCTGATGTGGCGCGCAGTCAACGAAGACGGCACGCTGACTTACTCCTTCGTCGAAACCCTGGTGGCCAGCCACCCAGGCTTCATCGTGCGACTGGTAGGCGGGGCAATCTTCCTCTTCGGCATGCTCTTGATGGCATACAACACCTGGCGCACCGTGCGGGCCTCGCAGCCTGCTGACGTCGTTGCCGCCGCGCAAATGGCCTGAGGAGTCCGCCATGAAACACGAAACGATTGAAAAGAACGTCGGCCTGCTGATGCTGCTGATGGTGTTCGCGGTGAGCATCGGCGGTCTGACCCAGATCGTCCCACTGTTCTTCCAGGACGTGACCAACAAGCCGGTGGAAGGAATGAAGCCCTACACCGCGCTGCAACTGGAAGGCCGCGACATCTACATCCGCGAAGGTTGCGTCGGCTGCCACTCGCAGATGATCCGTCCGTTCCGCGCCGAGACCGAACGCTACGGTCACTACTCGGTTGCCGGTGAAAGCGTCTGGGACCATCCGTTCCTGTGGGGCTCCAAGCGTACCGGTCCGGACCTGGCCCGCGTAGGCGCCCGCTACTCGGATGACTGGCACCGCGCGCACTTGTACAACCCTCGCAACGTGGTGCCCGAGTCGAAGATGCCGGCCTACCCATGGCTGGTTGCCAATCAACTCGACAGCAGCCACACCGAAGCGAAGATCAAGGCCATGCGTACCCTTGGCGTGCCGTACACCGACGCCGACATTGCCGGCGCCACCGAATCGCTCAAAGGCAAATCCGAAATGGATGCCCTGGTTGCCTACCTGCAAGTGCTCGGCACTGCCATCAAGAGCAAGAGGTGAGCCATGGACCTGGAAATGAGTACTGGCTTGATCCGCGGCCTGGGCACCGTCGTGGTGTTCGTGGCCTTCGTCGGCCTGACGCTGTGGGTGTTCAACGGCAAGCGCAATCCGGAATTCGCCGAGGCGCGCCTGCTGCCGTTTGCCGATGAGCCTCAACCTGATAGCACCCAAGAACCTGTCACAAGGAGTACCCGGTCATGACCACCTTCTGGAGTACGTGGATCTGCGTACTGACCATCGGCAGCCTGATCGGCCTGACCTGGCTGCTGATCGGCACCCGCAGGGGCGAAACCAAGGGCAGCGTCGATCAGACCATGGGCCACAGCTTCGACGGCATCGAAGAGTATGACAACCCACTGCCGCAGTGGTGGTTCATGCTGTTTGCCGGCACCCTGGTGTTTTCCGTCGGCTACCTGATCCTTTACCCGGGCCTGGGCAACTGGAAAGGCATCCTGCCCGGCTACGAGAATGGCTGGACCGGCGTGAACGAATGGGAAAAGGAGATGAACAAGGCCGACGCCAAATTTGGACCGATCTTCGCCAAGTTCGCCGCCATGCCCGTGGAAGAAGTGGCCAAGGACCCGCAAGCGTTGAAAATGGGCGGTCGCCTGTTTGCCTCGAACTGCTCGGTCTGCCATGGCTCCGACGCCAAGGGCGCCTTCGGCTTCCCTAACCTGACCGACAGCATCTGGCGCTGGGGCGGTAACGCCGACACCATCAAGACCACCATCATGGGCGGACGCATCGCTGCGATGCCGGCCTGGGGTGAAATGCTCGGTGAAGCCGGTGTAAAAAACGTCGCCGCCTACGTGCGTCATGATCTGGCACGCCTGCCTTTGCCAGCTGACGACACGGCCGACCTGCAAGCCGGACAGCAAGCGTTCAGCACCATGTGCGTAGCCTGTCACGGTGCCAATGGCCAGGGTACCGAAGCCATGGGCGCGCCGAACCTGACGCAACCCGCCGGCTTCATCTACGGCACCAGCCTGGCACAACTGCAACAGACCATCCGCCATGGACGCCAAGGTCATATGCCGGCGCAGAACGAACTGCTTGGCAACGACAAGGTGCAACTGCTCGCAGCCTACGTCTACAGTCTCTCGAAAGGGGGCGAGCCGTTGAGCGACAAGTTGCAAGCTACAAGCAACAAGTAAAAGCAAAAGCACAACGCCCCGCTGTACTCAGGGCAAAGTGAACAGCTGGCGAGCCACAGGTTTTTAACTTGCAACTCGCAGCTTGCAGCTTTGCCCTGCTTCTATTTGTCGCACCCCTTCGTTAGTCCTCCTTTCAGTTCCCCCGATTCGGGTCTAAGCTTGCTCCGACACGCGATGGCAAGTGCCGGCTCGAGGTCGACCCAACCCGATGTGTGCGACGAATCTTGCGATGACAGGCCGCAAAGGCTGGTAGATACCGGCTATTGCGACCCTTGCCATCGACCACCTGATGGTCGCGTTTAAACACAGCTCGTTACATACGACCTGACCCCCGCATCGTTCCCATTCGCAACGACGTTTTCTCGTCGGGTATTTTTGACCCTACGCGGCGCATGGAAAGGCCGCAGAATCAGCGGTTGAAAGCATTGACCCAGGTCATGGCGCGTTGCAATGACCCCCCGCTTTCTCCATACTTGCGACCGATTTTTACTCCTAATAAAACACCCAAACCGTGGAACCTTAGAATGAGCACAGCAATCAGTCCGACTGCTTATAACTATAAGGTAGTCCGCCAGTTCGCCATCATGACGGTGGTCTGGGGGATCCTTGGCATGGGGCTCGGTGTCTTCATCGCCTCACAGCTCGTATGGCCGGAATTGAACTTCGGTCTGCCGTGGACGACTTTTGGACGCCTGCGCCCGCTGCACACCAACCTGGTGATTTTCGCCTTCGGTGGATGTGCACTGTTTGCCACTTCTTACTACGTCGTGCAGCGAACCTGCCAAACGCGACTGATTTCCGACAGCCTCGCAGCCTTTACCTTCTGGGGATGGCAAGCGGTGATCGTCGGCGCGATCATTACCTTGCCACTGGGTTACACCACCACCAAGGAATACGCGGAACTGGAATGGCCACTGGCTATTCTGCTGGCCATCGTCTGGGTGACCTACGGTCTGGTGTTCTTCGGCACCATCACCAAGCGCAACACCAAGCACATCTATGTCGGTAACTGGTTCTACGGCGCGTTCATCGTCGTGACGGCCATGCTGCACATCGTCAACCACGCCTCCCTGCCGGTCAGTTTCTTCAAGTCCTACTCGGCCTACTCAGGCGCGACTGACGCGATGATCCAGTGGTGGTACGGCCACAACGCCGTGGGTTTCTTCCTGACCACCGGCTTCCTGGGGATGATGTACTACTTCGTGCCGAAACAGGCCGAACGTCCGATCTACTCCTATCGCCTGTCGATCGTGCACTTCTGGGCACTGATCACCCTGTACATCTGGGCCGGTCCTCACCACCTGCACTACACCGCGCTGCCGGACTGGGCACAGTCGCTGGGCATGGCGATGTCGATCATCCTGCTGGCGCCAAGCTGGGGCGGCATGATCAACGGCATGATGACCCTCTCGGGCGCCTGGCATAAGCTGCGCACCGACCCGATCCTGCGCTTCCTCGTGGTATCGCTGGCGTTCTACGGCATGTCGACCTTCGAAGGCCCGATGATGGCGATCAAGACCGTCAACTCGCTGTCGCACTACACCGACTGGACCATCGGCCACGTACACGCCGGCGCTCTGGGCTGGGTAGCGATGATCTCGATCGGCGCGATCTACCACATGATTCCGAAACTGTTCGGCCGTGCCCAGATGCACAGTGTTGGCCTGATCAACGCGCACTTCTGGCTCGCGACCATCGGTACCGTTCTGTACATCGCTTCGATGTGGGTCAACGGCATCACCCAGGGCCTGATGTGGCGTGCAATCAACGATGACGGCACCCTCACCTACTCGTTCGTCGAAGCGCTGCAAGCCAGCCATCCTGGTTTCATCGTACGTGCCCTGGGCGGTGCGTTCTTCGCCTCCGGCATGCTGTTCATGGCCTACAACGTCTACCGTACCGTACGCGCCTCGAACCCGGTTGAAGCCAAAGCCGCCGAACAGATTGCTGTAGTTGGAGCTCACTGATGAAGCATGAAGCAGTCGAGAAGAATATTGGCCTGCTGGCCTTCTTCATGGTTATCGCCGTCAGTGTTGGCGGCCTGACCCAGATCGTTCCGCTGTTTTTCCAGGACGTTACCAACAAGCCGGTCGAAGGCATGAAGCCGCGCACCGCTCTTGAACTGGAAGGCCGCGACATTTACATCGCCAACGGTTGTGTCGGCTGCCACTCGCAGATGATCCGCCCGTTCCGTGCTGAAACCGAACGTTATGGCCACTACTCGGTCGCCGGTGAAAGCGTCTGGGACCACCCGTTCCTGTGGGGTTCCAAGCGTACCGGTCCGGACCTGGCCCGCGTCGGTGGTCGTTATTCCGATGACTGGCAACGTGCGCACTTGTACAACCCGCGCAACGTCGTGCCCGAGTCGAAAATGCCGGCCTACCCGTTCCTCGTGGAAAACAAGCTCGACGGCAAAGACACCGCCAAGAAAATGGAAGTCTTGCGTACGCTCGGCGTCCCTTACACCGACGAAGACATCGCCGGCGCTCAGGATGCTGTGAAGGGCAAAACCGAAATGGACGCGCTGGTGGCCTATCTGCAAGGCCTGGGCACCATCATCAAAAGCAAACGGTGATCTGGATGGATATCGGGATGATTCGTGGCCTGGGCACCGTCGTTGTGATGGTGGCTTTTGTGGGTCTGGCCTTGTGGGTGTTCAGCCCCAAGCGCAAGTCGGAGTTTGAAGACGCGACCTTGCTGCCTTTCGCGGATGATCCCGAAGCCATCAAGCACGTCGAGCAAGCTTCTAGGAGTAACAAAGAATGACTACATTCTGGAGTCTGTACGTCACAGTCCTCAGTCTCGGTACGATCTTTTCCCTGACCTGGCTGCTGCTGTCGACCCGCAAGGGCCAGCGCGCCGAGCAGACCGAAGAGACGGTCGGCCACTCTTTCGACGGGATCGAGGAGTACGACAACCCACTGCCGAAATGGTGGTTCATGCTGTTCGTGGGCACCATCGTTTTCGCCCTGGGTTACCTGGTGCTGTACCCGGGCCTTGGCAACTGGAAGGGCCTGCTGCCAGGATACAACTACCTGGATAACGAAAAGCAGACCGCGTTCGCCAACGGCCAGACCGGCTGGACCGGCGTTCACGAGTGGGAAAAGGAAATGGCCAAATCGGACGCCAAGTTTGGGCCGATCTTCGCCAAATTCGCTTCCATGCCGATCGAAGAAGTGGCCAAGGATCCACAAGCCCTGAAGATGGGTGGCCGCCTGTTCGCCTCCAACTGCTCGGTTTGCCACGGTTCCGACGCCAAGGGTGCCTATGGCTTCCCGAACCTGACCGACGCCGACTGGCGCTGGGGCGGCGAACCGGAAACCATCAAGACCACCATCATGGGCGGTCGTCACGCCGTGATGCCGGCCTGGGCTGAAGTGATCGGCGAGCAAGGCGTTGCGGATGTCGCTGCATTCGTGCTGACCAACCTCGATGGCCGCAAGCTGCCTGAAGGCGCGAAGGCTGATCCGGAGGCGGGCCAGAAACTGTTCGCAGCCAACTGCGTGGCGTGCCACGGCCCACAAGGAAAAGGCACGCCTGCCATGGGCGCACCTGACCTGACCCACCCAGGCGCGTTCATCTACGGCTCGAGCTTCGCTCAACTGCAGCAGACCATCCGTTACGGCCGCCAGGGCCAGATGCCTGCGCAGGAACAAATGCAGGGCAACGACAAGGTTCACCTGCTGGCCGCTTACGTCTACAGCCTGTCTCACGGTGAGAAGGCCCCGGCGCCAGACGCTCAGTAAGGCAAACGCCTGCTACAAAAAACGGCCCCGTCATTCGACGGGGCTTTTTTTTGCTTGAAACCTCCTCCACGGCGCGGGTCGAAACGACGAATGGCGGCCACTTGAATTGTTACCCGGCAGACAATGTAGTAACGTTTCTACAAATCTGTTTGCAAGGGGATACCTCCATGGCCATCACTACCCTCTCCAGCCGTGAATTCAACCAGGACACAAGTAGTGCCAAAAAAGCCACCCGTCAGGGTCCGGTAATCATCACCGACCGTGGCAGGCCGGCTCATGTACTACTAAGCATTGAGGACTACGAAAAACTCACCGGCATGAACGCCAATATCGTCGAGCTGCTGGTGATGCCCGAAGCGGCGGATATCGAATTCGAAACCGAGCGTGCCGTGATCACTCACCGCCCCGTGGACCTGACCTGATGTACCTACTCGACACCAATGTGATCTCGGAACTGCGCAAACCCCAGGCCGATGCGAACGTCGTCGCCTGGGCCAAAAGCATCCTCGCGCCACGCCTGTTTATCTCGGCCATCACATTGAAGGAACTGGAAACCGGCGTGTTGCGCATGGAGCGTCGTGACCCCGTCCAGGGGAGTGTCTTGCGGACCTGGCTCAAACGGCACGTCATGCCGGCCTTCGATGGCAGGATCCTGGCGGTGGATGCGGCCGTGGCATTGCGCTGCGCACGCCTGCATGTTCCGGATCAGGCGAACGAAAGCGACGCCCTCATCGCCGCCACTGCACTGGTGCATGGCCTGACCGTGGTCACACGCAATATCGACGACTTCAAGTCCAGCGGCGTTGAGCTGATCAACCCATGGACGGATTGAGCGTCCGCAACCGCAAAAACGTCCATAATTTCACCAGTCAATTGATACAGGTCATTACACTGTCAGTTCATTTCCACCAACGTGACCAATGGTCGCACCCTTGTGATAGAGCTACAGGGGTATCATTGCGCCACTGCAATACCCCTTTTTGACCGCGGTCGGCACGTACTGACCGGGGCATTTCTCCACTGCCGTGGGATGCAACCGATGAGCAACCAAATTCCGGTACACGACGTGACTCCACCTGCCAAGGGGGACAAAAGCGTCGACCTCTATGCCTCTCGTGAAAAAATCTACAACCGCGCCTTCACCGGGCTGTTTCGCAACTTGCGGATCATCGGTGGCGGTTTCCTGTTTCTGCTGTACTTCGGCACGGTCTGGCTGAACTGGGGCGGTCATCAGGCCGTCTGGTGGAACCTGCCGGAACGCAAATTCTTCATTTTCGGCGCCACTTTCTGGCCCCAGGACTTCATTCTGTTGTCCGGCATCCTGATCGTCAGCGCCTTCGGCCTGTTCTTCATCACCGTTTATGCAGGACGGGTCTGGTGCGGCTATTCCTGCCCGCAATTCGTCTGGACCTGGATTTTCATGTGGTGCGAAAAGGTGACCGAAGGTGACCGCAACGCACGCATCAAGTTGGACAAGGCGCCGATGAGCGCCAACAAGTTCCTGCGCAAGTTCAGCAAGCATGCCCTGTGGATTCTCATCGGTTTCGTCACCGGCATGACGTTCGTGGGTTACTTTTCGCCGATTCGCGAACTGGTGCTGGACTTCTTTACGGGCGACGCCGATGGCTGGTCCTATTTCTGGGTCGGCTTCTTCACCCTGGCCACTTACGGCAACGCGGGCTGGCTGCGCGAACAAGTGTGCATTTACATGTGCCCGTACGCACGCTTCCAGAGCGTGATGTTCGACAAGGACACCCTGATCATTTCCTACGATCCACGCCGTGGCGAAAGCCGTGGGCCGCGCAAGAAAGGCGTGGACTACAAGGCCCTGGGACTGGGGGATTGCATCGACTGCACCATGTGCGTACAGGTTTGCCCAACCGGTATCGACATTCGCGACGGCCTGCAAGTCGAATGCGTGGGTTGCGCCGCCTGCATCGACGCCTGCGATGCCATCATGGACAAAATGGACTACCCGCGCGGCCTGATCAGCTACACCACCGAACACAACCTCTCGGGGCAGAAAACCCATAAGCTGCGTCCGCGCCTGATCGGTTATGCCGTGGTGTTGCTGGCCATGATCGCCCTTCTCGCCACCGCCTTCGCGACCCGTTCGCTGGTGGGCTTCGACGTCAGCAAGGACCGCGTCCTGTACCGTGAGAACGCCGAGGGCCGAATCGAAAACGTCTACAGCCTGAAGATCATGAACAAGGATCAACGCGACCACACCTACGTACTCGAGGCCAGCGGGCTGCCGGACCTGAAGCTGCAAGGTCGACGCGAGATCAAGGTGGTCGCGGGTGACATCGTCAGCCAGCCAGTGGAACTGTCCATGGCCCCGGAAAAACTGCCATCGAGCACCAACGAGGTAAAATTCATCCTCAAGGACGCCGATGACGAGAGCATCCACGTTGAAGCCAAGAGCCGATTCATCGGCCCACAAATTCGTTGAGAGAAGTGATCATGCCCGCAGCAAATGCCGCAAGCCCCTGGTACAAGCACCTTTGGCCGTGGATCATCATTGGTATCCTCGCCTGCTCGGTGACGCTGACCTTGTCCATGGTGACCATCGCGGTGAACAACCCGGACAACCTGGTCAACGACAACTACTACGAGGCGGGCAAAGGCATCAACCGCTCCCTGGACCGCGAACTGCTGGCGCAGACTCTGCAGATGCGTGCCAGTGTGCACCTGGACGACGTGACTGGCGAAGTCGACTTGCGCCTGAGCGGTAACAGCCAGCCAAAAATCCTGGAACTGAACCTGATCTCGCCGACCCAGCCGGAGAAGGATCGCAAGATCAGCCTGGCCCGCAGCGAGACCGAACAGGGCCGCTACATCGGCCAACTGAGCGATAAAATCGAAGGTCGCCGGTTTGTCGAACTGCTGGGCGTGGAAGGCGACAAGACCTGGCGTATGTTCGAGGAAGAACTGGTCAACCATGACAAGGATCTGCTGCTGGGTGACGAGCCGCTTCAAGGTGCCGAAGACCTGAAAAAATAAAGCCGCGCTTCGCGCATTGCGGGTAAGCCCGCTCCTACAGGAGCGAGCCTGCTCGCGATGAGGACCTTCAAAACTATATAGATCCCCCATGACCAGCCCCCTTGCCTGCTATCACTGCGCCCTGCCTGTCCCAACCGGCAGCCGCTTCACCGCCGTCGTCCTCGGAGAAACCCGCGAATTCTGTTGCCCGGGCTGCCAGGCCGTGGCCGAGGCAATTGTCGCGGGTGGGCTGGAAAGCTATTACCAACACCGCAGTGAAGCCTCGGCGAACCCCGAAGCGTTGCCGGTGCAATTGATCGATGAACTGGCGCTGTACGACCGCGCCGATGTGCAAAAGCCTTTCGTACGTCACGATGGCGAACTCGCCGAAACCACGTTGTTGATGGAAGGCATCAGTTGCGCCGCCTGCGGCTGGTTGATCGAGAAACACCTGCGCAGCCTGCCCGCTGTGGCCGAGGCGCGCCTGAACCTGTCGAACCATCGCCTGCACGTGCGCTGGGCCGATGGACAACTGCCGCTGAGCCAGATGCTCAGCCAATTGCGCGAGATCGGTTACGCCGCCCACCCTTACCAGCCCGACCGAGCCAGCGAGCAGCTGGCCAGCGAGAATCGCCTGGCACTGCGCCAGCTCGGTGTGGCGGGGCTGCTATGGTTCCAGGCAATGATGGCGACCATGGCCACCTGGCCGGAATTCAATATCGATCTGAGCCCCGAACTTCACACCATCCTGCGCTGGGTCGCGATGTTCCTGACCACGCCCATCGTGTTCTACAGTTGTGCGCCGTTTTTCAAGGGCGCGATGCGCGACTTGCGCACCCGCCACCTGACCATGGACGTGTCCGTGTCGCTGGCGATTGGTTGCGCCTACCTCGCGGGGATCTGGACTTCGATCACCGGAGTCGGGGAGCTGTACTTCGACACCGTCGGCATGTTTGCCCTGTTCCTGCTCGCCGGGCGCTATCTGGAACGTCGCGCCCGGGAACGCACCGCCGCCGCTACCGCGCAACTGGTCAACCTGCTGCCCGCCTCTTGCCTGCGACTGGCGGCCGACGGCCAGAGCGAGCGCATCCTGCTCAGCGAATTGCGTGTCGGCGATCAGGTGCTGGTCCATCCTGGCGCCGTCCTGCCAGCCGACGGCAAGATCCTCGAAGGTCAATCGAGCATCGACGAATCCCTGCTGACCGGTGAATACCTGCCGCAACCGCGCTTGCCGGGCGACGCTGTCACCGCCGGCACGCTCAACGTCGAAGGCGCGCTGACCGTGGAAGTCCTCGCCCTGGGACACGACACCCGACTGTCGGCGATTGTCCGCCTGCTGGATCGGGCCCAATCGGAAAAACCCCGCCTGGCGGAGATTGCCGACCGCGCCGCGCAGTGGTTCCTGTTGCTCTCGCTGATCGCCTCGGCGGTCATCGGTGTGGTGTGGTGGGAGCTGGATTCTTCACGCGCTTTCTGGATCGTGCTGGCGATGGTCGTCGCGACGTGCCCCTGCGCCCTGTCCCTCGCCACACCCACTGCGCTCACCGCTGCCACCGGGACCCTGCACAAACTCGGACTGCTATTGACCCGCGGCCATGTGCTCGAAGGCCTGAACCAGATCGACACGGTGATTTTCGACAAGACCGGCACGCTCACCGAAGGGCGACTGGCATTGCGTTCGATACACCCGCTCGGCACATTGGGCAGCGATGATTGCCTGAGCCTTGCCGCCGCCCTGGAAAATCGCTCCGAGCACCCGATTGCCCGAGCGTTCGGCCGCGCGCCACTGGCCGCCGAGGACGTTCACAGCACTCCGGGCCTGGGCCTGGAAGGCTGGGTCGGCACGCAGCGTCTGCGCATCGGCCAGGCGGATTTTGTCTGCGAACTCAGTGGCACCGCCGCGCCGTTGATGCCCGATGAAGCCGGGCAATGGCTACTGTTGGGTGATACCGAGGGTCCGCTGGCGTGGTTCGTTCTCGATGACCGTTTGCGTGATGATGCGCCCGCGCTGATCGCTGCGTGCAAGGCTCGTGGCTGGCGCACGCTGCTGCTGTCCGGTGACAGCTCACCGATGGTCGCCAGTGTCGCCGCCGAACTGGGCATGGACGAAGCCCGCGCCGGCTTGCGCCCGGACGACAAGTTGCAAGTCCTGCAGCAATTGCACAAGGAAGGTCGCAAGGTGCTGATGCTCGGTGACGGCGTCAACGATGTTCCCGTGCTGGCCGCTGCCGACATCAGCGTGGCCATGGGTTCGGCCACGGACCTGGCGAAAACCAGTGCCGATGCCGTGTTGCTGTCCAATCGCCTCGACGCGTTGGTGCAGGCCTTCAGCCTGGCCCGGCGAACGCGCCGGATCATCGTCGAAAACCTGCTGTGGGCCGCACTGTACAATGGCCTCATGTTGCCGTTCGCCGCCCTTGGCTGGATCACGCCGGTATGGGCCGCCGTCGGCATGTCCATCAGTTCGTTGGTCGTGGTGCTGAACGCCCTGCGCCTGACTCGCCTGCCGAAATCGGCGGCCGTCAGCGCCACACCGCTATATCGCCCGCTGCCGGCCTGAGCCGCGCGGGTCTGGAGCCTTACCATGCCAGCTCTCTACGTGATGATCCCGGCGGCGCTGCTGATCGTCGGCATCGCGATCTACATCTTCTTCTGGGCAGTCGACAGTGGTCAGTACGATGACCTGGACGGCCCGGCCCACAGCATCCTCTTCGACGACCAGGACCCCAATCACACGGCGGCGGTCGACGAGGCCACGGGCCAACCGGCCAAACCGGACAACGACAAGGCGCCGCCACATGTTTGAACTGGCGCCACTGCTGGTCTCGGCGGTGATACTCGGCCTGTTGGGTGGCGGCCATTGCCTGGGCATGTGCGGCGGACTGATGGGCGCGCTGACCCTGGCCATTCCGAAAGAGCAACGCAGCCGACGCTTTCGCCTGCTCTTGGCGTACAACCTGGGGCGCATCCTCAGCTATGCCACCGCCGGCCTGCTGATCGGCCTGGGCGGCTGGGCGGTCGCGAACAGCCCGGCGGCCACCTTCATGCGCATCCTCGCGGGTTTGTTGCTGATCGCCATGGGTTTGTACCTGGCCGGCTGGTGGAGCGGCCTGACCCGTATCGAAAGCCTCGGACGCGGCCTGTGGCGGCATATCCAGCCGGTGGCGAACACATTGCTGCCAGTGTCCAGCCTGCCACGGGCCTTACTGCTGGGCGCGCTATGGGGCTGGCTGCCGTGCGGGCTGGTTTACAGCACGTTGCTGTGGTCGGCCAGCCAGGGCAATGCGCTGGACAGCGCATTGCTGATGCTCGCGTTCGGCCTGGGCACCTGGCCGGTATTGCTGGCCACCGGGCTGGCGGCGGAACGGGTCACGGCGCTGCTGCGCAAACGCAGCGTGCGCATGACCGGTGGCTTGCTGGTGATCCTGTTTGGAATCTGGACCCTGCCGGGGCCGCATCAGCATTGGTTGATGGGGCATTAAATCCCCCCATTCCTGTAGGAGCAGCCGGTCGACGCTCGATTGCTCGCGATGGCGGCGTTTCAGACGATACACACGTCGCCTGATACATCGCATCGCGAGCATGCTCGCTCCTACAGGGTTGGAGTAGACGCGCCAAATCTCGAGCGTTGACGCAAATCAAGATGCCCCAACGCCGCACCCCATAGACTCGCCGCACTGCCAGCCTATCCGGGGAATGCCCGCATGATGCTCGACGACATTCGTTGGGATACCGACCTGATCCGCCGTTACGACCTGGCGGGTCCGCGTTACACCTCCTACCCGACCGCCGTACAATTCGACGGGCATGTCGGCACCTTCGACCTGTTCCACGCCCTTCGCGAAAGCCGCAAGGCCCTGCGCCCCCTGTCGCTGTACGTGCACATCCCCTTCTGCGCGAACATTTGCTACTACTGCGCGTGCAACAAGGTCATTACCAAGGATCGCGGACGCGCCCAGCCCTATCTGCAACGCCTGGAGCAGGAAATCCAGTTGATCGCCTGTCATCTCGACCCGGCACAGAAAGTCGAGCAACTGCACTTCGGCGGCGGCACGCCGACTTTTCTCAGCCACGACGAACTGCGTCAACTGATGGCCCAGTTGCGCAAGAGCTTCAACTTGCTGGACGACGACAGCGGCGACTACGGCATCGAGATCGACCCGCGCGAGGCCGACTGGTCGACCATGGGCCTGTTGCGTGAACTGGGCTTCAATCGGGTCAGTATCGGCGTGCAGGACCTCGACCCTACCGTGCAAAGGGCGGTCAATCGCCTGCAAAGTCCGGATGAAACCCGCGCAGTGATCGAGGCGGCGCGAACCCTGCAATTTCGCTCGATCAACATCGACCTGATCTATGGCCTGCCCAAGCAAACACCGGAACACTTCGCCCGCACCGTCGAGGAAGTCATCAGCCTGCAACCCGATCGGTTGTCGGTGTTCAACTATGCGCATTTGCCAGAACGCTTCATGCCGCAACGGCGCATCGACAGCGACGAGTTGCCCACGCCTGCACAGAAACTGGAAATGCTCCAACAGACCATCGAGCAACTGACCAGGGCCGGCTACCGCTACATCGGCATGGACCACTTCGCCCTGCCCGACGACGAGCTGGCGATTGCCCAGGAAGAGTCGACCCTGCAACGCAATTTCCAGGGTTATACCACCCATGGCCATTGCGACCTGATTGGCCTGGGCGTGTCAGCCATCAGCCAGATCGGCGACCTGTACTGCCAGAACAGCAGCGACCTGAACCAATACCAGAACACCCTGGCCTCGGCGCAACTGGCCACCAACCGCGGCCTGCTGTGCACCAGCGACGATCGCGTGCGGCGCGCGATCATTCAACAGTTGATTTGCAGTTTTGAGCTGGAATTCGCCGCCATCGAACAGACTTTCAACATCGACTTTCGCGGCTACTTCGCTCCGCTGTGGCCACAATTGCAGGGCATGGCCGCAGACGGTTTGATTGAACTGAAAGAGGATCGCATCATCGTACTGCCCGCAGGACGCCTGCTGGTACGCTCGGTCTGCATGGTGTTCGACGCCTACCTGGATCAGCAAAATCGTCAGCGTTTTTCCCGGGTGATTTGAAACGGCCCCGCAGGCCCCCTCTTTGGAAAAGTTCCGTCGGACGCCCTTGATCATGATGTGACAATTCGGCACACCGCTGGCCTGAATGACTGCCGTTGAGTTACCCTTACGTCTTATGTGTGATTTCCCACAAGGATTTAAGAAATGTCCGAGCCAGTAAAACTGCGCGCTCACAACCAGGCTCATTGCAAGGATTGCAGCCTGGCCCCCCTCTGTTTACCACTTTCTCTGAATCTGGAAGACATGGATGCGCTGGACGAAATCGTTAAACGTGGCCGCCCGTTGAAAAAAGGCGAATTCCTGTTCCGCCAGGGCGACAACTTCGATTGCGTTTATGCAGTACGCTCCGGTGCGCTGAAGACATTCAGCCTGAGCGATGGCGGTGAAGAACAGCTCACCGGTTTCCATCTGCCGAGCGAGCTGGTTGGACTGTCGGGCATGGATACCGAGAAACATCCGGTCTCGGCCCAGGCACTGGAGACCACATCGGTCTGTGAAATTCCCTTTGAGCGCCTCGACGAACTGGCATTGCAACTGCCCCAACTGCGCCGTCAGTTGATGCGTGTGATGAGCCGTGAAATTCGCGACGATCAACAAATGATGCTGCTGCTGTCGAAAAAGACTGCCGACGAACGCATTGCCACCTTCCTCGTCAACCTGTCGGCACGTTTTCGGGCTCGCGGCTTTTCGGCCAACCAGTTCCGCTTGAGCATGTCGCGCAACGAAATCGGCAACTACCTGGGCCTGGCGGTGGAAACCGTGTCGCGGGTGTTCACACGTTTCCAGACGAACGAACTGATCGCTGCCGAGGGCAAGGAAATCCAGATCCTCGACCCGATCCAGCTCTGCGCTCTGGCCGGCGGCTCGCTCGAGAGCTGATGCGACGAAGGCGGCTGAGCCAAACGGTTCTGCCGCCGTTATACTGCGACGTTTGCAGCCTGCCAGGACACCTCGACGATGGTCTTCGACTCCTTCGACATCAAATCCCTGATCCGCCCGGTGATCGACTTCCCGAAACCGGGCGTCATCTTTCGTGACATCACCCCGCTCTTCCAGTCCCCCACCGCCCTGCGCCTGGTGATGGACAGCTTCGCCCACCGCTACGTCGAAGCCGACTTCACCCACATTGGTGCGATGGACGCTCGGGGTTTCCTGATTGGTTCGGTATTGGCCTATCAACTGAACAAGCCGCTGGTACTGTTTCGCAAGCAGGGCAAACTGCCGGCGGATGTACTGGCCGAAGGTTATGCGACCGAGTACGGCGAAGCCTTCCTTGAAGTGCACGCCGACAGCCTGTGCGAAGGCGACTCGGTGGTGATGTTCGATGACCTGATCGCCACAGGCGGTACGCTGATCGCAGCGGCCAACCTGATTCGGCGCATGGGGGCGCGAGTGCATGAAGCCGCGGCGATCATCGATTTGCCGGAGCTGGGTGGCTCGCAGCGCCTGGAAGACATGGGGATACCGACGTATTGCCTGACGCAGTTTGCGTTGACCGATAAGTAAGCGGCACTTGTAACGGCCCCATCCCTGTAGGAGCGAGCTTGCTCGCGATGGTAGTCGCCACACCGCGGGGGGTCAGACAGCCCGCGTTATCGTTGACCTCCATCGCGAGCAAGCTCGCTCCTACAGGGATGGCGTCGGTCGCCACACCGCAGATCAAAGCCCCATCTGCTTGCTGATGATCTCGTTCATCACTTCCCGCGTCCCCCCGCCAATCGACAGTATCCGGTTATCACGGTACAACCGCTCCACCAGACTCTCGCGCATGTAACCCAGACCACCCAGGATCTGCACGGCATCGTTGACGATCCGGTCCGCCGTGTCGGTGGCGAAGTTCTTGGCCATGGAGATCTCCTTGATCACGCTCTGCCCCGCCGCCATTTTTGCTGCCTGCCGATACGTGAACTCCCTTGAGACTTCCAGCGCCGTCGCCATCTCCGCCAGGCGATGCTTGATCACCTGGAACTTGCCAATGGGCTTGCCGAACGCTTCGCGCTGACGCGCCCACTTCAAGCTTTCTTCCAGCGCCAGTTGCGCGGTCATGTTGGCCATCAGCGCCAGCGCCAGGCGTTCACTCTGGAAGTTGCCCATGATGCAGGCAAACCCCATGTTCTCGCCGCCAATCAGATGACCCACGGGCACCCTGCAATCGTCGAAGAAAAGCTCGGCGGTGTCCGAGGCCCACCACCCCATTTTCTTCAGTGACCGCCCGACAGTGAAGCCAGGGGTGCCCTTCTCGATGAGCAACAGGCTGATGCCGGCGAAACCCGGTTCGCCCGTGCGTACCGCCACCGTGTAGAAATCGGCGCTCACGCCACTGGTGATAAAGGTCTTGCTGCCATTGACCCGGTAGAAATCGCCGTCCCGTACGGCACGGGTCTGCAGGTTGGCGACGTCAGAGCCTCCACCGGGTTCGGTGACGGCCAGAGCGCTGATTTTTTCGCCGGACAACACCTGCGGCACGACACGGTCACGGACATCGGCCCGGGCCCACTTGAGGATAGGCGGCAGGCCGATGTCCAGCGATCCCAGCCCTGCCACCAGCCCGCCCGAGCCACAGCGCATCAGCTCTTCGCTGGCGGCGACTTTGGCGAACAGATCGCCCTCATGACTGCCACCGAACCTTTCCGGGTAACCGATGCCCAGAATCCCCGCCGCACCGGCCTTGAGGTAAAGCTCACGGGGAAAGCCCTCGGCCTCCTCCCATTGATCGATGCCCGGGAGAATCTCGCGTTCGACGAAGCGTCGGACGCTGTCACGGATCATTTGGTGGTTGGGGTCGAAGTATTCCTGGAAAGCAGGCATCGGCGAACTCCGCTGAAGGGGTTCGCCGAAGTTAACCGAGCGCTTGCTTGGTTTTCAACCAGAATGTGCGGGTCAGACAGACATCGCGGGCAAGCCCGCTCCTACAGGGCATCTGCGCACACCAAAAGTCCCCTGTAGGAGCGGGCTTGCCCGCGATAGCGCCAGATCAGGCGCCATGGAATCACAGCGAAATCGGCTTGCGCCCCGCAAACGAATGCGCCAGCGTCCCGCCATCCACCAGCTCCAGCTCGCCACCCAACGGCACACCATGGGCGATGCGCGAAGCGATCAGGCCTTTGTTCGCCAGCAACTGGGCGATGTAATGCGCGGTGGCTTCACCTTCGACCGTCGGGTTGGTGGCCAGAATGACTTCGGCGAATGTCCCCGCCTCGTCGATACGCGCCAGCAACTGGGGAATGCCGATGGCTTCCGGTCCGAGGCCGTCGAGCGGCGAGAGGTGGCCCTTGAGCACGAAGTAACGGCCGCGAAAACCGGTCTGCTCCACCGCGTAGACGTCCATCGGGCCTTCCACCACGCATAGCAAGGTGTCATCGCGACGGGTATCGGCGCATTGCGGGCACAGGTCGTCTTCGGTCAACGTGCGGCACAAGCGGCAGTGGCCCACCCCTTCCATGGCCTGGCTCATGGCCGAAGCCAGGCGCGCACCACCACTGCGATCACGCTCGAGCAGCTGCAACGCCATGCGTTGGGCAGTTTTCTGACCGACCCCAGGCAAAATTCGCAGGGCATCGATCAGTTGGCGAATCAAAGGGCTGAAGCTCATGGGGAAAAGTCCGACAAAAACAACGAGACGCGGTTTATACCCGCGCCTCTCTTTAGCGTCAAATACTCAGTCCTGCGCGACTCGCACCACCAGTTTGCCGAAGTTGCGTCCCTCCAGCAGGCCAATGAACGCCTCGGGCGCGTTCTCGAGACCGTCAACCACGTCCTCGCGGAATTTCACCTTGCCATCGCGCACCCACGGGGCCATGGCGCTGACGAATTCCGGCTGGCGGTCACCGTAGTCATCGAACACGATGAATCCCTGGATGCGCACGCGCTTGGTCAGCAACGTGCGCTGCAACTGTGGCAGGCGATCCGGGCCGGTCGGCGCCTCGCTGGCGTTGTAGGACGCAATCAGGCCGCACAAGGGAATACGTGCCTTGGGATTGAGCAACGGCACGACCGCATCGAAGACCTTGCCCCCGACATTCTCGTAATAGATGTCGATGCCATTGGGACAGGCCGACGCCAGTTCGCTGGCGAAATTCGCGCCTTTGTGGTCGATGCAGGCATCGAACCCCAGTTCTTCGACCACGTAGCGGCATTTGTCCGCACCGCCCGCCACGCCGACGACCCGCAAGCCCTTGATCTTCGCGACCTGGCCCACCACGGAACCGACCGCGCCGGACGCCGCAGCCACCACCAGTGTTTCACCCTCTTGGGGCTGGCCGATATCCATCAAGCCCATGTAGGCAGTCATACCCGGCATGCCCAGCACGCCCAAGGCCATCGACGGGCTCGGCAGTCCGGACGGCACCGCAATGATGTTGCGCCCGTCACTGATGCTGTGGCTCTGCCAGCCGGTAGCGCCGACCACCAGGTCGCCTTCGTGGAACTTGGGGTTCAAGGAACGCTCGACCCGACTGACAGCACCGCCGGTCATCACCTCGCCGATCTGCACCGGTGCCGCGTAGGACGGTGCGTCACTCATGCGCCCGCGCATGTAAGGGTCCAGCGACAGATAAAGTGTCTTGAGCAACACCTGACCATCGGCCAGCTCCGGCAGTGCCTCCCTTTCCAGACGGAAGTTCTCGGGCGTCGGTGCGCCCACCGGACGGGACGCCAGTACGATACGTTGGTTGAGGGTCAATGCTTCGGACATGTGAGCGTCTCCTTTGATCGTTGAGATTGGCCGGTGTAGATGAGCAGACCTTGGTGGCGGTTTGGGGTTCGATGTTTCCGACCGAAAGGCCGAGGTGACGCCATCGCGGGCAAGCCCGCTCCCACACTGGATCGGTGGTGTTCACAAGTCTTCTGTAGGAGCGGGCTTGCCCGCGATGGCACCCTCACAATCACCACATATCGTTCAGGCACAAACAAAAATGCCAGGCACTCAGCCTGGCATCCTGTTTAACTCATCTCATCCGCCAAGGCGAATCAGAAAGGCATTTTCATACCCGGTGGCAGTTGCATGCCAGCGGTCATGCTGCCCATTTTTTCCTGGCTGTTGGCTTCGATCTTGCGCACGGCGTCGTTGACGGCCGCAGCAATGACCGCTTCCAGCATTTCCTTGTCGTCTTCACTCATGCCTTCGACCAGGCTCGGGTCAATGCTCACGCTCTTCAAGTCATGACGACCGGTCATCACCACGGTGACCATATCGCCACCGGCCTTACCGGTGACTTCGGCGTTGGCCAGCTCTTCCTGCATCTTGGCCATTTTTTCCTGCATTTGCTGCGCCTGCTTCATCAGGCCGGCCATGCCACCTTTCATCATGGTAATCACCTCAAAGTACGTGGATATCAAGCAGCGTCCGGCCACCAGGTCGAACGCCTTCAGTTACTAGCCCTGACTGACCAGGGCCTCGACAGGTTCAATAGTATCGTTACGGATCACC
Organism: Pseudomonas sp. S1_E05; assembly: GCF_056337105.1. NCBI lineage: Bacteria > Pseudomonadati > Pseudomonadota > Gammaproteobacteria > Pseudomonadales > Pseudomonadaceae > Pseudomonas > Pseudomonas sp. S1_E05. The sequence continues at coordinate 2,772,156 of NZ_JBFRHM010000001.1, forward strand.
GCGCCGAACTGCTGCATCATCTGCTGGATGAACGGATCGCCATGGATCGATTCCTCCGCCTCGCGCTGTCGGTCGGCACGACGACGGGATGCCGCCTGGGCGGGCGTTTCCTGCTCGGGCTTGATGAGCTCGATGTTCAGGGTCAATGGGCGTCCGTGGTACTGGTTCAACGCATCGTTGAGCCGACGTTGCTGGGTCGCGTTGAACAGCGCGCTATGGGCTGGATCGAGGTGCAACAGCCAGGTGTCGCCATCGACAGCGATTAATGTGCAGTTGGCGGCGATGCTGCCAGTCATGCCGGAAATAGGCAATTTCGGGAACAGCTCCAACCATTCCAGCGCCAGTCCGGTGGCGGGCATCGCTGCAGGTTCCGGCTCGGGCTCCGGCGCGGGCTCTGAGGTGTGTTCGCTGGCCAGTTCGTCGAGGTAGCTGTACGCCGAATCCATGTCCGGTTCGATGTAGTCCTCGTCCAGCGGCGGCTCATCGTCGTCCAGGTCGATGCCTGGTGTGGCGGCATCGACGTCAGCCACAGAAGGCTCGGGAATCGACGCAGAGGCCCACTCCGGGACGTCCGGTGCGTCCGGCACGACGCTGTCCGGCGTCTGCGCCAGGACTGGCGGCAGCTCGGGCTGTTCAGCGATGGTTTCCAGCACCGGCTCGACGGCAGGCTGCTGGATGACTTCGGGTTCGGGCTCTACCGGATCGTTCCAAGGCAGGTCGACGACTTCTTCCACCGCGACATGCTCAGGCTCGGCAACCGGCTCAGGCGCAACCACAGGAGCGACCGGCTCGGGCGTGGGCTCAGGAACGGCAGCCGGTGCCGGCGCTGCAACGACTACCGGCGCAACCACCGGTGCGGCAGCCACTGACTTGGCGGAATCAACCGTGGCCTGGCTGATTCCCACTGGCTTTAGCGGTTGCCTCGGTGCGCCCTCGGTGTCTGCCGGACGGAACGCGAGCATCCGCAGCAGAACCATCTCGAAACCACCACGCGGGTCCGGTGCCAGCGGCAGATCGCGGCGGCCGATCAGGCCCATCTGGTAATAGAACTGCACGTCTTCGGCGGGCAAGGCCTGGGCCAGTGCCAGCACCCGGTCGCGATCGCCGTGGCCGTTGTCGACGCCGTCAGGCAAGGCCTGGGCGATGGCGACCCGGTGCAGCACGTTGAGAATTTCAGACAGCACGCCGTTCCAGTCGGGGCCTTGCTCGGCGAGGTGGCGCACCGCTTCGAGCAATGCCTTGGCATCACCTTCGATCAGCGCATGCAAGACGTCATACACCTGACCATGGTCGAGGGTGCCAAGCATTGCCCGCACGTCGGCGGCCATGACCTTGCCTTCACCGAAGGCAATCGCCTGGTCGGTCAGGCTCATGGCATCGCGCATCGAACCATCGGCAGCACGGCCCAGCAACCAAAGCGCATCGTCTTCGAACGGAACGTTCTCGACGCCCAGCACATGGGTCAAATGCTCGACCACCCGCTCCGGGGTCATGTTTTTCAGGGAGAACTGCAAGCAACGGGACAAAATCGTTGCAGGAAGTTTCTGTGGATCGGTGGTCGCCAGGATGAACTTGACGTAGGGCGGCGGCTCTTCAAGGGTTTTCAACAGCGCGTTGAAGGAGTGACTGGACAGCATGTGCACTTCGTCGATCAGGTAGACCTTGAAGCGCCCACGGCTTGGCGCGTACTGCACGTTATCCAGCAGCTCGCGGGTGTCCTCGACCTTGGTCCGGCTCGCGGCGTCGATCTCGATCAGGTCGACGAAGCGCCCTTCATCGATCTCACGGCATACCGAACACTCGCCACAGGGGCTGGAGGTGATGCCGGTTTCACAGTTCAGGCACTTGGCGATGATCCGCGCAATGGTGGTCTTGCCGACCCCGCGTGTACCGGTAAACAGGTAGGCATGGTGCAGCCGCTGGCTGTCCAAGGCATTGATCAGAGCCTTGAGCACATGGGTCTGGCCGACCATTTCGCGGAACGAGCGCGGACGCCATTTACGTGCAAGAACCTGATAACTCATCGAAAACCGTCGCAACCAAGGAACAGAAGCGGCTAATGCTAGCGGAGCAAGGGCAAAATTGCATCCGGCATGCTCGTCTAATCTGGCTAAGATGCACACTTGGGGCTTTTATTGGCCCGGGTTCGATCCGTACTGGAGCGTCTATGCGGCTGGCCTTGGGGGCACTGCTGTTGATCGGTCTGAACGCCAGCGCCGCAGAGGCGCCCTTGCGCTTTGTGCTGCCCGACAGTTGGGCCATGCCGATGGTGCAACTGGAGCGCGGCCAGCCGACCCAAGGCATCCTGTATGACGCGATGCTCAGCCTGGCCACTCAGGTCGGCGTGCCGGCCGAGTTCCATGTGTTGCCCCGGGCACGCGTGCAGGGCGCGATGGAACATGGTGAAGTCGATGTGCGCTGTTATGCCGCGCAATCGTGGCTGCCGAATCAATCCGGCGACTATATCTGGAGCATCCCGCTGTGGACTCAACCGGACGTGCTGGTCAGCCGCCGGGGCCCGCCACTCGCCGTGGTCCCGGCAGACCTGCCGCGCCAGACCATCGGTACGGTGCTGGGTTACAGCTATCCGACCTTGCAACCCCTGTTCGACAACGGCCACTTGCTGCGCGAGGACGCGCGCAGTCAGGATCAGGCGCTGGAGAAGCTGCTGGCCGGACGCTATCGCTATGCGGTGAGCAATCTGTGGACACTGGACTGGTTCAACCAGCGCCAGCCCTCAGATCGGCAACTGCAAGGCGTGGCGGTGCTGCAGGAGCAAAGTGTTGGCTGCTTCGTTCGCAACGATCCGAACGTGCCCGTGCAGCGCATCCTGCGCACGCTGCTGCGGATGAAAATGTCCGGGGAGATCGACGACATCATCCGGCTGTATGTGGGTAATGCGGACAATCGATAAGCGCCCTTTTCACGGAACGGCCTCGTCCAGCCGCCATGGCCGTGGCGCAACATACTGTTCGGCCCAACGCTGCACCTCGTCCTCCGGCATCGGACGGGCGATGAAATATCCCTGGCCAATGTCGCACCCCAGTTGCAACAGCATCCGGCCATGTTCGATGCTTTCCACCCCTTCGGCAATCACCTGCCGGCCAAACGCCCGTGCCAGGCCTATCACGGCCTTGGTCAGGGCCAGATCGTCGTGATCATGCAGAATGTCTCGAATGAACGAGCGGTCGATCTTGATCGTCTGCGTGCGCAAGCGCTTGAGGTAACTGAGCGAGGAATACCCCGTGCCGAAGTCCCCTAACGAGAACTGAACCCCAAGCGCCTGACAGGCTTGCAGGCAAGCACTGACATGCTGGATGTTCTCGACGGCGACCGACTCGACGATTTCCAGGTCCAGCCTCTGCGGCGGGACGTGGGCATGCCGCGCGAGCAACTGATCAAGGCGGTCGACAAAGTCGGCACGCTGGAAATGCCGGGCGGCAATGTTCACGCTGATCGGCCAGCCCTGCCCGGCGGCCTGCCAACGACCCAATTGTTGCAACACCTGATCGATCACCCATTCTCCGATGTCGATGATCAGGTCAGTTTGCGCCACCACCGGCAAGAACTCCCGAGCCGGGATCGTGCCCTTCTGCGGATGCTCCCAGCGCAGCAGCGCCTCGAACCCGACGATGACGCCATGACGCATATGCACCTTGGGCTGGTAATAAAGGCGCAATTCACCAGCAGCCAGCGCCTGCCGCACCCGCTCGACGGTCTTGTGCGTCGCCTTGACCTCCTGATCGCGCCCCACATCGAACAAATGGAACCGGTTGCGCCCGCTCTGTTTGGCCACGTACATGGCCTGATCGGCGTGGCGCAGCAAGGTTTCGGCGTCTTCGTCGTCATGGGGAAACAGCGTCACACCGATACTGGCGAAGACATTGAGCGCCTTGCCCTGCACCGAATAAGGGGCAGACAATGCCCCCAGCACCCGATTGAGCGCCGCGCGCAGCTCCGGCAGGTCGCGCACATAACGCAACACCAGCACGAACTCGTCACCCGCCAGCCGCGCCACCACGTCTTCACCGCGAACGATGTCGCGCAAGCGCCTGGCCACTTCCACCAGCAACAGATCGCCACTGGCATGCCCGTAGCCATCATTGACGGCCTTGAAACCATCGAGGTCGAGCATACACACCGCCAAGGGAATGTTTTCCTGACGGGAAAAGGCCAACGCCTGGTCGAGCAAGTCGGAAAGAAACGCACGATTGGGCAGGCCGGTCAGGACGTCATGCCCCACGCGCCATTGCAGGGAATGCAACAGTTGGCGTTTTTCACTGATGTCGAAACGAATGGCGAGGAAACGGTGAATCCGCCCAGTGATGTCGTCCAGCACCGGCACCAGGGTGCTCTCTACCCAGAACAGACTGCCGTCCTTGGCGCGATTGCAGATTTCCCCTTCCACACATTGCCCAAGGCGATGGTGCGCCACATGTTGAGGAAGAATTCGGTCGGGTGCAGCCCGGAATTGAGCAGACGATGGTTCTGTCCGAGCAGTTCGTCACGACTGTAGCCGGACACGGCGCAGAACTGATCGTTGACGTAGGTGATCCGACCGGTGACGTCCGTCTCGGAAAAAATCGCGGCGGCATCCACGGCCCTGCGGTATTTCTCGTCCATGATTCAGGCTCACTGCCGCTAGCGGCGATCGCGTTCGACCAGCGCGCAATAACCGGTAAAGAAGAGTTGAATCCACTTGCGCAGCGCCACGTGATCACTCCATGTACAGCCATTGATGGCCCATTGGTAGCCGCCGATCTACTAGCCTCAACGACAGAGACGCAGCAACGGCCATTTCGGTAATTTTTTGCACGGCAAAGCCAAGCTGAGCCCGCCACTCACTGGTGGGGAGGAGCGCAGTGCTGGCTCTGCGCCACCAGGCGAACTTCAGAGAACCGGACACCCAATATCCCCTTGGGAGTGACGATTCTACGAATTACATCACAATTTGCATAGCAAAGTGATGAATCGAGCGGTTGCCTAATGCGAAAATCTATCGTTAAGTTCTTGATTCTAAATGGGAATTGAGCGATGCAAATTTCAAGCTTGGGTTCAGCCATTCGTCGTTACCGCAAGGTCGCAGGGCTTACTCAGGCTGAGCTCGGTGAAAGGACCGGTTTTGACCCCAAAACCATCAGCCGCTTCGAAACCGGGACCTACACGCCCAGCGTGGAGGCGCTGTTCCTGCTTGCCACTGTGCTGGGGGTCCAGCTCAAGGCATTTTTTGTCGATCTGGATGATGAAGACGAACAACGCGCTTACCTGTTCTCCGTCATCCACAAAACCGCGCCGAAGGATCTGGGCAAGCTGATCGCCGCGGTCGACCAGGCCCTTTCAAAGCTCGAGCGACAGACATAAAAAAGGAGGCCGACCTGAATCGACAGGTCGGCCTCCTTTTTTGTGTGCCAAATCGCAAACGACAAAAATCCGCCCCTGAGCACATTCAGGACAGAGCAAGGAAGATGATTTAAGCGGGATAACGCGAGAGAGGGTCCGCGTAGCGTTATGGAGGCAACCCCACCAGCCACACCCCGGCACACAATGTTCCCGCTGTGGCTGCTGCCTTCCGGCTCTGACCAGGTTCACGGGTAATCGTTGCGGGGGGACCGATGGGGTCACCATAACGACGCCCGCCTGACGGCGAGCCGCGCCATTGTACCTGTCTGGGACGAAGTTACAACCGTTGGCCGGGATAAAAAATTTGAGTGGGTTCAAGGACATGCAAACTATCGCGGGCAAGCCCGCTCCCACAGGGATCTTCGCTGTGAACAAATTGCCTGTTCACCCTGAAATCCTGTGGGAGCGGGCTTGCCCGCGAAGGCGTCCGCAAGGCCGGTGGTTTAGATGTCCTGCACCACTTCATCTGCCCTGCCGCCCGCCTGCTGGATGACCAAATGGATGAAATGCAGCTTGGCGATGGCCGCCGGTGGCAGGACGAAGGGGTAGAAATCTGCCTGCCCCATGCTGCGCGACAGTTCGTTGAGCATGCTCGCCAGTTCGATCCAGGCGTTGACGAACGAGAGGAACGCCGCGCCGCCGGGGTGCTGTGAATCGAACAGGACGCTGGCCGGGAACGGCTGGTAGTCGAGGTCCATCTCCCGGGCGCTCATGCCGAAACCGAGGGCCGTGTCCACTGCGTCCATCATGTGCAGGTAGTGCGCCCAGGTTTCCGCCCAGTCTTCCCACGGATGCATGGTGGCGTAAGCGCTGACGAAGTGTTGCTGCCAATCCAAAGGCGCACCTTGCTGGTAATGGCGTTCCAGCGCGTCGGCGTAGCTCGCCCGCTCGTCACCGAACAGGTCACGAAACGGCGCCTGCCACTCGGTGTTTGCAATCAATCGATCCCAGTAATAGTGGCCGACTTCGTGCCGAAAATGCCCCAGCAGCGTGCGATACGGCTCATGCATGTGCACCCGCACCTGTTCGCGGTGGGCGTCGTCAGCTTCGCTGATATCCAGGGTAATCAGGCCATTGGCGTGGCCGGTGGTGGGCGGCTTGCCTTCCAGGTCGACGCCGATGAAGTCGAACGCCAGGCCCGCCTCGGCGTCTTCGGACCGGGGCACGATCGGCAGGCCCAGGCCGAGCAACTGGGCGACCAGCCGGCGCTTGGCTGCTTCGACCTTGCGCCAGCGCTCGTGGTTGTCGTCAATCGACAGGTCGGGGATGGTGCGATTGAGTCGGCACGCGATGCATAAGCTGTGAGAATCGCTGGCCGGAAACAGCCAGTTGCAGGCGGCCGGCGAGTCGAGGTTGGCACAGCGGCGCCAGGCACCGGCGTCGGGGTCGGCGTCGAGTAGCCAGGTGCCCGCCTGTTCGGCGGGTTGCATGGAGGTCAGGCGGCCTTGCTGTGGCTGATAACCCAGGGCCGCCGAACAGGCCAGGCATTGGCTGTTGGGAAAAAACAGCGATTGCCCGCAGCGGCAGTTCCACACCTTGCTGTTGCGCGAACGCTCGCCGATGAAGGGCGCGGCGATGCGCGAACTGAGCTGTTCGAAGAAACGGAGCATGGCGATCTCTTCCTTGGGGGTTGCCAAGACTAGATCATTGCTCCATCGAGATCGTTCCCACGCCGTGCGTGGGAACGATCATCATCGCGAGCAAGCTCGCTCCTACAGGAGGTAGCTACGCAGATATGCCGTGCTCACCCAGGAAACTGACAAACGCCTCCTCATCCAGCACCTTCAACCCCAGCTCATTCGCCTTGGCCAATTTGGAGCCCGCACCGGGCCCCGCCACCACGCAGTGGGTCTTGGCCGATACCGAACCGGCCACCTTGGCGCCGAGGCTTTCCAGCTTGTCCTTGGCCACGTCGCGACTCATCAACTCCAGCGAGCCGGTCAGCACCCAGGTCTGGCCCGTCAGCGGCAAGCCTTCGACGACTTTTTTCTCGCTCAACCAGTGCATGCCGAAATCGCGCAATTGTTGCTCCGCCGCTTGCGCCAACTCCCGGTTTTCGGCCAAGGCAAAAAACTCCCGAACCGAGTTGGCCTGCTTTTCCGGCAGGGCCTGGCGCATGTCCAGCCAATCGGCATTGAACACGCCTTCCAGCGACCCGAATTTTTCCGCAAGTTTCTGCGCGCCACCCGGCCCGACCGACGGAATGTGCAGCTTGTCCAGGAAACCACCGAGGGTCGTGCTGGCAGCGAACTCGGCACTCAGCTCGCCCTGATCCTGAATCTGCAAACCATGCTTGAGCAGATCGGCGATGACTTGCTGGTTGTGCTTGTCTTCAAAAAAGCTGTGAATCTCGTGGGCCACTTCCAGCCCTACGTCCGGCAAGTAGGTCAGCACGTTTGGCAATGCCTGCTGGACCCGCTCCAGCGACCCCAGCGAGCGCGCCAGGACCTTGGCCGTCTCCTCGCCGACATCGGGAATGCCCAGGGCATAGATGAAGCGCGCCAGGCTCGGGCGCTTGCTGTCCTCGATGGCGCTGAGCAACTTTTTGCTCGACAGCTCGGCAAAACCTTCGAGCTCGACGATGTCTTCGAACTTCAGCGCATAAAGGTCGGCCGGCGAACTCACCAGACCTTCATCGACCAGTTGCTCGACGCTCTTGTCGCCCAGGCCTTCGATGTCCATGGCGCGGCGCGACACGAAGTGAATGATTGCCTGTTTCAGCTGCGCGCCGCAGGCCAGTCGGCCAACGCAGCGATACACCGCGCCTTCACTGACGGTTTCGCGACCCTTGCTGCGCTTGACCAGTTGGGTACGTTCGACATGGGAACCGCACACCGGGCAACGCTCGGGAATCTGTACGGCGCGTGCATCCTTAGGGCGACGCTCGAGCACCACCTGCACCACTTGCGGAATCACATCGCCGGCGCGGCGAATGATCACGGTGTCGCCGATCATCAGGCCCAGGCGCGCCACTTCATCCATGTTGTGCAGCGTTGCGTTGGCCACGGTGACGCCGGCGACCTTCACCGGCTTCAATCGGGCGACAGGGGTCACCGCACCGGTACGACCGACCTGGAATTCCACGTCGAGCAGTTCGGTGAGCTCTTCCATTGCCGGGAATTTGTGGGCAATCGCCCAGCGCGGTTCACGCGCACGGAAACCCAGCTCACGCTGGGAGGCGATGCTGTTGACCTTGAACACCACGCCATCGATTTCATAAGCCAGGCCATTGCGGCGCTCACCGATGTCGCGGTAGTAATCCAGGCACTCGTCGATGCCATGCGCCAGCTTCAGCTCGCGGCTGATCGGCAGGCCCCAGGCTTGCAGCTGCTTGAGGTTGCCAATGTGGGTGTCGGCGATGTCTTGCGAGACCTGACCAATGCCGTAGCAGCAGAACTCCAGCGGACGGTTGGCGGTAATCTTCGAATCCAGTTGGCGCAAGCTACCCGCTGCCGCGTTGCGCGGGTTGGCGAAGGTTTTGCCACCCACTTCAAGCTGCGTAGCGTTCAGGCGTTCGAAACCGGCCTTGGACATGAACACCTCACCGCGCACTTCCAGGGTCGCCGGCCAGCCAGTGCCTTGCAGCTTCAACGGAATGTTGCGCACGGTGCGCACGTTGACGCTGATGTCTTCGCCGGTGGTGCCGTCGCCACGGGTCGCGCCGCGCACCAGTACGCCGTCCTGATACAGCAGGCTGACCGCCAGGCCATCGAGTTTAGGCTCGCAACTGTATTCCACTGCCGAACCGCCGCCGAACAGATCACCGGCCGGCAGGTCGAGACCTTCGGTCACCCGGCGATCGAACTCGCGCATATCAGTTTCTTCGAAGGCGTTGCCGAGGCTGAGCATCGGCACTTCGTGACGCACCTGGGTGAACGCCGACAACGCAGCGCTGCCGACGCGCTGCGTCGGCGAGTCGCTGGTGATCAGCTCCGGGTTGGCCGCTTCGAGGGCTTTGAGTTCGTGGAACAAGCGATCGTATTCGGCGTCCGGAATGCTCGGCTCGTCCAGCACGTGATAACGATAGTTGTGCTGATCGAGTTCAGCGCGCAGCTCTAGAATGCGGTTTTTGGCGGCGGTCATGGGTGTTCTCTCATAAAGCAAAAGAGCAGCCGAGGCTGCTCAATCTGTTGATGCGGCAAAACTAACTGTAGGAGCCGAGCTTGCTCGCGATGGCGATCTCATAGACGCCATCGCGAGCAAGCTCGGCTCCTACAGGTGCAGGTCGCGTGGCACGATCCTGTTCTCAACGCTTCTGGGTCAATGCGCGACGTTCGAACTCAACGATGCGCTGACGGTAGTGTTCGATGGTCTGGGCGGTCAGCACGCTGCGCTGGTCGTCCTTGAGCTCGCCGTTGAGCTCCTGGGACAGTTTGCGCGCCGCAGCCACCATCACGTCGAAGGCTTGCTTGGGATGACGTGGACCCGGCAGACCGAGGAAAAAGCTAACGGCCGGGGTGCTGAAATGGTCGATGTCGTCCAGGTCGAAGATACCCGGCTTGACAGCGTTGGCCATGGAGAACAGCACTTCGCCATTACCGGCCATGCTTTCGTGGCGATGGAAGATGTCCATTTCGCCAAAACGCAAACCGCTTTCCAGGATGTTCTGCAACAGCGCCGGTCCTTTGAAGCCGGCCGCGTCGCGGCAGATCACGCTGATCACCAGCACTTCTTCGGCTTGCGGCTGCTCCTTGTCGCCCAGAGACGGCGAGGACTTGCTGTCGTCAGGAAAATCATCGTCACGGCTGTTGAAGCTCGGGCCACCGTCGAGGTCGAGGCTGAGGTTCATGTCGCCCTGGGATGGTTCGCCATGGCCACGCTTGCCACGTTTGGAACCCGACTCACGAGCCTCACGGGCCGGCGCGCTGACCGACGGCAGATCATGCTCGTCCAGTTGCGGTTCTTTATGGGTATCGAGCACGCGGGACGGGCCCAATAGCTCGGCATTACCGTCGTCATCCGGCAAATTGGACAGATTTCGATCAAGACGGAACTTCAGTTTCCCCTTGCCGCCGCGCATCCGGCGCCAGCCATCAAAAAGAATACCGGCAATGACAATGATGCCGATGACGATCAGCCACTCGCGCAGACCGATTTCCATGTAATCCCGTGCCTCTATAAAAAATGCTGAAAAATAAGGGGTTTACAACTGGTAAACCGCTTTAAAACGTGGCGCCAACTCTATGTTCTGACAGGCGTTTTGCCCACGTATACGAAAATTTGACATTAAACTAGCACGACCAAAGACAACTTTACACCGTCTGTCGAAATCGCCGCGCAAATTGTGTCGATTTGCCATCTTCGCCCAACAATTTGCTCGTTTAATCAGGCGCGCGGCTCAAGCTACAAGCCTCAAGTTCCAAGCACAACCTCTTGCAGCTTACAGCTTGCAGCTCGAAGCTACGCCGCTAGGCGTCCACCATCGCCATGGCCTCCTCGACATCCACCGCCACCAATCGCGAACATCCGGGCTCGTGCATCGTCACCCCCATCAATTGATCGGCCATTTCCATGGCGATCTTGTTGTGGGTGATGTAGATGAACTGCACCGTCTGCGACATCTCCTTCACCAGTCGTGCGTAGCGGCCGACGTTCGCGTCGTCCAGTGGCGCGTCCACTTCGTCGAGCATGCAGAACGGTGCCGGATTCAACTTGAAGATCGCAAAAACCAGGGCCAATGCGGTCAGCGCTTTCTCGCCGCCGGAGAGCAAATGGATGGTGCTGTTCTTCTTCCCGGGCGGGCGCGCCATGATTGTCACCCCTGTATCGAGTAGATCTTCGCCCGTCAGTTCCAAATACGCGCTGCCTCCGCCGAAAACTTTTGGGAAAAGTGCCTGTAAACCACCATTGATCTGATCAAAGGTATCCTTGAAGCGGTTGCGGGTCTCCTTGTCGATCTTGCGAATCACGTTCTCGAGGGTATCCAGCGCTTCCACCAAATCGTCGTTCTGCGCATCCAGATAACGTTTACGCTCCGATTGTTGCTGGTATTCATCGATGGCCGCGAGGTTGATCGCACCCAGGCGTGCAATGCGCGCAGCGATGCGTTCGAGCTCTTCTTCGGCGTCCTTCTCGTTGGCCTCAGGCGCGAGCGTGGCGAGTACGCCATGCAAATCGTAACCGTCCTCCAGCAACTGGTCTTCAAGGGCCTTGCGGCGCACGGTCAGGGCTTGCCATTCCATGCGCTGGGATTCCATCTGGCCACGAATCAGCTGCGATTGCTGTTCGGCCTGGTTACGACGTTTTTCGGCGTCGCGCAGTTCACGGTCGGCATCTTCCAGGGCGATTTGCGCGGTCTTGAGTTCTTCATCGACGGTCATGCGCTTGTCGAGCAGCTCTTCAAGCTTGAGGCGCAGCTCTTCCAGCGGCGCCTCGCCCTCCTCCAGATTGAGGCTCAGTTGCTCGCGCTTTTCGGTCAGGCGCTCGGACTGCATTTCCAGACGTTCCAGCGCCTGGCGAGTGGAGTCGTGCTGCGCCCGCAGCGAACCCAGGCGAACGGCCAATTGATGGGCATGATCCTTGTGCTGCCGCGCTTCCTGACGCACGCGATCGAGACGCTCGCGCAGGCTGTCGCGCTGGGCCAGCAGCAGCTCGCGCTGCTCGGTGTCCAGCGCCATGGCATCCAGCGCGTCCTGCAATTGCAGGCGCGCTTCACCGATATTTTCGTGCTCCAGTTCGCGCTGCTCGGCCAGCTCGGCCAGCTCCTCATCGAGCCGGCGGCGGCGCAAGGTCAATTGCTCGGCCTTGGCCTTGCCAGCGGACAATTGCGCCTTGAGCTCGCCCTGCTGGCGCGCCTCGTCTTGCAGCAGTCGGCGCAAATGTTCACGACCGTTTTCCTGTTGCCGCTGTTGCGCCCGCAGGTTCTGCAATTGCGTTTCCAGGGTCTCGACCGAGGCCTCTCGCTCTTCGCGCTCAAGCCCCAGTCGCTGGATTTCCTGGCCCCGCGCCAGCACGCCGCTTTCCGCTTCGCTGGCCCGGCGCACGCGCAGGAAGTGCCGGCCAACCCAGTAGCCATCACGGCTGATCAGGCTTTGTCCGGTCGCCAGTTGACCACGCAGCGCCAAGGCCTGCTCCAGGCTGTCGACCGGTTTGACCTGGCCCAACCACGGAGACAGGTCGATCTGCGCTTCAACCTTGTCGAGCAGGCTGCCGGGCACACGCACGCCATCGCTCGCGGGGCTGAGTAAACGCAGATCGCCCTGGCTGAAACCCGCGAGGTCGACCCCGGTGAAATCGTCCACCAGCACCGCTTGCAGATCGGCGCCAAGCACGGTTTCCACCGCCAACTCCCAGCCCGCATCCACTTTCAGGCCTTCAGCCAATCGCGGACGCTCGGCCAGATGTTGCTCGCGCAGCCACTCGGCGGTGCCGGTGCCCGGATCGAGCGCAGCCTGTTGCAAGGCTTCGAGCGAAGCCAGGCGCCCATTGAGGCGCTGCAAATCGCCCTGGGCCTGTTGCTGCGCCGACAGCGCCTGCTGCAGTTGCTGGCGCAGTTGTTCAAGGCGCTCGACCTGCGCCTCTTCACTGGCCTGCAAGTCTTCCAGGGTCGCCTCACTCGCCGCCAACTGTTCGGTCAGCGCCATGATCGCCGCGTCTTCCGGGTCCGCCGAAAGCAAATCGCGCTCTTCGCCCAGGCGTTTCTGCCGGTCGGCCAAGCGTTCCAGGCTGGTTTCCAGCTGTTGGATCCGCGCTTGCTGCACTTCGGACTGGCGACGCGGTTCCGCGGCTGTGAGGTTGAACGCGTCCCACTGTTCCTGCCAGCCGTGCATGGTGGTTTCGGATTCTTCCAGCGCCGCGGCGGCTTCTTCGGCGGCAGCGCTGGTGATCTCCTGCTCCGGCACGAGCATGTCCAGCTCTTCGCCGAGGGTCAGCAGCAAGGTGCGGTCGTGCCCCAGGTGCGATTCGGTTTCCAGGCGCGCGCGTTCGGCTTCCTTCAAATCGTCCTGCAACTGCCGCAGACGCTGTTGACCGTGCTGGATGCTCTGCTCGACCCGGGCGATGTCGCCGCCGACCGAATAAAAGCGCCCCTGCACCAGGTTGAAACGCTCGGACAGGTCATGGTGACCGTCACGCAGGCGTTCGATGCTGGCGTCGGCGTTGCGCTGTTCGGCCACCAATGCTTCGAAGGTGACTTCCTGATTGCCGATCACGGCCTCGCGCTGACCAACCTGCTCGTTCAGCGCCTGCCAGCGCAGTGCCGACAACTGCGCCTTGAGCTGACGCTCCTCGCCCTTGTATTCCTGGTATTTCTTGGCGGACTCGGCCTGACGGTGCAGGCGTTCGAGCTGGCGTTCGAGCTCTTCGCGCAGGTCGGTCAGGCGCGCAAGGTTTTCGTGGGTGCGCCGGATTCGGTTTTCAGTCTCGCGCCGACGCTCCTTGTACTTGGAAATCCCCGCCGCTTCCTCGATGAAGTTGCGCAAGTCTTCCGGCTTGGCTTCGATCAGCTTGGAGATCATTCCCTGCTCAATGATCGAGTAACTGCGCGGCCCCAGGCCAGTGCCGAGGAAAATATCGGTGATGTCACGGCGGCGGCATTTGGCGCCGTTGAGGAAGTAGCTGTTCTGGCTGTCGCGGGTCACTTTGCGGCGAATGGAAATTTCCGCATAGGCGGCGTACTCGCCGATCAAGGTGCCATCACTGTTATCGAACACCAGCTCGATGCTCGCCTGGCTCACCGGCTTGCGGCTCGTCGAGCCATTGAAGATGACGTCAGTCATCGACTCGCCACGCAGGTTCTTGGCCGAGCTCTCGCCCATCACCCATCGTACGGCGTCGATGATGTTCGACTTGCCGCAACCATTGGGCCCGACCACCGCCGCCATGTTACTGGGGAAGTTTACCGTGGTCGGATCGACGAAGGATTTGAACCCCGCCAGCTTGATGCACTTGAGCCGCACGCTTAAGCGTCCGTCAGGGCAGAGATCACCAGATCACAGCTGCGCTGGCCATAGGCCGTCAGCACTTCACGTATCTGCTGGAAATCACGGGCGATGACCGCGCCCAGCAGTTGGGAGAACAAGGCCAGGTACTCGCTCATCGACGCCTTGCGCTGGTCCAGGGCCAGGAAATACGCACGGCTCATGGCCGGCTGCAGGTTTTCGACGGTTTCCTGCAAATACGGGTTATCGGCGAAGGGATATGCGGCGCGCATCACGTTGAAGCTGTCATCGACGAAGGTGCGGATGTCCTGGCGTTCGAAACTGCCCTGCAGGCGTTGCTGGATCTGCACGAACGGCGCGAGGTCGGCCTGCACTTGCCAGCCAGTGGCCACGGCGTTGCCAAGCATGATGTACAACTCGCCCATGAGGGTGCACAGGCTGCGCACTTTGTGGGCAGTGAGCTCGGTGACGTGGGCACCGCGTCGCGGCAGGATCGCGATCAGGTGGCGACGCTCGAGAATAAGCAGCGCCTCGCGGACCGAACCACGACTGACATTGAGGGCCAGCGTGACCTTCTGTTCCTGGATGCGCTCCCCGGGCTTCATTTCACCGCGAATGATGCGTTCGGCGAGGTGGTGCGCGATTTGCTCGGCGAGGCTGTCCGGCGCCTTGAACGTCATGGTTGTCCCTTCAAACTCTTCGATCTGCACAAGCGGCGCAGTGTAGCGCACATGAGGGGTTGTGGCGGAGTGCCCACACAGCGGTTTTTGGCACGAAACCCGCAAAAAAGCAGGTGACGCCGCAAGGGTCAATACTGAGGGAACGTGCTGTTGATCGACAAAATGACTTTTCCTGACCTTTAAGTCAGAAAATCATTGACCCAAAAGTCAGAACTGATAAATTCGGTTCAAGTCGCTTAACAACAATAATGAATCTGCGAGGCCTTCCGTGATCCAGTTTTTACTCAACCAGGAACTTCGAAGCGAGCACGCCCTGGACCCAAACCTGACCGTGCTCAATTACCTGCGCGACCATGTGGGCAAGCCCGGCACCAAAGAAGGCTGCGCCAGCGGTGACTGCGGCGCGTGCACCGTGGTCGTCGGCGAGTTGCAGACCGACGAGACCGGGCGCGAACACATTCGCTATCGCAGCCTCAACGCCTGCCTGACCTTCGTGTCGTCGCTGCACGGCAAACAACTGATCAGCGTCGAAGACCTCAAGCACCAGGGCGAACTGCACAGCGTGCAAAAATCCATGGTCGAGTGCCACGGCTCGCAATGCGGCTTCTGCACACCCGGTTTTGTCATGTCGCTGTTTGCCCTGCAAAAGAACAGCGATGCCCCCGATCCTCACAAGGCCCACGAAGCCCTGGCCGGTAACCTGTGCCGCTGCACCGGCTATCGCCCGATCCTGGAAGCAGCCGAGCAATCGTGCTGCGGGAAAAAGCCTGACCAGTTCGATGCCCGCGAGGCCGAGACCATCACCCGCCTGAAAGCGATCGCCCCCACCGACATCGGCGAACTCAACAGTGGCGACAAACGCTGCCTGGTGCCGCTGACCGTTGCCGACCTGGCAGACCTCTACGACGCCTATCCACAAGCCCGGCTACTGGCCGGCGGCACCGACCTGGCGCTGGAAGTCACGCAGTTTCACCGCACCTTGCCGGTGATGATCTACGTGGGCAATGTCGCCGAAATGAAACGCATCGAGCGCTTCGACGATCGTCTGGAAATCGGCGCTGCCACTGCCCTGTCCGACTGTTACGAGGCCTTGAAGGCCGAGTACCCGGATTTTGGCGAACTACTGCAACGCTTCGCCTCCTTGCAGATCCGCAACCAGGGCACTCTGGGTGGCAACATCGGTAACGCCTCACCGATTGGTGACTCGCCACCGCTGCTGATTGCCCTCGGCGCGCAGATCGTTTTGTGCAAGGGCGACACACGTCGCACCATCGCCCTTGAGGACTACTTCATCGATTACCGGGTCACGGCGCGCCAGGACAGCGAGTTCATCGAGAAGATCATCGTGCCCCGCTCCAGCGCCGAACAGTTGTTCCGGGCGTACAAGGTGTCCAAGCGCCTGGACGATGACATTTCCGCGGTCTGCGCCGCCTTCAACCTGCGTCTGGAAAACGGCGTGATCAGCGATGCTCGCGTGGCCTTCGGCGGCATGGCCGCGATCCCCAAACGCGCCAATGCCTGCGAAACCGTATTGCGGGGCGCACCGTTCAACAGCATCACGGTGGAGCGTGCCTGTGCCGCCCTCGCCGAGGATTTCACGCCGCTCTCGGACTTCCGCGCCAGCAAGGAATATCGCCTGCTCAGCGCCCAGAACCTGCTGCGCAAATACTTCATCGAACTGCAAACGCCGCACATCGAGACCCGGGTGACCGCTTATGTCTAATCATCACGTCGTAGAGAAGACCCAGGCTGAACTGGCGCAATTGTTCGCGCAGGACCTGACCACCGGTGTCGGCCGCAGCGTCAAGCACGACAGCGCCGCCAAGCATGTGTCCGGCGAAGCGCAGTACATCGACGACCGCCTCGAATTCCCCAATCAGCTGCACGTTTATGCACGCCTGTCGGACCGCGCCCATGCCCGGATCATCAGCATCGACACCACCCCCTGCTATGCCTTCGAAGGTGTGCGCATCGCCATCACCCACGAAGACGTACCGGGTCTGAAAGACATCGGCCCCCTGCTGCCGGGCGATCCGTTGCTGGCCATCGACACCGTGCAATTCGTCGGCCAGCCGGTGGTGGCTGTCGCCGCCAGGGATCTGGAAACCGCGCGCAAGGCCGCCATGGCCGCGATCATCGAATACGAAGACCTGGAACCGGTGCTGGACGTCGTCGAAGCCCTGCGCAAACGCCACTTCGTGCTCGACAGCCACACCCATCAGCGCGGCGATTCGGCCGGCGCATTAGCCACAGCCGAACACCGTCTACAGGGCACCTTGCACATCGGCGGCCAGGAACACTTCTACCTGGAAACCCAGATCTCGTCGGTGATGCCGACCGAAGACGGCGGCATGATTGTGTACTGCTCGACGCAGAACCCGACCGAAGTGCAGAAGCTCGTCGCCGAAGTGCTCGACGTGTCGATGAACAAGATCGTGGTCGACATGCGCCGAATGGGAGGCGGCTTCGGTGGCAAGGAAACCCAGGCCGCCAGCCCGGCGTGCCTGTGCGCGGTCATCGCCCACCTCACCGGCCAGCCAACCAAGATGCGCCTGCCGCGCGTCGAAGACATGCTGATGACCGGTAAGCGCCACCCTTTCTATGTCGAATACGATGTCGGCTTCGACAGCACCGGCCGCCTGCACGGCATTGCCCTGGAACTGGCCGGCAACTGCGGGTGCTCGCCGGACCTGTCGGCCTCGATCGTCGACCGGGCCATGTTTCACTCGGACAATTCGTATTACCTGGGCGATGCCACCATCAACGGCCATCGCTGCAAGACCAATACCGCGTCGAACACCGCCTACCGTGGTTTCGGCGGTCCGCAAGGCATGGTCGCCATCGAGGAAGTGATGGACGCCATCTCTCGTCACCTCGGCCTCGACCCACTGGCCGTACGCAAGGCCAACTATTACGGTAAGACCGAGCGCAACGTCACCCATTACTACCAGACCGTCGAGCACAACATGCTCGAGGAAATGACCGCCGAACTGGAAGAAAGCAGCCAGTACGCCGAGCGCCGCGAAGCGATCCGCCGTTACAACGCCAACAGCCCGATCCTGAAAAAAGGCCTGGCGCTGACCCCGGTAAAATTCGGCATTTCCTTCACCGCCAGTTTCCTCAACCAGGCAGGCGCCCTGGTGCACGTGTACACCGACGGCAGCATCCATCTGAATCACGGCGGCACCGAGATGGGCCAGGGCTTGAACACCAAGGTCGCGCAGGTGGTGGCCGAAGTCTTCCAGGTGGAAATGGACCGCGTGCAGATCACCGCCACCAACACCGACAAAGTACCGAACACCTCGCCGACCGCTGCGTCCAGTGGCGCCGACCTCAACGGCAAGGCGGCACAGAATGCGGCCGAAACGATCAAGCAGCGCCTGGTGGAATTCGCCGCGCGACACTACAAGGTCAGCGAAGAAGATGTGGTCTTTCACAACGGTCACGTGCGGGTTCGCGATCACATCCTCACCTTCGAGGCGTTGATCCAGCAGGCGTACTTCGCCCAGGTGTCGCTGTCGAGCACCGGTTTCTACAAGACCCCGAAAATCTACTACGACCGCAGCCAGGCGCGTGGCCGGCCGTTCTACTACTTCGCCTTCGGTGCGGCGTGCTGCGAAGTGCTGGTCGACACCCTGACCGGCGAATACAAGATGCTGCGAACCGACATCCTCCACGACGTCGGCGCCTCGCTGAACCCGGCCATCGACATCGGCCAGGTCGAGGGCGGCTTCATCCAGGGCATGGGCTGGCTGACCATGGAAGAGCTGGTGTGGAACAACAAGGGCAAGCTGATGACCAACGGCCCGGCCAGCTACAAGATCCCGGCCGTGGCGGACATGCCGCTGGACCTGCGAGTGAAGCTGGTGGAAAACCGCAAGAACCCCGAAGACACGGTGTTCCACTCCAAGGCCGTGGGGGAACCACCGTTCATGCTCGGCATCGCTGCATGGTGCGCGATCAAGGATGCGGTGGCGAGCCTCGGTGATTACAAACATCAACCGAAGATCGATGCGCCGGCGACGCCGGAGCGGGTGTTGTGGGGCTGCGAGCAGATGCGGCAGTTGAAGGCGGTCAAGGCTGACGAGACTGAAACCGAGATGGCTTCGCTCTGAGACCGAGGTGACCCCATCGCTGGCAAGCCAGCTCCTACAGGGATCTTCTGCGCACCATGGATCTCTGTAGGAGCGGGCTTGCCCGCGATGAGGCCCGAACAAACAACGATGTTGTAGGGGTGAAACATGTACAACTGGATCGACGCCCTCGCCGACCTGCAAAACCGCGGCGAACCCTGCGTGCTGGTGACCATCATCGAAGAGCAGGGCTCGACGCCGCGCAATGCTGGCTCGAAGATGGTCATCAGCGCCCGCCATGCGTTCGACACCATCGGTGGCGGACACCTGGAATACAAGGCCATGCACATCGCCCGCGAGATGCTCGCCAGTGGCAAACAAAACACCCACCTGGAGCGTTTCAGCCTGGGGGCCAGCCTTGGCCAGTGCTGCGGTGGCGTCACCGTGCTGCTGTTCGAACCAATGGGCCAGGTCCAGGCGCAGATCGCCGTGTTCGGCGCCGGGCATGTCGGCCGAGCGCTTGTGCCGCTGCTGGCCAGCCTGCCTTGCCGGGTGCGCTGGATCGACTCGCGGGAAGACGAGTTCCCGGAGCAGATCCCCCACGGCGTGCGCAAGATCGTCAGCGAAGAGCCCGTGGATGAAATCGACGACCTGCCCGCCGGCAGCTACTGCATCGTCATGACCCACAACCACTCACTCGACCTGGAACTCACGGCGGCAATCCTCAAGCGCAATGACTTCACCTACTTCGGCCTGATCGGTTCGAAGACCAAACGGGTGAAGTTCGAACACCGCCTGCGCGACCGGGGTTTCGACGCCGCCGTCCTGCAACGCATGCGCTGCCCGATGGGCATCGGCGAGGTCAAGGGCAAATTGCCGGTGGAAATCGCTGTCTCCATCGCCGGCGAAATCATCGCCACCTATAACGCGAACTTCGGGCAGCAAACATCCAGTGCCGAACCGATCGCCAAGCTGCTGCCGGTGTCGCGCCGCAGTCAAACCGCACAACTTAAAGCCTCGAACTGAGAACCTTATGCCTCTGACTCGCAAAGCCTACCGCGCCGCCATCCTGCACAGCATCGCCGACCCCGCCGAAGTGGGGATCGAAGCGTCCTATGAGTATTTCGAGGACGGCTTGCTGGTGGTCGATAACGGCCAGATCACCGCCCTCGGCCACGCCAGCGAACTGCTGCCGACCCTGCCGACCGATATCGAGATCAACCATTACCAGGATGCGCTGATCACCCCGGGTTTCATCGACACCCATATCCACCTGCCGCAAACCGGCATGGTCGGCGCCTACGGCGAGCAACTGCTGGACTGGCTCAACACCTACACCTTCCCCTGCGAAAGCCAGTTCGCTGACAAGGCCCACGCTGACCAGGTCGCCGACATCTTCGTCAAGGAACTGCTGCGCAACGGCACCACCACCGCGCTGGTATTTGGTAGCGTGCACCCACAGTCGGTGAGTTCGTTCTTCGAGGTCGCCGAGCGCCTGGACCTGCGCATGATCGCCGGCAAGGTGATGATGGACCGCAACGCCCCGGACTACCTGACTGACACCGCCGAATCCAGCTACGTCGAAAGCAAGGCGCTGATCGAACGCTGGCACGGCAAGGGTCGCCTGCACTATGCGGTGACCCCCCGCTTCGCGCCGACCAGCACCCCGGAGCAACTGACCCTTGCTGGTCAGTTGCTCAGCGAGTACCCGGGCCTGTACATGCAGACCCACATCAGTGAAAACCTCAAGGAAGTCGAGTGGGTCAAAGCGCTGTTCCCGGAGCGCAAGGGCTACCTCGACGTCTACGACCACTATCAGTTGCTGGGCGAGCGCTCGGTGTTCGCCCACGGCGTGCACCTGTGCGACGACGAATGTGCGCGCCTGGCGCAAACCGGTTCGGCGATTGCGTTCTGCCCGACCTCGAACTTCTTCCTCGGCAGCGGCCTGTTCAACCTGCCAATGGCCGAGAAACATAAAGTGAATGTGGGCCTGGGCACGGACGTTGGCGGCGGCACCAGTTTCTCGCTGCTGCAAACCCTGAATGAGGCATACAAGGTCATGCAATTGCAGGGCGCACGCCTGAGCCCGTTCAAGTCGCTGTACCTGGCGACCCTCGGCGGCGCCCGCGCACTGCGCCTCGAGGACCGCATCGGTAACCTGCAACCGGGCAGCGACGCCGACTTCCTGGTCCTCGATTACAACGCCACCCCGCTACTCGCCTACCGCTTGCAGCAGGCGAAGAACATTGCCGAGACGTTGTTTGTGCTGATGACGCTGGGGGATGACCGTACGGTGGCGCAGACGTATGCGGCGGGGAATCTGGTGCATCAGCGGTAAGGTTTTTCAAGCATAAAAAATCCCCCGCTACCTTTTTTCAGTCCGGGGGATTTTTTGTGTCCGTCAGGCCGTCATCGCGGGCAAGCCCGCTCCTACAGGTGCTCACAATGCTCTGTAGGAGCGGGCTTGCCCGCGATGAAAGCGACGCGGTGCCAGATCAGATCTTGGCCGGCGACCGCCCCGCCTTCTTGGTCTGCAACAGATGCGAGAACACCGCATGCAGATCGTCCGAAGCACTCTCCTCGTCGAGGTTGAGCTTGCTGTCGATGTGATTCATGTGGTGCATCATCAAATCCACCGCCCGCTCGGTGTCACGCGCTTCGATGGCATCGATCAGTTGTGTGTGTTCATCGTAGGAACAGTGGGAACGGTTGCCGCTTTCATACTGGGCGATGATCAGCGAGGTTTGGGACACCAGGCTGCGCTGGAAGCTGATCAATGGGGCATTCTTCGCCGCCTCGGCGAGCTTGAGGTGGAACTCGCCCGACAAACGAATGCCAGCACCCCGATCGCCACGGGAAAAGCTGTCGCGTTCGTCGTTGACCATTTGGCGCAACTCGGCGAGCTCTTCGGCATTGGCATGTTGCACAGCCAATTCGGTGATTGCACGTTCGACCAGACGCCGGGCGAAGAACACCTGCCGCGCTTCTTCAACACTCGGGCTTGCCACCACGGCGCCACGATTCGGTCGCAACAGCACAACCCCCTCATGCGCCAGACGCGACAGCGCACGGCGGATGATGGTGCGACTGACCCCGAAAATTTCCCCCAGCGCTTCTTCGCTCAACTTGGTGCCGGGCGCCAGGCGCTGTTCAAGGATGGCCTCGAAAATATGCGCGTAGACAATATCGTCCTGGGTTCCGCTGCGGCCGGCTTTGCCTGCTCGCGGTTGTTTCTTGAGGGGTTGCAACTGTTCGTTCATGGGCACTCGGGTCGGGAGAACGGCGGCGAATTGACCTTGACTGTAATACGACACAGCGGGTCGCTGGCAAGTATCGCGTAAAAAACACGGCGATTGTACACAATGGATGGTGGCAACACGACTGTACGGCTGTTTGTCGCACCGGCTGTATGGCAATGCCTGCTTACATTTGAGTTTAGTCTTTAAACCCCGCTCAGCCTCCCCCGCCCCTGCTCCCCTGTAGGAGCGAGCATGCTCGCGCCTACAGGGGACAGTGGACGGGCGGGAAATTCATCAAGATCAGGAACACCGCCGTCATGAACGACGCTATACACACGCCGCTGCGCCCCTTGGCCGATACGTCACCGTCGGCCATCGTCGCCGGTTTCATCGCGATGATGACCGGCTACACCAGTTCGTTGGTGCTGATGTTCCAGGCCGGGCAAGCGGCCGGGCTGACCAGCGGGCAGATTTCCTCGTGGATCTGGGCGATCTCCATCGGGATGGCGGTCTGCTCCATCGGCCTGTCCCTGCGTTATCGCACCCCCATCACCATCGCCTGGTCGACCCCGGGCGCGGCACTGCTGATCACCAGCCTCGGCGGGGTCAGCTATGGCGAGGCCATCGGCGCCTATATGACCTGTGCGGTGCTGGTGACCATCTGCGGCCTGACCGGCAGCTTCGAACGCCTGGTGAAGAAGATCCCGGCGTCATTGGCGGCAGCCTTGCTGGCGGGGATTCTGTTCAAGATCGGCAGCGAAATCTTCGTCGCTGCCCAGCATCGAACCGCCCTGGTACTGGGGATGTTTTTCTCCTACCTGGTGGTCAAGCGCCTGTCACCGCGCTACGCCGTACTGGCCGCGCTGCTGATCGGCACCGCATTGTCCGGGCTGATGGGGCTGCTGGATTTCAGCGCGTTTCATCTGGAAGTGGCGACACCCGTCTGGACCACACCGCACTTTTCCCTGGCCGCGACCATCAGCATCGGTATCCCGCTGTTCGTGGTCGCCATGACCTCGCAGAACATGCCGGGCATCGCCGTACTGCGCGCCGACGGTTACCAGGTCCCGGCTTCACCGTTGATCACGACCACGGGCATCGCCTCGCTGCTGCTGGCACCGTTCGGTTCCCACGGCATCAACCTGGCCGCCATCAGCGCAGCCATCTGTACCGGGCCCCATGCCCACGAAGATCGCCACAAACGTTACACGGCGGCCGTCTGGTGCGGGATTTTCTACGGCATCGCCGGGGTCTTCGGCGCGACGCTGGCGGCGCTGTTTGCCGCGTTGCCCAAGGAACTGGTGCTGTCGATTGCCGCACTGGCGTTGTTCGGTTCGATCATCAATGGCCTGAGCATCGCCATGAGCGAAGCGAAGGAGCGGGAAGCGGCGCTGATCACCTTCATGGTCACGGCGTCGGGCATGACGCTGTTTTCCATCGGTTCGGCGTTCTGGGGAATTATTGCGGGGGTGGTGACGCTGGTGATTCTTAACTGGAAAAAGCAGCTTTAAGCTGCAAGCTACAAGCTACTAGCTACTAGCTACTAGCTACTAGCTACAAGCCGAATCAGCTTGCCGCTTGCCGCTTGCAGCTTGCCGCTGCCATCAAGCCTTATTGATTGGCTTTTCCGGGTACCAGACATCGATCAACGGGCTGACAGTCACTTCGGTCAGTTCGCTGCGGCCTTTGAGCCAGGCTTCAACGGCAGCGCGCTGCTCTTCGGATACCGAGCCACGCTTCTGCAGGCAAACCAGACCGAAGTCGTCGCCGCCCACGTAGCCCAGACCGTTGGCTTCCATGGCTTCTTTGAGGAACGCGTCGAGGAAGGCGTCGATGGCTTCATCAGCCAAATCTTCCTTGAACTCCAGGTTCAGTTCGAAACCCAGCTCTTGAAATTCATCGACGCACAGTTTTTTGCGCAGACGCTGGGAACGGTTAGTCGCCATTGGAACAATCCTCAAAAGTATTAACGGCCGGCACTTTACCAGTTTAAGCAGGCAATTGCCCGGTTCTCTGGGCGAGAGCAGTGACCGCCGGTAAAAAAATAGCGGATCAGGGCACCTGCGCACGGCACAAGCCGCTACACCTTGGGGCATAATGCGGACACTTTAATGTCACTGAGGGACTTTATTTTCATGCCCTCGTATTTTTCCCCTCGGCTGTAGGGTTTTATTTCACATGATCAAATCTTTGCGTCCATTGTTACTGGCCAGCCTTCTTCTCCCCCTGGCCCTCCCCGCTTCTGCCGCCGCCATCAATACCGCGCTGACCCCCAACGTCGAAAAGGCCCTGAAGGCCAGCAAGCTGCCAGACAACGCCCTGTCGCTGGTGATGATCCCGCTCACCGGCCCAGGCACCCCGACCATTTTCAATGCCGACGTCTCGGTCAACCCGGCTTCGACCATGAAGCTTGTGACCACCTACGCCGCCCTGGAAATGCTCGGCCCGAACCACCAGTGGAAAACCGAGTTCTACACCGACGGCACCCTGAGTGGCGGCATCCTCAACGGCAACCTCTACCTCAAGGGTGGCGGTGATCCGAAGCTGAACATGGAAAAACTGTGGCTGCTGATGCGCGACCTGCGCGCCAACGGTGTGACCCAAGTAACCGGCAACCTGGTGCTGGATCGCGGCTTCTTCGTGCAACCACAGTTGCCCGAGTTCAACGATGACGGCAATGACGAGAATAAACCGTTCCTGGTCAAGCCCGATTCGCTGCTGGTCAACCTCAAGGCTCTGCGTTTCGTGGCCCGTAATGACAACGGCCGCGTGCTGGTGTCGGTGGAACCACCGATTGCCAGCATCCGCATCGAAAATCAGGTCAAGGCGCTCAACTCCAAGCAATGCACAGGCGGCGTGCGCTACAACCCCGTGACGCAGCCTGACGGTTCAGTGACCGTGACCGTCGGCGGTCAATTGGGCGACGGCTGCAGCTCGCAGACCTACCTGTCGCTGCTCGATCACGCGACCTACACCGCCGGTGCCGTGCGGGCGATCTGGAAGGAACTGGGAGGCAGCATCCAGGGCAAGGATGTGCTGGCCGCCACGCCTAAAGACGCCAAGGTCATCGCCCGGGCATTTTCCCCGGACCTGGCGGAAATCATCCGCGACATCAACAAATACAGTAACAACACCATGGCCCAGCAACTGTTCCTGAGCCTGGGGCAGAAGTTCCGCACCGAGGCCGACGGCGACGACGCCAGGGCTGCCCAGCGCGTGGTGCGTCAGTGGCTGGCGAAGAAAGGCATCACCGCGCCACACCTGGTGATGGAAAACGGTTCCGGCCTGTCGCGCGCCGAGCGTGTCAGCGCTCGGGAAATGGCCGCGATGCTGCAAGCGGCCTGGCATAGCCCATACGCCGCCGAGTTCATCAGCTCGATGCCGATTGCCGGCACTGACGGCACCATGCGCAAACGCCTGAAAACCACGGCGATGCGCGGTGAAGCCCACGTCAAGACCGGCACCCTGAACACCGTACGCGCGATTTCCGGCTTCAGCCGCGACGTCAACGGCAATACCTGGGCGGTGGTGGCGATCCTCAACGACAAGGCCCCGTTCGGCGCTTCGTCGGTATTGGATCAGGTGCTGCTGGACCTGTATCGCCAGCCGAAATTGCCTGAGACGGCGTCGGTGTTGTAACCGGCGCCCAGCCGATGCTCGCGCCCGCAAAAACACCACCGAACCTGTAGGAGCGAGCTTGCTCGCGATTGCGGTCAGTCATTCGACATCTCCATGACTGACACAACGCCATCGCGAGCAAGCTCGCGCCTACAGGAACGGCGGCAACCTAGTTGATCTCGCCCTCCACCCGATCTCTGCCGGCCTGCTTCGCCGCGTACACCCCCGAGTCGGCGCGCAGCAAGAGCGCGTCCGCGCCCTCGCCCACCCGCCAGCTGGCAATGCCGAAACTGGCCGTGACGGTCCCGACTTCGTCGATCGGCGTACTGCGCAGCCCCTGCCACAGCTCCAACGCCAACAGATGGGCCTTCTCGCCGTCGATGTCGGGGCACAGCACCATGAATTCCTCGCCGCCCAGGCGACAGAACACGTCGGTGCGCCGCAGCCGGTGACCGATGCGCTCGCAGACCGCCTGCAACACCCGGTCACCCACAGCATGGCCGTGCTGGTCGTTGATGCGCTTGAAGTGATCGATGTCCAGCATGATCACCGACAACTCGCCGCCGCCCCGCTCGACCCGAGCCATTTCGGTGGTCAGGCGCTCCTGGAAGTAACGACGGTTGTGAATGCCGGTCAGGGCGTCGGTCACCGACAGCGCCCTGAGTTCTTCCTCGACCCGCTTCAGGTCCGAGATGTCCGAGATGTAGCCGTGCCAGAGCACGCCGCCACCGGGCAGCTCCTCCGGCGTCGCCTCGCCACGCACCCAGCGCAGGCCGCTGGTGGGCAGCAGCACGCGGTATTCCTCGCGCCAAGGGCTGAGCGTGTCCGCCGACGCACGGATCGAGGCGCGGACCCGTGAGATGTCCTGGGGATGAATTCGGGTGAAGATCGATTCGGCGTTGAGCAGCAACACCTCCGGGTCCAATTCGTAGATCTCGCGGATGCCGTCACTGGCGTAGATCACGCTGAAGCGTCCGTCGAACTCCATTTTGAACTGATAGATGCCGCCGGGCAGGTGAGCGCTCAGTTTCTTCAATAGCAGATCCCGTGCCGCCAGGGCCTCATGCACGCGCTTGCGCTCGGTGACGTCGATGCAGATTGCCAGGTGCCCGACCCACAGCCCTTGTTCGTCGAGCACCGGCGTAGCCAGCATGTTCACCGTCAGATGGCTACCATCGCTGCGCACCAGGGTCCACTCCCGCGCCTCGTGCCCGCCCTGCTCGCCACCTTCGACCAGCATCGCCTGGCACGTCGGGATCGGTTTGCCGTACCGTGCGCTCAACTCCGCCGAGCGCGCTTCGAGCTCCCGGGGCAGCAGGAGATTTTCCAGGGTCATGTGCCCCACCACGCC
This sequence comes from Pseudomonas sp. S1_E05, assembly GCF_056337105.1. Taxonomy (NCBI): domain Bacteria; kingdom Pseudomonadati; phylum Pseudomonadota; class Gammaproteobacteria; order Pseudomonadales; family Pseudomonadaceae; genus Pseudomonas; species Pseudomonas sp. S1_E05. Next base: position 2,799,396 of record NZ_JBFRHM010000001.1, read on the forward strand.
GAGGCTGGAGTAGCCAAGCATCTGCTCCGCCCCGGCATTGAACGTGCTGATGACACCGCGCAAATCCGTGGCGATGATCGCCACCTGGGTCGCGGCGTCCAACACGCCACGCAATTGGCCGTGAGTACCGCGCAGCTCCTGCTCGCGGTCACGCAACTCCTGAGTGCGCTGTTCGACCATTTTCAACGCCCGTTGACGCTGGCTCACCAGCACATAAAGCAACGCACTGAGCAACAGGCTGAGCAGGCCCCCAAGGATCACCAGACTGTTCACCGAGGAATGGTTGGCCCGCAGGAAGGCCTCGCTGGGCTGGATGTCGACCTGATACTCGTGGTCAGCGATCCGCAATTCCCGGGTTGCCGCCAGTTCGCTGTCGGCGGGGCCGCTGGGGGATTCGTAAAGCACTTCATGCTGATCGCCGACAGACAGATCGAGGATGCGGACCGACAGGTAATCGCGGCTGGCTTCCGGCAGGTCCTCAGCCAGCAACTGGCGCATGCTGATCACCGCCATCACATAGCCGAAGGGTTTGCTGTCGGGACTGCTGTTGCGCAGGATGACCGGCGCCACCAGTAGCACGCCCCGTGCGTAGGCTGGGTCAATGCTGACCAGATGCATCGGTTGCGAAACGGCCATCTGCCCGTGCCGGTCCGCCCGTTCAAGGGTGTCGCGGCGCAGCGGTTGTGCCAGCAGGTCGTAACCCAGCGGCGCGCCGAGTTTGCTTTGGGTTTCGCTGTAGAGCACCGGCACATACTCATCGCGCTCAGCCGCCAGTTGCAGTTGCCCGTCGGCGTTCAGTTCGCGAATGGTGAAATCGGCATAGCCCTCGGCGCGTACCCGGCGCTCGAACTCGGCGCGCTCGGGACCACTGACCCGCAGCGCAAACGAATAAGCCTGGGTGCGGCGCAGCAGGGGTTTGGTGTAGCCATTGAATTCCTCGCGCTGGACCGCATCGGAATTGATGAAAAACCGGCGGAGCCCATCAAGGCGTTGCTCCTGGTCTTCGAAACGTTCGGTGATGCGGCTGTAACGTTCACTGGCCAGCAGTTGGAAACGTTGCCGCAGTTGCTGCTGAAAGAGGTTGAGGGTCGACCAGGCCAGCAGGCCCGTAAGGACCGCGCCGACAATCAATACCAGCAGCGCGACCATCCAGGCCGAAGCGTCTTCACTGATAAAACCCAGTATCTTGGGGCGCACGGAGTACAACGACATAAAGGCCACTCAAAACGCCAGGTGCTGGAAATGCGCATTGGCCATGTCTTGAGTTATAGCTATTAGCCATCAATTTGGCCAGTACTCGCCGATGGGTGAAACTCAGTTCCCCTGTAGGAGCGAGCATGCTCGCGATGGTCGTCAACGATAACGCGGGGCGCCTGACACCCAGCGGTGTTTTTGAATCCATCGCGAGCATGCTCGCTCCTACAGGAGCATCAGCATCAACGCAGCGTGATCTTCCACGCCCGGTGAATCTTCGCATTACGGCCAAAATCCGGGTCGAGGGTCTGTGCCGTGATTTCCTCGACGGCATAACGCTCGCTGAGGTTGGGCTCCAGCTCGAACTTGCGGAAGTTGTTGGAGAAGTACAGCACGCCACCGGGCGCCAGACGGGCCATCGCCAGGTCGATCAGTTGCACCTGGTCACGCTGCACGTCGAACACACCTTCCATGCGCTTGGAGTTGGAGAAGGTCGGCGGGTCGATGAAGATCAGGTCGTACTCGTCACGGCTGGATTCAAGCCAGGCCATCACATCACCCTGCTCCAGGCGGTTCTTGTCGGAGAAACCGTTCAGCGACAGATTACGACGCGCCCAGTCCAGGTAAGTTTTCGACAGGTCGACACTCGTGGTGCTGCGCGCTCCGCCCTTGGCCGCGTGCACGCTGGCGGTCGCGGTGTAGCAGAACAGATTGAGGAAGCGTTTGCCGGCGGCCTCTTTCTGAATGCGCATGCGCATTGGACGGTGGTCGAGGAACAGCCCGGTGTCGAGGTAGTCGGTAAGATTCACCAGCAGCTTGATGCCGCCCTCGTTGACCTCGACGAACTTGCCCTGCGCCGCCTGGCGCTCGTACTGCTTCGTACCGCTCTGGCGTTCGCGACGCTTGACCACCACGCGGCTCTTGTCGATGTTCAGCGCCTGCGGAATAGCCGCCAACGCGTCAAACATGCGTGCCGAGGCTTTTTCCGGGTCAATGGACTTCGGCGCGGCATATTCCTGCACATGCACCCAATCCTGGTACAGGTCGATGGCCATGGAGTATTCCGGCATGTCGGCATCGTAGACACGATAGCAGTCGATGCCTTCACGCTTGACCCACTTGCCCAGCGCCTTGAGATTTTTCTGCAGTCGGTTGGCGAACATCTGCCCGCCTTCGCTCAAGCGCGGTTGCTCGATCACCACCGGCGCCGGTTTGATCGGGTTGCCATTCTTGTTGTACTGGCGTTCTTGCGGCACGTCCGGGGTTTGATCGTAAGCTGCCTGCTCACGCTCGACCTGACGCTGCTCGGGCGTGCGACGCTCGCCGGTGACGAACTGGTCAGGCGTGACCTTGATCAAGAGCAGCTTGCACGGTAAGGCGCCGTTCCAGAACGAATACTGTTTGTGGCTGCGGATACCCATGCGCTTGCCCAGATCCGGGGCGCCGGTGAACACCGCGGCTTCCCAATTCAGGCATGCTTGGCGCAGACGTTCGCCGAGGTTCTGGTAGAGATAGAGCAGGCTCGCCTCGTCACCCAAACGCTCACCGTACGGAGGGTTACAGATCACCAGGCCTTTCTGGTTCTGGTCAGGACGTGGCTCAAACGTCGCGACTTCGCCCTGGTAGATCTTGATCCACTCGCTCAGGCCCGCACGCTCGACGTTGTTGCGCCCCGGTTGAATCAGGCGCGGGTCGGCTTCGTAACCGCGAATCCACAGCGGCGGTTTGGCCAGGCCAGCGGCGGCACGTTCAACCGCTTCTTCATGGAGTTTTTTCCACAGCGCCGGCACGTGGCCGAGCCAGGCGGTGAAGCCCCACTGTTCACGACGCAGGTTCGGTGCCATGTCGGCGGCGATCATCGCTGCTTCAACGAGGAACGTACCGACACCGCACATCGGGTCGGCCAGCGCGCCGCCTTCGGCCGCGATACGCGGCCAGCCGGAACGGATCAGGATCGCCGCCGCCAGGTTTTCCTTCAGCGGTGCCGCGCCCTGCTGCAGGCGATAACCGCGCTGGTGCAGGCTGTGGCCGGAGAGGTCGAGGGAAAGGATCGCTTCGCCACGGTCCAGGCGCAGGTGAACGCGCAGGTCCGGGTTGAGTTTGTCGATGGACGGACGATCACCTTGCGGGGTGCGTAATTTGTCGACGATGGCGTCCTTGACCTTCAAGGCGCCGAAGTGGGTGTTGTCGATCCCCGAACCGTGGCCGCTGAATTCCACTGCCAGGGTGCCATCGCTGAGCATGTGGTCTTGCCACTCGATGTCGAGTACGCCGTGATACAGGTCCTCGGCATCTTTCATCGGGAAACGCTTGAGCACCAGCAGCACCCGGTTTGCCAGGCGCGACCACAGGCACAGGCGATAGGCCGCTTCCATCGTGGCCATGCCGCGCACGGCCGAGGTGTGTTCGCGAGCTTCTTCAAGGCCAAGCCCGACGGCTTCCTCGATGAGCAGGCCTTCAAGGCCTTTGGGGCAAGTGAGGAAGAGTTCGAAACGATCGGACATGGTGATTCAGAGCCTTTGGCAGAGTGGACCGACAACGCGTTGCCGGACCGGTTTTCAATCAGGCGCTTTTCTCAGAGAGCGCCCGCGTGGCACGAAGGTGTGCCGACCCACCCGTGCTGCTCGGGTTAGAAGAGCTTAGATGCACGGACAGATAAAAAAGTTGATGCAACAAAATGTCATAACGCGACCCTTCGTCGCATGACGCGCGATTTAACACGAGCCATTCTCACTGGAGGATTACCGTCATCATCTCGTGGGGGGCCGATCATACAGGGGTTTGACCGATAAAGACCCAACAAACATTGAGTTACTTATGGCCTTAGCATCTTTATCGTTACGTCCTTATGACAAAACGATCATTCCCTCGATGTGACGTATTGGTTAGAACTCAACACAGGTTGACGCCACAACTGACGTCAACACCTTGGCTCGCCACGCCGGCAGCGAGCCACCAACGGCAGAAATTTCTGCCAGACCTCGATTGAGGTCAACGCGATAAAAACAGTCAACAAGTGAGGGCTACACCCTATGAGAAGACTTAAGCGTGATCCGTTGGAAAGAGCATTTTTGCGCGGATATCAATATGGCGTAGGTGGCAAATCCCGTGAGCTTTGCCCTTTTACTCTACCGTCAGTACGCCAAGCCTGGATCAACGGCTGGCGAGAAGGACGCGGCGACAACTGGGACGGTATGACCGGCACTGCGGGTATCCACAGACTCAACGAACTTCACGCCGTCGGCTGACACAGGGCACTTAATTCCGACACGACAACCTGATTACGTTTCGACTTACCACGCACGCCCCATCCGGGCGGCGGGCTTCGGCCCAGGGGCTCCTTCGAGGAGCCCTTTTTTATGCCTGCCCCCCTTACTGTAGGAGCGGGCTCGTCGAGGCGTCGAACCGTCGCGATGGTCGTCAACGATAACGCGGGCTGTCTGATGCCCCGCGGTGCCTGGGCCACCATCGCGAGCAAGGCTCGCTACTCCAGGGGTAACTGGTCAGCGCAACGCAGCAATCGCATCCACCGACTCGCGGATCAACGCCGGGCCCTTGTAGATGAAGCCGGAGTAGATCTGCACCAGGCTCGCGCCGGCGGCGATTTTCTCGGCGGCGTGCTTGCCTTCGGTGATGCCGCCCACGGCGATGATCGGCAAACGACCCGCCAGTTCGGCGGCCAGCACTTTGACGGTGTGGGTGCTCTTGTCCCGCACCGGCGCGCCGGACAAGCCGCCCGCCTCGTCACCGTGTTCCATACCTTCGACGCCAACACGACTCAAGGTGGTGTTGGTGGCGATCACCGCGTCCATCCCGGTTTCGATCAGGGCTTGCGCCACCTGAACGGTTTCTTCGTCCGACATGTCCGGTGCGATCTTGATCGCCAGCGGCACGTGCTTGCCGTGACGCAGCGCCAGTTCCGCCCGGCGCTCGGCCAGGTCGGCCAGCAGTTGTTTGAGCGAATCGCCAAATTGCAGGCTGCGCAGGCCCGGTGTGTTGGGCGAGCTGACGTTGACCGTGACGTAGCTGGCGTGGGCGTAGACCTTGTCCAGGCAAATCAGGTAATCGTCGACGGCGCGTTCCACCGGGGTGTCAAAATTCTTGCCGATGTTGATGCCCAGCACGCCCTTGTATTTTGCCGCCTGCACACGCGCCAGCAGGTGATCGACGCCCTGGTTGTTGAAGCCCATGCGATTGATGATCGCCTCGGCTTCGGGCAGGCGGAAAATTCGCGGTTTTGGGTTACCGGGTTGCGCACGCGGGGTGATGGTGCCAATTTCGACGAAACCGAAGCCCAACTGGGAGAACCCATCGATGGCCGCGCCATTCTTGTCCAGACCGGCGGCCAGGCCGACCGGGTTGGGGAACTCCAGGCCAATGACGTTCACCGGCACGTTTGCAGGCTTTTTGCACAGCAAGCCATTGAGGCCCAAACGCCCGCCCGCGCCGATCAGGTCGAGGGACAGATCGTGGGAGGTTTCCGGAGACAGTTTGAACAACAGTTGACGGGCCAGGCTGTACATGGGCGGCTTGAACTCAGGGCGGCGAAAAGTGCCGGCGATTATAGCCGGCACGGCGCAGACAGGCGACTGCTTTGCTCGGGCTCACGCCGTCGGGGTTTCGCTCAGCGTGTAGGAACGGTCGGTGCGCATCAGGGCGCCGAAAACCAAAGGAAGGTAGATAGCGGCCGACATGAATCCGATGAACAGGTTCAACAGGCCCTGCGGATCTTCGACCTCTGACGTCTGCAAAATGGAAAACATCGCCGGCAGTATCAGTGTGAACGCATGCGCAACCGCCATCCGCTGCCCGCCAATGTTGAACGCCGTATTGGCGCACTGATGCCGGTCAGGTACCTGAGCGCTTGCGAGCACCTTGAGCGTTCTGTCTCGCTCCTGTTCATAACCGGCAACCGGTGGTTCCGGCATCGACGCGCCCGTCAGCCAGTCACAGCTTCTGAACAGCATGTAGACGACGTCATCCAGGACCAGGCCAAAGCTGTCCAGGCTGGTGCGGATCAGATTGGGCATCAATCCACTGCCATTAACCGTCGGGATCAGTTGTCCCACCTGCGCCAGAATGTATTGGGACACACCGTAGATGACCGCCGTCGCCCCGGTGTTCATCCCGCTGGGGGCGGCCGCATTGTCCTTGAGTGGAAACAGCGTGTTGAGCAGGTCCCTGAGCACCGAGTACAACGTCGCCCCCACCATCGCCGGCAGCGTCTCGCTAGCCTTGCCTGTCAGGCGCGACGCGATAAGCCCTCCCACCGTCAAGCTTGCCGTGAGCAAACGCCAGAGGTTCGAAGAAACGCTTCCCGTGCCGTTCAGTCCGTTTCGAACCGCCCCGACCAGGATCAGTGCCGGGCCAATCATTGCCAGCGCTGACACCCACCAGGCCTTGACCGCGTCGGGTGTGTTACCCATTTTCATGGCATCGTCGACGTAATCACGCACGACGTAATTGAGCATTTTCGTCAGCCCGACGATCAATCCGGTCCGCCCGGCGACGTGGGCCAGATTGAGTGCCGGCCCCTTGGCCGCTGCCAGCAAATCCTTGGCGGCTTCGAACAGGGCATTCATGCGCCCGACCGGGGTCTGCTCGGTGGTCAGCCGCTGCGCCTGAACGAACACCGACTCGAGATCGGAGCCTCCAGAGCGCTGGCCATTCCTGACGAAGTCTTCGATGTCTTGTGCGACCTGGGCGTCGATGTGACCTAAGTCAATCGCCTCGAACTCCCTTGCAGCGGCGGCGCCCATCTGCCTCAGACTCGCCGCAAATCGCTTCGATTGAAGATCCGGCGGAAGTTGCGATGCAAGTTCAGAGGGATGGAGCGCCAGCGCCCCCAGCAGAGGCGGGGAAGTGCCTCGCGACTCTGTGGCGTGCGCTGCTGACGGGGGGCAAAGTGCCTAGTACGTTGGTTTCCATTAATTGCTCTCCCTGGCATCGTCGTCCATCGGCTGAAACACATCACGCATGTAGTTCAGCACGGCCAGTTTCATGTTGAAGGCCCGTCCATTGGCACCTTTGATTTCCTTGTAGAGTTGCGACTGCTCCAACCCATCCTCTTTCAGGCGAACCAGCAACTGCTGCGTGACCGTCAACAACGCCTGGGCGTTGGGGTACAGCCGTGTGGTGCCCTCTTCGTCACGCAGCGACTGGAGAAAAACGTAATGAGACTTTTCGCCCCGCCCCTCCATCGCTGACAGGCGCCGATACAGTTCTTCGAAACCGGCCGGCGACTTGTCCAGGGGCGCCCCTGCAGGCTTGCCTAGTGCAGTCATGAGCCGCGACTCGAGGGACTCGACCGCGGTCACCGACCTGGGCGTGTGATAGGTGGGCTCAATCTTCATGGCGCACCTGCGCGCAGAACCCGAAACAGAGGTCCTGCAACAGATCGATGGAAGCTGCATCCAGGCGTCGCACCGACTCGGGCAGGTGGGTCAGCCGCGCCATCAGCAGGGGTTCCAGGCGCTGGCAAACGGCGTTGAGATCAAATTCAAGTAACTGGTCAGCCAGGCGAAACACGTAGCGCTCCTCGGGCCGATAATCGAAAACCAGCGCGCCGGACCACAGCGCCTGCAATCGCTCGCGCAAGGCAGGGCCTTGAGACTTGCAGCGTTCAGGCAACAACACCTGCAAGGGCACCCGGGTATCGGACTGCTCGGCCAGCCAACGCTCGAGCATCTCGTCCAGCCACTCGCCGCGGACCAGTACATCGCGCAGTAACTCGCGTGCAACGCGCGCCAGGTCCTCGCGCAGTTGCAAGCCGAGCGCCCGCGATCCGAGCAAGCCGTTTGCCAGGTCCTGCGCGGCGCGAACGATGCCACTGGCATAGCCTTCGCTGAACGCCTGGGCGCGAATATCTTCAGCCTCGCCACGAGCCTGCTCGACACACGCTCGCGCACGCCGCTGCGCCTGGATTTGCAAGGCCCGTCGCTGACGCGCCGCGACGAGGTCTTCACGGGCGACCCGCGCGTCGCTCGATGCCGGCATATCACTCAGGGTTCGGATAGAGTCGAGCATGCTGCACCGCCAGGAAAAAAAGCGTTGTATCGGCAGCTGCGTCGGGCCACTGCGCATGCTGATCGACAACCGAGGGAGAAAACTGCAAGGGCAGCCGCTGGAACAACGGCGGCGGGATGAACCCGGACAACCCCACCAGCGCGTTGAAACCCGCCGCTTCCACCTGATTCAGCACCGCGCAAGAGCGCTCGAACGGCAGGCGAACGCGAGGACCAGGCCGACAACCGGCAAAGTGGCGCACTGGCGCTGGCAACTGTTGCAAAACCTTGTCCCGGACCAGTTGCGGAAACAGACGCCAGGCCCCTATCAGGCAAGCGATGTAGGGCAACTGCCGCCACGTCCGAATCCACAACTGCGCCACGGCAGTGAGTGGCATCGAAGTCGATGCCTCGGTTGAGTCCATCCCTTCAAGCAGGATCTGGTTGAGTGCGTGTCGCGCCTCTGCATGATTGAACCCGGCCGGCAATTGCAGCCGCTGCGGGTGCAGATAATCCAGCGGTTCGTCGAGAATTCGCCGCAAGCGCTCAGCGCACGACATCGCGCCATCCTCTTTTGGACAGTCGGTAACCGAGCCCAGCGCCACCGGCCAACAGCACAAGCAATGGCATCCAGATCCAGCGCGCATCCTGCGGCGCCGCAACCACCGAAGGTGCGACGTGTTGCGTGGGCGAACGTGCCGACAGCACCACCGAGATGTTCTCGTAGTCGACGCCAGCAAAACTGTTCTTCAGAAAGCGCTTGATGTCGCTGATCAGCAACTGCGGCTCGACATCTCGCTCATGCACGGCCAAGGCCGCCAGGTGAATGGGTGCGACCTTGCGTCCGCCCTCCCCGGCATCCAGGTCGTAACTGATGTGCACCCGTGCCGAGACCACACCCTCAAGAACGGCGATCGATTGTTCCAGGCGCTGCTCCAATGCCGAATACAGCCTGGCTTTTTCTGCTCTGGGGGACGCCACCAACGCATCGCCGGGAAACATATCGGCCACTTGCAGCCGAGGCCGGGAGGGCAACGAATAGAGGTTGAGCAAATCGACGGCGGCGGAAAAATCCGCCTGATCGATCTTCACCGCATAACCGGCTTTACCGGCGTCGACTTTGTTCGCCGCGATGTTGTTGCGTTGCAACAGCGCCAACACTTCATTGGCTTGCTGCTGGTCCAGCCCTTCCAGCAGACTCGGATGGCGACATCCCGCCAGTGCGAGGCACACCACCAACAAACACACACTCGCCCTCATGATGCGCGCAACAATGTTTCAGCGGTGCCCACCGCCTTGCGGACCAACGTATTGAGGAGATTGATGTCGACATTGTATTGCCCCATCCGCTCCTGCAATTGCGACAGCGCTTCGGGGCTGGTGATATCGGGACGTTGTGACAGGTGCTCGATTGCCGCCACCTCCCGCACGCTGTCCACCGCTCCACCTGCGAACGCTTCGATCAGACGATGCTCGAGTGAAACCACCGAACCTTCCTGCGGGCTGCGCAATTGCGTGAAGGCCGCAGGCTCGAACAGCGGTGGAGAAATGCTCTGAACAGTCATGCCGTGCACTCGTGAAAATGGCCATCGCCAGGGGACGATGACCCGTGGAAAAACAATCAGCGGGCCGCCTGGATGATCGCCATGTCGATGTCCTTGAAGCCCTTGACCGTGGTGGTCTGGGCATTGCGGAACACCGTGTAGGACGAGAAGGCTGCCTGGTAGGCCGCCAGCTTCCCGGGATCGGACGCATCGTTCCCGAGATCAGCCAACGCCTTGTCCAGCTCCGTTTTGAGCTTGCTCGCGCCGACTTCGAACGCTGCCGCTTGTTGACCGAGAAAATCATCGACAAAACTCACCGCACTCCCTACGCCAGACATAGGTCACCTCCAGATTCAATTGGGAAAAAACCAGGACGACGTCGTCGTCTTGATGTAGCCCTGTGGGCCACTTTGAAATGACTTGCCCTTGAGCACGTCATCCTTGAGCTCGACAGCGAAATGCACGTAGCGATCACCCCACTGTCGATGAAACGCATCGACGTACTGCCGAGCGGCCGCCAGATCGGCGTCCTGCAAATCCCCGCCGATGGCGAAGGTCACACTGTCGGCATTCCCGACCCGCCTGAAGGCCAGTGCCAGACGGAGCAAGCCCTGTTCGGCCAAGTCGGCAAGCAGCTTGTCATCCTGTACCTGCACCACCACTTCCCGGGCATAGGGAGCCGCCTTGAGCAACACGTCGAGCAGTTGCGCCTGGCGTTCGGGGGTGAGCAGACTGCGCTGCGCACTGAGCAGCAGCCGGGGTTTCGCCGGGTCCCTGAGGTCAAGCGCGTGCCAGGCCAATTGTGGATCGTGGTCGACCAGCAGGCGCTCCAGGCGACGGCGCTCCTGTTCAACCACCAGTACCTGACTGGTCAACGCCGTGTTGCGCATCAACACTTGCCGGCTCCAACCGGCATCGCGCTCGGAGGCGACAAACACGTACACCTTTTGGTCTCGCCCCAGCACGACCTCGATGTCGGCGCCCATAATCAGGCTGCGCACCTGGGTTTGTGGCGCCGGGCCAGACATCGACCAGAAGCCCGACGACGCCATCAGCAGTGCAGCCCCCAGCCCCGCCGCCACCCATTTCGCCAACCGGGCTGGCGGCCAGTGACGATCAGGCGCATTCGTCGAAAGCCCCGGCTGCCCGCCCACCACCTGCAGTGCCCAAACCTGTCCTGCCTCGAGCACGACCATCTGCAAACCACCAATCCGGGTGGCTTGCTGAAAGGGGCAATGCCGGGTTTGCGCGCAGTCGCCGAGAATGTGCAGGGTCACGCCGTTCGGCGCATGCTCACTCAACACCACTTCAAAGTTGCAACCGCCCTGCTCCAGGGGAACAAATATCGCGTCCTCGGGAACACTCACGGCCTGGGCTTGCGTGCCTAACAGATCAAGCGGCGCGACGATGAACAAGGTGCGCGGCGCCGCCAGGGGAAACTCGCAGCCCTGGAGCGGACCGTTCAGGATCCGCAGGACACAGGGCTGTTGAGGGGAGGCTGAGGTCTGTGTCACCAATCAGGTTCCGGGCAGTGAAAGTACCCCCATGCTAGAGGCCCTGCACGTGCGGTTCCTGACCCAATTATGCGGTGACGGTCCTACCCTCATCAGAATTGAACAGAGCGCTGGGGCGACTCGGCAAAACCGCCGGATGACCCGCCGAGACGACGCCGATGATTTGCCCGGGCTCACCGGCCTGGGCGATGCGCGCTCGCAGCAACTTTGCCCGTACGCAATGGGGATCATGGTGCAAGCACCTGTCGAGGCTCTGGATTGCCTGCCCATTACGTTGCCAGAACCAGAGATGCCACCCATGCAGGAAATGCACGTCGGCCTGGTCGGCGGCCAGCAGGCAACGTCGGAACAGCACCTGCGCCGCTTCCTCGCAACCACGCAAGCTGGTGAGCAAGGCAAGCCGTGCGATGGCTGATGTGCTGCCGGGGTCCAGCGTCAGAGCTCTGGCGACCGCCGACTGTGCCAGGTCAATGGCGTCGTCCTGATCGCACAATCCCAGCATCGCCTGCCCCAGCCAGACATCGACCAGGCCACACCAGGCGGGGGCGTAACGCTCATCCAGCTGCAGGCCATGACGGAACTGAACCAGTGCTTCGCGCAGGCTTTGCGGGGTGTGTTGCTGAACGTTGCATAACCCGTTGAGGTAAGCCACTACGGCCGGGTAGGACGAGCACGTATTGGCACAGGGGCGCAGGCCCGGCAAACGCTGGGCAACCAGACGGGTCAATTCGCCAAGCGCCTCTTCCAGGCTCTCCCCGGGCAGCGCCTGTGCATGCAACAGCGCATGATCGCTGCCGCGTATCAACTCGGTCGACCACTGTTGTCCACCCTCACGCTGCACATGCCGCCCTGTCAGGTAAAAGTCCGCCATCAGTTCCTCGACCATACCCCGCGTGTCGACAGGCGGGTCATAGGCGACCATCAAGCTTGATGGAACGACGTGAAGCGCCTCGCCGAATGCCGTGGTCAACTGGCGGATCATTGCGTCCTGCCAATCCAGCGCCAGCGATTGACTCACACCGCGAAACGGCAGGACAGCCAAGGACGAGACCTTGGCCGCTGTCTGTTCGTTAACCCTTAGTGCCACCACCGGGCAAGTGAACCGATAACCCTTGCCGTATACCGTTGCAATGTAATCCTTGTTGTCCCTGAGCAGCTTGCGCAAGGCGTAAATGCAGCGGGTCAACGATTCCTCGCCGGCATCGATCGCCGGCCATGCACAGTCGAGCAGATGATCCTTGGTGATCACCTTGCCCGCCGATGCCAGCAGCAAGCGCAACACACTCAGTTCTTTGGGGGGTACATGGACTCCGTGTCCATCTCGCATCAGCGTTCCGTCGCTTTGCAGTAGCCAGCGGTCAAACACAAATGACCGGCCCGGCTTTTCATCAGTTGCACTGTCCATATTGGAAAACTTCTCTACAGGAAGGTACTGAAACGCAATCGAGCCCGCCGTAGAGCGGGCTCAAGATGACAAGCTGCGTGACTATAGGAAGTTGAGTGCGATGATTCCGCAGGGCGATATCACATCTGCGCGAAAGGAAAGTCGACTGTTGCCGTAGGACAAAACCGTAAAAATACCGTGCCTGTCAGATGTTGAGCATCGCCCTGAGCATCTCCGCATACTGACTCAGGTGCGAAGACAGGATCTTGTTGAAGTTATCGTGGTAGGCATTGGCGTTGGAGTATTTCTGGGTGAAGGATTGCAGCATGTTCTTCAGTCGCTCCTCCTGGGCGTTGAAGCCGGTTTGCCAGGACTGGAACCGGGCGGAATCCCAGGTGACACTGGCCCCCGTCGGCAGTTGGCTGATCATGGTGTTCAAGGGGCTGAGGTCCATGACCACGCTGTAGGTGCCGTTGGTGTTTTTCCTGAGGCTTTCGGCCGGCAGGCCCAGCGCCGCCAGCCACTTTTGTGCCTCTGCCCTGCTCGCGCCGTTGCTCATCCCCGGAGCCGGGAACAATATGGCGGCGGGATTGGGTGGCGAATATTTGCGCACCAGTGTGCGCAACGCTGCTGCAAGCTGCCCCACATCCAGCTTGACCTCCTTGCCGTCCTTCACACCTTCGATCCAGTCCTTCAGCTTGGCGGTGATCGCCTGGTTGAAGTCGCCGAAGAACCGGGTGAAGCCATCGATGATGTGTTGATAGACGGCGAGGTAGCTGTTCTTGATCAGCTCAATCAGTTCGCGCAGTTTGCCGAAGAAATCACCAGGCGGGGCATCACGCCGATCCAAGGCGTCGGCAATGTTCCCAGGCAGTGCAGCCTTGTCGTCCAGTTCGGCCCACACATGCTGTTGAGCGGCAATGAGACGGTCCTGCTCTGCCTCGGGCAGGGTTTGCTGCACATGCGCCATCAGCGTACCCGTCCGGTCCACTTGCTGCGCCCAGATTTGGCCGCGAATGCGTTGACCCTCGAGCTGCTCACTAAACGCGGTGATGTCGGCTTGCGCAGTAGCGCCTGTCAACAACAGACTCGTCAGCTTTTCAGCGGGTGGCTGGACCCTCAGCAGGTTGCCAAGTTGGCGATTGACCCCTTTGCTCGCTTGTTCCAACAGCTGGGCCAGAGGTGGGTCAACCTTCGCTGCTGCGGGTAATTCGGACGGCTGGGGGATGTCGGCGACTTGGTGGGAATCTACGGTCTGGCGATTCTGGGGCGCTATGAAGTCGACAATGTTCATGCAGTTCTCCGATCAGGCCAATTTGCTGATCACGTCTATCCGTGACTGAAACAACTGCATGGCTATTTCCATGAGTTTTTGCAACAACGCGGCATCCGCCGAGTCCTTTTGCGCGACTTCATCGCCCAGGCCTTTTTGCACGCTCTGTGCACTTTGTTGCAGGACCTCCTTCTCCCGCGCGGCGTGCTCGCCCATGCGCACCATGCTCGTTACCACCTGGCTCAGGCTCATCGACATCGCGTTGAGCGCACGGCCGATTTCCAGGCGCTTTTCAATGCCTTTTCCGCTCGCCTGGCTCAGCCAGTCGGACGTTCGCCCGACGTTCTGCGCCTTGATGATTTCACGGTTGAACCAGGCTTGCTCCTGAGCGCTCAACGTCGAGCCCTGGGGTTTGAAATCGACGGTTTTCAGGCGGGCAAAATCATCGAAAGTGGTCACCTTGTAAGGGGTGTCCGGGTTCCAGTCATCGCGAGTGCGCGCCTGCTGCAAGTCACGTTCCAGGGTGCCAGCATCCAGCGAATTGCGCTTGTGCAGATCAACGTCTGCCTGCTTGAGTCCCTGCCCCTGAAAGTTCTTGAGCAGTGCAAAACCGGCGATGGCCCCCGAAACCACTGCGGCCGTGATGGCGCTGTACATCGCGGCCTTGCCCGACTCGACAATCGCCGCGCCCTGGGACTTGGCGGCGTCAGAGGCCATCACGCTGAAATGCCCTCTGAGCTGGGCGTTGGCCACCCGTGCGACATTCAACGCAATGATCGCGGCCACCAGCACGTTGGCGTGCTTCTCCCAGGCGCCGGGGTCGAAGATCAGATCGTTGCGCACTTCATCGCCTGCCGCCAGCGTGGCGGCGAGCCAATCACGCTGATCGGACTCGTTGGGTCGATAGCCGTTGATGGCGCGTGCCAGTTCCTCTGGCGAAGTGTCCGACAACGCTTGCAAAACCTGTCCCTGCCCGACCACCCGCTGGAGGTCCGAGTCATTGGGCGAGAACCGTACTTTGTCCGTGATCGCCGTGACGGGTGACAGGATTGGGGCTGCAGTGCTGGTATTGATGATCATGGAAAACTCCTTCTATCCGTGAATTCAGACGTTGCGGGCCATGCTCAGACTGACCGCATGGCTGCGTTGCTGGTCGGCAAGGACTTGCTCGATCTGTCGGCTGCGGTCCTGCATCGCCTTGCCATAATCCTCGACTACCTGCGTCAGATAGCCCGTAATTTGCTCGTTGATGGCCGTGCGCACCCGCACATCCGCCAGGTGCCGGGCGGCCTGGGCTTGATGCGCACCGCTCTGGACACCCAGCGCTCCCTGCGCACCGACGCCCGCAAACTCGGTGACAGCCTGGGCGATTTCGACCCTGGCCGCGTAACGGGCCAACGTCACCGGGTCCGCACCGTTGCTGACGAAATGGCGCAGTTGGCTGAGCATCTGGGTCAGGGTATTGCCGAGCGAGGACGCCAGTTGCCTGGTGGCCTGCACCGCGGCCGGTGCGGCTTGCGCCACCACCGCACCGATTTTCGACGCGATGGCGCCAAGCATCGGGCCAATCACCTTGATTCCGACCATGGCCGTGAGAACGATTGCGGCGAGTGTGGCGGCGATGCCTGCGATCATGCCGGCGATCTGGCCGATGTCCTTCGCCGTTTTTTCATCGACACCCAAGGCCATCAACGTCTTTGTGTACAGCTCGGTAAACAGCTTCACGGCTTCCTGCATCACCGCCGTCAGCGGCTTCATCACTTCGCCCATGAACGACGTTCCGGTGGCTTGCTTGACCACCTCTTCGGCAATCATGATGGCGGCACCGATCACGCCTACGGCAATCAGCACCGGGTTGACCGTCAGGACGCCCGCGACAATGCTGGCGATGGACACCAGGGCGCCGACGATCTTGCCGACACAGCCCATGGTCTTCTGCAATGCTTCGGCTTTACGGACTTCTTCCAGGTATTTTTCCGACTCAACCTTCATTTTTTCCTGCAACCGGGCCTGCAGTTCCAGCAACAACGCCTGGTTGAGTTCTTCCTTGTTCTGCGCGGCGTCCCCCAGCAGTTCGATGATCTTCAACCGGTTGAGCAAGGCCAGGGCATTGGCGTTGAGCGCTTTTTCATCGGCTTGGCTGATCGACGGGCCAATCACGCCCACCTGCTCCACCTGACGAGCCACGACCAGCAGGGACCGGGCGGCGGCATTGGCGGTCTCGATCAGTTTCAGTTGGGCATCGGTGGCTTTCTCGACCACCCGGGTGGCCTTGGCCAGTTCGGTTTTAACACGGTCGCGAACAGCCGCTTCGTTCACCTGTTCCGAAGAGCCGGGCGTCAGCCCTGCCAGGCGGGTCTCGCTTTCAGCCAATTGCCGCTGCAGGTGTTGAACGCGCTCATGCAAAGGTTCCAACTGTTGTCGACCGAGGTCCACGGCGCCTTCCGCCGCTTCCATCGCAGCCACCGCCGACGTGTATTTGGCCGCCAGTTTTTCGTGGCCCTGTTGCCTCGCGCTCGCCAGGCTTTGCAACATCGTCAACCGGTTTTTCAGCTTGTTGACATCGACCTCGCCGAGCAGCTCGCTGATCATCGCCATGAGCAACGTGAACAGATCACCCTGCGATGCCTTGCTATTGTCGCGGGCCAGGGGCGGGTGCAATTGCGGCCGGCCGATGACCTCGACGGGCGTTCGCGCACCCGCGTCGTATTGAACCGACATCAGGTCCCCCAGCGCTTCCTGGCCTGCCTTGTGGTAATTCACGGCGTCCAGCTTCGTAGGCTTGTCGTCCAAGCGTTCGGAACGGCCAGGAACTGGCGTAAAAACCGGAATGAATGTGCTGTTGATTTCGCTCATGTTCAGTTCTCTTCGATGGGGGCCAGCGTGTCGAGGTACACCTGGGCCTGTTGGCGCAAGTCCTCTTGCGTGGCCTGTTCAAGCACGTACTGGAAACACGACCTGGCCTTGCCAATCTTGCCCAGGGCGAGCTGGCACTGACCGGTGTAGAACATCGGTCGATAGTCGTTGCGGCCCTGGGCGAACGCGATGGCGTACAGGTCGATCGCTTTCTGGTGGTTGTGCTTGAGCTGATGCACCGCCGCCAAACCCATCCAGTAATGGCTGTTGTAAAAGTCGTAGATGCACAGGAAGTGGAAAAACTTCTCGGCATCGTCCAGCCGCCCCTGTTCATAGAACTTGAAGGCGAAGCCATACAGGCCGTCCATGTGTTCGTCGCGAAGTCCCTGCACCTCCTTCAATGTCGCCCCACCCAGGACGGCATCGACGACGTCCATGGCGACCTGTTCGTGTTGTTGCTTGTCGCGACTCATCGGCCACACTCCTGAAAAATTGCCAGCGCTACTGGCCACTGCATTGAGCCAAAGCATCACGAGGCAGCGCTGCCAAATAGCGCTCATGCAAGCCTCGCGAGCCATCGAGCCTCGACCGGCAGCGCCTACGGGAATGCGTCAGGCCTGCTCGACTTGTTCCAGCCAGATCAACAGGCGCAGCACTTCCTCGACCTCCTGCACCTGGAGAAAGCTGTAGCGCTGGTGGGTCTTGTAGATGCGCCGGGCCAGGGCGGGGTCGTTGATGACCGGGACGCCGACTTTGTTGGCATATGCCCGGACGGCCAGGGCGCGTTGGTTGGTTTCCATCAGGGAGATGAAAGGCAGTACGGTGATTTCCGGCCGGAAATACACGCCGATGGCGATGTGAGTGGGGTTGGCGATGATCATCCGTGAGCTGCGCACATCGGATTTGACCTGCTCGGACAACAACTCCAGGTGCAGGTCGCGGCGGCGCCCCTTGATCTGCGGGTCGCCGTCCAGCTCCTTGTGTTCACGCTTGACGGCGTCCTTGTCCATCTTCTGATCGCGCATGAACAGCCAGTATTCACTCAGCGCATCGAGCACCACGATCAACAGCACGCAGAGCAGAAACGCCAACACCAGCACCAGCAGCAAGTGGCCCCAGATCGCAAACAGATCCCGGGTGCGGGCAAACAGCTGGGCAAACAGCAATTTGCGCTGGGTGATCCAGACAATCCACAGGGCCAGGGCAAAACTGCCCAGGTACAACAGCGCTTTGACCGTGTCCTTGAGCGTGCGCAGGCTGAACAGTTTTTTCAGGCCATTGATCGGGTTCAACGCGCCGAAGTTCAGCTTCAGGGCTTCGCTGGCCATGGCGAAGCCGCTTTGCAGCAATGCCGGAATGGCGCTGGTCAGGGCGCACACCACCAGGAGCGGCATCAGCACCTTGAGCCCCACCACGACCAGTGTCGCCGAATACTGCTGCAGGTCGGCGTTAAAACCCGAGGCGATGATGCGTCGATAGCCTTCCATCAGGTCCAGCAGCGAACTGTTGAACACCATGTAGGCGATGCCGCAAAGCGTCAGGCAGGTGACCACCAGATCCCGCGCCTTGAACGTCTGCCCTTTGCGCGAAGCATCACGCAGGCGCTTGGCGGTGGGTTTCTCAGTCTTCGAAGCGCTGGAGGACATTGCCCGCCTCCCCGTCGACAGTCAGGTGCCGTTCGAGCATTGGCAAACTGGGTGCCATGCGCAGGACTTCATCGGGCAAGTGCACGCCGAAATACGCCATCAGCACCGCCAGTGCCACCAGGCTCTTGATGGTCAGCGACACTGAAAACGCGTTCATCTGCGGTGCATACCGCGAAAGGAGACCCAGCAGCGCTTCACTGATCAACAAGGTGGCCACCACCGGCGCGCTGATGACCAACATTTTGTCCATCAGCGCATCGAGCAGGCCATACAGCGCCTGCACGTTCACGGCGCAGGAGGTGACCGGTGCACACAGGCGATAGCTATGGCCGACGGTCTCGAGCATCAACAGCAGACCACCGCCTTCGAGATACACCACGGCGGCAAACAGTTGCAGAAAGTTCGCCAGCTCCGAGGTATCCACGCCGTTGGCGGGGTCGACGGTACTGCTGAGCAAAGCCCCGCGCTGGTTATCAATCAGGTTGCCCATGGCGTGCAGGACCCAGAAAGGCCAGCACAACAGGCACCCGAGCAACACACCAATCCCGGCTTCGCGCAGCAGCAAGCCGAGAAACGCCAGGCTGTCGAGACGCGGCAGCGGCTCGCCTATATATCCCCAGAACCCGGCCGCCACCAGCAGGATCACCGCCTGCCGGGGTGCTCCGGTCAGCACGCCACTGCTGAGAAACGGCAGCATGAAAAACATCGGCACCAGCCGCGCGAATCCCACGAGCGCGCCAGCAAACCAGGCGTACAGATCGAAGAACAGCGTCACCGACATCCCGCTAAGCCAACGCCAGGCGGATGACTTCACGGCTGAAATCGAGCAGGGTTTCGCCATACCATCCCGACAGCAGAAACAGGCACGCCGCCACCGCCAGCAGCTTGAAACCGAAAGGCAGCGTCTGCTCCTGCAACTGAGTCACCGTCTGGACCAGGCCAACCACCAGGCCGACCACCGTGGCGACGATGATCGGCCAGGCCACCATCAGCAAAATCAGGTACAGGGTTTTATTGCCGGCATACACCAGATCGTTCACAGGCGCCCCTAGGCCAGCAGGGTCAGGTATTGCCTGACCAAGCCGGTCGACAGCAGCGCCCAGCCATCGAGTGCAACGAACAACACCAGTTTGATCGGCACCGAAATGATCACCGGGCTCATCATCATCATGCCCAGCGCGAGCAGGATGCTGGAAATCACCAGGTCAACGATCACGAAAGGCAGGTACAGGTAAAAACCGATCTTGAACGCGCTTTTGATTTCACTCAGCGCGTAGGCCGGCAACAAGGCGAACAGCGAGGGCGCAAGCGCCTCATCGTCGGCCACGCTGCTCTCGTCATCGCTCTGCACCGCTTGCGCGCGCTCGAAGAACAGTGCCAGTTCAGGGTCGGTGTACTTGCGCAGGTAATCCTTGTAGCCACCGAGGCCGTTCTCGGCAAAATCGACCACCGACTCGATGTCGGTAAAGGCGACCGCCTCTTCCTTGTAATAGCGATAGCCCTGTTTCATGACCGGCGTCATGACGAAAATCGCCAGCATCAAGGCGATCGCATTGAGGGTCATATTCGACGGCACCTGCTGCAAACCCAAGGCGTTGCGCACGATGACAAACACGATGGAAAACTTGATGTAGCAGGTGCCCGCCGCCACCAGGAAAGGCAGCAGCGAAGCGAATGCCAGCAGTGCAATCAGCGAGACATCGTTCATCGTGACTGCTCTGCCGCGTACACCTGGAGCACCTCGATCCCCAACCCGTCGTCCAGTTGCACCAGCTCGCCACGGGCAACGGATTTGCCATTGGCGCGTATCTCGATGTGACGGGCAGCATCGCTCGGCAACGCGATGAGTTGTCCATCCAATATCCGCGCCAGCGTGCCCAGATCAGTCGGCTGGGAGGCGAGCAGGAATTCAAGGCGCACTGGCAGAGTCGTCAGTTCGTCCGGCGCGGCGATGGGCTGGTCGGCGACCGTTGCTTGCATGTGTAGCCCCTCTTCAGTGAACGTGAAAACGCCAATGCAACGACTGTCCAGCAGACAGCGGTCGGTCCGATGCTCGATACGCAGGACATCGCCCTGCCCCAGCCTCGCCAAACTGCCATGAGTGAGGTAACTGATACCCAGCAGCCACTGCAGATGCAGTGGCAAATCCTGCAACCCGCGCGTCGATGACGGCTGTTCACTGACCGGTCGCCGCGTCGGCAGCTGCGTCACCCACACTCGTCCGCGCGGCGTGTCGAGCCATGGCAAGTCGTCGCCCGGCAGGGCCTGCCCAGTGACCAGTTCAATCTCGGTCAGTGCCTGGTAACGCAATGCCTGCACCTGCGGCAGCAACGGTTGCGGCACGGACTGGAAAAGGTGCGCGATGCTCGTGGCCGAACCTTCCCCGGGCATCCAGGCGTGCAGTTGCGGCAGCGTGTGCTGGAGCCACTCGTGGGGGCTGACCAGGCCACGCCAGTCGCCAGCGCAAAACCCGAGGTAAGTCGTTTGTGGCGCCAGCCGGCCCAGCCCCGCCCCCTGACCAGCCTGGCGCCAGCCCTGCACCGCTTTTACGCGGGCGTGCGTCACGGCCTCTACCCGGCGCAACTGCAACAAACTCATTCAGGAGACTCTTGCGGTTCGTCTTCCCGTGCCTGCCGGGTATCCTGACGCGGTTGCTCACCCCGCTGATCCACCAACCGCCAACCGGGATCGCGCAGGTGTTCGAACGGTGCCTTGAGGTGGTCGAACACCTGGCCGTTGCTCGGAGTGAGCAGCAGCGTGCGCGCCGGCTCCTCGGATTCTCGAGTGACCGTCACCTGCCCGCTGACCACACCTTTGTTGAAGGGCACCTGCAACAGACCTGGGTAAGGTGCCACCGGCGTTTCACTCTTCATCTCGAGGAAGGGTTTTGGGGTTGGTGTCGGAGTGGTCGGGAGCAAGAGCGGCTGGCCCGAATGTACGGGGCGTGTGCCGTATAGGTTGATGGAGACTTCGGCCTCGTCGACAGAGGGAATCACCGGGACATCAACCGCTTGCTCGATGGGCAGAGGGCCAGGCGCGTCGGCCAAGGTATCGACGATGTTTGGCGTCACACTCAGGGAGGGGGTCGTTGGCTGCACGGGCGCCTTCACGGGTAAGTCGAGTCGTCGCTGCGCTGCACGCTCAGGGCGCTTTTCCCCCGCAAGGGCCCGCGTTTGGACAGCACCACCATTGGATGGGGGCTGCACCACCAGCATCGCCAGCAAATCCAGCACGCCTTGCGGCAGTTCATCCGGTTGAGCCGGTACGCGCAAAACCGACGGCCCATGGGCGACCACTTCGTGATCGGGCAAACCACTCGGTGCCGCCGCCGGTGTAACCGAGGAAACGTCGTTCATCGCCCTGCTCCCATCATTCTTCGCTGTCTCGTTCTTCTCGGCGCAATCGCTCCAGCCATTGCGTACGTGCCATTTGCAGCACAGACCGCGCGCACGTCTCGCACTGACGCCGCGCATCACCCAACTGCTGCCGTTGCTGGTGCAGCAACTGCTCCAGTTGCCTGCACTGCCGGGCGACGTGATCGCGCTCCAGGCGCAGCAGATCAATCTGTCGTCGGATCACTGCCTGGGTACGTAACAACGCCAACAGCTGCCTGCAATCCAGGGTGCAATCGCTGGCGCGATGGCTGGCCAGCAGATTGCGCAACGAGGCCTCCTGGCCGTCGAATGCCGAGAGTTCACGCAGCAGTGGCTGCAACCGCTGGTGAGTCAGGTGCAGCGCCCGTTGCGCACGTAGCTGGCGCATTTGGCGCAGGGACAACAGGCGCTGTCGGTCAGGCAAAGAGTTCATCGAGGCTCCGCAGGGTTTCGTCCGGGGGACAATGTTCGGCCGTCGGTTGACGCAGCCAACAGGTCAGGGCCTCGCGGCGTTGCAATGCCTGGTCGTTGGCGGCATCGACACCCGCGGTGTACTCGCCCATGTCGAGGAAGATCTGCAATTGCTCCAGGCGAGCCAGGTCATCGCGCACCGACGCGGCCAATTGCTGCGTCTGCACGCAGGTCACTTGGGTGGCCACTCGGCTGACGCTGCGCAAGACATCGATCGCCGGGTAATGCCCTTTGGCGGCGAGCGCGCGGCTGAGCTCGAGATGGCCGTCGAGAATCGAGCGGATCTCTTCGGCAATCGGGTCCGGTTCGTCGTCACTTTCCAACAGCACCGTGTACCAGGCCGTGATGCTGCCGCTGGCAGTGACGCCCGGGCGTTCCAGTAATCGCGGCAAGGCGTCGAACACCGACGCGGGATAACCCCGACGGGCCGGCGCCTCGCCAGCCGCCAGGGCCAGGTCGCGACGCGCCCTGGCGTAGCGGGTCAGCGAGTCCATCAACAACAGCACATGCCGGCCTTGATCGCGGAAATACTCGGCGATGGTCGTGGCCAGCAACGCGCTATTGCAGCGATCCACCGAGGAGTAATCCGAAGTCGCGAACACCACCACGCACTGTGCTCGTCGGGGCGACTGGCGCAGGCTCTCGATGAATTCGGTCACTTCACGCCCACGCTCACCGACCAGGCCGATGACAAAAACGTCGGCATCGCTGTGACTGATCAGCATGTTGATCAAGGTGGTCTTGCCCGACCCCGCCGAGGCGAACAGACCGATGCGCTGCCCGACCCCGCAGGTCAGCAGGCCATCGATGACCCGGATACCGGTGCTCAGCGCCTGTGTCACCGACCGCCGCTGGTAATACGCCGGAGGATTGGCATCCACCGGATACGCCTGAGGTGCGTTGGCGCCCGGCGGTGCCAGTCGCTCAACAATCTGCCCCTGGGGATCGACCACACTGCCCAGCAGCGCCTCGCTGCAGTTGAGGCGCAAAGTCGCGCCCGTGGGCACGATCATGGACGCCCTGGACAACCCCCGGCCGTCGCCCAGCAGGCTGAGCACCACCGCGTCGGGTTGGAAACCGATCACCTGCGCCCGCGCCGCCACCTGCGGCGAGCGCCAGTGAGCGCGTACTTCGCAGATTTCACCCACCACGACATTGTCCAGTGCCGCTTCGAGCAAGGGGCCGCGCAAACGCATCGGGTGCGCCGCGCGCCGTTCCAATTGCAGGGGGGTCAGGAGGTCGTTCATCGGGCGTTCAAATCGTCTTGAGGACATTGACTGAAACGGTCTCGGACACTTCGCCGTACGACATCACGTCCAGTTCACGGAAGCGCCCTTCAATGAGCTTCTTGAGGTAGCGCCGCACATCGACCGAACACAGCAGCACCATGTCCTTGTGCGCAATGTGCAGGTTGTCCAGGCCGACACCCAGGCGGTCCATCAGATCCTCGGCCTCGGCCGGTTCCAGGTTGATGAAACTGCCACCCGACGTCTGCCGGATGCCCCGTCGCACCACGTCTTCGAACTCCGGCGACAACAGCAAAACCCGCAGGTCATTGCCCTGGGCGAATTTGTTGCTGATGTAGCGCGCCATCGTCCCGCGAATGTGTTCGACCAGGGCCAGCACGTCCTTTTCCCGCGAGGCCCAATAGGCCAGCGACTCAAGGATCAGCTTGAGGTTGCGAACGGAAATACGCTCACCGACCAGCCGTTGCAGCACTTCAGCGACCTTCTGCACCGTGACGTGGCGATACACCTCCTTGAGCAGGTCGGGGTAACGGCTTTCCGCTTCATCGAGCAATTGCTTGGTTTCCTGGACGCCAAAAAACTCCTGGATATGCCGTGCCAGCAAGGTCACCAGGCAGCGATAACATTCTTCATCGGCCGCCCGCAGTTGATAGCCCAGTTGCAGGACCTGCTCCCTGTCGACAGCATTGACCCACACGCCGCCCTGGCGATTGCTGTCCTTGCCGCGCACCAGGGAGAACCCCAGCGGTTCCAGATCCGGCGAGTAGTCGAGCAGGCGCCAGTGATCGAAATGGATATCGAACTGCTCGGCACGCACTTCGTTGATCAGCACCGCCACCTGATGCGCCGGCAGGCCGTCGTTGCCACGCAGCAGCGGTTCGGGAATGCGCAGGCCGTAGTCGACGAAAAACTGGCTGCGAAAACGCGCAGCCCAACGGGCCTTGATCAAACCGCCCAGTTGGGCGGTGGGCACCAACAGCATCAGGGCAATGGTTTGGGTCGCGATGTGGTCGATGTCATCGAGTAACCCCGGACCTGGACTCAGCGCATCCGGCTCGCTGGCCGGGGCATGCGGGCCCGCCTGCCCGGTGCCCCGCCGTTGGCGCCAATACACCACCGAGGCCAACAACGCGGCGATGGGCACAAAGGTCAACAACGGAAAACCCGGCAGCAGGCCTACTCCCAATGCCAGCAGCGCCGTCACCCCCAGCACGAACGGGTTGCCCAGGGTCTGCGTGAGCATGTTGCGCCCCAGGTTGCTGTCGTCGCCGTTGACGCGGGTGACGATGAACCCGGCCCCAATGGCGATCAGCAGCGCGGGAATCTGCGCGACCAGGCCATCGCCGATGGTCAACAGGGTGTAGGTCGACAGGGCGGTGGACATGTCCATGCCCAATTGCCCGACCCCGATGGCCATGCCGCCGATGAAGTTGACGAAGATGATGACGATGCCGGCAATCGCATCGCCCTTGATGAATTTCATTGCACCGTCAAAGGAGCCGTACAACTGGCTTTCACGCTCCAGCACGCTGCGTTTTTCCCGGGCTTCCTCGGCGCTGAGTGCACCGGCCTTGAGATCGCCGTCGATGCTCATCTGCTTGCCCGGCATCCCGTCCAGGGAGAACCGAGCCGCCACTTCGGCGACCCGCTCCGAACCTTTGGTGATCACGATGAACTGGACAATGGTGACGATGGAAAAGATCACGAAGCCCACCACCAGGCTCTCGCCAATCACGAATTCGCCGAATGAGGCAATGATCTCGCCGGCATCGGCCTGGCTGAGGATCAGGCGGCTCGTGCTGATCGACAGCGCCAGGCGAAACAGCGTGGTCAGTAGCAATAACGCAGGAAAAGTCGAGTAAGCGAGGATGCGCTCGATGTAGAACGAGCCCATGAACACCAACAGCGAAATGACGATGTTCAGGCCGATCAGAAAATCCACCAGCACCGTCGGCAAGGGAATGATCAGCATCGCGATGATCATCACCATGAGGCTCAGGATCAGCAGTTCCGGTCGTGCGCCGACGTTGCTTAAAAACACATTGAGCAGGCGGGTCACGCGTCACCACCAGATCGTCTCAAGGCCAGGCCTTCGTGACCGAAGGCAATGGTGGCCAGATGCACAAATTGCAGTGCCAGACGCTGCAGCGCCTGTTCGTCGGCAAACAACGCCAACGGCAATTGCAGGCTCAGGCGTCGTACCGTCTGCACCAGCGCCGACCGCTCAGGATGGGCACTCAAGCGCACCGACTCACCGAGGACGCCGAACAGCCACGCGTCGAGCTCATCCGGACAGGTCAACAGCCCGAGCAGGAACACCAGCCAGTCGCCTTCGTCCGCGTTGTGCCGGCACAGCGCCGGATCGCCGAGCACACCATCGATAAACAGTATTTCGGCTGAACGCAGGCACTTGAGCCCCATGAGTCGGGTCAGTAGTTGGCCAAATTCCAGGCGTGAACAACTCGGGTCCTGGGCGCTGATGTCGGTGAGCAGCGCTGCCTCGATGAAGGCCAGCACGTGCCTGCGTTGACTCCATCCGTAGAGCGCAATCCAGTCCTGATAACAGCCGACCGGTCCGTCATCGGATTCGAGAAAATCCCGGTAGGTTTCTCGCAACAATGCGGCCCGCACGGACATGCTGGCACCGAACAGTCGGGCCTTGAGTGCGGCGTTGATCCCCGCGCTGACGCGTTTGGGACATGCCTGGGCGACCACCGCCTGCAACAGGATTTCGAGTCGTTGCCGACTGAGAGTGTCCAGCGCCTTGCGGCGCAACAACTCACGCAACACCCACACCAGATCACTGTCATCGGCGAACAGCTTGCGAGCCATACTCAGCAGCCCGGCAACCGGTGAGTCGGCAAGCGGCGCCAGCCTGAGCAGTTGCTGCACCTTGGGTAGAACGTCGTCTTCCAGCACCCGCTCAAAGTTGTCCGGCACACCCTCGGACTTCAATTCGAAATGTCGCCGTACCCGAAACTGGGTGAGCGCAGCGGACATTTCATCACTGGCCTGCACCAGGCGCTGGCTTAGCGTGACCGCAACGTCGTCGGCCTCACTTTGGACGGCCTGTGGCGGTGGGTACTCACCCGCCTTCTCGCTGTTGAGCCGCGCCTGGGCTGCACGCCTGCCGCTGGAAATCGGGGACGGGATCACCGGTCGTCCCCCCGCAGGTAGCTTCGCCTTACACGTTCGTGCTGTTGCGGGGTCAGCAATTGCGCAGCGGGCTCTGTGACCTGCGGCTCCAGCGCATCACGAATTTCCCTGGGCTGAATCAGAAACACACGCACCGTGTTGGCTGAACGACTTTGCCGATAACTGAACAGCCGACCGATCCACGGAATCGAGCCGAGCACCGGGATCCGGCCGATTTGCTCGCTGTGGTCATCCCGGGTGAAGCCCCCCACCAGCAAGCTCTTGCCCGGAGGCACCCGCGCCACGGTACTGATGCGGGTGCGACCCACCGTCGGCAATGCACTCGGTTGCTCGCCCTGGGCCGGATTGTCGATCTGGTTGCCGTCCTCGATGGTCAGCGACATTTCAATTTCGTCGGTCTGGGCAAAGCGCGGCAAGACATTCACGAGCGTGCCGTAGGTCACGTGTTGCAGGTCGACGCTGCGCTCGCCCACCAGCGGCGCATAAAAAGTGCGATTGTTGTCGAAAATCGCCGGGACGTTTTCTTGCGTCAGGATCATCGGTCGCGACACCACATTCGCCCGGTCGGTACGCTCCAGCGCCAGGATCCGCGCGACGAATGACGCGCCATTGAGGGTGGTGGTCGAGCCGGTATTGAGCGATACACCGAGCTTCCCACCCACCTTCGTCCCTCCTTGCCAGTTGATCCCCAACTGATTGAGTTCGTCCTTGTGCAGGTCGATGATCCACAGCGACAGCTCGACGTGGCGCTTGGGCGTGTCGAGCGCCGTCACCAGGTTCTCGATGAAACGCACCTGCTCCGGCAGCCCCTTGACCAGCAGGCTGTTGGTGTCGGGATAGGCCACCACCCGGATGTTGCCGGCGGCCATGTCTCGCGTGAGGATGCGCGGTGCAGACGGGTCCTGGTCCGAAAGCGTGTTCGCCAGGCCAGCCAGCGGAAATGTCGGCATCTGTGCCGGTGGTTCCACCGAGGCCTGCGCCACGGTCGCTTCGACACCATTGCGCTCGCCTCGCAGCAAGTCTTCGATCACCGTCGCAAGGCCAGGGATCGTGATCTTGTCGTCGCGCAGATCGTATTGGCGGTTGCCGACGAAGGTGTTGCGCACCTGGATCACGCCAATCTGCTGCTTGCCCAGCATCAGCTCCGAGCGCTGGTTGTCCATCATCCCGGCCGCTTGTATCACCAGATCGACGTACATCGGCGGTCCGGAGACATGGAAGGTGCGCAGCCCGTCGTGGCGCAACGGATAGCGCCGGTCGTACAACCCGGAGCGCTCGAGGAACGCCTGCAGTTTTGCCACGGTCAGTGTTTGCAGTGCCATCATCGAGCTTTTGAATTCGCCGGCGTCGTACAGATAAATGGCCTGGCCCTCGCTGTACCAGATCAGCCCCATCTGCCTGCTGACACGCTCAAAGACCTGCTGCGGTTCGCGCAGATCGAAGGTTCCCGAGATCCGCTTGGCCGCCGCGCTCTTGCTGACGACGACCGGCTTGCCGAGCGGCCCGGACAACTCGCTGAAAAAGGTGCGCACACTCTGCTCGCGCGCTTCGTAAACACTGGCCTGCACGCTGGGCGGCGTCAGGAGCCATACGCTGTGCAAACAGATGGCCAACAGGAAAATCAATCGATGGCTCATTCCCTCACTTCCCCGGCAGATACGTGATGTCGCACAGGCTGCTGGGGGAGAAACCCACCAATTCGCGGATTTCCCGGGAGAAATGCGAAGACGAGGCATAGCCCAGGTCCAGCGCAACATCTGTCAGCGAATTGTCTTGCAGACTCATGTTCAACAGCGCCCTGCCCGTGCGCCAGCCACGCAACGCAGGTTTGGCCGCGCTGCCCAATGCCTGGCGGCACAGGCGCCGAAAGTGCGACACCGACACGCCGTATCGCCGTGCCAGTTCGATGAGCTTTTCGCTGCGGGTGCCCTGCTCCAGCAGGAATCGCACGAGCCCGTAACTCTCGGTATGTCGCAGCACCTGCGCAAACGCCTGGAATGCCGGACCGCCACCCAGGGCCTGGGCGATGTACCACTGCTCCAACCCACGCTCCGACCGCACGGTGTCCAACCCGACTGGCAACATCGCCCATGTGCCGGGGCGCGGTTGTGGGTCGATCAGCACGTCGCTCACGTCGAGAAACACCTGCAACTTCACCAGCAATGCCGGCGTCAGCGGTAGCACCTGCACGCCGCCACCGTGCATGTGCAACGGTTCGCTGGCCGCGACCAACCCTTCCCAACCGCCGGGCAGCCGACAGTGTGACGCCGCCCCCAGACACAGGCCCGATTCGCTGATGCGCAAATGCATCACCCATTCGCCGCAGCGACCAGGGGCAGGATGTGTGAGGCAAAGAGGTTCAGTGTGCACGCCCATTTTCTGTTCAGCCTGGCGATCAAGGTTCGGCAGGATGAAAGACCGCGCCCTGCAAGTCCTGATGAAAACCTGATGAAAGCCGCTCTGGCATATGCCTTGCACCCACCGGGTATCAGCACTCATGTCAACGGCGGGATGAGTGCACGGACAACGGCGTCGTCACCCGGCCTTGCGCATGCGAGGACGCGGGGCGACGCTTTTTTTTGCAAGGTGAAGACGCGATGAACGAACCATCAGCCGGCCCGTTGGCCTGGGTCAATGGCAGCGATGCCCCGGAAAAGACCGAAATCAACCTCGGTTTCATGGCCCTGAGCGACTGTGCCTCGGTCGTGGTGGCGGCCACGCAGGGTTTCGCCCAGCCCTACGGGTTGACCTTGAACCTCAAGCGCCAGTCATCATGGGCCAACCTGCGGGACAAACTGGTCAGTGGCGAACTGGATGCCGCCCACAGTCTGTATGGCCTGGTTTACGCGGTGCACCTGGGTATCGGCGGCGTGGCGGCCACCGACATGGCGGTGCTCATGGGCCTGAACCAGAACGGCCAGAGCATCAACCTGTCCCACGGTTTACAAACGCTAGGAGTGACCGGTCCTGAAGCACTGGACCGCCACGTGCACCAAAGTCGCCCAAAGCTCACCTTCGCCCAGACCTTCCCCACCGGTACCCACGCCATGTGGTTGTATTACTGGCTGGCGAGCCAGGGCATTCATCCATTGCATGATGTAGACAGTGTGGTGGTGCCTCCGCCCCAAATGGTTGCGCACCTGCAAGCGGGGCGTATCGACGGTTTCTGCGTCGGCGAGCCCTGGGCCGCCAGCGCGGTGAAACAGAACCTCGGCTTCACCCTGGCGACCTCCCAGACCATTTGGCCCGATCATCCGGAGAAAGTCCTCGGCTGCACGCGCGCCTTTATCGAGCAATACCCCAACACCGCACGTGCGCTGGTGATGGCAATCCTGCAAGCCAGCCGTTTTATCGAAGACAGTACCGAGAACCGCCGCAGTACCGCGCAATTGTTGAGCGCGCCTGAGTACCTGGACGCGCCGCTCGATTGCATCGAGCCCCGGTTGCTCGGCGATTACGACGACGGTCTCGGCAATCGCTGGCAGGACCCGCACGCCCTGCGTTTCCACGACGATGGGGAGGTCAACCTGCCGTATCTGTCGGATGGCATGTGGTTCATGACTCAGTTCCGGCGCTGGGGTTTGCTGCGCGACGATCCGGACTACCTCGCGGTGGCCCGGCAGGTGCAGCAATTGGACTTGTATAAAGCGGCCGCCAGCGCCGTCGGTATCGCCTCGTCGAGCCGGGAAATGCGCAGCAGCCAATTGATTGATGGCAAGACCTGGGACGGCTCGGATCCGGCCGGTTATGCCCGCAGTTTCAAGCTGCACGCCATGAGCGACAGCTCGCCCCTACTCGCCAGCCGCTGACAGGAGACTGCGAACATGTTGCGTATCCTGCTGATCAATGACACCGCGAAAAAAGTCGGCCGGCTCAAAGCGGCGCTGACCGAAGCCGGCTTCGAAGTGATCGACGAATCCGGCCTGACCATCGACCTGCCTGCCCGCGTCGAAACGGTGCGTCCGGACGTGATCCTGATCGATACCGAGTCACCGAGCCGCGATGTGATGGAGCAAGTGGTGCTGGTCAGCCGAGACCAGCCACGCCCGATCGTGATGTTCACCGACGAACATGACCCTGATGTGATGCGCCAGGCGATCAAGTCCGGGGTCAGTGCCTACATCGTCGAAGGCATCCACGCACAACGCTTGCAACCCATTCTCGACGTCGCCATGGCCCGCTTCGAAAGCGACCAGGCCCTGCGCGCCCAGCTCCATGCACGCGACCTGCAACTGGCCGAGCGCAAGCGCATCGAGCTGGCCAAGGGGCTGCTGATGAAGATGAAAGACTGCAACGAGGAAGAGGCCTACACCCTGATGCGTCGCCAGGCGATGAGCCGGCAGCAGAAGTTGATTCAGGTGGCGGAGCAGATCATTGCCATGAGTGAACTGTTGGGTTGAAGGACGCCATCGCGAGCAAGCTCGCTCCTACAGGGACCGCAATCCTTTGTGGAAGCGGGCTTGCTCGCGATTGGCCGTCACACGGTCTCACCTGTTGGCACAGATCTGGCAAAGCATTCCTCCACAGGTAACCAACGGCGGTTGCCCCACCTACGACAAAGACGTCGCTCACCCGATAGGCCCATGGCCCATCAGGTGGCGGCGTTTTTTTTGTTTTGGCCCCACAGCTCGGGGCCGGTGGAGCGGCCGTTGCGGCCCCCCACCTGCAAGCTCATGACTCCTTCTCAAGACGACTCACAGCTGAGGTGCGCGATGAATTCAAGCTTTTGGAAATCCGGCCATACCCCGACCCTGTTCGCGGCCTTCCTCTATTTCGACCTGAGCTTCATGGTCTGGTACCTGCTCGGCCCCTTGGCCGTGCAAATCGCCGGCGACCTGCACCTGACCACTCAACAACGCGGCATGGTCGTGGCCACGCCGATCCTGGCTGGCGCCGTACTGCGCTTCATCATGGGCATGCTCGCCGATCGCCTGTCCCCCAAAACCGCCGGGATCATCGGCCAGGTCATCGTCATCTGCGCCCTGTTCGGCGCCTGGAAACTCGGGATCCACAGCTACGAGCAGGCGCTGGTGCTGGGTCTGTTCCTCGGCATGGCCGGCGCCTCTTTCGCCGTGGCACTGCCGCTGGCGTCACAGTGGTATCCGCCGCAGCACCAGGGCAAGGCCATGGGCATCGCCGGGGCCGGTAACTCGGGCACCGTACTGGCGGCGTTGATCGCCCCGGTGCTGGCGGCCGCGTTTGGCTGGAGCAACGTGTTCGGCTTCGCCGTGATCCCACTGGTGTTGACCCTGATCGTGTTTGCCTGCCTGGCGAAAAACGCCCCGGAACGGCCCAAAGCCAAGTCCATGGCCGACTACTTCAAGGCCCTGGGCGATCGTGACAGCTGGTGGTTCATGTTTTTCTACTGTGTGACCTTCGGCGGCTTCATTGGCCTGGCCAGCGCGCTGCCCGGCTACTTTAACGATCAATACGGCCTGAGCCCGGTGACTGCCGGTTACTACACCGCCGCCTGCGTGTTTGGCGGCAGCCTGATGCGTCCGTTGGGCGGTGCATTGGCCGACCGCTTTGGCGGCATTCGCACCCTGTTGGGCATGTACACCGTCGCAGCCATCTGCATCGCGGCCGTGGGCTTCAACCTGCCCAGTTCCTACGCGGCACTGGCGCTTTTCGTGTGCACCATGCTCGGTTTGGGTGCGGGTAATGGCGCCGTGTTCCAACTGGTGCCACAGCGTTTTCGTCGCGAGATCGGCGTGATGACCGGCTTGATCGGCATGGCCGGTGGCATCGGCGGTTTCGCCCTTGCGGCCGGGATGGGTGCAATCAAGCAGAGCACCGGCAGCTACCAACTGGCCTTGTGGTTATTCGCCAGCCTGGGCGTGCTCGCCTGGTTCGGCCTGCACGCGGTCAAGCGTCGCTGGAGAACCACCTGGGGCTCGGCTGCCGTCACCGCCGCGCGGGTGTGAGGGCTGAATGAGCCTGCAACTGAGTTTCGCCGAAGCCAGCGCCACGGGTCCCCGCGAAGAAAACCAGGACGCCCTGCGCCTGGTCACACCGGCGCCGGCACTGGCGGCGAGCAAGGGCTACCTGTTCGCCATCGCCGACGGCGTCAGCCAGTGCGCCGATGGCGGGCTCGCCGCCCGCTCGACCTTGCAGGCGCTGGCCCTGGACTATTACGCCACCCCGGAAACCTGGGGTGTCGCCCAAGCGTTGGACCGCCTGCTGCTGGCACAGAATCGCTGGTTGCAGGCCAACGGTGGCGGGCAACCGCTGCTGACCACGGTCAGCGCGTTGGTGATGCGCGGCCGGCGGTTCACGTTGGCTCATGTCGGTGACTGCCGGGTTTATCGCTGGCATGCCAACCAGTTGCAACGCATCAGCGAAGACCATGTCTGGGACCAGCCTGGCATGCAGCATGTGCTCAAGCGTGCCTTGGGCCTGGATCAACACCTGGTGCTGGATTTTCTCGACGGCGAGTTGCGTGTCGACGAGAGTTTCGTGCTACTGAGCGACGGCATCTGGGCCGTGTTGGGTGATACCGCCATTGCGGCGATCCTGCGCGATCAACCGGACCTGCACAGCGCCGCGCAAACCCTGGTCAACGCCGCGCACCTGGCCGGCAGCCAGGACAATGCCAGTGCACTGCTGGTCCGGGTCGACGCCCTGGGCGAAACCAGCATCGGCGACGCGTTGATTCACTTGCAGCAATGGCCCCTTCCGCCCGCACTGAAGCCGGGCCAGTCTTTCGAGGGCTGGCAGGTCCAGGGGATCGTCGGACACAGCCAGCAATCGCTGTTGTATCGCGTACACGACGCCCAGCAACAACCCTGGCTGTTGAAAACCTTGCCCGGAGCCCTGCGCGACGATCATCTTGCCGGGCAGGCACTGCTCTCAGAGGAGTGGTTTCTCAAGCGGGTCGCCGGGCGACATTTCCCCGAAGTGCATGCCGGCGGCCAACGCCAGCACCTGTACTACGCGATGCGCGAGTACGCCGGCTCGACCCTGGCGCAACTGGCGCAACACAACATCACGATGGCGCTGGGGCAATGGCTGGACCTGGCGGAGCGCCTGCTGCGGGCGGTCGGCATGCTGCATCGTCGTCAGATCCTGCACCGCGACATCAAACCGGAAAACCTGCTGCTGGGGGACGATGGCGAATTGCGCCTGCTGGATTTCGGCCTCGCCTACTGCCCCGGCCTGTCGGAAGATCAGCCCTCGACGTTGCCCGGCACGCCGAGTTATATCGCCCCGGAAGCCTTTCGCGGCGACCCGCCCACTGCGCAACAGGATCTGTATGCGGTCGGTGTGACCCTGTATTTCCTGCTCACCGGGCATTTTCCCTACGGCGAAATCGAAGCCTTCCAGCGCCCACGATTCGGCGCGCCGGTCAGCGCCAGTCGCTATCGGCCGGACTTGCCGGAGTGGATTGCACAAAGCCTGGAGCGTGCGGTGGCCGCCGATCCCGGCCAGCGCTTCGAGACGGCGGAAGAATGGCTGCTGGTGCTGGAACAGGGCGAACGGCGCAGCCTGAGTGTGCGACCTCGACCGCTGCTGGAGCGTGAACCGCTGAAGGTGTGGCGCACCTTGGGGTTGGTGTCGCTGTTGGGGAATCTGGTGCTGCTGGTTTTGTTGTTTCACAGCTGAACCGAGTCGCGGCCATCGCGAGCAACATTCACCACAAAACCTGCTGAATACCCGCTCCATTTGTGGGCAACCCGCTTCGATTCGGTGCACCCCTGCCTTCCAGACCAATGCACCGCCCCAACAAATACGGGCGCCCGCCAACTTGGCACAACCGCTGCATTACCTCTCCCATCAAACATAAAGACCAGCCTTCAACGATGACGGCTGGGCTTCCCGAGAGAACGGGATCAGGACAAAGGCGTCCTCGCTGGATAACCAGCGGGGATGCCTTTTTTGTTTGCGCGCCATTTGTCGAACACGCTGGAGAAGCTGATGAAAAAACTCAAACTGGTGATGATCGGCAACGGCATGGCCGGCGTTCGTACCCTCGAAGAGTTGCTCAAGCTGAGTAACGAGCTGTACGACATCACCGTCTTCGGCGCTGAGCCCCATGCCAACTACAACCGCATCCTGCTATCGCCGGTACTGGCGGGCGAGCAGTCCTTCGAAGACATCGTGCTCAACGACCTGAACTGGTATCAGGACAACGGCATCAAGCTGCTGCTCAATCGCAAAGTGGTGCAGATAGACCGGATCAAACGCCGGGTCATCGCCGAGGACGGCACCGAAGCCGAATACGACCGCCTGCTGATTGCCACCGGCTCGACCCCTTTCATCCTGCCTATAGCCGGCAACACCCTGCACGGTGTCATCGGCTACCGCGACATCGCCGACACCCGTTTGATGATCGACACCGCAAAAACCCACCGCCACGCCGTGGTGATCGGTGGCGGCCTCCTCGGTCTGGAGGCGGCCAACGGTCTGATGCTGCGCGGCATGCACGTCACAGTGGTGCATAACGGCGAGTGGCTGCTGGAGCGGCAACTGGACAGCGTCAGCGGTCGCATGCTGCAAAGCGCGCTGGAGGCGCGTGGCCTGCATTTTCGTCTGTGTGAACACACCAAAGCGCTGCACGATGCGGGTAACGGCCGGGTCGGCTCAGTGGAATTCCACAACGGCGATACGATCCCCGCCGACCTGGTGGTGATGGCGGCCGGCATTCGTCCGGCGACCGAGCTGGCGGAAAAAGCCGGGCTGCCCTGCCACCGAGGCATCCTGGTCAACGACACGATGCAAACCTACGACCCACGGGTGTATGCGATCGGCGAATGCGCCAGTCACCGTGGCACCGCCTATGGTCTGGTCGCGCCACTGTTCGAACAGGCCAAGGTCTGCGCCAATCACCTCGCTCGCCTGGGGTTCGCCACCTACAAGGGCTCGGTGACGTCGACCAAACTGAAAGTCACCGGTATCGACCTGTTTTCCGCGGGCGACTTCATGGGCGGCGAAGGCACCGAAACCATCACCCTCAGCGATCCGATCAGCGGCATCTACAAGAAACTGGTGATCAAGGACGACGTGCTGGTTGGCGCCTGCCTGTATGGCGACACCGTGGATGGCGGGGAGTATTTTCAGCAGATTCGGCAGAACCTCGACATTGCCGAGATCCGTGATCGGCTGATGTTCGGCGCCCTTCAATGGGCCGATTCCATGCAGCATGACTTGCGGGAAGCCAGTTGATGAACCGCCAGATCACGGCCTCCACCTGCTGCTACTGCGGCGTCGGCTGCGGCGTGCTGATCGAGCATGACGGCGAGCGCATCCTCGGCGTCAGCGGCGATCCGGCGCACCCGGCCAACCTGGGCAAACTGTGCAGCAAAGGCTCGACCCTGCACCTGACGGGCGACCTCGCGGCGCGTGCGTTGTATCCACAACTGCGCCTGGGCAAGGGCCTGGCCCGCAGCCGTACCGATTGGGACCGCGCCCTCGATCACGCCGCCAGCGTGTTCGCCAGTACCATTGCCGAACATGGTCCGGACAGCGTGGCGTTCTACATCTCCGGGCAACTGCTGACCGAGGATTACTACAGCTTCAACAAACTGGCGCGGGCGCTGGTCGGCACCAACAACATCGACAGCAATTCGCGGCTGTGCATGTCATCGGCGGTGGTCGGCTACAAGCGCAGCCTGGGGGCCGATGCGCCGCCGTGCAGCTACGAGGACCTCGAGTCGAGCGACTGCGTGATGATCGTCGGCAGCAACATGGCCTACGCCCATCCGGTACTGTTTCGCCGCCTGGAAGAGGCCAAATCCCGTCGGCCTGAGATGAAAGTCATCGTCATCGACCCTCGTCGCACGGACAGCTGTGACCTGGCCGACTTGCACCTGGCGATTCTGC
Source organism: Pseudomonas sp. S1_E05 (assembly GCF_056337105.1). Lineage (NCBI taxonomy): Bacteria > Pseudomonadati > Pseudomonadota > Gammaproteobacteria > Pseudomonadales > Pseudomonadaceae > Pseudomonas > Pseudomonas sp. S1_E05. Next base: position 2,835,878 of record NZ_JBFRHM010000001.1, read on the forward strand.
CGGGCACCGATGTCGCCTTGTTCCATGGGATTTTGTACCTGCTGCTGTGGGAAGGCTGGATTGACCGCGACTTCATCGAGGCGCACACCGAAGGCCTGGCCGAGCTCAAGGATCTGGTGCGCGACTACACCCCGCCGATGGTCTCGCAGCTGTGCGGTATCGATATCGAACAACTGCAGCAATGCGCCCGCTGGATCGGCACCTCGCCGAGCGTCCTGTCGTTGTGGTGCATGGGCCTGAACCAGTCGACCTCCGGCAGCGCGAAAAACAGTGCGCTGATCAACCTGCACCTGGCCACAGGGCAAATCGGTCGTCCCGGTGCCGGGCCTTTCTCCCTGACCGGCCAGCCGAATGCCATGGGCGGCCGCGAAACCGGCAGTCTGTCGAACTTGCTGCCGGGCCATCGCGAAGCGGCCAATGCAGAGCATCGCGCCGAAGTGGCAGCGTACTGGGGCGTGGATCAACTGCCGGACAGTACCGGCTTGCCAGCCATCGAACTGTTCGAGCAAGTGCGCAATGGCACCATCAAGGCGCTGTGGATCGCCTGCACCAACCCGGCGCAATCGATGCCGGACCAGAACGCCGTGCGCGAAGCCCTGGAGGCCTGCCCGTTCGTGGTGTTGCAGGAAGCCTTTCACACCACCGAAACCGCCAGGTTCGCCGACCTGTTGTTACCCGCCGCCAGCTGGGGTGAGAAGGAAGGCTCGGTGACCAATTCGGAACGGCGGATTTCCCACGTTCGCCGCGCCGTTGTCGCACCGGGTGAAGCGCGCTCCGACTGGGCGATCACCGTGGACTTTGCGCAACGCCTGGAGAAACATTTGCGTCCGGGACAACCGAGCCTGTTCGCCTTCGAATCGACCGCGCAGTTGTTCGATGAGTACAAACAACTGACCCGTGGACGGGATCTGGATCTGTCCGGCATCAGCCACGACCTGATCGACCGCCTCGGGCCGCAACAGTGGCCTTTCCCTGCCGGCGCAACGGCGGGTACGACACGCCTGTACACCGATGGGATATTCCCCACCGCCAATGGCCGCGCGCGGTTTATTGCCGATCCCTATTGCGCCGCCAGGGAGCAACGCGACAGCGACTACCCGCTGACGCTGATCACCGGGCGCCTGCGCGATCAATGGCACGGCATGAGCCGCACCGGCACCGCCGCGCAACTGTTCGGGCATGTCAGTGAAGCAGTGTTGAGCCTGCATCCCGATGATCTTCAACGCCATGGGCTGCAAGCCGGTGAACTGGTCAGCCTGAAAAGCCGTCGCGGTGCAGTCATCGTCGCCGTCGGTGGCGACGACAGCGTGCGCCCCGGCCAGGCGTTCTTGCCCATGCACTGGGGGGATCGCTTTCTCAAGGGTGGCGTCAACGGCATTACCCAACCAGCGTTCGACCCGTTGTCGAAGCAACCGGAACTCAAACACACCGGCGTACGGCTTGACCCGGTCAACCTGCCGTGGACGTTCTTCGCCTTGGTCGAAGGCGATGTTCAACGCCATTTTGAGACGCTACGACCGCTGTGTGAGGCGTTTTCCTACGTCAGCCTCAGCCTGACCGGGCGGGATCGTCCTGCCCTGCTGATACGCGCAGCCAACGCCACCCCGCCGGATACGCAATTGCTGCGCGACATCGACCGCTGCCTGGGTCTGGACGAGGGTCCGGTGCTGGCCTACGACGATCCACGGCGCTCCATCGGCAAACGCGTGCGCATCGACGCCGGTCGTATCACCGCGATTCGCCTGGCGGGCGAAACCCTCGCCCAGCACTGGTTGCAGGATTTGTGGCTGCAAGGCCGCGTCGACGAACAGTTACGGCGCTGGCTGCTCGCACCGCTGAGCGCACCGCCTGGCAACGTCAGCACACCGAGTGCCGGCAGCAAAACACTGTGCAACTGCAAAAACGTCAGCCAGGGCGCGGTCTGCGCCGGTATTCGCCGCGGCCTGGATCTGCAAGGTTTGAAACAGGAACTGGGTTGCGGCACGCAATGCGGTTCCTGCGTCCCGGAAATCAAGCGTTTGCTGGCGGCCACTGCGCAGCCGGTCGCCGTCACCTCGTGAGGAAAACACTATGAACGCGAAAGTCTGGCTGGTGGGTGCAGGTCCTGGTGACCCGGAATTGTTGACCCTCAAGGCTGTTCGGGCACTGAACGAAGCGGATGTGGTGATGATCGACGACCTGGTCAACGAGGCGGTGCTCGAACATTGCCCAGGCGCACGGATCATTCCCGTGGGCAAACGTGGCGGTTGTCGCTCCACGCCCCAGGCCTTCATCCACCGACTGATGCTGCGCTATGCCCGCCAGGGTAAATGCGTGGTCCGTCTCAAGGGTGGCGACCCGTGCATTTTCGGCCGGGGTGGCGAAGAGGCGCAGTGGCTGCGTGAGCGTGGGGTCGAGGTCGACTTGGTGAATGGCATTACAGCCGGGCTGGCAGGCGCGACACAGTGTGACATCCCGTTGACCCTGCGAGGCGTGGCCCGCGGCGTGACACTGGTGACCGCCCACACCCAGGATGGCAGCAGCCTGAACTGGAAGGCACTGGCCCAGGGCGGCACGACCCTGGTGGTGTACATGGGCGTGGCGAAACTGAGCGAAATCCGTGAGCAACTGCTGCTCGGGGGGATGATGGCCGATACACCGGTGGCGATGATCGAAAACGCTTCCCTGCCCCACCAGCGCGAATGTCGTAGCGATCTGAGTCGCATGGAAGAAGACGCCCGCGACTTCGAACTGAAAAGCCCGGCGATCCTGGTCATCGGTGCAGTGGCCGGCATCGCCAATACCTGCAGCGCAGAAATCCAGACAGTCACCGCCATCCTGTAGGAGCGAGCCTTGCTCGCGATGGAGACCCGGACACCGCGGGCATTCAGACAGCCAGCGTCATCGTTGACGACCATCGCGAGCATGCTCGCTCCTACAGTCTGATCGGCGCCGCCCTGTGGGAGCGAGCCTTGCTCGCGATGGAGACCCGGACACCGCGGGCATTCAGACAGCCAGCGTCATCGTTGACGACCATCGCGGGCAAGCCCGCTCCCACAAGAAAACGCCTTCCCCTGTAGGAGCGAGCCTCGCTCGCGATGAACGCCCAGGCACCGCGGGCATTCAGACAGCCAGCGTCATCGTTGACGACCTTCGCGAGCATGCTCGCTCCTACAGTCTGATCGGCGCCGTCCTGTAGGAGCGAGCCTTGCTCGCGATGGAGGCCCGGACACCGCGGGCATTCAGACAGCCAGCGTCATCGTTGACGACCATCGCGGGCAAGCCCGCTCCTACAAGAAAACGCGTTCCCCTGTAGGAGCGAGCCTTGCTCGCGATGGAGGCCCAGGCACCGCGGGCATTCAGACAGCCAGCGTCAGCGTTGACGACCTTCGCGGGCAAGCCCGCTCCCACAAGAAAACGCGTTCCCCTGTAGGAGCGAGCCTTGCTCGCGATGGAGACCCGGACACCGCGGGCATTCAGACAGCCCACGTCATCGTTGACGACCATCGCGGGCAAGCCCGCGCCCACAAGAAAACGCGTTCCCCTGTAGGAGCGAGCCTTGCTCGCGATGAACGCCCAGGCACCGCGGGCATTCAGACAGCCAGCGTCATCGTTGACGACCATCGCGGGCAAGCCCGCTCCTACAAGAAAACGCGTTCCCCTGTAGGAGCGAGCCTTGCTCGCGATGGAGGCCCAGGCACCGCGGGCATTTGGACAGCCAGCATCATCGTTGACGACCATCGCGGGCAAGCCCGTTCCCACAAGAAAACGCGTTCCCCTGTAGGAGCGAGCCTTGCTCGCGATGGAGGCCCGGACACTGCGGGCATTCAGACAGCCAGCGTCATCGTTGACACCATCGCGGGCAAGCCCGCTCCTGCAGATAACGAATGACGCGATGATGGGGTGACGTGGTCAAATCACAGGCAAAAAAAAGCCCGGCCTAAGCCGGGCTTTTTTCAAGCTGCGAGCTAATTACTTAGCTTGAGCTTCAACCTGCGCTTCTACGCGACGGTTAACAGCGCGACCAGCTTCAGTGGCGTTGTCAGCAACTGGGCGGGATTCGCCGTAGCCGACGGACTGAACGCGGGACGACTCAACACCGTACTGGTTGGTCAGAACTTGCTTAACGGCGTTTGCACGACGCTCGGACAGTTTCTGGTTGTAAGCGTCAGGACCGACGGAGTCAGTGTGACCTTCAACAGTAGTGGTGGTGGCTGGGTACTGCTTCATGAAGTCAGCCAGGTTCTTGATGTCGCCGTAGCTGTTTGGCTTGACGACCGACTTGTCGAAGTCGAATTTCACGTCCAGCTCAACACGTACGACTTCAGCAACTGCTGGGCAGCCATCAGCGTCAACGGTAACGTTGGCTGGGGTGTCCGGGCACTTGTCGACGTTGTCGCACACGCCATCGTTGTCGCTGTCGGAGCAGACTTCAGCAGGTGCTGGAACTGGAGCAGCAGCAGGCTTGGAGCCGCCACCGAAGTTCACACCGATACCGACGCTAGGAGCCCACTCGGTGTCGCCTTTGTCGATGTTGTACTGAGCTTCAACGCCAGCACGGGCGTAGAAGTTGTCAGTGAAGTACAGCTTGGCACCGCCGCCAACGTTGGCGAAGGTGGAGCCGTCACGACCACCGCGATCGTTCTGGCCGATGCTTTGGTCCGAGAAACCAGCGGAGACGTACGGACGCAGCATGTCGCCTGGGTTGTTGAAGTGGTACAGAGCGTCCAGGGCAGTGTTGGAGCCCTTGATGTTCTTGCCAGAATCGCTACGCACGTTGTGCACTTCGTCGTAGCCCAGACGCAGTTCAACGTCGTCGGTCAGGAAGTAACCAACCGAACCACCGAAGAGGTTGCCGTCGTTTTTGAAGTCGCGCTGGCTGTCGTAGTACTCTTTCTTCGCGAAACCTTCGATTTCAACTGCGCCTTGGCCCTGTGCCAATGCGCCGACCGAAGTGGCCGCAATCAAAGAACCAATGGCCAAGCCCAAGGTGTTTTTCAGTTTCATCCGTTAAATCCCCATCTGGTGATAGTGAATCAGTCCCACAAACCGGGGGACAACTCGGCGGCAATTCTATCAGAACTTGCCTACACGTAAGAGATAATTTGCGCCGAACTAAGTTTCAGCAATACCTGCAAATTTCTCACGCAATTTATCTAGAGCACGTTTGTAACGCATTTTTGTTGCACTCAAGCCCATATGCATGATGTCTGCGATCTCCTGAAACTCCAGCTCTGCGACAAATCGTAGCACCAGAATTTCCCGGTCAATCGGGTTCACATGCACCAACCAGCGATCAAGCCCACCCTTTTCCTCGGGTTTAGGCGTCTTTTCTTCAGACGCTTCCTCGAGGGGGTCCAGGCTCAACGCGTCCATCAAGCGACGCTTTCGCCGTTCCTTTCGATACTGAGTGATGCATTCGTTGTACGTGATGCTGTACAGCCATGTCTTGAATTTCGATTTCCCCTCGAAATTCTTCAACCCATACAGCACCTTCAACATCACTTCCTGACAGACATCGTCTGCGTCGCGATCGTTCCCAAGATATCGTGCACAGACGTTAAATAATGTTCGCTGGTAACGCCGCATCAACTCTTCGTAGGCGCGCGTTACGTGAAACAGCTCGGTATGCGAGCGCGCGACCAACTCCTCATCAGAGAGCTCGCGGGGGTCATAGCGCGTGGAGAGCGGTTGAGCGTTATTCAAAACAAGTCAGGCCGACAGTCAGGTCAATGTCCACCGCAGCCCTTCAGGGCATTTTGCGGCGGCATACATTAGCAGGGTTTGCCGGGTTAGCGGCTACTCACATGCTGCTCCAGGAGAATCCGATTGGAGAGAGAGACTAGCTCACCCTCATCGGTCAGCAATGTGGTTTTAACCGTGCCGATCTCCTCGATCTGGCCTTCGACCTCGCCAACACGCACTTGTTGCCCAACTTGATACAACTCACGCACATAGATTCCCGCAAGAATCTGACCGGCAATTTCCCGGCTTCCCAACCCCATGGCCAGCGCAACCGCCAGACCAACGGTAATCAAAACGATGACAATCACATGGTTCAGGAGGTCAGTCTTGACCTCCAACTGGCTGATCGCCACCGAAATACTGATGATAATGACCAGGCCTTGGGCGATTCGCCCCAAGCCTGATGCGTAATCCAGACCTACCCCTTCCGCAGCACCGCGCACCAGCCCATTGGCCAATTGCGCGAGCAACACACCCACCAGCAACACCAGCGCGGCGCCAAAAACTTTCGGCAGATACAGCGCCAACATATCCAGCGTAGCTGAAACTCGCTCAAGCCCAAGGGATTCTGCTGCAGAAACCAGGAAAATCAGCAGAACGAACCAATAGACGATCTTGCCGATAAGGGTTGAGATCGGCACTTGCAGGCCGGCCCGGGACATCAACTTAGTGAGGCCTGTGCCGCCCATCAGGCGATCGAGGCCCAGCTTGGCGAGCAACTTCGACAGCAAAGTGTCCAGAAGTTTCGCCACGACGAAACCCAGCAGCAGCACAACCAATGCGCCGAAAAGGTTCGGGATGAAGTTTGCAACCTTGGTCCATAACGCAGTCATTGCAGTGACGAGGCTCTGTGTCCAGAGATCAAGTTCCATATTCAATCAGCCTTATCAGCAGTGCGGGCAGTAGATTTATGCAGACGGGAAACCGGCGAGACGTGGGCCGATCCGTTATTCAAGGCGATCATCAACGCGGGCAGCCAGCGGCCCAGCAGACTGAACAGATCGCCGGCACCGACCTGGCGATTGGCGGTTTTGAGGACGCGGCCCAGGCACGCATCGTCGTCACGGGTGGACGGTGAAGCGTTCAGCATGTCGCGCAAAGACTGTTCAAACGGATCGTGCATACGCACCTCTCGTGATGTCTGTGAAAGACGCGGTCAATTTTGCACAGGTCACATGGCGCATTGTCAGACCCAACGCAAACGTCTAAATAACCACCACTGGCCGAGCGCCACCAACACCATCAACAAACAGGCAATCATGAAGCCGTAGGGGCTGGCAGAAAACGGAATGCCACCCACGTTGATACCCAGCAGACCGGTGAGAAAACTCATCGGCAAAAAGATCCCGGTGATGATCCCGAAGCGATACATCGTGCGGTTCATGCGCACGCTCAAACGCCGGTCTTCAGCCTCCAGGACCAGCCCCACGCGCTCTCGCGTCAATTCCAGCTCTTCGAGATAACGGGTCAGGCTGTTGTTCAGTTCGTTCCAGTAATCGCCATCGTCCTCAACGAACCAGGGCAATTTTATCCGTGTCAGTTGACCAAAAATATCCCGTTGCGGCGCCAGAAAACGCTTGAGCCCGGCCGCCCTGCGACGGATCTGCAAAATGGAGCCATGCTCCGGTGTATACCGTTCGTCGGCATCCAGTTTTTCTTCTTCCTCATCGACCACTTCCGAGAGGCAACTGACCAGATCCTGCACTTTGTTGGTGAGGTTCTGAGCCATATAAAGGATGAGTTCAGAAGTGGTTTTCGGACCCTTGCCATCCGCCAACTGCACCAACAGTTCATCAGTAGCACGCAGCGGCCGCAACCGCAGGGAAATCACCCGCCGCGCCGAACCAAAGATCCGCACCGAGACCATGTCTTCGGGCTCGGCACCTGGATTGAGGTTCACCCCACGCAAAAATAGCAGCAGCTCGCTGTCAGTTAGCTGTAGAAGACGCGGTCGGGTGTTCTCTTCCAGCAGAAGATCACAATTGAACTCACTCAGGCCGCTGGATTTACGCAACCAGGTCTGGGTTTGCGGGTGGCTGCGATCCCAGTGCAGCCACAGGCTTTCATGCGCTTGCAACTGCAAATCGTCGAGCTCAGTCCGGGCAATCGAACGCGCACCGCCTTTGCCATCCAGCACCAGGGCATGTACCAGCCCCCACTGCGCGTTGTCTTCCTCGAACATCCGCACTCCATTCTCAAGGTCGGCTAAAGCTTACTCAGGCATTTTCAACGGACTTGGCGAGATGATCACACCGTTGTTGTCCGCATAAATGTAGTGGCCCGGGTGGAAGGTGACACCGGCGAAGGTCACTGCAACATTGAGGTCGCCGATACCGCGCTTGTCGGTTTTCATCGGGTGGCTGGCCAGGGCCTGGACGCCCAGATCGGTTTGCGCGATGACATCGACGTCGCGGATGCAACCGTAGATGACCAGCCCTTCCCAACCGTTTTTTGCCGCTTTCTCCGCCAGCATGTCACCCAGCAAGGCGCGACGCAGGGACCCGCCGCCATCGACCACCAGCACCTTCCCATTGCCCTTGAGCTCGACTTGCTCCTTGACCAGCGAGTTGTCTTCGAAGCACTTGATGGTCACGATTTCGCCGCCAAAAGAGTCACGGCCACCGAAGTTGCTAAACATCGGTTCCAGCACCTGCACCAGCTCTGGATAGGCGTCGCACAGGTCAGGCGTAAGGTAATGATTCATCGAGAAACTCCTGAAAAAAGGAAGACAATCGAGGATGTCGCAATGTGACCGAAAAAGCGCAATGCGTCATATCTTAGCCGCAAGCCATGCAGAGCGAAATGCCCATAATAGAGCATCTGGCTCAGACCGCCGTCGCCAGATCCGGCTTTTCACCCAACAATGGCGTCTGTTGATCGTTCAACCAGCGCACCACCAACGGCCAGACCTCAGCCTGCGCCGCCTTGCTGACGAGCATCTCCACATGCCCGAAGTTGCCGCCGAAACCCTGTTCGCGGCCCAGTTTTATGAATTGCTTTTGCGCCGACCCCAACTGATCGAACAGCTTGCGGCACGCCCATTCCGGGTCCTGGTGATCGCCCGCCGCACTCACGGCCAGCACCGGCAATTGCACGTTGGCCAAACCGGCCCACCAATCCTTGTCACGATCACCAAAGCGCCCGAACAAGCCGTACCAGCGCATGCTTTCCAGCGCCAGGCCAATGGGCTCGTCCTCTGGGCCGCGTTTGAGCCGTGAACCGGACAGCTGGGCAAAACGTTTGAGAATGAAGCGCCCGCCCCACTCCACCGGCGGGATCTTCAGTGGCCAGTAAGTGCGGCTCACTTGCGTGCCAAAGAACGCCGCCGAGGCCACGACCGGCTCACCGATGTATTCGCCCCCCAGTGCCGCCGCCAGAGTAATGCCCCCCAGGGAGTGACCGATCCAGTGCGGAACCTGGCCGCTCTGCTCGCGCACGAACGCGCCAATGGCCGGCAGATCGTACCGGGCGTAATCGGCGACGCGGTTCTTGCGGTAGTCCTGATTACGCTGGGACAAGCCATGGCCACGCATTTCCGCGACCCACACGTCGAACCCCAAACGCGCCAGGTGAGCCCCAAGCCCCACACCCTTGGGCGAGAACCAGAAGCGGCGATTGGAAAAACTGCCGTGCAACAGGATCACCGGCACACCGCGCGCGACCGACTCGTCAGCCATGCCCAGACGCGTGACCGCCAACTCGACCGTACTGTCGGGGCTGTTGCCGGGTTTCAAACGATAGACATCTTCGCTCAGATCACCGCGCCGTTCGGCGCTGATCAGGGCGACAGGAAATAGATTGCTGCTGCTTTGCATGATGCTCTTGCACAAAAAAGGGCGGCATCCGTGGATGCCCGCCCTGATTGAATCTGGATGTCTGTAGGAGCGAGCACGCTCGCGATGGTCGCCAACGATGACGCGGGGCATCAGGTGCCCCGCGGTGTTTTTGAGTCCATCGCGAGCGTACTCGCTCCTACAGGTACAGGGTTGCTTGTCAGGCCGAAGCTTGACCTTCCGCCAGGAAGAACCAGGTTTCCAGTACGGAGTCCGGGTTCAGCGAGACACTCTCGATGCCCTGTTCCATCAGCCATTTGGCCAGGTCAGGGTGGTCCGAAGGGCCCTGGCCGCAGATGCCGATGTATTTGCCGGCCTTGTTGCAAGCGGCAATGGCGTTGGCCAGCAGCTTCTTGACCGCAGGGTTACGCTCGTCGAACAGGTGCGCGATGATCCCGGAGTCCCGGTCCAGTCCCAGGGTGAGCTGGGTCAGGTCGTTGGAACCAATGGAGAAGCCGTCGAAGTACTCAAGGAACTCTTCGGCCAGGATCGCGTTGGACGGCAACTCGCACATCATGATGACGCGCAGGCCGTTTTCGCCACGGACCAGGCCTTTCTCGGCCAGCAGGTCCACCACTTGGCTCGCTTCGCCCAGGGTGCGGACGAACGGCACCATGATTTCGACGTTGGTCAGGCCCATCTCGTTGCGCACGCGTTTGAGTGCGCGGCATTCGAGCTCGAAGCAGTCACGGAACGATTCGCTGATGTAACGCGAAGCGCCACGGAAGCCCAGCATCGGGTTTTCTTCTTCCGGCTCGTACAGCTTGCCGCCGATCAGGTTGGCGTATTCGTTGGACTTGAAGTCCGACAGGCGCACGATGACCTTTTTTGGCCAGAACGCGGCAGCCAGTGTGCTGATGCCCTCGACCAGTTTCTCGACGTAGAAGCCGACCGGGTCGTTGTAGCCGGCAATGCGCTTGTCGACGCTGTCCTTGATGTCCTGTGGCAGGCCGTCATAGTTCAGCAGCGCCTTGGGGTGGACGCCGATCATGCGGTTGATGATGAACTCCAGGCGGGCCAGGCCCACACCGGCGTTCGGCAACTGCGCGAAGTCAAAGGCGCGATCCGGGTTGCCGACGTTCATCATGATCTTGAACGGCAGGTCCGGCATGGCGTCGACGGAGTTTTTCTTGATGTCGAAGCCCAATTGACCTTCGAAGATATAGCCGGTGTCGCCTTCGGCGCAGGAAACGGTGACGCCCTGGCCTTCTTTCAACAGCTCGGTGGCGTTACCGCAACCGACCACGGCCGGAATGCCCAGCTCACGGGCGATGATCGCCGCGTGACAGGTACGGCCGCCACGGTTGGTGACGATGGCGCTGGCGCGCTTCATGACCGGTTCCCAGTCCGGGTCGGTCATGTCGGAAACCAGTACGTCACCGACCTGGACCTTGTCCATCTCGGACACGTCCTTGATGATGCGGACCTTGCCGGCGCCGATGCGCTGGCCAATGGCGCGACCTTCGACCAGCACAGTGCCGGTTTCCTTCAACAGGTAACGTTCCATGACGTTGGCCTGGGTGCGGCTCTTCACGGTTTCCGGACGGGCTTGCACGATGTACAGCTTGCCGTCGTCACCGTCCTTGGCCCACTCGATGTCCATCGGGCACTGGTAGTGCTTCTCGATGATCATCGCTTGCTTGGCCAGCTCGCTGACTTCAGCGTCGGTCAGGCAGAAACGCGCGCGATCGGCCTTGTCGACATCGACGGTCTTGACCGAACGACCGGCCTTGGCCTCGTCGCCGTAGATCATCTTGATGGCCTTGCTGCCCAGGTTGCGGCGCAGGATCGCCGGGCGACCCGCGGTCAGGGTGTCCTTGTGGACGTAGAACTCATCCGGGTTCACCGCGCCTTGTACGACAGTTTCACCCAGGCCGTAGGCGCCGGTGATGAACACCACGTCACGGAAGCCCGATTCGGTATCGAGGGTGAACATCACGCCGGCGGTGCCGGTTTCGGAGCGGACCATGCGCTGCACGCCAGCCGACAGGGCGACCAGTTTATGGTCAAAGCCCTGGTGCACGCGGTAGGAAATAGCACGGTCATTGAAGAGGGAAGCGAACACTTCCTTGGCGGCGCGAATGACGTTCTCGACACCACGGATGTTCAGGAAGGTTTCCTGCTGACCTGCGAAGGAAGCGTCCGGCAAGTCTTCCGCGGTGGCGGAAGAGCGCACGGCCACAGCGACGTCAGGGTTGCCGGCCGACAGCGCGGCGAATGCGGTGCGGATCTCGGTGTTCAGTTTCTCGGGGAACTCAGCTTCCATGATCCATTGGCGGATTTGTGCGCCGGTCTTGGCCAGGGCATTCACGTCGTCGACGTCCAGGGCATCGAGGGCGTCATGAATCTGCTGGTTCAGGCCGCTCAGTTCCAGGAAATCACGATAAGCCTGGGCGGTCGTGGCGAAGCCACCGGGTACCGATACACCGGCACCTGCGAGGTTACTGATCATCTCGCCCAGGGATGCGTTCTTGCCCCCCACATGCTCAACATCGTGTTTGCCGAGCTTATCGAGGGAAACTACGTACTCTACCAAGGTGATCTCTCCACTAACTGTGTTGGAAAAGCTCAAAACCGGCGCTCTAAATGGAGCATTTGCCAGCTATATGGCCTGGACCTGGAAAATAAGTGAGAATGCGGGCCATTGGCGGCCGGCAAATCGCGCCTATCATATCCAGTTTTCGCTACTAGCTTAAGGGCCAAGGTACAAATGAAACGATCTGCTTTCTTTATCTCCGATGGCACCGGCATCACCGCCGAAACCTTGGGTCAAAGCCTCCTGGCACAGTTCGAAAACATTACCTTCAGCAAATTCACCCGCCCGTACATCGACAGCGCGGACAAAGCGCGGGCCATGGTACAACAAATCAACAAGGCCGCCGAAACCGACGGCTTCCGGCCGATCATCTTCGACACCATTGTCAATCAGGACATCCGTGAGATTCTCGCAACGTCCAATGGTTTCATGATCGACATTTTCTCGACCTTCCTGGCACCGCTTGAACAGGAACTGACAGAGCATTCTTCCTACACCGTCGGCAAGTCCCATTCCATCGGCACCAACTCCAATTATATGGAACGCATCGAGGCCGTTAACTTCGCCCTCGACAACGACGATGGCGCCCGTACGCACTATTACGACAAGGCCGACCTGATCCTGGTGGGCGTGTCACGCTGCGGCAAAACGCCCACCTGCCTGTACATGGCCATGCAATTCGGCATTCGCGCCGCCAACTACCCGCTGACCGAAGACGACATGGAGCGCCTGACCCTGCCAAGCGCCCTGCGTTCGCACCAGCACAAGCTGTTTGGCCTGACCATCGATCCAGACCGTCTTACGGCCATCCGCAACGAGCGCAAGCCCAACAGCCGCTATTCGAGCTACGCACAATGCGAGTTCGAAGTGCGCGAGGTGGAAAACCTGTTTCGCCGCGAGAACATTCCTCACATCAACTCCACGCATTTTTCCGTTGAAGAAATCTCGGCGAAGATTCTTGTGGAGAAAGGTGTGGAGCGGCGGTTCAAGTAGCTTCTCTAGCGTCTGATCTGCCGTCATCGCGAGCAAGCTCGCTCCTACAGGTAATTTGTGAACACCGCAGATCCCTGCAGGAGCGAGCTTGCTCGCGATCGAACGATAACGCCGCCCCCTAGATAACAAACAAATCCACAAACCGATTGACCGGCGTCATCTCAAGCCGCTCCTGGTCCTTGCACAACGCAAAAATTTCCTCGCAACGCTGCCCGGCAAACCGTGTCGCCAGGTTCGCCCTGAACTTGTCCTCCAGCAGGGGAATGCCCTCGGCACGCCGACGGCGATGGCCAATCGGGTATTCCACCACCACGTTTTCGGTGCTGGAACCGTCCTTGAAAAACACCTGCACCGCGTTGGCAATGGAACGCTTGTCCGCTTCCAGGTATTCACGCGTGAAACGCGGTTCTTCGACGATGACCATTTTCTCGCGCAGCACGTCGATGATCGGGTGTGCCTTGTGGAAATCATCCTCGTACTGCTCGGCCACCAGATTGCCGAAAGCCAGTGGCACGGCGGTCATGTACTGGAGGCAGTGATCGCGATCCGCCGCATTGGCCAGCGGGCCGACCTTGGAAATGATGCGAATCGCCGATTCGTGGGTGGTAATGACGATCCTGTCGATCTCGTGAAGGCGATTGCGCACCTGTGGGTGCAAGATAACGGCGGCTTCACAGGCGGTTTGCGCGTGGAACTCTGCAGGGAAGCTGATCTTGAACAGTACGTTTTCCATCACGTAGCTGCCGTATTGCCGGGACAGGCTGAATTCGCGCCTGTCCCCGGGCTTGAGCGCCAAATCATTGTTGGTATGACTGAACAGCACGTCGTAGAAGCCCCACTGCCGGGCACTCAGCACACCGGGAATACCCATCTCGCCACGCATCGCGATGTCCGCCAGGCGTACGCCCCGGCTGGACGCATCGCCTGCCGCCCACGACTTACGCGAACCGGCATTGGGCGCATGTCGATAGGTGCGCAGGGCTTGACCGTCGGCAAAGGCATGGGACAGCGCGGACAACAACTGCTCGCGATGGGCGCCCATCAGTTTGGCGGTGACGGCCGTCGAGGCGACCTTGACCAGAATGACGTGGTCAAGACCTACACGATTGAAGGAATTCTCCAGCGCGAGTACACCCTGGATTTCGTGGGCCATGATCATCGCTTCGAGCACGGTGCGAACGGTCAGTGGCGTTTCGCCGTTGGCCAGGCGTTTTTGCGACAGGTGGTCGGCCACCGCAAGAATGCCACCGAGATTATCTGACGGATGGCCCCATTCGGCGGCGAGCCAGGTGTCGTTGTAGTCGAGCCAACGCACGATGCAACCGATGTCCCACGCCGCCTTGACCGGATCGAGCCGGAACGACGTGCCGGGCACCCGTGCGCCGTGTGGCACCACCGTGCCTTCGACCAGCGGCCCCAGGTGCTTGGTGCACTCGGGAAAACGCAGCGCCAGCAGGCCACAGCCCAGGGTATCCATCAGGCAGTTGCGGGCGGTGTCCAGGGCCTGGGCAGACTGGATCTGGAAATTGAGGACGTAATCGGCAATGTCCTGCAGGACCTGGTCATAGTCCGGGCGATTGTTCAGGTCAACGTTGGCGCTCATGTTCGATTCACTCGTGAAGTGGTTCGTTGATGGGACCTCGGTTCGGGTTGATCGCGGTGGGTTGAATCATTTTTCTAATATGAAACTCGGTCAAGAACTGTGGGAGCGGCGGTGCGACGATTCGACTTGCTCGCGATTGGGTGTGTCAGTCGAAGTTTCTGTTATTGACACACCGCCATCGCGGGCAAGCCCGCTCCCACAGTTGTTCAATGTCTGCTAGAAACAATCCCCCGGCACCCGTACAAACCCTTCCATCAACACCCGCGCACTGCGGCTCATGATGGCTTTTTTCACGATCCACTCACCGTTGACCTGACTCGCCTCGGCGCCCACCCGCAAGGTGCCGGACGGATGGCCGAAGCGCACTGCGTTGCGTTCGATGCCGCCCGCCGCGAGGTTGACCAGGGTCCCGGAAATCGCCGCCGCCGTACCAATGGCCACCGCAGCGGTGCCCATCATCGCGTGGTGCAGCTTGCCCATGGACAGTGCCCGCACGAGCAGATCGACGTCACCGGCCGCAATTGCCTTGCCGCTGGAAGCCACGTAGTCCGCAGGCTTGGCGACAAACGCCACCTTCGGTGTGTGTTGACGCTTGGCCGCCTCGTCAACGTTGGCGATCAGGCCCATGCGCAAAGCGCCATAAGCACGAATGGTCTCGAACATCTGCAACGCTTTCGGGTCCCCGTTGATCGCGCCTTGCAACTCGGTACCGGTGTAGCCAATGTCTGCCGCGTTAACGAAAATCGTCGGAATGCCCGCGTTGATCAAGGTCGCCTTGAAGGTGCCAACGCCCGGCACTTCCAGGTCATCGACGAGGTTGCCGGTAGGGAACATCGAACCGCCCCCGCCCTCTTCTTCCGCCGCCGGGTCAAGAAATTCGACCTGCACTTCCGCTGCGGGGAAGGTCACCCCATCGAGTTCAAAATCGCCGGTTTCCTGCACCTCGCCGTTGGTGATCGGTACGTGGGCGATGATGGTCTTGCCGATGTTGACCTGCCACACGCGCACCACCGCCACGCCGTTGTGCGGAATGCGGCTGGCATCCACCAGGCCGTTGCTGATGGCGAACGATCCAACTGCCGCCGTCAAGTTGCCGCAGTTACCGCTCCAGTCGACGAAGGGCTTGTCGATGGACACTTGGCCGAACAGGTAGTCGACATCGTGATCGGCCTTGATGCTTTTGGACAGGATCACCGTTTTGCTGGTGCTGGAGGTTGCACCGCCCATGCCGTCGATCTGCTTGTCATACGGGTCGGGGCTGCCGATGACCCGAAGCAACAGGGCGTCTCGGGCGGGACCTGGAACCTGCGCCGCCTCAGGCAAATCCTGCAGGCTGAAAAATACGCCCTTGCTGGTGCCACCACGCATGTAGGTGGCCGGAATCTTGATTTGCTTCGGAAAAACAGCTGCGTCAGCCATGGTGTTCCTTACTCCTGAACTTGAAGCAGACAGGGGGATTTGAAATCCCCCTGTCTGCACACCGAGTTTTAAACAGCGACTGCCGATTCTTCGAGGAAGTCCTGGGCGAAGCGTTGCAACACGCCGCCGGCTTCGTAGATCGATACCTCTTCAGCGGTATCGAGGCGGCAGGTCACCGGCACCTCGACGCGCTCGCCGTTCTTGCGATGGATCACCAGCGTCAGGTCGGCCCGCGGGGTGCGCTCGCCGATCACGTCATAGACTTCGGTCCCGTCGATGGCCAGGGTGTTGCGATTGGTGCCCGGCTTGAATTCCAGTGGCAACACGCCCATGCCCACCAGGTTGGTGCGGTGGATGCGCTCGAAACCTTCGGCGGCAATCGCTTCGACACCGGCCAAACGCACGCCCTTGGCCGCCCAGTCGCGGGACGAGCCCTGGCCGTAGTCAGCGCCGGCGATGATGATCAGCGGCTGCTTGCGATCCATGTAGGTCTCGATGGCTTCCCACATGCGCATCACCTGACCTTCCGGCTCGACGCGGGCCAGCGAGCCCTGCTTGACCTTGCCGTCTTCCTTGACCATTTCGTTGAACAGTTTCGGGTTGGCGAAGGTTGCGCGTTGCGCGGTCAGGTGGTCCCCGCGATGCGTCGCGTAGGAGTTGAAATCCTCTTCCGGCAGGCCCATTTTCGCCAGGTATTCGCCGGCGGCGCTGTCCATCATGATGGCGTTGGACGGCGACAGGTGGTCGGTGGTGATGTTGTCCGGCAGGACCGCCAGCGGGCGCATGCCCTTGAGCGGACGCGCCCCGGCCAGGGCGCCTTCCCAGTACGGCGGACGGCGGATGTAGGTGCTCATCTCGCGCCAGTCGTACAGCGGCGTGACTTTGGGGCCGGTGTCTTCCTGGATCGCAAACATCGGGATGTAGACCTGGCGGAACTGCTCGGGCTTCACGGAAGCCTTAACCACTGCTTCGATTTCTGCGTCGCTTGGCCAGATGTCCTTCAGGCGGATCTCTTTGCCATCGGCATCCAGGCCCAGCACGTCTTTTTCGATGTCGAAACGGATGGTCCCGGCGATGGCATAGGCGACCACCAGCGGCGGCGAAGCCAGGAACGCCTGCTTGGCGTACGGGTGAATTCGCCCGTCGAAGTTACGGTTACCCGACAATACGGCGGTGGCGTACAGGTCGCGGTCGATGATTTCCTGCTGGATGACAGGGTCAAGTGCACCGGACATGCCGTTGCAGGTGGTGCAGGCGAACGCCACCACCCCGAAGCCGAGCTGTTCCAGTTCATCGGTCAGGCCGGCCTCATCCAGGTACAGCGCCACGGTTTTCGAGCCGGGGGCCAGGGACGTCTTGACCCAGGGTTTGCGGGTCAGGCCGAGCTTGTTGGCGTTGCGCGCCAGCAGGCCCGCAGCGATCACGTTGCGTGGGTTGCTGGTGTTGGTGCAACTGGTGATCGCGGCGATGATCACGGCGCCGTCCGGCATCTGGCCCGGAACGTCTTCCCACTGGCCGGCAATGCCCTTGGCTGCCAGGTCCGAGACGGCCACGCGAGCGTGCGGGTTACTCGGGCCAGCCATGTTGCGCACGACCGAAGACAAATCGAACGTCAAGCCACGCTCGTACTGCGCGCCCTTGAGGCTATCGGCCCACAGGCCGATCTGCTTGGCATAGTTTTCGACCAACTGCACCTGCTCGTCTTCACGGCCGGTGAGTTTGAGGTAGTCGATGGTCTGTTGGTCGATGTAGAACATCGCCGCCGTGGCGCCATATTCCGGTGCCATGTTGGAGATGGTTGCGCGGTCGCCGAGGGTCAGCGCAGCCGCGCCTTCGCCAAAGAACTCCAGCCATGCGCCCACGACCTTCTGCTTGCGCAGGAACTCGGTCAGCGCCAGCACCATGTCGGTGGCGGTGATGCCGGGTTGCAGCTTGCCGGTCAACTCGACGCCGACGCTTTCCGGTAGACGCATCCAGGACGCGCGGCCGAGCATCACGCTTTCCGCTTCCAGGCCACCGACGCCGATGGCGATCACGCCCAGCGCATCCACGTGCGGGGTGTGGCTATCGGTGCCGACGCAGGTGTCGGGGAACGCTACACCATCGCGCACCTGGATCACCGGAGACATTTTCTCCAGGTTGATCTGGTGCATGATGCCGTTGCCCGGAGGAATCACGTCGACGTTTTTGAACGCCTTCTTGGTCCAGTTGATGAAGTGGAAACGGTCTTCGTTGCGACGGTCTTCGATGGCGCGGTTCTTCTCGAACGCTTCGGGATCGAAACCGCCACGTTCGACGGCCAGGGAGTGGTCGACGATCAATTGCGTCGGCACCACCGGGTTCACCTGCGCCGGGTCACCGCCCTGCTGGGCGATGGCGTCACGCAGGCCGGCGAGGTCCACCAGAGCGGTCTGGCCGAGAATGTCGTGGCACACCACGCGGGCCGGGAACCATGGGAAATCGAGGTCGCGCTTGCGCTCGATGAATTGTTTGAGGGATTCGGTCAGCGTGGCCGGGTCGCAGCGACGCACCAGGTTTTCCGCCAGCACGCGGGAGGTGTACGGCAGCGTGTCGTAGGCGCCTGGCGCAATGGCCTCGACCGCGGCGCGGACATCGAAGTAATCCAGGTTGCTGCCGGGCAGCGGTTTACGGAATTCTGTGTTCATCAGTCGGGACTCGGTCACGGTAAATACAAAAGGCGGGGCGTTGCGCCGTTCCCCTGTAGGAGCGAGCTTGCTCGCGATTGCGGTGTGTCAGGTCAACCGCTATCGCGAGCAAGCTCGCTCCTACAGGGGGTGGCGTGTTCAGTTCCAGCCCCCACCATTCAGCGTTGTTCGATTGGCACGAACTTGCGCTGTTCAACGCCGGTGTATTCGGCACTTGGGCGGATGATGCGGTTGTTGGCGCGTTGTTCGTACACGTGGGCGGCCCAGCCGGTCAGGCGCGAGCAGACGAAAATCGGTGTGAACAACTTGGTCGGAATGCCCATGAAGTGGTACGCCGAGGCATGGTAGAAGTCGGCGTTGGGGAACAGTTTTTTCTGCTCCCACATGGTCTTGTCGATGGCTTCGGAAACCGGGAACAGCACCTTGTCGCCCACTTCGTCTGCGAGTTTTTTCGACCAGCCCTTGATCACTTCGTTACGCGGATCGTTGTCTTTATAGATCGCGTGACCGAACCCCATGATCTTGTCCTTGCGCTCGAGCATGCCGAGGGTGCCCTGGATCGCCTCCTCCGGCGATGAGAAACGCTCGATCATTTCCATCGCCGCTTCATTCGCGCCGCCGTGCAAAGGGCCGCGCAGCGAACCGATGGCTGCCGTGATGCAGGAGAACAGGTCGGACAGGGTCGACGCACAGACGCGCGCGGTGAACGTCGAGGCGTTGAACTCGTGCTCTGCGTAGAGGATCAGCGAAACGTTCATCACCTTCACGTGCAACTCGCTTGGCTTCTTGCCATGCAACAGGTGCAAGAAGTGACCGCCAATGGACGGCTCGTCGCTCACGCAATCGATGCGCTTGCCTTCGTGGCTGAAGCGATACCAATAGGTCATGATCGCCGGGAAAGCGGCCAACAGGCGATCGGTCTTGTCGCGCTGCTCGGAGAAGTCGTTTTCAGGCTCGATATTGCCCAGGAACGAGCAACCGGTGCGCATCACGTCCATCGGATGGGCATCGGCCGGGATGCGTTCGAGCACTTCCTTGAGCGCTTGCGGCAGGTCGCGCAGCTTGCTCAGCTTGGTGATGTAGGCCGCCAGTTGCGCCTTGCTCGGCAGTTCGCCGTACAGCAGCAGGTAAGCGACTTCCTCGAACTGTGCGTCAGCCGCCAGGTCGCGAACGTCATAACCACGATACGTCAGGCCTGCGCCCGATTGACCCACGGTGGACAATGCAGTCTGCCCGGCCACCTGGCCACGGAGCCCGGCGCCACTGAGTACTTTTGCTTCGGCCATTGCTGTCTCCAGTTTTCTTGAATTTGTCAGAGATATTTCTTACCCCCTGTAGGAGCGAGCATGCTCGCGATGGACGTCAACGATCACGCAGGGGATCTGATACCCAGCGGTGTGGCGTCTACCATCGCGAGCATGCTCGCTCCTACAGGCTCAGGCAGTGTCACGGGTACTCGTTACTTCTTGGACGCAAACAACGCATCGAGCTTCTGCTCGAAGGTGTGGTAATCGATGCGATCGTAAAGCTCCATGCGGGTCTGCATGGTGTCGATCACGTTCTGTTGCGTACCGTCACGGCGAATGGCGGTGTAGACGTTTTCCGCCGCCTTGTTCATGGCGCGGAACGCCGACAGCGGGTACAGCACCAGTGACACTTGCGCCGCCGCGAGTTGCTCGGTGGTGTACAGCGGGGTCGCGCCGAATTCGGTGATGTTGGCCAGGATCGGCGCTTTCACGCGGCTCGCAAACAACTTGTACATGTCCAGCTCGGTGATGGCTTCCGGGAACACCATGTCGGCGCCGGCCTCGATGCAGGCGGCAGCGCGATCAAGGGCGGATTCCAACCCTTCCACCGCCAGGGCATCGGTACGGGCCATGATCACGAAGCTGTCGTCGGTACGGGCATCGACGGCGGCCTTGATGCGGTCGACCATTTCCTGCTGCGAAACGATTTCCTTGTTAGGGCGGTGGCCGCAACGCTTGGCGCCGACCTGGTCTTCGATGTGAATCGCTGCCGCGCCGAACTTGATCATCGACTTGACGGTGCGTGCGACGTTGAACGCCGAGGAACCGAAACCGGTGTCCACGTCCACCAGCAGCGGCAAATCGCAGACGTCGGTGATACGACGTACGTCGGTCAGCACGTCATCCAGGCCGGTGATGCCCAGGTCCGGCACACCGAGGGAGCCGGCAGCGACGCCGCCACCGGACAGGTAAATGGCTTTGAAACCGGCACGCTTGGCCAATAGTGCGTGGTTGGCGTTGATCGCGCCGACCACTTGCAATGGATGCTCGCTGGCGACCGCATCGCGGAAACGCTGGCCTGGAGTGCTCTTGTTGGAACTCATGACTCACCTCGTTTGGCTGTCGGGTTGGCGCCGTCCTGGTAATGACGGGCGATGTTGCGTTTGGAAGCGCCGATGTGACGACGCATCAACAACTCGGCCAGCTCACCGTCACGGTCGGCGATGGCATCGAGAATTCGGTGGTGTTCGGCAAAGGCCTGGTGCGGGCGATTGGGTGTGGTGGAAAACTGGATGCGGTACATGCGCACCAATTGATACAGCTCGCCGCAGAGCATTTGCGTGAGGGTGCGGTTGCCGCTGCCCTGGATAATCCGGTAATGGAAGTCGAAATCGCCTTCCTGCTGGTAGTAACCGACCCCCGCCTGGAACGCGGCATCGCGTTCATGGGTCTCCAGGACCTGACGCAGCTCGTCGATTTCTTCCACGGTCATGCGCTCGGCGGCCAGGCGACAGGCCATGCCTTCGAGGGACTCGCGGATCTCGTAGAGTTCAACCAGCTCGGCGTGATTCAACGACACCACCCGCGCACCGACGTGCGGTACACGGACGAGCAGGCGCTGGCCTTCCAGACGGTGGATTGCTTCGCGCAATGGGCCGCGGCTGATGCCATAGGTACGCGCAAGCTCCGGCTCGGAGATCTTGCTGCCCGGGGCGATCTCGCCCTTGACGATGGCCGCCTGGATACGCCGGAAGACGTTCTCGGAAAGTGTTTCCGAATCGTCCTGAGCAATGACGGGGGGATCGAGTTGATCCAGCATATTGTCGACACCTTGAAAGCTGATGCGCCAAAAAGTAGCGAATCAAGGCGTAACAGTCAAAGGATAAAAAGGAATTGTCGACAATCGTCTAATAACCGTCTGCACCAGAACGAAGCAGCCCTTCTGTTTATAGCCATCTCTCGGCGGTGGCGCCACAGGAGCACCGTGCTAGAATGCCGCCCGCATTTGTCGATAGCATTTGAACTTATCGTCAGTTGATAGGCATACGAAGGAGCTTGCGCAGCGATGCCAGGGCCTCGAATCGAAACACGGACCGCTGTGCACCAGGATTTATGAGACTCAAGCCCTTCCCGACCTTTCTTTATCTGCTCTGCCTGCCCGGTGTCGCCGCGGCAGGGGAAAAAACCGTGTACGGCCTCAACGAGTACGCCTCGCTGGACGGCATCAATCTGGAAGTTGCGGCCAAACTCGATACCGGGGCAAAAACCGCCTCCCTCAGTGCCCGCGACATCAAGCGCTTCAAACGCAATGGCGAATCCTGGGTGCGCTTCTATCTGGCCATCGACACCGCGCATTCGCATCCGATCGAACGGCCGCTGGCCCGGGTCAGCAAGATCAAACGACGTGCCGGCGACTATGATCCCGAGGAGGGCAAGAAATACACCGCCCGTCCTGTGATCGAGCTGGATATCTGCATGGGTTCGGCCTTGCGCAGTATCGAAGTGAACTTGACCGACCGAAGTGCGTTCCAATACCCACTTTTGATTGGCTCCGAAGCACTCAAACGCTTCGATGCACTGGTCGACCCCAGTCTTAAATACGCCGCTGGCAAACCCGCCTGCGCCACCGACGTACATACCGCAGAGTAATTCCAATGCGCGCTCTTACCCTCCATCTGAAAATGCTGATCGCCATCCTGGTGGTACTCGGCATTTCGGTCACGGCCTACCAGATCTTCGTGCTCGGCATTCCCGTCACCGAGGACGCCACCGACGACTTGTGGAACATCGACGCCAAGGTCGAGTTCGTCGCCAACGCCAAGGACCCGGTCAAGATCCAGATGTTCGTGCCGCCACTGAGCCGCGATTACGTCAGCCTCAATGAAAGCTTCATCTCCAATAACTACGGCGTGGCGGTGAACCGCGTCGATGGCAACCGTAAGGTGACCTGGTCGGCACGTCGGGCCAAGGGCAATCAGACCCTGTATTACCGCCTGGTGCTGACCAAGCGCTACAGCGCCGAAAAAACCAAGATCAAAGGCCCGACCTTTCGCGACAGCATCGTGGTAGAAGGCCCTGAGAAAATTGCTGCCGAGGCGCTGCTCGCACCGATTCGCCAACACTCGGCCGACGTCGAGACATTCATTGGCGAGGCGATCAAGCGTGTCAACAATCTCAACGACGACAACGTGAAACTGTTGCTGGCGGGCGATCCGTCCAGCGGGCACAAGGCCAGGATCGTCGAACTGGTGCTGTCCATCGCCCACGTGCCGGTGGAAAAGGTCCACACCATCCGTCTAGTGGCCGACCAGCCACAAACACCGGAATTGTGGTTGCGCAGCTTCAACGGCACCGACTGGTTGTACTTCAACCCGGAAACCGGTGAGCAGGGCCTGCCCACCGATCGCCTGCTGTGGTGGACCGGTGACGAGAACCTGATCACCGTCGACGGTGGCAAGAAAGCCAACGTGACCTTCAGCTTGAACAACAGCGAAATGAACGCCATTCGCCTGGCCAAGCTGACCGACGAAAACACCGACGCCAACTTCCTCGAATACTCGCTGTACGGCCTGCCGCTGCAAACCCAGCAGACGTTCATGATCATGGTGATGATCCCGATCGGCGTGCTGGTGATCCTGATCCTGCGCAACCTGATCGGCCTGCAGACCCTGGGAACCTTCACCCCGGTGCTGATCGCCCTGGCCTTCCGCGAAACCCAGTTGGGCTTCGGTATCGTGCTGTTCACCGTGATCACCGCGTTGGGGCTGTCGCTGCGCTCCTACCTTGAGCACTTGAAGTTGCAAATGCTGCCGAGGCTGTCGGTGGTGCTGACCTTCGTGGTGGTGCTGATCGCGGCGATCAGCCTGTTCAGCCATAAACTCGGCCTGGAGCGCGGCTTGTCCGTGGCGCTGTTCCCGATGGTAATCCTGACCATGACCATCGAACGCCTGTCGATCACCTGGGAAGAACGCGGCTCCGGCCATGCGATGAAGGTGGCCATTGGCACCCTGTTCGCCGCCTCCCTGGCGCACCTGATCATGAGCGTGCCAGAGCTGGTGTACTTCGTGTTCACCTTCCCGGCCGTCCTGTTGATCCTGGTGGGCTTCATGCTGGCCATGGGTCGCTATCGCGGCTACCGCCTCACCGAACTGGTGCGCTTCAAGGCGTTCCTGAAGAAGGCTGACGCCTGATGTTCGGTTTCTGGAAGACCTGGAAAGCCCTGGAAGCCCGGGGCATCATGGGGATCAATCGACGCAACGCAGACTACGTGCTCAAGTACAACAAGCGCAGCCTGTACCCGATTGTGGACGACAAGATCCTCACCAAGGAACGTGCGATCGCCGCCGGCATTCATGTGCCGGAACTGTACGGCATCATCTCCACAGAGAAAGAAATCGATAACCTCGACGAGATCATCGGCGGGCGCAGCGACTTCGTGATCAAACCGGCCCAGGGCGCGGGCGGTGACGGCATCATCGTGATCGCCGACCGGTTCGAGGGCCGCTATCGCACGGTGTCCGGCAAGATCATCAGCCATGAGGAAATCGAGCACCATGTCTCGAGCATCCTCACCGGTCTGTATTCATTGGGCGGGCACCGGGACCGGGCGCTGATCGAGTACCGGGTGACGCCCGACCAGATCTTCAAGAGCATCAGCTACGAAGGCGTGCCGGACATCCGCATCATCGTGCTGATGGGCTACCCGGTCATGGCGATGTTGCGCTTGCCGACCCGCCAGTCAGGCGGCAAGGCCAACCTGCACCAGGGCGCCATCGGCGTCGGTGTCGACCTCGCCACCGGCCTGACCCTGCGCGGTACCTGGCTCAACAACATCATCACCAAGCACCCGGACACCACCAACGCGGTCGACGGCGTGCAACTGCCCTACTGGGACGGATTCATGAAGCTCGCAGCGGGCTGCTACGAGCTGTGCGGGTTGGGTTACATCGGTGTCGACATGGTGCTGGACCAGGAAAAAGGCCCGCTGATCCTGGAGCTCAATGCCCGGCCAGGGCTGAACATCCAGATCGCCAACGACTGCGGCCTGACATTGCGCACCCATGCGGTCGAGGCTCGGCTGGAGGAGCTGAAAGCCCGTGGTGTGACGGAGACCGTCGAGGAGCGCATGGCGTTCGTCCAGGAAATGTTCGGGCATATTCCACCGGTCGAAGGTTAAGCTCCGTCCATGCTGACCTGCTCCGTACACCCGCTGCCCTATCGCGCCAACCCCGCCGAGTATTTCGCGGCGATTCGCCATGCCCCCGGCGCCGTGCTGCTCGACAGCGGCCGCCCCAGTGCCGAGCGAGGACGCTTCGACCTGCTCAGCGCCTGGCCGCTGGAGCAACTGACGGTCGCGCGCGACGACAGCGGCAGCGATTTCCTGCAACGCCTGCGCCTTCATCTGCAACGACTGGGCGAAGCCAGCGTCCCGTTTGACCTGCCCTTCGCAGGCGGCCTGATCGGCTACCTGAGCTACGACTTCGGTCGGCATCTGGAGCACCTGCCGAGCCA
The DNA here is from genome assembly GCF_056337105.1 of Pseudomonas sp. S1_E05. Classification (NCBI taxonomy): domain Bacteria; kingdom Pseudomonadati; phylum Pseudomonadota; class Gammaproteobacteria; order Pseudomonadales; family Pseudomonadaceae; genus Pseudomonas; species Pseudomonas sp. S1_E05. The sequence continues at coordinate 2,861,410 of NZ_JBFRHM010000001.1, forward strand.
GGCGCACGATGACCTGCACCTGCCCGATGCACGTTTTGGCTTGTACGACTGGGCACTGATCAGTGACCACCAGCGCGAGACCAGCCAGCTGGTGTTCCATCCGACACTGGCCGACAGCGAACGCCAGCGCCTGATCGCGCTGTTCAGCCAGCCGCTGGCTGATCCGGTCGAGGCGTTCAAGCTCAACGCGCCCATGCAGCCCGATCTCAGCGCAGACGATTATCGCCAGGCACTGGAGCGCATCCAACAATACATCCAGGCGGGCGATTGCTATCAAGTCAATTTCGCACAGCGCTTTCGCGCCGAATGCGCGGGTGATCCGTGGGCCGCTTACTGCGCGCTGCGGGCAGCCTGCCCTACCCCGTTTTCCGGTTTCCAGAGCCTGCCCGACGGTGGCGCGGTGCTCAGCCTGTCGCCAGAGCGCTTCATCAAGCTCAGCGAGCGCCACGTCGAAACCCGCCCGATCAAGGGCACCCGTCCTCGTAGCCTGAATGCCGACGAAGATGCCGCGAACGCCGCCGAACTCCTGGCCAGCCCCAAGGATCGGGCGGAAAACCTGATGATCGTCGACCTGCTACGCAACGACCTGGGCCGCACATGCCGCGTCGGCTCGGTACGCGTGCCGGAGCTGTTCAGCCTGGAAAGTTATCCGAATGTGCATCACCTGGTGAGCAGCGTGACCGGGGAGCTGGCGGATGGTCGTGACGCTCTGGACCTGATCGCCGGCAGCTTCCCGGGCGGGTCGATCACCGGAGCACCGAAGATTCGCGCCATGCAGATCATCGACGAGCTGGAGCCGACGCGACGCGGCTTGTATTGCGGCTCGCTGCTGTACCTGGACGTGCGCGGCGAGATGGACAGCTCCATCGCCATTCGCAGTCTGTTGGTCAAGGACGGACAGGTGTGCTGCTGGGGTGGCGGCGGGATCGTTGCCGATTCGCAGTGGCAGGCCGAGTACCAGGAATCGATCACCAAGGTGAAGGTGCTACTCGACACCCTGCAGGGTCTCTGAACCTGAACCTGTAGGAGCGAGCATGTAGAGTCGTCGAACCGTCGCGATGGTGGTGGTCACACCGCTGGGCACCTGACACCCGGTGGTGTTAATACGTCCATCGCGAGCAAGCGCGGTCCTACAGGGGTCGGTTTACAGGGATAGCGTGCGGTTGGACGCCTTGATGAACTCCTGCTTGAGGTCTTCGAAGCTGTGCACCGCCGGGAATTGCGGGAATTCGCGGATCACATTCTCCGGCGCATGGAACAAAATCCCCGCATCCGCCTCCCCCAGCATCGTGGTGTCGTTGTAGGAATCCCCGGCTGCGATTACCCGATAGTAAAGGCTCTTGAAAGCCAGGACTGACTGGCGCTTGGGATCTTTCTGACGCAACTGATAGCTCGTCACCCGCCCGGTTTCGTCGGTGATCAGACGATGGCAGAGCAGCGTGGGGAATCCCAGCTGGCGCATCAGCGGTTGGGAGAATTCGTAGAAGGTGTCCGAGAGGATCACCACCTGAAAGCGCTCGCGCAGCCAGTTGACGAACTCGACGGCGCCGTCCAACGGCTTGAGCGTGGCGATCACCTCCTGGATGTCGGCCAGTTTCAGGCCGTGCTCGTCGAGAATCCGCAGGCGCTGCTTCATCAACACGTCGTAGTCGGGAATGTCCCGGGTGGTGGCTCTGAGGGATTGAATCCCGGTTTTTTCGGCAAAGGCGATCCAGATTTCCGGGACCAGCACACCTTCAAGATCCAGACAGGCAATTTCCACAAGACACCCCATTTGTATTGATTATTGAGCCGCGCGAGCAAAAAGCCCGCCGAACTCTATCCGCTCACAGGGAGCGGCGCAACGCACAGGCCGCGCCAGCCACGGCAGGATTTTGTTACCATCAGCTCCATATAGAGCGCCCAGCGCCACCGACCTGTAGGAAGCCGCCCTGATGAGCCCAACGTTCGACGTCGTGGAACTCGCCACGACTTATGCCAATAAATCCGCCCAGGACATCCTGAAACTCGCCTTCGCCGAATTCGGCGATGACCTGTGGATATCTTTCAGCGGCGCCGAAGACGTGGTGCTGGTGGACATGGCCTGGAAACTGAACAAGAACGTGAAGGTGTTCAGCCTCGACACTGGACGGCTGCACCCTGAAACCTATCGTTTCATCGACCAGGTGCGTGAGCACTACAAGATCGACATCGAGTTGGTATCGCCGGACTACACGAAACTCGAACCCTTCGTGAAGGAAAAAGGTCTGTTCAGCTTTTACAAGGATGGCCATGGCGAGTGCTGCGGCATCCGCAAAATCGAACCGCTGCGTCGCAAGCTGTCCGGCGTCAAGGCATGGGCAACCGGCCAACGTCGGGACCAGAGCCCCGGCACCCGCAGCGCAGTGGCAGTGATGGAAATCGACACCGCGTTCTCCACCCCGGAACGCACGCTGTACAAATTCAACCCGCTGGCACAAATGACCAGCGAAGAAATCTGGGGTTACATCCGCATGCTCGAACTGCCCTACAACAGCCTGCATGAGCGCGGATTCATCAGCATTGGCTGCGAACCCTGCACCCGGCCGGTACTGCCGAACCAGCACGAACGTGAAGGTCGCTGGTGGTGGGAAGAAGCCACGCAGAAAGAATGCGGGCTGCATGCTGGGAACATCATCAGCAAATCCAAGGCGTGAGTTTTCCCCTGTAGGAGCGAGCTTGCTCGCGATAGCGGTGTGTCAATCAACATCCTTGCCGACTGACACACCGCTATCGCGAGCAAGCTCGCTCCTACAGAGGTACTACATTTTAAACTTCTGGTTTAAACAGAACGTCGCATTGGCTGGCTACTCAGTGTGCAATGCGCCATCGATACTACGCTCCATCAGCCGAGACATTTCGCCTCGGGACTTGGAGATCGACATGACTACTCAGAACCTCAGCGGCAAGGTGGCTTTGATCCAGGGCGGGTCCCGCGGTATCGGCGCCGCCATCGTCAAGCGCCTGGCCGCTGAAGGCGCGACCGTCGCCTTCACCTACGTCAGTTCCACAGCCAAAGCCGAAGAGCTGCAAAACAGCATCACCGCAAGCGGCGGCAAGGCGCTGGCCATCAAGGCCGACAGCGGCGATGCCGAGGCGATTCGCAACGCGGTCAGCACCACCGTCCAAACCTTTGGTCGCCTGGATATCCTGGTCAACAACGCGGGCGTGCTGGCCGTGGCCCCTCTGGAAGAGTTCAAACTGGAGGACTTCGACCAGACGCTGGCGATCAACGTGCGCAGCGTATTCGTCGCCACCCAGGCCGCCGCCCAACACATGACCGAAGGCGGTCGCGTGATCAACATCGGCAGCACCAACGCCGATCGCATGCCCTTCGCCGGTGGTGGCCCGTACGCCATGAGCAAGGCGGCGCTGGTCGGCCTGACCAAAGGCCTCTCCCGTGACCTCGGCCCACGCGGCATCACCATCAACAATGTGCAACCGGGCCCGGTCGACACCGACATGAACCCGGCCAGCGGCGACTTCGCCGAAAGCCTGATACCGTTGATGGCCGTGGGTCGTTACGGACACGCCGAAGAAATCGCCAGCTTCGTCGCCTACCTGGCCGGCCCTGAAGCCGGTTACATCACCGGGGCGAGCCTGACGATCGATGGTGGTTTTGGCGCCTGACCTGTCAATCCCTTGCAGGAGCGACGGTTCGACGCCTCGACATGCTCGCTCCTACAGTACGGGTAGTCCGTAATCACTGGGCATGAACGCCTTGAGCGTACGAATAATGCCATCGGCGTGTGCGTATTTTTCGTCAGCCATCGCGGCATCGGGGATCGCAATCGCCGTCATGCCCGCCACCTTCGCCGCCGTGACACCGAACGGCGAATCCTCGAACACCAGGCAGTCCTCGGGCGCAACGCCCAGGCGCCGTGCAGCAGTGAGAAAAATGTCCGGCGCCGGTTTGGCCGCACCGACTTCCGGGTCATCCGCCGTCACGATGAAGTCAAACAGCCCGAACCAGTCGCGGTGCAAGGTCGTTTTCTGGCCGAACGACTGACGCGACGAGCTGGTGCCCACGGCAATCGGGACGTTATTGGCCTTGAGGTGCCGGACCAGTTCCTGGGCACCGGGCATGGCCTGGGCCGTCGGGAACCGTTCGCGCATCAAAGGCTCGCGGATCTCCAGGAACTCCTCGGCGGTGATCGGCAAATCCAGCGCCTGAACCACATACCGCGCCAGATCCCCCGCGCCCCTGCCAATGATGTTCTGCTTGACGCTCCAGTCGAACGTGCGACCGTAGCGCCCGGCAATGATCGAGGTGACTTCGGTGTAGATACCCTCGGTGTCCAGCAGCAAGCCGTCCATGTCGAAAATCACGGCTTTGATCGGGCGGAACTCTTTCAGCGGTGCATTCATCGCATCTGATCCGTTTTTAACGAAATCCCGACCGAGCCGGACGCAGCCGGATCGCGGATTGGATTAAAGGTTTCAGCAGCATAGCGAGCGCGGTCGACAAAGATCAACGGACAATCTCCCCGCACCGGAAAATGATGGATGAAGACGCTGGCCGCGAATTAGCGATTTTCCCTACACAAATCGCCTACTTTCCCGACTTCTTTCCCTGCTGATCCCCAGCAAAGTCTCGCGATCCGAAATTCGATCCGCGCGAGGCACTGCGAATGTCCAAACCAGACAAGGTCCTGGCCTTGAACAACGCCATCGGCCTGCTCGCGGTCGCCGCCATGGACCCCGCGCAACCGGACGTCGAACCACTGATCGCGGAGGCTGCAGTCACGCAGGTCAGCAATCCGCTGGCCATCGCACGCGCCAAGTCAGACGCCCGCACCCGGTTGAGCCGCCAGGAACATCGCGACGACGCCCCTTCCCCGGCGAAAAACCCCAATGGCGATAATGTCGACTCAGCGGATCAGACCGCGACCAACGGCTGTCCGGTGTCGATGGTCACTGGCGAAGAGCTGCTGACCCTGAGCGATGGTGCACTGGACGGGCTGTTGCCTTTCGAGTTCATCCGCGTTTATCGCACCAGTGCGGTCGAAACGGACAGCGGCCTGGGATTCGGCTGGAGTCATTCCTTGTCGCATCGGCTGGAAATCGAGGGCGACACCGTCATCTGGATAGATCACGAAAACCGCCGCACGCGTTTTCCATTGGCCACCAGCGCACGCCCCGCCATTCACAACAGCCTGGCGCGGGCAGCGATTTATCTGGGGGATGAGCCCGAAGAGCTGGTCATTTCCCAGGCGGGCGAGACCACCCGTTTCTACCACTTCCGGGCGGGACACCTGACCGCCATCAGCGATGCCTATGGCAATCGTCTGACGGTCCAACGCGACCGATCCGACAGGATCATGCGCCTCGACAACGGTGCCGGTCGGGCGCTGTGTTTGCGTTATGAGCGACGCCACCTCGCCACCGTCGAGTACCAGAGCTACCAGGCAGCCGCCACGCCGGAGGATGCATGGCGCACCGAGCAGACCTTGGTGTTCTACCGCTATGACGCTTGTCATCGGCTGATCGAGGCGACCAATGCAGCCGGTGAAAGCGAGCGCTACGACTACGACGATCAGCACGTCATCCTGCAGCGGCAACTGGCCGGTGGCGCGAGTTTTTTCTGGGAGTGGGAAAGGTCCGGCAAGGCCGTGCGTTGCGTACGGCACTGGGCGTCGTTCATGCAAATGGACACGAACTATGTCTGGGATGACAACGGTGGTGTGCAGGTCAAACGCGTCGATGGCAGCAAAACGCTTTACCAGCATGATGAACAGGCTCGACTGATCCGTCGCCTCGAACCGAACGGCGCAGAGCACCTTAAGGCGTATGACGACAAAGGCCGCCTGGTCGCCGAAAAGAATCCACTGGACGCGACTACTCGATATATCTACGACGAAAACGGGCGATTGAAGGCCCTGATTCCGCCCGAAGGCGAGCCAACATCCTACGAGCATCGCAACGGCTTCCTGCACTCGAAATGCCGCGGCAAGGCGCAGTGGACGTATCTGCGCAATGCCCAGGGTGACGTTATCGAGGCGACCGACCCCGATGGGCAAGTCACTCGCCATTACTTCGATGACAAAGGCCGGCTGCTCTCGACCTGCTACCCGGATAACAGCCGGCATGTCTACGTCCGCAATGACCTGGGACAACTGACCGAAGAGACGCTGCCAAATGGTAGCCAACGGATTTTTTCCTACGACGTCCGAGGCCGGTGCACGACCCGGCAGGATGAGCACGGCGTCATTACCCACTGCACGTGGGACGCCGTGGGGCGACTGCTGCAAAAGACGTCGGCCACAGGCACTAGCCGCGCCTTCCGCTACAACGCCTATGGCAAGGTCATCGCCGAACGCAATGAGCTGGGCCGCGTCACTCGCTACGAATACCTCGACGACCTGCACCTGGTCAGCCTGCGGATCAATCCTGATGGCTCGCAGGTGCGATATCGCTTCGACAACGCGCGCCTGCTGCTGACGGAAATCGAAAACGAATCCGGCGAAAAATATCGCCTGGACCACACGTCCGGCGGGCTGATCCGTCAGGAAATCGCATTCGATGGTCGGCGTACAAAGTATGCCTACGACCTCAATGGGCATCTGATGGAGAAAACCGAGTTCGGTGACGACGACTCGAAGCTGATCACCGCCTACCAGCGCGACTCGATCGGGCGCCTGCTGGTCAAGACGCTGCCAGATGGCGCCAAGGTCCAATACCGCTACGACAGCGTCGGGCGGCTGGTCAGCGTCGATGATGGTCAGGACCACCCGCTGGAATTCGAATATGACCCACAGGATCGGCTGGTCACCGAACACCAGGGTTGGGGCACGTTACGTTATGGCTACGATGCCTGTGGACAACTCAACCAACTGCGCCTGCCGGACGGCAGCAAGCTCGACTATCACCACGCCCGTGGCGGCACGCTTACAGCCATTGACCTCAATGGCGTGCGGCTGACAACGCACACATTTTTCGCCGGTCATGAGCAGACCCGCCGCCAGGGCTTGCTGCTCAGCGAGTACCAGTTCGACGACCAGGGCCGCCTGAAAACCCATGCTGTAATGCAACAGCAATTACTTTATCGCCGAGATTATGCCTACACCGCCACCGGTAATCTCGAACGGGTCAGCGACACGCGCCACGGCCAACGCTGCTATGACTACGACACGCTCGATCGTCTGATCGGGGTACGTCACGCTCGTGACCAGCAACCGGAACGCTTTGGCCACGACCCGGCTGGCAACCTGATGATGTACGACCGTCCCGGCGTACCAAAGATAAAGGGCAACCGCCTGCTGGTGCAGGGAGACCGGCATTACGACTACGACGCGTTCGGCAACCTCATTCGCGAACGTCGCGGTGCAGGTCAGAAGCTCGTCACCGAATACCGCTACGACTGCCAGCACCGGCTGATCGGCGCCACCCTGGCCAACGGCAGCCAGGCGACATACCGCTACGATGCGTTTGGTCGACGTATCAGCAAAACCGTAGATGGCAAGACGACCGAGTTTTTCTGGCAGGGCGACCACCTCGTTGCCGAAAGCGGCCGCGAGCACTACCGCAGTTATATTTACGAACCGGGCAGTTTCCGCCCCCTGGCCCTGCTCAATGGCAAGGGACCGGGCAAGACTTGCCCGTTTTACTACCAGTTGGACCACCTGGGCACCCCGCAGGAACTTACCGATTCCGGCGGCGACATCATCTGGGCCGCCCGCTACACCGCCTACGGTCGCCTCACCCGCCTCACCCGCGACACCCATGAGGTTCTCGACCAGCCACTGCGCTTCCAGGGCCAGTACTTCGACGCTGAAACCGGGCTGCATTACAACCGGCACCGGTATTACCAGCCCGATACCGGACGGTACCTGACACCGGATCCGAGCAGGTTGGCTGGCGGGCTGAATCAGTATCGGTATACGCGGAGCCCGACGGGGTGGGTGGATCCGTTGGGGTTGAATGGGTGTCCGGGTAGGCGAAGATGTTCAACAACACCAGAGGCTGAGGACCCAACGGAAGGGGTAAGCGTCGTAGACGCGGAAGTCATGCTCCTGCTCTACCCCGAAGAAAAATACCTATACCGTGGAGATCCGCGCGATCCGGATGAGATTTTTCAGACAGGATTCAAGCCCAGAGGTACCAGCAATGACTTGCTGCTTCACTCGAACGACAGCAGCAATCCTCCAAGTAACTTCGTAAGTACCACCCCGGATCGAGAAGTGGGGATTGATTTCGCAACGAGATTCAGAATGCGAAAAGGTTTCTTGTACACCCTTCGGCCTATTCCGGGGCGAGATCTGGTCAAAGAGTTGGGTAAGCGTTATAAATTTTCCAGTGAACGAGAAGTAGCCATCCAAGGGGGCGTCAAGAAAGAGGATATTCTCGGAGTAACCTCCATTGAAGCGAACGGCCAAGCCACGGGCACTACTATCTTGAACCCCAACAGGAAATAGCAATGGACCGTGTTGAGATAGCGATTATCAAACAGGGCGAGCGCCAGCAAGCCGACTTACTCTGTGACTCGGACAATACGACTATTACCTTTGTCATGGGCAATGGGTATAGCCAGTCTTACGCAGGTAACGATTTTTACCAGTGTCTGGGGCAGATAAGAAAAGAGCATCAAGACGTCACCTTTTTATGCAAGGGCGCCAAAATCAATGTCCATCCGTCCAGCATGTCGTCACAAATGACACAGGGTGTAAAAGCCTACGAACTGACCCTGGGCCGAAACGCAACCAGACGTGATGTCGTGAATATTTTCGATTACGAGGATAAAAATCTCACGAACAATCCCGATCTCCAGAAGCAATTTTTCGAACGCTGGCTCGATACAGAGGCCACCAACGATTAATGCCTGTGAAGCGATTTATTGTTTGTCGCCGCGCTCATCCTCATCATCCGGCGGCCGCTGATCTCGTTTCAGCGAATCGGTGGGCGAAGGCAGTGGATATTCCGGCGTGTCTTCGTCGTCATCCTCATCCATCAGTGGGACTGTTGCATCATCCATCAACGACCCCGGATCTTCATTGCCCGGATCATTGATAAAAGGCAGTCCGCTGGGACCTTTCTCTTCCTTGCCTTGCGTCTTGGGCGTCATGACCAACCTCGCATCAATTCAGGTGTGTACCAGTTGAGAGGTAGCCTGGCGCCAAACGTTCCAACCTGCACGAACGAAAAAGCCCGGCATCGAGCCGGGCTTTCTTGAGCGATCAGAATCAGTGGCGCTTGTGCCCCTTGCCCAGGTTGCTGCCTACGCCGCCGCCGATTGCGCCGCCCAGACCCGCACCGATGGTGGAGCCGGTCTTGCCGCCCAGGCTATTGCCGATCACCGAGCCGCCGGCAGCACCTACGCCGCCGCCGATCGCAGCCTTGGTGCGGCTGCCCTTGCGCGCGGCCACGGCACTGCCTGCGGCGCCCGCAACACCTGCACCAATCGCTGCGCCGGTGCTGCCGCCCATGCTTTGGCCGACCACGTTACCCAGCGCGCCGCCCAGACCACCACCCAGCGCGGCAGTGCCGTCGCCAGCAGCCATCGCACCTTGAGCGACCAGAAGCCCCAGAACCAGAGCTGGCAGAGTTAAACGCATGACAAGAACCTCAAAATAGGGTGGAAATCAAAAAGGGTCGAGATTGAATGCTTTAGCGGCGAGAAAGTCCAGACGCACGAACGCAACCTCGCCTTTGGCGACGGTTGGACAGCGTTTAAGGAAAAGGTTTTATGGCAGGCAAAAAAAAGCCCGCTGGGGAGACGGGCCAGGTGTTGCTTTCTAACGGATGAGTTGAGCCTACGAAAGGCAGTGTGAAAACTTTGTGAAAAATCGGACGCAGAAATACGTCGATAAACACTCCTCTAAACGCGGCAAAAATCGCTCAATGGCGGGGTCCGTGAACGACCTGCTCCCTCTTGGCCGGAGCCGCTACCCTGGGCATGAATTTCGCTTTCGGGCCCAGGCGCACCGTGGTCTTCATCTTGTCGAGCCTGACCTCTTCATCACCGAAGCCCACCATGTACTCGGTCTGGCCGCACTGCACGCAGTTGTTGATTGGAAACTCAGCACCATCGTCTTCGATATACGGATCAGCCATTTCAGCACCCCTTTCAAAAGTGGGGTCGACATCGGCAAGCCCTATTGCCTGAAACCTATCGACCGCCAAGCATTTGAGACTAGCCGGTCATTAGTGGACTTGTGATTCAGAGGCACGATGCCCGACGAATGGAGCGCTCTGGCGCCTGTGTTGTCCTGATTCGGTCAACGCAGCTTGACGGCTGTCCCGGTCACAAAAACCACCACCATCCCGCCCTTCCCGGCTGGCATGCTGATCTCGAAATCAAGCCCTACCACCGCATCGGCCTGAAGTGCCCGGGCCCGCTCCTTGATCTCGTCAGTGGCTTGAATCCGAGCTTCCTTCAGTGCACGTTCCAATGTCTGGGAGCGCCCCCAAAGAAGTCGCGCATCCCGGCGAACATATCCCGGATAACGTTGACCCCCTGTACCGACTCGGCGCTGACAACGTCCAGGTAAGCCGTGATTTGTCGGCCTTCGATGGCGTGGGTCGTGGTGGTGATCATGGAATTTCCTATTCATGGCCCTGGTTGAAGGGCAGGCAGCAAAACTAGAGGACTTTGAGCAGCAACGTCGTGACGGTGGCCACCGTGCCGATCAGACCGATGGCGACAGTCACCGGATACCAGAAAACTTCACAGGTCATCTTGCCGGCCTCAGCGTTCAACTTTCGTTGCTCCGCAATCAGCTTGACGATTTCCACGTGAACCTTCTCCAGCTCTGCCTGTTTGGGGGTGAATTCCTGCATAACGTACCTGCGTCCATTCCGGGATTATGAAGGGCGGCGTCATCAACACCATCCGCTGAACCATTCTCGACGCTAAAAGCCCTGTATGAACAGCCCTCCTCAAATCCGCTGACTTTACACCGTTTACCGAAATAGCCTCTGACAACAAGGGGTTGGAGCCTTACGTCCCACACACACGTTAAAAGCCCTACGTCATTATCAGAAGGTCCTACATCAATACGATCAGGTACGCCCCTTCAAAAATCAGCCCCAAGAAAACACAAAACCCCTGACTTCTTTCGAAATCAGGGGTTCTGTTTACATCGAATTTGGCGGTGAAGGAGAGATTCGAACTCTCGATACAATTTCTTGTATACACACTTTCCAGGCGTGCTCCTTAAGCCACTCGGACACTTCACCGTATCTCTTCAAACATGTTCTGTCTGTCGAGGCGCGCTAATGTAGTCGAAAGCATTTCCGATGGCAATTTTTTTTTGCAGAATTTTCATGCGGTTAGCGATTTAGACGTTCCGCGTGCTTTGGCGCATGGCAAACCTGCCAATCTTCGGCTGGGCTTCCCGCTTCGTTGTGCAAGGCAATGCGCGGTGGACGTGCTGCATCGGGGCCTGGCCGCTGAAAACGGTGACTGGCGAGTCAGTCACGGCGCTTTACCTCGCTTACGGTGGTGGGTAACGTCTGCCTCAACTTTCATACAAGGAATAGCGTCATGAGTGAGTTGATTTCCTACCACCTCGAAGACGGTATCGCGACTCTGACCTTGAGCAACGGCAAGGTCAATGCCATTTCCCCGGACGTGATTGCCGCATTCAATGCGGCGCTGGATCAGGCTGTGACTGATCGCGCGGTGGTGATCATTACTGGCACGCCGGGCATTCTGTCGGGCGGGTACGACTTGAAGGTGATGACCGCCGGGCCGAAAGAAGCCGTGTCGCTGGTGACCGCAGGTTCGACCCTGGCCCGGCGCCTGCTGTCGCATCCGTTCCCGGTGATTGTTGCCTGCCCTGGGCACGCGGTCGCCAAGGGGGCGTTTCTGTTGTTGTCGGCCGATTACCGCATTGGTGTCGACGGTCCATTCAGCATCGGTTTGAACGAAGTGCAGATCGGCATGACCATGCACCACGCGGGTATCGAGCTGGCCCGCGATCGCCTGCGCAAGTCGGCGTTTCACCGTTCGGTGATCAATGGTGAGATGTTCAACCCGCAAAGCGCGGTGGATGCCGGATTCCTGGATGTCGTGGTCGCGCCCGAAGCGCTGCAGGAAACCGCGTTGGCGGCGGCGCGCCAGTTGAAGAAGATCAACATGAGCGCGCACAAAAACACCAAGTTGAAAGTGCGCAAGGCGCTGCTGGATACGCTGGATAACGCGATCATCATGGATCAGGAGCATTTGGTTTAAATACCCTGGCCATGCCCCTACGAACGCGAGACGCCTGAAACGCAGCGGTGATCTCGCGTTCATCGCGAGCAAGCTCGCTCTTACAACAGTGATCGGAAAAGACCTACAACCGCTCTAGAACACATCTGACCAAGTAGTCGGAAACTTTTACTTAAACATCGCCTATCTCCTACCTCTACCGGGGTAATTGCCGAAAACAGTGCACATCCGTACACTGCGCCACCTTTTGTCCCGGTGGGGCCTGCAAAATGCTGTTCGTGTTTCGTATGTTGTTGATGGGCCTGCACTTTATTCTGGCCGGTGTACTGGGCGTGATTCTTGGGCTGTGCCGGCCATTCAATCCGGACAACAGCCGACTCTGTGCACGTTTATATGCCTGGCCGGCGATGTGCATTCTGCGTTTGCGGGTCAAGGCGGACGTCGGTCCCTTGATGGACAAACCGCAGAGCTGCGTGATCGTCGCCAATCACCAGTCCAACTATGACTTGTTCGTATTCGGCAACGTGGTGCCCCACCGTACCGTGTGCATCGGCAAGAAAAGCCTGAAGTGGGTGCCGCTGTTCGGCCAGTTGTTCTGGCTGGCAGGCAATGTGCTGATCGACCGTGGCAACGCGCACAAGGCGCGCCGCTCGATGCTGACCACCACACACACCTTGCAGCACGAGGACACGTCGATCTGGGTGTTCCCGGAAGGCACGCGCAACCTTGGAGAGGATTTGCTGCCATTCAAGAAAGGCGCGTTCCAGATGGCCATCGCCGCGGGTGTGCCGATCGTGCCGGTGTGTGTCAGCACTTACGTCAAGCACATGCGATTGAACCGCTGGCGCAGTGGGAAAATTCTGATCCGTTCGCTGCCAGCGATTCCGACCGCAGGATTGAGCCTGGACGACATGCCGCAGCTGATCGCCCAGTGTCGCGAGCAGATGCGTGAGTGCATCGCCTCGATGGATCGGCAACTGCAAGCCGCGTAATACCAAACCCGCCTTGTGCGGGTTTTCTTTTGCCGGCGAAGGACGGGTGAACTGCGCAGATTTCACTGACTCTCAAGCAACAGACAAGGCTAAGCTGAAGATTGTCTGTTACCACCCACCAAGAAGAAGTGAAACTCAATCATGGGTCGAGTTGTTGCTGCCGCGGTTTACAGCGCCGGTAAAAAAGTCACCAATATCACCCTCGACGAAGGCGCCGCCTGGGCTGCCAAGCCTGACCACTTCGTCTGGATCGGCCTCGAAGAGCCGGATGCGCAAGAGCTTGCCAACCTGCAACGCCAGTTCAACCTCCACGAACTGGCTATCGAAGATGCCCTGGAAAAACACAGCCGCCCGAAGCTGGAGACGTTCGGTGATGCGCTGTTCATCGTCACCTACTCACCGATCCGTCACGACGGCAAATTGCAGTTCATCGAGACGCATATCTTCGCTGGCAACGGCTACATCATCACTGCACGCAATGGTCACTCGGCGTCCTACGCTCATGTCCGTCAGCGTTGTGAGGCGCGTCCGCTGCTGCTCGAGCATGGAGAAGACTTCGTACTCTATGCCCTCCTCGACTTCGTGATCGAAAACTATCAGCCGGTGGGCGAAGCCATTCACGCCGAGATCGACGAACTGGAGCGCAACGTGTTGTGCAGCGCCTTGAATGAACACGACATCCAGAGACTGCATGGCCTGCGCCGGGACGTGGTGCGCCTGCGCCGTTATGCGGCGCCGATGGTAGAAATCAGCGAGGAGTTACAGAAGCTCAGCTTCCCGTTCATCGACAAGAACATGCGCCCGTATTTTCGCGATGTGCAAATCCATGTGACCCGCCAGATGGAAGACCTGACGACACTGGCGGAGATTGCCAGCCAGACCATCGAGGTCGGGGTGTTGCTGGAGGCGTCACGCCAGAGCGTGGTGCAGCGCAAGTTTGCTGCATGGGCGGCGATCCTGGCGTTCCCCACCGCGATTGCCGGCATCTACGGGATGAATTTCCAGAACATGCCTGAGCTCACGTGGCACTACGGGTATTTCACGGTGTTGGGATTCATTGCGGTGGGGTGTGCGGGGCTTTGGGGCAGTTTCAAAAGGTCGGGGTGGTTGTAAAACGCTCGCTCCCACATTGGATCTGCGATAGACGCCAGACCCTGTGGGAGCGAGCCTGCTCGCGATGCTGTTTCAAACAGTCTGTGGCTTGTGCGCGACGAAGCGCATCATCCATTCGGCCACGGTGGTGCCGTGATGTTCCTGCTCAAGGCTGCTGATGCCCTTGGAGTAAATTTGCTCGCCCAACGCTTCCTGGCGAATATCCAGCAAGGCTCGCGAGTAATCATGGATGAATTCCGGGTGGCCCTGGAAGCACAGCACCTGGTCATCGATGTGGTAGGCGGCAAAGGGGCAAAAATCGCTGGAAGCAATGACCGTGGCGTTTTCCGGTAGCGTGGTCACCTGATCCTGGTGGCTGATCAGCAAGGTCAGCTCCTCGCGCACCGGGTTCATCCACGGCGCCTTGGCTGCCAGTTTGTAGCTGTGCGTGCCAACGCCCCAGCCCTGGGTGGCGCGCTCGCTCTTGCCGCCCAGCAGTAACGCCAGCAATTGATGGCCGAAGCACACGCCGAGCAACTTGTCGCCACGTTCATAGCGGGTCAGCAGATAGGCCTTGAGGGTTTGAATCCACGGATCGGTGCCGAAGGAGTCGGCTTTGCTGCCGGTCACGAGGTAAGCATCGAAGGTCTCGTCATCACGGGGATAATCGCCCTGCATCACGTTGTACACGGTGAATTCGGCCGCGATGGGTTGCTGCGAAAACAGACGCTGGAACATCTGCCCGTAACCCTGATATTGATCGACCAGTTCCGGACGCAGGATGTCGGTTTCCAGAATGCAGATGCGTAGCGACATAAAAAATACCTGACACGTGATGGGAATAATGCACACACCAGAGCCTGCCTCGAAACACGTTGGCAGGCAAGCCCTGGCTTGCGTCATTGGTCCCCAAAAACGCGCTTAAAACACTTCCTCCCTGGCCGCTTTTTCCAGCAACAGGGCCGGCGGGAGAAACCGTTCGCCGTACTGTTCGGCCAGATACTGCGCGCGCGCGACGAAGTCCTTAACGCCGTACTGATTGATGAACTGCAACGCTCCGCCGGTCCAGGCCGCAAAACCGATGCCGAAGATCGAACCTATGTTGGCGTCCGCCGTCGAGGTCAATACGCCCTCCTCCACGCAACGTACGGTTTCGATGGCTTGCACGAACAGCAGGCGATCTCGTATATCTTTCGGGGAAATCTGCCCGTCGGTTTTCTCGAAACGGGTTTTCAACGCCGGCCACAAGTGTTTCTGGCCACCCGCCGGGTAGTCGTAGAAACCACCGCCAGCGGCCTTGCCCGCCCGCTTGTACTCGTTGAGCAACAAATCGATGACGGCAAACGCTGGATGCTCGACCATTTGCTTGCCTTCCGCTTTCAGGTCTTTCGCAGTTTGCTGACGGATATGGCTCATCAGGCTGAGGGAAACTTCGTCAGAGATCGCCAGAGGCCCGATAGGCATGCCTGCCTTGCGTGCCTCGGTTTCGATCATCGCGGCGCTCACACCCTCGCCGAGCATGGCGATGCCTTCGTTGGTGAAGGTACCGAACACCCGCGACGTGAAGAAACCGCGACTGTCGTTGACCACAATCGGCGTTTTCCTGATTTGCAGGACGAAATCGAAACCACGAGCCAGGGTTTCATCGCTGGTGTTTGCGCCCTTGATGATCTCCACCAGCGGCATTTTCTCAACAGGGCTGAAGAAATGCAGGCCGATGAATTTACCCTGATGCGGCACGGCCGTAGCCAGGCCAGTGATCGGTAATGTCGACGTGTTGGAGGCGATCACCGCATCCTCTCCGGCGATATTTTGGGCGGCGCATGACACCCTGGCTTTGAGCTCACGATCTTCGAACACCGCTTCAATGATCAGGTCGCAACCGGCCAGGTCTGCATCGCTTGCGGTGGGATGGATACGCGCCAGAATCGCTTCGCGCTGCTCGGAGGTCATGTGGCCACGGGCGACCTTCTTGTCCAGCAATGCCGCAGAGTGCGCCTTGCCCTTCTCGGCTGCCGTCGTATCGATGTCCTTGAGCACCACTTCGATACCCGCCGAGGCGCTGACGAAGGCTATGCCCGCCCCCATCATGCCGGCCCCGAGCACACCGACTCGACGCGTGACGTACGGTGCGAACCCTTGGGGCCGTGAGCCGCCGGCGTTGATTTCGTTGAGCTGGAACCAGAAGGTGCCAATCAGATTCTTCGAAATCTGGCCCGTGGTCAGTTCGGTGAAGTAGCGGGTTTCGATCAGGTGTGCGGTGTCGAAATCCACCTGCGCACCCTCCACTGCAGCGCACAGAATTTTCTCCGGCGCCGGGAGGCATCCCTGGGTTTTGGTGCGCAGGATCGACGGCGCAATCGCCAGCATTTGCGCGACTTTGGGGTGCGATGGCGTACCGCCCGGAATCTGATAACCCTTTACATCCCAGCGCTGTATTGCCACCGGATTGGCCAGGATCCAGGCCCGCGCCTTGGCCAGCAACTCATCACCATCGGCCGCCAGTTCATCGATCAACCCCGCCTGCAAGGCTTGCTGGGGGCGGACTTTCTTGCCTTCCAGCAGATACGGCAAGGCTTTTTCCAGACCGAGCATGCGCACCATGCGCACCACCCCACCGCCACCCGGCAGCAAGCCCAGGGTGACTTCCGGCAAGCCGAGTTGTACCGACGAATTGTCCAGCGCCACTCGATGATGGCAGGCCAGGCAAATCTCCCAACCGCCCCCAAGCGCCGCACCGTTGATCGCGGCGACCACCGGTTTGCCCAGGGTTTCCAGGGTTCGCAACTGGCTCTTGAGCGTCAGCACCATGTCGTAGAAGGCTTTGGCTTGGGGCTTGCCGACCTTGATGAGCTCATTCAGGTCGCCGCCGGCGAAGAAGGTTTTCTTGGCCGAGGTGATGATCACGCCGGCAATGTTGTTTTTTTCCGTCACCAGGCGAGCGACGCAGGCGGCCATGGCGTCGCGATACACCGCGTTCATGGTGTTGGCCGTCTGGCCCGGCATGTCGATGGTCAGGACGACGATCCGGTCCTGGCCTTGTTCGTAGCGAATGGCTTGCGTCATGAAGAGGCTTCCTTGAAGGCTCAAAGGCGTTCGATGATGGTGGCAATGCCCATGCCGCCGCCGACACACAGGGTCGCGAGGCCAAAACGCAGGCTTCGGGCTTCCAGTTCGTCGAGCAGGGTGCCGAGGATCGCGCAACCGGTGGCACCCAGCGGATGGCCCATGGCGATGGAGCCGCCGTTGACGTTGACCTTGTCCGGATCGATGGCCATGTCCTTGATGAACTTCAGCACCACCGAGGCAAAGGCCTCGTTGACCTCGAACAGGTCGATGTCCTCGACCCGCAGCCCAGCCTTGGCCAACGCCTTGCGCGTCGCCGGCGCTGGGCCGGTCAGCATGATGGTCGGGTCGGTACTGGTGACGGCCGTGGCGACAATCCGCGCCCGTGGCTGTAAGCCCAATTCGCGGCCCTTCGCTTCGGAGCCGATCAGCATCAAGGCTGCCCCGTCGACAATGCCGGAGCTGTTGCCCGGCGTGTGCACGTGGTTGATCCGTTCCACATGGCTGTAGACCCGCAGCGCGGTGGCGTCGAAACCCATCTGGCCCATCATCTCGAAGCTCGGCTTGAGTTTGCCCAGGCCTTCGAGGGTGGAGTCGGCGCGGATGAATTCATCAACGTCGAGCAGGAGGATGCCGTTCTGGTCGCGCACCGGCACCAGTGACTTGCTGAACGCTCCGTCGGCTCTGGCCCGTGCGGCCTTCTGCTGGGAATGCAGCGCGTAGGCATCGACGTCTTCGCGACTGAAGCCTTCCAGTGTGGCGATCAGGTCCGCGCCCACGCCCTGCGGAGTAAAATGGCTGTGCAGGTTGGTTTCCGGGTCCAGCGCCCACGCGCCACCGTCGCTGCCCATAGGTACCCGGGACATCGACTCGACGCCACCGACCACCACAAGATCCTCGAAACCGGAGCGTATTTTCATCGCCCCGAGGTTGACCGCCTCAAGCCCTGATGCGCAGAAGCGATTGATCTGCACGCCCGCCACGCTGACGTCCCAATCGGCCACCTGCACCGCCGTCTTGGCGATGTCGGCGCCCTGGTCGCCCACCGGCGTCACACAGCCCAGGACCACGTCATCCACCTGACGGGTGTCCAGTTCAGTGCGTCGTTGCAGGGCGGTGAGCAATCCCGCCACCAGATTCACTGGTTTGACACTGTGCAAGGCTCCGTCAGCCTTGCCTTTGCCACGGGGCGTGCGTAACGCGTCGAAAATCAGAGCTTGGGTCATGACAGAACCTGACAGTGAAAACATCGAGCCTTCACCATAGGCCGAGCCGGCGCCGAATCAATGACCGCAATGCTCAGCCGGGTTGACGGACACGCTCAGACGAACGGTAGTCGGCTACCGGATTAAGCCTCTCAGCATCCCGAGCCGTCTAGTAAAAGGCCGGCAAAGAAGCTGGCAATAGGCCTCATGCCGTTTTTAAAGCTTTATTCGACTGCACCATATGAAATGGATCTAAGCCACGGCTGACGCGGGCCTCAACGAGCCCTAAGGTGAACATGTACGAAGTTGTCGTCGGGTTTTGCCGAGCGCTCGTCATACAGGAAGTGCAACGCTCTGCCGTCATGGAGAAATGCAGGCAGGCATCAGGAAATAACAATAAAGGCGGTCAAGCCATGTTCAAACATTCGAAAGTTCGTCAAGCCGGGCTCATTCTCTTCGCCACTACTCTGTTGTTGATCGTGCCGAACCTGACCAAGGTGATTGGCTGACACAGTTTTTATCGCCTCGTTAAAAATGTGACTGGCCCGCTACCCGGGCCAGCATGGCTGTGCCACCCTTGGCGGCACTTCCACGACATGGGCGGCGAACATGTGAAAACGCTTTTTCTGATCGGGGCACTGTTGGTGGGTTCGCCCCTGTATGCCGCACAGCTGAACCTGGAGCTGGGCGCAACCAGCCGCACCTGGCAAACCGAAGACTTGCTCAAGCATCCACAGGTCCAGACCATCACGATCAAGGACGACGTTTCCTATAAAAAGGACATGGACTATCGCGCCGTGCCTCTCGCCGCGTTGCTCACAGGCGTCACGCCACAGGATCACCTGCAAGCCGTGGCGCTGGATGGGTTCGCCGCCGAGCTGGCCGCTGCGCCGTTGCTCGATACCAAGGGCTCGCGGGCCTGGCTGGCGATTGAAGACCCCGCCAAACCCTGGCCGGCGCTGTCAGCGGGCAAGCCGAGCGCGGGACCGTTTTATCTGGTGTGGACCGATCCAAGGGCCGGGCACATCAGCCCGGAACAATGGCCGTTCCAGGTCGCGGCGATCAAGCGCCTGGCGCCGGTGGCCGAGCGTTTTCCGGCCCTGTTACCCGATCCAAAGTTGAAGGCAGACGATCCGGTGAACCAGGGTTTTGCGCTGTTCCAGAAAAACTGCCTGGCGTGTCATCGCCTCAATGGCGAAGGTGATGCACAGTTTGGCCCGGATCTGAATATCCCGTTCAACCCGACCGAGTATTTCGGGGCGGACTTCCTCAAGCGCTACATCCGTGATCCGCAGAGCCTGCGGCAGTGGCCGCAGGCGAAGATGCCCGGGTTTGCGGCAGCGGTGTTGCCCGATGCGGAGTTGGAGATGCTGGTGGGGTATTTGAAACACATGGCTGGGCGGAAGGTTAAGCCCTGATCAGCACCCGCCCCCCTGTAGGGGGGCGTTGAATTTATTGCTGCACCGCCGAAATCACCGGCGTCGGCGACACCAGCACTTTCGCGTGCATCTGCTCGCAACCCCCGCCCCGACGCATTCCGCGTACCGGACATGCGTCCAGGTAATCCAGGCCTACCGCAAGCTTCAGATGACGCTCGGGGCGGGCCAGTTCATTGGTCACGTCAAAGCTGTACCAGGCATCGTCCAGCCAGGCTTCCGCCCAGGCATGGCTGGCCAGGTGCTCTGAGTTCTCGCTGTACAGATAGCCCGATACATAACGCGATGGAACGCCCAGGCTGCGGGCGCAGGCCAGGAATGCGTGGGTGTGGTCCTGGCATACACCGGAACGCCCGGCGAACGCCTGGGACGCGCTGGTATCGACCTCGGTGGAGCCCGGCGTGTACGTCATGTGCGCATTCAGGCCGTGCATCAGGTCGATCAGCGCCGTGCGATCACGGCGGGTCTTGCAGGTTTTTTCGGCAAATGCGCGCAAGGATTCGTCGGCTTCGGTCAATCGGGTGAACCGCAGGAACGGCAGCGCCGACTGGCTCTCGTGCTCGGCTTCGCGCAGTTCGTCGATGTCGACCTGACCCCGAGCGCCAATGATGATCGCTTCGTGCGGCTCGTCCATGGTCAGCACGTGCAGGATGTTGCCGAACGGATCGAGCTGCGCACGCACCGGACGCGGCAGGTCCAGTTGCCAGCTGAGCACGTGCTGGCGCTCGCTGTCGTGGGGCGTCAGGCGCAGATACTGGATGCTGGCGCGCACCTGGTCTTCATAGTGATAGGTGGTCTCGTGGCTAATGGAAAGTCTCATGCCGCCTCCAGGTAGGAACTGTGTATGGCATTGCCCAACTGGCGCACCAGCGGGATGAATTCGGTCAGCCAGGCGTGCAGGCCTTCCTCGAGGATTTCATTGATGCCTGTGTAACGCAGGCGGGCGTCCATTTCCGCCGCGAGGCGTTGTGCAGGCCGGCCGTTGGCACCGGGTAACTGAGCAAGGATCTGGTCGATTTCCTCGGTGCAGGCCCGCAAGGAGCGCGGCACGTCGACGCGCAGCAATAGCAGTTCCGCGACCTGCCGGGCACCTGGCGCATCGCGGTAGATTTCGGTGTACGCCTCGAACGACGACAAGGCGCGCAACAACGCACTCCACTGGTAATAGGCGTGAGCCGTGCCGTCGCTGACCGCTTCGGCCTGGTCGCCGGCCATTTCGTAGCGGGCATCGAGCAGGCGCAAGGTGTTGTCGGCCCGTTCGACAAAGGTGCCCAGGCGAATGAAACGGAATGCATCGTTGCGCATGATCGTGCCATAGGACGCGCCACGGAACAGGTGCGAACGCTCCTTGATCCATTCGCAGAAACGGCTCATGCCATAGCGACTTAAACCCTGTTCGGCGATGCCGCGAATTTCCAGCCAGGTGGCGTTGATGTTTTCCCACATGTCGGCAGTAATCCGCCCACGCACCGCATGGGCGCTGGCCCGCGCGGCACCGAGGCAGCTGTAGATGCTCGCCGGGTTGGCCGCGTCCAGTGCGAAGAAATGCAGCAGGCGTTCGGCGTGCAATTCGCCGTGACGCGCCAGGTAATCGTCCAGGGTGCCGGTGATCAGCAACGGCATGGCCAGTTCGTGCAAACCATCGCCACGACCGTCCTGGGGCATCAGCGACAGCGAATAACTGATGTCGAGCATCCGGGCGAGGTTTTCCGCCCGCTCCAGGTAACGCGACATCCAATACAAATCCGAGGCAGTTCTACTTAACATGGCAGGCTTCCTTCAATCCTCGACCACCCAGGTGTCCTTGGTTCCGCCACCCTGGGAGGAATTCACCACCAGGGAGCCTTCTCGCAGGGCAACGCGGGTCAAACCACCGGGCACGACCCGGGTTTCGCGGCCTGACAATACAAACGGGCGCAGGTCGATATGCCGCGGTGCTATGCCGTTCTCGACGAAGGTCGGACAGGTCGACAAAGACAACGTCGGTTGCGCGATATAAGCATGGGGCTTGGCCTTGATGCGCGCGCGGAACGACTCGATCTCCGCCGTCGTCGCGGCCGGCCCCACCAGCATCCCGTAACCGCCGGAACCCTGGGTTTCCTTGACCACCAGGTCCGGCAGATGGGCCAGGACGTGGGAAAGCTCGGAAGGATTACGACACTGGTATGTAGGAACGTTCTTCAAGATCGGCTCTTCATCCAGGTAAAAACGGATCATGTCGGTGACGAACGGATACACCGACTTGTCGTCTGCCACGCCGGTACCGATGGCATTGGCCAGCACCACGTTCCCTGAGCGGTAGGACGACAAAAGCCCCGGAACACCGAGCATCGAATCCGGATTGAACGCCAGCGGGTCGAGGAATGCGTCGTCGAGCCGGCGGTAGATCACATCGACGGCTTTCGGCCCGTCCGTGGTGCGCATGAACACCTTGTCATCGCGCACGAACAGGTCGGCGCCTTCCACCAGCTCGACGCCCATTTCACGGGCGAGGAATGCATGCTCGAAGAACGCGCTGTTGAAGCGCCCCGGCGTCAGCACCACCACGCTGGGGTTGTCGATCGGGCTGGAGCTTTTCAGGGTGTCGAGCAACAGGTTCGGGTAGTGGTCGATCGGCGCGATGCGCTGGGTCGAGAACAACTCGGGGAACAGCCGCATCATCATCTTGCGATCTTCGAGCATGTAGCTGACACCGCTGGGGGTGCGCAAGTTGTCTTCGAGCACGTAGTACGTGCCATCGCCATCGCGCACAAGATCGACGCCGGAGATGTGCGAATAGATATCGCGGTGCAGATCCAGCCCCTGCATCGCCAACTGGTATTGCTCGTTGGCCAGCACCTGCTCGGCCGGGATGATGCCGGCCTTGATGATGCGCTGCTCGTGGTAGAGGTCGGCGAGGAACATGTTCAACGCCTTGACCCGCTGGATGCAACCGCGCTCGACAATCCGCCATTCACTGGCGGGGATACTGCGCGGGATGGTGTCGAAGGGAATCAGGCGCTCGGTGCCCTGCTCGTCCCCATAGAGCGTGAAGGTAATCCCGGCGCGATGGAACAGCAGATCGGCTTCGCGACGGCGCTGAGCCAGCAGCTCATCCGGCGTTTCGGCCAGCCAACGGGCAAATTCCCGGTAATGCGGGCGAACCTGGCCGCCGGCATCGTACATTTCATCGTAATAGGTGCGGATCATGCCGTACTCCTTGTCACCCGGACTAACAGGCCTTCGCAAGGCCCGTGCCATCGGCATAAACGCTTTAATATCAATCGGTTGGATATTCAAACTGCATTGGCCGCACCATTCCTGTGCGACAAATGCTCCAACCTGATCATCCCCGCTTCATTGCAAGGCAATGCTGCGGTCTATCAGCAGCATAGCCAGAGTTGATTTCACTGCTCGGCTGTCGATGCGGATAATCCACCCATTCGCTGGATTTGCTCCCCGAACTTCCCTTTTAGCCGCCTCTCCAGGCGGCTTTTTTTTGTCATCCATTCTTGTTTCAGGATTTTGCCAAGACGGGTTTCACCCTGCTCAAACGAAAACGGCCAACCCTAAGGTCAGCCGTTATTGAGTGCGGTTGTCAGGCGAGTCGCCCTCGCACCTCCTGCTTGACGCCCCATCCTTCGATGATGCCGCCGAGCGGTTCGACCACGGCCTCGAAATCCTGCTCAAAGTCGCCGATACCGTCGTAGGTGGCGTACATCACTTTGCTCAGTTCCAGAGACCATGCGCCATCGTCGCGCGCGCTGACTTGTGCATTCAAGGATTCACCACAGTAATGCCCTGCCGCCCTGCGAGCCCGCTCCTCGTCCGGGAAAATGGCGTAGAACTCGATGGGATGGAACCGTGAAAAATCGAAACCGCCTTCTTTCATGCGGCGCAGCACCGAGCTGCTGATGTCTTCTTGATAGGCTTCTGTGCTCATGAAACGTCCTCCTTAAACCGATGGATAGACTTTCCGTACTCCCTACGCCCGCACAAACAACGCGGGCACTGCGATGGGAACAAGCATGTAGCTGACAAGACCAGACCTTAGCGATCCATTCGCTGATCTCGCTTGCAGATTAGCCCCTTGCAAGTCGAGCTGCCAAGGCCTGGTTGTAGCAGATGTGCGGTGAGGTGTTTCAGACGGGGGAGATACCGAGGATTTGTATGCTGTTCTGAATCTTGAGACTTTTTACACTCGCGTCGCTGGTTCGCCCTTCCAGATCGTTCAGATCCAGTTCGGCGGCGACTGGCAGGAGCCGAGCCTTGATGAGTTTGGCGGCTTGCTCGTTATCCGGGCACTGCTCACACTCAAAGACTTCATCGACTGTTTCGCCGTGATCATCCACGAAAGTGACTTTCCACTTTTGCATCAAAGCCTCCTCGAACAAACCCGTATGTGGGTTCACATTTATCTGGACTTTGGGCTTGGGGGAACGTTCACATGGATTGCGATGCACCGATACAAATAAATAGCAGGACTCCACTGTAGGAGCGGGCTTGCCCGCGATGGCGGTGTGCCAGATATAAAGCTGGCGACTGGTCTACCGCTATCGCGAGCAAGCTGAACTGGTCAAGTAATCTTGGACACTGATTACGGTTCACGCCGCCAACCTTTCCTTCACGACCGGCGACCTGTAGTCGTTATAGCTGTGAGGCCTACTGATGTTGTAGCGCGAGACATAGCGCTGCACATCTGCCCGGGCCTCATGCTCCAGTTTGTAGCCCGTTTCAGGCACCCACTCGGACTTCAAACTACCAAAGAAACGCTCCATCGGGGCATTGTCCCAGCACTCGCCTTTACGGCTCATACTTTGCCTAAACCGATGTTTCACAAGCGCATTTCGGAATTTATGGCTGGTGTACTGGCAACCTTGATCAGAATGAAACAACACATCCTGGGGATGGCCGCGCAGCTCAACCGCCATGCGTAGCGCTTCGCAGGTCAGGTTGGCATCAGAAATCATCGAGAACGACCACCCTACGATCCTGCGAGCGTACAGATCCAAAACGGCGGCGAAGTACATCCACCGCTTGCCGACCTTGATGTATGTCACGTCGCCACACCACACCTGATTAACCGCCGTCACATCAAATTTTCGCTTGAGCACGTGCGGCGCCACCAAGGCCTCCACACCCGGCGACTTGTACTTATGGCGCCGGCGCTGACGACTAGCGATGCCAGCTTCGCGCATCAAACTGCGAGCCATATAACGCCCGATACGATGCCCTTTGGCTTGTAGCTCCTTGGACAAAGTACGTGCGCCGGCCGACTCTCTGGACGCCTTGTGGTGCCTGACCAGCGCGGCTTTGAGCTTGTCCCGTTCAGGATTTGCTCTGCCTTGGCGCTTGCGCCAGGCGTAAAAGCTACTGCGGTTGACCCCAAACGCCCGGCAACACTTTTTAACGCCGTACTGCTCGTCCAGCTCATCGATCAGTGTGAATGATCTTTGGCGTCCAAAAGCAGGAGAGCACTGGCCTTTTTTAGGATTTCGATATCCAGGTCTTTCTCTCTGAGTAGAGCTTTGAGTCTCTGGATTTCTCGTTGATCAGCGGTAATCGCCTTGGCCCCCACCGGAGTCGAGCCCAAGCGCTCTTTTTGCACTTGATCAACCCAACGGCGCAGGGCTGTGGGGCCGATATCCAGGCTGGCACAGACTTCGGTAACCGGCTGACCTTCATCCAACACCATGCTGGCAGCCTTGAGCTTGAACTCACTCGAATAGGATTTACGCATATCCAAACACCTCAGATTTGGGCGCTATCATAGCGCCCGATTGAAGTGTCCAAAATCATTAGGCCAGTTCAAGCTCGCTCCTACAGGGGGTGTTTAAGCCTTTAGTCGTTGCTTGGCTTGTTCACGGCCTGCAGGACGTACTGTGGCAAGGCAAAAGCGCCCAGGTGGATTTCCGGGTTGTAGTAGCGGGTGACGATGCCGCTGCCGGCGAAGCGCTGTTGCAGGGTTTCGCGAGACAGTTTGCGGTACGCGGTGTTGGTCGCGCCCCAGGCGAAGGTCATCGAACCGCCGATGTAGGTCGGCACTGCGGCCTGGTAGAAGTGCCAGTCCGGGAACAGGCTGCGCAGGCGCCCGGCAGTGGTTTTGACTTCTTCGATCTGCATGAACGGCGTGCCGTTCTGGGTTACCAGGATGCCGCCTTCGTTCAGGCAGCGATGGCAGGCCTGGTAGAAGTTTTCCGAGAACAGCACTTCGCCCGGGCCGATCGGGTCGGTGGAGTCGGAGATGATCACGTCGAATTTTTCAGTGGTGGTGGCGACGAAACGCATGCCGTCGTCGATTACCAGGTTCAGGCGTGGGTCCTCGTACGCACCTTTGGAGTGGTTCGGCAGGAATTCCTTGCACATGTCCACCACGGTGCCGTCGATCTCGACCATGGTGATGTGCTCGACGCTGCGATGCTTGGTCACTTCACGCAGCATGCCACCGTCGCCACCGCCGATGATCAGCACGCGCTTGGCGTTACCGTGCGCCAGGATTGGCACGTGGGTGAGCATTTCGTGGTAGATGAACTCGTCGGCTTCGGTGGTCTGGATGACGCCGTCCAGCGCCATGACCCGGCCCATGCGCGGGTTTTCGAAAATCACCAGGTGCTGGTGTTCGGTGCGCACTTCATGCAGCAGTTTTTCCATGCGAAAACGCTGGCCGTAGCCTTCGTAGAGGGTTTCCAGGTACTCGCCTGTCGGGATAGTGGTCATGGGAAGTGCTCCGAGGAATGCGGGTTGCAACGGACGGTGACCCGCCCGTAATGGAAAGGCGCGCATTCTACGTTGCGCAAGATGACAGGTCGAACCTCTGTTGATGGCTGGACCAAACCTCTGTAGGCGCTGGCTTGCCTGCGATGGCTTCACTGAAGTCATTCAGACAGATCGCACCGCTGCCATCGCTGGCAAGCCAGCTCCTACAGGGTCGGTGGTGTCGTGGGAATAGTGTCAGATCCGCACATTACCTCGCGGTCCGGCGATGGCCCAGATGATCAGGCCCAGAACCGGCAGGAGCAGGATCAGCAGCACCCAGATGATTTTCATCCCGGTGCTGGCGCCACTTTTCAGCACGTTGATGATGGCCCAGATGTCCAGGGCAAGAATGATCAGGCCAATCACGCCATTGAACGTTGAACCCATGGTGTCGCTCCCTACTAAGAGTGGTGTGCCTCTTAGAATAGTCGGCCATTGCCAGGGTTCCGTTTTATTCGATTAAACGTGGATCGCCACTTTTAATGCTTCGAGGGATGGTGCAGCAGCGATGCCGACTTGAGCGCACAGTTCAAGCACACGCGGGACGTCGTTGCCGTAGACCAGCACCACCTGCAATTCGTCGTCGAGCAACTGGCTGAAATTCAACAGTGTGTAACCGCCATTTTCCTTGTTCATGCTGCCCATCTGCACCTGGATGCGATTGAGCGCGGTCAAGGCCTCGGTCTTCGCCAGTTGCTTGGGCTTGATGTTGAACGCCACGTCCGGGCCGAACGAAGCGACGATCTGCGCAAACAGGTCCATGTAAGTGTCAGCCTGGAACAGCACCGTTTCCGGCAGGCTGCCGACCGCGACCCACTCGCCCAATGGAATCGGGAAAGTGTCGTCGTAGTTGATGTCCGGATTGGCTGCCAGAAAAGCACCGGGGTCTGCGTAGGCTTGCGCAGCCTCATCGGCGATCTTGAGAATTTCGTCTTCGCCCATGCACCCGGAGCTGATTTTGCTGATGAGTTCGACGAGTGCGGCTTTCATGGGGCGATGTCCTGTAGCGAGGGAATTTTGAAGGCGCGAAGAATAGCGCATTACGCCGTTCATCGCTGGGCGGGTGCGACGACGGGAAGGTTGACGCATATCAACATCCACGGCACGGTATGCGGCACA
This sequence comes from Pseudomonas sp. S1_E05, assembly GCF_056337105.1. Classification (NCBI taxonomy): domain Bacteria; kingdom Pseudomonadati; phylum Pseudomonadota; class Gammaproteobacteria; order Pseudomonadales; family Pseudomonadaceae; genus Pseudomonas; species Pseudomonas sp. S1_E05. The sequence goes on from NZ_JBFRHM010000001.1 coordinate 2,889,224, forward strand.
ATGCTGGCACCTTGCCAATGCTGTTTCCGCTATCAGAGAAAACCTCCATGGGTGCCTGGATTAGCAATATCTCGCTGAAATATAAATTTTGGGCGGTCAACGCGGTCGCCTTCGTCACGACATTGTTGCTGGTGTTGTACGCCGTACAGCTCGAGCAGCAGGCCCGCAGCCACGCTTCTCAGGCATCTGCCCAGGCCCAGGCGCGATTGCTCGCCGCCTGGCCGGCCGGGCAGGCGTTGCCCAAGAACGACAACCTGCTGACCTTCAACCGTGGCCAGGCGCCTGTGTTGAACGGGCAACCCGTCCAGGCACTGACGGACGCCAACGGCTGGGTCGAATTCCATTCGATGCCGCTGTTTGGTGAGAACCCGTTGATGGGTGCCGAGGTGTTGACCCGCACCGATGGTCAGCGCGTCGCCGTGATCGCCCACGGCCCGAGCCTGGTCCAGGTGTTCGGCGAACGTTTCGTCAACTACGCGGTGGCGGTGTTCATCCTGATGCTGGCGATGCTTGGCGCCTCGCAGTTGCTGATCCGCTTCCTGCTGAGCCAACTCAACACCTTGAAAGACGTCATGCTGCACGTTGAGAAAACCGGCGATCTAGCCGCACGGGTGCCGCTGGCGTGCTCCGACGAAGTCGGCCAGATGGCCGGCGCATTCAACGCGATGCAGGCCGGTTATCAGCGGGTGGTCAACACCGTGGCCAACACCGCTCGGCAGCTCGATGTCGGCGCGGCGCGCCTGGCCTCGAGCATGAACGAGGTGCGACACGGCATGCTCGGCCAGCAAAGCGAAACCGACCAGGCGGCCACGGCCATCAATGAAATGACCGCCACCGTGCACCACATCGCCCAACACGCCGGCGCCACCCGCGACCTCTCGCAATCGGCCGACACCCTGGCCGGCAGTGGCCAGGAAGTGGTGATTCGTGTGCAGAAGTCGATTGCCGGGTTGTCCACAGGCGTGCAACAGACCGCCGAGATGATTCAGCGCCTGGCCGAGGACAGCCAGAAGATCAACGGTGTGGTCAACGTGATCCACAGCATCGCCGAGCAGACCAACCTGCTGGCATTGAACGCGGCCATCGAAGCGGCCCGCGCCGGGGAAATGGGGCGTGGCTTTGCCGTGGTGGCCGATGAAGTGCGCAACCTGGCCAAGCGCGTGCAGATTTCCACCGACGAGATCACGCTGATGGTCTCGGCGCTACAGGCCGGCACTCGGGATGCCGTGGACTTCATGCAGGAAAGCTCGTACAAGGCCGACGATTGCGTGCAACAGGCGCAGGAAGCCGGAGCCGCGCTTGTGGAGATCACCGGCGCCGTCGCGCAAATGCGTGAAAGCAACACGCAGATTGCCGTGGCTGCGGAACAGCAGAGCCAGGTGGCCGAAGAGATGAACCGTGCGGTGGTGGGTATTCGTGATGTGACCGAGAATACCGTGCAGCAAACGGTGGATTCGGCGACGACCAGTAATGAGCTGGCGGCGCTGGCTGGGGAGTTGAGCAAGGCGATTGGTCAGCTGAAGCTCTGAGACCGCATCGCGGGCAAGCCCGCTCCTACAGTGGAACCCGCCCTCCCTGTAGGAGCGAGCTTGCTCGCGATGGTGCCTACCCGGTCAACACCTATCCAAGACATGACCGCCTATCACCCCAATAGCCAACCTCGATTCGCTCCCCTCCCGTCCCACGCCTATTCTTCAATCATGTTCAACATGGATTAAGGATCGGCATCATGGGCAAACGTCACCCCAACCTCCCCGCCTGGCAATGGCGCGCGTATCCGGGCAACCACCAGCACCCGACCAACCTGGTGCTGCACCTGATTGCCGTGCCGCTGTTCATCGTGGCATTTTTGCTGATGGTGTCCGGGGTGTTCAGCCTGAACTTTGCGAATTTCGCGATTGGCGTCATCGGCTTGCTGGCGGCCCTGGGCCTGCAACGCCACGGCCACAGTCTGGAGGCGCAAGCCTCCGAGCCATTCAGTGATCGTAAGGACGCGGTGTCGCGTTTAATGGTCGAGCAGTTCCTGACCTTTCCGCGTTTTTTACTCAGCGGTGGCTGGTGGCGCGCCTGGCGTGAACGCCACCGTCGAAACTGATCAGGCGAAAATCGTCACGGTCTGCCGACTCATGGCGATCAACTGACCGTCCACGTTCCAGAGTTTGGCCGCCGCGTGACCGTAGCCGTCAGCGGCATGTTCGATTTCAACCAGGTATTTGCACCAGTCCAGTGTGCTCAGCTCGAGCAACGGCTGGACGAATTCGATGGTCCAGGTCAGCGTGCTGCCCATCGCCGGTTTGTTCAGGTGCGGCAACAGCGACGGTGGCCAGGCATCGACCAGTGCCAGGATGTGCGACTCACTCACCGCCTCTTCCTTTACGTCCCCACGCAAGCGCACCCAGCCGCCCATCTCGCGGGATTTGTTGCCACTGAACGGCAGACCGCCCACGCTCCAACGCATCGCCAGATGGCGCATGAACTCCGGGGTCACGCCCTTGACGTAAGGCAGCTCCTGGCACTCGTCCCAGTGCTTCATCGATGGAGCAGACGTGGCGGCCACCGCCACCTCGGACGGCCGCGAGGCGCCGAAGCTGCCCTGGATCAATGTCACGACCTGGTCCTTCTGCACAACCCTCCCCAGTACCTGGCTGACGGCCTTGCCTTCGCGCAGCACATCGACTTCGAAACGGACCGGCACTTCTGGCTCGACGGGCCCGACAAAGGTGATCGCGAGCGACCGCACGGGACGATCGGCGGGGACCTTCGCACGCATGGCTTCGTATTGCAGCGCCGCCACCAGCCCACCGAAGCTGGCCCGGCCCTGCGCCCATTCGGCCGGGATAGATAGCTCCAACGGCTGGCTGCGGACGGCATCGAGCAGATCGGAAAAGCGCATGAGGACCTCAGGAACCGAAAAAGGATGGAGGGATATTAGCGAGCACCGGGGGCTGGCACAGGGTTTATTCCGGACAAAATCACTGACAGATGGGCCGATCTGTCTGCGCAACCCGCCCCTGTGGGGGCGGTGGTGCGACGATTCGACTTGCCCACGATAGCGATCGGTCAGTCACATTGATGTTGCAAGTGCTGGCCTCATCGCGGGCAAGCCCGCTCCCACAGGTGGGGGCGGTGTTCGACTCAGGATTTGAAGCAGGCCTTGCTGAGTTTATCGAGCACCTTGTCGGCACGGCCTTCGGCCTCGGCCAGGGTGGTTTTCCACGCGGCCACGCACGGTTGCAGATCGGCCTCTTCCTCGGCGCGGGCCAGCCATTGCCAGGCATCGTGCCAGTCACCCAGGGCGCCCTGTGCAGACTTGAGTCTGGGCAAGGCCGGTTTCGGCAGGCGATCGAGTTCCGGGTAGGCTTCTATGCCGTAGCGCACGCGCTTGATCAGCAGGCGCAGGCGGTGGCGATCATGCGCCGGATCGTGCAGGGCCTCATCGAGTATCTTCCACTGTTTGGCCAGGCGTTTCTCGATCTGCCTGCGCAACCCCTTGAGTAACCCCTGATGTTGCGCTGCGCGCAGAAAACGCGGGAAGGCAGCGAGGATAGTCTGTAACTGCGTGAGCTCGGTGCTCGCCGCCACCGCCGGATACGCCTGGGCCATCTGCGCCATGCGCCGCCGTGCCGCCTCGGGCTGGTTGTGCTCAACCAGATAGGCCGCCAGCACTTCGCGGTCACGCAGTGGTGTGGTCAGTTGGCCGACCCGGGAGGCCGCCTCTTCCAGTTGCTCGACCCCCGGCAAACCGCGCAACGGCCGCAGCAGACTGCGCAAACGGCGAACCGTGGTGCGCAGATCGTGAAGCGCCTCGGGGTCAGTGCGCGCCTGTAAACGCGCCTGACAGGCCAACAAGCGGACCTCGATACCCAGGACATGGGCCACCAACCGATCAACCAAAGCAGACATCGTTTACTCCCTGCATCCCAGGCTCAATCCTGCATCATGCCTCAACGGCCCGCGCGGGACTCACGAATGTAGAAGCGTGCCTTTTCCGCCTTGCTGGTGCAGCCCTCGTAGGCTTCGAACTGCTGCTGGGTCTTGGCCCCGGTCAGCAGCGACAGCGCCTTGGAGTAACTGACCGTACCGGCAAAGCCTTCGGCCTTGGCCAGGTCCAGCTCATGCCACGCGGCATCGATCTGGCTCCCGCAGCTCTCACGATAAGCGGTTTTACCGGCACAACCAGCGAGTGCCAGGGCAATCATCGGCACGCAGATCCACGCTTTCATCATTTACTCCTCGATATTGGAAACAGTCGTGCTGCTAAGACGTTGCCACACGTGAAAAGTGCCTTGGCCTGCAGCTGAAACTCTAGCGTTGGTAAGAATAACCATCTGCCATCATCGAGTGTCGAAAAAACGACGCGTTCAGGGGGTGGAGCGACTCCGGCGATTGAAGCGCCCCCCTTGATGGGTGCATTGTTGAGCCTGGACAGACGAGGGCGATTCATGAAAAAGCGCGTCGCGCTGGTACTGGGCTCCGGGGGAGCGCGGGGTTACGCCCACATCGGGGTCATCGAGGAGATCGAACGGCGTGGCTATGACATTGCCTGTATCGCCGGATGCTCGATGGGGGCAGTGGTGGGCGGGATCTATTCCGCCGGCAAACTGGATGAATACCGCGACTGGATCGAAAGCCTGGACTACCTGGATGTGTTGCGCCTGGTGGATGTCAGTTTTCGCCTCGGCGCGATTCGCGGGGAAAAGGTCTTCGGGCAGATCCGCAAGATCGTCGGCGAGATCAATATCGAGGACCTGCGCATTCCCTACACGGCAGTGGCCGCCGACCTGACCAACCAGCAGGAAATCTGGTTCCAGGAAGGTTGCCTGCACCAGGCGATGCGCGCCTCGGCCGCCATTCCCAGCCTGTTCACCCCGGTCATGCAGGGCAACCGCATGCTGGTGGATGGCGGCATTCTCAACCCGTTGCCGATCGTGCCGGTGGTGTCCAGCCATTGCGACTTGATCATCGCGGTGAACCTCAACTCGACCAACCAGGGTCACTACAAACTGCCGGTGATCCAGCGTCCCGCCGCCTTCCGCACACGTTTCGACAACCTGATGAGTTCGGTGGGTTCGAAAATGCCGTTCCGGCGCAAGCAGGCGGAAAAGCTGCTGCAACTCGAGAAAGAAGCCTTGATCGCCGAGGCCGCCGAGATCAATCCATGGATCGAATCCGCCGCACCCGAAGCCCAGCAACCGGCGGCCGCTCCGGAGCGCGATGGCGCACCGAAATCGGCCACCGGCTCGTTCATCATCGATAACGTCGGGCCGGCGTCCCTGCTGGACCTTATCAACCAGAGCTTCGAAGTGATGCAGACGTCGCTGGCGCAGTACAAGATCGCCGGTTATCCACCCGACATTCTGATCAACGTGCCGAAGCGGGTGTGCCGGTTTTTCGAGTTCTACAAGGCACCGGAGTTGATCGCGCTGGGGCGGGAGATTGCACGGGACACGTTGGATCGGTATGAGAGTGAGCGCGAGTCCTGACGGTTCTGGGGTGGCTGTCGCGGCCTCTTCGCGAGCAAGCCCGCTCCCACAGGGGAACTGTGTACACAGGACCAATGTGGGAGCGATAGCGCCAGTGCAATCAATACAAAACTGTAAACTACCCCTGCCCCAACAACCGATAACCCACGCCCGCCTCGGTCACGATAAACCTCGGCCGGGTCGGGTCGTCGGCCAGTTTCTGGCGTAGATGCCCGACCACGATCCGCAGGTAATGACTGTCTTCGGTATGGGTCGGCCCCCAGATGTCCTTGAGCAACTGCTGCTGGGTGATGACTCGCCCGGGATGCCGCGCCAGTTGCGCCAGCACTGCGTATTCCTTACGGGTTAACGCCACTTCCACACCCTCGAGCAACACCCGGCGATAGGCCAGGTCCACGGTCAGCGGGCCGAAGCTCAGTGCTGCCTGCTGAGCGTCCCCCGCCGGCACCTGACGCAACAACGCACGCACCCGGGCTAGAAATTCCTGAATGCCGAACGGTTTGGTCACGTAGTCGTTGGCGCCGCCATCCAGCGCCTCGACCTTCTGTCCTTCGCTGGCACGCACCGACAACACCAGCACTGGCACCGTCGACCATTCACGAAACTCGCGCAGTACCTGTTGGCCGTCCATGTCCGGCAGGCCGAGGTCGAGCACCAGCAAGTCGGGTTTACTCAGTGCCGCTTGCGCCAGGCCTTCGGTGCCGGTCCCGGCCTCCAGGACCTTGTAGCCCTGGGAAGCCAGGCTGATGCGAAGAAATTTACGGATCTGCGGTTCGTCGTCAATGACCAGGATGGTCGTGGTCTGGCTCATGGTTGGCGGTCGCGGCATGGGGAGATCCGAAGAGTATCAGGCTTGCGGGTTCTGGCTTGAGGATTCAAGGCTCAGCCCTCGTCTTCGTCGGCAGGTTGCTCCTGCAACGGCAGGTGCAGGGCGATGCAAGTACCGCGCCCCTCGATGCCGTCTCCAACGCTGATGTACCCGCCATGGGCGCCGACCATGCCCTGACAGATCGCCAGCCCGAGGCCCGTGCCCTGCCCGCCCCGATCCCCGCGCGCGGCGGTGTAGAACATGTCGAAAATCTTCGCCCGCTCAGCCTCGGGAATCCCCGGCCCTTCATCGCTGACCGAGAAAAACAGCTCGTTTTCCTTCACACCCGCCTGCACCTGCAGACGACCGTGCAGGGGAGAAAACGTGCGGCGTTTTCCAGCACGTTGACCAGCGCCTGCTCGATCAGCGCCGCATGAACGTACAGCAGCGGCAACTGGGCCGGCACATCGACGCTCACCTGAAGTGGCGCCAGTACCGCCCGCAGGCGACTCAGCGAACTGCCGACGATATCGGCCGGCGCCACCCAGTCCCGTGCCAGCTTCAGCGCACCGTGGCCCAGACGAGTCATGTCCAGCAGGTTCTGGATGTAACGGTCCAGGCGCTCGGCTTCATCGCGGGTGCCTTCGAGCAGTTCGCGACGGTCCTGGAGCGGGATTGCTTCGCCCAACGCCAACAAGCTGTCGATACTGCCGCGCATGGCGGTCAGCGGCGTCCGCAAATCGTGGGACACCGAGGCGAGCAAGGCGCTGCGCAGTTGTTCGGTTTCACCGTGAAGACGCGCCGCCTCCAGGTCTTGTGCCAGTTGTGCACGCGCCAAGGCCTGGGCCAGTGGCTGGCTCAAGGCGGTCAACAGACGTCGGCGCTGCCCGCTCAGCGTCTGGCCCTCCTTGGCGCAGACACCCAACAGCGCCAGCGGTCCATCGTCCACGGACAACGGCCACCACCACCAACGGCCGAACGGCAACGTGCCGGTGCCAGCGCCCGCGGGCTGGTCGTGTTGCCAGGCCCAGTCCGCAGCCGCACGCTCGGCCTCGGTGAATTCAAGCGGGCCGCCGGTCTCGACTTTCCAGGCAGCCGGTCCATCGCGATTGAGCAGGCACACCTGCGCATCGCGCCAGCCGTCGAGATGCTGCGCGGCGGCGCTGACCACGGCCTGGCGGTCGGTGGCGGCCGTGAGCTTGCGCGACAGGTCGAGCAATTCGCTGGTCTCTTCCTGGGTGTCGCGCAGCGCCTGCAATTGTTGACGCTGGCGCGCCGCGAGGTTGCCGGTGAGCGCTGCCATCAACAGGAAAAACAGCAAGGTCAGCACGTCTTCTTCGCGCTGGATACTCAAGGAGAAATTCGGCGGAATGAACAAAAAATCATAGGTCAGGAACGACAGCGCCGCACACACCAGCGCCGGGCCCAGGCTGCTGCGCACCGCCACCAGCAGCACCGCGGCGAGGAACACCAGCGAGATATTCGGCAACGGCAGGACACTGGCCACCGCCCAGGCCAGGGCACTGGCCAGCAACGTCGCCAACACCGCCAGCGCATAGTCGAACCAGACAAGCGAACGCGGCGACCGCAAGCGCGGTTGATCCTGTGTGTGGTCGCTGTCGAGGACGTTGATTTCCAGCCCACGGGCATCGCGCAGCAAGCGCGATGCCAGGCCGCCACCGAACACCCGCCGACGCCAGCGCTGCCGGGACTGGCCAACCAGCACCAGGCTGGCACGCCGCTCGGCCGCATGCTGGATCAGGGTTTTCGCCACTTCACCGGCGCGCAGTAACACCACTTCGCCGCCCAGTCGCTCCGCCAGTTGCTGGGCGCTTTGCAGGCGCAGTCGCGATTGCTCGTCGGCCACCCGGCCATTGTCCACATGCACCAGGCTCCACGGCAGGTGCCGTCGCTGGGCCACCCGGCTGGCATGGCGCACCAGCCGCTCAGCCTGGTCATCGCCGTCGACACCCACCAGCAGCCGACCGCGCACGGTGGGCGCAGCCTGGCCGAGCTGGCGATAACCCTGGGTCAGGTCATTATCGACCTGGGCCGCTGCGGTTTGCATCGCCATCTCACGCAGGGCAGTGAGGTTGGTCTGGGTGAAGAACGCGTCGATAGCCGCCCTCGCCTGCTCCGGCACATAGACCTTGCCGTCGCGCAGGCGCTCGAGCAACTCCCGGGGTGGCAAGTCGATCAGCAGCAGCTCGTAGGCCTCCTGTAGCACCCAGTCGGGCAAGGTCTCGCGAACCTGCACGCCGGTGATACCGCGCACCTGGTCGTTGAGGCTTTCCAGGTGCTGGACGTTGACGGTGGTGTACACGTCGATGCCAGCGGCAAGCAGTTCCTGGATGTCTTGCCAGCGCTTGGCATGACGACTGCCCGGGGCGTTGCTGTGGGCGAGTTCGTCCACCAGCACTAACTTCGGCCTGGCGGCGAGCAAGCCGTCAAGGTCCATTTCCTCGAGCATCACGCCACGGTATTGCGAACGCACCAGCGGCTGCTGCGGCAGGCCGCCGAGCAGCGCTTCGGTTTCGGCTCGACCGTGGGTTTCGACGACGCCGGCAATGACTTTCACGCCCTGGCGCAATTGGGTGTGCGCCGCTTGCAGCATGGCGTAGGTCTTGCCCACGCCGGGTGCCGCGCCGAGGAACACCTTGAGCCGGCCACGGCCGTCGCGGGGCAGGTCTGCTAAGAGGGCGTCGGCGCGGCCGGAGTTGCTCATGCTGGGGTCTCGTTTTTTCTGATGTTGATGAGGTGTCTTTGAGGCCGCCTTCGCGAGCGAGCCCGCTCCCACAAGGTTGAGTGTTGAACACAAAATTTGTGAACGACACCGCCTCCTGTGGGAGCGGGCTTGCCCGCGATGGCGTCAACACAGATTTAAAGTTTTTCCAACGCCATATTCAGCGCCAACACATTCACCACCGGCGGCCCCACCAACGGTTGCTCGATGTGCGCCTCCAGCAACTGTTGCAACGTCGACACTGGCAGATTGCGCGCCTGCGCGACACGCGCCAGTTGATAGGCAATCGCCGCCGGTGGCAAGTGTGGATCGAGGCCGCTGCCCGAAGTGGTCAGCAGCGCCAGCGGCACCGGACCTTGTCCTGGCACCAACTGTTTACCGGCCTCGTCGATCACCCGCGTTGCCAGTGCCGGGTTGCTCGGCGACAGGTTGCTCGCGCTGCTCGACACCGTGGCGAAGGCACCGGCGGAAGGCCGTGGATGGAACCAGGCGTCACCGACGAAATCCTGGGCAATCAGCGACGAACCGCGCACCTTGCCTTCGGCGTCGTGTACCAGGCTGCCGTTGGCCTGAATGGGGAATGCAATCTGGGCGACACCGGTGACGACCAGGGGGTAAGCGACACCGGTGATCAGTGTCATCAACACCAGCAGGCTCAGGGCCGGACGTATCATTGTGGACATTTCTAATTCCCTCTCGAATGTATCCTGTAGGAGCGAGCTTGCTCGCGATGGTGTCTCAAACACCGCAGGGTGTCAGGCTGCCAGCGTCATCGTTGGCGACCATCGCGACGGTTCGACGCCTCGACAAGCTCGCTCCTACAGGGGGGTGGAGTTGGTCAGACCAGGTGCAACGCCGTCAGCAACATGTCGATCGCCTTGATGCCCACGAACGGCACCAGGATCCCGCCGAGGCCGTAGATCAACAGGTTGCGTCGCAGCAGTGCCGCCGCGTTTGCAGCCTGCACCCGCACGCCGCGCAGGGCCAGTGGGATCAGCACCACGATGATCAACGCGTTGAACACGATGGCCGACAGGATCGCGCTCTGCGGACTGCTCAACTGCATGATGTTGAGCACGCCCAGTTGCGGGTAGATCGAGGCGAACAACGCGGGCAGAATCGCGAAGTACTTGGCCACGTCGTTGGCAATGGAAAACGTCGTCAGCGCACCACGGGTCACCAGCAATTCCTTGCCGATCTGCACCACGTCCAACAACTTGGTCGGGTCGCTGTCGAGGTCGACCATGTTCGCCGCCTCGCGCGCGGCTTGCGTGCCGTCATTCATCGCCATGCCGACATCGGCCTGGGCCAGGGCCGGTGCGTCGTTGGCGCCGTCGCCGCACATGGCCACCAATCGACCGTCATTCTGCTCATGACGAATGCGCGCCAGTTTTTTCTCCGGCGTGGCTTCGGCCAGCACGTCGTCAACACCCGCTTCCGCCGCAATCGCCGCAGCGGTCAATGGGTTATCGCCAGTCACCATGACGGTGCGAATACCCAATTTGCGCAGCTCGGCAAAACGCTCACGGATGCCGGGCTTGACCACGTCCTTGAGGTGGATGGCGCCGAGCAGTTTGCCGTCGACACACACGAGCAAAGGCGTGCCGCCACTTTGGGCGATCTTGTCGATTTCACGGGACAGGGCTGGCGCCAGATCAGCGCGTTTCTGACCCACGAACGTCAGCAGCGAATCCACGGCGCCCTTGCGATACACGTGCCCTTGATAATCGACCCCGGACAAGCGCGTCTCGGCGCTGAACGGCACGACGGTCAGTACCTCGGGGGCCGGTTCAGACTGTGGATGCAAATTGCGTAGGTATTCGACGATGGATTTGCCTTCCGCCGTCTCGTCCGCCAGCGATGCAAACAGTGCGCCCTCAGCCAGATCCCTCGCGGTCACGCCAGGCGCTGCATAAATCGCCGCGCAACGACGGTTGCCGAAAGTGATGGTGCCGGTCTTGTCCAGCAGCAGGACATGCACGTCCCCCGCCGCTTCCACGGCGCGACCGGATTTGGCGATCACATTCAGGCGCACCAGGCGATCCATGCCGGCGATGCCGATGGCCGACAGCAGGCCGCCGATGGTGGTCGGAATCAGCGTGACCAATAACGCCACCAGGAACACCAGCGGCAGGCTGCCGTTGGCGAAGTGGGCGAACGGCTGCAGGGTCACGACCACTAGCAGGAAGATCAGGGTCAAGCCGATCAGCAGGATGTCGAGCGCCACTTCGTTCGGGGTCTTCTGGCGCTTGGCGCCTTCGACCAGCGCGATCATGCGGTCCAGTGTCGACTCGCCGGGGTTGGCGGTGATGCGCACCAGCAGCCAGTCGGACACCAGCCGCGTGTTGCCGGTCACAGCGGAACGGTCGCCGCCGGACTCGCGGATGACCGGCGCGGACTCCCCGGTAATCGCCGCTTCGTTGACCGCTGCAATGCCTTCGATGACCTCGCCGTCACCGGGGATCATTTCCCCGGCCTCGACCCGCACCACGTCACCTTTGCGCAATCGCGCGGCTGGGACTACTTCAAACGTGCCAGTGGCGTTTTTACGCCGGGCACTCAGGCCTTCGCTGCCGGCCTTGAGGCTGTCGGCGCGAGCCTTGCCACGACCTTCGGCCAGCGCTTCGGCAAAGTTGGCGAAAAGCACGGTGAACCACAGCCACAGGGCGATCTGCGCGGCGACGAACGTCGGCACCGCGCTGTCAGGGATGAAGCACAGGACGGTGGCCAGTACCGCCGTCAGTTCGACCACCAACATCACCGGTGCACGCTGCAACTGACGAGGGTCGAGCTTGACGAAGGCCTGGATCAGCGCCGGGCGCCATAACGCAGAGATCGCGGTTTTTGCGTGTTCCGGCGCCTTGGCAGCGGCGGGTTTTACAGCAGGCATATTCATGATGCTGCTCCTAAATAGAGAGGCTTAGAAGCCCATACTCAAATGTTCAGCAATAGGACCCAGTGCCAGCGTCGGCAGGAAGGTCAGGCCGCCCACCAGCAAAATGGTCACGGTCAGCAGGGTGACGAACAGCGCACCGTGGGTCGGGAAGCTGTTCTGCCCAACCGGGGCGGTTTTCTTCATCGCCAGGCTGCCAGCCAGGGCCAGTACCGGGAGGATGTAACCGAAGCGGCCGATCAACATGCCCAGGCCCAGCATCAGGTTGTGGAACGCGGTGTTGGCGCCAAAGCCGCCGAACGCCGAGCCATTGTTGGCGCTGGCCGAGGTGTAGGCGTAAAGCAGCTGGCTGAAGCCATGCGCGCCGGGGTTGCTCACCGATGCCACCGGCCCGGGCAGGGTCGCGGCAATCGCGCCAAGTACCAGCACGCCCACCGGCATCACCAGCAGCGTCACCACCAGCAGTTGCACTTCCTTGGCTTGCAGCTTTTTACCGAGGTATTCGGGGGTGCGGCCGATCATCAGGCCGGCGAGGAATACCGCGATCAACACGTTGAGCAACATGCCGTAGAGCCCGGCGCCGACGCCGCCGAAGATCACCTCGCCGACCATCATGTTGACCAGCGCGACCATGCCGCTCAGGGGGTTGAGGCTGTCATGCATGGCGTTGACGGAACCGTTGGAGGCGGCTGTCGTGGTCACCGACCAGAGCACGGTGGCGGTGGTGCCGAAGCGCGCTTCCTTGCCCTCCAGCGGCGCGGTCTGTTCGACGGCGACGTTGTTCAGGGTCGGGTTAGGCTGGTACTCGGCCCACAGTGACGTCGCCCCACCGATCAGGAACAGCGCGAACATGCAGGCAATGATCGCGCGACTCTGGCGCAGGTCCTTCACGTAGTGGCCGAAGGTGAACACCAGGGCCACCGGGATCAGGATTATCGATGCAACCTCGAACAGGTTGCTCCACGCCGTCGGATTCTCGAACGGGTGCGCCGAGTTGACACCGAAGAAGCCCCCGCCGTTGGTGCCCAGTTGCTTGATCGCAATCTGGCTGGCGGCCGGGCCAAGCGGGATGACCTGATCCACGCCTTGCATCGTCACGGCATTGACGTACTGGGCGAAGGTTTGCGGCACGCCCTGCCACACTAGGTACAGCGCCAGCAGCAGGCACAGCGGCAACAGGCCGTAGAGGGTGGCGCGGGTCATGTCGACCCAGAAGTTGCCCAGGGTCTGCGCGGACTTGCGACCAATCCCGCGACACAGCGCCACCAGCACCGCCAGGCCCGTGGCGGCGCTGACGAAGTTCTGCACGGTGAGGCCGGCCATCTGGCTGAGGTAGCTCAGCGAGGCCTCGCCGCTGTAGGCCTGCCAGTTGGTGTTGGTCATGAAACTGATGGCGGTGTTGAACGCCAGCGTCCACTCCTGGCCCGGCAGATTCTGCGGGTTCAACGGCAAATGGTCCTGAAACAACAGGATGAAGAACAACAGCAAAAAACCCGCGAGATTGAACGCGAGCAAGGCCAGGGTGTACTTCTGCCAGCTCTGTTCGGCATGCGGATCGACCCCGGCCACACGATAACAGCCGCGTTCCACCGGCCCCAGCACCGGCGTCAGCCAGGTGCGCTGCCCTTCCATGACCTTGTAGTAGAAACGCCCCAGGAACGGTGCCGGTATCAGCACCACGGCGAAGAAGGCCAGGATCAGCCAATAGTCATAACTGTGCATAGCCGCTCCTAGTTCCGGTCCGCGCGCAACAGCGCAACCAACAGATAAATGAACAGCCCCACTGCCAGCAGCAGTGACACTCCGTCCAGAACGCTCATGGAAATTCTCCGTGTAACGGCGTATTGCCGCGTGTGCAGTCATTGTCAGGAGGGAGGCTGTAAAGGAACGAGATCGAGGGGTGTGGCGGGGCATAAAGAAAGTGTAAAGAGTGGGCTCTGTGGAGGCAGGACGGGCCTCTTCGCGGGCAAGTCGAACCGTCGCACCGCCGCTCCCACAAAGTATCGAGGTGTACTCAAGATTTGTGATCATCAGAGAACCCTGTGGGAGCGGGCTTGCCCGCGAAGAGGCCGGCACAGTCACCGCTGCCCCCAACTGATGCACAAAAACAGTACATCCAGCAGCGAACATCCCCGATACGACAGCTTTCCACGCTTTACGACGCGCTTTCGCAAAATGGCACGCCCACTGCACACGCCCTCCCCAGAGCTTTCCAACCGTCCAGGGAGAAACGCATGAACACACAACTCAAACCCACGCTGGGCACGCTCCACCTGTGGGGCATCGCGGTCGGGCTGGTGATTTCCGGCGAGTATTTCGGCTGGAGTTACGGCTGGGGCGTGGCCGGCACACTCGGCTTCCTGGTGACCTCGTTGATGGTCGCCACCATGTACACCTGCTTCATCTTCAGTTTCACCGAGCTGACCACCGCAATTCCTCACGCGGGTGGACCTTTGCCTACAGCCGCCGCGCCTTTGGTGAAAAAGGTGGATTGATCGCCGGGCTGGCGACGCTGATCGAATTTGTCTTCGCGCCACCGGCCATCGCGTTGGCGATCGGCGCCTACCTGAACGTGCAGTTTCCGGCGCTCGATCCGAAACACGCCGCAGTCGGCGCTTACCTGGTGTTCATGACCCTGAACATTCTCGGGGTCAAACTCGCCGCCACGTTCGAACTGGTGGTGTGCGTGCTCGCCGTGGCTGAATTGCTGGTGTTCATGGGCGTGGTTGCACCGGCCTTCAGTTTCAGCAACTTCGCCCTCAATGGCTGGGCCGGTTCCGATGTGTTCGGTGCCCCCGCGATAGCCGGCATGTTCGCGGCGATTCCATTCGCGATCTGGTTCTTCCTCGCCATCGAAGGCGCCGCCATGGCCGCCGAAGAAGCCAAGGACCCGAAACGCACGATTCCCAAGGCCTACATCAGCGGCATCCTGACCCTGGTGATACTGGCAATGGGCGTGATGTTCTTCGCCGGTGGTGTCGGCGACTGGCGCACCCTGTCGAACATCAACGACCCGCTGCCCCAGGCGATGAAAACCGTGGTCGGCGAAAACTCCGGCTGGTTGCACATGCTGGTGTGGATCGGCCTGTTCGGCCTGGTGGCGAGCTTCCACGGGATCATCCTCGGCTACTCGCGCCAGTTCTTCGCCCTCGCCCGCGCCGGTTACCTGCCGGCATCCCTGGCCAAACTGTCGCGCTTCCAGACGCCGCACCGAGCAATCATCGCCGGTGGCGTGGTCGGCATCGCCGCCATCTACAGCGACGGCCTGATCAACCTCGGTGGCATGACACTGACGGCAGCGATGATCACCATGGCCGTGTTCGGCGCCATCGTCATGTACATCATGAGCATGCTCAGCCTGTTCAAACTGCGCAAAACCGAACCCAACCTCGAGCGCACCTTCCGTGCTCCCTGCTACCCCCTGCTGCCCATCATTGCCCTGGTGCTGGCGGTGGTGTGCCTGGTGGCAATGGCCTGGTTCAACACGTTGATCGGGCTGATTTTCCTCGGTTTCATGGCCGTGGGATTCGTGTACTTCATGCTGACAGCGCAACTGCGCGCGGATGCGCCCACGGACGCCATGTTGACCGGACTTTGACTGACGGCAGGTGCAACCGGCAGATCAGGCATAGAATGGAACCACTGCGAAAATAAATCGCTCAAAGTGGTAAGCAGGATCGGTTGGCAAAACTGCCAACCGAACTGCACTCAAGGAGATTCCCATGCCCTGGTATGCCTGGTTGATTCTGGTCGTTGCAATCGGCTCGATCGTCGGCGGTTTGATGATGCTGCGCGATACGGCCAACAAGGTCGAACTGACCGATGAGCAGCGCAAGCGTGTTGCGGAGCGCAATGCGGCAGCGGATGCCAAGGATGCGCAGGATCGCTGAATATAAATGCACCTATTGGTTTGTTTGTTACTAGTGCGTTTAGTAGTGGTTGTCAAAGGAGGAAAATCTCGGCATCGCTGGGATTTTCCTTATTAAAGGAACACCTCAATCGCCCCCCCCCCCCCCCCCCCCCCCCCCCCCCCCTCCGGTCATGAAGAAGGGTGTAATAAGCAGTCCTTAGTGTGTGCAGTGAGCCCTTTTCTAAAAATTCACATTTGGATTATACCTGTGCACACACACCCCCCCCCCCCCCCCCCCCCCCCCCCCCCCCCCCCCCCCCCCCCCCCCCCCCCCCCCCCCCCCCCCCCGTATAAATAGAAAAAAAAAAGGGGGGGGGGGGGGGGGGGGGGGGGGGGGGGGTGGTTAATTTTCTGTCTCAGACTGCATCTCTCTCTCTCTCTCTCTCTCTCTCTCTCTCTCTCTCTCTCTCTCTCTCTTTCCCCCCCCCCCCCCCCCCCCCCCCCCCCCCCCCCCCCCCCCCCCCCCCCCCCCCCCCCCCCTCCCTTTTTTTTTTTTTTAATGAAGAAAAAAAAAAAAAAAAAAAAAAAAAAAGTCCAGACTGAGTTTCCAAAAAAAAAAAAAAAAAAAAAAAAACAAGAAACAAGGTATTAAAATGCCCAATGTGAAGAGAACACTCAATTAAAAAAAAAAAAAAAAAAAAAAAAAAAAAAAAAAAAAAAAAAAAAAAAAAACTGTAATGGGGCACCACGGGACCATCACAGTTATCAACCATAAAGAAAAGGACAGAACACTGGGGTTGTCTCCAGCAGCTGGGGAAGGTCCAATCTGATAATTTCCTTCCTCCCACATCCACGCAGAAAGCTTTTCCGGCTTTTCCTCCCCTCTCTCTCATGTCACCCATGTCAGCTGCTGAGAACAGCCAGGACAGCCGCGGCGGATCTGGGGAAATCAGACTGTGATGCACCAAGGGCAATGCCCAGGGCAAGGGACAGTCCAGAACTGCACCCATCCAACTCAGGGGAAGGTGAAGGTGGTTTGACTCACAAGCTGGTAGGCACAAATCACAAAGGTCCCCTCATGACATTGATGTCAGATGCGATGGGCCCTGGACTGGCACCTCCGCTGGGATGTTCTCCTCCACACTGAAGATGGCTCGGTCACATTCGAAACCACAGGACTGCCCACCACTCTGACCAGCGGCGCCATTGATTTCCAGCTTGCAGCACTGCCTGCCCATGTCCACTGCACTGAGAGCCCATCCACACCAGGCACGGACAAACCAGAAGGCGTCATGTCTGCCTGATTAGCAGAAGACCGCTGGGATGCTATGCCGCCTAATGATCCCTTCTTATCACATATCCTCCGAATTGTGTGTGTATGCTCACCCCCCCCCCCCCCCCCCCCCCCCCCCCCCCCCCCATCCGTCTATGAATGAGTGTGTGTGCCGCCTCCGATAGGCATTAATTCATGCTGACGTCGTTGTCCAGGTTTTCTGTGAAGCAGGCTCCTCCCACACTTTGATTTATTCCCCTCAATCACAGAACAACGCAAACCCCTGCTGACAACGACTCTACGTTGGATTGTGTCTGGAATCACTGGTCCTCTGACAGGTTTTGATTATCGCGTCCCAGACGCTTCTCTCCATCATTGTTCTTCATACAACAGGGCAATGCACAGATCCTCCTATGAATTTCAACCAACCTTCGTCCTTCGCTTTTCAGCACAACATCACAAGGTGCATGGATGATTCTGCGATGCATTCGATGAAACTCCTCCACGATGATGGTTTCATGCTCCACACACACCCAGTGATCTGTCTGATGGTGGAAAGTTCATCCTCATCAGTAGCATCCCCATGTGGGGGAGGCCAGATAAGATGATCTCTCTCTCTCTCTCTCTCTCTCTCTCTCTCTCTCTCTCTCTCTCTCTCTCTCTCTTCCTCTCTCTCTCTCTCTCTCTCTCTCTCTCACTGTTCATTGTTTTCATGGCTGCTCCTCCAATGGGCTCGGTAGGTTTTGATCATGCGCCCCCCCCCCCCATTCGCATTTATCCAGTTCTTTCTTTCTTTCTTTTTTTTTTTTTTTTTTTTTTTTTTTCATTCCTAATAAAATGATATCATTTTTTTTTTTTTTTTTTTTTTTTTTTTTTTTTTTTACAAGCAGCCATATAATAGAATAAAAGCACTGGCTTTTAAAAAAAAGTGTGTGTGTGAAAAACTATTGAGGAAGCAATGACAGACGGCCTTTTTTTTTTTTTTTTTTTTTTTTTTTTTTTTTTTGCACTGCAGGGCAACGCCCCCCCCCCCCCCCCCCCCCCCCCCCCCCCCCCCCCACACTTAATGGTAGCCACTGCCTCACTGTGGGGCAAGGATTAAAACCAATGATGTCTGATTTTCAAGGCCGAAAAAAAAAGGCTGTAGGAGGATACCTTGGTCGCTGGTCCCAGAATGATGTTGGGGGCAACAGCTGATCTCCACAGCTGGCACAGCTGTCCTCCTGACGACAAAGGCAGAATGTTTGGGGGGGGGCGGGGGGCAGGCAATATGGTGTTATGCAGGGGATTACCTTCCCGTCAAGCGCCATCAGCGGTTAAGGGACTGAGAAGAAGGAGCGGGGAAGATTAGATCAAAATGTTATCCTACTGCAAGGATACAAGATACATATTAGATTTCAAGGACAAAAAAAAAAAAAACGAAGGCCTCAGAGACGGCCGCGTCCACAGGCTGGACTGCTCTGTCACTGCCAGAGGGGCATCTCCACGTGGCACAGAGCCTGCAAAGGCCTGCATTCCTGCATAGAAGCAACACAGTAGCTGCATGACTGGGCTGGCTGTTTGTATAAGTAAAACTGCCATATCAAACAAAGACAAAAAAAAAAAAAGGAAGAGCCATCTCAAAAAAAAAAAAAAAAAAAAAAAAAAAAAAAAAAAAAAAAAAAAAAGTCCAAGATGTTATCCTTCACTGACTCATTACTGAAGATCAGAGGTGTCTTCAGATTCGGCGGAGTTTCCTTCCCCTATCAATAGTCTCTCAGCATCAAATTGGGGAGAGGGGTTTGAGTGCCCACAGCCTGCACCCACACCCCCATCGTCATTATTATACTGCAGGACATGCTGAATAATGAATGTGCTTCACTGCCTGCCTCCAGCATCGCGGTGTCCCCTCCACGAACGTCTAAAAAAAATAAGATTATTTCCTTGAATTGCAAAAAAAAAATGAACTTTCTTGCAAATCTGTTTTTGCATGACCCCCCCCCCCCCCCCCCCCCCCCCCCCCCAAAAAAAAGATGGGGGGGGGGGGGGGGGGGGGTGTCCAGATTGCAGGAGGGAAGCAGTCTTTGCATTGGACGAGCCCCCCCCCCCCCCCCCCCCCCCGGGCGGAGTCTGTAACTCTGGGCGGCTTCTGATTATCCACGAAAAAAAAAAATCAGAAGAAGAAAAAAAAAAAAAAAAGGGCTGGGGGGGGGGGTTTGCAAGCTGATACTATAACCTTTTCTGAACATGATGGTGTCCTGCACAGACCAGTTGCAGAGGGATTTCCCCCCCCCCCCCGCGGAGCCAAGAATTTCTTCATGTCTGCTCTTTTTTTTTTTTTTTTTTTTTTTGTTTTGGGTTTTCTTTTTCTTTTCACTGAGGAAAAAAAAAAAAAAAAAAAAAAAAAAAGAATAATCTGAAATTCTTTTTTTTTTTTAAAGAAGTGGTCACCACGTTTTCACATCTATTTTATTGTCAAGATGAAGTGCTAATGGTGGATTAAAATGCAGGCTAGTCAGGGGCAGACCACTGCCTCCAAACACATGAATGGCATTTATTTCCAGAAGACCATGTTTAATTTTCCTGTCAGGATTTGATAGACCTAGTTCCCCAAACTGCCAGATGAATGCTGTGTCTCAGTTTAGGTAGGAATTCAAAAGAACAGCCTATCTGTACCCCACCCTAAGACGAACTGAGGGGGGGGGGGGGGGGGGGGGGGGAGGAGGAAAAAAAAAAAAAAAAAAAAAAAAAAAAAAAAAAAGCCTGCAGGGCAGCGCGAGAGGGAACTGATGTGTGCACACAGCCGCCACGGCCTCCCGGCTCTCCCCAAACAAAAGAACCTACCCTCCCCCCCCCAGAGTTGTCACTGATAGCCACCATCTTTTCTTCCAGAGGAATTTAGATTTTGCCTTTCTTTTCATCTGACTAGTCGTCTTCTATGCAGAGAGAGAGAGATTATAATGACCATACCTGGAATTTGGTCTATGTGCGGATGGCCAAATTTCTTCTGATCTGGGATGCTGAAAGCAAGGTTGAACAAATAATGAGGGGCAAGTAGGGCTTTTCTTTTTTTCTTTTTTGGTGATGGGATGCTGCCAACACTTGCATGTCATTATACACTTGTTGGCCCCCCCCCCCCCCCCCCCCCCCCCTCCATGGGTTTGAGCTGCCATGGTTTTGCCTTGCATGTCAGAGAAACCCAACGGCCCCACCGGAATGAGGAAGACCTGGATTACCTTCCCAGGTTACCTCTCAAACACTTGGACGATATTTGAACGCCAGCGTTTGAACACGCCGCCGCCGCCACCGTTGCCGAACCCCGCCGCCCAAACCCGCCAAGGGAGCACGAGCAACGACTCCTTTTTCCCGTACCGGTTGTTATAACGAGCATCCATCTTCGTCGCCTTCCGGGTCCGGGTGATCGAAATTGAGGGTGGCCGGCACGACCTGATCGCGGAGTGCCAACAGGGTGAAAATTGCCTCAATCCCCCCCGCAGCGCCGAGCAGATGCCCGGTAGCCGACTTGGTCGACGTCACGGCGATCTTGTTGTCCGCACCGAACAACGATTTGATCGTTGCCAACTCACCCAGATCCCCAACCGGCGTCGACGTGGCGTGCGCGTTGAGATGTTGCACTTGATCAGGGGAGATACCGGCCTGGGCCAAGGCAAGCGACATCGCCCGCCGCGCACCGCTGCCATCTTCAGGACCAGCAGTCAGGTGATAGGCGTCCGCGCTGGTGCCGTAACCGACCAGTTCCGCCAGCGGTTGCGCACCACGACCCAGAGCATGCTCGAGAGATTCGATGACCAGAAGGCCTGAACCTTCGCCCATCACGAAGCCGTCACGATCAGCGTCAAACGGGCGCGACGCACGTTCGGGAGTCTCGTTGAATCCACTGGACAAGGCGCGTGCAGCGGCAAATCCAGCGAGGCTGACACGGTCAATTGCTGCCTCCGCCCCTCCACAGATAGCAATATCCGCTTCGCCGCACCGAATCAGCCTCGCCGCGTCACCAATCGCCTGCACCCCGGCGGCGCATGCCGTTACCGGAGCACCCAAAGGGCCTCTGAAACCATGCTTGATCGATACATGGCCGGCAGCCAGATTGACCAGGAAAGAAGGTATGGTAAACGGCGACAAACGACGCGGGCCACGGCTGTCAGTGATGCGAACCGCATCAGCAATTGCGCCAAAACCACCCACGCCCGAACCAATGATGGTGGCGGTACGCTCCTGGGTCTCATCGGTTGGCGCATGCCACCCCGCCTGCTCAACCGCCTGACGTGCGGCTTCCATAGCAAACAGGATGAAGCGGTCCACCTTCTTTTGTTCTTTGGGCGGTGTCGCCAAGTCGGGATCAAACCCAGCCTGCGCATCATCAGCCAACGTCGGGACGGCACCGCCAATGCGCGCAGGCAGATCCGCGACCACTTCATCCGGCAAACGCTTTATGCCAGAGCATCCGGCCAGCAGACGCGTCCAAACCGCATCGACACCACAACCCAGAGGCGACACCAGCCCCATACCCGTAACAACCACTCGAATATTACTCATACAACAACTACCTCCAGCCGATGGATGGCGCCTCACTTGTATCGGGAGGCAGCCTTGTTCCTGGAAAGATTTGGCGCCATTACATAACGCGCAGCGACGAAGGCGTCCCAATCAGCAACATTCGGCAACGAAGGAATCGTGATCAACTCGCCCTGGTCCAAACCTGCCAGCGCCGCATCGACCATCTCTTCCACCTCCATGACCATGTCTGCCGGAATGTGGCTCGCGTCAATACCAGAACGCTCCCAGATTTCGGTGCGCGTCACGCCTGGCAATACTGCTTGCACCTTGACACCGGTGCCATCGAGCTCGGCGTTCAGTGACTGCGAAAGGCTCAGCACATAAGCCTTGCTCGCACTGTAGGTAGCGTTGAAGCGTTCTGGAAACAAAGCCACCACAGAAGCAATGTTGATGATCGTGCCTCGACCAGCCTTGGCGAAATTCGCAGCTGCCGCTGAGGCCAGGAGCGTCAGAGTCGTGACGTTCAACTGAATGAGCCGCTCCAGTTGATCAAGGTCGGTATTGGCGAGCAATCCATCCGCCGCGACGCCCGCGTTGTTCAGCAACAAGCTGATACTGGAGTCGCTGCGCAAACGTTGTTCAACTTTCAGCACGTCGTCTTTTTGGGTCAGGTCGGCTTTCAATACCTCGACCTGAACGCCATGCCTTGATCTGAGCTTGTGAGCTGCGGCGTCCATTCGCTGTTGATCACGAGCCACCAGCAATAAATCAAAACCGCGCGCTGCTAGGCGCTCAGCGTAGAAGGCGCCGATGCCTGACGAAGCGCCAGTGACGACAGCTATGCCCTGAAACTGGGGAGAATTCATGACCGTGCTCCTGAAGATGCGTGAAAGAAAACATATGATCGCTGGCCCAGCTGCCTGCGGAGAACGCTATCATTATAGGCATAATTTAATTTGCATATGATAGCTGTAATTTTCTCAATGCAGACGAAAGGCGCGCTTAGCACCCATGCGAGATTGCAAAAAGCCGGTCAATGACCGGCCTTATGGCGCAGGGTTACTAGCTTAGTTCGCCTCGAGCTTCTCGCGATTCTTATCTAGGATGGCTTTGCCTATTCCCTTGACTTCGAGCAGCTCGTCCACTGAGGAGAAAGGACCATTGGCATCACGGTAGGCAACGATCGCCTGAGCTTTGGCCTCCCCCACTCCAGCCAGCTCTTGTTGCAATGTCGAGGCGTCGGCTTGATTCACGTCGACTTTTTCGGACAAGGTCTTGGATGAAATCTCCATGACAAGGGGAGCGTTGACCGTTTCGGGTTTATTGGAGGGTGCAGCGAAAGCCGTAGCACCACAGACAGTGGCGAGCAGAACCAGCATGAGCGACTGGAAGTAGTTTGTACGCATAATTGAAGCTCCATGGCATTGATTTGAGAACGCAGCTTTTCCCAAGCTGCTCCTCAAATTTAGGTGATGGGTGGAGCCTGTCAAAAATGCGTAGGTTACCGATTGTGTGAAATATGGGCTCTCAATTTTCCGGATCACTGACGGAAATCCGACCCCATCCTCTTAGTGGCGCAGGTCGGGAGCTAGGCTCGCTAATGCCAACCGCTTGAACTCAAAGGGGTGAGCCGATTTTCGCCACACAAACCTTTTATGTGGATTTTCCTTTGGTGCTTGATGATCTTTTCCCGCAAACTATCACCGCATAAAATGGGGACACCACAGGGGGAGGGTCTAGTGACTCACATCGACCGGATCGAGGAAAACGACTCGATGAAGTGTACACAGTGAAGAAAATTGCAATTCTTCAATCAAACTATATTCCCTGGAAGGGATATTTTGACATGATCGCGGCCGTGGATGAGTTCATCATTTATGATGATATGCAATACACGAAAAACGATTGGCGAAATCGCAATCGTATTAAGACCCCGAACGGACTTGAATGGTTAACCGTACCGACCGGTCAGAATATCAGTCGACGCATCAGGGATGTCCAGATACCCGATTACCGCTGGCAGATAAAACACTGGAAAACGCTAACTTCCAACTATGGTAAATCTCGGTATTTTCGCGAGGTCGCTGCGTGGCTCGAACCACTGTACTTGAATCAGCAACACACCAATCTCAGCGAACTCAACTGCGCGTTCATTCAATCTATTTGCAACTACTTGAACATCAATACAAAAGTCACTTATTCCTGGGACTACACATTGACAGAGGGAAAGTCAGAGCGACTGGTTGAGTTATGTGCTCAAGCTGCGGCGAGCGAATATATTTCAGGCCCTGCGGCAAAAGGCTATTTGGACAAGAATGTTTTTTCTGACCGGGGAATAAAAGTAACCTGGTTTGACTACTCCGGCTATCAGGACCACCCTCAGTTGTGGGGAGACTTCACACATGAGGTATCGATTCTGGATCTGCTGTTCAATTGCGGGGAATCCGCTAAAAATTATATGAAGCATACAAATCCGTGAAACTTTCAATTATTGCCACTCTATACAAGTCCAGCATGTTTCTGGAAGAATTTTGCCAACGTACCATTGCCGCTGCGCGACAAAATGCTGGCGATAATTTCGAAATCATCTTGGTAAATGATGGTTCTCCTGACACATCGCTGCAATTGGCTTTGAGCCTGCAGAGTCAGCATCCGAGCATCAAAGTCGTAGATTTATCCCGAAATTTTGGCCACCATGCCGCGATAGTTGCAGGACTGGAACTGAGTACGGGAGAGCGAGTCCTTCTGATGGACTGTGACCTGGAAGAGCAACCTGAGTGGCTAGAGCTGTTTTCCGAAACAATGGACCATACAAATGCGGATGTCGTTTATGGAGTGCAGCAACAAAGAACGGCGTCCCGTACATCAAACTTCTTCGGAGAGATTTTCTGGTCCGCGCTGAATTTCATGTCAAGCGTCAGGATTCCCCATAATCCGATGACATGTCGATTAATGACAAGAAGGTATGTTGAAGCACTTCTGACCGTCCAGGACCGGGTGCTCTACCTAGCAGGGACATTTGCTTGGGCAGGCTTTTCCCAAGTCGCGATCCCCTTGATAAAAACCCCGCGGATCGCACTGCAAAAATCGAGCTACAACTTGTCACGCAAGCTCGTGCAGGTCGCTGATTCGTTTGCTTCGTTCAGTGTTGCTCCCCTGATGGTGCTATTCTTGACGGGGTTACTGATATGGCTAGGATCTATTGTATTCGCACTCGGAATTTTTGTTGAAAAATTATTGTTTCCCGAGACCGTGCTGTCTGGATTTACCTCCATTATGATTTCAATTTGGTTTTTGGGAGGTACCATAATACTTGGCACGGGCATTATTGGACTCTATATTGCGAAAATATTCCAAGAAGCCAAGCGACGCCCCTTATATATAGTTCGCAAGACCTATGGACACGAAAATGAGCAATAAATTCGACGAGTTCATCGAGGCTATGTGCACCGTAGCGATTGAGCACCTAGAGTTAAGTTGCGCACTCCTCTTCGAAGCGCAGATAGACGCACCGTGATCGCCGGGAGATTGACTCAGTACGCGAGGTTTTTAAGGGAACAGCATCAGGTATAGTCAGCGAAAAATGGCTCTGACGGGGTTCACATCAAATTTCCGTGAACCTTTCAATGGGAACGAGTATTGGCGGAAAAAGTGCACTTCAAAATTGGATGGATTGACCGTACGGTCGTACAATTAATGAAATACGGGATCATTGGAATCTCCACTAATGGCGTTGGCTACCTGCTTTATCTCGCTACGACACATCTCGGCGTAAGCCCGAAATGGTCCATGACCATGTTGTACGTGGTTGGCGCGACTATCGGCTTCATCGGGAACAGTCGTTTGACATTTGCGTACAAAGGAAGCATTTTAGGGTCGGGGACCCGATATATTTTGGTGCATATAGCTGGATACCTTTTAAACTTGGGTATACTAGTCATATTTGTTGACCTGTTAGGTTACCCACATCAGATCATCCAGGCCGCAGCTATCTTTGCGGTTGCTGCTTTTCTTTTCATCATGTTCAAATTTTTTGTATTTCGGAGCATCCAGGAATGACTGCTGCACGCACTCCTTTCCCTGAAGAAACCTTCGCAGCACTTGCGGCAGCCGAAGCCGGCCATTGGTGGTTCCGTGCGCGCAATCGGGTGCTTTTATGGGCCCTCGTTTCACGTGTTGGTCACTTCGATAGCTTTCTGGAAATCGGTTGCGGCACCGGGTTTGTTTTGGAGGGGATCAGTAAAGCCTATCCAAAAGCAGATATTTACGGCTCGGAATATTTCGAAGAAGGCCTTCTGCATGCCCGAAAGAGAATGCCTTCTGCCACTTTTTCCCAATTAGACGCTACAAAAATGACTGATAGTGAACGCTACGACGTCATTGGAGCGTTTGATGTTATCGAGCATATCGAGCAAGATCAGTTAGTAATTAACAACTTAAGCAATGCGCTGAAAACAGGCGGCTCATTATTGATTTCCGTTCCTCAACACCGCTGGCTCTGGTCAGAAGTCGATGAATACGCTTGCCATGTACGTCGCTATACCCGCTCGGAACTAACCGAGAAGATTCAATCTTCGGGCCTTCACGTTGAATACGCAACCTCCTTCGTGAGTTTTCTTGTACCATTAATGTGGCTGTCGCGACTCAGGGCACGGACCAGCGATTACGATCCCATGGCCGAATTCAAGATCCCGGCCGGGTTAAATTACTCTCTGGAAAAGATCATGAAGTTAGAGCTCGGCCTGCTGAAACTGGGAATACGTATTCCAGTTGGCGGCTCACTTCTAATGGTCGCGAGAAAAAAATAATTGCTTTACCGCATTTGAAACAACTAGCGCTTATTGCCATTGAGACAATATGCATGAACCTTGCAAGGATTCATTTTAGCCACCACGCGACATGAGTGAATTCCCCTAAGCCTGCGTTGCAAGTTCAGCATAGAGCATCCGGCGATGGCTTACCTCAAGCGCTGTCATCGCCGGATTCAAATGCTGGCCGCATAAGGCTCATGCGCTGCTTCTCTTGAAATGGTGGTCGCGTGGCAAAAAGCAGATTGTTCTTTCCGACGAAATTTGGAAAAATGCAATCGTCTTGACCTCCCACTAAATACCACTTCACTAATCACCGGAACGCCACGCTAGAGCGACTGACTCCATGAAAGCCAGGAGTTTGCTAGCCAGAGCCCATTCCCACATCTCCGGCTACAGGTAGGTCTACCAGTACATCAACAACACCCTGTTATCGATGTACTGAAGGGCAACTCACCTCAGTGCGGCCTGACTAACGATTTTTGAGAATACAGCCTTTTAGCTCTGTATTAGTCGACTAGTTTATAGGGGCACTGCCTCGCTGGAGCTCAGATCCACCCATTCTTTTTTGCTAAGAATACGGGATTTGTAAGCGATTTTGGGGGCGAGGCGCGACCATAGACCCTCTCCATCTTCAGCCTTTAGATCCAGTTGTACTATGGCAACGGCCTCCTCAGCACTGCGGACATGTTTGCCCGACTTATACTGAGTTACGAAAAACTTATCAAAATCACCCTTAGCGTATTTACTTACTTCCCCCAACTCCAAACCGAACCGACGGTCATCCCCCAACGCGCGCGCCAACAAACCGTTCCACTCATAAAAACGATATGTGCGGCCGAAAGCACCCAGGTCTTTGGTTCGATCTTTAATTAATATAAGGTTGGCTTCAGAAACTACGGGATCTTTCCTGAACTCATCAAGGAGAATAAGCTGCTTTTGCCAATCAATATAGAAATGATAATATCCGCTCACCCCATAACTAATGCATGCTGATAAAACAATAGAAAGCGAGATAACTTTAAAAAATTTAGGAAGAAGCATTAGCCCTGCAGAAACTAACAAAGCAGCGCCTAGCGGCATTAGAAGTTGATATCTTGACGTCCAATCTGAGAACGTCGGGGTATAGCCTAAAATCCAATAAGGCAAACAAGCGAGAACACTAGCCATGCCCCCAAGCGCCAGATACCACAAATGCGAAAGGGTGTTCTGCTTTTTTCCATTCGAGGAAAATAATTTCCACAATAAAAAAAACACAAGCGGAAAAAGTGCTAGAACGACACTACTATTAAAGTGCAAATCAAAAATATCTCTAATCTGAGCCGCGACCATACTGGGAATCACCTTCAGACTATAGCTCTGGTTATATCCTGCATAAAAACCCTCTGGCCGATAGAACATGAACTTCGCCCCAAAAAACAGGAACGGAATAACCATTAATTCCCAGCGTGCCAACGCGACTTTAATCAACGTCGAAAGAGAATGACGCTCGGAAGAGCGATACCACAGATCGAGTATCGGCAACACGTAAAAAACAAGTAGCGAGTTTGTATTAAAGCTTAGAAAAAAAGAATGGCGGACAAAACTCGATATCGATCAATAGCCAGCCATGCGCCGAAAAACATCACATAGCAGGCTGTATAAGGAAAGTCGATTAGCGGCACACGCGCCATATTAAATGGAAGCAGCAAAAACAGAAGGATGACACACCAGCGTGTTTGACATCCAAACGTGCCATTTCTCTTGAGCACTTCGTTGAGGAAAAGACCCGCCACCGCCATTAGTACAAACGTCAAAAACTTATAACTCCACACCCCCATACTGACAAAACCGACATGTAGATAGCCAACCAAATTAAACATGGCGCCTGCTTGCTGGAAGATATTCAGTATTGTTTCACTGGAAGAATCAACAACGACCCAGTCGTCGAAATATACCGCATCAGAAATGAAGAATATGCCGACGTGCATTAGTGAGTACAGAAAAGCTGCTAAGACAATGAATTTTTGTTCAGCACTAAAATGTATTTTTTCAAAAAACGCCAAGATCTTTCCTTTTCATTCGGCAGCGAAAGACAGAAATGTTCTGTCAACAACTTAGTTATGAACCACTCGCCAGTGCTGAGACAACGCACATCCTCACTGTATCCCCATTCAGGCACACGTTACAAACCTGATCTGCTTACAGATTAGCCATATTGACCCGCAATCGCTTTAGATAACGTAGAGAAGCAAAATGGCCATGGATGTAGCCCAAATCACCATCACGACCTGCGAAAATTAGCGGTGAAACAGTCAAACAGACACGATATTAAACTGTCGTAGAGAGTTCCGAATATCATCAGTTGTACACACGCTTAACGCAGGTGAGTATCAGGTTCCAGACGGTGTTGCTGATATATCCAGTCAACAATCTCGCCTTCTGGCGAATAGCCGCTGACAGTATCACGCAGCAGCTGTCTAACCCGCGTGTAATCGTCTTTCTCAACCGCTGTAACTAACTCGTCCAATTTCGCTTTCAATACGTCCCATGGCAAATAATCTTCGTGAGCGCTCATAATCATTGGATGCTGGGTCGCCACGACGTTATCGCCAATGAGCAATTCTTCGTAAAGCTTCTCCCCCGGACGAAGCCCCGTAAACTCGATGGCCATATCTCCATGTATATTTCTTTCTGAACGAACGCTTAGTCCAGATAGATGAATCATTTTCTCTGCCAGTTCGACAATTTTAACTGGTTCGCCCATGTCCAATACAAAAACATCCCCACCGAGGCCGATAGACCCAGCCTGAATAACCAACTGAGCGGCTTCGGGGATAGTCATGAAGTAACGAGTGATCTTGGGGTGCGTAACTGTCAATGGCCCGCCAGACTTGATTTGCTGGTGAAACAGAGGGATAACCGAGCCAGAGGAGCCTAATACGTTCCCAAAACGCACCATAGTGAAGCGAGTTTTATTCACCCGGGATATGTTGGAAGTGTCGCCGAATAGAACCGGAGCGATTTCCCTACTGAGCGCTTGCAAAACCAATTCCGCCAGGCGCTTCGTACTTCCCATAACATTTGTCGGGCGAACCGCTTTGTCAGTGGAGATCAGCACGAAATTCGCTACACCAGCTTGCAAAGCTGCCTGGGCAGTATTCAGCGTACCAATTACGTTGTTCAGTACACCCTCGGCTATGTTGTGTTCAACCATAGGCACATGTTTATAGGCGGCCGCGTGGTATACGGTATCCACACTCCACGTTTTCATAACTTCGAGTAATTTTTTCGGATTGCGGACGGATCCAAGAATTGGTAGGAGCTTTATTGACAACGACTCTCGATCTACACGTTGCTCAAGCTCTGACAGAATGTTGTAAAGATTGAACTCACTATGATCGAAAAGCAAAAGCGTCGTAGGTCGTAAAACCAAAATCTGTCGACAGAGTTCTGAGCCGATTGAACCTCCGGCACCGGTTACCAGCACAGACTTTCCTCTAATACAGTGCTCCAGCAACTCAGCTTGTGCAGGCACAGAATCCCGTCCGAGCAAGTCGGCGATGTCCACTTCCTGAATGTCATCGACCTTAACCCGGCCGCTTGCCAAGTCCATGAATCCCGGAATGCTACGTACATGAAGCGGGAAGCCTTCCAGGAAACTGAGAATCTCACGACGTCGACCACGATTAGACGAAGGAATCGCAAGAAGAATTTCTTGAGCTCCCGTGGCGTCGATCATCTGTTGGATATGCTTCGGCTCATAGACCTGTAACCCAGAAATAACCCGGTCAGCAATGGTGCTGTCATCGTCGATAAATGCTACCGGGCGCATGGCTCGTCCCATGCGTAGTGCCGCAACAAGTTGGTTACCCGCAGCACCGGCGCCATAGATAGCTACTTTCGGTAAACCATCATCCCGATTAGTAAAGGGGACATGCTGAGCAGCAGTAAACCAATCGCCTAAAAAATACTGACGCATCGCCAAGCGCAGTCCCCCGATCATTATCAGACTCAACCACCAGTAATTGAAGATAATGGAGCGGGGAACCACACGCTGATGGTTGCTGTACACATATACCACTAGTGCCAATATCAGTGCCGACAAACTGACGGCCTTGATGATAGCAATCAGGGCGTCATTCCCAAAGTAGCGCATGACGGCACGGTACATTCCGAAACGGATGAAAAGTGGGATTGCGACCAAGGGTGCGCTGAGAAATAACCACAGATGCTGCGAGAACGGGTCGATTAATTCATCTATACCTAAACGGACGATAAACGCCATCCACAAGGCTGCCCAGACCAGAACCACGTCGGTGGTCAACTGTATAATACGCTTATACCGGCGGGACAATCCCAACAAGAAAGCTCGCAAATTATCCATAAAATCCTCCGAACACCCGTCTTTCTCCCTGCGCCTTCGATTGCTGATAGATTAAATACGTAAGACCAAAATACCCGAGCTCATCAACTAATATCAGCTTTCCAGTTCGCGAGACCCAGCGTTAAATTTGACCGCCAGAAAAATCAACGGTACGTATGAAATTATCACCCCTGTAAACCCATCCAGCCCCAAAAGAATGACGCAAAGGGCTACGGGCAAAAGCCAAAAGAGATCAATTGCACCGATGGCAAGGGTTACCGGCAGGTGCTTGCCATACCTGCGAGAGGCAAACTGATAAGCATGACTGCGATGGGCCTCGTAGACCTTATCTCCCCTGAACATGCGACGAACCAATGTAAACGTTGCGTCGACGATAAAGACGCCGAGCAAAATCAACCAAGCCCAAAATAGCTGTGAAGAAGACCACGCAGCTTGCAGAGAAATAATGCCAAGCACAACCCCGAGAAAACCGCTCCCAGCGTCGCCCATGAAAATACGCGCAGGGGGGAAATTCCAGAACAGAAAGCCTGCGACCGAGACGGCGAGTGTCAACGGAAGCCAGATCATACTGTCGACATTGCCCAACCAATATAACAAGCAGGCACTCAGACAGACACAGATCGCCTCGACACTGGCGACTCCATCAATGCCGTCCATGAAATTATAAAGATTGAGCATCCACACGAGATATACAGCCGCTAGGATATGCCCCGAAAGTCCGAGATCCACACCCGCTCCGAAGACGATCAGCGGCGGTAACCCTCCGATCCAGAAAAGCGCCCATATCGCGGCGCTGAAGTGTCCAAGGAGGCGCCATCGTGCCGGGATGTGCTTGTGATCATCCATGAACCCTACGACAGCCACCAAAGCGCCGGCTCCAGCGAGCGCAACCAGCATTTGCCAAGACACCTGTTCGCCCCCCGCCAAAAATGGTAACGCGGCGAGAAATGCCAGGACGATCGCGACACCGCCTCCTCGAGGAGTAGGCATCGAATGTGAACTCCGATTATTCGGAACATCAATAATGCTTTTAGCCAGCGCGTATCTGCGAAGGAATGCAGTCAACACAAATGAAAACGCAGCAATAACTGGAATCATCCAACCGTAGTTCATTATTTTTGATGTTCCCGAAAGTGCAACGCGGTTGCTTTGAGAGCTGCATTTAAGCTAACTGGAGGTGCCCAGCCTAAAAGCGAACGAGTCTTGGATATATCTACTTGCAAGGATCCACAGAGGCGTTGAGAAAGCGCTCTTTTACCCAGCAAACCAGCACCGACTTGCAGTACCCAGCTTGGAACCGGCACAAGGCGTGCCGGAACATTCAAAGCTTGCGACATTTTCTTCAGCAGCATGGTCGTAGACAAATCCTCGCCATCGCTAACCAGGAACGTCTGATTAGCGGCGGCTGGATGTTCAACGCAAGTCAGGACCAAGTCTACCAAGTTGTCAATTGACACCAGACTGCGCCGGTTGCGAATAGCGCCGAATGGCAGGGGAATGCCCTTATCCAACCAACGCATCATATTCAAAAAATTAGCTTTGACACCAGGACCGTAAACCAGCACGGGACGAATAATCACAACGTCGCGCCCCGTCTCTGCGGCCAACTCGCGCAAGGCTATCTCAGCCTCCATCTTGGATACACCGTAAGGATCTGCGGGCGATGGAAGGTCATCTGCCTCATACGGTTGGGACTCAGCGGTACCCTCACCATTTACCTTTATGGAACTGATGTAGATAAAGCGACTGACGCCAGCGGCAAATGCTTGGCGGGCGAGATTGATGGTGCCCTCCACGTTGACTTTGCGAAAAGCAGACAGTGGGTCTCTTTCTGTGTCATTCATGACATGCACGCGAGCGGCAGAATGGATCACTACCCTCGTATGGGCAAAGCATCCCTCCCACGAAGTCGCTCCATCCAAAGTCGCAAAACGCACGGTATCGATCGTTTCAACAAGCGAGGGAGAATGGTCACGCAGCGCCGCCACTACAGGGTATTTATTTTCGCTGATTATGCGACGAAGAATCGCGCCACCGACAAACCCAGTAACCCCAGTCACTAAAACGGATTGCGCCATCACCTGGTCACCTTACGCAAAGTAGCAGCGCGGAACATATTTTCCAGCCGTTGCAACAGAACGGTTTTTGAATAGTTCGCTTCGTAATACCTTCTCCCCGCCAGGCCCATGAGTTTCAATTGCTCTGGCTCCGTCTTCGCTAGTGCCAATGCTATGCGTGCCAAACCTTCGGCATCACCTGACTGGCACGAGAGACCGGCACCAGATTCGTTGATGACCCGTGCGGCTTCGCCATTGATCATGCCAAGTAGCGGTCGCCCCGACGCCAAATAGGCCTGAACCTTACCAGGTATCGTTTTTTCGAAAACGTCATTCGTTTTGAGGGAAACAAGCAGCGCATCAGCATCAGCAAATAACGCGGGCATGGCCTCCAGCGGATGACGGCCCAGGATCAATACATTGCTCAGGCTTCTCGACTCGACCTGCTCAGTTAGCCATCCGCTCATGCGACCATCCCCAACAAAAACCCAGCGGATGGGCAACTCGTCGGTCAATATTTCAGCAGCATTAAGAACAGCTGGAAGATCCTGCGCTTCACCGAGGTTGCCGGCGAATACGATGGTGAAGACGGACTCGTCACGCGGCAACAAGTTCGAGCCGATGGACGCTGGGGACGAAAAGTCATCCTCAGCCCAACTAGGAAAATATTGCAAACGACTGGAGTCGATCTTTTTCGTACAGTATTTTTTAACGTTGTCGAAAAACCCGTGCGACTGCAATAGCAAATAATCGGCTCGGTTATAAATCCAAGATACCATTCGGCCAACCAAGGCAAGTGGTACTGAGTGTTTCACCACTCCCACAGCTTTGAGAGTCTCCGGCCAGAGGTCGAGAACCCAGATGAAAACCGGCGCCCTTTTCAATCTGCCAATTACCAACGCAGGAATAGCAGCCATGATAGGTGAAACGGCATAGACGAAAATAGCATCAAAATCTTTTTCCTCAGCTTAATCGGGCCTAAAAATGATGCACCGATAAAGAAAGACAAATAATTTAAAATCAAGCTAATACTTCGCTTACCACGTGGCACCAACGGAATCCTGATTATCTTCGCACCACCAAACTGTGTGAATTTAGCCGGGTCAGATGTATATGCATCGTAAATTTTTCCTTCTGGGTAGTTTGGCAATCCTGTAAGGACCGTTACGTCATGCCCTTTATCCACAAAGTCACGAACCAGATCGTTGATTCGCATATTTTCTGGCCAGAAGTACTGAGAGACGATCAAGATTCTTAAATTGTTATTGGACATTCCTGAATCTCGACTCAATACCGTTTCCAAACCACGCGATTTACATAATCAGTATAGCTGTGAACAATTCTGACCAATTTATCGGAAACATTTGGCATGCTGTAATCACCTACCAATCGGAGGCTTCGCAAATCACTACGATCTTGACTTTCCAGAATTTTTAATCCTTGCAGTACTCGCTCTACTTCCAGCCCGACCATCATTACGGCAGCTTCTTCCATGCCCTCAGGGCGCTCATGGGCCTCGCGAATATTGAGCGCCGGGAAATTCAAGATTGAAGACTCTTCGCTAATAGTACCGCTGTCTGACAAAACCGCCTTCGACTCAATTTGCAACTTGTTGTAATCCTTGAAGCCGAGCGGCTTGAGCAACCGAACATTCTCGTGAAAGGTCACCCCCATCGCGTCGACGCGTTTTTTGCGTTCGAGGATGTGTGGAAACGATAACCGGCAATCCATAATGAGCGGCGACGGAATTCAGCACGTCAACCAGCTTGAGGAAATTTTTATCCGAATCAATATTTTCTTCGCGATGTGCGCTGACTACAAAAAAATTACCGGAAGCCAGTGACAGACGCTCCAACACATCAGATGATTCAATGCCGTCCCGGAAATGGTTAAGAACCTCAAACATCGGACTGCCGGTTTTGATAACCATATCCGGATTTAGCCCCTCTCGCAGCAGATAATCGCGAGCGATGGTGCTATAGGTGAGATTGATATCCGCAGTATGGTCGACGATACGACGGTTAATCTCCTCTGGAACGCGCATATCAAAACAGCGATTTCCCGCCTCCATATGAAAAGTGGGTATCTTTCTCCGCTTTGCGGGGATCACCGCCATACAGCTGTTGGTGTCCCCAAGAACCAGGATGGCTTCAGGCGCAACTTCTGCAAGGACTCGGTCGACCGAAATAATCACGTTTCCGATAGTTTCAGCGCCGCTGGCACCAGCCGCGTTGAGAAAATGATCGGGCTTGCGAATGCCCAGATCCTGGAAAAAAATCTCGTTTAGTTCGTAGTCATAGTTTTGCCCGGTATGAACCAGTACGTGGTCACAGTGCTTGTCCAGCGCGGCCATGACCCGAGACAGACGAATGATCTCGGGTCGGGTGCCAACGACGGTGACAATCTTGAGTTTTTTCATTACCGCTCTCTTCATGGCTAGGTTTACGGCTGAGTGCCGACTGGAAGCGCGAAAGTGTCCGGCCTCTCGCGATCAAATACCTCGTTCGCCCATAGCATAACGATCATTTCCTCAGCTCCCACGTTGGTTACGTCATGGGTCCATCCAGGCACGGTTTCCACGATCTCAGGCTTGTCTCCCGTGGTAAATAACTCATAAAACTCACCAGACATAATATGGCGGAAGCGAAAACAGGCGTTCCCTTTGATCACCAGAAACTTTTCGGTCTTCGAGTGATGATAATGACCACCGCGCGTAATTCCCGGATGAGCAGTAAAGTAGGAGAACTGACCCGCGTCACGGGTCTTGAGCATCTCTACAAAAACACCGCGGGGATCACCATACTTGGGGACCTCATAAGTAAATTTTTTTGTCGGCAAATAACTCAGGTAGGTAGAATAAAGCGCTCGCACCAGTCCGGTACCGACAGGTTCGGTTACCATGGTATATCGGCTTTCACGAAATGCATGCAGTTGTACTGATAGCTCACCAACTGTGAGCGAATATTGCGGCTCTACCTTGATCAAGGTTTGACCGAGATAGCGTCCATCCATAACGGATAAAAACTTCTCGATAACATCATCTATATATACTAGGTTCACCAACGCGCCCGGGTCATTTATTTCAATAGGCAACCCATGGACGATATTGTGGCAAAAGGTCGCTACAACGGAGTTATAGTTTGGTTTTGCCCACTTGCCAAATACATTGGTAAGGCGAAAAAGATAAACAGCTGAACCATACTTATCCGAAAGCTCAGCTAAGGCTTTCTCCGCTTCTCTCTTGCTGTTGCCATATGCATTATCCAACTCAGCCTGAATTGAGGAGGTGTACAACAGTGGAATTTGACGGCCACTCGCTATGATTGCATCGGCTAAATCGTGTGTCAGGTTAGTGTTACCCGCCTTAAACTCCTCCGGATCTTGTGGTCGATTAACTCCGGCTAAATGAAAAATGAAATCCACTTCAGAAACCAGCGACCTCAATTGTTCAATACTGTCTTCCCGACAAAATGAGAAAATCTGGATGTCGCTCCGCACTCGAAGATGCGCAAGAAGGTTTTTCCCTACAAATCCGTTTGCACCGGTGACCAATACTTTCATGCCTTATTCCTCAGGAATAGCGTGTTCACCACGCTGAATTGCGAGCATGAAATCCAGTTTAAGAAGAAGATTTTTCATTCCCTCGACATCCAATCGTACCGTATTGTGCGAGTTGTAATCTTCCGTGCTGGAGATTTTTTCCTCACCTTGCTCAACATATTTACTGTAGTTGAGATCGCGCAGGTCTGGCGGAACGCGGTAATATTGGCCCATGTCTTCAGCACAGGCCATCTCCTCTCGACTGAGCAGCGCCTCGTAAAGCTTTTCACCATGTCGTGTGCCTATGATCTGAATAGGGTGCTCCGGCTTACCAAGCATCACGGTCAAGGTACGTGCAAGGGTCTCGACTGTCGCGGCTGGAGCTTTTTGCACGAACAAATCGCCATTATTGCCATGCTCAAAGGCGTACAAAACTAGATCTACTGCATCTGCCAACGTCATCATGAAGCGTGTCATGTTTGGGTCTGTAATCGATAACGGCAAGCCCGCCCGAATTTGCTCAATGAACAATGGTATAACGGACCCCCGCGACGCCATTACATTTCCATAGCGCGTGCCGCAAATAACTGTCTTGGTTTCATCGACGTTTCGCGACTTTGCAACCATCACCTTTTCCATCATTGCTTTGGAAATACCCATCGCATTAATAGGGTAAACAGCTTTATCAGTACTCAAACAAACCACTCGCTTGATTTCATTCTGAATAGCGGCTTCAAGAACGTTATCAGTACCGATGACGTTAGTTTTTACTGCCTCCATCGGGTGAAATTCGCAGGAAGGAACCTGCTTGAGTGCGGCCGCATGAAATATATAATCAACGCCTCGCGTTGCATTCAGGACGCTTTGATAATCTCGGACATCACCGATGTAAAACTTAAGTTTGGAATTGGCATAACGTTTACGCATGTCATCTTGCTTCTTTTCGTCCCGACTGAAAATACGAATTTCAGCAATGTCGGTCTCGAGAAAACGCTTTAGGACAGCATTCCCAAATGAACCTGTACCACCCGAGATGAGTAGTTTTCTTCCGCTAAACATAAGTTAAGTCCTGAATCAATGCGTGCGACGGCGAATGAATCATTCAGATCGCAATGCTGAATAAATAAGTTCGTCTTTCTGACGGCTCGACGGGTAACTGATCAATACGGCACGATAAGGCCCCTTAAATACAAAGAGGCTTCCCGCCGCGACGCCCACAACCCCACATGCAGCTACGACATCACGCATATCTTCAAGCGAACCCGCGCCACCCAGCACCGTGATGGGTATATGCACTGTTTCACGAAGCTTTCGCGCGAGGCTGACGTCGTAACCCTTCATCCGGCCATCATGCTCGATCGAATTTAATACAATCTCGCCTGCGCCAAGCTTCTCAACCTCGACCGCAACTTCCAATACGTTACGCTTCGTATTGCGTTTACCATTATGAGTCCAAACTTCGTGATTTTTACTAAGTAAACGGGGCTTGTAGTCCAGAACCACTACGACGCTCTGACTACCGATCTCCTCAGCAATCTGCGAAATAAGGTGGGGATTATCAAGGGCAGCTGAGCTGATAGCCACTTTTTCAACCCCCAGCGCAATTATCTTCTTAGCTTGATCAGCTGTCCGAATTCCACCGCCATAGCAAAGTGGCATACGGCATTCGGCGGCGAGATTGGCTATCTGCTTGTAATTGGGCTCTGCACCGGTAACAGTGGCGTCGATATCGATGACAATCAGTTCATCGGCTTCCTTTTCGTTAAATATTTTAACGGCATTGATAGGATCACCGACATACTTGGCATCTTTGAATTTGACCGTTTTGACCAAGCCACTTTCCTGGATCAAAAGGCACGGAATTATTCTCGGCCTCAGCATGTTATAGCTCCGCAAAATTTTTCAATAAGCCCACCCCAAAATGATGACTTTTTTCGGGGTGAAATTGGACGCCATATACATTTCCGGCCCTGACCGCGCAGCTGAAATCCAGACCATAAGAAGAAGTCGCAGCAACATGTTCTGGATCAACGCAATCAAAAAAGTATGAGTGAAGGAAATAAAAACGCGCTTCCGCTTCAAATCCCTTGAAGAGCGCTGAGCCTGTCGTCGGGCTAACATCGTTCCACCCCATATGAGGAAGAGCCAAATCCTTTAAATTGGGAATCGACTTGAAGGACCGAACGCTACCAGGCACCCACCCTAAGCCAGGTAAGGTACCCTCGTCACTGGAGTCGGCGAGAATTTGCATCCCAACGCAAATGCCAAGAACCGGGACTTTTCTACCTTGGACAAATTCCGTAAGTGCCGGTCGCATCCCCGATGCGTTCAAGCGCTCGATGGCATGATCGAATGCACCTACCCCGGGCAGAATGAGCTTTTGCGCCCCCTCAAAATCATCAACACACCTAGCAACCGCAACAGGAATGTGCAGTCGCTTGTACACATTCACGAAAGCTTGAATATTACCCAATCCATAATCAATGATCGTGATCATCTGAACAATCTTCTCTCCAGGCCAATAGCACTCATCACACGTGAACCGAGCCCAATCAAGAACCGTTTGCTCTTATAATTAGAGCAGGTTTTGTTTTCCCCATCAAATATCGCTTGCAACTCATCTACTGTAAGATCTAGCTTATTAGCCACGTATTCAAATTCAGACTTTAAAAATTGCTCATCCAACTCTGGCTTTGCAATCCGCGCAATTGCTGCATCGCGGGTCATTTGCCCCGTCATAATCAAGCTTGAAAAGTGCGCCCTTCGCTTTTCAAAGCCGAACTTTTTGGGCATCCAGAAGTCTTCATAAAACCGAGTAAACCGCGACTCGTGATGCTTATGTTGAAACTTCTTCCACCCGAACAAGTCACTTAGAAGGCTCTCAGCATCTTGCTTCACATATGGAATCAGGTTCAACGGCTTTACAACTTTCATTCCTAACAAGAATCGATAATAAAGTTTATAGGAAAGAATATCCACGATTGGGAAAGTTTTGAGTGCGCGTCGTCCAAACTTCGAGTGAATATCCTTGATGAGCCGCTTGTCTATACCGGGGTACCCACCCCACTCTTCCGGCTCTCGGCAACATTCCGTGGAAAAATTACCACCTGTTAAGATATATTTTATCTTGTGTGCTTTAGCAAACTTATAAAGTCCAGAGAAAAATGCGATATCCTGGGGAAGATCCTGATCGGAAATCTGCGCCTTGAGAAAGGCCACCTGCAGATCTTTCATCTCCTCCCAATTGATCACCTCAGTATAGAGGTCAAGCCCCAGCCCATCGACCAGCTTTTCGATATTCCCTACCGCCTGATCCGTATTCCAACCAGCATCTACGTGGAAGAGTAACGGTCGCAAACCCATTTTTTCTTTGGCTATATAGCTTACGTAGGAGCTATCCAGGCCCCCGCTCAGACCAATGATGCAATCAAAGTCACGACCCTGACCATCCTTCTTGATCTTTTCGCTCAGCTTCATGAGCTCAGCGTAGCCCCGCTCGTCAGGGTGCCAGTTTGGCTTGATGACCGAATCAAAATTCACGCAGTAATCGCACAATCCCTGGTCATTAAAATGGATATGTGGATCACTGCTATCCATGATGCAGCGAGAACACATTTGATACGTTTTATTGCTCATATCCACCCCAGAAAAAGAAAACCATGCTCACACCAATTTTTCACAAGCAAGCGCGTCCAATTTTGACTTGACTGACCCTAGAAGGCCAGCGGAAAAATCCTTGTCCTGATTCATGGAATGGAGCACCGCAGAAATGCCCGATGTAGAATACTCACTCACAAGTGTAGACGGGTAAGCAATCAGAAAGTCGACCTCGGGAAAACAGCTTCGACCTTCAATGACATGCCAGCCTTGTTTTCTTACTGAGTCACTGACACCGGCGGTTGGATGAGGCTTATAATAAAAACTTACGCTATATTCCCGGCTCAACTCTTTAAACATATAAATATGCAGAGCCTCACAAATTGGGTGCCCTACAAATAGAATACTGACTGCATTTTTAGATGAAAAGCGAGTGAGTTCAATTATGGGCTGAAAATAGTTGACTGCCACACCCTTGGCAATGCATCCAGCCGATAGAATATCCGTTGCAAAGATCGAACGGGATGATTCATCATAAACGAAAAGTTGCTTCACACTGGAAAGACGATGTGCAAGGCGGAATGGCAACCTTGCTTGGGTTTCATGTTCTGATAACGTCAACCCAGAAAGCGCCCCGTGCTGAACCATAACTAATGAGGCATTCTTTTCTGCGGCAACTCTATCTGCTAGGACAGCCCATCTATCGTAATGCTCGGCAATCACGAGCTTTTGTATACTGAGTTTCTCAAGCGCGATTCTGACGGCGAACCATCGAAATGCGGTATAGCTCTGTAAAATCCAGTTTTTCGTCTGTTTTCGATACACCAGCTTCTTGGACGCTGTTATTGCTAACTTGAAAGCACGTATAAAGTCTTTCGCACCGAGTAATGAGAAAATGTCGACATGTTGCCCACTAAGCTTTTGACGATTTACGGGCGCCCATGGAAATGTAATCCAGTACTTCGGCGCTAACCCAAGGATTGACGACTGCAAGATATCCCCAGCACGCGAAGAAAATGCCAGGGCGTAATCACCAGCATCAGCACTTGATCCTAATTGATCGCTGCATCGCAAGGAATGACGATAAAAAATAATCATCTCATACAAAAAATACAACGAAGCACCACCGAAGCGCCACGTTGTTTTGAACACACTCACAAGCAGTTTGAAGATTTTTCTATTCCCAGCGAATTTATTCAGGATCTTGGCGGGCCTCGGAACGTAATTTAACTGTTCTGGCAAAACGTTCGAAAGCGTATAGACACTGCAATCTATCGCGATTTCATTTTCCGTAGCCCGGATATATTCAACAATGAACCTCAATCCTTGTTCAGTCATTAACCAACCACCAACATAAATTCAAAATAAGAGTATGCATGCCCTACACCGCGCGCCAGGAAATAACCATTACTTACTTTATAGCGTCGTCTCAAGCATGGTTTTTTTTCTTAGCATTGCCCAGTAAGCAAAAGACTTCCAACCCAATATCAGCGTAAAAGCGACACACATACCTAACGGTATGGAGACCACCCCTACTTTATTACTAAAAAGATATGCAACTACCAGAAATGCAAAAAAACCTGCCACCTGACTATAGGAGATAGCCGTATCGTAACCGAAGGAATAGAGCCCTAAATGCGGAATCATGCTGACTGAATAGATGGCAATCGCCGCCAGCAGCCAATACAAGATACTGACATTTTCAGAATAGACAGAATTATTCAACCACTGTAAAACGAAGCCACTCACACCATAGCAAGCTAAAATAAGAAAAGCTGTAACACCAATAATATTAATGGTCAGATCTTTCATATCTTTCTTGAAACCAGACGTATCACCTTTTTTTGCGGAAGACACTAACTTCGGATAAAAAAACACAATCACACCCGCGTCTATAAAGGATAGAACGGCAGTTGCCATACCGACGTAAAGAACATACGCCCCCAAAACACTCAATCCAGATACACTTTCTACCCAATACCGATCAAAAGTAAATATTCCTCTTATTGCAAGACTTGCGATAAGCAACGGAATGGCAATTTTTATTCCTCTAGCAATCCAACTCCAGTTAACTGAGTCTTTCAATGAAGCCTTATCAAAGCTTAAGACTTTTTTGATCGCAATGGCGCAAGCAAAAAAACAACCGAGAACCCAACCTCCTAATACGAACTCTAAGTTACGTGACGCGGGATCGACCCACATCACAGCGACAACGACCAGGCACCAGGCGCCGCTTCTCAGGAACAACACTACACTGGCGAGCAACTGCTCCGAGACAGCCACTAATATCCGATTGAGTTCTTGGGCGATATGTTCAAGCAGTGCCAACGTGATAAACCAGTAAACATGCGTCCAAGGCAGCCATCCCTTGAAGAAAACAAATAGTGCGAATGGCAAGAATACGACGTACAAAATGATATAAAGAACCAACTGATCTCTGATCATCCCAAGCCAGCGCTTTGGTTCCTCACCGATCATTTCACGCGTCGAGAAATTATAGAACTCGAAGCCGACTACATAGAGTGCATACCCGACGGTCGCTGACAAAAGTCCAAATAAACCAACCTCGCCGGATACCAGAAATTTTGCCAGAAAAAAAATCAATATGAATTTGCTGACCAATGTCATACCGCGGAGAACGATATTGATACAACGGAATATATTTTCCTTCAGCATGTTACCAACTAGTATGATCATCACCATAGTTTATTTTAATTTACCAATGCATCACGCAACGATCGACTACCTTGCCACGTGACGCACAATTGCAACGCACTCATTACTACTGCCTCTACCTGTGCTTCAGGTCAAACACTGGAGTACTGAAGCATTGCAAAATTTTTATCGAATAACCTGCGGGCAATGCTTTCGCCGCCCACCTCAAAGAAACTCTGAGAAGCAACATTCATAACGATCCGAACTCTTGCTGCGCGCGCTGAAAATCTTCCATCCTGCCGATATCCAGCCAATATTCATGCACTGGGAACATGTTGACATCTCGCCCTTCGGCAATCTCTGACTCCAACAAAGTTGGCATATCAACACGAGTCCCCGGTGCTACACGTTTCACCAACTCGGGCGATAATATGTAAATACCAGCATTGATAAAAAAGCGTTGAATTGGCTTCTCTACCATGGAACGAATTCGATGACCTTCACTTTGAATAACGCCGTAAGGCACGCAGTATTCATATTCGCGCACGCACATGGTCGCTGCACCAGAATGATTCTGGTGAAACTCGAGCAGATTCAAGAAATTTAGTGTCGTTAGCAAATCTCCGTTCATCATGAACAGCGGTAAATCAATCTCATCATGTGGTAGTAAACCCAATGCCCCCCGTACCCAGCGGCTCCTCTTCGTGCACGTAGCGGATGTCTACCCCCCATTTGCTGCCATCTCCGAAGTGCTCTCGGATCATCTCCGGCATGTAATGAGTAGATATGAAAAACCGATGAAATCCAGAATTGATAAAACTTCTTAGGATTAGCTCGAGAATAGGCTTTTCACCTACTTTCAGAAGGGGTTTCGGACAATTTTGAGTCAGTGGCCGTAACCTAGTACCGAAGCCACCCGCCATCAGAAATACTGGATTGTGCCTGCGCTGGTTATCCAGAAGCTCCTGCAAGGTCTCAAGGCCAATGACCAACCCCTGCGGGTCCAGCACCGGTAGCTGCAACAGCTTGTACTTTTCCATCACCGCAAGGATTCGAGCCCTGTCCCAACCTTTCTCAGCCGTCCTTGGAGTAGCACACATCACGTCACGCACCGGCGTTTCCAGTGACAGACGCTTCAACAAAGCTCTACGGACATCGCCATCAGTAACCGTACCCAAGAGACGACGCTCATGATCGACGACCATGACAATTTTCAGTGCCACGCGGTCAAGCGTAGCAATAGCGTCCACCAGAGAAATCTCTGGGCCGACGAGCGTTAACTCCCACTGCTTCATTGAATACCTTCTTTTGATTACTCACCCGGCACGAAGCGACTCGGTGCCCTGGAGCCAAACATTATATGGTGAGCGGCAAGATCTCGAACCAAAACAGCTCCCGCCCCAACGACCGCATCGTTGCCAATGCTGATGCCTTGTATCACCGCGGCACTGCAAGCAATGAATGCCCGGTCTCCGACGCGCACATTTCCACACAGTGTAGCCGCGGGAGCGACATGTACATGTGATCCAATACGACAGTCATGGTCGATACTGGCTCGGGTATTGATGATTGAGTTTGCACCGATGACAGCGTCAGCCTGAATGATGGCTCCGGCCATTATTTGTGCCCCGTCGCCAAGAGAGACACTTGGATCAACCCAGGCTGCAGGATGTTTTAGTGCAGGAAAGAGAAAGCCCCGTGCTGTGAGTCGCTCGTAGACATTACGTCTGCCGGAACCTCCAACTAACTGCCCAATGCCATTGATCAGGCCTACACTGCCAGGATCAAGCATCTCAAGGACCTCATCCCCACCTAGAACCTTGCAACCGCGCCACTCGCCAATGCCCTG
Organism: Pseudomonas sp. S1_E05; assembly: GCF_056337105.1. Taxonomy (NCBI): domain Bacteria; kingdom Pseudomonadati; phylum Pseudomonadota; class Gammaproteobacteria; order Pseudomonadales; family Pseudomonadaceae; genus Pseudomonas; species Pseudomonas sp. S1_E05. The sequence goes on from NZ_JBFRHM010000001.1 coordinate 2,933,643, forward strand.
CTCCCTCAACTCTGGTGCGCAGATGCCATGAATATCCAAACCCAACAACTGAGCCAGTGACAGTAGCACCTTGGCATGCCCTCCCGCACCGAGCATGACCAATGGCATATGATTCGCAGAGTTCTTTGTCATTGGTCGGTAATCGCATCGCCCGCTTCATAGCTGCGAGCCGAGAAAGTGCCAACCAAGCTCCATAACGCGATTGCCGGCAACCCCTGCCCACTGCGTGCAGTGCTCAAATCCTCCCGAACCAATTTCGAACCCGCAGCAATACCCCTCGCAGCGACGACTTGTTGTCGCGCTGCTTTACGCGTGTCCCATTCGCTGGCTTGGGGCGCTTTGCATGGACTGCCCAGCGCCAACTCCAGAGCTCGAATTTCCGAAACCATTTGTTTCAGTTCATCGGGCTCCAGCGAAGCATTGTGATCAGGACCAGGCAAAGAGCGATCAAGTGTGAAATGTTTTTCTATCACCTTGGCGCCGCGAGCTACTGCTGCAACCGGAATCAGGCAGCCAACTGTATGGTCTGAATAACCGACGTCCAGATTGAAAGCGTTTGCCAATGTGTCCATTGCCTTTAAATTGACTTCATTCCACGGTGTAGGGTACTGAGAAGTGCAATGCAGTAGCGTGACGTGCCCCCTGTAGCCGTGCGCGGCACTCACTCATTCCCCAGCAACGCCAGGCTTCGTCCATGTCAACAGGCTCCTGGCTGAACTGCATTGCATGCGCGACAATCGCAAGAGCCTGCTCGACCTCACTCAGCGTTGCCATACCAGTGGACAGAACCAGTTTTTTTCCGGTCCGCGCAAACTGCCATAATAGCGGTCCATTGGTTAGTTCACCCGAAGGAACCTTGAAGAAAGGCATTCCAAGATCCGAAAGAAACGTCAGACTATCGGTATCAAAGGCAGTGGATAAAAACTCAACCCCTTTGCCTCTGGCATAGCTTTGAAGTTCCTTGTGCCATTCTCTCGGCAACTCCAGCTTTTTAAGCATGGACAGCTGACTCTCGAACTCGTCCGTACTTTTCTTCTGATAAGACGCCTTTGGAGCATGACGCGAGGCCAGACGTGCAGCGTCAAACGTCTGAAACTTCACGGCATCAGCGCCCGCATCAGCGGCGGCGTCAACCAACGCAAAAGCCAGTGCCCGATCACCATTATGGTTTACGCCCGCTTCGGCAATGATATACACGGTATCTTTACTGGACTGGTTCATTTATCAGCTCAAATCGTGGAATGTTTTATGAGATATTCCGTCGAATCGTTCAAGGACATTCACGATGCTCTGAGACGTATTACCCTTCCCATAAGGATTTATCGTATGCCTACAAATTTCGGCGAACTCTTTCGTCAAAGCTTTGATTAGTGTCGACTGAATAGCCGCGGTATCCGCCGCACAATGGAGGACGGAATCCGCCGCCAATCGCCCTTGTTGACGCGCACCAATATCAACGGTAGGGATACCAAATGCTGGCACTTCAATGATTCCGCTGGACGAATTGCCAATAACGACTGCCGCCAACGAAACGGCGCTCAGATAACGCCTGAACCCGAGAGTAGGAATAGCCAGTACTCGCGCGGGTTCCGCTTGCGCATAGGCTTCCAAGAGCGGAATAATCGCTCTGCCTCCATTATCCGCATTTGGATACGTCAAAATTATCTGATGTGTCGGAAACTGATCCAGGGCCTCTAGTAGGGCAGAAAAACTCCGGACTGGATCTTCTTCGAGCATAGTGACGGGATGGTATGTCGCCAATATAAACGGCGAGCGAAGCTCGAATCCGAGGCTTTCAGAAAGCTCTGCGAGATCCATCCGGGGGCTGCGAAGCAGATGGTCCAGGCCGATAGCACCCACATTGAAAACTCGCTCAGGCGACTCTCCCATTTGTATGACACGCGTCCGATAGGGCTGCGCCGCTACAAAATGCAGATAGGCCATCTTGCTGATGGCGTGTCGAATGGCATCGTCATAGGCACCTTCGGTGATTTCACCGCCATGAAGGTGTGCTACCGGAATTCGCATAATCAAAGCGGCCTGGACGATTGCCAGAGCTTCAAACCGATCACCCAGCACCACGAGCACATCTGGCTTCAACCTGTCCAACGCGTCCGCGAAACCAATAGTCCCCAGCCCCATTGACTTGACCACGCCAACGGAGGTGTCCGAGGACAACAGCATCTCTACCTTCGCATCAATAGAAAAACCATCCTCCGCCACTTGCCGCCAGGTTTCACCAAATTCCGGCGAGAGATGAGTGCCACTGACGATGAGCTGTAGTTCGAGGTGACGGCTCGCCTCGATATCCTTCATCAACCAATAAAGCAGACCGTACTCCGCCCTCGTACCAGTGAAAACGGCGACTTTTCGTTTCACGCACTAACCTCCGGAGTGACGCTGCTGGGGAGGTTGACGATACGAGCCTCCAACCATGTCGCGTTACTGAGATCGCCACGTAAACAATTAGAGTACTTTGGCAGATGGTTCATCAGCTGCCAAATGGGTCTAGTCATGACACCTCTATCATTCGTCGCCTTCAGCAAAGCGTCGCGCCTGTCGCGGTTTTCACACACCACCGCGTTCAGCCAATAGTTAGAGCGACAATCTTCTGGCTCATGAACAAAATGCAGTTCGCTCCCTTGCAATTCCTTCTCATACCGCGCTGCCAAGGACCGTTTCATTTTGATGAACTCTTCCAGTTGCTCCAATTGAGCGCATCCCAGTGCGGCATTCAGATTGGGAAGTCGATAGTTGTAACCGACCTCATCATGCACATACTCATATGGGTGAGGAAGTTTGGCCGTCGTAGTCAAGTGCTTGGCTTTTATTCCAAGATTTTCATTGGTCAAAATCATGCCACCGCCTCCGGTAGTAATGATTTTGTTGCCATTAAAGCTCAGAGTACCCAACTCACCGAAGGTGCCGGTATGCCGACCTTTATACAAACTCCCCAACGACTCCGCAGCGTCTTCAACGACTACCAACCGCCATCTACGACAAACCTCAAGCAGTTTATCAATTTCGACAGGATGACCGAAGGTGTGCATGGGCAAACAGGCTCGGACTATGCGCCCCCCCTTAAGCCGGCACAGCCCATCTACATCCAATCGGGCATACTCATGAAGCCACTCATCTAGCGCAACTGGGGACAGTCCTAAGGTGTGACGATCGACATCGATAAAAACCGGCTCAGCTCCGCAGTAAGCGATAGCATTGCAGGTTGCAACGAATGTTAGAGGCTGGGTGATAACGAGGTCTCCCGCCTTTACACCAGCCAACATCAATGCTGTGTGTAACGCCGCAGTCCCGTTTACAGTCGCAATAGCCCGCGGGCTGCCAGTGTAAGCAGACATATCACGTTCAAAACGATCGACGAAAGAACCAACGCTCGAAACAAAAGTCGACTCAATGGTTTCCACCACATAATCCCGTTCGTTCCCCTTAAAACTAGGAGCATGCAGTGGAATAAATTCGTTTGTACGATACTGTTCACGCACAAAACTTACAAGCGAGTCGAACATGCTAGAGCCTCAAACGTTGTATATATCTGCTTTATATTTGGCTAGGTTTTCCGGACGCGACAACCAATCGATGGTTCCTTGCAACCCCTGGCGGATAGAGTACTCTGGCTTGAAGCCGGTTAGGTTGCTTATTTTTGTATTATCACACCACAGACGGAAGACTTCCGATTTTTCCGGGCGAATACGCTGATCATCAGTCAGAAATTCTACATCACTACCCATCAACTCGCGGATTAGGTGAAGTGTATCCCCAACTGAAATCTCATAGTTCGAGCCGATATTGACCGTCTCTCCGACAGCCTTTTCACATCTAGCAAGTTCGAGGAAACCCCGGCACGTATCTGCCACATAGTTGAAGTCCCGAGTAGGACTTACATCACCCAATTTTATCTGTTTTTTACCGCTCGCAATCTGGGTAATGATCGTAGGAATTACAGCTCTCGCTGATTGTCGAGGACCATAAGTGTTAAAGGGGCGCGCGATAGTCAGTGGCAAATCGAAAGCATTGAAAAAACTCATAGCCATTGCATCTGCGCCTATCTTCGACGCACTATAGGGCGACTGAGCTTGCAACGGGTGTTTTTCATCTATCGGCACATACTGCGCGGTACCATACACCTCACTGGTGGAAGTATGAATAATGCGCTGAACACCATTCTCTAACGCCGCCTGACAAATATTCAACGTCCCTTTGACATTTGTATCTACATAGCTGTCCGGTGCAACATACGAATAAGGGATGGCAATTAGTGCTGCAAGATGGAATACCAGATCGACATCCTTGGTAATATGCTTGCAGTAATGAGGATCTCGCACGTCGCCACTCAGCACTTCAATACTATTCAAACAATCAACGTCTTCCAACCACCCCCAATAATTAAAGGAGTTATATTGGGATAGCGCCTTGACTTCATAGCCCTCTCGAACCAACAACTCCGTCAAGTGAGAGCCAATAAAGCCATCGGCGCCCGTCACTAATACTTTTTTCACTTGCTTTTACCTTTGAATTTTAAGTAAAGACTCATTGCCTTGAACACAAGAAGCGTTCACCAAGGTCAAAGAACGTCATCATCACCGGGCACGCTACCGCCACAGGATTTTACGTCGACTTCCCGAGAACGTAGTGCTTGCAATGTCCGCATCCTCTTTTTCAAAACGCAGAGACGCTCACGAGTGGCATGCTCACCGTTTGCTGACGATGGAGCAGATTGATCAACAATACTACGCGCTCACCACCGTCCGCTGACATAAAAATAGCCTCCAGACCACCTAATTTCCCATCGAAAACTCGAACGCGCGCGCCCGCAACGAATGCAGGCCTGGGATCTTCCGCTCGGCGCTGTAGCTGGATCACGATTTCCGGGTCAACCGCCAAGGGTTTTCCGCCAAAACTGACCACTCGGCTGACACCTCGCGTGGAGCGTAGAGGTGCCCAATTGGCGCTGCTTGGAAGGCAGATAAAGAGGTAACCTGGAAACAGCGACTCTCGCACGGAGGCCTGCTTACCGCGCACGACCCGATCGCGACGACATACAGGACGGGCACACTGGTAGCCTTGCCGACTGAGGTTTTCTTCAGCGCGCTTATCCTGTCGAGGTTTACACTGCACGAGATACCACTCGCTTTTTTCGCAAGCGGGAAGATGGAGGCTTGGGTCGCAGCTGTTCACAGCCATGTACTTGTCACTAATGGTCGCATCCATGATTCAGCCATCGCTTGCAGCCTAATGAAGCAATCGGAAATTTCTTATCAAATGGCCATCAGCTTCGATGACGACCAAGCAGATCTACACATTAACACACTACATCCCCTCATCCTGCCCCCCCACCCGTCATGACCAGCTACACCTCATCCTCCAACCGCGAAAGCCGATGACGCCGCACCGGAGGATTTACTCAAAGACGACACGTTCCGGGAATAGAAAAGAACTTCCCCTTGAGCGCCAAGCTTCAACGCAGGAGTTTTTGTAACCGCACATGACGATGCCGACAAACCCCCGAAAAAGGTCCGTCAGCATTGAGCCCAACAGGAAGGCAGCGAACTCACAAAGAAAGAGGAAACTACAGCTCAAACAATTAGCAGACAATTGAGGCCTGACTGGACGTGCTAATTCAATCAGACAACGCGCTTGCTTGTGACTTTAGCCTTGCGCCTCACACCCCAGTAAACAGTGGGCCCAATCAACATACCGAAGAGCATCGCTAGAAGTATGAGAAGCGATACTGGCAACTCAGGGACTGCCCACCCGAGAAACAAAAGCGCAACAGACTGCTGATTCTCCAATACAAATGCCAGGATCAACAGAATCAGCAACAGAACGGATACGACGAAGACCATCCGCATGAGATTACGCATAGCATACCCCCTGAAGTGAGTACAGGATCAAACCTCCTGCTCCTCCTCCTCATTAACCCGATCCCTCAACTCCTTCCCCGGCTTGAAATGCGGAACAAACTTCCCGTCCAGACTCACCGATTGCCCAGTCTTCGGATTACGCCCAACCCGTGGCGCCCGATAGTGCAGAGAAAAACTGCCAAACCCGCGGATCTCAATCCGATCACCGGTCGCCAGGCACTGGGACATCTGTTCAAGCATAGTCTTGATGGCCAACTCCACATCCTTCGATGAGAGTAGCCCTTGATGGGTGACAATTCGTTCGATCAACTCCGACTTCGTCATATTTTTCCCTTCTTTTTCAAGCAGCTAGGAAAATCGCTTCAGAGGTTTTAGCACGACCGGAGGCATTTGAACAGCCTAAGTATTGACATCAGCCCCCACGTTGCATTGAGAACCTGATGCGATTCAGCAATACCGGGCGCCAGCTACACACAGACAACCAGCATGGTACGTGTCAAGTAGCCAGCAGGGTTGAATCCGAAGGGGTATTCATCCTCATCCTTGGCGTCGTCAGACCTTGTGATCACTTTGTAACCGGCCCCCTTACATTCCTTGGCGGCGCGCTTCTGGCATTTTTCCCATCCCGAGCCCAACCCTGAGCCAGTCGACCTTTATACCGCTGACCCCGCGCACGGCATGCGTCTTTGCTGTGGTGCCACAACCCGCCAGCATCACTAGGGTTATCACGACAATGAGCTTGTTCATTCACTTCCTTAGGCCAGGCACCCTGTCCGACTGCGACTCGCTTTAGACCAAGACTAGCCGCAAATAAGCATTTGATCCTGCTACAGAAACAGACCCCAGTAGACGGCCTTTGGTTTCCCGAGGGTGATTTCCCCGGAATACGTGGGCCGCACTAAATCTCAGGCACAAAAAAGGGCGACCGAAGTCGCCCTTTTTCACAGAAAGTCAGAACTTAGTTCTGTTTTTCCGCTTGTGCAGCACGCAGCAGGTCACCCAGGGTGGTGGCTACTGGAGCATCCGAAGCGACTGGCTTGTCGCGCAGGCTCTGGATGGCTTCTTTTTCGTCTTCAACGTCTTTCGACTTGATCGACAGCTGGATTACGCGGCTCTTGCGGTCAACGCTGATGATCTTGGCTTCTACTTCTTCGCCTTCTTTCAGAACGTTGCGCGCGTCTTCAACGCGGTCACGGCTGATTTCGGAGGCTTTCAGAGTCGCTTCGATATCGTCGGCCAGAACGATGATGGCGCCTTTGGCGTCAACTTCTTTCACAGTGCCTTTAACGATGGCGCCTTTGTCGTTAACCGAGACGTACTCGGAGAACGGATCGCTTTCCAGTTGCTTGATACCCAGGGAGATGCGCTCGCGCTCTGGGTCAACCGACAGGATAACGGTGTCCAGCTCGTCGCCCTTCTTGAAGCGGCGTACGGCTTCTTCGCCCACTTCGTTCCAGGAGATGTCGGACAGGTGAACCAGACCGTCGATGCCGCCGTCCAGACCAATGAAGATACCGAAATCGGTGATCGACTTGATGGTGCCGGAGATTTTATCGCCCTTGTTGAACTGGCCAGAGAAGTCTTCCCATGGGTTGGACTTGCACTGCTTGATGCCGAGGGAGATACGACGACGCTCTTCGTCGATGTCCAGAACCATGACTTCCACTTCGTCGCCGACTTGTACGACTTTCGAAGGGTGGATGTTCTTGTTGGTCCAGTCCATTTCGGAAACGTGTACCAGACCTTCAACGCCTTCTTCCAGCTCAGCGAAGCAGCCGTAGTCGGTCAGGTTGGTTACACGAGCGGTAACGCGGGTGCTTTCTGGGTAGCGGGCTTTGATAGCGACCCATGGATCTTCACCCAGTTGCTTCAGGCCCAGGGAAACACGGTTGCGCTCGCGATCGTATTTCAGAACCTTGACATCGATCTCGTCGCCAACGTTGACGATTTCGGAAGGATGCTTGATGCGTTTCCAAGCCATGTCGGTAATGTGCAGCAGGCCATCGACGCCACCCAGATCGACGAATGCGCCGTAATCGGTGAGGTTCTTGACGATACCTTTGACTTGTTGGCCTTCCTGCAGGGATTCCAGCAGAGCTTCACGCTCGGCGGAGTTCTCGGCTTCGAGGACGCTGCGACGGGAAACGACAACGTTGTTGCGTTTCTGGTCGAGTTTGATGACCTTGAATTCCAGCTCTTTGCCTTCCAGGTGCGTGGTATCGCGCACAGGACGGACGTCAACCAGAGAACCTGGCAGGAACGCACGGATGCCGTTAACGTCGACAGTGAAGCCGCCTTTAACCTTACCGTTGATAACGCCCTTGACCACTTCTTCGGCTGCGAAGGCTGCTTCCAGAACAATCCAGCATTCAGCGCGCTTGGCTTTTTCACGGGACAGCTTGGTTTCACCAAAGCCGTCTTCAACCGAATCCAGAGCAACGTGAACTTCGTCACCAACGTTGATGTTCAGTTCGCCAGCATCGTTGTAGAACTGCTCAAGCGGGATGAGTGCTTCAGACTTCAGGCCAGCGTGAACGGTTACCCAGCGAGCTTGGTAATCGATATCAACGATAACACCGGTGATGATGGAGCCAGCCTGAAGGTTCAGGGTTTTTAGGCTTTCTTCAAAGAGTTCCGCAAAGCTTTCGCTCATTTTAATTCCTGTAGATAAGGGCGAAGAATACGCCCATTTCCACATCCCAGACGATGTGGGTTGGTTGCATTTAAAAGAGGCGCCCCAGGACTATGACTGGTCCCCTGCGGCCCTCTTGGTCACCCGGCGATATCGCGAATGGCGATCTCGCTCATGATGCGTTCCAGCACCTGATCGATGGATAATTCCGTGGAATCCAGCTGAATGGCGTCAGCCGCCGGCTTGAGCGGGGCTACCGCTCGCTGGGTGTCACGCTCATCGCGCGCACGTATCTCATCTAGCAGACTCGACAGACTAACACCATCGACTTTTCCCTTCAACTGCAAGTATCGACGGCGCGCGCTCCTCGGCACTGGCAGTGAGGAAAATCTTCAACGGGGCATCCGGAAAAACGACGGTTCCCATGTCCCGCCCGTCAGCCACCAGACCAGGCGCCTCCTGGAATGCACGCTGACGCTGCAGCAGCGCCTCTCGCACGGCCGGCAAGGCCGCTACCTGGGACGCACCGGCACCGATGGTTTCGGTGCGGATCACATCGCTGACTTCGTCGCCTTCCAGGATAATGCGCTGCAACTGACCTTCGGTCGCCGCAATGAATTGAACATCCAGATGAGCGGCGAGTTTTTTCAGCAGTTCTTCGTTGGTCAAGTCGACGCCATGGTTATGCGCCGCAAACGCCAACAAACGGTACAGCGCACCGGAATCCAGAAGGTTCCAGCCCAGGCGCTTGGCCAGGATTCCGGCTACCGTGCCCTTTCCGGAGCCACTTGGCCCATCGATGGTGATAACCGGGGCAATGTTTTTCACGACTGAGCCTCTTGTGCAACACGGATACCGACCTGCGCGCACAGCGCCAGGAAATTCGGGAACGAAGTCGCGACGTTGGCGCAATCATGGATGCGGATGGGTGCGGTGGCGCGCAGTGACGCCACGCTGAAGGCCATCGCGATACGGTGATCGCCGTGACCGTGCACTTCGCCGCCGCCGATCAGGCCGCCGTCGATGATGATGCCGTCCGGAGTGGGTTCGCACTTGACGCCCAGCGCCAGCAAGCCATCGGCCATCACCTGGATCCGGTCCGATTCCTTGACGCGCAGCTCTTCAGCGCCGCGCAGCACGGTGCGCCCTTCTGCGCAGGCTGCGGCCACGAACAATACCGGGAATTCGTCAATGGCCAGCGGCACCAGCTCCTCGGGGATATCGATACCCTTGAGTTTAGCTGCACGCACGCGCAAGTCCGCAACAGGTTCGCCGCCGACTTCACGCTGGTTTTCCAGGGTGATGTCAGCGCCCATCAGACGCAGGATATCGATAACGCCAGTACGGGTCGGGTTGATGCCGACGTGCTCGAGCACCAGCTCCGAACCTTCGGCAATCGATGCGGCCACCAGGAAGAACGCAGAGGAAGAAATATCCCCTGGGACCTCAATGTGGGTGGCGGTCAGCTTGTGGCCGGATTCAACCGATGCTGTTGCGCCGTTGACACTGACCGGGTAACCGAAGCCGCGCAGCATGCGCTCGGTGTGGTCGCGAGTCGGTGCCGGCTCGGTGACGGTGGTCTTGCCTTCGGCATACAGGCCCGCCAGCAGCAGACAGGATTTAACCTGGGCGCTGGCCATCGGCATGGTGTAGGTCAAGCCCTTGAGTTTATGCCCGCCACGAATGGTCATCGGCGGACGACCTTCGGCGGCGGTTTCGATCACGGCGCCCATCTCGCGAAGCGGATTGGCCACGCGATTCATCGGACGCTTGGACAGCGAAGCGTCACCGGTCAGGGTGCTGTCGAAGTTCTGTGCGGCCAAAAGCCCCGCCAACAGACGCATCGAAGTGCCGGAGTTACCCAGGTAGATCGGGCCCGGCGCTGGCTTCAGGCCGTGCAGGCCGACACCGTGGATGGTCACGCGGCCGTGGTGGGGTCCCTCGATCACGACGCCCATGTCGCGGAAAGCCTGCAAGGTAGCCAGAGCGTCTTCACCCTCGAGGAAGCCTTCGACTTCGGTCACGCCTTCAGCCAGGGAGCCCAGCATGATCGAACGGTGAGAAATCGATTTGTCGCCCGGTACACGAATCCGCCCATTCAGGCGGCCACCCGGTTGTCCCAGGAAAATCAGGTCGTTGGAGTTCATAGCGTCCACATAAGCCCGGCGGGCCAGGATTTTACTGAAATGTTCGCGGGCAACCCGGGCGCGAGTGAAGACGCCCAACAACTGGTGCCCATCCCCAGCATCGACCGCGTCGCGCAAGGCGTCGAGGTCGCTGCGAAATGTATCGAGTGTGCGCAGGACAGCTTCGCGGTTGGCGAGGAAGATGTCGTGCCACATGACCGGGTCGCTCCCCGCGATTCTCGTGAAATCGCGGAAACCGCCGGCAGCGTAACGGAAGATCTCAAGGTTTTCATTGCGCTTGGCCAGCGAATCGACCAAGCCGAACGCCAGCAAGTGCGGCAGATGACTGGTCGCCGCCAACACTTCGTCGTGGCGCTCGACCTGCATGTGCTCGACATCGGCGCCCAGCTCACGCCACAAGCGGTCAACGAGTGCCAGCGCCGCCGGATCGGTTTGATCCAGCGGGGTCAGGATAACTTTATGACGACGAAACAGTTCGGCATTGGAGGCTTCTACCCCACTCTGCTCGGAACCGGCAATCGGGTGACCCGGCACGAAGTTCGCCGGCATGCCGCCAAACACCTCGGTAGCCGCGCGCACGACATTGCCCTTGGCGCTGCCCACGTCGGTCAGAATCGTCTGCCCTAGATCCATGCTGGCCAAACGGCCGAGCAGTTTTTCCATGGCCAGGATCGGCACGGCCAACTGAATCACATCGGCGCCCTGGCAAGCCTTCACCAGGTCTTCTTCACAACGATCGACCACGCCCAGCTCAACTGCCAGCCTGCGCGATTGCGGATCCAGATCGACGCCGACCACCTCGCGGCACAGACCGCTTTCACGCAAGCCCTTGGCAAACGAACCACCGATCAATCCCAGCCCCACCACCACCAGGCGACCGAACATAGGCTCAGCAGATTGCGGCAAAGTGACATCAACCACGAGCCAGAACCTTGGTCAGCGCCTCGAGGAAGCGACTGTTTTCCGATGGCAGACCGATGGTGACGCGCAGGTGATTGGGCATGCCGTAGTTGGCCACCGGACGCACGATGACGCCTTCGCGCAACAGGCCCTGGAACACAGGAGCGGCGACACGATCCAGATCGACGCAGATGAAGTTGCCCTTCGACGGGATCCAGCTCAGCCCCAATGCGCGGAAACCCGCTTCCAGTTGCTGCATGCCGGCCTCGTTCAGACGACGGCTTTCGGCCAGGTACTCTTCGTCTTTCAGCGCGGCACACGCAGCCGCCAGGGCCAGGCTGTTCACGTTGAACGGTTGGCGAACCCGGTTCAGCACATCGGCGACCACGGCGGTGGACAGGCCATAACCTACGCGCAGCGACGCCAGGCCATACGCCTTGGAGAAAGTGCGCGACACCAGCAAGTTCGGGTAGGCCGCCAGGAAATCCAGACCGTCCGGCAGATCGCTGCCTTCGGCGTATTCGATGTAGGCCTCGTCCAGCACCACCAGCACATGCTCTGGCACGTCCTGGAGGAATTCGTCCAGCGCCTCGGCGTCGAACCAGGTCCCGGTCGGGTTGTTCGGGTTGGCGATGAAGACCACGCGAGTATTGGCGTCGATCGCGGCCAGCATGGCCGGCAGATCATGCCCCCACGCCTTGGCCGGGATCACTTTGGCCGTGGCGCCAACCGCTTGCGTCGCGATGGGGTAGACCGCAAACGCATGCTCGCTGAACACCGCATTCAAGCCGGGCGCCAGATAAGCACGGGCGACCAACTCCAGAATGTCGTTGGAACCATTGCCCAGCGTCACCTGATTGAGCTCGACGCGGCACTGCTCGGCCAGCAGGGACTTGAGCGCAAAACCATTGCCGTCCGGATAGCGGGTCAGCTCCGCCAGCTCTTCACGAATCGCTGCCAGCGCCTTGGGGCTGGCACCCAACGGGTTTTCGTTGCTGGCCAGTTTGACGATGCTGGCCGGATCGATGTCCAGCTCGCGCGCCAGTTCGTCCACAGGCTTGCCCGGAACGTAGGGCGACAGTTGTTGCACGCCTGGCTGTGCCAGGGCGAGGAAGTTGCCACTCATTTGCTACCCCTTAGAGAACGGCTTTCGGGTAGGAACCCAACACTTTAAGTGCCACTGCTTCCTGACTGATTTTTTCCAGCACGCCCTTGACCAGCGGATCGCGGTGGTGACCCACGAAATCGATAAAGAACACGTAGGTCCATTTACCGCTGCGCGAAGGACGCGTCTCGATGCGGGTCAAGTCGATGCCATTGTCGTGGAACGGCACCAGCAATTCATGAAGCGCACCGGGTTTGTTGCTCATCGAGACGATGATCGACGTCTTGTCGTCGCCGGTCGGTGGCACTTCCTGGTTACCGATCATCAGGAAACGCGTGGAGTTGTCCGGACGATCCTCGATTTTCTCGGCCAGGCGAGTCAGACCATAGAGGCTAGCCGCCATGTCGCCGGCAATCGCCGCCGAGTTCCACTCCCCTTTGACCCGCTTGGCCGCCTCGGCATTGCTCGAAACCGCCACGCGCTCGACATTCGGGTAGTGTGCATCCAGCCACTTGCGGCACTGGGCCAGCGACTGCGCATGGGAATAGATGCGGCTGATGCTGTCGGTCTTGGTGTTTTCACCCACCAACAGGTGGTGGTGAATACGCAGCTCGACTTCGCCACAGATGACCATGTCGTGTTCGAGGAAGCTGTCGAGGGTGTGGTTGACCGCGCCTTCGGTGGAGTTCTCCACCGGAACCACGCCAAAATTCACCGCACCGGCCGCCACTTCGCGGAACACTTCGTCGATTGCCGCCATCGGCTTGCTGATCACGGCGTGACCAAAGTGCTTCATGGCGGCGGCCTGAGTGAAGGTGCCTTCAGGGCCAAGGTAAGCGACTTTCAATGGCTGCTCGAGCGCCAGGCACGAGGACATGATTTCGCGGAACAGCCGCGCCATCTCTTCGTTACCCAGCGGCCCCTGGTTACGCTCCATCACGCGCTTGAGCACCTGAGCTTCGCGCTCCGGGCGATAGAACACCGGCACTTCGCCTTCAGCCAGCGAAGACATCTTGACTCGCGCAACTTCCTGGGCGCAGCGTGCACGCTCGCTGATCAGCTCCAGGACTTTGGTGTCCAGGGCGTCGATGCGAACGCGCAGCGCCTTGAGTTCTTGCTCAGACATCAGCCGTGTTCCTTCTCGAACTCTGCCATGTACGAAATCAGTGCATTGATTGCACCGATATCCACGGCGTTATAGATGGAGGCACGCATGCCGCCCACGGAGCGGTGCCCCTTGAGGTTCAGCAGGCCACGTTCCTCGGCACCGGCCAGGAACGGCTTGTCGAGGCGATCGTCAGCCAGGCGGAACGGCACGTTCATCCACGAGCGATCGGACTTGTTGATCGGGTTGCCGTACAGGCCGCTGGCGTCGATGAAATCGTACAGGGTGCGCTGTTTGACTTCATTGAGCTTGCCAATGGCTTCGACACCGCCCTGCTCCTTGAGCCACTCGAACACCAGGCCGGACAGATACCAGGCCAGGGTTGGCGGGGTGTTGTACATCGAGCCGTTATCGGCTGCGACCTTGTAGTCGAGCATGGTCGGGCACAGGGCGCGGGCCTTGCCCAGCAAGTCCTCGCGAATGATGTTGACGACGATGCCGCTTGGGCCGATGTTTTTCTGGGCACCGGCGTAGATCATGCCAAAGCGCGATACGTCGACCGGGCGCGAGAGAATGTCGGAAGACATGTCGGCGACCAGCGGAACGTCACCGGTCTCGGGAATCCACTGGAACTCCAGGCCACCGATGGTTTCGTTCGGCGCATAGTGAACATAGGCCGCGTCCTTGGACAGATTCCATTCGTTCTGGCCGGGAATCGCGAAATAATCGTAAGGCTTGGCGGTTGCCGCGACATTGACATGGCCGTAGCGCGAAGCTTCTTCAATAGCTTTCTGCGACCAGATACCGGTGTCGATATAGTCAGCGCTGCCGCCCTCGGGCAAGAGATTCAGCGGGATCTGAGCGAACTGCTGGCTTGCGCCACCTTGCAGGAACAGCACTTTGTAGTTCGATGGGATATTCAGCAGATCACGCAGGTCCTGCTCGGCCTTCGTCGCGATGGACACGAACTCATCGCTGCGATGGCTCATTTCCATGACGGACAGGCCCTTGCCGTGCCAGTCAAGGAGTTCACCTTGAGCGCGCTTCAGGACAGCTTCGGGAAGTGCCGCAGGACCGGCACAGAAGTTATAGGCTCTCTTGCTCACATCCAATCTCGCTCTGATTTGGTGGTATCACACAACAAATACACTGTGATCGCTCGGCAGCGATCTACTGTAGGAGCGAGCTTGCTCGCGAAGCGATCCATCAGCAGACATCGTCAGTGGATGCCAGTCCGTCTTCGCGAGCCAGCTCGCTCCTACAGGAAATCAATATTTTCATCAGGGGCAAACAACAAGGGGGCGAATTTTCATCCGCCCCCTCTTTACCCGCTTACTCTTGCGGTTCTTCGTCAGCGGCGGCGTCGAGTTGCTGGTCTTCGGCAACGTCGTCTATCACGACCTCACCGTCGAACCCTGCACCCTCTTCTCCTTCCAGTTCGTCGCCTTCGACTTCCGAAGGCTCCTGCACCCGCTCAAGCCCCACCAGCGTTTCATCGTTGGCCAGCTTGATCAGGGTCACGCCCTGGGTATTACGGCCCAGGCTGGACACTTCGTCGACACGGGTACGAACCAGGGTGCCCTGGTCGGAAATCAGCATGATCTCCTCACCGTCGAGAACCTGGACCGCGCCAACCAGGCGGCCGTTACGGTCGTTGCTGACCATGGCGATAACGCCCTGGCCGCCACGTTTGTACTCAGGGAACTCGGTGATCGCGGTACGCTTGCCATAACCACGCTCGGAAGCGGTGAGGATCTGGCTGCCTTCTTCCGGGATCAGCATGGAAATCAGCTTCTGGCCTTCCGGCAGGCGCATGCCGCGCACCCCACGAGCGGTACGGCCCATGGCGCGAACGTCGGTTTCCTTGAAGCGAGTCACCTTGCCACCGTCGGAGAACAGCATGACTTCGCGCTCGCCGTCGGTGATGGCAGCGGAAATCAGCACGTCGCCTTCGTCCAGCTCCAGCGCGATCAGGCCGACACTGCGTTGACGACTGAAGGATTCCAGCGGGGTCTTCTTCACGGTGCCTTTGGCGGTGGCCATGAAGATGAAGTGACCTTCGGTGTATTCCTCGACCGGCAGCATGGTGGTGATGTACTCATCACTGTCCAGCGGCAGCAGATTCACCAGTGGACGACCGCGAGCAGCGCGGGACGCCTCTGGAATTTCGTAGGTTTTCAGCCAGTACACCTTGCCCTTGCTGGAGAACAGCAACAGCGTGGTGTGGCTATTGGCGACCAGCAGGTGAGCGATGTAGTCCTCATCCTTGACGCCAGTAGCCGACTTGCCTTTACCGCCACGACGTTGTGCCTGGTACGCAGCCAAAGGCTGGGTCTTGGCATAACCGCCGTGGGAGATGGTCACAACGCGCTCTTCTTCCGGGATCATGTCGCCCAGGGTCAGGTCGAGACGGGCATCCAGGATCTCGGTGCGACGCACATCGCCGTATTCGGCGCGGATCACTTCCAGTTCTTCGCGGATCACTTCCATCAGGCGCGCTGCGCTGTTGAGGATGCGGATCAGCTCGCCGATCTGGTTGAGGATCTCCTGATATTCGGCCAGCAGCTTCTCGTGCTCCAGGCCGGTCAGGCGGTGCAGGCGCAGTTCCAGGATGGCCTGGGCCTGCTCTGGCGACAGGAAGTATTTGCCATCGCGCAGACCGTATTGCGGATCGAGGTTTTCCGGACGGCACGAATCGGCGCCGGCACGCTCCACCATCGCGACCACGGCGGTCGACTCCCAAGGCGTGCTGATCAGCGCTTCCTTGGCTTCCGACGGCGTTGGCGAGGCCTTGATCAGGGCGATGACCGGGTCGATGTTCGACAGCGCAACCGCTTGACCTTCGAGGATGTGACCGCGCTCACGGGCTTTTCGCAGCTCGAACACGGTACGGCGGGTCACGACTTCGCGACGGTGGCGAACGAAGGCTTCCAGCAGGTCCTTCAGGTTGAGGATCCGCGGACGGCCGTCGATCAGCGCAACGATGTTGATACCGAACACGCTCTGCAACTGGGTCTGGGCGTAAAGGTTGTTGAGGATCACCTCAGGCACTTCGCCGCGACGCAGTTCGATCACAACGCGCATACCGTCCTTGTCGGACTCGTCGCGCAGCTCGGTGATGCCTTCGAGCTTCTTCTCTTTTACCAGCTCGGCGATCTTCTCGATCAGGCGCGCCTTGTTCAACTGGTAAGGCAGTTCGGTGATGACGATCTGCTGGCGGCCACCGACCTTGTCGATGTCTTCGATGGTCGAGCGGGCGCGCATGTAAATGCGTCCGCGACCGGTGCGGTAGGCTTCGATGATGCCGGCGCGACCGTTGATGATCGCTGCGGTCGGGAAGTCCGGGCCAGGGATGTATTGCATCAGTTCATCGACAGTCAGTTCCGGATTGTCGATGAGCGCCAGGCAACCGTCGATGACTTCACCGAGGTTGTGCGGCGGAATGTTGGTCGCCATGCCCACGGCGATACCGCTGGAACCGTTGACCAGCAGGTTGGGAATACGGGTCGGCATGACCGCCGGGATCAGTTCGGTGCCGTCGTAGTTCGGCACCCAGTCCACGGTTTCCTTGTGCAGGTCGGCCAGCAGCTCGTGGGCCAGCTTGGTCATGCGCACTTCGGTGTATCGCATGGCCGCGGCGTTATCGCCGTCCACCGAACCGAAGTTGCCCTGGCCGTCGACCAGCAGGTAACGCAGCGAGAATGGCTGCGCCATCCGAACGATGGTGTCGTACACCGCGGTATCACCGTGAGGGTGATACTTACCGATCACGTCACCGACGACACGGGCAGATTTCTTGTACGGCTTGTTGAAGTCGTTGCCCAGCTCGCTCATCGCGAACAGCACACGCCGGTGCACGGGCTTCAAGCCATCGCGCGCATCCGGCAGTGCCCGCCCGACGATTACGCTCATCGCGTAGTCGAGGTAGGACTGCTTCAGCTCGTCTTCGATATTGACCGGGAGGATTTCTTTGGCCAGTTCGCCCATGAGAAGCCTGATTCCTTTTTCTGGTGAAACTTCGTCAGGACCAACGAAGCTCGCCGATGCCGGCTGATTGCCAATGCACCGACTTACGACAAATCAACAAGTTATGCCATGGATCTGCGCAGTTGGGGCCGCCACCTCGGGCGACCCTGGAAACCGCCGGATGTTATCACAAGAGCCGCCACGCACCTATCCCCCTGATGCGCATGGAGAGTAGTTAGATGAGCGGTGACTGGCTTGACGGGGTTCTGAGGGGCTTAGAGCTGTATCGAATGTTGAAAACAGGGTTGGATCTGGTTCTTTTGTTGGTTTTACTGGCCTAATCGCGAGCAAGCTCGCTCCTACAGGGGATTGTGAGCGACATCAACCCACTGTAGGAGCGAGCTTGCTCGCGATCAGGCCTACCCAGACAACAAAAATTTTTAATGCAGCCGCTTACGGCACATCAACTGGGCCATCTTCGCCGTATCCGGACGCTCGACGATGCCCTTCTCCGTCACGATCGCATCGATCAGGTCCGCCGGGGTCACGTCGAATACCGGGTTGAACGCATCGACATCCGCGCCGATCAGCTTGCCGCCCACTTCCAGCAACTCACGACCTTCGCGCTCTTCAATCGGAATGTCGTCACCGCTCGCCAGGTTCATGTCGATGGTCGAACTCGGCGCCACCACCATGAAGCGCACACCGTGGTGCATGGCATTCACCGCCAGTTGATAGGTGCCGATCTTGTTCGCCACATCGCCGTTGGCGGTGATGCGGTCCGCACCGACGATGACCCAGGTGATGCCTTTGGTCTTCATGATGTGCGCTGCGGCCGAGTCGGCATTGAGCGTCACGGGAATGCCTTCGTTGACCAACTCCCACGCGGTCAATCGAGAACCTTGCAGCCAGGGACGGGTTTCGTCGGCATACACCCGCTCGACCATGCCTTCGATGAAAGCACCACGAATGACGCCCAGCGCCGTGCCGAAGCCGCCCGTGGCCAGCGCGCCGGTGTTGCAGTGGGTCAGGATGGTCTGGGCATTGCCCTGGTGCTTGCGGATCAGATCCACTCCCAGTTGCGCCATGGTGAGGTTGGCCTCGCGATCACTTTCATGAATGGCGATGGCCTCAGCCTCCAGCGCTGCCAGCGGATTGTCATGGTCTTTCAGGCGATCGAGCCGATCGTGCATACGATTCAGCGCCCAGAACAGATTGACCGCCGTGGGACGGGAGTCGGCCAGCAGGGCGAAATCTTCTTCCAGCGCCGCATACCAGTCGCCACCTTCGGCGATACGTGTCCGGGCGGCGAGCACCATGCCATAAGCGGCAGCAATGCCGATTGCCGGAGCGCCGCGCACCACCATCGACCGAATGGCCTCGGCCACCCCGGCCGCACTCGTGTACGCAAGCCAGGTTTCCTCGAGTGGCAAAATGCGCTGATCCAGGAGATACAGGGCGCCATCACGCCAATCGATGGCCTTAACTTTCTCCGCCGCCAACAGTCGATCGCGCATCCTTCACCCCGCACTCATGAACAAAAGCCGCCGATTATAGCGATCCCCCCGCGAAGACGCTCGGGTATACTTCGCCATCTTTTACAAAAGTACTGGAACCGATCCTCGATGCCGAACACTGCCGCTGCGCTCGACCTGTTATTGCTGCCGACCTGGCTGGTACCCGTCGAACCCGCAGGCGTTGTCCTCAAGGATCATGGCCTGGGCATCCGCGACGGCCGCATCGTGTTCATCGGTCCACGCGCCGCAGCGCTCAAGCTCAACGCAAGCGAAGTCCGCGAATTGCCGGACACGCTGCTCAGTCCCGGCCTCATCAATGCCCACGGCCATGCGGCAATGACCCTGTTCCGCGGCCTGGCTGACGATCTGCCACTGATGACCTGGCTGGAAAACCACATCTGGCCGGCAGAGGCCAAATGGGTCGATGAAGCCTTTGTACGCGACGGCACCGACCTTGCCATCGCCGAACAGATCAAAGGCGGCATCACCTGTTTCTCTGACATGTATTTCTTCCCGAAGGTTGCCAGCGAACGCGTACATAACAGCGGTATCCGCGCGCAGATCGCGATTCCGATCCTCGACTTCCCCATTCCGGGCGCGAGCAACGCCGATGAAGCCATTCGTCAGGGCGTAGAACTGTTCAACGACCTCAAGCATCACGAGCGCATCAAAGTGACATTCGGCCCCCATGCACCCTATACCGTGGGCGATGAAAACCTGGAGAAAATCCGGGTGATCGCTGAAGAACTGGATGCGTCGATCCACATGCACGTGCATGAGACCGCGTTCGAAGTGCAACAGGCCATGGAGCAGCGTGGCGAGCGACCATTGGCCCGATTGGCGCGCCTGGGTCTGCTGGGACCGCGTTTTCAGGCGGTACACATGACTCAGATCAGCGATGAAGACCTGGCGATGCTGGTAGAAAGCAACACCTCGGTGGTTCACTGCCCGGAATCGAACCTGAAACTGGCCAGTGGTTTCTGCCCCGTAGAGCGGTTGTGGCAGGCGGGCGTCAACGTGGCGGTCGGCACCGATGGTGCAGCCAGCAACAATGACCTCGACTTGTTGGGCGAAACCCGCACGGCGGCCCTGCTGGCCAAAGCCGTCGCGGGCTCGGCCACTGCGCTGGACGCCCATCGCGCCCTGCGCATGGCCACGCTCAACGGTGCCCGAGCCCTGGGGATCGAAGCCGAGACAGGCTCGCTGGAAATCGGCAAGGTCGCGGACATGGTTGCATTCGACCTGTCTGGCCTGGCGCAGCAGCCGGTCTACGATCCGGTTTCGCAGCTTATATATGCCACCGGCCGCGACTGCGTGAAACACCTGTGGGTCGCCGGTAAACAATTGCTCGATGATCGCCGCCTGACGCGGCTCGATGAAGAACAACTGGCCGCTACCGCGAGGGCCTGGGGCCAGCGCATCAGCGGCCACAACGAATCGTAAGCCCCCTGACCGCCGTCGGGGCAACAGGATTTTTCAAGTTTTAGAGGATGAACCATGAGTAACGTCGACTACGCCGAAATCGCCAAATTCGAAGCCCTGGCCCATCGCTGGTGGGACCGTGAAAGCGAGTTCAAACCCCTGCATGACATCAACCCTCTGCGAGTCAACTGGATTGACGAGCGCGTCAATCTGGCCGGCAAAAAGGTGCTCGACGTCGGTTGCGGCGGCGGCATCCTCAGCGAAGCCATGGCCCAGCGCGGCGCCACCGTGACCGGCATCGACATGGGCGAAGCACCTTTGGCCGTCGCACAACTGCATCAGCTGGAATCCGGCGTACAAGTCGAATACAAACAGATCACCGCCGAAGCCCTGGCCGAAGAAATGCCGGAACAATTCGATGTGGTGACCTGCCTGGAAATGCTCGAACACGTGCCAGACCCCTCGTCGGTCATCCGCGCCTGCTTCAAAATGGTCAAGCCGGGTGGCCAGGTGTTCTTCTCCACGATCAACCGCAACCCGAAGGCGTACCTGTTCGCCATCGTCGGCGCCGAATACATCATGAAGCTGTTGCCGCGTGGCACCCACGACTTCAAGAAATTCATCCGCCCTTCCGAGCTGGGTGCCTGGAGCCGCATGGCCGGCCTGACCGTCAAGGACATCATCGGCCTGACGTACAACCCACTGACCAAGCATTACAAGCTGGCTGGCGACGTGGACGTCAACTACATGATCCAGACCCTGCGCGAGGAGTAAGCCGATGCGTATCAGAGCGGTCCTTTTCGACATGGACGGCACCCTGCTCGACACCGCGCCGGACTTCATCGCGATCTGTCAGGCAATGCGGGCCGATCGCGGCCTGCCGCCAATCAATGACAAACATATCCGCGACGAGATTTCCGGTGGCGCCAAGGCAATGGTCGCCGTGACATTTTCCATGGACCCGGAGTCCCCGGGCTTCGAAGAGCTGCGCCAGGAATTCCTGGAACGCTACCTCAAGGGTTGTGCCGTTCACAGCAAGTTGTTCGACGGCATGCCTGAAGTGCTGGCCGACATCGAGAAGGCCAACCTGATCTGGGGCGTGGTGACCAACAAGCCCGTGCGGTTTGCCGAGCCGATCATGCAGCAACTGGGGCTGGCCGAGCGTTCGGCGCTGTTGATCTGCCCCGACCATGTGAAGAACAGCAAGCCTGACCCGGAGCCGTTGATCCTGGCGTGCAAGATGCTCGACCTGGACCCGGCCAGCGTACTGTTCGTCGGCGACGACCTGCGCGACATCGAGTCGGGCCGCGACGCCGGCACCCGTACGGCGGCGGTGACCTATGGCTACATTCACCCCGACGACAATCCGCAGCATTGGGGTGCGGACGTGGTGGTGGATCATCCGCTGGAGCTGCGCAAGGTGCTTGATAGCGCGTTGTGTGGGTGCTGAGATTTGCGTTGTCTCGGCTGACGCCATCGCGGGCAAGCCCGCTCCTACAGTTACTGCGTCGTACATAAGTGGTGTTTACACCCCTGACCCTGTGCTAGCGGGCTTGCTCGCGAAGACCGCGCAGCGGTCACCCCGGCGCACAACCTGATTTGTTGAGGTTCTTATGTTTGATTACTCCGCCCGCCCCGATCTGCTTCAGGGCCGCATCATCCTGGTCACCGGTGCCGGTCGTGGCATCGGTGCCGCCGCAGCGAAGGCCTACGCGGCCCACGGCGCCACCGTGCTGTTGCTCGGCAAGACCGAAGCCAACCTGACCCAGGTCTACGACGAAATCGAAGCCGCCGGCCATCCACAGCCAGCGGTGATCCCGTTCAACCTGGAGACCGCCCAGCCCCATCAGTACGATGAACTGGCGGCGATGATCGAGGGCGAGTTCGGCCACCTCGACGGCTTGCTGCACAATGCGTCGATCATTGGTCCGCGCACGCCCATCGAACAGCTGTCCGGCGAAAACTTCATGCGTGTCATGCAGGTCAACGTCAACGCCATGTTCATGCTCACCAGCACCCTGCTGCCATTGCTCAAGCTGTCGCAGGACGCCTCGGTGGTGTTCACTTCCAGCAGTGTCGGGCGCAAGGGCCGTGCGTATTGGGGCGCTTACGGCGTGTCGAAATTCGCCACCGAAGGGCTAATGCAAACCCTGGCGGACGAGGTCGACACCGTTGCCCCGGTGCGCTCCAACAGCATCAACCCCGGCGCCACCCGCACCAGCATGCGTGCCCAGGCCTACCCTGGGGAAAATCCGCTGAACAACCCAACCCCCGAAGAGATCATGCCGGTCTACCTCTACCTGATGGGTCCGGACAGCACTGGCATCAACGGCCAGGCGTTCAACGCCCAGTAATACCGTGCGTCGGCTTTGTGCCGTGGCGAATTCCCGTCACGGCACTCTTCCCACTAAACTTTGTCGTAAATGTCCTACGGGACTGATGGATCAGTACGACGCGCAGCCAGTGCCGCCCTCACCCTGCTTGTAAGACAGACTTACTGCTCAAGGGCGCACGCCATATGAAATCCCCCCCAGACCAACGCAATTGACTTCGACGCTGCCAAATTGCAACGCCTGGGCATTGGTCTGCAACCCTCGCTGCTGAAGCGGCCGGTCAGCCTTGCGCAAGTGCGCCAGCAGTTGAATCAGCAGCTGCAGACCAGTCTTGAGCCGCAACGTATTCTCGACGGTTTTTTCCGTGAAGTTCATCGGCTGGTGCCACTGGACGCCTTGAGCTATGAACACAAGGCCAGCGACCTGCGCCTGGAGTTCGGCCGACGCGGCCACCACTCGATCAGCTACAGCCTCAGTCATGAAGGCGAGCACTTGGGCGAACTGGTGTTCCGCCGCAACCAGCGCTTCAGCGATCAGGAGCTGGGCAACCTCGAATCGCTGCTCTCGACCCTGTTGTACCCGATGCGCAATGCCCTGCTCTATCGCGCAGCCACCCAAAGCGCTCTGCGCGACCCGCTGACGGATACCGGCAACCGCATCGCCATGGATCAGACGCTGCAGCGGGAAATCGACATGTCGCGTCGGCATCTGCAGCCCTTGTCAGTGCTCATGCTGGACATCGATCACTTCAAGCAGATCAATGACACCCATGGCCACGGCGCTGGCGATGACGTACTGCGTGCCGTGGCAGCCGCGATCAAGAGCCAGTTGCGCAACGTCGACATGGTGTTTCGCTACGGTGGCGAGGAGTTTCTGATCCTGCTGTCCAACACCGGCCGCGAGGCCGGAGCCCTGGTTGGCGAGCGCTTGCGAGCTTGTGCACAGAACCAGGATTTCCTCGCCGATGGTCATTTGATCGAGTTGACCGTCAGCCTTGGCTGTTCGACCCTGCTGCCCGGCGAGTCGGCCGAGAGCCTGCTTCGCCGTGCCGACAGCGCGCTCTATGTGGCCAAGCGTGAAGGACGCAATCGCCTGGCGATGGCAGGCTGAATCGGGCTGGCCGCCGCAGCGGCCCATCTCGACACCTCAGCGCAGCGTGCCGCGCAGCTCGCCGACCCGTGCGCGCAAACTGGCTGGCTCCGCCAACTCAACCGCTACCGCCGGCCCCGCCACCAACGTCACCCGCGACCACAGGCGCCGGAAGATTCCCTTGGCAGGATCGCGACTGAAAAAGCTGCCCCACAAGCCCTGCAACGCCAGTGGAATCACCGGCACGGGGGTTTCCTCGAGAATCCGCGTCAGGCCGCCCTTGAACTCGTTGATCTCGCCATCGGCCGTCAACTTTCCCTCGGGAAAAATGCACACCAGCTCACCGTCTTTCAGATACTGCGCGATCCGCGCGAAAGCCTTTTCATAGATCTGGATGTCCTCATGACGCCCGGCGATGGGGATGGTCCCGGCAGTGCGGAAGATGAAGTTCAGCACGGGCAGGTTGTAGATCTTGTAATACATCACAAAGCGAATCGGCCGACGCACTGCGCCGCCGATCAGCAACGCGTCGACGAACGACACGTGATTGCACACCAGCAACGCCGCACCTTCATCCGGAATCGCCTCCAGGTTGCGATGCTCGACGCGGTACATGGAATGGCTGAGCAGCCAGATCATGAATCGCATGGTGAACTCGGGAACGATCCTGAAAATGTAGGCATTGACGCCGATGTTCAGTAGCGACACCACCAGGAACAGGTGCGGGATCGACAATTTGGCCACGCTCAGCAGCACGATCGAGACAATGGCCGAGACCACCATGAATAACGCATTGAGAATGTTGTTGGCGGCAATCACCCGCGCCCGCTCGTTTTCCGGCGTGCGCGACTGGATCAGCGCGTACAGCGGCACGATGTAGAAACCACCGAAGATTCCCAGTCCGAGAATGTCCATCAACACCAGCCAGGTGTGAGCGAAACCGAGGACTTCGATCCAGCCGTGGCCGGTGGTGCTGTCGGGGATCCCACCGGAATGCCACCACAGTAAAAGACCGAATACGGTCAGGCCGAACGAGCCGAATGGCACCAGGCCGATCTCAACCTTGCGCCCGGACAGCTTTTCGCAAAGCAGCGAGCCGAGGGCGATGCCCACCGAGAATACAGTGAGGATCAGGGTCACCACGGTTTCGTCGCCGTGCATCCACTCCTTGGCATAGGCCGGGATCTGCGTCAGGTAAATCGCCCCGACGAACCAGAACCACGAGTTGCCAACGATTGAGCGCGACACGGCCGGCGTTTGCCCCAGCCCCAGTTTCAAGGTGGCCCAGGACTGGCTGAAAATGTTCCAGTTCAGACGCATTTGCGGTGACGAGGCCGCCGCACGCGGGATGCTGCGGCTGGCCAAATAACCGAGCACCGCGATGCCGATGATCGCCGTGGAGACGATAGGGGCGTAGTTGGCGGACGACATCATGATCCCGGCGCCGATCGTTCCGGCGAGAATCGCCAGGAAGGTGCCCATCTCCACCAGACCGTTGCCGCCGACCAGCTCTTCCTCGTGCAGCGCCTGGGGCAGGATCGAGTATTTCACCGGGCCGAACAGCGCCGAGTGCGTGCCCATGGCGAACAATGCCACCAGCATCAAGGCCAGATGATCGAAGACGAATCCCACCGCCCCTACCACCATGATCGCGATTTCCCCGAGCTTGATCAGACGGATCAGCGCGTCCTTGGCAAACTTCTCACCAAACTGCCCGGCCAGTGCCGAGAAGAGGAAAAACGGGAGAATAAACAGCAGCGCGCACAGGTTGACCCAGATCGAGCGATCCCCCTCGATGGTCAGCTTGTACAGAATGGCAAGAATCAACGACTGCTTGAACACGTTGTCGTTGAATGCCCCGAGGGACTGAGTCAGAAAGAACGGCAGGAAGCGCCGGGTGCGCAGCAAGGTGAACTGTGAGGGGTGACTCATCTTCCGTGTGTCCCTGTTCTTGGGTAACGAGTGGCCTGGATTCTAATTATTGGAATGTCGAACGTCGATCCAGGCCACACCTTACCGAATCCTGGACGGTTATTTCTTTAAACCTGCAATACAAGGTGAGACAAACAACTCGCCGCGCCAAGCGCCCTGCACCGTGCGTCCGGCGACGATCAACCACATCACCACCAGCAGCGCCACCAACGCGCAACCAAAGACACTGAAAAACATCAGGTCCAGATGGCTCGCCAGTTTCAGCGTCGCCAGCGCATAGACGCCCAGGGGAAAGGTAAAGCCCCACCAGCCCAGATTGAACGGAATGCCGGAGCTCAGGTAACGACAGGTGATCAGAAACGCGATCAACATCCACCACAGCGCGAAGCCCCATAGCGTGATCCCCGCCACCAGCCCCAGGCCCGCAGCGATCTCACCGACACCCGGCATGCCGTTGGCGGCGAAAATCGCCGGCGCGTCATTACCCAGCAACAACATGCCCAGCGCCCCGGTCCCAATCGGGCCGAGCGCCAGCCAGCTCGACGCCGCCATGTTTTCGTGGGGCAACTTGTGAAGGGCCATGCGCAACAACAGGATGGTCAGAATGCTCAGGGCCACCGGCAGGGAAAACGCCCACAGCACGTAACTGGTGACCAGCACTACGAGTTGCGCATGGGCATCGGCCAGGTGCGGTGCAAGCAACCCACCACTGGCGGCGGCGACCTCGGCAGCCACCACCGGCAGGAGCCAGACAGCGGTCATCTGGTCAATGCTGTGCTCCTGGCGCGTGAACATCATATAAGGAATCAACACGCCACAGGCCACGGACAGCGCCACGTCCAGCCACCACAGCAACCCGGCGACCTGAATCATGCCATCGCCCCAGCGCGGCAACCCAAACACCAGGCAACCGTTAATGATGG
Source organism: Pseudomonas sp. S1_E05 (assembly GCF_056337105.1). Lineage (NCBI taxonomy): Bacteria > Pseudomonadati > Pseudomonadota > Gammaproteobacteria > Pseudomonadales > Pseudomonadaceae > Pseudomonas > Pseudomonas sp. S1_E05. Next base: position 2,960,593 of record NZ_JBFRHM010000001.1, read on the forward strand.
TCGCCAGCCCCATGGGAATGGTGCCAAAGAACATCGAGACCGTGGAGTGGCCGAAAATGCGCCGGGCCTCATCGAAAAACAGTAGCCAACGCGCTGCGTAGAGCGCCGTGAACAAGGCAAACAGAACGATGTTCAACAGCCAGAGCGCTTCAGCCAACGCTCGCAAACCGGGCACTGCGAATGGCAGTTGTGCAAGCGCCAACGCAAGGACACCGGTGCCCATGGTGGCGGCGAACCAGTTCGGGGTGAAATGGCGAATGACATCGCGCGGATGCTGCAAATGGCTTAAAGGTCTGAAACTGGGCGTGGCGATAGTGGGGCATGTCATGTCGAACTCCTGTCCTCTGAAGAGGTAGAGCCCATGGTAGATCCAGATCGAATATCTATATAACGGGTAATTTCTCTAACTGTTATCTATTTCACAGATAAGTGTTCTAGACACTGCCTTCCGACTCGATCACCAGGACTCTCGCCACGCCCAATGGCCGCGCCACATGCTCGGTCCCGACCGACGCATAGAAGATATCGCCGACTTCCAGTACGACGGTTTTCTCGACACCGTCCTCGCGGTATCGCATCTGCACGTGGCCATCGAGCACGACGAATACCTCCTGGCCGTCGTTCACGTGCCATTTGTAGGGCTGGTCGGTCCAGTGCAGGCGCGTGGTGATGCCATTCATGTTGGAGATGTCGAGCGCGCCCCAGGCACGCTCGGCGGTGAAACTTTTGCTGCGGATGATGTTCATGGTCGGTCCGTCGATGAATGACCGGCCAAGGCTAACCCAAAATGCCCCGCTGCGGCTTCACCCAGCGGCGCATTTCATGGACGCCCGGCGGCGCTGTACGGTTGGGCGCGCTGCTGGCGCAGCAACGCCAGCAGCGCACCGACTGCAAGGACGATCAGCACGACACCGTAGCCCTCGGTGGTCTTTACCAGGCCAAAGGTTCGCGTCAGGTTACCGGCCAGCAACGACGGCAAGCAGAACGCCAGATAGCTCAACGCGTAATAGGCCGACATCAGCCCCGCTCGCTCATGCGGCAAGGCCAGTGGCACAACCGTGCGCAGCGTGCCGAGAAAACTCGCACCGAAGCCGCAACCGGCAACCAGGGTCCCGATGAAGAACAACACCAGGCTGGCGCTGTGCACAGCCAGCAGAATGAGTATCACGCCCACGGGCAGGACGCTCGCCCCCAGGCGCAAAACTTTGTCGGCAGGCCGATTGCGCAAGGTGTAAATCATCAGGGCACCGGTGACGGTGAGCGCGGCCACGGTCGCGCCACCGATCAGGTTCGAGGTCGAGCCCGTGGCGGTTCGCACCAGCGAAGGAGCGAGGGAGGCAAAAAAACCACCCAGCGCCCAAGCGGCGGTGTTGATCGGCAGCACCAGGTACAAGGTCCGCCGCGCCTGCACCGGCACATGCAGCGTTGGCAGCAACGACGACAGCGCGCCGGGTTGGCGACTCACGCTCTCTGGCAGACGCCAGACATAGAGTGCCTGCCAGGCGAACAGCGCGAAGAGAATCCAGAAGGTCAATTGCAATGGCAGGGGTGCGAATTCCACCAGCAAGCCGCAGCCCATGGCCCCAGCCGCCATGCCCAGCAACGGCGCTACGCTATTGACCAATGGGCCTTGCTGTCGATCGCAATCGAGCAGTGCCGCCCCCAACGATGCGGTGGCCATCCCGGTAGCGAAACCTTGAAGGACGCGCGCGCCGATCAACCAGGCCACGCTGTCGGCATGGATAAACAGCAGCATGGCCAACATGTTGAGCAGCACCGCGGTAAAAATGACCGGCTTGCGTCCGAGGTAATCGGAAAGTGAACCGACTGTCAGCAGCGCCACGAGCAGGCTCATGGCATACACGCCGAAAATCAGGGTCAGGGTTGCCGCCGAGAACTGCAGTTGCTCTTGATACAGGTGATACAAGGGCGTCGGCGCCGTGGAAGCGGCGAGAAAACTGAGTAAAGTGATCGCCAGAAAGCCCAGGCTTGATCGTGTGGAATTTGAATTCGGCATGTGCACACTCCGCAAAAGCTAATTTTTTGCTTTTGCGGAGTGTGCGACTCACTGGCGCTTAAAGCAAATTCTTTGTGTTAAGGTCCGGCACATGGCTATTAAAGAAGGTTTACGCCCAGGCGGTCGCAGCGCCCGGGTTCAGGAATCGATCCACTCGGCGGTGCGCGCGCTCCTTGCCGAGCAGGATCGCGCCAGCGTGACCGTCCCGCAGATCGCTGCGCGTGCGGGCGTTACGCCGTCGACCATTTATCGGCGCTGGGGTGATCTGTCGGCCCTGCTCGCAGATGTCGCCCTGGCGCGTATGCAGCCCGATAGTCAGCCGCTCGATACCGGCAGCCTTCGCGGCGACGTGCAGGCATGGGCGGAGCAGTACCTGGACGAAATGAGCTCCGAGCCAGGCCGCAACATGCTGCGCGATGTGCAGGCGAGCCCGACACCCGGCTGCTGCGCGACCATCATTGCCGGGCAGTTGCAGGCGATCCTGGATCGTTATCCCGATCAGCCCAGGCCCAGCGTGGATCATCTGATCAATCTGGTGGTGGCGCCTTCAGTGTTCCGCATTCTGTTCTCCACGGCGCCGCTGGAGATTGAGGAGTTGCAGGAGTTGGTCGGGATTGCGTTGAGTCAGTGAAACCGCCACCGTAAATCCCCCGGAAAACCCCATGCGACACCCCGCCACGCCACGACCTTGGTCGACACTGACTAACGCAGACGGTCGTGCGAGACTGTCTGTCCGGGCAAATGCCCCGGGTGTCTTTTGTCTGGAGTCTCCATGTCGCTGTCCAGCGGGCTGATCGCCGCCGTTGCCCTGGCCTATATGGCCATCATGTTTGCCATCGCCTTCTACGGTGACCGGCGCAGTACGCCGCTGCCACCGCGAGTGCGTGCCTGGGTATACAGCCTGTCGCTGGCGGTCTATTGCACCAGTTGGACCTTCTTCGGCGCCGTCGGCCAGGCGGCTGAACAACTCTGGTCGTTCCTCCCGATCTACCTGGGGCCGATCCTGCTGCTGGTCTGTGCACCGTGGGTCCTGCAGAAAATGGTGATGATCAGCAAACAGGAGAACATCACCTCCATCGCCGACTTCATCGCCGCCCGCTACGGCAAATCCCAGTCGCTGGCGATCGTCGTCGCGTTGATCTGCCTCGTCGGTGTGCTGCCCTACATCGCCCTGCAACTCAAGGGCATCGTGCTCGGCGTGAACCTGCTGATCGGAGCTGGTGCCGACGCGATGGGCACCCGCGCCCAGGACACCGCGCTGATCGTGTCACTGGTACTGGCGCTGTTTACCATCGTGTTTGGTACTCGCAACCTCGACGCCACGGAACACCACCGCGGCATGGTGCTGGCGATTGCGTTCGAGTCGCTGGTCAAGCTGCTGGCCTTTCTTGCGGTCGGCGCGTTCGTGACCTACGGGCTGTACGACGGTTTCGACGACCTGTTCGACCAGGCCATGCTCGCCCCGCGCCTGGAGGAATACTGGAAGGAAACCATCAACTGGCCATCGATGGTGGTGCAGACCGGTGTGGCAATGATGGCGATCATCTGCCTGCCGCGACAATTCCATGTGACGGTGGTGGAGAACATCGATCCGCAGGACCTGCGCCTGGCCAAGTGGGTGTTCCCCGCCTATCTGGCGCTGGCGGCGCTGTTTGTGGTGCCCATCGCCCTGGCCGGCCAAATGATGCTGCCCAGTTCAGTGATACCTGACTCGTTCGTGATCAGCCTGCCACTGGCCCAGTCCCATCCCGCGCTGGCATTGCTGGCATTTATCGGCGGCGCGTCGGCGGCGACCGGTATGGTCATTGTGGCCAGCGTGGCGCTGTCGACCATGGTCTCCAACGACATGCTGCTGCCTTGGTTGCTACGCCGTAACAATGCCGAGCGGCCGTTCGAAGTGTTCCGCCAATGGATGCTCTCCGTGCGCCGCGTCAGCATCGTGGTAATTCTGCTGCTGGCGTACGTCAGCTATCGATTGCTGGGCTCAACCGCCAGCCTGGCGACTATCGGCCAGATCGCCTTCGCCGCCGTGACCCAACTGGCGCCGGCCATGCTGGGTGCGTTGTACTGGAAACAGGCAAATCGCCGGGGCGTGTTCGCGGGTCTCGCCGCTGGCACGTTCCTGTGGTTCTACACGCTGGTCCTGCCGATTGCCGCCCACAGCCTGGGCTTGTCATTGAGCAGCTTCCCGGGCCTGGCCTGGCTGCACAGCAATCCACTGAATCTGCCAATCACCCCCCTGACGCAAGGTGTGGTGCTGTCCCTGACGGGCAACTTCACCCTGTTCGCCTGGGTATCGGTACTGTCGCGAACCCGCGTCTCGGAACACTGGCAAGCAGGTCGTTTCATTGGCCAGGAAATCAGTGCCCGCCCCAGCGCCCGTTCAATGCTGGCGGTGCAAATCGACGACCTGCTGCAACTGGCGGCCCGTTTTGTCGGTGAAGAACGGGCCCGCCAGAGCTTTATCCGCTTCGCCTACCGCCAGGGCAAAGGCTTCAATCCCAACCAGAACGCCGACGATGAATGGATTGCCCACACTGAACGCCTGCTGGCGGGTGTACTCGGCGCGTCTTCGACGCGGGCAGTGGTAAAAGCCGCCATCGAAGGTCGGGAAATGCAACTTGAGGACGTCGTCCGAATCGCCGACGAAGCCTCGGAAGTGCTGCAATTCAACCGCGCGCTGTTGCAGGGTGCGATCGAGAACATCACCCAGGGCATCAGCGTGGTCGATCAATCGCTGCGCCTGGTAGCGTGGAACCGACGATATCTGGAGCTGTTCAACTACCCCGACGGGTTAATCAGTGTCGGCCGTCCGATTGCCGACATCATCCGCTATAACGCCGAGCGTGGGCTTTGCGGCCCCGGTGAAGCGGAAGTGCACGTCGCGCGCCGCTTGCACTGGATGCGCCAGGGCCGCGCCCACACCTCCGAACGATTGTTCCCTAACGGGCGTGTGATCGAGTTGATCGGCAACCCGATGCCGGGCGGCGGGTTTGTCATGAGTTTCACCGACATCACCGCGTTCCGCGAGGCCGAACAGGCGCTCACCGAAGCCAACGAAGGCCTGGAGCGCCGGGTAACGGAGCGCACCCACGAGCTGTCGCAACTCAACATCGCGCTGACCGAAGCCAAGGGCACCGCCGAGTCGGCCAATCAGTCGAAAACCCGATTCCTTGCGGCGGTCAGCCACGACCTGATGCAGCCGCTGAACGCCGCACGCCTGTTCTCTGCCGCCTTGTCCCATCAGGACGACGGCTTGTCCAGCGAGGCGCAGAAGCTGGTGCAACACCTGGATTCGTCACTGCGCTCGGCCGAAGACCTGATCAGCGACCTGCTGGATATTTCGCGCCTGGAGAACGGCAAGATCAACCCGGATATCAAACCGTTCATGCTCAACGAGCTGTTTGACATTCTCGGCGCGGAATTCAAGGCGCTGGCACGCGAGCAAGGGCTCAAGTTCAGGGTGCGCGGCAGCACCCTGCGGGTCGACAGCGACATCAAGCTACTGCGCCGGATCCTGCAGAATTTCCTCACCAATGCTTTCCGCTATGCCCGTGGCCCGGTGCTGCTGGGAGTACGTCGGCGCAAGGGCGAGCTGTGCCTGGAAGTCTGGGATCGCGGCCCGGGGATTGCCGAAGACAAATTGAAAGTGATCTTCGAAGAATTCAAGCGCCTCGACAGCCATCAGACCCGCGCCGAGAAAGGCCTGGGGTTGGGCCTGGCCATTGCCGATGGGCTGTGCCGTGTGCTCGGCCATACCTTGCAAGTGCGCTCCTGGCCAGGACGCGGCAGCGTGTTCAGCGTCAGCGTGCCGTTGAGCAAAGCCCCTGTTGCCGCACCGATCAACGCCACCGAACTCAACGGTAAATTGTTGAGCGGCGCGCAGGTACTGTGCATCGACAATGAAGACAGCATCCTGATCGGTATGAACAGCCTGCTGACCCGCTGGGGTTGCCAGGTCTGGACCGCCCGCAACCGTGACGAGTGCGCGGCACTGCTGGACAGCGGCATACATCCGCAATTGGCATTGGTCGATTACCACCTGGACGATGGCGAGACCGGGACCGAGTTGATGGCCTGGCTGCGCACCCGCCTGGGTGAGCCGGTGCCAGGCGTGGTGATCAGCGCCGATGGTCACCCGGAGACGGTGGCGCGGGTGCATGCAGCTGGCCTGGATTACCTGGCCAAGCCGGTCAAGCCTGCGGCGCTGCGCGCCTTGTTGAGCCGGCATTTGCCGCTGTGATGGGCGCTTTACCTGTAGGAGCGAGCTTGCTCGCGATCAAGGTCCAGGCACCACAGGGTGTCAGGTACCCAGCGTCATCGTTGACGACCATCGCGAGTAAACTCGCTCCTACAGGGGGGATGCGGACACCTGTAGGAGCGAGCTTGTCGAGGCGTCGAACCGTCGCGATCAAGGCCCAGGCACCGCTGGGTGTCAGGTGTTCAGCGTCATCGTTCACGACCATCGCGAGTGAACTCGCTCCTACAGGGGGGATGCGGAGACCTGTAGGAGCGAGCTTGCTCGCGATGGAGGCCCAGGCACCGCTGGGTGTCAGGTGTCCAGCGTCATCGTTGACGACCATCGCGAGTAAACTCGCTCCTACAGGGGGGATGCGGACACCTGCTGGGGTTTTATTCAGGCAGCTCGACCAACCCATCGACATCCGTCATCGCCCGCTCCAGCAAATCCGCCGGTAGGCTTTTACTGGCGCGCGCCCCGAGCAACTTGAGTTGCTCGCTACGACTGACCAGATTGCCGCGACCTTCTGTCAGCTTGTTGCGCGCCGCGCTGTAGGCTTTGTCCAGCTGCTGCAAGCGATTTCCGACCTCGTCCAGATCCTGGATGAACAACACAAACTTGTCGTACAGCCATCCTGCCCGCTCGGCAATTTCCCTGGCGTTCTGGCTCTGGCGCTCCTGCTTCCACAAGCTGTCGATCACCCGCAGCGTGGCCAGCAGGGTGGTCGGACTGACAATCACGATGTTGCGGTCGAACGCTTCCTGGAACAGGCTCGGCTCGGCCTGCAACGCGGCGGAAAACGCCGCCTCGATGGGCACGAACAACAAGACGAAATCCAGACTGTGCAGGCCGTCGAGGCGCTTGTAGTCCTTGCCGGCCAGCCCCTTGACGTGGCTGCGCAACGATTGCACGTGCTGCTTGATGGCGATCTGGGCAATGCCGTCATCTTCAGCCGCGACGAATTGCTGATAGGCGGTCAGGCTGACCTTGGAGTCGACCACCACTTGCTTGTCGCCCGGCAGGTAGATAATCACATCCGGCTGAAAGCGCTCACCGTCCGGGCCCTTGAGGTTGACCTGGGTCTGGTACTCGCGCCCTTTCTCCAGGCCGGCGTGTTCCAGCACCCGCTCAAGAATCAGCTCGCCCCAGTTACCCTGGGTTTTCTGGCCTTTCAACGCGCGGGTCAGGTTGGTGGCTTCGTCGCTCAGGCGCAGATTCAACTGTTGCAGGCGCTCCAGCTCCTTGGCCAGGGAAAAGCGTTCGCGAGCCTCGGCCTGGTAACTTTCCTCAACGCGTTTTTCAAACGACTGGATGCGCTCCTTCAACGGATCGAGCAACTGCCCCAAACGTTGCTGACTGGATTCGGCAAAACGCTGCTCACGCTCGTCGAAGATCTTGCCGGCCAGTTCGGCGAACTGGGCACGCAGCTCGTCTCGCGAGCCTTGCAGGTCATTAAGGCGCTGTTGGTGGCTTTCCTGTTGCTCACGCAGTTCTGCATTCAGCGAGGCGGCCTGCGCATCCAGACGACGCAGCTCGGCCTCCTTGCCCGCGCGCTCGATGTTCCAGGCATGGGCAGCGTCACGGGCATCGTCACGCTCGATCTGCAGCAGTTCGACTTCACGGCGCAGGGCGGCCAGTTCAGCCTGCCTGGCGGTGTTAGCCTGCCCCAGATCGGCTATTTCGTCGCGACAGGTTTCAAGTTGCGCGTTCAAGCCATTCTGGGCCATCTGAGCCATGGCCAGGCGCTCTTCCAAAAGGGCAACGTCCGACTGCGAATGGCTCGCCCGGCGTTGCAGTTGCCAGGCCAACGCCAACAACGGCAGTGCGGCCCCTGCCAGACCCAGCAATATGCTGGTCAAGTCCATCGCCATTGCCATTCCTGCCCATCCGCTGAAAATTGAAGGTTAACCAAGGCGTCAGGTCTTGGACAGCTCAGTCTTCGATCAACCCGAGTTCCTTCTGGGCACGGCGGTCACCGGCTCGAGCCGCCTGGCGCAGGAGGTCCTGGCCGATACGGCGATCCCGGGCATTGCCACACTCGCGGCACATTAACTGGCCGAGGCGGCTTTGCGCGGCCACCACCCCTTCGCGAGCTGGCTGCTTGAGCAAACGTCCGGCGAAATGTTTGACATTGGTGTTGTCACCCAGGCGTGGACTGTCGAGCAGCCACTCGGCTACGCGCATCGATATGCGTTTAGGTGGGGTAACACTGGAAGGATTTGAGGTGGCAGAAACTGATACGGAGCGAAACTTCATAAAGCACTGTGGGGCAAATCGGAGGCGCGCCACTCTACTCTCTTTTTCTTACAGGTAAAGTCTAAAAAATCCCGGCACGCCCGTCCTAGAGCAAGCGCTCGGGACAATCCACAGAAGCTGTGGATAACTCAGTGGACAACCGCCCTTGAACTCCCGCAAAGCCTTATGGAATGGGGCTCGCAGTCAAACTGACGATTTTTTCACCAGTAAAAAAAAGCGATGTTTTTCATTGACTTAAATTTTTCCTGCAGGCAGCCATTGCGCTTGAGGGCGATGTGACAGCGAGGTTACAGGTTGCGCAACTAATGTGCACAAGTACCTCCAGGGCGGTTATATGGATGCGCTTTTTCGGCGCGTTTTGTTACTTAATCTGGGGATAAACCTTGGCAACCCCTGGCCTAAGGCCGCCTTTTGGGCGACGAACGTCATTGACCGACTGTCGGATTCCGGGCCATTTCGGGGCAAAAAAGCCCCGGGAAATGCCGCAGGGGGATTGAGCCCAGAGGCCTACTCAAAGGTAATTGATCGATACCCTTCCCTTTCTCCGTTCGATCCGTTACTATCCGCGGCGTTAGTACCAAGCTGAAAGTCAATTCTGGTCGAACAAATCCCCCCGGCATGCCTTCTTGCACAGAAGCCCACCGAACAAGCGGGATCGGCCACCTCGATGGTTTCCAGGTAAAACTTGCGCCAACACGACCTTTGAATCGCAATCAAAGGGTGTTGCGAAGCCCCTTACTCTGACCGAACCAACCTGCAAATTGATCAGGATCTTCACCCCGGGCCCAGAACCTTTGCCCTCGATGTGATGCCTGCCCTCCTAAGTACCTACCTGCCAGCCCAAGCGCGCCAATTTAATCAGCGCTTCAAACTGGCTGCTTTGTTCCAGTCGGGTTCTTCGTTCGACCAATGGTGGTCGTCGTTACTGGAACGTTTTAATTTTGCACGGTTCATATCCGTGTCGCTTGCAGGAACACCTTTAATGACTACTCAAATCCATACACAGGATGCAATCCGCACCCTCACCAATGCTTTTGCTCCGATGAACTGCCTGATCATGGCCGCTCGCAAAGGCTGCTTCAGCTTTACGCTGGTCAACGAACACGGCATCGCTCGTCACAGCGAACGCCTGTACCCCGACCAGTACTCCAGCGCCGAGCCGCTGCAGGCCGTGATCGAGCGTACTCGCCAGGCGCTGGTCGCCTGACACTGCCACGCCATGTAGGAGCGAGCAAAAGCTCGCGATGGACGTAAACGAAAACGCGGGATGCCTGAATGCCCGCGGTGCACCGACCTCCATTCGCGAGCATGCTCGCTCCTACAGAGTGCAGCGAAAGCGAAAGCCCCGCCCTAAAAGCGGGGCTTTTTATTGCCTTGTGTTTCTCAGCGACTAAGTCCCAATCGATATAACGTTTATAACTGCCAATCAGAAATATTTTAAAAACAATCCTTTACAACGCGAATATGACACTAGACTTCAACTCAAGCGGCTTGATCCGCTTCCGGCGAGCCTGAGTCTTTATCCACCGCTGCCAACGCTCCCTCTCAGGACTCGCCGACCACTTCATGTTCCGAGGGTGTTATGGGTATCGCTGCCAGCGAACTGTGCCGTTATGTGATCCGTCCGACGTTGATCTACCTTGGACGCCATAACGCAACCGCCGAATCCCTGTTGCTGGGCATCGCCGCCAGTCAGTCCGCCCTTGGTTCCGCCCTGCATGACCGCCGTGGCCATGGCCTGTACCGGATTGCCGAACCCCGCCACCAGGCGCTGTGGGACGATTACCTGGCACTGGACCCGGAACGCGCCAGCCTGGTCCGCGGGCTGGCCAGCCAACACGCTTTCCTCAGTGGCCCCCACATTGAATTGACCGTCAACCTGCGTTACGCCACAGCCATCGCCTGGCTGCTGGTGGAAGAACAGAACACTCCACTCCCCGAAGCCGACGACCTGTTGGGCATGGCGCGCATCTGGCGCCAGACCTTTCAGCCGCAAGGACGCCTCAGAGACTTCACCTATGCCTGGCAAACCTGTGTTTCACCGCTGAATCAGGTCGCCTGCTGATACACCCCGCTCCGAAAGATCGTGCAACATGCCGCGAATCTGGTTGGATTGTCCTACAAAACCGCTCTAACTCAAGCGATACAGCCTATAGCGCCCGGACGAAAATGTTGGTAATTTCCGCCCCGGTGATCATCAGGAGTTCTAATAATGAAAAAAGTCATGCTCAAAACCACCCTTAGCCTCGCCGTTACCCTCGCCTCCACCCAGATCTTTGCGAGTGGCTTCGCCCTCAACGAACAAAGCATCAGCGGGATGGGGACAGGTTTTGCCGGGCGCTCTTCTTCTGCCGACGACGCATCCACCGTATTTGGCAACCCTGCCGGCATGGCGCGCCTCAAGCGCGAACAAGTGACCGGCGGTGTTGCATTCATTGACGCACACACCGATATCAGCGACGCCAGCTCCAGCCCGAACCGCGGCACCAATAAAGGTGACATGGTTCCGTTCATGGGCGTACCTATGGGTTACTACGTCAAGCCAATCGACGACCATTGGGCATTCGGCCTGGGCGTATACGCGCCGTTCGGCCTGGTAACCGACTACGAGAACGGCTTTGCCGGCAAGTACTTCGGCAGCAAAAGCGAAGTCAAGATCGTGACCGTCCAGCCAACCATCAGCTACGCTTTCAACGACAAGGTGTCGATCGGTTTCGGGCCGACCATCAACCGCATCGACGGCAAACTGGAATCAAACCTGTCGCTGAACCCTCGGGGTCCGGACGGCACTGTGACCATCAAGGGTGACGATACTGCCCTGGGCTTCAACGTGGGTGTACTGGTTCAAGCCACCGACAGCACTCGCCTGGGCATGACCTACCACTCGAAAGTGAAGTACAAACTCGACGGCGACACCAAGGTCAGCTACGTCGGTCTCGCCCTTGCAGGCCAGAATCCGAACCAGAAGTACGACGCCTCCCTGGACATCTCCACCCCTGAGTCGGTTGATTTCTCCGTGACTCACCAGTTGGACGACCAGTGGACCCTCTACGCAGGCAGCACCTGGACCCGCTGGAGCCGCCTGAAGGAGATCTCGGTTGAGAACGATGGCGTTCCAGCCGCACTGCGTCCCCAGTTCGGCACCATCACTGAAGAGCAAGACTGGCACGACACCTGGGCTCACGCCATCGGTGCTTCCTACCAGTTGAACAAGCAGTGGGTATTGCGTACCGGCCTGTCCTTCGACCAGTCGCCGACCAACAACGAACACCGCTCCCCACGCATCCCGACTGGCGATCGCACGATCTTCAGCGTGGGCGCCGGCTGGAGCCCGACCGACGACCTGACCATCGACGTGGCGTACTCGTACCTGAAAGAAGAGTCGGTGACGGTGAACAACTCCAACGGTGCACCTCGCAACCAGTCGTATAGCTCCAAGTATGAAAACTCGGCAAACGGTTTTGGTGTAGGCGCAACTTACCGCTTCTGATGATCAACGCCTGAACCTGTCCCTGTAGGAGCGAGCATGCTCGCGATGGTCGTCAACGATAACGCTGGATGCCTGACACCCAGCGGGGCCTAAACCTCCATCACGAGCGTGCTCGCTCCTACAGAATGCATGAAGATCAGGGCTGTGAAGCCAGGGCTTTTTCCACGGCGCTGATGAAGGCCGGATCATCCGGTTTGGTCAGGCTGGAGAAATTGGCGATCACGTGGCCTTTGCGATCAACCACGTATTTATAGAAATTCCACTTCGGCGCGCCGCTCTGGGCTGCCAGCACCCGGAACAGATGCGTGGCGTCATCACCACGAACCTTCTGCGGCTCGGTCATGGTGAATGTCACGCCGTAGTTCACGTAGCAGACCTTGGCGGTCTCTTCGCCGTCCTTGGACTCCTGCTTGAAGTCATTGGACGGGACGCCAATGACCTCCAGCCCCTGGTCCTTGTATCGCTGATTGAGCGCCTCAAGACCCTTGAATTGTGGGGCAAAGCCGCAAAAACTGGCGGTATTGACGACCACTAGCGGTTTGCCGGCGAAGCGTTGGCACAAATCGATGGACTCCTTGGCGCGCAGTTTCGGCAACGAGCCCTGCAACAGCTCCGGGCATTCGGCGGCCTGCGCCAAACCGCCAACGGCTAGGAGTAACGCGGGAACAGCAAGCCAGCGCATCAACATATCCAGTCATCCTTCAAGTCATCTGCAACGAACTTACTCGCCCTGGGCTTGCGCTAGCAAGCACCCATGCCCAGTTGCATCAACGCCAGCCCGCCCCGGTGCCAGCCCCACCACGCCAGGGCCAGCAACAGGGTGCCAGCGGCCGCAACGGCGACCCGCGGCCACAGGCTATTCATGTCGCGCTCATTTGCGTTTGCAGGCGCGCCACAGGCCGTTCACGCACTGGCCAGTTCAGCGCGGCAGCCATCAGGCTCAACAGAATCGCGACTTGCCAGATCAAGTCATAGCTCCCGGTTCGGTCATACACCACCCCGCCCAGCCAGCCGCCGAGGAACGAGCCGAGCTGGTGGAACAGGAACACGATCCCACCGAGCATGGACAGATTACGGACGCCAAACAAGGTCGCCACCGTACCGTTGGTCAATGGCACCGTCGACAACCAGAGGAAGCCCATTGCCATACCAAACAGATAGGCCGTGGTGGTCGTGACCGGCGCCCACAGGAACAGTCCGATTACCACCGCCCGCAGCAAATACAGGCCGGTGAGCAAACGTGGCTTGGACATGCGCCCGCCAAGCCAGCCCGCTGTATAAGTACCAAAGATATTGAACAGGCCGATCAGCGCCAGCACCGTCGTGCCAACCGTCGCGGGCAGATGTTGATCCACCAGGTAGGCTGGCAGGTGCACGCCGATGAACACCACCTGGAAACCGCAGACGAAGAAGCCGAACGCGAGCAGCCAGAACCCGGAATGGGAGCAGGCTTCGTGCAGTGCTTCGGTCAGGGTCTGTTCGTGGCCGGCCGCCGGCAATGGCTTGTCCTTGAGCATGCTCACCAACGGCACGATCATGGCCACCAGCAGGCCCAACACCAGCAACGCCGCCGACCAACCCAGCCAGCCGATCAATCCCAGCGTACCGGGCAACATGGCGAACTGACCGAAGGAACCGGCCGCGCTGGCGATCCCCATGCCCATGCTGCGTTTCTCCGGCGGGACCGCACGCCCCACCACGCCGAGTATCACCGAGAACGATGTGCCTGAAAGACCAATGCCGATCAACAGACCGGCGCTCAACGACAGGGTCAATGCAGAATCCGACAGCCCCATCAACGCCAGGCCCGAGGCGTACAGCACACCACCGATCAGCACGACTTTCGCCGCACCGAAGCGATCGGCCAACGCGCCGGTGAAGGGCTGGGCCAGGCCCCAGATCAGGTTTTGTAACGCGATGGCAAAGGCAAAGGTTTCACGCCCCCAGCCAAACTCGGCACTCATCGGCGCCAGAAACAGCCCGAAGCCATGCCGTACGCCCAGGGACAACGCAAGAATCAACGCACTCCCCAACAGAACCCAGCCGCAAGTACGCCACATCGATGTCATATTCTTATTCTCCGGTAGCGGGTATATACCCGCTTAAAGTCGGAAAAACAGGCCTCAGGCCAGTTCGTCCAGCAGCTTGAGCAAGGTTTCTCGTTTCTCGGCACCCAGGCGTTCGACCAATCGTTGTTGCGCGGCTTCCCAAGCCGGCAAGGCCGCCACCAGACGTTCAGCACCCGTTTGGGTGAGCTTGACGATGCGGTTACGCATGTCTTCGCCCTCGACCAGCATCACCAGGCCCTCGCCTTCCAGCACCCGCAAGTTGCGCCCAAGGGTGCTACGGTCCAGGCCCATGGCTTCGGCCAGGCTGGAAATGCTCGGTTGGTCCAGGCGCTGCAGATTGCACAGCAAAGAATACTGGGCGACGTTGATCCCGAAGCCATCGAGAGCGCCGTCGTAATGCCTGCTGACGCCACGAGCGGCGCGACGCAGGTTGATGCATAAACATTGGGAGTCGAGCATGGTGCGTGTATATACCCGCGAATCAGTTAAATCAAGTTTCAAAAATGGTGTTGTAAGTTAGATTGCTATCGCGGGCAAGCCCGCTCCCACATTGGGCCTGGTGTATACAAGTCAAATGGTGGGAGCGGGCTTGCCCCGCGATAGCGGTCTCCTCCCTCACACAACAACGTCAGACCAACACAACCCCAACCAACACCGCCACCTCCAGCAACTCCAGCAGTGCCCCCGCCGTATCCCCCGTCGCCCCTCCCAGCCGCCGCAGCATCACCCGTCGCAACCAGACGAACACCAAGGCCGCCAACACGACGGCAAAAGCCCCACTGAGCCCACCGATCAACACGCACGCCAAAGCGCTAACCGCCAACACCTGCTTGCCGGCCAAACGCGGCAAATGATCCGCCAACGCCTGCCCCAAACCACCCGCCCGCACATAAGGCGTGGTCAAAAACAGCCCCAACAACGCACTGCGACCGATTACCGGCACGATGATCAGCAGCACCGCGTGCTGTTGCTCAATCAGCGCCAGCAACGCGCAGAATTTCAGCAACAACACCACTACCAGCGTGACCACCGCAATCGGGCCGCTGCGCGGGTCCTTCATGATCGCAAGTGTGCGCTCGCGATCACCGAAACCACCCAGCCACGCGTCGGCGCTATCGGCCAGACCATCCAGGTGCAAGCCGCCACTGAGCAACACCCACGCCGTCAGCAACAGCGCCGCGTGCAGCAACAATGGCGCACCGAGCAACAAGCCGTTCAACGTCCAGAGGATCACCCCGAACAATAACCCCACCAGCGGATAAAACAGCAAAGAACGCCCCAGCTCCTGGGGTGCTGGCATGCCTGGCAGGCGAATCGGCAGGCTGCTGAGAAATTGCAGGGCGATCCAGAACGGCAACATGGTCAGATCAATTCCTTGAGAAGGACGCCGGGTGTGACGTTTAAAGAAAACAGCGCGCCATGCCTGACTTCCACATTGAGCAACTGCTCGCGTGGCAATCCACGTGCCTGCGCCAGCAGCAGGCGCATGACCCCACCGTGGCTGATCAACAACACCCGTTCGCCGGCATGGGCTGCGTGCAGCCGCGCAATGGCGGCCAGGACCCGCGCCGAAAAGTCCTCGACGCGCTCCCCTTGCGGCGGTGTGAACGAGTAGGGATCGGCCCAGAACAAGCCGAGCGCTTCGGCATCCGTCTCCATCAACGCGGCTGCGCTCTGCCCTTCCCAGGCGCCGAAATGCAGTTCCTGCAGATCGACCTCCAGTTGCACGGGCAAACCCAGTTGCTCGCCGAGTTCTTCAGCAAAGCGCGCGCAACGCTGCAAGGGTGAACTGACCAGCCGATCCCAGGGCCCCTGCGCAACCACCGCCGCACGCATCTGCGCCCAACCGGCGTCGGTCAGCGCATCGTCGAGACTGCCGCGCAGGCCGCCACCGAGTTCAGTTTCGCCGTGGCGCAGCAGGTCCAGGCGCAAGGTCATGCCGGACGATCCGCGACGGCCGCCTCGGCGAACGTCGCCATTTGCCCGTGAAGATCACACGCCAGGCGCAGCACCGGCACGGCCAGCGCCGCACCACTGCCCTCGCCCAATCGCAGACCCAGCTCCAGCACCGGCTCGGCCTCCAGCATTTGCAGCACATGACGATGACCCGGCTCGGCACCACGATGACCAAACAGCATCCACTGGCGCGCCGGCGGGTTCAGGCGTACCGCCAACAGCGCCGCGACGCTGCAGATGAACCCGTCCACCAGCACGGCGATCCCTTCCTGGGCGCACGCCAGGTACGCACCCACCAGTGCGGCGATCTCAAACCCGCCAAGGTTGAACAGGGTCTGCAACGCATCGCCGCGCTGGGCCTCGTGCACGGACAACGCCCGTTCGATGACCTGCACCTTACGGCTGACACCCGCAGCGTTCAGTCCGGTGCCAGGGCCTGTCAGGTGGGTGACCGGGCAATCGAGCAAGGCACAGGCCAACGCACTGGCTGCTGTGGTGTTGCCTATTCCCATCTCGCCGCCGATGAACAAGTGCGCGCCCCGCTCGAGGGCGCGGCGAGCGCTGTCGCGGCCGGCCTGCAAGGCCAGTTCGCCCTGAACCTGGCTCATGGCCGGACCCTGGACAAAATTCGCCGTGCCCGGGCCGATGTTCAAATGACGCACACCCGGCAGGTTCAACGCCGGCGTCACCGTGCCAAGGTCGACCACTTCCAGTGATGCGCCGAGCTGGCGCGCCAGCACGCTGATTGCCGCGCCACCGCTGACGAAGTTGAGCAACATCTGCCCAGTGACTTCCTGGGGAAACGCCGACACACCCTCTGCCACCACGCCATGGTCACCGGCAAAAATGGCGATCCATACCTGGTCCAGGCTTGGTTTCACCCGCCCCTGCATACCGGCCAATTGCACCGCCACCGATTCAAGATGACCGAGGGAACCGGCGGGTTTGGTCAGCTGTTGTTGGCGAGCCTGCGCCTGTTCGACGGCCTGGGCGTCGATGGGCTTGCATGGATTCAACCACCAGGATGGGGTCATAACGCGTTTCCTTTCAAAGTCAGGGGCAAGCCGGCGACGGTCAGCACCACGCGCTGGCAACGTTCAGCCAGCGCTTGATGCAGCCAACCGGCTTCATCGACATAACGGCGAGTCAATTCGCCCAGCGGCACGACACCCATTCCGGTCTCGTTGCTGACAAAAATGATTTCGCCCGGCAGGTCCGCCAGGCAGTCCAGCAACGCTTCCCGCTCGCTCGCCAGGCGTTCGGCGTCGTCGAGCATCAGCAGATTGGTCATCCACAGGGTCAGGCAATCCACCAGCAGGCAACGGTCAGCCCGGGCGGTTTCACGCAGGACGCGCGCGAGCTGCACCGGCTCTTCGATCAGCGCCCACGCGGCCGGTCGCCGGGCGCGATGATGGGCCACACGATCATTCATCTCACCGTCCAGCGGTTGGCTGGTGGCAATGTAGGTCACAGCCAGGGTGCTGTCGGCGGCGAGTTTCTCGGCCAGGCGGCTCTTGCCGGAGCGGGCGCCGCCGAGGATCAGTTGGAGCATTGAGACATCCTGAAAAATAGATGGTGAGGCAACTGGCCTCATCGCGGGCAAGCCCGCTCCTACCGTGTCGTTCACCAAACCTGTAGAAGCGGGCTTGCCCGCGATGAGCCGGCAGGAACAACTCAAATCCCACAGAGCTTGCGCAAAAGCCCGGTATCCAGATGCTTCTCCACCAGATCCGCCAACCGTTCGATATCCCGCTCGCGCAGCCCGTGGTAATCGACTTCCTGCACATCCCGCAGCCCTGCCCATCGCAACAATGCAGCACTCGCCGCCGGCGACTCGAACAAGCCATGCAGGTAAGTGCCGAAAATCTGCCCGTCGGCACTCTGCGCGCCATCGCAGCGACCGTCATCCAGGAACACGGCCGCTTGCTCCAGGGCTGGCCCGGTGGTGACGCCGGCATGAATTTCATAACCCATGACGTCCGCATCCTCCAGCACCAGGCGCCCACGCACATTGCGCAGTTGTTTGTCGGCTTCCAACCGAGTCTCGAACGCCAACAACCCAAGGCCGGCACTGGAACCGGGCGCGCCTTCAAGGCCTAGCGGATCGTGGACTTGTTCACCGAGCATTTGCAGACCACCGCAGATCCCCAACACCTTGCCACCGTAACGCAGGTGGCGGGTGATGGCAGTGTCCCAGCCATTCGCCCGCAAGTACGCCAGATCGCTGCGCACGCTTTTGGAGCCGGGAAGAATGATCAGGTCGGCGGGGGGAATGGCTTGGCCGGGGGCGATGAATTGCAAGTCCACCTGGGGGTGCAGGCGCAGTGGATCGAAATCGGTGTGGTTGCTGATACGCGGCAACACCGGCACCACCACCTTGAGCACCTGATCGGCCTTGTCGGCCTGACGCTGGTCGATGCCGTCCTCGGCTTCCAGATGCAGGTCCATCACGTAGGGCAAGACGCCGATCACCGGTTTGCCGGTGCGGGCCTGCAGCCAGTCGAGTCCCGGTTGGAGCAAGGCGATGTCGCCACGAAAACGGTTGATGATGAAGCCTTTGACCCGAGCCTGCTCACTGGGCGACAACAGCTCCAGTGTGCCGACCAGGTGCGCGAACACGCCGCCGCGATTGATATCGGCGATCAGCACGACCGGGCAATCCACCGCCTCGGCGAAGCCCATATTGGCAATGTCGCCGGCACGCAAGTTGATCTCTGCCGGCGAGCCCGCGCCTTCGACCATGACCACTGGATACGCCGCGCTCAAGCGCTGGTGCGAAGCCAGCACCGCTTCCATCGCGATGGCTTTGTAGTCGTGGTATGCCACCGCATTCATCGTCGTGACCGCACGGCCGTGGATGATCACCTGGGCGCCAGTGTCGCTGTTGGGCTTGAGCAGCACCGGATTCATGTCGGTGTGCGGTTCGAGATAAGCCGCCTGGGCCTGCACGGCTTGTGCGCGACCGATCTCGCCACCGTCGGCGGTCACGGCACTGTTGAGCGCCATGTTCTGCGGCTTGAACGGCACCACCTCGACGCCCTGGCGAGTGACCCAACGACACAAGGCCGTCACCAGCGTGCTTTTACCGGCGTCGGACGTGGTGCCCTGTACCATCAAGGTGGAGCCCCGGGGCTGGAGCGCAGTCATCGTTTTTCCCTGGCAAAGGCTTCGAATGCCTGATCCAGCCGCAACCAATCAGCTTCCTCGCCCGGCAGGCCAAAGCGCAGGCTGCTGGTGCTGGAGAACAGGCGCAGCAGGATGCCGCGCAGGGCCATGAACTCATGCAACTCTTCGGCGTGTTCGGTGCTCAGCCACTGAAACAGGGCGCAACCGCCCTGGGGTTTGAAACCGTGTTTTTCCAGCAGCGTCACCAGCCGCTCACTGGCGGCATCGCTGCGCGCGCGCTGACTGGCATGCGCCTGTTTATCCAGCAGGCAGACTCGCCCCAACACACGGGTCGGCCCACTGACGGCCCAGGGTCCGACTTGTTCGGCAAGCAACTTGAGCAACTTGCGCTCGGCCAGGACAAACCCCAGGCGCACGCCGGCCAAACCAAAAAACTTGCCAAAGGAGCGCAGCACCACCAGGCCGACCTGATGGGAAAAAGGTGCCAGGCTCAATTGCGGCGTGTTGTCCATGAACGCCTCGTCCACCACCAGCCAGCCGCCCCGTTGAGCCAACCGGGAATGCCATTCCAGCAAACGCGTAGGCGCGATGCACAAGCCGGTTGGATTGTTCGGATTGACCACCACCAGCACATCGAGGTTGTCGATGAAAAAATCGACTTCCTGTTCCACCACCTCACGCACGATGTAGCCGTTGCGGCGCCAGGCCTCGGCGTGTTCGGCGTAACAGGGTGACAGCACTCCGACCTTGCCGGCCCGACGCAAACGCGGCAGCAACTGGATCGCCATTTGCGAGCCCGCTACCGGCAGCACCTGCGAGGCGCCGTAGTATTCGCAGGCCGCCTGCTCCAGGCCATCGTCGGCTTCCGGCAACCGCGCCCAGGCGCGCAGCGGAATGTCCGGCACGGCAAACGGCCAGGGCGCAAGGCCGCTGGACAGGTCGAGCCAATCCGCTTCGGCAATGCCGTATTCAAGCGCCGCCTTGCGCAACCGACCACCGTGTTCAAGCATAAAATTCAGCTCCCACACACAGAATCAGCAACCATAACCATACCCCGCGCTGGACCAGTTGCCAGCCTCGATCAATGGAATCGGCGTCCGCTGGCACACCTTCGCCCAACTGGGGACGCGGGTGCAACTCACCGTGATAAATCGCCGCCCCACCCAACTCGACCCCCAGGGCACCTGCCCCGGCGGCCATCACCGGACCGGCGTTCGGGCTGTCCCAGGTCGGGCCTTGTGTGCGCCAGCATTTGAATGCGAGTCGGGTCTTGCCCAACAGTGCATAGGTCAACGCCACCAATCGGGCAGGAATGTAGTTGAGCACGTCGTCGATCTTCGCAGCCGCCCAGCCGAAGCGTTCGAAACGCTCGTTGCGATAGCCCCACATCGCGTCCAGCGTGTTGCTCAAGCGATAGAGCACCACGCCTGGCGCGCCGGCCACGGCAAACCAGAACAACGCCGCGAAGACGGCGTCACTGCCGTTTTCCAGGACCGATTCAGTGGCGGCGCGGGCCACTTCGGTTGAATCCAGCTCAGTGGTCTGGCGACTGACCAGATAACCGACACGCTGGCGCGCCTGCTCCAGATCATTGCTACGCAAAGCCTTGGCAACCGGCTCGACGTGCTCCCCCAGGCTGCGCAAGCCAAGCGCACAATAGAGGGCGAGAATCTCGACGATCCAACCCACATAAGGCGCCCAGGAAAAAGCCGTGGCGAGCAAGGTCAGCGGCACGACCGCAATCACCCAGGCCGTCACGCCATGACTGCGCCAGCCGCGACCACCCCCGTTGAAACGTTGTTCGATGCGGTCGGCAAAACGGCCGAAGGCGACCAGCGGATGCCAGCGCTTGGGCTCGCCCAGCAGCGCATCCAGCGCCACCGCAGCGACACTCAACAACGCCACACTCATTGACTCACTCCCCAATAATTCTCATACAACATTTCGCTTAATGGACGTACCCGCGCCCAGCCTTCAAGCACCAGCATCGGTGCCGGATAAAACTGTTCGACCGGCCCCAGGCACAGAATCGCCAAAGGCTTGGCCCCGGCGGGCAGCCCCAACAGGTCAGCCAGGGCCTGGGGCTCGAACAACGAAACCCAACCCATGCCGAGCCCTTCGGCGCGGGATGCCAGCCACAGGTTCTGGATCGCGCAGGACAACGAGGCCATGTCCATTTCCGGCAACGTGCGGCGGCCGAAAATATGCCGTTCGCGGTCGTCCATCAGCGCCGCAATCAGCACCTCGGCGCAGTCGTTGATACCTTCGACTTTCAGCTTCATGAATTCGTCACTGCGCTCGCCGAGGGCCTCAGCGGTGCGCATGCGTTCTTCCTCCACCAGCGACTGGATCCTGCCGCGCAGGCTGCGGTCGCTGATGCGGATGAAGCGCCACGGCTGCATCAGGCCAACGCTCGGCGCCTGGTGCGCGGCTTCGAGCAGGCGCCGCAGTTGCTCAGGTTCTACGGTGCCACCCGTGAAGTGACGCATGTCGCGGCGTTCGGCGATGGCTCGGTAGACCGCTTGGCGTTCGGCCTCGGAGAAGGCGTTGTCGGTCATGGCCTAATCGCGGGCAAGCCCGCTCCTACACCAATACACTCGCCCCCTGCAGGAGCGGGCGTGCCCGCGATGGCGTCCGTAAGGTCCGGCGCAAAAAGCGCAGCAATCGCAGGAGGATTTGACGGAAAATAAAAATGCACATAAGAAGCCGTCATCCGCCCCTCACGATAAACGGCCTCCGCGCCGCGCCCCCCGTTCGGGCTCAGGCCGCGAGCAATCGGAGCCAGCTCGGTGGTGGTCAGCGAATGGTGATAGGTGTGCCCGCGCAGCGAGCCTTCCGGTAATTCAACCGCCTGCAAGGCGAGCGCCGCCAGGCGTTTCTGCATCACCGCATCCCCCGCCAGCAAGCCGGCCAACTCGGCGCGAGTGCCCTCGACATCGGTCAACGAATCAAGCAGGTAGAGCATGCCGCCGCATTCGGCCAGCAACGGTTTGCCGGCTGCATGGTGGGCGCGGATCGCTTCTAGCATCGACGTGTTCTGCGCCAGCGCCACGTGGTGCAGTTCCGGGTAACCGCCGGGCAAGTAGAGGCTGTCGGCGAGCGGCAGTTGCGTGTCGCGAATCGGCGAGAAGAATGCCAACTCGGCGCCCATCGCCCGCAGCAGGTCCAGGCTGGCGCCATAGGTGAACGCAAAGGCTTCATCACGCGCCACGGCAATGCGCACGCCGGCCAGCCAAGGATCGACCGCGATCACTTCGGGGGCCGCAAACGCCACGGCGGGCGGCAGCGCGACTTCGCAACTGCTGGCCAGGGCATCGGCAGCAGCATCGAGACGCAGATCCAGATCGTTCAATTCACTGGCCTGAACCAGGCCCAGGTGTCGGCTCGGCAGCTCGATTCCGGTTTCCCGGGACAGCGCGCCGTACCAGCGCAAACCTTCGGTCAGGCTGCCTTCGAGCAATTGCGCATGGCGCAGGGTGCCGACCCGGTTGGCCAGCACACCGGCAAACGGCAGGTCCGGTTGATAGCGGGCCAGGCCCAGTGCCAGGGCGCCAAAGGTCTGCGCCATGGCCGTGCCGTCAATCACCGCGAGTACAGGCACACCGAAGTGACGCGCCAGGTCGGCGCTGGACGGGGTACCGTCGAACAGGCCCATGACCCCTTCAATGAGAATCAGGTCAGCCTCGGCGGCGGCTTCCCACAACAGTCGCCGGCTTTCCTGCTCGCCGACCATCCACATGTCCAATTGATACACCGGCGCACCGCTGGCGCGCTCGAGGATCATCGGGTCGAGAAAGTCCGGGCCACACTTGAAGACGCGCACCTTGCGCCCCTGGTTGCGATGCAACCTCGCCAGGGCGGCGGTGACGGTGGTCTTGCCCTGACCGGAGGCCGGCGCGGCAATCAATACCGCCGGGCAATGACGTGGCTCACTCACAGTTCAACGCCCTTCTGCGCCTTGATACCGGCCTGGAAGGCGTGCTTGATCATGCCCATTTCGGTAACGGTGTCGGCCAACTCGATCATCTCGGGTTTGGCGCCGCGGCCGGTCACCACCACGTGCTGCATCGGCGGACGCGCTTGCAGGTCGCTGAGGACCTGATCGAGGTCGAGGTAGCCGTGCTTGAGAGCGATGTTCAACTCATCCAGCACCACCAGACCAATCGACGGATCGCGCAGCAACTCGCGGGACACCGCCCAGGCCGCTTCGGCGGCAGCGATGTCACGCTGGCGGTCCTGGGTTTCCCAGGTAAAGCCTTCGCCCATCACGTGGAAACGCACCTGCTCCGGGAAGCGGCGGAAAAACAATTCTTCACCGGTACTGTTGCGACCCTTGATGAACTGCACCACGCCGCACTGCATGCCATGGCCCATGGAACGGGCGAGCATGCCAAACGCCGAGCTGCTTTTGCCTTTCCCATTGCCGGTGAGCACCAGCAGCAGGCCGCATTCGTTTGGCGAGTTGGCGATGCGTTCGTCGATCACGGCTTTTTTACGCAACATGCGCGCCAAATGGCGTTCGTCACGATCTGGGGTATCGGTCATGGGGGAGCTCTCCGTTGAGGCGGGATAACGGCGGGCAGGCACAAGAAACAGATGGCAAGAAGCCCGACATCGCCCACCGTGATGTCGCTGGATTGAATCAGGCCGGTCTCCGGGCTCATGAGCGGCATCACGCCGGACTGCGCGCCTTCCCATGTCGCGATCGACACAGTGGCTCAAGGCGCAGCTTTCACTCATTTACCGTTGCGGGGGCAGCGCCGGGATCGTGCACGCACTCACCGGCTTCCCTGTTTCACTCTGCCGACCTGGGTCACAGAGCACCTGAAACAAGCCGCGAAGGTTAGAGGGTTGGGGGTGGAGCGTCAATTAAAGCCGGGACGCTGGCGGATGAATAACTGCCGTCGATCAATAAAATGACGCCAATCTTGTGCCAGACTCCCAGCAGTGATATCAAAGAGCCACAACCCCACATCACAAGAACAAGGGTGAGCACCATGCAAGGCATGATTATCAGCAATCCGCGACTGGAATTCCTGCGCCCGCTGCTGGAACGCTGGTTTGACTGTATAGACCGCTACAACGCCGTACGGGGCGATAACGACACGCCTTACTGGTACGACGAAAAAGCCAATCTGGGTTTGCTCGCGGCCGCCGCCTGGATGGCCGAAATGGTCACCCTGCAAGACACCCAGACCCGCAAGCAGCTTGAGGAAGGCGAACGCAACGCCCGCGCCAATCTGCTCATCGCCTCCAGCGAAACGCGCGCGTATCTTCAGGCCACTCAACGCTGGCCACGGGTCAACAGCCTCAACCTGACCCAGGCGCTGGCGGAAATCACCAGCGACGCCAAGCGCATCAGCTACAGCAGCGACCTGAAACTGGGCTGCCTGTTCGTGGCCCCGCAAAAAGCCCAGCACGGCGCCACGCCGGAAGAGCTGCAGGACATGGTCGATGACCTGCAAAAAGAACATTCCTGCGCGGTCGCCTGGTACTTCCCCTACGCCTACCGCAAATTACGCAACGAAGCGGGCAACTATCATCCGGGCATCGCGGTGTTGTTCAAGGAAGCTCACGGCTGACCGGTTGAACCATCTCGGGCTTGCGCTTCTCTACTGATCAGGTCACTGCATTCTTAGGGAAGTTCAGCATGCGCAAGCCCCAGCTCGCTCTCGTCATCACCATGGCCGCCGGGCTCGCTGCCTGCGGTGAAACTTCCACCCTACAGGTCTCCGACGGCACCGGCCCATCCCCGCAACTGCCAGAACCGAACAAGACACTGTTCCCGACAATGAACATCGCCCCGGCCATCGGCTGGCCGGCCGGCGCCAAACCGACGGCAGCAGCGGGCACTCAGGTGGCTGCATTTGCCGAAGGCCTCGATCACCCACGCTGGCTCTACTTACTGCCCAACGGCGACGTGCTGGTGGCCGAAACCAATGCGCCGCCCAAACCCGATGACGATAAAGGCATCAAGGGCTGGATCACCAAGAAAGTCATGAGCCGTGCCGGGGCTGCCGTACCCAGCCCCAACCGCATCACGTTGCTGCGCGACAAAGACCACGATGGCATCGCCGAAATCCGTTCCGTGTTCCTGGAAAACCTCAACTCGCCCTTCGGCATGACACTGGTGGGTAATGACCTGTACGTCGCCGACACCGACAGACTGCTGCGTTTCAATTACCAGCAAGGCGACACCACGATCAAATCCCAACCCATGAAGGTGATTGACCTGCCGGGTGGCACGCTGAATCACCATTGGACAAAAAACGTCATCGCAAGCAAGGACGGCAGCAAGCTGTACGTCACGGTGGGCTCCAACAGTAACGTCGGCGAAAACGGCATGGACAAGGAAGAAGGACGCGCGGCGATCTGGGAAGTGGATCGCGCCACTGGCAACCACCGGATATTCGCCTCGGGCTTGCGCAACCCCAACGGCATGGCGTGGGAACCGCAGAGCGGCGCGCTGTGGACAGCGGTCAACGAGCGCGATGAAATCGGCAGTGACCTGGTGCCGGACTACATCACTTCGGTGAAGGAAGGTGCGTTCTATGGCTGGCCGTTCAGTTACTACGGCCAGCACATCGATGTACGCGTAGAACCTCAAAATCCAGACCTGGTGGCCAAGGCTATTGCACCGGATTACGCAGTCGGCCCGCATACCGCCTCATTGGGCCTGGCCTTCGCAGAAGGCAATACGTTGCCGGCCCAATTCAAGGAAGGCGCATTCGTCGGCCAGCATGGCTCGTGGAACCGGAAACCGCACAGTGGCTACAAAGTGATCTTCGTGCCCTTCAGCGCGGGCAAACCGAGCGGCGCGCCAGTGGATGTGCTCACGGGTTTTCTCAATGACGAAGAGAAAGCCATGGGTCGCCCGGTGGGCGTGGTGATCGATCAGCAAGGCGACCTGCTGGTGGCCGATGATGTGGGGAACAAGGTGTGGCGGGTGTCGGCGCTCAAGTGATGCAGCGCCCTGCTTCCTGTAGGAGCGAGCATGCTCGCGATGATCGTCAACGAAAACGTTGGCTATCTGACACCCAGCGGCGTTTTCCAGTCCATCGCGAGCATGCTCGCTCCTACAGGGCGCGCGTGAAGGCCTCTAGCGCTTACGACAAAGCGTCAACCCATCCCCCAGTGGCAACAGCGACAGGTCCACTCGCGCGTCATCCTTCAACGCACGATTGAGCGCCTGGATCGCGCGGGTGTCAGCGCTTTCGGGCGCTGACTCCAGCACCCGCGCACTCCACAGCGTGTTGTCGAACACCGCCAGGCCGCCAACGCGCAACAGACGCAGGGCATGCTCAAGATAGTGGGGGTAGTTGGCCTTGTCGGCATCGATGAAGATCAGATCGAACTGCCCTGGCTCATCCAACTGAGACAGGGTGTGCAGCGCAGGCGCCAGCCGCAGGTCAATCCGCTCGTCCAGGCCCGCCTCCTGCCAGTAACGACGCGCGATGACATTATAGTCGCCGGGTACATCACAGCAGATCAGTGCACCGTCATCCGGCAAGGCGGCCGCCATGCACAACGCGCTGTAACCGGTGAAAGTGCCGATTTCCAGAATTCGTCTTGCACCGATCAGCCTGACCAGCAAGGCAAGGAATTGCCCCTGTTCCGGGGCCACCTGCCAGCGCGCCATGGGCAGCGCCTGGGTTTCGTCGCGCAGCCGTTTGAGCAGCGGCGTTTCCCTCAGGGAAACGTCGAGCAGGTATTGGTACAGGGCATCATCGAGATTCAGCGTGCGAGCGGTCATGACAACCTCTCCAGACTAGGGGTTGCGCGCCAGATGCTCGGGTTGCAGAACACGCTTTGCGCTCAGGTAGGCTTTCTGCCAATACGCCTTGGACAAGCTGTCGAGCTTGACCGTGCCACCGGTGGCCGGCGCATGGACAAATCGACCCTCACCAACGTAGATCCCGGCGTGACTCACCTGAGAGCCGCCATTGGTGGCGAAGAACACCAGATCACCACTTTGCAGGCCTTCTTTGCCGACATCGGCCGCCTGCATGCTGATCATTTCGCGAGTCGTACGCGGCAACGAAATACCGGCGGCGTCGCGATAGACGTAACCAATCAGGCCACTGCAATCGAAACCGGAATCCGGTGTGTTGCCACCCCAGCGATAAGGTGTGCCGACCAGGCCCAGAGCGCGAAACAACACGTCTTCTGCCTCGGGTGAGGACGGCTGTGGCGTACCAAAGACAATCGGCGCGCGAACCACAGGCGCAGGTGGCGTGCGGCTGGCGCAAGCGCTGAGCAGCGCGGCGAGGAGCATGAGTGCGAGGCGGGCCGACATCGTCATAAGCAGGGCATCCTGATCTGTCTGCGGCTTTTTTCTGCCCAAGCGACAGAAAAGAAAACCGCCTGCGCAAGACGCAGGCGGTTTGCCATCAATAATAGATCAGGATTCTAGCGCCTATGGGGCAAACTTCAAGTAAGACTTTAAGTTCACCATGTAACCAGTGCGGTTACTGCCCGGCAGTGGCCGCCATGAATATGGCGACCGAATCAAACATTACTTGCGTGCGGTAACCACTGTCGGCGCCATGGCGAGTGCACGCTTGGCTTCGATGAAGGTCTTGCTCCAGTAGCTGTCGCCCAGACTATCGACCCGTACACCACCGCTTTTGCGGCTGCTGGAGTGGATGAACTGGTTGTCGCCCAGGTAGATCCCGGCGTGACTCACACGACCGCGACGGCCGTTGGTAGCGAAAAACAGCAGATCGCCCGGCTTGAGCGCGCTACGGGAAACCAGTGGCGCATCGACGTTGATCATTTCGCGAGTGGAGCGTGGCAGGTTCATGCCAGCCTCTTCACGAAACAGATAGCCGATGAAACCGCTGCAATCAAAGCCAGCCTCGGAGGTGCCGCCGAAACGGTAGCGGGTACCGATCAGGGACATACCGCGCTCGAGGATGCTGTCCGCCAGGACCGGAAGCTGGTACGACTTGCCGTCGGCGAAGTTGGCCAGTTCCTTGTCGGTTTCCAGTTCTTGCTGGAAACGCTCGGCGGAAGATTGTGCGGTAACCGAATTTTTGCTGACCTGCTGTTGAGGAGCCTGCTCCGACACTGGGGTGTGGGCGGCGCAACCGAACAACAGGGTAACGAGTGCGAGGGGCACGAGGGGTGCGAAGCGCTTTAGCATGGGCACGACCGTGACTTCATAGTTGTAAAGAAGCCGAGACTATGCCCGCTATCGACCTCATTTGCAAATTCAATCAAAACTTTTGTGACTTTTCGTTTTCGCGTTTACATCTAAGCGCTTAAGCCCCATTTAGACGCTTACGCGGCCTACACCCTGTATGAACGCGGGTTTGTTGACGCCTGAAATATGCCGAAAGCCCTGAAAAACCGGGGCTCACCAGCCCAATGTTTCTTTCAGGAAAGGGATGGTCAGCTTGCGCTGGGCTTGCAGGGAGGCCTGATCGAGCTGCTCGAGCAGGTCGAACAATGCGCTCATGCTGCGAGTGCCTCGAGTCAGGATGAAATGCCCGACTTCGTCAGTCAGGTGCAGGCCGCGACGAGACGCGCGTAGCTGCAACGCGCGCAGTTTGTCTTCGTCGGACAAGGGTCGCATCTGAAAGATAAGTGCCAGGGTCAGGCGTGATTTGAGGTCGGCGAGCTTCACCGGCAATTCGCGCGGAGAGGTCGAAGCTGCAATCAACAGCCGCCGCCCGCTGTCGCGCAGACGGTTGAATAGATGGAACAGGGCCTCTTCCCAGTCCGCATGCCCGGCCACCGACTGCAAATCGTCCAGACAGACCAGTTCGTACTGTTCGAGGTTGTCGAGAATTTCAACGCCGCGATCCATCAACTCGGCCAGCGGCAGGTAAACCGCTGGTTCACCCATCTGTTCGAAACGCAGGCACGCGGCCTGCAGCAGATGCGTACGCCCTACCCCGTGCTTGCCCCAGAGGTAAATCAGGCTTTCGGTCCAGCCGGCGTCGGCTTCGCAAAGCCGCTCGACATAGCCGAGTGCAGCGGCATTGGCGCCTGGGTAGTAGTTGATAAAGGTAGCGTCATCACGCAGACGCACACCTAGGGGCAGCTGAATCGGTTTCATGCTGACTGAACGGTTCCAAATGAACCGTTAGTGGCCTCTGTGTAAAGTTCGCGAAGTTTATACCCGTGAGGCTGGCCGCACAATCCGACAGACCACAAGCAAAATCAAAGGTTTGCGTTATTACGCCGTATTTCCGAGGGTTTCTTTGGCGGCGCATGTGACAGCCACGCGAAGGCATGGGGCAGCCCGGTCATGAACCAGGCCACCCCAAGCAGCGCATCGACAGGCGCTAGAGCTCAGGGTCATCGGCGCCGCTGTAGATATCCGAATCCTTGTACAAGTCGTGCACGTGGCGCACCAGCACCATGATCACCGCCGCCACCGGCAGCGCCAGCAGCACACCGGTAAAGCCGAACAACTCGCCGCCGGCCAGGATCGCAAAGATTACCGCCACCGGGTGGAGGCCAATCCGATCCCCCACCAGCAACGGCGTAAGCACCATGCCCTCCAGCGCCTGCCCCACCATGAATACGGCGACGATGCCGATCATCGGGTACAGATCGCCACCGAACTGGAACAGACCGGCAATCAGCGCGGCGCCAATCCCGATGACGAAGCCCATGTACGGCACGATGGCCGCCAACCCGGCAATCAGGCCAATCAACAGGCCCAGCTCCAATCCGACCAGCATCAGGCCCGCGGCGTAGATCACGCCCAACGCCAGCATCACCAGCAATTGCCCGCGCACAAAAGCGCCCAGCACTTCATGGCACTCACCCGCCAGCGCCACGGCTCGCTCTTCGCGATCACGGGGCAGCAGGCTGCGAATCTTGGCCATCATCAAATCCCAGTCACGCAGCAGGTAAAAGCTCACCACCGGGATCAACACCAGATTGGCCAGCCAACCGATCAACGCGAGACTGGAGGCCGTTGCTTGACTCAGCACCACACTGACGATGTCAGTGGTCTGGCCCATGTGCTCACTGATGGCGGCCTTCACCTTGTCGAACTTCCAGAAACCATCCGACAAGCCGAACTTCGATTGCGCCCACGGCAGCGCGGTGTGCTGCAGCCAGTCGAGCATCTGCGGCGCCAGCTCATACAGGCGAACGAGCTGTTTGGCGAGCATCGGCACCAGCACCAGCAGCAAGGCAACCACAATCAAGGTGAACAGGGTAAACACCGCCACCACTCCCCAAGTACGGGATAACCCGACCCGTTCCAGCCGATCCACCAGCGGGTCGAACAGGTAAGCCAAAAGCAACGCCACCAAAAATGGCGTCAGAATCGGATGCAACAACCAGATAAAAGCACAGAGCAGGACCACTCCACCCAACCAGAACCAACGCCGCGTATCGGCCATGTACCACTCCATCTGCATCTATCCAGAGAAAAAATTACCAACGGAAACGCAATTGCGGCACCAGGGCCGGTGTGGCGGCCACGGCTGGCGCAGCCCCTTCGGCAGCGGGCTGTACAGGCGCCGTGGGCGCTGGCGCATCACTCACCGGAACCTCCTGCAACTTCGCCAGCGACAACTGCGAGCGCAACTGTTCGGCACTGGCATTGACCCGGTACACAATCCGGTCGGCGTCGACAGCCACCAGCCGCGCACCGAAGGGGTCCAACAGGCGTCCCAGCGTTGCATAACGCTCCAGGTTCATGCCCTGTACTTCCAGCAACTGCTCGCCGGATGCGCCTGGCTTGACCACGAATCGGGGTGCCAGCCGCTGATTGACCGCCAGCATCACTGCATCCGCCAGTGCTGCCTGGTCCGCGCCCTGAACGCTGCCCGCCTCCTTCTGGTCACCCAGCCAGAGGTGCCATTTGGCTTGCCATTGGCCGCCCTCCTCACGGGCATGCACCGCCAGCAAGGCATCGGCGTTGTAACGCTCGGAAGCATCACGCAACGGCGTGGCATCGGCTCCTTCGAGCGTCGGCGCCGTGGCAACCAGTTGCTCACTGAGGTCCGCCAAGGGCAGCCGCAGCGGCAACCCCTCGGTGTTGAGCCGCACGTCGTAGCGGTTCGGCGCTCGCCTGGCCATCTCCTACCAGGCTCGAACCTTCAGTGGAGTCGTTCAACCACCAGGCCAGGATCGATGGCCGATTCGCCCCCCACAATGACAGCCCGGCGCGACGCAATGCCTGCGCGGTGCTGGCGGGGTCGAAATCGACCTTCAGCACTTCCGGCGGGCCCGCATCGAAACCATACTGGCTGATGATTTGCTGCGGATCCTTGCGAATGTCAGCCAGGCCCGGGTTTTGCGCCGCCTTGGGATCGCCGGTCAGACGCAACACCAATGTGTCGAGTGCACGCTGGGTGGCTTGATCGCGCTCATCGGGGGTCTGGCTGGTAACGGGCTCACGCACCTGATAAAGGCTTTTGACGGTTTCGGCATGGCTCGCCAGGCTCACCACAGACAAGCAACCCACAAACAATGATCTGAAAAAGCGCATGAAGAATTCCTGACGACAAGAGCGGCTGGAACTGACCGCATGAAGACAATCGAGCAAGGCTGTGACCATCGCCCGACGCAAAACATTCACCTGTTCCGCTTATGTTTTTCGTACAACCCTAACGATAGACGGTTCCTGGTCCTACCTTATATAGGCACGGAGCCGAACAACGCGGTTTTTTTGTGTCGATATGCCCCTGCTGTCGGCCTGAGGATGGCCGCTGGTGCTCAAGCCTGATAAAATCGCGCGCCTTCGCAGACCGGCAACAGCCGGGCCCCCCGAAATCCGCGCATGGCATCTGCCCATCGTTGTTTCGGCGGCCCCACTGGACTCGGTCGTTACCCCTGAATCCCCCCTAAAGGCCTGGATCATGAGCAAGCAACCCTCCCTGAGCTACAAGGACGCCGGTGTAGACATCGACGCCGGTGAAGCATTGGTCGAACGCATCAAGAGCGTCGCCAAGCGCACTGCGCGCCCGGAAGTCATGGGCGGCCTGGGCGGTTTTGGCGCCCTCTGCGAAATCCCGGCCGGCTACAAGCAGCCTGTGCTGGTTTCCGGCACCGATGGCGTGGGCACCAAGCTGCGTCTGGCGCTGAACCTTAACAAGCACGACAGCATCGGCATCGACCTGGTCGCCATGTGCGTGAACGACCTGGTGGTCTGCGGCGCGGAGCCGCTGTTCTTCCTCGACTACTACGCCACCGGCAAACTGAACGTCGACACCGCCGCTCAAGTGGTGACCGGCATCGGCGCTGGCTGCGAACTGTCCGGCTGCTCCCTGGTCGGCGGCGAAACCGCTGAAATGCCTGGCATGTACGAAGGCGAAGACTACGACCTGGCCGGTTTCTGCGTCGGCGTCGTGGAGAAATCCGAAATCATCGACGGTTCGAAAGTCGCTGCTGGCGATGCCCTGCTCGCCCTGCCTTCTTCCGGCCCGCACTCCAACGGCTACTCGCTGATCCGCAAGATCATCGAAGTGTCCGGCGCCGACATCGAAAACACCCAGCTCGACGGCAAACCGCTGACCGACCTGCTGATGGCCCCGACCCGTATCTACGTGAAGCCGCTGTTGAAGCTGATCAAGGAAACCGGCGCAGTCAAGGCCATGGCTCACATCACCGGCGGCGGCCTGCTGGACAACATCCCCCGCGTACTGCCAAAAGGCGCACAAGCGGTGGTCGACGTCGCGAGCTGGACCCGTCCTGCCGTTTTCGACTGGCTGCAAGAGAAAGGCAACGTCGACGAGAACGAAATGCACCGCGTCCTGAACTGCGGCGTTGGCATGGTGATCTGCGTGGCGCAAGAGCACGTTGAGACCGCGCTGAACGTCCTGCGTGAAGGCGGCGAGCAGCCATGGGTCATCGGCCAGATCTCCACCGCTGCCGAAGGCGCGGCCCAGGTTGAACTGAAGAACCTCAAGGCGCACTGATGCCTGCCACCTGTGATGTCGTGGTGCTGCTGTCCGGCACCGGCAGTAACTTGCAGGCCTTGATCGACAGCACGCGGACCGGCGACAGCCCGGTCCGCATCGCTGCGGTGATTTCCAACCGCGCCGACGCCTACGGCCTGCAACGTGCCAGGGACGCAGGTATTGCCACCCGATCCCTGGACCACAAGGCTTACGAGGGCCGCGAGGCCTTCGATGCCGCGCTGATGGAACTGATCGACGCTTTCCAACCGAGACTGGTCGTCCTGGCCGGTTTCATGCGCATCCTCAGTGCTGACTTCGTCCGCCATTACGCGGGCCGCCTGCTGAACATCCACCCCTCGTTGCTGCCCAAATACAAAGGGTTACACACTCATCAGCGAGCGTTGGAAGCCGGCGACACAGAACATGGCTGCTCCGTGCACTTCGTCACCGAGGAACTCGATGGCGGACCACTGGTCGTACAGGCAGTATTACCGGTAGAGTTGCACGACACACCGCAGAGTCTGGCGCAGCGAGTTCACACCCAGGAACACCTGATCTACCCGATGGCGGTACGCTGGTTTGCCGAAGGTCGTTTATCACTCGGCGAACAAGGTGCTTTACTCGATGGCCAGTTACTCGCGGCCAGCGGCCACTTGATTCGAACCTAGGAGATTTTATGCGTCGCGCCCTGCTCTTCGCTTGCGCTCTGTTCGCCCTGCCTTTCGCGCAGGCTGCAGACCTTCAACCCTTCTCCGCCAGCTACACCGCCGACTGGAAGCAGCTCCCCATGAGCGGCACAGCCGAGCGCAGCCTGACCAAGGAAGCCAACGGCGTCTGGAAACTCAGCTTCAAGGCGTCGATGATGATCGCCAGCCTGTCCGAAGAAAGCACCCTCACGCTGGACAAGGACACCCTGCTGCCACAGTCCTATCACTTTGAACGTGGCGGCCTGGGCAAAGCCAAGAAAGCCGACCTGGACTTTGACTGGACCGCGAAAAAGGTGACCGGTACTGATCGCGGCGACGCGGTCAACATTCCGCTCAACCGTGGCATGGTCGACAAGTCCACTTACCAGTTGGCCCTGCAACACGACGTGGCCGCCGGCAAGAAAAGCATGAGCTATCAGGTTGTGGATGATGGCGAAGTCGACACCTATGATTTCCGCGTGCTGGGATCGGAAAAGGTCGATACCAAGGCCGGCCAGATCGATGCAATCAAGGTCGAACGCGTACGCGACCCGACACAAAGCAAGCGCATCACCGTACTGTGGTTCGCCAAGGACTGGGATTACCTGCTGGTTCGCCTGCAACAGGTTGAAACCGACGGCAAGGAGTACAACATCATGCTCCAGGACGGCAAGGTCAACGGCAAGACCGTCAAAGGCAACTGAGACCGCTGCCCCCCCCGATCCGAAATAGCCCCGCCAATGCGGGGCTTTTTTTGTTCAGTGCTGAACCGTTCGCGGCAGGATCGACAGGAAGTTGTCCCGGGCGACCTTTCTCGCCACCTCCTCCGGCAGCGCGTCCAGAAACGGATCGAAGCTGCGCATTTCCTTTCCAAGCTTGTTGAAACGCCCAACGACATCCGAGCCGATCATGAAGCGGTCTGGGAAGCGCTCCACCAACTGCACCCACTCCCGACGCGGGGTGCCTTGTTCGTCCAGCAGATAAGGCGTCAGCAGGCTCCAGGACAGATCGATATACAGATTGGGGTACGCCTCCAGCATCCGCGTCAGGGTTGGCAGCAGAAAATCCAGGCGAGTCTGATGCCGGTGGATTTCGGCACTGGTTCCGGCGTGAGCCCAGATGAAACGGGTATGCGGGTGGTTACGCAGCGGCTCCTCAACTTCGGCTAGATACAGCGGGTTGCGCTCGCGCTTGGAAGTAATGTTCGAATGCAGCATCACCGGCAGGTCGTTCTCGGCGGCCAGGTGGTAGATGCGTGTCATCGCCTCGTTATTCGCCCGAGGCGTGTCGCCGGACGTCAGCGCGGTCAGGTCATCATGGCGGGTAAAGACTTCGCCGATGCCCTGCCATAGGCCTGGATTGAGATCGAGCATGCGCTGGATATGCGTGGCGGAGTTCTTGTCGTTGGGATTGAAGCCAGACAGGA
This sequence comes from Pseudomonas sp. S1_E05, assembly GCF_056337105.1. Taxonomy (NCBI): domain Bacteria; kingdom Pseudomonadati; phylum Pseudomonadota; class Gammaproteobacteria; order Pseudomonadales; family Pseudomonadaceae; genus Pseudomonas; species Pseudomonas sp. S1_E05. The sequence continues at coordinate 2,995,730 of NZ_JBFRHM010000001.1, forward strand.
ATGGGTGAAAGTGCTGGCGCTGCTCGACCGTCAGCCGGTTTACAGCCGCAGCGACGATGGTGTCGGTTGCGCTGTACCAGTAGGCATCGGCGTCGTCGCCGGCGTAGTAACGCGGGCGCTTGGGTTCGTCTTCGTGCCATTTCTTGGCCACCGGAATGCCCGACATCATCACATGTTCGATGCGATTGTCCGCCATGGCCTTGAGCAGTTTCGGCATGCCCGCCGTTTCCTGGAAAAAATCCACGTAATGCAGGTGCGCATCGCTATAGGAATATTCGCGGGCTTCAACGCACAGGCTGCACAACGCCCCCAACCAGGCGAGACTCAAGCGATTCAAGGGCACGGGCAATCTCCAGGGTCATGAACAGCGTAGACCCCAGCGTATGGACCTGGGTTCACCAACAAGAAAGTGCAACGTAAAAGGGTCGTAATGCTCTATAACAGTAGGGTCTGCGACCCAATGACTTTTCCGACTACTGAGGTATCTCATGACCGTCACCGTCAATACCGTTTCCGCCGAGGGTTTTCGCCATAGCGTGCAAATAGATGAGCACGAGCTGTTTGCCGATGTACCGCCCTCCGCCGGTGGTGAAGGCTCGGCACCCGAGCCACACGACTATTTCGACGCGGCCCTCGGCGCTTGCAAGGCCCTGACCCTGAAACTGTATGCGAAGAAAAAGAACATCCCGCTGACCGGCGTTAGCGTTGAGGTCAAACGCGACAACAGCGAGGAACTCAAGGGCAAGTATGCGCTGCACGTCAAATTGACCCTCAAGGGTGTGCTCACCGACGCCCAGCGCGATGAGTTACACCGTGTGGCCGATCGCTGCCCGATCCACAAACTGATGACCACCACTGATGTCAGCATCGAGACTCATCTGTCCGAAGGCGCTTTCAGCCAATAGCAGCAACGCACGGGCAAGCGGGTTATGCTCCACGCGTCACCCGCTCAGCCTGGAATGCACCATGAACTCTCCGCTTGTGATCCGTCCCCGCACCGAAGATGTCGAAGGCCAACCGATACTTCGCCCTCTGCCATCCACCAAATGCCGCAACGTGGGGCCTTTCGTGTTTTTCGACCACATGCTCGAAACCCGCTATCCGGCAGGTAAAGGCATGAACATCCGTCAGCACCCGCACATTGGCCTGTCGACCCTGACCTACTTGTTCGAAGGTTCGGTACAGCACAAGGACAGCCTCGGCTCCGATCAGGTGGTGAATGCCGGCGATGTCAGTTGGATGACGGCGGGCAGCGCCATTGCCCACGTCGAGCGCACGCCCGAAGCCTTGAAAGCCAGCGGGTTTACCCTGCACGGCTTGCAAATCTGGCTGGCTTCGCCCAAGGACCATGAGCAGGGTCCTGGGCATTACAGCCATCACCCGGCGGCGACGTTGCCGTTTAGCGACAACCTGGGGGTGAAAATCCGCATGATCGCCGGATCAGGCTTTTGCCTGGAATCCCCGGTACCGGTGCTTTCTCCTACGTTGTATGCCGAATTGCACCTGCAAACTGCGACGACATTGCTGATCCCGACCGAGCACGAAGAGCGCGCGCTGTATGTGCTCGAAGGCGCCGTACAGCTCGATGGCGAGGTGATCGAGCCCCACGCGCTGGTGGTATTGCCGCCAGGGCAGGAGATGACTTTGTTCGCCGAAAGCGACGCGCATGCGGTGGTGTTCGGTGGCGCGCCCCTGGATGGACCGCGACGCATCAACTGGAACTTCGTCGCGAGCGACCCGGCAGCCATCGACGAAGCCCGCCGCCGATGGGCCGCCGGAGACTGGCCAACCGTACCAGGAGAAGTGGAGCGCATCGAACTGCCCTGAGAGCGAGACTCTGTAGGAGCGAGCCTGCTCGCGATAACGGTGTGTCAGCCAGCGAAGATGGTGGATGTGCTGACCGCATCGCGAGCAAGCCCGCTCCCACAATGAATCTCAGCGGCCAAAAAATGTGTGGTCGACACTGTTCCCCCTGTAGGAGCGAACATGCTCACGATAGCGGAGTATCAGGCGCCAATGATGGTGGATGTGCTGACCGCATCGAGAGCAAGCTCGCTCCTACAGGGGAACTCGATGTCACCGTTGAGCCCTTGTAGGAGCGAGCTTGCTCGCGATGGCAGTATGTCAGCAGCGAAGATGTTGGATGTGTCGGCCCTTTCGCGGGCAAGCCCGCTCCCACAAAAAAACCCGCCGAAGCGGGTTTTTTGTTGCAACTCGGTTAAGCCGAGAGCTCAACCAACAGCTTGTTGAGACGGCGCACGTACGCGGCCGGGTCTTTCAAGCTGTCGCCCGCCGCCAGGGCTGCCTGGTCGAAGAGGATGTGCGACAGATCGCCAAAACGTTCGTCGCTCTGCTCGTTGTCGAGCTTCTCGATCAGCGGGTGAGCCGGGTTGAATTCGAAGATCGGCTTCGAGTCCGGCACCTTCTGTCCACTGGCTTCGAGGATCTGGCGCATTTGCAGGCCCAGGTCTTGTTCACCGATGGCGAGGATCGCCGGCGAGTCGGTCAGGCGATGGGAAACCCGTACTTCGGCAACAGAGTCACCCAGAGCGGTTTTCAGGCGCTCGACCAGACCCTCTTTGGACTTGGCGACTTCTTCTGCGGCTTTCTTGTCCTCTTCCGAGTCCAGGTTGCCCAGGTCCAGGTCACCGCGTGCCACGTCGACAAAGCTCTTGCCGTCGAACTCGCTGAGGTAGCTCATCAGCCATTCGTCGATACGGTCGGTCAGCAGCAGCACTTCGATGCCTTTCTTGCGGAAGACTTCCAGGTGCGGGCTGTTCTTGACGGCGGCGTAGGATTCACCGGTGAGGAAGTAGATCTTGTCCTGACCTTCCTTGGCACGCGCCAGGTACTCGGCCAAGCCAACGTTCTGCTCTTCATCGGTGCCGTGGGTCGAGGCAAAACGCAGCAGGCCGGCAATTTTTTCCTTGTTGACGAAGTCTTCTGCCGGGCCTTCCTTCATGACCTGGCCAAAGTTCTTCCAGAAGCCCTTGTATTGCTCAGGCTCGTTCTTCGCCAGCTTTTCCAGCATGTCCAGCACACGCTTGGTCAGCGCCGACTTCATCGAATCGATGATCGGGTCTTTCTGCAGGATTTCCCGCGACACGTTCAGCGACAGGTCGTTGGAGTCGACCACACCCTTGATGAAACGCAGGTACAGCGGCAGGAACGACTCGGCCTGATCCATGACGAACACGCGCTGCACGTACAGCTTCAGGCCTTTTGGCGCTTCACGCTGGTACAGGTCGAACGGAGCACGGGCCGGCACGTAGAGCAGCGAGCTGTACTCAAGTTTGCCTTCGACCTTGTTGTGGCTCCAGCTCAGCGGGTTCTCGAAATCGTGAGCGATGTGCTTGTAGAACTCCTGGTACTCCTCGTCCTTGATCTCGGTGCGAGGACGGGTCCACAGGGCACTGGCGCGGTTGACGGTTTCCCATTCGGCGGCCGGTTGCTCTTCGCCTTCGGCAGCGGCGACTTCCTTGGGCAATTCGATCGGCAGAGCGATGTGGTCGGAGTACTTCTTGATGATGTTGCGCAGGCGCCAGCCGTCGGCGAACTCGTCTTCACCGGACTTGAGGTGCAATACGATGCGAGTGCCGCGCTCGGCTTTCTCGACGGTCGCCACTTCGAAGTCGCCTTCGCCCTTGGACGACCAGTGCACGCCTTCGCTGGCAGCAGCGCCGGCACGACGGCTGAAGACGTCGACCTTGTCGGCAACGATGAACGCCGAGTAGAAGCCGACACCGAACTGACCGATCAGGTGCGAATCCTTCTTCTGGTCGCCCGACAGGTTTTTCATGAAGTCGGCAGTACCGGACTTGGCGATCGTCCCCAGGTGGGTGATCACATCTTCACGGCTCATGCCGATGCCGTTGTCTTCGAGGGTGACGGTCTTGGCGTCCTTGTCGAAGCTCACGCGGATTTTCAGTTCGCCGCCACCTTCCAGCAACTCAGGCTTGGACAGGGCTTCGAAGCGCAATTTGTCGACAGCGTCAGAGGCGTTCGAGATCAATTCGCGAAGGAAGATTTCCTTGTTGGAATACAGCGAATGGATCATGAGGTGCAGCAGTTGCTTCACCTCGGTCTGGAAGCCCAGGGTTTCCTTTTGAGTTTCCACACTCATGGTCATCAAACTCCAATCAGATGGCAGTGACCGCGTCCCAGAGGGTCGGCGGCGGGTTGTCATCAAAGTTGGGGGCAGCGATCAGGATTTCAAGGGCTCATTGACTTTGAAATGCGCGCGGGCCGTGGCAATGGGCTCGCCTTCGGTGCTCTGCCAGGCGGTCACGGCCACATTCGCGACACGACGCCCCTGGCGACACACCTGGCACCGGGCCCACGTATCGCGAAACTGCCCGGCACGCAGGTAATCCAGGGAGAAGTCGATGATTTTCGGTACGTCCGGGGCCCCGGTGAATATCAATAAGTGCAGCGCTGCCGACAGCTCCATGAACCCGGCAATCACGCCACCATGGATCGCCGGCAGTAAAGGGTTACCAATGTTGTCCTTGTTGGCTGGCAGACGAAACAACAGGTCATCTCCCACCCGCGAACATTCGACACCGATCAGTTGGGCGTAGGGGATCAGTCGCAGCAGTTCGGTGTAGTCGCCTTTCTCGTGAGCTTGTTGCAGTTGCTCCGTGAGGTTCTCGATCATTGCGCAGCCCCTGTGATGACGCCGCCAAAGCCCTTGGTGCCCTTAACGCCCTTGCCCATGCGCATGAACGTGCCCACCACGTGAGCAATGGGCTGCTCGGGATCGTCCTGATAGGCGAACCCTCGGGCAAAGATCACGTCCGTGGTGACCCGATAGCATTGGGCGAAACCATAGACATCCTTATGTGGTTCAGCGGCATGCATGTAGTCGATGCGCAAGTCGAGGGTCGGACAGACCTCGAACTCCGGCAACACGCAAAGCGTGGACATGCCACAAGCAGTGTCCATCAACGACGTCAAAGCACCACCATGAATGACCCCGGTCTCGGGATTTCCGACGATTTGCGGGCTGTACGGCAATATCACGGTAAGGCCGTCGTTGCTCGCGCTGTGTACGCGCAAGCCAAGCACGTGACAGTGGCGAAGGGCCGACAGAAATCGCGTCGCGCGCTCAAAAACGGGGTTTGCGGCCATTTGAAAAGTACTCTTGTTAATAGTCAGACATCGCACTCGGCAGGTTCGGTAAAAGTTCCGCGCAGCTTCAAACTTATATATCTGAACGATTCAAGGAACTTAACCATGAGGGTCGCGCTCGAAAGGGCAAGTAGATGATTTCCATAAGGAGAAACACCCCATGCGTAAGACTTTAGCTATTGCCTTGATGTTGACCGCTTCCCTCGGTCTCGCTGCCTGCGATAAAAAATCCGAGGACAAAGCTCAAGATGCCAACCAACACGCCGAGCAAGCTCAGGAAAAAATGAACGAAGCTCAGGATAAAGTGAACGACGCCGCGAAGGAAAACGCCGAAGCCGCCAAAGATCAGGCTGAATCGAACGAAGCCGCTGCTGAAGAAGCCAAAAAAGAACTAACCGTTCTTTCAGTGCGATAAGAAAACCCGCCAATCGCGGGTTTTCTTTTGTCCGTTTGTTTTACATGCTTAGATCAAGATAGTTCTAAAAGTCGGACTAATCATCAGCAGTAACGAACATACCAGCCCGATCAACCACACCAGACTTCTTAACGAAGCCAGATCCCGCCAGTAGCAGAACAAGTACAGAATGCGGGTGATGACAAAGATGATTGCCAGCGAATCGATCAGCCACCCCGCCGTCTGCGTGGTATGCGCCATCAATACCCCCACCGCAAACAAAATGAACGCCTCGATACTGTTCTGGTGCGCGGCGAGCGCTCTGGCACCGAACCCGGTGAGTTGCGCCTGCTGCTGACGCGGCAGATGGTTGTTGTAACCACCCTGCTCCTTCATGGCCTTGGTGACCGGCATGCGGGCCACGTAAATCAATAGAGCACTGATCAACACACACCAGAACGGGATACTCATCAAACGACCTCTTTAGGCGTGTCAGGCAATGGCGCCTCTGTAGGGGTATAGACCATCACATCGAGTACGTCGGAATGAAATTCCCGGCGATAGAGCACCAGCACCACCCCGGCACTCAACAACATGAACAGCCACGGACTGACAAACCAGGCCAGCATCGTCATGCCGAAATAGTAGGAACGCAGGCCAAAGTTGAACTGGTTGGCAGCCATGGAAATAACCCTCGCCGCCCGGGCCGCAAAGGCCTTGCGCTCCTGTTCGGAGACGTGACGCTCGCCGATCATCGGTGCTGAGCCCACCAGGATCGCGGCGAAGTTGTATTGGCGCATGCACCAACTGAACGTGAAAAACGCATAGACAAACACCAGCGCCAGACACAGCAGCTTGATCTCCGACATGCCCTGGGAAGCCTGTTGCACCATGGGGATATCGGCCAGCAACGACACGGCCCTCTCCGACGCCCCCAACACGGTCAGAATGCCCGCCAGGATAATCAGCGTACTGGACGCGAAGAACGACGCGTTGCGCTCCAGGTTGCCGATCACGCTCGCATCGGCGATGCGGTTGTCGCGCAGCAGCATCCGACGCATCCAGTCTTCGCGATACAAGTGCAACACACTGGCCAGGCACGCGGTGTCGCGGCCCTTCCACGTCGCGTAGCGGGTGTAGCCGCCCCAGCAAATGACAAACCAGGCAGCGGCGATGATGTGGATCAGGTTGGCTTGGATGAACGACATGCAGGTCCTTGTGATGAAATGGCAAAACACCGAGTCCTGTGGGAGCGAGCCTGCTCGCGAAGGCGGCGTATCAGTCGATGCAACTATTGAATGATAAGCCCCCTTCGCGAGCAAGCCCGCTCCCACAATGATTTGCGTGAAGCGAAAAAAATGCCCCGTATCGTTTGATACGGGGCATTTCGGTTGAGCGGCGAAGCTTACGCCAGTGCTTCGGCTCGCTTGCCCAGCATGCGGTCGCACACCACCGCGACGACCAGGGTCATCACCGACGGTACCAGCCAGGCCAGGCCTTGCTCGCTCAGTGGCAGATGAGCCAGTTGGGCCGGCATCCAGTCCGCCAGGCCGGCTCCCTTGAGGGCATCAATCACACCGAAGAGGAACGACACCAGCATGACCGGGCCGACAATACGACCCTGCTCATGCCAGAAGTCCTTGCAGAAGCTCAGGGCGACCAGGGCGATGCACGGCGGATAGATCGCGGTCAGCACCGGGATCGAGAACGCAATCAGCTTGGTGAGGCCCAGGTTGGACACCAGCAATGAGAATGCGGCCAGTATCACCACCAGCGTCTTGTAGGAGAGCGGCAGTACACGGCTGAAGTATTCGGCGCAGGCGCAGGTCAGGCCAACCGCCGTCACCAGGCACGCCAGCGAGATGAGCACCGCGAGGAACCCGCTGCCCAGCGAGCCGAAAGTGTGCTGGACGTAAGCATGCAGCACGGCCGCACCGTTGGTCGCACCGGCCGCCACTTCATGGCTGCCCGAACCGAGACGGAACAGGCTGACATACACAAGGGCCAGGCCAACGCCAGCGATCAGGCCTGCAATGATCGCGTAACGGGTGATCAGCGCTGGCGATTCAACGCCACGGGAACGGATGGCATTGACGATCACAATGCCGAACACCAGTGCGCCGAGCGTATCCATGGTCAGGTAACCATTGATGAAGCCCTGGGAAAATGGCGCCGCGACATATTCGGGCGTGGCCACGCCAATGTCACCGGCCGGCAACGCGAAAGCCGCAATGCCCAGGACAGCCAGGGCGATGATCTTCAGCGGCGCGAGGAAGCGCCCAACGGTATCCAGCAGGCGGCCCGGGTAGAGCGAAATGAAGAACACCAGCAGGAAATACACGGCGCTATACAGGAACAATGCCAGCGGGCTCTCGCCGGTCAACGGGGCCAGGCCGACTTCGAACGACACGGTCGCGGTGCGCGGCGTCGCGAACAACGGGCCCACGGCAAGGTAGCAGGCGGCCGCCAGTAAGCCACCGGCGATTTTGCCGATGGGACTGCTCAGGGCGTCCATGGCACCCCGACCTTGGCCAGGGCGACGACGGTGATGACCGGCAGGCCGACTGCCGTGATCAGAAAGCCTAGCGCCGCCATCCAGACATGAGGCCCGGACTGCAAACCGACGATAGGCGGGAAGATGATGTTACCGGCCCCGACAAACAGGGCAAACGTCATAAAACCAAGTGCCAGGATGTCCTGACCTTTCAACACTTTCATTAAGGAAATACCACACTACTGAATCGGAATTTAGAGGGGGATTTCCCTATGGGTGAGGGAAATGCTGTCAATCCGTATAGGACCGACCCGGTTGGCGTGAGACTGCCTTTTGGGCTTCACGCGAAAAAATCGCGGCTAGACTAACGAATCTGGCAGAAAAACGCACTGATTGAGGGCAAACATTCCGATCTACGACATCTTTGTGTCGCAAAAAGGCAGCTTCAAGCAGCGAGCTGCAAGCTACAAGCTCGTTCGCGCTGGGACTGCTTGCAGCTTGGAGCTTACCGCTCGCAACTGCTTCAAAACGACAAAAGCCACCCGAAGGTGGCCTTTGTTTGGTAAAGCGTCAGCCAAGCGCGAGGCTTACTTGACAGCCCAACCAGTCAGCTCGGCCAGGGCCTTGCCGATGTCTGCCAGCGAACGCACGGTTTTCACGCCTGCGTCTTGCAGAGCAGCGAATTTCTCGTCTGCAGTGCCTTTGCCGCCGGAGATGATTGCGCCAGCATGGCCCATGCGCTTGCCCGGAGGAGCAGTCACACCAGCGATGTAGGAAACAACCGGCTTGGTCACGTGTGCCTTGATGTAGGCAGCCGCTTCTTCTTCAGCCGAACCGCCGATCTCACCGATCATGACGATCGCTTCGGTCTTCGGGTCTTCCTGGAACAGCTTCAGGATGTCGATGAAGTTCGAGCCTGGGATCGGGTCACCGCCGATGCCGACGCAAGTCGACTGACCGAAACCGGCGTCAGTGGTCTGCTTCACAGCTTCGTAGGTCAGGGTGCCGGAACGGGAAACGATACCGACCTTGCCTGGCAAGTGAATGTGACCTGGCATGATGCCGATCTTGCATTCGCCTGGAGTGATCACGCCTGGGCAGTTAGGGCCGATCAGGGTAACACCCAGCTCGTCGCACTTAACTTTAGCGTCCAGCATGTCCAGGGTAGGAATGCCTTCGGTGATGCAGACGATCAGCTTGATGCCGCCGAAAGCTGCTTCCAGGATCGAGTCCTTGCAGAAAGGAGCCGGAACGTAGATCACGCTGGCGGTAGCGCCAGTGGCAGCTACAGCGTCTTTCACGGTGTTGAACACTGGCAGGCCCAGGTGTTCGGTGCCGCCTTTGCCCGGAGTTACACCACCCACCATCTGGGTGCCGTACTCGATGGCTTGCTGGGTGTGGAAGCTACCTTGCGAACCGGTAATGCCCTGGCAGATAACTTTGGTGTCTTTATTGATCAGGACGCTCATTACTTGCCCTCCGCAGCTTTAACGACTTGTTGAGCAGCGTCGGTCAGGCTGGTAGCAGCGATGATGTTCAAACCGCTTTCTGCCAGTACTTTAGCGCCCAGTTCAGCGTTGTTGCCTTCAAGACGAACAACAACCGGGATTTTCACGCCGACTTCTTTCACTGCACCGATGATGCCTTCGGCAATCATGTCGCAACGAACGATGCCGCCGAAGATGTTAACCAGTACTGCAGCGACGTTGGTGTCGGACAGAATGATCTTGAATGCTTCGGTAACCCGTTCTTTGGTAGCACCGCCGCCCACGTCAAGGAAGTTGGCTGGCTTGCCGCCGTGCAGGTTGACGATGTCCATGGTACCCATGGCCAGGCCAGCACCGTTGACCATGCAACCGATGTTGCCTTCCAGCGCTACGTAGTTCAGTTCGAACTTGGCAGCGTGCGCTTCGCGCGGATCGTCCTGGGACGGATCGTGGAAAGTCTTCAGCTTAGGCTGACGGTACATGGCGTTGGCGTCGATGTTGATCTTGGCGTCCAGGCAGTGCAGATCGCCATCAGCCTTGATCACCAGCGGGTTCACTTCCAGCAGGGCCAGATCGTGATCCTGGAACAGTTTGGCCAGACCAACGAAGATCTTGGCGAACTGGGCAACTTGCTTGCCTTCCAGACCCAGTTGGAACGCCAGCTCGCGACCCTGGAATGGCTGAGCGCCAACCAGTGGATCGATAGTGGCCTTCAGAATTTTTTCTGGAGTGTCGTGAGCGATTTTCTCGATGTCCACGCCACCTTCGGTGGAAGCCATGAACACGATGCGACGGCTCGAACGGTCAACGACAGCGCCCAGGTACAGCTCTTTAGCGATATCAGTGCACGATTCAACCAGGATCTTGGTGACAGGCTGACCATTGGCGTCAGTCTGGTAAGTCACCAGACGCTTGCCCAGCCACTGCTGTGCGAAGGCTTTGGCGTCTTCTTTGTTGCGAACCAGCTTGACGCCGCCCGCTTTACCGCGACCACCGGCGTGGACCTGGGCTTTGACAACCCACTCGCTGCCGCCGATTTTGTCGCAAGCTTCTGCTGCTGCTTCCGGGGTGTCTACCGCGTAACCGGTGGATACTGGCAGGCCGTACTCAGCGAACAGCTGCTTACCCTGATACTCGTGAAGATTCATGCTTATTACCGTCTTCGTTAGGTACTGCGCATTCGGTGCTGCACTCAGAGTGCCGCACCACCTGTGACTGCTGCTTGCGTAGCCTGGGCTACGCAAGACTGCGTCCAGCGGATATTCCGCGGTGAGTCTTGCACGCAAGGCTCACGACGGGCCATACCGCCGTGGTTTCTTATTGTCTTAACGCTTCTTGCGGTTGGCGATGTGGATGGCGCCGCCATTCACAGCCAAAGCTGCTTCGTGCAAGGCTTCGGACAGGGTCGGATGGGAGAAAACCATCATGCCCAGGTCTTCAGCGCTGGTGCCGAATTCCATTGCGATCGCGCCTTGCTGAACCAGTTCTGCAGCGCTCGGGCCAATCACATGGACGCCCAATACACGGTCAGTCTTGGCATCGGCGATGACCTTGACGAAACCACCGGTATCGTTGGCGGCCATGGCACGGCCGGATGCTGCGAACGGGAAGCTGCCGACGTTAACTTCTACGCCTTCAGCTTTCAAGGCCTGTTCGGTTTTACCGACCCACGCGATTTCCGGGTGAGTATAAATAACCGAAGGGATCAGGTCATAGTTCATCTGGGCTTTGTGGCCCTTGATGCGCTCGACGACCATGATGCCCTCTTCCGAGGCCTTGTGTGCCAGCATCATGCCGCGAACCACGTCACCGATGGCGTAGACGCCCGGTACGCTGGTGGCGCAATGGTCGTCGACGAATACGAAACCACGCTCGTCGATGGTCACGCCGCTGTCGGCAGCCAGCAGATCAGTGGTCACTGGACGGCGACCAACGGCAACGATCAGCTTGTCGAAAGTGATGGTCTGTTCGCCGTTGGAGTCGGTGTAGTTAACCACGACTTCGTCGCCGTTGACTTTCGAACCGGTCACGCGAGCGCCCAGCTTGATGTCCAGGCCCTGTTTGGTCAGGGTTTTCAGCGCTTCCTTGGAAACGGCAGTGTCAGCAGCCATCAGGAAGGTGTCCAGGGCTTCCAGGACAGTCACTTCTGCACCCAGACGCGACCATACCGAACCCAGTTCCAGGCCGATGACGCCGGCGCCGATCACACCCAGGCGCTTAGGCACGGTCTGGAATTCCAGGGCGCCAGTGGAGTCGACGATGACTTTCTGGTCGACTGGAGCAGGCGGAATGTCGATCGGACGCGAGCCGGAGGCCAGAATCACGTTCTCGGCATCAATGACTTCAACCGAACCGTCAGGCTTGGTGACTTCGACTTTCTTGCCAGCCAGCAGCTTGCCGTGGCCCTGGATCGAAGTAACGCCGTTGGCCTTGAACAGGGTGGCAACACCGCCGGTCAGGTTCTTGACGATGCCAGCCTTGCGGCCAACCATCGCAGCGACGTCCATTTTGACTTCGCCAGTGGAGATACCGTGGACGTTGAAGCTTTCTTTGGCTTCCTTGTACTTCCAGGAGCTGTCCAGCAACGCCTTGGATGGAATGCAGCCGACGTTCAGGCAGGTGCCGCCCAGGGCCAGTTTGCCCTCGCCATCGGTATATTTCTCGATGCAAGCAACGGAAAAGCCCAATTGTGCGGCCTTGATGGCGGCCACATAGCCGCCAGGGCCCGCGCCGATCACTACTACGTCAAATTTCTGCGACATGTAAAAGAATCCTCTTTTTAGCAACAAGCTACAAGCCGCAAGCCGCAAGTTCAAAGCCCGCTCGGCTTGAGCTTGGGGCTTGTCGCTTGCGGCTTGCCGCTGCTTTTTAAATATCCAGCAACAGACGAGCCGGATCTTCCAGCAGGTTCTTGATGGTCACCAGGAAGGTTACAGCTTCTTTGCCATCGATCAGACGGTGATCGTAGGACAGCGCCAGGTACATCATCGGACGGATAACGACCTGGCCGTTGATTGCCATAGGACGCTGGATGATGTTGTGCATGCCCAGAATCGCAGCCTGCGGCGGGTTGACGATCGGAGTCGACATCATCGAACCGAAGGTACCACCGTTGGTGATGGTGAACGTGCCACCGGTCATTTCGTCCATCGACAGTTTGCCGTCACGGGCTTTTTTGCCGAAGGTGGCGATGCCGCCTTCGATTTCGGCCAGGCTCATCAGTTCGGCGTTACGCAGGACCGGCACAACCAGGCCACGGTCGCTGGAAACGGCAACACCGATGTCGGCGTAGCCGTGGTAAACGATGTCGCCACCGTCGATCGACGCGTTGACAGCCGGGAAGCGTTTCAGCGCCTCGGTGGCCGCTTTCACGAAGAACGACATGAAGCCCAGGCGCACGCCGTTGTGAGACTTCTCGAACAGGTCCTTGTACTTCGAACGCAGGGCCATGACTTCGGTCATGTCGACTTCGTTGAAAGTGGTCAGCATGGCCATGTTCGATTGGGCTTCTACCAGGCGCTTGGCCACGGTCGCACGAACGCGGGTCATCGGCACGCGCTTCTCGATGCGGTCGCCAGCAGCGAACACAGGAGCAGCAGCGGCCGGTGCGGCAGCCTTGGCAGGTGCAGCGGCCGGAGCGGCTTTCTTGGCGGCTACGGCTGCAACCACGTCTTCCTTGGTCACACGACCGCCTTTGCCGGTGCCGGCAACGGAAGCGATGTTGATGCCGTTTTCTTCAGCCAGCTTGCGAGCAGCCGGGGCAGCTACTGGATCGTCTTCGCCTTCTGCAGCTGGAGCAGCAGCCTGGGCAGCGGCCGGAGCAGCAGCGGCAGCCGGAGCGGCGGCAGCAGCGCCACCTTCAACGATCGAGCCCAGCACTTCGTCGGACAGAACGGTGTCGCCTTCGTTCTTGACGATTGCGCCCAGCACGCCGTCAGCGGTGGCCAACACTTCCAGTACGACTTTGTCGGTTTCGATGTCGACGATCAGCTCGTCGCGCTTGACCGCGTCGCCCGGTTGTTTGTGCCAGGTGGCAACGGTGCCATCGGCAACCGATTCCGGGAAAGTGGGGGCTTTGATCTCGATAGCCATTGTCTGTGGTTCCTTAAATTCGGTTTCAGGTGCGCGAAGGCGTTAAACAGTAAAGGCGTCTTGCAGCAGTTTTTCCTGCTGCTCGGCGTGCATCGATGCGTAACCACATGCTGGTGCAGCAGAAGCCTCACGGCCCGCGTACTCGAGTACGAGAGACTTGTTGAGGTTTGCGATGCTACGACGCAGGTGATGTTGGCTGCAGTACCAGGCACCCTGGTTCATCGGCTCTTCCTGGCACCAGACGGCATGCTTGACGTTGGTGTAAGGAGCCAGGACTTCTTTCAAGTCGTCCTCAGGGAATGGGTACAACTGTTCGATACGCACGATGGCAATATCGTCACGGCCTTCGGCACGGCGTTTTTCCAGCAGGTCGTAGTAGACCTTGCCGCTACACAGAACAACGCGCTCGACCTTTGTCGGGTCCAGGGCATCGATTTCCGGGATAACGGTCTGGAACGAACCTTCGGCCAGGTCTTCCAGGGTCGAGATGGCCAACTTGTGACGCAGCAGCGACTTCGGAGTCAACACGATCAGCGGCTTGCGCAGCGGACGGATCACCTGACGACGCAGCAAGTGGTAGATCTGGGCTGGCGTAGTCGGTACCGCCACCTGAATGTTGTGCTCGGCACACAATTGCAGGTAACGCTCCAGACGCGCCGACGAGTGCTCCGGACCCTGACCTTCATAACCGTGCGGCAGCAGCATGGTCAGACCGCACAGACGGCCCCACTTGTGCTCGCCACTGGTGATGAACTGGTCGATAACCACCTGGGCACCGTTGGCGAAGTCACCGAACTGGGCTTCCCAGATCACCAGCGCATCCGGCGTGGTGGTCGAGTAGCCGTATTCGAATGCCAGTACGGCTTCTTCGGACAGGTACGAGTCGTACATTTCGAAACGCGGCTGACCGTCGTACAGGTTCTTCAGCGGTACGTAGGTGCTGGCGTCTTTTTGGTTGTGCAGGACAGCGTGACGGTGCGAGAACGTACCGCGACCGATGTCCTGGCCGGTCATGCGAATCGGGTGACCTTCGAACAACAGGGTCGCGTACGCCATGGTTTCGGCGAAGCCCCAGTTGATCGGCAGGCCACCGGCTTGCATCTTCTGGCGGTCTTCGTAGATCTTGGCGACCTGACGCTGAACGACCAGGCCTTCCGGAACTTCCAGCAACTTGGCGGACAGTTCCTGCAAGGTTTTCAGATCAAAGCGGGTGTCATGACGCGCGGTCCAGGCGTGGCCCAGGTACGGACGCCAGTCCACGAACAGCTCTTTGTTCGGTTCCTTGACCAGGCTTTTTACAACGTGCAGGCCGTTGTCCAGCGCATTGCGGTATTCGTCGACTTTCGCCTGAACACGCTCTACATCCAGCACGCCGCTCTGAGTCAGGCTGTCGGCATACAGCTCACGGGTGGTGCGCTGTTTGGTGATCTGCTGATACATCAGAGGCTGGGTGCCGCTTGGCTCGTCAGCTTCGTTGTGGCCGCGACGACGGTA
Source organism: Pseudomonas sp. S1_E05 (assembly GCF_056337105.1). Classification (NCBI taxonomy): domain Bacteria; kingdom Pseudomonadati; phylum Pseudomonadota; class Gammaproteobacteria; order Pseudomonadales; family Pseudomonadaceae; genus Pseudomonas; species Pseudomonas sp. S1_E05. The sequence continues at coordinate 3,010,821 of NZ_JBFRHM010000001.1, forward strand.
GCAGACCAGGTCAATCACCACGTCACGCTTGAACTGCATGCGGTAATCGATGGCCAGCTGAGTCACGAACAGGACGGCTTCCGGATCATCACCATTTACATGGAGGATCGGCGCCTGGATCATTTTCGCAACGTCGGTCGCGTATTCGGTGGAGCGCGAGTCCAGCGGGTTGCTGATGGTGAAACCAACCTGGTTGTTGATCACGATGTGCACGGTACCGCCGGTCTTGAAACCGCGGGTTTGCGACATCTGGAAGGTTTCCATCACCACGCCCTGACCGGCGAATGCCGCGTCACCGTGGATGGAGATCGGCAGGACCTTCTCACCGGTGGAATCGTTACGACGATCCTGACGGGCACGCACCGAACCCTCGACCACTGGGGAAACGATTTCCAGGTGGGATGGGTTGAACGCCATCGCCAGGTGAACTTCACCGCCGGTGGTCATGACGTTGGACGAGAAGCCCTGGTGATATTTGACGTCACCGGAACCCAGCTCGACCTTCTTCTTGCCTTCGAACTCGTCGAACAGCTCGCGCGGGTTCTTGCCGAAGGTGTTGACCAGTACGTTCAGACGACCACGGTGGGCCATGCCGATGACGATTTCCTTGGTGCCGTAGGAGCCGGAACGCTGGATCAGTTCGTCGAGCATTGGAATGAGGCTTTCGCCGCCTTCCAGACCGAAACGCTTGGTGCCCGGGTATTTGGTGCCCAGGTATTTTTCCAGGCCTTCACCGGCGGTCACGCGCTCGAGCAAGTGGCTCTTGATGTCCGCGGAATACGCTGGACGGCCACGCACGCTTTCCAGACGCTGCTGGAACCACTGGCGCTGCTCGGAATCGGTGATGTGCGTAAATTCAGCGCCGATGGTGCGGCAATATGTCTGCTGCAACGCTTCGTGAATTTCGCGTAGGCTCGCTTCCTCTTTGCCGATGAACAGGTCGCCGGCACGGAAGGTCGTATCAAGATCGGCATTGGTCAAGCCGTAATGATTGATCGACAGGTCTGCTGGTGCAGGACGCTGCCACAGCCCCAGCGGGTCAAGCTGGGCTGCCTGGTGGCCACGCATACGGTAGGCCTGGATCAATCGCAGCACTTCAACTTGCTTCTTCTCGTGCTCACTGCTCACGCTGCCGGCGGAAACCGGTTGGGCGCGGCGCTGGTTCTTTGCCAGCAAGACGAAATGATCGCGAATTGTCGAGTGCGAAACATCGGTGGCAGAGTTGCCTTCGGTCGGCAACTTCTGAAAGTAGGTGCGCCACTCTTCTGGCACAGCGTTAGGGTCGTGCAGGTAGAGCTCGTAAAGCTCTTCCACATAGGCAGCGTTACCTCCGGAAAGGTACGCGCTGTTCCACATGCGCTGCATCACGCTTTCTTGCATGCTTGGTCACCCTCGGTTAGGGGAACACCACCGGCGTCGACACCGAGCAAACTTGCAGAAGTCCGAATGCAGCGACCAAAACAAGCCACCTAGGATCACGCTGATAGTCCGGGTACCAGCCCGGATGCCCCTGCTTGTCTCATTTCTTCAAAATAAGAGCCGCAACTTCACGAGCTGCTGCTCAGGTTAAAACTACGGCGCCGGTTGAAGCCTGCGCCGCAGCATCTACGGGTACAACAGTCCTACGGGTACTGCAGCTGAATCACACGCCGCTTTGCAGCAACATGTTACGTACGTGACCGATGGCCTTAGTCGGGTTCAGGCCTTTCGGACAAACGTTGACGCAGTTCATGATCCCGCGGCAGCGGAATACGCTGAACGGGTCATCCAGCGAAGCCAGACGCTCGGCAGTCTTGGTGTCGCGGCTGTCTGCCAGGAAGCGGTACGCTTGCAGCAGGGCAGCTGGACCCAGGAACTTGTCCGGGTTCCACCAGAAGGACGGGCAAGAGGTCGAGCAGCAGGCGCACAGGATGCACTCGTACAGACCGTCGAGCTTTTCGCGCTCTTCAGGGGACTGCAGACGCTCGATGGCTGGAGCCGGCGTGTCGTTCTGCAGGTATGGCTTAACCTTCTCGTATTGCTTGTAGAAGATGCTCATATCGACGACCAGGTCACGGATCACCGGAAGACCTGGCAGAGGACGAACGATCAACTTGTTACCTTTTACGACAGCGGACAGCGGCGTGATGCACGCCAGGCCGTTCTTGCCGTTGATGTTCATGCCGTCGGAGCCGCAAACGCCCTCACGGCAGGAGCGACGATAGGAGAAACCCTCGTCCTGTTCCTTGATCAGCGCGAGCACGTCCAGCACCATCAGGTCCTTACCACCGGTATCGACCTGGAATTCCTGCATGAACGGCGCAGCGTCCTGATCAGGGTTGTAGCGATAAACACTGACTTGCAACATGGCGGCCACCCTTAATAAGTCCGAATCTTAGGTTCAAAAGTCGGAACCGTCTTCGGCGAGAAGTTCACGGCACGCTTGGCAACGCGCTTGTCACCCGGGAAGTACAGGGTGTGGCACAGCCAGTTTTCGTCGTCACGGTCTTCGAAGTCTTCACGGGCGTGAGCACCGCGGGACTCTTTACGTACTTCGGCAGCGATGGCGGTAGCTTCAGCCACTTCCAGCAGGTTTTGCAGTTCCAGTGCCTCGATACGAGCCGTGTTGAACGCTTGCGACTTGTCGTTGATCTTGACGTTGGCAATGCGCTTGCGCAGGTCGGCCAGTTGGGCAATACCCTTCTGCATGTATTCGCCGGTACGGAATACACCGAAGTAGTTCTGCATGCAGCTTTGCAGCTCGCGACGCAGGGTAGCCACGTCTTCGCCATCAGTACGCTCGTTGAGGGCGGACAGACGGGCCAGAGCGGCATTGATGTTGGCTTCGGTGGCGTCGTCGTAGTTGATACCGTCGGTCAGCGCCTTTTCCAGGTGCAGGCCGGCAGCACGGCCGAATACCACCAGGTCGAGCAGCGAGTTGCCGCCCAGGCGGTTGGCACCGTGAACCGATACGCAAGCCACTTCGCCTACAGCGAACAGGCCCGGGATGATGGTGTCCACGCCTTCGCCATTCTGGGTGATCGCCTGGCCGTGAATGTTGGTGGCAACGCCGCCCATCATGTAGTGGCAGGTTGGAACAACCGGAACCGGAGCAACGACTGGGTCAACGTGAGCAAACGTTTTCGACAGTTCGCAAATACCAGGCAGACGGCTGTGCAACACTTCCTCGCCCAAGTGGTCGAGTTTAAGCATTACGTGGTCGCCGTTCGGACCGCAACCGTTACCCGCGATGATCTCTTTAACCATCGAGCGAGCAACCACGTCACGACCTGCCAGGTCTTTGGCGTTCGGAGCATAACGCTCCATGAAACGCTCGCCGTGCTTGTTGATCAGGTAACCACCTTCACCACGGCACCCTTCGGTGACCAGTACACCGGCGCCGGCGATGCCGGTTGGGTGGAACTGCCACATTTCGATGTCTTGCACCGGTACGCCTGCACGAAGGGCCATACCGACGCCGTCACCGGTGTTGATCAGGGCATTGGTGGTCGAAGCGTAGATACGGCCAGCGCCACCGGTCGCCAGCACAGTGGCTTTTGCACGGATGTAGGTGGTTTCGCCGGTTTCGATGCAGATGGCGATAACGCCGACGAACTCGCCTGCGTCGTTCTTCACCAGGTCAACGGCGTAGTACTCGTTCAGGAACGTGGTACCGGCTTTCAGGTTGCCTTGATAAAGGGTGTGCAGCAGGGCGTGACCGGTACGGTCGGATGCCGCACAGGTACGGGCAGCCTGGCCGCCTTTACCGTAGTCCTTGGACTGACCGCCGAACGGACGCTGGTAGATACGGCCTTGCTCGGTACGGGAGAACGGCAGACCCATGTGGTCCAGCTCGAAAACCGCGGCAGGACCTTCCTGACACATGTATTCGATAGCGTCCTGGTCACCGATGTAGTCGGAACCCTTGACGGTATCGTACATGTGCCAGCGCCAGTCATCGTTCGGATCCGCAGAGGCGATGGCGCAGGTGATGCCGCCTTGAGCCGATACGGTGTGCGAACGCGTCGGGAACACCTTGGTGATCACGGCAGTCTTGTGACCGCCCTGTGCCAGCTGCAGCGCTGCGCGCATGCCGGCGCCGCCGCCACCAATGATGATGGCGTCGAAAGAAATCGTTGGAATGTTAGCCATGACTCAGATACCCCAGAGAATCTGCACACCCCAGACGAAGTAAGCGAACATCGCAACGCCGCATACTGCCTGGAAAAGGAAACGGATTGCAGTCGCGGACTTGCCGAACGCCATTGGCGTCAGGTAGTCGGTCGCGATGGTCCACATGCCGACCCAGGCGTGAGCGCCGAGGGCAACAAGGGCCAGGAGACTGAAAATACGCATCCAGTTGCTTGCGAACAGTTCATGCCATTGGGCGTAGCCGATGCCAGGGTGGGCAACGACGTATCCGATCAGGAAAATGAAGTAAGCCGCGAGAACGACCGCCGACACACGTTGCGCCATCCAGTCATAGAGGCCCGAACGCGAGAGGTTCGTGACGTTAGTTACCATATCCAAACTCCTGCCAGAACGATTACCACCACGGAAACGGCGATAACGATTTTCGAGCCCAGCTTGCCGCCTTCCAGCGTCTCACCGATGCCCATGTCCATGATCAAATGGCGCACACCGGCTACCAGGTGATACAGCAGAGCGGACAGGATGCCCCAAATCACTAGCTTGGCTAGCGGACTGGTCAGACACGCTTTCACCTCGCCGAAGCCTTCCTCGGAGCTGAGCGACTTGTCCAATGCAAAAAGCATGATGGCAAGGCACACGAAGAGGATGACACCGGAAATACGGTGAAGAATGGACGTGTAAGCAGTGACTGGGAGTTTGATGGTCCTTAGGTCTAGGTTTACAGGTCGTTGGCTTTTCACGGCTTATTTTTCACACTGAAGAGCCCCTAACAATCAGGGCAAAGTTGTTGGGGAGTGCACTGGTCAGGTAACCACCACCCAGGGAGGCGACCCCCAATAACGCAAGCCCAAAAGCCCTTGGCGGTCGGCTGCCGAGTATAGACAGTTAGGCTACTAATGACAACGCGTTCACCTTCCCCTAATAGCGGATTGCGCAAGTTGGATAAAAGGCGTAAATGGCAGGCAATTTCGAGAAAAAAGTAGGGTTAAAGCCTTCTGGAGCAAGACTTTAGGCAAATTGACATTCGAATTTATCTCACTATAGTGGTGCGGGCCCTGCGTGGGGGGTCTGTCTGATGATTTCAAGCATAAATAGGAGGCCACATGGCTGACAAAAAAGCGCAGTTGATCATCGAGGGCGCAGCCCCCGTCGAGCTGCCCATTTTAACCGGCACCGTTGGTCCCGATGTTATCGACGTACGGGGCCTGACGGCCACGGGCCGTTTCACCTTTGACCCAGGTTTCATGTCGACCGCCTCCTGCGAGTCGAAGATCACCTACATCGACGGCGACAATGGCATCCTGCTGCATCGCGGCTACCCGATCGAGCAACTGGCTGAGAAGTCGGACTATCTGGAAACCTGCTACCTGCTGCTCAACGGCGAATTACCGACCGCGGAACAGAAGGCCCAATTCGTCAGCACCGTCAAGAACCACACCATGGTTCACGAACAGCTGAAGACGTTCTTCAACGGCTTCCGTCGCGACGCCCACCCGATGGCCGTCATGTGCGGCGTAGTCGGCGCCCTCTCGGCCTTCTACCACGACTCCCTGGACATCAATAACCCGCAGCATCGCGAAATCTCCGCGATCCGCCTGGTTGCCAAGATGCCAACCCTGGCAGCGATGGTTTACAAGTACTCCATGGGTCAACCCATGATGTACCCGCGCAACGACCTGTCGTACGCCGAAAACTTCCTGCACATGATGTTCAACACCCCGTGCGAGATCAAACCGATCAGCCCGGTGCTCGCCAAGGCCATGGACCGGATCTTCATCCTCCATGCTGACCACGAGCAGAACGCTTCGACCTCCACCGTACGCCTGGCCGGCTCTTCGGGCGCCAACCCGTTCGCCTGCATCGCTGCCGGCATCGCCGCACTGTGGGGCCCTGCCCACGGCGGTGCGAACGAAGCCGTGCTGACCATGCTCGATGAAATCGGCGATGTCTCGAACATCGACAAGTTCATCGCCAAGGCCAAGGACAAGAACGATCCGTTCAAGCTGATGGGCTTCGGTCACCGCGTTTACAAGAACCGCGACCCACGCGCCACCGTCATGAAGCAGACCTGTGACGAAGTGCTGAAGGAACTGGGCATCAACAACGATCCGCAACTCGAACTGGCCATGCGCCTGGAAGAGATTGCCCTGACCGACCCGTACTTCATCGAGCGCTCGCTGTACCCGAACGTCGACTTCTACTCGGGGATCATCCTCAAGGCCATCGGCATTCCAACCAGCATGTTCACCGTGATCTTCGCCCTGGCGCGTACCGTAGGCTGGATCTCGCACTGGAAAGAAATGCTCTCCAGCCCGTACAAGATCGGCCGCCCTCGCCAGCTGTACACCGGCTACGAGTCGCGTGACATCACCAAGCTGGAAGACCGCAAGTAAGACCTGTCTTGCTCTAGCGTGTTGAGTTGCACCGAGAACGGCCTCTATCTGATAGAGGCCGTTTTTGTTTGTGGCCGATACGGACACCCCCCCTGTAGGAGCGAGCTTGCTCGCGATGGTAGCCCGGACACCGCTGGGTGCCTGGATGCCCGTGGTGCCTGGGCCTCCATCGCGAGCAAGCTCGCTCCTACAGGGGGCGGGGAAGCCGGGGGACGGGCGGGCAAAAAAAATACCCCGATCTCTCGACCGGGGTATTTCTTCAAGCTTCGCTATCTATATAAAAGCATCAAGCCTTAGTGCGAAACCGCCCCACTCGCGCCCAGACCGGTCTGCGAGCGAACGAATTGCGGGAAGAACAGCGCCCGCTCGTTGTCGGCTGCAGTCGATTTGTCGGTGATCGAGAAGAACCAGATCCCCACGAAGGCAATGATCATCGAGAACAGCGCCGGGTACTCATACGGGAAGATAGCCTTCTCGTGATGCAGGATCTGCACCCAGATGGTTGGACCGAGGATCATCAGGCCCACGGCACTGAGCAGCCCCAGCCAGCCGCCGATCATCGCACCGCGGGTGGTCAGTTTCTTCCAGTACATGGAAAGCAGCAGCACCGGGAAGTTGCAGCTCGCGGCAATGGAGAACGCCAGGCCCACCATGAACGCGATGTTCTGGCTTTCGAACAGAATGCCCAAGCCAATCGCCAATACCGCAAGGGCGATGGTGGTAATTTTCGAAACGCGGATTTCGTCCTTCTCGTTGGCCTTACCTTTCTTGATCACGCTGGCGTAAAGGTCGTGGGACACCGCCGAGGCACCGGCCAGGGTCAGGCCCGCAACTACAGCCAGGATGGTCGCGAACGCAACCGCCGAGATGAAGCCCAGGAAGATGCTGCCGCCCACTGCGTCGGCCAGGTGCACCGCCGCCATGTTGTTACCGCCCAACAGCGCACCCGCCGCATCCTTGAACGCAGGGTTGGTGCTGACCAATAGGATCGCGCCGAAGCCGATGATGAAGGTCAGGATGTAGAAGTAACCAATGAAGCCAGTCGCGTACAGTACGCTTTTGCGAGCTTCCTTCGCGTCACTTACAGTGAAGAAGCGCATCAGGATGTGCGGCAGGCCAGCAGTACCGAACATCAGTGCCAGGCCGAGCGAGAATGCGGAGATCGGATCTTTCACCAGACCGCCAGGGCTCATGATCGCCTCACCTTTGGGGTGAACCTTGACCGCCTCGGAGAACAGCGTGCTGAAGTCGAAGTTGACGTGCTTCATCACCATCAGTGCCATGAAGGACGCACCGGACAGCAGCAGCACCGCCTTGATGATCTGCACCCAAGTGGTTGCCAGCATGCCGCCGAACAGCACGTAGGCGCACATCAGGATACCCACCAGGATCACCGCAACGTGGTAGTCGAGGCCGAACAGCAGTTGGATCAGCTTACCGGCACCGACCATTTGCGCGATCAGGTAGAACGCCACCACCACCAGCGAACCACAGGCGGACAGCGAGCGAATCTGGGTTTGGCCCAGGCGATAGGACGCCACATCGGCAAACGTGTATTTACCCAGGTTACGCAGACGCTCGGCGATCAGGAAGAGAATGATCGGCCAGCCCACCAGGAAGCCGATCGAATAGATCAAGCCATCGTAGCCGGAGGTGAACACCAGCGCGGAAATCCCCAGGAAGGACGCTGCGGACATGTAGTCACCAGCAATCGCCAGACCGTTCTGGAAACCGGTGATTTTGCCGCCCGCCGCATAGTAGTCGGCAGCCGACTTGTTGCGCTTGGACGCCCAGTAGGTGATGCACAAGGTCGCGCCGACGAACGCGACGAACATCAGGATCGCGGATACGTTGAGAGGTTGTTTTTGCACGGCACCGGTCAGGGCATCAGCTGCCCAGGCGCCCGGTGCAAAGGCCGCGATACTCAAAAGAGCCATTAGACGCCGGATCATTGCTGAGCCTCCTTGAGAATCGCATTGTTCAGGTCGTCGAACTCGCCGTTGGCGCGTCGCACGTAGATCCCGGTGAGGATGAACGCCGAAACGATCAAGCCGACACCAATTGGAATACCCCAGGTAATGGATGACTCAGGGCTGATTTTCGCCCCCAGCACCTGCGGCCCGTAAGCGATCAGAAGGATGAAGCCAGAGTAAAGCCCAAGCATGATCGCCGAAAGAATCCAGGCGAACCTTTCTCGCTTGCTCACCAGCTCCTTGAATCGGGGGCTGTTTTGAATCGAGAGGTAAATGCTGTCGTTCATTGTTTTTATCCTCGCAGCACAGATTATTGTTGGAACGGTACCCACTTTATTCGGCTGCGAGCCGGGTTCCAGACGACCTTAGTCTTAGATCGCCATGACAGAATCGCCAATGTAGGAGCGAGCTTGCTCGCGATGGCGGTGTGTCAGTCAACATTTGCGTGCCTGACAATCCGCTATCGCGAGCAAGCTCGCTCCTACAGGAGGGGGGGAGAAAGCTTGTCTGATTAACTCAACCGCTTACTTGACCCACTCCGCCACACGATCCGGGTGTTTGGCGACCCAGTCCTTGGCAGCCGCGTCAGGCTTGGCGCCTTCCTGGATGGCCAGCATGACTTCACCGATTTCATCCTTCGAAGCCCACTGGAAGTTTTTCAGGAACTTGGCCACTTCCGGCGCCTTGGTATCCAGCTCCTTGCTGCCGATGCTGTTCACGGTTTCAGCCGCGCCATACACCCCTTTAGGGTCTTCGAGGAAGCGCAGTTTCCACTTGGCGAACATCCAGTGCGGCACCCAGCCAGTCACGGCAATGGATTCATTTTTCTTCTCGGCACGGGTCAGCTCGGCAATCATGCCGGCGCCGGAACTGGCCTTGAGTTGATAGCCGGTCAGGTCGTAATCCTTGATGGCCTGCTCGGTCTTGAGCATCACGCCTGAACCGGCGTCGATGCCGACGATGCGCTTTTTGAAGCTGTCATCGGTTTTCAGGTCTTCAAGGGACTTGGCCTTGACGTACTCCGGCACGATCAGGCCGATTTTGGCATCCTTGAAGTTCGGGCCGTAGTCGACGACCTGGTCCTTGTTCTTCGCCCAGTAATCACCGTGAGTCACCGGCAGCCAGGCCGACAGCATGGCGTCGAGTTTGCCGGTGGCCACGCCTTGCCACATGATGCCGGTGGCGACGGCTTGCAGCTTCACGTCATAACCGAGCTTCTGCTTGATCACTTCTGCTGCCACATGAGTCGTCGCAACGCTGTCGGACCAGCCGTCAACGTAACCGATGCTCAGGGTCTGCTTTTCTGCGTTGGCGAATGTCGAACCCATCGCAAGTACCAGAGCGGCACCTGCGCCTAAAAGTCGTCGCATCTTCATCGTTACTTCCCCGAAAGTGCTGCGCTCGACGGGTGCCGAGCCGCGTCAACGTATTGTTATGGTGCACAGCGCCCCCATCACGCTTCACCGCAAACTCATTCGAACATCAGCGGAGTACTGACGCTTTGATCATCAACCTGACGCCAACCTGAACCTGTGCTGCCAGCGACCTCAAGGCATCGAGAAACGACATCAGAACGCCATTAACCACACGCCATATAAATGTCTCGGACGATCAGCCTGAACTTTGCATGTCAAAATCGTGCAGGCCACCAAGCGCGCTGCAAATGCAGGTAACATGCGCCGCTTTGCTTCCGGACGGCTGACCATGCCTGCGACCTCACGCTTTCCTTTTTTTGCCTATTTGTTCGCTTGCCTGCTGGGCCTGTTTGCCCTGGGTGGCTTTTGGTATGGCATCGGCCAGCCGGTGATCCTGCCCGATGTCGCCAGCGCCACGCACAAGCTTCAATGCGCGTCCTACACCCCGTTCGACAAGGATCAATCACCGTTCGATCAGCCGTTCAAGCTGCGTCCCGAGCGCATGGACGCAGACCTGGCCCTGCTGTCCACGCGCTTTGAGTGCATCCGCACCTACTCGATGACGGGTCTCGACGCCCTGCCGGATCTCGCACGCAAACACGGCCTGAAGTTAATGATTGGCGCCTGGGTCAACAGCAACCCGGTGGACACCGAGAAAGAGGTCGACCTGCTGATCGCGTCCGCCAACGCCAACCCGGATGTGGTCAGCGCAGTGATCGTCGGCAACGAAGCATTGTTGCGCAAAGAGGTGACCGGCCCACAACTCGCCAGACTGATCAATAAGGTTAAAAGCCAGGTCAAACAACCGGTCACTTACGCCGATGTCTGGGAGTTCTGGCTCAAGCATCCCGAAATCGCACCGGCGGTGGACTTCCTGACCATCCATCTGCTGCCGTACTGGGAAGACGATCCTTCCAATATCGATGCCGCCTTGCAGCATGTGGCCGAGGTACGCCAAGTATTCGGCAACAAGTTCGCGCCCAAGGACGTGATGATCGGCGAAACCGGCTGGCCCAGCGAAGGCCGCCAACGTGAAACGGCATTACCGAGCCGAGTCAACGAAGCCAAGTTCATTCGCGGTTTTGTCGCCATGGCCGAGCAGCAAGGCTGGCATTACAACCTGATCGAGGCCTTCGACCAACCATGGAAACGCGCCAGCGAAGGGGCGGTTGGCGGTTACTGGGGATTGTTCGATGCCGACCGCCAGGACAAGGGCGTGCTGGCAGGGCCGGTCACGAATGTGCCGTACTGGTCGCAGTGGTTGATTGTCGGTGGCTTGATCTTCATCGGCACACTGATCCTGGGCGGGCGCGTGCGTGATACACGTGCCGCCCTTGTGTTGCCGCTGCTGGGGGCGCTTGCCGCCGGTTCGCTCGGCGTATGGGGCGACTTGGCCCGAGTGACCACGCGATTTTCCAGTGAATGGCTGTGGGTCGGATTGCTGACAGCGTTGAATCTGCTGGCGCTGGCACATGGGGCACTGGCATTGAGCCCGCGCAGCGGCTGGCGTGGGCGTGCATTCAATGTGCTCGAACGTCGCTCAGGCGTGTTGGTGGCGTTGATTGGATTTGCAGCGGCGGTGTCGATGCTGGAACTGGTCTTCGACCCGCGCTATCGCAGCTTTCCGAGCGTGGCATTCATCGTGCCGGCGCTGGTCTATCTGTGTCGTCCGGTCAGCGTGCCACGTCGGGAAATTGCGTTGCTGACTTTCATCATTGGCGCCGGAATAGCGCCGCAGCTGTTTCGTGAAGGGCTGCAGAACCAGCAGGCCTGGGGTTGGGCGCTGGTGAGCGTGTTGATGATGGCGGCGTTGTGGCGATCATTGCGGGTGCGCAAGGCTTGAATCTTCGGTGAATTTACTGTCCTCATCGCGGGCAAGCCTGCTCCTACAGGGATTTGTGGCGTACACAAGACCTGTAGGAGCGGGCTTGCCCGCGATGGCGGCTTATCAGGCGCCGCGAACCAGACGCAACCCCGCAATCACCACCGCAAACACCGCCAGCGTGGTGTTGTACAGCGCCAGCGCCGGAAACCCGAGCACCAGCGCCAGCACCGCCAGCCACCACCCTGCTCGCCCCGGCAGCACAAAGCCGATCAAGGCGGCGGCGACTGCTCCCCAGCCCAATACCTTGAAGTGAATCATCAACCCCAGGTTCGAACGGACCTGGCACTCCCAACGGCTCGCCTCATCGACACAGAGGCCGACCCACTGCGCATCCTCCATGAAGCCGTAACGCGCGCCATAGCTGGCGGCCAGCCATAACGGCAGCAGAATGAGCAGAAGAATCACGGGCAGGCGGCGGGACATGAAGCACTCCAATCATCGAAAACGGCGGCCAGCTTAATCGCAGGTCAGCGTTAAGCAAAACGCTAACAACTGTTAACTGGCTATCCAATCGCTGCAAAGTGTATCGTCCAGCTACTATTACTCCGAAATCAGGCCTGTTTGGTGCCGCTGCGTGGCACTTTGGCGCAAACCCGGTGGTCATAGCCTGCGAACTTCATTCGGCACCTTTCTTAAGGGATTCAGTCATGCTCCGTTCCTTGCGCTTCGCCGCCCTGTTGGGTGGCCTTATCCTGAGTGCGTCCGCACTGGCGGCAGATATCGACCCCGCCAGTTATGGCTACCCCTTGACCAACCCGTTTGAAGCGACCATCGCCACGACGCCACCGGATTTGCGTCCGGAGTTGCCACTGGACGACGACATCGATCAATCGGATCACACCCTCAGGCTACGCCCTGAGCGTGAGTTCCAGCTGCCAGACAACTTCTGGCCAGTGAAAAAACTCACCTATCGCATCGCAACCCAGGACAAACCTGCCCCGCTGATCTTCCTGATCGCCGGCACTGGCGCGCGTTATGACAGCACCCTGAACGAGTATTTGAAAAAGCTGTATTACAAGGCTGGCTACCACGTAGTACAGCTGTCTTCGCCCACCAGCTTCGACTTCATCAGCGCGGCGTCGCGCTTTGCCACGCCAGGCATCACCAAGGACGATGCCGAAGACATGTATCGCGTCATGCAGGCCGTGCGGGCGCAAAACCCGAAGTTGCCGGTCACCGATTACTACCTCACGGGGTACAGCCTGGGCGCACTGGATGCGGCATTCGTCGCCCATCTGGACGAAACCCGCCGCAGTTTCAATTTCAAGAAAGTCCTGCTGCTCAACCCGCCGGTCAACCTCTACACCTCGATCACAAACCTCGACAAGCTTGTTCAAACCGAGGTCAAGGGCATCAACAACACCACCACCTTCTATGAGCTGGTGCTGAACAAACTGACCCGCTACTTCCAGCAGAAAGGCTACATCGACCTCAACGATGCGCTGCTCTATGACTTCCAGCAGTCCAAGCAGCATTTGAGCAACGAGCAGATGGCAATGCTGATCGGCACCTCGTTCCGCTTCTCGGCCGCCGATATCGCTTTTACCTCGGACCTGATCAACCGTCGCGGCCTGATCACGCCGCCCAAGACGCCGATCACCGAGGGCACCAGCCTTACGCCGTACCTCAAGCGTGCGTTGCAATGCGACTTCGACTGCTACATCACCGAACAGGTCATCCCGATGTGGCGCGCCCGCACCGATGGCGGCAGCCTGCTGCAACTGATCGACCAGGTGAGCCTGTACGCACTGGCGGATTACCTGCACAAGAGCCCTAAAATTGCCGTCATGCACAACGCCGATGACGTGATCCTGGGCCCGGGCGATCTCGGTTTCCTGCGCCGCACTTTCGGCGATCGCCTGACCGTTTACCCACTGGGCGGCCATTGCGGCAACCTTAACTACCGCGTCAACAGCGACGCCATGCTGGAGTTCTTCCGTGGCTAAATACCTCCTGCTTATCGCCGCGCTCCTCTGTGCAACCACCGCCAATGCTGACAACAGCAAGGCCAACGCGCCTGTGGTCATCGACAGTGATGGCTTCAAGGAGCCGTTGAGCAAACTCAAGTTCAACCCGGGGCTGGACCAGCGCGAGTTCGAACGCTCCACGCTGAGTGCGTTGAACGTGTATGACCCGCTGGAATCCTGGAACCGTCGCGTCTACCACTTCAACTATCGCTTCGACGAGTGGGTATTCCTGCCGGTGGTCGATGGTTATCGCTACATCACTCCGAGCTTCGTGCGCACCGGGGTCAGCAACTTTTTCAACAACCTTGGCGACGTGCCGAACCTGCTCAACAGCCTGTTGCAGTTCAAGGGCCAGCGTTCGATGGAAATCACCGGACGCCTGCTGCTCAACACCACCATCGGCATCGCCGGCCTGTGGGACCCGGCCACCGCCATGGGGCTCCAGCGACAGAGCGAAGACTTCGGCCAGACGCTGGGTTTCTACGGTGTGCCGGCCGGTGCCTACTTCGTACTGCCGATACTCGGGCCGTCGAACCTGCGCGATACCGGCGGTTTAGTGGTGGACTTCAGCGCCGAGAACGCGATCAACTTCCTCAACGTGGCCGAAGTCAGCTCAAACCACCCGGAAGTGTGGGCCTTGCGGGCTGTGGACAAGCGCTATCAGACCAGCTTCCGCTACGGTCAGCTGAACTCGCCGTTCGAGTATGAAAAGGTGCGTTACGTGTATACCGAGTCGCGCAAGTTGCAGATTGCCGAGTAACCAAAGGCAACAGCTAAACCTGTGGGAGCGGGCTTGCTCGCGAAGACATTGTATCCGTCGACGTTTGAGTCGAATGATGCACCGCCTTCGCGAGCAAGCCCGCTCCCACATCCGTTCAGTGTTTCAATTCAACCTTTGAACGCCTTCCAGATTTTGCCAACAGCCATCACCACCGCCAGCACCGCCGCCCCCGCGATAATCCCCGCCACGCCATTGAGCAACATCGACACGATAAACCCGGCCCCACCGGCCCCGGCACTGACACTCTCGATCCAGTGATGCACCACCGGCACCCCGTGGGTGAGAATCCCGCCGCCTACCAGGAACATCGCCGCCGTACCAATCACCGACAGGCTTTTCATCATGTACGGTGCCGCGCGCAGAATCCCGGCACCGACGCTACGGGCCATCTGCCCTGGCTTTTGCGTCAGCCACAAGCCCAGGTCGTCGAGTTTGACGATCCCCGCCACCAGGCCATAGACGCCGATGGTCATGACGATCGCGATGCCCGATAGCACGATGACTTGCTGGGTCAGAGACGCCCCCGCCACCGTGCCAAGGGTGATGGCGATGATTTCCGCCGAGAGAATGAAGTCGGTGCGGATCGCACCCTTGATCTTGTCCTTTTCGAACGCCACCAGATCCACTGCCGGGTCTGCCACGGCCTCGACCAATTGCGCGTGCTCCGTCTGCTCTTCGGCTTTGCTGTGCAGGATTTTGTGAGCGAGTTTTTCGAATCCTTCGAAACACAGGTAAGCGCCACCGACCATCAACAGAGGCGTCACCAGCCAGGGGATGAATGCGCTGATGGCCAGAGCCGAAGGCACCAGGATCAGTTTGTTGATGAACGATCCCTTGGCAACCGCCCACACCACGGGGATTTCCCGTTCGGCCCGCACACCGCTCACCTGCTGGGCATTGAGCGCCAGATCGTCGCCCAACACGCCGGCGGTTTTCTTGGCGGCCATTTTGGTCATCAACGCCACGTCGTCCAGCACGGCGGCAATGTCGTCGATCAGCAACAGTAGGCTGCTTCCTGCCATGAATCACGCTTCCTTCTTTGTATGGATGCCAAGCAGCATAGCGCGGCGGCGCGCCGCATGGAGCATTCTTGAGCGCCGCCGAAGCCCGGTGCTACCATGCGCAACCGCCAGAACAGGCAAGGAACCCCCTGGTTTATGAGCACGATCCGCGAGCGCAACAAACAACTGATACTGCGTGCCGCCAGTGAAGAATTTGCCGACAAAGGCTTCGCTGCGACCAAAACCAGCGACATCGCCGCCAGGGCCGGGTTGCCCAAGCCCAACGTCTATTACTATTTCAAGACCAAGGAAAACCTCTATCGCGAGGTCCTGGAAAGCATCATTGAGCCGATTCTGCAGGCTTCGACCCCCTTCAACCCTGAAGGCGAACCCAATGATGTACTGAGCGGCTACATCCGTTCGAAAATCCGCATCTCCCGCGACCTGCCCTTTGCCTCGAAAGTGTTCGCCAGCGAAATCATGCACGGCGCCCCGCACCTGAGCAGCGATCTGGTCGAACAGCTCAACAGCCAGGCCCGGCACAACATCGCCTGCATCCAGACCTGGATCGACCGCGGCCAGATCGCCCCGCTCGACCCCAACCACCTGATGTTCAGCATCTGGGCGGCCACCCAGACTTACGCCGACTTCGACTGGCAAATCACCGCCGTCACCGGCAAGGAAAAGCTGGACGAAGCCGATTATGAAGCGGCGGCACAGACGATTATCCGGTTGGTGCTCAAGGGATGTGAGCTGGACTGAAATCTCATTGACCCTATCGCGGGCGAGCCCGCTCCCACAATGGTTTTGTGAGTTCCAGGGATCCTGTGGGAGCGGGCTTGCCCGCGATGGGGACGACTCAATTTCAGTCGTCAAAGCCAGATCGCATCCCACAGTGGATAGTCGCCAAGACGCTCGACCAATCCCGCCCGCAAAGGATTGGCGACAACATACCGCGCTATTTTCACCAGATCCTCTTCTCGCCTTAAAGCGCGATCGTGATAACCCTGCTGCCAAAGCGGTCCGATTCTATTGCTGGCAAGATTCACCTCTCGGGCAATCAATGATTTGGTTCTGCGCATCAAATTGCAGAGCGAACAATTCTCCAGCTCGATTAACCAGTGAAAGTGGTCCGGCATAACGACCCAAGCCAGCGCGTTCGCCCACCCAAAATTCTGAGCCCGGCGAAATTGATTCACGACCAATATGCCCAATCTGACATCTCTGAAAATGGGCTCCCGATCAATTGTATTGGTGGTCAGCAAGTAGACCTGTGGGGTTCGGTATATCGCCCCATCTCAAGCGACGTGAAGCAGGTAAATCAAGCATTCCTTTGCCCTCCTGGTGAAGTACTGGGAAGGCTAGTTATGAAAATGCCTAGAGATGATTCAAACCTTTCGCTGGATGTGTCAGTCAGACAGCCATCGCGGGCAAGCCCGCTCCCACAGTGATTGATGCTGTACACAGATCATCTGCATACCCCGAACAGTGTGGGAGCGGGCTCGCCCGCGATGGCGTCAGTTCAGGCCCTGCAAATCAAATCAAACCACAACCCCCGCATCCGCCCGCAACCCCAGCGCCTCGATCGCATTGATCGCGCACTGCTCGTCGACATCCGACAAATCTCCGCTGATGCCCACCGCGCCCAGTACATTGCCCTCCTGATCGCGCACCAGCACGCCACCGGGCGCGGGGACGACGCTGCCCTGCCCCATGGTGTTCAAGGCGGCGATGAACGCCGGGCGTTGCTGGGCGTCCGAGGCCAGCAGGCGCGACCCCTTGCCCAGGGCGATGGCGCCCCAGGCTTTGCCGATGGCGACCTGCGGACGCAGCAGGCTGGCGCCGTCTTCACGTTGCAGGGCGATCAGATGCCCGCCGGCATCGAGCACCGCGATGGTCAGGGGGGCGGCCGCAATGGCCCGCCCGGCGTTGATGGCCTCGTTGACCAGGTTGACTGCCACTTTCAAGGTTAAAGCGCTCATGGTGCTGTCCTCATTTTGTTATAGGGAAAGCGGTCGAGCTGCGCGTTTACGTCGCAGCCTCATGCAACAAATAGAACACAGTAAATTCTCTTTTTGTATACAATAATCCGCGTAAAACGTTACATGCGACGAAAAGTCACAGCAATTTGGCCTTCCGACGAATGAAACAGGCGCTTGAGAAAATGGATTGACCTTCGCAGCCAGTCGTGAATAAACTCCACGCAAAGCCACTTGTATACAATTAAAAAACGTAAAGAGGCACAAAACCATGAGCAAAATGAGAGCAATCGAAGCCGCCGTTCTGGTGATGCGCCGTGAAGGGGTTGAAACCGCCTTTGGCATTCCCGGCGCCGCGATCAACCCGTTGTACTCCGCCCTGCAAAAGGTCGGCGGCATCGATCACGTCCTCGCTCGCCACGTTGAAGGCGCCTCGCACATGGCCGAGGGCTACACCCGCACCAAGGCCGGCAATATCGGCGTGTGCATCGGCACTTCCGGTCCTGCCGGTACCGACATGGTCATGGGCCTGTACAGCGCCTCCGCCGACTCGATTCCGATCCTGTGCATCACCGGCCAGGCTCCGCGCGCCCGTATGCACAAGGAAGACTTCCAGGCTGTCGACATCACCAGCATCGTCAAGCCAGTGACCAAGTGGGCAACCACGGTCCTGGAGCCGGGCCAGGTGCCGTACGCGTTCCAGAAAGCTTTTTATGAAATGCGCTCCGGTCGTCCAGGCCCAGTGCTGATCGATCTGCCGTTCGACGTGCAGATGGCCGAAATCGAATTCGACATCGATGCCTATCAGCCGCTGCCCCTGGCCAAGCCCTGCGCCACCCGCGTGCAAGTGGAAAAAGCCCTGGCCCTGCTCGATCAGGCCGAACGCCCACTGCTGGTGGCCGGCGGCGGCATCATCAACGCCGACGCCAGCGACCTGCTGGTCGAATTCGCCGAGCTGACCGGTATCCCGGTCGTCCCGACCTTGATGGGGTGGGGCACGATCCCCGACGATCACCCGTTGATGGTCGGCATGGTCGGCCTGCAAACCTCGCATCGCTACGGCAACGCGACCATGCTCAAGTCCGACGTGGTGCTGGGCATCGGCAACCGTTGGGCCAACCGCCACACCGGCTCGGTCGATGTCTACACCGAAGGCCGCAAGTTCATTCACGTCGATATCGAGGGCACGCAGATCGGCCGCGTGTTCACCCCGGACCTGGGCATCGTCTCCGACGCGGCCTCGGCACTGACCGTGTTCATTGAAGTCGCGCGCGAATGGCAAGCCGCTGGCAAGCTGAAAAACCGCAGTGCCTGGTTGCAGGACTGCCAGCAGCGCAAGGCCAGCCTGCAACGCAAGACCCACTTCGACAACGTGCCGGTCAAACCGCAACGCGTATACGAAGAGATGAACCAGGTGTTCGGCAAGGACACCTGCTACGTCAGTACCATCGGCCTGTCTCAGATTGCCGGCGCGCAGTTCCTGCACGTCTACAAGCCACGTCACTGGATCAACTGCGGTCAGGCCGGCCCGCTGGGCTGGACCATTCCGGCAGCACTGGGCGTGGTCAAGGCCGACCCGAGCCGCAAGGTCGTGGCGTTGTCGGGCGACTATGACTTCCAGTTCATGATCGAAGAGCTGGCCGTGGGCGCGCAGTTCAAGCTGCCGTACATCCACGTGGTGGTGAACAACTCATACCTGGGGCTGATCCGCCAGGCCCAGCGCGGTTTCGAAATGGACTACTGCGTGCAGCTGTCCTTCGATAATCTGAACGCGCCAGAGCTCAACGGTTATGGCGTCGATCACGTCGCGGTGGCCGAAGGCCTGGGCTGCAAGGCGCTGCGGGTGTTCGAACCGGCTGACATCGCCCCTGCCCTGCGCAAGGCCGAGGCGCTGATCGAAGAGTTCAAGGTGCCGGTGATCGTCGAGATTATCCTGGAGCGCGTGACCAACATTTCCATGGGCACCGAGATCAACGCGGTCAACGAGTTCGAAGACCTGGCGCTGGTCGGCAACGATGCGCCCACGGCGATTTCGATGCTTGATTAACAATTGAAGCTCCCCCTGTAGGAGCGAGCTTGCTCGCGATAGCGGTGTGTCAGATATGCACTATCGCGAGCAAGCTCGCTCCTGCAGGGGGTCCTCACAAGATTTACAGGAGACCACCATGCCGCGTTTCGCAGCCAACCTATCCATGCTGTTCACCGAGCAGGATTTTCTCGCCCGTTTCGAAGCGGCCGCCAAGGCCGGCTTCAGTGGCGTCGAGTACCTGTTCCCCTACGATTTCAGCTCCGCCGAAATCAAGGCCCGGCTTGATGCCAACGGCCTGACCCAGGTGCTGTTCAACCTGCCCGCCGGTGACTGGGCCAAGGGCGAACGCGGCCTGGCCTGCCTGCCGGACCGGGTTGAAGAGTTTCGCGCCGGCGTCGACCTGGCGATTGCTTACGCGCAAGTACTGGGCAATACCCAGGTCAACTGCCTGGCCGGCATCCGCCCGCAAGGCGTCGATGATGCCACCGTGGAAAAGACCTTCGTCGCCAACCTCAAGTACGCGGCCGACAAGCTGCAAGCGGCGGGCATCAAACTGGTGATGGAGGCGATCAACACCCGCGACATTCCAGGCTTCTACCTGAACAACACGGCGCAGGCCCTGTCGATTCGCGAACAGGTGGGCAGCGCCAATCTGTTCCTGCAATACGACATCTATCACATGCAAATCATGGAAGGGGACCTCGCCCGCACCATGGCCACGCACCTGAGCGAGATCAACCACATCCAGTTGGCCGACAATCCGGGGCGCAACGAACCAGGCACAGGTGAGATCAACTACCGCTTCCTGTTCGAACACCTGGACAGCATCGGTTATCAGGGTTGGGTCGGTTGCGAATACAAGCCACTGACCACGACCGAAGCGGGCCTGGGCTGGCTGAAAACCCATAACGCGATCTGACCCCCTCCCTATAGGAGCGAGCTTGCTCGCGATGAGGCCGGCACATTCAACACCCCTGTTGCCTGACACACCGCTATCGCGAGCAAGCTCGTTCCTACAGGGGGCAGGCGTTGCGACTCATTAAAACAAGAGGAATTTCTCATGGCTAAAATCGGATTCATCGGCACCGGCATCATGGGCCACCCAATGGCGGCGAACCTGCAGAAAGCCGGTCACAGCCTGTTCCTGTCAGCGCACCACGATGCTGCCCCGGCCGATCTGGTCGCCGCAGGTGCCATCGCCCTGGCCAACCCGAAAGAAGTGGCGCAGGAAGCCGAATTCATCATCGTCATGGTGCCGGACACCCCGCAGGTCGATGACGTGCTGTTCCGCGCCGACGGCGTAGCCGCCGGTGTCGGTAAAGGCAAGGTAGTGATCGACATGAGCTCGATCTCGCCGACCGCCACCAAAGCCTTTGCCGCGAAAATCAATGAAAAAGGCGCTCAGTACCTCGACGCGCCAGTCTCCGGCGGCGAAGTCGGTGCCAAGGCTGCCACATTGAGCATCATGGTCGGCGGCGACGCCGATGCCTTCGAACGCGCCCTGCCGCTGTTCCAGGCCATGGGCAAAAATATCACCCTCGTCGGCGGTAATGGCGATGGCCAGACCGCAAAAGTGGCGAACCAGATCATCGTCGCGCTGAACATCCAGGCCGTCGCGGAAGCCCTGCTGTTCGCTTCGAAAAACGGTGCCGATCCGGCCAAGGTTCGTGAAGCGTTGATGGGTGGTTTTGCGTCCTCGAAGATCCTCGAAGTGCACGGCGAGCGCATGATCAAGGGCACCTTCGATCCGGGCTTCCGCATCAGCCTGCACCAGAAGGACCTTAACCTGGCCCTGCAAGGCGCCAGGGAGCTGAACATCAACCTCCCCAACACCGCCAACGCCCAACAGGTGTTCAGCACCTGCGCGGCCATCGGCGGCAGTAACTGGGACCACTCGGCACTGATCAAGGGCCTGGAACACATGGCGAATTTTTCGATTCGCGAGAAGCCGTAAGCCCTGCCCGTTCCAACCCGGTCCTGTGGGAGCGGGCTTGCCCGCGATGAAATCACCTCGGTCCACCTGTACGACCGCAGCGTCTGAATCGCAGGCAAGCCAGCTCCCACAAGAGACCAGGCGCCCAGAAGTTATCGCCCTACTCCAAATAACAAGAATCCCGGGAGCCCGCCATGTCGGTCGATCCGCAACAATTGCTGCGCGAGCTGTTCACCACAGCCATCAACGCCGCCCATCCGCAGCAAGTGCTCGAAGCCCATCTGCCCGCCGATCGCACGGGGCGGGTCATCGTCATAGGCGCCGGCAAGGCCGCAGCGGCCATGGCTCAAGTGGTCGAGCGCTGCTGGCAGGGAGAGGTATCCGGCCTGGTCGTGACGCGATACGGTCATGGCGCCCCTTGCGAGAAAATCGAAGTGGTCGAGGCCGCCCACCCGGTGCCTGACGCCGCTGGCCAGGCCGTTGCCAAGCGCGTGTTCGAGCTGGTCAGCAACCTGACGCAAGAGGACCGTGTGATTTTCCTGTTGTCGGGTGGCGGTTCGGCGTTGCTGGCTTTGCCGGCCGTCGGGATCACCCTGGCCGACAAGCAATCGATCAACAAGGCCCTGCTCAAGTCCGGCGCCTCCATCGGCGAGATGAATTGCGTGCGCAAGCATCTCTCTGCAATCAAGGGCGGACGCCTGGGCAAGGCCTGCTGGCCGGCGACTGTATACACCTACGCGATTTCCGATGTACCGGGCGATCTTGCTACTGTCATTGCTTCCGGCCCCACCGTGGCGGATCCGAGCACCAGCGCTGAAGCACTGGCGATCCTCAAGCGCTACGGCATCGACGTGCCAGCGTCGGTGCGCAACTGGCTGCAAAGCCCGGAATCGGAAACCGTCAAACCCGGTGACCCAAGCCTGGCCCGCAGTCACTTCCAGTTGATCGCGCGCCCGCAGCAATCGCTGGAAGCGGCGGCGGTGAAGTGCCGTCAGGCCGGGTTCAGCCCGCTGATCCTGGGCGACCTGGAAGGTGAATCGCGCGAAGTGGCGAAAGTCCATGCCGGTATCGTCCGTCAGGTGGTGCAACACGGCCAGCCTCTGGCAGCGCCCTGCGTGATTCTCTCCGGCGGCGAAACCACCGTCACCGTGCGTGGCAATGGCCGTGGCGGACGCAATGCCGAATTCCTGCTGAGCCTGACCGACAGCCTCAAAGGCTTGCCCGGCGTCTACGCCCTGGCCGGTGACACCGATGGCATCGACGGCTCCGAAGACAACGCCGGCGCGATCATGACCCCGGACAGCTACACCCGCGCCACCGCCCTGGGCCTCAGCGCCAGCGACGAGCTGGATAACAACAACGGCTACGGCTACTTCGCGGCACTCGACGCCCTGATCGTCACCGAGCCGACGCGCACCAACGTCAACGACTTTCGCGCCATCCTAATACTCGAGAACCCTCATCATGAAGCCTGATAAAAAGGTCAAAATCCTCGCCACGCTGGGCCCTGCCATCGACGGGATCGACGGCATACGTGAACTGGTTCAGGCCGGGGTGAACATCTTCCGCCTGAACTTCAGCCACGGTGATCACGCCGACCACGCCCAGCGCTACCAATGGATTCGTGAAGTCGAGCGACAGCTCAACTATCCGCTGGGCATCCTGATGGACCTGCAAGGCCCGAAACTGCGCGTTGGCAAGTTCGCCGAAGGCCGCGTTCAACTGCATCGCGGGCAGGCCCTGCGCCTAGACCTGGACCCGACGCCGGGCGACGAGCGCCGGGTCAACCTGCCGCATCCGGAAATCATTGCCGCGCTCGAACCCGGCATGGACCTGCTGCTGGACGACGGCAAGTTGCGCCTGCGGGTGGTCAGCAAGTACAGCGACGCCATCGACACCACGGTGCTCAATGGTGGTGAACTGTCCGACCGCAAGGGCGTAAACGTGCCACAAGCGGTGCTGGAGTTGAGCCCGTTGACCGCCAAGGATCGCCGCGACCTGAGCTTCGGACTTGAGCTGGGCGTGGACTGGGTGGCGCTGTCGTTCGTGCAGCGCCCGGAAGACATCCGCGAGGCCCGCACGCTGATCGGCGACAAAGCCTTCTTGATGGCGAAAATCGAGAAACCGTCGGCAGTCACTCATCTGCGGGAAATCGCGGAGTTGAGCGACGCGATCATGGTCGCCCGGGGTGATCTGGGCGTGGAAGTACCGGCCGAAAGCGTGCCGCAGATCCAGAAGAACATCATTGGCATCTGCCGCCAGCTCGGCAAACCGGTGGTGGTGGCGACGCAGATGCTGGAGTCGATGCGGTTTTCCCCGGCGCCGACCCGCGCCGAAGTCACCGATGTGGCCAATGCCGTGGCCGAGGGCGCCGATGCGGTGATGCTGTCGGCGGAAACCGCGTCCGGCGAGTACCCATTGGAAGCCGTGCAGATGATGAGCAAGATCATCCGCCAGGTGGAAAACGGCCCGGACTACCAGACACAACTGGACGTGAGCCGACCGAAGGCGCAAGCCACAGTGGCCGATGCGATCAGTTGCGCGATCCGCCGCATCAGCAATGTGCTGCCCGTGGCGGTATTGGTCAATTACAGCGAGTCGGGGGCCTCCAGCCTGCGGGCGGCGCGGGAGCGGCCGACGGTGCCGATTCTCAACCTGACGCCAAATCTGCAGACAGCACGGCGCCTGACGGTAGCGTGGGGAGTGCAGTCGGTGGTCAATGACCGCCTGCGCCAGGTGGACGAGGTGTGCTCCACCGCACTGGAAATTGCCCAGGCCCAGGGCATGGCCGAACGGGGCGATACCCTGTTGATCACGGCGGGTGTGCCGTTTGGGCAGCCTGGGTCGACTAACTCGTTGCGTATCGAGACGTTGATCTAGAACGCCCTTACCGGCCTCATCGCCGGAACAGCCCCGCTCCAGTAGGAGCGGGCTTGCCCGCGATGCAGGCGACTCGGTGCCACTTCTTATTTTTTAACTGCCATGCCTGCCAATCACTTCAATACCCACTGCCCCGACTGGGCCGAAGCCCTGCTTAATGGCTTCAGCCAGATATTCCTCCAGCGCCATCCGTTATGCGGCCTGCTGTGCCTGTGTGCGATTCTGTTCACTGCGCCGGCGCTACTGGGTGGCGCGCTGCTGGGCGGCGTCGCCGGACTGCTGACCGCGCAACGGCGCAACTATGCGAAGGCTGATCGCCAGGCTGGATTGTTCAGCTACAACGGCGTGTTGCTCGGTCTGATGTTGAGCTTGTATTTCCCTTGGTCGGCGATAATGCCACCGCTTATCCTGGCAGCCGGCGGCCTGAGCGCGATGATCACCCAGCAATGGCTCAAGCGTGCCCGGGTCAATCAATGTGTTCCCGCCTATACCGCACCATTCGTGGGTTTGAGCTGGTTACTGCTGTGTTTCGCCACGCCATCGGTCCCCACACCGCTCATCGAAATGAACACCGTGGACCTGCTGGCAGCATCGCTCCGGGGGATCGGCCAGGTGATGTTTCTCGACCATCCGCTGGCCGGGGCAATGATTGCCAGCGGTTTGCTGATTGCTGATCGTCGAGCCTTCTGCTGGGCGATGACGGCGTCTCTGCTCGGCCTTGGCTCCAGCTTGCTGCATCACGAAACCGGCACCGCCCTGCTCGGCCTTGGTGGCTACAACGCCGTGCTGACCGCCCTTGCCCTCAGCACGCAGCGCCAGCACCCGTGGCTGCCGCTGCTGGGCGTCGTCATGGTGCTGTTGTTGACGCCGCTGTTCGCTGCCATTGGCCTGGCGACGCTGACCGCACCCTTCATCCTCGCCTGCTGGCTCATTCGTACCGGCATGCAAATGTTCGGCAAAACCCCGCGTGATGACACGCCTTGCGCTCACAGGGACAATCAACCTAGGCTGCGCTGATCTACGAGTCAGGCGTTATCCATGGACAGCAGCAAAAACTGGCGTGATCAGCTTTACGTCATGATTTTCCAGACCGACACCAAGGCTGGCAGGCGCTTCGACGGCATTCTGCTGTTGATCATCCTCTCAAGCCTGGTGATCGTGATGCTCGACAGCATCGACACCGTCCACAAGAACTACGCCGATGTGCTGGCGTACATCGAATGGGGCTTTACGGTGATCTTCCTCGCCGAGTACATCCTGCGCCTGTATTGCTCGCCCAAGCCGTTGCGCTATGCCTTCAGTTTTTACGGCCTGGTGGACTTGTTGGCCATCGTCCCCGGCATCCTCGCCCTCTATTACTCCGATGCCCAGTATTTGCTGATTATCCGCATCATCCGGATGCTGCGGATCTTCCGGGTGCTCAAGCTCAGCCCGTACCTCAAGCAAGCCAACTACCTGATGTCGGCGCTGCGCGGCAGCAAACAGAAGATCGTGGTGTTCCTGGTCAGCGTCTGCACACTGGTAACGGTGTTCGGCACCCTGATGTATGTCATCGAGGGTCCGGAACATGGCTTCACCAGCATCCCCAAAGGCATCTATTGGGCTATCGTGACGCTGACCACGGTGGGCTTCGGCGACATCGTGCCAAAGACGCCGCTGGGGCAGGTCATTTCGTCGCTGGTGATGATCACCGGTTACTCGATCATCGCCGTACCGACAGGGATTTTTACCGCCGAACTGGCCAATGCCATGCGTGGCGAACAGCTCCAACACGACTGCCCGGTGTGCAAGAAAAACAGCCACGAGCACGGCGCTGCATTCTGTTCCCGTTGCGGCAATGCGTTGTTTAAGAAACTGGAATAAGCAAAGTGCTTTTTAATCTTTAAACGCCTATGCGGCGCCGGTTATAGTCGCTGGCAAAATGCCTCATCTCAAATATCGAACAAGGAATGCGCAGTGAAAAAACTCTTTGGCGCCTCACTTCTGGCCGCTGGTCTCGCCCTGACCAGCGTGGCCCAGGCCGCACCGACCCTGCTCAACGTGTCCTACGATGTGATGCGAGATTTCTACAAGGACTACAACACTGCCTTCCAGAAACACTGGCAAGCCGAGCACAACGAAAACATCACCGTGCAGATGTCTTTCGGCGGCTCCAGCAAACAGGCGCGCTCGGTCATCGACGGCCTGCCGGCTGACGTGATCACCATGAACATGGCCACCGACATCAACGCCCTGGCCGACAACGGCAAACTGGTTCCGGAGAACTGGGTCACCCGTCTGCCGAACAACAGCGCGCCATTCACCTCCGCCACCGTTTTCATCGTGCGCAAAGGCAACCCCAAAGCCCTGAAAGACTGGCCTGACCTGCTCAAGGACGGCGTACAAGTGATCGTGCCCAACCCGAAAACCTCGGGCAACGGCCGCTACACCTATCTGTCCGCCTGGGGCTACGTGCTGAAAAACGGTGGCGATGAGAACAAGGCCAAGGCATTCGTTGGCAAACTGTTCAAGCAGGCACCTGTGCTCGACACCGGTGGCCGTGCCGCCACGACCACCTTCATGACCAACCAGATCGGCGACGTGCTGGTGACCTTCGAAAACGAAGCGGAAATGATTGCCCGCGAGTTCGGTCGCGATCAGTTCGAAGTCATCTACCCAAGCGTCTCCGCCGAAGCCGAGCCACCGGTGTCCGTCGTCGACAAAGTGGTTGAGAAAAAAGGTTCTCGTGCTGCCGCCGAGGAATACCTGAAATTCCTGTGGTCGCCGCAAGGGCAGGAAATTGCCGCTGCCAACTACCTGCGTCCGCGCGACCCAGCCGTGCTGGCCAAATACACCGATCGCTTCCCCAAAGTGGACTTCCTGTCGGTGGAAAAGACCTTCGGCGACTGGCGTACCGTGCAGAAAACCCACTTCAATGATGGTGGGATTTTCGATCAGATCTACACGCAGTAAGCCAGCAATGAAAAAGGCGACCTGTAAAGGTCGCCTTTTTTTCGCCAGCGTATCAGGCAATCAGGGGTGGCTGGCTGACAGCCTTATTGCACAGGGTTGATATAAGGCCCGCCCGTGAACTGGATGAACAATCGACGATACTCTTCGTTCTCAGGATCGATGACCAAGGCCTGACGCAAAAATTCTATCCCTTCGCGAATATTGTCCATCTGGCAGTTGAGTGCAAACGCCAGATACAAGAAATGAGCATTGAAGAAGTCGAATGACAGAGCGACCTTGACCAAGTGCAGCGCCTTGCCGAGCTCCTGTGCAGTCAGGTGCGCATTGAACGCTTCGTTGAACAGTTTGATGTCCTTGTACAGCGAAGCGGACAAGCCGACCTGTTTTCTCAACACCACCGTGTGACCGTTTCCGACTTTGGTATCGGTTTCTTCAATGCATTCGATCAGCCAATGCCCGAGGCCGACCGAGTTCATCAGGTTGATTGCGCGGAGCATGCTTTGCAACGATAACACCAGGTAGTGACATCTCCACGTTTCCAGGTCCACGGTGTTCATGTCGACACGCTTTTCATAGCTGTCGATCATCTGATCCAGAGTGGTCAGCGCTCGCGGTCGGTCGGTCGGTTCGGCGTTTCTTTTCGGAAAAATGCAGAAGAACACCCCACCGTCCTTCACCACCCGGGAAGACTCAATGAAAGCGGCAAACAAGTTCGGGACATGCTCGATCACATGTGAGCTGATCAGGTAATCGAAAGTCGCATCAAGAAATGGAATGTCCATAAAATCGCCCAGCGCATCAACCCTGGCGGACTCGACGTTGTAATTTGCCTGCTCCTTTTTGTAGTGACCGTAGTCGACGAGATCCTGTGGATACAGAAAGGCTTCGCCATCGCTGGGACCCAGGTTGATGCAATTGGGCAGATAAAACGCATTGTGCGCAGCGGCACCGACCTCCAGGCCTGCGCCCTGACAATACTTGCTGGCCAACGCCATGCCCTGCACATTCATATCGACTCCAAATCCCTGAGAGACCTGCTTAATGGAAAAAAAGAGAAACGTACCTACGCCTTCAAACTATCGGCAAGCGCAAAAAAACATTGAGCAAGAATGCGTTTCGCCCTATTTTTCGGGGCTGCATGCATACCACCCTGCGCAACGAGAAACCTGATGACACCAGCCCACACCGCCCCCCACGGCGCCGCAACCATGACCAAAGGCAGGGTGCTGCTGTTTGCCTTCTGCTGCGGCGCCATTGTCGCCAACATCTACTACGCGCAACCGATCATCGAACTGATCGCACCGGACGTTGGCCTAAGCAGCACCCTGGCCAGTCTGATCGTGTCGCTGACCCAGATCGGTTACGCCCTGGGCCTGTTTTTCCTGGTGCCGCTGGGCGATCTGCTGGAAAACCGCCGACTGATGATCCTCACCACGCTGGTGGCGATTGCCAGCCTGCTGGGTGCCGCCTTCACGGACCAACCGAACGTCTTCTTGCTGATCTCGCTGCTGGTGGGTTTCAGCTCCGTGTCAGTGCAGATCCTCATTCCTCTGGCCGCCCACCTGGCCCCCGAGGAAAGCCGTGGCCGAGTGGTCGGTGGCATCATGGGCGGCTTGCTGTTGGGGATTCTCTTGGCCCGCCCCGTATCCAGCATCGTGGCCGACCATTTCGGCTGGCGTGCGATGTTCGTGATTGCGGCAGCGCTGATGGCAGCCATCAGCCTTGTGCTGGCGCTCACCATTTCCAAACGGCAGCCTGACCACAGTGCCTCCTACGGCCAGTTGCTGGGGTCGTTGTGGACGCTGCTGCGCCAACAGCCGGTTTTACGCCAGCGAGCGTTTTACCAGGGTTGCATGTTTGCCACCTTCAGCCTGTTCTGGACGGCCGCGCCGCTGGAACTGGCGCGTCATCATGGCCTGTCGCAAACGCAGATCGCAATCTTCGCCCTGGTAGGTGCCATCGGTGCCATCGCCGCCCCCATCGCCGGCCGGCTGGCGGACGCCGGGCACACGCGCATCGCCTCGCTGCTGGCCCTGCTGTTCGCCAGCCTGAGTTTCCTGCCCGCCTTCATCCACCCGGCCTACAGCGTCATCGGCCTGGCCGTCACCGGTGTAGTGCTCGACTTTTGCGTCCAGATGAACATGGTCCTGGGCCAACGGGCGGTCTATGCCCTCGACGGCAAAAGTCGCAGTCGCCTGAACGCGCTTTACATGACCAGCATTTTCATTGGCGGCGCGTTCGGGTCGTCGGTGGCCAGTGTGGTGTACGAGCACGGTGGCTGGTTGTGGATCGTGATCGTTGGTAGCGCGTTCCCATTGCTGGCGTTGTTGCGCTTCCTGAGCGCTTCGCGAGAGCATTCGCTGGCGGCGGCATGACCGCCACCTTCCCGCTGATGTTCATTGCCGGACCAGCTTCTCCAGCGCAGCGTCGGCCAGGAAGGAAGAGCGACTCTTCACGTTGTGCTCGCGCACGTAGCGGTCGATGCGCTGGATGACATAACCGGGCAATGTCACGTTGACCTTCTCGGTTTTACCCATGTAGGGCGCGATGTCCAGTTCGAGCATGCCCCAGCCCATTTCAGCGAAGTCCGGATTGCTACGGTGGACAGCTGCCGAGGTTGGCATTGGAATCGCCTCGCCGTCGGCGGCTATTTCCTGAAGCATGATGTGGGCAATCTCGATGGCCGCGTTATAGGCGTCTTCGAAGGTGTCCCCGGCGGTGACGGCCCCCGGGATATCGGGGATCTGAATACCGATGGCGGTGTTCTCGTCGCCCCATTCGATACAGATGGGATATTGCATTATGGATCTCCTGCGTGACTGGCTGGCGGGTGGTGCAGAGCGGCTCGCCGTCTGATGCTCTTGACCGTGCCGATGGGTCAATCCTTTTTCGGGTGAGGAACCGGGACGATGAACGGGCTGTAGGGGTGAGTGAACAAATGATGGCTGCCTGTGACTCGATCCAGCCTCCAACCGGCCTCCTCCAATTCCTTGATCAATAACCTGCTCTGCACCAACGCCTCCTTGCTTCGGCTCGAGAAAAGTAACTCCAGAGTTATATATAGACAAGCACAAAAACCCGGTTCACGACGTTCGGTTGTGTTGCCGATTGTGAAGTCCTTGAAGGAGCGACCACAAAAAAGGCGACCCGAAGGTCGCCTTGTTACTACTGCCCGAATTGCCGTCCCAGGCCACCCGGCACGCCATGGATGTCGGTGTCTTCCCATGGCCCATTTGGGCTGATCGAACGGCTCCAGCCGTTGTTCCAGCGATAATAGGTACGCTGGCGGTAGAAGGTATTGGGTTGGTCGTCCAGCACATACACACCCATCTTCTGATCCCAGTGGCTGTTGCCACCCGGCGGAGGCGCGAAGCTGGCAGAGGTGCGTGGCACCGGTTTGGCCGGTTTGGCTGGCACACCCGGTTTGCCGGGTGCCGGACTCGTCGACGGTGTCGGGCTCGGCTGCGAGGGCGGGATCGGCGGCAGCGGAGTCGGCTCGGGCCGCTGGACCGCACACGCACTTAACCCCATGACAAGACTGAGCAGAGTGATACGTGCGATAGCGGTCATGGTGGCGTTCCTGTTATTTGTCCGGGCTGTCGATGGTCAGTGTTTGCGCCGCGGTGGTACTGCTGGCCAGAGGCTGGCTGCGACCGATCCACTCACCGGCTGCCGGCTGGCCAGCGCGGGAGATGCGTGCAACCAGTTGGACTTCAGGGAAGTTCGACAGTTTCAACTGCGGCATCATTGCATCGGCATCGCCCAGTTCGACAGTCGCCGGCAGGTCCGCCACGGTCAGTCGTTTGGCGGCCAGCGGTGTCGGAGGTCCGGAAACGGCGCGGGCAAAAATGAACACGCTGTCACCTGGCTGGACCTTGGCCTTGAGCTCCGGCGCCAGGTCAACACTGACCTTGAGCAGCGCTGGGCCCTTGGCCACAGGTGGCTTTTGCGAAGGTGCCTGCGCCACTTTACCGCCGCTGGCCTGGAGCTTCTCGGTCGCACGATCAATGCCGCCCTGCAAGGCTGCGCGGGAATTGTCTTGCGGCGGCAGTTGCGTCAACAAGCGTGTCCAATAGTCGATGGCGTCCTGGTAACGCGCGCTCTCGAACGCGGCGATGCCCAACAGGCCAAGGCTGGTGACTTCCTTCGGGTCGGCCTTCAAGGCTTCGTCGGTCAGGGTCTGGATCTTGTCCGACCACTTCTTGCCGTCGGCGAAATACTGGGCCTGAGCCCACTGCCCCAACAGCTCAGGTTGGCGACCCGCCAGATTGACGGTGCGCTCGAAGATCTTCGCCGCGTCCCCAGGACGATCCTGTGCCATGTAGGTACGGCCAAGGAAGTACAGGCCTTCCGCTGAATCCGGCTGCGCCTCGACCGCTCGCTCCAGGCGCTGGGTCATTTCTTCCATCGATTGCGGTGCATGGGCGAACTCACGGGTGAGCTCGACCTTGTCGCTGGCACCAAAATGCAGATAGAGCCCCAAGCCGAGCAACGGCACCAGGATCGCCGCCAACAGAGGCAACGGTTTGCCCAGGCGAGAAACCCGGGAAGTGTCTGCGCCCTCGGTGTCGGCCAACAGCTCACGGGCGGCTTCGGCGCGACCACTGTCCATTTGCGCGCTGTCGAGAACACCTTCTTGCTGCTGAGCCTGCAGCTCGGCCACGCGCTCTTGATAGAGTGCGACGTTGAGCGCAGTGCGATCTTCTTCGAGCTGGGCACGACGGCCACGAAGAACGGGAATCAGCAGAAAACTCAGGGCTACCAGAAGCAGTAGACCTGCAGCGAGCCAGAAATCAATCATTCTTGGTTTTATCCAACAGGTGGTCGAGACGCTCACGCTCATCAGAGGAAAGCTCGGCGCGGTTGTCGGCGCGCTGTAAGCGACGACGGCGGACGATGACGGCAATGATCACCACACCGCCCAGCAAGAGGCCGGCGGGCCCGAACCACAGCAACGCGGTCTTGGCGGTGAGGGCCGGCTTGTAGCGGACGAAATCACCGTAGCGGTCGACCATGAAGTCGATGATCTGCTGATTGTCCTTGCCCTCACCCAACATGCGGAAAATCTCTTTGCGCAGGTCAGCGGCGATGGGGGCATTGGAGTCGGCAATGTCCTGATTCTGACACTTTGGGCAACGCAGCTCTTTGGTCAACTCGCGAAAGCGCTCGCGATCGCCTTCCTTGGTGAACTCGTAGGTATCGATGGCGGCGTGCGCCACGCCGGCGATGCTCAAACCAAGAATGGCCGCTGCAATCCAGCGCTTCATGGCTTGGCCTCGTCCACCAGGGCCTGGTACTTGGCCGCCAGTTTTTCACGCCAGACCTGTTCGTCGATCACCCCGACGAATTTGTCGCGGATGATGCCCTTGGCGTCGATGAAAAAGGTTTCCGGTGCACCGTACACGCCCAGGTTCAGGCCCAAAGTGCCTTCGTCGTCACGGATGTCCAACTGATAGGGGTTGTGGAACTCCGCCAGCCACTTCAAGGCATCGGCGTTGACGTCCTTGTAGTTGATGCCGTAGATCACCACGCCCTTCTCGGCCAGTTTGTTCAGTACCGGGTGTTCGACCCGGCAGGAAATGCACCAGGTGCCCCAGACATTGACCAGCGCCGGTTTACCCACGATGTCGGCCCGGGTCAGGGTCTTGTCGCCCTGCACAGCAGGCAGCGAAAACTCGGGGAATGGCTTGCCGATCATCGCCGAAGGCAGCTCGGCGGGGTCCAGGTACAGCCCGCGATACAGGAAAACAGCCACCACCAGAAAAATCGCCAGTGGCAACAGCATCAACCAACGTTTCATGCAGTGGCTCCACTCATGCCCAGTGCTTCACGCACGCGGCTTTTTACCTTGACCCGATAACGACGATCCATCGCTGCCAGCAACCCGCCGAACG
Organism: Pseudomonas sp. S1_E05; assembly: GCF_056337105.1. Lineage (NCBI taxonomy): Bacteria > Pseudomonadati > Pseudomonadota > Gammaproteobacteria > Pseudomonadales > Pseudomonadaceae > Pseudomonas > Pseudomonas sp. S1_E05. The sequence continues at coordinate 3,044,034 of NZ_JBFRHM010000001.1, forward strand.
CGGTGAGCAACCCGCCGAACCAGATCCAGCGAACGAACGGTTTGACGTGCACTCGCACGGCCCAGGCACCATCCCCCAGCGACTCGCCGAGAGCAACGTAGAGGTCGCGGGTAAAACCGGCATCGATCCCGGCTTCGGTCATCATCGAGCCCTGCACGGTGTACAGGCGTTTTTCCGGATGGAGCACACTGATTTCACGACCGTCACGGATGACTCGGATGGTGCCCTTGTCGGAGGTGAAGTTCGGGCCTTCGAAGTGCTTGGCACCTTCGAACACAAACTGATAACCGCCCAGGTCCATGGACTCGCCCGGAGCCAGGCGCAGGTCACGTTCGGCACTGTTCTGGCTCGACAGCACGACACCGAGTGCGCACACGGCGATGCCCAGGTGCGCGACTTGCATGCCCCAGTAGCTGCGGGTCAGGGTCGGCAGGCCTTTGATCAGGCCTTTGTGGCGCGTCTTGTCGAGGATATCGCGCACGCCGGCCAGCAATACCCACGCCGCCAGCATGAACGTCGCAATCACCGCCCAGTTGAAATCGCCATAAGCGATGCCTGCCACTACCGCTAGCGCAGCACTGCCGAGCAACACAGGGGTGAGCATGCTTGTCAGCCATTTCACCGGGGTGTCTTTCCAGCGCACCAACACACCGACCGCCATGACCACCATCAACACGGCCATCAACGGAATGAACAGCGCATTGAAGTACGGCGGGCCGACCGACAGCTTGGCCCCGGTCATCGCGTCGAGGACCAGCGGATACAAAGTGCCCAGCAGAATCATCGAGGCAGCCACTACCAGTACCAGGTTGTTGCCCAGCAACAGGGTTTCCCGAGACCAGAGATTGAATCCGACCTGGCTCTTGACCACCGGTGCCCGCAGAGCGAACAGGGTCAACGAGCCACCGACGACGCACAACAGGAAAAACAGGATGAACACGCCGCGCTCTGGATCGGCGGCGAAGGCGTGAACCGAGGTCAACACGCCGGAACGCACGAGGAACGTACCCAATAGGCTCAAGGAGAAGGCCGCAATGGCGAGCAGCACGGTCCAGCTCTTGAACACGCCACGTTTTTCCGTGACCGCCAACGAGTGAATCAACGCTGTTCCCACCAACCATGGCATGAAAGAGGCGTTTTCCACCGGGTCCCAGAACCACCAGCCACCCCAGCCGAGCTCGTAGTAAGCCCACCACGAGCCGAGGGTGATACCGATGCCCAGGAAGGCCCAGGCGACGATAGTCCATGGACGCGACCACCGCGCCCATGCCGCATCGAGGCGACCGCCAAGCAACGCGGCGATCGCAAAGGCGAAGGCGACGGAGAAACCGACATACCCCATGTACAACATCGGCGGGTGCACGATCAGGCCGATGTCCTGCAACAACGGATTGAGGTCACGACCGTCTGTGGGAATCTGCGGAAGGATGCGCGAGAACGGGTTGGAGGTGATGATCAGGAACATCAGGAAACCGCTGCTGATCATGCCCATCACTGCCAGCACCCGCGCCAGCATGACTTGCGGCAGTTGACGCGAGAACACCGACACGGCAAAGGTCCAACCGCCGAGGATGAACGCCCACAGCAACAACGAACCTTCGTGCGCGCCCCATACGGCGCTGAATTTGTAATACCAGGGCAATGCGCTGTTGGAGTTGCCGGCGACGTAGGCGACCGAGAAATCGTCGGTCATGAACGCGTAGGTCAGGCAACCGAAGGCAAACGCCAGGAAGGCAAACTGCCCCCAGGCGGCGGGCTGAGCCAGGCTCATCCACAAGCGATCACCGCGCCAGGCGCCCAACAACGGCACCACGGCCTGGAACAAGGCAAAACACAACGCCAGGATCATCGCCAGGTGACCCAGCTCTGGAATAAACAGACCGGAAGTCATCGATCAACCCTCCTTCACGGGTGTTGGGGCAGATTGACCGCTTTCTTTAAGCGCCTTGGTCACTTCCGGGGGCATGTATTTTTCATCATGCTTGGCCAGCACTTCATCGGCGACCACCACGCCATCGGCGTTGAGCTTGCCCAGGGCGACGATGCCCTGTCCTTCACGGAACAGGTCCGGGAGGATGCCGCGATAGGTGACCGTGACGGACTTCTGGAAATCGGTAACGACGAATTTCACGTCCAGCGAATCGCCTGAACGTTGCAGCGACCCCTTCTCGACCATGCCGCCGGCGCGGATGCGCGTGTCAAGCGGCGCTTCGCCGTTGGCGATCTGGGTGGGCGTGTAGAACAGGTTGATGTTCTGCTGCAGGGCGCTCAGCGCCAGACCAACCGCAGCACCGACACCGACCAGAATCGCCAGAATGATGATAAGACGCTTTTTACGCAACGGATTCACTTGCTGCTCTCCCGGCGCAGACGACGCGCCTCTTGTTGCAGATACCGCTTGCGGGCCAGGACCGGCGCCGCCACGTTCAGAACCAGCACCGCCAGGCAGATGCCATAGGCCGACCAGACATACAGGCCGTGATGGCCCATGGCGAGGAAATCGCCAAATGAAGCAAAACTCATCGAGCGGCCTCCAGGCTGTTCTGCACTTCTGCTTTGACCCAGCTGGCGCGGGCTTCGCGCTTGAGCACTTCAAGACGCATGCGCAGCAACAGCACGGCGCCGAAGAAACAGTAGAAACCCAGCACCATCAGTAGCAGCGGCAACCACATTTCCACGGGCATCGCCGGTTTTTCAGTGAGGGTGAAGGTGGCGCCCTGATGCAGGGTGTTCCACCACTCCACCGAGTACTTGATGATCGGAATGTTAATCACGCCGACAATCGCCAGCACCGCGCAGGCCTTGGCCGCACTGTCACGATTACTGATGGAGTTGCCCAGTGCAATAAGACCGAAGTACAGGAAAAGCAGGATCAACATGGACGTCAGTCGGGCATCCCAGACCCACCATGACCCCCAGGTCGGCTTGCCCCATATCGCTCCGGTGACCAGCGCCACCGCGGTCATCCAGGCGCCGATGGGGGCCGCGCATTGGAGGGCGACATCGGCCAGTTTCATTTTCCATACCAGCCCGACGATGCCGCACACCGCGAGCATCACGTAGCAGGACTGGGCCAGCAGCGCGGTGGGGACATGAATATAAATGATGCGAAAGCTGTTGCCTTGCTGATAGTCAGGCGGCGCGAAGGCCAGGCCCCAGACGGCACCGACGCCAATCAGCAGCACGGCGGCGACGCTCAACCAGGGCAGCAGCTTGCCGCTGATGCCGTAGAACCACTTGGGTGAGCCGAGCTTATGAAACCAGGTCCAGTTCATTGCTGTTTCCATCACGGTTGCCACTCGCCATCACGAGGAGCGTGGGTCATTCTTTGGTTCAAAGAAGTGATCAGTTTTTGATCAGACCTCATTATTATTCGCCGACGCTGATCTTCAGGCCAGCAGCGATTGCAAACGGTGTCAGGGTTATTGCCAGGGCGGTCAGGCTGCCAAGCCACAGCAGATAACCGGTCGCCGGCATGCCCATCAACGCGGCCTGCAAGGCGCCGCTGCCGAGAATCAACACCGGGATATACAGCGGCAGAATCAGCAAAGCCAACAGCAGGCCGCCGCGCTTCAACCCCACCGTCAGGGCTGCACCCACTGCACCCAGAAGGCTCAGCACGGGTGTACCCAGTAATAGGGAAAGCAGCAACACCGGCAGACAGGCGGCTGGCAAACCCAGCATCAATGCCAGCAGTGGAGCGAGTAAAACCAGGGCCAGGCCAGAGAAGGCCCAGTGTGCCAGTACCTTGGCCAAAACCAGAAGAGGCAGGGGGTGCGACGAAAGGACCCACTGTTCGAGGGAACCGTCCTCGAAATCACTGCGGAAAAGCCCGTCCAGCGAGAGCAGGACCGATAAAAGAGCCGCTACCCACACCAGTCCCGGAGACAAGGTTTGCAACAATTGAGACTCGGGTCCGACCGCCAGTGGAAACAGGGAAACCACAATGGCGAAGAACACCAGCGGATTGGCCAACTCCGCAGGACGGCGGAACAACAGACGCGCCTCACGGGCCACCAGCAGACCGAACACACTCATACGGCCCAATTCCCCAAATCGATGTCGCGATAATTGACCGGCTTGCGAGTCAGTGTGTGGTGAGTGGTCAACACCACCATGCCGCCGCGTTCGCAGTGGCCGGCCAGATGAGCTTCGAGTTGCGCCACGCCCTGCTTGTCGAGGGCGGTGAACGGTTCGTCAAGAATCCACAGCGGCGGGCTGTCCAGGTACAACCGCGCCAGCGCGACGCGACGTTGCTGGCCGGCGGACAGGGTGTGACAGGGAACATCCTCGAATCCGCGCAGTCCGACCAGGGCAAGCGCATCCTGGATGGACTCACGGTTGGCCGGGTGATGCAGGGCGCAGAGCCAACTGAGGTTTTCTTCCGGCGTCAGCAGGTCCTTGATGCCGGCGGCATGGCCGATCCATAACAGGTTACGTGCCAGTTCGTTGCGCTGCTCGTTAAGCGGTTGGCCGTTTAGCAGGATTTGACCAGCCGTCGGCTGCATCAGGCCGGACAACAAGCGCAGCAGGCTAGTCTTGCCGCTGCCGTTGGGACCGCTGATTTGCACCATTTCGCCACTGGCCAGTCTCAAATCGAGATTTTCGAACAGCAGTCGGAGGTCTCGCTCACAGGCGAGGGCGACGGTTTGCAGGACTGGACTGGTCAAGAGATCACGGGCCTTTACGGTTCAAGTCGGCAGCTCGGCGGCCGCTAAAGGGGTGCAGCATAGTCGCATTGGCGGCCTGTTCTAGAGAGCTGCGTCAAACAATTGCAATGTTTTTGCCACTCTCTGAAAGACGGGCGGCATTATACATGTCATGCCCTACTCTCAAGAGGGCAATTTCTTCAGGTTGTGACCGCGTATGACAGGCGAAATGAACATCCTCCCGCTCCCCCAACCCACCCCCGCGACCTCACGGCCGCTGGTGATGAGCGGTGAGTTGCTCAAATTGCTGACGCCGGTGGAAGGCCTGATCAGCGCCGGGCAATCGGCCAAGGCTGAAGTACTGTCGTTAAAGCAGGCGGATCAGACGTTTCAGCTGCTGCTCAAGGTGACCCTCGAGGGCGGCCGGCAGACCACGGTCCAGGCCACCAGCAACCAGCCGCTCCCCCAGGGCACCAGCCTGGCAATCACCCAGCCTTCGGCGGGCAATCTGGCGGTCACGGTACAACAGGCGATTGCCTCCAGCGTCGCCACCCTCACCCGTATCGACACCGCTCAATTGCCGCTGGGCACATTGCTGCAAGGCAAGGTGCTGACGGCCCAGGTGCTGCCGCAAGTACCCGGTCAGCCGACGGTCTTCCGTTCGCTGGTGAGCCTGCTCAACACCGCGTTGAGCGGCAAGACGCTGACCATCGATAGCCCGACGCCCTTGCGCATCGGCACTTTGCTCAGTGCCCAGGTGCAGGACAGCCAGACCCTGAAGTTCGTCCCCCTGAGCAATCGCCAGGAGCAGTTGGCTGTTACCCAGCAACTGGCCGGCCAGCAGAGCCGCCAGGGTTCGCTGGACGGTCTGCTCAAACTGCTGCAAAACCTGCCGGCCAGCGACCAGACTTCCAGCGACCTGCGTGCCGCCGCCAGCCGGTTGCTCGCTGGCCTGCCGGACGTTGCGCAACTGACCACGCCCAAAGGCCTGGCCCTGGCCCTCGCCAGCAGCGGCGCCTTCCTGGAGTCGAAGCTGCTCGGCGGGCAAAACCCGACGTTGGCGCCGGACATGAAAGGCGATTTGCTCAAGCTGATTGCACAAGCCGCGCAGGGCCTGCCGGCCAACACCAGTCTCGGCGCGATCATTGCCGCCAATACACTCGCCCAGGCCATGCCCAGCTTCGTGCGTAATGCCTTGGGCATGCTCGGGCAAGTCAGCGCCAAGCCGTCGCCCACCAGTTTCCCGATACCCGAGCGCCTGCTGCAAAGCGCTGAAGGTGAAGGCGATCTCGAACACCTGCTGCGCCTTGCCGCCGCTGCGGTATCGCGCCTGCAAAGCCATCAGCTATCGAGCCTGGAGCAGACCGGCGTGACCAGCGATGGTCGCCTGATGAGCACCTGGCAGCTGGAAATCCCGATGCGCAATATGCAGGACATCGTGCCCTTGCAAGTCAAGTTCCAGCGCGAGGAAGCACCGGAGAAAGAACAGCCCCAGGAACGTCGTGACGAACGCGAACCCAAGCAGCAATTGTGGCGTGTGGATCTGGCGTTCGACATGGAGCCGCTGGGCCCTTTGCAGGTTCAGGCGCAGTTGATCGCTGGCAGCCTGTCCAGCCAGCTATGGGCTGAACGCCCGTACACCGCCAGCCTGATCGAAAACAACCTGGTTGCCCTGCGCCAGCGCCTGCTGGATTCGGGCCTCAATGTGGGCGACCTCGACTGCCATCACGGCAAACCTCCCCAGGGGCCGCAAACCCGTCTGGAACAACGCTGGGTGGACGAAACGGCATGAATGATTTCCACACTCCACGCCAGGCCATCGCCCTCAAATACGACGGCAGCCACGCGCCAACCCTGACCGCCAAGGGCGACGAGGAGCTGGCCGAAGAGATTCTGCGGATCGCCCGCGACTATGAAGTGCCAATCTACGAGAACCCCGAATTGGTTCGATTGCTGGCACGCATGGAACTGGGGGACAGCATTCCGGAGGAGTTGTACCGCACGATCGCCGAGATCATTGCGTTCGCGTGGAACCTGAAGGGCAGGTTTCCCGAGGGGCACGATCCGGATGCGCCGATGGTGGAGAAGGATGTAACCGACCGCGGGGATGATTATTGAGGTCGGTTTCGACCCGATTTTGTAGGAATTGGGCTGGGTCAGTGTGCGTAGTTTCTGATTTTTTAGTAACGACTTTTTAGCTTCGGGGTTGGCTGGTAGCTTTCGGCCATTCGCCGAACGCAGGACACACGCTTGTGAAGCGAACTCTGTGTTCTGTTAATCAAAAAAAGTCAGGATCATGGAATGAACGCACTTTCTCGCCGCTTCTACACCAACGAAGTGTCTTCTGAATTTCTCCAATCACTGGACCAAGCTCCCTTTACCGAGCAACAACTCGAAGGGTTCAGTGAACAAGCCCTCGCCTGTCATCGCCAGAATTTGATTTTCTGCGAGAACCACCCCCCGATAGCCATTCGCAGGATGGCAACTGAAGGCAGTCAGACCCGCGACGGCGGCGTCATCGTTCAGGCCTCAGGTGTTGTACAGATCACGCTCGAAGACGACCAAGAGGTGCGAGTTGCCCGCGTTGGAGACTACGCGCTGTATGCGAATGGCCAAACCGCAAGAATCGTGACAGGCGCCGGGCAGAGTAATAGCCACGTCGCGCTGGTCGGCAGTCAACTGGATAACGGCGATACCATCATCAATACGCCGCAAAACGTCAGTCTGTTCGTGATTCGCGACGGCTCTCCCATGCCCGAAGACTTTCTCCCCTGCGTAGGGAATGAATAATGGGTCGACAAAGCGTCAACGGGTTGGGTCAGGGACTGCACGAAGACCGGACGACTACCGGTGCGGTCTGTATCAGTAGCCTCCCCTGTGCTACTCAGGGAGGGCGAGCCGTATTGAGGCTTGGGGATAAAACCACGCCGTGCCCGAGGTGCGGTGAACCCGGCGTTATCACCGACAGTATGCCGGCCATGAAGTGGCGCGGCATTCCGACGGTGCTGGACGGGGCGCAAATCCGCTGTGGGTGCCCGCCGGGTACCAACCGGCTGAAAGCTCCGCTTGAGCGACCGGCCAGATTACGCACCAGCGCTGGTCGTACAGCGGTGAGCGACTTGCCTGCTGCGGCCACCTCTGGGGCTCAACCGGCAAATCGTCCATCCAGTCTGCATGCCCCTGCGCCTGCTCAACCGACAGACTCGCCTATTCTGGAACCGGGCTTCCACGTCGTTCCGTTCAGCATGTCCGGCTCGCAATTGCTGGCTCGGTTACTCCCCTCCTCCCCTGCGCAGCCGACCGACCGGCTGCTGATGCTCAACCCGACATTCGAAAAAGGCTACAAGGCCGGTGAACTCTTTGTGCTGGGCGATTCCCACGCGCCCATGATGTGCACCCGCGAAGAAGCCGCAATGATGGCCGCCGCGGAACAAGTGCGCTCGGCCCTGGCGCCCCTGAGCGAGGATGAAGCCGACTTCATGGCCCGTCACCAGGTCGAGATCGCCATCATGTCGGGCGTCAGTCAATCGCTGGGCGTCAGCAAAGACATACTCGACAGTGGTCTGCAACGGATAAAGGACACGGTGCGCAGCCTCGAGCATCTGCACCAACGCGAGTTCAACGCCCACGGCCACCTGAAAAGCCCGGCGTTTTTTAACGCGCGCCGTGAGCTTTACCAGCAACTGGATGGGCAACTGAAAAGCACCTTCCTGAACAAACCGCTCAACCTTGGCAACTACGACCTCCTGCGCCGAGACCTCGGAATATCCACACGCAGCCTCGTCCATCACTGGAACAAGGCAGGCGCCTCGGGGCCGATACCGGGTTATGCCACCCACATGGAGCAGATCGCCAAAACGGCCAAGTACCTTAAATACGGCGGATATGTCGGCACCACGCTGGGAGGCGCTGCGTCGTATATGAAAGTTCAGGAAGTGTGTCGGGCCGGAGAAACGGAGGAATGTGAAAAAGTGCGGTTTACGGAGACGGGGAGTTTTGTGGGTGGGATGGGGGGTGGTGCTGCAGGGACATGGGTAGGCGCACTAGCGGGGAATGCTCTATGTATCGGAATTGGAGCTACAACCGCTGGGATCGGAGGGATCGCGTGTAGTGTGATAGTTGTTGGAGCAGGGAGCTACTTTGGAGGAGTACAGGGGGGAAAAATAGGGGAAGAAGCAGGTGAACTCATTTTTAGAGCAGTCAACCCATGATCGACTCATGGAGTTTCTGGTGGAAACTATCGGCTTTGCTATCCCCGTTCATGCTGTGGGTGGTTGGAATCGGCATAGGTGTGCATATTGCTTGCACACGAGATTTTGAGAACATTCAGAATGCGCTCTCGAACAGTAAAGCGCCCCTGCATTACCTTAATGTTTTGGGCGATAAAAGCTTCAAGTGGCGTTGCTACCTAGTATGCGCATTTACTGGATTCCTCCTCCTTTCAAATAGAAACATCCGCCTTGGCGCGCTGGACGCAAACGACGTGCAAAATTTTCCTTTTCGTTTGAAACGACGAATGTTTCTCTCATTTTGGTTGACAACTGCGGGGATGCTTTGGGCGATGATAATCAACTACGTTCACATTGATTAGAGGTTAGCCTAAATCACATTGGTTGCCCGTGGGCAGCTTCGAGCATCTCCACCAACGCGAGTTCAACGCCCACGGCCACCTGAAAAGCCCGGCGTTTTTCAACGCGCGCCGTGAGCTTTACCAACAACTGGATGGGCAACTGAAAAGCACCTTCCTGAACAAACCGCTCAACCTTGGCAACTACGACCTCCTGCGCCGAGACCTCGGTATATCCACACGCAGCCTCGTCCATCACTGGAACAAGGCAGGCGCCTCGGGGCCGATACCGGGTTATGCCACCCACATGGAGCAGATCGCCAAAACGGCCAAGTACCTTAAATACGGCGGATATGTCGGCACCACGCTGGGAGGCGCTACGTCGTATATGAAAGTTCAGGAAGTGTGTCGGGCCGGAGAAACGGAGGAATGTGAAAAAGTGCGGTTTACGGAGACGGGGAGTTTTGTGGGTGGGATGGGGTTCGGTGGGTTCGGCGCATGGAGTGGCGGCACCGCGGCGTCCACTGTTTGCGTTGGAGTTGGAGCTGCCACCGCAGGTGTGGGCGGGGTGGTGTGCGGTTTAATATTGGTTGGAGCAGGCAGCTACCTAGGGGGTGAAGTAGGAGAATGGTTCGGCGAATTGATAGGTGAAACAACCTATAAGGCCACGAAGTGAGCGAATACAAGTTTTGGTTGTATGCGCAAATAGCTTTCGGCGTCACTCCATTCATAATCGGTTGGTCTGGCATGGCTTTGGGCGCCTACATTGCTGGCACAAACGATTTTCACCGAATGAGAACCGCACTCTCCAATAGCAAAGCCCTTGAGCATCCTCTATTCAGGTTCTCAGACGATAACCTGATATCCCGATGCTATACAGTAGCCGCGATCAGCGGTTTACTGCTGCATAAAAATTTGAATATTCGTCGCGGACTATTAAACCCTACGGACCTGGAAAACTTCCCAAATAGTTTAAAATGTCGACTACTTGCATCTTGCTGGTTAGTATATATCGCATTTTCCTGGGGAGTTGCAGGTGCATTACTTTTTAAATTTATAGATGAGGTAGTTTAAACCCAAACGAAACGTCATTAAGCGTCGGCAACTACGACCTTCTGCGCCGACCTCGTCATATTTATCAAAATTTAGCCCCATACTGTGCTTCGACAACATCCAATACCCTCTACATGGCATTGAGTCCGGAGCACAGTACAAAACGCGCCATACCTGTTGAAAGATGGCGCGTTCTGAAAATTTATCGACAGGGCATTCAATTTTCCCTGCGAATCTGAGCCGCTATATGGCCATGGGGGTGACTGAGTTGAACTTCATACGTTACTTTCTGACCTACTTCGGGAGGATTATCAAAATCACCATCCCAGTCAAGAAAGGACTTCCTGAAGTACTTGAGTTCTTGTCCATCCTCACCGGTAATTAAACCTAGAAGCGACTTTTCCAGATCACATGTTGTAATGACACCTTTAACCCGAACAACTTTGCTCATCGTTACTCTCCAGCGTGGTTAAGTCCGAGGAGGATATCGCCGGTGAGCGAACACGCATCTTAAAGAGAGTAACCGCAGGTGTAATCTGGCAGATCTGTTAGCAAAACCGGGCTGGATCCGAGTATTGCCAGATATGAACAGCATCTGTAGGAGCGAGCTTGCTCGCGATGGAGGACCAAACAACGCGGTGCATCAGGCATGTAGCGTCATAGTTTAAGTCCATCGCGAGCAAGCTCGCTCCTACAGGTTTGTGTGTCACCTTGGGAGCGAGGCAGACGCCGCGGGTCAGGGAGGGATTCAGCCTCTGTGCAACTTGCTCATCAACTCCGCCTCGGCCTGTGTCAGGCCGCAGGACTGGGTCAGTTCGTCGACGCTTGCGCCCATCCCGACCAATCGTGCCGCCTGGGCAAATGACAGGCTGGAGGGGTCACGCTGCTCCAACTGAGCCAGCTTGTCGGGCAGCGGAGCGACCACCGCGCGCAGTTCATGCAGGTCTTCGCCCATGCGCACGTTGCCGCTCTGATAGTTTTCGACCAGCCTGGCCAGTTCCTTGATGCGCTGATCACGCAGCGCATCGCCTTGGGCCTGTTGCGCGGCGATCTGCCGCTGACCACGAATGTACGCCAGGAACATTGCCAGCGTGCCTGCCCAGAAAAGGAACAGGACAATGACCGCAACCTCGAGAATCAATCAGATATTCTCCAGTTCCGACCATTCCTCTTCGCTCATCATCTTGTCCAGCTCGACCAGGATCAGCAACTCGTTGTTCTTGTTGCACACGCCTTGAATGAACTTGGCGGACTCTTCGTTACCGACATTAGGTGCGGTTTCGATTTCCGACTGACGCAGGTAAACCACTTCGGCCACGCTGTCGACCATGATGCCAACGACTTGCTTGTCGGCTTCGATGATGACAATACGGGTGTTGTCGCTGATCTCGGCGTTCATCAGGCCGAAACGCTGGCGAGTATCGATCACGGTCACCACGTTGCCACGCAGGTTGATGATACCCAGCACATAGCTTGGAGCACCCGGAACCGGCGCGATCTCGGTGTAGCGCAGGACTTCCTGAACGCGCATCACGTTGATGCCGTAGGTTTCATTGTCCAGCTTGAAGGTTACCCATTGCAGGATCGGATCTTCGGAACCCTTTGCAGACGACGCCTTATCATTCATACCCTGACCCCTCGAAAAACCGCCCTGGCGGTGTGTGTTCGGTGCGATGGCAAGTCATTTGCCCCCGCGTGTTTTTATGTTGGTTTGTGGATCGGCTTGACGCCGCCCATGTGCTTTGCACCGCCGCTGGCAATCAGCTCGGCGAGTGCGGCAACGTCGAGCAGCGCGCACATGTGCTCAATGACCGTGCCTGCCAGCCACGGTCGCTGGCCACGATGGGTGCGCCATTTGATTTCGTTCGGGTCCAGGCGCAATGAGCGGCTGACCTGATGCACCGCCAGCCCCCACTCGTAGCCCTGGACAGAAATTACGTATTGCAAGCCTTGGCGGAAGTCATCGCGATAACGATCAGGCATGACCCAGCGGGCGGTGTCCAGCACCTTCAGGTTACCGGCCTGGCTCGGCAGGATGCCGAGGAACCACTCCGGTTGCCCGAACAAGGGCGTCAGTTCCTGGCCGGCCAGGGAATAAATCGAACCCAGGCACACCAGCGGCACTGCCAGGGTCAGCCCGGCCACATCGAATAACAGGCATTCGAACGCGTCGGCCGCCCATGCTGGACGACCGTCGGACTCCACCGGTGGCGGTGTGTTGCTCGGCGGCAGGTGGACTTCAACGATCGGTGGCACCAGCGCCTGCAGCAACGGCGCAATGGTTGACACCGGCGCCATTACCGGGGCGGGTGCATCCACTAACGCGACCGGCGCTTTCACGACCGGCGCTGCCACTGGGGCAGCGACAGGCGCTGGTTTCTCGGGCGCCTTCTGGGCATCACGAGCCTGCTCTTCGAGCACTGCGGCCTGGAATTCGTCGAGTGCCGCTTCGACCTCGGGCACCTCGGCAACCACCTCGACTTCTGGCGGCAATTCTTCGGTCGCATCCATCAGCAAGCTGTCCAGATAAGACTGGAGTGCCAGTTGTGGACGAGACGTGATTTTGACCGGGCGATTCATCTTACGCCACCTGCGCGACGGATTGCTGCGCCAGCAATTGCTTGAGCAGGGCACGGTAGGCCAAGACGCCACGGCTCTTGCCGTCGAACTGCGAAGGCGTGACACCGGCACGGCTGGCGTCGCGCAAGCGCGTGTCGACCGGGATATAGCCCTGCCAAATTTCATCCGGGTACTTGTCGCGCAAGACGCGCAAGGTGCCCAGGGACGCCTGAGTGCGGCGGTCAAACAGGGTCGGCACGATATTGAACGCCAGTGGCTGCTTGCGCGAGCGATTGATCATTGCGAGGGTATTGACCATGCGCTCCAGGCCTTTGACGGCCAGGTGCTCGGTCTGTACCGGAATAACCAATTGCTGACTGGCCGCCAAGGCATTGACCATCAACACGCCGAGCAGCGGTGGGCTGTCGATCACTGCGTAATCAAAGTCCTGCCACAGTTGCGCGAGGCTCTTGGCGATGACCAGGCCCAGGCCACTCTGCCCTGGCGACTGACGCTCCAGGGTCGCCAACGCAGTGCTCGACGGAAGCAGGGATATGCTGGCGTGACTGGTGGGCAACAGCAACTGCCCAGGCAGGCCCTGCGGCACGCTGCCCTTGTGCAGGAACAGATCGTAGCTGCTGTGCTCCAGGCTGTCGGGGTCGTAACCGAAGTAGCTGGTCATCGACCCGTGTGGGTCGAGATCGACAACGACCACGCGCTTGCCCGCATCGGCCAGTAACCCGGCTAACGCGATGGAGGAAGTGGTTTTACCAACACCACCCTTTTGATTGGCAACTGCCCAGACTCTCATTCGGATTGTTCCTCCCGGCCGCACCGGTCGACCGAGAAATAGCTCAACGTGTTAATACGGGTGACGGAGAATTGACGGAGCTCTCACGTACCGGCGGTTTGACCGGTGCAGGTGCAGTTTGTGTGCCAGCACGCTTCAACGCCGCATCCGGTTGCGCATTGGCCGTTCCGGTGCCGGTCAGGCTGCGACGCACATCGAGATTGCGAGACACCACCAATACCACGCGGCGGTTACGCGCCCTGCCCTCTGCCGTGGTGTTGTTGGCCACTGGCTGAAATTCGCCGTAACCCACCGACGCCATCCGACTGGGGTTGACGCCCTGCATCGCCAGCATGCGCACGATGCTTGCCGAGCGCGCCGAGGACAGTTCCCAGTTGGTCGGGTATTGCGCGGTGCGGATCGGCTGGTCGTCGGTAAAACCTTCGACATGGATCGGGTTGTCGAACGGCTTCAGGATGCCCGCGACCTTGTCGATGATATTGAACGCGACGTCGCTGGGCATGGCATCACCACTACCGAACAACAGGCTGGAGTTAAGTTCGATCTCGACCCACAGTTCGTTGCCACGAACCGTCATCTGGTTGGAGCTGATCAGGTCGCCAAACGCGGCGCTGATGTCATCGGCGATGCTTTTCAGCGGATCGGTGGACCCGGCGATACCGGCATCCACCTGCTCGCTGTCCTTGACCAGCGGCTTGGCCGGGGTCACGGTCTTGGGCCGCTCCTCGCCGATGGGAATCGGTTGCAGCGAGCGATCCGCATCGGTGAAAACGCCGACCAGCGCTTGCGAAATAATCTTGTACTTGCCTTCGTTGATCGAGGAAATCGAGTACATCACCACGAAGAAGGCGAAGAGCAAGGTGATGAAGTCGGCGTAGGAAACCAGCCAACGCTCATGGTTTACATGCTCTTCACGATGTCGACGTCGTGCCATTGCCCATTACCCCCATCAATCCATGAAGCCCTGAAGCTTCAATTCGATAGAGCGAGGGTTTTCACCTTCGGCGATGGACAGGATGCCTTCGAGCAGCATTTCGCGATAACGCGACTGACGCAAAGCCACGGACTTGAGCTTGGCAGCGATTGGCAGCAGCACCAGGTTGGCGCTGGCCACACCGTAGATGGTGGCGACGAAGGCCACGGCGATGCCGCTCCCCAGGTTCGCCGGATCAGCCAGGTTGCCCATGACGTGGATCAGGCCCATGACCGCACCGATGATGCCGATGGTTGGCGCGTAACCGCCCATGCTTTCAAAGACTTTGGCGGCTTCGATGTCGCGGCTTTCCTGAGTGTAGAAATCCACCTCAAGAATGCTGCGAATCGCTTCAGGCTCGGCACCATCGACCAGCAGTTGCAGGCCCTTGCGCGAGTAGCTATCGGGTTCGGCATCGGCCACGCCTTCCAGACCGAGCAGGCCTTCCTTGCGCGCGGTCAGGCTCCAGTTCACCACGCGATCGATGCCGCCGGCCAGGTCAACGCGCGGCGGGAACAGGATCCAGCCGAGAATCTGCATGGCGCGCTTGAAGGCGCTCATGGGCGACTGCAGCAGCGCCGCGCCGATGGTCCCGCCGAGCACGATCAGCGCCGCAGGACCGTTTGCCAGCGCACCCAGGTGACCGCCTTCAAGGAAGTTGCCGCCGATGATGGCGACAAACGCCATGATGATCCCGATAAGGCTGAGTACGTCCATCAGATGCACGCCTCGACCAGGTGCTTGCCAATATCGTCGAGGCTGTACACCGCGTCGGCGAGTTCAGCTTTGACGATGGCCATCGGCATGCCGTAGATCACACAACTGGCTTCATCCTGCGCCCAGATCGAACTGCCACCCTGCTTGAGCAGGCGCGCGCCTTCACGACCGTCAGCGCCCATGCCGGTCAAAACTACCGCCAGAACTTTGTCGCCGTAGGACTTGGCCGCCGAACCGAAGGTGATATCCACGCACGGCTTGTAGTTCAGACGCTCGTCACCGGGCAGGATTTTCACCGCTCCCCGGCCGTCGATCATCATCTGCTTGCCACCCGGTGCCAGCAACGCCAAGCCCGGACGCAGGATGTCGCCATCCTCGGCTTCCTTGACACTGATACGGCAGAGCTTGTCCAGACGTTCGGCGAACGCCTTGGTGAACGCTGCCGGCATGTGCTGGATCAACACGATCGGTGCCGGGAAACTGGCCGGCAATTGGGTCAACACCCGTTGCAGGGCAACCGGACCACCGGTAGACGTACCGATGGCCACCAGTTTGTAGGGTTTGCGCTTGGGCGCCGGCGAAGACGGTGCGTGGGCCGCTGCCGTTGTGCGGGTTGGTGTAGCCGCCACACGCGCAGGGGTGCTGCTACCACCAAGACTGGAAGACACAGAACTCGGCCCTGGCGTCGGTGCCGGTGCGCTGTAGGCACTGCCACGACGATTACTGCGCGAGATGCTCAGGATCTTCTCGCACAGCAGTTGCTTGACCTTCTCGGGATTACGCGAGATGTCTTCGAAATTCTTCGGCAGGAAATCCACCGCACCAGCGTCCAGCGCATCCAGGGTGACCCGGGCGCCTTCGTGCGTCAGCGAGGAGAACATCAACACCGGAGTCGGGCAGCGCTGCATGATGTGCCGCACCGCCGTGATGCCATCCATCATCGGCATCTCGTAGTCCATGGTGATCACGTCCGGCTTGAGGGCCAGCGCCTGATCGATCGCTTCTTTACCGTTGGTCGCCGTACCGACGACCTGGATGTTGGAGTCTGCTGAAAGAATTTCCGAGACGCGGCGGCGGAAAAAACCCGAATCGTCCACCACCAGGACCTTGACTGCCATAAACACTCCGTTAGGCGGCGGCGGGGCACTAGCGCCCCGCTCCCCCTGAATCAAATACGCCGTGCGGCGTAACGCTTGAGCATGCTCGGAACATCGAGAATCAGTGCGATGCGACCGTCACCGGTGATGGTGGCGCCCGACATGCCTGGGGTTCCCTGGAGCATTTTGCCCAATGGCTTGATGACCACCTCTTCCTGGCCCACCAGTTGATCGACGACGAAGCCGATCCGCTGTGTGCCCACCGAGAGGATCACCACGTGGCCTTCACGCTGCTCTTCGTGAGCGGCAGAACTGACCAGCCAGCGCTTGAGGTAGAACAACGGCAGCGCCTTGTCCCGCACGATCACCACTTCCTGGCCATCCACCACGTTGGTGGTCGACAGGTCGAGGTGGAAAATCTCGTTGACGTTTACCAGCGGGAACGCAAACGCCTGGTTGCCGAGCATGACCATCAGGGTCGGCATGATCGCCAGCGTCAACGGCACCTTGATGACGATCTTCGAACCCTGGCCCTTGGTCGAGTAGATGTTGATCGAACCGTTGAGCTGGGAAATCTTGGTTTTCACCACGTCCATGCCCACGCCACGACCCGACACGTCGGAGATCTCGGTCTTGGTCGAGAAACCCGGGGCGAAGATGAGGTTGTAGCACTCGGTGTCGCTCAGGCGGTCGGCCGCGTCCTTGTCCATCACCCCGCGTTTTACCGCGATGGCGCGCAGGACATTCGGGTCCATGCCCTTGCCGTCATCGGAGATCGACAGCAGGATGTGGTCGCCTTCCTGTTCGGCGGCGAGGATGACTTTGCCACCCCGGGCCTTGCCCGATTCTTCGCGCTCTTCCGGCGACTCGATACCGTGGTCGACGGCGTTTCGCACCAAGTGGACCAGCGGATCGGCCAGGGCCTCGACGAGGTTCTTGTCGAGGTCGGTCTCTTCACCGACCAACTCCAGGTTGATCTCTTTCTTGAGCTGGCGAGCCAGGTCACGAACCAGGCGCGGGAAGCGCCCGAAGACTTTCTTGATCGGCTGCATCCGGGTCTTCATGACCGCGGTCTGCAAGTCGGCAGTGACCACGTCGAGGTTCGACACGGCCTTGGACATGGCTTCATCGGCGCTGTTGGCGCCCAGGCGCACCAGGCGGTTACGCACCAGCACCAGTTCACCGACCATGTTCATGATTTCGTCGAGGCGTGCGGTGTCGACCCGCACGGTGGTCTCGGCTTCGCTCGCCGGTTTTTCCGCCGGCGGCGCCGCTGCCGCGCGGGCAGGTGCCGGTGCGGCAGCTGGTTTGGCTGCGGCAGCAGGCTTCGGTGTTTCGGCCTTGGGCTCGGACGCCTTGGCAGCCGCCGCCGGAGCCTTGGCCACAGGTGTTGCCACCGAAGCAGCAGACGCACCGCCGTTCACATCGGTGAACTTGCCTTTGCCGTGCAAATCATCGAGCAACGATTCAAATTCGTGATCGGTGATCAGATCGCTGCCGGCAGCGGCAGCGTTTGGCGCAGCCGACGCAGGGACCGATGCGATGGCCGACTCCAATGCGTCGACCGCAAAGTTACCTTTGCCATGCAACTGATCGAGCAGTGCCTCGAACTCGTCGTCGGTGATGTCGGAGCTGTCGCCCGGCTCTTTCGCGCTCGCGCTGGCCGCAGGTGCGGCTGGCGCGGCACCGACCGCATCGGCGGCGAACTGGCCCTTGCCGTGCAACTGGTCGAGCAGCGACTCGAACTCGGCGTCGGTGATCTCATCACTGGCCACCTCGGACGTTTCGACCGCAGCGGCCACCGGCGCCTCGGCTTCGGCCTTGACGGCGTTCAGCGAGTCCAGCAACTGTTCGAATTCGTTGTCGGTGATGTCGCCTGATTCGGCTTGCGCCGCTGCTTGTGGCTCTTCAGCCACGGCTGCAACCGGCGCGGCCTCATCAGCCGATTGCGGCTCGGCCAGACGAGCCAGCGCGGCGAGCAATTCAGGCGTAGCAGCCGTAATCGGGCTACGGTCGCGAACTTCGCTGAACATGCTGTTCACCGAGTCCAGTGCTTCGAGAACCACGTCCATCAATTCCGAGTCGACGCGACGTTCACCCTTGCGCAGGATGTCAAACACGTTCTCGGCGATGTGACAGCACTCCACCAGCTCATTGAGCTGGAGGAAGCCGGCGCCCCCTTTTACAGTGTGAAAACCGCGAAAAATTGCATTGAGCAAGTCCGCATCATCAGGTCGACTTTCCAGCTCGACCAGCTGCTCGGACAGTTGCTCTAGAATCTCGCCGGCCTCAACCAGGAAATCCTGAAGGATCTCTTCATCGGCGCCGAAGCTCATTAATGGTGTGCTCCTAACAGAACAGGTCTAATAAAACCTAAAATCCAAGGCTGGATAGCAAATCGTCCACATCGTCCTGACCGGACACAACGTCTTCTCTTTTATCGGCATGAATCTGCGGACCTTCACCCTGAGAGAGATGTTTTTGTGGATCTTTTTCTGCAAGCATCGCTTCCCGGTCATGTTCGATGCCCGCAAAGCGGTCCACCTGACTGGCCATGAGCACAAGTTTGAGCAGATTGGTTTCAACGTCCGTGACCAATTGCGTCACACGCTTGATCACCTGACCGGTGAGATCCTGGTAATCCTGCGCGAGCAGAATGTCGTTGAGGTTGCTCGATACCGCCCGGTTGTCCTTGCTGCTGCGAGCCAGGAAACCGTCGACACGCCGCGCCAGTTCGCGAAACTCTTCGGCCCCGACTTCGCGGCGCATGAAACGCCCCCAGTCCGTGCTCAATGCCTGGGCTTCATCGCCAAGGCTGTTGACCAGAGGCGTTGAGCTTTCGACCAGATCCATGGTGCGGTTCGCAGCGGCCTCGGTCAGCTTGACAACATACCCCAGGCGCTCGGTGGCATCCGTGATCTGGGACACTTCCTCGGCTTGCGGCATGTGCGGATCAATCTGGAAATTGACGATCGCGCTATGCAATTCGCGGGTGAGCTTGCCCACTTCCTGATACAGGCCGCGGTCACGGGTCTGATTGAGCTCATGGATCAGTTGTACCGCGTCACCGAACTTGCCTTTTTCAAGGCTTTCGACCAATTCGACCGCGTGTTTTTTCAGGGTCGACTCGAACTCGCCCTGTGAAGATTCTTTGTGGTCCATAGCTCCCCCGTGGCGCGGTGACTCAACCGATGCGTTCGAAAATCTTCTCGATTTTTTCTTTCAACGCCTGGGCCGTGAAGGGTTTGACGACATAACCGTTTACACCGGCCTGGGCGGCTTCGATGATCTGCTCGCGCTTGGCTTCTGCAGTGACCATCAATACCGGCAGGTGCTTGAGTTTTTCGTCGGCGCGCACGTGGCGCAGCAGATCGATACCGGTCATGCCAGGCATGTTCCAGTCGGTTACCAGAAAGTCGATGCTTCCGCTGTTGAGAACCGGAATGGCGGTGATGCCATCGTCAGCCTCAACCGTGTTGGTGAACCCAAGGTCACGCAACAGGTTCTTGATGATCCGCCGCATCGTTGAAAAGTCATCAACGATGAGGATTTTCATGTTCTTGTCCAATTCGACCTCCAAGCAGTCTTAAACGCGCCCAGCACCTGGACGCGCCATTTCAATCAATTCGGCAGAGCACTCAATGACTGTCTGGAGCACAACAGATCGAGACCGGCGCGGTTCAACCCCGCACCAGCCACGTTCGCAGTGTCCCCACACTGCCTTCAGCGCGCTCGCCACTCCCCCAAACGCCCCCGCAAACGGGCCGCGCACTGGCTGTGTAACTGGCTGACCCGAGATTCGCTGACCCCCAGGACCTCACCGATTTCCTTGAGATTCAATTCTTCGTCGTAGTACAGCGCCAACACCAGTCGCTCGCGCTCCGGCAAATTGGCAATCGCGTCCGCCAGCGCCGCCTGGAAGCGTTCGTCTTCCAGATCGCGTGACGGCTCGAGATGAGCACTCGCGCCATCCTCATGCAGCCCTTCGTGTTCGCCGTCCTGCAAAAGATCGTCGAAACTGAATAACCGGCTGCCCAGGGTGTCGTTCAAAATCCCGTAATAATCATCGAGACTCAATTGGAGTTCGGCCGCAACTTCGTGATCTTTAGCGTCACGGCCGGTTTTAGCTTCAATCGAGCGAATTGCGTCGCTGACCATGCGGGTATTGCGGTGAACCGAGCGTGGCGCCCAATCCCCCTTGCGCACTTCATCAAGCATGGCGCCACGGATTCGAATGCCCGCGTACGTCTCGAAACTGGCGCCTTTGCTGGCGTCGTATTTGGTGGACACTTCCAGCAGGCCGATCATCCCGGCCTGGATCAGGTCTTCGACCTGAACACTGGCCGGCAGGCGCGCCAACAAGTGATACGCAATGCGTTTGACCAGTGGCGCGTAACGCTCGATCAGCTCGTACTGCGCGTCACGCGCCGATTTCTTGTAGAGGTTGTAACCGCTGGCGGTCATAGCACGGGTCCTGCCGTTTGTTGCACGAGGCGCTCGACGAAAAACTCCAGGTGCCCGCGCGGGTTGGCGGGCAGTGGCCAGGTATCGACCTTCTGTGCAATGGCCTTGAAAGCCAGCGAGCACTTGGAACGCGGGAAAGCTTCATAAACAGCGCGCTGCTTCTGGACGGCCTTGCGTACGCTTTCGTCGTAGGGCACCGCGCCGACGTATTGTAGGGCGACGTCAAGGAAACGATCCGTGACCTTTGTCAACTTGGCGAACAGGTTGCGCCCTTCCTGAGGGCTCTGGGCCATGTTGGCCAGGACGCGGAAACGGTTCATGCCGTAATCACGGTTGAGCAGCTTGATCAGAGCGTAAGCGTCGGTGATGGACGTTGGCTCGTCGCAGACCACCAGGAGGACTTCCTGGGCGGCGCGGACAAAACTGACTACCGAGTCACCAATACCCGCAGCGGTATCGATCACCAGCACATCGAGGTTGTCGCCGATATCGCTGAACGCCTGAATCAGGCCGGCATGCTGGGCCGGACTCAGGTGCACCATGCTCTGTGTGCCGGAGGCGGCGGGAACGATGCGGATGCCGCCGGGGCCTTGCAACAATACGTCACGCAGCTCGCAGCGGCCCTCGATCACGTCGGCCAGGGTGCGTTTGGGTGTCAGGCCCAGCAGAACGTCGACGTTCGCCAGCCCCAGATCGGCGTCCAGCAGCATGACCCGCCGGCCTAGCTCCGCTAGAGCCAGGGACAAGTTCACTGACACGTTAGTCTTGCCGACGCCACCCTTGCCGCCGGTCACCGCGATCACCTGTACGGGATGCATGCTGCCCATGTTATTTCTTTACCTTGTCTTGCATAGACGGAGGCCACATGACTGGCTGCGCGTTCGCAACTGGAACAATGCCTGGCAGACCATCGATGTAGGTACAAAAACTGTTCACCTCAGCCAACCTGCTTGGTCGGACTGTGGTAGATGTCAGCGAACATGTCAGCCATGGCTTCTTCGCTGGGTTCTTCCTGCATTTGCACGCTGACGGCGCGACTGACCAACTGATGACGGCGCGGCAAATGCAAGTCATCCGGAATACGTGGTCCATCGGTGAGGTAAGCCACCGGCAATTCATGACTGATTGCCAGGCTCAACACTTCGCCCAAACTAGCCGTTTCATCCAGTTTAGTCAGGATGCAGCCTGCCAGCCCGCAGCGCTTGTAACTATGATAAGCGGCCGTTAGAACCTGCTTCTGGCTGGTGGTTGCGAGCACCAGGTAATTTTTTGCCCGGATGCCACGACCGGCCAGGCTTTCAAGCTGCATGCGCAGCGCTGGATCGCTGGCCTGGAGGCCGGCGGTATCGATCAACACCACGCGCTTGCGCAGCAACGGATCCAGTGCCTGAACCAGGGACTGGCCCGGATCGACGTGGGTGACCGAGACGTTGAGAATGCGCCCCAGGGTCTTGAGTTGCTCCTGGGCACCGATGCGGTAGCTGTCCATGCTCACCAGGGCAATGCTCTGCGCGCCGTACTTGAGCACGTAGCGGGCCGCCAGTTTGGCCAGGGTGGTGGTCTTGCCCATGCCGGCCGGACCGACCATGGCAATCACGCCTCCTTCTTCCAGTGGCTCGACTTCCGGCGTGCTGATCATCCGCGCCAGGTGCGCCAGCAACATGCGCCAGGCCTGCCGAGGTTCCTCAACGCCAGAGATCATTTCCAGCAGGTCGCGCGACAACGGGCCGGACAAACCAATACGCTGCAGACGACGCCACAGGTTGGCCTGGGCCGGCGCATTACCCTGCAGTTGGCTCCACGCCAGCGAGCCCAGTTGTACTTCCATCAGTTCGCGCAGGCTGTTGAGCTCGAAACGCATCGAATCGAGCATCCGTGGATCGACGCCGGCCGGTGCAGCGGGCGCAGGCGCAGCTGCGGCACGGCGTGGCTCGCTGTACGTCGGCTCGATCAGCGGCTCGGCAGCGGTCAACGGCAAGCCGGCGAACAACTGGCGATTGGTCGACTTGTCGCTCTCGCCTTCGCTGCGCAGGCTCAGTTCGGCCTGAGCGGTGACGATCCGCGATTGGGTCTTGCGCAGCTCATCCTCGAGTTCCATGTTGGGAACACGCGGGGCCAGTGCCGACAGTTTGTAATCCAGGGCCGCCGTCAGCTCGACACCGCCGGCGATCCGGCGATTACCGATGATGGCGGCCTCAGCGCCCAGCTCATCACGAACCAGCTTCATGGCCTGACGCATATCGGCGGCGAAAAAACGCTTAACTTGCATAAACCACTACCTCAGCCGTTGGGCCCTACTGTCGCAACGATGGTCACTTGCTTGTTGTCCGGGATTTCCTGGTAAGCCAACACGTGTATGCCAGGAACTGCCAGCCGGCCAAATCGCGACAGCATCGCGCGGACCGGGCCAGCCACCAGCAGAATCACTGGCTGACCTTGCATTTCCTGACGCTGGGCTGCTTCGATCAACGAACGTTGCAGCTTCTCGGCCATGCTTGGCTCCAGCAGAACGCCCTCTTCCGAGCCTTGTCCTGCCTTTTGCAGACTATTGAGCAAAATCTGTTCCAACCTTGGCTCCAGCGTGATAACTGGCAGCTCGGACTCAGTCCCCACGATGCTTTGCACGATTGCGCGGGATACACCGACCCGCACGGCAGCGACCAACGCGGCGGTATCTTGACTCTTGGCGGCATTGTTCGCGATAGCTTCGGCAATGCTGCGGATGTCACGCACCGGCACATGTTCGGCCAGCAACGCCTGCAACACCTTGAGCAACTGCGACAACGACACCACGCCCGGCACCAGCTCTTCTGCCAGCTTAGGCGAGCTTTTGGCCAGCAATTGCATGAGTTGCTGCACTTCCTCGTGGCCAATCAGCTCACTGGAGTGCTTGTACAGAATCTGGTTCAAGTGGGTCGCCACTACGGTACTGGCATCGACCACGGTGTAACCAAGGGATTGCGCCTGCGCACGCTGACTGATTTCGATCCAGACAGCCTCCAGCCCGAAAGCCGGATCTTTGGCGTTGATGCCATTGAGCGAGCCGTAGACCTGCCCCGGGTTGATCGCCAGTTCGCGATCTGGATAAATCTCCGCTTCGGCCAGGATGACGCCCATCAGGGTCAGGCGGTAGGCGCTTGGCGCCAGGTCGAGGTTGTCCCGGATGTGCACTGTCGGCATGAGGAAGCCGAGGTCCTGGGAGAGCTTCTTGCGCACACCCTTGATTCGCGCGAGCAATTGGCCGCCCTGGTTGCGGTCCACCAGTGGAATCAGGCGGTAACCGACCTCCAGGCCAATCATGTCAATCGGCGTAACGTCATCCCAGCCAAGCTCCTTGGTTTCCATGGCTCGGGCTGGCGATGGCAGCAGTTCCTGCTGACGCTTGACCTCTTGCAGCGCGTGGACCTTGGCGACATTTTGCTTCTTCCAGAACAGGTACGCACCACCGGCCGCCAGGGCGGCCATGGTCAGGAAGGAGAAGTGTGGCATGCCAGGCACCAGGCCCATCACCGCCATCAAGCCCGCCGCCACCGCGAGCGCTTTGGGCGAGGCGAACATCTGGCGATTGATCTGCTTGCCCATGTCTTCCGAACCGGAAGCGCGGGTCACCATGATCGCAGCAGCTGTAGATAACAACAGTGATGGCAATTGCGCCACCAAACCGTCACCGATAGTCAGCAAGGCATAAACACGACCGGCGTCGCCAAAGGTCATGCCGTGCTGGAAGATACCGACCGCCATGCCACCAATCAGGTTGATGAACAGGATCAGCAGGCCGGCGATGGCGTCACCGCGTACGAACTTGCTGGCACCGTCCATGGAACCGTAGAACTCGGCTTCCTGAGCCACTTCAGAACGACGGGCCTTCGCCTGAGCCTGATCGATCAGGCCGGCGTTCAGATCGGCGTCGATCGCCATTTGCTTACCGGGCATCGCATCGAGGGTAAAACGTGCACTCACCTCGGAAATCCGCCCGGCGCCCTTGGTCACCACGACGAAGTTGATGATCATCAAAATGGCGAACACCACGATACCAACCACGTAGTTGCCGCCGATCACCACCTCGCCGAACGCCTGGATCACCTTGCCCGCGGCGGCGTGACCGTCCTGACCGTGAAGCATGACCACCCGGGTGGAGGCCACGTTCAGCGCCAGTCGCAACAGCGTCGCCACCAGCAGAATGGTCGGAAACACCGCAAAATCCAGCGGCCGCAAGGCGTAGACACACACCAGCAGGACCACAATCGACAAGGCAATGTTGAAGGTGAAAAACACGTCCAGCAGGAACGGCGGCACCGGCAACATCATCATCGCCAACATGACCAGCAACAACAACGGCACGCCCAGATTACCTCGACTGAGGTCGGCCATGTTCGTGCGGGCACTGTTGAGTAACTGAGAGCGATCCACCGGTTTTCCCCGTTCCTTTAAAGCAAACTTTTGACGCCTGAAGCAGGCGCACCGGGGCTACTGCAAAAAGCTGTCCAACTTTTGCAGAGGGTGGGAATAGAGCTGTTTTGCAGGAGCGGCTTCCTCGCGGATCAGACACCGTGGTGTGCCAGGCTGCCAGCGTAATCGTTGACGACCATCGCGAGCGAGCTCGCTCCTACAAGGCCGGGAGCATTGAAGGATTACGAATCGCGCCGCAAATCCGGCGGAATCGGCAAATCATCCTTCAGAGGATCAGGCCGCTTGCCCTTGCCCGCCTTGTACTGGCGGATCTGGTAGACATAGGCCAACACCTGGGCGACAGCGAGGTACAGGCCGCCAGGGATTTCCTGCTCCAGCTCGGTGGAGTAGTAGATCGAACGCGCCAGCGCCGGCGATTCGAGCAGCATCACTTCGTTGGCCACGGCAATTTCGCGAATCTTCAGCGCCAGGAAGTCGCTGCCCTTGGCGAGCAGCACTGGCGCTCCGCCTTTGTCCGCGTCGTACTTGAGCGCGACGGCGTAGTGGGTCGGGTTAGTGATGACCACGTCAGCTTCGGGAATCGCCGCCATCATGCGTCGCTGGGACACTTCGCGCTGAAGCTGGCGAATGCGCTGCTTGACCTCAGGCTTCCCTTCCGAGTCCTTGTGCTCGTCGCGCACTTCCTGCTTGGTCATCAGCAGCTTCTTGTGGCTTTCCCAGAGCTGTACTGGCACGTCCACCGCAGCGATGATGATCAGCCCGCAAGACATCCACAACGTGCTCCAGCCCACTACCTGCAGGCAATGGATAATAGCCATGTCCAGAGGCTCATGGGCGATGCGCATCAGGTCATCGATGTCCGATGACAATACGGTCAGCGCCACGATTAACACGATCAGAAACTTCGCGAATGCTTTGAGCAGCTCCACTACCGCCTTGATCGAGAACATCCGCTTGAGACCCGCCAACGGGTTCATGCGACTGAATTTCGGCGCCAGCGAGCCGGCCGCGAACAACCACCCACCCAGGGAAATAGGACCGATCAACGCTGCCAGCACCAGGGTAATCATGATCGGCTGGATGGCCAGCAACGCACTCAATCCCGAACTCATGAGATAAGTGCTCATGGACTTCTGGTCGAGAATGACCTCTCGCGGCAAGGTGAAGTTGTGCCGCATCAGCGCCATCAGGTCTTGAGCCAAAGCACCGCCAAAAATCAACAACGCAACAGACCCGGCAATCATGATCGCCAGCGTATTGAGCTCCTTGGAGCGGGCAATTTCCCCCTTCTCACGGGCGTCCCTTTTCTTTTTCTCCGTGGGGTCTTCTGTTTTGTCCTGACCGCTTTCGCTCTCAGCCATGACTCAGCGCGCCTGTGCCAGTTCGCGTAAAAACTGCAGGGCCTCGGAGGCCAGCGGTTGATACTGATTGAGAATGTCCGCCAGCCCCACCCAAACAATGAACAGCCCGAGCACAAGGGTCAACGGGAAGCCGATGGAGAAGATGTTCAACTGCGGCGCCGCCCGGGTCATGATGCCAAACGCGATATTGACCACCAGCAGCGCGGTAATTGCCGGCAATACCAGCATCAGTGCGGCACCGAGCACCCAACCCAGCTTGCCGGCCAGCTCCCAGAAATGATTGACCATCAACCCACCGCCGACCGGCAGCGTAGTGAAGCTTTCGGTCAGCACTTCGAAGACCACCAGATGGCCGTTCATGGACAAGAACAACAGCGTCACCAGCATGGTGAAGAACTGCCCGATCACTGCCACGGACACACCGTTGGTAGGATCGACCATGGAGGCGAAGCCCATACCCATCTGGACCGCCACGATCTGCCCGGCCACCACAAAGGCCTGGAAGAATAACTGCAGGGAAAACCCGAGGACGGCGCCGATAAGAATCTGCTCGGCAATCAACAGCAGACCGCTCAAATCAAGCGGACTCACCGCCGGCATGGGCGGCAGCGCGGGGACAATCACGAAGGTGATCGCCAGGGCGAAGTACAGGCGCACTCGCGTGGGTACCATCTTGGTACCGAACACCGGCATGACCATCAACATGGACCCGACGCGAAACAGCGGCAGCATGAACGTCGCCACCCAGGTACTGATCTGGGTATCGGTCAGTTGCAGCAGAGACGACATGGCTTAACCGATGACCAGCGGAATGTTGTGGTAAAGCTGGATAATGTATTCCATGAAGGTCTGCACCAGCCATGGACCGGCCACGATCAAGGTGACCAGCATCACCAGCAGGCGCGGCAGAAAGCTCAGTGTCTGTTCGTTGATCTGCGTGGCAGCCTGGAACATCGCCACCAGCAGGCCGACCAGCAGGCTGGGAATCACCAGCACCGCCACCATCATGGTGGTCAGCCACAACGCCTCCCGGAAGATGTCTACCGCAACTTCCGGCGTCATGGCGAGACACCGCCGAAGCTGCTCGCCAGGGTTCCGATGATCAATGCCCAACCATCCACCAGCACGAACAGCATGATCTTGAACGGCAGGGAAATGATCAGCGGCGACAGCATCATCATACCCATGGCCATCAGCACACTGGCCACCACCAGGTCGATGATCAGGAACGGAATGAAGATCATGAAACCGATCTGGAACGCAGTTTTCAGCTCAGACGTGACGAACGCCGGCACGAGAATGGTCAAAGGCGCCTGATCCGGCGTCGCGATGTCCGTACGCTTGGACAGGCGCATGAACAGTTCCAGGTCGCTGCTGCGGGTCTGGGCGAGCATGAAGTCCTTGATCGGCACCTGGGCCTTGGCCACCGCGTCCTGCGCAGTGAGTTTTTCTGCCAGATACGGCTGCAAGGCATCCTGGTTAACCCGGTCGAATACCGGCGCCATGATGAACAGGGTCAGGAACAGCGCCATGCCGGTGAGGATCTGGTTCGACGGCGTTTGCTGCAAACCCAGGGCCTGGCGCAGGATCGAGAAGACAATGATGATCCGAGTGAAACTGGTCATCAGCATGACGAACGCTGGAATGAAGCTCAGCGCGGTCATGATCAGCAGAATCTGCAGGCTGACCGAATACTCCTGCGCACCCTCGGCATTGGTACCCAGGGTGATGGCCGGAATCGACAACGGATCGGCGGCGAAGGCCAGCGGCGCCGCCAGCATCAGTGCCAGCGTCAAGACGATGCGTAGCGCACCCATTACTTCTTATCCTTCTGATCCTTGCCCATCAGCTCCATCAGACGCTGGGCAAACTCCGGGGTGGCGTTTTCGGTAACAGGCACCTGCACTGGCTCCTTGAGCACATGCAACGCCGTGATGGTACCTGGGCTCAGGCCAAGCAGAATCTGCTCATTACCCACCTGCACCAGCATCAGACGATCCCGCGGACCCAGCGCACGGGAACCGATCAACTCGATCACCTGCCCTTTGCCGGCGGGCCCGGCTTGCTGGACCCGGCGCAACAACCAGGCGAGGAAGAAGATCAACCCCAGCACCAGCAGCAGACCGAGCACCAACTGCGTCAGTTGCCCCGCGACACCACCACTGACAGCCGGTGCCGCAGCAGCGGTTGCCGCAGGCTCGGCCGCCAGCGCCGCGGACGACAGCGCCAGCAGCAACAAGGAACCCAGAACCTTTTTCACTCAGCGCAACTTCTTGATGCGTTCGCTTGGGCTGATCACGTCAGTCAGGCGGATGCCGAACTTTTCGTTGACCACCACCACCTCGCCATGGGCGATCAGCGTGCCGTTGACCAGCACGTCCAGCGGCTCGCCCGCCAGGCGATCAAGCTCGATCACAGAACCCTGGTTGAGCTGCAGGAGGTTGCGGATGTTGATGTCGGTGCTGCCCACTTCCATGGAAATCGACACCGGGATGTCGAGGATCACATCCAGGTTCGGACCTTCCAGACTCACCGGTTCGTTGTTCTTCGGCACGCTGCCAAACTCTTCCATCGGCAGACGGTTGGATGAAGTACTGGCCGCATCTGCCGCGAGCAGCGCGTCGATGTCGTCCTGGCCACCTTCACCGGTTTCCTCCAGGGCCGCAGCCCATTCATCAGCCAGTGCCTGGTCGTCCTGGGTATTCATTTCGTCAGCCATCATGTGTCCTCGGCAGGCAACCTCTTCGCGGGCTGCCGTCAGTTAATAGCAAATAGGTGGGAGCGCCGCTTATCGGCGCTCGATCGGCTCGATCACTTGCAACGCGAGGTTGCCCTTATGGGAGCCCATCTTGACCTTGAAGGCCGGCACGCCGTTGGCGCGCATGATCATGTCTTCGGGCATTTCCACCGGGATGATGTCCCCCGGCTGCATGTGCAGAATGTCGCGCAGCTTCAACTGGCGGCGGGCAACCGTGGCGCCGATTGGCACGTCGACATCCAGCACGTCCTGACGCAGGGCATTGACCCAGCGCTCGTCCTGGTCGTCGAGGTCGGACTGGAAGCCGGCATCGAGCATTTCGCGCACCGGCTCGATCATCGAATACGGCATGGTCACGTGCAGGTCGCCGCCACCGCCATCGAGTTCGATGTGGAAGGTTGACACCACGATGGCCTCACTCGGCCCGACGATGTTGGCCATGGCCGGGTTCACTTCCGAGTTGATGTACTCGAAGTTCACTTCCATGATCGCCTGCCAGGCTTCCTTCAAATCGACGAAGGCCTGCTCCAGCACCATGCGCACCACACGCAGTTCGGTCGGGGTGAACTCACGCCCTTCGATCTTTGCGTGGCGGCCGTCGCCGCCGAAGAAGTTGTCCACCAGCTTGAACACCAGCTTGGCGTCGAGAATGAACAACGCGGTGCCGCGCAAGGGC
The DNA here is from genome assembly GCF_056337105.1 of Pseudomonas sp. S1_E05. Lineage (NCBI taxonomy): Bacteria > Pseudomonadati > Pseudomonadota > Gammaproteobacteria > Pseudomonadales > Pseudomonadaceae > Pseudomonas > Pseudomonas sp. S1_E05. The sequence goes on from NZ_JBFRHM010000001.1 coordinate 3,074,129, forward strand.
TTGATCTTGACCAGGTTGAGGCTGGTCGGTACGTACAGCGAGTGCACGTATTCGCCGAACTTCATCACCTGCACACCACCGACCGCCACGTCCGCCGAGCGACGCAACATGTTGAACATGCTGATACGCGTGTAGCGGGCAAAACGCTCGTTGATCATTTCCAGGGTCGGCATGCGTCCACGGACGATGCGATCCTGGCTGGTCAGGTCATAGCTTTTGACGCTACCGGGATCGGCAGCGGTATCGGTCTGTACCAGACCATCGTCGACACCATGCAACAGCGCGTCGATCTCATCCTGGGACAGCAGGTCTTGCACGGCCATGTCGTGTTCCTACTGCAGTACGAAATTGGTGAAAAGCAACTGTTCGATGACCACTTTGCCGAGTTCTTTCTGCGCCACTTCCTGGACGCTGGCCGTAGCCTTCTGGCGCAGCATTTCCTGACCGACCGGCGATGCCAGGGTCGCGAAATCCTGCCCGGAGAACAGCATGACGAGGTTGTTGCGGATGACCGGCATGTGCACCTTGAGGGCATCCAGATCAGCCTGGCTGCGCGCCTGCATGGTGATGCTCACCTGCATGTAGCGCTGGCGACCGTTCTGGTTGTAGTTGGCCACGAAGGCCGGCGCCATCGCCTCGAACACCGCCGCCTGTTTGCCAACCGGGGCGGCATCAACCGGGGCTTGCGGCTTGCTCTGGGCACTGTGCATGAAGTACCAGGTGGCGCCCACCGACAAGCCAATCGCCAGCAGCAAAGCCACCACGCCCGCGATGATCAGCTTGAGTTTGCCTTTGGTTGCGGGGTCTTTTACTGCTGCAGCTTCGCTCTTCGCCATGCCAATAATCCGTCACTATTCGGGGGTTCACAGTCGCACGGATTGGGGAGAGCAAGTGTTATGCCAGAACCTTCCACCGGATAGCACAAACAACTGTAGGAGCGAGCTTGTCGCGACGGTTCGACGCCTCGACAAGCTCGCTCCTACTCGGGGATCACTAGGGATCAGGCGTAATAATCGACCGCACTGGTGCCAATCACACTCGTCGCCGTTGCGGCGGCTTCGGCGATGCCGGTTGCAAGCTCGTCTTCCGACGCATCAATTCGCCCACCATTGGACGTCGCGCGCCCGCTCTGGCTTTGTTGAGCCTGCTCCTGCCCCTGCTGCGAACCTCGGGACTGGTCAGAGACGTTGACATCAACCTGGCCCATGCCCTGCTGCGCAAACATATCGCGCAGGCGGTGCATCTGGCCGTCCAGCGCTTCGCGAACGCTTGGATGAGCGCTCATGAACGTCACCTGTGTTTGCTGATCCGGAACCATGTTGACGCGGATATCGAGCCGCCCCAGCTCGGCGGGTTGCAACTGGATGTCGGCCGCCTTGAGATTGGCGCTGGACAGGTACATGACCCGATTCACGACTTCCTCGGTCCAGCCGTTCTGGTGCATGGCAATAGGCTGATTCACCGGCAACGCGTTGGCGGTTTTCGGCGTAGCAGCCTGGGTCAGCGCCGCCAGACGGTTGGCGAAATCGTCGACGCGGGTATCACTGGTGGCGGACTTCAAGTCCTTGAGCCCGTCACTGATCAGACCGCTGAACGCCTTCTCCCCACCCTGGCTGGTGCTGTCTTTGTCAGCCTGCACGTCGAGCATGCTCGCCATACCGGCGGCGAAGTTCTGCGCCGAGGTCGGCTCACCGTCCGACTGCGCTTGGGCGGACGTCGGTGCAGCCTTGGGCTGTGCCTGACTGGCGGCGGAAATATGGCCACCCTGCTCCATGGCCATGCGCACTGCTGGCAATGCGTCGAGCGGGTCTGCCTCTGGATCGAAATCACTTTCAGCCGCGACCGCAGGCTGCTGCGCAGTCACCACCGCGGCAGCGACAGGCGCTTCAACCTGAGGCTGCACCGTGACCACCACCGGTGCTGCTTGTGGCGCTGGCTCGGTGACCACCGGCAACGCTACCTGCAACAAGGCAGGATCGAGGGTCGGATCAGCCGGCGCGGCGTCAGCGACTGGGGCCTCGGCCGCAGGAGCCGCATTCGTCACGTCATCACTGGCAGCCGTGTCGCCGTTAGCCGCCGGTTTGTCGGCGGGCAAGGATTTGCCGCTATCGGCAACCGTCGGTTCCGGGGCGGCAGACTTCTTGTCGGCGACATCCTTTTTGCTGGCGGTGTCTGCGGTCTTTTCCGGGACCTTGTCCCGAAGCGGTTTCGCCGGGACATCAACCGCAGCGAAGGACTTGTTCTGAGACTGATTGGCGTAGACCTGAGCGAAGCTGGACGCCTTGTCCCCGGTCTCTGCGGTCAGCGCCGATGAATTGGCGGAAGCGGCCTGAGTCTTGGCCTGCGCAGTGGCTTGAAGAAGAATATTGGGGGTAACGGGCATGAAACGGTCTCCGCTGCACTGGAATCGTAGGTACAGTCCCCAGAATGCTGCAAAGGTTGAGCCAGTTTTGGCAAACCCGATTTAAAAACGCTGAACGGTCGAATTGAGGGAGCGTCTGCGCTCCGCCTCATAGAGAGGGCGAATAACGGCAAATTCGCCATTGATCTCGCCGACCAGCCTCTCGATGCCTTGCAGTGGCTTCTGTTTGCTGCGCTGTTCAAGTTCATGGCATAGCTGTGCCAGACGGGTCGCGCCCATATTGCTGCAACTGCCTTTGAAACTGTGCGCAGTGGCGCCGAGTGCTTCGGCATCGCCAGTCTCGTGCAACTGGCTCAGGCGTACTTCGGAATCGGCCAGGAACGTATCGAGCAACGTTGGATACTCTTCGCCCATGACCTCTTGCAACGAGCTGAGGACGTCGCGATTCAGGTGTTTGTCAGCCACTTGTTCACTCCTTGATCAAGAATGCGTGGATTATGCCAGAGCGTCCCAGAAAAACTCCACGCAGGCGGTACGACCATCGTCGGACCAGTTTGCATTACGCCCTAACTGGCGGATCAAACTGACGCCACGACCCGACAAACGGATACCGTCAACCGGACGAGCCATGACTCGCTCCACATCAAACCCCTTGCCACTGTCCTCGACCCGAACGGTCAGACGGCCACCCTCCTCCTTTGGCACCACCTGCAAATGCACCCGAACATAACCTTCCTGCAACGCTTCCAGACGCACATTGCGCTCTTGGTAATAGCGGGCAAATCCGCAGGCGTCGCGCTTGAGACTTGAGTCAAGCCCCAGCACGCCGTGCTCCAGGGCATTGGAGTACAACTCCGCGAGCACGCTGTAGAGCGCTCCGCTCTGGCCGCGCAAACCGTGAACCTCCAGCAGCAATTGCAGCAGGTACGGCAACGGATTAAAGCGCTTGAGGGTAGCGGCACGAAACTCGAAACTCACCGACCAATCCAACGGACAGGACTGGCCACTGTCTGAATAAACGGGTGCCGGCAGTGTCAGTTGAGCCGCTTGCAACAGACTCACTTCGACCATGCTCACGTCATCGCGAGCCTCACCGCGAAAATCCCGCAACGCCTGTTCGATCTCTTCGAACAGGCGATCCGGATCGCAGTTGGCGGCAAACACTTGCTGCAAACGCTCGACCCCAAACAGGTGTTCGTTGGCGTCACAGGTATCGATGACCCCGTCGGACAACAGGAAGACCCGGTCACCCACGGCCATCGGGTACACCTCGGTCCGGTCATCAAAGGCGTGCGGACTCAGTACGCCAAGCGGCAGATATCGAGACTTCAACGGCGTGCGCTCGTTGCTGGCAACGCTGTGCAGATAACCGTCTGGCATCCCGCCATTCCACACTTCCACCGAGCCCCGCTGAAAACTCAGGTTCAGCAGCGTCGCACAACAAAACATGTCGACCGGCAGTATGCGCTTGAGCTTGGCGTTCATTTCCCGCAGGGTTTCCGCCAGACCATAGCCCTTGGCAGTCATCCCATAGAAAACTTCCGCCAAAGGCATGGCCCCGACGGCAGCGGGCAAGCCATGGCCGGTAAAATCTCCCAGCAATACATGCATGTCGCCGGCCGGGGTGAACGCTGCCAACAGCAAGTCGCCGTTGAACAATGCATAGGGCGATTGCAGATAGCGGATGTTGGGGGCGTTCAGACAACCGGAATGAGCGACCTTGTCGAACACTGCCTTGGCCACGCGTTGCTCGTTGAGCAGATAATCGTGGTGCCTGGCAATCTGGTCACGCTGCTCCAGTACCGTCGCCTGTAACCGGCGCAAGCGGTCCATCGCCTTGATTTTGGCGGCGAGGATCACCTGGTTGTAGGGTTTTGCCAGAAAGTCGTCACCCCCAGCCTCCAGGCAGCGAGCCAAGGCCTCGCTTTCGCTGAGCGACGTCAGGAAAATGATCGGTACGAGGGTCTCCCCGGCCAGGGCCTTGATCTGCCGCGCAGCTTCAAAGCCATCCATGACTGGCATCATCGCATCCATCAACACCAGTTGTGGTCGCTGCTGACGAAATGCTTCGACTGCTTGCGCGCCGTTCGACGCCGTCAGCACTTCGTGGCCCTGACGGCGGACAATGCTGGACAACAACATGCGATCGGCCGCGCTGTCTTCGGCGATCAGTATCGTCAACGTTTCGAACATCGGCTGCACGACACTCACACCACGTCGAAGATCTGTTCGAAATTGGAGATGGCGAGAATTTTGCGCACATCCGTATTGGCATGGGTCAACCTGATTTCGGCATTCTCGCCACCCGCGTGATCGCGCAGCAACAACAGCATGCCAAGCGCCGAACTGTCGAGGTAGGTGGCGTCTTTCAGGTTCACTTCAAAAAAGTCGGGCTTTGGATGCAAGTGCTCATAGGACTCGCGAAACGCCTGATGCTTGGCGAAATCGAATCGTCCCTTGATCGATATCGTCAGTTTTTGCCCATCGGGAGAGACTTCAGTAACGACTGACATTGGACGGCTTCCTTGTCATTATTGAACAATGTTGTACAAGGTTTAGCACTTGGTGCAGGTGGGGGCAAGGGCTGAGTCTTGGTGTTATCAAGGACGCCTTGGTGGGCGAGCCCGTTCCTACAGGATAAAAACGTGACTCAGTAAGGATGCTCTCGCGGCAACCGCTGGGACAACTCATCCAACAGCTTCTGCTCGCGCTTGTCTTCCAGTTGCCGGGCTTCATCGGCGTAGCGCTGCACCAGCTTGCGCAAGCCCTCGACCCGGGCGTAGGCCTGTTGCCAGGTTTCCCGAGCCTTGTTCAGATTGTTCTGATGCCAGGCCAGGCTTTGGCGCTGCTGGTCAATCGCCACGCCCAGTTGCGCCAGAAAGCCCTGATAACCGAGCAACCATTGGCCCGAAACACCACTGCTGCCACGAATGATCCATTGCTCCTGATAATCGAGACGGAAGGCCTCGAGGTCAGCGAGCTTGCTCTCGGCCAAACGCACCTGGCCTTGAAAATGCCCCAGACGCTGGACGGCCGTTTTCTCCTCTTTCTCGGCCATTTCGACCACGGGCGCCAGGCGCCCAGCCCGACTTTGTGCCATGACCGATTAACCGCCCGCCGCAGGCGCGAAGATCGAGCCGAGGTAGGCTTCGCTCTCACCCAGGCTGATGCTGTCGTTGAGCCCTTGGCGCAGGTATTTGACCAATTGTGGCTGCAGGGAAATCGCCAGGTCGGTTTCCCGGTCACCACCGGCGACGTAGGCGCCGACGCTGATGAGGTCGCGACTTTGCTGATAACGCGACCACAGTTGCTTGAAATACTGCGCGCGGGTCATGTGTTCCGGCGACACCACCGACGGCATCACCCGGCTGATGGACGCTTCGATATCGATGGCCGGGTAATGTCCTTCCTCCGCCAAGCGCCGGGACAGGACGATGTGGCCATCGAGCACGCCCCGCGCCGAATCGGCGATCGGGTCCTGCTGGTCATCGCCTTCGGACAATACCGTGTAGAACGCAGTGATCGAGCCACCACCCTTCTCGGCATTACCGGCGCGCTCCACCAGTTTGGGCAATTTGGCGAACACCGAGGGCGGGTAACCCTTGGTCGCGGGCGGTTCGCCGATGGCCAGGGCAATTTCCCGCTGGGCCTGGGCGAAACGGGTCAGCGAGTCCATGAGCAACAGGACATTCTTGCCCTTGTCACGAAAATATTCGGCGATCCGCGTGCAATACATGGCTGCACGCATGCGCATCAGCGGCGCATCGTCCGCCGGAGACGCCACCACTACCGAGCGCTTGAGGCCTTCTTCACCGAGAATGTGCTCGATGAACTCCTTGACCTCACGACCCCGCTCACCGATCAACCCGACGACAATGATGTCGGCCTCGGTGAAGCGCGTCATCATGCCCAGCAGCACACTCTTGCCCACGCCCGTACCGGCGAACAGACCGAGACGCTGGCCGCGACCGACGGTCAACAAACCGTTGATGGAACGAATGCCCACGTCCAGCGGTTCGCTGATCGGATGACGCTTGAGCGGGTTGATCGTCGGGCCGTCCATCGGCACCCAGTCTTCGGCCTTCATGCCGCCCTTGCCGTCCAGCGCACGGCCGGCACCGTCGAGCACCCGCCCCAGCATGCTCATACCCATCGGTAAACGACCGGTATCCGCCAGCGGTACCACGCGTGCGCCGGGTGCAATGCCGGCTACGCTGCCGACGGGCATCAGGAAGACCTTGCTGCCGGAGAAGCCCATGACCTCGGCTTCAACCTGCACCGGATGATAACTGTCATCGTTGATGACCATGCAGCGGCTGCCCATGGCGGCGCGCAAACCCTCGGCTTCGAGGGTCAGCCCGACCATGCGAAGTAGACGGCCTTCAAGAATTGGCGCGCCAGCCAGCTCCGTGGCCTCGGAGTAACTGCCCAGGCGCTTGGCGAAGCTGGTACGGTCAAGGCGCATCGGGTTCTTCCGGCCCGGGTTCAGGCGCTGGCGTGATCGGCAACTCCAGGCTCAGATCCGGCGCTGCGGGATGCAAGGCTTGGTCATGCAACTGATCGAACAGTTTGTCCATGACCCTGGCAACGCGGGTTTCGATGGTGGCATCGATACGACTGTGCTCGGTCTCGACGCGGCAACCGCCCGGCAGCAAGGCTTCGTCCTCGACGATGCGCCAGGTTTCCTCATGGCGCTCGCGCAGGGCCTTGACCTGTTCGAAGTCCTGCGGATTGATGTACAGCCGCACATTGTTCACGCCCAGGGGCAACAGCTTGAGGGCATCACGCATGACGTGTTCGATCTGCGTAGAGTCTATGGCCAGTTCGCGCTGAATCACCTGACGGGCGATGTGCTGCACGAGGTCGACCAGGGACTTTTCGATCTGCGTGTCCTGTTCGGCAATCGGCTCGAACAAATTGACCATCAGTTGTTCCAGCGCCGCGATCTTCGGCGTCAGGGCCGCCTCGGCCTCCTGACGGACCTTGAGCGTGGTGCTGTGAAAACCCTCTTTTTCGCCAGTCGCAAAGCCTTCGTTGTAAGCCTCTTGGCGAATGGCTTCGAGCTCCTCGAGCGTCAGTGGCTGGACTTCTTCCAGCGGCACCTCCTCGACTTCGGGCGGTTCTGGCTCCGGCTCGGGTTCCGGCTCCGGTACATGCGGGTCGAAACTGGGCAACGACCAGACATCAAAACCACCGACATCCTTGGCACGGATCAGGTCGGTGTTGGACTCATCATGTTTGGACGACATAGTGAACTTAGATCATCTCTTCGCCGCCCTTCCCGCCGAGAACGATTTCTCCGGCTTCGGCCATACGGCGAGCAATGGTGAGGATTTCCTTCTGTGCAGTTTCCACGTCGCTGACGCGCACCGGGCCCTTGGCCTCCAGGTCGTCGCGCAGCAGTTCGGCAGCACGCTTGGACATGTTCTTGAAGATCTTTTCCTTGACGCCTTCGTCCGAGCCCTTGAGGGCCAGGACCAGTACGTCGGAAGACACCTCGCGCAGCAACGCCTGAATACCGCGGTCATCGACATCGGCCAGGTTGTTGAATACAAACATGAGGTCTTCGATCTGACCGGACAGGTCTTCGTCGACTTCGCGGATCGAGTCCATGAGCTGGCCTTCGATCGAGCTGTCGAGGAAGTTCATGATGTCCGCCGCGCGCTTGATGCCACCCAGGGTGGTGCGCGAGGCATTCGAGTTGCCGGAGAACTGTTTCTCGAGAATCTGGTTGAGTTCCTTCAAGGCGGCCGGCTGCACGGTATTGAGCGAGGAAACTCGCAGAATGATGTCCAGACGCACCTTGTGATCGAAGTTACCCAGCACTTCACCGGCCTGGTCCGGGTCGAGGTACGCCACCACGATCGCCTGGATCTGCGGGTGCTCGTAACGGATCACGTCGGCGACGGCTCGCGGCTCCATCCACTTCAGGCTGTCGAGACCACTGGTGTTGCCGCCCAGCAGGATGCGGTCAATCAGGCCGTTGGCCTTGTCTTCACCCAGAGCCTGGGTGAGCATTTTGCGCACGTAGTCGTCGGAACCGACGCCCAGGCTGGTCTGGTCGCCGACGATGTCGACGAATTCGCTCATGACCTGCTCGACCTGCTCGCGATGCACGTTCCCCATCTGCGCCATGGCCACACCAACGCGCTGAACTTCTTTGGGGCCCATATGGCGCAATACTTGGGCAGCGTCGGTAGAGCCCAGGGACAGCAGCAGAATCGCGGCTTTGTCGACCCGGGTCAGTTTGGCGGCAACGGCTCGGTTATCACTCATCTGCGTTAATCCACTCTTTCACGACCTGGGCCACACGGCCCGGGTCTTCTGCCACCAAACTCTTGATTGCGTTCAATTGTGCGTCATAGCCTTCGCTCGGGCTCGGCAGCAGGATACTGGTCGGGCCGCCGAGGCTGACGCGATCGTTGCCCAGTTCGCCATCCAGGCCGCCCATGCCGCCGAGCTCCACGTCGCTGCCGATGCCGGCCAGTTGCTTGCCCTTGCCACCACCGGTGATGTTGTTGAGCACCGGGCGCAGTACGCCGAACACCAGCACCAGGATGAACAACACACCCAGCACCTGTTTGACGATGTCCCAGAACCAAGGCTGAGAGTAGAAAGGAATATCGGCGACCACTTCACCGCGATCAGCCGAAAACGGCATGTTGATCACGCTGACGCTGTCACCACGACTGGCATCGAAGCCGACGGCATCCTGGACCAGACGGGTGAAGCGCGCCAATTCGTCGGCGGTCCACGGCGCACGGGTGGTTTCGCCGTTGGCCGCGTTGACCTTGACCTGATCGTCCACGACCACCGACACCGAGAGGCGATTCAAGCGGCCCTGTTGCTGCTTGGTATGGCTGATGGAACGGTCGAGCTCGAAGTTCTTGGTCGACTGTTGACGCTTGTCCGCCGGGTACGGCGCCAGCATTGGCTGACCGGTCGCAGGATCCATGATTTGCTGACCGTTGGCGTCCAGCAAAGGCTGACCTGGCTGCACCATGCCCGCCTGGGCAGTCGCCCCGCCCGTGGTCTGAGGCGCGGAAGCCGGTGCCGGTGGCTGGTTGCTCAGGGCACCCGGCACACCTTGTGGGCCATTGCTGGCGGTGCGTTGTTCGTTGACCGACTGCTCGCTGCGAAGCGCCGGCTGGTCGGGGTTGAATTGCTCGGAAGTGGATTCGACAGCACTGAAGTCCACGTCGGCCGACACTTCGGCCTTGTAACGATCGTTACCCAGGACCGGTTGCAGGATGTTATGCACACGCTGGGTCAGCATGCTTTCCATCCGGCGACTGTAATCGAATTGCTTGCCGGCCACGGTCAGCTCGGAGTTTTCCGCCTGATCCGAGAGCAGGTTGCCTTTCTGGTCGACCACCGTGATCTGCGACTTGCTCAACTCAGGAACGCTGGTCGCCACCAGATTGACGATGGCCAGGACCTGACCAGGCTCCAGTGAGCGGCCCGAATACAGTTCGACCAGAACCGAAGCACTGGGCTTGCGCTCATCGCGCACGAACACCGAACTTTTCGGGATCGCCAGGTGCACACGGGCACCCTTGACGTTGTTCAGGCTGGAGATGGTCCGCGCCAGCTCACCTTCCAGGCCGCGACGATAACGGGTCGCTTCCATGAACTGACTGGTGCCAAGGCCCTGTTCCTTGTCGAGAATCTCGAAGCCGATGTTACCGTCGCCGGTGGTGACACCCGCAGCCGCGAGTTTCAAACGTGCACGCGAAACGTCATCGGCCTTGACCAGCAAGGCACCGGAGTTCGGCTCCACGGTGTAGGGAATGTCGGCGGCCGCCAGGGTGTCCATGACCTGCTTGGCATCCATACCGGCAAGGCTGCCGTACAGAGGCCGATAATCCGGCTGCTGGGACCACAACACCACGGCGAAGCCAATCGCCACGCTCGCAGCCAGGCCGACCAACAGGCCCACCTGACGCAACATGGTCATCTCGGAGAGGTTTTCCAGAAAGGACAAGCCGAACAGCGGCGGTTTGCCGTCTATCGGAGTGGCCTTGGCCGGAACGTTATCGGCGACTGCTTCTGCCATGACTCAATCTCGTCCTTAAACCGGCATCTGCATGATGTCTTGATAGGCTTGAACCAGCTTGTTACGCACTTGGGTCAAGGCTTGGAAAGACACGCTGGCCTTTTGCGAGGCGATCATCACGTCCGTCAAATCGACGCCGCTCTTGCCGATTTCAAAAGCCGTGGCCAACTGGCTGGAGGCCTGTTGGGTATCGTTCACTTTATTGACGGCCTGACCGAGCATGTCGGAAAAACTGCTGCCACTCATTTCAGGGACGGCGGCAGTCGATTTCTGCGCAGACATGGCGTCCATTTGCATGGCGCGCATATCCAGCATCAATCGATTAAATTCAATACCTTGGCTCATGTTCTACTCTCAATGGCGGCACGCGTTTTTTTGACACTCGCTCAGCGATACCAAGGTGTTAGCAACAAGGGTGCCAGCTCCGGGGGAACTTCAACAAATCCCCTACCCGACGGCAATTCTCAACTGGCAAACAGATAGGCCTCGACATCCATCCCGGCGTCCCGCATCTGCGCCAGCTTGTACCGCAGGGTGCGAGGGCTGATACCCAAACGCTCGGCAGCCTCCTTGCGGCGCCCGCGCTCGGCGCGCAGCGTGTCGATGATCATCTGGAACTCTCGACGGCGCAGATCATCCTCCAGCGCACCCGCCGACTCTGCATCGACCCCCACCGCACGCACCGGCGATGGCGCTGCGGCCGACAACGGTGCACAGGCGACAGGCCCGGCAAGACAGAAATCCTGGGGCTGGATCAACCCTCCTTGCTGCAGAATCAATGCACGCTGTATCGCGTTATCCAACTCGCGCACGTTACCCGGCCACGGGTACCCCACCAGACACGCCCGGGCCTCAGGCGACAGTCTTGCAGCAGCGTGCTTCATTTTATTGACGTGCTTGACCAGAAGACGCTCGGCCAACGGCAGGATATCGGCGGTACGCTCACGGAGCGGACGCCAGGCCAGCGGAAATACCGAAAGACGATAATAGAGATCTTCACGGAACCGCCCTGCCGCGACTTCCCCGGCCAGATCGCGGTTGGTGGTCGCCACTACACGAATGTCCAGCGTGATGGGCTTGCGCGCCCCCACTCGCTCGACTTCTCGCTCCTGCAACACGCGCAGCAACTTGGCCTGGAGCCCCAGGGGCATTTCCGAAATCTCGTCGAGCAGGATGGTCCCGCCGTCTGCCTGCTCGAACTTGCCGGCCTGCGCCGCGATGGCGCCGGTAAACGATCCCTTTTCGTGACCGAACAGCGTCGCCTCGAGCATGTTGTCAGGGATCGCCGCACAGTTGATCGCAATGAACGGCTGGCTCCCTCGATGGGAGTGCTGATGAATGTAGCGCGCCAACACTTCCTTGCCGGTGCCGGACTCGCCGGAAATCAACACCGTGGAATCACTGCGTGCCACCCTCGCGGCCAGTTCGAGCAATTGTGCACTGGCCGGCTCAACGGCGATCGGACCTTCGCTATCACCCGCCCCCACATTACCCAGGGCATGACGACTGACCAGATCCAGCAACGCCTTGGGCTCAAACGGCTTGACCAGATAATCCACCGCCCCCTGGCGCATCGCATCCACCGCACGCTCCACCGCGCCGTGCGCAGTCATCAGCAACACCGGTAATTGCGGCTGGCGCGTTCGAAGCATGCCCAGCAACTGGTGCCCATCCATGCCCGGCATGTTCACGTCGCTAAGCACCAGGCTGAAGGCCTCTCCTCCTACAGCATCCAGGGCCTCTTCAGCCGAACCGACTGCCTTGAAGTCATGTCCGGCCAGCAACAATGTATCGGCCAACGCTTCGCGCAATGCGCGGTCGTCCTCGACCAGTAAAACCTTGATAGCCATATCCTTCACTCCGCTCCCAGAGCGCTGAGCCTTTCACCGGAAAAAAGTGGCAGGACAACCTGCGCACAAGTGCCCCGACCGGGTCGCGAGCGCAGGTGCAACTCTCCCTGATGTGCACGGGCCACCGCCTTGACCACAGTCAGGCCCAGGCCCGTTCCGGTCGCCTTAGTGGTAAAAAAGGTTCTCCCAGACGTGCCAGCACCTGGGCATCGATGCCGCTGCCACTGTCGCTGACCGACACCCGCAAAGTGTTGTCGCGGGCATAGAGATGGACTTTGAGGCGTACGTCGCCCGCACTGGCCTGGACGGCGTTCTCGATCAGATTCAGCAGCGCACCGACCAGGGTGTCGCGATTGCACAGCAACTCCCCCACATGGCTGTCGCACTGCCAGCGAATCGCGAGGCCCTGGACATGCGCCGAAGCCGCCGACTGAAGTGACTGCATCAACACCTTCGGCGTGACACGATCGGTCAGCGGCAGTTCGCCGCGCGCAAACACCAGCATGTCGCGCACTTGATGCTCAAGTTCATGCAGCCGTTCCTTCAGGCGCCCGGCGAAACGCTGCTGCGTGGCGGCCGGCAACTCTTGCTCGGTGAGATGACTGGCATAGAGCAGTGCGGCAGACAACGGCGTGCGAATCTGGTGGGCAAGCGACGCGACCATCCGACCGAGGGACGAAAGGCGCTCGTGGCGGGCCAACTGACCTTGCAGATGACGGGTTTCAGTCAGGTCATTGAGCAACACCAACTGGCCCGGCTCGGCATCCAGCGAGCGGGTCGCGATCGACAGGCGTCGACCGTCCTTCAGAGAAATTTCATGACCGTCGTCTTCGCGTGGGGCAAAGCAACGGGCAATGACGTGGCGCCACAACTCACCTTCCAGGGGCAAGCCGAGTAATTCACAAGCGGCGGGATTGGCTTCGCGCACGATGCCTTGCGCGTCAATGACGATCACGCCACCGGGCAGCAGGTCGAGGAGGTTTTGCAGACGATTGGCCAGGCGTTCCTTTTCCGCCAGCTCCTGCATACGCTGGGCACTGACCACTGCCAGCTCACCCTTGAGTTCGGTGACCCGGGCTTCCAGCAGACTGTAGGAATCGGTCAGTTGGCTGGACATCTGGCTGAACAGCGCAAATGCCTGCTCAAGGCCTTGACGACTGGCCTGCTCTACGGAGGACGGGTGCCCCGAAGCGTCAGGGACAGGAGACATCTGGGCGGCTTGGGGCATCGTGCTCTCTCGCTTGGCTGACCGTCAGTGAAACGGAACGTTGCGAGGGACTTAGCAATACCCGTGCCTAAAAAAAACCGCTGTAAAATGAATGACTTGAAAAACGGGCGTCAATCATCCGCCTGTTCATCACCTTCACGGCGGCTCATGCCGTACTTGCGCATCTTCTCGACCAGCGTGGTTCGACGAATCCGCAGGCGCTCGGCAGCACGTGCGACGATACCGTTGGCATCGTCCAGCGCCTGCTGAATCAGGCCTTGCTCCAGACCTCCGAGGTAGTCCTTGAGGTCGAGGCCTTCCGGCGGCAGCATGGCGCCGGCAGCGAAGTCCGGGGTATGGCCATTGATCGCCACACGCTCTTCCAGGTCGCTGCGCAGGCTGTCGACCAATTGCTCGTCTTCATCGTCGACGTAGCGGAATTTCTTCGGCAACTCGACCACGCCGATCACCCCATACGGGTGCATGATCGCCATGCGTTCCACCAGGTTGGCCAACTCTCGGACGTTGCCCGGCCAGCCGTGACGGCACAGCGACATGATCGCCGCAGAATTGAAACGGATCGAACCGCGCTTCTCGTGCTCCATCCGCGAGATCAACTCGTTCATGAGCAGCGGGATGTCTTCAACACGCTCACGCAGCGGTGCCATCTCGATCGGGAAAACGTTCAGGCGATAGTAGAGGTCTTCGCGGAAGGAGCCGACCTCGATCATGCTTTCCAGATTCTTGTGGGTCGCCGCGATGATACGTACGTCGACGCTCTGGGTCTTGTTGCTGCCCACGCGCTCGAAGGTGCGCTCCTGCAAAACGCGAAGCAGCTTGACCTGCATCGGCAGCGGCATGTCGCCGATTTCGTCGAGAAACAGCGTGCCGCCATTGGCCAGTTCAAAACGCCCGGCGCGGCTGGTGATGGCGCCGGTGAAGGCGCCCTTCTCATGACCGAACAATTCGCTTTCCAGCAACTCGGCCGGGATCGCCCCGCAGTTGACGGGCACGAAAGGCGCTTCACGACGCTTGGAATGGTAGTGGAGGTTGCGTGCGACCACTTCCTTGCCCGTGCCGGACTCGCCGAGAATCAGCACGCTGGCGTCGGTGTCGGCAACCTGCTGCATCATTTGGCGGACATGTTGAATCGCCCGGCTGGTGCCGACGAGGCTGCGGAAAAGATTGGGTTCGCGTTGACGACCGCGCTCACGGGCCTGGTCGTACATCTCGCGATAGACCTGCGCACGGTGCAGTGAATCGAGCAATTTGCTGTAGCTGGGCGGCATTTCAAGGGTCGAAAGCACTCGGCGACGCTGGTCTTCCGGCAGGTCGATGGAAGAATTATCGCCCATCAACAAAATTGGAAGGAACTCATCCCAGGTTGAGAGTGTCTTTAACAAGCCCGGAAGTGCGCCCGGGGCGTTGACCGTGCCAATGAGGACACAGATCACTTCACGACTTGATGACAAAGAGCCGACAGCCTGCTGCCAGTCATGGCTACCGCAGGGTAAATTTTCTTCGCCGAGAAAATTTAAGATCACCGCCATATCGCGGCGGCGGACGCTATCGTCATCGATCAGCAGAATTTTAGTTTCACGCCACATGCAATAGCAACTTCCCTAGTCAACTCAATGCCCGAAAAATGCGGGGCAAGCTCGACGCTTGCAGACACGTTATGCCTGTAGACGCCTGATATCTGCAACCAGCCACTAGTTAAGTCAAAAAACCGTGCACAGTCAAATTTATGGCGCACTCGCTTGGATTAACTGAGCTCAATTAACCAAACAGATGGTATACCTTCGCCGCGTTCTGCGCTTGGTGGATCTGCGACATCTCGTCAACAATCGCCTGCCTCTCCCCCGTTGCCGCCTCGAGTAGCTGCTTGTAGACCCCCAGCAGCACCTCAAGGTTATCGCGCAACGCCGTCTCGTCCACCGAAGCCTCACTCAAGACGTCTTCCATGCAGGAACGGCAAGCCAGGTCCAATTCACCAATGGCTTCCCAGTTTCGGTTGGCCAGGGCATCGACCAGGCCTTCACGGGTTTCTTCGATTCGCTGCAATACAAGACTCATGGTGATCTCCTTAAAACTGCGGAGCCGGCGTGCCGATGGCATCCCAACCGTCCTTGACCGTGCGCAGCAGGTCAGCGACTTCGTCGAGGATCTTAGCGTCGGCTTTGGCATTGGCTTCGGTCAGGCGCTTCATCATGTACTCGTACAGGTTGGCCAGCTCGCCGACTGACTCCGACTGATTTTCCAAGTCCAGGCCTTCGAGAAGACCACCGATGATGCCGATGGCCTTGCCGATCAAAATTCCCCTGGCGGGAATGTCCTTGCGCTCCAGCGCGCCCTTGGCTTGGGCGATACGGTCGAGCCCACCCTCCATCAGCATCTGCACGAGACGGTGAGGACTGGCTTCGGAAGTCTGCGCCTGCGCGCCAATCTTCTGGTATTGGCGAAGGGCTAACATTGGATTCATGTTTTACCTCATCAAAAAACGGTGGTTCGTATAAACAGCGTATCGACGACGCGTCAAAAAACTTTAATGACCAAACACAAAAGCCCGGAGCGCTTGACGACGCTGCCGGGCTTTTGGCGTTATTGGCGAGTTAGCTGTTCTTCTGCTGGGCGTTCATCGCTTCGAACATCGAAGTGATGTTGCTGGCAGTGGCCTTCAGCTTGCCCACCAGCGTATCCATGTCGTTGTACTTTTTGGTCAGTACGGCGGTCAGGGACTCAATGCGGCGATCCAGGGCCAACTGGTCGTTCGCCAGCTTGGTCTTGGTCTTGTTCAACGCCGTGGTGCGGGTGTCGAGAATGCCACCGGTCTCAGTGTAAGGCGTGAGGGCCTTGTCCATGCGAGCCAGCAGGCCGTTGTCACCCGTGAAGAGGGTCTGCACTTCGCCGCCAAGCTTTTTGTCGGTCATGGCAGCGTTGAACTTGTTGGAATCGAAGTTCAGCGCACCGGTCTTCTGGTCGGTGGTGATACCCAACTGCGAGAGCACGGTCAGCTTGTCGCCATTACCGGTCTCAGCCAACGGCCCGCGCATTGCCGCCATGATGGAGCGCGGCATCGAGTCACCGGTCAATGCGGCCGCAATGGTCGGATTGCCGTCATCATCGAGCGAAGGCTTGGTCAGCGAGGTGATCGCATTGGCCACGGCGTTGTAGGCATCGACAAATTTCTGGATCGAAGCCTTCAGACCGTCAGTGTTGGCACCAATGACAACCTGAGTGTCACCAGTGCCTGTCAATGTCATCGACAAACCCGACAGCGTCTTGTCCAGCTTGTTGGTGTGGCTCGTGATCGGCATTCCGTCCAGTGTGAACTTGGCGTCTTGCGCCACCGCACCGACCGCACCCGACGAAGTGGCCGACGGCGGCGTAGTGGACATCACTGCCTTGCCATCGACCTCCAGGCCAGCAACACCGCTAAGCGAAATATCGCTGCCCGCGCCGGTGTTTGCCGAACTCACCACAAGACGGGAGCCGAAGTTATCCGTCACGACGCTGGCGCTCAGGCCGCTGAATTGATATTTGCTGTTGAGCGCCTTGGCGACCGACTCAAGTGTCGAACCGGCCGGCACGTCAAGGTTGTAGGTCTTGTCGGCACCGTCGGGCGTACCCTGCGTGATGGTCAGAACACCGGCAGCACCGCTATTCACGGACGCAGTAGGACCCGAGGCAAATGCCTGCGTGGCCACTTTCGAACCGGTCGCGAGCGCGTCGACGTGAATCTTGTAGATGCCGCTGACAGCCGAATTGTTGGCGGTCGCGGTCAGCACCTTGGTATCGGCCGACGTGGCAACGAAACCGGTGAACTGAGGCTCCGTGGAGTTGCCCAGAGTCTTCATGGACGCCTGGAAGGTGGCGAGCAAAGACTTCAAAGTGCCGACACCGGAGATCGACGCGGTGTTGGTAGTAGTGCCACGATCGATCTGACCCTGCTTGGCCGCCTTGTCAGCGTTGACCAGTGCCTTGACGATAGCACCGGTATCGAGGCCCGAACCTAAACCCGTGCCCGGTAGAATTGGACTTGCCATGTAGATCTCCCTTCAGTGTCTCGCCGGTCTTTTGACCACTACAACGCCCAAAAGAACATAGCAACAAATTTCGTGCCAGCTGTCAGACTTTGGCGCTGAACAGCAGACTGCTTGCGTCATTCAAACTATTAGCCAACTTCAGGACTTCTTCGTTGGGGATCTGACGGATCACCTCACCCGAATCACTGGCAATGACTTTAACAACAACTTTGCCCGAAGGCTCGTCAATCGAGAACTCCAGGTTACGCTTTATCGACTGAACGAATTTTTCAATTTCCTGGACAGCCGTTTTAAGCTTGTCCTGATCACTCATTGCATCCTTGGACTCATCCTTGACCAACGCCACTTTTGCAACATCGGCTTGAGGCTTTTCAGCAGCCGCTTCAGCAGTAGACGTCGCCGGCTTGACCGCAGGATAAGACAAGTTCAGCTTCACGCTCATATCCATGTCCACCACCTCACTTAATCAAAAAAGCGAGAGAGCGCGACAAGCGCACTCCCCCGCCGAAAGTCACCGGCTATTACTGAAGCAGTTTCAGTACAGCGGATGGCAGTTGGTTGGCTTGTGCCAGAACCGAGGTGGAAGCTTGTTGCAGAGTTTGTTGCTTGGTCAGCTGTGCAGTTTCAGCAGCGAAGTCGGTATCTTGTACGCGACCCAGTGCAGCACTGGCGTTTTCGTTGATGTTCTGCAGGTTGGAGATGGTGCTGGTCAGACGGTTTTGTGCAGCACCGAGGTCAGCACGGCTGGAGTTGATGGTTTTCAGAGCGTCGTCGATCGCGCCAACAGCTGCCGAGAAGTTGGTTTCGGCAACAGTGCTGTCCGAACCGGCAATGGTGATACCGGAGGTGATACCCAGGCTGTCGGCGTCGAACTTGGCGGTCAGGTCCAGAGTGATCTGGTTGGTGCTGCCAGTGTTGGAACCCACCTGGAAGGTCATGGTGCTGGCGGAACCGTCGAGCAGGTTCTTACCGTTCAGGTTGGTCGAACCGGCGATACGGGTCAGCTCGGCAGCCATCTGCGAGAACTCTTTGTTCAGAGCGTCGCGGTCGTCGGAGCTGTTGCTGTCGTTTCGGGATTGAACAGCCAGTTCACGCATACGTTGCAGGATGTTGGTTTGTTCCTGCATCGCGCCTTCAGCGGTCTGAGCGATCGAGATACCGTCGTTGGCGTTCTTGATCGCCATGGTCTGACCACGGATCTGCGAAGTCATGCGGGTAGCGATTTGCAGGCCAGCAGCGTCGTCTTTGGCGCTGTTGATTTTCAGGCCGGACGACAGGCGGGTCATCGAAGTCGACAGAGCATCGGAAGCCTTGTTCAGGTTTTTCTGAACGTTCAACGATGTAACGTTAGTGTTTACTGTTAAAGCCATGACGAATTCCTCGTTGGTTGGGTACTGCGGCTTCCGGCCCTGGCAACCGCCGGGTATGGCCTAGAGAACCTTCGTAATAGTTATCGTCGTCGTGGCAGGTTGCTTGAGGGCTTTTTTAAAAAAAATTACTAGCAGACTGCCATCCCCCGTAAATCAAGGACTTGCCACTGGTACGGCATAAAAAAATGGCGCCAAAAAAGCCGCGACAGAAAGATCCAGGCAAAAAAATAGCGCTGACGGCAAGCCGGCAGCGCTATGAAAAAACTTCGAATGATCAGTCGCGATAGAGAATCGCAGAGCCCCAAGACAGGCCCACGCCGAATCCACTGATGGCCACGCGGCTCCAGTCAGACGTCAGGACGTGTTTTTCCAACAGTAAAGGAATGCTCGAAGAGACCGTGTTACCCGTCTCGACCATGTCCTTGATGAACTTCTCCGGTTCGCCTTCAAAGCGTCGCGCCACGGCATCGACAATGGCCGCACTGCCCTGATGGATGCAGAAAGCGTCGATGTCGCTGGCTTGGAGGGCCGATTCGTCAAGCAGCTCATGCAGGTGCGCAGGCACCTTCAACAGCGCAAAGTTGAAGACCTGGCGACCATTCATGAAGAACACACCGTCGCTGACTTTCAGATGTGGTGCACCAGAACCGTCGGTGCCGAACTTGGATTTCCCCAACTGCCAGGACGCGTCGTCCGCCATCCAGGTAGCCGTGGCGGCATCACCGAAGAGCATGGTGGTATTGCGGTCTTCCGGATCGACGATTTTTGAGTAAGGGTCGGCGGTGATCAGCAAACCATTCTTCAAGCCAGCGGCTTCCATGAATCCTTTCATGGCGTAGATGCCGTAGACATAACCCGAACACCCCAGGGAAATGTCGAACGCAGCCACATGCGTAGGCAAGCCGAGTTTATCTTGAACGATTGCGGCGGTGTGGGGCAGGCCTTCCTCATCACCATTCTGGGTGACGACGATCAGCGCGTCGATGGACTCACGCTTCAGATCAGGATTGTTGGCAAACAGTGCGTTGACGGCTTCAACACACAGGTCCGAGGTTTCCTGCTCAGCGCCTTTGCGCGGCAGGAACGCCGAACCAATCTTGCCCAGGATGAACTCTTCATCCTTGGCGAATTTGGCACCCTGAGCGTAGTTATCCACGCCGGCCACCGGCACGTAACTCGCTATGCTTTTTATGCCAATCATTATGGCTTCCCGATCATAAACAGCGACTAGGTTCACCCCGAAAAAGCTCAGGGGCGCATCAAAATGGTTGATTTCCGGAGGCGGACTGATCGCCCGCACCCAGGAACACAATACAGTGAAGATGCACTTTATGACCTATGCGTCACGCCGTTAAGCGCATGAATGTAATATTTCACCTGCGAAACGAAACAATGCTGCAGGAAAGGGCTGACTTTGCGTGCTTCTCGGACCATGGGCCAGAGGTTGCTGTCGCAGAATGAACAAAGCCCCGAACGGGGCTTTGTATCAGGGTGAATCAGGCGAAGCTCAGGTTGACCCGTCGCTGGCCATAGACAACCCGGGCCGCCGGCATGAGCTGGTGAGGGATCTCGACAAACGGAATGTCCGAGTTGGTCAGCGCGATGTCGACGAGCTGCACCATGATCGAGTTTTTCCTAACCAGAATCACGTCGGACCAGTCGGTACTGCTGACCGCCAGGGGGATGAAGTCCGATCGCTTGATGAAGCTGCTCATCGCTTCAAGCACACCCAGGTTCTGCTTGGTGCCCTGCACACTGTGGCAGCAATCGTTCAGCAGGATGAAGCCATCGTCGGCCACCAGGTTCTGGTAGTACATCAAGTCACGCAGGATGTACTCATACTGATGATTGGCATCGATGTAGACCAGGTCGAATTTATCGATACCGGTTCTCGGCTGAATGTCGTCGATGGCGGCAATCGTCTCGGAACGGATCAGCGTCACGTTGTCCTTGTCGCTGAATCTGTTCAGGCACTCTTCATACAGCTTGTCGTAAGTGGCCATGTCATACATGGGGCCACCGTAGTAGTAAGCGTATTTTTCGACCGGCTCGACCCAGGGTGGCAACTGATCAAAAGGGCTGTAGGCGTCGTTGGCGGCGGGGCTCCAGCTATCGATCAGGACCATGTGTCTGGGGTTCAGCGCGTTGTATAGATTCAACGCGTTCTCACCACGCAGTACACCCAGCTCAGCTACCAGCGGCTGTTTGTCGTAGGCGGTAAACACTGCGCGGAGAAGGTGATAAAAGGCTTCTCGGTGGGTAATGCAGACTTTCATACCTGCTCCTTCTCTTTCATGACTTCAGACCAGTCAATGCTGATGACTTGCCCAAGTGTGAAACCGCTACCTTCAACGGACAGGTTCCTGTTGTAGAAACGATCATGCCCGAGCACCGCTGCCCACTTCTCGCCGAACGCCTGGCGAGCCACTTCGGACTGCGCCAGCACGCCCGACTGGATGACCTGTACGTGAGGCGTCCAAACAGTCAGATAGCCGGCCTGGCCGACACGCAGGCACAAGTCGATATCACCGAACGCTTCGCCGAACTGCTCGACATCGATGCCATCAGCCGCTTCGAACAGCTGCTTGGAAATCATCAGGCAGGCAAAGGAAACGGCCGAGCAGTTTTGCTCCAAGGCCAGGCGATTCATGTAGCCATTTGCAGTCTTCGACTCGCCAACGAACGGTGAACCCACCAAACCGTTGAAACCCAGGATCAGACCCGCCTGCGTGACAAAACCTTGGTCGTCGAGCAGTTTGGCACCGGCCACGCCGACTTCCGGACGAAGCACCTGATTGAGCAAGGACTCGATCCAGTTGACATTGACCACCTGCGCATCGGCTGCCAGGGTCACCAGGTATTCACCCTGAGCATGCTGGCTGGCGGTGTTGATCAGGTTGGCCGTTGACAGGCCGGTCTCAGCGCTGAACAGACGAACCCGGTTGGCGTGCGGGCCCTGACTGTCCAGCCAGTTGCCCAAAGCCGCCGAGTAAGCCGAATCGTCCGCCAGCAGCACTTCGTAACGATGGTAGCGAGTGCGCTGCAGGATACTGCGAATGCAGCGTTGCAAAGTCTCGAGATCGCTGACGCCATGCAAGATAACCGAGACCATGGGGCGCTCGGTGAAGCGGTAGTCGATTTTGTGAGTGCCCGGCACCAGTGTGCCGACATCGGCCTGGTAGCCACGGGTGGCGAGGTGACGTAACAGCGTCCTGCGCTCATCCGTGCTGGCCTCCAGTTGCGGTGCAGTGCAAATCAACAGGGGCTCAGCCAGGTGCGCGAAGCCATCAAGCCCGCCTTGTTCGATCAAACGCAGCAGCAGGTCGAATTCCAGCGCCTTCTTGAATTCGCGCGCAAATCCACCGGCTTCAACCATCACTTCCCGGCGGATCAGCCAATGACGAGCCATCACGCCAGGGTAACTTTGCAACAGATCGAGATTGAAGCCTGGACGGAAGACACCGGTCAACGTGCCGTTCTCCTGTCGCTGGAATTCATCCATGGCCACGGCACGAATCTCTTTCTCGCCCAGCAGTTCCAGACTCGCCTGGTACAGGCCGCTCGGCGTCAACTCATCACCCGCTTCGGCCAACATCAACCAATCGCAGTCAGTCTGCTCGGCGACTTGATTGATCTTGTCGACATAATTGCTTTCGTTGACCTTGACGAAATGCAGCGTATTTTTCAGCGTGGTTTCGGCCGGCAGATCGCCGGTGGTGAAGACGACGATCTTGAACGCACGGCAGTAGCTATTCATGATGCTGTCGAAGGTCGCCTGCAGCTTGTGAATATCGGCTTCCA
The DNA here is from genome assembly GCF_056337105.1 of Pseudomonas sp. S1_E05. Classification (NCBI taxonomy): domain Bacteria; kingdom Pseudomonadati; phylum Pseudomonadota; class Gammaproteobacteria; order Pseudomonadales; family Pseudomonadaceae; genus Pseudomonas; species Pseudomonas sp. S1_E05. The sequence goes on from NZ_JBFRHM010000001.1 coordinate 3,096,821, forward strand.
GGTCCAGCAACAGAATGCCGAACGTCGGACCACCGGCATGACGCGCAAGGTGCCGGGATATGTCCTTGACCTGAGCTGCGCTCGGATCGCGCGCCTCCAGCCACTGCAGCAGCTGACCGGACGGCGTGGCATCGAACAGCCTGCCATTGTCTTCAAGCGTCGCTGCCCCCAGGCGCTGGCCCCACGCCAGCACTTTTTGTGCCTGCTCCTTGTCGCCATCGGCTTGCAGCGAACGAGCGAGTTGCTGCACCACATCCTGATTGAACGCGTACAGCTCGAAGGCCTTGAGCAAGCGCTCATTGAGCGGTTCGGCGCTGGTGTTTCGGTGAATGCGCGACCACTCTTTCTGCTTGAGCATCGCGGCCTCAAGCTCTTCAAGTTGCATCCGGCTCGTCGGCACTGCGTGCAGCAGAAACTCCAGCTCACTCAGCACTTCAAAAAACGCCTGGTTATAGAACGGCAACTCGACGTATTGCGTAGGTTCGAAGCGACGAACCGGCCCACCCAGCTGGGCACTCCAGGTCGACTCGAACAGTTTCTCGGTCACTTCGCCAAACGTGATGCTGCGCCGCTCGTGCAGTGCATAAGGGATGGGCAAGACGCGCACTTTGGCGCCCGCTGCCAACCCATTGGAATAACCGTTGCCGCGTCCGTTCGGGTTGAAACCCTGTTCCATAGACGCATACCAGCGCCGCAGGACATCAGTGCGCGTAACGGCGTTGGCGAGGGACGTGCCTTCGTGTTCCAGCACGACCAAGCGGGCTTCAGCCGAATCGTCGTTGTAATCCTCGCAACCCTTTCGGTCGCGGCGATAGAAATCGATACGATCAGCATGGGCTTCGAACGCCAGGCTATAACCCTGGCAAGTGCCATAGTCAGTATTGGCTTCAAGGAACGCCAGTGATTGGCCGAGGGCTTCAGGCAGCAGGAAGCTTTCGACTTCAGCGACAACCATGTAAGGCGTCGAGATGCGCTCTATTACCTTGCGCACGGTCACGGTGAAATGCTCCAAGCGCGGCACGGGGGCGTGCAGGTACTGTATGCCGGAGAAAGCCGCAGCCAGACCGGTATCGGGCTCTGTAGAAGAGTCGACCACCAACACGGCGCATGGCAAGGTGCTGTAGTAGCGCAACGCACGACGCACGGCGCGCGGTTGTTCGTGGGCCAGCAGCACCAGAGTCATCCGCTCGTTCAACGCAGCAGTTGTTCCATTCGAGAAGTTGCTTTGCATATCAATTCCTATAACGAGCGGGTTGCCGGATCATCGGCATTACGTTCTTTTGGCAGTTTGATGTTGAGCTTCATCAATCCGGTAGCCAGCCATCGGCCCAGTACTGCAGGTTATCGCCGCGCAGCATGAAATCGCGCAAGACCACTTCCCGCAAATCGTCGCCCATCCGATAGCTGGCCGCCGGGTCCGACAAATGCATGCGAATAGCCTGGAGCCATTCGTCCGTACTGTTGGTGCGAACGCGGGTGCATGGCAAATGCCCGCGATAAGCCTCGGTATCCGAACAAATCACCGGGTAGCCGCAGGCGCCATATTCGAGCAGCCTCAGGTTGCTCTTGCAGTCGTTGAAGATATGGAACTCCAGCGGCGCCAGCGCAAGATCGAGGTTAAGGCTCGCGAGTTTTTCCGGGTAGGCGGAAAGGGCCACGCCCTGGTGAAATTCGTGGATATAGGGCCTGAGCAAGTCAGGGCACATACCGAAGAACACCCATTCGACCTCATCTGCCAACTCGCGAACGACATCGGCGATCAGTTCCAGGTCACCTCGGTGACTGGTACCTCCACCCCAGCCGATACGCGGCTTGCTTGAGGTCCGTCGCTGACTGGTAAGGTGGCTCCACAGATACGGCGCCAACATGTTTGGCACCACGCGAATATTGTGGTGCATATCCGCCAGGGCACCGGCCAGCGCATGGGTCGACACGACCACCCGATCGCACATGGCGATACCTTTGCGCATCATTGCCTCGATATTTGCAGGCATGTTGCGCGTGTGTTCGTTTTTCTCCGGAATCCGGACGACGTAATCGTCCAGCTCATAAATTCGCATGGCCCGGGAGTAATTCTTCACCTGAGTGACGTCGTTGATTTTGTTGGGGTTATACCGCCCCTGAAGAATGATGACGTCTGGCGATTGGCGCTCGACTTCAATGATCGACGGCATGTCATACGCCACTCGTCCAACAATTCGCCCGGCATTCTGCAACTCGAAGAGCGGTTGGCTGACACGGTAATGACCAATCGCCGAGCTGTTGAGCGCCAAACCGAGAATCGACGGCACATTGCGCATGCACAGCGGATTCCAGCCGGTACGTGAACCAGGATTCAGGCTGAAGCTGTCACCACTCAGATTCAGGTTGCGGTTGTAGGCAGGATCGTTGGCGATCTGCGGCAGCCAGCGTCGGTAGAACGCTTCCTGTTCAAGTTCCAGTTGCTGGCTGCGCTCCTCGTTACGGTTCTGTGGTGAAGGCAGCAGCACGACATTGGAGTATGGCGTCGTGAGGAGCAAGTAACCCTCTCGACCAATGCGCAGGCACAGTTCGAGAACGTTGATACCCTGGGTACTGATGGTCTCCTCGAAACCACCAACACTGTCGAACACCTGCTTTCGCACCAACAGGCAATGACCGCTGACCGCACTCCAGTTCTGCACCACATTCAGGCGCTGCATGTAGCCACCAGACGTTGCAGGCTCATTGACAAATGCCCTGCCCGCCAGGCCGTTGAGACCCAAAACCAGGCCACCATCAATCACATTACCTTGCAGGTTGACCGTGCGCGGCCCGACGATCCCCACTTCCGGACGCTGACCATGATTGAGCAGTTCATCCAGCCAGCGCTCTTCATGTGCCACACAGTAAGGACTGAGCAACAGCAGATAATCTCCTCGCGCCTGCTGGGCCGCGAAGTTCCTGACCTGTGCATCGCCGGCCTTCTCCGAACAGCAATGAATGCGCAACGTGTCACTGCCCAGTTCAGCCATTGCCTTGAGCCAATGGCGCATCTCGGCGCTTTGACTGGCATTGTCGACGATAATGATTTCATAGTGGCTGTAAGCAGTGGTGCTGATCAGGCTGTTGACACAGCGCTCAAGCGCAGCCAATTCGTCACACACATTGATGATGATCGACACCAGCGGGCGCTCGGCATGGTGATATTCGATCCGCGGGACCAATTTCAGCACCGGCCCCGGATGCAGCTCGTGCCTGACGCCGATGCGTTGCAAGTGAGCCGTGATCACGCGCGCGTTTTGTTCGATCACTTGCTGCAGGGATAACCACTGTGCAAAGGCGAACGTCGATTCGACCTGCACTTCGGGAATATGACCGATGACGTGCGGGCCGTCCTTTTCCACCAGACGCCATATGAGGTCATGGGGGGCCAGCTCACCCGCCGCCTCATCGAAACCGCCCAGGGCGAGGAAGCGCTGGCGCTCGAAGGCCAGGGTGCGACCGACATACGGATAACCGCGCATGAGGTCGAGATTGAAATCAGGCTTGAAAATCGGCTGTTCGGACTTGCCGTCCACCAGCGCACCTTCGTCGCTGTAGATGCACGAGGCGCCCGGCGCGCCCACAATCCGGTCGGCCAGCACCAGCAGCGCGGACTCGGTGAGCCGGTCGCCAGCACGCAACAGGTAGAACCAGTCAGCCTGATCAAGTTGGGGCATCAACTGGTTCAGTTGCTGCGGCCAGTCCGATTGCATCGGCAGGCGCACAATCCCTGCATCCAGCTCACCGGTTCCATTGGACAACAGCACAATCGTTTCACAGGCGTAGGTTTGAGCCGCGAGGCTCTTGAGGGTCACGCCAAGTTCGTAAGCATCTTCGTCGAGATCGATGACCACCGGCACAATGGCGGGACGATGCGCCCAGCGCGCTATCTGCCGAGACAACACTTGCTTGCGCGATGGCGTCAAGCGGCGGCAGTTGATCCATTGCGAGTAGAGCTCGGCATAACTCTCCGAGTCCGTGCCGACCTGAACCAACATGATCCCCTGACGGGTGGACATGACCGAGTAAAGATTGAGCTCATCCCACTCGCGTGGTTGCACATCCGTGAGCTCCTCCATCATCACGTATCGCACCCAATCGGTGGCCGGCGCAGCCTCGCCACCGCGCTGGGAGATCATCTGAGCCACCCATTCCCATTCGGTGACCGCAGCAGAAACCATTTCCGGGCGCTTGCTCAACCGCTCCGGGTAAAGACGCTCGATGCTGCCGACGTTGCTAAGCTGGACCAGGTTGCCACGACGCAACAGGCAAAGATACAAGGCGAAATCGAGGACGGCAGTGAACCCGGCCTCAATCAGCGTTGGCAACAATGTGGCAATGTCATCTCGACGCATGAGCGCACATGTGAAACCACCCAGAATATTGCGCGGGCTTCTTTCGAAGGCGGCCAGCAGATCATCACCTTTGAACAACGCATCGAACGACGTCAGCCCGACGTTTTCCATGCGGATCGGCAAGATGTAGTTGTTGGCGTCGACCACATGATGCTTGCTGACCACCAGGATCACTTCGGCATGCTCGCTCAAAACGGCGGCCTGCTGCCTGATATCGTTCACCATCAGTTGATCGTCATCACAGAGAAACTTGATGAACTCGCCCCGGCTCTTTTCGAAGCAATGCAGCAGGTTCTGCTGGAAACCCAGGCGGACGGCGTTGCGCTGGTAATTCACGCGCACGTGCGCCGGTACGCTCATCGAGTCGACGATCTGCTCGATTTCATCCGTAGGGCAATCATCACAAATGACGATTTCAAGGTTTTCGTAGGTCTGGTCGAGTGCGCTTTGCAGTGCCGCACGGAAAAAACGGGGGTTGTAGGCGGGGATGGCGATGCTGACAAGAGGATTAGGATTCACGCGCATGATTCTCGACCGGCGGGCGTCATCTGCTGCGGAAGCGCAACGTCCTGAACCGTAAAAAATAGAGGATCAGGGATCGCATGCCCTCATGCGATCCCTGCTCCGGATCAGACTTTGTTGAACAGGCCCAATTGCGCAATCTTGCTGAACGCCAGTTGCGAGGCCTGCAACATGGTTTGTTGCAAGGTCAGGCGGGTCATCACTTCAGCCGGGTCCGAGTCCCGGATCGTCGACTGGGTCTGGGCGTTTGCCAGTACCAGTGCCTGGTTGGTGTCGCTCTGTGTATCGAGCGCCGAACCACGACCACCGATCGAACTCAATCCGGCTGACACCTGGTCGATGCCGCTGGCGAGGTTGCCCAAGCCTGCCGTCATCGCTGCCTGTTGTTGTTGGGCAGCTACGGCGTTACCGGTGGTCGGCGTGTTCAAGGCAGTCTTCAACTGGCTCACGGTGTCCAGGATGTTCTGGGTCTCGTGGGTGTTGACCGCAATATTGAACTGGTCACCGTTTTGAAGTGGATCGGCCGCAGTGTTGTTCAACGTGAACTCCACACCGGAGGCCGTCGCGGTATTACCCACCATGGTGCCGCTGGAGACCGGACGGCTGTCGGCAGTGATAGGTGCAGCGTACAAATCAAATGTTGTGGCGCTGGTGAACTTCAGCACCGCAGAGCCATTTGGAAAGCTGGCCTTGTACGCAGCGGGATCAGTAATCCGGGTACCGGTTGCTTGCACAGGCCCCGGGTTTCCAGGCGCTCGGGAAACGTTGAAGGTGTCGGGTTTGGATTCCAGCGAGAACGTACGACCGGCCAACGGTGCGTTAGGGTCGTTGAAGTTAAGGCTCAGGTCGATGCCACGGAAGCTGAAGCTCTGATTGGTACCCGTGGTGATCACGCCATTCTGCGAGGCTTCGTTGGTCACGTCCTGGCCGGTACCATCAGTGATTCTCAACTGGGTCGCGCTGACAAAGTCGATCGTGTACGGCTCGCCACCGCGGAACTTGTTGTTGTACGTCACGCTCGAGTTCACCTGACCATTGGACAGGGTCACCAGACCGTCATTCATCGAACCGGTCACTTGGGTACGGGCGGTGTTGACCGCTTGCTGGAACAGCTCCCAGCCGGTGCTGTTGGTGGCCATCGACATGCTGTCGCCCACGGGCAGGTTCAACGTCGACTGGTCGCCATTGTAGGTGTAGGTGCCATCGGAGTTACGGGTGAACGGAACCGTGTCGCCCTTGGAACCGCCAAAGATGTACTTGCCGTTTTCATCCTGAGTGTTCATCAGGCTCAACAACTGTTCTTCGATCTGGCCCAGTTCCGAGGCGTTAGCCTGGCGGTCGGAATCGGTGTAACCAGAGTTATTGGCGCCGATGGCCAATTCCTTGGCACGTTGCAGCACGTTGTTGATGCTGGTCAACACCGACTCAGCCTGACCCAGGGTTGCCTTGATGGTGTTGGTATTGGCCGCGTACTGATCGAGCATCGACGCTTGCTGACCCAATTGCAGCAGGCGCGAAGCACCGACCGGATCATCGGCGGCGGTGTTGACGCGCACGAGGCTGCTGGCCTCTTCGCTGCTCTTGACCACGTTGGCGAAATTCTTCTGATAGTTGGCGGCCGTGGACTCGTAAAACTGGGCGGTAGAAATGCGCATGGACTACGACTCCTTAAAGGCTGTTGATCAGTGTGCTGAAGATTTCCTGCGCAGCCTTGATGATCTGCGAAGACGCGGTGTAGTACTGCTGATACTTGACCAGGTTGCCGGTCTCTTCATCGAGGTCGACACCCGACAGCGAGTCGCGCGCGCCCTTGGCGTTGGCCAGGATGGCGTCGGTGGCAGCGCTGTCGAGCTTGCCCTGGGCCGCCTTGGAGCCTACACCTTCAACCAGCTTGCCGTAGGCATCGGTCAGGGAAATGCCCTTGCTGCCCGAACCGGTGTCCACGGTCTGGGCGGTCTGCAGATTGGCCAGTGCGGTGCCGTTGCGGTTGTCCAGAGTACCCGGTTGACTCAACGAAACGTTGATCGCGGCGCCCTTGGCCGGAGAACCGGCAACGGTCATTTCAAAGGTGGCCGTGTACTGGGTCGCAGGTGGCGGCGGAATCGGCGCGCCAGTGGCGTCCTTGAGCGGGATGCTCAAGTTGAGCGTGTTGTTCTCGTTTGGCTTGATCGTGCCGCTGCTGATCACACCGCCATTGGCATCCAGGAACTGGTAGGCCTGGCTGGTGCCATCGGCGGACACGTCACCGAATACAACCTTGGTTGGCGTGGAGTACTTCAGGCCGTTCTGCATCGCCGTCGCGGTGGCGGTGTCGTAGATGTCGAACTTGGTGGTCAGGGTCGGTTGACCGCTGGCCGGAATTGTCAGGGTGCCGCTGGAGCCTGCAGCAATGGCTGCGCCCAACGGTGCCGCGATGGCCAGACGCTTGGAGTCGGTCATCTCGGTCTTGATGTTCGCCGCCGCGTTGCGGGTCGGGGTGATCTTGAATGTGTCACCGGCGGTGGCGGTATTGCCCGGAGCAGGCGTGCCGCCCTTGAGGTTCAGCGAGAAACCGTCGATCACCGGTGGCGGGGTCGTCGTGGTGCTGTAGGTGCCCACCGGGGTGTTGCCCGGCAGACGCTGGACGGTGTAGTCGGTGGCGCTGGTGAACGTGACCTTGTAATCGCTGGTGGTCAGCTTGCCGGAATCTTCGATGGTCACATCGAAATTGCCAGTGCCAGCGTTGTTGCCGATGGTGGCGATGCTGCGCTGAGCCACTTGGGCGGCGCTGTTGATGCTGTTGAACAGGGTCGAGCCGAAGTCACCGTTCTTGTCGATGCCCTGGGCCTGCAGGCTGTTCATCTGATCGGCGACAACCAGGGCCACGCGGCCCAGTTCGTTCATGGCCGGATCCAGCACGGTACTGCGGTAGCGCAGCAGACCACCGATTTCGCCGCCGGTCATGATCGAAGTGATATCGATGCTGCTCGAACCGCGGTTCATTTGCAGCGCCAGACGATTCGGATCGTCCTTGCTCGGCACCACTTCCAGTTTGTTCACGGTGTTGCCCATGACCAGCGGTTGACCGCTGCCCAGGTAAATATCGAGACTGCCTTCACGCTCGACCACTTGTGCACCGGTGAAGGTCGACAGTTGGCGGATGGTTTCGTTACGGGCGTCGAGCAACTCGTTCGGCATACCACCAGTGCTGGAAACTTCCGAAATGCGCTGGTTCAACTGGGCCACGGTAGCAGCCAGTTTATTGACCTGATCGGCCATGCTCGTGAGGTTGCCGTTGATCGCGGTGTTCTGCTGGTTCAACTGCGTGGATATCGAGTTGAAGCGATTACTCAAGGCCTGGGCATCGCTGAGCAGCAACTGGCGGGACGCGTCGTCACCTGGCTTGGCATTGACGTTCTGTACCGAGGCGAAAAACTTGGTCAGGGCGCCGTTCAGGCCGGTGCCGCTGTCCGACAGCAGCTTGTCCAGCGGCGTGACCTGGCCCAGATAGGCGGCCGAATCACTGTTGAGCGACGTGGTGGTCTGCAACTGGGCGTCGAGGTAGCTGTTGTAGACCCGGCGTACATCGGCCAGCGTCGTACCGGTACCGATCCACACATTGCCGAACTGCTGCGAGGCCTTGGTGCCCTGCACTGTTTGCTGGCGTGAGTACCCGGCGGTGTCGACGTTGGCGATGTTGTTGCCGGTGGTCACCAATGAAGAGTGACCAGCGGACAGACCCGACATCCCGATATTGAGCAAACTCATGGTTCAGACCTTAATCCTTGTGCCCTTATAAAGGCGTAGTGGAAACGCCCGCCGCAGCGTAGTTCTGGTAACTCGTCATCTGCTTGGCTATCTGCGAAATCTTGCTTGCGTAGTTCGGGTCGGTTGCGTAACCGGCCTTCTGCAACTCGCGTACAAACTGTTCTGGGTTATCGGCCGATTTCACGACATCTTGATAGCGATTATTGGTTTGCAGCAAAGTCACAAGGTCATGAAAACTGTCCTTGTAAGAGTCGTAGGAACGGAACTCGGCCGTCTCCTTGACCATCGCGCCATTCCTGAATTCGCTGGTGATCGCCCGCGCCGAATTGCCCGTCCAGTTGCCACTGGCCTTGATGCCGAACAGGTTGTGACTGCTGCTGCCGTCCTGGGCGCGCATGACCGATTTACCCCAACCGGTTTCCAGCGCGGCCTGGGCCACCAGATAACGCGGATCGACGCCGATGCGCGCGGCCGCTTCCTGGGCCATCGGCAGCATGGTGTCGACGAATTCGTCGGCAGAACCGAAGGCTTTCTTCGCCGGCGCCAACGGAATCTGCGCCATGGCCCGACCATGAATCTGCAGGCCACCGTTGGCGGCGGATTGTGCGTTCGCCAGCCAGTCGCCGTTGAACAGCGGGCCAGAACCGGTGATTGTAGAGCGCTCCGGAAGCTGAGTCTTGCTGGCTGCTGCGACCGTGGTCGCGCTGGCCGTCGTCGCCGAAGGCACCAGGCCCGCGAGCAAGCGATCAGCCAGTTTCGGCGGCAACGCCAGGCGGCGCTGATTGAGCAGCGCCATATCATTGCGATGCTCGCCCTCACCCGCCGCCTGCGGTGCGCGTACCGAGCGCGAAGCCCACAATGGACGCTCGCCATTGACCCGCGACAATGGCCCGTTGACGGCCAGCGTACCAGCGGCAATCGGGGTTTCCACGGCAGCTTTCGCCGCCGCCTGCTTGGCCGCCGATGCCGCTTCGGCTTCGCCCGGCGCCAGGGGTTTGTTCTTCGACATCTGGCGCATCAGCACGTCCGCCAGGCCGATACCGCCGCCTTCGCGAGACATGGAAACGGCCAGTTGCTGGTCGTACATTTCCTGGTACTGCTTGGCCGCCGGCGTGTTGAGCGGGTTGCCCTCGCCCAGGGTGTCAGTGGCCTTGCGCATGGACTTGAGCATTTCGCCGAGGAACAGCGACTCGAATTCCTGCGCCACCTTGCGCATGTTCGCATCGCTGTTCTTGTCGCCGACCTTGAGCTGGTTCAGGCGATTGAGGTCCGAGTAGGAACCCGAATCGCTGCTGCTGACCAGACCACTCTTGTACATATCCATGGTTGCCGTCCTCAGATCACGATCAGGTCGGCTTGCAACGCGCCGGCCTGCTTCAGTGCTTCGAGGATGGCCATCAAGTCACCCGGCGCCGCGCCAACCTGGTTCACCGCACGCACGATTTCGTCGAGTGTGGTGCCCGGGCCGAACTTGAACATCGGCTTGGCTTCCTGCTGGGCGTTGACCCGCGAACGCGGCACAACCGCCGTCTGGCCATTGGACAGCGGGCCTGGCTGGCTGACGATCGGGTCTTCGGTGATGGTCACGGTCAGGCTGCCGTGGGTCACGGCGGCCGGTGAAACCTTGACGTTCTGGCCGATGACGATGGTGCCGGTACGCGAGTTGATGATGACTTTCGCCACGGCCTGACCCGGATCGATTTCGAGGTTTTCCAGGATCGACAGGTAGTCGACGCGCTGGCTCGGGTCCAGCGGCGCGCTGACGCGAATCGAACCACCGTCGATGGCCTGGGCCACCCCTGGGCCGAGCATGTCGTTGATCTTGTCGACGATGCGCTTGGCGGTGGTGAAGTCCGAACGATTGAGGTTCAGGGTCAGGCTGTTGCCCTGGTTGAAACCGCTCGGCACGGCTCGTTCAACGGAGGCGCCGCCAGGAATACGACCTGCCGACGGAACGTTGACGGTGATCTTCGAACCGTCGCGACCTTCAGCATCGAAACCGCCGACCACCAGGTTGCCCTGGGCGACCGCATAGACGTTGCCATCGATACCCTTGAGCGGGGTCAGCAACAGGGTGCCGCCACGCAGGCTCTTGGAGTTACCGATGGACGAGACGGTGATATCCACCTGCTGACCGGGCTTGGCAAAGGCCGGCAAATCGGCGCTGATCGACACGGCCGCAACGTTCTTCAATTGCACGTTACCGGAACCTGCCGGCACCTTGATGCCGAACTGCGAGAGCATGTTGTTGAAGGTCTGCAGGGTGAACGGGGTCTGGGTGGTCTGGTCACCCGTACCGTTAAGCCCGACCACCAGGCCGTAGCCGATCAATTGGTTGGAACGTACGCCGGAAATGCTGGCGATGTCCTTCAAGCGCTCGGCTTGAGCGCTGAAGGCTGCACACAGCGTCAGGGCAGCCACCATAAGGTGTTTGAAATTCAACGTAGCCACCTAGAAAGGGAACAGCGGGCTGAGGAAGAAACGGTCGAACCAGCCTGGCTGACTCGCATCGGCAAACGAACCGGTGCCCGAGTAAGTGATGCGTGCGTCGGCGATGCGGGTCGACGAAACGGTGTTGTCAGTGGCGATGTCATCCGCGCGAACCAGACCGGCAATGCGCACCAGTTCGTCACCGGTGTTGAGGGTCATCCACTTCTCGCCACGCACGGCGATAATGCCGTTGGGCAACACGTCGGCGACGGTCACGGTGATCGAACCCGTCAGGCTGTTGCCCTGCCCGGCCTTGCTGTCGCCCTTGGTGGCACGATCACCGCTGTAGCCGGCCTCCAGGGTCAGGTCACCACTGCCCAGCGGGTTGTTGGTGTTCGGCACTGTCCCGAACAACGAGGTCAAACCGATACCGGCCTTGCTGGTCTTGCCGACCTGTGAGTTGGCGTTCTTGCTGGCCTGGGTCTTCTCGTTCAGGGTGATGGTGATGATGTCACCGACCCGGAACGCCTTGCGGTCGCTGTACAGGTTCTGCTCGAACCCGGCCTGGTAGATCGAGCCGTTATTCGCGGCAGCCGGCAATGGCGTACGCGGCAACACCGGAGCGTAGTAAGGGTCATTGGGCTTGGGCGTCGGGCCGACGCACCCTGCCAATGCGGCGACCCCACTCAGTGCCAGGACAGATACAAAGCGATTCATGACCCTACCTCACGGTGTAGCAGGCGACCTCAGGGCCGCCTCATAGACTTGATTACAGATTCTGCGTTACGAACGAGAGCATCTGGTCGGCGGTGGAGATCACCTTGGAATTCATCTCGTAGGCGCGCTGAGTGGTGATCATGTTGACCATTTCTTCAACGGTGCTGACGTTGGACGTTTCCAGGGTGTTCTGCAGCGTGGTACCGAAACCGGCCAGACCAGGAGTGCCGACTTGCGGCGCGCCGCTGGCAGCGGTTTCCAGGAACAGGTTGTTACCCACGGCTTGCAGGCCGGCCGGGTTGATGAAGTCGGCGGTCTGCAGGTTACCGATTACCTGGGAGGCCGGGTTGCCGGCGACCGTGATGGACACGGTACCGTCCTTGCCCACAGTGAAGGTCTGGGCATCGTTCGGAATGACAATGGCCGGCTCCAGAGCGAAACCGCTGGCGTTGACGATCTGGCCATTGGAATCGAGGTGGAAGGTGCCGTCACGGGTATAGGACGTGGTGCCATCCGGTTGCAGGATCTGGAAAAAACCGCGGCCGTCGATGGCCATGTCCAGCGGCTGCTCGGTGGTTTGCAGGCTGCCGGCATTGAAGTTTTTCTGGGTGCCGACGATCCGCACACCGGTACCCAGTTGCAGACCCGAAGGCAGTTCGCTGTCCTGGGTCGACTGGGCGCCTGGCTGACGCTTGATCTGATACAGCAGGTCCTGGAATTCGGCACGGTCACGTTTGAAACCCGTGGTCGACACGTTCGCCAGGTTGTTGGAAATGGTGGTCAGGTTGGTGTCCTGGGCGGACAGACCGGTTTTGGCAACCCATAGAGCCGGAAGCATTCGATTCTCCTCGTGCGCCTGTTTTACGGCGCGACGTTCTGATAATTAGCTGATCTGCAAGACCCGAGCCATGGCCTGGTCGTCTTCTTTGGCGGTGTTCATCATCTTGACGTGCAGCTCGAACTGCTTGGCCAGCGCCAGCACCGAAGTCATTTCTTCCACGGCGTTGACGTTGCTCGACTCAAGGAACCCGGACACCAGTTTGACGTTGGCATCGGCTTGCGCCGGCTGACCGTCCTTGGTGTGAATGGAGCCATCCAGGCCTTTGGTCATGTTCTTGAAGTCCGGGTTGACCAGCTTGATGCGGTCGACCTCGGCCATCACGCGTGGACCTTCGCCCATCGCACGAATGCTGACGGTACCGTCCTCGCCAATTTCAATCTGCTGCTCGGGCGGCACGGAGATAGGTCCGCCGTTGCCCAGCACGGGCATACCGTTGCCGGCGCGCAATACGCCCAGGGCATCAATGTTCAGGCTGCCGGTGCGCACATAGCTTTCACCGCCATCCGGAGTCTGAACGGCGAGCCAGCCATTGCCCTGCACCGCGACGTCGAGATCGCGACCGGTCTGCACCAACGAACCCGGGGAGAAGTCGGTGGCGGGACGCTCTGACATGGCAAACGCACGCGCCGGAAAGACGTCACCGAACACCGGCATCGAACGGGCCTGCTCCAGGTCCCGCTGGAAACCATTGGTGGAGATGTTCGCCAGGTTGTTCGCGTGAGCCTTCTGCGCCAGTGCATTCTGGCTGGCGCCGGTCATTGCCACATAAAGGTACTTGTCCACACTCTTTCCTCTGCATGCCGGGCGTTTGCCGCCCACTGCTGTATTACTGAGCCTCAAGCAATTTGCAGACCAACTTTGTTTCAGCGGCGTTGGAGCCGCTAAACAAAGGGGTTGAAGGGATCAGGGGGAGACAGGGGAATCTATCGAAGACGAAAAACCGGCGGTGTCATGCCGGTAAGAGGCAAGGACCGTCAGACCCTTGCCAGCGCACTGCGCAGAACACCCACGACCTGGTTCTGTTGCTCCCCGGACAAACCAAGCCATAGAGGCAATCGCAGCAAGCGCTCGGAATATCCATCGGTCACTTCCATGGAGCCATGCACACGGCCATAACGCCTCCCGGCAGGCGAAGAATGCAGCGGCACGTAATGAAACACGGCATAGATGGCCTGTTTCTTCAACTCGTCGAGCACCCGTTGACGATCAATACCCGGGGCGAGCAGTACGTAGTACATGTGCGCGTTGTGCTGACAACCTTCAGGCACTATCGGGCGACGCAACAAGCCATCGCGTTCGAATTCCGCCAGGGCCGCATGATAGTGCTCCCAGATCGCCAGTCGGCTATGGGTAATGGCTTGAGCTTCTTCCAGTTGCGCCCAGAGGAAAGCCGCGATCAGTTCGCCAGGCAGAAACGAGGAGCCGACCTCTTGCCAGGTGTATTTGTCGACCTCGCCGCGAAAGAACCGGCTGCGATCGGTGCCTTTCTCGCGGATGATCTCGGCTCGCAATGCCAGCTCGGGATCGTTGACGAGCAATGCCCCACCCTCTCCCGAAATGACGTTCTTGGTTTCATGAAAACTGAACGCCCCAAGGTCGCCGATGCTGCCCAGGGCACGACCCTTGTAGGTCGACATTACGCCTTGCGCGGCGTCTTCGACCACCGCCAGCCCATGCTTGCGCGCAATCGCGAGAATTGCATCCATCTCGCAGGCTACGCCTGCGTAGTGCACCGGTACGATCACTTTGGTCCGTGGCGTGATGGCTGCCTCGATCAGGCGCTCGTCCAGGTTCAGGGTATCGGGACGAATGTCGACGAAAACCGGCACCGCGCCACGCAACACAAAAGCATTGGCCGTGGAAACGAAGGTAAAGGAAGGCAGGATGACTTCGTCGCCCGGCTGAATGTCCAGCAGGAGGGCCGCCATCTCCAGTGCCGCAGTACACGAGTGCGTGAGCAATGCCTTGTTGCAACCAGTATTGGACTCCAGCCAGCGGTGACAATGCTTGGTGAATGGACCATCACCGGCAAGCATGTTACCGAACTTGGCCTGGGCGATGTAATTCAGCTCCTTGCCAGTCATGTGAGGCCGGTTGAAGAATATCTTTTCTTTGCTCATTGCGAACTTCCCTGGGTGGGCATAGTAATTAGTGGCGCAAGACACAACGTCTCAAAGTGTGCTGATTCGGCCACCTATCTGAGTGCCCTTATCAAGATTCTCATAGAAGTACGGAGTGAAGCCGGCCTTCTTCATCGCTTGCTGGGTTTCACCGATGTCGTATTCAATTCGGTACAGCTCGAATGCTTCGCCGTCCCAGGTCGCGAAACCTGCTCGAGCATCACCGTCCCGGGGCTGGCCCACCGAACCGGGATTGCAATAGGCCTTGCCCGCACCACTCCACAAGCACTGCACATGGGTGTGGCCCGATGCGAAAAACCGGCCAGGCAAAGGCATGAAGTATTCATTCGACGGCCGCAGGTATTCATCCAGTGGATCGTTCCAGCCGCCATGGACGACACTCAATTCACCCTGGATCGAGCGCTCTGCAAGGGAGTCCAGCCACGCCAGGTTCTGCGCCGTGATGACGCTGCGCTGATAGTCCAGGCAGGCATTGGCACTGTTGGAGCGAGGGCATTGCTCGCGCCTGGCCAGATACCAGTCATGATTGCCCATCACGGAAAAGATGTTGCGCTCGCGCAAGGCCTCACAACACTCGTTGACCTGACTGTAATAACCGGCCGTATCGCCCAGACAGATAATCCGCGACACGCCCAGCTCATCGAGCTTCGCAAGCACGGTCCGAAGGGCGCTGTAGTTGCCGTGTACATCAGAAATGATCCCGATCATAGACAATGAAGTCCTCTATAAAACGAACAGCAAAACCACTGCGGATCACTGGCTGGGCCAGCGTCTTGCCATCGAGGTAATGGTCCAGGCACATGGCGGCCTCGTTGTAGCCAAATGCGCGACGGATCGAGCTGGTCGAGGAAATGCGGGGGTTGATTTCGAGCAGACGCCAAGTGCCGTCACTGCCACGGCGGAACTGCAGATTGGTCGGCCCTGCCGGCTTGAACGCCTGGCACAGCCTGATGACCGTCTGGTCCAGCGAATCATGCTGCTCCACCCAAGCCTTGGCGGTGGAACCGTCCGAGGCCAGACTCCGGCGGAAGGTAATGATCGGCCCGGCACCTCCCCGACCGTCGCCAAACGCCGCCACCGTGAACTCATCGGCTGCGCTGCCGATGATCGGCTGCGCCATGAGATGGTCACCGAGCAGGGCTGCATGAGGGGCAAAGTCACGCTCTTCACGAACCCAGACCAACCCTTTGGAGGCATAGCTCCTACGCGGCTTGAGCAGGAACGGCAGGCCCAGGGCGGCCTTGAGCGAATGAAAATCTCCGCTAAGCAGCGTGGGAATACGACTGGCATCCCCCAGCGCCAGCAATGCCTGAGCCATTGCCCATTTGTCCCTGGAAAGTTCGATCAGGTTCTGGCTATTGAGCACGACCCGGCAGTCGAAGGTGGCCAGCAACGCCCGGTTGTCCGACAGCCAGTGAATGTCCTGTTCAATCCCCGGAATCAGCAGGTCAACCTGGTGCTGGGCCAGCGTATTGCCCAACCATTGGCCGTACTCCGGCGCAGAGGTCAACGGCGCCTGCTCGAACACATCGCTCCAGCCGCGCCCCACAGCGTCTTCGTAGATATCGGTGCCAACCAGGCGAACGGAGGGGTCCGCCGCACGCAGCGACTTAAGCAGGCCGTAGCCCATGATGGCGCCTACGCCCGTCACCATGACGGTCTTCATAATAGATTCTCCCGGTGTGCTCTCATCAGCTCGAAGCCCTGGCGAACACCGATTCGCGGGGTGAATCCAATGCACTCGAACAACTCACCCGCACCCTCAAAGAGTGGCAGATCGGGAATATCACTTTTTTCCACCAGGAAGCGGAGATCCAATGGCTTGCCAACCGCATCGAATGCAGCCTGGACAATCTCGGAAAGATGAAGGCTTTCAGGGTGTCCGCAGTTGTAAAAACCAGGGATACCTTGCTCCGCCAACCGGGCGCAGATCTCGGCCAGATCATTCAAATGCAGGTAGTTACGCCTTGCATCATTGCTGCCATACAACTCGACAGTTTGGCCCTCCCGGGCCTTGTCGGCAATGGCGTAGAGCAAAGGCTGATGAGGCTGGCACAGCCCCTCGCTGTCATAGACTTGACTGATGCGCAGCACCGTCAACGCCATGCCCCGCGCCTGGCAATAAAGGCTCGCCACTTCTTCGGCATGGCGCTTGGACAGCGAATAGATGCCAAAGTAGGGATCCGTTGGCTGATAGCAGGCCGAATGCGATGACAACAGGATGAAATGCCGCGCTCCGCATTGTTCGGCAAGGCGGCAGGCAGCCAATGCTCCCACGCTGTTGACCAGTTCGGCACGGACCAGATCGTCCGGTTGGCCGCCGCCGAAATCGGCAGCAGCGAGTACAACCAGGTCAAAGCGCTCGTCGCAATCGCAAGGTTCCTGACTGCTCAAGTCAAACGTGACATCGGCATCCCGACGCCCCGCCAACTTGACCTGCCCAAGACGTGACAACTCGCGGGCGACCGCCCTGCCGATGACTGACGTGCTTCCGATGACCAGGCTTTTCATGACGGGGCAACGGTCGCTTCAAGCATCAACGCACAACTGAGCTCCGGATAGTCGATGCCCACGGTGCACATGGCTGCCACCACGTCGGCACTCAAGTCCAATGCCTTCAATTGCCCGGTAGTGAATGGCTTGAGAAATACCCCCTCCTTGCGCACCACTTGGTATCCGGCGGATTCCAGTTCAGAGGTCAGGCTCTGAAGCGAATAGCTGCGCACATGACCCAACTCCAGATCACCCTGCCCCAGCGCCATCATGTCGCCGAGCAGCCCGGCGGCATGACCGAACCGCCGATGCAGGGACTCACCATTGGGCACGAGCACGAAGCAACGCCCGCCCGGGGCCAGGTAGTGCTTGAACTTTTGCAGGACAGCCTGCGGATCGTCGACATGCTCAAGCACAAACCCCATGACGATCAGGTCGAATCGCTTGTCGGTGTCGAATGTCTCGAAGTAACTTTCGACGATCTCGGCCGTATTGTCCGGGTATTGTGCCTTGAACTGACCGATCACCGAGGCGGAACCATCGATCACCGTGTGCTCACCAAAGAACTGCGAGAAACGATTGGTGCTGAATCCATGGCCAATACCGAGTTCCAGCAGGCTTTGCTCTTTGGTGCATAACGCCATGATACGCCGAGGGTACCAGTTCAAAATGATGTTGTTGTCATACGCATAGCCAAAGCTGTCGCTGTAGGCGGCGATAAATGTATCAAGGTCGTTGCTCATGTCACTGGCACTCCGCTGAGCGGCAAAAATAATAATCAGTATGCATCAATCGGCCAGCCAGGCTCGTCGCCAGGCCTCCAGACGCTCCCCCTCGAGCAGCCACTGTGCACGCACGGTCGACTGTAAGGCGTCGCCCAGCGTCGCCGAGGCGGCACGATCTTCCAGATGCAGGCGAATCGCCCGAATCCAGTCCTGCGCCTGGTTGCTCACCCGTGAAAGCGGCAGGACCTCACCCCCGACAAAACCCTGCACTCGACTGCAAATGATCGGATGCCCACAGGCGGCATGTTGCAGCACTCGCAGATCACCGGAACATGTATTGTTCAGGGTTTCTTCCATGGGCACCAGCGCCAGGTCCAGATTCAGTGCGGCCATGGCCACCGCCAACTGGCGCTGCTCGACGGCCGGGTGCAGCTCCTTCAAAAACGGTCGCATGGACTCGGGACAGTCGCCGAGCACCACCCACTCGACTTCGCCCGCCAGCGCAGGCAGCACATCGGCGAGCAGTTGCGAGTCCTTCCCACCCAGCCAGCCCAGGCGCGGCTTGGACGCCACGCCCCGCTGGCTTTGTATCCGTCCCCACGGAGCGGGCAGCAGGCTCTCCACCACGCGGATATCGTCGTGCTCACCCTGCAGCAGTTCGGCCAGCGCAGGCGTGCCGACCAGTACCCGATCGGCCTGCATCAGCCCTAAACGCATCCGTTCGAGCAGTTCATCGGAGGAGTAATCGCCGTTCAACTCCATGTGCGGCAAGTAACCGTCCAGATCGTAGACGATGAACGCCTTGGAAAACGCCCTCAAGCGCCGCAAAGTGGCCAGCCCGGCATCATCCAGAGGCCGTTGCAACACCACACTGGTCGGCGCCAGGCGCTCGATTTCCACGGCTGACAACAGACTCGAAACGGCCGCCCCGTCGACTTCCCCTGCCTCCAGCAAGGCCTTGAGCGGCTGAGCCAGTCGCGAGTGCCCCGGCGCCTGCTGGTCGGTGACACAGGCCAGCACCCTCGGCACGCTGCCTTTCGGCATTTGCCAGATCAGGTCATTGGTTTCCAGCACGAAGGCCTCGCCTGAGCGAAGCGAAAAATTGGCATTGTAGGACGGGTCATGGGCCAACTGCGGCAACCATCGCGCGAACAATGCGTCCTCTTGGTCGCTACTGGCTGAGGCGACGGGTACCGGGTCCAGCAACAGTCGCGCATAGGGCGTCCAGACGTTCAGGTAGCCAGCCTGCTGCAACCTCAGGCACAGGTCGACCGCTGTCCAGGGGGCCTGAGACGAATCGATATCGAAACCGCCTGCCTCCAGGAACAGCGCCCGACGCACCATCAGGCATTCGCCGCCAACTGCCGAGCAGTTCTGCTCAAGGCGAAGACGCCCCATGTAACCCGGCGCCTCGGACGACAAGCCTTCAAATGCTTTCCCGAGCGTCCCGCCCAAACCCAGCACAAGGCCGGCCTGAACGATGCGATCGCGGCTGTCCTGCAACCTGCCGCCCACGGCACCGACTTCCGGACGCTGGGCGTGATTGAGCAAAGCTGGCAGCCACTCGGCATCGAGCACAGCGCTGTGTGCATCGAGCCAGACCAGATACTCGCCACGCGCCTCCTGCGCCGCCGCATTGCACATCGCTGCACGAGGCTGGCCCGGCATGAATCGCAACACCTGGATGCGACTTCCCCCCATCTGCTCGATCAGCCCGAGCCACTCCAATAAAGCGGGTTCCTCGCTGCCCGGCTCGATCAGCAGGATTTCGTAGTCCACGGAGTCGGTGTGCGCAAACAGACTTTCCAGGCAACGCTGGAAGTTCGCCAACTGCCCCTGCAGGTAAATCAGGATACTGACCGAGGCCTGTCGTGCCTGACCGTAGTCGATACGATAGCGGCCCGGCTCGTTTTCCAGCGCGATGGCACGCGCCTGCCCATACCCACGTCCGTGAAGATGCGCCTCGATGACCGCGCGCTCGTCGGCACAAGCGGTTTTGCGCACCTCGTTGGCGGTCAGCAGTGGCTCGCTGACATGGCCGATGCTGGCCACACCCTGCTCGCCGATCAGGCGAAGTTGGTAGGCCAGTTCAAAGGCGCCACCACTGAAGTTGTCAAACCCGTGCAGGCGCACCAGCGCCTCGCGACGATAAAGCCAATGACGGGACAAGCTGGCCGGAAACGCCAACAGCATGTCCAGGTTCAGATCCGGGCGCAACGCGATGTCGACCACCCCGCCACCGACACGCAATGCCTCGTCGGCGTACACCGCCAGGCAAGTGTCGGGCGCTTCGAGCAGATTCAGGGCCGTTACCAGCAACCCGGGGGCGATGATCTCCTCCCCGGCGTCGATCAGCAGCAACCAGTCGCTCTGATTGTTTTCGAGCCAGCCATTGATCGCGGCGGCCGGCTGCTTCGGCTCACAGGCCAGCCATTGAACATTGGCACGCCCCGGATCAGCGCTGCCCATCACGCAGACATGCACACGCGGGTACAGTTGCTCATCCAGGCTGTCCAGGCTACGAGCCAAGGCCAACTGATCGCCATCATCGCGAACCAGTACGGTGAAGCTCGGCGCTGTCGGGCTCGCCAACCGCTCATTGATCAGGCGCAATTGCGGCGCGAGCGGGTAGCGCTGGCGCAACCAGTCGAGCATCCCCAGGCGGTTACCCTCCGCCTGGCGGGCGGCGCTGGCCTGGGTCTTGGCAATAAACACATCGAGTTGCTGCCAGAAAGACGCCGTACGCTCGACGTAACGATGCAAGGCATCACCCAGGGTTGACCGGGCGATGGCCAATGGCTGCGGTTGATCGAACATGGCAAAGCCGGTACTGCCGAAGAAACTGGTATCGAGCACCTGCTGGTCGATGCCATGCCCTGGCATGAAGATCACCGGACACCCACACATCGCCGCCATCACGCACGTCATCGACCACTCATAGCTGTACATCACTTCGGCCTGACGCAGCAGCTTGGCCAGCTCAGGCAGGGTCCGGGGATTGGCCATGCTCAGAAGCTCGATATCCGCGGGCAGTTGCGAGTAGTCGATTTTCTCGAGCGGGTGACGGTTCTGGTACAGGTACGCGCCCTTGCGCACGGTGTCAGGGGCGGTTGGCGAAAACATTTCGACGTCGATGGCCGGCACGCACAACAGGTCGCCGTCCGGGTCACCCCGGTGCTCGGCGAGGCGAGCGGCGTAATAGAAAATCAAGTCGCTGGGGGCGGCATCCATGCCTTTTGCGGTGAGAAAGCCCTCAAAGTTCAGCAGAAATCGGGCCACGACCGAACAGTTGAGCGGGTTACCCGGGAACACCTCGGGATACACCGCAATCGGCACCTTGCCCATCGCCACATGGCGCTGGGCAATCGCCGAGGTCAGCACGGGCGTCTTCAGGTCCGGATTGACCACATCGTTGCCGCAGATGTAAGCCTCGCGCCCGCTGAGGTTGAGCATATGGCAGAGATAATGCAGCGTGACGACACCCGACGACGTCTCCCGGTAGGCAGGCGCCAGGAAATAGTATGGATGTTCGGGTTTGGCATACATCAGCCGCAGACGCGCCAGTGCCTGTTCGAGCGAGGGAGCGTCTAGCTGCGCTAGGTTCGACATCGGGTGCAATCTCCAAATCAAATCAAACAGGGGGACTGGCAGAGATTGCTCAGGCCACCCCTTTCTTCAGATAAGCCGATGCATCCGCGCCGGTATTGAACAGCAGGTCGATCACACTGAGCGCATGCTGAAATTCGCCGTACACCTGCGGATATTCGGGATAGCCTGCATAACTCATGTACGCCACGGTGATTCCATGGGCGGCGAACGCCGCTTCGTCGAGGTAATGACTGGCCGCAGGTCCCGAGAGGTATTCGTTGGCACCGAGGGCCCCGCATAAATGGATCAGGCGTTCGTTCCTGCCCTCCACGCCGCCCAGGTCCTCGGAGCGGTAGAGCGGTGTGTGAATGTCCAGCAGAGGGCACAAGCCTGCGATGAACAGGTGGTTGATGGCGCTCAGGTGGGTCAGGTCAGCCGCCTGCTCGTAGAGGGCGCGGATTGGCGACTCCATTCGAGAGAAGCATGCTGCACGCCGATAGCTCTGCTCGATGGTCTTCCAGTGCGCTGCGGCCCATCCCGGATCACTGATCTGCACTTCATTGATCAACTGACCGAGAAGCCCTTTCTTTTTGACCGGGATGCTCAACCAATGCTCGCCCTGAGCGGTCTTGATCTGGTTGCGGTTACGCCAGTCACTGCGGGTGTACTGGACGTCGTCATAGAGGACGAATGCATCGACACTGCGGATCAGATCGAAATAGCCCTTCCAGGGGATATAGTTCGACTGCACCACAGCAATTTTCTTTTGCATCCTGAACCTCACGTACACAGCGCAAACCGCAGCGTTGCCTAGTCAAAAAGTCGCCGCCAGACATGAAAAATCTGACAGGAACCCCGAACTAGCAAATCCCATACCACCCCCTCGGTTGAGGTGCTGACCGCCGGGATCAAGGCTCTGGGAGGATTTGGTCTACTTGTACGTCGTACGCGCGCAACTTATTGGCGATGGTGGTGTGCGAAACCCCCAACCGTTTGCCGAGTTGGCGGCTGCTGGGGTATTCGGCGTAAAGACACTCCAGCACCGCCTTTTCGAACCGACCGACAATCGCATCCAAACCGCCCTCCAACGAAAAATCGCCAAGCGGCTGACGCGCGCCATAATCCGGCAGGCGAATATGTTCGGCCTTGACCGTCCCGACCTCGCACAGCGAGACCGCCTGGAACAACACGTTTTCCAGCTGGCGAACGTTACCCGGCCAATGATAGTGAGTGAGTCTTTCCATGGCAGACGATGCCAGTTTCGGTAAAGGGCAGCCGATCTGCCGGCTGGCTTGGTCGAGGAAATGCTCCACCAGCGGCGGCAAACCGTCTAGGCATTCACGCAGGGGCGGAATGTGCAGCGACAGCACATTCAAGCGGTGATACAGATCCTGGCGGAACTCGCCACGGGCACACAATTCCGAGAGGTCGACCTGGGTCGCACAGATCACCCGCACATCCAGGTACACCTCTTCATCGCTGCCGACACGTCGGAAGCATCCTTCCTGCAGGAAGCGCAGCAATTTCACCTGCAGGCGCGGGCTCATTTCTGCCACCCCATCGAGAAACAGGGTTCCGCCGGCCGTCAACTCCAGCAGGCCAAGCTTGCCCTCGGCGCGCGCGCCTTCGAACGCGCCGGGGCCGTAGCCGAACAACTCGGTTTCGGCCATGGATTCTGGCAGCCCCGCGCAATTGAGCGCCATCAATGGCGACTGCCCGCGCGGACTGGCGAGGTGACAGGCACGTGCCAGCAACTCCTTGCCGGTGCCGGTTTCGCCCTCTATCAATAGCGGCGCATCCAACGGCGCCATGCGCCGGGCTTCGCGCACCACGGCAGCCATGACCTTCGAGCTTTGGAAGATGCTGTCGAAGCCGCGCAGTTCCTGCTTGCGCACGTTATAGATGCGCTCGCCCACCCGGTCGGCACGGTGCAACGTCAACACGGCCCCCGCCATGGCTTCGCTGTCGTCGTGTTCCGATTGCAAAGGCGCGATGTCAGCCAGGAACACATCGCCCTTGACCTTGACGCGCAGCCCGTTGATCCGCGATTTGTTGGCGCGCACCAGTTCCGGCAAGTCGAAGTCCTCGGCATAACGCGACAACGGAATGCCCGGCACCTCGTCCACCCGCACTCCAAGCAACTGCGCCGCCGCGCGGTTAGCCGCGACGATAGATCCGCCCATATCAATCGATAACACCGGAAACTCCAGCGCACCCAACAAGGCATTGAGTTCCATGTGCCGACGCTCGCTGGGCATCAGCCCTACACGCTTGACGCCAAAGACCCCGGCAATCGACTCGAACTTCGGACGCAATGCCTGGAACTGGAGATTGATCAGATTGGGGCAATGCAGATAGATCGCGTTGCCATGCTCGCCACCCACCTCACCGCGAGCCACGTTGATGCCGTACTCCACCAGCAGGTTGAGGATGTCGCGCAGGATGCCGATGCGGTTCTGACAGTGGACTTTGATACGCATGGGGAGCCTCGGATCTCGAGTGACCGACGCCCCGTGAGAGGAATTTTCTGCGCAGGGGGTCATTTAGTCGTAAAGATTACGTGACACTCGAGCCGCTATTCAACCCACCAAAATCGAAGCGGAGCTCAATGACAGCGACATCGTAACGAAAACTTTACAAAAACCCGCTCAACACTTCGCAAGCAATGGCTTCCCCGTACTGCAATGGCGCAATGCATGCGCTATTTCTGAATCCATAGCCGCCATAACAAGAACGTATTCCCCTGGAGAACAGCATGAAGCAGACGCAATACGTGGCCCGTGAGCCCGATGCGCAAGGTTTTATCCACTACGCCAGCGAAGAGCACGCGGTGTGGAACACGCTGATCACCCGCCAACTGAAAGTGATCGAGGGCCGTGCGTGCCAGGAGTACCTGGACGGCATCGAACAACTCGGCCTGCCCCACGACCGTATCCCGCAGCTGAGTGAAATCAACAAGGTCCTGGGTGAAACCACCGGCTGGCAAGTGGCACGCGTGCCGGCGCTGATTCCGTTCCAGACCTTTTTCGAATTGCTGGCCAACAAGCAGTTTCCGGTGGCGACGTTCATCCGTACGCGCGAAGAGCTGGATTACCTGCAAGAGCCTGACATTTTCCACGAGATCTTTGGCCACTGCCCGCTGTTGACCAACCCATGGTTCGCTGAATTCACCCACACCTACGGCAAACTTGGCCTGCTAGCTTCGAAGGAAGAACGCGTGTACCTGGCGCGCCTGTACTGGATGACCATCGAGTTCGGCCTGATGGATACGCCCCAAGGACTGCGCATCTACGGCGGCGGCATTCTCTCCTCGCCGAAGGAAACCGTTTACTGCCTCTCGGACGAACCCGAGCACCAGGCATTCGATCCGCTGGAATGCATGCGCACGCCGTATCGCATCGACATCCTGCAACCCTTGTACTTTGTCCTGCCCGATCTCAAGCGCCTGTTCGACCTCGCCCACGAAGACATCATGGGTATGGTCAAGCAAGGCATGCAACTGGGCCTGCACGCCCCGAAATTTCCGCCGAAAGCTGCGTGACCCGCGACTTTTCGCAACAAGTGTGTCTGTTACCGAGCGACGCTTTGCTTTAGCGTAAAGCCATCCCCTGGTAACGATGACCCCGACTTCCCAAACATTCGATTTCAGGAACACATCATGTCCACTTTGAACCAAGCCCATTGCGAAGCCTGCCGCGCCGACGCACCACAGGTCAGCGACGAAGAACTGCCGGTACTGATCAAACAGATCCCTGACTGGAACATTGAAGTTCGCGACGGCGTCATGCAGCTCGAAAAGGTGTACCTGTTCAAGAACTTCAAGCACGCGCTGGCCTTCACCAATGCCGTCGGTGAAATCTCCGAGGCCGAGGGCCACCACCCGGGCCTGCTGACCGAATGGGGCAAAGTCACCGTGACCTGGTGGAGCCACTCCATCAAGGGCCTGCACCGCAACGACTTCATCATGGCCGCGCGCACCGACGACGTGGCCAAGGATGCCGAGGGCCGCAAGTAATGCATTTCGACGCCATCGCTCGAGTACCCGGCGACCCGATCCTGGGCCTGATGGAGGCCTACGCGCAGGACCCGAACCCGCGCAAATTCGACCTGGGCGTTGGCGTCTACAAGGATGCCCAGGGCCTGACGCCGATCCTTGCGTCCGTGAAACTCGCCGAGCAACGCCTGGTGGATCGCCAGACCACCAAGACCTACATCGGCGGGCATGGCGAGCCGGCGTTCGGCAAGGCGATCAATGCGCTCGTGCTCGGCGCCGACTCTGCGCTGATCGCCGAACAAAGGGTTGGCGCTACCCAGACCCCCGGCGGCACCGGCGCATTGCGCCTGAGCGCGGACTTCATCGCCCAATGCCTGCCGGGTCGCGGCGTTTGGCTGAGCAACCCAACCTGGCCGATCCACGAAACCATTTTCGCCACGGCCGGGGTCAAGGTGAACCACTACCCCTACGTGGGCAGTGATAACCGCCTCGACGTGGAGGCGATGCTGGCTGCGCTGAACCAGGCGCCAATCGGCGACGTGGTGTTGCTGCACGCCTGCTGCCACAACCCCACCGGTTTCGACCTGAGTCACGAGCAATGGCGTCGTGTGCTGGAAGTGGTGCGTCGTCGCGATCTGGTGCCGCTGATCGACTTCGCTTACCAAGGCTTTGGCGATGGCCTGGAACAGGACGCCTGGTCGACCCGCTTGTTTGCCGCCGAACTGCCGGAAGTGCTCATCACCAGTTCCTGCTCGAAGAATTTCGGTCTGTACCGCGACCGCACCGGCGCGTTGATCGTCTGCGCCAAGAGCACCGACAAACTGCTGGATATCCGCAGCCAACTCGCCAACATCGCCCGCAACCTGTGGTCGACACCCCCGGATCATGGCGCGGCCGTGGTGGCAACGATCCTGGGCGATCCCGAGCTCAAAAGCCTGTGGACCGATGAAGTCGAAGGCATGCGTTTGCGCATCGCACAATTGCGCAGCGGCCTGGTCGAGGCGCTCGAGCCCCATGGCTTGCGCGAGCGTTTTGCGCACATTGGCGTGCAGCGCGGCATGTTTTCATACACCGGGTTGTTACCCGAGCAGGTCAAGCAACTGCGTGACCGCCACAGCGTGTACATGGTCGGCACCGGTCGGGCAAACGTGGCCGGCATCGACGCGACGCGCCTGGATCTGCTGGCGGAAGCGATTGCGGACGTGTGTAAGTAACCCACAAACGCCGCAACCCCTGCAGGAGCGAGCATGCTCGCTCCTGCAGGGGATCAGTACCTCCCACCGACCTGTCTAGACAACCCCACCCGTCGAAACAAACAGATATAAAAGTCTATTTGTCATTTCTCCTGCTGTATCCTGCCCAAGCTTTTTTGAAAGCGCGGATCTACCAGATCTACCAACAGACTTAGCGAGGAGCGCAACCATGCACGAGATTCCCAATCTCCCCTTCCCAAGCCTGCACGAACCTGAGCAGACGACCCCGCAACAAGCCGGCGCCCAACAGCCCGAGCCGAAAGAAGCCACTGACAGCCGCAAGGCCGACAGCGAAGACTGAAACACCCGCCGTACAGACCGTGTGGAAAGCGCTAACATGCGCTTTCCACACTGCCTGAACCTTGAGCCCTCCCCCATGACCGATGAATTTTCCGAAGAGCAAGCCAGCGTACTGATTGGCACCGCTGAAAAGATGATCGAGATCTGGAACCGCCTCTCCCCGGAAAAACAGGCCGCCCTGCTCGCCCGTTTCGGCAGCGAAGAAAATGCGCTGGCCGCACTGGTCACGACCCAACTGGTCGCTCCCACCCAACCCTGACGCTTCCGTCCGGCAAATAGTTTTACTTTTCCACGCCTGATAGGCGCTTGCACCGCTATCATAAGCAGCCTATCTATTCTGCTTTCCCGTGGACCTTTGCCCCATGTCTGAAAACCAGCGCCCCCTGGCGGTCACGCTGCAAGTCGTTTCCATCGTCCTCTTTACGTTCATCGGCTATCTCAATATCGGCATTCCCCTGGCCGTATTGCCCGGCTACGTCCACAACGATCTGGGCTTCAGCGCGGTGATCGCAGGGCTGGTGATCAGCGTGCAATACCTGGCCACCCTGCTCAGCCGTCCGTACGCCGGCAAAATCATCGACATCAAGGGCAGCAAACTCGCGGTGATGTATGGCCTGGCGGGTTGCGGCTTGAGCGGCGTGTTCATGTTGATTTCGGCCTGGACCCAGAGCCTGCCGATGCTCAGCCTGATCAGCCTGT
Source organism: Pseudomonas sp. S1_E05 (assembly GCF_056337105.1). Taxonomy (NCBI): domain Bacteria; kingdom Pseudomonadati; phylum Pseudomonadota; class Gammaproteobacteria; order Pseudomonadales; family Pseudomonadaceae; genus Pseudomonas; species Pseudomonas sp. S1_E05. The sequence goes on from NZ_JBFRHM010000001.1 coordinate 3,124,629, forward strand.
TGATCGGCCGTCTGGTGCTCGGCAGCGCGGAAAGCCTGGTGGGCTCGGGGTCGATCGGCTGGGGCATTGGCCGGGTTGGCGCGGCAAATACGGCCAAAGTGATCTCCTGGAACGGTATCGCCAGTTATGGCGCGCTGGCAGTCGGCGCACCGTTGGGGGTATTTCTGGTCAATGGCCTGGGCTTGTGGAGCATGGGCGTGAGCATCGTGCTGCTGGCGGTGCTGGGGCTGGCGCTGGCCTGGCCGAAAACGGCTGCACCGATCGTCGCCGGAGAACGCTTGCCGTTCATGCACGTGTTGGGTCGAGTACTGCCGCACGGCTGCGGCCTCGCGCTGGGCTCGATCGGCTTCGGCACCATCGCCACCTTCATCACGTTGTATTACGCCACCCAGCATTGGGATAACGCGGTGCTGTGCCTGAGCCTTTTCGGTGCCAGCTTCATCGGCGCGCGGTTGCTGTTCGGCAACCTGATCAACCGGCTCGGGGGCTTTCGCGTGGCGATTGCCTGCCTTTCGGTGGAAACTCTGGGCCTGTTGCTGCTCTGGCTCGCGCCGGATGCCCATTGGGCGCTGGCCGGGGCGGCATTGAGTGGTTTCGGTTTTTCGCTGGTGTTCCCGGCCCTTGGCGTGGAAGCGGTCAACCTGGTGCCGGCTTCCAGTCGTGGCGCAGCGGTGGGCGCCTACTCACTGTTCATCGACCTGTCGCTGGGCATCACCGGACCGCTGGCGGGCGCGATTGCTGCCGGTTTTGGCTTCGCCTCGATCTTCCTGTTCGCCGCACTCGCCGCCCTGACGGGCTTGGTCCTCAGTGTTTACCTGTACCGGCAAATGCCGAAGCAACTGGATGAAAAACACCGCGAAGAACGTTCGACGCGCTAGAAGTCGACCTTGCCGCGACCGGCCTTGATACTGCCGCGCTTGCTCTTGGATTCGAGCCGTCGGGTTTTCGAGCCCAATGTGGGCTTGGTTGGGCGGCGTTTTTTTTCAACCTTGGTGGCGCTCTGGATCAACTCGACCAGCCGTTCCAGTGCATCGGCACGATTGGCTTCCTGCGTGCGGTACTGCTGGGCCTTGATGATCAAAACGCCGTCGCTGGTGATGCGACTGTCACGCAACGCCAGCAAGCGTTCCTTGTAGAACTCGGGCAAAGACGAAGCCGGGATGTCGAAGCGCAGGTGCACGGCGCTGGAGACCTTGTTGACGTTCTGCCCACCGGCGCCTTGGGCGCGGATGGCGGTCAACTCGATCTCATGATCCGGCAGTTGTACGGTGTTGGAAATCACCAGCATGCAATGGCGTCCCTATTCTGGACCTGTGACTCGTGTAGGAGCGAGCATGCTCGCGATAGCGGAGTGTCAGTCACCCAGCCTTTGTCTGGCATATCGAATCGCGAGCAAGCTCGCTCCTACAGGGGACCGTGAGGTCTAGGGAAGTTTACCTGGCTCCCGCCAACTCCCGCCCCGCACTGCGCTTGTTCTTGATCCAATAGCAGATCCCCATGAACACCACCCACACCGGGATCGCATATACGGAAATCTGGATGCCCGGGATCAGCAGCATCACACCCAGGATGAACACCACGAACGCCAGGCAGATGAAGTTGCCGTAGGGATACCACAGCGCCTTGAACAGCGGCGTCTGGCCGGTCCTGTTCATGTGCTGGCGGAACTTGAAGTGCGAGTAGCTGATCATCGCCCAGTTGATGACCAGCGTAGCGACCACCAGCGACATCAACAATTCCAACGCGTTTTGCGGAATCAGGTAGTTGAGCAAGACCGCGATCAAGGTCACTGCGGCCGACGCCAGGATCGAGCGCACCGGCACGCCACGCTTGTCGATCTTCGCCAATGCCTTGGGCGCATCGCCCTGCTCCGACATGCCCAGGAGCATGCGGCTGTTGCAGTAAGTGCCGCTGTTGTACACCGACAGCGCAGCGGTCAGCACGACGAAGTTGAGGATATGCGCAGCAGTGTTGCTGCCCAGCATCGAGAACACCTGCACGAACGGGCTACCGCTGTAGGAGTCGCCCGAAGCGTTCAGCGTCGCCAGCAGACTGTCCCAAGGTGTCAGCGACAGCAGGATGACCAGGGCCCCGATATAGAAAATCAGAATCCGGTAGATCACCTGGTTGATGGCTTTGGGGATCACCGTTTTCGGTTTGTCAGCTTCGGCGGCAGTAAAACCGAGCATTTCCAGGCCGCCGAAGGAGAACATGATGATCGCCATGGCCATCACCAGGCCTCCGACGCCATTGGGGAAAAAACCGCCATGGGACCACAGGTTGGTCACGGAGGCCTGCGGGCCGCCATGACCGCTGACCAGCAAGTAGCTGCCCAGGGCAATCATGCCGATGATCGCCACGACCTTGATGATCGCAAACCAGAACTCGGCTTCACCGAACACTTTGACGTTGGCCAGGTTGATCAGGTTAATCAGCACAAAGAAGCCGGCGGCCGTCACCCAGGTCGGGATGTGCGGCGCCCAGTAATGAATGTATTTGCCGACCGCGGTCAGCTCAGACATACCCACCAGGATGTACAGGATCCAGCAGTTCCAGCCCGACAGAAAGCCGGCGAATCCGCCCCAGTATTTGTGGGCGAAGTGGCTGAAGGAGCCGGCCACGGGCTCTTCGACGATCATCTCGCCGAGCTGGCGCATGATCATGAAGGCAATGAAGCCACAGATGGCGTAGCCGAGAATCATCGACGGACCAGCGGACTTGAGGACACCGGCCGAGCCGAGGAACAGGCCGGTACCAATCGCGCCACCGAGGGCGATCAGTTGAATATGACGATTCTTCAGGCCGCGTTTCAGCTCGCCTGAATTCAGATTATCTACAGCGGTCATGCGTCACCTGTTTTGTTTTTATCTGTGACGAAATCGAACCCGACACGCTCGTGACGTGGCGGAGTGAACAAAGCGGGTAGCCTTGAGGATTGCGCTGCTGCGCAGGAGGTCACAGGTAAAACGGGGCGCATTGTACACCGCTGACCGCGCCGTGCCAGACGCCGAGGGGTCGGCGGCTTGTTGCCAGGGATGTCTGGGCAGGGATGTGTGGTGTTGCCAATGGCCCCATCGCGGGCAAGCCCGCTCCCACAGGGGGCTGCGGTAAACATGTGGGAGCGATGAGGCCAGTCCAGCCAACACACCCTGAAAGGCAAACCAAAAAAAACGCCACCCCAAAGGATGGCGTTTTTAACTTGCAGCTTACCGCTTATCGCTTACCGCTTCTTCACACCCGTCGGCGCGCCGCGACGCTTGCCCGCAGGCGCATCACCGTCGACCAGCTTGATGCCCGGACGCTTGGCGGCCGGTTTGGCCGGACGCTTGGTTTCGACCGGACGATCAGCCACCGGCGTACCGCGACCTTCGCCGCGCTCGGTACGGCCCTTGGCCGGGCGTGGCGGGCGTGGCGCGCGCTCACCGTCCTGGCGGGCGGCCGGCCTGCGCTCGCCCTCAATCTGCGGCTCGCGAGCCACGCGTGGGGAAGCCGGTGCGTCAGCCGCCGGGCGCAGGGTGCGCACACGATCCGTGCGCGCCATTGGCCGCGACGATTTGCGCTGCATCCGCTCCAGCTTGTCCTTGCTCTTGGCGTTCATCTGCGGCATCGCTACCGGCGTCAGGCCCACTTCAGAGCTGAGGATGTCGACTTCGTACTGGCTCATTTCGCGCCAGCGCCCCATCGGCAGATCGGAATTGAGGAACACCGGGCCGAAACGCACGCGCTTCAGACGGCTGACCACAAGGCCCTGGGATTCCCACAGGCGACGGACTTCGCGGTTGCGGCCTTCCATCACCACGCAGTGGTACCAGTGGTTGAAACCTTCCCCACCGGGTGCTTGCTTGATGTCGGTAAATTTGGCCGGACCGTCTTCGAGAACGACGCCCGCTTTCAGTCGCTCGATCATCTCGTCGTCGACTTCACCACGCACACGCACAGCGTATTCACGGTCCATCTCGAAGGATGGATGCATCAGGCGGTTGGCCAACTCACCGTCGGTGGTGAACATCAAGAGACCAGTGGTGTTGATGTCCAGGCGGCCGATGTTGATCCAGCGCCCCTCTTTGGGCTTTGGCAGTTTGTCGAACACCGTAGGGCGACCTTCCGGGTCGACGCGTGTGCAGATTTCGCCATCGGGTTTGTTGTACATGATCACGCGGCGGACCGACTCGGCGGCCTCTTCACGCTTGATCACCTTGCCATCGATGCTGATGGCGTCGTGCATATCGACACGCTGGCCAAGGGTGGCGTCTTTGCCGTTGACCTTGATCCGGCCGTGGCTGATCCACGCTTCCACGTCACGGCGCGAGCCGACGCCGATACGGGCGAGGACTTTCTGCAGTTTTTCGCCTGCTGGGCCGATTGGCTGGTCGTCTTGCTGATCGTTGATACTCATCTGGGCACCTCCCGGTGTGGTCTGAATCGGCGAAGGGATCGCCTGAGGGTCGCGAATCATACGCGCATGAGGGCGTTTGCGCATCAAAGACTAGTTGATGGAGGGAATTTGCCGGTCGTGGGGCGACCGGTGGTGGGGCGTATAAATCTCACTATCACTGTATTTCCATTGTGGGAGCGGGCTTGCCCGCTCCCACAGGGATTTCCATAGTCAGTTCAACCGCGTCAATCCTCGAATTCGCGGCGTTCGGCTTCGATCGCTTCGGCCAGGGCGCGGGCCTCGGCTTCTTCTTCGCTCAGTTCGGGCTCCGGTTCGGGCGGTGTCTGTTCGAGGGCGGCGACGGCGGCCAGGAGTTTTTCCCGTGCCTCGGCCACGCCAAGCACATCGTCTTCTTGCTCGGGCTCGGGTTCGGGTTCGGGTTCGGCCTCAACCTCCGGCATCTCTCCCGAATCGCCATCACGCAACATATCGTCGAAATCGGTCTTGAGCCCCTCTTCCATGCTGTCCAACTCCAGCAACAGCGTGTGGAAACTGGTTTCTTCCTTGGGTTCTTCCGGCTCGGCACTGGCATCGGCCAGTTCCTGCAATCCGGCAGGCACCGGTGCGTCATCAAAGTCCAGGACCGGGTCCGGCTCCAGCTCACGCAAGTCCGCGAGCGGCGGTAAATCGTCGAGGTTCTTCAGGTTGAAATGGTCGAGAAACGCCTTGGTCGTGGCGAACATCGCCGGTTTTCCCGGCACATCGCGGTAGCCGACGATGCGGATCCACTCGCGCTCCAGCAGCGTCTTGACGATATAACTATTGACCGCCACGCCCCGCACGTCTTCGATTTCGCCACGGGTAATGGGCTGACGATAGGCAATCAGCGCCATGGTCTCCAGCATGGCGCGGGAATAGCGTTGCGGCCGCTCTTCCCACAAGCGCCCCACCCACGGCGAGAATTTTTCGCGTATCTGCAGCCGATAACCGGAAGCGACTTCCTTCAGTTCAAAAGCACGACCGTCGCAGGACTTGGCCAGCAATGTCAGCGCTTTCTTGAACACCGGGGGCTCCGGCCGTTCGCCTTCCTCAAACAGTTCGTAGAGGCGTTCAAGCGATTGCGGTTTTCCCGAGGCCAACAGAAAGGCTTCAAGCAGTGGCGCCAGCTCGCGGGGTTCAGTCAGGTTCATGATTCAACTCGTTATTCGGCTCGGGCTCGCACGTGAATCGCCGCGAACGGCTCATTCTGCACCAGCTCGACCAAGGATTCCTTGACCAGTTCGAGGATCGCCATGAAAGTCACCACCACTCCCAGGCGTCCTTCCTCGGCAGTGAACAGCTCGATAAACGGCACGAAACCGCCGCCCTTGAGCCGCTCCAGCACATCGCTCATGCGCTCGCGAGTAGACAGGGCCTCGCGGCTGACCTGATGGCTTTCGAACATGTCGCCGCGGCGCAGCACCTCGGCCATGGACATCAACAGCTCTTCCAGGCTGACATCCGGCAACAACTTACGGGCCCGGGCCTCCGGGGCATCCAGTTTTGGCACCACCACGTCTCGACCGACACGGCTGAGGCCGTCGATGCCTTCGGCCGCGTTCTTGAAGCGCTCGTACTCCTGCAAGCGGCGGATCAACTCGGCGCGCGGATCGTCTTCTTCGTCTTCGACAGTCTCCGCCCGAGGCAGCAACATCCGCGACTTGATCTCGGCCAGCATCGCGGCCATCACCAGATACTCGGCGGCCAGTTCCAGGCGGACCGACTGCATCAACTCGACGTAACCCATGTACTGGCGGGTGATTTCCGCCACCGGGATGTCAAGGATGTTGATGTTCTGCTTGCGGATCAGGTACAGCAGCAAATCGAGCGGGCCTTCGAAGGCTTCGAGAAACACTTCGAGCGCATCGGGCGGGATGTACAGGTCCAGGGGCATTTCCAGCACCGCCTGCCCATAGACCATGGCAAAGGGCAGTTCCTGCTGGGCGCCGGCCTGACTGTCGACAGCGGGTTCCACGGCCGACATCTAGGCCTCGGCCATGAACGGCGAAGGGTCGCCGCAACCGACGCGGATCACTTCCGGCTCGCCATCGGCGAGGTTGATCACGGTGGACGCCTTGATCCCGCCAAAACCGCCGTCGATGATCAGGTCTACCTGATGCTCCAGCAACTGGCGCATCTCGTACGGATCGCTCAGCGGATCGGTGTCGCCGGGCATGATCAGCGTGACGCTCATCAGCGGCTCGCCGAGCTCGGCCAGCAGCGCCAGGGCAATGGGATGACTGGGCACCCGCAGGCCGATGGTGCGTTTTTTCGGGTGCAGCAATAGCCGTGGGACTTCGCGGGTGGCGTTGAGGATAAACGTGTAGGGCCCCGGCAGATGCGCCTTGAGGATACGGAAGGTCCCGGTGTCGATCTTGGCGAACAGCCCCAGCTGCGACAGGTCGCTGCAGATCAGCGCGAAGTTGTGCTTGTCGTCGAGCCCACGCAGGCGGCGTACGCGTTCCACGGCCACCTTGTCACCGATCTGGCAACCAATGGCGTAGGACGAGTCGGTGGGATAAATCACCACCCCGCCCTTGCGGATGATCTCGACAGCCTGTTTGATCAGACGCGCTTGCGGGTTTTCCGGATGAATCTGGAAAAATTGACTCACATTCTCTACCTGTTCAGACGACGGTAATAATTGGGTCATGTTTGAATCGACACCACAGTGGTGGCAGATCCTCCGGGAGCGGGCGGTATTCGCCGATCTCGGACCAGCCTCCAGGGCCATGAAAATCACTGCCGGCACTGACCAGCAGACCAAACTCCCGAGCCAGGATGGCAAGGCTGCCCACTTGCTCGGCGGGCTGATGACCATTGACTACTTCGAGCGCCTGGCCTCCCGCTTGAATATAGTCAGAAATCAGCCGACGACGCTTGCTACGCGTGAAATCATAGTGCCAGGGATGTGCCAGGCTGACCCAGGCATTGGATGCACGCAGGGTTTCCACGGTTTCCTCCAGGGCCGGCCAGTGTTGCTTGACGTCCCCCAGCTTGCCCGCGCCCAGCCATTTGCGAAACGCTTCGGCGCGATCCTTGACGAACCCTTCTCGCACCATCCAGTCGGCAAAATGCGGACGGGCCGGCGCATTGCCGCTGTCGCCCAGTTCCTGCTGGATGGCACGGGCGCCGTCCAGCGCCCCCGGCATGCCCTTGAGCGACAGCTTGCGGCTTATTTCTTCAGACCGTAGCCAACGCCCATCGTGCAATCGGGCTATTGCCTCGACCAACGGCGGCGCGTCTGGGTCAAATGCGTAACCCAATACGTGGATGGTCGCGCCGCCCCAGGTGCAGGACAACTCCACACCATTGATCAGTTGCATCCCCAGTGCCGTCGCCGCGCTGCGGGCCTCTTCAAGGCCTTCGACCGTGTCATGATCGGTCAAGGCCAGGACCTGCACGCCCTTCTCATGCGCGCGCGCCACCAGGGCGGCGGGCGCGAGCGCACCATCGGAGGCGGTGCTGTGGCAGTGCAAATCGACATTCACGGGGATACATGACCTCAAATCAGCTGGCGCTATCGCGCGCCCATATGTTTGTTATTATGCCGCCACATCCTGCTTCTGGCTGCCACTGTGAAACAATTCATCGATTTCATCCCGCTCCTGCTGTTTTTCATCGTATTCAAAATAGACCCTCGGGTTGTCGACATCGCCGGTCACCAGGTCACTGTAGGCGGTATCTACAGCGCCACCGCGATGCTCATCATCAGCTCCCTTGTGGTCTATGGCGCCCTGTTCATCAAACAGCGCAAGCTGGAAAAAAGCCAATGGCTGACGCTCATCGCCTGCCTGGTCTTCGGCAGCCTGACCCTGGCCTTCCATAGCGAGACCTTCCTGAAATGGAAAGCCCCGGTGGTGAACTGGCTGTTTGCCCTGGCGTTCATTGGCAGTCACTTCATCGGCAATCAGTTGCTGATCAAGCGCATCATGGGTCACGCGCTGACGTTGCCGGACCTTGTCTGGACACGCCTGAACATTGCCTGGATCGCCTTCTTCCTGTTCTGCGGCGCCGCCAACCTGTTTGTCGCGTTCACCTTCCAGGACTACTGGGTCGACTTCAAGGTCTTCGGCAGCCTGGGCATGACGGTGCTGTTCCTGGTTGCCCAGGGCATCTACCTGTCGCGCCACCTGCACGACACCGATACCACCACGCCAAAAACCGAGGACTGACATGCTTTACGCAATCATTGCCACAGACGTCGCCAACTCCCTGGAAGCCCGCCTGGCCGCGCGCCCCGCGCACCTCGAGCGTCTGCAAGTGCTCAAGGGCGAAGGCCGTATCGTATTGGCCGGCCCGCACCCTGCGGTCGACAGCAATGATCCGGGCGCAGCGGGTTTCACCGGCAGCCTGATCGTCGCCGAGTTCGATTCCCTGAGCGCCGCCCAGGCCTGGGCCGATGCCGACCCGTACATCGCTGCCGGCGTCTACGCCAACGTTTCGGTCAAGCCATTCAAGCAAGTCCTGCCTTAAAGTCCAGGCTCGCGATGAACCTTCGCGGTTCATCGCGCTCTCAATCGCTCATTATTCTCGTTTGCCTGCCGACAACCTGCCCAATACTCGATTGGAATTCAGGAGTTGCCATGCGCAAAGGTCCGTTGTGTCTGCTGTTGGTCACGTTGTCGATTGTCGCGCCCGCCCACGGTGAGGAAACCACCGAGGGCAGCCATTCGACGCCGCTGTCCTTGAGCGCCGGCGCCCAGATCACCGAGTTGCAGCAACGCTTGAAGGCTAGCGAGGCGCAGCGGGAAGAACTGAGCAAACAACTGCAAAATGTCGATGCCGAACGTGAAAGCGCGCAACTGGCGCGGTTGCGCCAGGAGAACCAGCGATTGAAGCTGCAACTCAAGGAGGCCCAGGCCAGCAGTCCGTTGCAACGTTTCCTCACAGATCAGCAGCAATGGTTTGTGATCGGTGCGGGAGTTGCGCTTTTGGCCCTGCTCTGCGGTATCTTCGCCAGTGGTGCAAGTCGAAAACGTCGACAATGGCTAAATTGAGTGAGTCATGAGCGAGTTGTTACTGATTGATGATGACCAGGAGCTGTGTGAGCTGCTGGTCAGTTGGCTGAGCCAGGAAGGGTTCCAGGTGCGTGCCTGCCACGATGGCCAGAGCGCCCGCCGGGCACTGGCCGAAACCTCCCCGGCGGCCGTGGTGCTGGATGTGATGCTCCCGGACGGCAGCGGTCTTGAGTTGCTCAAGCAACTGCGCGGCGACCACCCGGATCTGCCGGTGTTGATGCTGTCGGCCCGAGGCGAACCGCTGGACCGCATCCTCGGCCTGGAACTGGGCGCCGACGACTACCTGGCCAAACCCTGCGACCCCCGGGAACTGACCGCCCGCCTGCGCGCCGTGCTGCGTCGCAGTCATCCGGCAGCAGTATCCAGCCAGCTTGAATTGGGCGACCTGTGTTTCAGCCCGGTGCGTGGCGTGGTCAGCATCGATGAACAGGAGTTCAGCCTGACCGTCTCCGAAAGTCGCTTGCTGGAAGCCTTGCTCAAGCAGCCCGGTGAACCGCTGGACAAGCAGGAACTGGCGCAAATCGCCCTCGGCCGCAAACTGACCCTGTACGATCGCAGCCTGGACATGCACGTGAGCAACCTGCGCAAGAAAATCGGCCCCCACCCTGACGGCCGCCCCCGCATCGTCGCCCTGCGCAGCCGCGGTTATTACTACAGTCTCTGACCTTTTGCGGCAGCCGGGCTCACGCACGGCTGCTGATGTGTCAGCACGCGACGAAATCGTCTTTACCCAAGCTTTACGTTGCGCTGACCGCCGCTGACCTTGAACTCCGTAATCTGAACTCATCCGGAACGTACCGGGAACGAGACAAGGAGATTCACCATGCGCAAGACTCTTATCGCCCTGATGTTCGCAGCTGCCCTGCCCACCGTTGCCATGGCCATGCCTGAAGGTGCTGGCCCCATGGGTGGCCCGCTGGACGGCCCTCGCCACGGCGGCCAGATGCACGAGATGCGCGGTAAAGGCCCTTACAGCCAACTGGACCTGAGCCGCGAACAGCGCGAGCAGATCCGCAAGATCATGGGCGAGCAGATGCACGAGCGTAAGCAAGTGGTCGACAAGTACCTGGAGAAACTCTCGCCAGCGGACCAGAAAGCCATGAAAGACGAGATGGCGGCCAACCACAAGAAAGCCGAGTCCGATGTACGGGCGCTGCTGAAACCGGATCAACAGAAGAAATTCGACGAAATCCAGAAAAAGCGAGCGGAGCGCCAAGCTGAATGGGCCGAGTTCAAGGCCTGGAAAGCGCAACAACCGCAAAAAGCGCAATAATGCGTTAACCCCGAACCCGGCGGTTGATACCGCCGGGTTTGTTTTTGCTGCTCCCGGGTGTTTATGGCAACACCGGAAACCTGTAGGAGCGAGCTTGCTCGCGATGGCGGTGTGTCAGTCTGCAAATAGGTCAACTGACAGTACGCTATCGCGAGCAAGCTCGCTCCTACAGTGAATAGCGGGGCCACACCAATCATCGTCTGCCTGGAGATTTCCGTGCGTTCATTGTTCTGGCGTATCCTGGCCAGCTTCTGGCTGGCCATCGCCCTGGTTGCCGGGCTGTCGATCCTGCTCGGGCACATGCTTAACCAGGACGCCTGGATCCTCAGCCGTCATCCGGGCCTCAACACCCTGGCCGAGGAATGGACGCAGACCTACGAGGCGCAGGGTGAAGACGCAGCCCAGGACATCCTCGAACAGCGCAAACGCCAGTATCACATCGATGTCCAGGTGTTCAACGAAAGCGGTGATCCGGTGGTGCGGGGCACCTTCCCGCGCCGTGCCGCCGCCTTCGAAGCGCGCCAGAACAACGATGACAAACGCCTGCCTTGGCGCCGCGTGACCGATGAGTACACCAGCACCAAGACCGGCGACACCTATCTGCTGATCTACCGAATTCCCCACCCGGAACTGGACGCCTGGCACCGCGAAAGCCTGCTCTGGCCACTGAGCGCCCTGGGCATCGCACTGGTGGTGCTGACGCTGTTCAGCCTGCTCGTAACCTTGTCCATCACTCGCCCGCTGAGTCGCCTGCGTGGCGCGGTGCATGACCTGGGACAGACCACTTACCAACAGAACAGCCTGGTGAAACTGGCCAATCGTCGCGATGAGTTCGGCGTACTGGCCAACGATTTCAATCGCATGGGCGCACGCTTGCAAAGCCTGATTGGCAGTCAGCGACAGCTCCTGCGTGACGTGTCCCATGAACTGCGCTCACCGCTGGCACGATTGCGCATTGCGCTGGCGCTGGCCGAGCGAGCCAGCCCGCAGGAGCGCGAAAAACTGTCACCGCGCCTGACCCGCGAGTGTGATCGATTGGAAGCACTGATCAGCGAGATCCTGGTGCTGGCGCGGGTCGATGCCGACAACGCCAGCGCTGAAGAGGTCGATCTCAATGCGTTGTTGAGCACCCTGCAGAAGGACGCGCAACTGGGCTCGCCGGAGCAGACCGTCGACCTGGACGCCGAGGAAAACCTCAGCCTCAGGGGCTGGCCGACCATGATCGAACGCGCGGTGGATAACCTGTTGCGCAACGCCCAACGCTTCAACCCGGTCGGTCAACCGATCGAAGTGCAGGCTCGGCGTCAAGGCGAACGAATCGTGGTTCAGGTGCGCGACCATGGTCCTGGTGTGGACAACGAGCATTTGAGTCAGCTGGGCGAACCGTTTTACCGGGCGCCCGGGCAGACCGCAGCGGGCCATGGCCTGGGGTTGGCGATCGCCCGGCGTGCGGCGGAACGGCATGGCGGCAGCCTGGCGCTGGCCAATCATCCGCAGGGCGGGTTTGTGGCCACGCTGGAGTTGCCGCTGGTGCCGGGGGTGGTGGCGCAGCCGTAACTTGGTCGTACTTTCCCCACTTGTGGGAGCGGGCTTGCCCGCGATAGCTGCGTGTCAGTCACCAAATTTTTAAACTGAAAGACCGCTATCGCGGGCAAGCCCGCTCCCACAGGGTGGGTAGTTCTGTCAATTACTGACCCGACCACGCACTGACAAACTTCGTCAGGTTTTCTTTCTCCGCTACACGCGGGTCTTTCTGCGGCGTGCCGAGGTACAGGAAGGCAATCACCTCCTCGCCTTCAGTCAGACCCAGGCCCTTGGCCACGTGCGGCGAGTAGGCCAGTTCACCGGTGCGCCACACGGCGCCAATCCCCTGCGCATAGGCCGCCAGCAAAATCCCGTGGGCTGCGCAACCTGCCGCCAGCCGTTGTTCGGACTTCGGGTATTTCACGTGATCCTGCAACCGCGCGATCACCACGACCACCAGTGGCGCGCGCAACGGCCCGTTACGGGCCTTGTCCAACGCCGCCTCCGACACTTCGCTGTCCTGCAGTTTCGCCGCTTCGGCCAGCAATTCGCCCATCTGCTCCCGTGCTGCGCCTTCGACGGTGAGGAAGCGCCAAGGCTGCAAGTGACCGTGGTCCGGAGCGCGCATCGCCGCGTTGAACAGCACTTCACGCTGCGCTGCGGTCGGAGCCGGATCGAGCAAACGCGGAACGGAAACACGGTTGAGCAAAGCGTCGAGAGCCTGCATCGGCCACCTCCTGAAAAAATTGTCCGGCTATTCTAGCGGTAAGCGTCCGGCAGTGCCGGTTTACATGCCCTGCCCCATGGGTAGAATGGCGCCCTTCCCCCTTTCAGCCCGAGCGGACTTCATGGCGTTGCCGACCTTACGAACCATTGGTTTCATCATCGGCCTCTTCCTGATCACGTTGGCAATCGCCATGGTGGTGCCCATGGCCACCTTGATCATTTTCGACCGCACCAGCGACATGCCCTCGTTCCTCTGGTCCAGCATGATCACCTTCCTGGCCGGCCTGGCGCTGGTGATCCCCGGTCGCCCCGAGCATGTGCACCTGCGTCCGCGGGACATGTACCTGCTGACGGTCAGCAGTTGGCTGGTGGTGTGCATTTTCGCGGCACTGCCGTTCCTGCTGACCCAGCACATCAGCTACACCGACTCGTTCTTCGAAAGCATGTCCGGGATCACGGCGACCGGCTCCACGGTGCTCAACCACCTGGACAGCATGTCTCCGGGCATCCTGATGTGGCGCTCGCTGCTGCACTGGATAGGCGGCATCGGTTTTATCGGCATGGCGGTTGCGATCCTGCCATTGCTGCGCATTGGTGGCATGCGCCTGTTCCAGACCGAATCGTCGGACCGCTCGGAAAAGGTCATGCCCCGCTCGCACATGGTCGCGCGCCTGATCGTGGCGGCGTACGTCGGTATCACCATTCTCGGCAGCCTGGCCTTCTGGTGGGCCGGCATGAGTCCGTTCGACGCGATCAACCATGCGATGTCGGCGATTTCAACCGGGGGCTTCTCCACCTCCGACCTGTCCCTGGCCAAGTGGACACAACCGGCGGTGCACTGGGTGGCCATCGTCATCATGATTCTGGGCAGCCTGCCGTTCACCCTGTACGTGGCGACCCTGCGCGGTAACCGCAAGGCTCTGCTCAAGGACCAGCAAGTACAGGGCCTGCTCGGCATGTTGCTGGTGACCTGGTTAGTGCTCGGCACCTGGTACTGGTGGACCACCCAATTGCACTGGCTGGATGCGTTGCGCCATGTGGCGCTGAACGTGACCTCGGTGGTGACCACCACCGGTTTTGCGCTGGGGGACTACAGCCTCTGGGGCAATTTCTCCCTGATGCTGTTCTTCTATCTGGGTTTTGTCGGCGGCTGTTCCGGCTCGACGGCGGGCGGGATCAAGATCTTCCGCTTCCAGGTCGCCTACATCCTGCTCAAGGCCAACCTTAACCAGCTGATACACCCGCGCGCAGTGATCAAGCAGAAGTACAACGGTCACCGACTCGACGAAGAAATCGTGCGCTCGATCCTGACGTTTTCCTTCTTCTTCGCCATCACCATCTGCGTTATTGCACTGCTACTGTCGTTGCTGGGCGTCGACTGGATGACCGCCTTGACGGGGGCGGCAAGCACCGTGTCCGGCGTCGGCCCGGGGCTGGGTGAAACCATCGGCCCGGCGGGCAACTTCGCCAGCCTGCCGGATGCCGCCAAGTGGATCCTCTCGTTCGGCATGCTACTGGGCCGACTGGAGATCATTACGGTGTTCGTATTGTGTATTCCGGCGTTCTGGCGTCACTGACCCGGTTAGGCGCTTCCAACAGCCGCACCCGGTACTCGCCGGGGGTGGCATCGAACCAGCGACGGAAAGCGCGAAAAAAATTGCTCGGGTCGGCGAACCCCAGCAGGTAGGCGATTTCCAGCAGGGTCATGGTCGGTTGCGCCAGGTATTGCTCGGCCAGTTCGCGACGGGTGTCATCGAGCAGGGTCTGGAAACTGGTGCCTTCTTCCTGCAATCGTCGCTGCAAGGTGCGTTGCGACAGGTGCAGGGTCTGCGCCACTGCATCGCGCTTGGGTTCGCCCTGGGGCAGCAGGCGACATAACACCTGGCGAGCCTTATGGGTCACCCGACTCTCGGAGAACCGCGCCAGATATTCCCCGGCAAAGCGATCATGCAGCAGCGCCATCGCCTCGTTGGCGGTTGGCAGCGGCGCTTCCATGTCAGCGCGCTCGAAAATCAGCGCGTCATACGGCGCGTTGAACACCAACGGGGCATGGAAGGCTTGTTTATAGGGTTCAAGATCGACGGGTTCCTCACCCTGGATCAGCACTTTGTGCGGATGCAGCGTGCGTCCGCTCAACCAGCCGCACAAGGCCAGCGCACAAGCCAGCGAAGCCTCGGCGCTTTGTCGGGTCGGTGGCAGATGATCGCCGTGCACGGTCAGGATCAGCGCATAACCTTCATCCAGAAGACGAAAACTCAGGTCGGCACTTTCGGCAATGATGCGCTGATAGCGCACCAGCCGCTTGAAGCCATCGGCCAGGGTCTGGCTGGACATCAAGGCATAACCGGCTACATGGAAGGAGGCCGGTCTCACCACCTTGCCCATGTTGAGACCAATGGCCGGATTGCCGGACAGCTCGACGGCGCGCTGCCACAACCGTGTCATGGAATCCTGCGGGAAGCGCGCGTCCGGATCTTCCAGTAACGCGTAGTCGAGCCCCAGCTGCTTGAACAACGCCCGGCAATCCAGACCGTCCATTTCCAGTGCCTTGACAATCCCCATCGCCCAGCTTGCAGAAGTCGTTCTTTCGCTCATGGCGTTTACTTACATGAAGAGCCGCATCTTACGGCCAATTTCCGAAGGATACTAAAGTGGCGCCCATTGTCACTGGCTGACGCCAATGATCACTCTAGACTCAAATAAGCTCCCCGCAGAACAACTTGCAGTCATAACAATAAACACAGAGATCGCGGTCGTGGAAAATATCAGGCGTTTCAACAGCTTTGCTGAGTTTTACCCGTATTACCTGAGTGAGCACAGCAACAGCACTTGCCGACGACTGCATTTTATCGGCACGACGCTGGTCATCCTGATCGTGGCCCTGAGCATTGGCAAAGGCGCGTGGCTGTGGCTGCTGGCGCTCCCGCTGGCAGGCTACAGTTTCGCCTGGGTCGGGCATTTCTTTTTCGAGAAGAACCGGCCAGCGACCTTTCAGCACCCTTTTTACAGCCTGCTCGGCGATTTCGTCATGTACCGCGACATGGTCCTGGGCCGCGTGCCGTTCTAGGCCCGAGGCTGCCCCCCTCGTACAGAACAAGAGGATGAGCGATGAATGCCAATGCCCGCTTCACCCACATGCAGGATGGCACGCAAGAGGACTGGGCGATCATCGCCGCAGATTTCAGTGCCTACGCCAGACAATTGCCGACACGGATCATGGCGCACCTGAAACTGCTCGAGGGTGATTTTGGCGGTTTTCCGGTGGATCGCCTGACCCATTCCCTGCAAACCGCCAGCCGTGCGTGGCGCGACGGTCGCGATGAGGAATATGTGGTGTGCGCCCTGCTCCACGACATCGGCGACACCTTGGGCTCCTATAATCACCCGGACATCGCAGCAGCGATTCTCAAGCCTTTCGTCAGTGCCGAAAACCTGTGGATGGTGGAGAAGCACGGAATCTTCCAGGGCTACTACTTCTTTCATCACCTGGGCATGGACCGGCATCTACGCGAGCAATTCAGCGACCATCCGCAGTACCAGGCGACCATCGAGTTTTGTGCCAAATACGATGCGGCGGCATTTGACCCGGCTTACGACACGCTGCCATTGAGTTTCTTCGAACCGATGATGCAACGCCTGTTTACCCAGCCCAAGCAGTCGATCTACAAGGCGGCGATGGCCGAGCATGCGCCGGCCTGATGGACCGTGGTGACCCGATCGCGAGCAAGCTCGCTCCTACAATTTGTGAGCACCACATCTACTGTGGGAGCGGGCTCGCCCGCGATGGCTGAGTGTCAGTCACCAATTCCTCTGACTGGAAGACCGCTATCGCGGGCAAGCCCGCTCCTACAGGAGGTCAAGCAGGTTCCGGGATTTTCAGGGCCTTCAATTCCGCCTCTCGCGCCTGGGCATCCGCCAGCCGATAAAGCTCGATCGAGCCGTCCCAGTGCTCGATCAATGCTGTGCAGGATTCCACCCAGTCACCGCAGTTGAGGTAATCCACCTCGCCAACCTTGCGTATCTCGGCGTGGTGAATGTGGCCGCACACCACCCCGTGCAACTCCCGTTTGACACATTCGTGGGCGATGGCTTCTTCGAAGTCGCTGATAAAGCTGACCGCCGTCTTGACCTTGTGCTTGAGGTACGCCGACAACGACCAGTAACCGTAACCGTAACGAGCGCGCCAGTGGTTGAGCCACCGGTTGAGGGTCAGGGTGAACTCGTAGGCCGAGTCACCGAGGAAGGCCAGCCAGCGGTGATAACGGGTGATTACGTCGAACTGATCGCCGTGGATCACCAGCAGGTGGCGACCGTCTGCAGTCACGTGTATCGCTTCGTCCACCAACTGGATGTTGCCAAGAATCAGCTTGGAATAGCGCCGCAGGAATTCATCGTGGTTGCCGGTGACGTAGATCACTTCGGTACCGCGCTTGCTCATGGTCAACAGGCAGCGGATCACATTGGTGTGCGCCTGGGGCCAGTACATGCCACCGCGCAGCTTCCAGCCATCGATGATGTCGCCGACCAGGTAGATTCTGTCGGCGTGGTAGCCCTTGAGAAACTGCGACAAGTGTTCGGCCTGGCAATCCCGGGTGCCCAGGTGCACATCGGAAATCCACAAGGTTCGCACACGTTGCTTACGACTGGGTTTGGCGAGCTCGGCGCTGGTCATGGGCAACCCTCTGCGATTGTTTTTGCAAGCTTGCGCCGAGCGGGTTAATCGCCCATGACAGGCGCGAGTCAGTCCTGTGACAACGCGCCAGGGCGAGCGCGGTGTAAACTGTCAGCCTTATTTGGGAGACCCGCGATGAGACCGCTGCTCACACTGCGCCAATACACCCATGACCAGATCGTCCACAGCCACGACCACGCGCAACTGGTGTTCGGATTGTCGGGCGCACTGGATTTCGAAGTCGACGGGCGTGGCAGCCAAGTGGTCCAGCAGAGTTTCGTGGTGGTTCCTTCCGGCTTCCACCATGCCTGTGGCAGCCCCAACGGTAGCCGCTGCCTGGTGCTGGATGTGCCGAGTGACGGGTGGGTGACACAAAACCTTGGCGATCATGCCGACGCCAGCCGGCACCTGCTCGACCATCCCGGGCGCCTGCCTCTGAATACTGCACAAGACAACCTGGTCAACTGGCTGGCGAACAGCCCGGTCAACGACCCGGTCATTGCGCAACAAGGCGCCGTGTTGCTGCTGGCCAGTCTCAACGGGGTCGTACCCGAGACAGGCGGCGGCCGCCGACTGCCCTACGCCGAATTCAATGCCCACATTGACCAGTGCGCAGCCTACCCGCTGCAAGTGGCTGATCTGGCGCGTATCTGCGGCCTGTCCACTGCACGGCTGCACGCGCGGTTCGTTGCCGAATGCGGCCAGACGCCGATGGACTACATCCGCAGTCGACGCCTGCATATGGCGGTGCGGCTGTTACGCACCTCGGCATTGCCCATTGGCGAGATCGCCGTCCGGGCAGGCTACAGTTCACAAAGTGCATTTTGCGCAGCCGTGCTTCGCGAATTTGGCACCTCACCAGGAAAACTGCGACGAGAGGCCAGCGACAAAACTCGCTAGCCTGGCGACAGACCGCGCGGGAGGCGATGCGCTTTAATGGAGCCACTGACGATGCCCGTCAGCGTGACTCAACGTTCTCCAAGGATTGCAATGACTCCCCGTACCGCCCTTGGCGCCCTGCATATCGGTGCCCTGATGTTTGGCCTGACCGGCGTGCTCGGCAAACTCGCCGCCGCCTCCCCCGCCATCATCGTTTTTGGCCGTGCAGCCTTCGCCGTGCTCGCCCTCGGCGTATTCTCACGCCTGGCCAGCCAAAGGCGCTGGCACAAGCTCAACGCTTCGGATTGGCGCCGCCTGCTGCTCGGTGGCCTGCTGCTGGCCGGCCATTGGGTGAGTTTTTTCATTTCCGTGAAAGTCGCCGGTGTCGCCATTGCCACCCTGGGTTTTGCCAGTTTCCCGGCGTTCACCGTCATCCTCGAAGGGCTGATTTTCCGCGAGCGCATTCGTGCCAATGAAATCATCCTGGTGGTGCTGGTGAGTGTCGGACTGGTGCTGGTGACACCGGATTTCGACCTCGCGAGTGGCGCCACCATCGGGCTGCTCTGGTCGGTGGGGTCCGGCTTGCTGTTTTCACTGCTGTCGCTGACCAACCGTGCCAGCTCCACAAAAATAGCCCCGGTACAGGCAGCGCTGTGCCAGAACGTGGTGGTTGCGGTATGCCTGTTGCCGGTGGCCGCGCCTCAACTGATCGAAGTACACGCGCTCGACTGGCTGTGGATTGCCCTGCTCGGGGTGTTCTGCACGGGACTGGCCCACAGCCTGTTCGTCGCCAGTCTCGCCGTCATCAAGGCCAGGACCGCCGCTGTCGTGTTTGCCATGGAGCCGGTTTACGGCATTACCGTGGCCTGGCTATTGTTCAACGAAAGTCCGACGCTACGCATGCTGATCGGTGGCGCCTTGATCATCGTCGCCATTGTGGTGTCCGCCAGATTGTCAGGCGGACCCGGCAAAAAAGTGATGGTTACCGAAGCCGCCTCTCACTGAGCGCGATCGTTGTGCCCGAGGTCGCGGTCCGGATCGATCTGATCACGGACCCGCTGCTTGAGCACCTTGGCCTCGGGGAAACCACCATCCGCCTTGCGCTCCCAAATCTGCACGCCATTGCAGAAAACGTGGAACACTCCGCCGGTGCCTGGCACCAGCGACACCTTGCCCAGATCGTCGCCAAAGGTGCTGAGCAGTTCCTGCGCCAACCAGGCGGCACGCAACAGCCATTGGCATTGCGTGCAGTAGGTGATGACAATTTCGGGTTTTTGCGTATTCATGACGGGGCAGATTCCTGAGCCAAAGGGCGCCGTCATGATAGAGGCTCAGCGGATACCGGCCAACAACGTACGTGCGGTTTGCTTGAGTGGTTCATCAGCGTCTTCAAGCAACTGGTTAAGCAGGTCAATGGCGCTGTCCAGATCACCCTCATCGATGCAGGTCTGCGCCTGTTCCAGTTTGTCCGCGTTGCTCGTCCCCGACGGTTCCAGCTCCAGCGCTTCAAGCTCAAGCGACTGACCGGGATCAGCGAACTCATTGAGAAAGTCATCGTCCAGCGTCTGGGAATCCGGTTCGGCAATCCACTCCAGCTCGGGCTCATCCCGCGTCGGTTCTCCCGGCATCTCGAATGGCAACACATGCAGGTTCGATGCAAATGCCGGATCCGTTGGTTTTTCCGCCATTTCACTGCCTTCGAAGGGGCTGACCAGATCCCAGTTTGAATCCATCGACAGCTCATCGAGGTTCAACTGAAACTCATCGCCAGCGTTGTTTTCGATCGTGGGAGTCACGACGGGGGCGGCGGCCGAGACGACGGGTATCGCTGTAACCGGCGCGGGCTTGCTCAGTTTAGGAAAACGGGTTCGCATGTCCCGGAGTTGCAGTGGATCGAACCCCGCCTCGCGTAGGCTTTTTTCCTGGGCGTTGTAGGCGGGTTCGTCACCCTGCTTACCGAGAACGTCCAGCAATTGCATGGCCAGATCCGTGCGCTGGGGTTCCTTGGCCAGCGCATCGCGCAACAGGGCGGCCGCTTCGGCAAAACGACCGTAAGTCAGATAAAGGCCCACACCTTCCAACACATCGCCGGTGGGCGATTCGTCGTGATGGTCTTGTTCAGGTTTCGACAGAGAAGACTGTTGCACCGGTTCAAAGACCGGCTCAAGCACCGGTTCATGGCGCGACGCCGATGCGGGTGAGTCTTCGGGCACCGCCCGAGCTTGCTGGCGTTGACGCCGAACGAACGCCACCAGCAGCAACGAGGCGATCAATGCCAGCAAACCGACAACCAGCAGCCAGTTGATGCCTTCGGGCTCTTCAACCGCGACCGGCGCCGGTATTGCCTGTTGCGGAGCGGCCGCTGGTGCCGTCTGGACTTCCGCCAGACGGGTTTGCAGTTCGGTGATCTGTTTTTTCTGTGCCGCAATCTGTTCGTCCTGGGCTTGCAGCCTGGCGTTCAGTTCGTCGACGTTTTTTTGCAGCTGCTGGTTGCTCAGCACGCTGGCGGCCAACTGCTCGGCGGATTCATCGGCAACCGCAGCGGCAGGCGGAGCAGGCTGCGTGGCTGTGGCAGGTTTCTTCGCCGCAGGGGGCGCAGCGGCAGCCGGCGTGACACTTGGAAACGGAGAATTCGCCGTGCGGGTGTCCGGCTCATCGGCAACCGGTACGATGCCCGGCGTGCCCGGTGGATCGATCAGCACCGTGTATTCGCGCAGCACACGTCCATTGGGCTGATTGACCTGGACGAGGAAATCGAGAAAGGGTTCAGTGACGGCCTTGCTGGAACTCACGCGGATCAGGTGGCGATTGCCGCGCAGGATTGGGGTGAATTTGAGGTCATTGAGGAAGAACACGCGCTCGACGCCGGCACGACTGAATTCATCCGCTGTCGCCAGACTGACCGACAGGTCGCTCTCCTCCAGTCCTGCTGCATCTTCCAGGGCGATATCG
The DNA here is from genome assembly GCF_056337105.1 of Pseudomonas sp. S1_E05. Classification (NCBI taxonomy): domain Bacteria; kingdom Pseudomonadati; phylum Pseudomonadota; class Gammaproteobacteria; order Pseudomonadales; family Pseudomonadaceae; genus Pseudomonas; species Pseudomonas sp. S1_E05. Next base: position 3,146,090 of record NZ_JBFRHM010000001.1, read on the forward strand.
GCGCGAAACGGCTGATCAAGCGCCGAATGCACGGTGATTTCCCCCAGCCCCAGCGCGGACGCCCATGCCGAGTAAGCCACTAATCCAACGGCCAGCAAACACCTGGCGAACCCTCGCAGTACTACGTGCCGACTCTCAAGCATGAGCATCCCTTAGATAACAGAACACAACCATGCGTGTTCGCATATCCGGTACGAACACGATATTGCCTACTAGTTCTTTATAGTCTGCTCAGCGGGGGTTCTCAAAAAGCCGAGATTCGTTTGTGCCTCATAATTTTTCCAGATTCGCCAGGATGTGCCCGTGAACCCGCATGCACACCTTCAGATCCGCCTCATCGACACCTTGAAAAACTTCGTGGCGAAGTTGGGTGGCAATGGTTTCGATTTGTTCGATCAAAGGGCGAGCCGGCGCACACAGCACGATTTTCTTTGCCCGGCGGTCTTCCACCACCGATTGGCGCTGCACCAGGCCCTGACCTTCCAGGCTATCGAGCAGGCGTGCCAGGGTTGGCCCTTCTACGCCGACACTTTGCGCCAGCTCCCTTTGGGTAGGTGCTGCTTCGAAACGCGCCAGGTGCAGCAGCACCAGCCAGCGCGCCTGCGACAAACCCAGGCCGGCCAGCCGGCGATCCAGTTCGGCACGCCAGCCGCGAGACATCTGAGCCAATTGCATGCCAAAGCGGTGTTGTTCGGTTAACGGCATAAAACACTCATGGTTAGACTGAAATCGATAAAACTAATTATTAGTCAGCTAAGCATGGCCTTCGGCTCGAGGCAAGGTTTGCTCTGCACTGAATCGTTACATCAATAGACCGAGATCAAGTTTTGCGCGTCAGATCTCGAATTCCGATTGCAGCGCAGCCCGGACGCAGTACAACACCCCTTCAGGCACCCGCCCGGCAAACAGTTCAGCGACCTGCGCAACCGACGGCAGTTCGCCTTCACCGTCGAGGAATGCATCCTGCACTTCACCCATCAGTTCTTCCGGCAAATCCAGCGCCTGCTCCAGCGACAACTGCTGCTGGCCGATGGCGTCGGCGAGCATGGTGTAGACATTCTTTTCCGAGCATTGCAGTTGGCCGGCAATCTGCAACGGGGTCATGCCGGCGCGTGCCAGCGTGATCAATTCGTGGCGAACGTCGGCCACCGCCTTCGGTGCCTCGACCTGACCGCCAAGCACTTCGAGGAACGCCTCGCCGTAACGCTCCAGTTTGCGAGCACCGACGCCACTGACCCGGGCCATTTCCGCCAGCGAAGTCGGCTGACTGCGCAGCATTTCCAGCAGGGTCGAATCGGGGAAGATGACGTAAGGCGGCACGCCGTGCTCTTCGGCAAGCTTGCGACGCAGGGCGCGCAAGGCTTCCCATTGCTCGCGCTCCTCCCCGCGCACCAACTGGCTCGCCTGGCTCTTGCTGCTTTTCGCCGTGGTCTGTGGTTTGAGGTCGCGACGCAGTTCCAGGGTGACTTCGCCCTTGAGCAGCGGCCGGCAGGTATCACTCAGGCGCAGTCCACCGTAGCCCTCCAGGTCGATGTCGGCCAAACCCCGCGCCACCAGTTGCCGGAACAGCGAGCGCCATTCGCTCTCGCCCATCGCCTTGCCCACACCGTAGACCGACAAATGCTGGTGACCAAAACTGCGGACCTTTTCGTTGTCCTTGCCCAGCAACACATCCACCAGATGGCCGACGCCGTAGCGCTGGCCGGTGCGATAGATCGCCGAGAGCGCCTGGCGAGCCGGTTCGGTGGCATCCCAGGTCTGTACACCATCGACGCAATTGTCGCAGTGGCCGCACGGCTCGGGCATGTCTTCGTCGAAGTAGGCCAGCAACGTCTGTCGACGGCAGCGGGTTTCCTCGCAGAGCGCCAGCATCGCATCGAGCTTGTGCTGTTCCAGCCGTTTGTGACGTTCGTCGCCTTCGGAGTTTTGCAGCATTTGCTTGAGCATCACCACATCTTGCAGGCCGTAGGCCATCCACGCGTCTGCCGGCAGACCGTCACGGCCGCCGCGACCGGTTTCCTGGTAGTAGGACTCAAGGGATTTGGGCAAATCCAGGTGTGCGACGAAACGCACGTTCGGCTTGTCGATGCCCATGCCGAACGCCACCGTGGCCACCATGATCAGGCCTTCTTCATTGAGGAATCGCCGCTGGTGCTCGGCACGGGTTTCGTTGGCCAGCCCCGCGTGATACGGCAGCGCAGGAAAGCCCTGTTCACTGAGGAACACGGCCACTTCGTCGACTTTCTTGCGCGACAGGCAGTAAACGATGCCGGCATCGCTGCGCCGTTCGGCGAGGAACGCCAGCAACTGCTTGCGCGGCTGTTCCTTGGGCACGATGCGGTAAAAGATATTCGGGCGGTCAAAACTGGAGAGAAAACGCTCGGCATTCTGCAGGTGCAGGCGCTCGACGATCTCTTCACGGGTTCGCTTGTCGGCGGTCGCGGTGAGGGCGATGCGCGGAACATGGGGAAACAATTCCGCCAGTTGTCCCAGTTGCAGGTATTCGCGACGGAAATCGTGGCCCCATTGCGAAACGCAGTGGGCTTCATCGATGGCAAACAGGGCGATATCGAGATTTTGCAGAAATGCCAGCATGCGCGGCTGGACCAGGCGTTCGGGTGCCAGATAGAGCATTTTCACTTCGCCACGGCGGATCCGCTCGGCAAGGTCGCGTTGCTGCTCGGCGCTCAGCGTGGAGTTCAACGAGGCCGCCGCAACGCCCAGTTCTTCAAGGGTCGCGACCTGGTCGTCCATCAGCGCGATCAGCGGAGAAACCACCACCGCCAGGCCTTCGCGCAACAGCGCCGGCACCTGGAAGCACAAGGACTTGCCGCCCCCGGTAGGCATCAGTACCAGGGCATCGCCGCCGCTGGCCACGCGCTCAATGATTGCACCCTGGCGGCCACGGAAACTGTCGTAGCCGAAGATGTCCTTGAGGACGCGTTGAGCCTGTTCGAGCATAAAAACTCCAAAAATCACCGAAACATCCCTGCAAGGCTGGTTCACTAGCGACAACGCTGCACTGGCAAATGGTAAGTGCGCATTGCATGACGCTGTACATTTGAGCCGCAACGCCGGCAGGGCATCACAAAACGCGCAAGTATACCCGAGGCCTTCCGTGCGCAGGGTGCCGCTGAGAAGACACTAGAACTCAAATACAATGAGATCCCCTGTGGGAGCGGGCTTGCTCGCGCATGCGGTGGGTCAGACAACGTTGATGTCGCCTGACACGCCCTCTTCGCGAGCAAGCCTGCTCCCACAGGGGGGATGGCGGTGTTCTGCGGATCGATTACACCGCGCGGCTGGCCTGTGTGCTCAAGAAGGCCTAGAATTCCCGCATCTGTTTAATTCCCAAGGTAGCCCTTTAATGTCCTTCGCTGAGCAACTGACCCGCCTGCAAGTCTTCCTCGACGCCGATGAACTGCATGACGAGGCGCTGGACTACGTGGCCGCCCATGGCTACCTCACCGCGCTGTCGATCTGTTCCGAGCAGGTTCCGGACCGCGAGTGGATCGATGCCCTCTTCGCCGAAGAGCCGCACTACGCGGACGATACCGAGCGTGAAGCGATCGAATCCACGCTGCTCGCCCTCAAGGCGCACATTGCCCGCCAACTGGCGTCGGACGAAGAGTTCGAGCTGCCTTGCGAGCTGGACCTGGGCGACGACCCGGACGACTCCGACCTGCGCGGCTGGTGCATCGGCTTCATGGAGGGCGTGTTCCTGCGCGAAGCGGCCTGGTTCGAAACCGCCGAAGAAGAAGTCAGCGAAATGCTCCTGCCGATCATGGTCGGCTCCGGCCTGTTCGACGAGCAGCCCGAGTTCTCCGACATCGCGGCGGACGCCAACCTGATGGACGACATGATCGTTCAAATTCCGGAAGCCCTGACGGCGCTGTACCTGCTGTGCAACGCGCCAGACGAAAAACCGGCGATCCTCAAGCCACGCCACCACTAAGGTTGTGCCTGTGGACAACCCCATAGGCAACCGGCCCTTGATGTTGCGCTACGTGCTGCTGGCCATCGGCTGGCTCAGCGTGGCGCTGGGAGTGATCGGTATTTTCCTGCCGGTGTTGCCCACCACACCCTTCCTGTTGCTGGCCGCTGCCTGCTTCGCTCGCAGTTCACCCCGCTTTTACCACTGGTTGGTGGAGCATCCACGCTTGGGTCCGTGGATTCGTGATTACCTGGAGGGCAACGGCATTCCACTCAAGGGCAAGGTCTACGCCATCGGCCTGATGTGGTTCAGCATTCTGTTCTCCTGTTATCTGGTGCCGCTGCCCTGGGCACGCGGCTTCATGCTGACCAGCGCAGTGCTGGTGACGATCTACATTCTCAGGCAGAAAACGCTGACCTGATCCTTTGCAGGCACAAAAAACCCGCCACCCTCATATCGGGGATGGCGGGTTTTGTCGTCTCGGCCTCAGGTCACACCGTATCGACCTTCAACGAATGGTCATTGAGCATGCCGTTGATGATGGTTGCCGTGTCCGCACCGTTGATCACCCCACCGGCACCAGGTGTCACGCCGTAATGGCTGGCCAGGTCCACACCGGCCAGGTCGATGGTCTGGTTCGGCGCGGCGCCGGCCATGGCACTGACGTCGATGGAGGTGACCAGTGAATCGCCGCTGCCGGTGACCTTGAAGTGCAGGTAATCATCCAGCGACGCCGCAGTGCCGTTTTCCCCTTGCAACAACTGCGACAGGTCGAGCTTGTCGATGCCCGGGTTGAAGTCGGTGACAACGTCGTGGCCGCTGTTGCCCTGCAGCCACTGGAAGGTGTCGGCACCGGCACCACCGGTCAGGGTGTTGTTGCCCATGCCGCCGATCAGCAGGTCATCGCCCCCGCCACCGTTAAGCACGTCGTGACCGAGGCCGCCAACGAGTACGTTGTTGCCGTGGTCGCCAATCAGTGTGTCGTTGTAATCGGAGCCGATCAGGTTTTCGATGCCAGTCAGCTTGTCGATGCCGGCGCCCACGGTGTTTTGTGGGGTCAGCAGGCTGAGATCGACCTTGACCCCGGCGGTGGCGTGGGCGTAGCTCGCGGTATCGATGCCGGTGCCGCCGTCGAGCAGGTCGTTTCCGGCGCCGCTGTACAGCAGGTCGTTGCCGGCCTCGCCGTGCAGTTCGTTGTTGCCGGCCCCTGCGGTGAGCACATCGTTGCCGTCGCCGGCGTTGATCACGTTGCTGCCAACACCCGCCACCAACACGTCATCGCCGGTGGTGCCAGTGAGCGTGTGACCGTCCTGGTAGGAGATGCTCACAGCGGCGCTATCACTGCCGCCGTGGCCGTCGTTGGCGGTGTAGGTGCCGTGGTAGTCCGGGGTGACGTCATGGGCCCCTGAGTAATCGACCGTCATGGTCAGCTTGTAGTTTTCTGCACCTTTGCCGTACTTGCCACCGTCGTCGATGTTGGTGACACGGATCTGGTAAGTGCTATCAGCCTGGGCGGTAATCGACTGGCCATTGCCGATGAACTGGTAGTCGACTCCGTTGAGCGAATATTCCAGCGTCACGTGACCGGCAGCCAGATTGTGATCCAGGCTGAGCGTCTCACCCTGTTTCAGGTTGACGGTGATGCGGTCAACGTCATTGCTGTTGTTATTGCTTACGGCACCCAGTGCACCGCTGACCACCAGCATCGCTGTCATGGCGGTGGCATTGGCGACGAAGGCACTGCGGGCAAGCGCAATGGATTGCACATTGCCATTCGTGAAGCTGACGTTCGGATTGCTGCCGGTGAAGTCCGCCCCCTTGGCGACCCAACCGGTGTTGAACGTGGTCGGCGAGGCGCTCAGCGGATTGCCGTTTGGGTCGGTGTCGTTGGCTAGCAGCGCGTCACCCGGCAACGTGATATTGCCCGACAGCACGTTGGTGATGACGTGATCGGCCATCGCCACCGGTGGCGCGTTCGGCACCACCTTGACCACCAGGGTGGAACTGGCCAGGTCGCCGTCGTTGTCGCTGAGGGTGTAGCTGATGTTCTCTGTGATGACCTTGGTCGTGGCCGTCTGCGAGGTGTAGGTGTATTCGCCGGTGTCGAGGTTGACCACCAGGGTGCCCTTGCCGCCGGTGGCAATGCTCAGGGTATTGTTGGTGGTGTTGAAGGTGCCGTGGTTGGCACCGCCACTGACATTCAGCGAACCCTGGTTGCTGTTGCCTTTGGGGTCGAACGTGTAGGTGGTGCCATCAACGGTGATCGACTTGACGAAACCACCGTCGGCGCCGAATGAACCACCCTCGCCCAGCAGCGAACCGGTGACGGGCGCGCCGGTCACTGTGCCCGAAAGCACCGAATTGAGCTGGTTGAGGTCGGTCACGACGGTCGCATTGGTGTTGCTGCCCTGACCGACGCCGGCGCTGCCGTCATAGGCCAGCGGATCGAGGTTGGAATTGCTGACACCGCTGCCCAGGCCAATGGCGTAGCTTTCGATGTGATTCTGTTCGAGGAACGATTTCCAGTTCGCTTCGTCGTTCTTGCCAATATCGCCCTCGTTGGGCTTACCGTCCGAAAAGAAGTAACTGACGTTCTGTGCCCCGGTGAGTTTTCCACTGGTGTCGAACGCATCCTTGGCCGTCGCAACCGCGGCATCGTAGTTGGTGTTACCGCCTGCTGTCAGGCCGGCGATGATCGCCTTGGCACCGGCCACATCGACCCAGACTGGCGTCTTGTCCGAGGCGTCGTGGTTGAACGTGACAATCTGCACCTTCACGTCCCCCAGATCGTCGTACTTGTCGAGCAGGGCATTGAGCGCCTGCTTGGCCAGGTCCAGGCGAGACAGGTTACCCACGCCGGATGCGTCCTTCATGCTGCCCGACACGTCGATCACCAGCAGCAGGTTGGTGTCGACCTCCGCCGCCGACACGGAGCGCTCGGCAGGGACAGCCTTGGGCACATCGTCAACGATGTTGACCTTGATCGTGCTGATACTGGAGTTGCCCAGGTTATCAGTCGCCTTGTAGGTGAAGCTTTCACTCAACGTATTCGCGCCGTTGTTGGCCGAAGGGTTGGTGCTGGCTGGCGACGTCAGGGTGTAGGTGTAGGTGCCGTTGGGGTTGAGCTGAATCTGGCCATAAGTGCCGTGGTCATTGCCCACCAGGGTGTAGGTGATCGACCCCGAGCCGCCGGTGACAGAACCGACCAGGGTGCCGGAAGCGGTTTCGCCGGTGTGGCCCGGGTCGCTGCCGGTCACCGTGCCGGCGGCCAGGTCCTGGCCGTCCTTGCTCAGGTCCAGCGCCTTCTCGTAGACGGTGATTTCGTTATCGACCGAAGCCGTGAGGCAACTGTTGATCACATCGACGGTGACGGTCGTGGTGCTCTCGTCCCCATCGGCATCACGGATGGTGTAGGTGAAGGTGTCACTTGCACCGGAGCCGTTCACCGCGTTCGGGTTGCTGTGGTATTCGGCATTGCCCATTGCGTCGAGGATCAGGTAGCCGTAGGTGCCATTGATCTGGGTACCGACACCGCTGTGGGCCGGAGTCGAGGTGTCCGAACCGAAACGCACGCCCACCACGCCACCACCCGCCGCGTAGCCATCGGCGCCACTGACGTCGTTGTCCAGCACGTTGCCGGAGATAATCCCGCCTTCGCCCACTGATGCCTTGTCCGCATGGGCGGTGGGAACGTCGTCGACAATGTTGACGGTGATGGTGCTGGTGACCGTGTTTCCTTGGGAATCCGTGACCTGATAAGTGAAGGTTTCAGTCACTGTGTTGGCACCGTTGTCCGCGTGCGGCGTCGTGCTGGCCGGCGAGGTCAAGGTGTAGGTGTAGGTCCCGTTCGGATTGATCAGAATCTCACCGTAGGTGCCCGTTGCACTGCCCACCAATGCATAGGTGTGGCCGGCGCCACCGGTGACGGTTCCAACGAGGGTGCCCGTCGCGGTCTCGCCCGTGTGCCCCGGTTGGCTGCCTTCGACGGTACCCGGTGCCAGGTCCTGGCCATCTTTGGTCAGGTCGAGGGCATTTTCATAAACGGTCACTTCGCTGCCTTTCACCACGGTGAGGCAGCTGTTGATCACATCGACGGTAATGGTCGTGGTGCTCTCGTCACCATCGGCATCGCGAATGGTGTAGGTGAATGTATCGCTCTCACCGGAGCCGTTCACCGCGTTTGGATAGCTGTGGTATTCCGCGTTGCCTTGGGCATCAAGAATCAGATACCCATAAGCGCCTTTGATCTGGGTGCCGAGCCCGCCACTGACCGGAGTCGAGGTGTCCGAGCCAGCCCGTACGCCGACCACGCCACCACCGGCGGCGTAGCCATCGGCGCCGCTGACATCGTTGTCCAGCACGTTGCCGGAAATGATCCCGCCCTCGCCGACCCACGCCTTGTCGGCATGAGCGGTCGGCACGTCATCGACGATGTTGACGGTGAGGGTGCTGGTGACCGTATTCCCCTGGGAATCGGTGACTTGGTAGGTGAAGGTTTCGGAGACCGTGTTGGCGCCATCGTTCGCGTGTGGCGCAGTGTTGGCCGGCGAGGTCAGGGTGTAAGTGTAGGTCCCGTCCGGGTTGATCAGGATCTGGCCATAGGTGCCAGTCGCGCTGCCCACCAGCGTATAAGTGTGACCGGCGCCGCCGACGACTGTGCCGACCAGGGTGCCGGTCGCAGTTTCGCCCGTGTGCCCCGGCTGGCTGCCTTCGACGGTGCCCGGTGCCAGGTCCTGGCCGTCCTTGGTGAGGTCCAGTGCATTTTCGTAGACGGTCGCAGTGCCAGTGCCCACCACGGTGAGGCAACTGTTGATCACGTCGACGGTAACTGTGGTCGTGCTCTCGTCACCATCGGCATCACGAATGGTGTAAGTGAAGGTATCGCTCTCACCGGAGCCGTTCACCGCGTTTGGATAGCTGTGGTACTCGGCATTGCCCTGGGCATCGAGGATCAGGTAGCCGTAGGTACCATTGATTTGGGTGCCAAGGCCGCCGTGGGCCGGTGTCGAGGTGTCCGAGCCAGCCCGTACGCCGACCACGCCACCACCTGCGGCGTAGCCATCGGCGCCGCTGACATCGTTGTCCAGCACGTTGCCGGAAATGATCCCGCCCTCGCCGACCCACGCCTGGTCCGCGTGGGCGGTCGGTACATCGTCGACAATGTTGACGGTGAGGGTGCTGGTGACCGTGTTGCCTTGGGAGTCGGTGACCTGATAGGTGAATGTTTCAGAGAGGGTGTTGGGACCGTCGTTCGCCTGCGGCGAAGTGCTGGCCGGCGAGGTCAGGGTGTAGGTGTAAGTGCCGTCCGGGTTGATCAGAATCTCACCGTAAGTGCCCGTTGCACTGCCCACCAATGCATAGGTGTGACCGGCGCCGCCGGTTACCGTACCGACCAGGGTCCCGGTCGCGGTTTCGCCCGTGTGCCCCGGCTGACTGCCTTCGACAGTGCCTGGAGCCAGGTCCTGGCCGTCCTTGGTGAGGTCGAGGGCTTTCTCGAAGACCGTCGTTTCAGCCGTGCCCACCACGGTCAGGCAACTGTTGATCACGTCGACGGTGATCGTGGTCGTGCTCTCGTCACCATCGGCATCGCGAATGGTGTAGGTGAACGTATCGCTCTCACCGGAGCCGTTCACCGCGTTTGGATAGCTGTGGTACTCGGCATTGCCCTGAGCATCCAGGATCAGGTAACCGTAGGTGCCGTTGATCTGGGTGCCCAGGCCTCCGTGGGCCGGCGTCGAGGTGTCCGAACCAGCCCGCACGCCGACCACGCCACCGCCCGCCGCCAGACCATCGGCGCCGCGCACATCGTTGTCCAGCACGTTGCCGGAAATGATCCCGCCCTCGCCGACCGACGCTTTGTCCGCATGGGCGGTGGGCACGTCGTCGACGATGTTAACGTTGATCTGGCCGGTGGCCGTGCTGCCATCGGTATCCGTCGCAACGACGTCGAAGCTCGCAGAAATGCTGTTGCTGCCATCGGCATTCGGGTGAGCACTGTTGTCCTTCAGGGTGTAGCTGTAACTCACCACCCCGGTTGCCGGGTCGTAGCCGGTGATAATGAATTGCGCACCGCTGTCGGTCACGATGGTCTGCGGAAATCCTGCGGCAACACCGCCGCTGATCACCGCGATGCCGCCCACGGTGAGGCTCTGCAGGCCATCGGCTGCATTGACGGTGAAGGTGCCGGTCTGGGTCAGCGCCGTCGCATCAGGGTCGGTGCCTTCGGTGAGGTTTTTCTCGTAGACGGTGATCTCGCCGCCTGTGACGTCCAGGCCACCCAGGCTGACGCCGTGGTTCTGAATGTTCAGCACCAGGTTGGCCGTGCTGCTGTCTCCGTCGGCATCGGTGAGCACATAGGTAAAGGTTTCCGTGCCGCTGCCGCCTTCGTGCAGTGCCTGGAATTGCGGATCGCTGGTGTTGAGCGTGTAGGTGTAGGTGCCGTTGGCATTCAGGACCAGGGTGCCATAAGTGCCGACGAACGTACCCGCGGTGATCGGCCCAGTTGTCGGGCCGGTCGGTACTCGGTCCGCGCCCTGCACGTCGTTGGTCAGCACATTGCCTTCCAGGGTCAGGTGATTCGACGTGGCCGTACCGGCGTTACTGTCGTCGATTGCCTTGGGCACGTCGTCAGTGATGTTGACGTCGAGCGAGCCAGTGGCGGTATCACCATCGCTGTCGCTGGCGACCACGGTAAAGTGCTCGCTCAGGTTATTCGGGCCGTCACCCGCCGAATGGGTTTCGTTGCCGTTGAGGGTGTAGCTGTAGCTCACAACGCCGGTAGCCGGGTTGTAACCGGTCACGGTCAGGGTGTTGCCCAACGGCGTGGTAATCACCTGAGGAAAACCGGCGATCACGCCGTTGCTGACCACGTTGATCCCGCCGACACTGAGGTTGTTCAACCCGTCCGGTGCGGACACCGAGAACGTGCCATTCTGGGTCAACGCTGCCGGATTGTTGAGGGTGCCGCTCTCCAGGTTGGCTTCATTGAGCGTCAGCTCGCCGCCCTCCACGGTCAAGCCCGTAAGGGTGACGGGATTGTCCGGAGCATCAGGCACGATCGGGGCAATCGGTGCATCCGGGCCGCCGTTGTCCGGATCACCCGCCAGTAGTCCGCGGGGAAACTCGGGAATGCCGTTGAAGCCCGCCGTAGGGAAACCGACGGTCGGATCGACCCGCCCGGCGACTTCCTCCAGCATCACAAAACTATGGCCGCCGCCCAGGGCGCCCCCCCCCGGGGTTGCCAGGAGCACCAGGGCCTGCTGCCGTGGCCTCTGCGCTTTGCGTCGGGTCATCGCCGGCCGCAATGGCTTTCTGGATTTGCTCGACGTCGGTCAGTTGCGCCTGGGTCGGCGTTCCCGCGTCATTGGTGTCGACATGCGGCACGCGGTCCGCCAGCAACTGCGTGTTCATCTGCAGGCTGCTGCCACGCCCAAGCGTGAGTTCCTGGCCATTTTGCAAATGCACAGCCACGGCGCCATCGGCCCCGGTCACCAGTTGATCGCCGGCAAACAGTCGATCCCCCTCGATCAGCGCGCGGCGAGTGCCGTCGCCGGACTCGGCGAACACCTGACCAATGACCTTACTGACGATACCGATGAGCGTAGCCATATGCATTTCCTCCGCTGCCAACGGCTGTTGGCATCCTGTTGTTTTCGAAGAACGGCTTGTGGCTTGGGCATGTCATCGGCGGAACGTCTGCCGGGCCGCGGCCTGATCCAGCAAGCCGCCGCCCCGGCGACGAACTCGCCAGGCGATTCGCTCGCGTCCGGGATGTGCGCCTCAGCCTAAAACCCAATGCAATCAATCACATTGGGGTGCTATTGCGAATCCATCCCTCCTGCGAGCGATGCGTAACGATTTTGAAGCACCGAACGACAAAAAACCGTCGCTCAAAAATCGTCCCGCCTCCCTCCCCTCCAGCACTTCTTCGCCCTATGTCGAAAAGTTGTTGGAACTTCATCTGAACCGTAGATAAGCTCCGTAACGCACATAAATCAAGGGTTTTCGCTGAGAACAATGTGCTGGATTTTTCGGAGTGCATAAGTTTTTTTTAGAATAACAATTATGAAAAAAACTTCTAAGCTTCTTTGAATAATGTTCTTAGCTCTGATGTTACAAGTATGAAACGGTTTTACCCATAAATGCCGTCAAATATTTGGCGACTGATAAAGCACCATTAGGATTCAGGGAGATGTACCCATGCGCCAGTTGACCCCGCTCTGCAGTTCGATTCTTTTGGCCATGGCCTGCATCTCTCAGGCTCAAGCCATCACGATCACCGAGGCGATCCAGAGCACCATCGCCACTCACCCGGAACTGGCGTCGCGGGTCGACAGCCGTCTGTCGGCGGATGAAGACGTGAAAGTCGCCAAAGGCGGTTTTTACCCATCGGTCGATCTGAATGCCTCGTACGGGCGCGGGTACAGCGACAACACCAATACCCGAGCCTTCGGCAATCACCACACCGAAATTCTCAACTACACCCAGTCTGAGCTGCGTCTGCGGCAGATGTTGTTCGACGGTTTCAACACGTCGAACGAAGTCCAGCGCACCAAGGGCGTGGTCAACTCCCGGGCCTATTACGCCCAAGGCACGGCCCAGGACCTGGCGCTGCGCACCATCGAGGTCTACCTCGAAGTACTCAAGCGCCGCGAGCTGGTGACCCTGGCCAAGAACAACCTGCAGGCGCACTTGCGGGTCAACGACCAGATCGGCCTGCGCACCCAGCGCGGCATCGGCAGCAACGCCGACGCCGACCAATCCGTCGCCCGTCGTGCACTGGCCGAGAACAACCTCGACACCGCCGAAGTCGATTTGGCCGACGCGGAAGCGAACTTCTACGCCGTCGTCGGCCGCATGCCCGACGAACTGGAAGCGCCGCCGTCGATCCGCGGAGAGCTGCCTCCCTCTCTTCCTGACGCCCAGCAGAGCATGGTGGAGAACAACCCGTACCTGAAATCGGCCCAGGCCGACGTGCAATCGGCCGAGAGCCAGTACGAAGTCGCCAAGTCGCCGTTCTACCCGCGCTTCGACGCCGAGGCTGCGGTGGGTGCCAACAACAACATCGCCGGTGAAGAAGGCCACGACAACGAGTGGCGCGTGGGCATCGTGATGAACTACAACCTGTTCCGCGGCGGCAGCGACAAGGCGCGACTGGCCTCCGACGCGCACAAAATCAATCAGGCGCTGGACATCCGTAACAACGCTCTGCGCCAGCTCAACGAGAACATTCGCCTGGCCTGGAACGCCATGCTCAACGCGCGCAAACAGACCCCGACCGCTCGTGAATATGCCGAGACCACCACCCGCGTGCGGGCGGCCTATCAGGATCAGTTCGGCCTGGGCCAACGTACCCTGCTCGACGTGCTCGACAGTGAAAACGAGCTCTACAATGCCAACCGCCGCTACACCGAGGTTCGCTACACCGAGGAGTTCTCGATGTACCGTGTCCTGGCAAACATGGGCGAGTTGCTGAGCAAACAACGCGTGGTGCTGCCCGCCGATGCGATTGCCAGCAGCGAAGTGAAGAGTGAAGCCCGTCTGCCTGAGTTGAGATAACGCAATGGAACGATCCCTGTGACCAGCATGGAGCCGGGCAACTCCGGTGTCGATCCGCGACTGAGCTTCGATGACCCCCTTCTGGACGGTCTGCTGATTCTCTGCAAACTCCATGGCGCGACCGTCAGCCGCGCCAGCCTCAGTGCCGGGCTGCCAATGGCACACCAACGCCTGAGCCCGGACCTGCTGCCTCGTGCAGCGGCCCGGGCCAGTTTGCAGGCGCGCCTGCTGAACCGCGACCTGGAAGATATTTCCCCGCTCAACCTGCCGGTGATGCTGATCCTCAACAACGGGCGCACCGCCATCCTGCGCCGCTTTGGCGAGGATGGCCGCCTGCTGATCCTGCCCAGCGAAGCCGACGGCGGCGAGCAATGGGTCAGCCGCGAAGAACTCACGCAGGACTACAGCGGCCAGGCGTTGTTCGCCCGGCCACGACACGAACTCGAAGACTTGCGCTCGCCCTTGGTGCCGCGGGTCGAGGCGTGGTTTCGTGACACGCTCAAACTGTCGAAATGGCTGTACAGCGACGCGATCCTCGCCAGTTTCCTGATCAACCTGCTGGGCTTGATGGTGCCGCTGTTCGTCATGCAGACCTACGATCGAGTGGTGCCGAACCAAGCCACCTCAACGCTGTGGGTGCTGTCCATTGGCTTGCTGATCGGCACCGGTTTCGAGCTGGCGTTGCGGGTGGTGCGCGCGCACCTGCTGGACACCGCCGGCAAGAAAACCGACGTGATCCTGTCCGCGACCCTGTTCGAGCGCATCACCGGCATGTCCATGAAAGCGCGCCCGGCCACCATCGGTGGGTTTGCCCAGAGCATCCATGACTTCCAGGGCCTGCGTGAATTCCTCACCGCCGTCACCCTGACCAGCCTGATCGACCTGCCTTTCGTGGTGCTGATGCTCGCGGTGATCGGCCTGCTAGGCGGCTGGCTGGTGGTGATCCCCTTGTTCGCCTTCCCCATCACCATTGTGTTTGCCATGGTGATTCAGGCGCGCTTGCGAGACACCGTGCAAAAAAGCCTTGCCCTGGGGGCCGAACGCCAGGCCCTGTTGATCGAAACCCTCGGCGGCCTGGAAACCCTCAAGGCCTGCAGCGCCGAAAGCGAACGCCAGCACAAGTGGGAAAGCACCCACGGCGCCCTCACCCGCCTCGACAGCCATGCGCGCAACCTCTCGGCGCTGGCCACCAACGGCACGTTGTTCATCCAGCAATTCTCCGGGATGGCGACCATCGTTGCGGGCGTCTACAGCATCATCGCCGGCAACATGAGCGTCGGTGCGCTGGTGGCTTCGTACATGCTCGGCAGCCGCGTGCTGGCACCACTGGGCCAGATCGCGGGGTTGATCACACGCTATCAGCAGGCGCAACTGACCATGAAAAGCACCGATGCGCTGATGGGCCTGCCCCAGGAGCGTGACGTCAAGCAGCGCCCACTGGAGCGCACGCAACTGCAAGGTGCACTGGACGTCAGCGGCGTGACCTTTCACTACAATGGCCAGAACGCGCCGGCGTTGAACAACATCAGTTTCAGCCTCAAACCCGGTGAGCGAGTGGGCATCATCGGCCGCAGCGGCTCGGGCAAAAGTACCCTGGGTCGATTGGTGATGGGTTTTTTTGAACCCAATGAAGGCCAACTGCTGCTTGATGGCCTGGACCTGCGGCAACTGGATGTCGCCGACTTGCGCCAGCAAATCGGCTATGTGGCGCATGACCTGCCGCTCCTGGCTGGCAGCCTGCGCGACAACCTGACGCTGGGCGCACGCTACATCAGCGATTCGCGCATGCTCGAAGTGGCCGAACTGACCGGTGTGACCGAACTGGCACGCCAGCATCCTCAAGGGTTCGACCGGCCGGTGGGCGAGCGTGGGCAGCTGCTGTCCGGCGGTCAGCGCCAGGCGGTGTTGCTGGCGCGAGCGCTGCTGCTCGACCCGCCGATCATGCTTCTCGACGAGCCGACCAGCGCCATGGACAACAGCAGCGAAGACGTACTGCGGCAAAAAATGCAGAGCCTGGTCCAGGGCAAGACCCTGCTGCTGGTGACGCACCGCACGTCGATGCTCAGCCTGGTGGATCGGCTGGTGGTGCTGGACAACGGGAGGATCGTCGCCGACGGTCCGAAAGAAGCGGTCATCGACGCACTGCGCAAGGGCCGTGTCGGCTCTGCGGCCGTCTAGGAGGCCGCCATGGCATCTTCACAAAGTTCACGCGGTTACTTCGACAGCTTCAGCAAAAGCGCCGAAAGCGAGTACATGCCGGAAACCGCCGGCGCTTCGTTACAGGATTCACCACGCTGGTCGCGGATCACCGTGTGGCTGGCGGCGGCGTTGATCATCAGTGCAGTGGTCTGGGCCAAGTTCGCGGTGCTGGACGAAGTCACCATGGGCGACGGCAAGGCGATTCCTTCGAGCAAGATTCAGGTGATCCAAAACCTCGAGGGCGGCATCGTCACCGAGATCTTCGTACGCGAAGGGCAGATGGTGAACAAGGGCGACACCTTGCTGCGCCTGGACGATACGCGTTTTCTGTCAAATAAGGGGGAAAGCGAGGCCGACCGCTACGCGCTGACTGCGCAGGTCGAACGCCTGTCCGCCGAGGCTGAAGGACGGCCGTTCAAGGTGTCCCAGGAAGTGATCGACAAGGCGCCACAAGTGGCCGAGGACGAACGTTCGCTGTACGAACAACGGCAACGCAGACTGGCCAGCGAGCAGCGCACGCTGACCGAACAACTGCGGCAGAAAACCCAGGAACTGGCGGAATTTCGTTCCAAGCAGGGTCAATACAGCTCCAGCCTGGCCTTGCTGCAACAGGAAATGAACATGTCCGCGCCCCTGGTCGGCACCGGCGCGGTATCACCAGTGGAAATCCTGCGACTCAAACGCAGCGCCGTGGAAATTCGCGGTTCCCTCAATGCCACGACACTGGCGATTCCCCGGGCTGAAGCCGCCATTGCCGAAATTAAAAGCAAGATCGATGAGTCGGAGCAAACCTTCCGCTCCGAAGCGGCGAAGGAACTCAACGAGAAACGCACCGACCTGTCAAAAATAACAGCCTCCAGCATCGCCATCGATGACCGGGTGAGCCGAACCACCGTGGTGTCACCCGTGCACGGGATCATCAAGTTGTTGAAGGTCAATACCATTGGCGGCGTCGTGCAGCCGGGCAGCGACATGGTGGAAATCGTACCGATCGAAGACAACCTGCTGATCGAAGCGAAGGTGCGTCCACAGGATGTGGCTTTCCTGCACCCGGGACAGAAAGCCATGGTCAAGTTCACCGCCTATGACTACACGATCTACGGCGGCTTGAGCGCCAAGCTGGAGTTGATCGGCGCGGATACGATCACCGATGACAAGGGCAACAGCTTCTATCTGATCCAGGTACGTACCGACAAGAATCATCTGGGCGGGGATGTCAAACCACTGCTGATCATTCCGGGGATGGTGGCGACCGTGGACATCATTACCGGCGAGAAGAGCGTGCTCGATTACCTGTTGAAACCGGTGTTGAAGGCGCGGACCGAGGCGATGCGCGAGCGTTGATGTGTGTTGTCAGTACTTGCCCGCGATGGGTCCGGCGCTGACAACAACTATTTCGGCCCATGATTACGCTGAAAAACCTCCTCCCCCATCGCCGCAATCTGCCCCTCGATCAACGCCTCGAACGGCTTGAGCAACGGCGCAAAATCGCCCGGCGCTTCCAGCACCTGCAACGCCTGCACAATCGCCTCCACCGTCGACAAGGCCCCCGGCCCCGGCGCCTTGCGCAGCCGGTAGCGTGACACCCCGCCTTCGGCAAGCGTCACCCGGGGCAACGCTGCCAGCGGCGGATTGAGGTGCAGCATCTTGCGCGCCTTGCGCCAGGTGCCGTCCGGGACCACCAGCAGCATTGGCTGATCACCCGCGTGGTAGGCCCGTATCGGCTGTGCAGCGTCACCCGGAAACAGCAATCGCGCCTGATAACCCGGCGGGTTCAACAACCGCGGCAAATCCTCGAACACCTCACCGACGATCAACTCGGCATTGGTCAATCCCAACGCCGCCAGCCGTGCGGTGTTCAACGCGTGATTCACTTCGCTGGGGTGCTGCAGCAGCAAGACCCGGGTGCGGCTGTCCAGGCTCGGGATCAACGCACACAGGCAGTGGGTTTGCGGGCGCAGGCAGCGCGGGCATTGGAGTCTGGACATCGTTTCTGCTCCTCAAGCGGCCTGGTTCAGTTGCGCCTTGAGCAGGTCGCGGAATGTCTGGATCAATGGTTCGCGACTACGCCCCCGGCGAATGATCATCGAGAACGGTGCCTGGTAACCGAAAGTCGCCGGCAGCAGAACGCGTAGATCACCCTTGTCCGCCCAGGCCTGGGCATAGTGCTCTGGCAGGTAACCGATGTAAGCGCCGGACAACACCAGAATCAACTGTGCCTCCATGCTTTCCACCGTGGCGGCGCTGTGCTTGAAACCGTGACGCGCCAGTTCAGCCTGGCTCCAATACCCACGCCCGACCATGCGTTGCTGTGTAATGACCTGCTCCGGAATGCGCCGCTCGTTGAACAACGGATGACGGTTGCTGCAATACAACCAGTGCTGCTCGCGATACAGCGGCATGTAGACCAGCCCGCTCATGCGCGTGGAAAACGCACCGATGGCGAGGTCCAGGCGGTTGTCCTGCACCCCCAGTTGCAGCTCATACGGGCTCATGACCGAGAGGTGCAAATGCACTGCCGGGTGTTCCTGACTGTAGGCGCCGATGGCTTCGGCGAAAGGCAAGGCCTTGTCGCTAACGGTGGAATCGATCACCCCCAGGTTCAAGGTGCCGCGCAATTCGCCTTTCAAGGCCGCCGCGTATTGTTCGAAGCCCTCGAGTTCGCCAAGCAGGCGCAAGGTTTCCTGATGAAACAGTTCGCCCTTGCTGGTCAGGCTGAAACCGCCACGTCCCCGATGACACAGCACCAGGCCCAGGGCCGCTTCGAGCTGGCTCATGTAGGTGCTGATCGCCGAAGTCGAGAGGTTCAGCTCCTGCTGGGCGTTGGCGAACCCCTGGTGACGGACCACGCTGACGAAGATGCGCAACAATTTCAGGTCGGGTAAAGCATTGGCCATGGGAGCTCCTGTCCGAGCGCGGAACCTGTGGGAGCGCAGATTGCGTTGGCGGGAAGTCTATCGCCCCACCCGTCATTAGTTTAGAAAAATCTGAACTAAGTATTTGCCCGTAGCGATTCTTCCGCCCCACACCATTTCGCAGAATCGCCCCACAACGGTGCCCGAGCCTTCCCGGCCTGTGCCACCGCCATAACTAAAACAACGACGATGAGGCCTTACCCGTGGACAAGATTCTCCACCAACCACTGGGCGGCAACGAAATGCCGCGCTTCGGCGGCATCGCCACCATGCTCCGACTCCCCCATGTACCGACCGCTGCCGGCCTGGACGCTGCCTTCGTAGGCGTGCCGCTGGACATCGGTACTTCGCTGCGCCCCGGCACCCGCTTCGGACCGCGCGACATCCGCACCGAATCGGTGATGATACGCCCGTACAACATGGCCACCGGTGCTGCCCCGTTCGACTCGCTGTCGGTGGCCGACATCGGCGACGTGGCGATCAACACTTTCAACCTGCTGGATGCCGTACGCATCATCGAAGAAGCCTACGACAACATCCTTGAACACGACGTGATCCCGCTCACCCTGGGCGGCGACCACACCATCACCCTACCGATCCTGCGTGCTATCCACAAAAAGCACGGCAAGGTAGGCCTGGTGCACATCGACGCCCATGCCGATGTCAACGATCACATGTTCGGCGAGAAAATCGCCCACGGCACCACTTTCCGTCGCGCCGTCGAGGAAGGCCTGATCGACCCCGACCGCGTCGTGCAAATCGGCCTGCGCGCCCAGGGTTACACCGCCGACGACTTCAACTGGAGCCGTGACCAGGGTTTCCGTGTGGTCCAGGCCGAAGAGTGCTGGCACAAATCCCTCGCGCCGCTGATGGCCGAGGTTCGCGAGAAAGTCGGTGGCGGGCCGGTGTACCTGAGTTTCGACATCGACGGCATCGACCCCGCCTGGGCGCCGGGCACCGGCACCCCGGAAATCGGTGGCCTGACGACCATTCAGGCGATTGAAATCGTCCGTGGCTGCCAGGGCCTCGACCTCATCGGGTGCGATCTGGTAGAAGTCTCGCCCGCCTACGACACCACCGGCAACACCTCGCTGCTGGCCGCCAACCTGCTGTACGAAATGCTCTGCGTACTGCCCGGCGTCGTCCATCGCTGAGGACCGGCCATGACTGAACATGATCAGGTTTTGAAAGCGGCCGCCGACCTGGTAGCCGCCTTCGCCCGCAATGATCGCGAAGCTTATTTCGGCGCCTTCAGCGTTGATGCCAGCTTCGTGTTCTACACCCTCGAACAGCCCCTGCTGTCGCGCGATGCCTACCAGGCGATGTGGGACAGCTGGCGCGCCGAGGATGGCTTCGAGGTGGTGTCGTGCACTTCGAGCAACGCCTTCGTCAGCCTGCAGGGTGATGTGGCGATTTTCATCCATGACGTGGCCACCGAGCTGCGCATGCAAGGGGAGCAACACTTCAGCCAGGAACGCGAGACGATTGTTTTCAAAAAACAAGCGTCTGGCCAAGAACAACAAGGCTTGTGGCTGGCCTGTCACGAACATTTATCCGCGATGCCGGAAGGGCTGCCCACACCTTAGCCAAACAGGTGACGCTCACACACGATGAGCGCGCCTTTATGATCGGAGCAGATCATGAATAACAACAACAACGACCAAAGCCTTACGCAGATTGAAACCCACGGGGTCGAACAGATCCCGGACAACGAGCGCACCGCCGGCCCAACGGACCTGTTCCGGATGATCTTCGGTGGCGCCAACACCTTTGCCACCGCCGTGCTTGGCAGCTTTCCGGTGCTGTTTGGCCTGTCTTTCCAGGCGGGCGTCGCGGCGATTGTGGCCGGTGTGCTGCTCGGTTCGCTGATTCTTGCGCCCATGGGCCTGTTCGGCCCGCTTAACGGCACCAACAACGCCGTGTCGTCCGGTGCGCACTTTGGCGTACACGGACGGATCGTCGGTTCGTTCCTGTCGTTGCTGACCGCCATCGCCTTTTTCTCGCTGTCGGTGTGGAGCTCGGGTGATGCGTTGATCGGTGGGGCGAAACGCCTGATCGGTCTGCCGGAAACCGACCTGACCCTGGGCCTGGCCTACGGTCTGTTCGCGATTCTGGTACTGACGGTGTGCATCTACGGCTTCCGTTTTTTGCTGTGGGTCAACAAGGTCGCGGTGTGGAGCGCCAGCCTGCTGTTCCTGCTGGGCGTCTTCGCCTTCGCCGGTCCTTTCGATGTGAACTACGCCGGCACCGTGAACCTGGGTCAACCGGGCTTCTGGGCAGCGTTCATCGGCGCGGCACTGGTGGCAATGAGCAACCCGATTTCCTTCGGTGCGTTCCTCGGCGACTGGTCACGCTACATCCCGCGCCACACCCCCAAGGCCCGGATCATGCTGGCCGTGGTGTTCGCGCAAGTCGCCACGTTCATCCCGTTCCTGTTTGGCCTCGCCACCGCCACTATCGTCGCGATCAAGGCGCCGGACTACATTGCCGCCAACAACTACGTCGGTGGCCTGCTGGCCGTTTCGCCGAGCTGGTTCTTCCTGCCGGTGTGCCTGATCGCAGTGATTGGCGGCATGTCCACCGGCACCACCTCGCTGTATGGCACCGGGTTGGACATGTCCAGTGTGTTCCCGCGCGTGCTGTCACGGGTCAAGGCCACGCTGCTGATCGGGGTGCTGTCGATTGCCTTCATCTTCATCGGGCGCTTTGCCGCGAACCTGGTGCAGAGCGTGTCGACCTTCGCCGTGCTGATCATCACCTGCACGACGCCATGGATGGTGATCATGATCATCGGCCTTCTGGTGCGTCGGGGCTTCTATTGCCCGGATGACCTGCAAGTGTTCACCCGAGGGGAAAAAGGTGGCCGTTACTGGTTCGCCCACGGCTGGAACTGGCGCGGGCTGGGTGCCTGGATCCCGAGTGCACTGGTGGGCCTGTGCTTCGTCAACCTGCCCGGGCAATTCGTCGGCGTGCTCGGCAACCTGGCAGACGGCATCGACATCAGTCTGCCGGTCACCCTGGGCCTGGCGTCGGTTGTGTATCTGGTGCTGCTGAGTCTGTTCCCGGAACCGGCAGCGGTGTACGGGCCGGGGGATGTTCGTAGCAAGGGTGCGGCTGCGGATACTGCGTTGCGTCAGGTGGCCTGAAACCTTCCCTTGTAGGAGCGGTGCTCGCCAAAAGAACTTTGTTTCACCATAAAAAAGACAATCGGAGACACGCCATCATGGCATTGGATTTATTCGTCGTACTCATTTACGCCGCTGCGATGCTGGTTCTCGGCTACTTCGGCATGCGCAAGGCCAAGACCAACGAAGAGTTTCTGGTCGCCGGACGCAACCTCGGCCCAACCCTGTACATGGGCACCATGGCGGCCACGGTACTGGGCGGCGCTTCCACGGTCGGCACCGTGCGCCTGGGTTACGTGCATGGCATCTCCGGCTTCTGGCTGTGCGCCGCACTGGGTTGCGGGATCGTGGCGCTGAACCTGTTCCTCGCCAAACCGCTGTTGAAACTCAAGATCTACACCGTGACGCAGGTGCTGGAAAAGCGCTACAACCCGATGGCCCGCTCAGCGAGCGCGGTGATCATGCTGGCGTACGCACTGATGATCGGCGTGACCTCGATCCTGGCCATCGGCACCGTGCTGCAAGTGCTGTTCGGCCTGCCCTTCTGGATCTCGGTACTGCTCGGGGGTGGCGTGGTGGTGGTCTATTCGGCCATCGGCGGCATGTGGTCACTGACCCTGACCGACATCGTCCAGTTCATCATCAAGACTGTCGGCCTGATGTTCATCCTTTTGCCGATCTGCCTGTACCGCGTCGGCGGCTGGGATGAACTGGTGACCAAACTGCCGGCGGCGAGCTTCAGCTTCACCACCATCGGTTGGGACACGATCATCACCTACTTCATGATCTACTTCTTCGGCATCCTGATCGGTCAGGACATCTGGCAACGGGTATTCACCGTCAAGACCGCCAAGGTCGCGCAATACGCCGGCACCGCTGCGGGTCTCTACTGCATCCTCTACGGGCTGGCCTGCGCCCTGATCGGCATGGCTGCGCACGTGCTGATCCCGGACCTGGACAACGTCAACAATGCGTTCGCCGCCATCGTCAAACTGTCCCTGCCGGACGGCATCCGTGGCCTGGTGATCGCCGCCGCACTCGCCGCGATGATGTCCACTGCCAGCGCGGGCCTGCTCGCGGCCGCCACCACCCTGAGTGAAGACCTGCTGCCCAAACTGCGCGGCGGCAAGCAATCGAGCCTGAGCCTCAACCGTCTGGTGACCCTGTTGACCGGTGTGGTCGTGCTGGGTATCGCCTTGGTAGTGAACGATGTGATCAGCGCCCTGACCCTGGCTTACAACCTGCTGGTGGGCGGCATGTTGATCCCGTTGATGGGGGCCATCTTCTGGAAGCGTGCAACCACTGGCGGCGCCATCGCCAGCATGGGCATGGGTTTTGCCACCGCGTTGCTGTTCATGTTCAAGGACGGTCTGGACGCCAACACCCCCATCTACTACAGCCTGGCCGTAGGCCTGGTGAGTTTTGTGGTGGTGAGCCTGATGTCCCGCCGCCCGGCAGTGGTGGCCAGCGCCATCTAGGCTGAACATAAAGTTACGATGCTTTCTTCGACGAGTGTGGCGTCGGTCGCCACACTCGTTTTTTTTCGTCCGGAGAAAACCCTAGATGAAAATCGTTCCCCGCAATCAATGGTTCGAAGTCAAACAGCTCAGCGACGGCATCCGCCTGATTCATGAGCCGTGGATACGCCCCTTTTACCGCTGCAACCTTTGGCACATCCAGGGCCGCGAGAAGGACTTGCTGCTCGACAGCGGTTCCGGCCTGGTCAGCCTGCGCGAACAATTGCCGTGGATAACCGAGCGGCCACTGGTGGCGGTGGCCAGTCATTGCCATTTCGATCACATCGCCGGCCACCATGAATTTTCCGAACGCCTGGTGCATCCCGCCGAAGCCGACATCCTCGCGACGCCTGACGGCGAAAACGATTTGAGCCGCGCCTTCGTCGGCGACGACATGTTCGAAGCGCACCCCGACTGCCCATTGTGTTACGCCGAATATCGGGTCAAGGCTGCGCCAGCCACCGGCACAATCGAAGAAGGCGACGTACTGGACCTGGGCAATCGCGTCCTGCAGGTGCTGCACACGCCCGGCCATTCACCAGGCGGTATCAGCCTGTATGAAGCCACCAGCGAAACCCTCTTCAGCGGTGACATCATCTACGACGGACCACTGATCGAAGACGCCTACCACTCCAACCTCGACGACTACGCCCGCAGTTTGCAACGGCTGCGCACGTTGCCCATCCGCACGGTACACGGTGGCCATTTCGGCAGTTTTTCCGGGGAACATTTACGGCACATGATTGACGAGTGGCAGCGCTCGCACGAGTGAAGGCTGCTGTACTCAATGCACCAACAACGTGTTGAAGAACCGTTATGAAAAAAGCTGCCGTGCGTGCCGCCGTGCATCGCTTCATCAGCCGATTGCTTGAAGACCAGGAGGACTTCGACGATCACACCAGTCTGGCGGAGTTGGGTTTGGATAAAGCCGATATCGAAGACCTGATCTTTCATCTGGAAGATGAATTGGGCCTGACGGCGTTAACCGCAGAAGAAGACCGGATACTCAAGGCCGCCAGGACGGCGAATGATTTGAGCCGGTTTTTGATTGCCATCGGACGGCATTGACCGGGCACTTTCGACAGCGCCCTGCTGCCCGGCGCCCGAAGCGGCACTGGCCTCGCGGTGCTCGCTAGTGGCTACAGCAACTGCCTATCGGTCGCAATTACCGGCGGCGCTGCTGGCGTCGACGCTGCTCGTCGTCCGTACGGATCGGCACAGGTTGCATCGGTGGTTCGATCAAACCGAGTGCTACACCGAGGTCATGGAGCCAGTTCTGGATTTTCTCTTTCATGGTGCCCCCTTCAGGGTAATACCGGGTGGCTGAAATTTCGCAGCCCCTTCGCACTGATAATAGTCCGAAGTCCTACGCAATGTGCAGCAAAATCCGCAATGATCTGTTACTGAATTGATCCAAATATCTGACCGATCGTTCAAGCCGTAACCTTCACGGGAATGGCAGCCTCTGGAAAGTCCATCTGCTGTTGCTCAATCCACGCATTCAGGTTGGCTCCGACCATGCCCTTGCGCCACATCAGCCAGGTGGTCGCACTGGCGAACGGCTCGGTCAACGGGTGCACGGCGACGCTCTCGCGCCCCGGCAGGCTGGCGAGCATCGACTCCGCCATCAACGCCACTCCGGAACCGGCGATCACGCAGGCGAGCATGCCCTGATAAGACTCGATCTCCATCGCCCGGCCCATGGTCGCGTGATAATGCGCAAACCAGGCTTCCAGACGCATGCGGTACGAACAGCCTTGGCGAAAGGTGAACACCGCCCGCCCCTGCACATCCAGCGCACTGTGTACCGGCGGGTGATCGGCTTCGCTGATCAGCACCAGCCGTTCGTGGCACAACGGTATGCCGTCGAGCCCGGCCAGCTCCAGCGGGCCGTCCACCAGCGCCGCGTCGAGGCGACCGCTGAGCAAACCTTCGAGCAGTTCTCCGCTGGGCGCCGCCTGCACTTGCAGGTTCACTGCCGGGTACGTGCGGTGATAGCGGGCGAGCAGTCCTGGCAGGTGGATCGCGGCGGTGCTGTACATCGTCCCGAGCACGAAGTCTCCCGCCGGCTGCCCGCCCTGCACTGCCGCCTGAGCCTCGTCATGCAGGCTGAACAGTCTGGCGGTGTAATCCAGCAAGACTTTTCCTGCAGGTGATAGCTGCAAGCGCTGACGCTCGCGCAGGAAGAGTTCTACGCCGAGCTGTTCTTCAAGCTGTTTTAGCCGGGTCGAAAGGTTCGAAGGTACTCGGTGCAAACGCTCGGCGGCGCGGGTGACCGAGCCTTCCTCGGCCACCGCCTGAAAAATCCTCAACTGGCTAAATTCCACGCCATTCTCCAAATCAGAACAAGTTACTCACTATTATTCATTTTTAAAGAAAGTCAATCAGTCCTAGCCTGACGGTCAATGATCCTCTACAGGAATCCCAGACCATGTCGCCCCTGATTCGCTTACTCGCCAGCTTTATCGCGCTCATGATGGCCATGGGCATCGGGCGCTTCGCCCTTACCCCGCAAATGCCGCACCTGCTCAGTGAAGGGCAGATCGACCTGACGGCGGCCGGACTGATCGCCGCCGCCAACTACCTGGGCTATTTCGTCGGTGCCGTGGACGCGATGTTCTGCCGTCGTCCCGCGCAAGTCCGCCAGCGCTTGCTCGGCGGCTTATGGCTGTGTGTAGTGCTGACCCTTGCATCGTTCTGGGCCAACGGTTTCTGGTCTCACCTGCTGCTGCGTTTCGGCACTGGCGTGGCTAGCGCCTGGGTGTTGGTAATGATTACCGCACTGAGCCAGTCAATCGCCGCCGCAGCCGGCCGTCCACGACTGGGTGCGCTGGTTTTTGCCGGACCGGGCTTGGGGATTTTCCTGACAGGACTGCTGGCCTTGGGTTCGAACCTTCTGGGGCAGACCTCTGCCACCTTGTGGCTGGTGTATGCGGCGGTCGGCCTGGTGATGCTGCTGGTGATCCTGCCGTTTCTGCCGCGCCCGGCCGCCAGCGTCACCGCTGCACCGAACGCAGGCCAATTGGGCAATCAAGGCATCGGTCGCCTGGGGATGATCTACGCCTTGTACGGCCTGGGCTACATCATCCCGGCGACGTTCCTCTCGCAAATGGCCAGTGCGCAGTTCCACGGTAAGTGGCAGGCGGATCTGTTCTGGCCGTGCTTTGGCCTGGCATCGGCCCTGGGCGTGGTGCTGGTGAGCCTGCGTCGACACAACCCCGACACCACACGCCATTGGTTGATGGCCACATTGTGGTTGCAGGCGGCAGGCGTGTTTGCCTGCCTGCTGGGAAGCGGTCTGGGCCTGGCGGTGGGGGTGCTGTTGTGCGGCTCGCCGTTCCTGGCTTGCATGCAGTTGGTGATGCAACGCTCGCGGGAACTGGCTCCCCACGCCACCCAGCGTAATGCCGGGCTGTTGACCGCGTGCTTCGCCGTCGGCCAGCTCGCCGGGCCATTGCTCGCCGCCTCGAGCAGCTATTTCAGTGGGGGTCTGCAACCGGCGCTGATCATCGCGGGTAGCGGCTTGCTCGTGGCCGGAGGCTTGGCGTTCGGTTCGGTCAGTACTGGGCGGGGACTCTGCACAAACAACGGCGCATCCACGGCTCAGCGTTGAGATCAGGCCTTGCGCGCGGCGCAATAACCCAGGGTACAGACCACCGTGGTCGCTACCGTCCCCCACGCCATGTCCATCAACACCAAAGGCATCGACCAGCCCTGCAGCGTCGCCCAATTGCTCAGGTCGTAGGTGCCATAGGCGACCAGCCCCAACAAGGCGCCATGACCCGCCGCACGCCGCCAGTGGGTCGCCGGCAATATCACAAGCACCACGCAACCGACGCTATAAAGGAGATAGAACATCGCCGCAGGAATCAGGAGCGGCTGTTCGAGCATCAACGGCCCCAACAACCCCCGGTAGGTCGAGGCCATCAGCACGCCGAGCCACAGCCCGTCGAGCACAAGCAACACCAGCAGGCTGGTGACGTACGCAAGCAGCGCCTTTTTCATCACAACGTCCCCATGTAAGCCACCTACATGGGGCCGGTGCGACGTCAGCTTAGTTCAATGCGGTCGGCATGAATGACAATCTGGCCATTCTTGTACAGCGCACCAATGGCTTTCTTGAAGTTGCCCTTGCTGACGCCGAACAAGCTGCTGATCAACGCCGGATCGCTCTTGTCACTGACCGCCAGGCTACCGCTGTTCTCGCGCAACTTGGCGAGGATCTTCGCGTTGAGACTCGTGGCCGCTTCCTGGCCGACCGGCTGCAGGCTCAGGCTGATCTTGCCATCGGCCCGGACTTCCTTGATAAAACCCTTCTCCTTCATGCCGGAGCGCATGAACTTGAAGATCTCATTCTTGTGGATCAAGCCCCAGTGCTTGTTGTTGATGATCGCCTTGAACCCCATGTCGGTGGCTTCGGCAACCAGCAAATCAACTTCCTGACCCGGCGCGTAGTTAGCCGATGTCTTGTCCAGATAACGGTCCAGGCGTGCGGTCGCGGTGATGCGTCGGGTGTGCTTGTCGAGGTAGACATGCACCACCACGTAATCGCCGGCGGTCATCTGGCGCTTTTCTTCGGAAAATGGCAGCAACAGGTCCTTCGGCAGCCCCCAATCGAGGAAAATGCCGATGCTGTTGACTTCAACAACTTTCAAACTGGCGAATTCACCGACTTGAACTTTCGGCTTCTCGGTAGTTGCGATAAGTTTGTCATCGCTGTCCAAATAAACGAAAACATTGAGCCAGTCTTCATCTTCACTCGGAATATCCTTTGGGATATAACGATTAGGCAAAAGTATTTCGCCGTCCGCACCGCCGTCCAGATATAAACCGAAGTTAGTGTGTTTAACCACTTGCAAACTGTTGTAACGCCCGACTAAAGCCATTTCCAATACCCTCATTGCTTGGGCGGCATTCTACCCGTTTTTGCAGACGGCGCCTGATCCCCTCTCCAGCGACCCGAGAAAATTTCGCTGAAGCCTTCATTTTCATGGTCTGGATTGCGCCCGTTGGGCCACTAGTCAGGACGCCATGAAATCATTCGCCGGACCGACCCGATCAACCACAGGTAGAACATTACTGATGTTCGTATTTAAAACAGCAGCTTAGGGGGATATTTATGCACAACTAAGGTGCCTCACCAGAACGCTGATGGTTATCGAATGGATATTTGGCAAGCAATTATCCGGTCATTCGTGTACGATGGCTGGCCAAATTAAATTCCTACAGGTGATTGGCCGCCATGCGCGTAAAAGCATCCCAAAGCAAAGTTAAGCCAGCTCCAGCCGTTGAAACCAGCGAATCGATCAACGACCAGATTGCCGCTTTCCTCAAATCCGGTGGCGAGATTCAGCAAATCGCCAAAGGCGTGAGCGGCCAGACCTTCGCCCCGTCCAAGCAGATCTCCCTGGGCAAGAAGTAATTCCCCGCGACATCGAGTCCCTGAGCGCTTTGAGCTTCGAAGCGCTTGGACTGCCCCCCCCAACACCCTTCAATCACTGCAAAAATCGACGAACGGCCATCGATGCCGAGCATTCGCCGTTATGCTTGCACGCGTCTAGATCAAGCATTTGATCAGGTTTTCGTCTCGAATCTCCGCAGTCATGGAGTGACGCATGCTCAAGCCCTCTTTTTCCTGCTCGGCAGCCTGCTCTGGTGTTCGCTTGCCAACGCGCAGGTTTTCCAGCGTGAACTGGGAGACTTCGACCTCAAACTGGGCACCACGCCGAGCCGCAGCATGGCGCAAGGGCTGGTCAAGCCTTCGGCCACCGGCTCGTTCCACGGCGGCCTTGACCTGAGCCACGACAGCGGTTTCTACGCGGGCCAGTGGTCTCCCAGCATGGGCTTGAGCGAGGGCAACAACCTCGAAGTCGATTCCTACATGGGTTTTAAACAACCCTTCGATCAGACCCTGGGCTATGAAGTCGGAATGATTCATTACAGCTACCCGAAAGTAGAGACCCTCGACTCCCATGAGTTCTTTGGTGGCCTGACCCTGCTGGGCAGCCGTTTCGGCGCGGCATTCAGCAACGACCCGGACAAACAGAACAGCACACTCTTCGCCGACCTGAGTGGCAACCAGCCGTTCGGTATCGGGATAAGCCTCAAATACACTACCCACCAGCTCAACACCCCGGTCTCGGTGGACGGCGGTTATGTCAGTAGTTTCAACGATTGGTCGCTGAAGTTTTCCCGACCGTTCATGGGCATCGACCTCGACCTGATCTACAGCGACTCCAGCCTCAGCGGCAGCGATTGCAGTGCCTATTCCGGGCGCAACGGACAATGCGACGGCCTGGTCACCCTCAAGGCTGAACGCACGTTCTATTGATCGGCTGAACTGGCAGGCTCATCTTGCGTTCACATGAAAACCCAGGCTTTCGCAAGGACTCGCCCATGTCACGCTGGTTGAAGTGCTTCGCCGTTATCATCACCTTCAGTCTCGCCCTCGGCGCCTGCAGTCGCGTGGGCCTGGCCTATCGCAATCTCGATGTGATCATTCCATGGACGCTCAGCGATTACCTGGACATGAACGGCGAGCAGAAAGGCTGGTTCAACGAACGCCTGAAAGAGCATCTGAGCTGGCACTGCACCACCCAACTGCCCGGCTACCTCGACTGGCTGGACCGTCTGCAAGGGATGGTAGCCACCCACCAGGTCACCGACGCCGCCCTGCAAACCCGGACCCAGGAAGCCAAACAGGCGATCGCCCAGACGGCGCGGGAAATCACGCCTTCAGCTGTCGAGCTGTTGCGGGGACTGGATGATAAGCAAGTGGCGGAAATGAACGAAGCGTTCGCCAAAGACCTGCGCAAACGCCAACAGGAATACTTGAAGCCGCCCCTCGATCAACAGATCAAAGAGCGAAGCGAGCGCATGGAAAAACGCCTGAATGACTGGCTCGGGCCGATCAGCCCGACACAGCAGCAACGCGTGGTCACTTGGTCAAACGCCCTTGGCGATCAGAACACTCAATGGATCGCCAACCGTGCCCACTGGCAAAAGCAATTCAGTGCGGCAGTGGCACAGCGCCAGAGTCCACAATTCCCACAACGCATCGAAACCCTGCTGGTCAATCGCGAAAGCTTGTGGACCGCCGACTACCGCAAGGCTTACGCCGATACCGAAGCCCAGGCCCGCAGCCTGATCGTGGACCTGATGGCCGAAAGCACGCCGGCCCAGCGCCAGCGCTTGCAGAAGAAAATTGAAGGGGTGCGCAAGGACTTTAACGAGTTGAAGTGCCTGAGGGCGGCTAGCCAAGGTTAGCAAGCCGGCCACAGGACTTGTGGGAGCTGGCTTGCCAGCGATAGCGTCCGATCAGTCAACACAACTGTTGAATGTGACGGCCCCATCGCTGGCAAGCCAGCTCCCACAGGGGGTCAGGCAATCTGCGCCTTCGACGCCACCTCATCAAACGTCACCTCATCCAGCGCATCTTCCTGGTCATCCAGCACTTGCCGTGGGTGATCGTTACCGGGGATGCTGCTGTCGATCAGGCTCAACAGTCTTGAGCCACGCATCGTCAGAATATAGTTCGACCCGCTGCCGCCCTCTTCCTCGGGACGAGGCTCAATGTACCCGCGCTCCAGCAGCAACTTTTCGTATTCGCCCGCCACTGCCTTCAGGTGATCGAGGTTTTCCGTCGGCTCGCCTTCCGTGGCCTTCTCGGCCGCATATTGTTCGGCATATGGCCTTGGCGTAAAACTCGGTGCGCCGTTCTGCACTTCGTGCAGCAGGCGTTCGATCAGATCCCAGTTATAAGTCGTCATCCTGTTCAACCTCCAAAGCCCGTGATTGTGATGGCCTTCTTTGGCTGTGACCGGCAGCGTGATCAGCCGTTCAGCCTGGTACTGAGTCACTACCGACCGGCGGTATGTCGATTGACGCGGGGCTTGAACGACTAAGCTACGTCAGTCCCCTCCCAGCATTGCGCAGGAGAAACCTCGATGGACATTCAGAACCACCCCGTGGTGTCGCGAGAAGAATGGCTCGCCGCCCGCAAACAACACCTGGCCCGCGAAAAAGCCTTCACCCGCGAACGGGACAAGCTCAGCGCCGAACGGCGTGCCCTGCCCTGGGTGAAAATCGACAAGGACTATCGCTTCCAGGGCCCCGATGGCGACCTGAAACTGGCGGACCTGTTCGGCAGTCGCAGCCAGTTGATCATCTACCACTTCATGTTCGCCGAAGGCTGGGACGAAGGCTGTCCTGGTTGCTCGTTCCTGTCCGACCACATCGACGGCGCCAATCAGCATCTGGCCCATCACGACATCGCGGTCGTGGCGGTTTCCCACGCACCGCTGGCCGAATTTCAGGCGTTCAAGCGGCGTATGGGCTGGAAGTTCGACTGGGTTTCGTCAACCGGTTGCGATTTCAACTACGACTTTGGCGTCTCGGCCCGAGCGGAAGAGGTGGCCGCCGGCAAGGCCACCTACAACTACGAAAAATCCGACGGTGCCGAAGAAGAGCTTCCGGGCCTCAGCGTGTTTTATCGCAACGACGCCGGGGAAATCTTCCACACCTACTCCACCTATGCCCGCGGCCTCGACCTGCTGGTCGGCGCCTACAACTTCCTCGACCTGACGCCCAAGGGCCGCAACGAGGAGGAAATCATGGAATGGGTGCGGCATCACGATCGCTACGACGACAAGGCGTCTTCGAGCTGCTGCCACGGCGGGTAGATCGCCCTGGACCGCAAACGAAAACGGGCGACCCGAGGGTCGCCCGTGGCATCGGCCTGCGCCGTTACTTCACCGGTATGTACCCATAGCGCTTGACCATGGACTTGCCATCCTTGTCGCGCAGCCGGACCATTTCAACCCTGTTCTCCTGGGTGTACTCGACGAAGTACTCCTTGCCCGGCTCGACCAGCAGGTTGAGGTAGACAGGTTTTTGCCCAGCGGAGACCTTGTGGATCCCGGGGCTTGCCAGCACCCAGGAATAGGTCTGCTCGTTGAGCCCGACCACCGCGCTGTCATTGATGCTGAACACGCTGTCGTAGAAGCTGCCCTGGATCACCTGGGTGCGCATCATGTAGATCCGTCCCTTGCCCTCAGGGAGCGCAGGCGGTTCGAAGAAGGGTTGGCTGGAGCGTGTGTGACCACAACCGGTCAGCAACAGCAGGAGCAACAGGGCCGATCCATATTTGATTGCCTTGCTCATTTGGCTTGCCCCAGCAGTTGGTTGATGAGCGGTGCCATCTTCTCCT
Source organism: Pseudomonas sp. S1_E05 (assembly GCF_056337105.1). Classification (NCBI taxonomy): domain Bacteria; kingdom Pseudomonadati; phylum Pseudomonadota; class Gammaproteobacteria; order Pseudomonadales; family Pseudomonadaceae; genus Pseudomonas; species Pseudomonas sp. S1_E05. The sequence continues at coordinate 3,178,546 of NZ_JBFRHM010000001.1, forward strand.
CGACCGAACCGAATTTCGACAGGGAAAGACCGCCATTATTGGTCAGGTTGTATTTGACGTAACCGATCTGCTGGTCACCCTTGTACAGCCGCAGGCTGGCATCGGACAGGTACGCGGTGAAATCCCACGAACGAATGGCGGTATACGTCAGTCGATATTCGCAACTGGCAGGCGCCGGCGCGACATACAGGCGGCTGTCGATGTGGTGTTGGCGCAACAGCGTTTGCACGCCGTCGACGAAGTCACCCACCACCACTTTCGGGTTTTCCTCGATGCACAGTTGGGAAATGTTGTACGAAGGTGCGATGGGCTCGACCTGAACGTTGGTGCAACCGGCCAGGGCCAGTAGAAGACTTGTCGTGATGACTCGGCGAAGCATTTCCAATCCCTGAAACAGCGTGATATCAAAGTGATGCCACATACTAATGGATGGTGCGGAACTTTCCCACTGCCGGGGCCCTCAATCGGATAACTGCCCAAACGGAACCGAGGCCACCCCATGAAAACCCTGCTGAAGATCACCCTCGCCGCCACCCTTGCCTGCGCCCTGCCCGCCTGGGCCTGCACCCCCGAGGAAGCCACCGCCAAACGCGAACAGCTCGCCAGGGAAGTCACCAGGCTGACCGAGCAGAACCCGGCCAAGGCCAAGGAGATCAACGACGAGTTGCAGAAGATGGATCTGGGCACGGCCAGCGCGGATTTGCCGGATAAGTGCCAGTTGATCGACCAGCGTTTGAAGGAGCTGGGTTCGGCAGAGAAGAAGGCCGAAGGTTGATCGCCCGCCCATAAAAAAACCGGACATATGTCCGGTTTTTTTATGGGGTGATTATTCGGCGGCGGGCGCCTCAGGCTTGCGGCGCTTGAGCGGCGCCATGCCGTCCTTGCTGACCAGCGACGGCGCTTCGGCCTTCGGTCGGTTGACGCTCTTGCGTTTGGTCGGGGTCTTGGCGGCGGTTTTTTTCTTGTCGCCCTTGGCGTCGGTCTTTTTCTTCTTCACGCCGACGGCCTTGCCCGAGGCCTTGACCTTTTTCGGTCCGCCGTAGGTGCCCTTGACTTCCTTGATCGTGCGACGCTCGAAGCTCTGCTTGAGGTAGCGTTCGATGCTCGACATCAGGTTCCAGTCGCCGTGGCAAATCAGCGAGATCGCCAGGCCGTCGTTGCCGGCGCGGCCGGTGCGACCGATGCGGTGAACGTATTCGTCGCCGCTGCGCGGCATGTCGAAGTTGATCACCAGGTCCAGGCCGTCCACATCCAGGCCACGGGCAGCAACGTCGGTGGCCACGAGGATCTTCACGCCGCCCTGCTTCAGACGGTCGATGGCCAGCTTGCGGTCTTTCTGGTCTTTTTCACCGTGCAGGACAAACGCCTTGTATTCCTGCGCCACCAGGCGACCGTAAATGCGGTCGGCCATGGCCCGGGTGTTGGTGAAGATAATGGCCTTCTGATAGGTCTCGTTGGCCAGCAACCAATTGACGATCTGCTCTTTGTGCTGGTTGTGGTCAGCGGTAATGATCTGCTGACGGGTGGTTTCGTTCAGTTGGCTGACCGCGTTGAGCTGCAAATGCTCAGGGTTGTTCAGAACCTTGGCGACCATCTCGCGCAGGCCCGAACCACCGGTGGTGGCGGAGAACAACATGGTTTGCTGGCGATTCGGGCATTCGTCCACCAGACGCTGCACGTCGTCGGCAAAGCCCATATCGAGCATGCGATCGGCTTCGTCGAGTACCAGCACTTCAACCTCTTTCAGGTCGAGGTTGCCGGCGTTCAGTTGCTCGATCATCCGTCCCGGCGTACCGATCAGGATGTCCGGCACCTTGCGCAGCATCGCGGCCTGGACCTTGAAGTCTTCCCCGCCGGTGATCAGACCGGACTTGATGAAGGTGAACTGCGAGAAGCGTTCGACTTCCTTCAAGGTCTGCTGCGCCAGCTCACGGGTCGGCAGCAGGATCAGGGTCTTGATGCTGACCCGGACTTTCGCCGGGCCGATCAGGCGGTTGAGAATCGGCAGAACGAAAGCGGCGGTCTTGCCGCTGCCGGTTTGCGCCGTCACCCGCAGGTCACGCCCCTGGAGCGCCAGCGGGATGGCCGCTGCTTGCACAGGCGTAGGCTCGACAAATTTAAGCTCGGCCACGGCTTTGAGCAGGCGTTCGTGCAGGGCGAATTCGGAAAACACGGGTGCTACCTCGAAGAAATGCAGAAAATCAGCGGCATAGGTTACCGGTTTCGAGCGCCAAGGCCGAGTTTCTTTACGAAATCGACAGTAAACAGTGGCTTTTGTGTTGCGTTGTTTGTCCCCAATTGTCATTGAAAGCGCCTTAAATGCTCTAATTACCTCGACGCGTCCTACAGAAGAACCGGTTTACCTATGGATATTCAACAGCTCTGGATCAACATTCAGGACCTCTGGGGAGCGCTCGACCAGCACCCGCTCCTGCGTTCGGGCCTCGGCCTGCTGACGTTGCTGGTGGTGGCACTGGTCCTCGGACGAGTGGCGCGCTACCTGATTCTGCATGCAACCAAAATGCTCGCGCGCCAACCGGCTTTGCACTGGGTCAGCGACTTTTTGCAGAACAAGGTGTTTCATCGCCTGGCCCAGATGACGCCGCCGCTGGTGATCCAGTTCGGCCTGCACCTGGTGCCGGAATTGGGCAAGACCAGCCTGACCTTCCTCGGCAACGTCGCGCTGGCATTCACCATTCTCTTCATGATGCTGGCCCTCAGTGCCCTGCTCAACGCACTGCTGGACATCTACGCCCGCACCGAACACGCCCGCACCCGCTCGATCAAGGGCTACGTGCAACTGGCGAAAATGGTCTTGTACGTGTTCGGCGCGATCATCATCGTCGCCACGCTCATCGACCGCTCGCCGCTGTTGCTGCTGTCGGGCCTGGGTGCCATGTCGGCGGTGATCCTGTTGGTCTACAAGGACACGCTGCTGTCCTTCGTCGCCAGCGTACAACTGACCAGCAACGACATGTTGCGCGTCGGCGACTGGATCGAGATGCCGCAGGTCGGCGCCGATGGTGATGTGGTGGACATCACCCTGCACACCGTCAAGGTGCAGAACTTCGACAAAACCATCGTCTCCATCCCCACCTGGCGCCTGATGTCCGAGTCGTTCCGCAACTGGCGCGGCATGCAGCAATCCGGAGGTCGCCGAATCAAGCGCAGCCTGTTCATCGATGCCAGCGGCGTACGTTTCATCCGCGACGACGAAGAACAAAAACTCTCCCAGGTGCACCTGCTGACCGACTACATCAATCGAAAACAAGCCGAACTCAAGGCCTGGAACGAGGCCCAGGGCAACGTCGCGGCCATGTCGGCCAACCGCCGGCGCATGACCAACATCGGTACATTCCGCGCGTACGCATTAGCGTATTTGAAAAGCCACCCGGAGGTTGCGCCAAACATGACCTGCATGGTGCGCCAACTGCAGACCACGGCCCAGGGCATCCCGCTGGAAATCTATTGCTTCACCCGCACCACGGTGTGGGCCGATTACGAGCGGATTCAGGGGGATATTTTCGACTACCTGCTGGCGGTGCTTCCGGAGTTTGGCTTGAGCCTGTATCAGCAGCCCAGTGGTGGGGATCTAAGGGCCGGGTTGTTGCCGGCGGTGTTGGGGGCGAGTCATCTTCCTGAGCCTGAAAAACACTTGATGTAAAACTCAGTCCCCTTGTGGGAGCGGGCTTGCTCGCGAAAGCGATGTATCAGCCAACACAAATGTTGGATCTGAAGTCGCAATCGCGGGCAAGCCCGCTCCCACAGTTGGTTCAGTGTGCAGTGGTAGTTTTGCGTATCCCCAACCGACTGATCCACACCGCCGCCAATATCACCGTCCCACCCAACAGCAACCGCCCCAGTTCCTCATGCTGATTCCAGATCAGCAGGTTCAGCAGCAGCCCAACGGGCACGTGCAGGTTGTTCATCACCGCCAGCGTGCCGCCGTTGACGAGGCAGGCGCCCTTGTTCCACCAATACAGGCCCAGCGCGGTGGAGACCAGGCCGAGGAAAATAAGCACGGCCCATTGCAAGGGCGCTTCGGGCAGGAAGTTCTGTTTGCCGAACAGCAGGAACGCCGGCAGTGCTACCGCCAAGGCACCCAGGTAGAAATAACCGAAACGCCGGTAGTGCGGCAGGTCGCTGGGGTGGCGTGCCACCAGGTGTTTGTACAGCACCTGGCCCGCCGCGTAAGTGAAGTTGGCCAATTGCAGCAACAGGAACCCCATGAAGAAGTCCGGGTTGATGCGGTCATAGCGAATCACAGCAGCGCCCGCGACCGCGACCAATGCGGCGATCAGCGCCCAGGGATTGAAGCGTCGGTTCAGCGCGTCTTCAATCAAGGTCACGTGCAGCGGCGTCAGGATAGTGAACAGCAGCACTTCCGGCACCGTCAGCACCCGGAAGCTAAGGTACAGGCAGACGTAGGTCACGCCGAACTGCAACGCCCCGATCAGCAGCATGCCGCGCATGAAGGCTGGCTCCACCGAGCGCCAGCGTGTCAGGGGAATGAATACCAGCCCTGCCAGCAGCACCCGGATCAGCACCGCAAAGTAACTGTCGACGTGCCCGGCCAGATATTCGCCGATCAAGCTGAAGGAAAACGCCTGGATCAGCGTGACAAAAAGTAGATAGCCCATGTTCGCCTCATTTGGAATGGCGGCGACGATAGCGGGTTTTGCCCTGAAGTTGTAGGAGCGAGCTTGCTCGCTCCTACAGAGGGTTGGGGTGCTCACAAAATCCCAGGCAAAAAAAAAGCCCGATCTCGCTAAGCGTTCAATCGGGCGGTAGCACTCAGGAGCAAAAAGTGCAAAGGGAGGTTCGATGCGCGTGAAACCTTGAAGGGGATTCGCCAGGTCACTAGACCATCCGGTGATTATCTGGCGATTAACGGCTCAGGCCACCTGGGCCAGCTTGGCGTTGGCCTGGTTCAAGCCTTTCTCCTGGAAGTCGCCCCCCAGGTTCATGCCTTCGGCGTGGATGAAGGTCACGTCATGGATGCCGATGAAGCCCATCACCTGACGCAGGTACGGTTCCTGATGATCGGCCGGGCCACCGGCGTAGATCCCGCCGCGAGCCGTCAACACATAGGCACGCTTGCCGCTGAGCAGGCCTTGCGGGCCAGTCTCGGTGTATTTGAAGGTCACGCCGGCACGCAGCACATGGTCGAGCCAGGCCTTGAGGGTGCTCGGGATCGCGAAGTTATACATCGGCGCGGCCAGCACCAGTACGTCGGCGGCCAGCACTTCATCGGTCAGCTCGTTGGAGCGTTCCAGGGAAGCTTGTTCGATCTCGTTGCGCTGCTCGGCCGATTTCATCCAACCACCCAGCAGGTTGATGTCCAGGTGCGGCACCGGGTTGATGGCCAGGTCGCGGACGGTGATCTCATCCTGCGGGTGCGCGGCTTTCCACTGGCTGATGAAAGTCTGGGTCAGTTGACGAGATACCGAGTCTTGCTGGCGGGCGCTGCTTTCGATGATCAGAACGCGGGACATGGGATGTAGCCTCCATCTGAGAATGCTGTAAGTCGATGGAGTGAAGGTTAAACAGAGTCATATCGATGAAAAAGCGCAAATATCTGCTACAACCCATCAATAAATTCGTTTATAAGCTGTCCATGCCCTATGGGGACCATCGGTCCCCACCGGAACCTGATGTTATTTCGGGGTGCAGGTGAGCTTGATGCGCATCTTGATGATGGACCGGTTGAACTTGGCGGTAGCGGTCTTGTGCTTGCCGGCGGCTACTTCGATGCTGCGGGTACGCGGCGCCTCCGGACCATTGTTGAAGACCACCTTGCAGGAGGCGTCGACGTCGCCGTAATTGTTGACCTGGATGGAGGCAATGTCGGTATCCGTGTCATTGGCGTTGTAGTCGATGCTCATGCCGTTCAGTTGTTTTTGTACGTCGATCGGGTAGGCAAACGCCGTCAACGGCAAGATCGCCAGCAGCACGAAACAGAATTTTCTCATTCGGCAGTCTCCAATAAGGGACCGCCAGCTTAGGACAAGAGGAGCTCAACATGAAAGCGCCCCGCGTGACCCTTGATCAATGGCGAACGTTGCAGGCCGTGGTCGACCACGGCGGTTTCGCCCAGGCCGCCGAAGCGCTGCACCGCTCGCAATCGTCCGTCAGCTACACCGTCGCCCGTATGCAGGATCAGCTCGGCGTGCCGCTGCTGCGTATCGATGGGCGCAAGGCCGTGCTCACCGAAGCCGGCGGGGTGCTGCTGCGCCGCTCCCGGCAACTGGTGAAACAGGCCAGCCAGCTCGAAGACCTGGCGCACCACATGGAACAGGGCTGGGAAGCGGAAGTACGGCTGGTGGTGGACGCCGCCTACCCGAGCGCACGCCTCGTCCGTGCCCTGACTGCCTTTATGCCGCAAAGCCGTGGCTGTCGAGTGCGTCTGCGCGAAGAGGTGCTGTCGGGCGTAGAGGAGGTGCTGCTCGAAGGCGTGGCTGACCTGGCGATTACCAGTTTCAGTATTCCGGGTTACCTGGGGGCGGAACTGAGTGACGTCGAATTCATCGCCGTCGCCCACCCCGAGCACGCCCTGCACCGCTTGAACCGTGAATTGAGCTTCCAGGACCTGGAAAGCCAGATGCAAGTGGTGATCCGCGACTCCGGTCGCCAACAGCCGCGAGACGTCGGCTGGCTGGGTGCCGAACAGCGCTGGACCGTCGGCAGCCTGGCCACTGCCGCGACGTTTGTCAGCAGCGGACTGGGTTTCGCCTGGTTACCACGGCACATGATCGAACGGGAACTCAAGGAAGGTTCGCTCAAGCTGCTACCGTTGGATCAGGGCGGCAGCCGTAACCCGAGCTTCTACCTGTATTCGAACAAGGACAAACCGCTGGGTCCGGCGACGCAAATCCTCATCGACCTGCTGCGCAATTTCGACACCGCGCCGCTGGACGCGCCCTTCGCCGCCCCCGAACAAGCCTGACACGGAGTGAACCGATGGCCTATTTCGAACATGAAGGTTGCCACCTGCACTATGAGGAATATGGCCACGGCGCTCCACTGCTGCTGGTCCACGGCCTGGGTTCCAGTACCCTGGACTGGGAAAAACAGATCCCGGCACTCTCGGCCCGTTATCGGGTGATCGTGCCAGACGTACGCGGTCACGGACGTTCGGACAAACCCCGCGAGCGCTACAGCATCGCCGGATTCAGCGCCGACCTGGTCGCCTTGATCGAGCATCTGGACCTCGGGCCCGTGCACTATGTGGGTCTGTCCATGGGCGGCATGATCGGTTTTCAACTGGCGGTGGACCACCCGTCCTTGCTCAAGAGCCTGTGCATCGTCAACAGCGCACCCGAGGTCAAGCTGCGCAGCCGCGACGATTACTGGCAGTGGTTCAAACGCTGGAGCCTGATGCGTATGCTGAGCCTGGGCACCATCGGCAAGGCCCTTGGCGCCAAGCTGTTCCCAAAACCGGAACAAGCCCAATTGCGGCAAATGATGGCCGAGCGCTGGGCAAAAAATGACAAACATGCTTATCTCGCCAGCTTCGATGCCATCGTTGGCTGGGGTGTTCAGGAACGACTGTCAAAGGTGTCCTGTCCAACCCTCATCGTCAGCGCCGACCGTGACTACACACCGGTCGCGCTGAAAGAGAATTACGTCAAACTGCTGCCCGATGCGCGGTTGGTGGTGATCGCCGATTCGCGCCACGCCACACCGCTGGATCAACCGGAACGCTTCAACCAAACCCTGCTCGAGTTTCTCACCGCAGTCGATACCACCCCAATCAGGATCACTGACCCATGCTGAAAAAAATCGCCCTCGTCGCCGGCTCCGTTCTGTTTGCCGCCAACCTGATGGCCGCCACACCGGCCAAGGCGCCACACGTGTTGCTGGAAACCACCAACGGCCAGATCGAAATCGAACTGGACCCGGTCAAGGCGCCGATCAGTACCAAAAACTTTCTTGAGTACGTCGACAGCGGCTTCTACAACAACACGATTTTCCACCGTGTGATCCCGGGCTTCATGGTCCAGGGCGGTGGTTTCACTCAACAGATGCAGCAGAAAGAAACCAAGGCACCGATCCAGAACGAATCGAAAAACGGCCTGCACAACGTGCGTGGCACGCTGTCCATGGCACGTACTTCGAACCCGAATTCGGCCACCAGCCAGTTCTTCATCAACGTCAAGGACAACGACTTCCTGGACCAGGGTGATGGCTACGCCGTGTTTGGCAAGGTTGTGAAGGGCATGGATGTGGTCGACATCATCGTCAATTCCCCTACCACCGTGCGCGGCGGCATGAAGGATGTGCCGGCTGACCCGGTGTACATCAAGTCGGCCAAGCGCATCGATTAAGCCCCCTTTACTGTAGGAGCGAGCATGCTCGCGATGGTAGCCCAGACACCGCAGGCATCCAGACAGCCAGCGTAATCGTTGACCACCATCGCGAGCATGCTCGCTCCTACAGAAGTTCCGGGAAAAGCCCTTTACCGGGCGGAGAACCAATGCTTTATCGCCGTTTTGAAAAGCTCATCGATGTCTTCCGTGACGCCCCGACGGCCACTCCGCCGGACCGTGTCTTCCCCTTCTACGTCCACTACCTCAAACAAGTCTGGCCAAGCTTCGCGGTCCTGCTGACCGTGGGCCTGTTCGGCGCCTTGATTGAAGTGGCGCTGTTCAGCTACCTGAGCCGCATCATCGACCTGGCCCAGGGCACGCCCAACGTCAATTTTTTCAAGGATCATGGCCTTGAACTGGCCTGGATGGCGGTCGTGGCGCTGATCCTGCGCCCGGTGTTCGTCGGCCTGCATGACCTGCTCGTGCACCAGACCCTGAGCCCGAGCATGACCAGCCTGATCCGCTGGCAGAACCACAGCTACGTGCTCAAGCAGAGCCTGAATTTCTTCCAGAACGACTTCGCCGGACGCATCGCCCAACGCATCATGCAAACGGGCAACTCCCTGCGCGATTCCGCCGTGCAGGCAGTCGATGCCCTGTGGCACGTGCTGATCTATGCGATCAGTTCGCTGGTGCTATTCGCCGAGGCCGACTGGCGCCTGATGATCCCGCTGCTGTGCTGGATCGCCGCCTACATCGGCGCGCTCTACTACTTCGTGCCACGGGTCAAGGAACGCTCGGTGGTCTCCTCGGACGCACGCTCCCAACTCATGGGCCGCATCGTCGACGGCTACACCAACATCACCACGCTGAAGCTGTTCGCCCACACCAACTACGAACAGCAATACGCCCGGGAAGCCATTGACGAACAGACGGTCAAGGCACAGCTCGCCGGGCGTGTGGTCACCAGCATGGACCTGGTCGTCACCAGTCTCAACGGCCTGCTGATCGTCACCACCACCGGCCTCGCCCTGTGGTTATGGACGCAGTCACTGATCACCGTCGGCGCGATCGCCCTGGCTACCGGCCTGGTAATCCGCATCGTCAACATGTCCGGCTGGATCATGTGGGTGGTCACCGGCATCTTCGAAAACATCGGCATGGTCCAGGACGGTTTGCAGAGTATCTCGCAACCGATCGCCGTCACCGACCGCGACGACGCCAAGCCGCTGGTCGTGCCGCGCGGCGAAGTGCGCTTCGAGCAGGTGGACTTCCACTACGGTAAACAGAAAGGGGTCATTGGCGGCCTCAACCTGACGATCAAGGCCGGTGAGAAAATCGGCCTGATCGGCCCGTCCGGTGCGGGTAAGTCCACCCTGGTCAACCTGCTGCTGCGTCTCTACGACGTAGAGGGCGGGCGCATCAGCATCGATGGCCAGAACATCGCCGAGGTCGATCAGGAAAGCCTGCGCGCGCGTATCGGCATGATCACCCAGGACACCTCGCTGCTGCACCGCTCGATCCGCGACAACCTGCTTTATGGCAAACCCGATGCCACCGATGCGCAGTTGTGGGAAGCGGTGCACAAGGCCCGCGCCGACGAGTTCATCCCGTTGCTTTCAGACGCCGAAGGCCGAACAGGCTTCGATGCCCATGTCGGTGAACGGGGGGTCAAGCTTTCCGGAGGCCAGCGCCAACGGATCGCCATCGCCCGGGTGCTGCTCAAGGATGCGCCAATCCTGATCATGGACGAAGCCACCTCGGCGCTGGATTCGGAGGTCGAAGCCGCGATCCAGGAAAGCCTGGAAACCCTGATGCAAGGCAAGACCGTGATCGCCATCGCCCACCGCCTCTCGACCATCGCCCGCATGGACCGCCTGGTGGTACTGGAGAAAGGCCGCATTGCCGAAACCGGCACCCATGCCGAACTGCTGGCCCATGGCGGGTTGTATGCGCGGTTGTGGCAGCACCAGACGGGTGGGTTTGTGGGGATTGATTGATCTCGTAGGACACCGCAATCCACTGTAGGAGCGGGCTTGCCCGCGATTGCGGTGGGTCATTGAACAGAATCGTTGACTGATACACCGTAATCGCGGGCAAGCCCGCTCCTACAGGGCACCTCGCCCGACCAAATAAACCGCCACAGCCCGCCAACCGCGGGGCCTGGCGGTTTTTTTATCGCCGCTGGAAATCCGCATAAATCGTGCTGTACTCACCACAGGTTCTGGAGATGAACCTGTCGTAAGTCTGCAGGATGCATTACTCGATACAGTCTCGATAGCACGCTATCAAGGACACGCTCATGTCTCTGTTCAAACGTTCAGTCACTGAGTTGTTAGGTACGTTCTGGCTGGTGTTGGGGGGTTGCGGCAGTGCGGTGTTGGCCGCGTCTTCTCCGCTGGGCATCGGGGTGCTGGGCGTAGCCCTGGCGTTTGGCCTCACAGTGCTGACCATGGCCTTCGCGATCGGCCACATTTCCGGCTGCCACCTGAACCCCGCCGTGTCGGTGGGCCTCACCGTGGGTGGCCGGTTTCCCGCACGGGAATTGCCGGCCTACATCATTGCCCAAGTCATCGGTGCGATCATCGCTGCCGGCTTGATCTACTACATTGCCAGCGGCAAGGAAGGTTTCGACCTCTCTGCCGGCCTCGCTTCCAATGGGTACGGCGAACATTCCCCCGGCAAGTACTCGATGGCCGCAGGGTTTGTCTGCGAGTTGGTGATGACGGCGATGTTCGTGCTGATCATCCTCGGCGCCACCGACAAACGCGCACCGGCCGGGCTGGCACCGATTGCCATTGGCCTGGCCCTGACACTGATCCACCTGATCTCGATTCCCGTCACCAACACTTCCGTCAACCCGGCCCGCAGCACCGGCCCGGCATTGATTGTCGGCGGCTGGGCCATCGCGCAGTTGTGGATGTTCTGGGTGGCGCCGCTGCTCGGCGCGGTCATGGGTGGCGTGACGTATCGATGGCTGGGTAAAGAAGATTCCTGAACCCCGGGCGAGGATCAGCCTTGTCGATAGGGCAAGGCAGACCTCGCCTCCTCGGCATAGGCCAATACGCCAAGGCGCTCCTGTTGCAGGAAATCCTTGACCGCGGCTTTCAGGCCCGAATGACGAAGGTAATGCCAGGAATGGGTGATCACCGGCTCGAAGCCGCGGATCAACTTGTGTTCACCCTGGGCTCCAGCGTCAAAACGTTGAAAGCCGTTGGCGATCGCGTAGTCCATGCCTTGATAGAAGCAGGTCTCGAAATGCAGGCGGTCGAACTCCGCCAGGCAGCCCCAATAACGCCCGTAAAAACTGTCCCCCCCCACCAGGCTGAAGGCCATGGCCACCGGCCGTGAGCCCTGTTTGGCCAACACCACGCGAATCGCCTCCGGCATGCGCTCGGCCAGCAGACTGAAAAATTCCCGGGTCAGATAAGGCCTTTGCCTACGCACCGCGTAGGTGTTGGCGTAGCAGGCATAGATGAAATCCCACTGCACCTCATCCAGCTCCCGACCTTCCAGCCACTCGAAGTCGAAACCCTGCCCTGCCACTTGTTCGCGCTCCTTGCGCATCTGCTTGCGCTTGCGCGAACTGAGCACGTCGAGGAAGTCCTGGAAATCGCCATAACCGCGATTCTGCCAGTGATACTGGCAGCCAATGCGTTGCAACCACCCGGATTGCTCGGCCAGTGCGGCGTCGGTGAACGGGTCGGTGAAATTGATGTGCGCACTGCCAAGCCCTTCGATTTCCAGGTAACCGGGCAGGCTCTTGAGCAACTCAAAACCGTCTTCGACCGACCCCGCCAGCAGGCGCGGACCGCTGACCGGGCTGAAGGGCACAGCGGTCAACAACTTCGGGTAATAGTCGATGCCGGCCCGCTCGCAAGCGTCCGCCCAGGCGTGATCGAACACGTACTCGCCGTAGGAATGCCACTTGCGATAACTGGGCAATGCGGCAATCAGCCGCTCACCGTCCATGTGCAGCAAATGCTCGGGCTGCCATCCCGAATGAGGACCGACACTGCCACTGTCCTCCAGTGAGCTGAGAAAGGCATGGCGCAGAAACGGCTGACTCTCCGGCACCAGGGCGTCCCAGGTAGGCGGGTCTATTTCAGACAGTTTTTGCAGACGTTTCAACGGCATCGAATCCTCTCCACTTCGCGGGCCAGAGCCTCGCAAGTATTGCTTATCGGCACTCATTCCACACCTCGCGATCGCGCGACAAAGGTGCTGAAGCAAAGTTCAAAAAACCCACAAAACGTCATCGAGACGCCATCACATTGCCACTGCTTTGTCATAAACCATCGCGATACTGGCGCCAGTTTTTAGAGCGCCGGGTTCTAACCCGGTCACTGTTTTCCGTCCTTCAACGGTCGGTTGTGCCCTGGATGACCCGGTCATCCTCTCTCACCCTTCGGAGATTGATATGCGTCTTGCTTCCACGAAAACTGCGGCAGCCCTGTGTGGCGGCCTGCTGTTGGCCATGAGTGTACCGGCCAGCGCCGCAGTCGACGCCAAACTGCTGGACATGCTCAAGGCTAACGGTTCGATTACCAATGCCCAGTACAGCGAATTGCAAGCCGAACTGGCCCGTGATCAGAAAGAACAGCAGATCGCTCGCCAGGCTCAGCAAGAGACCAACGAGCAGATCGCCGCGACCGCAAAGAAAACCAACGAGCTGAGCTCCTTCGACCAGAAACTGGCGTGGGCAGCCAAGACCCAGTTCAAGGGTGACGTACGTTTCCGTCAGGAAACCGTGAAGAACGACGGCGTTTCCAACTCCGGTGACCAGGACCGTCAGCGTATCCGTGTACGCCTGGGTGCCTACACCGAGATCAACCCGCAAGTCGATACCGGTATCCGTATCGCCACCGGTAGCGACAACGATCCACGCTCGACCAACCAGAGTCTGGACAACAACTTCACCAAGAAAGACATCTGGCTGGACCAGGGTTACGTCGACTACCACCCGGACGCCATCAAGAACCTGCACCTCGTAGCGGGCAAGATGCCGCAGCAATGGGTGAGCATGGGCGACATCATCTGGGATAGCGACATCAGCCCGGAAGGCCTGTCGGCTTCCTACAAATACCCGCTGGGCGGCAGCACCGAGCTGTTCGGCAGCGCCGGTCACTACACCCTCAAGGACAACGTCGACGGCGACGGCAAACAGTTCCGTCACGACCTGCGCCTGTACGCCGGCCAGTTGGGTGCACGCTTTGCGATCACCGACAACCTGAAAATGACCCTGGGCGGCAGTATCTACGCCTACGACAACGACAACGACATCAGCAACACCTGTACTGCCAACAGCTGCCGCCTGGCCATCAACGGCAACACCGCCAACGAACAGTTCAAGTTGTACGAAGGCTTCGGCCAACTGGACATCGGCGGTCTGCCAATGCCACTGTCGCTGTACGGCCAGGTGGTCAACAACAAAGACGCCAGCAACGATCAGGACATGGGCTGGCTGGTCGGCGCCAAGACCAAGGTCTACGGCTTCGGTATCGACTACAACTACCGCGACGTACAGCGTAACGCCGTGGTGGGTGCTTTCACCGACTCGGACTTCGCCAACGGTTTCACCGGTTCGCGCGGCAGCAAGCTGAAAGTGAGCTACGACCTGGACAAGAACTTTGCCCTGGGCGCGACGTACTTCATGGCTGATTCGGACTACACCAACGCCACGCTGCGGGACTCGAAGATCAACACCCTGCAACTGGATGCTGAAGCGAAGTTCTGATACCCGCTCCACGACTCGGGCAAGGAAGCCCGAGGCGCATCTTACAACCTGGCGTTGCCGTATCGGTCCCCATCATCCGTCCGATACAGCAGCGCCAGGTTTTTTGCGTTTGGCCCAAACGATCACAGCTTGCGCAAAATCACACTACCAATCGAATAACCGGCACCAAACGAGCTGAGCACTGCCAGCGAGCCGGAGGCCAGGTCGTCCTGGTTTTTGTGGAACGAAATCACCGAACCTGCGGAACTGGTGTTGGCATAGGTGTCGAGGATCACCGGAGCTTCCTGTTCGGTGGCGTCGCGGCCCAGCAGCTTCTTGACGATCAGGTGGTTCATGCTCAGGTTGGCCTGGTGCAGCCAGAAGCGCTTCACATCCGCGACATTGAGCTGGTTCTCGGCAAGGTGCTGGCCAATCAGCTCGGCCACCATCGGGCAGACTTCCTTGAACACCTTGCGACCTTCCTGCACGAACAGTTTGTCCCGGGTGCCGATGCCCTCTTCGGCGGCGCGGTTAAGGAAGCCGAAGTTGTTGCGAATATTGTTGGAGAACTTGGTCAGCAGCTTGGTGCTGACGATGTCGAACTGATACGGGGACGTAGCCAGGTCAGCCCGTTCGATGATCACTGCGGTGGCGGCGTCGCCGAAGATGAAGTGGCTGTCGCGGTCACGGAAGTTCAGGTGACCGGTGCACACTTCCGGGTTGACCATCAGGATCGCCCGGGCCTGGCCCAACTGGATGCTGTTGGCAGCGGCCTGGATACCAAAAGTGGCCGAGGAACAGGCCACGTTCATGTCGAAACCGAAACCTTCGATGCCCAGCGCTTCCTGAACTTCGATGGCGATGGCCGGATAGGCCCGTTGCAGGTTGGAGCAGGCGACGATCACGCCGTCAATGTCGGCAGCAGTCTTGCCGGCGCGTTGCAAGGCTTGCTCGGCAGCACCGATCGCCATCTGGCACAGCACCGACCACTCGTCATTCGAGCGTTCCGGCAGACGGGGCGTCATGCGTTGCGGGTCGAGAATGCCTTCCTTGTCCATGACAAAGCGGCTTTTGATCCCGGAGGCTTTTTCGATGAAGGCGGCGCTGGATTCGGTCAACGCCTGGATTTCGCCGCGGGCGATGGCGTCTGCGTTGTCGGCGTTGAATTGCGCGACGTAAGCATTGAAAGACTGCACCAGCTCTTCGTTGGAAATGCTGTTGGCCGGGGTGTACAGGCCGGTGCCGCTGATGACGACGTTATGCATGGTCGTTTCTCGAAATTGATTCAGGCAGAAAGCATTGGCACCGACGTACCAATACATAAAGGGTCTATTCCCCTCCAGGGGACGCAAACCTGGCATCGCTTTATTCCGACATCCGACCCGTGCGAAGGCACTGGGTCACGAAACCGGCGTTTATGGTCGCGAAGTTTGCCATAAATGGCAGGTTTTGGCGTGTTTTGCCGGTAACCCGCCAAACACCGGCCCTGTAGGAGCGAGCTTGCTCGCGATGGGCGTGAGAACACCGCGGGGTGTCAGGCTTCCCGTGTCATCGTTGACGTCCATCGCGAGCAAGCTCGCTCCTACAGAGGGCGGCGGTTACGCTTCGACTTGCGTCCACTGTTTATTCAGGCGCTTATCGGAGATCGGCACCTTGGTCCCCAACTGCTGGGCGAACAACGACACCCGGTATTCCTCCAGCCACCAGCGATACAACTCAAGCTGCGGATCACGCTTGCCTTCCTGGGCGTGTTTAGCGGCACGGGTCTGGTACTGGCTCCACAGGGCCGAGAGCTCACCACTCCAGACCCGATCTTTCTGCACCTGGGCGCCCAGCTTCTCGAAGCGCTGCTCGATGGCCTTGAGGTAACGCGGCAGCTCCTTGAGCCACTGCATCGGTGTTTCGCGGACAAAGCCCGGGTACACCAGTTGGCTGAGCTGCTGCTTGATGTCGTTCAGGGCCACGGCTTGCGCCAGGTCGATCTTGCCCTTGAAGCGCTTTTGCAGGCCGTGCCAGAGCTTGAGAATGTCCAGGGTCAACCTGGCCACGCGCTCGGCATGCTCGGTCCAGGCGCCACGCTTGCGTTCGGCCAGCGCCGCCAATCCCGCACCGTCCCGGGGCAACGGGTCTTCGCCGTCGAGGATGCAACTGTCGAGGCTGGCCAGCAGGATGTCTTCGACCAGTGCATCGACACGCCCCATGTCGCGGTACAGCAGGCCCAGCTCGGTCAGCCCCGGCAACTTGCCGCGCAGGAACTTCGCCGGTTCCGCCAGTTGCTGCATCAGCAAACGCTGCAAGGCGCGGCGGTGTTGGAACTCGGCTTCGGCCGGCGTCGAGAAACGCCCTTCCTTGACCGTACCGCCCTCTTCCACCAACGCCGGATAGACCGTCATCGACAGTCCGGCGATCTTCTGCTGGGTTTTTTCCGCCACCGCAGCGAACACTTTCGCCTCCACCGGCTGCTGGCTTTTCGCGGTCTGTGGCACCGCCAGAGCGGCCTGACTGGCTTCGGCAAAACGCGCCGTCAGTTCCGCCAGATCCCGTCCTTCGCCGAGGAACTGGCCCTGGCCATCGACAATTTCCAGGTTCATGCGCAGATGACTTTCGACCTGCTGCGCCGCTTCCGCCCAGGCTTCATCGCTGACCCGTGCGCCGGTCATGCGCAGCAGCTCGCGCCCCAGCGACTGGGGCAGCGAGCCCTCGGCAAAGGTCATGCGCTGCAACGCCGCCTTGACGAAGTCCGGCACCGGTACGAAGTTCTTGCGCAAGGCCTTGGGCAGGTTACGCACCAGGGCAATGCACTTGGCTTCGATCAACCCTGGCACGAGCCATTCCAGGCGTTCCGGCGGCAGCATCGGCAACAGCGGCGCCGGCACGCGCAAGGTCACGCCATCGCGTGGGTGATTGGGTTCGAAGTGGTAACTGAGCGCCAGTTCCAGATCACCGATGTGCAGGGTGTCGGGGTATTGCATCGCGGTGACTTCACTGGCTTCGCGGGCCAGCACATCCTCTTCGCGCATGATCAACAGCTGTGGGTCTTTCTGGCTGTTGACCCGGTACCAACTGTCAAAGGTCGCGGTCTGGTGGATCTCCGCCGGCAGCCGCGCATCGTAGAACGCGTACAGGGTTTCCTCGTCGGCGAGGATGTCACGCCGACGGGCCTTGGCTTCCAGTTCGTCGAGCTGTTCGAGCAGGCGCGCATTCGCCGCCAGGCACTTGGCCTTGGACTGGATTTCGCCGCGCACCAGGCCTTCGCGGATGAACAACTCGCGGGACACCACCGGGTCCACAGGGCCGAAATGCACCGGCCGACGACCGACCACGATCAGCCCGAACAGCGTGATCTGCTCGTAGGCTACGACCTGCCCGCGCTTCTTCTCCCAATGCGGTTCGAAGTGGTTTTTCTTGATCAGGTGCCCGGCGAGCGGCTCGATCCAGTCGGCGTCGATCTTGGCCACCATGCGCGCGTAGAGCTTGGTGGTCTCCACCAGTTCAGCTGTCATCAGCCATTGCGGGCGCTTCTTGCCGATGCCTGACGACGGGTGAATCCAGAAACGCCGCTGACGGGCGCCGAGGTAATCGCCGTCCTCGGTTTTCTGGCCTATCTGGCTGAGCAGGCCGACCAATACCGCCTTGTGCAATTTCGGGTAATCCGCCGGTTCTTTGTTAAGGCTCAATTGCAGGTCGCGGCAAATGAGGCTCAACTGACGGTGGGAGTCGCGCCACTCGCGCAGGCGCAAGTAGTTGAGAAAATTCTTGCGGCACCAGTTGCGCAGCGGGCTGGCCGTCAATGCCTGGCGCTGCTCTTCGAATCCACGCCAAAGATTGACCAGCGCGGCGAAGTCCGAATCGGGATCCTTCCATTGCGCGTGAGCCTGGTCCGCCGCTTGTTGACGTTCTGGCGGACGCTCGCGCGGGTCCTGGATCGACATGGCGCTGGCGACGATCAGCACTTCCTGCAAACTGCCCAGCTTCGCCGCTTCCAGCAGCATGCGACCCATGCGCGGGTCCACCGGCAGGCGCGCCAACTGGCGACCCAGCGGCGTCAACTGACTGTTGCGGTCCACTGCCGAGAGTTCTTGCAGCAAGTTGAAACCGTCACTGATGGCCTTGCCATCCGGCGGTTCGATAAACGGGAATGCCGTGATTTCACCGAGGCGCAGATGCAGCATCTGCAGGATCACCGCCGCGAGGTTGGTGCGCAGGATTTCCGGGTCGGTGAATTCCGGGCGACCCAGAAAATCTTCTTCGCTGTAAAGGCGCACGCAGATCCCTGGCTCGACCCGCCCGCACCGCCCTTTACGCTGGTTGGCGCTGGCCTGGGAAATCGCCTCGATGGGCAGGCGCTGAACCTTGGCGCGGTAACTGTAGCGGCTGATGCGCGCGGTGCCGCTGTCGATCACGTAGCGAATGCCCGGCACCGTCAGGGAGGTTTCCGCGACGTTGGTTGCCAGCACCACGCGACGACCTGGGTGCGACTGGAATATCCGCTGCTGCTCCGCTGGCGACAGCCGTGCGTACAACGGCAGGATTTCGGTGTGCTTGAGCTGGGCCTTGCGCAGCATGTCGGCGGCGTCGCGAATCTCCCGCTCGCCGGGCAGGAACACCAGCACGTCGCCAGGGCTGCGGCGCTCGCTGCGCTCATACGCGGCAATTTCGTCGAGGGTGGCGAGGATCGCCTGATCCACAGTCAGGTCGTCCTCGACGCGATTGCCCTCTTCGTCCTGTTCCAGGGTCAGCGGGCGGTACCAGGTGTCCACCGGGAACGTACGGCCCGAGACTTCGACAATGGGTGCATCGTCGAAGTGCTTGGAGAAGCGCTCCAGGTCGATGGTGGCCGAGGTGATGATGACTTTCAGGTCCGGGCGACGCGGCAGCAGGGTCTTGAGGTAGCCCAGCAGGAAATCGATGTTGAGGCTGCGTTCGTGGGCTTCGTCGACGATGATCGTGTCGTAGCGTTCCAGATAGCGATCGTTCTGGGTTTCCGCCAGCAGGATGCCGTCGGTCATCAGCTTGATCAGCGTATTGGCGTCGCTCTGGTCTTCGAAACGCACCTGATAACCGACCAGCGCGCCCAACGGTGTACCCAGTTCCTCGGCAACCCGGCTGGCGACGCTGCGCGCAGCGATCCGGCGCGGCTGGGTGTGGCCAATCAGCCCGTGTTGCCCGCGCCCGATTTCCAGGCAGATCTTCGGCAACTGGGTGGTT
Organism: Pseudomonas sp. S1_E05; assembly: GCF_056337105.1. Taxonomy (NCBI): domain Bacteria; kingdom Pseudomonadati; phylum Pseudomonadota; class Gammaproteobacteria; order Pseudomonadales; family Pseudomonadaceae; genus Pseudomonas; species Pseudomonas sp. S1_E05. The sequence continues at coordinate 3,197,779 of NZ_JBFRHM010000001.1, forward strand.
TTGCCCGAGCCGGTTTCGCCGGCGATGATCAGCACCTGGTGTTGTTCCAGGGCCTTCTTGATCTCATCGCGCTTGGCGGCAATCGGCAGGCTGTCGTCGTAACGAATCACCGGCAGGCTGGCCTTGCGCGCCAGCACCTGATCACAGGACGCCTGCAGGCGTGTCACCCACTGAGCCAGCTTGGCCTCATCGGGTTTCTTGCGCAGCTCAAGCAACTGCCGCCGCAGCCGGTGACGGTCGGCGAGCATGGCGTGATCGAGGTTTTTCAGCAGTTTGTCGATGGTCATTAATGCAGCCGCAAGCGATAAGCTAAAAGCTGCAAGGGTAACAGAGATGCAGCTGCAAGCTTCAAACGGCTTGCAGCTTGCAGCTAATCGCTTGCCGCTGCTTGTCTACGATACGGAAACACATCAATCACCTTCCCCGCCCGAATCGCCTCCTGCAAGCTCTTCCAGTAATCGGCGTTGTACAACTCGCCATGCAATTGATCGAACAGCTTGCGTTGCCCTGAATCGGCGAACAGGAACGGTGGAAACTCTTCCGGGAATACATCCAGCGGCCCGATCGAATACCAGGGTTCCGAGGCCATCTCGTCCTCGGGGGTGCGCGGCGCCGGGATGTGGCGGAAGTTGGCTTCGGTCAGGAAACAGATCTCGTCGTAGTCATAAAACACCACGCGGCCATGGCGGGTGACGCCAAAGTTCTTCAGCAGCATGTCACCGGGGAAGATGTTGGCCGCCGCCAGTTGCTTGATGGCCAGGCCGTAGTCTTCCAGCGCTTCGCGCACCTGTGCTTCGTTGGCGTTATCCAGGTACAGGTTCAGCGGGGTCATGCGCCGCTCGGTCCAGCAGTGGCGGATCAGCACGGTGTCACCTTCCACCGACACCGTCGACGGCGCCACTTCCAGCAATTCTTCCAGGCACGCCGGTTCGAACTTGCTCAGCGGGAAACGGAAGTCGGCGAACTCCTGGGTGTCGGCCATGCGCCCGACGCGGTCGACGCTTTTCACCAGACGGTACTTCTCGATCACCGTGGCGCGGTCGACGTTTTTCGAGGGAGAGAACCGGTCCTTGATGATTTTGAACACGGTGTTGAAACCCGGCAGGGTGAACACGCTCATCACCATGCCACGCACGCCGGGGGCCATGATGAACTGGTCGTCGGTATTGGCCAGGTGATTGATCAGTGCCCGGTAAAATTCCGACTTGCCGTGCTTGTAGAAACCGATCGAGGTGTACAGCTCGGCAATGTGCTTGCCCGGCAGGATACGCTTGAGAAAACCGATGAACTCCGCCGGCACCGGCACGTCGACCATGAAATACGAACGGGTGAAAGAGAAGATGATCGACACATCGGCTTCGTCGGTGATCAGCGCATCGATCTGGATGCCACGCCCTTCCAGGTGCAGCAGCGGAATCGCCAGCGGCCACTGCTCATCGGCGGTGAAGATGCGCCCTACCAGGTACGCGCCCTTGTTGCGGTACAGCACCGAGGAAAACAGCTCGACGCTCAGGTCAGGGTCCTTGCACACCCAATCCGGCAGGTTTTCGCGCAATTGCGCTTCGAGACGGCGCAGGTCCCCCGGCAGGTCGGCGTAATTCTCGCTGAAACGGTAGTCGGCAAAAATGCTCGCGAGCATTTCTGACAGATGCCCCTGGGGTTTGTAGATTCGGGTTTGCGCCGCGCGGGCCCGGCGCAGGCTCGGCCGGGTGGTGTGGATGAACATGCAACCGTCGCTGATCAGGTCATGGCTGAAGAGTCCGCAGAAGATCGAGTTGTACCAGGTCTCCGAAAGCTCATCGTCGAAGCGCAGGTCGATCAGGCTGATGTAGGCGTTCTTGACCAGCGGCCAGCAGCTCACATCCAGGGTTTCGCTGTCGAAGGCGGTGCGCAAACGCTTGACCGTCTCGGCGACCTTTTCCTCGTAAAGGTTGATCCGCGCCGCCGAAGCCTCCTGGGTCGCCTGCCACTGCGCCTGCTCGAACCGCGCCCTGGCGCCGTCGGTTATCTGGCGAAAATGCTCGCGGTAATCGTCGAACCCATCGAGGACGGTTCGGGCGATATCGGCGGCGGGCCATTGCTGCACCATGATGAGACCTCTACGGGAATTCGGAAGACCTGAGCTTAGCCAGTGAACCCGGTGCAGGAGAAGCGTAATTTTTGCGATGACTGCCACGCCATCAATCGGCTGGCCGATGTTTTTCGGATTTATTTAACTCGACCGTTTGGTCAGAAAAATGACCCGCGCGTCATTTCCACAAGATGAAACGATTCATCTGCAAGCCGCGAGCGACGTGGCTTTCGGATCCAATCCAACGCTCCCGTCTTCATGGACGCACACCTTTGCAGGTTTCGCTCACCCGCGTAGGAGGTCTCGACACCTGCCCTGATTGGCCTTACCAAAATGATGGCACTTTGATATATACGCCGCCGTTACCTGCCTAAAACAAGATCCTCGGGCTACGAGGACATCCTCTTTTTATCAGCCCAAGGAGCACCTTATGTCGTTAAGGAACCTGCGCATCGGTTTGCGTGCGAGTTTGAGTTTTGCCGTTCTGGCCACCCTTCTGGTATTGGTCGGACTGTTCGGGATTGGTCAGATGGCCACCCTGCGCGAAAGCGCCAGGGTGATTGAAGAGACCTGGATGCCAAGCAGCGAAAGCGTCCACGACAGCGCGGCCGACATTGCCGCCATCCGCCTGGAGTCATTGCGGATGAGGACCAGCGCCTTCAATGAAGTGAAGCTAAAAAGCAAAAGCATCATCAATGACAAGCGCCAGGCCTTGCTCAAGCGCTTTGATGAACAGGCCGCCCTGCTCTCAAGCGATCAGGAACGCGCCATGCTCGACAACCTGAAGCAAGGCGTGGCCAAGTACCTGTCGCTCGTCGATCAAATCGTCGCCAGACTGGACGCCGGCCACGAGAGCCAGACGTTCGAACACCTGAATGCAGAGCTGAGCGCGCAAGGCAGTCTGGTGGATAAAACGCTCGAGTCGATAATCAGCTTCAATCAGCAGGGTGCCGATGCCGCCGCCGATGCCGCGCAATCCTTGTACGAGCGCGCCCAATGGATCGTTGGTTCGATCATCGTCATCGCCCTGCTCGCCACCCTGCTACTGGCCTGGGCACTGACTCGCAGCATCACCACGCCGATCAACCATGCACTGAGTGCCGCACGCCGAATTGCGGACGGCGACCTCAGCGGCCAGATCGTCAGCGACGGCAAGGACGAAGCCGCGTTGCTGCTTTCGGCCCTGTCCGACATGCAGGACAGCTTGCGCTTGACCATTCGCGGCATCAGCGATTCGGCCAGGCAACTGGCATCCGCCGCTGAGGAAATGAGCTCGGTGATGGAGGAAAGCACCCGTGGCCTGCAACAGCAGAACGACCAGATCGAAATGGCTGCCACCGCCGTTACCGAAATGAGCACCGCCGTGGACGAAGTGGCCGCCAACGCCGTGTCCAGTGCCCAGGCGTCCCAGGCGTCGAACGAGGACAGCAAGCACGGGCACGTACAGGTGAGCGAAACCATCACCGCCATCCAGGGACTGGTCAGCGAAGTGCTGGGCGCCTCGGAACAGGCACAGGGGCTGGCGGTACAGGCGCAGGACATCAGCAAGGTGCTGGAAGTGATTCGCGGCATTGCCGGACAGACCAACCTGCTGGCCCTCAATGCGGCCATCGAAGCGGCACGGGCAGGGGAAGCAGGACGTGGGTTTGCCGTGGTCGCCGACGAGGTGCGTTCCCTGGCGCAACGTACGCAGAACTCCACGGAAGAAATCGAGCAGATGATCACCAACATCCAGCAAGGCACCGGGGCCACGGTCGGTGCCTTGCAAAGCAGTGCCGAGCATGCAAACCAAACCTTGCGTAGGGCCAACAGCGCGGGCAATGCACTGGAGAAAATCACCGCGTCGATTTCGCAGATCAACGAACGCAATCTGGTCATCGCCAGCGCCGCCGAACAACAGGCACTGGTGGCCCGGGAAGTCGACCAGAACCTGGTGACCATCCGCGACCTGTCGACCCAGACCGCCGCGGGCGCCACCCAGACTTCGGCTGCCAGCCAGGAGCTCTCGCGCCTGGCCATAGACCTCAACGGTCTGGTGACGCGCTTTGTAATTTGATGCCGGTTTTTCGGTTGCCATCGACAGGGCTCTCGGCAACACTCTCGCCCCCATCAATGGAAGGAGTGCACCGTGAGCCCTGTCGATCTTGTACGTCTGCTGTTGCTGGCGGCCATCTGGGGTGCAAGCTTTCTGTTCATGCGCATCATCGCCCCGGTGATCGGCACGATCCCCACGGCTTTTTTCCGTGTGTCGATTGCCGCGGTCGGCTTGTTGGTGATCCTCGGCCTGTTGCGCGTGCGCTGGGACTTCAAGGGCAAGCTGAAAACCGTGATGCTGCTCGGGGTGATCAACTCCGGCATTCCGGCGACGCTGTATTCGGTGGCTGCTCAGGTGCTGCCCGCCGGTTACTCGGCGATTTTCAACGCCACCACGCCATTGATGGGGGTGTTGATCGGCGGGCTGTTTTTCAGTGAGCGACTCAGCGCCGCCAAACTGGGTGGGGTCTTCCTCGGCCTGTTCGGTGTGGGCGTGCTGACCCGCGCCGGCCCGGTGGCGTTCGACTTGCCGCTGCTGATGGGCGCCATCGCCTGCCTGCTCGCGACCACCTGCTACGGCTTCGCCGGGTTCCTCGCGCGGCGCTGGCTCGATCAGGCCGGTGGGCTCGACAGTCGTCTGTCTGCATTGGGTAGCATGCTCGGGGCAACCTTGTTCCTGCTACCACTGTTCGGCTACAGCGCACTCAGCCAGCCACCCGCAAGCTGGGGCGGCTGGAATGTCTGGCTGTCGCTGCTGGGACTGGGGCTGGTGTGCACGGCGTTTGCCTACATCATTTACTTTCGCTTGCTCAGCTCGATCGGCCCGGTGAAATCGTCCACCGTGACCTTCGCGATCCCGCCGTTTGGTGTGTTATGGGGGGCGATGTTTCTCGATGAGCCGCTGTCGATGGCACATGTGTATGGCGGGCTGTTGATTGCAGCGGCGTTGTGGTTGGTGTTGAAGCCTGCTCCCGCCAGGTGATTTTTGTTGAAGCTGCTGACGCCTTCGCGGGCAAGCCCGCTCCCACAAGGTTCGGTGTGTACAGAAAATCTGTGTTCAACACCAAACCCTGTGGGAGCGGGCTTGCCCGCGATGAAGCCCGCTCAGACGCTACAAAGCCTGACTACTGACCTCTCCATCCACCAACCGTCGAATCCCCAGCGGATTACTGTCCTGCAACGCCTCGGGCAACATCGCATCCGGGTAATTCTGGAAGCACACCGGGCGCAGGAAACGATCGATTGCCAGTGTCCCCACCGATGTCCCTCGGGCATCGGAGGTCGCGGGATACGGACCGCCATGCACCATCGCATCACAGACTTCGACCCCGGTCGGATACCCATTGAACAGGATCCGCCCGACCTTTTCCTGCAACACTTCGGCCAGCCAGCGGTGCTCCAGCAACTCATCGGCCTCGCCAATCAGCGTCGCCGTCAGTTGCCCACGCAAGCCATGCAATGCCGCCGCGAGCTGCGCCTGATCGTCGACTTCGATGACGATGGTGGTCGGCCCGAACACTTCTTCCTGAAGCAGCTCGTCGCCCTTGAGCAACAGGCTGACATCGGCCTTGAACACCTGTGGATGCGCCTGATTGCCCTGCTGCGGTTGGCCTGCCAGGTGTGTCAGCCCCGGATGTTCGTGCAGTTCGCCCACACCACGGTTGTAGCTGGCCAGCGCGCCGGCATTGAGCATGGTCTGCGCCGGTTGCTCATTCATCTGCGCGCAAAACGCTGCGAGGAAATCGCTGAACTGCGGCGAGCGCAGGCCAATGACCAACCCCGGATTGGTACAGAATTGACCGCAGCCCAACGTCACCGAACCTGCCAGTTGTGCGGCGATCTGTTCGCCGCGCACCTTAAGCGCCTCGGGCAACAGGAACACCGGGTTGATACTCGACATCTCGGCGAACACCGGGATCGGCTGCGGCCGAGTCGCGGCCATGTGGCTCAGCGCATTGCCGCCTTTGAGCGACCCGGTAAAACCCACAGCTTGGATAGACGGGTGCTTGACCAGCCACTCGCCGACACCCGCGCCGAAGATCATGTTGAACACGCCGGCGGGCATACGGGTGCGTTCGGCGGCGCGGGTGATCGCGTCGGCGACCCACTCTGCGGTCGCCATATGCCCGCTGTGGGCCTTGAACACCACCGGGCAACCGGCGGCCAAGGCTGAAGCGGTGTCACCCCCAGCCGTGGAAAAGGCCAGCGGAAAGTTGCTCGCGCCAAACACCGCCACTGGCCCCAGGGCGATGCGGTACTGACGCAGGTCTGGGCGCGGTAATGGTTGGCGATCCGGCAAGGCACGGTCGATCCGCGCCCCATAAAAATCACCGCGACGCAGCACCTTGGCGAACAGGCGCAACTGACCGCTGGTACGGCCACGCTCGCCCTGGATACGCCCAGCGGGCAGCGCGGTTTCGCGGCACACGGTGGCGACGAACTCATCACCCAGCGCATCGATTTCATCGGCGATAGCGTCGATGAACGTCGCGCGCTTTTGCGCACTCAGGTTGCGATAGGTCGGATAGGCCGCCGCAGCCGCTTTGGCGGCAGCATCCACCTCCGCCTCGCTGGCCTGGAAGAATCGGGCGGGCAGCGGCTCACCGGTGGTGGCGTCGAGGCTTTGCAACTGCACGTTGCCGTTGGCGCTGCGACGCCCGCCGATGTAGTTGTGTCCGAGTATTGAGGTCATGAAGATTTCCTTGGGCAGCCGACTTAAAGCGTGCGCACCTGCCCGATCGGCAGAGGCTGGGCAGATTCACCGATACCGTTGACCAGTGGCGCGCCAAACTCGTCGAGGCTGATCTGGAAATAGTCACCCGGCTGGGTTTTGACCCCGTCGGCAAACGACAGCGTGGCGGTGCCGAAATAGTGCACGTGAACATCGCCGGGACGCAGGAACTGCGCGTACTTGAAGTGATGGAATTCGAGGTTGGCGAGGCTGTGGCACATGTTGTCTTCACCACTGAGAAACTCCTTTTCCCACAGGGTTTCGCCATTGCGCACAATGCGGCTGGTGCCGGCCAGATGCCGAGGCAATTCGCCGACGCGCAACTCGGGACCGTAGGAGCAACTGCGCAGTTTCGAATGTGCGAGATACAGGTAGTTGCGGCGCTCCATGACGTGATCGGAGAACTCGTTGCCCAGCGCGAAACCGACGCGGTATGGCAGGCCGTCATCGCCAATCACATAGAGACCCGTCAGCTCGGGCTCTTCACCGGCATCCTCGGCAAACGGCGGCACCGGAAAGTCCGCGCCGGGGCGCACGACGATGCTGCCGTCACCCTTGTAGAACCATTCGGGTTGCGCACCGATCTGCCCGTCTGCCGGCTTGCCACCCTCCAGGCCCCATTTGAAGATGCGCATCGTGTCGGTCATACCCGCTTCCACCGCGCCGTCATGCTGGTGCATCTTGTCCCGCGCTGAAGCGCTGCCCAGGTGGGTCAGGCCGGTGCCACTGATCAGGCAGTGGGCCGGGTCTTCGTGGTCCAGCGGCGACAGGACCTTGCCCTGCTGCAACAACTGGGCGTAGTCGGGGCCCGGTTGGGTACCACGTTGGGCCACTTCCTCCTGCAGGCTTCGTTGGCCGCGGATGGCCGCGAGTGCCAGTTCACGGGTGCTGCGGGTGTCGTTCAACACCAGCACCCGGGAACCTTCGATCACGCCGACCTGGCGCGCTCCCTGGGTGTTTTCGAATTGAATCAGGCGCATGTCTTTCTCCTCTGGGTCAGGGACGGCGCCGCCCGTGAGCGACGCCTGAAGGTCACTCGATGATGTTGAAGTCGCTCAGGTACTCATCGGAGATTTCCAGGCCCAGGCCCGGCTTGTTGTCGTCGAGCTGGATGTAGCCGTTGACCGGCTGCGGCTCGCCCTTGAACACGTAGTAGAAGAGTTCGTTGCCAACCTCGACGTCGAACACCGGGAAGAACTCGGCCATCGGCGAGGCGGTGGTGGACATGGTCAGGTGGTAGTTGTGCATCTGCCCGGCGTGCGGGATCACCGGCACGGACCATGCTTCGGCCATGGCGTTGATCTTGCGCGCGGCGGTAATGCCACCGACGCGGTTGGTGTCGTACTGGATCACGTCGACGGCGCGACGTTCCAGCAGGTCCTTGAAGCCGTAGGAGGTGAACTCGTGCTCGCCGCCGGAGATCGGCATGATGCCCATCTTCTTCAGCTCGATATAACCTTCGATGTCATCGGCAATCACCGGTTCTTCCAACCAGCGCGGTTCGAATTCGGCGAGTTTGGGCAGCATGCGGCGTGCGTATTCCAGGGTCCAGCCCATGTAGCACTCAAGCATGATGTCCACATCGGGACCTGCCAGTTCACGCAGGGCGCGCACTTGTTCAATGTTCTTGCGCATGCCCGCCGGACCGTCTTTCGGGCCATAGCCGAAGCGCATTTTCAACGCGGTGAAACCCTGGTTCAGATAGCCCTGGGCCTCTTCGAGGAACAGGTCGAGGTTGTCGTTGGCGTAGAGTTTGGAGGCGTAAGTCCAGATCTTTTCCTTGGTACGTCCGCCCAGCAGCTTGAATACCGGCTTGTTGACGGCCTTGCCCATGATGTCCCAGATCGCGATGTCGATCGCCGAGATCGCCGCCATCCCGATACCCTTGCGGCCCCACGCGTGGCTCTGGCGATACATTTTCTGCCAGATGTACTCATTGTCGAAGGGGTCTTCGCCGATGGCGATGGGAGCCAGATAGGTGTCGATGATTTCCTTGGCCACACGCGGCGCAAGGGCGCAGTTGCCGATCCCGACGAGACCGGTGTCAGTCTCGACTTCCACCACCAGCCAGCCGTGGAACCGGAACGAGCCCATGGCGTCGCCACGCTCGAACAGGATGTCGCTGGCATTGGTGCAGAAGTGCGCCTGAGGAGGAACGACTTTGCCTTTCCACTCGAATACGCGGGTACGGATCGCTTTGATTTTCATGAATTCAGTTCCTTGCTGGCGCTTCTTGTAATTGTTGAGTCGCGTGCACGAAACCGCTCGTGTGGCGGCTTCCAGGCATTCGATGGAGCGACTTTAGCCAGCCGCCGGGGAGCGCGGATAATCACTTATGCGCATCCATCGATAACCTGGGGAAATAGGTACCAGTGGTTATTGCGTGGATCGGGTTATCAGGTGCCAGGATAAAAAACTATGGGGGCGAGCCTGCTCGCGATAGCGGACTGCCAGTCACCATAAAGGTGCCTGTACAGCCATCATCGCGAGCAGGCTCGCTCCCACAGGAATTTAACTTGAGATGAAAACCGTCATCAGTGGCGGTTACTGCCCATCCGGCACGCAATCTCGAAGGCCTGCCGAATGGCGCCGGGGTTGGCCTTGCCCTGGCCTGCGATATCGAAGGCGGTGCCGTGGGCCGGGGTGGTGATCGGGATCGGCAAGCCGCCCTGCACGGTCACGCCACGGGAGAAGCCCATTAGCTTGATCGCGATCTGGCCCTGGTCGTGATACATGGTCACCACGGCATCGAAGGCACTGGCATCGCCCTGGACCTTGAGAAAAATCGTGTCGCCCGGGTACGGCCCTTCGGCGGCAATACCCAAGGCCTGTGCGGTGCAAACGGCCGGGCCGATGATGTCCAGTTCTTCACGGCCGAACGAGCCGTTGTCACCATTGTGCGGGTTCAGTCCACAGACGCCGATACGCGGTTTTTCCAGGCCACTGCGCTTGAGCGCGGTGTCAATCAACTGGATCGCCTCCACCACTCGCTGCTGCGTGAGCATCCCCGGCACTTCGGCCAACGCCACGTGCGAGGTCACCCGCGAGGTCCACAGATTGTCGAGCACGTTGAACTCGCAGAACGGCCCGTGGAAATCCAGCAGCTCGGCGAACCAGTGCAGTTCGTCATTGTGCGCCATCCCGGCCATGTGCAATGACGTCTTGTTCAGCGGCCCGAACAAGACCGCGTCGGTGGTGCCGGCTTCGGTCAGGCGCAGGGCCTTTTCCAGGGTATCGAGGCTGTAGCGACCGCCGATGACACTGGCTTCGCTGCGTGGGAATTCGCCGAGGGTGTCACCACGAAAATCATAAAACAGCGGCGTGTCGTCGGTGAACGCCAGTTGCTCCAGCGACTCCACGCGACGGTAGGGAAATTCCTGGCCGGCAAGGCGCATGCCACGACGCATTTCCGCTTCGTCGGCAATCAGGATCACATTGGCCTGGCTGCGCACCTGGGGTTCTGCGAGCAGGCGTGCGATCAGCTCCGGGCCGATGCCGGCAGGATCACCCAGGACCATGGCGATGGTTGTCTTTCTCATGCTTCACTCCTCAAGGATTCAGGTCGCGTGCGGTCGATGGCGCACGGCTCGCAGCGATACACCCGCTGCGCGTTGCTGTAGAACAGTCGCTCCTGATCGGCCCAGGGCAGGTCAGCAACGATGGATTTGAAACCGCTGTAAATGTCATCGAACGAGCCACACAGGCTGTCCACCGGGAAGTTGCTGGCGAACATCACGCGACCAGTGCCAAACATGGCGATCACTTCGCGCACGATCCACGCGTTGTCCTTCGCCCGCCACGCCTGGCCCTTGAGGCCGAGGCCAGAGACCTTCACCTGCACGTTCGGCCACTCGGCCAGCCGCGCCATCGCCCGACGCCAGCCGGCCAGGCCTTCAGCGCTGCGGTCGCTGGGCAAACCGGCGTGATTGAGGATCAGCGTAGTGCCGGGAAAGTCCCGGGCCAGGCGCTCGGCTTCGTGCAGGTTCCACCAGGGCGTCTGCAAATCGAAGTGCAGCCCCAGGCCTTGCAAGGCGGCGTAGCTGCGGCGCCAATGTTCATCACTCATCAGGCTGCGCACATGGCCGACCTGCGCGGGGGATGTCGGCCCACCGGGCTTGTGGCGCACGCTGCGCACACACTTGAACGACGCTTGCTCGGCGAGCACGGCGAGGGCATCCGGGTGATCGAGCCAGGCTTGCGCCACCACCGCATTCGGCACGCCGTAACGGGCCGCCAGTTGCTCGATGAAACGGGTCTCGCCAATCGGGTCCTGCGGGTCCCACTCGGTTTCGATGTACACCGTTTGCACGACCTTGTGTGCACCGGCATCGGCGAAGTAATCGTCGGGAAAATAGCGCCGCTTGATCGCGCTGTAGTCCCCGTAGCGAAACGCAATGTTGGCCTCGGGGGCGAGCCACGGATGCGGGTTGATCGTCGGGTCCCAGAAATGATGATGGGCATCGATGATCAGGCCGTCGTACATCTTAACCATGGCGCACCTCGTCGAGACTGATGAACAGCGTTGCCAGTACAAACACCGCCGAACATACCGCGAAGAAAGCCAGCACCGGCGCGAAACCGCCGGCCATTTGCAGAATCACACCCACCAGGATCGGCACCGCGATACCACCAACGCTGCCGGCCATGTTCATTACGCCGCCAATCAGGCCGACACGCGCTGGCGCTGCCAGCAACGCCGGGAAGCTCCAGTAGAGGCTGCCCCACATCAGGAAAAATGCGGTCATGGCCAACAGCGCCACCGCCGCAAAAGGATCGCTCAAGGTCGGCAGCAACAGGAACGCGCCGAGCGCGATCAAACCGGAAAATGCCAGCAGCCCCCTGACCGCCACGCCTCGACGAACGCCTTTGCGGATGAGCGCGTCGCAGAGAAAACCACCCGTCAAAGAGCCCAACGCACCGCAGATGAAAATGACGAACGTCGCCGCGCCAATACCCTTGATATCAAAACCACGGGCCTGAGCCAGGTAGCTCGGCCCCCAGGTCAGCAAACCGAAATACACCATCGCCCAACTGGCGCGACCGACCAGCAGACCACTGAGGGAACGTGCAGCGATCCCAAGACCCTTGACCGACATCTGCGCAGCTTCGGCGGCCGGTGTCGCGCGCCCTGCATTGATCTTCTCCAGCTCCTGCGCATTCACCTGCGGGTGAGTGGCCGGGTTGTCGCGTAAATAGCGCCACGCCACCCAGCCCAGCACCAGCGTGGCGATACCGGCAATCAGGAAGGCCAGGCGCCAGGAGTCCAGAGTGGCAATCAGGTAGGCGATGATCAGCCCGCCAAGCGCAACACCCAACGGACTGCCGCTGTCCATCAGCACCGCACCGCGACTGCGCTCACTCGGTGCCAGCCACAGCGAAATCAGCTTGCCGCCCGACGGGAACAACGGCGCCTCGGCGGCACCCAGTGCAACCCTGGCGAACAGCAAGGACAATCCGCCGGTGGCAAACGCCGCGAGCACCTGGAAGGTCCCCCACAGGCCCGTAGACCAACTGATCACCCGGTGCGGCCCGAAACGATCGATCATCCAGCCGCCGGGAATCTGCAACAGCGCGTAGGCCCAGAAGAAGCTGCTGAGAATCAGCCCTTGTGTGCTCGGTGACAGTGAAAACTCGGCGGCGATGGTCGGCATCGCAATCGACAGCGAAACCCGGTCGATCAGGTTGACCATCGTCAACGCGAAGATGATCGCGAAGATCTTCCAGCGTACGTTGCTGGCCTTGGTGGTACCTGCCAGCGGTGCGGCTGATACGGCGGTTTGGGCATCGGCTTCGGGCAGATGCAGGGACGCACTGGGACGAGCCATGGTGCTTACCTCGACTTATTATTTTTGTGGTACAGCGTGCCGCTTCAGGACGGCTCGGTGAGCACTATCGAAGGCTCAGCGATAACCGTCTAATCAAACCTGGAAATACGGCGATAGCCACGGGTTATGGCAGATCCCGCTTTCAACGACCTTTCAACCCGGTCACGTTACCGACAAAATACCCTTAAACCGCTCTGGAACGGCACATTCGATAACTGTCACAATTCGTGTCCAAGCGAGCGATAACCCCAGGCTATCGGTATATGTATTGTTTTGACTAGACGCGAGAGCGGCGCCTTCCCACACTCGGGCCAGGCTTGCAGCTCTCGAGCACCGACAAGTCACTCATAACAACTACAAAAACGAGGCCCTTCCAATGCGAAATGCATTCGTCCGTCGCACCTCCCGTCTGTTCCTTGGCTGTACGCTGGTGGCTGCAGGCGCCCTGCCCGCCCTCGCCCATGCCGCCTGGCAACCGGACAAGAACGTCGAGATCGTCGTGGCCGGCGGCCCCGGTGGCGGCACCGATCAACTCGGCCGTCTGATCCAGTCGATCATCACCACTCACAAGCTGCTCGATGTGAACACCATCGTCCTTAACAAGGGCGGTGGAAACGGAGCCGAGGCTTTCCTCGACCTGAAAATGAACAAGGGTGATGCGGAAAAACTGGTGATCGGCACCAACAACATCTACCTGTTGCCACTGGTGTCCAAGCTTGGCTACCAATGGCAGGAGCTGACCCCAGTCGCCGCCGTGGCCGAGGATGACTTCATTCTCTGGAGCTACAAGGGCGCGCCGTGGAAGGACGCCAAGGGTTTCTACGAAGCGGCCAAGGCCGATCCATCGAAGATGCGGATGGGGGGCAGCCAGTCCAAGGACGTCGACCAGACCCTGACCCTGCTCCTGAACCAGACCAACAACAGCAAGCTGGTGTACATCCCGTTCAAGAGTGGCAGCGAAGCCGCGACGCAGTTGGCGGGCAAACACATCGCCGCTAACGTCAACAACCCCGCTGAAAGCATCAGCCAATGGCGTGGCGATCAGGTCGAGCCGCTCTGCGTGTTCAGCCGGGAACGCATGAACTACACCGAGAAGGTCGCCGGCGACAAGTCGTGGGCCGACGTTCCGACTTGTCACGAACAGGGCTTGGGCATCGACCAGTATCGTTTCCCGCGCACCGTGTTCATGCCCGGCGAAGTGACTGCCGAGCAGCGCACGTTCTATGTCGAGCTGATGCGTAAGGTCACCGAGACGCCCGAGTTCAAGGCTTACGTGAAGCAAAACGCTTTGGTGCCGACCTTTCTGGAGGGCGAGCCACTGACCGCCTATATCGAAAAAGACACCGCCCGCGTCACCCCGGTGTTCAAGGAAGCCGGCTGGCTGAAAAACTGAGTCTGTGACGGCCGTACCCCCGGGCACGGCCGTCGCCTCTGGAGGTGTCTTCATGTCCCATTCTTCGGATTCACCGGCACTGGTCGGGACCCGCTGGGTCGAGCTCGGCCTGGCCCTCTTCACTGCGCTGATCGGCGCGGTGGTGATGTATGGCAGCGTCGAACAAGGTATCGGCTGGGGTGATGCCGGCCCTGAACCGGGGTATTTTCCTTTCTACATCGGCCTGATGCTGTGCGCCGCCAGCGTGGCCAACGGCGTGTTGACCCTGGTGCGCTGGCAAGCACTGAACATTGCCTTCGTCAGCCGCAGCGCGTTCAAGCAAGTGCTGTCGGTGTTCATCCCCATTGCCCTGTTCGTCGCCGCCATGCCGTTTACCGGCATCTATGTGGCTTCGGCCTGCTTTATTGCCTGGTTCATGTCTCGTGACAAGGTCCGCGCCAAGCCTTACGGCAAGTGGATGATTGCCTGCGTGTCCCTCGGCGCTGCATTGGCCAGTTATCTGATTTTCGCGTTGTGGTTCAAGGTCCCGCTGGATGCAGGTCCCCTGGGCGACTGGATTGCCATGGCCTGGAGACACTTCAAATGAGCGAATTCGATTCCCTGTTGCAAGGCATGAACCTGATCCTCACACCGGGCCACATCGGCCTGATGGTGGTCGGCGTACTGTTGGGCATTCTGGTCGGCGTGTTGCCCGGCCTCGGCGCCCCCAACGGCGTCGCGTTGCTGCTGCCGCTGACGTTCACCATGTCGCCGGTGTCGGCGATCATCCTGCTGTCGTGCATGTATTGGGGCGCGCTGTTTGGCGGCTCGATCACCTCGATCCTGTTCAACATACCCGGCGAGCCCTCATCGGTGGCGACGACGTTCGACGGCTACCCCATGGCCCGTGAAGGTCGTGCCGCCGAAGCCCTGACCGCCGCGTTCAGCTCGGCGCTGATCGGCGCACTGGCCGGGGTGTTGCTGCTGACCTTCCTGTCGACCAAGATCGCCGCGTTTGCCATGACCTTCAGTTCACCGGAGTTCTTCGCGGTGTACCTGCTGGCGTTCTGTACCTTTATTGGCATGAGCAAAAACCCGCCGCTGAAAACCGTGGTGGCGATGATGATCGGTTTCGCCATGGCGGCCGTCGGCATGGACACCGTCTCCGGCAACCTGCGCCTGACCTTCGACCAGCCGATCCTGATGACTGGCATCAGTTTCGAAGTGGCGGTGATCGGCTTGTTCGGCATCGGCGAAATCCTCTGCACAGTCGAAGAAGGTCAGGTGTTCCGTGGCGAACGTGCCCGGATTACACCCATGGTCATCCTGCGGACCTGGGCGAAACTGCCGCGCTACTGGTGGACGATTGTGCGCAGCACGCTGGTGGGTTGCTGGATGGGTATCACCCCCGGCGGCCCGACTGCCGCGTCGTTCATGAGTTACAGCATGGCGCGGCGCTTCTCGAAAAATCGCGAAAACTTCGGTAAAGGGGAAGTCGAAGGGGTGATCGCCCCGGAAACCGCCGACCACGCGGCGGGCACCAGCGCCCTGCTGCCGATGTTGACCCTGGGCATTCCAGGTTCGGCCACGGCGGCGGTGATGCTCGGCGGCTTGATGATCTGGGGCCTGCACCCTGGCCCGACGCTGTTCGTCGAACAGCATGATTTTGTCTGGGGCCTGATCGCGAGCATGTACCTGGGCAACGTGGTAAGCCTCATCGTGGTGCTGGCTACGGTGCCGCTGTTCGCTTCGATCCTGCGTATCCCGTTCTCGGTGATTGCACCGATCATCATCATGGTTTGCGCCATCGGTGCCTACACGGTGCACAACTCGTTCTTCGACGTGGTGCTGATGCTGGGCTTTGGCGCACTCGGGTATCTGTTCAAAAAGCTGGGCTATCCGATTGCACCCCTGATTCTGGCCGCTGTGCTGGGCGACAAGGCGGAAGATGCATTCCGCCAGTCGATGCTGTTCTCCGACGGTCACATTGGTATCTTCTGGTCCAACCCACTGGTGGGCAGCCTGACCACCGCCGCCCTGCTGATGCTGTTCTGGCCACTGATTTCCAAGGCACTGGCCAGCGTGCTCGGGCTGCGTAAATCCCCTGTCGGCAAGACCAAATCGGTGTAGTGATGCTGGCAATGCCTGACATTTATTGTCAGGCTTGCCGCAGTCTTTTCTGCGAGTGTCGTCCATGACAAGAATTCCTGAAGCCAATGTGATCCACAGCCGACTGCGACTTCGCCAATTGCGGCTGATGCTGGCGTTGCAGGAATTCGGTTCATTGCGCCGCGCCGCCGATCACATCGGCATGACTCAACCGGCAGCGACCAAAATGCTGCACGAGGCCGAGGACCTGTTGGGCGTCGAGCTGTTCGAGCGTCTGCCCCGGGGCATGCGGTCCACCCCGTTCGGCGAGACCGTGATTTATTACGCGCGCATGGTTTTTGCGGAGCTGAGCGGCATGCGCGAAGAACTGGTCGCCCTCGAATCCGGCAACCTGGGACGAGTGGCCGTCGGGGCCATTCCGGCACTGGCCTCGGGCTTGCTGACCCGCACCATCGCCACCTTGAAACAGAGCCATCCGCGACTGTCGATGAGCATTCAGGTCGACACCAGCGACGTGCTGGTCCAGGCCCTGTTGCAGGACCAGCTCGACATCGTCCTCGGGCGCATCCCCGCCGGTGCGCGGGCCGAGGAGTTGTTGTTCGACAGCCTTGGCGAAGAGGCACTGTGCGTGATTGCCAGTGCGCAGAACCCGTTGGCCAAAGAAAAACACCTGAGCTGGGCGGAGCTGCAGAACATGACCTGGGTGCTGCAACAGCAACCGAGCCCCATGCGCGCGATCATCAATCAAGTGTTTCACAATGCGCGAGTCGACATACCCAGCAGCATCGTCGAAACCACCTCGATCATGACCTTGCTGTCATTGATCCAGCAGACCGACATGCTTGGCGTCACGCCGGTTTCAGTGGTCGAGGACTACCCCGGCCGGGATCTGCTGGCCGTGCTGCCGATCAAATTCGAAGCACGACTGCCGCCGTATGGCTTGATCACCCGGCGCCATCGCATTCAATCGTCGGCCATGCAGGCGTTCATGAATTCGGTGCGGGCCGAGCATGCCCTGAGCAAATAAAAAAAGGCCTGGCGCCATGCGCCAAGCCGACGATCCAGCGGCTGACAACAATTGCAATGACTTGGACAAATGGCCAGTAAAGACGTAACGCGCACAGTTACCTAGGCTTGGGATTCACGGCAGCGTCCAGCGAGGACAGGGAATGCACAGGATCACATGCCAAGGGAACGGGCTTATCTTCGGTATCAGCTGTACAAATCACAGGCGAGAAAACAGGCTGTTTCGAGCGTTGTTCAACTTCTCCACGTCAGAGCTGGCTCTGCGGCTGTGGACTTATCGAATGTGCGTTTTGAGCCAATTGACAGGCAAGCATTAAGTGCTTTTGAACGGTGGGAGGATCCACATTTCTCATGGTATGAGGTCATCGAGTGGAAGGCACGGGAGCCACTGGCTCTGGACCTTGCCATCTGGTTCAACGCCGAGCTGTGTGGGCTTTGTTTCGCGAACCCAAATAACAGCCGGCAACGAATCCGTATCGTGAGATTGGAAGGGAGTCCGAGGAGCGCACACCCTTTGAAGGGACGTGTTGCAACTCTCGCCATGATAGTCGTTGAGCAATACGCGCAGGTCATGGGTGCTCGTTTGCTTGAAATTCAGGAGCCACGAGCAGGAGCGGTTTCAATCTATCAGCAGCTTGGCTTTGAGTACGATCGAGAAGGCCGACTTGTCAAAACTTTGGAGAACCTTGTATTTTGAAGACTGTTCAATTGATGACCAGCGGTGGAGGGAATATGCGCAGAACAATCAAAAAATCTTCCACAAGGAAAAGCGCTCATGTTGCGCAAAGCAAAGCAATGGCGGGAGAACTGACGGCGAGCCAACGCCGCCTTCTTCAACTACTCGTCACGGGCATCGTAGGCGAAGAACCCAATCTGCTCGCCGGCCGCCCCTGAAAATGGGCAAAAAAACCGCTCCCAGGGAACGGTTTTTTCATTGCACGGGCGCATTCATCCGAACAGCCAGTACCCCAGCAACGTCAACACCACGACGGCCAACACCGGCCGCAGTACACGGTAGGCTTTGGGGTGGCGGCGCTTGAACTGCTTGACCACACCACTGATCTTGTCGCTGGAACGCTTGCTCCAGGCATACGCCTGGTTGATGCCACCCACGCGCTCATCGTCAAGATTCTGCGGCGCCGTGGCGCGTCCAAGGAAAGCGCTAACCCGTCGGTTGACGCTGGTCATCAGGCGGTTGCTCAAGGGGCGTTCGATGTCGCAGAACAGGATGACCCGAGTCTGCTCGGTTTCGTTCTTCACCCAATGCACATAGGTCTCGTCGAACATCACGTCATCGCCATCGCGCCAGGCGTACACCTGGCCATCGACAAAGATGCGACAGTCGTCGGAGTTTGGCGTCGACAGGCCCAGGTGGTAACGAAGGGAGCCGGCAAATGGATCGCGGTGCGGGTTCAGATGACTACCGCCTGGCAGCAACGCGAACATGGCGCCCTTGACGTTGGGGATGCTACTGACCAGCGCCACGGTTTTCGGGCAGAGGGTTTCGGCCGACGGCAAGGGTTTGTCGTACCACTTGAGGTAAAAACGCTTCCAGCCTTTCTTGAAGAACGAACCGAAGCCCGCGTCGTTGTTCTTTTCGGCGGCGCGGATGTACCCCTCGTCGAACAGGTGCATCGCTTCATCGCGGATCACCTGCCAGTTGTCCTTGAGCACGTCCAGTTCAGGGAATTTGCTGCGATCCAGATAAGGCCGCGAAGGCACGGCGGAAAACAGATACATCAAGGCGTTGTAAGGCGCAAACAGCGCCGAATGGTTGACGAATTGGCGCAAGACCGGCAAGCGCGCCTTGCCGCGCAGGTGCACATATAGCGTGCTGCCCAGAAACAGCAATAACAGCGACGCTTTCACGGCAAAGGAAAAGGTCATCGACAACTCCTTGAAAATAAGCAACTTTGCGCAACGCCATGTACCCGACGTGGCAGCCAGCCATGATAAGCGCTAAAGACCTTTGAAAAAACCCGACTGATTCAACATTCAGTGTTGAGGATTGCGTAACAAACCCTGGTTAACATAAACCTCCTGAACAGGGGCTGACGGTGATCAGCCCCTGCCCTACAGGCGACGGCAGCGCTTAGGCCTGGGTTTCCTGCTCGGTGAACAGGTCACTGAAGAGCATGCTCGACAGATAACGCTCGCCGGAGTCAGGGAAAATCACCACGATGGTCTTGCCCTGCATTTCCGGGGTTTCGGCCAAACGCGCTGCCACGGCCATCGCTGCACCGCAGGAGATGCCACACAGAATCCCTTCCTCTTGCATCAAACGCAGGGCCATGGCCTTGGACTCTTCGTCGCTGACCAACTCGACCCGGTCAACGATCGACAGGTCGAGGTTCTTCGGCACAAACCCTGCACCGATCCCCTGGATTTTGTGCGGGCTCGGCTTGATTTCATCGCCCGCCAATGCCTGGGTGATCACAGGCGATACCACTGGCTCGACCGCCACCGACAGAATCGGTTTACCCTGAGTGTTCTTGATATACCGCGAAACCCCGGTGATGGTTCCACCGGTGCCGACGCCGGCCACGAGCACATCGACAGCGCCGTCGGTGTCGTTCCAGATTTCCGGACCCGTGGTTTTCTCATGAATGGCCGGGTTGGCAGGGTTTTCAAACTGCGCGGGCATAAAGTGCCGGGACGGGTCGGCAGCGACGATTTCAGTCGCCTTTTCGATGGCGCCTTTCATACCTTTGGCCGGCTCGGTCAACACCAGTTCGGCGCCCAGTGCCTTGAGCACCTTGCGACGTTCGATGCTCATGGAGGATGGCATCGTCAGGATCAGCTTGTAGCCTCGTGCTGCCGCGACAAACGCCAAACCAATGCCAGTGTTGCCGGAAGTCGGCTCGACGATGGTCATGCCCGGTTTCAGTTTGCCGGAGCCTTCAGCGTCCCAGATCATGTTCGCGCCGATCCGGCACTTGACCGAGTAACCCGGGTTGCGCCCCTCGATCTTGGCCAGGATGGTCACGCCGCGCGGCGCGATGCGGTTGATTTGCACCAGCGGCGTGTTGCCGATGGAGTGGGCGTTGTCAGCAAAAATACGACTCATGACCGGGTCCTTGATGCAGCGTTGATTAGCCCATCACGGTATGCCTGTTGCCGGTGCTCGTCCAGTCAGGTCGAACGTCCGCCGGCCATCGGAGTCAATGCATTACATCGCCAGGGATTTACCATCATGAAACGTCGCTACAGCTGGCCCTTGTGGATACTTGTTGGCCTCATTGTGTGTCTGATTACCTTGCACATCGCGCTGCCCTACATGGTGCGCGACTATCTCAATGGAAAACTCGCCGACATGGGCGATTACCGTGGCCAGGTGACTGATGTGGACCTCGCGTGGTGGCGCGGCGCCTACAAGATCAACGGCCTGAAAATCGTCAAGGTCGATGGCAAGGTCCCGGTGCCCTTCGTCGATGCACCATTGATTGACCTTGCCGTCAGCTGGCATTCGCTGATCTATGAGCATGCGGTGGTCGCGCAGGTGCAGTTCTTCAACCCGCAAGTCAACTTCGTCGATGGCGGGCCCAACAAACAGAACTCCCAGACAGGTGAAGGCACCGATTGGCGTGAGCAACTGGGCAAGCTTCTGCCCATCACGCTGGATGAAGTGCGCATCTACGACGGCAAGATCAGCTTCCGCAATTTCAATTCCAAGCCGCCCGTCAACATGAACGCGACACAGGTGAATGCGAGTTTCTACAACCTGACCAATGTGGTCGACAAGGAAGGCAGGCGCGACGCGAGTTTCGAAGGCAAAGCGTTGCTGTTGGGACATGCACCGCTGGAAGCAACCGCCACGTTCGATCCCCTGAGCAACTTTGAAAACTTCGAATTCCGTCTGCGCGCCAAGGACATCGAACTCAAACGCATGAACGATTTTGCATCAGCCTACGGCAAGTTCGATTTCAACGCCGGCCACGGTGATGTAGTGATCGAGGCGCAAGCGAAAAAGGCTCAATTGACCGGGTACATCAAACCTCTTCTGAAGGACGTTGATGTGTTCAACTGGCAGCAGGACGTGGAGAACAAGGACAAGGGTTTATTCCGCTCCATTTGGGAAGCCATTGTCGGCGGCTCGGAGACGGTACTGAAAAATCAGGGCAAAAATCAGTTTGCAACGCGCGTCGAATTGAGTGGCAACGTGCACCGGCAAGATATCAGCGCATTACAGGCGTTTCTGCAGATTCTGCGCAATGGTTTCATCCAGGCCTTCAATGCCCGCTATGAGCGCCCCAAGCCTGATGCGGGTTAAGGTTTGGGCCTCACGGTATAACGACCGGAGTCCTCGGCCACGCGCGCTGCGTTTGCCTGCTGTTGTAGAAAATCCCAGCCCAGGCATGCCAGCGCCAAGGATCGAGGCACCGACTCACGACCGCTGCTGTAGCGACTGATGCTGCGGGCGCTTACCCCCAGCGCCTGCGCCGCCTGATTGAGCGGCAGGCCCGTGCGGGCACGCCAGTCGATGAAAATTCGGGTATTTTCGTCCGTGGCGTTCTGCGCCAGCGCATCCAGATACAGCGTGTCTGCGCCGATCTGGATGTCCTGTTCGGGCCATTCCACACTCCAGCCATCATCGCCAAGGGCAGCCCCTTCGAATGCCCCCGGCGCCAATAGCGGCTGCAACCCTGGAAAGGCCAGCAGATCACGGTTCAGGTCGAGAGTCAGTTGCTGTCCATCGATAAACGTCAGCGCCAGGCGGTTGTCGAGCAAAGCCTTCACGGCAGACAACCGTGGCCGTTTCATGGGTAACATCGTTTCCACTCCTCCAGCAGTTGCGCCTGATGGGCGCGGACCCAATCCAGGGCTTCTTTTATAATCAGAGGCGGTGCCAGGCCCATCGTGACTTTGACGGGTTCAAGGCTGAGCACGCCATCCAGCCCGCCACCGACGAGGTGGACATGGGGTGGCGGATGGTCTCGTTCGCGCAGTTGAATACGGTATGTATCTCGAAATCGATATTGAGTAGACATGAGGCGCAAGCTATCGCCAAAATGGCGATAGCTCAATATCTGGCAAGCCGCCGAGACTGAGTCAAGATGTGACGCTCCATTCAGAGACTGAATAAGCCGTCTGCGTTCCCAGTCGACCGGCCTGCGCGTTATAGTCGGGGACTTGATTATTGCGCCCCGCCCCTGCCCGTCAGGCCGGCTTTACCGTTCGAGGATTAGCAGATGAAGTTCGAAGGCACCCAGGCCTACGTCGCCACCGATGACCTGAAGCTGGCGGTGAACGCCGCCATCACCCTGGAGCGCCCGCTGCTGGTCAAGGGCGAGCCGGGCACCGGCAAAACCATGCTGGCCGAACAACTGGCAGAATCGTTTGGCGCCAGGCTGATCACCTGGCACATCAAGTCGACCACCAAGGCGCATCAGGGCCTCTACGAATACGATGCAGTCAGCCGCTTGCGTGATTCGCAGTTGGGCAACGAAAAGGTCCACGATGTTCGTAACTATCTGAAAAAAGGCAAGCTCTGGGAGGCGTTCGAATCCGAGGAGCGGGTGATCCTGCTGATTGATGAAATCGACAAGGCCGACATCGAGTTCCCCAACGACCTGCTGCAAGAACTCGACAAGATGGAGTTCTACGTTTACGAGATCGACGAGACGATCAAGGCGAAGCAGCGGCCGATCATCATCATTACCTCCAACAACGAAAAAGAGCTGCCGGACGCTTTCCTGCGCCGCTGCTTCTTCCACTACATCGCCTTCCCGGATCGCGCCACCCTGCAAAAGATCGTCGACGTGCACTACCCGGACATCAAGAAAGACCTGGTCAGCGAAGCGCTGGACGTGTTCTTCGATGTGCGCAAAGTGCCGGGCCTGAAGAAAAAACCGTCGACCTCCGAACTGGTGGACTGGCTGAAGCTGCTGATGGCCGACAACATCGGCGAAGCGGTACTGCGCGAGCGTGATCCAACCAAAGCCATTCCGCCGCTGGCTGGAGCCCTGGTGAAGAACGAACAGGACGTGCAATTGCTGGAGCGTCTGGCCTTCATGAGCCGTCGCGGCACTCGCTAAGCACGTGTAAAAGGGGCCGACGCCATGTTGCTCAACCTGTTCAATGAAATGCGCGCCGCCAAGGTGCCGGTCTCGGTTCGCGAACTGCTGGACCTGATCAACGCGCTTAAACAGCGCGTGACCTTCGCCGACATGGACGAGTTCTATTACCTGGCCCGGGCGATCCTGGTGAAGGACGAACGGCATTTCGACAAGTTCGACCGCGCCTTCGGCGCCTACTTCAACGGCCTGGAGAAACTCGACGACCACCTCCAGGCGCTGATCCCGGAAGACTGGTTACGCAAGGAATTCGAGCGCTCGCTGACCGATGAGGAGCGGGCGGCGATCCAGTCGCTGGGCGGCCTGGACAAACTCATCGAAGAATTCAAGAAACGCCTGGAAGAACAGAAGGAACGCCACGCCGGCGGCAACAAATGGATCGGCACCGGTGGCACCAGCCCGTTCGGCTCAGGCGGCTTCAACCCGGAAGGTATCCGGGTTGGCGATGCCGGCAAGCGCCAGGGCAAGGCGGTCAAGGTCTGGGACCAGCGCGAGTACAAGAACCTCGACGACTCGGTGGAACTGGGCACCCGCAACATCAAGGTCGCCCTGCGCCGCCTGCGCAAATTCGCCCGTCAGGGCGCAGCGGAAGAACTCGACATCGATGGCACCATCGATCACACCGCCAAGGATGCGGGCCTTTTGAACATCCAGATGCGTCCGGAGCGCCGCAACACGGTCAAGCTGTTGCTGCTGTTCGACATTGGCGGATCGATGGATGCACACGTGAAAACCTGCGAGGAACTGTTCTCGGCCTGCAAGACCGAGTTCAAGCACCTGGAGTACTTCTACTTTCACAACTTCATTTATGAATCGGTGTGGAAGAACAACATGCGCCGCACTTCCGAGCGCACCTCGACCATGGACCTGCTGCACAAGTACGGGGCCGACTACAAAGTGATCTTCATCGGTGACGCTGCCATGGCGCCGTACGAAATTACCCAGCCCGGCGGCAGCGTCGAGCACTGGAACGAAGAAGCCGGTTACGTGTGGATGCAGCGGTTCATGGAGAAGTACAAAAAACTCATCTGGATCAACCCGTATCCAAAAGATACCTGGGGTTATACGTCCTCGACCAATATCGTGCGGGACTTGATCGAGGACCAGATGTACCCGCTGACGTTGCGGGGGCTGGAGGAAGGAATGCGGTTTCTTTCCAAGTAGTTTGTGGTGCCTGATGTGGCGCCATCGCGGGCAAGCCCGCTCCTACAGATGCTCAGCAAACCTCTGTAGGAGCGGGCTTGCCCGCGATGCTTTTAGCTATCGGAAAAACGCCGCAGGTATTCAACCTGCTCCCGATGCGCAACCTCCTGCACCACCGGCCGTAACCGCACCTGCGCTCCCGGCAGACTCTGCGCCAGCCGCGCCAACGCCAGCGGCGTCAACGCCCCAAGGCGTGGATACCCCCCGATGGTCTGGCGATCGTTGAGCAACACGATTGGCTGACCGTCTGGCGGCACCTGCACCGCGCCCAGCGGAATACCTTCGGAAATCATCGGTTTCCCCTGATAAGCCAACGCCGGACCCAGCAGGCGCATGCCCATGCGATCGGCACGGCTGTCGAGTGTCCAGGGGCTGTTGAATGCATCGAACAGACTTTGGCCACTGAACTCACCGATCTGCGCCCCCACGATCACATCCAGTGGCGCATCGAGTTTGAAATCCGGCACCTGTTCGGTTGGCACCTCCCGTACCAGCAACGGCGCATCGGCGTGATAGCTCAACGACGCGCCCTTGACCAACGCATGCCCTCTGCCATCCAGCCCGCCCAGCTCTTCACGCACTACGGTGGCACAACTGCCCAGCACCCGCGGCGCCTCAAATCCGCCCGGCGCGGCGAGATAAGCCCGCGCGCCCAATAGCAGCTGGGTGAACAGCAAACGTTGGCCTTTGCGCATCTTGAAACTGCGCCAAGGCATCAGCGCCTGACCGTCCAGTTGTGCGCCCAGATCCGCCCCCGCCAAAGCCAGCAGGCAATCTTCTTCGGCTCCCACGGTAAATCCGCCCAGGGTGATTTCGATGACGGCGGCACCCAAAGCATTGCCCAACAACCAGTTGGCCCACGACATCGAACGCCAATCCAACCCGCCGCCTTGGGTCACGCCCAGGTGGCGTACACCGAATCGACCGGCGTCCTGCAACAGGCACAATGGCGTGCTCGCTTCGATTGAGAGCCGGCTCATGCTTGAACCTCCAACGGCGTGTCGTCACCGCCCAGGTTGATGAACTCGGCATGGCTGATGGGGGCGAACCGCGCGGTGTCACCCGGCTGCATCAGGCTGTACCCCTCGCGATCGCGGTCGAACAATCGGGCCGGTGTGCGACCGATCAGGTTCCAGCCACCTGGAGAGACAGCCGGATAAGCGGCAGTCTGCCGTTCGGCGATCCCGACGCTCCCCGCCGCGACCTTCTTGCGCGGGGTATTCAGGCGCGGCGCGGCCAGCGCTTCCTCCACCAGCCCCATGAAAGCGAAGCCTGGTGCGAAACCCAGCGCGAACACCTGGTACTCACGCTCGCTATGACGGCGGATCACTTCCTCGACTGTCAAACCGCTGCGCTTGGCCAACAGGCTCAACTCCGGACCGACACTCAGGTCGTACCACACCGGCAACACATGGCATTGGCCGCTGCTGCGGGTATTGGGTGACAGATCGATCAACGCCTCGGCGATCAGCTCTCGAGCCTGCGCAGGACTCAAGGCATTGAGATCGTAATGCACCATCAGCGTCGTGTAGGACGGCACCAGGTCGATGAGCTGTCCGGCAAATGCTGCACGCAGGTTGTCGCTGGCAGCGAGCATCCACGGCATGTTGCTTTCGGCGATTTCGTCGAACAGGCGCACCATCAGGCAATCCAGTGCAACGCCTTCGATGCGCAGCTTCATGATGCCCCCCAGCTGATCAAGGGCTTCACGAATCCGTTGCACCGCCGCCACCGAACTGGCGTTGTCGCCGTGGACGCACAGGGTGTTGGCCCTCAAGTGCAAGGCGCTGCCGTCGCTGGCGGTAAGCGGCTCGCCACGGGCAATCTTCAAGGCCTGGGTGATGATCGTTTCCGGATCGTGGTGCACGGCACCCGGCAGTTGCCGCGAAACCAACCGGCCGGCACTGTCGTAGGCGCGGTCGGCGAAGGCTTCAAACCAAAGGGTCACACCGTATTCATCGCCCAATTGCTGCGCGGCGCTGTTGTCGCGGGTGGCCATCAGCATCAACGGCAATGTCGAGTCGTAGGCTGCAACAGCCTGTAGCACCGCACGCAATTGCGCAGGGTTGGCCATCATGTCGTTGTACATCGCGCCGTGGGGTTTGACGTAGCTCACCCGTCCACCCTGCGCCCGGCACAGACCATCGAGAGCGCCGATCTGGTAATGCAGGATGTCTTGCAGTTCTTGCGCGGTGTACACCATGGAACGCCGGCCGAACCCCACCAAATCCTGATAGGCAGGATGCGCGCCAATCTGCACGCCGTTACTCAGCGCCAGGCTGACGGTCTTGCGCATGATGCTCGGGTCCCCTGCGTGGAACCCGCAGGCAATGTTGGCGCAATCGATGAAGGGCATGACATCGGCGTCCAGACCCATGGTCCAGTTACCGAAACTCTCGCCAATATCGCAGTTCAATAGCAGACGGCTCACGGTGAACACTCCTGTTGGCTTTGTTCTTTTCAACGGCGGGCAAATCTTCGCGCTGATTTTACGGGTATTGTCCTGAGCCCCGACGACGCCTATCGTGAGAACCGGATGCGGTGATTTTTGGGCGCACTGCCCTGTCGCGTCCAACTAATTAAATCCTGTTCCAGACATAAGAAAAATTTATCCCCCCCGAGCAACCCCCATGAACCTGAAGTTTCTCGAGACCTTCGTCTGGGTCGCCAGACTCAAGAGTTTTCGCCTGACTGCAGACAAGCTGTTCACCACCCAGGCCTCGATTTCCAGTCGCATTGCCGTACTCGAGAGTGAGCTGGGCGTGAAGCTGTTCCTGCGTGATTCGCGCGGCGTGAGCCTGACGCCTGAAGGCTTGAAGGTACTTGAGCACGCCGAGCAGATGATGGACACCATGCAGGCGCTGAAACAGTCGATCGAGACGCGCTCCAGCAAGGTCGGCCGGGTGCGCATCGGCGTGATGGACACCGTCATCCACACCTGGCTGAGCCCCCTGGTCGCGCAGATGACCGAGCTGTACCCGCTGGTGGAAATCGAACTGGTGGCCGATACCTCGCTGAACCTCTGCGATCAGTTGCAAAAAGGCTTTCTCGATGTGGCCTTGCAAACCGATCTGTTGCGACAGGAAAGCGTGCGCAGCCTGGAATTGGCCAGCCACCCGATGGACTGGATCGCCGCCAGCAATTCCCTGTACAACCGAGCGTATTCAGGTGTCGCCGACCTCGGCAACGAACGCATCATCACCTACTCGAAAAACTCCCACCCGCATCAACAAGTGCTCGCGTTGATGCAGGCCAACGGTGTGATGACGCCCAAGCTGAACTGCGTGAACTCGGTGTCGGCGATCACCCGGCTGCTGCGGGACGGTTTTGGCATCGCGGCGTTGCCACCCGTGCTGGTAGCCGAAGAGCTGGCGAGCGGGGAGTTGACCCTGCTGGCCATCGACCAACGGCCGCCGGATTTGCAGGTGGTGGTGTCGTGGCGCACCGGGGTGGAGTGGGTCGAGGAGATTGTGGCGTTGTGTCAGCGGGTGCTGACGGACTACGCGAGTCGGGTGGGGGATAACTACGTCGTGCTGGCACGCTGAAGTGACCCTCCCCTGTAGGAGCGAGCTTGCTCGCGATAGCGGTTTGTCAGTCACCCATGGTGTGGCTGGTTGACCGCTATCGCGAGCAAGCTCGCTCCTACAGGGACTACTTCACTGCAACCCACGCACATCCCGGTCTTCGATCGGCCGGCTCTGGCGCAGACGTCGGCCGCCCAGCACCACCCAATCGATCAGGCGGAACAGGCACTCGATGCCGAACGACAACAGCAAAGCACCGCTCATGCCCCAGATCATCGCTTCGGGCGTCAGCAGGATCTGATAGCTGTAGCCGTTCCAGGTTTCCTTGCGGATATCCGGGTCGGCGGCGAGCACCACTTGCAGGAAACGCACGTACCAGGGCCCCTGCATGGCCTGGAACTGTTTATCAAGCGCCACCTGGCGGGTCAGCAGGTGGCTCAGGCTGTCGGCGTCACTGCGAAATATCGGGTCTTCGCTGGCGCGGTAATGGGCGACCAGCGCCTGCATGTCGCCCTTGAAGAACTGGTTGGCGGTGTTCTGAAAACCGCTGAGGCTGGTCTGCGCCTCAATCAGGTGCGCTTCAATACGCTTGGTGTAGTCGTTGATAAAGCCTGGCACCTGGACACCAATCAACAGGCCCGCCGCGAACAACACCAGCCGTAGATAACTGAGCAACATGAGAGCGTCCTTTATTCGGTCTTGCCTTGGCTGACGCATTCACCACGTCGCCACAGGCTCCATTGGCCCGGCTCGTAGCGGGTCCAGGTTTCGTTTTCGGTCAAAGGTTCGGTGGCGATCACCGTCACCACGTCGTTGGGCGTCGTCTCGGCCTGGAAGTCGACGATCACATCGACATCTTTCAGGCGCGCCGGGCCGAACGGTGCGCGACGGGTAATCTGCGCCAATTTCGTGGAGCAGTAGCAGAACAGCCAATCGCCGTCGCTGAGCAGGCAATTGAACACGCCTTTGCTGCGGTATTCGGCGCAAGCGGCCACCAGGTCCGGCAGCAACGCTTGGACGTCCACCGGCTCGGGGAACCCGGCGCGTACGCGGTTGAGCAAATCGCAGAACGCCGCTTCGCTGTCGGTATCGCCAACAGGGCGGTAGAAGCTGGTGGTCGGTTGAAAATCCGCCAACTGGCCGTTGTGCGCAAAACACCAATTTCGCCCCCACAGCTCTCGCACGAACGGGTGGGTGTTGGACAGGCAGACCTTGCCGACGTTGGCCTGGCGGATATGCCCGATCACCACTTCGCTCTTGATCGGATAACGCTGCACCAGATTGGCGACTTCCGATTCGCTGCTTGCCGCCGGATCCTGGAACAGGCGAAGGCCGCGCCCCTCGTAGAATGCGATGCCCCAGCCATCACGATGAGGGCCGGTACGCCCGCCGCGCTGCATCAATCCGGTGAAGCTGAACACGATATCGGTCGGGACATTGGCGCTCATGCCCAATAACTCACACATGCTCGGACTCTCTGTAAGGCAGGGGCAAGGTTACAAACGCGGTTCGACCCGCATACGCTGCGGGTTGCTCGGGACTGGCGGACGGCCATAACGGTCATCCCCGGCACCGCCGAACGGTTGGTCGTCGTCCGGCTCGTCGACGCGGGCTGCCGCCTTCGCGGCCTCCGCCCGCTCCTTGCGAGCGCGGGCGTTACGCTCGATGGGGAAGCGGATCGCAACGAATACCAGATAGATACCGAAGGCAATCATGCCGTACATGAGCAGGTCGGAGATGGCGCGCCAAGCGTTGTTACCGACCTTGAACGCGAGGTCCAGAGTGGTAATGGCGATGGCCGGGGCAACTTTTTCCTTCACCGGGTCGATGATCGTCGGGCTGAACAACAGCACTGCGCCCAACACCCGCAGCGGCTCGCGTAGCCAGCGCCACATCCAACGGGTAATGCGCATCCACACCAACAGGCAGCCCAAAGCGGCGAAGGCGTAAAGGCCCCAAGCGATCAGATAGTCGTTCTCGGTCATGGTGTCCATGGCAAGGCAAGCAAATAGGGGCTTATAGTAACGACTTTTTGCACGTCCGGCTTGTCCCAATACCAGGCCATACGCGCTCCCACAGGTTGCAAAACCCTATTTCGTGCACTCTTCGAGAACCATTCATGTCTCAATCCGCCCCCATCGCCCACACAGCCCCAGGCTCTGACCCGTATGCCTGGCTGCAGGAACGCGACACCGACGCGGTCCTCGACTACCTGAAAGCGGAAAACAGCTATCAGGAAGCGCAAACCGCCAATCAGGCCGGGTTGCGCGAGACCCTGTTCGAAGAGATCAAGGGCCGGATCCTGGAAACGGACCTGTCGTTGCCGTCACCGTGGGGCCCGTACCTGTATTACACACGCACCACCGCCGGCGACGAGTACGCTCGCCATTATCGGTGCCCGCGCCCGGACGACGATAGCCTGCAACTGGACGAAAGCCGCGAACAACTGCTGCTGGATCCGAACGAGCTGGCCAACGGTGGGTTCTTTTCCCTCGGCACCTTCAGCATCAGCCCGGATCACCAGCGCCTGGCCTACAGCGTCGATGCTACAGGCGATGAGATTTACACCCTGTTCGTCAAGGAATTATCCGACGGTCGTGTCAGCGAACTGGAGTTCCAGGACTGCGACGGCAGCATGACCTGGGCCAACGACAGCCTGACGCTGTTTTTTGGCGAACTGGACGACACGCACCGACCGCACAAGCTGTATCGTTATCGACTGGATGGCACAGCGGCTGAAGAAGTGTTCCATGAGCCCGACGGCCGCTTCTTCTTGCATTGCTACCGCGCAAGCTCCGAACAGCAATTGTTCCTGGCCCTGGGCAGCAAGACCACCAGCGAAATCTGGGTGCTCGACGCCTGTCAGCCGCAGCAGCCGTTCAGCTGCATCGCACCACGGGTTGAAGACCATGAGTACGACGTCGATCATGGTGTGCTCGACGGTCAATGGACCTGGTTCATTCGAAGCAACCGCGACGGCATCAACTACGCCCTGTACACCGCTGTCGATACCGGCGTGGCACCCACCGAAGCCGACTGGCGCCTGCTCATCGCGCATCGCGACAGCACCATGATCGAAGGCATGAGCCTCAATGTCGGGGCCATGACCCTGAGCCTGCGCGAAGGTGGCCTGCCGATCATCGAAGTGCACCCACAGGATTTGCCGAGTTATCGGGTTCAATTGCCGGATGCTGCCTACAGCCTGCACGTGCAAAACAGCCTGGAATTTGAAAGCGAGCGCATCCGCCTGCGCTACGAGGCGCTGAATCGCCCGGCGCAGATTCGCCAACTGGACCTGGTCAACGGCGACCAGACCGTTTTGAAAGAAACCCCGGTACTCGGTCCGTTCGATGCCGACGCCTACGTCAGCCAGCGACTGTGGGCGACCGCGCCGGATGGCACGCAAGTGCCGATCAGCCTGGTGGTCAAACGCGACGCTTTGGGCAAACCTACGCCGCTGTACCTCTACGCCTACGGTGCCTACGGCCAGAGCCTCGACCCGTGGTTCTCCCACGCACGCCTGAGCCTGCTCGATCGCGGCGTAGCGTTTGCCATTGCCCACGTGCGCGGCGGTGGGGAATTGGGTGAAGCCTGGTATCGCGCCGGCAAGCAGGAACACAAGCACAACACCTTTGACGACTTCATCGCCTGTGCCGAGCACTTGATTGCCAATGGCTACACCACCTCGCCTCAACTGGCAATCAGCGGCGGCAGCGCGGGCGGTTTGCTGATCGGCGCGGTGCTCAATATGCGCCCCGACCTGTTTGGCGCAGCGATTGCCGAAGTGCCGTTCGTCGACGTGCTCAACACAATGCTCGACCCGGACTTGCCATTGACCGTCACGGAATACGACGAGTGGGGCAATCCTCAGGAGCCACAAGTCTATGATCGGATCAAGGCTTACGCACCGTACGAAAACGTCACCGCACAGGCGTATCCGGCAACGCTGGTGATCGCCGGCTACAACGACAGCCGCGTTCAATACTGGGAAGCCGCCAAGTGGGTGGCCAAACTGCGCGCCACCAAAACCGACGACAACCTTTTGCTGCTCAAGACTGAGCTGGGCGCGGGCCATGGCGGGATGAGCGGCCGATACCAGGGATTGCGTGACGTAGCACTCGAATACGCATTTGTTTTCGCGGTTTTGGGCATTGCTTGAGGAACTTGGCCGCCAGGACGGGTCATAAACGAAATCCCGTGGCTACGAAGATCCCTGTAGGAGCGAGCTTGCTCGCGATAGCGGTGTGTCAGTCACTATAAATATTGACTGGTATACCGTCATCGCGAGCAAGCTCGCTCCTACAGGGGGCGTGGAATCGATATCAGCAACAATAAAAAGACCGTGATCACATGTCAGAACCGACCTTGTTGAACAATGAAATCCGCGATTGGCTGATGGACTGTGGCTTGTTCGCTCAATTGCTGCCCGCCGACTTTGCGGCGGCATCCGGCTATTTCAGCATCAGCACGGTGGCCGAGGGCGAAGTGATTTTCCAGGAAGGCGATGCCGGCAGTTTCATGTGCATCATCCACACCGGCCAGGTGGCAGTGCAGAAAACCAACAGCGACGGGCAGCGAGTGACCATGGCCACCCTGCGCAGCGGTCGGGCCTTCGGCGAAATGGCCGTGCTCGATGGCGAACGCCGCTCCGCCAGTTGCGTGGCCGCGAGCAACTGCCAACTGCTCAACCTTGGCAAGGATTCACTGGAAAAAATGCTCAATGACGCGCCGAAGATCGCCGCCAAGATCATCCGCGCCTTGGCCGTTTCCCTGTCCAAGCGCCTGCGCATGGCCGACGGTCAGCTACTTTCGCAACAGGTCTAACCCCCGGCGATTTAACCTTGGGTACGTTTGGCTCGATCCCCGGCACCGGCTGATCCCTGGCGGGTGGAGTCGGCGGGAGGATCGGCGGCAGCAATGGCGCCCCGCCGCTGCCGGGCCCCGACTTGGGAATGCTGTTGGGGGTAATTTGCGGATACGGTGTCGGCGTCGCAGTGCCGGGCGACCCAGGCAGTGGCGCAGGCGTGGTCGGAATGGCTTGCAGTTCCTGAGCGGACACTGCAGTTATCGAGAGCGCAGCCAGTGCGATGATCGTTAGAATGATGCGCTTCATCAAGGGCTCCGTTAACCTTGTTGTCTGCTTGCAGGCTACTCCCAACTGCGCTCGTTTGCTTTCACCAATGCCCATTCTTCTCAAGAGAACCCCATGAAACGTTTCGTCCTGCTCGACACCGCCCCCATTCCTGGCAACGGCGGAGCCCTTTGCCTGTTCGAATACGGCGAGGACTTTGTCATCAAGATCCAGGGCGGGGATGGCGGGCAACTGATGAACACGCGCATGCACGGCTCCGAAGATGCGCTGGCCGAGATTCCCTGCCGCAAAGTCGCCGGACGTCCGAATTCGCGAGTGCTGATCGGTGGCCTGGGCATGGGGTTCACCCTTGCTTCGGCGCTCAAGCACCTGGGCAAAAATGCCGAAGTGGTGGTCGCCGAACTGGTGCCTGGCGTGGTGGAGTGGAACCGCGGGCCGCTGGGCGAAAAGGCCGGCAACCCCCTGCAAGATCCTCGCACGGTGATCCGCATGGAGGACGTTGCCAAGGTGCTGCAAGCCGAGCCCCAAGGGTTCGACGCCATCATGCTCGACGTCGACAACGGCCCGGAAGGCCTGACCCAGCGTGCCAACAGCTGGCTCTACTCCGCCAGTGGCCTGAGTGCCTGCGCCAAGGCCCTGCGGCCCAAGGGCGTGCTGGCGGTGTGGTCGGCCAGCGCCGACCGGCTGTTTTCCGACAAGCTCAGGAAAGCCGGTTTCAAAGCCGAGGAAGTGCAGGTCTTCGCCCACGGTAACAAGGGCACCCGCCATACCATCTGGGTTGCCGAGAAGCTCAAGGGCTGAGCTAAACTGCATCCATAACCGTCATTAGTCTTTTTACAAAGGTGAACCCATGAGTTCGTCCACCCCTGCCAACACGTCGAAACTGGACCGCATCCTCGCCGACAACCAGCGCGACAAGGAAATGGGTTACCGCGACAAGGCCCTGAAGATGTACCCGCATGTGTGCGGCCGCTGCGCCCGTGAGTTTTCCGGCAAGCGCCTGAGCGAACTGACCGTGCACCACCGTGACCACAATCATGACAACAACCCGCAGGACGGCTCGAACTGGGAGCTGTTGTGCCTGTACTGCCACGACAATGAGCACTCGCGCTACACCGACCAGCAGTATTTCGACGAAGGCTCGCTGAGCACGCCGAAGATCGCCAAAGCGACGCACAACCCGTTTGCGGCGTTGGCTGGATTGATGAAGAAGGAAGACTGAAGGTTTTCGCTGGCCGATCTGGCCTCATCGCGGGCAAGCCCGCTCCTGCAGTGGATTTGTGAACGACAAGCCCCCTGTAAGAGCGAGCTTGCTCGCGATGAGGCCGGCAAACTCACCGCAAATCTCAAACCGACACCCCTCCCCCAATCCCCGTATAATCGCCGTTTTTTCCCGAAGGCACCGCGCTCGTGGCAGACAAACGGTACAGCTGCATTGGTTTGTATAACCCCAAATCACCGGAAAACGTCGGTTCGGTCATGCGCGCCGCCGGCTGCTATGGCGTGGCGTCCGTGTTCTATACCGGAAAGCGTTACGAGCGCGCCGCCGACTTCGTCACCGACACCAAGCGTGTGCATTACGACATTCCGTTGATCGGCATCGACGATTTGAAAAAAATTCTGCCGCTGGGCTGTGTACCGGTTGCCGTGGAACTGGTGGAAGGGGCTCGCTCGTTGCCGGAATACACCCATCCGGATCGTGCCCTCTACATCTTTGGTCCGGAAGACGGCTCACTGGATAAAGAGATCCGTGACTGGTGCGAAGACGTGGTCTACATCCCGACCACCGGTTGCATGAATCTTGCGGCCACGGTCAACGTCGTGCTCTACGACCGCATGGCCAAAGGCCTGAATACCCGCTCGGGTCCGAAATTTCGCTGAACCGCTGCATATCCGATGGAACAAGCCGCCCGCCCAGGCAGTCAGCTTAGTTATCTGAAACAGTCAAACCTGCCAGGAGACAGATCATGAGCGAACTCAAACGCGTTGAGCGCATCGAATCCACCCCGTTCCAGAGCCCCTCCGATAAAAACGTTCACGGTTGGGAACGTGTTGGGTCGTTGGCGGGTGGGGCGGTGATGGTCGGCAAGGGCCTGCGTCGCGGCGGTATCCTCGGCCTGATCCAGGTGGCCATCGGCGGCGTGGCGTTGGCACGTGGCATCACAGGGCACAGTTCTGCCAAGAGCCTGTTGGAAAAAAGTCGTCAGGACATGAACAACGTGCGGGCGAAGATCGAGCGGGCCGGAGAAGAGTTGGGCCGGCTGAAAGCCAATGCCGAGGCGGCGACCAGCACGGCGACCGTGACGGGCAATGATTCGCTGAAGTCGCCTAAAGCTGGGGTCTGACCCAGCGTTCCCCCACTCCCCTGTAGGAGCGAGCTTGTCGAGGCGTCGAACCGTCGCGATGGTGGCTCAGACACCGCTGGCATTCAGACTGCCCGCGTCATCGTTGACGACCATCGCGACGGTTCGACGCCTCGACAAGCTCGCTCCTACAGGGGACGGGGGGGCCGGGAGACAGGGTTATTGAAGTAATTCGGTATTGAGCACCCTCGACGACTCACCCATCACGCTCTCGGACAATTGCACGAACGCTTTGGTGTCCACACTCTCCAGGCGCATCGCCCCGCGCATCACATCATCCAGCGAACGCTTGTTGCGCGTTTTCAGGCGAATTTCGCGATCCAGCTCCTGCAGCAGCAACACCGCCTTCGCCACTTGCGCCGGGCTGGCCTGGGCATCGCGCAACGTGGTGACTTTCTGGCTGTCCTTGACCAGCCGGGCATGCAGGGTTTCGTAGCGCTCATCACTGATCCCGCCCGCTCGCCGCACAAGCTCGATCGCGTAATACTCGGCCAGCCCCTCGCTGATCCAGTCGCTGCGATGGGTATCGTTGACCCGTCCGAACACCTGGACCAATTCGCGCACGAGCGCGCTGCTCCCGCTTTCACTGACCAGCGGCAGACGCGTATTAAGGTAGATCGATTCACGGGCTGCCAGGCTGCCGCGCCACAGGGGGTCATTGGCGCCGACTATCAGCAGTTTGCTCGGGTGGCGCGGGAACACCGCCTGCACTTGCGGCCAAACGAAGGTGAGCAGCGTCAGCACGTCCATTCGGCGCATACCCTGGCCCTGGGGCGAAGCGACGGTGACTTCGGTCTCCCCCAGCCGAGTTCGACGGCTGCCCAGGTGGCCGGCGAGCATCCAGCCCGTGGGTCGGTCGAACAGGCGCGAGACGTTGTCGATGCGGAATTTGTTCTTGCCAATGCGCGGCCACGCGGTTTCGATGCTTTTCCAACCGCTGGGCAATTCGAATTCGAGGCGTGATACCAACTCGATGCCGTCCTGCTGATCGAGCCGGGCGGCAGGTACCAGATCATCGCCACGCATCAGCGCCCAGGTTGGCGTCATGCGGGTGTCGAAACTGCCATTCTTGCGGCTGTGGCTGATGCGTACGCGGTAGGTCAGGCTGGCCTTGTCGGCAGCCGGACGCCAGACACCGCGCGCTTGCTGGCCAGGCGTGAGCTGCCATTGGCCGTCGGCCTTGAAGTCGCTGTAGTGACTGCCGTCGCCGAGATCAAAATCCAGGCTGCGCACCGTCGAGCCCTGGGCCAGAGTCAGGCGAACTTCCGCTTGATCGCTTTGCGGGAGCAGGCGCACGTGGTAATCCAGATCCACCTTCTTCGCCGCCCACACCGACGAACTCAGGGCCACCAGCCCGACGGCCAGCGCCAGGCGCAATCCCACAGCCATACACCCTCCTTGTTCACACTAACCTGCGCGGAAAATCAGATGATCTTCCCAATCCTCTTCAGCCACGCTGCCTTCGGCGAGCATGCGCCCGGACTGGGAAATGCGTTCGTGGTGCACGGCGTCGCGATCGCCACACACCAGGTGGTGCCACAGCGGCAGATCCTTGCCTTCACTGACCAGGCGATAACCGCAAGTGGGCGGCAGCCACTTGAATTCATCGGCCTTGCCCGGCGTGAGTTGAATGCAGTCGGGGACGGATTTGCGGCGATTGGGATAATCGCTGCACTGGCAGGTTTTCAGATCCAGTAATTTGCAGGCGATACGCGTGTAATAAACGCTGTTGTCGTCTTCATCTTCGAGCTTTTGCAGGCAGCACAGCCCACAACCGTCGCACAGCGATTCCCATTCCTGCTGATCGAGCTGATCGAGGGTTTTACGTATCCAGAACGGTTCGACTTTGGCGGCCATGGCTCAAGCATCAACATCAGGTGGTGAAAAGGCCGCCAGTCTAGTGCCCGGCGCCGTGCGGGCCAAGCATTGGCGACTACCGGTACAACGGGACTTGTCAGTGAGTGCGTCGGCAAGTAGCTTAGCCTGTCGCTTCGATCCCAAGGAAACCCTGCATGAGTGCCACTCCACGCGTTGCCGATTATGCCATTCACCCGCAATTCACCGATCGCTGGTCGCCTCGCGCCTTCACCGGCGAAGCCATCCCGGAAGAAACCCTGCTGAGCTTTTTCGAAGCCGCACGCTGGGCGCCATCGGCCTACAACTCGCAGCCATGGCGTTTTCTCTACGCCCGTCGCGATACGCCGAACTGGGAGCGTTACCTGGGCCTGCTCAACGAATTCAACCGAGCGTGGGCACAACACGCTTCAGCGCTGGTGATCGTGATCTCGAAGACCACCTTCGTCGCACCCGGCGCCAGCGAAGAAACCCCGGCCCTGTGGCACACCTTCGACACCGGTTCCGCCTGGGGCCACCTGGCACTGCAAGCGAGCATCAGCGGCTGGCACACCCACGGCATGGCCGGTTTCGATCAGGAGCTGACCCGCAAGGAGCTGAACATTCCTGAAGGTTACGCGCTGCACGCGGCGGTGGCCGTGGGCAAGCTGGGCGACAAGGCGACGCTGGCGGAGTACCTGCAAGCGCGTGAAGTGCCCAGCCCGCGCCGGCCGTTGAGTGAAACGGTAGCTGAAGGCGATTTCACCCTCTAACAAACACCACCCTCCCCTGTAGGAGCGAGCACGCTCGCGATGGATGTCAACGATAACGCTGGGCATCTGACACCCGGCGCTGTTCTTGCGACCATCGCGACGGTTCGACGCCTCGACAAGCTCGCTCCTACAGGGGGGCGGGGTGTCAGTATCCGCGATTGAAATCCACTTCCCCGCGCAGCGCCTCGCCCGCGTGATACGCGCGCAGGTTCTCGATGAACAGCTTGACCATCATCGTCGGTGACGTTGGCGCTGAGCTGTGGCCGGTCAGCAGCAAGCCCCAGGCCGTCCAGAACGGGTGACGCTGCGGCAGCGGCTCCTGACGGCAGACGTCGATCACCGCGCCCGCCAGATGTCCTTCCTTCAACGCTTCCACCAGGTCTGCGTCGACCACCGCCACACCGCGTCCGACGTTGATGAACAAACCGGTCGACTTGAATCGCTTGAACAGAGCGGCATCGTACAGATCATGGGTGTTCGGCGTGTTAGGCAGCAGGTTGATCACGTAGTCCACTTCACCGACAAGACGTGGCAAGTCGCCCAGCGCGCCCACTTCGATAAAGGGTGCCTGCTCCCGTGCTTCGCTGGCGATACCATACAACTCGACGCCAAACGGCAGCAGAAACTCTGCGACCGTTTGGCCGATGTCGCCGGTGCCAACGATCAACACTTTGCGCCCTGCCAGGCTCTGGCCCTGGCGGCTGTCCCACTTACGCTCGACCTGACTGACCAGGCGCGGCAGCACTTCACGTTCGTGGCCGAGCATGTAGGTGAGTACATATTCGGCCATGACCTGACCGAAAATGCCTACCGCGCGGGTCAGGCGATAGTGCCGTGAAAGGCCGTCGGCCAGCAGTGGCGTAATACCAGCCCAGGTCGACTGCAGCCATTGCGGCTTGTGCCCTTGGCGTAACAGGGTGGCCAGCAGATCAGGCTGCCCCAGCCAGATCGGGCATTCGGCGGCCTGACGCGCCAGCTCGGCCGAATCGCCGCTGGTCAGCACTTCGAGATCGGGTGCGGCCTGGCGCAACAATTGGGCATATATAGCGTGGTCGTGTTCGGCAATCAGAACGCGCATGTTTCAAACCTTTCAAAAGCAGTGCAGACGGCCGCCAAGGAAGCCTCGTCCCCTGGCCTGGCCATCGCCAAAATCATTCCAGTATTTCACGCCGACTCTGAACAGAGCCTGTCTGCCGGTCACACCGGGTCGTTGCGTCGCAACAATTCTTCGGGCAAATGCTCGATGTACTCGTCTTCGGCCGGAGGCATTTGCAGGTGGTAGCCCTGCTTGTCGAGGTTTTCCAGGACCACGCCGATGTCCTCGCGCGACAGCTTGCGCTCGGGGCTCAGCACCAGATCGAACGCGTGGATGGCCTTGCCGAACGCGGCCAACAAAGGTTCCGGTACGCGCTCAAGGGCATCGCTCTTGAGCACATACAGGTACATTTCGTTTCTTTTCGAACTGCGGTAGATGGAACAAATACGTTTCAAGGCTGTTCTCCGGCGTTGTCCAGGCTGTCGAGCAGCGCCTGGCCCATCAATTCGCGGCGCCAGCCACGCAGCGAATCAGGCAATTGATAAGGACCGTTGGGAAAGCCGCTCTTGAGCAAGGCTTCCAGGGTTTTCTTGCGCAACATCAACTCTGGCACGATGGCCAGACGCTCAGCCTCGGCCTGGCCGATGGCCTTCAACTGTTTGAGCAGCGCGGCGGCCTCCACCGGCAGGGGCTCCGGCACGGCAGGCGGCCACTGATCGGGCGCTACACTGCCAGCGCGCTTGATCAAATCAAGCAGAAACTCACCGTCCTGGCGTACGGTACGCGGGTGCATGTCTTCGATTTTCGCCAGAGCCCCCAGGTTGTCCGGTTGCGTGCGCGCCAGGGGCCACAGCGAGTGTTCACGGATGATTCGGTTGCGCGGCAGGTCACGGGCACGGGCTTCACGCTCGCGCCAGGCGCATAGCTCACGCAGCACGGCGAGCTGAGCGCGGGAAAGCTTCCACGCCAGCTTGGCATCGCGATAGACCTCGTACGGATCGATCTCCCGACGTAGATTGGCCACCAGCTCGGCGCCATCCTCCAGAACCCAGGCAAATTTCTCGTCAGACAGTTTTGGACGTAGTTGTACGAATACCTCGGCCAAGTGCAAGGCGTCTTCAGCGGCATAGCTGATTTGGGTCTCGGACAGCGGACGCTGCAACCAGTCGGAACGGGTTTCACCTTTGGGCAACTCGATACCGAGCACTTCCTGCACCAGCCGCGAATATCCCATGGAAAACCCGAGGTTCAGGTAACCGGCGGCCAACTGCGTGTCGAACAGCGGGGCCGGCAAGCTGCGGGTCAGGCGCAACAGCACTTCGAGATCTTCGCTGCAGGCGTGCAACACCTTGACCACCGCCGGGTTTTCCAGCAATGCGGCCAGGGGTTTCCAGTTGTCGACGGTCAACGGATCGATCAGATAAGCGCGTACGCCATCGCCGACCTGCAGCAGGCCGGCGATCGGATAAAAGGTGTCGACCCGCATGAATTCGGTGTCGAGTGCAACGTAGGGCAGCTGCTGCCACTCGGCGCAAAACCGGGCGAGGCTATCGTTGTCGCGAATCCAGTGAATATCGATGGCCACACGGCTCTCCCTTGAAGAATGGCGCGCAGTATATATCGCCCCCGGCGATTTCCGCGCATCCACTGAACAAGAGCTTTAGCGAAAAAGCCTACCTAATGGCAAGAATTGCCTGATGGAGGGACGTCACCTGCGTTGTAGGAAGGTCACTCTTTGGCCAGAACGCCATCGATCACAGCCCCACGGCAGCCGGAGAACATATCCAGGTCGTGGTTGTAGACCTTGCTGCTGACCTCCAGCAGGCCCAGCATTGAGTGGAACAGGTTGTCCTGGCTCAACGGCTTGTCACGGCTCAGTTGCAAGCAATGGGTGTCGACCGAGAACGATTTTTGATAGCTGTCGGAAAACCAGGCCAACATGGCCACGTGTTTCTGTTGTTCGGGTGCCATCATGTAGGGCGTGCCGTGGAGGAACAAGTTGTATTCGCCCAACGATTCGCCGTGGTCTGACAGGTACAGCATGGCCGTATCGACTTTGTCCTGATTCTTGCGCAACAGGTCGATCAGGGTCGAGAGCACATGATCGGTGTACACCAGCGTATTGTCATAGCCATTGACGATGCTCTCGCGACTGCAATTGTTCAGGGCATTGCTTTCGCAAACCGGGGTAAACCGTTCGTACTCTTTTGGATAACGCTTGAAATATTCCGGCCCGTGACTGCCCATCTGGTGCAACACCAGCACGGTGTCTTTATCCAGGGTGTCGATGAAGTGCTGCAAACCCTGCAAGAGAATTTCATCGCGGCATTCGCTGTTGGCGCACAGTGCCGGGTCTTTCAAATTGCTGACATCCTCGAGCGTGACTCGATCACACGTGCCTTTGCAGCCCGACTGATTGTCACGCCAGATCACATCCAGACCCGCGCGCTTGAGCACATCCAACAGGCCTTCTTCGTTTTTTGCCTTGCTGGCGTTGTAATCCTTGCGACCCATGTTGGAAAACATGCACGGCACCGATACCGCTGTCTCCGTGCCGCAGGAATGCACATCAGTAAACGCGATCAGGCCTGCCTGCTTGTCCAGTTGAGGCGTGGTATCACGTTTGTACCCCAGCACGCCAAAATTCTCGGCACGGGCACTTTCGCCCACAACCAATACAGTCAGGGACTTTCGGCCATGGGTCTGCCAGACCGGGTTTTTCTGCGCATCCTCCCCGATCTTCACGAAGGGTTGCTGGGCCGAGGCGACCTGTTCGCGCAAATAGCTGATCGAAGCGCCCACATAGTTGCTGGGCACCACCATCAAGCGCAATTCGTGGTGATTGCGAAACAGCGAAGAAAGCCCCTGATAGTTGACCAGTGCAATGCCGCCAATCACCGCTATCGAGGCCACACTGACCAAGACCTTGCTCAGCAACTCCCGATGCCAGCGGCGATAACTAACCGGTGTCTTCCAGAGCAACCACGACGGCAATATACCCAGCAAAACAATATAAACAGCCATCTTTAACGAGAGTAAATCACGCACTTCCGTTGCATTGGTTTGAGCAAAGTTGCGCAACATGCCGGTGTCGATCATGACCCCGTATTGCGCCATAAAATAAGCCACGCCCGCGCTGACCATGAACAAAAACGTCAACAGCGGTTTAAGAACTGGCCGGAACGCCAACAACGTCAGCACAATGTTGAAGGCCGCCAGGATCATCACGCCAAACGCCGCCCGCATCGCCAGGCCCTGAGCGTCGGTCGCGGTGATTTCAAACAGGTGCTGCCAGAGTACAGAGTTGAAACCCAATAACAGAAAGGCGCTGGCAATCAGTGTCACCCATTCAGGGCGCACGGCTTTGAACTTCAACATGATGATCGACTATTTCCTTGAAAGAGATGCCGTCGATAAATGTGAAAATTTCATTTATCGCGACGGCTTCAATTTTGGGCAGCCATCCATCAATTTTTTGTGAAAAAGAAGCCAACGATTAGTTGGCCTCAATAATTTGCAATGAACTCTGGTGGTATTTGAGAATGATTCAGGCCTGGTTCAGATACCAACGCCAATCCTGTTCGCCAACTTCTCCCATGAACTGTCGGTACTCGGCCCGTTTCACGGCCAGGTAAACGCCGAGAAATTCGCTGCCCAACGCCCCCTGCGCCCAGCTCGAGCCTTCCAGCGCGCGAAGGGTGGTGAGCCAGTCGGTGGGCAGCAGTTTCGTCGCCTGGGCGTAGCCATTGCCTTCCACTGGCGCGCCCGGGTCCAACTGTTCACGGAGGCCGCGATGGATACCTGCCAGGATCGCCGCAGCGGCTAGGTACGGATTGGCATCGGCGCCGCAAATGCGATGCTCGATGTGTCGCGAGAACGCCGGGCCTCCCGGGACCCGCAGGCTTACCGTGCGATTGTCGACGCCCCAAGTGGCGGCGAGCGGCGCGTAGCTGTTGGTCTGGAAGCGGCGGTAGGAGTTGGCGTTAGGGCAGAACAGCAATAAAGAGTCCAGCAAAGTCGCAAGCATGCCGCCCACCGCATGCCTGAGCAGCGGTGTCCCGTCTGCAGCTTCACTGGCAAACAGGTTCCTGCCCTCGCGATCCGCCAGGCTGACGTGCATGTGCATGCCGGTGCCCGCCAGATCATCGAAGGGCTTGGCCATAAAGCATGCTGTCATCCCGTGCTTGTGCGCCACCCCCTTGACCAGGCGCTTGTAGCGCACAGCTTCATCCATCGCCTGCAACGCATCGCTTCGATGCTCAAGGGTGATTTCAACTTGCCCCGGCGCGTACTCGGAAATCGCCGTGCGTGCCGGGATGCCCTGGAGTTTGCAGGCGCTGTACAAATCGGCCAGGAACGGCTCGATCTGCTCCAACTCACGCAACCCGTAGACTTGCGTGCCTCGCGGCCGCCCGCCATCGACATCTCGCGCCGGTTGCGGCCGACCGTGGCTGTCACGCTGTTGGTCCAGCAGATAAAACTCCAGTTCCGCAGCCATCACCGGGTAATAGCCGTCGGCTTGCAGGCCTTCAATCACCTTCGCCAGCAAGTGCCTGGGGTCGGCGATAGTCGCCGGCATGCCCTCGGTCGGGTGCATGCTGACCTGCACCGCCGCCGTCGGCATCAAGCGCCACGGCATGCGCGTCAGGCTGCCACTGATCGGGTAGGCCCGGCAGTCGATATCGCCGACATCCCAGACCAACCCGGAGTTTTCCACGTCTTCGCCGTTGATGGTCAGTCCCAGGATCGTGCTGGGCAAGGGACGTCCGCTTTCGTAAATCGGCAGTAATTCATCGCGATGCAGCAACTTGCCCCGCGGCACCCCGTTGTTGTCGAGGATGAACAACTCGAACATCTCGATATCCGGGTTCTGTTGCAGAAAAGTCAGGGCTTCTTCCGGGGCGGCGAAGGAGGTTCGGGCACAACTCATGGGCATTCTCTTGTTTCCGCGTCAGGCAGACGCACACGCGCTGCCGATTTGATCCCGGTGCATCACACGGGACCTGTAGGATTTTCTAACGGGAAAGGCAGGAGTCCGGCGGGCGCGCGTGACGACAATGCCACAACGCCCAGAAGGCGAGTTCGGAAGGGAGTGCGTCCGGACAACCGTCCATAGGGAAGACCGCAGTAAACAGATGCTCAGCAGCGTCACATGCCGGGATAAGCAGTTAAATCGGGATTTGAAGAACCTTGGTTGTCAGATGGCTAAACATTCCGGATACACCGAAGATGGCGCGAGCAAGCCCACTCCCACAGGGACGGTATTTAATTTCTAAATACCACCCCGGACTTTCTGATTTGCGGCCCAAGCCCCTGGCGCATGTAATTCCGTTCTCGCCCATCAAGGTTCGACCATGGAAAACATCCGCGCCACCTCTCGCCCCGCCCTCCTCCTGATGGTCACCATCATGCTCGTCGCGCTTAACTTGCGCCCCTCCATGGCCGCTGTCGGCCCGCTGCTCTCGACGATTCGCGGCGACATCGCCCTGAGCTTCAGCCTCGCCTCGCTGCTGACCATGCTGCCGGTCATGGCCATGGGGTTGGCGATGTTTCTTGGTCTGCGCATCAGCCAACGTTTTGGCGAGCAACGTACCGTAGTGGTGTCGCTGCTGATCATTGGCCTGGCGACGGCATCTCGACTTTTTCTCGATTCCGCACTCGAACTCATCATCAGCGCCATAATGGCCGGCGTCGGCATCGCGTTGATCCAGGCGTTGATGCCGGCACTGATCAAGTCGCGATTCAGTGACAACGTTGCCGTCTG
The DNA here is from genome assembly GCF_056337105.1 of Pseudomonas sp. S1_E05. NCBI lineage: Bacteria > Pseudomonadati > Pseudomonadota > Gammaproteobacteria > Pseudomonadales > Pseudomonadaceae > Pseudomonas > Pseudomonas sp. S1_E05. The sequence goes on from NZ_JBFRHM010000001.1 coordinate 3,242,609, forward strand.
CATGGGCCTGTACGTCACGTCAATCATGGGCGGTGCAGCCATTGCGGCGTCTTTTTCCCCGCTGGTGATGATGCGTTTCGATAGCTGGCGCATGGGACTGGCGATTTGGGCCGTGTTGGCGCTATTGGCGTTGGTGTTCTGGTTGGGTCAACGCTCGACAGTGCCTGCGCTGCCCGCTCCCGCGCGACAAAACGGTTCATGCTTCGCCAATTCCCGCGCGTGGCTGCTCGCCATCTTTTTTGGCCTGGGGACGGCGTCCTACACCTGTGTACTGGCCTGGTTGGCACCGTACTACGTAGAAAAAGGCTGGAGCGAGCAGAACGCTGGGCTGCTGCTGGGCTTCCTGACCGCCATGGAGGTGGTGTCGGGCCTGTTGGCGCCCGTCATCGCCAATCGCAGCCGAGACCGACGCGGGGTGCTGATGGCATTGTTGGCGCTGATCATTGCAGGGTTCATAGGCCTGATTCTCAGTCCTCAGCACCTGAGCCTGTTGTGGCCTTGCCTGCTGGGGCTGGGCATCGGTGGGCTGTTTCCCATGAGCCTGATCGTGTCGATGGATCACCTGGACAACCCGCAACAGGCCGGCGCACTGACGGCCTTCGTCCAGGGCATCGGTTATCTGATCGCCGGTGTCTCACCGCTGATTGCGGGCGTGATCCGCGATCAACTGGGTAGCTTCGAATGGGCCTGGTGGTCACTCACTGGCGTCGTGTCGCTGATGATACTCATGGCCGTGCGATTCAACCCAAGGCACTACGCCCGCCATATTCATTGATACGGCGGTGAAAACACCTACAGGGCATTCTCTCGACATCCTCGTTCCGCTAGGATCCAGCGCATGGACCACAGCGAGACGAATGGATGCTTAACAGTAACCAGCTCAGAAAGCTCGACATGCAAGACCTCATGGTGTTTGTCGCCCTGTATGAGCAAAACAGCGTCACCGATGCATCCGAAACGCTCTGCGTCAGCCAGTCCACCGTGAGTTACTGCCTGAAAAAGCTGCGCACTGGCTTCGCGGACGAGCTGTTCATCAACACCCGCACAGGCATGCAGCCCACCGGCAAAGCCAGCGGCATGTATGCCCACGTGTTGAAAATCCTCGAAAGCATCAATTTATGTCATACCGGTACAGAAGCCTTCGATCCCGCGCGGCAACCGGTCACCTTCAATATCTGCGCACCGGAATACTTCGAACAGTTGATTCTGCCGCGCCTGTTGAAGCGTTTTGCTTTTGCCGATCTCCCCGTGGTGATCAACATGCAGAAGCTTGAAAGCGACATCCCCGCCGATGCATTACGCAAAGGCAGTCTCGACCTGGTGATTGGCTTTGGTCCGAACTTTCACCGGCATCACACCGACCTGAACGTGCGAACGTTGCTGGAGGATGAACTGGTGTGTGTCTTCGATAGCAGCATCAAGCCGCTGGCGCCGCGCTTGAGCCTGCAGGCTTTCGCCGGGTACCGGCATGTGTTTCCGACACCCTGGATCTCCACCACCAACATGGTCGACGGCTGGTTGGCCCAGCAGGCGCACACACGGCACGTCGTAGCACGCGCCAACAGTTATGGGGCGGCACTGAAACTGATCGTCGGCACCGACTACATCCTGGCCATGCCCCGCCGCATCCAGCAATTGCTGGCCAACGACGACACGTTCATTCACTGCGAAGCCCCCGAAGATTTGCCGGGTTTCACCCTCGACATGCAGTGGAGCCTTCATGTCGAGCAGAACGCAGCCAACACGTGGCTGCGTGAACAGGTGTTGCAGGCCTGCGCCGAACTGGACCTCGGCTGAACTCAGTGACTGATGAGGACTTTGCTGTAGGTCTCTCGATCCATATCGACGATTTCCACCGCCAACTGGACTTCCACACCCGCTGGCCAAGGCCCCAGGTCCTGAGCCACCGCCAGCAGGGCTTCCGACAACTGCTTCTTGATCTGCGGCGAGCGGCCGCTCAACAGCGCAAGATTCACATACACGAACGCCCGCTCATTCAACGCGGTGCCGACCTTGAACGTTTCGACTTTCACCGCACGGCTCTTGATATCGGACTCGGCGCCAAACTGACCGGAAGCCACCAGCGCATTATTGAACCGCAGCAGCGCCACATCGGCATTCAGCTCGGGCAGGTTGGCGGTGTATTCCATGTGCAGGTGAGGCATGTCGTGGTTCCTGATCTTATTGAGAAAGGTCGTACATATATCACAGAGTTGTCTGGCTTACTGAGGGATCGCTGACTCAAAGCGCTCACTCATGAACGCCTCCAGTCGGGACCGCAACCAACGCTCGGCCGGGTCGGTATCGACATGGCTCAGCCAGACCATCGAAAGATCGAGGGTGGGTGTCTTGAAGGGAAACGGCTCGACGAACAAATGACCGGAAGCAGCCATGGCTGTCGCCGTGTAATCCGGCAGGCTGGCAATCAGGTCCGTCCCGGCGAGCAGGGCCGGCAACGAGCTGTATTGCGGCACAGAGAGCACCACCTGACGCGTACGACCGATCTCTGCCAGCCACTCGTCAGCGTAACCACTGACGTTGGCCGTGTGGGAAACCAGAACGTGTGGGCGTGAGCAATACTCGTCGAGGGTCAACGGCGTGTCGGACGCATCGGCGCGCAGGATACTGGGCTGGATGTGCCGCAGCAGCTTGCGCTTGGCATTGGCCGGCAGGCCACGCGTCTGGCTGATGCCAACGGTGATGTCACCGGAGGCCAGCAAATCGGGAATCCGCCAGTAATCGACATGCTGCACCACAAACACCACCTTCGGCGCTTCCTGGCGCAGGGCGCGCAGCAAGGGTGGCAAAAGGCCGAACTCGACATCGTCGGACAGGCCGATACGGAAAGTCATGGTGCTGCTGGCAGGGTCGAAATCATGGGTCAGGCTCAAGGCTACCGACAGCGAATCCAGAGCCGGCGACAGGTACTGGATCAGCTCCTCGGCCCTGGCCGTGGGCTCCATGCGATGGCCTACCCGGATGAACAACGGATCATTGAACATCGTGCGCAAGCGATTGAGCGCCGAACTGATCGTCGGCTGACCCAGAAACAGCTTCTCCGCCACCCGAGTGACATTGCGCTCATGCATCAAGGTTTCGAACACCACCATGAGGTTGATGTCGGCCTTGCGTAGCTCATTACGATTCATCCACTGCCCCCGATCTCCCGTCTGCCGACAGTTTAGGTAGCGGGTGCAAGTGGCGTCTATGCGACTGAAGCAATTTGCAGGTTGAATTGAAGCTGCTCCGGTTGAACAGCTTCGTCGACAGCTCTCTAGATTTCCTTCAGCGGCGTCTGATCGTGCGTCCCTTTGATCAGGTTGATGGCATGCACGCAATCGGCCTTGTTCACGTACGACTCGCCACTGGCAATCGTCTCATGGTTCGCCGCCCTCAAGCGCCACCGCCACTGGCCCCTGCCCGTCTGGGGAATGCCACGGGTTTGCCGGTAAATCTCGAAATACATGGTTCGCTCCTTGCGATGGTTGAGACCTGTGATGCGAAACCAGAGTAGATGAGGTGGGTGGATGGTGGAGGGATTGAGTGTCAGGGGATATTTCGCTGAAAGCGCAGTGATTTGCGTGGCGCCCAGTGAATCGGGGCGGTCGTCATTTCGGCTACTTGATTGCGTAATTCATACGAAGTGATCAGCTTCCTTTTCTTACAATGGAGTGTGGCTGTCCGGTGCTCTTTACCGGCCCACCTGCCGCATCCCTCCGCTGGCCAACTCAACAGACGTACCTCACGTAGCTTCCAGACTTTGCCTACACCCTCGCAATAGCCTCGCTCGATATTCTGAGTGCCGCCAATAAAGGTGCTGATTCCGACAACGCGGAAGCCAACTGTGCAGCGCCCGGACTTTTCTTGAACAGATAGGAGTGCCCCGTGAACGTGATGAATTACAACGGTTACGCAGCGCGTATCGAATACAGTGACGAAGACGGGTTATTCGTCGGCCACCTCGAGGGAATCAGCGACGTTGTAGGCTTTCACGGAGAGTCGGTCAGCGAGCTGCGAGCTGCATTCGAAGAGGCCGTCACCGACTATCAGCAAACATGCGCCAAGCTCGCACACCCTCTGATACAAGTTAAAACAGACTGCCGTTTATAGGGCCTTCCTCCACCGGCCTTATCAAATGCGGGCCCTGATTGCGCACATTCCCGACCGCGCGATCCACCTGATACCACTCAAAAACCTCAGTCGGCTCGCCCTGCAGCAACGCCATCTGCTCCGCCCGCTCCCTCGGCGTGGCGGGGTCCAGCCATTCCCTGGCCAATTGCGGGGACAACGACACTGGCCGCCGATCGTGAACATCCACCATTCCGCCTTCACTGTCGGCGGTGATGATCACAAAACCGTCGTCCTCGCTGGGCCCGTGCTCGGCATTCGGGTACTGACCAATGGCGGCACAAAGGATGGTCCCCCGGTCCCGACGCCGAATCAGGTAGGGCTGCTTCTTCGGCCCTCCCTCATCCACCCATTCAAACCAGCTATTGATTGCAATGATCGCGCGATGCGGCCATATCGCCCGAAAAAAAGGCCCATGAGCAACCTTCTCCACTCGGGCATTGATCGGCGCAGCTCGTTCCCTGGCCCAATGTGGCCGCCATCCCCAGCGCACCCTATCCGCGTGCAGGTAGCCGCTCTCCTGATGGAAGAGCGCCAGCTGGGTAGTCGGCGCCGCGTTGTAGCGATCAAGCGGTTGGTCGCCCACATTGTTCACCAGCGGATTGGGCATGCTCAGCGCGGCAACAAAATCATGAATGCCGTGGTACTGGGAAAGGCGTCCGCACATGGGAGGGTTCTCCTGCCGGGCTGATTGCTGGGCCTGCTGGAGTTTGGACGCGGTTGGGAGGGATTTGTTGCGTTGGATGGCAGCGCCTGTTCAGTGGCCGGGATCAGATCAGCTTTGCCAACAGCCAGATGGCTACAAAGGTGATCAGGGCTGACGCCGCGCCGAGGGCGAATGGAATCATGGCTGCCCGAAGCGGATTTGGCGATTGGCGGCGCATCTCCGTCGCTAGAGATGCGATTTCGAGGCGCAGTTGTTCAATTTCTTGATTTCGACTCTCACGGTCTGGCATCTGGATAGTCCTCAAATTTTGGCTTCGATCCCTTTCCAGACACTATCTCGCGCCTCAAGCCATCCCGACTATCGGGTGACTCCGGTCTATTTTGTAGGCAAACTCCGGGCGTTGAGTAAGGCGATACGCAAACTGTGTTTTTAGACACTTTGCCGCCTTGTCGTTCTTTTCCTCGACGGGATAGGCTCAAGACGTCGCTGCAAACACAGCGAACGGGCTTGGTAACCCGACGAGTTACACAACAGCGCCACTGACATCTTTTGCGAGCTGCTTTCGAGCTTGCAAACTCTGTTATGGCGGTTGTGCGCGGGACGCTCTCGAGCGTGCCGGTCTCCTTGACTCCCGGTTTACCAACCTGCGCACAGCTGCCACCCAATTCGCTTGGTAACGAATCGGCAGCTCCCTATGTCAAGGAGCTAGACATGCACACTGCAAACCCCAGCAAAGCCAGTCGTTTCACTCAACGTAGTCCCGTGCCACTCAGTCTCTTTAAGCTCATCCTCGCAGGAGGTGCCCAATGAGCGACAAGACTGAACTGACCACCATCGGCCTCACACCCTTTTGCTACACCAACAATGAAGCACTCTTCCGAGTGAACCCAGGCGTCCCCATCAATGACGCCCTGTCGCAAGCCTCGGACCTGCTCTTTCTGGCCAAACTACTGGCAATTGATGCCGCCTACACCAAAGACAGCGACCGCCACACCTGGGCTGCGCATTATCTGACGGCCATGGGCAAAGCCGTCATCGACGACGTGCACAAGGTACTGACCCGATGGCCACCGATGAAGACCGACGCTTAAGCCATTGATGATCAATGCATCGAATAGCCCCGTAACTATTCAGCTACGGGGCTATTTCATCGCAGTCCGGTACCGACGCCTCCTCGTGATCGATCGAGGGATAAGAACTCATCGACATCAATGAGGCCAAAGCCTCATGCCAGATACAAGGAGAAAAAATGGCCATTAGCGCTCGATCTCACGAACATAGCGTTCTGGTAATGCTTCGAGACGATGAAGCATTTGCCATCGAATACCTTTCAGTAGCCCTTGATGAAATTGATGAAGCGGGAGGGAAGGACGCTTTACTCGTTACTGTCCGTCGCTTGTCTACGGCAAAGGGATGGAATTGGCTACGAACGCAGAGCCAGATACCAAAAAATGCCTCGTAACTTCTCAGTTACGAGTTTTTCTAGGCTATGGAGGTGAGATGAAAACTCGAACCCTTGTACAAGCGCCTCTGGGCCACTTCAGCCCAGAAAAGACATGGGTACCATCCTTTGCCACTGGCATCGTGCTCTCCATGACGGACCAGAATCAGTCCTAGTTATCCCATAAGCTTTCACTAGCCTTTCGCTCGGCAAGGCACCGCGTACTTTTTCGGCATTTTTCGTGCTCAGGGGAAGCCTGCAAGCGGCACTGGCATTTTGTAACCGAGTGAATCAAAATCTGCCTTCGATTGGATTTGCTCTACATGGAGGTTCCGTTGGCCGGACTTATTGCGGCGCTTAATATGTTGCCTACCCGTTTCGCTTTCAATGGCGGCAGCAACCTCGCTTTGCCGAAGCAGTACTACAGTTCGGGTTTCGTTGCGGTACTCGCCGCGTTCTTACGCAGCAAGAGCCTGACCCCTGAGCAGTTTTCTTGCCATCACGAGTACAACGCCGGATACCTCAGAGCAATCGGGCTGTCGAAGTCAGTCTGGGGTATCGATGATTACAAACAGAAACGAATTAATGCTGGTGCAACCTACGCGCCGCTGACGCATCTTGACTCACGAGATGCGGTCGACTCGGGCACAGGACAGATAAACAGCTGCCTACGCGCAATGGCGAATTCTGCGTCAGTTAATTACACTCAGAGCCCTGTGTTCACGGAGCTGCAAGCCGTAGTTGGCGAACTCCACGATAACGTCTGGTCACATGGTATGAACAGCGGGTTTTCTACCGCTCAGCGGCGTAAATGCCCCAAAGACGGAGTCCTGATCGAGTTTTCCCTTGCAGACTGTGGAATGGGGTTTCGTAACGAACTGCAGAGGGCGCGCATCCCAGGCATTACCACTCATCGGGAAGCTATAGAGTGGTGCCTTGAGAAAGGCAATAGTAGCAAACTGGCAGCTAAGCTAGATCCATGGGCTCAAAGTGTGCCTGATGACTTTTTGGGCGCGTCTCCGTTTCAGGCTGGCGTTGCCACGTACCAGAACACTGGAAACCACCATCAAGGCTTGGGGTTAGCAAAACTCTTCAGCCTTGCTAAACAGTACGATGGCCTTCTATATTTAGCTTCTGGAGATCACTACCTAGAGCTTCAGAATGGAAACCTTTCGTACCACGAGCTGTCCCATTCCTGGCAAGGGGTAGCAATTTCCTTGGCTATCAAGGAATCGAGTTTTGTCGCTGGTGGACAGCCTATGCAGGATGTTGATTCGGTTGATATTTTTGAATTAATGAATGTACTACGAGGCTAAATCATGGAAGCGTATACTTTCGAACGTACTGACCTTGCGTCTCGGTCGTTGGCGGCTAAGGAAAGAGCCACTATCGAAAGCTTGCTCTCGACAAACGACACCGTGAAGGTCGACCTAGCTAAAGTGTCTTCGATTTCTGAATCCTACGCCGATGAGCTGTTTGGGGTTCTGGTACTTCAGCGCGGGCTGGAATACGTAACGAAGCACCTCCGTATAGTTAACGCTGCTGACAGCGTGCTACGACCTATTGCAGTTGCTATGAAACGACGAATAGCTGCTGCATAAAAAAACCCGGCGTTATAGCCGGGTTTTTTTATGGTCCTTCACGGATTGCCGGGAAAGTCGCTCTTGATCTTTATGAAAAAGAATTCGCTGCCCCGGTAGCCGTAGGTCATACGCTGAATCACCTTGATGCGGTTGTTGATCCCCTCCAGTTGACCGGTGTGCATCGGCCAGCGAACCCTGCTCAAAATACCCCGCCAGTAACCCTTCAAGCGTTTAGCGAACTGCTTCAAAGCCGGTATTCGCTTTCATTCGCCAGACGTAACCAGTGCTTCCAGGTCGATCTCCAGCCCCAAGCGGTAAGGGGCGAGGGAGTGCTTTGAGCTCTGCCTTCATCAAGTAAACCGTCATCGGTGATTGGTTCGCAGCCAGCAGATCCTGCAGATGCACCTGCTAATCATCGCTCTTGAGGTTTTCCGGATTGCGCAGCAGTAACCACCGAGCGTGCTTGATGACCTTGCGGGCAGGTTTGTCATGGCGCAGGCAGTTGGCCTCATCGACTCGTACACGGTCAATCACTTCTCGGCCGTATTTGGCCACCACAGGAAACAGGTCATAGACCACTCGTGCTAGTGGGCAGTGCTGGCGCACCTCAAGGTAAAATGCAGTATTCATGTCCATGGCCACCGCCTCAATTTGCGAACAGCCTTCAGGCCCCAGCTCTTCGAAGAAGGGCCTGATTGCGGCTCGGCTGCGACCTTCGCCGACCCACAGCACCCGACGGGTATCGGCATCCAGCACAACGCTGGCGTATCGATGCCCTTTGAACAGGGCAAACTCGCCCATGACCAATCGCCTGAGGCGGCTACAGGCAGCTTATCCAGTTCCGCCTGTAAAGCCCTTCGCTCTAGTAATCGCACGCTATCCCAGTGCAATCCGAATAGTTGAGCCACATGCAAGGTAGGCAGCCGTCGGCAGGTTTGGATGACGGCTTCAGTCAAGCGGCGCGTCATCCGGGAGTAACGATCAAGCCAACTGACAGCCTCCATGCGTTTGCCGCAAGCGTCACATCCAACTCGTCCGAGTTCGACGTTCAGCCGCACCAGCCGTCCAAGGATGGGCAGGTCACGAATGAGCCGCTGCCAGTATTCATGGGTGGTTGTGCTGGGCTCGTTGCAGCCGCTGCAGGTAGGAAATCGGCTGACCTGGGGGATGAGATCGATCTGTAGCACGTCACCATCAGGCTTAATGGAGACGACAGAAAAGCCCTCCCAAAACGGAAGGAAAGTAATAATATCGCGCATAAAAACGCCGGTTTGTTAGATGTGTTTGCTCGCACGAACATCATCAATCAAATCGGCGTTCTAGTTTCTGTGTTTCCCGGGATTACGTGAAGAACCAAATTTCAGGTGGGATGACTTGGGAGATGCCAGAAACCGGCCTTGGTTATTTTTGGTCGTCACTATGTAAAAGAAAGTATTTCATTTGTTCTTCGGTCATGCCGTGTTCTTTGGGGATGAACTGCCAGCAATGAACCGGAACACTGTCATCCTTTCGAGGAATGTTTGCAGCGTAGAACGCCACTCTGATTGCCTCGGCAACTCTCGCCCCATCGTGCAACGCGTTCAACTGGGTTGCGAAAACCGTCTGTGCTGCCGAGCCAGCTTTATGAGAGAGGTGACCGGAAGTGTGGGAATAGAAGTGATTCATGCAATATGCAGATTGCGAGAGCGTTTCGTACTCAGGATCAAGCCCATCCGCAAAAATGACCGCCATGGCGGCACCGCCGCTCAGCATTCCAAACAGTACAATTATTGCCGCTATCCGTGCCTTCATGATCAACTGCTTCCGAGTGAAACCACCATGTTACGGGGCGATATTTCTTTCTGCCACGATGGGCATGGCGATGCTTTGTTCCATCCTACTCAACCACTGCAAGGGATTGCCGATGCTCCATATGTTTATGCCGTTTGATCAGCACTTTGATTCAGGATTTGGTGCCGTGGCGGATTCCTTTAGGTACTCCGCTGACGCACTCGATGACAACCCACAGGACGCGGGCCTGAACTCACATCTCCCCATTAGCTTCCTGTACAGACACGCTATCGAGTTGTATTTGAAGTCAGGAATAATCCTTCTACATCGGAAATACGCCATTCCTTACGGGGACACCCCACCCGATGGCGAGCCAAGTGTCTTGGTAGGACAGAAGCGAAAGCCCTTGTATAACGTTCATAATCTTGCCCCCCTGTACACCGAGTTTCACACGCTTCTTGCTGCCTTAGCCGAGCCGCTATCACTTATTCCAGGGACACTCCCTGAATATTGGACGCTACCTACGGAGTTAGATGAATGGATAGCAGCGATCGAACAGACCGACTCGTCGAGCACGTTCTTCCGCTACCCGGTTACGAAAGATACTGAGCGAGACAGTCAGAAATCCACAATTCGACGCGATGAAGTCGAATCTTTGGTGGAGCGAATGCACAGCGATGGCCCGGCGGTAAAAGCCATGCTGATGCTCAATAATGATGGTGAAGTAGTCCAGGCATATTCCCACGACGATACACAAAACAAGGAAGTCATTGCCATCCTCAGGCAGGCGGCAGAGATGCTCCACGATATGCGCGCAATGATGTCGTATACGCTAGTCGGTGGTCGGTAATATCAGTATTAACGTTGTGTTATAGCTCCCGCCGACAGGGATCCCTATCGGAGTGGTCAAACCGAAAAAACACCAAAAACAAAAAAGCCCCGTAACTTCTCAGCTACGGGGCTTTTTCTATGTAATGGCGGAGAGATAGGGATTCGAACCCTAGGTACCCGCGAAGGTACAACGGATTTCGAATCCGTCCCATTCGGCCACTCTGGCATCTCTCCAACGGCGCGCATCATAACAACACTTTCGTCGGAAGCGAACCCCCCAAGCGAAATTTTTCCGTGCTATCAGATGCTTGCGTCGATTAAAGCGGTACGCCCAGACGGTTGGCGACTTCTTCGTAGGCTTCGATAACGTCACCGAGGCCCTGACGGAAGCGGTCCTTGTCCATCTTCTTCTTGGTGTCCTTGTCCCACAGGCGGCAGCCGTCCGGGCTAAATTCGTCGCCCAGGACGATGGAACCGTCGCTGAACACGCCGAATTCAAGCTTGAAGTCGACCAGCAGCAGGCCGGCGTCGTCGAACAGTTTGCTCAGAATCTCGTTGACCTTGAGCGACAGTTCTTTCATGCGTGCCAGTTGCTCGGCGGTGCCCCAGCCGAAGGCCACGACGTGGGATTCGTTGATGAACGGGTCGCCCTTGGCGTCGTCCTTCAGGAACAGCTCGAAGGTGTAAGGGTTGAGCTTCATGCCCTCTTCGACGCCCAGGCGCTTGACCAGGCTGCCGGCGGCGTAGTTACGCACGACGCACTCGACCGGAATCATGTCCAGCTTCTTGACCAGGCACTCGTTGTCGCCCAGCAGCTTGTCGAACTGGGTCGGCACGCCGGCAGCTTCGAGCTTTTGCATGATGAAGGCGTTGAACTTGTTGTTCACCATGCCCTTGCGGTCGAGCTGTTCGATGCGCTTGCCGTCGAACGCCGAGGTGTCGTTGCGAAACAGCAGGATCAGACGGTCAGCGTCGTCGGTCTTGTAAACCGATTTGGCTTTGCCGCGGTAGAGTTCTTCACGTTTTTCCATGATGGGCTCCGCTTGCTAAGTAGATGGGCTAGGCGATGTGTCGCCAGTCGAGCCCTGAATCTTGATCGGCCAGTTGCAGCCAGTCGGGGTCGCACCCGAGGGTGTCGACAAAACATTGCCGGGCCAGCTGCGGCAGGTTGTTCTTGCTGCTCAGATGGGCCAGGACCAGGTGTTGCAGGCCTTGCCAGCCCAACTCGGCCACCAGGAATGCCGCCTGGTGGTTGTTCAAATGTCCCAGTTCGCCGCCCACCCGCTGCTTGAGAAAGTAGGGGTAGTGACCGCGAGCCAGCATGTCCCGGCAATGGTTGGCCTCGATCATCAACGCATCGAGGTCGCTATAGCCGTCCAGCACCTTGTTGCAGTAGGAGCCCAGGTCGGTCAGCAGGCCGAAGCGGCGCTCACCATCGCTGAACACATATTGCGTCGGTTCCTGTGCATCGTGAGCCACGGCAATGACATCGACGTTCAGGTGACCGATCTGCAGTTGCTCGCCACCTGCCAGCAAGCCCGCAGGCTCAATGGGTTTGCGCATCCCGCGCAAGGTCCCGCGACTGAGGTAGACAGGCAGATTGTAGCGCCGAGACAGCAAACCCACGCCATGCACGTGGTCGGCATGCTCGTGGGTCACGAGTATCGCGCTCAGTTGCGCCGGATTTACACCCAGGCGCAACAGGCGTTTTTCGGTTTCCCGCAGGGAGAAACCACAATCGACCAGCACATAGGTTTCAGCGCTGGCTATCAGCGTGCCGTTCCCTTGGCTACCGCTGCCGAGAACGGCAAAACGCATGTGATCAGCCCAAGTTGTCCTGAATCACGCTCAACACTTTGCGCGCCACGTCAGCCGGCGCCACGGTGTTGATGTTTTTCTCGACGGTGACTTCGACGTTTTCGCCGACCTTGCTCAGGCGAACCTGATAACGCTCGGCACGGGCTTCGATCTCTTCCTTGCTTGGACCACTGCCAAACAGACTGCTGAAGAAACCAGGCTTGTCGTCTTTCTTCTCGGCCTTTTCGGACAAGTTGATGTAGTACAGGCCCAGGCTGCGGTTGATGTCTTCAACGCGCCATTCGCCTTGCTCCAGTGCACGACCCACGCTCGACCAGGCACGATCCAGGTCGTTGCCCACGTTCAGGACAGGGTTGCCGCTACCGTCTTCGGTCAGGCTGACACGGCTTGGTGCGTCAAAATCACGGGAAGCCAGCATGGACACCGAACCGCCCTTCTCGGAGATACGGCTCATGCTCGCCAACATGTCGTCGACCAAGGCTGCGTCCAGGCCGGTGTTGACCGAACGGTTGGTGAATTCCACATCAGCGGTGCTGCCGGCGGGACGTTCGGCGCTCACCACATAGATTTCGCTGGTGTTGCGCTGCACGCCCGGCTCGATGCGCACCCGCACGCGGGTTTCGCTGTCAGCAGCGACACCGGCGGCGCTCAAGCGTTTGCCGATAGCCGCGGACAGCTCATCGGAACGCTGCCAGGTGGTGGTGAATTCACCGGTTTGCGGACGCTGTTCATCCAGGCGGAAACCGTTGTCCTGAAAGAACTGAACAGCCACTGGCCAGGCTTCGGCCGGTGGGTTCTGAGCCACGATCCAGCGAGAGTCGCCGGTTTTCTGCAGCGAGTAGGCACTGGCATCAGCCGCGGCGGACAGCGGCTGCGGACGAGGGACGATGTACTCGCCCTTGGCGGTGTCGTCGGCCACGTTGCGCGGGATCGGCAACAGCGGATCCAGGCGCTTGGCGGTCGTCACGTCCGGTGGCAATTGCATAGGTGCAGTCTGTTGCGCTTCCAGGTAGTCGCTACCACGGTCGCGGAAATAACCTTCCGGGCCCCAGATCCATCCACAGCCACTGGTGCTGGAGATAATCAAGGCAAGTGCGGAAAGTCCGGCCAATCGCTTCATGCGTAATGCTTCCTCAATTAAACCAGGACGCCGGACTGGCGCATGGCCTGCCGCAGCGGTTCGTGACAGGCCGCGCTGAGCCAGGTGAGCGGCAGACGGATACCGTCCGGCATCAGGCCCATCTCATGCAGCGCCCATTTCACGGGGATAGGGTTGGATTCGATAAACAGGGTTTTATTGAGCGGCATCAGCTTTTCATGGATCGCCCGGGCAGTCACGGCATCGCCTTTCAGTGCCGCGTTGCACAGGTCCGCCATGTCGCGTGGGGCGACGTTCGCGGTGACCGAGATGTTGCCCTTGCCGCCCAGCAGGATCAGTTCCACCGCCGTGGCATCGTCACCCGACAGCACGATGAAATCTTTGCTGACGCCGTCGATGATGGCTTTGGCGCGGTCCAGGTCGCCGGTGGCTTCCTTGATACCGATGATGTTTTTCACGGTCGACAGGCGGATGACCGTCTCGGCCTGCATGTCGCACGCGGTACGGCCAGGCACGTTATAGAGGATCTGCGGGATGTCGACGGCTTCGGCAATAGCCTTGAAGTGCTGGTACAGGCCTTCCTGGGTCGGCTTGTTGTAGTACGGTGTTACGAGCAGGCAGGCATCGGCGCCAGCGGTCTTGGCGTTGGTGGTCAGTTCGATGGCTTCGCGGGTCGAGTTGGCGCCAGTGCCGGCAATGACCGGAATGCGCCCTGCCACCTGCTTGACCACGTAGCGGATCACTTCGATGTGTTCGTTGACGTCGAGCGTCGCCGATTCACCTGTGGTGCCGACCGCCACGATGGCGTGGGTGCCGTTTTGCAGGTGAAAGTCCACCAGTTTGCTCAGGCTGTCCCAGTCGAGACGACCCTGTGCATCCATTGGTGTGACCAGTGCCACCATACTGCCCGCAATCATGCAACCGCTCCTGCCGGAAAAAGAGAGCCGTAATGGTACTGGCGCCAAGATGCTTGCACAAGCGAAGTACTGCGCTGCCGCCATTCCCCTTGGCGCCGCTTTTCGCTACCCTTCAGACTTTGATCGTTACTGACAAGCTCGCACGCCGGGTTCCAGCCTCCATTTTCGGCATTTCCAGCCCCGATCCAGCGTTGCCAGCCCCCGCTCCCGCCATACCGGAGCACGTTGCAACCCTGGGGCTCGGTTTTTCCGAGTTTGCATATACAGGCTCGCCCCGGTCAAAAAAGCCTTTGGAAGTCCCGACCGCTCATCGTTTTAGGAACGCTGCATGTCCACCCCCACAGTTCGCGAACAATTCCTTGTCATCAGTGCCCTCGGCGCCAACCCCATGGAGCTGACGAACGTCCTGTGCCGCGCCAGCCATGAAAACCGCTGCGCCGTGGTCACCTCGCGTCTCACCCGCCACGGCGAATGCAGTGCGCTGGTCCTTGAAGTTTCCGGTAGCTGGGACGCCCTGGCACGCCTGGAAGGCCTGCTTCCTGTGCTGTCCAAACGGCACGCCTTCACCGTCAACGTGGTGCGCAGTGCCGCCCTGGAAAACCGTCCCCAGGCCCTGCCTTACGTCGCCTACGTCAGCTCGGCCTATCGGCCGGACATCATCAACGAGCTGTGCCAGTTCTTCATGGACCACAACGTCGAGCTGGAAAACCTGACCTGCGACACGTACCAGGCGCCACAGACTGGCGGTACCATGCTCAACGCCACTTTTACCGTGACGCTGCCGGCCGGGGTGCAAATCAGCTGGTTGCGCGACCAGTTCCTGGATTTCGCCGATGCGCTGAACCTGGATGCCCTGATCGAACCATGGCGCCCACAGAATCCAATGTAAGGAAGCTTTTATGGCCGTAGCCATCGACCAACCGGTTGCCGACTTCGAAGCACCTGCCACCGGCGGGCAGACCATCAACCTGGCCAGCCTCAAGGGCAAGCAGGTGGTGATCTATTTCTACCCCAAGGACAGCACACCAGGCTGCACGACCCAGGGCCAGGGCTTTCGCGACCAGCTCGAGGCCTTTAAAGCCGCCAACACCGAAGTGTTCGGCGTGTCCCGCGACAGCCTCAAATCCCACGAGAACTTCAAGGCCAAGCAGGGCTTCACCTTCGAACTGATCAGTGACAAGGAAGAGGCGCTGTGCCAGCTGTTTGATGTGATCAAACTGAAAAAGCTGTATGGCAAGGAATACCTGGGCGTGGATCGCAGCACCTTTCTGATCGACAAGAACGGTGTGTTGCGCCAGGAATGGCGTGGCGTGAAGGTGCCGGGGCATGTGGATGCTGTTTTGGCGGCGGCGCAGGCTTTGAACAAAGCCTGATTTA
The DNA here is from genome assembly GCF_056337105.1 of Pseudomonas sp. S1_E05. Classification (NCBI taxonomy): domain Bacteria; kingdom Pseudomonadati; phylum Pseudomonadota; class Gammaproteobacteria; order Pseudomonadales; family Pseudomonadaceae; genus Pseudomonas; species Pseudomonas sp. S1_E05. Next base: position 3,258,240 of record NZ_JBFRHM010000001.1, read on the forward strand.
GCGGCGTCCTGCGGACACCGCTATCGCGAGCAAGCTCGCTCCTACAGTTGATCGCATTCCCCTGTAGGAGCGAGCTTGCTCGCGATGAGGCCAACAGCCTCACCGCAGAATCAAAGCAACGGCGCCACCGCCGGCTCCTTCCTCGGCCAGGCATCCAGCACAGCCTTGAACAAGGTCGCCAGGGGAATCGCAAAGAACACCCCCCAGAACCCCCAAAGCCCGCCAAACAACAACACCGCGCAGATGATCGCCACCGGGTGCAGGTTGACCGCTTCGGAAAACAGCAATGGCACGAGCACGTTGCCGTCCAGCGTCTGAATGATCCCGTAGACCGCCATCAGATAGATGAACTGATCGCTCCACCCCCATTGGAACAAGGCGATCAGCAGCACCGGCACGGTCACCACTACGGCGCCCACGTAAGGCACCACGACCGAAATGCCCACCAGCAGCGCCAACAACGCCGCGTAGTTGAGCCCCAACACGACGAAACCAATGTAAGTCACGCCGCCGCAGATGAGGATCTCGATGACCTTGCCGCGAATATAGTTGGCAATCTGGCGATTCATGACATGCGCGACCCGGGTGATCAACGTGCGCTCGCGGGGCAGATAGCCACGGACCCAGTGGCCAATCATTTCCCGGTCTTTGAGAAAGAAGAACACCAGGATCGGCACCAGCACCAAGTAGATCATGATGTTGACCAGCAGCGGCAGGCTCGACAGCGAGAACGTCAGCGCCCATTGACCGAACTTGCCGATCTCGCCCCGCGCCACCTCGATGGCCTGCAACACTTGCTCGTCAGACACCAGGTGCGGATATCGCTCAGGCAGCAGTAACAGCAGCGACTGCCATTTAGCGAGCATCCCCGGCAACTCGTTGAACAGCGTGATCAACTGATGCCAAAGCAACGGAACCACCACCACGATGAACACCAGCAATACGCCCATGAACAGCGCGAATACCAAGCCTACGGCCACGCCACCCGGCACGCGCAGCCGCTCCAGCGCGACCACCAACCCCTGCATCAGATACGCCAGCACCATCCCTGCGAGCACCGGCGCCAGCATGCCGCCCAGGGTAAGTACGGCGGTGAACGCCAGAAACAGCAGGACCGCCAGCACCACCGCCTCTTCATCGGAGAAGTAACGCTGAATCCAGTCGCGCAACACTTTGAACATCAATAATCCTTAACAAGGAACGCAGCGGTTTTCAGGCTTTTTTCAACCAGTAACGGTAAACGCCCGCTTCATCTTCTTCACGCAGCAGGGTGTGACCGGCCAATCGGGCAAAGGTGCGAAAGTCACGCTGTGACCCCGCGTCAGTGGCGATCACCTTGAGCACCGCACCGCTGGCCATGCGATTGAGTTCCAGCTTGGCCTTGAGCAGCGGCAACGGGCAATTAAGGCCGCTGGCATCCAGTTCGGCATCATGGGCTACAGCATCGGTCATTGCGCTATTCCGGGGACAGTGGTCGAGCGGCTTAGAATATCTGGTCCGAAGCGGCCTGTCCGGCTACAGTAAGGACTTTGTCGACTAAGGCTTTGTGCATGACTTTTTTGCGCCCTACCCTGCTGACGCTCGCTTGCCTGCTCGCCTCACCGGGCTTCGCCGACGACCTGCCGTCACTCGGTGACGCCAGCTCTGCCATTGTCTCGCCACAACAGGAACACCAGCTGGGTCGTGCCTGGCTCGCACTGCTGCGCAGCCAAGTAGCCCAACTCAACGATCCGCAGCTCAAGGATTACGTCGAAACCAGCGTCTACCGCCTGGCGGAAACCAGCCAGCTCAACGACCGGCGCCTGGAGTTCATCCTGATCAACAGTCCGCAACTCAACGCCTTCGCCGCGCCAGGCGGGATTGTCGGCGTCAACGGCGGTCTATTCCTCAATGCCCAGACTGAAGGCGAATACGCCTCGGTACTCGCCCACGAACTGGCGCACTTGTCACAACGCCACTTCGCTCGGGGCGTCGAAGCCCAGCAACGCATGCAAGTGCCGATGATGGCGGCGCTACTGGCCGGCATCGTGATTGCGGCGGCGGGCGCTGGCGACGCCGGCATCGCCGCCATTGCCGGTACGCAGGCCGCTGCAATCCAGGAACAACGCCGTTTCTCGCGCCAGAATGAACAGGAGGCCGACCGTATCGGCATCCTCAATCTGGAAAAGGCCGGTTATGACCCCCGCTCGATGCCGACCATGTTCGAGCGTCTGTCGCGTCAGTATCGTTTCGACGCCAAGCCTCCGGAATTCCTGCTGACTCACCCGGTCACCGAATCGCGTATTGCCGACACCCGCAACCGTGCCGAGCAAGCCAAGCCGGGCGGCATCGAAGACAGCATGCGCTATCAGCTGATTCGGGCACGGGTCCAGTTGATCTACGAAGAAACTCCTGGCCTGGGCGCAAAACGCTTCCGCGCCCAGCTGGACGAAAACCCGAAAAACGATGTCGCACGCTACGGCTTGGCCATCGCGCAGATCAAGGGCGGCCAACTCAATGAGGCACGGGAAAATCTCAAGCTGCTGCTGGCCAAGTCGCCGAACGAGATCATCTACAACCTCGCCCAGATCGACCTGGACATCACCAACAATCGCCTGCCGGACGCCCAGAGCCGGGTTGAGCGGATGCTCACCCAGTATCCCGGCAACTACCCGCTGAATCAGACGCGTGTCGATCTGTTGCTCAAGCAGAACCGTGCACCCGACGCCGAGAAGGCGCTGGAAGGCCTGCTGAAGACTCGCCCCGACGATCCGGACATTTGGTACATGGTGGCGGAAACCCGTGGCCTGTCTGGAAACATCATCGGCCTGCATCAGGCTCGCGCCGAGTACTTTGCCCTGGTCGGAGACTACCGCCAGGCCATCCAGCAACTGGACTTCGCCAAACGCAAGGCCGGCACCAACTTCCCGTTGTCGTCGCGCATCGACGCACGCCAACGGGAGCTGATGGAGCAGGAGCGCATGATCAAGGACATGATGGGCTAAACGCCCCCTGTAGGAGCGAGCTTGCTCGCGATGGAATCACAGACACCGAGAGATATCAGATACCCCCCTTTATCGTTCACGACCATCGCGAGCAAGCTCGCTCCTACAGGAACTCAAAAAAAAACCGCCTCTTTCGAGGCGGTTTTTCGTTCAGCCAACAACCGGTTTATTCAGCCAGTTTGAAGGTGATGAAGCTGGCGCGATTCTGACGCAGGACGCGCATCGACACAGAACGGTTCTTCGGCAGCGCCTTGGCGATGTCGGTGAACTCCTTGGCCGAACCAATCGCCTGATTGTTCAGGTGAGTGATGATGTCGCCTGGTTGCAGGCCGATCAGCGAAGCAGGGCCGTCCTGGACTTCCTTGATCATCACACCGCCTTTGAGGTCGTAGGATTTCTTCTGCTCGTCGGTCAGTTCGGCCACGGACACGCCCAGGCGATTGCTGCTGCGCTCGGCTTTCGATTTGTCCAGAGTGGCTTTCTCTGAGTCTTCATCCGGGATAGCACCCACCGTCAGCTCGACATTCTTGCGCTTGCCTTCGCGGATGACTTCCAGATTGGCCTTGGCACCGGCCTTCAACGCGCCGACCAGATGCGGCAGGTCGGCAGACATGACAATCGGCTGGCCGTTCATGCTCAGAATCACGTCGCCGACCTGCAAGCCACCCTTGGCCGCCGGACCGTCGTCCTGAATCTGTGCAACCAGCGCACCGGCTGGTTTATCGAGACCGAACGACTCGGCCAGATCCTTGTTCACTTCCTGGATCACCACGCCCAACCAGCCACGGCTGACCTTGCCACCGCTTTTCAGCTGGTTGGAAACGTCCATCGCCACGTCGATCGGGATGGCGAACGATACGCCCATGAAGCCACCGGAACGGGTGTAGATCTGCGAGTTGATCCCCACCACTTCGCCCGACAGGTTGAACAGCGGGCCACCGGAGTTACCCGGGTTGATCGGCACGTCTGTCTGGATGAAAGGCACGTAGTTTTCGTTCGGCAGGCTGCGGCCAACCGCACTGACGATACCTTGGGTCACGGTATGGTCAAATCCGAAAGGTGAACCGATGGCGACGACCCACTGACCCGCCTTCAGGTCCTGGGATTTGCCCAGTTTCAGCACTGGCAGATCCTTGCCTTCGATTTTCAGCAAGGCCACGTCGGAACGTGGATCGGTGCCGATCAACTTGGCTTTCATCTCACTGCGGTCGGCGAGACGAACGAGGATTTCGTCAGCATCCGCGATCACATGATTGTTGGTGAGGATGTAACCATCAGACGAGATGATGAAGCCCGAACCCAGCGACTGGGCTTCACGCTGACGACCACCGCGCGGCGAGCGCTGCTGTGGCATGCCGCGTTCGAAGAACTCGCGCAGCATCGGCGGCAGACCTTCAAGGTCCGGCATCTGCTCGCTGACTCGACGATCAGGCAGTTTCTGAGTGGTGCTGATGTTCACGACGGCAGGTGAGGCCTGCTCCACCAGTTGGGTAAAGTCAGGCAGTTCGACGGCTTGGGCTGCCACCGCCTGACCGAGCACCAGCACGGTCGCGAAAATGGAGAGGTAAGATTTCAAGCGTGGTATCGACATACGGCTCCCGGTAAGACGAGCATGGTTAAGCGATATGGATCAAGGAACACCGGGAACGATACGCCGGTGTTCGGGGAACAACAAACAAGGCCAGAGCCGTGAGGCTCTGACCTATAAAAAAAATCAGGGGGATTTGCAAACGGAAATGCTCACCAAACATTTCGCTACCGGCTCACTACTGGGTCGCGGTGGCGTTGGTGCGCATGGAGAGCGCGATCCGTTCTGCGGTACCGATGGGGATCTCACCGACCACCGTGATCATCATGTCGCCATCAGGGGTGGTCAGGCGTCGTGAGACGGCGACAGTCGGGCCGAGCTGCGTACGAGTATCAACCACAGCAGCGCCATTCAAAGGCTCTAGAAACACCGAAAAACGCGCCAGACCATCGTCATACATCAGGCTGCTGACCTGAGTCTTGGTCTCGGGGTCTTTTCGCGATGTGCTGCTGGTGAGTTCAAAGCCTGCGGGCAACCAATCCGAACGCCAGCTTTGCGCGGTCTTGACCGCAGAAGCCTTGTCACTCTCGGCAGCGACGGCTTTGCAATCCGGGCCGGCCTGCAAGTCGTTGTCGGAAGGCACATCGGCGGTGTTCAGTTCGGTGAACTGGAACCGCTCCAGCAACTGCCCCTTGTCGTTGAGCAGCAACGATTTGAGGGGAAGGCCGGTTTCTTTGTCCAGATGCAGCTCAAATCCGTAGCGATGCTGGTCACGCGGTTTGAGGGACACGATCACGGCCGGTCGCCCGGCCACGCGCGATTTGCCAATGACGGCAAGGTCATACCAGTTTTTAAGCTTTTGAGAATCGAGTGTACGAGCGGCGGAATTGGGAGAGTCCCCAAGCCCCGCCATCATCAGACCGCTGACGCATTGAGTATGCCCATCAACACGTACGACTTCCTGGGCAGAGCCGTCGAGCTGGAGGATCCGCTCGCGGACTTTGCCATCCTGGACGCGATGCCAGATATCATGGGTAGAAAAACTACCGTTACGCTCGTAAACAAAAGTACCGTGAAAGCTTTGCTGTTGCTCGGCCTTCCCAAGACGGGTCAACCAGTCCTGAGCGTCATCGGCGTGGGCTGGAACAATGAACCAGCCACTGAGCAGAAGCGAAAGTAGAGGTATGGCGCGCATGATCCTCCTTAACGGTTTTCCAGGCTTGCGGCACGAGCGTAGGGAAGCGCGCTCTCAGTACCTTTCATTGCAGCCTGTTGAGCATGTTGGCGCAAGTAACCAGGCAACCGCTGGTCGTGCCAGCCCGGCTGACCTTGCAACACGCCGTTGGCCATAGGGCCAGGTGCTTCCGAACTTTCAGTATAGCCTGCCAATACAGCTGGACCCTTGACCTGAGGAACGGCCAGCCCCGGCTGAGTGGACTGCTGGGCCAGCTCGACCCCGGCAATTTCGTCCTGGTTGTACAGGCGGACACCGGCCAGAACGGCAACGGTTACCGAAGCTGCAACCGCCAGACGACCCAGGCTGCGCCATGGACCACGGGAAGTTTTTGCCGGCACGGCTTCATCAGCCAGCGCAGCGGAAACTGCCGCAGCGATGTCCAGACGTGGAAGCAGCAGATCCTTGTGCATCGCTGCCCGAGCGATTTGATAACGAGCCCAGGTCTCACGGGTTTCAACATCGTCAATGGCATTCAATACCCGACGCAATTCCAATTCGTCCGCTTCGTTATCCATCACTGCGGACAGCGATTCCTGCAGGGCTTCACGACTCATGGCGTTCCTCTCTTGGCTGTCGCCGCTGTCTCTAGTTTTCCTGCAACAACGGCTGCAGGGCTTTGTCGATGGCCTCCCGAGCGCGGAAAATCCGGGAGCGCACGGTACCCACCGGACATTGCATGACGCTCGCAATGTCCTCGTAACTCAGACCATCAAATTCACGTAAAGTTAACGCCGTACGCAAATCTTCTGGCAGTTGCTGAATGGTCCGATGGACGGTGCCTTCGATCTCATCCCGCAGCAAAGCCCGTTCTGGCGACTCGAGATCCTTGAGGCCATGATCGCCATCGTAGAACTCTGCATCCTCGGAACTGACATCGCTATCCGGCGGCCGACGGCCGCGTGAAACCAGATAGTTTTTCGCCGTGTTAATGGCGATGCGGTAAAGCCACGTATAAAACGCGCTGTCCCCGCGAAAATTTCCAAGTGCACGGTATGCCTTGATGAAGGCTTCCTGCGCCACGTCCTGGGCTTCATGGGTGTCGTGCACAAAACGCACGATCAACCCGAGAATTTTGTGCTGGTATTTCAGCACTAGCAGATCGAAAGCCCGCTTGTCGCCGCGCTGAACGCGTTCGACCAGCTGCTGATCCTCTTCCTGGGTTAGCATGAACTCTCCTCGATACGCTCGGAGGAAGCTTGCATGGCTAATCGGCCAGACTTGCAAACATAGACTCGGGCTTTTCGCAAAAGTTCTCCCCTCCAAGCAAGTTTCCTGCGGGCTCTGAACTGGCACGCACGAAAAGCGCAGCTCGGGTGTACCCCGGCCGCGCGAATTATCTTGTCATCGAATTCGACAATGTGGATCCAACCGCAATCCCGCACTGGCGCCGACGCTGTCCCTTGATTCAGGCAACGGACTATTGATCTTGAGCCTTTGGCAAAAGTTCCAATTATTTGTAACAGTGCAACTCGGATATTGTGCAACCCTGGGTGGAAAAATTCTGTTAAATCCACGATACAGTCGCCTGGCCGCCGAATGGAGCGCAAAATCGTCCGACGAACCGTCAGACTGATCCTGTCACTGTAGTTTCACAATGCCATGTATGCCCGGCTATTGTGCCGCTCCCCCCTCTATATACTAGTGGGCTGTGTGGCTGCCCGACTCGCCCAGGCAAGTCTGGCGCCTACCCGACCCGGGTCGCTTTGAGCGGAATCCTGAAATGAGCCAACAGTTTCAACACGATGTTCTGGTCATTGGCAGCGGCGCTGCCGGTTTGAGCCTTGCGCTGACCTTGCCCGGTCATTTGCGCATTGCCGTATTGAGCAAAGGCGACCTTGCCAATGGTTCGACGTTCTGGGCCCAGGGCGGCGTCGCTGCGGTTCTGGACGACACAGATACCGTCGAATCCCACGTCGATGACACTCTCAATGCCGGCGGCGGACTGTGTCATGAAGACGCTGTGCGTTTTACCGTCGAGCACAGCAAGGAAGCGATTCAATGGCTGATCGACCAGGGCGTACCGTTCACCCGTGATGATCATGCCGGCAACGAGGACGGCGGTTTCGAGTTTCACCTGACCCGTGAAGGCGGCCACAGCCACCGGCGCATCATTCATGCGGCCGACGCGACGGGTGCGGCAATCTTTCGGACCCTGCTCGACAAAGCCCGGCAACGACCCAACATCGAGCTGCTGGAACAGCGGGTCGCTGTCGATTTGATCACGCAGAAGCGCCTGGGCCTGGAAGGCGATCGTTGCCTCGGCGCCTATGTGCTCAATCGCGGCACCGGCGAAGTCGACACGTACGGCGCGCGCTTCGTGATCCTTGCCTCTGGCGGCGCCGCCAAGGTCTATCTCTATACCAGTAACCCGGACGGCGCCTGCGGCGATGGCATCGCCATGGCCTGGCGTTCCGGTTGCCGGGTGGCGAACCTGGAGTTCAACCAGTTTCACCCCACTTGCCTGTATCACCCGCAAGCCAAGAGCTTCCTGGTCACCGAAGCGCTGCGGGGCGAAGGCGCACACCTGAAGCTACCCAATGGCGAGCGTTTCATGCAGCGTTTCGACTCGCGCGCAGAACTGGCCCCACGGGATATCGTCGCCCGGGCGATCGACCATGAGATGAAGCGGCTCGGCATCGATTGTGTCTATCTGGACATCAGCCACAAGCCGGAATCGTTCATCAAGGCCCACTTCCCGACCGTCTACGAGCGATGCCTCGAGTTCTCCATCGACATCACCAAACAGCCGATCCCCGTGGTGCCCGCCGCGCATTACACCTGCGGCGGCGTGATGGTCGACCAACAGGGTCGCACCGACGTGCCGGGTTTGTATGCGATTGGCGAAACCAGTTTCACAGGCCTGCATGGCGCCAACCGCATGGCCAGTAATTCGCTCCTGGAGTGTTTCGTCTATGCGCGATCAGCGGCGTCGGACATTCTCGAGCAATTGCCGCAGATCTCCATGCCCGTCGCCCTGCCCGTGTGGGACGCCAGCCAGGTGACCGACTCGGATGAAGACGTGATCATCGCCCACAACTGGGATGAGCTTCGGCGCTTCATGTGGGACTACGTTGGCATCGTGCGCACCAACAAGCGCCTGCAAAGGGCGCAGCACCGCGTGCAGCTGTTGCTGGACGAAATCGACGAGTTCTACAGTAACTACAAGGTCAGCCGCGATTTGATCGAGCTGCGTAACCTGGCCCAGGTAGCCGAGCTGATGATCCTTTCAGCCATGGAACGCAAGGAAAGCCGCGGTCTGCATTACACCCTCGACTATCCGAACATGCTGCAGGTGGCGCTGGACACTATTCTGGTGCCGCCCACCTACGTCGACTGAAGGTAAGGCGCACTCGCAGGCGTCGGTGCAGATCCGACGCCAGCGAGTCCCGGGGAACGCAAATCGCCCGCACCCGCCGCTCACCACGCAGACGAAAACGCAGCACCACGATCAATGGCAACGCTAGGCTATCGGGTCGCAGTTGCACCGCCTGCCAGCCCTGCGCCTGGTTCCACAGCTGCCAGCCATCGGCATCGCGACGCAAGCCGCAGAAGGCTCGAACATGTGTCAGCAGTATCTGCCTGGGCAAAACCCAGACTCCGTGAACCAGGCAGCACAATGCAGCCGGCAAACTGGCCCAGAGCGGTATGTCGAGAAGGGACAAGGCACCCAGCGCGAACAGCTGGGCCAGTAAATACGCCGCCAGCAACTGCCGTGAGGCATGCCAGCGGCATTCGAAGGTATTACTTGGGCTGGACACGATCCAGGATCATGCGAACCATGCGCTGAAGCTCCGGATCCTCGGATTCACTGCGCTCCATGAACCAGCCGAACATGTCCTGGTCTTCGCATTCGAGCAACCTGACGTAGCAGGCGCGATCAACCTCGTTGAGGTGCGGATAGACCTCCTTCACGAATGGCACCAGCAACACGTCAAGTTCAAGCATGCCGCGACGGCTATGCCAGTAGAGGCGATTGAGTTCAACATCTTCGACCATGGAGCGCTCCTCAAATAGGCGGCAAGTATACAGGCCTGGCCTGCGTCGAACAGTCGGCTTTGGTCGGTCTCCCTCGACCTTTTGTGAACTATCCATTTCATGGGCGCGCCCTTATGATGTCCCTCAGACTTTTCACCCTGCGATGTCCCATGGCCGATTCTGCTTTTTTCTGCACCCTCTCTCACGAAGGCGTTCTCGCGGTCCGCGGCGCGGATGCCGCCAAGTTCCTGCAAGGCCAGTTGACCTGCAACCTCAATTACCTGAGCGACGCCCGGGCCAGTCTCGGCGCCCGTTGCACGCAGAAGGGTCGGATGCAATCGAGCTTCCGCATCCTGCTGCAAGGCGACGGCGTGCTCATGGCCATGGCCAGTGAGTTGCTGGAACCACAGCTGGCGGACCTGAAAAAGTATGCCGTGTTCTCCAAGTCGAAGCTGACCGATGAAAGCGCGGCCTGGGTGCGCTTCGGCCTCGACCAGGGCGATGCCGCCCTGATCGGCCTGGGCGTGGAACTGCCAGCCGAGACCGACAGCGTGGCGCGTAATGGTCAATTGATCGCCATTCGCGTTTCACCGCAACGTGCCGAACTCTGGGTGGCCGCCGATCAGGCTGACGCCATCAAGGGTCAGTTGACCGCCCTGCTGGCCGAAGGTGATCTCAACCAATGGCTGCTGGGCCAGATCCGCGCAGGGATCGGCCAGGTCATGGCCGGCACACGCGAACTGTTCATTCCGCAGATGCTCAACCTTCAGGCGGTCGGTGGCGTCAGTTTCAAAAAGGGTTGCTACACCGGCCAGGAAATCGTCGCGCGCATGCAGTACCTGGGCAAACTCAAGCGCCGCTTGTATCGCTTGAGCCTCGCAGCCGATCAGTTACCGGAGCCTGGCGTCGCGTTGTATTCTGCGACCCACAACAGTTCCATTGGCGAAGTCGTGATTGCCGCGAATACCGAGAACAGCATTGAACTTCTGGCCGTGCTGCAAGCCGAAGCGGCAGAAAGCGGTGACATCCATCTGGGCGCACTCAATGGGCCAGCCCTGCACTTGCTCGACCTGCCGTACGATTTGGATCGCGATCGCGAAATCCAGCGTTAACGGCAACACTTGTCGCAACACCTAGAGAACAGAAATGAGTGAGCTGGCGGATAAGATCCAACAGGATTTGGTTGAGGCCATCGATAACGATGACCTGGTTCTGCCAACGTTACCGGAAGTGGCCATGCAAATTCGCAAGGCCGCTGAAGATCCGGAAATCAGTGTCAGTAACCTGAGCAAGGTGATCGGCCGTGACGCCGCGCTGTCTGCGCGACTGATCAAGGTGGTCAACAGCCCGCTGCTGCGCGCCACACAGGAAGTCACTGACCTGCACACGGCCATTACTCGCCTGGGCGTCAACTACAGCAGCAACCTGGCGATTGGCCTGGTCATGGAGCAGATTTTTCACGCCAGTTCTGAAGTGGTGGAGAAAAAAATGCGCGACGTCTGGCGCAAAAGCCTGGAGATCGCCGGCGTCAGCTATGCGCTGTGCCGCAGTTACACGCAACTCAAGCCCGATCAGGCCGCACTCGGCGGGCTGGTGCATCAGATTGGCGTATTGCCCATCCTGACCTACGCCGAAGATCACTACGAGCTGCTGTCCGACCCGGTCAGCCTGAACCACGTCATTGACCATATCCACCCGGTGTTGGGCGAAAAGCTGCTGCGGGTCTGGGAGTTTCCAGACATGCTGGTACAGGTCCCGTTGTTGTACCTGGATTTCAAGCGCGAGTCCGGCCACGTCGATTATGTGGACCTGGTGCAGGTCGCCAGCCTGTATTGCTACAAGGACACCGATCACCCAATCGCTCGGATCGATGCGTTCAGCGTGCCGGCGTTCAAAAAGCTGGGGATTGACCCACAAAACAAGGCCATGTGCGACGATCTCGAAGAATCGAGGTCGATGTTCTATTGATCTGCCGCGCCTTTAACCGGCAATAAAACTCACCCGCACCTTCAGCCCCGCCTGCTCGCCATCATGCAGGCTGATCTGCGCCAGGTGCGCCCGGCAAATTTCACCGACAATCGCCAACCCCAACCCCGAACCGGCGACTTGCTGGTTGCGCCGGTAAAAGCGCTCGAACACTCGGTCGCGCTCTTCCAGAGGGATTCCTGGCCCATCGTCCTCGACTTCCAGCACCGCAGGCGCCGAAACCCGCAGGATCACATTGCCGCCCGGTGGCGTGTGGGCCAGGGCGTTGTCCACCAGATTGCTCAGCAGCTCATTCAACAGTGTTGGCTCACCGCGAAGCCAGACCGGTTCATCTGCCTCCAGCGCCAACGCGACGCCACGGGCGTGGGCCAGCGGCGCCATGGCCATGCCGAGTTCGCGAGCCAGCTGGCTCAGGTCCAGCAACTGCGCGCCACCCTCGGCAATCGCTCGGGCACCGTTTTCGACCCGCGCTAACGAAAGTAACTGGTTGGCCAAGTGGGTCAAGCGGTCCGTGCCCTGGGCCGCCGTTTCCAGGGTGGTGCGCCAGGTCTCGGGGTCGTGAGCACGCAGCCCCAGTTCCAACCGCGCCTTGAGCGCCGCCAGTGGCGTGCGCAGTTCATGGGCGGCGTCGGCAATGAACTGCGCCTGGCGTTCAAACTGTCCGCGCAGGCGCTCGGTGAAGTGATTGAGCGCTCGCACCAGCGGCCACAATTCGTGCTGCACTTCCACCAGCGGTAACGGCCGCAGGTCGTCGGGTTGCCGCTCCTCTACCGCCGTGCGCAATCGTTCCAGTGGACGCAACGCAGCACTCACGGCAAACCACACCATCAACAGCGCACCGACCGCCAGCATGCCCAAACGCAGCAGGGTATCGGCCGCCAGGCTGCGAGCCATGCTGACACGTGCTTCATCGGTTTCAGCCACGCGGATTTCTGCCATGCCGTTCATGTTCGGCTCGCTGACCGGTTTGAGCAGGCTGACCACCCGCACGTTCTGCCCCTGGTAGGTCGCGTTGTAGAAGCGTGCCAGCGCTGGATAATCATCGGTGCGAGGCGTACCCGGCGGTGGTGGCGGCAGATTCTCATAGCCGGAAATCAGCTTCTGATTGATGTCGTTGACCAGATAGAAAATCCGCCCCGCGCTGTCGTAGGCGAAGGTATCGAGGGCCACATAAGGGACATCGGCACTGAGGGTGCCATCGCGCGAGGACACACCGGCGGCGATGGTTCGCGCCGAGGCGAGCAAGGTCCGATCGTACGCCGTATCAGCGGCTTCGCGCCCGTTCCAATAGGCGCTCAAACCACTGGCCAGCATCAACACCACCAGCAACAGCGCGAGGTTCCACAATAACCGCCAGCGCAGACTGCTGGGCTTATGCATCACGGCTTTCCAGCAGGTAGCCCAGCCCACGGAAGGTCACGATGGCAACCGGCTGGCCGTCGAGTTTCTTGCGCAATCGGTGAACGTAGATTTCGATGGCGTCGGGGCTGGCTTCTTCATCCAGGCCGAACACCTGGGAGGCCAACTGTTCCTTGCTCATCACCCGCCCCGGACGGGCGATCAGCGCTTCGAGCACTGCCTGCTCGCGGGAGGTCAACGTCAGCAGTTCATTGGCGAGGGTGAAACGGCGAGTATCCAGGTCATAAGCGAGCACACCGCAGGTTTGCTGGCGTTCGCCACCGAGCACGCTGCGGCGCAACAGAGCCTTGACCCGGGCCTCAAGCTCGGTCAATTCGAAAGGTTTGGCCAGATAATCGTCGGCGCCGAGGTTGAGGCCATGAACCCGGTCCTTGACGTCGCTGCGGGCAGTCAGCATCAGCACCGGCAGGTTCTTGCCGCGTGCGCGCAAACGCGCCAACACTTCAAAACCATCCATGCGTGGCAAGCCGACGTCGAGAATCGCCATGGCGTAGTCCTCGCTGCCAAGCGCCAGGTCTGCGGCCACGCCATCATGCAGCACGTCCACGGTCAGTCCCGTGCTCTTGAGCGCCTGAGCGACACTTTCGGCAAGCTGCAAGTGGTCTTCGACGAGCAGAACACGCATGGATTTTTACCTCATTCAGGGATGTTCGACCGCGCGGAGTTTACCGCCGCATCCGTCGCTGTGAAGCCCTAAAAACAGTGAAAGGCTGGTGAAAGCCAATTGAAAGGTTAGCGAAAGGTTCGCTGGTTAGAGTCAAGTTACGGAATGTTTCTGCCAGACCATTCCGATCATCGATTGCTTCTCGCTTTTGAATGCAGCGCCCGAAAAACGCCACGAAGCGTTTTCGCCAATAAGAACAATAACCGAGGTATCGCGCCATGCTGTCAAAACAGCTTCAGGCTTCTACGCCGCCCTCCTTTGTCCGAACCCTATTGTTTGCGCGTGTCAGCACCGATCTCGGCTGCGCCTCGCGAAATCGCCGCACCTGAAACATCCCCAAAAACAACAATTCCCGTGGAGATAACCATGAATCGCTCACTGCGCCGTTTCGCCCTCGCCGCCAGTTGCATGCTGTTTGCCGGCCAATTGATGGCCGAACCCAAACGCCCGGAATGCATTGCTCCGGCTTCGCCCGGCGGCGGCTTCGACCTGACCTGCAAACTGGCGCAGAGCGCGCTGGTCAACGAAAAACTGCTGACCAAACCGATGCGCGTGACGTACATGCCCGGTGGCGTTGGCGCCGTGGCGTACAACGCGGTCGTTGCCCAGCGTCCGGCCGATGCCGGCACACTGGTGGCGTGGTCCAGCGGCTCGTTGCTGAACCTGGCCCAAGGCAAGTTCGGCCGCTTCGATGAAAATGCCGTGCGCTGGCTGGCAGCGGTCGGCACCAGCTACGGTGCCATCGCGGTGAAGAGCGATTCACCCTACAAGACCCTGGACGATCTGGTTCAGGCACTGAAGAAAGATCCTAGCTCCGTTGTCATCGGTTCGGGTGGCACCGTGGGCAGCCAGGACTGGATGCAAACCGCGTTGATCGCCAAGGCCGCCGGGATCAACCCGCGCGACCTGCGTTATGTCGCCCTCGAAGGCGGCGGCGAGATCGCCACCGCATTGCTCGGTGGTCACATCCAGGTTGGCAGTACTGACATCTCCGACTCCATGCCGCACATCCAGAGCGGTGACATGCGCCTGCTGGCCGTGTTCTCCGACAAGCGCCTGGACGAGCCGGAAATGAAAGACATTCCAACCGCCAAGGAGCAAGGCTACGACATCGTCTGGCCAGTGGTTCGCGGCTTCTACCTGGGGCCAAAAGTCAGCGATGAAGACTACGCCTGGTGGAAAGACTCCTTCGACAAACTGCTGGCGTCCGACGAGTTCGCCAAGCTGCGCGATCAGCGTGAACTGTTCCCGTTTGCCATGACTGGCCCGGAACTGGACGCCTACGTGAAGAAGCAGGTCGCGGACTACAAAGTGCTGGCCAAAGAGTTCGGCCTGATTCAGTGATCGCCTCTGTTCTAGCGGTTGCGGCCCCGCTCGACGGGGTCGCGGCCCAGGAGCTTGCCATGCTTTTTCAACGTATTTTTGCCTCGGTGCTGCTATTGGTCTGTGTTGGCCTGGCGCTGATGGCATGGCCGTATCAAGCGGCTTTTTCCTATGAACCCGTAGGACCCCGTGCCTTCCCGTTGCTGATGCTCGGCCTGATGAGCCTTGCCTTGGTCTACATGGTGATTCGGCCGACACCGATCGTGCACAGCGAAGACGACCCGCAATTGGACCGTGAAACACTGAACAAGATCGGCATCTGCGTGGTGCTGCTGTTGATCTTCGCCGGGCTGTTCGAGCCGCTGGGTTTCATTCTCAGCAGCATGTTGATCGGTATCCCGATGGCGCGCCTGTATGGCGGTCGTTGGTTGCCTAGCGTCGTGGTCACCACGCTGATGGCAATCGGTCTCTACCTGCTGTTCGACAAGTTGATGGACGTGCCGCTGCCGCTTGGCCTGCTCGACGTCCTGGAGAACTGATATGGATACTTTTGGCTATTTGGGCCAGGGTTTCGGCGTTGCGCTGAGCCCTTACAACCTGGTGACCGCACTGTGCGGCACCCTGATCGGTACGGTCGTCGGCCTGTTGCCCGGCCTGGGTCCGATCAACGGTGTGGCGTTGCTGATCCCGATCGCCTTCGCACTGGGTCTGCCACCGGAGTCGGCACTGATCCTGCTGGCAGCGGTGTACCTGGGTTGCGAATACGGCGGGCGGATCAGCTCGATCCTGCTGAACATTCCCGGCGAAGCGTCTACCGTGATGACCACCCTCGACGGCTACCCGATGGCTCGCAAAGGCCTGGCCGGCGTGGCACTGTCGCTGTCGGCGTGGAGTTCGTTCATTGGTGCGTTCATTGCCACCTGCGGCATGGTGCTGTTTGCGCCGCTGCTGGCGAAATGGGCGATTGCCTTCGGACCGGCGGAATATTTCGTACTGATGGTATTCGCCATTGTCTGCCTCGGCGGCATGGCCGGTGATCGACCGCTGAAAACCTTCATTGCGGCGTTGATCGGCCTGTTCCTGTCGACGGTCGGCATCGACGCCAACAGCGGCGTGTACCGCTTCACCGGGGACAACATTCACCTCACCGACGGCATTCAGTTCGTGGTGCTGGTATTGGGCCTGTTCTCCATCAGCGAAATCCTCCTGCTGCTGGAAAAAACCCATCGCGGCCAAGAGGCGGTGAAAGCCACCGGGCGAATGATGTTCAACTTCAAGGAAGCGTCGGCGGTGTTCATCGTGAACCTGCGTTGCGGCCTGTTCGGTTTCATCATGGGCGTGCTGCCCGGCGCAGGCGCAACGCTGGCCAGCGCCGTGGCCTACATGACCGAAAAACGCATCGCGGGCGCCAAGGGCACCTTCGGCCAGGGCGACATGCGTGGCCTGGCCGCACCTGAAACCGCCATCGGGGCTTCGGCCTGCGGTGCGCTGGTACCGATGCTGACGCTTGGCGTTCCGGGTTCGGGCACCACTGCTGTGATGATCGGCGCCCTGTCGCTGTACAACATCACGCCCGGCCCGCTGCTGTTCCAACAGCAACCGGACATTGTCTGGGGCCTGATCGCCTCGTTGTTCATCGCCAACATCATGCTGGTGATCCTCAACATCCCGATGATCCGCATCTTCACCCGCATTCTCGCCGTGCCGAACTGGGCCCTGGTGCCGGTGATCGCGATCATTACCGGGATCGGCGTCTACGCCGTCCATGCGACCACGTTCGACCTGTTCCTGATGGTCGGTATCGGTATCTTCGGCTACATCCTGCGCAAGCTGGACTTCCCGCTGTCGCCAGTCCTGCTGGGGTTCATCCTGGGCGGCCTGATGGAGCAGAACCTGCGCCGCGCCCTGTCGATTTCCAACGGTGCGCTGGAAATCCTCTGGTCAAGTCCGATCACCATGGGTGTCTGGGTACTGACCGTGTTGATGCTGTCGCTGCCACTGCTGCGTATCTGGCGTAAGCGTGTGGTCGCTCGTCGCGCGGTAGCCGATGTCTGATCGAACGTCCTTCAACGCCTGGTGGGGTACGCCGCTCGTCGGCGCGCTGGGCGGTTACCTGGCCAGCCTGGTGGGCTGGCCGCTGCCCTGGATGGTCGGCTCGTTACTCGCGATCATCCTGGTGCGGTGCCTCACGCCATGGCAGTTGGCGGAAATCCCCGGCGGTCGCAAGTGCGGCCAGTGGGTGGTCGGGATTGGCATTGGCCTGCACTTCACCCCCGTGGTGATCGAGCAGGTCATGAGCCACTTCGGTCTGATCTTCTTCGGTGCGTTGATCACCAGCCTGTCCGCCGTGGTCGGCGTCTGGCTGATGCGGCGCACCGGTGAAGATCGCGCCACCGCATTCTTTTCCAGCATGCCGGGCGGTTCCGGTGAGATGGTCAACCTCGGCGCACGCAACGGCGCGGTGCTCAGCCGTGTCGCGGCTGGCCAGAGCCTACGGGTGCTGGTGGTCGTGTTGTGCGTACCGGCTGCCTTCAAGTATTTGCTGGGTGACGGCGCACCGGCGTTGCATCCTGCCGCCGTCAACTGGTGGTGGCTGGCCATTCTTTTCCCGGCCGGCGCTTTAGCGGCCTGGCTGTGGGAACGTCTTCGACAGCCCAACCCCTGGTTGTTTGGCCCTCTGCTGGTCAGTGCAGCGGTCAGTATCGGTTGGGATCTGCACATCAGCCTGCCGAACGGCGGCAGCCAGATCGGCCAGTGGTTGATCGGCAGCGGTCTGGGCTGTCACTTCAACCGGGAGTTTTTCCGCCGTGCCCCGTCGTTCATGGGGCGGACGCTGATTGGCACCGTACTGACCATGCTGATCGCCACGGCGGCGGCATTGGGGTTGAGCGCACTGACCCATCTGGATCTGCGCTCACTGACCCTGGGCATGATGCCCGGCGGAATCGCGGAGATGAGCCTGACCGCGGAGACCTTGCAGTTGTCGGTGCCGCTGGTGACGGCGATGCAGGTGATGCGGTTGCTGTTTGTGCTGTTTCTGGCGGAGCCGTTGTTTCGGTACTGGAATCGGGATAGCGCTTCGGACTGAAAACCTGGGTGAATCAATCGCGGGCAAGCCCGCTCCTACAGGGTCAGCAGTGCTCTTGTGGGAGCGGGCTTGCCCGCGATGGTCGTCAACGATAACGCGGGAAATCTGATGCCCCGTGGCGTCTAAACCTCCATCGCGAGCATGCTGAACTGGCCTAATGATTTTGGACACTTCAATCGGGCGCTATGATAGCGCCCAAATCTGAGGTGTTTGGATATGCGTAAATCCTATTCGAGTGAGTTCAAGCTCAAGGCTGCCAGCATGGTGTTGGATGAAGGTCAGCCGGTTACCGAAGTCTGTGCCAGCCTGGATATCGGCCCCACAGCCCTGCGCCGTTGGGTTGATCAAGTGCAAAAAGAGCGCTTGGGCTCGACTCCGGTGGGGGCCAAGGCGATTACCGCTGATCAACGAGAAATCCAGAGACTCAAAGCTCTGCTCAGAGAGAAAGACCTGGATATCGAAATCCTAAAAAAGGCCAGTGCTCTCCTGCTTTTGGACGCCAAAGATCATTCACGCTGATCGATGAGCTGGACGAGCAGTACGGCGTTAAAAAGTGTTGCCGGGCGTTTGGGGTCAACCGCAGTAGCTTTTACGCCTGGCGCCAGCGCCAAGGCAGAGCAAATCCTGAACGGGACAAGCTCAAAGCCGCGCTGGTCAGGCACCACAAGGCGTCCAGAGAGTCGGCCGGCGCACGTACTTTGTCCAAGGAGCTACAAGCCAAAGGGCATCGTATCGGGCGTTATATGGCTCGCAGTTTGATGCGCGAAGCTGGCATCGCTAGTCGTCAGCGCCGGCGCCATAAGTACAAGTCGCCGGGTGTGGAGGCCTTGGTGGCGCCGCACGTGCTCAAGCGAAAATTTGATGTGACGGCGGTTAATCAGGTGTGGTGTGGCGACGTGACATACATCAAGGTCGGCAAGCGGTGGATGTACTTCGCCGCCGTTTTGGATCTGTACGCTCGCAGGATCGTAGGGTGGTCGTTTTCGATGATTTCTGATGCCAACCTGACCTGCGAAGCGCTACGCATGGCGGTTGAGCTGCGCGGCCATCCCCAGGATGTGTTGTTTCATTCTGATCAAGGTTGCCAGTACACCAGCCATAAATTCCGAAATGCGCTTGTGAAACATCGGTTCAGGCAAAGTATGAGCCGTAAAGGCGAGTGCTGGGACAATGCCCCGATGGAGCGTTTCTTTGGTAGTTTGAAGTCCGAGTGGGTGCCTGAAACGGGCTACAAACTGGAGCATGAGGCCCGGGCAGATGTGCAGCGCTATGTCTCGCGCTACAACATCAGCAGGCCTCACAGCTATAACGACTACAGGTCGCCGGTCGTGAAGGAAAGGTTGGCGGCGTGAACCGTAATCAGTGTCCAAGATTACTTGACCAGTTCATGCTCGCTCCTACAGCGGCGGCAACCGCCACTCGATCGGCGTCTCGCCATTCTGCTCAAGAAACTTGTTGGTCCGGCTGAAATGCCCGCAACCGAGAAAGCCTCGGTAGGCGGACAGCGGCGAGGGGTGCACCGAGGTCAGCACCAGGTGCTTGGTGGCATCGATCAGCTTCTGTTTGCTCTGGGCATGGGAGCCCCACAGCATGAAAACCAGATGCGGCTGTTTCTCGCTGACCACCTCAATGATCCGATCGGTAAAAAACTGCCAGCCCTTGTCCTTGTGCGCGTTGGCGTTGGCGCGCTCGACGGTCATGGTGGTGTTGAGCATCAACACGCCCTGATCGGCCCAGCTTTGAAGATAGCCGTGGCTGGGAATGTCGATGTTCAGGTCACGCTTGAGTTCTTTATAGATGTTAACCAGCGACGGCGGCGCCGGCACGCCCGGCTGCACCGAGAAGCACAGGCCATGGGCCTGACCCGGGCCGTGGTACGGGTCCTGGCCGAGGATGACGACCTTGACCTTGTCCAGTGGCGTTGAATTGAGAGCGTTGAAAATCAACGGGCCCGGTGGATAGATCTCCTTGCCGGCCGCGCGCTCCTGTTGCAGGAAATTGCGCAACTCTGCCATGTAAGGCTGGTCGAACTCAGCACGCAGTGCCTCCTTCCAGCTCGGTTCGAGTTTGATACGGTCGTCAGCAGTCATGGATGCACCCGGCAAAAACAATGGGGCGAACCCTAGGAAAGCCCATCGCGCTTGTCAATTGATCTGACGCAGATCCGGCACTTTCCCCACACAGCGATCATACTTAACCCTCAAATTCCCGAGCGAGGTCACGATGAATCTGCACTTCGAAGAACTCACCGGCACCGACGGCGCACGCCTGGGCATCGCCAGCCTGGACGCCGAGAAATCCCTGAACGCCCTGTCACTGCCAATGATCAACGCCCTGCAAGACCAACTGGACGCCTGGGCCAGGGATCCGCAGATCGTCTGCGTCCTTCTGCGCGGCCACGGCGCCAAGGCCTTCTGCGCAGGCGGTGATGTGCGCAGTCTGGTCGAAGCCTGTCGCGCACACCCCGGCGAAGTGCCGCCCTTGGCCGCGCACTTCTTCGCGGCAGAATACCGCTTGGACTTCAACCTGCACACCTATCCCAAACCCCTGATTTGCTGGGGCCATGGCTATGTGCTGGGCGGCGGCATGGGCCTGCTGCAAGGCGCCAACATTCGCATCGTCACACCCAGCAGTCGCCTGGCGATGCCCGAGATCAGCATCGGCTTGTACCCCGACGTCGGTGCCAGTTGGTTCCTGGCACGCCTGCCTGGCAAGCTCGGGTTGTTCCTGGGTTTGACCGGCGCGCACATGAACGGCCGCGATGCGATTGACCTCGGCCTGGCTGATCGTTTCCTGCTCGATGAGCAGCAACAGGCGTTGATTGACGGTTTGCTGCAACTGAACTGGCAGGAACAGACCGCGATGCAGCTCAACAGTTTGCTCAAGGCCTTGCAGCAGGAAGCAACGGCGCAAATGCCCCAGGCCCAATGGTTGCCTCGTCGCCAGCAGATCGACGAACTGCTGGACGTCAGCGACGTGCGCTGTGCCTGGAAGGCCATCAGTCAACATCGCGACAGCAGCGACCTGCTGCTCAGCCGCGCCGCCCGGACCATGACCGAAGGTTCGCCCCTGACCGCGCACCTGGTGTGGGAACAGATCATCCGCGCCCGACACCTGTCACTGGCCCAGGTTTTCCAGATGGAATACACCTTGAGCCTCAACTGCTGCCGTCATCCGGAATTCAGCGAAGGGGTGCGTGCACGGTTGATCGACAAGGATCAGAAACCGCATTGGCATTGGTCGGATATCAATACGGTGCCGGAGGCGGTGGTAGAGGCGCATTTCCACAAGGTCTGGGAGGGGCGGCATCCGTTGGCGGATCTTTCGGAGTTTTGATGGGGTGTTGTTCGCGATAGCGCCGTCATCAGGCCTATCGCGGACGAGCAGGATTGCGCAACGGCTTGAGTTGGCTGGCAGCGATGATCTGATCAAGGCCAATGCTTGCACCATCCACGAACTCAATGATCTCGATGCCAGAGCTGTTCAGATCGGTGGCATCGGTCAGTACGATACTGACTTTTTGCGCAGTCCCCCAGGTGAGATCGACCGTTGAATACTGCATCCGCTGGAGGGGTAGAGCGTGATTGTGCCGAGTCACGCTCTCAACCCACGCAGTGCCCTGACTCAATCGCAGTTGCTCAGGTGTGACGCCTGCCGGAAGCCTGATGGTGTTCTGATCGTTTGCTGCTTTCACTTCCAGGGACGGGGCCAGGGGGCTGACCCTGTCAGCGATAATAGTCGTCGCGCCAGGTTGAGCAATGATGATGTAGGTGTCCGAACCACGCTCACCATAAAGTCGATCGTATCCGCTACCGCTGACCAGATAGTCCGCCCCTGACGCCCCGAGCAATATATCGTCGCCCCGCTCCCCCATAAGGAACACCCCAGGCATGAACGCCTGACCTTCATCGTTGGCAAGAAAGCGCCCGTAAGTGACGACCAGATCATCGCCCGATCCGCCCTGGAAGATGTTGCCTGGCTCAAGGTCAACCCTGCCACCGGTTTGGTCGCCTTTGACCACTTGGTGCCTGATGGTCTGCGTAGTGACTCGTACACCAAACCTTGTCCGGCCCTGCTCACCGCTTTCGAAGTTTTCAGCAGGAAATAAATGCCTCCCCCGAATGAACCCCGTAGCGTTTTTGTGCTCGATGACCACTTCATCCGCCGCAACAGGCGCGAAGCCGATTTCCTGTGCCAATAACAGCCATCCCATCATCAATCCAGACAGCATGATGCCTCCACTCCCTGAGTATTCACGCGACTGCCTGAACGCTAACAAACTTGCAGAGGGGAAAATGTAGGAGGGTTCGTCGAAGCTCCGAGGAGAAGGAGATAAGGAGCCTGAAATTTCATGCAGGCAAAAAAACGGCGCTGATCGCGCCGTTTTATCAAACATTTGTCAAAGGCAATTACCGACGCCCACCCCGCCCGTCATGATCGCCCCGCCCATCATGACCACCTCGCCCACCCCGATGGCCATCACGGCCACCGCCCCGGTAGTCATTGCTCCACCCACCGCGGTTGCGGTTGTCCCAGCCACTGCGGCCATGGTTGTCCCAACTCTGGTGCGCGCGATAATCGTTTCGTGGTGAAGGCTGGTAATAACGCGGGGCCGGTTGGTAGACCCGCGGTTGGGTGTAGTAGCGCGGCGTCGGCTGGTAATACCGCGCAGGCGGCGCATAGTAGCGGCGTGGTGATGAGTAGTAGCCGCCGTTGGAATAATAGGCCCCGCCGCCGGAATAGTACGCCGGGGATGAATAGACCTCGGAACTGTAGTAACGCCCCCCGCCATCGGCATAAGGCACGCAGGCACCTACAGACAATCCAAGCACAGCGATGAGAAGTAGTCGGCGATACATGGCGGCCTCCTGGACCGCGAGTGAGCCACACCAGCGACGCTGGCGAGCGACAGCCCATTATTCGGGAGCTGTCGAAACATCAGACATCGATTCCGAAATCTGGTGCGGCCCGGCAACAACTTGAAACATCTGTCCGATGAAAGGTTTTTCATCTTCGGCACGCGCTGACGTGCTGCATGCCGGTGCGTGCGCGCACCATCACGACGCAAAGCATCATTCCCCCCACCGTGTCGGCCCGCCTCAATCCCGCGCGCCAGAAGGCCCGTCACAACTTGGCACGCCTCTCGCTTTAGCAAACCCGTGCAGGAAGTCATCACAGGTTCGCGGCACCACAATTTGCAAATGGCTGACTAGGGTTCCGGCTCGTTGATACGAGTGGCTGGTCCGAGAGTTGGCGACCTCCAGTTGAGGTTACACGGCGGGACAAAAGCCCGGGAGACAAGCCACCGTTCACGGTGCCGCTGCCGTCCTGTCCGCCCATGATCAACTGGAGAACCACCATGCCCCAGCTTCGTTTACCCGCCCTTCTTGCCGCCGCCTTCGCCGCCGTCGTGAGTTTCCAGGCGCAAGCCGCCCAAAAAGACCATTTCAGCGTGTGCTGGACCATCTACGCCGGCTGGATGCCATGGGAATACGCCGGCAGCCAGGGCATCGTCGATAAGTGGGCGAAGAAGTACGGCATCAAGATCGATGTAGTGCAGCTCAACGACTACGTCGAATCGATCAACCAATACACAGCCGGCCAGTTCGACGGCTGCACCATGACTAACATGGATGCCCTGACCATTCCGGCCGCCGGTGGCGTCGACAGCACCGCCCTGATCGTCAGCGATTTCTCCAACGGCAACGACGGCGTCGTGCTCAAGGGCGAAGGCAAGAAGGTCAGCGACCTCAAGGGCATGGACGTCAACCTGGTTGAACTGTCGGTGTCGCACTACCTGTTGGCCCGTGCGCTGGACTCGGTGGACCTCACCGAGAAAGACCTGAAAGTGGTCAACACGTCCGACGCCGACATTTCCGCCGCCTTCAACACCGATCAGGTCAACGCCGTGACCACCTGGAACCCGATGCTCTCGGACATCAAGGCCAAGCCTGGTGTGACCGAAGTGTTCAATTCCAGCCAGATACCCGGCGAAATCATGGACATGATGGTGGTCAACAGCGCCACCCTCAAGGACAACCCCGCCCTGGGCAAGGCCCTGACCGGCGCCTGGTTCGAAGTGGTTGAGTTGATGAACGCGAAGAACGCCGCCAGCGAGGTTGCGCTCGAGCACATGGCCAAGGCCTCGGGCACCGACCTCCCGGGGTTCCAGGCGCAACTGGACACCACCAAGCTGTTCGCCACTCCGCAGGAAGCGCTTGCCTTCGCCACCAGCAAACAACTGCCCGAAACCATGCGCCGGGTCGCCGAGTTCTCCTTCCAGCACGGCCTGCTGGGTGAAGGCGCGAAAGACACCAGCGCGGTCGGCATGGCCTTCGCCAACGGCGTGACGAGTGGTGACAAAGGCAATCTCAAGCTGCGCTTCGACCCCAGCTACGTGCAAATGGCCGCCGACGCCAAGCTGTAAGAAGAGGACCTGGCCATGCGCCTGATCAATCGTCACCCGGATCGCGCCAGTCGCCTGTTGCTGGTGATCCTGCCGTTCGCCCTGGTGCTGTTCGCCTACTTCATGGGCTCGGCCGAACGGCTGACGGAAAACCCCAACGACAAGCTGCTGCCCAGCGCCGTGCAAATGGTCGATGCGGTCAAGCGCCTGGCGTTCACCGCCGACACGCGCACCGGTGAATATCTGTTGTGGCAGGACACCGGTTCGAGTGTGCAACGCCTGGCCATTGGCCTGGGCATCAGCGCGCTGGCAGCACTGTGCCTGGGCATTGCCGCCGGTACCCTGCCGCTGTTCGGTGCGCCGTTGTCGCCTCTGCTGACGGTGCTGTCGATGGTGCCGCCGCTGGCGATCCTGCCGATTCTGTTCATCGTGTTCGGGCTGGGCGAGCTCTCGAAGGTGATGCTGATCGTGATCGGCATCACCCCGGCCCTCGCGCGGGACCTGGAACAACGGGCGCGGGAAATCCCCGTGGAGTTACTGATCAAGGCCCAGACCCTCGGCGCCTCGACCTGGACCCTGATGCTGCGCGTGGTGCTGCCGCAATTGCTGCCGCGTCTGTTGATCTCGTTGCGACTGATGCTCGGTTCGGCGTGGTTGTTCCTGATCGCCGCCGAGGCTATCGCTTCGACTGACGGCCTGGGCTACCGGATCTTCCTGGTGCGTCGTTACCTAGCGATGGATGTGATCCTGCCGTACGTGGTGTGGATCACCCTGCTCGCCTGGCTGATGGACTGGGGCCTGAAGCGCCTGACCCAGCGCGCGTTTCCCTGGTATGAAGGAGCGCGAGCATGAGCTTTATCACCGTCAAGAATGTCTGGCAGCAATACGCCGACCAGGTGGTGCTCGAAGGCTTGAACCTGAACGTCAGCGAGGGTGAGTTCTGCACCCTGGTCGGCGCCTCCGGTTGCGGCAAGTCGACCTTCCTGCGCCTGTTGCTTGGCCAGGAACGCGCCAGTCGTGGCGAGATCCTGCTCGATGGCCAGGCCCTGGCCAGCGAGCCGGACGCGAGCCGTGGCGTGGTGTTCCAGCGTTACTCGGTGTTCCCGCATTTATCCGTGCTGGACAACGTCGCCCTCGGCCTCGAACTGCCGCGCTCACCCTTGCTCGGACGGCTGTTTGGCAGTGCGAAAAAAGACGCTCGCGAACAGGCTTCGGTGTTGCTGCACAAAGTCGGCCTCGGCCACGCGCTGGACAAGTACCCGGCGCAGTTGTCTGGCGGCATGCAACAACGGCTGGCCATCGCCCAGGCGCTGATCATGAAACCCCGGGTGTTGCTGCTCGACGAACCTTTTGGCGCGCTCGACCCCGGCATCCGCAAGGACATGCATGCCCTGCTTCTGGAGCTGTGGCGCGAGACGCAACTCACGGTGTTCATGGTCACCCATGACCTGTCCGAAGGTTTCAGCCTGGGCACACGCCTGCTGGTGTTCGACAAGGTTCGCCTCGACCCGCACGCCCCCGGCGCCTATGGCGCACGCATCACCTACGACATCCCTTTGAACAGCGACCGCCGCGCCCAACGTGCCGCCGTCGACGCCTTGCCGCAATCACTGGCAGGCGCGCTTCGTACCGCTTGAGAGGAATTTTGCCATGACTGATTCGATTCAACTGTTCCCACCGTTCGCCGAAGAAACCCTGCCCGGCGGCGGCCATCGCTCCTTTGTCTTGAAACGCGGCCAACTGCTGCGCCTGACCGACCTGCGCGGTGGCGCCAATGTCAGCCTGACGCTGCTCAACGCCCACGAAAAAACCGAGCGCCTGAACCTGCCCGACAGCCTCAAGTGCCAGCACACCGCCAAGCTCACCAGCGGCCACTGCCTGTATTCGGACATGGGCCGGGTGCTGGCGGCGATCACCGCTGACACCTGCGGCTGGAGCGACAGCTTCGGCGGCGTGCTGTGCGCTGAAGAAGTGGCGCACAAATACGGCGCCGGTCGTTACCAGGAACTGCGCAACGGCTTTTTCCGCAACGGCACTGACAACCTGCTGGTGGAGCTGGGCAAGTGGGGCCTGGAGCTGTCGGACCTGCTGATGACCCTCAACCTGTTCAGCCGTGTCGACGTCGATGAGGCCGGACATTTTCATTTCATTGAAGGCAACTCGAAGGCCGGCGACTACATCGAGTTGTACGCACCGATGGACACCCTGGTGGTGCTGACCGCGCTGCAACACCCGATGGACCCGTCGCCGCAATACGCGCCCAAACCCTTGAAGCTTTCCTGGATGAACGCCGACGCCAGCGTCGCCGAACACTGCCGCACCTCGCGCCCGGAAAACGAGCGCGGCTTCATCAATACCGACCGCCTGTTCGCCTGAGGATCGCTGCCATGTCACTCGCAATCGCTACCGTTCAAAAGCTCCCGGAAACAGCGGTCTACCGCGCCACCATCCCGGCAGGCGAACCTTGGCTGATGGAAGTCAAGGCGGGCCAGACCCTGCGCATCCTCGACCTGGAAGGTAACCAGGCTGTCGACACCCTGTTCTACAGCGTGGCCAACCCCAAGGAACGCTACGACGTGCAACGCACCTTGCGCCGGCAGAACAGCGTGTACCTGAGCACTGGCAGCGTGCTTTATTCCAACCTCGGCAAGCCCATGCTGACCATCGTCGCCGACACCTGCGGGCGCCACGACACCCTCGGTGGCGCCTGCGCGCAAGAGAGCAACACCGTGCGCTACGCCCTGGAAAAGCGCTACATGCACAGCTGCCGCGACAACTACCTGCGCGCCTGCGTCCACGACGGTCGATTGGGCAAGCGCGACATTGGCCCGAACATCAACTTCTTCATGAACGTGCCGGTCACCGCCGACGGCGGGCTGACCTTTGAAGACGGCATCTCTGCACCGGGCAAGTACGTCGACCTGCGTGCCGAAATGGACGTGATCGTGCTGATCTCCAACTGCCCGCAACTGAACAACCCGTGCAACGCCTACAACCCGACACCTGCGGAGCTTTTGGTATGGAACTGAAATTGATGCGGTTGCGGCGGTGGTTGTTTGCGCTGTGCCAGGCGCGAGCGGGGCAGTGCCTCAAAAAGTGAAAACGCCACCCTCCACTGTGGGAGCGGCGGTGCGACGGCTCGACTTGCTCGCGATGACGGTACATCTGATACCTCATTTCTGCCTGACACACCCTGATCGCGGGCAAGCCCGCTCCCACAGGGATTGATGGTGTTCTGGAGATTGTGATTTTCCCGCCGGGGACGACCCCGGCGCTGATCGAAAAACTGCGGGACGGCCCGCATCCCAGATCGAGGCTGATGTGCAATCGCCTCCGGGGGTTATGCCATGTTCGAAAAAGTCCTGATTGCCAACCGTGGTGCCATTGCCTGCCGCATCCTGCGCACCCTGCATGATTTGCACGTCGGTGGCGTGGCGGTGTATTCCGAAGCCGATGCCGCCAGTCTGCACATCCTGCAAGCAGATGAAGCCCACAGCCTGGGTGAGGGCGCGGCGGCCGGCACTTACCTGGCGGTGGAAAAAATCCTCGCCATCGCCCAATCCAGCGGCGCCACCGCGATCCATCCCGGCTACGGTTTCCTCTCGGAAAACGCCGCGTTCGCCGAAGCCTGCGAAGCGGCAGGTGTCGCCTTCATCGGACCGACGCCGGAACAACTGCGGGTGTTCGGTCTCAAGCACACCGCCCGCGCCTTGGCCAAACGGCACGGCGTACCGATGCTCGAAGGCACCGAACTGCTCGACAGCCTCGACGCGGCGCTGAGCGCGGGTGAACAGGTCGGCTACCCGGTGATGCTCAAGAGCACTGCCGGCGGTGGTGGCATCGGCATGCGCGTGTGCCGCAACGCCGCCGAACTGAGCGAATCCTTCGACGCGGTCAAACGCCTCGGCCAGAACAATTTCAGCGACGCCGGTGTGTTCATCGAGAAATACATCCAGCGCGCTCGCCACCTCGAAGTGCAGGTGTTCGGCGACGGTCGCGGCGAGGTGATCGCCCTCGGCGTGCGCGACTGTTCGGTGCAGCGGCGCAACCAGAAAGTCCTCGAAGAAACCCCGGCGCCGAACCTGCCAGACGGCATGGCGGATGAGCTGTGCGCGGCGGCGATCAAACTGGCGAAAGCGGTGAACTACCGCAGCGCCGGCACCGTGGAGTTCGTCTTCGACAGCGAAGACCAGCGTTTTTACTTCCTGGAAGTGAACACCCGGTTGCAGGTGGAACACGGTGTCACCGAACAAGTCTGGGGCGTTGACCTGGTGCGCTGGATGGTCGAACTGGCGGCCGGTGATTTGCCGCCATTGAACGAATTGCACCAGGGCCTCAAGGCCGAGGGCCATGCCATTCAGGCGCGCCTGTATGCCGAAGATCCAGGTCGCGATTTCCAGCCGAGCCCGGGTCTGCTGACGGCCGTTAAATTTCCGACGGCCGACGGCAAACGACTGCGCATCGACACGTGGGTGGAGGCCGGTTGCGAGATCCCGCCGTATTTCGACCCGATGATCGCCAAGGTCATCTGCTGGGCGCCGACCCGCGAGCAAGCCAGTGCCGACCTGCATCAGGCCCTGGGCGACAGCGTGCTCTACGGCGTGGAAACCAACCGCGATTACCTTCGGCAGATTGTGCTCGATGCACCGTTCGCCAGCGGCCAGCCCTGGACCCGCTGCCTTGAAAACCTGCACTACCACGCCAACACCTTCGAAGTGCTGAGCGCCGGCACCCAGACCAGCGTCCAGGACTACCCCGGTCGCCTCGGTTACTGGGCCGTAGGCGTTCCGCCGTCAGGGCCGATGGACAGCCGCGCGCTGCGTCTGGGCAACCGGCTGCTGGGCAATGAAGAAGGCGCTGCCGCACTGGAAATCACCATGAGCGGGCCGTTGCTGCGCTTCAATTGCGACGCCGTGGTCGCGGTGACCGGCGCCGAAATCCCGCTGACGTTGAACGGTGAAACGGTGCCGATGAACACGGCATTATTGATCCCGGCAGGCGCCACCCTGAGCCTCGGCACACTGGCCGGAGCCGGCGCGCGCAGCTACCTGTGCCTGCGCGGCGGCCTGCAAGTGCCCGACTATCTGGGGAGCAAAAGCACCTTCACACTCGGCCAGTTTGGCGGCCACGGCGGTCGCGCCTTGCGTGCCGGCGACGTGCTGCATGTGCCGGCCCTGAGCGATCGCAGCACCGGGCAACAACTGGCCGCAGAACAGATCACGCCATTGCCGGCCGTCCGGCAGATCCGCGTCATCTACGGCCCCCACGGCGCGCCGGAATATTTCACCGAACATTACATCGGCACCTTCTTCGACACCCAGTGGGAGGTGCATTTCAACTCCAGCCGCACCGGTGTGCGCCTGATCGGGCCGAAGCCGGAGTGGGTGCGCGCCGATGGCGGCGAAGCGGGTCTGCATCCTTCGAACATCCACGACAACCCGTACGCGATTGGCGCGGTGGATTTCACTGGAGACATGCCGGTGATCCTCGGCCCCGATGGCCCGAGCCTCGGCGGGTTCGTGTGTCCGGTGACGGTGATCGAGGCGGACCTTTGGCAGCTGGGGCAACTCAAGGCGGGGGACAAGGTGCAGTTTTTGCCGGTTGATCTCGCCACCGCGCGAGCCCTCGCCCTGAAATGGAACACCACCTGTAGGAGCGAGCTTGTCGAGGCGTCGAACCGTCGCGATGGCGGTGTATCAGACACACACCTGTTGAATGACACACCACAA
Source organism: Pseudomonas sp. S1_E05 (assembly GCF_056337105.1). Lineage (NCBI taxonomy): Bacteria > Pseudomonadati > Pseudomonadota > Gammaproteobacteria > Pseudomonadales > Pseudomonadaceae > Pseudomonas > Pseudomonas sp. S1_E05. The sequence continues at coordinate 3,288,579 of NZ_JBFRHM010000001.1, forward strand.
TCGCGAGCAAGCTCGCTCCTACAGGAGAAGCTGGTATCGCCTATCGTGCTGGACATTGGCCAGGCCGACACTCGCCTCGTCGCACGGCTGTCCGGCGACACTCACCTGCTGCTGGAAATCGGAGCCCCCGAACTCGACCTCGTCCTGCGCTTTCGCGCCCATGCCCTGATGCAGGCGTTGGAAAGCAAACGCCTGCACGGCGTGATCGACCTGACCCCGGGTATCCGCTCGCTGCAAGTGCACTACCAACCCGAGCAACTGCCGTTGGCCGACCTGCTGGGCATCGTCGCCGGTGAATGGGACGCGGTGTGCGCCGCCAGGGACCTGCAAGTGCCCTCGCGTATCGTCCATCTGCCGCTGTCCTGGGATGACCCGGCCTGCCAGTTGGCCATCGAGAAGTACATGACCACCGTGCGCAAGGACGCGCCCTGGTGCCCGAGCAACCTGGAGTTCATCCGCCGCATCAACGACTTGCCGAACCTCGATGAAGTGCAGCGCACGGTGTTCGACGCCAGCTACCTGGTGATGGGGCTGGGCGACGTGTACCTCGGTGCGCCGGTGGCCACCCCGCTCGACCCACGCCATCGCCTGGTGACCACCAAGTACAACCCGGCCCGGACCTGGACCGCAGAGAACTCGGTGGGTATCGGCGGCGCCTACATGTGCGTGTATGGCATGGAAGGCCCCGGTGGCTATCAGTTCGTCGGTCGAACCCTGCAGATGTGGAACCGCTACCGCGACGTCGCAGCCTTCGAAGGCAAGCCGTGGCTGCTGCGATTCTTCGACCAGATCCGCTTCTACCCGGTGAGCGCCGAAGAACTGCTGCGCATCCGTCGAGATTTCCCCCTGGGACGTTTCGATCTGGACATCGAACACAGCCAGTTGAACCTCGCCGATTACCAGGCATTCCTGGCGAAGGAAGCCGAGACCATCGCCGCGTTTCGCGCGCAGCAACAAGGCGCCTTCAACGCCGAGCGCGAGCGCTGGATCGCCAGTGGGCAGGCACATTTCGAGAGTGAGGAAGCGGTGGCCGACGCCACCGAAGAGGCCACGCTGGCCAGCGGCGAAATGAGCGTCGACAGCCACATCGCCGGTAACCTCTGGCAGGTTCAAGTGCAGGTTGGCAGCCGTGTCGAGGCCGGTGAGGTGCTGGTGGTTCTGGAGTCGATGAAAATGGAAATCCCGCTATTGGCGCCGATGGCGGGTGTGGTGCGCGAGATCCGGGTGCAACCGGGCTCGGCGGTGCGGGCCGGACAGCGAGTCGTGGTGTTGCAACTCGATTGAAACCCGATCGGACGCATCACTCACTCGTCGGCACGGATCGTTCATACCTGATCCGTGCCGATTCACCCTGCAAATCCCGCAGTTTTTTCACCGCAGTGCCACTAGAATGCTCTTCACGGGGTCACTGCCAACGGATTTGCCATGCCGCTTCACTCGCCGCTGTATATGCAACGTTCGCTGGTTCTCACGCTGATCGCGCTACTGGGTGCCGGCTTCCTCGCCACCTCCTTGCTCAGCTACTACGCCTCGCGCGACTCGATACGCGACAGCATCGTCAACACCGAACTGCCGCTTACCTCGGACACCGTGTACTCGGAAATCCAGAAAGACCTTGTCAGACCGATCCTGATTTCGTCGATGATGTCCCGCGACACCTTCATGCGCGACTGGGTGGTGGGTGGCGAACAGAACCCCGAGCAAATGACCCGCTACCTCAACGAGGTCATGACCCACTACGGTGCCTATACCGCGTTTTTTGTCTCCAATGCCACACTGACCTACTACCACGCCCAAGGCGTACTCAAGCAGGTCCGGGTCGATGAGCCGCGCGACGCCTGGTATTTCCGCGTGCGAGACATGGCCGATCCTTACGAAATCAACGTCGACCCGGACCTGGCCAACCGCGACAACCTGACCTTCTTCATCAACTACAAAGTCTACGACTACAACAACCGTTTCATCGGCGCGGCAGGCGTAGGGCTGACGGTGGATGCGGTGATCAAGCTGATCGACAAATACCAGCAGCGTTACCAGCGCAGCGTGTTTTTCGTCGACAACTTCGGGCGACTGGTACTGACTGGCGCCGAGGGAGGCCCGCAAGGCGCACATATTGGCCAAACACTCAGCGAGCTCGAAAGCATGAAGGGCCTGGTCAGCCAGTTGCCCAACCCGCACAGCGGCAGCTACGAATATTCCGGCCAGGGCCAGGGACATTTCCTCAACGTGCGATTCATTCCGGAGCTGAACTGGTACCTGTTCGTCGACAAACGCGAAGACGGTGCCCTGAGTGATATCCGCAAATCGCTGTATCTCAACCTGCTGATCTGCCTGGTGGTGACGCTAAGCGTGCTGGCCTTGCTCAACCGGGTCATTGGTCGCTATCAGGGCAGGATCCAGACCCAGGCGACACTGGACAGCCTGACCGAGTTGCCCAACCGTCGTGGCTTCGACCTGCTGGCGGCACAAGCCCTGCAGGAAGCCCACCGCGAACCGCAACCGCTCACCGCAATGCTGCTGGACCTGGATCACTTCAAGGCATTGAACGACACCTACGGTCACCTGGCCGGTGATCAGGTACTGTCCGGTTTCGCCCGGGATCTGGAAAGTTGCCTGCGCCACGCCGACATCGTTTGCCGCTGGGGGGCGAAGAATTCATCGTGCTGCTCAAGGACACCAACGGTGAGACAGGTCTTAAGATCGCCGAGAAAATTCGCCAGCATGTCGAACAACAGCGTTATGCCTACAACGGCCACTCCTTGCATCTGACCGTCAGCATCGGCCTCAGCACCCTGCAACCCAATGAAACCTTGCATACCTTGATCTCCAGGGCCGATCATGCGATGTACCGCGCCAAGCAATCGGGCCGAAACCGTACGTGCGCCGAAATGCCCCACACCAGTTATGCATGACCTGACATGAACAAACCTGAATTCTGCCCAGCCTGCGGCGCCGCCAACGACTGCACCCTGGCCGACCCGCGCACCGCCGATCGACCTTGCTGGTGCTATGGCGTCAGCATCGACCCTGCGGTCCTCGAAGCGCTGCCGGCCGAGGTGCGCGACAAGTCCTGCCTGTGCCCGCGCTGTGCGCAGGTCGACGCGCAGCTCTAAGCCGTCGCGCGGCCAATCACGTAAGATGCGCGCCCCTTTCCTGTCGGTCCCCACTCATGCGCGTTGACCGTTTCCTCAGCAACCTTCCACGCTTCAACCGTAAGCAGGTTCGCCTGTTGCTGGTGGAAAAGCGCGTGCGCATTGACGGACACATCGTCAGCGACCCGCACGCCCAGGTGCTGGAATTCAGTCGTGTCGAAGTCGATGATGAGGTGCTGCAAAGCGGCAAGCCGGCGCGCTACTTCATGCTGCACAAACCCGCCGGATACGTGAGCGCCACCCGCGACCCGCAGCACCCCACCGTGCTTGACCTGATCCTTGAGCAGGACACGAACGACCTGCACATCGCCGGCCGCCTGGACTTCAACACCACCGGCCTGATGATCATCACCAACGACGGCAGTTGGTCACGGCGCCTGACCCAGCCGCAGACCAAACTGCCCAAGGTCTACTACGTCGAGACCGAAGAGGTGATCGGTCCGCAATACGCGCTGAAATTCACGGAGGGCTTGTACTTTGCGTTCGAAGATCTCACCACCCAACCGGCGCAACTGGAGCTTCTAGGGCCGAAGTCTGCGCGCCTGAGCATCGTCGAAGGTCGTTATCACCAGGTGAAGCGCATGTTCGGCCACTTCGACAACAAAGTGCTGCGCCTGCACCGCGAATCCATGGGCCCGCTGGTGCTCGATCCTGCGCTAAAACCGGGCGAGTACCGCGCCCTGCGCACCGAAGAGATTCAATTGATCTAAGCAGACGACCGCTCAGCAGATGTTGTCGAACAATTTACCAACGGCACTTGCGCGATCACAGGTCCCCTGCTTGAATCAGGACGTCGGCCGAAATGTGACCGATTAGTCACCGCGTACATCCAAGAAACTTTTTGTCGGTTAGAGAGCCACAAGGCTCCGCCTCAGACCGGCAGACTGCCCGCCAATAACAACACCCGTCGACCGGACTGCAATGGATCGACATGGGCCCGCAAAATTCCAGGCATATGCCTACCTGTCACAAAGCTCGTGCAATCTCATTTGCGCGCATACCCGCTTGCCAGGAGTCTTATGACATGAGGCCAGAAATCGCTGTGCTGGATATACAGGGTCAGTATCGGGTTTACACGGAGTTCTATCGCGCAGACGCCGCAGACAAGACCATTATTCTGGTCAACGGCTCGATGGCCACGACTGCGTCGTTTGCACAGACCGTGAAAAACCTGCATCCACAATTCAACGTGGTGTGCTACGACCAGCCCTACGCGGGCAAGTCAAAAGCCCACAATCGGCATGAGAAAATGCTGACCAAGGAGATCGAAGGGCAGATCCTCCTGGAACTGATCGACCACTTCGCAGCCGAACACGTGCTGTCATTTTCCTGGGGAGGCGCCGCGACCCTGACTGCGTTGTCGCAGCGGCCACGGCGCATCGAAAAAGCCGTGATCAGCTCATTCTCCCCGGTGATCAACGCGCACATGCTCGACTACCTGGAGCGCGGCGTCAAACACCTGGGCAACTGCGACCGCGACCGCGTCGGACACCTGGTGAACGACACCATCGGCAAACACCTGCCATCGTTGTTCAAGCGCTTCAACTACCGCCACGTCAGCTCCCTGGCCGAGCACGAATACGGGCAGATGCACTTCCACATCAACGACGTGCTGCACAATGATCGGCAGTGCTACTTGAATGCGGCGAAAAAAATCGACGTGCCGGTGCTTTTCCTCAACGGCGAATGGGACGAGTACACCTCAGCCAGCGACGCCCGCCTGTTCGGCAACCACGTGCGACATGCCACATTCAGCACGGTGGAAGCGACCGGCCACTTCCTCGACATGGAACACAAAGCCGCCTGCCGAGACAGTCGCAACGCGTTGCTGGGTTTCCTCAAGCCTGAGGCACAAACCAGCCGAACGCGTTACCACTTCGTACAGGAGCACTCTGCATTTGCCATCTGACCCAGCGCCATCGCGAGCAGCTCTGCCCTCTGTAGGAGCGAGCTCGCTCGCGATAGCCGCGACTCGATTTCTGACGTACAAGACAAAAGAAAAACTTCATTTCCGGGCGCACATCTGGTACAAAGTCACCCGCTCTGAGCGGGTATAGTTTAGTGGCAAAACGAAAGCTTCCCAAGCTTTAGTTGAGGGTTCGATTCCCTCTACCCGCTCCACTCAGATCAGGTTCCCACGTCGTAATGACGGGGGGTTCAAATCAAAAAAACCGGCTCCGATGGCCGGTTTTTTTGTGCCTGCGATTTGCGTCACACGCTGTTGTTTAAGCACGCCCTTCAAACACTTCATGAAAGCTACAACACCTTGCGTCGTTGCCTACGGTTACATGAGAACCCGCCGACTTGTGTGTGTGTTTGAAGTGAGTTTTATCGTTAGTCGGCCGCTGAAAAAACAATGATCGGGTCCGGTAGCCGTCTCTCACACGACTCATCGCGACGTTTTTAAGCGCGCCATTACTGTCCCGAACCATCCCTGCTGAAATTGGCTAAAATTTGAACAAATGTCAGAAACAATGATAAGTTTCTGACATTGTATCCCCCCCACAGCGGTGCCGTCATGTCGAAACTTCCTGAAGTTATTTACCAGCGCAGCCAGTCCTTGCCCGAAGGCGAAGTCCTGTCGCCGAGAGAATTCCTGAGCCTTGGGAGTCGCGCCGCTGTCGACCAAGCTTTCTCGCGCCTGGCGAAATCGGGGAAGTTGATGCGCGTCTGCCGCGGCATGTATGTGGCGCCGGTGAAGAGCCGGTTCGGAACTCGTGCGCCAGAGCCGGAAAAAGTTGTTCAGGCTCTCGCTGAAAAAACCAGCGAAACGGTGACGTCGAGCGGGGCGCAGGCTGCAAACAACCTCGGGTTGACGCAGCAGGTGCCCGTACGCCAGGTGTTTCTCACCAGTGGTCGTGCCCGCACATTGAGAATTGGCAAGGCAGAGATTCAGATCAAACATGCGCCAAAGTGGATGGTTGCACCATCAGCCGCTGGTGAGGCCGTTCGAGCCCTAGCCTGGCTCGGCGAGTCACAATCGAGCAAGTTGATCCCGACATTGCATCGGCGGCTTTGCGACCATGAGTGGTCGCGGTTGATGAGCCTTCGAGCCGTTCTACCCTCCTGGATGGGAGCGATGATTGGGAAGGTGGCTCTTATTGCCTGATTATTTCTTCTCGCTGTCCTCATCTGACCAGAGGGAAGTCATTCTCCAGGCAGCCTCCGACCTTGGTCGCCCTGCGTACCTGTTGGAAAAAGACTTGTGGGTGGTTTGGACCTTGGGGAAAATCTTCTCAGATCCCGTGGGCGATCATCTGACGTTCAAGGGTGGCACCTCACTTTCCAAGGTGTACCGCCTGATTGATCGATTTTCGGAAGACATTGATCTGACCTACGACATTCGCCAGCTTTTGCCCGAGGTGCAAAGCGAAATTCCCCCCAGTGGTAGTCAAGCCAGAAAGTGGAGCAGCAAGGCCCGCGATCTTCTCCCAGGCTGGATAGAACAGTCGGTTTTTCCGGCTCTGGCCGATGCGCTGGCGGCGGAGGCGCCGGGGGCAGAATTTGTTCAAGATGGGGACAAACTGTACTTGCACTATCCTGCGAAAACACCGGTCCATGATTACGTGACGCCCAAGGTCATGCTTGAGTTTGGTGCTCGATCTACAGGGGAGCCGCACCGCCGCAATCATGTCGTGTGCGATATGGTTCACGCCAATTTGGAAGGCGTCATCTTTCCTGAAGCAAACCCCGTTGTAATGGATGTAGCGCGTACGTTCTGGGAGAAAGCGACAGCGGCGCATGTGTACTGCGTCCAGGAGCGCTTGAAGAGCGAGCGATTTGCCCGGCATTGGCATGACCTGACCGCCATTGTGCAAAATCACGAGTTCAAGCAGGTTATTTCACGGCGAGACATTGCCGCACGCGTCGCAGAGCATAAGTCCTGCTTCTTTGTAGAAAAGTCTGCAGATGGCACAACGATCGACTACCGGCATGCAGTGGGCGGCAATCTTCGGCTGGTGCCAGTTGGAAAGGCTCGCGATAACCTGGCGAAGGACTACGACAAGATGCTCGAAGGTGGAATGTTCGACAGTCCCCCTCCGGAGTTCGATGACCTGATGGTTGCATGTGAAGAACTCGAGACTCACCTGAACGCAGCGGCTACCTGACATACCTCCGTAGTTTTCCTTCAACCGCGCCACTCAGACCACGTTCCAACGTCGTTATGACGAGGGGATTCAAGTCAAGAAATCCGGCCCTAATGGCCGGTTTTTTTGTGTCCGCAATTTGCCTCAAACACTTCTGTTTAAGCACACCCTCCAGACACCTCGTGAAAGCTACAACACCTTGCGTCGTTGCCTACGGGTACGTGAGAATCCGCCGGCTTGTGCGTTTTTGGGGTGGGATTTATCGTTTTTCCGTCACTGACAAAATCAGTGATCGGGGTTTGGTAGACCCTCCGCATCGACGCATAGCGTCACCTGTTTCGGCCCTTCTCTGGGTCGCATCTTATGGTGGCCATGCGCAGGGCTCCTTCCGGGGCGCCGGCTCCGATGCCCGGTCTACCAACCTTCGTATGGCCACCACCCTCCGTTTGGTAGCGAGATGGCGATGGTCCCTTTCGAATAGCATCGGAGTTCCATCTATGCCCAAGCCAACACCCCATTCCAAAGAAATCAATTCCACCGCGCCCTCCCAAATCGCAGCTCAAACCTTGAGCAGCTTTTCGAAAGGAGGTGACGTATGAGCGACGACCCCAGACTGACGACTATCGGCCTCACCCCTTTCCACTACTGCAATAACGAACCGCTGTTCCGAGTGAACCGCGGTGTGCCCATCGTCGATGCCCTGGAGCAAGTATCGGATCTGCTCCACCTGGCCAGGCTGCTGACCGTCGACGCTGCGTACTCGCGGGACAGCGACCGCCACGCCTGGGCCGCGCACCATTTAACGTCGATGAGCAAGGCGGTTATCGATGATGTGCAGAAAGTGCTGAGCCGATGGCCGCCGATGAAGACCGACGGTCAGCAGCGAAACTGCGACACCCCTAGGTCTTTTGGGTAGCAAAGAAAAAGGGCAGCTTTGAGGCTGCCCTTTTACATTTGAATCCTGATATTTGCATCCTCAGGAAATGGGATGAAGAGGTCTCACCTTATACCGATGTTGCAGCATCGCTGAGGTACCTACGTCTGCTATCGCCCTGCAAGGCAACAGATTTCGCGCTCTTGCGGTGATCTTTGAACAAGGGTGTCGCTGATGTCAAATCCATAGTCGTTTCAAAAAGCTGCGTTAGCGTTAACGTTTTCGAGTGAAATCACCGATTTATTATCAAATTTCATCACGCGTTAACGTTTTGATTCGTGAAAACCTACACTGCACCGCGTCTGAGCACGTGAAGAAGACGCAAAAAAATCGAAACACGCTTTTTCTCACTGCTCCTCATAAAGCTTGCGTATAGATCCCCACTTCCCAGTAAAGAACCCGTAACCCCACGCCAAACCCGCCCAAAACTCCCCTACCCTGCCCGCTCACCTTCCACACCGAGATCAGCATGGAAAACTCAGAGTTGGGGTTCATGATCGTTTCAATCATCGGGCTGTTCGGCTTTGCTTCGTTTCTCTTTGAGTTCCTGAGCACCCGCAGGAAAGACTGATGCGCTTTCAGCGGGTCGCGACGATAAAGAGGCGTGGGAACGGCAGCAGCACCGAGCCATCGTCCTGGGTTGGATAGACCTGCTCGATGGCGGCGAGGTAGCGCTCGAGGTACTGCGCCTGCTCGGCCTCGCTCAACGGTTGCAGATACGGCCGTAAACCGCTGCCCTTGAACCACTCGACAATGCCCGCCGCACCGCCCGCCAAGGGGTGGTGATAGGTGGTGTGCCAGACATCGACGCGGCTGCAATGAGGTTTGAGCATGGCGTAGTAGTCGCTTGCGGCGGCCACTTGGGTGCGTTGCGCGCTGGCGCCGGTCAGTTTGCTGGACCATGGGCCATCAGCGGCGATTTCACGCATCAGGCGATGGGACGGCTGGTTGAGGGTGTCGGGCATCTGGATGGCCAGGCTGCCGCCTGGGGTCAGGCGTGCGGCCAGCGACGGCAGCAATGTGGCGTGGTCGGGCAGCCATTGCAGCACCGCGTTCGCAAAGATGACGTCGAAGGCGGTGCTGTCGTTCCAGTTGGCGATGTCGACGGTGTCGAACGGGATGTGCGGCAGCCGTTTGCGGGCCGCTTCGATCATGTCGGGTGAGCTGTCTACGCCGCGCACCGTGGCACCGGAGAAGCGCTCGACCATAAGCTCAGTGGAATTGCCCGGGCCGCAACCGATGTCGATGGCGCTGCGCACCTCCCGGGGCGGGATGGCCGCGAGCAGGTCGCGGGCCGGGCGGGTGCGTTCATCTTCGAAAGCGACGTACTGTTTGGCGGACCAGGTCATGGCGTTCTCCTCTTGGATCGATGGCGCAGTTTATCAGGGCTCGCTGATTCGATTCTTTCAGGCTAAAAAATGCAAAAACCGGCCTAAGGGCCGGTTTTTTATACAGGGTGAATCAATTGTAAAACCCAACCGTTTTCTTCAAATGATCCGAGTACTCGTAAATGTCGTCGACTGAATTGATCGCATGCCGAGTCTCGTTCTTTTCTTCGTCAAAAATACCGATGTATTTCTGTGAACGATTGAAATGTAGACGACAGATTGGTTTGCGATTGTTGTCGTCCAGCAGGATACCGAAATAGCTCTGGGTATCTCTCTGCACAATCCGCTTGGCGTCTACAACTGAACGGACCACGGCACGAACGATGTGGTACCCCTCCAGCTCTTCCAAGGTCGTGAGTACCTTATCTTCAGATTCATCCCGAAGATCAGTCGGCTCGGCATCATTGGAAGAAACCGGTAGCGAGGTCAGGGTCGGTTGAATTGCACCACTCATGGCCGACTTGAGACGTTCATTTATCTGGTCGTTGAGAAATTGCACCACGGCCTTTCTAGTCAGCTCATGGAACTGCTCACGGACTTTCTGATCACTCCATCGTAGACACGCGATGCGAAGACCTTCACGAAATCATCGTCAGGTTTACTGACCTGTGAAGCTATGACCTTTTTTATTTGGCTGACGTATTTCAGCTCACCTGCAGCGCTGATTATCGAATCCACGTCAAATGCAGATTTGGTGAGCTTTACCAATTCAGGGACGGAATACTCGTCAATGTCCAGGAGATCGAGCTCCAAAAATGGCTTCTCATCCATTTTGTTTGGCGCGTCCAAATCGGTGAAAAACTTGTAAACCTGGCCATTGGTAAGGATGGAGATGCGAGCACTGGTGACATGGAAGTACCGAAACAGCTGCGAAGCATGATTGATGTGCAGCGGCTCGCCGATCTTCTTGCACTCAATCAAGATTTGAACCTCGCCCCCCTTCATGATCGCGTAGTCGATCTTCTCTCCTTTCTTGGTTCCAACGTCGCAGACAAATTCGGGGGTAACTTCCGTCGGATCGAAAACATCGTAGCCGAGCACTGTGCTGATGAAGGGCATGACAAACGCATTCTTCGTCGCCTCCTCCGTCTGAATCGCCGCACTCTGTAAACGCACCTTAGCCGCCAAACTCACCAATTTTTCGAAAAATTCCATGTGCAATCCTCTCCGAGTTTCGATCCGAGTTTTTCCATGCTGGCAAATTGACTGCCATTGATACTAGACACAAACCGAGACAAAGAAAGATCCCATCAAGAATTTGTGAAAAGTCACCTTTACCCTCCGTAGCCTCATTCCTTTGGTAGGCAAAACTGTAAGCAGAATTTTCATGCCGCCCGCGCTGTCACACCTTCAGACGCATCCCAATAAGGAACACGGCAATGAAATTCGCAAAAATCTCGCAAAAGCTAGCCCTGTGGGCCGGCAGCCCCAAGACATTCATGGGCGCTTTGATATTGATTGGGTTGTGGGGGTTGAGCGGGCCGATTTTCGATTACAACGATACCTGGCAACTGATCATCAATACCTCGACCACGATCATCACGTTTCTGATGGTGTTCCTGATCCAGAACACGCAGAACCGGGATACGGACATCCTGCACCTGAAGATTGATGAACTGCTGCGGGTGAACAAGGAAGCGCAGAACGCCATGTTGGGCTTGGAGCTGCTCGATCTGGAGCAACTCGAGGCGCTGCGCAAGCACTATCGCAAGATGGGCGAAGGCGAGGTGCATGCATTGGCAGGGTTGGCTGAGACGAGTAAGAAGAAGATTGATTTGAATGATTGTTGACCGCGTCGACCCCTTCGCGGGCAAGCCCGCTCCCACAGGGGCTTGAGGCATTCACAAGATCTGTGGAAGCGGGCTTGCCCGCGATGGAAGCGACAGCGCTACAGGCTTACCGGCTCGCCTGAAGCGCCCTGGCCATCTGCAGGTGGTTTTGCAGTTTGGGCAGGGTTTCTTCGGCGTAGGCCTTGATCTCCGGGATGTCGGTGGTTTGCGCCTGCTGCTGCAGCTGCTCAATCGCTTCCTCGGTGGTCTGGACCTGACTGGCGGCGTAGGCCTGGTCGAAGGTATCGCCCTCTTTCACTTCTGGCATCAGGGCCTTGGCCTTGTCGACCACTTCTTCCCGTGGCGCCACCGGCAAATCCAGTTGTTTGGCGATTTTCGCCAGATGCTGGTTGGCCGTGGTGCGGTCGTTGATGACGACAATGGTGTAGTCCTTGACCTCTCTGGACTCGGACTTCTGGTGCGCCATGCGACTGGTTTCGATGTCGGCCATGCCTTTGGCGGATGCGTCGTTGATGAATTCGGCAGGTGACTGGGCAAAGGCACTGCTGGCACACAGGCCCACTAATGTGGCAAAACCGGCGTTGCGTACTCGGGTGGCCATCCGGCTCATGGTCGCGCCCTCCTCTTGTGAACATTCAAACGGGAGCTTTCGCTCCCGTCTCTCAATCAAAACTACCCACAATCACTACTTGGATTTCTGACCGCCTTTGCGGTCCGTCTCGGGTTTCGACGGTTCTTTATCGACGGTCGTGGTGGTAGTTTTCCCACCTTTGCGACCCGCTTCGGACGCCTTCGTTCGATCGTTGGCGAAATTTCCTGAGTTCGAGTTTCTTGAGTTAGGCATGATTCTCTACCTCTTGGTGATGATCGCGGCGAGCAGGAGCCCGCCTAATGTGAGAATTTTCATCACGACAAAGGTTTAGAAAAAACAGGAGGGATGCGACGAACGGCGGGCAACGATCACATCTTGTAATCGAGGTGATGTTGTCGTTTGGCGTTGTACATGGCCTCGTCGGCATGGCGGAACAATTGCTTTTCCTCGATACCGTGCTCGGGGAAGATGGCAGCACCGATGCTCGGTTGGATGTTGAGGCTGTGGCCGTCCAGGCGCAATGGCTGCGCCAGGACCAGGCGTATCTTGCCGGCGACACTCTCAGCGTCTTTAGCCGCCTGGATACTGTGCAGCAACACCACGAACTCATCTCCGCCTATGCGCGCCACGGTGTCCGTCTCGCGCACGCAGCCCTTGAGGCGATTGGCCACGGCTTGCAGCAGCATGTCACCAACCGCATGACCGTGGGTGTCGTTGACCTCCTTGAAGCGGTCCAGATCCACATACAGCAACGCCATGCGCCCACCGTCCAAACGGGCCTGGGTCAGGGAGGCTTTCAGGCGATCGCGCAGCAATTCGCGGTTGGGCAATTGCGTCAACTGATCGTATTGGGCCATGCGTTGCAGCCGGGCGTGCAACTGCTTGCGCTCGATCGCCGTCGCCACTTGCGCGCAGACGAACTGCAACATCTCCTTATCCTGCTCGGTGTAGCGTTCGCCGCCGGCCACGCTTTTGACGATCAGCGCCCCGATGGTGCCGTTCTGCGAGTTCAACGGTACGCCCAGCCAGCACGGCGACTGCTGGCCTGCGACCAGTCGTTCGAAGCCTTGCGGGGCACCCTGCTGCCCCGGTGTCAGCAAGATCGGCTGGCCGGTGCGGATCACTTCGGCGCACAACTGCCCGGTGACCGTCCCGGGCTGCTCGGGTTGGTGTTCGTGGTCGTCGACGTGATAGGGGAAGTTGATCTGCGCACAGTGCTCGTCATAGAGCGCAACGGAGAAATTCAGCGCTGGCAGCCATTCACCGATGATCAGGTGGATGCGTTTGAACAGCGCCAGCAAGTCCTCGGCCGCATGGGCTGCTTCGGAAATCGCGTACAACGCCGCTTGCCGGGACTCGGCCTGCTTGCGTTCGGTGATGTCGCGGGCGACGGCGATACGCAGTTGATCGACCTGCGACCAACGCGCCGACCAGAGGATATGCACCACGCGGCCATCCTTGCGCACGTAGCGGTTCTCGAAATTGAGCTTGGGATCTCCGCCCATGATTTCCCGCGCGGCATCGAGGGTGCGCTGGCGGTCGGCGGGATGCACCAATTCGATCATGGGCTGGCCGATCAGCTCGTCGGGGGTGTATCCGAAAATGCGCTCACACGCCGCGCTGACAAAAACAAACTGGCCTTGCTTGTCGACGGCACACACGGCATCCAGCAAAAGATCGAAGTAACTCGCCTGCGGCGCCGGGTTTCTGGTTGTCATGCTTCAAGCCTTGTTCGGCATCAGCCCCGGCAGCGCGTGCAGGAGAGCGTTGATGGCAAAACCGATGAACATCACCCCGCACAAGCGGGTGATGAGCAACTCATGACGTTGATACAAACTGCGCACCTGCCGCGCACCAACGATGCCCACGAGAATAGCGTAGGCGATCAGACCTCCGACAAAGCTCAGGACGATCAGCCACGGCAACATCGCCCAGTTCAGCAGCTCGGCCCGACTCGACAGCAGCGCTGTAAACGTCGCCACCGCCACTGGGTACGCCTTGGGGTTGGTCAGGCCGAACAGCACGCCGTGCCAGAATGGCTGCCGTGCAGGCCCCTGAGGCACCTCGACGCTGCTGCGTTTGGCCCGCACCGCGCGCATCCCCAGCCAGAACAGGTACAGGCCGCTGAGCACGCCCAACACGTCAAAAGCGGTACTGCCGATTTCCCGCGCGCCGACAATCGCGATCAACGCCGTGCTGCACCAGATCACATCGCCGAGCAAATGCCCGCACAGGAACCCCGCCCCCGCCCGTCGCCCCCGTGCCGCGCCAATGCCAAACACCGCAAGCACACCGGGACCTGGCGTAATGCCATAGATGAAACCCGAGGCGAGAACGGCCATCAGCAGCGAGGGGGTCATCGGAGGAGTCCTTTTGAACTGATCAGTGAGTGGCGGCAAGTCTATATCAGGTCACGGAAAACCGACTCACTGCTCGTCGAAGAACTTCGCTGCGGTTAACGCATTTCACCTGTAGGAGCGAGCATGCTCGCGATGGAGGCACAGACACCGCTGAGTGTCAGGCAGTCAGCGTCATCGTTGACGACCATCGCGACGGTTCGACGCCTCGACATGCTCGCTCCTACAGCGGTTCTATGCGTGCCCTAGATCTTATCGAGCGTACGCAGCTTCTGCGGCAACCCCCACAACAGCAGTGCTACGGCGATCAGCGCGCAGACGCCGATGACGTACAGCGCCGGCGTGGTGCTGCCTGTCAGGTCCTTGATGCGCCCGACCATGACCGGGCTGACGATGCCGCCGAACTGGCCGAGGGTGTTGATCACCGCGATCCCGCCAGCGGCCCCCGCACCCGCCCCGGCCAGCAATTTGGGCGGCAAGGTCCAGAAGCTCGGGATGGAAGCAACGATCCCCGCCCCCAGCAGCCCCAGTGCGACGATCAGGAAAGTCGTGTGGCTGGCGAAGATCCCGGCACAGAAGAAGCCCAAAGCGCCCACCGCGACCAGGCCAGCGACAAACTTGCGGCGCTCGCCGGTTGCGTCGGACAGGCGTCCGATGACCACCATGCTGATCGCCCCGCAGATGTACGGAATCGCCGTCAGCAGGCCGATCATCACCGGGCTCTCGGTGCCGGCACTGCGGATCAGTTGCGGCGCCCAGAAATTCAGGCCGTAGGACGCCACCTGGATCAGGAAGTAGATCAAACCCAAGGTCAGGAAGCCGGGAATGCGCAGCGCCGCGAGCAAAGAGCCGCCGCTCTTGTGCGGTTCATGGTGGGCAATGCGACTGGCCAGCAGGGTTTTCTCCGAAGGCGTCAACCAGTGGGCGTCTTCGATGCGGTCCTTGAGCAGGGTCAGCACCAGTACACCCAGGCCGATGCACGGCACACCGCCGAGCAGGAACAGCCAGTGCCAGCCGCGCATCTGCATCACACCATCCAGATGCTGCAACACCAGCCCGGAGAATGGCGCGCCGACCAGCCCGGCGAACGCAGACGCAAGGAACAACATGGAAGTAATGCGCCCACGATAATGCTGCGGGAACCACAGCGTGAGGTAATACAGCACACCGGGGGCGAAACCGGCCTCCATCGCACCGATCAGGAAGCGCAACGCGTAGAACTGCCATTCGCTGGTGACGAACACCATCAGTGCGGTGGCCAGCCCCCAGGACATCATGATTCGCGAGATCCAGCGCCGCGCGCCGACCTTGTACAGCATCATGTTGCTCGGCACTTCGAAGATCACGTAGCCGACCACGAACAGTCCGGCGCCCAGGCCATAGGCGGTATCACTGAGGCTCAGGTCGGCCTGCATCTGGAACTTGGCGAAACTGATGTTGATACGATCGAAGAATGCGAACAGGTAGCAGACCATGATCAACGGCATCAGTCGCCACGCGACTTTGCTGACCAGGGCTTTTTCTGCGTCGTGATTGACGGACGGGCTCATGCCCGCCTCCAGTACATTGAGGCTCATAGTGTTTCTCCAGGCGGACTTCCCGTGGGTGTCCGATTGTTTTTGTTGTCTGGTTGTGAGGCTTGAAAGGGCCGTCGATCAGGCCGGTATCGGGTGCAGGTCGCAATTGCGTCCGGCCTTGGCCAGTTGACCCGGCACGTCATGCCCCAACAGTGCTGGCAGACCGCGTGACAACTTGAGCAGCAAAGGAAGGTCGATGCCGGTGGGGATGCCGACTTCGTCGCACAGGTTCACCAGGTCTTCGCTGCAGATGTTGCCCGAAGCGCCCGGCGCAAACGGGCAGCCGCCCAGGCCGCCGAGGGCGGCATCGAAGCGCCTGGCACCGGCCTCGTAGGCGGCCAGCACGTTGCACAGGCCCAGGCCGCGGGTGTTGTGGAAGTGCAGGGTCAAGTCCGCGGCGGCCACCCGTTGCAGCACCCGCCGCACCAGGCGATCGACCTGGCGCGGGTTGGCCATGCCAGTGGTGTCCGCCAGGGTGATGCCAGTGATGCCGAGTTCCTGATAGGCGTCGACGATTTGCAGCACACGGTCCTCATCGATTTTGCCTTCGAAGGGGCAGCCGAACGTGGTGGCGATGCTGCCGTTGAGGCGCACCGGGGTGCTACCTGCGAACTGGACGATTTCGCCGAACGCTGCCAACGAGTCTTCGCAGCGCATGCGCATGTTCGCCAGGTTGTGCGTCTGGCTCGCGGACATCACCAGGTTCAGTTCATCGGCGCCTGCTGCCAGCGCCCGTTGTGCCCCCTTGAGGTTAGGGATCAGGGCGACGTAGATCACCCCCGGTTGCCGGGCAATGCCGGTGAACACCGCTTCGCCATCCCGCAAGGCCGGGATGGCCTTGGGCGACACGAATGAACCCGCTTCGATGCGACTGAAACCGGCCAGCGACAGCTGATCGATCAACGCGATCTTGTCGGCGGTTTCCACCCAGGTCGGTTCGATCTGCAAGCCGTCGCGGGGCGAGACTTCCTGGACGACCAGGGTTTGCGAAAAGTCAGTGATCATTGCACCACCCCTTGGGTTTTCAAGCGTTCGATGTCCAGTTCGGATAGGCCCAGGCCGGCCAGAATCCCGTCGGTGTGCTGGCCCAGGCTCGGCCCGGACCAGTTAACGCCACCCGGGGTTTCGGAGAGTTTGGGCACGATGCCTGGCATTTTCACCTGCAGGCCACCGGGCAGGTCGGCGTTGAGCAGCATGTCCCGCGCCCGATAGTGCGGGTCGGCCACGATGTCGGCCACCGAATAAATGCGCCCGGCCGGCACCTCGGCCGCTTCCAGGGCCGCCAGCACGTCGTCGATCGGCAGGCTGCTGGTCCAATGGGTAATGGCGGCGTCCAGCATGTTGCTGCGGGCGGCGCGTCCGTCGTTATGGGCGAACTCCGGCGCGTCGGCGAGATCGCGACGACCGATCACTTCCATCAGGCGCTTGTAGATCGGATCGCTGTTGCCGGCGATCACCACATAGGCGCCGTCGGCGGTCAGGTAGGTGTTGGATGGCGCGATGCCCGGCAAGGCCCCACCGCTGCGCTCGCGCACATGGCCAAGCATGTCGTATTCCGGCACCAGGCTTTCCATGACATTGAACACGCTTTCGGCCAGCGATACATCGACCACTTGCCCGCCGCCCTGCCCGGTCTTGACCCGCAACAGCGACATCAGGGCGCCGATCACAGCGTGCAACGATGCCAGCGAATCGCCGAGGCTGACGCCCACTCGTGCTGGTGGCGAACCCGGCGTACCGGTGGTGTAGCGAATGCCGCCCATGGCCTCACCGATGGCGCCAAACCCCGGACGGTCACGGTAAGGGCCCGTCTGGCCATAACCGGAGATGCGCACCAGGGTCAGATTGGGGTTGAGGGCATGCAGAACGTCCCAGCCCAGGCCGAGCTTTTCGAGGGCTCCCGGGCGCAGGTTTTCGATCAGCACGTCGGCGCTGCTCGCCAGTTGCTTGACCAGGTCGATGCCTTCACTGGATTTGAGGTTCAGTGCCAGGGATTTCTTGTTGCGCGATTGCAGATACCACCACAACGAAGTGCCCTGGTGCAGCTTGCGCCATTTACGCAACGGATCACCTTGACCCATGGCTTCGATCTTGATCACCTCGGCGCCGAATTCGGCGAGCATGCGCGCGGCAAACGGCGCGGCAATCAGGGTGCCGATTTCGATCACTTTGATTGCACTTAAAGGGGCAGTCATCGCGGGGTACCTCTTGTTCTTGGAATTGGCTCCAAGGCTAGAGGACGGTGGCGCCAGGAATCCAACCTTCAGTTGGCAAGGGGCGTTCGTGAAATGCGAACGCTCTGGAGGATTGTTCCGGCCTCAGGGCCTCATCGCGAGCAAGTCGAAGGGGCCGGGAAATCCAACCCAAAAATCAGGCCTGCTCCCGCAAATGCTCAAACAACAATCGACTCACCGGCGACAACCTCGCCTCATCGCGCACGACCAGGATCAACGCCCGGTGCGACCAATCATCAGTCAACGGCACGGCATGCAGGCCAAGCGCCCGGCCGAACAATTCGTAGGCTTTCTGCGGCATGATCCCCAGGCCCATGTTCGCCTGGACCATGCGACACATCGCGTCGAAACCCGGCACATGAATACGCAGGCGCAGCACTTTGCCGGCGTGGCGCGCGGCGGCGTGGGTGCGCATGTTGATGGAGCTGGCGGAGTGCAGGCCGACGTAATCGCTGTCCAGCGTATCGGCGAATGCCAGGCGGGTGTGATGGGCCAACGGATGATTCGGCAGCATCAACACCACCAACTGGTCCTCGCGATACAACACGCTGTGCAGGCCCTTGACGTCGCTGTCGCTGGAACAGATGCCCAGGTCCGCCACGCCATCCAGCACGCCCTGGATCACCCCGCTGCTGGGACGTTCTTCAAGGTCAGTCTTGACCTGGGAATGACGTTCGGAAAAGTCGCGCAGGTCCTCCGGTAAAAACTGGATGATCGCCGACAGGTTGGCGAGCATCCGGACATAACCGCGAACGCCGTGGCTGTGCTCACCCAGTTCCAGGCCCATTTTCTCGACGTTGAACAACATCTGCCGGGCATGATGCAACAGCGTCTCCCCGGCCGGGGTGAGCGTCATGCCTTTGGCCTGGCGCACGAACAGACTGATGCCAAACGCCTCCTCCAGCTCCATAAGCCGCTTGCTCGCCGCCGACACCGCGATGGCTTCACGAGCTGCAGCACGGGTGAGCGTGCCTTCTTCGTGGACGGCGACAAACAACTGGAGAGTGATCAGGTCGAGGCGGCGGATCAGGCTTTTTTGCAGCATCGGGGACTCGGCGATTTCGGCTCGGGCGAGGACGCAGCATAGCGTCCTTTGCACCCGAACCGCGCGCGGGTCAAAACGCGCTGAGAAAAATTTCCTCGATCTGCCGTTGATCCGCCGCCCGTGGGTTGGTCAGACCGCAGGCGTCTTTCAGGGCGTTGCTGGCCAGGGTCGGGATGTCGTTGAGACGCGCACCGAGGGCACGCAGGCCGGCAGGAATCTCGACGTCCTTCGCCAGACTGCGGATGGCCGCGAGGGCGGCCTGGGCACCTTCTTCCGGGGTGACGCCACGAATGTCGGCGCTCATTGCGTGGGCGACATCGGTCAGGCGGTCGGCGCAGACCATCGCATTGAAGCTTTGCACATGGGGCAGCAGCACGGCGTTGCACACGCCATGGGGCAAGTCGTAGAAACCGCCCAGTTGGTGAGCCATGGCGTGCACGTAACCCAAGGACGCGTTGTTGAACGCCATGCCCGCCAGGAACTGGGCGTACGCCATGTTCTCCCGCGCGCCGATGTCGCTGCCGTCGCGCACGGCCAGGCGCAGGTTGTTGCTGATCAGGGTGATGGCCTTCAACGCGCAGGCGTCGGTGATCGGCGTCGCCGCCGTCGACACGTAGGCTTCGATGGCGTGGGTCAGCGCGTCCATGCCGGTGGCGGCGGTCAGGCTCTTGGGCATGGCAATCATCAGCGCCGGGTCATTGACCGACAGCAGCGGCGTGACGTTACGGTCGACGATGGCCATTTTCACGTGGCGGGACTCGTCGGTGATGATGCAGAAACGGGTCATCTCGCTGGCGGTGCCGGCGGTGGTGTTGATGGCGATCAACGGCAATTGTGGTTTGGTCGACTGATCCACGCCTTCGTAATCGCGGATCTGCCCACCATTGGTCGCGCACAGGGCGATGCCTTTGGCGCAGTCGTGGGGCGAACCGCCACCCAGGGACACCACGAAATCACAACGGCTTTCCTTGAGCAGGCCCAGGCCGCTTTCAACGTTGGCGATGCTTGGGTTGGGCTTGGCGCCATCGAAAACAACCGAGTCGATATCGCGCAGCGCCAGCTTCTCGGCAATCATTGCCGCCACCCCGGCCTTGGCCAGCCCGGCATCAGTGACGATCAGCGCCTTGCGGTAGCCGTAATTGCGGATGGCGTCCATTGCTTCGTCAAGGCAACCGTTACCCATGATATTCACGGCGGGGATGAAAAAGGTGCTGCTCATGAACGAGTCTCCAGGTCTGGGCCGTTTCGCCTGTTCGATTCGGCGGTAACCTGAAGAATCCGCCGATTGGCCAATGATTGACTTGATCTGGCTCAAGGACCGGTCGTGATAAAGTCGCCACCCATCAGACCTTTGGCTTTTGAAACGAGCACCGCAATGACCGATTTCCAGGATGTCGACGCCCAACTAGAAGACTGGAACGCCTTGCGCGCCAGCACGTCCATCAACGGCCTGCTGCTGGGTAACGGCGCCAGCCGCGCGGTGTGGGACGACTTCGGCTACGACTCACTGTTCGAGAATGCGCGCACTGTCGAGGAAAAGCCCCTGAGCGCCTCCGAACTGAGCGTGTTCGACGCGCTGCAGACCCGCAGCTTCGAGCAGGTATTGGGCGCGCTGAAAACCACCAGCCGGGTGAACAAGGCCCTGGCGGTCAGCTCCGCCGCGCCGCGCAATCGCTATTACGCGATCAAGGAAGCGCTGATCAACAGCGTCCACGCGGTGCACATCCCATGGCGGCTGGTGGAGCCGGCCACGCTGGCGACGATCAACGAGGAGCTGAGCCGCTACTCGTCAGTGTTCACCACCAATTACGACCTGCTGACCCACTGGGCGATCCAGCATCAGCCGGACACCCTCACCGATCTGTTCCAGGGCACGGAGCCGGGCTTCGACCTGAGCGCCACCGCCACCGATAAAACCCGTGTGCTGTACCTGCACGGTGGCCTGCACCTGGTGCGCAACCAGGACGGCACCGCGCGCAGGATGACCTCGACCGAAGGCACGCTACTGGGCAGCTTCGCGATCAACAATACGATCAAGACGCTGGACGATGTGCCGCTCTTCGTCAACGAAGGGACGAGCGCGGACAAGCTCAAGACGATTCGCAGCTCGGACTACCTGTCGTTCTGCCTTGACCAGCTGATGAAGCAAGACGCAGGCCTGTGCATTTTCGGGCACGGGCTGAATGAGCAGGATCAGCATCTCATCGATGCGCTGCGCCACGCGAAACCGGCGTTGGTGGCGATTTCGATCTATCCCCGCAGCCAGGCGTTCATCCAGCACCAGAAGCGCCATTACGCCAAGGTGTTCGAAGGAACGGGGTCAGCGCTGCGGTTCTTCGATTCCAAGACCCATGCGCTGGGTCATCCGAAGCTGGCGGTGCCGGTGGAGGTTTAATCTCGATCAACTGTGAAACCGGGCTTGTCTCCGGGCAGCGTTTCAAAGAAGGCAAACGGTCAGTTGGCATCTTCATTGACTGATACACCGCTTTCGCGAGCAAGCCCGCTCCCACAGAGAGATGCGAACACTCAACCACTTGTGGGAGCGGGCTTGCTCGCGATGGGGTCGACTCGATTTCGGCTATTTGACCCCAGACCGCACCACCGCCAGCTCAGGCACCGGCACTCGCCGCTGGCTCAGGTAGCGCGTGCAACTGACCCGCAGGAACGATGCAAAATTCACCACTTCGCCGCGATAGTCCATCACCTCTTCATACAGCTTGGTGATCAACTGGTTGGTGGTCATGCCGTCGACCTCGGCGATTTCGCTGAGGATGTCCCAGAACTGATTCTCCAGGCGCAGCGTGGTCACCACGCCGCAGATGCGCAACGAGCGCGAGCGTGATTCGTAGAGAATCGGGTCAGCCTTGACGTACAGCTCGCACATGGAGAAGCCCTCGTTACAGCGTGATTTTGGTGCCCAGCAACCGGAGGAAACCGGCGA
The DNA here is from genome assembly GCF_056337105.1 of Pseudomonas sp. S1_E05. Classification (NCBI taxonomy): domain Bacteria; kingdom Pseudomonadati; phylum Pseudomonadota; class Gammaproteobacteria; order Pseudomonadales; family Pseudomonadaceae; genus Pseudomonas; species Pseudomonas sp. S1_E05. The sequence continues at coordinate 3,310,677 of NZ_JBFRHM010000001.1, forward strand.
GCCAGTTCGGATGCGCCGGCCAGGCAGGCGCCGTGGCCAGATTGCCTTGAACGTGGCCATCCGTCACCGCGATTTCGATGAACGTGCCGCCCGCCAAACGCACTTCTGGAGCGCAGGCAGGGTACGCACTGCATTCGCGACCTTCGAGAATCCCCGCCGCCGCGAGCAACTGGGCGCCATGGCACACCGCCGCGATCGGTTTGCCGGCCTTGTCGAAGGCGCGTACCAGCTCCAGGACCTTTTCGTTCAACCGCAGGTATTCCGGCGCACGACCGCCTGGGATCACCAGCGCATCGTAGTCAGCCTCGGCCACCTTGGCGAAATCGAAGTTCAGTGCAAACAGGTGGCCAGGCTTTTCGCTGTAGGTCTGGTCGCCCTCAAAGTCATGGATCGCCGTGCGCACAGTCTGGCCAGCGGTTTTGTCGGGGCAGACGGCATGCACCGTGTGGCCGACCATCAACAACGCCTGGAACGGCACCATCACTTCATAGTCTTCGACGTAATCGCCGACCAGCATCAGGATTTTCTTGGCAGCCATGGGGAGAACTCCTCTGGGGGGAATGCTTGGGAGTATTGAAGGTAGTCGTTATCCAGCGGGGTGGGTAATAGCCTGTTACTACCCTGGACCGCGTCATCGTTCATCGCGAGCAAGCCCGCTCCCACAGGAGAATGCATTCCAAAATGTAGGAGCGGGCTTGCCCGCGATGGCGTCCTCAAACTGTACGGATAACTCTGTGCCTAGCTGTAACAGGGTAAACCCCCAGGTTTATGGCTAGATGGAGACCTTACCTGCCACCCCCGAACCCTGGTCCTTCATCATGTCCTCGCGCGAAAACACCGGCATGGCCCTCGGCCTGCTCGGCGTCATCATCTTCAGCCTCACCCTGCCCTTCACCCGGGTCGTGGTGCAGGAACTGCATCCACTGCTGAACGGCCTCGGTCGTGCATTGTTCGCGGCGGTGCCGGCGGCGTTGCTGTTGCTGTGGCGCCGGGAGAAGTGGCCGACGTGGCAACAGGTCAAAGGCCTGAGTCTGGTGATCGCCGGGGTGATCCTGGGTTTCCCGGTACTCTCGGCCTGGGCCATGCAAACCCTGCCGGCCTCCCATGGGGCCCTGGTGAACGGGCTGCAACCGCTGTGCGTGGCACTGTACGCCGCATGGCTGTCTCATGAACGCCCATCGAAAGCCTTCTGGGCCTGTGCTGCGCTGGGCAGTGCGTTGGTATTGGGTTACGCGTTGATCAGCGGCGCAGGCAGCATTCAAGCCGGTGATTTGCTGATGATCGGAGCCATTGGCCTGGGTGGGCTGGGTTACGCCGAAGGTGGCCGATTAGCCCGGGAGATGGGCGGTTGGCAGGTGATCTGCTGGGCGCTGGTGCTGTCGACACCCCTGCTGATCGGACCCGTGCTGTACCTGGCGCTGCAACATCAGGGCGAAGTCTCGGCGAAAACCTGGTGGGCGTTCGGGTACGTTTCGCTGTTCTCGCAGTTCATCGGTTTTTTTGCCTGGTACGCCGGGTTGGCGATGGGCGGCATTGCCCGGGTCAGTCAGATCCAACTGCTGCAGATCTTCTTCACCATCGCGTTTTCGGCACTGTTTTTTGGCGAACACGTCGAGCCGATCACTTGGGTGTTTGCGGTGGGGGTGATCATCACAGTGATGCTGGGGCGCAGGACGGCGGTGAAGCCCACCCCCGTCGCCACTACCTGACCCGCTCCCCTGTACCTGTAGGAGCGAGCTTGCTCCGGGCGGCGTTCCGACGATGGTCGTCAACGAAGACGCTAGCTGCCTGACACCCAGCGGTGTCTGTGCCTCCATCGCGGGCAAGCCCGCTCCCACAGGGGGTATCAGCCAGTCAGTTCAGGTAACCATCCGCCCGCAACAACGTCTCCAGGCAATGCTCGCTGATGTGATAGAAATCCTTCAATTCCTGAATCTTCACCAACAACTGCGCCGGGTCGACCGGCTCCGGGCGTTTGACCGCCAGGATCATCTTGTTCTTGTTGGTGTGCTCCAGTGAGATGAATTCGAACACCTTGGTCTCGTAGCCGCAGGCTTCGAGGAACAACGCACGCAGGCTGTCGGTGACCATTTCGGCTTGCTGGCCCAGGTGCAGGCCGTATTGCAGCATCGGCTTGAGCAGCACCGGGCTCTGGATTTGCAGGCGGATCTGCTTGTGGCAGCAAGGCGAGCACATGATGATCGACGCGCCGGAGCGAATGCCGGTGTGGATCGCATAATCGGTGGCGATGTCGCAGGCGTGCAGGGCGATCATCACCTCCAGCTCGCTCGGCGCCACACTGCGCACGTCACCGCACTTGAACACCAGACCGGGATGCTCCAGCTTTTCGGCAGCGGCGTTGCACAGGGTGACCATGTCTTCACGCAGCTCGACGCCGGTCACTTCGCCCTGGGCGTTGAGGGTGTTGCGCAGGTAGTCGTGGATCGCGAACGTCAGGTAGCCCTTGCCCGAGCCGAAATCGGCCACCCGCACCGGCTGATCCAGCGCCAGCGGGGACGACGTCAGCGCATGACTGAACACTTCGATGAATTTGTTGATCTGCTTCCACTTGCGCGACATCGCCGGGATCAGCTCGTGCTTGCTGTTCGTCACGCCCAGGTCGGCGAGAAACGGCCGGGTCAGGTCCAGAAAGCGATTTTTTTCACGGTTGTGACCGGTAGACGGCACTTCACGCAATTGCTGAGGTTTGCTCTTGAACAGTGAAGACTTGCCCTTTTTACTGTATTCGAGCTGTGCTTCGTCGGTCAGTGACAATAAATGTGCATTTTTGAACGAAGCCGGCAACAGCTCGGCAATGCTCGCCACACCTTCGGCCAACGGCAGGTTCTTGGTGATATCTCGCGTCTTGTAGCGGTAGACGAAGGACAGGCAGGGCTGATCCTTGACCGTCAGTTGCTTGATGATCACCCGTTGCAGGTCGGTTTCGCTGCCGACGTGCTTGGCCAGCACCAGTTTAATAAAGGCGTTGGCGTCGAGGCTGCCTTGCAGCAGGTGGATGAACTGGGCGTGATGGTCCGGCGCGAGGCTGGCGGGTGTGGCGGTAACAGACATGAAAAAAACGGCCTCGGTCGCGGAGAATCGGGAATGGAGGGCATTTTAGGGGGGATGGCGGCGCAGGACACGCAGTTATTTACGAATGGCCTGTCGAATTTGGCTTCACCTGTGGGAGCGGGCTTGCCCGCGATTGCAATCTGACCTTCAACAATGTTGGTGACTGTCCTACCGCTATCGCGGGCAAGCCCGCTCCCACAGGGATTGGATCCTTTATAAAATCCGGTTCAGCCCAGCACCACCAAACGATTCGGCAACTCATTGCGCACATGGGTAACCGGCACATGCACCTTGAGCAACTCGCCGCACGCCTCGACGCAGGTGACGAAGCCCTGCAAAGTCTGCCCCTGTTTCACCTGCTGGGTGAACGCTGCGACGATGGATTCCCAATGCTGGTTGTCCAGCCGACTGGAAATTCCTTCATCCACCAGGATCTCCACATAACGCTCAGCCTCGCAGACGAAAATGAGCATGCCGGTGCTGCCCACCGTGTGGTGCAGGTTCTGCGCCAGGAACTGCCGGCGCGCCAGGTTCGAGGCGCGCCAATGGCGGACCTTGCGGGGCACAAGGTGGGTGGTGATCTTCGGCAGGCGCAACAGCAGGCATAACACAATGAAGGTGCCCCATTGCACCAGCAGCAGACTGTGCATCGTCAGCCAGCCGGTCAGGTAATGCACGACACCCGGCACCACCAGTGCCAACAGGCTGGCCCACAGCAACGGGATGTACGCGTAGTCATCGGCGCGGGCCGCCAGCACCGTCACCAGTTCGGCGTCGGTGTCGCGCTCGACCCGGGCAATCGCCTCGGCGACTTTGCGTTGTTCGTGTTCAGTCAGTAATGCCATGTCTAGAAGTGCTCATCATTTATTGTTATCACCAGCCGCCCGACGAACCGCCGCCCCCGAAACTGCCTCCGCCGCCGCTGAAGCCCCCGCCTCCACCGCCGCCAAAACCACCACCGCCGAAACCACCCCCAGAGCCACCCGAGCCACCCCGGCCGGCCGGCAGGATGCCGAGCATCTGCAAGACAAAGAGGGTCAGGATGAACAGCATCACCAGAAACACGAAGATCCCTGGATGACGGGCAACGAAGTCGTCCTGCCCGCTGTTCGACTCGTAGATCGTCGACGGCTCATCCAGCGGGCTGCCGCCCAGCACCACGAGCATGGCGGCGACCCCGTCGCTGATGCCCTTGCTGAAATTGCCGGCCTTGAACGCCGGGGTAATCACCTGATTGATGATCACCGAACTCTGCGCATCGGTCAGGCGATCTTCCAGGCCATAACCCACTTCGATGCGCAACTTGCGGTCATCCCGAGCAACGATCAGAAGCGCACCGTTGTTCTTGTCCTTCTGGCCGATACCCCAATGGCGGCCCAACTGATAACCGAAATCAGCGATCTCGGCGCCCTGCAGGCTGGGGATTGTCACCACCACCAACTGCTCGCCCGTGGCGCTTTCGTGGGCCGCAAGCTGTTGCGTCAACTGCTCGCGCACCGACGGCTCGATCATCTGGGCGTTGTCCACCACCCGTCCGGTCAAAGCCGGAAAACTCAACTCGGCCCGGGCCGTCAGGGCCAACACCCACAACAACAGCACCAGGCCCACTTTCAACACGCGCATTGGCAACCTCATAAGAGCAGCGGCAAGCTTCAAGCTGCGAGCGACAAGTCAAAGCGGGCTGAGTCGTCAGCGCTGCTTGTGTGGCTACTTCCTAGAATTTCACCTGCGGCGCTTTGTCCGCATCTGGAGTAGTGGCTTCGAACGTTTCACGGATCGGCAAATCGCTGTACATCACGGTGTGCCACAGGCGCCCCGGGAAGGTACGGATTTCGGTGTTGTACTTCTGCACTGCCAGGATGAAATCACGGCGGGCCACGGCAATCCGATTTTCGGTGCCTTCAAGTTGCGATTGCAGCGCCAGGAAATTCTGGTTGGCCTTGAGATCAGGATAACGTTCGGACACCACCATCAAACGACTCAGGGCGCCGGTCAACTGGTCCTGAGCCTGTTGGAACTGCTTGAGGCGTTCAGGATTGTCCAGGGTGCTGGCATCCACCTGAATGGAGGTGGCCTTGGCCCGGGCCTCGATCACCGCCGTCAGCGTTTCCTCTTCGTGCTTGGCATAGCCCTTGACCGTTTCCACCAAATTTGGAATCAGGTCGGCACGGCGCTGATACTGGTTCTGCACCTGGCCCCAGGCGGCCTTGGCCTGTTCGTCGAGGGTGGGGATGTTGTTGATGCCGCAGCCGGCCAGTAGGCTGGCCAGCCAGATCAGGGCGGCGACGCGCAGGCTCGCTCGGGTGGTTCGTTGAACATTCATTTGATTTGACGCTCCGTTGTATCGTCCATTGAAAAATCAACCAGCGACCTTCTGACCGACTCTTCGGGCATAATCTCCCGCCACACTGGAATGCATCGAGCCAATGGGCTAAAAGATGCTCCAGTACAAAAACACTGCAGAAGTTTGCTGCATTTATCTGAACAACATTACCTGAACAACAATAGCCACTCCCTAAATTTTGGCCGATCGGTGCGTATTCACTGCCGTTTAGGCCCTGGAAAACTATTCATGAAGAAGCTGTGTTTGCTGGGACTGCTCGTCAGCCTGGCCAGTCATAACGTATTGGCCGCTACGACTCCCCCGCCGCTGGAGAACAAGGACGCCTTCATCAGCAACCTGATGAAGCAGATGACCCTCGATGAAAAAATCGGCCAGTTGCGCCTGATCAGCATCGGTCCGGAAATGCCCCGGGAGCTGATCCGCAAGGAAATCGCCGCGGGCAACATCGGCGGCACGTTCAACTCGATCACCCGCCCGGAAAACCGTCCGATGCAGGACGCGGCCATGCGCAGCCGGTTGAAGATCCCGATGTTCTTCGCCTATGACGTGATCCACGGCCACCGCACCATTTTCCCGATCCCGCTGGCGCTGGCGTCAAGCTGGGACATGGACGCCATTGGCCGCTCCGGGCGCGTTGCCGCCGAAGAAGCCGCGGCTGACAGCCTCGACATCACCTTCGCGCCGATGGTCGACATTTCCCGTGACCCGCGTTGGGGCCGGACCTCCGAAGGCTTTGGAGAAGATACCTACCTGGTGTCGCGCATCGCCGGGGTGATGGTCAAGGCGTTCCAGGGCACCGGTGCCAACGCTGCCAACAGCATCATGGCCAGCGTCAAGCACTTCGCCCTGTATGGCGCAGTGGAGGGCGGTCGCGACTACAACGTGGTCGACATGAGCCCGGTCAAGATGTACCAGGATTACCTGCCACCTTACCGCGCCGCCATCGATGCCGGCGCTGGCGGGGTGATGGTCGCGCTGAACTCGATCAACGGCGTACCAGCCACTGCCAACACCTGGCTGATGAACGACCTGTTGCGCAAGGAATGGGGCTTCAAGGGCCTGGCGGTCAGCGACCACGGCGCGATCTTCGAGCTGATCAAGCACGGCGTTGCACGCGATGGTCGCGAGGCGGCGAAGCTGGCGATCAAGGCCGGCATCCACATGAGCATGAACGACACCCTGTACGGCAAGGAACTGCCGGGGCTGCTCAAGTCCGGCGAAATCCAGCAGAGCGACATCGACAACGCCGTGCGTGCGGTGCTCGACGCCAAGTATGACATGGGCCTGTTCAAGGACCCGTACCTGCGCATCGGCAAGGCCGAGGATGATCCGGCCGACACCTACGCCGACAGCCGCCTGCACCGCGCCGATGCCCGTGAGGTGGCCCGGCGCAGCCAGGTGCTGTTGAAAAACGCAAACGAAACCCTGCCGCTGAAGAAAACCGCGAAAATCGCCCTGGTCGGCCCACTCGCCAAGGCTCCCATCGACATGATGGGCAGCTGGGCGGCTGCCGGTCGTCCGGCGCAATCGGTGACCTTGTTCGATGGCATGAGCAACGTGATTGGCGACAAGGCCAACCTGATTTACGCCCGTGGCGCCAACATCACCAGCGACAAGAAGATTCTCGATTACCTGAACTTCCTCAACTTCGATGCCCCGGAAGTGGTGGATGATCCACGCCCGGCGAACGTGCTGATCGACGAAGCGGTGAAAGCCGCCAAAGACGCTGATGTGGTGGTCGCTGCCGTCGGTGAGTCGCGTGGCATGTCCCACGAGTCATCGAGCCGAACCGATTTGAACATCCCGCAAAACCAGCGTGAGCTGATCCGCGCGCTGAAAGCCACCGGCAAACCGTTGGTGCTGGTGCTGATGAACGGGCGTCCGCTGTCGCTGCTCGAAGAAAACCAGCAGGCCGACGCCATCCTGGAAACCTGGTTCAGCGGCACCGAAGGCGGCAACGCCATTGCCGACGTACTGTTCGGCGACTACAACCCGTCGGGCAAGCTGCCGATCACTTTCCCGCGTTCCGTGGGGCAGATTCCGACCTACTACAACCACCTGAGCATTGGCCGGCCATTCACGCCGGGCAAACCGGGCAACTACACCTCGCAGTATTTCGATGACACTACTGGCCCCCTGTTCCCATTCGGCTACGGTCTGAGCTACACCGAATTCAGCCTGAGCGACATGGCGCTGTCAGCGACCACCCTGAACAAGTCCGGCAAGCTCGACGCCAGCGTCACGGTGAAAAATACCGGCAAGCGTGACGGCGAGACCGTGGTGCAACTGTACATCCAGGACGTGACCGGCTCGATGATCCGCCCGATCAAGGAGCTGAAGAACTTCCAGAAAATCATGCTCAAGGCCGGCGAACAGAAAGTCGTGCACTTCAGCATCAGCGAGGATGACCTGAAGTTCTACAACAGCCAGCTCAAGTACGCGGCCGAGCCGGGCAAGTTCAATGTGCAGATCGGCCTGGATTCGCAGGATGTGACGCAGCAGAGTTTTGAGTTGTTGTAACTCGGTCTAAACCAAACCTGTGGGAGCGGCGGTGCGACGATTCGACTTGCCCGCGATGAGGCCGTCACATTCAACATCTGTGTTGACTGCTCCGCCGCCATCGCGGGCAAGTCGAATCGTCGCACCGCCGCTCCCACAGTGGTTTTCCAACTGAAGATTTCTGGCGTTAGCCCTACCCCCGCCGATCCAACAGATTCACCACCACCCGATCCACCCATCCCCAAATCCGCTGCTTGACCCGCCGCCACAACGGCCGGCGTTTCCAGTCCTGCAGACTGACTTCCTCGCTCTTCGCAAAATCGCTCTCGAAACTGGCCACCACCGCCCGGGTCAGGCTGGGGTCCAGCGCCTCGAGGTTGGCTTCCAGGTTGAAGCGCAGGTTCCAGTGGTCGAAGTTGCACGAGCCGATGCTCACCCATTCATCCACCAGCACCATTTTCAGGTGCAGGAAACAGGGCTGGTATTCGAAGATTTTCACCCCGGCCCTGAGCAGACGCGGGTAGTAACGATGCCCAGCGTAACGCACGGACGGGTGATCGGTGCGCGGGCCAGTCAGCAACAGACGCACATCGACGCCGCGACCGGCCGCGCGGCGCAATGAGCGGCGCACTTTCCAGGTGGGAAGAAAGTACGGCGTCGCCAGCCAGACGCGCCGCTGGCCGCTGTTCAAGGCACGTACCAGCGACTGCAGGATGTCCCGGTGCTGGCGGGCGTCGGCGTAGGCCACCCGCCCCATGCCCTCGCCCGTCGATGGCACCCGGGGCAGTCGCGGCAGACCGAAATGCGCCGACGGTCGCCAGGCACGCCGATGGCGGTTGGCGATCCACTGGCGATCGAACAACAACTGCCAGTCGATCACCAGCGGACCGGTGATTTCCACCATCACCTCGTGCCATTGGCTGGTGTTTTCACTCGGCAGCCAGAACTCATCAGTGACCCCGGTCCCGCCCACCACCGCCAGGCACTGATCGACCAGCAATAACTTGCGATGGTCGCGATAGAAATTGCCCACCCAGCGCCGCCAGCTCAGGCGGTTGTAGAAACGCAACTCCACACCTGCCGCCATCAATCGCTGACGCAGAATCAGGGTGAAGGCGAGGCTGCCGTAATCATCGAACAGGCAGCGAACCCGTACACCGCGTTCGGCGGCCTGGACCAACGCCTGGACCATCGCCTCGGCGCACTCGCCCGCCTCTACCAGATATAACTCCAGCTCGACTTGCTCCTCAGCGCGGGCAATGGCGACCAGCATGCGGGGGAAAAACTGCGGACCGTCGATCAGCAGTTCGAAGCGATTGCCATCGCGCCAGGGGAAAATCGCGCCTTGCATGTCAGCGCGCCGTGAAGATCAGCACCGCACCCACCGGCACCGACAGACTGATGGCTGACAAACCGGCGACCTTGCGCAAGGATTCCAGACCCGGCGCCAGATCGAAATCCGCCGCGTTGATCACCAGCGGCTCTAGCGTCACCACCTGAAAACGCCGGTCATCCAGACGGGTGGCCAGCAGCTCGGCGTTGTATTGATGTTGCTTGCCATGAAGGTTGACGGTGACCGGCAGGCGCAGTTCGAGTTGGGCGCCGTTGGCCAGATCGTTGATCGGCCCCAAGTCGATTTGCGCGCTGATCAGCGCTTCGGCGAAACGCTCGATCTCGAACAGATCCTTGCGCATGCGCTCATCGCGCAACGGGATGCCGCTGTTGATCGAATCCAGCTCGACCTCGACCTCGGCCACGCCCTTGGGGCTGACCTTGCCATGCAGTACCAGGAACCGCTGGACTTCGGAAATGTTGGCGTTCTTGGTGCTGACGAACGATAGCCGCGACGACTCGCCGTCCAGATACCAGTTGGCCTGGGCCGAGAACGTGGTGCCCACCAACAGCACGACGGCGAGGGTTTTACAGACTTTGCAGAGTGACCGCTTGAACATAAAGACTCGTGGGGCAGATAAACCTGCACGAACCATAACCGCCCACGAGCCGGTTGCTCAAGGATTCAAGCGACAACCCTGGCGCTCGCCCAGCCATTGCGCGCTGTTACTGCGCCCAAGGCCCTCGACCGAGACACGTTTGGAGGCAGAATCATCGGTGAAACCGCTGACGGGCAGCCACTGTTTCACATAACCCCGGCAATACTGCGCGTCGTTGTTCATCACATAACGGCACGAGCAATATTCCTTGGCGGTGTAGGCACTGATGATGTCGGGGAAAGCCCACAACGCCACACGCTCCTGCCAGATCCAGCCGAGCAAGGCGATCAGCAGGAACGCCCCCAATGCGGTAAACGGTCGACGGCGAACAAAATGGCGACGCTTCATGGTTGCACCGTCCCGGCAAAAGCCTGGCGCACTCGCTTGAGCAATTCGTTGTGGCGATAACTGCCGTCGCGATCATCGCCGTAGCGCACGATCACCAGGCGCTCGCTGGGAATCACGTACATCGCCTGGCCCCAATGGCCGAGTGCGGCGAAGGTGTCTGGCGGCGCATCGGGCCACGGACGCGCCGCGCCGTCCGCATCACGGTTGAGCCACCAGTGGCCGCCCGGCACCGCTTCGTCCTGGTGGGCCTGGTAACGTGCGAATGGCTGGCGATTGAAGGCCACCCAGTCCGCGGGTAGCAATTGCCGGTCACCCCAACGACCGTCGCGGGCCATCAACAGACCGACGCGAGCAAGATCGCGGGCCGTGAGGTAGGCGTAGGACGAGGCGACGAAGGTGCCGGTGGCGTCGGTTTCCCACACGGCATGGCGGATGCCCAGCGGTTCGAACAGCGCGGTCCAGGGATAGTCCGCATATCGGGCCGGGCCGACGATGGTTTTCAATGCCGCCGCCAGCAGGTTGCTGTCACCGCTGGAGTAACGGAAGGCCTGGCCAGGTGGCGCATACGCGTCATGCTCGGCGGTGAACCGTGCCATGTCCTGATGGCCACGGGTGTAAAGCATTGCCACCACCGAGGACTTCAGCGGCGCGTATTCGTAATCCTCCTGCCAGTCCAGGCCAGAAGCCCAGTGCAACAGGTCGGACAGGGTCAGCTTCGGGTGCCCGGCCAGCGGTGGGTAGAACTTCGCTGCCGGATCCTCGAGTTTGAACCGACCCTCGGCGTAGGCCACGCCGAGCACCGTGGCCATCAGGCTCTTGCTGATCGACCAGGTCAGGTGCGGGGTGTCGACGGTGGTGGGGCTCGCATAGCGTTCGTAGATCAATCGCCCATCGCGGATCACCAGCAAAGCGTCGGTGCGAACGCCCTTTCTGCTGACGTCGTCGCGAGGTGGGAAAGCGTAGGCTTCAAGCGCTTGAAGGGCCGGGCCGCCGGGAGTTGGTGTGATGGACCATTGCTCGCCGGGCCAGGTTTCGGCCTGGGCGGTAAGGCTCACCAGCAACAGGAACAACAGGGACACGCCTTTGAACATGGCGGGGGCTCTGGGGAATGGACCTGGTGAGGCTAGCTGAGGTTGATGACAGTTTTGGAATATTTGTCAGTCTTTAGGCCGCCATCGCGGGCAAGCCCGCTCCCACAGGGTTTTGGGATGTTCACAAAATTTATGAACACCACTGAACCTGTGGGAGCGGGCTTGCCCGCGATGGGGCCCGTCAATCCAGCGAAGATCCAGCCAAAGCCTTGGCCAACCGCTTCCCCGCGCGCCCGCCGCCAACTCCATCACCGCCTGATCGCGCTGCCACATCGCGGCCCACTCTGGCGGTCCGTCGGCCAGGGCCTGGTTCACTTCGGCCTTGAGCGCGTCGAACTGTGCAAACAAGCCGCCCAGCAACACATGCCCGGCGGGGTTGTCGGGCGCCTGGCGGCTGACTTCACTGCAGCCGGCCAGCAGCGCGAGCAAGCGCAGTTGCAGTGCCTGCGGCCAGTCGCTGTCCTGGCCTACGCCATACAACCAAGCGGTCATGGCACTGAGCACATAGATGTCTTCAAGGGTGCGAAACGGTTTGACGTAGGCGTCCCAGCCATCCCCTGCAAGCAGTTCGCACAGGGCGTTATCCAGCAGCAGGCGGCCATGGCTGATGTCGGGCATCAGCGGGATCGGCGGCAGTTTTTCCACTTGCACGCCGGCCTCGCCAGCATAAACCACCGCCAGGCTCAGGCGCGGATCGGCGCCGGGCTCTTCGCTGCGAGCAGCAATCAGCAGCCAGTCGGCGGCATCACCGGCGGTGACGAAGTCCTTGCGTCCGCTCAGGCGCAGCTCGCTCAGGCGGGTTTGCATATCGGCCGGGCGCAGGCTGCGCTGCTCGGTGGCACACAAAGCGCCCAAGCTCTGCGGTGCGCTCGGCCAGAGCATGCGCAGGGCCGCCTGGTAGCCCACCAGAAATGCCAGCCCGGGTGTCGCCATCAGGCGCCCACCGACCACCGCCAGTTCAAAGGGTGTGACGGCTTTCAATTCAAGCAACAGGTTCGCAAAACCCTCCGCCAGGTCCGGATTGGCGGGCCAGCGATCACGGCGTTGCAACAGGGCTTGCCAGGGCATAAGAGGCTCCTTGTGGGCTGTCATATAAGCATCACCAAAGCTTAACGGCGATGACACCGGGGCTACATAGCCTGACTTTGCACAACAAGGCTGGACAAAGAAAGTCGATCCGCTGTAACCCAAAGACGGGTGAGCAGCCCGCACGGAGATTCGCCATGACTCAGATTGCCCGCATCAACGGCACCGGCAATGAACGCCGCCTGCAAGCCGAACGCCTGGTCGGCGCAAAAGCCCTGCAGGAAGCCCAGGCCTTGCGCTTCAACGTGTTCAGCGGCGAATTCGACGCCAAGCTCAAAGGCGCGGAGCTGGGTCTGGACATGGATGACTACGATGTTCACTGCGCCCACATCGGCGTACGCGACCTGAACACCGGGCGCCTGGTGGCGACCACCCGCCTCCTTGACCACACGGCAGCCAGCAGCCTGGGCAAGTTTTACAGCGAAGAAGAGTTCAGCCTGCATGGCCTCATTCACCTCAAGGGCCCGATCCTGGAGATCGGCCGTACTTGCGTCGACCCGGCTTACCGCAACGGCGGCACCATCGCCGTGCTCTGGGGAGAACTGGCCGAAGTGCTGAACGAGGGTGGCTACAGCTATCTCATGGGGTGCGCGAGCATCCCGATGCAGGACGGCGGCGTCCAGGCGCATGCGATCATGCAACGCCTGCGTGAACGCTACCTGTGCACCGAACACCTGCGCGCCGAACCGAAGAACCCGCTGCCATCCCTGGACATCCCGTCCAACGTGATTGCCGAAATGCCGCCACTGCTCAAGGCCTACATGCGCCTGGGTGCGAAAATCTGTGGCGAGCCGTGTTGGGACGAGGACTTCCAGGTGGCCGACGTGTTCATCCTGCTCAAGCGCGACGAACTCTGCCCGCGTTATGCCAAGCACTTCAAGGCGGCCGTGTGATGGGCCGCCTACGGGTGTACGCGCGAATCGCGCGCGTGCTGGGGGTTGTAACGCTGGGGTTGGGCATGGCCAGTGTCTTCGGAATGTTCGAACGCCTGGGCATGGCGCATTCCATGGTTCGCAGACAGCGCTGGTCGCGCTTTTTCATGGCGCGCCTGAGCAACGCCCTGCCCTTTCGCGTGACCGTACACGGAGAGTTGCCAAAGGAGTCGATGCTCTGGGTCAGCAACCACGTGTCCTGGACCGACATCCCGCTGCTGGGCATGCTCGCGCCGCTGTCGTTCCTGTCCAAGGCCGAAGTCCGTACCTGGCCGGTGGCGGGCTGGCTGGCGGCGAAGGCTGGCAGCCTGTTCATCCGTCGTGGCTCGGGTGACAGTCAATTGATCCGCAAGCAGATGACGCGCCACCTCGAACAGGCCCATCCACTGCTGATGTTCCCGGAAGGCACCACCACCGATGGCCGTTCGCTTCGCACCTTCCATGGCCGCTTGCTGTCGGCGGCCATCGATTCCAAAGTGAAGCTGCAACCGGTGGCCATCCGTTATCTGCGTGAAGGCCAGGCATGCTCGCTGGCCCCTTTCATTGGTGACGACGATCTGCTCTCGCACTTGATGCGCCTGTTCGCCAACGATCGCGGCGACGTGGAGATTCACCTGCTCAAGCCGATCGCCTGCGAAGGCCGGGAACGCGCCGTGTTGGCGTTCGAAGCGCAGCAAGCGGTGCAGAAGGCATTGTTCGGGACGATCCCGGAAACTCAACGAGCGCCGATGCGCCCCGCCATCGCGGCTTGATTTTTTGAATACACTTGGAACCCTGTGGGAGCGGGCTTGCCCGCGATAGCGGTGGACCAGTCGACAACTCTTTGACTGATACACCGCCATCGCGGGCAAGCCCGCTCCCACAGGTACCTAGGCTGTCTGTGAGATCTTTGAAAACTCCTGCAACTGCGGATAAAACAGCCGAAAGTCCTCGCTCAACGGCTCATACAACTCGCGCAGTTCGTGCATCGCCCCCGCCAGTTCCTCCGGCCGTGTCAGCCGCCGCGCAATCCCCCGCAGCACCTGCTCCATCACTTCGAACTCGCGGTACGATCCCAGCCAGTCATCCGCCACCATGTACGGCGCAATCCGCGCCAGACGCTCGGGCAATTGCCGCTCACTGGACAGCACCCTGTACACGTCTGAGGTGAACAGCTCCAGCGGCCGGTCGGCGTACGAAGCCCAGTCCCGCGCGAGGCAGTGATCGAAAAACACGTCCAACACGATTCCCGCGTAGCGCCTGCGGGTCAGTGTAAAGCGCGACAGCGCCACATCCACCAGCGGATGGCGGTCGGTGAACACGTCAATGCGACGATGCAATTGGATAGCCGCTTCGACCTCCGGCGCAAATTGCCCTTGCAGCCGTCCCTTGACGAAATCGCCATACAGACTGCCGAGCAATTGACCGGGACGCTGGCCACCGAGGTGAAGATGTGCGAGATAGTTCATGGGCGCAGCTTAGCACCGCCCGGTGTTGCCCTGACACCTCATATCGTTATAACCCGATATAGCGAAATATGCGTTCGCCAGAACAAAATCATATTTGTGTATCGCGATGTAACGATTTAAATTTCGCTTCATCGCGATATAACGTTTTACACATGACAGGCCCCAAGCCATGAAGATTGACCTCGACGAAATAATAAAAGCCCTGGCTCACCCGGTACGGCGAGACATCCTGCACTGGCTCAAAAATCCCTCCGTCGAATTTCCTGACCAAAGCCACAGCAATGAACATGGCGTTTGCGCCGGGCAGATCGATCAACGTTGCGGTTTATCGCAGTCCACGGTGTCCGCGCACCTGGCGACATTGCAACGCGCCGGCCTGATCAGCAGCCGCAAAGTCGGCCAGTGGCACTTCTTCAAACGCAACGAGGAAACCATCCAGGCCTTCCTCAGCGCCTTCAGCAAAGAGCTCTGAACCTTCAGGGTCAAGGAATCAACAATGCCCCTCTCGCTACTCATTCTGGCCTTGAGCGCCTTCGCCATCGGCACCACCGAGTTCGTCATCATGGGCCTGCTGCCCGAAGTGGCGGCCGACCTCGGTGTGTCGATCCCCGGCGCCGGCTGGCTGGTGACCGGCTACGCCCTGGGCGTGGCCATCGGTGCGCCGTTCATGGCACTGGCCACCGCCAAATTGCCACGCAAGGCTGCACTGGTCGTGTTGATGGGCATTTTCATCATCGGCAACCTGTTATGCGCCCTGGCCACTGATTACAACGTGCTGATGTTCGCCCGTGTGATTACCGCCCTGTGTCACGGCGCTTTTTTTGGTATTGGCTCGGTGGTGGCCGCCAACCTGGTGCCCGCCAACAAACGCGCCTCGGCCGTGGCCCTGATGTTCACCGGCCTGACCCTGGCCAACGTCCTCGGCGTGCCGCTGGGCACGGCGCTCGGACAACAAGCCGGCTGGCGCTCGACCTTCTGGGCGGTGACCGTGATCGGCGTGATTGCGCTGATTGGCCTGATCCGATTCCTGCCGGCCAAGCGCGACGAAGAAAAACTCGACATGCGCGCCGAACTGCGCGCCCTCAAAGGCGCTGGCATCTGGCTGTCGCTGAGCATGACCGCGCTTTTCGCCGCGTCGGTGTTCACCCTCTTTACCTATGTCGCGCCGTTGCTGGGCGAAGTGACCGGTGTCTCGCCTCGCGGCGTCACCTGGACCCTGATGCTCATCGGCCTGGGCCTGACTGTCGGCAACATCATCGGCGGCAAGCTGGCAGACAAGGGGCTGGCCGCCACGTTGATCGGGGTATTCATCACCATGGCGGTGGTGTCCACAGTGCTGACCTGGACCAGCGTCGCGCTGATCCCCACCGAGATCACCCTGTTCCTATGGGCCACCGCGTGCTTTGCCGCAGTGCCCGCCCTGCAAGTCAACGTGGTGACCTACGGCAAGGCCGCACCCAACCTGGTATCGACCCTGAACATCGGCGCTTTCAACGTCGGCAACGCCTTGGGTGCCTGGGTCGGCGGCAGCGTCATCGCCCACGGTTTCGGCCTGGCCAACGTGCCCCTCGCGGCCGCTGCTCTGGCAGTACTCGCCCTCTTGGCCACCCTGATCACTTTCCGCCAGAACGGTAATCCCGAGCTGGCTGCTACTCACTGATACCTAACGAAGGATTTTCAAATGACGACTCTTTTCGATCCAATCAAACTCGGCGACGTCGAGTTGTCCAACCGCATCATCATGGCGCCGCTGACCCGCTGCCGCGCCGACGAAGGTCGCGTGCCCAACGCGCTGATGGCCGAGTACTACGTGCAACGTGCTTCGGCGGGCCTGATCCTCAGCGAAGCCACCTCGGTCACCCCGATGGGCGTCGGCTACCCGGACACCCCGGGTATCTGGTCCAACGACCAGGTGCGTGGCTGGACCAACATCACCAAGGCGATCCACGGCGCAGGCGGCAAGATCTTCCTGCAACTGTGGCACGTCGGCCGGGTATCCCACCCGTCATACCTGAACGGTGAAGCGCCGGTTGCGCCAAGCGCCATCCAGCCAAAGGGCCACGTCAGCCTGGTGCGTCCAATGGCCGACTATCCAACCCCTCGCGCCCTGGAAACCGATGAAATCGCCGAGATCATCGAGGCCTATCGCACTGGCGCAGAAAACGCCAAGGCCGCCGGCTTCGACGGCGTGGAAATCCACGGTGCCAACGGCTACCTGCTCGACCAGTTCCTGCAAAGCAGCACCAACCAGCGCACCGACCAATACGGCGGCTCCCTGGAAAACCGTGCCCGCCTGTTGCTCGAAGTCACGGACGCCGCGATCGACGTCTGGGGCGCAGGCCGTGTCGGTGTGCACCTGGCGCCACGCGCCGACTCCCACGACATGGGCGACGACAACCTGGCGGAAACCTTCACCTACGTGGCTCGCGAGCTGGGCAAGCGTGGCATCGCGTTCATCTGCTCCCGTGAGCAGGAAGGTGCCGACAGCCTTGGCCCGACCCTCAAGGAAGCGTTCGGCGGTCCCTACATCGCCAACGAACGCTTCACCAAGGACAGCGCCAACGCCTGGCTGGCGAGCGGTAAAGCCGACGCGGTGGCCTTTGGCATCCCGTTCATCGCCAACCCGGACCTGCCGGCGCGCCTGAAGGCCGATGCGGCGCTCAACGAGCCACGCCCAGAGTCGTTCTACGGCAAAGGGCCGGTGGGTTACATCGACTACCCGACGTTGTAAGGCAGAACCCGTAACGCAAAAAGCCCCGACTCGAAAGAGCCGGGGCTTTTTTAATTGTTTGAAGCTGTGCCCTCCCCTGTAGGAGCGAGCTTGCTCGCGATGGTAGCTCGGACACCGCGGGGCATCATGATACCAGCGTCATCGTTGACGACCATCGCGAGCATGCTCGCTCCTACAGAGGATGCGTAGTGTGGGGCGCGGCAAAGCGACACAAAATTCCTACAAAATACGCCGTTTACCGGCTGTCAACATGGCCATCGGCCGTATATAACAGCACCCCATCACGAATTTTGTTTCATTTGCGCAGGCTGGGGCTCAGGCGCAGCATGTCCAGCCCGGTGTCGACCCAACGCTCGGCCTCGGTGTGCAGTTGAAAACTGTCGGGCGCCAATAACCATTGATACAGGATGCCATCAATGAACGCATGCAGACTGATCGCGGCACGCACGGTGTCGAGGTCCTGCGGCAGTTGCCCGCGATTCACAGCATTTCGCAGCGCCAGGCCGATGCGTACATTGCATTCGAGGCAGGCGTCCACCCGCTGCTGGCGCAGGTCGCACATTTCATCGGTGAACTCGCACTTATGAAACAAAATCTCATTGATGCGCCGGGTTTTCGGGTCCAGCGCAACTTGATGAAACAAATGAATCAGCAGCTTGCGCATGCAGCCCAGAGGGTCGGGTTCATCTTCGTTTTCGCTGGCTTTGGCCATTTCATCCAGCGGCTCATGCAGCGTATCGAGCATGGCCTGCACGAGGTCCGCCTTGTTACTGAAATGCCAGTAAATGGCGCCGCGCGTCACGCCGGCCAGGGTCGCAATGTCGGCCAGTGTGGTGCGCGCAACGCCCCGCTCGTAAAAGGCTTTCTCGGCCGCTTCGAGTATCTGGCTACGGGTTTCCTGAGCTTCCTCTTTGGTACGACGGACCATGGCAGTACAACCTCAATCAGGGTGCTTCAGCAGTGCTTGAACAGGCGCTGAATAAATAGGGGCGAGCGCTCTTGGGCGTCGTCCCCGACCTACAAATTCGAGCTTTGAAACAGCTTTTGTAAGGGCTAGGATACGCACCAAAGGTATTTACAAACAACCATGAACGTAAGTATATTTCTTAGCAAGCTACTTATCCACTCAGCGCCGATTTTTTTACCTTTCACATTTCCTGTGCGCAATTTGCGCGCCTGACCCGAGGATTTTCATGCAATTCAAGCCAGCTGTTACCGCTCTGGTCGCCGCCGTCGCCCTTGCATCGCTGCTCAGCGGATGTAAAAAGGAAGAGGCGGCGCCCGCCGCTCCACCGCCTCAGGTCGGCGTCGTCACCCTGCAACCTCAAGCCTTCACCCTGACCTCGGATTTGCCGGGACGCACGAGCGCCTACCGCATCGCCGAAGTTCGCCCACAGGTCAACGGCATCATTCTCAAGCGCCTGTTCAAGGAAGGCGGCGACGTCAAGGTTGGCCAGCAGCTGTATCAGATCGACCCGGCTGTGTATGAGGCGACGCTCAAAAGCGCCGAAGCCAACCTGCAACAGACCAAATCGATCTCTGATCGCTACAAGCAGCTGGTCAACGAACAGGCCGTCAGCCGCCAGGAATACGACACCGCCCTGGCCAATCGCCTGCAATCGGAAGCCGCCTTGCAAAGCGCGCAGATCAATGTGCGCTACACCAAGGTCTATGCGCCTATCACCGGCCGTATCGGCCGCTCCAGCGTGACCGAAGGCGCGTTGGTCACCAGCGGTCAGACCGATGCGATGGCGGTGATCCAGCAACTGGACCCGATCTACGTCGACGTCACCCAGTCCTCGGTGGAATTGCTGAAGCTGCGCAGCGACCTGGAAAGCGGTCGCCTGCAGAAATCCGGGGACAACGCAGCGGCGGTCAAGCTCACTCTCGAGGATGGCAGCCAGTACAAACTGGACGGCAAGCTCGAGTTCTCCGAAGTCTCGGTTGACCAGACCACCGGTTCCGTGACCCTGCGCGCCGTATTCCCGAACCCGGATCACACGCTGTTGCCAGGCATGTTTGTCCATGCGCAGCTGCAAGCCGGCGTGAACAGCGCGGCGATCCTGGCGCCGCAGCAAGGCGTGACCCGTGACCTCAAGGGCAGCCCGACCGCGATGGTCGTCGGCGCCGACAACAAGGTCGAACTGCGTCAGCTCAAGGCCAGCCGCACCGTCGGCAACCAGTGGCTGATCGAAGACGGTCTTAAAGCCGGCGATCGTCTGATCACCGAAGGTCTGCAATACGTCAAACCTGGCATTGAAGTCAAAGCCAGCGAAGCGACCAACGTCGGCGCGAAGAACCCGGCCCCCGCTCAGGCAGCTGACAAGGCTTCCAGCGGCAAAGGGGAGTAAACCATGTCGAAATTTTTTATCGACCGTCCGATTTTCGCCTGGGTCATTGCCCTGGTGATCATGCTGGTCGGGGCTCTATCGATCCTCAAGTTGCCGATCAACCAATACCCGAGCATTGCGCCTCCGGCGATCGCCATTTCCGTGACCTACCCGGGTGCCTCCGCGCAAACCGTGCAGGACACTGTGGTGCAGGTCATCGAGCAACAGCTCAACGGTATCGACAACCTGCGTTATGTGTCTTCGGAAAGTAACTCCGACGGCACCATGACCATCACCGCGACCTTCGAGCAAGGCACCAACTCCGATACCGCGCAGGTCCAGGTCCAGAACAAGCTGAACCTCGCCACCCCGTTGCTGCCGCAAGAAGTGCAGCAGCAGGGTATCCGCGTCACCAAGGCCGTGAAGAACTTCCTGTTGGTGATCGGCGTGGTCTCCCGCGACGGCAGCATGACCAAGGACGACCTGTCCAACTACATCGTGTCCAACATGCAGGACCCGATCTCCCGGACCGCTGGTGTCGGTGACTTCCAGGTGTTCGGTTCGCAGTACGCCATGCGCATCTGGCTCGATCCGGCCAAGTTGAACAAATTCAACCTGACCCCGGTCGACGTGAAGACCGCCATCGCCGCGCAAAACGTCCAGGTGTCTTCCGGCCAACTCGGCGGCTTGCCTGCCCTGCCCGGCACCCAGTTGAACGCGACGATCATCGGCAAGACTCGCTTGCAGACCGCCGAGCAGTTCGACAAGATCCTGCTCAAAGTCAACAAGGACGGCTCGCAGGTACGCCTCAAGGACGTCGCGGACGTCGGTCTGGGTGGCGAGAACTACAGCATCAACGCCCAGTTCAACGGCGCGCCGGCTTCCGGCCTGGCGGTAAAACTGGCCAACGGTGCCAACGCCCTCGACACGGCAAAAGCCCTGCGTACCACCATCGATAACCTCAAGCCCTTCTTCCCGCAAGGGATGGAAGTGGTGTTCCCGTACGACACCACGCCCGTGGTGACCGCCTCGATCGAGAGCGTGGTTGAAACCCTGGTCGAAGCCGTCGTGCTGGTGTTCCTGGTGATGTTCCTGTTCCTGCAGAACTTCCGCGCCACGGTCATCACCACAATGACCGTGCCGGTGGTATTGCTGGGTACGTTCGGTATCCTCGCCGCAGCCGGTTTCAGCATCAACACCCTGACCATGTTCGGCATGGTGCTGGCCATCGGCTTGCTGGTGGACGACGCCATCGTCGTGGTGGAAAACGTCGAGCGGGTGATGAGCGAAGAAGGCCTGTCACCCAAGGAAGCCACGAAAAAATCCATGGGTCAGATTCAGGGCGCCCTGGTCGGTATTGCCATGGTGCTCTCGGCGGTACTGCTGCCGATGGCATTCTTCGGTGGTTCCACCGGTGTGATCTACAAGCAGTTCTCCATCACCATCGTCTCGGCCATGGCCCTGTCGGTGCTGGTTGCCCTGATCTTCACCCCGGCCCTGTGCGCGACCATGCTCAAGCCGGTTGCCAAAGGTGATCACGGCACGTCCAAGCGCGGCTTCTTCGGCTGGTTCAACCGCAACTTCGACCGCAGCGTGAACAGCTACGAGCGTGGCGTCGGCAACATCCTGCGTCACAAGGCGCCCTACCTGCTGGCCTACGTAATCATCGTCATCGGTATGATCTGGCTGTTCATGCGCATTCCTTCCTCGTTCCTCCCCGAGGAAGACCAGGGCGTACTGTTTGCCCAGGTGCAGACACCGGCAGGTTCCACTGCCCAGCGCACACAAGTGGTCGTGGACCAGATGCGTGAATACCTGCTGCGACCAGGCAAGGATGGTGGTGAAGGTGATGCCGTGAACTCGGTGTTTACCGTGACCGGCTTCAACTTCGCCGGCCGTGGCCAGAGCTCCGGCATGGCATTTATCATGCTCAAGCCATGGGGTGATCGTAACGCCGACAACAGCGTGTTCAAGGTGGCAGCCCGTGCCCAACAGCACTTCTTCACCTTCCGTGACGCCATGGTGTTCGCCTTCGCACCGCCTGCGGTATTGGAGCTGGGTAATGCCACCGGTTTCGACGTGTTCCTGCAGGACCGTGCCGGTCTGGGTCACCAGAAACTGATGGAAGCACGCAATCAGTTCCTGGGCATGGCGGCCCAGAGCAAGGTGCTGACGCAAGTGCGTCCGAACGGTTTGAACGACGAACCGCAATACCAGTTGGAAATCGATGACGAGAAGGCCAGTGCCCTGGGCATTACCATCGCCGACATCAATAGCACTCTGTCGATTGCCCTGGGCAGTAGCTACGTCAACGACTTCATCGACCGCGGTCGGGTGAAGAAAGTGTACGTACAAGGCCAGCCGGACTCGCGCATGAGCCCTGAAGACCTGCAGAAGTGGTACGTGCGCAACAGCGCCGGAACCATGGTGCCGTTCTCGGCGTTCGCCAAGGGTGAGTGGATCTACGGTTCGCCGAAGCTGTCGCGCTACAACGGTGTGGAAGCGGTCGAAATCCTCGGCGCCCCGGCACCGGGTTATTCCACCGGTGAAGCCATGGCAGAAGTCGAAGCCATTGCCAAGAAACTGCCAGCGGGCGTGGGCATTTCCTGGACCGGTCTGTCGTATGAAGAACGCCTGGCAGGTTCCCAGGCACCGGCGCTGTTCGCCCTGTCGTTGCTGATGGTGTTCCTGTGTCTGGCGGCGTTGTACGAAAGCTGGTCGATCCCGATTGCGGTGGTGCTCGTGGTACCGCTGGGGATTATCGGTGCCCTGTTGGCCACCAGCTTGCGCGGGTTGTCCAATGATGTGTACTTCCTGGTGGGCCTGTTGACGACCATCGGTCTGGCGGCGAAAAACGCCATCCTGATTGTCGAATTCGCCAAGGAACTGCATGAGCAGGGCCGCAGCCTCGCCGATGCGGCGATCGAAGCCTGCCGCATGCGGCTGCGCCCGATCATCATGACCTCGCTGGCGTTTATCCTCGGCGTTGTACCGCTGGCGATTTCCACGGGTGCGGGCTCCGGCAGCCAACATGCAATCGGTACTGTGGTAATTGGCGGTATGATCACCGCCACCGTACTCGCGATCTTCTGGGTCCCGTTGTTCTTCGTCGCCGTATCGTCCATTGGCCAGCGCAAGATCGCCGACCAGGACGCTGCATTCGAATCTTCCAAAGAGGCTGGCCAATGAGCAAGTCGCTACTCTCCATCGCAGTCGCCGCCTTCGTGCTGAGCGGCTGCTCGCTGATCCCTGACTACCAGCAGCCACAAGCGCCGGTTGAGGCTCAGTACCCGCAAGGTCCGGCGTACTCGCCGGCCCAGGCGCCTGCCCAGGCAGCTGCGGAGCAAGGCTGGAAGCAGTTTTTCCATGACCCGGCCCTGCAACAGTTGATTCAGGTTGCCCTGGAAAACAACCGCGACCTGCGCGTCGCGGCACTGAACATCGATGCGTTCGCCGCGCAGTACCGCATCCAGCGTGCCGACCTGTACCCGGCCGTTTCCGCCAACGCCACCGGCAGCCGTCAGCGGGTTCCGGCGGATGCATCGCAGACCGGTCAGGCGGGGATCACCAGTTCCTACTCCGCCACCGTCGGCATCAGCGCCTATGAACTTGACCTGTTCGGTCGGGTTCGCAGCCTGAGCGAACAAGCCTTGCAACAGTACTTCGCTACCGAAGAAGGCCGTCGCAGCACGCAAATCAGCCTGGTGGCCAGTGTGGCGAATGCCTACCTGACCTGGCAGGCCGATAAAGAACTGCGCAAGCTGACTCAGGACACCCTGGGTGCGTTCGAGGAGAGCTACAAGCTCACCTCGCGCAGCAACGAAGTGGGCGTCGCCTCGGCGCTGGACCTGGCGCAGTCGCGCACCTCGGTGGAAAACGCCCGTGCGCAACTGGCCCGTTACACTCGCCAGGTCGCCCAGGATGAAAACAGCCTGGTGCTGCTGCTCGGCACGTCCATTCCGGCCAATCTGCGAGAAGGCAAGCCGCTGTCTGACGATCTGCTGAGCGACGTACCGCCTGGTTTGCCGTCGGACCTGCTGCAACGTCGTCCGGACATCCTGCAAGCCGAGTACAACCTGAAAGCGGCCAACGCCAATATCGGCGCGGCACGCGCAGCGTTCTTCCCGAGCATCAGCCTGACCGCCAATGCCGGGACCCTGAGCCCGGACCTGTCGGGCCTGTTCAAGGGCGGCTCGGGCACCTGGCTGTTCCAGCCGCAGATCAACCTGCCGATCTTCAACGCCGGCAGCCTGCGCGCCAGCCTGGATTACTCGAAGATCCAGAAAGACATCGGCGTGGCGAACTACGAGAAGTCCATTCAAACGGCCTTCCAGGAAGTCGCTGATGGCCTGGCCGCCCGCCAGACCTACACCGAGCAGTTGCAGGCACAACGTGATTTCGTCACCGCCAACCAGGATTACTACCGCCTGGCCGAGCGTCGTTATCGCATTGGCGTCGACAGCAACCTGACCTTCCTCGATGCCCAGCGTCAGCTGTTCAGCGCCGAACAGGCGTTGATCACCGATCGTCTGGCGCAACTGACCAGTGCCGTGAACCTGTACAAGGCACTGGGCGGTGGCTGGAACGAGCAGACGGCGAAGGTTGAGCCGTTGAAGGAAGAAGCGCCGAAGATGCGGTTGTTCTGATAGACCGCTGAGAGGCATGAAGCCCACCGTTTGGTGGGCTTTTTTGTTGTCCGTGGGAAAGTTTTTATGGGGTAGCGCCGGCCATCCCGCGATTCAACCCCACGTTGTTTTTAGCCTACAAATCGCCCCTCAACGGGCCGTCAAGAACGCCATGACCCGCTCGCTGAACGCGTCACCGGCCTGAACGTTGGACAAGTGCGCCGCGTGGAACTCGGCGTATTCGGCACCTGGGACATGCTCCTCGATAAAATGCCCACCGGACGGCGGAGTTACCGCATCCTCAGTGCCCGCGATGACCAACAGCGGCGACTTGATCGAGGCCAGTTGCTCACGGAAATCGGCATCGCGCACCGCTGCGCAATTGGCGGCATAACCTGGCGGCGACGTGGCGGCAAGCATGTCGGTGATTTTTTTGCCGTCGCCGGGTGGGCCTCGGCAAAGTCCGGGGTGAACCAGCGCGCAATCGATGCATCGCGCAAGGCGACCATGGCGGCCGCACCATCGCGCAGCACGGTTTCGATTCGCGGGTTCCAGATCGATGGATCGCCGATCTTCGCCGCCGTATTGCACACCACCAGTTTGTTCAAGCGATGGCCGGCATTGATGCCCAGCCACTGACCGATCAGGCCGCCCATCGACAGCCCGCAGAAATGCGCTCTTTCGATGTGCAAGGCATCCAGCAGGGCCAGCACGTCAGCCCCCAGCTGTTCGATGCTGTACGGCCCCGGCGTCACCAGCGACTGGCCGTGGCCACGGGTGTCGAAGCGCAACACACGAAAGTGCTCGGTGAACGCGGCGATCTGCGCGTCCCACATGTGCAGGTCGGTGCCCAGCGAGTTGGACAGCACCAGCACCGGTGCATCCACTGGCCCATCGAGTTGGTAATGCAGTTCGCCATCGGCGAGTTGTACGAAAGCCACAGCAATCTCCTTCAGGGAGCAGAATGTTCGGCCACCGCGAGCTCGGCCCAGGCGCGCGCGTGGCCGAGGTAATGGGCAGGGTCCAGCAGGCATCGCAATTGATTGGCCGGTCGCTGGTTCATAGGCCGTTACTGAAAGCGTGGGCCTTGAAGGCCCACGCAGATGGATCAAAGGTCGTGATGCAGGTATTTCGCCTGCTTCGGCAGACGCAAGCTGAACAGGAATGCCACGGCCATCATCACCGTAACGTACCAGTAGAAGGAGTTTTCCATGCCACCGGCCTTCAAGCTCAGCGCCACGTATTCCGCCGAGCCGCCGAAGATCGCGTTGGCCACCGCATACGCCAGGCCGACGCCCAGTGCACGCACCTCAGGCGGAAACATCTCGGCTTTCACCAGCCCGCTGATCGAGGTGTAGAAGCTGACGATGGCCAGCGCCAACGTGATCAACACAAAGGCCAGGAACGGGCTGCTGATGCTTTTCAGAGTCAACAGGATTGGCACGGTACACAGCGTACCCAGTGCGCCGAACCAGAGCATCGAGTTACGTCGGCCGATCTTGTCGGCGAGCATGCCGAAGAACGGCTGCATGCACATATAAAGGAACAGCGCACCGGTCATGATGTAACTGGCGGTCTTGGCATGCATGCCGGCGGTGTTGACCAGGTACTTCTGCATGTAGGTGGTGAAGGTGTAGAAAATCAGCGAGCCACCGGCGGTGTAGCCAAGCACAGTAATGAACGCCGCCTTGTGATCGCGGAACAGCGCCGCGATGCTGCCGGCATCCTTGTTCTCGCGCATTTCCTTGCTGGTGGTTTCTTTCAAGGAGCGGCGCAGGAACAGCGAGATCAAGGCCGCCAACGCACCGACCACGAACGGGATACGCCAGCCGTAGGCACGCAGTTCATCTTCGCTGAGGAACTGCTGCAGGATCACCACCACCAACACGGCGAGCAACTGCCCGCCAATCAGCGTCACATACTGGAACGAAGCAAAGAAACCGCGCTGGCCCTTGAGCGCGACTTCGCTCATGTAGGTGGCCGTGGTGCCGTACTCGCCCCCCACCGACAACCCTTGGAGCAAACGGGCGAACAGCAGCAGGATCGGTGCCCATACGCCAATGCTGCTGTAGGTCGGCAGGCAGGCAATGAGCAGCGAGCCGAAGCACATCATCAGAATCGAAATCAGCATCGAATTCTTGCGACCATGCTTGTCAGCGACACGGCCAAAAATCCAGCCGCCAATCGGGCGCATCAGGAAGCCGGCAGCGAACACGCCTGCGGTGTTCACCAGTTGCACGGTGGGGTTGTCCGAGGGGAAGAACGCCGGGGCAAAATAGATCGCGCAAAAGGCGTAGACGTAGAAATCGAACCATTCGACGAGATTGCCCGACGAAGCACCGACAATCGCAAAAATCCGTTTGCTGCGCTCTTCGCCGGTGTAGTGCTCAGTAGTCGCTGAGGGGATAGTCATTGTTTGTTCACTCTTTGGGGACATTGAAAGTCTAGACACACTTTGCAACACCCCCGTTCCTCAATTGGCCAGGCGATTAAAACCCTGTGTGAGCTGGCGTGCCCGATGCCGAGCGTCAGACGCGTTCGATGGCTAATGCCAAACCTTGGCCAACACCGACACACATGGTCGCCAGCCCCTTCTTGCCGCCGCTCTTTTCCAGTTGGTGCAGCGCCGTCAGCACAAGGCGCGCACCACTCATGCCCAGCGGATGGCCCAGGGCGATGGCGCCACCGTTCGGGTTGACCTGGGGAGCGTCGTCGGCAATCCCCAGCTCACGCAGCACCGCCAGCCCCTGGCTGGCAAAGGCTTCATTGAGTTCGATCACGTCGAAATCGCTGACCGCCACCCCCAGGCGCTCGGTGAGTTTGCGCACCGCCGGCACCGGGCCAATGCCCATCACACGCGGCGCCACACCGGCGCTGGCCATGCCCAGCACTTTGGCGCGGGGTGTCAGGCCGTGTTTCTTCACGGCTTCGGCCGAGGCCAGGATCAACGCCGCCGCGCCGTCGTTAACGCCTGAAGCGTTACCGGCGGTGACGGTCTTGTCCGGGCCGTTGACCGGTTTCAGTTTGTTCAGCGCCTCCAGGGTGGTGTCGGCGCGCGGATGTTCGTCCTGGCTGACCACGGTCTCACCCTTCTTGTGGGCAATTCGTACTTCGACGATTTCTTCGGCGAAGTAACCTGCCGCCTGGGCGGCAGCGGTGCGTTGCTGGCTGCGCAAGGCGAACGCGTCCTGATCGGCGCGGGACACCTGATAATCGTCTGCCACATTGTCAGCGGTTTGCGGCATTGCATCGACACCGTACTGGGCTTTCATCAGGGGGTTGATGAAGCGCCAGCCGATGGTGGTGTCTTCCAGCTTCATGTTGCGCGAAAACGCCGCATCGGCCTTGCCCATCACGAACGGCGCGCGGGACATCGATTCGACGCCACCGGCGATCGTCAACTCCATTTCGCCACTGGCGATGGCGCGGAAAGCCGTGCCGATCGCATCCATGCCCGAAGCGCACAGGCGATTGAGGGTCACACCCGGAATGCTGTCCGGCAGGCCCGCCAGCAGCAGTGCCATGCGTGCCACGTTGCGGTTGTCTTCGCCGGCCTGGTTGGCGCAGCCGAGGAACACCTCGTCCACGGCGGTCCAGTCTACCGACGGGTTGCGTTCCATCAGGGCCTTGATCGGCACGGCAGCCAGGTCATCGGCGCGAACCGCCGCCAAGCCGCCGCCGAAACGGCCAATGGGGGTACGAATCGCGTCACAGATATAAACGTCGCGCATTATGCTTCTCCGGGTGCCTGGCCGTGGGCGGCTGCGGTGCGAGCCTCAAGATCACGCAGCGCCTGCAGCTCCACCGCGCTAGGTTCGACGTTGACCTCGACAGTGTCGGCGAAACGGATCGGCCAGCCGGTAGCGGCGCTCACTTGTTCGCGGGTCACGCCCGGGTGCAACGCGGTGACTACGAATTCGTTGGTCCCCTCCTCCGGTTCCATGATGCACAGGTCCGTGATAATGCCCACGGGACCTGCGCCCGGCAGGCCGAGGCGTTTGCGCGAATCACCGCCCTCGCCATGGCCAACGGAAGTGATGAAGTCCAGCTTGTCGACGAAGGAACGCGCCGACTGCTTGAGGATGATCAGCACGCTCTTGGCGGAACCGGCGATTTCCGGCGCGCCACCGGCACCCGGCAAGCGTACTTTCGGCTGATGATAGTCGCCCACCACCGTGGTGTTGATGTTGCCGAAGCGGTCGACCTGCGCCGCGCCGAGGAAGCCGACGTCGATGCGCCCGCCCTGCAACCAATAGCGAAAAATCTCACCGGTCGGGACTACGGTGTCGGCGGTTTCCGCCAGCTCACCGTCACCGATAGACAGCGGCAACACGCTTGGCTTGGCACCAATCGGTCCCGACTCGTAGATCAGGACCACGTCGGGCGAAGACGTCAGCCGTGCCAGGTTGGCCGCCTTGGAGGGCAGGCCGATGCCGACAAAGCACACCGAACCGTTCTTCAGGCGACGGGCAGCGGCGACGGTCATCATTTCATTGGTGGTGTAAGTCATTACTTCGCCTCCGAAGCAGCGGCCAGCTTGGCCTGGAACTCGCTGAAGTCAGCGCAGCCATGGATGTACTCGTTGATCCACGCGGTGAACGTTTCACGATCGCGGGCAATCGGGTCCCAGGCCTGATAGAAGCGGTTGTCGCGCTCGTTGTAGCCGTGGGCATAAGACGGATGAGCGCCACCGGGCACATGGCAGACAGCACTCAAGGCCCAGGTCGGCAAGACACAGGCGTTCATCGGCGCATTCAGGTCATCGACCAGTTCTTCCACGGTGACGATGCAGCGCTTGGCCGCCAAGGCCGCTTCCTTCTGCACGCCGAGGATGCCCCAGAGCAGCACGTTGCCTTTGCGGTCGGCTTTCTGCGCATGGATCACGGTGACGTCCGGCCGAACCGAAGGCACCGCCGCCAGCACTTCACCAGTGAACGGGCACGTCACGGACTTGATCAGCGGGTTGACCTTCGGCAGGTCGGAGCCGGCGTAGGCACGCAGCACCGCAAACGGCAGACCGGAAGCGCCAGCCACGTAGGCATTGGCCAGGTCGGCGTGGCTGTGTTCTTCGATTTCCAAAGCGTGTGGCCATTGCTTCTCGACGGCATCACGCAGACGGTGCAGGGAGCCAACGCCCGGGTTGCCGCCCCAGGAGAAAATCAGCTTGCGAGCGCAACCGGCGCCGATCAGTTGATCGTAGATCAGGTCAGGCGTCATCCGAACCAGTGTCAGGTCTTTCTTGCCTTGACGAATGATTTCATGACCGGCCGCCGTAGGGATCAGGTGAGTGAAGCCTTCGAGCGCGACGGTATCGCCGTCGTTGACGAATTGCTTCACCGCGTCGTGCAGCGAAAGGATTTCAGCCATGGGGGCAGGCTCCCGTTTTTGTTTGAACCGACAGTGGATGAACAAGGCGCGATGCGCGCGCCGGATGACTGAAGGTTAAGCCTGCCTAAAAAGCCAAACAATCCGATAATCGACTAAGTGTTCGTTTATCGAACAGATTGTTACCTTGCTACTGATCCTTTAAAAGCACCTCGGAACGCCGCCCGGCGCAGGCGACAGGACAAATACGCTGAACCGACCTACGCAAATAACTGGGCGCTAAGGTTGCGGCTGGCCGCGAGCAGCCCCGGCAGAAAACGCTGTTCCAGCTCGCTTCGACTGACTCGTCCGGCATGCGTGCTGACGTTGAGTGCCGCCACCACTTGGCCGGAAGCGTCGTACACCGGCACGGCGATGGAGCGCAGGCCCTGTTCCAGTTCCTGGTCGACGATGCACCAGCCTTGTTGCCTGACTTCTTGCAGGCATTCGAGCAATGCCTCGGGGGTGTGCAGGGTTCGACTGGTCTTGGCTTGCAGGTCAGCGTGGTCGAGGTATTCACGCAAGGAAGTGTCGTCCAGCGCTGCCAGGAGGATGCGGCCCATGGATGTGCAATAGGCCGGCAGGCGCCCGCCCACGGAAAGATCAACGGAAATCAGGCGCTGAGTCGTCGCCGACCGGGCGATGTATAAAATGTCATCACCTTCCAGCGTGGCCATGTTGCAGGCCTCGTGGAGTTGCTCGCTCATGCGGTCCAGGTAGGGCTGGGCCGACACCGCCAAGGGCGTCGAGGACAAATAGGCATGACCCAGGGTCAGTACCTTGGGCAACAGCGAATACGTGCGCCCGTCGGTGGTGGCGTAGCCGAGCTTGATCAGGGTGTGCAGGCAACGTCGCACGGCAGCGCGGGGAATTTCCGTACGGTGGCTGATCTGGGCAATGGTCAGGTGCCGTTTACGCTCCTGGAACGCTTGCACTACGGCCAGGCCACGGGCTAGGGACGTCATGAAGTCGGGATCGCCGGTCATGGCCTGAATCCGCTTGGCGGGCGACGCAACAATCGGCGGCGCTACGGAAGCGAAGGAGTTGCGCAGTTGATCATTCATATCGGTCTTTTTCCCACGCGGCTCGGCGACGGCTATTACAAGCGGCTCGATGCCTCTTGCACAAGCCAACCTCCATTACGATTGGGCGATTATCGAACCGTCGCCCGATAATCGCAATCGACCTCAACGTGTGAACCGGGGGTGTCCAGCCGGATTTCGCCGTTCTCTTACATGCACTTGCTCGCCCTTGATAAGGGAATTAAAGCCCCTCATATAATGTCTGAAGTTAAACAGCTTAATGGCGTCAGAAAGACATCGCGGACATTGGAAGCAAAGAGTTTCAAGTTATAAAGCCCATCACACATCAAGATCCATTTTTAACTCTTTGGCGATAGTGTTCTTCAAATCGGTCGCTATAATGCAGGTCAGTGGCGACTGGCTTTTCTGATTGGCCGGTTCCGCCACCGGTAACTCGATGTTCAATCGCCGTTACCCAAAGCAGTGCCTGACGCTCATTCGCGAATGTCCCGCCAGCGCGCTCGCTAATCAGGAAATTGATGCTACGTCAGCTGTTTTGCTCTGGTGCCGTGGCCGCCTGCAACATGGAAGTATTGATCGCCGTGTCTTGAAACAATGCCGACCCCGGCACTGATTTTTCACCGAGCGCGGTCGATACATTGGATGCAGCGCGATTTACCAGAATCCATCTCAACCCATACAGGTAGCACTGTGACGAAAGAAGAACTGCGCGCCGAATTAGAGCGCCAGGAACAACGTTACAAGGAAGTTTACGGCGGAGAAATCACCACTTACGCCGCTCAGCCCGAGCCGGAACGCAAACCATGGCGTAAACGCGCCACCGTTCAGGATCAAGCTTTTAACCAGGAACTGCAGAAGATGGAAAAGGAACTCAGATCCGAAGAGCCATAAGCCCGTCGGCCTGGGTCCTTTCGGGGCCTGCATTTGCAACCGTTGAAAGCGGCGTGCATCGATGTTGCCATTCGCGCCCGCTACGAGCGGGCAGCGGTCATCTCATCTATCTGGTGAGAAATTGGCTTACGTCTGGTCCCCTTCTCAGATATTTCATACAAGCCTTTACACCGCCCCCAACGGTGTGTGAAACCCCTGTTTTTGCGCGGTAATCCTGGAAATTCAAGAGCTTGGGCAAGCCGGCAGGCGCACCAATCCGGGGGCAATGTGACAAAAAAAATCAATGAAGAATGTTACCGATGAGCAGCTAGTGCATCGATTACCCGTCTTTTCTGGCATAATCGCGCCCCCTTATGACCGGGTCAGAAAACCTTCATGATCGATTTATTCACCGGACTGGATGCTTGGGTGCTTGTGAGCCTCTTGCTCGCCCTCACCTTTGTCCTCGCGTTCGAGTTCATCAACGGCTTTCATGACACCGCTAACGCGGTTGCCACCGTTATCTACACCAAAGCCATGCCGCCGCACCTGGCGGTGTTCTTTTCCGGTGTGTTCAATTTCCTCGGTGTTCTGCTGGGCGGCGTCGGCGTGGCCTACGCCATCGTCCACCTGTTGCCGGTGGAGCTGCTGATCAACGTCAATACCGGTCACGGCCTGGCGATGGTGTTCTCGTTGCTGGCTGCCGCGATCGCCTGGAACCTGGGCACCTGGTACTTCGGTATCCCGGCCTCCAGTTCCCATACGCTGATCGGCTCGATCCTCGGTGTCGGCCTGGCCAACGCCCTGATCAACGACATCCCGCTGGCCGATGGCGTGAACTGGCAGAAAGCGATCGATATCGGTGCGTCTCTGGTGTTCTCGCCCATGGCCGGTTTTTTGGTCGCGGCCCTGATCCTGATCGGTCTGAAATGGTGGCGCCCGCTGTCCAAGATGCACAAGACGCCGGAACAGCGTCGCAAGCTCGACGACAAGAAGCATCCGCCATTCTGGAACCGCCTGGTCCTGGTGATTTCGGCCATGGCCGTGAGCTTCGTACACGGTTCCAACGATGGCCAGAAAGGCATCGGTCTGATCATGCTGGTGCTGATCGGTATCGTCCCGGCGCAATTCGTACTCGACCTGGGCAGCACCACCTACCAGATCGAACGTACTCGCGACGCCACCCTGCACCTGAGCCAGTTCTACAAGCGCAATGGCGATACCCTGGGTGAGTTCCTGGCCCTGGGCAAAAGCGTGGAAGGCGATCTGCCGGAGAAATTCCGTTGCAATCCGCAACAGACCGAACCGACCATCAACGCCCTGCTCGATACTCTCAAGGGCGTAGCGGACTACCACTCGTTGCCATCGGAAAGCCGTATCGAAGTACGTCGCTACCTGCTGTGCCTGGATGACACCGCCAAGAAAGTCAGCAAGCTACCAGGCCTGGCCCCACGTGAAAAAGCGGACCTGGACAAACTGCGCAAGGACCTGACCGCCACCACCGAATACGCACCGTTCTGGGTGATCCTGGCGGTAGCACTGGCCCTGGGCCTGGGCACCATGGTTGGCTGGAAACGCGTGGTACTGACCATCGGCGAGAAGATCGGCAAGCAAGGCATGACCTACTCCCAGGGCATGTCGGCGCAGATCACCACCGCGAGCCTGATCGGTATGGCCAACATCTTCAGCCTGCCGGTCTCTACCACTCACGTGCTGTCCTCGGGCGTGGCTGGCACCATGGTCGCCAACAAGGCCGGCCTGCAAAGCGGCACGGTCAAGACCATCCTGCTCGCCTGGGTGCTGACCCTGCCAGCGACCGTAGGCCTGTCGGCCGGTCTGTTCTGGCTGGCGTCGAAGGCGCTGGCTAGCTGATAGATGCTGCAATGAAAAAGGCGCGTTCCGAGAGGTTCGCGCCTTTTTTTGTCTCTACAGTGCGACACCGCCCCCTGTAGGAGCAGCCGGTCGACGCTCGATTGCTCGCGATAGCAGTGTGTCAGTCAGCCTATATGTCACTGATTAATCGCCATCGCGAGCAAGCTCGCTCCTACAGGGGGCAGCGCGAGCAGCAAATTTCTTAGGAAAAAAAAAGGGCAACCGAAGTTGCCCAAAATGCCTTGCGTGCTCATTGCATCAAGAAAGAACTACGGTTTTTTCCGCTTGTGTGCGTCTTTCCAGATAAAAAATCCAAACCCTGCAAAAAAACAGACCATGAGGCTGACAGTCAGCACCCCGGCGAACACCACGTTGTCGAAAAACATGACTGGCCTCCTGCGCTTGCCTTGTTGCGATGGGTCTAAGTTAACCAATCAGGCAGGGGAGGAAATTGACCGGGATCAATATCGCCCGAGGTTGGGCGCAAAGGAGGGAGGAAACTGACCTACATCAATAAATACGGGGGGATTAGCGCTTTTTCGGCTTGTTCTTCGGTTTCTTTTTGCCGGTTTTTCCCAACGGCATTGCCTGCTCGAATGCCTGGCGGACTTCATTCAGGCGTTTTTCGTTGAGATCGTGCACGCGCTTGGCACGTTCGGCATTCAGGTCGATCAACTTGTCGTCTTGGCTCATGGCGTTCAGCGCATCATGTGAAGTGTCGTTACGCCAATAATGCGTTCTGGCGAGGCCCATGGCCAGTGGTCTATTGCCCGAACTCGATACCGGATGCGAATTGGACGGCTACCACCGGCTAGACCTGGATATCGACCCACATGCCTTGACGCGGCTCGTCATCGATCAACGGCTTGACCGGTACGGTGTTGTCAGCGTTGAGGTCGACCCCGGGGATCGCCAGGTGTTCCTCAGGAAATTCATCGGCTTCCTGGCGACGGCGCTGCTGCTCCTGCTTGCGGCGCTGTTCCTCGCGCAACTGATAAGCCGCTTCCTCAGGGTCTCGTTGCTGCAGGTCGATGGTACTTTCGTTGGAGCTTTCCTGCACCGGCACCACGGGTGGGATATCCGGTCGCTGGCGGATCGGGTCGTGCTGTGACGTAACCGGCACGGCACTCAAGGGAAGCATCGGTGGCAGCATGATTTTATTGTCTCCTGTCATCGGGTTTTCGGCTGCGGGGATGGCGACTTGAGCCATCGGTCGCAAACTGTGACCCGATTGGCACTCACAAGTGCCCCGAGCTACGGGCGTATCAAGTATTGAACTAAGGTGAGACAGTGAGTTTTTCCGAGAGTCCTTTGGCCCTCCAGCCCTCATTCCGTTAAGATAGCCCGCTTTTTCAAGGTGGGAGTCAGGCAGCATGGCGCAGCAGTATCAACCGGGGCAACGCTGGATCAGTGACAGCGAAGCAGAGCTGGGTTTAGGCACCGTTCTGGCACAGGACGGCCGCTTGTTGACCGTGCTCTACCCGGCCACTGGCGAGACTCGCCAGTACGCGCTTCGGAATGCGCCCCTGACCCGTGTGCGGTTTTCGCCCGGTGACTCCATTACCCACTTCGAAGGCTGGAAACTGACCGTACAGGAAGTCGACGACGTCGACGGCCTGCTGGTTTACCACGGCCTCAACGCGCAAAACGAAGCAGTCACCCTGCCGGAAACCCAGCTGTCGAACTTCATCCAGTTCCGCCTGGCCAGCGATCGCCTGTTCGCCGGGCAGATCGACCCGCTGGCCTGGTTCGCCCTGCGCTACAACACCTTGGAACACACCAGCCGTCAGTTGCAGTCCTCGCTCTGGGGCCTGGGTGGCGTGCGCGCACAACCGATCGCCCACCAGTTGCACATCGCCCGTGAAGTCGCCGACCGTATCGCGCCACGGGTTCTGCTGGCCGATGAAGTGGGTCTGGGCAAGACCATCGAAGCCGGCCTGGTCATCCATCGCCAACTGCTCTCGGGTCGTGCCAGCCGCGTGCTGATCCTGGTTCCGGAAAACCTGCAGCACCAGTGGCTGGTGGAAATGCGCCGCCGTTTCAACCTGCAGGTCGCGTTGTTCGACGAAGAGCGTTTCATCGAAAGCGATGCCACCAACCCGTTCGAAGACACCCAATTGGCGCTGGTGGCGCTTGAGTGGCTGGTTGACGACGAAAAGGCCCAGGACGCGCTGTTCGCCGCCGGCTGGGACTTGCTGGTGGTCGACGAAGCTCACCACCTGGTCTGGCACGAAGACCAGGTCAGTCCCGAATACTCGCTGGTCGAACAATTGGCCGAAGTCATTCCCGGCGTACTGCTGCTCACCGCCACTCCGGAGCAACTCGGGCAGGACAGCCACTTCGCCCGCCTGCGCCTGCTCGACCCGAACCGTTTCCATGACCTGCACGCCTTCCGCGCCGAGAGCGATAACTATCGCCCGGTGGCCGAAGCGGTTCAGGAACTGCTGGACAAGGGTCGCCTGTCGCCTCAAGCACACCAGACCATCCAGGGTTTCCTCGGCAACGAGGGCGAGGCCCTGCTGACCGCGGTCAACGATGGCGACACCGAAGCCAGTGCCCGCCTGGTGCGCGAGCTGCTCGATCGTCACGGCACTGGCCGCGTGCTGTTTCGCAACACCCGCGCCGCTGTGCAGGGTTTCCCGGAGCGCGTACTGCATCCGTACCCGCTGCCGTCGCCGGACGAATACCTCGAGCTGCCACTGGGCGATCACGCCGAGCTGTACCCGGAGGTCAGCTTCCAGGCCCAACCGGACGCCAACGAAGAAGAACGCTGGTGGAAATTCGACCCACGCGTCGAGTGGCTGATTGACACGCTCAAGATGCTCAAGCGCACCAAAGTGCTGGTGATCTGCGCCCACGCCGAAACCGCGATGGACCTTGAAGACGCCCTGCGCGTACGCTCCGGCATCCCGGCCACGGTGTTCCACGAGGGCATGAACATCCTCGAGCGCGACCGCGCCGCCGCCTATTTCGCCGACGAAGAATTCGGCGCGCAAGTGTTGATCTGTTCGGAAATCGGCAGTGAAGGTCGCAACTTCCAGTTCTCGCACCACCTGGTGCTGTTCGACCTGCCGTCGCACCCGGACCTGCTGGAGCAGCGCATCGGCCGTCTCGACCGGATCGGCCAGAAACACACCATCCAGTTGCACGTGCCCTATCTGGAAACCAGCCCTCAAGAGCGCCTGTTCCAGTGGTACCACGAAGCCTTGAACGCATTCCTCAATACCTGCCCGACCGGCAACGCCTTACAGCATCAGTTCGGCCCGCGCCTGCTGCCTCTGCTGGAAAATGCCGACGACGGCGAGTGGCAGACGCTGATCGACGAAGCCCGGGCCGAGCGCGAACGCCTCGAAGCCGAGCTGCACACCGGCCGTGACCGCCTGCTGGAGCTCAACTCCGGAGGTGCTGGCGAA
Organism: Pseudomonas sp. S1_E05; assembly: GCF_056337105.1. NCBI lineage: Bacteria > Pseudomonadati > Pseudomonadota > Gammaproteobacteria > Pseudomonadales > Pseudomonadaceae > Pseudomonas > Pseudomonas sp. S1_E05. The sequence goes on from NZ_JBFRHM010000001.1 coordinate 3,347,736, forward strand.
GGCGAAGCGCTGGTGGAAGCGATTCTCGAACAGGACGACCAGTTCGCCCTGCCGATCTACATGGAAACCCTGTTCGATGCCTTCGGTATCGACAGCGAAGACCATTCAGAGAACGCGCTGATCCTCAAGCCGAGCGAGAAAATGCTCGACGCCAGTTTCCCGCTGGGCGATGACGAAGGCGTGACCATCACCTACGACCGCAACCAGGCGCTGTCTCGCGAAGACATGCAGTTCATCACCTGGGAACATCCGATGGTGCAAGGCGGCATGGACCTGGTGTTGTCGGGTTCCATGGGCAACACCGCCGTGGCACTGATCAAGAACAAGGCGCTCAAACCGGGCACCGTGTTGCTCGAACTGCTCTACGTCAGCGAAGTGGTTGCCCCGCGTTCACTGCAACTGGGCCGCTACCTGCCACCGGCCGCCCTGCGCTGCCTGCTGGACACCAACGGCAACGACCTTTCAGCCCGGGTATCGTTTGAAACCCTCAACGACCAGTTGGAAAGCGTGCCGCGTGCCAGCGCCAACAAGTTCATCCAGGCCCAGCGCGACCAACTGACGCCACGGATCAACGCCGGCGAAGAGAAAATCCTGCCGCGCCACACCGAGCGTGTCGCCGAGGCAAAACGTCGCCTGGCCGCCGATACCGATGAAGAACTGGCGCGCCTGACTGCGCTGCAAGCCGTCAACCCGACCGTGCGGGACAGCGAACTGGTTGCCTTGCGCAATCAACGCGAGCAAGGCTTGGCGATGCTCGACAAGGCGGCGCTTCGGCTGGAAGCGATCCGGGTACTGGTAGCGGGCTAACCCTCCCTCCCCCACAAAAATGCCCGCAGCGATGCGGGCATTTTTGTTTGTAGGAGCGGGCTTGCCCGCGATGGTCGTCAACGATGACGCTGGCTGCCTGACACCCAGCGGTGTCTGAGCCGCCATCGCGAGCAAGCTCGCTCCTACAGGGGGTCAGGCCGTGACGCCTTCGACCTCGGGATTGGCCACCCCTTGCAACCCCTCCTTCATCCGCTTGGCATCACGCACAAAACACCGCGACGCCATGAACAGGAACACCATCGTCAGGAACAACGCCACCGGGATCAAATACATCGCATCATGCAAGCCGACGGCCTTGAACGCCTCGGTCATCTGCTCGGCACCCGCTACCAGCATGGCCGAATGGGCAAAGTGATCGGACAGGCCGCCCACGACCACTGGCCCCAAACCACCGCCCAGCAGGTACAACCCAGCGAAGAACAACGCCATGGCCGTCGCCCGCAAGCGCGGTTCGACCACGTCCTGGATGGCCGTGTACACGCAGGTGTAGAAGTTGTAGGCGAACAGCCAGCCCACGCTGAACACGGCCACGAACACGCCGATTTCAATGCGTCCGGCATGCAGCGCCCAAGCGGTGCACAGGGTCGAGATGATCAGGCTGAACCCGGCAAACAGCAGGCGTCCGCTCGCCACCCGCTGGTGAATCTTGTCCGCGACCCAACCGCCCAGGGTAAGGCCGATCAGCCCGGTGACGCCCACGATGACGCCGGTTGCCACGGCGGCTTCGTGCAACGGCATCAGGAAGTAACGCTGCAGCATTGGCACCAGAAAGGAATTGCACGCGTAGGTCGCAAAGTTGAAACACAACCCCGCCATGACCAGCCACAGAAAGGTCGGCACCGCCAGCACCCGACGGATTGGCCGGTCCACGGGCTCCTGCGAGACCTGTACGCTTTCCGCAGCGCCGCGTTTTGGCTCCTTGATGAAGAACATGAACACCGCCAGGAGCAGCCCCGGCACGGCCGCGATGAAGAACGGTGCGCGCCAGCTGTCGAACGCCTTGACCATCCAGCCAATGGTGAAGAACGCCAGCAAAAGGCCCAATGGCAAACCGAGCATGAAAATGCCCATGGCTCGCGCCCGGCGATGGGCGGGAAACAGATCGCCGATCAGTGAATTGGCGGCGGGCGCATAACTGGCCTCACCAATGCCGATGCCCATGCGCACGAGCAGGAAAGTCCAGAAGCTGCCCACCATACCGTTCACTGCGGTCAGACCGCTCCATGCGGCCAGGCCCCAGCCCATCAGTTTGGCGCGCGAACCGGTGTCGGCCATGCGCCCCAGGGGCAGGCCGGCAATGGCATAGACGATGGTGAATGCGGTGCCGATGATCCCCAACTGGAAGTCGCTGAGGCTCCACTCCATGCGGATCGGCTCGATAATGATGGCCGGGATGGTGCGGTCGAAGAAGTTGAATAGATTCGCAAGGAACAGCAGGAACAGAATGCGCCAGGCATTCGCCGCTTGGGTCGAGTTCTGCATGGGTCCGTCTCTTTTATTGTTATTGGGGCGTCACTTCCCCCGGAAACTGCAATCTAGACAGGCCTGCCACAACTGTCTGTAATTATTCGTAAGGCTGATACCCGTTCATGGCAACCAGGCACAATGTGCACAGGGAGCAAGCGCCGGCATTGACCGCACGTCCAGCCGTTTAAAAATACCTCTGCCACCCCCTGTTCAAGTGGCTGGCGAAGCCTAGAATAGCGCTCTCGTCGGCCCTCCCGGCGACCTCCCCACTCCTCCTTAGATGACTACCCATGTCCGAAGCCAGTCCGTGCTTGAATTGCGGTGCCTGCTGTTCACATTTTCGCGTGTCTTTTTTTTGGGGTGAATGCGCTTCATCAGGGGGGACAGTGCCCGATGAACTTGTCGAGCAGATCACCCCGAGCCGGGTCGCGATGCTGGGCACCAACTGCAAAAGCCCACGCTGCATCAGCCTGGAGGGAGAAGTGGGCAGCGAAGTGAAATGTACGATCTATGAACAGCGCTCGAGCCCTTGCCGGGAATTCGAGGCCTCCTGGGTCGATGGCCAGGTCAACACCGACTGCGACGCGGCACGCGCGGCTTTCGGCTTGCTGCCGCTTGAAGCTCCAGCTCACCTGATCGTGGCGCAGAGCGCCTGATCTTCAGCACGAATGGTTATTGGCTCTATTCCAAAATCTTAGAAACCAAAGTGCCATCACGCCTTGCTGGTTTCGCATGCCTTCTATACTCCCTGAATTCACCGGCGTCCTTGCGCCGGTCAGGGAGAATACATGGGGCATGCAATGGATTGGCTGAGCCTGCACTTCACTTCTGCACTGCCTGAGAGCGGGCAGGTCATTCTCGATTGCTTCCATGATCCGTTGTTGGTCCTGCTGGCATTTCTGGTCGCCTGCGCCGGCAGTTTCGCGACGTTGGACATGGCCGAGCGCATCGCTCACGCGGACAAACCTGCGTCCCGAAGAATCTGGCGCTGGGTCGGCTCCGGTTGCCTGGCTGGCGGAATATGGGCCATGCACTTCATCAGTATGCTGGCGTTCCAGGCGCCCATCGAGATTCGTTATGTACTGCCGATCACGCTGGCCTCGCTACTGATCGCCCTGTTCGCCTCCTGGCTGGCGATGTACACCCTCAGCCACCCGCGCCTGAGCATCAGGCAATACGTGCAGGCCTCGATCTGCATTGGCCTGGGCATCGCCACCATGCATTACCTGGGCATGTCGGCCATGCGTTCGAACGCGGTGGCGTACTACCAACCGTTGCTGTTCGGTCTTTCCATCGTGATCGCCATTGGTGCGAGTTTTGCCGCCCTGTTGATATCCAGTCGCCTGCGTGACGGTTCGCAACATCAACTGATCAAACTCACCGCCAGCCTGGTCCTGGGGGCGGGCATCATCAGCATGCATTTCACAGGCATGACCGCTTTCACTCTGGTACTCCCCGCCGACAGCCCCGTGGAATTGGCCGCTGACAACAGTCACCAGCAGTTGGGCATCACAGTGGCGGTCATTGCCTTGCTGATCATCGGCAGTAGTATCAGTGCTGCACTGTCGGACAAGAAACTGCAGCACAAGGACCGCGACCTGCTGCGGGTCAACACACTGCTGGGCCAGTTGGATGAGGCACGCCTGTCGCTGCAACACGCGGCGAACTACGACGCCCTGACTGGTCTGATCAACCGCCGAGGCTTCAACCAGATTTTCGCCGAGAAGTTGCTTCAGAAGACCACGGAGGGCGGCATGCTTGCGGTGATGTTCCTCGACCTGGACCACTTCAAGCGAATCAACGACAGCCTGGGCCATGCTGCCGGCGATGAATTGCTCACCGTCATGGCCAGCCACATCAAAGGTTCGGTGCGCGGCCAGGAGGATGTGGTGGCGCGCTTCGGCGGCGATGAGTTCTGCCTGCTCATCAGCCTGCGCGATCGCGAGGAGGCGCGGCATATGGCGCAGCGCATCATGTTGAAAATGAAGGAGCCAATCGAACTGGCCGGACGGCGCATGGTCATGACCACCAGCATCGGCATCAGCCTGTTTCCCGAGGATGGCACGACCTGCGAAGAACTGCTGAAGCACGCTGACCTGGCGCTCTACCAATCCAAGGGCGGCGGCCGTAACGGCCTGAATTTCTTCAACCCCAACTTGAAAAGCCGGGCCTCACTGGATTTGCAGCTCGAAGAAGAACTGCGTCATGCCCTGCGCGAAAACACCGGACTCATGCTGCATTACCAACCGATTTATGACCTGAAAAGCCGCCAGGTCACCAAGCTTGAAGCGCTGATCCGCTGGCAACATCCCGCGCATGGGTTGCTGACACCGGATCGTTTCATCGCCATCGCCGAAGCCAACGGCCTGATCGCCGAGCTGGACAACTGGGTCCTGCACAAAGCCTGCGAGGACCTCGCCGAGTTGTCGAGCCAGGGATTCGACGCCCTGCACATTGCCGTCAATTGCTCACCGCTCAACCTGGCCCGGGAAGACCTGGCCGATGAAATCGAACACGCACTACGCTCGGCCGGGGTTGCACCACAGCGGCTGGAACTGGAGGTGACCGAGAACGCGCTGATGGACAACATCACCGAGTCACTGGTGTTGATGAGGCAGATTCGCGCAATCGGTGTTTCGCTGTCGATCGACGACTTCGGCACCGGTTACTCGTCCCTGGCCTACCTGCGGCGCCTGCCGCTGAACACGCTGAAGATCGATCGATCGTTCATTCAAGACATCCCCAAGGCCAGCCAGGACATGGAAATCGTCCAGGCGATCATCGTCATGGCCCACACCCTGCACTTACAGGTGGTGACCGAAGGCGTGGAAACTCCCGAACAATATGCATTCCTCGAGCGTAACGGGTGCGATCTGGTGCAGGGATATCTGCTCGCCCGCCCGGTGCCACTCACCGAGCTGCGCCAGGTGTTGAACGACATCGACCAGCGCCAGCGCGGCCACGCCTTCAGTCCTCTGACCCTGGCTCACGGTACATCTGCACTAACGTCGACGGATCCTTTTCCAAAAACCCTGGCCCCCATGCAGGCGCATCAGTTGTGCGGCCAATCCGCTGATGGGCGTGGCCGAGCCCTGTTCGCGGGAAAATTTCACTGCGGTGTCGAGGTCCTTGAGCAGCGTGCGCACATGCCATTTCACCGGTTCAAAACGACTGTCGGCCATCTGCGGCGCCAGGATCTGCAAAGGTCTGGAATCGGCAAAGCCACCCGCCAGCGCCTCGGCAATCAGGGCCGCCTCTACACCTGAGCGCTCTGCCAGCGCCACGACTTCGGCAATGACCAGGGCATTACAGGCCACGATCATTTGATTGCACGCCTTGGTCACCTGCCCAGCGCCAACGTCGCCCATATGGGTGACACGCTGGCCAAGGCTGAGCAACACCGGCCTGACCCGCTCAAGATCCGCCGCCGTGCCGCCGACCATGATCGCCAGGCTACCCGCCTCGGCACCGACCACTCCGCCAGACACCGGAGCATCGAGCCAACCCATGCCCGTCTGTTCGGCCAACTGCGCCGACATTTCCCGCGTCGCGGTGGGCTCAAGGCTGGAAAAATCCACCAGCAACTGGCCACGTTTCCCACCCTCGGCAATACCCTCCGGACCAAACACCACCTGCCGCACCACCGCCGTGTCTGCCAGACACGTCATCAACACATCGGCGTGCTTGCACAGCTCGGCCGGTGTGGCAACGTGTCGCGCGCCGGCTTCGACCAGCGGCGTACACTTCGCCGGGTTGCGGTTCCACACGGTCAGCGGATACCCCGCCGCCAGCAAACGCCGGCACATTGGCAGCCCCATCAGGCCAATTCCGGCGAAGCCCAACGATGGTAGGGTTGACATCATTTAGCCTTCTTTTCGATTAAAGATCGCCGAATATTGGCCGATTCATCATGACTAGGAAAGGATTTCCCCCGAGCGATGCTCAGGCCAAACCCCTGATGCTTGGGCCAATGACGCGCTGAATAAAGACGCGAGAACCCAACCGTGACGGTCCGGCGCAATCCGCCGCCCTACCGACCAGCCCAGGTACATGGCGCACAATGACTTCCAAAAATAACCCGGCTCCCGCCATATCCGATCTGACGCCCAGCCCAGCGGCCAACAGCCCCGCACCGTCGAAACCATTGACGCCGTCGCGCCCACTGGCTACCCAGCAGTACCTTTACTTCACCGAGACCAATACCGACCGCATCCTCGACAACCTCGATGGCCTGCGCGACCTGGTGTTCCCACGTCCGCCGCATCTGGAAGGCGACAGCGAACAGTACAGCACCCAGGAGTTTCCGTCGGTGTGCCTGATCGGCCTCGGCCGCTGCGGTTCGAACATTGCGCTGGATGTCGCGGAGCTGGTGTACAACGCCCGCAAGTTCTACCTCAATGAATTCAACAACGAAGATCGCCTGTCGCCGGACAAACGCCACGCCGAAAAAGGCTACAGCCCGGCGCAATGGATCCGCTCCAGCCTGCGACTGATTCCGAACAAGGCCACCAAGCCAGTGTTCCTCGTCGAGCCGCTGGTCATGCTCGGCGACCTCGACAAAGACATCGCCGGTCGCATCCGCTTCTCCCGCAAGGGCGAAAAAAGCGGTTTCCTGCGCGACTACAGCAAAATGAAAATCATGGACCTGTCGGAGGTTCACGCCGGCGGTGCGGGTAACGCGCCGATCCTCGGCCAGTACCTGGCCAAGATCATCCTGAACAAGGACACCCAGCGTTTCTCCAGTCCAGACTGGAAGATGATTCACTCGTACCTGATCGACAGCTGCGGCATCAAGGCCAACCAGTCGCGCCTGTACTTCTCGATCTTCAGCGCCGGTGGCGGTACCGGTTCGGGCATGGCTTCGGAGTTCGGCCTCGCCCAGCAGCATTCGTACATGAACAAGACGTTCGACACCAAGCCGATGGACGAACACGACGGCAAGAGCGGTCATTCGTTTGTATTCGAACCCATTTTCACCAGCGGCATCTGCGTGCTGCCGAACATTTCCGATCACCGCAGCGAAATGTCCGAGGCACTGCACATCAACGCCGGTCGCCTGCTGTGTAAATACCTGTCGGAAGAGTGGGACTTCTCTTACAACTTCGCTAACGAAGACAGCAGTGAAGCCAGTGTCATGGGCCGCATCCGCCCATGGAACGCAATGATGCTGATCTCCAACGACATCATGCGTTACGCCGAAGAAAACGATGACGGCAACATCCAGAACATCGACGTCAACGCGATGGAGAAGCATGCGAACCAGTACATCTCGCAGCAGATCTTCAACATCCTGACGGCGCAGGCGGTCACCACCGACTACGACCAGAACTATTTCCGTCGCGCCGGCATCGACATCGGCGAAACCATTCGCCTGGACGCCAACGACCTGTTCATGAGTCTGGCCGGCCCCGTGGCGATTGCCTACGCCGAGTCTGTGGTGCCGGAAACCCCGCCGCCGAGCAGCGATAAATTCAAGGTGTTCGAAAAAGAGCCACAGCGCCTGAACATCGACGACCTGTTCTTCCGCTCCATCGACCTGCCGCACTTCAACAAAGTGACCCAGGCCATCGAAGGTATCAGCCTGCTGCCGATCGAATCCAAGCGCTACCGTGCCTCGCTCGAGCAGTACAAGAATTCCGGTTACGACGCGGCCGCGCTGCACGACCTGCACTTCTTCAAGAACTGCTCATCGGTGGTGTCGATCGTCTCCCTGCCCAAGGATTACAAGCTGTCCTACATGGACCTGAACCGGTTGAAGACTCATCTCAACAGCCTGTTCCCGAACACCACGCTCAAACGTTACGCGCTGGTGATCGGCGCTTCGGCCAACCTGTCGCTGACGACATTGATTGCCAAGAGCCCGTGCCTGTCGGACGACTTCCTGACGCTGATCGTGGCGTTCATCAAGCGCTGCTTCGCCAAGAACCCGTACCGCTTCGACGAAACCCTGGACAACTCGATCCTCGATTTCATCACCCAGGATGAATTCAACGAAGGGATGATCGACGACCTGCTCAACGAGTTCGAGAACCCGGCGAAGATCCTCGATACCAACTGGTACGCGATCAAGCCAATGTACGAGAAGAAGTACCGTGAGCTGATCAACGACAAGGAGAAGTTCGTCTCGATCAACGACATTCGCCTGTCGCGTGATTGCGTGAAGAAGGCGATCAAGTACCTGCGCGAGATTTACCGTCACCGTATTGGCAAGACCAAGGTCATTTCGCTGAATAACCACACGGGCAAGACTGCTCACTAACCGGCGCGCCTATCGCGGGCAAGCCCGCTCCCACAGGTTTTGTGTCGTTCACAGAAAACCTGTGGGAGCGGGCTTGCCCGCGATGAGGCCCTTGAATTCAACGAATTAACAACATCCAGAAACAATTAAGCAGCTCGCAATCAGCACCCTCAACTGTGCCCGTTACGTTTACGTCACCGTGAAGCTGTGGCCTTTCTTCACGGCAACGTGCCATCACGCTACTCGGCTACACACTTTCTCCCCGAAACGCAACGCACCAACAAAGTGCAACGTATTACTTCCCCGCCCTTTCCTGGATCATAATCCACGGCGAAACCACCACCGCCCACAACGCTGGATCACGCTCGAATAGATCCAGAGCCCGCGTTTCAGACAGCTTGGTGACCTGGTCAGCAGCCAGCCAGGTAGCCACTTTCTCGCCATCATCCGTGGCCACGGCCTCGGCCGCCGCGATCAAATCCAGCTCAGGATCGACCCACAATAGGGCACCCTTGGCGAAGAAGGGCTCCAGCTCTTTCCACGAAATAGATGCGGTTTCACCAAGCAGCTTGGCATAGAGGGTGCTAGGTTCTTCAGTCATGGGTCCTGTCCGGAAAAGAAATCGACATGAATGATAACGTCGGTGGTCTGGCAGAAAAACCCGGAAGCAAATGCATCGCCGATTGAAAACTGCAGGAGCGCCAAGGATTGCTGTTTAAACAGCTGTAAGCCCCGCCGCATTTCTGTCTTTTTCTTTCATAAACGCGACACCCTCTGATTTTGCCCCCCGACGCCAGCTTCCCAGGCTGACAATCGGCGCTCTACACTGTACCGGTACAGTTGCCGAGGGCATTTTCCGGAGGATGGCGTAAATATCCGACCCGGTTCTGCTGCTTCGGCGCCAGGACTATAAAAATTACAACAGTAAGAGTGGAGCACTATGACAAAGGCTACTAAGCAGATTTCCAAACTGTTTGCCGCTATGGTTCTGGCCGGGGTTGCCAGCCATTCGTTCGCAGCTGACACCATCAAGATCGGTATCGCCGGCCCTAAAACCGGCCCTGTGACCCAGTACGGCGACATGCAGTTCGTCGGCGCCAAACAAGCCATCAAGGACATCAACGCCAAGGGCGGCGTCGACGGCAAGATGCTTGAAGCCAAGGAATACGACGACGCGTGCGACCCTAAACAAGCGGTAGCCGTGGCCAACAAAGTGGTCAACGACGGCGTCAAGTACGTAGTCGGTCACCTGTGCTCCAGCTCCACCCAGCCAGCTTCGGACATCTACGAAGACGAAGGCGTGATCATGATCACCCCGGCTGCCACCAGCCCGGACATCACCAACCGTGGCTACAAGCTGATCTTCCGCACCATCGGCCTGGACAGCGCCCAGGGCCCGGCCGCAGGCAACTACATCGCCGACCACGTCAAGCCGAAAACCGTTGCCGTCCTGCACGACAAGCAACAGTACGGTGAAGGCATCGCCACCGCAGTCAAGAAAACCCTGGAAGGCAAAGGCGTGAAAGTCGCCGTCTTCGAAGGCTTGAACGCCGGTGACAAAGATTTCTCCTCGATCATCCAGAAGCTCAAGCAAGCCAACGTCGACTTCGTCTACTACGGCGGCTACCACCCAGAGCTGGGCCTGATCCTGCGTCAGTCCAAGGAAAAAGGCCTGAACGCCAAGTTCATGGGTCCGGAAGGCGTCGGCAACGATTCCATCTCGCAAATCGCCCAGAACGCTTCCGAAGGCCTGCTGGTCACCCTGCCGAAGTCGTTCGACGCTGATCCCGAGAACAAGGCCATCGTTGACGCCATCAAGGCTGACGGCAAGGATCCAAGCGGTCCGTTCGTATTCCCGGCCTACTCCGCTGTCGAGCTGATTGCCGAAGGCATCAAGTCCGCCAAGAGCGAAGACACCGCCAAAGTGGCAGAAGCCATCCACGCGGGCACTTTCAAAACCCCTACCGGCGAGCTGTCGTTTGACGCCAAGGGCGACCTGAAAGACTTCAAATTCGTGGTCTACGAATGGCACTTCGGCAAACCGAAAACCGAAGTTTCCCCTCAGTAAGACCTGCTCCAACGATCGAGAAGCCCACTGTGCAAGCAGTGGGCTTTGTTTTACGAGGTTTATGGGCCAGACACCCGCGATCCGGGCGCTGGTTCACCTGAAAATCTTAAAACCGTCACCAGCGGTTCGCTGGCAAACGCCCCGTGCAAATGTGCTCGAAGAACACAGCAATGGGCCGGAACATGACTCCACCAGTGAAATGCGTATCGGGTTTTTAGGAGCGCTGTAATGCCTGAGATCTATCATTTTTTCCAACAGCTGGTTAATGGACTGACCATTGGCAGCACGTATGCGTTGATAGCCATTGGCTACACAATGGTTTACGGCATCATTGGAATGATTAACTTCGCCCATGGCGAGGTCTACATGATTGGTTCCTACGTGGCCTTCATCGCCCTTGCCGGGCTGGCCATGATGGGTATCCACTCGCTGCCGCTGCTCATGACCGCCGCGTTCATCGCGTCGATCGTTGTTACCAGTGCCTATGGCTACAGTATCGAACGTGTTGCGTATCGCCCCTTGCGTGGCAGCAACCGTCTGATCCCGCTGATTTCCGCCATCGGCATGTCGATTTTCCTGCAGAACACTGTATTGCTGTCCCAGGACTCCAAGGACAAATCCATCCCCAACCTGATTCCGGGGAGCTTCTCCTTCGGCCCGGGTGGCGCTGAAGAAGTCCTGATTTCCTACATGCAGATCCTGGTCTTCGTAGTGACGCTGGTCGCCATGCTTGGCCTGACGCTGTTCATCTCTCGCTCCCGCCTGGGTCGCGCCTGCCGCGCCTGTGCCGAAGACATCAAGATGGCCAACCTGCTGGGCATCAACACCAACAACATCATCGCCCTGACCTTCGTGATCGGTGCTGCGCTGGCGGCTGTCGCTGCGGTGCTGCTGAGCATGCAATACGGCGTGATCAACCCCAACGCCGGTTTCCTGGTGGGCCTCAAGGCCTTCACCGCAGCGGTATTGGGTGGCATCGGCAGTATCCCGGGCGCGATGCTCGGCGGGCTGGTGCTGGGGGTGGCCGAAGCGTTCGGTGCCGACATCTTTGGCGACCAATACAAGGACGTCGTGGCATTCGGTCTCCTGGTGCTGGTTCTGTTGTTCCGGCCGACCGGCATCCTGGGCCGTCCGGAGGTTGAAAAGTATGAACAAGTATTTTAAACAAGCGCTGTTCAGTGCCTTGCTGGTCTGGGCTGTCGCATTCCCCGTCCTCGGTCTCAAGCTGAGCATCGTCGGGATCAACCTTGAAGTGCATGGCACCGGTCCGGTCACGCTGACCATCATCGCGCTGTGCTCGGTGCTGATGTTCCTGCGGGTCCTGTTCACTCAACAGGTCGGTGCACTGTTTCGCTCCAACCGTGGTCCGCTGGTGTCGCCCAAGGTCAGCCAGTTCCTGACCCTGCCGCGCACCCAGCGCTGGATCATCATCGGCCTGATCGTGGTGGCGCTGGTCTGGCCATTCTTCGGTTCTCGCGGCGCGGTGGACATCGCTACCCTGATCCTGATCTACGTGTTGCTGGGCCTGGGCCTGAACATCGTCGTCGGTCTGGCTGGCTTGCTCGATCTGGGCTATGTCGGGTTCTACGCAGTGGGTGCCTACAGCTACGCGCTGCTGTCGCACTACTTCGGCTGGAGCTTCTGGATCTGCCTGCCGATCGCCGGCCTGATGGCGGCCACTTTCGGCTTCCTGCTGGGCTTTCCGGTGCTGCGTCTGCGCGGTGACTACCTGGCCATCGTGACGCTGGGTTTCGGTGAAATCATCCGTCTGTTCCTGCGTAACCTCACCGACCTCACCGGTGGCCCGAACGGGATCAGCAACATCCCAAAACCAACGTTCTTCGGGCTGAGCTTCGACCGCTCCGCCGCCGAAGGCATGCAGACTTTCCACGAGTACTTCGGGTTGACCTACAACCCGGTGAGCAAGGTGGTGTTCCTGTATCTGGTTGCGCTGTTGCTCGCCCTGGCCGCGCTGTTCGTGATCAACCGCCTGTTGCGCATGCCGATCGGTCGCGCGTGGGAAGCCCTGCGCGAAGACGAGATCGCCTGCCGAGCCCTGGGCCTGAACCCGACCATCATCAAACTCTCCGCGTTCACCCTGGGCGCTGCGTTTGCCGGTTTCGCCGGCAGCTTCTTCGCCGCCCGTCAGGGCCTGGTGACCCCGGAGTCCTTCACCTTCATCGAGTCGGCGATCATCCTCGCCATCGTCGTGCTGGGTGGCATGGGCTCGCAACTGGGCGTGATCCTGGCTGCCGTGGTGATGATCCTGTTGCCGGAAATGATGCGCGAGTTCAGTGAGTACCGCATGTTGATGTTCGGCGCCCTGATGGTGCTGATGATGATCTGGCGACCTCAAGGTCTGCTGCCCATGCAACGTCCTCACATGGAGCTGCGCAAATGAGCCGCGAGATCCTTAAAGTTGAAAACCTGAGCATGCGCTTCGGCGGTTTGCTGGCGGTCAATGGCGTGGCCCTGACCGTGAAAGAGAAACAAGTGGTTGCCCTGATCGGCCCCAACGGTGCCGGCAAGACCACAGTGTTCAACTGCCTGACCGGTTTCTATAAACCGAGCGGCGGCACCATCCTGCTGGACGGCGAGCCCATCCAGGCGCTGCCGGGCCACAAGATTGCGCTCAAGGGCGTGGTGCGTACGTTCCAGAACGTGCGCCTGTTCAAGGACATGACGGCGGTCGAGAACCTGTTGATCGCCCAGCACCGCCACCTGAATACCAACTTCCTGTCGGGGCTGTTCAAGACTCCGGGGTTCCGCAAGAGCGAGCGCGAGGCGATGGAATTCGCCGCGTACTGGCTGGACAAGGTCAACCTGACCGAGTTCGCCAACCGTCCGGCCGGCACCCTGGCCTACGGTCAGCAACGTCGCCTGGAAATCGCCCGCTGCATGATGACCCGTCCGCGGATCCTCATGCTCGACGAACCGGCTGCCGGCCTGAACCCGAAGGAAACCGAAGACCTCAAGGCGCTGATCAGTGTGCTGCGTGAAGAGCACAACGTGACCGTGCTGCTGATCGAACACGACATGAAACTGGTCATGAGCATTTCCGACCACATCGTCGTGATCAACCAGGGCACGCCCCTGGCAGATGGCACGCCACAACAGATCCGCGACAATCCTGAAGTGATCAAAGCCTACCTGGGGGAAGCGTAAATGCTGCAGTTCGAAAACGTTTCCACCTTCTACGGCAAGATCCAGGCCCTGCACAGCGTCAACGTCGAAGTCCGCCAGGGTGAAATCGTCACCCTGATCGGTGCCAACGGCGCGGGCAAGTCGACCCTGCTGATGACCCTCTGCGGTTCGCCGCAGGCTCACAGCGGCAGCATCCGCTACCTGGGCGAAGAACTCGTCGGCCAGAGTTCGTCGCAGATCATGCGCAAGAGCATCGCGGTGGTGCCGGAAGGTCGTCGAGTGTTTGCTCGCCTGACCGTCGAAGAAAACCTGTCCATGGGCGGATTCTTCACCGACAAGGGCGACTATCAGGAACAGATGGACAAGGTCCTGGAGCTTTTCCCGCGCCTCAAGGAGCGCTTCAGCCAACGCGGCGGCACCATGTCCGGTGGCGAACAGCAAATGCTCGCGATCGGCCGTGCGCTGATGAGCAAGCCGAAGCTGTTGCTGCTCGACGAGCCCTCGCTGGGCCTGGCGCCGATCATCATCCAGCAGATCTTCGACATCATCGAACAGCTGCGCAAAGATGGCGTGACGGTGTTCCTGGTCGAGCAGAACGCCAACCAGGCGCTGAAAATCGCTGACCGTGCCTACGTTCTGGAGAACGGCCGTGTGGTGATGCAAGGCACCGGGGAAGCGCTGCTGACCGACCCGAAAGTGCGCGAGGCGTACTTGGGGGGATAAGCGGTTGCGCTAAACAACGCCCCCTGTGGGAGCGGGCTTGCTCGCGAATGCGGTGTATCAGTCGAGTTGATATCAACTGATCCACCGCATTCGCGAGCAAGCCCGCTCCCACAAGGGGAATTCACGGATCAAGTGGCTACAACCGATCCAACGCCTCCCCACTCCTCTTGAACCAGCCAATCAGGTAATCCGCCAATACCTGCGTCCGCCTGGGCAACCCGCCCTGATACGGATGCACCAGGTACATCGGCATACGCCGGGTCTGGAAGTCGCGCAACAACCAACGCAAACGCCCGTCAGCCAATTCTTCCTGCAACAGGTAAGAAGGCAACCGTGCAATCCCCGCTCCCGCCAGAGCAGCTTTCTTGAGCAGGCTGTAATGGTTGCTGGCGAACGGTCCCGAGACACGCACCCGCAACAACTCGTGCTGCTGGTGATAGAGCCACTCTTCGCGGCCGCTGTAGTGGCTGTTGAGCAGGCAGCGATGTTGCGCCAGATCCTGCGGCAACAGCGGTTCGCCATGCTGTTCGAGGTAGGCCGGGCTGGCGCAGGTCAGTTCGTGCCAGGCCAGTAATGGGCGCGCCACCAGGCGCTCGTCATTGCCCACCTCGGAACGCACCGCGAGGTCAAAACCCTCGCGGGACAAGTCCCGGTAGTCATTGCTGAGGTCGAGTTCTATCTGAACCTGCGGGTACTGGTGGGAAAACTCCAGCAACAAGCCATCGAAGAAAGTTTCGCCCAGGGAAACCGGGACGGTCATACGCACGGGTCCGGCGATGTCGTCCTTCAGCCGCGCCAATGCCTGACGTGCCCGTTCCACCTGCACCATCAGTGCCTGCGCCTGCGGTAATAGCGCCGCGCCCGCCGCCGTGAGGCTCAGGCGGCGCGTGGTGCGTTGCAGCAGCACCACGCAGAAGCGCGACTCCAACAAGCTGATGCGCTTGGACAACTGCCCCTTGCTGCAGCCCAGTTGCTGCGCCGCCAGCGTGAAGCTGCCCGCCTCGATCAACACCGCGAACGCCGCCAGATCGTCCATTTCGCTCATGGATTGTTTCCAATAGAAAACCAAAGGTTGCCCATTAGCGCGCTTATCCGCAGAAAAAACCACTCTAAACTGAAACCACTTTCAACCCACACGAGGATCACCCCCATGAAAATTCTTCTGATCGGCGCCGGCGGCACCATCGGTTCGGCTGTCGACAAAGAGTTGTCCGAGCGTCACGAAATCATCCGCATCGGCCGCACCAGCGGTGACTTGCAGGTGGATATCAGCGACAGCGCCTCGATTCGCAAGCTGTTCGAAAAGACCGGCAAGTTCGACGCACTGGTCTGCGCGGCCGGCAACGTGACCTTCGCCCCGCTCGCTGAAATGAGCGAAGAAAGCTTTGCCCTGGGCCTCAAGGACAAACTCATGGGCCAGGTCAACCTGCTGCTGATCGGTCGTGAGTTCGCCAACGACGGTGCCTCCTTCACCTTCACCACTGGCGTGCTCAGCCACGACCCGATCCGCAGCGGCGCTTCAGCCGCCCTGGTCAACGGTGCCCTCGACAGCTTTGTGCGCGCCGCCGCCATTGAACTGCCGCGTGGCCTGCGGGTGAACTCGGTCAGCCCCACCGTACTGCTGGAAGCCATGGGCAAATACGCGCCGTACTTCCGCGGCTACAAGCCGGCTCCGGCAGCCGATGTGGCGCTTGCCTACGCCAAAAGCGTGGAAGGCCTTCAGACGGGTCAGACCTTTCATGTGGGCTGAGCCCTTGTGATGAACGGTCAGGCTGAGTAACGTGGCGGCACTTGTCTGGAGAGCCAAAGATGCGTGTCGCCCGTTCCTTAGTCCTCGTTGCCCTGCTTCCATTGTTCGCCGCTTGCCAGTTACTCGAAAGACCACAGGAAGGTGCTTCTCACGTGGGTCAGACCCGAATGCAGGGCCAACTGACGGCGCTCGATGGCAAACTGGTGTTCCAGCCGTGCAATGAGCAACGCATCCTGGTGGTCAACGACATCGGCGGCACCAGCATCCTGCAGGAAGCCGCAAGCCTGGCCGATGCCCAAGGCAAGCTGTTCGCCGATGTGCGTGGGCAGGTCGTCGCCAGCGGTGGCGAGAGCCGGTTGGACCTGGTGCAGTTGTACCGCGTCGAGCGTTCGGGCGTTGCCTGCGACGATCCGAACTTCAAACTGCTGATCCTGCGTGCCGCCGGTCACGGCCCGGAATGGAACGTGAAGGTCAGCGGCAAAGGCATGGTCATCGATCGCGCAGGGCAACCGCCCCTGGCAGTTCCCTATGTTGAAGAGCAACTGGGCGACGGTCGCTTCAACCTCAGCACCGAAGCCAACGGCCAGCACATCGAACTGTGGGTCGCGCCGCAACGCTGCGTCGACAGCAGCACCGGCAGCGTTCAGCACATGAGCGCCGAGTTGCGTATCGACGGCCAGGTCCAACGGGGCTGCGGGTATTTCGGCGGATCGCGCAACGACTGATCGTTTAAGCCTCACGGGATGGCGCCTTTGAGGCTTATAATCGCGGCCTTCAAACGCCCTGGCGCAGTTGTGCGCCCCGCGAACCGGATCCCGCCATGTTACGAATCACCGAACTCAAGCTGCCAATCGACCATCCCGATGAAGACCTGCGCCTGGCCATCGTCCAGCGCCTGGGTATCCCCAGCGATGACCTGCTCGATTTCACCTTGTTCAAGCGCAGCTACGATGCGCGCAAAGTCCTCCGAACTGTGCTTCATCTACACCATCGACCTCACCGTAAAGGATGAGGCCGCGCTGCTGCGCAAGTTCGCCGATGACCGTAACGTCAATGTGGCGCCGGATGTCAGCTACAAAATGGTCGGCCACGCGCCGGCCGATCTCGAGCAACGCCCGGTCGTGGTCGGCTTCGGCCCCTGCGGGATTTTCGCTGGCCTGTTGCTGGCGCAGATGGGCTTCAAGCCGATCATCCTCGAGCGTGGCCCCGATGTGCGCCAGCGCACCAAGGACACTTGGGGCCTGTGGCGCAAAAGTGTGCTCAACCCCGAGTCCAACGTTCAATTTGGCGAAGGCGGCGCGGGGACCTTCTCCGACGGCAAGCTCTACAGCCAGATCAAGGACCCGAAATTCATCGGCCGCAAAGTCCTGCACGAGTTCGTCAAGGCCGGCGCACCGGAAGAAATCCTCTACGTCAGCAAGCCGCACATCGGTACGTTCCGCCTGACCGGCGTAGTGGAAACCATGCGCGAGGAAATCCGCGCGCTGGGCGGCGAAGTGCGCTTCCAGCAGCGGGTAACGGACGTGCTGATCGAGGACGGCCAATTGGTCGGCGTTGAACTGCACGGCGGCGAGCAGATTCACTCCAAACACGTCATCTTGGCGCTGGGTCACAGCGCCCGCGACACCTTCCGCATGCTCCATGGTCGCGGCGTGTTCATGGAAGCCAAGCCGTTCTCGGTGGGGTTCCGCATCGAGCACCCGCAATCGCTGATCGACCGCGCGCGTTTGGGCAAGTACGCCGGTCACCCGAAGCTTGGCGCCGCCGACTACAAACTGGTGCACCACGCCAAGAACGGTCGTTCGGTCTACAGCTTCTGCATGTGCCCGGGCGGCACCGTGGTCGCTGCCACGTCAGAACCCAATCGGGTGGTGACCAACGGCATGAGCCAGTACTCGCGCAACGAGCGTAACGCCAACTCCGGGATCGTCGTCGGCATCACCCCGGAAGTCGATTACCCGGGCGGGCCACTGGCGGGTATCGAGTTGCAGGAGCGTCTGGAGTCCCACGCGTATGTGCTCGGCGGCAGCAACTACGAAGCCCCGGCGCAACTGGTCGGCGACTTCATTGCCGGCAAACCGTCCACGGCGCTGGGCAGTGTCGAACCGTCGTACAAACCCGGTGTCGCGCTGGGCGATCTGGCGCTGGCCTTGCCGGAATTTGCCATCGAAGCGATCCGCGAAGCCCTGCCTGCGTTCGAGAAACAGATCCGCGGGTATTCGCTGCATGACGCGGTACTGACCGGCATCGAAACCCGCACCTCGTCGCCACTGCGCATCACCCGCAACGAGTCGATGCAGAGCCTGAACGTTAAGGGCCTGTTCCCGGCGGGCGAAGGCGCAGGTTATGCCGGCGGGATCTTGTCGGCAGGTGTGGACGGCATTCGCATCGCCGAGGCAGTGGCGCGGGATATTCTGGGCCTGGCCTCCTGACACAACACAAATCCCCCTGTAGGAGCGAGCTTGCTCGCGATGGCGGTGTATCAGTCGAAATCAATCTGACTGCCCCACCGCCATCGCGAGCAAGCTCGCTCCTACAGGGGTTTCAATCAGATATTCGCTCGCAACACACTCGCCGGCAGCGCTTCCCCGCGCTCGACCGCCGCCGCCACCGCCGCTATCAACCCAGTCAATTCATAGCCCTCGGCCTTGAGCCATTTCTTATCGTAGTAAGTCGTGGCATAACGCTCGCCGCTGTCGCACAGGATCGCCACGATCGACCCCGACTCTCCCGCCGTCGCCATCTGCTGCGCCGCCATCAACGCGCCGATCAGATTGGTGCCGCTCGATCCACCGACATGTCGCCCCAGCCGCTCGGCCAGGTAATGCATGGCCGCCAGGGACAGGGCGTCCGGCACCTTGACCATCGCATCGATGACCTTGGGCAGGAACGACGCCTCGACCCGCGGCCGACCAATGCCTTCGATACGCGAACCATGGTCCAGGCGCAGGCTGGCATCGCCCGTCTGGTAATAATCGAAAAACACTGAACGCTCGGCATCGGCGCACAGTACGCGGGTGTTGTGCTGGCGGTAACGCACGTAACGGCCCAGCGTGGCGGTGGTGCCCCCGGTGCCGGGGCTGGAGATGAGCCAGCTCGGCTCGGGGTGCCGCTCGAAGCGCATCTGATGGAAGATCGATTCCGCAATGTTGTTGTTCGCCCGCCAGTCGGTAGCGCGCTCGGCGTAGGTGAACTGGTCGATGAAGTGGCCGTCGTGCTCGCGGGCCAGGCGCTCGGACTCGGCATAGATCTGGGTCGGATCATTAACCAGGTGGGTTTTGCCACCGTAGAAGGCGATCTGCGCGATCTTCTCCCTGGAAGTGCTCGCCGGCACCACCGCAATGAACGGCAAGCCAAGCAGGCGGGCGAAGTACGCCTCGGAAATCGCCGTCGAACCGCTGGACGCTTCGATCACAGGCGCACCCGGTTTCAGCCAGCCATTGCACAATGCATACAGGAACAACGAGCGCGCCAGCCGATGCTTCAGGCTGCCGGTGGGGTGGCTGGATTCGTCCTTGAAATACAGCTCGATGCCCGTATAACCCGGCAGGGGCAATGGGATGAGATGCGTGTCGGCGCTGCGCTGGAAGTCGGCTTCGATGATTCGAATCGCTTCCCGGACCCACTGTCGGTTGTCGCTCATGATGGCTTCTCGTCAAGGCGGCCTTGTCGCAAGGCTCAGCCCGCAAGCTTAGGAAATATCCGACATCGCGCACAGATACAGCTGAGCCTCAATACCTCGGGCAACTGCTAGGCTCAAGTCCGTGTCGCCGGTTCATGCCCCACCCGCATATAACAAAAAAGAATATAACTTTTGTTTTAACAACTAACGGTACGGGTTAGGGTGTGCCACCTTTTTGATTATTCGATGGAGAGCGACCTTGCCTCTGCGTAGCACCTTCACCCGTTTCTTTCAGTTGGAAGCTGCCAGCGGCCTGCTGTTGATTGCGGCCGCCGTTTTGGCCCTGATCATCAACAACTCGTCCCTGTCCTGGCTGTACAACGGTTTGCTGGACACCCCCGTGGTGGTACAGATCGGCGCACTCAAGATCGCCAAACCTCTGCTGCTGTGGATCAACGACGGCCTGATGGCATTGTTCTTCCTGCTGATCGGCCTGGAGGTGAAGCGCGAAGTGCTCGATGGCCAACTGGCGAAACCCTCGCAGATTGTGCTGCCCGGGGCGGCGGCCATCGGCGGCATGGTCGTACCGGCACTGATCTACTGGTTTCTCAATCGCGACAATCCCGCTGCGCTCAGTGGCTGGGCGATTCCGACCGCCACCGACATTGCCTTCGCCCTCGGCGTCCTGGCCCTGCTCGGCAAGCGGGTACCGGTGTCGCTGAAGCTGTTCCTGATGACCCTGGCAATCATTGATGACCTGGGCGCAATCATCATCATTGCGATTTTCTACTCCGGCGCCCTGTCGACCCTTTCCCTGGCGCTGGCGGCTGCCTGCATCGTCGCATTGATCGCGATGAACCGGCTTGGCGTGGTCAAGCTGGGACCGTACATGATCATCGGCCTGATCCTGTGGGTGTGTGTGCTCAAGAGCGGTGTTCACGCCACACTGGCGGGTGTGACCCTGGCCTTCTGCATCCCCCTGCGCACAAAAAATGCCGAGCCCTCCCCGCTACTGACACTGGAACACGCCCTGCATCCGTGGGTCGCCTACGGTATCCTGCCGCTGTTCGCTTTCGCCAACGCCGGCCTGTCGCTCAGTGGCGTGACCGTCGAAAGTTTCACCCATTACGTGCCCATGGGCATCGCACTGGGGCTACTGCTGGGCAAGACCATCGGCGTGTTCGGCCTGACCTGGCTCGCCGTAAAATCCGGCATGGCCGCCCTGCCCCAGGGCGCCAACTGGGGGCAGGTACTGGGTGTGGCGATTCTCTGCGGCATCGGTTTCACCATGAGCCTGTTCGTGGGGTCCCTGGCCTTCGTCCCCGGTGCCAGCGAATACGCCGGCATGGACCGCATGGGGATTCTCACCGGCTCGATCCTGGCAGCCTTGATCGGTTATTCGATGACGGCGGCCGCGAGTCGCAGGAACGCGGTGGTGTCGTCCTCGTAATGGCGCGCCGCCTCATCGGATGAACCCCTTTTGATGATCGTTCCCACGCAGAGCGGGGAACGATCAGTCGCAACAACCGGCAGTAAAAAACAGAAGTAAAAAAACCCGACCAGCTCTCGCTGATCGGGGTTTTTCGTGACCCGCAGGTGCGCTTAGTGCGTCACGCGGCTGGTGCCGTCCACGGTTGCGATGCGTACGCGCTCGCCCACACGGAAGACTTCATTTTCCTGAACCTGTTGCACGTAGGCGCGCATGCTACCGTCGTCTTCGCGCACGGTGATTTCCACGCCCTGGGTGCGGGTCAGGCCTTCTTCGGCGGCAGAACCCACCAGGCCACCGGCCACTGCGCCGATGACGGCAGCGACGATGCTGCCCTTGCCGCCGCCAATGGCGCTGCCACCGACACCACCCACCGCTGCACCGGCGATGCCGCCGATAGGGGTCTTGGTGCCTTCGATTTTCACCGGACGCAGCGCTTCGATGGTGCCCATGCGAACCGTCTGCACGCGACGCGCTTCGTCACGGGAGTAGGAGTCACCGGTCAAGCTCGATTGGCAGCCAGTGAGCAACATCGCCATCGTGGAAAAGGAAGCAATTAGCAGAACAGACTTACGCATAGCATCAACTCCAAAGGACAAGTATTCATTAAACTCCGCAGCTTGACGCATGTCACGGCATGGCCCGGATAAAATGGGTTTGATTCAGGCCAGGTACAGCGTGACCACGCACTTTGCATACCGTAGCGGCATTTGGCCGAATATGCGCCGCTCAACCAGGGAATGCCATGGATTACTTCATCATTGTCGTCACCACCGTCGCCGGTCTGTATTTCCACTGGTGGATATACGTAAGGATCAAACGCTGGATGGACCGTGATCTCGCGCTGTCGCTGGCAGGTGACGACGAGCATAAGAAACTCTTCATGCTCCAGCAACTGGCTAACGCCCAGACACAGAAAATCAAGCGTCGAGACCTGCCCCAATGGCTGGAAGCCGCTGCGGCAGACTATCCCGGTCGGTAGACTGCCTAGGGTGCCAGACGTTCAAGAATCCAGTCGGCGCCCTGCGCACGGTAGTTTATACGATCGTGCAGACGGCTCGAACGGCCCTGCCAGAACTCGATGCGTTCCGGCAGCAGGCGATAACCACCCCAGTGTTCGGGGCAATGAGGCTGCGTATCGCTGAAGCGTTGCTCGGTGCTCCTGAGCAACGCTTCGAGTTCGCCACGATCGGCGATCACCCGACTTTGCGGAGAAGCCCAGGCACCGAGGCGGCTGCCCAGTGGCCGGACCTGGAAATAGGCATCCGACTCCTCGGGCGTAACCTTCATCACCCGCCCTTCAATGCGCACCTGGCGCTCCAGGGCCGGCCAGAAGAAAGTCATGGCCGCAAACGGGTTCGCGGCCAGGTGCTGACCTTTGGCGCTCTCGTAGTTGGTGAAAAACGTGAAGCCCTGCTCGTCCAGGCCCTTTAGCAGAAGAATGCGGCAATGCGGCCGGCCGTCCGTGTCGACGGTGGCCAGGGTCATGGCATTGGCTTCCACCGGCGCCTGCTCGGTTTTCACCGCGTCGGCAAACCACTGGTGGAACAGCGCAAACGGCTCGGCCGGGGCTTGCGCCTCGGTCAGGCCATCACGGGTGTAATCGCGACGCATATCAGCCAGGCCCTGGGTCATGGCGCATTCCTTTTGATTAACGAATCACTTTTTTACCGCATCAGCAGCGGCGACTTTCTTGTCAGTGGTGGCCGCCTTGGCCGGCGTGGTCTTTTTCGCGGGTGCTTTAGCCGGCGCTTTCTTGGCGGGGGCCTTGGCAGCAGCTTTCTTGGCCGGCGCCTTTTTCGTGGCTGGCACGTCGGCTTTCTTCGTGGCTGGTGCCGGAGTGACAGGCTTGGCCACTGGCTTGACGTCCTGGGCCGCAACCATTTTGACCGGTGCCGGGGCTGGCATGTTGTATTTGCTCAGCAGCGCGACCATGGTGTTTTGCGGCGTCACCAACATTTCAACACGACGGTTAAGGGCACGGCCCTCTACGCTGTCGTTGGCCGCACGCGGAGCGTCGCTGCCCATGCCGCGCAGCATCAGGCGATCACGCTGCAAGCCGCTTAGACGGAAGATCGCCGCCACCGCTTGCGCGCGTTCCTGGCTGAGTTTCTGGTTGGCTGCAGCGACACCCGACGTGTCGCTGTGGCCGAGGACCAACACCGCAGTTTTCGGATCAACTTCGAGAATTTTCGCCACGCGAGTGAACGGACCCAGGGTCACTGGCAACAACATCGCCGGACGGTCCGGGTTGAACGAGCCTTCGACCGGCGCGGTGATCACCAGCACATCCTCACGGCGCTCCAATTCCAATTTGCTGTCCTTGATCGCGGTTCGCAAGCGCGGCTCGTAATCGTCGAGCCAGGCCTGGGTCACTTTCGGGTCGGGCATCGGCACAGCCTTGGCCGTACTCTGCTCTTTGCCACCGAAAGGCCACCACCACTTGCCACTGGACTCGGCCTCGGCCTTGGCCTTGGCCACTTCCACCGGTTTGGCTTCAGGTTTTACCTCGGGTTTCTTGTCCAGGGCCTCTTCGGAACCGAACGGCCAGTACCAAGGGTTGGAGCTTTCGGCCTTCGCCACCGGGGCTGCGGCAACCGGTTTTACCGGGGCAGGAGCAGGAGCCGGCTCTTTCGCCGCGACTTTGTCCGAGGAGCCGAACGACCACCAACTGCCGCCGTCGGAATCATTTTTTGGGTTCTGTGCACAACCGGTGACTGCGACGCACAGGGCCATTGCGAGGGTGGTTTTATTGAATGACATTGGATATCCACAAAAAAGTGATCATGAAAAACAGGCCGGCAGGACCCGGATAAACAGACGATTGGAGAACATAAAGGCCTCCGGGTTCCGGCCCTGGAACCCGTGAGCGTGTTTTACAGACAAGTGGCCAGTACCCGTGCGAGTTTCTGCGCGCGCGGATCCATCAAAACGTATGGCCCCAGCGTGTTGGTAACAAAACCGAAGGCGACATCGTGTTCCGGGTCAGCGAAACCGATGGAGCCACCGGCGCCCGGATGGCCAAACGCCCGCGGACCAAGCCCGTAGGTTGCGTTGGGCACGTCAGGCTGATCGAGCATGCATCCCAGGCCAAAACGGGTCCGGGTCAATAAAGTCTTGTCCTCACCGATGCTGTGTTCGCGGGTCAGCTCCTCGAGCATTTCGCTTTCCAGCAGGCTGCCATCGAGCAATCCCGCATAAAAACCGGCCAGGCTACGCGCGTTGCCGTGGCCGTTGGCCGCCGGTTGCTGCATACGCCGCCACTCGGGCTTGTTGGTGCTGGTCAGGACCGATGGCGGGTTGGTGAAAGCCCGCGTGGTCATGGCCGTCGGTTCGCGCATCGTCACCTGCAGCAGGCGCTGGGCTGCGGCGTCGCCGACATTGCCCTTGCCACGGGCGATGTGCGCCACACGATGGAATTCCTCATCCGCCAGACCGACGTGAAAATCCAGCCCCAGGGGTTTGGCCACGCGGGCCACGATTGACTCTCCGGGTCCGCGATTGTCGGCACGACGCAGCAACTCGCCCACCAGCCAGCCATAGGTGATGGCGGCATACCCGTGCGCGGTTCCCGGTGTCCACCAGGGCGTCTCGGCGGCCAGGGCATCGACCATGGTTTGCCAGTCGTACAACGCCTCCGGGGCCAGCAGCTCGCGCAACGCTGGCAGGCCGGCCTGATGGCAGAGCAACTGGCGCAGGGTCACCGACTCCTTGCCGGCCGCCGCGAACTCGGGCCAATAGCGGGCAACCGGCGCGTCGAGTTGCAGCTTGCCTTCGGCGACCAGTTGCAGAGCGGTGACAGCCGTAAAGGTCTTGGTGCAGGAAAACAGGTTGGCGATGGTGTCGCTGTGCCAGGCCTCCAGACCGTCCTTGTCGGCAGTACCGGACCAGAGATCAACGACCGTTTCGCCGCCAACCTGGATACACAGCGCCGCACCACGCTCCTGGGGATCGTCGAACAACGCGGCAAACGCTTCACGCACCGCTTCGAACCGGAGTTCGTAATGACCCTGAATCTGCACCCTGCCTTCCTCGGACATACCTTGAACAAACTGGCCGGCATTGTTCCAGCCATTGAGGGTTTTGGGAACAGGGTTGGGCTGGGCGGTCGGTTTGGGGGTGGGGTTGTGATCGTTCCCACGCTCCGCTGGGAACGATCAGATCGGTTTCAGGCCTTAATGCCCATTCCCCGAATGCCCACCGGCATGCCCTGCCCCCTTGGCCTCGCCCTGGCGCCCCCCCTCGGCATCATGACTGGCCTTGTCCGCTTCGGATTTGAGCTTTTCTGCCTCCTTGCCCAACTGATCGACGGCCGCCAGGTTAGCTTTGCGCACGCTGTCGACAAAGCCCTGGAACGGAATATCGGTAATGCCTACCAGGCCAAAGTGTCCGTTCTCGCCATCCAGCAGGCGACCGGTCACCGGTTGGTCGAGGTACTGGAACCAGTGCACGCCGACAATCGACGGCTCGCTCAGCGCCTGCTTGAGGAAATGGGCGTAAGCCGGCCCGCGATCTTCCTCCCTGGACAACTGCGTGACGCCGCCCCAGAACGGACCGCGATCGGCCGAACCGAAATTGAACTCGGTGATCAACACCGGCTTGTCGAGGCTGCGCAGGCTGGCGAAGTCATAACCGTCCTGCGGTTGCAGGGTATACATGTTGAAACTCAACACGTCGCAATACTTCGCGCAGGATGCCACGGCTTCCGGGGTACTGACGGCGAAGCGACCGCCCAGCAACAACTGGTTCGGAGCGTGCCATTTCAGCGAGTCGGAGATGGTCTTGAAGTACGTTTCGGCGAAGACCTTCTGGAAATACTTGAAGTCGTTTTCGATTTCCGGGTGCTCAGCGCTCGGCAGTGGCGGTTCGAAACCGGGGTCTTCCATCAACTCCCAGGCGGGCAGTTCTATACCCCAGGCTTTCGACAGGCCAGCCTGGTTGCGGTACTTATCGCGCAGTTGCTTGAGGAATGCCCGTTTGGCCGGGACGTCGGTGGTCAATTTCAGGGTGCCATAAGCCAGCGCGTAACGGGCTTTGGGATCATCGCCGGGCCCCGCCCAGGCCAGTTCGTTGTCGGCGAAGTAACCGATCAGCCATGGATCGTCACGATGATCGCGAGCGGCGATCGCCACGGCACGCTCGGTGGCCATGGCAAAACGCGGGTCGAACGGATCCGGCATCCCACCCCACCAGTCGGCTCCCGTGCTGATGCTGGCGTAATCGCCGACGATGGACAGCGGCAAGGTGTAGGGCACACGATCGGCGTTGCCCAGCACCGGAGCGCTCCAATTGCCAAGGGTGTTGAAACCCCAGGCTTGCAGGCGATCCAGGGTGTGGCTGGCCCAGCGCTTTTGATCAATCACGGCGGTGCAGGGCTCAACCGATTTGGCGCGGCTCGCGTCCTCGGCGCCCGTCCTGGCGGCTTCGGCCACACCGGATTCGCTGGCGGACGGGACCACAGGCTGCTCGACAGCTTTCTCGGTGGACGCTTGCACCGCATCGGCCTTGGCCGCTTCGGCGACCCCGGCCTTGGTATCACTGGCCGGCGCGCAAGGGTTGCCATACAGGCGCTGCAGGTTGGCGCCGTAGAAGTCATACCAGCGGCCTGCGTTGTAACCACGGCCCTGGTCGACGCCATTACCGCCCTGGTTGTTGCCCTCCCCGTAATGACTGGCCAGTGGCTCGTCGGGTTTGGGCAGCGATTCGAACATCCACTCGCGGCCGGCAACGTAGGTCTGGTTGACATCCGGCGCTACGGTGTTGACGCCCAGCGAATAGAACGGGTGCCCTTCCGGCGTCACCAGATACCAGCGACCCTCGCGTTTTTCAGTGCGGAAAAAACCGCTGGCGTGGAACGTCGGGCCCTTGGTCCAACCGCCGAACTTATCGAGCGCAGCCTTCTGACGCTCGGCCAGCCATGTCCCGATCTGTTGCTGATCCTTGGCGAGGGCGCTTTTGAGCTGCTCGTCGCTGCTGATTTTTTCCGGCCACCGGGCCCGGGTCGATTGCCCGTAGGTATCCACCAGTGCGCCGTAGGCAGCTTGAATCACGGCCTCGCCATCCTGCACCCCGAAACGTTCCAGCAGGATGCTCTGCGCAGCTTTGGGTTGATCCATCGACAGGCTTACCGACACCACCTGACTGCGATCCAGTTCACCGGTACTGCTGGCGAGCAACACGCGCTGGCCGTCAATGGTCATCGGCATGGGTGGACCGGCCTTCATGCCCAGGTTCAGCGGCGTACTCGGTTGCAACGGCACCAGCAGCGTCTGCGCCGGGCCGGCTGGCAGGTCGACGCGACTGACCAATGTCTGGCCATTGTTACTCTGGATTTTCACGTAGACGGTCACGGCCCAGTTCATCGCGCTCTGGATCCGCAGGCTCATCATCCCCGACTGCGACCAGTCCCAGGCCCCGGTTTGCGGCGTCAGGCGCAGCGTCGGTTGCGCCGCCGGATTGAACGTGACCCGCCGCAGCACCTCGCCTTCCGGCGTCTGCTCGGCATTCGATTGCGGCAGGCTGGCGTCCTGAGTCGCCACCTGGACCACATCGGCGGGACGGACAAAGTTGAACAGCGTCTGCTGGCCGGCTGATGCCGCCCAAACGGGGGTGGCAAGGAGTACGGCGAATACAGCGGGCAACGAACGGCGGATCATAAGAACGAAGTTCTCCCTAACGACCCATGAAGGCCAGTGGAAAAGCGATGACAGAGAGATAGACAACACGGCGGGCAGATTTGCCCACCGGGTCTTCAGGAAATTTCACGACGGAAAGGCGGCAATGCATTGAGGATGGCTTTGCCATAGCGTTGGGTGACCAGGCGCCGGTCGAGCAAGGTAATAGTGCCGCGGTCTTCTTCCGTGCGAAGCAGGCGGCCGCAGGCCTGGACCAGCTTCAGCGAGGCGTCGGGCACGGATATTTCCATGAACGGATTGCCGCCCCGCGCTTCGATCCATTCGGACAACGCCGCTTCGACCGGGTCATCGGGCACCGAAAACGGGATTTTGGCGATGATCACGTGCTCGCAGTAGGCGCCAGGCAGATCGACACCTTCGGCGAAACTCGCCAAACCGAACAGCACACTGGAATCGCCACCATCGACCCGCGCCTTGTGCTTGTTCAGGGTTTCCTGTTTGGACAGGTTGCCTTGAATGAACACTTGCTTGCGCCAGTCACGGTCAAGGCCATCGAACACGTCCTGCATCTGTTTACGCGAGGAAAACAGCACCAGCGTACCGCGTGAACCTTCCACCAACTCCGGCAGGTCGCGAATGATCGCTGCGGTGTGCGCCGCCGCATCACGGGGGTCGGCGTTGAGGTTCGGTACTCGCAGCACGCCGGCGTCGGCATGGTGGAAAGGGCTTGGGACCACTGCCGTCACGGCTTTCTTTGGCAGGCCAGCGCGCATGCGGAAGCGGTCGAAGGTGCCGAGTGCCGTCAGGGTTGCCGAGGTCACCAGCGCGCCATAGGCCACGTTCCACAGGTTGCGCCGCAGCATCTCCGCCGCGAGGATCGGGCTGGCGTTGACCTCGATGTCAAACAGCGAACCGCTTTCGGCCAGGGTCAGCCAGCGCGCCATTGGCGGGTTGTCTTCCGGGTCTTCGACGGTGAACGCGGTCCACAACTCCCAGTTGCCCGAGGAACGGGACAACAGGCTGCCGAACAACGGATACCACTCTTCGGCCTGATTACTGGCGATGCCAATGTTGACCTCGCCGTCCATGCCTTCCTTGAGCAGATCGGTAAGCCGGGTGAACAGGTCGGTCAAACGGGCAAAGCCCTTTTTCAATTCGATGCCCATCTCGCGCATGTGCTCGGGGATCACCCCACCGGTGAAGCGATGACGCGGTCGCTCTCGGCCCTCGACGTCTTCGCCGGGCTTGAAATCGGCAACTTGTTCGCACGCGGTAAACATGAATTGTTGTTGGGTCTTGATGTCCCGGGCCAGCTCCGGCACCTGTTCGATCAACTTGCCCAAGTCGCCGGGCAACGGGTGTTGCGCCAGCAGCTTGGTGAGGTTCTTGGCGGTGGTCTCCAGCCAGTCGGCCGTGGAGCGCAGGCGCGTGTAGTGGGCGAAGTGGCCGATGGCCTTGTCGGGCAGGTGGTGACCTTCGTCGAACACGTAGAGGGTGTCGCGCGGATCGGGCAATACCGCGCCGCCGCCCAGGGCCAGGTCGGCCAGGACCATGTCGTGGTTGGTGACGATCACGTCGACCTTGCCCATGCCTTCGCGGGCCTTGTAGAAGGCACACTGGCCAAAATTCGGGCAATGGCGATTGGTGCACTGGCTGTGATCGGTGGTCAGGCGCGCCCAATCGGCATCTTCCAGGGCGTTGGGCCAACTGTCGCGATCGCCGTCCCATTTATTGCCCGCGAGCTTCTCGATCATGCTGGTAAACAGCTTTTGACTGGCCTCATCCACCTCGATCTTGAAGCCTTCTTCCTCGAACAGCTGCGCCGTGGCGGTTTGCGCATGGCCTTCCTGGAGCAACATGTCGAGCTTGGACAGGCACATGTAGCGGCCACGGCCCTTGGCCAGCGAAAAGCTGAAGTTCAGCCCACTGTTGCGCATCAGGTCTGGCAGGTCCTTGTAGACGATCTGCTCCTGCAGGGCGACGGTCGCGGTGGCGATCACCAGGCGTTTACCGGCGGCCTTGGCGGTCGGGATCGCGGCCAGGCTGTAAGCCACGGTCTTACCGGTACCGGTGCCGGCTTCCACCGCGACAACCGCGGGCTCGCCACTGCGCCGGCCTTCATCGTCGGTGTCGATATCACCGAGCACCTTGGCGACTTCGGCGATCATCAGGCGCTGGCCGTAGCGCGGCTTGAGGCTCTTGGCTTCGAGAAAACGCGAATAGGCGCCCTGGATCGTGGTTTTGAGTTCAGTGCTGATCATGAATTGTCGGGCGCTAAAAACGCTGGATAAATTTTCAGTGGTTTTGGGGGCGTTCTCCACTGATTTCCCCGCCGCGTTGTCGCCTTAAAACGGGCCAGGCAAGGCGCAGGCCGCGGGGAATGGTTGCTCCCTTTCCAAGGCCTGCAACGCAGCCTGGCCCTTTTTAAGGCACAACCCGAAGGGCCGGGTCTGCTGTTGCGCAGGGCTGCGTTGCTCGAAGCTTATTTGGAATGACCAAACCACGCTTCTCGCGCCTTGCCCTGCACAACAGCAGACCCGGCGCGACGGGGAAATTAGTGGAGAACGCCCCCAAATCGGTCGCTATCATACCCCGCTAATCAATCCCGCGCAGAACGGAGTACCCGAATGACACCTTTTAGCCTTGTCTACACCCTGCATGTCGTGTCCGCCCTGGTCTGGGTCGGCGGCATGTTCTTCGCCTGGATGGTCCTGCGCCCCGCCGCCGTGAAGGCCCTGGAAGGCCCTGCCCGACTGAAGCTGTGGGTAGAAGTGTTTCAAGGTTTTTTCCGCTGGGTCTGGGTCGCGGTCGTGCTGCTGCCGATCAGCGGCGTGGGCATGATCCATCTGCAATACAGCGGTTTCGAGGCAGCGCCGCGTTATGTGCAGATCATGATGGGGCTGTATCTGGTGATGACCGCGTTGTTCATCCGCATACAGGCGTTGATGTTGCCAGAGCTGCGTACGGCAGTGACGGCGCAGGATTGGCCGGCAGGCGCGGCGGTGCTGGGGAGGATTCGCCGGCTGGTGGGGATCAATTTGATTATCGGATTGGTGCTGGTGGCGATTGCCGCGGCCAGACCGACCTTCTAATACCGCCCCCCTGTAGGAGCGAGCTTGCTCGCGATGGTGGCCGGGGCACCGCGGGGTGTAAGGTGGCCAGCGTCATCGTTGACGACCATCGCGAGTAAACTCGCTCCTACAGGGGATCGCGTCGATTTTGATTTCTGTAGGAGCGGACTTGTCCGCGATGGTGGTCGGGGCACCGCGGGGTGTCAGGTGGCCAGCGTCATCGTTGACGACCATCGCGACGGTTCGACGCCTCGACAAGCCCGCTCCCACAGATCCAGCCTTCCCAGACAGGTACAGCAACCCCGCGGATTACAACCGCTGCACCGTCACCGAACCCGCAGCGCCCGCCACGCCAGGCTGTCCATCCACCCCTGGTTTGCCGTTCTTCCCACCATCGGTCTTGTAGATCAGGCAGCCCTTGGCCTTGCCACCCGCCCCCGGCTTGCCGCCAGCCCCGGCCAAGCCGCCGGCACCGCCGTCGACCTGAACCTTGATCCGCTCGGCCGGGTAATCCTGCGGCAGGGCCAGGCGAACGAGTGCACCCGGCGCGCCCGGTTGCCCGTCACTGCCGTTGCTGCCATCGGACCCGCGACCCGCCTGCCCCCAGGTGCAGCCCGGAGCCTGGCCATTGGCGCCATCGAGCCCGACAAACCCCGGAGCCCCGGTACCGCCACGGGCATCAACCGACAGCAGCGGCGCGTCCAGCGTCTTGATCTGCAGATTCAGATTACGCCCTGCCCGGGCCGCCTTCTGATAAGTACCCGGAGCGCCACGTGCAGTGATCTGACTGCCCTCGGACAGCTGCGCGCGATTGACCTTCAATTCAAGGGCGTTTTCGCCGGGCACAATGGCAATCCGCGCCTCACGCCCCAGATGCAGTTCATCCACACTGACTTCGGTGACATTGGAAGGCACCAGCAAAGTACCGTAATCGGCCACCTCCAGGCGCTCCAGCTTCAACGTGCTGGTGGCGTTGGGCAGGCGCATCAGGGAGTTGGTTTCGACGCTGACCACCTGGGCACAGGCGAACGGGCTGATAAGTGCGGCAAGCAGACAGAGTTTACGCATGGGAAGCCTTAGTTTCGGCGGGCGCCGGAATGGTTTGCAGGTGAAAAACACCAAAAAAGAGGATCTTCAGTCGATCGCGCCAGGGGTGGGTACGACCGCGAAGGCTGCGAAAACAGAATACCGCCTCGAGAAGATGAAGGGCCGCCAGCAAGCCGCCGGCCAGATTGACCAGTACGTGCAACGGATAGACAAAGGGGGTCAACACATTGACCAGCACCACCGCCCAGAACAGCAGGGTCAACAGCTTCCCCAGCCCCCAGAACACCTTCATACGCTCCTCCGGTGAGAATTATTCTTTTGCGCACAGTAACGGCTTCCACGCGGGATAAGCCAGAGGGCAATGGAAAATACTTCATGAAGATTGCACGATGGCCGTCGAATCGCCTGTAGGAACGATCCGACGGCTCTAGCGCGGGCCTCAGCGATTGAGGTGCAATTCCACCCGGCGATTTTTCGCCCGGCCCTCGTCCGTTTCGTTATCGGCGACCGGTTCGCTCTCGCCGCGACCTTCGCTGGTGATTTTCTCCGGCGCGATGTGCATGCCCAAAAGGTAAGCCGCCACGCTGCTGGCCCGGCGTTCGGACAGCGCCTGGTTGTAGGCGTCAGAACCCTTGCTGTCGGTGTGCCCGATGATCTTGATGGTCTTCACGTCAGGGCTTTGCAACCTGGGCATCACTTGATCGAGTTGATCCTGGGCCGCCGGCGTGAGGTCGGCCTTGTCGAAGGCGAACAACACGGCACCGGCATCGCTCAGGGTGATGACTTCCACAGGAGCAGGCTCGGCCGGTTTCTGGCTGGCAGGGTATTGCGGCAACGGGCAGCCGCGATGATCGACTGGGGTGTTGGACAGTGTGTCAGGGCAACGATCGCGCCGATCGAATACGCCGTCTCCGTCTTCGTCACCGTCCTGGGCGTAGCAGATAAGGCCGCCGCTCAAGATGCCGAGCGCCGCACCACCGGCCGCCCACCCACCACTTTCAATGGCGCCCAAGCCGCCACCCACCAGCCCGCCGATGAGGCTACAGATCGGCCAAGTGCGTTGGTTGAGGGGGGCAGTGCCATCGCTGTGAGTGGCGCAACCGGTCAGCAGGCTGCCAAGCAGCATGACCGGCAAGACGGTCCGAATGAGTACGCTCATATGGAAAGCTCCTGTGTTACCGGCCGATGCCGGCTACACAGGAGTAAAGACCCGCATCCGCGACTGCACAAGCCGCGGATGCGAGGGGTTCAGCGGTTGATTTTGATTTCCGTGCGACGGTTCTGTGCACGGCCGTCAGCGGTTTTGTTGTCGGCTACCG
Organism: Pseudomonas sp. S1_E05; assembly: GCF_056337105.1. NCBI lineage: Bacteria > Pseudomonadati > Pseudomonadota > Gammaproteobacteria > Pseudomonadales > Pseudomonadaceae > Pseudomonas > Pseudomonas sp. S1_E05. The sequence continues at coordinate 3,381,137 of NZ_JBFRHM010000001.1, forward strand.
GCTGGCTCTCACCCGCACCGGTCACAGACACGAAACTGCTGCGTGGCACACCACTTTCGACGAGGTACTCCACCACCGAATGGGCGCGGCGATCCGACAGTTTCTGGTTGTAGGCATCGCTGCCGACGCTGTCGGTGTGACCGGTCACGGTCAATTGAGCGCTGCTGTTTTCCTGTTTCAGGCGAGTGGCGACCTTATCCAGGACTTGTTTGTCAGCACCCGTGAGGGTGGCTTTGTCGAACTGGAAGTGAACATCACGGATGACAATGGTTTCTTCCTTGACCACAACCACTTCTTCAACCACTGGCGCAGGCACAGGTGGTGGGCAGCCATCGGCATCGACTTTCACGCCTCGAGGCGTACCCGGGCACTTGTCACGGCTGTCCGGCACGCCATCACCGTCCTCGTCGCCATCACCATGTACCCAGCAATAAGCTGCGGCCGTACCGCCAACCAGCAGGGCACCGTAGCCGGCCCAGGCCGAGCTCTCCGTCGCGCCCAGCCCCGCGCCCACGACACCGCCGACAGCCGCACAGGTCGGCCAGTCGGTTTTCTGCAAACCTGCGCAACCAGTCAACACACTGGTTAGCAGAACCAAGGGTAGTGCTGTCCGAACTATGCTCATCTAGTTTTCTCCTGAAGGATCGGCTTAGAACCGATTCAGGGAGTAAAGACCCGAGTTTTAATCTCCGCCAGCAATAGGCCATTGCAGTTTTGTCCCGTATTCACGGCAGGTCGTCCCATGTGGCGTCTGGCCGCTCTATATCTGGGCCTTTGGGCGCGCTAGTCTTGGCATTCTGATTGAGGATCTTTGATGACTGCAGCAATCTCTTCGCGCACGCCGCAGCAGGCGCTGGCCGCTTTGCTTGATCGTTATGCCCCGCTGCGCCTGTTGGTGATCGGCGCCAGCGAGTTCCCGGCGCTTGAGGCCTTCCGGCTCGCGCACCCGGATACCTGCATTGCCCACGCCGCGCCCGGACCGTTGCCGGCCGAACTGGCAGCACGTCGTTTCGACCTCGCGCTGGTGGTCGATTGCCTCGAACATTTACCCAAGCGCGACGGTCTGAATCTGCTCGGGGGGATTCGCAACCTCAATGCCAGTCGCCTGGCGGTGATCGCCGATGTGTCCGCCAGCGGCTGGCAGGACACCGACTTTTTCTCCCTGGCCCTGCAAGCCAGCGAACGCTTCCAGCGCGACGAACAGGTGCTGACCTTGTTCACCTACGATCTGCTTGATTACAAACAAGTCCCCGACTGGCTCAACTCTCGCTTCTGGGCCAATCCGGAAAACTTCGGGAAATACTGGTGGTAACGCAATGAGTACATCCATTTGCCCTTGTGGCAGCGGCACACTCCTCGACGCCTGCTGCGGCCATTTCCACGCCGGCCACCCGGCCCCCTGCGCCGAAGCCTTGATGCGTTCGCGCTACAGCGCCTACGTATTGGGCCTGGTCGATTACCTGGTGGCGACCACTCTGCCCGCACAACAGTCGGGACTGGACCGACAATCGATCAGTGACTGGAGCGCGCAAAGCACCTGGCTGGGTCTTGAGGTCGAAAGCTCCGAGGTGTTCGGTGGTCAACCGGAACACGCTTTCGTGACGTTCACTGCACGCTGGCATGACGGCAGCGGTGAACACAGTCATCGCGAGCGTTCTTCATTCGTGCAAAACGCCGGGCGCTGGTACTTCATCGATCCCACCGTGACGCTCAAGGCGGGCCGCAACGATTCCTGTCCCTGCGCCAGCGGGCAGAAGTTCAAGAAATGCTGCGCAGGGTATTTTGCCAGTTGAGTGATCGGTGACGAACTAGACTGGGGCTCAAGGGAGACATGCCACCATGATCAGCCATCGGTTCGCACAGTTGTTGTTCACCTTGCCCCTGCTGCTTGGGCTTGGCGGCTGCGCGTCGTGGTTCGGCGACGACGCGCCGGACCCTGCGGTGCACCTGGTCAAGGTCGAAGTCGTCCAGGCCAGGCTGATGCAGCAACGCTTCGAGCTGTATTTTCGGGTGGACAACCCCGCGGACAATGACCTGACCGTCCGGGGTCTCGAATACCGCATACACTTGGGCAACATTTTGCTGGCGGAAGGCGAGCACGAGCACTGGTTTACCGTGGGACCCAAGCGCAGCGGATTTTTCAAGGTGCCGATTCGCACCAACCTGTGGCCCAAGGTGCGCGAACTGGTGAAACTGCTGGAAAAATCCGACCAGGCCATCCCCTATCGACTGGAAGGTGAGCTGGAAACCGGTTTATTCATCGCGCACTACGTGCACCTGGCGCGCAATGGCGTGATAATCCCCGCCGATTTAATTCCGGAGCACACCCGATGACCCAGCAACCCCACGTTCATGGCCCTGATTGCAACCACGATCACGATCACGACCATCACCATGATCACGACCATGGCCACGTCCACGGCCCGCACTGCAACCACGCTCCCCAGGAGCCTGCACGCAACGCCCTGAAAGATGTCGGTCGCAACGACCCTTGCCCTTGCGGCAATGGCAAGAAATTCAAGAAGTGCCACGGGGCTTGATGCTTCGGGCCGAGAATTGCTTCGCCGGTTAGACCGCTATCGCGGGCAAGTCGAATCGTCGCACCGCCGCTCCCACAGGGTTCGGTGTTAATCAAAGATTTTGTGTACACCATCAATCCCTATGGAAGCGGCGGTGCGACGATTCGACTTGCTCGCGAAGGCGGCCTGACAGCCACCACCACATTCAGACAGCAGCCAAAATCTGCGCAGTTCCCACCACCGTCGCATACTCCCCGTGCAAATTCCCCAACGACATCGCATGCACTTCCTCAGCGCTGCGTAGCTGGCCGAAGTAATCCGCCTTGTCGAAGGTAAAGCACGCATCGTGCGCCACCCACGCGTCAAACCCCAGGTTCCCGGCCGTTCGCGCAGTGGCCTCCACCGAGTTGTTCGTCGCCACACCGACGATGACCAATTGCTCGATCCCCGCCTCGCGTAAGCGAGCCTCCAGCCCGGTAGCACAAAAAGCATCCGGCACCTGCTTCTGGATCAGTTGCTCACCGGCCAGTGGCGCGAAGCGCTGCTGAAATTCCACCCCTGATTGCTGCGGCCAGAACACCGACTCCGGCGAACGCGACAAATGCTGCACATGAAACAGCGGCCGCCCGGTACGCCGCCAAGCCCCGATCAGTTCAAGCATGCGCTCTTCAGCCTGTGGATTGTTTCGCCGCCCCAGCCGTGGTTCCAGAATGCCTTTCTGCTGATCGATGATGATCAATGCTGCGTCAGCCTTGAGCTCCATGCCGATTTCCCCTGCAAGGTCTTGAATGTCCGGCACTTGAGCATCAACCCCCGCCACAGGCAAGCATTCGTCCGACAAATCTTGAAATAACCCGCTGCCCCGCTTGCGCGGTCACCTCGTGCTCACTAACGTAGCGCCTTTACTGACGCTACCCCCGCAGGAGCCTTGCCATGGCCTCGCCAGCCCTTACACATTTTCTTCCCCGGTTCGGCGTTGCCGCAGCAGTGGCCGGTGTCCTGAGCCTCAGCGGGTGTCAGACTTTCAATGCCCAGGACAGCCTGGTGCCCGCTGTTGGCGTGCAACCGCTCAAGGGCCTGGCGCAGAACGTTTCGGTGCGCCGCAATGCCATGGGCATGCCGCTGATCGAAAGCAACAGCTTCCACGATGCGCTGTTCGCCCTCGGCTACGTGCACGCCAGCGATCGCATCACGCAAATGGTCACCCTGCGCCTGCTGGCCCAGGGTCGTTTGGCGCAAATGTCCGGTGCCGATCTGCTCGACGCCGACCGCTACATGCGCGCCGTTAACCTGAAGAAAAGTGCCGATGAGCTGTACAAGGCCTCTTCGCCGCGGCTCAAGCGCTTCTTCGAGGTGTACGCCCGCGGGGTCAACGCCTACCTGTTCCGCTACCGCGACAAGCTACCGGCCGACCTCGCCGCCAGCGGCTACAAGCCCGAATACTGGAAACCTGAAGATTCGGCGCTGATCTTCTGTCTGCTCAACTTCAGCCAGTCGGCGAATTTGCCCGAGGAAATCGCCTCGCTGGTACTCGCCCAATCGCTGACTGCCGACAAACTGCCATGGCTCACGCCGTCCGCCCCTGACGAGAAACTGCCAGACGCCGAAGCGGAAAAACTCAAGGGCCTCAAGCTCAACGGGGCAATTGCTGGACTCGCCGAACTCGACAAAGCCACCGGCCAACTGTCCAGCCTGAATCTGCTGGGCGCCACCTCGTCCAACAACTGGGCAATCGCGCCGCAACGCAGCCGCAGTGGCAAAAGCCTGCTGGCCAGCGACAGCCACGGCCCGTTGGGCGTGCCATCGTTGTTCAGTTACGTGCAGATTCGCTCACCGAAGTACCAGGCTTCCGGCGTGACGATTGCCGGTTTGCCGATGGTACTGGGTGGTTTCAACGGCAAGGTGGCGTGGAGCACCGCGTCGGTCATGGGCGACAACCAGGACCTGTTCCTGGAAAAATCCGACGCCAGGGCAACAGCTTGACCTACGAAGCCGGCGGCAAATGGCAACCGGTGATTGTTCGCAACGAAACCTATTTCGTCAAAGGTCAGCGGCCAATCCGCGAAGCGGTGTATGAAACACGCCACGGCCCGCTGCTCAACAGTGCCCAGGGCACCGCGTTGGGCAACGGTTTCGGCCTGGCCTTGCAGACGCCGAGCTTTGCCGATGACAAATCCCTGGATGCATTTTTCGACCTGTCCCGCGCGCAGAATGTCGAGAGAGCGTCGGACGCCAGCCGGGAAATCCGGGCGATCACGCTCAACCTGGTGTTCGCCGACGCCAGCAACATCGGCTGGCAAGTGACCGGCCGCTACCCCAATCGCCGCGAAGGCGAAGGCCTGCTGCCCTCGCCGGGATGGGAAGGACGCTACGATTGGGACGGTTACGCCGATCCGATGTTGCACCCCTACGATCAGGACCCTGCCCAAGGCTGGCTCGGCACAGCCAACCAGCGCGTGATTCCTCACGGCTATGGCATGCAGTTGTCCAACTCCTGGGCGGCTCCGGAGCGTGGTGAGCGCCTGGCGGAACTGGCCGGCGTGGGCAAACACGACAGCCGCAGCGTGATCGCCATGCAATATGACCAGACCACCACCTTCGCCGCGAAACTCAAGCAGATGTTCAGCGCACCGGGCATGGCCCAGCCGCTGAAACAGGCGATCGAGGCCTTGCCGGAAGCGGATCGCGGCAAGGCTCGCGAAGCCTTGGGCCGGTTGATGGCGTTCGACGGCAAGCTCACACCGACCTCCGCCGATGCGGCGATTTACGAGCTGTTTCTGCAGGAGAGCGCCAAGCAGATATTCCTCGATGAGCTCGGCTCGCCAACCAGCCCTGCGTGGAAAGCCTTCATTGCCAATGGCAAGTTGTCTTACGCCGCCCAGGCCGACCACCTGCTCGGCCGCGAAGACAGCCCTTTCTGGGATGACACCCGCACACCACAGAAAGAAGACAAACCGGCCATTCTCGCCCGCAGTCTGGCGGCGGCCATCAGCGCCGGCGACAGCCAACTGGGCGGTGATCGCAGGGCCTGGCAGTGGGGCAAGTTGCACCGCTACGAATGGAAGAACGCCAGCGGCCAGACCGTGCGTGCCCCCGTCGCCGCCGGCGGCGACCACACCACGCTGAACATGGCGGCGTTCGCCTGGGGTGAAGACTTCAACACCACTCAGGCTCCGGCCATGCGCTTTATCGTCGACTTCGGCCAGGCCGAACCGCTGATGGGCCAGAACGGAACCGGCCAATCCGGCAACCCGGCCAGCCCGCACTACCTCGATAGCGTGGACCCGTGGCTCAAGGGCCAATACATGAGCCTGCCGATGCAACCGCAGAACTTCGACAAGGTGTACGGGACGAAGCGGCTGACGTTGACGCCTGGTAAGTGAGCTGTACCCCCCCTTCTGTGGGAGCGGGCTTGCCCGCGATAGCGATGTGTCAGCGACGAATATGTTGACTGACCTAACGCTATCGCGGGCAAGCCCGCTCCCACAGGTTCAGCACAGTCACCTGAAAATCCCGATAGAACTTCCCGCCCCACCCCCGCCTCTTAGCTAACAAGTCCTCCATCGTGGTCACTCCATGGACCTTGTCATCGCACGTCCCGAAGGTTTGTACTGCCCGGCCGGGGATTTCTACATCGACCCGTGGCGGCCGGTCGAGCGCTCGGTCATCACCCACGCCCACGGCGACCACGCTCGCAGCGGCAACCAGCACTACCTGGCCGCCGCGCCCGGCGAGGGCATCCTGCGTGCGCGACTGGGCCAGGACATCGACCTGCAAACCCTGGCCTATGGCGAACGGTTGCAACATCACGGCGTCACCTTGAGCTTCCATCCCGCTGGCCATGTGCTCGGCTCAGCACAGGTACGCCTGGAATACGGCGGTGAAGTCTGGGTGGCCTCCGGTGATTACAAGATCGAACCGGACGGCACCTGTGCTCCGTTCGAACCGGTACGCTGCCACACCTTCATTACCGAATCGACCTTCGGCTTGCCGATTTATCGCTGGCAACCCCAGGCAGAAGTTTTCGCCGAGATTAATCAGTGGTGGCAAGCCAATGCCGCCCAGGACAAGGCCAGCGTGCTGTTCTGCTACTCGTTCGGTAAAGCCCAGCGGATTCTCCACGGCATCGATGCCAGCCTCGGCCCGATCCTGGTGCATGGCGCCGTCGAGCCACTGAACCGTGTTTATCGCGAAGGCGGCATCCATATCCCGCCGACGATCTACGCCGGCGAAGTCCAGAAAAACGATCCGATGATGCGCAAGGCGTTGGTCCTCGCGCCGCCTTCGGCGGGGGTAGCACCTGGATGCGCCGTTTCGGCGACTACAGCGATGGTTTTGCCAGTGGCTGGATGCGCCTTCGCGGTACACGGCGCCGACGTGGCGTGGACCGCGGCTTTGTGCTGTCCGACCACGCCGACTGGCCCGGTCTGCTCTGGGCCATCGAGCAAACGGGCGCCGAGCGGGTCATGGTGACCCACGGATCGATTGGCGTGCTGGTCCGCCACCTGCGCGAGCAGGGGCTCGATGCGCAGGGCTTCAACACCGAATACGGTGACGATGAAGAAGAACAGTCAACCACCGCCGAGGCGCTGCCATGAAAGCGTTTGCCGAGCTGTACGCCGACCTCGACGCCACGACGTCGAGCAACGCCAAGCTTGCGGCAATGCAGCGCTATTTTGCGCACGCCGCGCCTGAAGACGCCGCCTGGGCGGTGTACTTCCTGTCGGGTGGCCGACCTCGGCAACTGGTGCCGGTGCGCGTCCTGCGCGAGCTGGCGGTCACCTACTCCGGCCTGTCGCCGTGGCTGTTCGAGGAGAGTTACCAAGCGGTGGGCGATCTGGCGGAGACCATCTCGCTGGTCCTGCCCGAGGCGCCCCATAGCTCCACCGATGGATTGGCGCTGTGGATCGAGGAAAAACTGCTGCCGCTGCGCGGTGAAACCCCTGAAACACTTGCCGAGCGCCTGCCCTCGCTCTGGGCACAATTGGATCGCCCGAGCCTGATGCTGTGCATCAAATTGATCACCGGCAGCTTTCGCGTGGGTGTCTCCAAGCTGCTGGTCACCCGCGCCCTGGCGGCGATGGCGCAGTTGGACAGCAAACGCGTGGCCCAGCGGCTGGTCGGCTACACCGACCTGTCCAACCGTCCGAGCGCAGCCAGTTACCTGAAGCTGATCGCCGCCGAATCCGTCGACGAACATGCCCAGCGCGGCGGCCAGCCCTACCCGTTTTTCCTGGCACACGCGCTGTCGCACCCCGTCGAACAGTTCGAAGCCCTGCTCGGCCCGGCCAGCCAGTGGCAGGTGGAATGGAAGTGGGACGGCATCCGCGCCCAGGTGGTCAAGCGCGAGGGGCGGTTGTGGGTCTGGTCGCGCGGTGAAGAGTTGGTGACCGAACGCTTTCCCGAATTCGACAGCCTGATCCATGGCTTGCCCGACGGCACGGTGATCGACGGAGAGATCGTGGCGTGGAAAAACACCCGGCCCGACACCGAGGACGCCTTCGATCCAGCGGCGCCGTCCGCACCCGCCGTGCAACCGTTCGCCCTGCTGCAGCAGCGCATCGGCCGCAAGACCCTGGGCAAAAAGATCCTCGACGAGGTGCCGGTGGTGGTTCTCGCCTACGACTTACTGGAATGGCAGGGCGAGGATTGGCGCAACCAACCTCAAGCCAAACGCCGCGCGCAACTGGAACAGGTCATCGTCCAGTGCAATAACCCGGTGCTGCTGCCTTCCCCCGTGCTGACCAGCGAAGACTGGTTCGACCTCGCCCGCCAACGTGAAGCCTCCCGCAGTCTCGGCGTCGAGGGCATGATGCTCAAGGCCCGCGACGCGCTGTATGGCGTTGGCCGGACCAAGGACATGGGCACCTGGTGGAAATGGAAGGTCGACCCGTTCAGCGTCGATGCGGTGCTGATCTACGCCCAACGCGGCCATGGTCGCCGCGCCAGCCTCTACAGCGATTACACCTTCGCCGTGTGGGACGGTCCGCCCGACGCCAGCGAACGCACCCTGGTGCCTTTTGCCAAGGCCTACTCGGGGCTGACCGACGCAGAAATGCGCCAGGTCGACAGCATCGTGCGCAAGACCACGATCGAGAAGTTCGGCCCTGTCAGCAGTGTCAAACCCAGCCTGGTGTTCGAGTTGGGCTTCGAAGGCATCGCCCTGTCCAAGCGCCACAAGAGCGGCATCGCCGTTCGCTTTCCCCGCATGCTGCGCTGGCGTCAGGACAAGACCATCGAAGAGGCTGACAATCTGGGGACGTTGCAGGATTTGTTGGCCTGACCGCCGACATCCCCACCCCCAAAACGGTGCACCCTATTCACGACGCCCATTTTCGTGCACTAATCCCATCCGGCAATTTCCTGAAAAGCCTTTTAAACGCTTGTTCGCCACTCTGGTTCGGAAATTGCTACTTTCATTAGGTCTTACGCTTCCAGTAACAATAATTCTGCGCCACAAGCGCTCATATTGGTTCTTAGGGATTGAATAATGAAAAAAGCATTGCTGACCCTGTCTGCACTGGCGTTGTGCGTAACGGCTGGCTCCGCGCTGGCCAAGGAATACAAGGAATTGCGTTTCGGTGTTGACCCTTCCTACGCGCCATTCGAGTCGAAAGCGGCTGACGGCAGCCTGGTAGGTTTCGATATCGACTTGGGTAACGCGATCTGCGCCGAGCTGAAGGTCAAGTGCAAGTGGGTCGAGAGCGATTTCGACGGCATGATTCCGGGCCTCAAGGCCAATAAATTCGACGGTGTGATCTCGTCGATGACCGTTACCCCTGCCCGCGAAAAAGTCATCGACTTCTCCAGCGAGCTGTTCTCCGGCCCAACCGCCTACGTGTTCAAGAAAGGCTCGGGCGTCACGGCAGACGTCGCCTCGCTCAAGGGCAAAACCGTCGGCTACGAGCAAGGCACCATCCAGGAAGCCTACGCCAAAGCCGTGCTGGACAAGGCCGGTGTGAAAACCCAGGCCTACCAGAACCAGGATCAGGTGTATGCCGACCTGACCTCCGGCCGTCTCGACGCCGGGATCCAGGACATGCTGCAAGCCGAACTGGGCTTCCTCAAGTCGCCGCAGGGTGCCGACTATGACGTCAGCGAGGCAGTCGACAACGAACTTCTGCCTTCCAAAACCGCTGTCGGCATTAAGAAAGGTAACACCGAGCTGAAAGCGCTTTTGGATAAAGGTATCAAAGCGTTACACGATGATGGCACCTACGCCACCATCCAGAAGAAACACTTTGGCGATCTGAATCTGTACAGCGGCAAATAATGCCAGGCGCCCATCTCGCGATGGGCGCTTTTTTCTTCCGATCAGGTTGCTGATTTATGTTCGAAAACCTCCTACAAAATCTGGGGCTCTCAGCCTTCAGCCTCAAGGGCTTCGGTCCATTGCTGATGGAAGGCACCTGGATGACCATCAAATTGTCAGCGATGTCGCTGCTGGTGGCCGTATTGCTCGGCCTGCTGGGCGCCAGTGCCAAGCTGTCAAAAGTCAAACTGCTGCGCTTGCCTGCCCAGTGCTACACCACCCTGATTCGCGGCGTACCGGACCTGGTCCTGATGCTGCTGATTTTCTACAGCCTGCAAACCTGGCTGACCTCGTTCACCGATTACATGGAATGGGAATACATCGAGATCAACCCGTTCAGCGCCGGGGTCCTGACCCTGGGTTTCATCTATGGCGCGTATTTCACCGAGACCTTTCGTGGCGCGATCCTCGCAGTGCCAAGGGGCCAGGTCGAAGCCGCCGTTGCCTACGGACTCAAGCGCGGCCAGCGGTTCTGGATCGTGGTGTTCCCGCAGATGATGCGCTACGCCCTGCCAGGTATCGGCAATAACTGGATGGTGATGCTCAAGGCCACCGCACTGGTCTCGATCATCGGCCTGGCCGATCTGGTCAAGGCCGCGCAGGACGCCGGTAAAAGCACCTATCAACTGTTCTATTTCCTGGTGCTCGCCGCCTTGATCTACCTGGTGATCACCAGTGCCTCCAACATGGTCCTGCGCTGGCTGGAACGCCGCTACGCCGCCGGTACTCGGGAGGCTGTACGATGATCGAACTCCTGCAGGAATACTGGAAACCCTTCCTATATAGCGACGGCCAGAACATCACCGGCCTCGCCATGACCTTGTGGCTGCTCAGCGCCTCGATTTTCATCGGTTTCATCGTCTCGATTCCGCTGTCCATCGCCCGTGTATCCAGCCACTTCTACATCCGCTGGCCGGTGCAGTTCTACACTTACCTGTTCCGAGGCACGCCGCTGTATATCCAGTTGCTGATCTGCTACACCGGCATCTACAGCCTGGCCGCCGTGCGCGAGCAGCCCTTGCTCGACAGCTTCTTTCGCGACGCGATGAACTGCACCATCCTCGCCTTTGCCCTGAACACCTGCGCCTACACCACGGAGATTTTCGCCGGGGCAATCCGCAGCATGAACCATGGCGAAGTCGAAGCGGCCAAGGCGTACGGCCTGACCGGTTGGAAGCTGTATGCCTACGTGATCATGCCGTCGGCCCTGCGCCGTTCGCTGCCGTATTACAGCAACGAAGTCATCCTGATGCTGCACTCGACCACCGTGGCGTTCACCGCAACCATCCCGGACATCCTCAAGGTCGCGCGGGACGCCAACTCGGCGACCTTCCTGACCTTCCAGTCGTTCGGCATCGCCGCGCTGATTTACCTGGCGATCACCTTTACGCTGGTCGGCCTGTTCCGCCTCGCCGAACGCCGATGGCTGGCCTTTCTCGGGCCGACCCACTAGGACACGCACATGCACCACCAGATCCATGACCTGCTGGCACCGCTGCCGGGCACCGCACGCCAGATCCACAGCTTTCACTTCGGCCCACAGGCGGCCAGCGGCAAAATCTACATCCAGGCGTCCCTGCACGCCGATGAAATGCCCGGCATGCTGGTCGCCTGGCACCTCAAGCAGCGCTTGGCGGAGCTTGAAGCCGCCGGCCGCCTGCGCAGCGAAATCGTGCTGGTGCCAGTGGCCAACCCGGTCGGCCTGGAACAAATCCTGATGGACGTACCGTTAGGCCGCTACGAGCTGGAGAGCGGGCAGAACTTCAACCGCTGGTTCGTTGATTTGAGCGAGGAAGTCGGCAATGAAATCGAGGACCAGCTCAGCGACGATCCCCAGCGCAACCTCGAACTGATCCGCGGCAGCCTGCGCAGTGCCCTGGACCGCCAAAGCGCCAGCACCCAATTGCAATCGCAACGACTGGTCCTGCAACGCCTGGCCTGCGACGCCGATATGGTGCTCGACCTGCATTGCGACTTCGAGGCGGTCGCGCATCTCTACACCACGCCGCAGGCCTGGCCGAAGGTCGAACCCCTGGCGCGCTATATCGGCTCGGAAGCCAGCCTGTTGGCCACCGACTCTGGCGGCCAGTCGTTCGACGAGTGCTTCACCCTGCTGTGGTGGCAATTGCAAGAGCGCTTCGGCGAGCGCTTCGAGATACCGATGGGCAGCTTCAGCGTGACCGTCGAGCTGCGCGGCCAGGGTGACGTCAATCACCCGCTGGCCAGTCTCGACTGCCAGGCGCTGCTCGATTACCTGATTCATTTCGGCGCCATTGCCGGCGAACCGCTGCCCCTGCCGGAGCTGCCGTACCCGGCCACGCCACTGGCGGCCGTGGAGCCCGTGGCAACACCGGCTGGCGGCTTACTGGTGTTCACGGCCATGCCGGGGGAATACCTGGAAGCCGGGCAACTGATCGCCGAGATCATCGACCCGATCACCGATCGCGTTATCCCTGTTCACTGCACCATCGCCGGGCTGATGTACGCCCGTTCACTGCGGCGCATGGCCACTGCCGGCATGGTGATCGCCCATGTCGCGGGCACCGAAGCCTACCGCAGCGGTTACCTACTTTCGCCTTGAGGATGCCTGCTCCATGTACAAACTGACCATTGAAGGCCTGCACAAAAGCTATGGCGATCATGAGGTGCTCAAGGGTGTGTCGCTCAAGGCCAACACCGGCGACGTCATCAGCCTGATCGGCGCCAGCGGTTCGGGCAAGAGTACCTTCCTGCGCTGCATCAACTTTCTCGAACAGCCCAACGACGGCGCCATGACCCTGGACGGCCAGAACATCCGCATGGTCAAGGACAGCCACGGCATGCACGTGGCGGACGCCGACGAACTGCAACGGATTCGCACCCGCCTGGCCATGGTGTTCCAGCACTTCAACCTGTGGAGCCACATGACCGTGCTGGAAAACATCACCATGGCCCCGCGCCGGGTGCTGGGTTGCAGCAAGCAGGAAGCCGAGGAACGTGCCCGCCGCTACCTCGACAAGGTTGGCCTGGCCGCACGGGTAGCGGACCAGTATCCAGCGTTCCTGTCTGGTGGCCAGCAGCAACGGGTGGCCATCGCGCGCGCACTGGCCATGGAGCCGGAAGTGATGCTATTCGACGAACCGACCTCGGCCCTCGACCCGGAGCTGGTCGGTGAAGTGCTGCGGGTGATCCAGGGCCTGGCCGAAGAAGGCCGCACCATGATCATGGTGACCCACGAAATGAGCTTCGCCCGCAAGGTGTCGAACCAGGTGCTGTTCCTGCACCAGGGACTGGTCGAGGAAGAAGGCGCGCCGGAAGAAGTGCTGGGCAATCCGAAGAGTGAACGGTTGAAGCAGTTTCTCAGCGGTAACCTAAAATAAACACACTCCCCCCTGTAGGAGCGAGCATGCTCGCGAAGGTTCGTCAACGATGACGTTGGCTGCCTGACACCCAACGGTGTCAATGACTCCATCGCGAGCATGCTCGCTCCTACAGAGGATCCTGTGCCTCATCACAACTTTAGTAGAACCACCCTCCACCCCCCGCGGTCTCTGAAAGAACACCTTCAGAGCACACGCCGCCGGCATGGGAACCTCCCCCGACTACGCAAAGCACTGGTTCACTACTCGCGGCTGGAAGCCTTTCGCCTTTCAGAAACAAGTGTGGGCCGCCGTCAAACAGGGCCAGTCGGGATTGCTGCACGCCAGCACCGGCGCCGGTAAAACCTACGCAGTGTGGTTCGCCGCGCTCAACCGATTCGCCTCTGCCCTCGCTGCCGTGGAAAAACCCCGTAAACGCAAACCACCGGCCGAACCGCTGACGGTACTGTGGATCACGCCCATGCGCGCTCTGGCCGCCGACACCGCCCGGGCACTGGAAGCGCCGCTGGCGGATTTGCAGATTGCATGGAGCGTCGGCCTGCGCACAGGCGATACCAGCAGCAGTGAACGTGCACGCCAGAGCCGGCGCCTGCCCACTGTGCTGATTACCACACCGGAAAGCCTCACGCTGATGCTGGCCCGCGCTGACTCGCACACCGCCTTATCGACCTTGCGCATGGTCGTGGTTGACGAGTGGCACGAATTGCTCGGCAACAAGCGCGGCGTTCAGTTGCAACTGGCTCTCGCCCGTCTGCGGCGGTGGAACCCGCAACTGATCGTGTGGGGCATTTCCGCGACGCTCGGCAATCAGGCCCACGCCGAACAGGTTTTGATCCCACAGGGTGGCGGGGTCAGCGTGCAGGGCCAGAGCAGCAAGACGTTGCAGGTCGACACCCTCTTGCCGCCCGCCATCGAGCGCTTCCCCTGGGCCGGCCACATTGGCTTGAAGATGTTGCCCCAAGTCGTGGTAGAGGTTGAATCGAGCCCGAGCAGCCTGGTGTTCACCAACACCCGCGCGCAATCGGAGATCTGGTACCAGGCGCTCTTGGACGCACGACCGGATTGGGCCGGGTTGATTGCCCTGCATCACAGCTCGTTGTCACGGGAGACCCGCGACTGGGTGGAGCGGGCACTCAAGGACGGTCAGCTCAAAGCCGTGGTCTGCACCTCCAGCCTGGACCTGGGTGTAGATTTTTTACCGGTAGAACGGGTGCTGCAAATCGGTTCCGCCAAAGGCGTGGCGCGCCTCATGCAGCGGGCGGGCCGCTCTGGCCATGCACCGGGGCGAGTGTCGCGGGTGACATTGGTGCCCACCCACAGCCTGGAACTGATAGAGGCCGCCGCGGCAAAGGACGCCGTCGCGCAGCGCCGCATCGAGCCTCGGGAATCGCCGTATAAACCACTGGATGTGCTGGTGCAACATCTGGTCAGCATGGCGCTGGGCGGTGGATTTCTGCCCGATGAGCTGTACGAAGAAGTTCGAACGGCCTGGGCTTACCGCGACCTCACCCGCGAAGATTGGGCGTGGGCGCTTGCGTTCGTACGTCACGGCGGGCTTTCCCTGACAGCCTATCCGGATTACCGCCGGGCCGAACCGGATGAACAGGGCGTCTGGCGTGTACCGGATGCGCGACTGGCTCGGCGCCATCGCATGAGCATCGGCACGATTGTCAGCGACGCGAGCATCCATCTGAAGTTCTGGAGCAAGGGCGGTGGCGGCAAGCAACTGGGCAGCGTGGAGGAAGGTTTCATCGCCCGGCTCAAACCCGGTGACGGCTTTCTCTTTGCCGGACGCCTGCTGGAACTGGTCCGTGTGGAAAACATGACCGCCTACGTCAAGCGCAGCACGGTGAAGAAAGCCGCGGTGCCGCGCTGGAACGGTGGGCGCATGCCGCTTTCCAACGAACTGGCGCAGGCGGTGGTCGCACGCTTCAGTGCTGCGGCGCAAGGCGAGTTCAGTGGCCCGGAAATGCAGGCATTGCGACCACTGCTGGAGGTGCAACAACGCTGGTCAGGATTGCCGACTACAAATAGTCTGCTGGCCGAAACCCTGAAATCACGCGAAGGCTGGCACCTGTTTCTCTACCCCTTTGCCGGACGCCAGGTACACCTGGGGCTGGCCAGTCTTCTGGCGTGGCGCGTCAGCCAGCAGCAGCCCGTGACGTTTTCCATTGCGGTCAATGATTACGGACTGGAGCTGCTGAGCGCGACCTATGTGGAATGGTCACGTGTCCTTGATTCGTCCCTGCTCAGTCCCGACCATTTGCTGCACGACGTGCTTGCGAGCCTGAACGCCGGTGAGCTGGCGCTGCGGCGATTTCGCGAGATCGCGCGGATAGCCGGGCTGGTGTTCGCCGGCTATCCCGGTGCGCCCAAGAGCACGCGTCAGGTCCAGGCTTCCAGCGGCTTGTTCTATGAAGTGTTCAAGCAATACGACTCAGGCAACCTGTTGCTGGCGCAAGCCGGGGAAGAAGTGCTGCGCAATGAACTGGATATCGACCGCCTGGAACAGACGCTGACGCACATCAGTCGCCTGCGACTCGATGTGCATGCAGTCAAACGCCCCACGCCCCTCGGCTTCCCTCTGCTGGTGGAACGCATGCGCGAGAGCATGAGCTCGGAAAAACTCGCTGACCGCATAAGACGCATGGTCAGCGACCTTGAGAAAACTGCCGAGACCGGAAAAGCCTGATGAACACGCCCTACCCCGTACGACTGGCTGGCGAGGAACTATGGTTGCTGCCGGAAAAAGCCCTGTACTGGCCGGCACAGGAGGCGTTGCTGATTGCCGACGTCCACTTCGGCAAGGCCGCCGCCTATCGCAGCCTCGGCCAGCCGGTGCCAAAGGGCACCACTTCAAGCAACATCGCCGTGCTCGATGCGCTCCTGGCCGCCCTGCCGTGTCGCCAGTTGATTTTCCTCGGGGATTTCCTCCACGGCCCCGGCTCCCATGCCGACGCCACACTCAGCGCCCTGGCCCTGTGGCGCGCACGACACCGCGACCTGCCGATGACGTTGATTCGCGGCAACCACGACAAACGGGCGGGCGACCCACCGGCTTCACTGGACATTCGCGTGGTGCCGGAGCCGATGTTGTTGGGACCGTTTGCCCTGCAACATGAGCCCACACCCCATCCCCAACGGCATGTGCTGGCCGGTCATGTGCATCCGGTGTATCGACTCCAGGGACGTGGCCGACAGCGCTTGCGACTGGCGTGCTTCAGGTTTGGCGAATGCGTCAGCCTGCTGCCCGCGTTTGGCGCCTTTACCGGGGGTTATCAGGTGGAGCGGGATGAGCGGAGTCGAATATTCGTTATCGGCGATAACGAGATATGGCCCGTCGGTGACTCTCTGTAGGAGCGAGCTTGCTCGCGATAGCGATATGTCAGAAGTATCCACGCTGACTGACACTCCGCTATCGCGAGCAAGCTCGCTCCCACAGGGGGCGCGGCTACGCCACAGGCGCAGGCGGCGGCTCATCCGGCAGTGTTGGCTCACCCGGTTCAGTGGGTTGTTCATTGGGTGTGTCGGGGTCAGGCTGACCGGGGATGCCCCCTGCCATGCTGATCGGAGGATGTGCCAATAAGGACCAGGCCAAAACGCCAACCTGATTGGGCTCAAGCCTTGCCAGTTCGGCACTTATTCGCGGATCGATCTTCATAGAGCACTCCTGAGCAAAGGCCCGGCGCACTGTGCGAGCGCCGGGCAGTACACCCAATAGAGTGTCTACCCGCTCAGGAATTCCCGCGAACTGGACGAAAGGATCAGGTGCGCGGCAGGGTTACACCGCGTTGGCCCTGATATTTGCCGCCACGGTCCTTGTACGAAACTTCGCATTCTTCGTCGGATTCAAGGAACAACATCTGCGCCACACCTTCGTTGGCGTAAATTTTCGCCGGCAGGTTGGTGGTGTTCGAGAACTCGAGGGTTACGTGACCTTCCCACTCCGGTTCCAGCGGGGTGACGTTGACGATGATGCCGCAGCGGGCATAGGTGCTCTTGCCCAGGCAGATGGTCAATACGTTGCGCGGGATGCGGAAGTATTCGACGGTGCTGGCCAGCGCGAAGGAGTTCGGCGGGATGATGCAGACATCGCTTTCGATGTCGACAAAGCTGCCGGCGTCGAAGTTCTTCGGGTCGACGATGGCCGAGTTGATGTTGGTGAACACCTTGAATTTATTGGTGCAGCGCACATCGTAGCCATAGCTGGACACGCCGAAGGAGATCACCCGACTGTCGCTCTCGCCGCGCACCTGGCGCTCGACGAAAGGCTCGATCATGTTGTGTTCCTGCGCCATGCGGCGAATCCACTTGTCCGATTTGATGCTCATGGCGATGTCCTGAAATAGCGAGGGTGAAAAATCTGTCCGGCATCTTACCGGGGCCGCGCCCCGGGTTCAAAGTCCGGGCGCAATTCTCGGCGATCCAGTGCAAAAGTGGGGGCATTACGCCATTGCGGCGCACCGTCAGTCACGAAAACCCAGAAACCTTCGCAAGAAGCATTGGCACGTTCCAGAAAAAGGGTTAAGGTGGCGCCACTGTGCTGCTTGTGTCACTGAGAATCTCTACACGATATGTTGAATTTCGATCCAACCATCTACAAGAATTTTTCCTGCTCTTTGCACTCAGTCTCGACCAGGGTTCTTCCTGAGTCGCAGTTATCTTTGTTCAAGGAGTTACACCATGTCTAATCGCCAAACCGGTACCGTTAAGTGGTTCAACGATGAAAAAGGCTTCGGCTTCATCACTCCACAATCCGGTGACGACCTGTTCGTTCACTTCAAAGCTATCCAATCCGACGGCTTCAAAAGCCTGAAAGAAGGCCAACAGGTTTCTTTCATCGCTACCCGCGGTCAGAAAGGCATGCAAGCTGAAGAAGTACAAGTTATCTAACTTGTCCTTGCTTTAGTAAAAAGCCCCGCCCTCAAAAGCGGGGCTTTTTTGTGCTCGAGTGTTTTCGTCGGGCAAAAAAATCGCGACCATTGGGTCGCGATTTTTTTGTTTGAGTGGCCTACCAGGTCACGCCAAACCCTGCCGTGTAACGTGTCTTGTCCAGATCGGCGTCATTGGTGCCGTCGATGATGTCACGCTCGGCCTTGAGGTTGAGCGACGCCCAGTCCGTGACCTTGTAGCGCAGGCCCATTTCGGCATCCAGCGCGTATTCGGCCACGCCGGACAGAGGCTTGCCCACTTCGCCGTTGGTGAAGAACTCGACTTTCTTGCCAATCAGGTAGCGGTTGTAGTCCCACTTCATGGCCACGGAGTAGAAGTTCTCCTTGCTGCCATCATCAAATTGATAGTCGGTGCGGTTGATCAGCGAACCGAGCGAGAACGCACCCAGTTCATCATCCCAGAACTGGTAACCAGGACCTGTGCCGACGGTGCGCTGGCGCGACAGCTCTTCCACCTTGTCACGCTTGTAGACAAGTCTGCCCTGCCAGAACCATTTGTCGGTGAGGAAGCGATCCAGGGAGTATTCGGCGCGCCAGTTGTCCGTGGTCACCACGTCATCCTGGAACTCGCGGTTGTATTCGCCTTCGGCGATATGACGCCAACGGCCATGACGTGCGGTGGTCTTGAAGTCGATGTCGTAGTCATCGGTGTCTTTTTCGGCACGCTGGTAATCCAGCGCCGCGTCGATGTTGCCCTTCCACACCAGGTCCTCGACAACCGGCTTGGGCTTGAGGATTTGCTGGATACTCGCCAATTCAACGGTCTTTGGTCCGTCGCCATTGGCGAGGGTAACCTTGCCGTCTTCCGCCGACTTCAGCGACTTGGCTTTCTCGCCGGTGTAGGCGTCCTGCTTGACCAGCAATTGCTGATCGCTCTCCAGGGTTTTCACCTGTTTCCAGTCGATCGGCACCGCTCCGGCGTACTCGGTCTGGATCAAGAGTTTGCCGCCATCGAACAAGGTGATCTTGCCGCTCAGCTTGTCACCGTTCTTTAACCAGACGGTATCGGCGAGCAGGGGTGTGGAAGCACCGAGGACAGCGAGGCACAGCAGAGTTCTGGAAACCATAAGCAAAATAAAGGCTCAAGTTTGCGAAAAAAGTCGGCATTATCCGCAGGGATAAGACCCTAGCAACGACTGACCCGACGTTTTCTATTGAGTTCATTTCTCAATTGCCGATCAGCGCATTACCCTACGAACGGTGATGTGAATCTTTTTCAGGAAGCACGACGTGGCCGAACCCACCGCCGAAACCGAAAGCGCTGCGCAAATCCGACGCACGGCGCTCTATCTGACCCTGGCGCAAGTCCCGGAGGGCAAAGTGGTGAGTTATGGTCAGCTTGCCGAGCTGGCGGGGCTGGGACGCGCGGCGCGCTGGGTCGGCCGGACCTTGAGCCAACTGCCCGCAGACACCAAGCTACCCTGGCACCGGGTGATGGGCGCGGGCGGCCGGATCAGCCTTCCTGCGGGCAGCCCTTCAGGTGATGAACAGCGGGCACGATTACGCGACGAAGGCATCAGTGTCCTGAATAATCGTGTTGATATTCAGCGTCATGGCTGGCGCCCGGTAGAGCACAGCGGTTAGAGTGCGCGCTTTGTTTCCGAATTTTGAGGCAGACTTCAGCCCATGCCCCGTAAAACCTGGCGCGCCGCGCTTGCTGCCTATGCCAGCCCTTCGACACTTGTGCTGCTGTTGCTTGGTTTCGCCGCCGGCCTGCCTTACATGCTGGTGTTTTCGACGCTGTCGGTCTGGTTGCGTGAAGCCGGTGTGGCTCGCGAAACCATCGGCTATGCAAGCCTGATTGGCCTGGCCTACGCCTTCAAATGGGTCTGGTCGCCGCTCCTCGACCAATGGCGCCTGCCGCTGCTCGGCAAACTCGGCCGTCGACGCTCGTGGCTGGTGCTCTCGCAAGCGCTGGTGATCCTGGGTCTGATCGGCATGGGATTCTGCGACCCACAAAAACACCTCTCCTGGTTGATCGCCATCGCAGTAGTCGTGGCCTTTGCCTCGGCGACGCAGGACATTGCAGTCGACGCCTATCGCCTGGAAATCGCCGATGACAGCCGCCAGGCTGCGCTCGCTGCCAGCTACATGTCCGGTTATCGAGTGGCGGCACTGCTGGCTACGGCCGGTGCGCTGTACTTTGCCGAGGGTTTTGGCTCCACGGGCTTCAATTACAAGCACTCGGCATGGGCCGGCACTTACCTGCTGTTTGGCGCACTGATGGTGCCGGCGCTTTTGACCTCGCTGTTCATGCGCGAGCCGCCGGTGCCGTTACGCACACAACTTCAGGCCGGGCGCTACAGCTTCGTGCATCAACTGGCCTCGGTCTTCGTGTTGATCGTGCTGCTGGTTTCCGTGCCGGCAACCTTTACGCAGCTGTACAACACAGACTTCGCCAGTGTGCTGTTCGGCGGTGTCAGCGTGCTCGACCTGCTGCTCGAAGATCGCGCGTTCCTGCGTGCCATCCTCTACATCACGCTCACCGCCCTGTGCCTGTCATCCATGGGACGCCGTGGCCCTCGCGCCGGTACTGACGCCGGTCAACGACTTCATCCTGCGCTACCGCTGGCAAGCGCTGCTGCTGCTCGGGCTGATCGCCACGTATCGGATGTCGGACACGGTCATGGGCGTGATGGCCAACGTTTTCTACATCGACCAGGGTTTCACCAAGGATCAGATCGCCAGCGTCAGCAAGATCTTCGGCCTGATCATGACCCTCGTCGGCGCCGGCATGGGCGGCCTGCTGATCGTGCGATTCGGCATCCTGCCGATCCTGTTCATCGGCGGCGCTGCGTCAGCGGCGACCAACCTGCTGTTTCTGATGCTCGCCGACATGGGCGCCAACCTGAACATGCTGATCGTGACCATTTCCCTGGACAATTTCAGCTCGGGCCTGGCGACGTCGGCATTCGTCGCCTACCTGTCGAGCTTGACCAACCTCAAGTTCTCCGCCACTCAATACGCCTTGCTCAGCTCTATCATGTTGCTGTTGCCGCGCCTGATCGGTGGTTACTCAGGGGTCATGGTGGAAAAGTTCGGTTATCACAATTTCTTCCTGATCACCGCGCTGCTCGGTGTTCCGACGCTGGTTTTGATTGCCCTGCACTGGTTCCAGGAGAGCCGCCGCGAAGGTCCGACACCTACGCCCGAGCCCGCCCCCACGCAAGTCGCAGAAGAATCCTGAGGCTTATACGCAACAAGCATTGCAACGGGCGCGCAGATTCCCGGCCGCCCGCCATGCCAGCGACCGTACGCCTGTACGTCAGCGGAACACGCCCGTACAATGCCCCGTCATTTCTCGTCATCAGCAATCGATAGCGGCCAACCATGCGCACCAGTCAATTTTTGCTTGCCACACAGAAAGAAACGCCTTCCGATGCGGTCGTGATCAGCCATCAGCTGATGCTGCGCGCTGGCATGATCCGCAAACTCGCCTCCGGCCTGTACACCTGGCTGCCGATGGGCTTGCGAGTGATGCGCAAGGTCGAAGCCATCGTGCGCGAAGAAATGGACGCAGCAGGCTCTCTGGAAGTGTTGATGCCGAGCACCCAACCGGCTGAGCTGTGGCAGGAATCCGGTCGTTGGGAAGAATACGGCCCCGAACTGCTGCGCTTCAAGGATCGCCACGGTCGTGACTTTTGCGCCGGCCCGACCCACGAAGAAGTGATCACCGACCTGATGCGCAACGAGTTGAGCAGCTACAAGCAGCTGCCGATCAACTTGTATCAGATCCAGACCAAATTCCGTGACGAAATCCGTCCACGCTTTGGTTTGATGCGCGGCCGCGAATTCATCATGAAGGATGCCTATTCGTTCCACGCAGACCTGGCGTCGCTGCAGGTCACCTATGACCGCATGCACCAGGCCTACTGCAACGTGTTCACGCGCCTGGGCCTGAAATTCCGTCCGGTTGAAGCGGACAACGGTTCCATCGGCGGCGCCGGCTCCCATGAGTTCCACGTGCTGGCCGAGTCCGGCGAAGACGACATCGTGTTCAGCAACGGTTCCGACTACGCGGCGAACATCGAAAAAGCCGAGGCCGTGCCACGGGAAACATCCCGCCCAGCGCCAGCCGAAGAGCTGCGTCTGGTGGACACCCCGGACACCAAGACCATTGCCGCACTGGTGGAAAAATTCAATCTGCCGATTGAAAAGACCATCAAGACCTTGATCGTGCACGCCGAAGAAGAAGGCAAGCTGATCGCGCTGATCATCCGCGGCGATCACGAACTCAACGAAATCAAGGCCGCCAACCAACCAGGCGTGGCCAGCCCGCTGGTCATGGCCAGCGATGCCGAACTGCGTGACGCCATTGGCGCCGGCGCCGGCTCGCTCGGCCCGTTGAACCTGCCACTGCCGATCATCATCGACCGCTCCGTCGAGTTGATGAGCGATTTCGGTATTGGCGCGAACATCGACGACAAGCACTACTTCGGCGTGAACTGGGAGCGCGACCTGCCGGTTCCGACCGTGGCCGACCTGCGCAACGTGGTCAGCGGTGACCCAAGCCCGGACGGCAAGGGCACCCTGGAAATCAAGCGCGGCATCGAAGTCGGACATATCTTCCAGCTGGGCAACAAGTACAGCCAGGCGATGAAGTGCGAAGTGCTGGGCGAGAACGGCAAGCCGGTGACCCTGGAAATGGGCTGCTACGGCATCGGCGTATCCCGCGTTGTCGCCGCCGCCATCGAGCAGAACAACGATGACAAAGGGATCATCTGGAGCGACGCCCTGGCGCCGTTCCAGATCGCCCTGGTACCGCTGCGCTACGAAACAGAGCAGGTTCGCGAAGCCACCGACACGTTGTACGCGCAACTGACCGCCGCCGGCTTCGAAGTGCTGCTGGACGACCGCGACAAAAAAACCAGCCCGGGCATCAAGTTCGCGGACATGGAGCTGATCGGCATTCCTCACCGGATCGTGGTCAGTGACCGCGGTCTCGCCGAAGGCAACCTGGAATACAAGAGCCGTACCGAGGCCGAGCCGCAAGCGCTGCCGGTCGCTGACGTGCTGTCGTTCCTTCAGGCCCGTATCCGCCGCTGAAACCAGATAGAGACGTCATGTTCAAGCGAAACACCTTAGGCCTCGGTGGCGCCGCCCTGTGCGGCGCCCTGCTGGTCAGCGGCTGTGCCAACCACATGTCGCAACGCAGCGAGCACGAGGAACGTGTCGAGCGCAAACTGCTCGACCACCGCCTGCAGATCGATGTCGGTGAGCCCAAGGTGCTTGAGCTGCCGCAACGCCGGGTGAAGATCCACGAGCAAAAGACCTTCGAAGTCACCGAGTTCGAAGTGACGCGGCGTTACGATCGCTACACGCCTTACCAGCCCTGGCGGGAAGTCTACGAGATTCCGTTGGGCGCGGTGGCTGTGGTGGCCGGCGTCGGCGCGAACGTGGTCAACGTGTTCGCCCTCGGCAACCTGCCTGATAGTGTTACCAAGGACTGGTTCAGCTACGGCATCGCCGGGCTCAACCCGTTCATGAATGCGCCGTCCCATGGCCGGGCGCAGCAGAACCTCGCCGGCATCGACGAAGTCCAGCGCGACAAGCGCACCGAGTACTCGAGCCTGCCGTGGAGCGAGCGCCCCGTTGAGGTCAAGGCGGGCAAGGAAACGTTCGAGCTCAGTACCGACAAGAACGGCGTATTGCGCCTGAACCTGCTGGACAGCCCGTTCGCCGAGCGCGACATCAATCACCTGACGCGCTTGCTGATCAGCGTCGAAGACAGCCAGGACGACGTCCACACCGACTCGTCTCTGGCTGTCAGCAGTTCGCTGCGCGGCAAGCTGCTGGAAGCCCACGGGCTGATTTACGACGACCTCGAAGACGGTGAAGTGAGCCAGTGGGTGCACCGGGTCAAGCGCCTGTCGGAGCTGGGCCTGGAAGAAGAAGCCAGCGAGCTGGAGCAGAGCCTGATTGAACTGACGCGCAACGATCCCGAATTGCAGACCGAGTTCATGAAGTCACTGGCCAGGGATGGTGGGCGGTTGGTGGCGGATCCTGGGGTTAACTAACCCCTAAAAAACATCGCGGGCAAGCCCGCTCCTACAGGAGATCGGTGAAACC
Organism: Pseudomonas sp. S1_E05; assembly: GCF_056337105.1. Taxonomy (NCBI): domain Bacteria; kingdom Pseudomonadati; phylum Pseudomonadota; class Gammaproteobacteria; order Pseudomonadales; family Pseudomonadaceae; genus Pseudomonas; species Pseudomonas sp. S1_E05. Next base: position 3,405,348 of record NZ_JBFRHM010000001.1, read on the forward strand.
TGCAGGAGCGGGCTTGCCCGCGATCAGGCCCCGAAGAGCACCGCAAATCTACCGTTCAAACAACTCCATCTGCTCGAACCCGCCCCGCAAATCCTCCAGCCGCACTCCAATCCCCAACAACCGCACGGGCTTGCCACCGCGATTGAATGCCTGGGTCAGCAACAGCTGAAAACTGCCCAGGTCCCGCCCTGCCCCGGCCTGTTCCATGGTGGTCTGAGTGAAGTCATGAAACTTCACTTTGACGAACGGCTTGCCCGGTCGATAGCTGTTGTCGATCCGCGCCATGCGTCCGGCCAGTGTTTCCATCAATTCGGGCAATTTGGCCAGGCAGCTCTTAAGATCCGGCAAGTCTGTGTCGTAGGTGTTTTCGACGCTGATCGACTGACGCCGATTGTCGTTGTGTACCAACCGCTCATCAATCCCTCGGGCAAGGCTCCACAGTCGCTCGCCAAAACTGCCGAATTCGCGCACCAGGGCCAACTTGTCCCATTCGCGCAGTTGAGAACAATCGACAATACCCAGGCGGCTCAGTTTTTCGGCGGTCACTTTACCGACGCCGTGCAACTTGCTGACGGGCAATCCACTGACAAAGTCATCGACCTGATCGGGTGTGATGACGAACAAGCCATTGGGTTTCTTCCAGTCGCTGGCAATCTTGGCCAAAAACTTGTTGGGCGCAACGCCCGCCGAGACCGTGATGTGCAACTGGTTGGAAACCCGTCGACGAATGTCCTGGGCGATACGCGTGGCACTGCCATTGAAGTGGGCGCTGTCGGACACGTCCAGATAAGCCTCATCCAGGGAAAGCGGTTCGATCAGATCGGTGTAAACGCGAAAGATCGTGTGAATTTCCTTCGACGCTTCCCGGTAGGCGTCCATACGGGGCTTGACGATAGTCAGGTCCGGACACAGCTTCAGCGCATGTCCGGACGACATGGCCGAGCGCACGCCATAGGCCCGGGCCTCATAGTTGCAAGTGGCAATCACCCCGCGCCGATCCGCCGAGCCACCCACCGCCAGGGGTTTGCCGGCCAGGCGCGGATCGTCACGCATCTCGATGGCGGCGTAGAAGCAGTCACAATCGACGTGGATGATTTTTCGCTGAGTCATGGAAAAGCAGTGTTCATGGCGGAGAAAAGAAGACAAGGCCTCACGGGCTGGCAGTATCTCACCGACAACTGTATATAGCACCAGTAGTCTGAATGTTCTTTCTGATCGGTGGGAAAATTCGCAGATGAATTTATTTTTTCAATCAAAAGATCGCCACCAATAGAGCTGAAACCCTTGCTCCTGCGGCCCCTGCGCCCTTTATACCGTTTACCAGCCAAGCTAACCAATTGAACCAAAAAGGGTTTTTTACTGCTTGAGGGTTGACACACCCGCGTTCCTCTGTAGAATGCCGCCTCACAGACGCGGGATGGAGCAGCCTGGTAGCTCGTCGGGCTCATAACCCGAAGGTCGTCGGTTCAAATCCGGCTCCCGCAACCAAACATCAAAAAAGGTCATTCGAAAGAATGGCCTTTTTTGTGCGCGCCTGTTTTCTGCTCTACACGATAAATCGTTCTGATTCCGAAACTTAAGCCAGCCCTGCGACCGTTTGCCGCTTTTCAGCACTTATTTGACTCAGCGGCATATTAACGGTTGACACCCTGTCGTTCTTCTATAGAATGCCGCCTCACAGACGCGGGATGGAGCAGCCTGGTAGCTCGTCGGGCTCATAACCCGAAGGTCGTCGGTTCAAATCCGGCTCCCGCAACCAACATCAAGAAAGGCCACTCGAAAGAGTGGCCTTTTTTGTGTCTGTTGAAAAAGTCCTTTCGCAACAATGACCTGTCATTCTTCTATGATGCGCTCACCGATAACGCCCTGCCGGGATCAGGCTATCCTGATGTGCAGGTCCAACGTGTAAGCCAGATGACACGCCATCGCCGAACAGCGGTGAGAAGCGTTAAAATTTGTGATTATTTTTTTCTACAGGGATTGGTTACTTGGCTGGATACCCCCATCCTGTCGCGCACAATCCAAGAGGTGATTGATGCGCGCCAACTCGTCTGATCCACAAGACCCCGTCACCGCGACACAACCTATCAAGGCCGAGCGTTTGCGCCTGCTTGATCTGGTCAGCAAGTATCGTCAGCCGATCGGCCTGGCGATCACCTTGCTGTTGTTCGCGATCGCGCTGATTGCCTGTCGCCACCTGCTGAGCGAACTCGATCTATACGCTCTGCACGATTCGATTCTCGATATCCCCAAACCTGCTTTACTGGGTGCATTCGCGGCGACTGCGGTGGGCTTCGTGATTCTGCTGGGTTACGAATGGTCGGCCAGCCGATATGCCGGTGTGACGCTGGCACCACGCATCCTTGCGCTGGGCGGCTTCACGGCCTTCGCCATCGGCAACGCCATCGGCCTGTCGATGCTCTCCGGCGGCTCGGTCCGCTATCGGTTGTACGCGCGTCATGGCCTGGGCGCGGCAGATGTCGCGCGCATGACGCTGTTTGCCAGTCTTTCTCTCGGCTGCGCGTTACCACCGCTGGCAGCATTGGCCACATTGAGCAACCTGTCAGGCGCTTCCACGGCCCTGGGTCTGTCCCAGACTCTGCTCGGTTCGGTTGCCCTCGCGGTTCTGCTGCTCTTCTGCGTACTGGCCATTGGCGTTTATCGCCGTCGCCTTGCCGAGCAACCTTTCAGGGACAGCCTGCTGGTCAAGATCGGCCGCCGTACGTTGCGCTTGCCCGGCCGTCGCCTGACCTTCCTGCAACTGGTCATTACCGCGCTCGACGTGGCCGCCGCCGCGACGGTGCTCTATCTGTTACTGCCGGAGGCGCCGCCTTTCGGTGCGTTCCTGCTGGTGTATCTGCTGGCACTCGCTGCCGGGGTACTCAGTCACGTCCCCGGCGGCGTTGGCGTGTTTGAGGCTATCCTGCTGGCCGCGTTCGCCGACAAACTCGGCGCCGCGCCGCTGGCCGCCGCCCTGCTGCTCTATCGCCTGATCTACGTGGTGTTGCCATTGCTGGTGGCGAGCCTTCTGCTGTTGATCAACGAAGGTCAGCGCCTGTTCCAGACCCGCCAGTCCTTGCGCGCAGCGTCTGGCCTGGCGGCCCCCATCCTCGCGGTGCTGGTATTTCTGTCTGGCGTGGTGCTCCTCTTCTCCGGCGTGACCCCGGAAATCGACACGCGCCTGGAACACATCGGTTTTCTGATCCCGCACAGACTGGTCGACGTTTCGCACTTCGGCGCCAGCCTGGTTGGGGTGCTATGCCTGTTGCTCGCCCAAGGCCTGCGGCGGCGTCTGTCCGCCGCGTGGATGCTGACCACCATTCTGTTGCTGGTGGGTGCGGTGCTGTCGCTACTCAAGGGCTTTGACTGGGAAGAAGCCAGCCTGATGACCCTGACGGCCGCACTGCTCGGTGTATTTCGCCGCTCCTTCTATCGCCCCAGTCGCTTGACCGAATTGCCGTTTTCACCGCTGTTTCTGGTGGCAAGTCTGTGCGTGCTCGGCGCTTCGATCTGGCTGCTGCTGTTCGCCTACCAGGACGTGCCCTACAGCCATCAACTGTGGTGGCAGTTCACCCTCGACGCCGATGCCCCCCGTGGTCTGCGATCGCTGCTTGGCGCCGCTGTGCTGCTGATGATCGTCTCCCTGACCTGGCTACTGCGCACCGCGCGACCGATCATTCACCTGCCGACGTCCGACGAACTGAAACGTGCACACAAAATCCTCATGGCCTCGGCCCAACCGGACGGCGGACTGGCGCTGACCGGTGACAAGGCGTTGCTGTTCCACCCCAACGACGAGGCGTTCCTGATGTACGCCCGTCGCGGGCGCAGCCTGGTGGCCCTGTACGACCCGATCGGCCCGACCCAGCAACGGGCGGAAATGATCTGGCAGTTCCGCGACCTGTGCGACCTGCACCACGCTCGTCCGGTGTTCTATCAGGTGCGTGCGGAGAACCTGCCGTACTACATGGACATCGGCCTGACCGCGATCAAGCTCGGTGAAGAAGCCCGGGTCGATCTGCAGCGCTTCGATCTCGAAGCCAAGGGCAAGGAGATGAAGGACCTGCGCTACACCTGGAACCGAGGCACACGCGACGGCCTGTCGTTGGAAATCTTCGAACCGGGCCAGGCGCCGATGGATGAGCTCAAGGTGATTTCCGATGCGTGGCTGACCGGCAAGAACGTGCGCGAGAAAGGGTTCTCCCTCGGTCGTTTCAGCGATGACTACCTCAAATATTTCCGCGTCGCGGTGATTCGCTTCGAAGGGCGCCCGGTGGCATTCGCCAACCTGCTCGAGACCTACGGCCATGACTTGGCCAGCCTTGACCTGATGCGTGCCCACCCCGACGCCCCCAAGCTGACCATGGAGTTCATGATGGTCGGCCTGATCCAACATTATAAGAGTCACGGATACGCGCGTTTCAGCCTGGGCATGGTTCCCCTGTCGGGGCTGCAACCCCGTCGCGGTGCACCGCTGACCCAGCGCCTGGGCTCGATGGTCTTCCGCCGTGGTGAGCAGCTCTACAATTTCCAAGGCTTGCGCCGCTTCAAAGACAAGTTCCAGCCTGACTGGGAACCCCGTTATATGGCCGTACCCGCCGGACTCGATCCGCTGGTAGCCTTGGCCGACACTGCCGCCCTGATTGCGGGCGGCTTGACTGGATTGGTGAAACGCTGATGATTCAACGCTCCTTGCGCTACGTTTTGGGCACCCTGATCGTGCTGGCCCTGATCCTCGGTGGCGGATACTGGTACCTCAAACGCCCGGCGCCAGAACCGACCCTCGAACAACTGACTGCGGCCGACGGGACCGTCCTGACCCGCGTCATCCCCGGCAACACGCCACGCGCACAAGTGCTGGTGGCGGTGACCGAAGAACAGAAACTCAACGACAAGCAACTGACCACGCTCAGCCGCAGCGGCTCGGCGCAGATCGTCCAGGTGATCCTGCCCAAGGAATGCCTGCTGCAAAGCCGCGCCCTGCAAACGGGACTGCGCGAGCTCAAGGGCCCAGCGACCCTGGTCAGCGGCATCGGCCCCGGCGCCGTGCTGGCCTGGCGCTGGTTGTCGGAACAGAAAGACGACAAGGCCCAGGCCGTTTCCGTTGATCTGGCGCTGGAAAAACCCGGCTGCACGCACCTGCTGCCGAAAAGTGCCTCCCACGGCCACTGGCTGGTGGCGTGGAACGACAACCCGGACGACGCGAGCGCGGGCTTCGTGCGCGATCAACCGAACGCAGAAACCAGCATCAGCGACTACGACATCAACCTGCCGCAAGTGCTGAACAACGAACTGCGCAAAATCCTCGTTGGCGGCGACAAGGAAGCCGGCGGCCTGCAGATCCCGGTGGTCGAAGTACCGGCCGGCCAGGCGAAAGACACCGTCACCCTGTTCCTTTCCGGCGACGGCGGCTGGCGCGACCTGGACCGCGACGTGGCCGGCGAAATGGCCAAGATCGGCTATCCGGTGGTCGGCATCGACACCCTGCGCTACTACTGGCAGCACAAGAGCCCGGAGCAAAGCGCCCTGGACTTGACCGAACTGATGCAGCACTACCGGCAGAAATGGGGCACCAAGCGCTTCATCCTGACTGGCTACTCCTTCGGCGCCGACGTCCTGCCCGCCATCTACAACCGCCTGCCGGAGTCGGAGCAGCAGCGCGTCGATGCAATCATCCTGCTGGCCTTCGCCCGCACCGGCAGCTTCGAAATCGAAGTCGAAGGCTGGCTCGGCAACGCTGGTAAAGAAGCCGCCACCGGCCCGGAAATGGCCAAGCTGCCGGCTGAAAAAGTGGTGTGCATCTACGGCGAAGAAGAAACCGACGAAAGCGGTTGCACCGACAAAACCGCCGTGGGCGAAGCGATCAAACTGCCTGGCGGCCACCACTTCGACGAAAACTACCCGAAACTGGCCCAACGCCTTGTCGACGTGATCGAGAAGCGCCAGACCAAGGTGGCCGAAGAGTAATCCGCCCCACCCCCTGTAGGAGCGAGCTTGCTCGCGATGATCGTCAACGATAACGAGGGCGACCTGACACCCCGCGGTGCCTGGGCCGTATCGCGAGCAAGCTCGCTCCTACAGAGGAACGTGCACAACAAAAAGCCCCCGCTTGCCAGCTCGGCAGCGGGGGCTTTTTGTTGTGTTTGATTTATTCAGAAACCGAAATATCGGATGACGCCCCAGCACCTTGTAGGCAAACTCCGAATCTCGCTTTTTGGGCACTTTGATGTCTGTTGCGCTCGTTTTTGACGGGATAGTCTCGGTTCGTCGCTGACGTTTCAGCGATCGGGCTTGGAAACCCGACTAGCTTAAGCAACAACGTGCCCTGCATGACGACAGACCTTCGCGTCTGCGATCTTCTCTCATGGCGGCTGTGCGTGGGACGTCTTCGGACGTGCCGGTTTCCTAAGCTCCCGGTTTCCAACCTGCGCATAGCTGCCACCCATTTGCTTGGAAACGAATGGGGCGGCTCTCTCAGCTTAGGAGATTCACATGAGCAAGCCTTCACCCACAGAACTCAAAACCATCGGCCTGACGCCCCTCATCTACTGCGCCAACCAACCCCTGTTCCACGTCACCCGCGACGTCCCCTTGAGCGACGCACTGTCCATGGCCTCCGATTTCCTGTTCCTCGCCAAGGGCCTGACCGAAGACGCCGCCTACGGCCGAGATTCCGACCGACACGCCTGGGCCGCGCATTACCTGGCGCAAATGAGCAAAGCCTTGGTGGATGATGTGGTGAAAGTGCTGACGCCCTCGCCTGCACGCAAAAAAGACGAAACGCAAAAATAACGGCTGATCGATTCCCCTGTAGGAGCGAGCTTGCTCGCGATGGTCGTCAACGATAACGCGGGCAATCTGACACCCCGCGGTGCCGGGACCTCCATCGCGAGCAAGCTCGCTCCTACAGAGAGCCTCACCGAACGACAAAAGCCCCCGCTACCTATTCGGCAACGGGGGCTTTTGGTTTTGCTGAACCTCATTCCTTCTTGGCGTACCGTGCCCGCATCGCGTCATGGCTTACTGCCTTGGCTGGGTCAAAACCGCTGAGCCGTTCCCTCGCAGCGGCCTCAATCCGAAGGTCTTCAAGTTCGTCGAGCATTTCCTGATAGGCATCGACGTTGATGATGACCGCAGCTGGTTGGTTGTCCTTGAAAATCACCAGGCGCTCTGTGGCGCGGCTGGAGATGTCCTTGAGCCTTGCGCTGAACCCCCTGACCATCGCAGTGACCGATATGGCCTGGTCCGCGCGCTCTAGTAATGCCGTCATGTTTGCCTCTCTTTGCTTACGCGAATTTCCACGCACAATTATGCATAGAGTATCGCGCTGAATATCGCGCATCGCAAGCGAGACAGCCGAGCTTGCATGGGCGCAGCGAAGGGTGCGTTTATTTCCGACATCAAAATATCGGATGACGCCCCAGGACCTTGTAGGTCAACTCCGAATCTCGCTTTTGGGGCACTTTGATGTCTGTTGCGCTTGTTTTTGACGGGATAGTCTCGGTTCGATCCCATTCCCTGTAGGAGCGAGCATGCTCGCGATGGAGGCCGGGGCACCGCGGGGTATCAGGCTGCCCGTGTCATCGTTGAAGACCATCGCGAGCATGCTCGCTCCTACAGGGAATGTACGTCGCCCCACAAAAAGCCCTCGTTACCGATGAGGCAACGGGGGCTTTTGTGGGGAGCAAGCGCTACATCTCCACCTGCGTCCCCAGCTCGATCACCCGGTTCAGCGGCAGGTTGAAGAAGCGCAGGTTGCCATTGGCGTTCTTCAACATGAAGGCGAACAAGCCTTCGCGCCAGCGGGCCATGCCTTCCAGTTTGGAGGCGATGACGGTTTCGCGGCTCAGGAAGTAGGTGGTGCGCATCGGGCTGAAATCCAGGTCTTCGAGGTGGCACAACTTCAGCGCCTGCGGCACGTCCGGCTCATCGACGAAGCCGAAGTGCAGGATCACCCGGAAGAAGCCTTCGCCGTGGGCTTCGACCTCGAAGCGCCGGGTGGGCGGTACCCGTGGGATGTCTTCGTAGACCACGGTCAGCAGCACCACCTGCTCGTGCAGCACCTGGTTGTGCAACAGGTTATGCAACAGCGCGTGGGGCACGGCGTCCGGGCGAGCCGTGAGGAACACGGCGGTGCCCTGGACGCGGTGCGGAGGTTGCACACGGATGCTGGCAATGAAGATTGGCAAAGGCAGCCCGCCTTCGTCCATACGCTCCACCAGCAGCTGCTTGCCGCGCTTCCAGGTGGTCATCAATATGAACAGGGCGATACCGGCAATCACCGGGAAGGCGCCGCCCTGGACAATTTTTGGCACGTTGGCGGCGAAGTACAGGCCGTCCACCAGCAAGAAGCCGAGCAGCAACGGGACCGCCAGCAGCGGTGGCCATTTCCACAGCAAGAGGATCACGGCGGATACCAGGATAGTGGTCATCAGCATGGTCCCGGTCACCGCCACGCCATAGGCCGAGGCCAGGGCGCCGGACGACTCAAAGCCGAGCACCAGCAGGACGACGCCCACCATCAGCGACCAGTTCACCGCACCGATGTAGATCTGGCCCTGTTCGGCGCTTGAAGTGTGCTGGATGTGCATGCGCGGGATGTAACCCAGCTGAATGGCTTGTCGGGTCAGGGAAAAGGCGCCTGAAATCACCGCCTGCGAGGCAATCACCGTGGCCAGGGTCGACAGGCCGACAAGCGGGATCAGCGCCCAGCTCGGCGCCAACAGATAAAACGGGTTGCGCGCCGCCTCCGGATCACCGAGCAGCAATGCGCCCTGACCGAAGTAGTTGAGCACCAGCGCCGGCAGCACCAGGATGAACCAGGCACGGGCAATCGGCTTGCGGCCGAAGTGGCCCATGTCGGCGTACAGCGCTTCGGCACCGGTCAGCGCCAGCACCACCGCCCCGAGGATCGCTACACCCATGCCTGGATGGACAATGAAGAACCGCACGCCCCATATCGGGTTCATTGCCTCCAACACCTGCGGGTATTGCAGGATCCCGTAGACTCCCAGCGCCCCCAGCACTACAAACCAGGTGACCATGATTGGCCCAAAAAGGATGCCGATGCGCGCCGTACCGTGGCGCTGGATCAGGAACAACGCCACCAGCACGATCAGCGAGAGCGGCACCACCCAGTGGTCGATGCCATCGAAGGCCAGCCCCAGCCCTTCAATCGCCGACAGCACGGAAATCGCCGGGGTGATCATGCTGTCCCCGTAAAAAAGCGCCGCACCGATCAAGCCGCAGACCACCAGCAAGGTGCGCAGCTTCGGGTGCCCGGCCGCCGCCCGACGAGCCAGGGCGGTCAAGGCCATGATTCCGCCCTCGCCCTGGTTGTCCGCACGCAGGACGAACATCATGTACTTGATCGAGACGACCCAGATCAGCGACCAGAAAATCAGGGCGAGGATGCCCAACACGCCGTCATGGGTGACGGGTACGCCATAGCCTCCGGAAAACACTTCCTTGAGGGTGTACAACGGGCTCGTACCGATATCGCCGTAAACCACCCCGACTGCCGCAACCAACATGCCGATCGGCTTTGCGGCCGAATGCCCGGCGTCTGCCGCGTGACTACTTGCCTGCCCCATCCACCACCCCTAAAACCCAGACTGAACCGAAGAAGCGCCATGCCCTGCATGCAGCATCGGATATTTTACGTGCTGTTACAGACGTTTTCTTGACTGTAAAAATCGCTAAAGCGTAAAGGCGCGAAGCATAGCGCAGCACTCGTCGTTTTTCCCTGCATAAAGCTGGTCAAGCGCGCGTACCATCGCTAGAATTGCGCACTTTTTGATCAGAGGCGCCCAAGCGCCCGTCTGTCGCCCGCCCTGAAGGCCGGGCAGCACCTATACCGAGGTTAGACATGTCCACCACTCCTGCGCCAGCGAATCCAAAAGTTGGCTTCGTATCCCTGGGTTGCCCGAAAGCACTGGTCGACTCCGAGCGCATCCTGACCCAGCTGCGCATGGAAGGGTATGACGTCGTGTCCACTTACCAGGATGCTGATGTGGTGGTGGTCAACACCTGCGGCTTCATCGACTCGGCCAAGGCCGAATCGCTGGAAGTGATCGGCGAAGCCATCAAGGAAAACGGCAAGGTGATCGTCACCGGCTGCATGGGCGTGGAAGAAGGCAACATCCGCAACGTGCACCCAAGTGTGCTGGCAGTGACCGGTCCGCAGCAGTACGAGCAAGTGGTCAATGCGGTGCACGAAGTCGTGCCACCCAAACAGGACCACAATCCACTGATCGACCTCGTGCCACCACAAGGCATCAAGTTGACCCCACGCCACTACGCGTACCTGAAGATTTCCGAAGGCTGCAACCATAGCTGCAGCTTCTGCATCATCCCGTCGATGCGCGGCAAGCTGGTCAGCCGTCCGGTGGGTGACGTGCTCGACGAGGCCCAGCGCCTGGTCAAATCCGGGGTCAAGGAGCTGCTGGTCATTTCGCAAGACACCAGCGCCTACGGCGTCGACGTGAAATACCGCACTGGTTTCTGGAACGGCGCGCCGGTGAAAACCCGCATGACCGAACTCTGCGAAGCCCTCAGCACCCTCGGTGTCTGGGTACGTCTGCACTATGTTTATCCATACCCGCACGTCGACGAGCTGATCCCGCTGATGGCCGCTGGCAAGATCCTGCCGTACCTGGACATCCCGTTCCAGCACGCCAGTCCGAAAGTACTGAAGTCGATGAAGCGTCCAGCCTTCGAAGACAAGACCCTGGCGCGTATCAAGAACTGGCGTGAAATCTGCCCGGACCTGATCATCCGCTCGACTTTCATCGTCGGCTTCCCCGGCGAAACCGAAGAGGACTTCCAGTACCTGCTCAACTGGCTGACCGAAGCCCAGCTCGACCGCGTCGGCTGCTTCCAGTATTCGCCGGTGGACGGTGCCCCGGCCAACGACCTGGACCTGGAAATCGTTCCGGACGAGGTCAAGCAGGATCGTTGGGAGCGCTTCATGGCACACCAGCAAGCCATCAGCTCGGCGCGCCTTGCAATGCGCATCGGCCGTGAAATTGAAGTGCTGGTCGATGAAGTCGACGAGCAAGGCGCAGTCGGCCGTTGCTTCTTCGATGCCCCGGAAATCGACGGTAACGTCTTCATCGACAACGGCAGCAACCTCAAGCCTGGCGACAAGGTCTGGTGCAAAGTCACCGACGCCGACGAGTACGACCTCTGGGCCGAACAGATCTAAGCGCAAAAAAGTCGAAAAGCCCCGCTCTCTGCACGAGATGCGGGGCTTTTTTACGGCTATCGTATGGAGAGAAAGGACACGCACTCTCCACTGCCAAAGGGGCCTCTGGCCATGCGCCAACATTCGGTCATCCACACGCCGAAACAAAGTGATTACCTGGAGTTGACCCGAGTCTGGGAAGACTCTGTCCGCGCCACCCATGATTTTTTGCCCGACAGCTACATCGAGCTGTTGAAGGATTTGGTGCTGACCCGCTACCTCGACGCGGTGATGTTGATCTGCACCCGGGATTCACGCCAGCGCATCACCGGGTTCGCCGGGGTTGCGGCAGGCAAGATCGAAATGCTGTTCATCGACCCGGCGCACCGTGGCCAGGGTCTGGGCAAGCAGTTGCTGCGCTACGCCTTGGATCACCTGAACGCCGATGAGCTGGACGTCAACGAGCAGAACCCGCAAGCGCTGGGGTTCTACGTCAAGCAGGGTTTCGAGGTGATGGGCCGCTCCGAGGTCGATGGCATGGGGCAGCCGTACCCGCTGCTGCACATGCGACTGCGCCAGCCCGAGCAACTGACGCGCAAGGCCTGACACACGGTTTCCCCTGTGGGAGCGGGCTTGCTCGCGATAGCGCTGTGTCATTCAACGAATCAATTGACTGCACTACCGCCATCGCGAGCAAGCCCGCTCCCACAAAAGGCAGGTACAATGCCCACCCCTTTTTTGTTACGGCCCTGTCATGACTGACCCGATTCGCCTCTCCAAACGCCTCATTGAACTGGTCGGTTGCTCCCGTCGGGAGGCTGAGCTGTTCATCGAGGGCGGCTGGGTCACCGTGGACGGCGAGGTCATCGATGAGCCGCAGTTCAAGGTCGGCACCCAGACCGTTGTGCTCGACCCCGAGGCCAAGGCCACGGCGCCGGAACCGGTGACCCTCTTGCTCAACGTCGAACCGGGCATGGACGTGGAAACCGCCATGGCGACCCTGGGCGCCGAGACCCTGAGCGCAGAACATCGCTTCGGCAAACGACCCTTGCGCGGGCATTTTCTGCGCCTGACCGCCAGCGCCGACTTGCAACCCAACGCCAGCGGCCTGCTGGTGTTTACCCAGGACTGGAAAATCCTGCGCAAGCTCACCGCCGACGCCGCGAAGATCGAACAGGAATATGTGGTCGATGTCGAAGGCGACATGATCGAGCACGGCCTGAACCGCTTGCAGCACGGCCTGACTTACAAAGGCAAGGAACTGCCGTCGGTCAAGGCCAGTTGGCAGAACGAAAACCGCCTGCGCTTTGCCCTGAAGAACCCCCAACTGGGCGTGATCGCCCTGTTCTGTCAGGCCGTTGGCCTGAAGGCTGTCGCCATCCGCCGTATTCGCATCGGCGGCGTGTCCATCGGCAAAGTGCCGCTGGGCCAATGGCGTTACCTGTCGGGCAAAGAGAAGTTCTAACACTTCTCAAGCCCCCAACATTCCGGCACCGCCTCAAGCGCGCTGCCCACTGCCGATATCAGGATTGCACACCATGATTCACAACGACGTACTGCGCAGCGTGCGCTACATGCTCGACATCAGCGACAAGAAAGTCATCGAGATCATCAAGCTTGGCGGCATGGACGTGGCGCTTGATGACCTGAAGGCGTACCTGGACAAGAAGGAAGAAGACGAAGAAGGCTTCGTTCGCTGCCCGGACGAGGTCATGGCGCACTTTCTCGACGGTCTGGTGATCTTCAAGCGTGGCAAGGACGAAAGCCGTCCGCCGCAGCCGATCGAAGTACCGGTCACCAACAACATCATCCTGAAAAAGCTGCGCGTGGCGTTCGAGCTCAAGGAGGATGACATGCACGCCATCCTCAAGGCCGCCGAGTTCCCGGTGTCCAAGCCGGAGCTGAGCGCGCTGTTTCGCAAGTTCGGCCACACCAACTACCGCCCGTGTGGCGACCAGTTGCTGCGCAACTTTCTCAAGGGGCTCACGCTGCGCGTGAGAGCGTAAGGCAGCCTTAAGCTGCAAGCAGCAAGCGTGTTCTTGCGGCTTGAAGCTTAAAAGCTTGCAGCTGGGCCGAATGGCCCCCCATTCCGCGCAAAAATAGTCCCTGCGCTGCACGCGGCTGACGACTAGGGTGTACTGACCCTCAGCTCTCAGGATTCGCCATGCACCCGTACTTTTCCCTGCAAGGCCGCACCGCCCTCGTGACCGGTGGCACCCGTGGTATCGGCAAGATGATCGCCAAGGCTTTTGTCGAGGCCGGCGCCACCGTGTATGTCTGCGCCCGGGATGCCGAGGCGTGCCAGCAAACCGCTGACGAATTGGGCGCTTTTGGCAAGTGCCACGGTGTGGCCGCCAACCTCGCCACCGAGCAAGGCGTACAGCAACTGGCAACGCATCTGGAGGAGCAAATCACCCATCTGGACATTCTGGTGAACAACGCCGGCACGACCTGGGGCGCGCCACTGGAGAGTTACCCGGTCAAGGGATGGGAGAAGGTCATGCAGCTCAACGTGACGTCAGTCTTCAGTTGCATCCAGCAATTGCTGCCGCTGTTGCGCAAGGGCGGATCGACGCAGAATCCCGCCCGGATCATCAACATTGGCTCGGTGGCCGGAATCTCTTCCTTTGGTGAAGAGGCCTACGCCTACGGACCGAGCAAAGCGGCCTTGCATCAGTTGTCGCGGATTCTGGCGCGGGAGCTGGTGAGCCAGCACATCAACGTCAACGTGATCGCACCGGGGCGCTTCCCCAGCAAGATGACCCAGCACATCGGCAATGATGAGCAGGCGCTGGCCGAGGATACGGCGCTGATCCCGATGAAGCGCTGGGGCCGAGAGGAAGAGATGGCGGCATTGGCGATCAGCCTGGCAAGTACGGCGGGGGCTTACATGACCGGGAACATCATTCCGTTGGATGGAGGGTTCAGTCTCTAAGTTTCGGGGGCGCCCATCGCGGGCAAGCCCGCTCCCACAGGGTTATTTGGCGGGCACAGAAACTGTGGGAGCGGGCTTGCCCGCGAAGAGGCCCTTCCAGCCAACGTCGATCATGAGGTCATGTGAGTTATCATCCCCAACTCAATTTCCCCCGAACCACAACCCCATGACCTACAGCGTTTCCCCCATCGGCTTCGTGCGCTCCTGCTTCAAGGAGAAATTCGCTATCCCGCGCCAGCCACAACTGGCCCCGGCCGCCCGTGGCGTGCTGGAACTGGTAGCGCCGTTCGACCAGGGGGATGCGGTGCAAGGGCTGGAGCAGGTCAGCCATGTGTGGCTGTTGTTCCTGTTCCATCAGGCCCTGGAAGAGAAGCCACGGCTGAAAGTCCGCCCTCCTCGCCTGGGCGGTAACAAGTCCATGGGGGTGTTCGCGACGCGCGCGACGCACCGGCCCAATGGCATCGGCCAATCGGTGGTGAAGCTGGACAAGGTCGAGGCCGACCGCCTGTGGATATCGGGTATCGACCTCTTGGATGGCACGCCGATCCTCGACATCAAGCCGTATGTGCCTTACGCGGACATCATCGACGGTGCCAGCAACCGCATCGCCAGCGAAGCACCGCAACTGATTGCCGTAGAGTGGACAGAGAACGCGCTGCAACAGGCCCACGGCCATGCGCAGCGGCTGGCAGAGCCTTTGACCGAGCTGATCGAGCAATGCCTGGCGCAGGACCCACGGCCGGCCTACCAGACGCCCGCCCCCGAGCGCGAATACGGCGCGCAATTCTGGGACGTGGATGTGCGCTGGCATTACCCGACGCCGGAGATGATTCGAGTGCTGGAAGTCGTTCCCGCCCTGTAGGAGCGAGCATGCTCGCGATGGTCGTTAACGATAACGCTGGCTGCCTGACACCCTGCGGTGCCTGGTCCACCATCGTCGGAACGCCGCCCGGAGCATACTCGCTCCTACAGGGATCAATGGACATAAAAAACCCGCGTTACCGTGAGGCAACGCGGGTTTCGGGATGCTGCGACTGTTACTTCTCGACGAACGCACGCTCGATCAGGTAGTCACCCGGCTCGCGCATACGCGGCGAAACGGTCAGACCGAAGCTGTTGAGCACTTCGCTGGTCTCGTCGAGCATGCTCGGGCTGCCGCACAGCATGGCGCGGTCGTCCTGCGGGTTGATCGGTGGCAGACCGATGTCGCGGAACAGCTTGCCGCTGCGCATCAGGTCGGTCAGGCGGCCTTCGTTTTCGAATGGCTCGCGGGTCACGGTCGGGTAGTAGATCAACTTGTCACGCAGCGCCTCGCCGAAGAACTCGTTCTGTGGCAGGTGCTCGGTGATGAATTCGCGGTAGGCGACTTCGTTGACGTAACGGACGCCGTGGCACAGGATCACTTTTTCGAAACGCTCGTAGGTTTCCGGGTCCTGGATGACGCTCATGAACGGCGCCAGGCCAGTACCGGTGCTGAGCAGGTACAAATGTTTGCCAGGCTTCAAGTCGTCCAGTACCAGCGTGCCGGTAGGCTTCTTGCTGATGATGATCTCGTCGCCTTCCTTCAGGTGCTGCAACTGGGAAGTCAGCGGGCCATCAGGCACCTTGATGCTGAAGAACTCCAGATGCTCTTCCCAGTTCGGGCTGGCGATCGAGTAAGCACGCATAAGCGGGCGGCCGTTGGGTTGTTGCAGGCCGATCATCACGAACTGACCGTTCTCGAAGCGCAGGCCCGGATCGCGGGTGCACTTGAAGCTGAACAGAGTGTCGTTCCAGTGGTGAACACTGAGGACACGCTCGTGGTTCATGTTGCTCATGTACGTGGGACTCCTGGAGATGGGTCTGCGCCTGAAGCGTTGGCGAAAGTGCTGTGCGCAATTGCAACGTATTCTAATCGCGACGACAATATCTGTTAACTGGATTATTAAGATAAGGGTTATCGGTTATATAGATATGCGATTTACTCTCCGTCAGCTTCAAGTCTTCGTTGCCGTCGCCCAGCAGGAGAGCGTTTCCCGTGCTGCGGGCCTGCTCAATCTCTCGCAATCGGCGGCGAGCACCTCAATCACCGAGCTGGAGCGTCAGTCAAGCTGCCAGCTGTTCGACCGAGCCGGCAAACGACTGAGCCTTAACGCACTCGGTAAACAGTTGCTGCCACAAGCGGTGGCACTGCTCGACCAATCCAAGGAGATCGAGGATTTGCTCAACGGCAAGTCGGGATTCGGCTCGCTCGCGGTCGGCGCGACACTGACCATCGGCAATTACCTCGCCACCTTGCTCATCGGAAGCTTCATGCAGCGCCATCCGGAGAGCCAGGTGAAGCTGCACGTGCAGAACACTGCCAACATTGTGCAACAGGTCGCGCACTATGAAATTGATCTGGGTCTAATCGAGGGTGATTGCAACCACCCGGATATCGAAGTGCAAAGCTGGGTCGAAGATGAACTGGTGGTGTTCTGCGCCCCACAGCATCCCCTGGCGATCCGTGGCACCGCGACCATGGAAGAGCTCAGCGTTGAGGCCTGGATTCTGCGCGAGCAGGGCTCCGGGACGCGGCTGACCTTCGACCAGGCCATGCGCCACCACCGCAGCGCTCTGAACATCCGCCTGGAGCTGGAGCACACCGAGGCCATCAAGCGCGCAGTGGAGTCCGGACTGGGAATTGGCTGTATCTCACGCCTGGCGCTGCGCGACGCGTTTCGCCGCGGCAGCCTGGTGCCCGTGGAGACCCCGGACCTGGACCTGGCTCGGCAGTTCTATTTCATCTGGCACAAACAGAAATACCAGACTTCGGCAATGCGTGAATTCCTCGACCTGTGCCGCGCCTTCACTGCAGGTGTTCAGCGCAGCGACGAGATCGTTTTGCCGCCCATCGCCTAGAGCAGGATCACACCCCACACCAGCGCGATCATGGTCAGCGCCACCAGTTGGGCTGCACTGCCCATGTCCTTGGCATTTTTGGACAAGGGGTGCAGCTCAAGGGAGATGCGGTCAATGGCCGCTTCCACCGCCGAGTTGAGCAACTCGACGATCAAGGCCAATAGACACACTGCAATCAACACGGCTCGCTCGACACGGCTGACGTTCAGGAAGAACGAAAGCGGGATCAGGATGACATTGAGCAGCACCAGTTGGCGAAAAGCGGCTTCGCCGGTGAAAGCGGCGCGCAGGCCGTCCAGCGAGTAACCGGAGGCGTTCAGGATGCGTTTCAGGCCGGTCTGGCCTTTAAAAGGGGACATAAGCGTGGCAACTGACCAAAAAAGAGTGGAGAAGCTAGTTCAACCCAAGTCAAAAAAGCGTGAAGACGCCAAGCCTCACGGGCTCGAAATTGACTCAAGTTGTTGCAGAAGCAGCGCCGCCTGGGTGCGGGTCCGCACATTCAGCTTACGGAAAATCGCCGTCACGTGAGCCTTGATCGTCGCCTCGGACACGCTCAGTTCGTAGGCAATCTGCTTGTTCAGCAACCCTTCGCAAACCATGGTCAACACCCGGAACTGCTGGGGCGTCAAGCTGGCCAAGCCTTCACTCGCGGCTTTCGCCTCTTCGGAAACGCTGACCGCTTCAAATGCCTGGGGCGGCCAGAATACATCGCCATCGAGCACCGCCCGTACGGCTTTCTGGATCACGCTCAGGTCACTGGACTTGGGAATGAAGCCACTGGCGCCGAACTCACGGGATTTGACCATGATCGAGGCCTCTTCCTGGGCCGAGACCATCACCACCGGAATTTGCGGGTACTGGCCACGCAGCAGTACCAACCCGGAAAATCCGTAGGCACCCGGCATGTTCAGGTCAAGCAGCACCAGATCCCAATCGGATTTTTCATCGAGGCGGGTTTCCAGTTCGGCAATACTGGCCACTTCCACCAGGCGCACATTCGGGCCAAGGCCCATGGTCAACGCCTGGTGCAGGGCGCTACGAAAAAGCGGGTGGTCATCGGCAATCAGGATTTCGTATGTGGCCATTTTTCAAATGATCCTGTTCTTCTAACAACTAAGGCACAACCACGGAGCTGCACCCACAGGGCGCATTCGGCGCCGAATACGTGACCGTTCACGTAAAAATGCGGCGTGCCGCATCCTGATCGGCGCCAAGCATGCCCAGCGAAACCGGGGTGGTCAAGGTGCCTGGGCGCTACAGTTCTTTGCAGTATGGGCGACAATCAACCAGTGGCAGCGGCGCTGTTCGGCACGAAGGGCATCAGCTCCGCATGGGCCGGTGTGCCGACATTCATTTCCAACTGGTGCTTGGCATCCAGGTAATGTTGGCTGAACACGTCGAAATAGGCGCTCAGCGCCGATGCGGCATCGACATCGCCTGCCAGTTCCAGGCACAAGGCCGCCACTTCGGCCGTGCACAGATGCTCGCTGCGGGTGGAGCGGCGCAGGCGATAACGCGACATCTTTTCAGGGAGCAGGCTGAGAATCGGCAGCGCGTCGAAATACGGGCTCTTGCGGAATATCTTCCGTGCCTCGGTCCAGGTCGCGTCCAGCAGGATGAACAACGGCCGCCGGGTGCTATCGACTTCGACCGTGTTGGTCACCCGTTGCGGCTCGACATACTCCCCCGGGAACACCAGATACGGTTGCCATTGCGGATCTGCGAGCAATGCCAGCAGTTGCGGGTCGGGCTCGGTGCGTGACCAGATAAATGCATGGTTGTCGCGCACCACGTCTGCGATCAGCCACCCGGTGTTGCTCGGTTTGAACACTTCCTTGTTGGTCATGATCAGGCACACGCCGGAACGGGTCTGGACCTGCGGTCGCCAGGCGCACAGACAATGACTCACGATCACCCGGCAGTCATGGCAACGTGGCGCACGCCAGCCACGGGCCTGAAGTGGCTTGATGCCCTCCTCCTCGCGCTGGTCGCGCAAGCGGGCTACGGCGTTGGGGGCGTGATTCATCGTGGGCAAGACCGGCAAACAGGGAAAATCGTCACGAACGGTACTCGGGGCAGGAAAGGCTGGCAGTTTATCAGAGCCGCCCGCGCAAGCCTGTACCGGGAACAACCACCTCCCCTATAATTCGCGGCCACTGAACGCACAGTCACGTGACGGGTCGAAGCACCAGTCACTGAACAGGAGAGTTTCATGTTGCGCCTTATCGTTCCCACCGCAGCCATTGTGCTGGCGGCGTCCTTCAACGCTCAGGCTGCGTCCTTGAGTGAGCAGAATCTCAACCGAGAGCTGCGCAACGTCGCCGCACAAAGCAGCGTCGGCACGCCTCGGGCGATCAACGAAGACATTCTCGATCAGGGTTATACCGCCGAAGGCAACGTGCTGATCAACCATTTGAGCGTGCAGAGCAGCCACGCCCAGAAGATGCGGTCCGATCCCAAGACTGTGTATTTCCAGCTTGGCTCCTCGGTTTGCAACAACCCGGGGTTCCGCAAGCTGATGGCCAAGGGCGCAGTCATGCGTTACGACTTCACCGAGGTAAAAACCAACCGTCCGGTCGGCTCGGCCAGCTTCCAGGAATCGGATTGCCCGAAAGCCGCGCCTGCGAAGAAAAAGTGATTCATCGAGAATTGGCGCGCCGCTGCTCGTCCTCGGCGCGCAATTCTGCGACCAGGGCCTGCAAATACTGAGACCGTCGTTCCCCGCCCTCCAGACGTCGGTAACACTCCTCCTCGAGACTCAAATGATGGGTCTCGGCCGACGACTCCAATAATCGATACAGTTGCGTATCGATCTCCAGAATGATTCTGGTCATGGTCTACCGCCTCCATGCACTTTGAAATCCTCACCCGCTCGTATCGCGCGCCCTGCCTTTGACGCAAAGTTGTCGTGTCACACCTGTAATTTAGTAAATCAGACCCTTCAACACTCGGCGCACGTTCGGACGAGCGGTGATAGCACCTTGCAATTATTCAATAAGCGGTTGCCAGGAAAGACTTTGCGGCGCAATGATCAAGCAGCGCAATCCATCGCGAGGGTCTAGATTCACTCTATCCACATTCATATCAAGGGCGGCGAGGGGGCTGCCCAATTGACGCCTTGCGATGCGCCTTTACCCAAGGAACACTGCCTGAATGGAAGGAGACATTGATGCCTTACCAACCGAATGACCTCCTGAACCGTCATTTCGCAGAAAGCGGCCACGACCTCGTCAGCAAGGTCGAAGAACAACTCAGCCTGGTTTCACCCAACAGCCCGAACCTCCCGATCTACCGCGACATGATCCTGACTGTGCTGCGCATGGCCCAGGAAGACCACAACCGCTGGAACGCCAAAATCACTCTGCAGGCCCTGCGTGAACTCGAGCAGGCGTTCCGTGTACTCGAACAGTACCGGGGGCGGCGTAAAGTCACGGTTTTCGGCTCGGCCCGTACTCCGGTGGAACACCCGCTATACGCCATGGCCCGGGAACTCGGCGCCGCACTGGCCCGCTCTGACCTGATGGTGATCACCGGCGCAGGCGGCGGCATCATGGCGGCAGCGCACGAAGGCGCGGGGCTGGAACACAGCCTTGGATTCAACATCACCCTGCCCTTCGAGCAACATGCCAACCCTACCGTGAATGGCACCACCAACCTGCTGCCCTTCCACTTTTTCTTTACCCGCAAGCTCTTCTTCGTCAAGGAAGCCGATGCGCTGGTCCTGTGCCCTGGCGGTTTCGGTACCCTGGATGAAGCGCTGGAAGTGCTGACGCTGATCCAGACCGGTAAAAGCCCGCTGGTTCCGGTGGTGCTGCTGGATGCGCCAGGCGGCCAGTTCTGGAACGGCGCGCTGGACTTTATCCGTCATCAACTGGAGGAAAATCGCTACATCCTGCCCACCGACCTTAAGCTGGTGAGCCTGGTCTACACCGTCGAAGAGGCGGTAGAGCATATCAACCAGTTCTACAGCAACTTCCACTCCACCCGCTGGCTCAAGCATCAGTTCGTGATCCGCATGAACCACGCCCTCAGCGACGAAGCGATGGAGCACATGCAACACGCCTTCGCCGACTTGTGCCTGAGCGATCACTTCCACCAGCACGCCTACAGCGGTGAAGAACAGGACGACGCGCAGTTCAGCCACCTGGCGCGCCTGACGTTCACCTTCAATGCGCGCAATCATGGTCGACTACGGGAGCTGGTGGACTACATCAACCTCTCGGAAAACTGGGCCCAGTCCACACCCCTGGCTCCACAGCGCACCCGCGAACCCTTGAAGGTGACGTGAGGCAAAAAAAACGGCCCGCTATCACTAGCGAGCCGTTTCATTCAATCGTCCATCCCTCGACCGCTGAACAAGCGGCTGATCATGTCCATGGAATACCCCCGATAACTCAGGAAGCGCCCTTGTTTGGCACGCTCCTTCACGTCTATCGGCAAATGCCCGGAAAATTTGCGTCGCCAGGTATCTTGAAGTTGTTCCTGCCAGTCGATACCGCTCTCGCGCAATGCCTGTTCGATATCGTTACGTTGCAGGCCACGCTGGCTCAGCTCCTCGCGAATCCGCAAGGGGCCGTAACCGGATCGGGCACGGTAGGAGACAAAGCTTTCGAGGTAACGGGATTCGGACAACAGGCCCTCTTCCGTTAGCCGGTCGAGCGCTGTTTCGATCATTTCAGGGAGGGCGCCGCGCTGACGCAGTTTACGCGTCAGCTCAACCCGACCGTGCTCGCGTCGCGCGAGCAGGTCCATTGCGGTTCGCCGCACCGCGACGAGTGTATCGAGTACGGCGGTCATCGGATCAATCAGATATCAGCGTCGGCCAGATCGTCTTCGGTCTCTTTGACCGCAGATGCCTTGGCATCCGCTACCACGGAAGTAGACAACAGTTTGTCGCGCAGTTGCTTCTCGAGGGTCGCCGCAATTTCCGGGTTATCCGCCAGGAACTTGGCCGAGTTGGCTTTACCTTGGCCGATCTTGGTGCCGTTGTAGGCATACCAGGCACCGGATTTCTCGACGAAACCGTGCAGCACACCCAGGTCGATCATCTCACCGTTGAGGTAGATGCCCTTGCCGTAAAGAATCTGGAACTCAGCCTGGCGGAACGGCGAAGCGACCTTGTTCTTCACAACCTTGACGCGGGTTTCGCTACCGACGACTTCATCACCTTCTTTCACCGCGCCAGTACGACGGATGTCCAGACGAACCGATGCATAGAACTTCAGCGCGTTACCACCGGTGGTGGTTTCCGGGCTGCCGAACATCACGCCGATTTTCATACGGATCTGGTTGATGAAAATCACCAGGCAGTTGGCGTTCTTGATGTTACCGGTGATTTTACGCAGCGCCTGGGACATCAGACGGGCTTGCAGGCCCACGTGCATGTCACCCATTTCGCCTTCGATTTCAGCCTTGGGCACCAATGCTGCCACGGAGTCGACGATGATCACGTCAACGGCGTTGGAACGCACCAGCATGTCGGTGATTTCCAGGGCCTGCTCGCCGGTGTCCGGCTGGGAAACCAGCAGGTCGTCGACGTTGACGCCCAGCTTGCCGGCGTACTCAGGGTCAAGGGCGTGCTCGGCGTCAACGAACGCACAGGTGGCGCCGGCTTTTTGAGCCTGGGCGATCACCGACAGGGTCAGTGTGGTTTTACCGGAAGATTCAGGACCGTAGATTTCAACGATACGACCTTTTGGCAGGCCGCCAATGCCGAGTGCAATGTCCAGACCCAGAGAGCCAGTGGAGATGGATGGGATCGCCTGACGGTCTTGATCGCCCATACGCATTACGGCACCCTTGCCGAATTGACGTTCGATCTGACCCAGGGCCGCAGCCAAGGCTTTCTTCTTGTTGTCGTCCATTAAAGTCCTCACGTAATCAATAAGGCCTGACGGCCAACACCTGTATAAGTAGCCAGTATTATTCCACAGGGATTCAGGCTCGCCTACCCCTGATTTGAGATTTCTGCCGAGACATGCCGTAGCAGCCCCTCTAGCGCGGCCTTCACCGTTTGTCGGCGGACTTCATCGCGATCACCGGGGAAGTGTTGCAACTCGCTGAACACTCGCTCGCCCACGCCCCAGGCCAGCCACACGGTGCCCACCGGTTTGTTTGGCGAACCGCCATCCGGCCCGGCAATACCGCTGACCGCCACGGAAAAAAACGCCCGGCTTTTTACCTGTGCGCCCCTGGCCATGGCCTCGACCACTTCACGACTGACCGCCCCCACTGTGGTGAACAACTCCACCGGCACATCCAACTGCAGGTTTTTCTGCAGGTTGGAGTAGGTGACGTACCCGGCCTCGAACCATGCCGAGCTGCCGGGAATGCGAGTGATCGCTTCAGCGATCCCGCCACCGGTACAGGACTCGGCGGTGGAGACATGGGCGTTGAGGATCTGCAATTGCCTGCCAAGGTCGGCGGCCAGTTGGGTGATTACTTTCACGGGCTTCTCCTGATGGGGCGCAATGAGACCTACCGTACACGAGCGCCTCACGCTTGCAAGTGACAGGGTCGATCCAAATGTTAGCGGATCAATGCGCGGACATACGCCTGACAAGCCTGCAACGCGATCAGCGCGCGGTCGCCGGCGTCGGTGATGGCGATAATTCGTTGAGCATGCGCCGGGTCAAGTCGGGCGCGTGGGGGGCCATGATCCACGCGGCCGGTGCCGGAGGTGGCGGGCATCGCGCAGCCTGCGCCAGCGTCGGCGGCCTCGAGGAGGACTGACAAGCGCACATCAGCAGTGGCAAGACGATCGCGCAGGCGATCCTGATCACGTTGGGCATCGCTCAATGCTCGGTAGTGGGTGTGTTCGCTGCTCGTCAATTGCTGCTCGAGCGCCTGGCGTTTTTCCTGTTCAGCCTGTTGTCGGGCGGCGGCGGCCTGGGTCAGCTGGTTGAGTGATTCGGCATACACACCCGCCTGCTGCGCAAGTTGTCGGGCGTAACGCGCATCCTGGTAACGCCAGGCCAGCGCCACCGGTCCGCCAACAAGAATCGCCAGCACCAGCCCAATGCCTGCCACTCGCCACGACAACGGCATCAAACCGAAGGTTGGCATAGCACCGCCCTCGCCCGCGCCCACAGTTGCAAGCGATTTTGCAGGCCGTTCAGGCCACCATTGATGCGCCGGGTGATGCTGTTGAACAGGTCACGGTCGGCCAGCTCATTGAGTCCGTTTTGCGCCCAGTACCACGCAGCGGATTGTGCAGCCCATTGCGCTTGCTCCAGCAGTTCCGGCCGAGCCAGCAGACGCTCATCGCCAAACAACCCTTGGCTGCATTGCAGGTAGTTGCGGCGACCGGTGATCTGGATCAGGCCCCGACCACAGTACTTTTGACCGTCGCCATCGGCTGCTGGGGTGTTGCCCAGCCGCATGGCCAGAGGGCCCGTGTCATACCGGCTCAAATACTGCTCATTGCCCAGTTCGCGCAGGTAATGCAATTGCCCGGACTCGTGACCGACCTGTGCCAGGAACGCCGCCATGCGCTTGGGGCTGGCGATGTCGTAACGGCTCATGGCGGCGTTGAGCACGGAAATAAAAACGCCCGCTTGATCGCGGGCGTCGGGCATGATCGCTTGGAGCTGTGTTTGCGTAATGTTCATCGTGTCACCGCGTCGATTGACGCCAACCCCGGCTCCGAGCGCGCATCCAGGCAGGTTGCCTCGATGCTGCAGCGATAGCTTTGCTGCCGGCTGCCACTGGCCATGACTTTGTCGATCGACCAGCGTCCGCGCATGAAGTCCGGCCAGGTGTCGTCGAGTAGAATCAACCCTTCGGCGGCCAACCCGGGGTGACCCGGGCATTCGATCTTCACCTTCAATGCCTCTCGCATCATCCTGCGCACCTCGCCTTCACCGGCTGCCCGCGCCTCGTCCGCGTTGTGATAACGCTGGCGAACGGTCTTGAACGGCGCGAGGCCGCTTTCTTCGACTCGCATCTTGCCGGCTGCCGCATCCCACCAACGCGTCTTGCAGCCCTGGTACTTGGCCCGACTGGTTTCATCGAGTGTCGCCGACGTGAACGCATGGTCACCTGGCCGATTATTGGAAGTCACCGACAATAGAACGTCGGGCAGCACCTTGCCTGACAGCGATTTCGCCTGCCCCCGGCGCGCCAGCACATACAGCTCGTTGAACGGTTTGGCGACGGCGTCGTGAAGATGCGCCAGCCGGGTCAGGAAACCCATGTCGGTTTCGTTGGACTGGTCGACGTGTTCAATTTTGATCAGCGCCAGATCCGGAGCCACCCGAGGCGAAAACCCGTGGCGTGAGGTCAACTGGCGAAACAACGCCCCCAGCGTGGTGGGCCCGTGACTGACCGAGCGTCGCTGCTTGAACCCGGTCTGGTCCGCCGCACTGAAGGGCGCCGCCGTGGCCACCAGCGTCAGGCGCAGGGGAAACAGCGTGGGCGTACGTCGCGTGACGACGAACTGGCCTTTGTCGATCAGGCCCGATTCCAGATAACCGACCCTGAGGCCGATTTTTCCCTCAAGACTGGGCAAGCCTTCGAGCCCTTCCAGGTCCAGGCTCAGGGTCAGTTGATCGGACTCGATGCCGGCGGCATCGACGTGCTGCCAGGAAATCAGGCGCTCGTTGAGCAACGCGGCGTTCGCCCCATAAATCTCCACTGCGGGAGTGAAACCCAGTGACATAGCGCCTCCTTAATCCCAGGCCGATACCGGTGCACCGATGGCGGGTCTGGAGCCCGGTTCCGGCAGCACAATCCACACCCCCGCCGGCAATACCGCCCGGTGCTCGGCGAGCATCGGATTAAGGCGCCACAGCGCTTCTTCGGCGGCATCGTCACAGCGTTCCAGCTCGCGGTACAACAACAGGTTTACCGAGTCACCGGCAATACTTCGAACTCTACGCATTGGCGAACTCCGTCAATTCAATCACCCAACCGATCACCATGGCCGTGCCGTCATCAATGACGCTCTCCTGGTTTTCGGTGACCTTCGCGATCTGCCACAAACCCCAGTTTCGACCGATGCCGTCAACCAGGGGCAGCGGAATGCGCAACGCCTGCAATTCCCGCAATTCATCGAGCCGGTCCATCGCCGTCGCGTACATCGCTCTGCCGGTGATCGTCAAAGTCTGCTGCCCCTGGCCGATCTGGCTGGATTTGGGTTTGCTGGTGAGGATGTCGATCGTTTTCCAGCCGCCGTCCGAAGTGCGTGCCAACGTGCTGTAAACGAAGTTTCGCGACAGGCCGAAAATAAAACTGCCCAACGCCATTTGCTGACGCATCACGTACCTCCATCGGTCAAGGCCGCGTCACTGCGCACAGCGAGTGGGTTGCTCATCATCAACGGCATGAACTCACCGTTAAAATGCTGGCGCAGATGGGTCATGATTTTCTCGATCAAGCGCTCGGAGTCTGTCGGATCGGCGCCATTGAGCTGAATCACCGGGGAATAGTTGACGGGGCGATTGTCTGCCGCCGTGCTGGTCAGCTCCTTGCTGACCTGGTCCGGCGACTTGAGTCGATCCGCAGCGGTGTAGACGGATTTCCCGGCATCCTCTCCCAGGCTGCTGCCGTAGTAGCTGCCCACCAAGCCACCAATAATGCCGCCCACGGCGGTACCCAGCACGGGTATGAAACTGCCGATCAAAGCGCCGGTCGCAGCACCGGCATAACCACCCGCCAGCCCGCCAACACCGGACCCGGCAGCACCGGCAGCCCCCTTGTAATCACCTGCCTGCAAGGCCTTGAGCCCCTCATAACCGGCGCTCGCCAGCGCCAGCGGCGCCCCCAGCCTCCCGGTGAACGTGCGGGCCCTGGCCCTGGAAATCGTCAGCCGGTTGCGCAGGGTTGGACGAGGGTTTGGCGGCCCTCCCGAAGGTGCCAGGATGTCCACATCCGGTTTCGACAGTTGGGTGATCGTGGCGTGGGTCACCGACGCCAGCTTTTTCACGATCGTCGTGCGCAGCGGGGTCGCAAGCGCAGCGCCGAGCAACGTCAATGTTGCCGCGACTTTCGGCAGGGTTTCCACCACCGAACTGAAGCCGCTCACGACAAGGTCGGCACTGATCATTGCCAGGTCGTCGAAGGGTCTCATGGCGCTGGCAATGGCCGTATCGAGGCGGGTCAAACTCGCATCCAGGGCGTTCCAGCGCGCTTGCGACGTGTTCCCCCGGCCTTGAGCCGTCAGGGCCATCGAACCTTCGCCGGACGCTACGCTGAAGGCAGTGTCCAGTACCTGCGGCGTCTTGACCAACTGGCTGATGCCCGCATCGCCGTCAAACAGCGTCTTGATCAACGCCCCCTGTTGTTCGATCGATTGGTTCTTGAGCCCCGCCACCACATCCTTGATGGCGCCTGGCGCGTCCGTGCGCATTCTTGCGGCCAGAGCACCCGGTTCGATATCCAGTTGTGCCCAGGCGGTTCGCTGCCCTGCCGTCACGTTGCCACCCTTGGCCATTGTCGTGCCCAGGGTTCTCAACGAAGCAGCCGCCTCGTCCTTGCCCACTGAAGCATCCAGCAAGGCGGCTGCGATAGCGGCCAGGTGCTGCGGCGCCATGCCCGCCGCCAGGCCGGCCTCGCCGCCGCGCTGTACGACGGCGCCGATGTCCGTCACAGCCGCATTCAACCTGACGCTGGTGCCCAGGCGATTGGCCGCGTTCCCCAGCTCGAGACTTTTCTCGCGATCAAGGCCCAGCGTGGTGCGCCAACCGCTCATGATCGCGCCAGCTTCCTTGATGTCGATCCGGTAGGCCGACGCCATCAAGGTACTGTCGCGCGCGAAATCCGCCAGCACCTGGCGCAAGTCCTGTGGACTGACGTCCCGGACCAGCCCTGCATCGACCGCTGCCAGTTGCGCCTGCGCCAGTTGCACACCGGTCGCACCGCTGGACGCGGTCTGTTTATCGGCGGCCAGCTTCAGGTTGTCTTCAGACATCGCTTGCAGTTGATCCGGGTCCAACTGCAATTTTTGATTGAGATCGACCATGACCGTCTGCATCGCCATCGCCGAGCGCAGATCGGCCGGTGGCGAGCGCTGTTCGACCTCAGCCTTGAGTGCCGACTTTGGCTCCGCACCTGGTGCAGGTGAAGCCACGCTGGCCTTGAGCAGCGAGTGCTGCGTCGACAGGGCCAGATTCAACGACACCAGGGTTTGACGCAGCTTTCCCTGCTCCGTGATCAACAAACGGATGTCCAGGCTGGCCATGGTCAAGTCCAGGCTCAACTGCGACAACGGACCCTTGAAGCTGTCCAGCCCTGTCGACCCGGTCGTGCCGTCGGCTTGCGAAAGCAAAATGCTGTTCATCGCAGCGCCCGACAGCGGGTATTTACTGTCTACCATCCCGCTCTACTCCTGTTTGACGCCAAGGCGAGTGATCGCGATGTCGTAGCGGCGCAACGCCTTGCCGACGTCCCACTCCAGAATCTGTGCCTCACTTACCGGGTAAATGAGCGGCACCACATCGAGGATTACTTCGATGTCGCGCTCTGAAAGAAGGCCGCCGGTTTGTTTAAAAAATCGTCGATGCGCCCCTGTAATTGCGTCCAGTCCGGCACGGTGAGCAGGGCCAGGTCAGGGATCATCAGGCCGGTGCAGTGGGCGGTGATGAATTCCGCGCGCTCCTTGGGTGTCTTGAGTTTTTTCATCGCCTTGGTTGCACGCAGGACCGGCATTTCCAGATTCAGCTCAGCCAGCGTGCGGCCCGCAACAGCAAGCGGTTGCAGCAGCGTCACTGCATCAAGCTCAGCGTCGCCCACGGGCTCGAGAAAGTACGACGTCGGCCGCGTCGACATATCGTGCACGTATTGCGCGATGCTCACGTAGTCCGGGCGCTTGAGCTGGTCGAGCTCCTTGACCGACAACCCGGTGGCCAGCAGCGCCAGCTCGAAAAACTGATCGTCTTCATCATCGCCGGCGCGGGCCAGGGCTTCTTTTTGTGCGGCGTATAGCAGGGGTTTGAGGGTGATCTGTTCGATCTGAGTACCGTCGTCGGCGGTGATCGGCGATAACAGGGTGTGGAGGGGAGGTGTCCATGTCATGGGAGAATTCCTGGGTGAAGAAGAACCGGACCTTATGGGGGATCCTTTGCAGGAAGATCCTTTGTGGGAAGATCCTTGTGGGAGCGAGCCTGCTCGCGATAGCGGTCGATCAGCCACCATTGAAGGCGCCTGACACGGCGACATCGCGAGCAGGCCCGCTCCCACAGTTTTGTCCGTGTGGGTACTGAGGATTAAGGCAACAACACTGCCCGGCGAGCATCGCCAAGAATGTCGACGCCGTTGAGCACGAACTTCTGGGTGCGCACGTCGATGTCGATCACCGGGATACCGTTTTCCAGACGGTTATAGGTGCGGCAGGAGAGTTCAAGGGTAGTGACTGGCTTGTCCCCCATCTTCATCACGGCTTCGGCCAGGGACTTCAGCTTGCCGCCGACGGTGTGGTACGTGAACCAGGTATTGCCATCCTGATCCTGACCGGCTTCACGCACGTTCAGCAGAATGTCGTCACCGAGTTTCACCCCTAGCGCCAGCATGACTTCCGGTCCCATGCCTTGCAGGGCCAGCGTGGCGCTGAGCACCGCGCCGTTCTTGACCATTTCCTCGCCGATGAATCGCCCGCCCGTCATCGTTTCCATTGCGAACTCGATCTTCGGCGGGGTGAAGCTTTCCACCGTCGCCGACAACGGCAGGCCTTGCAGGGTGGCCGCGATGGCCTGTCTTACGCGGTTGGTAAACATTAGAGAACATCCTCCAGGAACTGCTCGATGATTTCGTCACGGGCGTTGAGTTGATAGATCATGTGTTCGTTCGGCGCGTAGCGGCCGTAGTCGATCACCACGTACCAGGTGCCGTTCTTGTACTTCTCGACGCTGTTGAGTTCCGGGTGCAGGTACACGCTGCCGCCGGGGATGGTTTCGTCGGCGACCAGGGTTTGCAGCCAGTCATTGATGCGCTTGACCTCCTGGTCCATGAACGACTTGGTCAGGTTCTTGGCCATGGCTTTCTGGCCGGCCTTGACCAGCTTGCGGCTGATCGCGTCTTCCAGGCCGACGTAGCTGATGAACTTGCCGGTGACCGAGCGGTTACCCAGCAACGAGAAGCCGCCGAGAATGGTGCGGGCGTAGTAGCTGATGCCGTAGCGGTTGAGCAGGTCGCCCTCGGTGGACGTGTCGAGGATGTTGTATTCGACGACGCGCGACACGTCTTCGGCGAAGGTCGCCTGGTTGCCCGGGCTCTCCCACTGCTTGACCTTGGCCAGCGCGGCGATAGCCAGGCTCGACGGCGACAGGAACACGTTTTTCTTCGCCGCCTTGGAGTACACGGACGGCATGTTGTGCACCAGCAGGCAACGATCGAAACCCAGCTCCGCGCCGCCCAGTTCCTGGCTGTAAGCCACTTGGTCTGCCACCGCGACATCCTTGCCGTCGAGCACCACACGGGCCTTGATGCGCTTGCCAAACGAGGCGAATTCCCCGGCCAGGGCTTTGCTGGCGGTGAAGCCCGGCGCGCCGATGATGGTCAGGTCTTCGGCTACGCCACCCAACGCAGCGAGGCCGAGCTTGCGTCCGGTCAGCGGGTCGATTCCGCCGATGACATTATTCAGCGTGTCGGCCGGGGTCGCGCCCTCTTCGACGATGACCACGTAGACCGGCACCTTGACCACTTTGAGGATCTGGAACACCGCGTGATACAGCGTGCCTTCCTCGGCACCCGTCGGGTCAAGCAGCGCCTGGGTGGTGAAGCTGTTGATGCGAAACGGCGCATTGCGCGGGATCAGCGGGTCGGCCTTCGGCGCGGTGCCGATCAGGCCGATGACGTTGTCACCCAGGCCACCCATGGCCTCGGGAGATTCGCTGGCATTGACGGTAATGCCGTTGTGTTCGAAGTTCAAAACCTCAGCCATGGTTATTCAGCCTTCTTGGCAGCGGCTTTTTTCGCCGCAGTGGACGGAGAAGCCGATTCGGCGGCTTCGGTTTTTGCAAGCTCCAGGCGACCGGCGCCCAGCAACGCGCTGGCCTCGACGCCCAGCAGACTCAGTTGCTGGCCGATGCTCGACCAGTGACCACCCCCGGTGGGGAATGGACGCAGTACGGTGTAGGTTTGGCGTTCTGCCATGGGTGTTTCTCCATGAATGAAAAAGCCCCCTGGAAAGGGGGCTTAGGGGTGTGAGGGTTGCAGGGGAAAAGAAAACGCCCCGACAGTACGGGGCGTTATCCGGAAACGATGAAGCTCTCCAGGGGGGGATCGTCAAATCCCTGGGAAACGAGCCAGTGAGTCGCCAGAGCATCGTTCGGACTGGTCGGCCATTCACTGTCCTGAGGCACCCGCTCAATGGTTTCGACACGATTGAGTTCTACGCCGTAGATTTTCCATGCCTTGAGATGGGCGACCTCGGTATCGTTGGCGATGCCGAGGTCGAGCGCGTTCTGCAACGTGGCGATCATGTTCGCGCCGAGCTGGGTCAACAGGGCCTTTTTGCGTGTGGCCCTGTTCTTCAGCGCGCGCGTGGTTGCGGCCTCATCGACGATCCATTGGTCGACCTGCCATTTATCAAACCGGGTGACCGGAGCTTCGAGGGTGAAATCATCGGGCAAGTCGCCCAACTGCTCCCAGGTATAAGCTTCTGCGGTAGTCGTGTCATAGACGGTCTGGCCGCGGTAATCGGCCACCTGCTTCCAGCCATCTCCAGCCACCTTCAGGGCAACGTGACCCGGCTCACGCGCGGGCGGATCGCATCGGTAAGCGTGGGCAGGAATCAACCAAACGTGGGGCTCCAGCGGGCTGGGGTCGGCAGGTGCAGTGCCCAGGAACTCTGCAGTCACCGGGTGCACATTGCAGATGGTCGGTGGTGTCACTTGTTCCGCGAGCCACCACGACACTTCGCCTATATCGGCCGTGCGTACGTCTGACATTGTCAAAAACTCCATTAGGATGCTGATCAGTATTTGATACAGGCAAGAAAAGCCGTGTTGAGTGGCCGGGCTTCCGTGCCGCCGGAACTGGCGATGGTGATGGTGTGGGTGTGATCCCCGTTGGAACTGGTGGTCGTTCCCGCCGACCCATACCAAGGTTCGTCACCCCAGACTGCATTGCCTTCGGTCCCTGGCCCCCGATCCAGGTTGATCCAGATACCGTGCGTATGCGCGCCCGCCACCGCCGCACTGGCGGTGTGTGCGTGGGCAGCGTTCTGACTCGCCTGTGCGCTGCCGAGCGCCCGGCCAGGGTCGACGTTACGCCCGTCATCGAGGCCCCGATCGAAGTGTGCACGGGAGTCCGGCAAGTTGAACGTCGTGGCGCCATCACCCGCCCCATAGTACGTGCCGATACGGGCGAACAGCGCCGCATAGGTCGTTCGCGAAACCGCCGCGCCATTGCGCTTCAGAAAACCGGCAGGCGGCGCGGCCATGGCAAAGTGCGTGACTTCACCTACCCGGTCCCCCGCTACGCTCAGCGCAAAGGCTTCGACCTGTGCCTTGGTGTAGACATCGGTCAGCCCGTAACCCGCGACGGTGGTCGGATTGTCACCGGCAATCGCCCGACCATACTTATCCACCGTCAGGCTCTTGTACGTCCCCGCTTGAATCCCGGTCCGCCCCGCCAGCATTTCAAACACCAGCGCCGTCGTGCCCAGTTCAATCGGTCCGTTCGTCACCAGGTGCCACAACGAGTCGCCGTGAACAGCGCCCTCCTCGACCATCACCGTCAGGCTGGGGGTCACCTTGGCGTTGGTGTTGGCGTCAGCCGCACGCAACCACGCGCCATTGGCCACGATATAAATACCGTTATCCTTCGCCGTGGTTTGTGCCTTGACCAGCACCCGCTGTCCGGACACCACCGCGACGCCGTCGATTTGCTGCGCACCGCTGAGCACGATGTTGTCGGTGGTTGCCACACGCACCGATTGCTTGCCGTCGAGCTTGGCCAGTTCCTCGGCGAGGTAGCTCATCACCCACGCCCGGGTCGCCTTGACCACGGTGTCGTCGATCAGCAGCGTAACGTTGGCGGCATTGCTGGTCTCGAAAATCGAGCGGATGTAGAACTCCTTGCCCGAGCCCGATGTGGCCAGCACCGGTTTGAACGACTCCGGGTATTTGACGATGGCGTAGAGGATGCCGCTGTCGGTCCAGATCCCGGCTTCGCGCACATACCAGCCACCGTCCTCTGGCGGGATGGTCACTTCGGCGAGCAGCCAACTGGGGTTCTTCTCGTCCTGGAACAAGGCGTTGATGGGGCCGCGCCAGACTTCCCGTTTGAGCGCGGTGGCAGTGGCTGCCGGGTTGTAGACGGTGCCGCCGCCGTCGCCGACGGAAATCTGCGACAACTTGATCGGCACGCCCGCCGCCTTGCAGGCGGTTTCGTAGGCAATTCCTGCGTTGGTGAGCAGGGTGTAATAGTCGGCCATTCAGGACCCCTGTGGATAAATGGTGGAGGTTTCGACGGTGTAAAGCGCGCCAGCCATGAAGGCTTCGCCCGACACTTCGAGCCCTTCGATAACGACGGGATAAACCGTCGTCAGCTCGCCGCACACGGTGGCGGCGCCGATGACGTGGTTGCCGAAGGCGTTCAGGCCGACCGACACCGACAACACGTCGCGCTCGCTCTTGGCGTCCGCCAGGCGACGGTCCAGGCGAGCATCGATTTCGGCGCTGTAGGGTTGTTCGGTGAATGCACGCACAGAAAAACTGTACGGCGGCCCCATCGGCGTCTGTTCGTACCAGGCCTGTACCTCGGGCCTTAAACGCAGGCCCTTGGCCGCGTTTTCCAGCGCCTGTCGCGTCCCGGCCGCCCGTGCCGTGGGCCAGGCCAGCTCCACGGTCAGGCGTTTTTCCGCCTCAGCCGCTTCGGAACTCCATTCGCTGACACCACGATCCGCGCCCAAGTACGGCAGAAAAGCAAACGGCGTTTGCGCCGGATTCATCAGCTCGGGAAACGGCGGTGCGATGCGCTCAAGCAGTACGCCAAAGCCGATATCCAGGGCTTTTTCCAGCGCTGAGCTGTTGGAAGGCAACAGGCTCGCGCGAGTTTGTTCGTCACTCATAACGGCAGCACCTCGACCTCGACAGCGGTGCAGTAAGGGGCTTCGAACGCCGTGGTCACGATCGGCTCCAGCGGTTCGAGTATCTCCACTTGAACCGCCCCGGCACTGTGCAGCGTGTAATCGATCCAGCTCGGATCGACCCGCCCTTCAAGGCGATGACAGCTTTGCGCATACGCCCGCAGTTGCGCTTGCGCAGCGAGCTTGGTCAACCCCGAATCGGGGCCGGGATTAATCCTCGCGACCACGCGGATCCTGTAGTTGTGGATGTGCGCACCCTGCACCGTGACGCGGTCCGTTTCCGGCCGCACATCCGGACGGGCGAAGTGGTGGCGAACACCGTCGAGCAACGCGTCGGAGGCCGAGCCATCGCCCTCCCGGGCCAGTACCGTGACCATCACCTCGCCGGGCGCCGTACGGCGTCCATTGCCATCCTTGACCTGCGCCGCAAATCCGTCCGGCTCGAAGCTGTACGTCACCGTCACCTCGCCCGGTGCCTGGGTATCGACCCTCACCACCGGACGCTCACCGAGGGTGAACACCTCGCGCCGATACTGCATGCGCGAACCGGCGGCCGGTGCATGGGGCGCCAGGTAGTAACGCAACCGGGCGTCATCGTCGCTCTCGTACTGCGCCAATACCGGTGGAAAGGCCTGAGGATCGCCAGGGTCAAGCAACTGCCGCTCCAGCCCCATGTCGGCGAGCCGGGCATCCAGGTTGCTGCCGGTTGCCCACCAGGCCAGCATCTGCTTGATGCGGGCGTTGTATTTGCGCTCGTGCAATTGCAGCCGCACGCAAAAGGCTTCAAGCGCCAGGGTCAGCAACTCGCTTTCGTTTTCCAGGCTGATCTTGAGCTTTGCCGCCGTTTGCGGTGAGCGGG
Source organism: Pseudomonas sp. S1_E05 (assembly GCF_056337105.1). Lineage (NCBI taxonomy): Bacteria > Pseudomonadati > Pseudomonadota > Gammaproteobacteria > Pseudomonadales > Pseudomonadaceae > Pseudomonas > Pseudomonas sp. S1_E05. Next base: position 3,440,236 of record NZ_JBFRHM010000001.1, read on the forward strand.
CGCCAACGTACTCGACGACAAACGTCTTGAACTCGGCGAGCAAGTCTTCGAACGCCTGCACCGTGACGATCGAAGGCTCGGCCAACTGGTTCTGGCCAGGGATCAACATGCTCATGTCACCACCTCGAAGGTTTGCTGTCGGTTGTTCCAGGTGCCTGCAAAGCGCAACACCAGACCCGCGCCGCGACGGCTGGCGACGATCGCCTGCGGCTGGAAATCAGCGATGCCGTTGTGTTCGTTGTAGAAGGCCTGCGCCGCGTGGCTCTGGGCGAGGAGCAATAGGTCGTCGCCGAGGTTGCGACCCAGCAGGCCCGGGATCAGCGAGCCATACAGCGGACGCTTCTGCCGGGTGCCCAAAGGCGTGGTCAGTGCCCGGGTGGCGCGCTGCACAAACTGCGGCCAATCGTCGACCGACGCCCCGGTGTTTCTATCGATTCCGATCATGGGAGACTCTTTATGCGGTACTGATGACGCGGCCCTGGTGATCCACCACCGGGCCGCTCAGGTGCACACCGGAAGCGTCGAGTCGCAAGCCGACCGCGCCCAGTTGCAACTCGATGACCTGGGGAGTGATCAGCAGGCTCGCGGGGCCGAGGTTCAACTCGAGCGCTTCACGAGAGCCACTGAACGCCGCCGGGCCGTTCTTCCAGTGCAAGGCATGACGGGCGTCGTCGTAGCCACTTTCCGTCCCGTCCGAATAAAGCCGACGCGTCAGCGAAGCCTGGGTCGAGGCGGGAGGAAACTGGTTACCGTTGAGCCCGAACAACGCCACCGATTGCGCGCCACCCGCACCGCCGCCATGGTTGAGCAGCAAGCATTGCTCGCCGACCGTGGGAATCCGCGACTCGCTTTGTGCCCCGGCGCTGGGGTTGAAAAAACGAATCGCCGGGGTCAGCAACTCACCGTGGCTGACCTTGCAGGTGTTGCTGGCGGCGTCGACTTCCTGGCAAACGCCGATTCGGCACAGGCTGTCGGTGCGCCGGTAAAGGTCCTCCAGCTCCGTCTCCATCTCGGCCAGACGCTCGATGATCGGGCCAAGCTGCTGGCGTAAAAGCGCATCAAACATGGCTCAGTCCTCCAGCTCGGTGTATTGGTCCGGGTCGTCGATGTTCGAGACTTCCCAGGTCCTGGCGAATTTTGGGATGCCCAGCGGGTCGTCCAACAGCAGCGCACCGAGGTACAGCGTCTGGTTGAACGACAGGGTCCAGGCGGAATATTCCAGTGCATCGTTGAGAAAGATCGACGGCGAGGCGTTGATGTTTTCGGGCAGGTCGCATTGGCTGCGCGCCAAACCCCAGCGGCTATCGGTGATCAACCCCTTGAGCACGCTGGCGAGATCGCAAGCGGCCAAACCGGGATCGTCCAGCGTCGGCGCCGTGACGACTTGCAGTGAAACCGTCAGGACGTGGGCGATCCGACCGTCATTGGCGCGATTGCCGAAGGTATTGCCTTCGACGGCGATCAGGGCCCAGGCCTGGTCGAAGGTGCCGTCGAAGTGCTGGCGACTTGCGACTTTCAAACCCAGGTGGGCTGCCCCCAGGGTTTGGGAGATGGCGAGCAGCAGCTGCGACGGTTTGTCGATGTCGAGGGGCATACATGGCTTCCTGTGTCGGGATTACTGATCGGGCCGGGAATCCGGCGGGGGCACATCGCACACGCCGATGCGCTTGGCCGCCCACCGTTCGTAAAGGCCAATAGCGACATCGGCACCGGCCATCGCGGTGAGGCAACCGAACGCCCCGGCCACCCAGATCGACAGGCCAGCGGCGTACAGCAGCATGAGCGCCGACACCCCGCAGATCATGCAGGCGCCGGAGCGCAGGGCGAGGCGCCGCAGCAACGACCAGCCGCGAGCGCCCTCCTTGTCGGCACGCCACATCTCGCCGGACACCCCACCCAACAGCGCCAGCACGATGACCAGCCAGATCGGTATGTCCAGCAACGCTTGTTGCTCGTTTGTCATGTCGGGCCTCCTTGGAGTGATTGATGAGCGGTTTGGCTTCTTGTAGCGATGCGTATGGTTGGCATTCCAAAATGCCTGGCTGCGCGCCAGGCATTTTCAGTAATGCGGTCCTTCGCGTTCCTTTGTTCCTTGTTGACCTTTCGGCGCGACTGGCGCGGTACGGGTCCATTCAAATTGTTTTTCCGACCGCGGTCCCTGCCCGCCGGATAACTGCTTTTGGTGCTTTACGCTGCACACCCGGGTCAGTTGCCAACCCTCTGAACCGTTGAGGCCGGTTCATCGCTGCCTTGTGGTGGAACTAAAGAGCTTCGTTTCGAGCCGGCTTTGTCGAGCGGCTTGAGACGAAGAATATGCATGGATGCATATACAGTCAATGCACAAATGCATTTATTTATGCATTAGATTTGCGCGAATGCATGAAAGCCTTGCTGGCAAAGGCGTTGACGGTTTCCGACAGGCGAAAAAAAACCCACCAGATGGCGGGTTTTATCTAACAGGGGTCGGGTTAGCGGGCGTACATGCCCCACCAGAAGACGTGACCGAGGATGACGATTTGCTCTTCCTGCATTTCCTGGAAGCTGTAGTCTTCATCCGGATGCTCATCACGATTGAAGCTGCGCAGGCGAATGCCGGTCGGCAGGCGATACAGCTGTTTTACCCGCAATTGGCCGTTGTGGTTGATGGCATAAAGATCGCCATCGACGATGTCGCCGATACCGCTCTTGCCAGCGTTGACGCCCACGGTGGCGCCGTCACGCAGCACCGGCAACATGCTGTTGCCACGCACGGTGACACACTTGGCCTGGTCGAACTGCACGCCATTGTGGCGCAGGCTGCGCTTGCCGAATCGCAGGCTTGAGCGCTCGCTTTCTTCGATGACGAATCTTCCTGATCCCGCAGCCAATTCAACCTCGCGAAGAAAGGGGACCGAGACCTCGTCGTCATCGACGGGGGTATCGTCGTCCCACAGACTTATGTCCTTGAGTTCCGAATGCAATTCATCGCGCCCGGCACTCGTGGAGGAAGCAACATCCACGCGCCCTCGAAGCTGGTCGGTGCTCACGGCGAAGTATTCGGCGATCTTCGAGATGTGCTTGTCCGAAGGGTCGACGATCTTGCCGCTGAGAATTCGCGACAGTGTGGATTGAGGCACGCCGGTCCGACGGTGAAGCTCCGTGGGGGAGATCCCGTGCTGGTCGAGCAGCGCTCTTAATACGGTAGAAACATTGCGTTTTTGCATATCGCGCATAGTGCTTGATCTTTTTTGCGAAGACAAATGCTGTTTTGCATAATAAGTGCATAACGATGGATATGTTTCCCGAGGCTTTCATGCCTGCGTCGGGCGGACTGCCCATGGTAACCTTGCGCCCATCGCGCAAAAAGCCGGGCCGATGCCCCGCCCTTACCCCACACCTTTGAACGAATCTGTCTGATACCCGATGAATAAAGCACTGTCCGATCTGTCCTCGCACACGCCGATGATGCAGCAATACTGGCGCCTGAAGAACCAGCATCCAGACCAGCTCATGTTCTATCGCATGGGCGATTTCTACGAGATCTTCTACGAAGACGCGAAGAAGGCGGCCAAATTGCTGGACATCACCCTGACCGCCCGCGGGCAGTCGGCCGGCCAGGCGATTCCGATGTGGGATTCCTTACCACGCGGCGGAAGGTTACTTGGCGAAACTGGTCAAGCTGGGCGAATCGGTGGTGATCTGCGAGCAGGTCGGCGACCCGGCCACCAGCAAGGGGCCGGTCGAACGACAGGTGGTGCGCATCATCACGCCGGGCACCATCAGTGACGAAGCGTTGCTCGATGAACGCCGGGACAACCTGATTGCGGCGGTACTGGGCGACGAGCGCCTGTTTGGCCTGTCGGTGCTGGACATCACCAGCGGCAACTTCTCGGTGCTGGAAATCAAGGGTTGGGAAAACCTGCTGGCGGAACTGGAACGGATCAACCCGGTGGAGCTGTTGATCCCGGATGATTGGCCGAAGGATTTGCCTGCGGAAAAACGTCGTGGGGTTCGTCGCCGTGCACCGTGGGACTTCGAGCGCGACTCGGCACTGAAAAGCCTTTGCCAGCAGTTTTCCACCCAGGACCTCAAGGGCTTTGGTTGCGAGAACCTGACCCTGGCCATCGGCGCCGCCGGTTGCCTGCTGGCCTACGCCAAGGAAACCCAGCGCACCGCCCTGCCCCATTTGCGCAGCCTGCGCCATGAGCGCCTGGACGACACCGTGGTGCTCGATGGTGCGAGCCGTCGCAACCTGGAACTGGACGTCAATCTGTCCGGCGGGCGAGACAACACATTGCAATCGGTGGTCGACCGTTGCCAGACCGCGATGGGCAGCCGCTTGCTCACCCGCTGGTTGAACCGTCCGTTGCGCGACCTGACCGTGCTGCTGGCGCGCCAGACCTCGATCACTTGTCTGCTCGATGGCTACCGGTTCGAAAGGCTGCAACCGCAGCTCAAGGAAATCGGTGACATCGAACGGATTCTCGCGCGCATCGGCCTGCGCAACGCCCGTCCTCGCGACCTCGCCCGCCTGCGCGATGCGCTGGGTGCCCTGCCCGAGTTGCAGGTTGCGATGGCCGAGCTGGACACGCCGCACATCATCCAACTGGCAACAACCACCAGCACCTACCCGGAACTGGCGGCCTTGCTGGAAAAAGCGATCATCGACAACCCGCCGGCGGTCATCCGGGACGGCGGCGTACTGAAAACCGGTTACGACAGCGAACTCGACGAGCTGCAATCGCTGAGCGAGAACGCAGGGCAATTCCTGATCGACCTGGAAGCCCGGGAAAAGGCACGCACCGGCCTGTCGCATCTGAAAGTCGGCTACAACCGCATTCATGGCTACTTCATCGAACTGCCGAGCAAGCAGGCCGAGTCGGCGCCGGCGGACTACATTCGGCGCCAGACGCTCAAGGGCGCCGAGCGCTTCATTACGCCGGAACTCAAGGCCTTCGAAGACAAGGCGCTGTCGGCCAAGAGCCGTGCGCTGGCCCGCGAGAAGATGCTCTACGAAGCCCTGCTCGAAGACCTGATCGCCCAATTGCCGCCCCTGCAAGACACTGCGGCGGCGCTGGCCGAGCTCGACGTGCTGAGCAACCTCGCTGAGCGCGCGCTCAACCTTGACCTCAACTGCCCGCGCTTCGTTGACGAGCCGTGCATGCGCATCAGCCAGGGTCGTCACCCGGTGGTCGAGCAGGTACTGACCACGCCGTTCGTGGCCAACGACCTGAGCCTTGATGACAATACGCGGATGCTGGTGATCACCGGCCCGAACATGGGTGGTAAATCCACCTACATGCGCCAGACCGCACTGATCGTGCTGCTGGCCCATATTGGTAGCTTCGTACCGGCGGCCAGTTGCGAATTGTCGCTGGTGGATCGGATCTTCACGCGGATCGGTTCCAGTGACGACCTGGCCGGTGGTCGTTCGACCTTCATGGTCGAAATGAGCGAAACCGCAAATATCCTGCACAACGCCACCGATCGTAGCCTGGTGCTGATGGACGAAGTCGGTCGCGGTACCAGTACTTTTGACGGCCTGTCCCTGGCCTGGGCTGCGGCAGAACGTCTCGCCCAACTGCGTGCCTACACGCTGTTCGCCACCCACTATTTTGAGCTGACGGTGCTGCCGGAAGCCCAACCGCTGGTGGCCAACGTGCACCTCAATGCCACCGAGCACAACGAGCGTATCGTGTTCCTGCACCACGTGCTGCCCGGCCCTGCCAGTCAGAGCTATGGCCTGGCAGTGGCCCAGCTGGCCGGGGTTCCGAGCGAAGTGATCGTGCGCGCCCGTGAGCATTTGGGGCGCCTGGAAGCCACCGCGCTGCCCCATGAAGCCCCCAAGCCCGTCAAGGGTAAACCGGTCGCGCCGCAGCAGAGCGATCTGTTCGCCAGCCTGCCACACCCGGTCCTGGATGAACTGGCGAAACTGGATCTCGATGACCTGACACCGCGTCGGGCGCTCGAAATGCTCTATACACTGAAGACACGGATCTAACGCACTTCGCCTTCAAGCTGTTAGAATCTCGCGCGGTTCGGGATGCTGCAGGCTAATAGCCTGGTCTGCAGACTATCGCTCCCGAACCTGGCGACCCCAACGTGAAGGGGTCCGCTGCCGCCGCCTGAGGAGAAAATTAGAAATGACCTTCGTCGTCACCGACAACTGCATCAAGTGCAAGTACACCGACTGCGTAGAAGTCTGTCCGGTGGACTGCTTTTACGAAGGCCCGAACTTCCTGGTGATTCACCCGGATGAGTGCATTGACTGCGCCCTGTGCGAGCCAGAATGCCCAGCCGTGGCCATCTTCTCCGAAGATGAAGTACCGGAAGACATGCAGGAATTCATTCAGCTGAACGTTGAGCTGGCCGAAGTCTGGCCGAACATCACCGAGAAGAAAGAATCCCTGCCTGATGCCGAAGAGTGGGATGGCGTCAAAGGCAAGATCAAGGATCTCGAGCGCTGATCGCCCCGCGCTCCCGAAAGGCCCCTTGCGGGCCTTTTTGCTTTTCTGCAGACAAAAAAAGGGGCGGTTTGACCCGCCCACATTTTTTCCCTATTCCCTGTGTTCCTTTTCATCATCCTGATGAATTGCATCCAGCAATGTCCATTCCCCTCGTCCGTGAAGGGCGTGTCAGTCCGTCGACACAGCCCCGATACTAGAGCGTTCCCCGATGGACGCAAACCGGCCCGGGCAGTCGGCCAGAGAGACTGATGGCGAGCGCTTTCTTTTAAATATCCTGCCTATTCAATCAGATAGCGTTCGAACACGAGCTCGATAGGCATCCGCCAAGGTGTAAAAATAACGAACACTTACGACAGAGTAAGCAAAAGCGTACAAGGCGACGCTGAAAAGGTGACCCGTAGGAGCTTCATCGATAACGCTGGCGGCCTGGCACTGCGCGGTGCCCTTGCAATCATCGCGAGCAAGCTTGCTCCTACAGGGGATCAGGTATCTGGGCAGCAGGCATAAAAAAACCCCGATCATTTCGGGGCTTTTTGGCTGACAGCTCAAGCGACTCGCTTACTGAAACAGCGACTCACTCGACAGGCCATTCTTTTCCAGGATTTCACGCAGGCGCTTCAAGCCTTCCACCTGGATCTGCCGGACCCGTTCCCTGGTCAAACCTATTTCCAGGCCTACATCTTCCAGCGTGCTGCTCTCATGACCGCGCAGGCCGAAGCGACGTATCACCACCTCGCGCTGCTTGTCGGTCAACTCCGAGAGCCACTGATCAATGCTCTGTGACAGGTCGTCATCCTGCAACAGTTCGCACGGATCGGTCGGGCGCTCATCGGTAAGGGTGTCCAGCAGGGTTTTATCAGAATCCGGACCCAGCGAGACGTCGACCGAAGAAACCCGCTCATTCAAGCCGAGCATGCGCTTGACCTCTCCTACCGGTTTTTCCAGCAGGTTGGCGATTTCTTCGGGTGAGGGTTCGTGATCGAGCTTTTGCGTCAGTTCCCAGTGCGGCCCGCAGGTACACGTTGAGTTCCTTGACCACATGGATCGGCAACCGGATGGTCCGGGTCTGATTCATGATTGCGCGCTCGATGGTTTGACGAATCCACCAGGTTGCGTAGGTCGAAAAGCGGAATCCACGTTCGGGGTCGAACTTCTCCACCGCCCGGATCAGTCCGAGGTTGCCCTCTTCGATCAGGTCCAGGAGCGACAAGCCACGATTGACGTAGCGACGGGCGATTTTCACCACCAGCCGCAAGTTGCTTTCAATCATGCGTTTGCGTCCAGCTGGATCACCACTTTGCGACAAGCGTGCAAAGTGAACTTCTTCTTCGGGGGACAGCAGAGGGGAAAAGCCGATTTCATTGAGATACAGCTGCGTGGCATCGAGCGCACGCGTGTAATCAATGTATTTGTGTTGCTTCAACGTTGCGGAGTGTTTGGATTTGGCACGAACGGAAGGTGGAGCCGCCCCTTCATCATTCGACATCGAATCCATACCGATGCCGGTCTCCATCAGGAGAACCTCATCGTCGATGTCAAACTCCGGCACTTCTTTACTGAGAGCCATTGTTATAGTCCTTTGGTGAGTTCGACCTCAAGCTCGAGCGGCGCCTTTATCCTTGGCAACGCTGGAGCCTGTTCCCTCTACGTGATGGAACAGGCTGGAAACAAATCAACGACGTGGCAGGAACTGCAGCGGATCTACTGGTTTACCTTGTCGGCGAATCTCAAAATGCAGTTTCACCCGGTCCGTACCCGTTGACCCCATTTCGGCAATTGTCTGTCCGACCTTGACCTGCTGCCCCTCCCGAACCAACAGCCTGCGGTTGTGACCGTAGGCACTGACGTAGGTATCGCTGTGTTTGATGATGACTAATTCGCCGTAGCCCCTTAAGCCACTCCCGGCGTACACCACCGTCCCATCAGACGCAGCTAAAACAGGCTGTCCCAAATCTCCGGCGATATCAATTCCTTTATTCAAACTACCGTTTGAAGAGAATTTTCCAATTAAAATGCCATTAGAAGGCCACCCCCAGCCGGTCGGGGCCGGGCCTGGAGCGGGGATCGGAGCAGGTGCAGGCTTGTTTGCGACAGACGGTGATACCACCGTCGTGGTCGTCGTTGCGCCATTTGGCTGGCGTCGAATGACCGTGGTTTTACTGGACGACGACGGTGCTGAAACGGGCGCGACCGCGACCGGTGCCGGCGTTGATCCGGTGCGCCCGTCGAAGCGAATCGTCTGACCAGGGTGAATGGTGTAGGGCGCAGGAATGTTGTTGCGCGCCGCCAGCGCCTTGTAGTCCCAGCCGTAGCGAAATGCGATGGAGAACAGGGTGTCTTTGGGTCGAACCACATACTGGCCCGTGGTCACAGCCGGACGCTGGGCGGCGGCATTGTTGCGATCGACGACACGCACATCGCTGGATTTATTGCTGGAACAACCGACCAGCAAGGTGCTCAAGACAAGGCCAGTCACCAGGCGCTGAAAGCTCGTTTTACCCATACGCTGCGCTATGACTGTGAGACTCACCCGCCGCTCCCTTTGTGCTGGCTGAAATGTTGGAATGCCATGTTGCGGCATGAAGTGTCGCAAGTATAACGGGCCGTGCAGGCTTTACCTTTAATGGATCGAGTTGGCCTCGCGCACACGTTTGCTGCCTGCCGTTGAATCCCGTTTAACCGATCGATGCTGCTGTAAGACAGAGGCCATCGAAGAGAATTCAGCACGCTTGAACAAATGCTCAGGCCAGTGGCCCGTTGAGCAGCGGGACAAAACGTACCGCTCCCAGAACTCGCCTGGAAAATCCGTGCTCCTCGCGGATGATCAGCATTAATTGCTGGACCTCGCCTGAGCCAACCGGAATGACCAGTCGTCCTCCCGGCGCCAACTGATCGAGCAATGCCTGCGGCACATCGGTAGCCACCGCAGTCACAATGATGCCGTTGTACGGCGCCAGCGCTGGCCACCCTTCCCAGCCATCGCCCCAACGGAACACTACGTTGCGCAGGTTGAGATCGAGCAGTCGCTCCTTGGCGCGATCCTGCAACACCTTGATGCGCTCGACGGAGAACACCCGCTCGACGAGTTGTGACAGGATCGCGGTCTGATAACCCGATCCGGTGCCGATTTCCATGACCTTGTCCAGCGGCCCCGCCTCCAGCAACAGCTCGCTCATGCGAGCCACCATGTAAGGCTGAGAGATCGTCTGGTTGTTGCCAATCGGCAACGCCGTGTCTTCATAGGCACGGTGCGCCAGCGCTTCGTCGACGAACAGGTGACGCGGCGTGCGACGTATCACTTCCAGCACCTTGGCGTTGCTGATGCCTTCTTCGTACAACCGCTGCATCAGACGCTCGCGCGTGCGCTGCGAGGTCATGCCGATGCCGCGGTGCATCGGGTCTTGTTCACGAGCCATCAGTGCAGTCCCTCCAGCCAGCCATCGAGGCTGCGGAAGGCATCATTGAAGGTGCGATCCAGCTGCAATGGCGTGATGGATACGTAGCCCTGCATCACCGCATGGAAATCAGTGCCGGCACCACCGTCCTCGGCATCGCCGGCTGCAGCGATCCAGTAGCCGGATTTGCCACGCGGGTCGACGACCTTCATAGGGGCCGCCGCACGGGCGCGATGGCCGAGACGGGTCAACTGGATGCCACGGATATGATCCAGCGGCAAATTGGGAATGTTCACGTTCAATACCGTACGCGGTGGAAGCTCGAGCTCTGCGTGGGCCTGCACCAGTTTGCGTGCAAAGTAGGCGGCAGTAGGAAGATTCTCGACCTGTCGGGAAACCAGCGAAAAGGCAAACGAAGGACGCTCCAGGAACCGACCTTCAAGGGCCGCGGCCACCGTGCCGGAATACAGCACGTCGTCCCCCAGGTTGGCGCCCAGGTTGATGCCGGAAACCACCATGTCCGGTTCACGTTCCAGCAGGCCATTGAGGCCCAGGTGCACGCAATCGGTGGGGGTGCCATTGAGGCTGATAAAACCGTTCGCCAATGTTTGGGGGTGCAACGGACGGTCCAGCGTCAGCGAACTGCTGGCACCGCTCTTGTCCTGGTCCGGGGCGATAACCACGCATTCGGTGTAATCCGCCAGCGCAGCATAAAGCGCGGCGAGACCGGGTGCGGTTACCCCATCGTCGTTAGAAATCAGAATACGCATGGGCTGTCCGTCTGCCCTGCTGGCACCAGATCGACGAGTTCACGCACCAATACGGTGGCGAAGCATCCGGCCGGCAGGACGAATTCCAGTTGCAGAATGTCAGGCTCGGGATAATGCCACGTCAACCCACTAATGGGCAGCCGCAGGATGCGACGTTCGTGGCTCATACCGGCGTTAATCAACCAATCGCGCAAGTCCGCTTCGCGCGCGGCGATGGCCTGTTCCAGTTCATGGACAGCGCCCGCCGCCGGCGAGTCACCTTCGCCCCACTGAGGGCCGGTCGGGTGGAGGTCCAGAATGGCCAGTCGCGGGTCACTGCACTCGGCCTCTCCTGCCGGGAAAAAACTGCGGCTGTCGGTGAACGCCAGCAAGTCACCCACCTGCGCCCGCTGCCAGGTGCCATCCGCCACGCGCGCCGCCAGTACCTGGTTGAACAGAAAGCTGCGAGCGGCGGAGAGCAGGCGCGAACGCACATTGCGCTGCTCTGGCAATGCCCTGCGTGCAGCCCAGCCACGGGCATCGACCACATTGCCGCCGTCGAAGCCAAAACGCTGGGCACCAAAATAATTGGGGATGCCCTGTTTGACGATCCGCTGCAGGCGTTCTTCGATGGCGGCCTTGTCCCCGTCGAACTGCGTCAGGCGCAGGGTGAAGCCGTTGGCCGAGTGCGCACCCCGTTGCAGCTTGCGCTTGTGCCGGCTGGTCTTGAGGATTTTCAGGGTATCGTTTTCGGCCGCCGACAGATCAGGGTCGGCCTTGCCAGGCAGTTGCACGCTGAACCATTGGCGGGTCAAGGCCTGGCGATCCTTGAGCCCGGCATAGCTGACAGTACGCAACGGCACACCGGCAGCCTTGGCGATACGGCGCGCGGCTTCTTCAGTGTTCAAGCCGCGTTTTTCCACCCAGATCCATAGGTGTTCACCGTCGCCGCTCAAGGGAATATCGAGGACTTCATCGACCTGGAAATCTTCGGCGATAGCCTTCAACACCGCCGTACCGAGGGCGTCACCATAGGCCCGGGGGCCAAGCAATTGCAGTTCGTTCATGCGCGCAGCAACAGGGCAACGGAGTGCACGGCAATGCCCTCTTCACGACCGACGAAACCGAGCTTTTCAGTGGTGGTGGCTTTCACGTTCACTTGGTCCAGTTCAACTTGGAGATCCGCGGCGATCAGCGCGCGCATCGATTCGATATGCGGGGCCATTTTCGGTGCCTGGGCAACGATGGTGTTGTCGACGTTGCCGACTTTCCAGCCTTTGGCGTGGATCAACGCGACAACGTGACGCAACAGCACGCGGCTGTCGGCGCCCTTGAATGTAGGGTCTGTATCGGGGAAATGCTTGCCGATATCGCCCAGCGCAGCCGCGCCAAGCAGGGCATCGCTCAAGGCGTGCAGCAGGACGTCACCGTCGGAATGGGCGAGCAGACCGAAGCCGTGTGCAATGCGCACGCCGCCCAGTGTAATGAAATCGCCTTCAGCGAAACGGTGCACATCATAGCCGTGGCCAATACGCATAAAAAAACGCCCCGATTTTTGTCAGGGCGTGATTCTACCTGCATTAGGCGTTCAGGGCGCGTCCGTGATGCTGCAAGTGGTCGTCGATGAAACTGGCGATGAAGAAATAGCTATGGTCATAGCCCGGTTGCAGGCGCAACGTCAGGGGATGACCCGCCTGTTTCGCTGCCTGCTGCAACGCCTCAGGCTTGAGCTGGTTGCTCAGGAAATCATCGCGATCACCCTGGTCAACCAACAGCGGCAGCTTCTCACCAGCCTCGGCGATCAACGCACAGGCATCCCACTCCCGCCACTTGGAACGGTCCTCTCCCAGATATCGGGAAAAGGCCTTCTGTCCCCATGGGCAGTCCATCGGATTGTTGATCGGTGAAAACGCCGACACCGAGAGGTAACGCCCCGGGTTGCGCAGCGCGCAGACCAGCGCACCATGCCCTCCCATGGAGTGACCGCTGATGCCGCGTTTGTCCGACGCTGGGAAATGCGCTTCGACCAAGGCAGGCAATTCCTGCACGACATAGTCATGCATCCGATAGTGTCGCGACCAGGGTTCCTGCGTGGCGTTCAGGTAGAACCCGGCACCGAGACCGAAATCCCAGGCACCGTCCGGATCACCCGGCACATCGGCGCCGCGCGGGCTGGTGTCCGGCGCAACGATGATCAGCCCCAGTTCGGCCGCCATGCGCATGGCGCCGGCCTTCTGCATGAAGTTTTCATCGGTGCAGGTCAGGCCGGACAACCAGTACAACACCGGCAACTTGCCCCCTTGCTCCGCCTGCGGCGGCAGGTAGACGGCAAATACCATGTCGCATCCCAGCGTTTCAGAGCGATGACGATAACGCTTGTGCCAGCCGCCGAAGCTTTTCTGGCAGGAGATATTTTCTAGATTCATGGATGCTCTCCCAGCAGCAAGCCACACGCCGGAAGCTGCAAGCAGAGACGCCCTCACTTGCAGCTTGCAGCCTGTCGCTCACGGCCGCTTCTTAGAAATGAATGACGGAGCGGATGCTTTTTCCTTCATGCATCAGGTCGAAGGCCTTGTTGATATCTTCCAGGCCCATGGTGTGGGTGATGAAGGTATCCAGCGGGATTTCGCCGGTTTCGGACATTTCCACGTAGCTTGGCAACTCGGTCCGGCCGCGTACCCCACCGAATGCCGAACCGCGCCAAACGCGACCGGTCACCAGTTGGAAAGGACGGGTTGAGATCTCCTGGCCGGCACCGGCCACGCCAATGATCACCGACTCACCCCAGCCCTTATGGCAGCACTCGAGCGCCGCGCGCATGAGTTGCACATTGCCGATGCACTCGAAGGAAAAGTCGACGCCACCGTCAGTCATGTCGACGATGACTTCCTGGATCGGACGGTCGAAGTCTTTCGGGTTTACACAATCGGTTGCACCCAATTGTTTGGCGATTTCGAACTTGGCCGGGTTGATGTCGATGGCAATGATCCGTGCCGCCTTGGCTTTGACCGCGCCGATCACGGCGGAAAGACCGATGCCGCCGAGACCAAAAATCGCCACGGTATCACCTGGTTTCACCTTGGCGGTATTCAACACGGCGCCGATGCCCGTCGTCACACCACAACCCAGCAGGCAGACTTTTTCCAGCGGTGCTTCCTTGGCAATCTTGGCCACGGAAATTTCCGGCAGCACGGTGTACTCGGAGAAAGTCGAGGTTCCCATGTAGTGGAAAATCGTTTCACCTTTGTAGGAAAAACGCGAAGTACCGTCCGGCATCAGGCCCTTGCCCTGGGTCGCACGAATCGCCTGGCACAGGTTGGTTTTGCCCGACAGGCAGAATTTGCATTGGCGGCATTCCGGGGTGTACAGCGGAATGACATGATCGCCCACGGCGACGGAAGTCACGCCTTCACCAATGGCTTCGACCACGGCGCCACCTTCATGGCCCAGAATCGACGGGAAGATACCTTCCGGATCAGCGCCCGACAGGGTGTAGGCGTCGGTGTGGCAAACACCGGAGGCCACTACGCGCAGCAGCACTTCACCGGCCTTGGGCATGGCGACATCGACTTCTACGATTTCGAGGGGCTTCTTGGCCTCGAAGGCTACGGCGGCGCGGGACTTGATCATGTGAATGCTCCAGTGAATAAAAACGAGACAATCAGTGTAATCCACTGCACTACAGTGAATAATCCAGACAAAAGCAAAACATTATTGCCCTATAGGGATAATCACAGATGTCTGAAAATCGCTGGGAAGGCATCGACGAATTTGTGGCCGTTGCCGAGTGCAGCCAGTTCACGGCGGCCGCCGAGCGGCTCGGAGTTTCTTCTTCCCACATCAGTCGCCAGATCGTACGACTCGAAGAGCGCTTGCAAACTCGCCTGCTCTACCGCAGCACTCGCCGTGTCACATTGACCGAGGCCGGGCAAACCTTCCTGCAACATTGCCAGCGTTTGCAGGATGGCCGCGAAGAAGCACTGCGTGCGGTCGGCGATCTGACCAGCGAACCCAAGGGCATGCTGCGCATGACCTGCGCCGTGGCCTACGGCGAGCGCTTCATCGTGCCGCTGGTCACGCGCTTCATGGGCCTGTATCCGCAACTGCGCATCGACATCGAACTGAGCAACCGTCAGCTCGACCTTGTCCATGAAGGGCTGGACTTGGCGATCCGCCTCGGCCGCTTGCAGGACTCACGCCTGGTGGCCACGCGACTGGCGCCGCGACGCATGTACCTGTGCGCCTCGCCGTCCTACCTGGAGCGTTACGGTCGCCCACATAGCCTTTCGGAATTGAGCCGCCATAACTGCCTGGTCGGCAGCTCGGACCTCTGGCAACTGGAGCAGAACGGGCGGGAGTTTTCGCAGCGTGTACAGGGAAACTGGCGCTGCAACAGTGGGCAAGCCGTGCTGGATGCGACGCTGCAGGGGGTGGGGCTGTGTCAGTTGCCGGACTATTACGTGCTTGAGCACCTGAAAAGTGGGGCGCTGATTTCATTGCTCGAAGCGCATCAGCCCCCGAACACGGCGGTTTGGGCGCTCTATCCACAGCAAAGGCATCTGTCGCCGAAGGTGCGCAAGTTGGTGGATTACTTGAAGGAAGGGTTGGCGCAGCGGCCTGAGTATCGAGGGGAGTGAGTCAGCAGAATATTGGGTTGGCAGGACCGACGCCATCGTCGGAACGCCGCCCGGAGCAAGCCCGCTCCTACAGAGTTGAGTTCGACGCGAGCCCTGTAGGAGCGAGCTTGCTCCGGGCGGCGTTCCGACGATGGCGGCAGACCTGACACCACAGCCACACAATCAGTACCTGTTAGCCCACCGCTGCCGCAACCACTCCAGGTCCTCGGGTCGAGTGACCTTGAGGTTATCGGAACGGCCTTCGATCAGCCGCGGTGCCTGCCCCGCCCACTCCATGGCCGACGCCTCGTCGGTAATGACCGCATCCGCCACCAGGCTGTCGGCCAACGCCCGATGCAACGCGCCGAGGCGGAACATCTGCGGCGTATACGCCTGCCAGATCACGCTGCGATCCACGGTTTCAACCACCCGACCGTGCTTGTCGACGCGTTTCAAGGTATCGCGAGCCGGAACCGCCAGCAGGCCACCGACCGGATCGTCAGCCAGCTCGGACAACAACGTGTCCAGGTCGTCACGACTTAGATTGGGCCGTGCGGCATCGTGTACCAGCACCCAATCTTCATCGCCTGCGCCCAGTGCATGCAAGTGCAACAAGGCATTGAGCACCGAGCCGGAACGTTCGGCGCCACCGTCAACCCGTTGAATGCGCAAATCACCGGCGCAAGCGAGGTTGGGCCAGTAGGGATCGTCGACAGCAAGACTGACCACCAACCCCTTGAGGGCCGGGTGATCAAGGAAACAGCCAAGGCTGTGTTCGAGAATTGTGCGCCCGCCCAATTGCAGATATTGCTTGGGACGGTCCGCGGCCATACGGGCACCAACGCCCGCGGCAGGAATCACGGCCCAGAAGGCCGGTAGTGGGGTGCTCATTGAGCCAACTGGTAAAGGGTTTCACCGTCCTTGACCATGCCCAGCTCATGACGAGCCCGCTCTTCAACGGTCTCCATGCCTTTTTTCAGTTCACTGACTTCGGCGTCCATCACCCGATTGCGCTCCAGCAACCCTTCGTTTTCAGCGTGCTGATCCGCGATCTGCTGAGTCAGCTCGGCCACTTGCGCCAGGCTGCCGTTTCCCACCCATAGGCGGTATTGCAGGCCAGCCAGCAGCAGAAGCAAGACGAGAAACAACCAATTGGGACTGCGCATCGAAATCCGGGTATCCAGTGAAAAAAGACAGCCATAACAAAACAAAAGGTCTGATAGCACGAAGCCTGGATGATCCAGGCTTGTGCTTTCAAGGCATCAGATTAGTGCCTAAAACCTCGTTGTAGCGAGTTTTTCGACATAATCCGTTGTTTTTTTTACATCAGCTGCGGAATTCGCTGCGGCCGTTGTACTTGGCTTTGCCGTTCAACTGCTCTTCGATACGCAGCAGTTGGTTGTACTTGGAGACGCGATCGGAACGGCACAGGGAACCGGTCTTGATCTGGCCAGCCGAAGTGCCCACCGCCAGGTCGGCGATGGTCGAATCTTCGGTTTCGCCCGAGCGGTGCGAGATGACGGCGGTGTAACCAGCAGCCTTGGCCATCTGGATGGCTTCCAGGGTTTCGGTCAGGGTGCCGATCTGGTTGAACTTGATCAGGATCGAGTTGGCGATCTTTTTATCGATGCCCTCTTTCAGGATCTTGGTGTTGGTCACGAACAAGTCGTCCCCGACCAGTTGGGTCTTCTCGCCGATCTTGTCGGTGAGGATCTTCCAGCCTGCCCAGTCCGATTCGTCCAGGCCGTCTTCGATGGAGATGATCGGGTAACGCTCGGTCAGCCCCTTGAGGTAATCGGCGAAACCTTCCGCGGTGAAAACCTGGCCTTCGCCGGACAGGTTGTACTTGCCGTCTTCGTAGAATTCGCTGGCGGCGCAGTCCAGTGCCAGGGTCACGTCGGTGCCCAGCTTGTAACCGGCGTTGGCCACGGCTTCGGAGATGACTTTCAGCGCGTCTTCGTTGGACGCCAGGTTCGGTGCGAAACCACCTTCGTCACCCACGGCAGTGCTCAGGCCACGGGCCTTCAGCACGGCTTTGAGGTGATGGAAAATCTCGGTGCCCATGCGCAAGCCTTCCGAGAAAGACTTGGCGCCAACCGGCTGAACCATGAACTCCTGGATGTCGACGTTGTTATCGGCGTGCTCGCCGCCGTTGATGATGTTCATCATCGGAACCGGCATCGAGTAGACACCCGGGGTGCCGTTCAGGTTGGCAATGTGTGCGTACAGTGGCAGGTCCTGGTCCTGGGCGGCGGCCTTGGCTGCGGCCAGGGAAACGGCGAGGATAGCGTTGGCGCCCAGAGAACCTTTGTTGTCGGTGCCGTCGAGCTTGATCATCGCCAGGTCCAGCGCTTTCTGGTCGCTTGGATCGGTGCCCTTGAGCAGGTCGCGGATCGGGCCGTTGATGTTGGCAACGGCTTTCAGGACGCCTTTGCCCAGGTAACGGCTCTTGTCGCCATCACGCAGCTCGAGCGCTTCACGCGAGCCAGTGGAAGCACCGGACGGCGCGCAGGCGCTACCGATGATGCCGTTATCGAGAAGCACGTCCGCTTCCACGGTGGGGTTGCCACGGGAGTCGAGAACTTCACGACCTTTGATGTCGACGATTTTAGCCATTGTTGTAAACACTCCAAAGTTGACGAAAACGACGCAGCTAGAGGAAAACTTCTACCGTCGGCAAGTGATGTGCAGCGGGGCAGACTTGCGGACGATAACGCCCAGGCCCGAGGGCCTGAGCGTTAAATCGTGCGATACGATACCGGAGAATTGAGGATTACGCGGTTTCTACCGTCGGAAAACTCTTCACCAGTTCGTCCAAAGCCTTGAGCTGGGCCAGGAATGGCTCCAGTTTGTCCAGGCGCAAGGCGCAAGGGCCGTCGCATTTGGCGTTATCCGGATCCGGATGGGCCTCGAGGAACAGGCCAGCCAGTGACTGGCTCATGCCGGCCTTGGCCAGGTCGGTGACCTGGGCACGGCGACCGCCAGCGGAGTCGGAGCGACCACCGGGCATTTGCAGCGCGTGGGTCACGTCGAAGAACACCGGGTATTCGAACTGCTTCATGATGCCGAAACCCAGCATGTCGACGACCAGGTTGTTGTAGCCGAAGCTCGAACCGCGCTCGCAGAGGATCAACTGATCGTTACCCGCTTCCACGCACTTGTTCAGGATGTGTTTCATTTCCTGAGGGGCGAGGAACTGGGCTTTCTTGATGTTGATCACCGCGCCAGTCCTGGCCATCGCGACCACCAGGTCAGTCTGGCGCGACAGGAAGGCCGGCAGCTGGATGATGTCGCAGACTTCAGCGACGGGCGCGGCCTGCTCAGGTTCATGCACGTCAGTGATGATCGGCACGCCAAAGGCTTGCTTGATGTCCTGGAAAATCCGCATGCCCTCTTCCAGGCCGGGGCCCCGGTAAGAGGTCACGGAGGAACGGTTGGCCTTGTCGAAACTGGCCTTGAATACGTAAGGGATGCCGAGTTTCTCGGTCACCTTTACGTACTCTTCGCAGACCTGCATCGCCATGTCGCGGCTTTCCAGCACGTTCATGCCACCGAACAGCACCATTGGCTTGTCGTTGGCAATCTCGATATCGCCTACACGGATGATCTTCTGCGCCATAAGGTTCAAGCCTTCTTCTGGTGTTGAGCCAAGGCAGCCTTGACGAAACCGCTGAACAACGGGTGACCGTCGCGAGGCGTCGAGGTGAACTCAGGGTGGAACTGGCAAGCGACGAACCATGGGTGATCCGCAGCCTCGACCACTTCTACCAGCGCACCATCACCGGAACGGCCGGAGATTTTCAGGCCCGCTTCCATGATTTGCGGCAGCAGGTTGTTGTTCACTTCGTAACGGTGACGATGACGCTCGACGATCACGTCCTTGCCATAGCAGTCGTGAACCTTCGAGCCGGCTTCGAGCAGGCAATCCTGGGCACCCAGGCGCATGGTGCCGCCCAGGTCGGAGGTTTCGGTACGGGTTTCGACGGCGCCGGTGGCGTCTTCCCACTCGGTGATCAGACCCACGACCGGATGACCGCTGGTGCGATCGAACTCGGTGGAGTTGGCGTCTTTCCAGCCCATGACGTTACGAGCGAACTCAATCACCGCCACCTGCATGCCCAGACAGATACCCAGGTACGGGACCTTGTTCTCGCGAGCGTACTGAACGGCGGTGATCTTGCCTTCCACGCCACGCAGACCGAAGCCGCCTGGAACCAGGATCGCGTCGACACCTTCGAGCAGCGCGGTACCCTGGTTTTCGATGTCTTCGGAGTCGATGTAGCGCAGGTTCACCTTGGTGCGATTGCTGATACCGGCATGGCTCATCGCTTCGATCAGCGATTTGTAGGCATCCAGCAGTTCCATGTACTTGCCGACCATGGCGATGGTGACTTCGTGCTCCGGGTTGAGCTTGGCATCGACCACGGCGTCCCACTCGGACAGATCGGCACCGCCGCATTGCAGGCCGAAACGCTCGACGACAAAATCATCCAGGCCTTGCGAGTGCAGAATGCCCGGGATCTTGTAGATGGTGTCGGCGTCTTCCAGCGCGATCACCGCACGTTCTTCAACGTTGGTGAATTGCGCGATCTTGCGACGCGAGGAAACGTCGATCGGGTGATCGGAGCGGCAGACCAGCACGTCAGGTTGCAGGCCGATGGAACGCAGTTCCTTGACCGAGTGCTGGGTTGGCTTGGTTTTGGTTTCACCGGCGGTGGCGATGTACGGCACCAGGGTCAGGTGCATCAGCATCGCGCGCTTGGCGCCGACCTCGAAACGCAACTGGCGGATGGCTTCGAGGAACGGCTGGGATTCGATGTCACCCACGGTGCCACCGATCTCGACCATCGCCACGTCGGCATCGCCAGCGCCCTTGATGATCCGGCGCTTGATTTCGTCGGTAATGTGCGGAATGACCTGGATGGTCGCGCCCAGGTAATCACCACGGCGCTCTTTGCGCAGCACGTGCTCATAGACACGGCCGGTGGTGAAGTTGTTGTTCTGGGTCATGGTCGTGCGGATGAACCGCTCGTAGTGGCCCAGGTCCAGGTCGGTCTCGGCGCCGTCATGGGTGACGAACACTTCGCCGTGCTGGAACGGGCTCATGGTGCCCGGGTCGACGTTGATGTACGGGTCCAGCTTCAGCATGGTGACCTTAAGCCCCCGCGCCTCCAGGATGGCCGCCAATGATGCCGATGCAATGCCTTTCCCCAAAGAAGAAACAACACCGCCCGTGACGAATATGTAGCGCGTCATGAAAAACCCTAGAAGTCTGCGTTAAAGCGGTCCGAGCCGCCGGGGAAAGCGAAGGAAGGCCGAAGCCCCCGATCACCTGCATTAATCACAGTGCACCTTTCAAAAAAACCGCCGCGTTGTGACAGACCGGGAGATGAAACTCCGGTTCGTTGTTCGCTACACATTTTTTGGAATCGCCCAGCAAAGACTGCTTGGTAATCGGCAACTCCTGCAATTCAGGCGAATCCACAGAAGTTGTATCAAGAAGGGAGCGTAGTCTACCGGAAAGCCCCTTTCAGCTCAAACCTTGATCTTCGCCAGGTGGCTGCCAATGCAAAAGCCAACCGGCCTGCACATGGCCGTTCAACCCCGGCAGGCTGGCCACCGCCAACAAATGCTCGCCGCCATACAGCAGCGGCAATCTGCCACGGACAAATCCAGGAACACTTCGCTCGTTCAGCAAGCGCTTCAAATCCCGGTGACCGCGATCAGGCAGGCGCATCACCTCCCCTCCTTCCCGATAGCGAATCTGCAGGGGCCCCTCAGGCGCCGGGCCCGCGAACATCAGCATACCGTTATGCGGCAACGGCAGGGGCTGCGAAGGATCAGTCCAGTCCCCGACAGCCGATGGCGGACTTAGCCAACCTCCCGACAGCCACCAGATCCGTCCTCCCGCCCGATGCAGTTCACCGTCAGCCAGTCGCCATACCGGATGGGCATCACCTGAGGCATCGCGCAAATCCTGCCAACCCGACCAATGGTCAGTGTCCGGCAGGCGTGTCCGCGCACCGAGCCAATAGCGCAGGGCATTGCGCTGGCGAGCCTCGGACAGCGATGCCAGCGGCGACAACTCAAGCGAAGGCACACCGAGCCAATCGAATTCACCGATGGTGCTCACCTGTGCCAGGTCGATAAGCGCCAGTTCATCCAGCAAGGCCTGGGCTTCACTCAGATGCGCCGCGCTGCGGACCATGTTCGCCACTGCCTGCGGCCAGGGTTCGGACATCAGGGGAATCACTTGGTGGCGCAGAAAGTTGCGCGAGTATTGCCGATCCTGATTGGAGGGGTCTTCGATCCAGCTCAGGTGATGCTCGAGCGCGTAAGCCTCCAGTTCCACTCGCGAGACATCGAGCAGCGGGCGCAGCAGATTGCCCTGCCCCAACGAACGCTGGCGCGGCATCCCGGACAACCCCCTGACCCCCGCCCCGCGCAACAAGCGGAACAACAGGGTTTCGGCCTGATCGTCACGGTGCTGGCCGGTCAGCAGCAGCTCATCAGCCAGGGTGGCCTCAATAAACGCCGTATACCGAGCGGCGCGGGCTGCTTGCTCGAGGCTGGCGCCGGGCTGGACCTGAACACGGACGATTTGGAGAGGCACACTCAGGCCGTCGCACACCCACTGGCAGTGTTGCGGCCAGGCATCGGCGACGGATTGAAGCCCGTGATGAATGTGGATGGCCGCAAGGGGCGGCAAAGAATGGGATTGAGCCAGCGAAGCCAGCAGGTGCAGCAGAACGGTGGAATCGAGGCCACCGGAGAAGGCGATGCGCCAGGTTGCGGCATTGCGCCACGGAGCGAGAGTGCGCAGAAGCCGGGTGGCTAAATCAGGCATGGGCTGGCTCATATCAATCTGTGCATACACCAAACAAAAGTGGGAGCGGGCTTGCCCGCGATGGCGGTGTATCAATCAACACAGATGTTGTATGACACACCGCCATCGCGAGCAAGCCCGCTCCCACAAGGATGAAGCGAAGCCTGTTACAGGCCGTAGCTCATCAGACGCTCATAACGACGGGCCAGCAGTGCCTCGTTATCGAACTTCTTGAGCATCGCCAGTTGCGAGCTCAGTTCGGCACGGATCGAGGCGGCGGCAGCGGCTGGGTCGCGATGAGCGCCGCCCAATGGCTCACCGATGACCTTGTCGACGATACCCAGGCCTTTGAGGCGTTCGGCAGTGATACCCATGGCTTCGGCGGCATCCGGTGCTTTTTCGGCGGTTTTCCACAGAATCGATGCGCAACCTTCCGGGGAAATCACGGCGTAGGTCGAGTACTGCAGCATGTTCAACTGATCGCAGACACCAATGGCCAGTGCACCACCGGAACCACCCTCACCGATCACGGTGGCGATGATTGGGGTTTTCAGGCGAGCCATGACGCGCAGGTTCCAGGCGATCGCTTCGCTCTGGTTGCGCTCTTCGGCGTCGATGCCAGGGTAGGCGCCCGGCGTGTCGATGAAGGTCAGGATCGGCATTTTGAAGCGTTCGGCCATTTCCATCAGGCGGCAGGCCTTGCGGTAGCCTTCCGGACGCGGCATGCCGAAGTTGCGGCGAACCTTCTCGCGCACTTCACGGCCTTTCTGGTGACCGATGATCATCACCGGCTGGTCATCCAGACGGGCAACACCGCCAACGATGGCAGCGTCGTCGGAGAAATGACGGTCGCCGTGCAACTCGTCGAACTCGGTGAAGATGTGCTCGATGTAATCCAGGGTGTACGGGCGCTTGGGGTGACGCGCCAGACGCGCGATCTGCCAGCTGGTCAGCTTGCCGAAGATGTCCTCGGTCAAGGTCTTGCTTTTGTCCTGCAGGCGGGAGATCTCATCGCCGATATTCAGCGAATTGTCGTTACCGACCAAGCGCAACTCTTCGATCTTGGCTTGCAGGTCGGCGATCGGCTGTTCGAAATCTAGAAAATTCGGGTTCATAGGCGTCCGTCTTGGGTCGACCACCAAGAGAGCTTGGGCCGGCCGGTTGTCTATTCGCGCCCTACCTTAAGGGAGAGGCGCGTTCAGGTCGAGATTAAAAATCGGTTTGGATCAGGGCAAAGTGATGGCACTGCCCGTCATCGGTATTGGAGGAAGACGTTGTCTCGCCCGAACTGGTCACGCAAGGCTTGAATCAACGCATCCGCCGGGTCTATCCGCCAGCCTTCACCAAACTGCAACAAAGCCTTCGCATCGGGGCTGGTGTACTCCATGGTGATCGGGCACGCACCTCGGTGACGCTTGAACAGGTCGCCCAACCAGCGTAGCTGATCACCCTTGAGGTCCTCGGTCTGGACTTTCAGGCGCAGGCTTTCGGCCAGGTTGGTGCGCGCATCTTCCATGCTCATCACCCGCTTGACCCGCAGCCGCAAGCCACCGGAGAAGTCGTCGTTGCTCACTTCACCTTCGACCACCACCATTGCATCAGTCTGCAACAGCGCTTGCGCCGAATGGAACGCATCGGCGAACAGCGAGGCTTCAATGCGACCCGAGCGATCGTCCAGGGTGATGAATCCCATCTTGTCGCCCTTTTTGTTTTTCATCACCCGCAGGGCGATGATCATGCCCGCCACGGTCTGGGTGTCGCGCGCGGGCTTCAGGTCGATGATGCGCTGACGGGCAAACCGTCGGATCTCGCCTTCGTATTCGTCGATTGGATGCCCGGTCAGGTACAGGCCCAGCGTGTCCTTCTCGCCTTTGAGCCGTTCCTTGAGGGTCAGTTCCTTGGCGTTGCGATGATTGGCGTAGACATCGGAGTCTTCCTCGACAAACAACCCGCCGAACAGGTCCGCGTGCCCACTGTCGTGGGTCCTGGCGGTTTGTTCGGCGGCCTTGATGGCCTCTTCCAGGCCCGTCAGCAACACCGCGCGATTACGGTCGATGTTTGCCTGATAGGCTTTCACCTCGTCGTGAAAGTAGGGGCCCAGACGATCCAGGGCACCGCTACGAATCAAACCATCAAGGGTCCGTTTGTTGACGCGCTTGAGGTCGACACGGGCGCAGAAGTCGAACAGGTCCTTGAACGGACCATCCTGCCGAGCCTCGGTGATTGCCTCGACCGGGCCTTCACCCACCCCTTTGATCGCCCCCAGGCCATAAATGATCCGGCCCTCGTCGTTCACGGTGAATTTGAACTCCGACGCGTTCACATCCGGCGCATCGAGGCGCAACTTCATGCTGCGCACTTCTTCGATCAAGGTCACGACCTTGTCGGTGTTGTGCATATCCGCCGAGAGCACCGCCGCCATGAAAGGCGCCGGGTGGTGCGTCTTCAGCCATGCAGTCTGGTATGACACCAGACCATAAGCGGCGGAGTGGGATTTGTTGAAGCCATAACCGGCGAATTTTTCCACCAGGTCGAAAATGTTACCGGCCAGGTCGGCATCGATATTATTGCTGGCGCAACCCTCGATGAAACCGCCGCGTTGTTTGGCCATTTCCTCGGGTTTTTCTTACCCATGGCTCGACGCAGCATGTCCGCGCCGCCGAGGGTGTAGCCGGCCATGACCTGGGCGATCTGCATCACCTGTTCCTGGTACAGGATGATGCCGTAGGTCGGTGCCAGTACCGGCTTCAGGCCTTCGTACTGGTAGTCCGAATGCGGGTAGGCCAGCTCGGCGCGACCGTGTTTGCGGTTGATGAAGTCGTCCACCATGCCCGATTGCAAAGGGCCCGGACGGAACAGCGCCACCAATGCGATGAGGTCTTCGAGGCAGTCGGGCTTGAGTTTTTTGATCAGCTCCTTCATGCCCCGCGATTCAAGCTGGAACACCGCCGTGGTCTCGGCTTTTTGCAGCAGGTCGTAGGTTTTCTTGTCATCGAGCGGGATGAAATCGATGTTCAGGTCATCCAGGCCTTGTTTGGCCTGTTCGCGGTTGATGGTCTCCATCGCCCACTTGATGATCGTCAGAGTCCGCAAGCCAAGGAAGTCGAACTTCACCAGGCCGGCGGCCTCCACGTCGTCCTTGTCGAACTGGGTCACCAGGCCGCCGCCTTCTTCATCACAGGCAATCGGTGAGAAATCGGTGAGCTTGGTCGGCGCGATCACCACACCACCGGCATGTTTACCGGTACCACGGCAGACGCCCTCGAGCTTGAGCGCCATGTCCCAGATTTCCTTGGCGTCTTCATCGACCTTGAGGAAATCACGGAGGATTTCTTCCTGCTCGTAGGCTTTCTCCAGGGTCATGCCGACTTCGAACGGAATCATCTTCGACAGGCGATCCGCCAGGCCGTAGGACTTGCCCTGCACCCGCGCCACATCTCGCACTACCGCCTTGGCGGCCATGGTGCCGAACGTGATGATCTGGCTCACCGCGTTTCGACCGTAGGCATCCGCCACGTACTCGATCACCCGGTCGCGCCCGTCCATGCAGAAGTCGACGTCGAAGTCGGGCATGGAAACCCGTTCCGGGTTGAGGAAACGTTCGAACAGCAGGTCATAGGCCAGCGGATCGAGATCGGTGATCTTCAGCACGTAGGCCACCAGCGATCCAGCACCCGATCCCCGGCCCGGGCCCACCGGTACACCGTTGTTCTTGGCCCACTTGATGAAGTCCATAACGATGAGGAAGTAACCGGGGAACCCCATCTGGATGATGATATCCAGTTCGAATTTCAGGCGGTCGAGGTAGACCTGGCGCTTCTCTTCGTAGTTGGGCGTGGTGTCCTTGGGCCACAACACCGCCAGACGCTCTTCCAGGCCTTCGTAGGAAACGTGGCGCAGGTAATCGTCAATCCCCATCCCATTGGGGGTAGGAAAGTCTGGCAGGAAGTGCTTGCCCAGCTTCACGTCGATGTTGCAGCGCTTTGCAATCTCGACGGTATTTTCCAGCGCTTCGGGTATGTCGCTGAACAGCTCAGCCATTTCCTCGGCGCTTTTGAGGTACTGCTGGTCGCTGTAGTTCTTTGAGCGCCGAGGGTCGTCGAGCGCACGCCCCTCGCCGATGCAGACCCGGGTTTCGTGAGCTTCGAAGTCGCCCTGTTTGATGAAGCGCACATCGTTGGTCGCCACCAGAGGCGCGCCGAGTTTATCGGCCAATGCCACCGCGCCGTGCAATTGCTCTTCATCGTTGACACGATTGGTGCGCTGGATTTCCAGATAGAAGCGGTCCGTAAATACCGCCATCCATTCGCGCGCCAGGGCTTCGGCTTCTTCAGGGTTGCCGCTGACCAGGGCCTGTCCGATCTCGCCCTCTTTCGCCGCCGACAGCATGATCAGGCCTTCACTGGCCTCTGCTACCCACTCACGCTCGACGATGACCATGCCGTTACGCTGGCCATCTAGAAAGCCTCGGGAGATCAACTCGGTCAGGTTGCGATAACCCAGCGGGTTCATCACCAACAGGCTGATGCGGCTCAGCGGGGCATCCGGGTCCTTGTTCGCCAGCCACAAGTCGGCGCCGCAGATCGGCTTGATCCCCGCACCCATGGCATTTTTATAGAACTTGACCAGGGAGCACATGTTGTTCTGGTCGGTCACCGCGACGGCAGGCATGCCCATGGCAACCAGGGTCTTGACCAGCGGTTTGATCCGCACAAGACCGTCGACCAGGGAAAATTCAGTGTGCAGGCGCAGGTGAACGAATGAAGCCGGCATAGTGATCCTGTTCAGAAACGTAAAAACAACAAGGCCCGGATTGTACCGGGCCTTGGCAAAAAAAATCAGCCTCGTGACTAACTCTCGATCAGGCTTTCGCGTGCCTCGTACGCCGATCGCACAGGGGCGAACGAGCGACGGTGGATGGGGGTCGGCCCCAGGCGCGACAGCGCTTCCAGATGAACGGGCGTCGGATAGCCTTTGTGGCCACCGATGCCATACCCCGGGTAAATCAGTTCGAACGCCGCCATTTCACGGTCCCGGCTGACCTTGGCCAGGATCGATGCTGCCGCAATGGCCGGCACCTTGGCATCGCCCTGCACCACCGCTTCAGCACGCATGGACAACTTCGGGCAACGGTTACCGTCAATCATCGCCAGTTTTGGTTGAATGTGCAGGCCTTCGACCGCACGCTGCATCGCCAACATGGTGGCATGGAGAATGTTCAACTCGTCGATTTCTTCGACTTCGGCGCGCGCTATACACCAGCTCAGGGCCTTCTCGCAGATTTCGTCGTAGAGCTTTTCGCGGCGCGCTTCGGTGAGCTTCTTCGAATCGTTCAGCCCGAGGATGGGACGGTTCGGATCGAGAATCACCGCCGCCGTGACCACGGCACCGCACAGGGGGCCGCGGCCGACTTCATCAACGCCGGCCACCAGGTCTTCGACTTCGGCGACGAGGGTAAAATCCAGACCCATTTGCATGTTTTTCCTGGTCATTGTCCTTGGCCGATCAGTTTCAGCACTGCGTCCGCAGCCTGGTTGGAGGCATCCAGACGCAGAGTCCGGTGAATTTCGTCGAAACCGCGGGTCTGCTCTTCGCCACCTTCGATCAGCGGCGAGAGCGTTTGGGCCAACGCCTCGACCGTGGCATCGTCCTGTAACAACTCGGGCACCAGCAGACGCTGGGCCAACAGATTCGGCAACGACACGTAGGGACTCTTGACCATGCGCTTGAGAATCCAGAACGTCAGCGGCGCCAGACGATAGGCAACAACCATCGGCCGCTTGTACAACAGCGCTTCAAGGGTTGCGGTGCCGGATGCGATCAAGACCGCGTCGCAGGCGGCCAACGCCAGATGCGATTTGCCATCAAGCAGGGTCAGTGGCAGGTCACGGCCCACCAGCAACGCTTCCAGTTGCTGGCGGCGCTCCGGGCTGGCGCAAGGCATCACGAACCGTACACCCGGACGCATGGCGCGCAGGCGCTGGGCGGTGTCGAGGAACAATGCCCCCAAACGCCCCACTTCGCCACCGCGACTGCCAGGCATCAGCGCAACCAGGGGGCCGTCAGGCAAACCCAGTGCTGCACGTGCGGCGCCACGATCGGCTTCCAACGGAATCGCATCGGCCAGGGAATGCCCGACAAACCGCACCGGGACGCCCTTCTCTTCATAGAATTTTGCTTCGAACGGGAACAGCGTCAGCATCAGGTCGCAGCCTTCGCGGATCTTCAGCACGCGCTTCTGTCGCCATGCCCACACCGACGGACTGACGTAGTGCACGGTCTTGATCCCGGCCTGACGCAGCTTGAGTTCGATATTGAGGTTGAAGTCCGGGGCATCAATGCCGATGAACACATCCGGCTTCGCGGCGATCAGGTCGGCGATCAATTGCTTGCGGCGCTTGAGCAACTCGCGCAGTCGACCGAGCACTTCCACCAGGCCCATGACCGAGAGACGCTCCATCGGGAAGTACGAAGTCAGGCCTTCGGCCTGCATCAGCGGACCGCCAACGCCTATGAACTCGACTTGCGGATGTTGAGCCTTGAGCGCACGCATGAGACCAGCACCCAGAATGTCACCGGAAGCCTCACCGGCCACCAGCGCAATACGCAGAGTAGCCATGGTCAGCGGGTAATGCCGCGGGTCGAGCACTGGATCGAATCGCGGAACACTGCGACTTCGGGGAACTGGGCAGCAGGCTCGGTCAACTCGGCGAGCGCCTGCTCAACCGTCAGGCCCTGGCGATACACCACCTTGTAGGCACGGCGCAGAGCGTGGATCGCCTCTTCACTGAAACCACGGCGGCGCATGCCCTCGAAGTTCATGCTGCGCGCTTCAGCCGGGTTGCCAAACACGGTGACGTAGGCTGGAACGTCCTTGCCAATGGCCGTGCCCATGCCGGAAAAACTGTGGGCGCCAATATGGCAGTACTGGTGAACCAGGGTAAAACCGGACAGGATCGCCCAGTCTTCCACGTGCACGTGCCCAGCCAATGCAGTGTTGTTGACCAGGATGCAGTGATTGCCAATGACGCTATCGTGGCCGATGTGGGCATAGGCCATGATCAGGTTGTGATCACCCAGGGTCGTTTCCGAACGGTCCTGAATGGTGCCACGGTGAATGGTCACGCCTTCACGAATGACATTGTGGTCACCAATCACCAGGCGAGTTTCTTCGCCTTTGTATTTCAGGTCAGGCGTATCTTCGCCCACCGAGGAAAACTGGTAGATGCGGTTGTGTTTGCCGATCCGGGTAGGGCCCTTGAGGATCACATGTGGCCCAATGACTGTCCCCTCGCCGATTTCCACACCTGCGCCGATGATCGACCAAGGGCCAACCTCGACGCCGTCGGCCAGTACGGCCGTCGGATCGATGATTGCACGAGGGTCAATCAAACTCATAGCTTGCGTTCCGCACAGATGATTTCAGCCGAGCAGACGGGCTTGCCGTCAACCGAGGCCTGGCATTCGAATTTCCAGATCTGGCGCTTGCAGCTGATGAACTTGGCCTCCAGGATCAACTGGTCGCCCGGCAACACTGGCTGGCGGAAGCGTAGCTTGTCGGAACCCACGAAGTAATACAGGGTGCCGTCGGCCGGTTTCACGTCGAGCATTTTGAAACCCAGGATACCGGCAGCCTGTGCCATCGCTTCGATGATCAGCACGCCCGGCATGATTGGGTGCGCGGGGAAGTGGCCATTGAAGAACGGTTCGTTGATGCTGACATTCTTGTAGGCGCGAATGCGCTTCTCTTCCACATCCAGATCCACGACCCGATCCACCAGCAGGAACGGGTAACGGTGAGGCAGGTATTCGCGAATCTCGTTGATGTCCATCATGTCGGGGGGAAGCCTATGTAAAGATTGGGAACGCGCGACTGACGCGCGTTCCTCTAGCAAATCAAGGAGGCAGTCTAGCGGCCGTATGCACTTGATGTGGAAATGGTATCAGGCATCTGATGAAGCATTACTGCCAGGGGTCACTTCCCCTGTTCGCTTTTCCAGTTGCTTGAGCCGGCGTGCGATGTCATCAAGCTGGCGGATGCGTGCCGCGCTTTTGCGCCATTCGGCAGCCGGCTGCATGGCCGTACCGGAAGAATAGGAACCCGGTTCGGTAATCGAATGGGTCACCATGGTCATCCCGGTGATGAAAACCTTGTCGCAAATTTCGATGTGTCCCACCAGCCCAACGCCACCCGCCAGCATGCAATGCTTGCCGATCTTGGTGCTGCCGGAAATCCCCACACAGGCAGCCATGGCGGTGTGATCACCGATCTGCACGTTGTGGGCGATCTGGATCTGGTTGTCGAGCTTCACGCCATTACCAATGATGGTATCGGCCAGTGCTCCGCGGTCGATAGCGGTATTGACGCCGATCTCCACATCATCACCTACCAGAACACCACCAATCTGGGCGATTTTCTGCCAGACACCTTTCTCGTTGGCAAAGCCGAAGCCTTCGCCACCCAGAACTGCGCCCGACTGAATCACCACACGCTTGCCTATGCGCACATCGTGATAAAGCGTGACTTTCGGGGCCAGCCAGCCACCCTCACCAACCTCGCTGCGCGCACCGATAAAGCAATGCGCCCCGATGGTCACGTCGGCACCTATACGCGCTGCACTTTCGATAACAGCGAAGGCACCCACGCTGGCGGTGGGGTCAACCACTGCATCCGGCGCGACGACCGCCGTCGGGTGAACCCCGGTAGTTGCCTTGGGCTTGGGGTCGAACAGATGGGAAATCCGTGCGTACGCCAGATAAGGATCGGGCACGATAAGCACATCACCCGCAAAACCTTCGGCATCAGCAGCCTTCAGCAACAGCGCTGCGGCCCGACTGCCCGTCAGGTATTTACGGTATTGAGGATTTGCCAGAAAGCTCAACTGAGCTGGGCCAGCCTCTTGCAAAGTGGCTAGCCCAGTAATTTGCTTCTCTGCGTCGCCACGCAAGGTGGCGCCGAGGAACTCGGCCAATTGGCCGAGCTTTATAGTCGCTGTCATGATTACTTCAGCTGATTCATGCGCTCGATAACCTGGCGAGTGATGTCATACTGAGGTTTGACATCAATCACTGCACCACGCTCGAAGACCAGGTCATAAGCACCTTTCTTGATGACCTCTTCGACTGCGCTATCCAGTTTCGGCTTGAGCTGCTTGAGCATGTCACGGTCAGCAACGGCCTTGGCTTCGTTCAGCTCCTTGGATTGGAACTGGAAGTCACGGGCCTTTTGCTTGAATTCAAGCTCCAGGCGCTCGCGCTCGCCTTGCTGCATCTTGTCGCCACCGGCCATCAGACGGTCCTGGATGCCTTTGGCACTGCTTTCCAGTGTCTTGAGCTTGGTCAGTTGCGGACCGAACTTCTTCTCGGCATCGACGGCGTATTTCTTGGCCGCGTCAGACTCCAGCAGCGCCATTTGATAGTTCAGGACGGCGATTTTCATGTCGGCAAACGCCGGGCCTGCGACCAGTACGGAAGCCAGCAGAACCAATTGAGTCAACTTACGCACGATGCACTCCTACAAATCCGTTGTCGTTATCTTGGGTCAGACGCTTAGAACGTCTGGCCGAGGGAGAATTGGAACACTTGAGTTTCAGCTTCATCCGGTTTCTTGATTGGCATGGCCAACGCGAAGCTCAGAGGCCCCAGTGCGGTGACCCAGGTCACGCCCACACCCACAGAACTGGCCATGTTGCTCAAGCTGATGTCATTACACTTGGTGTTGGACGACGAACCGTTTGCATTGGTGGTGTCCTTGCACTGCGAGTCGAACACGTTACCCACATCCCAGAATACCGAGGTACGCAGGGAGCGCTGATCCTTGACGAACGGCAGAGGGAACAGCACCTCGACACCGCCCTGGATCAACACGTTACCACCGAATGGCAGGGGATCCTGGTCCGGGTCGAACGCGGTGCCCGGATTGGTACCACGGCTCGGCGTACTGCGAGGACCCAGGGTGCTGTCCTTGAAGCCACGAACCGAGTTGAAACCACCAGCATAGTAGTTTTCATAGAACGGCAAGCCATCGGTCGAACCGTAGCCATCGCCATAGCCCAGCTCGGTGTGCAGGCGCATGGTGTAGTTGTCGCTCAGCGGCTGGAACAACTGGCCACGGTAGTCGAGTTTGAAGAACGACAGGTCGCTGCCAGGCGTCGTGGTTTCCAGTACGAGGCTTTGGGAGTGGCCACGGGTCGCCAGTACACCTTTGTTCAGGGTCGACTCGGACCAACCGGCCGACGCCTTGAAGTTCAGGTAGTTGTCGCCTTCCTTGTTAACGAAGTCGAAGATCTCGTCAACGGTGTACAGGCCCGTCTTGATCTTGTCCTGCTGCGCTGTCAGGCCGAAGGTCAGGCGCGACGTTTCGCTGATCGGATAACCGACGCTCACGCCCGCACCCAGGCTATCTACGGCATAGCTGGCAACGTCGACGTCGAGGTCTTTGTAGTCAGTGGTGCGATAGAAGGCGTTGTAACCCAGACTCACGCCGTCGGCAGTCCAGTAGGGGTCGACATAACCGAAGTTGTAGCGGCTCTGGTATTCGCTGCGGGTCAAGCCGATGCTGACCTTGTTACCCGTACCGAGGAAGTTGTTCTGAGTGATGGAGCCACCGAGGATCAAACCGGCACTCTGGGCGAAACCGACGCTGGCAGTGATCGAACCGGAAGCCTGCTCTTCAACGCTGTAGTTCACGTCGACCTGGTCATCGACGCCTGGAACCGCCGGGGTTTCGACGTTGACTTCCTTGAAGAAGCCCAGACGTTCAAGTCGGGTCTTGGACTGATCGATCAGGTAGGTCGAAGCCCAGCCGCCTTCCATCTGACGCATTTCACGACGCAGCACTTCGTCTTCGGACTTGGTGTTGCCACGGAAATTGATGCGGTTGACGTAGGCACGCTTGCCCGGATCGACGGCAAAAGTGATGTCTACGGTGTGGTCGTCATCGTGAGGCTGAGGCACGCCGTTGACGTTGGCGAAGGTATAACCTTCGTTACCCAGGCGCCGGGTGATCAGTTCGGAGGTGGTGGTCATCAGCTTGCGCGAGAACACCTGGCCTTTCTGCACCAGCAGCAACGACTTGACCTGGTCTTCAGGCACTTTCAGGTCGCCGCTGAGCTTGACGTCACGAACGGTGTACTTCTCGCCTTCGGTGACGTTGACGGTGATGTAGACGTGCTTCTTGTCCGGGGTGATGGACACCTGGGTCGAAGCGATATCCATGTTGATATAGCCACGGTCCAGGTAGTAGGAACGCAGACGTTCCAGGTCACCGGACAGTTTTTCACGAGCGTACTTGTCATCGTTCTTGAAGAACGACAGCCAGTTGGTCGTCTTGAGTTCGAACAGATCGATCAGGTCTTCATCGGGGAAAACGGTGTTGCCCACCACGTTGATGTGCTGGATGGCAGCAACGGTGCCTTCGTTGATGTTGACCTTGAGGCCGACACGGTTACGCGGTTGCGGTACCACTTCGGTGTCGACGGTAGCCGAGTAGCGGCCCTGGGCGACATATTGACGCTGCAGCTCGTTACGCACGCCTTCGAGGGTCGCGCGCTGGAAGATTTCACCTTCGGCCAGACCGGACTGCTTGAGGCCTTTCATCAGGTCTTCAGTGGAAATCGCCTTGTTACCTTCGATCTCGATACTGGCGACCGACGGGCGCTCGACTACCGTGATGACCAGGACGTTGCCATCGCGGCCCAGCTGGATATCTTGAAAGAACCCGGTTTTGAACAGCGCGCGAGTGGACTCCACCAGGCGACGATCATCAGCCTGTTCACCGACGTTCAACGGCAATGCACCAAAGACGCTACCCGCGGAGACCCGCTGGAGGCCATTGACGCGAATATCAGAGATGGTGAAGGACTCGGCGTGAACTTCGGCGATCATCAATACGGAGAAAACCGCAGTTAGCAGCAGACGTTTCATGAAGTCCTTTCTTATTCCAACTGGCAATAAACAAACTGCCGCAAAATGCGGCAGATTCGCAATTCAGCGAAGTGTTACAGACGACCCAAATCGTTGACCAAGGCAAGCAACATCACCCCGACCACCAAACTGATGCCGATCTGTATCCCCCAACCCTGTACCCGATCCGACAAGGGACGACCACGCGCCCACTCGATCAGATAGAACAACAAATGCCCCCCATCCAGTACAGGAATGGGCAACAAATTCAGAACCCCCAGGCTAATACTCAGATAAGCAAGGAAATTCAGGAAATCAGCGACGCCCGACTGGGCAGAAGCGCCCGCCACTTTAGCAATGGTTATCGGTCCACTCAAGTTTTTTACCGAGAGCTCGCCGAACAACATTTTCTTAAGCGAATCGAGCGTCAGTATGCTCATGGTCCAAGTACGACGAGCACCCTCGCCGATCGCGGCCAGAGGCCCATAACTGACCTCGCGGATCATTTCCGGCGGCCAGTCGATCGCTTTCACCCCGGCGCCCAGGTAACCACTGGGTGCCTTGCTCTCCCCGCGAGCGGCCAGTGTCACAGGGACGTCGATTTGAGCACCATCACGCTCGACGCGCAGCAAAATCTTGGTATCCGGACGCGTACGAACGGTGTCGACGACCTGCTGCCAGTCATCGACGGCCTTGCCATCAAGGGCCAGCAAGCGGTCACCGGTCTTCAGGCCTGCACCCTGCGCCGGGCCTTTTGGATCAATTTCAGCCAGGACCGGCGGCAAGGCCGGACGCCAAGGGCGAATACCCAGGGAGCGGATTGGATCGGGCTCATCCGCGCCCTTGAGCCAACTGTCCAACGCCAAGTCACGAGGCGTATCAATGGTGGAGCCCTGCTCGCGAACCAGCACCTTGAGCGTACCGCTCTCGCCAAGACGACGAACCAGCTGCAGATTCACCGCGCCCCAGCCCGATGTCGGCTCGCCATCAATGGCGACGATTTCCTGGCCCGGGGCCAAACCTGCCTTGGCGGCAATACTTGCAGGCTCGACCGCGCCGATGACCGGACGCACCTGCTCGCTGCCGAGCATCGCCAGCACCCAGAAAAAAACCAGTGCCAACAGAAAGTTGGCGATCGGCCCGGCCGAAACGATGGCGATGCGCTGACGGACGGATTTGCGATTGAACGACTGATCGAGCTGATCGACCGGCACTTCACCTTCGCGTTCGTCAAGCATCTTGACGTAGCCACCCAAAGGAATGGCAGCGACCACGAATTCAGTGCCTTGCTTGTCATGCCAGCGCAACAGCGGCATACCGAAGCCCACGGAGAAGCGCAGCACCTTGACCCCACAGCGACGCGCGACCCAAAAGTGGCCGAACTCGTGAAAGGTAACCAGCACACCCAGCGCTACCAGGGTGCCGACAATCATATAGAGTGCGCTCATCTACTTTCTCCGCATTCCTATCCAGCGCGATCCGACTCGATGCCGGATGACACTCATCGCCCGTGCCGACTCAACCAGAGACGTGCCAAGGTTCGCGCTTTCGCGTCAGCCGTGAACACCGCCTCGAGATCATCCACCGCAACCACAGGCTCGAGATTCAACACTTCTTCGATGATACTCGCGATTTCCAGATAGCGAACCCGCCCGTCCAGAAACGCCGCGACAGCCACTTCATTGGCCGCATTGAGCATCGCCGGCGCACTATTGCCGGCCTCGGCTGCCTGGCGGGCCAGTCTCAGGCAAGGGAAACGATCCTCGTCGGGCGCCTCGAAGTCCAGTCGCGCCACCGCAAACAGGTCCAGCGGCGCTACACCGGAATCGATGCGCTCCGGCCAGGCCAGCGCGTTGGCGATCGGCGTGCGCATGTCGGGGTTACCCAACTGCGCCAAAACAGAACCGTCCACATAGTCCACCAGCGAATGAATCACGCTTTGCGGGTGTGTCACGACCTCAACCTGGGACGGCTTGGCATCGAACAGCCAGCAGGCTTCGATCAGCTCCAGCCCCTTGTTCATCATGCTCGCCGAATCCACGGAAATCTTGCGCCCCATCGACCACGTCGGATGGGCACAGGCCTGATCGGGAGAAACATCGGACAATTGAGCCAAAGGCGTCTGCCGGAACGGACCGCCGGAGGCCGTCAGCAATATCCGGCGCACCCCGACGGTTCCAAGACCTCGGGAAAAATCCCGCGGCATGCATTGAAAAATCGCGTTGTGCTCGCTGTCGATCGGCAGCAGTACCGAGCCGCTCTTGCGTACCGCGTGCATGAACAGCGCACCGGACATGACCAAGGCTTCCTTGTTGGCCAGGAGAATCTTCTTGCCCGCCTCCACCGCAGCCAGCGTAGGACGCAAACCCGCCGCACCGACAATCGCGGCCATGACCGTATCGACTTGAGGATCGGAAGCAACCTGACACAGGCCCTCCTCACCCACCAGCACCACCGTAGTCAAACCGGCTGCACGCAGGTTTTCCTGCAGGACTCGGGCCGCATCCGGCTCAGGCACTACGGCAAACTGCGGCGCGTGAAGTACGCAAAGTGCTTGCAACTCACTCAGGCGAGCAAAGCCGCTCAGGGCGAAAACCTGATAACGGTCCGGATGGCGGGCAATGACATCGAGCGTGCTCAGGCCGATCGAGCCCGTCGCACCCAGTACAGTGATCTGCTGGGGACGATTCATGGCGCGGCCATCCACAACAGTACGGCGAAGACAGGGATTGCAGCCGTCAGGCTGTCGATGCGATCGAGCACACCACCATGTCCTGGCAGCAGGTTACTGCTGTCCTTGATCCCGGACTGGCGCTTGAACATGCTTTCGGTGAGGTCGCCCACCACCGAGACAAATACAATCACAGCGGCACCGAGCAGGCCCATGATGATCTGGGCGAAGCTCCAGTCACGCACCAGCCCGACAACGAAGGTGATAACCAGGCTCAATGCCAGGCCACCATACACACCCTCCCAGCTCTTGCCAGGACTGACCTGCGGCGCGAGCTTGCGCTTGCCAAATGCCCGACCGGAAAAATAGGCACCGATGTCAGCCCCCCAGACCAGCACCATCACCGCCATGATCAACCAGTTACCCAAAGGCTCCTGCTTGATCTGGATCAGGCCTTGCCAGGCCGGCAGCAGGATCAGCAAACCGATCACCAGCTTGCAGGCGGCACTGGACCAATGCTCGCTGGAACGTGGATAGGTCAGCACCAGCCAGGTTGCCACGCCCCACCACAGCACCGAAGCGCCCAACACCCAGGGCGCCATCCCCGGCAGGATGTACATGACAAACAACATCAACGCGACCACCGCCGCGAATGCGACGCGCATCGATTGAGCGGTAAAACCGGCAAGGCGCGCCCACTCCCAGGCACCGAGAGTCACGACCAGGCCAATGAACAGTGCAAAGCCTGCCCCCTGAAGCAGGAAAAATCCGCACAAGGCAATCGGCAGCAGGATCAGTGCGGTAATGATTCGTTGTTTAAGCATTAAACCCGGGCTCCAGCCTCGACCTGCTCGCTCGTTTTACCGAAGCGGCGCTGGCGAGATGCGAAATCGGCCAGCGCATTGCGCATGGCGTCGTGTTTGAAGTCCGGCCAGAACAGGTCGGAGAAATACAACTCGGCATAGGCGAGCTGCCACAGCAGGAAGTTGCTGATGCGGTGCTCGCCACCGGTGCGAATGCACAGGTCCGGCAACGGAAGGTCACCGGTCGCCAGGCAGGTTTGCAACAGTTCGGGTGTGATGTCGTCCGGACGCAGATGGCCAGCCTGAACTTCCCGAGCCAGACGCTGTGCGGCTTGCGCGATGTCCCACTGACCGCCGTAATTGGCAGCGATCTGCAGGACGAAGCGATTGGCGCCCGCCGTCATGGCCTCAGCCTCACGCATAGCCGCCTGCAGCTCCGGATGAAAGCGCGAGCGATCGCCAATGATGCGCAGACTGATGTTATTGTCGTTCAGGCGCTTGGCCTCACGGCGCAGGGCCTTGAAAAACAGGTCCATCAGCGCACTGACTTCATCGGCCGGACGCTGCCAGTTCTCACTGGAGAAGGCAAACAGGGTCAACACCTCGACCTTGGCCTCGGCGCAGACCTCAATAACGGCGCGAACTGCATCCACTCCCGCTTTATGCCCGGCAACACCCGGCATAAAGCGTTTTTTCGCCCAGCGATTATTGCCATCCATGATGATCGCGACATGGCGCGGCACTGCGGACGGCGCAACCTGCTTGTTCTTTTCCATGAAAAAGCGACCCTTAAACGGCCATCAGGTCTTTTTCTTTCAGCGCCAGGTTAGCGTCGATTTGAGCTACGAACTTTTTGGTCAGATCATCGATCTCGCCAGTCGCGCGACGCTCTTCGTCTTCGCTGATTTCCTTTTCCTTGACCAGATCCTTGAGCTGGCTGTTGGCGTCGCGACGGATGTTGCGCACGGCAACACGGGCATCTTCAGCGACATCACGGGCCTGCTTGGTGAAGCCCTTGCGGGTTTCTTCGGTCAGGGCGGGCATGGAGATCAGCAGCAACTCACCCAGGTTGGTCGGGTTGAGGTTCAGGCCGGCACTGCCGATGGCCTTGTCGACGGCACCGAGCATGTTGCGCTCGAAAGCAACGACCTGCAGGGTACGCGCGTCCTTGACGGTGATGTTCGCCACTTGCTTGATCGGGGTGTCAGCGCCGTAGTAAGGCACCATCACGCCTTCCAGAATGCTCGGATGCGCCTGACCGGTACGAATACGACCGAAGTTGTGGGACAGGGACTCGACCGACTTCTGCATGCGCTCTTGAGCGTCTTTCTTGATTTCGTTGATCATTGTTGGACTTCCTCGATCAGGGTGCCTTCAGCGCCGCCATGCACGATGTTCAGCAGGGCGCCGGGCTTGTTCATGTTAAATACGCGCAACGGCATCTTGTGGTCGCGACACAGGCAAATAGCCGTCAGATCCATCACACCCAGCTTGCGATCCAGTACTTCATCGTAGGTCAGATGATCGAACTTCTCGGCATGCGGGTCCTTGAATGGATCGGCAGTGTAGACGCCATCGACCTTGGTCGCCTTCAACACGACGTCAGCATCGATTTCAATCGCGCGCAGGCAGGCGGCAGAATCCGTAGTAAAGAACGGATTGCCCGTGCCGGCCGCAAAAATGACGACTTCCTTGGCATTGAGGTGACGCATGGCCTTGCGACGGTCGTAGTGGTCGGTCACGCCAACCATCGAGATGGCTGACATCACGATGGCCGAGATATTGGCACGCTCCAACGCGTCGCGCATGGCCAGGGCATTCATCACAGTGGCCAGCATGCCCATGTGATCGCCCGTGACGCGATCCATGCCCGCCGCGCTCAATGCCGCGCCGCGAAACAGGTTGCCACCACCGATCACCAGACCGACCTGAACGCCGATACCGACCAGTTGGCCGACTTCCAGCGCCATGCGGTCCAGGACTTTCGGATCGATCCCGAACTCTTCCGAGCCCATCAGGGCCTCGCCGCTGAGCTTGAGTAGAATGCGTTTATAGCGAGCCTGATAACCACTGCCCTGCTGAGCCATTGCGAATCTCTCCTGCGGCGTATGTAAAAAATTCTTTGCGAGCTGTTTACAGCTGGCTGTTCACTCTGGTTGGCGCTGCTTCAGCGCCATCGGAACATGGCTTTGTAAGCCAGTTCCAAAGGGAAACCAATAAAAATCTGGTCCCCATCTGAAAAGAGGCTGCGCGCGTGAGCGGGCAGCCTCTTCTGGGCGACAGTTAAAAAACCGTCTTACTGCTTGGCAGCAGCCAGTTGTGCAGCAACTTCTTCAGCGAAGTTGTCAACTGGCTTCTCGATGCCTTCGCCAACCTTGAAGTAGGTGAAGGAAACGATTTCAGCACCGGCTTTCTTGGCCAGGGCGCCAACGGTCAGCTCTGGGTTCATGACGAACGCCTGCTCAACCAGGCTGGCCTCAGCCAGGAACTTGGTGATACGACCAGCGATCATCTTTTCGACGATTTCGGCTGGCTTGCCTTTCATCTTGTCTTCGTTCAGTTGCAGGAAGACAGCTTTTTCACGCTCGATGGCTTCTGGCGAAACCTGCGATGGCAGCAGGAACTCAGGGTTGCTTGCTGCAACGTGCATGGCGATTTCCTTGGCCAGCTGAACGTCACCGCCCTTCAGGACAACCGCAACACCGATTTTGTTACCGTGCAGGTAGGTACCTACCACATCGCCTTCAACGCGAATCAGGCGACGGATGTTGACGTTTTCGCCAACTTTGGCCACCAGGGCTTCACGAGCCGACTCTTGAGCGGCGATCAGCGGAGCTACGTCGGTCAGTTTGTCAGCGAAAGCTTTTTCAACGCTGGCTGCAACGAAGTTCTTGAAGTCGTCTTGCAGGGCCAGGAAGTCGGTCTGCGAGTTCACTTCCAGCAGTACGGCAGACTTGTCGTCAGCCTTGATGGCGATTGCGCCTTCAGCGGCAACGTTGCCAGCCTTTTTAGCAGCCTTGATGGCGCCCGAAGCACGCATGTCATCAATGGCTTTTTCGATGTCGCCGTCGGCCTTTTCCAGGGCCTTCTTGCAATCCATCATGCCTTCGCCGGTACGCTCGCGCAGTTCTTTGACCAGCGCCGCAGTAATTGCTGCCATTTCAAATTCCTCTTGGATAGGTTTTCAACCATTCCACCCGATCGAACGGGCGTTCAATTCTTCCCGAACCACCCTTGTTAGCTGCCGCACGTTACAAATAAGGCAGTGGGCGCCGACAAATGGTTTTCGAGGTGGCAAAAAGGGGGCCAAGCCCCCTTTTGCTTACTGAGTCAACGCCAGGGCGTCAATTACTCAGCTGCAGCTGCCGGAGCTTCTTCAACGAAAACTTCGGTACCGCCGCCAACGTTGTTGCGACCACGGATTACAGCGTCAGCCATCGAACCCATGTACAGCTGGATGGCGCGGATGGCGTCATCGTTGCCTGGGATGATGTAGTCAACGCCTTCCGGGCTGCTGTTGGTATCGACTACGCCGATAACCGGGATGCCCAGCTTGTTGGCTTCGGTGATCGCGATGCGCTCGTGATCAACGTCGATAACGAACAGAGCGTCTGGCAGACCGCCCATGTCCTTGATACCACCCAGGGAACGATCCAGCTTCTCAAGATCGCGAGTGCGCATCAGCGCTTCTTTCTTGGTCAGCTTGGCGAAAGTACCGTCTTCGGCTTGCACTTCAAGGTCACGCAGACGCTTGATGGAAGCACGGATGGTTTTGAAGTTGGTCAGCATGCCGCCCAACCAGCGGTGATCGACGTACGGCGAACCGCAACGTGCTGCTTCTTCAGCAACGATCTTGCCAGCGGAACGCTTGGTGCCGACGAACAGAATCTTGTTTTTGCCCTGGGCCAGGCGCTCTACGAAAGTCAGAGCTTCGTTGAACATTGGCAGGGTTTTTTCAAGGTTGATGATGTGGATCTTGTTACGCGCGCCGAAAATGTATTTACCCATTTTCGGGTTCCAGTAACGGGTCTGGTGACCGAAGTGCACACCGGCCTTCAGCATATCGCGCATGTTGACTTGGGACATGATAGTTCCTTAATAAGTCGGGTTTGGCCTCCACGTATCCCAATGACCAACCAGCAGCATCAGCTGAAGGCACCCAGGTCATCGTGTCGACACGTGTGTGGATTTAAGCCTTTCGGGGTATCCCCGGAAAGCGGCGCATTTTATATCACAAGCCTTGCAAAAACGGAACCCGGATTCTCGATTCCTGACGCGCACCCGCTCGCAGCCCCTTGGAATCGCTCAGGAATGCGCCTATCTATAAAGAGATGCGATTTACTCAGACGCAGGTTTGCGCTGATCGTCTGGTAGAATCGGGTTTTTCAGGGCAGCGGACTTCATCGCACATTGCCCATTCCGTGTTAGCAAGCGCCATCGAGCGTAGAGAGAGCCTGTATGACCGTCACCCTCAAAACCCCCGAGGACATCGCAAAAATGCGTGTCGCCGGCAAACTGGCCGCCGATGTGCTGGAAATGATTGCCGAGCACGTCAAGCCGGGCATCACCACCGAGGAACTGGACCGCATCTGCCACGACTACATCGTCAATGTGCAGCAGGCCATTCCCGCCCCGCTCAACTACAAGGGCTACCCGAAGTCGATCTGCACTTCGATCAACCACGTGGTCTGCCACGGCATCCCCAACGAGAAGCCGTTGAAGGATGGCGACACACTGAACATCGACGTCACTGTCATCAAGGACGGCTACCACGGCGACACCAGCCGCATGTTCCACGTCGGCACCGTACCGGTGTGGGCGGAGCGCCTGTCGCAGGTGACCCAGGAATGCATGTACAAGGCCATCGAGATCGTAAAACCCGGCTGCCGCCTGGGCGACATCGGTGAAGTCATTCAGAAGCACGCTGAAAAGAACGGTTTCTCGGTGGTTCGCGAGTTCTGTGGCCACGGCATCGGCAAAGTGTTCCATGAAGAGCCGCAGATCCTGCACTACGGGCGTGCGGGCACCGGCATGGAACTGCAAGCCGGCATGACCTTCACCATCGAGCCAATGATCAACCAGGGCAAGGCCGACACCAAGGTGCTGGGCGATGGCTGGACTGCAATCACCAAGGACCGCAAGCTCTCGGCGCAGTGGGAACACACGCTGGTGGTGACTGAAACCGGCTACGAGATCTTCACCCTGCGCAGCGATGACACCATCGCCCGTGTTTCCGGCTGATCCCTCCCAGCCTCAATAGACAGCCTTTATAGACAGCCTTTATAGAAAGGAAAGCCAATCGATGCCGCAGGTGGACCCCGAACTCTTCGACCGTGGCCAGTTCCAGGCTGAACTGGCCCTGAAGTCCAGCCCGATCGCGGCTTTCAAGAAGGCGATCCGCCAGGCTCGCGAGGTACTCGACGGGCGTTTTCGTGCAGGTCGGGAGATTCGCCGGCTGATCGAGGATCGTGCCTGGTTCGTCGATAACATCCTGCAAAAGGCCTGGGAGCAGTTCGACTGGAGTGAAGACGCCGATATCGCGCTGGTCGCGGTTGGCGGCTACGGTCGAGGCGAGCTGCACCCCTATTCCGATATCGATTTACTGATCCTGCTGGACAGTGCCGACCACGAAGTTTTCAGGGACTCCATCGAGCGTTTTCTCACGCTATTGTGGGACATCGGCCTGGAAGTCGGTCAAAGCGTTCGCTCCGTCGACGAATGCGCCATCGAGGCACGCGCCGACCTGACGGTTATCACCAACCTGATGGAAAGCCGCACGATTGCTGGCCCCGAGCGTTTGCGCCAACGCATGCTGGATGTCACCAGCACCGAGCACATGTGGCCGAGCAAGGACTTCTTTCTGGCCAAGCATGCCGAACAGAAGGCCCGCCATCACAAGTACTTCGACACCGAATACAATCTGGAACCGAACGTCAAGGGCTCGCCCGGCGGCCTGCGCGATATCCAGACCATTTTGTGGGTGGCGCGTCGCCAATACGGCACCCTGAACCTTCGAGCGCTGGCTGGCGAAGGCTTCCTGGTGGAAAGCGAGAACGCGCTGCTGGCCTCATCCCAGGAGTTCCTGTGGAAAGTGCGCTATGCGCTGCACATGCTCGCCGGACGCGCCGAAGATCGCCTATTGTTCGATCACCAGCGCACCATTGCCAAACTGCTCGGGTTTGAAGGCGACGACGCCAAGCAGGCCATCGAAAACTTCATGCAGCAGTATTACCGGGTGGTCATGAGCATCGCCCAGCTCAGCGACCTGATCATCCAGCACTTCGAAGAAGTGATCCTCGCCCCGGAAGATGAGGCGCCACCGCAACCGATCAACGCACGGTTCCAGCTGCACGACGGCTATATCGAGGCACGCAACGACAACGTGTTCCGCCGCACGCCATTTGCCATGCTGGAGATCTTCGTGCTGATGGCCCAGCAGCCGGAAATCAAAGGCGTGCGCGCCGACACGATTCGCCTGTTGCGGGAAAATCGCCACCTGATCGACGATGATTTCCGTAACGACATTCGCAACACCAGCCTGTTCATCGAGCTGTTCAAGTGCAAGATCGGCATTCACCGCAATCTACGACGGATGAACCGTTACGGCATTCTCGGACGCTACTTGCCGGAGTTCGGCTTCATCGTGGGACAGATGCAGCACGACCTGTTTCATATCTATACGGTCGATGCGCACACCCTGAACCTGATCAAACACCTGCGTAAGTTGCAGTACACCCAGGTGTCGGAAAAATTCCCGCTCGCCAGCAAACTCATGGGCAAGCTGCCCAAGCCCGAGTTGATCTACCTTGCTGGCTTGTATCACGACATCGGCAAGGGTCGTCACGGCGACCATTCGGAAATCGGTGCGGTGGATGCCGAGGCATTTTGCCAGCGCCATCAACTGCCGGTGTGGGACAGTCGCCTGATCGTCTGGCTGGTGCAGAACCACCTGGTGATGTCGACCACCGCACAGCGCAAGGACTTGTCCGATCCGCAAGTGATCCACGATTTTGCGCAGATCGTGGGTGATGAGACCCATCTCGACTACCTGTATGTGCTGACGGTCGCCGACATCAATGCCACCAACCCGAC
Source organism: Pseudomonas sp. S1_E05 (assembly GCF_056337105.1). Lineage (NCBI taxonomy): Bacteria > Pseudomonadati > Pseudomonadota > Gammaproteobacteria > Pseudomonadales > Pseudomonadaceae > Pseudomonas > Pseudomonas sp. S1_E05. The sequence goes on from NZ_JBFRHM010000001.1 coordinate 3,484,738, forward strand.
GCTCTGGAATTCCTGGCGAGCCAGCCTGTTGCGCCAGCTCTACACCGAAACCAAGCGTGCCTTGCGCCGTGGCCTGGAAAACCCGGTCGACCGCGAGGAGCAGATTCGCCAGACACAAAGCGCTGCCCTGGACATCCTGGTGCGCGGCGGCACCGATCCGGACGATGTCGAACAGTTGTGGGCGCAGTTGGGCGATGACTATTTCCTGCGCCACACCGCCGGCGACGTCGCCTGGCACACCGATGCAATCCTGCAACAGCCGGCCGACGGCGGCCCGTTGGTGTTGATCAAGGAAACCACCCAGCGCGAATTCGAGGGCGGTACGCAGATCTTCATCTATGCCCCGGACCAGCACGATTTCTTCGCCGTGACTGTGGCCGCGATGGACCAGTTGAACTTGAACATTCACGATGCCCGCGTCATCACCTCGACCAGCCAGTTCACCCTCGACACCTACATCGTGCTCGATACTGACGGCGACTCGATCGGCGACAACCCGGCGCGGGTCAAGCAGATCCGCGACGGCCTGACCGATGCCCTGCGAAATCCGGACGACTACCCGACGATCATCCAGCGCCGCGTGCCGCGTCAGCTCAAGCACTTCGCCTTCGCGCCACAGGTGACGATCCACAACGACGCCCAGCGGCCAGTGACCGTGCTGGAACTTAGCGCCCCGGATCGCCCCGGCCTGCTGGCACGCATCGGTACGATTTTCCTCGAGTTCGACCTGTCGCTGCAGAACGCCAAGATTGCGACCCTGGGCGAACGGGTGGAAGACGTGTTCTTCATCACCGACGCCAACAACCAGCCTTTGTCCGACCCGCTGCTGTGCAGCCGTTTGCAGGATGCGATCGTCGAGCAACTGAGCGTCAACCAGGAACCGGATATCAAGCTTTCGCGTATCAGTATCTGACTTTAAAGACCGCCACGCCTCCTGTAGGAGCGAGCTTGCTCGCGATGGCGGTGGGTCAGTCACCGGTAATTTGACTGATACACCACCATCGCGAGCAAGCTCGCTCCTACATGAAGGGGCAATGCCATAGAACGAGATCGACCGATGAACAACGCCTTGTCCCAGTTGCAGCCCTACCCGTTCGAGAAGCTCCGCGCCCTGCTCGGCAGCGTCACGCCAAACCCGGACAAGCGCCCGATCGCCCTGTCCATCGGTGAGCCCAAACACCGCTCACCGAGCTTCGTGGCCGAAGCCCTGGCCAGCAACCTGGAAAAAATGGCCGTGTACCCGACCACCCTCGGCATCCCGGAACTGCGTGAAGCCATCGCCGCCTGGTGCGAGCGACGCTTCAACGTTCCAGCGGGCTGGCTCGACCCGGCGCGCCACGTGCTTCCAGTCAACGGCACGCGCGAGGCGTTGTTCGCATTCACTCAGACGGTGGTCAACCGGGGTGACGACGCGTTGGTGGTCAGCCCGAACCCGTTCTATCAGATCTACGAAGGGGCCGCGTTCCTCGCAGGCGCCAAGCCGCATTACCTGCCGTGCCTGGACGAAAACGGCTTCAATCCGGATTTCGACGCGGTATCCCCGGACATCTGGAAACGCTGCCAGATCCTGTTCCTGTGCTCGCCAGGCAACCCGACCGGCGCGCTGATCCCGGTTGAAACCCTGAAGAAGCTGATCGCCCTGGCCGACGAGCATGACTTCGTGATCGCCGCAGACGAGTGCTACAGCGAGCTGTACTTCGACGAACAAACCCCGCCGCCGGGGCTGCTCAGCGCCTGCGCGGAACTGGGTCGCAGCGACTTCAAGCGCTGCGTGGTGTTCCACAGCCTGTCCAAGCGTTCCAACCTGCCGGGCCTGCGGTCGGGCTTCGTTGCCGGTGACGCCGACATCCTCAAGGGCTTTTTGCTGTACCGCACCTACCACGGCTGCGCAATGCCGGTTCAAACGCAACTGGCCAGCGTCGAGGCCTGGAACGACGAAGTGCACGTACGCGCCAACCGGGCGCTGTATCGTGAGAAATTCGACGCCGTCCTGGAGATCCTCAGCCCGGTGCTGGACGTGCAGCGCCCGGATGGCAGCTTCTACCTATGGCCAAACGTAGCCGGTGATGACACCGCGTTCTGCCGTGACCTGTTCGAACAGGAGCATGTCACCGTGGTGCCGGGTTCTTATCTGTCGCGCGACGTCGATGGCGTCAATCCGGGCGCCGGCCGTGTCCGAATGGCGCTGGTTGCGCCGCTGGCGGAATGCGTCGAGGCGGCCGAGCGCATTCGCGATTTCATCCAGCGTCGCAAGTAAGCCACCGCCCCCTGTAGGAGCGAGCTTGCTCGCGATGGCGGCGTATCAGTCAATACACAGGTCGACTGGTCCACCGCATCGCGAGCAAGCTCGCTCCTACAGGGAAGGCACGCTATTTGACCTGGCCGAGATTGGCCTCGCTCAAATCCAACTCCCCCAGCACCTCTCGCAATACGTCATCACCGATCTGGTGATGACGCCTGAGCTTGTACAACTCCAGCCGTTGTGCCCGCAGCGCATTCAATCGCAGCCGCCGCTCCAGCAAGTCCATCTGGAATGCCAGTGCCTGGGCTTCTGCCGAATCGTTGAACACTTCCAGTTGATGGCGATACTCGGACATGATCCGCGCCTTCACTTCGGCGGCCAGCGCCGCCTCGGCCGCGTCCTGGGGTTTGGCCTCTTCGGCCTCAAGCGCATGGATCGCTGCTTCGGCAGTCTTGCGCCAGGCATCGCGCACTTCGTTGCGACGCTGATCGTCCGGGCTTATGGCGATGCCGCGCAACAGCAATGGCAAGGCGATACAGGCCGCAATCAACGACAGCAGAATGACCCCGGCGGCGATGAAAATCAGCAGGTCGCGCTCCGGGAACGCCACCCCCGCCATCAACATCGGCACGGACATCACGCCCGCCAGCGTCACCGCACCGCGCACGCCACCCACCGTCAGTAACCAGCACGAGCGCGCCGTCGGCACATTGACCATTTCGCCCTTGCCACGCCAGCGCCGCAACAATCCCGACAGACGCCAGATGCTCTGCACCCAGACGAAACGCAACACCAGCAGGACCAGGAAGATCGCTACCACGTCAAAACAACGGTAGAGCAGCGTCGGCCAAACGGACGTTTCATGGCTGACCACGGCTTTGATGATGTCTGGCAACTGAAGGCCGAGCAGCAGGAAGATCAGGCCGTTGAAGGCAAACTCCAGCAACGACCAGACGCTGCGGTTGAGCAATCGAGTGCTGGTCTGGCGCGGCAATAAGTCGAGCCAGCTCTGCATCATTCCCGCCGCCACGGCCGACAGGATGCCCGAAGCGCCGAGCCGCTCGGCCAGTACGTAAGCGGCAAACGGCAGGAGCAACATGAACACCACGTGGGTGGCCGGATCGTCCCAGCCCCGCGCAATCATCCACGAGCGCAAGCGCCCGACCAGCCAGCTCAGCGCCACCCCGACGGCGAGACCGCCGATGGCCACCAACACGAAGGTGACGCTGGCATCGGCCAGGGAAAACACACCCGTGAGCGCTGCCGCGAGGGCGAACTTGAACGTCACCAGGCCCGAGGCATCGTTCATCAGGGCCTCGCCCTGCAACATGTGCATCAACGGTGTTGGTAAACGATTCTGGGCAATGGCCGACACGGCGACAGCGTCCGTCGGCGACAACACCGCGGCCAGGGCAAACGCCACTGGCAGCGGGATGGTCGGCAACAACCAGTGAATGAAATAACCGGCGCCCACCACGGTGAACAGCACGAGACCAACGGCGAGAGTCAGGACCGGCCCGCGCAGCCGCCATAGCTCGCGCTTGGGCATGCGCCAGCCGTCGGAGAACAACAGCGGCGGCAGGAACAGGAAAAGAAACAATTCGGGATCCAGTGCCACATGCAGCCCGAGGGTCGGCCAGGCAAGCAAGGCGCCGGCGGCGATCTGCACCAGCGGCAGGGGCAGTGGAATCACTCGTCCGACCAGGCGCGAAACGCTGACCAGCATCAACAGGATCAGGACGGTGTAGGCAGTTTGCATAAAGCGGGGTTCCCGGACAATCAACAGCATAGAAGTGCCATATTAGCCGCTTAGACTAACGTCTGACCTTTACACCAATGTCGCACGTTATCCCTCAAGCGCCGCAGAACCGTCCGGTCATGGCATAATCCTTCACCTTTTTTCTCCAGCACCTGTAAAGGGGGCAATTCCTTGACCGTTTCAAGTAAAACGTTGCACCTTTTCGGCATCAAGGCCTGCGACACCATGAAAAAGGCGCGCACCTGGCTCGATGAACACGCTGTCAGCTATGACTTCCACGATTACAAAACGGCCGGAATCGACCGTGAACACCTGACCCAGTGGTGCGACGAGCACGGCTGGCAAGTGGTGTTGAACCGTGCAGGCACGACCTTTCGCAAGCTCGACGACGAACGCAAAGCCGATCTCGACCAGTCGAAAGCCATCGAACTGATGCTCGCTCAACCCTCGATGATCAAGCGCCCTGTGCTCGATCTCGGTGACCGAACCCTGATTGGCTTCAAGCCAGATATCTACGCGGCAGCGCTCAAGTAAGCCTGCCCGTCCATTTTTCTAGAGGTATTTACATGTCCACTACTGCGTTCAGCCTGGCCTTCGGCGTCGGCACTCAAAACCGTCAAGGCACCTGGCTGGAAGTGTTTTACGCCCAGCCACTGCTCAACCCTTCGGCTGACCTGATCGCGGCCATCGCGCCGGTTCTGGGCTACACCGACGGCAACCAGGCCATCGCCTTCACCAATGCACAAGCCTCGCAACTGGCCGAAGCCATCAAAGGCGTGGACGCGGCACAAGCGGCCCTGCTAACCCGCCTGGCCGAAAGCCACAAGCCGCTGGTTGCTACCATCCTGGCCGAAGACGCACCGCTGACCTCCACGCCTGAGGCTTACCTCAAGCTGCACCTGTTGTCCCACCGCCTGGTCAAGCCCCACGGCCTGAACCTGACCGGCGTGTTCCCGCTGCTGCCGAACGTCGCCTGGACCAGCCAGGGCGCGATCGACCTCGCCGAACTGGCCGAACACCAACTCGAAGCCCGCCTGCGCGGTGAGTTGCTGGAAGTGTTCTCGGTCGACAAATTCCCGAAAATGACCGACTACGTGGTACCGGCCGGCGTGCGTATCGCTGATGCTGCGCGTCTGCGCCTGGGCGCCTACGTGGGTGAAGGCACCACCGTGATGCACGAAGGTTTCATCAACTTCAATGCTGGCACCGAAGGTCCGGGCATGATCGAAGGCCGCGTCTCGGCGGGGGTATTCGTTGGCAAAGGTTCGGACCTGGGCGGCGGTTGCTCGACCATGGGCACCCTGTCGGGCGGCGGCAACATCGTGATCAAGGTCGGCGAAGGCTGCCTGATCGGCGCCAACGCCGGTATCGGTATCCCATTGGGCGACCGCAATACTGTCGAGTCGGGCCTGTACGTTACCGCTGGCACCAAAGTGGCGCTGCTGGACGAGAAGAACCAACTGGTCAAAGTGGTGAAAGCCCGTGAGCTGGCCGGCCAGACCGACCTGCTGTTCCGCCGCAATTCGGAAACCGGCGCCGTGGAATGCAAGACCCACAAATCGGCGATCGAACTGAACGAAGCGCTGCACGCTCACAACTAAGCGTCACGCTCGTTCCTCTTCTGTAGGAGCGAGCATGCTCGCGATGGACGCCCAGACAACGTTGGCTACCTGATACCCCGCGTTATCGTTGACGACCATCGCGAGCATGCTCGCTCCTACAGGGGAGAGGCGTACTTCCCGGCAGGGCTTCATAGCATGATGATTCTCTCCCCCTGGCGCGCCGATTTTCCGGCCATCGCCGCTCTGCAACGGCAGGACCAGACCTATCTGGACAACGCCGCCACCGCGCAGAAGCCTCAAGCCCTTCTGGACGCCCTGGCGCATTACTACGCCAATGGCGCCGCCAACGTGCACCGTGCTCAGCATCTCCCAGGTGCGCATGCGACCCAGGCGTTCGAGGCCAGCCGCCGCAAGGTCTCCCATTGGCTCAATGCCGGCGATGTCGGGCAGATCATCTTTACCCATGGCGCGACCTCTGCGCTGAACCTCCTGGCCTACGGCCTGGAGCACCTTTTCAATCCGGGCGATGAAATTGTCGTCAGCGCCCTGGAGCACCACGCCAACTTGCTGCCCTGGCAGCAATTGGCCCAGCGTCGTGACGCTAAACTGGTGATCCTGCCGCTGGATGCCGACGGTTTGATCGACCTGGACGCGGCTGCCTCGTTGATCGGTCCGAAAACCCGTTTACTGGCCATCAGTCAGCTGTCCAACGTATTAGGCGCCTGGCAACCGCTGCCCGCCTTGCTGGCGATGGCCAAGGCACACGATGCGTTGACCGTGGTCGATGGCGCGCAGGGCGTGGTCCATGGCCGCCACGACGTGCAGACGCTGGGTTGCGACTTCTATGTGTTTTCCAGCCATAAACTCTACGGACCGGATGGCCTGGGGGTGCTGTTCGCGCGCCAAGATGCACTCAGCAAACTGCGTCACTGGCAGTTCGGCGGAGAAATGGTACTGGATGCGGATTACCAGCACGCACGCTTTCGCCCTGCCCCGCTGGGATTCGAAGCCGGCACGCCGCCGGTTTCCAGCGTGATCGGCCTGGGCGCCACCCTGGATTACCTCGCAGGCCTTGATCAGCAGGCCGTCTCGGCCCATGAAGCCGCATTGCATGACTGCCTGCTCAAAGGCCTTGAAGCGCGCGACGGCGTGCGCCTGCTAGGCAAGCCGCAATTGGCACTGGCGAGCTTTGTCGTGGAGGGCGTGCATAACGCTGACCTCGCGCATTTGCTCACGGAACAAGGCATTGCCGTGCGCGCCGGTCACCACTGCGCCATGCCGTTGCTCAAAAGCTTCGAGCTGGCCGGCGCCATCAGGGTGTCCCTGGCGATGTACAACGATTCCGAGGACCTTGAGCGGTTCTTCACCGCGCTGGACCAAGCTTTGGAGTTGCTGCGATGAGCCTCCCGCCGGACGCTGCTAACGCCCTGGAAACCTTCCAGGGCGCGGCGGGCTGGGAACAACGTGCGCGCCTGTTGATGCAATGGGGCGACCGTCTCCCAACCATGAGCGATGAGGACAAAATCGACGCCAACCGCGTGCACGGCTGTGAAAGCTTGATGTGGCTGGTGGGCTCGCTGCACGATGGCCACTGGCAGTTCACCGCGAGCAGCGATGCCCGGCTGATCCGTGGCCTGGTGGCGTTGTTGCTGGCGCGGGTCAACGGGTTATCGGCGGATGAGCTACGGCAAGTGGATTTGCCGGATTGGTTCGATCAGCTGGGATTGAGCCGCCAGCTATCACCTTCGCGCAGTAATGGCTTGAATGCGGTGTTGCAGCGGATGAATGAGTTGGCGGGCTGACCGTTATCTCTGTAGGAGCGAGCATGCTCGCGATGGAGGTCAGGGCACCGCGGGGTATCAGGAGCCCAGCGTCATCGTTGATGTCCATCGCGAGCATGCTCGCTCCTACAGGAGGCGTTTGCGCTCAGACCTGCTTAACCCGATCCGCCGGCCGCCGCACCCCGGCTACGATCTTGTCCACCGCCTTGGTCGCCGCGACCATGCCGAACGTCGCCGTCACCATCATGACCGCGCCAAAGCCACCGGCGCAGTCCAGCTTGACGCCATCACCGACAAAACTCTTCTGCAAGCAAATGCTGCCATCGGGTTTCGGGTAGCGCAGTTGTTCGGTCGAAAACACGCACGGCACGCTGTAATGACGGGTTACGGTGCGCGAAAAGCCGTACTCGCGGCGCAAGGTCGAGCGCACTTTCGAGGCCAGCGGGTCGTTGAACGTTCGGTTGAGGTCGCAGACCTGAATGAGCGTCGGGTCGATCTGCCCACCGGCCCCGCCCGTGGTGATGATCTGAATCTTGCGGCGCTTGCACCAGGCGATCAGTGCCGCCTTGGCGTTGACGCTGTCGATGCAGTCGATCACGCAATCGATGTTCGGCGTGATGTATTCGGCCATGGTCTCGCGGGTGACGAAATCCGGCACGGCATGCACCGTGCAATCGGGGTTGATCCCGCGCAGGCGTTCGGCCATGACCTCAACCTTGGGTTTACCCACGGTGCTGTCCAGCGCGTGCAGTTGCCGGTTGGCGTTACTGACACAGACGTCATCGAGGTCGAACAGCGAAATCTCGCCAACACCGCAACGGGCCATGGCTTCCGCCGCCCAGGAACCGACGCCGCCGACTCCGACAATCGCCACATGGGCCGCACGCAGGCGCTCCAGACCGTCGATGCCGTACAACCGGGCAATGCCTGCAAACCGTGGATCTTCTGTGCTCATGACCGTTACCTCAAAAACCGGCGCGCATTATAGGGCTTCACAGCAGCAAGTTTTAAGCGGCAAACGACAAGTGTCAGAACTAATGCGAAACAGGATTGCCCAATATCAGGCTTTTCCCCGTCTGTTGTACGGCTTGGGGAAGCACGGTGTAGGATGCGCCCCCTCGGTGCACTGCCGACCGTTCCTCCGTTCCACAGCCTCCGGAACCTGAAATAGCTATGTCATCGCGTAAATTTGGACTCAACCTGGTTGTGGTGCTCGCCATCGCGGCCTTGTTCACCGGCTTCTGGGCGCTGATCAATCGCCCGGTCACCACCCCCAACTGGCCCGAACAGATTTCCGGCTTCTCCTATTCGCCGTTCCAACAAGGCCAGTTCCCACAAAAAGAACAGTACCCGAACGACGACCAGATGCGCCGTGACCTGGAGATCATGAGCAAGCTGACGGACAACATCCGCACTTACTCAGTCGATGGCACCTTGCAAGACATTCCCAAGCTCGCTGAGGAATTCGGCCTGCGCGTGACCCTGGGCATCTGGATCAGCCCGGACCAGGAACGCAACGAACGGGAAATCACCCGAGCGATCGAAATCGCCAATTCCTCGCGCAGCGTCGTGCGCGTGGTGGTCGGCAACGAGGCGATCTTCCGCAAGGAAATTACCGCAGCAGAACTCAGCGTACTGCTCGATCGCGTGCGGGCCGCCGTGAAGGTGCCGGTCACGACTTCCGAACAGTGGCACGTGTGGGAAGAAAACCCGGAACTGGCCAAACACGTCGACCTGATTGCCGCCCACGTGCTGCCGTACTGGGAGTTCATCCCGATGGACAAGGCCGGGCAGTTCGTACTTGATCGCGCCCGCGACCTGAAAAAAATGTTCCCGAAAAAACCGCTGCTGCTGTCCGAGGTGGGCTGGCCGAGCAACGGCCGCATGCGTGGCGGTGCCGATGCATCGCCAGCAGACCAGGCGATCTACCTGCGTACCCTGGTCAACAAGCTCAACCGCCAAGGCTTCAACTATTTTGTGATCGAAGCGTTCGACCAGCCGTGGAAGGCCAGTGACGAAGGCTCGGTGGGCGCTTACTGGGGCGTGTTCAACGCCGCACGCCAGCAAAAATTCAACTTCGAAGGCCCGGTGGTGGCGATCCCGCAATGGCGGGTATTGGCCATCGGTTCGGTGGTGCTGGCGCTGCTCTCACTGACCTTGCTGATGATCGACGGCTCGGCCCTGCGCCAGCGTGGCCGGACCTTCCTGACGTTCATCGCCTTCCTGTGCGGTTCGGTGCTGGTGTGGATCGGTTACGACTACAGCCAGCAATACAGCACCTGGTTCAGCCTGACGGTCGGATTCTTGCTGGCACTCGGCGCTCTAGGGGTGTTTATCGTGTTGCTCACCGAGGCCCATGAACTGGCAGAGGCGGTGTGGATTCACAAACGCCGGCGGGAGTTTTTGCCAGTGGTCGGTGATTCGAGCTACCGCCCGAAAGTGTCGATTCACGTGCCCTGCTACAACGAGCCACCGGACATGGTCAAACAGACCCTCAATGCTCTGGCCAACCTCGACTATCCGGACTTCGAAGTCCTGATCATCGATAACAACACCAAGGACCCGGCGGTCTGGGAACCGGTGCGCGACTACTGCGAAACCCTCGGCCCGCGTTTCAAGTTCTTCCATGTCGCGCCGCTGGCCGGTTTCAAGGGCGGCGCCCTCAATTACCTGATTCCGCACACCGCCAAGGACGCCGAAGTGATTGCGGTGATCGACTCAGACTACTGCGTCGACCCCAATTGGCTCAAGCACATGGTGCCGCACTTCGCCGATCCGAAAATCGCGGTGGTGCAATCGCCCCAGGATTATCGCGACCAGAACGAAAGCACCTTCAAGAAGCTTTGCTACGCGGAATACAAGGGCTTCTTCCACATCGGCATGGTCACCCGCAACGATCGCGACGCGATCATCCAGCACGGCACCATGACCATGACTCGCCGTTCAGTACTCGAGGAACTGGGCTGGGCCGACTGGTGCATCTGCGAAGATGCCGAGTTGGGCCTGCGGGTGTTCGAGAAAGGCCTGTCGGCGGCGTATTACCACGACAGCTACGGCAAAGGCTTGATGCCCGATACCTTTATCGACTTCAAGAAACAGCGGTTCCGCTGGGCCTACGGGGCGATTCAGATCATCAAGCGTCATACCGCCAGCTTGCTGCGCGGCAAGGACACCGAGCTGACCCGTGGCCAGCGCTATCACTTCCTGGCGGGCTGGTTGCCGTGGGTGGCGGATGGCATGAACATCTTCTTCACCGTGGGCGCCTTGCTGTGGTCGGCGGCAATGATCATCGTGCCGCAACGGGTCGACCCGCCGTTGCTGATTTTCGCAATCCCACCGCTGGCGCTGTTCGTGTTCAAGGTCGGCAAGATCATCTTCCTGTACCGCCGCGCCGTAGGGGTGAACCTCAAGGATGCATTCTGCGCCGCGCTGGCCGGACTCGCGTTGTCGCACACGATCGCAAAAGCGGTGCTGTATGGCTTCTTCACCAGCAGCATTCCGTTCTTCCGTACGCCGAAAAATGCCGACAACCATGGCTTCTGGGTAGCAATCTCGGAAGCGCGTGAAGAGGTGTTCATCATGCTGCTGTTGTGGGGCGCGGCACTGGGGATCTTCCTGGTGAATGGCCTGCCGAGCAATGACATGCGTTTCTGGGTGGCCATGTTGCTCGTGCAGTCACTGCCCTACGTGGCGGCGCTGATCATGGCGTTCCTGTCCTCGCTGCCTAAACCGGCCGCCGAAGTCGAAGTGGCGCCGGCAGTCTAATTATTCGCCGAAGGACTAAACGGCGGCCAATGGCCGCCGTTTTGCTTTAAGATAACCGCCATTTTGCGTGCCTTGCAGGCTATGGCCTGAACCAATACCTGTGGGAGCGGGCTTGCTCGCGATGGCGGTGCAACATTCAACCGTTATGTTGGCCGATCCACCGCAATCGCGGGCACGCCCGCTCCCACATATACCGCTTCCGGAGTTTTTCATGACGGCCCACGCCGACCTTTCGCCGACCCTTCAACTGGCCATCGACCTGATCCGCCGTCCATCCGTGACCCCTGTCGACGCCGATTGCCAGAAGCAGATGATGCAGCGCCTGGGCGATGCCGGTTTCCAGCTGGAACCGATGCGCATCGAGGATGTGGATAACTTCTGGGCCACCCACGGCAAACACGATGGCCCGGTGCTGTGCTTTGCCGGTCACACTGATGTGGTGCCGACCGGCCCGGTGGCGGCCTGGCAGATCGATCCGTTCAACGCCGTTATCGATGAGCACGGCATGCTCTGCGGCCGTGGTGCGGCTGACATGAAAGGCAGCCTGGCATCCATGACGGTAGCCGCCGAGCGATTCGTCGCCGACTACCCGGATCACAAGGGCAAGGTCGCGTTCCTGATCACCAGCGACGAAGAAGGTCCGGCGCACCATGGCACCAAAGCCGTGGTTGAACGCCTGGCTGCGCGAAAGGAGCGTCTGGACTGGTGCATCGTCGGCGAACCGTCGAGCACCACTCTGGTCGGTGACGTGGTCAAGAACGGCCGTCGCGGCTCCCTGGGCGCCAAGCTGACCGTGCACGGCGTGCAAGGTCACGTGGCCTACCCGCACCTAGCGAAGAACCCGATTCACCTCGCCGCTCCGGCCCTGGCTGAACTGGCCGCCGAGCACTGGGACCACGGCAACGATTTCTTCCCGCCGACCAGCTTCCAGATTTCCAATGTCAATTCCGGCACCGGTGCGACCAACGTGATCCCGGGCGACCTGGTGGCGGTGTTCAACTTCCGCTTCTCCACCGAGTCCACCGTCGAAGGCCTGCAAAAACGCGTCGCCGACATCCTCGACAAGCATGGCCTGGACTGGCACATCGACTGGGCGCTGTCGGGCCTGCCATTCCTCACCGAACCGGGTGCCCTGCTGGATGCCGTATCGGCAAGCATCAAGGACATTACCGGTCGTGAAACCAGGGCATCCACCAGCGGCGGCACTTCCGACGGACGCTTCATCGCCACCATGGGCACGCAAGTGGTCGAGCTGGGGCCTGTCAACGCGACGATCCACCAGGTCAACGAACGTGTGCTGGCCGCCGACCTCGATGTACTGACCGAAATCTACTACCAGACCCTCGTCAAGTTGCTCGCCTGATGCTCGCCTGCCCGATTTGCAACGAACCGCTGAACGCGGTGGACAACGGCGTGGCGTGCCCCGCCGGGCATCGTTTCGACCGTGCTCGACAGGGTTACCTGAACCTGTTGCCGGTGCAGCACAAGAACAGCCGTGACCCTGGGGATAACCAGGCAATGGTCGAGGCCCGGCGCGACTTTCTCAACGCCGGCCATTACGCGCCGGTTGCCAAGCGTCTGGCCGAACTGGCGGGGCACTACGCGCCGCAGCGCTGGCTCGACATCGGTTGTGGCGAGGGTTACTACACGGCGCAGATCGCCGATGCGTTGCCTGATGCCGACGGCTACGCCCTGGACATCTCGCGCGAAGCGGTGAAACGTGCTTGCAGACGTAACCCCAAGCTGACCTGGTTGATCGCCAGCATGGCGCGGGTGCCGCTGGCCTCGGGGAGCTGCCAGTTTCTCGCCAGTGTCTTCAGCCCGCTGGATTGGGAAGAGGCCAAACGCCTGCTCAGTCGTGGTGGCGGCCTGATGAAGGTCGGCCCTACCAGCGGCCACCTGATGGAGCTGCGCGAACGCCTGTATGACGAAGTGCGCGAGTACACCGACGACAAGCATCTGGCTCTGGTGCCCGAGGGCATGGCGCTGGACCACAGCGAAACCCTGGAATTCAAGCTGACCCTTGCCAGTGGCCAGGACCGGGCGAACCTGCTGGCCATGACACCCCACGGCTGGCGCGCGAGCGCCGAACGCCGAGCAGCGGTGATCGAACAGGTTGAACCGTTCGAGGTCACGGTGTCGATGCGTTACGATTACTTTGTACTTCAATAATATTGGGCCTTGAGCAACGGCTTGAGGCCAACTGAATCCGCGAATGGATTTTTCAGACCCGCAGTGAGGACATCCATGCGCCAACCCGATATCGAGATTTACCTGAAAGACGCCGACGTCGACCACAAGACCGTCGCAGCCTGGCTCGGTGCAGCACTGGGCCCGTGCAGCGACTGGGTGCAGAAGGGCCAGACCTGGAAGTGCAAGGCCGGCAACGTGCCGGTGACCTGGCTACCCAAAGCCGTCGGCAAATGGAACAGCCTGTACCTGGAAAGTGACCAGACCCCGTGGGACGACGACATCGCCTGCGCCCGCGCCGCGTTTGCCGCGCTGAACGTCGAAGTGCGTTGCGCGCCCGGCAGTTGGGTCGAGGAAGAAGGTGAAGAGACGGCGGATCGGTGGATTCGCATCAGTGCCGATGGTGAGGAAGAGATCACCTGGAAGACCGCGTGAACTAACCCCCTGTAGGAGCGAGCATGCTCGCGATGGTAGATCTGACACCGCAGGGTATCAGGACGCCAGCGTCATCGTTGACGACCATCGCGAGCATGCTCGCTCCTACAGAGTGATGCGTGTCAGGTTTACAACCCCACCACATCCTCAGCCTGCAACCCCTTCTGCCCTTCCACCACCGCGTACTCGACCTGTTGACCCTCGGTCAGCGAACGGTGGCCTTCGCCACGGATCGCGCGGTAATGCACGAACACATCCACGCCGTTCTCGCGCTGGATGAAGCCATACCCCTTGGCATCGTTGAACCACTTCACGCTGCCGGTTTCACGTGTTGCCATCTGTTCATACTCCTTTTTTATTATTGAACGGGCTTTTCGCAGGAAAGCCTCGGGAACACCGGTCGCACATGATGGCCTAATGAAGGCAGCGCGACGGAGCCTCGAGTATATGACACACATGGAAACTCTCAAAAGAAGTTTACTTGACCGCTTTTTTGCCGATTTTAGGCGAATACGGCACACTATCGGCCATCCGAGCATATGCTCGTTTTTATTTCCTCATGCAGAAGCCGTATGACCCGTTCCCCGTTCCGCCGTCTTGTGTTTGGCACCCTGCGCCGACTGCTTTATCTCTGGGTTCGCTCCGAAACCATCAACCAGTCGTCGTTCACTCTCAATCTCGACCGCAGTCGTCCGGTGTTCTACGTCCTGCAAAACCCTTCGATGACCGACCTCGCCGTGGTCGACACCGAGTGCACAAAGGCCGGTTTGCCCCGTCCGGTACTGCCGGTCTCGGTGGGCAACCTGCTGGAGCCGGCCGCGTTCTTTTACCTGACGCCGGACCCGGACTGGCTCGGCCGCCAGGATAAACGCGGCGCGCCGCCCACCCTGACCCGCCTGGTCAGCGCCCTCAGCCAGAACGCCGCCGAAGACGCGCAGATCATTCCGGTCAGCGTGTTCTGGGGCCAGTCGCCGGACAGCGAGTCGAGCCCGTGGAAGCTGTTGTTCGCCGACAGCTGGGCGGTCACCGGGCGACTGCGTCGGCTGCTCAGCATCATCGTGCTGGGACGCAAGACCCGCGTGCAATTCTCAGCCCCCATTCACCTTCGCGAGCTGATCGAGCACAACAAGGGCCACGAGCGCACCGTGCGCATGGCCCAACGCGTCCTGCGCGTGCACTTTCGCAACCTCAAGGCGGCGGTGATCGGCCCGGACATTTCCCACCGTCGTAATCTGGTCAAAGGCCTGATCAATCAGCCATTGGTCAAACAGGCGATCCTTGACGAGGCCGAGCGCGAAAACCTATCGGAGGAGAAAGCCAAGGCCCAGGCCCTGCGTTATGCCAACGAGATTGCCTCGGACTACACCTACACTGCGATCCGTTTCCTGGAAGTGGTGCTGAGCTGGTTCTGGAACAAGATCTACGACGGCATCAAGGTCAACCACATCGAAGGCGTGCAACAGGTTGCGCCGGGGCACGAAGTGATCTACGTGCCGTGCCATCGCAGCCATATCGACTACCTGCTGCTGTCCTACCTGTTGTTCCGTAACGGCTTGACGCCGCCGCACATCGCTGCCGGCATCAACCTCAACATGCCGGTGATCGGCAGCCTGCTGCGGCGCGGCGGGGCGTTTTTCATGCGCCGCACTTTCAAGGGCAATCCCCTTTACACCTCGGTGTTCAATGAATACCTGCACACCCTGTTCACCAAGGGTTTCCCGGTGGAGTACTTCGTCGAGGGTGGCCGCTCGCGCACCGGGCGCATGCTGCAACCTAAAACCGGGATGCTGGCGATTACATTGCGCAGCTTCCTGCGCTCTTCGCGCATGCCCATCGTGTTCGTGCCGGTGTACATCGGCTACGAGCGCGTACTGGAAGGCCGGACCTACCTTGGCGAGTTGCGCGGCGCCAGCAAGAAAAAAGAATCGATCTTTGACATCTTCAAAGTCATCGGCGCACTCAAGCAACGCTTTGGCCAGGTGGCGGTGAACTTCGGCGAACCTATCAAACTCGCCGAATTCCTCGACAGCGAACAGCCAGACTGGCGCCAACAGGAATTGGGCCCGCAGTTCAAACCGGCCTGGCTCAACGAAACCACCAACCGCCTCGGCGAAAAAGTCGCGCAGCACCTCAACGAAGCGGCGGCGATCAATCCGGTCAACCTGGTGGCACTGGCCCTGCTGTCCACCAGTCGCCTGGCGCTGGACGACCGTGCGATGGCGCGGGTGCTGGACCTGTATCTGGCGCTGCTGCGCAAGGTGCCTTATTCGCCGCATACCACCCTGCCCGAAGGCGATGGCCGTGCGCTGATCCAGCACGTGAAAGACATGGACCTGTTGTCCGAACAGAGCGACGCGCTGGGCAAGATTCTGTACCTGGACGAGCAAAATGCCGTCCTGATGACCTACTACCGCAACAACGTCCTGCACATCTTCGCGTTGCCGTCATTGCTGGCGAGCTTCTTCCAGAGCACGTCGCGCATGAGCCGCGAGCAAATCCTGCGCTACACCCGTGCGCTGTATCCATACCTGCAATCGGAGCTGTTCATTCGCTGGTCGCTGGACGAGCTGGATGCAGTGGTCGATCAATGGCTCGAGGCGTTTGTAGAGCAAGGCCTGCTGCGCTTCGAGAATAACGTCTACCTGCGCCCGGCACCGAGTTCGCGGCATTTCGTGCTGCTGACCCTGCTGTCCAAAAGCATCGCCCAGACCTTGCAACGCTTCTACATGACCGTTTCGCTGCTGCTCAACAGCGGCCAGAACAGCATCAGCGCCGAAGAACTGGAAGATCTGTGCACCGTGATGGCCCAGCGCCTGTCGATCCTGCATGGCCTGAACGCGCCTGAGTTTTTTGACAAGAGCCTGTTCCGCCACTTCATCCAGACGATGCTCGACCTGGATGTGCTGCGGCGCGACGCGGCCGGTAAGCTGAGCTATCACGAGCTGCTCGGCGAGTTGGCCGAAGGTGCGGCCAAGCGTGTGCTGCCGGCGGAAATTCGCCTGTCGATCCGCCAGGTGGCGTTGCATCGCAGTGAAGATGCAGCCGATCAAACCGCTGGGGCCGAACAAAACGTCTAAATTGAACAGGGTGCCAGTTGCCGCTGGCACCCTTGATACGGAGATCGTCCGATGAACAAACTGCCCCTGATCGCAGCCGCCGTATTGTTGAGCGCCTGCCAACACCCGACCCCGGCGCCAAAGGCGTCACTCGATGGCGAAGTGTTTTACCTGCAACGCATTGCCCTGCCTCCCACGGCGGTCCTGAGCGTGAGCCTGCAGGACATTTCGCTCGCCGATGCCCCCGCCAAGGTCATCGACGAACAGCGAGGCCCGGTCAAAGGCCAAGTGCCACTGCCCTTTCGCCTGAACTACGACCCACTCAAGGTCGAGCCTAATCATCGTTACTCGATCAACGCTCGCATCGAAGTTGATGGCAAACTGTTGTTCATCACCACCGAGAATCACGCCGTGCGACTGGACGGTTCCGATCCCCAACCTGTGAGGGTTCGCGTCGACGCGGCCCGCTAAGTGTCTTTTTACAAAAGGAAGTTGCCATGCTCCGCCCTACCCTTCGCTTCGCCGGCCTGTGCGCAGGTTTGATGATCAGCGCCAGCGCCATGGCGTTGTCGCTCAGTGACCTGTCGCAGCAAGACGCCAGCGGCGGCCTCAAGGACGCCCTCACCCAGGGCGCGCAACTGGCCGTCAAACAACTCGGCACGCCGGGCGGTTTCAGTAACAACCCTGATGTGAAGATCGAACTGCCGGGCAAGCTGGGCAAGGTTGCCAGCAAGATGAAACAGTTCGGCATGGGTGAGCAGGTCGAACAGTTGGAAACCAGCATGAACAAGGCAGCGGAAACGGCAGTGGTACAGGCCCAGCCGATCCTGGTCGATGCAGTGAAAAAGATGACCGTCGAAGACGCCAAGGGCATCTTGAGCGGCGGCAACGACTCGGCCACCCAATACCTGAACAAGACCAGCCGCGAGCAGATCCGCGCCAAGTTCCTGCCGATCGTCAAGCAGGCCACCGACCAGGTGGGTCTGGCCAAACAGTACAACTCGTTCGCTGGCCAGGCGGCGACCATGGGCGTCGTGGATGCCAAGAGCGCCAACATCGAAAGCTACGTAACCGAGCAGGCGCTCAACGGTTTGTTCGAGATGATCGGCAAACAGGAAGAAACCATCCGCAAAAACCCGGCAGCCGCCGCGACCAGCCTGGCGAAGAAGGTATTCGGTACCCTCTAAGCACCTCGAAACCCAACTGCTGGAGCGAGTTCACTCGCTCCAGCTCAGGTTCCCCCACCGGGCCGCAGGAAGAACACCCACTCGCGCCCGATCTTGCGTTTCTCGAACACATTCAACTCGACCAAACCATTCAGCGCTGCCGCTGCCGTGTTGTATGAGCAGTCCAGGTTCTCTTTCACATTGACGGCCGTAAACTCCTTGGCCATTCCACTCTTCGCCACCTGGAAAACAGCTCGCTGTTTTTCGCTCAACCGGTGAAAAAAACCGGACGCCAGCAACCAGTCGTCAAAGCGGTCGGCGTACGCCAGGCTTTCGCGATAAGCCTGTGCGAAACCCCGTACGGCCCGCAAAATGACCGAGCATTGAAAGTCGATGAAGTACGTCAGGTCGAGATTGTCCGCCTCGCTGTTCAGATATGAGCGTCCGTATTTCACCGGCGCATTGCGCAGCAGGATGCTGATCGCAATATAGCGAAAGGCAGAAAAATCATTCTTGAACATGAACCAGTAGAACAGCGCACGGGCGACCCGGCCGTTGCCGTCGCGAAAAGGGTGCTCGTAGCCCAATGCAAAATGCAGTGCGATTCCCTTGATCAGCGGATGAAGATAATCCGCCTGCTCCGGGTCGTCGTGGCAATGGTTGATCCAGTTGGCCAACCTTTGCAATCGAGACACCAGACCCGCTGCCTGTGGCGGGACATGCACGGTGTTGCCCTCACCGTCCTGCACCACCACCTCATCGTTGTTCCTGAATGTCCCGGGCGAGTATTGGGCGTCATCGATACCCTCGACGCCTACCCGGTGCATGGCTGAAATCAGCTCGATGCTCAGCGACTCATCGCGCTTCTCCCAGGCGTAGTTCATCATTTTGTAATTGCCGATCACCATCCGCTCATCCGGTGTTCGGGGCTGGCGTTTGCGTTTGAGCATGTCCTTGGCCACCCGCGTGGTGGTCGCTGCACCTTCGAGCTGACTGCTGCTGATGGCTTCGTCTTCGATCAAATCATTGAGCAGGTAGCTGAAATGCGCATGCTCGCCGATCTGACTGGTCATGAATTCCAGCGCCGCTGTTGTCGCTTGCCGGTCCACCGCAGAGATCGCCTTCTGCGCCAACGGCGTGAGCAGGTAGTGTCCCCATTGAAGCGGCTCGCCCAAGGGCAACAAGCGGGAGTACTGCACAGCCCGCGCCTTCTTGACCAGTGCCCAGCAGAGGTGGGAATCCAGACCCGGAGCCCAGCGGTAGCGCAACTCGTCGAACGGACGATAGCGTCCCTGCTCGTCGAGGGGCATGAGCAGCAACAGGTAATCCGTCAGGCGCTCCTTGTGGGGCGACCGCCCCAACAGGTCGAACACCGGATCAGTGGGTCCTTTCAACAACGGTGGTCTTTTCATCAAATGCTGTCTCAAAACCTCATGAAACCGAGGCTTGAGTACAGCATTCGGACCTCTTTGACTCAATATCAGAGGTTTCTGAAACATTTGTAGGAGCGGCGGTCACGTCGGCTCTTTTTTTACTCGAAACCACGCGGCATAAAGGGCTGGCAGGAACAGCAACGTGAGCGCCGTGGCGACGATCAGGCCGCCCATGATGGCCACGGCCATCGGCCCGAAGAACACGCTGCGTGACAGCGGGATCATCGCCAGCACGGCGGCGAGCGCGGTCAGCACGATCGGTCGGAAGCGGCGCACGGTGGCTTCGATGATTGCCTGCCACGGCTTGAGCCCGGCGGCGATGTCCTGTTCGATCTGATCAACCAGGATCACCGAGTTGCGCATGATCATCCCCGACAAAGCGATGGTCCCCAGCATGGCGACAAAGCCGAACGGCTGACGGAACACCATCAGGAACAGGGTCACGCCGATCAGGCCCAAGGGTGCTGTAAGAAACACCATCGCCGTGCGTGAGAAACTGCGCAGTTGCAGCATCAGCAACGTCAGCACAACAACGACGAACAATGGCACGCCGGCTTTGACCGAGTTCTGTCCTCGGGCAGAATCTTCCACGGTACCGCCGACATCCAGCAGATAGCCGTCGGGCAATTCGGCGCGGATCGGATCCAGCGTCGGCATGATCTGTTGCACCAGGGTCGCCGGTTGTTCCTTGCCGTAGATGTCGGCGCGTACGGTGACGTTGGGCAGGCGGTTGCGGTGCCAGATGATGCCTTCTTCAAAGCCGTACTCCAGCGTGGCGATCTGCGACAGCGCCACGCTGCGACCGTTGTCGGTCGGCACGGAAAGACTTGGCAGCAACGACAACTCGGTGCGCTCGTGCACCGTGCCGCGCAGCAGGATCTCGATCAACTCGTTATCTTCGCGGTACTGGCTGACGCTGGAACCGGTCAGCGAGCTTTGCAAAAACTTCGACAGGTTGGCGGTGCTCACGCCCAGCGCGCGTGCGCGGTCCTGATCGACGTTCAGGTAAACCACTTTGCTCGGCTCTTCCCAGTCCAGGTGGACGTTGGCCACATGGGGGTTTTCGCGGACCTTGGCCGCGACTTTCCTGGCCAGGGCACGGACTTCCTCGATGTGTTCGCCAGTGACCCGGAACTGCACTGGATAACCCACCGGCGGGCCGTTTTCCAGGCGTGTCACGCGCGAGCGCAGGGCCGGGAACTGCTCGTTGAGCGTTTCAATCAGCCAGGTGCGCAGGGTCTCACGTTCTTCGATGGACTTGGCCAGCACCACGAACTGGGCGAAGCTCGCCGCCGGCAGCTGCTGATCCAGCGGCAGGTAGAAACGCGGCGACCCGGTGCCAACGTAGGCCACGTAGTTGTCGATGCCGGCGTGATCTTTCAGCAAGCCTTCAAGGCGTTTGACTTCGTCGGCGGTGTTGCTCAGCGATGCGCCCTCGGCCAGTTTCAGGTCGACCATCAACTCCAGTCGCCCTGAAGCCGGGAAGAACTGTTGCGGCACAAAACGAAACAACACAATGGAGGCAATGAACAACACCACCGTGGCCACTATTACCGTTTTTCGCCAGCGCACGCACCACTCCACCAACCCTCGGACACGCTGGTAAAAAGGAGTGGCGTAAGGATCGGGCTGGCCGGCACCATGTTTGGCTGCGTGAATTTTCGCCAGGTCCGGCAGGAGTTTTTCCCCCAGGTACGGCACGAACACCACGGCAGCGATCCACGACGCCAGTAACGCGATGGTGACCACCTGGAAGATCGAACGGGTGTATTCGCCGGTCCCCGATTGCGCGGTGGCAATAGGCAGGAACCCAGCGGCCGTGATCAGCGTCCCGGTGAGCATCGGAAACGCGGTACTGGTCCAGGCGTAACTCGCCGCCTTGACCCGGTCGAAGCCCTGTTCCATTTTGATCGCCATCATTTCCACGGCGATGATCGCGTCGTCCACCAACAGGCCCAGCGCCAGCACCAGTGCGCCGAGAGAAATCTTGTGCAGGCCGATGCCCAGGTAATACATGCAGGCGAATGTCATTGCCAGCACCAGCGGAATCGCCAGCGCGACGACCATGCCGGTACGCACCCCGAGCGAGAAAAAGCTCACCAGCAGGACGATGGCCAGCGCTTCGACCAGCACGCGGACAAACTCACCGACGCCGGTTTTCACGGCAGCAGGCTGGTCGGACACCTTGCTCAATTGCATACCGGCCGGGAGGTTTTTCTGGATGCGGGCGAACTCGATTTCCAGCGCCTTGCCCAGCACCAGAATGTCGCCCCCGTCCTTCATGGCCACAGCCAGACCGATAGCGTCCTGGGACATGAAGCGCATGCGCGGTGCTGGCGGATCATTGAAGCCGCGATGAACCGTGGCGACATCAGATACGCGGAACGTACGATCACCGACCCGGATCGGGAAGTTATTGATCTCATCAACCGTCTGAAAATTTCCCGAGACCCGCAGTTGCAGTCGTTCGCTGCTGGTTTCGAAGAAACCGGCCGTGGACACCGCGTTCTGCTCTTCGATCGCCTGCTGCACCGCAGCCAACGGCAGACCCAGGGTGGAGAGCTTGACGTTGGAGAGTTCGATCCAGATTTTCTCGTCCTGCAACCCCAGCAGCTCGACCTTGCCGACATCCTTGACCCGTTGCAGCTGGATCTGGATGCGGTCGGCGTAGTCCTTCAGCACCGCGTAATCGAATCCTTCACCGGTCAGCGCGTAGATGTTGCCAAAAGTGGTGCCGAACTCGTCGTTGAAAAACGGCCCCTGGATACCCGGCGGCAAGGTATGGCGAATGTCGCTGATCTTCTTGCGTGCCTGATACCAGAGTTCGGGGATATCCACCGAGTGCATGGAGTCCCGGGCCACGAACGTCACAGTCGATTCGCCCGGCCGGGAAAACGACACGATCCGGTCGTACTCACCGGTTTCCATCAGTTTCTTTTCAATGCGTTCACTGACCTGGCGAGACACTTCCTCGGCAGTGGCGCCGGGCCACATGGTACGGATCACCATGGCTTTGAAGGTGAACGGCGGGTCTTCGCTCTGACCGAGCTTGGTGTAGGAAAGCGCGCCGACTATCGCCAGCAGCAGCATCAGGAACAGTACGATCTGGCGATTACGCAGCGCCCATTCGGAAAGATTGAAGCCCATCGGGGATTACTCCTTATCCGCCAGATTGACCACGCGGTTGGAGCGATCCACCGGACGCACCTGCTGCCCGTCGTGAAGCACATGGACACCAGCCGCCACCACCCAATCACTGGCATTCAGGCCTTCCAGCACCGGCACGCTTTTCTCGCCGAATGCACCGACCCGGACCGGAGATTTCTTCAAGGTGTTATTGGCACTGAGCACCCACACGTAGGTGGCACCGTTTTCGGCGGTCAGGGCAGAGAGCGGCACCGACAGTGCCACGACATCGGCGGT
Organism: Pseudomonas sp. S1_E05; assembly: GCF_056337105.1. Classification (NCBI taxonomy): domain Bacteria; kingdom Pseudomonadati; phylum Pseudomonadota; class Gammaproteobacteria; order Pseudomonadales; family Pseudomonadaceae; genus Pseudomonas; species Pseudomonas sp. S1_E05. The sequence continues at coordinate 3,507,550 of NZ_JBFRHM010000001.1, forward strand.
CTGGATGAAGACCCTGGCGCTCTGGCCCAACTCGGCCGGAACTTTGCCAGCGGTGAAAGCAATGCGCGCAGCAAACGTGCGGGATTTTGGATCGGCCGCTGGTGACAGCTCGCGAATACGCCCGCTAAAGCGTTGGTCAGGTTGGGTCCACAGCTCAACCGACACGGGTTGTCCGACCTTGTAGCGACCAAAATTCTGTTCCGGCAAACTGATCAGCACTTCGCGCTCGCCATCGGTGGCCAGGGTGAAAACGGTCTGGCCGGCAGCGACCACCTGCCCCACTTCCACCGAACGCTTGGCGACCACGCCATCCTGGGGCGCACGCAGCACCGCATAGCTGGCTTGATTGTTCGAGACGTTGAATTCAGCCTTGATCTGCTTCACGCGCGCTTCACCGGATCGGTAAAGGTTTTCCGCATTGTCATACTGCGAACGGCTGACTAACTGGCGATCCATGAGGGTTTTGTAACGGTCACGTTCGGCCCGCACCATGTTCAGGTTAGCTTCGGCTGCAGCGACCTGGGCGCGAGTCGCTTCGAGTTGCAGGCGAACGTCCTGGGGATCAAGTTCCGCCAGCGGCTGATCGGCCTTGACCCGCTGCCCTTCCTCGACCAGTCGTCGGCTGACTTTGCCGCCGATACGGAAGGCCAACTCTGGCTCATAGCGAGCCCGCACTTCACCGGGATAACTCTCCAGAGCCTGCGCCGAAGGCTCTGGCTGAACCACCATGGCCGGTCTGACGGTGACCTGGGGCGCCTCCTCATGCCCGCATCCGGACAATAAAAACGCCAGGCTGGCTGGCAATGCGAGGTATGCGACATAGCGGTACATGGTGAGTGACCTTTCGCCAATGGTGCTTGGAATAATTATACTGGCCAGTATGTTATTAATAGCAAACTCACCAGTCCAGTAATAAAAGCGAATAATGTCGAACAATCCCTCAGCATCCATCGGTCCGGGCCGTCCCAAGGATCTGGCCAAGCGCCAGGCGATCCTTGATGCGGCGAAAACCCTGTTTCTGAGCAATGGATATGCGAACACCAGCATGGATGCTGTGGCGGGAGAAGCGGGCGTGTCAAAACTCACCGTCTACAGCCATTTCAACGACAAGGAGACACTGTTCTCTGCTGCGGTGGTGGCCAAGTGCGAAGAACAGCTGCCGCCGCTGTTTTTCGAATTACCGGACGGCATCGCCGTGGAATCGGTGCTGTTGAACATCGCCCGCGGCTTTCATCACCTGATCAACAGCGATGAGTCAGTAAACCTGCACCGTTTGATGATGACGCTGGGCAGCCAGGACCCGAAACTCTCGCAGATTTTCTTCGAAGCCGGCCCGGAGCGGATGCTGCTGGGCATGGAGCGCCTACTGGCCAAAGTGGATCAGAGCGGCGCCCTGCGCATCGACAAACCGCGCAATGCCGCCGAGCATTTCTTTTGCCTGCTCAAGGGAGCGGGGAATTTCCGCTTGTTGTACGGCTGTGGCGAACCCCTGACCGGGGAAGCAGCGGAGGCGCATGTGCAGGAGGTGGTGGGGTTGTTCATGCGGGCTTATGGGAGGGAGGCAGCTGCGAGCGGTTAGCTGCAAGCGGCAAGCTAAGGCCCGCTTGCAGCTTGCAGCTTGCAGCTTGCAGCTTGCAGCTTGCAGCTTGCAGCTTATAGCTTGAGCGCTTTCTTGGGATAAATATCATACCGACTGGATTTCCCATCCAAAGCATGACTCGGCTTCGGCCCGGCAATGCACGGCGCCTTTCGTGGGCGCTTGACCACTACCCGGTGGCTGGCCAGGGCCAGTGCCGCTTCGAGCAAGGCCGGTGCGTCCGGGTCATCACCCACCAGGGGGCGGAACAGGCGCATTTCCTTTTTCACCAGCGCGGTTTTCTCCCGGTGAGGGAACATCGGGTCCAGGTAGATCACCTGCGGCGGCTCGCCTTCCCAGTTGCGCATGACGTCGATGGAGTTGCCCTTGAGCAGGCGCATGCGCGCCACGATCGGCGCCACGTCGAAATCCTCCGCGCCCCGCGCCAGGCCATCCTCCAGCAACGCGCCTATCAACGGCTGACGCTCGATCAGGCTCATTTCACAACCCAGGCTTGCCAGCACGAATGCGTCCTTGCCAAGACCTGCCGTCGCATCCAGCACCCGCGGACGCACGCCTTGAGCGATGCCAACCGCCTTGGCGATCATTTGCCCGGTGCCGCCGCCGAACAGGCGACGGTGGGCCGCGCCTCCCTCGACGAAATCCACCCGCACCGGACCTGGCGCATCCGGCCCGAGCTGTTGCAACTGCAACCCCTGCTCGCCAACCTGCAAGGCGAATTCACCTTCAGTGACTTTCAGGGGCAAGCCCAGGCGCTCGGCCCATTGCTCGGCCTGTGGCTGGAACGCCGTATCGAGGGCTTCGACATGGATGCGGCACGCCGCCGGTTGCTCAATCATGGGAAAACACGCTCAAAAAATTAATGATCGGCAGAATCGGCCGATAACAACACTAACGAGCATTTTGCCAGAGCCGAGCCTCTACAGAAAAAAATGTCCAACATTCAACCCACATCGATTGGCTACATCTCGCCCTACGGCGATTTTGGCCTGCGAAATTCCCAGGCACTGAGCGGCGTCAGTCACCTGTGGCAAGATTTTTTTGCCCAGGCGCTGGCCGAGCAGTCGGGCGATGTGGTGCCGGCTTCTCTCGACTTTCCGCCGGTCGACCTTGAGAGCCCGGAGGAGCCCACGGTTGGCAGCGAGCTGTTGGCACACATCATTGCCCAGCGTGAATGCAACGTCACGGAAACCGAGGTCAAGCCACCCGAGCCATTGTTCCTGCCGATTGCCGAGTTCGAAATGGACCTGGCCGACAAACCATTCCCACCGTTCCCGGCGGATGAAATCGTCGCGCAACAGAAACAGCAGGACTTCGAAAGCGGTTGGGTTCGCCCTATCGTGCTGGCCAACGGTCAAGCACTGCCGGTTCCTGGCGCCGCCGCTCAACCGCGTCCGCTGCATTTGCCAATCGCCGAGTTCGAACTGGACCTGCTGGACAAACCGTTCCCGCCGTACCCGCCTGAAGAACTGGCGGAGCAGCAGAAAAACTTCGATTTTGATATCGGTTGGGCACGCCCGATCGTCCTGCAGAACCTGCGCATCGCCGCGTAAATTTCAGCGACACACCCACCACGGCCCGACATCCAGATGAAAGTGATTGCGATGGGCGGCGTTGTAATCGGGGCTCAACACCACACTGAACACGTCGCACGCCGCATCACGGACCTGGCGTAGAAAGCGTGCGTCTTGATTATCCTTCGACCAATCCTTGAGTACATTGATCGTGCGGCCATCGGCCAGGCGAAAACCGGCGATATCCAGGGCATTGGCGGTGGCATGCTGGCTGAGTCGGCCATTCTCGCGCCCATAGACATTGCGACAGGCAAAACTGCCGAGGTGATCGACGCGGTTGACGGCTTGCCCATAGACCGCCCGAGCCGCCGGTTGCAGTGCGTGGTGCTCGAACAGGGCAAACGACACCGCCAGTCGGCAACTGGCCAGGAAACTGCTGCTCAGCGCCACATCACCACCCTGCACCCGCAAGGCATCGGTCAGAGGACACTTGGCGTCCGGGCTGTCGGCCTGGGGCGCCACGCGCAGGCCGGAACTGTCCAGGGCCTGGGCGCAAAGCTGTGGATCGTCTCGCAGGCGCATCAGCTTATAGCGGGTCAGCAGGTTCGGTTCGGCCTTCACGTCCAGTGGTGCCCAAGGATTCCACTCTGGCGGCAGCGCGATCCAGCCACGCCACACACTCAACGACGCAGCGCTTCCCATCAACACCAGCACCAACAGCACCTGCAAGAACCGCATCGTCAGCCTTCGAACAATTGATTGGCCTGTGCGTAGGGCATGGACCGCGAGGTAAACGTGAATGTGCCCGAGGTCTTGATCTCTTCAGCCGCACGATAAAATTCACCCAACGCCGCCAGGGCGAGCGCCGAACCGACGCTGACTCGCCTGACGCCCATTTCGCTCAGTTGCTGGACCGTGAGCTTCAACCCGCCGGACATCAACACGTTAACCGGCTTCGGCGCCACGGCGCGCACCACGGCCAACACGTCTTCAGGGCTGCGCAACGCCGGCGCGTACAGCACATCCGCGCCCGCTTCGGAAAAGGCCTGCAAGCGGCGGATCGTATCGTCCAGATCGGGATTGCCGCGCAGGAAATTCTCGGCCCGGGCAGTCACCATGAACGTAAACGGCAGGCTGCGGGCCGCCGCCACAGCGGCTTCGATCCGGGCCACCGCATGATCGAAACAGTAGATGGGGGTATCCGGGCGACCTGTAGCATCTTCGATCGAGCCTCCCACCGCGCCAGCGGCGGCCGCCTGCAAGATGCTCTGCGCACATTCGACCGGGTCGTCGGCAAAACCGTTTTCCAGATCCACCGCCACCGGCAATTCGGTAGCGGCGACGATCGCTCGGACATTCTCCAGGGTCTGCTTGAGCGTCAGCCCACCATCGGGACGGGCACGGGAAAAGGCATAACCGGCACTGGTGGTTGCCAGCGCCTCGAAACCCAGGCTAGCGAGCATTTTTGCCGAGCCGGCGTCCCACGGGTTGGGGATGACAAAAGCCTCGTTGCGTTCGTGCAGTGCTTTGAACGCCTGGGCTCGACGGGTTTGCGCATCCATTGGCAGGCTCCTGGAAAGGGGAACGGATCCGCCTCAGAGCAAGCCAAGTTGTTCGGCGGCGGGTTCTCTGTATAGCTCAGGCAGCGGCGGGAGGCCAGGCAAACGCTCCATCAGCCGTGCGTGGAACCGCTGTGCCAGTTTCGCCGCGAACACGTTGTCCGAGGTGTGCAGGAAGATATAGGGCGTGCGCCCCTCTTCGATCCACAGGGCGATTTTCTCGACCCAAGGCACCAGGAACGGGTCGTTGGCTTCCAGTTGCGGATGGCCGATGAAACGCACTTGCGGCCATTGTGTGAAAGCCGCCGGGCGCGGAGGAACCCTGGGCTTCTTCGATTGCGCGTGGATCACCGCAGGCTCGGTCGAGGTGCAGCTGAACAAGGCACGCGGATCGAGGCAGATGCGTTCGACACCACGGTCCAGCAACAAGCGATTGAGGCTGCGCTCGGCATCGCCCTTGGCGAAGAACGCGTCATGTCGTACTTCGATGGCCAACGGCCGATCCACCGCATCGATAAACGCCGCCAGCTCATGCAAACGTTGCGGCGTGAAGCTTTTCGACAACTGCAACCACAGCGGCGCGACCCGGTCACCCAAGGGGCTGAGCAGTTGCAGGAAGGTCTCGGTGGCGGTCAATTGGTCGCGCAGGTCACCGCCGTGGCTGATGTCGCCCGGGAACTTGGCGGTGAAGCGGAAGTGTTCCGGCATGGTCTCGGCCCAGCGCTGCACGGTGCTGGCAGCCGGGCTCGCGTAGAACGTCGTGTTGCCTTCCACGGCATTGAAGACTTGAGAGTAGAGGCAGAGGAAATCGGCGGGTCTGGCGTCCTGGGGATAAAGGTAATCACGCCAGGCGTTTTCACTCCAGGACGGGCAGCCGATGAAGTAGGGCAGCGGCATCAGATGTACAGGTCGAGCCCCAGCACATCCGCATCCCAATCGACGAAGCCCGCCGTGCTGAGGTAACTGGCCAGGGCCATCGCCACGCTTTTGCTCATGGCGCGGTGGTAGATCATGTCTTGCTGACGGGCCGGCAGGTTGCTCAGACGTTGCGCGGTAGCCTTGGCAGCGCGAGCAGCCATTTGCTCCTCGGAAGGGATTTCCAGCTCGCCTTCGATATCGACGGACTCGTCCTCAACCACACGCCCTTTGCGAGGCTTGCGCTTGATGGGATACGAAGGAGTGGAAAGGCCGTCTATGCGCATAATGTCATGCTCGGTATCAATGATGGCAGTCTAGTGGCACTTAGTGCACTTCGCAAACAGCCGAGTGATAACTAGAACACAGAAAAGACAAAAGGTTTAAAACCAAGGTTATAAAACGACGATTGACGCGTTTGCCATTAGATAGCCATCGCGGGCAAGCCCGCTCCTACAGGGATCGATGCGAACACACATCCTGTGCCCGACTGAAAACCTGTGGGAGCGGGCTCGTTCGCGATGAGGCCGCCTCGATACCCGCGAATCAACGCGCCTTGGGCGTCGCCACCTTGTCCCGCAGATAAACCGGCTGTGCCTCATCCGCCACGATTGCTTCCCCACGTTCCCAGGCGAATCGGGCCAGGGCCAGCAAGTCTTGGGCATGGGGCAACATGCCCGCATCCTGACCAATGAGGTCCACGGCAATGCGCTCGGCATAACCCCAACCGGTGCCCGCACCAAACCAGTCGCCGCTGGCATCGGCCGGCAACGCCGCGACTTGCGGCGGCAACACGGCTTCAGCGCCCACCAGGCGCATCTCCCCCGCCGTTTCGCGGTAGCAACCCCAATACACTTCATCCATGCGCGCATCGATGGCAGCGGCAACCTGGCTGACGCCATGTTCGCGATAGGCGCGCTGCGCCAGCACCGCAAGATTGGAGACCGGCAACACCGGCCGGTCCAGGGCAAACGCCAGCCCCTGCACCACACCAATGGCGATGCGCACCCCGGTGAAGGCGCCAGGCCCACGACCGAACGCGATGGCGTCCACCGCTAGCAACGTGGTCCCGGCGTCGGCGAGCAATTGCTGGATCATCGGCAGCAGTTTCTGCGCATGCAGGCGCGGGATCACCTCGTAATGGCTCGTCACTTTGCCGTCGTGCAGCAAGGCAACGGAGCAAGCTTCGGTCGCGGTGTCCAGGGCCAGCAAGGTACTCATCGATGTATCCGTAAAGAGAGTCAGAAAAAGTGCGCCAGTATAAACAACAACGGCCCGCAAGCGGGCCGTGGATGATGCAGCTGATCAGACTTTTCAGCTAAGGGCCGCAAGCACCTTGGCAGTGATCGCTTCGACCGAACCCACACCTTCGATATGGCTGTACTTCGGCTTGCCATTGGCCGCCGACAGGTTCTGGTAGAACGCCACCAGCGGTTTGGTCTGCGAATGGTAGACCGACAGGCGATGACGCACGGTTTCTTCGGTGTCGTCCTTGCGCTGCACCAGTTCGTCACCGGTGATGTCGTCCTTGCCAGCCACTTTCGGCGGGTTGTAGACGATGTGGTACACGCGGCCACTTGCCTCGTGTACACGGCGACCGGCGATACGCTGGACGATTTCTTCGTCCTCAACGGCGATTTCGACCACCGCATCCAGTTCCACACCAGCCGTCACCAGGGCTTCAGCCTGGGGAATGGTGCGCGGGAAACCGTCGAACAGGAAACCGTTGGCGCAGTCGGACTGGGCGATGCGGTCCTTGACCAGTGCGATGATGAGGTCGTCGGAGACGAGGCCGCCGGCATCCATGATGCTCTTGGCCTTGATGCCCAGCTCGGTGCCGGCCTTGACCGCCGCACGCAGCATATCGCCAGTGGAGATTTGCGGAATGCCGAATTTCTCGGTGATGAACTTAGCCTGAGTACCTTTACCGGCCCCGGGAGCTCCCAGCAGAATGACGCGCATCGATGTGCTCCTCAATTTTTTATATAGATAACGTCAGATTCGCCTCGTGGGGCCAATCTCAAAAATAGGGTCGTGACCGCCCAAACGGCCAAAGGCTGATCAAGATACACAGCAGGCTGCGCCCACAAAGCCGCCGAAAGTCGGAGAAACCGCTGTCTGCTGCGTCCTTTTGGCGCGGTTCCCCAAGTCGCAACCCCATCATTAACTGTCGCCTGACCGCATTTTTTGCGCAGCCAGACACGGGCATCCGACGCCTGCGCCGGATACCCGTGCCCACAGCAAAAACTCTAGCCGGTATTGCGCAAACCGGCGGCAATCCCCGCCACAGACACCAGCAGCGCCTGTTCCACCGGGCTGTCCAGCGCCACTTCCTGGCGCCGCGAGCGCGCCAGCAATTCGGCTTGTAATAGATGAAGCGGGTCGAGGTAGGTGTTACGCAAGCGGATGAATTCCAAGGTGTCTGGGCTATGTGCCAGTAGTTGCGACTGACCGGTCAACCCGAGGACGACCGAGCACGCCTGCGACAATAGGTCGCGTAACTGCGCACCCAATGGCAACAGGTCCGGCTCGACCAGCCGCTCGTCATAGGAGCGGGCAATGTCGGTGTCGGCCTTGGCCAGCACCATCTCGAGCATGTCGATGCGTGTGCGGAAGAACGGCCATTGCTCGCGCATCTGTCCCAGCAGTTCGCCTTCACCGCGCTCGAGCGCCTTGCTCAACGCCGCTTCCCAGCCGAGCCAGGCCGGCAGCATCAAACGGGTCTGGGTCCAGCCGAAGATCCATGGAATCGCCCGCAAGCTTTCGATCCCGCCCGCTCGCCGCTTGGCCGGACGACTGCCGAGCGGCAGGCGCCCCAATTCCTGCTCCGGGGTGGACTGACGGAAATACTCGACGAACTGCGGATTTTCCCGCACCACGGCCCGGTATGCGCGGACACCGTCTGCCGCCAATTCATCCATCAAGTGGCGCCAGGCGGGCTCCGGAGGTGGGGGCGGCAGCAAGGTCGCCTCGAGCACTGCGGCGAGGTACAGGTTAAGGTTCTGTTCGGCGATGTCCGGCAGGCCGAATTTGAAACGAATCATTTCCCCTTGCTCTGTGGTGCGGAAACGCCCGGCCACCGAACCGGGCGGCTGCGACAGAATCGCCGCGTGCGCCGGTCCGCCGCCACGGCCGACGGTGCCGCCGCGACCGTGGAACAACAGCAACTCGACCTGTTGTTCACGGCAGATGTCCACCAGACGCTCCTGGGCCCGGTACTGCGCCCACGCGGCAGCCGTGGTGCCGGCGTCCTTGGCCGAGTCGGAGTAACCGATCATCACTTCCTGCGGCCCTTGCAGGCGCGCGCGATAACCCGGCAACAGCAACAGTTTTTCTATCACCGGACCGGCGTTGTCGAGGTCAGCCAAGGTTTCGAACAACGGCACTACGCGCATCGGCCGCAACACACCGGCTTCTTTGAGGAGCAATTGCACGGCCAGCACATCGGAAGCGGCGCCGGCCATGGAGATAACGTAGGAGCCCAACGATGCACCCGGCGCGGCAGCCACTTCCCGGCAAGTGGCAAGCACTTCGGCAGTGTCGGCCGACGGTTTGAAATGTGCGGGCAGCAACGGTCGACGATTGTTCAGCTCACGCATCAGGAAGGCGATGCGCTCGTCCTCGCTCCAGTCCTCGAAGCGACCCAGGCCCAGGTAATCCGTGATTTCGGTCATCGCCGCCGAGTGGCGCGACGAATCCTGGCGCACATCCAGACGCACCAGGAACAGGCCGAAGGTCACCGCCCGGCGCAGGCAATCGAGCAACGGACCATCGGCGATCACGCCCATGCCGCACTCGTGCAGCGACTGGAAGCAAAGCTCCAGCGGTTCGAGCAGGTCGCGGTTGTTTTGCAACACATCAGCCGGCGGCGGTGTCGCGCTAGTCAGGGCGGCATGCGCCCAGTTGCGAGTGGCGCGCAGCCGCTCGCGCAATTGCTTGAGCACGGCCCGATAAGGTTCTGCGCTGTCGCCGGCCTTGGCCTTGAGCGCATCGTTGGCCTGTTGCATCGACAGCTCGGCGGCGAGCTGGTCGATATCGCGCACGTACAAGTCAGCGGCCATCCACCGTGCCAACAGCAACACTTCGCGCGTCACGGCGGCGGTGACGTTGGGGTTGCCGTCGCGGTCACCGCCCATCCATGAAGCAAATCGAATCGGCGCGGCCTCCAGCGGTAGACGCAGGCCGGTCGCGTCTTGCAGGGCTTTGTCGGCCTTGCGCAGATAATTCGGGATCGCGTGCCACAGCGAATGCTCGATCACTGCGAAGCCCCATTTGGCTTCGTCCACCGGCGTCGGACGGGTGCGACGAATTTCTTCGGTGTGCCACGCTTCGGCGATCAGTCGCTGCAGCCTTGACTGAATCTGCTCACGTTCGGCGCTGGTCAGGTCGCGGTGATCCTGGGCCGCGAGTTGCGCAGCAATGGCATCGTACTTCTGGATCAGTGTGCGGCGCGCAACTTCCGTGGGGTGGGCGGTCAGCACCAACTCGATTTCCAGTCGTCCCAATTGCCGCGCCAGGGATTCGGCGCCATGGCCCTCGGCAAGCAGGCGGGTGAGCAACTCGGGCAACACTCGCGCCTCGAACGGTGCCGGTTGCGAATCATCTCGACGGTGAATCAGTTGATATTGCTCAGCGATGTTCGCCAGGTTGAGAAACTGGTTGAACGCCCGCGCCACCGGCAACAACTCGTCTTCGCTCAACTGGTTGAGGCTTGCGCTCAGTTCCTCGTCCATGGAACCACGCCGATCGGCCTTGGCGCCTTTGCGGATTTGCTCGATCTTGTCGAGAAAACCATCCCCGTACTGTTCACGAATGGTGTTGCCCAACAGTTCGCCCAGCAGGTGAACGTCTTCGCGCAAGCGTGCATCAATATCAGTCATCAGCCGTTCTCCAGCGAAAGATCCAGGGTCTTGCAATGAGCTGCTTTGTGCATCAAGAGTGCCGCCGCAAAGCGCGACTTACAAGCAGACGACGAAGGGACTTTAAACCTTAAGCGCAACAGCTAGTCTTAAGAGTAAGCCGTATCACGGCTTTCGCCGGTCACGACCGGACACTTACTGGCCTGCTGCGAGCAGGCGCGCAATAGAGGTATTTATGAAAATCCGCGAGCTGGCCCAACATTGGGAAGAAACTGGCAAGGGACATCTGACTGACACCCGCTACTCGATTCACCTGGATGTGGAAGCCGCCGCGCGACTGGCGGCAATCGTAGACATGTACCCCAAACGGCACCCCGAAGAATTGCTCGGCGAACTGATCGGCGCCGCTCTTGAGGAGCTGGAAAAAAGCTTCCCGTACGTCAAGGGCTCGACCGTGGTCGCCACCGATGAAGAAGGCGATCCTTTGTACGAAGACGTCGGGCCAACGCCGCGTTTTCTTGCCCTTTCACGTCGCCATCTGCATGACCTGGCGTCGGGAGAGGACAAGCAGAAGCATTGATTTTTAACCCCTCCCTTCCCTGTAGGAGCGAGCATGCTCGCGATGGTCGTCAACGATGACGCAGGGCCTCAGATTGCCCGCGTCGCCTGATCCTCCATCGCGAGCATGCTCGCTCCTACAGAGTCCCAATACCCCGCCACATCGCCAAAGTTCCCGTTTTAGAGCCTTGTCCATTCGGTCAAAGTTTTTTTGGGCAACGGGCCATCTTCTCTGAACTTTTAAAAAATGCCTTCGGTCGTAACCAGTAACCACGCCTGGGACGGCCGTTTTAAAACGCCTCGAAATGTTGGTTGCGGCTCCACACCCAGGATGGATTTTCAGTTGTTCAGGAGTTATCCCAATGGAGTTGAAGACCATGAAAATCACTGCCAAGTCCTCATCCAACCCTCTGCGCAGCTTCAAGCTGGCTGCACTGGCCATCGGCAGCAGCCTGGTCCTGGCCGGCTGTGCCGGTAACCCGCCAACCGAGCAATACGCCGTGACCGAATCGGCGGTAAACAATGCCGTCAGCGCCGGCGGCACCGAGTTCGCCGCGGTGGAAATGAAGGACGCGCAGGACAAGCTCAAGCAAGCTGAAATCGCCATGCACGACAAGAAGTACGACCAGGCTCGCATGCTCGCCGAACAGGCCGAGTGGGACGCTCGTGTAGCCGAGCGCAAAGCCCAGGCTGTCAAGGCCGAGCAGGCGGTGAAGGACTCTCAGAAAGGGGTTCAGGAACTGCGTCAGGAAAGCCAGCGCACTGTGCAGTAAGCGCCGCTTCGACGTACTTCTTTCTCGACTTAAAAGGACGAAACCATGCGTAATCAATTGATGATCCCCGCCCTCCTGGCCGCCAGCGTTGCACTGGCCGCTTGCTCCACCCCGCCGAACGCCAACCTTGAACAGGCCCGTACCAATTACAGCGGCCTGCAAGCCAACCCCCAGGCAAGCAAAGTGGCGGCGCTTGAAACCAAGGAAGCCAGCGACTACCTGGACAAGGCCGACAAGGCTTATCTGGACCGCGAAGACGAGAGCAAGGTCGACCAGTTGGCCTACCTGACCAACCAGCGTGTCGAAGTTGCCAAGCAGACCATTGCCCTGCGCACGGCTGAAGCCAATCTGAAAAACGCTGCGGCCCAACGCGCCCAAGCCCGCCTGGATGCGCGCGATCAGCAGATCAAACAGTTGCAGGACAGCCTCAACGCCAAGCAGACCGATCGCGGTACGCTCGTGACCTTCGGTGATGTACTGTTTGCCACCGACCGCGCCGACCTGAAATCCAGCGGTCTGGTGAACATCAACAAACTGGCGCAGTACCTTCAGGAAAACCCTGATCGCAAGGTGATTGTCGAAGGCTACACCGACAGCACCGGTACCGCATCGCACAACCAGTCGCTGTCCGAGCGTCGCGCGGCTTCCGTGCGCACTGCGCTGGTTAAGATGGGCGTTGATCCTGCGCGCATCGTCGCCCAGGGTTACGGCAAGGAATACCCGGTAGCGGAGAACTCCACCGTTTCAGGCCGTGCGATGAATCGTCGCGTGGAAGTCACCATTTCCAACGACAACCAGCCGGTGATGCCGCGTTCGGCAGTGAGTGCCAACGCTCAGTAACGTACCGGCGCAAATCAAAAAGCCCCGCCTGACTTGATCAGGCGGGGCTTTTTGTTTGATATCACTCGACGAGTCTATGTGCAGAGGTGAGCTGACATTCAGGTCGGAACCTACCGCTGGTCGTCACCTGTCATTTGTGACAGTAGGCGAACCCGGTTATTGGACGTATCACTGACACTCCCATCGGTGACATGCAACCAGGAGCTCAGCCATGCGAGCGCGGATCGTTTTATCAACCCTGTATACGACGTTGATCCTGACTGGCTGCATACACGTCGACAGACCGCCTCTTCCCGAAACCGAGTTTACGTACGACGAAAGGGACTTCATTCCCAGCGACGTTCCGCTACCGAAACCGGAGGTCAATCAGCGCCCAAATGTCGGCACGAAAACCATGCTGGTCACCGTTACGCATTGGCAGGACGGCAGCCTGCTGAACTATGAGCTGGTTAAAAAACACACCCTATCCCCGGACCCCGATTCATTGCAGTCCTACGTCAGCGCTGCATCAGGCGGCAAAATGACACTCACCGGACAGGTGATCCAGCACACCTCGGGGCCCATGCCGGAGATTTGCAAGACTGGATCGCCCATGCCCATCAATCTTGCCGCCGAGGAAGGCCACAAGGCCGCCAGGGCGAACGGATTGGATGCCGACACATTCGATTTTGTCATCAGTGTCATCCAATGCGGTGGTAACGCATCTGCGTGGAAGCCGGGCAGGTTCATTGGCGTATACGGTCAGCCGGGAAGCCCTCACGTGTACAAGCACGAATTCGGGCACAGCCTGGGTTATTCCCACGGAACTACGTTTACCCAATGCCCGAGAGCAGGAGACACAGTTACAGCGCCGACGGGGTGTACCCCCATTTCTTACGGTGACACGGGCGACTCTGTCTCCGGGGGAGGAACGTTATACCCCGCCAATAACCGCTGGTATTCGGCTTGGCTGGACAAAGCGCAAACGGCAGTGATTACGCAGAGTGGGCTTTATCGCCTGACAAAACTTGGCGCGCCAGGGGCGCAGCTCTACCTCATCAATCGACCTGGACTGAAACCCGCGCAACTGGCGATGGAATTCCGTGCCCCGACCCCGTTTGACCATTTCCCGGTGGACGATAACCGGGTCAACGGCGTATGGATCAGATACACCACAATGGCCGCTAGCGTGGATAACACCCAGGTTGATGGCACACCGGAAACAAGCTCGACGGCAGATCCAACGTTTGTCGGCGGCAAGCGTTTTCGCGATGACGAAACGGGCACGACCATTGAAGTCTGCTCGGCCACCAACAGCGGCGCAGTCGTTGCAGTGTCCGTGGGCAGTACGCTGACTCGATGCGCTTCTGCCCTCAGTGCGCCCACCATACGAGTACCGGCGGCGGGCGCGGCACCGGTGTCCAGCCCTGTTGTTTTTTCAGGCACAAGTCGACCCGGCGCACTCATCAACCTTTCCTACAGAGTGGCAGGGAGCAGCAACTGGAAAGACATCAAGGTGAGCGCCGATGCCCACGGCAACTGGGCCGCCACACTGCCCGAGTTGATATCCGGGAAATACAATGCGCAGGCATGGCAAACAATGGGTAGCAGCGCGTCGCTCGCCACTTTCCGCAATTTTGAAGTCGTGCCCTGACCAACGACCCACCGCGCCTGCCCCTCTTCGTCCCCCAAGAGGGGCAGAGCAGCCCTTACGGCGCCAGCTTCTGCGGCGTTTCCTGGCCCATGCAGCGCACGGCCTGTTTCTTGTTATTGACCAGTACGCCAGTCAGGCCTTTCTGTTCGGTGTCGAACATCACCAGCACGCCATCGATGCACTGCGCCACTTGCGCGGCCGGTTGCAGGGAGACCTTGTAGTCTTCACCCGGCACGGTCTTGAGCATGGTGAAGTCGCTGAGCAGCAACGCATCCTCCGGCTTGGCAAAGTGCAGGTAGCCGTACCACCACAGCGCCGCGACAGTGCCGAGGATGGTGCAGATGCCGGTGATGATCAGCGGGATGGCGTTACGTTCTTCACTCATTGCGGACTCTCTGGTGGTTCATCTTTTGAATGTTCGGGGGCCGGGTAGTTGGGGATTTCCCCCAACCGACGCAGGCCGTTGAAATGTTGCGGATCGTCGAGATAACGAAGCATCACTTTGCGCCAAACCGGGTCGGCGAAAGTCTGTACATGCCCGCCTCGGGTCAGTTGCAGCACGCGTGGCGGCGGCGCAGCTTGATATAGTCGAATGCCGTTGGAAAGAGGCACGATCGGATCGTCGATACTGTGATAGATCAGCTTGGGCACACCATTGAGTTGCGCCATGGAGTTGATTGCGCTGTCACCGTCAGGCACCAGCCACGATAACGGCACCTGGAAAGCCCAGGTCAGCCAGGAATGACTCAGCGCAAACTGGCCGACACTGCGGTAACTGGCGGGCACGCCGTCGAGGACGAACGCCTTGAGCTGCTTTTGTCGTTCGGGGTGCTGGACCAGGTAGTGCACTGCCATCGAGCCACCGAGACTTTGACCGAGCAGGACCAGTGGTTTTCCTCGAACCTGTGGCGCTTCGTCCAGCCACTTGAACGCGGCATCGATATCCTGGTAAATCGCCGGCAGGCTTGGCTGGCCTTCAGACAATCCGTAACCGCGATAGTCGATCAGCAGGACCTGATAACCCTCCTCCGGCAGCCAGTAACTGCCCCCCAAATGCATCGGCAAATTGCCGCCGTTTCCGTGAAGATGCAGCACCGTACCCTTGACCTCGACGCCTTCTTTCGCCGGCAGCCACCAGCCGTGCAGCTTGAGGCCGTCGGCGGTGGTCAAGGTGACGTCACGAAATTCGAGCTTGGCTTTTTCCGGGGTGAACAACTGGCCGGGTTCGGGATAGAACAGCAGCGAACTGCAACCGCCGAGGGTCAGGAGCAGGCAGATGATGCCGAGGATTCTCATCCGTTGGAACCTCGCAATGAAATGGGTTGGAACCGCTCCCTGTAGGAGCGAGCTTGCTCGCGATCGCAATGTATCAGCCAAGTGGCGTGCTGAATGTTAGTCAGTCATCGCGGGCAAGCCCGCTCCTACAGGGTGTGAAGAAATCACAAAATGTTCGAATAATCCGCCTCGATCCGGTCCAGGCTGAGGTGGTTGAGGAAGTTGGAGAAACACATCCACGCTGATAACGCGTTCATGTCGCGGAACTGTTCGGGCAGGTACTTGGGCGGCACCACCAGACCTTCGTCGACCAGCTGACGCAAGGTCCGCATGTCCTCCAGGGTGGTTTTGCCGCAGAACAGCAGCGGTACTTGCTCCAGCTTACCTTTACGCACGGCCAACTGAATGTAGTTGTAAACCATGATGAAGCCCTTGAGGTAGGACAAGTCTTTGGTGAATGGCAGCCCATTGGGCACCGAACCACGGAAAACCCGACTGGCGTTGCCGTAGCTTTCCGCCATCTCGAAGCCCTGCTCACGGAAGAACTCGAAAACCTGCAGGAAATCCGCACCCTCTTCCACCATGTGAATGGCCCTGGTGCGGTTGGTCAGCTTGCGCAGGCGACTCGGGTAGGAGGCGAACGTGATGATTTCCATGAGGATCGCCAGGCCTTCCTGGGTCACCGTCGACGAGGGCGGGCCCTTGGACAGGAAGGTGCAGATCGGCTGGTTCAGCCCGTTGAGCGTAGTGCCGACGTGCACCAGCCCTTCGTGCACTTCCAGGGCGCGCACATCACGCTCGTTGAACATGGCGTCGGTGCGGATCTTGATGTAGTCGGCGCCCGCCGCCGCGTCCGCGACAATGCCGTCGGACTCGAACACCCGGATGGTTTCCTCGGCCTCGCCAAACACCCTGCTCAAACGGGTTTGTAACAGGTTCACGGCGTCCTTGGCGGTGAGGACTTTCGGTTCGTCCTTCAAGTCGCCCCGGCCATCGATGTTGTTGAGGTAGTCGGAGAGCATCAGGCCCAGGTCGGACAGTGTCGGGTCACCCGCATGAAACGCATCGGACGCCGCGCCGTACAGCTCCTGGGAAATCAGGCCGAAATCCTCGGTGCCACGTGCCTCGAGCATGCGCACCACCATGCGGTATTCCTTGCACATACGCCGCATGATCTGCCCGACCGGGTTGAACTGGCCGAGCTGGCGAGTAATGTCGCGCTCAATGTTCTGGAATTCCAGTTTCACTTTGCTCGAATCGAAGGACAGCGGCCGATTGAGGTAGTAGTCGCGGTCCACCGCCGGCATTTCCTTGCCCTTGGCCTTGAGGAAACCCTTGCGGATGTTCTCGTCCCACTTCACCGCATCGAGGACGCGGATCGGCGTCTGCGCCAGAACGATGCGATCGGACAAAACACGGATCGTTTGCTGGTAATCGTCCACCCGAAACTCCTGTAGAAACCGTTGCGTACTGGGTTATTTGGCTTTGGCTTGACGCTGGTAGCGCACGGCCTCGACGAACACATCGGAATTGGCCGGATCGTCGAGGTAGGCGAAGACCTGGTCCATGCCGGTGGTGATCAACACACCGTCACCATCGTCGGTCTGGAACCCTTCGCCGCTAAGGACTTTCTGCCCCAGGGCCTGTTTGATCTGCTCAAGGTCGAGGTTGTAGACCACCAGTTCATTTTTGTCGGTGATTTCGAAACCGGCAATGGTGAAGTGGCCACCGAACTGCGCGGGCACCTTCGCCGACAGGTACCAGCGACTGCCATGCCGCGAAACGGTGAAAGGATAGGCTTCGCGTTCCCGGGGCCGTGCCTTGAAGTAGCTGACTGCCTGATAGCGATTATCGCCGACACGCGCCAGCTCAAGACTCAGCGGCTCTCCCCAGGCGTTGGTACTGGTCCATTTCCCAAGCATGCCCTTCGGCGCGGGGTCGTTCGCAGGCAGTGGCTCCTTGAAGGTCACCAGGCAGCCACTGAGCAGCAGGAACGACAAGGCAATCACAACCACGCGCCAGGCTTTCATTCGATACTCCATTGTGGAATGTACGCCTCTCTCCCCCGTCCATCTGTAGGAGCGAGCATGCTCGCGATGGACGACTGGACACCGCTGGGTGTCAGGCTGCCCGCGTAATCGTTGACGTCCATCGCGAGCATGCTCGCTCCTACAGAATAGGGATTAAACCGAAGCGAGCACCAAATGCATATAACGCGTGAGTATGCCGAGCATTTCGGTTTCGGCATCGGGCTCTGCTTCGTTGAGCAGACCCTGATATTCCATCCGTCCGATAATCGCCGTCAACACTTTGGCATCCTGCAGTGGTTCCCGGGAGCCCAATACCTCAAATAGCTGACACGAACCCTGCAGGAGAATCTGCTGATGGGAGCGCACCAATTCGGCCAGGCGCGGGTTCAACAGCGCCTCCTGACGGAACGCCTGCTCAGCCATCAAATGTTCACGTCGGTTGATCAGTTGACGATGAACGTAGTCGGCCATCAACCGCGCAATATCGTCCGCCAGTTGCGAGCGTGACTCGGGGCTGCCGTCGCCGCTGATCACCATCTCTCGCAACAAACCTTCGTTGTTCACCCACAACTTGGCCATGAACGCCGCGCTGCGCTCCACATATTGAGCAAAGGTATCGGTGAGCAGGTCGTCGATATCCTTGAAATAGTAAGTGGTGGCCGAGAGCGGTACAGCGGCCTCCGCCGCAACCGCACGATGGCGCACGGCACGCACGCCGTCGCGCACAACAATGCGCATGGCCGCATCCAGAATGTCCTGACGACGCTGCTCACTGCCCTGGCGGCTGGCCTTGCGCCCCTGGTACTGAACACTTTCGGCGACCGCAGTGGCGATATCGGAAGAACGAGGCGACAAGTTTCAAGCTCCAAGCTACAAGTTCAAAACGCACGGAGCTGGCTTGCAGCTTTGCGCTTGAAGCTTGCAGCTGCCGCCCGTCCGTAGCAAAAAAAGCCGCCTGGTTCAGAGGCGGCTTCCATTTACGCTTGTGGCCGCATGTGCGGGAACAGGATCACGTCTCGGATCGACGGGGAGTTGGTCAGCAGCATCACCAGACGGTCGATACCGATGCCTTCACCCGCGGTCGGCGGCATGCCGTACTCGAGCGCGCGAACGAAGTCGGCGTCGTAGTGCATGGCTTCGTCGTCGCCGGCGTCCTTGTCGGCCACCTGCGCCATGAAACGCTCGGCCTGGTCTTCCGCGTCGTTCAACTCGGAATAGGCGTTGGCGATTTCACGACCACCGATGAACAGCTCGAAACGGTCGGTGACGTTCGGGTTGTCGTCGTTGCGACGCGCCAGCGGCGACACTTCGAACGGGTACTGGGTGATGAAGTGCGGCTGCTCCAGCTTGTGCTCGACCAACTCTTCGAAAATCATGACCTGCAGCTTGCCCAGGCCTTCGAAGCCCAGCACCTTGGCACCGGCTTTCTTGGCGATGGCACGCGCCTTGTCGATGTCGTTGAGGTCGTCAGCGGTCAGCTCGGGGTTGTACTTGAGGATCGAGTCGAACACCGACAGACGCGCGAACGGCTCGCCGAAGTGGAAAACCTTGTCGCCATACGGTACGTCGGTGGTGCCCAGAACCAATTGCGCGAGCTCACGGAACAGCTCTTCGGTCAGGTCCATGTTGTCTTCGTAGTCAGCGTACGCCTGATAGAACTCCAACATGGTGAATTCCGGGTTGTGACGAGTCGAAACGCCTTCGTTACGGAAGTTGCGATTGATCTCGAACACTTTTTCGAACCCGCCAACCACCAGGCGCTTGAGGTACAGCTCAGGCGCGATGCGCAAGAACATTTCCATGTCCAGTGCGTTGTGGTGGGTTTCGAACGGCTTGGCCGCCGCGCCGCCAGGAATCGTTTGCAGCATCGGCGTTTCGACTTCCAGGAAGTCACGCTTCATCAGGAAGCTGCGGATATGCGCAATAACCTGGGAACGCACGCGGAACGTCTGGCGCACGTCTTCGTTGACGATCAGGTCAACGTAACGCTGGCGGTAGCGTTGCTCGGTGTCGGACAGGCCGTGGTGCTTGTCCGGCAGCGGACGCAGGGATTTGGTCAGCAGACGTACGTTCGTCATTTCAACGTACAGGTCACCCTTGCCGGAACGCGCCAGGGTGCCTTCGGCGGCAATGATGTCGCCCAGGTCCCAGGTTTTCACGGCGGCCAGGGTTTCTTCGGACAGGGTCTTGCGGTTGACGTAGACCTGAATGCGACCGGACATGTCCTGGATCACCATGAACGAGCCACGGTTGAGCATGATGCGACCGGCAACCTTGACCGGGATTGCAGCCTCCTCCAGCTCTTCCTTGGTCTTGTCCGCGTACTGTTTCTGCAAATCTTCGCAGTAGTTGTCACGGCGGAAGTCGTTCGGGAAGGCGTTGCCCTTGGCGCGCTCGGCAGCCAGCTTTTCCTTGCGCAGGGCGATCAGGGAGTTTTCTTCCTGTTGCAGGGCTTGCGGGTCGAGTTGAAGGTCGCTCATGTCTTTAGAAATTCCATCACAGGTTCATTGTCCCCAGCCTGCGGCCGGGGATCGCGGGCAAGGCCCGCTCCCACATGGGCTGCGGTGAATCAGCAGCCAGCGTTACTCATCTTTACAGCCCGGACTTCAGGCTGGCTTCCAGGTATTCGTCGATGTCGCCGTCGAGCACCTTGTCGCAGTCACTGCGTTCGATGTTAGTGCGCAGATCCTTGATCCGCGAAGCATCGAGTACGTAGGAACGGATCTGGTGGCCCCAGCCGATATCCGACTTGGTGTCTTCCAGCGCCTGGGAAGCGGCGTTGCGTTTCTGCATTTCCTGCTCGTACAACTTGGCCCGCAGCATTTTCATGGCGGTGTCCTTGTTGGCGTGCTGGGAACGTTCGTTCTGGCAACTGACCACGGTGTTGGTCGGTACGTGGGTGATACGTACGGCCGAGTCGGTGGTGTTTACGTGCTGACCGCCGGCACCGGACGAGCGATAGGTATCGATGCGCAGGTCTGCCGGGTTGATCTCGATTTCCACCTTGTCGTCGATTTCCGGGGAAACGAACACCGCAGAAAAGGACGTATGGCGACGGTTGCCGGAATCGAACGGGCTCTTGCGCACCAGGCGGTGCACGCCGATCTCGGTACGCAGCCAGCCAAAGGCGTATTCACCCTTGATGTGAACGGTCGCGCCCTTGATGCCGGCGACTTCACCCGCTGACAGTTCCATGATGGTCGCGTCGAAGCCGCGCTTGTCGGCCCAGCGCAGGTACATGCGCAGCAAGATGTTCGCCCAATCCTGGGCTTCGGTGCCACCGGAACCGGCCTGGATGTCCAGATAGGCGTTGTTCGGGTCCATTTCGTGGCTGAACATACGGCGGAATTCGAGCTTGGCGAGGCTTTCTTCAAGGCGGGCCAGCTCGGCGACGACATCACCCACCGCGCCTTCGTCGTTTTCCTCGACAGCCATGTCCAGCAGGTCACGGCAATCGGCCAGGCCCGCGTTCAATTCGTCGAGAGTATCAACGATCTGCGCCAGCGCTGAACGCTCGCGGCCCAGCTCCTGGGCGTATTCAGGTTTGTTCCAGACACTCGGATCTTCAAGCTCGCGATTGACCTCGGTCAGACGCTCATGCTTTTGATCGTAGTCAAAGATACCCCCGAATGGTTTCGGAGCGCTCGGACAAGTCCTTGATAGTGTTCAGGATCGGGTTGATTTCCATGGCGGGCAGCACTCGTAGGCGAACTTTTGAAAGCCGGCGAGTATAACGCCAAACGACTGCCAGCGGCAGTCCGCTTGGCCGAAAACGCCCGCCTCTCCCCCCCACAGAGTGTGTGAGGGGAGAAAGGTGAGGTTCAGGCGATGCCGACCTGATTACGGCCATTGTGCTTGGCCTGGTAGAGCCCCTTGTCCGCCGCCGAAATCAGTTGCCGGCAATCGTCGCCGGGCTGCGGCGTCAGGGTCGACAGGCCAATGCTGATGGTCAGGCTGGCCCCTTCGCTCGGCGCAATGTGCGGAATTTTCAGCCCGGCCACGGTCTGACGCAGTTTTTCCGCCACGAGTCGGGCGCCGCCCGGTGAGGTGTTGGGCAGGACCAGCGCGAACTCCTCTCCGCCATAACGGGCCGGCAGATCAGACGGGCGGGCGCTGGCGTCGCGAATTGCGTTGGCGACCTTGCGCAGGGCTTCGTCGCCCTCGAGGTGGCCGAAGTTGTCGTTGTAGGACTTGAAGTAGTCCACGTCGATCATCAGCAGCGACAACTGACTCTGGTCACGCAGTGAACGCCGCCATTCCAGTTCCAGATACTCGTCGAAGTGACGGCGGTTGGACAACCCGGTCAGGCCATCAGAATTCATCAGGCGTTGCAGCACCAGGTTGGTGTCGAGCAATTGCTGCTGGCTGACTCGCAACGCACGGTAGGCCGCGTCCCGTTGCAGCAGGGTGAGGTAGGAGCGCGAATGATAGCGGATACGCGCGACCAGTTCGATGTTGTCCGGCAGCTTGACCAGGTAATCGTTGGCCCCGGCCGCGAACGCCGCGCTCTTGATCAGCGGGTCTTCCTTGGTCGACAGGACGATGATGGGAATGTCCTTGGTGGCCGGATGATTGCGGTACTCGCGCACAAGGCTCAGGCCATCAAGGCCGGGCATGACCAGATCCTGAAGGATCACGGTTGGCTTGATGCGGACCGCCTGGGCAATCGCCTGGTGCGGGTCGGCACAAAAGTGGAAATCGATGTTTTCCTCGCTCGACAACCCCCGGCGAACGGCTTCGCCGATCATGGCCTGATCATCCACCAGCAGGACCATCGCTGCTTTTTCGTCACCCGTCTTGAAGTCGTCGAGTTGTAGATCACTCATATGCGGTCACCTGATCATCTGGACCAGAAGTGCTGCGAAATGTAGTCATTTAGGGAAAATCTCCAGCAAACGCGGCGCTATCTTGTCCAGAGCGCGAATTTCCACGGCGGCATCGATGGCCGCGGCCGCCTTCGGCATGCCATACACCGCACTGCTTTGTTGGTCCTGAGCAATGGTCAGGTAACCTTGTTGACGAAGGAGTTTAAGCCCCTGGGCGCCATCGCGCCCCATTCCGGTCAATAAAACCCCCACGGCGTCACCATTCCAGTAACTGGCGACGCTTTCAAAAAACACATCGATCGAGGGCCGATAGATCTCGTTGACCGGCTCGGCTGTGTAGGCCAGCGTGCCATTTTTCAGCAGGCGAATGTGATGATTGGTGCCTGCCAGCAGTACGGCACCAGGCTGGGGCGGCTCACCTTCGCGGGCCAGACGCACATTCAGGCCGCTGGCGCTGCTGAGCCATTCGGCCATGCCGGCAGCAAACACCTGGTCGACGTGTTGCACCAGCACGATCGCCGCCGAAAAATCCCGCGGCAAGCCCTTGAGCAGCACTTCCAGCGCCGCCGGCCCGCCCGCAGAGGAGCCGATGGCAATCAGGCGCTGGCGCGAGGGGCTGCCGCGCGATGGGGTTGGCGTCTGGCGTTCGCGATTGACACGGTCGCCAATCAGCCAGCCGATGTTCATGATCTTGCGCAGTAGAGGTGCGGCAGCCTCCTGAGGGTTGCCGGCACCCAGCGCGGGGGTATCTACCACATCCAGAGCCCCATACCCCATGGCCTCGAACACACGATGCACGTTCTGCTGGCGGTCGACGGTGACGATCACGATGGCGCACGGTGACTCAGCCATGATCCGCCGAGTGGCCTCGACGCCGTCCATGACCGGCATGATCAGGTCCATCAAGATCAGGTCCGGGGTATTTCGCGCACAATGTTGCACCGCTTCGGCGCCATTGGCGGCCACCCAGACCACTTCATGGGCGGGGTCGAACGCCAGTGCGCGACGCAGCGCCTCTACCGCCAGGGGCATATCGTTGACGATTGCGATCCTCATGCCCTTGCTCCTCCGATGAGCTCAACCACTGCATCAAGCAGGGCATCGTCATGAAAACTGGCTTTGGCTAGATAATAGTCGGCTCCAGCGTCCAGTCCACGACGTCGGTCCTCTTCCCTGTCCTTGTACGACACCACCATGACCGGCAGCGATTGCAGTCGATTGTCCCGGCGCAGCAAAGACACCAGTTCAATGCCATCCATGCGCGGCATGTCGATGTCGGTGATCAGTAGATCGAACGACTCCGAACGCAGGGCGTTCCAGCCATCCATCCCGTCGACCGCCACCGCCACGTCGTAACCGCGATTGATCAGCAGCTTGCGCTGCAACTCGCGCACCGTCAGCGAATCATCGACCACCAGGATGCGCTTGCGGGCCACTTCAACCGCCTGGTTGCCCTGCCGGGCGATCCGTTCCAGGCGACCGGTGTTGAGCAGTTTGTCCACCGAACGCAGCATGTCCTCGACGTCGACGATCAGCACCACCGAACCGTCATCGAGCAAGGCGCCAGCAGAAATGTCCTGCACCTTGCCCAGGCGCTCGTCCAGCGGCAGGACCACCAGCGTGCGCTCGCCGATAAACCGCTCGACTGCCACGCCGTAGACCGCATCGCGCTCGCGGATCACCACGACCTTGAGGGTCTGCTGATCGTTCTGGCTGGCCGGGCGCTGGAGCAGTTGGCTGGCGGCCACCAGGCCGACATGCCGGCCTTCATGCCAGAAGTGCTGACGGCCCTCGACCTGCACGATGTCCGAGGGTTCCAGGTCGCACATGCGCTCGATATGTGCCAGCGGGAACGCGTACGCCTCATCACCGACTTCCACCACCAGGCTGCGCACCACCGACAGTGTCAGCGGCACTTCAAGATGAAAGCGACTGCCCTCGCCCGCCGTCTGTTCCAGCACCACCGCCCCACGCAACTGGCGAACCATATGCTGGACGGCATCCAGGCCGACACCGCGACCGGACACTTCGGTGACCTTGTCACGCAGGCTGAACCCCGGCAAAAACAGGAATGTCAGCAGTTCTTCTTCGCTCAACTGCGCAGCGGTTTCCGCAGGTGACAATTGCCGCTCGACCACACTGCGGCGGACCTTTTCCAGGTCGACTCCATTGCCATCGTCGCTCAGCTCCAACACCAGCAAACCGGCCTGATGGGACGCTCGCAACCGAATCAGGCCTTCTTGCGGCTTGCCCGCCAGCAGCCGTTGTTCTGGCGACTCGATGCCGTGATCGACAGCATTGCGTAACAGGTGCGTCAACGGTGCCTCGAGTTTCTCCAGCACGTCGCGGTCAACCTGGGTTTTCTCGCCCTCGATTTCCAGCCGTACCTGCTTGCCCAGGCTGCGGCCCAAGTCGCGGACCATGCGGACCTGACCACTGAGCACATCGGCGAACGGACGCATACGACAGGCCAGTGCAGTGTCGTACAGCACTTGTGCCCGCTGACTCGCCTGCCAGGCGAACTCGTCCAGCTCGGCGTTCTTTTCCACCAGCAGTTGCTGGGATTGCGCCAACAGGCGGCGGGCATCTTCCAGCGCCTCTCTCGCCTCCAGGCTCAAGTCGTGGTCTTTGAGATGAACGTTGAGGTTTTCCAGTGCGCGCAGACCGTTGTTCTGGATGCGTTTCATGCGCTGCATCGTGGCCAGGTGCGGTTTGAGACGCAGGGTTTCCACCAGGGATTTGCTCGACAGGTCGAGCAGGCTGTTCAGGCGCTCGGCCGTGACGCGCAGGACCCGCTCACCGTTTTCGGTGGTGCGCTTGGTCTTACGTGGCGTCGCGACAGGCTCCGTCATTTCCGGGGGCGTCGCGATGACGGGCTCAAGCGGCAGGGGCTGCTCGACGGCGGGCGGCAGGGGTTCAGCGATAATCGCAGAAGCTGGCGCAGTGATAGGTGCGGCGGGGGCCAGCGGATCCAGCAACCGCGCCATCAGCGCCACGTAGCTCTCGATTTCCACAGGCGTCGGGGCATGGCCGGGCGTGGCGATGCGCATCAACAAATCGGTGCCTTGCAACAGCGCATCGATGTGTTCGGGACGCAAGTAAAGACGGCCTTCCTGCCCACTCACCAGGCAGTCTTCCATCACATGGGCGACGCTCACACCGGCGTCGATGCCCACGATACGCGCCGCGCCCTTGAGCGAGTGAGCCGCGCGCATGCACGACTCGAGGTGATCGGCCTGGGTCGGATCGCGCTCGAGCGCCAGCAGACCGGCGCTGAGCACCTGGGTCTGGGCCTCGGCTTCCAGGCCGAACAGCTCCAGCAAAGACGCGTCGCGCATTTGTTCGGGGGTCATGTCAGGCTCCGGGTCACGGCGGACAGCAGCTGTTCTTCATCCAGCCAGCGCAGGCTGCGACCTTTGAATTGCAACACGCCACGGGTGTACCTGGCATTGGCATGAGCCCCGGAACGGGAGGCCGCATCGAGCGTGCGCTCGTCAATGGCATGGATGCCGTCCACCTCATCCACCGGCACCACCACCGGCCCGCCGTGGGCCGCGACGATCAACATGCGCGGCATCACCCGCGCGCCGTTCGCCACACTGCCCGCAGCGTCGAGCCCCAGCAACTCCACCAACGACAGGCAGGCCACCAGCGCACCGCGCACGTTGGCTACGCCGAGCAAGGCCCGCGAGCGCTGATGTGGCAGCGAATGTATCGTTTGCAGCGGTGCCACTTCCACCAGGCTGCGAGTGGCCAGTCCCAGCCATTCCTCGCCGAGACGGAACATCAGCAGCGAACGGGTCTTGACCTCGCTCTCGACCACGGCGCTGATGTGCCCGCGATCTTCCTGCTGCAACGCATAGCGGTCCAGCAGGCGCGTGGCCGCCGCCGAATAGACCGAACAATTGCGGCAATGGATGTGCTCGACCAGCAACGGGCAGGACTTGTCGCCGTGTATGCCAATCCGGTTCCAGCAATCGTCGATGGCCTGGGCGTTTTCGTGGGTCAGGCTAAAGCCGTCGGTGGCACTCATCGTTTGCGCTCACTGTCTGCGCGCTCGCTGCGAGCGGCGCGGTCCTGCAATCGTCGGGCACCGGCGGTATCGCCTTGGGATTGCAGCAAGGCCGCCAGGTGCATCAATGCCTCGGGGTGCTGCGGGTCGAGATACAGGGCCTTGCGGTAAAAACCCTGAGCCTCCAGACCACTGCCGGCGATATCGCTGAGCAGCCCCATCCAGTAAAACACCTGAGCCACCGGTTCATGGCTGCGCAGATACAGCTCGCAGGCAGCCTTGGCCTCGGCGCCCCTGCCTTCGTTGGCCAGCGCCGCGATGTTGGCCAACAGCGCCGCAGCATCGGGGTTGGCCGCCTTGCTCACCGGCAGCGGCGTCACCGACGCGAAAGGACGGCTGCGAACAGGCGGCGCCACAGGGCGCACCGGTTGCCGCACCGGCAATGGCGGTGTTGGCGCAAAGGTGGGAGTGGGTTCAGGTGCAGCCTGACGCCTGAACGCAAAGGACTGCGCAACACCGATTGATCGCATGCCGAACCGCCCGAGCAGGCTGCCTTCCGCCGGGCCGATGAACAGCACGCCATCGACGTGAGTGAGGCGTTTGAGCACCTCGAACACTTGCTGCTGGGTCGGTTGATCGAAATAGATCAGCAGGTTTCGGCAGAACACGAAGTCATAAGGCGCCTCGTTGACCAGCAATGCTGGATCCAGCAGATTGCCGACCTTTAGATGCACCTGTTCCTGCACCCGCTCATCAAGGCCGTAACCCTCGCCTTCAGGGCAGAAGTACCGGTCGCGAAAGGCCAGGTCCTGGCCGCGAAAGGAGTTCTTGCCGTAAAGCGCGCGCCGCCCCTTTTCCACCGACAGCGGGCTGACGTCCATGCCTTCAACCTTGAATTGATGGGGCTTTAGCCCCGCATCGAGCAAGGCCATGGCAATGGAATAGGGTTCCTCACCGGTGGAACAAGGCAGGCTGAGAATCCGCAGAGCGCGAAGGTTGTTGATCTCCCCCAGACGCTTGAGCGCCAGTTTTGCCAAGGTCGCAAAGGACTCCGGGTAACGGAAGAACCAGGTCTCGGGCACGATCACCGCTTCGATCAGCGCCTGCTGTTCTTCTCGCGAGCCTTGCAGGGTCTGCCAATACTCATCGGCCGTCTCAGCGCGCGATGCCGTGGTGCGTTGGCGTACCGCACGCTCGATGATCGCAGGTCCCACCGACGTCACATCAAGGCCGATGCGCTCCTTGAGAAAATCAAAAAAACGTTGGTCGCTGTTCACGGGTGCTCCTCAAGCAGGCCCAGGTCCAGTGGCGGTGACGGAAACAGCAGCTCGCGAACGTGTATATCCAGCAGGTCGGCAACCCGGACCCATTGCAACAATCCCTGGGCATCCTCCCTGACTGGTCCGAGGTAGGGCGCCTGGCGGTTGTCGAAGCCATAGGGCTGAAAATCTGCCGGGTTGCAGCGCAGGGTATCGGTGGCCTGCTCCAGAATCAGCCCGAGCCGGTGCGATTGCGCGCTTTCCTGCGGGCAATAGTTGACCAGCACCAGACGGGTGCTGGTGCGCGCCTGGGCTGCCACGCCGAAGGCCAACGCGCTGAGATCGATCACCGGCACCACCGCACCACGATAGCCAAACATCCCGGCCACCCAATCTGGCGCTTGCGCGATTGGCTTGAGCGGCAGGCGCGGCAGCACTTCAACGACCTCGGTCGCTTGAAGGGCATAGCGTTCACTGCCGATGTGAAAGACCAGGAACAATGTCGCCGGTTTCACGGCAGAGCGTTTGGCCGTGAGTTCGCTCATCAGACTTTGAATCGCGAAACGCCGCTGCGCAGCCCGACGGCTACCTGGCTCAGTTCATCGATGGCGGAACTGGCCTGACGCAGGGATTCGACCGTCTGGCTGCTGGCATCACCCAGTTGTACCAATGCATGGTTGATCTGCTCGGCACCGGTGGCCTGGGCCTGCATGCCTTCGTTGACCATCAGCACCCGTGGCGCCAGCGCCTGCACCTGATGAATGATCTGTGACAGTTGCTCGCCAACCTGCTGCACCTCGTACATGCCACGGCGCACTTCTTCGGAGAATTTGTCCATGCCCATGACCCCGGCCGAGACCGCCGACTGGATCTCGCGCACCATCTGCTCGATGTCGTAAGTGGCCACGGCGGTCTGGTCCGCCAGACGACGCACCTCGGTGGCAACCACGGCAAAACCACGGCCGTACTCCCCAGCCTTTTCCGCTTCGATGGCCGCGTTCAACGACAACAGGTTGGTCTGGTCGGCGACCTTGACGATGGTCACCACCACTTGGTTGATGTTGCCAGCTTTCTCGTTGAGGATCGCCAGTTTGGCGTTCACCAGGTCCGCGGCGCCCATCACCGAGTGCATGGTCTCTTCCATCCGCGCCAGGCCTTGTTGCCCGGAGCCGGCAGCCACCGAGGCCTGATCGGCGGCGGTGGAGACTTCGGTCATGGTGCGCACCAGGTCACGGGAGGTGGCGGCGATTTCCCGCGAGGTCGCACCGATTTCCGTCGTCGTGGCGGCTGTTTCAGTGGCAGTCGCCTGCTGCTGCTTGGACGTGGCGGCAATTTCGGTCACCGAGGTAGTGACCTGTACCGATGAGCGCTGGGCCTGGGAGACCAGCGACGTGAGTTCGGCCATCATGTCGTTGAAGCCGGTTTCGACTGCACCGAATTCGTCCTTGCGCTCCAGGTTCAAGCGTCCGCTGAGGTCGCCGGTACGCATGATCTCGAGGATTTCGACGATGCGATTCATCGGCGCCATGATCGCGCGCATCAGCAACAGGCCACAGAGGGCGGCAGCCAGTACCGCGACCAGCAGGGAGATGCCCATGATGAGTTTCGCGGTGGCCACGGCGTCGTCGATGTTGGCCATGTCTTGATCGGCGACGACCTTGTTTTGCCGCAGGATGTCATTGAGTTTCATGCGCCCGGCCTTCCACGCCGGGGTCAGTTGTTCGTTGAACAACTTGATCGCGTCGGCTTCCTGATTACGCCTGCGCAAGTCGATCACGCTCTCCAGGGCTTTGCCGTAATCGGCATGGAGCTTTTCGAAGACAGCGAATTCGAGCTTGTCCTCATCCGTGGTGACGGTGGCACGATAGTCGGCCATCGCCTCCTGCACACGGGCATCAAAACCCTTGAACAGGGCGGTGTCTTCAGCGCTGAAGCCCTGCGCCTCCTTGAGCCCCAACATCTCCTGGATCTGCAGATAACTGTCGACCCAAGCACCCCGAATGACCGAGCTGTAGTACACCCCCGGCAGCGCATCGTCACGAACGCTGGCGTCGCTGGCCTCGATCTTCAACAACCGCGAATACGAGACGACGACCATCAGCAACATGATGGCGATAATTACCGCAAAACTCGCCAAGATGCGTTGGCGCAACGTCCAGTTCTTCACAGTCAGTCCTCGGGGCCACTTCAAATGCTGGGGAGTATAGCCGAGGGCGGTGTGTCATTTATAAGACAGATGCGCAGTACGTCTCATCCTGGCGAACCAAGGGGCTGCGGGCGCTACAGGGCGACCTGACGAACCTGGTTTTCCAGCTCGGCCTTGAGGCCGGGAGCCAGTTGCAACTGGCGAGCGAGCTCCTCCAGGTAGGACTTCTCCATGAAACTCTCCTCATCCACCATCATCACACTGGCAATGTACATTTCGGCCGCCATTTCCGGCGTACTGGCGGCGCGTGCCACCTCGGCGGGATTCAGGGGTTTGTGCAGCTCGGCATGCAGCCAGTGCTGCAACTCCCGATCAGTGTCGAGGCGGGTGAATTCGCCTTCGATCAACTCGCGCTCACGTTCATCGACATGCCCATCCGCCTTGGCAGCAGCCACCAGCGCCGTGAGAATCGCCTGACTGTGCTGTTCCACCTGGGCCGCCGGCAAGCGGTCCACGGTTTGCGGCTGATAACCCGAAGCAACGCCCTGCTTTGCCTGCCAGATGCCAAACGCCTTGTAGGCGATCAACCCCAACACCCCAAGCCCTCCATAAAGGGCGACCTTGCCACCGACCTTGCGCACCTTCTTGTTGCCCATCAACAGCCCCAGGGCACCCGCCGCCAACGCACTGCCGCCCGCGCCCGACAGCATGCCGCCCAGTGCACCTGCGGACCCCTTGCCCTGAGCGCCCAAGGTCTTTTTCTGCAGCAGATCCTGGCCGGACCGGAGCAATTGATCGAGCAATCCACGTGTATTCATGTTTGTCGCCTCCAGTGAGTAACGCAAGAAGGCTCCCAGACTAGATCGAAACACCGAACCCACGGTGGATGGGAGTGCTTCGGAATGTTGCTCGGACCGCTCGCGTTGCTGGCCCCTGGCGTCCGGTGCCTCGCCTGGCCCCATCGCGAGCAAGCTCGCTCCTACCGGGATGTCATCTAATAAAACGATATACACTCGAGGAAATCGATAAAAACCGCCCACCCGGTACACACCTCATGATGACCTTGCGTCAAATTCGTCACTTCATTGCCGTGGCAGAGACCGGCTCGATCTCTGCGGCCGCGCAAACAGCGTTCATTTCCCAGTCGACGCTGACCTTGGCCATCCAGCAACTGGAGCAGGAAATCGGCGTGGGTCTGTTCAATCGTCACGCCAAGGGCATGACGCTCACACACCAGGGTCACCAATTCCTGCGCCAAGCGCACCTGATTCTGGCAACGGTCGATAACGCAAAGCGCAGCCTGCAACAAAGCACCGACCAGGTAGCCGGCCAGTTGATCGTCGGCGTGACCAGCCTCGTCGCCGGCTACTACCTCGCCGACTTGCTCACCCGCTTCCAGCGAGCCTACCCCAACGTCGAAATTCGCGTCATGGAGGACGAGCGGCCCTACATCGAGCACTTGCTGGTCAGTGGTGAAATCGATGTCGGCGTGTTGATCCTGTCCAACCTCGAAGACCGTCATGCCTTACAGACGGAAGTGCTGACTCACTCGCCCCATCGACTTTGGCTGCCGGCGCAGCATTCGCTGCTGGAGCACGACAGCATCAACCTCGCCGACGTGGCGCGCGAGCCACTGATTCAACTGAACGTTGACGAGATGGACCGCAACGCCCAGCGCATGTGGTCGGCGGCCTCGCTGCAACCGCGCATCACCCTCAAAACCGCTTCAACCGAAGCGGTGCGAAGCCTGGTGGCGGCGGGCCTGGGCGTTTCGATTCAGCCGGACATGACTTACAGGCCGTGGTCGCTGGAGGGGGACATCATCGAGGCACGGACCATCGCCGACCTCAGTCAGACCCTCGACGTCGGCCTGGCCTGGCGCCGAGGCACCGCAAGACCGGCGCTGGTTGACCCTTTCCTGACCGTCGCCCGTGAACAACCCCACGGCGGACGCAAGCCATCTATTTAATCGAACGCCACCTTCAGTATTTAGTATTTGTCGACCTCCGGTCCGGGCACTAGTCTTGATTCATCTATAAAGACGGCCGGCCCCAGTCACAGGGAGTCCTATGGCCACACAAGAAAAGAGAACCCGAAAGATGGCTGGCGCGCAGACTCCGTTGTTCACCGCGTTGTTGATCGATGGCGAATTGGTCGCGGGACAAGGTTTTGTCGAGCCCATCCTCAACCCTGCCACCGGCGAGGTGTTGACCCACATCGCCGAAGCCAGTATCGAACAAGTCGAAGCCGCCATCCTGGCAGCGAATCGTGCCTTTGCCAGTTGGTCACGGACCACGCCGCAGCAACGCGCCAACCTGCTGCTGGACATCGCCAACGCCGTGGAAAAACAGGCTGACCTGCTCGCCCGTCTCGAGTCGCTCAATTGTGGCAAGCCATTGCACCTGGCCCGTCAGGACGACCTGACCGCCACCGTCGACGTATTCCGTTTTTTCGCCGGTGCCGTGCGCTGCCAGACCGGGCAGCTCAGCGGTGAATACCTGCCCGGCTACACCAGCATGGTGCGTCGCGATCCCATCGGTGTCGTTGCGTCCATTGCGCCGTGGAACTACCCGATCATGATGGCCGCGTGGAAAATCGCCCCGGCCCTGGCCGCCGGTAACACGCTGGTGTTCAAGCCGTCCGAGCATACGCCACTGTCAATTCTGGCTCTGGCGCCTGCGCTGGCGGAGATTCTGCCGCCTGGCGTGATCAACATCATATGCGGTGGCGGCGACGGAGTCGGCAGCCATCTGGTGAGTCACGGAAAAATACGCATGGTGTCGCTGACCGGCGATATCGTCACCGGACAGAAAATCCTCCAGGCCGCCGCGAAAACCCTCAAGCGCACGCACCTGGAACTTGGCGGCAAGGCGCCGGTGATCGTGTGCAACGATGCCGACATTCAAGCGGTGGTCGAGGGTGTACGCAGCTACGGTTACTACAATGCCGGCCAGGACTGCACAGCCGCGTGCCGCATTTATGCGCAGGCCGGTATTCACGACCGGCTGGTGGCCGAACTCGGCGCGGCGGTCAGCAGCCTGCGCTTTGCCGGCAAACGCGACGCCGACAACGAAATCGGTCCACTGATCAGCACGCGCCAACGTGACCGCGTGGCCAGTTTCGTTGAACGCGCTCTGGGCCAGCCGCACATCGAGCGTGTCACCGGTGCCGCCGTGCATTCCGGCGCCGGCTTCTACTATCAGCCGACCTTGCTGGCCGGTTGCAAACAGAACGATGAAATCGTCCAGCGCGAGGTGTTCGGGCCGGTGGTGACCGTCACCCGTTTCGAAGGGCTGGAACAAGCGGTGGACTGGGCCAACGATTCCGAATACGGCCTGGCGTCATCGATCTGGACCCAGAACCTGGACAAGGCGATGCAGGTCGCGGCCCGGTTGCAATACGGCTGCACCTGGATCAACAGCCATTTCATGCTGGTCAGCGAGATGCCCCATGGCGGCCTGAAACGCTCGGGCTACGGCAAAGACCTGTCCAGCGATTCGCTCCAGGACTACAGCGTGGTGCGGCACATCATGGCCCGCCATGGACGGGAGCTTTGAGCTACAAGCTATAAGCGTCAAGTTGAAAAGCGGACCGCTGTGTCTTGCAGCTTGCGGCTCGAAGCTGACAGCTACTCTTAACAACAATCTAAAAAAACCAGGGGTATTCCATGTTCATGCACAAGACCGCACTGCTGAGTGCAATCACTACCGCCTTGCTGGCCAGTGTCGGCGTCCAGGCGGCCGAACCATTGAAGGCCGTTGGTGCTGGCGAGGGCCAGTTGGACATCGTGGCGTGGCCGGGCTACATCGAGCGTGGCGAAAGCGACAAGGCCTACGACTGGGTAACCGGTTTCGAGAAGGAAACCGGCTGCAAGGTCAATGTGAAAACCGCCGCCACCTCCGATGAAATGGTCAGCCTGATGGCCAAGGGCGGTTACGACCTGGTGACCGCCTCCGGCGATGCCTCGCTGCGCCTGATCGTCGGCAAGCGTGTGCAGCCGATCAACACGTCGCTGATCCCGAACTGGAAGAACCTCGACCCACGCCTCAAGGATGCACCGTGGTACGTGGTCAACAAACAGACCTACGGCACCCCGTACCAGTGGGGCCCGAATGTGCTGATGTACAACACCAATGTGTTCAAGTCCCCGCCTGACACCTGGGGTGTGTTGTTCAACGCCGAGAACCTGCCGGACGGCAAACCGAACAAGGGCCGTGTGCAGGCCTACGACGGTCCGATCTACATCGCCGACGCGGCGCTCTACCTCAAGACAGCCAAGCCGGAACTGGGCATCCAGAACCCCTACGAACTGACCGAAGCGCAGTACAAGGCCGTGCTCGACCTGTTGCGCGCCCAGCAGCCGCTGATCCACCGATACTGGCACGACACCACCGTGCAAATGAGTGACTTCAAGAACGAAGGCGTGGTCGCCTCCGGCGCCTGGCCGTATCAGGTCAATGGCCTGGTCAACGAGAAGCAGCCGATTGCCTCGACCATCCCGAAAGAAGGCGCCACCGGTTGGGCCGACACCACCATGCTGCACACCGATGCCAAGCATCCAAACTGCGCCTACAAGTGGATGGACTGGTCGCTGCAACCCAAAGTGCAGGGTGACGTAGCCGCCTGGTTCGGCTCGCTGCCAGCGGTGCCCGCGGCGTGCAAGGAGAGCGAACTGCTTGGCGCCGAGGGCTGCAAGACCAACGGCTTCGACCAGTTCGACAAGATCGCCTTCTGGAAAACCCCACAGGCTGAAGGCGGCAAGTTCGTGCCGTACAGCCGCTGGACCCAGGACTACATCGCAATCATGGGCGGCCGCTAAAAGTCATTCCGGTAGCTACTGCGCGACGACCAGCCGCGCCCGGGCAGTGCTCGCCTCCTCACGTACTGAAGTACGCTCCGGGGGCTGCGCGCTGGCCGGACACGGCTGATCGCCGCTCGCTACGCTCCCGAAACGACTTTCTGTGATTGACGCTTATCAAAAAGCAAAAGCTGATTGTCGAACGACCGTTTTTTCAGAAGTCCAGGCAGGGCCGTTGCAACGGCCTCCGCTTTTTTGGAGCACCGCACCATGACGCTTGCAGTCCAATTCACCAACGTTTCCCGTCTGTTCGGCGAAGTGAAAGCCGTAGACCGGGTTTCCATCGACATCCAGGACGGCGAGTTCTTTTCCATGCTGGGCCCTTCCGGCTCGGGCAAAACCACCTGTTTGCGCCTGATCGCCGGTTTCGAACAACCCAGCGCCGGCTCCATCCGCATCCACGGCGAGGAAGCCGCCGGACTGCCCCCCTATGAACGCGACGTCAATACCGTCTTTCAGGACTACGCGCTGTTCCCGCACATGAACGTGCTGGACAATGTGGCGTACGGTTTGAAAGTCAAGGGCGTTGGCAAAAGTGAACGCAACAGCCGCGCCGAAGAAGCCCTGGCGATGGTTGCCTTGGGTGGCTATGGTCAGCGCAAACCAGTGCAGCTTTCTGGCGGTCAACGCCAGCGTGTGGCCCTGGCGCGCGCGCTGGTCAATCGCCCTCGGGTACTGCTGCTCGACGAACCCCTGGGTGCCCTCGACCTGAAGCTGCGCGAGCAAATGCAGAGTGAGCTCAAAAAGCTGCAACGCCAGCTCGGTATCACCTTCATTTTCGTTACCCACGATCAAACAGAGGCGCTGTCGATGTCCGACCGCGTGGCTGTGTTCAACAAGGGTCGCATCGAGCAGGTCGACACGCCGCGCAACCTCTACATGAAACCGGCGACCACCTTCGTCGCAGAATTCGTCGGCACCTCAAACGTGATTCGCGGTGACCTGGCCACACAACTCAGCGGCAATCCACAGCCGTTTTCGATCCGTCCCGAGCACGTGCGGTTCGCCGAAGGCCCGCTGGCCAGCCATGAAATCGAAGTCAGCGGTTTGCTCCACGACATCCAGTACCAGGGCAGCGCCACCCGCTACGAATTGAAGCTGGAAAACGGCCAGACCCTCAACATCAGCCAAGCGAACAATCAGTGGCTGGACGTCAGCGCCCAGCACCAGACCGGGCAACGCATCAGCGCACGCTGGGCCCGTGAAGCGATGATCCCGTTGCACGACACCGCGGGCGGGGTGTGAGATGAACAGCGTGGCAATCACTCAAACTCCGGGCAGTGGCTCGCCGCTGCGCAGGTTCTCCAACCTGCTGTATCGGCGGCCGAATTTCTACCTGTCGCTGCTGCTGGTGCCGCCGCTGTTGTGGTTCGGCGCGATCTACCTGGGCTCGCTGCTGGTGTTGTTGTGGCAAGGTTTCTACACCTTCGATGACTTCACCATGGCGGTCACCCCGGACCTGACCCTGGCGAATCTGGCAGCACTGTTCCAGCCGTCGAATTTCGACATCATCCTGCGCACCCTGAGCATGGCCATCGTCGTGTCGATCGCCAGCGCCATCGTCGCATTCCCCATTGCTTATTACATGGCGCGCTACACCACCGGCAAGACCAAGGCGTTTTTCTACATCGCAGTGATGTTGCCGATGTGGGCCAGCTACATCGTCAAGGCTTATGCCTGGACCTTGCTGCTGGCCAAGGGCGGCGTGGCGCAATGGTTCGTGCAACACCTGGGCCTGGAGCCGCTGTTGCAGTTCGTGCTGGGCATTCCCGGCGTGGGCGGCAGCACCTTGTCCACCTCGCACCTGGGGCGCTTCATGGTGTTCGTCTACATCTGGCTGCCGTTCATGATCCTGCCGATCCAGGCATCGCTGGAACGTCTGCCGCCGTCGCTGCTGCAAGCCTCCGCCGACCTCGGCGCCAAGCCGCGCCAGACCTTCATGCAGGTGATCCTGCCGCTGTCGGTGCCGGGCATCGCAGCCGGTTCGATCTTCACCTTTTCCCTGACCCTGGGCGATTTCATTGTGCCTCAACTGGTGGGCCCGCCCGGCTACTTCGTCGGCAGCATGGTGTACGCCCAGCAAGGTGCGATCGGCAACATGCCAATGGCCGCCGCCTTTACCCTGGTGCCGATTGTGCTGATCGCCATCTACCTGACCATCGTCAAACGACTGGGGGCCTTCGATGCACTCTGAGAAAGCGTCTATCGGCCTGAAAATCGCAGCCTGGGGCGGGCTGGTGTTCCTGCATTTCCCGATCCTGATCATCTTCCTCTACGCCTTCAACACCGAGGACGCCGCGTTCAGTTTTCCGCCCAAGGGCTTCACCCTGAAGTGGTTCAGCATCGCGTTTTCGCGTCCCGATGTATTGGAAGCGATAAAGCTGTCACTGCAGATCGCCGCCATCGCCACCTTGATTGCCATGGTGCTCGGCACACTCGCATCGGCGGCGCTATACCGTCGGGACTTCTTCGGTAAACAGGGCATCTCCCTGATGCTGATCCTGCCCATTGCCTTGCCAGGGATCATCACCGGGATCGCGTTGCTGGCGACCTTCAAGTCGCTGGGAATCGAGCCCGGCATGTTCACCATCATCGTCGGCCACGCGACCTTCTGCGTGGTGATCGTCTACAACAACGTCATCGCCCGGCTGCGTCGTACTTCCCACAGCCTGATCGAGGCGTCGATGGACCTCGGTGCCGATGGCTGGCAGACCTTCCGCTACATCATCCTGCCCAATCTCGGTTCGGCATTGTTGGCGGGCGGCATGTTGGCGTTCGCACTGTCCTTCGACGAAATCATCGTCACCACCTTCACCGCCGGTCATGAACGCACCCTGCCGCTGTGGCTGCTCAACCAGCTCAGCCGCCCTCGGGATGTGCCGGTGACCAACGTCGTGGCGATGCTGGTCATGATCGCGACCATGCTGCCGATTCTCGGCGCCTACTACCTGACTCGTGGGGGTGAGAGCGTGGCGGGGAGTGGTGGGAAGTAACTCGATTCCAACTGGAGGAACTGGATCTACTGTGGGAGCCATGTTTCTTCAGGAAAAACAAAAATTGTGAAGAGGACAATGCCATGCAAACCCAACTCCTGATCAACGGCCAACTGCTCGACGGCGAAGGCCCCGCTCAACCGGTGTTCAACCCGGCGCTGGGCCGCGTGCTGGTGGAGATCAATGAAGCCAGCGAAGCCCAGGTCGATGCCGCCGTGCGGGCCGCCGATGCGGCGTTCGACAGCTGGTCGCAAACGCCGCCGAAGGACCGTTCGCTGCTGTTGCTCAAACTCGCCGATGCGATCGAAGCTCACGGCGAAGAGCTGGCCAAGCTGGAATCGGACAACTGCGGCAAGCCCTACAGCGCCGCGTTGAACGATGAGATCCCGGCGATTGCCGATGTGTTCCGCTTTTTCGCTGGCGCCAGCCGCTGCATGAGCGGTTCGGCTGGCGGTGAATACCTGCCTGGACACACCTCAATGATCCGCCGTGATCCGGTGGGCGTGATCGCCTCCATCGCACCGTGGAACTACCCACTGATGATGGTCGCGTGGAAGATCGCCCTGGCCCTCGCCGCCGGTAATACCGTGGTGCTCAAGCCGTCGGAACAAACCCCGCTGACCGCCCTGCGCCTGGCGCAACTGGCGTCGGAGATCTTCCCGGCTGGCGTGCTTAACCTGGTGTTTGGTCGTGGGCCAACGGTCGGCAGCCCATTGGTCACTCACCCCAAAGTGCGCATGGTGTCGCTGACCGGCTCGATTGCCACGGGTTCGAACATCATTTCCAGCACCGCTGACAGTGTCAAACGCATGCACATGGAACTGGGCGGCAAGGCGCCGGTGATCATCTTCGATGACGCCGACATCGACGCCGCCGTGGAAGGCATCCGCACCTTCGGTTTCTACAACGCCGGCCAGGACTGCACTGCCGCGTGCCGTATCTACGCGCAGGCTGGCATCTACGAGAAATTCGTCGAGAAACTCGGGGCGGCGGTCAGCAGCATCAAATACGGTTTACAGGATGATCCCGCGACCGAACTCGGGCCGCTGATCACCGCACAACATCGCGACCGGGTGACCGGGTTTGTCGAGCGCGCCGTGGCACAGTCGCACATTCGCCTGATCACGGGTGGTAAAGCGGTGGAAGGCAATGGCTTCTTTTTCGAGCCAACGGTATTGGCCGATGCGCAGCAGGACGACGAGATCGTCCGTCGCGAGGTGTTCGGGCCGGTGGTGTCGGTGACCAAGTTCACCGATGAAGCGCAGGTGCTGGCCTGGGCCAACGACTCCGATTACGGCCTCGCTTCCTCGGTGTGGACCGCCGACGTCGGTCGCGCCCATCGCCTGTCTTCGCGCTTGCAATACGGCTGCACCTGGGTGAACACCCACTTCATGCTGGTCAGCGAAATGCCCCATGGCGGTCAGAAACTGTCCGGGTACGGGAAGGACATGTCGATGTATGGGCTGGAGGACTACACCGTGGTTCGGCATGTGATGTTCAAGCATTAAGTACAAAAGCATCGCGGGCAAGCCCGCTCCCACAGGTTGGACTGACCCCAAAATGTTGGACGGTCTATTGCCACATGCCCACGGACTGAGTCCTGTATTCCACAGGGCTCAATCCTCCGAGCTTCGATTTAATCCGGTCATGATTGTAGTAACGGATGTACTCGTCCAGTCCCGAATTCAACTCCTCCAAGCTTTCAAAATGCTTGAGGTAAAAAAACTCGGATTTAAGGGTGCCGAAGAAGCTCTCCATCGCCGCATTGTCGAGGCAGTTACCCTTGCGCGACATGCTCTGTTTTATGCCTCGACTCTTCAGCGCGTTCTGATAGCGAGGTTGTTGATACTGCCAGCCCTGGTCGGAGTGAAGCAGCAGATGAGCTGAGTCCCCTAAGCCCCCAAAAGCCTTATCCAGCATGCCTGTCACCAGCGCGAAACAGGGGCGCAGGGACGTTTCGTAGGCAATGATTTCACCGTTATACAAATCCATTACTGGCGACAGGTAGAGCTTTTTTGAGTCAACTTTGAATTCAGTGACATCAGTTACCCACTTCTGGTTTGGGCGTTGCGCGACGAAGTTACGCTCCAGCAAATTCTCCGCTATCTTCCCTCGCTGACCTTTGTAAGAACGGTACTTTTTGGGGCGTACCAGTGACTTGAGACCCAGGCGATCCATGAGGCGCTGAATCAGTTTTTCGCTGACTGCTTCTTTTTTTGAAGCGCCATCGCGATGCGGCGATAGCCGAACCGCCCTTCGTGTTCGTCGTAGAGTCCTTGGATTCTCGCTATCAACGATGCGTGTTTGTCGGGTTTCTGCAGAGCGCTGACCTGGTAATAGAACGTGCTGCGGGCCAGGTTGGCCAGCTTGAGCAAGCTATCCAGAGGAAATCGTGCCCTCAAGGCCATTACGGTGAGCGTTTTTTCCCGCGTTGAGGGCTCGTGCTCGAAACCTCCCTGACCTCTTCGAGCTTTTTTAGGTAGGCGTTCTCCATGCGCAGGTGTTCGAGTTCGGCTTGGAGTTGCTCTCGAGTTTTCGAATTGTCGTCCGTGGACTGGGATTGATCAGGGGCAGGCGTTTTCGGGGGCATGGCGACAGCCTTTTTTCTCTTGGGCGCAATCAGGGCAGGAAGACTGCCACTGTAGTACTGACGCTCCCAAATGCCCACCTGCGAAGATTGGCCAAGTCCAAAACGGGCGGCGACCTCTCTAAGTGAAAGTTGCTCCTTTCGCATGCATTGGACGACTGATCGCTTGAATTCGGCGCTGTAATGACGGCGATTGGACTGAAAGCCTGCATGGCCCCGAGCCCGGTAGGTGGCGACCCATCGCCGCAGCAGGCTGCAGTCGATTGAGAAACGGTGAGCGACCTTGCGCAAGCCATCATGGCCATTGATATAGGACTCGACGGCCTCTAATTTGAACTGAAGCGAAAACTTCCCCATGGGGACACCTCCAAAGATCAGGATTGGTGTCCAACTTTTAGGGTGCAGTCCAGGTTCACCGTACCCATGTGGGAGCGGGCTTGCCCGCGATGAATTCACCTCGGTTTCAGGGCAGAAACCGGCATTAGGCTCCACCAGGCTTCAAAGCCACAAAAACAATAACCACTGACCCTGGCGGCGCCCTTTGGGCCCCGACACGGGTTCGGCCATCCGAAATCTGCCGATTTTGCGGAGCTAACACACCATGAGTGCACAACCTGAATTCTCGAGCGCTGCTGACAGCGATGCCGAGCAACTTCGCCAACTGGGTTACACCTCTAACTTCAACCGAAGCATGAGCCTATGGGAAAACTTCGCCCTGGGCTTTACCTACCTCTCCCCGGTCGTTGGGGTTTATACCCTGTTCGGCCTGTGCCTGGCGGCCGGCGGGCCACCGATGTTCTGGGCCTACCTGCTGGTCGGTTGCGGCCAGTTGCTGGTGTGTCTGATTTTCGGTGAAGTGGTTTCGCAGTTTCCGATTTCCGGCGGCGTATACCCGTGGGCCCGGCGTCTGGTGGGCAAACGCTGGGCGTGGATGGTCGGCTGGATTTACTCCATCGCTCTGTGTGTGACCATCGCTGCCGTAGCGGTCGGCGCCGGCCCTTACCTCGCTGCAATGATGGGCTTCGAGCCGAGCAACAACACCAACATCGTCATTGCCTTGGTGCTGACACTGTTTGCCACCCTGGTCAATCTCAGCGGCACCAAGACACTGGCGCGCATCGCCATGTTCGGTTTTCTCTGCGAACTGATCGGCGCGGTGATCGTGGGTGTGTACCTGCTGATCTTCGAGCGCCATCAGCCGATCAGCGTGCTCTTCAACACCTTCGACATCAGCATCAACGGCTCGTACCTGCCAGCATTCCTCACCGCGTCCCTGGCGGGGATGTTCCTGTACTACGGTTTCGAAGCCTGCGGTGATGTCGCCGAGGAAACCCCGAACCCGAGCAAGAAGATCCCAGTGGCCATGCGCATGACCATCTACATCGGCGGCATCGCCGCGATGTTCGCCTGCCTGGCGCTGATCCTCGCCGTGCCGGACATGCGGGCGGTGATCGACGGCACCGACAAGGACCCGGTCGGCACCATCCTTGGCAACGCTTTCGGCCCGGTCGGCTCGAAAATGGTCATGGGCGTGGTGATGATTTCCTTCATCTCCTGTGTCATCAGCCTGCAAGCGGCGGCGAGTCGTCTGCTGTACTCCTACGCCCGCGATGAAATGGTCATCGGCAGCGGGGTGCTGAAAAAAATCTCGCCCAACACCCAGGTGCCCGTGGCCGCGCTGTTCGTCTCCGGCGTACTGCCGGCACTGATCATCATTCTCGGTTTCTTCCTGCAGGACGCTGTCGCCACCATCGTCAGCTTCGCCGCCATCGGGATCTACCTGGCGTTCCAGATGATCGTCCTTGCGGCCCTTTATGCACGGGCGAAGGGCTGGAAACCCAGCGGAAAATTCACCCTCGGCGCCTGGGGCTGGCTCGTCAACATCGGCGCCCTGGTCTATGGCATCGGCGCTATCGTCAATATGGCCTGGCCGCGAACCCCTGACGCCGAGTGGTACATCAACTACGCCATGGTACTGAGCACCGCCATCGTGATCGGCCTGGGCTTGCTGTACATGTGGATTGGCAAGCCGTATGACCACGGGACCGCGCCAGCGGGAGATGCGTGGAAGGTGGGTCGCTAAGCATCGATAAATTCCCAAAACAAAAAGGGGCCGACCTCACGGTCAGCCCCGTTGTCGCTTCACCTGCTCAAAACCGCGAAACACTCCTCATCGCATCCACCAGATACCGCATGGCAATCCGGTCGGTCTCCGACAGCTCGCGATAGCGCTCCACCAGTTTCAATTCCTCGGAATTGAGACGACGCCTTCGCCGCCCGATACCCAGGCAAGGGAAGATTCCCAAGATTTCGGTGATGCCTTGTACTTTCGACATGGACGATGTCCTTCTCTTAACGTCAAAGAAAACTGCACTTACCGCATCGCCCTTCCCTTTTTCAGCCGCCTCCTTGTGCCAACTGAATCCCACCGGCCTGAGGGCAGAAACCGGTCATGTCCATAGAATAGAAACTATCCGGGCGCTGAAAAGTGGTTTTTAGAGTAATTAGTCGAAAAAAGCAGAAATGCCCTGTAATTCAGAAGTCTCTGTGGGAAACGTTACCCGGAAATGTCTTGTTTCATTGCAGGGCCATCGCTCTGACATCAAGCAATTTTGCTCTTCCAGCGAACCGTTTAAGCTATTTGGCATCTGTTCTAAGTCCGCTGCGTTTGGCCGAAGGCATGTCCGAACCCCATTTTTGATCCAATACGCGCCAGGAACGGCACGGGATTGCTCACGACAGGTTGTATTTATGCACCGCAGGAATTTGCTCAAAGCGTCCATGGCCATCGCTGCCTACACCGGTCTGTCTGCCTCTGGCCTAATCGCCGCCCGGGCCTGGGCGAGTAATGCCACGGCAGATGGCGAGGCTCAAACCTTTGATTTCGACTGGCTCAAAGCCCAGGCCAAGCAATTGGCTGGCAAGGGGTATCAGGACACCAAGCAGGTGCTGCCACCGACCCTGGCAACCATGACGCCGCAAAACTTCAACGCCATTCGCTACGACGCCAATCATTCCCTGTGGAAAGACCTCAAAGGTCAGCTGGATGTGCAGTTTTTCCACGTGGGCATGGGGTTCAAGCAGCCGGTGCGCATGTACAGCGTCGACCCCAAGTCGCGACAGGCGCGAGAGGTGCATTTCCGCCCTTCGCTGTTCAACTATGAAAACACTTCGGTTGACACCCAGCAGCTCAAGGGTGACCTGGGGTTTTCCGGCTTCAAGCTGTTCAAGGCGCCGGAGCTGGACCGGCATGATGTCGTGTCGTTCCTCGGCGCCAGTTATTTCCGCGCGGTAGACGCCACTGGCCAATACGGCTTGTCGGCGCGCGGGCTGGCGGTCGATACCTACGCCAAAAAGCGCGAAGAGTTTCCCGACTTCACCAAGTTCTGGTTCGAGACCCCCGACGCCAATAGCACGCGGTTCGTGGTCTATGCCCTGCTCGACTCGCCCAGCGCGACAGGTGCCTATCGTTTTGATATCGACTGCCAGGCCGAGCGCGTGGTGATGGAAATTGACGCCCACATCAACGCCCGTACCGCCATCGATCAACTGGGTATCGCGCCGATGACCAGCATGTTCAGCTGCGGAACCCATGAGCGGCGCATGTGCGACACCATTCACCCGCAGATCCATGACTCCGATCGCTTGGCGATGTGGCGCGGCAACGGCGAATGGATCTGCCGCCCGCTCAACAACCCGGCGACCCTGCAGTTCAACGCCTTCTCCGACACAGACCCGAAAGGTTTCGGCCTGGTACAAACCGATCACGAGTTCGCCAGCTATCAGGACACGGTGGACTGGTACAGCCGGCGCCCGAGCCTGTGGGTAGAACCCACAACCGCCTGGGGCGAAGGCTCGATCGACTTGTTGGAGATCCCTACCACTGGCGAGACCATGGACAACATCGTCGCCTTCTGGACCCCGAAAAAACCGGTGGCGGCCGGTGATTCGCTCAATTACGGCTACAAACTGTACTGGAGCGCGCTCCCGCCTGTCGGCACACCGTTGGCGCGGGTGCACGCGACCCGTTCAGGCATGGGCGGTTTCACCGAGGGCTGGGCACCGGGCGAGCATTACCCGCCGGTCTGGGCACGCCGGTTTGCCGTGGACTTCACCGGTGGCGGGCTGGAACGATTGCCGGACGGCACCGGGATCGAGCCGGTCGTCACCTGCTCCAACGGCGAGGTCAAGGATTTCAGCGTGCTGGTGCTCGACGACATCAAGGGTTACCGGATTCTGTTCGACTGGTACCCGACCAATGACAGCGTCGACCCGGTTGAGCTGCGCCTGTTCATCCGCACCAACGAGCGGACGCTGAGCGAGACCTGGTTGTATCAGTACTTCCCACCGGCACCGGACAAGCGCAAGTACACCTGACAATTACCGCAATAGCCTGTGGGAGCGAGGCGTAGAACCTTCGCTCCCACAAGCTTCAGCAACATCTCCCGTCCCCACAATTTTTTCACCATCGCCAACCACCGACTAAGCTTCAGACAAGTCCGATCAATCTGCGTGAATGGATCAATCGACTATGGGCGCGTTGTGGCAAACCGATTCGAGTAAAAATGTGGTTCCGACCGAACGTGTGGATGAAGCGCCTTTGCCTGAAAAACCCCGTCGCAGTCGTACCCGACATGGATGGAAGGCGTTT
The DNA here is from genome assembly GCF_056337105.1 of Pseudomonas sp. S1_E05. Classification (NCBI taxonomy): domain Bacteria; kingdom Pseudomonadati; phylum Pseudomonadota; class Gammaproteobacteria; order Pseudomonadales; family Pseudomonadaceae; genus Pseudomonas; species Pseudomonas sp. S1_E05. Next base: position 3,552,435 of record NZ_JBFRHM010000001.1, read on the forward strand.
TTCTTACTGCTGCTGATTATCCTGATTGCGCTAGGGCTGGCGGCCATCAGGGAAATGCGCACGTCGAAGTTTCAATCCCGTGAAGCCAGCAAACTCGCCGCAACCCTGACTTATGAACTGCAACCGGGCCCCACCGACGCCATCCGCTACCCAGGCGCCGGGCCTTTCGACCTGCGCCTGGGCTACAGCTCGCTGGGTGAGTTCCTGCCACGACTGATCAAGCGCGATTACGTCATTTCTGCCCAGACCCGGTTTTCCCAGGCCTTGATGGATTACAGCGACAAAGGCTTTTTCGTGCCTTACCCCGAGAAAATCCAGGCTGGGTTGTTGATCACCGATTGCCGGGCAACCCCCCTGTTCCAGTACAAGTACCCACAACAACTCTATGCAAGCTTCGACGCCATTCCGCCCGTGGTGGTTAACAGCCTGTTGTTCATCGAAAACCGCTTCCTGCTCGACCCTGATCTGCCCAGGGCCAACCCCGCCGTCGATTGGCCGCGATTCGGCATGGCCGCTTGGTCGCAGGTGGCGAAAATGCTGCATATGCCCGGGCAGTCCGCCGGCGGTAGCACGCTGGCCACTCAACTGGAAAAATACCGTCATTCGCCCGACGGGCTGACGGTGTCGGGCGGGGAAAAATCCGACAGATGATTTCCGCCAGTGTTCGCGCTTACCAGGCTGGGCCCAACACGCTTGAGGCGCGCAAAAACGTGGTCCGCGATTACCTCAATAGCGTGCCGCTGTCCGCCGTACCAGGCCACGGCGAGGTACACGGCATGGCCGAAGGGTTGCGCGTCTGGTATGGCGCTGACTTCAATGAGGCCAACGCACGGCTGGCCAGCGCTGACACGGATCCGAAGACCATGGCGGAGAAAGGCCTGGCCCTGCGCGAAATGCTGTCCTTGATGATCGCCCAGCGTCGCCCTTCCCATTACCTGACCAAAGGCCGGGATGAACTGGCCAGCCTGACCGACAGCCATATTCGCCTGCTGGCGCAGAACAACGTGATCGATGCGCAGTTCGCAGCGGCCGCATTGGCCAGCAAGGTGACTTACCGCGATTGGCAGACCCAGCCGACCATTCAACCCATCGAAACCAACAAAGGCATCAGCGTCGCGCGCAGCCGCCTGGGCGGGCTCCTCAATCGCCCGCTGTACGACCTCGATCGTCTCGACCTCTCGGCCACCAGTACCTTGCAGGGCGACTTGCAGGCGCAGACCACCGAGTACCTCAAGCACCTCTCGGACCCTGAATTCGCGACGCAAATCGGCCTGATGGGCGAACGCCTCCTCACCCCCACCAGCACCACGCAAGTGCGCTACAGCTTTACCCTGTTCGAGCTGACCCCGGATGGCTCGCGAGTGCGGATCCAGACCGACAGTACAGACCAGCCCTTCGACATCAACGAAGGCAGCAAGCTGGAGCTGGGCTCCACCGCCAAAATGCGCGTGCTCACCACCTACCTGCAAATCATCGCCGAGCTGCATGACAAATACGCCCAGATGAGCGTTGCGGACCTGAAGAAACTCGAAGTTCCGGAACAGGATCGCCTGAGCCGCTGGGCCGTCGACTACCTGATCCAGAACAAGGACCGCAACCTGCCGGCGATGCTCGGTGCCGCACTGGATCGTAAATACTCCGCCAGCCCCGGCGAAGCCTTTTTCACCGGTGGCGGGCTTCACGTGTTCAACAACTTTCGCAAGGAGGACAACGGACGCAACCCGACCCTGCGCGATGCCCTGCGTGAATCGATCAACCTGCCGTTCATTCGCCTGATGCGCGACCTGGTGCGTTACACCACTTACTCTGGACCCAGCAGCAGCGCCGAGCTGTTAAAGGATGACCGCGACCCAAGACGCCAGGAATACCTGGCCTCCTTCGCCGACCGCGAAGGCACCTCGTTCCTGCTGCGGTTCTGGAAAAAGTACAAGAACAAGGACACCCAGGAACGCCTGGAAACCTTCCTTGATGGCATGCGGCCGACCCCTATCCGCATGGCGGCGGTGCATCGCTATCTGTTGCCGCAAGCCAGCCAGGAAAGCTTCAACAACTTCGTACGCTCGCACCTCAGCGGCACCAAGCTCACCGAAAAACTCACCGACGATCGTCTGCAACGTCTGTACGAAAACTACAGCCCCGGCATTTACGACCTGCCGGACCAGGGTTTCATCGCCAAGGTGCACCCGCTGGACCTGTGGCTGATGGGTTACCTGCTCAACCACCCGGACGCGAAATGGAGCGAGATCGTCAAGGCGAGCCAGTTCGAACGTCAGGAAGTCTACAGTTGGCTGTTCAAGAGCCGGCACAAGGGCGCCCGGGACAATCGAATCCGTACCATGCTGGAAATCGAAGCGTTCCTGGACATTCACCAGCGCTGGCAGAAAGTCGGGTATCCGTTCGATCACCTGGTGCCGTCACTGGCGACCGCCATCGGCAGTTCCGGCGACCGTCCGGCGGCGCTGGCCGAGCTGATCGGTACGATCCTCAACGACGGCGTACGCATGCCGACGCTACGTATCGATAGCCTGCACTTTGCAGCGAACACGCCCTATGAAACCAAACTGATCAATGACCCGGACGTCGGCAAGCGGGTGATGCCATCGGAGGTCGCCACCGCGATGCGCGAGGCGTTGTCCCAGGTGGTGGATGCGGGCACGGCGAAAAGGGTGGCTGGCACCTTCATGACGCCAGACGGCAAATCCCTGGCCATGGGCGGAAAAACCGGGACCGGGGATAACCGCATCGAATCATTTGGTTCAGGGGGGCGGATCATCAGTTCGAAGTCGGTCAACCGCACCGCAACGTTCGTGTTCTACATTGGAGATAGCCATTTCGGCACATTGACGGCTTTCGTACCCGGGCGCAGCGCCGAAACCTACAAATTCACTTCTGCGCTGCCGGTCCAGGTACTCAAGGGCATGGCGCCGATCCTTAACGCTTACCTGCAGCCGGGTGCCCATACGCAATGCCTCCCGTTGCAGGTCTCACAACGATGAACCTTACACTTCAGAATCCCAGACGACGGTGACGTTGCCGGAGTAGGTTTTTTCTTCGCCGGTGAGCATTTGCTCGACTTGCTCCCTGACGATTTCGAAGTGCAAGGTGCCCGGCTTTCGATCAACGTAAAAAGTCGGTTGGATGAGCGGCGTGCCACTGCCATCGACCAATAGAGGCCGGCGATTGACCGGCTGCTGCGTGGCATCCACCAGCCCGTTAGGCAAGGAGACACTGACATTCAGCGGCACGGCGTGGCCGGAGTTGGGCTCCAACAAGGCACAGGTTTTGCCGCCCGTGGAGTATCCACATTCCAGGTGCATCTTGAATCGGCTGGAAGACGAAATATTGAACGTCTGGTCACGAAACAGTCGCACTGGCTTGCGCCCCTGGTTCAACCACCCTTGCCAGCCACCTTGAGGGACCAGTTCCACCCGATGACCGCCAGGTGGAATCTTGATGTCGAGCGAGTGCTGCACATCGAGGATGAAGTTGAAGATGAACTCTTTGTCCCTGGGAATCATCACATCACCAAAATCAAAGTCCCCCATCGGTCCCATGCTGTAGGTGATGCTCCCCGTGTACTGTCCCGTAGACATGGTCAGCGGTTTGGGCGTCTTGATCGCGTAGGCGTATTCCAGGGAGCTGTACCAGAGCTTGGGAATGTCCAGGCCGGGTGTCCGATGGCAGACCCCCGCGTTTTCGGGAACGATCCAGAAGAACAAGGCGAAGCTTGTCGCCGCCGCCAGATAGTTGATGCCCTTGCAAGGACTCGGCGCAGCTTGCCACTGATGAGACCAGGGAACATCTGGCAACTGCCAGGCGCCTACCCCAGGGGGGCGATTGAGGTTCCAGCGATGGCCGATGCCGGCAATGCGGACTTGAACCGTCTCGACTTCGCCGGTCTCGCGATGGGTAACCTGCAGGTCGCGCCACTCCGAGGGCACTTTCCACATCGCCCCTTCCCGAGGGTTTGCATGATTTGCGCGAATCGTTCCATTGCTCTCGGCGAAAAAATCATTGACTCGAATGGAGAAAATGCCTTCGGCCTTGCACCGAGGGATCGCAGGACCATGCCACTCACATACACCACTCTGGGGCGTGGTATTAACGAATTCATTGCTCATGGGGTTGGCCGGATCCGGGATGAACCTGGCGGTTATGTCCTGTGACATTGCACTGACACTGGCGGAAAACACCAGCAGCCAAGCGCTGATGAAGGGGTGGATCCATGGTTTACATCTATTGAACTGGTTCATGCAGGTTCCATTCAGCCGCCAATGCGACCCGATTTTCCCAATGATCAAGGGACGATGGCTTCAAACAGCAGGTGAACGCTGCCGTAGTAATTGCCGGGCTGATAACCCGCCGGGGGTTTTGCAGCCGCGATTTCCAGGGCTGCCCGTTTGCCGGCACGACCATCGGCCTCGGTAATGACTTCCTGCGCGTCCAGGGTGAGTCGCTTGTCGTTGAAGGTGACATTCAGTGCGATGTCGTCACGGTCCCGGCCGTTACTCAAATACGGCTCAAAAGACAGCCGCGCGGAAATCGCACCGTTTTCGTTCTTCACATCAAACTGTTTGCGCAGGACGCTGAGGCTGGAAGTCATCGGGTTCCAGTGCAGCCGTTGCTCCAGGTGAATCCAGTCAGGGTCGGCGGGTATCACGTGAAACGCGGACGTCGGCAAGGTGACCGAGACGTAGAAGCTCTCGCTGAATCTGATGGCAAACGCACTGGTACTGGCCAGCGTCAGCACCATCAAGGCCGTCACCGCTTTAATCGCTTTGATCATGTTGTTCACTCGCGGTTGACCTGGCCCTTGACTTCAAGCTTTTTCGACACGGTCCCTTCAATGAGAGTGAACCGATACTCACGGCCGGCCTGCTTGTCGAACTGGAACGTTCGACCCGCCAGAATGTGATGTTTGGTAGTGGGTTGGCAGTCGCTTTCGCTTTTCGAAGCGCAATCCTTGAATTCGTCGATGATCACGACCGAGTTGCCATCATTGCGAATCGCGTAGTTGCCAGGCGCATCCGTGATCACACTGTCAAATCGTGTATTGGAAGGTCGAACGAAAAATATCGTCCCGTATCCCGCCAACACGTTGATCCCCGCCGACAACCCTTTCCTGTATTGCTCGCGCTCTTCGGCAGACACCGCGAACTCATCTTCCTTTTCGGGAACGACCGGTACGAAGCGCACACGAAAATAACGTTCTTTATCCCGCTCGCCGATGTACAGCAAACGCGTGCCCTGCATGCCATTGGCTGGCACGATCAATCGTGCGGGGCTGGCCATCAGACCGTCGCGAGCGACGGCACCCGCCTGGTTGGTCAACGGAACTTCCCGAGAGGTGCCATCCTCGTTGTAGAAAATTTCGAGAATGTTGACGCGCACGAATGCCGTGCTGTCCCCGCTGTTGAATAACCGTTTCAGGTAGGTACTTTTATCGCCATCCAGGTAATCGAACACCACGCCGACATTTATCTGAGGCCCTGCCAGGACGACGTGCGGTAAAAGGGTAAAGCCAAGGATTGCCAACCAGCGTTTCATCATGTTCAACCTGATAAAGAGTTTTATCGAAGAGTGTTTTGCGCACGGGTCAACCGGCGCTTGCGTCGCTGTAGGTTGCGTCCGCCAACGTATCCGCAGAGCAGCGCTGATCCCCGATCATCAACACGTTGTCTTCCTTGCGCGCATTGGCGGTGTCGAGGCGAAATCGACACAACAACTGATCGCCATGGCGAACTTCCAGCGTCGGCGAACCGGCCTGCATTTCCATTGAAAAGAAGCCATCGACCTCGCTCACTCCGCGGCTGGCGTGATTGATCACGTGATGGCCCTTGAGCGGCCTGCCCTGGGGATCGATCAGGCGTCCCAGAACGGTGAGGGTTTTGTTGACGGTGATCCTGCGGTAACCGACGCCACCCTTGTTCAAGTGGTAAAGGCTGCGCGGCGGCTGGATGCTCGCTGCCGGTGGGTGGTTACCCTCGAAGTCGAAGCTCACCACGCTGCTTTTGTAAGCGGTCATCGGGATGAAATTGCGCCCCGGTCGCAGGCTCGTACTGCCACCGCTCGAATCGTCGGCCCGTAGCGCGATGCCATCGACATCCGATTCAACGTCGACGATCATCCCCGCCCCTGCCCCATGGCTCTGGCTGGTCATGACGATTTTTTCGCCACCGACCGCTACGGTGCTGTCCAGATTCAAACCGCCGGCGAACTTGTCGTTGAAGGAAGAACGCTGGAGGAATACATCACCATTGAGTGCGTCGTTGGCGAAATTCGCGGTGCCGGAAAGGCCGGCTCCATAGGTATCGGCGAGTGCCGTGGCTGACACGCTTTGCAGCACATGCCCCTGCAAGTCCTTGCGGTAACTGACAGTGGCGTTGTGGTCACGACCACCGTCGCGGGACGTGCGTGTACCGATGCTGCCGGACCACTGCTCACCCGGTCCTCCCAGCGCCACACTGACGCTTAGATCGACGCCGCGGTTGCGCTTGTCGCCGCTGCTGAAACTGCCCGGTCGATCAAACACCGAAAAGCGCCAGTTGGCATCGCTGCCAAACAATGAGCCTCGCTGGGTCCACCCCAGGTCCACCCCCGTGCCGTCGACATTTCCGGCGCTGTGCGACACCCGTGCGTTGACCGAACTTTTGCTGCTGACCCGGTGATTGAGCGACACCGACGAACTGCTCGTGCGACCGACAAAAACGTTTCGCTGACGCACTCGGGTACCGTCCGAAAGGCTTTCGTAAGTTCGGGTGGTGTCGAGCCAGCTACGGGTGTGGGTCAGGAAAATACTGCCGATTCCATAACTGTAAATCGCCTGCACATCGAGCCCGGTTCCGTGGTCCTCGGTTTGGTAGACGTTGGCGAACAGGCTCGTGTGGCTGGCCAGGGTCCAGTCGACCGACGTGCCGTATTGCATCCTTTCGCGCACCTGGCGCCCCGATACACCCAGAATGACCCGTGGATGCAGAAGGTAATTGAACGCGGCACCTGCGGTCATGTCGCCGGAATCCTGCTCCTCCCAGTTGCTGAGCAATTTGCTTTCACGACCGGCGAACAGGTTGTAGCGCCAGCGGCTGTCCTGGTTGTGCCAGTTGGTGGGCTTGTACACCAATTCCCGGGTTGTGGAGGTGATCTGCCCATCTTCGATCAGGCGCACTTCCACTTCATAGATTCCTCCCGGTAAAGAACGTGTATCCAGGGGTTGCAAGCCTGCCTCTACCGCCTGGCTATTGATCAACGTACCGTTGCGCAGGATTTCCACCGAGGCTTGACGGTTGGCAGTGACGTACAGGGGATAGATGCTTGGTTTCGGACTGTTGATCGCCAGACTGTCGGAGCTTCCAACCATCAGGCCGGCAGCAGTGTCCGGGCTGGCCCCGAACGTACGGATCTGGCGGGTCAGGCCCTCGGAGTTGGGCGTGAAATAGCCCAGGCGCAAAAAGCTGCCTTGCAGTTCACGCTGGCTGTAAAGCTCGTGTACTGCATGATGGAGCTTGTCGTCCGAGCCCCCTTGCCGTGCCAACTGGACATTCACGCTCTGGGTCCAGTTGCCCAGGCTGCCACTCGCCTCCAGCCCCAACCGTCCGCCCGTGTCTTGCTCCTGACCGCCGTTGATATTCAACTGATTGCGCACGATCAGCCCACTGCTGCCGCCCTCGGGCAGCTCGTAGTAACGCTTGTCTTGCGTATTGCGCTCGGCGTTTGCCGTTGCAATCGAGAGCAGGGAATTGTTCAGGTTGTAATGCGCAGCCACCATCTGCTCCGGGCAATGACCTTCACAGGCACCCAGCGCGATACCTTGTTTAAGGTAAGTGGCCCAGATTTCCCGCTGGCCAGCCGACACCTGACTGTCAGCGACATCGGCAAAATCAAGCAGGGTGACGCGATCATCTCGAGACAACACAATCATCGCCTCGCCCATCAATTGCTGATCAAGTTCCACGCGGACGGCCAGGGGCACATCAAAAAAGTGTTCTTCGAAGTCCGCCGGTAAACCTTCGGCCTGAGCCAGTAGACTGCGGGGCGTCGTGCCATTGTTGGGCGCAGCCAATGCACCTGCGCAAAACATAAAGGCGAGCGCAGTCGCGATGGGAGTCATCGGGAACATGAACGAATACTCGGTATTTTGGATATTGAGACGGTAAACATCCGAGTCGACAGGTGCGATAACCCGTCGACCGGTCAAGTGTGCCAAATGGAACCCAGTCCAATCAGGCTTGATTCACATCATGGAGTGGGAAGTACTGCGTCAAAACGCATGGCAACTACGCCCGTGTAATCGCCAGGTTTATAGCCACCTGTTGGTTTGGTCGGTGTAACGACAAAATCCACACGCTTGCCTGGCGTCGACTCGGCGTCACTAAGAACTTCCACTGCCGCGGTATGATTCAAAGCAACGTTGTTAAACGTGACGACCAGTGGGATCTTCTCTGCGACAACCCCGTTTGACAGAAAGGCCTCGCTTTCAAGCATCGCCTCGATCGAACCGTTGGTGTTCTTGGTATCGAACTGCGCACGCAGCGTGCTCAATTGCTCACTGATCGGATCGAAATGCAGACGCTGATCCTTGTCGATCAAACTGGGGTCCACAGGCACCACATAGAAAACACTGGATGGAACTGCCGCGACAATATTCACGGAGTGGCGCGCTTCTCCGATAGCAAAAGCCATGGAGGAAGTCAGTGCCAGGACAACCAATGGAGTACCGACTAGAATTTTTCTGAACATTACTCAACACCTGTTTGGGAAGGATAAGTTTCTGATTAAAAGTCAGACCAGTTAACGGCTCACTGCAGCGCGCCATAGCCCAACTTTCAACGGTGCGCATGATCATCCATCCCAGATCACAAGTAAGTAGGAAATTTCATCCAAGCGTGTAGTTAGCTGCACCAATTCACTTGTTGAAAACATGAAATACGATATAAACCCACTATTTATAAAGCCGTCTTCCTACACACAACATTAACCGCGCCCCCTCTTGAAACTTTAACTAACAACTTTTTTAACTAAAGTTCGCTTATCGCCCACTTTAAACAGGTTTTCGTCCACAGTTTTTTCCTCAGGCACGGGGTCAAGTCGCAGGGTTGTCTGCGCCGTGCCGCTCGTCGTGAGGTCCATCGGCTAGGAAAAAAACTGATTGCCCATCATTAAGATATATCTTACGTTGTATCTAGAAATGAAGAGAGAAAACACCATGAGAGACCATCATTCCCCCCATCGCGAACATCCTGGCGACGGTTTTGAAAAACGCCCCGGCCGCGAACGCGGCGGTCGCGGCCCACGAGTGTTCGCCCCGGGAGATCTCAAGCTGTTGCTGCTGGCCTTGATCGCCGAACAGCCCTGCCACGGCTATGACCTGATCCGCCAGATCGAAGGCATGTTCGATGGCGCCTACAGCCCCAGCCCCGGCGTGATTTACCCGACCCTGACGTTTTTGGAAGAAAGCGAAATGATCCAGGGCGATGCCGAAGGCGGAAAAAAACGTTACAGCGTGACCGACGCCGGACGTTTGTCTTTAAGCGAGCAGGCGATTGCCCTGGAAGGCGTGCGCATGCGCATCGATGTGAGCAAGCGATCATTGCGCGGCCATGATCGGCCGGCCGAGATCCACGAGGCTGTGCATAACCTGCGTCATGCCTTGCAACTGCATCACGGGCGCTGGAGCCCGGAAGAAATCCTGCGGGTTGCCGCATTGCTCAATGACACCGCCAAAGCCATTGTCGACGGCCCTGCCGTGGCGTCCATACGGGAGAACACCGAATGACCCAAGTGATCGAACAATCCATTCACCGCGTCATGCACGACATCAAACGCCGTCGCCTGCAAGTGCTGCGCGTGGTTGACCTGACACCACGCATGCGTCGCATTACCCTGGGCGGGCCGGAACTCGCCGGGTTCATCAGCCTGGGCGCTGATGATCACGTCAAACTGCTGTTCCCGCAGAACGCAGCCGAGCAAGCCGCCCTGGAAACCCTGGTGTTGGGCGCCGGCAAGGGCAACGGGCCGATGCCCGCGATGCGTGATTACACGCCACGCCGCTACGACCTCGACGCCCTGGAACTGGACATCGACTTTGTGCTGCACGGCGATGGCCCTGCCTCGACCTGGGCGGAACAGGCCCGGCCCGGCCAGTTCCTGCACATCGGCGGGCCCAGGGGTTCGATGATTGTGCCGGACATGTTCGACAGCTATTTGCTGATCGGCGACGAAACCGCCCTGCCCGCCATTGCCCGTCGCCTGGAAGGCCTGGCGGCCAATCGCCGGGCGCTGGTGGTGGTCGAAGTGGAGAACGGCGCCGAACAGCAGAAGCTGGAAAGCGCGGCGCAGGTCAACGTGATCTGGGTGTTGCGCGAAGGTGGCAAGGATAATCTGCTGGCCACCGTGAAGCAGTTGCAAATCCCCAGCGGCAGCCTGTACACGTGGGTCGCCACCGAGAGCAAGGCGTCACGACAGATTCGCCGAGTGCTGCTGGATGAGCATGGGGTGGATGAGCAGTTCTTGAAGGCCGTGGGGTATTGGCGGCTGGATGACTCTGAAGAAGAGTGACCGGTTATAGGGCTGGAACCCATCGCGAGCCTGTTCGCGATGGCTATTGCCCAGAAACTACAAAACCCGCCCCCGCCATCGATCCACCCCGATCAACACCAGCGATATCACCAAAAACCCCACCAGCAATCCCCCCGCATTCAGAAACACCTGTGGATAACCCAGGCTGTCGACATCGATGAAGGGATACGGATAAACAGCCAGCAAGTGCCCACGCAGCAGCACATACGCGAAATACACCACCGGGTAGATCACCCACAGCCCAATATGCCGCAATCGCAAGGTGCCTTTGTGCACGCAGAGCCACCACCAGGCCAGGTAAAGCAACGGCATCACGTCATGCATCAGCTCATCGGCCAGCCATTGCCAGCCTTCGGGATGCCACAGATGGCGCAACAAGACGTTGTAGGCCACGCCCACGATGACAATGCTCACGGCAATCGCGCTGCTGACCCCCGGTTGCAGAAACCAGCGTCTGGCCGCTGATTCGCGAGCGCTCAGATGACAGGTCAGGACAGTTGCCACCAGCGTATTGGTAATGACGGTGAAGTAGCTGAAAAAGCTGACCAACCCACCGAGCAGACTGGCGCCCAGTGTCCAGCGCGAGTGGAAGATCAGGTACATCTGGATGCTCAGCCCGGCCCAGCCCAGGCAAGCGGCTACCGCCACAAAAGCCGGTGATTTAAGCATGTTCAGATCGGTCGCTTGGTACGCATCAACTTCACGTACAGGCGTTCGACCTTCTCCCGCGCCCACGGCGTTTTGCGCAGGAACGTCAAGCTGGACTTGATACTCGGATCACTCTTGAAACAGCGAATGTCGATGCGCTCGGCCAAGCCCGACCATTCGTAGTGTTCAACCAGCACGTTGAGGATTTGCTCCAGGGTCACGCCGTGCAGCGGGTTGTTGTTCTGTTCGGTCATGCCGGGCCTTCGAGCAATGAATGAGTGGAAAGTCGCGCACCTTAGCCGAGGGCCTGTCCGGGTGGAAGACTTGTGTGGCGCCATGGATTAAATGTAGGTGAAGCGCGACATATCGCCGCGCGACACTGTTACCGATTTCGAAAGAATTCATGTCGGGAAAAGGCCTTTCTCTATTTGTAACAGAACATTATCCTTGCGCCCGAAAAGCTGAAACGCTTCATCCATTCGCGTTGCATCCTTGCGGTTCGCAGTTCATCCCCAGAAAAAGATCTAGAAACTTCCCATGCCTTATTTGCGATTTTTGCGAGACAGCGCTGTCTTCGCGCCCGTCAGCCATCAAAACACCTTGAGCCTGATAACAGGCCTTGGCGCCCTAAGCCTTGCCACGTGTGTTCAGGCCGCACCCGCCTTCGATAACGATTCCCCCTGGATGCTCGGCGACTGGAACGGCACGCGCAGCGAGCTTTCGGAAAAAGGCTACGACTTCAAACTCGATTACACCGGCGAAATGGGCAGCAATCTGCACGGTGGCTACGATCACGATCGCACTGCCCGCTATAGCGATCAGTTCGGTCTGGGCGCACATCTGGACCTGCAGAAAATCCTGGGTTGGCGCGACGCAGAATTTCAGCTGACCATCACCGAACGCAGCGGTAACAACATCAGCAATGACAGGATCAACGATCCACGGGTCGGCGGTTTCACGTCGGCCCAGGAAGTCTGGGGCCGCGGACAAACCTGGCGCCTGACGCAGATGTGGTACCAGCAGAAATTCTTCGACCAGCAGCTCGACATCAAGGTTGGCCGGTTTGGTGAAGGCGAGGACTTCAACAGCTTTCCCTGCGATTTCCAGAACCTGGCGTTCTGCGGCTCGCAGGTCGGCAACTGGGTAGGCGGCATCTGGTACAACTGGCCCGTCAGCCAGTGGGCGATGCGGGTCAAGTATCACATGACGCCCGAGCTGTATGCGCAAGTCGGCGTCTATGAGCAAAACCCGTCGAACCTCGATCGCGGCAACGGTTTCAAACTCAGCGGCAGCGGCACTCAGGGCGCGATCCTGCCGGTGGAGCTGGTGTGGACGCCGAAACTCAATGGCCTGCCGGGCGAATACCGCGCCGGTTACTACTACAGCAATGCCAATGCCACGGACGCCTACAAGGACCGCAACGGTCAGCCAGCGGCACTGAGCGGCGAGGCCTACCGAAGCGCTTCGAGCAAGCATGGCGTGTGGCTGGGCGTGCAGCAGCAGATCACCCGCCGCGCCAGCGATAATTCTCGCGGCCTGAGCATCTTCGCCAACGGCACGATGCATGACAAGAAGACCAACGCCATCGACAACTATGTCCAGGCGGGTGTCGTCTACAAGGGCCTGTTTGATGCTCGCACCAAAGACGACATCGGGTTTGCCCTGGCACGGGTTCACGTCAACCCGGCCTATCGCAAGAATGCCGAAGCTCACAACGAGGCACGGGCGGTGTACGACTACGACGACCCGTCCTTCCTGCCCCCGCAAGACACCGAGTACAGCGCCGAGCTCTATTACGGCGTGCACGTCACGAATTGGCTGACCGTGCGTCCAAATCTGCAATACATCCGCCACCCCGGTGGCGTGGACAAGGTCGACGACGCGCTGATTGGCGGGATAAAGATCCAGTCGTCGTTCTAACCATCGCCCTTGCAACTGAACCAATGCCTTCGTGGGATCGTCATCTACAGTGAACCTGCGAAGGAATACATGAAACCTTACGGAGAATCACACTATGAGCACTGATGGTGCTTTGAGTCGAGGCCGTCTGCTACCGACGCTGCTCGGCCTACTGCTTCTACTAATGGGCCTGGCCATGCTGGCCGGCGGGATCAAGTTGAGCCTGCTCGGCGGCTCGCTGTATTACCTGCTGGCCGGTATTGGCCTGACATTGACCGGGGTGCTGCTGATCATGGCGCGCCGTGCGGCATTGGGCCTGTATGCACTGGTGCTGTTTGCCAGCACCGTGTGGGCCTTGTGGGAAGTCGGTCTCGACTGGTGGCAACTGGTGCCGCGTTTGGCGCTGCTGTTTGCCCTGGGCATCGTCATGTTGTTGCCTTGGTTCCGTCGCCCGATCCTGCGTGAGGGCGCAGCGCCGTTGGGCACGGGCGCGTTGGGCGTCGCCGTGGTGCTGGCAGGCGTAACCGCATTGGCCAGCCAATTCACCAACCCGGGTGAAATCAAGGGTCAACTGGACCGCGACAGCGTTGCGGGCATGGTTAACACCGCCCCCGCAATGCCCGACGGTGACTGGAATTCATACGGTCGCAGCGCCCATGGTGATCGCTATTCGCCTCTGGCGCAGATCACGCCGCAAAATGCGCACAAGCTGGTCGAGGCCTGGAGCTATCGCACCGGCGACTTGCCGGGGCCGAATGACCCGGGCGAAACCACCGCCGAAAACACCCCGCTGAAAGTCAACGGCATGCTCTACGTGTGCACGCCGCACAGCCAGGTGATCGCGCTGGACCCGGACACCGGCAAGGAAATCTGGCGTTTCGATCCGAAGCTGTCGACGCAGAATGCGGCGAACTTCAAGGGTTGGGCGCACATGACCTGCCGTGGCGTGTCCTACCACGATGACGCTGTTTATGCGTCCGAGCAGAGCCCTACCGGCAGCGCCAGCCCTGCGCCGGCAGCCAACGCCTGTCCACGCCGGATTTTCCTGCCGACCGCCGACACCCGCCTGATCGCCCTCAACGCCGACACCGGCAAGATGTGCGAAGACTTCGGTGACAAAGGCCAGGTCGACCTGCGCGCCAACATCGGCGGGTTCGCCGCCGGTGGTTACTACTCCACTTCACCACCAGCCGTCACCAAGGACCTGGTCGTGATTGGCGGCCACGTCACCGACAACGTCTCTACCGACGAACCGAGCGGCGTGATCCGCGCATTCGACGTGCACACCGGCAAGCTGGTGTGGAACTGGGACAGCGGCAATCCGGACGACACCGCGCCGATTGCCGAGGGCAAGACCTATACCCGTAACTCGCCGAACATGTGGTCCATGTTTGCCGTCGATGAAAAACTCGGCATGCTCTACCTGCCGATGGGCAACCAGACCCCGGACCAGTTCGGGGGTGCCCGCACGCCCGAATCGGAGCTGCATGCCGCCGGCTTGACCGCCCTCGACATCGCCACCGGCCAGGTGCGCTGGCACTTCCAGTTCACCCACCATGATCTGTGGGACATGGACGTGGGTGGCCAGCCTACCCTGATGGACCTGAAAACCGCTGACGGCGTGAAGCCAGCAGTACTGGCCTCCACCAAGCAAGGCAGCATCTACGTGCTTGATCGCAGCACGGGCCAGGCCATTGTGCCGATCAACGAAGTACCGGTGCCCCAAGGCGCAGTCGAAGGTGATCACACCTCGCCGACCCAGCCCAAGTCTGACTTGAACCTCATGCCGCCACCGCTGCAGGAGCACGACATGTGGGGCGTGACGCCGTTTGACCAACTGATCTGCCGGATCGACTTCAAATCCATGCGTTACGAAGGCCCGTTCACCCCGCCGTCGCTGCAGGGGTCGATCGTGTATCCAGGCAACTTCGGCGTGTTCGACTGGGGTGGTATCTCGGTGGATCCGATCCGTCAGATCGCCTTCGTGAACCCTAGCTACATGGCGTTCAAATCGAAGATGATCCCGGCGGCAGAGATTGCAGCCCAAGGCCCGCGCAAAAGCGAAACCGAAGGCGTGCAACCGAACAAGGGCGCGCCTTACGGCGTGGTGCTGGAAGCGCTGCTCTCTCCAATGGCCCTGCCATGCCAGGCGCCAGCCTGGGGTTATGTGGCTGCCATCGACCTGACCACCTCCAAAGTGCTGTGGAAACACAAGAACGGCACCGTGCGTGACAGCTCGCCGGTACCGATCCCGCTGAGCATGGGCGTACCCAGCCTGGGCGGCACCTTCACCACCGCCGGTGGCGTGGGTTTCCTGAGCGGCACCCTCGACCAGTACCTGCGCGCTTATGACGTGAAAAACGGCAAACAATTGTGGGAAGGCCGCCTGCCCGCCGGTGCGCAGACCACACCGATGACCTACACCGGCAAGGACGGCAAGCAATACGTGCTGGTCGTGGCCGGTGGTCATGGTTCGCTGGGCACCAAGCAGGGTGACTACGTGATTGCTTACAAATTGGTTGAGTAAGCTGTAGCGGCAATAAACAAAGGCGACACCCTCAGGGGTGTCGCCTTTTTTATTGTCACCCCATCTCCTGTAGGAGCGAGCTTGCTCGCGATGGCAGTGTGTCAGGCGCCATGTTCGCTGACTGATGCACCGCCATCGCGAGCAAGCTCGCTCCTAGAGCGGGCGGGGCCGAATTAACACCCAGGTATCATTGAAACCACCATTAACCTGCCCCATCTAAGACCCATACCCATTGCGCAGGTGTCCCAATGAGCGACCAGCAAGATTTTCCCGAAGACCTGAGCGAATACGCTGATCCAGAAAATGCCCCGAGCCGTACGGCCGGCAAAGGCCTCGCGTTGCCTGGCCAAAACCTGCCGGACAAGGTCTACATCATCCCGATCCACAACCGCCCGTTCTTCCCGGCCCAGGTGTTGCCGGTCATCGTCAACGAAGAACCCTGGGCCGAAACCCTGGATCTGGTGAGCAAGTCCGACCATCACTCCCTGGCCCTGTTCTACATGGACACGCCCCAGGAAGACCCGCGCCACTTCGACACTTCCGCCTTGCCGCTGTACGGCACGCTCGTCAAGGTGCACCACGCCAGCCGCGAAAATGGCAAGTTGCAGTTCGTTGCCCAGGGCCTGACTCGCGTACGCCTCAAGACCTGGCTCAAGCACCATCGTCCACCCTACCTGGTGGAAGTCGAGTATCCGCACCAGCCGAGCGAGCCGACCGACGAGGTCAAGGCTTACGGCATGGCGTTGATCAACGCGATCAAGGAACTGCTGCCGCTCAACCCGCTGTACAGCGAAGAGCTGAAGAATTACCTCAACCGCTTCAGCCCCAACGACCCCTCGCCCCTGACTGACTTCGCCGCTGCGCTGACCTCGGCGACCGGCAGCGAGTTGCAGGAAGTGCTCGACTGCGTGCCGATGCTCAAGCGCATGGAAAAAGTCTTGCCGATGCTGCGCAAGGAAGTCGAAGTCGCGCGTCTGCAAAAGGAGATTTCCGCCGAGGTGAACCGCAAGATCGGCGAGCACCAGCGCGAATTTTTCCTCAAGGAACAGCTCAAGGTCATCCAGCAGGAACTCGGCCTGACCAAGGACGACCGTAGCGCCGACATCGAGCAGTTCGAGCAGCGCCTGGAAGGCAAGGTGTTGCCGGCGCAGGTGCAAAAACGCCTCGAGGAGGAAATGAACAAACTGTCGATCCTCGAAACAGGCTCGCCGGAGTATGCCGTCACCCGCAACTACCTCGACTGGGCGACCTCGGTGCCGTGGGGGGTATATGGCGATGACAAACTCGACCTCAAGCACGCGCGCAAGGTGCTGGACAAACACCATGCCGGGCTCGACGACATCAAGGATCGCATCCTCGAATTCCTCGCCGTTGGCGCCTACAAGGGCGAGATCAGCGGTTCCATCGTGCTGTTGGTGGGTCCGCCGGGCGTGGGCAAAACCAGCGTCGGCAAATCCATCGCCGAGTCCCTGGGGCGGCCGTTCTACCGCTTCAGTGTCGGCGGCATGCGCGACGAAGCCGAGATCAAGGGCCACCGGCGCACGTACATTGGCGCGCAACCGGGCAAACTCGTCCAGGCGTTGAAAGACGTTGAAGTGATGAACCCGGTGATCATGCTCGACGAAATCGACAAGATGGGCCAGAGCTACCAGGGCGACCCGGCTTCGGCGCTGCTGGAAACGCTGGACCCGGAGCAGAACGTCGAGTTTCTCGACCATTACCTCGACCTGCGCCTGGACCTGTCCAAAGTGCTGTTCGTGTGCACCGCCAACACCCTGGATTCCATCCCCGGCCCGTTGCTCGACCGCATGGAAGTCATTCGCCTGTCGGGTTACATCACCGAAGAAAAAGTTGCCATTGCCAAGCGCCACTTGTGGCCCAAGCTGCTGGAAAAGGCCGGTGTTTCGAAGGGCAGCCTGTCGATCAACGACAGCGCCTTGAAAGCCTTGATCGACGGTTACGCCCGTGAGGCCGGTGTGCGCCAGCTCGAAAAGCAGATGGGCAAGCTGGTGCGCAAGGCGGTGATGAAGCTGATCGACGATCCGAAGGCGGTGATCAAGCTCGGCCCGAAAGACCTCGAAGCGTCGCTGGGCCACCCAGTGTTTCGTAACGAACAGGTATTGTCCGGCACCGGCGTCATCACGGGCCTGGCGTGGACCAGCATGGGCGGCGCCACACTGCCGATCGAAGCCACACGCATTCACACGCACAACCGTGGATTCAAGCTCACCGGGCAGTTGGGTGACGTGATGAAGGAGTCGGCGGAAATTGCCTACAGCTACATCAGCTCGAACCTGAAGTCGTTTGGCGGTGATCCGAAGTTCTTCGACGAAGCCTTCGTTCACCTGCACGTGCCGGAAGGCGCCACCCCCAAGGACGGTCCGAGTGCCGGTGTGACCATGGCCAGCGCCCTGCTCTCGCTCGCACGCAACCAGCCGGCGAAAAAAGGCGTGGCCATGACCGGCGAACTGACGCTCACCGGGCATGTCCTGCCCATTGGCGGGGTGCGCGAGAAAGTGATCGCGGCGCGTCGGCAGAAGATCTTCGAATTGATCCTGCCAGAAGCCAACCGGGGCAGCTTCGAAGAGTTGCCCGATTACCTGAAGGAAGGGATTACGGTGCATTTCGCCAAGCGGTTTGCGGATGTGGCGAAAGTCCTGTTCTAACGTTGAAGGCGCTGTAGATCTCCTGTTTACAGCGCCTTCTCATCCATTCACGCGACCTAAACAACCAATCGCTCTAAAAACTGTCAGTTCTGATAGTAACGCTTCTCTGACTGCTTCCAGATACTGGTGACGAACGTCGTTCAGCTCATCAATCAGCGTCATGCAGGGAGAATGAAATGGTCGCAACCACCAAAAATTCCGGAACGTTTACCGCCAAAATGCCCCCGGAGCCAGACTTCAACGCGACTCAGGTCCAGGTCTATACAGATCCTGACGGCAAAAAACACTTTTCCGGAACCTATCGCGCCAATCCAACTGACCACGATCATCGAGTTTTCTACATCATCACAAGCCGGGACATTCCCAACGGGAAACACGAATTTCCCTCAGGCCCCGATGGAATCCAAACGGTATTGTATTCCCAGCGTGTAGATAACGTAGAAGTGACCCGCGCTACCATTGAAAAAGGTACCTTCACCGTTGAGTTCCATGAAGGCAATTACAAAATTGGCTTACATGCAGACCTGCGTGATCGCTCGGGCAAACTCATCGATGTCCTGGGCAACGTTGACATTACGGAGAGTTAGAAGTCGCAGACACTTGAAGACTATTGCCTGCACAGGCAGGGAATAGTCTTCACCGGGCGACGCTGTCACAATTTGTCTCATCTTAAGTTATGCTCGCCGTTCGTCGTGAACGCCGGAGCCTCTGCCCTTATGTCCCCCAGCCGCCTGTTTGTCCCCCTCGCCCTCGCCCTGCTGGCCGCCTGCGCTTCGCAGCCCAGACAGAACGTGACGGTGGAAAAACAAAGCGAATGCCCGGTGAAGATGAGCAACGGGCAACACCTGATCCTGACCCTGCCGAGCAACCCGACCACGGGCTACCGCTGGGCCATCCAGGATTCGGCCGGGGGCGTGCTGCGCGCGCTGGGGCCAGAGGTGTATCGCAACCCTGAAGATGCCGGCGTAGTGGGGGCTGCCGGGGTTTCTACCTGGCGCTTCCAGGCTTTTGCCACGGGCACCGGGCGGTTGCGCCTGACCTCGCAACAACCCTGGGCACCGGAAGTGTTGCCGGTGGACAGCTTCGACTGCGCGATCTCGGTCAACTGATCATGGGCTGGCTAATCCTGGCGCTGATGGGCGCAGTGACCTTTCTCTATGGCCTCAGTGTGCATGCCGCGCTGCTGTGCCTGCTGGTCAAGCCAATGCCGGTGCTGGCCCTGCTCGGCTGGTTGCATGATGCGCCCCCGAGCGATTATCGACGCTGGATCAGCCTGGGCCTGATCTTCTCGCTGCTTGGCGATGTACTGCTGGCGTGGCCGGTGGATTTGTTCGTGTTCGGTCTCGGCGCGTTCCTGGTCGCGCATCTGGCGTACCTCAAGGCTTACCTGAGCGATTGCCGTCGGCTGGCGCTGCTGCCGTTGATCTTCGCCATGGTGGTGGGCGCGGTCCTGCTGGGCATCCTGCTGGCCAACGGCCTGGGCCCACTGACCGTGCCGGTGATCGTCTACGGCGTGGCTATCAGCGCCATGCTTTGGCGCGCCTTGGCCCGCCTGGGCACCGACGTGCCCAGGCGTTCGGCATTACTGGCAGCCGGCGGCGCCGTGGCGTTCGTGTTTTCCGACAGCGTGATCGGCATCAACCGCTTCGTTGCGCCGTTCAACGCCGCGCCGTATGTGATCATCCTCAGTTACTGGCTGGGGCAGTGGGGCATCACGGCTTCGGCGTTTGCGCACAAACCGCGATAGCTCTTGTATTCGCACCACACCATTCCCGGCGGTTTATCAGACAAACCGCGCATCCCCACGCCAACTTGGCTAAAATGCCGGCCTTTTCCACCGACACCGCCGGAACCGCCGTGAGCAAAGAACCCGATCGCCTATTCGCCCAGCCGTTGGCCCAGGTGCCCGACTTCGCCTTCAACGAGGACGTGGTGCGGGTGTTCCCGGACATGATCAAGCGCTCGGTGCCAGGTTATCCGACCATCGTCGAAAACCTCGGCGTGCTCGCATCGCAGTTCGCCCAGCCGAACAGTGTGCTCTACGACCTCGGTTCGTCCCTCGGCGCCGTGGCCCAGGCATTGCGCCGCCATGTGCGCACCGACGGTTGCCGCGTCATCGCTGTGGATAACTCGGCGGCGATGGTCGAGCGTTGCCGTGAATACCTCAACGGCCAGGACTCGATGTTCCAGGAGCTGTTGCCGGTGGAGGTAATCGAAGGCGACATTCTGGCTCTCGACTTCCAGCCAGCCTCGGTGGTGGCGCTGAACTTCACCCTGCAATTCATTGCCCGGCCGCAGCGCACCGAGTTGCTCGCGCGCATCCGCCAGTCGCTGCTGCCCGGTGGCGCCCTGATTCTCTCGGAAAAGCTGCGTTTTGAAGACGAGCAGGAGCACGCGCTGCTCACCGACCTGCATGTCGCCTTCAAACGCGCCAACGGCTACAGCGAACTGGAAATCGCCCAGAAGCGCAGCGCCATCGAAAACGTCATGAAGCCCGACAGCCTCGAAGAACACCGCGAACGCCTGCTGGCTGCCGGGTTCTCGAAAGTCGTGCCGTGGTTCCAGTGCCTTAACTTTGCCTCGTTGATTGCCTTGCCATGATCGATCTGTCCCCCCTCGCCCGCCATCTGGCGGGTACACCGCTGGCCGAATGGGCCAACACCCTGCAAGCGCAACTCGACAAGAAAATGGAAAAGGGTCACGGCGACCTGGAGCGCTGGCAGAGTGCGCTGGATGCCCTGCCGAACATCCAGCCCAGCGAAGTCGACCTGCTCAATGGCCTGAAACTGGATACCGATTGCGACGACGCCACCCGCGCGCAGATGCGCAGCGCCTTGATGGGCCTGTCGCCATGGCGCAAGGGACCGTTCGATCTGTTTGGCGTGCACGTCGACACCGAATGGCGTTCGGACTGGAAGTGGTCGCGGGTCGCTCCGCACCTGGATCTCAAGGGCAAGCGCATCCTCGATGTCGGCTGCGGCAACGGCTATTACATGTGGCGCATGCTCGGCGCCGGTGCCGACAGCGTGATCGGCGTCGACCCGAACTGGCTGTTCTTCTGCCAGTTCCAGGCGGTGCAGCGTTACCTGTCGCAACCCAATGCCTGGCACCTGCCGTTTCCTTTCGAAGACTTGCCAGCGAACCTGGAAGGTTTCGATACAGTGTTTTCCATGGGCGTGTTCTACCATCGCCGCTCGCCGATCGAGCATTTGCTGGCGCTGAAGGATTGCCTGGTCAAGGGCGGTGAACTGGTACTGGAAACCCTGGTGGTCGAAGGCGACAAGCATCAGGTGTTGGTACCGGAAGATCGCTACGCACAGATGCGCAACGTGTGGTTCCTGCCGTCCGTGCCGGCGCTGGAATTGTGGCTGCGACGTGCCGGTTTCAGCGATGTGAAATGCGTGGATGTGAGCGTGACCACGGTCGAGGAGCAACGCGGGACGGAGTGGATGAAGTACCAGTCGCTCAGCGATTTCCTCGATCCTGAGGATCACAGCAAAACGATCGAAGGGCTGCCGGCGCCGATGCGGGCGGTCATAGTGGCTAAAAAGTAAGTTCTGAAAACAACCAGTAACCCTGTGGGAGCGGTGTCAGTTTTCTAATCTGCCGATTTGGCCCGTCGCGCCTTGAAGAAATCACTCAACACCGCCCCACACTCCTCTGCCAGCACCCCGCCCTCAAACAGCACCCGGTGATTCAAGAAGCCCTGGGTAAAAAACTGCCCCTGGCTCTGAACGATCCCGGCCTTGGGCTCCAGCGCGCCGTACACCACCCGCGCAATGCGCGAATGCACGATCAGCCCGGCGCACATGCTGCACGGTTCCAGCGTCACGTAGAGCGTACTGCCCGGCAGCCGGTAGTTGCTGGCAGCCAACGCCGCTGCGCGGATCGCCACCATTTCGGCGTGGGCACTGGGGTCGTGGCCGCTGATCGGGCAATTGAAGCCACGGCCGATGATTTCACCGTCCTGCACCAGCACCGCGCCGACCGGCACCTCACCCAGCGCCGCGCCTTGTTCGGCCAGTGCCAGGGCTTCGCGCATGAAGTCGCGGTCACGGCTGCGATCGATGATCGCAGCAGGTCGAATCTGACGCATCACGCCACCTCGATGGCGGCCATCAGGCCGGTTTCCATGTGGTCGATCACATGGCAATGGAACATCCACACACCCGGGTTATCCGCCACCAGCGCCACCTGTGCACGCTCGTTCTTGCCCAAAAGGTAAGTGTCGGTGAAGTACGGAATCACCTTGTGCCGGTTCGAGGCGATGACCTTGAAGCTCATGCCGTGCAGGTGAATCGGGTGTTGATACTGGGTCAGGTTCTTCAATTCAAAAATGTAGCTTTTGCCCTTCTCAAGCTTGGCAATCGGCCGGTCAGCACAGGTCTTGTCGGTGATGTCCCAGGCCTTGCCGTTGATTTGCCACAGGCTCGGCGGTCTGTTGTCGACGTTGACCGACACCGAACCGACCCACTCGAAATTGAAGTTGAGTTTCTCGGCATTGGCCAGGTCCGGCTCGGCTACCGGGTTGGCCGGCAGTGCCGGTGGCCAGGTGGTCGGTTCGTCATTGTTGGCCACCGAGCGCAGTGTTCCCAAACGCACCGGACCGTTGCGCAGAGACAACTCTTCGCCGGCCGGCGGCGCCTTGATCGCCAGGCAAATGCGCATGCCAGGTCCCAGCCAGTATTCCTTGCCCAGCGGGCGCGGTTCGATGGGGTTACCGTCCAGGGCGTAGATCTTCGCTTCGACTCCGGGAATGTTCAGGCGATAGGTCAGGGTGTTGTCGAGGTTGAGCAGGCGCACCCGGGTAATCTGCCCCGCCGGCAAGTCGATGACCGGCGATGGCACACCGTTGATGGTCACCAGACGCCCGGCCGTACCGCCACGGGCAGCTTCACGGGGAATGCTGAACTCGACGAAATTGCCTTGCTCATCGACGTGCCAGTTCTTCAGGCTCAAGGTTTTTTCGTAATTGAACCCGGTCGGCTCGCGCTCTTCGACAATCAACGGCCCAACCAGCCCGCGCCCCAGTTCCTCGCTGCTGTTCACGTGAGGGTGATACCAGTAACTGCCGGCGTCGGGCACACGGAATTTGTAGTCGAAGTATTCGCCCGGCAGCACCGGAAGTTGGGACACATAGGGAACGCCGTCCATCTCCAGCGGCAGGCGGATGCCGTGCCAGTGAATGGTGGTAGCGACCGGCAGATGGTTGATAAACCGAACCCGCAGCCATTCGCCCTGGCGCACGCGCAACTCGGTGCCCGGCGCCGATGCGCCAAACGCCCAGGCCGGAGTCTTGTGCCCGGCAACCAGCTCCACATCCAGGGGCGCGGCGATCAACTCGTAGTCATGACCCGCGTCGGCATCGGCCATCTTGCCCAGCCAGTAACGCGAGGCGCCGCCCGCACCGACGCCAACGACAACAAGACCGGCCAGGCCACCGAGGATTTGGCGACGGGTAAAAGACATGAACTCAACCACCTTAACGTCCAGCGCAAACCCAGCGGCCTGCAAAAGGCGAATACGATACACCTGCGGTTGCGAAACGGTAAGGGCAGCGCGGCGGATGGACGCATGTGCGCACGTCTGTGCGGTACATATGTACCGCCCCGGCGA
Source organism: Pseudomonas sp. S1_E05 (assembly GCF_056337105.1). Lineage (NCBI taxonomy): Bacteria > Pseudomonadati > Pseudomonadota > Gammaproteobacteria > Pseudomonadales > Pseudomonadaceae > Pseudomonas > Pseudomonas sp. S1_E05. The sequence continues at coordinate 3,576,366 of NZ_JBFRHM010000001.1, forward strand.
CAATTGAAGGGTTCACCCTCGAGATCCCTATTCTCAAGGAACCGAGTCAATGAACACTGACCAAACCCCTCCCTTGCCCAATGCCGCCGACAAGGCGGCCCTGAAGGCGATTGCCGCCCATGTGGTCCGGACTTGCCCGAGCCTGCACGATACCGCCCACGAAGTTGCCGCCAACCTGTTGGTGAAATACGGCATCCATGATCTCGACCCCGATCAGGTGTATTTCCACCGGTTCAAGACCGCACAAAGTCTGGCGTCGTCTTTCACCGGTTGGCAGCATTACGGCGAAAAACCCTACGAATCCCTGACCCTCACGCAACTGGTGATCCACCGATTCCGCGCTACCGACCAGGACAACGCCGACCTTTTGGACACCTACGGCGGCTTCTATACCGCAGGCCCCGAGGTGGAAAACTTCGACGCCAGCAATGAAGTGCCATTGCATGGCAATGAGGTGCTCAAGCACTTCTGGGACCTCAACTTCAGTGACATTTACCGCAACAAACTGCATGCCTTCTGGGACGCCTACGCCGGTGACTTCCGCACGCTGGCCAAATGCACGTTCCTGGGCAAAACCATCGAGGCCCATGAGAGCGGGCAATTGAACCTCGAAGATTGCAACATGGCGCTGGAGGCGGTGATCGGTCCGATCACCTGGCCGGCCACGTTGAAAATGCTGCAAGCCGATGCGTCACCCGTCTCGTACCTGCGCGTCGCCGCCCTGGATATCGCCGGCCACGCCGCCACGAATATCCTGCGTATCATTGATGCCAAGGGCCGGCAGATTCTCTATGTACCGGGTGAGGACACACCTTTGCAGGTGTTCGAGACACCCTCAGACCTGCACTGGTGGATCCTCAATCAAATGAACGATGAATCCGCTCGCCGAGCCCTCATGACTCATTTCCCATTGGCGGAACGCCAGGCCATCAGCGAAAACCTCGTCGACCTGATGAATCGCCTGACAAGCACCTGGGGCCATTCCGATCATCACCTGATCAACCAGAAAGACCAGACGATTACCGGGGACGCCTTCGGCTGGCTGCGCGACTCGACCCGCAACGCCATGACCGAAGAAGCCAACCTGTCACTGACCTCCAATGGCGATCTGCGCAAGAAACTCTGGATCGGTTACCTCAGCGCCGGCCTCAAGGTGTTCGGCCCGATGGCCGCGGTGGGCTGGCCAGTGGCACTGCCGGTGATTGGCGCGAGCATTGCCAGCATGGGCCTGAATATCGATCAGGCGGTAACCGGCAAGACCGCCAGTGAGCGCAAGGAAGGCGTGATCGGGGCGATCTTCAATGCCATCGACGCGCTGTTCAATCTGCCGTTTCTCAAGGGTGTCGGGTCGGTGGCGGAGGTCGGTGCCGAGGTCGATGCGGCGGAAGCGGCGGAGTGGGACGAGTACGCCGAGTCGTCACGAACCCCGGACGAATCGGCCGTGCCCGATGAACCATCCGAAGGGCTGCCAACAGCCGCAGAAGCACCGTCGCCGAAGCCGGCTCCGCGCACCGACATACCGGAGAAATTTCAAACCAACGAACTGCTGGACAGCAAAACGCCCGTCAGCGAACCCGGTAAATTCCAGGGTATCTATCAGCTCGATGGCGACCCGCCGTACGCCATCATGATCAACGACAATGCCTACTACGTGCGTTATTTCCCCGACTCCAGAGGAGGCGGTTACTGGGCGATCGTCGACCCGACCCGGCCCAACCAGTTTATCCACTCCCTGCCCGTGCGCCTGAATGCCGAAGGACAATGGGAACGGATGCCCAAACTGCGATTGGCGGCCGGTGGGCAATGCATGGGCAAGACCGCCTGCGTGGTCGAACTGGATTTGACCGAGCAAGCAGCCGCCCAGCCCGCACCGCCCGCCCCGGAACAACCCCATCCGAGCGCCCTGCCGCCCATTTCCACCGGACCCAGACGAATTGTGACGTCCTACGACGTCGATCCCTATAAAGCGTACGGTTTGAAGCGCTGGGCATTGGACCTCCCTGAAACCCACGTCCGGATACAGAGAGGCCCCAGCGGCGAATTGCTTTCCCAGGATCGCTACGCACTTAACTTCGCCCAGAAACACCAGTCGCTGTTGACGTCCGCACGGCGTTTCTACCAGAACCTCGACTGGCGCTCTTTGCCTTCACGTCCGCACATTCCGGCGGTCGACAGTTCGATGACGTTCGCAACGTTGATCAAGCGCACGTTCAGCGCCTTTCCCGGATTGGTCATCGGCGAAACACTTGACCGGATCACCAGCATGAAACTGGTGATCAAGGACATGCCAACGCTGGCCGCCGAGGGCGTGAAAACCATCTACATGCGGCGCCTGCTCGCCGACTTTGCCCAGGAGGACCTTAATCAATATTTCAACACCGGCGTGATGTCCGAGGACCTGGAAAAATACCTGACTCAACTGGGCACCGATCCGGCTGGGCGCTTCAATGATCTGGAGCTGGTCAAGGCAGCCCGAGCCCAGCGTATCCGCGTGCAGGCTCTGGACTGCGCGGCCAACTATCGAAAACCCGTCGCCATGATCCCCCAGGATGAGCAGATGATGGCCAACCACCTGGCGAGCGAAATCATGTTCTCGGACAGGGTGCTCAATGGCGCCGGGAAATGGTTGGTACTGACCGGAGCGGAAAGCACCAACACGTTCAGGGGGATGGCAGGCCTCAGCGAGTTGGAAGGAGGCCTGGGCGTACGCATTGAGGAGGTGGACCCAGGACAAGGGCATGGCCTGGAAATCGATCCCGGCATTGAAATGGATCGCGGCCCCTCCGTGACCAGCGTGTTCAAGGGCAGGACCGACATCCTTTACAGCGACCTGCGCCTGCAAGTGGAAGCGCCGCCGGTGAATTGGACCGAAGAGCGAATCAGACGCCTGCTGTTCCGCAGGGGCATGTACCTGTTCCAGAAAGCGGAAGGTGCATACACCCTCGTCCATCGCAGCGGCGAGGGCTCCATCGTCCACACCGCCGTGGAGCCACTGGCGCACGGTAACCTGTGCATCATCCGCCCCGCATGGACAGAGGTCAGCGGCGTCCCGTTTCCTTCCGTCGAGCTGCTGTCGCGGGCGCTGAACGGCATGGGCATGGTGTTGCAGAGTCGCATTCCGAGCTGATCTGGCCGTCAGCCTATCGATGCCCCCGCGGGCCACACTCGACCCGCGCGGGTTCATGATGCGCTCGCACGCTGCGGTTTTTTCGTACGCATACCATCCATGTTCCGACATCGCACTGCCCTGTCTTCTGACAGACCCTTCACCCTTGCGCCTGAAATGATCGTGGCTGTTATCAACCCACCACGATCAAGGAAAGCCTGTGGACACTCCAGAATCCGATGTACTGCCCAATTCCGCCGACAGAGAGGCGCTCAAGCAACTGGTTCCGACACTCGTCGCCTCCTGCCCCGACATGTACGAAATGGCCTGCGCCATCTCCCGGGATATTCTTGCCGAACACCAGCTCAGCCACCTGGAACCCGAACAGGTTTATTTCCATCGATTTCACGCCGCGCAAAGTAGCCCGCTGACCTTCACCGGCTGGGAGCATCGTGTTGAAGTCCCCCGCGAATCGATGACCCTGCCGCAACTGGTCATCCAGCGATTCAGCGTGCACGACCAGGACAACGCCGACCTGCTCGACTCCGACGCCGGCTTCTACACCGCCGGCCCGGACGCCGGCAATTACGACCAGACCAACGAAATACGTTTGCACGCCAAGGATGTGCTGAAGGTGTTCTGGGACCTCAACTTCGCCGACAAGTACCGGAAAAAGATCAAGGCGTTCTGGTACAACCACCGCAAGACGTTCCGCATGTTGGCCAAATGTACTTTTCTCGCCAAGGCCATGGAGGACCGTGAAAGCGGGCGGCTTTCCGACGATAACTTCCGGACGGCCGTCAACGCCGTGGCCGGCAACGTCCGTTGGCCTGTGACGCGCCAGATGCTCGAAGAGCAAGCCCCCCTCCCAAGGGTGTGCGCATCAGCCTGTTGAAAGTCGGCGACTTCATCGCCACCGACATCCTGTGCATCGTCGACGCCCATGGCAGGAAAATGATCTACACCCCTGGCGAAGTTTGGGGCGTGCATGCCTTGCAGTCCGACCGCCATGTGCACTGGTGGATCCTGTCGAAAATCAAGACGCCGTCCGGTCGCAAGCGCTTCATGGCGCACTTCCAGGTTGCCGATCACGACATTACGGAGGACACCTCCTCGCGCAAGAGTGCAAAGCGAGAGTGGCTCGAAATACTGAACCCGGGCGCGGCACTCGCGGCAAAGATACTGAGTGAGCCAAACAACCAGAACGTCGGCCTCACCCATGTGCTCGATCTGCTGACCACGACCTGGCACACCAATGATCACAAGTTGGTCGCACTGTCGGCCGAAGCGGTGGAAGGCGATGCCTTCACGTTCCTGGGGTACGCGACCCATGCGCGCATGATCAGCGACGCCGAGTTCATGCTGCACTCCAATGGCGAGCTGCGTAAAAAACTGTGGATCGGTTACCTGAACGCCTTTAACAAGATGTTTGGTCCGATGGCCGCTGTGGGCTGGCCAGTCGCGCTGGCGGTGGTGGGTGCAGGCATCGCCAACGTCGGACTGGAGATCGATCAGGCGGTCAACGGCAAGACACCGGGCGCGCGCAAGTCAGCAGTGACCGCGGCAATCTTCACCGCCATCGACACGCTGTTCAACGCCACGTTCCTGGCGGGTGAAGGCGCCCTGCCGGAAATTGCCGAGACCTCGGTGCTCATAGAAGAGGAAGAGGCGCTACTGTTTGAAGCGGCGAAGGCGCGTACTCCGCTGCCGCCGATCGAGGATATCGCACCGACGCAAGTATTGCCCAAGGCACCGGAGAATTTCCTCGACTCGTTCAAAACTACCCTCACCGAACCGACTCTCCTGGAGGCCGACAACCCCAAATTCCAGGAAATCTTCAGGACACCGTCCGGCAAGACCTACATCCTGATGCGCCGCGCCGGCGCCGATGCCTTCTACGAGGTGCGCTATGTCGAGCAGATGCGTGGGTGGGTGATCATCGACCCGGTACACCCCTACTCGTTTTATCGCAATGTGCCGGTGCGCCTGAACGAAGCGTTGAAATGGGAGCCGGTCGCCCGCCCCGGCTTGCGCGGCGGCATGAAGATCTTCGGCGACTGGCCCTGGGGGCATACGACCACACCGCTGCCGGAAATCGCCACCGAACCCATGCCCTACGACGTGGCGGAATCGGTAAAAGCCGAACTGCGACCCGTGGCCGAGGCCCGTACCGATGATTTCCCACTGGACATCGGGCCTGAAACCGATGGGCTTTACCAGAACTTCAAATCGCTGCGTCGTCGTCTTTATGCCGACGCGAGCAGCTTCTATCGCGACCCCGTCTTTCCCGCGCGGCCGGCAGTGCCTGCCGTAAAATCGTCGACCACCTTCGCCGACTTGAGCAAAGGCGTGCTCAAGGATGGGCCTGGCCTGGTGCTCGGGCAGCCGAACGCCAGCACCACCGCCCGACGCCTCCTCATCAATAACTTCAAAGTGCTGAACAAGCAGAAGGTCAGGACGTTGTACGTGGATCGCCTGATGACCGATTTCCACCAGGCCGACCTCGATCTGTTCCACCAGATCGGCGAAATGTCCCCAACGCTGGAAGATTCGCTGAAGGCCATGGACCTGCAGATGGGCACCGATCCGGCCGGTCCCCACAGTTACATCGAGCTGGTGACGGCCGCGCAGAAAAACCACATTCGCGTGCAAGCCATCGACTGCATGGCCAGCCGGCGATTTCCAGGCATGGAGCGCACGACGGACGCCAGTGCCCGGAAAATGCTGAACTACTTTTCGGACGAAACCATCCGCGCCGACCAGACCGCACGAGGTGCCAATCGCTGGGTGGCGCTGGTGGATGACGATCGCGCCGGTAGCCTTTACAACGTCGCGGGCATCGGCAAGCTGAGGGGCGCCGTCTCGTTGCGCATTGAAGACGTGCCCACCGGCGCTACCGGGTTGACCGTCGATCCAGGAAGAGAAGTGCTCGATGAGCTGGATCGCGCTATCGACCTGCTCAAGGGCGACCTGCGCCTGCAAGTGGAAGCCAACACACCCATTGTCACGTTCAAGACGGTCGAGAAAGCCTTGCCCAGAAGTGGCATGTTCATGATTGAAGACAATGCAACCCTGATCCACCGCAGCAGTGACGGGACTCTGGTGCGCACACCGTTGCAGCGCGATGCCGGTGGATATTTCCTGATACGTCCACGGTGGAGGCTGGTCAGCGGACGTCGCTATGCCAGCCTCAATGAACTGGCCCTGGCGCTGGGAGACGAAGGCCTGACCCAAGCGCATGTGCGCATCGATCCCCTGGCTGCAGAGCCGCACATCAAGCCGCTGCCGGCTGCCGGAGGTACGGGCCAGGTGCCGAATCCGGATATCGAGCTGCCCGATAATCCGCTGTTTACCTCACCCTACGAGATTCCACGGGAGCTTCGCGGGAGTCTCAAGAACGCCGTCAACAACCCAGACGGGAGACTGCTGGGGGATGTTTTTGCTGAACTTGACGAAGAAGGCTCCTCACTGTCGGTCTTCCAGGCTTCACGTCGACGCTTGTTTGAGGCGACCAAAGCGTTTTTCGCCGACCTGGTCCTGGCCAAGCGACCACCGCTGCCGCCGATCGATCCCGCCTGGAATGCCGAATCGTTCATCGAGTGGTGGCTGGTGCATTACGACGGCCTGGTCATTGGTGAGAGTCATGCCGACATCGGCAGCAAGCAGTGGCTGATCGAAAATATGGAACTGATGGCCCGCAAGGGTGTGAAAACCCTCTACATGGAGCATTTGCTCACTGACTTTCACCAGGCGTCACTGGACAGTTTTGCCAGGAGCGGCGTCATGCCCAGGGACCTTGAAATGTACCTGCAGAGCCTGAATACGGGCCACATGACCGATCCGTCACTCACCTTCAACTTCCTCGAACTGGTGAGGGAAGCCACCCGCTACGGCGTCCGGGTCCAGGCCATCGACTGCATGGCCAGTTACCGGCTGAACGGCATGCAGGGCCTGCAAAAGACCACACGCCAGGCGATGATGAATTTCTACGCCCAGACCGTCATCGACGCCGACCTGATGACTCGCGGGCCAGGCAAATGGGTGTCGCTAGTGGGGAACTCCCACGCCAGTACATTTGAAGGTGTGCCTGGGGTCAGTGAATTGGAGAATGCGCTGGGGCTGCGCATCGAAGATGTGGGCAAGGGCCAGTCGCACGGCTTTGGACCTGATCCTGGCAGAACCTATTTCGATATCACGGGCAAGCCGGAGGGGACGGTGAAAAGCGATCTCCGATTACAGATGGAAACGCCGTGGCTGAGCCGAACGGACGAGGAGCTCGAACAGTTACTGAGCCGCCCCGGCATGTACACCCTCCAACGCAGACCGGACCGCGTTTTTCTCGTACACCGTGGGCGTGATGGCGTGATCGTGAAAACGCCTATCTGGTATGAGTCCGGGCATTTTTATATTCAACGCCCGGCGTGGCTGGCACTGCATGAAAAACGCTTCTCCAGCATGGGAGCACTGCGCAGGGCTTTGGAAGAACTGAAACTGACCGAAGCGAGCTGATCCGCAACGCACGGATGCCGCACAGATCTCCCCCTCTGTAGGAGCGAGCATGCTCGCGATGGTGGTGAACGATGACGCTGGTTGTCTGGATGCCAGCGGTGTCTGGACGGCCATCGCGAGCATGCTCGCTCCTACACCAAAGCCCCCTGCCCCGTGCTAGAGCCTCCCGCTGCAGGCAAAATGCGATGTCACAAAATGTTTCACTGTCATTTTCTATGTTGTACGATGACGTACCTGTGCTTCATGACAGACCCACAATTTTAATAAAATGGGCAAGGAGCGACTTTTGATCATTCGCAGTATCGAAGTTATCCGCATCAGCATCCCGTTCAGTACGGGCGCCAGCCAGCGGCAAAACCACGGCCAGGCCAAGGACGACGACGCCTTCAATGCCGCCTCGCCCAGCCATCAGCGCATGCAAAGCCTGATGCTCAAAGTCACCACGGACACCGGGCTGGTAGGCTGGGGTGAAGCGTTCGGACACGGCTCCAATCCGGTGACGTTCCAGGCGTTGACGGCCGTGGTCGGCCCGATGTTCATCGGCACTTCGCTGGAGCATCGCGAGCAGACGATGGAAAAGGTCCGCCGCGCCGTGCATGGTTTCGGCTCGAGCGGTGCCATGGTCTACGCCCTCTCCGGTATCGACATCGCCCTGTGGGACCTCGCGGCCCAGGAGGCCGGCGTTCCGCTGCATGAACTGCTGGGCGGCACGGCGCGTACGTTGGAGCTGTATGCCAGCCTGGTCAGCTACGGCAACGATCCCGACGAGGTCTATCGCCAGGTCAGCCGCGCCCGCGATCTGGGCTTTCGCAAGATCAAACTGCACGAGACCCACGTCGACGCGATTGCCGCCGCTCGCAGGGCACTGCCTGTCTCTGCGGGCGAGTTGATGGTGGACGTGAATTGCCCATGGTCGGTTACCGAAGCGAGCGAAATCGCCGAACGCCTGAAAACCCTGGAATTGACCTGGCTGGAAGAACCGGTCTGGCCGCCCGATGACGTCGCCGGACTGGCACAGGTGCGTCAACAAGGCGTGCCGTTGTCCGCGGGCGAGAATGCGGCCGGAGTACAGGGCATCAAGACCTTGCTTGAACAACAAGCCATCGATGTGGTGCAGCCCAGCGTGGCGAAAATCGGTGGCATCGGCGCCATGCTTCAGGTATTTGCCCTCGCTGAACAGCATGGCGTGAAAGTCGTGCCGCACTGCTTCTACTTCGGCCCAGGCCTTTTGGCCGTGGCACATCTGTGCACGTTGCTGCCGCCGAATGTGGCGGTGGAAGTGCCCTTCATCGAGTTCGAACGCCTGCTCTACCCTGCCCTTGCCTTCAAGCCGTACATGCAACTGCCAACCGCCCCCGGCCTGGGCTTCGACCCGGACCTGCAAGTGATCGAAGACTACTGCCTGGAACGTACGTTGATCGGCTGAGCCATCCCTGTTTTCTGTCAATAATAAAGGCCATAAAAGAATGAAAGGCTATTACCGCTGGAACATTGCCGGCCTGCTGTTTTTCGCCGGCATGCTCAACTACCTCGACCGCGCGGCCCTCTCGGTCGTCGCGCCACTGCTCAAGACCGAATTGCACATCGACGATGCGCAAATGGGCTTCATCTTCAGCTCGTTTTTCTTCGGCTACTGCGCGCTGTGCTTCATCGGCGGCTGGGCGGCGGACAAGTACGGGCCGAAAAAGGTGTTCGCCTGGGCCGCCGGCAGTTGGTCGGTGTTCTGCGGCCTGACCGCCGTCATCACCGGTTACCTGCAGCTGCTGATCTTCCGCGTGTTGTTTGGCATGGGCGAGGGGCCGATGGGCACCACGACCAACAAGGCCATCACCAACTGGTTCCCACGCCAGGAAGCCGGACGCGCCCTGGGCTTCACCAACTGCGGGCAACCGCTGGGCGCAGCTCTGGCTGGTCCCGTGGTCGGGCTGGTGGCGTTCAACTTCGGCTGGCGCATTTCCTTCGTGGTCATCGCCGTGCTGGGCGCGTTGTGGCTACTGGCCTGGCTGATGATCTTCAAGGACACCCCGGACCAGCACGCGAGTGTCTCCCAGGCCGAACGTGAACTGATCCGTGCCGGGCGCGAAGAAGTGTTGGTGGAGAACGTCGAAGAAGGCCGCAGCCTGTTCAGCTACATTTTTTCCATACCGGTACTGGCCGTCGCGACCGCGTTCTTCTGCTTCAACTACGTGCTGTATTTCTTCCTGACCTGGCTGCCCAGCTACCTGATGGACTACCAGCACCTGGACATCAAGAGCATGAGCATCATCGGCGTGATCCCGTGGCTCGGTGCGGCGGTGGGCTTCCTCGGCGGCGGCTTCCTCACCGATGCACTGACCAAGAAGCTCAACAACGTCATCCTTGCCCGTAAAATCATGCTCATCCTGGGCCTTGGCGTCGCCGCCACCTGCGTGCTGATCACCACCCAGGTGACCTCGCTGAGCATGGCCGTGGCGTGCATCACCATTTCCAGCGTGTTCCTGTTCGTGACCCCGCAAATCTGCTGGGCCCTGATTCAGGACATCGTGCCGAAAAACCGCGTCGGCGGCACCGGTGGCTTCGTCCACCTGCTGGCCAACCTGGCCGGCATCATCGCGCCCACGCTGACCGGGCTGGTCGTCCAGTACGGCGGCGGCTACAACGTGGCCTTCATCATCTCGGCGGCGGTCTGTGGCCTGGGGATGTTGGTGGTGGTGTTGGCGGTGCGGGGGCAGAGTCAGCAGGGCCCGGCTGCGGCAGCGGCGGTGCACTGAGCATTTCGAGTCACCCAAAGACGACGGCAGACGGCGCATTCATCGCTGTTCATCGGCCTCTTTCAAGAGGTCGATGAACGCACGCAACGGTGATGGCATGTGCCGATTGCGCGGGTAGTAAAGCGCCAGCCCAGGTATCGGCGGGCACCAGTTCGCCAGAACCGTCACCAGTCGCCCCGCCTTCAGCGCAGGTTGCGCAAAGTGTTCCGGCACGTAGGCGATGCCGCGTCCGGCCGCCGCCGCTTCCACCAGCAGATCGTTGTCATCAAGCGTGAGGTTGCCGGGCACATCGACCGTCACGTGCGCGCCGCGTCGGGAAAACTCCCACCGATAGCGCCTTCCACCCGGCAGACGTTGGCGTAGGCAGGAATGCGCCTGGAGATCGTCGGGCGTTTCGGGAATGCCACGGTCTTGCAGATAGGCGGGAGCAGCGACGGCGATGAAACGCACGTCGCCGCCGAAGCTGACGGCAATCATGTCTTGAGGGACGGTCTCGAGAAGGCGAACGCCGGCATCAAAACCTTGCTCCACGATGTCGACTAGCTGGCCTTGCGAGACAAGGTCGAGTTCAACCTCAGGGTACAGGTCCAGAAAACGGGGCACGACATCCCGCAACAGGATACGCGCCCCACTCTTGTTCGCATTGATCCGTAACTGGCCACTGGGCGTTCCGCGGGCGTCAGACAGCGTATCCAAAGCCTGATCGAGGTCCTGGAGCACCGGCTCGAGTCGTGCGAGCAGCTGCGATCCCGCCGGGGTCAGCGACACGCTGCGCGTCGTACGATTGAGCAACCGTATGCCCAGTTTTTCCTCCAGCCCGATCACGGCGTGGCTGAGTGCCGAGCGTGACACGCCCATCGCGTCCGCCGCCTTGCGAAAGCTGCGGTGGCTCGCTACGGCAGCAAATGCCGCCAAATCATTCAGGCTTGGACGGGGCATTCGTGAAATATCCTCACCAGCTCAACTCGTATTGGCCGTCTTATACCACCCTTCGAACTGATTTAACGTGAGGAGCACTACCCACAACGAACTGACCAGGGACCTGCTCATGCTCATCCGTTCAGCCATCTTCGCACTCGTCATCTGTCTCCCGGCTCTCCCCGCATTCGCGCAGACAGCAGCAAAAAACCAGGTGGTTGGAACCTGGAGAGTGGTTTCGGCAACGATCGATCCCGGTGGCCGTAATATCCCTGCGTATGGCGAGAGGCCCAACGGTCTTCTCGTGTTCACCGCGGACATGCATTTCATCGAAGTGCTGACCGATGCCAGCACCCCGCGCTTTGCCTCCGATGCCCGGGGCGAAGGAACCGATGAGGAGAACCGCAGGGCGATGTCAGGCAGTATCGGCTTCTTCGGCACCTATACCGTCGATGAAGAAGGTCAGTTCAGCGGCAATCACGTCCAAGCGGCGACGTTTCCCAACTGGGTCGGCAGCACCCGTACCCGCGAGCAGCTCACACTGGTGGTGAATGGCGATCGCATGACCGAACACTTTCGACGCCCGGAGGGCACTGCAATCCAGATCGAATTCCAGCGGGTCAAGTGAGGCCAGCGATGGGCTCACGTCGAGCTACGAGCGCGCGCATTGGCCTGGGCCCCACGGATCAGTCCCTGGTATTGGTCATCCTTGCCCGGGTACCAGGGCATCCGGCCTATTTGCGAAAAACCTGGAATAGTCTCCATGTGCTGCACCATGCGCCGGCGCATCGCCTCGTCCGGCAAGGGGCCGTACATGGCCTGCACGTTATCTTCGGCATGATCAGGATTTGATGTGCCACACAATACCGTCGTGACCGCCGGATGGGCCATGACCCACTTGAGGAAAAACTGCGCCCAGGTCGCGGCTTCGAACTCCCGGGCGAAGGCAGGCAGCGGACGCCCTTCCACCACCTTCATCAGGCGCGCCTTCTCGAGCGGAAGATTGATGAAGACGCCGACGCCATGGGCTGCGGCGGCTGGCAGCAGGCGCCGCTCGGCGCTGCGGTCGAAGATCGAATAGTTCGTCTGGACGAAATCGACACCGCCTCCCTCAACCAGTTGGGCAAGCTGATCCTGCGCCCCGGCTTCGTGGTGGGTGACACCAACGTAGCGAATGCGACCCTCTTTCTTCCACGCCTGCATGAGCGGGACGATTACCGGTGCATTGATGAGGGTATGGCACTGCATGAGGTCGATCGTATCGCGCCAGACACGCAGCCTCGACTGCTCGAAACTTGCCACTGCATGGCTTTCGTCGCCGAGGTATTCGCCGGTCGACCAGATCTTGTTGGCCATGAAGATCTCGGAGGCCTGTGGTGTGCTGGCCAGAAACGCCCCCACCGAGACTTCCGCCGAACCGTAGAGGGGCGACGTGTCGACCACTCGACCACCGCCCGCGACATAGCGCCGGAAGACCTCGCGTAGATGGCTGCGGTCGCCACCCGGGCGAGCGTCAAACGTCAGGAACGTGCCCAGGCCAAGCGAAGTCAGCGTCTGCTGGGTTCGCGCAATCGTGCGGGTCCGCACAGGTGTGGCGGCCGCCGCTACCGGCGAACCCGCTGGCGCCTGAGCGTGAGCCTCGGCGGGAAACAAGTGGGTTGCCGCCAGTAGTGTGGCGCCTGCGCCCATGGCCCCCATAAAGCCGCGCCGATTAAGGCCGGGCTGCTGTTGTTCACTCATCCGTCAGTCTCCTGTTGTGTCTTCATGCACGGGACACGTTTGCGCCCGCTTGCCGTTTGCCTATAAGTGACACACATCGACTGCACAGATAAGCTGATCAAAACCGATCAACTTGATAAGCAGGCCTTAACAATGCCGCCATTACGCCTGGACAGCCTGGAGATCCTTGAGGACGTCGTTCGCTCGGGTGGTTTTAGAGCCGCAGCGCTGGGCAGGGGTGTTTCGTCATCCGCCATCAGCCAATCGATCAGCGCCCTCGAAGAAGCGCTGGGCATCCGGCTGCTGAACCGAACCACACGCAGCGTCGCGCTGACCCAAGCGGGCGAGCAACTTCTGCAGCGACTGGGGCCCGCTTTACACGAAATAAGAGCGGCGTTGGACGACCTCAATCAGCTTCGCGACCGCCCCTCCGGCACCGTGCGCATCAATGCGCCGGGGCCGGCGGCCGATCACGTGCTGTGTCCCCTGGCCTTTGAGTTCATGAAGCTCTATCCCGAGGTCAACATTGAGATCGTCAGCGATGCCGCGATCATCGATATCGTGGAACAAGGTTTTGATGCCGGCGTGCGCTTTGGCAACCAGCTCGCTCAGGACATGATCGCCGTGCCCCTGGGCCCGGCCCTGCGCTATGCAATCGTGGCCGCGCCCGATTATCTCCAGCAGCGCGGTCAGCCGCAGGTTCCGCAAGATCTGCTGCAACACGACTGCATCCGTCGCCGTTTCCCCGGCGGTACCCTGGTGACGTGGAAATTCGAGAAGGATGACGACAAAGTGGAAATCGCCCCCGAGGGCCGGCTGACGCTGGGTTCAGCGCATCAGGAACGCCAGGCCGCGCTGGCCGGGTCGGGAATCGCTCACCTGTTCGAGGATTATGTGCGTGAAGACATCGAACAAGGCAGGCTGGTCGAATTGCTCAACGACTGGCAGCAGACGCTACCGAGCTGGTACCTGTACTACCCGAGCCGGCGACACCCCAGTGCAGCCGTGCGAGCTTTCCTCGAGTACATCCGTGATCAGCGATGATCCCATCAGCCACCCAACGCCCACTGTTTGAAATAGACACGCCGACAGGGATTGACCCGTCGGCCGATGCCACACTGATCCTTCAGGGAAGAACGCCATGTTCACAAGGAAGCTGTTGATAAGTTTTTGCACAGTGTTACTGGTTGGCTGCACGGGCCGGGGCTTTCAACCGCCGCCGCCGGAATTTACCAGTTGGAAAAAAAGCGGAGTCTCGCAAGACGGCGTCAAGAGCGCCATGACCGCCTGTGGTTATACCAACCTGGTGGGGACGGGAGACAAGACGCCGATTGACCAGGTACTCACGCGGTTCTATTGCATGAAGGACGCCGGGTTCTCGCGCACAGATAACATTGACCTGTGCAAAGAAGGCCGCATTGGCGAATCACCCGTGTGCGAAGGTCGCCGGTAGACCGCTCATAGCATGCCGCTGCTGCGCAAGTAGTCGCACTTTACGCGGGCATGAAAAAACCGGCCGGAGCCGGTTCTTTCATGCAGCGCTGCGGGTTATTCCCACTCAATCGTCGCCGGCGGCTTGCTCGACACGTCGTACGTCACGCGCGAGATGCCTTCGATTTCGTTGATGATACGGCCACTGACGGTTTCCAGCAGTTCGTAAGGCAGGTGTGCCCAACGCGCGGTCATGAAGTCGATGGTTTCCACCGCACGCAGGGCCACGACCCAGGCGTAACGGCGGCCGTCGCCGACCACGCCTACCGATTTCACGGGCTGGAACACCACGAAGGCCTGGCTGACCTTGTGGTACCAATCGGCCTTGCGCAGTTCTTCGATGAAGATGTGGTCGGCGCGACGCAGCAGGTCGGCGTACTCCTTCTTCACTTCACCCAGGATACGCACGCCCAGGCCCGGGCCCGGGAATGGGTGGCGGTAGACCATGTCGTACGGCAGGCCCAGTTCCAGCCCCAGACGACGCACTTCGTCCTTGAACAGTTCGCGCAGGGGCTCGACCAGTTTCAGGTTCATTTCTTCCGGCAAGCCACCCACGTTGTGGTGCGACTTGATCACGTGGGCCTTGCCGCTTTTCGCGCCAGCCGACTCGATCACGTCCGGGTAGATGGTGCCCTGGGCCAGGTACTTGATGTTGTCCAGCTTGCAGGATTCGGCATCAAACACATCGATGAAGGTACGGCCGATGATCTTGCGCTTCTTCTCCGGGTCGGCTTCGCCGGCCAGGTTGTTCAGGAACTGGTCTTCGGCGTTGGCGCGGATGACCTTGACGCCCATGTTCTCGGCGAACATGGCCATCACTTGCTCGCCTTCGTGCAGGCGCAGCAGGCCGTTGTCGACGAACACGCAGGTCAACTGGTCGCCGATGGCCTTGTGCAGCAATGCAGCAACGACCGAGGAGTCGACACCGCCGGACAGGCCCAGCAGCACGTTGTCGGTGCCCACTTGAGCGCGCACCTGGGCGATGGCGTCTTCTGCGATTTTCGACGGGGTCCACAGGGCTTCGCAGCCGCAGATGTCGAGGACGAAGCGCGACAGGATGCGACCGCCCTGCTTGGTGTGAGTCACTTCCGGGTGGAATTGCACGCCATAGTAGCCGCGCGCGTCGCTGAACATGCCGGCGATCGGGCAGCTTGGGGTGCTGGCGAGGATGTGGAAGTCGCCAGGCATTTTGGTGACCTTGTCGCCGTGGCTCATCCACACGTCGAGGCCAAACAGGCCGTCGGCGTCGATGTGGTCTTCGATGCCATCCAGCAGGCGGCTCTTGCCGACCACGTCGACACGGGCGTAACCGAACTCACGCAGCTCGGAACCTTCAACCTTGCCGCCCAGTTGCTCGGCCATGGTCTGCATCCCGTAGCAGATGCCGAAAACCGGTACGCCCAGGTCCCAGACGGCCTGTGGTGCGCGTGGGCTATCGGCCACGTGTACCGATTCCGGGCCGCCCGCGAGGATGATCCCCTTTGGCGCGAATTCGCGGATCGCTTCGTCGTCCATGTCGAACGGATGCAGTTCGCAGTACACGCCGATTTCACGCACGCGGCGGGCGATCAGTTGGGTGTATTGGGAACCGAAGTCGAGGATCAGGATGCGGTGAGCGTGAATATCGAGGGCCATGGAAAAAAACTCTCAAAGCAGTTGCAAGCTTCAAGCTGCAAGCTGCAAGTAATCGGAGGCTGCGCGGTGGCTGCACAAACACAGCACCGCTTGCAGCTTGTAACTTGTGGCTTCTAGCTGGAGGCGTCAGCCGACCCGGTAGTTTGGCGCTTCCTTGGTGATCTGTACGTCGTGTACGTGCGACTCGGCCATGCCTGCGCCGGTGATCCGCACGAATTCAGGGATGGTGCGCATCTGCTCGATGTCGGCGCTGCCGGTGTAGCCCATCGAGGAACGCAAGCCGCCCATCAACTGGTGGATGATCGCGCTCAGGGTGCCCTTGTAAGGCACACGGCCTTCGATGCCTTCCGGAACCAGTTTCTCGGCGCCGGCCGAGGAGTCCTGGAAGTAACGGTCGGAGGAGCCTTGAGCCTGGGACATGGCGCCCAGCGAACCCATGCCACGGTAAGCCTTGTACGAACGGCCCTGGAACAGTTCGATCTCGCCCGGTGCTTCTTCGGTACCGGCGAACATCGAGCCCATCATCACGCAGGAGGCACCGGCAACGATGGCCTTGGAGAGGTCACCGGAGAAACGGATGCCGCCGTCGGCGATCAACGGAACACCAGTGCCTTCAAGGGCAGCGGCAACGTTGGCGATGGCACTGATTTGCGGGACGCCGACCCCGGCGACGATACGGGTGGTGCAGATCGAACCAGGGCCGATACCGACCTTGACCGCATCAGCGCCGGCTTCGGCCAGGGCCTTGGCGGCGGCGCCGGTGGCGATGTTGCCGCCAATGACCTGCACGTCAGGGAAGTTCTGCTTGACCCAGCGAACGCGGTCGATCACGCCTTTGGAGTGACCGTGGGCGGTGTCGACCACCACCACGTCCACACCGGCATTGACCAGGGCGGCAACGCGGTCACCGGTGTCTTTACCGGTACCGACGGCAGCGCCTACGCGCAGGCGACCTTGATCGTCCTTGCTGGCCAGCGGGTAAGCCTTGGCTTTTTCGATGTCGTTGACGGTCATCATGCCCTTGAGGGCGAACTTGTCGTCGACGATCAGGACGCGTTCGATGCGGTGCTTGTGCAGCAGCTCGCGAACGTCGTTCTTGTTGGCGCCTTCCTTGACCGTGACGAGGCGCTCTTTCGGCGTCATCACTTCACGGACGCTGACGTCCAGGCGGCTTTCGAAACGCACGTCACGGGAAGTGACGATGCCGACCAGGTCGCCATCGTGCAGGACCGGTACGCCGGAAATATTGTGCAGGCGGGTCAATTCGAACAGGTCACGTACCGTGGCATCTGCCTCGATGGTGATCGGGTCCTTGACCACGCCGGCTTCGAACTTCTTGACCTTGCGCACTTCAGCAGCTTGCTGCTCGATGGTCATGTTCTTGTGGATAATGCCGATGCCACCTTCCTGAGCCATGGCGATTGCCAGACGGGCTTCAGTAACGGTGTCCATGGCGGCAGAAACCAGAGGAATGTTCAACTCGATGCCACGGGTAAGGCGGGTCTTCAGACTGACTTCGTTAGGAAGCACCTCGGAATAACCGGGCACTAGGAGAATGTCGTCGAATGTCAGAGCTTCTTGGCTGATACGCAGCATCGCGGGGGCTCCCGAGCGGGAAAATGGAAGCGCGCCATTATAGTCAGACACCCTGCCCTGTTCAATGTAAAACTCTGTCTATATTCGATGTGGTGATCGACGGAGCTTTTCCCGGCCCAAAGTGCCTGTTTAGAGCTCGACCTTGACGCAACTGACAGGCTGGTCCAGCCAGTCGGCAAACTCGTCGAGAAAGCTTTGCTTGAACCCGGCCTCGGCCCAGTTGTTGAAGATGAAACCCAGGTTGGAAAACCCGCATTCCTGCAGGAACAGAAAGCCATTGATGTCGTCTTCATGACCGCATTCGGGGCAGGTGAAGTTATCGGTGCGCCCCGGCATCCAGTCTTCCAGGCTTTCGAACAGCGCCTCGCCGACTTCCTGGCGGCACTCGGCGCAGCCCGCCTCCCCCAGGAACCCCTTGGCCGGCGTGTAAATGCAGCGTTTGGTGACGATCTCCAGGCCATTGACCGGCTCGCCAAACGGAAGCGCCTCGGGGTGCAGCACCACGGCGCGGGCCCCCTCGGCAATGGCGTGCCCCATGCGGTTGCCGGTACGCCCACAGGTGGTCAACTCTTCGTGGATGATGTTCTTACGCACCAGCCAGCGCACGATTGCCCGAGCCCGGGGCTCGTGAACCGGCAAGGTGGAGATTTTCGGGACGATGATGCTTTGGGAGTTCATGGGGTGGGCCTGGCGCATTTGCAGTGTTCGGACTGACGCCATCGCGGGCAAGCCCGCTCCCACAGGGTTCAGCGGCGTTCACAAAACCTGTGGGAGCGGGCTTGCCCGCGATGAGGCCCTAAAGGCCGGCAGCTTAATCCCTGACACCCAGAGGTCAAGTGCTCAGGTACCGCCCGATCAAGGCAATCCCGCTGGCCAGCACCAACCAGGTCACCAGCCGCACGAACGCCTCGCGGGACAGGCGCATGGTCAGCCGCCGCCCGATCCACAAGCCCAGCGCCATGGCCGGCAGCAAGCACACCGCCAACACCAACAAGCGTAGCTCGGCATACACCCCCGCGACGACAAACAGACTCAGCCGAACCACGGTGCTGCAACTGATCAGCGCACTCTGGGTGGCCCGCGCGGCTTCTTTCGACAGGCGGCTGTTGAGGTAGATCGCGTAGAGAAACCCTCCACTGCCGAACAGCGCACCAAACATCCCGCCGATCGTGCCCATCGGCACCGCCCAAGCGGCCGAGAGCTCGGCCGGGCGGGCTTTGACCCACAGGCTGTAAATGGCGTAGGCACTGATGAACAGCCCCATCAACAGCAGCAACACATCAGAATGCAGGTTCAGCAGGAAAATTACCCCCAGCGTGCACCCGATCGCCATGCAAGGCAGCAGCCGCAGCAACTCGGGCCGTGCCACATCCCTGCGCGAAGGCAGCAAGTTGCCGAATGCCGCGATGAAATCCAGCAGCACCAGCAACGGCACGATCTTGGACAACGGCATGAACAGAATCAGAATCGGCCCTGCCACCAGCGCGGTGCCAAAACCAGCGATGCCGAACACGATGTAGGCCAGGGCAATGCCGAGGCCGATCACCAGCCAATCCGTGAGGCCAAAGGGCCATTGCTGCAACAGTTCGAATACATTCATTGGGTGTCATCCTTGAGTTCGGCACCTACTTTACCTGTTCACCGAATCCTGTAGGAGCGAGCTTGTCTCCTACAGGATTTGCGTTAGCCTCGGATCAGCGAAGCCTTTAAACTGCGCCCATGATTAAAGATCCCTTTGCAAGACTCGGCCTGGACCGGGAAATCCTTACCGTCAGCCAGCTCAATGGCCGCGCGCGGGTGTTGCTGGAAGATGTGTTCAGCAATATCTGGGTCGAAGGCGAAATCTCCAACCTCGCCCGCCCGGCGTCCGGGCACGTGTACTTCACCCTCAAGGACAGCGGCGCCCAGGTGCGTTGCGCATTGTTCCGCCAGAACGCACAGCGCGTGCGCCAGGCGTTGAAGGATGGTCTGGCGGTGAAGGTGCGCGGCAAGGTTTCGCTGTTCGAAGGCCGTGGCGATTATCAGTTGATCCTCGACACCGTGGAACCGGCCGGTGACGGCGCGCTGCGCATGGCTTTCGATGCCCTGAAAGAAAAGCTCAGCGCCGAAGGCCTGTTCAGTGCCGAGCGCAAGGTGCCACTGCCCGCGCATCCGCAACGCATCGGCATCATCAGCTCGCCCACTGGCGCGGTGATCCGCGACATCATCAGCGTATTCCGCCGCCGCGCGCCGCAGGTGCAATTGACGCTGATCCCCACCGCCGTGCAAGGCCGCGAAGCCACCGCGCAGATCGTCCGCGCGCTGAAGCTGGCGGACGCCCGTGGTTTCGATGCCTTGATCCTGGCCCGTGGCGGCGGCTCGCTGGAAGACCTTTGGTGCTTCAACGAAGAAGCCGTGGCCCGCGCCGTGGATGCCTGCGTGACGCCGATTGTCAGTGCCGTCGGCCATGAAACCGATGTGTCCATCAGCGACTTCGTCGCCGACGTTCGCGCCCCGACGCCGTCGGCTGCCGCCGAGCTGCTCGCCCCGGACTCCAGCCATCTGGTGCGTCAGGTCGAAAGCCTGCATCGCCGGCTGGTGATGCGCATGCGCGACCGCTTGATGCGTGAGCGCTTGCGCCTCGAAGGCGTTTCCCGCCGCCTGCGCCACCCTGGCGAACGCCTTCGCCAGCAGGCTCAGCGCCTGGATGATCTGGACATGCGCATGCGCCGCGCCTTCGAGCGCAGCCTCAATACCCGTCGCGAACGGCTGATGCGCCTGGAAACCCGCCTCGCCGGGCAACACCCAGGACGCCAGCTGGCGATGCTGCGCCAACGCCTGGACAGCCTCGCCGAACGTTTGCCTCGGGCCATGCGCGAAGGGCTCAAGGATCGCCGTCAACAACTGCACGCGCAGATGCAGACGCTACACGTGGTCAGCCCGTTGGCGACCTTGGGCCGTGGCTACAGCATTCTGCTGGACGAGCGCGGCAATGCCATCCGCAACGCCGCGCAAACCCACAACGGCCAGCGCCTGAAAGCCAAACTCGGCGAAGGCGAACTGCAAGTGCGGGTCGAAGACAATCACCTGACGCCCGTCACCCTTTCTTTACTGGACTGATCCATGCCGCGCTTTTTAGCTTCGCTGCTCTTGCTGTGCCTGACCTTCAACGCCCATGCCGACAGCTACATCACCCGCCTGTTGAACAAACCGGTGCCGGGCGGCGTGGCCGTGATCGATCTGGGCACCGCTGCGCAGACACCAACCGCCAGTTATCAGGGCAAACCGGTCCTGGTGGTCAAGGAGCAGGACAACTGGCGCGCCATCGTCGGTGTGCCATTGACGGTCAAGCCGGGCGTGCAGTCCATCAGCAGCGGCGGTCGCACCCTCAACTTCAGCGTTGGCAGCAAGAAGTACCCGGAACAACGCATCACCCTGAAGAACACTCAGCAGGTCAATCCGGACCAGAGCAACCTCAAGCGCATCGAGCGCGAACTGGCCGAACAGATTGCCGCCTATCGCACCTTCAGCCCGAACACACCGAGCAACCTGCTGCTGGACAAGCCGGTCAACGGCCCGCTGTCGAGCAAGTTCGGCGTGCGCCGCTTCTTCAACGGCGAAGAGCGCAATCCGCACTCGGGCCTGGATTTCGCGGTGCCCGCCGGCACACCGATCAAAACCCCGGCCGCTGGCAAGGTGATCCTGATCGGCAATTACTTCTTCAACGGCAACACCGTGTTCGTCGACCATGGCCAGGGCTTCATCAGCATGTTCTGCCACATGTCGAAAATCGACGTGAAGGTCGGCCAACAGCTGGCTCGCGGTGGCGTGGTGGGCAAGGTCGGGGCTACCGGGCGAGCGACCGGGCCGCACATGCACTGGAATGTCAGCCTGAATGATGCGCGGGTGGATCCGGCGATTTTTATTGGGGCTTTCCAGCCTTAGTTTGTGGGTGAGCTTGCAGGCCTCATCGCGAGCAAGTTGAACTGGCCTAATGATTTTGGACACTTCAATCGGGCGCTATGATAGCGCCCAAATCTGAGGTGTTTGGATATGCGTAAATCCTATTCGAGTGAGTTCAAGCTCAAGGCTGCCAGCATGGTGTTGGATGAAGGTCAGCCGGTTACCGAAGTCTGTGCCAGCCTGGATATCGGCCCCACAGCCCTGCGCCGTTGGGTTGATCAAGTGCAAAAAGAGCGCTTGGGCTCGACTCCGGTGGGGGCCAAGGCGATTACCGCTGATCAACGAGAAATCCAGAGACTCAAAGCTCTGCTCAGAGAGAAAGACCTGGATATCGAAATCCTAAAAAAGGCCAGTGCTCTCCTGCTTTTGGACGCCAAAGATCATTCACGCTGATCGATGAGCTGGGCGAGCAGTACGGCGTTAAAAAGTGTTGCCGGGCGTTTGGGGGCAACCGCAGTAGCTTTTACGCCTGGCGCCAGCGCCAAGGCAGAGCAAATCCTGAACGGGACAAGCTCAAAGCCGCGCTGGTCAGGCACCACAAGGCGTCCAGAGAGTCGGCCGGCGCACGTACTTTGTCCAAGGAGCTACAAGCCAAAGGGCATCGTATCGGGCGTTATATGGCTCGCAGTTTGATGCGCGAAGCTGGCATCGCTAGTCGTCAGCGCCGGCGCCATAAGTACAAGTCGCCGGGTGTGGAGGCCTTGGTGGCGCCGCACGTGCTCAAGCGAAAATTTGATGTGACGGCGGTTAATCAGGTGTGGTGTGGCGACGTGACATACATCAAGGTCGGCAAGCGGTGGATGTACTTCGCCGCCGTTTTGGATCTGTACGCTCGCAGGATCGTAGGGTGGTCGTTTTCGATGATTTCTGATGCCAACCTGACCTGCGAAGCGCTACGCATGGCGGTTGAGCTGCGCGGCCATCCCCAGGATGTGTTGTTTCATTCTGATCAAGGTTGCCAGTACACCAGCCATAAATTCCGAAATGCGCTTGTGAAACATCGGTTCAGGCAAAGTATGAGCCGTAAAGGCGAGTGCTGGGACAATGCCCCGATGGAGCGTTTCTTTGGTAGTTTGAAGTCCGAGTGGGTGCCTGAAACGGGCTACAAACTGGAGCATGAGGCCCGGGCAGATGTGCAGCGCTATGTCTCGCGCTACAACATCAGCAGGCCTCACAGCTATAACGACTACAGGTCGCCGGTCGTGAAGGAAAGATTGGCGGCGTGAACCGTAATCAGTGTCCAAGATTACTTGACCAGTTCAAGCTCGCTCCTACAGGGGGCCGGGTGAACAGAAGAGTTGTGCCCACCACCGACCACTGTAGGAGCGGGCTTGCCCGCGATGGGGCCAGCAGGCTCACGCAAAAACCAAATTGCGGACGCCAGATCATCAGCGCAATCATCCACGCCCCAAACCCTCCAAGCCGCGATAAAATCGCGACAAAAACCCTAAAAGCAGAACTTCTCCCAATTTTTTTCCACTGCTTGCCATCCTTTCCCCTCGCGGTTAGGGTTGAGGGCATGAAAACCTCTCACACCCTCATTCAGCTTCGCCAGCACCGCAGCCTGTGCCTAGTCAGCGCACGACTGCCGGGCTGAATCGCGACGCCTCGTCCTACGCTTTTCCCCAAGAACAGTTCCACCGGGCAGGCCGCCTCTTCTCGGCCCACACAACAAGGATTACTGCGATGAGCATGCTCAAAGACCCGTCTTCGAAATACCGCGCGTTCCCGGCCATCAACCTCCCGGACCGCACCTGGCCGTCGAAAACCATCACCGAGGTGCCGATCTGGTGCAGCTCCGACCTGCGTGACGGCAACCAGTCGCTGATCGAACCGATGGACGCGGCGAAGAAACTGCGCTTCTGGAAAACCCTGGTGCAGGTCGGCGTGAAGGAAATCGAGGCCTCGTTCCCGGCCGCTTCGCAAACCGACTTCGACTTCGTGCGCACTCTGATCGAAGACGGCCACATCCCGGACGACACCACCATCCAGGTGCTGACCCAGGGCCGTGAAGACCTGATCGCGCGGACCTTCGAATCCCTGCGCGGGGCGAAGAAAGCCATCGTTCACCTGTACAACGCCACCTCCCCTTCCTTCCGTCGCATCGTCTTCAACCAGGACAAGGACGGCATCAAGGAAATCGCCGTGAGCGCGGCCAAGCTGTTCGTCAAATACGCCGCCCAGCAGCCGGAAACCGAGTGGACGTTCGAATACTCGCCGGAAACCTTCAGCGCCACCGAACTGGAATTCGCCAAGGAAGTCTGCGACGCGGTGATCGAGGTGTGGAACCCGACGCCTGAGCACAAGATGATCCTCAACCTGCCGGCCACCGTGGAATGCGCGACCCCGAACATCTACGCTGACCAGATCGAATGGTTCGGCCGTCACATCAACCGTCGTGACAGCGTGATCATCAGCCTGCACACCCACAACGACCGTGGCACTGGCGTTGCAGCCACCGAGCTGGGCCTGATGGCCGGCGCCGATCGCGTCGAAGGCTGCCTGTTCGGCAACGGCGAGCGCACCGGTAACGTCGACCTGGTCACCGTGGCACTGAACATGTACACCCAGGGCCTGAACCCTGAGCTGGACTTCTCCGACATCGACGGCGTGCGCAAGGTCGTCGAAGAGTGCAACCAGATCCAGGTGCACCCACGTCACCCGTACGTCGGCGACCTGGTACACACCGCGTTCTCCGGCTCGCACCAGGACGCCATCCGCAAGGGCTTCGCCCAGCAGAAACCGGACGCCCTCTGGGAAGTGCCGTACCTGCCGATCGATCCGGCGGACATCGGTCGCAGCTACGAGGCGGTCATCCGCGTCAACAGCCAGTCGGGCAAGGGTGGTATCGCCTACCTGCTGGAGCAGGAATACGGCATCAGCTTGCCACGTCGCATGCAGATCGAGTTCAGCCAGGTCGTGCAGCGCGAAACCGATCGCCTGGGCCTGGAAATGACGGCCCAGCAAATCCACGGTCTGCTGCACAGCGAATACTTGCAGGCCAACACTCCGTATGCGCTGGTCAGCCATCGCCTGCAGGAGGAAAACGGTCACAGCGCCGTGGAAGTGGAAGTGTCCAGCAAAGGCCAGGGCGAGACCAACCTGCACTGGCGCGGCAAGGGCAACGGTGCACTGGAAGCCCTGGTGGCCGGCTTGCCGGTACCGGTGGAGATCATGGACTACAACGAACACGCCATCGGCGCGGGCACCAACGCCAAGGCGGCGGCCTACATCGAACTGCGGGTGAACGGCGAGCGTGCGGTGCATGGCGTTGGCATCGATGAAAACATCACCACGGCCAGCTTCAAGGCATTGTTCAGCGCGCTGAACCGTTCGCTGAGCCAGACTGAGGCGAAGGCGGCGTAAGCAGTCGCTGTAATACAAAAGGCCCCTGGGTGTGAACCTTGGGGCCTTTTTGTTGGGCGGGTGATTTCGGTGGCCTTGAAGGCCTCATCGCGAGCAAGCTCGCTCCTACAGGGTACTCATATAACCTGTAGGAGCGGGCTTGCCCGCGATGGCGGCCCGTCAGACAACCAGAATCTCAGGTGAATTCGAACGTGTCAGCATCCAGATTCGCTGGAAACCGAGTCCGGTACGCCTGCAGCTCTGCCGCATCCAGCACCACCTTGAACACGCCATCCGCATCCCCGGCGCTGAGCAAGGTCTCGCCCTGGAAGTCCAGCACCTGGCTGTCGCCGGTGTAGGCAAAGCCCTTGCCGTCGGTGCCAATGCGGTTCACCGCTGCCACATAACACAGGTTTTCAATCGCACGGGCCGGCAGCAAGCGATTCCAGTGCTGGCGCCGGGCTCCCGGCCAGTTCGCCGTGTACAACAACAGATCGGTGTCCTGGGCATCGCGACTCCACACAGGGAAGCGCAGGTCGTAGCAAATCAGGGGCCGCACCCGCCAACCCTTTAGCTCGAATTGCACCTGGCGTTCACCCGGGGTGTAGTGGTTGTGCTCCCCCGCCATGCGGAACAAGTGGCGCTTGTCGTAGTGCCAGACTTCGCCGTCCGGACGAGCCCACAGCAACCGGTTGCGATGACTGCCGTCGCCAGCCTGAACGATCAAGCTGCCAGTGATCACAGCATCGAGCTTTGCCGCCTGGGCGCGCAGCCATTTGCTGGTGGGGCCGTTTTCCGCTTCGGCGAGTGTTTCAGATTCCATCGAGAAACCCGTGGTGAACATCTCGGGCAGGATGATCAGGTCCGCACCCCGCGCCTGCTCCAGAAACGGCTCGAAGTGATCGAGGTTCGCCTGCCGGTCATGCCAGGCCAGGGTGGTCTGGATCAGCGCAATGTTCAGGTTGGGCAATGCACTCAGATCACGCATAGTTTTGCCGCTGCTTCTCGCAGGGTCTCCTCGCGCTTGGCAAAGCACAGGCGCACCACGCGCTGGCCTTGCGGTGGGGTCTGGTAGAACACCGAGATCGGGATGCTCGCCACGCCGTGCTCGCGGGTCATCCACAACGACATCTCGACGTCATTGAGGTCCGGGCGAATCTGCGAGTAATCGACCAATTGGAAGTAGGTGCCGGTCACCCGGGTGAAGCTGAAACGCGACGGCGTCAACAGATCACAGAACAGGTCGCGCTTGGCCTGATAAAAGCCCGGCAACTCATCGATGTGTTCCGGGTGCTCGGCCATGAAATCGGCGAGGGCGAATTGCAGCGGCGTCACGCCGCAGAAGCTTACGTATTGATGGACCTTGCGCAGCTCTGCCGTGAGGGCCGGCGGCGCGACCACATAGCCGGTTTTCCAACCGGTAACGTGATAGGTCTTGCCGAACGAACTGACCACGAAGGCGCGCTGATAGAGCTCTTCATGGTTCAACACACTGACGTGGGGCACGCCATCGAACACCAGGTGTTCGTAGACTTCATCGCTGACCAGATAGATATCGCGATCACGAATCAGGTCCGCCAACTGGTCCAACTCGGCACGACTGATCAACGCACCGCTCGGGTTGTGTGGCGTGTTCAGCACAATCATGCGAGTGCGCGGGGTGATGGCTGCCGCGAGCCGTTCAAAGTCGATGGAAAAGTCATTCAGGCCCAGTTGCACGTGCACGCAACGGCCACCGGCCAGCTCCACCGACGGCTCGTAGCTGTCGTAGGCAGGGTCGAACACAATCACCTCGTCGCCGCTGTGGATAACTGCCTGAATCGCACAGAAGATCGCCTGGGTGGCGCCGGGGGTGATGGTCACCTCGGC
This sequence comes from Pseudomonas sp. S1_E05, assembly GCF_056337105.1. Classification (NCBI taxonomy): domain Bacteria; kingdom Pseudomonadati; phylum Pseudomonadota; class Gammaproteobacteria; order Pseudomonadales; family Pseudomonadaceae; genus Pseudomonas; species Pseudomonas sp. S1_E05. The sequence goes on from NZ_JBFRHM010000001.1 coordinate 3,603,246, forward strand.
GTCGGCATCGACAGCCACGCCATAGCTGCGAGCAATCTTGGCCGATACCTGCTGACGCAGCGCCGGCAAACCGGTCATGGGCGAATATTGGTTATGGCCTTGGGCAATGTGTCGGCCGACCGCATCGCACAACGCCTGCGGTGCGTCGAAATCGGGGAAACCCTGGGACAGGTTGATCGCCCCGGTCTGCGCCGCGAGCTGAGACATCTGCGTGAAAATAGTGACGCCGACATTCGGCAACTTACTGGTGATCATCGGTGGGCCTCGGCAGGTGAGCCCCAAGTTTCAAGCGACAAGCCGCAAGCGGTCAAGCCTCAAAGTCCCACCCACAAAAAAGGGCCCCCGCTGAGGACCCTCTTTTGCTTTCACTTGAAGCTTGGCGCTCGAAGCTGCCCCTATTTCTTATCGCGGCGCTTCTTGTCAGCCTTCTTGTGGTGCGACATCAAACGACGCTTCTTGTTGACCTGGCGGTCGGTCAGCGAGTTCTTGTTGCCTTCGTACGGGTTCTCACCGCCCTTGAACTCGATGCGAATCGGCGTACCGACCAGCTTCAAGACACGGCGATAAGTGTTTTCCAGGTAGCGCACGTAAGACTTTGGCACCTTCTCGATCTGGTTACCGTGAATCACGATGATCGGCGGGTTGGCGCCACCCAAGTGGGCATAACGCAGCTTGATCCGGCGGCTGTTGACCATCGGCGGCTGGTGCTCGGTGACCGCGTCTTCGAGAATCTGGGTCAGGCGACTGGTTGGCCAGCGGGTCACCGCCGACTTGAACGAGTTCTGTACCGAGGCGTACAGGTTACCCACGCCCGTGCCGTGCAGCGCCGAGATGAAGTGGATGTCGGCGAATTCGACGAAGAACAGCCGACGTTGCAACTCGATCTTCACGAAATCACGTTCACTCGGCGTCATGCCGTCCCACTTGTTGATCGCGATGACCAGCGCACGACCCGCTTCCAGGGCAAAGCCCAGCAGGTTGAGGTCGTGGTCCACCACGCCTTCGCGGGCGTCCATGACGAAGATCACCACGTTGGCGTCTTTGATCGCCTGCAGGGTTTTGACCACGGAGAATTTTTCGACTTCTTCGTGGATCTTGCCGCGCTTGCGCACACCAGCGGTGTCGATCAGCGTGTACTTCTCTTCGTTACGCTCGAAGGGAATGTAGATGCTGTCGCGAGTGGTGCCGGGTTGGTCATAGACGATGACCCGATCTTCACCGAGCATACGGTTGACCAGCGTCGACTTGCCGACGTTCGGGCGACCGATGATGGCGATCTTGATCCCATCTTTTTCGCTCGGACCAGGAATGCGCTTGGCTTCTTCGCCTTCGGCTACTTCCTCTTCCTCACCTTCTTCCTGCTCGTCATCGTCTTTCGGGAAGTCGCTCAGGGCTGTTTCCAGCATCTGCGTGATGCCGCGACCGTGGGCACCGGCGATCGGGATCGCGTGCCCCATGCCCAGCGGGGCGAACTCGGCGCGGGCCATCTCAGGGTCGATGTTGTCGACCTTGTTGGCGACCACGTAAGAACGCTTGTTACGCTTGCGCAGGTGCTCGGCGATCATCTGGTCGGCGGCGGTGAAACCCGCCTTGGCGTCGACCAGAAACAGGACAACATCCGCTTCTTCAATGGCCAGCAGCGACTGCTCGGCCATTTTTTCGTCCATACCGTGCTCGTCACCAGAGATACCGCCGGTGTCGATCAGAATGTAGGAACGCCCTTGCCACTTGGCCTCACCGTACTGGCGATCACGGGTCAGACCGGACAAGTCGCCGACGATGGCGTCGCGAGTCCTGGTCAGGCGGTTGAACAAGGTGGACTTGCCGACGTTCGGTCGACCCACCAGGGCGATTACGGGAACCATGCGGCTCTCCACTTCGTTATTTCAGAAAATACAAAAGCCGCTGCTAGGCAGCGGCTGGTGCTCGTGGGCTTCCCCGGCACGCCTGCGATCCCTGTACCTGTAGGAGCGAGCTTGCTCGCGATGAACGCACAGACACCGCGTTCATCCAGGACGCCAGCATTATCCTGACGTCCATCGCGACGGTTCGACGCCTCGACAAGCTCGCTCCTACAGTGACAGTTACAGCTACAGTCGTGCCGACAGGTATAGCCGCCTGGGGTATCACCCCCAAGCATAGTTGTTACTTGATGGTCAGGGCTTCCAGTTTGCCGCTGTTGCCATACACATAAATCATGTTATCTACCACCAGCGGACGGGCACGCAGGCCGTCGCTGTCGATACGCTCGCGGCCGACGAAACGGCCGTCGACCTGGCTCAGCAGGTGCAGGTAACCTTCCAGGTCACCCACTGCAACGTAGCTGGAGAACACTTCCGGCGCCGACAGTTGACGGCGAGCCAGAGCGTCGTTGCTCCACAACGCGGTGGTCGAACGCTCGTCGATGCCTTCTACCGTGCCCGAAGACAGGCTGACATAGACGTTACCGAAACCCTGGGCCAGGCCGGCGTAGCTGGAAGCATCACGCTGCCACAGCGGACGGCCGCTTTCCAGGTCGATGGCCGCTACGCGCCCCTGGTAGCTGGCAACATACAACGTACCACCGGACAGCAGCAGGCCACCATCGATGTCCACCACGCGTTCCAGTTCCGAACGACCTTGTGGAACCGCAACCCGTTGTTCCCATACCGGCACGCCGTTGGAAATGTCCAGAGCGACGACTTTACCCGTCGACAGACCGGCTACCGCCATACGGTTGGTGACGATCGGCGCACTGGTGCCGCGCAGGGTCAGGACCGCCGGAGTGCTGTCATACAACCAGCGCTGGTTACCGGTAGCGGCGTCCAGGCCGATCACGCGATCGTCCTGGGTCTGCACCACGACAACGTCACCGTTGTTGGCCGGTGGCGCGAGTACTTCGCTGGACACGCGAGCGCGCCATTTCTCTTCACCGTTGACCGAGTCCAGCGCAACGATTTCGCCTTTGGTCGTACCGATCAGGAGCAAGCCGTAACCCACGCCAACGGCGCCGGAAACAGGCAGTTCGAGATCTTTTTTCCAGATGACATCACCGTTCATGCGGTCCATCGCCACCACCACGCCCGTTACGTCGGCGGCGTAGATAGTGCTGCCTTCAACTGCCGGAACGAGCATGTTGTAGGTTTCGCCCTGACCGTCACCGATCGAACGACTCCACTGCTTCTGCAAAACCACTTCTTCTTTGAAGTCGGTCAGTTCAGCCGGTGGCAATTCTTTTTGCTGTTGCTGCTGCAACCCGCGGCCAGAATGGCCAGAGCCAGCAATGCTGCATGTTTCCAACGGATCACGTCACGCATCCCCTTTGGCCAGGTCGTCCAGCTTGATTTGTAGGCCACCGACTGCCGCTTCATCCGACAGTGCCGCCTTGGCTTTTTGATACGCCGTGTTCGCTTCGTCGGTACGACCCAGCTGCACCAGCAAGTCGCCCTTGAGCTCTTCGCGAGTGGCCAGGAACGACTTGTCGGCATCGCCTTCGAGCAGTTTCAGGGCTTCATCGGCCTTGTTCTGCGCACCCAGCACCTGCGCCAGGCGCTGACGGGCGATTTCACCCAGTGCCGGGTTGGCGGGTTTGGCAACGATGGCTTTCAGCTCGCTGGCTGCGTCGTCCAGCTTGCCGCTGTCGACCGCGACTTTCGCCACGAACAGGCTGCCATACTGCGCGTAGGCACTGCCGCCGAATTCGCTGTTGAGCTTGCCGGCCAGGTCCGAAACACGTGCCGCATCCGGTTTGCCGTCAGGCGTCAGCGTGGTTTCGAGCAATTGCTGATAGAGCACCGAAGCGCCTTGCGACTGGTTGCTCTGATACTTCTGAAAAGCCTGCCAGCCGAACACAATGACCAGCGCCAACAGGCCGCCAGTGACCAGGGGCTTGCCGTTGCGTGACCACCAGTCCTTCAAATCCGCCAGCTGTTCGTCTTCGGTACTCGACACCCCAATACTCCTTAATCGCTAAATCGGCTGTTTAGACAGCTTCAACCCTGCACGACGCAGGTGGCCAGGTGTGCGGCAAGCGCATCCCAGGCAATGCTTTGTTGTTCGCCCTGGCCACGCAGGGGTTTGAAACCTACCACTTGCTGGGCCATTTCGTCGTCACCGAGAATCAATGCAAACAGCGCACCGCTCTTGTCGGCTTTCTTGAACTGGCTTTTGAAGCTGCCGGCGCCGGCATTCACTTGCAGGCGCAGGCTGGGCAGTTGATCACGCACACGCTCGGCCAGTTTGAGCCCAGCCAATTCGGCTTCTTCACCGAAGGCGCAGAGGTAAACGTCGACCTGGCGGGAGATCTCTTGCGGGATCTGCTCCAGGGTTTCCAGCAGCAGCACCAGGCGCTCGATGCCCATGGCAAAACCTACGCCCGGGGTCGGCTTGCCGCCCATCTGCTCTACCAGACCGTCGTAACGGCCGCCGGCACACACGGTGCCCTGGGCGCCCAAGTGGTCGGTGACCCATTCGAAAACGGTCTTGCTGTAGTAATCCAGCCCGCGTACCAGCTTCGGATTGATCACATACGGAATGCCGGCTGCATCGAGACGAGCCTTGAGGCCCTCGAAATGCGCGCGGGATTCGTCGTCCAGGTAGTCGGCCATTTTCGGCGCATCGACCAGGATGGCCTGCGTGTCAGCGTTCTTGGTGTCCAGTACCCGCAGCGGGTTGGTCTTCAGACGACGCTGGCTGTCTTCGTCGAGCTTGTCCATGTGCTGGGACAGGAACGCCACCAGCGCCTCGCGATAACGGCCACGGGACTCGCTGGTGCCTAGGCTGTTGAGTTCGAGCTTGACCGCATCACGGATGCCCAGCTCGCCCCACAGGCGCCAGGTCAATACGATCAGTTCGGCGTCGATGTCCGGACCGTCGAGGTTGAACACTTCGACACCGATCTGGTGGAACTGGCGATAACGGCCTTTTTGCGGGCGCTCGTGGCGGAACATCGGACCGATGTACCACAGCTTCTGCACCTGGCCACCGCCGGTGATGCCGTGCTCGAGCACGGCACGCACGCAGGCCGCCGTGCCTTCAGGGCGCAGGGTCAGGGAATCGCCGTTGCGGTCGTCGAAGGTGTACATCTCCTTTTCGACGATGTCGGTCACTTCGCCGATCGAGCGCTTGAACAGCTCGGTGAACTCGACGATCGGCATGCGGATCTGCTTGTAACCGTAGTTATCCAGCAGGCGCGCAACGGTGCCTTCGAAGTGACGCCACAGGGGAGTCTGTTCGGGCAGGATGTCGTTCATGCCACGAATGGCTTGCAGAGACTTGCTCACTATCAATCCTTAAATTCGTTGGGCCGTCGGGCTCAGCCGCGCGCGATAAGCGCAGCGTCAGCTTCGACCTTTTCGGCCGCTTTCTCGCGGATCAAGCGTTCGAGCTCATCCACCAGATTGTCATTCGTCAGTTTCTGCGACGGCTTGCCGTCGATGTAAATCAGGTTCGGCGTGCCGCCGGTCAAGCCCACGTGGGCTTCCTTGGCTTCGCCCGGCCCGTTGACCACGCAACCGATCACCGCCACATCCAGCGGCACCAGCAGGTCTTCAAGACGTCCTTCCAGTTCGTTCATGGTCTTGACCACATCGAAGTTCTGCCGCGAGCAGCTCGGGCAGGCGATGAAGTTGATGCCACGGGAACGCAGGTGCAGCGATTTGAGGATGTCGTACCCGACTTTCACTTCCTCGACCGGGTCAGCGGCCAGCGAGATGCGGATAGTATCGCCAATCCCTTCGGCGAGCAGCATACCGAGGCCCACCGCGGATTTCACCGTGCCCGAACGCAAACCACCGGCTTCGGTGATGCCCAGGTGCAAGGGTTGGACGATTTCCTTCGCCAGCAGGCGATAAGCCTCGACGGCCATGAACACGTCGGAGGCCTTCACGCTAACCTTGAAGTCCTGGAAATTCAGGCGTTCCAGGTGCTCGACGTGACGCAGCGCAGACTCGACCAGCGCGGCCGGGGTCGGCTCGCCGTATTTCTTTTGCAGGTCTTTTTCCAGCGAACCGGCATTGACGCCGATGCGGATCGGAATGCCGCGGTCGCGGGCGGCATCGACCACCGCACGCACACGGTCTTCACGACCGATGTTGCCGGGGTTGATCCGCAGGCAATCGACGCCCAGTTCGGCCACGCGCAAGGCAATGCGGTAGTCGAAGTGAATGTCGGCCACCAGTGGCACTTTGACCAGTTGTTTGATCTTGCCGAACGCCTCGGCGGCGTCCATGTCCGGCACGGACACGCGCACGATGTCGACGCCAGCGGCCTCCAGACGATTGATCTGGGCGACGGTAGCCGCTACGTCGTTGGTGTCGCTGTTGGTCATGCTTTGCACAGCGATAGGCGCATCGCCGCCCACGGGCACGTTACCCACCCAGATCTTGCGTGATTCGCGACGTTTGATTGGAGATTCGCCGTGCATGACTTATTGACCCAACTTCAGGCGAGCAGTCTCGCCACTGGTGAACGGAGTGACATCAACCGACTGACCGTTGTAGCTGACCTGCGCGCCACGGGCATACCCCAGACGCACGGTAAACGGTGGCTTGCCGCTGAGGCTCGCACTGTCGCCTTTACGCTTGAGGCCGCTAAGCAGCACCTTGCCTGCGCCATCGGTGACTTGCGTCCAGCAATCGGCGGTGAATTGCAGTTGCACCTGACCCTGGCCTGCGGTGGTGGCAGCGGCTGTCTGGGCTGGAATGGTCGGCGTCACCGCAGCCGTCGCAGGCGGCGTCGAGACCACTGGAGCGGTCGGAGCAGGCGCAACCGGCGTGGTGACCGCTGGTGCAGCGTTGTGTGTCGGTGCGGCAGGGGCCGGCGCTGCTGGCGCAACCGGAGCAGTCGGCTCAGCGGAAGGGGTTGCCGCTTCGGCCGGCGCTTGAGCCGAGGTCTCGGCTTGCGGCAATGCAAGGGCGGTGGAGTTGTCAGTCTGGGCTTCGGCGACAGCCTGGTCTTCCGGCTCGTCCAGCGGGTGAATCTGAGTAGTGCCGTCCGCGCCTTCGACTTCAACGTGTTCCGGGGTCAGGCTGATCAGGTCCTTGGTGCGCAGCGATGTCTGATCCTGCCACCAGACAAAACCGCCGCCGATCACGGCGATCAGCAGCAACAGGCTGACGATACGCAAAATGGTGTGGGAAACCCGCACCGGCTCTTCGATTCGCCCCAAGGCGTGGACACTGCTGCCTTGGGAGTCGGTGCCGGTGGATTGGTCGAACTGCTGGACCAGAACGGTCTGGTCCATGCCCAGCAATTTGGCATAAGCGCGAATGTAACCGCGAGCGAAGGTATGCCCAGGCAGCTTGTCGAAAGCGCCTGCTTCAAGGTTGCTCAATGAGGTAACCGTGAGGTTGAGCTTGAGGGCCACTTCGGCCAGCGACCAGCCATTGCTTTCGCGGGCCTGGCGCAAAGTCTCACCGGGGTTAACGCGATTCGCTGCTACAACTTCAGGATGCGCCGCTTTCATCATTGCTCCGACAGGTATTGCTGATATTCCGGCGTACCGGGATAGAGTCGTTTGAGTTGCAGGCCGTAACTGGCGGCCTTGTCGCGATCTTCAAATACTTTTGCCAACCGAACGCCAAGCAACAGACTACGTGCATTTTGCTCGGTGAGCTGGCTGAAACGGTCGTAGTAGTCACGCGCCGGCACATAATGCCTGTCTTCGTAAGACAACTCAGCCATTTCCAGCAAGGCACGGGGTTGTTGTTGATTCAAACGCAGGGCTTTATCCAGTTGCTGCTGGGCCAACTCACGCTGGCCCATCATGGAAGCGGTCATCCCCAGGTTCTCGAACACCCGTGATCGCTCAGGATACAAGGTATCGGCGGCGGCCTGTTCGAAGCGTTCGTACGCCTCCTTGAAGCGCTTCTGCTCGTAGAGGAAACTGCCGTAGTTATTGAGGATTCGTGCGTCCTTGGGGCTGGCCGACAGCGCCTTGCGAAAGTGCTCGTCCGCCAGCTCCGGCTCCCGTTCGGCCTGGAACACCAGCCCCAGCGCCGCATTGGCGTCCGGATCCGAACTGTCCAGCTCCAGCGCCTTCTTCAACGGCACCTTGGCGCGCTCGGTCATGCCCTGCTGGAGGTAGCCCAGGCCCAATTGCACATAGGCAACCCGCGCCTCGTCACGCCCCTTGCTGGTCTTCATCGGGTTGTAATCGCCCGACAGGACGCAGCCAGTGCAAAGACTGGCCAACAGCACAAGCAGCGCGAAGCGCAGGGACATGGAGATCCTCTCTATTATTTCGCGGCGTTTTGCGCCATATCGCTGTCGGCGCTCAATTCGCGCACGGCAATATAACGTTCGCTGCGACGGGTGCGATCCAGCACCTGCCCTACCAATTGACCGCAGGCGGCGTCGATGTCCTCACCACGGGTGGTGCGCACGGTGACGTTGAAACCTGCATGATGAAGCTGATCCTGGAAACGACGAATCGCGTTGTTGCTCGGACGCTCGTAACCGGAATGCGGGAACGGGTTGAACGGAATCAGGTTGATCTTGCACGGGATGTTTTTGAGCAACTCGATCATTTCCACGGCGTGCTCAAGCTTGTCGTTGACGTCCTTGAGCAAGGTGTACTCGATGGTCAGCACACGCTTCTCGCCGAGGGCGGACATGTAACGCTGACAGGACTCGAGCAACATCTTAAGCGGATATTTCTTGTTGATCGGCACCAATTGGTTACGCAATGCGTCATTCGGTGCGTGCAGGGACAACGCCAGCGAGACGTCGATGTGCTTGGACAGCTCATCGATCATCGGCACCACGCCGGAGGTCGACAGGGTCACGCGGCGCTTGGAAATGCCGTAGCCCAGGTCGTCCATCATCAGGTGCATGGCCGCAATGACGTTGTCGAAGTTCAGCAGCGGCTCACCCATGCCCATCATCACCACGTTGGTGATGGCACGGTCGACGGTCGCCGGGACGCTGCCAAAGGATTTGTTGGCAATCCACACCTGGCCGATGACTTCGGCGGCGGTGAGGTTGCTGTTGAAGCCTTGCTTGCCGGTGGAGCAGAAACTGCAATCCAGGGCACAGCCTGCCTGGGACGAAACGCACAAGGTGCCGCGTTTGCCCTGGGGAATGTACACGGTCTCGACGCAGCTGCCGGACGCCACGCGCACCACCCATTTACGGGTGCCGTCGCTGGAGATGTCCTCGCTGACCACTTCGGGGCCGCGAACTTCAGCAACAGCCTTGAGCTTTTCGCGCAGGGCCTTGCTGACGTTCGTCATGGCGTCGAAATCATCGACGCCAAAGTGGTGAATCCATTTCATTACCTGACCGGCACGGAAACGCTTCTCCCCGATTGAGTCGAAGAATTTCTCCATTTCCGGCTGGGTGAGCCCCAGCAGGTTGGTTTTTACAGTCGATGTCGTCATGGATTCACCTTCACTCTTTAAGCCAATGCTTAGCGAGTGGTTACTTCAGTAGCTGCGAAGAAGTATGCGATTTCGCGAGCAGCAGCGGCTTCGGAGTCCGAACCGTGTACAGCGTTGGCGTCGATCGATTCAGCGAAGTCAGCACGGATAGTGCCGGCAGCCGCTTCTTTAGGGTTGGTAGCGCCCATCAGCTCACGGTTGCGAGCGATGGCGTTTTCGCCTTCCAGAACCTGAACGACAACCGGACCGGAGGTCATGAAGGCAACCAGGTCGCCGAAGAAACCACGAGCGCTGTGCTCAGCGTAGAAGCCTTCAGCTTCGGCTTTGGACAGTTGCTTCAGTTTCGAAGCTACAACGCGCAGGCCGGCTTTTTCGAAACGGGTGGTGATCTCGCCGATCACGTTTTTAGCAACGGCGTCAGGCTTGATGATGGAGAAAGTGCGTTGAACAGCCATGGTGTAACTCCAGAAACGGTAATTTGTGAAAAATTAAACCCGCGAATTATACGCGGGTTCTTGGGTATTGCCTAACCTGCAGCGTGGCTCAGTCGCGTTCTTCGATCCAGTTGGCCTGAATGGCCTCGAGGATCTTTTCGCCACAATGCTCAGGCTTGTCGTCGAACTCGGGCAATTCCATCACCCATTTACGCAGATCGACGAAGTTGACCGACATTGGATCAACTTCAGGTTTGCTTTCAGCCAGCTGGATAGCAATTTCCAGCACATCAGTCCACTTGAGACTCATGATAGTTCCTTGAATCAGTGCGGCGCTTCGGCGGCGTGGTTGAGCGAGTATTTCGGAATCTCGACGGTCAGGTCTTCAGTCCCGACAATGGCCTGACAGGCCAGGCGCGATTGCGCTTCCAGGCCCCACGCGCGGTCGAGGAAATCTTCCTCGAGCTCATCCGCCTCTTCCAGCGAATCGAACCCTTCGCGAACGATGCAGTGACAGGTGGTGCAGGCGCAGACGCCACCACAGGCACTTTCCATCTCGATATGGTGCTCATGGGCCAGTTCGAGGATAGACGTACCGGGCTCAGCCTCCACAACCATGCCTTCGGGGCAAAACTTTTCGTGTGGCAGAAAAATGACCTGCGGCATCGTTACTCCTCAATCTCATTCAGGTTGCGCCCCGCCAGCGCGGCTTTCACCGTCGAATCCAGGCGGCGGGCGGCAAAGGCGTCGGTCACTTGCGACAGACGCTTGGTCTGCTGCTCGATGGCATAACCATCGGTGCCTTTCATCAGTTCGGTCAGTTCCTGCACCTGCATGTCGATGACCATGCGCTCCTCGGCATCGAGCAGACGCTCGCCGTCCGCCTCAAGCGCAGCCTGCACCGCCTCGATCAGGCGCTGGGCGTCGACCTGCTGTTCACGCAACACACGAGCGACCTTGTCATCATTGGCGTGCTGGAACGAATCCTTGAGCATCTTGGCGATTTCGCCGTCGGTCAGACCGTAGGACGGCTTGACCTGAATGCTGGCTTCAACGCCCGAACCCATTTCCCGGGCCGAAACGCTGAGCAGGCCATCGGCGTCGACCTGGAAGGTCACGCGGATTTTCGCCGCACCCGCCACCATGGCAGGAATGCCGCGCAATTCGAAACGCGCCAGGGAACGGCAGTCGCTGATCAACTCCCGCTCGCCCTGCAACACGTGAATCGCCATGGCCGACTGGCCATCCTTGTACGTGGTGAAGTCCTGGGCACGGGCGACGGGGATGGTGGTGTTGCGCGGAATCACCTTCTCCATGAGGCCGCCCATGGTTTCCAGCCCCAGGGACAACGGAATCACGTCGAGCAGCAGCAATTCGCCGCCATCACGCTTGTTGCCAGCCAACGTATCGGCCTGGATCGCGGCCCCAATGGCCACCACTTGATCCGGATCGATTTCGGTCAGCGGCTGACGACCAAAGGCTTCGGCGACCGCTTCACGCACACGAGGTACGCGGGTGGAGCCACCGACCATGACCACGGCGTGCACGTCTTCCAGTTCCACACCGGAGTCACGCACGGCGCGTCGGCAGGCCTTGAGGCTGCGGGCGACCATCGGCTCGATCAGCGCATTGAAGGCTTCGCGGGTCAGTTCGGCCTTCCAGTTGCCATAGACGACTTCAACCGACGCCGCATCGGTCAGCGCCTCTTTGGCCGCGCAAGCGGTTTGCAGCAGATTGCGTTGCGCGCCCGGATCGAGGTCGGCGGACAAACCGGCACTGGTGATGATCCAGCCAGCGATGGCGTGGTCGAAGTCATCGCCCCCCAGGGCGCTGTCGCCACCGGTGGCCAGCACTTCGAAGACGCCGCCAGTCAGGCGCAAAATGGAAATATCGAAGGTGCCGCCGCCCAGGTCGTAGATCGCGACCAGGCCTTCGGCATGTTGATCCAGGCCATACGCCACGGCAGCAGCGGTCGGCTCGTTGAGCAGGCGCAGCACATTCAGGCCGGCGAGTTTCGCCGCGTCCTTGGTGGCCTGGCGCTGAGCGTCATCGAAGTACGCCGGCACGGTGATCACCGCACCGACCAATTCACCACCCAGGGTGGCCTCGGCGCGCAAGCGCAGCACCTTGAGGATGTCGGCGGAGACTTCGACCGGGCTTTTTGGACCCTGCACGGTATCGATGAACGGCATGTGCGACTCGCCGCCGACAAAGCGATACGGCAGTTGCTCGCCCAATTGCTTGACGTCGGACAGACCACGACCCATCAAGCGCTTGACCGACAGCACGGTGTTCAGCGGATCGGCAGAGGCGGCAAGCTTGGCCGACTCGCCGACTTCGACGCGGTCGGCGTGGTAGCGCACGGCGGACGGCAGGATGACCTGCCCGTCAGCATCGGCCAGCGGCTCGGAAAGACCACTGCGTAATGCAGCGACCAGCGAATTGGTAGTACCCAAGTCGATCCCCACAGCCAGGCGACGCTGGTGCGGTTGAGGACTTTGGCCGGGTTCGGCGATCTGCAGTAGGGCCATCGTGATCAGGACTTATCTGTATATCAGGCGTGCGACCGGAGCGGCACTGGGTTAATCGTCGAGGCGCTCTTCTAACTGGCGCACTTCGTAGGTCAGCTTGTCGAGGAACTGCATGCGTCGCATCAGGCGCTCGGCGCGCTCGCGGTGCTCGGCATCGTTCCAGCAAGCGGCGAAACTTTGGTTCAGTTCTTCCTGGGCGGACTTGAGGCGACGCTTGAACGCGGCAACACCGGCTAGATCGGCGCTGTCCTGCAGGTGTTCAAGCTCTTCGCGCAACTCCATCTGTTGCAGGAGAAACTCCGGATCATGCACCGTGACTTCCAGCGGCAGCTCGCCACCGTTCAACGCGAGCAGGTAACGCGCGCGTTTGGGAGGGCTTTTGAGCGTCTGGTAGGCCTCATTGAGGCTTGCCGACTGCTCCAGCGCCAGGCGCTGCTCGCGCTCGGAAGCGTCCGCAAAACGATCCGGGTGAACATTGCGCGCCAACTCACGGTAGCGCGTAGCCAACTGATCGAGGTCCAGGTTGAAACTCGGTTGCAGCTCGAATAAAGCGAAATGACAAGGAGTACCCACGACAAGCCTCAGATGTTGAAGCTTTCGCCGCAGCCACATTCACCGCGCACGTTGGGGTTGTTGAACTTGAAGCCTTCGTTCAATCCTTCCTTGACGAAATCGAGCTCGGTACCGTCAAGGTACGAGAGGCTCTTGGGATCGATAATCACTTTCTCGCCGTGACTCTCGAAAACCTGATCCTCCGCAACCACCTCGTCGACAAACTCCAGCACGTAGGCAAGGCCGGAACAGCCTGTGGTGCGAACACCCAGACGAATCCCTTCACCTTTGCCGCGCCCGTCGAGGGAGCGTCGCACGTGTCGAGCAGCCGCTTCTGTCATGCTGATAGCCATCGGTGACTCCTTACTCGTCGCAAACCTGGAAAATCAGATCAAGCCTTTCTTCTGCTTGTAGTCGCGGACGGCGGCCTTGATGGCGTCTTCGGCGAGTACGGAGCAGTGAATTTTCACTGGCGGCAGGGCCAGTTCTTCGGCCAGCTGAGTGTTCTTGATGGTCTCTGCTTCATCCAGAGTCTTGCCTTTCATCCACTCGGTCGCCAGGGAGCTGGAGGCGATGGCCGAACCGCAGCCGTAAGTCTTGAACTTGGCGTCTTCGATGATGCCTTGTTCGTTGACCTTGATCTGCAGGCGCATCACATCGCCGCACGCCGGAGCGCCGACCATGCCAGTGCCAACATCCGGATCTTCCGCGTCCATCTTGCCGACGTTGCGCGGGTTTTCGTAGTGGTCGATGACCTTTTCGCTGTAAGCCATGGTACTTATTCCTCACTCATCAGAGAGTCGCTCTTTGGGCCCCGGAACATCGGTCGCGGGGCTGGTTCGCGGCGACTTGAAATCAGTGTGCCGCCCACTCGATTTTCGAAATGTCGACACCGTCTTTATACATGTCCCACAGCGGCGACAGTGCGCGCAGCTTGGTAACGGCCTCGCAGACTTTCTGCGCGGCGTAGTCGATTTCTTCTTCGGTGGTGAAGCGACCGAAGGTGAAACGGATCGAGCTGTGTGCCAGTTCGTCGTTGCGGCCCAGGGCGCGCAGCACGTACGAAGGCTCCAGGGACGCCGAGGTGCAGGCCGAACCGGAGGAAACCGCCAGGTCCTTGAGGGCCATGATCAGCGATTCGCCTTCAACGTAGTTGAAACTCAGGTTGAGGTTGTGCGGAACGCGGGCGGTCAGGCTGCCGTTGACGTACAGCTCTTCCAGGCCTTCGACCTGTTTGAAGAAACGGTCGCTCAGGGCCTTGATGCGCACGTTTTCGGCAGCCATGTCTTCCTTGGCCACGCGGAACGCTTCACCCATGCCGACGATCTGGTGGGTCGCCAGGGTGCCCGAACGCATGCCGCGCTCGTGACCGCCGCCGTGCATGGTCGCTTCGATGCGCACGCGAGGCTTGCGGCTCACGTACAGCGCGCCGATGCCTTTAGGGCCATAAGTCTTGTGGGCAGAGAACGACATCATGTCGACTTTCAGCTTCTGCAGGTCGATATCGACCTTGCCAGTGGACTGAGCGGCGTCGACGTGGAACAGGATGCCCCTGGAACGGGTCAGCTCGCCGATGGCGGCGATGTCGTTGACGGTGCCGATCTCGTTGTTCACGTGCATGATCGAAACCAGGATGGTGTCGTCGCGCAGGTTGGCTTCGATCATCGCCGGGGTGATCAGGCCGTCTTCCTGAGGTTCGATGTAGGTCACTTCGAACCCTTCACGCTCCAGTTGGCGCATGGTGTCCAGGACAGCCTTGTGCTCGATCTTGGAGGTGATCAGGTGCTTGCCTTTGGTGGCGTAGAAATGTGCCGCACCCTTGATTGCCAGGTTGTCGGACTCGGTGGCACCGGAAGTCCAGACGATTTCACGCGGGTCGGCATTGACCAGGTCAGCCACTTGGCGACGGGCGTTTTCCACCGATTCTTCGGCTTTCCAGCCAAACACGTGGGAGCGGGACGCCGGGTTACCGAAGTTTCCGTCGACCAGCAGGCATTCACTCATTTTTTGCGCAACACGCGGATCAACCGGGGTGGTCGCAGAGTAATCAAGGTAAATCGGCAATTTCATGGACTTTCTCCTAAATCAGGCTGGCTGGCACGCCGTTAGCTCTAATGGCTGTCATTCGACGGCGGACGCTTCAATCTTGTCCAGGCGTGGCGCCTTGCTGTTGCAACGGCGTTGGTCCTGACGCATGGCTACTTCTTGTACCTCACGGCGAGTGACAAGATCAGCCAAGCTGATACCGCTCAGAAATTCGTGAATCTGCAGGCTCAGGTCGCACCACAAGTGGTGAGTCAGGCAGGTGTCACCGGAATGGCAATCGCCCTGGCCCTGGCACTTGGTGGCATCCACCGATTCGTTCACCGCATCGATCACCTGGGCCACCTGGATGCCCTGCATGTCGCGGGACAGTTGGTAGCCACCGCCCGGCCCCCGCACGCTCGACACCAGATTGCTGCGGCGCAACTTGGCAAAAAGCTGTTCGAGGTAGGACAGGGAGATGCCCTGGCGCTCGGAGATATCGGCGAGGGACACAGGCCCGTGCTGCGCATGTAACGCCAGGTCAAGCATGGCGGTCACGGCGTATCGGCCTTTTGTAGTCAGTCGCATGGACAGTTACCACGGAGTTTCGGAATTGAGGCGAGTATGCAATTCCCGAGTATTTAAGTCAACTATAAGACCTAGTACTTTAGTCAGGTTTACCCGCAAAACAGCGCGCAAATCATAGCAAAGGCTGGGGGTGTAGGGCCAGCGAATGCTCAACCCATTCCTCTGTAGGAGCGAGCAGGCTCGCGATGGTCGCCAACGATAACGCTGGACACCTGATACCCAGCGGTGCCTGAGACTCCATCGCGAGCATGCTCGCTCCTACAGGCTGGTGGTGATCAGCTCGCCTGGGTCTGGTCCTTGTCTTTTACGCAGGCAAAATCTTCTTCACGCAGCTCAGGCAGGTCTTTCGCACAATAGTTGCTGCCCAGTTCGGTCAGCGCACCGCACATGCCCTCCAGGCGACCATCGACGGCTTGCAAGTGATCGAGCAATTGGTTGATGGCGCGCGCCACCGGGTCCGGCATGTCTTCGCCGCCAACGCCATAGGCGTCGAAGCCGATCTTCTCGGCCATGGCCTTGCGCCGGGCGTCCTGCTCTTCGTCCGACTTGACGATGATCCGTCCCGGAATGCCGACCACGGTCGCCCCGGCCGGTACCGCCTTGGTCACCACGGCGTTGGAACCGACCTTGGCCCCGGCGCCCACGGTGAACGGGCCGAGCACCTTGGCGCCCGCCCCCACCACCACGCCATCTTCCAGGGTCGGGTGACGCTTGCCCTTGTTCCAGCTGGTGCCACCCAGGGTCACACCCTGATAGATCGTCACGTCATCGCCGATCTCGGCGGTTTCGCCGATCACGATGCCCATGCCATGGTCGATGAAGAATCGACGACCGACCTTGGCGCCTGGGTGAATTTCGATCCCGGTCAGAAAACGACCAAGGTTCGACACCAGGCGCGCCAGCCATTTCAGGTCCGCACGCCACAACACCGACGACAAACGGTGAATCCAGATGGCATGCATGCCCGGGTAGCAGGTCAGGACTTCAAAAGCGTTACGCGCCGCCGGGTCACGATGGAAAACACTCTGGATATCTTCACGCAAACGCTCGAACATCTTTCAATCCTTCCGCTTAAGAAGCTCGCCACGGGCCGCTTTCTGGGTTTCCGTGAGGATGCCACGCAATATATTCATTTCCGCCCGGCTGACCGAGCTGCGTCCGTACAACCGACGCAGGCGCGCCATCAAGTGCCGTGGTTTTTCAGGATCGAGGAACTCGATGGCCACCAGGGTCTGCTCCAGGTGTTCATAGAATCGCTCCAACTCGTCCATGGTCGCCAGCTCTGCGCTTTTGACCGAGGCCACTTCTTCCTTCTCGACCTTGCTCGGCTGCCCTTGGGCTGCGAGCCAGGCCATGCGCACTTCATAGCTCAACACCTGCACCGCCGCCCCGAGGTTCAGCGAACTGAACTCAGGGTCGGATGGGATGTGCACGTGATAATGACATCGCTGCAGCTCTTCATTGGTCAGGCCGGAATCTTCACGACCAAAGACCAGGGCGATTTCTGCGCCCTGCCCGGCTTCCTCGACCACTTTCGTCCCGCACTCGCGAGGATCCAGCAACGGCCAGGGGATGCGACGGTCGCGGGCGCTGGTGCCCAGCACCAGGTTGCAGCCGACCAGGGCATCCTCCAAGGTGGCGACGACTTGCGCTTTTTCAAGGATATCGCCGGCACCGGAAGCACGGGCGTCGGCCTCGTGATGCGGGAACACGCGTGGTTCGACCAGCACCAGCCGCGACAGCCCCATGTTTTTCATGGCACGCGCAGCCCCGCCGATATTGCCTGGATGACTGGTATTGACCAGGACGACACGAATGTTTTGCAGCAAGGGAGGCGCTCTCGAACACGATAATCGGGAGGCAAATACTACAGCCCAAGCGACCGTTAAGCCATGAATGCGATTACTGACCTTCACCTGTAGAAAGTTTCTGATAGAATGCGCGGCTTTCTTTAACAACCTTAGGTGACACATCCATGCAGCCCATGCTGAATATCGCGCTGCGCGCCGCCCGCAGCGCCAGTGAACTGATCTTCCGCTCCATCGAGCGCCTGGATACCATCAAGGTTGACGAAAAAGACGCCAAGGACTACGTGTCCGAGGTGGATCGCGCTGCCGAACAGAAAATCATCGATGCCCTGCGCAAGGCCTACCCGAACCACTCGATCATGGGTGAAGAGACCGGCCTGCACGCCGGCACCGGCATCGAAGGCGAAGAATACCTGTGGATCATCGATCCGCTGGACGGCACCACCAACTTCCTGCGCGGCATCCCTCACTTCGCTGTCAGCATCGCCTGCAAATACCGTGGTCGCCTGGAACACGCCGTTGTCCTGGACCCGGTTCGCCAGGAAGAATTCACCGCCAGCCGTGGCCGTGGCGCCCAACTGAACGGTCGTCGCCTGCGCGTCAGCGGCCGCACCAGCCTCGACGGCGCGCTGCTGGGTACCGGTTTCCCGTTCCGTGACGACCAGATGGACAACCTCGACAACTACCTGGGCATGTTCCGCGCCCTGGTTGGCCAGACCGCCGGCATCCGCCGCGCAGGTTCCGCCAGCCTGGACCTGGCCTACGTGGCTGCAGGCCGTTTCGACGCCTTCTGGGAGTCGGGCCTGTCCGAGTGGGACATGGCAGCAGGCGCCCTGCTGATCCAGGAAGCCGGCGGCCTGGTGAGCGACTTCACCGGCGGTCACGACTTCCTGGAAAAAGGCCACGTCGTTGCCGGCAATACCAAATGCTTCAAGGCCGTGCTCACCGCCATCCAGCCGCACCTGCCGGCATCGCTGAAGCGATAAGCTTCCCGCGATACCAAAAAGCACCCTTCGGGGTGCTTTTTTTATGCCCGCAAATCCCCACCCTCCCCTGTAGGAGCGAGCTTGCTCGCGATGGTGGCTCAGACACCGCAGGGCATCAGATTCCCAGCGTTATCGTTGACGACCATCGCGAGCAAGCTCGCTCCTACAGGGGATTTGCGGTGGATTCAGAATGAAATTCCAGGCACAAAAAAGGGGGACACCCCAATGGAGTGCCCCCCTTCGATCCAACTCTGAGCCTTACTGCCCAGGCTGCGCCTGCGACAGGATCAGCTTGCCTTCCTTGTCCACAGGGATCTGGTTCCCAGGGTCACGATCCATGCGAACCTTGCCTTCCTTGCCGTCCAGCGAGTAACGCACGTCATAACCCACAACCTTGTCGCTGATGTCATTCACGGTGTTACAGCGAGTCTGAGTGGTGGTGTAGGTGTCACGCTCCTGCATGCCTTCCTGCACCTTGTTGCCGGCATAGCCGCCGCCGACTGCGCCGGCCACGGTGGCAATCTTCTTGCCGGTGCCGCCGCCGATCTGGTTGCCCAGCAGGCCGCCGGCCAGGGCACCCACCACCGTACCGGCGATCTGGTGTTGATCTTTCACCGGCGCCTGCCGGGTGACGGTGACGTCCTTGCAGACCTCACGTGGGGTTTTGATCTGGGTCTTGACCGGGTCGACGGCCAACACTTGCGCATACTCAGGGCCGCTTTTAACCAGGCTGTAGGTGGCAACAGCACCCCCGGCAGTCACACCGACAGCACCCAATACCGCACCAACCAGCAACGACTTGTTCACATGAACCTCCTGACCATCACATGCGGGACGCGCCCGCGCTTCTCCCAGCCTTGGAGCATAAAAAAAGGCGCGAGTTCAACTCGCGCCTTTTTTGATTACACCGCTGAGGGCAGCCTTGGTCTCAAAGCCACTCAGGGACGGTCGTCGACTTCCTTCTCGGTGTTCACCGCCGGGATCAAGTCTTCGGAGCTCAGGTTCAGCCAGATCAGCACCACGTTGGCGATATAGATCGACGAGTAAGTACCCGCCAATACACCTACCAGCAGTGCCAGCGAGAAGCCGTACAGGTTGTCACCGCCGAAGAACAACAGGGCAGCGATGGCCAGCAAGGTCGACACCGAGGTCGCGATCGTGCGCAGCAGGGTCTGCGTGGTCGAGATGTTGATGTTCTCGATCAGGCTGGCCTTGCGCAGTACACGGAAGTTCTCACGAACCCGGTCGAATACGACGATGGTGTCGTTGAGCGAGTAACCGATGATCGCCAGTACCGCCGCCAGCACCGTCAGGTCGAAGGTGATCTGGAAGAACGACAGGATACCGATGGTCACGATCACGTCGTGGATCAGCGACACGATGGCACCGACCGCGAATTTCCACTGAAAGCGGAACGCCAGGTAGATCAGGATGCCGCCCAGCGCCATCAGCATGCCCAGGCCGCCCTGGTCGCGCAGCTCTTCACCCACCTGCGGGCCCACGAACTCGACGCGTTTGACGGTCGCCGGGTTATCGCCGCCGACCTTCTGCAGCGCTTCCGCCACCTGATGGCCCAGTTGCGGGTCTTCACCCGGCATGCGCACCAACAGATCCGTGGTCGCACCGAAGTTCTGCACGATGGCTTCGTGGTAGCCCGACGAAACCAACTGCTCACGCACCTTGGTAACGTCAGCCGGACGCTCGTAGGTCAGCTCGATGAGCGTACCGCCGGTGAAGTCCAGACCCCAGTTCATGCCCTTGTGCCAGCAACTGAACAACGCCAGCAGGGTGAGGAACACTGTGACGCCGAACGCAACGTTGCGGACGCCCATGAAGTTGATTGTACGTAACATGGCAGCCCCTTAAATCCACAACTTCTTGAAGTCACGACCGCCGAAGATCAAGTTGACCATCGCGCGGGTGACCATGATGGCCGTGAACATCGAAGTCAAAACCCCGAGGGACATGGTAACCGCAAAGCCCTTGACCGGACCGGTGCCCATGGCGAACAGGATACCGCCCACCAGCAAGGTGGTCAGGTTGGCGTCGAGAATCGCCGTGAATGCACGGCTGAAACCTTCGTTGATCGCCCGCTGAACGGTCATGCCCGCCGCGATCTCTTCACGAATCCGCGAGAAGATCAGAACGTTGGCGTCGACCGCCATACCCATGGTCAACACGATCCCGGCGATACCCGGCAGGGTCAGCGTGGCGCCCAGCAAGGACATCAGGGCCAGCAGCAGCACCATGTTCACACCCAGCGCAACCGTGGCGATGATGCCGAAGAAGCGGTAGATGGCGATGATGAACAGCGACACGAACAGCATGCCCCACAGGGACGCGTCGATACCCTTGGTGATGTTGTCGGCACCCAGGCTTGGGCCAATGGTGCGCTCTTCAGCGAAGTACATCGGCGCCGCCAGACCACCGGCACGCAGCAGCAGCGCCAGCTCGGACGATTCGCCCTGGCCGTTCAGGCCGGTGATACGGAACTGAGCACCCAGTGGCGATTGAATGGTCGCCAGGCTGATGATCTTCTTCTCTTCCTTGAAGGTCTGCACCGCCACGTCTTTTTCGACGCCATCGACCACTTGCTTGGTGTAAGTGGTGACAGGGCGCTGCTCGATGAAGATCACCGCCATGCTGCGACCGACGTTGGAGCGGGTTGCGCGGCTCATCAGCTCACCACCGTGGCCATCCAGACGGATGTTCACTTCTGGCGTGCCGTGCTCGCCAAAGCCGGCCTTGGCGTCAGTCACCTGGTCACCGGTGATGATCAGGCCACGCTCGATCTGGGCTGGCGGACGCTTGCCTTCGCGGAACTCGAAGGTTTCGGAAGTGGCCTTGGAAGCACCCGGCTCAGCGGCCAGACGGAACTCCAGGTTGGCCGTCTTGCCGAGGATACGCTTGGCTTCTGCGGTGTCCTGCACGCCAGGCAGCTCAACCACGATACGGTTGGCGCCCTGGCGCTGGACGATCGGTTCGGCAACACCCAGCTCGTTGACGCGGTTACGTACCGTGGTCAAGTTCTGCTTGATGGAGTATTCGCGGATTTCCGCCAGCTTGGCCGGGGTCATCGCCAGACGCAGTACCGCCTGACCATTGAGGTCGGCCGGCACGATGTCGAAATCGGTAAAGCTCTTGCGGATCAGTGCACGGGCCTGTTCGCGGGAAGCTTCGTCAGCAAAACCCAGCTGAATGGCACCGTTGAGTTGCGGCAGGCTGCGATAACGCAGTTTCTCTTTGCGCAACAGGCTCTTGACGTCGCCTTCGTAGACTTTCAGGCGGGCATCGAGGGCTTTTTCCATGTCCACTTCCAGCAGGAAGTGCACACCACCGGACAAGTCCAGACCCAGCTTCATCGGGTGCGCGCCAAGGCTGCGCAGCCATTGCGGGGTGGTTTGTGCCAGGTTCAGGGCCACGACGTAATCATCGCCCAGCGCCTTGCGTACGACATCCTTGGCAGGCAACTGGTCTTCAGCCTTGACCAGGCGAATCAAGCCGCCCTTGCCACCGGCTGTCAGCGAAGTCGCCTTGACCGCCATCCCGGATTCCTTGAGCGCCGTGCTCACGCGGTCCAGGTCAGCCTGGTTGACCTGCAACGCCGTGCTGGCGCCACTGATCTGAATGGCCGGGTCATCAGGATAAAGATTGGGAGCGGAATAAATCAGACCGATCGCCAGCACCGCCAGGATCAGAATGTATTTCCACAGAGGGTATTTGTTCAGCATCACGCCGCCCGTTTAGAACGCGGGGCGCCTTGCGCGCCCCGTCGATTGAGTAGAAGTTGAAACTTAGATCGCTTTCAGCGTGCCCTTGGGCAGGGTGGCGGCGATGGCGCCTTTCTGGAACTTCATTTCCACGGTGTCGGAAACTTCCAGAACCACGAAATCGTCGGCCACTTTGGTGATCTTGCCGGCGATGCCGCCAGTGGTCACGACTTCGTCACCCTTTTGCAGGCTGCTCAGCAGGTTCTTCTGCTCTTTGGCGCGCTTGGCCTGTGGACGCCAGATCATCAGGTAGAAGATGACCAGGAAGCCGACCAGGAAAATCCACTCAAAACCGCCACCCATTGGGCCGGCAGCAGCCGGTGCAGCAGCGTCAGCCATGGCATTCGAGATAAAAAAGCTCATTTAGCACTCCAGTTGCAAATGTTGAATCTTGGGGTCAGAAAACTCAGTCCAAAGGCGGAACAGGTAGCCCGCGTTTGGCGTAGAAGGCATCGACAAAGGCGGCCAATGTACCCTGTTGAATAGCCTCGCGCAAACCAGCCATAAGCACTTGATAATGGCGCAAGTTATGGATGGTATTGAGCATGCTCCCCAGCATTTCGCCGCACTTGTCCAGATGATGCAGATAAGCGCGGGAGAAGTTCTGGCAGGTATAGCAATCGCAGGTCGGATCGAGCGGCGAATCATCATGGCGATGGAACGCGTTACGGATCTTCAGCACGCCAGTATCAATGAACAGATGCCCATTGCGGGCATTACGGGTTGGCATCACGCAATCGAACATGTCCACACCGCGGCGCACACCCTCAACCAGATCTTCCGGTTTGCCAACGCCCATAAGGTAACGAGGTTTGTCAGCGGGCATCTGGCCCGGCAGATAATCCAGCACCTTGATCATTTCATGCTTGGGTTCGCCCACCGACAGACCGCCAATGGCCAGTCCGTCGAAGCCGATCTTGTCCAGGCCTTCGAGCGAGCGCATGCGCAGGTCCTGGTGCATGCCGCCCTGAACGATACCGAACAGCGCCGCGGTGTTGTCGCCATGGGCGTTCTTCGAGCGCTGGGCCCAACGCAGCGACAGCTCCATGGAGACACGCGCGACGTCTTCGTCGGCCGGGTACGGCGTGCATTCGTCAAAAATCATCACGATGTCGGAGCCCAGGTCGCGCTGGACCTGCATAGACTCTTCCGGCCCCATGAACACCTTGGCACCGTCGACCGGGGAGGCGAAGGTCACGCCCTCCTCCTTGATCTTGCGCATGGCGCCCAGGCTGAACACCTGGAAACCGCCGGAGTCGGTCAGGATCGGGCCTTTCCACTGCATGAAATCGTGCAGGTCGCCGTGCTTCTTGATCACTTCGGTGCCCGGGCGCAGCCACAGGTGGAAGGTGTTGCCCAGGATGATCTCGGCGCCAGTGGCCTCGATATCACGCGGCAGCATGCCCTTGACCGTGCCGTAGGTGCCCACCGGCATGAAGGCCGGGGTCTCGACGGTGCCACGGGGGAAGGTCAGGCGACCTCGACGAGCCTTGCCGTCGGTGGCCAGCAACTCAAACGACATACGACATTGGCGACTCATTCTTTGTCCTCGGGGCCACGTGGTGCGGGGTTACGGGTGATAAACATCGCATCACCGTAGCTGAAAAAGCGGTATTGATGCTCAACGGCGGCCTTGTAGGCGGCCATGGCTTCGGGATAACCGGCGAACGCCGAAACCAGCATCAACAGCGTGGATTCGGGCAAATGGAAATTGGTCACCAGGGCATCGACCACATGAAACGGCCGGCCCGGGAAGATAAAGATGTCGGTGTCGCCACTGAACGGCTTGAGCACGCCATCGCGCGCGGCGCTTTCCAGGGAACGCACGCTGGTGGTCCCCACTGCCACCACTCGCCCACCGCGAGCGCGGCAGGCCGCCACGGCATCCACCACGTCCTGGCCGACTTCCAGCCATTCGGTGTGCATGTGATGGTCTTCGAGTTTCTCGACCCGCACTGGCTGAAAGGTCCCTGCCCCCACGTGCAAGGTCACGAACGCCGTCTCGACGCCCTTGTCGGCAATCGCCTCCAGCAGCGGCTGATCAAAATGCAGCCCCGCCGTCGGCGCCGCCACCGCGCCCAGGCGCTCGGCGTACACCGTCTGATAACGCTCGCGGTCGGCGCCTTCATCCGGGCGGTCTATATAAGGAGGCAACGGCATGTGCCCCACGCGGTCGAGCAGCGGCAACACGTCTTCGGCAAATGCCAGCTCGAACAACGCATCATGGCGCGCCACCATCTGCGCTTCGCCACCGCCGTCGATGAGAATCGTCGACCCAGGCTTGGGCGACTTGCTGGAACGCACATGGGCCAGCACGCGATGCGTGTCGAGCACCCGCTCCACCAGAATCTCCAGCTTGCCGCCAGACGCCTTCTGGCCAAACAGCCGCGCCGGAATCACCCGGGTATTGTTGAACACCATCAAATCGCCCGGGCGCAAATGCTCGAGCAAATCAGTGAATTGACGGTGTGCCAGGGCACCGCTGACCCCATCGAGGGTCAGCAGCCGGCTGTTGCGACGCTCGGCCAACGGGTGGCGGGCAATCAGCGAATCAGGGAGCTCAAAAGTAAAGTCGGAAACACGCATGATGGGGTTCGTCTAGCAGGGCCGGGAAGTCTAGCGGAATTATCGAAAATTCTCCATGTACCTGATTGACCAGCGGTATTCACCTCTCTATACTTCGCCGCCATTGAGCCCTGATGGCGGAATTGGTAGACGCGGCGGATTCAAAATCCGTTTTCGAAAGGAGTGGGAGTTCGAGTCTCCCTCGGGGCACCATATAGCAGTATCTGAAAGTCTCTATCAGACTTTCAGACCCAGAGAAACCGGCCACTTGGCCGGTTTTTTTGTGCTTGTCTGTTTATGCCAGTCTCCCCCTATCCGTTGTATCCCTGTATCCCTGCTTGTATCCTGAGAAAAATACCGAACTTTGGGATACAAGGATGAAGCGCGCAGACATCAAGCGCCGCCCTCTCGCTGACACGACACTCGCGGGATTGGAGCCGGAATCAAAGGAATACCGAGAGCTGGACGGAAACGGCCTCTATTTCAGGGTCAAACCTGATGGAGGCAAGTCTTGGCAACTTCGCTACAAACGTCCGGCGGGCAATTGGGCTTGGATGGGGCTCGGGGGTTACCCGGAAGTAAGTGGCGCGCTGGCACGAGACAAAGCCGCTGATCTACGCAAAGTAGTTAGTAGCGGTGCCGACCCACTTGAACAGAAGAGATCAGCGAAAGCTGCTATCGACGCGGCCAAGACTCGTACCTTTCGAGCTGCCGCTGATGCCTGGCTGAAGGCAAAAGAGGAAAAGGGTCTCGCACCCTCCACTCTCAACAAAATCCGCACCTACCTCGACAAAGACATACTCCCGGCACTGGGAGATAAGCCGCTAGACGAAATAACCCGTACCGACTGCGCAGAACTCCAAGCATCAATCGAAGCCCGAGACGCACACAACGTGGCAGAGAAGTGCCGCACATGGATAAATCAGATATTCGGGCGGGCCATCGGCTTGGGTCTTACCGAAAACGATCCTGGCAGTCGCCTTCGCGATATTGCGGTCCAAGCCCCAAAGACTCAACAGCACCCACATCTGCTGGAGCCTGAGCTGGCTGAATTTCTCCAAGCACTCAAAAACACTCCAAGTAGGCTGACGGCCCGCACTGCTGCATGGCTTTGTGTATGGACTGCATCAAGGCCGGGGATGGTCCGCCTGGCTGAATGGAAGGAGTTCGACCTTGATAAAGCCATTTGGACCACACCAGCCGCCAAGATGAAGATGCGTCGGGATTTCGTATGCCCCCTTCCTCACCAAGCTGTTGCTGCGCTTAAAGAGCTGCACTGCTTAACCGGACGGAGTCGTTGGCTATTCCCCGGAGTCGGAGCGAAAAATCCAACCATCAGTGAAAACACGATCAACAAGGTCTTCGCCACCATTGGCTATAAGGGGCGCCTTGTTGGGCATGGAACTCGCCATACAGCGAGCACATTGCTTCGAGAACATGGTTGGCCGAAAGAACATGTTGAGGCACAGCTTGCTCACAAAGAAGAAGGAATCTCAGGCGTGTACAACAAAGCCCAATATCTTGAGCAACGCGTAAAAATGATGCAGTGGTACGCGAATCATCTTGATGCATTAGAGGCAGGGAATGTATCGCAGGTACAGTTTGGAAAGGTTGTATGAGAGCAAAAACACGCACCCCACCTAAAACCGGTGTAACCGGTGTTACGCGTGTAACGCCCCACATCAACCCATTGAAAACGTTGAACTTATATCGAGTTACACCGTATCTGATGCCCCCATCAACCGCGTGTTACGTCGGCGGGGTGTGTAACGGACACGGAGCCACATGCTCCCTGTCGGCAACCTCTTACCAGGGCATTGCTCGCAGGGTCAGTCATACTTTGTGGGGGCGAGGGGCGCTCTGATGGAACACACACTTGGCACCAGAGATCTGGAACTTGAAATCGCCGGAGCAGATGTGACCAGTCTTCTTTGGGATCTTGAGGAGGTCGAACAAGCCGTCCGCGAGCTAGCGTTGTATAGCCATTTTGCTGAGAGCTTTCGCGACGCTTTTGCGTGTGTCGATAACGCAACCTTCTTCTGGCTAGAGGATGGTCGGTATGCTGATTGTGCTGATTCAGTGACAAAAGCAATGTTTCATCTCCGCACCACAATTGAAGAGCACTTCAGTTTTTCCGAAACCACGTCACTACCGAGAGTCGTCCGCCGCTTCCTCGGGATTGATCATCCGGCAAGCGACACTCAGCTCGTAGCGACTTACGCTCTCATACAAGCAGTTCAGGCGGTCGAAGCCCTTGCAAACTGGCTATTTGATTTAGAGCTATCTCTATACGACTTGGATGTCGATCTGATAGAGCAGCTAAGACAAACTGATCCTCAGCAGTACCTTGCACTCGTAAACCGAGCGCGAAGACGAGATAGCAGCTCAGAAATCATTGCTCGGGAAGACTTCGCCATTTTCAATGGCGAGGCCTCCAAGATCTTGATGCTAGCTTCTCTCTATCAACAGGCTGATTTCAGCGATGGTCTGCGTAACGATTTCGCGGCATCAAGTTTTCTAAGAAGTGCTTTGGATAAGGCCTTTGCGGCTAAAGCTTCAGCAAGAGCCCAAGCTGCTGGAAAGGCGAATAGAAATCCAGGCGCAATAAAGCAGGAAAACAGCCACAAACTTTTCGAGGAAATTAGTACAGCCGCGAGAAGCCAAATATCCAGCAATCCAAAAATATCCGAAACCGAGCTAGTCAAAACGATAGTCGCGCAGGGCAAAGCATCTGCGCCGACCGTTAGGAAGCACTTAAGGAAAGGTGGATTTATTCCTCGATAATTTTTCAAGTTCACAAAAAGCAAACCATGTTTGCTTTTTTTTCGCCCCCTAGTCTGTGCCTGTCTCTCACCATAAAGGCACGACTATGACTATCTCTATTGCTACTGAAACAAACTCCCTTTCTCATCGCGACCCAGCCACGACCCTGATCAGAATATCTGAGGTCATGGCCATCATTGGCTTAGCTCGCCCCACCATCTACAAGCTTATGCAGTGCGCTGAAAGCGGCTTTCCGCGCCCCGTAAAATTAAGCATGAGCAATGCTCGCGGCGCTCCTGTCGCGTGGGTACTTGGCGAAGTTCAAGCTTGGGCACGTAGTCGCATTGAGGCACGTGACCAGGTGGCCGCATGAAGCGCAATTACTGCCCTTTCAAGGGACCATTCTTCGATTCATACAGCATCGGATTCCGGCTCTATCAACCTGGTGAAATTAACTGGCGTCATCGCACCATTGCGGCCGTGAGCTGGAACGGCGAAGAGCAAGAAGCGTTCTTCTTCAGCCCTGACGGTCTCGTGCTTCCACTCAAAGCCAATCCTTGGGAACTGCCCGAACTCATCCGCAAAAATACGGTGCGCAGAGAGTTTTCGAGCGTTCACGGCTCCGGCTATTTTGCTATGAGCGAAAGCCGACTCGCCTCGTTGAAAACGCGCGGCATGACCGACTGGGTTACCTACTGGCTCGTCGATCAATCAGCAGGATTCGCGAACGATCCGGCGGTATGGCAACGCATCACGGATGAGGATCTTGCCGTCGAGAAGACGACAAGCGAGCGCGCTCATCAAGATATGCGCCTGACCTCCGACCTAAACGGTTATGTCGAGGAGTGTGTTGCACAACGCCGCGAGCAAATGGCCGTTTTACAGCGTCGCCGCTGTGTTGAAGACAGCAAGATCCTAGCCTGGCTCAAAGGCGAAACACCGCCTCCACTGTTTGCTGATGCGCAGGAGGTAGCATGAATCGCAAGATCGCTGATAACGCCTTGATGCATCCGTTCTCCGTGCTGCGCCGGATCGGATTTTCTACTCGCCTCATGCAACGCCTTGAACGCCACCGCAGCCGACAGGAAAAGCGAGGCCGCGTGGTCAGCGTACTGAGTTGGGCCGACGGCACCTGGTGCGCCCTCTCCCTCCACTGCGAAAAAACCGGCGCGGTGATCGTCGACGAAGGGCAGCAAACCCAAGCCTACGAAGACGCCCGCTCGATGCTCAGCGGCGGCTTCCTACCCCTCCTATCCCTGCGCTGGGAAGCCCATGCCTGAAACGAAAACGCCTCCGGGGGCGATCCGGAGGCGTTGAGGTCAATCTACATGCACGAACAATTTATGCCGCACCTGAAAAAACCGCAAGCCATCAGCGCAGTTGCACTTTCGAAAGACGGACGTTACTCTCTGACCGTCGCTGCAAAATCAGCGACCGGGCGTGGAAACCCGTTTGAAAACTTGGCGCACAGGCGCCCCCATTACGATTGCAGGCGTCTTTTTTTACGCCTGCGATTTCGAGTTATGGCGGCTGTGTGTGGGCAGGCTTCGGCCTGGCCGGGTTCCAAGTTTCCCGGTATTTCCACCCCATGCACAGCTGCCACCCAATCCCGTGGAAAGGATCGTGGCAGTTCCATAGTCAAAACTTGGAGCGCCACTCATGCACGCCCTAAATCCGTCCAAAATTCGCGCCGCTGCACACCGTGCAATGGCTCTCGCCGCTTTACACGCCAATTCCAGCCTCGCTACACGCCTTTCCCGTTACAACAATCACATGGCCAAAGCCCGCGCACTCGAAACCGCAGGCGGTGCTCAATGAACAATGCTTTGAGCTTCGCCCTGCCCGAAGACCTGCTCTGCGTGAATCCGACCGCAGAAGCCGGTGTGCCCATCGACGCCATCACCTGCGCCATTGCTCGCGCCGACTCGGTTCTGACGCTGCTTGAAGAACACTTCGAAAACGACTCCTCGCGCCTTGCTAATCACGTCATCGCGGCCGTCCTCTGGGACGTGCGCGGCACCCTTGGCTTGATCAAGACGCTGACCCTGCACGGCGACTCCACCTCAATGCCTGCTGCGCAGAAAGGCGGTGCGCTATGACCACGTCCACCACGCTGGGTCACGCCACATTTACTCGCGTGAACGCCACCGATTTGAAGTTGTTCCGGGTCAATGCCGGAGTACCGGTCGAGGATGCACTGGAGATGGTTTCTCTGCTGCAGCATCACGCCAACCAACTTAACTTCGACGCCGCCATGAGTGACAGCGGTGAGCGTTTCAGTTGGCCTGCCATGTACCTCGGCGAGATGGCCAAAGCGCTGATCGATGACATCAACGACGCATTGTTTCTGCCGAGGGCTGACGCATGAGCCAGCGCCCGAATAGCAACACAAAACGTCCAAGTTTCGCCGACGTGAAAGCCGCTGCACTAAGTGACATTGATCGTGTCTTGTCGCACTGGCTGCCCAACGGCAAGCGCGTCGACGGAGGCAAGGAATACACCGCTCCGAATCCGACTCGCAGCGATAAGCGCGCCGGTTCGCTCAAGATCAATCTGAGCAAAGGCACATGGTCCGACTTTGCCACCGGCGACAAGGGCGGCGACCTGATTGATCTGGTGCGCTATCTGGACGGCGGCACCGACATCGAGGCCTGCAACCAACTCGCAGAATTGCTCAACGTTTCGCCCGGCGGCGCCCAGGCGAAGACAGCTCCCGCCAAAACAAAAGCACCTGAGTGGATTGCCATTCAGCCGATACCAGTGGAGGCCATGAACAAGTGCCCTGCCAAGCATCGGCAGCACGGCGTGCCGTCGATGGTCTGGATCTACCGTGATGCTCAGGGCCAGCCGCTAATGGCGCTCTACCGCTTCGACCTCGCCCCTGACGAGGATGGCAAACCGAAGAAGGTCTTTGCACCCCTGACATGGTGTCAGCGCACCGATGCCCAAACTATGCAATGGCGCTGGCAGGGTCTGCCCGATCCGCGTCCACTGCTGCGCCTTGATAAACTCGTCCAACGCGCTGACGCACCGGTTGTTCTCTGCGAGGGCGAGAAAGCTGCCGATGCCGCCGCAGAACTGATGCCGGGCCACGTGGCCACCTGCTGGCCTAACGGTTCCAACTCCTGGCACAAAGCCGACCTGACACCGCTCAAAGGTCGCGACGTGTTGTTGTGGCCAGACAATGACGTCAGCGGCACAGCCTGCATGGAAACCGTAGCCGACAAGCTGCGCAAGATCGGCGCCGCGTCGGTGCGAGTCGTCGCGCTGGAGGTGTTCAAACGCAAGCCCACGCTGAAGAACGGCGCTGCTGACTTCGCCAAAGGTGGTCAATGGGACGACGGCGACGATGCAGCCGATGCGCTTGCCAAAGGCTGGACAGCGCCCCACTTCACCAAGCTGGAAAGCAGCGGTGAACTGTTCGGTTTGGTTGTGGAAAAGTCGGAGCCTGAGCAGGTTAAGGCTAATCCGGAACCTAAGGCAAAAGCGGCAGCCAAGCGTCCCTCGAAACCAAAGAATGACCTGATGCCCGGTGGTTTTCGCCTCACGTACGAAGGCGTCTTTTATGCGGGCGACGACGGCGAAGCGCGGCCAGTGTGTTCGCCTCTGGAAATCCTTGCCCGCACTCGCGACGACAAAGGCCAGAACTGGGGCCTGCTGGTCGAGTTCGACGATCCCGACGGCGCCAAAAAACGCTGGAACATCCCAGCTCGCACCATGACCGGCGACTTCGGCAAAGACGTGCTCGGACCGTTGGTGGACATGGGGCTGCGCCTCGCCGGAAGTCGCTCGGGACGTAACGCACGCAACGACCTGCAAAGTTACCTCGGCGGCTTCGACAGCGCGCAACGGGCACGACTGGTCACCCGCTTGGGCTGGCATGACACCGCCTTTCTACTGCCCGAGCAGCAGGTAGGCGCGCACAGCGAGCACCTGCACTTCTACGAGGCCGGTTCCCAACTTCCGCCTATCAGCGAAGCGGGCACGCTTGAGCAATGGCAGGAGCAGATTGGCGCGCTTTGCGTCGGTAACCATCGTTTGGCATTTGTCGTTGGAGTGGCCTTCGCAGGGCCGCTGCTGCACATGCTCGGCCATGAATCAGGCGGCTTTCATCTGTATGGCGACAGCTCCGGCGGCAAGACCACGCACCTGCAAGTTGCCGCCTCGATATACGGTGGACCACGCTTGGTGCGTTCCTGGCGTTCCACTGACAACGCTCTCGAATCCATCGCCGCCGCGCATTCGGACGGCCTTCTGGTCTTGGATGAAATCGGCATGTGTGACCCGCGCATCATCGGCGAAACGGTGTACATGCTCGGCAACGGCACCGGCAAGGCACGCGCCAACGATCGAGGGCAAGCTGGCCGACAGGTACAAGAGTGGCGCTTGTTGTTTCTCTCCACCGGCGAGAAGACCTTGGCCCAGCACATGGCCGAAGCCAACAAGGAACTGAAAGCGGGTATGGAAGTACGCATGCTTGCCGTTCCTGCCGATGCCAGCAAAGGCCTCGGCATGTTCGACACGCTTAACGGTTTTGAAGATGCCGCAGCCCTGTCCGACGCGCTCAAGGCTCGCGTAGCGAAGTACTACGGCACACCACTCACTGCCTTCCTGACGGCGCTATGTGAACCCGGCAAGCGCCACGGATGGTCCGCCATCCTTCGCCGCACGCTGGAAGGTTTTATTGCCCAGTCGTTACCAGCATCGGCCAGTGGACAAGCGCACCGTGCCGCCGCTCGCTTCGGTCTCGCCGCTGCAGCAGGCGAGCTGGCCACCGCGATGGGAATCACCGGCTGGCCTGACGGAACCGCCACCACCGCTGCTCGCGTGTGCCTCAACGCATGGATGAACGAGCGCGGCGGCGCCGGTAACTTCGAGGGCGATGCAATCGTGGCGCGACTTAGACAGATCATCGAGCGCTTCGGTGAAAGCCGCTTCACGCGTTGGGAATCGACGGCGGCAAAGATCGACGAACACGGTCCGCGCACTATCGACCGACTCGGTTTTCGTAAGACGTTGGAGCACGGTCTGGGGGATTCCCTGCACACCACCAACACTTACTACGTGCTCCCCGAATTATGGCGCTCGGAGATTTTCCGAGGCATGAACATCAACGCGGTGAACAAGGAACTGTTGCAGCGAGGTGTTCTGGAGCCGGGCAAGGATGGTAAGGCGTCGAGCCTGATCCGGTTACCCGGTCTGGGCACGCAACGTTGCTACATCGTGAAGACGATTCCGGGAATGGATGAGAGCGAGGCTCGGGCTGCCTGAGGGCACCTCTGCTGATCGAGGTAGCGCCGGCTAAATCCCGGCCTCGCCAGCCAATCAACCAACCCACAATCGAATTGAACAGAGACTAAACACATGAACGAGATTCAAGACCTGAAAGACCGTCGCGACCGTCTGCGCAGCGAGGCAGAACAACTGCGCGCCGAACTGCTGCCCCTTGAGGCGGTGCTGGAAAGTGAGGAAACCATCGAGCCGACTCAGGAGCGCGAACTGCGCGACAAGTACAACGAGCTGAAACGGAATTTCGATTCGCGCAATCTCAATGCTGACCTTTTGGATCGGAGGATCAGTCGCAGTGAAAACCTCGCCAATTGCGAATCCTTGATGACGTCTTACATCGAGGCAATGGATAACTGGAAGGCTGATGAGCAGGAGCTGAACGAAAAGCGCCAGAGCCTCAGCACCCGCCTGGAGCAGATTCAACAACAAGCGGAAGAGGATATGGCCAAAGCCCGTCAGGCCGAAACGGACGCTGCCACTGCGTACGCGCAGGCCGTTGCATGGGGCGATACCGAAGGCGAGAAAACCGCGAACGCCGACGCACAAAAGGCCGCAAAGAACCTGACAACTGCCGCCGAACATAACCGTCGGCAACACTTGATCATGGCCGCGCTGGAGCAGGAGCTGGTCACCGTAGATAAATACATCGCAGAGGCTCAGGCAAAGCATGAAGAGATGGAGCGTACCGCCCTGTTGCTCTCGCAAACAGTGCTTGAAGAGAAGTGGAACGAGGCTGCTAAAGCGTTGTTTGAGGCGGGCGGAAAACTGTGGGCGAACTACAACCTTCTTGGCCGCGACCAGATTGGACTCATGAAGCTGGTGGTTCCAGAGCAAGGCGAGAACTTTGGGAGGTGGACATGGGAAGAGCTATCAGCTCGCTCCCGCCAATACCGCGCGCGGGACTTAATCCTGCTCGACGGCATACCGACACCGCACCAACCTGAATTCATGAGCAACCTGGAACAACCTAAGGACGAACGCAATGAAAAAGCCGATACAGAACAGCGCCAGTTGGTCTGACACGCTCAAAACTCGGAAGGCGCACCTCAATGCCCTGCTGAAGACCATCAGCGCAGGGACGGGCAAAACCAGTCCGATACAAACGCTCACCATTAAGGCGATTAAAGCAGAAATGGCGCACATCGAAGGTCAACTCCAGCGACGAACATAGTCCGTCGAGACCGTGGTTTACGATGTGATTTACCTTACCTGAGAAGGGTTCAGTCGCACCCTTCTCAGAGTCAGGCTTTTGATTAAATTGGCATTCCCCCTCAGCTCGCACCACTTTCCGCTCATGCCGGTACGTTTACTTTCCACCACGAAAGCGGCTCCCTTTATACAACTTAGACTCCCAGTCCCAAATCATTTGATAACGACGTTCGGTTCT
The DNA here is from genome assembly GCF_056337105.1 of Pseudomonas sp. S1_E05. NCBI lineage: Bacteria > Pseudomonadati > Pseudomonadota > Gammaproteobacteria > Pseudomonadales > Pseudomonadaceae > Pseudomonas > Pseudomonas sp. S1_E05. Next base: position 3,637,303 of record NZ_JBFRHM010000001.1, read on the forward strand.
CCATGTAGCGCTTACTTCTGGCCAGTGTGTAATATGGATCCAACGAAGAAAGGAATTCCAAATGACAAGATGGAACCAAGAGTTTGAGCAGCATCCGTTCAAGGCGATGTGGGCATCACTGATGGACACTGCCGAGACCCTGGACGTCGATGATCAAACAGTTATGACGACGGTTGAGGAGCTTGCGAGGCTGAAAAAGGTGCTCGCATTCGTAGATACAATCATTTCCAACGCTGACCTTGAGCTTACGCCGAAATCAGTATGGGCAAATTCTTTCAGCCAAACCGAGGCATGCCTGCAACAAATGCGAGCATATGCTAACAGCCGAAACGTAGGGCATCTTCAGCAGGCAAACGAACACGCCGATAATCTCCTGACGTATGTCCGGCCCTATATGGTTATTCCAAAACAGGCCATGGAAGCTTTCGGGAAAGCTCAGCGAGCTTTTTTCAAGCAGATCTCGCAGTATGTAACGTCCTTCCAAACACAAACATCCAAGGCGCAGGAAAGCATTGAAACCGCCATGATCGCCGCCCTCAAGCAGCAACAGCAGATAGCGGAAATTGAGGAGCGAGCAAAACACTTCGATGAATACTTATTTGAAGGTATAAACGGAAATAACCCAGCAGAAAAATACGTCAAAGAACTTGTAAATGAAATAAAAGAAAAACAGGAAAGTATTGATCTTTTATACAAAGCACTACTTGATGGCCCTGAATCAACATCCCAAAAGATTAAATCCTATGCGGATGAGGCTGAAAAAACAAACCGCTCACTGAATAAAATGTTAAATTCGGCGACAACTAGAGACGAAGAAATAGCGACTTTTTATGAACAAATCTTCGGCAGCCAAGCCGTTGATGGCGAAGAAATCCAGGAAATCGGGTTGAAGCGCGAACTCGACTTAAGGCTTCAGCAACTTAGCGATCACGAAGACCTGCAGACTGAACGCCAAGAAGCACTATTTGTCAGCATTGAATCATTGCTGCCCGGAGCAACCAGCGCGGGCCTTGCATCTGCCTATAACAAGCTTAAAGACAAATTCAACATCCCTATCATTGGCTACACAATAGCGTTCTACGCCTCAATGCTGACATTGTTTCTGGGCGGGCTGACAATCGTATCGGAAAATATAACCTTATCGCCATTTCACATTGAGTTTGTGAAAACAAGCACTTGGGAGGAAATGCTGCGAACGATTTTAACGCGAGCTCCGATTATTCTTCCAATTATATGGATTGCAATATTTTCAGCGACTCGTCGTAGCCAGTATGAGCGACTTCAGCAAGAATATGCCCACAAAGAAGCTTTCGCATCCTCCTATGAAAGCTACAAGAAGCAGCTACAGGCGCTTCAAATTGACGGAGATGCGCTTCAGAAAGAACTAATCGCAAAAGCGATTGAAGCGATTTCATTCAACGCCTCAATCACTTTGGATGGTAAACATACTGAGAAGATGCCTATACATCGATTGCTTGAGAAGCTCGACCTAGAAGAATTAAAGAAACTATTGAGCATGGCAAAAAAAGAGTAGAACAAAAAAACAGCACGTATTTATTGGCAACTTCAAAAACTGGGCAAGACATACGGAGCCAGTCGTACCAAGCAACAGAAAACAAGAAACCCCGGCGCATTTAAACTAAGAGTTTAAATTCACTTTGCATCTTCCTGTAGACGCTTACTACTAAATTCTACGATTGGCCGGGGCGGCATCGCTGTATTGAGTGACTTGCGCCAATAGCCAACATCGTGCCATTTACCGAACTTGAATCCGACTTCAGGATATATTCCTATGGGCGTAAAACCCATAGACTCATGCAAACCAACACTGCCCTCATTGGGTAAAGCGATTCCGGCATACGCGGCGTGAAAGCCCTGGTCCTGAAGGATTGACAAGAGATGGTTGTATAAACCTCGGCCGATCCCTTTACGGTGGGCTTGCGACGAAACATACACAGTCACATCGACCGACCAACGATACGCTTCGCGTGCACGATGTTGGCTCGCGTAAGCGTAACCGACCACTTCGCCGCTTTGCTCTGCGACAAGGTACGGATAGGTGGCCAGTGTCGATGAGATCCTCTGAGCCATTTCTTCAATACTGGGTGGGTCGAGCTCAAACGAAATTGCGGTACGCTCAACAAATGGCGCATAGATCGCTTGTATGGCGGCTGCATCCGATGGAACGGCAATTCTGACTTGGCAGCTTGTATTCATTCGTGGCCCCGAGGTGATGTTTCATGCGCAAATTCCAGCATCTGAATATTTCCCCCCTATGACCTGGACTCGCTAACGGAGTGGCTACGAATCGAAGGACTGCCTCATGCAGACCTCGACGAACCCGACCGTGAGTTTTTTCAGCTTGAGCAAGGCGATCAGTTGGTGGGGTATGCGGGCGTAGAGGGTTCCACCGCGGATCGCCTGTTGCGTTCTTTTTTTGTCTTGCCATTAAACCGAGGCGGAGGCATCGGCTCAGAGGCGCTGAAATCAGTGGAGACGCTTCTCATGAGTAAAGGGGTGCAATCGTTGCATCTCCTCACAACCACCGCCGCTCTATTCTTTGAGCGCCATGGCTTTCAAGCTTGTGATAGAGCTACTGCGCCCACCGCCATTCAAAACACTCTTGAGTTCCGCAGTCTCTGTCCCGCCACCGCAACTTATATGGCGAAGCGTCTCACTTAAATAGACTTCTGGTTAACGCGCTTGGAAAGCTCTTCGGCACTCTCCTTGCGTTCTGAATAACGATCAACCAGATAGTTTTCTTTGCCGCGCACCAACAAGGTGAACTTCATCAACTCTTCCATCACATCTACAACACGGTCGTAATAAGAAGAAGGTTTCATCCGCCCCGCTTCGTCGAACTCAAGGAATGCCTTTGGCACTGATGATTGATTAGGTATCGTGATCATGCGCATCCAGCGGCCAAGGACGCGAAGCTGATTTACTGTGTTAAATGACTGCGAACCACCACAGACCTGCATCAATGCTAAAGTTTTTCCTTGCGAAGGCCGGACTGCGCCAAGTGCAAGTGGAATCCAGTCGATCTGTGCTTTGAACACTGCTGACATCGAGCCGTGACGCTCAGGCGAGCACCAAACCTGCCCCTCTGACCACATCACCATATCACGCAGTTCCCGCACCTTCGGATGATCGACAGGGGCATCATCTGGCAGTGGCAACCCGGAGGGATCGAAAATAGCCGTTTCTGCGCCCATGAGCTCCAAGAGACGCGCTGCCTCTTGTGTTAGCAACCGGCTGAACGAGCGTTCCCGCGTCGATCCATACAGCAAAAGAATGCGCGGTTTGTGCCCAGACGCGTCCCTCTCTGTAAGTCTTGCGGGGGTTGGTATATCAAGCAGCGATAGGTCAAGCCCTGGAAAGTCATTCGGATTTTCGCTGGAGTACTCGTTCATCAAATTTCTCCAATCTCATCCAGTTTCTGCTTGAGTTCGATCTGACTGAGGGACGCGATATCGAGAGCAAACAACGCGGCGAATCGTTGACGGATTCTAGCTACCGTAGCGTTAAATGCCGCCTGTATCTCCTCGTCGCTGCCTTCTACGTCTGACGGGTCAGACAAGCCCCAATGGCTCTTGATTGCAGATCCGAAATAAACTGGACAAGGCTCGCCCCCTGCTTTGTCACAGACAGTAATCACAATATCCGGCGGGTTTTCAGTGAAGCTATCAGAGCCTTTGCTATACAGCTTCGAGGTGTCAACGCCGAGACTTTTCAAGGTGCTGACTGCCCGAGGATTAAGGCGTCCACTGGGGAAGCTTCCCGAACTGATTGCGCTCATTCCATCCGGCGCCATGTGGTTGAACAAGCCTTCGGAGAGCACGCTCCGGCAGCTATTGGCGGTGCACATAAACAGGAAACGCATAGATTACTCCTGCCGCTTTTAGCGGGCGTCAGAGACTTAGGCGCAGAGCCAGAGCCGAGAGGGTGATCAACAGAACCGGAAAAGTCAGCATGACGCCCACTTTGAAGTAGTAACCCCAAGTGATTCGCACACCTTTGCGTTCCAACACATGCAGCCAGAGCAGTGTGGCGAGGCTACCAATAGGAGTGATCTTCGGGCCAAGGTCGCAACCGATGATGTTGGCGTAGATCATGGCTTCGCGGATGAGCCCTTCTGCTCCACTGGCCTGAATCGACAGCGCGCCGATCAGCACGCTGGGCATGTTATTCATCACGGACGACAGCAGCGCAGCGATCAGGCCGGTGCCAATAGTGGCGCTCCACAAACCTTGCCCGGCCAGATCGCCAAGTATGCGGGCGAGGTAATCGGTCAAGCCGGCATTCTTCAAACCGTAAACCACCAGATACATGCCGAGAGAAAACACCACGACTTGCCACGGAGCGTCATGCAGCACCCGTCGAGTCGAGATCTTGTGGCCCCTGGCCGCAACGGCGAAGAGTGTCGCCGCACACACAGCCGCAACTGCACTAACGGGAATGCCCAGCGGTTCAAGGGCAAACAATCCTACAAGCAAAATCAACAGCGTCCAGCCACCGACGATGAACGTGGCGCGGTCGCGTATTGCAGCTTTTGGGTCCTGTAAAGCCTCCAGCGCGTAGCTAGGCGGTACATCTTTGCGGAAGTATAGAAACAGCATCAACAAGGTAGAGGCGACACTGATCAGACTCACCGGCACCATTACAGACGCGTATTCGGCGAAGCCTAATTCGAAATAATCGGCGGACACTATGTTGACCAGGTTAGAGACCACCAGTGGCAGGCTCGCAGTGTCGGCAATGAAACCGGCGGCCATGACAAACGCCAGCGTTGCGGCCGGTGAGAACCGGAGTGCGAGCAACATCGACATGACGATAGGCGTAAGGATCAACGCCGCACCGTCATTGGCGAATACCGCAGACACCGCCGCCCCCAACAACACGCAAAACGCGAACAATCGATAACCACTCCCCTTCGCCCATCGCGCCACATGCAGAGCAGCCCACTCGAAAAAGCCTGCCTCATCCAGCAACAAACTAATAACGATCACCGCGATGAAGGTGGCGGTCGCGTTCCAGACGATGGTCCAGACTGTGGGGATGTCTTGAAGCGAAACGGCACCTAGTGCCAGCGCAATCAGAGCACCGAGTGTCGCGCTCCAACCGACACCGAGCCCTTTGGGTTGCCATATCACTAAAACTAGGGTGAAGACGAAAACTGCAACAGCAATGAACATTGAGGCCTCACTCGATCAGGATTCAGCAGCAGGCGGCATCTCGGACAGGTCGTCCATCCATGCTTTGCAGGCGCGCAGAGTTGTCTTTGAGCCAATCGGCGTTCGCCTTTGACGTCACTTGCAGAATCTCGCGAATCCACACAGGCAGATCCGGATTGAGGCGGTAGTAAACCCATTGACCCTGACGGCGATCGAGCAGTAGACCACTGCCGCGCAGTTGGGCGAGGTGGCGGCTGATCTTTGGTTGACTGTCGTCAAGTGCGCACATTAATTCGCAGACACAAAGTTCACCCTGATCGGAGATGAGCAGAATGGCCCGGACACGAGTCTCGTCGGCCAAGCTCTTAAATACTTCTGGTGGAGTAATCATGTGTTGCGCTCAAACATATGGATAATCGAATATACGCATATTCATATATTGAACACAACCTTTGAGTTCACTTGCCGTTCACGCTTGAGTCTCAAGCGTCCATTACCTCCTGAGATACGCTTTCTCTGTATTGGGCAAATGCGTTACACCGATTCTGAAAGTTACACCGCTCCTGCGAGAAAACAGACGCCGGTGTTACTAGTATTTTATCCTTATATTTCAATAACATATCGGATTTCATTACACCTGTAACACGCGTTACACGGCTTTTGGCAGGCATCTACCCCACTCCCCGTTGGAAATAGCTCCCTCAGCGATGGAGAGCCTGGACTGGGGGGCCCCTGAGGCATTGAGACACACACGGGGTCGGAAACCCGCGTGATCGTGTTAGCGCAAAAACGCCCAGCTTAGTGAACAGGTGAACCGAGTGAACAAGCAGTTCACCAGTGCAAATGCACAGGGTCTTGGAAAATTGCCGGGGACCCTGAGGAAACTCGAAGGACACGGGGCAAAGAACCCGCGCGTTCGTGTTAGCGGCTGGATTTTTGAAGTTGGTTGACAGGTTGACGGAGTTGACCTTGTTGACGAGCACCGTGCGTGCGTTATCAGCAACACAAAGGGGCATCTTTGCCGTCACGGTAACGATGCCCCTTTTTCGTCAGGATCCTTTCAATTTCAACGTTGAAATTTCAATAAGGTGGGAGATCTGCCGCTAACAAGATGTCGCGGGTTTCCGACCCCGTACCCTTCAAATATCCTCAGGGTCCCCGGCGTTTTTTTTGGCTGGGCCAACCCCATTCAGCAGTGCTTCGCACATGCAGTCCCCTGGCAGCATAGTGCTCGCACGATCCTACAGCGCTATCGGCCACCGTCGTCTGGCAATCGAAGAGGCTCGTCTAGAATTAATGTTCAGAAAGCCGAAGTTGAGGAAAAAGGGCTGGCAAGCGCTGTGGAGGAGGATGCAGAATATTTCCGCTGAGCAAACAGCTATTCGTCTTGCCCCGGATCAGGATCCACCGAGTGAATAAGAAAGAGCTGGCAAGCTTACAGGGAGATGTGATCGTCATTGAGGATGATCCCACCTTGCGCGTGCTTATGAGCACGGTGCTTGAGGAGTTCGGCGTCCCGTCTATTTCATTTGCCAGTGCTGATGACGCTTTCAACTACCTGCAACGAACGGAAAAGCAGTGTCCGCTCATAATCACAGATTACGGTCTGCCCGGTCGGCTTTCGGGGGCCGATTTCATTAGAGATGTTCACGAACAGTGGTCCTACGTACCCGCAATCTTGGTATCTGGGTACGGTTTAGAGCCAGTGGTCGTTCCTCCCTCGACGTTATATTTGGAGAAGCCATGGTCGATTGACGACCTTGAGGCAGCGATCGCCACAGTTCTTAATTCCCCAGAGCAGAATTGCGACCGCTAGGTCCAGCCGAGGAGTATCCACTGCGCCTCTTACCCAGGAAACTCTCGATATCTGAATGAGGGTCTTTTAGACTGAGCCTCAACTAGCAAACTTTATTGTGTATCCCGACGTGTATCCCAGAAGCTGGAATCAAGCTACAGACCTTGATTTATCTAGTGAAAGCGAGTCTCCCTCGGGGGCACCATATAGCAGTAGACGAAAGCCACTACCGGGCTTTCGGAATGAAGAAACCGGCCAGTTGAGCCGGTTTTTTTGTGTCTGGATTTTGTGTCGGTCCTCGCTTGCGTGCTGTCAGCGTCGGTCGAGACGTGTTAGGCGAAGCGGGTTGGATGTCTCTCTCAGTCGTTTTACCAGTGGAGGGTCTACGGGAGAGCACTTTCTCAGCACATGCGGTAGTGCGGCGCGTGCAAACGGCATTTGCACTTCCAAAAAGCCGGCGCCCGTTCAAGAGACTCCCGACCTTCCTATTCATCTGTAAATGATGTCTTCCATCCCCCCGAAGAAATGCACGTCGCGCAAACCTCCTGAACTGTGATTCGCTCGTGGCCGACTAACGGGAGGTCATGACCAAAGCTCGCCAAGCTGACACTGATGCAGCGACGGCCTACGCCCAAGCAGTCGCATGGGGCGAAACCGAAGGCGAAAAGAACGCCTGCGAGTGGCTCGGATGCCCTACGCTCCTGGAAATGTACCAACACCCGTGCGCCCTGCTTGAGGACGAACTCATCCAGGCTGGAGTGATGTTGCGTAAAGCGAGAGCCAATGTCGCTGGCCTTGTTCAGATGAACGACCTGCTCGCTACTGAGAAGGCCGCAACAGAGGCAGAACTGCGGGAAGCCCTTGGACGCATATCATCCAGGAGCTATGAGGCGTCCGAAAATGTGAGTTTTCGCCCCATCGACCTTGTTACCGAACAGCGCGACCACCTGTTCAGGGAGAATCAACGGTTGCTCATGGAACTTAAAGTGCTCAGGGGGCCACAACTCTGACGTACGCTTGGCACGCCCGCAGCGCAATCAATCCTTGGTCACCGGCGTCGGTGATGGCGATAATTCGTTGAGCATGCGCTGGGGCACATTGAGAATTGCGGGCTACGCGAGTAACGCTGACCATGCCGTGGGCAGTTTAGGCGCGCAGCTGTGAATCAATGACTCTTTCCAAGCGAGGAGCACTTGTTTTTCAAGTTTCCTGCTCAACGTGATCATCTACAAATAGGATGCGGGATGAAGTACTTCGCCATATTGTTGTCGACTGCAATTGCTTTCTCAGTAACATTGTTGGCGTCAGCCGCTGAACCATCGCTGCGTCTGCAACGCGCTTCAGGTTTGTGGAAGGTTACTCCGTCCACCTCGCCGTTTTCTTGGGAAATATGCGTCGACCATGAGAAAGACAGGCTTATAGATGACGACCTGTGGAGTGACTTCGAACAGGAGTGCAAAATCGAATCTAAAAGCGGTAACGCCGATAGCTACAATTTCAAATCACGCTGCCCTGAAGCGATTATGGCCGGATCTTTCAAAGGCGACCTTGCGAAATCCTATGTACTGACGGCCGATACGTCGTTTGAGCTAAATGGAAAAATTGAAAGACAACACACAGTGATTAATGGCAGCTTTCAGGGCGCGTGCCCGGCGGGTATGGAGCCGGGTGTAAAAAAAATGCACGGAGGAATGAAGATCAATTCCCCATACTCCAATAGATGAAAGGTTCAAAGTGTCATCGCTTGACGGACCTCGAATGCAGCTGCATCGATTGGCACGTATAACGCTCAATTGTGGCTAAGGTCAGTGTCCTCGCGGCTTCCAGGCGTTCCATATATCCTTCGGGATGATTTTGAGCTCGCTTTTGTAAGCGCAGGTCTGTCGGGGTGACTCCATCGTAAGCGAGTCTTCAGTCTTGGCTTTTGGCGCTCTGCGTTTTCGCGGCAGTGCTTGAGTTAAGAGTACTGAACCACTTTTACGGATCGGCAAGGCAGAAGTGGATAAAAATTCTTAGAGCCAGCCTGCGTGCGACGCTTCGAGTTGGATAGTTAACTCAAGGAAGGAAATATGATTCGCTTATTGATTGCTACGTTTTGCCTAATGCTCCTCTCTGGTTGCACAACAAGCGTCAGTTCTGATGTGCGCGAGCGAGTGTGGTATTCCGAAGGAGAGAGACCAGCCACCGCCCCTTGGCACGTTTATTTGGTATTTACTGACGACGGCCATTTCATCTATTGGCGCACCGTAGAAAAACCGGATGATGTACTCAAAAAATTTGACTCCTACATGAAAGGCGCCGGTCTCGATGTTGGCAGCCCGGTGCCATACACGCGAACTGAAAACGACTTAAACGCGGTCTCGCGAACCCCATTTCTAAGTAGAACGGGTGATACGGTCTACACTGATGTCCGCACCTTTAGAGGGCGCTTTGTCGGCGACGCTTTAGAAATAGATTTCGAAAGAATCACTGTCTGGCCTCCTCGTCCTACATTTTCTGAAGGCGTCAGACGATGGTCGTTGAAAAGACTTAGCTCCTTGCGAAATAAGTGAAAAGCCGAGTGTGATGGCGTCTGTTGTCAATATAGGGCTACCAGAGAAGCATCAAAGACACCCACTGCTTCTCTGGAATGATTCCCACAAAAGTGCCGTTGGTGGGAGCCTGCCGTCAGCCAAGAGCAGTCGTCCATAAATCGCTTGCTATCCAGAGCGTTCTTTCCCAAATCAGTCCCACTCATAGGTAGCCGAAAACGCCGGCCTCTCGGGTTTAATTTTAGGCGAGCTTAGTGCACATCGTGGGAGTTGCTCTCAAACCTTGAGTCATCTTCATGTTGACTTGAAATATCCCGGGCTGCGCTGACGGCACGCTGGCTTCTGCCTCGGGGCTTACGCCGTTTCATCTACCCCCATACGAGCCAACAACCAGTCTTTATAGTCCGCTACGTCGTTAGTCGACAGACCGCCATTTGTAGCGTTGATGGTTTTCCCCTCCAAACGTCCGATCTCCATCAGGTGCTTGAGGCCGTTTAATATGTGCGACGCATCGCTCTTGCTGAGGGACTGCACATCGGGGAATTCGACGGAATTGTTCTGATCATCGAACGTTGCCCAGCTTGGGTTGGCCTGGTGGTGTTTTATCAGCTGTTTTAGGTCTATCTCGTCCTGGATAAACCGTTGATCGAGCTTCGCCTGTGCTTCCGGGGTCGCGTTGGTTAGCTCGAATCGGGCGGTCTTTACTGTTCCGTTTTCCAGTGACTTTCTGAACTCTTTGACGTAGTCCAGCATGGGGAGGTTGCTTCCGATCATGTTGCCGCTCCTTTGTGGGTAATGAGCGGTTGAGCAAAAGGCAGGCCAATTGGTTGGAGTGTTGTTTTGCGTGGCGTTTGCTGATTGGCAGGGGGTTTTAAGTGCAGCGGTTTGCCGGTAGAGGCAAAGTGTTGCCACCTGACAGAGGTTTGTTTCAATGGTTTTCGTGATATACACCCGCATGCCTACAGAAGTGCTGTTGTGCCTTGATTCCTCTGAGTTTTTTCCGGCGTGGGGCTGATTTATCATCCGTGATGCTGACGGTTGCGGGAAAGCCTTTCGGGCGATAACCTCCTTACGTCGCTGCCAATTCAGCGGCCGGGCTTGGTAACCCGAGGTAAATCACTGCGCAACAGTGCTCTGCGTTCGCAGGCGCTTTTTTTTCGCCTGCGATCTGCGTTATGGCGGCTGTGCGTGGGACGTCTTCGGACGTGCCGGTTTCCTTGATTTCCCGGTTTACCAACCTGCGCACAGCTGCCACCCATTCGCTTGGTAACGAATTGTGGCGGCTCTTGAAATTAAGGAGCTTCACTATGTGCAGTACAAATCCGTCTGTAATCTGGCTCTCCCGTCCACGTTCCTCCTCCCCCATCACCCCTGCATTTGCGGAGGTGTCCAATGACCGAGCAACCCGAACTCAAAACCATCGGTTTGACCCCGGCCATTTACTCCACCGGTTCTGACGATCCGCTGTTCCATGTCACTCGCGGTGTGCCGCTGGTGGATGCGTTGGGCATGGCTTCTGATTTTCTGTTTCTGGCCAAGGCGCTGAGCAAGGATGCGGCTTATGCGCGGGATTCGGATTATCACGCTTGGGCTGCGCATTATCTGGCGTCGATGAGTAAGGCGTTGGTGGATGATGCGGTGAAGGTGTTGGAGTGGGATCGGGGGCGTGCGGCGACGCGGGCGGCGGCTGAGGAAGAGGTTGAGGGGTAGCGGCAGGCGTTGGGCTGTGGGGGCGGGGTTGGTTGAGGTGGGCTGGTGATGGTGGCGTGCTTGGGTATTGGCGTTATCGTTGAAGACCATCGCGAGCAGGCTCGCTCCCACAATGAAGGTGTGTTGGAGTTGGATGCGCTGTCGGGGTGTCTGGTTTTCAGCGTTATCGTTGGCGTCCATCGCGACGGTTCGACGCCTCGACATGCTCGCTCCTACAGAGGCGCGTTGTGCTTAGGCTGAAAGCACGAATCTCGCATCAAGCCTGTGCAGCAGTTCAAAGGTGTTTAGAAAAGGCACATCGAGTTGCTGGCATATATTGGGGATAATGAATTTCCGCTTGGACTCGAGATTCAATACCTCATGGGTCACGACAGTGGCACCCGTTACCATTGCGTTCGCAATCAACCACGGATCAGCACCCGCGAGGAACTCTTCCATGGCGCCAACTCTCATCCTGGGGGATTGATCAGCCACCAGCCCAGCGATCAGCGCAAATGCCTGCTGAGTGTCTTCGTCGGTAATGATTCGGAAGAATCCGGCGTTCTCTCTCACCCATCCCGCCAGTTCGTCATTCCCTTTTGTCACTTCATCCATGACCGGCACGATGCTGGCTAGATCCAGCGCTTCATTTTTCAGCAGCAACCATTGCCAAAAGCCAGGACAAATAGTCATGCCGTAATAGCGGTTCTTGGCTTCAATCAGCGTGTTTGCGTCGAGTAGATGCTTCATTCCGTGATTCTGCTGGCGAGGGTCCTTAATTTGGCAGGTTGCACGCCGAGCAGATGGCCCGCATCGCGCAGCAGCATCCGGCCGCTCATTGTCTCGGTCAGCACGGCCCTGCTCAGGCGCGGACTGTTTTTGGCGGTGGCGTTGCGGTAGTAGTCACCCGCGCCATCTTTTTTATCCTGAAAGGCTTTGAGGATTTTTCGATAGTAATCGCTGTATTGGATTTGGCTGATGTATCCGAGGTCCAACGCACGACGGCCGATGGCGAGTTTACTGATGTGGAAACGGGTGGATAGCGGCGCCAGGTTGGCTTCCCAGTCGGCATGAGCATTCCAGAGCGCGCGGAACTGGGTCTCGGGAGCCAGGAATTCGCCTGCGACGGCATTGCAGAAGCGTTCTTCGTCTCGACCGTTTGCGTTATCCCCGTCCGAAACGCCGCTGCTGCCGATCCAGATGTGGGCCAGTTCGTGAAGCAGGGTAAACAGTCTGGCGGCGGGAGCGTCAGAGCTGTTGATGAAAACGACCGGGGCAAAGGTGTTGGAGATCGCGAAGCCGCGGAATTCGCTGACTTCAAGTTTCCGACGGGTATTGCCCAGAGCAATCCCACTGCGCATTACCAGAATGCCGGCCTTTTCAGCAGCGTCGATCAAGGCGCGGCTGTATTTATCGTAATCAAGCTTGGTGGCTTCGGGATTTACGCCCAGGGTTTTGCGGATATCGTTTACGACGTCGCCGACAGAGGATCGGTTTGTGTAACGACCTACAAATGGCAGCGGTTGATGCTCGTGCTGCTGCAGGTATTCGAGGTACCAGTCTTGTTTGCGTATGGCGTCTCTTACCGTGTCGAGCAATTCCAGGCTGGGACGTTCAGGGGTTAACCCGCCCACTGTCCGCAGATCAGGGAGAGGTAGTTGCTCGACAGGCGGCTTTTGAAGAAACAGAAAGCCGAAGGGGATATGAGCGAGGCTTGCCCACTTTTGCGCCTGGAGAAATGTCGGTTTAGTTTCGCCCGCTTCCCACTCCTGCACTCGATCCGCTTTCACGGGCAGTTTTTTCGCCACCTGCTCAGCGGAGAGGCCTGCGCGCTCACGGGACCAGGTGAGCAGGGTCGGATTGACCAGGGCGGCTTGGCTCATAGGGTCGAAGGCAAGTCAGATGCCCAGAGACGTCCGGAAACATACTTGGCCGATACCTTTAGATGATGCGGGTACCCATTATCCGGCATTGCCTTTCTCCATGGCTGTTAAAGATTGGGTGGAGGCGACTACAGACTAGTCGAGTGGCGAAACCACCGGTTTAGAGTTCGATAAGAAGCGCAAGATTATGGCGTAAATCGGCAACGCGTCGAAGTGGGAATATGTAACCCGCGACAGGTGGTTCGGTTTGTTGCAACGAGTTTCGTATCGGACCTTGATCGGTTTACCAAAGCGCTGCTTATGTATTGATTTAATTGGATTTTATGCGCAAAAAAGCCAGTTGATGACCAGTCATTTCCACGATTGCGTGAATAGAATCTGCGCGATAACCTCATTACGTCGCTGCCAATTCAGCGGCCGGGTGTGAGAGCCCGCAACAATCAAGGCGCAAGAGCGCCGCAAAACCTGTCGTGGCGTTTTTTTTCGTCCGCGATTAGGCTTTATGGCGGCCGTGCGTGGGAGACCTTCGGGTCTACCGGTTACCTTGATTGCCGGTTTCTCACCCCGCGCACGGCTGTCACCCAAGCCCGTGAGAAGGCTCGTGACAGCTCTTTCAATCAAGGAAGTTGATCATGACCAAGACAAATCCGTCTGTAATCTGGCTCTCCCGTCCACGTATCACCCTCCCCCATCACCCCTGCATTTGCGGAGGTGTCGAATGACCGAGCCATCCGAACTCAAAACCATCGGTTTGACCCCGGCCATTTACTCCACCGGTTCTGACGATCCGCTGTTCCATGTCACTCGCGGTGTGCCGCTGGTGGATGCGTTGGGCATGGCTTCTGATTTTCTGTTTCTGGCCAAGGCGCTGAGCAAGGATGCGGCTTATGCGCGGTATTCGGATTATCACGCTTGGGCTGCGCATTATCTGGCGTCGATGAGTAAGGCGTTGGTGGATGATGCGGTGAAGGTGTTGGAGTGGGATCGGGGGGCGTGCGGCGACGCGGGCGACTGAGGGAAGAGGCTGCGGGGTAGCGGCTGGCGTTGGGTTGTGGGGTGGGTTTGGTTGGGATGGGGACGGTGGCGTGTCTGGGTATTGGCGTTATCGTTGAAGACCATCGCGAGCAGGCTCGCTCCTACAAAAAAGGCATGTTGCTACCCCAGCCTTGGCCCATTGATGCACCAGGCTTTTGGTGGAGATGCCCAGTGCACTTTTGAGGTTCGGGTGGTCCGGGAAGCCGGTGCTGATTTTGGTCAGGCCCGTTCAGGCTGTTGTGGAGTATCTTAAGTGGGCGCGTCGGACTATAAAAGCGGTTACTGCTACCTGCGCGCATATCGAATGGCTTTCGGGTGTTTTAAATCCCGTACATTTTAATGACCTCAGTGATTGACACAGCGCAAATCAAGGACGTAACCAATATCACGGAACTCCAAGAAAGCAGTGCTAATTTTTTCTTGAGAGGCAGGGGTATACTTGTCAGTTCTTCACTGCTGATGCCTCCGCTAATTACGAAAAGTCTAGGGAACGTAACAATTCCAGCGACCGCCCCAATAAGTGCGATTTTTCCCCAGATGCCGAAATTGAAAATCATACGTTCCCTGATCGCTGCGTTATTTTTGAGAAGAGTTAATAAAAATTCTATCTTGGTACGATAAAGATACAGCGCAAAAACGATCCAAAAAAACATCCCGATAAGTACTACGCCACACAAAAGGCTTGCGACGGAAAGGGCGGTGGTCATTTGACATACTCATAGATCATCTCCCCGAAACCCTCGCCACCTTTATCACCTAACACTCCCCCAGCAAAGGCTCCAACACCAGAAATTAGGAGTCCGCACGCTATTGTTCCTGTACCGCCAGATGGAACGCCTAGAGCAATGCAAAGGCCACCTAAATTACTTGCTGAAAGGATTCCACCTACTGCTACGCCTCCTACAACGCCGCCCACGAAACTCCCAGTCTCCGTAAACTTCACCCGCTCACAAGCCTCAGCTTCCCCCGCCGTGCAAACATCCTGAACCTTCATATAAGAAGCCCCACCCCCAATCGCCGTACCAATCCACCCGCCGTATTGGACATACCTGGACGCCTTGGCCACGCCCTCAAGATGCGTTGCGTAACCTGGTATCTGTCCTGCTATCCCAGCCTTGCTCCACTGGTGAACCAGCCTTTTGGTGGAGATGCCCAGCGCGCTTTTGAGGTTGGGGTGGTCCGGGAAGCCGGTGCTGATTTTGGTCAGGCCGTTCAGGCTGTTGTCCAGAATCTTCAGAAATCACTATCTCTACTGAATTCAATCGATAATTCCTGCAAACTTCCCGAATAAGAAAAGTAAAAGCATTAAGCCGATTAATGCCCATAAAGTCCATTGCATTAGTGCTAGTTGTCGCTTCAGTGCGATAGGCAGTGCTTTCAAATCGTCCAGGCTGACACCACCATGTTTCAGATAAAACCCGGGAAAGGTCACTATTCCTGAGATCCCCCCAAACAATAGAAGTCTGCCTACCGGGCCAAAGTGTTTTAGTGGCGTTCGACGTGTTATTGCTGAGCAATTTTTCAGAGAGATAAGCATACTCTCCATATGAGTGTAAGACAGGTATAGCGCAATTCCAAACCAAATAAATATTCCGAAAAAGTTAACCAGGCCTGCCGTGAGGAATATGGTATCAACTGTATTTAAACTCATTTACTCGCCTCGTAAATTTTGTCGCCTATCTTTTCTCCTATTGTTTCTCCTAATGCACCAACTCCAACAACTGCCGCTCCGGCAACTAGTACTCCACAAATTGCTAACGAAGCTCCCGCGGTCGGCACACCTAGTCCCACGCAGATAGTCGCCGGTAATCCAGCCGAAACACCCATTCCCACCAAAGCCCCTCCAGCGAAACCACCAGAAAAACTCCCAGTCTCCGTAAACTTCACCCGCTCACAAGCCTCAGCTTCCCCCGCCGTGCAAACATCCTGAACCTTCATATACGAAGCCCCACCCCCAATCGCCGTACCAATCCATCCGCCGTATTGAACATACCTGGACGCCTTGGCCACGCCCTCAAGATGTGTCGCGTAACCGGGTATCTGTCCTGCTATCCCAGCCTTGCTCCACTGGTGAACCAGGCTTTTGGTGGAGATGCCCAGCGCGCTTTTAAGGTTAGGGTGGTCCGGGAAACCGGTGCTGATTTTGGTCAGGCCGTTCAGGCTGTTGTCCAGCATCTTCAGCAGGCGCTGGCGTTCGGCGAAGAACTCCGGCGATCGCAGATGGCCGTGGGTTTGGAATGATCTGTGGTGCAGGCTTTCCATGTCTTTGAGTAGGTACTCGACGTTTTTCAGGTGGCTGGCAAACGAGGCAGGGGCCAGGCCAACACCAGTCGAGCCGTGCGACAGGAACGTGGAGATTTCTGCATAGTGACGAGCCATGAAGTCCGCTTCATCGGCACTCAGCGTTTTGAGGGCGTTCTGTGTCTTGGCGGCGGCTTCCATCAGCCACGCTTCTTCACGGGTGCACTGGAAGTTGTTCGGGTCGCTGAGCACGATCATCGAGCCCGCTTTGACATCCTCACGACCCGGGTTGAGTGTCCTGAATTTGTTCATCACGGCGGCGTCGGGCGAGGGGAGTAGCGTGGTCTCAAGCGCCTGACGGGTCGTGTTTTTGGGCACGATGTAGAAGCCGGGTTCCTGGCCTGCTGGGCCACCGAATGTTGCCGGGGTCGAGCGGGTGGCTGCTGCGAATGTGGATTGTGGTGGTGCTGCGGTGTGCCGAGCCGCAATGGGCGAGACCGATTGGGTGGCCCGGCTGTGTGGTTGCGCTGCACGGCCCTCTGTTCGGTAGCTTGCCGCGGTTAAAGAGGGCACCAGCTGGGCTTTGCAGGGGCAATTGCTGGCGCTGTGCAGGGTGCCGGCCATCCGCCGACCGTTACCGCTCATAAAAGGAATGCCGCCGACGATTCCGTAGGTCTGCCCATCCACTCCACAGGAGACCCGATCACCCTCAAAGGACTGCAACAGGCCGTGCATATTGATTCGAGAGTTTCCATCCATGACCACGCCGCCGCAGGTGGTCTTGTCGCCTTTACCGATGAAATAGCCTTCGTTCAAAGTGTTTTCTCCCTTGCATTCGGTCGCGTCCGGAACGCTTGCGACCGTCAGTCGACTCTCCGTTTTCGGATCTCAAACAGAGCCCCCAGCGAGCCTTGATCAAGCTGCTGGGGGAATAATGCGGCGGGAGCTTAAGCCAATGCAGCACGAAATCTGCGGCTTGAGGAAAGAACAGGAAAGTTCGCGGTAGGAGCGACCAAAAGTCCTACGGATATGGTTGTTTAATGCCACCGAGGAACCGGTCGCGCGGTTTCAGTCCGCCTGAAATCGCCGGCTCACCCTTGAAGCAGTCGATCATCGTCGCCGGCAGCGGCGATGATTTGCAGACCGACGGGCATTCCGTTTACCTGGCCTGCGGGCAGGCTGATGGCAGGCAGGCCAGTGAGGTTCCAGGGGCTGGTGTAGCTGAGGACGGCGGCGCGAACGTCGAGGGTCTGGTTGCCGACCTGCACTTCGCGGGCATTGATGGGTGTTGCGGTGATGGGCACGCTGGGGGAGACCAGCAAATCGTAGTGCTCAAACAGCTGTGCCATGGTCGCTTTGAGTGCGGCCTGTTTTGCTTGGGCGCGGATGTATTGCCAGCCTCGGACTTCGGCTGATAACTCCAAGCGCTCGCGCACTTCCTGGTCGAATTGTTGTGGTGCCTGTTGCATGCGTTCGGCGTGCACCTCAAAGGCCTCGGCGCGTTGCAGCGCCAGCAAGGCTTGTTTCATTTCGGCGGCCAGGGGTTGCAGTTCCGCGGTTTCCTGTAGCGCGTCGCCAAATAGTCGCGACGCCGCCAGGTAGATTTGTCGATCCAGTTCGGGGTCCACCGAGCCGAAGCTGCCGGTGGTGATCCAGCCCACCCGCAGCGGGCGATCCGGGGGCGATTGCTTGCATGGACGCCCTGCCAGCACTTCATACAACGCGCGCGCGTCTTCGACGTGGTTGGCGATGGGCCCCACGTGATCGAGGCTCCTGGACAGCGGGAACACGCCGTCCAGCGGCACGCTGGCAAACGACGGCTTGAAGCCGACCGCGCCGCACAATGCCGCCGGAATGCGGATCGACCCGCCCGTGTCGGTGCCCAGCGCCAAGGGCACCATGCCACTGGCCACCGCCGCCGCGCTGCCGGCGCTGGAGCCGCCGGTGATGCAGGTGGCGTCCCACGGGTTGCGTGCCGCGCCTTGCAGCGATCGATCACCCGTCGGGCCGTAGGCGAATTCGTGGGTCAGGGTTTTGCCCAGGATCACCGCCCCCGCCTCACGCAGGCGTTGTACGCACAACGCGTCACGGCTGGGCCGGAAGCCGGCGAAATGCGCCGAGCCATAGGTGGTAACGTGGTCGAACGTGTCGATGTTGTCCTTGATCGCCACCGGGATGCCATGCAGCGGGCCCAGGTCGATGCCCTGCGCCAGCAACGCGTCAGCCTTGCGCGCCTGGGCCAGCGCCACGGCGGCATCGACGTGAACGAAGGCGTTCAGCGTCGGGTTCAGGCGTTCGATGCTGTCCAGGGCGGCTTGTGTCATTTGCACACAGGTCAGGGTGCCGGCGCGCAAGTCTTTGGCCAGTGTGACGACTGACTGGCCGTGAAAGGGTCCAACATGAACGGGCTTGGCCAGGCTCATAAAAACGACTCCATCAAACAGCGGCGGGTAGTGGGGAAGCGGCAACCTGCCGAGCGCCCGGGCGCACCATCAGCATCGCGCTCATGCCCAGTGCCGTAGCGACCGCCGCCGCGACGAACATCGACGAGTAGCCGTAGTGCAAGGTCAGGTAGCCAGTCAGCATGGGCGCGATGAACGACGCGGTATTGGCGATGAAATGGGTCATGCCGCTGTAGGCGCCGACGCGGTTGGACGGCGCGGTGTCGATCACCACGGCCCAGTAAACCGAATTGGGCAGCGCGTTGAGGGCGTTGGCCACGGTCATCAGGGCAATCACGCCCCATACGGTCTGCGCTTGCGATACGAGGATGAAGCACAGGGTGGTCAACAGCAGGCAAGTCGCAGCCAGCCAGCTGCGCGCCACTTTCAGGTTGCCGGTGCGGCGCAGCAGCAGGTCGGAAATCTTGCCGCCCAGCAGCACGGTAAAGCAGGCACCGGTCCAGGGGATCATGCCCATGTACCACAGGGACGACAGGTTGTAGTGGAACTGGTCCTGCAGGTATTTGGGCGTCCAGGTCAGCAGCAAAAAGGTCACGTACACAAACGAGAAGTAACCGACCGCGTTGAGCAGCAGGTCCTTGTTCTTGAAGAAATGCCAGACCGACGTGGTGGCCGCCGCAGGGGCTGAAGCATTGCCCGCCGCCGCGCGTTCCTGGCGCAGGTAGTCGCGCTCGGCCCGGGACACACGCGGGTTCTCGTCGGGGGTGTTGGTGAAGCGCGTCATGAAGAAGATCAACAGCGCCAAGCTGACCACGCCCAACACCACGAACATGCTGCGCCAGTCACCGGTGAGGGTTTGCAGGCCGACCGCAATCGGCGCAGTCAACAGCGCACCCAGGGGCGTGCTGAGCAGGCCCACCGACACCACAAAACCGCGCTCCCTGGGGGTCGCCCAGTTGGCCACGCTCTTGTTGATCACCGAATAGGCCGGGCCTTCGGCAAAGCCGAACAGCACGCGGATGGTGGCGAAGCCCGCCATGGCCGAGCCGCCCATGAAGGCCAGCCCCAGGTCTCCGGCAAACGCGGTGCAGATCTCGAAAATCGACCAGGTGGCGCCGGCGATCAGCCAGATGCGCTTGGCGCCAAAGCGGTCGGCC
The DNA here is from genome assembly GCF_056337105.1 of Pseudomonas sp. S1_E05. Taxonomy (NCBI): domain Bacteria; kingdom Pseudomonadati; phylum Pseudomonadota; class Gammaproteobacteria; order Pseudomonadales; family Pseudomonadaceae; genus Pseudomonas; species Pseudomonas sp. S1_E05. The sequence continues at coordinate 3,657,210 of NZ_JBFRHM010000001.1, forward strand.
AGGATGCCGCCAATCAAGGCGCCCAGGATGTAGCCATAGCCGAAGTACCCCAGGACGTTGCCCCAGTCAGCCTTGTCGAAACCGTACTCGGGAAGAATGCTCGCTGAAGCGTAGGAAATGGCCCCGCGATCAATGTAGTTGAGCAACGCCATCAGCATGATCAGGAAGAAAATCTGGTAGCGGAAAGACGGAATAGCTGCACTTTTCATGGGTGTCTGACTCTTCAAAATGAGGGCAGAGGTCAAAAAGTCGGCCGCGTCCGGCGTATTTTTATTGTGTTACCCAAACGTTTGGGTTGACCGAATGTAGATTCCGAAAAACGTTTAGTCAATCGTTTGGGTAAAGGATTTTTCCGGGGGGATGCAGCCCTTGGGTTAGAATCCGGGGCTTAACAACAGACGGTCGGAAGCCCCGCACACATGCCGAATCAATCTCGCCCCGCCACGCTGAAATCCATGGCGGCTGAACTCGGGTTGCACGTCTCGACGGTGTCCCGCGTGCTCAATGGCGACCCCAACGGCGTAGAGCGTGCGGCGTCGCCCGAGGTGGTGGCGCGTATTCGCGCACTGGCCGAGGCCCTGGATTACCGTCCAAACACCCAGGCTTCCAACCTGAAATTGCGCAAGAGCCAGGAAATCTGCGTGCTCATGCCCCGCCTCACCGACCTGGTGATGGCGACCATTTATGACAGCATCGATACTGCCGCCGAGCAGGCCGGTTACCTCACCTTCGTCTCCAATACCGACGACCAGCAACCCCGCCAACTGGCCCGTGCCGAGCACGCCTTGCGCCGTTCGGTGGCCGGGCTGATCGTGGCGGATTCGCACCTGGGCGACAGCCAGCCGTTGCTGGACTTGCTGACACGCAAACACATCCCCTACGTGCTGGCCAGCCGGCGGATTGCCGGCCACCTGGCGGCAGCGAGCGACGACGAATTGGGCGGCTGGCTGGCGGCGCAACATTTGTTCGAGCTGGGCTATCGTGACGTGGCCATACTGGCGGGCGAGCGCCATGCGTCCACCGGTGCTGATCGTACCCGTGGGTTCATTCGCTACTACCGTGAGCAGGGCCTGACGTTGAATCCGCAGTGGACCGTTAATGGTCCTTTTGACAGCCTTACCGGCCATCAACAAGGCGAGTACCTGTTGGGGCTCACCCCACGTCCTCAGGCGTTTTTTGCGGTCAACGACTTCCTGGCCATCGGCCTGATGGGTGCCGCCCGTGACAAGGGACTGATGCCGGGCAAGGACATTGCCGTCGTGGGTTTCAACGACATCACCCTGGCCAACGAACTGACCGTGCCGCTCACCAGCGTGCGCTTGCAGTTGGCGGAGATGGGCCGGCACGCCGTGGAGCTGTTGCTCAAGCGCATCCAGGGCGAGCCCGCCAAATCGATCATCCTCGCCCCACAATTGCAGGTGCGGGCGAGCTCTTCACAGCGTTGCGCTGACTGAAGGCGCCTCCGTGCGCCCGCAGGTTTTGAGTGGCGTTACGCCGTCGCGCTGATGCCGGCGCGTTTTTCATCGCTCGGCACGTCATGCAAGGAAATGCGCGATGTCTCCGGCAACGCCAACCCACCCGCCAACGCCAGCAGCGCAATCGCGATGAGGTAAAACGCCGGCGACAGGTTGCTGCCCGTGGTGGTGATCAGCCAGGTGGCGACCAATGGCGCGGTGCCGCCGAAGATTGTGTAGGCCATGTTGTAGGTAATCGCCGAGGCGGTGTAGCGAGTGCGTGTCGGAAAGGTTTCCGAGAGCAAGGCCGCCGTGACTACGCCGCACAACACCGCGCCAATCGCCAACAACATCACGCCGACGACGGACGCGGCGAACGAGCCGGAACTGGCCATCAGGAACGAGGGGTACACGACCACAATCAGCAGGACGCCGGCGGTTGCCACGGTTTTTCGCCGGCCAAACCGGTCCGAATACAGCCCGGCCAGCGGGCAGATCGCCGCCGCGAACAACAAGGCGATCAGCGACACCAGTAACGCGGTGGCGCGGCTCAGCCCACCGGCGACTTGCAAGTAGGTGGCAAAGTAGGTGGTGAACATATAGAACGACAGCGCCGTGAGTGACACGAATGCGCCCAGGCAGCAGATGGCTGCACCATGGTTGCGCAGGGTTTCCTTGAGCGGCGAATGCGCGACGGAGTGTTCCTCGGTCACCGCCTGGAAGGCCGGCGTCTCGTCCAGTTTCCAGCGCAGGTAAAGGCCCACCAGCCCCAGCGGCGCGGCGATCAGGAACGGCAGGCGCCAGCCCCAACTGCCCATGGCTTCTGCCGACAGCGAGGCTTCGAGTGCGTAGGCCACCACCGCCGCTGCGGCGAAAGCGGAAAACGTCGACACCGGAATGAAGCTGCCGTACCAGGCGCGCTTGTCCCTCGGCGCGTGCTCCATCAAGTAGGCACAGGCGCCCGCATACTCGCCCCCGGCAGAAAAGCCCTGGGCGCAACGGATCAGCGACAGCAGGATCGGCGCCGCCACCCCGATCGCCGCATAAGTGGGCAGCAGGCCGATCAACGTGGTCGCCCCGGCCATCAACAGAATCGTCATCGCCAGGGTGCGCTTGCGACCGATCTTGTCACCCAACATGCCGAAAAAGAGCCCGCCCAGCGGCCGAAAGGCAAACGCCACGGCGAACACGGCGAAGGTCTTGAGTAACGCCGCACTGGCGTCGCCACTGGGGAAAAACTGCTGGGCGATGGTGGTCGCCAAAAAGCCGTAGACCGCGAAGTCGAACCACTCGACAAAATTGCCGATCCCGGCGGCCACGATCACCCTTCTCAGCGTCTGCGGGCTGACCTGCTCTGTCGTTACACTCGTCATGCTGAACCTCGCCATTTCGTCCATTCACGTCCGATTATCGGGGTAGCCACCCACGCGGTTCGGCTCAGATGTGCCGTTCGCGTAGTCAGTAACGACCTGTCGCGGGTCAGACAGGCAGGTTTCGGGCCATCACGCGGCTGTGGATAACCCGGTGCCACGTTTTTATCCACAGCGGTACAATCGCGCGCCCACAACCCACCACCCCCTTGAAAAGGCCTGGCCCATGGAATCACAGCTAGAAACCGTCGCCCTCTTCTCCCTGAAACTGGCTTATGAATCGGAAGACCAGAGCCCGATTTTGCGCGATGACCTGGTGATGGGGGATTACCAGCGGGATGTGTTTGAGCTGCTGGTAAAGCGTGGCGATGTGGCGGGGATCCAGATGAAGGTGGGGGAATGCGTAGGGTTGGCGATGGAGGCTGTGGGTGGAGTGGAGAAGCCGTTGGGGCGGGAGTTGCAGCGGTTGGCGGCTGAGGTGAGTTGTGTGGGGACGATGGGGGAGCTTGGTGTTCCGGTGGGGGCTTTGAGGCAGTATTTGAAGGACATCCTGTGAGCGCCCGTTAGAAAGCGTAGTTCCGGCTGGAAGGGCTTTGTTGCGGGGTGTCTGGTTATCAGCGTTATCGTTGAAGTCCATCGCGGGCAAGCCCGCTCCCACAATGGCCCTGTGTAACGCAGGGCAATGTGGAACAAGCGAGCCCGCTCGCGATTAGGGCGATGCGATCCCCACGGGTTGGGGCTAATGTGTTTCAAGGTTTTTGCGCAGCCAGCTCTGCGCCGTAGATTTGCCTACCCTTCTGATGCTGTTTATCAAGCCTGGCGGTTGGTATACAGGCTATATCGACAAGCCCTGCCGGGCATTGGGTCCTCATCTAGACTCAATGGAGAGTCGTAGACAGAACTGAGCACGTCGCTTTGGTGCGTTTAAAGCCAGGGCGTCGTGGCAATCTGGCTTTTATGCCCTTCAGAGGCGCGGCGAAGACCGTGCCGGGCACAACAAGATGCCCGCTCAGGGTGCCCTGGCCGCCGGCCGTTAGATGCCACGAATCGTGACGTGGCGAGTGCCGCAGCCGACACTTTCGGACAACCGACAACCATCTGGTGTGTCCGTGACCGTGAGGATTGCGCAATGCCTGATGAGAGTTTGCACCTGTCCGTGGTTAACAGCCTGCTGGAGCGCCATGCGGGCTCGGCGGGGGCGCTGTTGCCGGTTCTTCATGATATTCAGGAACGCATCGGGTATATCCCGGATGCCGCCGTGCCCGAGATTGCCCACGCGCTGAACCAGAGTCAGGCGGAGGTGCGCGGGGTGATCAGTTTTTACCATGATTTTCGCACCGCCCCGCCCGCTCGGCACATTCTGCGTTTGTGCCGCGCCGAGTCGTGCCAGAGCCGTGGGGCCGAGCAGCTGGCGGCGCAGTTGCGCGAGCGCTTGCAGCTCGATGATCACGGCAGCAGCGCCGATGGCAACATCAGCTTGCGCCCGGTTTATTGCCTGGGCGCCTGCGCCTGCTCGCCGGCCCTGGAGCTCGATGGCCGGGTGCATGCGCGGCTCAGTGCCGAGCGGCTGGATGCGTTGCTGGACGCCTGCCGGGAGGACGCATGATGCCCACTCTCTATTTGCCAGCCGATTCCCTGGCCCGTGCCGTGGGCGCCGATGAGGTGTCGACGGCGCTGATCACTCAGGCGAAAGAAAGCAACCTGCCGCTGGAACTGCAACGCACCAGCTCCCGTGGTTTGTACTGGCTGGAGCCGCTGCTGGAAGTGGACAGCCCGCAAGGCCGGCTCGGCTTCGGGCCGATGACCGCCGCCGACGTGCCGTCGGTGCTCGAGGCCCTGCAAAACCCTTCCTCCCACCATTCGCTGGCCCTCGGGCTGGTGGAGCAATTACCCTATCTGAAGACGCAACAACGTTTGCTGTTCGCCCGCGCCGGCATTACCCGGCCCTTGTCACTGGACGATTACCGAGCCCACGGAGGCTTTGAGGGGCTGAAAAGGGCCGTCGAATTGGGCGGCGAGCAGACGGCCACGGCGGTGTTCGATTCCGGCCTGCGTGGCCGGGGCGGCGCGGCGTTTCCGGCGGGGATCAAGTGGCGCACGGTGCGCGGCACTCCGGCTGCGCAGAAGTACATTGTGTGCAACGCCGACGAGGGCGACTCCGGCACCTTTGCCGACCGTATGTTGATGGAGGGCGATCCGTTTTTGCTGGTTGAAGGCATGGCGATTGCCGGCCTCTGCGTCGGCGCGACCTATGGCTACATTTACGTGCGTTCGGAATACCCGGATGCGGTGGCGGTGTTGCGTCAGGCGATCAACCTGGCGCGCCAGGCCGGTTACCTGGGCGCGAACGTCGGTGGCAGCGGTTTGACCTTCGACATGGAAGTGCGCGTGGGCGCCGGGGCTTACATTTGCGGTGAAGAAACCGCGCTGTTGGATTCATTGGAAGGCAAGCGCGGCTACGTGCGTGCCAAGCCGCCCATTCCGGCGCTCAAAGGTTTGTTCGGCCTGCCGACCCTCGTGCACAACGTGCTGACGCTGGCGTCGGTGCCGTTGATTCTGGCCAAGGGCGCACAGTTTTATCGCGATTACGGCATGGGCCGTTCGCTGGGCACCATGCCGTTCCAACTGGCGGGCAATGTTCGCCACGGTGGCCTGGTAGAACGGGCCTTTGGCCTGACCCTGCGCGAGCTGGTGGAGGACTACGGTGGAGGCACCGCCAGTGGGCGGCCGTTGAAAGCCGCTCAGGTCGGCGGCCCGCTGGGCGCCTGGGTGCCGCCGGGGCAATTCGATACGCCGCTGGACTACGAAGCGTTTGCCGCCATGGGCGCGATGCTCGGCCACGGTGGCGTGGTGGTGGCGGACGACAGCCTCGACATGGCGCACATGGCGCGCTTCGCCTTGCAGTTCTGCGCCGAGGAGTCCTGCGGCAAGTGCACGCCCTGCCGGATCGGCTCCACCCGGGGTGTCGAAGTCATCGACCGCCTCTTGGCAGCGCCGGACCAGAGCGGTCGCGATGAGCAGGCCATCATCCTCAAGGACCTGTGCGACACCCTGCAATACGGTTCGCTGTGCGCATTGGGCGGCATGACTTCCTATCCGGTGGCCAGCGCCCTCAAGCATTTCCCTGCCGACTTCGGTCTGCACGCCTCGGAGGCCGAGCAATGATCACTCTCTTCGACCCGAAAACCGATATCGACCTGGGCACGCCCGCCCGCGACAGCCAGGTGCAAATCACCCTGAATATCGACGGCCGCAGCATCACAGTGCCCGAAGGCACCTCGGTGATGCGCGCCGCCGCGCTGATGGGCACCACCATCCCCAAACTCTGCGCCACCGACAGCCTGGAAGCCTTCGGTTCCTGCCGCATGTGCCTGGTGGAAATCGACGGCATGCGTGGGTATCCGGCGTCGTGCACCACGCCGGTCACCGAAGGCATGACCGTGCACACCCAGACGCCGAAACTGGCGACCCTGCGCCGCAACGTCATGGAGCTGTACATCTCCGACCACCCGCTCGATTGCCTGACCTGCTCGGCCAACGGCAACTGCGAGCTGCAAACCGTCGCCGGGCAAGTGGGCCTGCGCGAGGTGCGTTATGGCTATGAGGGCGAGAACCACCTGGCGGATGTGAAAGACACCTCCAACCCGTATTTCGATTACGACCCGAGCAAGTGCATCGTCTGCAACCGCTGCGTGCGCGCCTGCGAAGAAACCCAGGGCACTTTCGCCCTGACGGTCACAGGGCGCGGGTTTGAGTCGCGGATCTCGGCGGCCGGTGGCGAGGACTTCCTGGACTCCGAATGCGTGTCCTGCGGCGCCTGCGTGCAGGCCTGCCCGACCGCCACACTGATGGAAAAAAGCGTGGTCGAGATGGGCCAGCCGGAACGTGCGGTGATTACCACCTGCGCCTATTGCGGTGTGGGCTGTTCGTTCCGCGCCGAAATGAAGGGCGATCAACTGGTGCGCATGGTGCCGGACAAGAACGGTCAGGCCAACCACGGCCACTCGTGCGTCAAGGGTCGTTTTGCCTGGGGTTACGCCACCCACCCGGATCGCATCACCAAGCCAATGATCCGCAAGCACATCAGTGATCCGTGGCAGGAAGTCAGCTGGGATGAGGCGGTGACCTACGCCGCCAGCGAATTCCGTCGCTTGCAGCAAACCTACGGGCGCGACTCCATTGGCGGCATCACGTCCAGCCGCTGCACCAACGAAGAAACCTATCTGGTGCAGAAACTGGTGCGCGCCGCGTTCGGCAACAACAACGTCGACACCTGCGCGCGGGTCTGCCACTCGCCGACCGGTTATGGTTTGAAACAAACCCTTGGCGAGTCGGCCGGGACCCAGAGCTTCGATTCGGTAATGAAGGCCGATGTGATTCTGGTCATGGGCGCCAACCCGAGCGATGCGCACCCGGTGTTCGGCTCGCAGCTCAAGCGCCGCTTGCGTGAGGGCGCACGATTGATCGTGATAGACCCACGGCGCATCGACCTGGTGGACTCCGTACACGCTCGAGCCGAGCTGCACCTGGCGCTGCGCCCCGGCACCAACGTCGCGATGCTCAATGCCCTGGCGCACACGATCCTCACTGAAGGCCTGCAAGATCAGGCGTTCATCGACGCCCGTTGCGAGGCCAGTGATTTTGCCCGCTGGAGCGAGTTCGTCAGCCGTGCGGAAAACTCGCCGGAAGTGCTCGGCCCGATCTGCGGTGTGCCGGCGGCCGACATCCGCGCCGCTGCCCGCCTCTACGCCACGGGTGGCAACGCGGCCATCTACTACGGCCTGGGCGTGACCGAACACAGTCAGGGCAGCACGTCGGTGATGGGCATCGCCAACCTCGCCATGGCCACCGGCAACATCGGCCGCGAAGGCGTGGGCGTGAACCCGTTGCGCGGGCAGAACAACGTGCAGGGCTCCTGCGACATGGGCTCGTTCCCCCACGAATTGCCCGGCTACCGGCACATCTCCAACGTCGGCGTGCGCACCCAGTTCGAGCAGGCGTGGAACGTCACCCTGCAACCCGACCCAGGCCTGCGTATTCCCAATATGTTCGAGTCGGCGCTGGCCGGCAGTTTCAAGGGACTTTATTGCCAGGGCGAGGACATCGCCCAGAGCGACCCCAACACCCAACACGTGACGGCGGCCCTTTCGGCGATGGAGTGCGTGGTGGTGCAGGACATTTTCCTCAACGAAACCGCCAAGTTTGCCCATGTGTTTTTGCCGGGTAGCTCGTTCCTGGAGAAGGACGGCACCTTCACCAACGCCGAGCGGCGTATCTCGCGGGTGCGCAAGGTCATGGAACCGCTGGGCGGCAAAGCCGACTGGGAAGGCACCGTGGCCCTGGCGCATGCGCTGGGTTACCCGATGAACTACAAACATCCATCGGAAATCATGGATGAAATCGCCAGCCTGACGCCGACCTTCACCAACGTCAGCTACGCCGAACTGGACCGCCACGGCAGCCTGCAATGGCCCTGCAACGAAGCGGCGCCGGACGGCACGCCGACCATGCACATCGAGGAATTCGTGCGTGGCAAAGGGCGGTTCATGCTCACGGGGTATGTGCCCACCGAAGAGAAGGTCAACAGCCGTTATCCGCTGCTGCTGACCACCGGGCGCATCCTCAGCCAGTACAACGTGGGCGCGCAGACCCGGCGCACCGACAACGTGGCCTGGCACGACGAAGACCGCCTGGAAATCCACCCGACCGACGCCGAGAGCCGTGGCATCAACGAAGGCGACTGGGTGGGCATCGGCAGCCGCGCCGGGCAGACCGTGCTGCGCGCGCGGGTGACCGAGCGGGTGGCGCCGGGCGTGGTGTACACCACCTTCCACTTCCCGGAATCGGGCGCCAACGTGATCACCACCGACAACTCCGACTGGGCCACCAACTGCCCGGAATACAAGGTCACGGCGGTGGAAGTCAGCCGCGTTTATCACCCGTCCGAATGGCAGAAACGCTACCAGGCGTTCAGTGACGAACAGCAACGCCTGCTCAAGGAACGCCGTCAGGCACGGGGCGATAAAGCGGAGGCGCGCCAATGAGTACAGCCAACCTGATCAAGATGGCCAACCAGATCGCCCAATACTTCGCCAACGAGCCGGACCAGCAACAGGCCGTGCTCAGCGTGCGCAACCACCTGCAGATGTTCTGGACCCCGGGCATGCGCAAAGAGTTGCTGGCCTGGCAGACCGAGCACCAGGGGGCAGAACTGCACCCGCTGGTGCAGACGGCGGTGAGTGAGGCGGGTTGGGAGGCTTGAGTATTCGCCAAACTCTGTGAGGACTCCACCACTGTAGGAGCGAGCTTGCTCGCGATAGCAACCGGCCAGACACTGCTGTGGTGATTGGCACACCGCATCGCGGGCAAGCCCGCTCCCACAATGATTCTGCGTTAACGCTGGACCTGTAGGAGCGAGCATGCTCGCGATAGCAACCGACCAGACACTGCTGTGGTGAGGGGTTAAACCGCATCGCGGGCAAGCCCGCTCCTACAATGGTTCTGCGTTAACGCCGGACCTGTAGGAGCGAGCATGCTCGCGATAGCAACCGGCCAGACACTGCCGTGGTGACGGGCAAACCGCATCGCGGGCAAGCCCGCTCCGACAATGGTTCTGCATTAACGCCGGACCTGTAGGAGCGAGCTTGCTCGCGATAGCAACCGGCCAGAGACTGCCGTGGTGACGGGCAAACCGCATCGCGGGCAAGCCCGCTCCTACAATGGTTCTGCATTAACGCCGGACCTGTAGGAGCGAGCATGCTCGCGATAGCAACCGGCCAGACACTGCCGTGGTGACGGGCACACCGCATCGCGGGCAAGCCCGCTCCTACGATGGTTCTGCGTTAACGCTGGACCTGTAGGAGCGAGCTTGCTCGCGATAGCAACCGGCCAGACACTACTGCAACGCGAGCATGCTCGCTCCTACAGGGATGTGTGCACCTCTGGTAGCACCACCAGCGCCTGTAAACCACCCGTGTAGCGATTGCGTAACGTCAGCTTGCCGCCGTGTTCCAGCACAATGGCTCGCGCCGCCGACAAGCCCAGGCCCACGCCGCCGGTGCTTTTGTTACGCGAACCTTCCATGCGGAAAAACGGCGTGAACACCTGCTCAAGGCTCTGCTCTGGAATCCCCGGCCCGCGATCCAGCACCTTGATCCGCACTTCCCCGGCATCGGCCACCAGCTTCATTTCAGGCTCCGCGCCGTACTTGATCGCGTTATCCAGCAGGTTGGTCATCACTCGCTTGAGCCCCAGCGGCCGACCGAAATACACCAACCGATGCGGACCGCTGAAGGCGACCTCGATGCCCTGGTCGCGGTAATCGTCCTTGAGCGTGTGCAGCAATTCGGCCAGGTCGAACTGGGTCGCCGGCTCCAACCGCGCATCATCGCGGAAGAACTCCAGCGCCGAGTTGATCATCGCCTGCATTTCATCCACATCACGAAACAGCCGCTGCTGTTGCTCGGCGTCTTCGATGAACTCACCTCGCAGGCGCATGCGCGTCAGCGGTGCGCGCAGGTCATGAGAGATGGCGGCGAGCATCTGTGTACGGTCACGGATAAAGTGTTGCAACTGGGCCTGCATGGCATTGAACGCGAGGATCGCCTGGCGGATTTCCTGCGGACCCAGCGGTTCGATGGGCGGGGCGCGGAAGTCCACGCCAAAACGTCTGGCGCCTTCGGTGAATTGCTCCAACGGCTTGGCCAGGCGCCGCGTGGCGATCAGCGCCACCAACGCGGTCGAGATCAGCACCAGCAGAACGACGATCAAGGTGCGCGGCGTTTCATCGAGCCCCCAACTGCGCGACGGTGCCGAGAACGTCAGCCACGAACCATCCGACAGTTCGATCACCAGCACATACCGCGCATCCGCCGAGCCCTCGGGCCATTCGCCGGGTTCATAGGCCTCAATGCGTCGATTCGTGGCGTGTAACAACGGCAGGAGAATTCTGGAGCCTTCTTCGGAGATGTCATCGTCCACCTCCGGTAACCTGAGATCGTGCCGATCAGCGTGCCAACTGACCTCGAAGCCGCTCTCTGTGACCGTCTGCGCCAATTGCGGCCGCAGCGCTACCGGCGCCGCATCGATCAGGCGGGCAACGGTCGCGGCATTTTCCAGAATGCCGACCTCGGTCAATGGCGGTCGGGCCCACACCCCGGCCAGCTGGATAAACAACCCGTTGAGCGCCAGGGAAATCAGCATCGCCAGGATGATGGTCAGCGCCACCCAGCGCGCTACCGTGTCGCGGCGAAATCCCTTGAGCCAGTTCATCGCCGCGTCACGCTGGGGGTGAACAGATAGCCGCCGTTGCGCACCGTGCGAATCATCGCCGGGCGCTTGGTGTCGGACTCCAGTTTGCGGCGCAGGCGGCTGACCTGCACGTCGATGCTGCGATCAAAGGCGTCGTGGCTGTGGCCCCGAGCCAGGTCGAGCAACTGCTCGCGGGTGAGAATGCGCTGCGGATGCTCGACAAACACCAGCAGCAGGTCGAACTCGCCCGCCGACAGCGGAATCATCACGTTGTCCGGCGAGCGCAGTTCTCGGCGGGTGACGTCCAGGTGCCAGTCGGCGAAGTCGATCAGTGGCCGTGGTCGCTCCTCGGCCAGAGGGCGGCGTTCGTCGACGCGGCGCAGCACGGCGCGCACCCGGGCCAGCAGTTCACGGGCGTCGAAGGGTTTGGTCAGGTAGTCGTCGGCCCCCAGTTCCAGCCCGACCACGCGGTCGCTGAGTTCGCCCATGGCGGTGAGCATGATGACCGGCACCGCATGGCGGATGCGCAGTTGCTGACACAGGATGAGCCCGCTGTCCCCTGGCAGCATCACGTCCAAAATGATCAGGTCCGGCGCCTGCCGCTCGATGGCTGCCCACAGCGACGCGCCGTCGGTGGCGACTTCGACGCGGTAGCCGTGCTGGACGAAGAATTTTTTCAGCAGGTCGAGGACTTCAACGTCGTCATCGACAATCAACAGGCTGTTCACCAAGGGTCACTTAAAAGGCGCGAATAGAACCGTCATTCAAAACCATTCGCGGCGGCGCGTCATATATTTCAATCGTGCAACAAAACGTCAGCGGCGCAATAAAGCGGACATCTTTACGCAAGGCTCTGGGCCCAGCATCTCGGCGAATTTCCCACGAGACTTGCCCCTAATGTCGCGTTATGCTCCCGCTCCCTGGCTGGCCCGCAACACTTCAATTGCCGTGATCGTCGTTGGCCTGGCCGGTTGCAGCAACCAGCCACCGGCCCCGGAGGTGGAGGCCGATGTTCGATGCGCCGATGTGAACTATTCGGTGTATGACCCAGCGGAATCGGTCAACCGTGGGATCTTCGCCTTCAACCGAGTGGTGGACGACTACGCCCTGGCGCCGGTTGCCCGGGGTTACCGTCACCTGCCGGATTTTTTCCAGACGGGTGTGCATAACTTCGTCAACAACTTCGGCGAACCCAAGGTGTTCATCAACGACCTGTTGCAAGGCAATCCGCAGCGTTCGGCCAACACACTGGGGCGGTTCGTGATCAACACCACGGTGGGCGTGGTGGGCCTGTTCGACGTGTCAGGCAAACTGGGCATCGCCCGTCACCAGGCCGATTTCGGTCAGACCTTTGGCGTGTGGGGTATCGGCAACGGACCAATCGTCGAGCTGCCGCTGCTCGGCACCTCCAACAGCCGCGACGCCGCCGGTCGGGTGCTGAGTTTTGTCGTCGATCCGTTTGGCGACAACAGCGACACCGTGGACACGCTCTCGACCGTCAATACCGTGGGTGACATCGTAGACGGCCGCGCTGAGGCATTGCCGCTCACCGACAGCCTGAAAAAACTGCCGGATTATTACAGCGCGCTGCGCAACGTGGTGGCCGAGCATCGCGCCGGTTTTGTGATTGAGGGCAAACAGGGATCGCCAAAGGCATCCAAGCCACACTGCACAGGAGCATCGGCTGATGGTTTTTGAACTGCTGCAACAACGCACCACCCGCGAGGACGAGGCGGCGCTGCACTGCCGGGAAATCACCCTGCGGTTTTCCCCGGACTGCCGGCAACTGGTGCTCAGCCGCTACAGCGAACATTACGGCCCGGCGCTGGTACGCTGGATCGAGCGCAGCCATACGGTGTCAGTCAGCGAGTTGTTTCGCTGGCTGGTGGCCAATGGCGAAACGGCAATAAGACGCCACGAATCACCGGCGAATCATGCTGTTTCAACACAGCCATTCCTGGCTCCTCTGCGCTCTGCGGTATCATCGGCCACCCAAGCGCCACGAGTCTTGAACCCGGATGTCCGTATCTCTGCCATTACCTGACGATGATTCTTCACTGCCAGCGGTTCTCGCAGGGCCCATGCTGCGACGGCTGGAGCCTACGCGGCTGGTCTTGTGGCTCGTAGGAAGTCGGGCGCTGGCGCTGACGTTACGTCTGCAAGGTGTTGGCGACATCCGTCTGGATGCCGGGCAGTGCACGGTGATCCCGGTCGGTCGTCATGCTTTTGTGCATTTGATCGATGTGCCGCTGGACAGCGCCCTGCCCTGCGACACGTTGATCGATTACGACCTGCTGATCGACGGCTTGAGCGGCATTGCTGAATGGGCGCCCCATCTGGTGTACGGCGCGGCGACTTGTCCGAATGTTGTCCTGCGCTCGCGTATCGACCAGTTGTTGCACGGTTCCTGCCGAAAACCGCATCACCCGGCAGTTGACGGTTTGCTTTGTGTGGACGGCTTGCTGGCTTCGACGCATGAAGCAACAGAGCGGCCCGCGATGCTGCTGATGAGCGGCGATCAGGTGTACGCCGACGATGTCGCCGGACCGATGCTGCGGGCGATTCATGCGTTGATCGAGCGCCTCGGCCTGTTTGGCGAGCATCTGGAGGGCGCGGTGGTCAGTGACAGCGCCAAGCTCTACGAACACCCGGCCAGCTACTACCACCGTGCGGATTTGCTACCGGCGCTGCGAAGCAACGAAACCCTGCGCGAGCGATTTTTCGGCGGCACACGTAAGCCGATTTTCACCAGCAGCAGTGCCGACAACCATTTGGTGACCTTCGCCGAAGTCATGGCCATGTACCTGCTGGTCTGGTCTCCAGTGCCCTGGACGCTGATCGCGCCTAAACCGCCGAAGCTGATCCCCGAGCGCCGTGAGCGTTATGCCCTGGAGCAGACGCGCATCGATGCGTTCAAGGCTGGCCTGCCCCGTGTCGCCCGGGCCTTCGCGCACCTGCCATGCCTGATGATTTTCGACGATCACGACATAACCGACGACTGGAACCTTTCCGCGCAATGGGAAGAAACGGCCTACGGGCATCCGTTCTCCAAACGCATCATCGGTAACGCGCTGATTGCCTACCTGCTGTGCCAGGGCTGGGGCAACAACCCGGATGTATTCGGCGCCTTACTTGAGAAGGCCGATGGTTTCAGTACCACCGGCGACGACGGCTACCTCGACAGCCCGGTGCAGGACGCCTTGATCGACGAACTGCTGAAGTTCCAGCACTGGCATTACGTGCTGCCCACCACCCCGGCGCTGGTGGTGCTCGACACCCGCACCCGGCGCTGGCGCAGCGAAATGACACTCAAGCAACCCTCGGGTCTGCTGGACTGGGAGGCCTTGTGTGAACTGCAACAGGAACTGCTGGATCACCCTTCGGCGATCATCGTTTCGCCCGCTCCGATATTCGGCGTCAAACTGATCGAGACCGTGCAGCGGGTCTTCAGCTGGCTGGGTTACCCGCTGCTGGTGGACGCGGAAAACTGGATGGCCCATCGCGGCGCAGCGCAGGTGATCCTGAACATTTTCCGACACTCGCGTACACCGGGAAACTACGTGGTGCTGTCCGGCGACGTGCATTATTCCTTCGTTTACGAAGTGTTTATCCGCCACCGCAAGGGCGGCCCACGGATCTGGCAAATCACCAGCAGCGGCATCAAGAACGAATTCCCGCCCGCCCTGCTGGAATGGTTCGACCGCCTCAACCGCTGGCTCTACTCACCACGCTCGCCACTGAACTGGCTGACCAAACGCAGGCGCATGCGCATCGTGCCGCATGTGCCCGAGCATGCCGAAGCGGGCGAGCGCCTGTGGAACTCGGCGGGGATTGGCCAGGTGTTCTTCAATGAACAGGGGCAACCGCAGGCGATCTACCAGCACAATGCCAACGGCGCACCGAAAACCCGGATGATCCCCCCTGAACCCGAGGGCCTGTAGGAGCGAGCTTGCTCCTACAGTTGTCCGTGTTGTCTGCTTGATTACGCTAGGACCTGGACTACATCAGTCACAGAAACGTCTCGAATCGGCTTGAGCGATACTTCAGAGCGAACGCAGATACGTCGTCTGCGAAACAACCATTGGTAGGTATCGCCTTGTCAACCTGTACTCATTTCTGTACGTTCGTCGCATCAAGCGAGGACGACAATATGCAAACCATTAACTACACCACCGCACGCGCGCACCTTGCCGAAACCATGGATCGAGTTAACGAAGACCGAGCACCATTGCTGGTGACTCGCCAGAAAGGCGAGCCAGTCGTAATGATGTCCCTGGCGGAATACAACGCCCTCGAAGAAACAGCGTATCTCCTGCGCTCACCGGCCAACGCTGAGCGTCTGATCAAATCGATCAGCAACCTGCGAGCAGGGAAAACAAAAACCAGGCAACTTATCGAAGAATGAACATCGAATTCACTCCTGAAGGTTGGGAAGACTATTTGTGGTTCCAACAAAACGATAAAGCAGGTTTGAAGCGCATCAATCTGTTGATCAAATCAATTCAGCGCGAACCGTTCGATGGTCTCGGAAAGCCAGAACCGCTCAAACACAACTTGAGCGGTTTTTGGTCACGTCGGATTACGGCAGAGCACCGATTGGTCTACGCCGTCGAAGGCGGTGAAATCTGCATCGTCATGTGCAGATACCATTACTGATATTCACCCCTCCCGTACCACCCGCCCCACCCCTCTGACAATCATATCCACCTCCCGCTCATCGATCGTCAACGGCGGCAGCAGGCGAATGGTCTTGCCGCGTGTGACGTTGATCAGCAAGCCGTGGTCCCGGGCGGCGATCAGGGCCAGGTCGCGGATGGGTTGCTTGAGTTCGATGCCGATCATCAAGCCCTGGCCGCGAATTGCCAGGACGTTGGGGTTGTCGGCCAACTCGATGCGTAATTTTTCGAGCAGCCGTACGCCCTGCACTTTGGCGTTCTCCAGCAGCCCCTGTTCCTCGATGATCTCCAGCACGGTGCAACCCACGCGGCAAGCCAGCGGGTTGCCGCCGAAGGTGCTGCCGTGGCTGCCTGGGGTGAACAGTTCGGCGGCTCGGCCACGAGCCAGGCAGGCGCCGATGGGGACGCCGTTACCGAGGCCCTTGGCCAGGGTCATCACGTCCGGGACGATGCCTTCATGCTGAAAGGCGAACCACTGTCCCGTGCGGCCGATACCGGTCTGGATTTCGTCGAGCATCAGCAGCCAGCCGTGCCGGCTGCACACATCGCGTAGCGCCGTGAGGTAACCGGGTGGTGCCGGCTGTACGCCGCTCTCGCCCTGGATCGGTTCCATGAGGACCGCGGCAATACGCGGGCCATGGGCCTTTTGCACCTTGTCCAACGCCTTGAGGTCACCAAATGGCACTTTGACGAAGTCCCCCGGCAGTTTGTTGTAGCCCAGGCGCACTGCCGGGCCATCGCTGGCCGACAGGGTGCCGAGCGTGCGGCCATGGAAAGCGTTTTCCATGACCACCACCAGCGGTTGCTCGATACCTTTGTGCCAGCCATGCAGACGCGCCAGTTTCAACGCGGTTTCGTTCGCCTCGGCACCGGAGTTGTTGAAAAACACCTTCTCCATGTCCGCCAATCGCGTCAGTTTCTGCGCCAACTGTTGCTGCCAGTCGATGCTGTACAGGTTGGAGGTGTGCAGCAACAGGCCGGCCTGTTCGCTGATGGCGGAGACGATTTTCGGATGTGAGTGACCGACGTTGGTCACCGCCACCCCTGCCACCGCGTCCAGGTACTCTCGCCCGACCTGGTCCCACAAACGCGTGCCCAGCCCTTTGCTGAAGCTCAGGGCCAGTGGTTGGTAAGTGCTCATCAGGCAGGCGGCGGTCATGGCATCAGGCTCCATCAGGTTGGTGTTTTTGCCAGTATGGTTAGCCACCTGAAATGGATAAACTCTGCAAAACTTCATTCATTTAAAAGTCAGGCTTGATAATGGATTTGTTCCAGGCAATGACCGTTTACGTCAGAGTGGTGGAAACAGGCAGCATGACCGCCGCAGCTTTGCAGTGCGAAATGTCTACCACGATGGTGGGCAATCACCTGCGAGCCCTGGAGAAACGTCTTGGCGTGCGCTTGCTCAACCGTACGACACGGCGCCAGCGGTTGACGGAATTCGGCACCGCGTACTATCAGCGCTGCCTGGAGGTACTGGGGTTGGTGGCCGAATCCGAGCGCCTGGCCGAGCAGGCACTGGATGAGCCGAGCGGCACCTTGCGCATCACTGCCCCGTTGACGTTCGGCACGGAAAAACTGGCACCGGCCCTGAGCGAGTTCACGCTGTTGTACCCGCACGTCAAACTCGATGTGGTCCTGACCAATCGCCGCCCTGACCTGTTGGAAAACGGTTTCGACGTGGCCTTTCGCCTTGGCCATATGGAACAGCACAATCTGATCGTACGCCCCTTGATCGACTATCCACTGACCATGTGCGCCTCACCCGCCTACCTGGCGCGACGTGGCAATCCGCAAACCCCGGAGGAGTTGCAATTGCACGACTGTCTGTCGTTCGCCTACCCGGCCGGCGACGACTGGCACTCGGTGGAAAAACAATGGCGCCTGAGTGGACCCGATGGCGAGATTGCCGTCGCGGTCAACGGACCGATGCTGATCAATAGTTCCGCCGGGCTACACCAGGCTGCCCGTACAGGCATGGGTATCGTGATGTTGCCTGATGCGCTGGTGGAGGAGGATCTGGAGAACGGCAAATTGATTGCCCTGATGCCAGACTTCTTGCCCCCTAGCCGGCCGATGAGCCTGATGTACGCGCAAGATCGCTACCGTTTGCCGAAACTGCGTCGCTTTGTCGATTTCGCCATGCAGATGTGGGGCAAGCACTAGGCGGCTGAACAACTGTTCGACTAATCTGCTGGGCACGCGGAACATTTTCGTCAGGGAGAACGTTGATGGATGGAGCGTCGGAAATTGGAACGCTGAAGTTCAATCTATCGGATTTGAACGAAGACATGCTGCACACCATCCTGGAGTTGGTGAGCGATGGCATCTGGGATTGGAACGCCAATTCCGGATTTGTCTATCGCAACCCTGGCTGGTATGAAATGTTGGGTTACGAACCGCATTCCCTGGAAAACACCGTGCTGACCTGGGAAAGCGTGATACATCCCGACGACTATCCTCGGGTCATGGTCCTGTTCGACGCCTACCTGGAACGACGCTCGACCGGTTACCAGGCCGAGTACCGATGCCGCGCCAAAGATGGGCGCTATATCTGGATCGAAGACCGAGGCTACGTGATTGCCCGCAATGACGATGGCTCTGTCGCGCGCATGGTCGGCGCGCATCGCAGTATCGATGACAGGAAGCGACTGGTCGAAGCCCTCGAGCGACGCAATGAATCCCTGGAAGCCATGGTTGAAGCGCGCACCCAGGAGCTGTCCCGGGTGAACCAGCAGCTACAAACCCAGCTCGAAGAAAACCGCAAACTGGCGCAAACCGACGCGCTGACAGCGACCGCCAACCGACATCTGCTGAGCACCGCCCTGCCCCAGGAATGTGAGCGCGCCCAACGTTTTCGCCAGCCACTGTCGCTGATTGCCATGGACATTGACGACTTCAAGCCGATCAACGACCACTACGGGCACGCCCTTGGGGACGCAGCGCTGGTGCGGGTGGTCGATAAGGTCAAACAATGCGTTCGTGAAGGCGACCTGCTGGTGCGCTGGGGCGGTGACGAGTTCATCATGGTCCTGCCCAATACGAGCCTGGCCGACGCCAGGGCTCTTGCTGAAACCATTCGTAGCAAACTTGCCGACCTTCCCCCGGTCGGCGATTTCCAACTGACACTCAGCATCGGGGTGGTGCAGCGATTCGACGAAGAACACCAGACCGGTTTGCTCGCCAGAGCCGATCAAGCGTTGTATCGGTCGAAAACGGCAGGCAAGAATGTGATTTCCAGTTGAACTCCCGCCCTCAAGGCCCCGCTTTTACCAGCACCGGTTTTTCCTGGTAGCGCTGTGGATACAACTGCTTCAACTGCGCCACCTTCGGCAGATCGTTGATCACGATGTAGGGATACGTCGGATGCTCGGTCAGGAAGTCCTGGTGTTCCTCCTCCGCCGGGTAAAAACCGTTGTAGCGTTCCAGCCGCGTGACGATCGGCTGCTCGAAGGACTTCGTCGCACTCAGTTGGTCGATATAAGCCTGGGCGACACGTTGCTGCTCGCTGTTCTGCACGAAGATTGCCGAACGATATTGCGTGCCGTGGTCCGGTCCCTGGCGGTTGAGTTCAGTGGGGTTGTGCGCCACGGAAAAGTAGATTTGCAGCAAGGTGCCATAGCTCACCTGCGTGGGGTCGAAAGTCACCTGTACCGACTCCGCATGGCCAGTATCCCCTTCACTGACCCGCTCGTATTGCGCAGTACCGACCGCCCCCCCGGCGTAACCCGACACCGCGCTCTTCACGCCTTTGACATGCTGAAACACGCCTTGTACACCCCAGAAGCAGCCACCGGCGAAGATCGCTGTTTCAGTGTGGGCCTGGGTGTTTTCGTCAATCGCGGGAGGAGGAAGAAGCACCGCCTCTTCAGCCCCGCCAAGGGAAAACGCCGAACACTGCCCGATAACGCCGGCAGCGGCCAGGCCCAACAGGGCACGACGCCAGGTGAACATGGATTTCATGGGCTTACTCCAGAATGAAAAAAACGTATCAAACGGTTTTGGGGTCGAATGTCATGGCGAGGCCGTTCATGCAATAGCGCAGGCCCGTGGGTTTCGGCCCGTCATCGAAAACGTGCCCCAGGTGCCCGCCGCAGCGCCGGCAGTGGACCTCGTCACGCACCATGCCGAAGCTGCGGTCCTGGCGCGTCGCGACGGCGCCGTCCAGCGGCGCCCAAAAACTTGGCCAGCCTGTGCGGCTGTCGAATTTGGTCGCCGATGAAAACAACGCCAGCTCGCAACCGGCACAGGCGAACGTGCCCTCGCGGTGTTCGTTGTTCAGGGCGCTGCTGTAGGCGCGTTCCGTGCCCTCTTCGCGCAGGATTTCGTATTGCTCGGCACTGAGTTTTGAACGCCATTCGCTGTCGCTGTGGGTGACCTCGAAGACCTCCCCGGCATTGGCTTCGCTGATCAGTGCGCTGATCGCGGCAAATTTTGGCAATACACCGACGACCACCGCCGCAACCCCCAGCCCACCGCCCGCGAGAAGAAAATGTCGCCGAGAAAACATGGCCGCCTCCAACAATACAAAGTGCCTTTCGTGGAACACAGCCTAGGCTTGAGTTGATCGCCAAATCCTCACGAGAAGTTAAATAATTCGTGATAACTCTGGCGTTGGAAAACCCGCACAATGTGCCCATTGCGTCGAAGGATTGAACTGGATGGAACAGACCAAACGCGTTCTCGTGGTCGAGGACGACCTGCATATCGCCGACCTTATCTGCCTGCACCTGCGTGACGAGCAGTTCGAGGTGGTGCACTGCGCCGACGGCAACGAAGGTATGCGACGGCTGGAGCAAGGAAGCTGGGACGCATTGATTCTCGATTTGATGCTGCCGGGTGTCGACGGCCTGGAAATCTGTCGGCGCGCTCGCGCCATGGCCCGCTACACACCGATCATCATCACCAGTGCGCGCTCCAGTGAGGTGCACCGGATTCTCGGGCTGGAGCTGGGTGCCGACGACTACCTGGCCAAACCCTTCTCCATGCTCGAGCTGGTGGCCCGGGTCAAGGCGTTGTTACGGCGAGTGGACGCCATGGCGCGCAACCTGAAGATGGACGCCGGCAGCTTGATCATCGACGGACTGTCCATCGACCCGATCACCCGCGAGGTCGCCCTCGATGGCCGGCGACTGGACCTCACGCCAAGGGAGTTCGACCTGCTCTATTTCTTCGCCCGCCAGCCAGGCAAGGTGTTCTCGCGCATGGACCTGCTCAATGCCGTGTGGGGCTACAGCCATGAAGGCTACGAGCACACGGTCAATACCCACATCAACCGCCTGCGCGCCAAGATCGAGGCCGACCCGGCAGACCCGATGCGCATCCTCACGGTGTGGGGTCGGGGTTACAAATTCGCCGCCCCGGATGAACAGCCATGAGGCTGACCCTGACGCAGCGTTTGTCGCTGGTATTCGCCGTGCTGTTGCTGGTGTGCTGCGGCACGTCGGCATGGATGCAGGTGCGCTCCAACCAGATGCACGAGCAGGAAGTGGTGCAGGGGTTGTCACGCGACCTCGCCCAGCACATCGCCCGCGACACCGTGCTGATGGACACCCAGGGCCTGATGCCCAATGCCGTGCGTGATCTGTTCAGCAAGCTGATGCTGGTCAACCCGAGTGTCGAGGTGTATCTGCTCGACACCGAGGGCAAGATCGTCGGCAGCGCGGCGCCCGAAGGACGGATTCACCGCGAGCGTGTCGACCTGGCGCCTATCCAGCGCCTGCTCAAGGGCGATGCCCTGCCGATCCTGGGCGACGACCCGCGCAGCGTCGATGCCCGTAAGGTGTTCAGTGCTGCGCCGCTCAAGGTTGACGGCAAAGCCGCCGGCTATCTCTATGTGGTGCTACTGGGCGAAGATCATGATCGCCTGGCCGAACGCGGTGCCACCAGCGCGGCCCTCAACACTGCACTGCTGTCCATCGCCCTGGTCGCCCTGCTTTGCCTGATCGCAGGTCTCACCGCGTTCGCGTTGATCACCCGGCCGTTGCGCCGCTTGACGGAAACCGTCAGCCGGTTCGACATTGATGGCACGCCAATGGCAGCCGCTGCCGCACTCCCTGTGGAAAAGATCGCCAGCCACGACGAAATTGCCATTCTCGATGCGACTTTCCGCCAGATGCAGGCACGGCTTAGCGAACAGTGGCGCTCGCTGACCCGCCAGGATCAGGAGCGACGCGAACTGGTCGCGAACATTTCCCATGACCTGCGTACGCCGCTGGCTTCATTGCATGGTTATCTGGAGACCCTGTCGCTGAAGGATACGACGCTGTCCCCAGCCGACCGGCGGCGTTACCTGGGCATCGCCTTGGATCAGAGCCGCAAGGTAGGCGGCCTGGCGCAGTCACTGCTGGAACTGGTAAGGCTCGAACACGGTTTTGTGCAACCGGTGCTTGAGCGCTTTTCGCTGACCGATCTGGTTCAGGACATTTTTCAGAAATTCGAACTGACCGCCGAGGCGCGCCAAGTGGAGCTCAAGGCCAGTTTCGCCCCCAACGTGGCGGCAGCCTGCGCCGACCTGGGCTTGATCGAAAGGGTGCTGACCAACCTGTTCGACAATGCCTTGCGCCATACGCCGCAGGGTGGAGAAATCGAACTGAGCCTGCGACCTCAGGGAGCTTTCATTGAGGTGACCGTCAGCGATACCGGCCCGGGTATCGCCCCGGAACTGCGCGAAGGCTTGTTCCTGCGGCCGTTCAACATCGGCGGCGCGCGCCGTGACGGCGGACTGGGGCTGAGGATCGTGCACCGGATCCTGCAATTGCATGGCCGCGATATCCAGCTGGTCGACGTGCCCGGGCGCGGCGCGACCTTTCGCTTCACATTGGCGGTAAACCAACAGACAGCGGAACAGTGGGCAGTGCGATCAATGAACCTCAACACCCCAACCCTGTAAACCCCATCGTGGGAACGGGGATAACGCATCCCCTGTAGGAGCGGACTTGTCCGCGATGGACTCAAGGACGCCGCAGGGTGCCAGCCATCGTCATCGTTCACGACCATCGCGACGTTTCGACGTTTCGACAGGCTCGCTCCTACAGGGGTGACAACCCCGCCCCGGTCCAATAGATTAGTCGGCCGGAAAAAGCCCGCGCGCTTTCTCGTCTCTATTCAAGCTGAAATAAGTAGTGAAATTTCAATGTCCGATTCCAATACCGCTGAATCCGTAGTCACCCTGTCGTCCAAAGCGGAATACGAAAACTCCATCAATCTTTCACAACATGTGTCCCAGGCCAAGACCATTAGCGAGATGGTGCTGGACGCTTTCCAGTCCACTCGGGAAAGTGACCAGATTCGCGAGCTGCGTGCCGCGATTCGCCAGGCGCATGACCGCTTTGATGACGATACCGCCTATGAACTGATGGGCCAGCTCAAACAGCTCAAGGATGCCGAAGCAGCCGATACGGCGGCGCTGGAAGACCTGAGCAGCAAATTCCCGATCAGCCGCATCCTGTCTGCGTTCAAGGACGACCCGGCGTTCCAGGAAATCGTCTACGGCCTGGCACTCAAAGTGCTGAACCAGACGCATCAGGCCATCAGCAACCCGAGCGGTGGCAAGAGCAAGGCTGCCCGAGTCAAAAAAGAAGCCGAAGTGTTCACCATCAGCAAGGACGGCATCAGTGTCACCCTGCCCCTGCGCACCCCGCGCTCGCGCTTGAGCGTTGACCGTGAAGCGCTGGAATTCCTCGGCTTTGCATTCGTCGGTGAAGGCGATGAAGCCGAGCTTGAAAGCGAGACCTTCCTGGATAATGCGGGCACCGAACAAGCGGTCAACCGCAAGAACATCATCACCGCGCTCCAACAGCAAACAGCCTTCGACGGCTATAGCATCACCGCGCAGTAACTCCCTCGAAGTCCCGCCACCGTCGGACTGAAAGCCCCGCCCTAGAGCGGGGCTTTTTATTGCCCGCGATTCCTGCCAAAGCCCGATTACTCTCACAGTAACGACACATGCTTAAACACTTCCCTTCACCCTTGAGCACCACGGGTCCGCCTGCGGGGAACATCGACTTTCTTTCCAGCCCAAGACTTCAGTGGTGCGATTGCTGAGGTCATCATGCACACCACGCCCTTGTACCGTCAGTTGGCCAACCACTATCTCGACGCGATCCGAAGCGGCACCTTGAAAACCGGTGAACGTTTCCCCTCTATCAGGCTGATGATGGAGAAACATGCCGTCAGCCTGTCGACGGCCGTGCAGGTTTGCCGCGAACTTGAGGACTGCGGCGTCCTCGAAGCGCGACCGCGCTCGGGCAACTACATTCGCCAGCCAGACACCTCGCCCAGACAGGTTGCGATCACACCTGCCCCGCCCCTGGACACCAGTGTTTACCTGGGCATTCACCCGCAGGTGTCATCGGTGTTCAAGGCCAGCGAGCAGGCGGCGGTAAAGGTCAATTTCGCCACTGCCTACTGCGCGCCATCGCTCTACCCCTTGAAGACCTTGCAGGACCAGATGATCAAGGCGCTGCGTCGGGACGCGCATTTACTTGATACAGAAGGCTCGACCTGCGGCAACCTTGCGTTGCGCAATGTCCTCGCTCGACGTGCGCTGACCGCCAAAGCCATTCTGCCCGCGGAGAAAATCGTGATCACCAACGGCGCCACTGAAGCTCTCACGCTGGCGCTGCGCGCGGTCAGCCATCCCGGTGACACGGTGGCCGTGGAGTCACCGACCTTCTATGGACTGCTGCAGATTCTCGAGAGCCTCCACCTGCACGTGCAGGAAATTCCGGCAACGGCGCAATCGGGTATCAACCTGCTGGCGTTGGAGCAACTGCTGCAAGGCTCGCAGCCCATACGCGCCGTGGTCGTCATGCCGAACCTGCAAAATCCGCTGGGCAGCATCATGCCCGACGCTAACAAGGCCAGGCTGGTGCAACTGTGCGCCGAGCACGGCACGGTGCTGATCGAAGACGACACTTACGGCGACCTGGTGGAGACCGATCAGCCGCTGTCGACGCTCAAGCATTGGGACCACAGCGATAACGTGATCCATTGCGCCTCATTGAATAAAACCCTGGCACCGGGCATGCGCCTGGGCTGGATCAGCGGGGGGAAATGGCACGAACGCGTCGAGATGCTCAAACACACGCAGTCCCGAGGTTGCGAAGCGTTGACGCAACTGGCGGTGAGCGCGTTCATGAAAACACCCTCCTACGAACGTTATCTGCGCCGGTTGAGAAAAACCCTGACGCTACAACGCCAGCAGATGAGTGAATCGATCACACGCTATTTCCCGGCAGGCACCGGCATCAGCGAACCTCGGGGCGGCGCGTTGCTGTGGGTGGAACTGCCACCACACTGTTCATCCATGAGGCTGTTCCATGAAGCGCTCAAGGTGGGGATCCAGATCTCGCCTGGGGATGTCTTTTCCAACAACCAACGCTTCAATCATTTCGTGCGGATCGGCTGCGGGATGCCGTATTCGCCGAAGATCGATGAGGCGCTGGCGACGTTGGGGCAGATGTTAAAAAACCCGACCTGAACACCTCGCTGCAGGAGCGAGCACGCTCGCGATGGTGGCCGGGACTCCACAGGGTGTCAGGCAGCCAGCGTTATCGTTGGCCTCCATCGCGAGCACGCTCGCTCCTACAGGGGGTGGAGCATTGGTGCTTGATGCAAACAGATAATGTGCGGCTCACCATTCCAACGCGGGAATCGCTCGGCGATCAGCGGATCATGCCCAGGAATGACGTGGTCCTCGCCATCCGCCAGCGCGTCGATCACATCGAACGCCTCCAGCGTCTGCGCCAGGTCATCCAGAATCGGAAACGGGCTGCGTTCGCGGATGTTCGCCCACAAATGCGCCGCATCCGAGGCCAGGACAATCCACCCGCGTGCAGTGTTGACCCGCACCACCTGGCTGCCCGGCGTGTGGCCGCCCACCGGGTGCAGCGTCACACCCGGCGCCACTTCGACCACGCCACCATGCAACCGCAACCGCCCCTCGAACAGCGGCGGCAATGCCGACATCACATCCTCCACCTCATAGGTTTTGTTCACCGTACGGTGTGCCATTTTCGGACCGGTGCAGAAACGCAATTCGGCTTCCTGCAAATGCACCGTGGCGTTGGGAAACAACCCCAGGTTGCCGGCATGATCCCAGTGCAAATGGGTGAGGATCAGGTTCTCGACGTGCGACGGATCTATGTCCAGTTGGCGTAGGGATTGTTCCGGCAGGCAATACATCTGTCGGTTGCGCCGATCCGCCGTGGCCGGCTGGAAACAGGTGTCGACCACGATCACCTGCTGCGGGTTGCGGATGACCCAGAAGTAGTAATCCAGCGGCATCGAGGCGTTCGGATCACCACAACAGGCGTCGTAAAGAAAGTTCTCCCGCGCCGTGCGCTGGGCATTGGCGCCGACGCGAATGGCGAACACTTCGTACTCAGGAACGGACATATTCATCTCCTGATCAGGCCACGGCAGCCGATTTGTGTGTCGGTCGGAAGTCGAAATCGATCTGGTCGCGGATGCCCAGATCCTCGGCCAACCGCTGTAGCCCGCTGTAGTCACGCATGATCGTGGCGTTCCGGTTGCTCTCGCGGGTGTCGGCAATGATCCGCTCCGCCTGCGCGACACCCAGTTGGGTCAGGATCGCCTCCCACATCGAGTAGTCCTGTGCCACGAATGCACTCAGCGCTACCGACAGGGTCTGTGTGAAAAACACCCGTTGCTCGGATTCCATGTTGGCGTACATGACCTTCGCCACTTCGGCGAGTACCTTGCTGTGGGCATATTCGTCGCGGTTGTGCAGTTCGGCAACCCGGCGGTTTTGCGGTTGGATACTCTGGTCATCGGCCAGGAGATCCAGGTAGGCGTTGACGCTGATCTCGGCCACCACCGCGAAGGTGATCGCCGCCAGGTCGCGCTGCCATTGTTCGGTCAGGGTTTGCTGCAATGCGACAAGGCGCAGGTAGGTGACTGAGGGTGGCAGGTCCAGGTCGTGGTTCAGCGCACGGTCCTCTCGGGTCCGCTCGATGGCTCGCAGGTGCATGAGGGTGTGGTAGTGCTCGTCGATCAGTGTCTGTTGCATCGCCTCGCGAAAATGCCAGTTGTCCTTTCCCAGATACTGGTTGGCGATGACGCTCAGTGCCGGATTAACCACGTGCTCTTCAGCGGTCACGGTGCGCAGGTTGTAGCCAATCCAGCCCCAGGTCACGACGTTGCTTTTCAGCTCGTCATCCAGCGCCTGGAACTCCGGGTGGTGGAAAAACGGCACCATGCACTCTGGATAATCCGGACGAGCGGGATCGAACACTTCGTCGACGGCAGACTTGTCCGGCGAACACACCGTGGCGCGTCGGGTCCAGGCCTGGTTGAGGCGGACCACCAGTTGATGATCGACCTTGGCGATCTCGATTGCTGTTTGCATGAGGCGATACCTGTAGGACGCGTACCCGGTAAGGGGTACGCCAATGGAAAAAGTGGGAGTCAGGCCAGCCAGTAGCGGGTCAGGTTTCGTCCGGGGTCGGTGTATCGGCTGCGGGCGTGGATCATGCGCCAGTTATCCCAGATCAACATGCAGCCATCGGGGATCAGCACCGGCGTGTTGTGCTCGACGAACCAGGCTTCCCCCAGGGTCGCAAAACGGGCCAGTGGCGAGCGGCTGTTCGTCACGTTCGAGTGCTGCAGGTCTTCCTCGGACGGGTTCACATCGCCGTAGTGAAACTGGTTGTAGCTGAAGCGGAAAATATCCCCATCTTCTGTAGGCGTGAGGATGTATTCCTTGACCCGCGTCTGTGCCGCTTCCCCCGGTTTGGCGGTGGCCACAAATTCCACCGGGGTTTCGTCGAGCCACTCGCGCAATTCCGGTTCGGTGCGCTCCAGATGGGCCAGGAACTCGATGCCGTCCACCAACCCGGTATGCCCACCGCCGCAGGTCGCCTGCTGATGACAATGCAGCGCCAGGTAACGCGGCGGCGGGCCGTAGACCGGCGCCTCGGTGTGCGGGCCAATGCCATTCATGCTCTGGGAATACGGCAAGGCTTCATACCCTGGCTTACGGGTGATGGGGTAGGCAGTTTGCCCATTGAATTGCGGAATGATCCGGCCGAACGCCTGCAATGTGCCGACAACATCGTAGGCAAATTCGCCAGCAGTCAGCACCGTCCAGCCGCGCGAGGCCAATTCCTCTTGGCGATGGCCGAGCGAAACGTAAGGTGTAGACACAAGAGTCCCTTGATCTGACATGGTGGTGTTCCTGGTGGTTTATCAGGCGTTAACGGTTTGGGTGTACGCGGCGATGAAGTCGCGGCAGGCAGTGCCCGGTCGGTAGTGCTGCTCGTCGATGCTCTGCACTGGGGTAATTTCGGCGGCGGTGCCCGTGAGAAAACACTCGTCGAAATCACCCAGCTCGGTGGGAAGAATCCTGCGTTCGACCACCTGGTAATCCAGCGCCCTGGCCAGCTCGATGACGGTCTGGCGGGTGATCCCATCGAGAAAACAATCCGGCTTGGGCGTGTGCAGCGTCCGGCCTTTGGCGAAAAACACGTTGGCACTGGTGGCCTCGGCCACATGACCGCGCCAGTCGAGCATCAGCGCATCGTGATAGCCGTGATTTTCCGCGTCGTGCTTGCTCAACGTGGCGATCTGGTAATGCCCCGAGGCCTTGGCTTCGAACGGGCTGGTATCCGGTGGCGGGCGTCGCCAAGCCGCCGTCTTCAGGCGGATGCCGGCCATGCGCGCCGCCGGATCGAAGTAGCTCGGCCATTGCCAGCAGGCGATCGCCACGTGCACACGGTTGAAACGCGCCGAGGTGGAGATCATTTCACTGCCACGCCATGCTACGGGGCGCAGGTAACCGTCGACCACGCTGTTGCGTTGCAGCAATTCATGGCTGGCCGACTCCAGCTCGGCCCGTTCAAAGGGGATGACGAAATCCATCAGGTGCGCCGAGCGATACAGCCGCTCGCTGTGTTCGCGCAGTTTGAAGACCTTGCCGTTGTAGACACGCTCGCCTTCATACACGGTGCTCGCGTAATGCAGACCGTGGGTCAGCACGTGCAACCGTGCCTGGGACCACTCGACAAACTCACCGTCGAGCCAGATAAAACCTTCTCGCTGATCAAACCCGATACTGCTCATGTCCTTGTCTCCAGGTGAATCGTCCTACGCCGTTTCCAGCAGGACCGGTATCAATTCAGGCGCGTTTGCCGGCGGCAGTTGAAAGAAGAACGACGCCTCGCCAAACGCAGGTCGTAACTGATCGAACCAGGTCGCAAGCGGATCGAAGCGCGCATAAAAGGTGCGCAATACCCACTGCGGATTGCGGGCCTGGAGGAACTGCAGCACGAAGACCTTTTCCCCGGCGACCACCTCAATGCCGTTGATCAACACCTTGCCGTAGAAGGTGCTCATGGACGGTCCGCGCACCGTGCGCGCCAGCCCTGACACGGTCCTGTAGGCCGCCTGGAAAATCTCGAACGCCCGCGCCAGCGGCATCGCGAAGTAGTGGCTGGGCCCGGTATCGCGCTCGACGAACATGTAATAGGGCACCGCCCCAAGCCGCACGCCTTCGGTCCATAACGCAGCCCAGTCGGCGGGGTTTTCGTTGATGTGGCGGATCACCGGCGCCTGCATGCGCAAAGTCGCGCCGGTCGAGCGGATTCGCTCGATGGCCTGACGGGCAATGTCCTGGCGGATCTCCACCGGATGGTTGTAATGGCCCATCACCGACAGGTGCTTGCCGGCTGCAACGATGCGCTCAAACAGCTCCAGCAGCTGCGGCGCATCCTTGTCGCTGACAAAACGTTGCGGCCAGTACGCCACGGCTTTGGTGCCGATACGAATGCTCTTGAGGTGCGGCAGCGCGAGCAAGGGCTCGATGTAACCTGCCAGCGACCGGGTGTTCATGATCATCGGATCGCCCCCGGTGATCAGCACGTCGGTAACCTCGGTGTGCACCCGCAGGTAATTCACCAGCTCCTGTGATTCACGCGCGTTGAACTTGAGCTCTTCCTCGCCGATGAACTGTGCCCAGCGGAAACAGAAGGTGCAGTAGGCGTGACAGGTCTGCCCGGCGCCGGGGAAAAACAGCACGGTCTCGCGGTACTTGTGCTGCAGGCCCGGCAGGACTTTTGCGTCGAGAGTTGCTGCGTTGTGCGTGAGTTGCCCGGCCGGATGCGGATTCATGCGCAGCCAGATCGCTTCGATCCGCCGCTTGATGGCGACGGCATCGTCGCGCTCGATCAACTGCTTGAGCGACGCATATTCTTCGGGCAGCAACATGTCCTTGTGCGGGAAGGTCAGGCGGAACATCGGATCGTCCGGAATGTTGTTCCAGTCGATCAACGTGCCCAGCACGTATTCGTTGGTTCTAAACGGCATGACCCGCGCCACCACGTCCATGGCTTCCTGCAACGCGGGTGTCAGTTTCTGCCAATACGGCGTGTCGCGTATGGTGCGTGAGTTGTAGGCTTTGTATCGTTCTTGCTCCAGTCCTTGCATGGCAGCGCTCCTGGTGATTGCCTCACGAAATCCGGGTGATTCAAGGGGCAATGGCTGGCGCTACGCGCTCCATGTCCATCCATGCGCGAACACTGTCGCGGTCCCACTG
The DNA here is from genome assembly GCF_056337105.1 of Pseudomonas sp. S1_E05. Taxonomy (NCBI): domain Bacteria; kingdom Pseudomonadati; phylum Pseudomonadota; class Gammaproteobacteria; order Pseudomonadales; family Pseudomonadaceae; genus Pseudomonas; species Pseudomonas sp. S1_E05. The sequence goes on from NZ_JBFRHM010000001.1 coordinate 3,687,517, forward strand.
TCGACGGACGTAGGTCACCAAACGTTCAGGCACCGGATCACCGTTGGCCACCAGGCGGTTGAGCATGATCGCCAGATCGGTGTCGGCGATGCTCCAGTTGCCGAACAGATGATCGGCACCCTCCTCCAGCAACTGCTCGGCGACGAAGAACAACCGGGCGACCGCGGCCTGGGCGTCGTCGGACAGCGCGGTGTTCTTTTTGCCGAAGTAAATGAGATCAGCCGGGCGCTCCTTGCGGATCACCAGCAGGTCACTGCGCAACCAGGCTTGTAGCTGACGGGCACGGGCACGTTGCTGGATGCCTTGGGGATACAACTTTGGATGCCCGGGCGCGAGTTCTTCGAGGTATTCGCCAATGGCGGAAGATTCCGAGAGGGCAAAACCTTCGTGCACGAGGGTCGGGATCTTGCAGGTCAACGACACATTACGGTAACTGGCTTGATAGTTCTCACGCGCTTTTAAATCCAGCGTGACAAGTTCAAATGAAAGTTGCTTTTCCTTTAGCGCCACAAATGCCGACATCGCAAAGGCGCTGACAAAATCGGCGCCAACATACAACTTCAACTTTGAACTTTCCATAGAACGCTCCCTTGCATTAAGCACAATAATCCGTTGCCTTGGGAGCGATCGTATTTAGATGGTTAAAGTCTGAACAGATACAGAAATTATCTGTTTATACGGATACAGAAAATGTCTGCCAATAACAAAAAGGGAGTCGGCGAATGCGGACTCCCTGGCAGGCAGCGGGGCAAAACTGGGCGGGGGGAAATCAGGCCACGGCGTCTGTTGAGCTGGAGAGCTGGGCGATTTGCGGCATGTTGCTCAGGTTGAGCATAGCCAGTGGCTGGGTGGCGCTGGTGTTGACGAAACCGTGCCGGGTCCAGGCGGGCACCAGCAGGACATCACCCTGGCTGACGCTGACTGCATCGGCATCCCCCAGGGTCAGCGCGCCACTGCCGCACTGGATGATGAACAGGTGCCACCACGAATGGGCATGGCCATTGAGTGCCGTACCGGGCTTCAACCATTGCATGGACACCGCCATCCCTGGCGTCAGCTTGCAGCCTTCGACACTGTTGTCATGAGCCAGCGCGACGATATCGATCTCGCTGGATCCCAGACTGCGGCGAATGTCGGCCAGTTCGCTGTCCTTCCAGACTTTGGCACTGATCGGTGGATTAGCCAGGCTCTGGCGAAAATCCTTATACGAAAAAAAACCACCTTTTGTGTTATTCATCTGTAGACACCGACTTATTATCGACTCAAGTGACAAGACACTAGGCGAACAATCAGTCACTGTAAAGCCAGGCAACTAACACTTATATAACCGACGGCCGAAGCGCCACAATCATGTCAACTTCAACAGCCGCATTCTTCGGTAACTGATACACCCCGACCGTGGTGCGGGTATGTTTTCCGGCATCGCCCAGCACGTGGCTGAAGACATCCGATGCACCGTTGGCCACCTCGCTGAGGTCAACGAAATCCGCGGTGCATTTTACGTAGACCGTGATGCGAATCAGCGACTTGATCTTGTCCAGAGAGCCGATGGTGTCGACGATCAGCGCCAGGCCACGCATGGCACTGATGCTGGCCGCTGCCTGGGCGTCCGCCATGCCGAGCTCCAAGCCTACCCGGCCCGGATACTGGATCCTGCCGTTCGTGCGCGGCACCAGGCCACTGACGTACAGCTCATCGTGATGCCTCACCAGCGGCGAGTAATGCCCGCCCACGGTGTTCTCTCCGTAAATGTCGTAGTCGAGTTCCTTTGCCAGGGCAATGAAGCGTTCATCACAAGACATTTTTGTTTGCACAATCATCTGAACCGATCCTCTTGTCCCAAAACTTGATATACCGACGACTCAACCCACGGCTCTCGCCGGTGCCGCCAGTGCGGTGATTTCGACACGCGACTCGATGGCTTCGGCAAGGCGCAACAGGTTGGCGCTGAGTGCCGCGTAGTCTTCGTCGAACAGCACGATGTGGCCGATAAAAGAGGTGTTGTCCCTCACCAGGGCGGTGACCGAATCACCGAGTCGTTTGCTGTACAGCGCCTCGACCAGTTGAATGTTCATCTCCCGGGCCAGCGCGTCGATGTCCGGTAACGAGCGCAACAAACCACCGGCCGGCGCCCGCAACAGGCGGATGCCGCAATAACCACGCGCCACTGGATCGTGAGGCTCGACCGTGCCTTCGACGGCCCACCTGACCCAGCGCTCCCAGGGATCGAAGTCGACGAATGCCAACCGCGCCAGGTCCCAGATATGCATGCCGCCGGGGCGCATGTTGGTTTCCACTGCCGAGGTCAGGCCGTCGCTGCGCAGGAAGATTTCGTTGTGATAGGCGCCGTTGTCCAGCGACACCAGTCCGGCCATATGTCGGCCGGCAGCAGCCAGGCGGGCCTGGACATCCGTGGCCAGCGGCGCCGGTACGACTTGCTGGATCTCTGCCCGATAGGCACCTTCGGTGGTGGTTTTCTCAGTGACCCAGGTGCTGCCCGCCACATAATCCCAGCTATATTCCCGGGCGTTCTGAATCAACTCCTCGAGGACAATGCCACCCTCGCGGTAGGGTTTGAGCGCCTGCCAAACCTCATCGCATTCGGACGGATGATGAATCACCCGGCAGCCCCGGCTCGCCCCTTCGCATGCCGGCTTGATGAACGCTTTACCGCCCAGCTCGACCACCCGCTGGCGCAGCTCGCCAAGGCTTTCGACCCGAGCGGAGAACACCGGGCGGTAACCCTGTGGCGCATGGTCGACCGCCACTTCGAGCTGGCGAAAGATTTGTTTGTCCAGGCCCGCCCGTGCCTCGCCGGAGGTAATGCCAGGCAAGCCGAAATGGGTCGCCAAGGCCGCCCCCAGCAGCACGCCACGGTCGGAAAACGGCAGGACGCCTATCAGCTTCCAGTGGTCGACGCCCAGGCAACCGGCCACCAGATCCACCGAGTCGGCGATGTCCTGCGTCGCCATCGAGGCCGTGCAGACGTGATCCGCCACCTGGTCGTCATCGGCCTGGATCCGTTCGACGACCAGGATCAGCCGGGCGTTATAGAGCGCCTTGCAAAGGTCGCGCAGCTTGCGGATATCGTGTACCCGATTGCCGTTGTACCCGACCACTACTACGCATGACGTCGTATTCATGAAGCCTCCGACCTGTGGAGAAGAAAGATGCAGACGTTCAGTCATGCAGCGACGCAATGGATTTACGGTTGAACCAGTACCACGCCAGGATGCCCGCAGCTCCGATGGCAGCCAGCAACAACGCGTTGTACGGCATCGGCACTACCCGCATGACGAGCACCGTCAGCCCGGCGCCGATGCCCAGGGAGACTTCCTTGATGAACATGTTGTTTTGCTTGACCGAGAAGTAGTCGAGGTAGCTGAACGCACATTCGGCGAGGGACAGCAGCGCCACCCAGATCAGCGCGCCGGCCAGGGTTTGGACGTGGAACGCCGCCGGTGACGACAGCACCGCAAAACCGCCGGCAATGATCCCGATCACCGCCAGTACCTTGAAGCGCCCGGTGCGCTCGATCAGCTTCATCATCGGCACCTGGGCAAACACCACCACGGCGCTGTTGAGTATCAGCATCAGGCCGTACCAGGCGGGCAACTCACCGGTTTCCAGGAGGATTGCCTGCGGCAGGATCGAGAACACGCCAAACAACTTGATGCCCATGATGATGCCGGCGATCACCCACGGCAGTTTGTTGCGCCAGCCGCTGCCATCAACGGTGACCGGGCTCGTCACCGCCGGCTGGGAGGTGAAGGTCGCACCCGCCGCGATCGGCAGGCACAGCAGGACGAACGCCGCCGCACCGAGGAAGAACATGCTCGGAGTGAGCAGCGGTGAAAGCAGGATCAGCCCGGCGAGCAGGCTGCCCATGTTCATCGCCACGCGGTTGTACGCCGCGCCTTCCTTGGTTTGCGCCGCTTCGCTCTTGATCAGGTAGCCGGCAATCGCAATGCCGTAGGCGAACAACGCCGCGGCGAACATCACCACACCCTGGTTGCTGGTAACGGCCAACAACACCAGGCCAAGGGCCGCGCACGTCAGGGTCACGCTCAGGGAACGCCGGCCCAGCACCAGCAAGGTCAACGGCAAGAGCAACAGCAACGCCCGATACCCGAGGGCGAGGATGCTGTTGGTGGCCGTATCGAGCCACACGTTGGCCTTGCCCAGTACTGCGAACAGCGACACCGCCGTGATGATGCGGATCAGGAACAGCCGGACGTTGATCACCGGCTTGGCGACGGCCGCCGTTGTTTGAACGCTCATGCAACACCTCTGGAACCAGCGATTGTCCAGGCGACGAGCGCCGACAATCTGGGTAGTCTGTGAGGTGATGGTAGAGAGAGCCGTTTGTTTTCATCAGAGTAAGTTCGTATAGAATCAAACGAACTTTACTGCCAAAAGGACCAGTAAAATGCAGGTTCAGCGCGCTGTGATCGCCGCCTTCGAGTTCCAGCCGGGGGTGCCGCTGGTCCAGCAGATCGTCGATCAATTGTCGGTAGCGATCAGTCAGGGCGGGCTGCCTCATGGCTCGCGACTGCCGCCGATTCGCGAACTTTCCGAGTTGATGAACGTGGGCAAATCCACGGTAGTCGATGCGCTGGACCGACTACGGGCCAAGGGACTGGTGGTGTCGCGCCAAGGTTCGGGGCATTACGTGCACCGCTCCACGCTGACGATCAAGACCGATGCCGGCCCCGACCTGCAACCCCAGGACACCCTGAGCGTGGTGCGTCGCGCCGTGCTGCAGGACACCGGCGCCCTGCGCCCCGGCGCCGGCTTCTTGCCTTCGTCCTGGCTGCCCGCCGAAGAATTGCTCAAGGCCGTGCGCGGCACCTTGCGCGCCGCATCGCTGCAGATGGGCGAATACGGCGTCGCCGCCGGCTACGTGCCATTGCGTGAGGCACTGCGCGTCAAACTGGCGGCCATCGGCATCGAGGTCCCGCTGGACCAGATCGTGACCACGGCCAATACCGTGCAGGCCATCGACATGCTGATGCGCCTGCTGGTCAAACCCGGCGACACGGTGCTGCTCGACGACCCCTGCTACATCACCATGCACACCAACCTGGCGTTGCACGGCGCCCGGGTCATCACCATTCCACGCAGTGCCGACGGCATGGACATGGAGGCCTTCGAGCATTTGGTGAGCAGCCAGCGCCCCGTGCTCTACCTGACCAACAACGTTCTTCACAACCCGACCAGCCACTCGTTCTCCCCGGCCCAGGTGTATCGCTTGCTGGAGTTGAGCCATCGTTATGGCTTCCACATCGTCGAAGACGATTTGTATTGCGACCTGCAACAGCGCATGACCCCGCGCCTGGCCGCAGGCGGGCTGGACAACGTCACGTACATCTCCGGTTTCTCCAAGACCCTGACGGCCAACAGCCGCGTCAGCTTCGCCGTGCTGTCGCCACAACTGGCGGCCCGGATGGTCACCCTGAAAATGGCCTGCGGCGGCATGACGTCGGAACTGGCCGAACAGATCGTCTGCACCATGCTCAGCGATGGCAGCTACGCCAAGCACACCCGTCGCACCTTGGACCGGCTCTACGAATCGAGCAGTCGCGTGTCCGGCTGGCTGATCGAGGCCGGCTGCTCGGTGTCATCACGACCCCATGAAGGCCTGTACATCTGGACGCGCCTGCCCGATGGGCTGCATGCCGAAACACTCGCGCTCAAAGGCATGGACATCGACCTGGTCCTGGCCCCCGGCACCTTACTGAGCAAGGCCCCGCAGGCGAGCCAGTTCATGCGGTTCAATGTGGCGCACAGTGATAATTTCCAGGTGCGGGAGCGGTTTTTTCGGTTGCTCGACCGTTAAGAGCCCTGGGCGATGGCGGCGCCCCACGATAAAACAATCCCCGTGGACGTTCATTCCCGGCATTTTCGCCCAGCCGCGGACTTGCTGCATCGCAACTACACTTAGCGCTCCACCTCTGGAGACGCGCCCAATGACCTCATCCATTCATTGGAATACGCCCACGCTGACCGTCACCGATCCTCGCCAATTGCACGTGGCGAGCGTGGCCTATTACCGGGGCAAGGACAGCGATCCTGCGCAAACGCGCACCGAGCGACAGGCTTACGACGCTGCCGGGCGAATACGCGCGCGATGGGATGCGCGGCTAGGGGCGCTGGAAGGTGAGTCCGGCACGCCCAATCAGCGCCGGCACCTCAGCCTGTCCGGCCAGGTACTGAACCTCGACAGCGTGGATGCCGGCTGGTGCGCAGAGCTGTTCGGCAGCGGCGGCCAGGTACAGGAGCGTTGGGATGGGCGCGGCGCCTTTCGGCAGATCACTTACGACCCACTGATGCGTCCGCTCAGCGTGCATGAACAGTTGCCACCCGCTGCGCCCAGGTGCGTCGAACGCTTTACTTATGCCGGCAGCGACGACTCGAACAATTGCCGGGGCCGGCTGGTCCGCCACGATGACACCGCCGGTAAAAGGCTATTCGTTCACTATGACGTATCCGGGCGCAACGTTGCGCAGACCCAACAGTTGCTCAAGGAGCTCGATTCACCCGACTGGCCTGCCTCGTTGGCCGAGCGCGATGCGTTATTGGAGCCGGGCCCGCCGTTTCTCACGCAATGGCGCCACGATGCGTTGGGCGCGGTGCTCAGCCAGGTCGACGCCGCCGGCAACGAGCAGTGTTTTTCTTACGACGTTGCGGGGCAACTGGCACACGTTGACCTCATCCCGCAGGGCGAAGCCAGGCAAGTCGTCATCAGCGACACCCGTTACAACGTCGCGGGCCAGATCGAATCCCAAACGACCGGCAATCGAGTCACCACCCAGACGATTTATGAGGCCGATAGCGGTCGCCTGGTGCACCTGCATACGGCACGTCCCGACAAGGTCCTCCAGGACCTGCACATGACCCAGGACCCCGTGGGTAACGTGTTGAGCATTGAAGACAAGGCGCAACCGACCCAGTGGTTTGACGCGCAGCAGATCGACCCGGTGAACACGTACCAGTACGACAGCCTCGATCAGCTAGTGCAGGCAACGGGCCGGGAAAGCGTGTTGGCCTCCATCCAACCGGGCCTGCCGGAATTGGTCGTACCGGGTGCGGGCGACGCCAGTCGCCTGCGCAATTATCGGCAGCTCTATACCTACGACGCCGCTGGCAATATGTGCACGCTCAAGCACGGTGATGCGCCAACACGAGTGATGAAGATCGCCGCACACAGCAATCGCAGCCTGTACATGGCCGATGCGAGCAACCCGCCGGACCTGGACACCAGTTTTGACCTCAACGGCAATCTGCTGTGCCTGGAGGGGACACAGGGTTTGATGTGGGACGCCCGCAATCAACTGCAACGCGTGACCCAGGTGACCCGCGACAGCGGCGATGATGAGCACGTGTTCGTCTACCACGGTGACGGCCAGCGTGTCCGCAAGATAAGCGTCAAGCAGGCGAAGGCCGCCGTGCATGTCGCGCAAGTCGTCTACCTGCCGGGGTTGGAGATCCGACGCGACACCGCCACCGGCGAGGTGCTGCACGTCATTTCGGTGCAAACCGGGCGCGGCCGGATGCAACAACTGCAATGGCGGGAAAACGGTCGTCGGGCCTTGCCGCCCGTGCAGTCGCGTTTCAGCGTCGACGATCACCTGGGCAGTTGCGCCCTGGAGCTCGATGAAGACGGCGAGGTGATCAGCCACGAGGGCTATTACCCCACAGGCGGCAGCGCGTGGTGGGCGGCCAAAAGCCAGACCCATGCCAGCGGCAAGACGATCCGTTATTCAGGCCGCGAACGAGATCCGACCGGGCTTTACTACTTTGACGCGCGCTATTACGCGCCGTGGCTCAATCGCTGGATCAACCCGGACCCGGCGGGGGATATCGACGGGCTGAACCTGTATCGGATGGTGCGCAACAATCCACTGCGCTTTCGTGACGTGGACGGCCGGAACCCTAGCGATTTCCAGGAAAATATTCATGATCTCCCGGGTGCTGATGAGCCTGGATATCCCAAGGATTCACGGCCATTCAGGCGCCGGGACCTGAGCATTGCTGACGCCCAGACTCGGCAGAAAGCCGTTGATGAGGAATTTACTCACAGCAGGGAAGGACAACATACCGTTTACTCTGCCTACAAACACGAGAGCGGAACGTACCGCTTCGAGAACGAATTCCTGTCAGGACGCTGGAGGCTGATGGAAAACTATCGGGCCCCTGATACCAAAGTCCATGCTACCGACGTGACGCTCGAACAGTACCGAATCATCTCGACGGCGAACGACTTCCATGGTGTCCTGCCCAAACTCATCGTTCGCTGGGACGTCAAGGATGAGTACGTAGCCTCGTTGCAGAAAGGTGGCAGTGAAGGCTTGCTCGATCGTTTCCTGGCCAGCAAGAATAATGGGCGGTCTACCCAACGGATTCTGGATGCGCTTGGCCTGCAAGCGACCGCCATCGAGATCGTGGTCAGTCGAGATACCCAAAGGAAGGTGGATGTAAACTCGATTGCGATCACCGTTGCACCCAGTCGCAGGAAGTCGATGGAGACCTTACACAGGGAAAAATACGAGGCCCTCTACAGGGAAACCGAACGAGACTTGCGACGCATGGGTCGCCACCCGATATCCCGAGTAGCTCACAGCGCATGGCGCAGTGTGAAGAGAGCGTTCCTCTCCACGCCAGCCCAACGATCCCTGCGATAGGTGCGCCCATAAAAAAACCGCCCCTCTCAAGGGGCGGTTTTTTTCTCATGCAACTGACGCTTAGTGCGCGTACGTCAGCAGCAATTCGGTCGGCACTTTGAAGTCCAGGGACATCATCACGCTCAACGCGGTAATGGTGAAGATCGAGAACACGAACAGCTTGCGTGCCCAGACCGTGTCATCCACCGCTTTGTAGCCGGTCCAGGCCATGTACAACCAGTACATGCCCATGGCGGCGGCGACGGCGAGGTAGCTCATGCCGGCGTAGCCGCTGAAGGTCAGCATCAAGGTCGCCACGAGGAAGGCCAGGATGTAGAGCAGGATGTGCTTCTTCGCCGTCTGGATCCCGCGCTTCACAGGCAGCACCGGAATCGAGGCCGCCAGGTAGTCGTTGAAACGGAAGATCGCGATGGCGTAGGAATGCGGCATCTGCCACAGGCTGAACATCACCAGCAGGGTCAGCGCGGCCATGTCGAAGGTGTTGCTCACCGCGACGTAGCCGATCACCGGCGGCATCGCTCCCGACAGACTGCCCACCAGCGTGCCGTGAACCGACTTGCGCTTGAGGTACAGGCTGTAGAAGCCGACGTAGATGATGAAGCCGATCACGGCAAACAATGCTGCCAGTGGATTGGCCACGGTGTAGAGCAACGCTACGCCGGCGACACCCAGGATGGTCGCGTAAACCAGCGCCAGTTTCAGGGAAATGAGACCCTGGACCAGCGCCCGGTTCTTGGTGCGTTCCATCTTGACGTCGATGTCGCGGTCGATGCAGTTGTTGAACACGCAACCGGAAGCCACCACCAACGAAGTACCGATCATGGCCGCCAGGAACACCGCCAGATCGACATGGCCCTTAGAGGCCAGGAAAAATCCGCCTGCCACTGAAAGCACGTTACCGAAAATGATCCCCGGTTTGGTGATTTGGATAAAGTGCTTCAAGGACATGCGGACTTACCTCACTTCGCCATCATGAACGTGTGGATGCTGAACATGATCCACAGCGACAGGCCAACCAGCAGGACAATCACGATCGCGGCAAACACAAAGGCAATCACGTTGTTACGCTGCGCCTGCGAACGGTCCAGGTGCAGGAAGTACACCAGGTGCACCAGCACCTGGATCACGGCGAACGCCAGGACGATCATCAGCGTGATCGACTTCGGCAGTGTCGGGTACATCACCAGACCGAACGGGATCAGGGTCAGGATCACCGACAGGATGAAGCCAATGGCGTAGGACTTGACGCTGCCGTGGCCGGCTTCGTCGTGGCCATTGTGGGAGTGAGCTGGGTTAGCCATTTACATAGTCCCCATCAGGTAAACAACGGTGAATACGCAGATCCAGACCACGTCCAGGAAGTGCCAGAACAGGCTCAGGCAGCTCAGACGGGTCTTGTTGGTCGCCGTCAGGCCTTTCTTCTGGACCTGGTACATCATGATCGCCATCCAGATCAGACCGCTGGTCACGTGCAGACCGTGGGTACCGACCAGGGTGAAGAAGCCGGACAGGAAGCCGGAACGGCTAGGGCCGTAGCCTTCGGAGATCAGCAGGTGGAACTCGTTGATCTCCATGCCGATAAAGCCCAGGCCGAACAGGAAGGTCATGCCCAACCAGCCCAGCACCTGCTTCTTGTTGCCACGGAAGAACGCCAGCATGGCGAAGCCGTAGGTGATCGAACTGAACAGCAGCAGAGCGGTTTCGCCCAGTACATATGGCAGTTCGAAGATGTCGTGGCCCGACGGGCCACCCGCTACGTTGTTAACCAGTACCGCGTATACCGCGAAGATCGACGCAAACAGAATGCAGTCGGTCATCAGGTAGAGCCAGAAACCGAATACGGTCATCTCGCCCGAGTCGTGGTGATGGTCATCGTGCCCATGTTCATCGACATGGGTGTGTCCAGCATTGGTCACTAAGTTCGACATGGTTTAAGCCTGTTCCAACGAGGTTTCAACACGGGTGGCAGTGGCCGGGATTTTCCCTGCTGCTACCAGACGCTTGTGCTGCTCGGCTTCGATGCGCTCGATCACGTCGACCGGCACCATATAGCCTTGATCATCACGGGCCGCGTGAATCGCGAAGTAGATAACGGTGCCGGCGAGGCTGGCGATGGCCAACCACCAGATGTGCCAGATCATCGCGAAACCGAACACGGTCAGCAGAGCGCCCATGACCACACCAGTAGCGGTGTTGTTTGGCATGTGGATCGGCGAGTACTTGGCCGGAGCCTGGTACGCAGTGCCGTTTTCCTTGGCTTCGGTGAACGGATCGACCACGTCGGCTTTTGGCAGCACGGCGAAGTTGTAGAACGGTGGTGGCGACGAAGTCGACCATTCCAGGGTATGGCCATTCCACGGGTCACCGTGTTCGCACATGTTCTCTGGCTTGTTGCGGTCACGCACACTCACGTAGAGCTGAATCAACTGGCAAGCGATACCCACGGCGATCATCACCGCACCGAACATGGCGACGTACAGGTACGGCACCCACTCAGGGTTGGTGGTGGCGTTCAGGCGACGGGTCATGCCCATGAAGCCCAGGACATACAACGGCATGAATGCAACGAAGAAGCCGGTGATCCAGAACCAGAATGCTGCCTTGCCCCAACCTTCGTGCAGCTTGAAGCCGAACGCTTTAGGGAAGTAAAAGGCGAAACCGGCGATGTAGCCGAATACCGCGCCGCCGATGATCACGTTGTGGAAGTGAGCGATCACGAACAGGCTGTTGTGCAGCACGAAGTCAGCACCCGGAATGGCCAGCAGTACGCCGGTCATGCCGCCGATGGCGAAGGTCACCATGAAGCCCAGGGTCCACATCACCTGGCTGGTGAAGCGCAGACGGCCCTGGTAGATGGTGAACAGCCAGTTGAATAGCTTCACACCCGTCGGGATGGAAATCAGCATCGTCGCCAGGCCGAAGAAGGCGTTGACGCTGGCACCCGAACCCATGGTGAAGAAGTGGTGCAGCCAGACCATGAAGCCCAGGATCGAGATCGCGCCCGAGGCGTAGATCATCGAGTGGTGGCCGAACAGTTTCTTGCCGGTGAAGGTCGAGATCACTTCGGAGAAGATACCGAACGCCGGCAGGATCAGGATGTACACCTCAGGGTGACCCCACGCCCAGAACAGGTTGACGTACATCATCGGATTGCCACCAAGTTCGTTGGTGAAAATGTGGAAATCCATGTAACGGTCAAGCGTCAGCAGCGCCAGGGTAGCGGTCAGGATCGGGAACGAAGCCACAATCAGGACGTTGGCCCAGGTGCAGGTCCAGGTGAAGATCGGCATGTCCATCAGTTTCATGCCAGGGGTGCGCATTTTCAGCACGGTGGCCAGGAAGTTGACCCCCGTCAGCGTTGTCCCGAGCCCCGATAGCTGTAGCGCCCAGATGTAGTAATCCATCCCCACGCCCGGACTGTATTGCAGGCCCGACAGCGGCGGATAGGCAACCCAACCGGTCTTGGCGAATTCGCCGACGCCCAGGGACAGGTTGATCAGCACCACGCCGGAAACCAGCAGCCAGAAGCTCAGGGAGTTCAGGAAGGGGTAGGCAACGTCACGTGCGCCGATCTGCAGCGGCACTGCAAGGTTCATCAGGCCGGTGAAGAATGGCATCGCCATGAAGATGATCATGATCACACCGTGAGCGGTGAAGATCTGGTCATAGTGTTCAGGCGGCAGGTAGCCAGGCGAACCTTCGGTGGCCATGGCCAACTGGGTACGCATCATGATGGCGTCGGCAAAGCCGCGCAGCAGCATGACCATGGCGACGATGATGTACATCACGCCGATTTTCTTGTGGTCGACCGACGTCAGCCACTCGGTCCACAGGTAGGTCCACTTCTTGAAGTAGGTGATTGCAGCGAACAGCGCCAGACCACCGAGGGCGATCATGGCGATGGTCACCATCACGATCGGCTCGTGGAACGGGACCGCTTCCCAACTTAATTTACCAAACATCGTTTACTCCTCTGCCCCGGCAGCTGGATGCGAGTTGTCCATGGCGGCCACTTCTTTCTCTTTCTTCTCGTGGTTCAGTTTCGGACCTGGTTTCATGCCTTCGTACTTGTCGACGATGATCTGGAACAGGTTCGGAGTGACCGAGGAGTAGAGCTCGACCGGGTTGTTCTGGCTCTGCTTGGCCAAGGCTGCGTATTCAGCTTGTTCAAGCTTTTTAGGTGCCTTTTTGACTTCGCTGACCCAGGCATCGAACTCTTCCTGGGTAGTGGCGGTAGCCTTGAATTTCATGCCGGTGAAGCCAGCGCCGCTGTAGTTGGCAGAGATGCCTTCCATTTCAGCATTACGGTCGGCGATCAGGTGCAGCTTGGTCTGCATGCCCGCCATTGCGTAGATCTGGCCACCCAGGCCCGGGATGAAGAACGAGTTCATCACGGCGTCGGAGGTCACTTTGAAGTTGATCGGCGTGTGCGCCGGGAACACGATCTTGTTGACGGTCGCGATGCCTTGTTCCGGGTAGATGAACAGCCACTTCCAGTCCAGCGCGACCACTTCGATGGTCACCGGCTTCACGTCGGAATCCAGCGGACGATAAGGGTCCAGCTCGTGGGTCGACTTGTAGGTGATGTAACCCAGGGCAATGATGATGAGGATCGGAACAGTCCACACCGCGATTTCGATCTTGGTGGAGTGGTTCCACTTCGGCGTGTAGGTCGCGTTAGTGTTGGACGCGCGGTACTTCCAGGCGAACAGGAAGGTCATGACGATGACCGGAATCACCACCAACAGCATCAGCAGCGTCGCGGTGATGATCAGGTTTCGCTGTTCCAGGCCAACCTGGCCCGTTGGATTGAGCAAGGTCATGTTGCAGCCTCCCAGCAACAATGTGCCGAGCAGCGGCACGAGGCCTAGTAATCTGGGGTACCTGTTTTTACTCATCTCACGACCTCTAAAGCGCAATGCAGTTGGGTTTTGATCGCCAACACTTCACCCTGCCAAGGGTTGGCATTTTTCTTGGATTGAATAAGGGCTGGCCCGTCGCGCGTCAGACGCTGTTCGACAAATCCTGGGCTAGCGGTGAGTTCTTATTCGAATTCGTGGTCAAAGGCCTTGTTACAGACCAATTCCATTTGGTGCGGATAGTTGGAAGGCACCGACACCAGGGGCTTCGCATGAGGCCATCAGCCTCTCGACGCCCTACTCTGCTCATTCACCTGGATGAAATGGGAGAGTGCCGGGAATTCAGTGCGGGCGATTGTAGATATATGACGATCCATAAACCATGTCTCATCCCGAAATAATTAATATCCAAACCGGCAACAATTCTTGACCGATTCTGCAAAAGTGCGCCATGTTATCGAAATTGATTCGCAACAAAAACACCAAAAAATGTAGGTCTATGGTGCGCAATTCAGACAGTGTCCGAGGTCTCAGGATCGCCCATCACCCTGCCTTAACCCCTGTGTGACGGGGGCCAAGGCCATTTGCCATAACCTGTTAAAACTGCCTGTTCCCGGAAGATGCAGCGTTAACTCGACAGCACCGGACCCGCGCATTTTTCTTGTTTGGAACAGGGTCAATCGAGCACGCAAAAATGCCCTGCGACGCCTGCGCCGCGACAACATGTCGCACATGCGCACCCCGCATTCTTGACGTTCATCAAGGACTTTGCGGGCATCCCCTGAAATGCAAAACGCCCCGGCTCTCGATGAGGGCCAGGGCGTTTTGGATGAGCGTGACGATGCTGTCAGCGTAACGCCTTGCGATTACGGGAAGTGAGCAGAGGCACCAGCACCACCACCAGCACAAACGCCAACAGCGCCCACTGCGCCAGGGACAGACCGAGGATCGGCGGGTACGGCGTCGAGCAGAAACCGTCGACCTGGAAACCCAGCGGGAAGATCTTCGCCAGTGGCAGGTCGTCGACAATCGGCTGCAGCACATCGATGCCGCAGCTCACCGCCGGATAGAACTGGGTATAGACGTGATGCCCAGCGACCGCGACGCCGGCCAGGGCGCAGATCACCACCAGGGTTTCGAACACCGTGATGCTGCGTCGCGTGCTCATTGCCGCGCCGATAAAGGCGAAAATCGCGATCAGCAGCAAGGCGTAACGTTGCAGGATGCACAGCGGGCACGGCGCCTCGCCCAGCACGATCTGCATGTACAGCGCGCCGCCGATCAACGCCAGGCAGATGATGCCCAGCAAAACCAGATAGCGCCGCTCACGGCCCAACCGCATCGTTTCCTCAGTCATTGCGTTTCCCTTTCAGATATCGATTGATCGCAAGTCTACACGCTGGCCCGGACCTTGGAGAGCCCGGGGTGCGTGCAATGGATGTCGGGAATAAACGATAAGTCTGTTAAGGAAGCATTAACTCCAGACACCTTACCTCCTCTGTAGGAGCGAGCTTGCTCGCGATGGTCTTCAACGATAACGCGGGCTGTCTGACACCCTGCGGTGCCTGGGAGTCCATCGCGGGCAAGCCCGCTCCCACAGGGGACAGGGTGAGAGGATTAATCAGTCCCCGTAGATATCGGACTTGAAATACTTGTCCGAAATCTTCTGGTACTCGCCACTGGCGCGGATCCCGTCGATGGCGCTGTTCAATTGGCTGACCAGTTCGCTGTTGCCCTTGCGCACGGCAATCCCCGCGCCCTCGCCCACGTACTTGGGGTCCTTGAGTTCAGGACCGACAAAGGCATAACCCTTGCCGCGCGGCATTTGCAGGAAGTCATTGAGCGGGATGGTGTCGGCAAAGATCGCATCCAGCCGCCCGGCCGCCAGATCCATGTAGATCTCTTCATTGTTACCGTAGCGCTTGACGGTAATGCCCTTGGGCTCGAACACCTCCGTGGCATAACGGTCGGTCGTCGTCGCACGCTGAACGCCGACGGTCTTGCCCTTGAGGCTGGCGTATTGGTCATCGACCACCGCACCTTCCTTCATGACCAGGCGCGAGGAGGTGAAGTAGTACTTGTGCGTGAAGTCCACCGACTTCTTGCGATCTTCGTTGATGGTCATGGACGACAGCGCCATGTCGATTTTCTTCACTTTGAGGGAAGGAATCAGGCCGTCGAACTCACCTTCGACCCAAACGCACTTGACCTGCATCTGCGCGCACAGCGCATTGCCGATGTCGTAGTCGAACCCGACGATTTCGCCCTTGTCGGTTTTCGAGGCGAACGGCGGGTAAGCCGCTTCGATGCCGATGCGCAGGGTTTTCTCGGCGGCAAACACGCTGCTGCACGCCAACAGGCTCAGGGCCAGACCGGTGATGAGGGGGAATTTCTTCATGTTCGTTCTCTCGCGGGTTGTTGTTGGTTTGGCAAGACGAAAAGAAGCAGTTGCAAGCTTGAAGCTACAAGCGTCAAGTTTTGTACTTATAAATCCATACTGGACTTTTATGTACATGACGTCAATTGGGTGCAGGGGGATGGGGCGGCCGGTGGTCGGCTGTTAAGCGGGAAAGGCGAGGTGTGACCAAGGCCCAATCGCGGGCAAGCCCGCTCCCACAGAGATCTCGCTAAACCTGTGGGAGCGGGCTTGCCCGCGATTGCTGACGAATGGGCACCGCAGGACCTACTGCTTCCAGCGATCCGCCGCCGAATGGTCGCTGTCTCGCCCTTCCACCCAGCGCGGTCCGTCTCGGGTGGTTTCTTTCTTCCAGAACGGTGCGCGGGTTTTCAGGTAGTCCATGACAAAGTTGCAGGCATCGAACGCGGCCTGGCGGTGGGCGCTGGCGGCGCCGACGAAGACGATGGGTTCGCCCGGCTCCAGGGCGCCGATGCGGTGCAGCACTTCCAGCTTGAGCAACGGCCAGCGCTGCTCGGCCTCGGCCGCGATCTTGCCCAGGGCCTTTTCGGTCATGCCGGGATAATGCTCGAGAAACATGCCCGCCACATCCAGGCCGTCATTGAAGTCACGCACGTAGCCGACAAAACCCACCACCGCGCCGACCCCGACATTGGCGGCGTGCATGGCGTTGACTTCGGCGCCCGGATCGAACGCCGTGGACTGCACGCGAATCGCCATGTTCAGCCCCCGGTCACAGTCGGAAAGAATGCCACTTCATCGCCGTCGCTCACCGGCTCGTCGAGTTGGCACAGGTCTTCGTTGCGCGCGCACATCAGGTTCTGTTCGCTGAGCACGTCGGCACCGTCGCGCTGTGCCAGCAATGCACGCACATCATCGACCGTGGAAAAGTTGCCTTCGACTTTCACCGAATCGACACCCAAGGCTTCCCGGTATCGCGCAAAAAACTTCACAGTGACTTTCATGGCTGATCCGCCTGGTAATGGCCGCTCTTGCCGCCGAGTTTTTCCAGCAAGCGCACGGTTTCGATGGTCATGCCGCGATCCACGGCCTTGCACATGTCGTAGATGGTCAGGGCGGCAACACTGGCGGCAGTGAGTGCTTCCATCTCCACGCCAGTCTGCCCCGACAACTTGCAGGTCGCGCGGATATGCACGGCGTCCTCACCTTCGGCGTTCAGCTCGACCTTGACGCCGGTCAGCATCAACGGATGGCACAGGGGAATCAGATCGCTGGTTTTCTTGGCTGCCTGAATGCCGGCGATACGCGCCACGGCAAACACGTCGCCCTTGGGATGTGCACCGTTGACGATCATCTGCAGGGTCGTCGGCAGCATGCGCACCCGCGCCTCGGCCGTGGCCTCACGGAACGTGACGGATTTTTCGGTGACGTCGACCATGTGGGCGCGACCTTGGGAATCGAGATGAGTCAGCACGGGGCCTCCTTGAGGCAGCGGCAAGCGGCGAGCTACAAGCGGCAAGTAAAAACGCAGTCCAGCCGTGGATGTGAAAGCGGTATTTAAGCAGCCGAAAGCCGCAAGCTACAAGCGGTAAGTGAAGATCACTCGGTCCGCTTGAGGCTTGCAGCTTGCAGCTTGCAGCTAGTGGTTTACAGATGCGATTCGGCGTATTCGGCCAGGATCGAACGTGGGACCCCTTGCAGGGTGATGTGGACGCCGTTCGGGAAGTCCTTGAAGCGTTCAGTCAGGTAGGTCAGCCCGGAACTGGTCGCGGACAGGTAAGGGGTGTCGATCTGTGCCAGGTTGCCCAGGCACACCACTTTGGAGCCGGCGCCGGCGCGGGTGATGATGGTTTTCATCTGGTGCGGCGTAAGGTTCTGGCATTCGTCGATCAGGATCAGGCTTTGCTGGAAGCTGCGGCCCCGAATGTAGTTGAGGGATTTGAACTGCAACGGCACTTTGCTGAGGATGTAGTCGACGCTGCCATGGGTACTCTCGTCATCCATGTGCAAGGCTTCGAGGTTGTCGGTAATGGCGCCGAGCCACGGCTCCATCTTCTCCGCTTCGGTGCCGGGCAGGAAACCGATTTCCTGGTCCAGGCCCTGCACGCTGCGGGTAGCGATGATGCGACGATAACGCTTGCTGACCATGGTCTGCTCAATCGCGGCAGCCAGGGCCAGGATGGTTTTACCGGAACCGGCGGCGCCCGACAGGTTGACCAGGTGAATGTCCGGGTCGAGCAAGGCGAACAGCGCGAGGCTTTGGTAAATGTCACGGGGTTTCAGGCCCCAGGCTTCCTGGTGCAACAGGGGTTCCTGATGCAGGTCGAGGATCAGCAACTGGTCGTTCTCGATCTCCTTGATCCAGCCGACAAAGCCTTGCTCGTCGATGATGAACTCGTTGATATGGACCGCTGGCAGGTTGTCGATCAGCTTCACCTGGTGCCAGGTGCGGCCATGGCCCTGACGGGTTTCGACCTTGCTCACCAGGTCCCAGAAAGAACCTTTCATCTCGTGGTAGCCGTTGGGCAGCAGCGAGACGTCGTCTACCAATTGGTCGGTGCTGTAGTCCTCGGCCGCGATTCCACAGGCGCGGGCCTTGAGGCGCATGTTGATGTCTTTGGTGACCAGCACGACAGGCAGCTCGGGCTGACGCGCGTGCAGATCGATCAACTGATTGATGATGATGTTGTCGTTCAGGTGCTCGGGCAGAATCAGATTCGGCTCGGCACGCTTGCTCATCAGAATTGACAGCAAACCCTTGGGCCCACTCTTGCCGCGCTGGATAGGGACACCCAGTTCAACGTCTTCGGGGCTGGCTTCGCCCAGGGTCTTGTCGATCAGGCGGATCGCCTGGCGACACTCGGCCGCCACGCTGTGATGCCCGCTCTTGAGCTTGTCCAGTTCCTCAAGCACGGTCATCGGGATTGCGACGTGGTGTTCTTCGAAGTTCAGCAGGGCATTGGGGTCGTGAATCAGTACGTTGGTATCGAGTACATAGAGGATTGGCTGGTTGGAGGAAGAACTACGTCCGTGGTCATCCATACTCGGTCACCTTATGTGGGAGCCATTCGACGCAATGCCTTGACGGCGCTGCGCCTCGAAGGGACTGCCGAACTCACCTGCAAGGGATCAAGTGAACTGCACACAAGTAGGGTCTTGGAAGACGCCACCTGTGTCGCAGGTTTCGGCGGTCTGTCTTCGTAATACTCCAAAACCCATGACAGAAAAAAGCACTTTGACGTTTTTTTGAAGTTTATTTTTCAGAGTGACGAATAGCCCTTGGCGTGCAGGCAATGTGCCGTTAAAGTCGGAAGTCCGCCTGCATCGAATTTCCCCGCAAAATCGCCCCAGACCCAATGTTTACGGGCAATCCAGCCTTCAGCGAAACGCATCCTGGCAATCTTCCCAGCCGATCCCGCTGGGCGCCGTTTGCGTGATCAACCAAGGCAGCGCCGTTTTCACCCCATCCTGCTTGACGTTGAAGTTGATCACCCCGTGCCGCCACAGCAGCATCAAGGTCAGCACCCGCTGGGCGCTTTGATTGGGCTTGAGCTTGCCGGCGCCATCCTGGGCGTCGATGTCCCACAACGCCACTTGCAGGCCCTGGGCCTTGAAGAAGCCTTCAGCGTCCGAACGGCGCTGGCCATCGGGCGGACGGAACAGCGGTACGTAGTTCTCCGGTAGCTTGCTTTTCACCAGCTCGGCACTGCGCCGCACTGAGTCCTGCCAGTCCTGCCAATGACTGTGGGAACGAAATTCCCAGCCCTGCACGCCAATGCATTGCGTGGAATACGTGGCTTGCAGGCTGCTCACCGAACGGTCACCCAGGCGCGTCTGGATATCCTTGCCAAGCACAAAAAAAGTGCCGGTCAGGTTGGCCTTGCGCAGGTACTCGGCGACCCACGCGGTGTTGTCCGGCGCGGCATTGGCGCCGCTGTCGAAGGTCAGCAGGAACAGCCGGTCGTGCATCGACTCGCCATTGCGTTCGTGCTCGCCAAAACGATCGATTTCACTGCTGGTCTGCGGGAACAGCGCGGCTTTGCGCAGTTGCTCGTCGAGGTATTGTGCGTGGAACAGCCGGCTCGGCTCAGCCCACTTGATGTAGTAGCTGTCTTCGCTGATCTGGAACTTCTGCGCCTGCTCGCGCAGGGTGGCCATGTCCTCGACCAGAAAACAGAAGGAAGCGTCCTGGTCGCAGCTTTTCTGGGCATGGTTATAGTTGTCCAGCAAGCGTTGCCAGTAACGTTCACGCAGGCGATTGACCGACTCCATGTTGATGGTACGCAGCCCCAGGCGCTGGGCCAGGCTGGCCTCGTCCAGGGATTCGCTGGCCCACAGCACGCGCGCGAACATAAGAATTTCCGCCCGGGAAGCCACGTCGAACAAGGTTGGATTTTTGAGCTGTTCCGGCCAGGTGCCGCGATCGAGGGTCGCGACATCGCCCGGCGCCGCCACCGCACCAAAACTCAACAGCCAGGTAAAAAGCAGAAAACCGATACGCAATGGGATGTCTCCATAACAAAACCCGCGCGGCACTATAGCTGATAGTGCCCTTATTCCCGCAGCACAGACGAACTCCCCTGTAGGAGCGAGCTTGCTCGCGATGGTGGCCCAGGCTCCGCGGGCATCCAGACAGCCAGCGTCATCGTTGACGTCCATCGCGAGCATGCTCGCTCCTACAGGGATCTGATTGATTGAGGGATTGTGGCCAATCATCACCTATCACCTCGATAGCTGGAGTCATCCCCCCCAACCCCCGTAGAATCGCCCCCACATTAAAGGAGACGATTTCATGCTGATGGTGATTTCCCCCGCCAAGACCCTCGATTACGAAACACCGCCGGCGACCCAGCGCTTTACCCAGCCGCAGTACCTCGACCATTCCCAGGAATTGATCCTGCAATTGCGCGACATGACGCCCGCGCAGATCAGCGAGCTGATGCACGTTTCCGACAAGATCGGTGGTCTCAACGCCGCACGTTTCGGCAGCTGGACCCCAGCCTTTACCCCTGACAACGCCAAGCAGGCACTGCTGGCCTTCAAGGGTGACGTGTACACCGGTCTCAACGCCCAGACCTTCAGCGAAGCCGATTTCGATTACGCCCAGCAGCACTTGCGGATGCTGTCCGGCCTGTATGGCCTGCTGCGCCCGCTGGACCTGATGCAACCGTATCGCCTGGAAATGGGCACTAAACTGGCCAACGCCCGGGGCAAGGACCTGTATGCCTTCTGGGGCACACGGATCAGCGAATGGCTGAACGAAGCCCTGGCCGATCAAGGCGATGATGTGCTGCTGAACCTGGCATCCAACGAGTACTTCTCGGCGGTCAAACGCAATGCCTTGAACGCACGCATCATCAATACCGAGTTCAAGGACCTGAAAAACGGCCAGTACAAGATCATCAGCTTCTACGCGAAAAAAGCCCGGGGCATGATGAGCCGCTTCGTCATCGAAGAGCGAATCAACGATCCGGCGCACCTCAAGCAATTTGACGTTCAGGGCTACCGCTACAGTGCTGAACAGTCGAAAGCCGACAGCCTGGTGTTCCTGCGCGATCACGCACCCGAATAATGCACCGCCCTGGCGCGCGACAAAATGCCCCCGTCGTGCGCCCTCCTTTGATCGTCCTACAATTACCTCGCCACTCGTCAGCATTTTGACGACAAAAAACCGTCCACCGCCATCATGACTTTAGTTTCACTCGACTGAATCGATTTTTTTCAGTAGTGGCACTGAAAATAATTCTTGGTGCTGGCACAAAAATATCTCACCTGTTTAACCCCCTGTGTAACAAGGGCGAGACAGCAAGTGCCATCAATTTGAAAGCAGTGCCATCCTTTTCAATATTTCAAAAAATTTCAACATTCGCGATGGGTGGGTCGGAACTATGTCAATTTGCATAGCTCATACCACCGGTAGCGATTATCTCTGGATATGTACGAGATAACTTACGTAGAGACGCGACGTGAATGGTGAAACTGTCACACCAACTTCGCCACAGTAATAACGGATCTGCGCAAGACCTGCAGCAAAGGAGATAAGGCATGACTGCTACCACCTATACGGCCAAGACTGCGCCCCAGTAAACGTGCTCTCCCGAGCACCAAAACCCTTGATCCACGGGCCTTACGCCCGGCATCGAGTGTGAACGAGTGTTGCCCGAACAACCTCGAACCCGAGGACTCGGCTGCATAACGGGGCAAGTCATAACAATAAGGCCTAGTTGCGCACATCTTGAGTGCACTTATTTAGACACTCGGAACTTATATGCCTGCACACGGCACTGCGACGCCTGTCAGCCGCACTTCCGAGTGCACTAGTACCGCTGAATACCATTAACTCCGGCCATGTAATGGCTTGATTAAACACAGAGGAAAATGCGATGCGCATCAGCATATTTGGTTTGGGTTACGTCGGTGCAGTGTGTGCCGGTTGCCTGTCTGCACGGGGCCATGACGTTGTTGGCGTCGATGTCGCCAAGGACAAGATCGACATGATCAACGCCGGCAAATCACCGATCGTTGAACCGGGTCTGGGCGAACTGCTGGCCAAGGGCATCGAAACCGGCCGTCTGCGTGGTACGACCAACTTCGCCGAGGCGATTCGCGATACCGACCTGTCGATGATTTGCGTCGGTACGCCGAGCAAGAAGAACGGCGACCTGGAACTGAACTACATCGAGGCGGTGTGCCGCGAGATCGGTTTTGTCCTGCGTGAAAAATCCACCCGCCACACCATCGTGGTGCGCAGCACCGTGCTGCCGGGCACCGTCGCAAACGTTGTCATCCCGATTCTCGAGGATTGCTCGGGCAAGAAAGCCGGCGTCGATTTCGGCGTGGCCGTCAACCCTGAATTCCTGCGTGAGAGCACCGCGATCGCCGACTACGACCTGCCACCGATGACTGTCATCGGCGAGTTCGACAAGGCCTCCGGCGATGTCCTGCAATCGCTGTACGAAGAGCTCGACGCACCGATCATCCGCAAGGACATCGCTGTCGCCGAGATGATCAAGTACACCTGCAACGTGTGGCACGCCGCCAAGGTGACCTTCGCCAACGAGATCGGCAACATCGCCAAGGCCGTCGGTGTCGATGGTCGTGAAGTGATGGACGTAGTCTGCCAGGACAAGACGCTGAACCTGTCCCAGTACTACATGCGCCCAGGCTTTGCCTTCGGCGGTTCCTGCCTGCCCAAGGACGTGCGCGCCCTGACCTATCGCGCCGGCTCCCTGGACGTGGAAGCACCACTGCTCAACTCGCTGATGCGCAGTAACGAAGCCCAGGTGCAGAACGCCTTCGACATCGTCTCCAGCCACGACAAACGCAAAGTTGCCCTGCTGGGCCTGAGCTTCAAGGCCGGTACCGACGACCTGCGTGAAAGCCCACTGGTCGAGTTGGCTGAAATGCTGATCGGCAAGGGTTTCGATCTGGAGATCTACGACAGCAACGTCGAATACGCCCGTGTCCACGGCGCGAACAAGGACTACATCGAGTCGAAGATCCCTCACGTCTCGTCCTTGCTCAACTCCGACTTCGACGCAGTCATCAACAACTCCGACGTGATCATCCTCGGCAACCGTGACGAGAAGTTCCGCACCCTGGTGCAGGAAGTCCCGCACGGCAAACAAGTGATCGACCTGGTGGGCTTCATGTCTCAAGCCACCAGCGCCAACGGCCGCGCCGAAGGCATCTGCTGGTAAGGCAGCCTTCCCTGTAGGGGCGAGCACGCTCGCGATGGTCGCCAACGATGACGCTGGCCGCCTGACACCCAGCGGTGTTCCCGGGTTCATCGCGAGCATGCTCGCTCCTACAGGTTCCACGGATCGAGACGGATACACATTATGCACAGGCTAAAGAATGGCCTACTCCAGGCCGCCGGTTGGCTGTTTTACTTGAGTCTCCTGATGGGGATCGCCACGGCGTTGCCAACGTCCACGTTCGACTCCGAGTCGAAGGACTTCATTTTCCTGATCGGTATCGTCGGTATCTGGCGCTACTCGATGGGCGCCACGCACTTTGTGCGCGGCATGCTGTTCCTGTACGTGGTCTACCCGCACCTGCGGCGCAAAGTGCGCAAGCTGGGCAAAGCGGCTGACCCGTCCCACGTTTTCCTGATGGTCACCAGTTTCCGTATTGACGCGCTGACCACTGCCCAGGTCTACAGCTCGGTGATTCGCGAAGCCATCGACTGCGGCCTGCCGACCACCGTGGTCTGCTCGATCGTGGAAATGTCCGATGAGCTGCTGGTCAAAAGCCTGTGGAACCGGATGAACCCGCCAGAGCGGGTCAAGCTCGACTTCGTGCGTATTCCCGGCACCGGCAAGCGCGATGGCCTGGCCTACGGTTTCCGCGCCATCTCCCGTCACCTGCCGGACGACCGCGCCGTGGTGGCCGTGATCGATGGCGATACCGTGCTCGCCGAAGGCGTGGTGCTCAAGACCGTGCCGTGGTTCCAGATGTTCGGCAATGTCGGCGGCCTGACCACCAACGAATTCTGCGAAGTGCGCGGCGGCTACATCATGAGCGAGTGGCACAAACTGCGATTCGCCCAGCGTCACATCAACATGTGTTCGATGGCTCTGTCCAAACGCGTGCTGACCATGACCGGCCGCATGTCGGTGTTCCGCGCCTCCGTGGTGACCAACCCGGAATTCATCGCCGACGTGGAAAGCGATTCGCTGCAGCACTGGCGCCTGGGCCGCTTCAAGTTCCTGACCGGTGACGACAAGTCGAGCTGGTTCAGCCTGATGCGTCTGGGCTACGACACCTTCTATGTCCCGGATGCCGCCATCCACACCGTTGAGCATCCGCCAGAAAAGAGCTTCATCAAGGCCAGCCGCAAGCTGATGTTCCGCTGGTACGGCAACAACCTGCGCCAGAACTCCCGTGCCTTGGGCCTGGGGATCAAGCGCCTCGGTGCGTTTACCACGGTGGTGCTGTTCGACCAGCGCGTGTCGATGTGGACTTCGCTGCTGGGCCTGACCGTGGCGATCCTCGCCAGCTTCAAGTACGGCACCGCGTTCATCCTGGTTTACCTGCTGTGGATCGGCATCACCCGCCTGATCCTGACCCTGTTGCTGTCCTGCTCCGGCCACCGGATCGGTCCGGCTTACCCGGCGATTCTGTATTACAACCAGATTGTTGGCGCGCTGGTGAAGATCTACGTGTTCTTCCGCCTCGACCAACAATCCTGGACTCGCCAGCCCACTTCCCTGACCCGTGATCTCGCCAGCTTTCAACGTTGGTTCAACACCTGGTCGTCTCGGACCATGACCTTCTCTGCCGGCAGCATTTTTGTCGCCGTGCTGCTGATGATGGTCTGACCGAACTCGCCTGAATTAACTAGGAAATCGCCCATATGAATACCGCCGTCAACGCCAACGTAGTGCATGAATCCGAAGCCCAGCGCCAGCACGCCCGTGTGAAAATCCCGGCCAAACTGCGTTTCTTCGGTCCGGACCGGACCCCGGTTGAAGCCCGGGTCCTCGACCTTTCCGCTGGCGGCCTGGCATTCAACGCCGGTCAACTGCCGCTGAAGATCGGTGACGCCCACAAGGCACGCCTGCAGTTCGTCATCGACAACCTCGGCCTGGCCATGGACGTTGAACTGCAAGTGCGCTCCTTCGATCGCCAGACCGGGCGCGTCGGTTGCCAGTTCCAGAACCTGGAACCGCAGGACATTTCGACCCTGCGCCACCTGATCACTTCGCACCTGGCGGGCGACATCGTCAGCATCGGTGAAGTGCTGGCAACCCTGCAGCGCGACAACTTCACCAAGGCGCGCAAACAGAAGGACGGCAGCCAGGGCATGAGCGCCTTGGGTCGCCTGCGCGCAGTGACCTTCAGCCTGGGCGTGTTCATCGTCGGCCTGGCGGCGTTCGGTTTCATTTTCAAATCGGTGTACGGCATGTACTTCGTCAGCCACGCCCAGGCCGGTCTGGTCAGCGTGCCGGGCATGAACATCACCATGCCGCGCGACGGCACCGTGCAAAGCCTGATCAAGGCTGACGGCGTGGCCGCCAAAGGCGCGCCGCTGGCGACCTTCAGCACCAGCATGCTCGACGTACTCAAGGGCCATCTGGACGAAGACCAGTTGCAACCGGCCAAGGTTGAAGAACTGTTCGGCAAGCAAATGACCGGCACCCTGACTTCGCCATGCGACTGCACCGTGGCCCAGCAACTGGTTGCCGACGGTCAATACGCCAGCAAGGGTGACGTGATCTTCCAACTGGTGCCGCGCAACAGCGAAGCCAACGTCGAAGCGCGCTTCTCCTATCGCCAGTTCAACGACGTACGCCCAGGCACCACCGTCAGCTTCCAGATCGCCGGTGAAGACCAGAACCGCACCGGCAAGATCGTGAGCAGCAGCAGCTTGAAAAGCGCCGATCTGTCCTCCGACATTCGCGTCCTGATCCAGCCTGACGAGCCGCTGGACAGCAAGTTCGCCGGTCGTCCGGTGGAAGTGAACAGCGACCGCGGCCCGAACCTGAACTGGCTGATCAACAAAGCCATGGCCGCTGGCCTGTAAGCGGAGGACGTGACCGTGATGACGCCCAAACTATTCAGTACACCGCGATCCCTGTGGGAGCGGCGGCGCGACGATTCGACTTGCCCGCGATTGGATCAACTCGGTTCGTCTGATGCACCGCGGTGCCTGCATCGCGGGCAAGCCCGCTCCCACATGGGATCTCTGTGTGCAGTCGCGCTCGCCATCAGCCTCACCGGCTGCGCCGGCCTGCCCGATCAGCGCCTGGCCAACGAAGCCCTCAAGCGCGGTGACACTGCGCTTGCCCAGCAGAACTACAAGGCCCTGGCCGACCTGGGTTACAGCGAGGCGCAAGTCGGGCTGGCCGACATCCAGGTCGACAGCCGCGACCCCGCGCAGATCAAGCAGGCAGAGGCGACTTACCGCGCCGCTGCCGACGTGTCGCCCCGTGCCCAGGCACGCCTGGGTCGCCTGCTGGTGGCCAAGCCGGGTTCCACCGAAGCCGAACAGCACGAAGCCGAGACACTGCTGAAAAAAGCAGCGGCCAATGGCGAAGGCAACACGCTCATCCCGCTGGCGATGCTGTACCTGCAATACCCGCACAGTTTCCCCAACATCAACGCCCAACAGCAGATCAGCCAATGGCGCGCCGAAGGCAAGCCGGAGGCGGGCCTGGCTCAAGTGCTGCTCTACCGCACCCAAGGCACGTACGATCAGCATCTGGACGAAGTGGCGACCATCTGCAAGGCCGCGTTGAACACCACCGACATCTGCTACGTCGAGTTGGCCACGGTCTACCAGAAACAGGGCAAGACCGAAGAGCAAGCCGCACTGATCAAGCAGATGCAGGCCGCGCATACCCGTGGCACCGTGTCCGCGCAACGCGTGGACAGCGTAGCGCGTGTCCTTGGCGACTCGACGCTGGGCAAGACCGACGAGAAAACCGCCCAATCGCTGCTCGAAGACATCGCTCCCGGCTACCCCGCTTCCTGGGTCAGCCTGGCGCAGTTGCTGTACGACTTCCCGGAACTGGGCGACGTCGACACGATGATGAAGTACCTGGAAAACGGCCGCGCCGCCGACCAGCCCCGCGCCGAACTGTTGCTCGGCAAGCTCTACTACGAGGGCAAATGGGTGCCGGCCGATGCCAAGGTCGCCGAAGCGCACTTCCAGAAAGCCGTTGGCAAGGAAGTGGCCGCCGATTACTACCTGGGTCAGATCTACCGTCGCGGTTACCTGGGCCAGGTCTATTCGCAAAAAGCCCTGGATCACTTGTTGACCGCTGCGCGCAACGGCCAGAACAGCGCCGACTTCGCCATCGCCCAGCTGTTTTCCCAAGGCAAGGGCACCAAGCCTAACCCGCTCAATGCCTATGTCTTCAGTCAATTGGCCAAGGCCCAAAACACTCCGCAAGCCACCGAGCTTGCGCAAACACTCGAAGCCCAACTGCCGCCTGCCCAGCTCGCCGAAGCCCAACGCCTGTTGAAACAAGAACAGGCTGTAAGAGGTGCCTTGAGCCAGAACACGCTGGAACTGCACGCCCTGCAAGAAGAAGACGGCGAGGAAAAATTATGAAGTTGAATCCTTTCGTGAAGGCCGGCATTGGCCTGACTTGCGCACTGCTGTGGTCTTGCCCAACGCTCGCGGCATTGACCGAAGCCAAGAACTTCGGCCTCGAAGTGAAGATCACCGGCCAGTCCGAGGACGACCGTGACCTGGGCACTGCCAGCGGCGGCGACGTCAACGGTGTCGGCCTTGACCTGCGACCTTGGGTCTACGGCGAGAGTGGCGCATGGAGCGCCTACGCCATGGGCCAGGCGGTGACGTCCACCGACATCATCGAAACCGACACCTTGCAGCAGTCCGACGACGAAGGCACCCAGACCACCGACAACGGTGATCGCAAGACCAAGAAAAACTACCTGGCGATGCGTGAGTTCTGGGTTGGCTACAGCGGCCTGACCCCCTACCCCGGCGAGATCCTCAAGCTCGGTCGCCAACGCCTGCGCAACGACGACGGCCAATGGCGCGACACCAACATCGAAGCCCTGAACTGGACCTTTGACACCACCCTGCTGCGGGCCAACGCGGGCGTCGCCGAACGTTTCAGCGAATACCGCACCGATTTGAAAGAGCTGTCGCCCCAGGACAAGGATCGCCTGCACGTCTACGCCGATGCGGCGTACCAGTGGACACCGGGCAATTGGGTCGGCATTCGCGGGCATCACACCCATGACGACGGAAAGCTCGACTACCCGGAACCGGGCGTGGCCGGCGACTCGCTGGACAAGAAACAAAATGGCGACATCAGCTGGCTCGGCCTCACCGCCGACAGCGACGCGTACAACTATCGCAACACCAACACCCTCAATTACTGGGGCAGCGTCACCGGCATGAGCGGCGACACCGACACGGTCAACCCGCTCAATGCCGACGGCACGCGCCCCGCACAAGCCAAGCGTGGTGAAGACGTCAACGGCTGGGCCACCGACCTGGGTGTACGCCTGCGCCTCGACCCGCAGTGGCAGGTGGGTGCCGCCTACGCCCGCGCCAGCGCCGATTACCAACAGAACGGCCTGGAAAGCAACCGCTCGAACTACACCGGTACGCGCTCGCGTGTTCACCGTTTCGGCGAAGCCTATCGCGGCGAAATGAATAACATGCAGACCGCGACCCTGTTCGGCTCATGGATGCTCAACGACGAATACGACGCGAGCCTGATCTATCACAAATTCTGGCGTGTCGACGGCAACAAGCCGGTCGGCAGCAACGGCATCAACGCCGTCGAGAACAACACCGACGAAGCCACCGGCGCGATCCTCTCCAGCACGTCACTGCCGCTGGAAGATGGCAACAAAGACCTCGGCCAGGAAATGGACCTCGTCGTCACCAAGTACTTCAAACAAGGCCTGCTGCCGGCGGCGCTGAGCCAGTCGATCGACGAGCCGTCGGCCCTGGTGCGCTTTCGTGGCGGTGTATTCAAACCGGGCGATGCCTACGGCAAACAGGTCGATTCGTACATGCACCGCGCGTTCATTGACGTGATCTGGCGCTTCTGATGCAAACCGCTAAAGGAGTTCCCGACATGCACAGTCCGAACAGAGGCGCCTTGACCTTGCTGGCCGGTGCGATGCTGCTGGCCAGTGCAGCCGCCTTCGCCAATGCCGAGCCTGCGCCCAAGCCCACGACTACGGCCAAGGAATTGCAACAGGCAAAAACCTACACCGTCGCCAGTGCGCCCACCGCGCCGCTGGAGCTGGAAAAACCGGTACCACCGGACATCAGCGGCTACACCGCCGAAGCCATCGCGAAAAAAATCGTGCGCAGCAAGGCCGGCAAGGTCAGCGTGCGCCGCATGATGCAGGAAGACGCGCTGAAGGACTTCATCGGCGGCGATAACAAGATGGCCGAATGGGTGGTGCGTCAGCACGGCATCCCACAGGCGATCTTCGTCGACGACGGCTACATGAACCTTCAGGACCTGGCGAAGAAGCTGCCCAAGCAGTACCTCAACGAAACCTCGCCGGGCGTGTTCCTGGCGAAGTTGCCGATTGTGGTGGGCAGGCACGGCATCCTCGATATCGACAAGCAGACCCAGGAGTTGCGCCTGTCCCAGGAAGCCGGTTCGTTCCTGGTCAACGACGGCCAACTGTTTGTGCGTGATACCAAGGTCACCGGTTGGAGCGAAAAAAGTAACGGTCCGGCGATGTTCAAGTCGGCGAAGGAATTCCGTCCTTTCCTGCTGGCCTGGGGTGGCACCGAGACCTACATCGCCAACAGCAAGATGGCCAGTTTCGGCTACGCCAACAGTAAGTCCTACGGCGTGAGTATTTCCCAGTACACGCCAAACATGGCCAAGGTGCTCAAGCGCCCTGAACCGACCGGCTGGATCGTTGGGTCCGAGTTCTCGGACATGTACTACGGCTTCTACTGCTACGAAACCCGCGACTTCGTCGTCAAGGGCAACACCTACAAAGACAACATCATCTACGGCATCGACCCGCATGACCGCTCGCACGGGTTGATCATCGCCGACAACACGGTGTACGGGACCAAGAAAAAGCACGGGATCATTATTTCCCGTGAGGTCAACGACAGCTTCATCTTCAACAACCGCAGCTACGACAACAAGTTGTCGGGACTGGTGATCGACCGTAACAGCGTCAACAACCTGATCGCCTACAACGAGATCTACAAGAACCACACCGACGGCATCACGCTGTACGAGAGTGGGGACAACCTGATCTACGGCAACAAGGTCATCAGCAACAAGCGCCACGGCATTCGCATTCGTAACAGCGTGAACATTCGCCTCTACGAAAACCTGGCCATGGCCAACGGCCTCACCGGCGTCTACGGCCACATCAAGGACCTGACCGACACCGACCGTGACATCAAGCTCGACCCGTTCGACGCCCAAGTGTCGCTGATCATCGTTGGTGGCGAACTGGCCGGCAACGGCAGCGGGCCGCTGTCCATCGACTCGCCCTTGAGCGTCGAGCTGTATCGCGTGTCGATGCTCGCACCGACCAAATCCAGCGGCATCAGCTTCAACGGCATTCTGGGCGAACGCCAGGATGAAATTCTCGACCTGATGGTGCGCCAGCAGAAAGCCGTGCTGATCGACCCGGTCGAACGCCAGACCGAATTGCAGGACTGAGGATAATTTTATGCACCCACACTTGATCAAATTACTCAGCCTGTCGGCCCTGACCGCCGGTATTCTCGCGGCCAGCGCCGGGGCGCGCGCGGACGAAGTCCAGGCTCCCACCTTTGAAGCCGAGCCGTGCTGCAACCTTTGCCCGCAAGCCCACGACGCGAAGAACTACACCACGCGCTACCAGCAGAACTTCACCACGCTGGTACAGGCCCAGGGCGACTGGCTGTTCCGTACCCAGGAAGACTTGCGCACCGAATTCGACACCACCCCCGCCGGCTACAAACGCATGCAGCAACTGCACGATGCGTTCAAAAGCAAAGGTGTGGAACTGGTGGTGGTTTATCAGCCGACCCGTGGCCTGGTGAACCGCAACAAGCTCAACCCGCAGGAGAAGGCCAGCTACGATTTCGACAAAGCCCTGCGCAATTACAAGACCATGCTCGGCCGGTTTGCCGCCATGGGCTATGTGGTGCCGGACCTGTCGCCGCTGACCAACGAATCGCTGCCCGAGACCCTGCCCGCCCACGATTTCTACTTCCGTGGCGACCAGCACTGGACCCCATACGGCGCGCAGCGCACAGCGAAGATCGTCGCGGAGAAGGTCAAGCAGATCCCGGCCTTCGCCGACATTCCCAAGCGCGAATTCGAGACCCACAAGTCGGGTCGCATGGGCAAGACCGGAACATTGCACAACATGGCCGGTCAACTCTGTGGCACCAGCTACGCGATCCAGTACATGGATCAATTCACCACCGAGCCCAAGGGCGAAGCGGGCGACGGCGATCTGTTCGGCGACTCTGGCAATCCGCAGATCACCCTGGTCGGTACGTCCCACAGCGGCAAGAACTACAACTTCGCCGGGTTCCTCGAAGAGGCCATCGGCGCTGACATTCTCAATGTGGCGTTCCCCGGCGGCGGCCTGGAAGGTTCGATGCTGCAGTACCTGGGCAGCGAAGAATTCCAGAAGAACCCGCCGAAGATTCTCATCTGGGAATTCTCGCCGCTCTATCGCCTGGACCAGGAAACCATCTACCGCCAGATGATGGCGCTGCTGGATAACGGTTGCGAAGGCAAAGATGCACAGATGTCCGGCAGCACCACGCTCAAACCAGGCAAGAACGAACTGATGGTCAACAGCAAAAACCTGAACCTGCAAAACAGCAGCCACCAGGTCGACATCCGCTTCGCGGACACCTCGGTGAAAACCCTGCAAGCCACCCTCTGGTACATGAACGGGCGCCACGAGGACATCAAGATCGAAAAACCGGAAACGTCCGACACCGACGGTCGTTTCGCCTTCGAGTTGCGCACGGACGAAGACTGGGCCTCGCAGAATCTGCTGGCCGTCGAAGTCCAGGGCCCTGAAGCCGGTGCCGCCCCTCAGAAGGTCGAAGCGAAAATCTGCAAACGCAACGTATTCCCGAGCGCCGAGCAACGCACCGCTCAAATCGGGCAATGAGGTCTGCCATGCACAACCGAACGTTGAAACAGTTACTCGCGCCCTCCCTGCTGACGCTGGCGATGTTCGCCGGCGCCACCCAGGCCGCCGCGCCACTGCGTCCGCCCCAGGGTTACTTCGCGCCGATCGAGAAAGTCAAAACCGGCGACAGCAGCGAAGGTTGCGACGCGATGCCGACGCCTTACACCGGCTCACTGCAATTTCGCAGCAAGTACGAGGGGTCCGACAAGGCCCGTTCGACCTTAAACGTCACATCAGAAAAAGCCTTTCGTGACAGCACCGCCGACATCACCAAGATCGAGCGCGGCACCAGCAAGCGCGTCATGCAGTTCATGCGCGACGGTCGTCCCGAACAGCTGGAATGCACGCTGAATTGGTTGACCGCCTGGGCCAAGGCCGACGCGTTGATGTCCAAGGACTTCAACCACACTGGCAAGTCCATGCGCAAATGGGCGCTGGGCAGCATGGCGTCCGCGTACCTGCGCCTGAAGTTCTCCGATTCGCATCCGCTGGCCAACCACCAGCAGGAATCGCAGCTGATCGAAGCCTGGTTCAACAAGATGGCCGACCAAGTCGTCAGCGACTGGGACAACCTGCCACTGGAAAAAACCAACAACCACTCGTACTGGGCCGCCTGGTCGGTGATGGCGACCTCCGTTGCCACCAACCGCCGCGACCTGTTCGACTGGGCCGTCAAGGAATACAAGGTCGGCGTCAATCAGGTGGACGCCCAGGGCTTTTTGCCCAACGAACTCAAGCGCAATCAACGCGCCCTCGCCTACCACAACTACGCCCTGCCGCCGCTGGCGATGATCGCCAGTTTCGCCCAGGTCAACGGTGTGGACCTGCGCCAGGAAAACAACGGCGCGCTCAAACGCCTGGGTGATCGCGTACTGGCCGGGGTGAAGGATCCTGAGCAGTTCGAAGAGAAAAACGGCAAGGAACAGGACATGACCGACCTGAAGAAGGACATGAAATTCGCCTGGCTCGAACCGTTCTGCTCCCTCTACACCTGCACCCCGGACGTGCTGGAAAAGAAACACGAGATGCAACCGTTCAAGACCTTCCGCCTGGGGGGTGACCTGACCAAGGTTTATGACCCGGCGAATGACAAGGGCAAGGGGTCTTGATTCGTCTCCGGTAGGAGCGAGCTTGCTCGCGATTGCGATCTGACATTCACCCTGAGTGTCGACTGATACACCGCGATCGCCAGCAAGCTGGCTCCTACA
This sequence comes from Pseudomonas sp. S1_E05, assembly GCF_056337105.1. NCBI lineage: Bacteria > Pseudomonadati > Pseudomonadota > Gammaproteobacteria > Pseudomonadales > Pseudomonadaceae > Pseudomonas > Pseudomonas sp. S1_E05. The sequence continues at coordinate 3,721,271 of NZ_JBFRHM010000001.1, forward strand.
GGGGGTCAGCGTCGGGTTTTGGTTTTGTGAGTTACCCCCCGGTTTTCCATGGGGGGTTTGGGGGGGCCGTTGGCCCTTGACTGTTGGTTAAACACGGAGAGACCGGGATGGTATTTTCATCCAACGTGTTCCTGTTTTTGTTCCTGCCGATCTTTCTCGGCATGTACTACTTGAGCGGAATACGCTATCGCAACCTGCTGCTGCTGATCGCCAGCTATGTGTTCTATGCCTGGTGGCGCGTGGACTTCCTCGCGTTGTTCGCCGCCGTCACCCTGTGGAACTACTGGATTGGCCTGAAAGTCGGCGCCGCCGGTGTGCGCACCAAACCGGCCCAGCGTTGGCTGCTGCTCGGCGTGGCCGTCGACCTGTGCATCCTGGGTTACTTCAAATACGCCAACTTCGGCGTCGACAGCATCAATGCGCTGATGACCTCTGTGGGGCTGTCGCCGTTCATCCTCACCCATGTGCTGCTGCCGATCGGTATCTCGTTCTACATCTTCGAGTCCATCAGCTACATCATCGACGTTTACCGTGGCGACACCCCGGCCACGCGCAACCTGATCGACTTCGCGGCGTTCGTGGCGATCTTCCCGCACCTGATTGCCGGCCCGGTCCTGCGTTTTCGCGACCTCGCCGACCAGTTCAACAACCGCACGCACACCCTCGACAAATTCTCTGAGGGTTGCACGCGGTTCATGCAGGGTTTCATCAAGAAAGTCTTCATCGCCGACACCCTCGCCGTGGTTGCCGACCATTGCTTCGCCTTGCAAAACCCGACCACGGGCGACGCCTGGCTCGGCGCGCTGGCCTATACCGCGCAGTTGTATTTCGACTTCTCCGGCTACAGCGACATGGCCATCGGCCTGGGCTTGATGATGGGTTTCCGCTTCATGGAAAACTTCAAGCAGCCCTACATCAGCCAGTCGATCACCGAGTTCTGGCGGCGCTGGCACATCAGCCTGTCCACCTGGCTGCGCGACTACCTGTACATCACGCTGGGCGGCAATCGCAAAGGCACACTGATGACCTATCGCAACCTGTTCCTGACCATGCTGCTTGGTGGTCTGTGGCACGGCGCGAACATTACCTACATCGTTTGGGGAGCCTGGCACGGCATGTGGCTGGCGATTGAAAAGGCCTTGGGCCTGAACACGTCGCCGCGCAGCCTCAACCCGATCCGCTGGGCGCTGACCTTTCTGCTGGTGGTAATGGGCTGGGTCATCTTCCGCGCCGAAAACCTGCACGTGGCCGGTCGCATGTACGGCGCCATGTTCAGCTTTGGTGAATGGTCGCTGTCGGAACTCAACCGCGCCAACCTCACCGGCCTGCAAGTGGCAACCCTGGTGGTGGCCTACATCACCCTGGCGTTCTTCGGCCTGCGCGACCTCTACAGCAACCAGCCGCCCGCCAAGACCAAACCCGCCGTCAACGTCGAGGCCAATGGCCCGGCTACCGCAACTCCGGGAATGATCAAGGCCGTACCGGGTGACAACCCGGCCAGCATCCATGAACCGGGCTACACCGTTGGCACTGAAGCCACCGTTCAACCGGCCTACTGGACCGCTGACTGGTCGCGCTACGTGATGCGTGCATTGGTGCTGCTGCTGTTCATCGCCTCGATTCTCAAACTCTCGGCGCAAAGCTTCTCGCCGTTCCTTTACTTCCAGTTCTGAGGGATCTGACCATGACCCGCTCATTACGTATCTTCTACATCGCCCTGTTCATGGTGACCCTGCTGGTCCTGGGCCTGTGGTCGGTGCGCAGCTTCTTCGGCTTCAGCACCAACGCCGACGCGACAGTGCTCAATGGCCGTTGGGCCAAGGCCGTCGAAACCCACTATGACGACGAATTCCCGATCAAGCGCCTGGGGACCAACCTCTGGGCAGCACTGGATTTCAAACTGTTCAACGAAGGTCGCCCGGGCGTGGTGCTCGGCCAAGACCAGTGGTTGTACAGCGATGAGGAGTTCAATCCGATCGTCAATGAAGAATTGAACCTGCAAAGCAACTACGCGCTGGTCGAAGGCGTGCGCCAGGAACTCAAGGCAAAGGGCGTGAAACTGGTGATGGCCATTGTGCCGGCCAAGACTCGCCTGTATCCGGAACATCTGGGTGAAGTGAAGCCTTCGAGCATTCACGCCAACCTGTATGAAGACTTCCACGCCCGTGTCGCCGCCAACAAGATCCTGGCCCCCGACCTGCTGATCCCGCTGCAAAAGGGCAAGCTCAACGGCCAGCAGGTATTCCTGCGCACCGACACCCACTGGACGCCTGAAGGCGCGCAGATCGCCGCCGAGACCCTGGCCAAAACCATCGCGGAAAAAACCCCGCTCAGCGGCGAGCCGCAGCGTTTCGTGACCGAGCCAGCGCAAACCGTGACCCACAAGGGTGACCTGCGCCTGTTCCTGCCGCTGGACCCGCTGTTCGAAAACATGATGCCGGCGACCGAGCCCCTGCAAAAACGCAACACCGTGGCCGTAGGTGACCAGGCCAGCGGCGATGACGCCCTGTTCGCCAACACCGAGGTGCCGGTGGCGCTGATCGGGACCAGCTACAGCGCCAACCCGAACTGGAACTTCGTCGGCGCGCTGAAACAGGCATTGAACAGCGACGTGGTCAATTACGCCGAAGACGGCCATGGCCCGATCCTGCCGATGCTCAGCTATCTCAAAAGCGATGCTTTCAAGAACAGCCCGCCACAAGTGCTGATCTGGGAGTTTCCGGAACGTTATCTGCCCGTCAACAACGAAATCGGCGACGCCGACCCGCAGTGGGTAGCAGCGCTCAAAGAAGCCGGCGCTCGCCAACAAAACGTAGCTGTAAACACTAAATCCGAGACGCCCGATCGGGCGCAAAACTGAAAGAGAGGTTCACTATGACTTTCACTACTACTCCTCGTCGTCTCGCCAAGACCTTCGCTTTGGCCGCGACCTTCAGCGTGCTGTCAATGAACGCCTTCGCCGCTGGCGATTCGGCGCTCTACGGCCCGACCGCACCCAAAGGCTCGACCTTCGTACGCGTCTATAACGCCGCCAACACCGAAGTCAGCGCCACCGTCGGCAGCACCAGCCTGAGCGATGTGGCACCGCTGGCCAGCACCGACTTCAGCTTCATGCCGGGTGGTGACTACAGCGCCAAGGTCGGCAGCCAATCCCTGCCGGTGAAACTGGCGGGCGATCACTATTACACCCTGGTCAACAACGCCAGCGGCGCACCACAACTGATCGAAGAACCGCCGTTCAAGAACAAGCAGAAGTCCCTGGTTCGCGTGCAAAACCTCAGCGACAAGGCCCTGACCCTGAAAACCGCCGACGGCAAGACCGAAGTCGTGCCGGCCGTGGCTGCCAAGGGCCGTGGCGAGCGTGAAATCAACCCGGTCAAAGTCAGCCTGGCGCTGTACGATGGCGCAACGAAAGTCGGCGATGTGAAGCCAGTGGCACTGGAGCGCGGTGAAGCCGCCGTCCTGTACGTCACCGGCAATGGCAGCAGCCTGTCGCCAGTCTGGGTCAAGCGCCCGGTGTCTACGCGCTAACGCGCGAGCTAATAGCTACAAGCCTGTAGCTGCAAGCAAAGCGCTTTAACTTGCCGCTTGCAGCTCGTGGCTCCCTACTGATTTTTAAGGAGTAACAACATGATTCCGGTGATCTTGTCAGGTGGTAGCGGCTCACGTCTTTGGCCGCTTTCCCGTAAGCAGTTCCCTAAACAGTTCCTGGCCCTGACCGGCGAGCACACCCTGTTCCAGCAAACCCTGGAACGCCTGGTGTTCGAAGGCATGGACACCCCGATCGTGGTCTGCAACAAGGACCACCGATTCATCGTCAACGAGCAACTCGCTGCTCGTAAACTGGACACCCAGCGCATCCTGATGGAACCGTTCGGGCGCAATACCGCGCCAGCGGTCGCCCTGACCGCGATGATGCTGGTCAACGAAGGCCGTGATGATCTGATGCTGGTGCTGCCGGCCGACCACGTGCTGGAAGACCAAAAAGCGCTGCAACGCGCCCTGGCCCTGGCCACGGTCGCCGCCGAGAACGGCGAAATGGTGCTGTTCGGCGTGCCGGCGACCAAACCGGAAACCGGCTATGGCTACATCAAGTCGGCCAATGATTCGTTGCTGCCCGAAGGTGTGAGCCGCGTGTCGCACTTCGTTGAAAAACCGGACGTCAAACGTGCCACCGAGTACGTGCAGTCCGGCGGCTACTTCTGGAACAGCGGCATGTTCCTGTTCCGCGCCAGCCGCTTCCTCGAAGAGCTGAAAAAGCATGATCCTGACATCTACGACAACTGCATGCTGACCCTTGAGCGCAGCGAGCAGGACGTCGATACCGTGATGATCGACGAAGCCACCTTCGCCTGCTGCCCGGACAACTCCATCGACTACTCGGTGATGGAAAAAACCCAGCGCGCCTGCGTCGTGCCGCTGACCGCCGGCTGGAGCGATGTCGGTTGCTGGTCGTCGTTGTGGGAAGTGAACGAGAAGGACGCCGACGGCAACGTTACCAAGGGCGACGTGGTGGTCCAGGACAGCAGGAACTGCATGATCCACGGCAACGGCAAACTGGTGTCGGTGATCGGCCTGGAAAACATCGTGGTCGTTGAAACCAAGGACGCCATGATGATTGCGCACAAGGACAAGGTCCAGGGCGTGAAACAGATGGTCAACACCCTCAACGAACAGGGCCGCAGCGAAACCCAGAACCACTGTGAAGTCTACCGTCCATGGGGTTCCTACGACTCGGTGGACATGGGCGGCCGCTTCCAGGTCAAGCACATCTCGGTCAAGCCAGGCGCCTGCCTGTCGCTGCAGATGCACCACCACCGCGCCGAACACTGGATCGTCGTCAGCGGCACCGCCGAAGTGACGTGCGATGAAAACGTGTTCCTGCTCACCGAAAACCAGTCCACCTACATCCCGATTGCCTCGGTCCACCGCCTGCGCAACCCGGGCAAGATCCCGCTGGAAATCATCGAGGTGCAATCGGGCAGCTACCTGGGCGAAGACGATATCGAGCGGTTTGAAGACATCTACGGCCGGTCGACCCCGATCGAGCGCGGCGTTTCGGTGAAAACCATCGCGCAGTAAGCGTCGAGCAGAACGAGAAGCCCCTATCCAGCCCACTGCGTCCCCTATCCGCAGTGGGTTGGGTGGGGGCTTTTTTGTATTACACAGGGAAGGGATAACCCGACTGGCCGGGTCGCGGCTACAAATGTCCCGCCACTGTTCTGGATGGCGATCTTTTTTGAGTCGACAACATGACTTCATGATCATCGATTGGCTTGACGGCGACGACGAAGTCCAGGTCCTTGCCATTGGGCTCAATAGTTACACCCGTGGCAATCAGACCGAAATCCTCCATGACTTTTTTTGTCGTTTTACCGTTGGGGCCTTGGAAAAAGGCTTCCATTAACTCAGGGCTACCGCTTTCAAGGCCTTGAGTCTGATCCAACGTTGTTTGGTTTTTTACTTTTGACCTGCGGATGGTACTGGGCAGCACACCGAACTTGTCATTTCGCCTGCTAGCGACTTCATATTGTTTTCTGAATACATCGTTGGCGAAAATTTCTCCGGCATCCGCAAATTTGTAGTTCTGCATAAACTCCCATTCATGATCACTCACCCGATTAAAAAATTTGCTGACTTTCGTCTTATCTGGATCCTTTGATGTTGGCTCTGTCATCACGATCGTTTTTAACACGACTTTATGCGTGAACTTCGTGCTCACCCGCTCAGCCCGCCCCTGTGATTGCTCGTCCACAGTGGATAAACGTTCCTTGAGGCCTTGCACACGGTAGGAAACGAACGTCACTTCAGCCTGCTCTTTGTGTTCTGGCTGGGTGGGGGCCACGGTTGCGTCTAGTTTGACGCCTTCGCCAACTACCGGGGCGAGCCCTGAATGATCCTTGAAAACCATTGGCCGGTTCTCAACCATCCTGTACAAATTTAGCCCATCCACATTTCCCGCAGGGTCCGGATTCAACCAGCGCTGCCAGGAGGGCAAGTAGAACCTGAATCCGTAGTAGTAAAAGCCGGTTGCATCTCGCTCCTGGCCCGAGTAACGCATCCATTTGAGATCCGATTCGGCTTCGCTGCGCCCAGCGAACCAAGCTGTGGTCCCGAACGGGTGGTACCGTTCCTGGCTGATTACCCCACCGTCAACATCCACTTCCATAAGGCAGGAGCCCAACTGATCGTTAAAACTGAAACGGTATGCATCGTTGGCACTTGGCGCAGGAGATTGCCAATGCAAAACCTTAACGTTGCTGCGCCCAGCCTGGACACTGATCACATGCAGCACTTCACCGGTGCCACTGTGAGTGCGTATTTCCAGACCCGGCAAGTAACGAACTTCTGCCTTTATCATGCGGGCGCCTGCATGCACTGAGCGAACTTTGCGAACACGCATGCCATCGGCGCCGTAAACGTATATTTCATGATCATTTGTCCCGTTATCCCGGACGACTGTCTGTACCTCGCGCAACTCGTTACGCAAGTTCCAACTCAACAGTTGCCCCGGCTGCACCTTCAGCAAGTTGCCATTGCCATCAAAGCCGTTGCGAAAATCCTCATCTCCCGGTTCCACTCCTTCAACAACCGGCAAACAGCGATTGCTTGAAGACGCCACTACCAGGCAATGCCCGTGGCTTTACGGTCCTTCGTGGCTCAACTCCAAAAGATTGCCGCCACGGTCATAACGATACGATTGCCGGTAAGCACTGCGTGGTGAAGGATCATCGAAGGTAAAAAAGTGAGGCCCCTTGCTCGGGACACCCGCTTCCCAACCCGTTGCGCTGGTCAATTGGTCAAGGCTGTCGTAGGTGTACAGGTTGACCGGATCAATGCGCTGGTTGGCGAAGTATCGAGTCGGCAGCGCACCGTCCTGAATGCGCACTACATTGCCCTTGGCGTCATACTCATAGGCGAGGTCTTAAAGCAGGTCGGTGCCCCTGTGAGCACGCAAGCTTGTCAGCCTGGCGTCCGCCGCGGAGTATTGAAGCGTGGTGATCACACCATTGCCGGCCACTTCGCGTTCGCGCTGGTCATGGGCGTTGTACTCAATGGCGCCTATCAATAGGATCGGCTGCATCACTCAACCTCGTGCCATTAAGCATTCAGCTAAAACCCAAAGCCGAGCCAATTCTACTGTCACAAATCACAGGCTCGACGAACGGTCACGGTCGCCCCCCATCGCCAACCTGACTCACCCTTAGGCAGGATGAGCGTCTATCCCGCGAGGTTGTGCGCGCAGCCCTGCCGGTCTTCAGTGACGCGTCGTGAAATTTCGTTCCGAGCGAGGCTGATAACGCTGCCACAGCGTGCGGTCTGTCCGCCAAGGCGCATCCACGAGCTCATTGTTCTTGTAAAACAAAACCTTATCGGCCAATTGCTGGCGATTACGGTACAGATATCGCAACTCTGATGAAGTCGGAGAAGGTAGAGTCTTCAACACCACCCTCTCCATGTCTACCTCATCAAGCATAAAATGAACGATGGCGGAGTTTTTTGATTTCAGCAATGTAGAAAGACCGCCCTTACTAATACGATTTACCAACTTCATTGAAAACTCTTCACTACTTAAATCCAAGTATCGGTAAACAGTCTCATATATTGAGTATTTACTTTCAGACAACTCATCAGCATAGGCCTTGGCAAAATTCTTATAAGCTGAATTTGTCGACCAGGAATCCTTCATCAACTTGATATTCTCGTAACTTTTCCTTTCGACAATAAATAACTTTTCATTTACCGGGTCAATATAATTTTTCCAAACTCGCTCCTCGATCGACTTATCAACTTGCATCCCGCCGCCCGACAAAATGTCATCCGCTTTTCTGAGATGTATTCTCAGGGGACGTAGCTGACCCTCCAGTGAGGAAACTTCCGGCCCCGACATGTACATCGCCAACAATTCACCAGGATGAGAGATCATTGAAAACCAGCTTAACTTTCCTATTAGGACCTTGGATAAACCAAACATCATATCCCCCTGCTCAGACTTGAATAATTTCTTGAAATTACTCTCTTGCCCATCGTAATCTTGCAGACTGACAGGGTTGCTGCGGACCATTTGATAAAGGTTGATCCCGTCCACGCTTCCTGCGGGGTCCGCATTCAACCAGCGCTGCCACCAGGATATGTAATACCTGAACCCGTAATAATAAAGCCCCGTTGCATCCCGCTCTTTGCCCGAATAGCGCACCGTCTTGTAACTCACCTGCACCGCGTCGCCGCTTGACCACGCAGTGCCACCAAACGGGTAATACGTTTCCAAGGTGATGATGTTAGCGTCCTGATCGAGTTCCATCGTACCCGACCCAAGATGATCCGTTAGATCGTAACGCTGTTGGTCGTTGGGAATTGAATGCGGCTTTCCCGCCTCCCAATGCAGTATCCGTACGCTGCCACGGCCGGTCGATACATCGACGATATGCAACAACTCACCTGTACCGCCGTGGCTACGTACGTGCAAACCCGGTAAATCAAGTGTCCGAATGACTACCGACCGAGCGTTGGCGAGCAACGACCGGATTTTGCTCACTCGCATGCCATCAGCACCGTAACGGTATTGTTCACAATCACTGTCGCTGCCGTCACGTTCAACCGGTCGCACTTCGCTCAACTGATTGCGCAGATCCCAGCGCAACAATCGCCCCGGTTGCAGCGCCAGCAGATTACCATTGGCATCGAAACCGTCCCGCAAGTCCTGTTCGGTGGGCTCGACATTCTCACGAACAGCCAGGCAGCGGTTACTATGGCGGGCCGCGATCAGCCTATGGCTGTGGTTCTGCGGGCCGATGTGAGTCAATTCCAGCAGGTTGTTGCCAGCGTCATAGCGGTAATTCTGACGATAGTTACCGGCCACGGCGGGGTCTGGGTTCGGTGCCGAGTCTGGCCCCTGCCTGACTCCACCGGCCTCCCAGCCCGTGGCCTCAATCAAACGGTAAAGAGAGTCATACCGAAAGCGGCGTACAGGCTCGACGAGTTGATTGGCAAAATGACGAACAGGCAGGACGGCGTCTTCAATACACACGATATTACCCACCGCATCGTAGGCATAGCGCAGATCCTGCAACGGCTCTCTCTGTCCCAAGCGCGATGTCAGGCGTATCAATCGACCATCGGCTGCCGCATATTCAAGATCGGTCAGCACGCCGTTACCCGCAGTTTCCCGCGTCACCTGACCATGAGCGTCATAGGTAATGCCGCTGACAATCGGCAATCGTTCGGTGTTTTGACTAAGACGCACAGACACCGCGCTCAACTTGCCATCCGCAGTGTGGCTGAAAAACCGCTCGTGGCCCCGTGCATCGGTGTGCGAAAGCATGTCGCCCACCGGATTATGATGAAAATGAGTAGTGAATAGGGTCTGTGGTTGGTCCGCGTAACAGCGTTGCTGCTCAAGCACCAGCCCGCTCATAGCGTATTCAACGAATGCCAGACTGCCCGCCAGATCCTTATGCTCGGTCAATCGACCGCATTGATTGTGATCGGCAGCCATCTGGTCATCGGCGGCATACGTCAAACACTCTGCACACACTGCCGTTCCCTCGGACGGATACTCAAACAGCGTTGTCAGTCGTAGTTGGTTGTCATAAAGGAGCCGGCGTTGAGTGCCTCGACCATCCAGGACTTGTACCTGTTGTCCAGCCTCACCGACCACGTTTACACGCAGACCGGCATCCACGCTGTCGGTGGAAATCAAAGTACCCGACAGCCCGTGGCGGTGAATCAGGTTGGCTGGCGCAGCCACCGTCACGAACAACCGTGGATCCCACCAAGCACTCTCACGACCCAGCGCGTCATGCTCCGTTCGATTGACCCGTGCTTCGACATCTTCATTTTCCAGTGCGCGGTAATAATCCACCGAACGCACCCCCAACCCCCGCGGCTCGACGACCGCCAGTTTTGGCGTGTGCTGGTTGAGGTTCGATAGACTCGCCTGCATCTTCCCATCCTCATGCCGGTAAGCATCCCAGCTAAAACCGAAAGCCGCGGCGATTCTACTGTCACAAATCACAGGCTCGACGAACGGTCACCGGGCACCTGCCATCGCCAACCTCCCCCACGCTTAGGTACGATGCTCCCCTCTGCTCCCGAGGTTGCACGACATGTTCATTGGCGTCCTGCTGGTCATCACCTGGTTGATTCTGCTGGTGCGTTACCCGGCCAAGGCCTTGCCCGTTTCGGTGGCGGCCGTGATTGGCCTGGGGCTGGTGGCCACCTGGGTCATCTGGCTGGACAATCGCGAGGTCAAGCAACTGGCGCGGCTCGAGTTGCGCATCAGCTACGCGCCGGATCAGTGCCCGGCGGATCGTCCGTTGCAACTGACGATGAACAATGGCAACGACGTGCCCCTGACCGAATTGCGTTGGCGCGTTGCCGCCTACGCCCCGGGCGATACGGTCAACCTGGCCGATAACCAATACACCGCACCCCGTTACCGGGGACCCGGCGAGTTGCAGGCCGGGGCGAACTGGGAAGACTGCCTGCCCATGCCACCGCTGCGCCCCGGCTATCGCCCGCAAACCCTGGAGTTTCGCGCCGAGCATTTGCAGGGTAGTTTCTCCGACTGACTTTTCCTTCTTCTTGCACAAGGACCGCGCCATGCCTGTTGCGTTGATTACCGGTTGTTCCAGCGGCATTGGCCGCGCCCTGGCCGATGTGTTCAAGGCCGCAGGCTTCAAGGTCTGGGCCACCGCACGCAAGGCTGAAGATGTTGCCGCGCTGGCAGCGGCGGGTTTTAACGCCGTGCAATTGGACGTCAACGACGGCCCGGTGCTCGAGCAACTGGCCGAGCAGATCAACCAGCAGCATGGCGGCCTCGACGTACTGATCAACAACGCGGGGTACGGCGCCATGGGGCCGCTGCTGGACGGCGGCGTGGCGGCCATGCAGCGCCAGTTCGAAACCAATGTGTTTGCCATCGTCGGTGTGACTCGCGCGTTTTTTCCGGTGTTACGCCGTGCCAAGGGCTTGGTAGTGAACATCGGCAGCGTCTCGGGCGTGCTGGTCACACCGTTCGCCGGCGCCTATTGCGCCTCGAAGGCGGCGGTGCATGCCTTGAGCGATGCCTTGCGCATGGAACTGGCGCCGTTCGGTGTGCGGGTGATGGAAGTGCAGCCGGGAGCGATCGCGTCAAGCTTCGCCAAGAATGCCGGGGAGCAGGCCGAGCAGTTGATCAGCGAGCAATCACCGTGGTTCGCCTTGCGCGAAGGCATCCGCGCGCGGGCCAAGGCGTCCCAGGACAAACCGACCCCCGCCAGCGAGTTCGCCGCCGGAGTGCTCAAGGCGGTGCAACAGGGCAAGCCGCCGCGGCTGGTACGCCTGGGCAATGGCAGTCGTGCGTTGCCGCTGATGGCGGGGTTGCTGCCCAAGGGGTTGCTGGAGTCGGCGTTGATGAAGCGGTTTGGGTTGCGGGGACAGCTCTAGACCAAGTTGACCCCATCGCGAGCAAGCTCGCTCCTACAGGGGAGCGGTGTTCACAAATCCCTGTAGGAGCGGGCTTGCCCGCGATGAGGCCCGAACAGCCACCCGATAAATTCCAGGTAAAAAAACATGACCGACTACACCGAGTACTTCGAAGAAGTGATCCAGGCCCACGTGCTCATCGAGCAATGGCTGGCCGAAGAACGCGACGCCTCCGAACTCGACCGCTTGCTCACCCGTTTCTCACCCCAGTTTTCCATGGTCTCGCCCTTGGGCCGGCAGTTGGACTTCGCCGCGCTCAACGAGTTGTTCCTGCTGGCCGGTGGCAAGAAGCTCGGTTTTCGCATCGAGCTGAGCGAGTTGCGTGGCATTGCCCTGCACGACGGCGGCGCCACCGTCAGCTACCGCGAGCAGCAGACCGATGCCACCGGCCTGCATTCCGATCGCCGCTCGACGGTGGTGTTCGAGCGAGTGGAAGGCCGGATTCTCTGGCGGCACCTGCACGAGACGTTTTGCTGAGGCTTATTCGTTAACGATGACCGTGCAGGTAATCCCCGCCGCCAGCAGTACACCCTCCGGCACTTCATCGATGTGAATGCGCACCGGCACCCGTTGTGCCAGGCGCACCCAGTTGAACGTCGGGTTCACATCCGCGATCAGCTCGCGGCTCTCGGGGTTGTCGCGGTCGTAGATGCCACGGGAAATGCTCTCCACATGCCCTTTCAACACCTCGCCGCTCATCAACTGCATGTCGGCTTTGTCGCCGACCCGCACGTGCGGCAGCTTGGTTTCCTCGAAGAAGCCGTAGACCCAGAACGAGTTCATGTCGACCACGGCCATTTTCGCTTCGCCGATGCGCGCATAGTCGCCGCGATGGACGTTGAGGTTGGTGACGTAGCCGTCCACCGCCGCCCGCACTTCGGTGCGTTTGAGGTTCAGTTCCGCCGCCTCCAGTTGTGCCTGCGCATGCTGGTAGTCCGCCAGGGCCGAGTCGGCGATGTTGCTGGCGTCGTCGCGGTTTTCCCGGGAGATCACCAGGTTGTCCAGGTCGGCGCGGCGATGGGCGTTGACCTTGCGCATCTCCCAGGTGGCCTTGCGTGACGCCACCAGCGATTGCGCCTGTTTGACCGCGAGGCGGTAGTGTTCGGGGTCGATGCGCATCAGCAGATCGCCCTTCTTCACCAGTTGGTTGTCGCGCACCGGCACATCCACCACTTCGCCGGTGACGTCGGCGGCCACGTTGATGATGTCGGCACGCACCCGACCGTCGCGGGTCCAGGGCGTGTTCATGTAGTGCACCCACAGGGTCCGGCCGACCCAGAGCGCGAGCGCCAGGACCAACAGGGTGGCAAGCAGGCTGAAAAGCTTTTTCATCGGGGCCTTCTCAAGGTAGAGAGTCAACGGTAAACAGTCAGCGCCAACGCGCCGAACAGACAGGTAAACAGGCTCAGGCGCAGCAGCGCCGGGTGCCAGAAGAAGCGGTACAGGTCGAACCCGGACAGGAATCGGTCCAGCGCCCAGGCCAGCACGGCGGCAATCAGGAACATCAGCGTCATGGTCGGCATGTACACGCCGTGGAAGGCGATTTCACGAGGCATGGGCAGATCCTTGGGGCGAGGTTTTGGCGTAGGCGGCCAGCGGTGATTGCGGGTCGAGCAGGGAGCTGCGGATGAAGTGCAGGTAGCTTTTGACCCGGCGCAGGGCCGAGGTGTCAAAGTGCGGCGCGAACGGCTCGTCGGTGGCCTGCACACGGCTGATGGCGTGGTCCACAGCGATCAGGCCGCGCTCCAGGTTGCTCGCGCTCGGTTGCAGGAACAGCCGCACCAGCGAGCGCCCCATCACGCGGATTGCCTGGCGCCACGGCTGGGATTCGGCGTAGGCCGGATGCACCGGCAGGATCGCCTGTTCCTTGCGCAACTCGATGATCGCGTGACCGACTTCCAGCACCACGAACATCCAGCGCAGCAATTCGCGCTGCACCTGGGGTTGGCCGGCGGCGAAACCGTAGGCCTGGTGCAGCAGGTCGCGGGTGCGGCTTTCGAAGCTCGAGGCCAGGCCCTTGAGCTTGCCGCTGATCGCAAACACCACCTGCCCGCGCAGGTCCTGCTCCAGGCGACGCCACAGCCAGCGGCTGTTGGGCGGCATGATGATCGCCCCGGCGGCGGCACACACCAGCATGCCAAGCACCATGGCGATGTAATCGTTGATGAAGGTGTAAGGGTTGTAGATCGTCAGGTTGTCCGGCACCGAGCCGGTGCTGAAGAAAATCAGCAGGCCCAGGCCGACACCGACGTACTGCGGCCGAGAGGTCAGGAACGAACCCAGCACGATCACCGGCGCCAGCATCACGCACAACAAGGGAAAACCATCGATCCACGGAAAGATGAAAAACATTTCGACGAAGCCGATCAATGCCCCGAGGAAGGTCCCGCAGGCCATCTGGAACGCCATGCGCTTGGGATTGGGTGTGGCGGCGGACAAACCCACTGTGGCCGCCGCGATCAGCGTCATGGTCGCCCCACTCGGCCAGGCCGTCGCCACCCAGTAACTGCCCAGCACCACCAGGATGAATGCCGCCCGAATGCCCGACGCCGCCGAGGCCATCCAATTGGTTTGCGGGGTAAAGGGTTCGTCCCATTGCTCGCGTTCGTGATGGTGATCGGCCAGGGACGCGTGGGTCTGTGCGTAACCGTGCAGGTCATCGACGAAGCGATACAGCAGTTCATAGGCGGTGTGGAAGTCCAGTTGCTCGTCGTCGCTTGGGCCGGTCTCCTGGAATGTGGCCCTCAGGCTGCGCACCCGCGCTGGCAACGCTTCCTTGTAGGCGGCCATGGCCTGGACCAGACGCGCCGCATCCGGGCTGGTCAGGGCGCGACCACTGAAGCCGTCGAGCACTTCGGCAAGGTCCTGCAAGCCGGGTTTGATCGCGGCCACCACATGATCCGCCGCACTGGCGCGCAAGCGTTCCAGCAACTGGTGCAAGGCGTTGAAGCGCGTGGTCAGGCCCATGAATTCGCTGTTCAGCCGGCTCAATCGACCGTTTCGCCGGCGCATGTGCGGGTCTTCGAACACGGTGACGCTTCGCAGACCTTCCAGGCCTACCGCCTCGGCGCTAAAGCGCACGTTGCCTGCCTCGAACGCCTCGCGCGGGCTACGACCGCGCAACCCGTCGGTGACGAACAGGGCGAACACACCAAAGCGCTGGTACAAGGCGTTACGCATCGCCGCGCTGGCGGTCTGCGGCAGGATCGCGGCGCTCACCACGGTGGCGCAAAGAATCCCCAGGGAAATTTCCAGCACGCGCCAGACGGCGGCCATGAAGGCACCGTCCGGATGGGCCAGCGCCGGCAAGCCGACCATGGCGGCGGTATAGCCGGCCAGCACGAAGCCATAGGCGCGGAAGTTGCGGTAGCGCGCCGCACCGGCCGAACAGATGCCCACCCAGATCGCCAGCGAACCCAAGAACAGCTCGGTGTTCTGCGCGAACAACGCGATCAGCGCCACCATCACTGCCGAGCCGGTCAGGGTGCCGAGGAATCGGTAGAAGCTTTTGGCGAACACCTGGCCGCTCTGCGGCTGCATGACAATGAATACGGTGATCATCGCCGTGCGCGGCTGCGGCAGTTCCAGACGCATCGCCAGCCACAGGGTCAGGAAGGCGGCAAGCAGCACCTTGAAGATGTAGACCCAGGTCACGCCATCGCTGCGTGCCCAGTCGAAGAAACCGCGACGCCAGTCGAGGGAGTAGAGCCAGCGCAGCGGTGCGGGCAAGGGAGTCATGGATATTTTGCTCAAGGAAATTTAAATAAACCTGCACCTGTGGAGCTTCACATGTGGGAGCGGGCTTGCCCGCGATGACGGTTTAACAGTCGACATGGGTGTTGAATGCTATGACCTCATCGCGGGCAAGCCCGCTCCCACAGGGGGCAGTCCCATAAAGGGCCAGTTCCACAGCGGTTCTTGTTCAATTGGGCAGCAGCACCGGCGTCTTCGGCGCTGTGGTCCTGCCCGGCGCCGGCACATCCTCACCGGCCCCCAACCCGCCCCCCAGCGCCGTCACCAACTCGGCATGAGCACCGAGCCGAGCAGCCTGCACCTGCTGCTGCACTTGCTGCTGCTTGAACAGCAGGGTCTGGGCGTTGAGCACATTGAGGTAGTCGGTAAGCCCGCGCTGGTAGGCGATCATGGCGATGTCGTAAGTCTTCTGCGCGGTCGCCACGGATTCGGCGGCGAAGGTCTGCTGCTTGTCCATCGACTCGCGACGAATCAGTTGGTCAGAGATGTTCTTGAGCGCATTGATCAGGGTCTGGTTGTAGCGGGCGACAGCGATGTCGTAGCCGGCCGAGGCTTCACCCAGCTCGGCACGCAGGCGGCCACCGTCGAAGATCGGCAGCGAGATCGCCGGGCCCACGCTGTAGTTGAGTTTCTTGCCGGTCAAAAACTCCAGCGCCCCACCGCCGGTGGCCATGTAGCCCAGGCTGCCCACCAGATCGACGTTGGGGTAGAAGCCGGCGTGTGCAACATCGATGCCCCGGGCCTGCGCCGCCACTTGCCAGCGACTGGCGACGACATCGGGGCGCTGCCCAAGCAACTGAGCAGGCAGTGTCGATGGCAGTTTCAGTGGTGCCCCCAATACCAGTGTCGGCCGTTGCAGTTGCGCGCCCTCGCCCGGGCCTTTGCCGGCCAGGGCCGCCAGTTGGTTGCGACTCAGGGCGATTTCTTCGTCCAGCGCATCGAGTTGGCGATGGGTTTCCGGCAAAGGTGTCTCGGCCTGGCTGACTTCAAAATGCGTACCGATACCGCCGTCGAGGCGTTTTTGTGCCAGGTCGAGAATCTGCTGCTGTTGTTTGAGGGTCGCGTCGACGATGTCCCTTTGCGCGTAGTGCAGCGACAGCTCGATGTAGGCACGCACGATGTTGTTCTGCAATTCGAGCTGCGCCAGGCGGGCTTCGGCGGCGCTCATGTGTGCCAGGTCGACGGCACGCTCGGTGCTGTTGCTTTCGCGCCCCCAGAGGTCGAGCGCGTAGCTGAAGCCCAAGGCGGCGTTGTTGTCCCAGGTCGTGGAATTGGCCAGCTCGCCCGGCCCGTAGAACTGATCAGTGGGCCAATTGTGGCGCTTGAGGGTGGACACACCGTTGACCTGCAACGATTCGGCCGACTCGGCGATGCCCGCCATGGCCTTGGCCTGACGCACCCTCGCCGCCGCCATGGCCATGGTCGGGCTGCCTTGCAGCGCCAGCTCGATCCAGTGATTGAGTTGTGGGTCGCCGTAGACTTGCCACCATTGCGCCCTGGGCCAGTTGGCGTCTTGCGCGGCGCTCTGGATGGCATCGTCGGTGGCCAGCGTATTGGCCTCCAATGCCTTGCCCTGCGGGGCTATACCTCCGGTTCCGATGCAGCCGCTGATTGCCAGGGTTAAAGCCAGAACATTGAGCGCTTGAAACGCTCCTTTGATGCGACGCGGCACTGCTGCAAATTCCTGAAATAGGGAGAGGCACAAAGACCGGGGCAATTCTATGGGTGGGCCCGAACGGCGATAAGCCGGGATTCTTGTGAATCTTTGTTACCGTTCGCGCGATAATCCCTAAGTCGGGGGTCTCAGACCCTGAAACTTCGTGTCACAATTTGCCATCGCATCCGAGAGCACTCCATGGACACCCTGCAAAACATGCGCGCCTTCAGCTACGTGGCCGAAGCCGGCAGTTTCACCGCCGCTGCCGTACAACTCGACACGACGACGGCCAACGTCTCGCGCGCGGTTTCCAATCTGGAAGCCCACCTGCAAACCCGCCTGCTCAATCGCACCACACGGCGCATCGCCCTGACCGAGGCCGGCAAACGCTACCTGCTGCGCTGCGAACAGATTCTGGCGTATGTCGAAGAGGCCGAAGCCGAGGCCAGCGATGCCCATTCGCGCCCGGCCGGCCAGCTCAAGGTGCACACCATGACCGGTATCGGTCAGCATTTCGTGATCGATGCCATCGCCCGCTACCGCAAGACCCACCCCGACGTGACCTTCGACCTGACCCTGGCCAACCGCGTACCGGACCTGCTGGACGAGGGTTATGACGTGTCCATCGTCCTGGCCAGTGAGTTGCCAGACTCGGGTTTTGTCTCCCAACGCCTGGGCATCACCTACAGCATCGTCTGTGCCTCGCCCGCCTATGTGAAAGCCAACGGCTGCGCGCAAAAACCCGGCGACCTGCTCAATCACGCCTGTTTGCGTCTGGTCAGCCCGGTGATTCCGCTGGAAAAATGGACCTTCGACGGGCCGGAAGGCCAGGAGATGGTGACCATCAACAGCTCTCCGTTTTTGGTGAACTCGGCCGATGCGATGAAAACCGCGATCATCAGCGGCATGGGCGTTGGCGTGTTGCCGGTGTACGCGGCCATCGAAGGCCTGCGCAATGGCTCGCTGGTACGGATGATGCCCAATTACCGCTCGCAGGAACTGAACCTGTACGCCATCTACCCGTCCCGTCAGTACCTGGATGCGAAGATCAAGACCTGGGTCGAATACCTGCGCGGCTCGTTGCCGGAAATCCTCGCCGCGCACCAGGCCGAGCTGGCCGCGTATGAATTGAGCGGTAGCCTGAGCGGGGCGCGGTTGGCCAACTGAGCACCGCCCCCTGTAGGAGCGAGCACGCTCGCGATGGTCGTCAACGATAACGCTGGCGTCCTGACACCCAGCGGTGTTTGTGGAGTCCATCGCGAGCATGCTCGCTCCTACAGAGGTTTGTGTGTGCCAGCCATGCACAAACCCATCGAAGAATGTTAGCTTGCTTGGCAATCTCACCGTCTGACGAGCTCCACTTCCAATGAAAAAGACCGTCCTCGCCTTCAGTCGCATCTCCCCTGAAATGATCGAACACCTCAAGCAGGATTTCGATGTCATTGTGCCCAACCCCAAGACGGGCGATATCAATGCCCAGTTCAACGAAGCCCTGCCCCACGCTCATGGCCTGATTGGCGTGGGCCGCAAGCTGGGCCGGGCGCAACTTGAGAACGCGGACAAGCTGGAGGTGGTGTCCAGCGTGTCGGTGGGCTACGACAACTATGACGTCGACTACTTCAACGAACGCGGGATCATGCTGACCAACACCCCCGACGTGCTGACCGAAAGCACCGCCGACCTGGCCTTCGCGCTGCTGATGAGCAGCGCGCGTCGGGTGGCCGAGCTGGACGCCTGGACGAAGGCGGGCCAATGGCAAGCGTCGGTCGGCGCGCCGCTGTTCGGCACCGACGTACACGGCAAGACCCTGGGCATCGTCGGCATGGGCAACATTGGCGCAGCCGTTGCTCGTCGTGGTCGATTGGGCTTCAACATGCCAATCCTCTACAGCGGCAACAGTCGCAAGACCGCGCTGGAGCAGGAACTCGGCGCTCAGTTCCGAAGCCTGGATGAATTGCTGGCCGAAGCCGATTTCGTCTGCCTGGTGGTGCCACTCAGCGAGAAGACCAAACATTTGATCAGCCATCGCGAACTGGCGCTGATGAAATCCAGCGCCATCCTGATCAACATCGCACGAGGCCCTGTAGTGGACGAGCCGGCGCTGATCGAAGCGCTGCAAAACAACCGGATTCGCGGTGCGGGGCTGGATGTGTACGAAAAGGAACCGCTCGCAGAATCTCCACTGTTCCAGTTGAAAAACGCCGTGACCTTGCCGCACATCGGCTCGGCCACTCACGAAACGCGCGAAGCCATGGCCAATCGCGCGCTGGACAACCTGCGCAGCGCCCTGCTGGGTGAACGCCCGCAGGACCTGGTCAACCCGCAAGTCTGGAAAGGCTGATACTGCGTCCTCCTGCGGATCGAGGATTCGATCCGCAGCGGCTCACGCCAATTTGCCATTGCCCTGCGGCATCGGCGCCCGGGGCTTGCGGAACACCAGCACGTTGCCTAGCATCACCAGCGCCAGCCCGGACAGCGCCGGCGCGGTCCATTGGTAGCCCTCGACCACCGCCGACACGTTGAGCGCCACCACCGGAAACAGCACCGTGCAATAAGCCGCGCGTTCAGGGCCCATGCGCCCGACCAGTGTCAGGTAGGCGGTGAAGCCGATCACCGACCCCGGGATCACCAGATACAGCAACGAGCCGATGTAGCGCGTATTCCATTCCATGTCGAAGGGAATGCCCTTGACCAGACACCACACCGCCAGCATCGTCGCGCCGTAGGCCATGCCCCAGGCGTTGGTGGTCAAGGGTTTCAGGCCGGCCTTCTGTTGCAGGCTCGACAACATATTGCCCGCCGAGAAACAAAGCGTCCCAAGCAGCGCGAGCCCCAGGCCTAGCAACGTTTGTGGGCTGGCGGTGTGGCCCACCAGCTCAGGCCAGAACAGCAGGCCCAGCCCGAGCAAACCCAGGACACCGCCCAACAGGACGTTGCGGGCGATGTTCTGCTTGAAGAACACCCGCGCGTTCAACGCGTTCCACAACGTGGCCGTGGAAAACACCACCGCCACCAGTCCGCTGGGGATCCACTGGCTCGCAGTCAGGAAACACATGAAGTTCAGACAGAACAGGCACAGCCCCTGCGCGAGACAGATCAGATGTCCGCGACGGTTCATCACTTGCAACTTGCGACTGAGCAACAGCAGGACGAAAAGCACCAGCGCCGCCAGGCCGAAGCGATAGACGATCGACACCGGAATAGCCACCACGCCCAGTTGCCATTTCAGGGCGATCCAGGTGGTGCCCCAGATCAGCACGGTCAGCAGATACAGCGAAAGGTTCATGACACTCACTCCCAGGTAGGTGCTCAGTGTCCTGCGCCCATGGTTTTCGCACTTGCATAAACTTGCGCTTTTGTCGGTCGGCGGGCTGGCAGGCTGTCCTGTACGGAGTAGGATGCAAGTCGTTGGAGAACAGATCATGCCCGCACTGGAATCACTGCAAGTCTTTCAAGCCCTCAACCGCTCGCCCAATGCTCGCCTGGAGCACAGCGCCGAGTTCGGTGACGGCATGGCTGCAGCCTTGTGGAGCAACCATCACGACGCCCAGGACTACGAAGCGCCGACCCACCACACCTTGTCTTGCTACATCGCGGGTGGAACCGGCACCTTTCGCCGTGACCAGCCAGGCACCAAGGGCGGCCCGGACAAGCTGTGCATCCTGCCCGCCGACCACCAGTCCGGCTGGGTGATCAACGGCGACATTCGCCTGGCTCATCTCTATTTCAGCAAGGAACAGTTCGCCCTCGGTTGCGTCACGATGCTGGATCGCGAGCCGCGGGAACTGCAATTGCGCGAACGCACTTTTCTCGACGACCCGCAGCAGGCCCTGCGTTTTCGCCAGATGCTGACGCTCAACTGGGATGAACCTGGCGAACGCCTGCTCACCAGCAGCCTGGCCCACGAAATGCTCAGCCACGCACTGCTGGGCCAGGTCGGCCTGCGCGAGGGGCTGCGTCTCAAGGGTGGATTGGCCGCACATCAGCGCCGGCAACTGGTGGAATTCATCGACAGTCGGTTGGCCGAGCCCATCAGCCTGGGGCAATTGGCGGGGTTGTGTGCGCTGTCGGAGTATCACTTCGCACGCATGTTCCGCGAAAGCTTCGGCCTGCCGCCGCACCAGTATGTGCTGGCGCGGCGAATGAGTTGTGCGCAGGAGTTGCTGCGCAGCACTTCCCAGCCGTTGGGGGAGATTGCACTGGCGTGTGGGTTTGCCAGCGCCAGTCACTTCACCAACCGGTTTCGCCAGGTGTTGGGCGGCACGCCTGGGGAGTATCGGCAGGCGTTTTTGCGTTAGCCGTGCGGTCCCGGATCAGAACTCCAGGGTACTGGACAACGACACCTGCCGCGAATCGCCCATCGACACGAAGAACCGGCTCGCTGCCGAGGTGTAGTAGGTGCGATCGAACAGGTTCTTCACGTTGAGCTGAAACTTGACCTTCTGCCCCTCTACCCGCGTGTCGTAGGTGGCGAATGCGTCAGCCACGGTGTAGCTCGGCAGGTCGAAATCATTCACCGCGTTACCTGCGCGCTCGCCGACATACCGCGCGCCTGCGCCCACCCGCAACTGATCGCCGCCGATGATGGTGCCAAAGTCGTAGACCGCCGACAGCGAACCGGAATTCTTCGCCACGTTCTGCAACTGCTTGCCTTTGTAGGTCGGGTCTTCGGTCACTTCGGCATCGGTGTAGGCATAGCTGCCGATCAGGCTCCAGCGATCACTGAGCTGGCCGGACAGGTCCACTTCCAGACCGCGTGAACGCACTTCGCCCGCCGCGCTGTAGAGCGTCACCGGGCCTTCGGAGTTGGCCACCAGTACGTTGCGCTTCTTGATGTCGAACAGCGCGACGTTACCTGTCACGCGCCCGGGCATGTCGAGTCTGGCACCGATTTCCCAGGACTTGGCTTCTTCCGGCGCAACGCTGCCGTCGAGCACGGTACTGCTGCCGCTCAAGGGCGCGATGGTCGAGTTGGGCTTGAACGACTCGGTGTAGCTGCCGTAGAACGACAACTCGTCGGTGTAGCGATACACCAGGCCGGCACGCGGCACCCACTTCTGGCCGTTGCTGTCGGTGTTGGCCTTGAACGGCACGCCTTTGCCTGCGTACTGGTCGTACTCCTGGAAACGACCGCCGGCCACCAGGATCCATTGGTCGGTCAGGTGGATCGAGTCCTGCAGGAACACCGAATCGCTGCGCAGTTCATCCGTCTGCGCGCTGTCGGCGGGGCTGACGGTGGTGCCGGCCACTTCGCGACCGTAGACCGGATTGAGGTAGCTGAAGGTGGTCAGGCTTTTCTGGCGGATCAGGTCCTCACGGTAGATCTTGCGGTATTCGTCGTCGACGCCGAACACCAGATCATGTTGCATGCCCAGCACATTGACCTTGCCTTCGAGACTGGCGGTGGTGAAACGGTCGGTGCTGATCGCGTTCTGAGTGCCGTCCATGCTGCGGGTCAGCGTTCCATTGTTGACATTGATAGCGGAAACACGCACCTGGCTGGCATCGTAGGTTTCACGGTTCCAGCTGTAGCCGAAATGCGCTTTCCAGTTATCGTTGAGCTCGTGGTCGGCCTCGAAGTGATACAGGTCCGAGCGCCCTTCCATGTTGTTGAACGGCTCGTCGAGACGCCGATCGCGGGAGATGTCCAGCGGATGGTTGTCACGCGGATCGATCACCGTGCCACGGTCGAACGGGGTGAGGAACTCGCGGTGCTCGTAGGCGAACAGCAGCTTGGTGCTTTCGCCGAACCATGCGAGCGAAGGGGCTATCAGCGTCTCACGATGGGTGCCGAAGTTGCGCCAGTAATCTTCGTCTTCATGGTCCAGCACCATCCGATACGCCAGCCCGGTGTCTCCCAGGGCACCGGTACTGTCGAGGCTGCCACCGCTGCCGTTTTTGCCGTCGCCGTAGGTCGAGCCGCGCAGGGTCAGGGCGTTGTACTGCTCAAGTTCGGGCTTCTTGCTGACCATGTTGACCACGCCGCCTGGGTCCTGGATGCCATAGAGCAAGGAGGCCGGGCCCTTGAGCACTTCGACCCGGTCGACGGTCGCGTTGAGGCCACGGCCCTGCACGATCGGCATGCCGTCGCGCATGATCGAACCGTTGCGGTTGTCGCCAAACCCGCGGGTCATCACCGAGTCCTGGGTGCTGGCCAGCGTGTTGCCCTGAGTGATGCCGCTGACGTTGGCCAGCGCATCGTCGAGATTGCGCGGGGCCTGGTCACGAATGACCTGGGCCGGGATCACATTGACAGTCTGGGGAATTTCCTGAAGCGAAGCCGACGAACGCATCACCGAGCTGGTGGGTGGCGGCTGGTAGCTTGTGGATTGATCCATTGTCGAGGTGATGGTGGTGGCGCCCAGATTCAAGGCGCCCGCAGTGGGCAGCGGCTCCAGCGCCAAAGTATGAGCATCGGTGCGGCGGAAGGTGAAATTCGAGCCGACCAGTAATTGCTGCAGCGCCTGTTCGGCACTCATTCGCCCGTTGACGGCGGGGGCATTCAGCCCGTAAGGCGCTTCATCGGTGTAGACCACGCTGATGCCGGTGACGCGACTGAAGTCGCTAAGGGCCTGGGGCAGCGGTTTGGCGACCATGGCGAAGCTGAATTGCGCCTGCTGTTGCGCCGAGCCAGCTTCGGCGGCCAGTGCCACGCTCAGGGGCAGCGATGCCAACGCCGAAATACTCAGGGCCGAAGCACCCAACCATTGTTTGACCGAACCCGATTTTGCCCTGGACTTCATTGCTCAATGACCTGTGTAGAACCGCAACGGATGCGAATGACTCGCAGTTTCAGTCACTACACGGATGGGGCTCGGGTTTACCTCACCTCTTTTTGAAAATATTTTGAGTGCAGTGGTGCCTGTCAGGACGCCATCCCTGTAGGAGCGAATTTATTCGCGATGGTCGTTCATGATGACGCTGGGTCCCTGACGCCCCGCGGCGCGCTTGCGACCATCGCGAATAAATTCGCTCCTACAGGGTTCAGCGCACAATAATCAGGCTGCCCACCCGCGTCTGCCCAAACCCCATCACCCCCTGCAACGACGCCAACACCGCCTGCGGGTCCTTGCTCGGAAAGCTGCCACTGACACGCCGCGCCGCCAGCTCATCGTTGAGCAACACAATCCTGCCGGGGTAATAGCGCTGCAGATCCCCCACCACCTCCGCCAGGGTCGCCTTGTAATAGTTGAGCCAACCCTGGCGCCACGCCAACTGGGTTTCGCTGTCCACGGCCTGCAGCTTTTGCGCAACACCCTTGCCGTAAGCCACTTGTTGGCCCGCCGTGAGGATTTGCTGTTCGGCGTGCGGGGCCGCCGTCACGCCCACGCGTCCGGACAACACCGTTACCTGGGTTCCGTGCTTATGCAGGCGGACTTCGAACTGTGTACCCAACACCCGCGCCTGGCCTTTTTCAGCATCGACCACGAACGGCTCGCCCGTGTGGGTCACGCTGAAAAACCCGGCGCCACGACGGACTTGCACATGGCGCTCGCCGCCACTGAAATTCACGGCGATGGCGCTGTCCGCGTCCAACGTGACCTGCGATTGATCCGCCAGGATCACGGTGCGGACTTCACCTGGCGCCGACACATAATCGGCGCCCAGGTCATCGACCCAACGCAGTGGCTGCCAGCCGGCACCGAGGCTGATCATCAGCATCAGGCAGGCGGCCATCGCCAGCGCCCCGGACCAGCGTCGAGCGCTGCGGCGGCGCGGCTGATTCATCGCATTGAGGTAACCCTGCAACGCCAACGCCTCTTCATCGGCCAAGGTCCTCGCCGGTTCCTCGCTCAACTCCCACACCACCTGCGCCTGGGCATAAGCCTCGGCATGGGCTGGATCGGCTTGCAGCCAGTGGCTGAACGTCGCCTGATCGCCGCGGGTGGGCTGGTCGTGCAACAGGCTCAGCCAAGCCAGAGCGGCCTGCTCCTGGGCGGGCGTCGGGGTGGCGCGGTCGAGCTGGTTCACGGTGCTTTCCTTGGCATGCGCGGTTCATCGTCCCGCAGGCTGGCCTTGCAGGCGTCGAGGGCGCGCATCATATGTTTTTCCACGGCACTTTGGGACAACCCCATGGCCTTGGCGATTTCAGCGTACTTGCGCCCATGGATGCGATTGAGCAAAAAGATCTGCCGCGTGCGCTCGGGCAATGCGCGCAGTGCCGCTTCGACGTGGCGTAAATCATTGCCGGCCTCCAGCGCTGCCTGCGGTTCACTGCCATGACTGTGCGGCTCGTCCGGTTGCCAGCCCTCATTGACACGCACCCGAGCGCCTTCGCTGCGCAGATGATCGATGGCGATGTTGCCGGCGCAACGCAACAGGTAAGTGCTCAGCTCTTCGACCTGCACCAGCGGGCGACGCCAGAACCGCAGGAACAAGTCCTGCACCAGGTCCGCCGACGTCGCGCGACAACCCACACGACGGTTCACCAACGCTTCCATCTGCGAGCGTTGGGACAAGAACACCTTGAGGAAATGCGCGCGGGCAGCCACGGGTTCGTCGTCGCGGGAGTCTGGAGGAATGCTGATCATCGATTCATCACTGCGCCAACAGCGCAACGGGACAGGCCAGTAGACTCAGGCCGGCCAATGACAACACCAGACGCGGGCGATAGGGCATCAACATCACCAGCATCACCGCGCTGAGCATCAATACCGCACACCATTCGACCAGCCCCGACTCCCAACCGGCGGTCGCCACCGCCGCCCATAACGACAGGGCCAGCAACAGCCAGCCGGCGAGCCGCAGGCCCTGCCGGCGACGCAACGATGCCTTGCGTCCCAGCAGTTCGACGTGATGCCGATCCATCGCCAGGCACAGCGCCGTGAAACCGGCATAACAGAGCAACAGGGCCAGCAGCATCAGTGTGCCTCCTGCTCAAGGGCCATCGGTTGTGCACGGGGCCGGCTCACGCCTTCCACTTGCCCGGCACGTCGCATTTTCCAGGCAGCCCAGGCGAAAAATACCCCTGTGGCCAGACAGGTCAGATCAAACCCGGCCATGGCCCAATCGCCCTGCGCCAGGGTCACGGCCAGATGATAGGACGTGGTCAGCGCATTAAGTAACGGCACACCGCCAAACAGCACCGCCGCCAGCGCCAATTGTTCGAACCACGCTTGCTTGCCGGGACGAACCACCGCATGCAGCACGCTCAAACCCCAGACGATGAAAAACGCATTCACTTCCCAATCCGCTCGTCCAGTCAGGCCCAGCGGCAGCAGACGATTGGCCCAGAAGAACGCGGCCACCGCGAGCATCAGGCCGGCCATGCTGGCGATGTTCAGTATTTGTACCAGGCGCAATTCGAACGGCAACGCCGCTGCTTTCGCATGCTTGAGCTGGCGTTTGCCGAGCCAGATCACCAACCCGGTGCCAATCATGGCCGTGCCCGCCAGACCGAAAATGAAGTACAGCCAGCGCATCAGCGGACCGGCGAAGTGGCCCATGTGCAAACCAAAGAAACTGCCCGCAATCGCTCTGGGCACCGAGGCTTGCGGCGTCGCGCCAAGCAATTGCCCGCTCACGCCCTGGAAAGTCACCGCGCTGCCAAAGTCATGAACCACCCGATCCGAACCGTCTCGGACGAGAACAACCGAGGCACTCGCGTCCCCCGGGTTGTTCACCGTGAGGCGAGCCACCCGGCCGTCGCCCCACTGCTCGCGAGCCTTTTCCAGCAGCGGTGCCAACGGCGCCAGTGCAGCAGGCTGACCAGACAGCTGGGGGGTCGTGGAGGCCGGGAACAATTCGTCATAGAACCCGCGCACATCACCTTTGTACGAGACCAGGATGCTCGCCGGCATGACCATGACCATGAAAATCACCAAGCTGCTGTAGGTGATCATCAAATGAAACGGCAGCACCAGCACGCCCACCGCGTTGTGCCCGTCGAGCCAGGTTCGTTGGCCCTTGCGTGGACGAAAAGTGAAGAAATCCTTGAAGATTTTCTTGTGGGTGATAATTCCACTGATCAGTGCAACGAACATCACCATCGCCGCGAAGGTCGACAGCCAGCGCCCCCACGGGTAAGGCATTTGCAACTGGAAGTGGAAGCGGTAGAAAAACTCGCCGCCGGTGCTTTCCCGGCCCTGCACTTCGGCGCCGGTTTGCGGGTCAAGGTGTTTTTCGGTGAACTGGCCGCGCTCGCCGCGTTGGGTCGGCGTCTGCTGCCAGCGCACCGAAAGGCCGGGCTCGCGGGCAGTGGGCAACTCGATCAGCCAGCGCGAGGCACCGCCAGCGTGTTGCTCCAGATAGTTCTGCGCCACGTTCAGGCTGACTTCGGAACTCACCGAACGTGCGGGAATTTCCGGCTTCATCCAGTGGCTGGTTTCATCCTTGAAATAAGCCAGCGTACCGGTCAGGAAAATCGCGAACAGCAACCAGCCGAAGATGAGGCCAGCCCAGGTGTGCAACCAGGCCATCGCCTGACGAAAGCCCTCTTTCATGTGCGATCCATCCAATACGCCAGCCCCGACACCACCGCCAGAATCACGCATGGCAACGCCAGCCCGAGCCAGGCTCGCAGCGCCGTGCGGCAGGCAAAACACCAGATCACCGCCCCAAGGTAGGCCAGGAACGAGGTCAACATGCCAGTGACCACCGCGTCGGCACGGGCCATGGGCACCCATGAACTGAGGCTGACGCTGGCGAGCGCGGCGACGATGTACCCCCCCAGCACGGCGGCCAGCACCCGCGAGGTGACGGCCAAGCGATAGGACATGGGGAGCGAACGGGCCTTGCCTTTCATGTGGTGTGCTCAAAAGCTGAATTCATTGCAGGAGCGGGCTAGCCCGCTCCTGCAAAGGGTGTGTTGCGCAATATTAATGATAAATATTCTCATACGCAAAATGGAGATTCGTGGGCGCATGAAAAAGGGCCTGCAGATGCAGGCCCTTTTTAGAGGTGGCGATAAGGTAAGGAGCTTTGAATCAGCCGTTTAGCGCGGCCTGTTCGTTCTCGAGAAATTCGTCTTCAAGCAGCGCATCGGCCCTGTTGTCGAGGGGGGCGACGGCGGCGCGTGGCTTACCGCGCAACTTGCCGAACAAGTGTTCCAGCGCGTGTTCGAGTTTCTCCGCCGCACCATCGATCGCTTGCTCCAGGGTGTCGGCTTTGTGAGTGACGGAAACCGGCTGATGGCCTTTTGGCCGCGCTTCCAGTTGGCAGCGCATATCGTGGGGACCTGGCTTGTCGCCATTCTCGTCCCGCAGGTGGACCTCGACGCGTGTCAGGTCTTCTTCATAACGTTCGAGCGTGCTCTCAATGGTAGTACGTACCCACTCCTCCAGTCGGATGCTGCTTTGAATATGGTTATCGCTGTTGACTTGGATTTGCATAGTTCATCCCTTATTTCAGCTAGCTCGCGAGAGGCCCCTCGACTGGCCCTTGGGCGTCGTCACCGTGACCTCTTGCTTACACAATCGGTCTGCGCGCAAAACATTTCAAGCCCTAAAAAAAGATAAATTTTCATTCGCAAAAAAAGCCGGACAACGGGCAAAAGCGCTGGTAAGGTCGGGAGTTGGGTCGAGTCACTCACCTGTCATAATTGCTCACATATGCCGCCCCGCAAGCGCTCATCGAATTCACTTCCTGCCCTGAATCGGGCGCTCATTACGCGCATGAATGCCTATGAAAAGGGGTGGCGATGAGTGGTCGATACTGGCGTTTCTCCCTTGAGCCGGCGGTGTTTGGGCGTCCATCGCGAGCAAGCTCGCTCTTTCAGGGATTGTGTCAGGCATGGGGCTTGCAGAATGTCCGGTGGTCCGTAGGTGCGAACCAACTCGCGCATGGTCGGTCAACAACTGCACGTTCAATCAGGCGGTGACGCATCATGGACAACCCATTTCAATTGATTACCGATGCATTCGCGCCGGACTACCAGATCAACCTGAGCATCCAGGGATTGGATGGCAGCATCATGCTGACGCTGTCCAACAACGGGCGGATCGTGGCCAAGCGAATGATCAGCAGCGAACAGCGCAATGACCCCAAGCGCCTCAAGCGCCTGGTGCAAAGCATTCAGTTTGGCATTGCCATCGAACAGGGCCACAGCGCCCTGACCATCCTTGAAGCCATGACCGACAGTGACAGTCGCAACCTGCCGCCACCGCCCACGCAAGGGCAGCAACGGCCGGCCATGCGCCTTTAGAGTTCGCCTTTTTCCACTTCCGGGTGCTCAGCAGAACCCGCACCAACCTTGCGTTGCGGGTGCTCGATCTTCACTGAAGGAAATTGTGACGACGCATAACGCACCACCAGGATCGCGAAGGCGAGCAACAGAATGCCACCACACAGGTAAATGATGCCCAGGTCGGGCGGGTTGTGGTGCGAGACGTTGGAGATCAGCAGGCGCGTCAGTGCGGTGATCGCCACGTAGATCAGGAATCGCACGGGCATGTGGTTGGTCTTGAAGTAAATCCCGACCATGGCCCCCAGTTCCAGGTAGATGAACAGCAGCAGGATGTCGTCGATCTTGATGTGCCCGTTCTCGAGCATCCCCAGAAACTCCATCACCGCAGCCCACGCGGTCACCGCCCCAATGGCAAACAGCGCCAGATAGTGGAAGCTCTCGACGAACAGGTTGCCCAGGGACTCGGCCAGTCCATGCACGTTCTGCCGCAGGTTTTCGGCCCAGTTGATTTTCACGATGTTTCTTTCCTTAGCTCGATGGGAGCGGATGATGCGGGTTGGACGTGACGGTTGTTCTGCATGCAGAAAAAAGGCCAGGAGCGCCCGGCACATGATGGCGAGCGCCCCTCAAACGCGCGCCGTGGCGTTTGGTCGCACCCCGCCCCGCTACTGACAAATCGTGTTTTGGGTCTACATTAAAAGGCCACTACGTTAAAAAGCCACTATCCAAAGCGCAGGGATTCGCATATCCTTTTCGCTGTATATAAATACAGTGGTCGAAACAGACAACTATCGTGAAGGCATGTGAGGTGGTGAATGGCCGTCGAAGTGGTATACCGCAGCAGCCGAGATCTGGAGCGCTTGTTCATGGATAAAGCCGAAGCTGACCGTCATGACAAAATGCTCGAACTGGCCGAATTGCTGGCTGAAGTGTTGCAAAAAGCCGTTCCATCCCTGAACGAGCAGCAAGTGGATGAAGTCGGGATCTACATGGCGAAGAACCGCGAGGTGTTTGCCAAGGCGTTCAAGAGCCAACCGGATGCGTTGTCCGAGCTGATCCATGCGCCGGTCGAAGCCACCGAAGAACCGGCAGCCGTCGTGGAAGAAGCTGAAGCCCCCGCGCCAGCCAAGCCAGCCAAAGCCGCAAAAGCACCGAAGTAAGCAACACGTGAATTGAACAGGCCCTGAGTCCACTGGCTCAGGGCCTTTTTCATGCTGGGCGGTAAAGGACTTTTTCCGCCAGTTCGTCAGCCACCCGCGCCGGGGAGCGTTTTTCCGCCTGGGCGTGGGCGAAGACTTCGGTCAGCCTGGAGCTGATCTTCGACAGATGCGCAGTGATGGTCGCCAGTTGCTCACCTCGGTGCTTGAGCGACACGTAGATCAACCCGCCCGAGTTGATCACATAATCCGGCGCGTAGAGGATGCCACGCCGCTCCAGTTGATCGGCGACCTCCAGGTGAGTCAGTTGATTGTTCGCCGAGCCGGCCACCGCCGAACAACGCAATTGCGAGACGCTGTGACTGTTGAGCACGCCGCCCAGGCCGCACGGCGCAAGTATGTCGCACGGGGTACTGAGCAACGCATCGTTGGCAATGGGATGGGCATTGAGCTGCTCCATCGCCAGTTGCACCTTGCCGTGGTCAATGTCGCTGACCAACAGTTCGGCGCCCGCAGCATGCAGTTGTTCGGCAAGGGCATAGCCGACGTTGCCCAGGCCCTGGATGGCCACGCGCAGGCCTTCAAGATTGTCGCTGCCCAGACGCGCCATCGCAGTGGCACGAATGCCGGTGAACACGCCCATCGCGGCGTGAGGCGCAGGGTCGCCCGCAGAAGTTGTGCTGGTGACGTGCTGGGTTTGTTGGGCGATGCAGTCCATGTCCGCCACGGAGGTTCCGCTGTCGATGGCCGTGATGTAGCGACCGTCGAGCTGGTTGATGCAGCGCCCGAACGCTTCGAACAGCGCGGCGCGGTTTTCCACATGCGCCGGACGGACAATCACCGCCACGCCGCCACCCTGGTCCAGCCCGGCCAACGCGGCCTTGTAACTCATGCCTTGGGCAAGGCGAATGGCATCCTCGACCGCAGACTCGTCATTGGGATAGGCAAGGTAACGACAACCCCCAAGGGCAGGCCCGAGACGGCTGTTATGGATGGCAATGACCGCCTTCAACCCGGTGGCCGGGTCGACGCTCAGATGCAGCGATTCAAGGCGAGTGCTTTGCATGAGAGCGAACATCGTAACGGCTCCCGAATCACTTCTTGTAGTCGCCAGTATAGGCTCGCGCGCAAAAATTGCTGGAGTGCACCGGAATAAGCAGCGCCGCCGTTCAGGGTTTCGGACATAACTCGGCATGCCACTGGACGTATGCCGCAGACGAGGCTAAAACGAGGCATTATCCGGAGATTTCGATGACGCCTCGCCAACACTTCTTCGACTGTCTGCAACGATCACCGCCCGCGCTGTTCGAAGCGGCGCTGTGGATCGCTGTCGAACACGACAGGGAGGTGAATCCGACGACGGTGATGAATAATTTCCGTGACCTGCAACAGCGCGTCAGTTACGGGTTACCGATGCTGCCGGTCAGTGAGTTGGCGCAACCGCTGTTGCGACGGATGAACGATCTGGGTTTCGCCCAGGACGATTTTTCGCCCTTGCGCCCACAGGCGGCATTGCTCGACAAGGTACTTGAACGCCGGCGCGGTCAGCCGCTGGCCTTGGGGCTGATCGCACTGGAGTTGGCCAGGGGTTTGGAAATCCCGTTGGTCGGGGTCAACTTCCCCGGGCATTTTCTGCTGCGGGTTCCCGGGGCCGACCATTTGATCGACCCTTGCGGTGGTCGGCGATTGTATCCCAACGATTGCCGCGAGTTGCTGCAACGCCAGTATGGGCCGAACATGAAACTCAGCGCCGAGCACCTGGTCACCGCCGAACCGGTGCAGATGCTGCAGCGATTGTCACGCAACCTGCGCCAGTTGCACCTGTCCCACGATGACTACATCGCTGCGCTGATAGATGCCGAACGTGTGCTGGAACTGGGCAATGGCACGACTGCCGACTACCTCGCCCGCGCCAGTCTTTACCAGCGGCTGGACTGTCCCAACGCAGAGCGCTTCGACCTGGAGCGTGCGCTGTTGCTGACCGATGACCCCATCCAGCGAATTCGCCTGACGGAACGGCTGGGGCATTTGCCGCCCAATACCGTCGTGCATTGAGCACATCCCCCTGGGCATGCATCGCCCATTCCCACAGGGGGAATCAACAGAGTCCGTCAGGGGGTGTCTGGCTGATTCGCCGGATGCGCCTTGATGAACGCTGGATGATGTTCCGCCAACCCCGCCACCCGTTGAATCCGCGGGTAGTCCTCCAATGACACATTGAAGCGTTGCGCCGCGTACAACTGGGGTATCAGGTAGACGTCCGCCAGGCCAGGCTCATCGCCAAAGCAGAACCCTTGATCGCCGATCAACTGCTCAACCGTCGCCAGGCCCTGTTCGATCCAGTGTCCGATCCACTCGTTCACCTGGGTTTCATCGTGCCCCGACTGACGCAGGCGATTGAGCACGCTGACGTTGTGCAACGGATGCACGTCGCAACCGATCACCGCCGCCACGCCACGCGCATGGGCACGGGCGACGAGGGATTGCGACAGCAGCGACGGCTGTGGATAACGCTCCTCCAGATACTCGATGATGGCCGGTGACTGAATCAGCAGCTCACCGTCATCGGTACGCAGGGCGGGCACCCGCCCTTGCGGGTTGATGCCCAGGTACGCCGACTGACGATGTTCGCCGCCGGGCGGTGCAATGAGGTTGATCGGCAAAGCCTGGTAATCCAGCCCCTTCAGCGCCAGCGCAATCCGCACCCGGTAGGACGAGGTCGAACGGTAGTAGGTGTAGAGTTCCATCCCCCGCTCCTCTTAGTTCGCCGGCAGCACTTTGCCGCGGCATTCACCAAAGCCGATGGAGGCAAAACCGTCCCGGCGGCAACGAGCGCGCAGGATGATTTCATCGCCGTCCTCAAGGAATTTACGCATTTCGCCAGAGGCGAGTTCGATCGGTTTCTTACCCCCCTCGGTCATTTCCAGCAGGCTGCCGAACTGACCACTTTCAGGACCCGACAACGTGCCCGAACCGAACAGGTCACCGGCCTGCAACTGGCAACCGTTGACGCTGTGGTGCGCAACCATTTGCGCCACGGTCCAGTACATGTACTGGCTGTTGCTCAACGTCAGGCGATGAGCCGGCAATTTCTGTTTACGCATGTTTTCAGTGAGCAGCAGCACTTCCAATTCGATGTCCAGTGCGCCAGCAGCCTGGTCGCGACTGTCCAGCAAGTACGGCAGCGGCTGTGGGTCTCCTTCCGGTCGAGCCGGCTGAGCACGCCGAAACGGCTCCAGCGCTTCGGCGGTCACCACCCACGGAGAGACGCTGGTGATGAAGCTTTTGGACAGGAACGGGCCCAGTGGCTGGTATTCCCAGGCCTGGATGTCCCGCGCCGACCAGTCATTGAGCAGGCAGAATCCGGCGATGTGCTCGCCCGCCTCGGCGATGGCGATCGACTCTCCCATTTCATTGCCCTGGCCGATCCAGATGCCCAGCTCGAGCTCGTAATCCAGGCGCGCGCAAGGGCCGAAGGTGGGCTCGGTCTGACCGGCGGGCAGGGTCTGGCCCTTTGGTCGACGCACATCGGTGCCGGATGCACGAACGGTCGAGGCACGGCCGTGGTAACCAATCGGCACGTGTTTGTAGTTCGGCAACAAAGGGTTGTCGGGACGGAACAGCTTGCCAACGTTCAGCGCGTGTTCGATGCCCACGTAGAAGTCGGTGTAGTCGCCGATTTTCGCTGGCAGGTGCATCGCACAGTCGGCCGCCAGTGGCAGGAGTTTCGCGCCCTGAGCTTCGATCTTGCCACGCAGGGTGCTGCCTTCCTGGAGCAACTCGATCAACCGTTCACGCAATGCAACACGGGCCGCGCGCCCCAGTTCGAAGAAGGCATTGAGCTGCCCGTCCCGGGTGGCTTCGACGGCGGCTTTTGCCGGCCCCTCGAACAGACCGGCTTCAAGCGCCCCTTCAAGATCGAAAATATGCTCGCCAATGGCCACGCCACTGCGGGGCGCACAACCTTGCACACTGAACACACCCAACGGCAGGTTTTGCAGTGGGAAATCCGTATGGCCGTTGGCGGAATCAACCCAGCTGCGCGGGATGGAAGTCTGAGTCATGGGTTATCTCCGAGTCGGGTCGAAAGTGGCGGGCAGCGTGGCCCAGCAAGCGTCGTAGCGGGTTTGCAATTGCGGGCAATCGAGGGCGAAACGGCTCGGACGCAGCACCTGGCTGGTCTCAAACATGAAGGCCATGGTGTTGTCGATTTTCGCCG
Source organism: Pseudomonas sp. S1_E05 (assembly GCF_056337105.1). Taxonomy (NCBI): domain Bacteria; kingdom Pseudomonadati; phylum Pseudomonadota; class Gammaproteobacteria; order Pseudomonadales; family Pseudomonadaceae; genus Pseudomonas; species Pseudomonas sp. S1_E05. The sequence goes on from NZ_JBFRHM010000001.1 coordinate 3,755,647, forward strand.
GGGCCAGCTCGGCGTTGATCGCTCGAGTGCAGGTCTCGCCGTCGGGGCCATGGGCGCTCATGCAGCTGTGCAGCGACGCGCCACCGGGCACGAAACCCTCGGCTTTGGCGTCGTACTCGCCCTTGATCAGGCCCATGAATTCGTTCATCAGGTTGCGGTGAAACCAGGGCGGTCGGAAGGTTTTCTCGGCAACCATCCAGCGTGGCGGGAAGATCACGAAATCCAGGTTGGCCAGACCATGAACGCTGGTTGGCGACGTGAGCACGGTAAAAATCGACGGATCCGGGTGATCGAAGCTGACCGTGCCAATGGTGTTGAAGCGGCGCAGATCGTATTTATACGGCACATTATTGCCGTGCCAGGCAACCACGTTGAGTGGTGAGTGATCAAGCTCGCAACCCCACAACTGACCGAGGAATTTCTGTACAAGCGCTGTCGGTTGTGTGAGGTGTTCGTAATGCGCGACCGGGGCCAAAAAGTCTCGCGCATTGGCCAGGCCGTTGCTGCCGATGGGCCCAAGGTCCGGCAGACGCAGCGGCGCGCCGTGGTTTTCGGCGACGTAGCCACGCGCCTGCGGATCGAGCAGTTCGACGCGAAATTTCATGCCACGGGGCAACACGACGATTTCCAGGGGCTCGACTTCCAGCACGCCCAGTTCGGTGACGATGCGCAGTCGACCCAGTTGCGGCACCAGCAACATTTCGCCATCGGCGTTGAAGAACACCCGTTGCATCGATCGATTGGCGCAGTATTGATGGAGGCTGATCCCGTCCGGTTTATCACCGCAGGCGTTCGCCGCCATGCTGATGAGACCATCGATGAAATCCGTCGGCTCGGTGGGTATGTCCAAGGCATTCCAGCGCAGACGATTGGGCGTCACTTCAGCCAACGGACCGCCTTGCAGTTGTCGCTCCAGTTTGACGAATGCCGGGTGATTCGCGGAAGGCTGGATGCGGTACATCCAGGTCCGTCTTGCTTCGCTGCGGGGCATGGTGAATGCGGTGCCTGACAGCAGCTCGGTGTACAAGCCGTAGGGCGCCTTTTGCGGGGAGTTCTGGCCGACAGGCAGCGCGCCGGGCAAGGCTTCGCTGCTGAACTCATTGCCAAAGCCCGACTGATAGGTCAGCCCGGAGGCCGTTGAATCGAGGTCCATGGAGCCTCCTGAACGGGGAATAGGCAGTGGCCGTGCGCTCTGCTTCGGAGGTCACGGCACGCCTGGGTTATTTTTATCGTAATTCAATTACGCTTAACGTAATTTGATCGAGATTGACCGTCAAGCTATAAAGACGCCCACTCGTTACGGATCAGATCGCCACCATGGAAACGCCGCGCAACAACGATAAGCAGAAAGTCCGCTCGGCCGAGGTCGGCACCGACATCCTCAAGGCACTGGCCGAGCTGTCGCCTTCGACTTCGCTGTCGCGCCTGGCCGAGCATGTGCAGATGCCGGCAAGCAAGGTTCATCGTTATCTGCAGGCATTGATCGCCAGCGGCTTCGCCGAGCAGGACCCCGCCACCAACCACTATGGCCTGGGTCGTGAAGCGTTGAGGATTGGCCTGGCCGCACTCAACAGTATGGACGTGTTGAAAGTGGGGGCCCTGCCCCTGGCCGAATTGCGCGATGAACTGAACGAAACCTGTTTCCTGGCGGTGTGGGGTAATCAGGGCGCGACGGTGGTGCACATCGAGCCGGCAGTGCGTGCGGTGACCGTGGTGACCCAATTGGGCTCGGTGCTGCCGTTGCTCAGCTCATCGACCGGGCTGGTGTTCGGTGCCTTCCTGCCCAAACGCGAAACCATCGATCTGCGCGAGCAAGAGCTGCACAGCGTGAAGACGCATGCGCTGGCGGACGATCAGACGTACGCGTCGTTGTGCGAGCAGATCCGCCACCGTGGTCTGCACCATGTCCATGGTCTGCTGATGCCGGGCGTGGATGCGTTATCGGCCCCGGTGTTCAATGCCGTCGGGAACGTGGCGGCGGTCATGACCATCGTGGGACCGACCTCATTGTTCCATGCCGACGAAAACGGCCCGGCGGCGCAGCGATTACTCGCGGCGACGCGGGCCGTTAGTTGGCGGATGGGATATCAGGATCCCATCGAGATCAGACCAGGAATAGAGGAAGGATCGCGATCACCATTTGACTGATGTCACTTTTGGTTAGTTGAGGATGGCGATATTGTTCCTCAAGCGTACCGCGCACGGTGTAAACACCGCCCTCGCCGTAATAGTAAGGGATCTCGTTATGCTGGAAACTGCTGTGAATATCGTCAACGATATTTTTCGAATCAACAACGATCAGTTCACCAGCGGACATCCCCGCCGTCGTCAAAAACACTTCATCAATATTAACGTCGGTTGCATCGCGCAGCGCAACGCGAACGTCTTCGACCGTAACCGATTTGATAGTGCGTTTTAACAGATTGATCGAAGGTTCTGCGGTCAACGCCTTGACGATATCAACAACGATGCTTTTGAAGTCGACGACCGTCAGACCCTCAATCAGGTCCTTGGGCTCCCTGGAATAACGCTGACGGGAGATCACTGCCGCGTTTTCCGCATACTCAGGCAATGCTTCCTTTTCAACCCAACCGAGGGTCTCATCGTAGAGCGAAATCGCGTCGGTCACCAGATCGGCGCCCACGTCAATCGAATTCAGGAAGGTTACATGCGGATTGACTCCAAACTTCTGAAGGCGCTCGATCAACAGCACATACACCGCGAAGTCTGTCCGGGTATTCTTTAGTTGCTCAATTTTGTCTTGCGAAAAGAAACGAGTACTCATAAATACTTCCTGTCATGTCATCAGAGTCGAACACCTTGTTCGACTCGGGGATAAAGTTAGAGATTCAAAATAATAATCGGCGATGCGTTGCCGACTGGTTAAAAATATACAACGAGCGCCGCACACAATAAAACCGACAACTTGTATGCATTCGTAAAGTTCAACTTAACGCCACGCCAAACTTCAACTAACAACCCCCATTGCCTTGACTTTGGCCACGGCCTGAGTACGCCGTTCCACCCCCAACTTTCCATAAATACGCCGTGCGTGGGTTTTCACCGTGTGCAAGGAGATAAATAGTTGCTCGGCGATCTGCTGGTTGGAGTTGCCAAGGGCAATCAGCGTGACAACTTCAACTTCTCGAGCGCTTAAGCGGGTGGTATCGGTGGCTGGCTCGCCCGCTTGCGCATTACCACGCAAGCGGCTCTGCAGGCTCGGTTGGCGCAGGGTCAAATCACGCATCGCTTGTTGGGCGTTGCAGCGCTCGACCAATGCCAGGCCTGCGGCCATGGAGGCCCTGGCTTGCTCGGTGTGCCCGATCAGGTCCGCCACTTCAGCGCACGCCAGCTGCAATTCCGCTTCGAGGGACAGCATTGCGTTGTGCCGAGCGTGATCGATCAGGGGTTGCAAGCGCTCCAGTGGCCGTTGCGTCAGCCCCAGGTGCGTCTCTGCCAGCACCAATTGGTACTCGACCCGCGCGATCAACGACAGCGTGGCTGGAGGCGCCTGAAGTGCATCGGGCCCGCGGTAGTGGCGCAGCAATCGATTCAGAGCCTCCCTGGCCAGTTCCGGGCGGCCCTGCTGTAACCAGAAGTGACTGCTGACCTGCAACAGAACGCCACGGTAGACCGTTTCCGGAATCCGTCGTTGCTGCATCAGCCGCTCAGCGTCACGTAACAGCACGAATGCCTGGGCATAGTCCTGGCGGTTGGCCGCGAGTTGCGCCAGGCCGAGAAAACCGTACAGCGCGCGTTTGTCATGGTTGCGCAGGCAGAGTTCGAGGCCGCTCTCGAACTGCACAGCCGCCAGCGTTTGTTCACCCTGCGACAGCAATAGCCGCCCCCGACGCAAGGCAATACGCCCCAGCAACGGTTCGGCGGGCGGTTGTTGCTCGATGAGTAACCTTTGCATGTCCGCCAACAGCTGCTCTGCCCGGGCGAACGCGCCTCGTTGCTCCAGCAACTGCGCATGGTCGAGCTCCAGCAAACCCTCGAACACGAGTGAACCGTGCGCACGTGCCAGGCACAAGGCATCACGGTTGAGCGCCTGGGCGACGTCAAGCTCGCCCGTCAAAAGCGCCTGCTGGGTCAGCCCCGACAGGCACATCAGGCGCACGCTCCAGAGCGGCGGCCCGAGCACCTCGAGCGCCGCCAGAAAATGCGCACGCGAAGCCTGCATACAACCCTGCAAATGCAGGCGCCAGCCCTGCAACGTCTGCCAGCGGGCGATCAGTTGCTGCTGCATCAGCGCCGATGGCTGGGGCAGAAAGCGTGAGAGATTGTCGATGCATTCGCCCGCCTGTTCGAAGCGTCCGGCGATCAGCAAGGCCGCGCTGATAAGCCCGACCAGTTGGGGCGAACCGAGCATCAACGCCTCGCCCTTGCGCTCATGCAGGCGCACCAACAGCACCACGGTCTGCTCCTCGAACAGGTGCTCGAAATTGAAATGCTGCAACAGGCTGACGGCCACTTCGAACTCTTCTGCCAGCAAGGCCTGCTCGAAAGCCGCCTTCCAGTCGCGTTCGGCGGCGAACCATTGGCAGGCACGGCGATGCCAGAAGCGCGCTTGCGGCCATTGTTCTTCACGCATCAACTGTGTAAGCGGCGTGAAGATTTGCAACCAGTCTGCGCAATCGCGCCAAGGCTCGATAAAGCAACCCAATGCCTGCAAGGTTTGCAGGTAGTGTGCGCCCTCGCCTGCGCCAAACAAGTGCTCGCACAGGCGGGCATTGAACCGCGGCAAATGCGCCAGCACTCGCCAGGCCTCGCTCAAGGGCGGGCTGAGCATGCCGAACAGCTCGTGTTCGAGGTAGTTATGCAGGGTGTCTGCTCGCCCATGCAGTTGTTCATTACGCGACCAATCACACTTTTGCAGCAGGGCGATCCGTACGCCTGCGCACCAACCGCCAGTGAGTTCGACAATCCGGCTGGCACGCTTGGCGGCATGCTCCGGTTCCAGGTGATGCAGCAGCCCCGCGATCTCGACCTGGGTGAAGGCCAGGCTTTCGCGTTCGCAGTCGTAAAGTTCATCGGCCAGCAACAGTCGCGGCCAGTTGCACAGTGGCCGACGGCGGGCGCTCAGCCACCAGGTGACCATCGGACTGCTGAGCGACAGCAGGCGGTCGAGCAAAGCGTCCAGCGGTGGGTTTGGCGTGCGGCAATAATCATCCACGCACAGCCAGATCGGCGTGGGCGAATGGGCCAGATGCGCGAGCAATCCAGCTTCATCCACCGCGTCCGAACTGACGCTTTGAGCCAGGCGCTGGAGAAACTCATCGACACTGATCGATGCCCCCGCCAGCGGTAGCCAACAGACCTGACATGGCGCTGGTGCGCGCAACAGGCATTCGATGAGCAGTGCGCTCTTGCCACTTCCGGCCGGCGCACACAGCAGTTTCACCCGTGCGTTCGAGGCCAGCAACGGTTCGACCAGCCGCTCGCGAGACCGGTGGTGGGTCGATAAACGGGGCAGGAATCCAGGGCGGTCCGGCCATGGTGTCATGGCGGTCATATTGGGGGCCTTGTTATTTTTGTAGCCTCACCCTAGCCCTCCCCACACAGCTTGTTGAAGGAGTATTCAACACGCTGATCGACTCCAATAAAAAAGGTGACTGTAAAGTCACCTTTTTCCGACGGCGATGTAGGAAGCATCACCTGACACCAGTACTCCTTAGCGCTGCTGGCGTGTAATCACCCGCTTTAGCGTCAACACCGAACTCGAAACTGCGCTTCTCTTCGTTCTTCATGCCCAGGGCAATGTAGCGTCCGGCGATCAGGTCATACAGCGCTTCAACGGTGTAAGCCGGCACCTGATGATCGTAGTAGTTTTGCGCGTGCCCTTCGGCGACGCGCCACAGTTGCCCACGTCCGTCGTAGTGATCGGCCAGCGCCACCTGCCAGGTGTCTTCGTCGATATACATGTGGCGCTTGGCATACACATGCCGTTCGTTGGGCTTGACCGTCGCGACCACTTCCCACACCCGGTGCAGTTCGTAACGGGTCAGATCCTGATTGATGTGCCCGGCCTTGATCACATCGGTGTACTTGAGGTCCGGCGAGTCGAGCTTGTAGCTGTTGTAGGGAATGTACATTTCCTTCTTGCCAATCAGCTTCCAGTCGTAGCGATCCGGCGCCCCGGAAAACATATCGAAGTTGTCGGTGGTGCGCAGCCCGTCGGACGACGTACCGACGCCGTCATAGGCGACCTGGGGCGCACGACGCACACGACGCTGGCCGGCGTTGTAGATCCAGGCCTTGCGCGGCTCCTTGACCTGGTCGAGGGTCTCGTGCACCAGCAGCACATTGCCCGCCAGCCGCGCGGGCGCCGTGACCTCCTGCTTGAAATAGTTGAGCACATTGTCGTCGCTACCCGGCTTCAGGTCCCCGAGCAGCGAAGGCACTGCCACCTCATCCTTGAAGCGGATCACGGTGAAATCACCGTTGGACTGCGGCGTGGCCTGGGTGATGGTGCGCCGCAAGTTGCCACCGTGATAACGGGTGATGTGGTTCCAGATCACTTCGACGCCGTTCTTTGGAATCGGAAAGGCGTAGTAACGGTTGCCGGTGAAATTGGCCAGGCCGTTGCCGTCGTTGATGGGCGTTACGTTCAACGCGCTGCGTTTGGCCGACTCGTAGATTTCTGTCGGCACGGCGGCTGTGCGATGGCTCGGGTAAACCGGGATCTTGTAAGTCTGCGGGTAGCGCTTGAACATCGCGACCTGGCCATCGGACAGCTTGTCCTTGTACTGATCGACGTTCGCCGCGGTGATGGTGAACAACGGTTTTTCGTTGGCGAAGGGGTCCGCCAGAAAGCCTTTGCTGTCCACCGCACCGGCGTTTTTCGGCAGGCCGCCGGTCCACGCCGGGATCGAACCGTCAGCGTTGCCGGCCTTCTCGGCGCCCAACGGCGTCAGGCTGGTGCCGAGCTTGTTGGCTTCTTCGGGGGAAACCGCTGCCATCACATTGGCGGCCAGCAGGCCGAAGGCCAGAACACCGCACTGCAAAATCATCTTGCGCATTAAAATCATCCTTCTCAGCCAGATCAGAAGTTCACGCCAAAGCTCAACGCCAGGAAGTCACGGTCTTCCAGGGTGTTGTAGTCACCACCGAAGAAATCGGTGTAACTCAGGCTCGCGGTGTAGGTGTTGCGATAGTCGGCATCGACGCCGACGCTGATCGCCTTGGCGCCTTCGTTGAACAGGCCGTTGGGGCCGTAGCCGGTGACGTCGTGAGACCACGACAGGTTGGGCTTCAAGTTGATGCCGGCGACGACGTTGTTGTAGTCGAGGATGGCGCGGGCGCGGTAACCCCAGGAAGTCGAGGTGACAAAACCGTCGGTATCACCGCCGAAGCCGTATTGGCCATAGACCGAATCGCGGCCATAGCGCAGCTTGCTTTTGTCCTCCAGCCCACCGACGTGCACCACTGCCGCTTCACCCACCAGGGTCAATCGATCTGCGCCGGCGACCTGATCGATGAAGTGCGTCAGGCTGCTCTGGATCTGGGTCACTTCCTTGCGACGATACCCCTTGTTGTCGGCACCAGGCCTCGTGGCGATCGGTGAAGCCGTGCCACCAGCAATCGGGTTGACCAGGGCCAGGGTCAGGTCGGTGCTGTTGACCTGGATCGGCAGGTTGGGCCGGTAGCTGATCTCGCCAGTCCAGGCGGTGCCGGTGGGCAAGGTGGTGGAGAAGCTCGCGCCGTACAGGCGGATGTCTTCGGGGTACTCCAGGTAATACTGGCCACGGCCGAGCATTACGCTCTGGGCCAATCCATTACCACTGCCGGGGGCGATGGCGTTAGCGGTGGCGATAATGGCCGGCAGCCGTGCCAGGGTGCCCAACCCTGCGGTGCTGGTGCCCACGTAAGGCGAGCGGCTGTGATAGTTCATGAAGTACAGACCGTACTCGGTGTCGTCACCCAGCCAGCGCAACGCCGTGCCCCATTGCCCGGAGTCACGGGCATCACGGTCGCCGCCGCGGGGCACGATCACCCCTTCCCTGCCGACCTCAAATCCCTGGCCAAACGCTGCGGCAATCGGTTGCAACGGGGCAATCGCCGGGCTTGCTACGGTGTATCCGGTGGTGCAACCGTCCGCCGCCACGTCACCGCCAAAGAAGGTGCCGCAGTTATCGAGTACGGTCTGGTCCCACTCCAGCTGGTAGAAACCTTCCACTGTCAATTTGTCGGTCAGGCCCTGGCTGGCGAACAGCATGTTCACCGGAATCAGGCCTTCCTTGATCTCGGCGCCCGGGCGGCGAAACGCGGAAACGTCGATGGGGTTGATGCTGTTGATCGAGTTGCCAATGAACGTGCTTTCCCCCCAACTGACCACCTGCTTGCCGGCGCGCACGGTGCCCGGCAATTGGCCGATGGAGTAGTTGTGGTAGACGAAGGCATCAAGGATTTCCCCGCCAGCGGACTTGGAGCCTTCCTTTCGATTGTGATCGCTGATGGGCTTGAACGGCCGGTCCTCGTCTTTGAGTTCAAAGTCGTACCAGTATTTGCCCCGCACGAACACGCCCGTGTCGCCGTACTTCAGCTCGAGGTCGTGGATCCCCTTGAAGATCTTCGAGAAGGTCTCACCCTTGGTGAAGTTCTGGCGCCCGTCATCCCCGGTGGACGCCTGCCCGCTCCCGCCATTGACCGTCCCCACCAGCGACTGCTTGGCATCACGCATGCCCCAGCTCGCACCCACGGACAGCGACGAGTCGAACGTGCCCTCGATTTCGCCGATGTTGAACGAAACAGCCTGCGCCTGGGCACAGCAGCCCAAGGCCACCGCAGCGGCCAGCGCCTGCGGTTTGAAGATGGCGCGCATTGTTGTTTTTGTCATGCGTCTTCCCCGGTGAGTGACAGAAGGCCACACCCTACTGCCGCCAACGAGGGGGGATAAGCGCACGAAGGAGGTATTTGCAGTGTCGCTCGAAAGGATGAATCGGCTGCCCGCACGCGGGGTTGCGCCACGCATGAGTGCGGTGGATAGACCCTGATCAGTCAGGCGCATGATGTAGCGTGCCGGCCCCCGATTTGCACCGTACTGTTGCTCAGCCTGCAATACTGCATGTCTGGAATCGCTATTTTTCCTTTGGGTTCAGGGGCTTATTCTAACCGGGCTTTGATGAAGACCACCTCAAAGCACGGCGCGAAGGCGTGTGATCACGCCACACCTTCAGCGACAGAATCCAGATGACTCGAAAGTCTCGACTCATCGCCCGATGTGCACCGGACGTTGATTTGTAGCTCCTTAATCCAACGTCTTACCTTGGCCGCTGCGTTTGCAGCGGCCTTTTTTTGCCTGGCGTTTTTGTACGCTTACATGTCTTTAGGAAAGTGGCTACACAACTCTGTAAACACAGGAAATGGCGAATGTTCAAAGCTGACCGCTGCCGTCTGCAATAGCAGCGATTCATACGAGAGCATGTTCATGAAGCCGATCCTCTACAACAAATCCCGCTCGGTCAAAAGTTACAACAGCCGAGTTCGCTTTCTGATTTTTCACTACACCGCCGGTAATTTCTCCAGCTCCCTCAGCGCACTGACAGGTCCTGACGTGAGTGCCCACTATCTGATCCCGGACATCACGGACCCCAGTTACCTGAAGGCGGGTTATACCCAACAGGAAGTCTTCAACCTTGTCGACGAACAACATCGAGCGTGGCATGCGGGGGCCAGCGCGTGGGGTAATCGAACCGGTTTGAACGACACGTCCATCGGTGTAGAGATCGTCAATCTGGCGTCTTACAAGGACGGCGTATTCACCTTCCCGCCTTACCACCCCGCGCAGCTCGTGGCGATTGAAGAACTGGCACTGAACATCCTGGGGCGCTATCCGGACATCAGTCCGACTCAGGTGTTGGGCCACTCCGACATTTCCATCGGACGCAAAAGCGATCCGGGGCCGGCATTTCCCTGGCATGCGTTGTATTTGAAGGGGGTGGGTGCCTGGTTCGACGAGGCCGCCCAAAAGACCTTTGAGGACCAATACGCCGAGAAGGGAATTCCTGAACGGGCTGAGTTGCTCAAGCTGTTCAAGACCTATGGCTATGACACTTCACTGGCTTGCAGCGATTCGGGCTACGGCCTTTTGGTCCGCGCGTTCCAAATGCACTTTCGCCCGGCTGATTACAACGGGGTCATGGATGTGGAGACGGCGGCGAATCTGGCGGCGTTGGTGAGTAAGTATTTCCCGTAACCTGGAACCCTGTAGGAGCGAGCATGCTCGCGATGAACGTCCAGACACCGCTGGCATTCAGACAGCCCACGTTATCGTTAGCGACCATCGCGACGGTTCGACGCCTCGACATGCTCGCTCCTACAGGGTTCGGGTGTGGGATTTTAGATGGCGTAGCGCTGCAAATTGCTCATCATTTCCTTCAGCGCCTCGATGTTGTCCTTCGGATGCGCTGCACCTTCGAAGTCGCAGATCTGCTGCCAGTGCGCGGCCACGTCTTCGGGTGTGAACCCGGCTCGCGGATCGAAACCGGCACCGAGGCTGCGCTCCCAACGCACCTTGCCCATCCAGCCGCCACCCACTTCGAACAGCCCGGAGGTTTCCTGGCAGTTCTCGCTGGCGAGGTACACCACCAGCGGGCTGACCAGCTCCGGCTTGAGCTGTTCGAATACCTGCGGCGGAATCAGGCCCTCGGTCATGCGGGTGCCGCCGGTAGGGGCAATGGCATTGACCAGGATATTGTTTTTACGGCCTTCGATGGCCAGTGTGCGGGTCAGGCCGTAGAGACCCAGTTTGGCCATACCGTAGTTGGACTGGCCGAAGTTGCCGTAGATGCCCGAAGTCGACGCGGTGAAGATCACCCGACCGTAGTTTTGCTCGCGCAGGTGTGGCCACGCGGCGCGGGTGACTTTGTAGGCGCCTTCGACGTGGACGCGGTAAACCAGGTCCCAGTCGGCGTCGTCCATTTTGTGAAACGTCTTGTCGCGCAGGATCCCGGCGTTGTTGACCACCACGTCGACTCGGCCGAAGGTATCGAGGGCGTTCTGGACGATTTTTTCGCCGTCGGTGACGGAGTCGTGGTTGGCCTCGGCAATGCCGCCCGCTTCGCGAATCTCGGCCACCACCCGGTCTGCCGCCGAAGCGTTCGCACCTTCGCCCTGGGTTGATCCGCCAAGGTCGTTGACCAGCACTTTGGCCCCCTGCTTCGCGAACAACAGTGCGTGGGCACGCCCCAGGCCACCGCCGGCCCCGGTGATGATCACGACTTTATCTTCGAAGCGCACAGACTCGTTCATTACGGGACTCCAGCAGGCCAGGGACTATGAGTCCGAGTGTCTGACATGCAAGTGCGCGCCACAATGATCTGGGGCAAGGCTGAATGGTAGGTGATAAGGCCTGAGGATGATGCACGGTCGCCCTTTTCCCTGTAGGAGCGAGCACGCTCGCGATGGTGGCGCAGACAACGCGGTGCAGCAGGACGCCAGCGTTATCGTTAACCACCATCGCCAGCAAGCTAGCGCCTACAGAGACGCGACCTTCAACACCGTCGGTGTCAGCCGATCGCGAAATGCCAGGTAGTGTTCCAGCACTTGCCCTGGAGCCTCACTCTGCGGGTAATGGCCGATTCCGGGCAGTAAAACCGTATCGGGGTTGGGGATCAGTTGGCGATAGCGCTGGACCATGTGCGCGCCGGAAATCGGGTCGACCTCACCATCGATGACGCGCAACGGCACCTCGCCACGCTGCATCGCACTGACCCAGCGGTCGCGCTGAACGCGTCGCTCGGGAATGTAGCTGATCAACTTGTGCAGGATGCGAGGGCCGCGATTGCTCTCCACCAGGCTCCAGAAGTCATCGAGCTCACTTTCACTCGGCCGGGTCTGAGGCCCGAAAATCTGGCGGAAACTCTTCACCAGCGCATCACGCGAAAACGCCCGGCCGATCATCCAGCCCAACGGACTGAGTAATAGCTTCTGCATCAGCACCGGGCGATGGGTTTCCGGAAACAGGCCGCCGTTCAGAAACACGCAACTGGCCAGGTGAAACCGCGCTTCGTAATGCCGTGCCAGCAACTCCTGAGCCACGCTGTCACCGTAATCGTGGGCCAGTACGTGCACCGGTTGCTGGACCTTCAAGTGTTCCAGCAATGCCTGTTGCAGATCGGCCTGCTCGAGCAGGCTGTACTCGTGGTTCAGCGGCTTGGCCGAATCGCCGAAACCGAGCATATCGCAGGCGATCAGGCGATAGCGCTGCGAGAGCGGTTGCCACAGATAATGCCAGTCCCAACTCGCGGTCGGGAAACCATGGATCAGCAGCAGCGGCTCCCCCTGCCCCGCCGTCCAGTAACGTACGGTCTGGCCTTGGAACACAAAGGACTGGCCGCGTTTGCGCCAGGCACTCAGAGGAATCTCGGCAAGAGGCATCAGAGTTTGTATCCCGTGTCTTGTTGATCGAGTTTGCGCAGCAGCGCTGGCCAGGCCAGGGTGCCGCCCATCCCTTGAGCACTTTTGGTGACGCCGGCGATCATTGCCCTGGCACCTGCCAGAATTTGCGGCTCGATGGCGATCAGTTCGGCGCCACCGCTCGAGGCCATGACCTGGATGTCGCAGGTGCGCTGGAAGATGAACATCATCAGGAACGTATCGGCGATGGTGCCGCCACAGGTCAGCAGGCCGTGGTTGTGCAGCATCAGGAAATTGTTTTCACCGAGATCGGCCTGCAGGCGCGCCTTCTCTTCAGGGTTCAGCGCCACCCCTTCATAGGCGTGGTATGCCAGGCTGGAAAGGACGAACAACGACTGCTGGCTGATCGGCAGGATGCCTTGTTTCTGCGCCGACACCGCCACGCCTGACGCCGTGTGGGTATGCAGCACACAGGCCACATCGTGACGGACTTCATGCACGGCGCTGTGGATGGTGTAACCCGCCGGGTTGATGTCGTAAGGGCTGTCCATCAGCTTGTTGCCCGCCTGATCGACCTTGACCAGGCTCGACGCGGTGATCTCGTGGAACATCAGCCCGAACGGGTTGATCAGGAAGTCTTCGGTGCCAGGCACCTTGGCGGAAATGTGGGTGAAGATCAGATCGTCCCAGCCATGCAGTGCGACCAAACGGTAACAGGCAGCCAGATCGACACGTGCCTGCCACTCGGCGGTACTGACCTGATCTTTGACACTGTGGGGCGATTGGACGGGGGCTACGCTCACGGCAAGGAACTCCTGTTCTTATTGTTCTGCTCACGTGAACCAGTCTAGTCAGATAGTCGTTGGGGAGTAGTTGCATTGGCAGCCAGCTTGATGACCGAACGAGTCAGTTAACGGATGGGAATGGATCCATGTCAAAGGACCGCCGCCAGCAACGGCGCAGCGAACAGGTTCAACAGTCCAGTCAGAACCATCACCAGCCCCGCCACCGAGCCCTCCTCACCCCCGACTTCATGGGCCCGGCTGACCCCGGCGCCGTGCGCGCCAACTCCGAATAAGGCCCCACGAGCCAGCGCGCTGCGCAAGGGCAGCCACTTGAGCAGGATGCCGCCCAGCATGGCGCCGAACACGCCGGTGAACATGACGAACACGGCCGTCAGCTCCGGCACGCCGCCCAGGTCGTGAGCCAGCGGCATGGCGAAGGGCGTGGTGATGGAGCGCGGCAGCAGCGACATCGTCACCGAACTGTCCAGCGCCAGCGCCTTGGCAAGACCGAACGAGCTGCCGATGGAGGCAGCGCTTCCGGCCAGCATGCCGAGCAGGAGAGCCGACCAATGGCGCATCAACAGTTGCCGCTGCTGCCAGATCGGCACGGCGAAAGCGACGGTCACCGGGCCGAGTACCAGCATCAGCCAGTGGGTGTTGCTGGAGTATTCGGCATAGGCGGTGTGCAACGGTACGGCGAGTGCCAGCAGCAGGGCCGGGACCAAAATCAGTGGAGACAGCAGGTAGCGGCCCGTGCGCGAATAGATCCAGCGACTGAACCCATAGGCCAGCAAGGTGAAGGCCAGCCAGAACATCGGCATCCATTCAAGTTTCACTGGGCTTGCTCCACCGCACGACCAGTTCCACCGTGAACGCCGTGACCAGCATCACCATCAAGGTGCTGACACCGATCACCAGAAGAATCCGCCAGCCTTCATCACGTAACAAGCCACCGTAATCGAGCAGGCTCATCAATGCCGGGATGAAAAACAGCAACATCTCGGCCATCAGCAGGCCTGCGCCCTTCTGTAACGTGGCCGGCTTGAGCAGCCCGAGCGCGAACGCCAGCAGCAACAGCGCCATGCCGATGACACCACCGGGAATCGGCCAGCCTGACCAGGCCGCCAACTGGCAGCCGAGCAGATAAATGGCCAACAACACGGCCAGCTCGGTGGCCAGGCGGCCCAGGTATTTCAGGGTAGATGCTTTCATGTCGTCATTCCTCGCCCGTTCATTTTACGGAGCGGGCTGCTATCCCTGAAGCGAATTGTTAGACTCGGTGCCATTCCACATTGGAATTACGCAATGGAATTCAGGCATCTGCGAAGCTTTGTCGAGGTCATGCACCAAGGGGGGTTTACCCAAGCCGCCAAGACCTTGCACATCAGTCAATCGGCCGTCAGCAAACAGGTTGCCCAACTCGAGCAGAGCCTGGGAACGCCCTTGCTGGAGCGCCTGGGTTCGCAACTGCGTCTGACTGCAGCTGGCAAAGTGGTGCTGCAGCGCGCCGAAGGTATGCTGCGCCTGCACAATGAATTGCTCAGCGAACTGGATGACCTGAGCCATCTGGCCCGTGGCGAGTTACGCCTGGGGTTGCCTCTATTGGGCAGTGACGCGCTGTTTGCGAGCTTGTTTGCCGAGTACCGGCGACGCTACCCCAACATCAGCATCCATTTGCTCGAGGGCGGAAGCCTGAACATTGAGCAAGGCGTTTTGAGCGGTGAGCTGGAACTGGGCGGAGGGCTGCTGACCAAAGACCCGCAGTTCGCCTTTCAACCGTTTTGCGACGAGCCGCTGGATGCCTTGCTGCCCAGCGAACATCCCTTGGCGAAGAAGTCCGTTATCGACTTGGAGGAATTGGCTGAAACACCCTTCCTGCTCTATCAGCGCAGCTTCGTGCTCAATGACCGCGTGCTGCAAGCCTGCCAGCAGGCGGGGTTTACGCCAAAGGAAGGCGGGCGCAGTGGCCAGGCGGATTTTCTGGCCGCGCTGGTGGCGGCCGGGCAAGGCGTGGTCCTGTTGCCGCGAGTCGTGGCGCGTGGGCTGGAGCGGCCAGGCGTGGTGCGCCTGGCCTTGAACGCACCCGATTACCTGCGCTGGGACATCGCGTTCATCTGGCGCCAGGGTGCTTATTTGTCCAAAGCCGCCCAAGCCTGGCTGGCGCTGTTGCGCGAGCGCCCGGTCAGTCGCGCAGAGCGCTGATCAGCTCCGCCAGCCAGGGCTCGGCATCGCTTTCCGGCGTCACGCTTTCGCTGGCGTCCAGGCGCAGCATCGGGACCACTTCGCGCACGCCCATTTCGCCCAGTAACTCGCGCATCAATTCGCCGCCGCCACAGAACGTGTCGCCATAACTCGCGTCGCCCAAGCCGATCACAGCTCCCGGCAAACCACGCCAGGCGGCCGGCAACTGATCGCGGATGGCGAAGTACAGCGGTTGCAGGTTGTCCGGTAATTCACCCATGCCTGTGGTTGAAGTCACCGCCAGGAAGGCATCAGGGCCAAAGGCCTGGATGTCGGCGAAGCTCGCACGAGGGTTGTGGAAAACGTCGAAGCCCGCAGCTTTGAACAGATGCGCGGCATGACGGGCGACTTCTTCGGCAGTGCCGTACACCGAGCCGGAAAGGATGGCGACTTTCATCAATCTGATCCTGAAACTGGATAAAAGACCGGGATATTAACAGCACGGTCCCGAATGTTCTTTTAGACTTGAGACGGACTATCAACAAGGAAGACAACTTTAAATGATCAATGCCCAGCTGCTGCAAATGGTGATCAACGCGTCCCGCGACGGCATCGTGATTGCCGAGAGAGAAGGCGAGCACGACAATATCCTGATCTACGTGAATCCGGCATTCGAACGCCTGACCGGCTACAGCAGCGAAGAAATCCTCTATCAGGACTGCCGCTTCCTGCAATCGGGCGATCGCGACCAGGCACCGCTGGCCTTGATCCGCGAGACGTTGAAGGGAGACGGCTCCTGCCGCGAAGTCCTGCGCAACTACCGCAAGGACGGCACCCCCTTCTGGAATGAACTGTCGCTGACCACGGTGAAAAACCCGAGCGATGGCCAAACCTATTTCGTGGGCGTGCAGAAAGACGTGACCGTTCAGGTCAAGGCTCAGCAGCGGGTTGCGCAGTTGGAGGAGCAAGTTGCGCAGCTGCAAAAGGAGCTTGCTGAGCTAAAAGCGACGAACGGCTAAAACAAAATAAAGAATCGATTGTCATTAACTACAATCACCGATGCCTTCGTAACTTTTTATTTCGAGCAGATCATGCACCGTGACGCACTCCTGACCCAGGACGAACTGGATTACATCCAGTCCATGCAACACAACCCGCAACTCAACGTGCGGGATGCGACGTCGAGCCTGCTCGTCAACGGCGGTTCGCAAATCCGTGACCTGCTCACGCGCCTGGCTGCGCATGAGCAAGTCACCATCCAGGCCAATTTCGAAAACCAGCAGATGACCTTCCCGCTGCATCTGGTGGAAGACGAGTTTCATGCGTTGCATCTGCGCCTCGGTGTTCCCAGCATCTACGAAGACGGGCCATCGGTACGGCCATGGCGCCTGGTCCTCGAAGAGCCGGTCGCCCTTGAGAACGCCAGTGGCCAGCCCGGAACGATGTGGGTGCACGAGGTTTCATTCAAGGGCGTCCTGCTGGAAGTCCGCAACAAGACCAAACCGCCCAAGCATTTTGCGCTGTGGTTCAGCCCGTCAGGCTATGAACGCATTGCGATGCGTGGCACGTTCGAAAAAGAGGCCGAGAATGGCTTCTACGCCTATCAACTGAGCCAGAGCGACACGGACGAAACCGAGCGTTTGCGCCAGTTCATCCTTCAGCAGCACCGGTTGACCCACCCCACCCTGCACCTCTGATTCAGGTGTCCAGGCTACCTGCCAGGAACTGCCTCAGGCGCTGACGCATTTCCATGCCCTCGTTGCCCAGGCAGCCGATGGAGGAGCCGGCAAGGCTTTCCTCCGCCAGGTCAGACGCATCACCGGCGAGCATCAAGCGACAATCCAGGCTCATGGCCAGCCGATTAAGCCGTCGAGGCAAGTCGGGCGCGGGGACGTGATTGGAAAAGAGCACCAACGCCTCTGGCTTTATTTTTTCGCACACCAGCGTCAGCTCATCCAGCGGCTGACCAATTGTCAGCAGCCGCACCCCCATGTCATTGCCGCTCAGGAACAGCGCAGCGATGAGCAATTCAAGCTCACGGCACTGGCCGGCCAGGGCGCTGATGATCACCCGACGGGGTGAGCTGCGCATCAGCAGCAAGCGCTGCAGGACCCGTGTGCGCAAATAGCCGTCGAAGAACAGCCACTCGCTGGTTTGTCCGAACTGATCCTGGCGTTGCAGTAACTGTTTCCAGAGCGGTATCAGGATGTCCTGGAAAACCACCGCCTGGGAATAACTGGAGAAAATCTGTCCGTAGACCTGATCCAGCTGAATATCGTCGAAGGCGCTGACGGCCGCGTGCACCTGTTGCTGCCATTGCGCGTAGTCGGCTTGTACCAGTTCGTTGGGGATGATGTGCGAAAGCGCCTGAAGCGGCGCGGCCTTGGCCAGGATCTTGCCGACCTTGCTGACGGCGACGCCACGGTCGAGCCAGCCGAGAATGCTGTGGACCCGCTCGATATCGGCCATCGCGTACAACCGATGCCCGCTTTCGGTGCGTGTTGGCTGGAGCAGGCCATAGCGCCGCTCCCAGGCGCGCAGCGTGACCGGATTGACGCCCGTCAGCCGTGACACCTCGCGAATTGGGAACAGATCTTCCTTTTCGATGGAAGCGGCGGTAGGTGAACCAGTGTCATCGTCAATCGAAACAGGCATTGGGCAGTCAACCCTTTCGTGCAAATTGGATCCTATATTAACTCGTCTACCCCTCCTTCATTCAAGGTATAGATCAATCACGGCAGTCAGCAGATACCTGTAGAATCCGGCGCATTCCTTGCTTGTACCAAGACGCAGCCCACCACCCCGGCGCTGTGCCTGGCGAAACTCCTACCCGGAGTGACGCGTTAAAAATCTGGAGTTACACAATGACTACCTCCCCCGTCACGCTGATGGTCGCGCGCCGTGTTGCCAATGGACGCTACCAGGACCTCATGACCTGGTTGCGCGAAGGCGAACAACTGGCCACCGATTTCCAGGGTTATCTCGGCTCCGGTGTGCTCGCCCCACCGCCTGGAGGCGATGAATTCCAGATCATTTTCCGCTTTGCCAACGAACAGACCATGCACGCGTGGGAACACTCCGCATCGCGTACCGCGTGGCTGGCCCGTGGCAGCGACCTGTTTGCGCATAAAACCGAGCATCGAGTGAGCGGCATTGAAGGCTGGTTTGGCACCACTGGCGCACGCCCACCTCGCTGGAAGCAGGCCGTCGCAATCTGGCTGGCGTTTTTTCCAGTGTCGTTGCTGTTCAACTTCGTCCTCGGGCCGCTGCTGGGCGGATTACCCCTGTTGCCGCGAGTATTGTTGAGCACCCTGTGCCTGACGCCGTTGATGGTCTATTTCTTCATTCCGCTGTCGACGCGATTGTTGGCGGGGTGGTTGAACGCGACACCCATCCGCCGCTCGGCCGCCGAGGCTCGTTGACTCGCGCCTACAGGAGTTCGGTAGAACCCGCGTTGCGCTGGTATAGTTTTGCTCTCACCGCGACGCGAGCCGTTCATGACTTCTTCCTCCGCCCCGATCCTCATCACCGGCGCTGCCCAGCGCGTCGGCCTGCACTGTGCGCAGCGGCTACTGGAAGACGGGCACGCGGTGATTTTCAGTTACCGTACCGAACGCCCCGGCGTGCAGGTCTTGCGCGACCTGGGCGCAACAGCGCTGTTCGCCGACCTGTCCAGCGAAGCCGGTATCCTCGCCTTTATCCACGAACTGAAGACACACACCGATAGCCTGCGCGCGATCATCCACAATGCCTCCGAGTGGCTGGCTGAATCGCCGGACTCGGACGCCGCAGCGTTCAGCCGAATGTTCAGCGTGCACATGCTGGCGCCCTACCTGATCAACCTGCATTGCGCCGACCTGCTGCACCGGTCACAGCCTGCCGATATCGTGCACATCAGCGATGACGTCACGCGCAAGGGCAGCAGCCGACACATTGGCTATTGCGCGAGCAAGGCCGGGCTCGACAGCCTGACCCTGTCCTTCGCCGCCAGGTATGCGCCCGCCATCAAGGTCAACGGCATCGCCCCGGCCCTGCTAATGTTCAATGCGCATGACGACGCAACGTATCGCGCCAAGGCGCTCGCCAAGTCCGCGCTGGGCATCGAACCCGGCGGCGAAGTGATCTACCAGAGCTTGCGTTACCTGCTCGACAACTCTTATGTCACCGGCACCACCCTGACCGTCAACGGCGGACGGCACCTCAAGTAGGCGACCCCGCGAGGATCATCCATGATGTTATCCCTGCACCACAATGCCCTGTCCCAGAGCTATCGCGACATTCTCATCGGCCTGGGGGAAAACCCCGAACGCGAGGGTTTGCTCGACACTCCGATGCGCGCGGCCAAGGCCATGCAGTACCTGTGTCACGGCTATGGACAGACTGTCGAGGAAGTCGTCAACGGCGCGTTGTTCGCTTCCGACAGCGATGAAATGGTGATCGTCGACAACATTGAGTTGTACTCGCTCTGCGAACATCACATGCTGCCCTTCATCGGCAAGGCACATGTGGCTTATATTCCAACGGGCAAGGTGCTGGGCCTGTCGAAGATCGCGCGGCTGGTGGACATGTTCGCCCGTCGCCTGCAGATTCAGGAAAACCTCACCCGGCAAATCGCCGACGCGGTGCTGCAAGTCACGGGCGCGGCCGGCGTCGCCGTGGTCATCGAAGCCCAGCACATGTGCATGATGATGCGCGGCGTCGAAAAACAGAATTCGACCATGAACACTTCGGTAATGCTCGGCGCCTTCCGCGAGTCGAGCAACACCCGCCAGGAGTTCCTGCAATTGATTGGACGGAGCAAGAAGTAATGTCACAACTTCAACCAGGCATGGCACGCATCCGGGTCAAGGACCTGTGCCTGCGTACCTACATTGGCATCAACGAGGACGAAATCCTCAACAAGCAGGATGTGTTGATCAACCTGACCATCCTGTATGCCGCCCAGGAAGCCGTGCGCGACAACGACATCGATCATGCGCTGAATTACCGGACCATCACCAAGGCGATCATCGCCCACGTCGAAGGCAATCGCTTCGCCCTGCTCGAACGCCTGACCCAGGAAATTCTCGACCTGGTCATGGCCAACGCCTCGGTGCTGTACGCGGAAGTGGAGGTCGACAAACCCCATGCGCTGCGTTTTGCCGAGTCGGTGTCGATTACGCTTGCAGCGAGTCGGGCTACTGCGTAGCAGCTTCAAGCTTCAAGCCGCAAGCTGTAGACTTCGCCTCACCGCAACCCATCTTGCAGCTTGAAGCTTGCCGCTCGAAGCTGTCTCGAAGAGACCTCCATGACCGATCAAGAACGCCTCGAACTCGAAGCCGCCGCCTTCCGCCGGCTCGTCGCCCATCTGGACAGCCGCAAGGATGTGCAGAACATCGACCTGATGAACCTCTCGGGTTTCTGCCGCAACTGCCTCTCCAAGTGGTACAAGGCCGCCGCCGATGAACGCCAGATCGAAGTCACCCTCGATGACGCACGTGAGGTCGTCTACGGCATGCCATACGCCGAGTGGAAAGCCCAATACCAGCAAGAAGCCAGCGCCGAACAACAGGCGGCGTTCGCCAAAGGAAAACCCCATGACTGACCTGAACACCCTGCGCGCCAGCCTCAAGAGCGGCGAACACGTCTTCGCCGATACCCTCGCCTTCATCGCGGCCGGCTACGACTATCAGCCGCAGGCTTTCAACAACGGTGGCGTGGAAAACGCCGCCGGGCAAAACGAAGGCTCGTGCAAGACCCTGGGCCTGGCCCTCCTTGAAGGCCTGAGCGATGAAGAAGCGCTGCTGGCGTTCGGCGAACACTACCGCTCGGTAGTCGCCACCCCTGAAGGCAGCGACCACGGCAACATCCGCGCACTGATCGCCCACGGCCTGGCCGGGGTGAAGTTCGGCGAGCAGCCGCTGACTCGCCGTTAATCCCGCCCGGCCGCAACCTAACCTGTAGGAGCGCGCTTGTCGAGGCGTCGAACCGTCGCGATGGAGTCACAGACACCGCTGGGTGTCAGACAGACAGCGTCATCATTGGCGAATGATCGCGAGCAAGCTCGCTCCTACAGGGACATCCCGACTTTTAAGATTGACCCGGCAACTTTATTTCGTTTGCCCGACACCACTGCTCGCGGCTTAGATAAACGCAAGTTCTCCTTCTTGCGAGCCGGTCATCCATGAGCAGCGAATCCATCAGTCAGTCGATCAACATCGTTCATCCCGTCACCCTCAGCCATGGCAAAAATGCCGAGGTCTGGTCGACTGATGGCAAACGCTATATCGACTTTGTCGGCGGTATCGGTGTACTAAACCTCGGCCATTGCCACCCGCGCATCGTCGAGGCCATTCGAGAGCAAGCCACGCGGCTGACGCACTACGCGTTCAATGCCGCGCCCCACACGCCTTACCTCGACTTCATGGAGCGCCTGGCCGGCTTCATACCGGTGAGTTACCCGGTCAGCGGCATGCTCACCAACAGCGGCGCGGAAGCAGCGGAGAACGCCTTGAAGATCGTCCGTGGCGCGACGGGGCGAACCGCTGTCATTGCCTTCGACGGCGCCTTCCACGGGCGCACGCTCGCCACGCTCAACCTCAATGGCAAGGTTGCGCCCTACAAACAGAAGGTCGGTGCACTGCCCGGCCCGGTATATCACCTGCCCTTCCCGAGTAAAGACAACGGCGTCACCTGCGCCGAGGCTCTAAAAGCCCTGGATCGACTCTTTGGCGTCGAAATCGATATCGAGGACGTGGCCTGTTTCATCGTCGAACCGGTGCAGGGTGAAGCGGGCTTCCTCGCGTTGGACGTCGATTTTGCGCAGGCGCTGCGCCGTTTGTGCGATGAAAAGAACATCCTGTTGATCGCCGACGAGATCCAGTCCGGGTTTGGCCGCACCGGTGAACGCTTTGCGTTTCCCCGGTTGGGCATCGAGCCGGACCTGATCCTGCTCGGCAAAAGCATTGGCGGCGGCGTCCCGCTGGGCGCGGTGGTCGGCCGCAAGGCGCTGCTCGACACCCTGCCCAAAGGCGGGCTTGGCGGTACTTACTCGGGCAACCCGATCGCCTGTGCGGCGGCGTTGGCGACGCTGGACGAAATGACCGATGCCAACCTACACGCGTGGGGTTTACAGCAGGAACAGGCGATCATCAGCCGCTACGAAACCTGGCGCGCCAACAACGTCTCTCCCTACCTGGGCCGCCTGACCGGTGTCGGCGCCATGCGCGGCATCGAACTGGCCAACCCCGACGGCACACCCGCCCCGGCACAACTGACGCAACTGCTGACCCTGGCGCGGGACGCCGGCTTGTTGCTGATGCCCAGCGGCAAGTCGCGACACATCATCCGCCTGTTGGCGCCGCTGACCACAGAGCCAGCGGTGCTGGAAGAGGGCCTGGACATCTTCGAGGCGTGCCTCAAGAAACTGGTGTGAACACCCCAAACCCTGTAGGAGCGAGCTTGCTCGCGATGGAAGAACAGGCACCGCTGGGTGTCAGACAGCCAGCGTTATCGTTGACACCATCGCGAGCAAGCTCGCTCCTATAGGGAACCCGGAAACCAGACACAAAAAAACCGGCCTAAGCCGGTTTTTTCATTTCAACACCCTCAGAACGAAGCGTTCTGCAGGCCGTCGAGGTAACGTTCGGTGTCCAGTGCGGCCATGCAGCCGGCGCCGGCCGAGGTGATTGCCTGTCGGTAAACGTGGTCAGCCACGTCACCGGCGGCGAAGATGCCTTCGACGTTGGTCGCGGTGGCGTTGCCTTCACGGCCGCCCTGCACCACCAGGTAGCCGTCTTTCAAGGTCAGTTGGCCTTCGAACAGCGAGGTGTTAGGGGTGTGGCCGATGGCGATGAACACACCGTCCACCTTGATTTCGTCAAAGCTGCCGTCGTTGTTCTTCAGGCGGGCACCGGTCACGCCCATGTTGTCGCCCAGGACTTCATCCAGGTTGGAGTTGAGCTTGAGGATGATCTTGCCTTCAGCGACGCGAGCATTGAGCTTGTCGATCAGGATCTTCTCGGCGCGGAAGGTATCGCGACGGTGGATCAGGGTCACGGTGCTGGCAATGTTCGCCAGGTACAGCGCCTCTTCTACAGCGGTGTTGCCACCACCGACCACGGCCACTGGCTTGTTGCGGTAGAAGAAACCGTCGCAGGTCGCGCAGGCCGAAACCCCTTTGCCCATGAACGCTTCTTCCGAGGGCAGGCCCAGGTAACGAGCGCTGGCGCCGGTGGCAATGATCAGGGCGTCGCAGGTATAGGTCGCGCTGTCGCCGGTCAGGGTGTAAGGCTTGGAAGCAAAATCCACCGCGTTGATGTGATCAAAGACGATCTCGGTCTCAAAACGCTCGGCGTGCTCGCGCATGCGCTCCATCAGAGCCGGGCCGGTCAGGCCGTGGACGTCGCCCGGCCAGTTGTCGACTTCGGTGGTGGTCGTCAGTTGACCGCCGGCCTGCATGCCGGTGATCAGCAGCGGCTTGAGGTTGGCACGGGCGGCATAGACCGCGGCGCTGTAACCGGCAGGGCCGGAACCGAGAATAATCACTCGCGAATGACGGACTTCAGACATGACCTGCTCCTGTTGACCGGCCCAAAACACATGGCGCGGAACGCCGGGTTGCCGACGTGAATAAAAAAAGACCATTGAAAGCACTTGGGGAAGGCTTGAATACAACAGTCCTGTAAAAGAATGGGTGCAGCGTATCGAGGGGGCGAAGATTAAGGAAATACGGTTTAACAATCCAGCTCATAGGTGGTCTCTATCCCGTTACCGTTTGTTTATAGGCACCTTTGTTACCGCTGATGTCGATCCAGTAACGGCGCTTTCGCCGAAGTGGCAAAGTCGGTAAGGTCGGCGCGTTTCCCCTTTCTCGGAGCACGATATGCCCGCCCCTGTTCTGTCCGGCCCGCAATACCTGCGTGAAGGGCTCAAGCTGGTTTTGAGTCCCAGTCTGCGGCTTTTCGTATTGCTGCCATTGGTCATCAACCTGGTGCTGTTCGTCGGATTGATCTATCTGGCCGGCCATCAATTCAGCCTGTGGGTCGATACACTGATGCCCACCCTGCCGGACTGGCTGAGTTTTCTCAGTTACATCCTGTGGCCGATTTTCGTCGTGCTGGTGGTATTGATGGTGTTTTTCACCTTCACAATGCTCGCCAACATCATCGCCGCGCCGTTCAATGGCTTCCTGGCGGAGAAGGTCGAAGTGGTGGTGCGCGGCACCGATGATTTCCCGGCGTTCAGCTGGCGCGAACTGATCGCCATGGTCCCGCGCACCTTCGCCCGGGAAATGCGCAAGCTCGGTTACTTCCTGCCGCGTGCCATCGGCTTGTTCATCCTCTCGTTCGTGCCCGTGGTGAATATCATCGCTGCACCGCTGTGGCTGCTGTTCGGGGTGTGGATGATGGCGATCCAGTACATCGACTACCCCGCAGACAACCACAAGCTGGGCTGGAACGAGATGCTCGCCTGGCTGCGGCAGAAACGCTGGCAGAGCATGAGCTTCGGCGGGATCGTGTATCTGGTGCTGCTGATTCCGGTGGTCAACGTGCTGATGATGCCCGCCGCCGTAGCCGGTGCGACCTTGTTCTGGGTCCGTGAGCAAGGCGCCGAAAGCCTGGTGAGCCAACGCTGAGCCCGTCACGAATCCATCATCAAATCGCCACACTGGCGACATGGCCCCAGCCGACACTGGGGTCATGACGACAGCTCTGCGCATCACCCTGATCACCGAAACCTTCCCTCCTGAAATCAATGGAGTGGCCAACACCCTCGGCCGCTTGTGCGACGGCTTGCGCGCGCGCGGGCACCAGGTGGAGCTGGTGCGGCCGCGCCAGGGTTGCGACCTGCAACTGGGCAGCGACGACCAATTGCTGTTGTGCCGTGGTTGGCCGCTGCCAGGCTACCCAGGACTGCAATGGGGCCAGTCATCGATGCACAAGCTGCTGCGACGCTGGACGCGCCAGCGCCCGGACGTGCTGTACATCGCCACGGAGGGACCACTGGGCCTGTCCGCGTTGCGTGCGGCACGGCGCTTGGGAATTTCCGTGGTCAGCGGCTTTCACACCAACTTCCAGCAGTACTCCAACCAGTATGGACTAGGCTTGCTGACGCGCCTGCTGACCCATTACCTGCGCTGGTTTCACAATCGCTCGAACCTGACCCTGGTCCCAAGTGTCAGCCAACGCATGGAGCTGGAGCGTCGGCATTTCGAGCGACTGGCATTGCTCTCGCGGGGGGTCGATTGTCAGTTGTTTCACCCGAGCAAACGCCAGCAATCACTGCGTGAACAATGGGGCCTGGGCGAGAAGGACATTGCCGTTATTCATGTCGGGCGCCTGGCAGCCGAGAAAAACCTCGGTTTGCTCAAGCGCGCCATCGACACGCTGACCACGACGTATCCACAACGAACAATAAAGCTGGTCATCGTCGGCGACGGCCCACAACGCAAGGCCCTGGAGAAGGCGCTGCCCGACGCTATTTTCTGCGGCCCGCACCGCGGCGAAGCCCTGGCTGCCCACTATGCATCGGGCGATGTTTTCGTGTTTCCCAGCCTGACCGAAACCTTCGGCAATGTGGTGCTGGAGGCCTTGGCTTCGGGGTTGGGTGTGGTGGCTTATGACCAGGCGGCAGCGGCCCAGCACATTCGCCATGGCTACAACGGCGTACTGGCGATGCCGGGGGATGAAGCGGCGTTTTGCGACGCGGCGGTGTGGTTGCTGGAAGAGCGCGAGACCTTGCGCTGTGTGCGACTCAATGCGCGCCAGCATGCAAGCCGCCAGGGCTGGGCCGCGATTGTCGAGGCGTTTGAGGAGCAATTGCGGGGGGCTTGTGGGGGAGACTCGGTGATGCCTGGGGCTGCTTCACTGCCTTGAGAATTTTGTTGGAGCCATCGCGAGCAAGCTCGCTCCTACACGGGTTGATGAGATCCTTGTAGGAGCGGGCTTGCCCGCGATGGCGGCCCTGACAGGCGCCGCTTAAACCAGCGTCATCAACGCCTCACGGCTGAACGGCAAGATATCTTCCTCGCGCCCGTCACGCACTTTCTGCGCCCAGTCCGGGTCCACCAGCAGGGCACGCCCAACTGCCACGAGATCGAACTCGTCATTGTTCAGCCGTTCCAGCAGTTTCTCAAGGCTGGCCGGCTGGGCAATCTTGTCGGTATTGACCATGAATTGCAGGAACTCGCCATCCAGGCCGACGCTGCCCACGGTGATGGTCGGCTTGCCGGTGAGTTTGCGCGTCCAGCCGGCCAGGTTCAGGTCGGAACCGTCGAACTCAGGCTCCCAGAAACGGCGGGTCGAGCAGTGGAAAATGTCCACGCCAGCGTCGGATAGCGGCTTGAGGAATTCGCCCAGTGCCTGCGAGGTTTGCACCAGACGCGCGGTGTAATCCTGCTGCTTCCACTGGGAAAAACGGAAGATGATCGGGAAACCTTCACCCACCGCTGCGCGCACCGCTTGAATCAACTCGATGGCAAAACGCGAACGGTTGGCCAAGCTGCCACCGTATTCGTCGGTGCGCTGGTTGCTGCCTTCCCAGAAAAACTGGTCGACCAGGTAACCGTGGGCACCGTGGATTTCCACGCCGTCCATGCCGATGCTCTTGGCATCCTTGGCGGCCTGGGCGAACGCGGCGATCACGTCCTGGATATCCTGTTTGCTCATGCCGTGAACCACGACCTGGCCGTCCTTCAATTTTTCCGACGGACCGTAACCCGGCACGCTCGCATCCGGTTCGGTGCCGATGCGACGTACACTGCCGACGTGCCACAGTTGCGGAACGATCTTGCCGCCCTCGGCATGCACGGCGTCGACCACTTTCTTCCAGCCGGCCAAGGCGTCTTCACCGTAGAAATGCGGCACGTTCGGGTATCCGTTGGACGCTTTGTGTCCGACGGTGGTGCCCTCGGTGATGATCAGGCCAACGCCGGCCGCAGCGCGACGACGGTAGTATTCGATGACCTTGGAATTGGGCACGCCACCGGGCGAGAACGAACGTGTCATTGGGGCCATGACCACGCGAGTCGGCAGTTCGAGGGTGCCAAGGTGGAACGGTTTGAACAGGGCTTGAACGGGCATCGGTGCGCTCCACGAGGATAGGCTTTATGACGAGTATAATATGGAGGCTTGCGAGCGCTGGGAAGGATTATTGATTTGCGTGATTAAGGGTTAAAACTTGTGAGGATTCACGAAACCTGTAGGAGCGAGCATGCTCGCGATGGTCGTCAACGATAACGTTGGCTGTCTGATGCCCAACGGTGTCCGTTATTCCATCGCGAGCATGCTCGCTCCTACAGGGGATAGAGGTTCAGCTCAGCCCAGCGCTTTTTCGATAGCCTGGATGACCGCAGGATCGTCCGGCGCGGTACGTGGCGAAAAACGTGCGAGGACGCGGCCGTCCTTGCCCAGCAGGAATTTTTCGAAGTTCCAGGTGATGTCACCGGGAAACTCGGCGCCTTCGCCGGCCAGCAGGCGATACAACTGGTGACGTTCATGGCCGTTGACTTCCAGCTTGCTGGACAACGGAAAAGTCACGCCGTAGTTGAGGCTGCAGAAATCCTGGATTTCCTGTTCGCTGCCCGGCTCCTGCCCGGCAAACTGGTTGCACGGCAAGCCCAGC
This sequence comes from Pseudomonas sp. S1_E05, assembly GCF_056337105.1. Taxonomy (NCBI): domain Bacteria; kingdom Pseudomonadati; phylum Pseudomonadota; class Gammaproteobacteria; order Pseudomonadales; family Pseudomonadaceae; genus Pseudomonas; species Pseudomonas sp. S1_E05. The sequence continues at coordinate 3,783,576 of NZ_JBFRHM010000001.1, forward strand.
ACGGTGAAGCCCTTGCCCTTGTATTGCTGATAGAGGTTTTCCAGCGCGGCGTATTGCGGGGTCAAGCCACATTTGGAGGCTACGTTGACCACCAGCACGACGTTGCCCTTGAAAGGCGCCAGCGGAAGTTCCTGACCATTCAGGGCTGTCAATTTCAGGTCGTGAAAAGCACTCATGACGTACTCCAGATTCCCGTGTTTTTCTCGAAACAGCCTCTTGGCGATGTCACCAAGAACAGCCGCGGACTAAAAAGGCGCCCTTCGGGCGCCTCTCCAGTTCTCTGAGCTTAGCGCAGAAAATCAGTGGTGATGGCCACCTTCGCCATGGACGTGGCCATGAGCGATTTCTTCCTGGCTGGCGTCACGGATGGCAACGATCTTGACCTGGAAGTTCAGGCGCTGACCGGCCAGCGGGTGGTTGCCGTCAACGGTGACGTCGTCGCCGTCCAGGTCACGGATGGTGACGATCTGCATCTGGCCATCCGGAGCGGAAGCGTGGAACTGCATGCCCACTTCCAGCTCGTCGACGCCTTCGAACATGCTGCGGCTCAGGGTGCTGACCAGTTCGGCAGCGTATTCGCCGTAGGCATCTTCAGGTTCAACGGCTACGGTCAGCTCTTCGCCAACGCCTTTGCCTTCCAGGGCTTTTTCCAGGCCAGGGATGATATTGCCTGCGCCTTGCAGGTAAACCAGCGGTGCGCCGCCGGCGGAGCTGTCGATGACCTCACCAGCGTCGTTGGTCAGGGTATAGTCGATGGAGACAGCCTTATTGGCGGCGATCAGCATGGGGCGAGACCTTTTGCAGAAGAATATAGAAGGGCCAAGTCTAGCGAAGCCATCGTCCGAAAGCGAACACAACCCGGACAAACGGAACGCAACAGACGGCTCCACGATCACAGGTTTTCATCAGGATGAAGACGGACAATGGGTGGCCGAGCTGTCCTGCGGCCATACGCAGCACCTGCGCCATCAGCCGCCGTGGCAATCGCGGGCCTGGGTGCTGGACCCTGCGCAGCGGGCGGAAAAAATCGGCCAGCGCTTTGAATGCGGTTGGTGCGCTCAAGGCTCGGTTAGCGATAACCTTGGCGACTGAATCCCGGTCGATCGTCAGCGATAGACGCTCACCTTTGCCATGCACCCTTAGAGAACTCGCATGCAAACTTTTTTTATTGCGCCCACCGACTTTGGCGTGGGCCTGACCTCCATCAGCCTCGGGCTGGTTCGTACCCTTGAGCGCGCCGGCCTCAAGGTCGGCTTTTTCAAACCGATCGCCCAACCCCATCCGGGGGATACCGGGCCTGAGCGCTCCACCGAGCTGGTGGCACGCACCCACGGTTTGAAACCGCCGCAACCCCTGGGCCTGGCCCATGTCGAGCGCATGCTGGGCGACGGGCAGCTCGATGAGTTGCTCGAGGAAATCATCACGCTGTACCAGCAGGCAGCCATCGGCAAGGACGTGCTGATCGTCGAAGGCATGGTGCCGACCCGCAGCGCCAGCTACGCTGCGCGGGTCAACCTGCACCTGGCCAAGAGCCTCGACGCCGAAGTGATCCTGGTCTCGGCACCGGAAAACGAAGTGCTGACCGAGCTCTCGGGCCGCGTGGAATTGCAAGCGCAGTTGTTCGGCGGCCCGAAGGATCCGAAAGTCCTCGGCGTAATCCTCAACAAGGTCAAGACCGATGAGAGCATGGAGGCCTTCGCCTCGCGCCTGAGGGAACATTCGCCGTTGCTGCGCAGCGGTGATTTCCGCCTGCTTGGCTGCATCCCGTACCAGCCGGAACTGAATGCGCCGCGCACCCGCGACGTCGCCGACCTGATGGGCGCGCAGATTCTCAATGCTGGCGATTACGAAACCCGGCGGATGACCAAAATCATCATCTGCGCACGCACCATGCGCAACACCGTGGAGCTGCTCAAGCCCGGCGTGTTGGTGGTGACCCCCGGAGATCGCGACGACATCATCCTTGCCGTCAGCCTCGCTGCCATTAACGGCGTGCCGTTGGCGGGCCTGCTCCTGACCAGCGACACCCTGCCCGACCCGCGCATCATGGAGCTGTGTCGCGGTGCGTTGCAGGCCGGCCTACCCGTACTGTCGGTCAGCACCGGTTCCTACGACACAGCCAACCTGTTGAACGGCCTCAACAAGGAAATCCCGATCGACGACCGCGAACGTGCGGAAATCATCACCGATTTCGTCGCTGGCCATCTCGACGCCAACTGGCTGCACCAGCGGTGCGGCACGCCACGGGAAATGCGCCTGTCGCCGGCCGTGTTCCGTTATCAACTGATCCAACGCGCCCAGGGCGCCAACAAGCGCATCGTGCTGCCCGAAGGCAGCGAACCGCTGACCGTGCAGGCGGCGGCGATCTGTCAGGCGCGTGGAATCGCTCGCTGCGTGTTGCTGGCCAAACCTGCGGATGTCGAAGCCGTGGCTCGCGCGCAGGGCATCGAGCTGCCGCCGGGACTGGAGATTCTCGACCCGGACCTGATCCGCGATCGCTACGTCGAACCGATGGTGTCCCTGCGCAAGAGCAAAAGCCTCAACGCCCCGATGGCCGAACAGCAACTGGAAGATCCGGTGGTGATCGGCACCATGATGCTTGCGCTCGATGAAGTCGATGGGTTGGTGTCCGGGGTCATACACTCCACCGCCAATACCATCCGCCCGGCCCTGCAACTGATCAAGACTGCGCCGGGCTGCACCCTGGTGTCGTCGGTGTTCTTCATGCTGTTCCCCGAAGAAGTGCTGGTCTATGGCGACTGCGTGATGAACCCGCACCCGAGCGCCAGCGAGTTGGCCGAAATTGCCCTGCAAAGCGCGGACTCGGCAGCCGCCTTCGGTATTACCCCACGCGTGGCAATGATCAGCTACTCCAGCGGCGAATCGGCCACCGGCGAAGAGGTGGAGAAAGTGCGCGAGGCGACCCTGCTCGCCCACGAGCAACAGCATTCGCTGCTGATCGACGGCCCGTTGCAATACGACGCCGCCGCCAACGAGACCGTGGCCCGGCAACTGGCGCCGAACAGCCAGGTGGCCGGTCGTGCCACGGTGTTCGTGTTCCCCGACCTCAATACCGGCAACACCACGCACAAGGCGGTGCAACGCAGCGCCGACTGCGTCAGCCTCGGGCCGATGCTGCAAGGCCTGCGCAAACCGGTGAACGACCTGCCGCGCGGTGCGCAGGTTGACGACATCGTGTACACCATCGCCCTGACGGCGATCCAAGCCGCCAACCGACCTCTGGATGTTTAAATGCTGGACTTTCTCCCTGCACCGATACGCGGTGTGATTGCTTGTTTGTTGTTGGCTTTGAACACGATTGCGCTCTGCTCGTTTCTGTTCTGCGTGGCATTGATCAAAGTCTTGCCATTTGCCTTTACCCAGCGCCTGGCCGGTTGGCTGATGAGCCACACCCACGAAGCCTGGATCAGCCTGAACAAGGGCTGGATGAATCTGGTCCGTCGAACCCGCTGGCACGTCAGCGGCCTGCAGGGTCTCGACTACCAGCATTCATACCTGATCACCAGCAACCACCAGAGCTGGGTCGACATCCTGGTCCTGCAATACGTGCTCAACCGGCGTATCCAACCGCTGAAGTTCTTTCTCAAGCAGGAATTGATCTGGGTGCCGGTCATTGGCCTGGCGTGGTGGACGCTGGGCTTTCCGTTCATGAAACGCTACTCCAAGGCTTACCTGGAAAAGCACCCGGAAAAGAAAGGCAAGGACCTGGAAACCACCCGCAAAACTTGCGCGAAATTTCGCAACAACCCAGTGGGGATTTTCAACTTCGTCGAGGGCACACGCTTCACCGAAGGCAAGCACGCCCAGCAGCAGTCGCCCTTCAAATACCTGCTCAAACCCAAGGCCGGTGGCATTGCGTTCGTGCTGGATGCCATGGGCGAACAACTGGAATCGATCGTTAACGTGACCATCCACTATCCGGGAGGGCGTCCGGGGTTCTGGGACCTGCTCAGTGGCAATGTGAAGGACGTGGTGGTGCACTTCCATGAGCTGAACATTCCACCGCAGTTCATCGGCAAGAACTACGACCAGGACGGCGAGTACCGTCTGCAATTCCAGGGCTGGATCAACCAGTTGTGGCAGGACAAGGATGCGTTGCTGGAACAGATGCATCGGGAGTATCCAGCCCAGTAATGGGTTGTCTGGTCTGGCGCCATCGCGGGCAAGCCCGCTCCTACAGGTTTTGTGTACACCGCTATACCCTGTGGGAGCGGGCTTGTCGAATCGTCGCACCGTCGCGATGAGGCCCGACCAGAAACAAAAAAGCCCGCAGACATTCACCTGTCCGCGGGCTTTTCCTTGCAGCTTGAAGCTGAAAGCTTGCCGCTGCCCCTGCCCTAGATCGCCCCACGCTTGCGCAGCAGATCCAGCACTTGCTTGACGCCCTCTTCCAGCGACACGGACTGGGTGTCGATCACGAGATCAGCATCCAGCGGCACGTCGTACGGGAAGGATTCGCCCGGGATGTTATCCCCGGCTGCCGCGTACAGGCCTTGCGGGTCACGCTCTGCGCACACGGCTGGTGAGGCCTGGACGTAGACCGTCAGCAGGCGTTCCTTGCCGATCAGGTCCTTGGCCTGTTCGCGACCTTCGGCACTCGGTGCAACAAACGCCGCCAGGGTCAACAGGCCGGCCTCGTTGAACTGACGCGCCACATGCGCGGCACGGCGCCAGTTCTCGGTACGTCCGGCGCGATCCTGCGGCAGCCCTTTGTTCAGGTCATGACGCAGGTTCTGGCCATCGAGCACGAACACCGCACGACCGAGGTCGAACAGCTTGCGCTCAACCGCATACGCCAGGGTGCTCTTGCCGGCGCCCGACAGGCCGCTGAACAGCACGGTGGCTGGCTGCTGGCCGAAGCGCTGGGCACGCTCTTCAGTAGCCACGTGAGCCAGTTTGCCGTGGTGGGTGCTGGTGCCATGCGCCAAAGGCTGCGCGACAATCATGCCCGCGCCAACGGTGCCGTTGGTCAAGCGATCGATGATGATAAACGCGCCAGTGGTGCGGTTGCTGTCGTAACCGTCGAGGGCAATCGGCGCGTCGAGCGCGATCTTGACCTTGCCGATTTCGTTCAGTTGCAGCGCGCTGGCCGGGCCTTCTTCCAGGGTGTTGACGTCGACCTTGTTGACGATGCTGGCGATGGAGCCCGGCACGTAACTGGTGGCACGCTTGATGTCGTATTTCTTGCCCGGCAGCATCGGCTCTTCAGCCATCCACACCAGCATCGCTTCGAAGCTGTCGGTCACTGGCGGAACGTTGTCGGCGTGCACCAACAGGTCGCCCCGGGAGATGTCGATTTCATCTTCCATGGTCAGCGTAACCGCCTGGCCCGGGCCTGCATGCTCCAGCTCACCCTCAAAGGTGACGATGGATTTCACGCGACTGCTCTTGCCTGATGGCAGCACCACCACTTCGTCGCCTTTCTTGACGATGCCGCTGGCCAGGGTGCCGGCAAATCCACGGAAGTTCAGGTTCGGACGGTTGACGTACTGCACCGGGAAACGCAGGTCGGTGAAGTTGCGATCGCCCGCTACTTCCACCGTCTCGAGAATTTCCATCAGCGACTGACCGGTGTACCACGGCGAGCGCTCGGACTTGTTCACCACGTTGTCGCCCTTGAGGGCCGACATCGGCACGAAGTGCAGGCTGGTCGGTTGCAGTTTCAGGCCTTCGGCGAACTTCAGGTAATCGGCCTTGATCGCCTCGAACACGTCCTGGTCGAACCCCTTGAGGTCCATCTTGTTGATGGCCACGACGATGTGCTTGATGCCCAGCAAGGAGGCGATGAAGCTGTGTCGGCGCGTCTGGGTCTGCACGCCGTAGCGGGCGTCAACCAGGATGATCGCCAGGTCACAGGTGGATGCACCGGTGGCCATGTTGCGGGTGTACTGCTCATGGCCCGGGGTGTCGGCAATGATGAACTTGCGCTTGGCCGTGGAGAAGTAGCGGTAGGCAACATCGATAGTGATGCCCTGCTCACGCTCGGCCTGCAAACCGTCAACCAGCAACGCCAGGTCGATGTCTTCGCCGGTGGTGCCGACTTTTTTCGAGTCGCGGGTGATCGCTTCCAGGTGATCTTCGTAGATCATCTTGGAGTCATGCAGCAGGCGCCCGATCAGGGTGCTCTTGCCGTCATCGACGTTACCGCAGGTCAAAAAGCGCAGCAGCTCTTTACGTTCGTGCTGGCCCAGGTAGGCGAGGATGTCCTCGCTGATCAAATCAGATTGATGGCTCATCGGGTTCAAGCTCCAAGCTGTAAGCTTCAAGCGGCAAGCTTGTCGGCGTACAGCTAGTCAGAAATTTTGTTGATCAAGCCGCAGAGCATCTTTGAGAGCTCACGGGTTTCTGTAATCCAGTTTTCAGCCAGCGGATGGGCGATGTAAGCAATGTCGCTGCCGATGAGAATCTGGGTTCGTAACTCTCCACAAGAAGCCTTCGCGATCCAAAGAAAACGTACCTTTTCTTTGGCGCTGCGACGCTCCATCCCCTCAGCAATGTTGGAGGGTACCGAAAGTGCTGAGCGGGTGATCTGATCCTTGAAACCAAAATCCCCGCATTGGGCAAACTCTCGGTAGATCCCCACTGCCAGACACTTGCTTCTCTGCCAAACAACCAACTTCTCGAAGTCCATTACGAGTCACTCAATCGCGGCTCGCAACAACCGGCTGCAAGCACCAAACCGCGAAGTTACGCATACCGCCTTTAACTTGCAGCTTGCCGCTTGTAACTCGAAGCTTAAAAGTACCCTTGACGTTTTTTGTCTTCCATCGAGCCTGCGCCATCATGGTCGATGACACGGCCCTGGCGCTCGGAAGTTCGCGTCAGGAGCATTTCCTGAATGATGTCCGTCAGACTTTCGGCCTCGGACTCCACCGCGCCCGTCAACGGGTAGCAGCCAAGGGTACGGAATCGCACTTTCTTTTTGACGATACGCGCTTTGTCTTCATCGCTCAGGTGCTCGAGGATGCGCTCGTCGTCGATCATGATCAGGGTGCCGTTCTTCTCGATGACTTCACGCTCGGCGGCGAAGTACAGCGGCACGATCGGGATCCCTTCGAGGTAGATGTACTGCCAGATGTCCAGCTCGGTCCAGTTCGACAACGGGAACACACGAATGGATTCGCCCTTGTTGACCTTGCCGTTGTAGACGTTCCACAGTTCCGGGCGCTGGTTTTTCGGGTCCCAGCGGTGCTTGCTGTCGCGGAACGAGTAGACACGTTCCTTGGCGCGGGACTTCTCTTCATCGCGGCGCGCACCACCGAAAGCGGCGTCGAAACCGTGCTTGTCCAAAGCCTGTTTAAGGCCTTCGGTCTTCATGATGTCGGTATGCTTGGCGCTGCCGTGGGTGAACGGGTTGATGTTCTGCGCCACGCCGTCCGGGTTGATGTGGGTGATCAGGTCCAGGCCCAGGTCCGCAACCATTTTGTCGCGGAAGGCGTACATCTCCTGGAATTTCCAGCGAGTGTCGACGTGCATCACCGGGAACGGCAGCTTGCCGGGGAAAAATGCCTTGCGTGCCAGGTGCAGCATCACGGCGGAGTCTTTACCGATGGAGTAAAGCATCACCGGGTTATCGAACTCGGCGGCCACCTCGCGGATGATGTGGATGCTTTCCGCCTCCAGCTGTTTCAGATGCGTCAGTTTGTCGACCATGGCTACTCACGAAAACTTTTATGAACGGCCAGCGGGCCGTGTTCGAGCGAGGAATCCTAGCACACCGACCTCTTCTAATCAGGGCGCCCGCTAGATCGAAAGGGTATATGAATATACCCCTGCGTTTGGGCAGTAAGGACCGATTCCTGTAGGAGCGAGCTTGCTCGCGATGGGGCCGGCACATCCAGCCTCATCAGCGTCTGACACACCGCCATCGCGAGCAAGCTCGCTCCTACAGGGGGATCATTGCCTTCCTGATCTTCTGTGGGGGCGAGCAGGGTCAGATCGGATTCGGGCAATCGATGAAAATATGTTCCAGCGCGAAGCGTCGCGCCAGGTAGTCGCCCAGCGCTTGCACGCCGTAGCGCTCGGTAGCGTGGTGGCCGGCGGCAATGAAGCTGATGCCGTTCTCCCGGGCGCTGTGGAAGGTCTGTTCCGAGGCCTCGCCACTGAGGTACAGGTCGACACCGGCCAGCACCGCCTGATCGATGTAGCCCTGACCGCCGCCGGTGCACCAACCCACCCGGCGAATCATCTCGCTGCCTTCGATCAGCAACGGTTCGCGCCCCATGACTTCCTGAACGCGGCGGGCAAAATCCCTGGCTGTCATTGGCTCATTGAGCGAGCCGACCAGCCCCACCACTTTCAGGTTGTCCGGATCGAGCGGACCTTCGACGGTGATGTCCAGCTGCCGCGCCAACTGCACGTTGTTGCCGACTTCCGGATGCAGGTCCAGGGGCAGGTGATAGGACAGAAGGCTGATGTCGTGCTTGAGCAGGGTTTTCAACCGACGCTGCTTCATGCCGGTGATGCACGGGTTCTCACCCTTCCAGAAATACCCGTGGTGCACCAGCACCAGGTCGGCCTGCGCTTCGACGGCAGCGTCCAGCAACGCCTGACTGGCGGTGACGCCACTGACGATACGCATGACCTGCGGGCGACCTTCGACCTGCAAGCCGTTGGGGCAATAATCGGCGATCCTGGCGCTGTTCAGGTAACGGTCGGCTTCTTCTACAAGTGTGCTCAGGGCGACGGCCATAAAAGACTCCTAAATATCCCGTTCAGAGGCGCGCGTGGCCTCGTATAATGCGCGACATTATCGGCGGTCTCATGCTGCCTGCAACCTCTCAGGACGTGCTTAATGCTCAAGGCGCTGCGTTTTTCCGGCTGGCCGCTGTTGGCCGGCGTGCTTATCGCTCTGTTGATTATCCAGCGTTACCCGGAGTGGGTCGGCCTTCCGAGTCTCGACGTCAACCTGCAGCAAGCCCCGCAAACCACCACAGTGCAACAAGGCCCGGTGTCCTACGCCGATGCGGTGACCATCGCGGCGCCCTCGGTGGTCAATCTGTACACCACCAAGGTGGTCAGCCGGCCAAACCATCCGTTGTTCGAAGATCCGCAGTTCCGTCGTTTTTTTGGTGACAACTCACCCAAGCAGAAGCGTATGGAGTCGAGCCTCGGCTCCGGCGTGATCATGAGCCCGGAAGGCTATCTGCTGACCAACAACCATGTGACCAGCGGCGCGGACCAGATTGTTGTCGCCCTAAAGGATGGCCGTGAAACCCTGGCCCGCGTCATCGGCAGCGACCCGGAAACCGACCTCGCGGTTCTCAAGATCGATTTGAAGAACCTGCCTTCGATCACCGTCGGCCGTTCCGACAACATTCGCATCGGTGACGTCGCGCTGGCCATCGGCAACCCGTTCGGCGTTGGCCAGACCGTGACCATGGGCATCATCAGCGCCACCGGCCGCAATCAGCTGGGCCTGAACAATTACGAAGACTTCATCCAGACCGATGCGGCGATCAACCCGGGCAACTCCGGCGGCGCACTGGTAGACGCCAATGGCAACCTGACCGGCATCAACACCGCGATCTTCTCCAAGTCCGGCGGCTCGCAAGGCATCGGCTTTGCGATCCCAGTGAAACTGGCGATGGAAGTGATGAAGTCGATCATCGAGCACGGCCAGGTGATCCGTGGCTGGCTCGGGATCGAGGTGCAGCCGCTGACTCAGGAGTTGGCGGAGTCGTTTGGCCTGTCGGGACGTCCGGGCATTGTGGTCGCGGGGATTTTCCGCGATGGCCCGGCACAGAAAGCGGGCCTGCAACTGGGTGACGTGATCCTGACCATCGATGGCGAGCCCGCGGGCGATGGCCGTCGTTCGATGAACCAGGTGGCGCGAATCAAGCCGACCGACAAGGTGACGATCCAAGTCATGCGCAATGGCAAGGAGCTCAAGCTCACGGCGGAAATCGGCTTGCGCCCACCACCGGCACCGGTGAAGGAAAAAGAAGAGAACTAAACCAGGCGCAGGAATCTTGCGCTACTGGAAGACATTCTCATTAGGCATGTTATATTGTTTCAATTCTCGCAATTGGAACAACATAACATGTCGCCTCGAAAAAGGGCCTCGCTGCTGGGCCTGACCCTTGGATTGCTGGCCGATCCTGCCTTCGCCGAAGACCCCCTGCGTCTGGAACTCGACGCCATCAGCATCAAGTCCGACTACGAATCCCCCACCGGGCCAGTCAAGGGATATCGTGCGACACGCTCGTCCAGCGCCACGAAAACCGACACTGCAATCGCTGACATCCCGCAGGCGATCAGCGTGGTGCCGGCAAGCGTGCTCAAGGATCTGGGCAGCAGCAACGTCGAGCGCGCCCTGGATTTCGCGGGTGGCGTATCGAAGCAGAACGATTTTGGTGGATTGACGCTGTACGAATACAGCGTGCGCGGCTTCACGACATCAGAGTTTTACAAGGACGGTTTCAGCGCCAACCGCGGCTACCCGAGCACCCCGGACGTGGCCAACATCGAGCGCATCGAAGTGCTCAAGGGGCCGGCTGCCAGCCTGTATGGCCGAGGCGATCCAGGCGGCACGGTGAACATCGTCACCAAGAAGCCCCAGCCCGAAGCCTTCACCACCCTGCAAACCAGCGCCGGCAGTTGGGATCGCTATCGCACCGCACTGGACGTGAACACGCCGCTGGACGAACAGGGCAACGTGCTGTCGCGGGTCAACCTTGCCGTTGAAGACAACCACAGCTTTCGCGACCACGTCACCAGCAAGCGAGTGTTTGTCGCGCCCTCCTTCAGTTGGCAACTGAACCCGGACACGAACCTGTTGGTAGAAAGCGAATTCGTGCGCCACAGCTCGACGTTCGACCGTGGCATCGTCGCGCCAGGCAATCGCTGGAACGGTGTTTCGCGCTCGACCTTCCTGGGCGAACCCAACGATGGTGACATCGACAACCACAACACCATGCTTCAGGCCGCCCTCGAACATCACCTGAACGACCGTTGGAAGCTGCGCCTGGCCAGCCACTACAAGGAAGGGAAACTCTGGGGCAACGCCAGCGAGCAACGCGCACTGAACGCCGATGGCCACACGGTCAATCGCCGTTACCGCGAGCGCGACAACAAATGGCACGACAGCATTACCCAGCTCGAACTGCGGGGCCTGTTCGACCTGGGCAACTTGCAGCACGAACTGTTGATCGGCAGCGAATACGAGAACTACCGCAAGGACGAACGCGTCACCACCATCGCTGGGGGGGCCTACCCCATCGACATCTATCATCCGATCCATGGCCAGCCGAAACCCAACGGTGCGCGTTCCGGGACGGATTTTTTAGAACACGTCCAAAGCCATGCACTGAACCTGCAGGACCAGATCATCTTCACCGACAAATTGCGCGGCATGCTCGGCGCGCGCTTCGAGCATTTCGACCAGCGCATCGACGACCACACCCGCGCGGCCACCAGCCGCCAGCACCATGACGCCCTGACCCAACGCGCCGGTTTGCTCTATCAGCTAACCCCGCAAACCGGCGTGTTCGCCAATGCCTCGACCTCGTTCAAACCGAACAATGGCCTGGACGCCAATGGCAAATCCTTCGACCCGGAGGAAGGTGTCGGCTACGAAGTCGGCATCAAGAATCAACTGTTCGACGACCGCCTGAGCAGCACCCTCGCCTTCTTCCACATCGACAAGGAAAACGTTCTTGCCCTCGACCCGGGCACCGATACCAGCCGCGCCATGGGCAAGGCCCGCAGCCAGGGTTTTGATTGGCAAGTGAGCGGGCAAGTGACCGACGCCATCCGTGTCATCGGCGCCTTCGCTTACATCGACGCGCAAGTCACTCAAGGCGACGCGGTGATCCCCGCCGGCAGCCGCATCCTCGGCGTGGCTAAACGCAGTGGCAGCCTGTTGGGCGTCTATGAATTCCAGGACGGCCGCCTGCGCGGCTCGGACGTTGGTGTGGCGTTCACCTATGTGGGGGATCGCTCGGGCGAGGCCGGCAGTGACTTCGAACTGCCCGCCTATCACACCGTCGACCTGCTGGCGCACTACAAGGCCAGCGACAACGTCACCGTCGGCCTGAACCTGAACAACCTTTTCGACGAGAAATACTTCGAGCGCTCGTACAGCAACTACTGGGTCAACTCCGGCGAGCCGCGCAATTTCACCGTCAGCCTCACACTCAACCTGTAAAAGGACGTCAACATGCTTGCTCTCAAATCCATCGCCGTGCTCGGCCTGTTCTTCGCCAGCCAGGTTTCAGCCCACGGCCTGTGGACTGAACAACGTCGCGGCAACATCGAAGTCGTCTACGGCCACGGCGCCGAAGATAACGCCTTCAAGGCCCAGAAAATCAGCGGTGCCTGGGCGTATGACGCCGGCGGCAAGATGATCCCGGTGACGGTCCGGCGCCTGGTCGATCACGCACGCCTGCAACCGCTGAAACCACCGGCCGTTATGGCGATCGCCCTGGACAACGGCATGTGGTCACAGACGGCGGACAAAAAGTGGATCAACGAAGGACGCAGCAAGGTGCCGGGTGCGATTGAGGCCACGCACACCTTCAAGTACAGCCTGGCGATTTATCAGGCAGGCGCGAAGTTGCCGAAACTGGATCAGATCAAACTGCTGATTTTGCCGGAGGTCGATCCGCTGACCGTCGGACCCGGCAACCCGCTACCGGTCCGGGTTCTGGTGGATGGCCAACCGGCCGCCGGAGTGAAGTTGATCGGCGACTATCGCAACGCGCCGAACACCTTGAGCACCGAAACCGACAAGGACGGTCGCGCGCAGGTGGTGGTGCGTAACGAAGGGTTGAATGTGATTGCGGCGCAGGTGGAAGTGCCGGTTAAGGGCAGCGCCGATGTCAGCAGTCGAGGCTTGTTCAGTTCGCTGACGTTCCTGGGCGAGGCGCATCACGAATAAACCAGCCTGCGATACCCCTGTAGGAGCGGGCTTGCCCGCGATGCGATTAATACTCCAACAATCATGTTGAATTGAAAATAGCTATCGCGAGCAATCGAGCGTCGACCGGCTGCTCCTACAGGGTTTTCCAGCGTTCTATAGATCTCCAAGCCCCTCGATCAACGCCTGGTTCTGCTCCGGCGTGCCGATCGAGATCCGCAGGAACTGCGCAATCCGCTCCTGCTTGAAGTGCCGAACGATCACACCCTGCTCGCGCAACTTCGCCGCCAGGCCTGCCGCGTCATGTTGCGGGTGGCGGGCGAAGATGAAGTTGGCGGCCGACGGCAGCACCTCAAAACCCTTAACTTGCAACTGCGCAGTCACCCATTCGCGACTTTCGATCACCTGGCGACAGGTCTTATCGAAGTACTCGCGATCTTCGAAGGCAGCAGCAGCGCCGACATTGGCCAGGCGATCCAGCGGGTAGGAGTTGAAGCTGTTCTTGATGCGCTCCAGCGCTTCGATCAGGTCCGGATGCCCCACCGCCAGGCCAACCCGCAGACCGGCCAGGGAACGGGACTTGGACAGGGTTTGGGTCACCAGCAGGTTCGGGTAGCGGTCCACCAGGCTGATCGCGGTTTCGCCGCCGAAGTCGATGTAGGCCTCGTCGACCACGACCACCGAATCCGGGCTGGCCTTGAGGATCTGCTCAACCGCGTCCAGCGCCAGCAGGCAACCGGTCGGCGCGTTCGGGTTGGGGAAGATGATCCCTCCGTTCGGCTTGGCGTAGTCCGCCGGGTTGATCTGGAACTGCGCATCCAGCGGCACGGCATCGAAGGTGATGCCGTACAGCCCGGCGTACACCGGATAAAAGCTGTAGCTGATGTCCGGAAACAGCAGCGGCTTGTCGTGTTGCAGCAAGCCGTGGAAAACATGCGCCAGGACTTCATCGGAACCGTTGCCCAGGAACACCTGATTGCTCTTCACGCCGTAGTAGTTGGCCACGGCGTTTTTCAGCAGATCACTGTTCGGATCCGGGTACAGGCGCAGGTTGTCGTTCAGCTCGGTCTGCATCGCCGCCAAGGCTTTTGGCGAAGGACCGTAGGGGTTTTCGTTGGTGTTGAGCTTCACCAGTTTAGCCAGTTTCGGCTGCTCGCCCGGCACATAAGGCACGAGGTTCTTGACGAACGGGCTCCAGAATTTACTCATGTTCAGTTCCCCTGCCCCGGTTTGAAGTCTTTATCGAGAATGCGGTATTCGGCGCTGCGCGCGTGGGCGCTCAGCGATTCGCCACGGGCCAGCACCGAGGCAGTCTTGCCCAGCTCGGAGGCGCCGCTTTCGGAGCAGTAGATGATCGACGAGCGTTTCTGGAAGTCGTACACACCCAGCGGCGAGGAGAACCGTGCGGTGCCGGAGGTCGGCAACACGTGGTTGGGGCCTGCGCAATAGTCGCCCAGCGCCTCGGAGGTGTGGCGGCCCATGAAGATCGCACCAGCATGGCGGATCTGGGGCAACCAGGCTTGTGGATCGGCGACCGACAATTCCAGGTGCTCCGGCGCGATACGGTTGGCGACTTCGATGGCCTGCTCCATGTCACGCACCTGAATCAACGCGCCACGGCCATTGATCGAGGTTTCGATAATGGTCGCGCGATCCATGGTCGGTAACAGCTTGGCGATGCTGGCCGCCACCTGATCGAGGAACTCGGCGTCCGGGCTGACCAGGATCGCCTGGGCGTCTTCGTCGTGCTCGGCCTGGGAGAACAGGTCCATGGCGATCCAGTCCGGATCGGTCTTGCCGTCGCACACCACGAGAATTTCCGAGGGACCTGCGATCATGTCGATACCGACTTGGCCGAACACGTGGCGCTTGGCGGTGGCCACATAGATGTTGCCCGGGCCCACCACCTTGTCCACCTGCGGTACGCTTTCAGTGCCGTAGGCCAATGCAGCGACAGCCTGGGCCCCCCCGATGGTGAACACACGGTCGACACCGGCGATGCAGGCGGCAGCCAACACCAGCTCGTTGATTTCACCACGCGGGGTCGGCACCACCATGACCACTTCGGTCACACCGGCGACCTTGGCCGGAATGGCGTTCATCAGCACTGACGACGGGTACGACGCCTTGCCGCCCGGCACATAAAGGCCCGCGCGGTCCAGCGGCGTCACCTTCTGGCCGAGGACGGTGCCGTCGGCTTCGGTGTAGGTCCAGGAGTCCTGTTTCTGCTTTTCGTGGTAGCTGCGCACTCGGGCGGCGGCTTTTTCCAGCGCTTCACGCTGGGGCACGGTGATCCGGGTCAGCGCCAGTTCCAGGCGCTCGCGCGGCAGGATCAGGTCGGCCATGGACGCAACGTCAAGCCCGTCGAACTGGCGGGTGTAATCCACCAGCGCCGCGTCGCCACGCTCGCGCACGGCCTTGATGATGTCCAGCACCCGCTGATTGACCGAGTCGTCAGACACACTTTCCCAGCTCAGCAGATGATCCAGATGATGCGCGAAATCCGGGTCAGCAGCGTTGAGTCGGCGAATTGCAGTCAGTGCGGTCATAGCGAGAGCCTCATAGGATTGGCAAAAAACTCAGGCGCCCGAAGCTAACATTCGATCCGCTTGGGCACCTGAGAATTCTGGCTATGAGGCGGATAGACGGCGCGACTCAACGTCGCGCAGGTGAATCAGCCGCGGTGTCGAGACTCCACTGCGTTGCGCAGGGTGTCGATCAACGCCTGGATACGGGCGTGCTGCATTTTCATCGAAGCCTTGTTGACGATCAGCCGGGAGCTGATGTCGGCAATGAAATCCTGTGGCTCCAGGCCGTTGGCCCGTAGCGTGTTGCCGGTGTCGACCACGTCGATGATCTTGTCGGCCAGGCCGATCAGCGGTGCCAGTTCCATCGAGCCGTACAGCTTGATGATGTCGACCTGGCGGCCCTGTTCGGCGTAGTAGCGCTTGGCGACGTTAACGAATTTGGTGGCGATGCGCAGGCGGCCCTTGGGCTCGATGGCGCCGACCTTGCCAGCGGTCATCAGCTTGCACCGGGCAATTTTCAGGTCCAGCGGTTCGTACAGGCCCTGGCCGCCATATTCCATCAGCACATCTTTACCGGCGACGCCCAGATCAGCGGCACCATGTTCGACATAAGTCGGCACGTCGGTGGCGCGCACGATCAACAGGCGGACATCTTCCTGGGTCGTGGGAATGATCAGCTTGCGGCTCTTGTCCGGATTCTCGGTCGGCACGATGCCTGCTTCAGCGAGAAGCGGCAGGGTGTCGTCAAGGATGCGGCCCTTGGACAGTGCGATGGTCAACATGGGAAACGTCAGTCCTTATCAAGGTACTCATGCCCGGTCACAAACGGCGCCGGACACAGATCGAGGGTGCAACCACCCTCGACTCGGAACAATTCAACGGGCATGTCCTTATGCCCATGCAGCAGCAACTAGCCCGGAACGCGACGGATCTTGGCGCCCAGCATCTGCAGTTTCTCTTCGATGCACTCGTAACCACGATCTATGTGGTAGATGCGGTCGATCAGGGTATCGCCTTCGGCAATCAGGGCCGAAATCACCAGGCTGGCCGACGCACGCAGGTCGGTGGCCATCACTGGCGCGCCCTTGAGCTTTTCGGTACCGGTGACGATGGCGGTGTTGCCCTCGACCTGGATCTTGGCGCCCATGCGGTGCAGTTCGTAAACGTGCATGAAGCGGTTTTCGAAGATCGTCTCGATCACCGCGCCCGTACCTTCGGCAATGGCGTTGAGCGAAATGAACTGTGCCTGCATGTCGGTCGGGAACGCCGGGTACGGGGCGGTCCGCACGTTGACGGCTTTCGGCCGCTTGCCGTGCATGTTCAGTTCGATCCAGTCATCACCGGTGGTGACCTCGGCGCCGGCTTCACGCAGCTTCTCGAGGACGGCTTCGAGGATGGTCGGATCGGTGTCCTTGACCTTCACACGCCCGCCGGTCACGGCTGCGGCCACCAGGTAGGTGCCGGTTTCGATACGGTCGGGCATGACCTTGAAGGTGGTGGTGTGCAGACGCTCGACACCGTCGATGGTGATGGTGTCGGTGCCAGCGCCGGAAACCTTGGCACCCATGGCGTTCAGGAAGTTCGCCAGGTCGACCACTTCCGGCTCGCGCGCGGCGTTGGCCAGAACACTGCGGCCCTTGGCCAAGGCAGCGGCCATCATGATGTTTTCGGTACCGGTCACACTGACGGTGTCGAAGAAGAAGTGCGCACCGCGCAAGCCGCCCTCAGGCGCCTTGGCCTTGATGTAGCCGCCTTCGACGTCGATCACCGCGCCCATGGCTTCAAGGCCACGGATGTGCAGGTCGACCGGACGCGAACCGATGGCGCAACCGCCAGGCAGCGCGACTTCGGCTTCACCGAAGCGGGCGACCATTGGCCCCAGTACCAGGATCGACGCCCGCATGGTTTTCACCAGCTCGTAAGGCGCGATCAGGGTCTTGATGGTGCGCGGGTCGATTTCGACCGCCAGCTTCTCGTCGATCACCGGTTCAATGCCCATGCGGCCGAACAGCTCGATCATGGTGGTGATGTCGTGCAGGTGCGGCAGGTTGGCAACCGTGACCGGGCCATCGCACAGCAAGGTGGCCGCCAGGATCGGCAGGGCAGAGTTCTTTGCCCCGGAGATGCGGATCTCGCCATCAAGACGAGCGCCACCGGTAATAATCAATTTATCCATAAGAATCTCGACGCCCTTGGGCTCCAGGTGCGCTCGGCCCAAGCCGTGCTGCTGAAAAATTTCATAGTGACCGCATGGATGCTGCCATCGGTGATCCATGGGTTCAAATGGGCATAGACCTGCTGCTGACGCTTCACCGGGCTCAATGCCGCCAGTTCATCGCTGATCACGTTCAACTGGAAATTGCAGCCTTCGCCTTCAACTTCCACTTGCGTGTTCGGCAGCTTTGCTTCAAGGAAGCTCTTAACTTCTACGGCCTGCATGCTCAACCTCAATCGGCGCCCTGTGCGCGCGGGTCGGACATCATACAAAAAAGCCCCGCGCCTGCGAACCCCGCGAAGCAGGACTCTGACGGGGGCTTCCCTGTCGATGCTGTTTAGGGGTGCGCCAACAGCTCGGTCAACTCGCTGACCTGGGCAATTTCGCGCATGTCTTCAGGCATGGCACGGATGGTCAGCGTCTTGCCGACCTCCTGCGCGTCACGCATGAAACACAGTAACAGCGATAAGCCAACACTGCTGGACTTGAGCACCGCCGAGCAATCCACCACCAGCGCAGCGGCCTTGCTCGCCTTGATCAGCGCCTGACCCTGCTTGCGCAGGCCGGGGCCGGTCATGTAGTCCAGCATGCCACTGAGCATCAGCTCGCCGGCTTCGCTCATGCGAATGGCCGATACACTCATTGGGACGACTTCTCGCTGGCCTGCTTGGCTTTGGCGACTTCACCGGCCCAACCGTTGATGGTCTTGTCCAGGTCGTTGCCATTGCGCTGCATCGCGTCGGCGAACTGATCGCGGAACAACTTGCCGATGTTGATGCCGTTGATGATCACGTTACGCAACTTCCACTCGCCGTTGATCTTCTCCAGGGTGTAGGACACGGGGTAGATTGCACCATTGTTGCCTTTGACGGTCATGCCGACGCTGGTACGGTCGCCCGACTCATCCTTGGCCGGATCGACGGTGATGCCCTGGTTGTTGTACTCGAGCAGGGCATTGCCATAGAACTGGAACAGGCCCCGCTTGAAGTTCTCTTCGAAGGTCTTCATTTGCGCAGGCGTGGCCTTGCGCGAGTACTTGACCGTCATGATGCTTCTGGAGATGCCCTCGGCATCCACCACCGGGCCGACGATTTCGTTCAGCGCCTTATAAAAGCCGTTCGGGTCCTGCTTGTACTGTTCCTTATTGGCCGACAGGTCTGCCAGCAACCGGTTCGTGGTGTCCTCGACCAGATCATGCGCGGAAGGCGCCGCCACGGCGTTAGCCATCAACGGCACGGCCGCGAGCAGTACAAACAGGCCACGTCGCAAGGTAGAGATCATTCAAAAGCTCCTCATTTGGCGTCTTTGCTAACGGTATTGAGCAGGAATTTACCGATCAGGTCCTCGAGCACCAGTGACGACTGGGTGTCATGAATGGTGCCGCCCTCCTTGAGCAGAGTCTCCTCGCCACCCACGCTGATGCCGATGTATTTCTCGCCCAACAGGCCAGCAGTCAGAATAGATGCAGTGGAATCAGTCGGCAGATTATCCACACGCTTTTCCAACTGCATCGTCACCCGCCCAGTGAAACTGTCGCGGTCCAGATCGATCGCCGTGACCTTACCGATGGTCACACCGGCCATGGTCACTTTAGCTCTGACCGTCAAACCGGCGATATTGTCGAAATAGGCGTAAAGTTTATAAGTCTCGGTGCTCGGGCTCGGGGACAGGCCACTGACCCGCAGTGCCAGCAGCAGCAAAGCCAGGATGCCAGCCAGCAGGAAAAGGCCGACACCGATTTCCAGGGTGCGGTTTTGCATCAGAAATCTCCAAACATCAAGGCGGTCAGAATAAAGTCCAGGCCGAGTACAGCCAACGAGGCATACACAACGGTCTTGGTAGTGGCACGACTGATCCCCTCGGAAGTGGGCTCGCAGTCATAGCCTTGGAATACGGCAATCCAGGTCACGACGAAGGCAAAGACGACACTTTTGATAATGCCGTTGAGCACATCATCGGTGAACGTCACGCTGTTTTGCATGTTGGACCAATAGGACCCTTCATACACACCCAGCCAGTCGACGGCTACCCACGAACCACCCCAGATCCCCACCACGCTGAAAATCATCGCCAGCACAGGCAGGGAAATGAAACCGGCCCACAAGCGCGGGGCAATGATGTACTTGAGCGGGTCGACACCGATCATTTCCAGGCTGGACAACTGCTCGGTGGATTTCATGTTGCCGATTTCCGCCGTCAGGGCCGAACCGGCACGTCCGGCGAAGAGCAACGCGGTGACCACCGGCCCCAGTTCGCGCAGCAGCGTCAGGGCGACCATCTGCCCGACCGCCTGCTCCGAGCCGTAGCTGGACAGGATATTGAACCCTTGCAGCGCCAGCACCATGCCGATGAACACCCCGGAGACCACAATGATCACCAGGGACATCACGCCCACCGAATGCAGTTGCTTGACCAGAAGCCCGAAACCACCGCCAATGCCGCCGCGCCCCAACAGAGCGTGGAACAGGAAAATGGTCGAACGACCGAACGCGGCCAGCACGTCGATGCCGGCGTGGCCGAAGCGGCGTATGCGTTCCAACAGTGAAGTCTTGCGCATCAACGCTTCCCCAGAAGATCTGCGCGGTAGTCCGTCGCTGGAAAGTGATATGCAACCGGGCCGTCGGGCTCCCCGGTCATGAATTGGCGAATGCGCGGTTCCTGGGAGTTCATCAACTCTTGCGGCGTACCCTGCCCCAGCACCTTGCCCTCGCCGACCACATATATGTAGTCCGCGATGCTTGCGGTCTCGGCCAGGTCGTGGGAAACCACGATGCTGGTGATGCCCAGGGCATCGTTGAGCAGACGGATCAGACGCACCAGTACGCCCATGGCGATCGGGTCCTGGCCAACGAAGGGCTCGTCATACATGAGGATCTGCGGGTCCAGGGCAATCGCCCGAGCCAGGGCGACACGACGCTTCATGCCGCCGGACAACTCCTCGGGCATCAGGTCGATGGCGCCACGCAGGCCGACGGCCTGCAACTTGAGCAACACGATGTCGCGGATCATTTCCTCGGGAAGTTCGGTATGAACCCGTAGCGGAAAAGCGACGTTCTCGAACACATCGAGATCGGTGAACAGCGCGCCACTCTGAAACAGCACACCCATGTGCTTGCGTGCATCGAACAGATCACTGCGCGACAACTTGGGCAGATTCTGACCGTTGACCCAGACTTCGCCCTTGGACGGACGCAACTGGGCGCCCATCAAACGCAACAGCGTGGTCTTGCCACACCCGGAAGGCCCCATGATGCCGGTGACCTTGCCGCGCGGAATACGGATATCGACGTTATTGAAAATGCTGCGCGCACCGCGCTTGAAGGTCACTCCCTTCAGCTCGACCGCGTAGGCGTTATCGGCACTCATCTAAACTCCTTGCGATGCAGCCTCTCCCTCGGACGCCTGACTTTCTGGCGAAAGCACATACGTGCGGGCGGACCGAACTGGCGGCGAACTATATCACTGCAAAGGTCGAGCGCCCAAGGGTCAAGCCGGCCATGTTTAATCGATGATGGATAAATGACGTCAATTACACGCATTGCGTAACAAGGAATGACAAAGCGTGACGAACTTGCGTGAGGGTTTTGATCATTACCGCTATAATCGCCGCCTTTTCATCGGGCTAAACGATTTCAGACATGAGCCAATCCAGCGACCTGATTCAATCAGCACAACGCACCATCCGCCTCGAACTGGAAGCCGTGCAAGGCTTGCTACCCCATATCGACGCTGATTTCGTACGCGCTTGCGAGATGATTCTGGCCAGCAAGGGCCGCGTGGTCGTGGTCGGCATGGGCAAATCCGGGCACATCGGCAACAAGATCGCCGCCACCCTGGCCAGCACCGGCACCACGGCTTTCTTCGTCCACCCGGCCGAAGCCAGCCACGGCGACATGGGCATGATCACCCGCGACGACATCATCCTGGCCCTGTCGAACTCCGGCTCCACCAATGAAATCGTCACCCTGCTGCCATTGATCAAGCGCCTGGGCATCCAATTGATCAGCATGACCGGCAATCCCGCTTCACCGCTGGCCAAGGCCGCCGAAGTCAATCTCAACGTGCACGTCGAACACGAAGCCTGCCCGCTGAACCTGGCACCGACGTCCTCGACCACCGCGGCGCTGGTGATGGGCGATGCCCTGGCGGTCGCACTGCTCGAAGCCCGCGGCTTCACCGCCGAAGATTTTGCGTTCTCCCATCCGGGCGGCGCACTGGGCCGACGCCTGCTGCTTAAAGTGGAACATGTCATGCACGCGGGCGAGGAACTGCCCAAGGTCCAGCGGGGCACGCTGCTCAAGGACGCCTTGATGGAAATGACTCGCAAGGGCCTGGGCATGACAGTCATCCTCGAGGCCGATGGCAAGCTGGCCGGGATTTTCACTGACGGCGACTTGCGCCGCTCCCTGGACCGCGCCATCGACGTTCACCACACCGCCATCGATGCGATCATGACCGTCCACGGCAAGACCGCCCGCGCGGAAATGCTCGCGGCCGAAGCCTTGAAAATCATGGAAGACAACAAAATCAGCGCACTGGTCGTGGTTGACGGTAACGATCGTCCGGTCGGCGCCCTGAACATGCACGACTTGCTGCGCGCAGGAGTAATGTAATGAGTGCGGACCTGCTGCAACGCGGTAAACAGATCAAACTGGCGGTATTCGATGTCGACGGCGTCCTGACCGATGGGCGCCTGTACTTCCTTGAAGATGGCGGCGAATTCAAGTCGTTCAGCACACTCGACGGCCAGGGCATCAAGATGCTGATGGCCGCTGGCGTGCAAACAGCGATCATCAGCGGCCGCAAGAGCCCGGTGGTCGAGCGCCGGGCGATGAACCTGGGCATTCCCCATGTTTATCAAGGTCGCGAAGACAAACTGGTCGTGCTGGACGGGCTGCTGGCCCAGCTCAACCTGAGCTACGAGCAAGTCGCCTACCTGGGCGACGACCTGCCGGACCTGCCGGTGATTCGTCGCGTCGGCCTGGGCATCGCGGTGGCCAATGCCGCCAGTTTTGTCCGTGAACACGCTCACGGCGTTACCCTGGCCCGTGGTGGCCACGGTGCCGCTCGCGAGTTCTGCGAACTGATCCTGCGCGCCCAGGGCCGCCTCGATGCGGCTAACGCCGCGTACCTGTGAGCCAATTATGCTGAGCAAGAAATTTCGCAACATAGTGATATTCGCCTGCATCGCAGCCATCTTCGCTGCGGTCGGCTACTGGAACATCAGCCCGGAACGCTTCCTCGACAAGCCGGTGGCCAAATCCGAAGACAGTCCCATCGACTGGTATGCGACCAACACGCACACCCTGCAATACCTCGAAGACGGGCGCGTGCAGTACGAAATGACGTCCGACAAGGCCGAGCACGTCAAAGCCACCGACGTCACACTGGTCACCAAGCCGGACCTGAACATGTACCGTGGCACCGATTTTCCATGGCACGTGACCAGCGATCGCGGTGAAGTGAACCCAGGCGGTACCGAGGTCGAACTGATCGACAACGTACGCGTCAAGCGCACTGACGAAAAGAAACGCGACACCCTGATCACTTCCACCCGCATGACAGTGTTCCCACAGCAGCAATATGCGCAGACCCAGCAACCCGTTAGAATCGACGGCGCTGGCGGCGTATCGACTGGCGTAGGAATGAAAGCGTATCTGAAGGACAGCAGGATTCACCTGCTATCGAACGTAAGAGGACAGTATGAGGCTCGTTAAAACCCTCCCTATTTTGCTCGGTCTGAGCGCAGCACTGGGAAGCGTGAGCGCCTGGTCTCTGCCGAACGATCAGCAGCAGCCTATCCGCATCCAGGCCGACGACGCCCAACTGGACGACAAGAACGGCGTGGCCACCTATACGGGCGACGTGGTCATCACCCAGGGCTCGATGAAGGTCACCGGCAACAAGGTCACCATGACCCGGGCGCCCAACGGTGACATCGACGTGGTGACCTCGGTGGGCAACCTCGCCTACTTCGAGCAACTGCAAACGGCGGGCGACACCAAACCGGTGCAGGGCTACGGCGTCACCATCCAGTACCACGCCACGCAGGACCGCGTCGTGCTGATCGACCGCGCCAAGGTCATCGACAAGGACGGCAACGTGACCCAGGGCGAGAAAATCGTCTATGACACCAACAAGAAACTTGCCAGTGCCGGCCGCGCCACGGGTACCAACGTGACAGAGTCGCGTCCGCGTATCGACATGGTGATCCAGCCTAAAAAGAAAACCGAAGAGCAAAAGGCCCCGTAAATGGCAACTCTGAAAGCTCAGCATCTGGCCAAGAGCTACAAGAGCCGCCAGGTCGTGCGCGACGTCAGCCTGTCCATCGACAGCGGTCAGATCGTCGGCCTGCTTGGCCCTAACGGCGCCGGCAAGACCACCTGCTTCTACATGATCGTTGGCTTGGTCCAGGCCGATCAGGGCCGCGTCCTGATCGATGACCTCGACGTC
Organism: Pseudomonas sp. S1_E05; assembly: GCF_056337105.1. Taxonomy (NCBI): domain Bacteria; kingdom Pseudomonadati; phylum Pseudomonadota; class Gammaproteobacteria; order Pseudomonadales; family Pseudomonadaceae; genus Pseudomonas; species Pseudomonas sp. S1_E05. The sequence goes on from NZ_JBFRHM010000001.1 coordinate 3,807,652, forward strand.
AGCCACCAGCCGATGCACGGCCGCGCAAAAGCCGGTATCGGCTATCTGCCGCAGGAAGCGTCGATCTTTCGCAAGCTCTCGGTCGCCGACAACATCATGGCGATCCTCGAGACCCGCAAGGAACTCGACAAGGCCGGCCGTCGCAAGGAATTGGAAAGCCTGTTGCAGGAATTCCACATCAGCCACATCCGCGACAACCTCGGTATGAGCCTGTCCGGTGGTGAACGCCGCCGCGTGGAAATTGCTCGCGCCCTGGCGACCAGCCCGAAATTCATCCTGCTCGACGAACCTTTCGCCGGCGTGGACCCGATCTCGGTCGGTGACATCAAGCAGATCATCCATCACCTCAAGGCCAAAGGCATTGGCGTGCTGATCACCGACCACAACGTCCGTGAGACCCTGGATATCTGCGAAACCGCCTACATCGTCAACGATGGCCAACTGATTGCCGAAGGTGACGCTGAAACCATCCTGGCCAACGACCTGGTCAAGGAAGTGTACCTGGGCCACGAGTTCCGCCTTTAAGCGTCGAGGTCCCTGGCTGATCTACCGAGCGCTTGTATCAATAAAAAATCAAGGCTTTTTTATTGTTACAGCGCTCTAGGCAAACGCTGCTGTTTCAGGCATATAATTTGCTTATGTTTGGCGCTTCGGCGCCCTGTAGTGGATGGCGCATGTGCGCCGGAAAAAGGTGTTAAGCCCCTGCCATGAAACCATCGCTAGTCTTGAGAATGGGCCAGCAGCTGACGATGACACCGCAGCTGCAACAGGCCATCCGCCTGCTCCAATTGTCGACCCTGGACCTGCAACAGGAAATCCAGGAGGCCTTGGAGTCCAATCCGATGCTCGAACGCCAGGAGGAAGGCGACGACTTCGACAACACCGACCCGATGGCCGACAACGTCGAACAGAAGCCCACCCCCGACACTCAGGAAACCTCCTACCAGGAAAGCGCGCCGACGGTCGACAACCTCGAAGAAGGCGACTGGAACGAGCGTATCCCCAACGAACTGCCCGTCGACACCGCCTGGGAAGACGTCTATCAGACCAGTGCCAGCAGCCTGCCCAGCAGCGATGACGACGAGTGGGATTTCACCACCCGCACATCGGCCGGCGAAAGCCTGCAAAGTCACCTGCTGTGGCAGTTGAACCTGGCACCGATGTCCGATACCGATCGTTTGATCGCCGTGACCCTGATCGATTGCATCAACAATCAGGGCTACCTGGACGAAACGCTCGAGGAGATCCTCGAAGCCTTCGATCCGGAACTGGACATCGAACTGGACGAAATCGAAGCCGTCCTGCACCGCATCCAGCAATTCGAACCTGCCGGCATCGCCGCCCGAAACCTGGGTGAGTGCCTGCTGCTGCAACTGCGCCAGCTCCCCGCCAAGACACCCTGGCTGGCAGAGGCCAAGCGTCTGGTCACCGACTACATCGACCTGCTCGGCGGCCGCGACTACAGCCAGCTGATGCGCCGCATGAAGCTCAAGGAAGACGAACTGCGCCAGGTGATCGAGCTGGTGCAAAGCCTGAACCCGCGCCCGGGCTCGCAAATCGAGTCCACCGAAGCCGAATACGTCGTCCCCGACGTCATCGTACGCAAGGACAACGAGCGCTGGCTGGTGGAGCTGAACCAGGAATCGGTGCCACGCCTGCGGGTCAACGCCCAGTACGCCGGTTTCGTGCGCCGCGCCGACACCAGTGCCGACAACACCTTCATGCGCAATCAGTTGCAGGAAGCGCGCTGGTTCATCAAGAGCCTGCAGAGCCGAAACGAAACACTGATGAAAGTAGCCACCCAGATCGTCGAGCATCAGCGCGGTTTTCTGGAGTACGGCGACGAAGCGATGAAACCGCTGGTGTTGCATGACATCGCCGAAGCGGTGGGCATGCACGAATCGACGATATCCCGCGTGACGACGCAAAAGTTCATGCATACCCCGCGGGGTATTTATGAGCTGAAATACTTTTTCTCCAGCCATGTCAGCACCTCCGAAGGCGGTGAATGCTCGTCCACGGCGATCCGCGCGATCATCAAAAAACTGGTAGCGGCGGAAAATCAGAAAAAGCCGTTGAGTGACAGCAAGATCGCTGGTTTACTGGAGGCACAAGGCATTCAGGTGGCTCGCCGCACCGTCGCCAAGTACCGTGAATCCCTCGGGATCGCGCCTTCGAGCGAACGCAAGCGGTTGATGTAGGGCCACGCCACAGCGTTCCAGTGGCAAACATTTGTTTGCCGCTTTATGCACTGGCAACGAAGGAGAAGCTGTATGCAAGTCAACATCAGTGGACACCAACTGGAAGTGACCGAACCTCTTCGCACCTACATCGGCGAAAAACTCGATCGGCTGGAGCGACACTTCGACAAGATCACCAATGTCCAGGTCACGATGACCGTCGAAAAGCTCAAACAGAAAATCGAAGCCACCTTGCATATTCCTGGCGGTGAAGTGGTCGCCAACGCGGAACATACCGATATGTACGCGGCCATCGACGCACTGACCGACAAGCTGGATAAACAACTCAAAAAGCATAAGGAAAAGACCCAGAGCCTCCTCCAGGGCGCAACCGGTCGTTAACACTCCCTACCCATGATCCGACTTGAAAGCATACTGACCCCCGGCCGTTCCCTCGTGAACGTGCCGGGCGGCAGCAAAAAGAAAGCCCTTGAGCAAATTGCCAACCTGATCGCACGGGAAGTCCCCGATCTGGAGATGCAAGATGTCTTCGAGGCACTGATCGCCCGTGAAAAACTCGGCTCGACCGGTTTTGGCAACGGCATCGCCATTCCGCACTGCCGGCTCAAGGGTTGCACCTCGCCCGTCAGCGCCTTGATGCACCTGGATGCACCCATCGATTTCGACGCCATCGACGGCGCGCCGGTAGACCTGTTGTTTGTGCTGCTGGTCCCGGAAGCTGCTACCGATGCGCACCTTGAGTTGCTCCGCCAGATCGCCAGCATGCTCGATCGCAAGGAAGTCCGTGATCGCCTGCGCAGCGCCGCGAGCAATGAAGCCTTGTATCAGGTTGTCCTGGACGAGCAAAACGGGCACTAATCATGCGCTTGATCATCGTCAGTGGCCGCTCCGGCTCAGGTAAAAGTACCGCGCTCGATGTGCTCGAAGACAACGGCTACTACTGCATCGACAACCTGCCCGCCGGGCTGCTGCCGGAACTGGCTGAACGCGCGCTGATCCACACCGAACTGACGCAACCGCTGGTGGCCGTCTCCATTGACGCGCGTAACCTGCCAAGCCACTTGAGCCGTTTCCCGGAACTGCTCGAAGAAGTCCGCAGCCGGCATATCCAGGTGGATGTGCTGTATCTGGATGCCGACGAAGAGACGCTGCTCAAACGTTTTTCGGAAACCCGTCGCCGTCACCCACTGAGCAGCGCCAATCGCTCACTGGCCGAGGCGATCACCGATGAGACAGCACTGCTCGGGCCGATTGCCGACCTCGCTGACCTCAAGGTCAATACCACCAGTCTTAACCTGTATCAGTTGCGCGATACCATCAAGCTGCGCCTGCTGAACCAGCCAGAACCCGGCACGGCGTTCCTCGTGGAGTCATTCGGATTCAAGCGCGGTATGCCGGTAGATGCCGACCTGGTATTCGACGTACGCTGCCTGCCCAACCCTTATTGGAAGCCTGAATTGCGCGAGCAATCCGGGCTCGATCAGCCGGTAGCCGAATACCTGGCCGCCCAGCCGGACGTCGAGGAGATGTACCAGGACATTTCCACGTACCTGCTCAAATGGTTGCCCCGCTTCGCCGCCAGCAACCGCGCCTACGTCACCATTGCCATTGGTTGCACAGGCGGACATCATCGGTCCGTCTACCTGACTGAACGTCTGGGCCAGGTCCTGCAAAAAACTCTGAAGAACGTCCAGGTCCGCCACCGCGACCTCAGCTAAAGGATTCACATCGCGATGCCTGCTCTGGAAATTGAAATCATCAACAAGCTGGGCCTGCATGCCCGCGCTTCCGCCAAGTTCGTCGGCGTGGCAGGCCAGTTTCCTTGCCAGATCAGGGCCGGACGTACACCGACGTCCATGGTCGACGGAAAAAGCATCATGGCCATGATGATGCTCGCCGCGGGCAAGGGCACCAAAATCCACCTGAGCACCGAAGGCGAACAGGAACAGGAAGCGCTCGATGCGCTGGTGGCGTTGATCAACAACTATTTCGACGAAGGCGAGTAACGAGCAACCTGTAGCAACGGGCCTGTGCCGCTGCTACACCCTCCCCGCTAAGCCAGCGCTGTATCCATCACCATCATCAGACAGAACCCGACCAGCAGGCCAAGGCTCGCCAACTTGTCGTGACCATGGCGGCGCGACTCCGGGATGACTTCATGGGTGACCACCAACAGCATGGCCCCAGCAGCCAACGCCAGGCCCAACGGCAAGATCAACTCGGCCAGGCTGACCAGCCAGGCGCACAACAGGGCAAAGACCGGTTCGACCAATCCGGACGCCGCGCCGATCAGGAATGCCTTCACTCGCGACATGCCCGCCCCTGCCAATACCAACGCGATGACCAACCCTTCTGGCACATCTTGCAAAGCGATACCCATGGCCAGGCTGTCGGCGTCGGGCATGCCGCCCCCCGCAGAAACGCCCACAGCCATGCCTTCGGGAATGTTGTGAGCGACGATGGCAAACACGAACAACCAGATCCGTGGCGGGATGACCGGTCGCTGCGGTGTACCAACGAGCATTTCCGGTGACGCACCGGAGACTTTCCGATCCACCAGGAACAACCCGAACGCGCCCAGCAGGATGCCAAAACTGATCAGCCCGCTGGCCGCCCAAGGGGTCAGCCCGAGGTTCTCGGCCGCAGAGATACCCGGAGCGATCAGCGAAAATGCTGTTGCCGCAAGCATCACACCGGCACCAAAGCCGAGCAGCGTGTCACTGAGCGCCTGGGGCATGCGCCGGATCACCAACACCGGCACTGCACCCAATGCCGTGCCCAGCGCGCAGATCGCACCGCCCTGTAACGCGCGCAACAGTTTCGGCTCAAGCCCCAACCACGTGAGGCCCTGGGCAACCAGCAAGCTCATGCCCGCCAGGAGTAAAAGCGACCCCAACGCATAGCGAAACATCCGCCCACTTCCGGTCGCCAGTGTTTCAGTGCCCATAATCAGCCCTGGATTGTTGTTATAGGAGCCTTAAACCAGTGCAGCCTGATAGCGCGCAGCGACTTCTGGCCAATTGATCACGTTGTAAAAAGCGTTGATGTATTCAGGCCGACGGTTCTGGTATTGCAGGTAATAGGCGTGTTCCCAGACGTCCAGACCGAGTATCGGCGTATTGCCACTCATCAATGGACTGTCCTGGTTGCCACTGCTTTCCACTATCAGGGTCTTTTGCGGGGTCACGCTCAGCCAGGCCCAGCCACTGCCGAAGCGGGTCAGCGCCGCCTTGGTGAAGGCTTCCTTGAAGCGATCGAGGCCGCCCAATTGCTCGTCGATCGCCTTGGCCAACTCGCCATCCGGCTGGCCGCCGCCGTTGGGCACCATGACTTCCCAGAACAATGAATGGTTGGCATGGCCGCCGCCCTGGTTGATGACGGCGGCGCGCAGGTTTTCCGGCAGTTGCTGCACGGCTGCCACGAGTTTCTCCACCGGCCATTCAGCGAACTCGGTGCCCTCGACGGCAGCGTTGAGGTTGTTGATGTAGGTTTGATGATGCTTGGTGTAGTGGATTTCCATGGTTTGCGCATCGATGTGAGGCTCCAGGGCATCGTACGCGTACGGCAAGGCGGGCAAGCTAAAGGCCATTTCAATGAACTCCGTGATGAAGGGGGTGGACGGCGACGCGGCGTCCATGTGCAGCAGGCGATGGGTACGGGGATACTCGCCGTGTTCGCTGATGAAATTCAGCAGCTCGACGTAGGTTTTGCTGCTCTGGCGCAACGCTGCTTCACGCAGCGCCGGCGAAAGGCGCGGGTCCTGTAGGGTCTTGAGCAACCGTTGGTGGATGGCGCACAGGTACTCGGCACTCTCCTCCGGCTGGTTCAGACTCAGGTGCAGGTCCGCCAGGTTGTGATGGGAAATCACGCAGGCCGCCACCGCCTCATCGGCATCCGGCCACCGCTCGAACAGCACCTGCGCCAGTGCGAGTGCTTGCAGGTAGGCCTCGCGGGCATCCACCAGTTCGCCCTGCATGAAACAGCGGTTTGCCCTTTCGATTGTGCGTTTCCAGTGTTCCATGATGAGCCTCCAAAGCGATGGCAGTGGTTACACGCCGCCTGCGGTGAGTTTTTCCGGATTGAGCAGTTCTTCCAGTTGGCCGCGTTTCAGGTCGGTGTGCTCCAGGGCGACATCGATCACCGGACGACCTTGCTGGTAAGCCTTCTTGGCAATTTCAGCGGCTTTTTGGTAACCGATGATCGGGTTGAGCGCGGTCACCAGGATCGGGTTGCGCGACAACGCCTCCTTGAGACGGGCGTCGTTGACCTTGAAGCTGGCGATGGCCTTTTCACCCAGCAGATGGCTGGAGTTGGCCAGTAACTCGATGCTGCTCAGCAGGTTCTGGGCGATGATTGGCAGCATCACGTTCAGTTCGAAATTACCGGACTGACCGGCAATCGCGATGACCGTATCGTTGCCGATCACTTGCGCAGCGACCATCGCGGTGGCCTCCGGGATGACCGGGTTAACCTTGCCCGGCATGATCGACGACCCCGGCTGCAAGGCCTCAAGTTCGATTTCACCCAGACCCGCCAGCGGACCGGAGTTCATCCAGCGCAGATCGTTGGCGATCTTCATCAACGACACAGCAGTGGTTTTCAGTTGCCCCGAAACGGCCACGGCGGTGTCCTGGGAGCCGATCAGGGCGAACAGGTTGGTGCCCGGCTGGAATTGCACCTGGGTCAGCTTGCTCAGTTGCTGGCTGAACCGAGCGGCGAACTGCGGGTGTGCGTTGATTCCGGTCCCGACCGCCGTGCCGCCCTGCGCCAGCGATTGCAGGCTCGGCAGCAGGCCTTGCAGATGAGCGATATTGGCTTTGAGTTGTTGCGCCCAGCCGTTGAGCACCTGGCTCATACGTACCGGCATCGCGTCCGTCAAATGGGTGCGGCCGGTTTTGACGTGGTGATGAACCTCCTGCGCCTTGTGCTCGATCACCTGCACCAGGCGCGTCAACGCCGGCAGCAGTTGCTCATGCAAGGCCAGCGCCGCGCTGACGTGGATGGTAGTCGGGATAATGTCGTTGCTGCTCTGGCCGCAATTGACGTGGTCGTTGGGGTTCACCGACTCGCCGAGCCGGCGGCTGGCGAGGGTCGCGATCACTTCGTTGGCGTTCATGTTGGAGCTGGTGCCGGACCCGGTCTGGAAGATGTCCACCGGGAAGTGCTGCATGAAATCGCCCTTGAGCAGTTCCAGTGCGACTTCGACGATGGCACTGCCCTGGGCTTCGCTGATCTGCTCGAGTTCGATGTTGGCACGAGCGGCGGCGGCCTTGGCCAGGATCAACGCACGGATGAACTGCGTCGGCATCGGCTTGCCGCTGATCGGGAAGTTATCCACAGCACGCTGGGTCTGTGCGCCGTAAAGTGCGTCCACCGGGACCTGCAGCTCGCCCATGCTGTCGCGCTCAATACGAGTCTTGTTCATCAGAAAATCCTTGCACCAGTTCTATGAGGGGAATCGAGGGTTGCAACTCGCAGGTCGCCAGTTGCCAGGTGTAGCTCTGCCAGCGCTTGAGGCGGCACTTGCACAGCGACAGGCGTTCGAGATCGCGCAGTGGGCGCCACGCCTGATCCAGGCAGAACGTGCGCCAGTGCCAAGGCAGCGCAACATCGGCGGCGGTGTCGAGCAGCAGACGGAAAGTGGTTTCGGCGATGGTCCAGGGTGAAGTGGCCGTGCAACACGCCAGGTAGCGCCCTTCGGCCAGGTAATGTTCAATCAGGCGGGGCTCGTCAGGGTCCAGCGCACACCGAATCTGGCGACTCATCCAGCGCCAGCTGTCGAGGTACGGATGCTCGTGCAAGGCAGAACTCATGATACTGGGCTCATTCGATAATGAGATTTATTATTAGATGATAATGAGAACCGAAACAAGCCTGCACAGATGTATGTCATTTCTTTGTGGGAGGTGTCCGGCCAACAAAAAAGGCGCGCCACCCAATGGGTGGCGCGCCTTTGTCATGCGATGAGCGGTTTTAGCTACCCGCCACCGTCATCCGCTCGATCAGCACCGAGCCGGTGCGGATGTTGCTGCGCAGTTCCAGATCGTTACCCACTGCGACAATCTGTTTGAACATGTCGCGCATGTTGCCGGCGATGGTGACTTCCTGGACCGCGAACTGGATTTCGCCGTTTTCCACCCAGTAGCCTGCGGCGCCCCGCGAGTAATCGCCGGTGACCATGTTCAGGCCATGGCCCATCAGTTCGGTCACCAGCAGCCCACGGCCCATGCGCCGCAGCAAGGCCGCCTGGTCTTCGTCGCCATGGGTGACGAACAGGTTGTGCACGCCACCCGCGTTGGCGGTACTCGGCATGCCCAGCTTGCGACCGGAATAAGTGCCGAGGATGTAGGACACCAGCTCACCCTTTTCGACGAACGGCTTGGCGTAAGTGGCCAGACCATCACCGTCGAACGAGGCACTGCCCAAGGCACGGGCCAGATGCGGTCGCTCATCGATGGTCAGCCACTCGGGGAACAGCTTCTGCCCGAGAGAGCCTTCCAGGAACGAGGATTTACGGTAAAGGCTGCCACCGGAAATCGCCGAAAGAAAACTGCCGAACAAGCCACCGGCCAGCTCGGCGGAAAACAGCACCGGCACTTCACAGGTCGGCACCGGACGCGCGCCCAAACGGCTTACCGCCCGTTGCGCCGCACGCTGGCCAATGCTCACCGGATCGGCGAGCAAATTGCCCAGGCGATTCACGTCATACCAATAATCGCGCTGCATCTGGCCATCGGCCTCGGCAATCATGACGCAGCTCAGGCTATGGCGCGTCGACGCATAACCACCGATGAAGCCATGGCTGTTGCCGTAGACACGGCAGCCCTGATGGGTGCTCAGCGTGGTGCCGTCAGCGTTCTTGATCCGTGGGTCGGCGTCAAAGGCGGCCGCCTCGCAGATCAAGGCCTTCTCGATGGCCTGCTCCGGCGTGATGTCCCATTGGTGGAAAAGATCAAAATCCTGCAGATCCCTGGCCATCAATGCGGCATCGGCCAGCCCGGACGCTTCGTCTTCGGAAGTGTGTTTGGCGATGGCCAGTGCCGCGGCGACGGTTTCGCGAATGGCTTGTGGCCCACTGGCCGAGGTGCTGGCCGAGCCTTTGCGCTGGCCCACATACAGCGTGATGCCAAAACCCTGGTCGCGGTTGAACTCGACCGTTTCGACTTCGCGTTGGCGTACCGAAGTCGACAGGCCCTGCTCCAGTGACACCGCCACTTCGCAGGCACTGGCGCCCTGGCGCTTGGCTTCGGCGATGATCTGCTCGACTTGCTCCTGCAGTGCCGGCAATGCTTGGGGGCCGACGCTTTCAACTGCACTCATGCTGTTCTCCACTCAAATTCTGCTGTCGGTGTAGGCCTTCGAGCGACCGGGCCGGACAAGCGGCCCCCGACTGGTTATCATGGCGGCGTTTTCTTGCGGACGGCCACCATGGTTGATTCTTACGACGACTCCCTCGATACGGGAGAAAAAAGCAAATCCCAGGTCAAACGCGAGCTGCATGCTCTGGTTGACCTCGGCGAGCGCCTTACAACACTCAAGCCTGACTTGCTGGCAAAACTGCCCCTGACCGACGCCTTGCGCCGGGCCCTGGCGGATGCGCCCAAGCACGTTGCGCACATCGCGCGTAAACGGCACCTGCAGTTCATCGGCAAACTGATGCGCGATCAGGACACTGACGCGATTCTGGTACTGCTCGATCAACTCGATGCCTCCACTCGCCAATACAATGAACGTTTCCATAACCTGGAACGCTGGCGCGATCGCCTGATTGCCGGTGACGATGCCGTACTGGAAAAATTCGTTTCCGAATACCCGGACGCCGATCGCCAGCAGCTACGTTCCCTGATCCGCCAGGCCCAGCACGAGGTGGCGCAAAACAAGCCTCCTGCGTCGAGCCGTAAAATCTTCAAATACATCCGTGAGCTGGACGAGACCCAACGCGGCCTGCGCTGAGTGTCCGAGCGGGTGAGTTGCCAAGGCAACTCACCTGCAGCTCCACGCCCTACGCGCCCGTGCCACCCACGGTGATCGCGTCGATTTTCAACGTTGGCTGGCCGACACCTACCGGCACCGACTGCCCATCCTTGCCGCACGTGCCCACGCCGCTGTCCAGCGACAGGTCGTTGCCGACCATCGACACCTTGCTCATCGCTTCCGGGCCGTTGCCAATCAAGGTCGCGCCCTTGACCGGCGCAGTAATCTTGCCGTCCTCGATCAGGTAGGCCTCGCTGGTGGAGAACACGAACTTGCCACTGGTGATATCGACCTGGCCACCGCCGAGGTTGGCGCAGTAGATACCGCGTTTCACCGAGGCGATGATTTCCGCCGGATCGCTTTCGCCCGCCAGCATGTAGGTGTTGGTCATGCGCGGCATCGGCAGGTGCGCGTAAGACTCGCGACGACCGTTGCCGGTGCGCGCCACGCCCATCAGGCGAGCGTTGAGCTTGTCCTGCATGTAACCCTTGAGCACGCCATTTTCGATCAGCGTGGTGCACTCGGTGGGCGTACCTTCGTCATCGACGCTCAGCGACCCGCGACGACCGGCCAGCGTGCCGTCATCGACGATGGTGCAGAGTTTCGACGCAACCATTTCACCCATGCGACCGCTGTAGGCAGAGCTGCCCTTGCGGTTGAAATCGCCTTCCAGGCCGTGGCCCACCGCCTCGTGCAGCAGCACGCCGGACCACCCCGAACCCAGCACCACCGGCAATGTACCGGCCGGCGCTGGAATGGCCTCCAGATTGACCAATGCCTGACGCAACGCTTCACGGGCATACCCCATGGCGCGGTCTTCGGCGAGGAAATAACGGTAGTCGGTACGACCGCCGCCACCATGCCCACCGCGCTCGCGACGACCGTTCTGCTCAACGATCACGCTGACATTGAAACGCACCAGCGGACGCACATCCGCTGCCAGGCTGCCGTCGGTGGCGGCTACCAGGATGCGCTCCCAGACCCCGGCCATGCTCACGGTCACTTGCTGGATACGGGGGTCGAGGGCGCGGGTCGCAACGTCGATGCGCTTGAGCAACTCGACTTTTTCGGCACGGCTCAGCACTTCCAGAGGATTGTCCGGCGCGTATAACTGCGCGACATCCTGCGCAGTGAATGCCTGCACCGTGCCGTTCTGACCGGCGCGGGAGATGGAACGGGCGGCGCGGGACGCCGCGCCCAACGCTTCCAGGGTGATGGCGTTGCTGTAGGCGAAACCGGTTTTTTCACCCGATTGCGCGCGCACGCCCACGCCTTGATCAAGGTTGAAGCTGCCTTCCTTGACGATCCCGTCTTCCAGCGCCCACGACTCGGAAATTTGCCCCTGGAAATACAGGTCGGCAGCATCGATGCCCGGGCCGGCCAGGTCGCCGAGCACACCTTGCAGGCTCTCGAGGGTGACGCCACCGGGCGCCAGAAGGTGTTCACTGACTGAGGACAACAACTCGCTCATATGCTTTACGCCTTAAATTCATCGTTCTGAGGCAGGTCGCCGGGCGCCCTGCGAGAAAAAGCGCCGGTGATTGGACACCGGCATCCGCGCCCTGATGGACGCCTGTTCGCTGCTATCGCGTTCAGCCAGCAGCACGGCTTCGCCTTGATCCTGTTGTGCCAGTATCCGGCCCCATGGGTCGACAATCGCCGCATGCCCCCAGGTTTCTCGCGGCCCGGGGTGCGTTCCCCCCTGGGCAGCCGCGAGCACATAACATTGTGTTTCGATGGCCCGGGCACGAATCAGTACTTCCCAATGCGCCGCCCCCGTGACGGCGGTAAAGGCCGACGGGGCGGTGATCAACTCGGCACCGGCGGCACGCAATTCACTGTACAGCTCGGGGAAGCGCAGGTCGTAACACACTGTCAGGCCCAACCGGCCGACGGGCGTATCCGCCACCACGACACCACTTCCAAAAGCATAGTCATCGGATTCACGATAACGCCCACGATTATCCGCCACATCCACATCGAACAGGTGCAGCTTGTCGTAGCGGGCCACTATTTCGCCCTGATCGTCGACCAGCAACGAGCAGGCGTGCACTTTGGCCGTCGGTTGATCCGCCGGCGGCAACGGCAATGTGCCAGCCACTATCCATAACTTGAGGTCGCGGGCGGTCTGTTTCAACCAGGGCAGGATAGGACCTTCACCCAGCGCTTCGGCCCGGCCGATTTCGGCAATATCACGACGCCCCATGGCAGCGAAGTTTTCCGGCAGCACGGCCAGCTTCGCGCCCTGGGCAGCGGCCCGCTCGAGCAGGCGACGGGCCTGTACCAGGTTGGCCAGCACATCGCTCTGGCTGACCATTTGAATCACCGCTAGGGACATGGGCTATTCCTTGGGACCTGTAGGAGCGAGCTTGCTCGCGATGGATTCACAGACACAGAGGGCGTCAGGTGTATAGCGTTATCGTTGACGGCCATCGCGAGCAAGCTCGCTCCTACAGACAGGCGTGATTCAAAACGGCTTGTCGAAGGTAATTTGCGGCTCTTTGTAGGGCCCTTTGACGGTGTATTTTACACTCGCGAAACGCGCCACGCGGTCACCGATCAGCTTGTCGATGAGGAACAACGCGCCGCCGACAGCCGGGGCGCCAACGATCAGAGCAGCAATCGGCAAGTTATTGGTCACCGGCAGTGTCACCAGGAGCTTGGCGTCGATCTTCTCGTCCACCAGACTGAGCGTGCCATCCAGTTCCACGTTACTCGATGGCCCTGTCATCACGATCGGCTTGCTGGTCACATAGACGCCGTTCGTAGCCGTCAAGAGCCCCTTGACCCGATCGTAGCTCAACCCTTTGCCGAACAGGTCGGAAAAGTCCAGGCGCAAGCGGCGTCCGATGGAATTGAAGTTGAGCAGGCCAAACACCCGCAATGCCTGGGCGCTGCCCTCGACTTCGACGAACTGACCTTTATTGAGCGACGCGTCGAGAGTGCCCGAGAACCGCTTGGTGGCGAGCCACGCCGGTGAACCGGGCCACCGCCCGTCGATGTCCATGTGGAAATCCTCACTGGTGACGCTCGGCGCAAACCCCCAGCCCTTGAGTACATCGGCCAGGTTCTTGCCGCTGGCGCGCCCCTTGAACCAACTGGCTGATGCGCCGGGCGCGCCTTCCCACCCACCGTCACCCTGCAACAGAATGCCCTTGAGCCCCATATCCATGGTATTGAGGTTGATGCCCTTGCCGGTCGGGCGCACTTTCAGTGACCAGCCACCCACCAGGTCAGGTCCCAGAAACAACTGATTGATGGTGATATCCAGAGCGGGAATCTTCGTCGGATCGACGTTGGCCAGCGGGTCCGGGGCGTTTTCATCGGCCTGGACCGTCGGATCCGGCGCCGGCAAACGCACCGATTGCAGGTTCACCGCTATCGGCGCGGCTTTCGCATCGGGGATACCGACGCTGCCCTTCACCTGCTGGCTGTCGAGTTGCAAGGCCCAAGCGGCCGGCTTGCGATTCAATTGCACCGACGCCTGATCCAGCGTGGTGCCTAAACCGCTGAGCTTACCGACTTTGACGTCAACGCTACTGAGCAACTGCTTGGCGCTGCTGCCTGGATCCTGCCCGGCGTACTTGTCCACCAGGTCTTTCCAGGGGCCGACGTCCAGCTCGGACAACGAACCACGGACCCGCAGGCCCTTGGCACCGGGTAGGACCGCCTCGCCATTGCCAAGGAACAACTCGCCACGACCGTCGGCGAAGCTGGCGGGCTGCGCCGCAAAGGTGAAACTCGCCAACTCGCCGTACCTGGCCCAGTACCGACGCTCCTGCCCTTGCAGGGTCATGCGGAACATCGTGTCGCGCCCGACATCCGCAGTCATGCCGAACGGCGCCGGCAAATCGACGGCCACGCCCTTGAGACTGGAATTGACCATCAACTGACTGTCATCGCCGCCCAGGTTCAATTGCAGTTGGTAGGGAATCAACCCGGACACCGGCAACGGTTGGGTCACGCTCAGCCAGTCGGTGAGCTTCTTGACCTCCACCTGCCCCGAGGCAGCCACTCTCGTCTTGATCTTGCCAGGGCTGCCGTCCGCGAAAATCTGCGCCGTAACCGGTCGATCAAAAGCGCGGGCGCTGATGTTTTGTCCGCTCAGCCCCTTGGCACTGTCGAAGCGGAAATCGCCCTTGAGCTGTGTCAGTTCAAGGGCTGGCTCGGCGAGTTTCAAACGCGCCTTGGCGGTCTTGAAGTCGACCAGGATCTTGGGCTCCTCACCCTTGGCCAGCGGGATGTCCAGCTTCAACTTCCCGGAGAGGTCCCCTTCACCTTGCCAGCCGGCAAAGGTGTCCGCAGTGCCTATCGGTGCCTCCTGGAGGATTTTCAAGCCATCGCCCAGGCCACCCTCGAACCCGCCGTCGAGCAACAGGTGAACACTTTGTCCGGCCGGTGCATGGGGGATATTGACGTAGATGTCGCTGACCTGGGTGTCGAGCAATTGGCCTTTGCTCGCCAGAATTCGCACGCCACTGTCTTCGATGAACACATCGCCACTGACCTTGCTGACATGTGGCCAACCGGGCTGGAAGGCCAGTTCGGCATCATGCACCTTGAAGAACAGGCTGATGCTGCGATCTGCGTCGGCAGCGCCATGGTTGAGCGAGCCCTGATACTGGAAAAAACCCTGATCCACGGCGCCCTTCAGGATCGCCGTTCGCAACCATTCATCCAGTTCCGGGCTGAGCACCTGCGGCAGGTATTTGGCGGTGTATTTGCCATCCCCTTCCACCAGGCCGACCCGCAGGTCCATGTAGTCTTCCTGAGTGTGGTCGAAATGCAGGCGGATCAGGAAGTCACCGGCGATCTTGCCCTCCTCGCCCAGCACCTTCAGATAGGGCGCAATCAGGGTGAAGCCTTCCTTGTCGAGCTTCCAGGTCAGCCGCGCATTGGCCTGGATGTATTGCCATGGCTTGGCGAAGATCGGGTCCAGATGCAGGACAAAATCCTTGCTGTCCATGCGCAGTTCGCCGTGACCCAGATCGCCGCTGATACTGCCGCTGACGTTTCGCGCTGCCGGCGCGCCGTGGTAGGCGTCAAAACCGACCTGGTCGAGGTTGGCGGCAAAGCTGACCTTGGTGTCGTCGGTGGCATTGGGGCGGAAATCGAGCAGCACGTTGCGCAGCCCACCGGTCACCTTGAGCCGCTCAACCGCCGTGGCAACGCCCTGGGGGAGGGGCGCCAGGGCATTGAGCAAGGGTGTCAGCGGGGTCAGGTCGAGGCGGTCGGCTTGCAGATGCCAAAGTTCTTCGACCTTGTCGGTCGCCACACTCTGGCGCAATTGCAGGCGCGATTCCCAGCGGGTTTCGCCAACGTTCATGGCCAGGGAATCCACGGTCATCAGCAAGCCTTCGGAGCTGCGTTGGAAGTAACCGTTGAGCGCCAGATTGTTGATCTGGACAGGCTTGCGTTCGGCGTAGGCACCCTTGAGCAACGGCGCATTCAAGCGCACCGCACCACTTTGCAAAGCACCCTTGTTCCAGTTGAACCAGAGTTCCCCGCCGGCCTTGATCCGGGAAAAATCCCATTGCCGGGTCACGCGTTTGGGCAACCATTTCGACCAATCGCTTTGCGGCAGGCTCAAATAAGCGTCCACTTCGCCATCCTGCCACTGGCTGGCGCGAATACGGGTGCGCAGGCTCATCGCTACCGGCTGGCCATCAGGCAGGTTCAGCCGCGCATCGAGGCGCTGGCGGTACGCACCGGTTTTCAGGTTCAGCCCCACGTAGGTAAAGGTCAGCGGCGGCTGGTCCAGCGGCTGCAGAGTCACCTGGCTGTCGAGCACCGACAACTGCTGCACGATTTGCATACGATTGAGCAACTGCTCGGGGTCCAGTGGCTGGTCCCCCTGCACCGGCAAACCTTCCAGCGCCCAATGACTGTCTTCGCCTTCCTTGAGGTTGATTTTCAGGCCGTTGAGCTCGAGGTGGGCGATGCGCACTTCACGCGCCAGCAGGCTGGCCCAGATATCCGGCACCACGCGCACCTGATCCAGGTGCAAGGCGTTGGCGCCCTCACCGACCATGACGTCGCGGGCGAACAGAATCGGCGCGAAACCCGCCCAACTGCCTTCCAGCGATCCGATGTTCAGTGGCATACCCAGGGCTGCGCTGCCCTTGGCTTCGACTTCGGCCTGGTATTCGGCTACCAGCGGCGTCAGTTCACGCCCCAGGCTGACATACAGCGCCATCAACACCAAAACCAACGCGCACAGGCCCAGTCCCCAGCGGGTCAGCACGGCCATGAGGCGTGTCAGACGGTCCATGTCAGTTGGCTCCCATGGCAAGAAAACTGCGACAAGCTGAGGCCAGCCGGACTAGTGAGGATGAAACACAGGGATTCAGAGCAGCACCACGTCGTATTGTTCCTGGGAATACATGGTTTCTACCTGAAATCGGATGGTGCGCCCGATAAAACCTTCCAGCTCGGCGACGTTGCCCGATTCTTCATCGAGCAGGCGGTCAACGACTTTCTGGTTCGCCAATACACGATAGCCCTCCGCCTGATAAGCGCGAGCTTCGCGCAGGATTTCGCGGAAGATTTCGTAGCAAACAGTTTCCGGGGTTTTCAGCTTGCCGCGCCCCTGGCAGCTGTTGCACGGCTCGCAAAGGACTTGCTCCAGGCTTTCACGGGTGCGCTTGCGCGTCATCTGCACCAGGCCGAGTTCGGTGATGCCGATGATGTTGGTCTTGGCGTGATCGCGCTCCAGTTGCTTCTCGAGTGTGCGCAGGACCTGGCGCTGGTGTTCTTCGTCTTCCATGTCGATGAAGTCGATGATGATGATCCCGCCCAGGTTGCGCAGGCGCAGTTGACGCGCGATGGCGGTCGCGGCTTCGAGGTTGGTCTTGAAAATGGTTTCTTCAAGGTTGCGATGACCCACGAACGCCCCGGTGTTGACGTCGATGGTGGTCATGGCTTCCGCCGGGTCCACCACCAGGTAGCCGCCGGACTTCAGCGGAACCTTGCGCTCCAGGGCTTTCTGGATTTCATCTTCGACGCCGTACAAGTCGAAAATGGGTCGCTCGCCCGGGTAATGCTCCAGGCGATCAGCAATTTCCGGCATGAGCTCGCCGACAAATTGTGTGGTTTTCTGGAAGGTTTCCCGGGAGTCAATCCGGATTTTTTCGATCTTGGGGCTGACCAGATCGCGCAGCGTGCGCAACGCCAGGCCAAGGTCTTCGTAGATCACGCTCGGCGCGCTGATGGTCTTGATCTGATCGCTGATCTGGTCCCAGAGCCTGCGCAGGTAGCGGATGTCCATAAGGATTTCATCGGCGCCCGCCCCTTCGGCGGCGGTGCGCAGGATGAACCCACCGGTTTCCGTGATCCCTTCCTTGGCCACGCAATCTGAAACCACCTGCTTGAGTCGCTCGCGCTCGGCTTCGTCTTCGATCTTCAGGGAAATGCCGACATGTGCAGTGCGCGGCATGTACACCAGGTACCGCGAAGGGATCGACAACTGGGTGGTCAGGCGTGCGCCCTTGGAGCCGATAGGGTCCTTGGTCACTTGCACCACCAGGCTTTGGCCTTCATGCACCAGCGCGCTGATGCTTTCGACCGCAGGCCCCTCACGCAAGGAAATCTCCGACGCGTGAATGAACGCCGCACGGTCCAGACCGATATCGACGAAGGCCGCTTGCATGCCCGGTAATACGCGCACGACCTTGCCTTTGTAGATATTGCCGACGATGCCGCGCTTTTGCGTGCGCTCGACATGGACCTCTTGCAGAACACCGTTTTCAACCACCGCCACGCGCGATTCCATCGGCGTGATGTTGATCAGGATCTCTTCACTCATGGCAGGGTCTCGTCCAGGCATGTTCACGATTATGGTCGCATCTTGTCATTACGACGCTCAGGGCGCGCCAAGGGTTTGCCAACAGGGTATGTCGAAACGGCCCAGCAACTGTGCGGTTTCACACAGTGGCAGTCCGACGACCGCCGAATAGCTGCCATCGAGCCCTGCGACAAATACCGCGCCCAGTCCTTGAATACCATAGCCTCCCGCCTTGTCCCGGGGTTCGCCGCTGGCCCAATAGGCCGCCGCTTCAGCACGGTCGATGGGGCGAAAACGCACCAGACTGCGCACCACCCGCGACTCACTACGTTCGCCGTCCAGCACCGCAATGGCGGTCAATACTTCATGTTCTTGACCGGCCAACATCATAAGCATGGCGCACGCATCGGCTTCGTCCACCGGTTTACCGAGAATTTTCCCGTTCAGCACCACAGCGGTATCGGCACCGAGCACGCAAAACGGGGCGTCGGACACCACAAAACGGCGGCCCGCTTCGGCCTTGCCGCGCGCAAGGCGCTCGACATAGGCCGACGGCGATTCGTGATTCAAGGGGGTTTCATCAATGTCCGCGCTGATGGCGGTGAACGGCACGCCGATCTGCGTAAGCAGCTCGCGCCGACGTGGCGAACCTGAGGCAAGGTAAAGCGCTTTCATCCAGACATCTCCCTGTCGAGGTGCGGGCTAATGCCTGACCGAATCAGTTGATTTTGTAGCGTCGACGCAACCCGCGCAAACCGAAGCTGATCCACGGCCAGAGCAAGGCACTGACCAGGGCTGGCAAAACCAGCGCCAACGTGGGCTGACGATTGCCGGTCAGGGCGCTCAGCCATAGCTGCACCAGCTGCGCCAGGCCGAAGATCACCAGGATCACCAGGCTCTGCTGCCACATCGGGAACATCCGCAGCCGTTGTTGCAACGAGAGCACCAGAAACGTGATGAGTGTCAGGATGAGTGCGTTCTGACCCAGCAACGTGCCGTAGAGCACGTCTTCAGCCAGGCCCAGGCAAAACGCGGTAACCATGCCGACTTTCTGCGGCATCGCCAGCGCCCAGAATGCCAGGAGCAACGCGAGCCACAACGGGCGCAGGATTTCCATGAACTGTGGCAAAGGCGAAACACTGAGCAACAGGCCGATGGCGAATGTCAGCCAGACCATCCAGCCGTTTCGGGAGGCGGTAGCACCGGGCATTATTCTCTCCCCCCTGTAGCGGCTGGCGCGGAGACAGGCGGTTTGGCGGCAGGTTTCGCCGCAGCCGGCGGCTTGGCGGCGGGATGTGTGGCAGCAGGCTTGGCCGGAGTCGCAGTCGCCGGCGCGGCCGGAGCAGGCGCAGGGGTTGCAGCTGGCGTCGTCGCTGCCGGGGCAATCACGCCGACAGGCTTCGCCACGGCAGGCGGAATGATCGGCCCACCGCCCAGTGCGTCAAGGTGTTCCTGGGCCTGAGCGGCGTCATTGGCACGCTCTTCGGCGGTGCGGTTATCGCTGAACACCAGCAGCAGGTAGCGGCTGCGGTTCAGGGCGGCCGTCGGTACGGCGCGGACAATGGCAAACGGCTGACCGGAGTCGTGGATCACTTCCTTGACCGTTGCAACGGGATAACCCGCCGGGAAACGCTGGCCAAGACCAGAGCTGACCAGCAGGTCGCCTTCCTTGATGTCGGCGGTGTCGGCCACGTGACGCAGTTCAAGGCGCTCCGGGTTGCCGGTGCCGCTGGCGATCGCCCGCAGGCCGTTACGGTTCACCTGTACCGGTATGCTGTGGGTGGTGTCGGTCAGCAGTAATACGCGGGATGTGTACGGCATCAACTCGACTACCTGGCCCATCAGGCCACGGGCATCGAGTACCGGCTGACCGAGCACCACGCCATCGCGCTCACCTTTGTTGATGATGATGCGATGGGTGAAGGGGTTGGGGTCCATGCCGATCAACTCGGCCACTTCGACCTTCTCGTTGACCAGCGCGGAAGAATTGAGCAACTCGCGCAGACGCACGTTCTGCTCGGTGAGGGCGGCAAGCTTTTGCATGCGGCCCTGCAACAGCAGGTTTTCAGTCTTGAGTTTTTCGTTTTCGGCGACGAGTTCGGTACGGCTGCCAAACTGGCTGGCCACACCTTGCCACAGCCGCTGCGGCAGGTCGGTGATCCAGTAGGACTGCATCAGCACCAACGACATCTGGCTACGCACGGGCTTGAGCAGCGCGAAGCGGGCATCGACCACCATCAGCGCGACCGATAGCACGGCCAGCACCAACAAGCGCACGCCTAGTGAAGGCCCTTTGGTGAAAAGCGGTTTAATAAGCCGCTCCTCCCAGGCAAATATTCCGTTTATTCATACGCCAAGACCGGCCGGGATAAGACTGACAGAAGATAAACGCCAACAGGCGGCACTGCAAAGTGCCGCCTGCGGGCGCTACAGCAAGGATGCATCAAGCGAAATCACTCGCTCGACAGCAGGTCCATGGTGTGTTTGTCCATCATTTCCAGTGCACGACCACCGCCGCGAGCCACGCAGGTCAGCGGGTCTTCGGCAACGATGACCGGCAGACCGGTTTCCTGGGCCAGCAACTTGTCGAGGTCACGCAACAGGGCGCCACCGCCAGTCAGCACCAGGCCACGCTCGGCGATGTCGGAAGCCAGCTCCGGAGGCGATTGCTCCAGGGCGCTCTTCACGGCCTGAACGATGGTGGCCAGGGACTCTTGCAGAGCTTCCAGCACTTCATTGGAGTTCAGGGTGAACGCGCGCGGAACGCCTTCAGCCAGGTTACGGCCACGAACGTCGACTTCACGCGTTTCGCCGCCTGGGTAGGCCGTACCGATTTCCTGCTTGATGCGTTCGGCGGTGGACTCACCGATCAGGCTGCCATAGTTGCGACGCACGTAGGTGATGATCGCTTCGTCGAAGCGGTCGCCACCTACCCGTACGGATTCGGCGTAAACCACACCGTTCAGGGAGATCAGCGCGATCTCGGTGGTACCACCACCGATATCGACGACCATCGAACCACGTGCTTCCTCAACCGGCAGGCCGGCACCGATCGCAGCCGCCATTGGCTCTTCGATCAGGAACACTTCACGTGCACCGGCACCGAGGGCCGACTCACGGATGGCACGGCGCTCAACCTGGGTGGATTTGCACGGAACGCAGATCAGCACGCGAGGGCTTGGCTGCAGGAAACTGTTCTCGTGAACCTTGTTGATGAAATATTGCAGCATCTTTTCGCAGACGCTGAAGTCGGCGATCACGCCATCCTTCATCGGACGAATGGCCGCGATATTGCCCGGCGTACGACCGAGCATGCGCTTGGCCTCGGTGCCGACAGCGACGACACTTTTCTGGTTACCGTGTGTCCGAATAGCCACAACCGATGGCTCATTCAGGACGATACCGCGCTCGCGCACGTAAATAAGGGTGTTGGCAGTGCCCAGGTCAATGGAAAGATCGCTGGAAAACATGCCACGCAGTTTCTTGAACATGGGAAAGGGACCCTAGGCAACGCGTGGGTAAAAAAAGTGCGGCAAACTCTAACAACGACAGGGATTTTGGGCAAGGCGCCAATATGTTAAATTGGCCGCTTTTCTGTGCACCAAGCCCCACAATCGCGGCCTTATTGACCGTAGAAGTGCGGTAGTGTTCCGACAACACTAACACACGGACACCGTCCGTCCTGTTTTCCACTGGAGAATCCCATGGCGCTTGAACGCTCCGACGTGGAAAAAATCGCTCATTTGGCCTGTCTTGGCCTGAATGAAGACGATCTTCCACATATTACTTCGGCCCTGAACAGTATTCTGGGTCTGGTCGACGAAATGCAGGCGGTCAATACCGACGATATCGAGCCGCTGGCCCATCCATTGGAAGCCAGCCAGCGCCTGCGTGCCGACATCGTGACCGAGTCCAATCATCGCGAGGCGTACCAATCCATCGCACCAGCGGTCGAAAACGGCCTGTACCTGGTTCCGAAAGTCATCGACTAAAGGGAAAGAGCCTGCAATGCATCAATTGACCCTGGCCGAGATCGCCCGCGGACTCGCCGATAAAAAGTTTTCTTCCGAAGAGCTGACCAAGTCCCTGCTGGCGCGCATTACCCAGCTCGACCCTCAACTCAACAGTTTCATCAGCCTCACCGAAGAGCTGGCGCTTCAGCAGGCCAAAGCCGCTGACGCACGTCGGGCCAATGGTGAGAGCGGTGCCCTGCTCGGTGCGCCGATCGCCCACAAAGACCTGTTCTGCACCCAGGGCATTCGCACCAGCTGCGGCTCGAAGATGCTCGACAACTTCAAGGCCCCGTACGACGCGACCGTGGTTGCCAAACTGGCCGCCGCCGGCGCCGTGACCCTGGGCAAGACCAACATGGACGAATTCGCCATGGGTTCGGCCAACGAGTCCAGCTACTACGGTGCAGTGAAAAACCCGTGGAACCTGGAACACGTTCCGGGTGGTTCGTCGGGCGGTTCGGCGGCGGCAGTGGCAGCGCGCCTGCTGCCGGCGGCCACAGGCACCGACACCGGCGGTTCGATCCGCCAACCCGCGGCGCTGACCAACCTCACTGGCCTGAAACCGACCTACGGTCGCGTTTCACGCTGGGGCATGATCGCCTACGCCTCCAGCCTCGATCAGGGCGGCCCGTTGGCGCGCACCGCCGAAGATTGCGCGATCCTGCTGCAAGGCATGGCCGGCTTCGACCCTAACGACTCCACCAGCATCGACGAACCGGTGCCCGACTACAGCGCCAGCCTCAACGGCTCGCTGCAAGGCCTGCGCATTGGCGTGCCGAAGGAATACTTCAGCGCTGGTCTCGACCCGCGCATCGCCGAGCTGATCCACAACAGCGTCAAGGAGCTGCAAAAGCTCGGTGCCGTGGTCAAGGAAATCAGCCTGCCGAACATGCAGCACGCCATTCCGGCGTACTACGTGATTGCCCCGGCGGAGGCCTCTTCCAATCTGTCGCGTTTCGACGGCGTGCGTTTCGGCTACCGCTGCGAAGCCCCGAAAAACCTGATCGACCTGTACAAGCGCTCCCGTGGCGAAGGTTTCGGCCCGGAAGTGCAGCGCCGGATCATGGTCGGTGCCTACGCGCTGTCGGCCGGTTACTACGACGCTTACTACCTGAAGGCGCAAAAAATCCGTCGCCTGATCAAGAACGACTTCATGGCCGCCTTCAACGAGGTCGACATCATTCTCGGCCCAACCACGCCAAACCCGGCCTGGAAGCTGGGCGCCAAGAACAGCGACCCGGTCGCTGCGTACCTGGAAGACGTCTACACCATCACCGCGAACCTCGCGGGCCTGCCAGGCCTGTCGATGCCGGCCGGTTTTGTCGACGGTCTGCCGGTTGGCGTGCAACTGCTCGCCCCGTATTTCCAGGAAGGCCGCTTGCTCAATGTTGCCCATCAGTACCAACTCAACACTGATTGGCACACCCGCACCCCAACCGGCTTCTGAGGAGACACACATGCAATGGGAAGTCGTGATCGGGCTGGAGATTCATACTCAGCTCACCACCCGGTCGAAAATCTTTTCCGGTAGTTCCACCACCTTCGGTTCCGAACCGAACACCCAGGCCAGCCTGGTTGACCTCGGTATGCCTGGCGTCCTGCCGGTGCTGAACCAGGAAGCGGTGCGCATGGCGGTGATGTTCGGCCTGGCCATCGATGCCGAGATCGGACAGCACAACGTGTTCGCCCGTAAAAACTATTTCTACCCCGACCTGCCCAAGGGCTACCAGATCAGCCAGATGGAATTGCCGATCGTCGGCAAGGGCCACCTGGACATCGCCTTGGAAGACGGCACGGTCAAGCGCGTCGGCATCACTCGTGCGCACCTGGAAGAAGACGCCGGCAAGAGCCTGCACGAAGAGTTCAACGGTGCCAGTGGCATCGACCTGAACCGTGCTGGCACGCCGCTGCTGGAAATCGTTTCCGAGCCGGACATGCGCAGCGCCAAGGAGGCCGTGGCTTACGTCAAAGCGATCCACGCGCTGGTACGTTACCTGGGCATCTGCGACGGCAACATGGCCGAAGGTTCGCTGCGTTGCGACTGCAACGTGTCGATCCGTCCAAAAGGCCAGGTCGAGTTTGGCACCCGCTGCGAGATCAAGAACGTCAACTCGTTCCGCTTCATCGAGAAGGCGATCAACAGCGAAATCCAGCGCCAGATCGAGCTGATCGAGGACGGTGGCAAGGTCATCCAGCAGACCCGCCTGTACGACCCGAACAAGGACGAAACCCGTCCGATGCGCAGCAAGGAGGAAGCCAACGACTACCGTTACTTCCCGGATCCGGACCTGCTGCCGGTGGTTATCGAGGACTCGTTCCTCAATGACGTACGCGCCACCCTGCCGGAATTGCCGCCACAGAAACGCGAGCGTTTCCAGGAGCAATTCGGCCTCTCGGTCTACGACGCGAGCGTGTTGGCGACCAGCCGCGAGCAAGCCGATTACTTCGAGAAAGTCGCGAGCATCGGCGGCGACGCCAAGCTGGCGGCCAACTGGGTCATGGTCGAGCTGGGCAGCCTGTTGAACAAGCAAGGCGTGGACATCGACGAGTCGCCGGTGTCGGCCGAGCAATTGGGCGGCATGCTGCTACGCATCAAGGACAACACCATTTCCGGCAAAATCGCCAAAGTGGTGTTCGAGGCGATGGCCGCCGGTGAAGGCAGCGCGGACGAAATCATCGACAAGCGCGGTCTCAAGCAGGTGACCGACAGCGGCGCTATCTCGGCGGTGCTGGACGAAATGCTGGCGGCCAATGCAGAACAGGTCGAGCAATACCGTGCGGCAGATGAAGCCAAACGCGGCAAAATGTTCGGCTTCTTCGTCGGCCAGGCCATGAAAGCCTCCAAAGGCAAGGCCAACCCGCAACAGGTCAACGAACTGCTGAAAAGCAAGCTCGAGGGCTGATGAGAATGGAGCCAGTACCCAAGCCTGGCTCAAATCCCTGTGGGAGCGGCGGTGCGCCGCTCCCACATTTACAACTGGGAAACCGTTTATGAAGCGTCTCCTCGGCACCTGCGCCCTGCTCTCGCTCCTGGCCGGTTGCGCCAGCACCGACACCGTCGACCCGCACGGCTACGACCAGACGGGCGTCGCCTCCTATTACGGTGCCAAACACCAGGGCAAGCGCACCGCCAGTGGTGAGCGCTTCGACAAGAATTCCCTGACCGCCGCCCATCGCCAGTTGCCATTCGGCACCCGGGTGAAGGTCACCAACCTTTCAAACGACAGATCCTGCGTCGTACGCATCAATGATCGCGGGCCACATACCCGTGGACGCCTGATCGACTTGTCTCACGAAGCCGCCGAGCAACTGGGCATGATCCGTAGCGGCACCGCGCGGGTTCGTGTGCAAGCCCTCGACTGACCCAGGGAGCCGCGACCATTTTCGGACTTGCCGACCTTCCCCTGCTCAGCGTGCTGGAACTGCTCAGCGGCCTGGTGCTGCTGATCGTCGGCGCAGAGCTGATGGTGCGCGCCGCCGTCCGCGTCGCCGCCCGCCTGCATGTACGGCCATTGATCATCGGCCTGACCATCGTCGCCCTCGGCAGCAGTGCCCCGCAAATGGCGGTCAGCCTGCAAGCCACCCTGGCGCAGAACGTCGACATCGCGGTCAGCAGCGTGATCGGTAGCAGCATCTTCAACATCCTCGTCACCCTCGGGTTATCGGCGCTGATCATCCCGCTGCGGGTGTCTCGCCAACTGGTGCGCCTGGATATTCCGTTGATGATTGGCGCCAGCCTGCTGGTGTTCCTGTTGGCGTGGAACGAAGAACTGACGCGCACCGATGGCGTCTTCCTGCTGACGGCGCTGGCATTGTATCTGGGCTTGCTGCTGCGCCAGTCGCAGCATTCGGCACGCCCGCAATCGACTCCACATGAGGGCCCCGAGGCCTCCTGGCTGAGTAGCCTGCTGATGATCGTCGGCGGCCTCGCCCTGCTGGTGTATGCCGGCCATCTGCTACTAGGAGCCGCCGTATCGGTGGCCACCGACCTCGGGCTGTCGGAGCGAATCATCGGTCTCACCGTTGTCGCAGTGAGCACCTCCCTGCCTGAACTGGCAACTTCCTTGATTGCCGCCCTGCGCGGACAGCGCGATATTGCCGTGGGTAACGTGATCGGCAGCAACCTGTTCAACCTGCTGGGCGTGCTGGGTGTGACGGCACTGATTGCACCCACGCCGCTGTCGGTGTCACCCAACGCGCTGGATTTCGACTTGCCGGTGATGCTTGGCGTCGCGGCACTATGCCTGCCGGTGTTCTATTCCGGTTATCGGGTGACCCGCGCCGAAGGCCTGGTATTTCTGGGTTTGTACCTGGTTTATGGCCTGCACGTGGTGTCGTTCACCACCGGTATGCCGCTGGCCGGCAAGCTTGAGCGCCTGATGCTGTTTTTCGTTTTGCCAGCACTGGTGGCGTTTTTGCTGTTCACGTCGCTGCGCGCCTGGCGCCGCCAACATCACAAAAAGGAGTTGCCATGACCGATCACAAAAAGCCCGGTGTTGAAGTGCGCCGACAGGTGATGGGCGATGCGTTCGTCGACCGCGCCCTGGGCAATGCCACCGAGTTCACCCAACCGCTGCAGGATTTCGTCAACGAGCATGCCTGGGGCAGCGTATGGAACCGCGAAGGTCTGCCGCTGAAAACCCGCAGCCTGATCACCCTTGCGGCACTGACCGCGCTGAAGTGCCCGCAAGAACTGAAAGGCCACGTGCGCGGTGCGCTGAACAACGGTTGCACCGTGGAAGAGATTCGCGAGGCGCTGCTGCATTGTGCGGTGTATGCGGGTGTGCCGGCGGCGATCGACGCGTTTCGGGCGGCGCAGGAAGTGATCGACAGTTATCAGAAGCCTGAGTGACAGGTCTGGCCCCTTCGCGGGCAAGCCCGCTCCTACAGGGGGGTCATGTTGTTCATAAATCCTCTGTAGAAGCGAGCTTGCTCGCGATGGGGCCCTAAAGAACACTGAAAATGCCGGACCTAGATCCACCCACCCCATTGCAACAGAAATATCCCGATATTGGTGGTCACCGCCGCCATCAGGGTGGTGATTACAATGATCGCCGCCGCCAGCTCATGGTTGCCATTGGCCTGGCGGGCCATGACAAAACTGGCCGCCGCCGTCGGGCTGCCGAAGTACAGGAACAGAATCCCCAGCTCGGCCCCGCGAAAACCCCAGAGCCACGCGCCCAGCGTCGCCAGCACCGGCAGGCCGACCATTTTCACCAGACTCGAACTCAACGCCAACGAACCACTCTTGCGCATCGCCGCCAGTGACAACGTGCCACCGATACAGATCAGCGCCAGGGGTAAGGTGGTTTGCGCCAGGTACTGGCCCGAGGTCTCCAACCAGCCCGGCAGGGGGATCTTGAAGTAGGCGAACGGCGCGGCGGCAATCACGCTGATGATCAGCGGATTGTTCATCACGCTTTTGCAGATGCTCCACGGAT
Organism: Pseudomonas sp. S1_E05; assembly: GCF_056337105.1. Lineage (NCBI taxonomy): Bacteria > Pseudomonadati > Pseudomonadota > Gammaproteobacteria > Pseudomonadales > Pseudomonadaceae > Pseudomonas > Pseudomonas sp. S1_E05. The sequence continues at coordinate 3,835,064 of NZ_JBFRHM010000001.1, forward strand.
CGGACTTGATCACCGGGCTGTAGACCGCCAGCACGATTGTCGACAGGGTGTTGTAGAACAGGATCACCAGCGCCGCGAGGATTGCCCCCAGGGAAATCCCGTAGTCGCCGTACATGCTTGCCGCCAGTGCAAGCCCGATCACCCCGTTGTTGCCGCGAAAGGCGCCCTGGGTGTAGATCCCGCGATCCTCCTTCGGGCACTTGAAGATCGCCCAGCCCCAAGCGACCGCGAAGCTCACCAGCGTGGCAATGGCGAAATAGATCAGCAGCGCCGGTTGCAACGCGGCGTGCAGGTCGGCATGCAGGATCCCCAGGAACAGCAACGCCGGCATGGTGACGTTGAACACCAGGGCCGACGCGGTGTGAATGAAGTTGTCATTGATCCAGTTGACGCGCTTGAGCAGTACTCCCAGAAACAGCATGGCAAACACCGGAGCGGTGATGTTCAGGGTTTCGAGGAAGATTGCCAGCATGCCGGAGGGACCTATGAGGGATGCGTCGTTAGGGGGCTAATGATAATCCACTAATGGCACCGGCGTCTGGGAGAAAGTCTTCGCGAGCAAGTCGGATCGCCGCACCGCCGCTCCCACAGAGATTTGCAGCAATCACAAAACCTGTAGGAGCGGCGGTGCAGCGATCCGACTTGCCCGCGATGAACGATAACGCGGTCTCAGGTAATCGGCGCCGGATTGAACAACGTAATGTCGTTATGCAGCTTGTGCTGCTCCGACCATGTCTGCTTCTTGCCGCTGGCCACGTCCAGGTAGTAATGGAACAACTCCCAGCCGAGGTCTTCGATGGAAGCACGACCGGTGGCAATCCGTCCGGCATCGATGTCGATCAGGTCCGGCCAGCGCTGAGCCAGTTCGGTTCGGGTCGAAACCTTCACCACGGGCGCCATTGCCAGGCCGTACGGTGTACCACGACCGGTGGTGAACACGTGCAGATTCATCCCCGCCGCCAACTGCAAAGTCCCGCAGACAAAATCGCTGGCCGGGGTCGCGCAAAAGATCAGGCCTTTGCTCTTGAAGCGTTCACCAGGGCCAAGCACGCCGTTGATCGCGCTGCTGCCGGACTTGACGATGGAGCCCAGGGACTTCTCGACGATGTTCGACAACCCGCCTTTCTTGTTGCCCGGCGTGGTGTTGGCGCTGCGGTCCGCTTCACCCTTGGCCAGGTAACGGTCGTACCAGTCCATTTCGCGCACCAGTTCCTGGGCGACTTCCTCGGTTTCGGCTCGGGACGTCAGCAGGTAGATGGCATCGCGCACTTCGGTGACTTCGGAAAACATCACCGTCGCACCGGCGCGCAGCAGCAAGTCAGAGGCGTAACCCAGCGCCGGGTTGGCGGTGATGCCGGAAAACGCATCGCTGCCACCGCATTGCATGCCCAGGATCAGCTCGGACGCCGGCACGGTTTCCCGGCGACGTTGATCGAGCTTCTTCAGGCGAACCTCGGCCAGCGCCATGATCTGTTCGATCATTTCGGTAAAACCGTGGCTGGAATCCTGCAAGCGATACAGCCACTCATCGCTCAAGTCCACCGAACGGTCGTTCTCGTGCATCACCTGCCCTGCCTGCAATTTCTCGCAGCCCAGGCTGATCACCAGGGCTTCGCCACCCAGGTTCGGGTTGCGTGCCAGGTTGCGCACGGTACGGATCGGGATGTACGCGTCCGTCGCGGTGATCGCCACACCACAGCCGTAGCTGTGGGTCAGGGCCACCACGTCATCGACGTGTGGGTACTTGGGCAGCAATTCGTCCTTGATGCGCTTGACCGCATGGTCCAGCACCCCGGTCACACATTGCACGGTGGTGGTAATGCCCAGGATGTTGCGCGTGCCGACGGTGCCGTCGGCATTGCGGTAACCCTCGAAGGTATAACCTTCCAGCGGTGCTTGCGCGGCCGGCACTTCGGTGGACAGCGGCAAGCTGTCCAGCGGTGGCGCGGTCGGCATGCGCAGTTGATCTTCCTTGACCCAACTGCCGCGTGGAATCGGCTGTAAGGCGTAGCCAATGGTCTGGCCGTAACGAATCACCTGACCACCCTCTGGGATGTCTTCCAGGGTGACCTTGTGGCTCTGTGGCACGAAGTCTACGGTCACCAGGCCATCGGCAAACTCGGTGCCAGCCGGAACGCCCTGATCGTTGACCACGATCACTACGTTGTCGCGCTCGTGCAGGCGGATGTAGCGCGGCGAGTCGGAATGTTCAATCAACTGCATAACGCCGCTCCTCAGGATTGCGCTTCAGACAATTTGTTGTTGGTTTCAGGACCTGCGACCGGTGGTTCCTTGAGCACAACGCGCTTGATCGGGCCCACGATAACCAGATAGCTGAACACCGCAACCAGTGCGTTGCAACCGACAAATACCAACGCCCACTTGAACGAACCGGTGGAGCTGATGATGTAGCCGATGACAATCGGCGTGGTGATCGACGCGAGGTTACCAAAGGTGTTGAAGAGGCCACCGCTCAGACCGGCGATCTGCTTCGGCGAGGTGTCGGACACCACAGCCCAGCCCAACGCGCCTACGCCTTTGCCGAAGAATGCCAGGGCCATGAAGCCAACGACCATCCATTCCACTTCCACGTAGTTGCACGCCACGATGCTGCTGGAGACCAGCAGGCCGGCAATGATTGGCGCCTTGCGGGCGAAGGTCAGCGAATGGCCCTTGCGCAGCAGGTAGTCGGAAATCACCCCGCCCAGTACACCACCGATGAACCCGCAGATGGCCGGCAACGAAGCGATGAAACCCGCCTTGAGGATGGTCATGCCGCGTTCCTGTACCAGGTACACCGGGAACCAGGTCAGGAAGAAGTAGGTGATGCCGTTGATGCAGTATTGGCCCAGGTAGACGCCGAGCATCATGCGGTTGGTCAGCAACTGACGGATGTAATCCCACTTCGGACCGTCGGCCTTCTTGCCCTTCTGGTCCATGTCGACCATGCCGCCGTTTTCGGAGATGTGCTTGAACTCGGCTTCGTTGATTTTCGGGTGTTCACGCGGGCTGTAGATCACTTTCAGCCAGACCAGCGAGAAGATGATGCCCAGGATACCCATGACGATGAACACGTGCTCCCAACCGAAGGAGTACACGATCCAGCCCATCAGCGGTGCGAACAACACGGTGGCAAAGTATTGCGCCGAGTTGAAGATCGCCGAGGCTGTGCCGCGTTCAGCGGTGGGGAACCACGCCGCCACGATGCGAGCGTTGCCCGGGAAGGATGGCGCTTCGGCCAGACCTACCAGGAAGCGCAGCATGAACAGTGCAACCACCGCCGTGGACATGCCGAACTCACCGACAAAACCTTGCAGCACGGTGAACAGCGACCAGGTGAAGATGCTCAATGCGTAGATTTTTTTCGAACCAAAACGGTCCAGCAACCAGCCGCCGGGGATTTGCCCGGCCACGTAGGCCCAACCGAAAGCAGAGAAGATGTAACCGAGGGTGACCGCGTCAATGCCGAGGTCTTTTTGCAGGCTGGAGCCGGCGATTGCGATAGTCGCCCGGTCGGCGTAGTTGATCGTGGTCACCAGGAACAGCATGAGCAGGATCAAATAGCGGACGTGAGTCGGCTTTTGGGTGGCTTGCATGTAGATGTACTCCCACTGATTATTTTTATGCGGGTAATAACGATGTAGTTGTACCCCTGTGGGAGCGACAAGCTCGCTCCTACAGGGATTGCGGTATCGATGTCGATATCGCGGGGTTTGCGGTATCCATGACAATACCGCGGGTATTGCCTTACGAACCGATGTAGCTGGTTTTCACCACGGTGTAGAACTCTTGCGCGTAGCGACCCTGCTCGCGCGAACCGTAGGACGAGCCTTTGCGCCCGCCGAACGGCACGTGGTAATCCACGCCGGCGGTTGGCAGGTTGACCATCACCATCCCGGCCTGGGAGTGGCGCTTGAAGTGGTTGGCGTACTTCAGGGACGTGGTGGCGATGCCTGCCGACAGACCGAACTCGGTGTCGTTGGACATGGCCAGCGCGGCCTCGTAGTCAGCTACGCGAACGATGTTCGCGACCGGGCCGAAGATCTCTTCACGGCTGATGCGCATCGACGCTTCGCTGTCGGCGAACAGTGTTGGTGCCAGGAAGTAACCTTCGGTGTCGCAGGTCACCAGGCCGCCGCCGCTCACCAGGCGAGCGCCTTCGGATTGGCCGATGTCGATGTACTTCATGTCCTGTTCAAGCTGGGCTTGCGAAACCACCGGACCAATGTCGGTGCCGGCTTTCAACGCGTGACCGACCTTGATCGACTTCATGCGCTCGGCCATGGCCTCGACGAACTTGTCGTGGATACCGGCGGTGACGATCAGGCGGCTCGAAGCGGTGCAACGCTGGCCGGTGGAGTAGAACGCGCTCTGGACCGACAGCTCGACCGCTTGTTTCAGGTCGGCGTCGTCGAGAATGATCTGCGGGTTCTTGCCGCCCATTTCCAGTTGGACCTTGGCCTGGCGAGAGACGCAGCTGACGGCGATCTGACGACCCACACCCACGGAACCGGTGAAGCTGATACCGTCGATTTTAGGGCTGTTGACCAGCGCATCACCCACGACCCGACCACTGCCCATCACCAGGTTGAACACGCCGGCCGGGAAGCCTGCGCGGGAGATGATTTCGGCCAGGGCCCAGGCGCAACCGGGTACCAGGTCGGCCGGCTTGAGCACGACGCAGTTGCCATAGGCCAGGGCCGGGGCGATCTTCCACGACGGGATGGCAATCGGGAAGTTCCACGGGGTGATCAGGCCGACCACGCCAAGGGCTTCACGGGTGACTTCAACGTTGACACCTGGACGCACCGACGGCACGTAGTCGCCCGACAGGCGCAGGCATTCACCGGCGAAGAACTTGAAGATATTACCGGCGCGAGTCACTTCGCCGACGGCTTCCGGCAGGGTCTTGCCCTCTTCCCGGGCCAGCAGGGTGCCGAGCTCTTCGCGACGGGCAAGGATTTCGGTACCGACTTTGTCCAGGGAATCGTGACGGGCCTGGATACCGGAAGTAGACCATGCCGGGAAAGCGGCACGGGCGGCGTCGATGGCGGCGTTGACCTGGGCCAGGTCAGCCTTGGCGTAGTCGCCAATAGTGTCGGTCAGCTCTGACGGGTTGATGTTGGCCGAATAGTCGGCACCGGCAACCCATTCGCCGTTGATGTAGTTGTCGTAACGTTTTGCTGTTGTCACGGGACTGCCCTCGAAACAAAGAGATCTCACGCAAAAGGCCGCTGATCACTCAGCGGCCTTGTTCAATCGGGTGTATTACTGCGCACCTTGCTTGTCGATCAGCGCGGCGAGCATTTCGTACTCTTCGCCGGTCAGGTCGGTCAATGGCGCACGCACAGGACCTGCGTCATAGCCGGCAATTTTTGCCCCGGCCTTGACGATGCTCACCGCGTAACCCGATTTACGGTTACGGATGTCCAGGTATGGCAGGAAGAAGTCGTCGATGATCTTGCCAACGGTGGCGTGATCTTCACGAGCAATGGCGTGGTAGAAGTCCATCGCGGTTTTCGGGATGAAGTTGAACACTGCCGAGGAGTAGACCGGTACGCCCAGTGCCTTGTAGGCAGCGGCGTAGACTTCGGCGGTCGGCAGACCACCCAGGTAGCTGAAGCGATCGCCGAGGCGACGACGGATCGACACCATCAGTTCGATGTCACCCAGGCCGTCCTTGTAACCGATCAGGTTCGGGCAGCGCTCGGCCAGACGTTCCAGCAACGGGGCGGTCAGGCGGCAAACGTTGCGGTTGTAGACCACGACGCCGATGTTGACCGATTTGCACACGGCTTCGACGTGGTCGGCAACGCCGTCCTGGCTGGCTTCAGTCAGGTAGTGCGGCAGCAGCAACAGGCCCTTGGCGCCCAGACGCTCGGCTTCTTGTGCGTATTCGATGGCTTGACGAGTCGAACCGCCCACGCCGGCCAGAATTGGCACGCTGGTCGCGCAAGTGTCGACGGCAGTCTTGATGATTTCGGAATATTCGCTGGCCGCCAGGGAGAAGAACTCACCGGTGCCGCCTGCGGCGAACAGGGCCGAGGCGCCGTATGGGGCCAGCCATTCCAGACGCTTGATGTAGCCAGCGCGGTTGAAATCGCCCTGGGCATTGAAATCGGTTACCGGGAAAGACAACAGACCGGAAGAGAGGATGGACTTCAGTTCTTGTGGATTCATTATTCGAACACCCTGGGTATCAACGTTTTTGTGTGAGGAAATCGTTCAGCCTGCGCCGAAGTTGTAGGTCATCGTACAACTTAAAAAACAACCGTCAACTGCATTTCATCGTCAGGCGTGAAATTTCTGCCACAAATAGGGTCATCAGAAATTAATTGCACCACACTGAAGCCTTGTCTGCCGTGTCTTAGAGCCTTTGGATGCGACGGGAAAGGCCCTGCGAAATTTTGTGAAAAACATCGTGAACGGCGCACCGACAGGTCGTCACGTAGAGTCTTCCGACGTCACGAACGGATCGTGACGACTTAGAGATGGAGTACTCGACGATGTGTTTTCCTTCACCGCTGCTGCCTCAATTCCCCGCCGACCCTCGGGACAAGACCGTCACCGTCACACTGTCGAACCTGGCAGATGGGCTGATTGTGCGAATACCCGACCCACACGATATTCCGCCGAACTGGGAGGTGTACCCAATCCTCGGTGCGAACCCCGATGAGCCGCAATGGCGCGGTGAGGAACAGCCAGCAGGCGTCTGGGACGAGACAACGGACGAGATGGTGGAACTGACGGGAATAGAACTGGAGATCCCCAGGACCGACCTGGAGCCGTATCTCGGTTCAGAGGTCGCACTGCGTTACAAGTTTCTCGATGAGTCGAGCCTTGAGCTGTCCTCGGAAGCCTTGCTGATACGTATCGAGCCCTGAGATTAGGGCTGCAAGACAAATCGTTCCCGGTGCGCCCGGGAACGATCCTGCGGGTCAGCCCCGCTGCGCTTCCGCTTCTTCGTGGGCATGACGCAACCGCTCACGGCTGTTGGTCAGGTGCAAGCGCATCGCCGCCCGCGCTGCATCGGAGTCCTGGCGCGCAATCGCATCGTAGATTTCTTCGTGCTCACGGCTCAACCGGTTCATGTAGTGCTGCTGGTCATCGTGAGCCAAGCGCGCCGAGTTGAGGCGTGTACGCGGGATGATGCTGGCACCCAGGTGGGTCATGATATCGGTGAAATAACGGTTGCCGGTCGACAGCGCGATTTGCAGGTGGAACTGGAAGTCCGAGGCCACCGCATCGCTGGCATGGGCCGCACTTTCGTTCAACGCATCCAGTGCCGCCCTCATCAGCGCCAACTGTTCAGGATTGCGCCGTTGTGCGGCGAGGCCTGCCGACTCCACTTCCAGGCTGATCCGCAGCTCAAGAATCGCCAGCACGTCACGCAACGTCACCACCGTCGCCGGGTCAATACGAAAGCCACTCGGGCTTGGGGTATCGAGCACGAAGGTGCCGATGCCGTGACGGGTTTCCACCTGCCCGGCGGCCTGTAAGCGGGAAATCGCTTCACGCACCACCGTGCGGCTGACACCATGGGCATCCATGATCGCCGACTCGGTAGGCAATTTGTCACCCCGCTTGAGGTGACCATCGCGGATCTGCTCGGACAGCACCGTCACCAATTCCTGTGCGAGGCTGCGGCGCTTGCGAGGGAGGCGTGGAGCTTCGATCGGGTTTTCCATGGTGAACGTCTGTCTCGAAAGTTCGGCTGAAACTGCATCATAGCGCAACGCGGTTGTACGATCACCCTGCGCCCGTTTTCATATCTGATCCACGCCCCCCTGTCCCCCTGTAGGAGCGAGCTTGCTCGCGATGGACTCAAGACCACCCTGGGTGTCAGATGCCCAGCGTTATCGTTAACGACCAATCGCGAGCAAGCTCGCTCCTACAGGGGGCGGTGCGGATTCAGGCGGTTGCGGTCTGATCCACCAAATGGCCATTATCGATTCGAACATGCCGCGGATGGAAGTGTTTCAAGCTGCTGCGATGCCCGACGCTGACGATGCTCAAGCCCGGAATCTCATCGATCAATGCCTGATACAACGAAGCCTCATCCTCTTCATCCATCGCCGATGTCGCTTCATCCATGTACAACCATTGCGGCGCGTACAACAGCGCACGAGCGAACGCCAGGCGTTGCTGCTCGCCGGGCGAGAGCATGCGTTGCCAGTGATTGGCTTCATCCAGACGGGCAACCAGATGTGGCAAGCGGCAGGTTTCCAGCACGCGGGCATAGCGCTCTTGCGGGTAAACGTCACTTGCCTGTGGGTAACTCAGGGCGTCACGCAAGGTGCCAATTGGCAGATAGGGTTTTTGCGGCAGGAACAGATAACGCGCCGCTGGCAGGCGAATAGAGCCATGGCCAGCCGGCCACAAATGCCCCATCGCTCGCAACAACGTCGACTTGCCGCTGCCGGAACGACCGCTGAGCATGACCCGCTCGCCCTGCTCCACGGTCATGTCGGCACTGGTCAGCAGATGGCGGCCGTCAGCGAGGTCAAGACCCAGGTTTTGCACTTCAAGCGCAGAGCCCGAATTGTGCACGTCAATGGCCGGCACACGCTGTTCGTTGTCGGTCATGGCCTGATGGAAACTGAGCAGGCGATCACAGGTAGCCCGCCAGGAGGCGAGGCTTTGGTACGCGCTGATGAACCAGCTGAAACTCTCCTGCACATTGCCGAATGCCGAACTGATCTGCATCAGCTCACCCAGCTCGATCTTGCCCGCAAAGTAGCGCGGGGCGGCGACCATGAACGGGAAAATAATGGCGGCCTGGCTGTAACCGGCGGTGAAGAACGTCAGGCGCTTGGACACTTTCATGATGTCCCAGAAGTTGTGCCAGACCATCCCGAACCGGTTGCTCAAGCGGCGGTTTTCATTCGGCTCGCCGTTGTACAACGCAATGCTCTCGGCGTTCTCGCGAATGCGCACCATGGAGAAACGCAGGTCGGCCTCGAAACGTTGTTGCTGGTTGTTCAAGCCAATCAGGCGACGGCCGATCAGGTGCGTCAGCCAACTGCCCACGACGGCATAGACCAGCACGCACCAGAACATGTAGCCGGGAATGGTCACACCCAACACTTCGATACTGCCCGATACGCCCCACAGGATGATCGAGAACGACACCAGGCTGACAATGTTGCGCAGCAGGCCAATGCCCAGCTCCAGGGTATTGGAGGTGAAATTATTGAGGTCTTCGGAGATCCGCTGATCGGGGTTATCGGTGTAACCGCCCTGCTCCAGCTGGTAGTAGTTCTTGCTGCCCAGCCAGCGAGCAAAATGCTGCTCGGTCAGCCAGGCCCGCCAGCGGATGGTCAGCATCTGGGTCAGGTAGAGCCGATAGACGGCGCCGACAATCGCCACCGCTGCGATCCCGCAGAAATACAGGATGAGGCGCCAGAACGCCGCCTCATCCTTTTGTTGCAGGGCGTTGTAGAAATCCTTGTACCAGGTGTTGAACCATACCGAGATGCCCACGCTCAGCAGCGACAAGGCAATCACTGCAATCAGCAACGTCCAGGCCCTGGCCTTTTCTTCACTGCGCCAGTAGGGCGTGATCATCGCCCATACTTTGCGAAAAAACTGCCCACGCACAGCATCATTGACCGCGGAATATTCAGCGTTCTGACTCATGAAAAAGGCTCGATAGAAAAAAGAACACGCACGAACCGATCATAGATGATCGGTTCGTTTTGTCGCGAGATGTGTCAGTGCTCTGTTCAGCGCAGGTTCAGCGGCGAACCGGGCGCTTCTGCAATTTACGCTGCAAGGTGCGGCGATGCATGCCCAGGGCGCGGGCAGTGGCGGAGATGTTGCCTTCGTGCTCGGTCAGCACGCGCTGGATGTGCTCCCATTGCAGGCGATCCACGGACATCGGGTTCTCCGGCACCAGGGTGTCGAGGTCGGCGTGCTCGGAGAGCAGCGCGGCCAGCACGTCGTCGGCATCCGCCGGTTTGCACAGGTAGTTGCAAGCGCCCCGCTTGATCGCTTCGACCGCGGTGGCGATGCTCGAATAACCGGTGAGAATCACCACGCGCATTTCAGGGTCGAGTTCCAGCAGTTTGGGCAACAGCACCAAGCCCGAGTCGCCGTCCATCTTCAGGTCCAGCGCCGCGTAATCCGGGAGGTCGGCCTGGGCAATGGTCAGGCCCTCTTCGGCAGAACCTGCCGTGGAGACGCGAAAACCACGGCGAGCCATGGCACGGGCCATCACTCGGGTGAACGTGGCGTCGTCGTCCACCAGCAACAAATGCGGCAGCTCTTCGCCTTCCACTTGGATCTCGTCACTCATGCTCTTCTCCTCGGGCAACACGGGGCAGGCGCAGCTCGGTGAGCGTGCCACCTTCCTCATGACTGTAGAGTTTCACTGAGCCGCCGGCGCGTGTCACGCTGGCCTTGCTCAAAAACAGGCCCAGGCCGAAGCCTTTGCCCTTGGTGGTAAAAAACGGTTTGCCGATCTGCTCGGCGATGGCCAGCGGCACACCGGCGCCGTGATCACGGATGCTGATGGTCAGGTCTTCGTCATTCCAGTCCAGCGTCACTTGCAGGCCTTCGGGACAGGCATCGGCGGCATTGTTAAGCAGATTCAGCAGTGCCTGGGTCAGGTCAGGCGGCGGCGCCAGGCGTGGGACGACCCCTTGGCCCAGTCGCTGGAAACGGTAGCTAGCTTCGGGACGCATCAAGTGCCAACGGTTCAACGCCTCATCCAGCCAGTCGGTGACGTACTGCATCTCCACGGCGAGACGGCGATTGGCCTCGGCGGCGCGCACCAGTTGCTGCAACGTCTGCTTGCACAGCATGACCTGATCCTGCAGCACGCCCAGGTCTTCCTGCAGCATCGGGTCATGATGGTCGCGGCGCATCTCTTTGAGCAGCACGCTCATGGTCGCCAACGGCGTGCCCAGTTCATGGGCGGCACCCGCGGCCTGGGTCGCTACGGCGAGCAATTGCTGGTCACGCAGGCCTTCTTCGCGGCGAATGGCGCGCAGTTCTTCCTGACGTCGCAACTCTTCGGCCATGCGTGCGGCGAAAAAAGTGATAACGGCGGCGGCCAGGGCGAAGCTCAGCCACATGCCGTAGACCTGAAGATTTTCCCGGGCAATCGGGAAGGTTTGCAGCGGATAGAAACGCGCCAGCAACAGGGTGTACATCGCCAGCGCGATGCCCGACAGAATCAGCGAATAGCGCCATGGCAGCGTCACGGCAGCGATGGTGAGTGGCACCAGGTAATAGGAAACGAAGGGGTTGGTCGAGCCACCGGAGAAATACAACAGGGCGCTGTGTATAAACAGATCACAGGCCAGCTGCACGGCGTATTCGAGTTCGGTGACCGGCCAGGTGGTGCGCAGGCGAATCGCGGTGAAGGCACACAGCAACAGGGAACAACCGAGGGTGGCGGCCAGTTGAAACCAGGGCAGTGGCAACAGCTCCAGCCAGTAGGCCAATCCTACGGAACCGGCTTGGGCAACGAGCACCAGGATGCGGATGAACGTCAGCCGCCAGAGGTTCTGGCGAGTGGCGGAAGTGATCTGAAAAGGGGCGAGCATGAGCTCTCCTGATGAGCGCTCCAGGGCAATCGCACGGAGTATAACCAACCGCAGGGGCTGACAGGCAAAAGTGCGGCAAACGGCCACATGTCGACGGCTGCAAGTTTCAAGCGGCAAGCTGCAAGCTGAATGCACCCCGCAAACTTGCAGCTTGCAGCTTGCAGCTTGAAACTTGCGGCTGTGCAACCCAGTCTTATGGTTTCACGCAGGACCCGACTCACCCCCTGCGCATCATCCAAGGAGCTTTCATGCACACATTGCGCCGCAGCGTCGCCCTTCTTGCCCTCAGTGCTGGCACCGTCGCCAGCCTCCCGGCCCTGGCTGCCGACGAACTCCATTACAACCAGATTTCCCTGCGCGCCGAAGTCAGCCAGGAAGTGGCTCGCGACCTGATGATCGTGACCCTCTACACCGAAGAACAGAACACGGACCCGGCCAAGCTCGCCGCGGGCGTCAGTACCACCATGAACAAGGCGCTGGCCCAGGCCAAGCAGGTCAAGGACATCACCCTGCGCCAGGGCAGCCGCAACAGCTATCCGATCTACGATGCCAAGGGCCAGAAAATCACTGGCTGGCGTGAGCGTGCCGAACTGCGCCTGGAAAGCACCGACTTCGCCGCGCTGTCGCAGCTGACCGGCGAGCTGTTGACCGACCTGAAGATGGGCGGCATGGATTTCGCCATCGCCACGCCAACCCGCAAGGCCAGCGAAGATGAGCTGCTCAAGGAAGCCGTAACGGCCTTCAAGGCTCGCGCCCAATTGGCAACCGATGCGCTGGGGGGCAAGGGCTACAAAATCGTCAACCTGAACTTCAACAGCAACGGTTTCCCGCAACCTTATATGCGCGCGCCGATGATGATGAAGGCCGCAAGCATGGACAGCGAATCAGTGACCCCGCAAGTCGAAGCCGGCACCAGCCAGGTCAGCATGACGGCCGATGGTTCGATCGAAGTCCAGATGCCGTGATTGGCTAATTTGAAAAAAGGCGATCGTATTGATCGCCTTTTTTGTGAGTAAAACCCCGAAAAGCGACATCAGTTGCACCTGGTACAACTAAACGCTCGCGATTGGTTTCAGTGCCACAAGACCCGATGCCAGTGAAGTGCACAAGGATGGGGTTTAAATCGGTAACACCTATGCCCTGATCGCGGGCAACCGGGCAACTGCCAGGCACCAAAACAGGGCGCGAGATACACGCTGAAACTGTCACGCAAACGTTAAAATGCATCAAAATTATACAAATGCGACATTAAGGTACGTTCGTGCCACCGTTTAAGGCTTGTACACTCATGGGATCTTGCAATGGGTACAGCCCCTGCATAAGTATCCGCAGGCACGACTCACAAGGTCGTCCTCAAAATCAAAAAATGACAACAAATCATGAGGCCACCATGCTCAAACACGCGGTCATTCCGTTTTTAGTCGGCGCCAGTCTGCTGGCTAGCGCGCCCTTCGCTCAAGCTGCGACTAACCTGGTGTTCTGCTCCGAGGGGAGCCCGGCCGGTTTCGATCCAGGTCAATACACCACCGGAACCGACTTCGACGCCTCTGCAGAGACCATGTTCAACCGTCTGACTCAGTTCGAGCGTGGCGGCACCGCCGTTATTCCTGGTTTGGCGACCAGCTGGGACGTCTCCGATGACGGCCTGACCTACACTTTCCACCTGCGCGAAGGCGTCAAGTTCCACACCACGCCGTACTTCAAGCCCACTCGTGAGTTCAACGCCGACGACGTACTGTTCACCTTCAATCGCATGATTAACAAGGATGACCCGTTCCGTAAGGCGTACCCGACCGAATTCCCGTACTTCACCGACATGGGGATGGATACCAACATCACCAAGATCGATAAAGTCGACGATCACACGGTCAAGTTCACCCTCAAGGACGTTGATGCCGCGTTCATCCAGAACATGGCCATGAGCTTCGCCTCCGTGCAGTCCGCCGAGTACGCTGCCCAGCTGCTCAAGGAAGGCAAGGCTGCCGACATCAACCAGAAACCGGTCGGCACTGGCCCGTTCGTGTTCAAGAGCTACCAGAAAGACTCCAACATCCGCTACACCGGGAACAAGGACTACTGGAAGCCTGAAGACGTGAAGATCGACAACCTGATCTTCGCCATCACCACCGACCCGTCGGTGCGTATCCAGAAGCTGAAGAAGAACGAGTGCCAGGTCACCCTGTTCCCGCGTCCAGCCGACTTGAAGGCACTGAAAGAAGACAAGACACTGAAGATGCCTGAACAGGCCGGCTTCAACCTTGGCTACATCGCCTACAACGTGATGCCCAAGATCAAGGGCGACGACAAGCCGAACCCGATGGCCGAGCTGAAAGTACGCCAGGCCATGGACATGGCAGTGAACAAGCAGCAGATCATCGACTCTGTCTACCAGGGTGCTGGCCAACTGGCGGTCAACGCCATGCCGCCTACCCAATGGTCCTACGACACCACTATCAAGGATGCCAAGTACGATCCTGAGAAAGCCAAAGCGCTGCTCAAGGAAGCGGGCGTCAAGGAAGGTACCGAGATCGTCCTGTGGGCCATGCCGGTACAGCGTCCGTATAACCCGAACGCCAAGCTGATGGCTGAAATGCTGCAGTCCGACTGGGCCAAGATCGGCCTGAAGGTCAAGATCCAGAGCTACGAGTGGGGCGAGTACATCAAGCGCTCCAAAGGTGGTGAAAACGGCGCGATGCTGATTGGCTGGAGCGGTGATAACGGTGACCCGGACAACTGGCTCAACGTGCTGTTCGGTTGCGACTCGCTGGAAGGCAACAACTTCTCCAAGTGGTGCGACAAGAAGTTTGACGACATCGTCAAGCAAGCCAAGCGTACTTCGGACCAGGCCAAGCGCACCGAACTGTACAAGCAGGCGCAACACGTCCTCAAGGACGCTGTTCCAATGACACCAATCGCTCACTCGACGGTGTTCCAACCCATGCGCGCCAACGTGCAGGACTTCAAGATCAGCCCGTTTGGCTTGAACTCCTTCTACGGCGTCAGCGTCAGCAAATAAGACCGGGCGGCGGCGACGCTTATAACGTCGCCGCCGTTTTGTCTGCCGATAGACTGGGAAATTACCTACATCCAATTCCGCTGAGTATTACGGCAGCGGTGCCTGGTGCGTTGAACTTTCCCACAAGTTTTTAGGACTTTTCGCATTTACTGACAGACCTTCGGCTCTTACCGTCGGTATCTGAACAGTGTATGTGCAGGCTATCGGCTGACTGCTGCTCGTCATGGTTTGAAATCAAAAAGGCTGCCATGCCCCCGGACGGGGCTGCAGTTCATTGAACACTTAGCGAAAAGAAAGAGGGAGCGTCATGCGCCATACCTTGGTTTTATCCGCATTGCTGGGCACCGGCCTGTTGGCCGCCACTTCCATGAGCCATGCCGCCAATAACAGTCTGGTGTTTTGCTCTGAAGGCAGCCCGGCGGGCTTCGACACCGCGCAGTACACCACCGCCACCGATAATGATGCCGCCGAACCGTTGTACAACCGGTTGGCCGAGTTCGAAAAAGGCGCGACCAACGTGGTACCGGGGCTGGCGAAGAGCTGGGATATTTCCGAGGACGGTCTCAAATACACCTTCCACTTGCGTGAAGGAGTGAAATTTCACACCACCAAGTACTTCACGCCGACACGCGATTTCAACGCCGACGACGTGCTCTTCACCTTCAATCGCATGCTCGACCCGCAACATCCTTTCCGTAAGGCCTACCCCACCGAATTCCCTTACTTCAACGGGATGAGCCTGAACAAGAACATTGCCAAGGTCGAAAAGACCGGGCCGCTGACCGTGGTCATGACGCTCAACAGCGTGGACGCCGCGTTCATCCAGAACATCGCCATGAGTTTCGCTTCCATCCTGTCCGCCGAATACGCCGACCAATTGCTGGCCGCGGGCAAACCCAGCGAGATCAACCAGAAGCCGATCGGCACCGGGCCGTTCGTGTTCAAGAGCTATCAGAAAGACTCCAACATCCGTTACAGCGGCAACAAGCAGTACTGGGACCCGAGCCGGGTCAAACTCGACAACCTGATTTTTGCCATCAACACCGACGCCTCGGTGCGCGTGCAAAAGCTCAAGGCCAATGAGTGCCAGATCACCCTGCACCCCCGCCCCGCCGACGTCGATGCACTCAAGAATGACCCGAAACTCACCCTGATCGAGAAGCCGGGTTTCAACCTCGGCTACATCGCCTACAACGTGCGCCACAAACCGTTCGACCAGCTCGAAGTGCGCCAGGCGCTGGACATGGCGGTGAACAAGCAGGGCATTCTCAACGCGGTCTACCAGGGCGCCGGGCAGTTGGCGGTCAACGCCATGCCACCCACCCAATGGTCCTACGACGACACTATCAAGGACGCCGCCTACAACCCGGAAAAAGCCAAGCAACTGCTCAAGGCCGCCGGCGTCAAGGAAGGCACCGAAATCACTCTGTGGGCAATGCCGGTGCAGCGTCCATACAACCCCAACGCCAAGCTGATGGCCGAGATGCTCCAGGCCGACTGGGCGAAGATTGGCCTCAAGGTGAAGATCGTCAGCTACGAATGGGGCGAGTACATCAAGCGCACCAAGAATGGCGAACACGACATCAGCCTGATTGGCTGGACCGGTGACAACGGTGACCCGGACAACTGGCTGGGCACGCTGTACAGCTGCGATGCCATCGGCGGCAACAACTACTCCCAATGGTGTGACCCGGCTTACGACAAGCTGATCAAACAGGCCAAGATCGTCACTGATCGCGACCAGCGCACCGTGCTCTACAAACAGGCCCAGCAACTGCTCAAGCAGCAAGTGCCAATCACGCCTGTCGCTCACTCGACGGTCAACCAGCCGTTAAGCGCCAAAGTCGAAGGCTTCAAGGTGAGCCCCTTCGGCCGCAACGTGTTCTCGGGTGTCAGCATCGATAAATAACCAAACCGTGTAGCTAAACGCCCGGGGGCGCCTTGCGCCCTCATGCAGGCGTATTGCCGTAATCCGCCAATTTGGCACAAGGCAAACGTTTGCACTGCGTGAATGAGTTCCAACCAAGTAGCCGGACCACCACAAAAAACCGGCATAAAAAAAAGAAAGTTAAGGAGCTTCACCCATGAAACTGAGCAGCACCGCGATACTGGCCCTGGCCATCAGTAGCATCACCGCCACGGCTTACGCGGAAACCCAAAGCCAAGCCTTCACACCGGTTACCGTGAAAGAGAAAAGTGCACAGAGCGAAGCGACCGGCTTCATCGATGGCCAGTCCTTGAGCGGTACGACCCGTAACTGGTACTCGAACGAGGACAAGCAGCGTGGCGGCTTCTACACCTACGAGCGCCACGGAGTCACCGAGACCGGTACTCGCCGGATCAACTGGGTCCAGGGCACCATCCTCAACTACACCTCGGGCTTCACCCAAGGCACCGTAGGCTTGAGCACTGAAGTCGCGGCGTACAATGCCATCGCGCTGGATCGTAGCCGCGAAGACATCAAGGGCGGTTCCAACCGTACCCTCGCCCACTCCGATGGCGACGCCGTCGATCAGTGGAGCAAACTGGGCCTGGCCAACGTCAAGGCGCGCATCTCCAACAGCACCCTGACAGTGGGTCGCATGAGCTACAGCAGCCCGCAAGTCGACACCATCGGCAACCGTGCGCTGCCTTCGAGCTTCCAGGGTGGCGCGCTGAAAATCGGCGAGTTGGACAATCTGACCTTCGATTTCGCGACCTTTGACCGCGTCTCGCCACGTATGGAACAGAGCCAGCAAAAATTCCGCTCAGAGTACGGCACCCGCAGCGTTGAGTCCGATCACATCTACACCGGCGGCATCACTTACAATCCGCTGGAAAGCCTGACTACCAGCCTCTGGGCCACCCAGGCCGAAGACTTCTGGAACCAGTACTACTTCGGCGCCAGCCACGTATTGGGTGACAGCCAGGAGCTGAGCCTGACCACTGGCCTGAACTACTACAAAACCGTAGACGAAGGTAAAGCCAAGCTGGGCCAGATCGACAACGACACCTACTCCCTGTCGCTCGGCCTGACCCACCAGGCTCATAGCCTGACCTTCTCGTACCAGCAAGTGAACGGTAACGAATACTTCGACTACCTGCACGAAACCAACGGCATTTACCTCGCCAACTCCCTGCTGTCGGACTTCAACGGCCCGAACGAGAAATCGTTCCAGATCGCCTACGGCCTGAACATGGCTGAATACGGCGTACCTGGCCTGAAGTTCAACATCTACCAGGCTCGCGGCTGGGGTATCGACGGTACTCACTACAACAGCACCGGCTACGGCGACGTGAAGACAATGGACGGCGAACACCATTACGAATACGGCATTGGTACGTCCTACGCCATTCAGAGTGGCCCGCTCAAGGCCACCGCTATCCGCGCGACCTACACCACTCACCGCGCCAGCGAAAACCAGTCCGATGGCAGCATCAACGAGTTCCGTCTCGTGACCACCATCCCGTTCAACATTCTGTAACGCACCTGCCGTGCGGCTGATTCAACCAAGCCGCACGGCTTTTTGTTTTCTAACCGATTGCAGAGGGTTCTCGATGAAAATGCTTCCCCTACGTGCGGCCGTCGCAGCCGCCTTGCTGAGTGTTGCGGTGGGTGTCTCGGCCAAACCCCTGGTGGTTTGTACCGAAAACAGTCCGGAAGGCTTCGACATGGTTCAGTACACGACTGCAGTCACAGCCGACGCGGTGGCTGAAACCATTTTCAATCGCCTGGCCGACTTCAAGCCTGGCACCACCGATGTGGTTCCGGCCCTGGCCGACTCCTGGGACATCAGCGAAGATGGCCTGACCTACACGTTCCATCTGCGCAAAGGTGTCAAGTTTCACACCACCGAATACTTCAAGCCGACCCGCGACATGAATGCCGACGACGTGGTCTGGAGTTTCCAGCGCCAGCTGGACCCGAAACACCCGTGGCATGACAAATCGAGCGTGGGCTTCCCCTACTTTGAAAGCATGGGCTTCAAAGAGCTGCTCAAAAGCGTCGAGAAAGTCGACGACAACACGGTCAAGTTCACCCTGACCCGCCGCGAAGCGCCCTTCCTGGCCGACATCGCCATGGCGTTTTCCTCGATCTACCCGGCCGAATACGCCGACCAGTTGCTCAAGGCCGGCAAGACGGGCGACCTGAACAGCAAGCCAATCGGTACCGGGCCGTTCGTCTTCCAGCGCTACAACAAGGACGCCCAGGTGCGCTTCAAGGCCAACCCGGAGTACTTCCGTGGCAAGGTCCCGGCCGAATCGCTTATCTTCGCGATCGCCACCGACAACAACGTGCGTCTACAAAAACTCAAGGCCAACGAGTGCCAGGTTGCGCTGTACCCCAAGCCCGATGACATTCCGAGCATCAAGAAAGATCCAAAACTCAAGGTCGATGAAATGAACGCGATGACCGTCGCCTACATCGCCATGAACACCCAGCACAAATACCTGAGCGATGTCCGTGTGCGCAAAGCCATCGACATTGCCTTCGACAAGGAAGCGGCCGTCAACGCGCTGTTTGGCAAGGGCAATGCGACCGTCGCCGTCAACCCGTATCCGGACACCCTGCTAGGCTACAACCACGACCTGAAAAACCCGGCCCGTGACCTGGACAAGGCCCGCGCCCTGCTCAAGGAAGCCGGCGTGCCGGAAGGCACCACGTTCACCCTGTTCACCCGCAACGGTGGCGGTGCGACCAACCCCAATCCGATGCTCGGTGCGCAGATGATGCAGGCCGACCTGGCCAAGATCGGGATCAAGATCGACATCCGCGTGATGGAATGGGGCGAAATGCTCAAACGCGCGAAAAACGGCGAGCACGATATGGTTTCCGCCGGTTGGGCGGGCGACAACGGCGACCCGGACAACTTCCTTACGCCTCTACTGAGTTGCGAGGCGGCGAAAAACGGCGAAAACTACGCGCGCTGGTGTAACGACAAGTTTCAGGCCCTGCTCGACCAGGCCCGGGAGAAAACCGACCCGGCCGAACGCGCGGCCCTGTATGAGCAGGCCCAGGCGCTCTTCAACCAGGACCAGCCATGGATCAGCCTTGCACACACTAGAATGTTCACCGCAATGCGCAACAACGTAGAGGGCTATCACATTAGCCCACTGACCACGAATAACTTCGCCACCACCCAGGTGAAGTAAATAAGAAAACTCCCGGTGTCCCTGACCCCAGGGACACCAGGCACGCCTAACCGGCTGATGAGGTACACCGCACAATGTTTAGTTTTATTGCCCGCCGACTGGGGTTGTTGATCCCCACGTTCTTCGGCATCACGTTGCTGACTTTCGCGTTGATTCGCATGATCCCTGGCGATCCTGTGGAAGTCATGATGGGAGAACGTCGGGTCGACCCCGAAATGCACGCTCAGGCAATGGAACGCCTTGGTCTCAACAAACCGCTCTACGCCCAGTACCTGGACTATGTCGGGAAACTGGCCCACGGCGACCTGGGGGAATCCCTGCGTACCCGTGAAAGCGTCTGGACCGAGTTCACCTCCCTGTTTCCCGCGACCCTGGAACTGTCCATGGCCGCGCTGCTGTTTGCCGGCATTCTCGGCCTGCTGGCCGGAGTGATCGCGGCGCTCAAGCGAGGCTCGCTGTTCGACCATGGTGTGATGGGCATCTCCCTGACGGGTTACTCGATGCCTATCTTCTGGTGGGGCCTGATCCTGATCATGTTCTTCTCCGTTTCCCTGGGCTGGACCCCGGTATCCGGGCGGATCGACCTTCTGTATGACATCGAGCCACGCACCGGCTTCATGCTCATCGACACCTTGCTGGCCGACGAAGAAGGCGCGTTCCTCGACGCCCTGCATCACCTGATCCTGCCGGCCATCGTGCTCGGCACCATCCCGCTGGCGGTGATCGCGCGTATGACCCGTTCGTCGATGCTCGAAGTACTGCGCGAAGACTACATCCGTACCGCCAAGGCCAAGGGCCTGTCGCCGTCGCGCGTGGTGTTCGTGCATGGCCTGCGCAACGCGCTGATCCCGGTACTGACCGTGGTCGGCCTGCAAGTCGGCACCCTGCTGGCAGGTGCGGTCCTGACTGAAACCATCTTCTCCTGGCCAGGCATTGGCAAATGGCTGATCGAAGCCATCGGCGCCCGTGACTACCCGGTGGTACAAAACGGCATCCTGTTAATCGCCTGCCTGGTGATTCTGGTCAACTTCGTGGTGGACATCCTCTACGGCTTTGCCAACCCACGCATCCGTCATCAGCGCTGAGGTCAATATTCATGAGCACTCCAACTTCCTCAGTAGCCACCGCCGCTTCCGCGGATCAAAGCCTGCTGTACCCCTCGCCGTACAAAGAATTCTGGCAAGCGTTCGCCAAGAACAAAGGCGCCGTTGCCGGCCTGCTGTTCATGCTGCTGGTGATTTTCTGCGCGATCTTCGCGCCATGGGTCGCCCCGCATAATCCAAGCGAGCAATACCGTGACTTCCTGCTGACGCCTCCGGCATGGCTCGAAGGTGGGCAAATGCAGTTCCTGCTCGGCACCGATGAACTGGGCCGTGACCTGCTGTCGCGCCTGATCCAGGGTTCGCGCCTGTCGCTGCTGATCGGTTTGTCGTCGGTGGTGATGTCATTGATCCCGGGGATCCTGCTGGGCCTGTTCGCGGGATTTTTCCCGAAACTGCTCGGCCCCACCATCATGCGCCTGATGGACATCATGCTCGCCCTGCCGTCCCTGCTGTTGGCCGTGGCGATCGTCGCCATCCTCGGCCCAGGCCTGATCAACACTGTGATCGCCATCGCCGTGGTGTCCCTGCCGTCCTATGTGCGCCTGACCCGCGCTGCTGTGATGGGCGAGCTGAACCGCGACTACGTGACGGCCGCCCGCCTGGCCGGTGCCGGCCTGCCTCGCCTGATGTTCATCACTGTGCTGCCCAACTGCATGGCACCGCTGATCGTCCAGGCCACCTTGAGCTTCTCCTCGGCGATTCTCGATGCCGCCGCTCTGGGCTTCCTCGGCCTTGGCGTACAACCGCCAACCCCTGAGTGGGGCACCATGCTGGCTTCGGCCCGCGACTACATCGAACGCGCCTGGTGGGTCGTGAGCCTGCCTGGTTTGACCATTTTGCTCAGCGTGCTGGCAATCAACTTGATGGGTGACGGCCTGCGCGACGCGCTGGACCCGAAACTCAAGAACGCCGCCTGAGGAGATTCCCATGTCACTGCTAGAAATCAAGAATCTCAACGTTCGCTTTGGCGACAAGAACGCCACCCCGGTGGTCGACGGCCTCGACCTCAAGGTGGACAAGGGCGAAGTGCTGGCCATCGTTGGCGAGTCCGGTTCCGGCAAGTCCGTAACCATGATGGCGCTGATGGGCTTGATCGAGCACCCGGGCATCGTGACCGCCGACTCGTTGAGCTTTGACGGCCAGAACATGCTCAAGCTGAGCAATCGCCAGCGTCGGCAGATCGTCGGTAAAGACCTGGCGATGGTGTTCCAGGACCCGATGACCGCGCTGAACCCCAGCTACACCGTGGGCTTCCAGATCGAGGAAGTGCTGCGCCTGCACCTGAACATGTCCGGCAAGGCCGCGCGCAAGCGTGCCATCGAGTTGTTGGAAAAAGTTGAAATCCCGGGCGCGGCCAGCCGCATGGACGCCTACCCGCATCAACTGTCCGGCGGCATGAGCCAGCGAGTCGCGATCGCCATGGCGATTGCCGGCGAGCCGAAACTGCTGATCGCCGACGAGCCGACCACCGCGTTGGACGTGACCATCCAGGCGCAGATCATGGAACTGCTGCTGGCGTTGCAGAAAGAGCAGAACATGGGCCTGGTGCTGATCACCCACGACCTCGCGGTGGTCGCTGAAACCGCCCAGCGTGTGTGCGTGATGTACGCCGGCCAGGCTGTGGAAGTGGGCCAGGTGCCGCAACTGTTCGACATCCCGGCGCACCCCTACAGCGAAGCGCTGCTCAAGGCGATTCCGGAGCACAGCCTGGGTGCCTCGCGCCTCTCGACCCTGCCCGGCATCGTGCCCGGTCGCTACGACCGCCCACAAGGCTGCCTGCTGTCGCCACGCTGCCCGTACGTGCAGGACAACTGCCGCGCGCAGCGTCCAGCCCTTGACCCGAAAAGCAACAGCCTCGCTCGCTGCTTCTATCCGCTGAACCAGGAGGTGGCGTAATGGCCGTCGTACTTACCGCCCGCGACCTCACCCGTCACTACGAAGTGTCCCGTGGCCTGTTCAAGGGCCACGCCACCGTGCGCGCCCTGAACGGCGTGTCGTTCGAACTGGAAGCCGGCAAGACCCTCGCGGTCGTCGGTGAATCCGGTTGTGGCAAATCCACCCTGGCCCGCGCCCTGACACTGATCGAGGAGCCGTCCTCGGGTTCGCTGAAGATCGCCGGCCAGGAAGTGGCCGGCGCCGACAAGGCCCAGCGCAAGCAACTGCGTAAAGACGTACAGATGGTGTTCCAGAGCCCGTACGCCTCGCTCAACCCACGGCAGAAAATCGGTGATCAACTGGCCGAACCTTTGCTGATCAACACCAGCCTCAGTGCCGCCGAGCGTCGCGAGAAGGTCCAGGCGATGATGAAGCAGGTCGGCTTGCGTCCCGAGCACTACCAGCGTTATCCGCACATGTTCTCTGGCGGTCAGCGCCAGCGCATCGCCCTGGCGCGCGCCATGATGCTGCAACCCAAGGTGCTGGTGGCGGACGAACCCACCTCGGCGCTCGACGTGTCGATCCAGGCCCAGGTGCTGAACCTGTTCATGGACATGCAGCAGGAGTTCAACACCGGTTACGTGTTCATCTCCCACAACCTGGCCGTGGTGCAACACGTGGCCGACGACGTGATGGTGATGTACCTCGGTCGCCCGGTGGAAATCGGTCCGAAAGAGGACATCTACGCCCGTCCACTGCACCCGTACACCCAGGCCTTGCTCTCGGCGACACCGACCATCCACCCGGATCCGTCCAAGCCGAAAATCAAGATCGTGGGCGAACTGCCCAACCCGCTGAACCCGCCACCAGGCTGCGCCTTCCACAAGCGCTGCCCGTATGCGACCGAGCGTTGCAGCACGGAAGAGCCGCTGCTGCGTCCACTCGATAGCCGCCAGGTGGCTTGCCACTATGCGGAGCAGTTTTTGTAACGGCAGCCTGAAGAAATAACGACCTGTTGGAAAACCTGTGGGAGCGGCGGTGCGACGATTCGACTTGCCCGCTCCCACAGTTGTATGTGTGTAATCAGTTGGGTTGATTACGTCGAACCTTCGTCATCCTCATCACCGCTATCCGGGTCATCGGTAGTCGAGTCATCATCCCCCTCGCTGCCTCCCTGCCCCTGATCGCCCGGCTCAGACTCCGATTTGGCAATCATCAACCCGGCATGCCCCACCGGCCCACTCGAGGCCTGCGTGTCGTGGTCCTCACACTCGGCCCACGCCATCGACGTCCCGAAGGACAGCATCACCAATACCTTCAACATCAGTAAAACGCGAAACAATCTGTTCATGGCCGATCTCCTCCTTCCCGCGCTGAATAAAATCTAGTCCTGATTGGGGTGCTTCTCCAGATAGGACGCGGGTGGGGAGCCTGAAATGCCATGGGCGGAGAGATTGCTTTGGCATAACCCTTATTTCGAATTGGCGATGGTCACCTGTAGGAGCAGCCGGTCGACGCTCGATTGCTCGCGAGGCGGTGTGTCAAATAACACAAATGTAGACTGACACACCGTCATCGCGAGCATGCTCGCTCCTACAGGGTCGGGTGTGCAGCTAACAAAAAGCCCCGAGGCTTTCGCGACGGGGCTTTGGGTGTAGCCGTTCAGCGCTTAGTGATGCTCACGCGTTGCGCGGAATTTCACGTCGGGCCAGCGCTCTTCCATCAGGGCCAGGTTGACGCGGGTCGGGGCAAGGTAGGTCAGGTGACCGCCACCGTCGACGGCCAGGTTTTCCACGGCCTTGTTGGAGAATTCCTCGAGTTTCTTCTTGTCGCTGCAATCGATCCAGCGCGCGGAGTACACGGTGATCGGCTCGTAGGAGCACTCGACCTTGTATTCTTCCTTCAGGCGGCTGGCGACCACGTCGAACTGCAGCACACCCACGGCGCCAAGGATGATGTCGTTGCTGCGTTCCGGGAAGAACACCTGGGTGGCGCCCTCTTCCGCCAACTGCTGCAAGCCCTGGCGCAGTTGCTTGGATTTAAGCGGGTCGCGCAGGCGCACGCGACGGAACAGTTCCGGGGCGAAGTGTGGGATACCGGTGAAGCCCAGGGACTCACCTTCGGTGAAGGTATCACCGATCTGGATGGTGCCGTGGTTGTGCAGACCGATGATGTCGCCTGCAAACGCCTCTTCCAGTTGCTCTCGCTCGGAAGAGAAGAACGTCAGGGCGTCGCCGATGCGCACGTCCTTGCCGGTGCGCACGTGGCGCATCTTCATGCCTTTTTCGTACTTGCCCGAGCAGATACGCATGAATGCGATCCGGTCGCGGTGTTTCGGGTCCATGTTCGCCTGGATCTTGAAGATGAAGCCCGAGAACTTCTCTTCCACCGGTTCCACGGTGCGCTCGTTGGCTACCCGTGGCAGTGGGCGCGGTGCCCAGTCCACCACGGCATCGAGCACGTGATCGACGCCGAAGTTGCCCAGCGCGGTACCGAAGAACACCGGGGTCATCTGGCCGTCGATGAACTCCTGCTGGTTGAACTCGTGGCAGGCGCCCTGCACCAGTTCGAGTTGCTCGAGGAAACGCTCGTACTCATCGCCCAGGTGCGCACGCGCCTCGTCGGAGTCGAGTTTCTCGATGATCTTGGTTTCGGTGCGTTCGTGACCGTGACCGGCGGTGTAGACAATGATGTAGTCGCCGGCGAGGTGATACACACCCTTGAAATCCCGGTAGCAACCAATCGGCCAGGTGATCGGCGCAGCCTTGATCTTGAGAACCGCCTCGATTTCGTCGAGCAGTTCAATCGGATCGCGGATGTCACGGTCAAGTTTGTTGATGAAGCTGACGATCGGCGTATCGCGCAGACGGCAGACGTCCATCAACGCGATGGTCCGTGGCTCTACACCTTTACCGCCGTCGAGCACCATCAACGCGGAGTCCACCGCAGTCAGGGTGCGATAGGTATCTTCCGAGAAGTCTTCGTGGCCCGGGGTGTCGAGCAGGTTGATCATGTGTTCGCGATACGGGAACTGCATGACCGACGTGGTAATCGAGATACCCCGCTGCTTTTCCATTTCCATCCAGTCGGACGTGGCATGGCGGTCCGACTTACGGGACTTCACCGTACCCGCGACCGCAATCGCCTTGCCCATCAGCAACAGCTTCTCGGTGATGGTGGTTTTACCGGCGTCGGGGTGGGAAATAATGGCAAAAGTGCGGCGCTTCGCGACTTCGGCGGCCTGTCTGGTCATGGAAAATCGCCTGGCGGTGATTCAAAAAAGGGCGGCGAGTATAGCGTAAACCGAAGGCGTCGGACCACCGCTCGCCCGGCGCTTTGCTGTCAATGCAAAGCGCCGGGCGAGGATGAAGGGTGGCCAAATGCTGCTAATTATGGAACCTTTTAAAGGTGGAGGCGTCCACTCCCCTGCTACGACACTCGTATCAGGGGCTGGAAAATCAGCAAGTTAGCCTGACGAGGCTGCGCTCATGGCTCGATTGAGCTGAACGCCGCCCCTGTAGGAGCGAGCATGCTCGCGATGGTAGCCCAGACACCGCTGGGTATCAGACAGCCAACGTTATCGTTGACGTCCATCGCGAGCATGCTCGCTCCTACAGGGAGGCGGACGGTACATGACGAGCTGCTTCTCGCGAACGTCCTGCCCGGCAGCCAGTCATGGCCTGCCACATGGGACTGCGTTCGCCGACAAAAGAAAACAGGAGTCCGCCTGTGGCTATTCGCTATGGCAAAGGGCTGGTAGGAGGTGCGGTTGCGGTCGCCCTTCTGGCCCTGCTGGTCCACTGGATTGGCATCAACACGATTCAACAGTACCGCGACGATTTATTGTTTTACCTCCAAGCGCATTTGATTCTGGTCCTGGCCTCGATGCTGGCGGCCCTTGTCGTGGGAATTCCCGCCGGCATCTTTCTCAGCCGCCCGTCGATGGTGGGCCGTGCTGAACGCTTCATGCAAATCTTCAACATCGGCAACACCGTGCCGCCGCTCGCCGTACTCGCCATCGCCCTGGGTATTCTGGGCATCGGCAGTGGCCCCGCCATCTTCGCCCTGTTCCTCGCCTCGCTGCTGCCCATCGTGCGCAACACCTATGAAGGCCTGAAAAACGTGCAGGGCTCGCTCAAGGAAGCCGCCACCGGCATCGGCATGACCCCGCGCCAGGTGCTGTGGAAAGTCGAACTGCCCAACGCCGTGCCGATCATCATCGGTGGCGTGCGCGTGTCCCTGGCGATCAACGTCGGCACCGCACCGCTGGCGTTCCTGATCGGCGCCAACAGCCTGGGCAGCCTGATTTTCCCCGGCATCGCCCTGAACAATCAGCCGCAACTCCTGCTCGGCGCGGCTTGCACCGCCCTGCTGGCGCTGCTGCTCGACGGCCTGGTGACACTCGCCAGCCGCCTCTGGCTCGAACGCGGCTTGCGCCCGTCTTAAGCCTCGGCAAAGGAATCGTCATGAAAAAATTATGCTTGATACTGGGCGGCATCCTGCTGCTCGCAGGTTTTGCCCAAGCGGCGGAAAAACCGCTGTTGCGCATCGGCGCCCGGGTATTCACCGAACAGACCCTGTTGGCGGAAATCACCTCGCAATACCTGCGCACCAAGGGTTACGACGTGCAGGTCACCGGCGGTCTGGGCAGCAACCTGGCCCGCAGCGCCCACGAAAGCGGACAACTGGACATGCTCTGGGAATACACCGGCGTGTCGCTGGTGGCCTACAACCACGTCACTGAAAAACTCGACAGCGAACAGTCCTACGCCCGGGTGAAAGAACTCGACGCCAAGAAAGGCCTGGTCTGGCTGACTCCGTCGAAATTCAGCAACACCTACGCCCTCGCCCTGCCGAAAAAAGTCGCTGATGAGTACCCGCAGATCAACACCGTCAGCGACCTGAACACAGTGCTGCGCCAGGAGGCCGAGACCAACAACCTCGTGGCCCTGGACACCGAGTTCGCCAACCGCTCCGACGGCCTGGCGGGCATGGTCGCACTGTACGACATGAACCTGACACGCAAGAACATCCGCCAGATGGACGCCGGCCTGGTCTACACCGCATTGCGCAATGCTCAGGTATTTGCCGGTCTGGTCTACACCACCGACGGACGCCTTAACGCCTTCAAGCTGAAGCTGCTGGAAGACGACAAGCATTACTTCCCGGACTACACCGCCGCACCGGTGGTGCGTCAGGCGTTTCTCGACGCCCACCCGCAACTGGCTGAACAACTCAAGCCACTGGCCGAGCTGTTCGACGACAACACCATGCGCGAGCTCAACGCGCGGGTCGATGTCGATCACCAGAGCCCTTCCACCGTGGCCGCTGATTTCCTGCGCCAGCACCCTATCAACTAAGGAGGAAGAGCCATGGAATTCTTCAACGCCTTTTCCCACCTCGACTGGTCACAGGTCCTGCACCTGACCTGGCAGCACATCACCCTGGTCGGCATCGCCGTGACCCTGGCGATTGTGGTCGGCGTACCGCTGGGCATTCTGATGACACGGTTCCCGACACTCGCCGGCCCTCTGCAAGCCAGTGCCACGGTGCTGCTGACCGTGCCGTCGATTGCCCTGTTCGGCCTGCTGCTGCCGTTCTACTCCAAGTTCGGCCAGGGCCTGGGGCCCATGCCGGCGATCACCGCCGTGTTTCTTTATTCCCTGCTGCCGATCATGCGCAACACCTACCTGGCCCTGACCGGCGTCGAGCCGGGCATCCGTGAGGCTGCGCGCGGCATCGGCATGACCTTCGGCCAGCGCCTGCGCATGGTCGAACTGCCGATCGCGGTGCCGGTGATCCTCGCCGGTGTGCGCACCGCCGTGGTCATGAACATCGGTGTCATGACCATCGCCGCCACCATCGGTGCCGGCGGTCTCGGCGTACTCATCCTCGCCTCCATCAGCCGCAGCGACATGTCGATGCTGATCGTCGGCGCCGTACTGGTCAGCCTCCTGGCCATCTTTGCCGACTTGATCCTGCAATGGCTACAACGCTCGTTGACTCCAAAAGGACTCCTCAAATGATCGAACTTCAAAACCTCAGCAAGACCTTCCAAAGCAATGGCAAAGACGTAAAAGCCGTGGACTCGGTCAGCCTGACCGTCAACGAAGGCGAAATCTGTGTATTCCTCGGGCCATCGGGTTGCGGCAAAAGCACCACGCTCAAGATGATCAATCGCCTGATCAAGCCGACCTCGGGCAAGATCTTCATCAACGGCGAAGACACCACCGACCTCGACGAAGTGACGCTGCGCCGCAACATCGGCTACGTGATCCAGCAGATCGGCCTGTTCCCGAACATGACCATCGAGGAAAACATCGTGGTCGTGCCAAAACTGCTCGGCTGGGACAAACAGAAATGCCACGACCGCGCCCGCGAGCTGATGAGCATGATCAAGCTTGAACCCAAGCAGTATCTGCACCGCTATCCACGGGAGTTGTCGGGTGGCCAGCAGCAACGGATCGGCGTAATTCGCGCACTGGCGGCCGAGGCGCCGCTGTTGCTGATGGATGAACCCTTCGGTGCGGTCGACCCGATCAACCGCGAGATGATCCAGAACGAATTTTTCGAGATGCAGCGAGCGCTGAACAAGACCGTGATCATGGTCAGCCACGACATCGACGAGGCCATCAAGCTGGGCGACAAGATCGCGATCTTCCGCGCTGGCAAGCTGCTGCAGATCGACCACCCCGACACCCTGCTGGCGCACCCGGCGGACGAGTTCGTCAGCAACTTCGTTGGCCAGGACAGCACGCTCAAGCGACTGCTGCTGGTGAAAGCCGAGGACGCGGCGGACAATGCCCCATCGGTCAGCCCGGAAACGCCGGTGGCCGAAGCGCTGGAGTTGATGGACGAGCACGACCGCCGTTATGTCGTCGTCACCGACGCTGAGAACAAGGCACTGGGCTATGTACGACGCCGTGACCTGCATCGTCAGACCGGCACCTGCGGCCAGTACCTGCGCGAGTTCAACGCCACGGCGGCCTACGACGAACACCTGCGCATCCTGTTGTCGCGCATGTACGAGTTCAACCGCTCGTGGCTGCCGGTGATGGATGCGGAGCGAGTGTTCCTCGGGGAAGTCACCCAGGAGTCGATTGCCGAATACCTGAGTTCGGGTAAATCCCGTGGCGGCAAGACCAGTATCGTTTCGCCAGCCGAGGTGGCGGCGGTCTGATCTGACGCCATCGCGGCGGTGCGACGCTTCGCCAAGCCCGCTCCCACAGTGATTTGGGCTATGCACAAATTTTGTGTATGACTCGAACTCTGTGGGAGCGGGCTTGGCGAAGCGTCGCACCGTCGCGATGGCGATCTAGCATTCAAAAATTACTCGATTAAAAGACCATGTTTTCCGCATTTCACACACCGGAAAGAAATATCAACACTGGCAACCCTGGCCCCCTCCTCTTTTTACCTCCCCGGCAAGCCAAATCCCCTCCGACAGACCCCACTCGCCGCCAACGTCGCCGAAGCTGCCGCTAACGTACTTACCTACAATCAAGCGCACAAAAGCTTCGAACGTGCAGGTATTTTTAACACTTCAAAATCACCGGGGAACATCTGACCGTCATCTCTGTCCGCTACAAAGAGTGATGTCGGTCACGCACGTCAGAAGAGTGCAAAAACGCGACATTTTTTGTTGATCTCAAGTCCCTCACGCCCTAAAGTTCGCGCCGAACGTCCATGCTGGAAACGATCCATCCGGCTCAAGTACTGACGACGAGACAGCAAGGCCAAGGGAAAGCTGCACATCCCATGGCCTTTTTGCTTTCGGCGACATGCCTTGGGAAGTAGGCGAACCAAAGTGGGGATACGGAGGGCGTTCATTTGCACCCATTGATAATTTTAGTTTGCCAGTAGGAGTTCCCAGCATGTCGATCCAGGTCGAAGACTATTTCGCGCGCGATACTTTTCAGAAAATGAAGGCGTTCGCCGACAAGCAAGAAACCCCTTTCGTGGTGATCGACACCGCGATGATCGCCCAGGCCTACGATGACCTGCGCGCCGGTTTCGAGTTCGCCAAAGTCTACTACGCGGTGAAGGCCAACCCGGCCGTCGAGATCATCGACCTGCTCAAGGATAAAGGCTCGAGCTTCGACATCGCCTCGATCTACGAGCTGGACAAAGTGCTGGATCGCGGCGTCAGCGCCGACCGAATCAGCTACGGCAACACCATCAAGAAGTCCAAGGACATCCGCTACTTCTACGAGAAGGGCGTGCGTCTATTTTCCACCGACTCCGAAGCCGACCTGCGCAACATTGCCAAGGCCGCACCGGGCTCGAAGATCTACGTGCGCATCCTCACCGAAGGTTCGACCACCGCTGACTGGCCCCTGTCGCGCAAATTCGGCTGCCAGACCGACATGGCCATGGATCTGCTGATCCTCGCCCGCGACCTGGGCCTGGTGCCTTACGGCATCTCGTTCCACGTCGGTTCGCAGCAGCGCGACATCAGCGTCTGGGACGCGGCCATCGCCAAGGTCAAGGTGATCTTCGAGCGCTTGAAAGAAGAAGACGGCATTCACCTCAAGCTGATCAACATGGGTGGCGGCTTCCCGGCCAACTACATCACCCGTACCAACAGCCTGGAAACCTACGCCGAGGAAATCATCCGTTTCCTCAAGGAAGACTTCGGTGATGACCTGCCGGAAATCATCCTGGAACCTGGCCGCTCGCTGATCGCCAACGCCGGCATTCTGGTCAGCGAAGTGGTACTGGTGGCCCGTAAATCCCGTACCGCCGTCGAGCGCTGGGTGTACACCGACGTGGGCAAGTTCTCCGGCCTGATCGAAACCATGGACGAAGCCATCAAGTTCCCGATCTGGACCGAGAAAAAAGGCGAGATGGAAGAAGTGGTCATCGCCGGCCCAACCTGCGACAGCGCCGACATCATGTACGAAAACTACAAGTACGGTCTGCCCCTGAACCTGGCCATTGGTGATCGTTTGTATTGGCTGTCGACCGGCGCTTACACCACCAGCTACAGCGCGGTTGAGTTCAATGGCTTCCCGCCGCTGAAATCGTTCTACGTATAACGCCGCACCTGTAGGAGCGAGCTTGCTCGCGATGATGGCTTAGCCACCGCGGGCAGTCTGAATGTCCGCGGTGGCTGAACTACCATCGCGACGGTTCGACGCCTCGATAAACTCGCTCCTACAGGGGGGATCTTCGAGTTCGGCTTGGCGGCGGACATAATTGTCGGCCATCGAGCGAATGCGTGAATCCGTTGCACTGGCCAGCGCCGGTGCAGCGACGCGCAGAAAATTCAGGTTGCCACCCACCAACGCCTGACGCAGCCAGTCCACAGCGCCATCGACGTTGCCTTCATCGGCGAGCACTGCGGCAAAACTGAACTGCCCACGAAAGTCTCCGCCCTCGGCCGCACGTCGATACCATTCACGGGCTGCCGGCAGATCCATCGGGCAAAACCGCCCTTCTTCCAGATAACGCCCCAACAGATTCATCGACTTCGCATGGCCGAGTTCGGCTGCCTGCCGGTAGAACCGCAAGGCCTGCATCTGATCCTCCCGCACTCCGCGTCCGGTGGCCAGCAGATTGGCGTAGTTGTACATCGCCCAATCCAGGCCTGCGTCTGCCGCCATGCGATAATGCCCGGCTGCAATCGCTGCATTCGCCGTACAACCCCAGCCATGTTCATGGCAACGGCCGAGCATGTTACGCGCCATCAGATGCCCCTGGCGGGCGGCGATGTCAAACCAGCGCAACGCCAGTGGCTGATCCTGTGCGATACCCTGCCCATCCAGCAGAATTTGCGCGAGCAGCGCCTGGGCCTCGACAACGCCTTCCCGGGCTGCCATCAGAATGGCCTGGGCCGCACGCGCCGGGCTTTCGTCGAGCATCGATCTGAGGCGTTCGCCGTCGAGCACTTCTTCGCGGCGCAACTGGAACGTCATACCTCGACCCAACGGCGCAACAGGTTGTGGTAGGTGCCCGTCAGCCGGATCAGCGAAGGGTGATCGGGCATGTCCTGGGTCAGTTGCTGGATCGCTCCGTCCATTTCGAACAGGAGCGCTCGCTGGCTGTCTTCGCGTACCAGGCTTTGCGTCCAGAAGAACGACGCGAATCGTGCGCCACGGGTGACGGCATTGACCTTGTGCAGGCTGGTGCCGGGATACAGAACCATGTCGCCGGCCGGCAACTTGATCCGTTGCACGCCGTAGGTGTCCTGGATTTCCAGCTCCCCGCCGTCGTAATCCTCGGGCTCGCTGAAGAACAGCGTGGAGGACAGGTCGGTGCGCACGCGCTCGACGCTGCCCTTGGGCTGGCGCACGGCGTTGTCGATATGGAAGTCAAAACTGCCGCCCGCCGTGTAACAGTTCACTAACGGAGGAAAGACTTTGTGCGGCAGCGCCGCGGACATGAATTGCGGGTTTTTCCACAGGCGCTCGATCATCGCCTCACCAATTTCCTTGGCGAGTGGATGGCCCTCGGGGAGTTGCAGATTGTGCTTGGCCTTGGCCGACTGATAGCCGGCAGTCATTTTCCCGTCAGCCCAATCGGCCTGCTCCAGAGCCTCGCGGATGCGCCGCACTTCGTCTTTGGTGAACAAGCCCTTGATGTGCAGCAGCATGGAAACGGTCCTGAAGGCAAAAGGATGGCAATGGTATTGATTCTTATTGTCAGTGTAAAACCCACCAGACGAATGAAACACCAAAAACCGTAAGGGCAAATTGTAAAGAATGTAAATTCAATGCAAATAGTAACGTTTCGCAATTGATACAAAGACGCGTCTACCCTATATTTCGCGGCCTCAAATCCTTGGGGAAGGAAAATTCCGATGTCGCGCCAACAAGCACAATTACCTGTCAGCTCACCGCGTTTGCTCGCTTCTGCGATCGGCATGGCGCTGACCGCCGGCTCTGCGGGCCACATGGCGTTCGCTGCCGAGAAGACCGACGCAAAAGCGTCGAACGGCGCGATTGCCCTGGATGCCACATCCATCACTGGCGAAGCCCAGGACGCGACCAGTTACAACGTCGAAAAAGCCTCTTCGCCCAAGTACACCGCACCGCTGGTCGACACGCCGCGCTCGGTAACCGTCATCCCGCAACAAGTCCTCAAGGACACTGGCGCACTGAACATGCAGGACGCGTTGCGCACCGTTCCAGGTATCACCTTTGGTGCCGGTGAAGGTGGCAACCCACAGGGCGACCGTCCGTTCATCCGCGGCTTCGACGCCCAGGGCGACACCTACCTGGACGGCGTCCGCGACACCGGTTCGCAGAGCCGTGAGATCTTCGCCGTCGAATCCATCGAAGTCAGCAAAGGCCCGAACTCCGCCATTGGGGGTCGTGGTGCGGCTGGCGGCACGATCAACCTGGTGAGCAAGAAAGCCCACCTGGGCAACTCGCTGGATGGCGGTTTCACCTGGGGCTCCGACCAGACCCAGCGTTACACCTTCGATGGCAACTACCAGTTCACCGACAGCGCTGCTGGCCGTTTGAACCTGATGAGCCACGAGAGCAACGTCGCCGGTCGCGACCAGGTCGACTACGACCGTTGGGGCGTTGCGCCTTCCCTGGTGTTCGGCTTGGGCACCGACACCCGCGTCAACCTCGATTACTATCACCTGGAAAGTAATGACACGCCGGATTCGGGCATTCCGTATTCGATCCCGACGGCGGGTTCGGCAGCGCGTACCAAGGCCAATCCGGACAAGCCCTATGACGGTGGCGACAGCAGCAACTTCTACGGCCTGGCCGACCGCGATTTCCGCAAAGGCCGTACCGACACCGCGACCTTCGCCATCGAGCACGACCTGACTGACGCGCTGACCATCAAGAACACCCTGCGTCACGGCACCAGCATGCAGGACTACATCCTGACCCAGCCGGATGACAGCCAGGGCAACGTCAACCGTGGCACCGTCTGGCGCCGCGCCAACACCCGCGTCAGCAACACCGAGACCACCACCAACCAGACCGACCTGTTTGGTGACGTCTACATTGCCGGGTTCAAGAACAGTTTCTCCACTGGCCTTGAACTGTCGAACGAAGAATCGCAGAAGAGCAGCTATAACGTCGCCACCGCCACTGGCTTCACCGCCAACGGCGGCAGGACCACCGTCTGCCCTGTGGGCGCCTCGACCGGTTTCAACTGCACCTCGCTGGCCAATCCGAACCCGAACGATCCGTGGAACGGCGCCATCTCGCGCAACTACGCTGGCACCGACACCAAGGCCAACACCTACGCGCTGTACGTGTTCGACACCCTGGAATTGTCCGAGCAGTGGCTGGTCAACATGGGCCTGCGCTACGACCACTTCGACACCGAGTACAAGAGCTACAACGGCGCCGGCGCGACCACCTTCAAAGGTGACGACGTCAGCGAATTCGTGACCGGTCAGTTCGGCGTGGTCTACAAGCCAGCGCCAAATGGCAGCATCTACGCCTCTTATGCGACCTCTGCGACCCCACCGGGCGCCACCCTCGGCGAAGGCCAGGACGGCAACCCGTTGAGCGGTACGCCGGATCGCAGCGGCAACTTGCTGAGCAGCGACATGGAGCCGGAAACCACCAAGAACTACGAGATTGGTACCAAGTGGGACTTCTTCAATGATCGTCTGTCGCTGACCGCAGACGTGTTCCGCACCGAGAAGGAAAACGCCCGCGTCCAGGTCAACACCACGACCTACGAAAATGCCGGCAAGACCCGCGTGCAGGGCTTCGAACTGTCGGCCAGCGGCAAGCTCACCGACAAATGGCAAATCTTCGCAGGCTACGCCTTCATGGACAGCGAGCAAATTGACGGCGGTGATCTGCCGGCCAACAAGGCCAACAACGGCAATGAACTGCCGAACACGCCGAAGAACAGTGCCAGCCTGTGGACGACCTACCAGGTGACGCCGAAGCTGACCATCGGCGGCGGCGCCTTCTATGTCGACGACGTGTTTGGCAGTACCGCCAACACCACCATGGTTGATTCTTACGTTCGCTACGATGCGATGGCCGCCTACAAGCTGACCAAGAACATCGACCTGCAATTGAACGTGCAGAACCTGACCGACGAAACCTACTACGACAAGGCCTTCTCGACCCATTTCGCCAACCAGGCGGCCGGGCGTACGGCGCTGCTGAGTACCAATTTCCACTTCTAAAAAAACCGGACACTGCCCTGCCCCCTGTAGGAGCGAGCTTGCTCGCGATTGGACTCGAGAACGCTGCTGGGTGTCAGGCCCCCCGCGTGATCGTTGACCACCATCGTCGGAACGCCGCCCGGAGCATGCTCGCCCCTACAGGATGCGGGAAAAGCAGCCAAGCCCTGTTCATCCAGATGAACAGGGCTTTGTTGCGTGAAAACAATGTTTCTCGACAACCCACGGCTTCATAATGCGCGCCGTGATGATCACTTTCGAACGAACAAGGCGAGCGACGTGTTGAAGAAAACCCTGTTCCAGTTGCACTGGTTTTTTGGCATCAGTGCCGGACTGGTCCTGGCCCTGATGGGCATCACCGGGGCGCTGGTTTCGTTTCAGGATGAAATCCTGTACGCCATCAATCCTTCAGTGCTGCAGGTGCAAAAACAGGTTGCCGGCGTACTGCCGCCCGCCGAGCTGGTGGCGAAAGTCGAAGCGGCCACAGGGCTTAAAGTCGCGATGCTCTCGGTCAACATCGACAGCGACCTCGCCGCCCGTGCCTTCTTCACCCCGCCGCCGGGTGAGCGTCGCGGCCCCATGCGCATATTCGACCCTTACACCGGCGAACTGATGGGTGACGCCAGCGGGCAGCAATTCTTCGGCCTGATGCTGCAACTGCACCGCTTTCTCGCCATGGGTGAAAGCGGCCGGCAGATCACGGGCGCCTGTACCTTGATCCTGTTGTTCTTCTGCCTGTCCGGCTTGTACCTGCGCTGGCCTCGTCAGTGGAAAAGCTGGCGCGCCTGGCTGACCCTCGACTGGAAGAAAAAAGGTCGCAGCTTCAACTGGGACCTGCATTCGGTCGCGGGCACCTGGTGCCTGGTGTTTTACCTTTTCTCAGCCTTGACCGGGTTGTTCTGGTCCTACGAGTGGTACAGCAAGGGGCTGACGCAGTTGCTCTCCGATTCGCCGCAGAACGAGCGCGTGCGCAACCGGGGTCCAGCACCCGACGGCCCGGCGCCTGCCGCCGATTATTCGGCCATGTGGAGCAGCATCTACAGCGCCGCTGGGCCTGGTTTGAGCTTCTACAACACACGCATGCCGCCCGTGGCCGGGCAGCCGGCGACGGTGTTCTACCTGTTGAAAGACTCGCCCCATGACCGCGCCCTGAACCAGATCACCCTGGACCCGGCCACCGGCGTGATCAAGCGCCACGACCGTTACAGTGACAAGCGCCTCGGCGGGCAGCTGCTGACCAGTATCTATGCGCTGCACACCGGCAGTTACTTCGGCATCACCGGGCGCATCATCCTGACGATCAGTTCCCTGACCATGCCGCTGTTCTTCGTCACCGGGTTGTTGCTGTACCTGGACCGACGCCGCAAGAAACGCCAGATCAAGGACGCACGCCAGGGCCTGGCACAGCCCTCCGGCAACGCTCCGGCGTGGCTGATCGGTTTCGCCAGCCAGAGCGGGTTTGCCGAGCAACTGGCGTGGCAGACCGCCGGCCAGTTGCAGGCGGCCGGGGTGCCGGTGAACGTCCAGCCGCTGGCCAGCGTCAGCGAACAGGACTTGCAGGACTCCAGCAACGCGCTGTTCGTGGTCAGCACCTTTGGCGAGGGCGATGCGCCGGACAGCGCCCGCGGTTTCGAACGCAAAGTGCTGGGCCAGTCATTGAGTCTGGAGTGCTTGAACTACGCGGTACTGGGCCTCGGTGATCGCCAGTATCAGCACTTCTGCGGTTTCGCCCGTCGTCTGCACAACTGGCTGGGCGAGCATGGCGGCAAAAGCCTGTTCACCCCGGTGGAAGTCGACAGCGGCGACCCGTACGCCCTGCGTCACTGGCAGCAGCAACTGAGCCAACTGACCGGACAGGCCCCCGTCGACACCTGGCAGGCACCGAGCTACGACAACTGGACGCTGGTGCGCCGTGACCTGATGAACCCTGACAGCAGCGGCGCGCCGGTGTACCTGCTGGGCCTCAGCGCACCGAGCACCAGCAGTTGGCTGGCCGGTGACCTGGTGGAAGTGATGCCGCGCAATTGCCCGTGGGCCATCGAGCATTTCCTCGATGGCCTGGGAATCGACGGTCGCGCCAACGTGCACCTCGATGACCTGTCGCAGCCACTGGAGCAAGCACTGGCCACCCGCCAACTGCCGGAGAACCGCGCGCATCTGGTTGGCCTGCACGCCCAGGCGCTGGTCGACGCGCTGGTGCCCCTGGCCATGCGCGAATACTCCATCGCTTCAATTGCCGCCGACGGCGTGCTGGAACTGATCGTACGCCAGCAACTGCACACCGATGGCAGCCTGGGCATCGGCTCCGGCTGGCTGACCGAACACGCCCCCGTGGGCAGCAGCATCAGCCTGCGGGTGCGGCGTAACAGCGGTTTCCATCTGCCGGCCGAACCGGTACCGATGATTTTGCTGGGCAACGGCACGGGCCTGGCCGGCCTGCGCAGTTTGCTCAAGGCGCGGATCGCCGATGGGCAACAGCGCCACTGGCTATTGTTCGGGGAGCGCAACCGCGAGCACGATTTCCTGTGTCGCGACGAGTTGCAGGAGTGGCTGATTTCAGGCGACCTCGAACGCCTGGACCTGGCCTTCTCGCGTGATCAATCCGAGAAAGTCTACGTGCAGGACCTGTTGCGCCAGCGCGCCGACGAGCTGAAAAAATGGCTGGCCGACGGCGCGTCGATCTACATCTGCGGCAGCCTGGAAGGCATGGCCAGTGGCGTGGACCACGTGCTCAACGACCTGCTCGGCGCTGCCGAGGTCGAGCGGTTGATCGAACAGGGGCGGTATCGCCGAGACGTCTACTGACAGCGCGATCGCCATCGCGGGCAAGCCCGCTCCCACAGGATCGGCGGCGTTCACATGAATTGTTGCCGCCGCAAAACCACTGTGGGAGCGGGCTTGCCCGCGAAGGGGCCATCAAATACAGCATCATTGGCGACTGACACTCCGCCATCGCGGGCAAGCCCGCTCCTACAGGAGCGGCGGCGTTCACGTGAATTGTTGCCGCCGCAAAACCACTGTGGGAGCGGGCTTGCCCGCGAAGGGGCCATCAAATACAGCATCATTGGCGACTGACACTCCGCCATCGCGGACAAGCCCGCTCCTACAGAGGAACTGCGCCCATGATTCGGATTGTCAGGCGCTCACCGGTTCCACCGCCAACTCCGCCACTTCCGGGCGTTTGAGCAGCGCATACGCCACTGCCGTCAGCAGGCTTCCCGCGACTATTGCCAGCAGGTACAGCAGCGCATGGTTGATCGCATTGGGGATCGCCAGCACGAACAAACCGCCGTGTGGCGCCATCAGTTTGCAGCCGAAATACATCGACAACGCCCCAGTCAGCGCACCGCCGGCGATGCTGGCCGGGATCACGCGCAGCGGGTCCTTGGCGGCGAAGGGGATTGCGCCTTCGGAGATGAAACACAGCCCCAGCACCAACGCGGCTTTACCGGCTTCGCGCTCGGTCTGGGCGAACTTGCGGCGGGCGAGGAAGGTGGCAATTCCCAAGCCAATCGGCGGCACCATGCCGGCAGCCATGGTCGCGGCCATCGGTGCGTAGCTCTGCGAGGCCAGCAGCCCCACCGAAAAGGCGTACGCCGCCTTGTTGATCGGCCCGCCCAGGTCGACGCACATCATGCCGCCCAGCAACACGCCCAGCAGGATCGCGTTGGTGGTGCCCATGCTGTCGAGGAAATGCGTGAGCGCCGCGAGCATCCCGGCCACTGGCTTGCCGACCACGTAGATCATCACCAGCCCGGTGAACAGGCTGGCGAACAGTGGAATGATCAGGATCGGCTTCAGCGCTTCGAGGCTCTGCGGCAATGCCACGTAACGACTGATCGCCTTGGCCGCGTAACCGGCGATGAAACCGGCAATGATCCCGCCGATAAACCCGGCACCCAGCGTGCTCGCCAGCAAGCCACCGATCATCCCCGGCGCCAGGCCTGGACGGTCGGCAATCGAATAGGCGATGTAACCCGCCAGCAACGGCACCATCAACTTGAACGCGGTCTCGCCGCCGATCTGCATCAGCGCAGCAGCCAGCGTGCCCTCTTCCTTGAACGCGGTGATGCCGAACACAAACGACAACGCAATCATCAGCCCGCCCGCCACCACCATCGGCAACATGAACGACACGCCGGTGAGCAGGTGCTTGTAGACGCCGCTCTTTTCCTGCTTGGCGGGTGCCTTGGCCCCGGCCGCCGCACTTTCCTGCTCGCCTTCGGCCAGTGCCTTGTTCAGGGTCGACTCGGCATGTTTCAAAGCGATACCAGTGCCACAGCGATAAATCTTCTTGCCGGCAAAACGCTCGGTGGCCACTTCAATGTCGCAGGCCAGCAACACCACATCGGCCTCGGCAATCGCCTGGGCGCTGAGTGGGTTGCGAGCGCCGACCGAGCCCTGGGTTTCGATCTGCAAGTCATAGCCCAAACGTTTCGCTGCACTCTGCAACGCCTCGGCGGCCATGAAAGTGTGGGCAACACCGGTCGGGCAAGCGGTGATCGCCACCAAACGCGGAATGCTCTTGGTGACGGGGGCGGGTTCGCTGCCGGCTTCGGGCACCACACAGACTTGAGCCTCCTGCGCACCGCGTCGCAACACCGCCTCGACATCCTGCAACGCTTGCGCAGGGGTACTCTGGAACACGCGTTTGCCGACGAATCGCGAGAGGTCTACCGGCGCGCTGGTCACCAGCAGCACCCACTCGGCCGCCTCGATGGTGGCCGCCGACAACTGTCGCTCGGGATGCGCCGCGTCCATCACTTCGACGCTGGTGCTCCAGCCCTGGCGCTGCGCCGCAGCATCGAGCAGACGAGCGCACAGCACACTGGTGACCATACCGTTCGGGCAGGCCGTAACAATGGCTAACTTCATGACATACCCTCTTATTGTTCTGTCAGGGGACGCACGCGTACGCCCTGTTCGAGCTGCGCCAACTGCGCCGCATCGCCAATGCCGTAACCGATCTGCGTCACCGCCATCGCGGCAATCGCCGTGGCCGTGCGCAGGGTTTGCTCGGGCGTATCGGCACTGAGCAGACCGTGGAGCACACCAGCAAGCAGCGAATCCCCGGCACCCACCGTGCTGACGACGCTGACCTTGGGCGGCGTGGCGTGCAGTGCCGTGCCGACACTGAACCAGTTCACGCCGTCGGCACCGTGGGAAACCACCACGTGCTCGATGCCCTGGGCGTGCAGGCGGGTCGCGACATCCGCCTGGGCGGCCACCGAGATCACCTCGCAGCCGAGCACCTCGGCCAACTCTTCGGTATTGGGTTTGATCAACCACGGCCCGGCCTTGAGCGCCGCTCGCAACGCATCGCCACTGGTGTCCAGCGCCACTTTCAACCCCATCGTTTTCAACCCCAGCACCACCCCCTGGAACCACTCTGGAGTGACCCCCAGAGGCAAGCTGCCGGCCACCACCACCGCATCATGCCCGGGGGCAATCTGTTCAAGACGATCGAGCAGCGCTTGCTGGGCCGTCTCACTGACCCTGGGCCCCGGGCCGTTGACATCGGTGATGCG
Organism: Pseudomonas sp. S1_E05; assembly: GCF_056337105.1. NCBI lineage: Bacteria > Pseudomonadati > Pseudomonadota > Gammaproteobacteria > Pseudomonadales > Pseudomonadaceae > Pseudomonas > Pseudomonas sp. S1_E05. The sequence continues at coordinate 3,876,388 of NZ_JBFRHM010000001.1, forward strand.
ACCATCACGTTCGGCGATCTTGATGTTGCTTCGGGTTTCGCCGGGCACACGGATGAACGCGTCCACGAAGCCCCGTTTGGCGAACAGGCTTTCGAATGCCTGGAGATTGTCTTCCCCAATAAACCCGCAGACGGTGAGTTCATGTCCCAGGTCAGCCAACACCTGCGCCACGTTCAGGCCTTTGCCGGCCGCATGGGTGTGCATGTCGTCGCTGCGGTTGACCTGACCGGCCTCGAGCCGTGGCAACTGCACCGTCAGGTCCAGCGCCGGGTTGAGGGTCAGGGTGAGAATCCGGGCCATTACAGGGCCTCCACGAGTGTACGGACTTCATTCGCGCTGCCCACGGCCAGCGCCTGGGTGGCGAGGGTTTGCGCCTGATTCAGGCTGAGTTCGCGCACGCGCGCTTTAACCTCAGCAATGCTGCGTCCGGAGACGCTGAGTTCATCGACGCCCAGACCGACCAGCACCGGCACCGCCAGCGGGTCTGCCGCCAGCTCGCCGCACACGCCGACCCATTTGCCATGGGCATGGGCCGCGCGCACGGTGATGTCGATCAGTTGCAACACCGCCGGATGCAAGCCGTCAGCCTGGGCCGACAAAGTCGGATGACCACGGTCGATGGCCAGGGTGTATTGGGTCAGGTCGTTGGTGCCGATGCTGAAGAAGTCGACTTCCCTGGCCAGTACCGGCGCGAGCAGCGCTGCCGACGGTACTTCGATCATGATCCCCAATTGCAGGTCTGCCACCGGAATTTCCAGGCGCAGCCGTTCGGTCATGTCCCGCGCCTGGCGCCACTCTTCGACGCTGCCGACCATCGGGAACATGATACGCAACGGACGATTGTCGGCGGCACGCAACAATGCGCGCAGTTGCGCTTCCATGATCTGCGGGCGCTGTAGGGTCAGGCGTACACCCCGCACGCCGAGGAAGGGGTTTTCTTCCTTGGCGATCGGCCAGTAAGGCAACGGCTTATCGCCGCCGACATCGAGGGTGCGTACCACCAATGGGCGACCGGCCAGGCCATCGAGGACACGACGGTATTCAGCTTCCTGGGTCGCTTCGTCCGGTGCCTGCGGGTGGGCCATGAAAATCAGTTCGGTGCGCAACAGGCCAACACCTTCGGCGCCCTGCTCCACCGCGCTGCTGACACCGGCACTTTCACCGATATTGGCAAACACCTCGACCGCGTGGCCGTCGGTGGTCAGCGCCGGTTGATGACGTTGTTCAGCGGCCGCCTTCAAGCGTTGCTCGCGGCTGTCGCGCTCTTGTGTGGCGCGCTGCAAGGTCGCGGCGTCGGCCTCCACGTGCAGGCGACCGCGCTGGCCATCGAGCAGCAGGGGCGTGCCCGGCGCCAACAGCAATACCGCCGCACCCGCACCGACCAGCGCCGGGATGCCCAGTGCGCGAGCGACAATGGCGCTGTGAGCGGTGGCGCCGCCCCGGGCAGTGAGAATGCCAGCAACCCGGGCGGGATCCAGGCGCGCCACGTCGGACGGCCCCACTTCGTCCATCACCAGAATGTATGGCTGATCCGGCTCGCTCGGAGTCTGGATGCCGCACAGTTGTGCCAGCACACGACGACCGATGTCGCGCAAGTCCGCCGCGCGCTCGGCCAGCAGCGCGTCCTGCAACGATTCCTGTTGCTTGGCCGCCGCTTCGATCACGGTCATCCAGGCGGCTTCGGCACTTTCACCTTGCTTGAGACGGGTCTCGACCTCGTCGGTCAATTCAGGGTCGTCGAGCATTTCCTGGTGGGTGACAAAAATCTCGCGAATCGCCTTGGACTGGCTGCGTTCGATCAAGCCGGCGATGTCCTGCCGCACTTGCGCCAACGCCTGTTGCAGCCGCTGGCGCTCAACAGCGGCGGACTCACCCCGCAGCGGATAATCGATGGCTTGCAGCACCTGGATATGTGCCGGGCCAATGGCGATGCCCGGCGCCGCCGGGATGGCCCGGACCACGCTACCGGCCACCGGAGCGAGCAACACTTCGGCAACCTCGACCTCAGGCTGCTGGCTCACAGCCGGCAGCGGTTCGACCTCTTCACCCAGGCCTTCCTCGATGGCCGCCAACAGTGCAGGCAATGCATCCGCGGCGATGTTCGGCTGAGCGATCAATTCCAGCACCTGACCGCGACGGGCGCCGAGGCCGAGCAACTTGCTCAGGCTCTTCACCGATACGGCGCTGTCGTGCCCGTCGACCAGGCGTACGCGGATTTCGCCGTCAAAGCTCTTCGCCAGTTGCGCGAGGATCTTCGCCGGACGCGCGTGCAAGCCGTGGGCATTGGCCAGGGCAATGCGCGCGCTCGGCCAGTCCGCCGGCAACTCGCCGCCCAGCACTTCGAGGACCTTGCGGCAACTGGTGGCGCGGCCCAGTTCATGGCCACGGCCTTCGATCAGTAGCGCACACAGCCGCTCGAGCAGGGCCTGGTGTGCTTCGCCCAGACTGGCCAGGCAGAACAGACCGTTGAGCGGCTGGCCGAGATAACGCAGGGGCTTGTCCGGTGTGACGAAGGCCAGGCCCGGTCGCTTGACCGTTTGCTCACTGTGCAGCCACCACAGGCCATCGCCCAGGGGCAGCGCTTCGACTTGCTGCAACACCGCAGAAAACCCGCTGCTGACGCAATCGGCCTGACGTAACAGACGAGCGCCGCGCCAGACCAGTTCCTCGAAGTCCTCGGCCGGCACACCCAGGCCGATCATCTGTGCGTCCAGCGCCAGCTCCTGTGGCGCGCCTTGCAGCAGTTTCAACAGGGCTTGAGCAGAAGTGGCGCGACGCAGGGCCTGACCCAGATCGGTCTCACCGAGGGCACGGGTCAACAATTGCAGGAGGCGTAGATGTTCGTCGGACTTGGCCGCGATGCCGATGGCCAGGTAGACCATCTGGCCGTCGCCCCAATCCACACCTTCGGGGAACTGCATCAACCGTACGCCGGTGGAAAACACCTGGTCGCGGGTTTGCGGGGTGCCGTGGGGAATGGCAATGCCTTGGCCAAGAAACGTCGAGCCCTGGGCCTCACGTGCCTGCAGACCGGCGAGATACCCGTCGGCCACCAGGCCATCGGTCACCAGGTGGCCGGCCAGTTGCTCCAGCGCCGAAGACTTGTCCACGGCTGATTGGCCCATGGAAATCTGCTCTATCGTGAGCTCGAGCATGCGTTCTCCTTTTTGGCACCTCGGGGCGCCAGGTATTGTTTTGAATGAGTCAGCTTAAGCGCTTGGTCGCAACTTTTGGCGGTTTCGCGGCAGAACCGGCCAAATGCAACTAATGCGCAGAAAATACGCTTGCTGAAACGTTTAATCTAGTATGTTTGGCACGTTACTCGATTATGCGGTCTCGTTGAAGCACAACCTGTCGGATACGTTGCGACAAAAGCTGCATGCCCGAATCGGGTAGGATTGGCAAAAATGTCGGGCATGCTCGAAAAAAAAGGAAATCCCGGTTTGAAACTCAGTGATATCGCGCAGTTGGCCGGTGTGTCCGTTACCACCGCCAGTTATGTCATCAACGGCAAGGCTGAGCAGCAACGTATCAGCAGCGCCACCGTCGAGCGTGTACGGGCGGTCGTCGAGGCCCACGGCTTTACCCCCAATCCACAGGCAGCCGGGCTGCGCAGCCGGCATACCCGCACCTTGGGTTTCATCCTGCCGGACCTGGAAAACCCCAGTTATGCGCGCATTGCCAAATTGCTCGAACAAGGGGCGCGGGCGCGGGGCTATCAGTTGCTGATTGCCAGCTCCGACGATGAGCCCGAGAGCGAGCGCCAATTGCTGCAATTGTTCCGCGCCCGTCGGTGCGATGCGCTGATCGTCGCCAGTTGCCTGCCGTCCGATGACGACAGTTATCGCCAATTGCAGGCCAAGGGTATTCCGATCATCGCCATCGACCGGGTCATGGCATCTGACGATTTCTGCTCGGTGATCAGCGACGATCGCGAGGCCAGCCTGCATTTGACCCGCAGCCTGCTCGACCCATTGCCCCGGCAGATCGCGCTGATCGGTGCGCGACCGGAGCTGAGCATCAGCCAGGAGCGGGCGGCGGGCTTCAAGGAGGCACTGACCGGTTTCGAAGGCGAAATCCTGATCGAGCAGGGGGAATCGTTCAGCCGCGATTGCGGCCAGCAGTTGATGGAAGAACTGCTCCAGCGCCTGGGGCATTTACCGGATGCGCTGGTGACCACCTCCTACGTGCTGCTGCAAGGCGTGTTCGATGCCTTGCATGACTTCCCGCTCAAAACCCGTCCGCTGCGCCTTGGCACCTTTGGCGACACGCAGTTGCTGGACTTCCTGCCGCTGCCGGTCAATGCCATGGCCCAGCAGCATCAATTGATCGCCGACAAAGCGTTGCAACTAGCCCTGGCCGCCATCGAGCAGTCCGATTACCAGCCGGGCGTACATGCCATTGCGCGAACCTTCAAGCAGCGTATTCGCCAGGATTGAACCGTGGAGCTGATCGACACCCACACCCATCTGGACTTTCCGGACTTCGACCCTGATCGCCAGGCGTTGATCGCCCAAAGCCGCGCTCTGGGCGTGCGCCAGATGGTGGTACTGGGGGTTTATCAAGCCAATTGGCAGCGGGTCTGGGACTTGGTGCAAAGCGACCCGGACCTGCATGCGGCGTTGGGCCTGCACCCGGTGTACCTGGACCAGCATGGCCCGCAGGATCTGCACGAACTGGGTGACTGGCTGGGCCGCCTGGCCAGTCACCGCCAGCTTTGCGCTGTCGGTGAGATCGGCCTGGATTATTTCATCGAGACCCTTGATCGTGAGCGCCAACAGATTCTGTTCGAGGCCCAATTGCAATTGGCCGTCGACTTCAACCTGCCGGCGCTGATTCATGTACGACGCAGTCATGCGGCAGTGATTGCCACGCTCAAGCGCTTCAAACCCCGACGCGCGGGCATCATCCACTCCTTTGCCGGCAGCCGCGAAGAAGCGCGCGAGTACACAAGGCTCGGTTTCAAATTGGGTCTTGGCGGCGCCGCCACCTGGCCGCAGGCGCTGCGCATGCATCGGGTACTCGCCCAGTTGCCGCTGGAATCGGTAGTGCTGGAAACCGATTCACCCGACATGGCGCCGGCCATGTTTGCCGGCCAGCGCAACAGCCCTGCGCATCTGCCGGCGATCTGCGCGGCGCTGGCGCAGATCATGGCAATCAGCCCAGAGCGCCTGGCCGCGGCCAGCACAGCCAACGCCTGCGAGCTGTTCAACTGGTAGTCAGTCGGCGTGCACCTTCGCGGCTTCCAGAATCAGCGTGATGTGTTGCCGGTGCCTGGCGTATTGCACCACCACGAAGTAAATCAGAATCGCCACCAGCGAGAAGTTGACCTGTTCAACCACGCTGAGTAATCCGATCCATTCCATCACCAGCGCCACCAGCAGAGCGGTGCACACCATCACCAACGTACTGGCACGCAGCATCGCGAGGGAATCCAGGGACTTGATGCGTTTGATTTGCCTGGGGTCGTTCAGCTCCAGCGTTCTGTGGCAGTGCGAACAGGGAAATGCCTCATGGATGGCGATGGCATTGAGCTGCCAGGCTTCGAGTGGGTGGGTGCATCCACAATGGGCGCAATGGCCCTGTATTCCAGTAGTGACGACGGACATAACCGAGCCTCCTCAGGGTAGGTCAGGGTTGTGGATCATCCTTTATTGAAGACCAAAAACCAGAGCCTGGAGAGAAAGCAGATAATACCTACCCGCCGAGGTAACAAATATTACAGACGGCGCCCGAGAATCACCGGAATCTGCGCGATTTTTCCTCTTGCGGGAGCGAGCAGTCTCACTCCCACTAGAGGGGGCTCGGGGTGCGTCAGACTCGAAATGCACTGATCAGTTGCTTGAGTTCCATGACCTGGACCGACAACGCCCGGCTGGCGTCCTCCGTCTGGTGTGCGCCTTCAGCAGTACGCTCGCCGGCGCGGTTGATCTCGACGATGTTCTGGTCGATGTCGTGGGCGACGGCGGTCTGTTGCTCCACGGCCGCAGCGATCTGCTGGTTCTGATCAACGATCATTCCCACAGCGCCGAGGATGTTTTCCAGCGCCTGCTGAACCTTTTCCGACTGTCCGACCGTGCCGTTGGCCATCTGATGGCTGGTGCCCATGGCTTTCACCGCAGCGCCGACACCGCTGTGCAATTTAGCGATCATCTGTTCGATTTCTTCAGTCGATTGCTGGGTGCGCTTGGCCAAAGTCCGGACCTCGTCCGCCACCACCGCAAACCCACGCCCCTGCTCACCCGCCCTCGCCGCCTCGATAGCCGCGTTGAGCGCCAGCAGATTGGTCTGCTCGGCGATGCTTTTGATCACTTCCAGCACGCTGCTGATGGACTGGCTATCACTGGCCAGTTGGTTGATCACCAGCACCGATTGATCGATCTCGCTGGCCAGCGCAGCGATGCTGCCCTGTTGTGATTCCACCAGGCCGCGCCCGTTGATGGTTTCGTCATTGACGCTGTGGGCGCTACTGACTGCCGCAGCCGCACTGCGCGCCACTTCCTGGGAGGTGGCCGACATCTGGTTCATTGCCGTCGCCACCTGCTCGATCTGCGTGCGCTGCCCCGCCACCGCCTGGTTGCTCTGGGCCGAGACATTCTCGACCTGGCCGGCCTGCCGCTCGACCTCTGCCACGGTGTGGCCAACGCGCTCGATCAGGTCATGGATTTTTTTCACCGTGCCGTTGAACACCTCACCCAACTCGCCCAGCTCATCACGGCTGTTGGCGTTGAAGGTGACGGTCATATCGCCGGCCGCCACCTTGTCCATCATCGCGCCGAGCCGCTTGAGGGTCGTGCGGGTCGAGGCGTAGAAACCGCCGTAGAGGTAAAAAATCAGCACAAACACCACCGACAGCGCGATGGCCTGCAGCAACATGTGGGTGCGGTTTTGGCTGAGGCGCTGTTGCAACTGGGTATCGAGAAATTTCAGCGTGGCTTCATTGAGCTGATAAGTCTGGTCCATCAAGCCGGTGACCTGGTCGTAGAAAGCCTGCCATGGCGCATCCAGGGTGTCGGCCATCACCACCTGCTCCTCGAACAGTTCACTGGCCTTTTTCAGCGACGCTTTGCTGGCCTCCGCCCGGGTCGCCAGTGTTTCGCGCGCGACCTTGCTCGAACCCAATGCGTCCTGGAGCTTCAGGCTGTATTCGGCTTGCAGTTTTTCGATCTGCGCAAGCAACTCGTCGAAGCGTGTGCTCGACAACGAATTGAGAAAGCCCTGTCCCAGGGAATAGGACCCCATGGCGCGCCCATCGCCGAGCATCTGGGTGACCGGCGGTGTGATGTTGGTAATGAGCTCGGTGAGCTGACGCATGTCGCTCTGGCTGTCACGACTCAGACCCGCCTGGCTGGCGACGATCTGGCTGAAAATCTGGGCATTGCCCAGCAATTTGCCGATCAGCGCACTTTTGCTCTGCAGCGAATTTTCCGTCTGCTGAGCCTTTAACGCACTGATCATTTCATCGCGTTTACCATCGAACACGGCGATCTGTTCCGGATCGGTCGTCATCGCCGTAAGCCCTTGCAGGCGCGTCAGCAAATTCTGTTCGAGTGCGGTGATTTTCGATTCGACATGACCGGCTTTGCCTGCCTGGCCCAGGACGACGTTGATCTGCACCAGGTTGTTCAGCGTTTCCAGGTCGCGGCGCAGAGTCAGGCTGCTGCCCAGCAGATCGAGGCTCTGCAACTCCACTTGCGTGCCCTGGAATTCACGATACGAATCGCGCACCAGATAGAAGTTGGTCACCAGCATCGGCACCAGGAACAGAATGCTGATCAGGCTGAACTTCATGCCGAAGCTCAAGCGATTCATTAGCGCGACAGCGGGATAGAGCAAGCTCTTCACTGGAAGTCCCCCGTTGATTTTTTATTGTTATTGGCCGGCGCACGTCGACAGCAGATAGCCACCATTGAGTGCTGTCGTTGTATAACTCAAATCGACGGGGGGTTTTGTAACTTAAAGTTAACGGGGGCAGCCGCGGATCTGTAGCCGCAGGGAAGAACCGCGGCTACAGGAATGCGTTCAGGGAAGGACCGTCCACAGGGCAAAACCGGCGTACCAGAGCACCGCGGCCCGCAGTAGCAGCTCCCAGATCCGGTCGAGGCTATTGAGGCCATCGGGCCCGGCTACCGGCGCGGGGATTTCACCGGCCACCAGTCCGATTTTCTCGATCAGTTGAGCGGCGCTGATGTTCCAGTTCAACAGTTCGTGGAGCATGACCCGGCTCACTGCGACAAAATTGCCAACCAAGGCAAAACTGGCGGCCAGCAGGCGCACCGGCACCCAGTCGAAGGCGTGCCGCAACTGCGCCGCACACTCAACCACCGTCGGATTTTGCCCCTGCTCCTCGGCAAGGGCCAACAGGCGATAACTCAGCGCTGCCACCGGCCCCAGGAGGAAATACCAGAAGATCACCGCAAAAAAGCTCTGGTAGGCCTGCCACAGCAGGTGCCCCTGGACACGCTCCAGCAGTTGCTCGCCACTGTCGGCGCAAATATCGAGATCGCGCTTGGCCACATGCGCCGCAGCCTGCAAATCCTCCCGGCGCCAGGCATCGCGAAACGGCCCGAGACCACCCAGCAAATCACCACGCCCCAAGCTGTAAATCACCACCAGCAAATGCACCGGCAGCGCCAGCAATCCGTAGGCGACCGGGTCCAGTACCACCAGCAACAGCCCCAGCAGGGCCACCGGCAACAACACCAGGATCAGCAGCACCCACCACGGGTGATTGACCAGGCGCGGGCTGGCCTCCAGCTTGTGCAGTTCACGTACCCAACCGCCGTCACGCTGAATTTGATGGCGCAGGGCCGAGAATTTCTCGATCCACACTGCCAACAGCAACACCAGAAAACTCATCGTTGTTCCTCTTTGGCCAGGGCTGCGCGATAACGACTCCAGTCAAACGCCGGCCCCGGATCAGTCTTGCGCCCGGGAGCAATGTCGCTATGCCCGCAGATACGCTGCGTGGTGATGGCCGGGAAGGCGTCCTGCAACTGCAACGTCAATGCAGTCAATGCCTCGTATTGAGCGTCGGTGAAAGGCAGATCATCGGTGCCTTCCAGCTCGATGCCCACGGAAAAATCGTTACAGGTTTCCCGGCCTTCGAAACACGAAACACCGGCATGCCAGGCGCGTTCCAGGCACGACACGAATTGGGTGACAGTACCGTCTCGCTCAATCAGGAAGTGGGCCGACACCCGCAGTTCGGCGATCCCCTCAAAGTAGGGATGCTCTGTGACATCCAGCCGATTCTGGAAGAATTCCTGCACCTTGCCGGTGGCGAATTGCGCCGGCGGCAAGCTGATGTTGTGGATCACCAGCAGGGAGATTTCGCCCGAGGGGCGCGCATTGAAGTTGGGTGAAGGGCAAACATTCACGCCCTGGCACCAACCGCTCGCGGGGTCCAACTGCATACCGTTTCCTTCGACGTCGACTGTGTTGGCACCCAGTATGCCGCGATAGCCCCCCGTCACGCGATCACTTGCCGCGATTGAGACGCTGCAGATTATCGATCACCGACTCCAGGGCCCGATCGAACAGCAAGGTGTCATCGAGGATTCGCACGGTATGGCGGCGTATATCCAGTGCCAGGCTTTCACGGCTGCGCTCGCGCACCTTCATCCCGGTGCGATCCACGAAAATGTACTTGCCCGTGGTGTCGATGATTGCCGCCAGCTTGCAACGCAGGGTGTTTTCCTCTTCTTCCTGAAACTCTACCCAGCCCCCCACCTGCAGCCGATCAACCTGAAGCAGGCTCTCATCGTCCGCCGCCGAACCTGTATCGCCCGGCCCCTCATCGGCGTTGTGCAACTGGATTTGCTCCTGCACCTGCACCATCACCGGCGCCTCGGCCTCGGGGGCTTTTTGTTCGAACGCCTGGACGTGCAAGCTTTCCAGCTCACTGAAAAACTCGGCCGTGGCAAACGGATCGAACGCCGACCGGTTCAACCCCTCGCGCAGCGCCTTGAGCAACCCGGGCACCAGTTCCAGCAGCCGTAGCTCACTGTCGGGCTCGTCATGACGCTGCACGCTCCAGACCAATTGCTCCAGGGTCTGTACATCGGCTCGCCATTGCTCGGACTGGTCACCGTGCTTGAGGCACGTCAACAGCAAGACCTGGCTCCAGGCTTGCTGAACAAACGCCAGTACTTGCCTAGGTAGCACTTTACCCAGCAGCACCGCGTTCAATGCCTGCTCAACTTGCTGGCCGGCCAACTCGGCTCTCGCACGGCCCTCTTCGGCGTCGCGGGTGCGTTGCTCCAACAGGTCGCTGCGGCGGCGTTCGTCGCTGGTGAAAGCCAGGAATTCGGCCAACAGATCGGAAAAGATCGCCGGATCGTCGACAAAGTCGCTCAACAGGCGTTGCACGACTTGTTCGATACGCAGGTACAAGCTGTCGCGCTGATGATCGTCGCAATCGCCCCAGCCCATGGCGGCGGCGGCGATTTCGTTGAGCAGGCGCCGAGCCGGGTGACAGCCCCGACTGAAGAAACTCTTGTCCAGCACCGCTACCTTGAGCATCGGAATCTGCAGGCGACCAATCAGCGCTTTCAGCGAATCCGGCAAGTTGCGGTCATCGAGGATGCATTCGAACAACATCGTGATCAGGTTGATCACGTCTTCATCGGCGACACCCACCACTCGCGACTTGCCGCTTTTGAGGCTGACCCGGGTCAACAGCTGTTCGAGCTGGTTGCGAAGGTCGAAGTCATCCTGCACCGCAGGCGGCGGCACGTATTGCTGCAGATGCGAGAGCAGACGCAACAGGTCGCGGGTGGAGATCGGCTGAGCCTGCGCACTGACCTCCAGGGTCGGCGCTATTCGGCCACGCATGTGAAGCAGCAGCTCTTGCAGGGCGGCGAACACTTCCTGAACATCCTGATCGAGCGGCGCACTGGCTTCGGTGATTTCGGCCTGGACACTGGCCTGCGCACGATCGAGCGCGCGCCGCGCCGGAGCGGACTTGAGATCGGGCAAGATGCCGGTGGCGATCAGCAACTGGTTGGCTTCGGCGTAGAGTTGGTCGGCGTCGTTGAGCACATAACGCTCGAAAAGCTTGAGGATGATCAACTTGACCTTGATCTCCAACCCAAGATTGCGTGCCGCCTGCATGAAATACTCGCAAAGCATCGCAGGTCCCAACGGATTGTCTGCGGTCACCAATTTCTTGCCGATCAGGGTGCTGAGCCTGGCGGTCAGCTGGTCCAGCGCAAAACCGTCGCGGTTCAGCACCTTGTTGACCATGGCCTCTACCGCCAGGCTGCGCTCCAGTTCATCGCCAGAGAGCGGCGTTACCACGCCGAGGGCAGCAGGGGCCGCGATCGCCGCTTCGCTGTAGCGGGTGAGACTGACAAACGCCTCCAGCACCTGCTCAAGAAAAACCCGTTCGATATTTTTGCGCTTGAGTCGCAAGTCGCGCATGGCCTGGAAGAAGATGTTCTGTTCAACGTCCCCACGCGCACGGTCGGACATTTCGAACAACATATCATCGGCATTATCGAACAGCGCCTGCATACCGTGCCTGAGCTGGAGTACCGCCTTGTCGCGAACCTGCAGCAGAATCACGGGCACACGGGCGAGCGGCGACAATGTTGCCGAATCGGTAGTCACCTTGCGCAAAGGCACTACATTCCCATCGTTGTGCATCCCGCTCTCCTGTGGGCGTCAAAGTCATGGCGCCAAATGCAAGGCGCATTATCTTGTAAAAGAGGGCTCCAGTGCCAGCAAACTCTCTACAGACCGCAAGCAGGCACTCCAGATGGACCATCGATGGCGGCGAATGATTCACGGAAACCGAGAAAATGACGCCTTCGGAGCGACACAAGGGCGTCACATGCCTTGGGTGCGTTGCGCCAAGGCCCTATACTCGGGCCACTTTGTTTGTGGAGTCCGTTATGCCCAATCTTCGTCTCGCCGATCTCACCGCCGAAATCGAAGCCAACGTACGCCGTGCGTTGCTCGAAGATGTGGGCAGCGGCGACATCACCGCGCAACTCATCCCGGCTGAACGCCTGGCCAAAGCCACCATCATTACCCGCGACGCGGCTGTCATTGCCGGCACCGCTTGGGTAGACGCGGTGTTCCGCCAGCTGGACCCGCGTGTTGCGGTGCATTGGCAGGTGCGAGACGGCGAACGGGTCCAGCCCAACCAGGCCCTGTTCCACCTCGAAGGCCCTGCTCGCTCGTTGTTGACGGGCGAACGCAGCGCCCTGAATTTCCTGCAAATGCTCTCCGGCGTGGCCACTCGCGCTCAATACCTGGCAGATTTCGTGTCTGAAACCCAGGTAAAGCTGCTCGACACGCGCAAAACCCTGCCAGGGCTACGCCTGGCGCAAAAGTACGCCGTCACCTGCGGCGGCTGCCACAACCACCGCATCGGCCTCTACGACGCTTTCCTGATCAAGGAAAACCACATCGCCGCGTGCGGTGGCATCGCCGAGGCGATCAGCGCTGCGCACAAGATTGCGCCGGGCAAACCGGTGGAGATCGAGGTGGAAAGCCTGGCAGAGCTCAAGGAAGCACTGGCGGCCGGCGCCGATATCATCATGCTCGACGAGCTGAACCTGGATGACATGCGCGAAGCCGTGCGACTCAATGGCGGCAAGGCGAAGCTGGAGGCCAGCGGCGGAATCAACGAATCGACATTGCTGCCGATTGCGCAGACCGGGGTGGATTACATTTCCATTGGTGCAATGACCAAGGATGTGAAAGCAGTCGATCTGTCGATGCGCTTGAGTTTGTAACCCAGCGATTAGCTTCAAGCCGCAAGCCCAGGCAGGGTCACTTGCCGCTTGAGGCTCGCCGCTTGAAGCTCTCGTCAAACGACGAGATTATTCATCTCGCAGTATTCTTCCCACTCGACGCCCAACACTTCGGCCGCTTCCTTGTGCAGGGCCAGGCGCGTCGCCTCGAATTCTTCCGGGCTCGAGGTGTACTTGAGCGTCAGCTCCCACGGTTGCAGGCCCTGGGCTTCGGCTTCATCCTCGAACGCCCACTGGATCTGGTCTTTCTGATCGTCAGCGGGCAGATCCTTGATCTCGTCGGCCAATTGCGGGGATTCAAGCAGGTACTTTTTCAGCGCTTCTTCGTGCCGGGCTTCCTGGCTCAATGCTGTTACGGTCATGTCGTTCTCGCTGATCGATGGAATGGAAGATGGATCTGGATCATCTAGGATCTCTCTGACGCAAATAACCGGATGTACGGCGGTTTATCTGGCCTTCAGAACCATTCGGGGATCATCGCAAACAGGGTGGTGGTGCCCGAAACAGGAATCGAACCTGCGACCTTCGCGTTACGAGTGCGCTGCTCTACCGACTGAGCTACACGGGCAGTGGGCTAAACCTAGCACTGACGTTCAGGCCAGGCAACTTCACGATTCGTTTCGTTTTCGTGCACACAAAAAAAATGCCCCGCAACTTGCGCTGCGGGGCATTTTTCATAACGTTGGAGCGGTCAGGCGTGCGGGGTGATTAAACGCCCGAAGCCTTGGCTGCTGCCACGTCTTTGATGGACAGCTTGATACGGCCGCGGTTGTCCACGTCCAGTACCAATACTTCCACTTCCTGGCCTTCCTTGAGGATGTCGGTCACTTTCTCTACGCGAGCATCGCTCAGCATGGAGATGTGAACCAGACCGTCCTTGCCCGGCAGGATGTTAACGAACGCGCCGAAGTCGACGATGCGCTCAACCTTGCCGACGTAGATCTTACCAATTTCAGCTTCTGCGGTGATACCCAGGACGCGCTGACGAGCCGCTTCAGCCGCTTCCTTGGTTTCGCCGAAGATCTTGATCGAGCCATCGTCTTCGATGTCGATCGAAGCCTTGGTCTCTTCGCAGATCGCACGGATGGTCGCGCCGCCTTTACCGATGACATCACGGATTTTGTCGGTGTCGATTTTCATCGCGATCATGGTCGGAGCGTTGGCCGACAGTTCGGTACGCGACTGGCCAATGATCTGGTTCATCTGGCCGAGGATGTTCAGGCGCGCTTCCAGGGCTTGGCCCAGAGCGATCTCCATGATTTCTTCGGTGATGCCCTTGATCTTGATGTCCATCTGCAGCGCGGTGACGCCTTTGGCGGTACCGGCTACCTTGAAGTCCATGTCGCCCAGGTGGTCTTCGTCACCCAGGATGTCGGTCAGGACGGCGAATTTCTCGCCTTCTTTAACCAGGCCCATGGCGATACCGGCAACCGGCGCCTTCATTGGAACACCAGCGTCCATCAGGGCCAGGGAAGCGCCGCAGACCGAAGCCATCGAGCTCGAACCGTTGGATTCGGTGATTTCCGATACCACGCGGATGGTGTACGGGAACACGTCGGCAGCGGGCAGCATGGCCTGAACCGAACGACGAGCCAGACGGCCGTGACCGATTTCACGACGACCAGCGCCACCCATGCGGCCACACTCGCCTACCGAGAACGGAGGGAAGTTGTAGTGCAGCATGAACGGGTCTTTTTTCTCACCTTCCAGGGTGTCCAGCAGCTGCGCGTCACGGGCGGTGCCCAGGGTTGCAACGACCAGCGCCTGGGTTTCACCACGGGTGAACAGCGCCGAACCGTGGGTCTTTGGCAGAACACCCACTTCGATGTTCAGCGGACGAACGGTACGGGTGTCACGACCGTCGATACGTGGCTTGCCATTAACGATGTTTTCGCGAACGGTGCGGTATTCGATTTCACCGAAAGCCGCTTTGACTTCGCTGGACGAAGGCTGGCCTTCTTCACCGGACAGCTTGGCAACCACTTGATCCTTCAACTCGCCAAGACGAGCGTAACGGTCGGCCTTGACGGTGATGGTGTAAGCCTGGGAGATCGCTTCGCCGAACTCGGCACGGATAGCGCCCAGCAGTTCGGTGGCTTCAGCTTGTGGAGCCCAGGTCCAGGTCGGCTTGGCAGCTTCGGCAGCCAGCTCTTTTACCGCCTTGATCACCGACTGGAATTCGTCGTGGGCGAACAGCACAGCGCCCAGCATCTGGTCTTCGGTCAGTTCTTTGGCTTCCGATTCAACCATCAGTACGGCTTCTTCGGTACCGGCGACGACCATGTCCAGGCTGGAGGCAGCCAGTTGCTCGTAGGTCGGGTTCAGCAGGTAGCCGGTGCTTTCATGGAAAGCAACACGGGCAGCGCCGATCGGGCCATCGAAAGGAATGCCGGAGATCGCCAGCGCAGCCGAGGTACCGATCATCGCAGCGATGTCCGGATCGGTCTTCTTGCTGGTGGAAACGACGGTGCAGACAACCTGCACTTCGTTCATGAAGCCTTCTGGGAACAGCGGACGGATCGGACGGTCGATCAGTCGGGAAGTCAGGGTTTCTTTCTCGGAAGGACGGCCTTCGCGCTTGAAGAAACCGCCAGGGATCTTACCGGCAGCGTAAGTCTTTTCCTGGTAGTGAACGGACAGAGGGAAGAAGCCCTTGCCTGGATCGGCTTGCTTGGCACCGACTACGGTCACCAATACGCTGACGTCGTCGTCAACGGTGACCAATACTGCGCCGGAGGCCTGACGGGCGATACGGCCAGTCTCGAGAGTAACGGTCGACTGACCGAACTGGAATTTTTTGATTACCGGGTTCACGGTGTCCTACCTTCTTTTGTGGCTCTTGGGGGAACTTGTCTTCTTGCGAAATTCTTGGGCAATGTCGGGAATCGGCCCAACGCCTGTCCAGGGTAAAACGTGCATCCAGATAAAACTTGAGGCTGGGAGCCTGCCATACGCCAGCGGGAAACCCACTGACGTACGACAGACAACCAACCTCTAGCGCAATCGCTGATTAGCGACGCAGACCCAGGCGACCGATCAGAGCGCTGTAACGGCTCACGTCTTTGCCTTTCAGGTAGTCCAGCAGCTTACGACGCTGGTTAACCATGCGGATCAGACCACGACGGGAGTGGTGATCTTTACCGTTGGCCTTGAAGTGACCTTGCAGTTTGTTGATGTTGTGGGTCAGCAGTGCAACTTGCACTTCTGGAGAACCAGTATCACCAACAGCTTGCTGGTAGTCGGTAACGATTTGAGCTTTTTCTTCAACGCTGAGAGCCATGAGGCAATCCTTTTATCAGGAAACTGTTTCAGAGAAACAGCTTCAACAGGCCAGGGACAAATCCCTGTATCTATAAATGAGAAGTAACCGTGCCTGCTAACAGCCACCCTCGCCAGCCTGCTGTTACGCAGACCGGTTTCGGTCATTCCGACCGAATCAATCGACGCGGCGCGATGCGCCCGTCTTCGCTCACTTCACCGATTCCGATGAAGCGACCGTTGTGATCCTGTACCCGTACCATGCCGAACTTCGGAGCGTCCGGGGCGCGAACCGGTTGGCCGTTGAGCCAATAGAACGCGCTCGCTTCGGAGAACTGCAACAGCGGCCAATCCAGCAAGCCGCTGTCCGATGGCATCAGGAAGCGGTCGACCGCTTCGTTGCCGCCTTCGGCATGTACGGCTTCCAGCTCTTCGAGCGTCACCGTCTGCGCCAGCGTGAAAGGCCCGGCCTGGGTACGTCGCAGTTCTGCAACGTAAGCGCCACAACCGAGTTGCTCACCGATATCCTCCACCAGGGTGCGAATATAGGTGCCTTTGCTGCAATCCACGGCAAGCCGCGCAGTATCACCTTCGAAGGCCAGCAATTCCAAGCGCGCAATAGTAACAGAACGCGGTTCGCGCTCCACTACTTCACCTGCACGTGCGAGCTTGTACAGCGGCTGGCCATCACGCTTGAGCGCCGAGTACATTGGCGGTATCTGACTGATTTGACCTCGAAATTTCGGCAGCGCCGCTTCGACATCGGATCGACCAACGGTCACCGGACGCTCCTGCAAAACCTCACCCTCAGCATCCGCCGTGGTGGTGGTCTTGCCCAGTTGCGCCAGGGTTTCGTACCCCTTGTCGGAATCGAGCAGGTATTGCGAAAACTTGGTGGCCTCGCCGAAGCACAACGGTAATACCCCGGTGGCCAGCGGGTCGAGACTGCCGGTGTGCCCGGCCTTCTCGGCATTGAGCAGCCAGCGAACCTTCTGCAACGCCGCGTTCGAGGTAAAGCCCAGGGGCTTGTCGAGCAGAATGATGCCGCTGACGTTACGACGGATACGTTTGACCTGAGCCACCGATTACTCCTTGGTGTCTTCAGCTTGCGCCGCAACCGAGTGCTGGCTGTCTTCAGCGACCGCGCGCTCGATCAGGGCCGACAGGTGCGCGCCACGCACGACACTTTCGTCGTAGTGGAAGTGCAACTGCGGAACGCTGCGCAACTTCATTTCGCGGGCCAACTGCATACGCAGGAAACCGGCGGCGGAGTTGAGCACCTTGATGCTTTGCGCGATGTCTTCGGCGTTGTCCTGCCCCATCACCGTGATGAAGATCTTGGCGTGACCGACGTCACGGCTCACTTCAACGGCGGTGATGGTCACCAGGCCGACACGTGGATCCTTGACTTCACGACGGATCAACTGGGCCAGCTCACGCTGCATTTGATCGCCGATACGTTGGGTACGGCTGTATTCTTTTGCCATGTCTTGTTACCTGTTACTGCCCCACGGTGAAACCCGCAGGGTCTGAAAGCGGCAAACGCCCGGCCTGACGAAAGCCAGACCGGGCGTTGCGTTCAGAGCCAGGACACCGCGCCGCGCATCTGCATGCGGCGGCTTGGTGTGGCCCTTGAAGTGCGCGAGTTAGAGGCTGCGAGCAACCTGAACCTTCTCGAAGACTTCGATCTTGTCACCGACTTTGACGTCGTTGTAGCTCTTGACGCCGATACCGCATTCCATGCCGGCACGTACTTCCGAAGCGTCATCCTTGAAGCGGCGCAGGGATTCCAGCTCGCCTTCGAAGATAACGATGTCTTCACGCAGTACACGGATCGGACGGTTACGGTAAACGGTACCTTCGATCACCATGCAACCGGCGATCGCGCCAAACTTCGGCGAACGGAACACGTCACGTACTTCGGCCACACCCAGGATGTTCTCGCGAACATCGCTGCCGAGCATACCGGTCAGGGCTTTCTTGACGTCTTCGATGATGTCGTAGATCACGTTGTAGTAACGCATATCCAGACCTTCCTGCTCGACGATCTTGCGAGCGCCAGCATCGGCACGCACGTTGAAGCCGAACAGAACAGCGTTGGAAGCCAGTGCCAAGTTGGCGTCGGACTCGGTGATACCACCGACGCCGCCACCCACTACGCGCACTTGCACTTCGTCGTTGCCCAGGCCATTCAAGGCACCGTTCAACGCTTCCAACGAACCACGGACGTCGGATTTGAGGACGATGTTGAGCGTCTTCTTCTCTTCCTGGCCCATGTTTTCGAAGATGTTTTCCAGCTTGCCGGCGTGAGCGCGAGCCAGTTTGACTTCGCGGAATTTGCCTTGACGGAACAGAGCCACTTCACGGGCTTTCTTCTCGTCGGCAACCACGCTCATCTCGTCGCCAGCGTCCGGGGTACCGTCCAGGCCGAGAATCTCGACAGGGATGGCCGGACCGGCTTCCTTGATTGGCTTGCCGTTCTCGTCGAGCATGGCGCGAACGCGGCCATAGTTCGAACCGACCAGGACCATGTCGCCTTGACGCAGAGTACCGTCCTGAACCAGCACGGTAGCCACCGGGCCACGGCCCTTGTCCAGGCGCGATTCAACCACGACACCACGGCCAGGAGCGGACGGTGTGGCAGTCAATTCCAGTACTTCGGCTTGCAGCAATACGGCTTCGAGCAACTCGTCGACACCGGTACCCATCTTCGCGGAAACCGGTACGAATGGTGTGTCACCACCCCACTCTTCGGAGGTCACGCCGTGTGCCGACAGTTCGCTACGGATGCGATCGAGATCGGCGCCCGGCTTGTCGATCTTGTTCACGGCCACGACCAGCGGAACACCGGCGGCCTGAGCGTGCTGCACCGCCTCGATGGTCTGCGGCATCACGCCGTCGTCCGCCGCAACCACCAGGATCACGATGTCGGTCGCCTTGGCACCACGGGCACGCATGGCGGTAAACGCGGCGTGACCTGGGGTGTCGAGGAACGTCACCATGCCACGGTCGGTTTCAACGTGGTACGCACCGATGTGCTGGGTAATACCACCGGCTTCGCCAGCAGCAACCTTCGCACGACGGATGTAGTCGAGCAGGGAGGTCTTACCGTGGTCAACGTGGCCCATTACGGTCACGACCGGAGCACGGGAAACGGCCTCACCTTCGAACTTCAGGGACTCGGCCAGGGAATCTTCCAGGGCGGTGTCGCTGACCAGGGTCACTTTGTGGCCCAGCTCTTCAGCAACCAGTTGGGCAGTTTCCTGGTCCAGTACCTGGTTGATGGTCGCCGGCGTACCCAGCTTGAACATGAACTTGATGATTTCAGCAGCCTTGACCGACATCTGCTGGGCCAGATCGCCCACGGTGATGGTCTCGCCGATCTTCACTTCGCGCACGACAGGGCCGGTTGGGCTCTGGAAACCGTGGGCGTTGCGCTTCTTCAGCTTGGCCTTGCCGCGACCACCACGACGGAAGCCATCGCTTTCTTCGTCGGTAGTGCGTGGCGCTGCACGTGGCGCAGGTGCTTTCTCTTTGACCGTAGCGCGATGCGGAGCGTTCTTGCGCTCGCCGTCGCCAGCACCGCCGCCACGACGATTGTTGTCGTCGGCGCGTGGTTTGTCTGGACGACGCTGTTCGTCGCGCTTGCGAGCATCGGCCGCAGGTGCCGGCGCTGCCGCTGCAACCGGGGCGCTTTCACGCACAGGCTCGGCGACAGGGGCAGGCGCTGCTACAGGCTCGGCCGCAGCAACAGGCGCTTCAACCGACGCAGGCTGGCGACGCGCTTCTTCTTCGGCGCGACGCTTGGCTTCTTCTTCAGCCTTCTGACGAGCAGCATTTTCTACTGCACGGCGCTCATCCAGCTCACGCTTGCGCTCGGCTTCGATTTCTTCCGGGCTGCGCTGCACAAACACTTTCTTTTTACGAACTTCAACGCTGATGCTTTTGCTGCCAGCAACACGCAGGGTGCTGGTGGTTTTACGCTGCAGCGTAATCTTGCGTGGTTCTTCCACTTTCGCCTTGTGGCTGCTTTTCAAGTGAGTCAGCAGGGATTGCTTCTCACTGTCAGTCACATTTTCTTCGGCGGCGGTGTGCGGCAGACCTGCCTCACGCATCTGCTGCAACAGGCGCTCTACCGGTGTTTTGACCTCATCGGCCAGTTGTTTCACCGTGACTTGCGTCATGCATTTCTCTCCTCAGGCCGCGCCTAATTACTCGAACCAGTGGGCTCGGGCGGCCATGATCAACTTGCCGGCACGATCATCGTCGATGCCGTCGATGTCGAGCAGGTCGTCAATAGACTGCTCGGCCAGGTCTTCGCGGGTAATTACGCCGCGCACCGCCAGTTCCACCGCCAAATCCTTGTCCATACCCTCAAGCGAGAGCAGGTCTTCGGCCGGATGGGCGTCTGCCAGCTTTTCCTCAGTAGCGATGGCTTTGGTCAACAAGCGGTCCTTGGCACGAGCACGAAGCTCGTTGACGATTTCTTCGTCAAAGCCGTCGATGTTGAGCATTTCTTCCAACGGTACGTAGGCAATCTCTTCCAGGCTTGTGAAGCCTTCATCAACCAGCACCTGCGCCAGCTCTTCGTCGACTTCCAGCTCGTCGATGAAGTTGCGCAGGATGTCGCCAGTTTCTGCTTGCTGCTTGGCCTGGATGTCCGATTCGGTCATCACGTTCAGGGTCCAGCCAGTCAATTGGCTTGCCAGACGCACGTTCTGACCACCACGACCGATGGCCTGAGCCAGATTGTCTGCGCCAACGGCGATGTCCATTGCATGGGCATCTTCGTCAACGATAATTGCCGCAACCTCCGCCGGGGACATGGCGTTGATCACGAACTGAGCCGGGTTATCGTCCCACAGGACGATGTCCACACGCTCGCCGCCCAACTCACCCGATACCGCCTGGACGCGCGAACCGCGCATACCGATGCAGGCACCTTGTGGGTCGATGCGTTTGTCCTTGGAGCGGACGGCGATCTTGGCGCGCGAACCCGGATCACGGGACGCAGCCATCACTTCGATCAGGCCTTCAGCAATTTCCGGCACTTCGATACGGAACAGCTCGATCAGCATTTCCGGCGCGGTACGCGACAAGATTAGCTGCGGGCCGCGGTTCTCGGTGCGGATTTCCTTGAGCAGGGCACGCAAACGCACGCCAACCCGGAAGGTTTCGCGAGAGATGATGTCTTCGCGGGCCAGCAACGCTTCAGCGTTGTTGCCCAGGTCGACGATCACGTTGTCGCGGGTCACTTTCTTCACGGTGCCGGAGATGATTTCCCCCAGGCGCTCGCGATAGGCGTCAACGACTTGAGCACGCTCGGCTTCGCGAACTTTCTGCACGATGACCTGCTTGGCAGTCTGTGCAGCGATGCGGCCGAATTCGATGGACTCGATCTTTTCTTCGACGACGTCACCGACCTTGGCGCCAGGATGCGTTTGCGCAACCTTGCTCGGCCAGGTTTCGATCGCAGGATCGTCCAGATCGTCTTCCTCGACGACTGTCCAGCGACGGAAAGTCTCGTAGGCACCGGTGTGGCGGTTGATTTCCACACGCAGATCGACCTCATCCTCGAAACGCTTTTTGGTAGCAGTGGCCAAAGCCAGCTCCAGCGCTTCAAAAATCACACTTGCCGGTACACCCTTTTCATTGGATACCGACTCAACTACCAGCAGTACTTCTTTGCTCATCGTACGCCTCGCCTTTCGCAAGCCATTGGATCCGCGGGATCCGCGTCTCAGTCAAAACTGGGAATAATGTTGGCCTTGTCGATCATATCGATCGGCAACAGGAACTCGTGGTCTTCTACCTGCACCACTACGTCCTGCTCTTCTACGCCGCGCAGAAGGCCCTGAAAGTTGCGTCGACCTTCAAAAGGCGAGCGCAGCTTGATCTTCACTTGTTCACCGGCATGCGAGGCAAACTGTTCCAAGGTGAACAGTGGGCGATCCATGCCAGGAGAGGAAACCTCAAGGGCGTATTCAGAACTGATCGGGTCTTCGACATCAAGAACTGCGCTGACCTGATGACTCACCTTGGTGCAGTCCTCGATCAGAATGCCGCCTTCTTTATCGATGTAGACTCGCAAGACCGAATGTTTGCCTTGAGAGATGAATTCGATCCCCCAGCATTGATAGCCAAGAGCCTCGACTACCGGGGCCAACAAGGCCTGCAGCTGTTCTAGCTTGCTCGACACCTGAACCCCCTCGTGCATGCTTTGCAAATAAAAAATGGGCAAAAAGCCCACGTGAGATCGCCATTGAAAATCGGCGTCAAAAGTATTCAGCTAACAAAAAAGCCCCTGAATAGGGGCTCCTGAAACTGGTTGCGGGGGCCGGATTTGAACCGACGACCTTCGGGTTATGAGCCCGACGAGCTACCAGACTGCTCCACCCCGCGACAAAGCTGGGGCGGAAGTATACGACTGAACACCCTACAGGGTCAATGTAACCTTCCACCTGCAAGAAAGCCCGCAACAGCGGGCTCTCCTGACTAATTGGTACCGAGAAGGGGACTCGAACCCCTACACCCTATGGGCACAACCACCTCAAGGTTGCGTGTCTACCAATTCCACCACCTCGGCAATACTACGTTTGAAACCCTTCTTACTTCTGCTCTTGAGCTGGAGGCACGTCAGTCGCTGGAGTAGCCGACTTTTGCTCTTGAAGCACCGGGACATCATCAGAAGCCGGTTGTTGCTTTGGTACTTCCAACACTGCCGGGTTAGGCAAACCTACTTGAGTCAGCTGGTGAGCTTTCTCTTTAGCAAAGTAACCTAACCCTAAGCTGGTTATGAAGAAACCGGCGGCAAGTATAGCAGTAAACTTACTAAGAAAGGTAGAGGAACCTTGGCTTCCGAACACAGTATTTGAAGCACCTGCCCCGAAAGACGCACCAGCGTCCGCACCTTTACCCTGCTGCAGCAATACGAGAGCAACTACGCCCAATGCACCCAGCAGATGAAAAACGACTACGACTGTTTCCAGCATTTTTTCAGTTTCCCGCGGCGCGACAAATCGCACCGAACTCATCTGCATTCAGGGAAGCTCCACCAATGAGCCCCCCATCGATATCCGGCATGCCGAACAGTTCGACCGCATTGGCCGCCTTCACGCTGCCGCCGTATAGAAGCCGCACACCTTGCGCGACTTCAGAATTCTTTGCCGCCAACTGAGCGCGGATGGCTGCATGCACATCCTGCGCCTGTTGCGGCGAAGCAGTCAGCCCGGTACCAATGGCCCAGACCGGCTCGTAAGCAATGACTGCCTTGGCAAAAGCGCCGACACCCAGCTCATCGACAATGCTGCCCAGCTGCTGCGAGACCACTTCAAGAGTTTTCCCCGCTTCGCGCTGCTCGAGGGTTTCCCCTACACACAACACCGGAATCAAGCCACTTGCCTGCGCCGCTGCAAACTTGCGAACCAGCATTGCATCCTGCTCGCCCATGATCTGGCGGCGTTCCGAGTGCCCAACAAGCACCAGGGAGCAACCTGCATCCACCAATTGACTCGGCGAAATCTCGCCAGTCAAAGCACCCTGCCCGGATTCCACCGCGGAGTTCTGGCCGCCGACCGAAATCGACTTGCCTTTCAAGCCATCAATCACTTGATTGATATACAAGGAAGGCGGGAACACCGCGACATCAACACCGCCAGACAAAGCCATTTGACTCAGGCCGTCGATCAGCTCAGCGACGCTGGCGCGGGTACCGTGCATCTTCCAGTTACCAGCTACCATAGGGCGACGCATGCTGTACCTCGTCGGTCAAAGTGGGCGCAGATGTTACCCAACACAATCATGGCTGGCAAGCCGAATTCAGGCAGAAACTTCAGTAACCAGTTTTGCCAGCTCTTCGGCATAGCCGCGAACCAGGGTTTCGTCCTCGCCTTCAACCATGACACGCACCAATGGCTCGGTGCCGGACTTGCGCAACAGCACACGCCCGCGCCCCGCCATGGCCTTGGTGACACGCTCGCTGGCCTCTTTCACCGCTGCATGCTCGAGCGGGCTCGCACCGCCACCGAAACGTACATTGATGAGCACTTGAGGACATTTGCGCAGCGACTGCCGAGCCTGACCCAAGGTTTCGGATCGGGTCTTGAGCGCCATCAGCACCTGCAGCGCCGCAATGATCGCATCCCCGGTCGTGGTGTGATTGAAGCAGACGATGTGACCCGAATTTTCGCCACCGACCAGCCAGTTGCGCTCCAGCAGATCCGCAATGACATAACGGTCGCCGACATTGGCACGCACGAACGGAATCGACAGGTCCGCCAACGCCAGTTCCAGCCCCAGGTTGCTCATCAAGGTCCCGACCACGCCGCCTTTGAGGCAATTACGCTCATGCAGGTCGCGAGCAATGATGTACAGCAACTCATCGCCATCGACGACCGCGCCCGTGTGGTCAACCATCAGCACCCGGTCGCCATCACCATCGAACGCAATACCCAGATCGGCATGCTCAGCCAGGACCGCTGCCTGCAGCGGCCCCATGTGCGTCGAGCCGCAGTTGTCGTTGATGTTGAGGCCGTTGGGCTGCGCCGAAAGCACAACAACGTCGGCACCCAACTCACGAAACACGCTCGGCGCCACTTTGTAGGTTGCACCGTGGGCACAATCGATCACGATCTTCATGCCGGCGAAGCTGGTGCCGGTCGGTACGCTGCTCTTGCAGAACTCGATGTAACGGCCCGAGGCGTCATTGATGCGCGACACCTTGCCAATCTTGCTCGACTCCACCACCGTCATCGGGGTATCGAGCAACTCTTCGATCATGTGCTCGACTTCATCCGGCAACTTGGTGCCCTTGCCGGAGAAGAACTTGATGCCGTTGTCATCGTGAGGGTTGTGCGAAGCACTGATCACGATGCCGGCCTCGGCGTGGAACGTGCGCGTCAGGTAAGCGATAGCCGGTGTTGGCATAGGCCCCAGCAGCATCACGTCGGCGCCCGCCGACGTCAGCCCGGCTTCAAGCGCTGATTCGAACATATACCCGGAAATCCGCGTGTCCTTGCCTACCAAGACCTTGCAGGCACCCATTTTGCGGAATGCCATGCCCGCTGCCCATCCGAGCTTGAGCATGAATTCAGGGGTAATCGGGTATTCGCCGACCCGACCGCGAATGCCGTCGGTGCCAAAGTATTTCTTAGTCATAAGTGCTCCATGTTTCTTATTCGGCTGATTCCACTGCAGCGATCATGCGCACGATGTCGACAGTCTCGGCCACATCATGGACGCGCAATATACGCGCCCCCTTGATAGATGCCAGTGCCGCGAGCGCCAGGCCACCCGACAGTCGCTCATCGACCGGGCGATTCAAGGCCTGACCAATCATGCTCTTGCGCGAAACCCCAACCAACAGGGGCCTTTCGAAGACATGCAGGGCTTCCATATGCTTGAACAAGCTTAGATTGTGCTGCAGGTTTTTTGCGAAGCCAAAACCCGGGTCGAGGATGATCCGCTCTGCCGGAATACCTGCCGCAGCACACTGCGCCATGCGCTCAGCGAGAAACGCAGCAACCTCCCGGGTGACGTCCTGATAGTGCGGATTATCCTGCATATCACCCGGTTCTCCGAGCATATGCATCAGGCAGACCGGCAAACCGGTATCCGCCGCCGCGTCCAGCGCGCCCTCACGACGCAGCGCACGAACGTCATTGATCAATCCCGCCCCGAGGCGCGCCGTTTCGCGCATGACCGCAGGAGTGGAGGTGTCGACCGAAATGATCACATCCAGCTCGCGATGGATGCGCTCGACAATCGGAGCCACCCGCTCAAGCTCCTCGAGCGGCGAAACCGCTCTGGCGCCAGGCCGGGTAGACTCGCCGCCGACATCGATCAGCGTCGCGCCCGCCAGCACCATGGCTTCGGCATGACGCAAGGCCGCATCGAGATGGCTGTATCGGCCGCCATCGGAGAAGGAATCGGGGGTGACATTGAGAATGCCCATGACATGCGTATGGGCCAAATCAAGAACCCGGTTGCCACAAGGCAACCGGGTCGAGGACTGAACAGAAGTCATTTCAAACCTTAAACGTCAGCAGCTGGACCGCCGATCGGGGCTTCCGGACGAGGATCCTGCACTGGCGGCGGTGTACCGGCGCCGCCCGACCAGTCGCGAGGCTCGCGAGGAGCACGGCCCGCCATGATGTCGTCGATCTGTTCAGCATCGATCGTTTCGTACTTCATCAGGGCATCGGCCATGGCATCGAGCTTGTCACGGTTATCCGTGAGGATCTGCTTGGCGGTGCCGTAGCACTGGTCAATGATACTGCGCACTTCGGAGTCGATAAGCTTGGCTGTTTCACCCGAGAAGCTGGCGCTCTGACCACCACCGCCACGACCGAGGAACACCTCGCCCTCTTCTTCGGCGTACATCAAGGGACCGAGTTTTTCCGACAAGCCCCACTTGGTCACCATGTTTCGTGCAATCTGGCTGGCACGCATGATGTCGTTGGATGCGCCAGTGGTCACACCATCGAAGCCCAAGGTCATTTCTTCGGCGATACGGCCACCGTATAGCGAGCAGATCTGACTGATCAAGGCACGCTTGGACAGACTGTAGCGGTCTTCTTCGGGCAGGAACATGGTCACACCCAGCGCACGACCACGTGGAATGATCGATACCTTATAGACCGGATCATGCTCGGGAACCATGCGACCAACGATGGCATGACCTGCCTCGTGGTAAGCGGTGTTCTGCTTCTCTTTTTCCGACATGACCATGGATTTGCGCTCGGCGCCCATCATGATCTTGTCCTTGGCCAGCTCGAACTCTTTCATCTCCACGATGCGCTTGCCAGCACGTGCGGCGAACAAAGAGGCTTCGTTGACCAGATTGGCGAGGTCCGCACCGGAGAAACCAGGAGTACCACGAGCAATAACCGCTGGAGCGACATCGTCACCCATTGGCACTTTGCGCATGTGAACCTTGAGAATCTGCTCGCGACCGCGGATATCCGGCAGACCGACCACTACCTGACGGTCGAAACGGCCAGGACGCAGCAACGCCGGGTCCAGAACGTCCGGACGGTTGGTTGCAGCGATGACGATGATGCCGTCGTTCATCTCAAAGCCGTCCATCTCTACCAGCAACTGGTTGAGGGTCTGCTCGCGCTCGTCGTGACCGCCGCCCATGCCAGCGCCACGATGGCGACCGACGGCGTCGATTTCGTCGATGAAGATGATGCACGGTGCGTGTTTCTTGGCCTGCTCGAACATATCCCGAACACGACTGGCACCGACACCGACGAACATTTCGACGAAATCGGAACCGGAAATGGTGAAGAACGGCACCTTGGCTTCACCGGCAATCGCCTTGGCCAGCAAGGTTTTACCGGTACCCGGAGGACCAACCATCAGCACACCGCGAGGAATACGACCGCCCAGTCGCTGGAATTTGCCCGGATCGCGAAGGAACTCAACCAGCTCGCCGACTTCTTCCTTGGCTTCATCGCAACCGGCGACGTCAGCCAGGGTAGTTTTCACCTGATCTTCGGACAGCAGGCGCGCCTTGCTCTTGCCAAAGCTCATCGGCCCGCCCTTGCCGCCAGCACCACCTTGCATCTGGCGCATGAAGAACATGAACACGGCGATGATCACCAGGATCGGGAAGCTGGCAACCAGTAGCTGGGTCCAGATGCTTTGCTGCTCGGGCTGCTTGCCTTCAACCACCACGTGGTTGTCTACGAGGTCGCCGATCAGGCCGTTGTCCTGGATTGCAGGACGAATGGTCTTGAAGCTGTCGCCATCGTTGCGCTTGCCGGTGATCACGTAGCCGTCAACCGCTACGCGCTCGACCTTGCCATCCTTGACCTGCTGGATGAAGTCGGAATAGTTGAGGGTCTGCGGCTCGTTAGGGCTGGAGAAGTTGTTCATCACCGTCACCAGGACAGCCGCGATGATCAACCACAGGATCAAATTCTTTGCCATATCGTTCAATTAACTACCCTCTGAAGCAAGCTCCGCTAATGGCGCGCGCTTCGCATGATATTCACCGGCCTAACTTACTACATTACGTACGGCTTGGCAGGCGCCGTCTGTAACCCTTTGTGAAACACTTTCTACACAGTATTCGCTTATGCCCACAGGGCGAAATACGAAAAACCTATCGACCCTGCGAAAAAACCCCGCTTTACCCGTTTCCGCGGCGAAAGCCCCAGGCCAGCATGTACTGCTCGCGAGAGGTGCCACGGGAAGAGTCCGGCTTGATCATCTGGATCTTGTCGAACTTCTTGCGAGCGTCCTTCAGGTAAACATCGAACCCTTCGCCCTGGAAAATCTTGATCACAAAATTGCCGCCAGGCTTGAGTATGCGCTCCGCCAGATCAAGGGCCAGCTCGCAAAGGAACATGGCTTTGGGCATATCCACTTCAGGCGTACCACTCATATTGGGGGCCATATCGGAAATCACAAGGTCCACCTGAGAATTACCCACGGCTTCAAGGATCCGCGCGAGCACCGAGTCCTCGGTAAAGTCACCCTGAATGAAAGTAACGTCCGGGATGCTGTCCATCTCCAGGATGTCCGAGGCGATCAGGCGCCCCTGACCACCGATCAGCCGGCTGGTGACCTGCGACCAGCCGCCGGGTGCCGCACCCAGGTCAACCACACTCATCCCAGGACGGATCAGCTTGTATTTCTCCTGGATCTCCAGAAGCTTGTAACTCGCACGCGAGCGGTAGCCATCCTTCTGCGCCTGCTTCACATAGGGATCATTGACATGTCTTTTCAGCCAACCAAGGCTTGTCTTGGAACGCGCCACTGGGCACCTCGATGATTAGGGTCGTGATTAGTTGGGCGGATCAACGAGCCCTCGGGTAAAATGGCCGCCATTTTACAGAATCCAGACGTAAGGGTCAGATTATGCCGCTCACTCCAGAGCTGAAGAAACAGTACAAATCCATTGGCCACCATCTGAAACCAGTTCTGATTGTGGCAGACAACGGCCTGACTGAAGGTGTGTTAGCCGAACTTGAACGCGCACTGGCGGATCACGAGCTGATCAAGATCAAGCTCAACATCCTCGATCGTGAATCGCGCCTGGCAGCCATTGCAGAGCTGTGCAAGGTCGGCAAGGCGGATCTGGTCCAGGTCATCGGCAAGATGGCACTGATCTACCGCAAGAACTTCAGCGTCAACAAGCAGCTGTCGAACGTCCATCGCTTCAAGTGATGGAAAGGGTCAAGGGTGTGCATGGCGCACCCCGCCACTCCATCCCGGCACCGGCTGCAAAACCAGCACCACCCCGGAAAAGCCCAGGATCAGATAACTGAATACCTGCCAACGAACGGCATCCGGCCAACCGAGAAGTACTGCGAAAAACATTGCGCTGGCATAAAGCGCCATCAGCAGTAACTGCCCACGAATATCGCGCCACAGGCTGGAAAGCCCTTCGGACCGCACCAGCACCATCCCCTGGAAAACCACACATGCTGCGGCAAATGCCACCATCAGCGCATTGAGCATGCCTGCAATTTCGTCCACCAGCAGCGGGGCCAGGCCAATTCGACCCAGCACCGGCGGCAGACCGATATGCGACAACCAGAGGCCACCCACCCACAGCATCTGGGTCAGTTGCCAAAGCATGGCGCCCGCACGCAGCGGGCGCCTGCCTTCAGATGTGGCGGACTTCGACAATCTCGTACTCGATAACGCCGCTGGGCGTTTTGACGCCGACCACATCGCCTTCTTCCTTGGCAATCAAGGCGCGAGCGATAGGCGAACCCACGGAGATCTTGCCGAGTTTGATGTCAGCCTCGTCCTCACCAACGATCTGGTAAGTGACACTTTCATCGGTTTCGACGTTGGCAATCTCGACGGTCGTGCCGAAGATCACCTTACCGGTGTGAGGAATCGTCGTGACGTCGATGACCACAGCGTTCTGCATGCGGCCTTCGATGTCGCGGATACGCGCTTCCACCATACCCTGCTGCTCGCGGGCAGCATGGTATTCGGCGTTTTCCTTCAAATCACCCAACTCACGAGCCGTCCCGATGTCCTGGCTGAGCTTCGGACGGACGACCTTGGTCAGGTGAGCATGCTCCTCTTCCAGGGCGCGAGCGCCCTGAACGGTCATTGGGTACTTGGTTATGCTCATGCCTTCAACCCTGCGTGTAGATCCTGCAAGCGGCGCACGGTCTTCTCGGGACCGAACTTCAGCGCTTCACAGATGGCCTCGCCTGCAGCAATGGTGGTGGTGCAGTAGATCTTGTGCTGCAAGGCATTACGACGAATGGAGTACGAGTCGGCGATCGACTGGCGACCTTCGGTGGTGTTGATGATCAGCGTGACTTCGTCATTCTTGATCATGTCGACCACGTGCGGACGGCCTTCGGTCACCTTGTTCACGCGGCGCACTTTCAGGCCTGCGGCTTCGATCAGCTTGGCAGTACCTGCTGTGGCAACCACTTCGAAGCCCAAGTTGATCAGATCACGGGCGACACCTGCAACCAGTGGTTTGTCGTCATCACGTACGCTGATGAACGCAGTACCGCCGGTCGGCAGGACTTCGCTGGCGCCCATCTGGGCCTTGGCGAAGGCTTCGCCGAAGGTGTCGCCGACACCCATGACTTCACCGGTGGACTTCATCTCTGGGCCGAGGATCGGGTCAACGCCTGGGAATTTGGCGAATGGGAACACCGCCTCTTTCACGCTGTAGAAGTTCGGAATGATTTCCTTGGTGAAGCCCAGTTCTTTCAGGGTCTTACCGGCCATCACGCGCGCAGCGATCATTGCCAGGGAAACACCGATGCACTTGGACACAAACGGTACGGTACGCGAAGCGCGCGGGTTGACTTCGATGACGTAGATGTCTTCGCCCTGCAGCGCCAACTGCACGTTCATCAGGCCGATCACACCCAGTTCCAGGGCCATTTTCTTGACCTGTTCGCGCATCTCGTCCTGGATGTGCGCCGGCAGCGAATACGGCGGCAGCGAGCAAGCGGAGTCACCGGAGTGAACGCCAGCCTGTTCGATGTGCTGCATGATCGCGCCGATCACGACGTCCTTGCCGTCGCTGACCGCATCCACGTCCATCTCGATGGCGCAGTTGAGGAAGTGGTCCAGCAGCACCGGGCTGTCGTTGGACACTTGCACCGCTTCGCGCAGGTAACGTTTGAGTTCTTCTTCCTTGTAGACGATTTCCATCGCCCGACCGCCCAGTACGTACGAAGGACGCACCACCAGCGGGTAACCGATCTTGGCGGCGGCGCGCACGGCTTCATCTTCGCTGCGCACGGTGGCGTTTGGCGGCTGACGCAGGTTCAGGCGCTCGACCATTTGCTGGAAGCGCTCACGGTCTTCGGCACGGTCGATGGCGTCAGGGCTGGTGCCGATGATTGGCACGCCAGCCGCTTCAAGGGCACGGGCCAGTTTCAGCGGGGTTTGGCCGCCGTACTGGACGATCACGCCTTTTGGCTTCTCGACACGCACGATTTCCAGCACGTCTTCCAGGGTCACCGGCTCAAAGTACAGACGGTCGGACGTGTCGTAGTCGGTGGAAACGGTTTCCGGGTTGCAGTTGACCATGATGGTCTCGTAACCGTCATCGCGCAGGGCCAGTGCCGCGTGTACGCAGCAGTAGTCGAACTCGATACCCTGGCCGATACGGTTAGGGCCACCGCCGAGGATCATGATCTTGTCGCGGTTGGACGGCGCTGCCTCGCACTCTTCCTCGTAGGTCGAGTACAGGTAGGCGGTGTCGGTGGCGAACTCGGCCGCGCAGGTGTCGACGCGCTTGTAGACCGGGAACACTTCCAGCTTCTGGCGGTGAGTGCGCAGGTTCTTCTCGGTGACACCCAGCAGCTTGGCCAGGCGCTGATCGGAGAAACCCTTGCGCTTGAGGCGGAACATCAGATCGCGGTCGATGGCCGACAGACCGAGGGTCTTGACCTTCTCTTCGTCCTTGATCAGGTCTTCGATCTGCACCAGGAACCAAGGGTCGATCATGTTCATGCCGAAGATGTCTTCGACGCTCAGGCCGGCGCGGAACGCGTCAGCCACGTACCAGATACGCTCGGCACCCGGCACGGTCAACTCGCGCTTGAGCACGCTCATGCTTTCCGGGTTGCTCAGGTCGAGCTTCTCGTCCAGGCCGCAAACGCCCACTTCCAGACCGCGCAGGGCTTTCTGCAGGGATTCCTGGAAAGTACGGCCGATGGCCATGACTTCACCCACCGATTTCATCTGGGTGGTCAGACGCGCGTCAGCCTTGGCGAATTTCTCGAAGGCGAAACGCGGCAGCTTGGTCACGACGTAGTCGATGGACGGCTCGAAGGACGCCGGGGTCTTGCCGCCGGTGATGTCGTTCGACAGCTCGTCGAGGGTGTAGCCCACGGCCAGCTTGGCCGCGACCTTGGCAATCGGGAAACCGGTGGCTTTCGAAGCCAGGGCCGAGGAACGCGATACACGCGGGTTCATCTCGATCACGACCATGCGGCCGGTGTTCGGGCAGATACCGAACTGAACGTTGGAACCGCCAGTTTCCACGCCGATCTCGCGCAGTACCGCCAGGGAGGCGTTACGCAGGATCTGATATTCCTTGTCGGTCAGGGTCTGTGCCGGCGCCACGGTGATCGAGTCACCGGTGTGCACGCCCATCGGGTCAAAGTTCTCGATGGAGCAGACGATGATGCAGTTGTCCTTCTTATCGCGGACAACCTCCATCTCGTATTCTTTCCAGCCGATCAGGGATTCGTCGATCAGCAGTTCCTTGGTCGGCGACAGGTCCAGACCACGGGCGCAGATTTCTTCGAACTCTTCACGGTTGTAAGCGATACCGCCACCGGTGCCGCCCATGGTGAAGGACGGACGGATGATGCAAGGGAAACCCAGTTTCTCGAGGACCGCGTTGGCCTCTTCCATGCTGTGGGCGATACCGGAACGCGGGCACGCCAGACCGATGTCTTTCATGGCCTTGTCGAAACGCGAACGGTCTTCAGCCTTGTCGATGGTGTCGGCATTGGCACCGATCATCTCTACGCCGAATTTTTCAAGGACGCCTTCGCGCTCCAGGTCCAGAGCGCAGTTCAGCGCGGTCTGGCCACCCATGGTCGGCAGCAGCGCGTCCGGACGCTCTTTTTCGATGATCTTGGCAACGGTCTGCCACTTGATCGGCTCGATGTAGGTAGCGTCGGCCATGGCCGGGTCGGTCATGATGGTGGCCGGGTTGGAGTTCACCAGGATGACGCGGTAACCCTCTTCGCGCAGGGCTTTGCAAGCCTGGGCGCCGGAGTAGTCGAATTCGCAGGCCTGGCCGATCACGATCGGGCCAGCGCCGAGAATCAGGATGCTTTTAATGTCTGTACGTTTTGGCATGGGTTTGTCACTCAAATCCGCAGGTCAGTCGGCAAGCCGTCTTGTTCAATCTGTTGAGCCTTGAGGGGGCCACCGGTGTCGGGACCGCCCTTAAGGCCTTGCTGCATCAGGGCCAGCGATCAGCGACGCTTGGCCATCTCGTTGATGAAGCGATCAAACAGTGGCGCTACGTCGTTCGGGCCAGGGCTGGCTTCCGGGTGACCCTGGAAGCTGAAGGCGCTCTTGTCGGTACGCTCGATCCCCTGCAGGGTGCCGTCGAACAGCGATTTGTGGATCGCACGAACGTTGGCCGGCAGGGTTTCTTCGTCCACCGCAAAACCGTGGTTCTGGCTGGTGATCATGACGACACCGGTGTCCAGGTCCTGGACGGGGTGGTTGGCGCCGTGGTGGCCATGACCCATTTTCAGGGTCTTGGCGCCGGAGGCGAGAGCCAGCAGTTGGTGACCGAGGCAGATGCCGAACACCGGGATGTCGGTTTCCAGTACGTCCTTGATCGCCTGGATGGCGTAATCGCAAGGCTCTGGGTCACCAGGACCGTTGGACAGGAACACGCCATCAGGGTTGAGTGCCAGTACGTCGGCAGCCGGAGTTTGCGCTGGAACCACGGTTACGCGGCAGCCGCGCTCGACCAGCATGCGCAGGATGTTGACCTTGACGCCGTAGTCGTACGCCACGACGTGGTAAGGCAGCTCGGATGCTTCGAGGGTCGCGTGGCTGTCGGTTTTCAGGTCCCAGACCGTCGAACGCCATTCGTAGGTGTCCTTGGTGCTGACGACCTTGGCCAGGTCCATGCCCTTGAGGCCAGGGAAGCCCTGGGCCGCGGCGATGGCGGCTTCTTCGGAAATGTTGTCACCGGCCATGATGCAGCCGTTCTGCGCGCCTTTTTCACGCAGGATGCGCGTCAGGCGACGGGTGTCGATACCGGCGATGGCCACAACGTTGTTGGCCTTCAGGTAATCGGACAGGGACATCGTGTTACGCCAGTTGCTCGCAACCAGTGGCAGGTCACGGATGACCAGGCCAGCGGACCATACGCGGTTCGACTCGGCGTCTTCCGGCGTGGTGCCGGTATTGCCGATGTGCGGGTAAGTCAGGGTAACGATCTGTTGGGCGTAGGAAGGATCGGTAAGAATTTCCTGATAGCCGGTCATTGCGGTGTTAAACACCACCTCACCAACGGTTTGTCCGTCGGCTCCAATGGCTTCGCCGCGAAAAATGCTGCCATCAGCAAGGGCGAGTATGGCTGGCTTAGTCAAGAAGACCTCCCGTAAATAAAGCCTGAAAGGGCGATCGCAGGTTGTAAAAAAGCGGAGTGACGTATGGACACGTCACCCCGCTTCTTCACTGAATAATTTTCTGCGCGCTTTTAGTGGACACACTAAAGCTGTAGCTTACAGAAAAAGGGTTTTTTGGTCTACCGCCAATGAGCCCTAAAGGCTGGAGAATGCGACAGGACGTCGCTTGGCGTAACAAAACCGGGGCCGACGCTGAATCGGCTCCCGGTTTCTGGGGGGCATCTTACCGCAGCTCGAGCACGTCTTGCATGTCGTACAGGCCCGGCTCGCGAGCATCCAGCCACAATGCGGCACGCACCGCGCCCTTGGCGAAGGTCATGCGACTGGACGCCTTGTGGGTAATCTCCAGCCGCTCGCCCTCACAAGCGAACAGAACCGTGTGATCACCCACCACATCACCGCCACGAACAGTGGCGAAACCGATGGTTTCCCGCTCCCGCGCACCGGTGTGGCCTTCACGCCCATACACCGCGACCTTCTGCAGATCGCGATCCAGCGCACTGGCAATCACTTCACCCATGCGCAAGGCGGTGCCCGAAGGCGCATCGATCTTGTGCCGGTGATGCGCCTCGATGATTTCGATGTCGGCATCATCGCCCAGCACGCGCGCGGCCATGTCGAGCAACTTGAGCGACAGGTTCACACCGACGCTGAAGTTGGCGGCAAACACGATGGGGATGTCCTTGCCCGCCTCGGCCAGCAACTGCTTCTGCGCAGCATCCAGCCCGGTGGTGCCGATGACCATCGCCTTGCCAGCCTTGCGGCAGAACGCGAGGTTTTTCAGCATGACTTCCGGCAGGGTGAAGTCGATCAACACATCGAACTCCTCCGCCACCAACTCCAGGTTACCGGACAACGGAACGCCGATACGCCCCAGCGAGGCCAGCTCACCTGCGTCCACGCCGATCAGCGTGCTGCCGGGGCGCACGATGGCGGCCGTCAGACCGGTCAGCGGCGCACGCTGCTGCACCGCTTCGACGAGGATCTTGCCCATGCGGCCAGCGGCGCCCATGACAGCTATACGTCGCATGCTCACTCCTTACAGATCGCCGAAGAAGCGCTTCACGCCTTCAAACCAACCGGTGGTTTTGGGCGAATGGCTGTTGTCGTCCGCCAGCGAACTGCGGAACTCTTCGAGCAATTCGCGCTGACGACGACCCAGGTTGACCGGGGTTTCCACCGCCACGCGGCACATCAGATCGCCTGCACCGCCGCCACGCACCGGCGCAACGCCTTTGCCGCGAACACGGAACTGCTTGCCGGTCTGAGTCCCTTCCGGGATCTTCAACTTGACCCGACCATCGAGAGTCGGAATCTCCAGCTCGCCACCCAGCGCCGCGTCGACGAAGCTGATCGGCACTTCACAGAACAGGTGCTTGCCGTCACGCTGGAAGATCGCGTGCTCACGCACGTTGATCACCACGTACAGGTCGCCCGTCGGGCCGCCCTGAGCGCCCGCTTCGCCTTCGCCAGACAGACGAATGCGGTCACCGGTATCGACGCCGGCTGGCACTTTCACGGAAAGGGTCTTGTACTCTTCCACGCGACCGTCGCCATTACACGAGTTGCACGGATCGGAAATGATCTTGCCCTGGCCATGGCACCGCGGGCAGGTCTGCTGCACCGAGAAGAAACCTTGCTGCATGCGCACCTGGCCAATACCGCCACAAGTCGGGCAAGTGACGGGCGAAGAGCCCTTCTTGGCGCCCGAACCGTCGCACGGCTTGCAGTTGACCAGCGTCGGAACGCGGATATTCACGGTGGTGCCGCGAACAGCCTCTTCCAGGTTCAGCTCCAGGGTGTAGCGCAGGTCGCTGCCGCGCTGGGCACCGCCACGAGCACCGCCGCGACCACCACCAAAGAAGTCACTGAAGACGTCTCCAAAGATGTCGGAGAAGTTCTGACCGCCAAACCCTGCGCCGCCGCCCCCCATGCTCGGGTCGACACCGGCATGACCGTACTGATCATACGCAGCGCGCTTGCTGGAGTCGGACAACACTTCGTAGGCCTCGTTGGCCTCCTTGAACAGCTCTTCCGATGCTTTGTCATCAGGATTACGGTCCGGGTGGTGCTTCATCGCCAGGCGGCGATAGGCCTTTTTCAGGTCAGCTTCGCTTGAGCCGCGCTCAACACCCAATACTTCGTAATAGTCACGTTTTGCCATAAGTCTTCTGCACTCTTGAGGACGTTCGACAAACCTCTCCTGAGCCTCGTCAAACTCGTTGAGCCCCAATACAGGCCCGGACCCAACTCACGTCAATTCAACGATCCTGGTCTTTGTTTCATTGCGGCATCTGCGGCACGAAAAGCAGGAGCATTCCCGGCCATACCGCCAACATCCGAGCCGGCCCGAAGCCTTGTCGCATGCTGTAAAAATTCGTGTACTCCAGACACGCCAACGCGGGAGGCAGGCTCCCGCGCGGCGACATCCTACCAGTCACTGCCCGAAGGCGGTCAACCGGACGACCAACAACTTACTTGTTGTCTTTGACTTCTTCGAACTCGGCGTCGACCACGTCGTCAGCCTTCTCAGCCGATTCGCCTTGCGGTGCAGCGCCTTCAGCAGGTTGAGCCTGCTCGGCATACATCTTCTGCGCCACTGGAGCGGAGACTTTCGACAGCTCTTCGACCTTGGCTTCGATGGCAGCCTTGTCGTCGCCTTTGACAGCGGCTTCCAGGGCAACCACGGCGGCTTCGATCGCAGTCTTCTCTTCAGCGCTTACTTTGTCGCCAGCGTCAGCGACCATTTTGCGCGTGGAGTGAACCAGTGCATCACCCTGGTTACGGGCAGCGGCCAGCTCTTCAAACTTGCGATCTTCCTCGGCGTTCGCCTCGGCATCACGCACCATACGCTCGATCTCTTCGTCGGACAGGCCGGAGTTGGCCTTGATCACGATCGACTGAGTCTTGCCAGTGGCCTTGTCCTTGGCGCCTACGTGCAGGATGCCGTTGGCGTCGATGTCGAAGGTCACTTCGATTTGTGGCACGCCACGTGGTGCAGGTGGAATCTCGGCCAGGTCGAACTTGCCCAGAGACTTGTTCTGCGCCGCTTGCTTACGCTCACCTTGCAGCACGTGAATGGTCACGGCACCCTGGTTGTCGTCGGCAGTCGAGAACACTTGCGATTTCTTGGTAGGAATCGTGGTGTTTTTCTCGATCAGCGCGGTCATCACGCCACCCATGGTTTCGATACCCAGGGTCAGCGGGCTCACGTCCAACAGCAGAACGTCTTTAACGTCACCGGCCAGAACGGCGCCCTGGATAGCAGCACCCATGGCAACAGCTTCGTCCGGGTTCACATCTTTACGAGCTTCTTTACCGAAGAACTCAGTCACCAGTTTCTGAACCAGTGGCATACGGGTCTGACCGCCGACCAGGATCACGTCGTTGATCGAACCAACGTCGATACCGGAGTCTTTCAGCGCGATGCGGCAAGGCTCGATGGTGCGCTGAACCAGGTCTTCGACCAGCGATTCCAGCTTGGCGCGAGAGATCTTCACGTTCAGGTGCTTAGGACCGGTGGCGTCTGCAGTGATGTACGGCAGGTTCACGTCGGTCGACTGAGCGGACGACAGCTCGATCTTGGCTTTTTCAGCGGCTTCTTTCAGGCGCTGCATGGCAAGCGGGTCACCCTTGAGGTTCATGCCGCTTTCTTTCTTGAATTCGTCGACGAGGTAGTCGATCAGACGAATATCGAAGTCTTCACCACCCAGGAAGGTGTCACCGTTGGTGGCCAACACTTCGAACTGGTGCTCACCATCGACTTCAGCGATCTCGATCACGGAAACGTCGAAAGTACCGCCACCTAGGTCATAAACGATCACGGTGTGATCGCCCTTGGCCTTGTCCATACCGTAAGCCAGAGCAGCTGCGGTTGGTTCGTTGATGATACGTTTGACGTCCAGGCCTGCGATGCGACCGGCATCCTTGGTGGCTTGACGCTGGCTGTCGTTGAAGTAGGCCGGAACGGTAATCACCGCTTCGGTCACAGCCTCGCCGAGGTAGTCTTCGGCGGTCTTCTTCATTTTCTTCAGGATTTCAGCCGAGATTTGTGGCGGCGCCATTTTCTGGCCGTTCACTTCAACCCAGGCGTCGTTGTTGTCAGCCTTGACGATCTTGTAAGGGACCATCTGAATGTCTTTCTGGACCACTTCTTCTTCGAAGCGACGACCGATCAGACGCTTCACCGCGTACAGGGTGTTGTGCGGATTGGTCACTGCCTGACGCTTGGCCGACTGGCCAACCAGGATTTCGCCATCGTTGGCGTAAGCGATGATCGAAGGCGTGGTGCGCGCGCCTTCGGCGTTCTCAATCACTTTGGCCTTGCCGTTTTCCAGCACGGAGACGCAGGAGTTGGTAGTCCCCAGGTCGATACCGATAATTTTGCCCATGTTCACTCTCCCGAAACTTTGGATTTGGTTGCCGCAGCAGTGGTGGCTAACTGCGGTAGCACTTAAACGCTTGACTTATAAATGGGGGCCTTGCGGCGGATTTCAAGCCTTCTCGTTAATAGAAGGCGAAGCAGGCGCAACAGGCTTGCTGACCACGACCATGGCCGGGCGCAGCAGGCGACCGCTGAGCTGATAACCCTTCTGGAACACCTTCAGCACACTGTTGGGTTCGACGTCTGCGCTTTCCTGCATGGCCATTGCCTGATGCAGACTGGCGTTGAACGGTTCGCCATGCGGGTCGATCGGTTCCAGGTTGTAACGTTTGAGGGTGTCATGGAACATTTTCAGGGTCAGCTCGATGCCTTCGCGCATCGGACGAATGCTCTCGTCGTCCGGGCTGGACAATTCCAGTCCGCGCTCCAGGCTGTCGATGATCGGCAGCAGGTCGCCGGCGAATTTTTCCAGCGCAAACTTGTGAGCCTTCTCAACGTCCTGCTCGGCACGGCGGCGGACATTCTGCAGGTCAGCGGTGACTCGCAGGGTGGCGTCCTGAGCGGTAGCCAGTTGCTCTTCGAGCGTTTGCACACGAGTCGCCAGGTCTTCACCCGAAGCCTCGGGCGCCTGGTTGACGTCTGGGTTTTGCGTATCCACTGTCTGTTCGTCAGCCATAGAATTCTCCTTTCAATTTCGTCCGCGAGCTGTACTCGCGCTTCTGTCCCGGTATATGGGGCCGTAAAAACAGGCTTCAAGGGCTCGAGCGCATTAACCCTACAAAAAACCCCTGCATTGTCATTCCCAGGCGCACTAACGCTTTCGTCGGACCAATCAAATCGAGCTAAGGCAAGGCATTGTCAGCTGCGAATAAAACACTGTATAAATAACCAGACCTAAAGCCTGGGAGCGGCCGTCATGCTGGTGCACCTGTCCGTACATAACTACGCCATCGTTGAACATCTCGATCTTGAACTCGATCGCGGGATGAGCGTGATCACAGGGGAAACCGGCGCCGGCAAGTCGATCATGCTCGACGCCCTGGGCCTGACCCTCGGCGACCGCGCCGACAGCGGCGTGGTCCGCCCCGGTGCGGACAAGGCCGACATCCTGGCCACCTTCGACCTGGTCGACATCCCGGAAGCCAGCGCCTGGCTGGCCGAACGCGACCTGGAAAGCGACGGGCCGTGCATCCTGCGTCGAGTGATCACTGCCGAGGGACGCTCCCGGGGCTATATCAATGGCACGCCCTGCCCGCTGGGCGACCTCAAGGCACTGGGCGAGCTGCTGATCGATATTCACAGCCAACATGAACACCAGTCCCTGCTCAAGACCGACACCCACCGCCGCCTGCTCGACGAATATGCCGGCGCGACCGATCTGGCTCGCCAGGTTCAGCTCGCCGCCCAGCGCTGGCGCCAGACCAGCCAGGAACTGGAGCGACTGTCCAACTCCGGCGACGAACAACGTGCCCGCCATCAGTTGCTCAGCTATCAGCTCGAGGAGCTGGAAAATCTCGGCCTGGGCGAAAACGAGCTGGAAGAGCTGGAGCAGGAACACAAGAACCTGACCAACGCCGAAACCCTGCTCGGCATCTGTCGCCAGGTGGTCGAGCAATGCAGCGAGAGTGATAACGGCAATGTCCTGAATGCCCTGACCGCCAGCCTCAATCGCCTGTCGAGCGTGAACAGCACCATTGGCGCACTGGGCGAAGCCAGCAGCCTGCTGACCAGCGCACAAATCCAGGTGGAAGAGGCCGTCGGCGAGCTCAACCGCTTCCTCGACAACTTCGACGCCGACCCGGCGCGCCTGCAATACCTGGAAGAACGCCTCGATGCGATCTACACCATGGCACGCAAACACCGCATCCAGCCGACCGAAGTCGCCGAAATGCAGCAGCGACTGCTGGATGAAATCGAGACACTCAATGCCAACGACGAATCAATCGAACGCCTCAGCGATGAGTTGGCGTCCTACGCTCGTCATTATCAGGAAAAGGCACGGGAGTTGAGCGACCTGCGTCATCAAGCCTCCAGCAGCCTGGCCAGCGCCGTCGAACAGGAAATCCAACGCCTGGGCATGCCGGGGGGTCGCTTCACCATCGAATTACGCCCCAACAGCGGCGATGAACTGCTGCCCAATGGGTTGGAGCAGGTCGAACTGCTGGTCAGCGCCAACCCCGGCCAACCCCTCAAAGCCCTGGCCAAAGTCGCCTCGGGCGGTGAACTGTCGCGGATCAGCCTTGCGATCCAGGTCATCACCGCCCAGACCTCCCGCGTACCCACCTTGGTATTCGACGAAGTGGACGTGGGGATTGGCGGGCCGACGGCGGAGATTGTCGGCCAGTTGCTCCGTCGCCTGGGCGAACGCGGGCAGGTACTGACGGTGACTCACTTGCCGCAAGTGGCGGCGCAGGGGCATCAGCATCTGTTTGTTCACAAGGTGCGCGGTGAAGACGCTACCCGCACGGCCGTGTCCAAGCTCAGCAAGAATGATCGCGTCGAGGAAGTCGCTCGCATGCTGGGGGGCATCGACCTGACCAAGGAGTCCCTGGCCCACGCGAAAAAGATGGTGGTTGCCGCGAAGGCGTAAACCCCGCAAAAAGCACAAAGGCGACCCTCGGGTCGCCTTTGTTCGTTTCGTGAACCTGGCAGTTCACGCGACATGCTTACTTTTTCTTGCGCACGTACAGCACCAGATTGTGATCAACCATTTCGAAGCCATACTTCTCGACGATTGCTTTCTGCAGGTTTTCGATTTCCTGATCGAAGAACTCGATCACTTCACTGGTTTCGACGTTGACCATATGGTCGTGATGCTTGCCATCGTCCAGCTCGAAGACCGCATGGCCCCCGTCGAAGTTGTGCCGCACCACAAGGCCTGCTGCCTCGAACTGGGTCAGAACACGGTAAACCGTGGCCAGACCGACGTCCTCGCCAGCCTCCATCAGCGCCTTGTAAACATCTTCGGCACTCATGTGGCGTTGCTCGGCGGAGTCGAGCATTTGCAGAATCTTGACCCGTGGCAGGGTCACTTTGAGGCCGGCTTTGCGTAGTTCGCTATTTTCAACCATGGTCAGCTTTCTCGCGATGCTGCTTCGCAGCTTCTCTTAATGCGGGTATGATCGGCGTTTACGTTGTCCCAGCCAAGATAGTGGAAGTCGCCCACCGATGCAAAACACCAAGCTCTTGCTAACCAGTTTCACCTTTGTGGGACTGCTCGCACTCGCCGGTTGTTCATTCCCCGGGGTTTACAAAATCGACATCCAGCAGGGCAATGTCGTCACGCAGGACATGATAGACCAGTTACGCCCCGGAATGACCCGACGGCAAGTACGGTTTATCATGGGCAACCCCCTGCTGGCCGACACGTTCCATGCCGATCGCTGGGATTATCTGTACAGCCTGCAACCGGGTGGCGGTGAACGCCAACAGGAACGCATTAGCGTTATCTTCAACCCAAATGATCAACTTGTCAGCCTCTCCGGTGACTTCATGCCAGGCGTGAGCCGAGATGAAGCCATTCTGGGCAAGGACAGCGGCAACAGCGTGACTGCCCCTGCCGAAAATGCCGAGAAGCCAAAACCGGAAAAACCGGTCAAGCCAGGTTCGTTGCTCGATCAGATCCAGAAGGACGTCGACGGTGTAGAAACCGTTCCAGTCCCGACGCCAGAACCGCTGGACACCTCGCCGCAATAATTTGTGACGAGGTAAAAAGCCGCTTCAAGATTAAATGCCTCTGACTCAAGTATTCGAGTCATTGCAAGCGTCGCGAACAATCCGATACCCAATCGCTGGTATCGGATTCTTGTGTGGCGCCAACAATCAGCTTTTCCTTTCTGGTTATCGCAAACTGTTGCGCCCCTCACTCAGTTACGACAAAGCCAACCAAACTGATTCAGTCAAGTTGGCAAAAGCCCGAGT
Source organism: Pseudomonas sp. S1_E05 (assembly GCF_056337105.1). Lineage (NCBI taxonomy): Bacteria > Pseudomonadati > Pseudomonadota > Gammaproteobacteria > Pseudomonadales > Pseudomonadaceae > Pseudomonas > Pseudomonas sp. S1_E05. The sequence goes on from NZ_JBFRHM010000001.1 coordinate 3,919,329, forward strand.
GAGTATGGATGACTTGGACTTAATTAACACACATCAACATAAAGTCCTGGGAAGAATCACCGGAAGGCCCCTTCAATCCGAGCAAATGGGTAATGACAGTCACGTACTCCTGTTTCGGAGCAGCCCCCAGCCTGGCCTGTCCATGCAGTAGATCATCGCTGGAACGGGTATCGATCAAGGAAACCGAGCAGAACCGTGGAGCGACCGTGAAGACGCCCGGTTTGAAGCCAACCTTGTAATTCGCAAGATAGTCAGGTTGCGAGCTCTGCTCGACCGTGGAGATCCATTCGGGCGTCTGAGTCAGCACCTTACCCTCAGCGCTGATCGTGGCGGTCAAAACATTGGAAGTTGCACTGGCAGGCGTAATAACGGAAACCGTGCCTATCACCGAACATAAACTTATACACTTCAAAAACTTGGTCAATTTCATTTGTATTTATCCCTAAACAAATTATCTGCACCCTGCATTCAACAAGGGCGAGATTTGACCTTAGGTTATTCAGAACCAAGCATTCAACTGCGATGGGAACGAATTGAAAATTCGCTCTAAGAATCAAACTTCCCTTACAGATGCCCAATAAAAATCCTACAAAGTGCACCTGCAGTCCGAGACTGACGCCTGCTCATTGCTGACGGGTTTTATTGCCTGGCGCTCAAGCCACTCACTGATTCCGGGCCTTAGCCTCGGCAGCTTTTACCGCGCGCAGTCGGCGCACCTCTTTCGGATCGGCCAGCAGTGGTCGGTAAATCTCGATACGATCTCCTGCCTGAACAGACCGGCGCTCTGGGTCGGCTACAACCTTGCCGAAGATTCCCACAGGACAATTGACCAGATCCAGCTCCGGAAACTCCCGAGCCACGGCTGACCCGAGCAAGGCTGCCCGCACGCTCGTACCGACCGGCACCGTCAGCGTCAGGAGCGCCTGACGGTCTACGGCCGCGTAGACCACCTCGATTTCAATCATGATCAACCATGTATCTGCTTGGCGCGCTGGCAGAACGCATCGACCAGGGTGTTGGCAGCCTGATTGAACAGCGGTCCCAGCGTGGCGCGAACGATTGGCCCGGCGTAATCGAACGACAGATCCAGGCTGATCTTGCAGGCCTTGTCGGTCAGCGCCTTGAACACCCAAATGCCGTGCAATTGGGTAAAGGGGCCTTCTTCGAGGTTCATCTCGATCGACTGCCCCGGCACCAGCGTATTGCGCGTCACGAAGTGCTGACTGAGCCCGCCCTTGGCCACCCCGACGCTTGCGCGCATGAACTCGGGGGAGCTTTCCAGGACTTCGGCCGACGAGCACCACGGCAGGAATTGCGGGTAACTCGCTACGTCATTGACCAAGTCATACAGCGCTTGTGCCGGATACGGCAGCAGCGCCGAACGTTGAATGTGTGTCGTCATGTCAGCGTCACTTCCACAGCTGGGCGGCAAACACTACGAGAATGCCGATGGGCGCCACATAGCGCATCAAAAACAGGGTCAAGGCGAACAACCCGGGGCTGCGGATCGACAATTCGTCGCGCACCGCTTCACGCCCCATCACCCAGCCCGCAAACAACACGAAACACAAACCACCGAGTGGCAACATGATCCGCGAGGTGAAAAAATCGATCACACCGAAGAAATCCAGACCGCCGGCGGCACCCCATTGGTAGAGGTGAAACATCCCGCCTTCGTTCACGAAGAACTTGGCCTGCTTCCAGATGTTGAACGAAAACACCGTGCCCAGGCCAACGAACCAGCACGTGAACGCCAGCCAGAAGGTTACCCAAGCGCGGCGGATTCTGGTGCGTTCAACCAGGTAAGCCACCATCGGCTCCAGCAACGAAATCGCCGAACTCCAGGCGGCAATCGCTACCAGCACGAAGAACACTACGCCCATCAGTTGGCCAAATGCTACGTTCCCGAAGGCAAATGGCAGGCTGACGAACATCAGCCCAGGGCCTTCACTCGGGTTCATCCCGGCGGCGAACACAATAGGAAACAAAGCAAGACCGGCCACCAGGGACACAAAGGTATCGAGCAACGCGACACCGACCACCGTCCCGGAAATGGATGCGTCCTTCGGCATGTAAGCGCCGTAGATCATGATCGAGCCAACACCGACGCTCAGCGAAAAGAACGCATGCCCCATCGCTGGCAGCAAGCCATCGAGGACCTTTTCCGGGTGGAAGTCGAACATGAAATGCAGGCCATCCATGAAATGGCCGGTGGTCATGCTGTAGCCCAGCAGCACCAGGATCATCACAAACAACAGCGGCATCATGATGCGCAAACTGCGTTCGAGCCCGGCGACGACGCCTTTGGCGATCACGAGGGCCGATAGCACCATAAAAATCGTGTGCCAAAGTGTCAGGCGCCAGGGATCGGCGATCACATGACCGAAATACGCGCCAACCTGGTCAGGCGTGACACCCTGGAAATCGCCGCGCCCCATGTCGATGATGTAATCCAGCGACCAGCCGCCGACAACGCTGTAGAAAGACAAAATCAACAGGGCCGTGATCATTCCGGCGAACGCGCCCCAGGACCACTTTACCGAATGCCCGGCCTCCAGCGCCAACACTTTCAGGGCATTGGCCGGACTCTGGCGGGCGCGACGGCCGATCAGCGTTTCCGCGAGCATCACCGGCACACCGATCAGCGCGATACAGGCCAGGAATATCAGCACGAAAGCACCGCCACCGAAGACCCCCACCATGTATGGGAACTTCCAGATGCTCCCAAGGCCCACGGCCGAACCGGTCGCGGCCAGTATGAAAACCCAGCGGCTAGCCCAACTGCCGTGGACAGAAACCTTGTCTGTCGACATCGTTACCACGTCCAAGCATTGAAAAAAGAGCGCGCATTGTCCGGGATTCAATCAACCTGCTCAAGCACACAGCTTCACCGTAGCCGACTCGCTTGCAACTGCCTATAATGCCGCCCCTATGGCTAAACAGAAGAAACACCCAACAGGGACCATCGCGCAGAATAAAAAGGCGCGGCACGATTACTTCATCGAACACAAGTTCGAGGCTGGTCTGGTCCTGGCCGGCTGGGAAGTAAAAAGTCTGCGGGCAAGCAAGCTGCAGCTGGTGGACAGTTATGTCCTGCTCAAGGACGGCGAAGCCTGGTTGCTCGGCAGCCACATCACGCCGCTGACCACCGCCAGCACCCACGTGATTGCCGACCCGACCCGCACCCGCAAGCTGCTGCTCAATCGGCGCGAGATCGACAAGCTCTCCGCTGCCGTGCAGCAGAAGGGTTACGCCTGCGTGTGCCTGTCCTGGTACTGGAGCAAGCACATGGTCAAGTGCGAGATCGCACTGGGCAAGGGCAAGAAGGAATACGACAAGCGTGATACCGAACGCGAGCGCGACGCCGGTCGCGAGTTGCAGCGTGCGGTGCGCAACAAGGGCAAGGAAGAGTAATTCGCTCGTTCTGATGGCCCCATCGCGAGCAAGCTCGCTCCTACAGGGATATCAAAAAACCTGTAGGAGCGAGCTTGCTCGCGATAGCAATCGCACACCCACCACAAAATCCCCGCCTACATCCCTTTGCGCCGCTCCGCCCGCGCCACCCGCTGCACTTCCTGACGCACTTCCTCCAGCACTTCCTGCACATACAGAATGTGCCGGCTGGACACTTCCCGCGCCTGCTCCGCCCTGCCTTCGATAATCGCCATGTACAACTCCCGATGCTGGGTGATCAGCATGTCGCGGGTTTCCGTGCGCTGTTTGTACATGCCACCAATGTTGGTCACCACGTTGCGCTTGAGCAAATCGAACAACCCGCGAATGGTGTGCAGCAACACCGCGTTGTGACTGGCCTCGGCGATCGCCAGGTGGAATTTCGCATCCGCCGCGCCCTCTTCCGCCCGGCTCACTTCATCGTGACGCGAGTAGCAATCCTGCAACTCATTGAACGCCGTGCTCAGTCGCTCGCGGTCGACATCCGTGGCCCGCAACGCAGCGTAGTAGGCGCAGGACGCCTCCAGCGTGTGGCGAAACTCCAGCAGATCACGCTGAGCCTCGGGGTTGCTTTCCAACAGATGCAGCAGCGGATCGCTGAATGTGGTGCCCAATGATTCCACCACATAGTTGCCGCCACCCTGGCGACTGACCAGCAGCCCCTTGGCCGCCAGCTTCTGAATCGCTTCGCGCAATGAGGGGCGTGACACGCCGAACTGCTCGGCCAAGGCACGCTCGGCCGGCAAGCGCTCGCCCGCCTTCAAGGTACCTTCGAGGATCATCCCCTCAAGCCGCTCGACAATATCGTCAGACAAACGGCGCTGACGAATCTGATCAAAGCCCATAACTCAATTCTCCACGGTCCCGACCGCTCGCCGGGCTCTCTATTCTGGCCTATCGACGCCGAGCCAGCACGCACCAGACGACATTTGTTCGAGCAGATCACGCACGCGACGCAGCCCTTATTCGACAAAAGTTTAAGTGCTGCAAATTGACACACCACCAACAAGGCTTTTACCCTAGCGAACAGCGATTGTAAATTGGTATTACCAATTAACCAAGAACGCTGACCAGTGCCTACCAACAACAACTAGGGGCCACCCCATATGCAAACCTGGCAACAGCTCTATAGCCCGCTCGGCAGCCTCGGCCTATCCGCGCTCGCGGCCGTTATTCCCATTGTGTTCTTCTTCCTGGCATTGGCGGTGTTCCGCCTCAAAGGCCATGTGGCGGGCAGCATCACGCTGGCCTTGTCCATCCTGGTTGCCATCTTCGCGTTCCAGATGCCGGTCGACATGGCCTTCGCCGCCGCCGGTTACGGCTTCGCCTATGGCTTGTGGCCGATCGCGTGGATCATCGTGGCAGCAGTTTTCCTCTACAAGCTGACGGTCAAGAGCGGTCAGTTCGAGGTCATTCGCAGCTCGGTCCTGTCGATCACCGACGACCAGCGCCTGCAAGTGCTGCTGATCGGCTTCTGCTTCGGTGCATTTCTTGAAGGCGCCGCCGGTTTCGGCGCGCCGGTAGCGATTACCGCCGCCCTGCTGGTAGGCCTGGGCTTCAACCCGCTGTACGCCGCCGGCCTGTGCCTGATCGCCAACACCGCGCCTGTAGCCTTTGGCGCCTTGGGGATCCCGATCATCGTGGCCGGCCAGGTCACCGGTATCGACGCGTTCAAGATCGGCGCCATGACCGGTCGCCAACTGCCGCTGCTGTCGTTGTTCGTGCCGTTCTGGCTGGTGTTCATGATGGATGGCCTGCGCGGCGTCCGTGAAACCTGGCCGGCAGCGTTGGTGGCTGGCTTGAGCTTTGCCGTTACCCAATATTTCACCTCCAACTTCATCGGTCCGGAACTGCCGGACATCACCTCGGCCCTGGCCAGCCTGATTTCCCTGACCCTGTTCCTGAAAGTCTGGCAGCCAAAACGCGCCGCCGGGCAACATGTCGCCGGTGCTGTGTCCGCCTCGGTGGTCACCGCCAGTGCCGGTGGTTTCGGCCAGCCGCGCACTACCACGGCATCGCCTTACAGCCTGGGTGAAATCTTCAAGGCCTGGTCGCCGTTCCTGATCCTCACCGTGCTGGTCACCATCTGGACCCTGAAACCGTTCAAGGCCATGTTCGCTGCTGGCGGTTCGATGTACAGCTGGGTGTTCAACTTTGCGATTCCGCACCTCGATCAGCTGGTAATCAAGACCGCACCGATCGTGGCAGCACCAACCGCCATTCCAGCGGTGTTCAAGTTGGACCCGATTTCCGCGACCGGCACCGCGATTTTCTTCTCGGCGCTGATCTCGATGCTGGTGTTGAAGATCAATATCAAAACTGGTCTTACCACTTTTAAAGAGACCCTCTACGAACTGCGCTGGCCGATCCTGTCCATCGGCATGGTGCTGGCCTTTGCCTTCGTCACCAACTACTCGGGCATGTCGTCGACCATGGCCCTGGTATTGGCTGGCACGGGTGCGGCCTTCCCGTTCTTCTCGCCGTTCCTGGGCTGGCTGGGCGTGTTCCTGACCGGTTCCGATACTTCGTCGAACGCCCTGTTCAGTTCGCTGCAAGCCACCACCGCACACCAGATTGGCGTCAACGACACCCTGCTGGTAGCGGCCAACACCAGCGGCGGCGTGACCGGCAAGATGATCTCGCCACAATCGATCGCCGTGGCGTGCGCCGCAACCGGCCTGGTGGGCAAGGAATCGGACCTGTTCCGCTTCACCCTCAAACACAGCCTGTTCTTCGCCACCATCGTCGGCCTGATCACCCTGGCTCAAGCCTACTGGTTCACCGGCATGCTGGTGCACTGATCCCCTGCGCAAGAACCGACGCCGCGCCCCACTGCGGCGTCAGTTATTCACAACCCGGTCCGTAAGGCTGCTGAAAGCAATACGCTCTATATTGAGCAGCCTCAGCGGACGGATAACCGGGACCACCCGGAGACAACGCCTGATGAGCGAGCTTTTTTACAACGCCGTGCCGAATGCGACCCGCGTCGCCCCGCCCCTGCCCGAGCCTCGACAGTACCCCGGCGAAAAACCGTCCCGGGTCTACCTGTTCGGGACCTGTGTGGTGGATTTGTTCTACCCGGAAGCCGGGATGGACGCGATCCACCTGCTGGAGCGCGAAGGCATTCGTGTCGAGTACCCGCAAGGGCAAAGCTGCTGCGGACAGCCGGCCTACACCTCGGGTTACACCGAGCAGGCGCGGACCGTGGCGCGCGCGCAACTGGCACTGTTTGCCGGGGATTATCCGGTGGTGGTGCCGTCGGGGTCCTGCGCGGGCATGATCCGCGAGCACTACGCCGACTTGTTCAAGGACGAGCCGCAGACGTTGCAACAGGTCCAGGCCCTGGCGGCCCGGACGTATGAGTTGGCCGAGTTCCTGCTGTTTGTCTGCAAGGTGCAGCTCAAGGACAGCGGCGCCCCGGTCAAAGTGGCCCTGCACACATCGTGCTCGGCCCGTCGCGAGATGAACACCCACCTGCACGGTCGCGAGCTGTTGGCGCAACTGGGCAACGTGGAACGGGTGGAGCACAGCCGTGAAAGCGAATGCTGTGGCTTCGGTGGGACTTTCAGCGTCCGTATGCCAGATATTTCCGGGGCAATGGTGGCTGACAAGACCCGCTCGTTGAAGGAGTCCGGCGCGCATCAGGTGATCAGTGCCGATTGCGGTTGCCTGATGAACATCAACGGCTCATTGGAAAAACAGCAGGAAGCGTTGCGCGGTCAGCATCTGGCCAGCTTCCTCTGGCAACGCACCGGAGGCGCTCAATGAACGCTTCCACGATTATTCCTACGGTCGCCGTAGAAGAAGATTTCCACACCCGTGCGCACAAGGCATTGGGTGACCAGCAATTGCGAAACAACTTTCGCAAGGCGATGGATTCACTGATGTCCAAACGGGCAACCGCCTTCGGCGATGCCCACGAAAGAGAACATTTGCGAGCGCTGGGCAATGCCGTCCGCGCCCGTGCGTTATCCAAGCTGCCCGACCTGCTCGAGCAGCTTGAACAAAACCTGACCCGCAACGGTGTGACAGTGCACTGGGCGGAAACGGTGGACGAAGCCAATGACATCGTCCTGTCGATCATCCGCGCTCACGAGGGGCGGCAAGTGATCAAGGGCAAATCGATGGTCAGCGAAGAGATGGAAATGAACCATGTCCTCGAAGCTCAAGGCATTGAATGCCTGGAGTCGGACATGGGGGAATACATCGTCCAGCTCGACCACGAGAAGCCTTCACACATCATTATGCCGGCGATCCACAAGAATGCCGGTCAGGTCGCGTCCTTGTTCCACGACAAACTTGGCGTGGAATACACCAAGGACGTTGACCAACTCATTCAGATCGGTCGCAAGGTCTTGCGGCAGAAATTCTTCGAAGCGGACATCGGCGTCTCGGGTGTCAACTTCGCCGTCGCCGAAACCGGCACCCTGCTGCTGGTGGAAAACGAAGGCAACGGGCGCATGACCACCACCGTGCCGCCGGTGCACATCGCTGTCACCGGCATCGAGAAAGTCGTGGAAAACCTGCGCGACGTGGTGCCGCTGCTGTCGCTGCTGACCCGCTCTGCCCTGGGCATCCCGATCACCACCTACGTCAACATGATCTCCGGCCCACGCAAGGAGCATGAACTCGACGGCCCGCAGGAAGTGCACCTGGTGCTGCTGGACAACGGTCGCAGCCAGGCGTTTGCCGACAGCGAGTTGCGCCAGTCGCTCAACTGCATCCGCTGCGGCGCCTGCATGAACCATTGCCCGGTCTACACCCGCATCGGCGGCCATGCCTATGGCGAGGTGTACCCCGGCCCGATCGGCAAAATCATCACCCCGCACATGGTCGGCCTGGCGAAGGTGCCGAACCACCCGAGCGCCTCGTCGCTGTGCGGCGCCTGCGGTGAAGTATGCCCGGTGAAGATCCCGATCCCGTCGCTGCTGCGTCGCCTGCGCGAAGAAAACGTCAAGGCACCGGACAGTCCCGACCAGGTCATGCGTGGCCAGGGCAGCAAGTTTTCGCGCAAGGAACGTTTCATCTGGAACGCCTGGGCGCGGCTCAACAGCTCGCCGACCCTGTATCGTCTGTTCGGCTTCTTCGCCACGCGCCTGCGTGCGCTGACCCCGAGCAACGTCGGCCCCTGGACGCAAAACCACAGCGCGCCAAAACCCGCTGCCCGCTCACTGCATGACATGGCCCGTGAACACCTGGGCAAACAGGGAGACCGCTGATGAGCGCCAAGCAAAATATCCTCGGCAAATTGCGCACAAGCCTGACAGGCACGACACCGGTGCCTGACAATTTCGATGTCGAACTGGTGACGGCGCCCTACACCTACACGGTCGAACAACGCATCCCGCAACTGCGGAAACTGATGGAAGCGGTGCACACCGAAATCCACCTGACAACCCGTGCCGGTTGGCCCGCCCTGCTCGGGCAATTATTGACCGATCGCCAATTACCGAGCCTGCTGATCGCGCCGAGCACCCTCCACGGCCAACAGATCACTCAACACTGGGCGAACAATCCTGAGTTACCAACGCTCAAAGCCTACGACCGCCCGGTTGAAGAATGGAAAGCCGAGTTGTTCAACGACACTCCGGCCAGCCTGACCGGCACCCTCGGCGCCATTGCCGCTACCGGCAGTCTGATCCTTTGGCCGACGCGGGAAGAACCGCGCCTGATGAGCCTCGCGCCAACGGTGCATTTTGCCTTGCTCAAGGCCAGTGAAATCCGCGACAACTTCTATCAGGTGCAGCAGGAATTCAACTGGGCACTTGGCATGCCGACCAATGCGCTGCTGGTGTCCGGCCCGTCGAAGACCGCCGACATCGAACAAGTGCTGGCCTACGGCGCCCACGGCCCCAAGGACCTGGTGGTTTTAATTCTGGAGGACCAATGAGTCTACCGGCCGCTTTCCTGCGAGATGCGCAGCAACTGATCCCCCAAGAGCGACGTTTCGACGATCCGCTGTCGACCTTGGCCTTCGGCACCGACGCCAGTTTCTATCGGCTGATTCCCAAGCTGGTGATCCGCGTCGAGTCCGAGGACGAAGTGGTCGCCCTGCTCGAGCTGGCACAGCGCGATCAAGTCCCCGTGACCTTCCGCGCCGCCGGCACCAGCTTGTCTGGCCAAGCCATCAGTGGCTCGGTGCTGATCGTGCTGGGGGATAACTGGAACGGTCGCGAGATCCGCGGCCAGGGTACGCAGATCCGCCTGCAACCGGGCGTGATCGGCGCGCAGGCCAACGCGTGGCTGGCGCCGTTCGGGCGCAAGATCGGCCCCGACCCCGCCTCGATCAACGCCTGCAAGATCGGCGGCATCGTTGCCAACAACGCCAGCGGCATGTGCTGCGGCACCGCACAGAACACCTACCACACCCTGGCCGGCCTGCGCCTGGTGCTGGCCGACGGCAGCCGTCTCGACACCGAAGACGTCGCCAGCGTCGCCGCCTTCCGCCAGAGCCACGGCGCGCTGCTCGAGCGCATGGCTGAGCTGGGTCGCGAGACACGCGCCAATGCCGAACTGGCTGCGAAAATTCGCCACAAATATCGTCTGAAAAATACCACCGGCTTGTCGCTCAACGCCCTGGTGGATTTCGACGAGCCTGTGGATATCTTGAGCCACCTGCTGGTGGGCTCCGAGGGAACGCTGGGTTTCATCAGCGCTGTCACCTACGACACCGTGGTCGACCACCCGAACAAGGCGTCGGCGCTGATCGTGTTCCCCGACGTCGAAACCTGCTGCAACGCCGTCAGCGTGCTGAAGAGCCAACCGGTGTCAGCGGTGGAACTGCTCGACCGCCGCAGCCTCCGTTCGGTGCAGAACAAACCCGGCATGCCGGATTTCGTACAGCACCTGTCGGATAACGCCTGCGCCCTGCTGATCGAATCCCGCGCCGCGTCTTCCACGTTGCTGCACGAACAATTGGCGCAAATCATGGCGTCGCTGGCGGCCTTCCCGGTGGAGAAGCAAGTCGACTTCACCGAGAACCCGATGGAAAACGCCCGCCTCTGGGCCATCCGCAAAGACACCTTCCCCGCCGTCGGCGCCGTGCGCAAAACCGGCACCACGGTGATCATCGAAGACGTGACCTTCCCGGTGGAACAACTGGCGATTGGCGTGAACCGTCTGATCGAGTTGTTCGACAAACATCATTACGACGAAGCCATCCTGTTCGGACACGCCCTGGAAGGCAATCTGCACTTCGTCTTCACCCAGGGCTTCAACAACCCGGAAGAAGTCGCACGCTACCAGGCGTTCATGGATGACGTCGCGCAACTGGTCGCGGTGGAATTCGGCGGCTCGCTGAAAGCCGAGCACGGCACCGGCCGCAACATGGCGCCCTTCGTCGAACTGGAATGGGGCAGCGATGCCTACCAGTTGATGTGGCAGCTCAAGCGCCTGCTCGACCCCAACGGCATCCTCAACCCGGACGTGGTGCTCAGCGAAGACCCGCAGATCCACCTCAAGCACCTCAAACCGCTGCCGGCCGCCGACGAGATCGTCGACAAGTGCATCGAGTGCGGCTTCTGCGAACCGGTCTGTCCCTCCAAAGGCCTGACCCTGAGCCCGCGCCAGCGCATCGTCATCTGGCGCGACATCCAGGCGAAAAAACGCGCCGGCGTCGACACCCGCGATCTGGAAGCCGCCTACGAATACCACGGCCTGGAAACCTGCGCCGCCACCGGCCTGTGCGCCCAGCGTTGCCCAGTGGGTATCAACACCGGCGACCTGGTGAAAAAACTGCGCGGCCGCAGCGCCACCCATACGAAAACCGCCAACTGGCTTGAAGGCAATTTCGCCACGGCCCTGCAAGGCGCCCGTTTCACCCTGCACGTGGCCAACGGCGCACGCATGCTACTCGGCGCACCGCGCCTGGCCAGACTGTCGGCGACCCTGACCAAGGTCTCCAAGGGCCAAGTGCCGTTGTGGACCAACGCCATGCCACAGCCGGAAAGAGCCATCCGCTTCAGCCCGAGCGTGACCGACGCCCGCCCACGCGTGGTGTACCTGGCGGCTTGCGTTTCGCGGGTCATGGGCCCGGCATCCGGTGACAAAGAGCAATCCTCGCTGTACGAAAAGACCCGCGGCCTGCTGGAAAAAGCCGGCTACCAGGTCGTCCTTCCCGACAACCTCGACAGCCTCTGCTGCGGCCAGCCCTTCGCTTCCAAGGGCTACGCCGAACAGGCCGAACACAAACGCCAGGAAATGCTCGGCGCACTGCTGCATGCCAGCCGCGGCGGCCTCGACCCGATCTACTGCGACACCAGCCCCTGCACCCTGCGCCTGGTGCAGGACCTGGGCGATGTGCGCCTGGACCTGTACGACCCGGTGCGCTTCATCCGTACGCATTTGATGGACCGCCTGGAATTCATGCCCCAGGAAGCGCCAATTGCGGTGCACGTCACCTGCAGCACCCAGCACTTGGGCGAAAGCCAGGCGCTGATCGACCTGGCGCGCAAGTGCAGCAAAAACGTGGTGATCCCCGAAGGCATCCACTGCTGTGGTTTCGCCGGCGACAAGGGCTTCACCACCCCGGAGCTGAACGCCCACTCGCTGCGCAGCCTCAAGGACTCGGTGCAGACCTGCAGTGAAGGCGTCTCCACCAGCCGCACCTGCGAAATCGGCCTGAGCCAACACGGCGGCATCGACTACCACGGGCTGGTCTACCTCGTGGACCGCGTCACCCGCGCGAGGGCCCTCTGAAGAAAAATAGAACCCTGACGACGCGCCGTAGTCCACTGAGTAAGCCCGGCCAATGCCGGGCCATACCCAAACCCGGCACCCGTCCTGAAGGCCGGCCAAAGCCTGGGCCCTCAGTTCAAGGAGATACACATGAAACGTTCTGTACTGTTAGGTCTGTTCGTTACAGCTTCCATGATGGCGTCCACCTCGTTTGCGGCCAGCACCGACGACCTCTGCGATGTGAATCTCCAAACCATCGCCAACGCCAAGGCCCAGATCCAGACCCCGGACCAACAGGCCCGCGTCGATGCCAGCGTCCAGCAAGCCAAGGCCCACCAGGCCATGGGCACCAAGGAAGGCACCGAGAAATGCATCGCCGAAACCACCCAGACCATCCAGGAAATCAAGAACGCAAACAAGGACGGTAAAAACTGACAACCGCCCAAGGCCAACCTTCGGGTTGGCCTTCTCGGTCGCGTTGGCGTACACTGCACAGGCCTGTTGCTCACATGATTCACGCAGCAACGGGTTCGGGGCCGTTTAGGATTCGACGCCGGTTGCGAAACTTTAGGTGCATGCCGAGTTGGTAACAGAACTCGTAAATCCACTGTTGCAACTTCTTATAGTTGCCAATGACGAAACCTACGGGGAATACGCTCTCGCTGCGTAAGCAGCCTTAGCTCTTCCCTTCTGGTACCTTCGGGTCCAGCAATCATCAGGGGATGTCTGTAAACCCAAAGTGATTGTCATATAGAACAGAATCGCCGTGCAGTACGTTGTGGACGAAGCGGCTAAAACTTACACAACTCGCCCAAAGCACCCTGCCCGTCGGGTCGCTGAGGGTTAACTTAATAGACACGGCTACGCATGTAGTACCGACAGCGGAGTACTGGCGGACGGGGGTTCAAATCCCCCCGGCTCCACCAACATTGAAAAAAAGACGCCTTAGGGCGTCTTTTTTTGTGCCTGAATTCAGTGAATCAAGGGCTTAGGCGCTAATGGCCTCCGCGGCGGTTTTTTTGAGTTCCAGCCATTTGCGCATTCCAAATGGTATTCCCAGTCCTCAAGGCACCAGCTTTGAGAATTGCAGAGACGGCAACGAGGCTCGAGTATATGTGCCCATACCAATCGAGTCTGTGACCGCCGAATCAAGGCCACTAAATTTCCAGTCATGGACCACGCCCTAAGCGATGGGGTGGCCTGCAGTTGCGAGTCAAAAGAGACCGAATAGATCGCCAACGGTGGCTCAGCGCCTGACCTTAGGCAAACGACCAACGAAAAGTAGCAAATAGCCACTCCTCGTAGTAGGCTCGCTTCCAAATTGACATCATCTCCTAAGGCCGCAGGACAAGGCAGTCACATGTCAAAGCGAAGGATCCGCTACCCTGGCTTTCCGCATTGCTTCACCTGTTGCTCACGCACTCCTGTCGGTGCTGAGCAGAACGGGCACTATTTGCCCGCAGTTCCCCTCCCCCGTTCATTCAGGCCTCCCCTATGACTGAGACTCTCCCCTCCAGCGCCCATCGGCGCCTGATGGAGGCGACCCCCCCTGCGCCGAAAACACCATTGCGCGAACCACGTTTCAATCTCAGCCGGGATGTGGTGCTCTCTGCGCGCACCCGGCTGCAGTTGGACGAGTGCCTGGCACGCTTGCGCTTTCACACGAAGATTTACCAAGACTGGGGCTTTGCCGCCGTAGACCCTATGGGCATGACCGCTATCTTGAACTTCTACGGCCCACCTGGCACCGGTAAGACCCTGTGCGCCGAAGCTCTCGCCGGTCAACTGGGCCTGCCATTCATGGCCCTGGGTATCGCGGAGCTGGAAAGTAAGTTCATGGGCGATACCGCCAAAAACATTCAGGCCACGTTCGAACAGGCTCGAGAAACCGGCGCACTGCTGTTCTTCGACGAGGCCGACACGCTGCTGGGCAAGCGCCTGTCGTCAGTCACGCAAGGGGTGGACAACGAAGTCAATGCCATGCGGTCGACCCTGCTGATCGAGCTGGAGCGCTTTGAGGGCATCGTCGTGTTTGCCACCAACTTCGCCAAAAACTACGACGAAGCCTTTCGTAGCCGTATCGGCTACCACGTCGAGTTCTGTCTACCTGACTTGGGCGCCCGGCAACAGCTATGGGAGCGATTTCTGGTGGAGCAGATTCCGCTGGCCGCACCACGCCAAGCAATGATCGAAAGCGCCAGCCTACGTTCTGAAGGCCTGTCCGGTCGGGAGATCCGTACTTGCATGCGCTTGGCGCTGCCCAAGTCGTTTCTGGCCGCCGAGCAGCATGGCCTGGCCCCGCGCCTGGACCTTGAACATCTGCATGCCGCCATCGACGAGGTGGCGTCCTGCCACCAGCAGGTGTCTACGCCACCCTCCACCAGAACACACAGCGAGCAGGACGTGGCACGCGCCAAAAACCTGCTTGGCCTCCAATAAATTCATTACAAGGAAAGCATTATGGGATTTTGGTCAGATGTCTGGGATGGCGCAACCCGTGTAGTTTCGTCGGTGGCCAGTGTGGCCTCGGCGGCCTGGGAAAAAACCAAGGAAGTCGCCGGTAAAGCAATCGGCTGGATGGCGGAGAAAGCTGAAACCTTCGTAGGAACGGTGAAAAGTGTCTGGCAGAAAGTCAAACCCTTCATCGCCAAGGTGGTACAGCCGGCACTCAAGGTAGCAGCTCAATGGACAGCCATGGCTCTGCCCGCCTTTCCTTGGGTCAGCGGCGCAATCACGGCCTTCGACAAGGCCCTGGATGCCTTATTGGCATGGGATAAGACGGCAATGGCGAAGAAACTCGACGACGCCATCCACTGGGTCATTCAGAGAGCCAAAGACCTGCATGACATCAACCTTAATGAAGAGGAAATGGCTACTGCCGAACAACACGAAGAAACCCTTCGCGAAGCGCGCAGCGAAGTGCGAGGCGATGCCGCCAAGGCCATCGACCTGGCCAGTCTGATCACCAGTTATGCTCAGCTCAACACTCGCATTACCCATGTAATGGAGAACAACAATATCGAAGACTTCGAGCATTATCTGCGCCTGCGTGCTTCGCAGAAATTGCTCAAGGACACCGAGAAGCGCCTGATGCAAGCTCAGGACATCCATGCCATCAACACCGATGATCTGTTCCTGATGGAGATCGGTGCCGAGCTGCTGAAGAAGGTACCGGCTATCAGCGATGCCGACACTCAGCGCCTCGATGACGTCATTTACGCACGCTTCCAGCAGAAGCTGATTCCTTTCGTTTTCGAAGAAATGATCATGGCCTGGGGCTGCAACCTGGAAACCATGGAAAAGGAATGGAAAGCCGAGAGCGAAACCATCGCCAAGGATCAGGTACTTTTGCGCCGCCTGGAAATCGGCCAGCGTCTTTCCGAGCTGGACACTGAAGAAGCCGCCATGCTGGCTGATCTGCAAGCCAAAGTCCCGGCTCTCAAGGCCCGCATGGACAGCAAGCGCAAGCGCACCAATGAAATGCGCAGCTATGTCTTTGCCGCGGAAGGCTTCCTGCAAATGCTGGAAAAAAATCCCGAAGACTTCGCCGACAAAGAATATTTGCTCAATGACAGCAGTGCGGCAGGCATGATCATCATCGAGTGTGCCCAACACGGTAAACAATGGGAGGAGCTCAGCGAATCCGAGCAATTCCTCATCATCGACTTCGCTAACATCTTCGAAGAAGCCAGCCGAGCCCGAGCGGCCAGATTGGTCGAGGTGGTCGCGTGAAGCCGGAAGAAATTTTTGCGTTTCTTGTACCGGGGAACGACCCGATCCAGCTGTTTTTTGGTGGCCTGTTCCTGATCCTGATCGCGGCTACGCTCATTAGCGTTTGGCGCGGCGCAACGCCTGCGTCCTGGGAAAAAAAATGGAACGGCAATAGCCCGAGCGAAAACAGCACGGAGGACCTGGATGTCGAACATGGCTCGGTCAACGAAATCAGTGCGGCCGTAGCCAGCACTGGTGAAAAACTCGCTGACATCATGCCGGGCATCCTGCTGATCCTGGGGTTACTGGGCACTTTTCTAGGCCTGGGTATCGCCCTGAATAAGGCGTCGACCATTCTGCTCGAAGCCAACGCTGGCGGCGGCATGGACAACGCCATGGTGAACCTGATGGGCATGATGGAAGGTCTGGGGACCAAATTCAAAACGTCCACCTGGGGTATCATGGCCTTCCTGCTGCTCAAGGCCTGGTCCGCCAGTAACGGCTACGAAGAGCGACGCCTGCGCTGGTGTGTCGGCAAGATGAAAGCCGCCTTCGATTTCAGCCGCCGGGCGCAGTTTGAGGAACGTCAGCACACCCAGCACGCCCTGATAGAAGCCTTGGGCAGAATCGACCAGACCCTGGTCAGCCAAGGGGAAGCCAGCCAGGCCTTACTCGACACCCAGTGCAAACTGAACAAACATGCCAGCGTTACCCTCGTGGCTACCCATAAGGCCGTTCAGGATCTGCAACAAGCAATGATTCCAGAGCTTCGCGCCATGAACGCCAGCCAGGTGCAAACTCGCGATGCACTGCTGGAAGCCGTCGGAAACCTGCAACAGCATGGCGTCACACTCGGCCAGACCCACTCCGCCATTCAAGCGCTGCAACAGGCTCTGGTACCTGAGGTGCAGACCCTTAACGCCAGCAATGCCCAGGCCCGAGACGCGCTGCTGGATACCGTCGGCAACCTGCAGCAGCATGGCGTCACTCTCGACCAGACCCACTCCGCCATTCAAGCGCTGCAACAGTCTCTGATACCCGAGGTGCAGACCCTTAACACCAGCAATGCCCAGGCCCGCGACGCACTGTTGGAAGCCGTCGGCAACCTGCAACAACATGGCGTCTCTCTGGACGCGGCGCATTCCGCCGTTCAAGCGTTGCAGCAAGCATTGATACCTGAAGTGCAGGCCCTCAAGGCCGGCAATGAACAGGTACTCGACACGCTGCGCGATTCGGCCGCGACCCTGCTGCAAAGCAATGAGGGCCAGCAGCAACAGCTCAAGGCCACGCAAGCGGCCCAAGACAGCCTCGAGCGAGTCGCAGCCGATATCAGCAACCTGGGTGCGATATCCGAGGCCGCCACACAGATGGCCAGCGCCGCTAGCGACGTCGGCCAGTCGGCGGGTGAGCTGCAGTCGGTCATCGGTGGTTTCAAGGACGGCGTGGCCGATGTGCTGGGCAGCATCAAACACGACTTGGGTACCACCATCGACCAGATGGGCAACAGTTTCACGGACAACATGGCCAACATGTCCACGACCATGGCTAACGCCACCGACGGCATTTCCACGGCAGTTACCAATCTGTCGGCCAGCGTCAGCGAGACGATGAACAAGATGCAGAAGTCCAATGACGACTCGATGGCGATCCAGAAAAACGCCCAGATCGAATTCCTCGCGACCAGTGAAAACCTGAACATGAACATCGGAACCATGACAGGACTGGTCGAGGATCTGCGTGAGCGCATCGTCTCGGGGCTCCAGGCGGTTTCGGAAAGCGGACGACGCATGGTGTCCGTCGACTCTCAATTCAAGGACGTCACCGAGAAAGCCGCCCGCAGCGCGGTGGCTATCGAAGAGCTGGTCACTGAACTGAAACAGCTGCAGCACGCCAGTCCGTTGCAACCGGTCATGGATGCAGTCGCCGGCAGAGTCGAGATGATCGGGCACAGCATGCAGCGTCTGGACGAGCACCTGCTTGAGCTCAAGTCTGCAGCCGCGGACGAGCGCCAGTTGAATGCCATCGGCCAATTGCAGGGCCCACTGGAGCGAATCATCGAGCGACTTGAAAAGGTCGACACCCGTCTCGAGCGATTCAGTCTCACTGCCGAGGAGGCGTGAAGGTAGCCCATCATGAAAGACAAACCAAATGAATGGGTCTCTATCGCCGACCTGATGGCCGGGGTTATGGCCGTGGTCATGCTGCTGTTGGTGATGTCGGTGCTGCAGAAAACCTACTCCGATCTCAAGCACAAACAGGAGATGGAAAAAAGCAGCACCTCACAGCGCGAAAAGGTCGGCGCCATCCTCAGCGAGCTCAAGACGTCGCTCGAGAGCAGTGAGAGTGCCGGATTGGTGGTGCTGGATGTGAACGCCCAGAAGATCACGCTGCGCGACGGCATTTTCGGCCGTGGCAGCGCCTGTGTCACCGATCAGGCCAAACAGGCATTCGCCAGCATTGAGGCGCGTATCGCCGACTTTCTGACCACGTTCAACAGCGGCAAAGTGTATGTCGAAGGGCATACCGACAACCTGCCGGTGTCTCGCCCTGTCACCAACTTCGAAGCGTTTTGCACCGTGTACGATGACAACTTCACACTTTCCGCAGCTCGCGCACGGGAAGCCCGCAAGTTGATCGTCGGTGACCTTGACACCTCCAGTGCCAAACGCGTCGTGGTGGCCGGTTATGGCGACTCGCAACCTATCATCGGTATCGCCCCTGAGGACGCCCAGCAACGGCGCATCGAAGTGCGTTGGGTGATACAGGAAGATCGCTAGGCCGAGTTCGCCACATTTTCCACAACAGTTCAAAGGATTCCGGTAATGGGCATCACCTACAGACAGGATGACGACCTGGCGTTTCTCCAGTACTGCACAGAGGACGACATCCATCAGCTGGCCAAGTACTTGATGTTCGATAATGACGGCGAAAAGCGAGTGGCCAGTGAGATCGCCGACGATGAGCAGTTCAAGAAACTTGAAGGCCAGCCAAACCAGTGGCGCCAAAGTTGGAGATTGGTAGCCGGTGAGCTGCAGCATTTTGGCGGCGACTCGATCGTCAATCTGTTTCGCCGACAGGGTGTGCTGTACAAGGAGATGCTTTGCGATGTCTGCGACAAGGCAAAAGCCAAGTACGACAGCAAAACGCCTGCCTATGACATCGAAAACAGGTTAATCGAACGCCTGGTCGAGCAATCATGGGACAGCATGTCTGACGCCGAGAAACGCAAGACGATGGAGTCGATGAACCTGCCCGATGCCATTGACTCGATGCCCCTGACCGCAATTATCAAAGCGATCAGCTCAGGTGGCTTAGGCTCCTTCGAGTGGTCTGCCTGGCTTGCCAATTCCGCCCGTCAGTACTTCGGCAATGCCCTGGTAGTGGGCGCAGGAGGCGCCGCGGCATTGATTGGGGGACGCGCCGTGGCCGCGTTCGCCGGGCCGGTCGCGGCGATTGCCGTGACCATACCGTTGCTGAGCGGCACTGCCTACCGGGTCACCATCCCAGCGGTTATCCAGATTGCCTATATGCGCCGCAAATACGAAAAAGAGGACCGTTTCTGATGCAAGCTGCCGCCGACCTACTGCAGAAAATTTGGGTTCTCGATGAGGCCGCCTTCTCCAAAAAGTTGCTCGATGCCTTGGCTCAGGGTAAAGCCGTTATTCATGACGGCGTGGCCTACTGGAAAGCAGGCAGCGGTGAGACAGGGATCATTCAACACTTGCCGTTCAAGGAGACAATGATCAAATCCGCCGAGGAAGCGATCAAGGCCGCACAAATGACCACCGTCATGGCAGCAGCCGCGTCTACCTGCGTCATCCTTGGCGCATTGATCATCCAGACCAAATATCTGGCCGCCAAACTCGACAAAATCCAGAACACTGTCGACGAAATAGCCAAAGACCTGCACGCCCAGAACATTGTCTACTACATGGACAAAGTCACCGACTACATCGGTGGAATAGAGCTCGCGCGCACCCTGCTGAAAGACCGCAGCCTGGCCCACGAGATCAAGGAGATGGCCTACCCGCTGCTGGCGACCGCTGCGGCCAAGCGCAACCACGCGCTATCGTTTATAGACAATATCCTCAACCTGGCGCACCACAGCAACGAACTGACCAACAAACATTACGAGCTGGTGGTCAACTTCGCCCACATGATGTTGGAAATCATGCCATTGGGAATGCACACCGAGTACCTGCTGGCCGCCCGCGTCGGCAAACCACAACTGGCTCAGTTAATCCTTGAGGACGGCGCCGAACGCTATCAGGGCGCAATGAGCCTCTACAAAAACTTCTTAAACGAACAACACCGCAATCTGATCCGCGGCAGCATCGGCGAAAAGGCCGAGATATTCCATCGTATCGAGCACAAAGCCAAACAGCTGATCCACTCGGAAGAAAATCGGCTGTTACTGTCCCTGCCCAATGGTCGCATGGCTGTTCTGGAAGCCGCCTGAGTACCCAGCTCTAGAACTGAAACCTGATCGCTTGTTGCAGCTTGCTTACAAGCGATCAGGTCCGGATCTTCAACCCGGATACACGCCCCCTTTTGAGCTGCTCAGTCGATCAAAATTGGGGCCTCACGATGCCGCCTGGCAGGTCATGGATGGCGCAAACGCTACACCCGCTCGCGAGGTGTAATCGCTGCCCTTACCTGAGGCCGGCACCAGCGCCGTACAAGCTCTGCCGCAGTCCTCTCCAGCCAGCCCGCCGCTCGCTGCCGCAATTTCTGGCTCCCGCATTTCGGGCAGCGCTCAAACCACTCCCCTGGCCGCAATACATCGCTCAAAGGTGCCACGGTTTGCTTCCAGCCACAGTTGTCACAGACAAAGGTAAAAGGCCTCGGGCGCATTGGCATGACCGTTCTCCTGTAATAGACTCAATGGCCGGGATATGCCCGCTCAATTTGTCCGTCTACCTCACCACCCACACCGCAATACTCACGGGGAATGCGCTCGATATCCTCGGCCATTTGCTCGATCACCTCGCGCAGTTCCAACTGGATGAGCCAGCGACTCGGGATGGCTGCCTCGCCGTATTGAGCGCCGAGCAGGTGCCCTGCTATCAAGCCAGTGCTGTCACTGTCGCCGCCGTGGTTTACGGCTGTGATGACACCACTTTCCAACGAGTCCGCAAACAATGCGCACCACAGTCCGATAGCCAGCGTTTCTTCGGCGACCCACCCACCACCGAGCTCGCCTATTCGCTGAGGCGTCGGCTGGTAGCCCTCGTAAAAGAAGAAAAGTACACGCTCAATGAGACTGCGTGTTTCTTCCATACCCGGCGTCTGTCCATACTTGGCCAGGCTCTGAGTAACCGCATGCTCCAGGCTGTCTTGCTGATCGACAATGCGCTGGAGAATATCGGCAAACAATCCGGCCGCCAGATACCCCGTAGGATGCCCGTGAGTCAGGCGCCCAGACTGGGACGCGTAGTCAAAGGCGTTGGCAAAAAAGGCGCAGGGTGCAACGCGCATCAAGGCGCCACAGCCTTTGCTGTTGTTCTCGGCAACTGCGCCGAGCCTCGGACTGGCCTTGAGTGCACTCAGGCAAGTCATGCCAGGGGCGCGCCGAGACCAGAGCTGCGATTGCTGTATCAACCAGCCGTCCACGTCGATCGGCATTGCCGCAGGGTAGTCCTGGGTTATCAGCCAGCGCAGCAACGCATGATGAATGATGCTCGGGACATGGCACGCCCCTCGAGAGCTGCCGCACACATAGGCTCGCAGCAAGCCTTCGGCGGTGAAAAGCATCATTTGCGTATCATCGGTGATGGCGCCTGTGAGACCAAAAGCAGGCGCAAAATCAACGATACCCTGAGGACCGAACCTGGCCTCGATTGCAGACCACTCGAGAAACTCCACCGGGGCGCCCAGCGCATCACCGACAGCGCCGCCGAGCAGGCAACCCTTGATCCGTTCAAGTCTGTTCATGTCCTTTCCTCATCCCTCAGCAGGGATCAATTCCTGCAAAATCACCAGCTTTCTCTGCAACTGCTGAACGTGTTCTTTCTCGGCCCGCAACGCCGAACGCAGTTCGCGGTTTTCCATTTCCGAGATCCGCGCTGTGCGTGCATTTTTTTGGCAGCCCAGCGCCATATGCCAGAGTTCACGCAATCTCAGGCACTGATGCAGTAACACCAGCAGGATTGCCACCATCATCACAAACGCCCCTGTCGAAACCATTTCCGACATACTCATGTCCACTTCCTTCCGTGACTTCAATTCATCTCGAATGCCAGACACAAGATATGTAGTGCAACGCGACAGGTCTAGAATGTAGACTTATACAGGTAAAGTATTCGCGCACATGGAGAGGGTATGAAACGCAAGCAATCCATCGAGCAGGTTCGCTGGGATCTGGCACTTCGCTATCGTTTGATCGAGACCGTTGCCTGGTGGGAGGGCCGGTTGACTACGGGACACCTGATCCAGAGCTTCGGCATCAGCCGCCAGCAGGCGTCCAAGGACATCAACACGTACATCACGGAACATGCGCCTAAAAACCTTACATATGACAAAAAAATAAAAGGCTACGTCCCGAGCAAGACGTTCTCTCCGCTGTTTATCGACGACAGCGCCAGCGCCTATTTGCATCTGCTTTACCAGAACAACGAGCGTGCTCTGCACATTGATGGGCTCGCCTTGGCTTACGCCCACACAAAAGTCCTGGAAGTCCCGGACCGTCCGATTCGGCCGGAGGTTCTGCGCCCATTGCTGAAGGCTTGCCGCGATGGCCTACGCCTGGAAACCGAATACGTGTCGCTCAACACGCCAAACGTGGAAATCCGCCTGATTGCCCCCCACACACTGGTCTACACCGGCATGCGCTGGCATGTGCGCGCGTATTGCGAGAAGAACCGCCAGTACCGCGACTTTGTACTCAGCCGACTGCGTGGCGAGCCGGACCTGCTCGACGAGTCGCAGGACACCCGCGAACTGGATGAAGAGTGGAACACCGAAGTGCCGATCATCTTCACCCCCGATGGCCGCTTGAACGCCGCGCAGCAGGCCATCATCGAAACCGACTTCGGCATGACCGATAGCCAACTGGTAGTCCCCAGTCGCAAGGCATTGGTGAAGTACGTATTACGCCGTTATCAGGTAGATCCGAGAAACCAGGCCACCAACCCCGAGGCCCAGCAGATCGTGGTCAGCAATATCAAGGAGCTGCGTCCGTGGCTCTTGCATGATTAAGCCCCATCTCTCGCCAGACACGCAGCGCACGCACACTGTTGTCGACCTCAGCGTCGAGTAGCGCTTGCGCCAACGCGTGTTCACCTTTGAGCTGGGCAATATTTCGTGGGGTATTGCCCTCGCTGTTCTTCGCGTACAGATCAAGGCCGTATTGGGCGTAGTGGCTGATGAAACACCGGGCGGCCTTCCAGTGCCCATGCATCAGCAGCAAATGCAGCGGCGTATTGCCCAGCACGTCCCGGTCGTTGAGGCTGCCGCCGAGCTGGTGACGCGCGTGCAGGATGTCGACATTGCCGAATCGGGCCGGTTGGTGAATGTACTTGTCGTGGGGCATGAAAGTCCCCAAACCAGGCCAATCGCGAAACTGCAGATCGCCAATCGCACCCAGTGACTCAAGCGTGCCCGCCAGTTCCCGACGGCTCAGACGGTAGGCCATGTCCAGCGGTGTATCGCCGGCCAGATCACGCTGATTCATGCCTTGGGGATCGAGCGGCGGACCCACATCGAGCAATACACACAGGTGCCAGTCGTTCAGGCCAAGCTCGACTCGGTCTTCCATGTGCTCAAGCATGGCTTTCTACCGCACCATGTCTGACAGCCATGCACAAACCGTTTACCAGGCTCATCTCCTGGGGTGTCCGGCAACGGACAACGGTGAGGTCCGGGCTGGCGACGATGCAGGCCAGGGATTTGGCGCGACTGACCGCCACGTTCAGGCGGTTCTTCGAGTACAGAAAACCGATGTCACGCGGCAGGTAGTTCTCGTTGGAAGTCGCCATCGACACGATGACGATCTCTGCTTCCTGCCCCTGAAATTTATCCACGGTACCCACACGGGCACCTGCGGGAAGTGCCTGTTTGAGCACTTGAACCTGCAAGTTGTACGGCGCCACGACCAGGATGTTTTCGATACCGATCGCGTGCTCCTGAGCTTCGCTGTCGATAAACCGTTGCTCTAAAAAGTAGGCGTAAAGCGCTTTGACCTGCGCGGCCTCCTCGCTCGAACTCTGGCTATTGCCATCGTGCTGAACAGGGCAGAACATCAGACCGCTGGCAGGTATCTGCGGACGTTCGCCGTCCAGCAGCAGGACCTGTCGCTCAGTGCCGGGCGCCGAACACAGCTGCCCTTGGTAAACCGCCTGGGAAATGAACGAGCACACATCCGGGTGCATTCGCCAGGTGGTTGCCAGGAACACGCCGCGGTCCGCCGCAATGGTCGGCGTGCCGTCCAGCAGGTAGTCGAGTATGGAGTCCCCGGAGCGTCCCGGGTGCACACCCTGCACCGGCTGCGACAGTTGCATCTGATCCCCCATCAGCACGATGTTGCGAGCCGCCATACCCATGGCCACCAGGTTGGCCACACTCACCTGCCCGGCTTCGTCGATGAACAGGTAGTCCAACTCTTCGGTAAACGCCTCGTTCGCCAGTATCCAGACCGTGCCGGCGGTCAAGCCAATCGATGGCCCGCAGGCAGCGATAAATGCCTGTTTGTTTTCGATGGAGCGGATGCAGCGGCCTTTGAATTCATTGCCCTCTCCGTCCGAGGACTTTTTCAAGCCGCTGAACGTGACGCCCTCTTCCAGCGCTCGCGCTTCCACCGCTGCCAGCAGGTTGTTGATGGCGTGGTGCGAGTTGGACGTGACGCCGATGCGCTTACCCGCCTTGAGCAAATCGACAATGACGTGCGAGCCGGTGTAAGTCTTGCCGGTGCCCGGTGGGCCCTGAATGAACAGCACGCTCTGGTCGAGATTGCGCACCACTTGCTTGATGGCGTCCAACGGTGGCAAGCCTGGATCGAGCAGCGGTGCTCCCGGATCTACACCATTCACCCGTGGGAGGCGTCGATGCAGGAAGTCGGTCACGGCCGGGAAACGCTTGCCGCCTGCCAGCACGCTGTCGGCATACCGAAACAACGCGTCACGCAGCGAATCCGTCGGGATTGGACCATTGGGGATCATGTCGAAATATTCGGGTGGCGCTTTTTGCTCGGTAGCCTTGAAGGTCGCCAGCCCCAGGTCGAAATCCAGGTGATGCAATTCGATGCTGGTCTGGGTTCCGGCGATACGGCCTTTTGAGCCTGTACGCAGCTTGGTCTCTTGCGGCTCAAAACGGTATTCGTACAGGAACGACTTCATGATCGGTTCACGCGGTGTCGACGTGCGCTGCAAACCCGCAAGGCTTTCGATATCTTCCAGCAACTCCTCGGAAGTCATATCGCGGCGACTGAACATCTGCCACCAGGTCGGCTTGTCGGCGCGACGATAAAAGTCGAGTAGCTGGAAGGTCAGCACACGTACAGGGTCTTCGGCGTGCGGTCCATCGAGCAGGCGCTGGCGATATTGTTCCAGCCGAATCTCCACGTCAGTGGGCTCGGTGCTGGAAGTCACGCTGACAGGCTCTGGTAGCAAAAGCTCACCCGCATCCGCCGGTTTGATCTCCAGCAGCCAGTTACGCAGAAGATAAGTGGATTTCACGTCGTCTTCGTTGTAGCGCTCGATCTGCTCAAGCAACGCCGAGTCGCCGGTTTCTTTCCACTGCTCATAAAATACGATACTGGCGCCGGCATTGGTCACATCGCCCTCACGCTGAGCCATGTAAAAGTGCTCGATGTTCTTGATCGAATAACTGGGCTCCGACACCCGGATCGCTTCACGCACCACCTTGTAAAGGTCGATCAGTTTGCCGTTGCGCAGCAAGCCGTCCACCTGTGCCTCTCGGGTACCGTGCTGGCTCATCAGGCGTTTGATCGCCGTCTCTTCATAGCTGGCGTAGTGGTAGATGTGCGCGTCGGGGTAACGCTTGAGATGGGCAGTCACCCAGTCGATGAATTGCTCGAAAGCGATTCGCTCTTCCGCGCGGCTATGCGCCCAGAAGGCTTTGAACGTTTGCTTGCCGCCCTCGTTGATGTAGAGCCCAAACAAGTACTCAAGGCCACCCTCTTCGAGCGGATTGCCTTCCATGTCAAAAAACAGATCGCCCTCCACCGCTGGCGGCATGCGGTTGAAACCACGGTGCACACCGGCGGGTGGCAGCAGCTCGAACAGCGGGTGATCACTGCTGCGCCCCTGGAACTGTAAGCGCGCCTGATGACGCAACTTGTTCAACGACTCCCACTGCAAGTTGGCGACACGCAAGGTGTCCGGACTTTGGGCCAACTGGCGCAGCGTCGTGACGCCAGCGTTGTGCAGTTTATTGATCTGCGAACGGCTGATACCCGCGACGGCCGAGAGATGATCGTCCTGCTGGCGTTGCTCGTCACAGCGCTCGCGCCAAGCACAAAACCCGCAGTGCCCACAGGGGTCAGGGTAAGTGGCGGGCGGCTCGGCCAGGCTGGTGAAGGCGTTGAAGCGCTGCAACACATGCTCCAGATAGTCAGCGTAGTCCGCCACGCGAAAGGCCTGCTCCGTACGCTCTGCATCGCCGAGCACGATGTACATGTACTGCGGCTGCACACCCTGGATTGGCTCCAACAGGCGCGAATACAGTGCGGTCTGCACCAGGAACTTGGCCTTGGCGGTTTTCGCAAGCTTGGTGTCGATTACTTCATAGCTATGGTCGCCCAGCGCCGATGGCACCGGCACCTTGCGCAGAAAGTCGGCATGGCCAATCAAGGCGCCGTCCTGCAGCGATGCCTGGAAAATGATGTCGGCACCCGCCTGCATGGCCAGAATCGTCAGCTCGACACGGCGGGCGAAACTCGGATCACCTTCGGCGATATCGACCACATTGGCGTATTGGCTCTTGAGGCGATCGAAATAAGCCGCCTCGTGGGCCAGGCCCTTGTCCTGAATCAAGCGGTTCTGGTCACTCGATGGCGTTTTCTCCATCGGGTTGACCAGGTGCGCTAGGTCCAGCGCCGTGAGGTGCTGGCATTCAAGAAACCCGCAGAGGTCCGAGGCGGAATAAAGGCGTGTGCCATTGCGCATTTGCATGGTCGAGATTAATCCTGTGATGTGCTCGGGGCCGCTGCACGGTAATCGAGGCGGATGGGAGGCTCAGGCCTCCAGCGAGCACTCACCGAAGAACCGCTCGAACAGCGGCGTAGGCAAATGGTCGGCGTCGAGCAAACCAAAGTGCTTGCCGACATTGCGGCCCAACGCCATGAGCGTATTGCCGGAATTGGGCGTGCCTGCGTAGCCAGCGGCCAGGATCGATTCGACACGCGCCTCGCCCGTCGCTTCTCGCTGGTACGCGCGTCCCGTGATCAATACATCCACCAGGCACACGTTGACCCGCTCGTCACCCAGGGTGAAGGGCTCCAGCACCTCGCTGGACAAGGCCGCACGCAACCCGTCTTCGCCACCGGCAGCGATCCGTTCCAGCTCTTCGAGTGAACGGTTGAACAGGTCGAACTCCTGCATGGAAAACGCGAAACAGTTGCCTTGCGCGGTCGAGCGGGACACAGCACGGTTCGCGACCTGCCAGTCAACGAAAGAGGGTTTATCCGGCTGCCCACCGTCGCGGCGGAACTCCAGATAATCCGCGATCACCCGATTGAATGTATTCCCCGTCGGCACCCAGCCCGTGCTCTCGCGATCGGGTTCGTCCTCATTCTCCAGGAGCGCGGTAGTTTTCAGTGTCCCGCCAAAGCAGCGCAGGTCATAACCGAGCATGAACAGGCTGGCCTCGAACGCATGACACCGCGCGGGCAGTGTGCCTTGGTCGGCGAACCACTCGGTACGCTCAAGCAAAGCACGGATGATCCACCCCAGGCGTACCTGGCAGCGCGCCCACACCTCATAACGAATCGAAGAAAACTGCGGCGCCGCCAAGCCGTTGGTAAACGCGCCGGGATTGCGGATCTGGCTGCCGAGCGCACCACCGGACGGGAACGACAACAGCGGCTTACCGCGCCCAGCCCACTGCTCACGAAACAACGAATAGAGCATGCCCATGGCCGCACCGACGCGGCTGTCATAAATCGGCGAACCCGACCCATCCAGCAGCGCGTGAATCTTGGTCAGACCCGCGTCGAAGCGTTCAACGCTGTTCGCATCGAGCTCATCCAGGTCATTGTCGCCATCGAGCGCCATGAGCCCGGCCATCTTTCGCAGATAAGCGGACAACTCACCCTTGGCGGCCAGGCGATGCAAGAACGGGATGGCACCACGCACGCCGCCCCAACGAAGAATCTGCAAACACGCCTGCAGCGCTTGCGGCTCATCACCGCGCTCGACTGCACTTTTGAGCCACTCACGAAGCTGACCGAGAGAACGTTGCGTTTGCGCCCAGGTTTGCGAGTCTACCGATGCCTGATTGCTGTCCAGCCAACTGGCCTTCCAACGATAGTGCGCCAGCACCTGCTCGAAACCGCGAACATCCTCCTGCAAACCACCCGGTACAAATTTGCTGGATTTGAAACGAAGCTTGAACGTCAGGGTTGGCAAATTCGTCGCCAACCAGTCAACAAAAGCCTCGACTTCAGGTTGGAGCAAAAACTGTTCACGCTTCATGCCGGCTGCCTTGCAGGTAGTATCGAATGGCCATACCCTAAGCAAAAGCGCCGGGCCCGTCCATGTTGGCTGTTCATACAGGTAAACAATTGGAGCAGGTGCCAAGGCTCAGAAAAAAATACTCTCCGGCAACAATATGGGGGGCACTCACGGACATGTAGTAAGGACGACAACACATTAGCGAATCCGCCTTTCTCAGATACAAGGACGTGCTCGTCAACGACCACAGTGCCTCCGCGAAATGTTTACGATCGATCGTGCGGTCGATGCGTGCCCCTTACAGGCACGTAGTGTCCGCAGATGATCTGGGACAGCTTAGTTCGGAACATTTTGGTGTGGCACAAGCCCTGCTAAGCGACTACAGGAAAGGGTTGCACAAAGACCTTGAGTTCACGGATATGCTTCGTGAGGTGGAGCAACGCTGGCCGGATTACACCGAGGTACCGTATGGGCTGCGCCCATTCCCGGACCCTGAGACAGTTTTCGTGCCCGAACACGCGGAGCTCATCGAACACTTGCAACCGTTCTTTGGCATCGACCTCAGCGTGGTCAATCCCGAATGGTCCGGGTATCTGACCATGCTGGGTCCCATGGAGCCGTCAGAACATCACTTCGTGGGTCAAGCGACGGAGGACACCTGGTGGCATTCTCCGCTCGTGCATACCAACTGGATTGGTTTCAAGGTCGAGCAGGGGCAGTATCGCCTGATGGGCGACCCGCGCTATTTCTTCCTCCATCCGGATAACCAACATTTGGCCGACCCGTATGTGGAGGCGCGGCTGAGTTTGCAAAGAATGTACGCGGATCAGAAAACGGCCTATGAAGCGGCCAAAGAGCTTTATCGGAACTCGGGGCGCCTGTTCTTCCCATCGGCGTTAGTCGATGGTGTCCCCCTGTACGACGTTGAGCAGATGACGTTTGTCGAGCAGATTGGCGGCGTGGCGGACTACTCGAAATTCCCCAATCCCAGCCTCTCGATTGGTTATGCGAGAAGCAAGGAGCACGGGGTAACGGCAGGATACCCGTACAGCCCCGCTGGCCATATGTTTCATCACGTGGCGAGCGTACCCGCACATCATTACCAGAGCTGGGGGGCGGATCTGATCATGATGTTCTATGAGCCGGTGGAGCAGTTGGTGCTGTTTACGTTTTATTGGGAGCCTTGCGAGGATGAAGGGTACACAGGGGACTAGCTTTGCGAGCTCACCGACGATCTGTGATGGTTATCGGCGCAGTTGCATAAAATGCAGAAGAGCCCTGTCACCACGCGGGGCTGTTTTTCCAAGCGCTCGTAAGCACACACTGTAATACCCGCACCACGCTTCGCATGGCATTATGCCCTTATTGCGTCGGCACTCTCGGGATGGCCGGTGACTCACTCAAGGATGGAACATGGCAGAGAGCAGCAACTTCGCCTTCTTCAAAGAACACGATCCGGTCTTTTTTCAACTTGCCAATACGGCCGAGCGAGTTTTTTCCAGTGACCCCAACACGACGCTGATCAAACTGCGGCAGTTGGGCGAAGCGCTCGCCCAGGATCTGGCGGTAAGAGCAGGCATTGAGTTCGACGCCACCACGTCCCAAGCTGACCTGCTGTATCGCCTGAGCCGTGAAATCCAGCTTGACGGCAACATCCGCAACCTGTTCCATACGCTGCGGGTCGAAGGCAACAAGGCGACCCACGAATTCCGCACCCTGCATCGCGAAGCACTGGATGGGCTGAGGGTCGCCCGCGCCTTGGCGATCTGGTACCACCAGTCATTCGGCAAGGGCGGCAGCGCCTTCAAGGCCGGGCCTTTCATGGTTCCGGTGGATCCGAGTGAGCCTCTGCGTGAGCTGCAGGGACAGATCGAAAAACTTCGTGCAGAGCTGGGCGACAGTCGTCAGCAACTCGAGAGCAACCACCAGTTAGCCGAGCTATTGGCGCAAGAAAAGCAAGAGCAAGCCAGTCTCGCCGGACAGATGAACGAGGAAGCGCGTATCTACGAGCAGATTGCTCTGGAGCGCGAGGCAGAGCTATCCAAAGCCCGAGTCGATTTCGAAGCGCGGCTGAAAGTGCTGCAGCAACAACTTGAGGATCAGCCCAAAGCTGTCCAGCAGGTCACGCGCAAGACTCAGCAAGCCAGCAGCCAGTTCGACCTCAACGAAGACCTCACCCGTATCCTTATCGATCAACAGTTGAACGATGCGGGCTGGGAGGCCGATTCACTCGACCTGACCTACAGCAACGGCGCTCGGCCCGAAAAGGGCAAAAACAAGGCCATCGCCGAATGGCCAACCAGCAAAGCGAAAGAGAACGCTGATTACGTGCTATTCGCTGGCCTCATGCCGGTTGCCATCGTCGAAGCCAAGCGTAAGCGCATCAACATAGCCGACCGCATCCCCCAAGCCGAGCGCTATTCACGCCAGTTGA
This sequence comes from Pseudomonas sp. S1_E05, assembly GCF_056337105.1. NCBI lineage: Bacteria > Pseudomonadati > Pseudomonadota > Gammaproteobacteria > Pseudomonadales > Pseudomonadaceae > Pseudomonas > Pseudomonas sp. S1_E05. Next base: position 3,950,232 of record NZ_JBFRHM010000001.1, read on the forward strand.
TCGTGACAAACGATCTGCAACCGGCCGGGCAGAGCGAGGGTTGGGCCGACGGCCAGGGCGACCACTTCAAAGTCCCGTTCGCGTTCGCCTGCAATGGTCGTCCCTACATTAAACAACTCGCCGAGCTGTCCGGCATTTGGTTCCGCGACTTGCGCAGCCCGGCCAATCTGCGCCGGCCGTTGCAGGACTTCCACACACCAGACGGCCTGCTCGACCTGCTCAAGCGCAACACTGAAGACGCCGAAGCGATGCTAAAACAGGAAGGCTTCGGCTATCTCAAGCTTCGGGGCTATCAGGAGAACGCCATCCGCGCCGTCGAGCAAGCGCTGGCGGCCAATCGCCGCCAATGCCTGCTGGCCATGGCCACAGGGACCGGCAAAACGCGCACAATCATTGGCCTGATGCTACCGCTTACTGAAGGCCGAGCGCTTTCGCCGTATTCTTTTCCTCGTAGATCGCAGCGCCCTCGGGCAGCAGGCCATCGAAGCCTTCAACGAAGCGACGCTGGAAAAGAGCCAAACGCTGGCGCAAATCTACAACATCAAAGAACTTGGCGACATGGCTGCCGAAGCAGAAACACGGGTCCAGGTCGCCACTGTGCAGGCCATGGTCATGCGCATCTTCCAGTCAGACACTCCGCCGCCCATCGATGCCTTTGACTGCATCATCGTCGACGAAGCCCACCGCGGTTACACCCTCGACCAGGAAATGACTGAGGGCGAGCTGACGGTGCGCGACTTCAACCAATACCTGTCGCAGTATCGCCGCGTGCTCGATTACTTCGACGCCTGCCGCATCGGCCTCACAGCCACGCCAGCCAAGCACACGAGTGAAGTCTTCGGTGCCCCGATATTCACCTATAGCTATCGTGAGGCTGTGGCTGACGACTGGTTGATCGATCATGAACCGCCCATCCGCTACAAGACCCAACTGAGTGATAACGGCATTCACTTTGCGAAGGGCGAGAGCGTCAGCGTCATCGATACGAGCACTGGCGAAGTGGATGTCGCCGAACTCGAGGACGAACTCGACTTCGAAATCGAGTCCTTCAATCGTCGCGTAATTACGCCCGGTTTCGACAAGGTCATCTGCGAGCAACTGGCACAAGAGCTCGACCCGTTGGGCGACGAAAAAACGATGATCTTCTGCGTCAACCAGGCGCATGCCGAGCGGGTGAAAACCCTCCTGGACGAAGCCTTCAAGAACGTTCACGACGAGGATTACAACCAGGCGGCTGTACAAATCATCACTGGGCAGAGTGACAAGGTCAAACAACTGATCCGCCAGTACAAGAACGAGCGCTACCCGAGCATTGCCATCACGGTCGACTTGTTGACCACCGGTATCGACGTGCCGCGCATCTGCCACTTGGTGTTCATGCGCCGGGTGCGCTCGCGCATCCTCTACGAACAGATGAAGGGCCGCGCGACTCGTCGCTGCGATGACATCGGCAAGACGGTGTTCAAGATCTACGATCCCGTTGATCTGTACGCAGCGCTCGAACCAGTCGATACAATGAAGCCGCTGGTGAAGGACCCGAACATCAGCCTGGAACAACTGGTCAGCGAACTGACCAACCCGGCCAGCCTCGATGCTCCGGGCAACCTGCCAGACACCAGCCATGCCCACGACGTTTTGGACCAACTGAGCCAGCGGGTCATGCGCATCCTGCGCAAAGCCACCCATAAAGCCGAGCAGAAGCCAATCCTCAAGGACAAGCTCGCTGAACTGGAAGATATCTGGGGCGTAGCCCCCGACAAATTGCACCAGCACCTGCACAAGCTCGGTCCGCAGCAAGCGGCCCAGTTCATTCAACAGCATGCTCAATTGCTCAACCAACTCGCCACGGTGAATGCCCTGCTGGGGTCGCTGAACTACCCGGTGATCTCCACCCACACGGACGAACTGATGACCCGTGAGCAGAACTACGGCGATTACCATAAGCCCGCCGACTATCTGGAAAGCTTCAATGACTTCGTCAGGAATCAGCTGAACCAGTCGGTGGCCCTGGGCGTAGTGGTCAACCGTCCGCAAGATCTCACCCGTGAACAACTGCGCGAAGTGCGCTTGTTGCTCGACGGCCATGGTTACAGCGAGGTGAACCTGCAAAGCGCCTGGCGCAACCAGACCAACCAGGAGATCGCGGCCAGCATCGTCGGCTTCATCCGCCGCGCAGCCCTCGGGGGGGCGCTGCTGCCATTCGAACAGCGCGTATCCAAAGCGATGGAGAAGATTTACGCCCTGCACCCTTGGACTCAAGTCCAGCGAAGGTGGCTGGACCGCCTTTCCAGACAACTGGTGCACGAAGTGGTTATTGACAAGAAGCAGATTGGTGAAGCGTTCAGAAATGATGGCGGCAGCAAGCGGCTGGACAAAATGCTCGGCGGCAATCTGGGCATGGTGCTCGATGCCTTGAATGACAACCTTTGGACACAAACGGGATGAGGCCGATGGTGAACACGGCAATGGCCAGTGTGCTCGCCCATGGGGGATAATGCCCCCCCTGTACGCCCCATGACCGGGACACCTAGAGACGCTTCATGACCCTTGCCGAGCTTCATCAGATCCTTGCCCGTGGTGAGGACAGTCGCCATCAGTTCAAGCGCGATTTCAACAATATCGATGCCTTGGCAGCCGAGTTGGTGGCGTTCGCCAATACGTCGGGTGGCTATCTGATAATTGGCGTAGAGGACTCAGGGGAGTTTAGCGGGCTGGGTAGCATCGACGTTGCGCGACTTAATCAGTTGCTCTCCAACGCGGCCTCGCAGAATGTCCGCCCGGCGATCAATCCATTATCCAGCAACCTTCAGACCGAGCACGGACTGGTCATGGTGGTGACAGTCGAACAAGGACTGAACAAACCCTACGTCGACAACCAGGGTCGCATCTGGGTCAAGAACGGGGCCGATAAACGCCGGGTTACGGCGCGCGAAGAGCTACAGCGTTTATTCCAGCAAGCCGGGCTGGTGCGCGCCGATGCGGTACCGGTCGCGGGCTGCAGCGTGACGGATATCGACACTCAGGCGCTGGGCGATTACTTCCAACATCGCTTTCGGCAAAGCCCCGAGCAAGCAGGTTTGGAAACCATCCAAATCCTGGAAAACCTCGGCCTCGCCAGCGGCGGCATACCTAACTTGGCCGGTTTGTTGCTCTTCGGCAGAACGCCACAACGACTGTGCCCTGCGTTCGACATCAAAGCGGTGGCGTTTCCGGGTACGGTGCTGCATGACCGCCACTACCTCGACAGCGAAGACATCGACGGCAACCTGCCGGAGCAATACCGACGCAGTCTCGCCTTCATCAAACGTAACCTGCGCCATGTGCAACGCCAGCAGGGCTTCAATTCCCTCGGCCAGCTGGAAGTGCCGGAGGAGGTGTTTGAAGAACTGCTGGTCAATGCCCTGATCCACCGCGACTACTTTGTCAGCGCCTCCATTCGGATCATGATCTTCGCCGATCGCATAGAACTGATCAGTCCTGGGCACCTGCCTGACGTGCTCGATACCGAGAAAATCCGATTCGGCCTGTCCAACCGCCGTAACCCGACGCTCACCTCCCATGCTGTGCACATTCTCCCCTATCGCGGTTTGGGCACCGGCATCCCGCGCGCTATCGATGCGTGGCCAATGATCCGGCTGGAGGACGACCGGCAGAGTGATCAGTTCAAGGTGGTGATTGAGCGCGCCATTGAAAAATGGCCTCTTTCGGGCCCAAGCGGGGACCGAGTAGGGACTAAGTCGGGACTAAGTAGGGACCAAGTAGGGACTGAGTCCGCTGTCGAAGGACAACAGGTCGATACTCGCCTGCCTTTGCAGCAAGAGCAGTTAACGCTGCTGTACAGGATGGCAGGCGATCACTCTGCGCCAGAGCTGATGACCTTCGTCGGGCGCAGCAACCGTAGCAAGTTCCGCGAGCAGGTTTTGGCCCCATTACTGGCGCTTGGCGTGGTCGAGATGACCATTCCGGACAAGCCCAACAGCAGCAAACAACGCTACCGCCTGACTGCGGCCGGCCGTGTGCTAAAGGCTGAACAACGTTCCTCAGACGACTGAGCCTAGCCAACCACTTTTTTGCACCAGCGCAATCTGGCGCTTTACACATTTCGCCACAGGTACCCCATGACCAACTCCGATATCGTTCAGAAACTCTGGAACCTCTGCGACGTCCTCCGTGACGACGGCATCAACTACAGCGACTACGTCACCGAGCTCGTGCTGCTGCTGTTCATCAAGATGGAATACGAACAGGTGCAGAACAACGAGAACTTCGGCCACAAACTGCCCGAAGGCGCGCGCTGGCCAGACCTGGCTGGCAAGTCCGGCGTGACCCTGCTCGATCACTACCGGCAGATGCTGCTGGACCTTGGCAAAAACCCGGACCCGCTGATCGCTGCTATCTATGCCGACGCCCAGACTCGCCTCCAGCAACCGCGACACCTCGAACAGCTGATCAAGAGCCTGGACGGCATCGACTGGTTCAGCGCCCGCGAGGACGGGCTGGGCGACCTCTATGAAGGCTTGCTGGAAAAGAACGCCAGCGAGACCAAGTCCGGCGCTGGCCAGTACTTCACTCCGCGTCCGCTGATCGACAGCATCATTCGCTGCATCAAGCCGCAGCCCGGCGAGACCATTCAAGACCCGGCTGCGGGTACTGCGGGTTTTTTGATCGCTGCCGACGCCTACATCAAAAGCCATACCGACGACCATTACGACCTCGATGCCAATGCCCAGGCCTTCCAGCGCAATCATGCCTTTGTCGGCGTTGAGCTGGTGTCCGGCACTCGACGCTTGGCGCTAATGAACACCTTGTTGCATGGCATGGAAGGCGATGAGGAAGGAGTGGTGCACTTGGGCAACGCCCTCGGCCAGACCGGCGCCAGCCTGCCTAAAGTCGACGTCATCCTATCCAACCCGCCGTTCGGTACCGCCAAGGGCGGAGGTGGCCCGACCCGCGATGACCTCACCTACCGTACCAGTAACAAGCAACTGGCCTTTCTGCAGCACATTTATCGTGGCCTCAAGCCAGGCGGCCGCGCCGCCGTGGTGCTGCCAGACAACGTGCTGTTCGAGTCCGGCGTCGGCACTGATGTACGCCGCGACCTGATGGACAAGTGCAACCTGCACACCATCCTGCGTCTGCCAACCGGTATCTTCTATGCCCAGGGCGTGAAGACCAACGTGCTGTTTTTTCAGAAGGGTACGGTGGAAAACCCGCGCCAGGAAGAAGGTTGCACTAAGCGTGTTTGGATCTATGACCTGCGCAGTAATATGCCTAGCTTCGGTAAGCGCACCCCCTTCGGCCCTACTCACCTCAAGCCGTTTGAGGACGCCCATGGCGAAGACCCGAACGGCGCAAGCCCTCGCGCCGAGAACGTTGAAGGTGTCGGTGAAGCCAGCCGCTTCCGGTGCTTTACTCGTGACTACATCCGCAGTGAACGTGGCGATTCGCTGGATATCATTTGGCTCAAAGACGAAAACAGTCTGAACGTAGCCGACCTCCCCGCGCCGGAAGTGCTGGCCGGTGAGGCCATGGCTGAACTGACCGAGGCGCTGCATGAGCTGGAAGAGCTGATGAAGGCTCTGGGGGCCGGAGATGAGGTAATAGCGCAGAAACAGTTGATGGCGGAAGTGATGGGACTGGAAGTAGGTGCTGAGCATGAGTGATTTACCAATGCCAAAGGCTTGGGCTCAGGCCTCGTTGGGTGATCTTGCCGATTTCACGAACGGGAAAGCTTTCAAAAAAGAGGAATGGCTTGAGACCGGGAAGCCAATCATACGCATCCAGAATCTGAACAACCCATCTGCAAAATTTAATTATGCAGACGATTCACACGAGGAAAAATACCTAGTGCGAAATGGGGATCTTCTAGTCTCTTGGTCCGCCTCATTAGGTGTGTATTATTGGAATAGCGGTGATGCGTGGCTGAACCAACATATTTTCCGAGTAGATGAACTTCGCGGTTGCGATAAAAATTATCTCAAGTACGCACTTGAAGTTTCGATTGAAGATTTCTACGCCAAAGCTCATGGTATGGGAATAGTCCATATTACAAAAGGAAACTTCGAAAGCCACCTCGTGCCGCTGCCGCCTCTCTCGGAACAAACCCGCATTGCCGCCAAGCTCGATGAACTAATGGCTCAGGTCGAGACCCTGAAAACCCGCATCGACAGCATACCAATGTTGGTCAAGCGCTTCCGCCAATCCGTCCTCACCGCTGCGACTAACGGAGCGCTGACAGAAAGTTGGAGACAAGACTCAAAAACTGCTTTTGAATGGAAAACTGTGATTTTCTCCGGCTTACTCCGTGAATTCAGAGGTGGGTCTTCAAAAAAACCATCTGATTTAATGGAGGGAGTGCCAGTAATTCGATCAAGCGCAGTGAGAAGCATGAATGTTGATTTTTCTGATATACGACACTTTGATACAGCCGAGGAATTAGATGATAGAAACTTTGTACAAGAAGGAGATTTGCTTTTCACTCGACTAAGCGGATCACCTGAATTCGTGGGTGTGTGTGCGCGAGTAACAGCGCTACCGAAAATTCCGACACAATTTCCCGACCGTCTATTCTGCGCGCGTTTAAAAGATAATAATACCGGCCCATATTTAGAAATATTTTTCTCATCACGAATATATCTCGACTACATAAAAAACAACTTGAAGTCATCAGCGGGCCACCAGCGGATCACAACTGAAACAGTCAAGAATACTTTAGTCCTCCTCCCTCCTATTGCCGAGCAAACCGAAATAGTCCGCCGCGTTGAAAAACTATTCGCTTTCGCCGACCAGTTTGAAGCCAAAGTTGCCTCAGCCAAAACTCACATCGACCATCTGACCCGAAGCATCCTCGCCAAGGCATTCCGTGGCGAGTTGGTTTCCCAAGACTCAAACGATGAACCAGTCAGCGTGCTATTGGAGCGCATCAAGGTCCAACGCGCGACCACACCCAAGACTAGGCGAGGTCGCCCCGGCTCCTAAATGCCGATGCCGCCTTACACCGGAGACAGCGACCGTAACGACTGAGCGACGCATCATTTGACGTCGATGAGTAAGGCGGTGATTGATGGTGTGCTGAAGGTGTTGAGTCGGTGGCCGCCGATGAAAGTTGATGGTTAATAGTTGCTTGCGGAGCCCTGGATCTCGGGGCTTCTTCAACGAAAAAAAGAACAAGGGATTTACCCCATGCTCAGCATGAAGCCCAAGTCGCCAACGGAGTACACGAGTCCATTCGCTGATTTCATTCGTAATGCGAAATCCGGCGAGAAAAAGCGCGTTTACCGTCAAGTGTTGATCGAAGCGACTAAAAAGCAGACTGAAGTCGTACTGGCCGCATGCCTAAAACAGGCTTTATAGCGTCAATAGACTCCAGAGAGCCGACCCAGTGCCGAGCTTTTTTCTCAAACGTGAAAGGCTTTCCGCATTCCAGATCATAGTGTTGACCTTTCTTTCGCCAATACTCAAAACGTTTAACCGCACTCTACATACACCTCCGGTAAGCCACACCCCCTTGCGCCATTCCCTACACCCACTCCAGAATCCGCCGGCTTGTCCGCTTTTCAGTCTGATCCTATCGTTCCTCAGTCGCTGCAAAACAGCGATCGGGTTTGGTAGCCCGGCTGACTTGTGTGCATAGCATCACCTGATCCAAGCCTTGGCTTGAGTCTTCAGAGGTGGTCATGCGTGGGGCGTTTTCGGGCGCGCCGGTTTTCCAAGTCGCCGGTCTACCAACCCGCGTATGGCCGCCACCCCTCGTTTGGTAGCGAGTGTGATGGCTCCTTTTCTCTGACTTGGAGTTTCATCTATGCACCAGCAAGCACCTCTTCCTCCGGAAACGGATTTATCTTCCCCCTCCGAAGACACCGATGAATGCCTCACCACCATCGGCCTAACCCCCTTCCACTACTGCAACAACGAACCCCTCTTCCGAGTAAACCGCGGCGTTCCCGTAGCCGACGCCTTGGAACAAGTCTCCGACCTACTCTTCCTCGCCAAGCTTCTAACCGCCGATGCCGCCTACACCCGCGACAGCGACCGTCATGCCTGGGCGGCGCATCATTTGACGTCTATGAGCAAGGCGGTGATTGATGATGTGCAGAAGGTGTTGAGTCGTTGGCCGCCGATGAAGACTGGCGGTTAGCCCTCGTGCCGACTCGCAATGAAAAAGGGCAGCTGTGACGCTGCCCTTTTGAATGTGAAGCTGCAGGTTTCAGCTTCATGCCATGGGGTGAAGCAGCTTCAAGACGCCTTCAACTCCACCGAAACATGCCCCCGCGTCATCCGCGAATACGGGCAGATCTCGTGCGCGGCATCCACCAGTTCTTTCTTCACTTTGTCGTCCAAGCCGGAGATCTTCACATCCAATCTCACCGCCAGTTGAAACTCGCCGTTTTTGGTTTTCCCCAAATCCACCTCGGCATTCACTTCCGTGTCCTGCGGCAGTTTGACCTTTTGTTGCCCGGCGGCGACCTGTAAGGCGCCGAGGAAACAGGCGGAGTAGCCGACGGCGAAGAGTTGTTCGGGGTTGGTGCCGGGTTTGCCTGCACCTGGGGAGCTCAGGGTGACTTCGAGCTCGCCGTCGCTCGATTTGCCGGTGCCGGTGCGTCCGCCGACGACTTGGGTTTTGGCGGTGTATAGAACGGTTTCCAGTCCAGTGCTCATGACGGTGACTCCTTTTGTTTGCTGTGGGTTATTCACCCAGGGTGCCGGTGTAGTGTGCCAAGCGTATTTCCACGTCGGCTTTTTCTTGCAGGCCGAGTTCCATCAGTTGGCCGATGCGTTGCTGCGCGGCCGGGCGTTGGACTGAGCCGATGAAGCCGTCCCATTCGGCGGCGATGGCTTCTTGGGGTGGCAGGCTGGAGGCGTCGACCAGGCGTTTGATTTCGCTGATGGATTGTTTGTCGAAGCGGGCAATCCGGCGGGCCATGGTGTCGACGAAGGGGTCGAGTTCGGCGTCGGGCAGTGCGCGGTTGACGTAGCCGTAGCGTTCGGCGAGTTCGCCGTCGATGTCGTTGCCGGTGAGCAGCACTTCGAGGGCGCGGCCTCGGCCCATGAGGCGTGGCAGGCGGGCCATGGGGCCGCCGCCGGGGACGAGGGCGGCGCCGATTTCCCATTGCGAGAGGATGGCTTTTTCGCGACTGGCGAAGCGCATGTCGCTGGCCAGGGCGAGTTCGCTGCCGACGCCGGTGGCGCGGCCTCGGATGGAGGCGATGGAGACGACTTTGGCTTTGCTCAGGCGCACCAGCATGTCGGGCAGCGGTGGCAGGCCGGTCGGGCCGTTGGGCATGTTGGTGGTGTCGGTGAGCGGTGGCACGAAGTCGTAGTGGGTGAGGAAGAAGCCGGGTACGTCGCTGTCGAACACCACGACTTTGACCTGTGGATCGGTCTCGAGGGCGGTGACCACCTCGTTCAGCTGCGGCATGGTTTCGGGGCCGTAGATGTTGTAGGGCGGGTTGTGGAAGGTGACTCGCCAGTATTCGGGGGTGATGCGGGTGAGCTGGATCTGCTGCGGTTTCATGCGAAATCTCCAGGGCGCTATCACAGGGCAGGGTTTCGGAGACTTCGCCAGGGGTCGATGAATGTCAGGGGGCGAGGGTCGGCTTGAGGGGTCGAGTCGTGCTCGATTCAAGGGTTGGCCCGGAACACATCGCCTTGTGCCGGCAGCTCCGAGTGATCAAGGCTAGCAGTGGGGGTTGGGCTTTCAAGTGGGGCCGACCGCCGGCCCTTTTTGGTGCTTCTGTAGGAGCGAGCAGGCTCGCGATGGATGCCGGATCACTGCGGGGTGTCAGGTGCCCAGCGTTATCGTTCACTACCTTCGCGAGCAGGCTCGCTCCCACAGGATTTGGGGCTTCTGTAGGAGCGAGCTTGCTCGCGATGGATGTCGGAACACTGCGGGGGGTCAGGTTTCCAGAGTCATCGTTGACGACCATCGCGGGCAAGCCCACTCCTACAGGGATCGTGGGCTTAGCGGTTTGAGAGCATGAAGGTGTCGTATTCCAAATCTTCCAGCGCGGCGGAGAGGCGGTGCAGGCCGAGCAGGACGCAGATGAGCAGCGACAGGGTGAAGCCGTAGCCGAAGAAGCTTGGGCCCAGCATCATGCTGAACAGGGTCAACGCGCCGTTGAGGGCGGCGAACAGCACGCAGAGTTCCAGCACCACTTTGCGTTTGTCGAGGTAGAAGAAGACGTTGAGCAACGCCATGAACACCACCTGGATGCTCACGCCGATCAGGTCGATGTAGAACAGCGGCAGGTAGTAGCTGGAGATGCCCAGCCAGTCGAGCAATCGCGGCGCGAAGAGGAAGAGCAGCACCACCGTCAGGCCCTGGACCTTGCAGATTTCCAGCAGGCCCTGGCGGATGGACAAGGTCATTTCGGTTTTCAGCGAGGCGATGTGTTGCAGCGTTTCGCCTTCGCGGATGGCGCGGAACAGGCGGTCGTACCATTCAGCGAAGTCGGTTTCGATGCGCACCAGAAACACCGCCATGCCGGGGATGATCGCGAGGTAAGCGATGAAGATCGGCAGGTCGTAGAGGATGGACGCGCGCAGCGGGCCGATGACCTGGTTGGAGGTGCCGGGGTTGAACCAGAACAGGAACTTGTCGATCCAGATGCCGAAGTTGTAGAAGAATCCGGTGGCCAACAAGCTGAGGAACACCTGGCGGCGGTCGAGGAAGTCGAAGGCGATCAGTTTCTCGGCGCGGTACTCGCGCAGGATGTCGTAGAGGTACAAAAACAGCAGCGTGCTGTGGCCGATCAACAGCGCCAGCAGGAGGCCCGGTATTTTCAGGAACGCCAACTGCCAGGCGCTGACCACCATCAGGGTGTAGCCCACCAGCATCACCAGCAGAATGCGGTTGTAAGCCTTCATCCCCGACAAGAAGATGATCACCAGCCACAAGTTGCACAGCACCACGAAGTTGGCCACCACCAGCAGCCGGTACAACAACGGCTGGTCGAACAGCAGACCGAGCACGATCACCCCGAGTATGCCCGACGCGAGCGTGACCAGCAGCAGGATGCCCAGCAGGTTGGGCAGGATCTGCTCGTATTTGTGCTCGAACAAGCGGTCGGACACGAAGCGGGTGAAGTACAACTGCAAGCCACCGGTGAGGATCAGCGAGGTGGCCATGAGGTAAGTCACCGTCACCAGAAACTGCGCCACCAACGAGTTGGGTATCACCAGGCCGAGGCTGATGATGCCCACCAGCATCACGCTGATGATCGACAGCACCCAAGGCCCGGAGCTGATAAGGCCAGCGTAGACATAGGCGTGCAAGGTTGCGGTGTAGGAGTCGCGCGAGAGGATCTTGCGCAGCTCGAAGCCAATACCGGCCATTAACGGTTCTCCATGGAGGCCCGATACAGGTCGCGATAGCGCTGCAGCATCAAGGCTTCGGTGTAATAACGATTGACCCGCAACAGGCCACTGGCCTGGGCGTCGTGCCAGCGTTGCGGGTTGCGCAGCAGTTCGAGGATGGCGGTGCAGGTGGCTTGTGGGTCGGCGATCGCCACCACTTTGCCGGCCAGCCCCAGGTCGCGGTCTTCGGCGCTGCCGCCTTCGATCAGCTCGCGACACGAACCCACGTCGCTGCTGACCACCGGCGTGCCGGCGGCCCAGGCTTCGAGGATCACCAGAGGTTGCGCCTCACTGATCGAGGTCAGCACCATCAACCCGAGTTGCGGCAGGATTTCCTGGATGCGCTGGAAGCCGAGGAAATGCACCTTGCCCTCCAGGCCCAGGCTGGCCATCAGGCTGCGGCATTCGCTGACGTATTCCGGGTCTTCCTCTTCCGGGCCGACGATCCAGCCTTCGGCTTCAGGCATGGCGCTGATCACGCCGCGCATGGCCCGCAGGAAGGTCTTCACGTCCTTGATTGGCACCACTCGGCCGATCAAACCCACCACCGGCGCAATGCCGGGAGCGCGGGATTCCAGCGCGGCAGTCCACTGCGGCAGGTCGATGCCGTTGGGGATCACCTGCGTACGCGAGGCGTCGGCGCCGTCCTTGATCTGGCGCTGACGGTTGCCGTCGTACAGGGCGATGATGTTGTCGGCGCTGTTGTAGGTCAGTTGGCCGATACGCTCGAAAAAGCGTACCCACAGGGTCCGGATGTAGCCCGAGCCGGCATCCAGGCTGCGGTTGAGCGCCTGGCCGGAACTCTCGGCGATCCAACTGGCCTGGGCCAGGTCGATCTTGCGCTCCTTGGTGTAGATCCCGTGCTCGCTGAGCAGGTAGCTGCACTTCCAGCGTTGCTTGAGGATGCAGCCCAGCAAACCAGCGTAACCGGTGGACACCGAGTGCAGCATGCGCGCACGGGGCATCTTGCGCGAGGCTTCGGCGAGCATCAGCAGCGGCGACTGCATGGAGCGCAGGGTCCAGAAATAGTTGACGAACGACGGGTCGGCGCAGTGCAGCAGATAGCCCTCGCTCAGCGCTTCCCAACTGGCACGGCTGCGCAGCACGTCATCGAGGGTCATCTGGCCCTCGGCGATGCAATTGAGCAAGCGTTCGCCCAACTCGGGCTCGGGTGCATCGGGGTGATGCAGGAAACGATACAGGTCCATCAGTTGCTGTTGATCGGCTTCGCGCGGGGTGCCGCGGGTGTTGGCCGGTCGGGTCGCGTCCTCGAGAAACACTTCCTCGATGTGAAGCACGTTCGACGGCACTTCGTAGCGGCGCGTCGGGTAGGCCGAGCGCTGGCCGCCGATGAACATCACCGAAAAGGTCAGCTCGGGCAAGCCGAGGATCATCTGGTGAATCCAGCTCGACACGCCGCCGCGCACGTAAGGCCAGGTGCCTTCGAGCAGCAGGCAAATGTCGGCCAACGGCGCCTCTTGCTGTTGACTCATGTCCAGCTCCTCACCAGCTCAGCGAACGGTGGTCGCTGGCGGGTTTTCTCGGGAAGTTGCGCCAGCAGTCCGGGGATTTCGTCATAGCGCCCGGCTTCGAACGCCAGTTCGGCGTGGAATGGCAGAATCTGCGCCGGGTCCATGCCGCTGTCCTGGGCCTGGTGCAACAGCACTTCGGCGCGCTCGACATCGCCACGCACCAGGGCGATACGCCCGGCCAGCAAAAACAGCTCACCGCCCTCGCCCGCTTGCAGGCCTTGCTCGGCATGTTCGCTGGCCTGGCTGAGCACGTGATCCAGCACGCTGCCCTGCGCCAGGCCCAAATAGGCCAGCTCCCAGTACCATCGCGCCAGGGTGCCGTGTAGCGCGCCGGCGGCGGAGGGACTGGCGCCCACCAATTGCCCGAGGGCGATCTGGATGCGCAGGTTGATGTCGCTCTCCTGCTTGTCGAGCATCGAGTACGCCAGCAGACGCACGTCATCGCTCGGGTCGCCCAGGGCCAGCTTGAGAATCGGCACGGCTTCCTTGCCCTGCATGCGCCGCGTGGCCAACAAGGCCGCCAGGCGCTGATCGGGGTCCGGGGCGTGACGCAACACGTCCTGCAAACCGCCATCGGCGAAGATCGGCGAATGCAGTTGCTGTTGTGCGCGATACGGCAGGCTCGGGATGCCCACCGCTTGCCACTCCTGCTTGTCGCGTTTGCGTGGCAGGTACAGCGCCGGGAAGATCGACAGGACGACGCCCAGCATGCCGATCACCGGAATGAAGAACGCCAGGCTGAAAATGAACAGCGGGCTCCAGGGCAACGGCGCACGGTAGCGCGCCGGCAGCAGCAGCCACACCGCGCCACACAGCATCGCGCACGCCAGCGCATGGCTGACGGTGAACATCAGCAATTGCTGCAGCTCAGGCGCCGCCAGCCACAACGTGGCCCAACTGCCGCCTTCTAACAACAACGCTGCGCTAAACAGCCACTTGCTGATCATTCAGGCCACACTCGTTGAACAGGAAATTACGCAGCTCCTGGCGGTCGACGCCAGGCTCGAGATTGAACGGCATGACCTTCACGCCCAGGCTTTGCATGTCGCTTTCGATACCGAAGTGCTCATGCAGCAACAGGTTGATTCGGGACAGGTAACCTTCCGTGCCTTGCGGGCTCGTCAACGGCAGGAGCACCAGCAGCAACTTGTGATCGCGGTTGTTGACGACCGGCAGATGCAAGTCCAGACCACGCTGGCTGCGCTCCATCAGGCGCGTCAGCTCTTCGTTGGCGCGGGTCATTTCAAAGGCGAACAGGCCGGCCGGCAACTGGTGCTGGTCGGCATCCGCCAGGGAACGCTTGAGCTGCAAGGTGAATTGCTGGGCGCGTGCATCGGGCAGTTGCAGCACTTGCGGGTCGCGACGCAACAGGTCGGCGATGTGCCCGGCGAGCAAGGCCAGCAGGCTCAGGGTGCGATCCTTGAAAGCGAAGAACGGCATCTGCCGCACCGCGAGGATCGCCAGCAAGCGGCCTTCGGCATCGATCAACGGAATACATGCCTGCAAGGACGAGAACTGCGAAGAGGTGCCCGCATCGATCAGCTCCTGACGCACGCTCACCAGTTCGCCGCGCTCCAGGCACAGCTTGACCAGACCGTCCTCGGTGCTCAACGGGCCCATCACGCCGATGGTCGCCAGCGCCTGCGGCAAGACCTTGTCGCCACGCTCGTCGACGCGGTAAAGACCTGCCACGCGCAGGGCGCCGTATTGGGCCAGCATCGCCACGATCGGCTCTGCCAGTGCGCTCAGTGCATCGCCGGCGTCGGGCATCACGCGCAGTTTTTCCCGCAGGCCCAGCAAGGAGCTGCGCAGGCTCTGGTCGCTGCCCGCCACGCGCTGCTCGAGCAGGTCGTGGGATACGCGCAGAATCTGGTGCGCCCGGGTGAAGTCGTCGAGACGGTACTGGCGGTATTCGTTGGCCATTTGCAGACGCTCCAGGCGCCGCATCCACAGGTCGCGAACCTCCCCCACCAGCATCCCGCACACCAGCACGCCGACGATGAAGGACGAGTCGATCTGCTCGTAACCGGCCAACCCGAAATGGCGCATGGCAAACATCGCCAGCACCAGCAGGCCGGCGCTGAACAGGCCACGGACAAACCCGTAGCGCACGCCCAGCAGCATCGGCGCAAGAATCGGCCAGGGGAAACCGCCGTGAATCTGCAACGGGTCAGCCGGAGTCAGCCACAGGCCCAGGCCGATGGCCAGGCCGGTTACCAACAGCGTTTCCAGCCAGGACACCGGGCCGCTCGCTTGCGGCGCCAGGCTGTAATCCATGTGGGGAGAATTCATTGCGATTACTCGAACCGAAGGGCGCCAACAAGTTTGTCGAGGACGGTCTGCGCAGTGCCCGCCAGGCTTTCACGGGACCAACCGGCGCGAGCGCCGCTCTTGCTCCACAGCACACGGCCGCTTTCGGCTTCGAGCACGCGCAGGCTGATACCCACCGCAGGCTCGCCGTCCAGGCCGTTCTTGTACTGCCACTCTTCGACGGAGCCCGAGATGACATAGTCGAGCTTCTGCTCGCGTGCCCATTCCAGGGCGCCGGCCAGG
The DNA here is from genome assembly GCF_056337105.1 of Pseudomonas sp. S1_E05. Taxonomy (NCBI): domain Bacteria; kingdom Pseudomonadati; phylum Pseudomonadota; class Gammaproteobacteria; order Pseudomonadales; family Pseudomonadaceae; genus Pseudomonas; species Pseudomonas sp. S1_E05. Next base: position 3,965,672 of record NZ_JBFRHM010000001.1, read on the forward strand.
CGCTCGTTGTCGTCCATCAGTGCCTGTTCGCCCTGGGCGCTTGCCGGGTAGACACGCGGTTGCAGGCCACGGCTGCTGAGCACGCTGAGCAGGATCTGCTCGCTGCGCTCACCGGCCTGCGGCGTCTGTGAATAGTTGACCATCGGCACGATGCCCCACTGCGCGTTGCGCGGCAGGTTCGGGCTGACTTCATCGGTGAAGCTGGCACAACCGGCGACGACCAGGGCGGCAAGGGCCAGGCCCAGATTACGAATTGCTTGCATAGTTTTTCTCCGTAGACATTCCATGATCAGCGCCCAAACCGCACGCCGTAGCTCACACCCAGTGTTCCGCCCGATTTGCCATCCCCGCCTTGTGGCGCGGACTGGTAACCGACGGTCAGGGCCAACTCGTCGTCACCCAATACTTCAAAACCGATACCGGTGTTGAGGCCGTAGTTGAAGGTTTGATCCAGCCACTGCCAGCCCGCCGTCACGTCCACCAGCCAGGTGTATTGCGGCTTGGTGCGCACCAGCGCGCCCGGAATGCCGCGACGCCAGGTGCTGCCGACATACAGCTGGCCGTAGCGGCTTTGCAGCAGGTCGCTGGCCATCACGGTGTCCGTGTCATCCGTCACGAGCTCACCATCCTCATCACGCAGTTGCGGCGTGACGAACACCGGCCCGCCTTCGCGGCTGGACAGATAATCCAGGCGCTTGTCATTCACATTGTTGTGCTGATAGTCGACACCGCTGCGCACGGTCCAGTTGGGGCCTGCGAATTCCAGCGTATGGTTGAACTCGGCCTTCAACGCCTCACCATTGCCCAGGCTGTCACCGGCACGCGTAGAGAACGAGCGCTTGGCGATTTCCCAACTGAACTGGTCGCGGGCGCTGAGGCTATGACGACCGCCCAGCCACAGGCGATCCTGCTCGCCAAAGGCACGCATCAGGCCGCTGTCCTCGCTCTTGCGATGCCAGTCCACGCCGGTTTCCAGCTCATCGCTGACGCCCAACTGCCAACTGCGGGAAAGGCCCAGGCCATTACGGTCATCGTCCTTGCGCTGGCTGGTGTCGGCGAACAGTTTGTAGCTGCCGTTTTCCACCGGGCGAATCAGGGTCAGGGCGGCGTTGCGCTCAGTGCCGATGCGCGAGCCGATCACGTCGTCACCGTCGTAGGTGCCCTGCTCCAGCTCGAGGTCGGCGTACCAATTGTCACCGATGTTGTGGGCGATTTGCAGGCGCGGCGCGTCGAAGGCGATGCCACCAAAATCCTGATCCTGCCAGGACAACAGTGCACCTTGCGGCGTGCTTTCATGGATCTCCACCGCCTGACGGCGCAACTGCTCCTGAACCGTTTCGGGCTGATCGTCACCCAGCGCTTCGAGGTTGGTTTCCAGTGCTTCATTGACCCGCCCCAGGCGACTCAGGGCTTGAGCCCGTTGTGCCGGGTTGAGGTCGCTGCTGGCCAACAGCGTCTCGACCTGGGCTTTGTTGCGGCTGCGCAAAGCCTGCTGGATCTGCTCATAGCGGTCCACCTTCAGGCCCTGGCTTTTCGCCCAATCCAGCCACGCATCCTTCTGCGATTCCTGGTTGGTCGCGTCCAGGCGTGCCAGCAAGCGGTCGAACCACAGCTGCAGCATGGCCGGCGAGCCGTCCTGACGCTTGGCCACTTCCTGTTGGGCCTTGGCTGGCGAATAGCTGCTGCTCATCAAACGCAGCCAGGTTCTGTAGCGTTCCTTGGACGGCTGGGCGTTTTCAGCCTCGGGGCTGCGTAGCAGTTTCAGGCGCAGGCGCTGGGCCGCATCCTGGTAACCCGCGTCGTACAGCGCATCGGCGTAAGCCGCCTGCACCAGCCAGTCGTTCGGTGTGTTCTTGATGTACAGGCGATACCAGGCCAGCGATTCGCTGTTGCGACCGAGCAACTGGTTGGCACTGGCGAACGCCAGCCACATGACCTGATCGTTACGGGCCCGGGCTTTCCACTGAGTCAGCAACGGCTTGAGCTCGGCGGTGTTGCCTTGGTCGACGTAGAGCCACATCAGGCGCTCGCGGAACAGGTTTTCATCCGGGTACTTGGACAAGCCCAGCAGGTACAGGCGCTTGGCCTCTTCAGGCTGGCCTTCGTGCATTGCCAAGGCACCGCGCACGCCGAGCACCTGATCTTGCTCAAAGATGGCCGGATCCTGCTCGGCCTCTTTCAAGAGTTCGGTCACCTTCGACCAGTCTTCCAGTTCCTGGGCCAGCAGCAAGGCATCGACCAGGCGAATCGGGCTGCGGGTACGCTGCCAACTGTCGATCAGCAACTCCAGCGCCCGGCGCGGATTGCTCTGGCGATAACCGGCGATCAGGTGCGACTCATCGTTGGAGTTGAGCGAGCCCTTGATGGCCAGCAGCTTCTCCAGGGACGCACGCAATTCATCATCGAGCTCCAGGTCCCAGGCCAACGCGGCGCGGGTGGTCCAGTAGTCCTTGTCGGTGATCTTGTCACTGTTCTTGACCAGCAATACGTTCCACGCCGCCTGATTATCAAACAGCTTGAGGTGAGTGCCGGCCCAGTCGATGCGCTCGGGAATGGTCAGGTCAAAACGCTTCGAGTAATCCTTGTACACGCGGGCCTTGATTGCGTACTGGCCGGTGTTTTCGAGGTTCTGCAACAGCCGCATCCACGCCAGTCGGTGCTTGGGGTATTGGCGCACATAGGTGTGCAACCAGGCTTCGGCCTTTTCCGGGGTGCCGCGCGACTCGTGAGCGTAGGTCACCGCGTCCAGCTCGGGATCGGTCAGCGCGCGATGGTTGGCGATGCCTTCAAGCAACGGGATCGCGCGATCGAAATCGAACTGTGCGATTGCCAGGCGCCACGCGTGCTCACGCACCGGTGGCGTGTCGTTCAGCGCCAGCAGGCGCATCCAGAAATCGAGTGCCGATTCGATATCCCCGCGCCATTCAGCCAGGCGAGCCATCTGTTCCAGCAACGGCTGCTCTTGCGGGAACTCCAGCAGCAATTGCTGGCCACTCTCCCAAGCACCGGCCAGATCGTTCATGGCCAGTTGCGTGGTGAATTCCTTGCGCAGAATGTGCGGGTTATCCGGCTGCAGCACCCGCCACTGGGCGATGAAGCGCTGCACCAGATCAAAGCGCTTGTTGCCCATCGCGACGTCGACGCCCTGCTCGATCCAGGGTGCATCGGTCTCCGGGTTTTGCAATTGGTCGAGTTCGTCGGCGAGCACCTGCGCCGCCTCGGCGCCGCGATCCGCCGCCAGCAAGCTGCTGAATGCCAGATGCGCGTACTCGCGGTGCTCGGCAGGTTGCGAGCTGTCCTTGCTCAGTTGCAGATAAATGTCTGCCGCCTTGCCCGGTTGCTCGCCCGCCAGATGCCATTGCGCGGCGGACTTCAGCGCCTCGGTACGTTGTTTTGGATCGCGCGCGGCGATTTCTTCATACACCGTGGCGGCGAAGGCCGGCGCCTGTAGCGTCAGCGCCAGTTTGGCCAGGCTCTGCAATTGCGCCAGGGACAAACGGCGGTGATCGAACTTCTGCAGCCGCTCGACCAGCGCCTCCCGCACGCCAGGCTCTTCACTGTTCGCCGCTTCCAGCGCATCCAGCTCCAGCCGGTAGTAAGCCTGCACCGGACCCACCGGCGCCGGCCACGCTTCCAGGTGCTGACGGGCCTTGGCGTAGTCGCCGAGGCTGATCAACAGATCGATCAACTGCAAGCGCAGGTGATCGTCATCCGGGTGCGCTGTCAGCAACAGCTCGGCGTAGTTGGCCGAGACGGCGTCCGGCTCACCGCCATCAGGCTGGAACACTTCCTCACGCTGGAAAGTTGCCCACAGCAACCCGCCCACGGTGACCGCCACCACCGCCAGTGCCCAGGGATTGAGCAGGCGGCTGTTTTTAGTTGCAGACGAGTTGGGCATTACTCACCTGCTTCATTGGGAGTTGAAAAGTCCACAGGCCGGCAGCGGCCTTGCCGGCGAAACGCTGCCCATCCACCTCGACCCGGCAAGCACTGGCCGAGCGTACCGAGAAGGTCAGGTCAACCTGCCCGGCAAACGAAAAACTCACGCGCTTGTCATCCAGGTAACGCCAGTCCTGCAACGGCAAATTAGCCTCCTCCAGCGCCGGGCGCGGGTCGCGATCAGCACGCAGGGCGAGCAACGCCTGATCACTGCTCAAACTCACGTAGCGCCCTTGCGGCAAGTCACGCACACCGGCCACGCCTTGCGAGCGGCGCAGGTCGGGCCAGCCGAGTTGCGGGTCGATTCGCAGGGTGCGCAGCGCATCCATGCCACGAACCTGCCAGTCGCCGTCGGCGGTGCGCGCAAGGCTCGCTTGATACAGGCCGTGCAAGCGGTCGAGGTAATCGCTCATCCACAACGACAGCGGTTGTTGTTCGCGCATGTAGGCGTAGATTTCGTCCATCGCCTTGATCGAGGCTTGCTTGGTGCTTGAGTAGAAGTGGTAATACAGGTGCAGGCCACGCAAGCGGCGCGGGCTGTCGGTCAGTTCGAACGTCTCGACCAGATCACGGAAGCCGTAATAAGGCCCCTTCCATAAGTTGGTGTAGACGTTCTCGTTGATGATCGGCGCGTAGTACTGCAAGCCACCTTCGGTGGGGCGCAACAGTGGGTTCAAGCCGGTCAGCGATGGCCGCGCCTTGGTGAGCATGGTCGAGGCACCGTTGACGTTCTTCAGGCCGGCGTCGTAGGCCAACTTGATGGTGGCCGCCGACGGCAGGGCATCGCCCGGCCAGAACACCATTTTCACCGGTTTTTCCGGTGTAGTGAGGTTCTGGTTGATGTAGTCGCGCGAGCCGACAATCTCGCGGCGAAAATCAATTTTGTCGTAACCCGGAATGGCCATTTTCAAGCCGTACTCGGCGCTGAAATCTTCGTCTTCCTGAGCCTTGTCCGGCTGCATGTAAAACGGGTGGCTGAAGGTGTGGGTGGCGACTTCGACCTTGGGGTCGGCGAACAAATCACGCGCTAGCGGCTCCAGTTCGCGCGCCAGGTGCGGGTACATGCCACGCGGCGAAATCTCGCCTTCGATGATCGACACCGAGGTCAGGAACGGGTTGGGCCGGATGAAATCGGTGAGCACCTGTTTACCGGCGTAGGGCGAGCCACGCACTTCGGCGCGCGACGGGAAACCATCACCATCGATGTGCACCGTGGCGATGCGGCGACCGTTCTCGGTGGTGGTGTCCGGACGCGGTTGTGCCGGCAGACGCAGGCTGGCCTGGACGAAGGCGAACGGATCGAGGATCCAGCGGCTGCGTTCGTTGTTGCTTTCAAGCACGTACGGCGCCAGCGCCAAGCCACCCCATTCGCCAATGGCAACCGGCGCGAAGGTCTGGCCGCCCTTGCCGGTCAGCAACAATGCGGCCTTCGGCCCTTGAGGCAGCACGGAAACCGCGCTCAGCTCACGGGAACGTGGCTGCACCGGCGCTTCGAACGCACCGATCAGTGATTTGTCCTGATAGGTGATGCTCAGCGTTTGCACGCCAGCCGGTGGCGCCAGGTTCAGCCCCAGGCGCTTGAGCAACGCTTTGTCCTCGACCGGCAGGCCGGCCATGAACGCCAACGGCACTTTCTCGTCCAGGCGCTTGCCCAGCCACCGGTTGAAGCCGGTGCTGTCCTGCGGCGGACCACTGCTCATCCAGGTGATGATGCCGGCGTACAAACCACTGAAGCGATGTTCGGGCAAATTGTCGACGGCCAGGTAGTCGACTCGGTAGCCGAGGTATTCAAGTAAACCGCCCAGCAGGGAATGACCGACGTTGACGGTCAGGTCGCCTTCGCGCGGGTCGTAGACCATGGCGATGCGGCGCGGCTGCACTTCGATGTTGCTGACGCCTATCGAATCCAGTTCAGGCGTGCTGATGAAAGGAATGAACCCCTCGTCACGCAAGCGTTTGGCCAACTTGCGTGCCTCGTCGCGGCGCTCAGGTGGCAGGTAGTCGATGGCCACCAGGGGGATGCCCTTGGCACGCAGCGGTTGCAACTCACCGAGCAGCCACTGGCGATCGGCTTCCGGAACCGGGCGATAGCGCTTGGCTGCGGCGTCCCAACCGGCGTACATGGATTCGAACGCGACCGCCGACGCAACGCCATCAAGCTCGGGCAGCACTTCGAAGCCACGGTTGAAAAACAGCTTCAGGCCTGGCTGGCGTTTGTGCATTTCACGCAACAGGCTGGCGAGGGCCACGCGCTGTGCTTCACGCGAGGCTTCGGGCAGCAGTTGGAAACTGTCGAGGGTGTCCAGAAACAGCCCGTCGTAACCTTCGGCCTGCAAGGTCTTGGCGCGGCCCAGCAAATGTTCACGCCAGGCCGGCGAGGTGAGGTCCATGACCTGACTGTTCCAGGAGTCGTTACGCACTGGGCTGATCGCCTTGCGCAAGCCGGCCTTGTCGATTTCAGTCTTGCTGCCATCGAATTCGCCAATGGACACGTAAGCAAATGGGTGGCTGCCCAATTTGCGCAGGGTTTTGACGTCGCTTGCCGTCATGTGCCCCGGCTCGACCACCGACCAGTCGAACTGCGCCAGCTCGGACAGCGGCGGTTGATCGGCGTACCAAAAAACCACGCTGGCCGGTTGGGGCAAGGCTGAAGCCTGGACAGTCGGCCCGCTCGCGAAGATTGCCAGCGCTGCAAACAGGCGCTTGGCAAGGGCACGTAGGCGTGTCCTGCGAAAAACGATGTGCATAATTCACTCTTGAATTGACTGAACCGGTACTGCTCGGACGTCTGAATCGGGCCGGGCAGATTTACAAACTGCGCAGCAACTGCGCCAAACCTTCGCCGATGGAAGTCGGCGCCGGGAGCGCAAAACGCTGGAGCAAACGCGTGTTGTCAGCGCGCGAGTGGCGGATGTCGCCCTGGCGCGCAGCCTGATAGTTCACCGTCAACGGCGTGCCGGTGGCGTTGCCCAGTTCGGTGATCAGATCGTTAAGGCTGGTGGCGCGACTGAGCCCGACATTCACCGCGCCAGGGCTCACCTCGTCTGCCTCCACAGCTTGTACGAGAATACTTACGAGGTCCTGTACATAAACGAAGTCACGGGTTTGTTCGCCATCACCGAAAATCGCCACCGGTTTGCCGACCATGGCCCGCTCGGTGAAGATGCTGATCACCCCGGAATACGGCGAAGAAGGATCCTGACGCGGTCCGAAGATATTGAAGAAGCGCAGGATCACCGGCTCCAGACCATGTTCGAGGCGATAGAAATCCAGGTAATACTCGCTGGACAACTTGTCGCTGGCGTACGGGGTCAGGGGAGATTTTGGGGTGTCTTCATCAATGGCCGTCCCTTCGCCATTGTTGCCGTAGATCGCTGCGCTGGATGCGAACACCACGCGCTTGATTCCGGACTTGGCCATGTGCTCGCACACATTAAGGGTGCCCACGAAATTGCTTTGATGGGTGCCGACCGGGTCGTCCACCGATGCCTGCACCGAAGCCACTGCCGCCAAGTGCACCACGGCCGTGCAATCACGCATGGCCTGCTCGACCACGACACTGTCCGCGACATCACCCACCACCAGATTCAGGTTGGCGTTGCCCACCGGCAAATTGCCTACCTTCCCGGTCGACAGGTTATCGAGTACGCGAACTTTGTAGCCTTTGCCCAGCAACGCTTCTACCAAGTGCGACCCAATGAATCCTGCACCGCCGGTAACCAGTATTCGTCCATCAGACATGAAGTTTCTTCCTGAAGATTCAATCGGACACTGCGAATGTAACGTCCGTAAAACGGTGTTTCTGTAGAGCAGGACCCGACTGATAGCACTTGGCCCAATGCGCATGCAATGCGACATCGACCTGTTCTCGAAGGTTCAAAATACATCGGATGAACGACGAGTTTATGGCGGTATGCCATAAGAGCGGCGCAGATAATGTGTGAATGACATCACACTGTCAATAGTTTGTCTTTGTCACGACGAAAATTATGGATCCAATTTAAGATCGTCATTAAATTGACATAATGACCCACCTGTCAATAACTGACCTATTGAGTCACGTCGCGCAATGTGATGACGGGTTTCAAGTACGATTTTTGAGAATGATGGAGGCAGCGCATCGGGTTGATGAGTGCGCTGTCCTTCCGAGTGCCGATCTATTCATGGGACTCAGACATCCCATGGATTGATCACCTCAATGCCGGAACACTCGAAGTCCCGAACATTGCGAGTGGCGATAGAAGCGCCATGATTTCGGCAAATGGCGGCAATTTGCGCGTCAGCCATCAACACCCCGCGCCCCTTTGCTTCAGCGCCGGCAACGAGGTTGGCGTACTCCACGGCAGCATGGGCATCGAATGGCAGAATGCGCCCGACGAAGTCTTCTTCGAACATCGCCATGGCATGAGCTTCCAGCTTCTGTTTACGCTTACCGAAGGGCAGTCGGGCAATACCGTGGAGAATTTCTGCGACAGTAACAGCAGTGATTGCCAGATCCATGGCCGGTTGCTCATCGACCCAAGCCAGTACTCGGCTGTCAGGCTCGCTACGCATGAACTCAGAAAGAACATGGGTATCGAGCACTATCATTCAGAGAGATCCACCGCAGTCGCTTTCTCGTGCCTTGTTGGAAGATCGAGATCAACCCCGCCCGTCGCTTTGAATCTATGATGAATCCGACTCCCCAGTCCCCCAGTACGATCTACGCTCGCCAAGGCTTTACCCAAGATCAGGCGCGCCTCTTCCTCCATCGAATGCCCGTTGTGAGCAGCCGCAATGCGCAATTGTTCTTTGACTTGAGCGTCCAGGTTTCTAATTGTGATGCTGGCCATATCGCCCCCCGCGCAATCAATGAAATCATTGATTGAGGCTAGCATAGGGGCCCTCAGCCGCTCCACAGATAAATTTTTCTTCACCCCATCGCCGTTCACCAACCGTTACATTGCCCGCGCTCATTCAAGAAACTATGGTTTGCCCGCCCTCCCGCGGGCTTTTTTTTGTCGGGTGGAAAGCGTTCCGAGGCGGTTTGGTCGAGGGCCCATTCACAATTCGTTAAGCATTCGCCCCGTATGCTCAGGGGATCTCCCTTGGGTAGTCACACACCATGTCGCGTCCCGTCTCGTCGTTGTTCCTGCTGGCGGCTGTGCTGTTTTTCTTCGCGCTGGGTCATCACCAGTTGCAAGGTTCCACTGAAGCCCGCGTCGCCGGGATTGCCATGCAGATGCACCTGGACAACGACTGGGTGACGCCGCGACTGTTCGGCCAACCGTTTCTGGAGAAACCACCCCTGAGCCTGTGGCTGGATGCCGGGGCGATCCGTGCGTTCGGCGGCACGCCGTGGGCAGTGCGGCTGGCGTCGGCGTTTGCCGGGTTGTTCAGCGTGATGTTGCTGTACGCCCTGCTGCGACGATTCGGCAGGCCCCAGGCGATTGCCTGGACGGCGGCCATGTTGCTGGCAACCATGGCCAGTTACTGGAGCAATGTGCGGGGCGTGGGCGAAGACGCCTTGCTGGCCCTGGGCGTGAGCATGGCGTTGCTGGCGTTTTTCCAGGGACATCGGCAACCACGACTCGGTAACGCCTTGCTCTTTGCCAGCGGAATCGCCATTGCGACACTGAGCAAAGGCGTGTTGGGCCTGGCCCTGCCGGGGGTGGTGATCTTCGCCTACTTGTTGACCGAGAGTCTGATCGACAAACGCCTGACATTGCGCCACTGGCTACGGCCCGGCCTGCTGACGCTGGTGGGGCTGCTGCCGCTGCTGATGTGGCTTGCGGTGCTGTATCAGCGCGGGGGCGCGCAAGCCTTGCAGGAAGTGTTGTTGACCAACAGTGTGGGGCGCTTCAGCGGTTCGTTTGTGGAAGCGGGGCATTACGAACCGTTTTACTACTACCTGGCCAAATTGCCCCAGGCATTCTTGCCCTGGAACATTCTGGTGTACCTGGGCCTTTGGCATTTCCGTAAAAGCCTGATGGCCAACCGTTACCTGCTATTTTTCACCCTGTGGATACTGGCGCAGTTCCTCATGCTCACCCTGGCGTCGAGCAAGCGCACCGTCTATCTGATGTCCATGACGCCGGCGGCGGCGGTGATTGCCGCTGAATATGCGGCAGTCCTGTTCGAACGACTCCAACAACACGAACGCGCCTCGAACCTGCGGGGCCGCATCGCTCGCCATAGTCGAAGCCTGGCTATCGGCGTGCTGGCGGTGGTGATCGCCAGCTACCTGACGGCCGCGCAATGGGTACTGCCTCACGCGGATCGCAAGCTATCGTTCCTGCCCCTGACGCAGCAGATTCAAACGATGCAAGCCAATGGCAAGACCGTGGCAATGTTTCAAGCCAATGAAAGGGTGGGCGGCGCCAGCGTGTTCTATACCCAGAGCGTGCTCAAGGGGCTGGATACGCAAGCGCAGCTGCATGACTTCCTGAGCGCGTCACCGTCCAACATCGCGGTCATGGCGGCGGATTCGCCACCGCAGGCGCCGTTGAAAGTGGTGAAGCAGATGCGAGTGGGGCGCCAGGATTATTTTTTTGTTGGCCAGTGAGGAGGAGCCTGTAGGAGCGTCAGGCCGCCTTCGCGGGTGAGCCCGCTCCGACACGGTTCTTCGGCGGAGCGCGCAACACCGGAACCTCCAACCGCGCTCGCCCATAAAACGCCAACGCCGTCAGCAAACACGCCAGCCACACGAAAACGCCGGCCCAGAAGGTATGAGACATATAGTGCCAACCCTGCAAAACCCGCGTTGTGCCATATACAAAACCCAGCAACAACGAGCCATACATCAGAGCCTTGGAAAACCGCCACCGATACCGCCGCGCAACAAAATACAAGGCGAGCATGGTGAACCCACCTGACGCATGTCCGCCCGGCCAGCAACGTCCATCACCCGCTTCCCTGAACAGCTGGAAGTTGCTGTACCACTCGATGTGGGCCATTTTCCCACCGTAGAGCGTCGTCTCGATTGGGCAATACACGCTGGTGTGGGATTTGAGGAAATGGATGACACCGGTGCAAATGGCAAACGCGAACACCACAAACCAGAAGTCCCGACGATGCTCGGCGGCAAATCGCAGGACGGGCGCCAGCTTGCAACGTTCGAGAAAACCGGCAAGACGAGGACGTTTGCCTGGATTGATCAACGGCCAGACAAACGACAACATCGCGCCGATCAAGGCGATTTCCGCCGTCCAGTTCGGAATGATCCGCGCCCACTTGTGGGTCAGTCGCTCAAAAAAGTGAACCTGATCGAGTGGAAAGGTATGGGTGACCGGATCATAAAAAAGGTTGCTGAACGCGATGTCGATGCGGGTCATGTCGAACAGCAAAAACACCACCGCAGCGCAGGCCAGCGGGACACCGAAGTTCCAGGCATAAAAACGCACGGACGCACTCATTGGAATGCCACCGTACGCCAGTCGGACGCCTCGATAAAGCCAAGCATGCGCGGTGCCTGCAAGGCTTGTGCGGAAACAAACAGCGAAGCGCCATAACCCAGGTTCGCGGCAGGCAGCTTGAGGTCTTTCTCCATCTGCGACATGCATTCGCTGTGGGTCACCAGCACCAGGTTGCGCCCGGGCACCTTGTGCGCCAACGCATCACGCAGCATCGTGCCCCGGCAACTGACCAGCCAGTCGTCGTTCGCACTCACCTTGTTGAACATGAAACCCGCCGTTTGCGCCGTGCGGGTCATCGGGCTGTTGTAGATGTCGGCGTTGCCCAACCCCAACTGCTCGAACTGCGCCCCGACACTCACCGCGACACTGCGCGAGCGATCAGTGATGCCGTCATTGCCCGTCAGGCACGCGGCTCTGGAGTGATCGCAGCGTTCGACGTGACGCACCAGCACAATCACATCGCCCTTCGCCCACTCGGACACTAACGCCTGTGCGCCAGCGACATTGCCATGGGCCAGGTCCGGCACGGCGGCGGGCCGCAACAGCCACACCGTCAACGGAATGACCAGCAAGGCCGAAGCGACCACCACTGCGGCATTTCGATAGCGGGTCCAACGGCTCAGGTCAATCGAGCGTTTTACCCCGAACACACTCAGTCTCAATTCCACATCAGGCCTCGCAGGCATGCACCACACTCATTGGATGCCGCGAGATTAAAGAGACGAGCGTCGCCCCCGGGTGAAACCCATGTGAAAAAAAGCTCAATGCCCGCGCATAAGCCTTGTTACAGATTTGTCTGACAGAAACCATTCAGCTATCCCGCCCCGCTGCCGATACAAGCCTTTCACACACCTTTTGGCTACGAAAAACAACAATCTTCCAGCCACTCGACGACCGCAGCGCAACGTTCCTGGAGGAATTTGATGAATAGCTGGTTCGGTAACATCAGCATGAACATGAAGCTGGGCCTGGGTTTCGGCCTGGTCCTGGTGCTCACCGGCGTACTCGCCCTCACTGGCTGGACAAGCCTGGGTGGCCTGATCGACCGCAGCAACTGGATGAGCGACATCACCCAGCTCAACGCGGGCCTGACCAAGCTGCGCGTGGCCCGTCTGCAATACATGCTGGCCAACGGTGACGAGACCACCGCGCAGAACGTGCAGGTGAACCTCGATGCCTTCGCCGCTCAACAGAAGGCGGTGCTGGATAAATTCAAGAGCCCGGAAAACCTCAAGCTGCTTAACGAGCAAGCTGCGCTGATCGCTGCATACCGGATTTCCCTGGAAAAAATGCGAGGTGCCTACCGCGCCGGCAATACGGCGCGCGATGTGATGACCGCCAACGCGCAGACCGCGAACACCCTGATCAATGCCATCAGCACCGAAGTTCAGCAGATGCCGTTGAGCGATCAGCGTTTCGAGCAATTCCAGGCCATTACCGCGGCCAAGGAAGCGTTCATCCTGGCGCGCTACGAAGTGCGAGGCTACACCGCCGCCGTCAACGCCGACACCGAGCTCAAGGCTGCCAACCAATTGGACGCCGCCGTCGCCAGCCTGGAACAGCTCAATGTACATTTTGCCGTCACTCAGCAAGACGCCCTGCGTCAACTTGAAAAAGCGCTGACCGACTACCGCACCGCCGTGCGCGCATACAAGGCGACCAACAACGACGTGGTGCAGGCCCGCAAGGAGATGACCGATCAGGGCAATACGATCGTCAGTCTCAGCGAGCAGCTGTACCAAATCCAGCTTGATCGCCGCGACGCCGAAAGTGCGCAGGCCCGTACCCTGCAACTGATCAGCACCTTGCTGGCCTTGGTGGTCGGCATCATCGCCGCCGTCCTCATTACCCGCCAGATCACCGGTCCACTGCGTGAAACGCTGGCCGTGGTGGAGCGCATCGCGGGTGGCGACCTGTCCCACGACGTCAAGGTCACTCGCCGTGATGAACTCGGCGTATTGCAGCAGGGCATCGCCCGCATGGGTGTGACCCTGCGCAACCTGATCAGCGGCATCCGCGATGGCGTGACCCAGATCGCCAGTGCAGCAGAAGAATTGTCGGCCGTGACCAGCCAGACCAGCGCCGGTGTGAACAGCCAGAAGATCGAGACCGATCAAGTGGCCACCGCGATGCACGAGATGACCGCCACCGTTCAGGAAGTGGCACGCAACGCCGAAGAAGCCTCGCAAGCGGCAGCCGCCGCTGACGGCGAAGCTCGCGAAGGCGATAAAGTGGTCAACGAAGCGATTGCCCAAATCGAACGCCTGGCCACCGAAGTGGTGCGTTCCACCGAAGCCATGGGTGTGCTGCAACAGGAAAGCGACAAGATTGGCAGCGTCATGGACGTGATCAAGGCCGTCGCGGAACAAACCAACTTGCTGGCACTCAACGCCGCCATCGAGGCTGCGCGCGCCGGTGAAGCCGGTCGCGGTTTTGCCGTGGTCGCCGACGAGGTCCGTGGCCTGGCGCAGCGTACGCAAAAATCCACCGAGGAAATCGAAGGCCTGGTGGCAGCCCTGCAAAACGGCACCCAACAGGTGTCGGCGGTGATGAACAACAGCCGCAGTCTCACCGACAGCAGCGTGGCCCTGACCCGCAAGGCCGGCGAATCCCTGGACAACATCACCCGCACGGTGTCGAACATCCAGTCGATGAACCAGCAGATCGCCGCCGCTGCCGAACAGCAAAGCGCGGTGGCCGAAGAGATCAGCCGCAGCATCATCAACGTGCGCGACGTGTCCGAACAGACCGCCGCGGCCAGCGATGAAACCGCCAAGTCCAGCGTCGAACTGGCGCGCCTGGGTGGTCAGTTGCAGGAAATGGTCAGCCACTTCCGCGTCTGACGTTTCGGCCTCTTCGCGAGCAAGCTATCTAATACTCACACCGCAATCGCATTGGTAAACACCAACCGATTACCAAACGGATCGAGGATCGTCATGTCCTGGCTACCCCAGGGCATGGCCTGGATCTGTGGATGCGAGAACTTGTAGTCCTTGGCCAACAACTGCTGCTGAAACGCTTCCAGCTCATCGGTCTCGATGCGCAGGGCAGCACCGGGTGTGCTGTCGCCATGATGCTCTGACAAGTGCAACACGCATTCACCCCGGGAGACTTGCAGGTACAGCGGGAAATTCGGCTCGAAACGATGCTGCCAGTCGATCTTGAAACCCAGAAAATCGACGTAAAACTCCACTGCCTTGTTTTCATCGAAAATCCGCAGGATCGGGGTGGTTTTGCCGAAGCTCATTTCGTTGCTCCCAGACTGGTAAGGGCTTGATTGTAGTTTGGCCAGTCTCAGCACTTCGGCTTCCTGCCGGTATTCTTTAATTGCAATGTGCCACTACCGTGACCCAGGTCTCGGAAATCATTACTGAAATCCGTCGTGCAGATCCCCCTCGCGCGCGAGGAACCGCCCTACGCGTTTGCCGTTCGCCTGCCCATCGCTGTAGCTCAGCACGCCGTTGATCCACACGCCGTCGATACCCTCGGCTGCCCGTTGGGGATCCGTGAAATTGGCGACATCGCGAATGGTGGTCGGGTCGAACAAGACCAGGTCGGCCCAGTGCCCTTCGCGGATCTCGCCCCGCGCCTTCAAGCCGAATCGTGCCGCCGACAACCCGGTCATTTTGTGCACGGCGGTGTGGAGGGGAAATAGCCCGACATCGCGACTGAAATGGCCGAGTACCCGTGGGAAAGCCCCCCATAGGCGCGGATGCGGAAACGGGTCCTCCGGCAAGCCGTCGGAGCCCACCATCGACAGTGGATGAGCGAGGATTTTTCGCACGTCGGCTTCGTCCATCCCGTAGTACACCGCGCCCGCCGGTTGCAGTAGGCGGGCGGCGTCCAGCAACGAGACACTCCAGTCGGCGGCGATGTCCATCAGGTCCCGACCGCCCTGCTCCGGGTGTGGCGTGGACCAGGTGATGGTAATGCGATGCGCGTCGGTGACCTGCTTGAGGTCCAGGGTCGAAGAGCTCGCAGCATAGGGATAACAATCGCAACCGACCGCGTGGGTTTTCGCGGCCTCCTCAAGACGCGCCAGCAGTTGCGGGCTGCGCCCCCAGTTACCGGCGCCGGCACATTTGAGGTGGGAGATGATGACCGGGGATTGCGCATGGCGACCGATCTGGAACGCTTCGTCCATGGCCTCCAGCACCGGCTCGAATTCACTGCGCAAATGGGTGGTGTACACCGCGCCGAAGGCGGTCAGTTCCTCGGTCAGTTGCATCACCTCTTCGGTGGACGCCGAGAATGCGCTGGCGTAGGCCAGGCCTGTGGATAAACCGAGGGCGCCGGCTTCGAGGCTTTCACGGAGCTGCTTGCGCATCGCGCAGATTTCAGCGGACGTGGCGGTGCGAAACAGATCGTCCAGGTGGTTACTGCGCAACGCCGTGTGGCCGACCAGGGCAGCGACGTTCAAAGTGGTGTTGGCCGCTTCCACCGCCGCGCGGTAATCGGCGAAGGTGGGGTAAACGAACGCGGCGGCCGTGCCAAGCAGGTTCATCGGGTCCGGCGGATCACCCTTGAGGCTCACCGGCGACGCGCTGATGCCGCAGTTGCCGACGATCACCGTGGTCACGCCCTGGCTGAGCTTGGGCAGCATCTGCGGCTGGCGAATCACCACCGTGTCGTCATGGGTGTGCACGTCGATGAACCCCGGGGCCAACACCCGGCCCGCCGCGTCGATTTCTTCATGAGCGCGGGCGGCTTGCAGGTCGCCGATGCGCTCGATGCGGCCATCGAAAATCGCCACGTCGGCGCTAAAACCCGGGGCATTGCTGCCGTCGATGACCAGTGCGTTGCGAATCAGCGTGTCGTACAGCATCTCAGTCTCCCAGCGGCAAGTGATCATCGCCGCCGCGGTAATCGTCCAGGGCGAGTTTGATGCGCCGCAGACGTTCTTGATTGTCTTCAGGATTGGCCAGTGCCAGCTCGGTGGCAAGCACGTCGATGGCCAGCAGCATGCCGTAGCGCGCCGCCGTGGGTTTGTAGATAAATGAGGTTTCCACCCCTTGCAGCGGCAGCAGCACGTCGGCCAGTTGCGCCAACGTCGAGTCGGCGCGGGTGATCGCCAGGACGCGCGCGCCATAGCTGCGCGCCAACTCCACGGCTTCGAGCAGTTCGGGGGTGATGCCGGTCAGCGAGCAGGCAATCACCACGTGCCCTTCATCCAGGCCCGCAGCGGTGATGCGCATCATCACCGGGTCGTGACACACCGCCACCGGGTAGCCGAAACGCACCAGTCGCACTTGCAGTTCATCGCTGCACAGCGTCGAGCATCCGCCCATGCCGAAGGCGTGAATCATCCGCGCCTTGCCCAGCAGTTTCACTGCATCGGCAAAGCGCGATTCGTCGAACGCTGACAGATGCTGATGGAGGGTCGACTCGATGTCGCCGACGATCTGCCGGTAGAACGCCGACTGCGCCGGCGGGCTGGCCGGATCGAGGAAACGACTGCCTACGCCGCTGGCCTGGGCGAGTTGCAGGCGCAGGTCGCGCAAGTCACGGCAACCCACGCTGCGGGCAAATCGCGACAGCGTCGCGGTACTGACGTCCGCCCTCTGCGCCAACTCATCGAGGCTGGCGGCAGAGGCAAATCCTACGTCGTCGAGCATCAGGCGAGCGATGCGTCCTTCACCGGCGCTGAAGGAATCCTGACGGGCGCGGATCTGATAGAGGATGTCCATGGCGAGCGGCTCCGGTTAAATCAGGTAGGAAAGGCCCACAGTCAGACCGAAGGCGACCACTGAAATGATGGTCTCCAGTACGGTCCACGTCTTGAAGGTCTGGGCCACGCTCATGTTGAAGTATTCCTTGATCAACCAGAAGCCGCCGTCGTTGACGTGGGAAAAGATGACCGAGCCGGCCCCCGTCGCCAGCACCAGCAATTCCGGGTGCGGATAACCCAGGCCGATGGCCACGGGCGCGACCACGCCCGACGCGGTGGTCATGGCCACGGTAGCTGACCCGGTCGCGATGCGCATCAACGCGGCGAACAGCCAGCCCATGATCAGCGGTGACAGGTGGAATTCATGGGCGAGACTGACGATCTGGTCGGTGACGCCGGCGTCCACCAGAATCCGGTTCAAGCCACCGCCAGCGCCGACCAGCAAGGTGATGCTGGCCGTCGGCGCCAGGCACTCGCTGGTGAACTTGAGGATCGATTCGCGGCTGAAGCCCTGGGCAATGCCCAGGGTCCAAAAGCTCAGCAGCGTGGCCAGCAGTAGGGCGATCACCGAGTTGCCGATGAACGACAGGAACTGGTTGAAGCCGCTGCCCGGCGTGGACAGCAGGTTGGCCCAGCCGCCGATCAGCATCAGCACCACGGGCAACAGGATGGTGGCCATGGTGATGCCAAAACCGGGCAGGCGAGCGCGCGGCTCGCGGTCGAGGAACTGGCGCTCCAACGGGTTTTCTGCCGGCAACTGGATGTGCGGCACGATGAGCTTGGCGTAAAGGGGACCGGCAATGATCGCCGTGGGAATACCGATGGCAATCGCATACATCAAGGTCTGTCCTACCGAGGCCTGGTAGGCCTGCACCGCCAGCATCGCTGCCGGGTGCGGCGGCACCAGCGCATGCACCACCGACAGACCGGCGACCATCGGCAGGCCGACCATCAGGATCGACACCCCGACCCGGCGCGCCACGGTAAAAGCGATCGGCACCAGCAAGACAAAACCGACCTCGAAAAACAGCGGCAAGCCCACCAGAAAGGCAATGCACACCATCGCCCAGTGCGCATTGCGCTCGCCGAAGCGGTCAATCAGGGTGCGCGCTACCCGCTCGGCGCCACCGGACTCGGCCATCATCTTGCCCAGCATCGTCCCCAGCGCCACCACCAGGGCAATGTGCCCCAACGTCTTGCCGACACCGGCCTCATAGGCACCAACCACGCCGGACGCCGGCATGCCCGCCACCAGTGCGAGGCCGATTGAGACCAGGGTGATGACAATGAAGGGGTTGAGTCGATAACGGGCGATCAACACGATCAGCGCGATGATGGCGACGGCGGCGTACACCAGCAGCCAATAGCCGAAGGACGGGGTCATGCGGTACTCCTCGAAAGGGTCACGTCGAAAGTTTTGTGAAACTCTTAAAACATTTCGATGAGTGATTTTCAAACGAGGTGAAAGTAATTTTCGTGCAGGGGTATGGGGTGTCGCGTAGGGATATGCGTGATCAGGGTTTATGAAAATCCGGTGGGCGTATTTTCATCCCTGACACCGATCGCTGATTGATTCGCGCCCCCTCTGTAGGAGCGAGCATGCTCGCGATGGTCGTCAACGATGACGCGGGCTGTCTGAATGCCCGCGGTGTCTGATCCACCATCGCGAGCATGCTCGCTCCTACAGGGGTAGCGGATTACGCGTAATCAGTCGTGAGCCACCCGCGCCCGCTTGAGCAGTTTCTTGCAGCGCTCGGACAGGTGCAGCACCCGCAGGTGCTTGCCCGCCTTGGCGTAACGCTCGCGCAGGGTTTTCAGCGCGGCAATGGCCGAGTAGTCGACGAAGCTCAGGTGACGGCAATCAATGGTCACCACGGCCGGGTCATTGGCGGGGTCGAACTGGTTGAGAAACGGTGTGGTCGAGGCGAAGAACAGCGTGCCATGCATCAGGTACAGCTTGCTGCCGTCGGCTTCGAGGTGGCTGTCGGCGTACAACTCCCGCGCCTGCTGCCAGGCGAAATTGAGCGCGGCGATGATGATCCCGCACAGCACCGCCGTGGCGAGGTCCGTGAACACCGTGATCACCGTCACGGCGATGATCACCAGCACGTCGTTCAACGGCACCTTGTTCACCACCCGCAGCGAAGCCCAGGCAAACGTCTGTTGCGACACCACGAACATCACCCCCACCAGCGCTGCCAGCGGAATACGCTCGATGAACGGCGACAGGAACAGGATGAACAACAGGATCAGCACGCCGGCGACCACGCCGGACACCCGGCCACGGCCACCGGAACTCAGGTTGATCACGGTCTGACCGATCATCGCGCAGCCACCCATGCCGCCGAATACACCGGAGACCATGTTCGCCGCGCCCAGCGCCACACACTCGCGATCCGGAAAACCACGGGTCTCGGTGATTTCGTCGGTCAGGTTCAGGGTCAGCAGGGTTTCCAGCAGACCGACCAACGCCATCAGGATTGCGTAGGGCGCGATGATGCGCAGGGTTTCGAGCGTCCACGGGATGTCCGGCAGCGCCAGCGTCGGAAGGCCGCCGGCGATGTGCGCCATGTCGCCCAGGGTGCGCGTCGGCAGGCCCAGCAGGTACACCGCCAGCCCGACGCCCAGAATGGCCGCCAATGCCGGCGGCACGGCGCGGGTCAGGCGCGGCAGCACGTAGACGATCGCCATCGTCAGCACCACCAGCCCCACCATCAGGTACAACGGCGTGCCGGTGAGCCAGTGCTCGCCGTTCTTGAAGTGTTCAAGCTGGGCCAGGGCGATGATGATCGCCAGGCCGTTGACGAAACCGAGCATCACCGGGTGCGGCACCATCCGCACCAGCTTGCCCAGCCTCAACACACCGAAGGCGAGCATCACCAGGCCACCGAGCAGTACGGTCGCCAACAAATATTGCACGCCGTGTTGCACCACCAGCGCAACGATCACCACCGCCATCGACCCGGCTGCCCCGGAAACCATCCCCGGCCGGCCGCCGAACAGCGCGGTCAGGGTGCAGATAATGAAGGCGCCATACAGGCCCATCAGCGGGTTGAGATGAGCGACCAGCGCAAAGGCGATGCATTCGGGCAGCAAGGCAAAAGACGTGGTGAGCCCAGCCAGGACTTCGGCGCGTAGGTTTTTTGGTTTCATGGGGGGACCGCAGGCAAGGTGTCGCGAAAATAATGTGCGGATGTTACGGATTTGCGCCTGGCCCGGCCAGCTTTGGTGCCTTCAAGAATGCCTTCGCGAGCAAGCCCGCTCCCACAGTTGACCGCGTTGTTCAGACGAACTCGGTCCCGTGGGAGCGGGCTTGCTCCGGGCGGCGTTCCGACGAAGAACGATAACGCGGTCTAAGGCGAACTCAGACCATCTCGTCGCGAATCCACTCCACCACCGACGTCCGCTTTGGCGCCCAGCCCAGCAACTCCCGCGCCTTCTTGCCGCGCACCCGGCTGTTGGAACCCAGGCCATAGTTGGCCATTTCATAACCCCACTCGGCTTCGGCGTCTTTCAACGGCCAGTCCTGCGGTTGCCCCAGGTTCAACGCCTCGGCCATGGCGGTGGTCATGTCGATGAACGACGCTTCACCGCTTTCAACGAAATAGAACGTGCCCGGCACATTCCTGGTCAACGCCAGCAGGTAGAGCGCCACCACGTCTTCAATGTGCACGTTGGACCAGATGTTGCGACCCGTGCCGACATGACGCACCACCCCGCTTTTGCGTGCCTGTTTCAGCAGCCGAGGCAGTTGCACGCTGTCACGATTGACGCCCAGGCTGTGGCCGTAGATCAGGGTGTTGCAGATCACTGCCGAATTCACGCCGTCCTTCGCCGCCGCGAGGATCAGGTTATCGATGGCCACGCGTGCGGCCTTGTCGACAGTCGGTTCCGGCAAGGTGTCTTCAAAGTAGATCGCGTCACTGGCCTCGCCACCCGACGCATCGCCGACAATGCTCGAACCACTGGTGTGCAGGAACACCTTTTGCGAACCGCGCATCGCATCCAGCAAAGCCTCTACCGCCCCGCGATGATCGCTGCTGGCCGCGTTGATCACCGCGTCGGCCGCGCGGGCCTGTTGCGCCAGAAGGGCGCTGTCATCCAGGGTGCCGATCACCGGGGTGATGCCCAGCGCGCTCAACTCATTGGCCTGTTCGCTGTTGCGCACCAGGCCAGCGACAGTGTGGCCGGCACGAACCAGGCCGGTGGCGATGGAGCCGCCGATAAAACCGGCAGCGCCGGTGACGAATACGTTCATGGGGAATCTCCCTGCTTGGGTCAGTGATGCGATCAGTATCAAGGCGTCGTTACTGACGAAAAATACCCACCGACCCAATTCAATCTTGCGCAGGGGTCAAGAATCAGCGTTGAAGTCCGAACTGGCATACAACGCCAACTTGCCCTGGATGAAGTCCAGGAAGCATTGAATCCGCAGGGCCAATTGCGAGTTGCGGTAGTACACCGCGTTGATCGGCTGGCGATAACCACTGTTGAAATCCGCCAGCACCACCTTCAAACGTCCGGCGCGAATGTCCTCGATGGTCATGTAATGCGACAGGCTGGCAATGCCCTGCCCTTGGAGCGCCAGGTGCCGGATGGTCTCGCCACTGGACGCGCTGATGGAAGCCTGGATCGGCCAGCGATCGCCATGCACATACCGCAACGGCCATTGGTTGAGGCCTTCGTTGTGGGTAAACCCGAGCAGCGCATGCCTGCTCAGGTCCTCGACCACCCTCGGTGTGCCATGTCGTTCGAGGTAAGCCGGGCTGGCGACGATGTGCAATGGGCTGCACCCCAGTGAGCGGGCGTGCAGGGTCGAATCGGACAGCGTGCCGATGCGGATGGCGATGTCGGTGCTCTGCTCCAGCAGATCGATGATCAGGTCGTTGCTGTTGAGTTCCAGCTGGATGTCCGGGTAGAGCCTGCGGAACTCGTCGATGTACGGCACGATGGCGTGCAGCATGAAGGGCGATGCTGCGTTGATGCGCAAACGCCCGGACGGGGTCTGCTGGCGTGAGGACAGGCGCTCTTCCAGCTCATCCATCTGATCGAGAATCAGCTTGGCGTGTTCGAAGAAATATTTGCCTTCCTCGGTCAGGTCCATGCGCCGCGTGGTGCGGTTGATCAAGGTCGTATCGAGCTTGGCCTCCAACCGCGACAACGTGCGGCTGACCGCCGAGGGCGTCTGCCCGACCTGCTCGGCGGCCGCTGAAATCGACCCGCACTCAATCACGCAGACGAATATCTGCAACTCATCGGATCTGGCTTTCACAAAGGCCCCTCATTCAAGACTGGCTTGATAGTAGCTGGATGAGGGGCAAAAGGAACCTCAGGCCTTGAGACCGAACACCTCGGTCAAATGCTGCTCGTAGCGTGCGATATCGCCTTCGATGTTCGGGCGTTTCATCACGTCAACGGCGAGAAAGGTCGGCAAGGCGGTCATGCCGAGGAACTGGTTGGCTTTGTGGAACGGGAAGTACACGGCGTCCACACCCTTGCCTTCAAAAAAGTCGGTCGGGTCGTCGAAGGCTTGCTGCGGTGCGTTCCAGGTCAGCGACAACAGGTATTGCTTGCCGTGCACCAGGCCACCGCTGCCGTACTTCTGCGAAGCGTCGGAGCGGGTGCGACCATCACTGGCGTAGAGACTGCCGTGACCTTCGGTGAACACTTCGTCGATGTACTTTTTCACGGTCCACGGCGCGCCCATCCACCAGCCCGGCATCTGATAGATGATCACATCGGCCCAGAGGAACTTGGCCACTTCTTCGGCAATGTCGTAACCCTCATCGATGAAGGTGGTTTTCACGTCGAGGCCACCGCGGTCCAGCACGGCCAGCGCTGCTTCGTGCAGGGTGGTGTTGTAGCGACCATCGGAATGAGCGAATTTTTTACCGCCATTGAGCAACAGGACTTTTTTCATGAGTGATCTCGAAAGGGTCTGAAATGGAATGGCGGCAGATTAACGATCCGGATCGCGCGTAATAAGCCTTGAACTCACAAAACTGATTTGACCTATACGCACGAATCAACGACAGATTGTTGCAATACACTGGGGCCAATTCTGACCTTGAGGAGATTGTTAATGAGTGAGTTGCAAGGTTTCATCCTGCATGCCAAGACCCGCCCGGAAAAATCCGACGCTTTCGAAGCTTTCTTCCTTCGCCATGTGGAGGCCAGTCGCGCCGAGCCCGGCTGCATCGAATACCACATGCTGCGCGACAAACAGGACCCGACACTGTTTATCTTCTTTGAGATCTGGCAGTCCCAGGCGCACCTCGATGTGCACTCGAACTTGCCGCACATGAAGGAGTTTCTGGCGCAGCGCGAGCAATATCTGGAACGGGACTTCGATATCCGCGCCATTGATATGCTCAGCCCGTCGTCCGCTATCCGCTGATCAGCAAGTGCCCGCCGAGCACACCCAAGCCGATGAAAAATACGCGCTTGAACACCGGTGCACTGATCCGCTGGCGCAGCCATTGGCCGAGCAGCATGCCCAGCACCGCCGGGATCAGTGCCAGCAATGACGCGCTCAGTTCGCCCCCGCCCAACGCCTCGCGCCACAACAACCCGGCAGCCAGGGCGAGGGTCGACACGGTGAACGACAAGCCCAGTGCCTGCACCAGTTCGTCCTTGCTCAAGCCCAGCGCTTGCAGGTAAGGCACCGCCGGGATCACGAAGACGCCAGTGGCTGAGGTGATCACCCCGGTCACCACGCCACACAGGGGACCCAGCCAGCGCTCGGTTGCGCTGCCAACGCGCAGGGTGGGCAGGAACAGACCGCTCAACGCGTAGAGCAACAATGCAGCGCCGAGCCCCCGCACCACCCAATGCCCGCCGACCATGCCGATCCACAAGGTGCCAACCCCCGTGCCGATGAAAATCGCCAGTAGCATCGGCCACAACCGCTTGACCAGCCCGAGCAGATGCCCGCCGAACGCCAGTTGCCAGACGTTGGTCAGCGTCGCCGGGATGATCAGCAGCGCCGCAGCCTGCGACGGCGCCATAGCCAGACCGAGCAGACCCATGGCGATGGTGGGCAGGCCGAGGCCGATCACGCCCTTGATCATGCCGGCCAGCAGGAAGGTGGCGATGATCATAAGGGAAAGGGCCAGGCCCAGGTTTTGGTAGTACGCGAGGAGTGTGTTCATGGGGCCTATCCTGAGCCTGGATTGGCCGGGTGGAAATCTGCCATATACTGAGGGTGCCTCTTGATTTGGTAGAGGCTCTGGAACTTCAGCGGTGCTGATGGCCTCATCGCGAGCAAGCTCGCTCCTACAGGGGCCGGCGGCGAGCTCTGTAGGAGCGGGCTTGCCCGCGATGAGGCCCGCCCAAACACCACACAACCCCGGGCCACCCCATGCACTTCGACCTCACCGACCTGCGCCTCTACCTGAATATCCTCGACAGCGGCAACATCACGGCCGGCGCCGTGCGCAGTCATTTGTCGCTGGCGGCTGCCAGTGCGCGAATCCGCGCCATGGAGTCTTCGCTGGGCATCGACTTTCTCGAGCGCGGTCGGCGGGGCGTCACCCCCACACCGGCGGGAAAAGCCCTGGCGCACCACGCCCGGTTGCTGCTGCAACACGCCGAACGCATGCAGCAGGACCTGGCCGAATACGCCAAGGGTGTCAAAGGTCAGGTGCGCCTGTTGTGCAACACCACGGCGATCACCGAACACCTGCCGGAAGTGCTGGCGGACTTCCTTTGCCACCACCCCAACCTCGACATCGAGCTGCAGGAAATGCCCAGCCTGCGCATCGTCCACGCCTTGCGCCAGGGGGCAGCGGACTTGGGCATCGTCTCGGACGCCGTCGACATCCATGGTCTGGACACTTTGGCGTTTCGCGATGATCCGCTGGTGCTTATCGTACCGCCCGACCACCCGCTGGCGCACGAAGAGAGCCCAACGTTCGGCGACTCCCTGCATTACGATTTCGTCGGTCTGAGCGCCAGCAGCGCGTTGGCGGTGTACCTGGAGGAACAGGCGTTGCACGCCGGGGCGCGGCTGGCGATCCGCATTCGCGCAGAAGGGTTCGATGCCCTGATGCGTATGGTCGCCCGCGGCGCCGGACTGGCGATCGTGCCTCAGGTCGCTATTCAGCGTCGTGGCAACGATCTGCCCTTCAAGCGCTTTGTCCTCAAGGAAGACTGGGCACAACGCAAACTATTGCTCTGCGCCCGCTCTTTCGAGGGTCTGCCGGGTTATGCCAAGGCCTTGCTCGAGACGTTGCGCAGCGCAAACCTTGAACCCGGGTCAGTATTACAAACAGGCGACGAAGCGTAAGATCTGCGCTTTCAAATCAGGCCTGGCCACAACAATCAGAAGGGAACGCGATGGCGGATGAAATTTTGCAGCAGGCGACGCTCAAGCGAGGGCTGAAGAATCGACACATTCAATTGATCGCACTGGGTGGTGCGATCGGCACGGGGCTGTTTTTGGGCTCCGCCGGCGTTCTGAAGTCCGCCGGCCCGTCGATGATCCTCGGTTACGCGATTGCCGGTTTCATTGCGTTCCTGATCATGCGCCAACTGGGCGAAATGATCGTCGAAGAACCGGTGGCCGGCTCATTCAGCCATTTCGCGCACAATTACTGGGGCGGCTTCGCGGGTTTCCTGTCTGGCTGGAACTACTGGGTGTTGTACGTTCTGGTGGGCATGGCCGAACTGACGGCTGTCGGTAAATACGTGCAGTTCTGGTGGCCGGAGGTGCCGACCTGGGTCAGCGCGGCGGTATTCTTCGTGCTGGTCAACCTGATCAACTGCCTGAACGTCAAAGTCTTTGGCGAGATGGAGTTCTGGTTCGCGATCATCAAGGTCGTGGCCATCATCGGCATGATCGTCCTGGGCTGCTACATGCTATTCAGCGGCACCGGCGGCCCGCAGGCATCGGTGAGCAACCTGTGGAGCCACGGCGGTTTCTTCCCCAACGGCACCACTGGCCTGCTGATGGCGATGGCGTTCATCATGTTCTCGTTCGGTGGCCTGGAACTGGTCGGCATCACCGCAGCGGAAGCCAGCGAGCCGAGGAAGGTCATTCCCAAGGCGATCAATCAGGTGGTGTACCGGGTGCTGATCTTCTACGTCGGCGCACTCACCGTGCTGCTGTCGCTCTACCCGTGGGACCAATTGCTGGAAACCCTGGGCGCCTCGGGCGATGCCTACAGCGGCAGTCCGTTCGTGCAGATCTTTGCCCTGATCGGCAGCGACACCGCCGCACAGATCCTCAACTTCGTGGTGCTCACCGCCGCGCTGTCGGTCTACAACAGTGGCGTGTACTGCAACAGCCGCATGCTTTACGGCCTGGCGGAACAGGGCGATGCACCCAAGGTGCTGATGAAGCTGAACAAGCAAGGCGTGCCGCTGCTGGCGCTGGGCGTGTCGGCGCTGATTACCCTGCTGGCCGTGGTGGTCAACTACGTGGCACCCCATGAGGCGCTGGAATTGCTGTTCGCTCTGGTGGTTGCCTCGTTGATGATCAACTGGGCGCTGATCAGCCTCACACACCTGAAATTCCGCAAAGCCATGGTCCAGCGGGGTGTGGTGCCTGGCTTCAAGGCGTTCTGGTCGCCCTACACCAATTACCTGTGCCTGGCCTTCATGGCCGTGATCATCTGCGTCATCTGGATGATCCCGCCGGTACGGGCCTCGGTGTATGCCATGCCGGTGTGGGTGGCGCTGATCTACGCCTGCTACCGGATACGCGTGTCGCGCAGCAACTAACCGCGCAAAAAATGGCCCCGGCATTCAATGAATACCGGGGCTTTTTTATGCGCCCTGTAGGAGCGAGTTTACTCGCGATGGTCGTCAACGATGACGCTGGGCACCTGACACCCCACGGTGCCTGGGCCTCCATCGCGAGCAAGCTCGCTCCTACATTGATCGTATTGCCTGTCGGAACGCGCTGACACAGGGATCATGCGCACGCGCGCGCTTCTGGGCATTCGGATGTCGAGCACAGACAACTCGACCCTGGTCACTCCCGGCAGGATGCGTTTTCAGCTCTCCTCACTTGCCTGGAGTCATCATGACCGCAAATGCACCGATCACCGTTCTTCGCGACACTCACCCACTGCCCGTGCTGGACGCCTGCAAATGGGAAAAACTCGAAGGCGACCCGCACACGGTCAACCTCAACGCCTACACCAGCGAAGACGGCAGCAAGATCATGGGCACCTGGATCTGCACTCCGGGCAAGTGGTATGTGGAATACGTGAAGTGGGAATACTGCGATTTCCGCGAGGGTTACTGCATCATTACGCCGGAAGGCAAGGAACCGATCCATCTGCGCGCGGGTGATATTTTTGTTATCGAGCCGGGGATGAAAGGCACTTGGGAAGTGGTGGAAACCGTGCGCAAGTATTTCGTGTTTGCCTGACACAAAAAACTGTAGGAGCGAGCTTGCTCGCGATGCGGCCGTCACATCCACCCTGATTGTGACTGACCCACCGCTATCGCGAGCAAGCTCGCTCCTACAGAGTGGGGTTATCCCCCACCCCAGATGTTCATTGCGGCTTACGATAACTATTGATGATCGCCGAGAAGTCCTTGCCCCCTTCCCCACGCAGGCTCATCGCCTGATACAACTGCTGAGCCACAGCGCCGAGCACCACCGGTTGGTGCGCCTGACGCGCCGCTTCCGTGGCCAACCCAAGATCCTTGAGCATCAACTCTGCACCAAAACCACCGGTATAACCGCGCGACGCCGGCGCCGTTTCGACGATGCCCGGCCACGGGTTGTACATTTCCGAACTCCAGCAACGTCCGGTGGAGCTGTTGATGATGCCAGCCAGCACGCCCGTGTCGATTCCCAGCGCATCCCCCAGCGCCATGGCTTCACTGACGCCGACCATGGAGATCCCCAGCAACAGGTTGTTGCAGATCTTGGCGATCTGCCCTGTACCGACTTCACCGCAATGCACGATGTTTCGGCCCATCTGCGCCAGCACCGGTTGCAGGGTGGCAAAGAGTTCTGCCGTTGCGCCGACCATGAACGTCAGCGTCCCGGCCGCTGCACCGCCGGTGCCACCGGAGACCGGGGCATCGGCCATGGCCACGCCCTGCCTGGCCGCCGCTGCGGCCACATCGCGGGCTGTCTGCGGATCGATGGTGCTGCAATCCACCGCTGGCACGCCTTGGCCAATACCGGCCAGCACACCGTCTTCGCCCAGCCACACGCTGCGCACATGCACAGCGGCGGGCAGCATAGTGATGACCAGCTCTGCACCCTGGGCGGCCTCGCGGGCCGACCCGCTGATGCTGCCGCCCAGTTGTTCAAGCTCAGCCAACACGGTTGTGTTCAGGTCCACCAGTCGCAGCGAATGACCGGCCTTGATGAGGTTGCGTGCCATCGGCGCGCCCATGTTACCCAGGCCGATAAAGGCAATTTTCATGTCCGGCTCCTTAACGCAGGTTGATGGTGGTGTTCACGCCGTCGTTGACGCTGTTGTCATCGAACCAGCGCGCCGTCACCGTCTTGGTCTGAGTGTAGAACTGCACCACCTGCTTGCCATACGGGCCGAGGTCGCCAAGCTTGGAACCCCGGGAACCCGTGAAGCTGAAGAACGGCACCGGCACCGGGATAGGGATGTTGATGCCCACCTGGCCCACATCGATTTCACTCTGGAACTTGCGCGCTGCCGCACCGCTCTGGGTGAACAGACCCGTGCCATTGCCGAACGGGTTGGCGTTCACCAGGGCGATGGCCTGGTCGAGGGTGTCAACTTCCAGTACCACCAGCACGGGGCCGAAGATTTCCTGGGTGTAGATCTGCATGTCGGTGGTGACACCGGAGAACAGGGTCGGGCCGACGAAGTTGCCCTGCTCGAAACCCGGCACGGTGATGTCGCGACCGTCCAGCTCCAGCTTGGCCCCTTCCTTGATGCCGCTTTCGATCAGGTCAAGAATGCGCGCCTTGGCCTTTTTCGAAATCACCGGGCCGACGTCGGTGCCCGGCTCGCTGCCCGCGTTGACCTTGAGTTTCTGCGCCAATGCCTTGAGGTCAGGTAGCCACTGCTTCGACGCACCGACCAGCACCACCACCGAGGTGGCCATGCAACGTTGCCCGGCGGCACCGAAACCGGCCCCCACCAGCGCGTTCAACGCTTGCTCGCGGTTGGCATCCGGGAGCACCACGGCGTGGTTCTTTGCGCCCATCATCGACTGTACGCGCTTGCCGTGTTTGCCCGCCAGGTCGTACACGTGGGTGCCGACGGCGGTCGAACCGACGAAGGAAACAGCCTTGATGTCCTTGTGGGTGCACAGCGCATCGACCACATCCTTGCCACCGTGCACCACGTTGAGCACGCCGGCCGGGACGCCGGCCTCGATGGCCAGTTCCACCAGCAGCATCGTCGACAGCGGGTCCTGTTCCGACGGTTTGAGCACGAAGGTGTTGCCGCAGGCGATGGCCATCGGGAACATCCACAGCGGGATCATCGCCGGGAAGTTGAACGGGGTGATACCGGCGCAAACGCCGATAGGCTGGCGCAGGGTGTAGGTGTCGACGCCACCGGCGACGTTTTCGGCGAACTCGCCCATTTGCAGCGTGCCGATCGAGCAGGCGTGCTCCACCACTTCCAGGCCCCGGAAAATATCGCCTTCAGCGTCGGCAATGGTCTTGCCCTGTTCGTTGCTGAGCACCACGGCAATGCGCTTGGAGTGCTCGCGGATCAGCGCCTGGAGCTTGAGCATGATGCGCATGCGCGCACCGATTGGCGTCAGCTTCCAGGTCTGGAAGGCCCGATGGGCGGCACTGATGGCAGCGTCCACTTCCTGCGCCGTGGCAAATGGCACCTTGGCCAGCACTTGCTGGGTGGCCGGGTTGACGATGTCGTGCCACTCGGTGGACTGCGACTCGACCCACTGGCCGTCGATCAACAGCTTGACCTTGTGCACCGTGGTTTCGTTGGGCGTGAGCGATACGTTCATGCTGGTCTCCGGGATCTTGTTTTTGTCGAGAGAGCGAGCCAAGGCGAGAAGGTCGCCTTGAGATGAGTCGTGCGTCGCGATGTGGTGATCGGACTGTTTCTGGAGTATAGATGTGCAAACTTCTAATAAGAACGCACATAAAAGCCGGTCCATCATGCAAAAAAACATCACGTCGCTGGGGTCGCTGAATTGGGATGACCTCAAGTTTTTCCTCGAAGTCGCCCGCACCCGCAAGGCCAGCACAGCGGCCAAACGCCTGGCGGTGGACTACACCACCGTGTCGCGACGCATCAGTTCCCTGGAAACAGCCCTGGGCACCCTGCTGTTCGAAAAGTCGCGCACCAGCGGCTTTGTCCTGACCAACGAGGGCCAGCGGCTGCTCGCCTACGCCGAGGCGATCGAAAGCACGTTGCACATGGCCTGCGAGCAAGTGTCAGGGTCGGGCGTGGCGCTGTCCGGGCATGTGCGCATGGGGTGCACCGAAGGGTTCGGCAGCTTTTTCATCACCCCGCAACTGAGCCACTTCGTTGACGCCTATCCAGCCATATCGGTGGACATCCTGCCGTTGCCGCACTTCATCAGCCTGTCCAAGCGCGAGGCCGACATCGTCATTGCCCTGGAACGCCCGGAGCACGGTCCGTACGTGTGCTGCAAACTCTGCGACTACAAACTGCAGCTGTACGCCACCCAGGACTATCTGGACAAACACCCGCCCATCCGGCGCCCGTCCGACCTCGGCAAGCATTCGTTCATCAGTTATGTCGACGACCTGGCGTTCAGTTCCGAGCTTCTGTACCTGGCCAACGTCCTGCCCAACGCCAGCGCCAATCTGCGCAGCACCAGCGTCATCGCCCAATTCGTGGCGGCGCAACAAGGGCGCTCACTGGCCATCCTGCCGTGTTTTCTCGCCGCTCAGGATCCCCGTTTATTACCGGTGCTGCCGGAGGAGATCAACATCACGCGCCAGTTCTGGATGTACTGCCGCGAGGACTTGAGAAAACTCAAGCGGATTACGTTGTTGTGGGATTACATCCGCGCAGTCACCGAGCAGAACCAGGGGTTGTTGATGGGCGAAAACCGCGAAATATTGTTCGCCGACTAACCCGCACTCACCACGATCGACACGCGGCGATTCTCGGTCCGCCCCGCTGCGGTGTCGTTGCTGGCCACCGGCTGGCTGCTGCCCAGGCCCTGGAGCTGGATGTTTTGCTCGGGCATGCCAACGGCGGTCAGTACCGTGGCCACGCTTTTCGCTCGCCGCACGGACAGTTGCTGGTTGTAGGCCTCTTTACCCGAGGCATCGGTGTGGCCGTCGATGCGTACGTGGTCGATGCCCACGCCCAGCAGCGCCTTGCCAATACGTTCAACGATGTCGGTGCTCTGCCGGTTGAGGCTTTCGACATCGCTGCCAAACAGGACCTTGCCGGACAGGCCGAAGGCCCAGCCCTCGTCGGTCAATTCGAAACCTTGCTGTTTGAGCACCGCGACCTGCGCCGGGGTCAGGCCTTTTTGCGGCGCGGTCTGGCAACCGGTCAATGCCAGGATCGCCATGAAGAATGTGAGGGTCAGAATACGAAGTGAGAACACGGACATAGCTCCTGGTTTAAACGTCGGCGACAGGGTGCTCCGACCCTGACGTGTGCTGTGCGCCTCGGGCGAGGCGTTTGGCCTGGTACATGGCCGCATCGGCCGCGTCGAGCA
Source organism: Pseudomonas sp. S1_E05 (assembly GCF_056337105.1). Classification (NCBI taxonomy): domain Bacteria; kingdom Pseudomonadati; phylum Pseudomonadota; class Gammaproteobacteria; order Pseudomonadales; family Pseudomonadaceae; genus Pseudomonas; species Pseudomonas sp. S1_E05. Next base: position 3,997,304 of record NZ_JBFRHM010000001.1, read on the forward strand.
GCGCCCCCGGCGTCGCGCCATGATCGGGATAGACGGCGATACCGATGCTGAGGGAGGTCAACACTTGCGTGGTCCCTGGCAGAGCAATCGGCATTTCCATGCTCTCCAGGATTTTGTCGGCGATGCGCTCGGCGTCCTCTGTCTGGTGCAACGGCGTGAGCAGGACGGCGAACTCATCACCGCCCAGGCGTGCCACCAGATCGTCCTCGCGCAGTTGTGCGCGCACCCGATTGGCAACAGCCACCAGCACCGCATCACCGGCGGCGTGACCGAAGTTGTCGTTGATTTCCTTGAACCGGTCGCTGTCGAGAAACAGCACCGCCACACGCTCGTTGTACTTGTTGGCGTTGCGCAGGGCACGAATCAGCCTGCCCTCGAAAAACGCCCGGTTCGGCAACCCGGTGAGGCTATCGTGGCTGGCCTGATGGGCCAGGGTTTCGTTTTCGGTCTGCAGGTGGGTCTGCCAGTTCTCGAGTTCATCGAGCAGGGCGTTGAAGTCGTTGCCGAGGTTGTCGAGTTCGGCGATCTCGGCGGGCGGCACGCGCTGGTCGAACGCCCGCTCGCTGCGCGCGGCATGGGCCACGGTGGCCAGATGGCGCAGTGGCCGGGTAATTCCGCGCAGTTGCCGGCGCGCGAGATACAACGCCACCCAGGCACTGATGGCCGTGCACAGCACGATGCCCACCAGACCGCTGAGCAGGAAACGCATCAGGCTGCCACCGTGGCCGGTCAGGTGGATGTTCCCTATCTCACGGTCCTGATGGACGATCGGCAAGCTGATCGGTTTCTCCAGGAACACCTTGGCCATCTGCATTTCAAGGGCAGAAAGCAATCCGCTTTCCGGGCGCCGCCAATGCGCCAGCACCCTGCCTTGCGCGTCCAGAACCTGGGCATCGGCCACTTCTTCGGTGGACGCGATCAAGGCCAGTGCTTCATTGGCGGCCGGCTTGTCGTTGAACACCACGGCCGCTTCTACGGTGTAGTTGATCGAGCGGGCGATCAGTTGCAGGTTGTAGTCGGCATAGGCGCGCAAGGCCAGGACGCCTAATAGCGTCAACGAGACGCTGGCCATGGCCACCGCCATCAGCGCGACGATCAAGTGGCCGCGACCCAGGACCGAACGCAGTGTCGGGCGATTGCTCTCGCTGGAAGGCTTCATGGCGCGGCCGACCTGCGACGAGACAGTTGCAACACGCTGGGGTGAATGCGCACGCCGCTGCGAGCCACGGAATCCAGGTTGACCTCGAAGGAGACCTGTTCATCGCCGACCCGCAGGCAGAACAGGCTGCCTACGGTGCAGGGATCGTCGCTCTCGCTGATGCTCAGCACGGGCTGCCCGGTCAGAGCGGTGAACAAGCGGCCACGCTCCTCGCGTGTCAGCTTGCCGATGTACAGCGCATCGCACTCGCTGACAACCGACGGGTTGTCGGCGAGCAGGCGACGCACGGTGACAGGGCGCCCGGTGGATTGGGTCGTGCCCTTGACCAGGTCATCGGTGTATTCGGTCGGGCCGACGATGCACAAGCGCAGTTGCGGTGGCTCGACGGGCCAGCGGGCATAACTGAGGATGCCGAGGACCACTTGCGTGACCGAGTGGGCGCGCTGGTCGGCCATGCCGGGCGAGTTTGGCGCTTGCGCGAAAACGAGGCCACTGAGCAGACAGAGAAAACCTGCGAACACGATTTGTTGGCAACCAGCAATGCGCCCTGTCGTCCGGACAGCCACCTTCATGCAGGGATTCTCTTGGGTTCGAGCGGGGTAATGCCGCAACGATAGCACAGCAACGAATCGCCCGCGAGGCCTTACAGGACGGGGCTTTCAGCCATTTTTTTGGCGCCGGAACTGCGTCTTTACCCCGCCACAGAAGCCCCTTCTTCCAGCGCCAGCATCAAACCACTCAGTCGCTTGACCTTGCGCTGCACGGCCTCCTCAAATACGCCCTTACGCGGTTCGATCAGGGTGAACCAATGCTTGGCCCGGGTGATGCCGGTGTAGATCAGTTCCTTGGTCAGCACCGGGTTCAGGGCGTCAGGCAAAATCAGCGCGGTGTGGGCGAACTCGGAGCCTTGCGACTTGTGCACCGTCATGGCGTACACCGTTTCGACATCATTCAGTCGGCTCGGCAGGACAAAACGCACGCCGCCCTGACCATCATTGCGCGGGAATGCCACGCGCAATACATGACGCCCCGCTTGTGGGCCGTCACGCTCAGGCAGCTTGAGGGCGATGCCAATGTCACCATTCATCAGGCCCAGGCCATAGTCGTTGCGGGTCATCAACACTGGCCGACCTTCGTACCATTGCTGATGACCGTCGATCAGCCGCGCCTTGAGCAGCGCGTCAGTCACGCGCTGATTGAGGCCCTCCACTCCCCAGGGCCCCTTGCGCACCGCGCACAGGAGCTGGAAGGCATCGAAGGCTTGCAGCACATCGCGCGCCCACTCGATCCACCGCGCATCGTCGAGGGGGCTATCGAGTGCGGGGCGTCGGTCGTGCAACACATTCAGATAATGCCGATACCCTTGCGGGCCTTCGCCATGCCCCTCAAGCAACAAGCGCTCCAGCGCCCGATCCTGCTCTCCCTTCAACGACAGGGAAAACACGTCGTCATGGCTGCGCGCCGCCAGCAATGTGCGCGCTTCTTCAGGCTGTTGCTGGTTGACCCTGCGCGCCAGCAAGCCGATACCGCTGCCCTCCCCGAACCGTCGCGAGTGGCGCAGCATCACTACCTGTTGCGCCAGCGGGTGCGCACCTTGGGTGTCTTCCTGCAAACCGCTGTTTTCCAGGTGTTCGCCGCTGACCGATTGCAGCCACTGCCGCGTCTGCGGGCTGTACCAGCCGGCTTCGGCGTCGCGGCATAAATCACCCAGCACGGCACCGGCTTCCACCGACGCCAGTTGATCCTTGTCACCCAACAGGACCAGCCGGGCATGGGCTGGCATGGCGTCGAGCAGGTTGGCCATCATTTCGAGGTCGATCATCGAGGCTTCGTCCACCACCAGCACATCCAGCGGCAGACGATTGCCGGCGTGGTGTCGGAAATGTCGAGTGCCGGGGCGACTACCCAGCAGGCGGTGCACGGTGGTGACGTCCGATGGAATTTTTTCCCGCACGGCCTCTGCAACTTCCAGCGACCGAACCTGCTGGCTGATGGACTCCGTCAACCGCGCCGCCGCTTTACCGGTCGGCGCGGCAAGACGGATGCGCAGCGGATTGCCAGCTTCCACCGCCGGCGCCTGGAGCAAGGCCAACAGGCGCACGACGGTGGTGGTCTTGCCGGTTCCGGGACCACCCGTGACGATGCTGAACGCGCTGCGGGTGGCCAAGGCACAGGCGAGTTTTTGCCAGTCGATCGGCTGATCGGCACTGGCCTGGCCAAACAGGCCCGTGAGACGTTGCGGCAGGTCAGCAGGTGTCGACTCGTGCTCCGCCAGGCGCAAGCGCAGCGCGTTATCGATACGTCGTTCGTAGGCCCAGTAGCGCCGCAGGTACAAGCGTTTTCCAGACAACACCAATGGCCGTTGCTGCGCCGTTTCGCTGTCATCGGCGGACAAGGCGACCAGGCGACTGGAGGCCAGGACCTTGCACCAGTGGGCGCCGTCGAGGCTCGCCAGCAACTGCGAGGGCAACAGCATCGCGCCACCTTGCACGTCACCTTCCGGGGGTAACGAGAGGGCGAAGTCCGGCTCCTTGAGCGTTTCGAACAGGTCCAGGCAAACGTGTCCGTGACCCAGTTGATGGCTGGTCAGCGCCGCCGCCAGCAGCACCAGTGGATCGTCCTCCGGGGCGAGTTCATGCAGGAAGGCGACGAAGGCCTTGTCCAGCGCACGCAACCAGCCGCGCTCGACCCAACGCGTGAGCAACAGCAGCAAATCATCCGCGCGATTCAGGGGGGCCAGGCTGGCCAGGCTTTCAGCGGCCAGGGGCGCCGGCAGCAGATCGGCGAAGGTGCGACTCATAGCAGTTCTCCCTGCTCCCAGGCCGGTTCAGCCTTGGGTTCCGGTTTGCCCTGGAACAACCGGTCCAGACATTCGATCAAGGCTTTGGGCGGCCGGGCGAAGTACACGCCTTGCGAAGCCGCGCGGGTGCCGCGCAGAAACAGATACAACGCGCCGCCGACATGCCGGTCGTAATCGTAATCGGCAAGTCGAGCCTTCAGTTGGCGATGCAACGCCAACAGATAGAGCACGTATTGCAGGTCGTAGCGATTATCGAGGATCGACTGTTCCATGGCTTGCTCGGTGTACGCCGCGTCATCGACGCCCAGCCAGTTGGACTTGTAATCGGCCACGTAGTAACGACCGTCGTGTTCGAATGTCAGGTCGATGAAGCCCTTGAACATGCCGTTGAGCAGCACCGGCTCAGCAGCGACACGGGCGACTCCGTTGTGAGTGTACTGGCGCACCAGTTCATCGAGTTTGAGTACATCGACCTTGTGGCTGGCGAACCAGAACTCCATCTCCACCCGGTACTGTCGCAACTGCGCAAGTATCACAGGGGGGTGACCGACGCCCACAGGCAATGGCGACTTGAGCACGTGCTGCAACCAGTCACTCAGGGTCGTGATCCAGCCTTCCCAGCCACGGCGATTGCAACGACGGGCAATGGCGTCTTCCACCTCTTGCGGCGTGGCGGCGAAGCCTTCATCACCCGCCCATTCGAGCAGGCCATGAAGAAAGGTGCCGGGGTTCGGACCACGCGGGAAGCGATGGATATCGGCACCGCCCGTCACCATCTCACGCGGTGCTTCGGGGTCGAGACGCTCATCATCGAACAGTTTTTGTGCCTGTGGGCTTTCCGGGGCTTCGCCCGCGCTCAGGCTATCGCCGATGCGCAGGGCACTGTAGGAGGCGATCCACCAGTTCTCGCTGGCCTTGCGCGTGGGGATCAGGGCCGGGAGCAAGGTGGCCACGTTTTGCGGCGGCTGGTAATGCTCGTCGGTCGGCTCGGGCATCTGGCCGTAGTGCAACGCCGGGCAGTCCTGCTGCAAGTCGTCCAACCAGCGCTGCAACCCGGACGATTCCGCCAGGGGCGCACCACCGCCCAACAGATAACCCAGGGCCGACAGGTGCAACACCGAGCTGTTGTTATTGCCGCGCTTGAGGTCGGTCACACCGAGCCAGCACGCATGCTGGGCACGGGTCAGGGCGACGTAAAGCAAACGCAGGTCCTCGGCCAGCCGTTCATCATCCGCCAGGGCGATCAATGCAGGCGTGGGCTTCAAGCTGACCTGGGCCTTGCCCGCTTCATCGTGGTAATGCAGGGGCAAACGGCTGCCATCGACAGGTTTTGTCGAACACACGAACGGCAGGAACACCAGCGGATACTCCAGGCCCTTGGATTTGTGAATGGTCACGACCTTGACCAGTTGCTCGTCGCTCTCCAGGCGCAGGATCTGCTCTTCGCCCGCCTGGCCGGACAACGCCAGGTGCTCGGACAAATGGCGAATCAACGCCTGCTCCCCATCGAGTTCAGCGGCGGCCTGCTGCAACAACTCGGACAGGTGCAACAGGTTGGTCAGCACCCGCTCGCCGTCATGGCGCGCGATCAAGGCTTGAGGCAGTTGGAAGTCATGCAGCAAACGTCGCAGCATCGGCAACACACCCTGCTTGCGCCATAGCTCACGGTAACCACGGAACTGCATGACCCGCGTTTCCCAGGCCAGCTCATCCTGATTCAAACGCTCCAGCTCGGCCAGCGACAGATTCAAGGTGAGACTGGCCAGTGCCGCCCGCAGCGGACGCTCGACATCCGGTTCCGCGCAGGCCTTGAGCCAGGTCAGCAGGTCGTGGGCTTCCTGGGCGGCGAACACCGAGTCCTTGTCGGAAAGGTAAACGCTGCGCACGCCCCGGGCTGACAGTTCGGCACGGATGGCCTGGGCCTCGTTGCCGTCGCGTACCAGGATCGCGATGTCGGCCGGCAACAGGCCTTTGAACGCTTTGCCGTCCTGGACGAATCCCGCCGTGCCTTGTTGCCCGCCTTTGAGCAACGCGGTGATCCGACTGGCGCACGCGGCGGCGAGGTGCTGGCGATAGACTGCGCCCGACAGTGGTTGATCGGCCGACAGATGCCAGATGTTCAGCGCGGGCACGACCTGTCCATCGATGCTCAAGGCTTCCTTGCGTCCCTGGGACGCCACCGACAAAAACGGCACCGGGTTCTCGCCGTCCTGCTCACGAAACAGGAACGCGCCGCGCCCGGTCTCCCGAGACTCCGCGCGTTCAAACACATGGTTGACCGCCCCGACCATGCCATGACTTGAGCGGAAGTTGGTACCCAGGGTGTGCAGTCGCCCGGCCGTCGCCTGACGGGCACGAAGGTAGGTGTAGATGTCGGCGCCACGGAAGGCGTAGATCGCCTGCTTGGGGTCACCGATCAGGAACAGACCGCATTCGGGGTTATTGTCCTCGATGCGATAAATGCTTTCGAAGATCCGGTACTGCACCGGGTCGGTGTCCTGGAACTCATCGATCAACGCCACCGGAAATTGCTCGCGAATCAGGGTCGCCAGACGCTCGCCGCCGTCGGCTTGCAGCGCAGCATCGAGGCGCAGCAACATGTCGTCGAAACCCATTTCCGCCCGGCGACGCTTCTCGGCCTCGAACCGTGCACTCACCCAACGGGCAGCGTGTTGCAGAACAGCGGCATCGGGTGTGGGCAAGGCATCCAGGCTGGCCTTGAGACCCGCCATGGCATCCAGCCCCGGATGGCCAGGCGCCGCACCCGTCTTCCAGGCCTCGGCCATGCCATCGGGCGTCAGGCGGGTGAAGCCCGTGCCGATGTCCAGTTGCTCTAGCGCTTCGTCTTCCGCCCAGGCCTTCAATTTCTCGAACCAAGGCTCGAAGTAACGCGCCTGCATCTTGCGACCGTCGACACTTTTGCTCGCCACCCCTTCATGGCAGATGGCGAGCAACTCGTCCGCCCATTGGCGCCAGGGGCTTTTCAGATCGACCAGGGCAGCGCGCCGCTCTTGCAGGCACTCGACGATCAGATCGGCGGGGGCCATGCCTTCTTCGCCATTGCGTGCAGTGGCGAACAGACCACGCACGCGCGGCAACAACGCGGCCGGACCGCCCAGGTTACTGCGCACCCAGTCCAGTGCATCGCCTTGCATCGGGTAGCAGAACAGACGCCAGTAATCGCGCAGGACCTCGCCCAGCAAATCGCTGTGATCAGTTTCCAGGGTCTGGGTAAACAGGCTGCCGCTGTCAAAGGCGTGCTCGCGCAACATGCGCTGGCACCAACTGTGAATCGTCGAAACGGCCGCTTCATCCATCCATTGCGCGGCGATGTCCAGCCGGTTCGCGCAGCCGGGCCATTGTTCAGGCGTGTACTGCTCACGTAGCTCGGCAATCAGCGCATCGGGCGACGGTGTCTCATCGCGGAAAAACCGCGCGGCCTCCGCCAGACGCGTACGAATGCGTTCGCGCAGTTCCTTGGTCGCGGCATCGGTGAAGGTCACGACAAGGATTTGCGGCGGCAACAATTCACGCCCGTAACCGTTCGACTCGCCACCGTGACCGAGGACCAGGCGCAGGTACAACGCGGAAATGGTAAAGGTCTTGCCGGTGCCGGCGCTGGCTTCGATCAGTTGGCTGCCGCGCAGCGGGAACGCCAGGGCCAGCGGTGTCTGGGTGGTCATGCGCGCGCTTCCTCGCTGGTCAATGAACGCCAGGGAGCGTCAACGATGGGTTTATACAAAGCGGTGCACCAATCGGGAAACGTCTCGTCGGCGACCAACGCGTCGTAGTCGGCGAACTGGCGGCTGAGTGCCGGGCTTTCACGCCGCTCACCGTCAGTGGTCAATCCATCCCCTTCATAGGCTTTGCGGGCAGCGGCGTCGGCCTTGGTGGGATCGATCTGACCGAGCCAGGCAAACGCCGTCTTCACCGCGACGGGAAGTGGCTGGCGCATGCCGGTCTGCCACGCCTGCAACAAGTCGCCGAGCGTTCGCCAGGCCGCCTCCTGCTCCAGCGGCGGCAACAGCAGACTGTCGTCACTGGCCACCAACGCGGTGGTCATCGGCAGGCCACTGGCGCAGGCCACCAGGTGATTGACCCACGGACGAGTGAGGCGATGCCATTTTCGCGCCTTGATCGAGCCGATGCTGTTAGGGATCGTAGTGACCGACAATAGCCCACCATCAGCCCGCTGATGCAGGCCACTGAGCCAGCCCTCCAGGCGCAAATCCTGGAATTGGACATTGATCGGCAGTGCGCTGTTCAGAGGCGTCGGCCATAACGCCAGAAGCTGTTGATAGCGTTGCAACAGATCAGGCAACGGCTCGATCAACTCACGTTGCAGGCGCTCGCCAAAACCGGCCATGGGCAACAGCCCACTGTTTTGCAGACGTTTGGCCTGGAACTCCAACACCTCGTCCGCCAGGTCGATGCGCGCCAGTGCGGCGCCGAGCAGGCTGTCGCTGAGGCTGTAGCGTTGCAACGCATCGAGGACAAAGGGCTCCTCATCGGGCAGGGGTACTTCAGCGGCTTCGAAAAACACTTTCAGTCGCTGGCTGAAGAAATGTCGGACAGGGTTGCGCAGGAAGTCCTGTAACTGGCCGAGGCTCAGCGGCTCTTCCTGCACGAAAGGTGGCAGGATGCTGTCGTCGGCCATGGACTCGATGTCTTGGTGAAGCGCTTGCCATTCGTTCGCGTAACTGAACAGGTTGTCGCCCTCATGAAAGTAACGGGCGCTGAACGGTTGCAGCGGGTGCTCCTGGGTCATGGCCTCAAGCAGGTCTTCGCCGCCAGCATGCAATCGCCAGCCGCTGGCGAGGTGGTCACGCAGTTGACCGATCAACACCGAGGCGGGCCGCTCGCTGTTGTCGCGAATGCTGCGGCCGACCCAGCTGACGTACAGTTGATCTCGTGCCGACAACAGGGCTTCGAGCAGCAGATAGCGATCATCTTCGCGACGGGAGCGGTCGCCGGGGCGGTAGTCACTGCCCATCAGGTCGAAGTCCAGTGGCGGTTGCGCACGCGGATAATCACCGTCGTTCATGCCCAGCAAGCACACCAGCTTGAAGGGGATTGCCCGCATTGGCATCAAGGTGCAAAAGTTCACCGCACCGGCGAGAAAACGCTGGGACAAACGCCCCTGATCGAGGCCGGCGAGCCAGGCTTCGCGGACGACGGTCAACGGCAGGTGATCGTGGAGGCCCACCGACTCACAGGTCTGCAGCCAGGTTTCGCGTAGCTCTTCGAGTTGGGTGAGCAGGTAGTCGTCGTGCTCATTGCTGGCCTGGAAAAACAGTTGCATCAGGGCCTGCAAACGCTGGCTCCATTGAAGGGGAGCAGCGGGCTCGGACAACTCCTGATGCGCCACCTCCAGTGCATCAAGCAAAGCCACCAGAGGACCGATGAGCGCCGCGTCCAGCCCACCAATTTCGTCATAGGGTTCGATCCCCTCGCAGGCACCGCCACTGCCCACGGCATAACCAAGCAGCATCCGCCGCAGGCCAAACCGCCAGCTGTTTTGCTCCAGCTCTTGAGGCAGGCCGAGGCCGGCACGTTGATCGGCGTTCATGCCCCATCGAATGCCGGCGCCTTCGATCCAGCGATGCAGGGTGGGCAGGTCCCGTTCCTCGACACCGAAGCGGGTGCGCAGGGCAGGAACGTCGAGCAGGTCAAGAATCTCGCTGACGGGGAATCGACTGTCGGGCAGCTTGAGCAGGTGTTCGACGGCAATCAGCAATGGATCACGACCGCGCTGGCCTTGGTCGGCGAGCGTGAACGGAATGAAGCGCGGGTCATTGCGATCGAGCTGGCCGAACACGGCCCGTATATGGGGTGCATAGCTGTCGATTTCGGGAACCATCACGATGATGTCGCGTGGATTCAGGTCTTTGTCGGCGCTGAAGCGTGCAAGCAACTGGTCGTGGAGGATTTCCACTTCGCGTTGGGCGCTGTGAGCAACATGGAAACGAATCGATTGATCGACTTTCAGGTCGACCGCTGGCCAGCGTTCTCGGGTTTCGTTCAGGGGACGCAATTCGAGAATGTCGTCCTGAAGTTGATTGAGCATGTTCAGTGGCTGGCCGTCACTGAACAGATCGATGCGCCCATCGCGGAACGCCGAACGGTAACTGTTGGGATCGTCGTAGCTGTCCAACAGGTTGATGTAGTCGCGCCCTTGCTTACCCCAGGCAGCCAACAGCGGATGGGCATGCTGATGCAGGGTCTGGGAGTCCAGCACTACCGGCATGCCGCTCTTGCGCGCCTGACGCTTGTACTGATGACGCAGCAGGTCCTTGTCGGCGACGATGTCCGCCCAGTGGTGACGGCACGGGTTATGGACGCACAACAGAACCTGACTGAAACGGGACAGCCCGGCGAGTGCTTCCAGTGCCTGGGCGGGCAATGAGGAAATCCCGAAAACAATCACTCGTGAAGGTAGCCCGGCGGGGGCGGCGTCGAGGTTGTTGATACGTTCGATAAAGCGTTGATGGACACCCGCGCGGCTTTGCGACATGCCCTCCTCACCGACGTCCAGCAGCAGTGCACGCCACAGTTCAGCCTGCCAGCAGTTGGCGGGCGTCAGGGGCTTGGCTTCACCGCGTACGTTGCGCAATTGATGACGACCGTCAGCCCAGTCCTCCAGCCAGTCGGCACGGTAGACCTGATATTGGTCGAACAGGTCAGCCAGTCGCTCGGCCAGTTGGTAGCGTTTGCGCAGATCGGTGTCGTGGGTCAGAAAGCGTTGCAGCGGTTCGAAGTGTGGTTGGTCGATCAACTGCGGGAGCAGGCGCATCAGGCGCCAGGTCAGCGGGGCTTTATCAAGCAGGGATTTGACCGGGATTTCGTCACGACCCAGGACCATGCGATAGAGCTGCCACATGAAGCTGCCCGGCAACTGCACGTCGATCGCGGCGGCGATACCGCAGCCGCCCATGTCGTCTTCTTCCGGGTCTTCTGCCAATGCCAGCTTCAGCCATTGGGCGATGCCGTTGCTCTGCACCAGGGCGATTTCATTTTCCAGGGGAGCCAGCGGGTAGCGGCGCATCCAGCTGACCACCAGACTGCGCAACTCGTCCAGGCGGTTGCCGTGAACCACCATAAAACCAGAACTGAGGGACGTCGCGTCCGGCATAAAGGCATCCTTGGAAAATTACAAAAGCCAGGGGCGAACCTTAGCATTGTCGGCTGATCGTGACAGCCGCAGCCGCCTGCCGTGGGTAGCGAAGCTTTTCTTGCGGGCAAAACAAAACCCCAACTGCTTTCGCAATTGGGGTTTCGGAATTTAATCTTGACGATGACCTACTCTCACATGGGGAAACCCCACACTACCATCGGCGATGCATCGTTTCACTGCTGAGTTCGGGATGGGATCAGGTGGTTCCAATGCTCTATGGTCGTCAAGAAATTCTTGAGCTGACGTGTCTTTCGACATTCCAGCGAATCGGGTATGTGATGGCTTTCAGCTTTGTGAGTCGCAAACTTTCGGTTCGTTTCGTCTTCACAACACCGCAATCTGGCCTTTCGACTCAAATTGCTTGGGTGTTATATGGTCAAGCCTCACGGGCAATTAGTATTGGTTAGCTCAACGCCTCACAGCGCTTACACACCCAACCTATCAACGTCGTAGTCTTCGACGGCCCTTCAGGGAACTCAAGGTTCCAGTGAGATCTCATCTTGAGGCAAGTTTCCCGCTTAGATGCTTTCAGCGGTTATCTTTCCCGAACATAGCTACCCGGCAATGCCACTGGCGTGACAACCGGAACACCAGAGGTTCGTCCACTCCGGTCCTCTCGTACTAGGAGCAGCCCCTCTCAAATCTCAAACGTCCACGGCAGATAGGGACCGAACTGTCTCACGACGTTCTAAACCCAGCTCGCGTACCACTTTAAATGGCGAACAGCCATACCCTTGGGACCGGCTTCAGCCCCAGGATGTGATGAGCCGACATCGAGGTGCCAAACACCGCCGTCGATATGAACTCTTGGGCGGTATCAGCCTGTTATCCCCGGAGTACCTTTTATCCGTTGAGCGATGGCCCTTCCATACAGAACCACCGGATCACTAAGACCTACTTTCGTACCTGCTCGACGTGTCTGTCTCGCAGTCAAGCGCGCTTTTGCCTTTATACTCTACGACCGATTTCCGACCGGTCTGAGCGCACCTTCGTACTCCTCCGTTACTCTTTAGGAGGAGACCGCCCCAGTCAAACTACCCACCATACACTGTCCTCGATCCGGATAACGGACCTGAGTTAGAACCTCAAAGTTGCCAGGGTGGTATTTCAAGGATGGCTCCACGCGAACTGGCGTCCACGCTTCAAAGCCTCCCACCTATCCTACACAAGCAAATTCAAAGTCCAGTGCAAAGCTATAGTAAAGGTTCACGGGGTCTTTCCGTCTAGCCGCGGATACACTGCATCTTCACAGCGATTTCAATTTCACTGAGTCTCGGGTGGAGACAGCGCCGCCATCGTTACGCCATTCGTGCAGGTCGGAACTTACCCGACAAGGAATTTCGCTACCTTAGGACCGTTATAGTTACGGCCGCCGTTTACCGGGGCTTCGATCAAGAGCTTCGCGTTAGCTAACCCCATCAATTAACCTTCCGGCACCGGGCAGGCGTCACACCCTATACGTCCACTTTCGTGTTTGCAGAGTGCTGTGTTTTTAATAAACAGTCGCAGCGGCCTGGTATCTTCGACCGGCATGGGCTTACGGAGCAAGTCCTTCACCCTCACCGGCGCACCTTCTCCCGAAGTTACGGTGCCATTTTGCCTAGTTCCTTCACCCGAGTTCTCTCAAGCGCCTTGGTATTCTCTACCCAACCACCTGTGTCGGTTTGGGGTACGGTTCCTGGTTACCTGAAGCTTAGAAGCTTTTCTTGGAAGCATGGCATCAACCACTTCGTGTTCTAAAAGAACACTCGTCATCAGCTCTCGGCCTTAGAATCCCGGATTTACCTAAGATTCCAGCCTACCACCTTAAACTTGGACAACCAACGCCAAGCTGGCCTAGCCTTCTCCGTCCCTCCATCGCAATAACCAGAAGTACAGGAATATTAACCTGTTTTCCATCGACTACGCTTTTCAGCCTCGCCTTAGGGACCGACTAACCCTGCGTCGATTAACGTTGCGCAGGAAACCTTGGTCTTTCGGCGTGGGTGTTTTTCACACCCATTGTCGTTACTCATGTCAGCATTCGCACTTCTGATACCTCCAGCAAGCTTCTCAACTCACCTTCACAGGCTTACAGAACGCTCCTCTACCGCATCATCCGAAGATGATACCCGTAGCTTCGGTGTATGGTTTGAGCCCCGTTACATCTTCCGCGCAGGCCGACTCGACTAGTGAGCTATTACGCTTTCTTTAAAGGGTGGCTGCTTCTAAGCCAACCTCCTAGCTGTCTAAGCCTTCCCACATCGTTTCCCACTTAACCATAACTTTGGGACCTTAGCTGACGGTCTGGGTTGTTTCCCTTTTCACGACGGACGTTAGCACCCGCCGTGTGTCTCCCATGCTCGGCACTTGTAGGTATTCGGAGTTTGCATCGGTTTGGTAAGTCGGGATGACCCCCTAGCCGAAACAGTGCTCTACCCCCTACAGTGATACATGAGGCGCTACCTAAATAGCTTTCGAGGAGAACCAGCTATCTCCGAGCTTGATTAGCCTTTCACTCCGATCCACAGGTCATCCGCTAACTTTTCAACGGTAGTCGGTTCGGTCCTCCAGTCAGTGTTACCTAACCTTCAACCTGCCCATGGATAGATCGCCCGGTTTCGGGTCTATACCCAGCGACTAAACGCCCTATTAAGACTCGCTTTCGCTACGCCTCCCCTATTCGGTTAAGCTCGCCACTGAATATAAGTCGCTGACCCATTATACAAAAGGTACGCAGTCACAGAACAAAGTCTGCTCCCACTGCTTGTACGCATACGGTTTCAGGATCTATTTCACTCCCCTCTCCGGGGTTCTTTTCGCCTTTCCCTCACGGTACTAGTTCACTATCGGTCAGTCAGTAGTATTTAGCCTTGGAGGATGGTCCCCCCATATTCAGACAAAGTTTCTCGTGCTCCGTCCTACTCGATTTCATGACTAAGAGACTTTCGCGTACAGGGCTATCACCCACTATGGCCGCACTTTCCAGAGCGTTCCGCTAATCTCAAAGCCACTTAAGGGCTAGTCCCCGTTCGCTCGCCACTACTAAGGGAATCTCGGTTGATTTCTTTTCCTCAGGGTACTTAGATGTTTCAGTTCCCCTGGTTCGCCTCTTAAGCCTATGTATTCAGCTTAAGATAACCATCTTATGATGGCTGGGTTCCCCCATTCAGACATCTCCGGATCAAAGTCTGTTTGCCGACTCCCCGAAGCTTTTCGCAGGCTACCACGTCTTTCATCGCCTCTGACTGCCAAGGCATCCACCGTATGCGCTTCTTCACTTGACCATATAACCCCAAGCAATCTGGTTATACTGTGAAGACGACATTCGCCGAAAATTCGCAAAACTCTTAAGAGTCACTCACAAATTTTACCTTAGCCTGATCCGTTACCAGTGAAAGTAACGTCCAGTCTATCTTTCTATCACATACCCAAATTTTTAAAGAACGAACTAGTCAAAGACTAGAAATCAACATTCATCATCAGTTCGATGGAATGCTCATTTCTAAGCTTTTACAAACAGAAGCAGTAGTGGTGGAGCCAAACGGGATCGAACCGTTGACCTCCTGCGTGCAAGGCAGGCGCTCTCCCAGCTGAGCTATGGCCCCGTATTTCTACAGGCGTTTCCCACACAAAATTGGTGGGTCTGGGCAGATTCGAACTGCCGACCTCACCCTTATCAGGGGTGCGCTCTAACCAACTGAGCTACAGACCCAATTTCGGGCTGCTTCTTTCGTCTTCTTCAATGAATCAAGCAATTCGTGTGGGAGCTCATGGAGCAGCTGAGTCGTCGATTAAGGAGGTGATCCAGCCGCAGGTTCCCCTACGGCTACCTTGTTACGACTTCACCCCAGTCATGAATCACACCGTGGTAACCGTCCTCCCGAAGGTTAGACTAGCTACTTCTGGTGCAACCCACTCCCATGGTGTGACGGGCGGTGTGTACAAGGCCCGGGAACGTATTCACCGCGACATTCTGATTCGCGATTACTAGCGATTCCGACTTCACGCAGTCGAGTTGCAGACTGCGATCCGGACTACGATCGGTTTTGTGGGATTAGCTCCACCTCGCGGCTTGGCAACCCTCTGTACCGACCATTGTAGCACGTGTGTAGCCCAGGCCGTAAGGGCCATGATGACTTGACGTCATCCCCACCTTCCTCCGGTTTGTCACCGGCAGTCTCCTTAGAGTGCCCACCATAACGTGCTGGTAACTAAGGACAAGGGTTGCGCTCGTTACGGGACTTAACCCAACATCTCACGACACGAGCTGACGACAGCCATGCAGCACCTGTCTCAATGTTCCCGAAGGCACCAATCCATCTCTGGAAAGTTCATTGGATGTCAAGGCCTGGTAAGGTTCTTCGCGTTGCTTCGAATTAAACCACATGCTCCACCGCTTGTGCGGGCCCCCGTCAATTCATTTGAGTTTTAACCTTGCGGCCGTACTCCCCAGGCGGTCAACTTAATGCGTTAGCTGCGCCACTAAAGACTCAAGGTCCCCAACGGCTAGTTGACATCGTTTACGGCGTGGACTACCAGGGTATCTAATCCTGTTTGCTCCCCACGCTTTCGCACCTCAGTGTCAGTATCAGTCCAGGTGGTCGCCTTCGCCACTGGTGTTCCTTCCTATATCTACGCATTTCACCGCTACACAGGAAATTCCACCACCCTCTACCATACTCTAGCTTGTCAGTTTTGAATGCAGTTCCCAGGTTGAGCCCGGGGCTTTCACATCCAACTTAACAAACCACCTACGCGCGCTTTACGCCCAGTAATTCCGATTAACGCTTGCACCCTCTGTATTACCGCGGCTGCTGGCACAGAGTTAGCCGGTGCTTATTCTGTCGGTAACGTCAAAATTGCAGAGTATTAATCTACAACCCTTCCTCCCAACTTAAAGTGCTTTACAATCCGAAGACCTTCTTCACACACGCGGCATGGCTGGATCAGGCTTTCGCCCATTGTCCAATATTCCCCACTGCTGCCTCCCGTAGGAGTCTGGACCGTGTCTCAGTTCCAGTGTGACTGATCATCCTCTCAGACCAGTTACGGATCGTCGCCTTGGTGAGCCATTACCTCACCAACTAGCTAATCCGACCTAGGCTCATCTGATAGCGCAAGGCCCGAAGGTCCCCTGCTTTCTCCCGTAGGACGTATGCGGTATTAGCGTCCGTTTCCGGACGTTATCCCCCACTACCAGGCAGATTCCTAGGCATTACTCACCCGTCCGCCGCTCTCAAGAGAAGCAAGCTTCTCTCTACCGCTCGACTTGCATGTGTTAGGCCTGCCGCCAGCGTTCAATCTGAGCCATGATCAAACTCTTCAGTTCAAACATCTTTGGGTTTTGAGAAAACCCTAAACTTGGCTCAGCAATCGTTGGTTACATCTTTGATTTCTCGCGGAGTAACTTGTGATGCTGATAATCTGTTGACTAGCAGTCTGACTCCACAAGCACCCACACGAATTGCTTGATTCAGTTGTTAAAGAGCGGTTGGTTAAGAGCTTTCGTCTCAACCGAGGCGCGCATTTTACAGCGCCTGGTGTATCTGTCAAGCGGTTATTTTAAGAAGTTTTCAAAGTTTCCTCTGCAACTTCAACCACTTGCGCTTCCGATCTCTCGTCAGCGGGAGGCGAATTCTACAGCGTTACACGCTGCTGTCAACACCTCTTTTTCACCGCTTTCGACCGAGAAGATCGAACCGTCTATCAAGCGACAACTTCCTGCCTGACCGACTCCTTCCAGGCTTCGATGACCTGAAGCTGAACACCGTCGAAAACTGCGTAACTCGTTGTTTACCAAGGAGTTTTCCGTTTCGACTGCGCCGGAAGTGGGGCGAATTATAGACGTCCAGAATCTGCCGTCAACACCTATTTTCATATTTCTGTCATATGGGTCAAAAAAGCCCCCAAAAACAAGAAAGCCGAGCCCCAAGGGGCTCGGCTTTCTTCCCTTCTACTTACAAGCTAGGGAAAGCGAACTGCGATGCTTCATGGCTTGCACGCTGTGGCCAGCGCTGGGTGATGGCTTTGCGACGGGTGTAGAAACGCACACCATCAGGACCGTAGGCATGCAGATCGCCAAACAGCGAACGCTTCCAACCGCCGAAGCTGTGATAAGCCACCGGCACCGGCAATGGCACGTTGACGCCGACCATGCCGACCTCGATCTCATCACAGAACAACCGCGCCGCTTCACCGTCACGGGTGAAGATGCAGGTGCCGTTGCCATATTCGTGATCGTTGATCAGTTGCATGGCCTCTTCCAGGCTGTTCACGCGAACCACGCACAACACCGGCCCGAAGATCTCTTCTTTATAGATGCGCATTTCTGGAGTGACGTTATCGAACAGGCAGCCACCCAGGAAAAAACCTTCTTCATGGCCGGCCACGGTCAGGCCACGACCATCGACCACCAGTTTCGCACCGCTGGCTACACCGTCTTCCACATAGCCGCTGACTTTGTCGCGAGCCTGACCGGTAACCAGAGGCCCCATGTCCAGACCGCAGTTAGTGCCCGCACCGATCTTCAGTGCCTTGATCTGCGGCACCAATTTAGCCACCAGCGCATCGGCCACCTGGTCGCCCACACACACGGCCACCGAGATCGCCATGCAACGCTCGCCGCAGGAGCCGTACGCCGCCCCCATCAATGCGCTGACCGCGTTATCCAGATCCGCATCCGGCATCAGCACCGCATGGTTCTTCGCCCCACCCAACGCCTGGACACGCTTGCCGCGCTTGGTGCCCTCGGAATAGATGTACTCGGCAATCGGTGTCGAGCCGACAAAGCTCAGCGCCTTGACTTCCGGTGCTTCGATCAACGCATCCACGGCGGCCTTGTCGCCATGCACCACGCTCAGCACACCTTTGGGCAAGCCCGCTTCCAGCAGGAGTTGCGCGATCAGCAGTGTCGAACTTGGATCACGCTCGGATGGCTTGAGGATGAAGCAGTTACCGCAGACGATCGCCAGCGGGTACATCCACAGCGGCACCATCGCCGGGAAGTTGAACGGCGTAATACCGGCCACCACGCCCAACGGTTGGAAATCCGACCAGGCATCGATGTTCGGACCCACATTGCGGCTGTACTCACCCTTGAGGATTTCCGGTGCCGCACAGGCGAACTCGACGTTCTCGATACCGCGCTTCAGTTCACCCGCCGCATCTTCCAGCGTCTTGCCGTGCTCTTCGCTGATCAGTTGAGCGATACGCGCCTCGTTCTGTTCCAGCAATTGCTTGAACCGGAACATCACCTGAGCACGCTTGGCTGCCGGCGTGTTGCGCCAGGCTGGAAACGCAGCCTTGGCCGAATCGATGGCTTTCTGAATGGTTTCACGGCTGGCCAACGGCAGCTTGTGGATCGCCTTGCCGGTGGAGGGGTTGAACACGTCGGTCGAGCGACCGTCTTCGGTGACCAGTTCGCCATTGATCAAATGCGGGGTAACGCTCATGCGGGGCTCCTGAAAAGTTGTTCACAGGCGCCCCGTCGCGGGGCGCCATATATAGAAGGGAGAATCAATCGATCTTGTTCAGCACTTCGCCGACCGCATCGAACAGGCGATCGAGGTCCTGCGGCTTGCTGTTGAAGGTTGGGCCAAATTGCAGGGTGTCCCCACCGAAGCGTACGTAGAAGCCCGCTTTCCACAGCGCCATGCCCGCTTCGAACGGACGCACGATGGCGTCGCCGTCACGAGGCGCGATCTGGATTGCGCCGGCCAGGCCAAAGTTACGAATGTCGATGATGTTTTTCGAACCCTTCAAGCCATGCAGTGCTTGTTCGAAATGCGGCGCGACTTCGGCCACGCTCTGCACCAGGTTTTCCTTTTGCAGCAGATCCAGGGCTGCAAGACCTGCAGCACAAGCCACCGGGTGCGCGGAATAGGTGTAGCCGTGCGGGAATTCCACCGCGTACTCAGGCGTCGCCTGGTTCATGAAGGTCTGGTAGATCTCGGTGCTGGCAATCACCGCGCCCATCGGTATCGCGCCGTTGGTGACTTGCTTGGCGATGCACATCAAATCGGGGGTCACACCAAAAGTGGTGGCGCCGAACATGGTGCCGGTACGACCGAAACCGGTGATCACTTCATCGAACACCAGCAGGATGTTGTGCTGATCGCAGATCTCACGCAGGCGCTTGAGGTAACCCTCTGGCGGAACCAGCACACCAGCAGAACCGGCCATTGGCTCGACGAATACGGCGGCAATGTTCGATGCGTCATGCAGTTCGATCAGTTTGAGCAGTTCATCCGCCAGGGCAATGCCGCCCTCTTTTGGCATGCCACGTGAATACGCATTGCTCGCCAGCAGGGTGTGCGGCAGGTGGTCGACGTCCATCATCGCCTGACCAAACAGCTTGCGGTTGCCATTGACACCGCCAAGGCTGGTGCCGGCAATGTTCACACCATGGTAACCACGGGCACGGCCGATCATTTTGGTCTTGGTCGACTGGCCTTTCAGACGCCAGTAGGCGCGGACCATTTTCACCGCAGTATCCGCGCATTCGGAACCCGAATCAGTGAAGAACACATGATTGAGGTTACCTGGCGTCAGATCGGTGATTTTCTCGGCCAATTGGAACGACAGCGGGTGGCCGTACTGGAAGCCCGGCGAATAATCGAGGGTGCCCAGTTGCTTGGCCACCGCGTCCTGGATTTCCTTGCGGGTATGCCCGGCGCCGCAGGTCCACAGACCGGACAGGGAGTCGTAGACCTTGCGCCCCTTGTCGTCCACCAACCAACTGCCTTCTGCCCCCACGATCAGTCGCGGATCACGCTGGAAATTGCGGTTGGCGGTGTATGGCATCCAGTGAGCATCGAGCTTGAGCTGGCTGGCCAGGGCAGTCGGTGCATTTTCAGGCAGATTCATGGGCAAAACCTCAAAGGGCGATAAGCGGCATGGAGATGAACAGCGTTCTTGCAGCTAAATTGCCACGAGGATAAAGTCGGTGAAATCCAACTTTTGTAATGTTCAGTCTGCCCCTCACTAAACTTTGAGCACACAGCGCATGAGTAGCCGCCGTCCCGATCCGCTGGCACAAGTCAGCGACTTTGATATCCGCCTGTTGCGCATCTTCCGCAGCGTGGTGGAGTGCGGAGGTTTCTCGGCAGCAGAAACGGTGCTGGGCATCGGGCGCTCGGCGATCAGCCAGCAAATGAGCGACCTCGAACAGCGCCTCGGCCTGCGTCTTTGCCAACGCGGTCGCGCTGGATTTTCCCTGACAGAGGAAGGGCGCGAGGTTTACCAGTCGGCGTTGCAGCTATTGAGCGCGCTGGAAAGTTTCCGCACCGAGGTCAACGGCCTGCATCAACACTTGCGCGGCGAATTGATCATCGGCCTGACCGACAACCTCGTCACCCTGCCCCACATGCGCATCACCCACGCATTGGCACAATTGAAGGAGCGTGGGCCGGACGTGCAGATTCAGATCCGCATGATCGCCCCCAACGAGGTCGAACAGGGCGTGCTCGACGGCCGCCTGCACGTGGGCGTGGTGCCACAGGCGAGCGCGCTGTCCGGTCTCGAGTATCAACCGCTCTACAGTGAACGCTCGCTGCTGTACTGCGCGGTGGGACATCCATTGTTTTACGTCGACGACAAGCAACTGGACGACGAACGCCTCAATAGTCAGGACGCAATCGCTCCGACGTTCCGCTTGCCGGCAGAAATCCAGGCGCATTACCAGGCGCTCAATTGCACGGCCAGCGCTTCGGACCGCGAAGGCATGGCGTTCCTGATCCTGACCGGCCGCTACATCGGCTATCTGCCGGACCACTACGCCGGCCTCTGGGTGCAACAAGGTCGCCTGCGAGCACTGAAACCCAAAGCTCGTTTCTATGATCTGAGCCTGGCCTCGGTAACCCGAAAAGGCCGACGCGCGCACCTGGTACTGGAAAGTTTCCTGGAAAGCCTGGCGGCCACACGCTGATCCGTACGGGTTTTATTGCATCAAGACTTGTCGGGTACCCTGTCGGTGCGCTATCAACGCACTGCTTGCACCCACCCACCTGTCCGGAAGTGCCCATGACCTTTGAAGTTCCCGCTCACGGCGGCAAACCTGCCAGCCGCATTCGTCAGAAGAACGAAGAGACCATCATCAAAGCCGCCGAAGACGAGTTCGCCCGTCACGGGTTCAAAGGCACGAGCATGAATACCATCGCCCTGAACGCCGGTTTGCCCAAGGCCAATCTGCATTACTACTTTACGAATAAACTGGGGTTGTATGTGGCGGTGCTGAGCAACATCCTGCAATTATGGGACGCCACGTTCAACAGCCTCACGGCCGAGGATGATCCGGCCGACGCGTTGACCCGTTACATCCGCGCCAAAATGGAGTTTTCCCGCCGCCAACCTCAAGCCTCGCGCATTTTCGCCATGGAAGTGATCAGCGGCGGCGAATGCCTGACCGAGTATTTCAACCAGGACTACCGCGCCTGGTTCCAGGGCCGGGCGGCGGTGTTCCAGGCGTGGATCGAGGCCGGTAAAATGGACCCGGTGGATCCGGTTCACCTAATCTTCCTGCTCTGGGGCAGCACCCAGCATTACGCCGACTTCGCCACGCAGATCTGTCGGGTCAGCGGTCGCACCAAGTTGACCAAACAGGACATGGAAGAGGCCGGCGATAACCTGATCCGCATCATTCTCAAGGGCTGCGGCCTGACTCCAACTATTTAAGACACTTATGCCTTTTACCCTCAGCAGCTTTTGCGAATACCGCGAAGAGATTCGTAAAAGCCGCTTCATCACCTACGCCGCGCCAATCGGCAGCCCTGCCGAAGCCCAGGCGTTCATCGAACAGCACAGCGACTTGAATGCCACGCACAACTGCTGGGCCTGGAAGCTGGGCGATCAGTACCGCAGCACCGATGATGGCGAGCCCGGCGGCACGGCTGGCCGACCGATTCTGGCGGCGATCGAAGCACAGGATTGCGATCAGGTGGTGGTACTGGTGATCCGCTGGTATGGCGGCATTCAACTGGGCACGGGTGGCCTGGCCCGCGCTTATGGCGGTGGCGCCAACAAATGCCTGCAAGCGGCGCCGAAAGTAGAGCTCATTAGTCGCGTGCCCGTGAGCTGCGCGTGCGGATTCGCAGAACTGACGCTGGTAAAACTACGGGTGGCGGAACTCGGGGGCCTGGTGGTGGAAGAAAACTTCACCGCCAACGGTGTCGAGATGCAACTGGCGATAGGCGAGGCACAGATCGACACCCTGCAAAAGCAGCTCGCGGATCTGAGTCGTGGGCGCATTCGGCTGCAACGCTGACTGCGATTCGTTAGAACCAGAACATTGCCCACATCTACTGTGCACCCGACTGTGGATAACCTGAGCACATAATGCTGTAACCCTTCTGTCATGCGGTTTTGCGGGCATTGCTCATTTTTCGTTCAATTTTTCTTCAATCGCTGAAAAGATTCCTCAAAACAACCAGTTAACTCGGTTTATCACCTTTAGAAGAAAGCCGAGCCGGGCTTATGCCCGACTTTTGCGATTGCGCACAAATACTGTGGAGCAATCTGTGGATAACCCGTTTATGGCTGGCCCGATTTCATGTCCGGCCTGGGTTGGTTGAGGTTGGTTATTTTTTGATCAGACGCCGCCCGCACCGGCAATACCTGCGCCATGAGGCAAACGCAGCCGTCACGATCAGGTCATACCAGGCACTCTTGCTCACCAGCTTGCGATACGTTATCGCGAATACCCGGCGTAAATGGTGCAATTGGTGCTCTACATCAAGACCGCTCAACGATTAGGGTTTACGCTTGGCGAGATCGCCAACGGCGTCGCCGCGTTATGGCTCGGTGCCCTGCGCAGCGAATTGCAACAACGGCTCGGCCAACGTTGTCCATTAAATCCGTGAACGTCACTTTCAAGGAACCCGCGTATGTCCAAGGTCAAAACCGCACTCATCATTGGAGCCTCTCGGGGCCTGGGTCTGGGGCTGGTGAAAACCTTGCTTGCTGATGGCTGGCAAGTTACCGCCACCGTACGTAATCCAAAAGGCGCCGACGCCTTGCAGGCATTGGGCAAGGTGCGGATCGAAAAGCTCGACATGGACGATCAACAGGCGGTCATCGCGTTGAGCCAGCAATTCAAGGGCGAGATGTTTGACCTGTTGTTCGTCAATGCCGGAGTCAAGGGACCAGAGGTGCAGACGCCAGGCGGTGCGACGCTGGCGCAGGTGGGTCAGTTGTTTTTCACCAATGCGGTGGCGCCGATCAATCTGGCGCAGCGCTTCGTCGGGCAGATTCGCCCCGACACCGGCGTGCTCGCCTTCATGAGTTCGGTGCTGGGCAGCGTCACCATGCCGGACGCACCGGAGCTGGCGTTGTACAAGGCGAGCAAGGCAGCACTGAACTCCATGACCAACAGCTTTGTCACCCAACTGGGCGAACAGAAAATGACCGTGCTGTCGCTGCACCCGGGCTGGGTGAAAACCGACATGGGCGGTGAGGGTGCCGACTTGGATGTGGAGACCAGCACACGGGGGCTGATTGATCAGGTCAATGCGTATGTCGGCAAGGGTGGGCATCACTTTGTGAACTATCGGGGTGACGTTATTCCCTGGTAACCACAGGCGACCCCGCCCCCTGTAGGAGCGAGCATGCTCGCGATGGTCGTTAACGAAGACGCGGGTTGTCTGGATGCCCGCGGTGCCTGGGCTTCCATCGCGAGCATGCTCGCTCCTACAGGCTCAGGGGCAAGCATGCCGGTTGGTCGACCGAGGCTTGCCCACCACGCACTTTTATCTGACACTGGGCACTTCGCCCCCACGGCGACCCTGGATCAGCAGACAGGGTAATCACTGAGCTGGCTAACCTGAACCCACTTTCAGAGGAGCCGGCCACCATGCCTGCGACCCGTACCTGGTTAAAAAATCCCCTTTCAATCTTCACGGCCAATGGCCTCGATGCCCGTGGTGGCCTGGTCGTGCAAGACGGTGTGATCGTCGAAGTGCTCGCCGCCGGGCAGCAGCCGTCCGCGCCCTGTGGACAGGTGTTCGATGCCCGCGAGCATGTGATCCTCCCCGGCCTGATCAACACCCATCACCATTTCTATCAAACCCTGACCCGCGCCTGGGCGCCGGTGGTCAATCAGCCATTGTTTCCGTGGCTGAAAACCCTTTACCCGGTCTGGGCGCGCCTCACCCCGGAAAAACTCGCTCTGGCCACCAAGGTCGCGTTGGCCGAACTTCTGCTGTCGGGCTGCACCACGGCCGCCGATCACCACTACCTGTTTCCGGACGGCCTGGAAAATGCCATCGACGTGCAGGTTCAGAGCGTGCGCGAACTGGGCATGCGCGCGATGCTGACGCGCGGTTCCATGAGCCTGGGCGAAAAGGACGGCGGCCTGCCCCCGCAGCAAACCGTGCAGGAAGGCCAAGTGATTCTCGACGACAGCCAGCGCCTGATTGCCGAGTACCACGAACGTGGCGATGGCGCGCAAATCCAGATCGCCCTGGCGCCCTGCTCGCCGTTCTCGGTGACCCAGGACATCATGTCGGCCAGCGCCGAGTTGGCGAACAAACTCGATGTACGTCTGCACACGCACCTGGCCGAAACCCTGGACGAAGAAGATTTCTGCCTGCAACGCTTCGGCCTGCGCACGGTGGACTACCTGGACAGCGTCGGCTGGCTCGGCCCGCGTACCTGGCTGGCCCACGGCATCCATTTCAACACGGATGAAATCGCTCGCCTGGGCGCCGCCGGCACCGGTATTTGTCACTGCCCAAGCTCGAACATGCGCCTGGCCTCCGGCATTTGCCCGAGTATCGAACTGACCGATGCCGGGGCGCCACTGGGCCTGGGCGTGGACGGCTCGGCGTCCAACGATGCGTCGAACATGATCCTCGAAGCACGGCAAGCGCTGTACATACAGCGCTTGCGGTACGGCGCCGAGAAGATCACCCCGGAACGTGTGCTGGGTTGGGCGACCAAGGGCTCAGCGCAGTTGCTCGGTCGCAGCGACATTGGTGAATTGGCGGTAGGCAAACAGGCAGACCTTGCGCTGTTCAAACTCGATGAACTGCGGTTTTCCGGCAGTCATGATCAGGTGTCGGCGCTGCTGTTGTGCGGTGCGGACCGGGCGGATCGAGTCATGGTCGGCGGCCAGTGGCGGGTGATCGACGGACAAGTTGAAGGGCTGGATCTCAAAGGCCTGATTGCCGATCACAGCCAAGCGGCGAAACAACTGATTGCCGGCACCTGACACAACACTCCCCCTGTAGGAGCGAGCTTGCTCGCGATAGCGGTGTGTCAGTCACCATCAATGTGTCCGTCATAACGCATCGCGAGCAAGCTCGCTCCTACAGGGAACGTTACAGCCCCAACACCGACAACATGATGAAGGTGGCGAACAACACAAAGTGGGTCATCCCCTCAATGGCGTTGGTTTCGCCGTCGTTGAGGTTGATCGCACTGACAATCAGCGTGAGAAAAATCATCACGGTCTGCACGGGCGTCATCGCCATCTGAAAGGGTTGTCCGGTGTAGAGCGCCATCGCTTCCATCACCGGCACCGTAAGGATCACCGTTGACAACGATGCCCCCATGGCGATGTTGACGACCGACTGCATGCGGTTGGCCAGCGCAGCACGCAATGCGGTCAGGATCTCCGGCGCCGCGGAAATCGCCGCCACCAGAATCGCTGTGATCACCGGCGGTGCTCCCGTGCCCTCCAGGCCCAGGTCGAGCGTCTTGGACATGACCTCTGCCAGGGCGCCAATCACGATCACGCCAAACACCAGGATGCCGATGGACAGCGCCAGGCTGACGGGTTTTGGCTCCTGCTCCATGGACTCTTTTCTACGACGTTTTTCCGGATAGCTGTAGCTGAAAAAGTAACTGTGCGGCCCGACCTGCATGCGCAGGAACAATGTGTAGAGCACGACCATGGCCCCAATGGTGAAAGCCGAATACATTTTCCATTTGGCCTCCGGAATGAACTCCGGCACCACCATCGAAACACCCATGGCCGTGAGGATCATCACGCTGTAGCTGCGCGCAGAGTCATCGTTATAGGACTGTTCGCCGTGCTTGATGCCGCCCATCAACGCGGCAAGACCAAGGATGCCGTTGATGTCGAGCATCACGGCTGAGTAGATCGTATCGCGCACCAACGTCGGCGATGCTTCATTACTCATCATGATCGCCAGGATCACCACTTCAACCAACACCGCTGCCAGCGTCAGGATCATCGTGCCATAAGGGTCGCCGACCTTCTCCGCCAGCAATTCCGCATGGTGCGCAACGCGCATGGAGGCAGCAACGATGAAAAGAATCAGCACCAGCCCGGCCATCAACGCGATCACCTGGCCGCTGTGCAACATCCAGTGCTCCAGCGGGTAGGCGACGAATGCGGCGATCAGCGCCAGCAGCAGAAACTTTTCTTGCTTGAGGATTGTGAACATTGCGGACCTATATGCCGAAAGACGCGAAGCGATGCCATGAGCTACTGACTGCGGGACGCCGCTAACGTTTCGTTACACCTTAGTCCCCGATGGTTGTCTCGGCGTGCAATGAATGAACCGCCCAGTCAGGTTTTATCAATAAACGCCTTGATCATCTGTAGAATGCCGCCATTGCACCTGATGAGATTTCAACACATGTACGATTGGCTGAACGCCCTGCCCAAGGCAGAACTCCACCTGCACCTCGAGGGTTCGCTGGAACCCGAGCTGCTGTTCGCCCTGGCCGAACGCAACAAGATCGCGCTGCCGTGGAACGATGTCGATACCCTGCGCAAGGCCTACGCCTTCAACAACCTGCAAGAATTTCTCGACCTTTATTACCAGGGCGCCGATGTTCTGCGCACCTCGCAGGATTTTTATGACCTGACCTGGGCCTACCTGCTGCGCTGCAAGGCGCAGAACGTGGTTCACACCGAACCGTTCTTCGATCCGCAGACCCACACCGACCGGGGTATTGCCTTCGAAGTGGTCCTCAATGGCATCGCCGCCGCGTTGAAAGATGGCGAGCAGCAACTGGGCATCACCAGCGGTTTGATCCTGAGCTTCCTGCGTCACCTGAGCGAAGAGCAAGCCCAGAAAACCCTCGATCAGGCGCTGCCGTTCCGTGATGCGTTTGTCGCCGTCGGCCTCGACAGTTCGGAAATGGGTCATCCGCCAAGCAAGTTCCAGCGCGTGTTCGATCGTGCCCGCCACGAAGGTTTCCTCACCGTTGCCCACGCCGGTGAAGAAGGCCCGCCGGAATACATCTGGGAAGCCCTCGACCTGCTGAAAATCCAGCGCATCGACCATGGCGTACGCGCCATTGAAGACGAGCGCCTGATGCAGCGGATCATTGACGAGCAGATTCCGTTGACCGTGTGCCCGCTGTCCAACACCAAGCTCTGTGTGTTCGACCATATGTCCCAACACAACATTCTCGACATGCTCGAGCGCGGCGTGAAGGTCACGGTGAACTCGGATGACCCGGCGTACTTCGGCGGCTACGTGACCGAGAACTTCCACGCGCTGTACACCGACCTGGGCATGACCCAGGACCAGGCCAAACGCCTGGCGCAAAACAGCCTGGATGCCCGGTTGGTCAAGCCGTAAGCAGCGCCGCTCTACCCATGTGGGAGCAAGCCCGCTCCCACATGATTCAGGTCTCCCCGGCTCCCTCCTACAACGCCATTTCCAGCTCGGTTTCCTTGGCGAAGCGATGGATTTCCCGCTGCCCTGCCGAGGTGATGTGCAGCGCACGGGAGTCATTCGGCAGGCTCAGCCAGCCGGACTGCATGAACAACTGCAGCAAAGCCGCCCCAAGCGACCCGCCCATGTGCGGACGTCTCTCACTCCAGTCGGGACAGGCACAGGCAGCCTTGCTGGTGCTGTGCGCCAATGCCTGGACGAACACACCGCGGTTCGCCAGTTCGGTGGCGCCCTTGTGCGTAATCGACACCCGATGATCGAACTGTTCGATCCAGCCTGCGTCCAGCAGGCGCTGATAGAGGTCCGCGGCCAGCGTCCCTCCCAGATGATCGTCGCACAGGCGCGCACGCAACAAGGACGATGGCGCAGTCTGGCGAATAGGGACAGGCGCCGTATTGCGCTTGAACACCTCGGGGATGTCCCGAGGGGTACTGGCGATCGTCGCACTGGCCAACGCCTCTATCGCCGCGCCGACCTCAGGTGCGGCCAGCCGGAAGAATCGCTTGCGGCCACGGGTTTCGACCTTCAACAGCCCTCCGGCGGACAAACGCCCCAGATGCGCACTGGCCGAAGACGGCGACAGACGGGCCAGCAATGCCAGTTCTTCAGCCTGCCGCGCCGCGCCGTCCATCAAGGCCCACATCATTGCGCTGCGCTTTGGGTCAGACAGCAACGTGGCAATCTGGCTGATGCAAGGTGCATGTTCCATGTATTCACTCCCTGTTGAATCGTTTCGTCTACTGCTCAGAGATATCTTGACCAGTAATGTGTCCTCGGCCAAGACGTGAAAACCGCCATAAACCGGGCAGAGCCATCCACTCACCCAAGCCGCTGCTTCGCAGACTTGCAAAGACAGGTGATTGACCGCAGTGCCGATCGGCTCATCTGCGGCCCCGCCATGGCAAGCTTGGTGGGGCACACATGAGACGGGCGCTAGTATAAGCGTGTTGTCCCCCGGTTCCTGCCCCTCGGAAACCATTGGTGGTGATTGATACTGAGAGAAATTTCGCTATTTGCCTGCGACTAAAGATCAACCCCTGCCAACCCGGGAAATTGGCCGCCCAGACGAGTACATCGGCTGGCAAGCATTTCCCGCAGAAGGTTTACCGGCTTACTCAATTGAGCGCGATGGGCGCACAGCAAATTCAGCGGAGCACGCTCACCCAGCAGCTCCGGCATCAGCACTTTCAAACGCCCGGCCAACACATCGGCGCCGACATCCAGCCAGGATTTGTAGGCGATGCCGGCACCCGACACCGCCCACAGGCGCACCACATCGGCATCGTCGCTGAAGCGGTCGCCGCTGACGGTCAGGCTGACTTCACGTTTGCCGTCGTGAAAGCTCCAGTGGTCGTGGACTCGACTGCCGAGCATGTACAACAGGCAATTGTGCTGCGCCAGTTGTTCCAATTGGCGCGGCTCGCCATGCGTGGCCAGGTAACTGGGCGCGGCGCACAGCACGCGGCGATTCTGTGGGGCGATGGGCAGTGCCACCAGGCTGGAATCTTCCGGCTCGCCATAGCGAAGGGCGATGTCCACGGGTTGGCGAAACAGGTCGGCGATGCGGTCGCCCAACAACAGACGCACGGTCAGTTGCGGGTGCTCGCGCTGGAACTCGTCCAGCCAAGGCAGCAACAGGTTACGCCCGAAATCCGAGGGTGCCGACAACTGCAACACACCACTGACTTGATCCTGGCCACGGGCCAGCAAGCGACGGCCTTCGTCGAGATTACCCAGCGCGGCCCGGGCGTATTCAAGGAAACCTTCACCCTCAGCGGTCAGGCGCAGGCTCCGCGTGGAACGGGCCAGCAACCGGGCGCCGAGTTGCTGCTCGATGCGCTTCAACGCCGCGCTGGCAACCGCCGCCGACATGTCCATGCCCCGGGCAGCGGCAGACAAGCTACCCAGGTCCGCGGCCCGGACGAACAGTTGCAGGTCATCAAAGCGCAACATCGCGACGCCTCATTATCAAAATTTCATTGAAAGAGACTGCGCTTTTAGCGGGTTTTATCTTCCGATGAAATAGCCAATCATCTGTCTCATCGCAAATAACCTGATTCTGGAGTCGACCATGTCCCAGCCTTTTACCGCCATCGCCACGCTGATTGCCAAAGTCGGCCAACAGGACGCGCTCGAGCGACACCTTCGAGCGCTCCTTGAACCAACTCGCGCGGAAGCGGGCTGCGGTCAATACGATTTGCATCAGGACCTGGCCAATCCGCAGGCCTTTTACATGATCGAGCAATGGAACAGCGACGAGGCGTTGCAGGCCCATGACGCCAGCGCACACATCCAGCATTTTCGCGCCACGGCCGGCGAGCTGATCGAACACTTCGACCTCAAGCGCCTGCGCGCCCTGGTTTGACCCATTCTTTTATTACCTTCTGGAGTCCCCCATGAAAGCCATTGCCTACTACGCCTCCTTGGCGATCAGCGACGCCAAATCCCTGCAGGACATCGAGCTCCCCGAACCGACCGCCGGCCCACGCGACCTGTTGGTGGAAGTCAAAGCCATTTCGGTCAACCCGGTGGACACCAAAGTTCGCCAGAACGTCCAGCCGGAGGCAGGCACGGCCAAGGTGCTGGGTTGGGACGTGGCCGGCGTGGTCAAGGCGGTGGGCAGTGAAGTGACGCTGTTCAAGGCCGGCGACAAGGTGTTCTACGCAGGTTCCATCGCCCGTGCGGGCGGTAACAGCGAACTGCACGTGGTGGACGAGCGCATCGTTGGCCATATGCCAAAATCCCTGGGTTTCGCCGAAGCCGCCGCCCTGCCCCTGACCGCCATCACCGCGTGGGAATTGCTCTTTGAACGCCTGCAAATACGCGAGGGCAAAACCGATGAAGGCCAGAGCCTGTTGATCGTCGGTGCCGCAGGCGGTGTCGGCTCGATCCTCACGCAACTGGCCAGCCAGTTGACCGGGCTGAACGTCATCGGCACCGCTTCCCGGCCCCAGACCCAAAGCTGGGTGCGTGAACTGGGCGCCGACCTGGTCGTCGATCACAGCCAGCCGCTGAGCGAAGAATTGAAACGCGCAGGCCTTGAGCACGTGACGCACGTCGCCAGCCTGACCCAGACCGATCAGCATCTGGATCAGTTGGTCGAAGCCCTGGCCCCACAAGGCAAACTCGCGCTGATCGACGATCCGAAAGCGCTGGACGTGACCAAGCTCAAGCGCAAGAGCCTGTCACTGCACTGGGAATTCATGTACACCCGTTCGCTGTTCGAAACCGCTGACATGATCGAACAACACAAACTGCTCAACCGGGTGGCGGAGCTGATCGATGCCGGGACGCTGAAAACCACAGTCGGCGAGCACTTCGGCACGATCAACGCCACCAACCTGCGCCGAGCCCATGAACTACTGGAAAGTGGAAAATCCAAGGGCAAGATTGTCCTTGAAGGCTTCTGAAATACGTTGAAACAAGCGCCGCCCGCACGGGCGGCGCCGTCAGTCCGAACGTTGATCGTTGTCATGGTTTTGATTGCATGGGGGTCTACAATCGTGATCTCTGCGATGCAATCTTTTAACCGAGGAGGTCAGCAATGAAGATCCTGATAAAAGAATTGGCAAAATCCCAGTGGCAGGTCCTTCTGGATCAACACGTGGTCAACTTCCGCAGCGAAGCCGAAGCCCGCGCCTTTACCCGAACCCTTGAAGCGCGCTTGCACGCCCCTCACCCCATGCCGGTTTACCAGCACCGCGCTGCTGGCTGAGACTTTCTCAGACCTGGGCTTGCGCCACTGCGCGCGCATTTTGCAGGCGCCGGGTGAACATCGCGACACTCACCACCAGAATCGCGCACAGGCTGATGACCATCGCCATCGGCATGGCACTGCCGTCATACAGAATTCCCACCAGCGACGCCGCACCGGCGGCGACGCTGAACTGCAGGCATCCCATCAGCGCCGAGGCACTGCCGGCACGCGCCCCCTGGCCAGTCATGGCGCAGGCAGACGCGTTGGGCAGAATGCAACCGAGGCTGGCGATGCAGATGAACAACGGCACCAGCAAGGGCCACAACTGTTCGGTGCGCAATGAGCTGACGGCCAGCAGCGCCAGGGCTGCCGCCAGGTAAATCCATACTGTGCGCGCCAGCAGAAACGCGGGACCGCGCTTGGCCAGCAATCGCGCATTGACCTGCGCCACCAGAATGAAACCTGCCGCGTTGGTGCCGAACAGCCAGCCGAAGTGTTCGGCTGGCACGCCATAGAGCTTGATAAACACAAACGGTGAACCGGCGATGTAGGCAAACATCCCCGCTATCGCGATGCCCCCGGTCAGGGCGTGCCCCAGAAAGATCGGGTCTTTGAGCAAGCGCCCATACTGACGCAATGCACCGGACAACGGTTGACGAGGCAGATGCTCGGGCATGCTTTCCGGCAACCCAAGTGCAACCGCCAGAGCTGCCAACGCACTGAAGCCGGTCAACGCCAGGAAGATCGACTGCCAGCCGGTGGAGTTGACCAGTAACCCGCCCAGCATCGGCGCGAGAATCGGCGCCAGGCCCATGACCAGCATCAGTTGGGAAAAGACCTTGGCCGCTCCGACTGCATCGCATTTGTCACTGACGATCGCCCGGGAGATCACCATCCCCGCGCAGCCACCCAGCGCCTGGACGAAGCGCGCCACCATGAGCCATTCCAGATTCGGTGCGAAGGCACATGCCAGGGACGCGACCGTGAACAGGCCGACGCCCACCAGCAGCGGGACCCGCCGACCAAAACGATCTGCGACCGGGCCGTATGCCAGTTGGCCGATGGACAGGCCGAGGAAGTAGGCCGCCAGCGTCAGCTGAACGTGCTGTTCATCCGTGCCGAACGCCAGCGCCATGGCCGGGAAAGCGGGCAGGTAGAAATCGATCGCGAGCGGCCCAAAAGCGCTCAGGGCGCCAAGTATCAAAATGGTACGGAGGTTCATCAGGCATCCAGTGCGGCTGAGGTCTGCGGTCTCACAGTCTAGCCGCGCGAGGACGCCTTGAACATTCCGATAGTTCGCTAACGATCAAAATTCATCGGTTACATGACTTCAGGCAACTTTCACCTCATAACCTTCTTCACTGATCGCGGCGATCACCTGCTCCGCGGTCAAAGCACTTTCAACACCGACTTCCTTTGCAGCCAGGTCGACCCGCACGCTGGCCGCCGGATCCGCCGCTTGCAGCGCCTGGGTGATGGCCTTGACGCAATGGCCGCAAGACATGCCTTGAACGTTGAACACTTGCATGCAATGACTCCTGTTAAGTGAGGTTGCGCACAGTCTCGACCTTTCCACCATGGCAAGGTCAAGTTCTGCATTTCGCTGCCGGGCTGGCAATCGGCGTCTGGCTCGGCCAAGCTACGCGCATCAATGACTCGATCCGTGGAGATTCAGCCATGCGCTGGTCAGCTTTCAGCCTGTTTGGCTTACTCAGCCTTTTCGCCGCCATGCCCTCGGTCAACGCTGCCGGTGAGGATTACGGTGTCCTGATCATTTCCCGCGAGCGCCTGGAAGTGTCGACCAGTTGCGAAATCGGCGTGTACTTGCAGGATCAACTGTCGGCCCGATTGTTCCAGGAGCAGAGCATCTCGTTCAACCTGCCGCCGGGTAATGTCTCGCTGCGCCTGAAACTGCTGCCAGGCCAGGCACAGGGTTGCAATCCGGGAATGCTGGCGCCGGGTTCGCAGGTCATCACCCTCAAGGCCGGGGACGTGTTGAAGTACCGGATCGCCATGACCCAGGAAGGCATGTACCTCAAGCGAACGGCTCTGGATTACTGACACGTTCAATTGATCTGGAACATGGCGCTTGACCTTGCCCGCATGGCAAGGTTGAACCTGTAGGCATCTTCTACAGGGAGCGCGACCGATGTCCGAATCCACCACTTTCGATCTGCCGATTGCCGGCATGACCTGCGCCAGCTGCGCCGGGCGTGTCGAGCGTGCCTTGAGCAAAGTCATTGGCGCCTCGGCCGTCAGCGTCAACCTGGCCACCGAACAGGCGCGCGTGCAAGCGCCCCGCGACAGCCTGCCAGCCTTGATCGA
The DNA here is from genome assembly GCF_056337105.1 of Pseudomonas sp. S1_E05. Lineage (NCBI taxonomy): Bacteria > Pseudomonadati > Pseudomonadota > Gammaproteobacteria > Pseudomonadales > Pseudomonadaceae > Pseudomonas > Pseudomonas sp. S1_E05. Next base: position 4,031,090 of record NZ_JBFRHM010000001.1, read on the forward strand.
CGCAGTGGCGCAAGCGGGCTACAGCGTGCCGCGGCACAGCGTGGAATTGAGCATCGAGGGCATGACCTGCGCATCGTGCGTTGGCCGGGTTGAACGGGCACTGGGCAAAGTCCCGGGGGTCAAAAGCGTCAGCGTCAATCTGGCCAACGAACGCGCTCACCTTGAATTGCTCGGACAGGTCACGTCTCAAACCCTCATCGACGCCGTGACCAAGGCCGGTTACAGCGCCAGCGTCCGGGACCTGGAGCACCCGCCCCTCGACAGGCAACAGCAACATCTGCGCCGGGAGCGTTGGGCGCTGATCCTCGCCATAGTCCTCGCCTTGCCACTGGTGCTGCCGATGCTGCTGCAACCGTTCGGTGTGCACTGGATGCTCCCCGCCTGGGTGCAATTTGCCCTCGCCACGCCGGTGCAATTCGTCTTCGGTGCACGCTTTTATGTGGCCGCGTGGAAAGCCGTGCGGGCCGGTGCGGGTAACATGGACCTGCTGGTCGCCCTCGGCACCAGCGCCGGCTACGGCCTGAGTCTCTATGAATGGGCCACGGCCGCCGGGCGCATGCCGCATCTGTATTTCGAAGCGTCGGCGGTGGTGATCGCGCTGGTGCTGCTGGGCAAATACCTGGAAAGCCGCGCCAAACGCCAGACCGCCAGTGCCATCCGCGCCCTCGAAGCGCTACGCCCCGAAAGGGCGATCCAGGTGATCGACGGGCGCGAGCAAGAGGTCGCCATCAGCGCGTTGCGCCTCAATGATCAGGTGCTGGTCAAACCCGGAGAACGTTTCCCGGTCGACGGCGAAGTGATTGATGGCCAGAGCCATGCCGACGAAGCGTTGATCAGCGGCGAGAGCCTGCCCGTGCCAAAACGGCCCGGCGACAAGGTCACCGGTGGCGCCATCAATGGCGAGGGTCGATTGCTGGTCCGCACCCAGGCCCTGGGCGCTGAAACCGTATTGGCACGGATCATCCGCCTGGTGGAAGACGCCCAGGCGGCGAAAGCGCCGATCCAGAAACTGGTGGACAAAGTCAGCCAGGTATTCGTGCCGACAGTCCTGCTGATCGCCCTGGCAACCCTGATCGGATGGTGGCTGTACGGGGCGCCGATGGAAACCGCGTTGATCAATGCCGTCGCGGTATTGGTGATCGCCTGCCCCTGCGCCCTTGGGCTGGCCACGCCAACCGCGATCATGGCCGGCACCGGCGTGGCGGCGCGCCACGGCATCCTGATCAAGGATGCCGAAGCCCTGGAGCGTGCCCACGCCGTCAGCGCCGTGGTGTTCGACAAGACCGGCACGCTGACGTCGGGCGCGCCGCGCATCGCCCACCTGAGTGCCCTCGACGGTGACGAAGCCGCCCTTCTGCAAATGGCTGGCGCCCTGCAACGCGGCAGCGAACACCCACTGGCCAAGGCAGTACTGGACGAATGCGCCGAACGCGGCTTGCAGGTGGCAGACGTCAGCGACAGCCAATCGCTGACTGGCCGTGGCATCGCGGGCACCCTCGAGGGCCGGCGGTTGGCGCTGGGCAATCGACGCCTGCTTCAAGAAAGCGGGCTGGACGCCGGAGCGCTCGCCGACTCCGCCACCGCTTGGGAAACCGAAGGCCGCACCCTGTCCTGGCTCATCGCCCAAACACCACAGCCACATGTGCTGGGCCTGTTCGCGTTTGGCGACACCCTCAAGCCTGGCGCGTTGCAAACCGTGCAACAGCTGCGCAGCCGCCAGATCAGCAGTCACTTGCTGACCGGTGACAATCGCGGCAGCGCCAGGGTGGTGGCCGAAGCGCTGGGCATCGAGGATGTCCACGCCGAGGTACTCCCCGCCGATAAAGCCGCCACCGTCGCGGCACTGAAGAAAACCGCAGTGGTGGCCATGGTCGGCGACGGCATTAACGACGCCCCTGCCCTGGCCGCCGCCGACATCGGCATCGCCATGGGGGGCGGCACCGACGTGGCCATGCACGCAGCCGGGATCACCCTCATGCGCGGCGATCCACGCCTGGTGCCCGCCGCGCTGGAGATCAGCCGAAGGACCTACGCGAAAATTCGCCAGAACCTCTTCTGGGCCTTCGTCTATAACCTGATCGGTATCCCGCTGGCGGCTTTCGGTTTTCTCAACCCGGTGCTGGCCGGTGCGGCGATGGCGCTGTCGAGCGTCAGCGTGGTGAGCAATGCGCTACTGTTGAAAACCTGGACACCCAAGGACCTGGAGGACATCCGATGAACATCGGCCAAGCAGCCCGCCAAAGCGGCCTGAGCGCGAAGATGATCCGCTACTACGAGTCCATCGGATTGCTCAAGGCGGCCCATCGCACTGACAGTGGCTATCGGCTGTACGGCGATGACGACTTGCATACCCTGGCGTTTATCAAACGCTCCCGGGACCTGGGGTTCTCCCTGGAGGAGGTCGGCAAGCTGCTGGCCCTGTGGCAGGACCGCCAGCGTGCCAGTGCCGACGTGAAGGCGCTGGCGCGCCAGCACATCGAGGAGCTGGAGCAGAAGATCCGCGAACTGGGACAGTTGCGCGATACCCTGCAGGACTTGGTAGAGCATTGTCAGGGCGATCACCGGCCCGATTGCCCGATCCTGAAGAACCTGGCTTCGGGGTGTTGTGCCTGAGGTTGCTCAATGACTGGGAGGCCGCCATCGCGGGCAAGCCCGCTCCTACAGTGATCTGATGAGCACTGAAAATCCCCTGTGGGAGCGGGCTTGCCCGCGATGAGGCCCTCAAAGACACCACCCCACCAAAACCATGCCCACAAAAAACCGGCCGAAGCCGGTTTCCTGATTCAACCCCTCACTGCAACCAAGGCGGTGGCGGCTCCTCGCCCCCCTTGCTCGGTGGCGCATCATCCGCCGCGCGGGCCGCCTGCTTGCGCTCTTCTTCACGGCGCGCCGCTTCGATTTCACGCATGACCCCGCCAACATCGGCCAGTTCTTCCGTATCGGCAAACTCCCCGGTCAGGACACTGCTCGGCTGCAAGGTGCCAGCCTCGTACAACGCCCACATTTCCTTGGCGTAACGGGTCTGTTTCAGCTCCGGGGCAAACCGCCCGAAGTAGGACGCCATGTTGCCCACATCCCGCTCCAGCATGCTGAACGCGTGATTGTTACCTGCAGCGTCCACCGCTTGCGGCAGGTCAATGATCACCGGACCGGTCGGCGTCAGCAGCACGTTGAACTCCGACAGGTCACCGTGCACCAGGCCAGTACACAGCATGAGCACGATCTGGGAGATCAGGAACGCGTGATATTCACGTGCCTGGTCCGGTTCCAGCACCACATCGTTCAAGCGTGGCGCGGCATCGCCGTATTCGTCGGCCACCAATTCCATCAGCAACACGCCTTCGAGGAAGTCGTACGGCTTGGGCACTCGCACACCGGCATTGGCCAGACGGAACAGCGCCGCCACTTCGGCGTTCTGCCAGGCGTCTTCGGTCTCCTTGCGGCCAAACTTGGAGCCTTTGGCCATGGCTCGGGCCTGCCGACTGTTGCGGACCTTGCGGCCTTCCTGATACTCGGCCGCCTGGCGGAAACTGCGTTTGTTCGCCTCCTTGTAGACCTTCGCGCAACGCAACTGATTGCCGCAGCGCACTACATAAACAGCTGCTTCTTTACCACTCATCAGTGGGCGCAGCACCTCGTCGACCAGACCGTCCTCGATCAGGGGTTCAATGCGTTTTGGAGTCTTCATCAGCTTTTATTCTGGGTCCTTTATTACCAAACACGCGAAAGTCATTCGTTATACGGCAATCCACTCATTGGCGGGAGGGGGTTGCCGACCTGTGAACGATGCAGATGCACACAATGTGCCGAAAAAACCGGCCCGTTGCGTTGAGGTTCATAGACCGTCAAGGATCATAGCCGAGCCCGCTGCCCTCGTTGAAGAAGGGGCGCGAGGGCATTGGCGACAGAGTTCGACATACCGCAGCGACTCCTTTCGTAGGATTTTTTCCATCATTCCTCAATTTCCCGCGCGAGCAGCCGAAGTCTTCAGTAACAAAGTGAATTGTCCGACGATCTCTTCCTTAAAAGAAGACGTCGCACCCAGGATCGGGTTCAACAATACCGTTTACGGCTGCCAATAATTCCGCGAGTCCTCTGCACTGCGTGGGTTACAAGAAAATATGGAGCGCGGATGAACATCAAACAGAAGTTGACATGGGCTTTTGCAATCATCGCCTGCTTGCCCGTGGTACTGGTCGCCACGCTGGTGGTGCTGAATCTTCGCGGTGACGCCAAGGACGATTTCGTCGACGGCAGTGGCCGTGAGATTCGCCAGGTCGCCAACGCCATGCAGTTGTTTTTCGACGGTATCAGCCAGAACGTCGAGTACCTGGCGAACCAGCCATTGGTGAAAAATGCCGATGCCAGCGTGAAAAGCCGCGTCAGCGCTGATGCTGCCCAGATTCCCGATACCGAAATCGACACCAAGCTGTTTGAACTGTTTTCCGCGCTGGCCGCCAGCCATCCAGCTTACGCCTACGTGTCCTACGGCCTGTCCAGTGGCGGTTATGCGTTCTGGCCGGGCGACGCAAAAATGTCCAACTACGACCCGCGCATTCGCCCCTGGTACAAGACGGCCATGGCCAACCCGGGCAAGACCGTGCGCACCGAGGCCTATTACTGGGCAGGCGATGACGCCGTGCTGGTGAGTACTGTTCGTGCCGTGGCCAATCAGTTGGGTGCCCAGGGTGGCGTGGTCAACATCGACGTATCGCTCAAGCAACTCACCGAGATCGTCAAGCAGATCAAACTGGGTGAAACCGGTTACCTGATGCTGCTGGAAAACAACGGCACCGTGCTGGTGGACCCGAAGCAGCCAGAACATAACTTCAAGGCCTTGGGCAGCCTCGGCGACGGTTACGCGCAACTGGCCAAGGCCGGCAAAGGACTGGTCGAGGTGGAGCTGAACGGCGAGCGCTACATGGCCAATGTGTGGCCGTCCGAGCAACTGGGCTGGACCTTCATCGGCCTGATCAAGCAAAGCGAAGTCATGAGCTCCGCGACCCAACTGACCTGGTTGATCGCAATCATCGCTGCCGTGCTGGCCGTGCTGTTTGCCGTAGTCGGGGCCAGTTTCGCCAGCCTCATCGTACGCCCGATCCGCAGTGTGGCCAGTGGCCTGGAAGGTATCGCCCAGGGTGAAGGCGACCTGACCCGGAGCCTGCAAATCCGCGGCCGCGATGAAACCGCGCAACTGGCCAACTGGTTCAACCAGTTCCTGGCGGCAATTCGCAACCTGATCCAGAGCATTGGCGGCGCCGCGAGCAAGATCCTCGACACCTCCAAGAGCTCCACGCAGGTGTCCCACGACATGGCCGAAGCGGCCGGGCGCCAGCGTGAAGCCGTGGACATGGTTTCCACCGCGTTCCACGAAATGGTCGCCACCGCCAACGAAGTCGCACGCTCCTGCAGTCAGGCCGCCGAATCGGCCGACAGTGGCCAGCGCCAGGCCCATGAAGGTCAGTTGCAGATCGACGCGGCGGTCAATAGCGTGGATCGCCTGAGTCAGGAAATCGAACAATCGGCGCAATCGATGCAACAACTGGAACGTGACAGCAACGACATCCAGTCGATTCTCGGGACGATTCGTTCGATTGCCGAACAGACCAACCTGCTGGCGCTCAACGCCGCCATCGAAGCGGCCCGGGCCGGTGAGCAGGGTCGCGGCTTTGCGGTGGTGGCCGACGAAGTGCGCGCGCTGGCCAAGCGTACCGCCGACTCCACGGCGGAAATCGACGGCCTGCTGGGCAACCTCGCCAAGCGCACCAGCGAAGTGACGCAACAGATGCATGCGAGCCTGGAAGTGTCCCAGCAATCTGTCACCCGCATCGGCGAAGCGCGTAGCAGCTTCGGGCAGATTCGTGAGTCGGTGGACGTGATCCGAGACATGAACACCCAAATCGCCACGGCGGCAGAAGAGCAACATCAGGTGGCCGAAGATATCAACCGCCACATCAGCCAGATTCATGGCGATGCGCAGTTGGTGGCGGAACTGGCGAACTCGGCGCGGCTCGACTCCCAGAGCCTGGCAGGGCTGTCCAGTGAGCTGGATGGGTTAGTGCGCAGGTTCAAGACCTGATCTGAACCGGGGTGACCTATCGCGAGCAGGCTCCGGGCGGCGTTCCGACGATTGGCGTTTACTGGCGGAACAACTCCCCTGGGGTAAATCCGAACAACCCTTTGAACGCCGCGATAAACGCCGATGTGGAGTCATACCCACAGGCCAACGCGGTGTCGGTCACACTCGCGCCCTCCTCCAGCAGGCTCAACGACGACAGCAATCGCATGCGCTGGCGCCAGCCGCGAAAGCTCAAGCCGGTTTCGCGCTGGAACAGGCGCGTCAGGGTTTTCTCCGACGTCCCCAAGCGTAGCGCCCATTGCTGCAACGTCACGTTGTGCTCGGGACTTTCGATCAGCTCGTTGCACAGCCCCAGCAAACGCTCATGGCGCGGCAACGGCAATGAAAAACCGACTTCCGGCAGGCTGGCCAATTGATCCAGCAGCACACTCACCAGCCGCGCCTGTGGGCTGTCCCCCTGTGGATACTCCACAGGCAGTTGGCAAAAGCTCTTGATCAACTCCCGCGCCAACGGCGTCACCTCCAGCACCCGACACCGCTCCGGCGCCCACTGGCAGTCTTCGCGGCGCACATACAGGCTGCGCATCTCGGCGCGCATCGACGTCACGACCTGATGGTCAAAATCCGCCGGAATCCAGATCCCCCACTGCGGAGGCGCAAAGTAACTGCCCTCGGCGGTGTGCACGCCGAGAACGCCGCTGATGGCGTAGGAGAATTGCACCCAGTCATGGCGGTGGGACGGGGTCCAGGAACCGGCGTTGAGGCTTTCGACCCGGGCGTAGAGGGGGCGTGGCAAAGCCCCGAGGACTGGAATGGTGCGTTCCAGGGTCAGTTGTCCGTTGGACGGCATTCAGGGGCCTTGTGTAGATGGGCAGGTGGTAGATGGACAGTAGGGCAAGTGCCTTATCTATTCAACACCACCAATCAGCGTGGGACCTGGTTTTAACAGATCGTCCGGTCAACGTTCGATGATCGCCGTCACGCCTTGCCCACCCGCCGCACAGATCGAAATCAGGCCCCTGCCCTTCCCGGCCGCATCGAGCAATTTCGCCAGGTTCGCCACAATCCGCCCACCGGTCGCCGCGAACGGATGCCCTGCCGCCAGCGAGCTGCCCTTGACGTTGAGCCGGCTGCGGTCGATAGAACCCAGCGGTGCATCCAGGCCCAAGCGGGTCTGGCAGTAATCGGCATCTTCCCAGGCTTTCAGGGTACAGAGCACCTGCGCGGCGAACGCCTCATGGATTTCGTAGTAATCGAAGTCCTGCAGCGTCAGACCATTGCGCGCGAGCAGACGAGGCACCGCGTACACCGGCGCCATCAGCAAACCTTCGGCGCCGTTGACAAAATCCACCGCGCCGGCCTCGCCATCGCGCAGGTAAGCCAGGATGGGCAAGCCTCGTTCCCTGGCCCACTCCTCACTGCCCAGCAGCACCAGCGACGCACCGTCGGTCAACGGCGTCGAGTTGCCCGCCGTCAGCGTCCCCTTGGCGCTCTTCTCGAAGGCGGGTTTGAGTGAAGCCAGTTTCTCCAGGCTCAGGTCCGGGCGCAGGTTGTTGTCGCGGGTCAGACCGAGAAATGGCGTCATCAGGTCGTTATGCCAGCCTTCGGCATAGGCGGCGGCCATTTTGTGATGGCTCTCCAGCGCAAGCTGATCCTGCTCGGCGCGCGGGATGCTCCAGGTCTGCGCCATTAATTCACAGTGCTCGCCCATGGAAAGGCCGGTGCGCGGCTCGCCATTGCGGGGGAAACTCGGGGATGAGATGGCCGGGACGCAATTGCAGGAACGTCTTCAGTTTGTCGCCCATGGTTTTGCCGCGATTGGCTTGCAACAGGATCCGGCGCAGCCCCTCGTTGATGCCGATGGGCGCGTCGGACGTGGTATCGACCCCGCCGGCAATGCCGCAGTCGATCTGGCCCAGCGCGATCTTGTTGGCCACCAGCAATGCCGCCTCCAGGCCAGTGCCGCACGCCTGCTGAATGTCGTAGGCCGGGGTGGTCGGCGACAGCCGCGAGCCGAGCACACATTCGCGGGTCAGGTTGAAGTCGCGCGAATGCTTGAGCACCGCACCGGCCACCACTTCGCCCATGCGCAGGCCGTGCAGGTTGAACCGTTCGATCAGGCCCTCAAGCGCCGCCGTGAGCATCGACTGATTACTCGCAGTGGCGTACGGCCCATTGGAACGGGCGAAAGGAATGCGGTTACCACCGATGATCGCGACGCGACGAGTCATGAAAAGCTCCTGATGAAATATCTCGACATAGAACCGAATCCCCCTGGACAGCCCCGTAACGCCCTGGAAATGCCTGGGGCGAAACGGCCTATCCTGTCCAAGCGTAGGCCTTATCCCGGGAATCGAACGACCGATTGCCATTCGTGGTCCACACTTTGAACCCCAGCTACCGGAGCGCGTTCCATGTCTGACCGCTATATCGACTTTGCCAATTCGTCCATCGGCCATCGACTGGTTGGGGCCCTGGGTCTGCCGTCGCCGGTACGGCTGGAGCGCTGGCAAGCTGGCCGGCTTCGGCCGGTCGAGGGCGCACTGCTGATCGGCGGCGGGCCACTGGCGCAGAAAGTCAGTGCTTTCGCCAATCGCCTGACCGATGCCATCTACAGCTATGGCACCGGGCCTTCGTTGGCGACGGCGTGGATCCCCGGCCACGGCCCGAAACTCAAGGCGGTGGTGTTCGATGCCACTGAGCTGGTGCACACCGACGCCTTGAAGCAGTTACGTGAGTTCTTTCAGCCGATCATGAAGAACCTCGACCACAGCGCTCATCTGGTGATTCTCGGGCGCGCACCGCAGGATCTGCGCGATCCGTTTGCCGCCAGCGCACAACGGGCTCTTGAGGGCTTCAGCCGTTCACTGGCCAAGGAGCTTCGCAGTGGAGGCACCTTGCAGTTGATTCAGGTTGGCGAAGGCGCCGAGGATCAACTGGAAGGCCCGCTGCGGTTTTTCCTCTCGCCCAAGAGTGCATTCGTGTCCGGCCAGGTGATCCGCTTGAATGCCTGCGATACCCCCGTCACCGACTGGACGCGGCCATTGGCGGGGCGCAAGGCTCTGGTGACGGGCGCAGCGCGGGGCATTGGAGCCTCGATTGCCGAAACCCTGGCCCGAGACGGTGCCGACGTCATTCTCCTGGATGTCCCCCCTGCCAGGACCGATCTTGAAGCCCTGGCTTCGAGGCTTGGCGGACGCAGCATTACCCTGGATATCTGCGCCGAAGATGCCGCCGCGCAATTGATGGAACAGTTGCCTGACGGGGTCGACATCGTGGTGCACAACGCCGGCATCACCCGGGATAAAACCTTGGCCAACATGACTCCGGAGTTCTGGGATGCCGTGCTTGCGGTCAATCTCAATGCCCCTCAGGTGCTGACCAAGGCCCTGCTCGACAGCGGCACGTTGCGAGACAACGGCCGGGTGATTCTGCTGGCCTCCATCAGCGGCATTGCCGGCAATCGCGGCCAGACCAACTACGCAGCGAGCAAGGCCGGCTTGATCGGTTTGGCGCAAGCCTGGGCACCGTTGCTGCATGAGCGTGGGATCAGTATCAACGCGGTGGCGCCGGGCTTCATCGAAACCCAGATGACGGCGCACATTCCCTTTGGCTTGCGCGAAGCGGGCCGGCGCATGAGCTCGCTGGGCCAGGGCGGCTTGCCGCAGGACGTGGCCGAGGCGGTGGCCTGGCTGGCGCAGCCCGGCACGGGTGCGTTCACAGGACAGGCATTGCGGGTCTGCGGCCAAAGCGTTCTGGGGGCTTAACGATGATGACCGACTGGAACACACTCGACCGTGAACCCAACCTGCCAGGGTTGTATGCGCGGGCCGCCGTGCGACGCAAGATCACGGGCACCACATTGCCAGGCACCGGGTTGCGTTGCTGGGTCGATGTCGATGCCAAAGCGCTGGCCGAGTACCGCCGCGTCTGCGGCTTTGCCGACAGTGGATTATTGCCGCCGACGTACCCACACATCCTGGCGTTTGCATTGCAGATGCAACTGCTCACGGACAAGGCATTTCCCTTTCCGTTGCTGGGGCTGATTCATTTGAGCAATCGCATTCGTGTCTTTCGCCCTCTGGGTGGCGTGAGTCGCGTTCGGGTCGGCGTGCACGTGGAGAACCTGCAACCTCATGCCAAGGGGGCAACCTTCGAGCTGGTGACGACGCTCGACGACCAGTTGGGGCCGCTGTGGCAAGCGCAAAGCCAAATGCTGTGTCGCGGGGTGAAACTCGAAGGCGAGCCGGTGGAACATGAGCTGCAGACCACACGGGTGCAAAGCGAAGTGACCCGCTGGAAAGCGCCGGCGGACATTGGTCGCCAGTACGCCAGGGTGTCCGGCGACTACAACCCGATTCACCTCAGTGCCGCGAGCGCGAAACTGTTCGGCTTTCCCCAGGCGATCGCCCATGGGTTGTGGCTCAAGGCTCGTACGCTTGCCGCGTTGGCGGAGCATTTGCCGGCGGCAAACATCGAGATCAGCGTGCAGTTTCGCAAACCGGTGCGACTGCCAGGCGATGTGTTCCTGCTCGCCAGTGCGGCAGGTTCCAGTGGTGAGTTCCAGTTGCTGGGTACTGGGGATCTTGAACACATGGCCGGCCATTGGCAGCCGATCGCCTGACGCGATTATCGCTCGTTCGCGATGGAACGAGCGGCCAGCAAACCTGTATCAGCAGGCCAGTATCCAAGGTGTTAATACCAATTGGAGAATGGCGCACCAGAGACCTTGCGACTTTCATGTAAACAACGGACGAAGGCTTCGCCGCCCACACGAACGGTGAGCTATCGACCCCACGACGTTGTTACAGATGCAAGGAATCTCTCCATGAAAAATCCAGCATGGTGTAAATCGGCAACAGCCCTGGCCCTCATCCTTTCGTTGGGCCTTGGCGGTTGCAGCAGTGGCGGTGGCGGTCATCACAGCAGTTCCGGCAGCAGTTCACCCGATAGCTCGGCCAGTGCCGGGGCAGGTGGTGGCGGTACAGGGGATGGTTCAGGCGGGAGTTCGGGAGGCGGATCAGGCGGTTCGGGCGGAACGCCCCCGTCGGCCGGTGCGCCGCTGGTGACCACCACGCTGGTTCAGGATGTCGGCACCACGGTCAGTGGCCTTGGCGATGGCGTGGGACAGATCGGCGACTCGCTGAGTTCGGTTCCGGTAGCCGGCGGTGTGGTGCAAAGCGTCGCCAACACGGCCGGCAATGTGGTGACCACGCTGGGTGATGGCGTGGCCAATGGCGTGGGTAAACTGGGCACCGATCCGAACGGGCTGGGTGTCACCGCTTCCGCCGTGGGCGGTGTAGTGCAGGATGTGGGTAATGGCGTTTCCGATGTCAGCGGCAAACTGACCACCGCTACCAGCAGCATTCCGGTAGCGGGTGGCGTGGTGACTCGGGTCGCACCGGTGCTCGATGGCGTCGGCCAGAAGGTCACCATGCTCGGCGACACCTTGAGCACCGTCACCACCAGCGGTCCGCTGAGGTCGGTGACCCGGGAAACCGGCGACGCACTCGTTCCGGTCATCGCCCTGGTGGAAAACACCACCCAAAACGTCGGTGATGCCACGGGTCTGGGTGCTCCGCTCAAAGGTGCAATCAAGCAAGTCGGCGACACTGTCAACGGTGTGGGAGATCGCGTAACCGATGCCGGTGGCGGCAACGCGGTGACCAACACCCTCGGGAATGCCTTGAGCAATACCGGGACCGCGGTCGGCAAGTCCGGCGGCCTGGTATCCAATGGAACGGGCTCGGGAACGGGTGGTAATGGGCTGTTTGAAACCGTGGGCGGCGCAGTGGTCAATCTCGGCCAAGGCCTGAACGGCGGCAACGGGGTGATCAATGCCGCCGCCAACAACGCGGTCGCAGGCGGCAATCTCGTCGCCAGCGTGGGCGGCGCATTGGGCGGTTCGGGTATTGCCAACACCGGACCTACCGCACCATTGGCCACGGTGGGCAGCAACCTCGGCACCGCGCTTGGTCCGGTGGTCGGAACCGTCAGCGGGGTCACGCAAAATGTGGGCGCGGCCACGGGCATAGGCGCCCCGGTCGCCGGCCTCACCAGCCAGGCGGGTGGTGCAGTCGCGAACCTCGGCGGGGCTATTGTCGCCAGCAATTCCAATCCGGTCGGCACGTCGCTCGGCAACACCGTGACCTCGTTGGGCAATACCGTCACCGCTGCGGGCGGGCTGGTCAATGGCGGTACTGCAGGGGGTGGCCTGGGTAGTCTGCTGAACAATCCATCACGTTAGCTGCCGTCAGCGGCGCAAGACGTCACCGATGCCTTGCGCCGCTTTCCCGCACTATTTGGAACGATTGAACAGGGAACGTTTTATGCGCGTAGCCGCGTCACTGCTTCTACTCAGCCTCGGTACCTGCGCCCTCGCAGACACACTTCCCGGCTTCCTCAACAGCAACGACACAATCCGCAACCTTCCCGTTCCCAACCTGCCGGCCGATGCCTACCGTCCGACCGCGGCCCCCTTGCAGGTGCCGGATCCCGGTGCGGCCCAGGCCCAGCCACTGCTGATGAGCACCAAGGTCACAATCAAAACCCTGCAGATCGAAGGCGGGACGATTTATCCACTCAGCGAGCTGGCCGCGTTGTACCAGCCGTTGCTTGGCCGGGAAAGCAGTGTCGCCGACCTGATCGAAGCCACGCGCAGCATCACCCGCCGTTATCAACAGGACGGCTATTTGTTGTCCTACGCCTTTCTGCCTCAGCAAAGCTTCGATAACGGCGTGGCACGTGTGGTGCTGGTGGAGGGTTACATCAAGGATTACCAACTGACGGGCGACGTCGGGCGGGTCAAGGGCCTGCTGGACAAGCTGGTGGCCAAACTCCAGGCGCAACGGCCCCTGACGCGCAAGACCTTTGAACGCTACACCACACTGATGAGCCGCATTCCCGGCGTGACGATGCAAGCCCAGGTGCCACCGCCGGGTACCACCGACGGCGGGGCTTACCTGCTTGTCCAGGCCAGCCGTAAATCGTTCACCAGCAGCCTCAACGCCACCGAAGACAACCGTAACGGCACCCAGGCATTGCTCGGCATCAGCAGCAACTCGCACACCGCCATGGGTGAACAACTGAGTCTCAGTGGATTATTCCCACCGGGTGCTGACCACGAGCATTACTACCGCGTCGACTACAATCAGTTCCTTAATGCCGAGGGCACGCAACTGGCGTTATCGGCCTCGCGTTATCGCGCCGACCTCGGCACCAACGTGCAGTTGGATAACGGCATCGAGCTCAAACCCAACCGGGAAAATGACCGCTACTCCATCGGCTTCAGCCACCCGCTGACTGCCGGTCCCAACGAACTGCTCAGTGCTGGTGCGCGGTGGTATGCGGTCAACGACAAGACCCGATACAAGGTTGTCGGCCTGCCGCTGAGCCTGGAGCAACGCAGTGATATTCGTGCCCTGGCCTTCGAGAGCGACTGGCGCAAGGCCGATCAGACACAACTGCGGATTCTCAGCGGCGGGCTGTACCAGGGCATCGATAGCATGGGCGCGAAGACCAACAACGCCGACCTCGACCTGGACTTCTTCCGCGTGCGTTTGTCGGGGGTGCAAAGCGACCGGTTTTTCGAGCATTGGCAGGGCGTGGTGTCCGCCGCCCTCTATTGGAGCGACAACACCTTGCCCGAGAGCGAACGTGCGGTGTTTGGCGGGCAGAACTTCGGCCGAGGCTATCCCGACGACCAGGCTTCCGGTGACAAGGGCTGGGGCGTGGCCTACGAGCTGAACTACAGCTACAACCGTGACGCGACCTGGGTGAGGATTGTGCAACCCTATGTGGTGCTGGACCGCGCCCGGACCTGGTTCAATGAGCTGCCGGTCAAAGGCAACGATCTGTCCTCGGCGGCGTTGGGCGTACGATTTGGCGATGCGAAGTACTACAACATCGCGCTGGAAGCGGCCAAGCCGATGTCGGAAAAGGCGCTGGATACGCTCAATCGCAAGCCACGGTACAGCATCAGCTTCAGTTATCAGCTGTGACGGCTACCGCCCCGTTCCTGTTTTCTGCAGGAGCCCCCTCCTGCAGATACTGGCGCCAGGTGTCAGTGGGTTGTGTCTTTCTGGCGAACCGCAGACACGTTGGGCGACAACGCCAACGCGAGTTGCGTACGGTTATGCATGTGCGTCAGGCGCAACACCTGTGAGACGTACAATTTCACGGTGTTTTCGGTGATCCCCAATTCGCAGGCGATCTGGTAATTGGTCTGTCCCTTGCCAACCAGCCGCGCCACTTCCAGTTGCCTGGGTGACAACGGGTTGAAAATCGCCGGGACCTCTACCCCATCGGCATCGCTCGGATGAACGTCGCTGCTCGGTGGCATCGGCGAGTCATGACGGATCTTGTCCAGATCCTGATAAAGGTCGTTGATCGACGCGCAGAGGTACTGCAACTTTTGGCTCAACCGCCCCAGTTGCACATGCTTTTGCCGCTCTTGAAGGGCCATCTCCCGACGCTGGACCCCTTCGAGCATTTCCGCCAGGTTGATCGGCTTCTGGTAGTAGTCGGCAATTCCGACCCGCAGGGCCTTGATCACATCCTGCTTTTCCGCACGCCCCGTCAGCATGATTGCCTCAAATGCCCGATCCTTGCCGGATAACCGTTGCAGCTCCCGGACCAACTCGATGCCATCCAGGCCGGGCATGTGCAAATCACAAAGCACCAGACCGACTTCCGTGTCTCCAGTGAAGCGCTCGACAGCCTCCTGGCTCGACTCACAAGGCACACAGCGATAGCCGCTGTCCTCCAGAAACTCGCAAACCATCTCGACAATCATCGGTTGATCATCGACTACGAGGATTTTCACGGGCGACACAGACTTGTTCAATGGCAACTCCCTTCCAGGCCAGGGCTGACCACTTCTGTACAATCCTTCATTGGCTGTACAACTACTGTTTTGAAAGTAGACGCACTTGTGTCCTCTGTCATACACCGCCCGGCGATTGGATCCACAGGGATCAATCGACGTGCGCGCCTGCCCGCTCCGCGTGAGCGACCGCTTGCTTGACGCTTTCGTCCAGACAGCCCGAACACGCCCGTAAGCCTTTGACTTGTCACAAGCCAGACTTTTGGCGCGAGTGATGGCCAATCTGCATCAGCCAGATCTGACACTCGGGATACGCATCAACCGCAGCAGCACCGTCCGTCGCGTGCGCAAGGCTGTCATTATCCTCAGATCGCCCAGAACAATGAAAAACCGGTAGGAGCGAGCTTGCTCGCTCCTACGGGTAGTGGGTGCGCCGCGTTAACGAGGCGGGTAATTGGCGAGGATGTTTTTGACCGTGTCGTGTATCGCCGTACTGCGATCCGACGGGTTCGGTGTGCGGCTCAGGATCTGTTCATCACTGCCGCGCCACACCAGTTTGCCGTCCTTGCCGTCGAGCATATCGATCTGGATGGTCGCCACTTTGTAGGTGATGTTGCGCGTCTCGTTGTACATCGGCCCCCCCCAATAGCCGTTCCATGGGTTGCCCCAGGTACCGCCATAGTTGGTGGTCACCTGTTGCTGGCGATCTTCGACGATGAGGTAGGTTTGCACCTGCACATCGCCCTTGCTGCCAGCCGCCGCCGTGCGCAAACCGCGCTGATCCAGTTGGTCGGTCACTGCCTCACGGATGCGCTGCTCGGTCAGGTCGCTCTTGATTCTTGGATCGTCAGGGCGATATTGCAGGACGGGATCTTTCCAGCTCCAACTGCGATAGGCCGCGAAATCGCGGCTGGCGTCGAAGTCATGGTTGACCTGATTGGCGGCGCACGCACTGAGGAGTGCGGCCACGGCCAGAACAGCGAGACGGCGGAACATGATGATTCTCCGGTTGAAGACATGAACCTGCGGAACGCTTCTTATTATTGCAGAAGCTAACTGGGAGGATACGCCGACATGGCTTTTTCCACAGCTTCGCGGATGGCGTCGGCCTGCGCGCTCTGACTGCTCTTGCTACTGGTTTCAGCGCTGGAACTCCAGACTGGCTGACCGCTTTGCGCATCGAACAGATCGACCTGCACCACCACAACCTGCTCGGAATAGGTGCGTACGATTGGCACCGTGTTGTACATGCCGTAGCCGCTGCCATAGTGGTTGTAGCTACCATACCCGCCGCCGTAGTAGCCGTAATCGTCACGATACTGACGCAAGCGGGTTTCCAGGTGCAGATTAGCGCTGACGAACAGGTCCGCCGCACGATTGTCATGCAACGGGCGCAAGCCACGTTGATCCAGGGCATTGCTCACGGCTTCGGCCACCTGTGCGGAGTCCGCCCACGCCGTGCCTGGCGGCAACGTCCCGTTGAGCCAGGCCCAACTGCGGTAACGTCCATAATCGCGCGGCGCTGCCGGATACGCACTACGGTCGAACGTCGTGGCTGCCTGCGGTGGTGCCGGTGGCAAGGGCCTGGAACTGGCCACATACGGATTGGTGCCCTGGCAGGCAGCCAGGCCCAGGAACATCACCAGCAATCCCAAGCGACTTATCATGTTGTGCTCCGATCAAATCGGCCGGCAAATCCAGTGCAGGTAACGCCCAAGCCCGGCGAAGCTCGGGTGACGTCGGTGGGCCAACTCCATTTCCAGCAAGTCCACCAGTTCGGCACGGGCCTGGAATTCCACAGGCATATAGTCGTGGAAAACCCGCACCCCGCTCTGTGTTTCGACCTGCCAGAGGCCTTCAAGTTGCGCCGCCAATTCCCGCGGATCAAGAGGTTGCTGCGGGGTCAGGCTTTGCTTTTCTCCGGCCATGTCGTTCTTGCGCATTTTGCGGAAATGCCCCTTGAGCAGGTTACGGTAGATCAGCGCATCACGGTTGTAGAAGGCCAGGGACAACCAGCCGTCCGTGCGGGTTAACTGATGCAGCACCGGCAAAATCGCATGAGGCTCGGCCAGCCATTCCAGCACGGCGTGACACAGCACCAGGTCGTAGGGTTCGGTGAGCTGGCCGAGCAACTCCTGCCACGGCGCCTGAATGAACGCTGCGCTCTGCCCTGCCTCGGCAAACCGTTGGCGGGCACCTTCAAGCATGGGCTCGGCGGGTTCCGCCAGTGTGACGTCGTGCCCGCGCTGGGCCAGCCACAAGGACATGTGCCCCAGTCCGGCACCGATGTCCAGCACCCGCAACGGCCGGTCGGGCAAGGTTTCGGCCAAGTCGGCCTGCAGCACCGCCAGACGAATTGCGCCCTTGGCCCCGCCGTAGATTTTTTCGGCAAAGCGGGTCGCCAGTTGATCGAAATGACGATCGCTCATCAGCTGAACCTCCGCTCACTGTCGGCCAGCTTGCTGCGCACCACTTCGTTCATGTCCAGCCCCAACTCGCTGCACAGCAGCAGAAGATACAGCACGATATCCCCGACCTCCTGCCCGGCATGGGCGAGTTTGTCCGCAGGCAACTGGCGTGACTGGTCTTCGCTCAGCCACTGGAAGATTTCCACCAGCTCGGCCATTTCCACGCTCGCCGCCATGGCCAGGTTTTTCGGGCTGTGAAATTGCCGCCAATCGTTGCGGTCACGGATGGCATGCAGGCGTTCGGTCAGTTCAACAAGGTTCATCGGGCTCTCCTGAGGACGTATAGCTTCGGGGGGATAACCCATGAAGGCAAGTTTCTTGCGCCATACTCAAAACGATCCGGCTACGGAACTCGCCGCAGTACTCCGTGGCCCAAGGCTCAACCACTGACATCAGGACGTTCACGACATGCAGGTAGAAAGCTTTTTCGAATGGCTGGGCCAGGCGCTCGGTTCGGTCATCCGCTTTATCGTTGACGCCCTCAGCGGTCTGTTCAATCTGTTGAGCAATGCCGGCGGCAATTTCGTCGAGGGTTTGTCCCGCACCCTGGGCATGGACACCTCGATTGTCAGCATCATTGCCCTGATCGTGGGCTTGATGCTCTTGTGGTCGGCGATCCGGGCGTTCATGAACGCGTCGATCATCATGGGGATCATCTGGTTGTTGTTGGGGTTGTGGCTGTTGAGCTGGATCATCCACTAGCCACGAGCAGCCCGAACTGTCGTTACAATGCAGGCTCCCCAAGGAGCCTGCATGTCCAACCTGACCGCCGACTGGCGCGACCGTCCCACCCATCGTAGGGTCTGGGCGCTCGCCGCCCCCATGATTCTCTCGAACATTTCCGTGCCCCTGGTGGCACTGGTCGACAGCACGGTCATCGGCCACCTGCCCCACGCCCACCAACTGGGTGCAGTCGCGGTCGGCGCCAGCCTGTACAGTTTTCTGGCCTGGGCCATGAGCTTCCTGCGCATGGGCTCCACCGGCTTTGCCGCCCAGGCCGCCGGCCGGGCAGATGGCGCGGCGCTGCGGCAGATTCTGTTGCAGGGCCTGTTGCTGGCCATGGGTCTGGCCCTGGCATTGGGTGCGCTGGGTGTACCATTGAGTGGTATCGCGCTGCATTACATGCAGCCGACAGCGGAACTGGACCAGATGACCCGGGAGTTTTTCCACACCCGCCTGTTCGGTCTGCCGGCGGCACTCGCCAGTTATGCACTGGTCGGCTGGTTTCTCGGCACCCAGAACGCCCGTGCGCCGCTGGCAATCCTGCTGAGCACCAACCTGGTCAACATTGCGCTGAATCTGTGGTTTGTCCTCGGACTGGATTGGGGCGTGGCCGGTTCCGCCCGGGCCTCGGTGATTGCCGAGTGGACCGGTGCGCTGATCGGCCTGCTGCTGACCCGCAAGGCCCTGCGTGCCTACCCGGGCCAGATCGCCTGGCCCGCCCTGGCGCTATGGCAGAGTTGGCGGCCGTTGCTGACGGTCAACCGTGACATCTTTATCCGCAGCCTGCTGCTGCAATCGGTGTTCATTCTGATCACCGTGCAAGGCACGCGACTGGGTGACTCTACCGTGGCCGCCAACGCCCTGCTGCTCAATGGCCTGCTGCTGACCGCACACGCGCTCGATGGCCTGGCCCATGCCGTGGAAGCGTTATGCGGACACGCCATCGGCGCCCGCGACCGCGATGCCTTGCGCCGTTCGCTGGTCGTCGCCTGCGGCTGGTCGTTGCTGGCAAGCGTGGGATTTGCCACGTTGTTTGTCGTCGCCGGGCACCTGTTCATCGAGATGCAGACCGATATCCAGAGTGTGCGAGACACCGCCTTCATCTACCTGCCCTATCTGGCCGCCCTGCCGTTGATCGCCGTCTGGAGCTACATCCTCGACGGCCTGTTCATCGGCGCCACCCGTGCCCGGGAAATGCGCAACGGCATGGTTCTGGCGGTGTTGCTGACCCTGCCTTTGGCCTGGGGACTTCGCGACCTGGGCAACCACGGCCTGTGGATATCGTTCCTGCTGTTCATGGTGCTGCGCAGCCTGACCCTGGGCGCTATTGCCTGGTCGTTGCGCCAGCAGGATCGCTGGTTTGCCGAGCGAACTCATTGAGCCTGATCGTTCTGCCAATACTGGCTCAAGCTGTCCAGGCGCTCCTGTTGCGTGCGCCCCGACAAGGGCAGCACCGGCGAAGCCTCGGGGTATTGCAGGCGCAGCCATAACCAGCCGTCGAGCACCGGCCGATCGCTGAAACCCAGGGTCAGGCCTTCCTGCAGATAGGCCCACAAGCGCGGGTAATCGGTCCCGGTGGATTGACTCCAGTGCCAGGCGTGTTGTTCCAGCAGGCAGGTCTGCAGCTTTTCGCGCTGAAGGGGGCTAAGGCTTTCTTCAACGGCCAGAGGGCGTACGGCAAGTGCAGGATTGAGCAGTCGCTGCCACCCCTGGCAGCCCACTGCGCGGTCGGCCCAGGTGCCGCCGAACCAGTGCAACTGGTTGATGGGACCCAACCAACGGCTCAGCTCACCGGCATCACAGGCATCGAAAAAATAGCTGGCTGTGTTTGGGTTGTAATAACTCAACAGGGCACGGTGCACGCCCAGGGTGACCGTGAGCATGCGACGCAGATGTTCCAGCAGCCGAGACGCTGGCGCCTCACTGGCAATCAGCAAGCCTCGACAAACTTGTGCCTGGCTGTAGCAGGCCTGTGCCAGGGCCGGGCACTCTCGAAGGTCGATCAACGCCGGCCCGTCTTCGCGCAGTGCATGCCAGTGCGTGTCTTCGAACAACCAGAACCACTGGGCCCGGGGAAACGGCTTTTGCAGCAATGCCCGTGTTCGCGGGACACTCGGGACATCCAGCAGCAGCCATTGCGCAGTCAAGCCGATCATGCCGCACCGCTCTGACCAGAGCGCAGCAATGCCCGACAGGTGCACAACGCCTCGGCGCAATGGCTGAAACTTCCACCACCCGGCAAAAGACATAGCAACACCAGAGGCTCGCCCGAGCGCAGCAAGTCCAGCATCCCCGCCCCGGCCTGGCCCTCGACCGGCACAGCGGACACCTGGAGTGCTTCAACCGTCTCCGGTGGCGGAAGAAAACCACAGATCATCGGCTGATCCGGATCGCCCTCAATGAAGCTCACCACCACCTCAGTACCCTCACTCAACGTCTGCGCACCTTGCAGTTCGCCGGCCAGCGGCAGCCAGCAATGACTGGGGCTCGCACCTTCGCCCTGATAGAGCCAGTCAAACTGGACGGCCACCGGCCGGGAAGGGTCGGGCCGCAGTTCATCGACATCGACCACCCAGGCCCGTTGCAGGCTGTGCATGCGCGGTTGGGCAGGCCCCTGAGATGCCATGACGGGCGCTTGCCAGGGAATGGCGCGGATCTTGTTGGTGTAGGGTTCATAAGGATCCTGACTGCCGTGATGTTCGACATGCGTGAGCAGCCAGGGCTGATTCCACTCAGCGACCGGATGGCCGACCAGCGGCATCGAGTGTCCGCTGCGCAAATCCGGCAGGTCGGTACGACCTTCGGCCCCCGACGCCCTGTGCTGGCCGGCCTGGAGCTGGAATTGCCGCACGCCTGGTTGCTCACCCCCGACCTGGAATGACGCCTGGGTGCAAGAGCGGAAATGCCCGAAGCCGTCGCCGAACACCAGGCAGTGGCCGTGCGGCTGATGTTCAAAGTGGTAATGCACCCCCTCCTGGGCACACAGGCGCTGTAGAAACTGCAAATCCGACTCTCGATATTGCGTGCAGAAATCCCGAGGCAGGTGATCACCCTGCAACTCAAAGCGGCGATCCTTGCCGACGATGCCATGCTCCCTGAGTACCCGGTCCAGGATGTCAGGCACCGACAGCCCATTGAAGATCCGTTGGCTGAAACGCTGGGCCAGACACGTGACCTTCGGCCCGAGGCGTATCTGACAAAGCCTGGCGCTCGGGCCATGGTCGCGCTGGACCAGTTCATGCAACTGGCCATGCAGCGCACTGCCCGGGGAACCGAAGTGCAGGACGGCCGTTCGGTAGAGCAAGCTGGCCAAGTCGAGCGTCGGATCTTCGATCAGCAGGTCAACGTCAAACGCAAAGGGTTCGCTGATCGCTTCTCTACCGATAAAGGCCAGGACTTCAAAAGGCGCAGGCAGACCGGCTACATCCAGACGAAATGACTGTTCGTTGACTGGATCGAACATCGGCGATTCTCTACAGGAAGGGAAGCCGGGAATTCTCGCCGAGAGACATGGCCGAGTAGAGAGCTGAAGTACAACTTAGGAAATGGCCTACGAGAAAAGAAGACCAGATAACTTTGAGAGCCGGAAGCGGGAACCACTTTGGCTAAAAACCAGGAAACGCCGCACCCAGGTCATCTGAAATTCCCGCATTGCGCAGTTAGTTTTCAGACAACCCGGTGGGGGCAGCGGCTGACGTCAGGAAGACAGATAAGACGAACGGGTCAGGCCCAGACGCAGGGCGTCGAGGAACTGGGTACGCTCGGCGGCCGAGATGCGAGCACTGGCGCATTTGTCGCGGTAGTGAGTCATCAACTCTTCCGGCGACAAGTGCACGTAACGCAGCATGTCTTCGATGGTGTCGTGGGTTTCGATACCCGCGTGATACACGCTGCCGTCGGCGTTCTGATAGATATTCACCGAATCGGTGTCACCGAACAGGTTGTGCATGTCACCAAGGATTTCCTGGTAGGCACCGACCAGGAAGATCCCCAGCAGGTAGTCTTCACCATCCTTCAGCGCATGCACCGGCAGGCTGGTTTCGATGCTCTGTTCGTCGACGTACTGCTTGATCTTGCCGTCCGAGTCACACGTCAGGTCCTGCAACACCGCGCGGCGCAACGGCTCTTCGTCCAGGCGATGCAGCGGCAGGATCGGCAGGACCTGCCCGATGGCCCAGGTATCCGGCAGGCTCTGGAAAACCGAGAAGTTGCAGATGTACTTGTCGGCGAGCTTGTCGTTGAGTTCGTCCAGCACCTGACGGTGGGAGCGCTGGCGCGCCTTCAGGGAGTTGTGCAAGCGACGGCACACAGCGAAGTAGCATTGCTCGGCCAGGGCCTTTTCCGCCAGCGTCATTTTGCCGTCCGCGTACTGGGAAGCCACATCGCTCATGTAGTGCGTGGCACGCCAGTAGGTTTCGGTGACCATTTCGATGTCAGTCGGGCCGAGCAGATCGACCAGCCACTGCACGGTTTCCGGCAGTGCTTCCTTGTTCTCGATCTGCGGCACGTCGTCGTTGTGTTTCTCGACGTCGGTGACCTGCACCACCAGCATGGCGTGGTGTGCGGTCAGGGAACGGCCGCTCTCGGAGAAAATGTTAGGGTGCGGCAGGCTCTGCGCATCGCAGAATTCCTTGAGCATGCCGACCACGACACCGGCGTAATCGTCCATGTCGTAGTTGATCGAGCTGGCGTTGCGCGAATGGGTGCCGTCGTAGTCAACGCCCAGACCGCCGCCCACGTCGATGTGATCCACCGGAAGGCCAAGGTTGCGCAGTTCTCCGTAGTAGCGAATCGCTTCCTTGAAGCCGTGCTGGTAGTCCGCCAGGTTGGCGATCTGCGAACCCATGTGGAAGTGCAGCAGGCGAATGCCCTGATCCAGGCCCGCCGCGCGGAAACGCTCGACCACCGACAGCAGTTGCGCCGCCGACAGGCCAAACTTGGATTTTTCGCCGCCGGTGTCGGCCCACTTCGACGAAGCCAGGGACGACAGGCGCACGCGCAGACCAACCTGTGGCTTGACCTTCAGCGAGGCAGCCTCTTCGATCACCAGCCCCACTTCGGACTCTTTCTCGATCACGATGAACACGTTGTGGCCAAGCTTCTGGCCCATCAGCGCGAGGCGAATGAACTCGCGGTCCTTGTAGCCGTTGCAGACGATGGTGCCACCTTTGGGCGCCAGGGCCAGTACGGCCAGCAGCTCTGGCTTGGAGCCGGCTTCCAGGCCGATCGACACGTTTTGCGTGGCGATGATGTTTTCGATCACTGCTTCCTGCTGGTTGACCTTGATCGGGTACAGCGCGGTGTACTTGCTCTGATATTCCAGGCGCGCGATGTTGGCGTCGAATGCGCCGGTCAGCTGACGTACGCGGTCTTGCAGGATATCGGGAAAACGCACCAGCAACGGCAAGGACAGGCCGCTCTGGCGCAGCTGATCGACTTGCTCGAACAGGTCGATAGGCGAACTTTGTGGGCCGTTCGGACGAACCTCGACGCGACCGGCATCATTGATCGCGAAATATCCGGCCCCCCAATGGCGAATCCCGTAAACACTGCGGCTATCCGCAACTGTCCATTGGCTGCCATCGTCTTTGCGTGTGCGTCGTACGGACATTGAAGTCCCCTATAAAGAAGTCATGGAGCGTCACCTGGATTCAGGCCGGCGCAGTCTAAAGAATGAAAATGACGGTTCGTCAACGAAGGGGTAGACCTCGTCGACCGCAACGAGTTTAGAAGCCAGTCAGGAACAGGCTCTGTGAAAAGCATGGTGGCGACACCGGGTCCGCAGGTTTCAGGACGGGGTCAAGCCACCGATGATCTTCACAGAGGCTGCTAGCCGCCGGACTTCTTCGCTTTGAAACCGAGCTTGATCAGTTCACCCAGCAGCAGCTCGACATGATCGCCCTGGATTTCAATGATGCCGTCTTTCAACGCCCCGCCGGTGCCACAACGTTTTTTCAACGTGGTCGCCAGTTCCTTGAGCGCATCTTCGGCCAACGGCACGCCGGTGATGGTCGTCACCGTCTTGCCACCACGGCCCTTGCTCTCGCGACGCACGCGCGCGATGCCGTCGCCGGCCGGGATAACGGTTTGTTTGCAGATGCAGGCGTCCACCGGTTTACTGCATTCCGGGCAATGACGACCTGCGTCGGTGGAAAATACCAAGCCACCAAGGGCGGCGAAGGATGCGGCTTTTTTGGCCACCGGCAATCCTCTATGGGAGGACAAAGACTGGTCGCAGCCTGGGGCAGGCTATCGACCGCGAAGCCCCACTCAGGCAGGGGCAGCGCTACTGCAACGTTTGACTCCCTGTAGGAGCGAGTTTACTCGCGATAATCGTCAACGATAACGCTGACAACCTGACACCCCACGGCGCCTGGTCCACCATCGCGAGCATGCTCGCTCCTACAGAGACAACACCGAACCTGTAGGAGCGAGTTTACTCGCGATGGTCGTCAACGATAACGCTGACAGCCTGACACCCCACGGCGCCTGGTCCACCATCGCGAGCATGCTCGCTCCTACAGAGACAACACCGAACCTGTAGGAGCGAGTTTACTCGCGATGGTCGTCAACGATAACGCTGACAGCCTGACACCCCACGGCGCCTGGTCCACCATCGCGAGCATGCTCGCTCCTACAGAGACAACACCGTACCTGTAGGAGCGAGTTTACTCGCGATGGTCGTCAACGATAACGCTGACAACCTGACACCCCACGCGAGCGTGCTCGCCCTTACAGGTACTGTGAAACGTTACAGTTTGAAAAGGTCGCGCAGTGTAACGGCAAAAACGCCGATTGCTAAGAGCCAATCGGCGCCAATTTATGCCTCCTTTGCGACGTCGCCACCGTGAGTGCGCAGATAGCGCCTCAAGGCGGCCAGGGAGTCCGGGCAATAGGGCTTTTGCTGAATTTCCTGCATGACCTGCTCAACCGGGATAAAACGCGCTTCCAGCACCTCCTCCGGTTGCAGGACCAGGGGCCCGTCCCACACGGCGGAAAATGCCGAACACCAGAGCCGGTTATCCGTGTCCTCGAAAAAGAAATGATCGTGGGCTGTCAGTTCCACGCCGCTCACCCCCAACTCTTCCTCCAGCTCCCGGGCAGCCGACTCGGCGTAGGTTTCAGTGGCGAGCACCATGCCTCCCGCCGCGACGTCCCAGTAACCTGGATAAATTGCCTTGCTCAGGGTACGCCGGTGTACGCACAGCTCACCGGCGGTATTGAACAGCATGATGTACGTGCCGCGCCCGATCAGCCCGCGCTCGCGCAGGTCGGAGCGCACCAGGGAGCCGATCAGGTTGTCCTGCTCATCGACCCAGGCAATCTGTTCGGCATCGGAAGCCGCGCGATGGGCGGCCTCCCTCACGTTATCGACCATGACTCAGCCCTGATTGAGCAGTTGACGCAAATCGATCACGGCGGCGTTGGCCCGGGAAATGTAATTGGCCATCACCAACGAGTGGTTGGCCAGCACACCGAAGCCGCTGCCGTTGAGGATCATCGGGCTCCACACCGGCTCTTGCGAGGCCTCGAGCTCACGAATGATCTGACGCACGCTGACCGTCGCGTTCTTTTTAGCCAGCACATCGGCGAAATCGACTTCGATGGCGCGCAGCAGATGGGACAGCGCCCAAGCCTGGCCGCGGGCTTCATAAAACACGTTGTCGATCTGCATCCACGGCGTCTCGACAATTTCCTCGTCAACCTGCGGGACTTCGCCCGGTGCGACGACTTCGGTCTTCAGCGCCGTGTTCAGCTTGACCCGACCGACGCTGGCCGACAGACGTTGCGACAGCGAACCCAGGCGGGTACCGACATCGCCAAGCCAGTTGTTCAGGTTGTCGGCGCGAGCGTAGAACAGCGCGTTTTTCTGCGTCGGGTCAGACAGGCGCGCCTGATAGCGGTTCAGGGAGTTGATGCCTTCCTGGTACTCGGACTCACTGGACGGCAGCACCCAGCTTTTGTTGTCAAAGTTGAAACGCGGTTCGGCTTTTGCCAGATCGGCGTCTTCGGCCGACTGCGATTGCGAGCGGGCGAAGTCTTTACGCAAGGCGCGCGTCAGGTCGCGGACCTGGACCAGCACGCCATATTCCCAACTCGGCGTGTTATCCATCCACAGGCCCGGCGGGAACCGGTCGTTGGAAATATAGCCACCTGGTTTGGTCAGCAGGGTATCGGCGACGGTCTTGAGGGTTTCCACGGTGGTATACCCGATGACCATCTGCTTGCCTTCTTTCTCGGCGGCGATCTGGGCATTCTGTTGAACCGGGAACAATGCTGGCTCCTGGCTCCAGTACCAACCCAGCGCAATGGTCACAAGCAGATAGAGACCGATCAGCGTGGCCAGCGCGCGACTGAACAGCAGTCCGCCAACGTAACTGCGGGTGGCCGATTTCGGTTCAGCAGGTCGTTCAGGCGCGCTGCCCGCGCGGTTCTTCCAGTCCAGCATGGCGATGTCCTTTCAATCACTTGGGTTCAACGGTTCGACCACAACCATACAACAACGTGCCTTTGCCCGGCACCTGTCGTCGAGTTATCCGGACGCAATATCGATCTGGCGCCGGGTAGCGCAGGCTGGTTTCGGTGCTGACGCTTGTCACGATGACCTCTAGGGGAATCCCTGACCCCTGCCAGCCTAGATCCCCGATAGGATCCAGACCACTGAAAAACACAATGGCCCGGCAACGAGGATCGCGCAGACCTTCGTAAACTCGTGGCCGAAAATCCTCGCAGCACCCGTTTTACGGGTCGCACCCAACAACGAACAGGCATTTGAGGACCGCCAAGTCAGAAAATGAATGCGGTCAGGTTGCAGATTATTGACGTACGACACTCATCCCGGCGAAAAGAGGTGCTAGCATAGAGCCACCAGTCGACCTCAGCATGCACCCTACCTAGTAGTCAGGATATGACCGAGCCAGAAGACCCAAGCCGCGATCGCCTCAAGCATCACTTTGCCCAGCGGGTAATTCATCAGGCACGTCAAATTCTTGAGATCTGGCAGCGCCTGCAACGCAGTGAGTGGTCCATCGCCGATCTGGCGGAATTGAGCGAGGCCAATCTGCGCCTGCTACGTTTCGCCGAGCGCTTCGAGCAACCGGAACATACCCAATTGGCACGCAACATCGGCTTGTCCCTGGAAGCGGTCGACGCCAATCGCGGACGTTTGAGCAGCGGGCTGATCACCGATCTCAATCGCCTGATGCAGCGCCTGTCACGCACCGGCCTGCGCCACGGCGATCAACTCGAACAGACCTTCCTGCCGCCCCTGCGCAAGCCGATCTACGTGATGCTGCAGGATCACGAGCGTGCCGAGCGCCTGGCCAAACAACTGGAATTTTTCGGGCTCAGCGCCCAGTCCCTCGACAGCGTGGCCTCGTTCCGATCGTCGATGGTCGAGCGCCTGCCTGCCGCCATTGTGATGGACGTGGACTTCTGCGGCCCTGGTATCGGCCTCAAACTGGCCGCCGAGGCACAGGTCGGCCTGGACGAACCATTACCGCTGCTGTTTTTCAGCCTGCACGAAACCGACACTCCCACCCGCCTGGCCGCCGTGCGCGCCGGTGGCCAGGAGTTCCTGACCGGCACTCTCGAAGCCTCGAGCCTGCTGGAGAAAATCGAAGTCCTGACCTGCGTCGCGCAGTACGAGCCCTATAAAGTGCTGGTCATCGACGACTCCCGCGCCCAGGCGCTGCACACCGAACGCCTGCTCAACAGCGCCGGAATCGTCACGCGCACCCTGATCGATCCGATCCAGGCCATGGCCGAACTGGCCGATTTCCAGCCCGACCTGATCATCCTCGACATGTATATGCCGACCTGCACCGGCACCGAACTGGCCAAGGTGATTCGCCACAATGACCGTTACGTCAGCGTGCCGATCATTTACCTGTCCGCCGAGGACGATCAGGACAAACAGCTCGACGCCATGAGCGAGGGCGGCGACGACTTCCTGACCAAGCCGATCAAGCCCCGGCACCTGATCACCACGGTGCGCAACCGCGCAGCCCGGGCCCGCAACCTGAAGGCGCGAATGGTGCGTGACAGCCTCACTGGCCTGTACAACCACACGCACATTCTGCAACTACTCGAAGACTGCAGCTTCCGTTCTCGCCGCGAGAACAAGCCACTGAGCTTTGCGATGCTGGACATCGACCACTTCAAACGAGTCAACGACAGCCACGGCCACCCCATGGGCGACCGAGTGATCAAGAGCCTGGCACTGTTTCTCAAGCAACGCCTGCGCAAGACCGACTTCATCGGTCGTTACGGTGGCGAAGAGTTCGCCATCGTGATGCCCGACACCGATATCGAAGCGGCTCACAACGTACTCGACGAGATCCGTCAGCGCTTTGCCGAGATTCATTACCCGGCCCAGCCCCAGGACCTGTGGTGCACGTTCAGCGCCGGAGTGGTTGAACTCTGCGAGGACTCTGACAGCCTGATGATGGCGAGTCAGGCTGACGAAGCCCTGTATCGCGCCAAGCATGCCGGACGCAATCGGGTGCATGCGGCGCGGACATCAAAGCAAAGTGCCACTTTTTCATCGGAATCGACCGAATCCGTCATAACCATGTAACACAATCGCAATAACTTCACGGACTTACCATTCTGCCGTTGGTAGTCCGCGATGCGCCTCAAATTGCTGACCAATTTCAATACCCTCCTTTTAGTCGCCGTGTGCGTCGCCCTCGGCGTCACCCTGTGGTGGTCGCAAAAAGCCCTGGAACGTCCTTATCTGTTGATGGAGCGCTACCTGGGTCTGTCCCAGCAGTTTCAGAATGAAGTCGCGCGCAACGTCGAGGACTACCTCGCCAGCGGTGACGCACTGCGCCTGAGCGGTGCCAGCCAGGCAATCGAAACACTGCAAAAGGAACTGGGCGCGTTGCCCCCGCCCTTGGCCGACTCCTTGCGCCCCAGCCTTAAGAACCTGGATGAATTCAGCAGAACCGATCTGCTGGCCGCTGGGAAACTCGCTGGCGACCCTCAGGCCCTGCTGCTGCAAGCCGAACGGGAACTCGGAGCCAGTCTCGATCAGCTCAGCCAGTACGCCAGCGGTCACGCGACGTATCTGACACCGTTGCTGGCCGCTTCCCAGCACCTGGGCAAACTGTCTCTGGCGCGGGACAAGCTGGTCAGCAGCGGTCGCAGCGAACTGGCGGCGGATGTTGAACGCGAAGTCACCAGCATCCGCACACAAGCGGAGCTGCTGAACGCCTTGCCGCTGCTCGGCGTTGCCAGTACCCACGAATCGGGTTCCGACGATTTCGCCGCGATGATGGGCCTGGAAAACACCGAAAAAACCGAGACCGAGGATGCCGGCGTCGGACTCAAGCGCGACCTTAATAGCCTGCTGACTCGCTACCCCGCCGAACTTGAGCGCACCCGCGAACAGATCCAGAAGCGCACCGACCTGAGCGCCGCAACGCACCAGAAAATCGCTGAGGTACAGCAGGCGATCGCAGGGCTGGAACCGGTGGTTCGCGCCCAGCACGGACAGATTCAGAGTGAAGTCCGACTGATGCAAGGCGTGATGATTGGCCTGATTCTGCTGATCGCGCTGCTGATCGACACGCTGCAACGGCGCCTGGCCCGGACCCTGACCAATCTCGCGCCCGCGCTGCTGACCTGGGCCGAGGGCGACTTCAGCCGGGACATCGAACTGGGCAAGACCAACTGCGAGCTGCATGATATCCAGGCCTCGCTCAACCGCCTGCGCGCCTACCTCGCCGACCTGGTAGGCACCATTCGCCTCAACGCCGAACAAGTCTCGGGTACCAGCCGGACGCTCGCTGAGTTGAGCAACGAACTGCACGACGGCGCCGAGCATCAGGCCGGCGATACCGCGTTGATTCGCGACTCGCTCGGTGAACTGGAGGCGACCATTCAACAGGTCGCTGGCGATGCCAGCCAGGCTGCCGACGCCAGCCGCCATGCCGGGCTGGCGGTGGAACACGGGCAGGAAGTCATTGGCCTGAGCCTGACCGGCCTGCATGCGCTGGTCGAGGAAGTACAAGGCAACGCACAAATGATCGAGCACCTGGCCGAGGAGTCGGCGACCATTGGTGGCGTACTGACGGTGATCCGTTCGATTGCCGACCAGACCAACCTGCTCGCCCTGAACGCCGCCATCGAAGCCGCCCGCGCCGGCGAAATGGGCCGAGGGTTTGCGGTTGTGGCTGAAGAAGTCCGTTCACTGGCGCAACGCACGGCGGGCGCCACGGCCGAGATCCAGACCCTGATCGCCGGCCTGCAAAGTGCGGCGCGCGAGTCGGTGGAAGGCATGCGCGCCCAGGTGGAACACGCCGAAGCCACTGCCAGCCAGGCCCAGGCAGCCGATGGTGCGCTGGACAAAATCGTCGGCGCGATCCAGACCATCGCCGACACTGCGATCCGCATCGCCGATGTCACCGCGCAGCAAAGTGGCGCGGTTAGCGAAATTCGCGATCACAGCGAGCGCATTCACCAATTGGGCGGGGACAACCTGCTGCGTATTGGTGAAGGGCGCGAGCAAGGGGAGCACTTGCTGGTGCTGGGTGGGCGGTTGGATACGGCGGTTCAGGCGTTTCGGGTCTGATCCAAATCATGTGTTGACTGACCGGCCGCCTTCGCGAGCAAGCCCGCGATGAGGCCGGTTTGGCCTCCCCTTCACTTGCATCCCAGCGCAATCCACAACTCTCCGCTATCCTCCCCCAACTCCAATACACAAACATCCTCAAACTGACCGGATTTCACCGCCCAGTCACATATCTCGCGCAATCATCGGCCATCGTGCTGCCTATTGCATAGAACTGGACAGTCATAAAGGCTTTGCGGCATAGTCGCCGGGTTCTGACACATGCATTCGGATAACAAGGAACAGCAGATGGCGACCCTACTGGTGCTGCACGGCCCCAACCTGAACCTGCTTGGCACCCGCGAACCGGGCACCTATGGCGCCACGACCCTGGCCCAGATCAACCAGGACCTGGAACAACGCGCCCGTGCCGCCGGCCATCATTTGCTGCACCTTCAAAGCAACGCCGAGTACGAATTGATCGACCGGATCCACGCGGCCCGCAGCGAAGGCGTGGACTTCATTCTGATCAACCCAGCAGCTTTTACACACACAAGTGTCGCATTACGTGACGCGCTGCTGGCGGTGAGCATCCCATTCATCGAAGTGCATTTGTCCAACGTGCACAAACGCGAACCTTTCCGCCATCACTCTTACTTCTCCGACGTAGCGGTGGGAGTGATCTGCGGCCTTGGCGCCAGCGGTTACCGACTGGCCCTGGAGGCCGCCCTGGAGCAGCTTGAACAACAGGCTATACGCCCCTGACCGACCCTTGGGAGTTGATGATTCATGGATATCCGTAAAGTTAAGAAACTGATCGAATTGCTGGAAGAGTCCGGCATCGACGAGCTCGAGATCAAGGAAGGCGAAGAGTCCGTACGCATCAGCCGTAACAGCAAGACTCCAGCCCAGCAGTACTACGCTCCAGCGCCGATGCCGGCTCCGGTTGCCGCGCCTGCCGCTGCTCCTGCTGCCGCTGCCGCCCCGGCTGCTGCTGCCGCACCGGTACTGAACGGCACCGTTGCCCGTTCGCCGATGGTCGGTACTTTCTATCGCAAATCTTCGCCGACCTCACCGTCCTTCGTTGAAGTCGGCCAGACCGTGAAGAAAGGCGACACCCTGTGCATCGTCGAAGCCATGAAGATGATGAACCACATCGAAGCCGAAGCCAGCGGTGTAATCGAGTCCATCCTCGTCGAAGACGGCCAGCCGGTTGAGTACGACCAACCGCTGTTCACCATCGTTTGAACCGCGGAGAAACTTTGATGACTGCGAAGTTGGAAAAAGTTCTGATCGCCAACCGCGGTGAGATCGCACTGCGGATTCTGCGCGCCTGCAAAGAGATGGGCATCAAGACCGTCGCCGTTTACTCCAAGGCCGACAAAGAGCTGATGCACCTGGGCCTGGCAGACGAATCCGTCTGCATCGGTCCGGCCTCGGCCGCCCACTCTTACCTGCACATTCCGGCAATCATCGCCGCCGCTGAAGTGACTGGCGCCACCGCCATCCACCCAGGCTACGGCTTCCTTGCGGAAAACGCTGATTTCGCCGAACAGGTCGAGAACTCTGGCTTCGCCTTCATTGGTCCGAAAGCCGAAACCATCCGCCTGATGGGCGACAAGGTTTCGGCCAAGCACGCCATGATCGCTGCTGGTGTTCCAACCGTTCCGGGTTCCGACGGCCCACTGCCTGAAGACGAAGAAACCGCTCTGCGCATCGGTCGCGAAGTCGGTTACCCGGTGATCATCAAAGCCGCTGGCGGTGGTGGTGGTCGCGGCATGCGTGTTGTGCACAAGGAAGAAGACCTGATTTCCTCGGCGAAACTGACCCGCTCCGAAGCGGGCGCAGCGTTCGGCAACCCGATGGTCTACCTGGAAAAATTCCTGACCAACCCGCGTCACGTGGAAGTTCAGGTCCTGTCCGATGGCCAGGGGAACGCGATTCACCTGGGTGACCGTGACTGCTCGCTGCAGCGCCGCCACCAGAAAGTTCTCGAAGAAGCGCCGGCACCGGGCATCGACGAGAAGGCTCGCCAGGAAGTCTTCGCCCGTTGCGTCAAGGCGTGCATCGACATCGGTTACCGTGGCGCTGGCACTTTCGAGTTCCTGTACGAAAACGGTCGTTTCTACTTCATCGAGATGAACACTCGTGTCCAGGTAGAGCACCCGGTTTCGGAAATGGTCACCGGCATCGACATCGTCAAGGAGATGCTCAGCATCGCCGCCGGCAACAAGCTGTCGTTCACCCAGGATGACGTGGTCATCCGCGGTCACGCGCTGGAATGCCGGATCAACGCCGAAGACCCGAAAACCTTCATGCCAAGCCCAGGCACGGTCAAGCATTTCCACGCTCCAGGCGGCAACGGCGTTCGCGTCGATTCGCACCTGTACAGCGGTTATGCCGTTCCGCCGAACTACGACTCGTTGATCGGCAAGCTGATCACCTACGGCGCAACACGTGACGAGGCCATGGCGCGCATGCGCAATGCCCTGGACGAAATCGTGGTCGACGGGATCAAGACCAACATCCCGCTGCACCGTGATCTGGTCCGTGATGAAGGCTTCTGCAAGGGTGGGATCAACATCCACTACCTGGAACACAAGCTGGCTGGCGAAAAGCACTAAGCTTTTAGTCAGTTCACATCAAAGCCGCCCTCGGGGCGGCTTTTTTGTTTTTGCCCATCTGGCCCCGCTCCTACAGAAACCACGCCACTCCCACAAACCCCGCGCGCTCGCGTAAACTTGCGCGCTTCTCGCAGGCCGCTAGGCTGCAATCAATATTTTTCAAAGGTGCCCGCCATGCCTTGGCTGCAAGTCCGTCTCGCCATCAGCCCAGAACAAGCCGAAACCTACGAAGACGCGTTCCTCGAAGTGGGCGCCGTGTCGGTGACCTTCATGGACGCCGAAGACCAGCCGATCTTCGAGCCGGAACTCAACACCACGCCACTGTGGTCGCACACGCATTTGCTGGCCCTGTTCGAAGGCGGCACCGAAGCCGCAGCCGTGCTGGCCCACCTCGAACTGCTCACAGGCAGCCCGCTACCCGAACATCACAGCGAAGCCATTGAAGACCAGGACTGGGAGCGCAGCTGGATGGACGGTTTCCAGCCAATGCGCTTCGGCCAGCGCCTGTGGATCGTGCCCAGCTGGCACGCCGCCCCGGAACCTGACGCTGTGAACCTGCTGCTCGATCCGGGCCTGGCCTTCGGCACCGGCACCCACCCGACCACCGCGCTGTGCCTGGAGTGGCTCGACGGCCAGGACCTGAAGGACTGCAACGTGCTGGACTTTGGTTGCGGTTCGGGGATCCTGGCCATTGCCGCCCTTCTGCTGGGCGCCAAGGAAGCGGTGGGGACCGACATCGACGTGCAGGCGCTGGAAGCATCGCGTGACAACGCCGGGCGCAACAACATCGATGACGCCCTGTTCCCGCTGTACCTGCCAGAAGATCTACCGCAGGTTCAGGCCGACGTGCTGGTCGCCAATATTCTCGCCGGCCCGCTGGTATCCCTGGCCCCGCAACTGTCGAGCCTGGTCAAGCCGGGTGGTCGCCTGGCGCTGTCGGGCATCCTCGCCGAACAAGGCGAAGAAGTCGCCGCCGCCTACACACAGGACTTCGACCTGGATCCGATCGCCAATCGTGATGGCTGGGTGCGCATCACCGGCCGTCGGCGCTAGAATGGACACCTGCATAATCCGGATCGTCGCATGACCGATAGCTTCGTCACCCAGTGCCCGCATTGCCAAACCAGCTTCCGTGTCAGCCATGCTCAATTGAGCGTGGCCCGCGGAGTGGTTCGCTGCGGATCGTGCCTGCAGGTCTTCAACGCCGCCAAGCAGTTGTTGGAGCAGGCCGGCAAGGAAGCGGTGACACCCGTGGCCCCGGCCGTGACCCAGGCGCCAGAACCGCGAGCTGTCAGCCAAAAGCAGTGGAGCGCCGCCGAACTGGATCTGGATACGCTGGACCTGGACGGCGAACTCGCCCGCCTTGAACAACGGGAAATCCAGCCGAGCACCGAATTCGGTCACCACCGCGAAGACAGCCTGAGTGCCCGCCGCGATAGCGTTGAACCAGACGAAGAACCCTGGTCCGACAGCCTGTTCAGCCAATCGCCCGCTGAACGCGACGAAACCGCCAACGAGGCCATGGTCACCCCGGAACCGGACATCGAGCCAGACCTCGAGGCCAGGCCTTCGCGCACCGAACCCTCGCTGTCCCTGGAACCCGAGGACCTGGACGAGGAGCGCGACGAAACGCCGCAACTTGTGCAACTGCGCCTGAACGACCCGCTCGACGCACCTCTGCACCACGAACGGCTGTCAGCAGCCGACGACCCGCTCGACGACAACCTGCC
Organism: Pseudomonas sp. S1_E05; assembly: GCF_056337105.1. Lineage (NCBI taxonomy): Bacteria > Pseudomonadati > Pseudomonadota > Gammaproteobacteria > Pseudomonadales > Pseudomonadaceae > Pseudomonas > Pseudomonas sp. S1_E05. The sequence continues at coordinate 4,066,094 of NZ_JBFRHM010000001.1, forward strand.
GTCCATCGAACCCCTGCGCAAACGCCGCGAACCGGTGATGCGTGCCGAGGTCCTGCAGGACCTGACTGACGACCCGTTGCAACTCGACTGGCAGAAACGCCGCTCACCCTGGGGCCGACGCCTTCTCTGGCTGCTGCTGATTCTGGTCGGCGCTGGCGCGCTCGTCGGCCAATACATCGCCTACCACTTCGATGAACTGGCCCGCCAGGATCAGTATCGCCCCTGGTTTCAGCAGCTCTGCCCGCAGATCGGCTGCACGGTGCCGTCCAAGGTCGACATCGCAAAAATCAAGAGCAGCAACCTGGTGGTGCGCAGCCATCCGGAATTCAATGGCGCTCTGGTGGTCGATGCGATCATCTACAACCGCGCCCCGTTCTCCCAGCCCTTCCCCCTCCTGGAGCTGCGATTTGCCGACCTTAACGGTCACCTGATCGCCAGTCGTCGCTTCAAGCCCGGCGAATACCTGAGCGGCGACCTCGAAGGGATGGCAGAAATGCCTCCACAGACGCCGATCCACATCGCCCTGGACATTCTCGATCCAGGTACAAAAGCCGTTAATTACAGCCTGAGCTTCCACTCGCCCGAGTGAAACGGTGCAGTGCTGCGGGTTTGACGGCACATTTCTGACAGATACCGCTGATACCAAACCGCTGGCGATAACGGAATAACTGTTCAGATTTTGTTCAATTCAGCCTTTATCCGGTCATCGAGAGCGGGTATCATGCCAACCCTTTTTCGAACTCTCATGATCCGGCCCCACAACAGGGAAGTCCTATGTCGGCGGTACGCATCGGTCCATACACATTGCACAACGGCTTGATCCTCGCCCCGATGGCGGGTGTCACAGACCAGCCCTTTCGTCAGCTGTGCAAGCGACTGGGCGCAGGACTAGTAGTCTCGGAAATGGTCACCAGCGACATGAGTTTGTGGAACACCCGCAAGTCGCGCATGCGCATGATCCACGAAGGTGATCCCGAGCCACGCTCGGTACAGATCGCCGGTGGTGATGCACAGATGCTGGCGCAAGCGGCCCGGGCCAACGTGGAGATGGGCGCGCAGATTATTGATATCAACATGGGCTGTCCGGCGAAAAAGGTCTGCAACAAGGCCGCCGGTTCCGCCCTGTTGAAGGATGAGGCATTGGTGACCGAGATCCTGCAGGCCGTGGTGGCCGCAGTCGATGTGCCGGTCACCCTGAAGATCCGCACCGGCTGGGACCGGGACAACAAGAATGGTGTGACGGTGGCGAAGATCGCCGAGCAGGCAGGCATCACGGCGTTGGCGGTCCATGGCCGCACCCGTGCCGACCTGTACACCGGCTTTGCCGAATACGACACCATCGCCGCGATCAAGCAGGCGGTGTCGATGCCGGTTTTTGCCAATGGCGATATCGATTCTCCAGAGAAGGCCCGCTACGTGCTGGACGCGACGGGTGCCGATGGATTGCTGGTTGGACGGGCTGCCCAGGGGCGGCCATGGATTTTTCGCGAGATCGACCATTTCCTGCGTACCGGTGAAAAACTTCCGGCGCCGGAGCTGATCGAGGTGGAACGCATTCTGCTAGAGCATCTGGCTGCCCTGCACGCCTTCTATGGAGACGTGATGGGGGTACGGATCGCTCGAAAGCATGTGGGCTGGTATCTCGCAACCCTGCCGGGCGCCAGGGAGTTTCGCGCCCACTTCAATCGTTTGCAGGATACGGAAGCACAATGCGCCAACGTTCAGGCCTTCTTCGCCGAACGTTATAAGAGCCTGACAGGGGACGGAGAAGGGGTGGCCGCATGACGATGATGACTGAGACTTTAGTGAGTGGAACAACGCCCGTGAGCGACAACGTGAATTTGAAACAGCACCTCAATACGCCCAGCGAAGAAGGTCAGACCCTTCGCGGCAATGTCGAGAAGGCGCTGCACAATTATTTCGCCCACCTTGAGGGCGCTGCCGTCACTGGATGTGTACAACCTGGTGCTATCCGAAGTCGAGGCCCCCCTGCTCGAATGCGTGATGAACTACGTCAAGGGCAACCAGACCAAGGCCAGTGAGCTGCTCGGACTCAACCGCGGCACCCTGCGCAAGAAACTCAAGCAGTACGACTTGTTGTAAGCATTCAATCAAACCAGAAAGGCGCCCGCGTAAAACCGGTCGCCTTTTTTGCTGACACTTTTGATGGAAATTGAGATGACCGACCAGACTACCCGCCTGCCGATCCGCCGCGCCTTGATCAGCGTTTCTGACAAGACCGGGATCCTCGAGTTCGCCAAGGAGCTTGAAGCCCTCGGCGTCGAGATCCTCTCCACCGGCGGAACGTTCAAGCTGCTGCGTGACAACGGCGTTGCCGCAGTGGAAGTCGCGGATTACACCGGTTTCGCAGAGATGATGGACGGTCGGGTCAAAACCCTGCACCCGAAAATCCACGGTGGGATCCTCGGTCGTCGCGGTACTGACGACGCCATCATGAACGAGCACGGCATCAAGCCAATCGACCTGGTAGCGGTCAACCTGTACCCGTTCGAAGCCACCATCAACAAGCCAGGCTGCGACCTGCCGACCGCGATCGAGAACATCGACATCGGCGGTCCGACCATGGTCCGTTCCGCCGCCAAGAACCACAAAGACGTGGCCATTGTGGTCAATGCCGGCGACTACGCCAACGTCCTGGAAAACCTCAAGGCCGGCGGCCTGACGTATGCTCAACGTTTCGACCTGATGCTCAAGGCGTTCGAACACACCGCCGCCTATGACGGCATGATCGCCAACTACATGGGCACCGTGAACCAGGCCGCTGACACCCTCTCGACCTCCGGTCGCAGCGAATTCCCGCGCACCTTCAACAGCCAGTTCATCAAGGCCCAGGAAATGCGCTACGGCGAGAACCCGCACCAGAGCGCGGCGTTCTACGTGGAAGCCAAGCCTGCTGAAGTCGGCATCGCCACCGCTACCCAGCTGCAGGGCAAGGAGCTGTCGTACAACAACGTGGCCGACACCGATGCCGCGCTGGAATGCGTGAAAAGCTTCGTCAAGCCGGCCTGCGTCATCGTCAAGCACGCCAACCCGTGCGGCGTGGCGGTCAGCCCGGATGCCGAAGGCGGTATTCGCAAGGCTTACGACCTGGCCTACGCTACCGACACCGAATCGGCCTTCGGCGGCATCATCGCCTTCAACCGCGAACTGGATGCTGAAACCGCCAAGGCCATCGTCGAGCGTCAATTCGTCGAAGTGATCATCGCACCAAGCGTCAGCGAAGAAGCGCGCGCCATTGTGGCCGCCAAAGCCAACGTGCGCCTGCTGGCCTGTGGCGAATGGTCGGCCGACCGCGCCGCTGCCTGGGACTACAAACGCGTCAACGGTGGCTTGCTGGTGCAGAGCCGTGATATCGGCATGATCGGCGCCGATGACCTGAAAGTCGTCACCCGGCGTGCACCGACCGAACAGGAAATCAACGACCTGATCTTCGCCTGGAAAGTGGCCAAATACGTCAAGTCCAACGCCATCGTCTATGCCAAGAACCGTCAGACCATCGGTGTCGGCGCCGGCCAGATGAGCCGCGTGAACTCGGCCCGTATCGCGGCCATCAAGGCCGAACACGCCGGCTTGCAGGTCGCCGGCTCGGTCATGGCGTCGGATGCGTTCTTCCCGTTCCGTGATGGCCTGGACAATGCGGCCAAGGCCGGTATTACTGCGGTGATCCAGCCGGGTGGTTCGATGCGTGATGCGGAAGTGATTGCTGCGGCGGACGAAGCGAATATCGCGATGGTGTTCACCGGCATGCGCCATTTCAGGCACTGAGTGCAGCTTCAAGCCCCAAGCTGCAAGCTACAAGTGAAGAGCAGACCTGATTCAGCCCTGCTTGTAGGTGCAGCCCGAACAATTTAAAGCCAAAGCTGCAATTGAAGGTCGCGGGTATCCGCTCTTACTTGCAGCTTGTAGCTTGTAGCTTCTCCAAAGGAGTCTTCTTTTGAACATTTTGATCATTGGCAGCGGTGGCCGTGAACACGCCCTGGCCTGGAAAGTGGCTCAGGATCCGCGCGTGCAGAAGGTTTTCGTGGCCCCGGGCAATGCCGGTACCGCCATTGAAGCCAAGTGTGAGAACGTCGCCATCGACGTCCTGGCCCTGGAGCAACTGGCCGATTTCGCCGAGAAGAATGTTTCCCTGACCATCGTCGGCCCCGAAGTGCCGCTGGTGGCCGGCGTCGTTGACCTGTTCCGTTCCCGTGGCCTGGACTGCTTCGGTCCGACCGCCGGTGCAGCGCAGTTGGAAGGCTCGAAGGCGTTCACCAAGGATTTCCTGGCGCGCCACAAGATCCCGACCGCCGACTACCAGAACTTCACCGAAATCGAGCCGGCCCTGGCTTACCTGCGCGAAAAAGGCGCACCGATCGTGATCAAGGCCGACGGCCTGGCCGCCGGTAAAGGCGTGATCGTGGCCATGACCCTGTCCGAGGCCGAAGACGCCGTTCGCGACATGCTTGCGGGCAATGCCTTCGGCGACGCCGGTTCGCGCGTGGTCATCGAAGAGTTCCTGGATGGCGAGGAAGCCAGCTTCATCGTCATGGTCGACGGCAAAAATGTGCTGCCAATGGCGACCAGCCAGGACCACAAACGCGTCGGTGACGGCGATACCGGTCCGAACACCGGCGGCATGGGCGCCTACTCGCCAGCGCCAGTGGTCACCAGCCAAGTGCACCAGCGCGTCATGGACCAGGTGATCTGGCCGACCGTGCGCGGCATGGCCGATGAAGGCAATGTCTACACCGGTTTCCTGTACGCAGGCTTGATGATCGACAAGGCTGGTAACCCAAAAGTTATCGAATTCAACTGCCGTTTCGGCGACCCTGAGACCCAACCCGTCATGCTGCGCCTGCAGTCGAGCCTGGTGTTGCTGGTCGAAGCTGCATTGGCACAAGCCCTGGACAAGGTCGAAGCTCAATGGGATCCGCGTCCAAGCGTCGGCATCGTGTTGGCGGCAGGCGGCTATCCTGGCGACTACGCTAAAGGCGCGGCCATCAACGGTCTGGATGCTGCGGCCGGCCTGGAAGGCAAAGTTTTCCACGCCGGTACTGCGCTCAAGGACGGTCAAGTAGTGACCGCCGGTGGTCGGGTGCTCTGCGCGACTGCCATGGGCGCCAGCGTCGATGCCGCCCAGCAGCAGGCTTACAAACTGGCAGCGAAGATTGATTGGGAAGGCTGTTTCTATCGCAAGGACATTGGCTACCGTGCCATTGCCCGCGAGCGTGGCGAAAATCAGGAATAAGCGTTTCATTCGGTCGGGCAAGGGTTTCAGGCCCTTGCCGGACTATTCCGGCGCCGCGCATAGTTATATTCTGGCATCAACCTACGAAGGGATTTCGCCGTGCGCTGGCTCAGGATTGCCATAGGTTTCACTGTCACGCTGATGACACTGCTCTTCATGCTGTCGGCCCAGGCCGCGCAAGGCAGTGGCTGGGCAGTATTGCTCGACGAACAGGGCGACCTGCAACTGAGCGACATCCGCTCCGCTCGCTATATCAATCAATTCAGCCCTACCGAACTCGATCGCCTCAGCGCAGCCGAACCCGGCGGTGCGCTCTGGCTACGCTTCAGGCTGGCACCCGGCAAACACGAACAGTTGCTGCGGATATTTGCCCCCGACCTGTCGCACCTCAATCTCTACGTGCTCGACGGCGACAAGCTGATCGACCAGTTGAACACCGGCAGCGAACAGCCCCAGACCGAACGTCGGCTGCCCAACAGCGACTTCATGTTGCCGTTGCCGCAAAGCGACAAGCCTCTCGATGTCTACCTGCGCCTGGTGTCCGAACACCAGATGCGACCTTATATCACCCTGCAATCGGCGATACTGACCGCGGCCAATCACAACCAGACGCTGATCTACGGCCTGCTGTTCGGTTGCATTGGCATGCTGATCCTGCACAACCTGATCCGCTACGGTTACAGCCGCTCGCGCAGCAGCCTGTGGCTGGCGGGCTGCGAAGCGCTGCTGATGCTAAGCCTGGGCTTGCTGCTTAACCTTGCCGCTCCCTGGCTACCAGACTGGCACGGCCTGCAGACACCGGGCGCCTACGTTGCCTTGATACTGACGGCTCCCTGCGGATTGATGTTTGCGTACCGCTTCTTTTCACCGCTCGGCCCCCATCCGCTGAACAAGCTGCTGCAGGGTGAAATTCTATTCATCGGCATCTGTGCCCTGCTGCTGTTGTTCGTCAACACACTGCCGCTGAACATCATTACCTACGCCCTCGTTGCTCTCGCCGGCTTGACGATGCTGTTCGTCAGCGCCTGGCACTGGCAAAAAGGCTATCGTCCGGCGCGGCTGTTCGTGGCCGGCATGGTGGTCTTCAACCTCGGCATCCTGATCATCCTCCCGGCCCTGATGGGGCTGACGCTCATCGAGCCGCAGGGTCTGATCACCGCGCTGCTGGCGTTCATCTGCCTTAGCGGGCTGCTGATGAGCATCGCCCTGAGCGAGCGTCAGCGCAGCATCACCGAAGACCGCTTCAGCGTCAGCCGCGACCTCGCCGCCAGCAATGCCGAGATCAACGCCAAGGCCGAATTCCTGGCGAAGATCAGCCACGAGATCCGCACCCCGATGAATGGCGTGCTGGGCATGACCGAGTTGCTGCTGGGCACACCGCTGTCGGTCAAGCAACGCGACTATGTGCAAACCATCCACAGTGCCGGCAACGAACTGCTGACACTGATCAACGAAATCCTCGACATCTCCAAGCTCGAATCCGGGCAGATCGAGCTCGATGATGTGCAATTCGACCTCAATGCACTGATCGAGGACTGCCTGAGCATCTTCCGCGCCAAGGCCGAACAACAAAACGTGGAGCTGATCAGCTTCATCCAGCCGCAAGTGCCACGGGTCATCAGCGGCGATCCGACGCGCCTGCGCCAGACGCTGCTGAGCCTCGTGGAAAACGCCCTGAAGAAAACCGATGAAGGCGAGATCCTGATCGTCGTCGCCCTCGACGAACGCAGCGCTCGCCCTCGCCTGCGCATTGCCGTGCAGGACAGCGGCGAACCGATGGACGCCGAAGAACGCGACGCGCTGATGCACACCGAACTGCACAGCAAGAACTTCCTGTCCACCACGCGCCTGGGCGGCAACCTCGGGCTGGTGATCGCCCGTCAGTTGATACGTCTGATGCAGGGCGAGTTCGGCATCAAGAGTGGCGCCAACCAGGGCAGTACGCTGTGGCTGACCCTCCCTCTGGACCCCGACCGCCTCGAACATCCGACCTCCGACCTCGATGGTCCGCTGCAGGGTGCTCGAGTGCTGGTGGTGGATGACAACGACACTTGCCGCAAGGTGCTGGTGCAGCAGTGCAGCGCCTGGGGCCTGAACGTCAGCGCCGTGCCTTCGGGCAAGGAAGCCTTGGCACTGCTGCGCACCAAGGCCCACCTGCGTGACTACTTCGACGTGGTCCTGCTGGACCAGAACATGCCCGGCATGACAGGCATGCAACTGGCTGCCAAGATCAAGGAAGACCCGAGCCTGAACCACGATATCCTGCTGGTCATGCTTACCGGCATCAGCAACGCCCCGAGCAAGATCATCGCGCGCAACTCCGGGATCAAGCGCATCCTCGCCAAACCCGTGGCCGGCTACACCCTCAAAACCACCCTGGCCGATGAGCTGAACCAGCGCAACAAGGGCCAGGCCGTTTCGCCGCAGATGCCCAGCGGCCCGCCGTTGCCAGTCAAGGTACCCAGCGACTTCCGCATTCTGGTGGCCGAAGACAACAGCATTTCGACCAAGGTCATTCGCGGCATGCTCGGCAAGCTCAACCTGCAACCGGACACCGCCAGCAATGGCGAGGAAGCCTTGCAGGCGATGAAGGCGCAGCGCTACGACCTGGTCTTGATGGATTGCGAAATGCCGATTCTCGATGGCTTCTCCGCCACCCAGCAATTGCGCGCCTGGGAAGTCAGCAACCAGCGGGTTCGCACCCCGGTCGTGGCGTTGACCGCGCATATCCTCGCCGAACACAAGGAGCGTGCACGCCAGGCCGGCATGGATGGGCACATGGCCAAACCGGTCGAGCTGTCACAGCTGCGCGAACTGATCGAACACTGGGTAGCCCAGCGCGACCAGCAAAATCGAGCAGCCACCCAAACGTCCTGAGCCGACAGACTGCGCGACGCCTGATAGACTCCCCCACGACTTCCCTCGCCAGTGAGCCTGCCCCATGCTCCACGTGTTGTTCAGCGTTTACCTGAAGATGCTGGTGCTCTACAGCCCGTTCTTCGTGCTGTCGTGCTTCATCAGCCTGACCCGCGGTTATTCACGCAAGGAACAACGCCGGCTGGCCTGGAAAGTGGCGATCGCCACGCTGGTATCCAGTGTCCTGCTGTATCTGTTCGGGCGGATAATTTTCAGCGTCTTTGGCATCACCGTGGATGCCTTCCGCATCGGCGCCGGCAGCGTATTGTTCATTTCGGCGCTGGGCATGGCCCAGGGCAAGTCGGCGGTACAGACCGACAACGTGCAGCAAGACGTCACGATCGTCCCGCTGACCATTCCCCTGACCGTCGGCCCCGGCACGATCGGCGCGCTGTTGGTGATGGGCGTCAGCCAGCCTCACTGGGACGACAAGCTCACCGCCATCCTCAGCATTGCCCTGGCCAGCTTCACCGTTGGGGTGGTGCTTTACCTGTCGAACCGTATTGAACGCATTCTCGGTGACCAGGGCTTGCAGATTGTCAGCCGCTTGATGGGACTGTTTGTCTGTGCACTCGCGGCCCAGATTATCTTTACCGGGGTGAAGGGCTATCTGGTGCCCTGACGGCACCGCAGGCCCGATCCTCGCCCGATAACGCGGGTGCTGGCCTGACGGCCATCAACGCATGCTCCCCGACAAAGGCCACCAACTGTGCTCGACTGCTGGCGAACGCCCTGGCTGCGAGCTCGAATGAGTGGTGCTGGACCGTCACCGTCGAGGTGAAACATTGGGGTGCAAAGGCCTGCGCCAACCAATTCCCTTCTGCACTCTGGGTCGTTTCAAACGACAGATAAAACACTTCGATGCAGGCGTGGCGGGTACTCACGGCAAACCGCAGCCGAACTCGGGTCCGCCGTTCTTCGCCCTGCGCCAGCGCGACGACGGACTCACTGATCAACCCCTGCTGATAAAGCAGGCGTGCGGGCGAATCCATCGCTAGCTCAGCCAATGCCGCCAAGGCTTCGCAGGCCACATCGCGCTGCTCGAGAAGCGCTACGTCGTCCATCGCCCGGGTGATCAGATCCTGCGGCGTGACGGCGAGCAGGTGCTCAAACACCGGTTCCGACCACTGCTCCCGCCTCAGCGTCCAGCCGCACCGCTTAATGGCCTGGACAAAGGTGTCATGGGCAAAATCGGAACGGCTCACAGGCGAAGTTCCCGCCATCAATCGCGCAGCGAGCAACGAATACAGGATGTCGCATTTCATCGGGGCGTCCAAACCTGCGGACAACACACCGAGCAAACCGGAACCCACAAAGGACTCCTGACGATGACTCTCCATGTCTCACCTTTAAATTATGCAAAGACAACAACGAAACACTTCACGACCGAAAGTCGTTGTATTTTTAAAGTTGGGTCTTGAAGTATTCAAGACGTTTCTTGTGAACCGCTGACTGGACCAAGTCCTTGACGACATCATAGGCGCGACGATTTAATGTACGGCGAGTGGCGGCATTGTAAATTTTGACTTGCTCGCGCTTAAACTTGAAGAACAATACTTTGGTCAGAACATCGCTGGCTTCCAACTGCATGGCACATGCGATCATGGTTGGGCGACCACCCAAAGAAACGCATGGGACAATTTGAAAGTTGGCAGACTTGTTCTTTTTACTCTTATGCTCAACCAGTTTTATGGCGCCGTCATTTTTCTCCAATGAATTAAAGGCCGAAGAAATAAGCGGCAGTATTTTGAGTTTATCCGCGCCGGCCACCAGTGAAATAATCTGCAGCGCCGCTTCATCCATGGTGAAATTCAGTTCCTGACTGACGTACTCCCTGTAAGGGTCATTGACCGTGGGCCAACCGCACATAGTCAGGGCCTTGCTGTATTCGCGATACCATTCACGACGTTGGGTCTCGCGATTGAACGCGTCAGCACGAATTTCCGCATAAAGAATGGTGTCGTCAAATGCCGCTCGCTCTTCCTCCGACAGCGCCTCATCGTAAGCGGCAACGGTCGAACCCAATACGGCAGAGTCACTCTCACCGCCCAAACTTTGGTCAACACTTACATCCCATTTTTTCGGTGTGACTTCCACCGCAAAATAATCACGTTGCGCAGCAAAATCAAAAGCTGCGCCTACTTCTGCTTCAATCATTCTGTTTACTATCCTGTTGTTAGTTTGATCTGCCTCTTGCAGACAAAGGAAAACTAACAACCCAACCCACGACAGTCAAAACAACGATGCAACCAAGTTATTTAAATTATTGTCAGAAGTTAATATAAAGCGCCCGTTAAAAAGCCGGCGTTGCGCCGGCTTCCAATGAGTTTAAGGTTTGTTGCCATACCAACGTGGCGTATACACCCAGACACCACCGTCGGGTCGGGGGAACAGGCAGGTGGTCGAAGAGCCGACCAAAACCATCGTGCGCATGTCGACCTGATCGGGAGTCAGTTGCCCCAGCGTGGTAACCCGCAAGGTCTGTCCGGGCCGGCCGACATCACGCCCCAGCACCACGGGCGTCTGCGCAACACGATGCTGCGCGACGATCTCCAGTGCACGCCCCAACTGCCAGGGACGCGAGCGGGAGATCGGGTTGTAGAACGCCAGCGCCAGGTCGGCTTGTGCCGCCAGGTCCAGGCGTTTTTCGATGATGGCCCACGGCTTGAGATTGTCCGAAAGCGACATGACGCAGAAGTCATGCCCCAGCGGCGCCCCGGCTTGGGCGGCGGTCGCCAGTGAAGCGGACACCCCCGGCAGGATTTCCAGGTCAACGTTGTGCCAGGCCTCGGAACTGGACTCGTGCAGCGCCTCGAGCACCGCCGCCGCCATGGCGAACACCCCCGGATCGCCCGAAGAAACCACCACCACCGAGCGACCTTGGGCGGCCAGCTCGAAGGCGTGCCGAGCACGCTGCATCTCTTCGCGGTTGTCGGTGCAATGCAGCACCTGATCGTCGCGGAACGGGCCGGCCATGCGTACGTAGGTTTCATAGCCGAGCACATCATTGGCCCGGGCCAACTCAGCCTTGACCGCCGGTACCATCAGCTCGGCAGCCCCTGGCCCCAGCCCGATCACCGCCAGGCGCCCGCGAGGACGACCGATCAACAGCGCCTGCAGCGGTTGTTCGGCCACCGCAATGGCGATGCGGTCATCACCGAACATCGACACCGGCTGGCCAACGGCGCTGCGGGCGAGTTCGCCCACCGTGGCACTGTCACCGGCAAAACGCAGCGGCACACCCAATTCAAGGGCGGCTTCACGCAACGTCGGGTCGGCCATGTCCCGATCGGCCGCCAGCAGTAGCGCCACCGATTGCACGGCGATCCTCGCCTCATGCAGCGCCTCGCGGATCGCCTGCGACGGGTTGGCCACGCCGGCACTCACCGCCACCAGCACGTTACGCGGATAGATCAGCAGTTCATTGGCCGTGGGTGCGCGCTCGGCATGCCCGACATGAACCGCCAGCCGCGCGCGTGGATCTTCAGGCAGTTGCGCGCTGGCCAACCACGGCGCCGAACCTTCGATGCGCACCGTTTCACCGGCGAGCAGATCGGACACAAAACGCTTGCCCAACTCCAGATCACCCAGCGCAAACCCACTGGGTGGGTTGAGCAGGCAGGTGCCGAAACGCAGTTCGCCGCTGGTGGTGATAGCCGGCGCCACCTCCAACCCCGCGCCGATTTCCCGCGCCATGGCGTTCACGCCACTCAGGCCACCCAGCAACGGGACCACGGCGCTGCCGTCCTCGGCGACGGCCAGCACTGGCGGCTCTACGCCTTTCTCCAGCAGCAAGGGCGCCAGGGTGCGAATGACGATGCCGGCCGCGCACAGGGCGATGATTGGCGTGTCCTGCTGATAGAGTTCGCGCAGGGTCGCGCCAAACTCACGATAAGGACGATCTGCGCCTTCGACCCGTTCGGCCAGCCCATGGACCAGGGCGCCGGGGTACAGCTGTTGAATCCTGCGCGCGGTGTCGAGGCTGCCATTGCCCAGGATGACAATTGCCGGTGCTGGACGTGTCATCAGCCTTGCCACCTTTCACCCGGAACGATAATCAGCGAGAAATACGGCGAGGACATCGGCTCGACGTCTGCCAACGGCACGATCTTCTGATTGGCCATGGTCGCGCGCTCGACGTACAACGCACGCTCAGCCAGCCCCAGTTCTTGCAGCACCTCACGTACCTTGGGCAGGTTACGCCCCAGCTTCATGATGACGGCCGCGTCGGCATCGGCCAAACGACGCTTCAGATCGTCGTGGGGCAACACCCCGGAGAGCACCGACAGGCTCTGATTGCGATACACCAGCGGCGCACCGAGCACCGACGCGCCACCGAGCATCGAGCACACGCCCGGCACCACTTCGGCTTCGTAACGCTCGGCCAGGCGATCGTGCAGGTACATGTAGGAGCCGTAGAAGAACGGGTCGCCCTCACAGATCACCGCCACGTCGCGGCCGGCGTCCAGGTGCGTCGCCAGCTCTTCGCTGGCCGCATCGTAGAAATCACTGATGACTTGTTCGTACGACAGCGGTGCCGGCAGCGCTTCGGTGGTCACCGGGTAGACCAATGGCAGCAGCGTCTGCGCCGCTTGCAAGTGGGCCTCGATGATGCCGAACGCGTTGCCCTTCTTGCCCTTGGCGACGAAGTACGCCACCACCGGCGACTCACGCAGCAGGCGCAGGGCCTTGACGGTAATCAGTTCCGGATCACCAGGGCCGACGCCCAGGCCGATCAAACGTCCACGTGGCTGCATTATTCGACCTCCGTGGCGAGGGCATTGACCGCTGCAGCCGCCATGGCGCTACCGCCCAGTCGACCTTGCATGATCACAAACGGCACGCCCCGGCTGTCCGCCGCAAGTGCTGCCTTGGATTCGGCAGCTCCGACAAAACCGACCGGGAAGCCCAGGATCAGTGCCGGTTTCGGCGCACCGGCATCAAGCATTTCCAGCAGGTAGAACAACGCGGTGGGCGCATTGCCGATCACCACGACGCTTCCCTCAAGGTGCGGGCGCCACAGCTCCAGGGCGACGGCCGAACGGGTGTTGCCCAGTTCGCGGGCAAGGTCCGGCACGCTTTCATCGCGCAGGGTGCAGATCACCTGATTGTTGGCCGGCAGGCGCGCCCGGGTGACGCCCTCGGACACCATCCGTGCATCACACAGGATCGGTGCGCCGGCCGCCAGCGCATCGCGCCCGGCCTTGCCGGCACCCGCAGAAAACTGCAAACCATCGATGGCATTGACCATGCCGCAGGCGTGAATCACACGGACCGCGAGTTTTTCCAGGTCCGCCGGGATACGCGCGAGGTTGGCCTCGGCACGAATGATCGCGAAGGAGTTGCGATAGATCTCCTGACCGTCGCGAATGTAATCAAGCATCAAGCGGGCTCCGTGAGCGGGCGTCGAGCAAGGCGTCGACCGCGTCAATAGTAAGGTTGCGTGCGTGCAGGGCGCCGAAACCCGGCTGCCCCGCTTCGCGAAAATAAAGGTCGTAGTGACCGGGGGTGACCGCCAGCAATGTGACCGGGGCGATATGCGCGGCGGCGCAGGAGCGCGGGCAACCGCTCAGGTGCACGTTCACCGCATCGCCGTGGCGTTGCAACAGGGCAGCCAGTTGCCGGGCGTCCCCCTTGGTATCGGCCAGGCCTCTGGCGCAACCGGTGGACCCGGTGCAGGCAATCAACTGCGACAGCGCCTGATCGGCGTCGCACAACAAGCCCAACTGATGCATGACGCGCAGGACTTCATCAGCGTGCTCACGGCGCACGTTCGGCAACAGCACGCTTTGCCACGGGGTAAATCGCAGGGTGGCGTCGCCGTATTGCCGCGCCAGACGCGCTGCACCACGAAGCATGGCGCAATCGAGCCGTCCCAGTGGCGGCACGGCACCGACGTAGACATGATCGGCTTGCGCCTGATCCTGCACGCCCATGTGCAGCCCCGTCGAGTGCGTGGCACGCTTCCAGCCGCAGACGGGCTCAATGCTCAACCGTTCGGCCAGCCGCGCCACGAAGGCCTCGGGCGTCATGTCGGCCAGCAAATGGCGCATCCGCGTCTGCTCGGGCGCTGCCAGCTCAAGGAACAATTCAAGCACCGCCACCATCAAGTCATGGCCATCGCCCAGCGCGACCGAGCCGACCGGAGCATCCGTGGGGCATCCCGCCAGACCAAACGCCAACCGGCACTCGCCATCGTGCCGGTAGGCCGAAAGCCAAAGGTCGTTGGGGTGTTCGAGCATCGCCAGCGCCTCGCCGCCATCGAGTTGCATGGCGAACTTGGGGCTCAGGTCATGGAAGCGTTCGTGACGCTGCACCGTGGCGAGGATTTGCCCGGCCAACGCACGGGTATCGAACAGGCTGTGCCGATCGATCCCGGCGCTGGGGCTGAGCATCAGATTGCGCACGTCATCACCCGCCGCATTGTCAGGGCCCAGGCCGGCCGCCAGCAGGCGCTGGATCAACGCGGCGTGTTCCTCGCCGATCCCGCGTATCTGTAGATTGGCACGGTTGGTCGCTTCAATCGCACCGCTGGCAAAATCTTGCGCGGCGCTGGCCACCGCTTCGGCCTGGGCGCTGGTGATCGATCCGCCCGTGAGCTTGATGCGACAGATGCCGCCGTCCAGCGCCGGGACGATACGGAGTAATCCCGGACAGGCCGAGGGGCGTACTGCGGTGGACATCAGGCGTTCGTTCAAGGGCATGACCCGTACAGGTGGCGAGCACTTCGCGGGCGAAGGGGCCGGTATTATGCCTGCTTTGCAACGGGGGATGAAAAGCCTGTCGGACGACCAGAGCATTGGCGCTACGCGGGAGACTACATTCGCAACAGATACTCGCGGCTGCGCTCGGTGATTTTCGCGCGCATCGCCACGGCCAGGCTGTCGAAACGGCGTCGATCGAGGGTGAAAGTCCCATAGTGCTGAATCAGCGTGGTGTCGTTGTCCTGCCACGTGATGAACAGAAATTGCCCGGGGCTGATCACGCTGACATACCAGGCATGAATCAGCGTGAGCGTCAGGTTGCCCTCTGCATCGTAGGCGCAGGGCATGACTTGAAACTGCCGCCCCTGCCCTCTCGAGCTGATCTTCTCCAGTGAAGCGCTGACTTGCAGGTTGCTTTTGAGCGACTCGAAGGCGTGCACGGCGGCGCTGTACATCGGCCCGCTGGCCCGGGGCCTGAGTGTCTCGAGAATCTGCGTGCTGATCGGCTCGGACAGCAACACCTTGCGACTCTCCAGCATCACCGGACGCTGGTGAATCCAGCCCAGGTGCCAGAGCCCCAGCGTGAAATGCTGAAGCCATTCGTACCACTGGCTTTCACGGTCATAAAGGGTGTCGGTGTACTGCTCCAGATAAAGCGCACAATCCAGCGCGATCTGTTCATCATCTTCCGACACCCTGGGGGCGACCGAAACGATCGTACTGCCGGCCAGAGCTGCACGGCTCCGTTCCCGGGGTGAAAACGTCGCAGGGGGCTCGAACATACAAAATCCTTTTCAATTGTCTGGTCGGTCAACTCCATTGTTAAACCGTCGCTCACACTAATCAGATGTCCATCGGGTCAACAATCCTCGAAGTACCTCAAGATATTTTCTGGTTGCCGGCTAACCCCAACCGGTGTTCAGTCGGCAAACAGGGAAAAACCGCAGCGGCGCGGTATCATCGCGCCCGAGCCCGGTGGGTGGTTTTTTCAAGGAGCAGGCATGACGCCCTGGCTGACAGTAATTGGCATTGGTGAAGACGGTTTCAAAGGCCTGGGCAAGAACGCCCGGCACGCGCTGCTGCGTGCCACGCGGATTTTTGGCGGCCAGCGCCAGCTTGATCTGTTGCCGCCATGCATCCGTGGCCAGCGCCAGGCCTGGCCAAGCCCGTTTTCCCTGGACCCGGTCCTGGCCCTGCGCGACGAACCGGTGTGTGTACTGGCCAGCGGCGACCCCATGTTCTTTGGCGTGGGCGCCAGCCTCGCTCGGCACCTGCGTCCCGACGAGATGCTGATCCTGCCTGCGCCCTCCTCCTGTTCGCTGGCCGCCGCACGCATGGGCTGGCCGTTGCAGGACGTCGTCACGCTGTCGCTGGTGGCCCGTCCCATCGCAGCGCTCAATGCGCAACTGTTCAGCGGTGTGCGTCTGCTGGTGCTCAGCAACGACGGCGCCAGCCCAGCCGCCGTTGCCGCGCTGTTGCGCGAACGCGGCTTCGGCCCCAGCCGCCTGACGGTGCTGGAGCATTTGGGCGGCCCGGCCGAGCGACGCATCGACGGCCTCGCTCAGGATTGGAACGCGCCGTCGATCGCCGATCTGAATCTGCTCGCCATCGACTGCATCGCCAGCGCCGACGCGCCCCGCTTGTCGCGTGTGGCCGGCCTGCCGGACTCGGCGTTCGAGCACGACGGCCAATTGACCAAGCGCGATGTCCGCGCGATCACCTTGGCGCGCCTGGCACCGGTGCCCGGTGAACTGCTGTGGGATGTCGGGGCGGGCAGCGGCTCGATCGGTATCGAATGGATGCGTGCCCACCCGAGCTGCCGAGCGCTGGCCATCGAAGCCGACGAGGGCCGGCAGGCATTGATCGAACACAACCGCGACGCGCTCGGTGTGCCCAGCCTTCAACTGATTCGCGGCAAGGCGCCGCACGCCCTCGCCGGCCTCGAACGCCCGGATGCGATTTTCATCGGTGGCGGCGTCACCCGCGAGGGCGTGTTGGACACTTGTTGGGCGCAGTTGAAACCCGGTGGCCGGCTGGTCGCCAATGCCGTGACGCTGCAAAGTGAAATGACCCTGATGGCCTGGCGCGAACGGCACGGCGGCGAGCTGACGCGCATTCACATCGCCCAGGCACAACCGCTGGGCGATTTCGACACCTGGCGCCAGGCCCTGCCGATTACCCTCTTGGACGTGGTCAAGCCTGTCGATGCGTGACGAAACTGCTGAACATCCCGCCCCCCTGCGCAGCGGCCTGACCACCGGTAGCTGCGCCACTGCCACCAGTTTGGCCGCCGCGCGACTGCTGCTGGGCGGCGCCGAGGCGGATGCCGTGGACATCGTTCTGCCCAAGGGCAAGCGCGTGCAGATGCGCCTGGAATTCTGCCGACTGCTGGATGACGGGGCCGAGGCCGGCACGATCAAGGATGCAGGTGACGACCCGGACGTGACCCACGGTGCGTTGCTGTTCTCCCGGGTGCGACTGCGCGCCGAGCCGGGCATCCGCTTCTGCGCCGGCCGAGGCGTCGGCACGGTCACCCGACCCGGCCTGGTGTTGGAGGTCGGCGAGCCGGCAATCAACCCGGTTCCGCGCAAAATGATCACTGAGCACCTCAGCGGATTGGCGCTGGAGCTGGGCTATCACGGTGGTTTCGAGGTCACGATCAACGTCGAGGGCGGCGAGGCCCTGGCGTTGAAAACGATGAACCCACGGCTGGGCATTCTCGGCGGTTTGTCGATACTGGGCACCAGCGGCATCGTCCGGCCGTTCTCCTGCTCGGCGTACATTGCCTCGATTCACCAGGGCATCGACGTGGCAAAAACCAACGGCTACCTGCACATCGCCGCGTGCACCGGCAACGCCAGCGAGGACACCATGCGCAGGGTCTACAACCTGCCGGAAATCGCCCTGATCGAAATGGGCGACTTCGTCGGCGCCGTGCTCAAGCACCTGCGCAAAGTACCCGTGGATAAACTCAGCCTGTGCGGCGGTTTCGGCAAAATCAGCAAACTGGCCGCCGGGCACATGGATCTGCACAGCCGACACTCAAGCATCGACCTGCCGCAACTGGCCGATTGGGCGGCGGATGTGGGGGCCGACACGGCGTTGCAGCAGGCGATTCGCGAGGCCAACACCAGTCAACAAGCACTGGCAATGGCCAGCGCCGCCGGTATCGCCCTCGGCGACGCGGTGTGCGCACACGCCAGGGCCTTTGCCCGTAGCGTGGTGCCGGCGCAGGTACATGTGGAAGTCTTTGCCATCGATCGCCAGGGCGGGATCGTCGGCCAGGCGGGAGTCGTTCAATGAAACGCCTATTGCTGCTCGGCGGTGTCACTGAAGCATTGGCGATCGCCCGGACGCTGGGGCCAACCCACATTTACAGCCTGGCCGGCATCGGCCGGGTACCCGACGACCTCACCTGCCAGGTGCGTGTGGGCGGCTATGGCGGCGTCGAGGGCCTGGCCCAGTTCATTGCCGATGAAGGCATCGACCTGCTGCTGGACGCGACACATCCCTACGCCGCGCAAATCAGCCACAACGCGGCACGCGCCGCGCAGATCAGCGGTATCGCCTGCTGGGCACTCAGGCGGCCCGCCTGGCAACCCCAGGCGGGGGACGACTGGCGCGAAGTCACCGATTGGGTCGAGTTGATCCAGGCCCTGAAACCCTTCCGGCGACCGCTGTTCACCCTCGGTCGCGAACCCCTGCAACACCTGGATGAAATTCCGCCGGAGCAATTCTGGACCTTGCGCGCACTGGACGTTTACCCTGCGACCCCGCGCTGCGAAGTGATCGGTGCCCGTGGGCCGTTTTTCATCGAGGATGAGCGGCAACTGTTCGAGCGTCGACAGATCGATGTGCTGATCAGCAAGAACAGCGGCAGTACCGCGACCGAACCGAAGCTGGAAGTCGCCCGCGAACGGGGTGTGCCGGTGCTGGTGTTGAAGCGGCCGACATTGCCGCAGGTGGATCGGGAATTCAGTACGGTTGCCGATGTACTCGAAGCCCTGACCAGTCCTCTGTAGGAGCGAGCACGCTCGCGATGATCGTCAACGATAACGCTGGCTATCTGGATGCCAGCGGTGCCTGGACGACCATCGCGAGCAAGCTCGCTCCTACAGGTTCAGCGAAGCTTCCACAGTGGCAATCGCTCAATCACAGCTATCATGAACACTATGAAGTGCTGGCACTGCGACACCAAACCGCACTCGGTGTTTTTACTTATCGGCATTGATCAGGCTAAATAGCCGCGCCTGATCGCTCACTCAACCGGATACGTCCCATGTCCCGACAACGGCTCGCAATTGCATGGATAGCCTGCTTCGCAGTGCTGTTCAACATGCTCGCCATGCCGGTGACCGGAGCCATGTCGCAGGCGGCCAAAGCCCCTGCCGAGCAGTTGATGTGGGGCAGTTTCTGTTCGTCCAGCGGCACCCGCATGGTCGCGATCGACCTGGGTGACGTGGAACACAAAGCCCCCCAGAGCGACCCACATTCCAATATGCAGCATTGCTGGTGCTGCTCCGGTTCCGCTCCGTTGGTGGCATTGCCCGGACACGCTCCACAGCTGTATTTCGCCCATTTGCAGGACAATCGCGGCCTGCCCGTGGCGACACTCGACACCCCCACGCCTCGCCAGCAATGGCCCAGCCTCAACCCTCGGGCATCCCCTCTCGTGTGATTCCTTATCGCAAATTGACCTGCGTTTTGAATCGTTCGGAGAACTGCCATGTTGAACAAACTTATCGTCCTGGCCGCATTGCTGCTGCCTGCCTGCTTTGCCAATGCCCATGAGTACAAAGTCGGCGAGCTGGAAATCGCTCACCCCTGGTCGCAGGAATTGCCACCCAACGCGCCAACCGTCGCCGCTTACTTCGTGATTCACAACACCGGCAAGACGACAGATACCCTGCTCAGCGTCGACACACCGATTGCCGCCAGCGCCGAGTTGCACGAACACGTGAAGCAGAACGACCTGATGAAAATGCAGCAGGTGCCTCGCGTCGAGATTCCGGCGGGGGGCACGGTCACTTTCGCGCCGATGGCCTATCACGTCATGTTGCTGGAGCTCAAGGATCGCAGCCTGCTCAGCGACGGCAAGCGCTTCCCGTTGACCCTGCATTTCGAAAAAGCCGGCGACGTGAACGTCGAAGTCGCGGTGCAGAAAACCGCGCCCGATGGCGCCCAGACCCACGTGCACAAGCCCTAAGCCGCAACGCTGAAGACGCCCATGCGCCCGCCTCGCGCCAGGTCATCCACCTCCCGCCGCCAGTCCACAGGATTGACTCGCGGTAGCTGGATCAGCCTGTTCGCCATGTTGATGATTTTCATCGGCCCACTGATTTCCCAGTCGATGCCGATGGATCAACGCGCCACTGCAATGACCATGAGCATGTCGATGGACATGAGCATGGACATGCCCGCGATGTCGCACGGCGACCATGAGGCCACGCCTGCCGCCGAACACTGCCCGCCCAAGGCTAGCCACCATGCCATGTGGGAAAAGTGCGGTTATTGCAGCCTGCTGTTCAACTGCCCGGCGCTGACGGGCGGCCAGTCATTCGTCGCCTTTGATGCACCCCTGACCAACACTTTCAGCACCCCCGCGACCCGCCTGGGCCACGCCCGGTCCACCTTCTTCCCCGGCGCCCGCACCCGTGCGCCCCCCATCGACGCGTAAACACCCCCTGATATCACACGGTCCGAAGACAGCCAGAGCCTCCTGTGGGAGCGAGCCGGCTTGCGAGGTAGACGACGTCTTTTGACGCCGCCTGCTTGCGAGCATGCCCACAGCAAGTACGCAGGTTGCCGTCCGTATCGTTTACGACTGTTCGATGGAAATTGTCATGTCCAGGTTTTCTGCTGACCCACGCTTGAGCCCTGCCCAAGCCTCTTTCGCCCTGAACGCCACGCGCATACGTTTCAGGCACGCCACCGCCATTCTCTGCGGCGCGTTGCTGTCACCCATGGTGCAGGCCGACGACCACGCCGGCCACGAAGAAGAACTGAGCCCGACGGTGATCACCGCCATCGCGCCAAGCTCGCCACTCACCATCGTCACCAACCCCAAGGACCCGCGCCAACCGGTGCCCGCCAGCGACGGTGGCGACTACCTGAAGACCATCCCCGGCTTCGCCCTGGTGCGCAATGGCGGCACCAACGGCGATCCGGTGCTGCGCGGCATGTTCGGCTCGCGGTTGAACATCCTCACCAACGGTGGCGTGATGCTCGGCGCCTGCCCCGGCCGCATGGACGCGCCCACGTCGTACATTTCCCCGGAAACCTACGACAAACTCACCGTCATCAAAGGCCCGCAAACCGTCCTCTGGGGCCCCGGCTCATCGGCTGGCACCATCCTGTTCGACCGTGAGCCGGAGCGCTTCGGCGAACTCGGCACCCGGGTGAACGCCAGTGTCCTGGCCGGCTCCAACGGTCGCTTCGACAAAACCGTGGATGCGGCCGCGGGTGGCCCATTGGGCTACGTGCGGGTAATTGGCAACACGGCCCAGGCCGACGACTATCGCGACGGCAACAACGACACCGTGGCCTCGCGCTACGACAAATGGAACGGTGATGTCGCGGTGGGCTGGACGCCCGACGCCGACACACTGTTGGAACTCACTGCCGGCAAGGGCGATGGCGAGGCACGTTACGCCGGACGCGGCATGGACGGTGCGCAGTTCAAACGCGAAAGCCTGGGCCTGCGGTTCGAAAAATCCAACATCGGCGACGTGCTCGACAAGATCGAGGCGCAGGTCTACTACAACTACGCTGACCATGTGATGGACAACTACACCCTGCGCACCCCATCGGGCACCGGGATGATGGCAGGCCCCATGGCTTCCAACGTCGATCGCCGCACCCTGGGCGCTCGGATCAAGGCCACCTGGCGCTGGGCCGATGTGCAGTTGATCAGCGGTATCGACGCGCAGACCAACGAACACCGCCAGCGCAGCAGCATGGGCGTCGACACCTACAAGAACCTGCCGTACACCAAGGACGCCGACTTCCATAACTATGGGGTGTTCAGCGAACTGACCTGGTACGCCGCCGACCGTGATCGCCTGATTACCGGTGCTCGTCTGGACCGTGCTTCGGCCAAGGATTTCCGCCAGACCACCGGCTCCGGGATGATGACCCGGGCCAACCCGACCGCCGATGACACCCGTGCCGACACGCTGCCAAGCGGATTCGTGCGTTATGAACACGACCTGGCTGACAGCCCGACCACCCTGTACGCAGGCTTGGGTCATACCCAGCGCTTCCCGGATTACTGGGAGCTGTTTTCGCCCAATTCCGGCCCGACCGGTTCAGTGAACGCCTTCGACTCGATCAAGCCGGAAAAAACCACGCAGTTCGACTTCGGCCTGCAATACAAGACCGACGACCTCGACGCCTGGGCCTCGGGTTATGTCGGGCAAATCCGCGACTACATCCTGTTCAACTACACACCCGGCATGATGGGCACCACCTCACAAGCCTCCAACATCGACGCACGAATCATGGGCGGCGAACTGGGTGCGGCCTACAAGCTGACCTCGAACTGGAAAGCGGATGCGACGCTGGCCTATGCCTGGGGCAAGAACAGCAGCGATGGCAAGGCCCTGCCACAAATGCCACCGCTGGATGCACGGTTCGGCCTGACCTACAGCGAAGACAACTGGAGCGCCGGCGCCTTGTGGCGGGTGGTGGCCGCGCAAAACCGCATCGACCAGAACAAGGGCAACGTGGTCGGCAAGGACTTCACCAAGACCTCGGGTTTTGGCGTGTTCTCGCTTAACGGCGCGTATCGCATCAACAAGAACTGGAAGGTCAGCAGCGGCGTCGACAACCTGTTCGGCAAGGCCTATGCCGAGCACTTGAACCTGGCCGGCAACGCCGGTTTTGGCTACCCGGCCAATGACCCGCAAGCCATCAAGGAACCCGGACGTACGTTCTGGACGAAGGTGGATATGAGTTTCTAGAACCGCCCCACCCTGTAGGAGCGGACTTGTCCGCGATGGACGTCAACGATGACGCTGTCAGCCTGACACCCCTCGGTGTTGCTGAATCCATCGCGGACAAGTCCGCTCCTACAGGGGTACCAGACAACTACAACAGATCCACGCCAAGCGGAGCACAACCGATGAAAAAGCCTCAAGTGAATTTTTATAACCTGGCCTGGCGCTGGCATTTCTATGCCGGTCTGTTCGTCGCGCCATTTTTGGTGATGCTGGCCCTGACCGGCACCGTCTACCTGTTCAAGCCGCAGCTTGATCCGTTGATGTATGGCAGCCTCATGAATGTCCCGGCCGGGCATCACACCGTATCGGCCGACGACATGCTCAAGCGCGTCAAAGACGCCTACCCCCAGGGGGCGATCAAACAGTACCTGCCGCCGGTCAATGCCGAGCGCAGCGCGCAGTTTGTCGTACTCAACGGCACCACCGAACTCAATGTGTTTGTCGACCCCTACCACGGTGACATCCTCGGCGAGCAAGACGCCAAGTGGAACCTGCAAGCGGTGGCGCGGGCAATCCATGGCGAGTTGATGATTGGCACGGTCGGTGACCGGCTGATCGAAATGGCCGCCGGCTGGGGCGTGGTGCTGGTGGTGTCCGGCCTGTTCCTGTGGTGGCCGCGTGGCCAGGCTGCCGGCATCCTGTGGCCGCGCCTGAACAGTCGCGGGCGCGTGTTGTGGCGTGACCTGCATGCCGTCACCGGATTCTGGGGCGCCAGCCTGCTGCTGGTGATGCTGCTCAGCGGCATGACCTGGACCGGTTTCTGGGGCAAGCAGTACGCCGAGGTGTGGAACAAGTTCCCCGATGCCATGTGGAACGACATGCCCAAATCGGACATCGAGGCCCGCAGCCTCAACACCGCCACCCGCCAGACCGTGCCATGGGCCGTGGAAAACACGCCGATGCCAATGTCCGGCGACCATGCCGAACATATGGCCCATGGCGGCGCACACGCCGGCCCCGCCGCACCGACCGTCAGCCTGCAGGCAGTGCAGAACATCGCCGAACAGCGCAAGGTCGAGCCGGGCTACAGCATCACGCTGCCGACCACCGATACCGGCGTATTCACCATTGCGGTGTTCGCCGACGATCCTCGCAACGACGCCACGTTGCACGTGGACCAATACAGCGGCAAGGTCCTGGCCGATGTGCGTTGGGAGCAATACGGTCCTGTCGCTCGCGCCACGGAACTGGGCGTGATGCTGCATGAAGGCAAGATGTTCGGCACCCTCAACCAGATCATCGTGCTGCTGATTTGCCTGATGATCCTGCTCAGCGCCGTCAGCGGTGTAGTGATCTGGTGGAAGCGCCGGCCACAGGGCAAGTTCGGCGTTCCGCCGCTGCGCCACGACCTGCCGACCTGGAAAACCGGCGTGGCGATCATGCTGGCACTGGCCGTGGTGTTCCCGCTGGTAGGCGCGTCGCTGGTGGTGGTGTGGGTGCTGGATCGGGTGCTGATGACGCGGTTTAACCGGCAGGTGGAGGCGGGTTCGGCCTGATTCGAACCCGCTCCCACAGGGGAAATCACATGCTTGAAACCGAGCGGCGGTTCATCTCCTGCAACCGCTTCATCGTCACGTGCCCCCGTGGCTGCCAGAATTCGTCAGGCTCGAGGACGTCCAGACGACCGCTGCCGATCAACGTCGCGAGTACCTGCGAAAGCGTTTGCGTCTGGCTCCACCCGTCGCGCAGCACCCGCGATTCAGCATCCAGGTAACTCGGACGATAGACCAGCAACGCGCCATTTCGCGGGGTCAGGTAGTAACGGCTGTCAGCGATGGCCGCCGTTGCCAGTACCGCAATGCAGGCCCGTATTTCGTCGTGGGCGACGAAGTTGCGGTAAAGCGTCTGTTCAGGCTGCGCGGCGGCGTCCACCTTGTAAAGTTGCTGCACCCCCATCACTTCGTAGCCGTCTGGATACCTCTTTGAAGCGCCGGGATTTTTGCGTGAGTAGCCGGGAAACAACACCCCGATGAACAGCCGCCGAAAGGCCGGGGCGTAGTCACGCAGGCCGAGTGGCACGGTGGGACCGGCATCCTCCAGAGGTTCGGTGGCGACGAAATTCACCTGACCGTCACGCAGGATCGCACCCAACAGCGCGTTGCCCCGAGCCCGTCGCCACGCCCAGCGCGCCGCGTCGTCCGGATGCGCGCACAAAGGTCCCAACGCCAGGCGTGCATCCTCCCCGGCGGGTGTTGCCTCGACCTTGCCCGGCGACCACGCCGGTCCCACGCGCCCGACCTTCGCCCAAACAGCACTGCGCACCAACACTTCAAGCTGTCCACCGCGCGCGATCTTGCGAATGTAGTCGGCGGGGTTGCCATCGCCCTGCAACGATTTGACGTACGCCATGATCGCCCCATGGGTTTGCAGGTCAGGGTCCCAGGTCGAGGCCTGGTACTTGAGCAACGCGCCATCGGCGCACGACAGGTACAACGGCTCAAACCCAGCCGGCGCCCCCGCTACCAACCGTTGCGCAGCCGACAATGCCGCTGCGAGCACCGTGGGCGGGATGAAGCTGCGAAAAACCTCGGTGCGCGGCAGCTCATCGGGCTGACGGGCAGGCGCGCACAAATAAATGCCCTGTACCGAATAGCCGCTGGGCAACCGTGCGCCCTGGAACACTCGCGCACGGGGAAACTTCAGGTCATCGGCCATGACCGGCAGGCTCGCCACCGCATGGGCAAGACGCGATGAAACGAGCACCAGGCCAAATCGCCAGTGCTCGCGTCCCCCTCCCTGTTCATGCACATGCCGCACGGCATCGTCGGCGTGGCAGAACGCCGGACTCAAACTGCGATCAGCCGAGGCGAAACGCACTGACTCCGGTGCCTGGTAACCCTGTTTCAACGGCCGCCAGCCTTTGCCCAATTTGAGTGCCGGCCCCCAGAGGTTGCTGCTTTGCACCACCTCCAGGCGGCCCACGCCGACCAACTGATCGACCAGCTCAACGGGCGTGCTCACGCCGCTGCGTATCCGCCGTTCGATCTGGTTGCTCCACGGGTCATGGGGGGCATCGCTGGACGGTGCGAGCTGGCTCTCCAGAGCGGCCAGGC
The DNA here is from genome assembly GCF_056337105.1 of Pseudomonas sp. S1_E05. NCBI lineage: Bacteria > Pseudomonadati > Pseudomonadota > Gammaproteobacteria > Pseudomonadales > Pseudomonadaceae > Pseudomonas > Pseudomonas sp. S1_E05. The sequence goes on from NZ_JBFRHM010000001.1 coordinate 4,092,018, forward strand.
GTGTCGTCCTTTCGCTCTTTTGCGCCACGCTCAGCAAGTCCGCCTCAGGCTCATGCAGACTGAACGACAGAATCGAACCCTGGGCACCGAGCAGGTATTCGTGGGTCCACAAATGCCCCGACGCCAGCGCCGTGGCGAGCACCGGTGTCGAGAAGAAGTCGTTATAGACCTGCCGGTCCTGGCCCTGCAACAGAAATGGCAACGGCGTCGCCACGCGACTGCGATAACGGGCGATGACCTTGCAACCGGGCGCCAACAGCTCCAACGCAACATCTTCGTCCGGCAGAATCCACTTGGGATCAAAATCTTCGCTGACCACCGGCAGCGGCTCGGTCGCGACAAACAAACCGTCGGGGCGCACCAGTACCAACCCGCCTTTAAGCTGATCTCCGTTCGCCCCCAACTGGCGCTTGGCATAACGCACGGCATCGGTCGCGGTGGTGAATGCCGGGGTGAGGTTTCGTCGGATGAACCCTGCGAAAGGCTTCCAGTGCGGCCCCAACCGGGAAGGTCCGGCTTCGCCCCAGCATTCATTGCCTTCCACCACCGTCAACCAGCTCCGAGCGATGACCCGGCTGACAAAATTCCTGGCCGACAACTGCCCGCTCTTGAGTTGCGTGTGCACATCCTCGGCCGTCCCCGAAGGCTGGATCGAGGCATCGAACAAGGTCGTCGCGCTGGGCGACTGAAACTTCAACAGCGCAAGGTCGAGGGTCGACAAATAAACAGGCAACCCGGTTTTTTCACCCGAGTCGCGCAAGCGATTGGCCTCGAAATAGGCACTATAGAGATCACTCGATGAAACGAAGTGCAGGCCCAGCCATTGCTCGGTGGGTGCAAGGTTTGGCGGCAGCCACTGCCGCGCGTAAAACAAACCGAATAACGTGAACGACGTAGGGTAGACAAACGTTCCGGCGTCATCGAGCCGGAACAGGCTGGCCTGGGAAAACAGCGGCTGGCGCCGGCTCGCCGGTACCGATTCACTGACCACGTACTCCTCCTTGTGCTCATGCTTTAACACAAACGCAAAACAGGTCTGGTCCGGGCCCTGGCGCCGGATGCGCCGATGCGCGTCAAGAACTGCCGCTTCGGCGCTGGCAAACACCGAGCCGTACGCCACTTGCTCCGGCGTTTCGAAGGGGCGCGGTTGGGCGAATGCTTTCCAGTACTCGACCACCATGCCGCGCGAAGCCCACAACTCATTAGCGAGCAACACACGCAAGCCGCCGGCGGCTGCCAGTTGCTTGACGACGTCCTCGGGTAACTGCGCGCCCGTTGCCAGCGCCTCGGCCATCGGGCTGGTTTTCTCCCCAGGGCTTACATGCGCCACCAGCGCCTTCTGCGCGGCCGAGCCGCTGAGGTCGTAGGCAATCAGGGCGTCTTCGGCGCAGGACAGATAAGCGACCTGGGCGTACGGGGCGTGCTGCAAGATCGCATGCAGATCGGTATCGCTGAATGACTGCGCGTCGATGCTCGCCTGCTCGCGGCTCCAGCCGTGGCGCTTCATCCGTTGGACGTCGTACATCGACAACGCCAGGCGCGAGGCGTACACACCGCGCAGCACATGCCGCTCGGGCAGAATCGGTTTGCCCCCGGCATCTGCGGGGTAGACAAAATCCGTGGCGAAGCGACCGGCCTTCCCAACCACCCAGGGCTCAGTCGCCACGAATCGTCCATCCTCGCGCTCCATGACATAGCCGCAGAACTCATAGTCGCGTTGATCGCCGATTTGCTCGTGAACATAACGCGCAGCATCGTCCGCCGTAAGAAACGCCGGGCTCAGACGATGTTGCGGGTAACGGGCGAACGGGTGCCATGAAGTGCCCACGGCGCCCTCGACATCCCACAGCTTGCCTGTCTGGATGACCGACAGCGCCCCCACCGCCGCCACTCGCCAGATAAAGGCCTCGGGGGTCAGCGTGCCGTTTTCCAGTTCGCGCTGTTCATCGCCGTCCGGGCTGGCGCTGTGCAAACGACTCTCCTGCATCGACCCGGAAAATTCATACCGTAACCGCGCACCATCACGGGTGCTCAGGTACAGGGCCAACCCCGCCATCTTGTGCTGGCGCGAACTGCCAATGGCGGCGGAAAAATCGGTGGCCGAGATAAAGCTCTCGTACAGCCACTTTTGTGCAGGTATCAAGTGGGAGTCCGGCACGGACTGGTAACAGATGCCCTGGATGGCATAACCCGCCGGAAGTGCGGGGATGCCCTTTTTGTTACCTGCGAAGGCCAGCAACGCCTGGGCGAACGCTGTTTTGCCGGCGTCGATCACGATGGGTTCGGTTACCGCAGACTCACCTGTCTGCACGCGTTTGACAATGAACGCGACCTGCCCGAGCACAGGCTTCTCGCGCATCAGGTCATGGGCCCATTGCGCGCCCACGTCAACGTCTGGCATGACCCAACTGAGCGCGGGTTGCACAGGGCCGTCAGCCACGAACGGCTGATAAGCCACCCAGTTGCCCGGCACCCTGCCACGCGAACCTTTCCACACTGCACTTGAGTTGAGCACCGTCAATTCGCCGAGCGCCACGAGTTTCTTCACCAGGGTTTCCGCGGTCGCGTCGAATCCGTCGAGTTGCTCGTCGATCACACCGGTCTTGACCGCGCCATCGAGCAGCACGGCAAAATTGCGCTCCTGCTGCGAACCGACCCTCACGTACTTGACCAGAGACTCATCCGGGCCGGAGTTATACAACGTAGTGATCGCCTCCCGCCCTGACATGATCACCTCCAGGTGCTGAAGGTTAGGCAGACTGGTGTGCAGCGCGATTCGTTCAGCCGACCAATCGGGCTGCATGGCCTTGAGCCGTGCGCGGATGTCCTCGGTGGCGTTGTAGACGGCTTCGTAGCGATAGCCCGGCAACTCGACCTTGCGCTTGGCGAGCCCGCCTGCGAACGGCAAGCCCCAGTCCTTTTGCCACTGTTTCCCGTCGACTGGGGTGGTGGCGAAGAACTTGCCATCGCGCTCCAGGATGTAGCCCAACTGGTCGATATCACGCCGACTGTTCATCTGGAAATGCGCGTGACGCGCCGCATCGTCGGCGGTGAGGAACGCCGGGCTCAGCGATTGGCGAATGCGCTCGAAAGGCTCCCAGCCCGGTCCCACCTGTCCGGTCTTGTCCCAGATGTTGCCGTCCTGCACAACCATCAGGCGGCCGGCGGCGGCCACCTGCAAGACAAACTCGAAGGTCGTCAGGGTCCCGGCCTTCAGAGCCTTTTGCAGGGTTTCGCCGTTGCCCTCCATCAGTGCGGTTTCAGCTTCGGAGCCGGAGCAGGTGTAACTCAGCAACGCCTTGGTCGGCGTGCGCTTGTAGAGGGTCAAGCCGCGCTCGGGATCTCGCAGGGGATCAACCTTGCGCGACTGGGCGATGAGGGCAGCCAGCTCTGCGGGGGAAAAAAAGTTCTTGTAGAGCCAGTCCTGCTGGACAGGGAGGTGTGCAGGTTTCGCGTGGGTCACCGCATAGAACCCGTCGATGTGAAAACCTTCCGGCAAGCGCGGCCCCCCGTCCGTATGACGGGGGAATTCATCGAGCACCGCAGCAAGCGAAGTGCGCTCGCGCCAGGGGAACGTGGCAACGTACTCCTCCGTCCCCTGCGCCTTGAGGATGGCGCCCATGAACTCCACATCGGCGTTGGCGCTGTCGGGGCGCACGAACTTGCCGACCAACTCGGCGGGCTGATCGTCTATCGGCGAGCAGAACGGTTGCTGCGTCGGGACGTTCGCTTTGTTCACCGGCTCGGTCGCGATCCAGTTACCGACCACCTGCCCCCTGACGTTGCCCCACAATGGGTTGGGGATCACCACACTCAGCCTGCCGGCTCTCGCCAGTTCGTCGATGATTTCCTCGACGAGATAAAACGTCCCCCTGGGGCGCTCATTCTTGATTTCTTCGGCAAGCAAGTCCTCTTCAGGCGAGCCGCTGGGCTCATATTTGAGCAGGCAGGTCTCGGCACCCGAAAGATAAAAAGCCTTGGCAAAACTCCGGTGACGGATCATGAAGGCCTTCTCCACATCGGTGAAAAAGTTCATGGCCAGGTGGGCACCCGCCTTGGGCAGTCCCGGGTATTTCTTCTTCACTAGCGCCAGCACGTTGGGATGGGAGTGATAAAGGCCGTGGCACGTGTAGCCGTCCGGGTGGATGAAATTGCCTTGCGCATCCACGGCCAGCAACTGCGTGAAATCCACATACAAATTGCCGCCGATGGGCAACGTCGCAAAAAAGCGTCCGTTCTCGCCCTGCAGGATCAGCCCGCCGTATTCCTTGTCGCGTTTGTTGCCAATCGCCTCGTGGGCAAATCGCGCGGCATCGTCGGCGCTGATCATGGGCGGGCTGAGGGCCGGCAGCACGATGTTGCCGGGAGGCTTGCGCCTGGTGTGATCGTTCATGAGGTATTCGTCCGTGAAATGGGAAAGCGTTCCCACACAAGCGGTGGGCAAGTCGCACAACCCATGATCCATCTTGGTCCTTCACGTCAGCGGTACATATGTATTTGCACCGCAAAAATACCGGGCACCACCGCAGCGCATGGTGTGCACCGAGGCGCCGATTCGGCGCCAGCGTGGTGCACGCCCCCTCACTCGCGCAGCCAGCAACGGCTCAAGCACGCGATCTCCGGACTTGGGCACAGCCCTTGCTAAAGACCTTCAAGTAGTCCGCATCTGCCACCGGAAAAATTCATTAGTTCATGGAGATCGCACAATGAAGCGTCGCAGTTTGATCAAGGCTTTCACCCTTTCGGCCAGCATCGCCGCGATGGGCATGACGTGGACGGTCCAGGCCGCCGAGACCATCAAGGTGGGGATTCTGCATTCGTTGTCCGGGACCATGGCGATCTCTGAAACATCGCTCAAAGACATGGCGTTGATGACCATCGACGAAATCAACGCCAAGGGCGGTGTCAACGGCAAGATGCTCGAGCCGGTGGTGGTCGACCCGGCGTCGAACTGGCCGCTGTTCGCGGAAAAGGGCCGGCAGTTGCTGACCCAGGACAAGGTGGCGGTGGTGTTCGGTTGCTGGACGTCGGTGTCGCGCAAATCCGTGTTGCCGGTGTTCGAAGAGCTCAACGGCTTGCTGTTCTACCCGGTGCAATACGAAGGTGAAGAGTTGTCGCCAAACGTGTTCTATACCGGCGCCGCGCCGAACCAGCAGGCGATCCCGGCCGTCGAGTACCTGATGAGCGAAGAAGGCGGGGGCGCCAAGCGTTACTTCCTGCTGGGCACCGATTACGTCTACCCGCGCACCACCAACAAGATCCTGCGCTCGTTCCTGCATTCCAAAGGCGTGGCCGACAAGGACATCGAAGAGGTCTATACCCCGTTCGGCCACAGCGACTATCAAACCATCGTCGCCAACATCAAGAAGTTCTCGGCGGGCGGCAAGACCGCGGTTATCTCCACGGTCAACGGCGACTCCAACGTGCCGTTCTACAAGGAACTGGCCAACCAGGGCCTGAAGGCCACCGAGGTTCCGGTGGTGGCGTTCTCGGTGGGCGAAGAAGAACTGCGCGGCATCGACACCAAGCCGCTGGTGGGCAACCTCGCGGCGTGGAACTACTTCGAGTCGGTAGAGAACCCGGTGAACAAGAAGTTCGTCGATGACTGGAAGGCCTACGCCAAGAAACACAACCTGCCGGGCGCCGACAAAGCGGTGACCAACGACCCGATGGAAGCCACCTACGTGGGCATCCACATGTGGGCGCAAGCGGCCGAGAAAGCCAAATCCACCGACGTCGACAAAGTCCGCGAAGCCCTCGCCGGCCAGACCTTTGCCGCGCCGTCCGGCTACACCCTGACCATGGACAAGACCAATCACCACCTGCACAAGCCAGTGATGATCGGCGAGATCCAGGCGGACGGTCAGTTCAACGTCGTGTGGCAGACCGAAGGCCCGGTACGCGCACAACCCTGGAGCCCGTTCATCCCGGGCAACGACAAGAAGCCGGAGTATGCGGTGAAGAGTAACTGAGTCACCGGATGTGGGGTTGAGCACATCACTCAGCCCCAACACAGTTCCCCCTTGTGGGAGCGGGCTTGCTCGCGAAAGCGGTGTGTCAGGCAACATTGATGGTGACTGAACCACTGCTTTCGCGAGCAAGCCCGCTCCCACAATTAGTCCGTGTCAAGGCGGCTACCTATGGTTATTCCCCTCCATCGTTTACTTCTCGTCCTCGCGCTGTTGCTGCCCATGGCCGCTCAGGCCAGCGACACCGAAGACTTCCTCGCTGCCAACCCCACCCAGCAAGCCAAGCTGCTGGATACCTGGGCCGCACAACCCGACCCGGCACGCATCGAATTGCTCAACGCCTTGCAACAAGGTGAACTGAGCGTCGACGGCCAGCCGAAAACCCTGCGTCTGAATAACCGCCTGCGGGGCCTGATCGACACCGCGCTGGCCAGCCATCAACTGCTCGCCGCCGATGCCAAAATGCGTCTGGCCGCCGCGCAGCAATTGCAGAAAAGTGCCAAGCCTGCGCAATTGAAATTCCTCGACCAGCAACTGGCAGCCGAACGGGACGAAGGTGTGCATGCCGCCCTGAGCCTTGCGCTGGCCAACCTGCAACTGGTGGACGCCAGCCCCGCCGTGCGCCTGGCAGCCGTGCGCTTGCTTGGCGAAACCGGTGATCCGCTGGCGCGCACGCGTCTCGAGGGGCTGCTGCAAGCCGATGTGGAAAGGGACGCCAGCGTGCGCACTGCCGCCGAAACCAGCCTGGCCCAAGTCAAACGCAAGCTGTTGATCGGCGAGATGCTCGGCCAGGCCTTCAGCGGCATGTCCCTGGGTTCGATCCTGCTGCTCGCCGCACTCGGCCTGGCAATCACCTTCGGCCTGCTCGGGGTGATCAACATGGCCCACGGCGAGATGCTGATGTTGGGCGCGTACTCGACCTATGTCGTGCAGTTGCTGTTCCTGCGTTTCGCGCCCCAGGCCATCGAGTTCTATCCGCTGATCGCGCTGCCGGTGGCATTTATCGTGACCGCCGCCATCGGCATGGCGCTGGAGCGCACGGTGATTCGTCATCTCTATGGGCGCCCGCTGGAAACCCTGCTGGCAACCTGGGGCATCAGCCTGATGCTGATTCAACTGGTGCGCCTGCTGTTCGGTGCACAGAACGTCGAAGTAGCCAATCCGGCCTGGTTATCCGGTGGGGTCCAAGTGCTCCCCAATCTGGTGCTGCCGTACAACCGCATGGTCATCATCGCCTTCGCGCTTTTTGTCGTCGTGTTGACCTGGCTGTTGTTGAACAAAACGCGCCTGGGCCTGAACGTGCGCGCGGTCACCCAGAACCGCAACATGGCCGCCTGCTGTGGCGTGCCCACCGGGCGCGTCGACATGCTCGCCTTCGGCCTGGGCTCGGGCATCGCCGGCCTTGGTGGTGTGGCCCTGAGCCAGATCGGCAACGTCGGCCCGGACCTCGGGCAGAGCTACATCATTGACTCGTTCCTGGTGGTGGTGCTGGGGGGCGTCGGGCAACTGGCCGGTAGCGTATTGGCCGCCTTCGGCCTGGGTATCGCCAACAAGATCCTGGAACCGCAGATCGGTGCGGTGCTCGGCAAGATCCTCATCCTCGCGCTGATCATTCTGTTCATCCAGAAGCGTCCGCAAGGTCTCTTCGCACTCAAGGGAAGGGTGATCGACTGATGAACCAGCCATTGATGCTCACGGCCGCACAAAAGGCCGGCCCGAAAGTCACCCTCGCCGTTGGCGCTGCAATCCTTGCCCTGCTGCTGGCATTGCCGCTGCTGTCGCTGTTGCCGGCGGACAGCGCGTTGCACGTCTCGGCCTACACACTGACGTTGGTGGGCAAGATTCTCTGCTACGCCATCGTCGCCCTGGCGCTGGACCTCGTATGGGGTTATGCCGGCCTGCTGTCACTGGGTCATGGCCTGTTCTTCGCCCTGGGCGGTTACGCGATGGGCATGTACCTGATGCGCCAGGCGGCAGGTGATGGCCTGCCGGCGTTCATGACGTTCCTGTCGTGGACTGAATTGCCCTGGTATTGGGCCGGTACCGGCAGTTTCCTCTGGGCCCTGTGCCTGGTGGTGCTGGCGCCGGGTCTGCTGGCGCTGGTGTTCGGTTTTTTCGCCTTCCGCTCACGGATCAAGGGCGTGTACTTCTCGATCATGACCCAGGCCCTGACCTTCGCCGGCATGCTGTTGTTTTTCCGCAACGAGACGGGGTTCGGTGGCAATAATGGCTTCACCAATTTCCGCACGATCCTGGGTTTTGGCATCACCGAACCCGGGACGCGGGCGGTGCTGTTTTTGGCCACGGTGCTGTTGCTGGTCGCGAGCCTGTTCATCGGCTGGCGTTTGGCGCAAAGCAAATTCGGCCGGGTGCTGACGGCCCTGCGCGATGCGGAAAACCGCCTGATGTTCTGCGGTTACGACCCACGCGGTTTCAAGCTGTTCGTCTGGGTCTTGAGCGCAGTGCTGTGCGGCCTGGCCGGCGCCTTGTACGTGCCGCAGGTGGGCATCATCAATCCCAGCGAGATGTCGCCGACCAACTCCATCGAAGCGGCCGTCTGGGTCGCACTCGGCGGGCGCGGCACCCTGATCGGCCCGTTGCTCGGCGCCGGTGTGGTCAATGGGATGAAGAGCTGGTTCACCGTGGCGTTCCCCGAGTACTGGCTGTTCTTCCTCGGTGCGCTGTTCATTGTCGTGACCCTGTACCTGCCCAAGGGCGTGATCGGTCTGCTGAAGAAACGAGGTGAGCAATGAGAATCACGGCCACGGCGCAATTCATGCTCGAACCGGCGTTCTATCCACCGCAACCGAACAAGGACCCCGGCAGCAGCCGCGAGGCCATCGGCCTCGGCCAGCGCGTCGGCCCAGGCCTGGATACCCGCCATGGCACCATCCTGACCCTGGAGGACATCAGCGTCAGCTTCGACGGCTTCAAGGCCTTGAACGACCTGACCCTGTACATCGGCGTCGGCGAACTGCGCTGCATCATCGGCCCCAACGGTGCGGGCAAAACCACGCTGATGGACGTGATCACCGGCAAGACCCGCCCCAGCCATGGCCAGGCCTGGTTTGGCGAAACCCTGGACCTGACGCAGATGAGCGAAGTGCAGATCGCCCAGGCCGGCATCGGTCGCAAGTTCCAGAAGCCCACGGTGTTCGAAGCCTTGAGCGTGTTCGAGAACCTGGAGCTGGCGCAGAAAACGGACAAGTCGGTGTGGGCCAGCCTGCGGGCGCGCCTGAGCGGCGAACAGAGGGATCGCATCAGCGAAGTGCTGGAAACCATTCGCCTGACCACCTCGGTCAATCGCCCTGCCGGTTTGCTGTCCCACGGGCAGAAGCAGTTTCTGGAGATCGGCATGTTGCTCATGCAGGACCCGCAACTGTTGCTGCTCGACGAACCGGTGGCGGGCATGACCGACGCCGAAACCGAATTCACCGCTGAACTGTTCAAGACCCTGGCGGGCAAGCACTCGTTGATGGTGGTGGAGCATGACATGGGCTTCGTCGGCTCGATTGCCGACCACGTCACCGTGTTGCACCAGGGCAGTGTGCTGGCGGAGGGCTCGCTCGAGCAGGTGCAGGAAAATGAGCGGGTGATTGAGGTGTATTTGGGCCGATGAATCGGACAGCCGAAAGCTTCAAGCTGCAAGCTGCAAGTAAAAGCAAAGGCGGCGCGGCTGCCTGGCTTTTGCTCTGACTTGCCGCTTGCCGCTCAAAACCAACCCCGGGAGTTCAGATGCTACAGGTGATACAGCTGCACCAATACTACAGCGGTAGCCACATCCTGCGTGGCCTGACGTTCGACGTGAAGGTCGGCGAGGTCACCTGCCTGCTCGGGCGCAACGGGGTGGGCAAGACCACGCTGCTCAAATGCCTGATGGGCCTGCTGCCGGCCAGGGAGGGCGTGGTGAACTGGGAAGGCCAGCCGATCACCACGCTAAAGCCGCACCAACGGGTGCACGCCGGCATCGCCTACGTGCCTCAGGGCCGGGAAATTTTCGGTCGGCTGACCGTCGAAGAAAACCTGTTGATGGGCCTGTCGCGTTTTCCCGGCAGCGAGGCGAAGGAAGTCCCGGCGTTCATCTACGAACTCTTCCCGGTGCTGCTGCAAATGAAACATCGACGCGGCGGCGACCTGTCCGGCGGTCAGCAACAGCAACTGGCGATCGGCCGGGCCCTGGCCAGTCGTCCGCGACTGCTCATCCTCGACGAACCCACCGAAGGCATCCAGCCGTCGGTCATCAAGGAAATCGGCGCGGTGATCAAAAAGCTCGCCGCACGCGGCGACATGGCGATCCTGCTGGTGGAACAGTTCTACGATTTTGCCGCCGAACTGGCCGATCAGTACCTGGTGATGTCCCGGGGCGAAATCGTGCAACAGGGGCGCGGCGAACAGATGGAAGCCGAAGGCGTACGCGGGCTGGTGACGATTTGAACAGGTCATGGATCAGGGCGTAACGGGTTGATAGGGCACCCAGTCGGCGGTGACCGGGCCACGCCATCCATTCCAGACCGTGCCGGGCTCGAGCACTCGGAAGTGGCCGATGGCGACGATTCGCCTGACGCGGCTTTCCGGCGTCGAACCCATTCGATAGCTCGGGCTGCGTCGGGCGTACTGTGGGTCGATGCCATAGACAATCAGGGAGCCATAGGGGCTGGAAATGTACTGCTGCTGCAAAACGGCCGATTGCCGGAAAGACAGCGAAAGGTCCACCGTCGAAGGCAACGTGATGTGCAGCTTGACCTGCTCCTCGCGGTAATGAGGAAACAACCGTGCAGTCTCTCGCTCGTTTTCGGGATGAGTGTGGAAAAGGCCCACACACCGATAACCTGGCGGATGAATGATGGTTTGCGTGGCCCGTTCCAACAGCAGCAGACGTTCGAAATCAAAGGAATCCGCGCCATCTTCAATCGGGGTGGTGGCGACGAAATTGCCGTCGGGACGCTTCAATATCAGGGCACCGTATTCCCGGTCGCTGCGCCGTTCCTGTTGATGCGCCCACAGGGCGGCATCGTCGGCGCTGGTGAAGGGTGGGCTCAAGGGGGGTAATACCGGCATGCCGGCGTGTTCTATCGGTGTGGTCATCGAAAACTCCAGTCAGTGGATCGCCCCGGCGAAATGGGAGCGAACACGCCGATGCTGGAATTCCTGCCACCCTGTCGTGCGGTACATATGCCTCACCCGATTGGCAATAAGCGCCACGTTGTCGCAGCATGTTTCAATAACGACTTTTCCACGCAGCGCCTAACCGATAGTTCGAGACAGCCCATGACTTATTCCATCCGCGATGCGATCCCCGCCGACCTGCCGGCGATCCGCGACATTTACAACGACGCCGTGCTCAACACCACGGCGATCTGGAACGAACAAGCGGTCGACCTGGGCAATCGCCAGGCCTGGTTCGACGCCCGGCAGGCCCAGGGCTATCCGATCCTGGTGATTGTCGCCGGCGACAACAGCGTCCTGGGCTACGCTTCATTCGGTGATTGGCGGCCATTCGACGGTTTCCGCCACACCGTGGAGCACTCGGTGTACGTGCGCAGCGACCAACGCGGCAATGGCCTGGGGCCCAAACTGATGAACGTGCTGATCGAGCGCGCACGCGGCTGCGACAAACACGTGATGGTCGCGGCCATCGAAAGCGGCAATGCCGCGTCCATTCGCCTGCATGAGCGCGTCGGTTTCGTGATCACCGGGCAGATGCCGCAGGTGGGCACCAAGTTCGGGCGCTGGCTGGACCTGACCTTCATGCAACTGACCCTCAACCCTGGCGCTGAACCCCCTTGCGCCAGCCAGGAGTAACGCTCGATGAATGCCGCCCAGTTACGCCGCGTCAATGTTGAAAGTTTTGCGCACTACCGCCAGGGCTTGATCGACCTGCTGCTCGATGCCGTGGGCTATGGTGCCAGCGTGGGTTTCATGGCAGATCTGGATGCCAGCCAGGCACGTGCCTATTTCGATGACGTGCAGGAGCAATTGGGCAAAGGCAATGTGCTGCTGTGGGTGGTGGTCAAGGACGAAGAAGTCCAGGCCAGCGTGCAACTGACCCTGTGCCAGAAAGCCAATGGGCTGAACCGCGCCGAGGTGCAGAAGCTGCTGGTGCGCGAGCAGGCGCGCCGCCGTGGCCTGGGTCAACAGTTGATGAGCGCGCTGGAACAGACCGCGTTGCAATACAAACGCGGCATGCTCTACCTCGACACCGAAGCCGGCTCCCCCGCCGAGGCCTTTTATCAGGCGTTGGGCTACACCCGTGCAGGGGAAATTCCCGATTACGCCTGCGACCCCAGCGGTCGCTACAAGCCAACCGCCCTTTACTACAAGGTGCTGCAAGGGGCGCAGTAACTTCCAGGGTGTCCGGGCACCCATCGCGACGCCTCGACAAGCTCGCTCCTGCCGGATGGATGGCGTGGCCTGACGCCGGCTCACGATGATCGTTAACGCTGGCTCGGGGTCAGGGCGCCGCTGCTTCATCCAGGGTTTCCAGGCGCGATAATTCAATCAGCTTTTCATTGCGCGCAATGCTCAGTTCAATGCCGAGCATCTCCACTGCACCCGCATACCCGGCGTCGCCCAGCCCCGAGTGAGCATCCTCCAGTTGGCCCTGTCTTTCGGCCGCATTGCGATCCAGGGTGTCGAAGGCTTCGGGGTATTTTTCCCGTAGATACTGCACCCAGTAATCGCGGCTGATCAGGTCTTCATAAAACGCATCGGACCGCTCCATGGCCTCGATGGTGGCCTGCGCCTGCTGCAACACCGTGCCGCTGATGGGTCGACCAAACCGCATGTGTTTCGGCTGCCCAGGCAGTTCCAGACCATCACGCCAGCCACGGGTCAGACCCAGGCGGTATTCAAGGCGCACTTCTGCCGGATCGGCGTGGCGGCCGGTGGCTCGGCTGGCCAGTTCCTCGACCTTCGCAAGACGAAACAACTGGCGGGACAGGCGCAGCAACGCCGCGCCTTTCTCTTCCAGACGATCCGGCGCAATGCCTTGCAGCACGTTGCGTTCGAAGACCTTCACCTCCAACCCGCTGAAGGTCAGGATCCGTCCATCCTCGCAGGTGCCATGGGTGCTGGACAGGCTGAACAGGGTCTGGCGCAACTCGGTGTCCTCCCCCGCCGCGCCCACCACTTCCCACACGCGACGGGTCAGGTCAGCGCGGGCCAAGCGATATTCCGGGGTCAGTCGCAGCAGACTCAGCAAATGAAAAAACGCGCCGTTGTCCGGTTCGGCCGCCAACTGGTTCCACAGCGACCGGTAGGTGTCCGCCACCTTCGGCTCCAGGGTTTCGAGCCAAGGCTGGAGATCTTCGGGTCGCGCGTCGATCTGCGTGATCACTTCGTCAGGCTGGATGGACATGCCCGCCTCTTCAACGTCGCTCTCGACAGTCATTTCTTCGTCGGTGGCACTGCCCGACTCATCGAGCATCAGGTCCAGCTCATCGGGGGTGTAACCCAGCCAGACGTTGGGATGAACACTCAGCGCGTAATCCCATAGCCGCATCAGGCTGTCGCCCGACAGGCTGTTATCGGACAGGTCCGTCCCCTGCATCAGCGTGTCATGTTGCCCGTTGAACGCCTCTTCGGGAATGTGAGCGATTCGATTGCCGCTCAGGTTCAGCTCGCGCAGATACACCGATTGCAGCGTGCCTTCTGGCCACTCAGTGATCAGGTTGTTGCGCAAGTCCAACGCCTCCAGTCGCGGCAAGGTCCCGACACTGAACGCGGGCAAATCGTTGTGGCTCAGATCCAGCCATTGCAGGTGCTCCAGAGGGCCCAGGACCGAGTAGATTTCCCGGGGGTCGAGCAACTCGTTGCCGGACAACGCCAGTCGTTCCAGTGTGGCCATGGACTCGATCGCCCGCGGTAACGCCTGCAAGTTCTGGCCGCTGAGGGTCAGGCTTCGCAGGTGGGTGAATGCCCCCAGGAACGCATTGGAGCCCTGAGCGGAAAGCCTGACACCAGTCAGGTCCAATGTGTCCACATGGGGCAGCGGCAACGCTAACTCGGGCAGGTCGCCCAACTGCAAACCATCGAAACTCAGCGTGCGATCGGCGATGCCGCTCCAACCGATAAGGCCTTGCTGCCAGCACTCGACAATGCGCAGCGCGGCGACGCGGCGCGCTTGGGACGACACCAGCCACCCTGCGCCCTGGGACTGGCGAATACACATCCAACCGTTGAGCCGACGGGTCAGGTCGACCAGATTCTGGTGCCAGCCGTCTATACGCTCGCCCACCTGTGTATCGCTGAGCCCATGGGTGCGCATCTGCTCCAGCGCTTGCAAGGCTGCGTCCTCCGACACCGGGGTGACGCGCTGCAAACGCTGGGCAAGCCCCTCTCCTGCCGGTGCCTCAACCGGCAATGGCAACAGCGCCTCGATGATCGACGCCACTGTTTCGCCGGGCACCAATGCCCGTGGCAGCGGCTCGCGGGCAAAACGCTCGAGGGTTCCGAGCGGGATCCCCTTGGCCACCTCAATCCGGGCATAAGCGGCACTCAGCGCTTGCCGGGCCTGTGGCGCCAATGGCATGTCCGCAAGGTGGGTGCGCAACAATAGGTTGTAGTCGGCCAGCACAACCTCGGGCACGGTGGTGATCCGTGTGCGGCTCAAATCAAGCCAGGCCAGGTTGCCTGTACCGGTGGGCCAGCGCTGCAGATTGGTGCCCGCCAGGTTCAGGACCTTGAGGTGACGCAGCTCGCTGACGTCCAACCCATGCCGCGAAACGTCGACATCGGAGAATTGACTGCCGCCCATATCGAGGATTTCCACCTGGCTGAAATGACCGAGAAAGCGCCGCGCTTGCTCGAGGGGAGCTTGCAGCTCGCGCAGCGACAACGTCGTCACATGCGCAAAGTCATCGGTGGAAAACGCCGGCAGGCGGTCAACCTTCATGCCGGGCAGTTCCAGCACCGGGGAATACGACGCCACGCCGTAGCGGCGCAACAGCCCGTTGTACCAACTGATTCTGAATGTCGGCGCCTCGGTCCAGAGGGCGGCGCTGTCCAGGAGCTTCATCCCCGCCAGCCAGGCGTCCAGTTGGCGACTGAGTTCGTCGTGCTGATCGAGCACGGCTTCAACGGCATCGAATCGGGCTTGGGCCCCCTCCCATGTGCGCAGAAAGGTCTCGAACAGCAACACAAACGGGGTTTGCGTCGATGGTCGAAGGGCTGCATAGGGCGCATCGCTCAAATGCCCCAGCCGACCCCGGCAATAACCCCGGACCATTTCTTCCCGATCGATGAGGTGTACGGGATGATTCTTGACGTAGTCATAAATCGGTTTGAACGCTTCGCGCGAGAACCAGAACCACTCCACCGAGAGGCCGGACAACAGCTTGTCGTGACGCCCCTCCAGGAGGATCTCCGGCAACTGGCTGACCTTCGTATCGCGAAGATCCAACCGTTCGAGGCCAGGCAACTCAAGCACGCCCTTGGGAAACGCGAGCATGTTCGTTTGCGCGATGCAAAGGCTGCGCAGGCGGGTCAAGCGGCTCACGTCAAAGGTATCGGGCGAGGCCAGCACGCCACGCAGGTGCAAGCTTTGCAGCCGGGTCATGTTTTCCAGCCGGGCCATGTCCGTCAGGCTGAGCGGCAGGCTCGAAAACACCCGCAGGTCGGTGAGTTGCGACAGTCTGTCGAGCAAGGTCGGCAAGCTGCGCAGCGACGCACCGGCCGAGAGGGTCAGTGTGTTGACCTGGCCGAACGCGCGCAGAAAACCATCGATATTCGCACTGGACAGACCGGCACCCGCCACGGCGAGTTCACGGATATGGGAAAAATCGGCCGGCAGCGCCACCAGCGGTTCATCGATCACCAGGTCAAGCCGCGACACGGCTGTGGGATCGGCCATGACCAACGGCGCATTACGCCACGCCGCCTTGATCGCCTGCACCACCTCGGTTTTGCTGCTCAATCGCAAACGCGGCTGGCGCTGCGGGTCGTCGGTGGCCACCCAATGATCGAGCGCTGCTTCCAGGTTCTGCCATTCCTGCAATCGGCTGTCGAGCCACTGGCAGATCTGCTGACGACTCTCGCCCTGTCGCCATCGTTGAAGCAGAAAGTTCAGCGCATCGGGATTCGACAACTCCGGATACACCGACTGCACCCTCGCGATCAGTTCACCGTCCACGCCTTCCGCACGGCCGCTGGCCGGGTAGCCCAACAGTTTTTTGGTCATGCGTTGCGGTGGCCTGAACCAGGCGCGCATCGTTGATCGATCGCGCAACGCCCGCGCCGCCTCAGCGGGATGCGCAGTGGCGTGGTCGATGATCGCCCGTTGCAGGTCGGCACTTTGCGCCACGCCTGGAATGCCCAGGGCCTGGCGCGCATCGTCGGGCAACGCGTGCAGGATCGAGGCGTAAAAATTATCGCCTTCACGAGGCACACCATTGAGCGTTTCGCCGCGATCATTGAAGGCCTGATAGAACGGTCCTTTCTTCACCAGGTATTTGCGCACCTCGCTCGTCGGGTCGCCGATACCATCGATCAACGTCCCTTCGATACGACCCTCGCGAATTTCCAGACGCACTCGCCCCGACCAACCCGGCAATTGCGCCAATGTGTGCAAGGCCAGACGCTTACTGTCTGCCGACACCGTGTTTGGCAGATGCAGCCCGGCGAAAGCCCGGCTCAACCGGCCCTGTTGGGCGTACCAACGGCCCTGTTCCAGCAGGCGCAGCGGCGCGTGTCCGTTGGCCAGACGCATCAGTTCTTCGGCGTTGGCCTGGCTCAACACGGTGACGGCGCCCGACTCGCTGAGCCCTGGACATAACCGTTGCAGCTTGGCCACGCCAGGGGCCACCGGGTCCGCGCCTTTGTAGAGGCTTTCGAACAACGCCGGCTGACGGGTGCGGGCGAAATCGGCGATTTGCTTGCGAAACTCTGCTGGCCTGGCTTCTTTCACCCGGGCCGGTTCGCCACCGAGCAGGTCGTTGATTTCCTTCTCGTCGAGAGCGGCCAGGATGCGCTCGGGCAACTCTCCACTGAGCACGTCCGCGCGACTGATGCGAATCGGCGTCTTTCTTTTGCCCCCCGCCATCCGCCGTTCGGAACCGTACTTGAGCGATGGCCCGGCCAACTCGGCGCCTTCGAACACTTGCAACACCCGCCCGGCCGGCCAGCGTGGCAACTCGGCGATCAGCGGCAAGGTAAACAGGTAGCGATCATCGACGGCACGCCGGGTCTCTAGCTGCTCGATGACCTGCGTCACGCCGTGATCGGCGTTGAACAGTCGCATCGCATCGACCAAGGAGGACGGTGGCCCGGCGTTGTCCAGATGCATCTTGCGCAAAGCGGCGTCGCTGATACCGCTGACGTCGGCAACCTGCAGCAACTGCTCGTCGGGGAATGGATCGGTCACCGGCCCCATGCGTCGCAGCAATGTCAGACGGTCCCAGCTCAATGGTCGCTCATGCACGTGACGCCAGGCGCCGCGACCGTTATGTGTGAGCGCCGGGCGGTAGGCGTGCGGCTGTGCCGGGTGCTCGATGCGCCAGCGTTTGAGCGCGGTGTCGTAGGTTTTTTGGTAAAACCGGCCATCGAGTCGCACGTGGGTTTTGCCGTCGAACTCGAACTGACCCAGCTCAGTGGCCGGCACGTCGCGGTCCACCGACACCGGGCGCTCGTAGCCGCGCAGGTCGGGCCGCCATAGCCGGGGTTCACCGTTGGGCAGGGTGACGGCGTCCAGTCGCTCGATCACCGGTTCAGCCTTGACCGCACTCAACTTGGCCAGGCCTTTACCGGCAGCGCCGGCCACGGCGATAAAGGCCAGATTCTCTGCCACATCGACCAGGTGCGCCTTGGCAGCCTGGATGTCGCCCTCGCTCCATTCGATGGACGCCTCGAAGGTCTCCGACATCAACTGGCCGGCCATCACCGCCATCGTCGCCTCACCCAGGACCGGCACAAACATCGCCACCGAGGTCAACACGAGCATGCCGATGTTCAACAGATGGGCGATTTTTTCCGAACGCACCCGCGCATCGACGTCCGCCGTCGGCACCGCATGGCTACGTGCATCGGCGATGACCTTGTCACGGTGTTGTTCGTACAGATACCCCCACAGGTCCATGTTCTCCGACCACAGGCCTTCGCCCTTGCGCGGGAGGCTGCTGGGTGCGAGAAAGGGGTCATTGTTGGGGGCCTGATCGATGGCGACATCGGGCAGTTGCTTGAAGCCCGAAAACGGATTGATGCCCTGCAGCACCTTGTTGGCGATGGAGATGTAAGGGTTGAGCGTCTGGACCAGCGGGGCGTCCGCTGCATCCTGGGTGAACGTCTTGAAGTAATGCGGCAGGTCGGCATATGACACAAACCGGCTGAAGTGGCGTTGCTCCGGGGTGGGGCTGCCACCCCTGGTCTGCACGGGATCGCGGGTGGTGAAGCGGCGTTTGAACATCGCACGCATTTCATCGAAGGTGTAACGCTTGAGTGGATGCTGCGGGTCGTTGGGGATGTACAGGATCAGCGAATCGGGGTAACGGTATTTTTCACAGATGATGAACAGCACACAGCCGATCATCCGCCGCTTCATCAAAAACAGGTCACGGAACCAGACCTGTTTCTCGCCCATCCACGGATGAGTTTCACCCGCGATTACCGAGAGAATCATTCGGTAGTCAGCCGGTTGAATGTCCTGCTTGAGCAGCGCCAGTTCGGCGGCGGCGCGCATCGCGGTTTTCTGCGCGTCGATGAAGGGCAGGCGCAGGGTTTGCAGCGCGACACCGTCAGCGGGTTTGAGGAAGTCCTTGAGGTAAGCCTGGTACTTCGCACCGATGTCCAGCGAGCGGCACAACTGCGTGAACTGGGCCACGGTCAGCGGCGTCTCGACCGGGGTGAAACCGTTTGCCGTTTCCTGCACAAACCCCGAGGACTCGTGGAAGGCGTTGGGCTCGGTTTCCGACGCTTCAAAGTTATGCAGGGCGGCTTGCAGCAGCGGCAAGCGCAACACTTCGTAGGTCCCGACATCGGTGCCGAATATCCCCCACTCCAGCGGTTGCTTGAGACTGAGCAGCGTGGTGTTGACGTCCAGTTCGACCTTGAACGGGTCTCTCAGCGCCTCGACCAGCAAGGGCTCGGCAAAGGTGTCGATGGTTTGCAGACTGGACATGACCTTGTCGAGGCGATTCTGCGCGGCAAGGCTGGCCGCCGCGGACACGCCTGCGGCGGCCCGCTGCTCGCGCGGGGCATTTTTTAACCAATCAGGTGTGGCAACGGCATGATCTTTCAGGGCCTGGCGGCGTTCCGCACTGGCGTTGATCAACCACTCGGGAATGGACTTCTCCAGGAACGTGCCGTGCAGGCTGGCTGAAGCGGGGGGATTGGGCATAGCGTCTCTCCAGTGAATTGGAGGGCTAGCACATCACTTTGGAGGGAGGTGATTGCGGTACATAGTTAGGGCGCGAAGCCCGCACCTACAGTGTTTGCGATGAACACATATCCTGCGTACACCGATGCCCCCTGTAGGAGCGAGCTTGCTCCGGGCGGCGTTCCGACGATGGCGGGGTGTCATCCAACACAGCTGGCGCCTGATGCATCGCGATCGCGAGCAAGCCCGCTCCCACAGGGATCTTCACCGAAACCACAATCCGCGCACGCCACCAATCCACTGTAGGAGCGAGCATGCTCGCGATAGCGGGGTGTCATCCAACACAGCTGGCGCCTGATGCACTGCTATCGCGAGCAAGCCCGCTCCCACAGGGATCTTCACCGAAACCACAATCCGCGCACGCCACCAATCCACTGTAGGAGCAAGCATGCTCGCGATGGCGGGGTGTCATCCAACACAGCGGGCGCCTGATGCACCGCGATCGCGGGCAAGCCCGCTCCCACAGGGATCTTCACCGAAACCACAATCCGCGCACGCCACCAATCAACTGTAGGAGCGAGCTTGCTCGCGATAGCGGGGTGTCATCCAACACAGCGGGCGCCTGATGCACTGCTATCGCGAGCAAGCCCGCTCCCACAAGGGATCTTCGCCGAACACATCATCCGCGCACGCCACCGCTCCACTGTAGGAGCGAGCTTGCTCGCGATAGCGGGGTGTCATCCAACACAGCGGGCGCCTGATGCACCGCGATCGCGGGCAAGCCCGCTCCCACAAGGGATTTTCGCCGAACACATCATCCGCGCACGCCACCGCTCCACTGTAGGAGCGAGCTTGCTCCGGGCGGCGTTCCGACGATGGCGGCACCGAAATGTCAGATTTTGACCAAGCGCCCGTTGGAAACATCTACCTGAAAGCTTTGATCGTAAGAAGTTTTTCCCGTTTACCAGCGCTGTTTAAAAGCACTCCAGGTTACTTCCTGAAAGCCACAAAACCTTGCGTCGTGACCTACGACCCTCCCAGAATCGGCCGGCTAGTGCAGCTTGGTCTTGGGCTCTATCGTTGACTCGCCACTGATACCTCAATGGTCGGGCTTAGCGGCCCGTGGTTTTCAACTGCACGTGCATTCACCGCACAGGCTTTATGCCTGCGGTTTTATGGTGACCGCACGCAGGGCGCCTCAGGGCGCACCGGTTTGAGAACCCCGGTCCGCTAACCTGCGTGCAGTCGCCACCTCTTTTTGCTTAGCGGCGTAAAGGTGTAGGCCCCAATAAGAGTTCTCAGATATGCGCAAGGTCAAACCAGATCCACCCGAAACAAACGACAGCGAACCCCCACCCTCTACCGCCGACTTCAAGGCCAAACCCCGCAAGCCCTGCTCGATGTACAACGTCAACCCGGACGTCCACATCCAGGAGCTGCTGGGCAGCGTCAGCGAATCACTTGCCTCTGCCAGCGTCATCACCCTGGACCTGGCCGACCGTGAAACAGGCGCCGGCCGCAACACCCTGCTGGGCATCGTGCAAATCGTCATGCTCGCGGAAATCTCGGTGAACCGCGCCCTCGATCAGCTCGACCCGAGAGGTGGTTGACGGGATTGACGATTGAACCTGCCCTCCAACGCCACTGGGCGTCGCGCACTATCAGGTAACACAGTGGCGCCCGGTGTACCGCTATCGCGGGCAAGCCCGCTCCTACAAGGGAGAATCAGCCGCGCACGCCACCGCTCCACTGTAGGAGCGAGCTTGCTCGCGATCGCATTGTTCCGGCGATGGCGGTCTCTGACTATCAATTCCGTTGGTTCGCCCCAGCAGCGGGAGCCCCTACTCCACCACCAACCGCCCCAACCGCTGCTTCAACATCCGGTTCTCCGCCCGCAACTGCTGGACCTCCTCAAGCAGGTCCAGTGCCAGCGCCACCCCTTCCCATTCCAGCTCAAGGTCGTGCCGCAGCTTGGCGGCGCGCTTGGCCAGGGTCAGCTCGTAGTCGGTGAAACGCCAATCCTTGGGCACTGAGCCCTGAGGTTCGAGGATGCCGTGTTCGACGATTTCGATCACGTAGACGTCCGACAGCTCGGTCGCCTCGCAGAATTCTGCCATGTCCAGTTGAACGATCAGGGGACTGCTCATAGTCGGCTACTCCATGTGAGGTGTCAGAAGTTCTCTCGCGGGTTGAAGGCGGCCTTCTTCGCCAGTTCCTGCCACAGCGCCTTGACCTCGTCGCTGGACGCCTTGGGCATCACGGCCTTGAGTTGCACGAACAGGTAGCCGCGTTGCCCGGCCTTGTTCAGCAAGCCGTGGCCCTTGGCGCGCATGCGCTGGCCGTTCTGGCTGCCGGCCGGGACCTTGAGGTTGATCTTGCCGGTCAGGGTCGGCACGGCCACTTCGGCGCCCAAGGCCAGTTCCCACGGTGCCAGCGGCAAGGTGATGATCAGATTTTCGCCTTCGACGTCGAATTTTGGATGCGGCGCGAAGCGGATGATCAGGAACAGGTCGCCATTGGCACCGCCACCGATGCCCGGCGCGCCCTGGCCCTTGAGGCGAATGCGCTCGCCATCGGTGACACCGGCCGGGATTTTCACGTTCAGGCTCTTGCTGGTGTTGCTCACGTGCTGGCCGGCCGCGTTGTACTGCGGCACCTGGAAGGTGACTTTCTTCGATTCGTTGGACAGGGTCTCCTCGAGGAAAATCGCCAGTTCCATTTCCACGTCTTGCCCTCGTCGTCCGGCGCTGCGGCCTGATTGTCCACCGCCAAAACCGGGGCCACGGTTACCAAAGATCGAACTGAAGAAGTCCGAAAAATCACCCGTGTTGCCGCCACCAAAACCGCCGCTACTGCGCCCCTGCCAACCCGGCGGGCCCTGGAACGGCTGGCCATGCTGGCCGTATTTGCGCAGGTCGTCGTATTCGGCGCGCTTGTCGGCGCTTTTCAGCGCTTCATAGGCTTCCGAGGCATCCTTGAACTTGGCTTCGGCGTCCTTTTCCTTGCTAACGTCGGGGTGGTACTTGCGCGCGAGTTTGCGATAAGCGGCCTTGATCGTCTTATCGTCTGCGGTCGGTTCCACACCGAGTATCTTGTAATAGTCTTTGAAGTCCATCTAAGGCTCACCATCCGTTATCGATATCGCGCCATGACGGCCAGCATGCTCGCATTTGCGGCTGGCCGGTTGACCGATCTCAAGTGCGGGACACTATTGTGACCGGGGGGCGCTTCAGAAGTTTATCGGCAGCGGCGTCCGGTACTTGCGACCGTTCGCGGGCTGCCGCGCTTGATGCTGACAAGTTGGGGGCTTCGGGGCGGCTTATCAAGGCACGAACGGCGAGATTTAGTGGATGGTCGGCCTTCGATTCTGCGCCGCACTGGCATACACTGCGCGGCCGTTTTTTCGACCGGAACCGCAAAGACATGAAAAACGCATCTCCAGCCCGTGCCTTGGGTATCGACTTTGGCACGTCCAACTCCACCGTCGGCTGGCTGCGCCCCGGCGTGGAAACGCTGATCGCGCTGGAGGACGACAAGATCACCCTGCCGTCGGTGGTGTTTTTCAACCTCGAAGAACGCCGCCCGGTCTACGGTCGGCTGGCGCTGCACGAGTACCTGGAAGGTTACGAAGGCCGCCTGATGCGCTCGCTCAAGAGCCTGCTGGGTTCCAAGCTGATCAAGCACGACACCAGCGTGCTGGGCACGGCGATGCCGTTCAAGGACCTGCTGGGGCTGTTCATCGGCCAGTTGAAGCAGCGCGCCGAAGCCGCCGCCGGTCGCGAGTTCGAGCAAGTGGTGCTGGGTCGTCCGGTGTTTTTCGTCGACGAAGATCCGGTCGCCGACAAGGAAGCCGAAGACACCCTGGTGGACGTGGCGCGCAAGATCGGCTTCAAGGACGTTTCGTTCCAGTTCGAGCCGATTGCGGCGGCGTTCGACTACGAGTCGACCATCGAGAAGGAAGAACTGGTGCTGATCGTCGACATCGGCGGTGGTACATCGGACTTCTCCCTGGTGCGACTGTCACCCGAGCGTCGTGGCCACGACCAGCGCCAGGACGACATCCTCGCCACCGGTGGCGTGCACATCGGCGGGACCGACTTCGACAAGCAACTGAGTTTGCAAGGCCTGATGCCGCTGTTCGGCTACGGCAGTCGCATGAAGAGCGGCGCCTACATGCCCACCAGCCACCACATGAACCTGGCGACCTGGCACACCATCAACTCGGTTTATTCGCAAAAGTCGCAACTGGCCCTGGGCAGCATGCGCTACGACATCGAGGATACCGGCGGCATCGACCGCCTGTTCAAGCTGATCGAACAGCGCGCCGGGCACTGGCTGGCGATGGAAGTGGAAGAAACCAAGATCCAGCTGACCCACAACGACAGCCGCCACGTGCCCCTGGACCGCATCGAGCCGGGCCTCGCCGTGGAGCTGACCCGGGCGCTGTTCGAGTCGGCCATCGATAACCTGCTGGTACGCGTGCGCGAAAGCGTCGGCCAACTGTTGAATGACGCTGATGTACAGGTCGGGCAAGTGGACACGGTGTTCTTCACCGGCGGTTCAAGCGGGATTCCAGCGCTGCGCAACAGCGTGGCGGCGATGCTGCCAAATGCGCGGCATGTGGAAGGGAATATCTTTGGCAGCATCGGCAGTGGTCTGGCGATCGAGGCGGCCAAGCGGTACGGTTGAGGGGCAGCCTTGAGCTGCAAGCCTCAAGCTGCAAGAAAGGTCAAAAGCAACCCACACCCGCTCTTGCCTCTACTTGCAGCTTGCAGCTTGCAGCTTGCAGCTTGCAGCTTAAAGCTCCCCAACTGCCCCTAAACCATCCCCACCTGCTTCAGCTCACTCTTCAAGTACGCATAATAAATCGGCCCCGCCACTACCCCCGGCAGGCCGAAGGCGGCTTCGAATACCAGCATCGCCAGCAGCAACTCCCACGACTTGGCACTGATCTGCCCGCCGACGATGCGCGCGTTGAGGAAGTATTCGAGCTTGTGGATCACGATCAGATAACCCAGCGCCGCCACCGCCACCCAGATCGACAGGGACAGGCCGACGATGGTGATCAAGGTGTTGGAGATCAGGTTGCCGATCACCGGCAACAGGCCGAGCAGGAAGGTCAGCACGATCAGGGTCTTGGTCAGTGGCAGCTTGATGCCGAACATCGGCAGCACAACCGCCAGGAAGATCCCGGTGAAGAAGGTGTTGAGCAGGGAAATCTTGATCTGTGCGAACACGATGTTGCGGAAGGCCTGGACCAGCAGGTGCAGTCGATCAAACAGCGCGGCCGCCAGCGGTTTGCGTTTGGTCACGTCCGGGATGCGTTGCAAGGCGATGATCGCGCCGAGCACCATGCCGATCAACAGCGTCACGAACATGTGCGCCGCGTCTTTGCCCACCAGTTGCAGATCGCTCAGGTGCTTGCTCAGCCAGTCGCCGATCGCCACGCGAAATTCGGCGGCGCTGGCGGGCAGGTAGGCGTCGATGAACGGCGGCAACTGGCCGCGCGCGCGGTCGACCACGTGCATGAATTTATCCAGGGACGCGCCGGGGTTTTCCGCCTCGTGCAGCAGGAAGCTGATGGCGCCGGCGAAGATCAGCGCCAGCACACTCACTACCAGCGTTCCCAGCAACGCCACCGCCAGCCAGCGTGCCCGCCGCCCTTCGATCAAGCGCTGCAATTGCGGCGTGAGCATGTTGACCAATTCGAAAACCAGCAACCCCGCCAACAGGCTGGGCAGTAAGCGCAGTGGCAGCACCAGCAGCAAACCACCGAAGATGATCACCCAACTGATGACCAGCAAGACTTGGCGTTGAGAAAACGTTGGCATACAGCCTCAAAACGAACGGCGTAGAAGGATTGGCAGTCTGCCAGCGTTCGCGGGAGAGCACTAGGGATTGTAGGTTTTTGCAGTGACCATACTGGCCCCTTCGCGAGCAAGTCGAATCGTCGCACCGCCGCTCCCACAGTAGTCCGGCGTACGCAGATTCATTGTGGGAGCGGCGGTGCGACGATTCGACTTGCTCGCGAAAGGGCCTTGTCAGCCCCCACAAATCCCGCCGCCTGTTATTTTTTCAGGCAACTACTCATGAACGCCTTGCGCTCATCGCCTTTCAGCGCCTTGGTCGCCGCATCGGCATTGCAGGTTTTCATTTTCTCCTGCTGCGGGGTCAGGGCCTTGGCGTCGTTGGCCGCCGGGGCCGCCTTGAGGCAGGTGCTCATGAAGGCCTTGCGCTCATCACCCTTGAGGCTTTTGGCGGTAGCGTCGGCGTTGCAGGTGGTCATCTTGGTCTGCTGGGCCGTGGCGGCGAACCCTTGGGAGCAAAGCAGCAGACCGATCATCAACAAAGGGACACGCAACATCTTCATGGAGTTTTCTCCTGTCGCCGCACGGGAGCGCGCGGCCTCGCCCTGAAGTGTAGACAAAGCCTGTTACACATTCCTGCCGGTCGCCAGACCATG
Source organism: Pseudomonas sp. S1_E05 (assembly GCF_056337105.1). Classification (NCBI taxonomy): domain Bacteria; kingdom Pseudomonadati; phylum Pseudomonadota; class Gammaproteobacteria; order Pseudomonadales; family Pseudomonadaceae; genus Pseudomonas; species Pseudomonas sp. S1_E05. Next base: position 4,117,756 of record NZ_JBFRHM010000001.1, read on the forward strand.
GATAATGGCCGGCCACCAACGTTCTGGTTGTGCTGATGCAATACGCTTACCCCCTGCTGGCCATCGGCGGGCGCGCTGGTCGGTGCGGTGCTGTCGTTGATCGGCGTGATGGTGGTGGTGTCGTCCGGCAGCCTCGCGGCGCTGCTGGAACACGGTGTGAACCTGGGCGACGCACTGATGCTGATCGCTACCCTGGCCTACGCGCTGTACAGCACGCTGCTGAAAAAATGGCAGCTGCGGTTGCCGCCGCTGGTGTTGCTGTACCTGCAAGTGGTCGTGGCCGTGGTGGTGTTGTTTCCGCTGTTTGCCGCTTCTGCGAAAACCGGGCCGACCGCGCAGAACATTCCGCTGGTGTTGTATGCCTGCCTGCTGGCGTCGATGATCGCTCCGCTGTTGTGGATGCAGGCGGTGGTCCGTTTGGGGCCGAGCCGGACCGTGTTGTTTTTCAACCTGCTGCCGGTGATTACCGCGTTGATTGCGGCGGTGGTGTTGCGTGAGCAGTTGGCGCTGTATCACCTGGTGGGTGGGGCGTTGACGTTGGGTGGGGTGATTGTTTCGGAGCGGTGGACGACGGAGTTGGGAGGTAAAAGTCGCGGTGGCTGAGCGGACGCCATCGCGGGCAAGCCCGCTCCCACAGGGATTAGCTGCGTCTACAAAACCTGTGGGAGCGGGCTTGCTCGCGATGGGGGCGACTCGGTCTAGAGCCCAGCCGCCTTCAACCGCCCGGCATGCTCGACAAACAGCCTGATCGGCTCAGCCCCCCTGCCCACCAGCCCCAGCGACTGGTTGACGATGTCGAAATGATCCAGCGGGTACGCATCGCCAATCACCGTGCCCAAATGCGAGCTATACCGCCCGACCATGCCATCACACTGCCCGGCTTCACGCACGAAGGTCTTGGCGAACAGCCGACAACTGCGGTGGGTGCCGTCGAACAGGTTACGCCCTCGGTCGGTCTTGCCCGGTTGCAGGGTGCCTGACCACGAGTAGTAGCGCACGCCATTGACCTCTTCCGCCCCGTGCCCGCCCCAGGTTTCGGGCAGGCCCTGTGGATAAAGCTGGTTGAACAGCGCCACGCCGGCGGTGGTCAGCGATTCGTGGGACGCGTGGATGTCCACTGGCAATTTTGGTCCGCGATAACCGGTGTCCAGCACGCCCATGACCGCACCGATCAACCGCAGAAAAACGGCCAGCAGCCGACCTTTGGCACTGTTCGCCGGATAGTGGGTGTGAATGTAGTCCGCCAGTTCAGAACCCTGATTGGGCCCGGCCACCGAGGTAACCGAAGCCACACGATCCGGGCGTTTGGCCGCCGCGTAGCGAGCGGTCAGGGAGCCCTGGCTGTGGCCGATCAGGTTGACCTTTTCGGCACCGGTCTCGCGCAGGATCTCGTCGATTCGCGCCAGCAACTGCTCGCCACGCACTTCGGTGGAGTTGAGCGGCGAGACCTGCACGGCGATCACCGTCGCCCCGCCCTGACGCAACGCCTCGACAATCCCGTACCAGTACGGATAGAGCACCAGCCGGATAAACCCGAGCATCCCCGGAACCAGCACCAACGGATAACGCGTGGCAGCACCTTGCGACATGGACGGACATCCTTGTGAGCGGTGAACAGTCGCCTGACGGGATGCAAGACGTCCGCCAAGCATCACCAACAAAGGTGACAACACGATGAGCAGTCTATGACATCCCGCCACTCAAACCTGTTCCAAGGCCCTTTTTCGAGTGCCCAATTGCATCAAACTTTTTCCCGTTCGCGGGACTCACACCCTAAGTAGCGATCACTTGCACAGAAGGTGACGCCCCACCGGATTAGCCTCCAGGAGAACGAAATGAGTGACATGCAGCTGTCTGATGTAACGACGCTTCGCGCCCGTGCCCGGCAGAACGTCGAGAATGGCGCGGTGACCGAAAGCTACAGTGCCGACCGCGAGCAGGTGTTGCGTCTGCTCAACGAGGCGTTGGCGACCGAACTGGTGTGCGTGCTGCGCTACAAGCGCCACTACTTCATGGCCAGCGGTCTGAAGGCCCACGCGGCGGCGGACGAATTCCTCGAACACGCCCAGCAAGAAGCCGAACATGCCGACCGACTGGCCGAGCGCATTGTGCAACTGGGCGGCGAGCCGGAGTTCAACCCGGACTTGCTGTCGAAAAACTCCCACGCCCAATACGTGGCCGGGAACACGCTCAAGGAGATGGTCTATGAAGACCTGGTCGCCGAGCGTATCGCCATCGATAGCTACCGCGAGATCATTCAGTACATCGGTGAGAAGGACCCGACCACACGGCGCATCTTCGAAGACATCCTGGCTCAGGAAGAAGAGCATGCCGATGATATGGCGGACATTCTGCAGGATTTGTAGCGTCGACAGACCTCATCGCGGGCAAGCCCGCTCCTACAGGGGTCCGCATTCCCCTGTAGAAGCGAGTTTACTCGCGATGGTCGCAAGAACACCCCGTGTTATCAGGGTCCCAGCGTTATCATTGACGACCATCGCGAATGAATTCGCTCCTACAGGAGCATCGCTCACTTGGTAGGCTTGACCGTCACCGGCGCCTTCCCCGCCTTCATCTGCTGCAACAACGGCGCACACTGGTTCGGTTCCCCGCCGCTCGGCGCCACCAGGGCCAGCAGCCCGGCCGCCGGCGCCGCGATTACGCCCAGCGCGACCATCCCCGCACCCCGCAACATCAATGGCACGGCCTTCACGCCGGCATCCGGCTTGATGAACTTGCCACGTACGTACAAGGGCGAACGCAGGGAAATCAGGCGCCAGCCCTTCGATTCCGGGGTCACCGTCAGGTCCAGTTGCTCAGTCGCCATGTTGGCCGTGCCGTCGATGTAGATGATCGCGTTCTCGGTGTCGAACACGAACAATCGCGTATTCGCCAGGCCCGATTTGATGTCGAAATCGGCCGCCGCGCAGTTGATCTTCACTTCCTTGTCACCAAAGATTTTGCCGACCACGTAGTTGCCGACATTGAGCCCCGCCAGCTCCATCAGCTCACGACTGATGGCGCCATCGTTGATCAGCATTTTCAGATTGCCATTGGACGTGCCCAATAGCGCCGCCACCGAATTACCCCGCCCGCTGATGTCCGCATCGCCGTTAAGTTCGCCGAAACTGGTCTTCATCGGTTCGAACGTCGGGAACAGTTGCTTGAGCTTGAAACCCCGGGCGGTCAGTTTCGCATGACCTTCCAGGGGCTGGGTGTGGCCGTTGAGGCGGATCTGTGCGTCCAACTTGCCGCCCGCGACGCCAAAGCGCAGCGGCTCGAGGCTGAGCACGCCATCGGTCAACACGAGGTGGGTGTAGAGGTCGTTGAACGGTAATTTTTCGCTGTGGACAATACGCTTGCCGGTGAACTCGACATCGGCGTCCATGTCGCCCCAGCGCTCGGTCTTGAACTCTTCAACCGGCAGTACCTTGTCCGCGGGTTGTTTGCTTTCACCACCTCTGGCCTTTTGCTTGGCGTTGGAGTCGGCGCCGATCAGCGGCGCCAGGTCGGCAAACAGCAATTGATTGGAAACCAGCGCACCGCTGAGTTTCGGCCGAGGCTGGCTGGCGACATAGGCCAGGTTGCCGTGGATGTCGCTGGCGCCGATCTTGCCGTTGAACGCTTCATAGCGGAACACCGCGCCGCCCGGTTCATGCAGCTTGGCAATCAGGTGGCCGTCGGTGGCGTAAGGCGGCGTGTCCGGCAGGGTGACACCGGTCAGCGAATAAAGGTTGCCCAGACTGTTGCCGGCCAGCTTCAGGCGCAAATCCAGGGCGCCGAGGTTGAGGGGGTCTGTCAGCGTGCCGGCCAGTTCGATGCGGGTGTCGGCAATGGCGACCTGGGCCTGCAGCGGGAACGGTCGCATTGAGTCCTGCAACGCCAGCAACCCGCCAATTTTGCCGTCACCCGACAGTTTCTGCCCGTGGTACTGGCCTTTGACCTTGAGCGCGAACGCGTAGTCCTGGGGCGCGCTGCCTTTCTCGTGGGCGGTTTTGGCCGCCTTGTCGCCGACGATGTCGCTGAATGGGATCGGTTTGCCCAGCGGGTCGATCAATAGATCGAGCTGGGTTTTGAGCGTCTGGTCGTCCAGGGTGACATGGCCTTTGTCAAAACCGATCGATCCGATGTCCACCACCCAGTTGGACGGCTCTGCGTTCGGGTCCTTCGGGTCGAACTGGAACGTCCAGTTCGACCGCCCATCGGCCAGGCGCTGGAGCTGCGCATTGGGCTCGGTCAAGTCAATGCGCGGGATGGACACGCGTTGCGCCAACAGGGCCAGTGGCGAAATGCGTAGCTCGACGCGCTTGAGCGTGGCCATCTGTGGCTGCTTCGACCAATCCGGGTTGCCCAGGCTCAAGTCCTCGGCCACCACGTGTGGCCACGGCACCCACGCGCGCCAGCCGCCCTCGTCCAGCTCGCGCCGCCAGACAACGGCGAGGTTGCCGTTGATGGCAAACGGTCGATGCAGCTCTGCGGAAACTTTTTCGTTGAGGGTCGGTTTGATCCGGTTCCAATCGAAGAACACGATGATCAGCACCAGTACTGCCAGTACAACCGCCAGGCTGGCAAAGGTCCAGGCGAGGATTTTGGGGGTGCGCGTCATTGCACAGAGCTCCTGAATACGACTGAGCGCCCTGACCGCGACGCGCATGTGAAACGTTAGGCCAGATCGGCCTGCATGGAATGTACGACTGGAAAACCGCCCGCAGGTTTAACCGAAATGCGGCTTAACGTTCAAATAATCGGCCCGGATCAACCTGCGCCCGTCAGCCAGTGTTACCGCTTCCGCACTGTTGTGCGGCGAATGTGAGTTGAAAATACCCACTTCGGTGCAAAAACACCGCGCTGAAAGGCCCGGTTTAGAGCCTTCGCATGGAACAATCAATTCCGTTGATTATTACCATTGCGCTTATGAACTTTTATATCGATTTATCGAGGGTAACATTGACCTCGTACCCAAATTGTTGCCTTGCCACGGAGCACCCCGATCATGAAACGCCAATTACTGCTTAGCCTTACCCTCTCAATGCTGGCCAGCACCGCTTTCGCCTTGCCAGCCGCAGAACAGGCCACCCCACAAGTCAAAGCCGCCACCTCGGTGTTCAGCCAGACGGTTGCCGCTGATGGTTCCGACCGTACTCCACAAGGCCAGACCCTGGCTGAAGGTGGTAACGATCGCCTGAAAGAAAAAGGCCTGATCACTCAGGACGGTTCGGATCGTACCCCACAAGGTCAGACCCTGGCTGCCGATGGTTCCGACCGCACCCCACTGGGCCAAACCCTGGCTGCTGACGGTTCCGACCGCACCCCACTGGGCCAAACCCTGGCTGCTGACGGCTCCGACCGCACCCCACTGGGCCAAACCCTGGCTGCTGACGGTTCCGACCGCACCCCACTGGGCCAAACCCTGGCTGCTGACGGTTCCGACCGCACTCCTCTGGGCCAAACCCTCGCTGCTGATGGTTCCGACCGCACTCCTCTGGGTCAAACCCTCGCCGAAGGTGGTGGTGACCGTGTTATCGAACGCAATGCCCGCTTGAGCTAAGGCCATGACGGCCTTGAAAAAAAGCCCAATCCCCGGATTGGGCTTTTGACTTTTATGGCAGCTCCTTTCCCCGCCTGATCGTTCGACGCCGGCAAAGCCGATTTGCTAGAGTGCGTCGCTGTCCTGTCCAGAAAAAACGCCCTTGCGATGCTGCCCCGCGCCGAACAGAAACAACAAACCCGCAACGCCCTGATGGACGCGGCCCGTCATTTGATGGAGAGCGGCCGTGGATTCGGCAGCCTGAGCCTGCGCGAAGTGGCGAAAACCGCCGGGATAGTCCCAACAGGTTTCTACCGGCATTTCGCCGATATGGACGAATTGGGCCTGGTGCTGGTCAGTGAAGTCGGCCAGACCTTCCGCGAAACCATTCGCCTGGTACGCCACAACGAATTTGTCATGGGCGGCATCATCGACGCCTCGGTGCGGATCTTTCTCGATGTGGTGTCGGCCAATCGCTCACAATTTTTGTTTCTCGCCCGCGAGCAGTACGGCGGTTCATTGCCGGTACGCCAGGCCATCGGCCGCTTGCGCGAAGACATCAGCTCCGACCTGGCTGCCGATCTGGGGTTGATGCCCAAGTTGCATCACCTGGACAGCGCGGCCCTGAGCGTCATCGCCGACCTGGTCGTTAAAAGTGTGTTTGCCACCCTGCCCGACGTCATCGACCCACCGGCCGAGGCGCTGCCCGAGCACCTGACGCCGCAAGCCAAGATGACCCAGCAACTGCGTTTTATCTTCATTGGCCTCAAACACTGGCAAGGACTCGGCAGCACCGAGTAATTGCGCCGCCAGCCGGAGAACGATCATTGGAAGACCTCAACTCCCTCTACTACTTCACCCAAGTGGTCGAGCACGGCGGCTTCGCCCCCGCCGGGCGGGCGCTCGACATGCCCAAGTCGAAACTAAGCCGACGCATTGCCGATCTTGAGGAGCGCCTGGGCGTGCGCTTGTTGCACCGCACCAGCCGCCATTGCTCGCTGACCGAAGTCGGCCAGGCCTATTATCAGCGCTGCCTGGCCATGCGTGTGGAAGCCGAGGGCGCCGCCGAGATCATCGAGCGCAATCGCAGCGAACCCCGTGGACTGGTGCGCATCAGCTGCCCGACCACCCTGTTGAACTTCTGGGTCGGGCCGATGCTCTCGCGCTTCATGCTCAAATATCCCCAGGTAGAGCTGTTCATCGAGAGTACCAACCGCCGCGTCGATCTGTTGCACGAAGGCATCGACGTCGCCCTGCGCGTGCGCTTTCCGCCATTGGAAAACACCGACATGGTGATGAAGGTGCTGGGCAACAGCACGCAATGCCTGGTCGGCCACCCCAGTTTTTTGCAGCAACTGCCGCCAGGGTTCGATCCGCAGGCTCTGAGCCAGTTGCCCAGCGTGCATTGGGGCAGTGCCCAGCGCGAGTACCAATGGGAGCTGATCCAGGGGGAAGACATGAGCCACAGCCTGGTCGTCGCGCACACACCGCGGATGGTCACCGATGACCTGTTCGCGCTGCGTCATTTCGTGGTGGCCGGCGTGGGTATCGCGCACCTGCCGCGCGTGGCGGTACGTGACGATCTGGCAGAGGGGCGGCTGGTGGAGCTGCTGCCGGGCTGGCACCCGCGTTGCGGCATTGTCCATGCGATCTTCCCGTCGCGGCGCGGTTTGCTGCCGTCGGTGCGCTCGCTGATCGATCATCTGGCCGAAGAGTTCTGCATCAGCGACATGGCGTGAAACCGGCGCCGCCCAGCCCCGGTTCCTGATCCAGCACACCGACACAATCCCAGGCCTCGACGCGGCGCTACAGTGGCGGCTCCTATACGCCGGAGCGCCCATGACTGCCTTGATACGTGGGTCATCCCGCGCCTTGCTCGCCACCGCTGCAATCATCACCCCAGCCCTGAGCCACGCCGATGACGAGCCTGGCTGGTCGCTGCTCAGTCGCAATTATTTCCTGCACAGCGATTTCCGCTCGCCCTCCGCCAGCGGACAAAACTACCGCCAGGAATGGGCCCAGGGTTTCATCGGCGATGTCCGTTCCGGTTTCACCGAAGGCACGATTGGCCTGGGCCTCGACGCCCACGGTTTTGTCGGCCTCAAGCTCGACGGCGGCCGTGGCCACGCCGGGACCGGCTTGTTGCCCCGTGACAGCGATGGACGCGCCGAATCCGATTACTCCAGCGCCGGTGCGGCACTCAAGCTGCGCATGGGCAACACTCTGCTGCGCTACGGCGAGATGACCGTCGAAACCCCGGTATTCGACACCGCCGACAAACGCCTGCGCCCGGAGTACGCCACGGGATGGTTGCTGGAAAACACCGACCTGCCGGACTGGCGCCTGCAAGCAGGACGCTTCACCGCGTTCAGCAACCAGGACAGCACTTCGAGCTTCGAGGATTTCGACGGCTACGGCGCCAACACCGACGGCCATGCCATCAGCCTGGCCGGCGCCACCTACGCTCCCGACGGTCCGTTCGGCGGCTCGCTGTTTGCCTCGCAACTGCAAGACACCTGGCGCCAAGCCTACCTGAACCTCAATGCACGCGAGGGTAACTGGAAGCTGGACGGCAACCTGTACCAGACCCGTGACACAGGCAATGCCAGTGCTGGCGCCATCGACACCCTGGCCTACAGCGTGGCGACCCGATACAACTTCGGCGCCCAGGCGGTGACCCTGGCTTGGCAAAAGATCGAAGGCGACACGCCATTCGACTTCGTCGGCGGCGACTCCATCTACCTCGCCAACTCCATCAAGTACGCGGACTTCAACGGCCCGGGCGAACGCTCCTGGCAACTGCGCTATGACCTCGACATGGCCACCTTCAGCATCCCCGGCCTGAAGCTGATGGCGCGTTATGTCAGTGGCAGCGGCATCGACGGCACCCACGCGCCACAAGGCGGCGCCTACAATCCGTTCGATCCGGGCGAAGATCGCTTCACGCCCCAGCAAGGCAAGGGCGGCCGGCACTGGGAGCGTGACATCGACCTTAAATACACCGTGCAGTCCGGCAGCGCCAAGGGGCTGAACCTGTCGCTGTCCCATGTCAGTCACCGCGCCAACAGCGCCCAGGCTGGCGATGACATCGACCGCATTTACGTCATCATCGAATACCCACTCAAAGGCACCTTCTGATATGAGCACTGCAACCTCAGGCGCCTGGAGCCCCCTGCGCAACACCACCTTCCGCATGCTGTGGATCGCCACCATCGCTTCCAACATCGGCACCTGGATGCACGAGGTGGGTGCCGGCTGGTTGATGACCACGTTATCCGCCAGCCCGCTGCACGTGGCATTGATCCAGGTGGCCGGCTCACTGCCGATGTTCTTCCTCGCCCTGCCTGCTGGCGCGGCAGCGGACATCGTCGACAAGCGTCGTTACCTGTTGCTGGTGCAGTTGTGGATGTCGGCGGTCGCCCTGACCCTGGCGCTGCTGACCCTGTTCGGCATGATGAACGTCACGCTGCTATTGATACTGACACTGGCGCTGGGCATCGGCACCGCGCTGATGATGCCCGCGTGGAGTGCGCTGACGCCGGAACTGGTGGGCAAGGACGAACTGTCCAATGCGGTGGCGATTTCCAGCGTCGGCATCAACGTGTCGCGTGCGGTCGGCCCGGCGTTGGCGGGCGTGCTGGTGAGCCTGGTCGGCCCCTGGCTGACCTTCGCCCTCAACGCCGTATCGTTCGCCGGCGTGATTGTGGTGCTGCTGTTGTGGAAACGGCAGGTACAGGAGCCGCTGCTGCCCGCCGAGCGATTTGTCGGCGCCATCCGAACCGGGCTGCGCTTCGCCCGCAGTTCCAAACCTTTGCAAGCGGTGTTGATCCGCGCCCTGGCGTTTTTCTTCTGCGCCAGCGCCGGCATGTCCCTGCTGCCGCTGATCGTGCGCGGTGAAATGCACGGCAGTGCAGCCGATTTCGGCATGTTACTGGCGGCCATCGGCATCGGTGCAGTCGGTGGCGCGACCTTGCTGCCACGCCTGCGGGAAAAGATCAGCCGCGATCGCCTGGTGGCGGTGGCCAGCCTGTTGTACGCGCTGTTTCTGCTGGCCCTGGCATTGACGCGCAATTTCTACGCGCTGCTGCCGGCGATGCTGCTCAGCGGCGCGGCATGGATTGCCGTGCTATCGAACCTGCAAGTGGCGGCGCAAACCTCGGTGCCAGCCTGGGTGCGGGCGCGGGCACTGTCGGTGTACATCCTGGTGTTTTTCGGTGCCATGGCGGCGGGCAGCCTGCTGTGGGGCAGCCTCGCGAGCCACGCCTCGATTACCCTCAGCCTGCTGCTGGCGGCCGGTGGGCTGGCCCTCTGTACGCTGCTGACCATCAAGGTGGCACTACCCAGCACCGAGGTTGAGGAGCTGACGCCCTCCCTGCACTGGCCAACGCCGCTGCTCAGTGATGCCCTGGACCGAGACAGCGGGCCGGTGATGGTCACGGTCGAGTACCACGTCGAACCGAGCAAGGTCGAAGCTTTTCAGCAAGCCGCACGGGCGCTGGAAGCCATGCGCAAGCGCAACGGTGCGTTGTCGTGGGGGTTGATGCGTGACAGTGCCAACCCGGACTTATGGGTCGAATTCTTCTTCGAGGAATCGTGGCTGGAGCACCTGCGGCATCACGGCCGGGTCACCCGTGGCGAGCTCAAGATCGAAGCGCGCGTGCGGCAGTTGCAGACCGATGGGGTCGAGATCCGGATTCGGCATTTGTTGGCGGGGCCAGCCTGACAAATCGCGGCGCCCGCTAACCCATCGCGAGCAGGCTCCCACAATGGAACTGCGTACATCGCACCACTGTGGGAGCGGGCTTGCCCGCGATGAGGCCCGACCAGACAACACAAAAAAAGGGGAACCCTCACGGTTCCCCCATTCACATCAGAAAGCGAAACACGAACAACCCAAGGCTCCCCAGAACCCTTGGTAATCATTGACCGGCACACTCGAATGCCGCGCCCGCTCATGGCTGTGCGCATGCACCCCGCAAGGCCCGACACACTGGTGCGCCACCGCCGCCAACGAGGGCGCACCGGCGCGCCAGTGCCCTGGCACCTTGGCCACCGGCGACCATTCAGGCAACACCGGCACCTGGCCAGGGCCGAGGTTGCTGAATTCCGCCGCACCGTACACCACCTTGCCGTCGACGACGGTCAGCACCGACTCGATGCCTTTGATCGCCTCTTCATCGACACTGAAGAAGTCCAGCGACAACGCGGCCAGGTCCGCCAGTTGGCCGACCTTGATCTGCCCCTTTTTCCCCTGTTCACTGGAGAACCAGGCGCTGCCATGGGTAAACAGTTGCAGCGCGGTTTCGCGACTCAGGCCTTCCGGGTACAACGCCATCCCGCCGACGGTCTTGCCGCTGACCAGCCAGTACAGCGAAGTCCACGGGTTGTAGCTCGAGACCCGAGTGGCGTCAGTGCCGGCACCGACCGGAATACCTTCGGCAAGCATGCGCTGGATCGGCGGCGTCTTCTCGGCAGCCTTCGCACCGTAACGGTCGACGAAGTATTCGCCCTGGAATGCCATGCGGTCCTGGATGGCGATACCGCCGCCCAACGCGCGCACGCGCTCGATGTTTTTCGCGCTGATGGTTTCGGCGTGATCGAAGAACCACGGCAGGCCATTGAACGGAATGTCGCGATTGACCTTCTCGAACACGTCGAGCATGCGCGAGATCGATTCGTCGTAGGTCGCGTGCAGTCGGAACGGCCAGCGTTGCTCGACCAGGTGGCGCACCACCGGTTCGAGTTCCTGCTCCATGGTCTGCGGCAGGTCCGGGCGCGGCTCGAGGAAGTCTTCGAAGTCGGCCGCCGAGAACACCAGCATCTCGCCGGCACCGTTGTGGCGCAGGAAGTCGGTGCCATCGCCGGGCTTGACCCTGGACGTCCAGTTCTTGAAGTCCGCGAGCTCTTCCTTGGGCTTCTGGGTAAACAGGTTGTAGGCGATGCGCACGGTCAACTGGCCCTTGTCGGCCAATTCCTGGATCACCTGATAGTCGTCCGGGTAGTTCTGGTAGCCGCCGCCGGCATCGATGGCGCTGGTCAGGCCAAGGCGGTTGAGCTCGCGCATGAACTGGCGGGTCGAGTTGACCTGATATTCCAGCGGCAGCTTCGGCCCCTTGGCCAACGTGGCATACAGGATCATCGCATTGGGGCGCGCAATCAGCAGGCCTGTGGGCTCGCCGAACTTGTTGCGCTGGATCTCGCCGCCCGGTGGGTTCGGCGTGTCCTTGGTGTAACCCACGGCCTTCAGCGCGGCGCGGTTGAGCAGCGCACGATCGTAAAGGTGCAGCAGGAACACAGGAGTATCAGGCGCGGCCTGGTTGATTTCCTCCAGGGTGGGCATGCGTTTTTCGGCGAACTGGAATTCGTTCCAGCCACCCACCACGCGCACCCACTGTGGCGTCGGCGTGCGGGCCGCCTGATCTTTAAGCAGGCGCAAGGCATCAGCCACCGAGGGCACCCCTTCCCAGCGCAGTTCCAGGTTGTAGTTCAAACCGCCACGAATCAAGTGCAGGTGGGAGTCGTTCAAGCCGGGGATGACGGTACGACCCTTGAGGTCGATGATCCGGGTGGCCGAGGTCTTGTGGGCCATGGCTTCGCCGTCGTTGCCCACGGCAATGAAGCGGCCGTCCTTGATGGCGACAGCGGTGGCCAGGGGTTTCTCGCGGTCGACGGTGTGCAATTTGCCGTTGAACAGAATCAGGTCGGCGCTCATGGAGCCACCTTGGCTGGAAGCGTAGGCAGAACCGGTGGAGCCAGAAAATGGCAACGCCGACCAAAGCGCGCCGGCGGCACCGAGGATGGTGCTGTTGGCCAGGAACTGTCGGCGGCTTTTGTCGTTGGAGTCTTGGGTCATGATGTTCTCCATCTGGATGCGGCAGCGGTGGGCACGACTGCGTAGCATGCCGGGGATTGCCCGGCCGGAATTGGATGGATGTGCGGTGAACGAAGCGGCGCCCAAGACAACGATAGCCGTTGCCTTGGGCGCGGTTGGCTTACTTAGCGGTGTTGAAGGCGTTGTAGCTGGTCATCAGGTTACGGTAGTCCGGGATGTGGTTGGAGCACAGCGCGGCCAGGCCCTCAATGTCGTTGCGCCAGTCGCGGTGCAGCTCGCAGGCCACGCCGAACCAGGTCATCAGTTGCGCACCCGCTTGGCTCATGCGGTCGTGGGCGGCGTCGCGGGTCATCTGGTTGAACGTGCCGGAGGCGTCGGTGACCACGAACACATCGAACTCTTCTTCCAGGGCAGCCAGGGCCGGGAAGGCTACGCAGACTTCGGTGACCACGCCGGCGATGATCAGCTGTTTCTTGCCAGTGGCCTTCACCGCCTTGACGAAGTCTTCGTTATCCCAGGCGTTGATCTGGCCAGGGCGGGCGATGTACGGAGCATCCGGAAACAACGCCTTGAGCTCAGGAACCAGCGGACCGTTGGGGCCTTGCTCGAAGCTGGTGGTGAGGATGGTCGGCAGGTTGAAGAATTTGGCCAGGTCAGCCAGGGCCAGGACGTTGTTCTTGAAGGCGTCAGGATCGATGTCGCGAACCAGGGACAGCAGGCCTGCCTGATGGTCAACCAGCAGCACGGCAGCGTCGTCTTTGTTCAGGCGGTTGTATTTGAATTTAGTCATGGCTGTTGCTCCTAAGGTGTTTTGATTTTCAGTAGTGGGTGTGTTTCGCGTTGATGGGAGAAGATTAAAACCATCACCTTTTGAGCGGTAGATAGCGAAAATTGGCTTTAGCGTTCTATTTCAGGAACGATGGATGCGGGGCGCCCCTATCGCGAGCAAGCTCGCTCCTACCGTTGCCGCGCGACCCCATGTAAGCGCTGGCTTGCCAGCTATAGCGCCCTGACAGACACCACATACCCAAGGCCTGCTAACATGTCGCGCCATCAACCCTGCCGTGACGCCAGCCAATGCCGCCTGTTTCCCGCTCCGCTTCCCAGCCTGAACTGACTGCCCTGTTTGCCACGGTGCAAGCGCATTTTCTGAACGTGATCGTGCCGCTCTGGCAGGGGCCGGGCTGGAATGCCGAGATGGCGTTGCCCTACGAGGCCCTGGATGCCGCGCACCAGCCACTGCCGCCCCAGCGCTACCGGGCCATGGCCTGTGCACGGCAGCTGTACTTGTTTTCCAGCCTGATCGGCCAGGTGCCCGGCGCCCAGGCTCGCGCCGCCGCGTTGTTCCGTTCGCTGCAGCATCACTTTCACGATGCCGAACACGGCGGCTGGTTCTATAGCATCGATCCACAAGGCGCCCCGCTGGATCAAAGCAAGGACCTCTACACCCACGCGTTCATCGTCTTTGCCTGCGCCCATTACTGGGGCAAGGTTCGCGAACCGCTGGTGGAATCGGTGCTCAATGCCTCGCTGCAAGTGGTGGCCGAGCGATTCGCCACGGGCGACGGCCTTTACGAAGCCAGCCTTGAGCGCGACTGGTCGTCGCGTAGCAGCGGCCCCCTGCAAAATCCACTCATGCATTTGGCCGAAGCCCTGCTCGCGACCTTGTCGGTACGCAAGGATGACGCGGTGCAGGCGGCCCTCATCGGCTTGTGCACAGCCATGCAGCAACATTTCATTGACCCGGAACACGGCGTGCTGATGGAGAAACCGCTGGGCGCTGTGGATAACTGGTTCGAACCCGGGCATCAGTTCGAGTGGTATTTCCTGTTGGAATCCTCGCCGTTATTGCGTGACTCGGCCCTGCACGGCTCAATCAAGCGTGCTTTCAGGTTCACCGAACGATTGGGGGTCGACCAGAAGACAGGGGCGGTCAAGGCCACACTGGTGCTGGAACATGATGGCCTGCCACGCGATGCGACCCAGCGTATCTGGGCCCAGGCGGAATACCTGCGCGCACTGACCCTGCGGCCGGACAGCGAAGCCAATGTGCTGCGCCAATTACAGACATTGCAGCGTCGCTTCCTGCATGCCGGCGGATGGCATGAGTGCCGTGCGGTGAATGGTGAAGTCAGCCGCCGTGACATGCCGTCGACCACGCCGTATCACCTGGCGACCTGTTATGGCGGGTTGGTTGAGTATCTCGGCTGACGGTTAGACCGCTATCGCGGGCAAGCCCGCTCCTACAGTGATTTTCGTTGTTCACACCCTTTGTGTGTCACACCGGACCCTGTAGGAGCGGGCTTGCCCGCGATTGGCCGCGACGCGGTTTAAGCCTTTCCACCCGAACGATCAATCGCAAACCCCGCCCAGCTCTGGCTCACCGGCATCAACTCAAGGGTGTTGATGTTGATGTGCGCCGGAGCGTTGAGCACCCAGAAAATCGTCTCGGCAATGTCCTGGGGCTGGATCGGCTCGGCACCGGCGTAAGTCGCGTTGTAACGCTCCTGGTCACCGGCGAAACGCACCAGCGAGAACTCGCTTTCGCACAGACCGGGTTCAATGTTGCTGACCCGCACGCCCGTGCCTTGCAAGTCGCAACGCAGGCTCAGCGAGAACTGCCCGACGAACGCCTTGGTGCCGCCATACACATGGCTGCCTGGGTACGGGTAGTTGCCGGCAACCGAGCCAAGGTTGACGATACCGGCGCCACGGCCATGGGCGATCAGGCGCGGCAACAGCAGGCGGGTGGCGTACATCAGGCCCTTGATGTTGGTGTCGACCATGGTGTCCCAATCATCCAGGCTGCACTTCGGCGCCGGGTCCGCGCCCAGGGCCAGGCCAGCGTTATTGATCAGCCCGCGCAGCTTGGCGAAGGACGGCGGCAGATTGGCAATGGCTTCTTCCATGGCCTTGCGATCACGGACATCGAGCACCAGGCCATGGACTTCGGTCTGCTTCGATAGCTCGGCGCACAGGGCATTCAGACGCTCTTCACGACGCCCCGTCAGCACCAGTTTCCAGCCAGCCTCGGCGAAACGACGGGCGCAGGCTTCACCAAAACCGGACGTCGCGCCGGTAATAAACAGGGTGTTGGACATCGTGTTCTCCTTGCTTGGGCTGCCGTGCAACCCTTGGAATGGAAGTTCAGCAGCCAGCATGCCCGCCTTGGCACGCACCGGCAACCGGTAGCATTGCACAAAAAACGATCAATACGCCGCACGCCTCGCCAGCCGTGGCCTGCAGCCAGATACCCGCATGTTATCCACAAGCCGCTCCACAGTTTCCGGGGGCAAGTCATCACGCTGCAAGCCGCTGTGCATAAGGCTTTGCGGGCAGATTACAAAGTTTTTTGCTTGACCCCGTAATACTCACTGTGCAGACCTGGGCAATTTGCACGATCTACCGACTCAATCGGCGATGGCGCCAAGCCAGTAACGACGGCCCTCGGGTGAGTCTTTCCAGAGTTTAACCACAGAGTTATCCACAGGCGGTATCTTGCGTTTTTGTGCGCCAGACGCGTCCAATAAAAAGGTTGACATTGCAGGCCTGACGCAGGCCAAAACCACCTGATCAAAAAACAACCGCCACGCTGCAAGCCACGATTTACAAGGCGTTCAGCCGGCTACTCCCATGTTATTCACAGCCAGTTCCACAGCAAACGGGGACAACTCAAAAGCTTGGCGAAACAACTGTTTACAGCGGCTTTATGTCGCGCTTTCGGAGCTTCTGGAATTTGTTTTCCACAATTGACCTTTTGCTCCCCCATCCTGTAGGAGCGAGCATGCTCGCGATGGTGGCCCAGGCACCGCGGGGAACCAGATACCCAACGTTATCGTTGACGACCATCGCGAGCATGCTCGCTCCTACAGGGGTTGGGGATAGCCATGAAAAAGCCCCGGCGCTTTGCGCGCCGGGGCTTGGGTGTTGCCGCCGAGATCAATGCCCGCCAAGGTAGGCGTTGCGCACGTCCTCGTTCACCAGCAGTTCCTTGCCAGTGCCGCTCATGCGGATCTCGCCGTTCACCATCACATAGGCCCGGTCAGACAGGCGCAGGGCATGGTTCGCGTTCTGCTCGACAAGAAAGATGGTCATGCCGGTCTTGGCCAGTTCGCGCAGGGTGGCAAAGATCTGTTTCACCACGATAGGCGCCAGGCCCAGGCTTGGCTCATCGAGCAACAGCAGTTTCGGCCGACTCATCAGCGCGCGGGCGATGGCGAGCATCTGTTGCTCACCACCCGACATCGTCATGGCCCGCTGAGTGCGCCGCTCTTCAAGACGCGGAAACAGCTCGAACATGCGCTGCATGTCTTCCTTGGCGTACTTGTCACCAATGGGAATGGTGCCCATCAGCAGGTTTTCCTCGACAGTCATATCGGGGAATACACGCCGGCCTTCCGGCGATTGCGCGATGCCGTTGGAGGCAATGTAGTGCGATGACTTGTGGGTAATGTCCACGCCCTGGTAGAGAATTTGCCCACCCGCCGCACGCGGCTGGCCAAAGATCGACATCAGCAGCGTCGACTTGCCGGCGCCGTTTGAGCCGATCAGGCTGACGGTTTCCCCTTCGTTGATGTGCAGCGAGACTTTCTTCAGGGCCTGGATTGGCCCGTAAAACACGTCCAGCTCCTTGAGTTCGAGGATGGCGCCGTTAGTCATACGAGCTCCTCTTCATCAGCGCCCAGGTAAGCGGCAATCACTTTCGGGTCGTTGCGGATAGCGTCGGGGCCGCCCTCGGCGATGACAATGCCGTGGTCCAGCACCACGATGTGGTCGGAAATGCTCATAACCATGCCCATGTCGTGTTCGATCAGCACCACGGTCAGATCGTGCTCGTCACGCAGCAGACGGATCATCGCGCTCAGCGCTTCGGTTTCCTGAGGGTTGAGGCCGGCAGCCGGTTCATCGAGGCAGATGATCTGCGGCCGAGTGCACATCGCACGGGCGATTTCCAGGCGGCGTTGCTGGCCATAGGACAACTCACCCGCCAGGCGGTTAGCGCAGTCCACCAGGTCCACCACTTCCAGCCAGTAGAAAGCGTGGTCCAGCGCATCGCTTTCGGCCTTGCGGTAGCCCTTGGTGTTGAGGATGCCCGCGAGCAGGCTGCGGTTGACCCACATGTGTTGCGCCACCAGCAGGTTTTCCAGCACCGACATTTCCTTGAACAGGCGAATGTTCTGGAAGGTACGGGCCAGGCCGGCGCGGTTCACCAGGTGGGTGCCGCCGAACATTTTGTAGTACATGCGGCTGGCGAAGGATTTCGGCGACACGAAATCAGTCGGTTTGAATGATTCGCCCAGCAACTGGATGACGTTGGTGCGCTCACCCCGCACGTTGAGTTCGATCTTGCCGCCGGAGGCCTTGTAGAAGCCGGTCAGGCAGTTGAACACGGTGGTCTTGCCGGCGCCGTTGGGGCCGATCAGGGCGAAGATCGAGTTGCGATGCACGTTGAGGCTGACGTCGTTCAACGCCTTGATGCCGCCAAAGTGCATCATCAATTTTTCAACTGAAAGTACGACTTCGCTCATGGCGCTACCCCCTTGCGTGGCGTCACACCGGTACGGCTGATCCTAATCAGGCCGCGCGGTCGCCAGATCATCATCACCACCATCAGGATGCCGAACAACAGCACGCGGTATTCAGCGAAACCACGCAGCAGCTCCGGGGCCACGGTCAGTACGAAAGCCGCGATGACCACACCGATGGTCGAGCCCATGCCGCCGAGTACCACGATGGCGAGGATCAGGGCTGACTCAAAGAAGGTGAAGGACGTCGGGTTGACGAAGCCTTGATAGGTGGCGAAGAACACCCCAGCCAAACCGGCGGTCGAAGCACCGATGGTGAACGCCGAGAGTTTGACCAGCACGTGGTTCAGCCCCATGGAACGGCAGGCGATTTCATCTTCCCGCAGGGCTTCCCAGGCGCGGCCGACCGGCATGCGGGTCAGGCGGTGCTTGATGTACAGCACGGCGAGTACGACCAGGAACAGCACGGCGTAGATGAAGTAGTACTTCACGTCCGGGTTGTAGGCGATGCCGAAGAACTCGTGGAACGGCACCCCGCCATCTTTCGCCCGCTTGCCGAACTCAAGGCCGAAGAACGTTGGCAGTGGCGCTGGCATGCCGTTTGGCCCGCCGGTCAGCGACAGCCAGTTGTTGAGCACCAGGCGAATGATTTCACCGAAGCCCAGGGTCACGATTGCCAGGTAGTCGCCGTGCAGGCGCAACACCGGAAAACCCAAGATGCAGCCCGCCAGGCCAGCCGTGATCGCCGCCAGCGGCAGCACGGTCCAGAACCCCAGCCCCAGGTATTGATAACCCAGCGCCAGGCCATAGGCACCGATGGCGTAGAACGCCACGTAACCGAGGTCGAGCAGGCCGGCCAGGCCCACCACGATGTTCAGGCCCAGGCCCAGCAACACGTAGATCAACCCGAGGATGACCACGCCCAGCAGGTAGGAGTTGGAGAAGAACGGAAACACCACGGCGATGACGATCATCAACGGGATGATCCAGCGCAGGCGTGATTTGTAGTCAGGTGGCAGTACGTGTACCCCGGAGCCGGAGCTTTCAAAACCCTCGAGAATTTTCAGGCCCCTGCGAGTTTGCAGGAAGGTGCTGAGGGCAAAACGACCGGCCATGACAACGGCGATGATCCAGGCCACTCGCGTGGCTTCCAGATTGAAGCCATAGCCATCGAGTACGACGCCGACGATCGGCCCGAACACGATCAGGGCAACGAGGCCGGAGAGAATCGCATCAACCAGACTTTTCTTGAGATCAATGGTTTTTTTAGTGGTTGAAGACATGACTTACACCTTCGACACAAGAGGACGGCCGAGCAGGCCTTGAGGCCGAAAGACCAGAACGAGGACCAGCAGCGAGAAGCTGAAGACGTCTTTGTAGTCCGAGTTGACGAGACCCGAGAACAGCGACTCGGAAATCCCGAGGATAATCCCGCCGAGCATGGCCCCAGGCAGTGAGCCGATGCCGCCGAGTACCGCTGCGGTAAACGCCTTGATGCCAATGACGAAGCCTGCGTAGAAGTCGAACGTGCCGTAGTTCATGGTGATCAGCACGCCGGCCAGGGCCGCCATCGCTGCACCGATGATGAACACGTAGGAAATCACCCGGTCGGTGTTGATCCCCAGGATCGAGGCCATTTTGCGGTCTTGCTGGGTGGCGCGGCACATGCGGCCGAGCTTGGTGTACTTGATGATGTAGGTGAGCAACGCCATGCCGGCGAATGCCGCGACCAGGATGAAGATCTTGGTGTAGGTGAGCTGGACGAAGCCAGTACCGATGTCGATCCGCCATGCACCAGTCAGCAGTGTCGGAACACCCTGCTGGCGAGCGCCCTGGCTGATCTGGGCATAGTTTTGCAGGATCAGCGAAATACCGATGGCGCTGATCAACGGTGCCAGCCGAGTGGAGTTGCGCAGGGGTTTGTAGGCGATGCGTTCGATGACCCAGCCATACACCCCGGTGACGACAATGGTGAAGACCAGTGTGCCCAGCATCAACAGAGGGAAGGATTCAATACCGAAGTAAGCCAGCAGTGCCAGACTGATTGCCGCGAGGTAAGCGGAAATCATATAAACCTCGCCGTGGGCGAAGTTGATCATGCCAATGATGCCATAGACCATTGTGTAGCCGATGGCGATCAGGCCATAGACCGACCCGAGGGTCAGGCCGTTGACCAGTTGCTGCAGGAAAATACCATCCATAACGCAATCTCACGCATTTGAGAGACTGCACAGAAGCCACCTGCGACGGACCGGGGTTCAGCCGCCGACGCAACGCGGTTGTGTGCAGCTCTACAAGAAAAGTCAGGTACTGCACGGACATGTTCAAGGATTGCCCGGCGCACGGGGCGCCGGGCAGTCATGTCACTTCTGTTTTTCCAGCTGGTGGTATTTGCCGTCCTTGTCCCACTGGTAAACCACGTAGTCGGACACTTTCAGGTCACCCTTGCTGTCCCAGGCTTTTTCGCCCATGACGGTCTTGACCGGGTTTTTCTTCAGCCATGCAGCCGCGTCCTCGCCCTTGTTGGACTTGGCGCCGTTGAAGGCTGCAGCCAGGGTCTGGACCGAGGCGTAGGCGTACAGGGTGTAGCCTTCTGGCTCGGTGCCGGCTTTGCGGAAGGCGTCTACCACCGTCTTGCTGTCTGGCAGCAGGCGAGGGTCGGCACCGAAGGTCATCAGCACGCCGTCCACGTATTGCGGGCCGCCGGCGGTGGTCACCAATTCGTCGGTCACGATGCCGTCGTCAGACATGAACTTCACGTCTTTCAGGCCTTCGGTACGCAGTTGCTTGACCAGTGGACCGGCTTCCGGGTGCAGGCCACCGAAGTAGACCACGTCGGCACCGGCGGCACGGATTTTGGTGACCACGGCGCTGAAATCTTTCTCACCACGGGTCAGGCCTTCGTACAGCACCGGCTTCACGCCACGTTTTTCCAGCTGTGCCTTGGTGGCATCTGCCAGGCCTTGGCCGTAGGTGTCCTTGTCGTGCAGCACGACGACTTTCTTGCCCTTGAGCACGTCGACGATGTAGTCGCCGGCGACGATGCCTTGCTGGTCGTCACGCCCGCACATACGGAACATGGCGCTGAGGCCGCGCTCGGTCACCTGCGGGTTGGTGGAGCCTGGGGTGATGGCGATGATGCCCGCTTCGTCGTAGATCTCGGAGGCCGGGATGGTCGACGAGGAGCAGAAGTGGCCAACCACACCTGCGACTTTCTGGTTGGTCAGGTCCTTGGCGACCGTCACAGCCTGTTTCGGTTCGCAGGCGTCATCGCCCTTGACCAGTACGATTTTTTCCCCGTTCACGCCGCCTGCAGCATTGACCGCATCGGCCGCCGCTTGTGCACCCTTCATGTACTGTTCGCCAAATGCCGCGTTGGCGCCCGTCATTGGACCCGCTACGCCGATCTTGATGTCAGCCTGAGCAAACGCAGAAACGCCCAACGCAGTAGCCACTGCGAGGGCCAGAAAGCCTTTCTTGTAAAACGTCTGGGACATGAGGTGGTGCTCCAAGGTTTTTTTGATTTGGCACTGCAACTTCACTGATTGCTCAGAGCAAGGGCCGTGCCATCGGTTTTTTATTCTGAAAAAAGTCGCTGCGTTATTGTTTTTATGACTGTTTCGGTCCCATTTTCATTGGGCGTGCAACCGTCTAAACCGCGGAAGGTAAAACCAATTATTTTTTAAGGCGCAACCTGCCTGCGCCATCATTGCAACCGCGACACCAAACGGCGTGCAACCAGCCTGTAACAACCCGCGTCACCGAACTGCACACTGCTGGTGCGGGGACTGCTACAACCCGCACCATTACAGGCTAGTCGCAACACCGAAAAGCGCCGCTTCGGGCAACAAATTTCTTCTATCAAATCACGATGCGCAGGCACTGGCCCGCGTGATACAGCGAAAAGCCGGCTTCGTAGAGACAACTGCGCAGCCCCACCCCGGCCACAGGCTGCATGGGTGCGAATGGAATCGGCAGGGCCTGAGGATTTCCGTTACACAGATAGTCCGCAAACGCCTTACCGACCACCGTGCCCGTGGTCACACCGCGCCCGTTGTAACCGGTGACGGCCACCAGCCCCGGGGCCGGCTCGAACAGGCGCATCAGGTGATCGGGGGTAAACGCGATGCGCCCGGTCCAGGTGCACTCCCACTCCACCGATTTGAGATACGGGAAGTAATGCTGCTGCACCCGATCGGCCCAGGCTTTGAGAAACCACGTCGGTTTCTGATTACCGTTGCCCAGGCTGCCGAGCAATAGTCGACCTTCTTTGTCCCGACGGACGCTGCTGAGTACCTGACGGGTGTCCCAGGATCCCTGACCGCCAGGAAGAATGCGGTCCGCCGCCTCGCCGCTTAGCGGCACGGAAGCCACCTGATAGTAATAACCGGGGAAAAAATTGCGTCGCAACTCGGTCCAGTCGCCTTCGGTGTAAGCGTTGGAGGCGATGACCACCTGTTCAGCCAGCACCGCCCCCTGCTCGGTCTGCACCGACCAGCGCTGGCCTTGGCGCTCCAGGCGCGTGACGGGTGAGTGATCGAAAAGTTGGCCACCCAGCTTTACGGCGGCATTGGCCAGCCCGGTGGCGTAGGCCATCGGGTTAATCGTACCCGCGCGCCGATCGAGCAGCGCTGCGGCGATCTTTTTGGTGCCCGTGGCTTGCTCGCAGGCCGAACCGGTCAACAGTTCGATGGGCGCGCCACGGCGTTTCCATTGTTGTTCACGACTGCGCAGGTCCGCCTCGCCACGCGCGTTGTGCGCCATGTGCAACGTGCCTTCGCGGCGCAACTGGCAATCGATGTTGTATTTGTCCACCAGACTGAACACCAGCGCCGGCGCCGCGCCCAGCATGCGATTGAGCTGACTGCCGACCGCTTCGCCAAACCCGGCTTCGATGTCATCCGGCGGGATCCACATGCCGGCATTGACCAGCCCGACATTGCGCCCCGAACCGCCATGACCGGTACGGTGGGCTTCGAGCACACAGACGGTCTTGCCTTGTTCCAGCAAATGCACCGCCGCCGACAAACCGGTGAAACCGGCGCCGATGACACACACATCAACCGTTACTTCGCCCTTGAGCGCCGCATGGTCGGGCCTTTGCGGCGTCAGTTTTTCCCACAGACATTCTTCGCGTAACGGCATGTTGGCTCCTGGCGGAGCAGCTGCAAGCGGCAAGCTAAAAGCTACAAGCAATTTGGCTTGCAGCTTGTAGCTCGTAGCTCAAAGCTGCTCAATCAAACGTAATGCCCTGCGCCAACGGCAGC
Source organism: Pseudomonas sp. S1_E05 (assembly GCF_056337105.1). Taxonomy (NCBI): domain Bacteria; kingdom Pseudomonadati; phylum Pseudomonadota; class Gammaproteobacteria; order Pseudomonadales; family Pseudomonadaceae; genus Pseudomonas; species Pseudomonas sp. S1_E05. The sequence goes on from NZ_JBFRHM010000001.1 coordinate 4,140,907, forward strand.
TCGAGCGAATAGTTCACGGTGTTGGTCTGGCGGCGCATATAGGCGCGCCAGGCGTCGGAGCCGGATTCGCGGCCACCGCCGGTTTCTTTTTCGCCACCGAATGCACCGCCGATTTCCGCGCCGCTCGGGCCGATGTTGACGTTGGCGATGCCGCAGTCGCTGCCGACTGCCGACATGAATTTCTCGGCTTCACGCACGTCCGTGGTGAACACGCACGAGGACAGGCCTTGTGGCACCGAATTGTTCAGACGCAGCGCCTCGTCAAAATCGTTGTAGCCGATCACGTAGAGGATCGGGGCGAAGGTTTCGTGGCGGACCACGTCGCTCTGCTCCGGCATTTCGACGATGGCCGGCTCCACGTAATAGGCGTTCGGGAATTTATCTTCCAATTGGCGCTTGCCGCCGAATACACGACCGCCCTCGCTCAGGGCCTGTTCCAGCGCATCCTGCATGTTGTCAAAGCTCTGCTTGTCAATCAGCGGACCGATCAGGTTGCCTTCCAGCGGATGGCCGATGCGCACCTTGGCATAGGCGGCTTTGAGGCGGGTGACGATTTCTTCCTTCACCGATTCATGGGCAATCAGGCGACGCAGGGTGGTGCAACGCTGGCCAGCGGTACCAACGGCGCTGAACAGAATGGCGCGTACGGCCATGTCCAGGTCAGCGCTTGGGCCAAGGATCATCGCATTGTTGCCGCCCAATTCAAGGATGCTGCGGGCAAAGCGAGCGGCAATTTTAGGCGCCACTTCACGGCCCATGCGGGTGCTGCCGGTGGCGCTGACCAGCGCGACGCGCGGATCATCGACCAGCGCTTCGCCGGCATCGCGGCCACCGATGACAACCTGGCTGAGGTGTGGCGGGGCATCGCTGAAATTTTTCAGCACGCGCTCGAACAGCGCCTGGCAAGCCAAAGCGGTGAGCGGGGTTTTCTCCGACGGCTTCCAGATCACCGGGTTGCCGCAGACCAGCGCCAGCGTGGTGTTCCAGGCCCAGACGGCGACCGGGAAGTTGAACGCGCTGATCACGCCGACGACGCCCAGCGGATGCCAGGTTTCACGCATGTGGTGGCCAGGACGCTCGGACGCGATGGTCAAACCGTACAACTGGCGGGACAGCCCGACGGCGAAGTCGCAGATGTCGATCATTTCCTGGACTTCACCCAAACCTTCCTGGGTGATCTTGCCGGCTTCCCAGGAGACCAGCTCACCGAGGTCGGCCTTGTATTCACGCAAGACTTCGCCGAATTGACGCACCAGTTCGCCACGGCGCGGGGCCGGCACCTTGCGCCACAACTCGAACGCATGATCTGCACGACTGATGTGCTGCTCGACTTCGGCGGCACCTTCCCAGTTCACGGCACCGATCCGGCTGCCATCGATCGGCGAATGCACCGGCACTTTGCCGTTCTGGTACAGGGCCGGGTTTACACCAAGACGATCAAGCAATGCGGCAACCATGGGTCACTCCTCAAGCAAAAAACAGAAAACGTCCAGCCGATTACGCCGACTGATCAGACCTGTAGTTTTAGCCTGCCGCAGGTTACCCAACAAACGACCTTTAAGAGAGATATCATTCCGTTTATTCATGCTGCGAATTGCTGGCCAGAAAGAATCCGGAAAAAGGACACCCCACATGCTGAATAAACGTTACTTGCCGTCGATCACCGCCCTGCAGTGTTTCGAGGCCGTGACCCGGCATTTGAGCTTCACACGGGCAGCCGAAGAGCTGAACCTGACCCAGAGCGCGGTGAGCAAACAGGTCGCGCAACTGGAAGAATTGCTGCAACACCTTTTGTTCCGTCGCGTGCGCCGTCGCCTGCAGATGACTCCGGCCGGCGACTTGTACCTGGTTGAGGTCCGAAAAATCCTCACTCAGGTCGAAATGTCGACGCATTACCTGCGTTCCTACGGCGGTGAGACCGAGGTACTGCGCGTCTCCACCCCGCCGACCTTCGGCGCCCGCTGGCTGGTGCCGCGCCTGAAAGGCTGGCGCCTGCGTCATCCGTCGATCCACCTGGACCTGTGCAGCGAACAGGAAGCCGACGACCTGCTGCAAGGTCGCAGCGACCTGGCGTTCTACTTCGGCCAGGGCTCCCGCCCCCGCAGCGAATGCCTGAAGCTGTTCGGCGAAGAACTGGTGCCCGTTTGCTCGCCGGCCAGCCTGCCGGCGAAGCCCTTTACTGATCCGACGCAACTCACAGACCTGGTCCTGCTGCAAAATGCATCCCGCCCCCAGGCTTGGCACGACTGGTTCGACAGCCAGGGCTACCACACCGAACACAGTTACCACGGCCCGCGTTTCGAAACCTTCTACATGTGCATCCGCGCCGCTCAGGTGGGCTGCGGCGTAGCGCTGTTGCCCCGGTTTCTGGTGGAAGAGGAACTGGCCGACGGCAAGCTGGTCATCCCCTGGCAACATGCGATGCCCAGCGCCGACGCCTACTACCTGGCCTACCCGGAACACTCGGCGGAAGTGCCCAAGGTGCGGGATTTCGTGCAGTGGATGCTGGAGCAGATCGACACCCCGAATTAACGCGACATTGCTTTTGATGGGAGCGGCGGTGCGACGATTCGACTTGCTCGCGAATGCGCTGTGCCAGTCACCCTGAATGTCGACTGATGTACCGCTATCGCGGGCAAGCCCGCTCCTACAGTGGATCGAATCCACTAAAAAATCGCTGGTCATGAGCGGCACCAATATGCGCCACTATCGCCATTCAAAGTGGAGAACCCCGTTATGAGCGAGAGCGTATTTGCCGATCGCATCGTGCAGAACCTGCTCGACACCGACTTCTACAAGCTGACGATGATGCAGGCGGTGCTGCATAACTACCCGAACGTGGAAGTCGAATGGGAGTTTCGTTGCCGCAACAGCGAAGATTTACGCCCTTACCTGGCGGAGATCCGCTTTCAGATCGAGCGCCTGGCCGAGCTGAGCCTGAGCGCCGATCAGTTGGGCTTCATGGAGCGCATCAGCTTCATGAAACCGGACTTCCTGCGTTTTCTTGGCTTGTTCCGCTTCAACCTGCGCTACGTTCATACCGGCATAGAGAACAGTGAGTTGTTCATCCGCCTGCGTGGGCCGTGGTTGCATGTGATTCTGTTTGAAGTGCCGCTGTTGTCCATCGTCAGCGAAGTGCGCAACCGCTATCGCTACCGGGATATCAAGCTGGAGCAGGCCCGCGAGCAGCTGTATCGCAAGTTCGACTGGCTGACCGCCAACGCCAGCAGCGACGAACTGTCTGAGTTGCAAGTCGCCGATTTCGGCACCCGCCGGCGTTTTTCCTACCGTGTGCAGGAAGAAGTCGTGAATGTGCTCAAGCACGATTTTCCTGGTCGGTTTGTCGGCACCAGTAACGTGCATCTGTCCCGGGAGCTGGACATGAAACCGTTAGGCACCATGGCCCACGAATGGATCATGGCGCACCAGCAGCTAGGCCCGCGCCTGATCGACAGCCAGAGTGCCGCCCTCGATTGCTGGGTTCGTGAATACCGTGGCCTGCTGGGGATTGCCCTGACCGATTGCATCACGATGGACGCCTTCCTCAACGATTTCGACCTGTACTTCGCCAAGCTCTTCGACGGTTTGCGTCATGACTCCGGCGACCCGGTCATCTGGGCAGAAAAGGCGATCGCGCACTACCAGAAGCTCGGCATCGACCCCATGAGCAAGACGCTGACGTTTTCCGACAGTCTGACGCTGCCCAAATCGCTGGAGATATTCCGTGCCCTGCGTGGTCGGATCAATGTCAGCTTTGGCATCGGCACCCATCTGACGTGCGATATTCCGGGTGTTGAACCGATGAGCATCGTGCTTAAAATGGCCGCCTGTAACGGCCAGCCGGTGGCGAAGATCTCCGACGAGCCCGGCAAGACTCACTGCAAAGACCCTAATTTCGTCGCCTACTTGCGACACGTATTCAAAGTACCTGCCGACCCTTCCAGCACACCAAGCAAGGAGTGAATTCATGCAAGCCGTACAGCGTGAGATTGCTGAGCAGCTCAAGGTTCAACCGCCATTCGCCGACAAGGCTGCCCTCGAGGCAGAGGTCGCCCGGCGTATCACGTTCATCCAGGATTGCCTGGTCAACTCCGGGCTCAAGACCCTGGTGCTCGGCATCAGCGGCGGCGTCGATTCGCTGACCGCCGGCCTGATGGCCCAGCGCGCCATACGTGAGCTGCGCGAGCGCACGGGCGATGAGCGTTACAAGTTCATCGCCGTGCGCCTGCCTTACGGCAAGCAGTTCGATGAGCACGATGCCCAGGCGTCGCTGGAAGCCATCCAGCCAGACGAACGTCACACCGTGGACATCGGCCCGGCGGTCAAGGCGTTGGCGTCCGAAGTGAAAGCTTTCGAAGGCAAGCCGGCGGCTTCGGTGGACTTCGTCCTGGGTAACACCAAGGCACGGATGCGCATGATCGCCCAGTACACCATCGCCGGCGCCACGCAGGGCCTGGTGATCGGCACCGACCATGCAGCCGAAGCGGTGATGGGTTTCTTCACCAAGTTCGGTGACGGCGCCTGCGACCTTGCACCGTTGAGCGGCCTGGTGAAAAACCAGGTACGAGCCATCGCCCGCAGCTTTGGTGCGCCGGAGTCGCTGGTTGAGAAAGTCCCGACGGCGGACCTTGAAGACCTCGCACCGGGCAAGCCGGACGAAGCCTCCCATGGCGTGACCTATGCCGAAATCGACGCGTTCCTGCACGGTGAGCCGGTGCGGGATGAAGCGTTCAGGATTATTTGCGATACGTACAACAAGACGCATCACAAGCGGGTGATGCCGTTTGCGCCTTGAGGCGTGAGTGAATGAAAAAGCCCGCTGATTCAGCGGGCTTTTTCATTGACCAGAACAGGCGACGATGACGCGGATTTACTTCAGGGTCACAGTGCCTTTCATCATCGAGATGTGGCCTGGGAACGAGCAGAAGAAGCCGTATTTCTCGGCAGCATCGAGTTTCGATACGTCGAAGGTCACCGAGTCGGTTTCCTTGGCACCAATGATTTTGGTGTGGGCGATGACGCGGGCGTCACCCTCTTTGATGTAGTTCTTGTCGATGCCGGCACCCAGGCCGTCGGTGGCGATCGGCTGCATGTCGGCTTCCTTGCTCAGCACCCAGTTATGGCCCATTACGTTCTTCGGCAAGCTGCCGGAGTGGGTCAGTTCCACGGTGAAGGTCTTGCAGCTTTTATCGATTTCAATGGCCTTGGTGCTGAAGGACATTTGGTCAGTGGAGTCGATGGTGGTCTTGCACTCGGCAGCCATCAATTGGCTGCTGGCCAGCGTCAACAGGGATACCGCAACAAGTTTGGCAAACATGGTGAATCTCCAAGGCATGGTTAACGAAATTTCTAATGGACAGAAGACTGCCTGAAAATCCGGCAAGTTCCTATGACCTACGTCATAACTTGTATACAACTTTCGGGCTATGACCCCTATCGAGACAATCTACCAGTCAGACGTCCGGGGCGACCCTATCATTAGGCCATCGACCTTCAACCGGAGTGCCTGTCATGTCCATCAACAGTTTTTTGTGCAGCTTGCTCGCCGCTTACGCCTGCGGCGCCAGTGGTACCTGTGAAACGTCCCGGCGCGAAGTCTAGACCTTGGAACGCAGCGACGCTGCCTTTACTCTGTGCCCATCCTGAGCATGGAGTAAGGCATGTCTTTAACATCCGTTTGTGTATTTTGCGGTGCCAGCACCGGCACCAACCCGGCTTATCGTGAGGCAGCCGTAGCGCTTGGCCGCGCGTTGGCCGAACGCAAGTTGACCCTGGTCTATGGCGGCGGCGCCGTGGGGTTGATGGGCATTGTCGCCGACGCCGCACTGGCGGCAGGCGGTGAAGTCATCGGCATCATTCCGCAGAGCCTCAAGGACAAGGAAATCGGCCACGGCGGACTGACTCGCCTGGAAGTCGTCGACGGCATGCACGCGCGCAAGGCGCGGATGGCCGAGCTCAGCGACGCATTCATCGCGCTGCCAGGGGGCCTGGGCACCCTGGAAGAACTGTTCGAAGTCTGGACCTGGGGCCAACTCGGTTATCACGGCAAACCGTTGGGATTGCTTGAGGTGAACGGCTTCTACAGCAAGCTGACCGGGTTTCTCGATCACATCGTCGGCGAAGGCTTCGTTCGCGGGGCACACCGCGACATGCTGCAAGTGAGCGAATCGCCACAAACGCTGATCGACGCCCTGGACGCCTGGCAGCCGACCATTGCGCCGAAGTGGACGGAGCAGACACCCGGTTGATCCTAACCTTCTGTAGGAGCGAGCATGCTCGCGATGGTCGTCAACGATGACGCGGGGTGTCAGGACGCCATCGCCGCCTGAGCCTCCATCGCGAGCATGCTCGCTCCTACAGGGGCGGGGCATTCAGTCCTGCGGCATCACGGTAACCCGCACCTCCGGGTCGTGATTGCCGCCACCCAGGATCACCCCGCGCAATGGCGAAACATCGGAGAAGTCCCGGCCCCAGGCCAGGGTGATGTGTTCCAGCGCCGGTTGGACATTGTTGGTCGGGTCGAAATCCACCCAGCCCAGTACCGGGCAATACACCGACACCCAGGCATGGGAGGCATCGGCACCGATCAGGCGTGGTTGGCCCGGGGGTGGCTGGGTCAACAGGTAGCCGCTGACGTAGCGCGCCGCCAACCCTCGCGAGCGCACACACGCGAGCATCAAGTGGGCGAAGTCCTGACACACTCCCCGTCGACGCTCCAGCACTTCCACCAGCGGCGTCGCCACCTGCGTGGCTTCGGCGTCGAAAGTGAATTCGCGGAAAATTTTCTCCATCAACGCCCGCACACCCAGTAACAGCGGTCTTTGCGCAGGGAAACAGCTTTGCGAAAAGTCGACGAAATTGCGTTTGAGGTGCACATAGGGCGATTCAAAGCGATACCGACACGCTTCAAGCATCTCTGATGAAAGTGGCTGACCGCTGTAGGTCAAGGCATTACGCGTGTCTTCCCAGGCCGGCGACCGGGTGAAATCCAGAACAGGCCGCGCCAGCACTTCAACACACAGTCGCGCATTGACCTGCAATTCATCGTGAGGCCGCTCGAACGCCAGGCGTGTCAACGGATTGCCGAACACGTCCAGTTCGTCCCGGCGCGAGGTCGGCTCGGGACTGATCTGCAACTGCTGATCCGTGCAGCGCTGCCAGACACAGGTGCGAGGCCACAGGTGCGCCAGTTGCTGGGCCAGCGACACCGGACTGTCGTAGTGATAATGCGTGTCGTGGAAAATCTGGTAACGGGCGTTCATCAGACGGACACCGTGCGCTGGCTGACATCATCAACGTGGGCGAAGTGACGCAACGCCAGGCGATCCGACACCTGCCCGCTGGCGTCAGCGATTGCTTGCAGCAGGTCGGCCAGCCCATCGATTGCTGCACGAACACTGGCATCGCCAAACAGCGAATACTCGAGACAACCCAGGTCGAAGCGGGCCAAACGCTCCACCAGAAGCGGTAGCCCCGACTCGCGTGGGGCGCCGAAATCGTCATTCAAGCGTTTCAGCGTGCGGGTCACCAACTTCAGCTGGAACAACACCGCGTGAGGGTTCTGCTCGTCGAGCAGTAACAGGTCCAGCACCGGGATCAACTGCGCCACCGCCAGATAACGCGAGCGGTAGGTGATGCTGCTGTTGCCCAGTTCCAGCAGCCACTCAAGGCCCGCCTGATCGAACGCCCCACTACCGCGCAGGAACGCCGCCAGACTGGCGCTGAGAAATTGCAGGCGCTCGATCCGTCGCCCGATCATCAGGAAGCGCCAGCCTTCATCGCGGGTCATATCGTCGAGGGCGAAACCGGACAACGCTGCCAGCGACATCACCAAGCGGTTGAGAAAATCCAACAACTCGCCGAAGTCCGGATCAGCGGTTTCCAGCTCCATCGCTTCGCGCTGCAACTCCACCAGCGCCTGCCAGTTTTCCCGGGAAAGCTTGCCGCGCACCTGCGACGCCGCCCACTGCAATCGTTGCAGGTTGGATCGCAGGCTGAACGGCCAGTCATCGCCGAGCAATGCCGCCAGCAATCGCTCGGGCAAGGAGCCTTCATCGGGCAACAGCATCAGTCGCTCGCCCAAATCGACGGCAGCTTGCAGGGCTTGCGGGTCGTCGCCATCGACGTAGCGTGCCAGCATGATGCGCAGCAAGCGCGCACTGTCATCGCAGCGTTCGCAGTAACGACCGAACCAGAACAGGTTTTCCACGACCCGCGATGGCAGGTACGGATCGCGCCGCACCAGATCGTGCACGCCGATGTTTCGCTGGGCTTTCCACTGCTCGCCGCTCGGCGGGCGATCGCTCAGCACCCAGGTGTCCTTGCTCGCACCACCGCGTTGCATCGACACCACTTCGGCGTCCGCCTCGGCGGCCACTCGGGTCAATCCGCCGGGCAGCACCCGATAACCCTCGCCACTGGCCACCGCATACATGCGCATGCCGATGGCCCGTGGCTGCAATTGGCCGCCCTCGGCCTGCCAGACCGGCGCCTGGGACAACTGCGCCAGTTCCTGCGCCACGTAGGCGTAGGGTCGCGCCTGCATGCGCTCGGCGAGTGTCCGACGCTGCGCTTCGCTCAGGTCTCGCCCCAATACCGGGGTAAAGCTCTGGGAAGGGAAGGCGGGACGGATCAGCAATTGCGGCAGCTTTTCCAGCGCCTGGGCCAGCACCGGCGCCTCGCCACACCACCAGGTGGCGATGGAGGGCAGGATCAGTTCTTCGCCAAACAGGAATTGGTTGATCCTCGGCAGAAAACCCAGCAGCCCCGGCGACTCCAGCACCCCGCTGCCCAGCGCATTGGCCATCAGCACCCGGCCCTGCCGCACGGCATCCAGCAGCCCCGGTACCCCGAGGGCCGAATCGGTGCGCAGCTCCAGCGGGTCGCAGAAATCGTCGTCGAGCCGACGCATGATTGCGTGGACGCGACGCAGGCCGCTCAATGTTTTCAGGTATACCGTGGCGTCGCGCACCGTGAGGTCGCCGCCCTCCACCAAGGGGTAGCCCAGCTGCCGCGCCAGATACAAATGTTCGAAATAGCTTTCGTTGAAACGCCCGGGCGTCAGCAACACTACCAACGGCGTTTCACTGGGCGCCTGACGGGCCAGGGTTTCCTGAAGCGTGCGAAAGAATCCGGCCAGATGCTGCACCTTCATGTCGCGATACAACTCGGGAAAGGCCCGGGACACGATGGTGCGATTTTCCAGCGCGTAACCGGCGCCGGAGGGGGCCTGGGTCCGGTCCGCCGTCACCCACCAGCGACCATCGGGCGTGCGCGCCAGATCCACGGCATACAGATGTAAAAAAGTACCGTCAGGCGGTGTGATGCCCTGGCATGGCCAGAGGAAATTGTTGTGGCCGAACACCAGTTCGGCAGGCAGCAGGCCCTCGGCAATCAGGCGTTGCGGGCCATAAAGGTCAGCCAGCACCGCGTTCAGCAAGCGTGCACGCTGGGCAATGCCCGCCGACAGCTGTTCCCACTCATCGGCGGCGATGACATGCGGCAAAAGGTCTAACTCCCAGGGCCGGTCAGCACCCTTGGGGTCGGCATAGACATTGTAGGTCACGCCGTTTTCCTGGATCTGCCGGCTCAGCAGTGCCTGGCGTTGCTCCAACTGCGCGGACGTGCTGCGTTGCAATTGGTCGAACAGCCGACGCCAATGCACACGTACGCCGCCACTCTCGTCGAGCAGTTCGTGATAGGAGCCCGCAGTGAGCGGGTAGCGATCTAGCAGGTCAGGCATGGAAAGCTCGGCAGACAGCAGGAAACAGTCAGACTAACGCACGCTTGTGACGCCCGGATAGACGAAAAATCCGAGCGTCGCGCAAGGCTCAGCAACGTCGTAAATCGAGTGTCATCGGCAGCTCGTCGTTGATTTCAGAAGCGGGTATCGCCAGTTTTCCGGGACGGTGTCCGATGCGGAAGAAACGCGCCAACCGTCGACTCTCTGCTTCGTTGGCATTCACCGGAAGGCTCTCGTAGTTGCGTCCGCCCGGATGGGCCACGTGATACTGGCACCCACCCAGCGAACGCTCCATCCAGGTGTCGAGCAAGTCGAACACCAAGGGCGCGTGGACGGGAATCGTCGGTTGCAGGCAATTGGCGGGTTGCCAGGCACGGAAACGCACGCCTGCGACGAATTCGCCTACACGCCCGGTCGGTTGCAACGGCACCGGCACGCCATTGCACGTCAGTACGTAACGCTGTGGCGGCAGGCCACTGAGCTTGACCTGCAAGCGTTCCAGCGACGAATCCACATAACGCACGGTGCCGCCGGCGGTGCCCTCCTCGCCCAGCACATGCCAGGGTTCCAGTGCCTGGCGCAGTTCCAGTTCGATACCGCTGACCGCGTAGTCGCCTACTTTGGGAAAACGAAACTCCAGATGAGCGGCAAACCACTCAGCCCGTAGTGGATAACCCGCCGCATTGAGATCGACAATGACGTCGGCGAAGTCCTGCTCGATGAAGTGCGGCAACAGGAAGCGGTCGTGCAACTCAGTACCCCAGCGGGCCAGCTTCGGCGGCGCATAGGGCTCGCGCCAGAACCGTGCAACCAACGCGCGTAACAGCAACTGCTGGACCAGGCTCATGCGCGCATGGGGCGGCATCTCGAAAGCGCGCAACTCCAGCAGTCCAAGACGCCCCGTGGCGCCATCGGGTGAATAGAGCTTGTCGATACAGAATTCGGCCCGGTGGGTGTTGCCGGTCACATCGATCAGCAGGTTGCGCAACAGCCGGTCCACCAACCAAGGCGGACATTGCTCACCGGGCTCAGGCATTTGCGCGAAGGCGATTTCCAGCTCGTACAACGCATCGTTGCGCGCTTCATCGACACGGGGCGCCTGGGACGTAGGGCCGATGAACAAACCCGAAAACAGATAGGACAGTGACGGGTGGTTATGCCAGTAGCTGATCAGGCTGCGCAGCAGATCGGGCCGGCGCAGAAACGGTGAGTCGGCGGGGGTCGCACCGCCCAGTACGAAATGGTTACCGCCTCCGGTGCCGGTGTGTCGACCATCGATCATGAATTTTTCGCTGGTCAATCGGGTCAGCCGAGCCTGTTCGTACAGAAACTCGGTGCGTTCGACCAGTTCGTCCCAGGTAGCGGACGGCTGCACGTTCACCTCGATCACGCCAGGGTCGGGGGTGATGCGAAAGTTGCTCAGCCGCGGATCGCTTGGCGGCTCATAACCTTCCAGTAACACCGGGCAATGCAGTTCCTCGGCCGTGGCCTCGATGGCGGTGACAAGTTCCAGATAATCCTCGACCCGCTCCAGCGGCGGCATGAACAGGTACAACCGCCCTTCCCGCGCCTCGGCACAGAACGCGGTGCGCGTCAGCCAGGCCGCGGACTCGTCAATCAGCGGCGCCCGGTCATCCGCAACCGATGCCGTGTCAGGGCTTTGCAGTTGCGCTGTGTCGGGCAGAGACGGGAAATCCTGATTCGGATCCTGAGGATGGATGAACGGATACTCCGCAGCCTTGACCCAAGGCTGCGAAGCCAGCGGCAAGCGATAGCCCAGCGGCGAGTCCCCCGGCACCAGCCGGCAATGCTCGTCGCGCAGGTACCAGCGGCCACTCTGCCAGCGGTCGCCCCTGGCAGTGCGGGCGAGTGGCAGCACCTGGCCGATGACTTTATCCAGGCCCTGGCTGAAGACCTTACGCAGGCGTGCACGCTCCAGGGGGTCCTCCAACCGCGAGTCTTCGGCGGTGACGTTCTGCGGCAAGGCACCTTCGCGCCATAGGTAATAGAAATTGTCCTCGTAGGCGGGGAAGACAAAACGGGTCTCAATCTTCAATCGCTCGGCGACACTCGCCAGGAAACGTCTCGCCAGCTCCCCATCGGCGCCGTAGTCTTGCTGCTCATCGGCAATCAGCGCGCTGTTGTGCCAGATGGGCACGCCATCACGCCGCCAGTAGCTGTTGAGCGACCAGCGTGGCAGTTGCTCCCCGGGGTACCACTTGCCTTGGCCGAAATGCACCAGGCCCTTGGGTGAGTAATGTTTGCGCAGGCGTTGGAACAGTTCGGCGGACAGGCGGCGTTTGTCTGGTCCGAGCGCAGCGGTGTTCCATTGCGCGCCGTCCGGATCGTCCAGGGAGACGAACGTCGGCTCACCGCCCATGGTCAGTCGCACATCGCCTGCCAGCAAGTCGGCATCGATCTGCCGCCCCAGCACCTGGATCGCGAGCCACTGGTCATCGGTGTAAGGCTGGGTGACACGCGGCGCCTCCCAGATCCGCTCCACCGACATTTCGTGCGTAAACTCACATTCGCAGGGTTCGACCAAGCCACTGATGGGCGCCGCAGAGCCCGGATCCGGACTACAGGCCAACGGAATATGCCCTTCACCGGCGAACAACCCCGAAGTCGCGTCCAGGCCGATCCAGCCGGCGCCGGGCAAGTAGACTTCGCACCAGGCGTGCAGGTCGGTGAAGTCCACCTCGGTGCCCGACGGCCCATCCAGACTTTTCACGTCGGCAGTCAGTTGAATCAGGTAGCCGGAGACGAAGCGCGCCGCCAGCCCGAGATTGCGCAGCAGTTGCACCAGCAGCCAGGCCGAATCGCGGCAGGAACCGGACGCATGCTCAAGGGTGTGCTCAGGAGTCTGAACCCCCGGTTCCATTCGGATCAGGTAGCCGATGTCTTCACTCAGGCGCTGATTGAGGGCGACGAGGAAATCCACGCTCGGCAACGGCGTGCGGTCGATGCCGTCCAGATAGTCCTTGAACATCGGTGTCAGGGGAAGGGTTTCCAGGTACGGTGCCAGCTCCTTGCGCTCGTCGGCGGCGTAGGCAAAAGGGATCTTTTCTGCATAGGGCTCGAGGAAGAAATCGAACGGATTGAACACCGCCATCTCCGCCACCAGATCGACTTCCACCCGCAGCTCGTCGGTTTTCTCCGGGAACACCAATCGGGCCAGGTAATTGCCCTGCGGGTCCTGCTGCCAGTTGATGAAGTGCTGCTCTGGGGAGACTTTCAGCGCATAAGACAAAATCCGCGTACGACTATGGGCGGCCGGGCGCAGGCGAACGATCTGCGGGCCGAGTTCGACGGCGCGGTCGTAGCGGTAATGCGTGACGTGGTGCAATGCGACATGAATCGACACGGCGTGCCTCCTGCGAGCCTTGGGCGTATGCGAAAGCGCGCAAGACTTATGCCACCCGGTGGCGCTGGCGCTTTCTCCCTTTACAGGAGGCAGTACAGCACCAAAATCGGGCAATGCAGGAAATGTGCGAGGAGCAATTGCACATAAATGTTGCCGTGGAGGGCGAGGGCAAATTTATCGGTGACTGGACCGGCCTCTTCGCGGGCAAGCCCGCTCCCACATTTGTTCCTTGTACACCTGCCCCCTGTGGGAGCGGGCTTGCCCGCGAAGAGGCCAGCAGCCATCACACACAAAAAAACGCCAACCCGAAGGCTGGCGTTTCTTGATCAGCTCACACAATCCTCAGCGCGGCACCACGGGCTTGCGCGCAGGCTTGGGGCCCTTGCCCTTGGCCGCGTCCTTGCGCTCCTTGGCCGCCTGTTGGTTGCGCGCAAACGCTGCGGCCTTGGCCTGCTCGCGCTTGTCCCAAGGATTGCCGCCATCGCTGGCACGCGGTGGCAGGCCATTGTGCTGGGTCAGGATCCTGGTGGTCTTCTCACCTGCGACCTTGTGGCTACCGGCCGGGGTCGAGTTCTTGCGACGGGCGCTCTGGTAACTGTCGGTCGACGGCTGGTGCAGCGGAATGAGCTGGTTCTTGCCCGGCCCGATCAGATCGGCGCGCCCCATTCGCGTCAGCGCTTCGCGCAGCATCGGCCAGCCCTTCGGATCGTGATAACGCAAGAATGCCTTATGCAGACGACGCTGTTCTTCGCTCTTGACGATGGTGACGCCATCGCTCTTGTAGGTCACCTTGCGCAGCGGGTTCTTGCCCGAGTGGTACATCGCCGTGGCGCTGGCCATCGGTGACGGGTAGAACGCCTGCACCTGATCGGCACGGAAGCCATTGCCCTTGAGCCACAGGGCCAGGTTCATCATGTCTTCGTCGGTGGTGCCGGGGTGCGCCGCAATGAAGTACGGGATCAGGTACTGTTCCTTGCCCGCTTCCTTGGTGTACTTCTCGAACATGCGCTTGAACCGGTCATAGGTGCCGATACCCGGTTTCATCATCTGGTTGAGCGGACCTTCCTCGGTATGTTCCGGGGCGATCTTCAGGTAGCCACCCACGTGGTGGGTCACCAGCTCCTTGACATACTCCGGCGACTCGACTGCCAGGTCATAACGCAGACCCGATGCGATCAGGATCTTTTTCACCCCCGGCAGGGCACGAGCACTGCGATAAAGCTGGATCAGCGACGAGTGATCGGTGTTCAGGTTCGGACAGATGCCAGGGAACACGCACGACGGCTTGCGGCAGGCGGATTCGATTTCCGGGCTCTTGCAGGCGATGCGATACATGTTCGCGGTCGGGCCGCCGAGGTCGGAAATGACGCCGGTAAAACCTGGCACCTTGTCGCGGATCTCTTCGATCTCGCGAATGATCGACTCTTCGGAACGGTTCTGAATGATCCGACCTTCGTGTTCGGTGATCGAGCAGAAGGTGCAGCCGCCAAAGCAGCCACGCATGATGTTCACCGAGAAACGGATCATGTCGTAGGCCGGGATTTTGTCCTTGCCATACGCTGGGTGGGGAACGCGTGCGTACGGCATGCCGAACACGTAGTCCATTTCTTCGGTGGTCATCGGAATGGGCGGCGGGTTGAACCAGACATCGACTTCGCCATGCTTCTGCACCAGCGCACGGGCGTTGCCCGGGTTGGTTTCCAGGTGCAGCACACGGTTGGCGTGGGCATACAGCACCGCGTCGTTACGCACCTTTTCCACGGATGGCAGGCGGATCACGGTCTTGTCGCGGGTCATTTTCGGACTGGCAAGGATTTGTACGACCTTGGCTTCCTGCGGGTCTTCAACCTGCCCCTTCTCCTGCTCGATGGCGCAGGCCTGGGTGTCCTGGGTATTCACGTACGGGTTGATGATCTTGTCGATCTTGCCCGGACGGTCGATGCGCGTGGAATCGACTTCGTACCAGTCTTTGGGCGTGTCGCGACGGATGAACGCGGTGCCGCGCACGTCGGTGATCTCTTCGATCTTGTGGCCGTAGGACAGGCGCTGAGCGACTTCGACAATGGCCCGTTCGGCGTTGCCGTAGAGCAGGATGTCGGCGCAGGCATCGATCAGGATCGAGTTGCGCACCCGGTCCTGCCAATAGTCGTAGTGGGCGATGCGGCGCAGGGACGCTTCGATACCACCGAGGACGATTGGCACGTGGTTATAAGCTTCCTTGCAGCGCTGGCTGTAAACCAGGCTTGCACGGTCCGGACGTTTGCCCGCCATGCCACCAGGGGTGTAGGCGTCGTCGGAGCGGATTTTCTTGTCGGCTGTGTAGCGGTTGATCATCGAGTCCATGTTGCCGGCCGCGACGCCGAAAAACAGATTCGGCTCGCCCAGCTTCATGAAGTCGTCTTTGGACTGCCAGTTTGGTTGGGCAATGATACCGACGCGAAAGCCCTGGGCCTCCAGCAGCCGGCCGATGATCGCCATGCCGAACGACGGATGGTCAACGTACGCATCACCTGTGACGATGATGATGTCGCAGGAATCCCAGCCAAGCTGATCCATCTCCTCCCTGCTCATCGGCAGGAATGGCGCTGGACCGAAACATTCGGCCCAGTACTTGGGATAGTCAAATAACGGCTTGGCTGTTTGCATGACGATGACCGGTGTTGGCTTGCATGGAATTTCGCGGCCGCGGAATATAGCACAAATTTTGACCAATTCCGACGGATTCGGTCGGAAATTGTGGTGACCCTATCGCGACGGTGCGACGATTGGGCCAGGTCAGGCGATGAAGATCTTACTCATCATCATCGAAGTTGTAGCTACCCGGCGCCAGGTTCTCAAAGCGCGTGTATTTACCGATGAACGCCAGCCGGATAAACCCGATCGGACCGTTCCGCTGCTTGCCGATGATGATCTCGGCAATGCCCTTGTGCTCGGTTTCCGGGTGATACACCTCGTCGCGGTACACGAACATGATGACGTCGGCGTCCTGCTCGATCGCTCCGGATTCACGCAAGTCGGAGTTCACCGGACGCTTGTTCGGCCGTTGCTCCAGGGAGCGGTTGAGCTGGGACAGGGCCACCACCGGGCAGTTGAATTCCTTGGCCAGGGCTTTCAGGGACCGGGAAATCTCGGAAATCTCGTTGGTCCGGTTGTCGCCGCTGGAGCCCGGGATCTGCATGAGTTGCAGGTAGTCGATCATGATCAGGCCGACTTCACCGTGCTCGCGCACCAGGCGACGGGTACGGGCGCGCATTTCCGAGGGGCTGATACCCGCCGTATCGTCGATGAACAGCTTACGGTCGTTGAGCAGATTGACTGCCGAAGTCAGGCGCGGCCAGTCATCGTCTTCCAGTTGGCCGGAACGCACCTTGGTCTGGTCGATGCGCCCGAGCGAGGACAGCATACGCATGATCAGCGATTCACCTGGCATCTCGAGGGAGTACACCAGCACCGCCTTCTCGCTGCGCAGTACCGCGTTTTCAACCAGGTTCATCGCGAAGGTGGTCTTACCCATCGACGGACGGCCGGCAACGATGATCAGGTCGGCGGGCTGCAGGCCACTGGTTTTTTCGTCGAGGTCGGTGTAGCCGGTGGACAGGCCGGTGATCCCTTCACCCGTGTTGAACAAGGTGTCGATGCGGTCGATGGCCTTGGTCAGCAATTCGTTGACGCCCACCGGACCACTGGTCTTTGGACGAGCCTCGGCGATCTGGAAGATCTGCCGTTCGGCTTCATCGAGAATTTCCTCGGCAGTACGCCCTTCCGGGTTGAAGGCGGCGTCAGCGATGTCATTACTGATGCCGATCAGTTGGCGCAAGGTCGCGCGCTGGCGGACGATCTGTGCGTAGGCCTTGATGTTGGCGACCGACGGCGTGTTTTTTGCCAGCTCTCCCAGGTAACCGAGGCCGCCGACCTGGGAAGTCTGCCCTTCCTTGTCCAACTGTTCGGCCAACGTGACGACGTCGATCGGCATGTTCTGGTCGGCAAGCTTGGCAATCGCACGGAAAATCAGGCGGTGATCATGTCGATAGAAATCGCCGTCGGAGACTTGATCGAGCACACGTTCCCAGGCGTTGTTGTCCAGCATCAGACCACCGAGCACAGCCTGTTCGGCTTCGATGGAATGCGGCGGCACCTTTAGCGCGGCGGTTTGCAGATCGTATTGCTCAGGAGCGGAAATATCGTTCATGGTCACTTGGTTTTTAGAAGCAGGGATTGAAAAACGGGAGTTCCCAGAAAGACAAAGGGCACGACCTGTAAACAGGATCGTGCCCGATGTTAACCGTCTGACGGGCAAGCCGCCAGCCGATCAGGTGTTGCTTAAGCTGCTACCACGACAACGCGTACGGTGGCTTCAACTTCAGCGTGCAGGTGCACGGCTACGTCGAATTCACCTACGTTGCGGATGGTGCCGTTCGGCAGACGAACTTCGCTCTTCTGCACTTCAACGCCGGAGGCGGTCAGTGCATCAGCGATGTCGTGGGTGCCGATCGAACCGAACAGCTTGCCTTCGTCACCGGCAGTGGCAGTGATGGTCACTTCCAGCTCAGCCAGTTGGGCGGCACGGCTTTCAGCCGATGCTTTACGGTCTGCTGCAGCTTTTTCCAGCTCAGCGCGACGCTCTTCGAACGCAGCCAGGTTGGCTGGGGTCGCAGCGGTAGCTTTGCCGTAAGGCAGCAGGTAGTTACGACCGTAACCAGCCTTAACGTTCACTTTGTCACCCAGGTTGCCCAGGTTGGTGACTTTTTCCAGAAGGATCAGTTGCATGTGGAAATCCTCTTAACTTTTAACCTTCACCGTTCGCGTTATCGGCGTCTTTCGGCGCCAGACGACCGCGAAAATCAATCAGGCTGTCGACGATGGCCAGGACCACCAGCAACGGATAGATCAGCTGCATGAACAGCAACAACGTGACGTACAACCCCACCAGCCAGAACCTGGCCAGTCGCTTTTGCGCCACCAGCCCGTGAATCAGGGCCAGCCCGGCGAACACCAGCGGTACACTGCACAACGGCGTCAACATGGCCATCTGCGGACCGATGTTCGGCCCCAGAAGCATGCACGCCAGCAGTAACATCGCCAGCCCCAGCGGGAATCGGATGGTGCGAAACTCGCGACCAAAACCACCCGGGTTATACAACAACGCCTGCCAGTAGCGCCCAACAAGCAGGCTCAGCACACTGACGATTTGCAACAAGGCCGCAATCAGGCCGGTCAGGACTGGTGCAATCAGCGACGCAAAATGCGCTTGCTCATCTACCGACAGCTTCTGGTAGACATCACCGAGTAGCGACGGCATGACCTTGATCAAGGCCTGCGCCAGCAACTCGATTTGGGGAGCAAAAACTGTCCCCAGCACCACTGCAAACACCACTCCCATCGCTATGCTGACCAGCAACACGCGGGTCCAGGATTCGCTTGCGCGCAAAACCAGCGCAAGACTCGAAGACCCCAACAGCACCAGAAGTGCCCGTGGGTCGTCGGAATACAGCCACCAGAGCAATGCCGGCAGCAGTCCCAGAGCAAGCACGCCAAGGGCGTCCTGCAATCCGCGCCGCAGGAGCACGAGGCATCCAGCGGCAGCACCCAACCAATACAACAACGGCAATGCCGCGCATCCAGCCACTACGAGAGTGGCCTGCATACGGCCCCGCATGATGAACTCAGCCAAGGCACGCATGCATTCAATCCTTTGCTACGAGTCGACTACCCGGTCTCAGCGGCCGTGGCTGTCGGTGTAGGCCAGCAGGGCCAGGAAGCGGGCGCGCTTGATAGCGGTGGCCAGCTGACGCTGATAACGTGCTTTGGTACCGGTGATACGGCTTGGAACGATTTTGCCGGTCTCGGATACGTAAGCTTTCAGAGTGTTGAGATCTTTGTAATCGATCTCCTTCACGTCTTCAGCGGTGAAGCGGCAGAATTTACGACGACGGAAGAAACGTGCCATGTAATAGGCTCCTCAAAAGGTCCGTGGATTACTCGTCAGCGTTATCGCTGTTGTCGTTGTCATCACCATCAACGCCTTCGGCGTCGGAGTGCTCAGGACGGTCGCGACGCTCACGGCGCTCACTGCGGTTTTCTTCAGCCTTGAGCATCTCGGACTGGCCGGTAACGGCTTCGTCGCGACGGATGACCAGGTTACGGATCACTGCATCGTTGTAACGGAAGTTGTCTTCCAGCTCGGCCAGGGCCTTGCCAGTGCACTCAACGTTCAGCATCACGTAGTGAGCCTTGTGAACATTGTTGATTGCGTAGGCCAGTTGACGACGGCCCCAATCTTCCAGACGGTGGATTTTGCCGCCGTCTTCTTCGATCAGCTTGGTGTAACGCTCAACCATGCCGCCGACTTGCTCGCTTTGATCCGGGTGGACCAAAAAGATAATTTCGTAATGACGCATGAATGCTCCTTACGGGTTGTAGCCTGCCGCTCGAAGGCGGTCAGACAAGGAGTGAATGACACTTATGGACTTGCTTGCGGGAGACACATGCGTGCCTGCCGTCACAGCAAGGGGCGCAATTGTAGAGAAGGGAGGGGGGAGGTGCAAGGCAATTGGTGATTATTTGAACAATAGATGCAAGCTGCAAGCTACAAGCTACAAGCTACAAGCTACAAGCTACAAGCTACAAGCTACAAGCTACAAGCCTCAAGCCTCAAGCCTCAAGCCTCAAGCCTCAAGCAGATTGCCTGTAACTTGAGGCTTGCAGCTCAAAGCTCACTACTTGCGCGCAGCGCGCTGGCGTTGCGCTTCGAACAGGCAGACCCCGGTCGCCACGGAGACGTTGAGGCTGCTGACGCTGCCGCTCATCGGCAAGTGCACCAGGTAATCGCACAGGTCGCGGGTCAGGCGACGCATGCCGCTGCCTTCAGCGCCCATGATAAGGATGGTCGGACCGGTCATGTCCTGCTGATACAGGCTCTGCTCGGCTTCACCCGCCGTACCCACGACCCACAAGCCACGCTGCTTGAGTTTTTCCAGGCTGCGCGCCAGATTGGTCACGGCGACCAGTGGAATCACTTCCGCCGCGCCGCAGGCGACCTTGCGCACTGTCGGGGTCAGGGTAGCCGACTTGTCCTTGGGCACGATCACCGCCAGCGCACCGGCGGCATCGGCCGAACGCAGGCAAGCGCCCAGATTGTGCGGATCCGTCACACCGTCGAGCACCAGCAGCAGCGGCGCACCGTCGGTACGATCGAGCAGTTCGTCGAGCATCGCTTCGCCCCAGACCTGGCTGGGACTCACTTCCGCCACCACGCCCTGATGCACACCCTCAACCCAGGCATCCAGCTCGCGACGCTCGGCATTGCCGACCGGCACGCGGTTTTCGCCAGCGAGTGCAATCAGGTTTTGCAAGCGCGGCTCACTGCGGCCTTCGGCCAGCCAGATCTGCTTGACGCGCTTTGGGTGATGACGCAGCAACGCTTCTACGGCATGCACGCCGTAGATTTTTTCCAACTGACTCATGACTTCGCCTTCGGTTTACGCGCCCCGCCACTTTTGGCTGGAGCGGAACCCGCTTTTGGCGGGCCTTTACGGTGTTTGCTCGTTTTGCTCGCAGGCGCCTTGTCCGAGGTGGAACGCGAGGACTTGCCACCGCTTTTCGCTTCGGACAGCAACGCCTTTTTCATCTCGCGGCTTTTGCGCACCTCGGCGTTCTTCGCCGCGGCATCGCTCGAGCGGTAGGCCTCGGCAGGTTTTTCCTTGGCAGTGCGACGACCGGTTTTTGCCGCAGCCGGCTCAGACGCCTTGGTGGAAGCTGGCGCAGCCGTGTCGGACCCGCGCTTCTTGCGACCGATCGGCGCGCTGATGGTTTTCTCAGCCATCTCGAAGTCGATCTTGCGCTCGTCGAGATCAACGCGCATCACGCGCACTTCGACGGTATCGCCCAGGCGGAAGCTGCGACCGGTGCGTTCACCCGCGAGGCGATGGTGCACAGGATCGAAGTGGTAGTAATCACCCGGCAACGCCGTGACATGCACCAAACCTTCGACGTAGATGTCGGTCAGTTCGACGAACAGGCCAAACCCGGTCACCGCAGTGATCACGCCCGGGAACGACTCGCCCACGCGGTCTTTCATGAACTCGCACTTGAGCCAGTTCACCACGTCACGAGTCGCTTCGTCGGCGCGACGCTCGTTCATCGAGCACTGTTCGCCCAACTGCTCCAGCGCCGCCTCGTCGTAAGGGTAGATGCGAGCCTTGGGAATGCTCATCGCACCGGCCCGACGAACGTGCGGGGTGTTCTGCTTGGAGTGAATGACGCTGCGGATCGCCCGATGCGTGAGCAGGTCCGGGTAGCGACGAATCGGCGAAGTGAAGTGGGTGTAGGCCTCGTAATTCAGGCCGAAGTGGCCCTGGTTATCGGAGGTGTACACCGCCTGGCTCAGCGAACGCAGCATCACGGTCTGGATCAGGTGGAAGTCCGGACGATCCTTGATGCCGGCCAGCAACGCCTGATAATCCTTGGGCGATGGACCGTCCTTGCCTTTGTGCAGGGACAGGCCCAACTCACCCAGGAAGGTACGCAGCTTTTCCAGGCGCTCAGGCGGCGGACCGTCGTGAACGCGGTACAGCGCAGGGATTTCGTGCTTCTGCAGGAATTCGGCGGTGGCCACGTTGGCGGCCAGCATGCATTCCTCGATCAGCTTGTGCGCGTCGTTGCGCACGGTCGGGCGAATTTCCGCGATCTTGCGCTCGGAACCGAAGATGATCCGGGTTTCCTGGGTTTCAAAATCGATCGCGCCACGCACATGGCGGGCAGCCAGCAACACCTTGTACAGCGCATAAAGCTGCTTGAGATGCGGCACGATATCGGTGTATTCACCACGCAGCTTGCGCGCCTCGGCGGCTTTGGGCGTTTCGAGCATGGCGCTGACCTTGTTGTAGGTCAGGCGTGCATGAGAGTGAATGACCGCTTCATAGAAGCAGTAATCGGTCATCTCACCGGTTTTCGAGATGGTCATCTCGCAAACCATGGCCAACCGGTCGACCATCGGGTTCAGCGAGCACAGGCCGTTGGACAACTGCTCGGGCAACATCGGAATCACGCGCTCGGGGAAGTACACCGAGTTACCGCGAACCTGGGCCTCGGCATCCAGCGCCGAACCGAGCTTCACGTAGCTGGAGACGTCGGCAATCGCCACGTACAGCTTCCAGCCACCGGAGAACAGGCGCAGCTTGCCCGGGCGGGCCTCGCAATACACCGCGTCATCGAAGTCGCGGGCATCTTCACCGTCGATGGTGACGAACGGCAGATGGCGCAGGTCGATGCGCTTCTCTTTATCCTTTTCTTCGACTTCCGGCTTGAGCTTGGCGGCTTCCTTGAGTACTGCATCGGGCCAGACGTGCGGAATATCGTAGGTGCGCAGAGCAATGTCGATCTCCATACCCGGCGCCATGTAGTTGCCCACGACTTCAATGACATCGCCCTGGGGCTGGAAGCGTGGCGTCGGCCAGTGGGTGATCTTCACTTCGACGAACTGACCGATGTCGGCGTTGGCGTTGCGACCCGGTGTCACCAGCACTTCCTGCTGGATCTTCGGATTGTCCGCCACCACGAAGCCGATACCGCCTTCTTCGAAGTAACGACCGACGATGGTTTCGTGAGCACGGGACACGACTTCGACGATCATGCCTTCACGACGACCGCGACGATCCAGGCCAGACACACGGGCCAATGCACGGTCACCATCGAACACCAGGCGCATTTGCGCGGGGCTCATGAACAAATCGTCACTGCCGTCGTCCGGCACCAGGAAGCCGAAACCATCGCGGTGACCGCTGATGCGGCCCAGGATCAAGTCGAGCTTGTCCACCGGCGCATAAGTGCCACGACGGGTATAAATGAGTTGAGCATCGCGCTCCATCGCGCGCAGCCGCCGGCGCAGCGCTTCGATCTGGTCTTCGGTGACCAGGCCGAACTCTTCGACCAACTGCTCGCGGTTAGCAGGCGAACCTCGATCAGCAAGGTGCTGAAGGATCAGTTCGCGGCTAGGAATAGGGTTTTCATATTTTTCCGCTTCACGAGCGGCCTCGGGATCGAGGGACTGCCAATCGGCCATTAGAGAGTTTTCACCTTGTCTATATACGCGTTAGTTTGGCATAGGCGTAATGAAACGGGAAATTTCGGACTGCATCGACTCGCCTAAAGCCCCTTTATGGACACCGCAGAGCTGGTAAAAATGCCGTCGGTAACATTTTTCATGTTTTTTTGAAGGCAGGGGTTTACAGTTAAAAAGACGCTCCGTATAGTGCGCGCCATCGACGACGCACTAGCGCTGCCGATACTGCCCAGATGGTGAAATTGGTAGACACGCCAGCTTCAGGTGCTGGTGACCTTACGGTCGTGGAAGTTCGAGTCTTCTTCTGGGCACCAATTTCGAGCTTGAGATTAGATCAATTTCAAGGCTCCCACAAAAACCCGCGAAAGCGGGTTTTTGC
Source organism: Pseudomonas sp. S1_E05 (assembly GCF_056337105.1). Taxonomy (NCBI): domain Bacteria; kingdom Pseudomonadati; phylum Pseudomonadota; class Gammaproteobacteria; order Pseudomonadales; family Pseudomonadaceae; genus Pseudomonas; species Pseudomonas sp. S1_E05. Next base: position 4,164,452 of record NZ_JBFRHM010000001.1, read on the forward strand.
ATTCTAAGCATTTGATTTATTAAAACCAAATCAGGGGTTTACAGATCAAAAAGCTCTCCGTATAGTGCGCCACATCAACAGCGGCAACGCTCGCGATGAATGCCCAGATGGTGAAATTGGTAGACACGCCAGCTTCAGGTGCTGGTGACCTTACGGTCGTGGAAGTTCGAGTCTTCTTCTGGGCACCAATTTCAAATTCAGGATCACGATTCTGAATTTCACAAAAACCCGCGAAAGCGGGTTTTTGCGTTTCTGCCCCCCCCTGAAATTCCATACCCCCTGTAGGAGCGAGCATGCTCGCGATGGTCGCCCAGACACCGTTGAGTGTCAGGCAGCCAGCGCAATCGTTGACGACCATCGCGAGCATGCTCGCTCCTACAGGTTTCAGCCCCAGGTCCATACCAAAGGCAATACCAACCCGCAAGGCGCACATGAGAAACAATATCGTTTATCATTGTTGCAAGTTTTTGCAATGCGACAGTGAGGAACCCTGCGAATGATGTTTCGAAATACCCTGCGCCGCGGCCTGACCTTCACCCTGCTCGGCCTGACACTCGCCACTCCCCTCACCCAGGCTGCCGACCCGGTTTCCCTGACCCTCTATAACGGCCAACACAAGGAAGTCGGCGACGCCGTCGCCAAGGCGTTCGAGGCCAAGACCGGGATTCACGTCAATGTGCGCAAGGGCAGCAGCAACCAACTGGCCAGCCAGGTCGTCGAAGAAGGCGATCGCTCTCCCGCCGACGTGATCTACACCGAAGAATCTCCCCCACTGAACAAACTCGGCGAGCAGGGCCTGCTGGCCCAGACCGACGCCACCACCCTCGCCGTCCTGCCCAAAGACTACGTCGCAAGCAATGGCACCTGGATCGGCGTGACCGCGCGGGTTCGTGTGGTGGCCTTCAACCCTAAACTGATCGATGAAAAAGACCTCCCCAAGTCGGTAATGGAATTTTCCGACCCGAAATGGCAAGGCAAGGTTGGCTTCGTGCCTACCAGCGGCGCGTTCCAGGAACAGGCCGTCGCCATCATCAAGGTGCACGGCATGGACGCGGCCGAGGAATGGCTGACTGGGCTGCGCGCCTTCGGCAAGACGTACAGCAACAACATGGTCGCACTCAAGGCCGTGGAAAACGGTGAAGTCGCCACTGTCCTGGTGAACAACTATTACTGGTTCGCCCTGCAGCGTGAAAAAGGCCAGCTTGATTCGAAACTGCATTATTTCACCGGCGGCGACGTCGGCGGGCTGATCACCGTTTCCAGCGCGGCCGTCCTGAAATCCAGCAAGCATCCCAAAGAAGCCCAGCAGTTGCTCGCCTACATGGCTAGCGAAGAAGGCCAGCGCGTGATCACCCAGACCACCGCCGAGTACCCGCTGCACAAAGGCATGGAGTCGGATCGCGGCCTCAAGCCCTTCAGCGAGCTGCAAGCCCCCAACGTCACGCCGGCCGACCTCGGCAACGCTGAAGAAGCCCTGGACCTGGAACGCGACGTTGGCTTGAACTGATGAGCGCATCGTTATCTGCCCCCGCCGCGCGCGGGGGTCATGTGCCACGGCGCAAGCGGCCGTCGATCTGGTTGCTGCTGCCAGTGCTGTTGCTGGTGCTACTGAGCCTGTTGCCGCTGGTCTATGTCGGCCTGAAAACCTGGCAGGCCGGCTGGGCCGAGGCACTGCACCTGTTGTGGCGACCTTATGTGTTCGGCCTGTTGCGCAATACGCTGGCATTGATGGCGGGCGTGACGGTGGCCTGCGGCATCATCGGCCTTTCGCTGGCCTGGCTGCTGGAGCGCAGCAATTTGCCGGGACGGCGACTGTGGGGGGTGATCCTCTGCCTGCCGTTCGCCGTGCCGGCGTTTGTCAGCAGCTTTACCTGGGTTTCCCTGAGCGCGCATTTCGAAGGCCTGGGCGGCGCCATCCTGGTGATGACCCTGTCCAAATACCCACTGATCTTCCTGCCGGTAGCGGCCACGCTGCGTAATCTCGACCCATCCCTGGAAGAATCCGCGCGCACATTGGGTCAGAACCGCTGGGGCGTGTTCTTCAAGATCACCCTGCCGCTGCTCTGGCCATCCCTGCTGGCCGGCTCGCTGCTCATCGCACTGCACATGCTTGTGGAGTTCGGTGCGCTGTCGATCATCGGCCTGCAAACCTTTACCACGGCGATCTATCAGCAGTTCGAGCTGGAGTTCAGCAATGCCAACGCGGCAATGCTGTCCGCAGTACTGCTGGCGCTGTGCCTGATGCTGTTGTGGCTCGAGCTACGGATGCGTGGCAAGGGCCGCCACGTGCGCACCGGCCAGGGGGCGGCACGACGTGCAGAGCAGGTTCGGCTTGGGCACTGGGCTGTCGCCGGGCAACTTTACTGCCTGGCGCTGGCGATCATCGGCAGCGGCATTCCCCTGGGCATGCTGGCGTATTGGTTGATGGTGGGTTCCTCGGCGGCGTTTCCCGTGGCCGCGATCACCGAGGCGCTCCTGTCGTCACTCGCGCTGTCTCTGGGCGGCGCCGCGCTGTGCCTGGTGCTGGCGGTGCCAGTGGGACTGCTGGTGGTGCGCCACAAGGGTCGACTGGCCATCTGGGCTGAGCGCCTGCCTTATCTGTTGCATGCGCTGCCGGGACTGGTGATTGCCCTGACCCTGGTGTATTTCGCCCTGCATTACGTGCCGGTGCTGTATCAGACCTCGGCATTGCTGCTGATTGCGTATGCTCTGCTGTTCTTGCCGCTGGCACAGGCGCCGATTCGCACAGCACTGAACAAGGCCGCGCCGCAACTGGAAGAAGCCGCCCGCACCTTGGGCGCATCATCGTTCAGCGCATTTTGCCGCATCACCTTGCCGATCATCTTCCCGGCACTAGGGGCGGCGTTTGCGCTGGTGTTCCTGGACGCGATGAAGGAATTGACGGCGACCCTGCTGCTAAGCCCCACGGGGCTCAACACTTTGGCAACAGAGGTTTGGGCGCACACGGCGAATGTGGAGTTTGCAGCGGCAGCGCCTTATGCGGCGCTGTTGATTGTGGTGTCGGGGTTGCCGGTTTATCTGTTGACGACGCGGATGTATCTGAACCGCTGATACCGCTATCGCGGGCAAGCCCGCTCCTACAGGAAATCGCATTCCAAACTGTAGGAGCGGGCTTGCCCGCGATGGCGGCCTTACAGACTACACATCAAGCCCTGAACTGCCCCAGGCTGGCCTTGAGCTGCGCTGCCAACCCATCGAGCACCTTGCCGCTCTCGGTCGTCTCTACCACTGCCTGAGCCGCTTTCTCGGCCTGGGCATGAATGGTTTCCACGCGCCCGCGTACAGCCTGCGCACCCTGCGCCTGATGCGCCGCGGCCTGCGTGGCCAGGCCAATCGCCGCGTGCACCTGCTCGACCGACACCTGCACCGTTTGTTGCAGGCGCGCGCTGTCACGCAACACCAGCAGACCTTCGCTGGCTTGGCGCCCGGCCTGGCCAATCGCAGCAACAGCCTCCCGCGCACCTTGCTGCAAGGCGACGATGTGCGCCTGGATGTCACCGGTGGAGCTTTGGGTTTTGCTCGCCAACGCCCGCACTTCATCCGCCACCACGGCGAAGCCACGACCGGTTTCACCGGCGCGCGCCGCCTCGATGGCCGCGTTCAGCGCCAGCAGGTTGGTTTGCTCGGCGATGCCGTGGATCACGGTCAGCACCACTTCAATCTGCTCACTCTGCTGCGCCAGTCGCTCAATCACCTTGGCGCCGGTATCGACTTGCTCGGCCAGCGCCTCGATCAGGCCGCCGACTTTCGCCGAGGTGCGGGTATTTTCGTCGGTGGCCGAACGAATCTCCACCACCTGCTGCAAGGCCGCCTGCATGGCATGACTTTCGGACTGCGCCTCATCGGCCATTTGCGACAACGCGCGCAGGCTCTCGGCCACCTCGTCGCGCTGCATACCGGCCGCCGCATCGGCACCGGCGTTGCGCAAGGTCATGGCGCCGATCTCGACGCCCGTGCGCTGGGCGACATCGCCCGCTTCACGCACGATGGGCTGCAACTTATCCACAAAGCGATTGACCGCCGACGCCATGTCGCCGATCTCGTCCTTGCTGTTGATCTGCACGCGCTTGGTCAAGTCGCCCTCGCCGGCCGCCAGGTCGTCCATGGCGATGATCAGCATCTTCAACCGATTGACCACCCGACGACCGAGCACGACGGCCAGCAGCAGCAACACGCCGCACCCCACCAAGGCCAGGCCCATGCCAATGCGCCAGCGCAAGGTCGCTGCCGCTTCCTGCACGGTTTCGGTGGTATTGGCTTTCATGTCCGCAGCAGTGGACTGAGCGGAAGCCAGCCGTGCGCGCATGGCGGTGGCACTGTCGGCCGCCGCGCCCTTGAGGCTGTCGCCCACCAGTTGATCGCTGTTGGCAATCAGCGCTTCGAAGCGTTTATCCAGCGCCGCCAGATCCGTTTCCACCGAAGCGGTGGAGACCCCCATCAGCACCTTGCCGATTTCCACGCCATTGGGGTTGATGGACGCTTCAACGTAGTAGACCGACGGATCGTTTTTCGCTGCATCCAGCACCTTGTCCAGGGCACGTTCGCCCTGGCCTTTTTCCAGCAGTGCCTTGTTGATCGGATTTTCGCGATTGAGGTAGCGCGTCAGGTGCTGGCCGGTCGCATCGTCATAGACGACGAACAGCACGTTGGGATTGCGCTGGGCGCGACGGGCGAATTCGGACAGGGTCGGCACGTCGTTGTCCCACATGGCGCGGGGCGCGACCGAGGCCAGGAGCTGCGCCATATCACTGGCGGAGTCCTTCAGGTCTTTTTCCAGGGTCGCCCGCAGCTGCGATTGCTCCTCTTCAAGACGCGAAGACAAGCCGGCAGTGAGCCGCTGGCGCGTACTGGCGGAAAGGCTGTCGAGGCTCGACGTGACTTCGCGTCCCGCCTGCTCGAGCTCGGTGGACAGTTTTTGGCTGTCGGCGCCCAGGCGAACGCCCAGATCGGCCTCCAGCGCAGTCACCGTGCTGCGTGTCAGGGCGACCGCAACCAGCACTTGCACCAAAAGAGCGATACCAAGGGTAACGAACACAGGCCGCAAAAGACGGCTTTGTAACAGGGAAAGAACGGCCGACACAGGTAATCCCTCTGCTTTGACGCCATTAAATTGATGGCACGGAGGCAGCCATCCTTTTTTTATTGAGCTTTTTCAAATTCAGAGCAAAGGTCGTGCCGTCCTACAGACAGATACGACAAAGGGCCCAAATAAGGGCCCTTTGTCTTTTACATCAACGACTCATTAAGCGAACGGATGACGCAGAACGATGGTTTCGTTGCGGTCCGGGCCCGTCGAAATAATGTCGATCGGCGCGCCGACCAGTTCTTCGATGCGCTTGATGTAGTTGCGAGCGGCTTGCGGCAGCTCTTCCAGGGTCTTGGCGCCGAGGGTCGATTCGGTCCAGCCTGGCATCTGTTCGTACACAGGCTCCAGGCCGATGTAGCTGTCGGCGTCGGTCGGAGCGTCAATCACCGCACCGTCCTGGTTCTTGTAGCCAATGCAGATGTTGATGGTTTCCAGGCCGTCCAGTACGTCCAGCTTGGTCAGGCACAGGCCCGAGATGCTGTTGACGTCGATGGCGCGACGCAGGATGACGGCATCGAACCAGCCGCAACGACGGGCGCGACCGGTGGTTGCACCGAATTCGTGGCCACGCTTGGCCAGGAATGCACCGATGTCATCGAACAGCTCGGTCGGGAACGGACCTGAACCGACACGAGTGGTGTAGGCCTTGGTGATACCCAGGATGTAGTCGATGAAGCGCGGCCCCACACCGGAACCGGTGGCGATACCGCCGGCGGTGGTGTTGGAGCTGGTGACATACGGGTAGGTACCGTGGTCGATGTCCAGAAGGGAACCCTGGGCGCCCTCGAACATGATGTCCTTGCCCGCGCGACGCAGCTCGTGCAGCTCGGCGGTGACGTCGAGCATCATCGGTTTGAGCAACTCGGCGTATTCCATGCACTCATCCAGGGTTTTCTGGAAGTCGATGGCCGGCTCTTTGTAGTAATTGACCAGGACAAAGTTGTGGTAGTCCAGCAACTCGCCCAGCTTGGCGGCGAAACGCTCGCGGTGGAACAGATCACCGATGCGCAGGCCACGACGTGCAACCTTGTCTTCGTATGCCGGGCCGATGCCGCGACCGGTGGTGCCGATCTTCATCTCGCCACGAGCCTTTTCGCGGGCCTGGTCCAGCGCCACGTGATAGGACAGGATCAGCGGGCAGGAAGGGCTGATGCGCAGGCGATCACGCACCGGCACACCCTTCTCTTCCAGCTTGGTGATTTCCCGCATCAGAGCGTCGGGCGCAACCACCACGCCGTTACCGATCAGGCACTGTACGCCTTCGCGCAGTACGCCCGACGGGATCAGGTGCAAGACGGTTTTCTCACCGTCGATCACCAGCGTGTGACCCGCGTTGTGGCCACCCTGGTAGCGCACTACGGCGGCAGCATGTTCGGTCAGCAGATCAACGATCTTGCCTTTGCCCTCATCACCCCACTGGGTGCCCAGGACTACGACATTCTTACCCATAACACTTGTCCTCATTCGCGCAAACTTGGTGCCGGCGGCGGCCGGCAGGAAAACTCAAGAGGCCAGTGGCGATACTTGCCAAAGCCCGTTCTGCTGAATCAATTGCCGGTCGCAGTCCGCTTCACGGGCGGCGGCCAAAGGCTGCCCAGGCAACGCCTGGACAACACGCTGACCCTCACTGCGCAACTGGCAAACCTGCTGCCAGAGTGCCGCATCCGTACTGTCAGGCATCCAGATACCGCCAGACGGTAGCTCGATCTCAGCACGCCCCAGGGTCACCAGGGTTTTCAAATCGGTGGAGAAGCCGGTTGCCGGACGGGCACGACCGAAGTCGGCACCGATGTCGTCGTAACGACCACCCTGGGCAATGGACTGGCCAACACCCGGTACGAACACGGCGAACACCACACCGGTGTGGTAGTGATAACCGCGCAACTCGCCCAGGTCGAAATACAGCGGCAGATCCGGGAAACGGCTGGACAGGCGCTCGGCTATCGCCAGCAAATCGTCCAACGCCGCCAGCACGGGTGCCGGCGCCTTGGCGAGGCGCTCACGAGCCGCCACCAGCACTTCACGGCCGCCACACAGGTCAACCAGCGCGCGCAGCATGTCGGACAGTTCTGCCGGCAGGCCTTCGGTCAAGGTAATGACCTCGTCGATGGCCTTGCGTTGCAACGCATCGAACAACTGCTGCTCGACTTCACCGGACAGGCCTGCCGCACGGGCCAGGCCGCGGTAGATGCCAACATGCCCGAGGTCCATGTGCACGTCCGGCACATCGGCCAGTTGCAGCATGGCGAGCATCAGGCTGATGACTTCGACGTCACTGCTCGGGCTGGCATCGCCGTACAACTCGGCACCCAACTGGATCGGGCTGCGCGAGGATGACAAGGCGCGCGGCTGGGCGTGCAGCACGCTACCGGCATAGCACAGGCGATTGGGGCCTTCGCGACGCAAGGTGTGCGCATCGATGCGCGCCACCTGCGGCGTGATATCCGCCCGGAAACCCATCTGCCGACCCGATTGCGGGTCGATGACCTTGAAGGTACGCAGATCCAGGTCCTGGCCCGCGCCGGTCAGCAGGGATTCCAGGTACTCGATATGGGGAGTCACGACAAACTCGTAACCCCAGCTCTGGAACAGATCCAACACCTGGCGACGCGCGACTTCTATGCGCGCCGCCTCCGGTGGCAGTACTTCTTCGATGCCATCTGGCAGCAGCCAGCGGTCTACCGTTGCCATTACGCCATTCCCCTATGATCCGGGCGGCAAGCCTTGGGGCGAGCCTTGAGTGAAGCAGAAAATGCCTGGCCCTGCGAAAACACGCGCAAGAGCAACGAAGCGAAAAGCCTGAATTCGGGCTTCGCCAAACACTTTCCTCGTAAAACCTGTCGAGCCAACGGGCCCGGACATCTGCAAAAAAACAGCAATCAAACGTGCAGACGCAAAAAAGCCGGGAATTTCCCGGCTGCCGCATCATACACACGTTTTCCCAAAGGATCACCCCGCCGAAGGTTTTAGCCGCCCGGCGGGGGCGATTTCGGTCAACGCCGTATCAAGGCTTGGCTTTTTCCAGGTAGTGGAAGAAGTCGCTGCTTGGGTCCAGGACCATGACGTCGGATTTGTTCGCGAAGCTTTCACGGTAGGCGCGCAGGCTACGGTAGAACGCGTAGAACTCCTGGTCCTGGCCGTAGGCCTTGGAATAGATCGCTGCGGCCTGGGCATCGCCGTCACCGCGAATCTCTTCCGATTCACGATAGGCTTCAGCCAGCAGCACGCGGCGTTGACGATCGGCGTCGGCACGGATGCCTTCTGCCAGCTCGTTACCCTTGGCGCGGTGCTCGCGAGCTTCACGCTCACGCTCGGTGCTCATACGCTCGAACACGCTGCGGTTCACTTCCTTGGGCAGGTCGATGGTCTTGACGCGAACGTCGACCACTTCGATACCCAGTTCCTTTTCGGCCATCTTGTTCAGCGAAGAGGTGATGTCCGCCATGAGCGCATCACGCTCACCGGATACCACTTCGTGCAGGGTGCGCTTACCGAACTGGTCACGCAGGCCCGACTCCAGACGACGGGACAGACGCTCGTCGGCGATCTGCTTGAGGCCGGAAGTCGCGGTGTAGAAACGCTCGGCGTCCTTCACACGCCACTTGGCGTAGGCATCGACCATCACGGCTTTCTTTTCCAGGGTCAGGAAGCGCTGTGTCGGTGCATCCAGCGTCATCAGGCGAGCGTCGAACTTGCGCACCTGGTTAACGTAAGGCACTTTCACATGCAGCCCCGGCTGGACATCAGCCTGAACCACGCGTCCGAACTGCAGCAACACCGCGCGCTCGGTCTGAGCCACGATGTAGAAGCAGTTCCAGGCAGCGATCGCCACAACGACGCCAACAATAAGGGCGATCAGCGATTTATTGCTCATCAGCGACTCTCCCTGGTACGTGCCTGCTGTTGCTGCAGATCAGCTGCGGCACGCGCATTTGCTTCATTGCTGGTCGCTGCCGCACTGTTGACCGGTGCGTTGGTGCTGCGACCACTGCTGTCGATCATCTTGTCCAGCGGCAGGTAAAGCAGGTTGCTCTGGCCGTTCTTGTTGCCGGTCACGAGTACCTTGCTGGTACTGCTGAAGACTTCCTGCATGGTGTCCAGGTACAGACGCTGACGTGTAACCTCAGGCGCCTTGCGGTACTCGGCCACCAGCTTGGTGAAGCGGTCAGCCTCACCCTTGGCACGCGAGACGGTTTCGTCACGGTAGCCATTGGCGTCTTCAAGGATGCGCTGGGCCTGACCACGGGCTTCCGGCACGACGCCGTTGGCATAGGTTTCCGCCTGGTTACGCGAACGCTGCTCGTCTTCACGGGCACGGATCACGTCATCGAAGGCTTCCTGCACTTCACGCGGTGCCGCTGCGCTCTGTACGTTGACCTGGGTAACGGTGATACCGGTGCGATAGGTATCCATGAAGCGTTGCAGACGCTCCTTGATTTCGCTCGCCATCAATTCACGACCTTCGGTCAACACCTGGTCCATCGCAGTGGAACCCACCACGTGGCGCAAGGCGCTGTCAGTCGCGTGCTGCAGGCTGATTTCCGGCTGATCGACGCTCAGCACGAAGTCCTGCAGGTTGCTGATCTTGTACTGCACGGTCAGCGGCACTTCGACGATGTTCTCGTCTTCGGTGAGCATCTGGCCCTGCTTGGTGTACGCACGCTCACGCGTGACGTTTTCCATGTACTTCTTGTCGATCGGCGGGAAATAGATGTTCAGGCCCGGGCCAACCGTTTCGTAGTACTTGCCGAAGCGCAGCACCACGGCTTGCTCCTGCTCGTCGACGACATAAACGGCGCTGTACAGCCAGACGGCCGCCAGCACGACCAGGCCGATGCCGAGTATGCCGCCAAAGCCGCCACTCTTGCCGGAACCACCGCCGTCATCACCGCGTTTTTTACCACCACCGAACAACCCGTTCAGGCTTTCCTGCAGCTTTCGGAAGGCCTCGTCGAGATCTGGTGGCCCCTTGCGGTCGCCGTTATTGCGGCGCTTGCCACCCCAAGGATCCTGATTATTCGAGTTGCCACCCGGCTCATTCCAAGCCATAGCGCTCTCCATCTGATAAAGCAAAGACGCACCCACGGCGCGCCGACCAATGCTACAGAATGCCTGTCCCTGCGGCACAACCGCTTTCTCAGGCTTTTATTGCAAAGTGTGTTGCTCGATGAATTCCATCGGTTGCATGCCTTCGCGGCTCACCAGTCGATTCAACTCGACGCGTGGCAAACGAACGGCCAGCAGGCAGATGCCTTCTTCGTCATGCTCTTCTTTCTGTACAGCACCGATTTCAAAAAACTGCGCACGCAGTCGAGCAAAACGTTGCGGCAAGCGCAAGGTGCCCACGAACAAATCATCGCCGAGCAATTCGGCCACGGCCTGCTTGAGCAAGTCCAGACCTGTACCGTCCCTGGCCGACAACCAGACCCGCTGCGGCTTGCCATCGGCATCGCGCTGGATCTGCGGCTCCACGCCCTCGAGCAAATCGAGTTTGTTGTATACCTCGAGGATCGGCAAGTCCTGCGCCCCGATCTCCCCGAGCACTACCATGACCTGTTCAATCTGGGCCATACGCTCGGGTTCATGGGCGTCGATCACGTGCAGCAGCAGGTCGGAGTTACTCGACTCCTCGAGCGTAGCCCGAAATGCCTCGACCAGTTTGTGCGGCAGGTGACGGATGAACCCCACGGTATCGGCCAGCACGATGGGGCCGAGGTCGTCGAGTTCGAGGCGGCGCAGTGTCGGGTCGAGGGTGGCGAAGAGCTGGTCCGCGGCAAACACTTCGGAATCGGTCACCGAGTTGAACAGCGTCGATTTGCCGGCGTTGGTATAACCCACCAGTGAAACCGTCGGAATTTCCGCGCGCTTGCGCCCACGCCGAGACTGCTCGCGCTGGCTGCGAACCTTTTCCAGGCGCCCCTTGATCTGCCGCAGGCGAACCCGCAACAGGCGCCGGTCGGTTTCCAGCTGTGTTTCACCCGGACCGCGCAGGCCGATACCGCCCTTCTGCCGCTCAAGGTGAGTCCAGCCACGAACCAGGCGCGTGCTCATGTGCTCAAGCTGGGCCAGTTCAACCTGGAGCTTGCCTTCATGGGTACGGGCGCGTTGGGCGAAGATATCGAGAATCAGACCCGTGCGGTCGATCACGCGACACTCGAAAACACGTTCGAGGTTACGTTCCTGACTGGGCGTGAGGATGTGATTGAAAATAACCAGTTCTACCTGTTCGGCTTTGACCAGGTCGCGCAACTCCTCGACCTTGCCGCTGCCAATCAGGTATTTGGCGGTTGGCCGATTACGCGGCACGTTGAAAAACGCCGCGGTCTCGGCGCCAGCCGATGCCGCCAACTCCTGAAACTCCTGCGGATCTTCGCGCGCCTCAGGGTCCTGACCATCCAAGTGAACGAGAATGGCTCGCTCCCCACCACCGTGGCGCTCAAAGAACAAAGGAGACTCCTATCAGGCGTTACCTGGTTCAGTGTCACCCGACTCGGATTCGGTTGCGCTAGGCAGACGAATTGGACGAACCGGCACCACTGTAGAGATAGCGTGCTTGTAGACCATCTGGCTGACGGTGTTTTTCAGCAGGATGACGAACTGGTCAAACGACTCGATCGTGCCTTGCAGTTTGATCCCGTTGACCAGGTAGATGGACACCCCAACTTTCTCTTTACGTAAAGTATTCAAGTAAGGGTCTTGTAGCGAATGCCCTTTTGACATGTGTCGCACTCCTTTAAGGATTCAATATAAAAATAGGTAAACAGTTGGCTTGTGGCCGTCACACCCCCAAGGATAGACGGCAATTGCAAAGACTCAGCTCAATATGGAGATGGCTCCAAGGTATTTCAAGACGCGTGGCAGATTGTCGCAATCGAGACTGTCCAACCAGTGTAAGTCAGCCCAGCTGCGCAACCACGTGAACTGACGCTTGGCCAATTGGCGCGTGGCGATGATTCCACGCTCCTGCATTTCGGCTTCTGTCAGCTTGCCATCCAGATAGTCCCAGACTTGTCGATAACCGACCGCACGTATAGATGGCAACCCGGTGTGCAGGTCACCTCTTTCACGCAGGGCTACGACCTCGTCCATGAACCCCTGTTCCAACATCAAAGTGAATCTTTGTTTAATTCGTTCGTGCAGTACCTGGCGATTTGCCGGGGCAATGGCCAAGTTCGCGACAGTATAGGGCAATTGTTGCCGTCCCGACGCGGCTGCTTCAGTACTTTGCGCACTTTGTTGCAATCGAAGCGCGGTCATGCTCTGACCGCTGACCCGATAAACTTCCAATGCGCGACTGAGGCGCTGGGGATCGTTGGGGTGTATGCGCGCCGCCGACTCGGGGTCGATACGCTGCAATTGCTCGTGCAGGGCTTGCCAGCCAAGGCGTGCAGCCTCTTCTTCTATTTGCGCCCGCACTTCGGGATCGGCTGCCGGCATGTCCGCCAGGCCTTCGAGCAGCGCCTTGTAATAGAGCATGGTGCCGCCCACCAGCAGCGGAATCTTGCCGCGCGCGGTGATCTCGGCCATGGCTTGCAGGGCGTCACGGCGGAAATCGGCCGCCGAATAGCTCTCTGCCGGGTCGAGAATATCGATCAAGCGGTGTGGGAATTCAGCCAGGATTTCTTTCGAAGGCTTGGCGGTGCCGATGTCCATGCCGCGATAGACCAGGGCCGAATCGACACTGATCAGTTCGCAGGGCAGGACCTTGGTCAGCTCGATGGCCAGGTCGGTCTTGCCCGCTGCAGTCGGGCCCATCAGGAAAATCGCAGGTGGGAGCTGGCTCATCAACGACCGCGCAGGAACAATTTGTCCAGATCGTCCAGGCCCAGTTGGGTCCAGGTCGGTCGGCCATGGTTGCATTGGCCGCTGCGCTCGGTGTTTTCCATGTCACGCAGCAAGCCGTTCATTTCCGGCAGGGCCAGCCGCCGATTCGCCCGCACCGCACCGTGACAGGCCATGGTGCCCAGCAGTTCGTTGAGGTGGGCCTGAATGCGGTCGCTGGTGCCATATTCCATCAGGTCCGCCAGTACATCGCTGACCAGCCGGTTGGCTTCGGCTTGCTTGAGCAACGCCGGAATCTGGCGAATGGCCAGAGTCTCCGGGCCCAAACGCTGCAATTCGAAGCCCAGGCGCTGGAACCAGGCGACGTGCTCTTCGGCACAATCGGCCTCGCGCTGACTCAGCGCCAACGATTCAGGGACCAATAGTGGCTGTCCGCTCAGACTCTCGCTCGCCATGGCGACCTTGAGTCGCTCGTACATGATCCGCTCATGGGCGGCGTGCATGTCTACCAGCACCAGACCCTGGGCGTTTTCCGAGAGGATGTAGATACCCTTGAGCTGCGCCAACGCATAACCCAACGGCGGGATATCGCCCTGCCCTTCGGGAAGCGCAGCGGCGTTGGCTTCGGGCAGCGGCGCGAAGAACTCGCGATAGGCGGCCTGGGCTTCCGCTGCCGGCATCGTCGACTGCGGGCGCGGAGTGTATTGATACTGATAACCGGCGCCAGCTCCAGCGCCGGCGGCATTGAATGACGGTTGGGCCTGCGGCTGCTCCAGCAGGGCATTGGCCGCCAGGCGCATTTCGCCCTGTGGCCCGAACTCGCCGGCTTCAAGGCCGGTCGGGCGGACGATGGCGGTCGCTACCGGTGCGGCCAGATGATCGTCGGGACGTACATCGCCCAAGGCGCGGTGCAAGGTGCCATAGAGGAAGTCATGGACCATGCGCCCTTCGCGAAAGCGCACTTCGTGCTTGGTCGGGTGCACGTTGACGTCGACGCCGGTTGGGTCGACCTCGAAGAACAGCACGAATGTCGGGTGCCGGCCATTGAACAGCACATCGCGATAGGCCTGGCGCACCGCGTGGGCCACCAGTTTGTCGCGCACGGCCCGGCCATTGACGAAGAAGTATTGCAAGTCCGCCTGGCTGCGATTGAAGGTGGGCAAGCCGACCCATCCCCACAGATGCAGGCCATTGCGCTCGATTTCGATGGGCAGCGCCTGCTCCAGGAAACCCGGGCCGCAAATGGCTGCCACACGCCGTGCGCGGGCCGCATCATCATGGGCCTCATGCAGGCTGAGGATGGTCTTGCCGTTGTGACGCAAATGAAACGCCACGTCGAACCGGGCGAGCGCCAGGCGCTTGATCACTTCCTGCAGGTGATCGAATTCGGTTTTTTCGGTCTTGAGGAATTTGCGCCGCGCCGGGGTATTGAAGAACAGGTCGCGCACTTCCACCGACGTGCCCACCGGGTGAGCCGCCGGCTGGACACGGGGCGCCATCTCCCGACCTTCGGTCTCCACCTGCCACGCCTGATCGGCATCGCGGGTACGTGACGTCAGGGTCAGGCGCGACACGGAACTGATCGAAGCCAGCGCCTCACCGCGAAACCCCAGGCTCATCACCTGCTCGAGGTCTTCCAGGTTGCGGATCTTGCTGGTGGCGTGTCGCGCCAGGGCCAGCGGCAGGTCATCGGCGGCGATGCCTCGGCCATCGTCGCGCACCCGCAGCAGCTTGATGCCGCCCAGCTCCACATCGACATCGATGCGTTTGGCACCGGAGTCGAGGCTGTTTTCCAGCAACTCCTTGATCACCGAAGCCGGGCGCTCGACCACCTCACCGGCGGCAATCTGGTTGGCCAGTCGGGGGCTGAGCAGCTCGATACGAGCGCTGTTGGTCACCACCTGATTCATTCTTTGGACGCCAGTTCAGTGCCGGGAATGGTCAGGGTCTGACCGATTTTCAACTCATCGGTTTTCAGGTTGTTGGCACTGCGCAAGGTCGCCGGCGACACCTGGTAGCGCACGGCGATCATTGCCAGGGTTTCGCCGGGGTTGACCCGGTGGTCCCGTGGGCCCTGGGCAATCTTGCCGGAATCACGCAACCAGGCGATGTAGGTCCCCGGCGGAGGATTCTGCTGGAAGAACTGGCGCACACCGCTGCTGATCGAGCGTGCCAGGGCCTGCTGGTGGCTGGACGCGGCGAGCTTGGACGCTTCGTTGGCGTTGGAGATAAAACCGGTTTCCACCAGGATCGATGGGATGTCCGGCGACTTCAACACCATGAACCCGGCCTGCTCCACACGTTGTTTGTGCAAAGGCGTGACGCGCCCGATGTTGCTCAGGACCTTCTGACCGACGTTCAGGCTGGAAGTCAGCGACGCGGTCATCGACAGATCGAGCAATACGCCCGCGAGCATGCGGTCCTTGTCGTCGAGACTGACGTTGCCCGCACCGCCGATCAGGTCGGAACGGTTTTCACTGTCCGCCAGCCACCGTGCCGTTTCCGACGTGGCGCCACGATCCGACAGGGCGAACACCGACGCACCGAACGCGGCGGTGGAGGGTGCGGCATCGGCGTGGATCGA
The DNA here is from genome assembly GCF_056337105.1 of Pseudomonas sp. S1_E05. Classification (NCBI taxonomy): domain Bacteria; kingdom Pseudomonadati; phylum Pseudomonadota; class Gammaproteobacteria; order Pseudomonadales; family Pseudomonadaceae; genus Pseudomonas; species Pseudomonas sp. S1_E05. The sequence continues at coordinate 4,179,925 of NZ_JBFRHM010000001.1, forward strand.
GACGAACAGATCGGCGCCTTTCTTGCGCGCAATTTCGGTGCGCCCGCGCAGCGGAATGAAGTAGTCGCCAGTACGGGTCAGTTCGGCGCGGAAGCCTTTCATCCCGTTGACTTGCCGTTGCAGTTCACGGGCGATGGACAGCACCACGTCTTTTTCGCGCTGACCACGGGAACCCGAGGCCCCCGGGTCTTCACCGCCGTGGCCGGCATCGATGACCACAATGATGTCGCGCTTGCCGGCTGGGGCAGGCGGCAACTTCACCGGAGGATCTACCGGGGTGACCGGGACCGGGGCGACGGTCGCGACGTTGGTCGGCGCCGGAATCGGCGCAGCGTCCGCCGGATTGTCGAACAGGTCGACCACCAGGCGGTTGCCATACTGGGCATTTGGCGCCAGGGTGAAACTCTTCGGCGTGACGGCTTTTTTAAGATCGATGACCACCCGCAGGTCGGTCGGCGTGCGTTGAGCCGAGCGCATGGCGGTGATCGGGGTGTTGGCGGTGGAGACGTTCAATGGCGCGCCAAGGCTGGCGCCATTGATGTCGATCACCAGTCGATCCGGGGCGGTCAAGGTGAACACACTGTGCTGCACCGGCCCGGTGAGGTCGAACACCAGACGTGTGTTGTCCGGCGCCCGCCACAGACGAACACTGTTGACCTTCGTGTCGGCCATAGCGTTGACGGTCACCGCCAAAAACAACATCCCAACGGCAGCTACCATCGCGCGAAAGCGCATACCTGACCCCATCATTTAATTGGATTCCAATGCCAAAGCGGCACACCAGGACTCGCCACGCGAGCCCTGGGACAAAATTTTCAGCGAACGCCCACTGCCTTGGGGGCTAATGGTAATGGTCAGGTCGGGCTTTGGCAAAAAGCCTGCCCCCTTCTGGGGCCACTCTATCAGGCATAACGCATCGTCTTCGAAATAGTCACGGATGCCGAGGTACTCCAGCTCTTCCGGGTCAACCAGCCGATAAAGGTCGAAATGGAAGGCGCGAATGTCGCCGATCTCGTAGGGTTCAACCAACGTGAAGGTCGGGCTTTTCACCGCGCCCACGTGGCCCAGGCCACGGATGATGCCCCTGGACAGCGTGGTTTTACCCGCCCCCAGATCCCCCTCGAGAAAAATCAGACCGTGCCCTTCGGTGGTTTTCGCGATGCGTGTGCCAAAAGCGGTCATCGCTTGCTCATCAGCCAGGTACAGGGTTACTTCAGACACGGTGCTTGCTCCTCCAACAACTGACGAATGGCTGGAATCAAATCACTGGCCGCCAGCCCACGGCCCGAATTACCTTGTTGCGCCCCGGCATTGGCGTGCAGCCAGACCGCAAGACAAGCAGCGTCGAACGGGCTCATGCCTTGCGCCAACAACGCGCCAATCAAACCGGCCAGCACATCGCCCAGACCCGCTGTGGCCATGGCCGGGTGGCCCTGATGACACACCGCCAGACGCCCGTCGGGGCTGGCGATCAGGCTGCCGGCGCCCTTGAGCACCACAACCGCTGTATATCTTTTGCTCAGTGCCTGGGCGGCGCCTGGCCGGTCGGCCTGAACCTGAGCGGTAGTGATCCCGAGCAACCGTGCGGCCTCGCCCGGATGAGGTGTGATCACACCGCCACCGGGCAGCTTCACCTGCCCTGCCGCCAGCATATTCAGGGCATCAGCATCCCAAACCTGCGGCAACGGTGCATTGGCCGCTGCCGACAGCAAACTTCGCCCCCAGGAAGACTGCCCCAAGCCGGGCCCGACCACCAGCACGGAAACCTTTTGCAGTAATCCCATCAACTGATTGGCCGACGAAGTGCCCAGGACCATGGCTTCCGGGAGCCGGGCCAGCGCTGCCGGCACATGTTCGCTACGGGTGGCCAGCGACACCATGCCCGCGCCACTGCGCAGCGCACTTTGCGCGCTGAGCAGGATGGCACCCCCAAAACCGTGATCCCCGCCGATCAACAGGACATGGCCGAATTGGCCTTTATGGGCGCTCGGCGCGCGACTCGCCACACGAGGCAAGTTGCTGGCCGTCAGTCGACGCGCCCTGACGTCGACGCCCTCGAAAGCCTGCGGTGATGCTTGCAGATCATTGAACACCAGCTCTCCGAGCACATCCGCCGCGTCCCCGGTGAACAGTCCCAGCTTCAGAGCGATGAATGTCACGGTCAGGTCGGCCCGCACCGCCACACCCAATACCCGGCCGGTATCGGCACACAGCCCCGAAGGTATATCCACCGCCGCCACCGGCAAGCCACTGGCGTTGATTGCACCGATGACACTGGCGAAGGGCTCGCGCACCTCGCCCGTCAGCCCCGTGCCCAGCACCGCGTCCACGACGACGCCCCGAAGCGCCGATTGCGCGCCCCAGGTCTCAATGTCCACGCCCTCGGCCCGTGCCTCGGCACAGGCCAACGCGGCATCGCCTTGCAAGCGCTGAGGATCACCGGCAGCCAACACGCGAACCTTCCAACCGGCACGCCTGGCCAGCACAGCAATCAGATAGCCATCACCGGCGTTATTGCCGTGGCCCGCAACGACCGTCAATTCGTCCGCGCCCGGCCAGCGCCGGACCAGCGTCCGCCAGGTGGCATACGCAGCGCGCTGCATCAATTCGAAGCGCGGTGTGCCGGCAGCGATCAGCCGCGCATCGATGGCTCGCACTTGCGCGGCGCCGTACAGCGCGTCGGGTAAATCATCTTTAGTGTGCGGCATGCGTCTTCGGGCTCCGATGTCTGGCAGAATTATACGCACCTCAGCTCCGGTTTCTCTCGCCTCATGTCCGCCATTACTACAGACCTGTCCGCCCTCGCCCAATCCATCAAGGACTGGGGCCGCGAGCTGGGCTTCCAGCAAGTCGGCATCAGCGGCCTGGACCTCGCCGAGCATGAGCAGCACCTGGAGCGCTGGCTCGAAGCCGGCTATCACGGCGAAATGGACTACATGGGCGCCCACGGCAGCAAACGTTCGCATCCGGAGGAACTGGTGCCCGGCACACTTCGGGTGGTGTCCCTGCGCATGGACTACCTGCCAGGCGACACCGAAATGGCCAAACGCCTGGCCCAACCGGAAAAAGCCTACGTATCGCGTTATGCCTTGGGCCGCGATTACCACAAATTGATCCGTAAACGTGTGCAACAACTGGCAGAAAAAATTCAAGGAGTGATCGGCCCGTTCGGCTACCGGGCATTCGTCGACAGCGCTCCAGTGCTGGAAAAAGCCATTGCACAGCAGGCGGGTCTAGGCTGGATCGGCAAGAACACACTGGTCTTGAATCGCAAGGCCGGCAGTTATTTCTTTCTGAGCGAATTGTTCGTCGACCTGCCGTTGCCGGTCGATCCGCCGCACGCCAGCGATCATTGCGGAAAATGCACGGCGTGCCTCGACATCTGCCCGACCAACGCCTTTGTCGGTCCCTACGTGCTGGATGCCCGACGCTGTATTTCCTACCTGACCATCGAGCTGAAAAACGCCATCCCTGAAGAGTTGCGCCCCCTGATCGGCAATCGGGTGTTCGGCTGTGATGACTGTCAGATCGTCTGCCCGTGGAACCGCTTTGCCAAACCATCCGGTGAAGGCGACTTCAAGCCACGGCATAACCTGGACAACGCCGAACTGGCGGAGCTGTTCCTGTGGGACGAGGATAAATTCCTCAGCAGTACCGAAGGCTCGCCACTGCGCCGGGCGGGGTACGAGCGCTGGTTGCGGAATCTGGCCGTGGGCCTGGGCAATGCGCCTTCGACGATCCAGGTGCTGGAAGCGCTGAAGGCACGGCGGGATTATCCCTCGGAGATGGTCAGGGAACACGTGGAATGGGCGTTGCGCCAGCATTCTGCTCGCGCCTCCTGAGTGGCTCAGGTGTGGCCACCTACCTGTAGAACAGTGACCAACTTGTCGGTGTCATCGACCAGGTACGTCACGCGGTCCTTGCCGCCGAGCCGGGCCTCCCACATATCGACCCGGTTGACCCTGTTACCCTGAAGGTCCTTCCAGGCCTTCGAATGATGCTGCAGGAATTTGGGGTTGGGGTCGCCCATGTGCCGAACCGCTTCGGCCGGGTCCACCCCTTTGTGGTAGATCGCGTTCTTGAATTGGTCGTACTCGTGTTGCTGCGCGCGCCTCAGTTGTTTCGAGATGCTTTTCGGCTCGGCCAGCTTGATTTTCCACGGCCCATTGCCCCTGAAGCCTTCGCCGACCGAACTGCCGGCATTCCCGGTTTTTGTACCGATTCCCGATGCCGAGGGTGGGCGCTTGGGGCTCAACCCCTTCGAAAAGGCTTTGCCAAGCCGATTGCCCCAATGCACGGTGGCCTTACCGATGGCGCCAACCCCTGCCACCACCGAACCCCCGCCTGCCCCGATACTGACCCAGTCGAGGATATCCGCCGCTTCCGACTCCGCGTCAAAGGTCCGCAACACAGCGGCAGTCGCTCCGGTAACGCCGGAAACGACCCCCATGGCCAATCCCACCATTGCCAGTGGCGTCGCGACGCCTAATGTCAAAACACTGGCTGCAATGCCGATGAACGAGACCACGCCACTCAGGATCGCCCCCCAGAAATGCCCGGTGGGATCGACTCGATTGATCGGATCGCCTGCGCAATAAGCGTAGGGATTCAAACCACCCGCACCGAACGGGCTCAGGTTGTCGGGGCTGAGGAAGCGCCTCAGGGTCGGGCTGTAAACACGATAACCGTTTCCGGGCAGGTACAAACCGCTCTGCGGATCGAGTAGCTCGCCACTGAATCCCGGCACGCTGAACGAACCGGCCTGCACCCGTCGATGACCAAAAGGGCTGTAGGCAAACGGCGAACATTGCGTGCCCGACGTCTCGCTGAGCACGCTACGCTGCTGATCGACAGCCAGCAGCCCGATCCCGGCATCGGTACCTCGGCGCTCCAGCCCCAACAGAAGGCCGTTCGACGCCAACGACGTGCGGCTGCTGGCACCCTCGAGATCATTGCTGCTCCGATCGTTTCGATAATAACGCCGGGTGGTCGCCCCTGACGGCTGGGCCAGCTCGACCAGCCGATCCCGGGCGTCGTAATGAAAGTCGCGTATGACCTGCTGGTCCGTGCCGGCGACCCGGACCAGGCGCCCCAGGGCATCGTAGGAAATACGCCTCCCCTGTTCATCCAGGACCAGATGACCATTGTCGTCGTATTGCAGCGTCACTGGCGCCGGGTAGTCCTTGTGGCTGTTACGGATCGCAGTCAATCGGGTCGGGTCAGTAGCGCTGTACTCGAAAGTCGTGAGGTTGGTGCCACCGGGGAATCGGGTTTCCAGGGTGAGGATGTTATCGAGTGCATCGAACACGTAGGCTTGCCGGATGATTTCCTTGCCCTGGGCATCGCGCGGCCGTTGAGTGCCCGTGCACTCATAAAAGCACAGGCGACCGCGCGAGTCGTAGGTGAACTGCTCGTCGCGCAACACCGCCTGCTCGTGCCGCAACGTCTTTCGCATCAGCTTGTCCGCCTGGCTGTAGGTAGAGGACAAGACCTGCGTCACGCCATCGCCGAACTGGAAGGTTCGCGACACCTCGCGCCCGAAATCATCGTAGGCCATACGCGTGGTCATGGAGCCTTGTCCCTGCGTGGCGCGGGCCTCGATCGCCACCAGTTGACTGAGTGTATTGTAGGAAAAAGTGGCGTTCAGCGCCCGATGTTCAAATGACTGCGCACGACCTGCATCGTCATACCCGGTCGTGTGCGGTTCACCCAGAACGTCGACGAAACGAAGCAATCGACCACCCAGGGAATAGCTGTAGAAGACACTTTTACCGTCGTCGCCGACCCGGGAAGTCTCACTTTTGAGGCGCCCGGCCCGGTCGTACGTCAGTCGGGTTTCGCGGCCCTGCTCGACACACCGGGTCAACTCGCCCAGCTGAGGATGATATTCGTAGCTGGCGAGTAATCCGGTGGCCTGGCGTTGCGTGACAACACCACCCAATTGGGCTTCGTAGCGGTATTCGACGCGCTCGCCAGCGGGCGTTTGCTTCCAGGCAGGTTGGCTGCAACCGGCTTCATATCCCACCCGACTGGTCCGGCCACCTACGACGCGCAGGGTCAAGCGCCCCAGCCCATCGAATACCTGTCGCCCCAGCGTATGGCCGGCCACCGTGATGCCGACCGGCAAGGACTGCCGGGAGTGCCCGGCGTAGGTGGTCTGCACCGCACTGCCGTCGGGTAACGTGCTGAGGGTCAGGCGATCGAACACGTCATAGGCATGGGTGGTGCGATTCCCCACGGGGTCGGTCTGCTCGACGCAACGGCCCAGACCGTCATAGGCATAAAGCTGTGCGCCATGGCTGTTGTTCGAGGTATCGAAGCGCTCGATGCTGTCGGGTTTACCGAATGTGTTGTACACCGTGACGGTTTTGCCCATACCCTCCAGCCAGGTCGTCTCCTTGCGCAGGATCGGGTCAAAGTCGCGACGCTCCCGACGACCATCGGGGTGCACCGTACTGCTGACCTGCCCCCAATCATCATAGGTGAAGACCGTATTGAACACCTGGCGCTGCCCGAGCCACCAGTCGATCTTTTTTTCACCAGTCATTTGCCCGAGCACGTCGTACTTCGCGGCATAGACCTCGCGAAACACCACGTCCCCGTCCTGCTCCGGGTCCTGCTCTTCGACCTCAATGACCCGCCCAAGCCCGTCATAGCGGGTTTTGCTGTGTTGGCCCATGGCATCGGTGTCCAGTTTCGTCACCAGGATCCGGGCCCCCTTCTTCTCCTGTTTAAAACGCGAGCTGTTGCGGCTTTCGAATTCACTGCCGGCTGCAACGGTTCGGCTCGTTTCTCGACCCAGGCCATCGTAAGTGAAGTCGACGCGCCCCTGGTCCTCGTTCTGCTCCGAGCGCTTCAAGCCATTGATGACAGACGCGCTCACACTCGATTCCTGGCGGGTTTCATCGAACCCCAACTGGATGGTTTGCATCTGCAACGCGGTGTCATCAAGCAGGTACTCGAAATGCGTCGCGCACGACTCCCCGCCCTGGCGCACTGTGTATTTGTGCAGCACGGTGTAAGCCTGCGGGTCTGTGACCATCTCGGTGTATTCGAGATCGGTCTGCAACCGCAAGACCGCTCCCGCCTGCGTGTGCTCGTAAAAGCGCTGTTGCGACAGTACGACATCGCAGCCAGGCTTACCGGGCTCGCCGATTTGCCGGTAGCGAAATTGCAGCTGCGTCGTCGCAGCCTGGGCAAGATCCGCTGCCGCCCGTACGGTTCGGCTTTTCTCGAAGCGCGCGAACCCCAGCGGGTCGGCCGGACAACCTTCGGCACCGCTGGCCGGGTAAAACGTCGAGACGGTCACCACCCCGTTCGGCGCGACATGCTTGAGAAGGTTGCCCCAGGCATCGAACAGGGTCGTGGTCACCTCCTCGCGGAAAGCCTGGGTCTGGCGGTTTTCATAGCGCAGCGTCTGGACCTTGGGCAGTCGGAATTGCGCGGGCTGCCCGGTGAACGGTTTGCCCGGCTCAAGGTGATAATCGACCGTTCTCGACACCACGCTTTGATTGCAGCGGGTCACTTGGGAGATCAGCAAATGGTATTTGTTGTAGGTACGCTTGATGGAGCGATGCACGTTGGCACCCTCCATCAGCATTTCCACCGAGGAATACAGGTAGTCCGAGCTCCTCTGGTACAAGGTGTCGCCGTCCCGCCTCCAGTGCAGATCACTGTCGTCGTACCCCAGGAAATTGGTCGGCGAGAATCGGTAGTGGGTAGTGATGGCCGGTTGCAGGCCCGGGAAAACCGTATGGGTGCATACATGCGGGATCGTCGTCTGTGGCGCGCCACGGGGAAGCCGATGGCCCGCCGCTTCGTAGCGGATCTGCTCGCGCGCCCCCAGGGGTGAGATGACCTCTGTCAGGCATTCGGCCCCGCCGATGGCCTGACTGCTCAGTATCCAGGCACTGCCGTCGGGTAACTGCACGGCACTCACCCGATCACCGGCCTGTTTCAGCGTGAAGGACGCGGCGCACTCGCTGCCTGGGTACAACGTCAAGACCACCTGGCCAGGCGTTCGCTCGATGCTCAACAAGGCTCGAGTGGCGTCGCGCACGGCGGACAGCGCCGGCTCATCACCCATCGACTGGTAATCGAACAGGATCGCCCCGCCGTTGGCCGAAACGATTCTTTTGGGCACCGCCAGCTCACTACCGACGTAGACCTCCAGTTCTTCGATCAAGCCGCTTTTATGCACGACATCAAAGCGTCCGGATTCCCGACAAAGCACCTTGAAAGTCTTCAGCTTGAGTTCGTCAAGGACGAGCCCCGAAGACGTCTTCTTCGCCTGGTAACGTTCGCCCCCCGCCAGGGTCAGGAGGCCATGGGGTACGTCGTAGCGGGTCAGTGCCAGTGACCAGCCCTTCCCGAATCCGCCGTCATGGGTCTGGAGTGGATTGAAGAAAAGCCTGATTGGCAGGCTTGGCCCCTGCAAAAAGTTGGACCTGAGCTCGCCCAGTGTCAGCGAGCAGGTATACGTGCCGGTGCGAGGATCGACCCCTCCGGTGAGAAACCCGCTGAAATTGAAAGCATTGGAATGTAGAGGTGGGGCCCCAGCATCGCTGGCAGTCGATGAATCAGGCATGGAAGGATCCTTTAAACAGTGGTAGCCCACAGCTTATTGAGTCACTTGAACGCCTTGTCTTTATCTATGTACCGCAACGCAAAGGGTCTGTGAGTGCATGTGTCTCACTGTTCGTCGTTATAGACGAACTTGGGCATTTCCCAATGGAAACGAATGGCCAGCAAGCGAAGGAGAAATCCACCAAACAGGGTGATCAGGATCGCCTGTTCGCCGGGCAGTTGCAGGTAGATGCACAGCATGTAGCACCAGGCGGCCGCGAAGGAAACGCTGGCGTACAACTCGCGGCGGAAGATCAGCGGGATGTCGTTACAGAATATGTCACGAAGGATGCCGCCAAACACCCCGGTAATCACACCGCTGACCGAGGCCACCAGCATGCCGTGGCCCATTTCCAGGGCGGTCATACAGCCGATCAAAGTGAAGGCCACCAGCCCCACGGCATCGAGCACCAGAAACAGCGAACGCAGGTGGCGCATCCAGCGCGCGGTGAACACGGTGACCATGGCCGCAATCGACGTCAGCACCAGGTACTCCGGGTGTTTGACCCACGTCAGCGGATAATGGCCGAGCAAAACATCGCGCACCGAGCCACCGCCCAGCGCCGTGATGCAGGCAATCAGCACCACGCCAAACCAGTCCATGCCCCGCCGCCCCGCGGACAGCGCCCCGGTCATGGCTTCGGCGGTAATGGCGATCAGGTAAAGCATCAGCAACATGGCGGCAGTCCTTGCGAGAAGGCGCGCAGTCTAGCCATTAAGGGGCGGCACCAAAGGGGGGCGTGCCTTGTAGATTGTGCTGGCCCCATCGCGAGCAAGTCGAATCGTCGCACCGCCGCTCCCACAGAAGCCCAATTGTGAACGCGATCAATTGTGGGAGCGGGCTTGCTCGCGAAGAGGCCCGCCCAGACACCGGCAAATCAAACCTTGATGAAATGCTTGCGGTAATGCTGCAACTCCGCGATCGATTCGCGAATGTCGTCCAGTGCCAGGTGGGTACTGCCCTTTTTGAAGCTGTCACGCACATCCGGCGCCCAGCGTGCCGCCAGCTCCTTGAGAGTCGACACGTCGAGGTTGCGGTAGTGGAAGTAACTTTCCAGGCCTTTCATGTGGGTATAAAGGAAGCGACGGTCCTGGCAGATGCTGTTGCCGCAGATCGGCGATTTGCCCTTCGGCACCCACTGTTCCAGGAACGCGATGGTTTGCGCTTCGGCTTCGGCCATGCTGATGCGGCTCTCACGCACACGCTGGGTCAGGCCCGAGTTGCCGTGGGTGCGGGTGTTCCACTCGTCCATGGTGGCGAGCACTTCGTCACTGTGGTGAATGGCGATCACCGGGCCTTCGGCCAGGGTGTTGAGCTCACTGTCGGTGACGATGGTGGCCATTTCGATAATGACGTCGGTGTCAGGGTTCAGACCGGTCATTTCCAGATCGATCCAGATCAGGTTTTGCGCGTTTAGCATGTGTCGACTCCTAGGCAATGCTGCGCAGTTTAGCTTAGGGAGGCCTCGGGGCGTGCTAAACTCGCGGCCGTTTTACCTAATCGCTGCATTCTTCTTGTGGAACACCCATGGCCAAACGCCAACTCAATCGTCGTCAGAACTGGCGCATCGAAAAAATTCAGGGCGAGCGCGCTGCCCGCGCCGCCAAACGCGAGTCCTCGGCGGTCGAGGCACTCGAGGGTGGCGACCTGGGCCCGGAACAGACAGGCCTTGTGATTGCGCATTTTGGTGTGCAGGTCGAAGTCGAAGCGCTGGCTGGCGAACTGGCTGGCCAGGTGTTTCGCTGCCATTTGCGCGCCAACCTGCCGGCGCTGGTGACCGGCGATCAGGTGGTGTGGCGCGCCGGCAATCAGGGCATCGGGGTGATCGTCGCGCAATTGCCGCGCAACACCGAACTGTGCCGCCCGGACAGCCGCGGCCAGCTCAAGCCCGTGGCGGCCAACGTCGACATGATCGTGATCGTCTTCGCTCCGCTGCCCGAGCCTCACGCCAACCTGATTGACCGTTATCTGGTGGCCGCCGAACATGCCGGCATTCGCCCGCTGTTGCTGCTCAACAAGTTCGACCTGATCGACGAGCAGAACGCCCCGGCACTCAACGCCCTGCTCGCGGTGTACCGCACGCTGGGTTACCCGGTGCTGGAAGTGTCGGCGCACCACGGCAACGGCATGGAGCAACTGCAACAGCAACTGGACGGGCACATCAGTGTGTTCGTAGGCCAGTCCGGCGTCGGCAAGTCGTCGCTGGTCAACAGTCTGCTGCCGGACGTCGACACCCGCGTCGGACCTTTGTCCGAGCTGTCCGGCCAAGGCACCCACACCACCACCACCGCGCGCCTGTTCCACTTCCCCGGTGGTGGCGAATTGATCGACTCCCCGGGCATCCGCGAATTCGGCCTCGGCCACGTCAGCCGCGCCGACGTCGAAGCCGGCTTCATCGAATTCAACGACCTGATCGGCACCTGCCGCTTCCGCGATTGCAAACACGACCGCGAACCCGGCTGTGCGCTGCTCAAGGCCCTGGAAGACGGCCGCGTGCAACAGCAGCGGATGAACAGCTATCGCTCGATCATCGCGAGCTTGCCGCAGGGTGGTTATTAAGCGGCGTTGTCCCGGTGGGAGCGGGCTTGTCGAAGCGTCGAACCGCCGCGATGGTCGTTAACGATGACGCTGGCAGCCTGACACCCAGCGGTGTCTGGACATCCATCGCGAGCATGCTCGCTCCTACAGGGGTCGGTGATTAGCTTTGAAATTGGCCATTCAGGCATAAAAAAGCCGCGAGCATTTCGCGGCTTTTTTGCATTTAGCGGGCGGCTTTTTCCAGCGACCAACCCAGCACATCCAGCGCATCGCAACCGTCCTGCAACAGAAGGTGGGCGGCACTGGCGAAGTGTTCCAGGTCATGACCTTCAGCATTCCTGACGCTCAGGCAGGTGACGCTATTCAGCAGGTTACGGGCAATTTTGAGGCGGTGGACAGCGTTTTCGAGCAGGTCGACAGCTCGGGCCCCGGTATCGATGTACAGGATCGGGCCGGCGCTGAAATTGTTTTGGAGGGGGTGGTATTTAGGCATGGCTGAATCTCATCTGATAAATGAAGCTCCACCTTTCGCGGCTAAACGAATTAGGTGGTAGCTATGCGCGGGTTAGCCGACCGGCAGATGACTCCGGCACACCCGAAGGTGTCCCACGCACAGCCACCATAGACATGCAGACCCAAGGCAGCAAAAAGCGCCGCGATTATACGGGCGCTTGTGCATCATCTGATACGACCGGCTAAAGTCGATCACCGTTTTCGTCGGTGACGGGGAAACTATAGGCGCGCCCCAGATGAAGAAAACCCCGGTTTATGCAACTAAGAGATTTCCCACATCAATCTCGGACATGGATGGTTTTTCGGTTTTTTCCCGGGCGACCTCACCCACCGGCATAACACCGAACCTGTAGCAGCGAGCTTGTCGAAGCGTCGAACCGTCGCGATGGTCGTCAACGATGACGCTGGCGGCCTGACATCCAGCGGTGTCTGGACATCCATCGCGAGCAAGCTCGCTCCTACAGGGGTCGGTGATTAGCTTTGAAATTGGCCATTCAGGCACAAAAAAGCCGCGATCATATCGCGGCTTTTTCGTATCACTGTTTCGGCGCTTCCGGCGGTTTGGGGGCCGGGTTGTCGAACAGGTTCAGGCGTTCGCGCAGCTCGTGGGCCGGTAGCGGTTCCTTTTCAGGCGGCAAGGCGTTTGGATCGGCCGGTTTGGCCGGCACTTCACCTGGGCCACCTTGGCCTTGTGTCGGTTCCGGAGCCGGTTCCGCACCTTGCGAGCCTTCGATGGCACGCTGGGCTTTCTTGGTCAGCACGATGATGTCGATACGGCGGTTGACCGGGTTGAGCGGATTCTCGCGGTCGAACAGTGCCGACGAGGCATAACCCACCACCCGCGCCACCTGATCTTCCGGATAACTGCCCGCCACCAGCGCACGGCGTGCGGCGTTGGCACGGTTGGCCGACAGCTCCCAGTTGCCGAAGTCGCCGGTACCGGCGAACGGCTTGGCATCGGTGTGGCCACTGACGCTGATCTTGTTCGGCACCGCCTTGATGGTGTCGGCCATGGCCAGCAGGATGTCTTCGAAATACGGCTTCAGGCGCGCACTGCCGGAATCGAACATCGGCCGGTTCTCGGCGTCCACGATCTGGATACGCAAGCCGTCGGTGGTGATCTCGAACAGGATCTGGTCCTTGAACTTCTGCAGTTGCGGGTTTTCTTCCACCTTGTTCTGCAGTTCCTGCAGCAACAGCTCCAGGCGTTCCTTCTCGACCATCTCGGCCATGCCTTCGACCTGTTCGGCGTCGACCGTCACCTTGTCCGGCTGAGGCTGGGACTTCACCTCAGGGTTGAGGGTGTTTTCCGGCGCCAGGGTCGGCGAGCCGCCCAGGTCAATGATGTAGGGCGTGCCACTTTCGGAAAACCCGACCGGGTCCTTGAAGTAACCGGCGATGGCGATCTTCTGTTCCGGTGTCGCGGTGGACAGCAGCCACAGCACCAGGAAGAACGCCATCATCGCCGTCGCGAAGTCAGCGAAGGCGATTTTCCAGGCGCCCCCGTGATGTCCGCCGGCTATGCGCTTTACGCGCTTGACGATTATCGGCTGATTATTTTCCATGGTTTAGCGACCGCGAACCGCTTGTTCCAGCTCAGCGAAGCTAGGACGGTGCGCCGGGTACAGAACCTTGCGCCCGAACTCCACGGCCAGCGATGGCGGCATGCCAGAAGCCGAGGCCACCAGCGAGGCTTTGATCGCTTCGTATACGTTCAGCTCTTCCTTGGCATCGTGGGCCAGGGAATGGGCCAGGGGGCCGAAAAAACCGTAAGCGGCGAGAATACCGAAGAAGGTACCCACCAGTGCGGCACCTACGTGCAAGCCGATGGAAGCCTGGTCGCCCTCACCGAGCGAGGCCATGGTCACCACGATACCCAGTACCGCGGCGACAATACCGAAACCGGGCATGCCGTCGGCAATGCCGTTGACCGCATGGGAAGGATGCTCCAGGTCTTCCTTGAGGCTGTAAAGTTCCATGTCGAACAGACCTTCCAGCTCATGGGGAGCCATGTTGCCGGACGACATGATGCGCAGGTAATCACAGATAAACGCGGTCATGCGTTCATCTTTCAACACTGCGGGATACTTGGCGAAAATGGGGCTCGCCGCGGCATCTTCGATGTCGCCTTCGATGGCCATCATGCCTTCACGGCGACTTTTATTGAGGATTTCGTAAACCAGCCCCAACACTTCCAGGTAGAAGGTGTGGCTGAAGCGCGAGCCGAACATGCTCAGGGATTTCTTGAGCACGTGCATGGTCATATAGCCGGGGTTGGCCTGCAGGAACGCACCCAGGGCTGCGCCGCCAATGATCATGACTTCGAAGGGTTGGATCAGGGCGGCAATTTTGCCGTGGGAGAGCACGTATCCGCCGAGCACGCTAGCGAATACGACGATGATGCCGATTATTTTAGCCATAGGTAGGAGAGCACTTACTGAGTCGGGTTCAAGGTCATATTCGGAAGTTAAAAAATCTCTTCTTCTACTTATCGGCAAAACTGCGCCAGACTATAGCCAGTTCAGGCGAAAAGCCAATTTGGCCCATTCTGGGCGTAGGTAATGCAGACGATGATCACGTCCAACCATGGCTAATGAAACGAACGTTCCACCGCAAAAACCGACCACGCTCGAAGGCTGGGTAAAGCTTCTCGATGGCGTGCGCCTGCCTGTCCCACAGGACAGCCATGACCGGGTTTGCAAGGCAATCACCGACAATCGCAGCTCATTGCGCGACATCGCCGACCTGATGCAGGACAGCCCTGCACTGGCATTGTGTGTGATTCGCGAAGCCAATCGGCAGACTCACGGCAGCATGGCCGAGCCAGCGGAAAACCTTGAGGTGGCGATCACGCGCCTGGGTTTGAAGCGCACCGAAGAGTTGCTCGCTCGGCTGCCTGCCATGCCTGAATCGCAAATTCCAGCGACCCTGCGACAGTTGCAGTTGATCAGCCAGCACGCCACGCAACAGGCCAACGGTTTTTTCGCCGCACGCCTGGCCAGGCTGTGGCAGGACATCCACTGGGGCAGCCTGTTATTCCTGTCGCCGTTATGGCCGCTGGCACTGACCCACCCGCAATTGCTCGAAGAGTGGGAACTGCGGGTTATCCACAAGGGCGAGTCGGCACGCAAAGTCGAGAAACAATTGTTCGGCGTTCGCTTGTTGCGTATCGCCCGCACACTGGTGGAAACCTGGCACCTGCCGAACTGGGTCCAACAAGGTTACAGGCTGCTGCTCATGGAGCAACGTGAGCTGGTGCAGGTTCTGCGCATCGCCCGTGACATCGATCATCCGCTGCGCCAGCAAAACCGTCTCGATGACGACCCGACACTGCGTCGCTGGCTCAACCAGCCGGCCAACACCGTGTTGCTGGCCAACGGGTTGGCACTGTCGGCGCAACAATCCTGGGACTGCCCGCACAGTCAGCGCTGGCAATACTTGACCAGTCTTTACCTGCAAATGCCAATGGACGAGTTGCAGCAGCAACTGCACCAGCAGGCGGCCAACAGCGCCCGCCACCACGCGGCGCCAGACCTCTTCCATCCCGCCGTTGCGCTGCTCTGGCCGTGGGGTACCCATCGTATCCACGCTGGTCTGCTGCCTGCCCCGGGACCGTCTGCCGAAGACTTGACGAAGTGGCGCGGGCAATGCGCCGAATTACTGGCTGAGCCGAGTCGGTTCACCAATGCCATGCACCTGACCAACTCGGCACGGGACGCCCTGGTGGCGTGTGGCATGCGCCGGGTGATGATCCTGATGGCCGACCGCACCCACGCCAATCTGCGCGTACACCAGACCGCCGGGCTGCCCAAGGAAGCAGCCGGATTGAATTTCGTGGTCAGTCAAAGCACCGTGTTGCAACGCTTGCTGGCGCAACAGGCCCAGGTGCGCCTGACCCCGGCCAACAATGCGCAATTCTCGGCGCTGCTGCCGCCCGGCCTGCGCGCACAATTTCGCGGTGAACACTTGATGCTGCGTTCGCTGGTCAACAACGGCCGCGTCATCATGATCGTGGCCGCAGACCAGGGTGGTGGGCCGTTTTCGGATATCACCGTGCAGGCCTTTGGGAAAACCGCGCAGTGCATCGAGAAAGCCCTGCACAGCTTTAGCCATCGCGGCCAATGACCCGCTACAATCCTCCCCTTTGTGCCCTGGAGACCTCACATGTCTGACTTCTCTGGCTTGCCGCTGGTGATTGAGCCGAGCGACTTGCTTCCTCGCCTCGACGCCCGCGATCTCATCCTGGTGGACCTGACCAGCAGCGCCCGCTATGCCGAAGGCCATATTCCCGGCGCGCGCTTCGTCGATCCGAAACGCACGCAACTCGGCCAGCCGCCGGCGCCGGGCCTGATGCCACCGCAAGCGGCGCTGGAAGCGCTGTTCGGTGAACTGGGCCACAATCCCGACGCCGTGTACGTGGTCTACGACGACGAAGGCGGCGGTTGGGCCGGGCGCTTCATCTGGTTGCTCGATGTCATCGGCCACCAGAAGTACCACTACCTCGACGGTGGCCTGACGGCCTGGCTGGCGGAAGGCTCGCCGATGTCGATCCAAATCCCGCCAGCGGTGGGCGGTCCGGTGACCTTGACCCTGCACGAGGAACCCACCGCGACACGCGAGTACCTGCAAAGCCGCCTTGGCGCCGCCGACCTGGCTATCTGGGACGCACGCGGGCCACTGGAGTATTCCGGCGAGAAGGTCCTGGCGGCCAAGGCTGGGCACATTCCCGGCGCAGTCAACTTCGAGTGGACCGAGGGCATGGACCCGGCGCGCAACCTGCGCATCCGCACCGACATGCCGCGAATCCTCGAACACCTGGGGATCACCAAGGACAAAGAAGTCATTACCCACTGCCAGACTCATCACCGTTCTGGCTTCACTTATCTGGTGGCCAAATCCCTCGGTTATCCGCGGGTCAAAGGCTATGCCGGTTCCTGGGGCGAATGGGGCAACCATCCCGACACGCCCGTAGAGATTTAAGGTTTTAAAGGACAGTTAATGAACAAGCGTCTGTTTATCCTCAGCCAGTACCTGCTGCCCCACCACCTGCTTTCGCGATTGGCCGGATGCGTCGCCGAATGCCGTGTGCGCTGGTTCAAGAATGCGTTCACCGCCTGGTTCGCCAAACGCTATCAGGTGGACATGTCCCAGGCCCTGGTTGAAGACATCACCGCGTACGAGCACTTCAATGCATTCTTCACCCGTGCCTTGAAGGATGGCGCCCGTCCGCTGGACGAGACACCAGGCGCAATCCTGAGCCCGGCCGATGGCGCGGTCAGCCAGTTGGGCCCGATCGAACACGGACGTGTGTTCCAGGCCAAGGGCCACAGTTTCAGCGTGCTGGAATTGCTGGGCGGCGACCCGGCCAATGCCGCACCGTTCATGGGCGGCGATTTCGCCACCATTTACTTGTCGCCCAAGGACTACCACCGCGTGCACATGCCGCTGGCCGGCACCCTGCGCGAGATGGTCTACATTCCGGGCCGTATCTTCTCGGTCAACCAGACCACCGCTGAAAACGTCCCGGAACTGTTCGCGCGCAACGAACGCGTGGCGTGCATTTTCGACACCGAGCGCGGGCCGATGGCCGTGGTGCTGGTGGGCGCGATGATCGTGGCGTCGATTGAAACCGTTTGGGCCGGGTTGGTGACGCCTCCCAAGCGCGAGCTGAAAACCTTCCGCTACGACGAAGCGGCCCGTGCGCCGATCCATCTGGAAAAAGGTGCGGAACTGGGTCGATTCAAGCTGGGTTCGACCGCCGTCGTGCTGTTTGGGCCGGATCAGGTCAAGTGGGCCGAAGAATTGGCCGCTGGTTCGCCCGTGCAGATGGGCCAGGGTTTGGGCCTGCCAAAGGCCTGATACCAACCCCCACTGTAGGAGCGAGCTTGCTCGCTCCTACAGTGGGGGTGTGGAATTTGTGTACCCTTTCGCTTGTCCATAGCTGCTAGAGTCAAACCTTCACTGCCCACTTCCCGGCTGGAGTTTGTTTACGGCATGGATGAGACCAGTCCCCACTTGTTGCTACGGGCACCCACGCCCACTCAACCACGTTTGTCTTTCTGCGAGGCCACTCCGCGCGATCTCAAGCGCTGGATCGCAGACTTGCCCAAGGCCAACATCGGCGAAACCGCACGTCGGCTTTATCAGGGCCTGAGCGAACTCAACCAACTGCTCACCCCCAGCGACAATCGCCTGCAACTCCTCGAATTGCTGCGGCCCGAGGTGTATTACGTTTGCAAGCACCTGGAGCGGCACTTCCTGCACCAGTCGATTGTGCTCGATGAGCGCTCGCGCAAGGTCGTCAACCTCTGCCAGGCGCTGCAAGGTCATTTGGCGATCGGGTACAAGCAGATCGTCGTACGCATTGCCCCGCGTTTTAGCAAAGACCGCGCACCGCTGTTGACCCACGCATTGCAACGGGCCATGCATTGCCTCAACGGTACCCTGATTCGCGCCACCGAACTGTACGCCCCCGTGCCGGAAGGTTTGTGGCTGGAACTGCACCAACTGTATCGGATTGCCTGCGCCCATCGCCTTCAGGACCAGATTCTGCGCGATCCGTTGGCCAGCCAGACGCAAACGATCAGTATCGAACAAACCTATACGGTCGCCCTGCTGCTCGGCGCCGCCCGCTGCAATCAGCTGCGCCAGAACCAGATCGCACGGCTTGTCGAAGTGCTTGAGCCCTGGAGCAAATGGCTCAAGCTGCAAACGCAAGCCTCTGGCTTGTTTGCCGTCGCACCGGAACTCGATATCGGCCCCCGCTACCGAGCGAAATTCCGCCCTGAACAGTTGGAAAGTTTGCTCACTTTCGATCCGCAGCCACTCGTAGCCGCCATTGACGCGCACCTGCGAGACATCGAAAGCGCCAATCCCCTACCCGTGCCCGCAGGCCTGAGCGTGGACACCCTGCAACACCTGAGTGCCGCCTGGGGCCAGGCCGTAGAGCGCAGCTTCCAGCGCACCGCCAGCCAAGGCACCCTGACGCTGTGCGTTGGCATGAGCGCGCTGCACTTTTACCTGGGCGGCCAACGTCCGTTTAGCGAAATCCTGAAAAACCCCGGAAGCGGCCGCGCCAAATTCACAGCCATGGAACCTGCCGGCCCCCAAAATGACCATTGGCGACAGGCATTCGACGCCGCGCCTCAAGGCACCGCCGATGCGATGCTTCCCTATGAGGAAATCGAATACCCACAACTGCAGATCGACGACAGCCACGAGACCTCTGACCACAACCGTCACTTCCCGACCTACGTCCTGCCCGTGATCAATCACAGCCCGGGAGGCTATTGCCTGGCGTGGCCCGACGCTGTGCCAGAGGAATTGCAGGCGGGCGAAATGGTCGGCATCGAAGATGCAGCGGGGGGCGGTTGGAGCATTGCGGTGGTGCGCTGGATCCGCCAGGTTCGTGGCGGCGGCACGCAAATGGGCATTGAGCAAGTTGCCCCGTATGCCGAACCTTGCGGCCTGCAACTGGTGCGCGCTCGCGACGACCACAGCCATTATCTGCGTGGCCTGTTGTTGCCGGCCATCAGTGCGGTCGATTTGCCGGCAACCCTGCTCGCCCCGCGCCTGCCCTTCCAGGAAGGCAACAAGGTGCTGATCAATACCAACGGCGAAGAACGCCGCGCCGGTCTGGATCGGCGGCTGGCCAGCACCAACAGCTTCAATCAGTTCGCGTATCGCTCGCTGGAAGCGGCCAGGAACGAGAACGCCACGGGCAGCGACGGTGGGGTCGGCTCGGAAGAAGATTTTGATTCGTTGTGGAAGACACTCTGAGAGACCGCAGCGCGGCCATCGCGGGCAAGCCCGCTCCTACAGCAGACCAACTGTAGGAGCGGGCTTGCCCGCGATAAGGTTTGTCAGCCGCCGCTGAACTCAGAGCTGCCCGTCACGATCCCTGAAGCCCAGCAGATACAACACACCATCGAGCCCCAGCGTGGAAATCGCCTGTTTCGCCGACTGCTTGACCAGCGGCTTGGCGCGAAACGCAACGCCCAGGCCGGCGATCGCCAGCATCGGCAGGTCGTTGGCGCCGTCGCCCACGGCGATGGTCTGCTCAAGGCGCAAGCCTTCTCTGGCCGCCAGTTCCTTGAGCAGATCGGCCTTGCGTTGCGCATCGACAATCGGCTCGACCGCAACGCCGGTTACCTTGCCATCCACCACTTCCAACTCGTTGGCGAACACATAGTCGATGCCCAACTTGGCCTGCAACTGCTTGGCGAAGTAGGTAAAACCACCCGAAAGGATCGCCGTCTTGTAGCCCAGGCGCTTGAGTTCCGCAAAGAGCGTCTCGGCGCCTTCGGTCAGGCGCAATGAGGCGCCGATGGAGTCCAGCACGCCGACATCCAAGCCCTTGAGCAGCGCCAGGCGTTCCTTGAAGCTGGCACGAAAATCCAGCTCACCGGCCATGGCGCGCTCGGTGATTTCCGAGACCTTGTCGCCTACACCAGCGGCCTTGGCCAGTTCGTCGATCACTTCGGCCTCGATCAGGGTCGAGTCCATGTCGAACACCGCCAGGCGACGGTTGCGACGGAACAGCGAATCTTCCTGGAAGGCGATGTCGACGTTCAGTTCCTGGGCGACGTTGAGGAATTCGGCGCGCAATGCCTGTGGGTCAGCGGCTTCACCACGTACCGAAAACTCGATGCAACCCTTGCCCTTGTCGGCCGGGGTGTCGAGGGGCATGCGTCCGGACAGACGATCGATGTGATCGATGTTCAGCCCGTACCTGGCGGTAATTTCGCTCACCGCCTGCAATTGCCCGGCGGTCACTTTGCGGGTCAGTAGCGTCACGATATGGCGTTTTTTGCCTTGGTTGCCCACCCACTGTTGGTAATCCTCTTCGGACACCGGCGTGAATCGCACCTGTTGCTCGAGCTCGTAGCCTTTGAAGAGGATGTCCTTGAGCACCGACTGACCTTGCTCGGTGTCGGGAATTTCGACCAGGATGCCGAACGACAGCGTGTCGTGGATCACCGCCTGGCCGATGTCGAGAATGCTCACACCACCCTGTGCCAGAACGCCGGTAATGGCCGCAGTCAGACCCGGACGATCGGATCCGGTGATGTTTATCAGGACGATTTCGCGCAAGGCGCACCCCCGCAAGTGGAAAAAAACCGCATTCTACCCACATTCAGTGACCATCGGGCACCGTGAGCGCTTTGCCGGTCTAGGGCCTGTCGCTATACTGCGCATCAACTTCACGGACAAAAGAGCCGAGCGCAAGTGAACCGGCCCACGCCAGTAAAAACCGATAACTTCTTCCTGCTGATCTTCCGTGCACTGCGTCACCGCCGTGTACCGATTGCATTGCGCATCGCCAGCCATAACGTGATCCTGGTGGCCCTGGCCCTGGTGATCTACGCCTGCGTGATGGGTTTGCAGTTCAAGCAGGCCATGCACGAGCAGGCGGATGCCCTGGGCGAAAGCCTGACCACGCAGACGGCCACCTCGGCCACCGAGCTGCTGGTGTCCAACGACATCCTCAGCCTCAACGTGCTGCTCAACAACCTGACCAAGAACAAGCTGGTGGCACACGCCGCCATCTACAGCGTGGATAATCGCATCCTCGCCGAATCCGGTCAGCGCCCCAAGCACGGCCTGCTGGGCGAAGCCGAGGGTATGTACCAGAGCAAGATCACCTTCCAGGACGTAACCGCCGGTCAACTGCGCATCAGCCTGGACATGGATCAGTTCCAGCAGCCGATGACCATCAGCCTCCAGAGCATGGGCATCCTGAGTGCCATTCTGCTGGCCCTGTCCCTGGCCCTGAGCCTGCGCATGGGGCGCTACCTGTCCACGCCGCTGCTGCAATTGCGCGTGTGGCTGCGCAATATCGACGAATACACCCCGGCGACCGACCGCCAGGACGAAATCGGCGACCTGGCGCGTCAACTTCACGCCAATTTCGCTCCGGAACCGGCTGAACCCGAGCCCGTCCCGGAAGCCGAGTACGACGACAGCGATTACGCTGACTCCGACGAACCGGCCTTCGAAGTGCGTAACCTGCGCGATCCGAGTTTCGATGAGACCAAGCCGGTTGCTGGCCTCAAGCCCGCACCCCGGCAAATCGTCAGCACCGTCGAAGACGACGATGACGACGAGGACCCGTTTGCCGACCTGCGCGACGAGTCGACAGCGAGCCCGGCTATCAAGCTACCCGTGTCCAACGTACCGCAGCACAGCGCCGTGCTGGCCGTGCAGCTCGGCGCCCAGGACCAACTGCGTCGCCTGCCCCGTGCGCGCCTGGAAGAATTGCTCGAACGCTATCGCGATTGCCTCGATCAGGCCGCGTCGCTCTACCAGAGTGAACTGCACACCCTGAACGATGGCAGCACGCTGATGCTGTTCCACACCGAGGACAGCGGCGACGACTACCTGACCAACGCCATCTGCTGCGGTGAGTTGCTGCGTGCGCTGGGCCATCAATTGCAGATCGAAGTCGCAGACAGCGGCATCACCCTCCAATTGCAACTGGGCCTGACCCTGGGTGACGAGCTGTTCGGCCTGAGCCAGATCGACCTGCTGCTGACCGAAACCGCCCAGGACGCCCTGGCGCTTTCGCAACACAGCCGCAACCTGCTGCTGGTGGAGCGCAAGATCAGCGACGACGCCCTGATCCGCCAGCGCGCCCGTATCCGCCCGATCGCCAGCCCCGAGGGGGCCTGCTGCGTGGAGCGGCTGATGGAGCCTTATCCATCGATGCTTGAACGGCAACTGGCGCGGATGCATGAGCGCCGGGCCTGAGGCCTGAGTTTCAGTCGTAGAAAAGCCCGCAGATCATGCGGGCTTTTTTTGTTGCCTGTGCTCGCGATGGGGCCGGCAGAAGCCCTGAAGATCCTCCAGAAATAACAAAGCCCGCACGTTCGCGGGCTTTGCTTTAAACCAAATCAAACCAACCTCAGAACCTGAACACTTCCATATCGGTACGGATCGGCGCAGCCATCGGGATTTTTGGCTGTTTTTCCTGCTCGACCGCCGGCGCCGCCGGCTTGGCTGCCGGTTTGCGTGGTGCTTCGGCAATCGGTGGCTGGTTGGCCAGTGGCTTGAGCGCCACGGACAACTGTTCGGCCAAACGCTGCAATAACACGCCCTGGGCCTGCACCTGGGCCGCTGTGCCGCCGGCGTGCTCCTCTTGCAGGTGAACGATGCGGTTATCGCGAACCTGGCCACGGCGGTCGATCAGACGCCATTGCGCATCGAGGATCGCCGGTTGTGATTCGCCCGAGTCCAGGCGGGTAATGGTCAGCAGTACCTGGACATCCGGGGTGAAACCGAGGGTCGCCGGGGCCAGTACCACACGCTGGCTGTCCAGGTGGCCCGCCACCTGACGCAGCAACAGCTGATCGATATCCGCCGACAGACTACCCGCCCAGCGACCGTCAATCGATGCCTGCAGGCTGCCATCCGGCTGACGTTGCAGCAGGGTTTCGCGTTGCAGGTAGTCGGCAACCGTTACCGGGCCGAGTAAAACCGCCATACCTGCGGCTTGCGCAGGCTGTGCCGGACTTCCGCTGTCCAGCTGATACAGCGACACCGGCTGGTGAACGCTGCAACCCGCCAGGCCAAGAACGCCGGCGAGCATCAAAATAAAAGGAAGGCGCAGAGCAGTCATCATCCCGTCCAGGTGGTCGCTACAAAGCGGACCACAGTGAAAATACTCAATAAATATGAAGAACGCTCGGTTACACCGGCGCTTGAAAGGGCACATCATCCGTGAATATGCGCTCCGACTCCAGCGCCAAAGCGCCGATCTACGCGTTAAATCGCAGATCCGGCGCTCTAGGACGCTTAATTGAGGTTTTCGACGAGCAGCGCATCGACCCGCTGGAAGCCACGTGGCAATTTGTTACCACGACGACCACGCTCACCCTTGTAGTGTTCGAGGTCGTCCGCTTTCAGTGACAAGGTACGTTTTCCAGCCTGAAGCACCAAGGTGGCGCCTTCGGGAATAACGGCGATGTCCGTGACATATTCTTCGCGATTGGCCACGCGCTCACCGGAAATACCGATGATCTTGTTGCCTTTGCCCTTACCTAATTGTGGCAGATCGCTGATCTTGAAAATCAGCAGGCGACCTTCGGTGGTCACCGAGGCCAGCCAGTTGTTCTCACGGTCAGCCACCGGACGCGGCGCAATCACTTTCGAATTGTTCGGCAGGCTCAACAGGGCCTTGCCCGCCTTGTTCTTGGCCTGGAAGTCTTCACCCTTGACCACGAACCCGTAGCCGGCGTCGGAGGCGATCACGTAGAGCGAATCGTCTTCAGGCATCAGCACACATTCGAAGTTCGCCCCTGGCGGCGGCGTCAGGCGACCGGTCAACGGCTCACCCTGGCCACGGGCCGACGGCAAGGTATGAGCGGCCACCGAATAGCTGCGACCTGTGGAGTCGATAAACACCGCGTACTGGTTGGAGCGCCCTGCCGCCAACGCCTTGAAACCATCCCCGGCCTTGTAGGAAAGCCCGGTGGCGTCGATGTCGTGGCCCTTGGCGGAGCGAACCCAGCCTTTTTCAGACAGCACCACACTGACTTTCTCGTTAGGCAACAGATCGTGTTCGGTCAGGGCCTTGGCTTCGGCGCGCTCGACGATTGGCGAGCGACGATCGTCGCCATAGGTTTCGGCATCCTTGATCAGCTCGCTGCGCACCAGCTTCTTCAGCTTGGCTTCGCTGCCCAGCAGCGCTTGCAGCTTGGCCTGTTCCTTGAGCAATGCATCCTGCTCATCACGCAACTTCATTTCTTCCAGTCGCGCCAACTGACGCAAGCGGGTATCGAGAATGTAGTCGGCCTGGATTTCGCTCAGGGCGAACCGTGCGATCAGGCTCGCCTTGGGGTGTTCCTCAGTGCGGATGATATGGATCACTTCATCCAGGTTGAGGTAGGCAATCAGCAAGCCGTCCAACAGGTGCAGGCGGCGCTCGACCTTGTCGAGGCGGAATTGCAGGCGGCGACGCACGGTCTTCACCCGGAACTCCAGCCACTCGACCAGCAGCGCTCGCAGGTTTTTCAGCTGCGGCTTGCCGTCCAGGCCGATGATGTTGATGTTGACCCGGTAGCTGGACTCCAGATCGGTGCTGGCAAACAGATGCTGCATCAGCGCGTCGTGGTCGAAGTTTTTTCGCGCCCCGGGAATGATCACGATGCGGCATGGGTTCTCGTGGTCGGATTCGTCGCGCAGATCGGCGATCTGCGGGGCTTTCGACGGTTTTGCCTGCATCATGGCCGCGATCTGTTCCAGCACCTTGGCCCCGGAGACCTGGTGCGGAAGCGCGGTGACAATGATGTCGCCATCCTCAATGTGGTACACGGCGCGCATGCGCACCGAACCGCGACCGGTTTCGTAGATCTTCAGCAGATCGGCGCGAAGGGTGATGATTTCCGCTTCGGTCGGGTAATCGGGGCCCTGGATGTGTTCACAGAGCTGCTCGACCGTGGCCTTGGGCTCATCGAGCAAACGCACGCACGCCGACGCCACTTCACGCAGGTTGTGCGGCGGCACGTCAGTGGCCATGCCCACGGCGATGCCGGTGGTGCCGTTGAGCAGGATGTTCGGCAAACGTGCCGGCAACACCAGCGGCTCGTCAAGGGTGCCGTCGAAATTCGGTCCCCAGTCCGCGGTGCCCTGACCCAGTTCGCTGAGCAGCACTTCGGAGTAACGCGACAAACGCGCCTCGGTGTAACGCATGGCAGCGAAGGACTTGGGATCGTCCGGCGCACCCCAGTTACCTTGCCCATCGACCAGCGTGTAGCGATAGCTGAATGGCTGGGCCATCAGCACCATGGCTTCGTAGCAGGCCGAATCGCCGTGGGGGTGGAACTTGCCGAGCACGTCACCGACGGTACGCGCCGATTTCTTGTGCTTGGAATCAGCGTCAAGCCCCAACTCGCTCATCGCATAGACGATGCGGCGCTGTACCGGTTTCAGGCCATCGCCGATATGCGGCAGGGCACGGTCCATGATCACGTACATGGAGTAGTTGAGGTAGGCATTTTCGGTGAAGTCAGACAGTGACCGGCGTTCTACACCGTCCAGGCTGAGATCAAGGGAGTCGCTCATGCGGGCCTCATCGGTTCGTTGTCTGGCGCAGCAGCATGGTGCCACCGCGCTGGGTAAATTCAAGTTTGTTCAGCGCGCTCATACCGAGCAGCACCTGATTGCCATCCAGGCCGGGTGCGACCAGCGCACGAACATCGCGCAAGACGATGTCGCCGACCTGCAAACGATCGATCCGGGTACGGTAACCCTGGCTCAGGCCGTTTGCCGTACTCAGGGTCACCCCAAAGCCTTCTTCAAGTTTCAACCGCTTGGCCAGGTCCGCCGGGATCGAGACATCCGTCGCCCCGGTGTCCAGCATGAAATCCACCGGCTGGCCGTTGATCTGGCCGCTGGCGACAAAATGCCCCTGTTGATTGCTCACCAGTTTCACTTCGATAAAGCCATCGCCCTGTTCGGAGCTGACGATAACGTTCGGGTTGTTCTGGCGCGCTTCCCATTCACCGAAAAACCGCGTGGCCAGGAACAGCCCGGCGCACCAGGCCAGGATCAGCAAGACCCGACCGGCGCGCTTGCCCGGCGCCTGCTCAGTCACGGCGTGGCGCCCCAGCCGCCTTGCGGCGCGGCAAAGCGCCAGACAATTGGGCGTGTCTCGCCATCGGCCCGAGCACCGTCGTTGTTGTCGATGCCGATCCACGCGCCATCGGCGTCAATGATCAACGCTTCTGCCAAACCATAGCTCTGAGAATAACGTCGGTTTTCCTGCAACGCTTCATCGGCAAACGACCAGCAACGCTCGACCTTGGCTGTCACCGCATCACGGCGGCAAATCTCGAATGCATTGCGTTCCAGGGTAAACAGCTTGCCGTTGAACAGGGACAGGTCGGAAAAATCCCGCGACACCGCCCTCGCCTTGGGGAACTGTGCCGGTTGCATTTCCACTCCGGCTTCACTGAGCAGCACACAGCCGCCGTCGCAATCCCAGAGCGTTTGCTGGCGCTTGATTTTCAGCAGGCCACGGCGCTCACGCTCCGCCGCCAACCACAACTGATCGCCAGCCGGGTTGATTGCCAGGCCTTCGAACAGCGCGTTGAAGTGCAACAGCATGCCGCTGGCCCGTGCCTCGCGCACCAGCAATGGCGAAATCCTCAGCCAGGACGTGGCGCCGTCTGCCGGCACTTGCAGCACGGCCGCATGTGCCTCGCTGACAATGTAGCGATTGCCGGCGTTATCACAGGTGATGCCTTCGAAATCCAGGTCGCCCCCCCCGCACGAACGAGGCCGCCCAGGTCCGCGAACGCAAACCCCAGGGCAAACCGCTGTCCGGTACAGGCGGCACGTCAATGTGCACGGCTTGCGCCTGCCAGACCGTATCGCTGGCCTGCAGGCGATAGATCTGATCGTCATCGCGATCGGAAACCGTCCACAGCTCCTTGCCGCACAAGGCCAGCCCTGACAGGTTGCCACCGCGCATCCCTTCCACGGGATGCTCGGACAACAGGCGCAACTCCGGAACCGGTTCGGCAAAAGCCGAAACGCAGGTCAACAGGCACGCCAGGGCAAAGCCAACCCGCATCAGGCAAGAACCTCGGCGAGGTTGCCTTTGGATTCGAGCCAGGTTTTACGATCGCCGGCGCGTTTTTTCGCCAGCAGCATGTCCATCATTTCCGAGGTTTCGGCGAAATCTTCACCCAGGGTGAGCTGCACCAGGCGCCGGGTGTTCGGGTCCATGGTGGTTTCGCGCAGTTGCGGCGGGTTCATTTCACCCAGGCCCTTGAATCGGGTGACCTGCGGCTTGCCCCGTTTCTTCTCGGCAACGAGGCGATCAAGAATTCCGTCGCGCTCGGCTTCGTCGAGGGCGTAGTAGATTTCCTTGCCCAGGTCGATGCGGTACAGCGGCGGCATCGCCACGTAGACGTGACCGGCCTCTACCAACGCACGGAAATGCTGGACGAACAGCGCGCACAGCAGCGTGGCGATGTGCAGGCCGTCGGAGTCGGCGTCGGCGAGGATGCAGATTTTGCCGTAGCGCAGCTGGCTCATGTCCGCCGCGCCTGGATCGACACCAATGGCCACGGCGATGTTGTGCACTTCCTGGCTGGCCAGCACTTCGCTGCCGTCGACTTCCCAAGTGTTGAGGATCTTGCCACGCAGCGGCAGGATCGCCTGGAACTCCTTGTCCCGTGCCTGCTTGGCCGAACCACCGGCGGAGTCACCTTCCACCAAAAACAGCTCGGAGCGCATCGGATCCTGGCCGGCACAATCAGCCAGCTTGCCTGGCAGGGCCGGGCCCTGGGTAATACGCTTGCGCTCGACCTTCTTGCTGGCCTTGAGCCGGCGACCGGCGTTGTTGATCGCCAGTTCGGCCAGCAACATGCCGGTTTCCGGGTTGGCGTTGAGCCACAGGCTGAACGCGTCCTTGACCACGCCGGAGACGAATGCCGCCGCTTCCCGGGACGACAGGCGCTCTTTGGTCTGGCCGGAGAATTGCGGCTCCTGCATTTTCATCGACAGCACGAAGGCGATGCGCTCCCAGACGTCTTCCGGCGCCAGCTTGACGCCGCGCGGCAACAGGCTGCGGAACTCGCAGAACTCACGCATGGCATCGAGCAAGCCCTGGCGCAGGCCATTGACGTGGGTACCGCCCTGAGCAGTCGGGATCAGGTTGACATAGCTTTCCTGAACGCTGTCGCCACCTTCGGGCAGCCACAGCAGCGCCCAATCCACCGCTTCCTTGTTACCGGCCAGGCTGCCGCAGAACGGCTCGTTCGGCAGGCGCTCGAATTCGCTGACCGCATCGACCAGGTACGAGCGCAGGCCATCTTCGTAATGCCACTCGACTTTCTCGCCGGTGCCTTTGTCTTCAAAGCTCACCAGCAGCCCGGGACACAGCACAGCCTTGGCCTTGAGCACGTGCTTGAGGCGGCTGATGGAGAATTTTGGCGAATCGAAGTATTTCGGGTCCGGCGCAAAAAATACACTGGTGCCGGTGTTGCGCTTGCCGACGGTGCCGACCACTTCCAGCTCGGTTTTCTTGAAACCGTCGGCGAAGGTCATCTGGTATTCGTTACCGTCACGCTTGACGCGCACCCGCACTTCGGTCGACAGGGCGTTGACCACGGAAATACCCACCCCGTGCAGACCGCCGGAGAACTGGTAGTTCTTGTTGGAAAACTTGCCGCCCGCGTGCAGCTTGGTGAGGATCAGCTCGACGCCCGACACGCCCTCTTCGGGGTGAATGTCCACGGGCATGCCACGCCCGTCATCGCAGACTTCCAGCGAGTGGTCGGCATGCAGGATGACCTGCACGGACTTGGCGTGGCCGGCCAGGGCTTCGTCGACGCTGTTGTCGATGACTTCCTGGGCGAGGTGGTTCGGCCGACTGGTGTCGGTGTACATACCGGGGCGTTTGCGCACCGGGTCGAGGCCCGAGAGGACTTCGATGGCGTCTGCGTTATAAGAGCTAGCGCTGGGAGTGGCCATGGGGTCTCTTCGTCCGCCTGTATAAAAAATGTTCGATAAAAAAGGAGCGAAGGCTCACAAAGCTGTGAAATCCATCGCCTGATACACATCTGCGCCGATACCGGCAAAACTCAGCATTGCCGGCAATCGCTCGGCAAAACCCTGGAAACCATGATCGCCACCAGCCTGGATGCGCAACGCACAGGCCCGGTAATACTGCTGGGCGAGTCGATAGTCCAGTGTTTCATCACCGGTTTGCAACCACACCTGATATCGCTGCGGGTCTCGGGGCGCCGGCACTTCCAGTTCGGCCAGCGCCGTCACGTGGTCGTGGGTCAACTCCCAGGCCTCATCGGTGTACAGGTTTTTCTGCGTTCCCAGGAATCCGTCGAACATCCGGTGCGGACTGACGGCAGGGTTGATCAACAGGGCCTTGAGGCCATGGCGCTCGGCCAAGTGAGTGGCATAGTAGCCGCCGAGCGAGCTGCCGACCAGCAATGGCCGTCCCAGCTCCCCGATGGCCTGCTCCAGTTGCGCGATGGCTTGGCGCGGGTGGTGATGCAAGGCCGGAACCCGCAGGTGATCGCTCAAGCCCAGCCGTTCCATTACCTGCATCAACTGCGTGGCCTTTTTCGAGGCGGGTGCGCTGTTGAAACCATGGATATAGAGGATCGAACCGGACATTGGAGCTCCCTGGGTGTCGGGTGAGGAAGGCGGAGTTTACAGGGAAAGCAGGGGCGCCTGTACCGGCCTCATCGCGAGCAGGCTCGCTCCTACAGGGGAGCGCGTTCCAACTGTGGGAGCGGCGGTGCGACGATTCGACTTGCCCGCGATGGGCGCGCCTCGGTCTCAGATCAAGCCAACAACCTCAATAGCCATTGGACCCATAATCCACAGTGAACTCGAACCCGGTCACCCGCTCTACCCCGGTCTCGATCTGCCCATCGGGCAGCAACCGCAGCCAGCGATAACCTGGCGCCTGCTCGCCGACCTTGAAATCGGCGCTGCCCGGCTCGAACTGAATGCAGGTCGAAGGCGAGGCGATCAGTCGCAAGTTGTCACGCACTTGATCGATTTCCTGATGCACATGCCCCCACAACACGGCACGCGCCTGGGGAAAACGGTCAAGCACGGCGAACAGTGCATCGGGGTTGCGCAGGCCGATCGGCTCCATCCAGGCGCAGCCGATCGGCACCGGGTGGTGATGAAAGCACACCAGGTGATGGCGATCCGGCGCTTCGCTCAGGGAACGCGCCAGCCGTTGCAATTGCTCTTCCTGCAAATACCCCGGCACGGACCCCGGTACGGCCGAGTCAAGCAAGGTGACCCGCCAGTTGCCGATGTCCACGACCGGATCCAGCAGTGCACTCTGCACCGCCGCCTCGGCCATGACCTGCGGCTCATCGTGGTTACCGGGAATCCAGCGGGCTGGCGCGTCCAGGGGTCGAGTCAGGTCGCGAAACTGCCGGTAGGACTCCAATGTTCCGTCCTGGGAAAGGTCGCCGCTGGCAATGATCAGGTCGATCCGAGGCTGTTGCTGCCGGACCAGTTCGATGACCTTTTGCAAGCTTTGCCGCGTGTTCATGCCCAGCAGCGTGCCATCGGCCTCGGCAAACAGATGGCTGTCAGACAGTTGCACCAGTAGCGCCGAATCGGCGGTGGTCAGTGTGGATACGCTCGGCAAGACGTTCTCCCAGGGCTCGAGTGACGCAATTATGCTGGGGGACGTGCAAAAGAGGAAACCCGTGAACCGGACGCAGTTCACAACTAACGAACGACTTCGTACTCGTGCCCCAGCGCCAGGCAATGGCTCAGCCACTCGCCCAGGAACATGTTCAACTGGGCCTTTTCGTCGGGCTGGTGCATCGCGGCATTGGGGTAAGGATAGATGCCGCGAAAGCGCCGTGCATGTTCGGCACTGACCACTTCGGCCATGCACGCATCGTGGTAGACCTGGACCTCCAGCTGCGGCACCGGCAGCCACGGCAGGCTGTGTTCCTGGCGCACTTGCAGGGTCGTGGTGTACGGGCAGACCTGCAACACCTCAAGGGCAAGCACGCCGAGCATCTGGTCGCCGTGAGTCACGGCAATGCGCCGCGCTGCGGGTTCGCTGCGCATGTCGGGCAGCAGTCGCATCAGGCGCGCGTAGTTGGCCTCGCAGGAAGCTTGCAGCCCCGCCAGGTCGACCCGGTAGCGATCGCGCAGCTTGTTTACGACCATAGCCCCCTCACTTCAACGCGGTTCAATGCCAGCCATTGCAAGGCAATGATGCTCGCCGCGTTGGCAATTCGCCCATCGCGCACGGCTTGCAAGGCATCTTCGAAGGCCCAGACCGTCACGCGAATATCTTCAGCTTCTTCCTCCAATCCATGAAGGCCGCCCACCCCGTTCGTTTCGCAGCGCCCCAGGAACAGGTGCACGAATTCGTTGCTGCCGCCGGGCGATGGGAAATACCGGGTCATCGGCCACAGCGCCCCGAATACCAGCCCAGCTTCCTCCTGCGCCTCGCGGTGAGCAACTTCTTCCGGCACTTCGTCCTTGTCGATCAGACCAGCGACCAGTTCGACCAACCACGGATTGTCGGCCTTGCCCATGGCGCCGACCCGAAACTGCTCGATCAGCACCACTTCATCGCGCTGCGGATCGTACGGCAGCACGCACACCGCATCGTGGCGCACAAACACTTCACGACTGATTTCGCGGCTCATGCCACCGGCGAACAATTCGTGGCGCAAGTGCACGCGGTCGAGCTTGTAGAAACCCTCGTAGCACTTTTCGCGCCGAACGATATCCACGGCGGTCGGAATGGCGCTGGCAAAATCGGTCATGACAATCCTCGTTTCCATCAATCCGATCCGAGGTTCGCTTCTTGCCACCTCGACTTCGCGCCATCCTAACGCGCCCGTGACGTTTGATGCAGCCCCTTTCCCGCCAGCGGGATGGACGGTGAGGGAGAAACCCACTCTAATTAGCTTAGTGGCGAACTGACGGCCCGCTCGAGAGTCGAAGCGGATACCTTTTCGCCTTTCCCTGTTTGATGAAGGACGCCCATGTCGCTTTTCAAATTCGCCTCCGTGGCGGTCATCGCCCTGACCCTGGGCGCGTGCCAGAGCTTGTTCCAGCCCAACTATCGAGTGCCGCTGGAAGTCACCCGTGACACTTCCGAGCAGTTGAAGCCAGGTTGCACGAGTGCCGATTGCCCGCTGGTGAACATCGACACGCTGCGTTTCCCCGGTGAGCCCGCCCTGGACGGCATCGTCGAAAAGCGCTTGCTGCAAATGACCCGCACCTCGCCCGACGCCCCGGTGGCGCCAACGCTGGCGGCCTATCGCGATGAGTTCCTGCGCACAGCGCCACCACGGAACAGCAGCTATTTGCAGGCCAAGGTACGTGAGCAGCATGACGGCTTGGTGATCATCGAATTTGCCAGCTATCTGGACACCGGAGGCGCCCATGGCACGCCGGGCCGCGGCTTCGTCAACTACTCACGGCCGCAGCACAAGGTGCTGACCCTGTCCGACATGCTGCTGCCGGGCCAGGAAGAGGCATTCTGGAAAGCCGCGCAGGTGGCGCACAACAGCTGGCTGATCAGCACCAAGCTCGATCAGGAAGCGGAGTTCGTGAAGAGCTGGCCGTTCCAGAAAACCCAGAACGTGGCGCTGACCTATGGCGGGGTGATCCTCAAGTACGAGACCAGCAGCATCGCGCCTTATGCGCTGGGCCATGTCGAACTGAAGATCCCCTACCCTCGCCTCAATGGCATTCTCAAGCCCGAGCTGTTTCCCGGCCGTAGCTGAAGGCCCGACCCAGGATGAGTTGCAACAGCCCTGCCAGGATCAGCGCCGGCAGGGTGGCGCCGACATCCGAATACAGGTTGGCCAGCAGATGGTAGGTGCTGATACCGCCCAGCCAGGCGAGCAATGCCGGCCAGCGCAACGCGGTTGACGCAACCTGGCCACTGCGTTTGCGCAGGATGAAGTGGTCCACCAGCACCACGCCGAACAACGGTGCGAACACCGAACCGATCAGCAACAGGAAGTTCTGGTACTGGGCCAACGGCGCCAGCAGGGCGATCAAGGTGCAGATCACACCGATGGCCAAGGCCAGGTGCTCGACTTTCATGCGCAACAGGATCCCGCTGGAAACCGCTGCCGAGTGGATATCGGCAAAAGCGTTCTCCGATTCGTCCAGCAGGATCAGCAGCAACGGGATGCCCAGTCCCGCGCCGGCCAGTGCCAGCAACAAAGCGTTCACTTCACCACTGGGCGCGAACGCCAGGGTGTAGGCCACGCCGAGACTCATCAGCCAGAAGTTACCGATGAAAAAGCCCACGGCCGTACCGCCGAACACGCTTTTCGCGCGTTTACCGAACCGCGAATAGTCGGCAATCAGCGGCAGCCACGACAGTGGCATGGCAATCGCGATGTCGAAGCCCACGGCGAATGGCATCGAGCCGTCGCCTGCCTGGGCCCACAACGCGGCCAGGTCGGCCTTGGCGAACAGGTTCCAGGTCAGCCAGGTGCAGGCGGCCAACAGCAACCAGATGCCCCACTTACGCAGGATCTGACGCACAAACGTCAATGGACCGCTGACCGCGAGCAGGGTCGCCAGGCCGCCGAAGAACACGGTCCACAGCAGTGGATTGGCCAGCAGGCTGCCTTCACTGAAGGCCCGGGCGCCCAACAGGCTGGCGGCATCGCGCATGACGATGATTTCGAACGACCCCCAACCGATCAGTTGCAGCAGGTTCAGCACCGCCGGCAGGCTGGCACCTTTGGCGCCGAGGCTGAGTTTCAGTGCGGCCATCGATGAAAGGCCAGTGTCACTGCCAATCACGCCGACCGCCGCCAGCAGGAGGACGCCGACCAGGGTGCCGAGGAATATCGCCAGCAAAGAGCCGGACAGGCCAAGACCCGGCGCAAGCAACGCACCGGTCTGCAACACCATCAGGCCGATGCCTAGGGAAAACCACAGGGAAAACAGATCACGACCACCGAACACACGCTTGTCGGCGGGTACCGCGATGTCGGGGGAGTAGGTGCTGGGTTGGATGCTCAAGGGGAATGACTCATAGAGATGATAGCCACAAGCCGCAAGCTTCAAGCTGCAAGAAAAAGCCGGCATTACGCGCGCTCTTTACTTGCAGCTTGCAGCTTGTCGCTTAAACCTTTTTGTAAAGCTGACTGCCTTCCTGCTTGAAACGCTCGGCCTGTTCCGCCAGGCCTTGGGCAACATCCGCATCGACCGTGTCGATCCGTTGGTTGGCCGCGTACTCGCGCACTTCCTGAGTGATTTTCATCGAGCAGAATTTCGGCCCGCACATGGAGCAGAAATGCGCGACTTTGGCCGAGTCCTTCGGCAGCGTCTCATCGTGATACGAACGAGCCGTGTCCGGATCCAGGCCCAGGTTGAACTGGTCTTCCCAGCGGAACTCGAATCGCGCCTTGCTCAAGGCATTGTCGCGGATCTGCGCGCCCGGATGACCCTTCGCCAGATCGGCGGCATGGGCGGCGATCTTGTAGGTGATGATGCCAGTCTTCACGTCATCCTTGTTCGGCAGGCCCAGGTGTTCCTTGGGCGTCACGTAGCAGAGCATGGCGCAACCGAACCAGCCGATCATCGCCGCACCGATGCCGGAGGTGATGTGGTCGTAGCCGGGGGCAATGTCGGTCGTCAGCGGGCCGAGGGTGTAGAACGGCGCTTCGTCGCAGCACTCGAGCTGCTTGTCCATGTTCTCCTTGATCAACTGCATGGGTACATGGCCCGGGCCTTCGATCATGCACTGCACGTCGTGTTTCCAGGCGATCTTGGTCAGCTCGCCCAGGGTTTCCAGTTCGCCGAACTGCGCTTCGTCGTTGGCATCGGCAATCGAGCCCGGCCGCAGGCCATCACCCAGCGAGAAGCTGACGTCGTAGGCCTTCATGATTTCGCAGATGTCTTCGAAATGCGTGTAGAGGAAGTTTTCCTTGTGGTGCGCCAGGCACCATTTGGCCATGATCGAACCACCGCGCGAAACGATGCCGGTCACCCGCTTGGCGGTCATCGGCACGTAGCGCAGCAGCACGCCGGCGTGGATGGTGAAGTAGTCGACACCTTGCTCGGCCTGCTCGATCAGCGTATCTCGGAACAGCTCCCAGGTCAGGTCTTCGGCCACGCCGCCGACTTTTTCCAGGGCCTGGTAGATCGGCACGGTGCCGATCGGTACGGGCGAGTTGCGAATGATCCACTCGCGGGTTTCGTGAATGTGCTTGCCGGTGGACAGGTCCATGACCGTGTCCGAACCCCAGCGAATGCCCCAGGTCAGTTTCGCCACTTCTTCTTCGATGGACGAACCCAGGGCGCTGTTGCCGATGTTGCCGTTGATCTTCACCAGGAAGTTACGGCCAATGATCATCGGTTCCAGTTCGGTGTGGTTGATGTTGGCCGGAATGATCGCGCGGCCACGGGCGATTTCATCACGCACAAATTCCGGGGTGATGACTTTCGGCACGCTGGCGCCAAAGCTGTGGCCAGCGTGCTGCTGGTCCAGCAGACCCGCGGCGCGCGCCACTTCCAGCTTCATGTTCTCGCGGATGGCAACGTATTCCATCTCGGCGGTGATGATGCCCTGGCGCGCGTAGTGCATCTGGGTGACGTTGGCCCCGGCCTTGGCCCGGCGCGGGTTGTTGACGTGGGCGAAGCGCAATTGGGTCAGCTCGGGATCGGCCAGGCGCTCCTGGCCGAAGTTCGAACTCAGGCCGCTCAGGCGCTCGGTGTCACCACGGGATTCGATCCACGGTGAGCGCACATCGGCCAGGCCTTTGCGCACGTCGATGATGACGTTGGGGTCGGTATACGGGCCGGAGGTGTCATAGACCGTGACCGGGGCGTTGACCTCACCGCCGAAGTCGGTCGGCGTCACGTCGAGGCTGATTTCACGCATCGGCACGAGGATGTCCGGACGAGAGCCCTGGACATAGATTTTTTGCGAGCGGGTAAACGGCTGAACCGATTGCTGATCGACTTGCGCCGAATCACTGAGGTTGGTTGTATTTTTTAGTTTTATCGTCATCACGGGCTCTCCAGACGGCATCCAGGCATTGGAATTTTGTCGGAGCGAACCTGTGACGAATGGACGCACGAATGCTGGAAACCAGCTGTGCTGTGCTCAGTGCTCGAGGGGTAGTTCGATGGCGAACAACATCCCGGACGAAGCACAAGAGGACTCGCCGGGTGACGAGAAATCTTGTTCCCTACGCAGGCGCTAACCTGATCAGGTTCAACGGGATCCGAAATGATTCGATCTCAGCCTCATAGCAAGGCACCCCGACAAGAACCCGGCCAGTCTAGACACAACTGGCAAGGAACGCCAACACCGCGGCAATCACCATGATGAATGGCGTAATTGCAGGATTGTTGCAGCTCGTATGCGCAACTACACTCGCTACGCCGCATAGCGCCTTGACGCTGTGCAGCCCGCGCCTTAACTTGGCGCCTGAATTATCAGCGTCATATCACTTTTTTAGGGATCGCCTCATGCTGCGCAAACTCTCACTGGCCGTTGCCGTGTCTTGTGCGTCCAATGGAATGGCCTGGGCAGCAGAAGCGCCCCTGGCGACCAACACCGACCTGGTCAGCGTCTACCAGGAAGCGGTGGACAATAATGCCGACCTGGCCGCCGCTCGCGCCCAGTATGGCGCCCAGAAGGAAGTCGTGCCCCAGGCCCGCGCCGGTCTGCTGCCGAACCTCTCAGGGGGTGGCGAGGTGGCCAATGTACGCACCGACATCAATCAACCGTCGGCCATCGCCAACCGCAGCGCCAACTCCTATCAGGCTACGCTGGCGCAGCCACTGTTCCGTGCCGACCGCTGGTTCCAGTACCAGGCCGCCAAGAACGTCAACGAACAAGCGGCGTTGCAACTGTCGGCGACCGAGCAGAACCTGATTCTGCAAACCGCCGAAGACTACTTCAACGTACTGCGCAGCCAGGACACGCTGGCCTCGACCAAGGCAGAAGAAGCCGCGTTCAAGCGTCAGCTCGATCAGTCCAACGAGCGTTTTGACGTCGGCCTGTCGGACAAGACCGACGTGCTGCAATCCCAGGCCAGCTACGACACCGCGCGAGCCAACCGGATCGTGGCCCAGCGTCAGGTGGACGACGCGTTCGAAGCTTTGATCACCTTGACCAACCGCCAGTACAACTCGATTCAGGGCATGGTCCACTCGTTGCCGATCCTGCCGCCGGCGCCAAACGACGCCAAGGCCTGGGTGGATACCGCTGCCCGGCAGAACCTCAACCTGCTGGCCAGCAACTTCGCGGTCAGTGCCGCTGAAGACACCCTCAAGCAACGCAAGGCTGGCCACCTGCCCACCGTCGATGCGGTCGCCAAGTACCAACGAGGTGACAACGATGCCTTTGGTTTCAGTAACCCGAATGCGTTCGGCCAGGCCTACGGCGGCCCTGTCGAGCAAACCACGCTGGCGTTGCAACTGAACATTCCGATCTACAGCGGCGGGCTGACCAGTTCGCAGGTCCGTCAGTCGTATGCACAACTGGACCAGAACGAACAGCAGCGTGAGAGCCTGCGTCGCCAAGTGGTGGAAAACACCCGCAACCTGCACCGCGCGGTGAACACTGACGTGGAACAGGTTCAGGCGCGCAAGCAGTCGATCATCTCCAACCAGAGCGCGGTTGAAGCGACCGAAATCGGTTATCAGGTGGGGACGCGCAACATTGTCGACGTGCTGGATGCCCAGCGTCAGCTGTACAACTCGGTGCGCGACTACAACAACACCCGCTACGACTACATCCTCGACAACCTGCGTCTGAAACAGGCCGCCGGAACGCTGAACCCGGGGGATCTGCAAGACCTGAAACGCTACCTCAAGCCCGACTACAACCCGGACAAGGACTTCCTGCCACCGGATCTGGCGAAGGCGGCAGAGGCTCAGCTCAAGGCACGGCCCTGATCATCAAACCGGGAATGCTCCCAGCTCGCGCCCACAAAAGTGAGCGATCAGGCGGGGATCAGCGCTCGATCAACCGCCCCAACCCATCGAGCAGGCGCTGCAAGGCACCCTGATTGGTGCGCATCACCTTCAAACCGGCCTCGGCCATGCGCTGCGCATCGCGGGGTAATTCGAACAGGCGTTGCACGGCCAATGCCAGGCCGTCGGCGTCTTCCACTTCCTGCAACGCCCCGGCACTGCGCAACTGTGCAGCGATTTCCAGAAAGTTGAACAGGTGCGGGCCACTGATCACCGGTTTGGCCAGAGCCGCGGGCTCCAGCAGGTTGTGGCCACCGTTGGGCACCAGGCTGCCGCCGACAAACGCGCTGTCCGCCAGGGCATATAGAAACAGCAGCTCGCCCATGGTGTCGCCCAACAACACTGAAGTGTCTGCCGTCACCGGTTCGCCGGTGGAACGACGGATCGTGGAGAAGCCCTGCTGCCGGCATAGCTCGAACACCGAATTGAAGCGCTCCGGATGGCGCGGCACGAGGATCAGCAACGCATCAGGGTGACCGGTGAGCAATCGGCGATGGGCGGCCAGTACCACCTCATCTTCGCCGTCATGGGTACTGGCGGCGATCCAGACTGGACGTTCCTGCGCCTGCCATTGCTCGCGCAGATCGGCGGCGCGCTGTAGCAACGCGGGGTCGATGGTCAGGTCGAATTTGATTGAGCCGGTTACCTGCACGGTCTCGGCGCGAGCGCCCAGCTCGCGAAAGCGCTGGGCTTCGGCTTCGGTTTGCACGGCGAACAGACTCATCTCGGCAAGCATCGGTTGCGTCAACTTCCCAAAGCGTGCGTACCCCCTTGCGGAGCGCTCGGACAGCCGCGCATTGGCCAAGGCCACGGGAATCCCGCGTTTGGCACATTGATGGATATGGTTGGGCCACAACTCGGTTTCCATGATCACGGCCAGCGTAGGCCGGACCCGATCCAGGAATCGCGCGGCAGCGCAAGGCAGGTCATACGGCAAGTAGCAATGCTGGATGCGCGGCTCATTGGCGAACAGGGCCTGGATGCGCTCGGAACCAGTCGGGGTCATGCAGGTGACGGTGATCGGCAGTGTCGGATAGCGTTGCAGCAATGCGCGAATCATCGGCGCCGCGGCAATACTTTCGCCAACGGACACCGCGTGCACCCAGATACCGCCCGGCTTCATGGCCGGCAGCCCAAGGGAGAAGCGCTCGCCAATGCGTTTGGCATAGGCCGGCGCCTTGCGCGCGCGCAGCCACAAGCGAATCGCTACCAGTGGCAGCCCCAGGTAAAACAGCACGGTGTAGAGAGTTCTATTCATGGCGGCGGAGTTTATCCACTTTTGCCGCCGATCGCCTGCAAGTGCACGGCAAATCGTTCCGCCAGCCAGCGAGCCGCAGGTCCGAGTGGCTCGTCGCGACGCCACACCAGTTCAACCACCAGCGCGGGTGGGATCCATTCGCTGTCCAACTCAACCATCTGGCCGTGATAGGTGGGGTACTGCACCACATGCCGAGGCAGCCATGCCCAGCCCAGGCCACGCACCAGCCATTCGGCCATCACATAAAAACTGTCGGCGCGCCAGACCTGAGGGCTGGCCGGCTCGCTGCCGGGGTAGACACTGGACTGGGTGGACATCAGCAGTTGACGATGCTGTGCCAGTTGCTGGCAATCGACCCGCTCCCGTTGCGCCAACGGATGTTCAACACCACACACCGTGACCATCTCCACACTGCCCAGTACCCGTCGCTCAAGTGCCTCGGGAATCTGGTCATGGAAGAACAGCAACCCCAGATCGGCGCGACGCTCCACCAGTTTGCGCGCAACCTCGCCCTGGGCGGCGCTGGTCAACTGCACTTCCAGGCAGGGGAATTGCGCCGCAAGCGCCTCGAAACTTTCAATGATCGGCTGATAAGGCATTGCTTCATCTTGCGCCAGTCGCAGCCGCGCTTCCTCCCCGCGCATCATCGCCAACGCCCGGCCATTGAGACGCTCGCACTGGCGCAGTACTTCCCGGGCCTCCTCCAGCAGGGCATTGCCAGCTTCAGTGAGCCTGGGTTGCCGACCGCTGCTGCGATCGAACAGGCTCATGCCCAGGTCTTCTTCGAGCAAGGCAATCGAACTGCTGACGGCCGACTGCGCCTTGCGCTGCTGTCGCGCCACCGCCGAGAACGATCTCTGCTCCGCTACGCTGACAAACAGACGCAGCTGGTCCAGGTCCCATTGCATGATCAACCCATCTCCAAATCAGATAGGTAATGACTTTACCGCATCTGGCCAATCTCTAGAATGCCGACTCAGAACGCAACACGTCACACAAGGAGTCCGCCCATGACCGCTTACTACTATCTGGCTATCGCCATCTGCGCTGAAGTGATCGCCACGGTTTCGATGAAAGCCGTCAAGGGCTTCAGTACCCCGCTACCCCTGATTCTGGTCATCACCGGTTACGCCATCGCTTTCTGGATGTTGACCCTGGTGGTGCGCACCGTGCCGGTAGGGGTGGCGTACGCCGTGTGGGCGGGCATGGGCATCGTGATGGTCAGCGTCGCGGCGCTGTTCATCTACGGACAGAAACTGGACGTGCCGGCCATGCTGGGCATGGCGCTGATCGTGCTGGGCGTGGTGGTGATCCAGTTGTTCTCAAAAACAGCCGGCCATTAGCCCATCCACGAGCTTCAAGCGGCAAGCTACATGAGGGATATCTGCGCCTCTTGCTTGCAGCTTGAAGCTTGAAGCTTGAAACTTGCAGCTTCCTGGAAAACCCTGAGGTCGCTGCATGCCATCCGTTATTTCCACCGACGTTCTGATTGTCGGCGCTGGTGTCGCCGGCCTCTGGCTGAATGCACGTCTGCGCCGCCAGGGGTTCTCGACCGTACTCGTGGAAAGCGCCAGTCTCGGCGGCGGGCAGAGTGTCAAATCCCAGGGGATCATCCACGGCGGAGCCAAGTACGCGCTTCACGGTGCGCTGACCGGCGCCTCGGAAGCCATCGCCGACATGCCGCGCCGCTGGCGCGAAGCGCTGGCCGGTGAAGGCGAGCTGGACCTGTCCGGCGTGCGCCTGTTGTCCGAAGCGCACTACCTCTGGTCGCCGGGCACCCTCGCCGGCAACCTCACCAGTTTCTTCGCCAGCAAAGCCGTGCGTGGCCGTGTCGATCAGGTCAAGGGTGAGCAACTGCCACCGGCCCTGCAGGACAAGCGTTTCAAGGGCAAGGTCTATCGCCTGGCCGAACTGGTGGTCGACGTACCCAGCCTGGTCCGGCGCCTGGCCGACCTCGCCGGCGACGGCCTGCTCGCCGGCCAGCATATCGAACCGCTACTCGCGGACGGCGAACTGGTCGGCCTGAAGGTCGACGGGCGCGAGGTCCGCGCCCAGCGCATCGTCCTCAGTGCCGGTGCGGGCACGGCAGCATTGCTCCAGAGCCTGGGCCTGAGCCAGCCGGCCATGCAGCGCCGACCTCTGCACATGATCATCGCCAAGGGCCCGGGCCTGAAACCGCTGTACGCCCACTGCCTGGGCGGCGGCACCAAGCCCCGCATCACCGTCACCACCCACCCGGCCGCCGATGGCCAATGGGTCTGGTACATGGGCGGTGACATCGCCGAAGCCGAGGGCGTCGCCCGCGAGCCGACGGAGCAGATCGCGACCGCGCAGAAAGAGCTCGCGCAGTTGCTGCCCTGGATCGACCTGAGCACGGTGCAATGGGCGACCCTGCGGGTGGATCGTGCCGAGCCGTTGCAATCGGGGCTGACCCGCCCGGACAACGCGTTCCTCGCAGAAGAAGGCCGGCTGCTGGTGGGCTGGCCGACCAAACTGGCGCTGGCGCCGGACTTCGCCGACCGCGTCATCAGCGCCCTGCAACGTGACGGCATCCAGCCAGGCCACCCGGGGCCATTGCCAGAACTGCCGAAACCGCCGATGGGCGTCCCGGCCTGGGAGCAATTGCTGCCATGAGCGTACCCACACTGCACAGCCTGCATCGCCCCTTGGGCAGCACCGGCCTGCTGGTTTCACCATTGGGCCTGGGCACGGTCAAACTGGGCCGTGACCAGGGCGTGAAATACCCCAATGGCTTCCAGATTCCCGACGATGAGGACGCACGCCGGCTGCTCAAGCTGACGCGTGACCTGGGTATCAACCTGATCGACACGGCGCCGGCCTACGGCCACAGCGAAGAGCGTCTCGGCCCTCTGTTGCGGGGCCAGCGTCAGGACTGGGTCATCGTCAGCAAGGTCGGCGAGGAGTTCGCCGACGGTCAGTCACGTCACGATTTCAGCGCGGCACATACCCGGCTCTCGGTGGAGCGCAGCCTGCAACGTCTGGAAACGGATTTCATCGACTTGGTGCTGGTGCACTCCGACGGCAACGATCTGGCAATTCTCAACGACAGCGAGGTCTATGCCACCCTTGCCACGCTCAAGGCCGAAGGCAAGATTCGCGGTTTTGGTTTTTCCGGCAAAACTGTCGACGGCGGTTTGAAGGCACTGGAGCAAGGTGATTGTGCAATGGTCACCTACAATTTGAACGAGCAGCACGAGAAAGCGGTCATTGACTATGCTGCTGCTCACGGCAAAGCCATCCTGGTCAAAAAAGCCCTCGCCAGCGGACACGTCTGCTTGAGCCCGGGCGTGGACCCGGTGCGCGCCAGTTTCGAGTTGCTGTTTGCACATCCGGGTGTAGCCAGTGCTATTGTCGGGACCATCAACCCGTTGCACCTCGCCCACAACGTCGCGACCGTTGCCCAGGTTCTGGGCAAAAACTGATGCCGCCTCGCGGCCTTAAGCAGGAGCCGACATGCCGCGTACGCTCATAAGAAAGAACCCGAGCAACTTCAAGACCCTGCCGCTGTTCGTGCAAGCGTCCCCCGAAGGCTTGAGTTACCAGAGCGTCGGCATGCCGCTCAATTTTTCCCAGACCCTGCATCGGCGCCGCCCGGTGACGGTGGCCGACAACGAGCGGTTCGCCCTGGAACTGGCCAACCTCGGGGTCTCGGTGCGACTGACTCTGCATTGGCAGAATCGTGATTACTGGGTGCTGGTGCGCCAGCGGCGGCAGGACCGCGGGGATGTGGTCCTCAAGCTGATTTCCGGTTACGTCCCCGCCCACGAACTGAACCTGCCGCTGCACACCGCTATCCAGGAGATTGCCGAGGAATGCCTGCTGGAAACCCCGGAAGGTTGGCTCGGTGGACGATTCAATGACACCTGGCTACCAGCGCCCTACTCGTCTGCATTGCACTACCGCGAGGCACTGCCTTTTCGCCTGACGCCACTATCCGGAGCGGCGCGACCTGTGCGTTGCGCCAACCTGCCACTGATCGAGCGGCCACAGGCCTATGTGCATCTGCCGACCGCCTCGCTGCAGTTGATCTATGACCTGCGCCTGGAAGTGCCCCGTGAGGCCAAGTCCCTGAGCCTGTTTCATGTCGACGAGCGGCTCGAAGGCGACCAATTGGTGGCACGCCTGGATCGCAAACGTCCGGACCTGTACCTGATGCCCCTCAAGGATGGCCGGCCGCTGGCCGAGCTGTACACGCTCAAGCGCGACAAGCTCATACCCGCCAGCACTCGCGGCCTGTACCTCGCCGAAAGCTTTGCCATCCAGCAAGGCTGGACCGTGAGCGAAGAGCGGATTCGCTGGAAAGAATGGGTGGTTCAACAGGGACTGCAAATACCGAAGGCACCCCGACAGGGCTTGAAGAAGCTGAGCGTCAAGGCCCTGGGGCTGGTTCGTCTGATGCGCGCAGGTCTGCGCAAGTAAACACCCACACCCCGGACCGGATCAGCTGCGCCGCTTGTCCATCCAGGTGCGCAGTCGCGCAAAGAAATGAAAGTAGCGATTCTCGCGCTTGCCCATGCCGCGCTTGGGCGAGAACGACTCTTCGGCAAATGCTCCGGTGATACGCACCCGCGAGGCTTGGGTGTCCAGGGTGCAAATCCTGGCCCCGGCCTGCTGC
Organism: Pseudomonas sp. S1_E05; assembly: GCF_056337105.1. Lineage (NCBI taxonomy): Bacteria > Pseudomonadati > Pseudomonadota > Gammaproteobacteria > Pseudomonadales > Pseudomonadaceae > Pseudomonas > Pseudomonas sp. S1_E05. Next base: position 4,223,983 of record NZ_JBFRHM010000001.1, read on the forward strand.
AAAGCGAACTTGAGCAGGCGCTCGGAGTGCAGTTTCCTGCCCGTCACCTGAGTGAACTCAAAAATTTTCTCGATCCTTTTGCCGTAAGCGGCGTAAGTGTCACGCCCACATATGGCAAAACGATCATTGACCCCGCCCCACCATTGCCAGTCCGGAATGTAGCAATTGAGCCGCCGGGCTTGCTCACGCTTGAACACATACGTGGGCAGTGCGGTGTGAAAGCAGATATCCGGTCTCACGAAGACCACGAAATCCGGTTTGAAGGACTCCATCATCGTCGTGACCGTGTGCAGCGAATTGAGCTGGAAGATCAGGTTGCGAAGCGAGGCATAATCATCCGCCCAGGTATCGCCCAGCGCTTTCACTTTTTCGAAATCCCAGCGCTCAAGCACGCCATCGGTTGAAGTCAGTTGTCCGGTCATGGACTTGAAGGGCTCGTAGTTGTCGGCCTTCAACTCTCCCTGTTCGCCCGAGCGCGAGTTCTGCACTTCGTTGATTTCATACAGATGGTAAAAACACTTCACATTGCTATTCGAAGGCAGCCGCGAAAGGACGTTTTCTTGAATGGAAGGAAAGCAGACCTGCGAATTTCTAGGGATACCAAAAAAAGCCACTGCAATATTCAACACTCGACAGCACCCCTTTAAATTTGATCTTGTTGCCCGGCAGACAACCGTCCCGCAGTCACCTTCGACCGAACAGTTTCCGCCACCACCGGCGAGGCCGCAGCGGTATCGCCGTCACACCCGACCGCTGCAACCAGTCACGCTCATAATCCCAGGCATGCCCGCCCCAACGTTTGCCCGCCTCATTGGAAAAGCCCAGAGTCACGAGTTGAAAGTCGTAACCCGCCTGGGCGCGCAACCAATCCAGCAATACCAACACATTGAAGCCAGTGGTCGGTCCGACGTAACGCTTGCCGTCCGGACGATCGACGGGGTAGTTCCACAGCGCCGGCAACGGAATCCGTTCCCAGAAAAGCGCCACCCCAGGCAGTGGGCACATTTGCCCTGTGCACCCGACCAGCAGGGTGAAACAACGCGCATCAGGGTGATCCAGGATTCGTTGCACCCCGGGCCCATAAGGAAGGCCGAAAAAATAGGCGTCCGGTGCGTTGAACCCGTGTACGAACAGATTGACGCTGCGTGGCGTAAGCAGCGTCGCCAGGACACATTTGTTGAAGCTGACGACGACATCGTCAGAGCCGATGTCCAATGCCTGGAAATCGTCCGGGCTGATGGCGGGATTGTTGGCCACTAGCACCACCCGAGCCGCTTTGCGCAGACACTCCTGGAGCGCCTGAGGCAACCCATCGGGAATGGACTGGTGCCCACCGGGCAGAGCATCCAGCGCCATGTGCTCATCGTGTGGTGGTTGGCTGTCGGCCATCACTGCAGCGGGACCTGCATACCGTAACGCACCTTGACCCACAAACGCGTGAATGCCGACGGAGGCTGCCAAGGGCGCATTTCACGCTGGATTTCGGTCGCGAGCGTACGGCCCACCCGAGCGAAGGAATACCGGCTTTCGGCAAATGCCTGTCCGTTACTGGCAATCCGCGCTGTCAGTTCCGGGTCACTTTGCAGCAACCTGAGTTTTTCCACCGCTTCCTCTTCGGAGCGGTAGAACACCGTGTTGTGCATATCCTCAAAGCCGAGCAATTGGTCTTCTTCGCCCTGACTCCATGCCAGCAGAACACACCCGCAAGCCATCGCTTCGAAGTTCTTGATCATGAATTCGTTCATGCCGATGTCGGCACTCACAAAGATCCTGATGCGATTGAGCATTTCCAGGTATTCAGCACCCGACTTGGTGCGGGTCACCAACATGCCGGTGCGCCGGGCGAGTACTTCAAGCAGTGCCTTGCGCTGGGAATACTCGGTACTTTTCAGGCTACCCAGGAAGCCAGCGGGGATATCCCGCACACTTCCCGTGTTATGCAACATCTGTTCGTCATATCCCTTTGAAACGAACACGGCATCAATATTCTCCGACTGCATCCGACGCGCCACTACCGCGCCGGACACCAGCGCACGCGAACTGGGCAGACGGCTGTACAGGCGCGAGTAAACCCTTTGATATTTACTCTCGGGCATGTAGTTCTGATAAGCATCGTGCTCAAGAAATATCAGGCCGGGAATGCACTTCAACACCCTGAGTTGTGGGACCAGGCGCTTGACCCTGGAGAAGATGACAACCCGGTCAAACGTCTGATAATTGACAGACGCGAGAAACGGCCCCAGGTTCATTTGCTGTTTTTTGCTCAGGCGATAGATCACGCACTCGTCGCAGTTCTGCTGCACGATTTCATACAGGCGATCCAGAATGACGCGCTGCTCGTCCATCACCAGAAGCATGACTTTCATCAATCTTTTACCACTGAAAAAAAGCAAGCAAAAGCATTGAGACATTCCCCGCGGACTTCATCGGTGCGGTCAGCCCCCACAATTAAACCCGCTCATGCTCAGACAGGAACGGGAACTTTTAATCTTGTTCAACGGCTGCGGATCTTCTCGACAATCGCCGTTGTCGAGCTGTTTTCCACCAACCCCAGTACCTTTACCGCTCCCCCATAGGCCGTCACGATGTCCGCGCCGACCACCTGGTCGATGCCGTAATCGCCGCCCTTGACCAGCACGTCCGGCTTGACCTCGCGCAGCAGATTTTCCGGAGTACCCTCAGAAAAGCTGATCACCCAGTCTACCGCACCGAGCCCCGCCAGCACCGCCATGCGCCGGTCGACGCTATTGATCGGCCGCCCCGGACCTTTCAGGCGACTGACCGACGCATCGTCGTTTACGGCAACGATCAGGCGATCACCCTGTGCCCGTGCCTGCTCAAGGTAGGTCACGTGCCCCGCATGCAGGATATCGAAGCAACCGTTGGTAAAGACGATCTTCTCCTTGTGAGCGCGAGCGTCGTCAACCGCCAGTCGCAGTTGCTCGAGGCCGAGCACACCGCGCTCGGAACCTTCCTCACGCTGAATGGCCCGACGCAGTTCCGGAGCACTGATGGCCGCCGTACCGAGCTTGCCGACGACGATGCCTGCCGCCAGGTTGGCCAACGCCACCGCGTGGGGCAGTTCTTCACCGGCCGCAATCGCCGCCGCCAAAGTGGAGATCACCGTATCGCCGGCACCTGTCACGTCGAACACTTCCCGCGCGCGCGCCGGCAGGTGCAGCGCCGGATGATCCGGGCGCAACAGGGTCATGCCATGTTCGCCCCGGGTCACGAGCAGAGCACCCAGCTCGAGGTCATGCATCAACTGAGCGCCTTTATTCACCAAGTCGTGCTCATCGACGCAACGGCCGACGATCGCTTCGAATTCGCTGAGGTTGGGGGTAATCAGGCTGGCGCCACGGTAGATCGAGAAATCCTTGCCCTTCGGGTCGGCCAGCACCGGGATGCCACGGGCACGAGCGGCCTGGATGAGCACCTGGTGATTTTTAAGCGCGCCTTTGCCGTAGTCGGACAGCACCAGCACTTTGATGCCTTCCAGCAATTCGCCGACCTGGTCGCCCAGCGCCAGGGCGTCGGTCGCGAACGGTTCTTCGAAGTCGATGCGCAGCAATTGCTGGTGACGGCTCATGACCCGCAGTTTGACAATGGTCGGCTGATGCGCAATACGCTGGAACATCGCTCGCACGCCAGCACCCTTGAGGCTATTGGCCAGGCTGTCGGCGGCTTCGTCGTCGCCAGTCACACCGACCAGCGAGGCGGGTGCGCCCAGCGCGGCAATGTTCAAGGCAACGTTCGCAGCGCCGCCCGGGCGATCCTCGATTTGCTCGACCTTGACCACCGGAACCGGTGCCTCAGGGGAGATCCGTGAGGTCCCGCCATGCCAGTAGCGGTCGAGCATGACATCGCCGACCACCAATACTGGGGCTAGATCGAATCGCGGCATGGACAACTTCATGGAGCATTCCACATACAAAATGAACAAGGGCGGGATATTAGCACAGGGTTGGTGCGGGGCCGGCGCATGGCACGCCTCCGAGGAGCAAAAATGAAAGATCGCAGCCTGTTCAGGGTTGATGACCCCAGGCTGCGATCTTTGTGGTCACTGACCTACATGATTGACCGCGCAAGGCTCACGCGATGTTTTCTACCGGGGCATCGAGCCCCATGGCATTCAAGCGGGCGTAGTAACCATTCTGAGCCAGCAGCTCGGTGTGCGTACCCCGCTCGACGATCTGCCCCTGGTCCATGACCAGGATCAGATCGGCTTTCTCGATAGTCGACAAACGGTGAGCGATAACCAGCGTCGTTCGTCCCTTCATGACCTGATCCAGAGCAGCCTGGATGTGTCGCTCCGATTCGGTGTCCAGGGCCGAAGTGGCCTCGTCGAGAATCAGCAGCGGTGCATTCTTCAGCAATGCCCGGGCGATCGCCAGACGCTGGCGCTGGCCGCCAGACAGCAATACGCCGTTCTCACCGACCTGGGTGTCCAGGCCTTGGGGCAATTGTGCGATGAAGTCCATGGCATAGGCATCTTTCGCAGCCTTTTCGATGTCTTCACGGGGGGCGCCAGCCAGATCGCCATAGGCGATATTGTTGGCCACCGTGTCGCTGAACAGGGTGACATGCTGGGTCACCTGGGCAATGTGTCTGCGCAGGTTGAGCAACTTGTACTGCTCGACCTCGACACCATCGATCAGTATCTCGCCCTTGTCATGGTGATAGAAGCGCGGGATCAGGTTGGCCAGGGTCGACTTGCCACTGCCCGAGCGCCCCACCAGCGCGACCATTTGCCCTGGCTCGACGGAAAAACTGATGTCGTCGAGTACCTGGCGCTCGGTGCCCGGGTACGTGAAGCTCAGATGACGAACATCCAGACGACCGGTAACGGCATCACGTTCAATGGTCCCGGTATCGATTTCCGGTTCAACGTCCAGTTGCTCGAAGATACTTTCGGCACCGGCGACGCCTTTCTGAATGGTCGAACTGACTTCCGACAACTGGCGGATCGGTTTGGGTAGCAGGCCGGCCAGGGTGATATAGGCCACCATGTCACCGGCGGAAGCATCGCCCCGCAGGTACAGGACCAGGAACATCAGCACCGCCATCGCGCTATAAATCACCAACTGCAGCAGCGGCGTATAAATGGCGCCCGTGCGGGTCATGCGCAGTTGCTTGTCGGTATTGCCCTGGCTCGCATTGAGGAAGCGTTTCTCTTCGTAGACTTCCCCGCCGAAACTGCGCACGACGCGATAACCCTGGATGGTTTCCGACGCCACGTGCGTGACATCGCCCATGGCGGCCTGGATCTTCTTGCTCTGCTTGCGGAATTTCTTGCTCGCGTTGCCCACCATGAACGCAATCAGTGGCAGGATCGCGACCATCACCAGGGTCAACTTCCAGTTCATGTACAGCAACGAGGCAAACAGGAAGATAACCGTCATACCCTCACGGATTACGACCTTGATCGCATCTGTTGCCGCCCCTGTAACCATTGTTACGTTAAAGGTGATGCGGGAAATCAGGTGACCCGAGTTATGCTTGTCGAAATATCGGTTCGGCAGCACCAACAGGTTATTGAACAACTGCACACGCAGGTCGTGCACCAACCCAAGCGAAACCTTGGCCAGGAAGTAGTTGCCCAGATAAGATCCCAACCCCTGCCAGGCGGCGATCAGGATGATCAGCAACGGCACGGCTTGCAGCAGTTGAAGGTCGCGCAGGTAAGGCACGCTGGGAAACAGCACCGCCTCGGGATTGGACAGGCCATCGACGAAATACTTGAGGATGTACCCGAGCATTGGCTGCGTCGAGGCGAAAATCAGAAAACCGACGATGCTGATCAGGAACAGGCTGATGTAGGGCCGGACGTAACCCAGCAGGCGGAAATAGATTTTCAAGCTCGAAGGGCTTGCGGAGAGACTGGAGTCGGTCATATCACGCGAATGTCGATAAAAAGGACGCTGACTTTAGCACAGCTTCCTCAGGATTCTGGCAATCGCATAAAGGCTGTTATTGTTAGACGACGCAAACAGTATCATAAGGCCACCATCGGATTGGCCGATCAACTTCAGGATTGAATTTTCCAACATGCAACTCAGTGGTTTGAGCAGTACCCCCAATCGAGTCTTCGACTTCATCTGCCTCTGGATTCTTCCTGCGGGCTATTTTCTGCTTTTGTGCTCGATGTTTTTCTTGCCGGATCGCAGCCTGCTTCACAAGCTCTACTACGGGTTGTTCAGCATCCCGACATTGATTGCGTTGTGCATGCGTCCGCGCGAGCTCAGGGAACTGCTGCGCGATCCGATCTTTATCGCGGTGTTGCTGTTTGCCGCCTGGGCGTTGATCAGCCTTGCCTGGAGCCCTGGCGATGACGGGTTCTCCGGCAAACTCAAGCCGCCCCTGCATTTGCTGATGTTGTTTGCAGGCTGCTACCTGTTGATTCGCCATCGCAGCGAAGTCATCCAACCGCTGCTGTTCAGTGCCGCGATCGTCGGGCTGATCGCGACAATCTGCTACCTCTACGTGTTTGTCGGGATTTACGCACCGGGTTTGCGCATGATTGGCGGAGGTGCGTTCGATAACCCGCTGTTGAGCTCGCACCTGTTCGCCTTCTTCTGCGCCTACTGGCTCAGCTTGAGCATGACGTGTAAACGCCCACAGATACTTTGGCTGAGTATCCCCGCCATGGCAGTCATGTTCGCGGCGGTCATTGCGACCGGCTCGCGCACTCCACTGGTCGGCCTGACGCTGGCGGCATTGTGGCTGAGCTTCATCTGCTGGAACCGTCGCTCACTCCTGCTGCTGGGTCTCATGGGTGTCGGCGGTGCGGCAGTGCTGGTGCTTTTCTCGAGCATGATCCTTGATCGAGGCAATTCCTACCGTTTCGAAATCTGGCAGTTCGTCCTGCACAAAATCGCCGAACGGCCATGGCTTGGCCATGGCTACGATGCCAGCCTGGATGTCGATGTCGGCGTGGGATATACGCTGGCAGAGCCGCACAACTTCGCCCTCGGCGTGCTGTACTACGTCGGTATCATCGGACTCATCCCCTGGTTGTTCATTCAAGCCTGGGCATTGCTGAGCAGTTGGCGCCAACGCTTGCAACCACTGCTCATCATCGCGTCGACCTGGTTGGTGTTCGGTATCGGCGGCGGCCTCACCGAAGGCGGCGGAATTCTTTCCCGACCCAAGGAGCATTGGTTTCTGCTATGGATACCCTTGGCACTGATTGCCGCCTTGAGCATCAACCAGCGTGCCGGTCGCTTGCTGACGATGTCCGTGAAGCGCCTGACCCAGCCAGCCCTGGAAGCGATGAGCGCCGACGCCCGGATTATCGAAGAAGATGGCTTGGGACCAAAAGTGCTGCGCCTTGTCGATGGCAGTTTCCTGAAGTTGTTCCGGCCGCGTCGCTGGTACACCTCGGGCAGCTTCAATGCCTATTCCGAACGCTTTGCTGTCAACAGCGAGCGGCTGCGCAACATGGGTTTCCCGACGCCACGGATTCTGGAGCTTTATCGCCTGGAGGATGGCAGCAGTGCCGTGCATTACACGCCCCTGCCGGGTCACACCCTGCGCCAGGTACTCCAAGGAATCACAGCACCGGAAGTGCGTCAGGCGCTGGTGGAGCGCTTTGGCAAGTTCATGGCGCAACTCCACGAGCAAGGGGTGTACTTCCGCTCACTGCACCTGGGTAACGTGCTGGTTCTGGAGGATGGAGAATTCGGCCTGATCGACGTCGCCGACCTGCGCATCTTCCCGTCATCACTGAGCCTGTCGCTGCGCCAGCGCAACCTGCGCCATATGCAGCGCTACACCGTCGATCGACGCTGGCTGTTCGAAGAGCATTTGCAGGCGCTGCTGCAAGGGTATGCCGTGACAGCCTCGCCGTCGGCGGTGGACACCCTGCATAAACAGGTGCTTGCGACTGCCTCATCCGCCCGATGAGACAGCCGCAGGATGAAGGCTCGCACCTGCCGGTGCGGGCTTAATCCTTCTCAAGCGGTGAAAAGTACAAGCGCCCCAGCCCGCGCCAGGTCTTCTTGTTCCACGCCCTGAACGGAATCTGCGCCAGCAATTCGCGCGCCAGCGTGCGGTCGCGATTGGCCGTTTTCAGGAACATCGAACTCAGGAAACGGTAACGCACGAACTCGTACTTCGGATGATCGCTGAACAGGGCGTAGGTGCGCAGGATATTGTCGATCATGAAGCGGTGGTTCTTGTAGGAGTTGGTGGCGTGCTTGCGATAGCGCGCCATCAGCACGTTCAAACCATCGATAAAATACCCGGCATGGGTCACTTTCAGTTCGATCAGCAAATCCTCCAGGCGAATCGTCGGATCGAAGCCACCGACTTTCTCCAGGGCCTCGCGACGGATCATGAGGGTCGGCGCCGGCGGATAAGGCTTGCGTTCGAGGAACATGTCATCGAAGTCCAGACGACGAAACGGCACATCGCGGCGCTGACGTGATTCCGGGTACGCGACCCCTTCAGCGTCCATCAGCTCGATATTCCCGGCGCAAATGCCGACCTCCGGTTTGCCGTCCATATGCGCCACCTGGATGGCGATGCGCTCGGGCAACATGATGTCATCGGAACCGAAGGGCACGATCAGACTACCCTTTGCCCGCGCAATGGCGCCGTTAAGGGTATTGGTCAGCCCCTGATTCTGTTGCACACGGAAATCGAAACCGTGTAGCGCCTGCAAGGCGTTGATCCGCTCGACGCTGTCATCACTGGAGCCATCATCGACCACCAGCAGCTCGATATTGGGATAGGTCTGATTCAGCACACTGAGAATGCTGTCCTCGATGTAACGTCCGTGGTTATACGACGCGATGATGACCGTGACGATGGGTTGTGCGTCGCTCATGACTGCTCCTTGCGGGCCTGGCTCAAGCCAGTGTCGATCAGATTCAGGTATTCCTGGCGGAACACCTCGATATCGTGTTGCTCCTGAAGATAGCGATAGGCCTGCTCACCTTTGGCCCTGAGATCGTCATCTGACAATGCGAGATAGCTATCCAGTGCTGCGACCAGGCTCGGCACATCTTTGGGGGTGATTGCCAGACCGCCCGCCCCCTGGATCAGGGGCAGCATCGCGGGCACGTTCGAGGCGATGACCGGAAGGTGCCCGCTCATGCCTTCGAGCAGCGCCAGCCCGAGCCCTTCGGCCAGCGAGGGCATTGTCCAGATATCGAAGGCGCGAACGTACTGCAGGGCGTTTTCCTTGAAACCCAGCAAATGCGCACGTCCGGTCAGCCCCAGACGCTCGATCTCGGCCGCCAGGCGAGACTCTTCGCGACCTGCGCCAATGATCGCCAGCTGGGTGTCGGGGTATTTGTCCTTGAGTGCCGCGAACGCTTGTAAAAGGTAGGTGTGCCCTTTGACCGGCACCAGCCGACCCAGCGCACCGATCAAGCGTACCGAAGGATCGATGCCGAGCATTTCCCGGGCACGCTCGCGGCTGTGCTGCAAACCTTCAGCCTGGTCGATGTCGATCGCATTGGTAATGGCCCAGGTGTTCTGGTCAGTGAAACCGCAGTCGCAGTCCAGCAGGTACTGCTTGACTGCCGGCGACACTCCGACGAAACGCCAGTGATGATCGATCAGGCGCTGGGTCTGGCGACGCCGGTAAAACCGGTCGTACTCGCCAAAACCGTGGGAGATACCGATGCACAGCGGCACCTTCAGCCAGCGGTTGAGCGCCAGCATCATGTTCACCGGCTTGAAACGGTTGCAGATCACCACATCGAATTTTTCTTTGCGGCAAAACTGGTACAGCCGCCACATGGCACGTATACGCATGCCCTTGAGCGACTTGTCGGAAAACTCGAAATACACCGAGCGTGCAGCACGACTCACCGCCTCACCCGGTCCAGGCTTGCCCCGCAGGAAGGCCGCGGTCACTTCATAGCGATCGCCCGGCAAAGCCTTGACGATCTGTTCGGCCAGGTCGGCGAAATCATGGGCTTTGACGTTGTAGTCAGGCTGCAACTGCAGCACTTTCAACCGTTGACTCATAACGCGCCCCGGTGAAAGCCGGTTTCGTCGATTATCCAGGCAGGTTCGGCGGCCAGGCGCTTGATCTCTGCCGGATCCGGTTCTGGTAACTGCGGCCATTCGTTGCGCTTCCAGCAGACGAAATGGAAGTACGGAAACTGACGCTCGCCATCGCGATCGTTGGTCAACGTGCCGTTACGCCAGAACCACCGATGCGGGAAGTTTTCCGTCCCGTCGTGCCACTTGATGCAACCGCCCGGCGTACTGAAAGCCTCGGTGAACTCGCTGCGGCGGCGCCACGGGTTGAACTTGCCCACCAACTTGAACAAGGGTTCCGGGAAATTCTTGCGCCAGAGGAAAATCCGGCTGAAAGCACCTTCGTCCAGGGCGTGGTGCTTCTGGTCAGTAAATCGCGCCTGCCAGTCCTCGATCTGCCTGAACAACTGACGTTTTCGCTCGGTATTTCGGATCAGGCACAGATGCCCCGCCACTCGCCGCTCGTGAGTCGAATACAGGTCATAGGAAGCGAGCCGATCCGCCGTGAAGTAACTGCGCAGATCGCCGTACACCAGATCGATATCGCCAAAAGCCCAGAAATCATAACCTTCCAGGCGATCGGCATGGATCAGCCCAAACGCCGGGCGGATGTCACACAACTTGTAGGCCTGGGTCGGTGCAAAATCGATTTCCAGGCGCTGGGACACCAGGCCGCAGTAATCGCTGAATGTCATGCACTCGATGGTGACGTTGGGCGGCAGGTTGTCAGGAACCCCGCAGTCACTGAAGAACAGCCAGTCGATATCAGGATTGCGTCGGCAGCTCTCCAGGAAAAACGGCATCCAGAAAGGCCAGCGCCCGAAATAGGGCATCAGGAACAAAATACGCGGGCATAGATTGATCACGGAAAACTCACTGTAAATACTGGGAACACTGCCTTTTACAGGCAGGGTTGTAGTTCAATTCTGGGGCCTGGATGGCTCGCCATGCTTCAGAAGCCAGAGCAGCTCGTGGCGCCGGACCGCCTTGCGAAAGAACTCATTCTCTCCATAGGTGGGCGGCACTCTACTGGCCAGTAACCGCTGTATCAACCGCCTCAGGCGGCGCTTGAACGGCATGCGCGGCTGCAGGTCGTGCATCATTGCCAGCGCCATGGCTTTATCACGCTGAAGTGGCACGGGCACTGGCAGGCAATAAGGCTGCATCACGATCGCCGAATCGAACACCGGCGGCAATGCGATGCCGTGACCGGTATCTCCCATGGGCCAACGGTCATTGTCGTGCAGGTGGTTGGCATAACCGAGCAATGTCGTCGGCTGCCATTGCAGGCCGTGCAGGGCCTCGAGCACCGCCTGCTGTGCACAAATGTGATCAGGGTGCGGATCGAGTGTCGGGTGTGGCAGCACGATCACTTCCGGCCGTGCCCGCAACAGCAACTCGCGCAGGTCGGCCACGAGATTGTTCCAGGTCGGTGCGCCATCGGCATCGCCCGGCAGAGCGAAGGGGTTCAACTGACGGAACAACCGGGTGTCGTGCATCTGTGCTTCGCGCGACCCCATCGGCTGCGACGGGGCATCTCGCATGGCCGCCAGTTGCAGGCAGAAATAGCCCAGCTGTACGCAATGTTCCTGGGGTACACCCGCCCAGCGCGGCACGGCGATGCTGTCCCAGGCGCGCAATCGTCCCTTGAGACGCGCGGCTTCAACCGGATCCAGGCCCATCTGTTGATAATGTTGTGCTTCGATTTCCCCGGCGGTCAGGGTTACGATCCAGGCTTCGTCGGCCTGGCTGTACAAACCATAAGCCGCCAGTTCGGCATCATCGGCATGAGGGGCGATGACCATCACCCGGTGACGACGGTAGTCCGGTTGTTCGAAGGCCCAGAGCACCGGCTCGCCAGACACCCGGCAAAAGCGCCCGCGCAGGCGCAGGTCACCCCGGGACAGCACCTGCGCCTGACCACTCAGGTTGAGGTAGCGCAGCCCATTCGCACCCCGCTCGAACGTCTGCCAATCGGCGTGATCGCCACCGGACAACTCCACGGCCGGGTCGAAAAAGCGCCCCAGCCAGCTGCTTTTGATTTGCACTGCCAGGATCAGGGTCGCGTCATCGACCAGTATGACCCCGTCATCCAGGCGCAGACGCTCACCGTCCAGGTGAACCCTGGGTTGCGGCGTGTAAGGCGGGAAGCTGTAGGCGTAATCGTCCTTGGGCGAGTAGAACAGATGGTCGGCAAACCAGGCCTCGTGAGCGATCCAGCCCACTATCGCCAGCACCAGCGGTAGCCACCAGGCCACCAGCACACCGATTGCAATCAGCAGCACCAGGGCAATCAGCAGGCCGATGCGTTTGTTGCGCCGGTGACGCTTGAGCAGTTGTTGTTTGCGACTCATGGGCGCACTCATACGGTAAAGACCGGCACAGGGTTACACCAGCGGTCCTTGTATTCACGGTCCGCACGACCAAAGGAAAAGCGCAGGGGCTTGTCCAGCGCCCGAGCGTGCTCCCAGGCACTCTGGGTATTGAGGAAGCTCAAGACGCTACCGGGGCTGAACTCACGGGTCTGCGGGTCGACGCCGCCGTTGATGTACTCGACACTGATCCATTGCGGCGCTTCAACGCGATACACCAATTGAATGGCAATGGGTGCATCGTTGAGGAAAATCACCGAGCCGATCAGCAGCTCACGCAATAACTCGACCACCTCGGCCATGCGCTCAGCGCCAGTCGCCGGAAATCCCCAGCGGCGCAGGAACAGATCACAGTAGATGGCAGCCAGCTCGGCGCTGGAAAACTCGCTGACCGGACGCACCACACCACCCGCCTCCTCCAGCAAACGCAACTCGCGCCGCTGGTTGTAGCGAAACTTCTTGGACAGTTCTTCAGGCGTGCGCGCCATGGCCAACTGTTCGGCCTGCAGCTTGATACCGCTGAAGCGACCTTCATTCAGCGCAGACAGATAACGGGCGCGATGGCGCAGTGGTGCCTGGCTATCAACGGCAGCAGGCAGGATGATTTCGGCATTGCCGAGGTCGAACAGCCCTTTCTTGCCGTTACGCTTGAGCACGTCTTTGGACAGGGCAAGATCGCGGCCCCAAGTGGCGATGGCCGCCTGCACATCGCCGTTTGGCGCCCACGCCAGATAACGTACGGGGATGTTGGCCAACCCGGCCAGACGCTCGACCACCAGGGGGTGGGTCGCAACACTGCCGCCGTATCGTTGCCAGGCCTGCTCGTAGGTCGGGGCATCGACCACCGACCAACCACGCTCGCGCCATCCTTGAAATCGGTTGAGCATCAACCCCTCGCCGCCAGTTCCGTAACATTGGGCAGATGCCAGAATGCATCTCGCACCGCGCGGTCGGAGAATCGCTCTCGCAGGCGCTCCAGCATCAGTTCGGCGCACTGGCGCCGCTGCTGGTCATCCATCGCAGCCAGGTGTTGCAGCCCCTGGGCCAGACGTTCGGTATCACCCAACGGGAACAGAATGCCGACGCCTTCGACCACCTCCCTGGCGCCGCCGCAAGCGGTGGCCAGCAACGGCAGGCCTGCCGCCATGGCTTCGAGCAACACCATGCCAAACGGTTCGTGATCGGAGGTCAGGGCAAACACATCGAAGGCCCGGAAAAAACGCCGGGCTTCGGGCACCTGGCCAAGGAACAGCACACGATCACCGATCCCCAGCTCACGGGCCATGGCCTTGAGCTCCTGCTCCAGTCGCCCGATCCCCAGAATCACCAACTGACTGTTGGCCGGTAATCCGGGCAGTGCCGCCGCAAAACCGTGCAGCAGGGTGGTCTGATCCTTGTCCGGATGCAGTCGCCCCACGTTGCCGATAATCCACGCATCCATCGACAGACCGAGGGCTTCCCGAGCCTCACGGACGGAGACGTGATCGCCCTGGAGATCCTGTACGTTGATGCGGTTGTAGAGCGTCTGGATCCGTGCCGCCGGCCATTTCGGCAGGCAACGACGGATGTCGTCGCGTACGGCATCGGAGACCCCGAGCAGGCTCAGGCGTTTGCGGAAGAAATTCGCGAAGAAGCGACGGCCAGGGCGCTGATAGTCATCAAACGCGTGATGAACGCCAATGACTGGCAACGACGTGCCCAGCAGGGCAATGTAGATCGGCTTGAATCGGTGTGCGATGCAGAAACTGAAGTTGCGCGAAGCGGCGATCTTGCGCAGATCGCCGATGGCGCCCAGCTTCAGGCCACGAATGGCCCTGGAGCTGTACTCCATGAATAACACTTCGTCCGACGCGCAGCTCGCGGCGACTTGTGCATCGGCCACCCCGGTGAGAAACACCGTGGTGACTCGATAACCGGTCCCCGCGAACAGGCTGGCATACTGCCGGGCGCAGTCCAGGAACGGACCGTCATAGCCGTGGCAGAACTGCAGCACATGGCGTTCAGCCGAGCGTGTCATAGGCGTCCGCACCCTCTTTGACCACGAGAATGTCCTCCATGATCAGATACTGTAGGTCGGAACCGAAGAACATGTTCAGGGCATCCGTCGGCGAGCAGATCATGGGCTCACCACGGCGGTTGAGCGAGGTGTTCAGCGACACGCCGTTGCCGGTCAGGTCTTCCAGCGCCTTCATCATGTCGTAGTAGCGCGGGTTGTACTCGCGCTTGAGCACCTGGGCGCGGGAAGTGCCGTCTTCGTGAACGACTTCCGGCACTCGGGTTTTCCACTCTTCAACCACTTCGAAGGTGAAGGTCATGAACGGCGCCGGGTGATCGACCTTGATCATCTGCGGGGCAACGGTGTCGAGCATCGACGGGCAGAAAGGCCTCCAGCGCTCGCGGAACTTGATCTGGTGGTTGATACGGTCAGCCACACCCGCCACGCTCGGGCAACCGATGATGGAACGTCCGCCCAACGCGCGCGGACCGAACTCCATGCGACCCTGGAACCAGGCCACGGGGTTGCCGTCTACCATGATCTTGGCAATCTGCGCAGGCATGTTGTCGAGCTTGCGCCATTTCGGCTTGTCGGCATGACGGGCGCACGCGGCAATCACGTCTTCATTGCTGTACGACGGGCCGAGGTAGACGTGCTCCATCTTCTCGACCGGCACGCCACGGGCGTGCGACACGTAGGCGGCCGCGCCGACCGCGGTGCCGGCATCGCCGGACGCTGGCTGGACGAACAGTTCCTTGACGTCAGGGCGAGCAATGATTTTCTGGTTCAGCTTGACGTTCAACGCACAGCCACCGGCGAAGGCCAGCTTGCCGGTTTCCTTGAGCACGTCGCCCAGGTAGTGATCGATCATCTGCAGCGCGAGTTTTTCGAACAGTGCCTGCATGCTCGCAGCGTAGTGGATGTAAGGCTCGTCGGCGATGTCGCCTTCGCGCTTGGGACCCAGCCACTCGATCAATTTCGGCGAGAAGTAGAACCCCTTGCCCTTCTCTTTATAGCGACGCAGGCCGATGACGTTGGCGTAGTCGGTGTTGATCACCAACTCGCCGTTTTCGAAGGAGGCCAGGCGCGAGAAATCGTATTTGCTGGCATCGCCGTACGGCGCCATGCCCATGACCTTGAATTCGCCGTCGAGCATTTCAAAACCGAGGAACTCGGTGATCGCGCCGTACAGACCGCCGAGGGAGTCCGGATCGAAGAATTCCTTGATCTTGTGGATCTTGCCGTTTTCGCCGTATCCGAAGAAGGTCGTGGCGTACTCGCCCTTGCCGTCGATCCCCAGGATCGCGGTTTTCTCCTTGAAGCCGGAGCAGTGGTAAGCACTGGAGGCGTGAGCGAGGTGATGTTCAACCGGCTCGATCTTGATTTTCTTCGGATCGAAACCCAGTTGCTCGAGGCACCAGACGATCTTGTTGCGATAGCGTTTATAGCGACGGTTGCCCATCAGGATCGCATCGAGTGCACGATCCGGTGCATACCAGTAACGCTTGGCGTAGTGCCAGCGAGCTTTGCCGAACAGGCTGATCGGGGCGAACGGGATTGCCACCACGTCAACGTCGGAGGGCTTGATACCGGCCTGTTCAAGGCAGAATTTCGCCGACTCGTAGGGCATGCGGTTCTTTGCATGTTTATCGCGTACGAAGCGCTCTTCCTCAGCTGCCGCGACCAGCTTGCCGTCGATGTACAAGGCTGCGGAAGGATCATGGCTAAGGGCGCCGGACAGGCCAAGAATCGTCAATGCCACAGGGGTCTAGCCTCTTAAGTCTGCATGCAGGCGCAACGCGCCTCAAAATGGATGTGCCCTCGCAAGGGGCGAGAGACAGCTAAAGGGCGGGATTATAGCGTAAAAGATGGCAGGAATGACCCACCGGGTTGTCAGTGGTATACAGAGGCCCGTCATCGGGGTGTGGTTCGCCAGTAGATGCCGATGTTGCCATCGATCACCTGCCGATAAATGGTGTAGGGCAGAACGACCGTGTCACCTACTCCGGACAGCGCAAGATCCAGCAGCACAAACGAGGCGAGATAGCCGCCGGGTTCTGGCGGCGCATTCAAGACACAGAAATCATAGGACAGCCCGCTATAGATGCGCGGGATCGACGGGCAGTAGGTCTTGTGCCTCCTCAGGCCACGCGCTGCATCCTCCTCATGTTGCATAACCGTAAGTGCGGTCCCGCAGCCCGACAGCACCAGCGAGCAGACGCCAAGCGTGATAGCCATTTTGATAGTCAAATCTTGCCCTCCGAGAACATCCGGCAAGCTAGCATCGTGACCATGGGACGCCCAGTTCATGAAGGGCGACGGCGCCTGTAGGAGAGTTCACATCAACCTGCCTTCCGAGCTTCACAGCCCGGAAGGCAGCCAACGCGAGCAGGCTCGCCCTGGCGTTTTCAGCTGGCGCTGGGGATGTCCCTGGGCAGCCGCTGATCAATGACCTGATACAACGCACTCTGCTCAGGCCAGTTACGCATGAACCGCGCCCGATCCCGCGCATAGGCGGGGGCAAAGCTGCTGCGCGAAGTATGCTGACACATGGCATCGAGATCGATCAGTGCCCAGCGATCCTGCTGCCAGAACAGGTTGTGCCCCTTGAAATCACCGTGGCTGATCCGCTCGCGAATCAGTTCGGCGAACAGGTGATCCAACGCCGCCAGTTCGGCTTCGGGCGCTTCGCCATTCTCGACGTAAGGCGCAAATCGCTCGATGATGTCCGGCCCCGGCAGGTGCTCGGTCACCAGGTAAGCCCGACTGCGCAACCAGAAGAAGCGCTTTTCCAGGACTGCCAGGGGTTTTGGCGTGGCGATCCCCAGGAACGCCAGTCGATTGCCTTCGCGCCAGGAATGCCACGCGCGACTAGGCCGCCAGAAGCGCTTGAGCCAGTGGGCAAAACCCTTGATGTTGTACCGTTTGATGACCAGCGTCCGGCCGTCCGTCTCGACTTTTCCCACACTCGCCGCGCCGCCGGTCTTGTACAGATGGCCCTGATCGAGCAGCGCATCAGCCTGCTCGAGTACCGGCAGCATGGCCGCTTCCTCTTCGCGGCGAATCGCCCGCAAGCCGAATGCCCCACGTTGCACGCTGAACAAGGTGCACTCACGCCCAACCTTGATCAGGAAGTCCCTGAGACGCCAGCTACGCACCTTGTCGATCTGCTTCTGCAAGGCTTCCATCAGCAACGCATGTTCGCCATTGCTCAGGAGGTAGTACACCAGCAGCTCTTCAGTGAACGGCTCCAGCGACTTGGGCAGTTGCGCGAAAAATACGCCGAGGTTTTCCAGGACCTTTTGCCGCGACAACGGCTGGCCAGGGCTTTCACTGCGAATGCCGGCGCCATCGATCAGATACAACCGTCCACCCTGGCGCAGAAGGTTGTCCAGGTGCAGGTCTTCCTGCCACAACCCCTTGCGGTGCATCTGCCCGATAGCACCCAGTGCCTCAGCCAGCACGGCGGTCTGCTGATCCGCCAGTGGCGTCAGGTGCTCGACCGCTTTCCAGGCGTCGCCCAGGCTGTCGGCGCCTTCGAGGAAATCGAACAGCAGCCAGCCGCCCTCGCCCTCTTTCAGGCCATCGACCAACAATTGCGGCGTGGCCAGCCCTTGAGCCGCCAGCAACTGCACGCCGTCGCGCTCGCGCTGAAAATGCCGGGCCGCCTTGCTGCCGACCAGCAATTTGGCCAACACCGGGCGGCCACGCCAGATCCCGGCGCCGACGTATCGCTGCCCGGGCAGTACCCGCAACAGGCTCAACAATTGCAAATCGGCTTGGCCAGCCGCGTCCGCCAGGGAAATACTCAGCGGCAGCGTCGGTTGGCGACCGGCCGTTCGGAGTTGCGACAAGCGCATCAGCCCGCCCTCTTGTAACTGCGCCGCGCGGTCAGGCGCGACAACCAACTGTCGATCAGCGAGCTGTCCTGCGGCTGGTCCAGGTAGGCCGCCAACAACTCGCGCAAGTGCGCCTCGCTCCATTCCCGAGCCCGGCGGGTCAACGGCTCCAGGTCCTTGACCCGGTCGCGATGGCCGAACAGCAATGGACGGGTTTTCTCCAGGTCGATCAATTGAGCGCTGTAACCATCGCCCGTGGCCTGGAGGAATATGTGCTTGGGATAGAAGCAGCCATGCACCTGACGTGCGCCGTGCAATCGCCGGGCAAGCTGCCCGCAGGCCTTGAGGATGGCCGAGTGCTGCGCCGGGCTCAGGTCCTGCCAGCGCTGCAACAGTGAGTCCAGGTCATCCCAGCCATCCAGCGCACGGGTCAGCAGTACCGCTCGGACATCGCCATCCACCTTGCGCTCACCGAAGAACGCCGCCTTCAGTGCCGGGATACCGAGCTTTTCATAGCGGCTGATATTGCGAAATTCCCGGGCAAAACTCGGTTCGCCAAAAGGCGCATGCAGGGTGTGCATCTGATAGTTGCTTTGGCGCTTGAGGTAAAAACCATGCCCTTCAAGATCCAGCCTGAACACACTGCTCCAGCCACCGCGCACGGTATTGGGTTCATCCACGGCTTCCAGTTGCTTGGCCCACAGTGCTTCGAAGGTGCCGAGCCCATGGCGTTCCAGCAACGCACGGTCTTCATCGGCCAGGAAATCAGTCATTCGCGTCCCTCAAAAAATCTCACCACATGCCGGATGCGTTTTTTATCGGCCGCGTTAAGCCGCGCACGCTGACGATATTGCAAGTAAAAACGCAGGCGCTGGGTCGCCGAGAGATGGTACTTGGCCACCTTGTCGAGACACGCCAGGTCCTTGGAAATCCGGTATTTGAGCCAGAAACCACGCCAGAAATCACCATTGGGGCAGTCGATCAGAAACAGTTGCCCCTGATCATCGACCAACAGATTGCGCCACTTGAGATCGTTATGAGTGAAGCGGTTGTCGTGCATGGTCCGGGTGTAGGCCGCCAATTGCCGACTGATATGGTCGACCCAGGCGCGATCCTTCAGTTTAGGATCGTTGCGCTCGGCCAAGGCATTGAGGTCTTCGGTATGCGGCAGCTCCAAGGTGATCATCGCCCCGCGATCATAGGCCGCACCACGCCGCTCAAGCCCCCAGGCAACCACTTCAGCCGTTGGGATGCCCCACTTCGCAAAACGCTTGAGGTTCTGCCACTCCATCTTCACCCGCGGCTTGCCGAGGTAACGACGCAAGCCCTTGCCAGCGCCTACGTAGCGCTTGACGTAATAGTTGATGCCATTGCGCTGGACCCGGACGACTTCGGACAACGGGTCGCGGGTCAACTGCTCCCCCTTGAGGGCGAAAACCGCCTCGAGGGTGCCGAAGTCCTCGGCCAGATCGCTGTAGGCAGGATCGAGTTTCCAGCCCGACATCAGAGTGCATCCCCGTATCGTTGCTTGCGCTCGTAGAGTTTGTTGGCCTTGCCGTCGAGCCAGGAAAGCAATGCGGCTTCTTCAGCCAGAATCTGGCGCAGTGGCTGCTGGAAATAGCCTTTGAGGAACCGCAATTTGTCACGCCGGGTCAGCCCGATGTCCAGGGCCGAGAAATACAACGCCGCCAGATCCTTGTTGCGCCAGCGTTGGGTAATTACCGGGCGGGTCTGGGCGCGGTGCAAATCGATGACAGAGAGTTTGAAATCCTCAGGCGTAACCGGTTTGTCGGTGTGCAGCAGGAAGTGGCAGATGTAGCAATCGCGGTGATTGACCCCGGCGCGGTGCATCATGCCGGTCATACGAGCGACCTCGGCAATCAGTGCGCGCTTGAGCCTTGGCTCTGGCGGCTGCTTGACCCAGTCGATGCTGAAGTCCTCAAGACTGATGGTCGGCGCCAGTTCCTCGGTGACAATGAACGAATGCTGGTCGGCGGGATTGCTGCCCTTCTCGCCGTAGGCGACAGCCGTCATGGTCGGCACCCCAACTTCCTGAAGGCGCTGAATGGCCCGCCACTCCTGGCCGGCACCGAGCACCGGCAGCTTGGCGGTCAGCAAATTCTTGAAAATCTCGCCCCAACCAATGCCGCGGTGAATCTTTACGAAAAACCCGTTGCCGTCCACTTCGGTGCGCAATGTGCGCCGCGCTTCCAGCTCACGGTACACCTCGCCCTGAAGCCCTTCGACTTCGGCGAATGGATCGCGTCCGGCCCAAAGGCTTTTGAACGGTTCAGCCAGCATCAACTTCATTAAGCGTGCTCCGCCAGAATCACATCGGCCGCGTGCTGCGGCATGCTGTAGAGGTCGGCCGTCTGCGCGAAGGCCAGACCATTGCGGCACCAGGCCGCCCGTGCAGGTGCGTCGCTCAACATCCGGGTCAGATACTGCGTCAGTTGCCCCTGATCGAAAGGCTCATCCAGTACAAGGCCGGCATCGGCCTCGGCAATGTAATGGGCGTAACCGCAGACCGCACTGACCAGCACCGGCAAACCGGCAACCAGTGCCTCGAGCAGGACGGTCCCGGTGTTTTCGTTGTAAGCCGGATGGATCAACAGGTCAGCGCCGAGCAGGAAACGCGGGATATCACTGCGCCCCTTGAGGAATGTCACGTTATCGCCAAGCCCCAGCGTGGCACTCTGCATCTGGAACAATTTGGGGTCATCCTGGCCAATTACAAACAACCGGGTACGTTTCTTCAGATCAGCGGGCAACGCGGCCAGCGCCTTGAGGCTGCGGTCCACGCCCTTGGTCTTGAACCCGGAGCCGATCTGCACCATCAGCAGATCGTCGTCCTTCAGGCTGAATTCGCGGCGAAAATCGGCGCGGATTTCGGCGGCGTTCGGCGGCGCGCGACGGTCCTGGGAAATGCCCGGTGGCAGCAGATGAAAGCGCTCCAGCGGTGTGTCGTAGTGCTTGATGAACAGCGGCTGCTGGACCTCGGAAATCATCAGCACTTCGGTCTTGGCATCCTTGGCGAACACGGCGCGCTCGTATTCGGCGAAGTGCCGGTAGCGGCCCCAGCGTCGGTAGAGCGAGTTGCGCAGGTTCTGCGCCTTGTCCTCGAAACAGCCATCGGCGGCATAATAGACGTCCAGGCCGGGCATCTTGTTGAAGCCAATCAGGCGATCCACCGGGCGCTTGGCCAGGTCGGCCGCCATCCACTCACTGAGTTTTTCATTGCGCCGGTGATTGAAGAACGCCTTCACCGGCGCCACCAGCACTTCAAAACCCGGGGGTATATCGCCTTCCCAAATCAGCGTGTAGACGCGAATCTGGTTGCCACGTTGCTGGCATTCCAGGGCAATGCGCATGAAGTCACGCTGCAAGCCGCCGAAGGGGAAATACTTGTACAGGACGAATGCCAATTGCATCAGCGCAGCTCCTCAGCCAGTAGCAACGTGCTCAGTCGGGTCGCGACACGCTCGGGATTCAGACGCGTGAAGCACAACGGCCACTCGCGCTTGAGGTCAAACCGACGGGCATCTTCGGCCGTCGGTTGGTAGGTGCATTTTTTTTGCAGGCACGGCGCACAGGGGAAATCGCTGGCGATGTGAATCTGTGCCTTGCCATAGGCGCCGGTCAGACCCGGATTGGTCGGACCGAACAGCGACAGCGTCGGCACGTCGAGCGCTGCGGCAAGGTGGCCCAGGCCGGTGTCCACCGCCACGCAGGCTTGCGCACCCGCCAGGACCTTGCCGACGCCCGCCAGATTCAGTCTGGGCAGCACTTCGACGTGGCGCATGTCCTTGGCGATGCGCTCTGCACGCGCCTTTTCCGCCGGGTTGCCCCACGCCAGCTTGACGCCGACACCCAGGTAACCAACCCGCTCGGCGAGCTCGCGCCAGTAGGCTTCGGGCCAGTGCTTGGTATCCCAGGTCGTGCCATGCAGGAACAGCACGTACGGGTTCTTGCGCGGTAACTCCACCAGCCGTTCGACGTTCAGGCCGTAATCGCCCAGCCCCTTGGGCAGGTCGTAACCCAGCGCGATGGCGAACAATTGACGCACGCGCTCCACCGCGTGCTGACCGCGGGCAACCGCCAGGCGTCGATCATAGAATCGCGCAGCCATCGGTTCACGCGCCGAGTTTTTATCCAGTCCCGCCACCGGCGCCTTGATATAGCGAGTCAGCAACGCACTCTTGAGGAGGCCCTGCGCATCAATGACCAGGTCGTATCGGGTGGCGCGAACGCTTTGCTTGAAGCGTTTCCACTCGCCACTCTTGATGGTTTGCCAGAGATTCTTGCGCCAGCGGCGAATGGCCACGGGAATGACCTTGCCCACGGCAGGGTGCCAGGTCGGGATCTCGGCGAAACCTTCTTCCACCACCCAGTCGAACGTAATGCCGGGAATGGCCCGGGCTGCGTCGGTCAGTGCCGGCAACGCGTGAATCACGTCGCCCAGCGAAGAAGTCTTGATCAGCAGAACCCGCAAACTAGTGGACCTCGACCGCAGTGCCCTGCAACCGCTGCAAGGCTTCGCTCACCGCCTGCGGCATCAATTGGCGCAGGCAGTTGTAATGACCGAATCGGCACGTGCGATCAAAGCACGGGCTGCATTCGATGCCCAGGCGCACGATCTCCACGTGCTCGGCCAACGGCGGGGTAAAGCCCGGCGATGTCGAACCATAGACCGCCACCAAAGGACGATTCAGGGCTGCCGCGACGTGCATCAGTCCAGAGTCGTTGGACACCACGGAGTCGGCGCAGGACAGCAGGTCGATGGCCTCGGCCAGGGATGTACCGCCGCTCAGATTCACGGACTCTTCACGCAGGCCGGGAATCAACCGGGCGCGGATGTCTTCGCCGACCGCATGATCGTTTTTCGAGCCGAACAACCAGACTTGCCAGCCTTCGCGAATTTTTGCCTCGGCGACCTTCGCATAATGCTCGGATGGCCAACGCTTGGACTCACCAAACTCGGCGCCTGGGCACAGCGCGAGCACCGGGCGATCGAGGGCCAGGCCGAATTTGGCCAGCGCCGCTTCACGGCTCACCGGGTCGATCTGCAGGGTCGGGCGCGGGTAGGGCTTGGGCAGTTCAAGACCGGGCTCGTAAGCCAGGGCCATGAAGCGCTCGATCATTAGCGGATAACGCTCTTTGTCCAGCGTGCGCACGTCGTTGAGCAGGCCATAGCGGAACTCGCCACGCCAACCGGTGCGTTTGGGAATACCGGCAAAAAACGGCACCAGCGCCGATTTCAGTGAGTTGGGCAACAGGATCGCCTGGTCGTACTGGCCGGCCAGGGATTTACCGATGCGCCGACGGGTCGCCAACTCCAACGCGCCGTGGCCGAGCGGAAAGCTCAAGGCCTGGCGAACTTCGGGCATGCGTTCGAGAATCGGCCGGCTCCACTCGGGCGCCAGGACATCGATCTCGCATTGCGGGTGACGCTGCTTGAGGCACTGAAACAGTGTCTGCGCCATCACCATGTCACCGACCCAACTGGGCCCAACGATCAGAATTTTCATGTGGCTTCCAAAAACGAACCGGGGAGGCATACGCCTCCCCGCCTCGAGAATTCTCCAAAACACGGTGTGGCAACTGTAGGAGCGAGCTTGTCGAGGCGTCGAACCGTCGCGATGGCGGTGTCTCAGTCAACGCATGGGTTGAACCTGCTGGCGCCATCGCGACGGTTCGACGCCTCGACAAGCTCGCGCCTACAGTGGCCTGGGCAAGCCCTTCAGGTTAGCCCCATTTCACGCCAGATCCTCATCACCTGTCGCCGTTCGTCCACGAACTGGTCACCGGGTATCACTCCCGGGTCCTTCTGCAAGGCCTGCCGATGCGCGGCGGAACGGTAGGCCTTATAGACCTCGCGCAGAAGGCTGGCGTCTTCGGCAGGCATCAGCCCTTCGTGTTCCAGCTCTTCCAGAATGCGGATGTTGTCCGTCCAGCGCAGCAACGGCGGGTGTGTTTCAGACCACGCCAAGGCGGCGTATTGCACCATAAATTCAATATCGACGATACCTCCGGCGTCCTGCTTGAGATCGAACGGTGCCGTGGCCTCGAAGGCATTCGCCGCGGTGCCGGCCCCGGTGCTCTTGCTGCCAAGGTTGTCACGCATCTTGGCACGCATATCGCTGACCTCCTGGCGCAAGGTCGCCAGGTCCCGGGATTTACCCAAAATAGTCGCACGAACCTGCTCGAACGCCTGACCCACATCCGGACTGCCCACCAGCACCCGCGCTCGCACCAGAGCCTGGTGTTCCCAGGTCCAAGCTTCGTTTTCCTGATACCGGGCAAAGGCCCCCAGCGAACTTACGAGTAGCCCCGATGCCCCGGAGGGCCGCAGGCGCATGTCCACTTCATACAACTGACCGGAGTTGGTCTGGGCCGTGAGCAAGTGAATGATCCGTTGCCCCAGCCGGGTAAAGAATTGCGCACCGTCGATGGATTTGGGGCCGTCGGTTTCCGCCTGCGGGTCGCCGTCATGGATAAACACCAGGTCGAGGTCGGACCCATGCCCCAATTCCAGGCCGCCGACTTTCCCGTAACCAACAATAATGAAGCCCGGATCGCACAACGTCCCGTCGTTGCGCAACGGTGTGCCATATTTGGCCACTGTCTGGCGCCAGGCCAGTGCCAGCACCTGCTCGAGAATGGCCTCGGCCAGCCAGGTCAGGTAATCGCTGACTTTCATCAACGGCAGATGCCCGGCGATTTCAGACGCCGCGACACGCAAGCGGTGCGCCAGTTTGAAATGGCGCAGAGCCTCCATTTGTTGCTCCAGGTCGTCCTCGGGAATGCGTGTCAGGCGCTCGCGCAACTCCGCTGCCAACTCTGGAGCCAAGGGTGGCTTGAACAAGCGGCCTTCGTTGAGCAATTCGTCGAGCAGCAGCGGAAAACGAGTGATCTGCTCGGCAATCCACGGGCTCGCGGCGCACAAGGTCAGCAAACGCCTCAACGCGCCGGGGTTTTCGGTCAACAGCACCAGATACGCTGAACGCCGAGCCACGGCCTCCACCAACGGCAGCACACGCTCAAGCACCAGGTCAGGATTGCTATGCTCGACCGCCTGGGCCAGCAATCGCGGGATGAAGGCATCGAGGCGCTCACGCCCCAAACGCTGCATCGCCCGCAATTGCGGGCTGCTGCGCAGTCCGGCCAGGGCTTTCAGGGCTTTGCCGGCATCGGTGAAACCGCCGTCTTCCAGCTGACGGCAGGCCGCTTCTTCGTCCTGGACGTCCTCCCACAGCGGCAGCCACTCGCCACCGACCACCACTTCGCTTTCGGCGCCGGCTTCTTCGTCGGGGTCCGCGATCACCTGGCCGAAGTGCCAGGCCACACGACCGCGCCAGTACATTAATTGTTGATGAAAGGTGTCCCAGCCATCGAAACCCAACATAAATGCAATGCGCGCCTGATCCTGGGCGGTGTCTGGCAGCATCTGGGTCTGGCGATCGGCAATCGCCTGGATTGCGTGCTCGGTGTAACGCAGGAACTCGTAACCTTCGCGCAGCTCGTTGACCACCGCTGGCGGCAGGTAACCCTGGCCTTCGAGCGTGCTAAGCACCTTTAATAGAGGACGTTGTTGCAGGCTCAGGTCGCGACCGCCATGGATCAATTGAAACGCCTGGGCGATGAATTCCACTTCGCGAATGCCGCCAGAGCCGAGTTTGATGTTGTCGGCCATGCCCTTGCGCCGCACTTCCTGCTGAATCAGCTGCTTCATGGTACGCAGCGCTTCGATGGCGGAGAAATCCAGATAACGCCGGTAAACGAACGGACGCAGCATTTCCTGCAACTGCGCACCGGCTGCCTGATCACCCGCCACCACGCGCGACTTGATCATTGCGTAGCGTTCCCAATCCCGCCCCTGATCCTGGTAATACTGCTCCAGCGCATTGAAGCTGAGCACCAGCGCGCCCGACGAACCGTAAGGTCGCAGGCGCATGTCGACACGGAATACAAAACCGTCGACGGTCATCGGGTCCAGCGCCTTGATCAGGCGCTGCCCCAGACGGATGAAGAACTCCTGATTATCCAGCGAGCGCTTCACCCCGACGGTTTCGCCGCCTTCCGGGTAGGCAAAGATCAGGTCGATGTCCGAGGACAGGTTCAATTCGACCGCGCCGAGTTTGCCCATGCCAAGAATCACCATCTGCTGCGGCTCGCCGCTGCGCCTGCCGGTAGGCACGCCGAACTGCTCGCAATGACGTTTGTACAACCACTGATAGGCCTGGTCGATGCTGGCATCGGCCATGTCCGAGAGGTCGCGGCAGGTCTGGACCAGGTCGGCCTGGCGGGTCAGGTCGCGCCAGATGATGCGCACCTGGTGGCGGGCACGCTGGCGACGCAAGGCGCGACCAAGTTCGTCCTCGGTCTGTGCCTCGTTCACCGCTGCCGCAATCTGCGCGCACAACTCGCCGGGGGCAAAGGCACGATCCAGTTCCCCGGACTGCACCAGGGTCAGCAACATCAAAGGGTCACGAACACTTTGTTCAATGACGAAATCGCTGGCGGCGCTGACGCGGGCCCATTGCGCCCAGCGCTCTGGAGTCCACCCCGAGAACCCGCGGTCATCCTCAAGGGTCAGCACAGCCTCACGGAACGACTGCTCGGCACGGGTGACCAACGGCAGGAGAATGCCAGGAAGTTCGGCAAGCGCAGGCAGGCTCATGGTCTATCCTTGATCGGCGTGTGGAGGGCTGCTTGTAGTGATTTTTCAGTTCGCACTACCTGATCGACTGTCGAACAAAGGTTAGAAATAGCTGAAAATTCTTCATTTTTGGCAGTCAGCATCAAGCTTTTACCTTTTTTGGTTGGCAAAAGACCAACCTTAACGATTATTCTCACAACGCAGCTGGAGGCCACAAGCCGCTCACCTGTAGTTTTACTACTCGTATATACATTCGGATAGCTGAAATGCCCGATGATTTGTAGTAAAACTACACGCCGCCGGAACCTACCTCTCGGCAATCCAAGAATTCATAACGTCTGCCCACAAGGCCAGTCGCTCACTCAGGCAACCGATTCTGGTAGCCTTTCCGCCCTGGAGCAAGCCATGCAAGACCTCGATCCCGTCGAAACCCAGGAATGGCTGGACGCCCTGGAATCGGTTCTCGACAAAGAAGGCGAAGACCGTGCTCACTATCTGATGACCCGTATGGGCGAACTCGCAACCCGCAGCGGTTCGCAATTGCCTTACGCCATCACCACACCATACCGCAACACCATTCCCGTCACCCACGAAGCACGCATGCCTGGCGACCTGTTCATGGAACGCCGCATTCGCTCGCTGGTACGCTGGAACGCGATGGCCATGGTGATGCGCACGAACCTGAAGGATTCTGACCTGGGCGGTCACATCTCCAGCTTCGCCTCCAGCGCCACCCTGTACGACATCGGTTTCAACTATTTCTTCCAGGCCCCGACCGACGAGCACGGCGGCGACCTGATCTACTTCCAGGGGCACACCTCGCCAGGCGTTTACGCCCGTGCATTCATGGAAGGCCGCATCAGCGAAGAGCAGATGAACAACTTCCGTCAGGAAGTGGACGGTCAGGGCCTGTCGTCCTACCCACACCCTTGGCTGATGCCTGATTTCTGGCAGTTCCCAACCGTATCCATGGGTCTGGGCCCGATCCAGGCGATCTACCAGGCGCGCTTCATGAAGTACCTGGAAGCCCGTGGTTTCATTCCCGAAGGCAAGCAGAAAGTCTGGTGTTTCCTGGGCGATGGCGAGTGCGACGAGCCGGAATCCCTGGGCGCAATCTCGCTGGCTGGCCGCGAGAAACTCGACAACCTGATCTTCGTCATCAACTGCAACCTGCAGCGCCTCGACGGCCCGGTTCGCGGTAACGGCAAAATCATCCAGGAACTCGAAGGCGTGTTCCGTGGTGCTCAGTGGAACGTGTCCAAAGTCATCTGGGGCCGTTTCTGGGACCCACTGCTGGCCAAGGACGTCGACGGCATCCTGCAACGCCGCATGGACGAAGTCATCGACGGCGAATACCAGAACTACAAAGCCAAGGACGGCGCGTTCGTGCGTGAGCACTTCTTCAACTCGCCAGAACTCAAGGCGATGGTTGCAGATCTGTCCGACGACGAGATCTGGAAACTCAACCGTGGCGGTCACGACCCGTACAAGGTCTATGCCGCGTACCACCAGGCGGTCAACCACAAGGACCAGCCTACCGTCATCCTGGCCAAGACCATCAAGGGTTATGGCACCGGTGCCGGCGAAGCGAAAAACACCGCGCACAACACCAAGAAGGTCGACGTCGACAGCCTGAAGTTGTTCCGCGACCGCTTCGACATTCCGGTCAAGGACGAAGAGCTGGAAAACCTGCCGTTCTTCAAGCCGGAGCCGAACAGCGCCGAAGCCCGCTATCTGAGCGAGCGCCGCGCGGCATTGGGCGGTTTCGTGCCACAGCGTCGTGCGCAGAGCTTCAGCGTGCCGACCCCATCGCTCGACACCCTCAAGGCCATCCTCGACGGCTCGGGCGACCGTGAAATTTCCACCACCATGGCCTTCGTGCGCATCCTCGCGCAACTGGTCAAGGACAAGGAAATCGGCCCGCGCATCGTCCCGATCATCCCGGACGAAGCCCGTACCTTTGGTATGGAAGGCATGTTCCGTCAGTTGGGCATCTACTCGTCCGTCGGCCAGCTCTACGAGCCAGTCGATAAAGACCAGGTGATGTTCTACAAGGAAGACAAGAAGGGCCAGATCCTCGAAGAAGGCATCAACGAAGCGGGCGCCATGAGCTCCTTCATCGCGGCCGGTACTTCGTACTCCAGCCACAACCAGCCAATGCTGCCGTTCTACATCTTCTACTCGATGTTCGGCTTCCAGCGTATCGGCGACCTAGCCTGGGCCGCTGGCGACAGCCGCACCCGTGGCTTCCTGATCGGCGGCACCGCCGGCCGTACCACCCTCAACGGTGAAGGCCTGCAGCACGAAGACGGTCATAGCCACCTGCTGGCTGCCACCATCCCGAACTGCCGCACCTACGATCCAACCTACGGCTACGAGCTGGCGGTGATCATCCAGGACGGCATGAAGAAGATGACCGAAGAGCAACAGGACGTCTTCTACTACATCACCGTGATGAACGAGTCCTACCAGCAGCCCGCCATGCCGGCCGGTGCCGAGGAAGGCATCAAGAAAGGCATGTACCTGCTCGAGGAAGACACTCGCGACGCGGCGCATCACGTCCAGCTGATGGGCTCCGGCACCATCCTGCGTGAAGTCCGCGAAGCGGCGAAGATCCTGCGTGAAGAATTCAACGTCGGTGCCGACGTGTGGAGCGTCACCAGCTTCAACGAACTGCGTCGTGATGGCCTGGCCGTCGAGCGCACCAACCGCCTGCACCCGGGCCAGAAGCCTAAGCGCAGCTACGTTGAAGAGTGCCTGACTGGCCGTAAAGGCCCGGTCATCGCTTCGACCGACTACATGAAACTGTTCGCCGAGCAGATCCGTCAGTGGGTACCATCCAAGGAATTCAAAGTCCTGGGCACCGACGGTTTCGGCCGCAGCGACAGCCGCAAGAAACTGCGTCATTTCTTCGAAGTCGACCGTCATTTCGTGGTGTTGGCAGCCCTTGAAGCACTGGCTGACCGTGGCGATATCGAACCCAAGGTGGTGTCTGAAGCCATCGCCAAGTTCGGGATCGACCCGGAAAAACGCAACCCACTGGACTGCTGAGGAGAGATTCCGTGAGCGAACTCATTCGCGTACCTGACATCGGCAGCGGTGAAGGTGAAGTAATTGAACTGTTTGTGAAAGTCGGCGACCGTATCGAAGCCGACCAGAGCATCCTGACACTGGAATCGGACAAGGCGAGCATGGAAGTGCCTGCGCCGAAGGCCGGTATCGTCAAGAGCCTGAAAGTGAAGCTGGGCGATCGCCTGAAAGAAGGCGACGAACTGCTTGAGCTGGAAGTCGAAGGTGCCGCTGCTGCGGCCCCTGCGCCTGCCGCTGCTCCTGCGGAAAAAGCAGCGCCTGCTGCCGCCCCTGCCCCTGCTGCCGCGCCAGTTGCTGCCCCGGCTGCCGCTTCGGTTCAGCAAGTGCACGTGCCGGACATCGGTTCGGCGGGCAAGGCTCAGATCATTGAAATCCAGGTCAAGGTGGGCGACACCGTCGAAGCTGACCAGTCGCTGATCACCCTGGAATCCGACAAGGCCAGCATGGAAATCCCATCGCCTGCCGCTGGCGTGATCAAGGCCATCAGCGTCAAGCTCAACGACGAAGTTGGCACTGGCGACCTGATTCTGGATCTGGAAGTGGCGGGTGCTGCGGCGCCGGCTGCCGCGCCAACCCAGGCGGCTGCTCCGGCCGCTGCTGCGCCAGCCCCTGCTGCTGCTGCGGCACCAGCCGCACCCGCTGGAGACAGCGTCCAGGATATTCACGTTCCGGACATCGGTTCGGCGGGCAAGGCCAAGATCATCGAAGTGCTGGTCAAGGCCGGCGACAGCGTCGAAGCTGACCAATCGCTGATCACCCTGGAATCCGACAAGGCCAGCATGGAAATTCCATCGCCTGCCGCTGGCGTGGTGGAAAGCGTTTCGGTCAAGCTCGATGACGAAGTCGGCACCGGCGACCTGATCCTCAAGCTCAAGGTCAAAGGCGCCGCGCCTGCGGCTGCACAGGCTCCGGCCGCTGCGGCTCCGAGCGCGCCTGCACCTGCCGCTGCTGCGCCTGCTGCCTCCGCTCCTGCGGCTGCCGCACCGGCCGCCGCTCCAGCGAAGCCGGGCGCCAAGGTTCACGCCGGCCCAGCCGTGCGTCAACTGGCTCGCGAGTTCGGTGTAGAGCTGAGCGCTGTTGGCGCCAGCGGCCCGCACGGTCGCATCCTCAAGGAAGACGTGCAGGCTTACGTCAAGACGATGATGCAAAAGGCCAAGGAAGCACCGGCTGCTGCTGCCGGCGCTACCGGTGGTGCGGGCATTCCGCCGATTCCGGCCGTGGACTTCAGCCGCTTCGGCGAAACCGAAGAAGTGCCGATGACCCGCCTGATGCAGATCGGCGCGTCGAGCCTGCATCGCAGCTGGCTGAACATCCCGCACGTGACTCAGTTCGATTCGGCTGATATCACCGAGCTGGAAGCCTTCCGCGTCGCACAGAAAGCGGTTGCCGAGAAGGCTGGCGTCAAGCTGACCATCCTGCCACTGCTGCTCAAGTCCTGCGCGCACCTGCTCAAGGAATTGCCGGACTTCAACAGTTCGCTGGCTCCAAGCGGCAAGGCTGTGATCCGCAAGAAGTACGTGAACATCGGCTTCGCCGTCGACACCCCTGAAGGCCTGCTGGTACCGGTCATCAAGAACGTCGACCAGAAAAGCCTGCTGCAACTGGCAGCCGAAGCCGCTGCGCTGGCCGCCAAGGCTCGCGACAAGAAGCTCACCGCTGACGACATGCAAGGCGCCTGCTTCACCATTTCCAGCCTCGGCCACATTGGCGGCACCGGCTTCACGCCGATCGTCAACGCGCCGGAAGTGGCGATCCTTGGTGTTTCCAAGGCCACCATCCAGCCAGTCTGGGACGATAAGGCCTTCCAGCCGAAGCTGATGCTGCCGCTATCGCTGTCCTACGATCACCGCGTGATCAACGGCGCCGCTGCGGCTCGCTTCACCAAGCGCCTCAGCGACCTGCTGGCGGACATCCGCACTATCCTGCTGTAACACCGGCCGGCCCTCCTTCACCGGAGGGCCTGTCGCGTCGCTGCTTTTCGAGCGCCACGCTCGTACCTCAACCCCGTCAATTTGGCGGGGCTTTTTTTGCCCTGATTTTATTGGCAGATGCCCTCTTCCCTTGTCCGACAGATCGGACTTACAAATCCCACACCCTCCGTCCACTTCACCCCGATTTTTTTTGCGAGGCAATCTCTAGGCTGGGCCAACAAACCTTTGGCTCAACGAGTACTGCGTCGAATGAATTCCTATCTGCACAAACCTACCGTCGGCCCGATCATTGGACACACTACGTCGTCTCACACCCGAATATTCCTACGGGGCAAATCGCAAAAAGGAGCCCTCGTATTCGCCGGCCTACGCTATCGACGCAGGGGCGAGACTCATTGGTCCCGCGGGGTTTTCAGCCAACTGACAGAGCAACGCGACATGTGCGAGGTCATTGCCCTGAACCAGCTCGCCGCCGATACCGAATACGAGTACCAGGCGGGCTGGTTCAGCCCGATGAGCCCTCTGCATACCGTGGAGTCGATCCAGGAGCTGGCGCTGCAATGGCCTGGGGACATCTATCGTTTCAGCACGCCGTCAGACAGCGCGACGGCGCCGAGGGGATACATCGTCGGCTCGTGTCGATACCTGCGCATGACCGCTGGACTGGCTTCGCTGCCACATCTGGGCGATCGCATCTTTGCCTCGATCAACCACTTGGCGCAGCATCGCGCGGCGCCGATCAACGCGATGGTAATGACCGGCGACCAGGTCTACATCGACGACTTGAACCTCATTGCGCCTGACCGCGATTACGGGGAAATCCTGAAAAAGTACCGCACGGCCTTTTCGCAACCGCACATAGCGAGACTGATGTCCGGTATCCCGACGTACATGATCCTCGACGACCACGAAATCGAGGACAACTGGCCGGCCAACAAAAACCGGGGCGACGATCATTTATACGACAATGCCATCGCCGCGTACGAGCTGTACCAGGCCAGCCACAGCCCCGCCCATGAGCTGCACGACGATGGGACAATCAATCGTCACCTCAGCCGCTACTGGTACCAGTTTACCCATGGTGATATCGAATGGTTTGTCACCGATAGCCGCACACGGCGCAATCTGTCCGCCGACAATCGGCGCATTCTCGACGAAGAGCAGGAGCAGGCCTTGTGCACCTGGCTGGTTCACAGCCCGGCACGCGTCAAGTTCGTGGTCACCAGCGTGGTGTTGTACCCCGACCGCAGACGGTTCGCCACGGATGCCTGGCAAGCCTTTCCGGAGCAACGATTACGATTGCTGGAAACGATTCGTACACACCGGATCAAAAATGTCTTCTTCGTTTGCGGCGATGTCCACGGCTCCCTGACCAACCGGCTGACCCACAGCGAAGACCCGGACTTCGAAGTGCACACCATCGTCTCCTCACCGCTGTGCAACAGCATGCTGTTGCCCTATGCCCGAACTTGTACCTTCGTATTCGACGAACCGCTGGCCAGGACAGACGCAGGCGAGTACCGGCATCAACTGACCAGCCCAGTGATCAGCCAGGACAACTTTGCCCATCTGCGGGTGGAGTCCCGGCACCTTCAGGTGACTTATCACAACCGGTGTGGCGGGCCTCTGCAAACGCTGAAAATCAGGTTGCGTTAACCTCGCAGGGGCTGAATCCGGCAGTTTTCGCCACGAACTGAAGAATTCTTCCTGCCTGCCGACATATTCTTATAGCACTTGGCCTTCATGTCTCTTGTCAGTCGGTGTCGCAATGATGCAACCTTGCTGCAGGCAACAGTAAAGAGGGCGAGAGCCCGGCGCGTTCAGCACAATCGAAGCGAGTTCCTTCCATGAAAAGCCAACCCGATGCCGCCAGCCGTATGGTGGCCGAGGTAGTGACGCAACTGCCGGTGCCTTCGCGCCTCGGCATGCTGCGTTTCGAACGGCTGAACGAACCGAGCTGGGCCCTGTTGTTTCTCGATCCCAATTGCGAGCGACAGTTCGGCCTCCCGGCGGTGGAGCTGTGCGCGCTCGTCGGCTCGCCCTACGCCAGCTTGATGGAGCCCGAAGCACGCTATCATCTGCATGACACCATCCAGCAGCAACTGACCAGTAACGCCCACTACCTGGTCCGGTACACCCTGCACACCGCTGCGGGCACCCTGAGCCTGCTGGAGCTGGGCGAAGCCTACAAACAACACAACAGACATTTGCTGCGTGGCTACCTGATGGTGGTCGACGGCGTTTTCGAAGGTGAACCACTGCTGCCGGCACTGGATCTCGAAACCCGCAACACCCGGCTGCAAATCGCCCTGGAACTCAATCAACGCGCCCAGCAGGAACAACTCCTGCATCTGGACCGGGTACGCGCCCAGCAAGACCTGATCCTGCTGCTGACGCGCCAGCGCTATAGCACTGGCAACTCCGTGCAAGAAGCGGCCGAGCTGATCACCCGCAGCGCCTGTGACATTTACCAGATCGATTGCGCCAGCCTGTGGAACCTGGAAGGCTCGCTGCTGGTACCGATTTCGGCGTATCACCGCTGCACCCAGACTTATGAGTTGCCTGACGCCATCGACATCAGTGGCTTCCCCGATTACATGGATGCGCTGCACGGCAGCCGGGCGATCGATGCGCATAACGCCATCCGCGACCCACGCACCCGGGAAATGGCCGAGGCCCTGCGCGCTCGTAACGTCAACGCGATGCTCGACGCCAGCATCCG
Organism: Pseudomonas sp. S1_E05; assembly: GCF_056337105.1. NCBI lineage: Bacteria > Pseudomonadati > Pseudomonadota > Gammaproteobacteria > Pseudomonadales > Pseudomonadaceae > Pseudomonas > Pseudomonas sp. S1_E05. The sequence goes on from NZ_JBFRHM010000001.1 coordinate 4,258,588, forward strand.
CATCGACGGCCAGGTGGTCGGCGTGCTCTGCCTGGAGCAATCAGGTGAAACCCGCGACTGGCAGTCCGACGAGATTGCGTTTGCCGGCGAACTGGCTGATCAGTTCGCCCAAGTGATCAACAACCACAATCGGCGCACCGCCACCAGCGCACTGCACTTGTTCCAGCGCGCGGTCGAACAGAGTGCCAACGCCTTTCTGCTGGTCAACTGCGATGGCGTGGTGGAGTACGTCAACCCCAGCTTCACCGCCATCACCCAGTACAGCACCGAAGAAGTCCACGGCCAGCGGCTGTCGGAGCTGCCGGCCCTGGAAAACCTCAGTGAACTGTTGTTCGATGCGCCGTCTTCACTGGCCAAGAGCAACAGCTGGCAGGGTGAATTCAAAAGTCGCCGGAAAAACCTCGAACCCTACTGGGGCCAGTTGTCGATCTCCAAGGTGTACGGCGACAACCGCGAACTGACGCATTACATCGGCATCTACGAAGACATCACCCAGACCAAGCTCGCCCAGCAGCGCATCGAACGCCTGGCCTACACCGACAACCTGACCAACCTGGGCAATCGGCCGGCCTTCATCCGAAACCTCGATGAACGCTTCGCCCGAGACAGCGATACCCCGATCAGCCTGCTGCTGGTGGACATCGACAACTTCAAGCGAATCAATGACAGCCTGGGCCACCAGACGGGTGACAAGCTGCTGATCAGCCTGGCCCGTCGCCTGCGCAACAGCCTGTCGCCGGGCGGCAGTCTGGCGCGTTTCGCCAGTAACGAATTCGCCGTACTGCTGGACAACACCGACCTCACATCGGGCCAGCAGGTTGCCAATCAACTGTTGGCGACGCTCGACAAACCCATGTTCGTCGACAACCAATTGATCAGCGTCACCGGCTCCGTCGGCCTGGCCTGCGCACCGCTGCACGGACGTGACCCACAGACCCTGATGCGTAACGCCGGCCTCGCGCTTCACAAGGCCAAGGCCAACGGCAAACATCAGGTGCAGGTATTCACCGAAGCGTTGAATGCCGAGGCCAGCTACAAACTGTTCGTCGAGAACAACCTGCGGCGCGCCCTGACCCAGAACGAGCTGGATGTGTTCTACCAGCCCAAGCTGTGCCTGCGCAGCGGTCGGCTGCTGGGCATGGAAGCGCTGCTGCGCTGGAACCATCCGGAAAAAGGCATGATCCGTCCGGACCAGTTCATCAGCGTCGCCGAAGAAACGGGCCTGATTATCCCGATCGGGAAGTGGATCGCCCGCCAGGCCTGCCGCATGAGCAAAGAGTTGACCGCTGCCGGCCTGGGCAATCTGCAGGTGGCGATCAACCTGTCACCCAAGCAGTTCTCCGACCCGGACCTGGTGTCCTCGATCGCCAACATCCTCAAGGAAGAAGCGCTGCCGGCATGCCTGCTGGAGCTGGAACTGACCGAAGGCCTGCTGCTGGAAGCCACCGAAGACACCCACTTGCAGCTCGACCAGCTCAAGCGCCTGGGGCTGACCCTGGCCATGGATGACTTCGGCACCGGATACTCCTCGCTCAGTTACCTGAAAAAATTCCCCATCGACATCATCAAGATCGATCGAAGCTTCATTCACGAAATCCCGGACAACCAGGACGACATGGAAATCACCTCCGCGGTGATTGCCATGGCCCACAACCTTAAACTCAAGGTCGTGGCCGAAGGCATCGAAACAGCCGAGCAACTGACGTTCCTGCGCCGTCACCGTTGTGACGTTGGCCAGGGCTACCTGTTCGACCGACCGATTCCGGGCGCCGAGCTGATCGACAAGCTCAAACGCTATCCGCGTGGCCCAATCGCCTGACAGCGACGCGACTCTCGGGCACACTGGCGGTCTGATTCCTTACATTTCAACCTGACTGAGGGGACTGATGATGGTCTTGCGCTCGGAAATTCTGGTGAACAAAAACGTGCTACCGACTAAAGAACAAGCTCTGCCTGGCCGCGAAACCCCGATGACCTTGCCGGAAAACCATTTCGTTAAAGGCACGCCGCTGCTGGGTCCGTTCTTCGATGACGTGGAATTTGCCATTTTTGGCCTGGGTTGCTTCTGGGGCGCGGAACGCCGGTTCTGGCAGCGCGAAGGTGTGGTCAGCACGGTCGTGGGTTACGCGGGTGGCTTCACGCCGAACCCCACCTACGAGGAAGTGTGCTCGGGCCTGACCGGTCACAGCGAAGTCGTACTGGTGGTCTACGAGCCGCAGAAAGTCAGCTACGACGAGCTGCTGAAGATGTTCTGGGAACTGCACAACCCGACCCAGGGCATGCGCCAGGGCAACGACATCGGCACCCAGTACCGCTCGGTGATCTACGCCACCACCCCGGAACAACTCGCCGCCGCCGAACGCAGCAAAGCGGTGTTCCAGGAGGAACTATCGAAGGCGGGCCAAGGCACGATCACCACCGAAATCGACCAGGCACCGACGGTGTTCTTCGCCGAGGCCTATCACCAGCAGTACCTGGCCAAGAACCCTGAAGGTTACTGCGGGATTGGCGGTACAGGCGTGACCTGCCCGATTTGAAGCAGCTGCAAGCTGCAAGCTTCAAGCGGGCGTTACGCCGACCCGTTCTTACTTGAAGCTTGCAGCTTGAAGCTCGCAGCGGTTACTCGGCAATCAACCAGTCCATCTTCCAGCCGCCCTGGGTCTGCCCCAGTTTCTCGGACAGCCACGGCAGCAGCTCGCGCAGCTCCTCTTCCAGCCCCCAGGGTGGGTTGGCAATCGCCAGCCCGGAACCGTTCAGGCTGTTGGGTGTTTCCAGCGGATGCACCAGCAACTCCACGCGCAGCAACTTGGGTGCGCCCGTCCCGGCCAGGTCCTGGTAGAAACGACGCAACATGCGCTGGTCCTTCACCGGGTACCAGATCGCCGCCACTGTCTGGCGCATCCGGCCAACCGCCTCTTTCAACGAAGCCGCACAGCGCTGCATTTCATCGAGCTGTTCAAACGGTGGATCGATCAACATCACCGCGCGCTTTTCCTGCACCGGCAACATCGCGCGGGCCACGTGCCAGCCCTCGCCCAGGTGCACTTTCACTCGACGGTCGCCAGCCATGTTGTCCTTGAGCAGCACGCCATCTTCGGGATGCTTCTCGTTGAGCATCACCCGGTCCTGCGCTCGCGTCAGGCGTCGCGCCAGCTCCGGTGAACCCGGGTAATAGCGCAGCTGGCCATCCGGGTTCATGTCGTGCAGCACCTTCATGTAATCGGCGGTCGCCGCCGGCAGGTCTGGCTGATCCCACAGTCGCGCGATGCCTTCCAGGTACTCGCCGGTACGGTTCGCCTGATCGCCCTGAAGGTCATACAGACCAATACCGGCGTGCGTATCCAGATAGGCGAATGGCTGCTCCTTGCGCGACATCAAGGCGATGAGGCGGGTCAAGGTCAGGTGTTTGAACACATCGGCGTGATTGCCGGCATGGAAGGCGTGACGATAATTCATGATTGCTCCTGCGAAGGCCCGCAAGTTTACCTTGTACGAAGGTGAACGTCAGGACTTCGCAGCCGAGTGGGCAACCCGAGCATTGTTGACCCTACGCAAAAAAAACGGCCCGCCTCCAGAAGGAAGCGGGCCGTTTTAGCGAAAGGTCAGAGCATCAGCTCGTCACGATCACTTGTTCAGGCGGTAATCGGCCTCGGCCGCAGCAAAACGCTGTTGCATGCCTTGAGTCGGCGCGCCCATTTTGCTGACGATGTAGATCGCCAGGCTGGCGAAGATGAAACCAGGGATGATTTCGTACAGACCCAGCAGTTCGAAGTGTTTCCACACGATCACGGTGATCGCACCCACCAGGATGCCAGCCAGTGCACCATTGCGGGTCATGTTTTTCCAGATCACGGAGATCAGAACCACCGGACCGAATGCGGCACCAAAACCCGCCCAGGCGTAGCTGACCAGGCCCAGCACGCGGTTTTCCGGGTTGGCGGCCAGCGCAATGGCGACCAGTGCCACCAGCAGCACCATGGCACGACCGACCCACACCAGCTCCAGCTGGGAAGCCGACTTACGCAGGAAAGTCTTGTAGAAGTCTTCGGTCAGGGCACTCGAGCACACCAGCAATTGGCAGCTCAGGGTGCTCATCACGGCAGCCAGGATGGCGGACAGCAGCACACCGGCAATCCATGGATTGAAGAGGATTTTTGCCAGCTCGATGAACACACGTTCATGGTTCTCGGTCACGGGACCGGCCACGTCAGGGTTCGCGGAGAAGTAGGCGATACCGAAGAAGCCTACCGCTACGGTGCCACCCAGGCACAGGATCATCCAGGTCATGGAGATGCGACGGGCATTGGCGATCGACTTGACCGAGTCCGCCGCCATGAAACGCGCAAGAATGTGCGGCTGACCAAAGTAACCCAGGCCCCAACCCATCAGCGAGATAATGCCGATGAAGGTGGTGTTGCGCAGCATGTCGAAGTTGCTTGGGTTCTGCGCTTCGATGGCCAGGAACGTGGTGTCGACGCCGCCAGTGGCCAGCAGCACGATGATCGGCGTCAGCAACAGGGCGAAGATCATCAGCGTGGCTTGTACGGTGTCGGTCCAGCTCACTGCCAGGAAACCGCCTACGAAGGTGTAGGCAATCGTTGCCGCAGCACCGGCCCACAGCGCGGTCTCGTAGGACATGCCGAAAGTGCTTTCGAACAGGCGGGCACCGGCCACGATGCCGGAGGCGCAGTAGATGGTGAAGAACACTAGGATCACGATCGCGGAAATGATCCGCAGCAGGCCGCTTTTGTCTTCAAAACGGCTGGAGAAGTAGTCCGGCAGGGTTAGCGCATCGCCATTGTGCTCGGTCTGCACACGCAGACGGCCGGCGACGAACAGCCAGTTCAGGTAGGCACCGACGATCAGGCCGATGGCGATCCAGCTTTCCGAAAGGCCGGACATGTAGATGGCGCCCGGCAGGCCCATCAGCAACCAGCCGCTCATGTCGGAAGCACCGGCGGACAACGCGGTGACAACGCTGCCCAGGCTGCGACCGCCCAGGATGTAATCGGAAAGGTTGTTGGTGGAGCGATAGGCCATGAAGCCGATCAGCACCATTGCTGCGATGTAGATCACGAACGTGATCAGGGTTGGATTGCTCATTAAGTGACGCCCTGGCTTTGTTTTTATGTAGCAGCGGCAAGTTGAACCGCCTGTAAACGATGATGTTTGACAGACGCTTCGGGAGGCCGCGCATTTATGACTGATGTTTCCCCAGGAAAGCCATCAGCCGGTGCAGCCAACTTTTGATCGGTTGCACCTTGGGGCGCAGATGCTATGCAACATTGCAAATAAGGTGCAACCCATTTCTCGAGAATTAGTTGCACCTAGTCGGATTCCTCAGAAAAAAAAGCGCTTTTGCTCCGTAATGGGTCAGTAAAATGTGCTTGCTATAAGCAAAAGCACCAAGCAGAAGCGGGACTTTCGTTCCAGAATTATTTTCCTGACGAGTTGCGCATTATTCCTGCAAAAAAAGGGTTGCACCCGGTTGCACCTCATCCAGAGCACGGCTAATCTTGCGGCCAGCTGATGCCACGCAGTCGTGGCAAACATGAGGATAAAAACATGGCTACCACCACCCTTGGCGTCAAGCTTGACGACCCGACCCGCGAGCGCCTGAAGGCCGCCGCAACCTCGATTGATCGCACGCCCCACTGGCTGATCAAGCAGGCAATTTTCAATTACCTGGAAAAACTCGAGGGTGGTGCAACCCTGACTGAGCTCAACGGCTTGAGCGCCGCTGCGAGTGATGATGCAGGCGAGCTGCACGTCGACCACGCTCACCAGTGCTTCCTCGAATTCGCCGAAAGCATCTTGCCGCAATCGGTCCTGCGCGCTTCGATCACCGCCGCTTACCGCCGCCCTGAGCCGGAAGTGGTGCCGATGCTGATCGAACAGGCTCGCCTGCCCGCACCGATGGCCGACGCCACCAACAAGCTGGCGGCTTCGATTGCCGAAAAGTTGCGCAACCAGAAAAGTGCCGGCGGCCGTGCCGGGATCGTGCAGGGCCTGCTGCAGGAATTTTCCCTGTCTTCGCAGGAAGGCGTGGCCCTGATGTGCCTGGCGGAAGCGCTGCTTCGCATCCCGGACAAAGGCACCCGTGACGCCCTGATCCGCGACAAGATCAGCACTGGCAATTGGCAGCCACACCTGGGCAACAGTCCGTCGCTGTTCGTCAACGCCGCCACTTGGGGCCTGCTGCTGACCGGCAAGCTGGTGTCTACTCATAATGAAGCCGGCCTGACTTCGTCCCTGAGCCGCATCATCGGCAAAAGTGGCGAGCCGATGATCCGCAAGGGCGTCGACATGGCCATGCGCCTGATGGGTGAGCAATTCGTTACTGGCGAAACCATCGCCGAAGCCTTGGCCAACGCGAGCAAGTTCGAATCCAAGGGCTTCCGCTACTCCTACGACATGCTGGGTGAAGCCGCGCTCACCGAGCACGACGCACAGAAATACCTGGCCTCGTACGAACAAGCCATTCACTCGATCGGCAAGGCTTCACACGGTCGTGGGATTTATGAAGGCCCGGGCATTTCCATCAAACTGTCCGCCCTGCACCCGCGTTACAGCCGTGCGCAATATGAGCGCGTGATGGACGAGCTGTACCCACGCCTGCTGTCGCTTACCCTGCTGGCCAAGCAATATGACATTGGCCTGAACATCGACGCCGAAGAAGCCGATCGCCTTGAGCTGTCGCTGGATCTGCTGGAGCGCCTGTGCTTCGAGCCGCAACTGACCGGCTGGAACGGCATCGGATTCGTGATCCAGGCTTATCAGAAGCGTTGCCCGTACGTGATCGACTACGTGATCGACCTGGCTCGCCGCAGCCGTCATCGCCTGATGATCCGCCTGGTAAAAGGCGCGTACTGGGACAGCGAAATCAAGCGCGCCCAGGTCGAAGGCCTGGAAGGCTATCCGGTCTACACCCGTAAGGTGTACACCGACGTGTCCTACATCGCTTGCGCGCGCAAACTGTTGTCGGTGCCGGAAGTCATTTACCCGCAGTTCGCCACGCACAACGCCCACACCCTGTCGGCCATTTATCACATCGCCGGTCAGAATTATTACCCGGGCCAATACGAGTTCCAGTGCCTGCACGGCATGGGTGAACCGCTTTACGAACAAGTTGTAGGCAAGGTTTCCGAGGGCAAGCTGAACCGTCCGTGCCGCGTGTACGCTCCGGTTGGCACCCACGAAACGCTGCTGGCCTACCTGGTACGTCGCCTGCTGGAAAACGGCGCGAACACATCGTTCGTCAATCGCATTGCCGACCAGTCGATCTCGATCCAGGAACTGGTGGCCGATCCGGTCGCCAGCATCGAGAAGATGGCCACTACCGAAGGCGGTTTTGGCCTGCCGCACCCGCGCATTCCATTGCCGCGCGACCTGTACGGCCCCGAGCGCGCCAACTCCAGCGGCATCGACATGGCCAACGAACACCGTCTGGCGTCGTTGTCCTGCGCGCTGCTGGCCACCGCACACAACAACTGGAAAGCCGCACCCATGCTCGGTTGCGCCTCCAGCACCGAAACCCCGGCGCCCGTACTCAACCCGTCCGATTTGCGTGACGTGGTCGGCCACGTGCAGGAAGCGACGGTCGAAGATGTCGACAACGCCATTCAGTGTGCCCTGAACGCCGCCCCGATCTGGCAGGCCACCCCGCCCGCCGAACGTGCCGCCATCCTGGAGCGCGCCGCCGACCTGATGGAAGCCGAAATCCAGCCGTTGATGGGTCTGTTGGCCCGTGAAGCGGGGAAGACTTTCGCCAACGCCATTGCCGAAGTGCGTGAAGCCGTGGACTTCCTGCGTTACTACGCGGTCCAGGCACGCAACGATTTCAGCAACGACGCCCACCGCCCACTGGGCCCGGTGGTCTGTATCAGCCCGTGGAATTTCCCGCTGGCGATTTTCAGCGGCCAGGTTGCCGCAGCCCTCGCCGCCGGTAACCCGGTTCTGGCCAAGCCTGCGGAACAAACTCCACTGGTCGCCGCGCAAGCCGTGCGCCTGCTGCTCGAAGCCGGCATTCCGCAAGGCGTACTGCAACTGCTGCCGGGACGTGGCGAAACGGTAGGTGCCGGCCTGGTCGGCGATGATCGCGTCAAAGGCGTGATGTTCACGGGCTCCACCGAAGTGGCGCGCCTGCTGCAACGCAACATTGCCGGTCGCCTGGACAACCAGGGCCGTCCGATCCCGTTGATCGCCGAAACCGGCGGCCAGAACGCCATGATCGTCGACTCCTCGGCGCTGACCGAGCAAGTGGTGATTGACGTTGTATCGTCGGCCTTCGACAGCGCCGGCCAGCGTTGCTCGGCACTGCGCGTGCTGTGCTTGCAGGAAGATTCCGCCGACCGCGTCATCGAAATGCTCAAGGGCGCGATGGCCGAAAGCCGCCTTGGCAACCCAGAGCGCCTGTCCGTGGACATCGGGCCAGTGATCGATGCCGAAGCCAAGGCAGGTATCGAGAAGCACATCCAGGCCATGCGCGACAAAGGCCGCAGCGTGTACCAGGTCGCTATCGCCGATGCCGAGGAGGTCAAGCGCGGCACCTTCGTGATGCCGACCCTGATCGAACTGGAAAGCTTTGACGAACTGCAACGGGAAATCTTCGGCCCTGTGCTGCACGTGGTTCGCTACAAGCGCAAGGACATCGACCAGTTGATCGGCCAGATCAACGCCTCCGGCTACGGCCTGACCCTGGGCGTGCACACCCGCATCGACGAGACCATCGCCAAGGTGATCGATAACGTCAATGCCGGTAACGTCTACGTCAACCGCAACATCGTCGGTGCTGTGGTCGGTGTACAGCCGTTCGGCGGTGAAGGCCTGTCGGGCACCGGTCCGAAAGCCGGTGGCCCGCTGTACCTGTACCGCCTGCTGTCGACCCGTCCTGCGGACGCTATCGAACAATCCTTCGCTCGCGGTGATGCCATCACAGCACCGGATGTTCGCCTGCGTGATGCCATGAGCCAACCGCTGACCGCCCTCAAAGTCTGGGCTGACAGCAATAAACTCGCAGACCTGAACGCCCTGTGCACGCAGTTCGCCGGCCAATCGCAAAGCGGCATCACCCGCGTCCTGGCCGGCCCGACCGGCGAGCGCAACAGCTATGCGATCCTGCCGCGCGAGCACGTGCTGTGCCTGGCGGACATCGAAGGCGACCTGTTGACCCAACTGGCAGCGGTGCTGGCGGTAGGCGGCTCGGCGGTATGGCCGGAAACCGAGGTGAGCAAGGCACTGTTCGCACGCCTGCCGAAGGACATTCAGGCGCGCATCAAACCGGTGGCTGACTGGAACAGGGACGAAGTGGTGTTCGATGCGGTCTTGCATCACGGTCATTCCGACCAACTTCGTGCGGTGTGCCAGCAGGTGGCCAAGCGTGCCGGCGCCATCGTTGGTGTGCAGGGCCTGTCCCAGGGTGAGTCCAACATCGCGCTGGAGCGCCTGGTGATCGAGCGGGCATTGAGCGTCAACACGGCAGCGGCGGGTGGTAATGCCAGCCTGATGACCATCGGCTGAGGGCAGCTACCCAAGCCACGAGCTTCAAGCTACGAGCTGCAAGTAAAAGCAATTGCGAGTGCTTTTACTTGTGGCTTGTAGCTCGCAGCTCGCAGCTCGCAGCTTGTACTGCTTTATCATCCCCATCAATCATCCTATCCCTCCTGCATTCCCCAACTTAGACTCGGCCCATTCCAAAAACAGGTAGGCCGCCATGTCCGAGACGTTGCTCAGTTCCCGCAATCTGGCTTTCGAGCTGTATGAAGTCCTCGATGCCGAGGGCCTGACCCAGCGTGAGCGTTTCGCCGAGCACAATCGCGAAACCTTCGATGCCGCCCTTGGCACCGCTCGCAGCATCGCCGAGAAATTTTTCGCCCCGCATAACCGCAAGAACGACGAGAACGAGCCGCACTACGAAGACGGTCGGGCGATTCTGATCCCCGAGGTGAAACCTGCCGTGGATGCGTTCCTCGAGGCCGGTTTCCTCAACGCCGCGCGCAGTTTCGACGCCGGGGGCATGCAGCTTCCTACATTGCTGTCCCAAGCCTGTTTTGCCCATTTCCAGTCAGCCAACGCGGCATCGACGTCGTACCCGTTCCTGACAATGGGCGCGGCCAACCTGATAGAAAGTTTCGGCACCGACGATCAAAAGCGGCGTTTCCTGCAACCGATGATCGAGGGCCGTTTTTTCGGCACCATGGCGCTGACTGAACCACATGCCGGCTCCTCGCTATCGGACATTCGTACTCGCGCCGAGCCTGCATCCGACGGCACCTATCGACTCAAGGGCAACAAGATTTTCATCTCCGGCGGTGATCACCCGCTGTCGGAAAACATCGTGCACATGGTGCTGGCAAAGCTGCCGGATGCACCCGCCGGAGTGAAGGGAATTTCGCTGTTCATCGTGCCCAAGTTTCTGGTCAACGATGACGGCAGCCTGGGGCCTCGCAATGATGTGCTGCTGGCAGGGCTGTTTCACAAGATGGGCTGGCGCGGCACCACGTCCACGGCGCTGAACTTCGGCGATAACGACGACTGTGTTGGCTATCTGGTGGGCCAGCCGCATCAGGGTTTGAGCTACATGTTCCAGATGATGAACGAGGCACGGATCGGTGTTGGCATGGGCGCGGTGATGCTCGGTTACGCCGGCTACCTGCACTCGCTGGAATACGCCCGCGAGCGCCCACAAGGCCGGGTGCCGGACAGCAAGGATCCGACCACCAAACCTGTGGCAATTATCCAGCACGCCGACGTCAAGCGCATGCTGCTCACGCAAAAAGCCTACGTCGAAGGTTCGTTCGACCTCGGGCTGTACGCGGCGCGACTGTTCGATGACACCACCACGCTTGAAACCGAAGCCGAGCGCAAGCAGGCCCACGAGCTGCTGGATCTGCTGACACCGATCGTCAAATCCTGGCCGTCGGAGTTCTGCCTGAAGGCCAACGAACTGGCGATCCAGATTCTCGGCGGGCATGGCTACACCCGAGAGTACCCGGTGGAACAGTATTACCGCGACAACCGCCTGAACCCGATCCATGAAGGCACCCATGGCATTCAGTCGCTGGACTTGCTCGGACGCAAACTGGCACAGAATGGCGGCGCGGGGCTCAAGCAACTGATTCGTCTGATCGCCGAGACGGCCGAGCGGGCGCAGGGGTTCGACTCACTGACGCCCTTGCGTGAGCCGCTGGAGAAGCTGGTTGCTCGCTTGCAGAGCGTGACCATCGGCCTGCTGACAGACCTCGCCCAAGGCAAGGTCAACAGCAGCCTGGCGAACTCGGTACTGTACCTGAAAGTGTTCGGACACACCGTCATTGGCTGGCGCTGGCTGGAGCAGGCCATTCGTGCGGAGGAAGGCTTGGCCAAAGGCAATGCGGCGGATGCAGGCTTCTATAAAGGCAAGCTGCAGGCGGCCCGGTATTTCCTGACCTGGGAAGTACCGGGTTGCCATCATGAACTGGCAATTCTTGAAGCTCGGGATGATGTGTGCCTGAACATGCAGGATGAGTGGTTCTGATCGGTTTGTTGTAGCGCGGCCAATCGCGAGCAAGCCCGCTCCCACAGGGTTTGGGGTGGAACACAAATGGTGTGAACACCCTAGCCACCAGTGGGAGCGGGCTTGCTCGCGAAGGCGCCAGTGAAAACATCCCATCACCCCAACTTGAACCCACCCATCTGCCGCGCCAGGTCATCGGCCAAGCGCTGCAACGTCTGGCAATCCTCCCGACATGCCCTCACCTCTCCCGCCGTCGCCCGCGCCAGATCGGAAATCCCCTGCACGTTGCGGTTGATCTCTTCGGTCACCGCCGACTGCTCTTCCGTCGCGGTCGCCACCTGGTGGTTCATGTCGCTGATGCGTTCGACCTGCCCGGTGATAGCGGTCAAGGATGCACCCGTGCGCTGGCTCGACTCGACACCGGTTCCCGTCGCCGCTTGTCCGCTGTGCATCGACGACACCGCATTTTCCGCCCCCTGCTTGAGGCTGGCGATCATCTGCTGAATCTCGTCGGTGGACGCCTGTGTACGTCGGGCCAGGGTCCGCACTTCATCGGCCACCACCGCGAAACCACGCCCCATGTCCCCCGCCCGCGCGGCTTCGATGGCGGCGTTGAGCGCCAACAGGTTGGTCTGCTCGGAAATCCCGCGAATCACCGCCAGCACCTGATCGATCGACGCCACCTGATGCGCCAGCTCCCCGACCGCACCGGCGGCCACGCCGATTTCATCAGACATGCTTTCGATGTGGCGGATCGACCCGCCAACCACTTCCCGCGCCAGCAACGCTTCGTCACGGGCCGACTGTGACGCGAGCGCCGCATTGCCGGCGTTCTGTGCGATGTCCTGCACGGTCAAACCCATCTCATGGACGGCGGTGGCGACCATGTCGGTCATTTCCTGTTGCCGACCAGAGCGTTCAGCCGTGTTGTCCACCACTCGCGCCACCTGCCCCACGGCTGTACGCAAGCGTTCACTGGTGGCCAGTACTTCACCGATCAGGGTGCGCTGACTGTCCAGGAAGCGGTTGAAACCACGCGCAAGGTCGCCAAGTTCATCAGCGCGAGTGGAATCTAACCGGTGAGTCAAATCTCCACCACCGCTACCGATGGCCACCAGTGCTTCTGTTACCTGCCGAATCGGTCGCACCAACCCGCGGGCCAGCAAGACCACCAGCAGCAAGCTCACCAGGGCTACCGCCAGGCCGATGCCGCTACTTATCCACAGGGCGCGGCGAGCTTCTGCGTAAATCTGCGACTGTGGCACTTCGGCCACGAGCGTCCAGTCGAGATCACGCAAGGGCAGGCTTAGCGCCAGATAGTCTTCGCCCTCACGACTGAAGCTGCTGCTTGCGGCGGTTTTTTGACCGATGATCGCTTGGGCTGCGGACGCGCCGATCTGCTCGGCAAGCGTGCGCCTGCCGCTGAACTGCCCCTCGGGATGGACCTGGATCAGACCGTCGGAACGCACGAGATAGACCCGGCCGCGCGCCCCGAAGTTGAAGTCGTGAATCAACTCGGACAGCTCTTTCATGCTCAGCCCGAGGCCGGCGACACCCACCACCTTGCCCGCTTGTTCGACCTTGAGGTCGATAAACAGCGCCAATTCTCCGGTGGCGGTGTCATTGTCGATATTGAGGGTGCGCGGCTGATTGCTGTCGAGGAAGGAGTAGAACCAGGCGTCCTTGGCGTTGGCTCGGCTCAGGGAGCGATCCAGGCCTTTTTCGGTGAAGTAGTGGTTGGTCGCGGCGCCGATAATCAGCGCGGTAAACGCCTTGTGTTCGGCGCGGATGCCTTCCAGATAGTCTACGAACGCCGGCGTTTTACTGGCATCTTCGCCATTGGCAAGCCACTCGCGGACCATGCTGTTGCTGGCGATGTCCTTGGCGGCGGTGAGGGGCTGCACGAGGATGCGCTCGATGTCGTTGCGCATGGCCTCGATGCTCGACGGCAGCGCCTGTTCGACCAGATAACGCTGGGCAAGACGGTTGACCACGAGGGTATAAATGCCAACTACGATCAGGATGCTGAGCAGCAGGGCGGTGCCCATGCTCAAGATCAACTGCCATTGAATACTGCGTCGCCAGAACTGCATGAAACACCCCCAAAGAATAAGAGGCTGAAACACTGCAACAGCCGTGCCGATTGTATACAGGACAATCGACAATCTATTCTTTGGTTGTGCTCAAGACCTATCAGGCCTGATTGATCGTCTTGGTGATCACTTCAACCGTGGCGCTGACTTGCTCTTGATAACGGTCGAGTTCCAGCTTGTGTTGCTTCTGCATTTCGATCTGCCGGGAACACAGGTTCATCGCGGCCAGCACCAGCAGGCGATCGCCGATCAGCGTCGGGTACTTCCTTTTGGTCTCGGCCAGGGCAGCCTTCAACATGACGGCGGCGTCCAGCAGGGTTTGCTCTTCCCCGGCCGGTGCCTTGATCGAATAGTCCTCTCCCAGAATCGAGACGACCTTTACCCCTGCGGCGCCGATACTCATGCGCTGACCGGGCCGGCATTGACGCGATCAACCAGCGCCTGAATACGGGCAGCGGTCGCGCCGTGCTTCTCTTCCTGTTCCATCAGGCTCAGTTGCAGGCTTTCATTTTCATCCTTGAGCCCGGCCAGTTCCGCACTCAGGGCCTGATTGGTGCCCAAGAGGCTCTGATTCTGTTGCACGAGGTCACTGACCAGTTGTTCCAATTGGCTGAGGGATGCTTCCAACATTTTGATTTTCCAGGCTTTTTCAAAGGGCGCGTACGATAAAGAAAAGTTACCGGCGATGCCAGGGGTACAAGGACGCAAGCCCTTGATTTTCCTGGTCGGTAACGCTCCTCGGCGAACCCTAGAGACTGTGATTGGCGGATCTGGTTCCTGCACTTCGTCGCCGCATCGGATTGGCGACTGATCCGAAGCCCCCCTCAAGACTTTAGTCGTATGACCGATAAGTCACGCATACGTCAGTTTCAGCGCCGCACAGGCGCGTTTAATTCGGTACCCACCATGTCCCTTCGTAATATGAATATCGCCCCGCGTGCGCTTGTGAGTTTCGCCCTGATTGGCGCGCTGATGATGATCCTGGGCGTGTTTGCATTGAATCAGATGAGCAAGATTCGCGGTGCAGCCGAGGACATCGCCAGTAACAGTGTGCCAAGCATCAAGGCTCTCGATGAATTCACCCAATTGACCCTGCGCCTGCGCGTCCTGTCCTACCGTCTGCTGGTCAATCGCGAGGCGGACGTACAGCAAAAGACCATGGACCTGCTGGACATGCGCAACCAGCAGATCCGCACCGCCCAGGGCATCTACGAAAAACTGATCGCCAGCCCGCAGGAACGTGCCGCCTACGATCAATACGTACAGCTGCTGGGGCAATATCGCCAGATCGAAGACCGGATGAAAACACTGTCGCGCAGCAATCAGGTGGATGATCTGCGCAACCTGCTCAACACCGATCTGCTGAGCAACTCCGAGGCGATCAACGCGGTGCTGGCCAAACTTCTGGAGATCAACACCCGGCAAACCCTCGACACCGACCAGCAAGCCGCCGATCAGTACGACAGCGCGTTCAATCTGGTGGTTGTCCTGCTGGTTATCGCCACCGTTCTGACGTTCCTGTTTGCCTGGCTGCTGACCAACAGCATCACCCGACCAATCGCCAATGCCCTGGGCGCCGCCGAAGCCATCGCCGAGGGCAACCTGACGCGCCCGATCACCGTTGATGGCCAGGACGAAGCCGGTCGACTGCTGGCCGCCATGGCCAAGATGCAGGACAAGCTGCGCGACACCCTGCAACGTATCTCCGGTTCGGCCACGCAGTTGGCATCGGCCGCCGAAGAGCTCAACAGCGTCACCGACGAAAGCGCCCGTGGTCTGACCCAGCAGAACAACGAGATCGAACAGGCCGCCACGGCCGTCAACGAGATGACCAGCGCCGTGGAAGAAGTGGCACGCAACGCGGTGAGCACCTCCGAGGCGTCGAAGAACGCCACCACCTCCGCAGGTGACGGCCGTGACCTGGTTCAGGAAACCGTAAGCGCCATCGAACGCATGAGCACCGACGTGCAGAGCACCGCCACCTTGATCGGCGAGCTGGCCAATGAATCGCGCGACATCGGCAAGGTCCTGGATGTGATCCGTGGCCTGGCTGATCAGACGAACCTGCTGGCCCTGAACGCTGCCATCGAAGCGGCTCGCGCCGGTGAAGCGGGTCGCGGTTTTGCGGTGGTGGCCGATGAAGTTCGAGCGCTCGCCCACCGCACCCAGCAGTCGACCAGCGAAATCGAGCGCATGATTGGCAGCATTCAGAACGGTACGGAACAGGCCGTGGATTCGATGCGCAACAGCACCGAACGTGCTGAGTCGACCCTGAACATCGCTCGGGGCGCCGGCCTGTCCCTGGACACCATCAACAGCGCCGTCGCCGAAATCAACGAGCGCAACCTGGTCATCGCCAGCGCCGCCGAAGAGCAGGCCCAGGTGGCCCGCGAAGTGGATCGTAACCTGGTGAACATTCGTGACCTGTCGGTGCAATCGGCCACCGGCGCCAACCAGACCAGTGCGGCCAGCAACGAGCTGTCGCGCCTGGCAGTGGATCTGAACACGATGGTGGGGCGTTTCAGGCTCTGACCTCTCGCCGATGATCGTTCCCACCCCGAGCGTGGGAACGATCATTGAACGCAGCGTGGGAACGATCCGGATACGGCGCATCGGAACGATCGGCGCCCAAACCTGTTTGACAGCATCACATTTCAACAGGTTAGAATCGATGGCACGCAGACTGCATGGTCAGTTTGTGCCCGCCTTTTTTCAGCTTCCGGAGTATTGCCCTTGAATGCGACAACCATCAACAGCCTGTTCTTGATCGGCGCGTTGCTGGTAGGTGCAAGCATTCTGGTGAGCTCACTTTCCTCACGTCTGGGCATCCCGATCCTGGTGATTATCCTGGCCGTGGGCATGACCGCCGGTGTCGACGGCGGCGGGATCATTTTCGACAACTACCCGACGGCCTATCTGGTCGGCAACCTCGCACTGGCGGTCATCCTGCTCGACGGCGGCTTGCGCACCCGGGTCTCAAGCTTCCGTGTGGCATTGTGGCCGGCGCTGTCGCTGGCCACCGTCGGGGTACTGATTACCACCGGTTTGACCGGCATGGTCGCAGCCTGGCTGTTCGACCTGAATATGATCCAGGGCCTGCTGATCGGCGCCATTGTCGGCTCCACTGACGCCGCGGCGGTGTTCTCGCTGCTGGGCGGCAAGGGACTCAATGAACGGGTGACCGCCAGCCTGGAGATCGAATCCGGCAGCAACGACCCCATGGCGGTGTTCCTCACCGTCACCCTGATCGACATGCTGGCGAGCGGTCAGACGGGGCTGCACTGGGACTTGCTGCTGCACCTGGTGCGAGAGTTCGGCATCGGCGGAGTGATCGGACTGGGCGGTGGCTGGTTGATGTTGCAACTGGTCAACCGCATCAACCTCGCCACCGGCCTCTACCCGATCCTGGTGATTGCCGGCGGCCTGGTGGTGTTCGCCCTGACCAACGCCCTGCACGGCAGCGGCTTCCTTGCGGTTTATCTGTGCGGTCTGGTGATCGGCAACCGTCCGGTACGCAGCCGCCACGGCATACTCCACATGCTCGATGGCATGGCATGGCTGGCACAAATTGGCATGTTCCTGGTGCTGGGCCTGCTGGTGACGCCACACGACTTGCTGCCCATCGCCATCCCCGCGCTCGGCCTGGCGCTGTGGATGATCCTGGTAGCACGTCCGCTGTCGGTGGTCGTTGGCCTGCTGCCGTTCAAGGCATTCCATGGCCGCGAGAAAGCCTTTATTTCCTGGGTGGGCCTGCGTGGGGCGGTGCCGATCATTCTGGCGGTGTTCCCGCTGATGGCCGGGCTGCCCAATGCCCAGCTCTACTTCAACCTCGCATTTTTCATCGTGCTGGTCTCGCTGCTGGTGCAAGGCACCAGCCTGCCGTGGGTGGCCAAACTGTTGAAGGTGACCGTTCCCCCGGAGCCGGCGCCGATCTCTCGCGCCGCTTTGGAAGTTCACGTCACCAGCGAGTGGGAGCTGTTCGTTTATCGCCTCGGTGCCGAGAAGTGGTGCATAGGCTCGCCGCTGCGCGAGTTGAAAATGCCCGAGGGCACCAGGATCGCAGCGCTGTTTCGCGGCCAACAATTGCTCCATCCGTCGGGTAGTACGGTGCTCGAAGTCGACGATTTGCTGTGTGTAATCGGTCATGAACACAACCTGCCGGCCCTGGGAAAACTGTTCAGCCAGGCGCCGCAACGGGGGCTGGATTTGCGTTTCTTCGGCGACTTCGTACTCGAAGGAGACGCCCAACTGGCCGCGGTTGCTGCCCTCTACGGGTTGAAGGTCGAAGGCATCGATCCGGACATGTCCCTGGGTCGGTTCATTGCGCAGAAAGTGGGCGGTGCGCCAGTAGTCGGCGACCAGGTGGACTGGAACAATACCCTGTGGACCGTCGCGGTCATGGACGGGAACAAGATCGGCAAAGTGGGCGTCAGATTCCCCGAAGGAAGTCGCCCGGGCCCCGGGCTCTTCCTCTAAACTCCACACTTCGCCTTTTGTTTCCGATCAAAATCTATGTCGACCCTGCGCACCTTTTTCATCATGGCCCTGCTGGGCCTGAGCCTTTCTGTCGGCTCTCTGCAAGCAGCCGAACCGCCGTCCCGCGAAACCGTACAGGCCAGCCTGGACAAGATCGCCGATCGCAAACTGCCCGAAGCCGATCAGAAAGCCTTGCAGAGCGTTCTGCAAAACACCCTGACCCAGCTCGGCAACCAGCGTGACTACGAGCAAAAGCTGGCCGATATCAAGCAGCAATTGGCTACCGCGCCCAAACAGACCATCGAGAACCAGCGCGAGCTGACCCGACTCAAGGGCACCAGCATGCCGCCGGTGGCACAGCGCTACGCCAAGGAGTCCATCCCGCAACTGGAACAATTGCTGACCGAGCGCTCGACCCAGCAAAGCGACATGCAAAAGGCCTTGGCGGATGCCAATAGCCTGGTCATCACGGCGCAGACCCGTCCCGAGCGCGCCCAGGCGGAAATCTCCAGCAGCCAGACGCGCATCCAGCAGATCAACAATATCCTCAAGGCCGGCAAAGATGCCGGCAAGACGTTGAGCGCCGAGCAACGCGACCTGCTCAATGCCGAGCTGGCAGCACTGAATGCACTGATCCCGCTGCGTCGCCAGGAACTGGCCGGCAACAGCCAGTTGCAGGACCTGGGTAACAGCCAGCACGACCTGCTGACGGAAAAGTCCGACCGCCTGGACCGGGAAATCCAGGAACTGCAAAACCTGATCAACCAAAAGCGCCTGGCCCAATCCCAGGAGACCGTGACGCAGCAGTCCATCGAAGCGCAGAAATCCGGCGGCAGTGCCTTGCTGGCAAGTGAAAGCGCAGCCAACCTGAAGCTGTCTGACTACCTGCTCAAAAGCACCGACCGCTTGAACGTCGTCACGCAACAGAACCTGCAAACCAAGCAGCAACTGGACAATGTGACCCAAAGTGACTCGGCATTGGACGAGCAAATCAACGTGCTCAAGGGCAGCCTGCTGCTGTCCAAGATCCTCTACAAACAAAAACAGGGCCTGCCGCGCCTCAAGGTTGATCGTGATCTTGCCGACCAGATCGCCGACATCCGCCTGTACCAGTTCGAGGTGAGCCAACAGCGCGAGTTGCTCAGCAATCCGGCGACTTACGTCGACAATCTGCTGTCGACCCAGCCGCCTGAGCAGGTCACCCCGCAGCTGCGTAAAAGCCTGCTGGAATTGGCCACCACCCGGGCCGACCTGTTGGAGCGTCTGAACCGCGAACTCAGCGCAGTGCTCAACGAATCCATCACGTTGCAGCTCAACCAGAAGCAACTGCTGAGCACCGCGCAAAGCCTGCGTGCGACGCTCGACGAGCAGATGTTCTGGATTCCGAGCAACAAGCCGTTGGACCTGGAATGGATGCGCGGCGTGCCGGAACGCCTGCAACGCCAGATCGCGACCCTGCCGCTGGCTTCGAGCTTCAGCGAATTGAGCGATGGCCTGACGCAGCGACCGCTGCTGTTCCTGCCGCTGGTGCTGCTGATCGGCGCACTGCTATGGCGCCGCAAAAGCCTCTATGCCCGTCTGAACAAGGTCCACCAGGACATCGGCCACTTCAAGCGTGACAGCCAGTTGCACACGCCACAGGCGATCCTCATCAACATTCTGCTGGCGTTGCCGGTTGCACTGGGTCTTGCCCTGTGCGGGCTGGCGTTGCAGATCGACGCCCGCGGACAGAACGCCAACATGGGCGCGGCGCTGCTGCAAATGGCGATGGCCTGGCTGGTGTTCTACACCGCTTACCGAATCCTCGCGCCGGGTGGCGTAGCCGAACTGCACTTCCGCTGGGAAAAACCCCAGGTCGAGTTCCTCCAGGCCTGGGTCCGCCGACTCGGGCTGGTGGTCATGGCCCTGGTAGCGGTGGTGGCGGTCGCCGAACTGCAACCGGCGGCGCTGGCCGACGACGTGTTGGGCATGCCGGTGGTGCTGACCTGCTACGCGCTGATGGCGCTATTGCTCAGCCGCCTGCTGATCAGCAGCCCGACCCACAAGAATGCCTCGCTGTTCCGCAAGGCCGTGGGAGTGATGTTCACTGCCCTGCCCATCGCGTTATTCGTGGCCGTGTGCTTTGGTTACTACTACACCGCACTGAAACTCAGCGACCGCTTGATCAATACCTTGTACCTGCTGATGTTCTGGCTGGTGATTGAAGCCACGTTCGTACGCGGACTCAGCGTCGCGGCCAGGCGCCTGGCTTATCAGCGCGCCCTGGCCAAACGCCAGGCCGCCAAGGAAGCCGGTGATGGCGAAGCGGTGATCGAAGAGCCGACCCTGGACATCGAGAAGGTCAACGAACAGTCCCTGCGCCTGATTCGCCTGGCCCTGCTCGGCGGCTTCATCGCGGCGCTGTACTGGGTCTGGTCCGACCTGATCTCGGTGTTCTCGTACCTGGACAACGTCACCCTCTACGAATACACCAGCGGCACCGGGGCCAATATGAGCATGGTGCCGATCAGCATCGGCGACATGCTGGGCGCACTGATCATCATCGGTATCACCTTCGCCCTGGCGCGCAACTTGCCGGGTCTGCTGGAAGTGTTCGTGCTGTCGAAACTGGACTTGGCCCAAGGCAGTGCCTACGCCACCACTACGCTACTTTCCTACGTGATTGCCGGCGTCGGTTTCGTCACGACCCTGTCGACCCTCGGCGTGAGCTGGGACAAGCTGCAATGGTTGGTGGCCGCGCTATCGGTAGGCCTCGGTTTCGGCATGCAGGAGATTTTCGCCAACTTCATTTCCGGCATCATGATCCTCTTCGAACGCCCGGTGCGCATTGGTGACACCATCACCATCGGCAACCTCTCGGGCACGGTGAGCAAGATCCGCATCCGCGCCACGACCATCACCGACTTCGACCGCAAGGACATCATCGTCCCGAACAAAACCTTCATCACCGGGCAACTGATCAACTGGTCGCTGACTGACACCATCACCCGGGTCACGCTCAAACTCGGCGTCGACTACGGCTCGGACCTGGACCTGGTCAAAGAACTGCTGCTCAAGGCCGCCCGGGAGAACCCACGGGTGCTCAAGGAACCGGAGCCGCACGTGTACTTCCTCAATTTTGGTGAAAGCACCCTTGACCATGAGCTGCGCATGCACGTGCGTGACCTCGGCGACCGCAACCCGGTGCTCGATGAAGTCAACCGCTTCATCAACCGTGAGTTCAAGAAACAGCACATCAATATTTCTTTCCGGCAAATGGAGGTTTACCTCAAGAACCTGCACGGTCAGGAATACAAGATGGTGCCTATCGAGCCGGAAACGAAGACCATCGTGCCGCTGGCTGAGGGCAAGCCCCTGCAAGAGCCGCCGCCCGCCAAGCTCGACTAACCGCCCTATCCCTAGCAGAATGCTCGGACATTCTGCTGGAGATGGCCGGTGAAAGCCCTAGACGAACTGACCTTCGATAACCGCTTCGACCGCCTGGGCGATACCTTTTCCGCCCACGTGCTACCCGAACCCATCGACAATCCACGGCTGGTGGTCGCAAGCTCCGCCGCCATGGCGCTGCTCGACCTTGACCCGGCGGTGGCCGAAACGGCGGAGTTCGCCGAGCTGTTCAGCGGCCACAAGCTGTGGGCCGACGCGGTGCCGAGGGCAATGGTTTATTCCGGTCATCAGTTCGGCTCCTACAACCCGCAGTTGGGCGACGGGCGGGGCCTGTTGCTGGGTGAGGTGTACAACGAAGCCGGCGAACATTGGGATTTGCACCTCAAGGGCGCGGGCCAGACGCCATTTTCGCGCATGGGCGACGGACGCGCCGTGTTGCGTTCTTCGATCCGTGAATTTCTCGCCTCCGAAGCGCTGAACGCGCTGAACATTCCCACGACGCGGGCGCTGTGTGTGATCGGTTCAGACACGCCCGTGTGGCGTGAGCGGCAGGAACGCGCGGCCATGGTGTTGCGCCTGGCGCCCAGCCACGTGCGCTTTGGCCACTTCGAGTATTTCTACTACACCAAACGTCCAGAGCAGCAGAAGGAGCTGGGCCAGCACGTACTGGCGATGCATTTCCCGCAATGCCTTGAACAGCCGGAACCCTATCTGGCGATGTTCCGTGAAATCGTCGAGCGCAATGCCGAACTGATCGCCAAGTGGCAGGCATACGGCTTCTGCCACGGCGTGATGAACACCGATAACATGTCGATCCTGGGCATCACCTTCGACTTCGGCCCGTTTGCTTTCCTCGACGATTTCGACGCCAATTTCATCTGCAACCACTCCGACGACCAGGGCCGCTACTCGTTCAGCAACCAGGTGCCGATCGGTCAGTGGAACCTCAGCGCCCTGGCTCAGGCCCTGACGCCGTTCATCAGCGTCGAGGCGCTGCGTGAAACCCTGGGTCTGTACCTGCCGTTGTACCAAGCCCATTACCTGGACCTGATGCGTCGTCGCCTGGGCTTGACCACTGGCGAAGAAGGCGACCAGCAACTGCTGGAACACCTGCTGCAACTGATGCAGAACAGCGGCGTCGACTACACGCTGTTTTTCCGCCGCCTGGGCGAAGAAGCCCCGGAGCAGGCGGTTGCACGCTTGCGCGATGACTTCGTCGACATCAAGGGTTTCGACGCCTGGGGGCAGCGCTACATCGACCGCACCCGCCGCGAAGGAGAACCGGACCAGACCCAACGCCGCCAACGCATGCACGCAGTCAACCCGCTCTACATCCTGCGCAACTATCTGGCGCAGAACGCCATCGACGCCGCAGAGAAAGGCGACTATTCAGAGGTGCGCAGGCTGCATGAGGTACTGAGTAAACCGTTCGAGGAACAGCCGGGGATGGAAAGCTACGCCCAGCGACCGCCGGAGTGGGGCAAGCATCTGGAGATCAGTTGTTCGTCGTGAGGTGGTCAGTCCAGAGGATCGATGGCACTGACGACTCGAGCGACGATGTCGGCCATCGTGACGTCATCGAGTCGCTCGATGAACTTGGCCGAGCCATCAAGTACACGTTGTTCGATGTCAAAGCTGCGGACCTGATTACATACCGCAACGCCGTTCGTTTCGTGCCCGGATACACTGACAGCCAGCCCTACGTTCCGGCTGAAACCGCCGCCGCTGGTGACTGGCACTGTCATGCTGACACCCAGCGCATTAATTTCCCTGGGGGTTATCACCACAAAACGGTGCCGGTTCATCATCTCCCGACCCGCGACCGGGTTGGGATCAATCCAGTAAACATCGCCCCGCTGCGGGGCACGCCGACGCACCATCAGCCAAGCTCCCGGCCTATTGGATCGCCCTCGCGAGCAGAGGCCGTTTGTGCGTTCAGCTCAGCCATTTCTTCGGCGCCCTCCAGCAACTGCGCGAGGCTATATCGCTTTTGAGGCTCGGATTTCACAGGGCGGGCAATCAATTCTCCATCGACCACATTCAGCTCCAGTTGTGCTCCCACCTCAAGGTGCAGGAGCTTGAGCAAGGTCGGCGCAAGCGTGATTACTGCTGCGCCTCCCTGGCGGCGAATTTTGGATGTCACGGACACGGGATAACTCCTATCCGACAAATGCAGGGCATCGATTTCTCGATGAGTGCAACAAAAGTAGCACGCAATTGAAGACAAAGCGAAAGCCTCTGGAAGTGAAAGACGTCGAAGTTGATTCCAGCCTAGCCATTGCGCAGAAATATGCCGGCGCGAAAATGTGAGCATTTGCGACACTCACCTCCTCGCGCAGCTCACCCAACACTTGATAAAACGCCTCCCGGACTCCAGATAACCGGCATGCCCCGCCCACAGCCAAGAGCCCGATCATGACCGACCCACTTCTCATCCCCTGCCCCCCACTGCAACGGCCTCAACCGCATCCCTGCCGAGCGCCTGGGTGATCAGCCCAAATGCGGACGCTGCAAGGCTGAGGTGCTGCTGAGCAAACCTTTTGAATTGAAGCAAGGTGACTACGCCAGCCAGATCAAGGGCGATCTGCCGCTCTTGGTGGATGTGTGGGCGGATTGGTGCGGGCCATGCAAGTCGTTTGCGCCGGTGTTTGAGCAGGCCGCCGGGCAGTTGGCAGGCAAGTGCAGGCTGGCCAAGCTGGACAGTGAGGCGAACCCGCAGTTGTCTGCGCAGTTGGGGATTCGGTCGATTCCGAGCCTGATCCTGTTCAGGAATGGCCGGGAGGTGGCGCGTCAGAGCGGGGCGTTGCCGTTGCCGCAGTTGATGAGTTGGTTGCGTAGTTCCCTGTAGGAGCGGACTTGTCCGCGATGGACCATAGCGATAACGCGGGCAATCTGGCGCCCAGCGTTGTCTGGTCTACCATCGCGACGGTTCGACAAGCTCGCCCTAAAGGTCCAGGGGATCAGGCGTTTTCGAGCAGGGAATGCAGCTCGACGAATTGCTGGGTCAGCTTGTGTCGCGGGTCGAGGTGGATCAGCGGCGTGCTGGCCTGGTGCGATTCGCGCATGCGCACCGACGACCCCAGGTAGACCGGCAGTACCGGCAAACCTTCAGCGATCAACTCATCGAGCATTTGCTGAGGCAGACTGGCGCGGGCCTGGAACTGGTTGACGACGATGCCTTCAACTTCCAGCCCGTCGTTGTGATCCTCTCTCAATTCCTCGATTTCCGACAGCAGGCCATACAGTGCCTGCCGGGAAAAACTATCGCAATCGAACGGGATCAGAACTCGATCGGCGGCAATCAACGCCGAAACTGCGTAGAAATTCAGCGCCGGCGGGGTATCCAGGTAAATCCGGTCGTACTCGTCATCCAGATCCTCGAGCAGTTTGCGCAGCTTGTTGATCTTGTGCTTGGCCTCGAGCTTGGGCTGCAAGTCGGCGAGCTCGGCGGTGGCGGTGATGACGTGGAGGTTCTCAAACGGGGTTTCATAGATATCGACACGGTTCTTCTTCGAGAACGGGCCGGAGGACAGTGTCTGCTTGAAAAAGTCGGCGATCCCCATGGGAATGTCTTCACCGGTCAACCCAGTGAGGTATTGGGTCGAATTGGCCTGGGCATCCAGGTCCACCAGCAGGGTGCGATAACCCTCGCTGGCGCTGACTGCGGCCAGGTTGCAGGCGATGCTGGACTTGCCCACGCCGCCTTTCTGATTGAATACCACGCGCCGCATGTCAAACCTCCGTGTATCTAAAGATTGATCGAGTGTAGTAGGCCTCAGAGCCGCTTTGCTACCTCCCCGGCCAATGGACTACATCGAGAGGTACAAACCCCTCACCGTAAAAACCGAAATCTCGCCCGAGAATCCTTCTGGCAGCCGACAGAAAGGAGCGACCAGGCGTGGATAATCACCCAACGACAGCCGTCCACTCGCCAGGCAGTAATCTGCGTTGAGCAAAATGTAACCAGCATTTGCTACGTACCCGCCGCACCGGGATAATGCGCGCCACTCGGCGCTCAGCGTCACGTCAGGTGAACCGCTGTTTTTTTCGACTCGCCGTGTCAAGAAAGCCCGCAGGGGCGGGATGTACGCCAGTGATCAACTTCAACATTGCCCAATGGCGCGCCTGGGCTCCCGGGCTCGAAAGCGCGCAAGACTGGCTAGCCTGGAGCCGGCAACCGATCGTGCCGCACAGCAGCGACGCCGCTCCCGACGTTTCGTTTCTGCCGGCCATGCAGCGACGCCGACTCAGTCGCCTGGCGCGAATGGCGTTCAGCGTGGGTTGGCCGCTGGCCGATGGTCGGCACGATCTACCGTTGGTCTTTATTTCCCGGCATGGCGAAACCCCGCGCACCTTCGAGATTCTCAGCGACCTGGCCGCTGAACAACCCCTGTCACCGACCCAGTTCAGCCTCTCGGTCCATAACGCAGTCATCGGCCTTTGGTCGATCATGCGCGGTGAAACCAGCGAGATGACAGCCCTGGCGGCGGCTGGCGACGGCCTGGAACATGGCATGCTCGAGGCTGCGGCATTGTTGGCCGAAGGGGCGCCCGCAGTGCTGCTGGTGATCACCGAAGAGCAGCCACCCCAAGCGTATTCGGACTGGATCGACGATGTACCCTTTCCCTACGCGGTCGGTTTGTTGTTGACGCCCGGTAACGACTGGCAGTTGTCCCTGAACAGCATCCCGGATGCGTTGTCCAAACCCCACTGGCCGCACGCCCTGAATCTGTTGCATACCCTGCTCGGCCAGCACACCACCTGCCAACATGCCTGGAAAAATCGTGTATGGACCTGGCAACGCAACCTGTGACCGAGAAAAATCGCGACGCTTATTACTGGCGTTGGCTGGCGACGGCGGCAAGCTTTGCCCTTTTCGGGTTGGCCGGCCTGTGCCTGCGCCTGGTGATTTTCCCGATATTGAGCTGCCTGCCCGGTAGCGTCGAGATCCACAGATTGCGCGCGCGACGGACCGTCAGTCGCTGCTTCTGGCTGTTCGTGCGGATCATGGCTCGCAGCGGGGTGCTGACCTACGACATTCAGGGTGCGCAAAAGCTCGGTCGCCCCGGCCAGATGATCATCGCCAATCATCCGTCGCTGATCGACGTGGTGTTCCTGATCGGCCTGGTGCGCCATGCCAACTGCGTGGTCAAAAGCAGCCTATGGGAAAACCCCTTCACCCGTGGCCCGCTGCGGCGTACCGAATACATCAGCAATGATGGCAGCATGGGTATGCTCGACGCGGCAGCCGATGCGCTGAAAAGCGGCCAGACCCTGATTATCTTCCCCGAAGGCACCCGTACCCAACCTGGGCAAGCGCCCGCCTTTCATCGGGGTGCCGCTGCAATCGCCTTGCGCGGTGCGAAAATTCTCACCCCGGTGGTCATCAAGGTCAACCCGACCACCCTGACCAAGGCAGACCCCTGGTACCGAATTCCGAAACGACGCGTGCACTTCAGTTTCCGAGTGGGGGCCGATATAGATCCACAGGCCTTCGCCGCACAGGGCCCTGCGCCACAGGCCTCTCGCAAGCTCAACGATTACCTGCATCACTACTTTATCCAGGAGCTCGCCGAAGATGAGCGATCTACACCGTGAAATCAAAGAACTGATCATCGACGCCCTGGGCCTCGAAGACATCAGTGTCCAGGATATTGGCGACGACCAGACGCTGTTTGGCGAAGGCCTGGGTCTGGACTCCGTCGACGCCCTGGAGTTGGGTCTGGCCATTCAGAAAAAGTACGGCATCAAAATCGACGCCGACGCCAAGGACACCCGTAACCACTTCAGCAACGTGGCGAGCCTTGCGGCGTTCGTCACTGCAAAACAGGCAGCTTGAGACCGGACCATGCAAACTCGTGAAGACATTTTCAACACCCTGCGCGATGCCTTGGTCGAACTCTTCGAACTGGACCGCGAGCGTGTAAGCCTCGACTCCAACCTCTATCAGGATCTGGAAATCGACAGCATCGATGCGGTTGACCTGATCGATCACATCAAGCGTCAGACCGGCAAGAAAATCGCCGCCGAAGAGTTCAAATCGGTGCGCACAGTCAACGATGTGGTCGAGGCGGTCTATCGACTGGTCCAACCGGCTGCATGAGGCGACTGATCGGCCTTGGCCTGCTGCTGGCGGGCGTGCTGTACCCCTTCGCGGTGTATTTCGGCATGGAGCATTTCGCGCCGTGGCAGTTCGGCCTGCTGCTGGGAAGCCTGTGGCTGGCGCGGGCACTGACCGGCGCGCGCAAGCCTGGCAGCCTGTGGATGGCCACCGTCGCCATCGTGTTCTGCCTGCTGCTGGCCTTGTTCGACAGCCCCGCCCTGCTGCGCTGGTACCCGGTGCTGATCAGCGGATTCATGCTGGTGCTGTTCGGGCTGAGTCTGAAATATGGTCCGCCGATGATCGAGCGCCTGGCCAGGTTGCGTGAACCCCATCTGCCCGCCAGGGCCATTCGCTACACGCGCAAGGTCACGATCGCCTGGTGCGTGTTTTTCCTGTGCAACGGATTTTGTGCGGCGGCGCTGACGCTCTGGGCGCCGCTGAGTTGGTGGATGTTGTACACGGGCCTGATCTCCTACGGGTTGATCGGCCTGATGTTTGCCATTGAATGGCTCATACGACAACGGGTACGAGGCCGACCATGAATTGGATAAACCTTGAGCAACTGTTGCTCAAGCCGCAGCCGGAACGCACCGTGACGGCCGGGCCGGCGTTGAATCATGCACAGCTGTGCGAACAGGCCCTGAGCCTTGCGGCTGGCCTTCAGCGCCAGGGCGTGCAACGCATCGCCGTGCACCTCGAAGACGCGGCCGACCTTGCGATCGCGCTGCTCGGTGCTTGGCGTGCCGGGGTCAGCGTGTTGTTACCGGCGGACCTGCAACCACAGACCCGTCAGCGCTTGTCGCATGAGGTCGATCTGTGGCTGACGGACCAGGCCGATGATGGGCACCTGGACGACTATCGCCAGACGCCCGCAATCCCTGCCGCTCTCAACCTGGATCGTTGCACGCTGAGCCTGTGCACGTCCGGTTCCAGCGGCGAACCCAAGCGAATCGATAAATCCCTTCGCCAGCTCGTCAACGAGGTCCAGGCGCTGGAGCAATTGTGGGGAGCCGATCTGGCCGACGCCTGCGTGATTGGCAGCGTTGCCACTCAACACATTTACGGTCTGCTGTTTCGCGTGTTGTGGCCGCTGTGCGCCGGGCGACCATTCGTGCGCAGGCAACTGCCTTTCCCCGAAGACCTGCAGCGCGCCAGCCGTGAATATCCGTCGTTTGCCTGGGTCGCCAGCCCTGCGTTGCTCAAACGCATGGGTGACAACCTCGACTGGCCAGCCTTGAGCGCAGTGCGCCGGGTATTTTCATCGGGCGGCGCCTTGCCGGTGGAGGCAGCACACGGCCTGTATCAACGCCTGCAGCAATGGCCAACGGAAATCCTCGGCAGCTCTGAAACCGGTGGCATTGCCTGGCGCCAGGGCGATGCGCTGTGGCAAGCCTTTGCCGGCGTCCAATTAAGCCAGGACAGTGATGGCGCGTTGCTGATTGCGTCGCCCTACCTGCCGCAGGATCATGTCGAGCACACCGCGGATGCAGTACGAATCGCCGCCGACGGCCGTTTCGAACTGTTGGGCCGACTGGACCGGATCGTCAAGCTCGAAGAAAAACGCATTTCGCTGCCCATGCTGGAACGGGCACTGACTGACCATGAGTGGGTGGCCGAAGCGCGCCTGGGGGTCGTCCAGGAAAATCGTGCCTCGCTGGGTGCGCTGCTGGTCCTGAGTGAGTCAGGTTTGCATGCCTTGCGCAATCACGGTCGACGCACACTGACGCAAACACTGCGCCAGCACCTCAGCCAGCATTGCGAAGCCATCGCCCTGCCTCGGCGCTGGCGCCTGCTGCGACAACTGCCGCTGAACACCCAAGGCAAATTGCCTCAGGCGGACGTGGACGCCTTGCTGATGGCTCCACGCCCGAAGTCGCCAGAAATCCTCGAGCAAATCGAAACCGATGGTGAGTGGAGCCTGCAACTGGCAGTGCCGCCAGACCTGGCCTATTTCAGCGGTCACTTCCCCCAGGCTCCGGTACTGCCCGGCGTGGTGCAGGTGGAGTGGGCGTTGCAACTGGGCCAACAGTTGATGAACCTGCCGGAGAAATTCGCCGGCATGGAAGTGTTGAAGTTCCAGCAACTGGTGCGCCCGGGCGATGAAATCCAGTTGCACCTGCGCTTCGACCCGGTTCGCGGCAAGGTGTATTTCGCCTATCGCAACGAGACGGCCACCTGCTCGAGTGGGCGGATTTTGCTGGAGGCCGGCGATGCATAGCCCCTGCGCCGTCATCCCCGTCTACAACCACGAAACCGCCATCACCACGGTGGTCGATGCGCTGATCGCCTGTGGCTTGCCGTGCATCCTGGTGGACGACGCCAGCGATAAGCCCTGTGCGGCGGTGCTGGATCGACTGGCGCAGCGCGAAATGGTCTACCTGATCCGCCTCGCCGCCAACCAGGGCAAAGGCGGCGCGGTCATGACCGGCCTGCGCGAAGCTTCGCGCCTTGGCTTCAGCCACGCTTTGCAGGTGGATGCCGATGGCCAGCATGATCTGCAGGACGTATCGGTATTCATCGCACAATCGCGCGCCCATCCCCACGCACTGATCTGCGGTTATCCGCAATATGACGCCAGTGTGCCGAAAGGTCGCCTGTACGCGCGCTACCTGACGCACGTGATGGTATGGATCAACACGCTGTCCTTGCAGATCCGCGATTCGATGTGCGGTTTTCGCGTCTACCCGCTGTCGCCCGTGCTGGCGGTCATCGAGTCGGCCCGTATCGGCAAGCGCATGGACTTCGACTCGGACATCCTGGTGCGCCTGGCCTGGCGCAATCAGCCGATGCAGTGGTTGCCCACCAAGGTGCATTACCCGCTGGACGGTGTCTCGCACTTTCGCATGCTCCACGACAATGTGCTGATTTCGAGCATGCACACCAGGCTTTTTTTGGCATGTTGCTGCGCGCTCCGGTGATCCTCTGGCGACGGTGGCGAGCATGAGCGACGGGGTCGACAAGCAACATTGGGCGGACCGCAAGGAGCGGGGCAGCTTCTGGCTGATGAAGCTCACTGCGTTTGGCGCAAAGGTGCTCGGCCGCAGGCTGCTCAGCCCGGTGCTGTACGGCATCGTCCTGTACTTTTTCCTGTTTGGTCGCACTGCCCGTCACAGTGCCTGGCAATACCAGCAACGCCTGGCCGACTGGAGTGGCCGTGACAGTCTGCGTCCCAGTCACTGGCGGGTGTTTGGTCAGTTCATGGCCTTCGCCGACTCAATGCTCGACAAACTCGACGTGTGGAACGGCAAACTCAGCATCGAGCAGATCGAAATCATCGACCCCGCGCTGCTGCGCAACCAGTTGCGCGGCAGCCGTGGCCAACTGTTGGTGGGCGCCCACCTGGGCAACCTCGAAGTGTGTCGTGCGCTGGCAGAGATCGGCGAAAAGGTCACGATGAATGTGCTGGTGCACACCAAGCATGCCGAACAATTCAACCGCCTGCTGGGTGAGGCCGGCGCGACCAACCTGCGGCTGATCCAGGTCAGCGAACTCGACCCGGTCATCATGCTGCAACTGCACGAGCGCCTGGAGCGCGGCGAGTGGCTGGCGATTGCTGGTGATCGTGTGCCATTGCACGGCGGGCGCAGCGTGACCGTGGATTTCCTCGGTTATCCGGCTCGATTCCCACAAGGACCATGGCTGCTGGCCGGACTGTTGAAGTGCCCGGTCAATCTGTTGCTGTGCCTGAAGAAGCCCGATGGTGATTATCGCCTGACCCTCGAACCGTTCGCCGACACCATCATCTGGAAGCGCAACGACCGCGAACAGGTCATTCATCAGTGGGCGAACCGCTACGCCGAACGCCTGGGCCACTATTGCCTTGAAGCGCCCCAACAATGGTTCAACTTTTATCCTTTCTGGAAGACCGATGACGACGCCAACGCTTGAGCCGGTAACCTTCGGCGAACTCCCTTTGCGCATCGAAGACGTGCGAGCCCTGGCCAACCGCCAAGTGCCGACACGATTGCAGGACGACCCCGCCTACCGCGAGCGCATCGCCAAGGGCGCACGTTTCCTCGATTCGCTGCTGGACAAGGAAGGCGTGATCTACGGCGTCACCACCGGTTACGGCGATTCGTGCGTGGTGGCGGTGCCCTTGCATCACGTCGAGGCGCTGCCGCAGCACCTGTTCACGTTCCACGGCTGCGGCCTGGGCAAGCTGCTCGACGCACAGGCCACCCGCGCCGTGCTGGCGGCGCGCTTGCAGTCGCTGTGCCATGGCGTTTCCGGCGTGCGCGTGGAATTGCTGGAGCGCCTCCAGGCGTTCCTCGAACACGACATCCTGCCGCTGATTCCCGAAGAGGGCTCGGTGGGCGCAAGTGGTGACCTGACGCCGCTGTCGTACGTGGCCGCCACCCTGTCCGGCGAGCGCGAAGTGATCTATCGCGGTGAACGCCGACAGGCTGGCGATGTGCATCGTGAACTGGGCTGGCAACCGCTGGTGTTGCGCCCCAAGGAAGCCCTGGCATTAATGAACGGCACTGCCGTGATGACCGGCCTGGCCTGCCTGGCCTATGCCCGCGCCGACTACCTGCTGCAACTGGCCACGCGCATCACTGCGCTGAACGTTCTGGCGTTGCAAGGCAATCCGGAGCATTTCGACGAGCGCCTGTTCGCAACCAAACCTCATCCGGGACAGATGCAGGTCGCCAAGTGGTTGCGCGAGGACCTGGCCATCGACGCGCCCACCGCGCCACTGCATCGCCTGCAAGACCGCTATTCCCTGCGCTGCGCACCCCACGTGCTCGGCGTGTTGGCCGACAGCCTGAACTGGCTGCGCTCGTTCATCGAGACCGAACTCAACAGCGCCAACGACAACCCGATCATCGACGCCGAAGCCGAACGTGTACTGCACGGGGGCCATTTCTATGGCGGCCATATCGCGTTCGCCATGGACAGCTTGAAAAACCTGGTGGCCAACGTCGCCGACCTGCTCGACCGTCAACTCGCGCTGCTGGTGGACGAGCGTTACAACCATGGCTTGCCGAGCAACCTGTCTGGTGCTACGGCAGATCGCGCCATGCTCAATCATGGCTTCAAGGCTGTACAGATCGGTGCCAGCGCCTGGACCGCCGAAGCCTTGAAAAACACCATGCCGGCCAGCGTGTTCTCACGCTCCACTGAATGCCACAACCAGGACAAGGTGAGCATGGGCACCATCGCCGCCCGTGATGCGATCCGTGTGCTGGAGCTGACCGAACAGGTCGCCGCCGCCACGTTGCTGGCGGCCAACCAAGGCGTGTGGCTGCGCAGCAAGGCCGAGGAGGCGCGTCCCCTGCCTCCGGCCCTCGCCGCCATGCACGAGGCACTGGCCAGGGATTTTTCACCGGTCATCGAGGACCGTGCGCTGGAAAGCGAATTACGCCTGTGCCTGCAACGGATTGCCGAACAACACTGGAGGTTGCATGCGTAGCAAGGGCGTTCTTCACATCGATACGCAGATCCTCGTGCCGTTCTTCGACGTCGACAGCATGAACGTCGTCTGGCACGGCCACTACATCAAATACCTGGAAGTGGCGCGCTGCGCGTTGCTGGACAGGATCGGCCACAACTACGCGGCCATGGTCGAGTCGGGCTACGCCTGGCCGGTCATTGACCTGCAACTGCGCTACGTGCGCGCCGCCGTCTTCGGCCAGACGCTCAATGTACGGGCCAACCTGGTGGAGTGGGAAAATCGATTGAAGATCAATTACCTCATCAGCGACGTGCAGACCGGTGAACGCCTGACCCGCGCCAGCTCGGTGCAGGTGGCGGTCGAGATGCGCAGCCGGGAGATGCAACTGGCCTCACCCAGGGTTTTTACCGATGCTGTCGAAAGGGTACTGGCATGAACCCACTCCTGAAATGCATGGGCGCGCTGACACTGCTGTGCCTGTCATCGATCGCCCATGCGTTCGATCTGCAACAGCTCAGCGATCAACTGGCCAAACCCGATGTCATCCACGGCCAGTTCACCCAGGAAAAACACTTGCGCGCCCTGCCCCAACCCCTGACGAGCAAAGGCAGCTTCGTCCTGGCGAAAAACCACGGTTTGCTGTGGCTGTTAAAAACACCGTTACAACAGGATTACCGCATCACCGCCAAAGGCATCGCCCGGCGTGATGCCAGCGGCTGGCAACTGCTGCCGGGCAAAAGTGCCGGTACCGAGCAGAACCGCTTGTTCCTGGCCGTATTGCAGGGCGACAGCAGCGGACTGAAGCGGGATTTCGAACTGTCCCTGGGGGGCGATGCGCAGAACTGGACCCTGACCTTGATCCCGCGGTCCGTGCTGCTCAAGCAGGTGTTCAATCAGATCAACATCACAGGCGGCGAGCTGGTGCACAGCATCGAACTGCTGGAAACCCAGGGCGACCGCACATTGATGCGCATGCAGGACAGCACGAGCACCTCCCCGTTAAGCGAAACGGAGCAACAAGACTTTGCCGAGTGAACGCACGCTGCCACGTCTGTTTGTGCTCCTGCTGCTGGCAGTGCTCGCGCTCGCCGGCTGGCAATGGCGTGATGGAGCCCCGCTGTCGGCCAACCTGATGGAACTGGTGCCTGGCACCGCGCCGGACGCCCTTGAATTGCGTGCCGAACAGCGCATGCAGGAACCGCTGAACCGCGAAATGCTGGTGCTGGTGGGTCACCCGGATCGCCAGCAAGCCCTCTCCACGGCGCAGCAACTGGGTGAGCAATGGCAGGCCAGCGGTCTGTTCGAAAAGGTCCAGTGGACCCTGCAGGCAGACTTGCCAGCCCTGCGCGCGCAACTGCTGCAAGGCCGACTGGCGATGCTGTCGGCAAAGGATCGCCAGCAACTGATCGAACACCCCGACGCGTTCATCCAGCAACGGGTGCAGGCGTTGTTCGACCCCTTTACCGGGTTCAGCCTGGTGCCCAGCCAGGATGACTGGCTGGGTTTGACCGGACGTATCCAGAACAGCCAGCCGCAACAGGGTTCGGTGCAACTGGACATCGGCAGCGGCGCGCTGGTGGCTGATGCTGACGGCAAGAGCTGGGTGCTGCTGCGAGCGCGTACCACCGGCAACGCCTTCGACATGAACCTGCCACTGCAAGTGGCCGACCTGCTCAAGCTCAGCCGCGAACAGGCGGCCCGCTCCGACGTGCAACTGCTCGCCGCCAGCGGCCTGCTCTACGCCGCCAACGGCCAGCAACAAGCCACTCGCGAGATGACCTGGGTCGGCGGCGGCGCCACGCTCGGCATTCTTCTGCTGTTGCTGCTGGCCTTCCGCCGCTGGCGAGTACTGCTGGCCTTCGTCCCGGTGCTGGTTGGGATGCTGTTCGGTGCGGTGGCCTGCGTGGCGCTGTTCGGGCGCATGCATGTGATGACGTTGGTGCTCGGTTCAAGCCTGATCGGCGTCGCAGTCGATTACCCGCTGCATTACCTCTCCAAAAGCTGGAGCCTGAAACCCTGGCGCAGTTGGCCAGCCTTGCGCCTGACCCTGCCCGGATTGACGCTGAGCCTGATCACCAGTTGCATTGGCTACCTCGCGCTGGCCTGGACGCCATTCCCGGCGCTGACCCAGATTGCCGTGTTCTCCGCCGCCGGCCTGCTGGGTGCCTACCTGTCAGCAGTGTGCCTGCTACCCGCGCTGCTCAAGAACGTGGAGCTGCGCCCGGCGGACTGGCCACTGCGGGTGTCCGACTATCTGCTCGATCGACGCGAAGCCCTGCTGAAGGTCGCGCGTACCCCCGTGTTGCTGGCGCTATTGATTGCCTTCTGTGTCGGTGGCCTGCTGCAACTCGAGAGCAAAAACGATATCCGCCAGTGGATTGGCGCGCCGCAGCAACTGACTGACGAAGCCCAGGCCATCGCGCGCATCACCGGTTATCAGCCCACCAGTCAGTTTTTCCTGGTGCGCGCGGCCAATCAGCAGCAGTTGCTGGAGCGCCAGAGCGCTTTGGGCGAGCGGCTGGAGCAGTTGATCAATCTGGACAAACTCAATGGATACCTGGCGCTCAATCAACTGGTCAGCCCACCCAGTGAACAGCAGCGGGTGCGCGAAGCGCTAAACAAGTTGCCTCAGTTCTGGCAGCCGCTGCTCGCCGTCGGTGTACCGCTGGACGCTCTGAAAAGCGAGCTGGCGAAGTTGCAGACATTGCCCACCGAGGATATCGACAGCGCACTGACCGGCCCATTGGCCGAACCCTATCGTACGTTGTGGCTGGGTTCGACCGATGACGGCGTCGCCGCCATGGTCAGCCTGCAAGGCTTGAACGACGCTGCATTGTTGCGGGTTCAGGTGATGGATTTGCCGGGTGTGGAGTTGGTGGATCGACTCGGCGACTTGAACAGGGTCTTTGCCCAGACGCAGATCAGCGCTGCGGAGCTGAAACTCGCTTCATGCGTGTTGATCGTGCTGGTGTTGATGCTGCCGTTCGGCCTGGGTGGCGCGATGCGCATCGTCGCCCTGCCGCTGCTGGCCGCATTGTGCAGCCTCGCGAGCCTCGGCTGGCTGGGTCAGCCGCTGACCTTGTTCAGCCTGTTCGGCCTGCTGCTCGTAACAGCGATCAGCGTCGACTACGCCATTCTCATGCGCGAACAGGTCGGCGGAGCGGCCGTCAGCCTGCTGGGCACCCTGCTGGCAGCGCTGACCACCTGGCTGTCCTTCGGCTTGCTGGCGGTGTCCAGCACCCCGGCAGTGAGCAACTTTGGACTGTCGGTGAGCCTGGGCCTGGCGTTCAGCTTTTTGCTCGCACCCTGGGCCGGACGACAGGCACATGCGGCGACGGTCGCGGAGCCTGCAGCATGATGATCGTGCTGTTCTGGGCGATGGCCCTGGCGCTGTTTGCCGTGGCTACCCGCGTGGGGCGGCACTTCGGCCTGATTCCGATTGTCAGTCAGTTATTGCTGGCCACCGCCGGCCTGCCGTTGTTGATGTATTTCTGGGTCGAGCCACATTGGCAATTGAGCGGTGTCGAGTTGGTCGCGCCACTGTGGCTGAAAACCCTCTACAGCCTGAGTTTTGCCCTGCTGCTGGGTTTCATTCTCAGTGACGTGATCGATCTGCAACTCGACCGCCAGAGCCTGAAAGTCGCCCTGCCGAGTTTCTGCGTGCCGTTTGCCTGCGGGCTCGCTACAGCCGTCTGGCTGCTGCCGCCGCAACCATGGATCAGTTCGCTGGCAGTGGGCCTGCTGTTCGCCATTACCGCGATCCCGGTGCTGTATCTGTACTTGCGGCATATCGGCTACCCGAACACCGCAACGCGTCGACTGGTGCAGACTGCGATCCTGATCGACCTCACCTGCTGGACGCTGTTCGCCATCGCCCAAGGCAGCTTGCACTTGAGCAGCCTGCTATTACCCCTGGCCTGTGCGT
Source organism: Pseudomonas sp. S1_E05 (assembly GCF_056337105.1). Classification (NCBI taxonomy): domain Bacteria; kingdom Pseudomonadati; phylum Pseudomonadota; class Gammaproteobacteria; order Pseudomonadales; family Pseudomonadaceae; genus Pseudomonas; species Pseudomonas sp. S1_E05. The sequence goes on from NZ_JBFRHM010000001.1 coordinate 4,295,461, forward strand.
CCCTGCCTTTGCTGCTGCGGCTCCTGGGTTTGCGCCAGCCAAGACTGTACAGCGCCTGTTTCTTCGCGCTGCTGATGGTCGCCGAACACTACAAACTCAACGCATTGCTGGTCGGCATCGGCTACCTGCTGTGCATGGCCGCACTGAAGGTGCCACTGGTGCTGCCGCTGCCGACGAGCTGGATCACTGGCATGCAGACCTGGGTCGCAATCCCGCTGATCCTCACGTTCGGCATCGTGCAGATCAACGTCCATAGCGCCCTGAACAGCCTCGGCTGGCTGCAACTGGCAGCGCTGTTGCTGCTGCCGATCATCAGCAAAATGGTCGGTAACTGGCTGGGGCTGGGTTGGGCCGGCGCTTCCTTCCCAGGCGCCAGCCGCTGGCGTGAAAGTGTGCTGCTCAACATTCGCGGCTTGAGCGAGATCGTTTTTCTCAACCTGCTGCTGCAACAACACCTCATCAGCCCGCCGCTGTACTTCGCACTGATGCTGATGGGCCTGATCGCGACGTTGCTGCCGGCACTGGTCGGCCTGCATCGAATGCCCGTGAACGCTGCCACCTCGCAAAGGAATTCCCATGCCAACCACTGAAATGGAACGTCGTCAGGTCGTCATCATAGGGGCCGGGCCTTCGGGTGCCATCGCCGGCGCATTGCTCAAGCGCAAGGGGCATGACGTGCTGGTGATCGAACGCCAGCACTTCCCGCGTTTTTCCATCGGCGAAAGCCTGTTGTCCCATTGCCTGGATTTCGTCGAGGAAGCCGGGATGCTCGACGCCGTGAACGCCGCGGGTTTCCAGCTCAAAACCGGGGCGGCGTTCGCCTGGGGCGAGCAACGCAGCGCGTTCGATTTCAGCGACACCTTCAGCCAGGGAAAACCGACGACCTTCCAGGTCCAGCGGGCGGATTTCGACAAACTGCTGGCCGATCAGGCGGCGCTGCAAGGCGTGGAAATCCGCTACGGACACACCATCGTCAGTGTCGATATCGCTCGGGCAAAACCGCAGTTGGGCGTGCAACGCGAGGACGGCAGCGAATACGGCGTCGAAGCGGACTTCCTGCTCGATGCCAGCGGCTACGGCCGCGTCCTGCCGCGCTTGCTGGACCTTGAAGCGCCTTCGAATTTTCCGGTTCGCCAGGCGGTTTTCACCCACATCGAAGACCACATCGATCACCCAGGTTTCGACCGCACGAAAATCCTGATCACCACCCACCCGACCCAGCGTGACATCTGGTTCTGGACCATCCCGTTCAGCAATGGCCGCTGCTCACTGGGCGTGGTCGCGGCAGCCGGGCATTTCGATGCTCGCGCGCAAAACCTGGACGACTGCCTGCGCCAGTTCATTGCCGAAACACCCAGCCTGGCGGGTGTGCTGGGCAACGCCGTGTGGGATACTCCGGCACGCGCCATCGGCGGGTATTCGGCCAACGTCAAGACCTTGCACGGCCCCGGTTTCGCGCTGCTGGGTAACGCCGCCGAGTTTCTCGACCCGGTGTTCTCTTCCGGCGTGACCATCGCCATGCGTTCGGCAAGCATGGCCGCCGCCGTGCTGCACCGACAGCTGCTGGGGGAAACCGTCGATTGGCAGCGCGAATTCGCCGAGCCGCTCAAGCGTGGCGTCGATACCTTCCGCTGCTATGTCGAAGGCTGGTACGCCGGCACATTCCAGGATGTGATTTATCATCCGGACAGCTCACCCGATATCCGCCGCATGATCAGCTCGATCCTCGCCGGTTACGCCTGGGACGAGCGCAACCCGTTTGTCGCTGAACCCAAACGCCGATTGCGAATGCTGTCGGAACTCTGTGCTAGGGATGCAACATGAATTACCTGAGCGACAACTACGTTGAAGAGACTCGCTTCGGTCTCTGGTTCCTGCGCAGCCATACCTGGCAGCATCATGTGCTGCGCGTCGCGATCAATGACCTGCGCAGCCTGTTCAGCGAAGCATTGCCAGAGCATCCCGTACTGCTCGATGCCGGTTGTGGCCAGGGCAAGTCGTTCCAGCACCTGCGTCAGACATTCGCGCCACGGCGCCTGATCGGTATCGATGCCGACCCGCACAGCCTTGAACTCAGCAGCGCGGAAGCCGCCCGTCAGGCCATGGACGTGGAACTGATCGGCAGCGATTGCGCGACCCTGCCCGTAGCGGATGCCAGCGTAGACCTGCTGTTCTGTCACCAGACCTTCCATCACCTGGTGGAGCAAGAAAAGGCCCTGGCCGAGTTCCATCGCGTGCTCAAGCCCGGCGGATATCTGCTGTTCGCAGAATCCACCGAGGCTTACATTGATACCTGGGTCATCCGCTGGTTATTTCGCCACCCCATGCACGTGCAAAAGAGTGCCGCCCAGTATCTCGAGATGATCCGCAGTCAGGGTTTTGAATTTTCACCGCACAACGTGTCTTATCCGTACTTGTGGTGGAGTCGGTCCAGGGATTTCGGCCTCCTTGAACGCTTCGGCCTGCGCCAGCCGAAACCCTTCGGCCAACGGGAAGAAACCCTGGTCAATGTGGTGGCGCGCAAGCCTCTGGAAGGGGTTGCCTGATGTTCACCTCAAGCCGTATGAAACACCCAACCTGTAGGAGCGAGCTTGTCTCCGGGCGGCGTTCCGACGATAGGGGTGTGTCAGTCAGCGAATTTTTCGGATGGGCGATCGCCATCGCGAGCAAGCTCGCTCCTACAGGGGTGGTTTTCGCGCTGTTGATGCTCAGCGCCTGCGCCAGCCGCGCGCCGCTGCCTGAACAGGCCCCCAACCTGCCGTTGCCCCAGCAACTGCACATTCAGCGCCTGGAGGACGGCCTGCGTCAGGACTGGGTCCTGGTGATCGCCCGCGAAGGCCCGGGCATTCGCTGGTCGATGATGGACCTGCTGGGCATTCCCCAGGCACGCCAGAAACTGATCGATGGTCAATGGCAGGCTGATGGCTTGTTACCGCCCAACCCCGAAGCGCGGACGTTGTTCGCGGCGCTGTTGTTCGCACTGACACCCAGGGATGAACTTTCGGATAACTACCCGAGCGCCTGGCAACATGGCGTGCAACGTGCCTTGCCCGAACATTGGGATGTGCGCTACGCACAACCACTGAATTTTGAACTGAAGCTGTCAGAGGGTCCGACGTATCTTGTCACCCCCCTGACCGGTGAAACGCCATGACCGCGTACCTCAACGCCCTCGGGGTCATCTGCGCCCTGGGTCGCGACAAACAACAGGTTGCAAGCAATCTGTTCGCCGGTGATTGCGCCGGCGTGCGCAGCGAGGCCGGCTGGGTGCCGGAACGTTCAATACCGGTGGCCGCCGTGCGCGGCGAACTGGCGCCCATCCCGCCTGAACTGGCACATCAAGGCAGCCGCAACAATCAACTGCTGCTGGAAGCGGCATTGCAGATCCGCGACGACATTGACCGAGCGATCCACTCCTACGGTCGCGAGCGTATTGGCGTGGTCCTGGGCACCAGTACATCGGGAATCGACGAGGCCAGTCGCGGGCTGGCGCATTACGTTCGCGAACAGCAATTCCCCGCCGAGTACGACTACCAGCAACAGGAACTCGGCGCGCCGGCCACCTTCCTCGCCGACTGGCTGCAATTGAGCGGCCCGGCTTACGTGATTTCCACGGCCTGCACCTCCAGCGCCCGGGCGTTGATGAGCGCGCAACGCCTGCTGGACCTGGGCATGTGCGACGCAGTGTTGTGTGGTGGCGTCGACACCCTGTGCAAGCTGACACTCAACGGTTTCTCGGCGCTGGAAGCCGTCTCGGAACAACGCTGCAACCCCTTCTCGATGAACCGCGACGGGATCAACATCGGCGAAGCCGCAGCGCTGTTCCTGATGACCCGCCAGGCGAACGCCACCCCGTCGATCGCCCTTCTGGGCAGTGGCGCCAGCTCCGATGCCCACCACATTTCCGCACCGGAGCCCACCGGGCGCGGCGCCTTGCAAGCGATGCGCAAGGCCCTGAGCCGGGCGCGGCTGCAACCGGAGCAAATCAGCTACCTGAACCTGCACGGCACGGCCACCCAACACAACGACGCCATGGAAAGCCTGGCGGTGGCGACCTTGTTCCCCCACGGCGTGCCGTGCTCATCGACCAAACCCATGACCGGTCATACCCTCGGCGCGGCCGGTGCGCTGGAGGCGGCGTTCTGCTGGCTGAGCCTGTGCGCGGACAACCACCAACAGGCGCTGCCGCCGCATGTGTGGGACGGACAGCAAGACCCCGCCCTGCCGACTTTGAAATGGGTGACCGCGACCGATCATCTGGCGTCCATTGCACCTCGCTTCCTGATGAGCAATTCCTTTGCCTTCGGTGGCAATAACGTCAGCCTGATTATCGGAGATGCCCCATGATTGACTGGCCGCTCGCGCAGCTGCTGCCGCACGCCGGCGACATGATTCTCATTGATCAGGTCCTGGCGTTCGACGACGAACAGATCCACACCCGCCTCACCGTCAGGCCCGATGGCCTGTTCAGTCGTCCAGACGGCGGACTGCCGGCGTGGGTGGGTGTCGAGTTGATGGCGCAGAGTGTCGCTGCCTATGCCGGTTGCCATGCACGTCAGCGCGGCGACGAAGTGGCACTGGGCTTCCTGTTGGGCTCGCGCAAATTCGAATGCAACGTCGATCATTTCCCTGTCGGCACCGAACTGCGTATCCACGGCATTCGCTCGCTGGAGGACGACAACGGCATGGGCGTGTTTGAATGCCACATCAACGCCCCCGGCATTCACGCCACCGCTCGTCTGAATGTGTTCCGTCCGCCCCAGGCCGCTCAATACCTGCATGAAACTCCACACAGCTCTGCACAAGGAACCCTGGCATGACTGACTCGGTACTGGTCACCGGTTCCAGCCGTGGTATCGGCCGCGCCATCGCCTTGCGCCTGGCTCGTGCCGGCCATGACATCGTGCTGCACTGCCGCAGCGGCCTGACAGAAGCCGAGGCGGTGAAGGCGGACATTGAGGCCCTCGGTCGCCGCGCCCGCATCCTGCAATTCGACGTGTCCGATCGCGCCGGCTGCAAGGCCATCCTCGAAGCTGACGTGGAGACCCACGGCGCCTATTACGGCGTCGTGCTCAATGCCGGCCTGACACGTGACGGTGCATTTCCAGCGCTGAGCGAGGATGATTGGGATGTGGTGATGCGTACCAACCTCGACGGTTTCTACAATGTGCTGCACCCGGTGATGATGCCGATGATTCGTCGTCGCGCCGCCGGACGCATTGTATGCATCACCTCGGTGTCCGGCTTGATCGGCAATCGCGGACAGGTCAATTACAGCGCCTCCAAGGCCGGTCTGATCGGTGCCGCCAAGGCTCTGGCCATCGAACTGGGCAAGCGCAAGATCACCGTCAACTGTGTCGCGCCCGGCCTGATCGACACAGCCATGCTCGACGAGAACGTGCCGGTGGAAGAACTGATGAAAATGATTCCTGCACAACGCATGGGCACCCCTGACGAGGTGGCCGGCGCGGTGAACTTCCTGATGTCGGCTGAAGCGTCGTACATCACCCGTCAAGTGCTGGCCGTCAACGGAGGCCTGTGCTGATGAAACGTGTTGTCGTTACCGGCATGGCCGGCATCACCTCGCTGGGCTGCGACTGGGACACCATCGCCGCCAACTTCCGCGCCAATCGCAGCGGTATCCGGCGGATGGACGAGTGGGATCGCTTCACCGAACTGAACACGCGCCTGGCCGGGCCAATCGATGATTTCAAGGTGCCAAGCCACTGGACCCGCAAACAACTGCGCAGCATGGGCCGGGTCTCGCGCCTGGCGGTCGGCGCCGCAGAGCAGGCGCTGGCCGACGCGGGCTTGCTGGGTGACGCGTCGATCAAGGACGGGCGCATGGGCGTCGCCTGCGGTTCATCAACGGGCAGTACCGACGAGATCAAGGCGTTTGGCAACATGCTGCTCAATTCCGTCGCCGAAGGCCTGAACGCCAACTCTTATGTGCGGATGATGCCCCACACGACGGCGGCGAACATCAGCATTTTCTTTGGCCTCACCGGCCGCCTGATTCCCACCTCCAGCGCCTGCACCAGCGGCAGCCAGGGTATCGGCTACGCCTATGAAGCGATCAAGTTCGGACGCCTGCCCCTGATGCTCGCCGGTGGCGCCGAGGAACTGTGCCCCACCGAAGCCATGGTCTTCGATGCGCTCTACGCCACCAGCCTGAAAAACGACGCTCCGCAGACCTCACCGCGCCCTTATGACAGCGGTCGCGACGGCCTGGTGATCGGCGAAGGCGGCGGCATGCTGGTGTTGGAAGAGCTGGAACACGCCCTGGCGCGCGGCGCACATATCCATGCCGAACTCGTTGGCTTCGGCAGCAACGCGGACGGCCAGCACACCACGCGTCCGGAACAGGTGACCATGCGCCGGGCCATGGAGCTGGCGCTTGAAGACGCCGGCTTGCAGCCATCGGACATCGGCTACGTCAACGGCCATGGCACCGCTACTGAACAGGGCGATATCGCCGAGACACTGGCAACCAGCACCCTGTTCGGTGAGCACATGCCGATCAGTTCGCAGAAGAGCTTTCTTGGCCATACCCTCGGCGCATGCGGTGCGCTGGAGTCCTGGTTCAGCATCGAAATGATGAACCGCGACTTGTACGTCCACACCCTCAATCTCGACCAGGTGGACCCGCACTGCGGCAAGCTCGACTACCTGCGCGGCGAATTCCGGAAAATGCGCAACCAGTACGTGATGAACAACAACTTCGCCTTTGGTGGGGTCAACACGTCGCTGATTTTCCGGCGCTGGTCCTGAGTCCGTTGCCCCTGTAGGAGCGAGCTTGCTCGCGATGGAGGATCAGGCACCGCGGGCATTCAGACAGCCAGCGTCATCATCTACGACCATCGCGAGCATGCTCGCTCCTACAGGGATACTCCTCAAGCCTTGAGCGGTTCGACCTCCGTCAGCAACTCGACAAATGCCTTCGCCATCGGCGAAACCTGCCCCTTGCGCTGGGCGAGCCACACCGCCGACATCGCCCCGGGGTCGAGCAAGGAGCGATAGACCACGCCGTCGATGCGCATCCGCTGGAAAGACGCCGGTAACACCGACACCCCAAGCCCCGCCGCCACCAGGCCGATGATGGTCATTGCCTCGCCAGCCTCTTGCGCAAAATTCGGACTGAAACCCGCCTCCCGCGCCAGACTCAACAATTGCGCGTACAACCCGCTGCCGTAGCTGCGAGGGAAAAACACAAAGGGTTCGTGAGCCAGGGCTGAAAGGAACAAACCTTCTTCGCTGCCGAGGGCCAGTGGATCCTTGGAACTGAGCACCGCCACCAGAGGCTCGCGCGTCAACTCCACCACGCTCAGCGACTCGGGCAAAGCCAATGGCCGCATGATGCCGATTTCGATCGACTCATCCACCAGCGCGTCGGCCACCTGAGTGCTGCTCATTTCCCGCAGGGTCAAATGCACGGCCGGGAATTGCTGGCGAAAAGCAAAAATCGCCTGGGGAATCGTCGAGTTGAACGGCGCGGACGAAGTGAACCCGATCTTCAGCTCGCCCAGCTCACCTCGCTGCGCTCGACGCGCCACATCGGCGGCCTTGTCGACCTGTGCCAACACCAGCCGGGCTTCCTCCAGAAACAATCGCCCCGCCTCACTCAGTTCGACCCGACGATTGGTGCGCTCGAACAGACGCGCCCCCACGTCTTGCTCCAGCGCCTGGATCTGCTGGCTCAACGGCGGCTGCGAGATGCCGAGCATCTGGGCAGCACGGCCAAAATGCAGTTCTTCAGCCACGGCAATGAAGTAGCGCAGGTGTCGCAATTCCATGATCCCTCCAACAGGTCGTAAAACATCTTAAACAGGTCGAATAATATATTGGATTGAATCATTAGCCAGCTATATGCTTTTTCCATTGCCTGACCGCTGCCCGTCCCGAGGTCTGAAGTGAAAACTGCTGTCGCCCCACTCGCCCATGAAGTGCCTCCCGCCACCGCTGGCGATACCGCCGCCGAGCTCAAGGAGATTTACATCGAGAAAGGCACCCCGATGTTCATGCGCACGGTGCTGGCGTTGTTCTGCGGCGGGTTCGCCACCTTCGCGTTGTTGTATTGCGTGCAACCGATGATGCCTTTGCTGTCCCACGAGTACGCCATCAATGCGGCGCAAAGCAGCCTGATCCTTTCAGTGGCCACGGGCATGCTCGCCATCGGCCTGCTGATCACCGGTCCGATCTCGGACCGCATCGGGCGCAAGCCGGTGATGGTCACGGCACTGGCAGCCGCCGCGTTGTGCACCATCGCCAGTGCGATGATGCCGAGCTGGCACGGCGTGCTGCTGATGCGTGCACTGATCGGCCTGTCGTTGAGCGGCCTGGCGGCCGTTGCAATGACGTACCTGAGCGAAGAAATCCACCCCAAGCACATCGGCCTGGCAATGGGCCTCTACATCGGCGGCAATGCCATCGGCGGGATGAGCGGGCGTTTGATCACAGGCGTATTGATCGACTTCGTCAGCTGGCACACCGCGATGCTGGTGGTCGGCGCGATGGCACTGATCGCGGCGGTGGTGTTCTGGAAAATCCTCCCCGAATCGCGCAATTTCCGCGCGCGCTCGCTGCACCCGCGCAGCCTGCTGGATGGCTTCACCATGCACTTTCGAGATGCCGGCCTGCCCCTGCTGTTTCTTGAGGCCTTTGTGTTGATGGGTGCATTCGTCACCCTGTTCAACTACATCGGTTATCGCCTGCTCGCCGAGCCGTACCACATGGACCAGGCTTTCGTCGGCCTGCTCTCGGTGGTGTACCTGTCGGGCATCTACAGCTCGGCGAAAATAGGTGCGCTGGCGGACAAGCTGGGCCGGCGCCAGGTGCTCTGGGCCACCATTGCGCTGATGTTCGTCGGCCTCGCCCTGACCCTGGTCACGCCGCTGCCGGTTGTCATCATCGGCATGCTGATCTTCACCTTCGGCTTTTTCGGCGCGCACTCGGTAGCCAGCAGCTGGATCGGCCGCCGCGCCACCAAGGCCAAAGGCCAGGCGTCCTCGCTGTACCTGTTCAGCTACTACGCCGGCTCGAGCATCGCAGGGACCGCCGGCGGCATGTTCTGGCACCTGGGTGGCTGGAATGGCATCGGCCTGTTCATCGGTGCCCTGCTGGTGGTGGCGCTGTTGGTGGCTTTGAAGCTGGCGAAGCTGCCGCCTCTGCCAGGAACCCCAATTTGAAGCAGGCCCACCCTGTAGGAGCGAGCATGTCGAGGCGTCGAATCCTCGCGATTAACGTCCAGACACCGCAGCCACTCAGGCACCATCGCGAGCAAGCTCGCTCCTACAAAGGGCGGTGAGGGTCATTCAGGAGGTGGGACTTTCTATTTGAGCACCACCCGCGCCTGCAAAAGTGTGTCGCGTTTTTCCAGTGTCAGCGATTGCAAGGCTGCGCCCTCGCGCTCCGCGCGATCCAGCCATTGCAGCAGCGTTTTCCCGTCCCCGCTGACAGTCAGGCGCAACAGGTCGTTGTCGGCATCCATCTGGTGCAGCTCCAGCCCGGCCGCCGTGGCGCTTTCGCTGATGCGCAGTGAAAGGGGCTGATCAGGGACGAGGGCGTTCACTTCACTGCGCGGCTGCGCGCGTTGCAACTGCGACGCCAGTATCCGTTGCCGTTGGTGCTGGCGCTCGGCGGCGTCCAAGCGCTCGCGGGTGGGTTGCCAGATCAGGCTGAATGCGGCAACCATCAGCACGAAGGCGCCCATCAGCATCAACAGGCGTTGCTCACGAATGGCCAGGCGACGCCAGGCAGCCTTCATCGAGCGTCCTCCATGGTGAGCGTCGCTTGCACGCGGTCAAGTTCCTTGTTCGCACTGTCGAGCCGGACCGGCATGCCTTGCTGGCGACCGCGTTCGCGTAACTGCTCAAGCTCGGCAAAGCTGTTGGCAGTCAATTGGACTCTCCAGCCATCACCCGCCCGATACTCGATACGCCGTACTTCAACCGGGCTGGCGCCAACGACTTGCTCAACCAAACCGAGCAGGCCGGCGATATGGGACTTCTGCGGCTCTGTTGCCTGGTTTTGCAGTACCTTGAGCTGTGTCGCCAGATCGACGATGCGGGTCTGGTCTGGATAGAGCGTGGTGAACCGTTGTTCATTCTGGCTGGAGATCCGACGGGTTTCGCGCTCGAGAAAATCGATTCGCGCGGCGCTGGCCAGCCAGCTCAACAGTAGGAGAGCGAGCAGCGCCAGGCCACCAGGCCGCCACGACAGATGCCGGCGACGTGGGGCGAAAAGTCCTTGCAGCAGGTTGATGGCCCGCGGGTGACTGAGTGTCAGGTACGGATCGATGTCGACCGCATCGTGGCGCTCGTCGATCCATCGGGTATCCAGTGGCAGCAGCGGTCGCAGCAGCGCCAATCCCTCATCGTCCATCGCCAGGCGGGCTGGAGCGCCTGCGCCCACCAGCCATCGACCGAACCAGCGCACCGCCAACGGTCCGGTCCCGGGCATGATATCGGCGTCTACGTACACCGAACGCACAGCAATGCCCGTTTCCTTGAGCAACGCGAGCACTGCGGCAAAGCGTGCTCGTTCCACCACCATCACCGGATAACACCCCTCCTTGTCGCGGGAGCCAAACCCTAAATGGAGATGATCGAGGGGGTCGCTCAGTTGGTTTTCCACGGCAAAAGCAATGGCCTGCCCCCCGGGGTGGCGTTTGTTCGGCCACGGATCGGTGCGCACCCAACTGCACAATTCCATGGGCAACAGCAGATCCACCGTTTGCCCGCCAAGCTCGCGCGCGGCCTGATCCAATGTCATCAACCGCCGTTGTCCGGCGGATGACCACAGGCAGCTTGGCCAGTCGGTAGAAGCCGTGTTCAGACCCTCGGCGGTCAGGTAAAGCCAGGTGTTCATTGGGGCATCTCATTGGCACTTGAAGGAAGTAGGCGTCGCTGCAGGACTTTGAATTGCCGAGTGTCGGGATCCTGCTCGACATCCGTGGCCAGTCGCAGTCGGCTCTGCCCCTGGGTGATCTGCACGGTGACTCGAAACCAGCGACTGGTGACGCCCAGGCCATGACGGCTCAGGTCGGTACCCCGCAGCAGCGGTTCCTCGGTAAAGGCCTGGACGCTGGGCCACGCCGCCATCGAGCGCTGGCGGATCAGGGCGTCGACCGTGGCTGGCTCGAGGTCATCCAGCGTTCTCAAAAGAAGCGCCGGGGCGGTGTTGATATTCAGCGCAGCGTCGGTGGGCAATAACGCGACCCAGGGTTCCAATCGACGCAGGTGCTGCCCATCCACGCCCGGCAGCAGACGCAATTGGCTGAGCTCATTCAAGACGCCGACCTGACTCAGCGACAGTGGCGCCAGTTCGAGCCGCTCAAGCAAGCGTCCCCAACGATTGAGCGTCACCTGGTCGATCCGGCCCTGGCGTAACAAGGCATTGAGATTGAAACGACCGGCCAGGTCCTCAATACCGACGTGCAACTGCGCACCTTCGATGTCGAAATCGGGCGACATCCGCGCCCATGCCTGGGTCAGATCGACGGTTGTCCGCGAAGCACTGGCCGCCTCCTGCAGTTGCAACAGCGCCCACGTTTCCCCGGCCATCGCCCACTGACGCAATTGCACGTGTTGCACAGCCTGGCCACTGCTTTGCAACGAAAGGCGATGGCTGCGCAGCAAGCCGCCGGTGATCAGCAACGCCAGACTCATGACCAGCAACACGCTGATCAGGGCGATCCCCCGCTGTCGTCCGTTCAAGGCAATGCCCCAGGCAACAGCAGCACCCGGCGGATCGAATCGAAGCGTCCCACCGACACTTGCAGTTCCACGGCCAGCGGTACACTTGCATCGTCCGAGGCCGGCCAATCATCTCGCCAGCCGCTTTGACGATCAAACAAGCGCCAGCTCAACTGCCGAACTTCACCGAGCAGTTTCTGCCGCTGCGGGGCCGGCGTGCCCTCACCCAGGCTTTCACGCCACAGCACGTCGTCTTCAAGCCGGTAGGTCAGCGTCTGGCGCTCGCTGCGCGGTTGGTCCAGAGGGTTGCGCCAATGGCTGCGTTGCAACTGCAACTGGCGTTGCTCGAGCACCACCGGCTGCTCGGTGACCTGCATCAAGTCACGCTCAATCACCGCCACCGCCCGTTGCAGGCGCCTGAACTCCCGCTCGTGGGCCGTTGTGCCCTGCTGCACGCGCACGACACCGTCGAACAATCCCCAACTGGCCAGGCCGAGCACGGCGAAGATCGCGAGGGCGATCACCAGCTCCAGCAAGGTAAAGCCGGTTTGCCTATTCATCGCGCACAGGTATCCAGCCACGGCTGCGGTGCAGGACTGAGTCGCCACCGACAGCGCTGACCTCGATATCGATCTTCAACAGTCGCGAGTCCGGCGATGCGCTGACCTGCTGGCGAAGCCGCCAGTCGCGGCGATCCATGTGCACCGTACGTTGCTCCTGCCCCGGGGCTAACGACGATTGCAGGCGCAGTTCATTGAGCTGGTTATCGGCCAACCAGACGGCGAACAGTCGCGCCTCGACCACCGTGGTCTGCTTCGCCACGTACTGGCTTGCCGAGAGCACGGCGGCCGCCAACGTGGAGAAAACCGCCAGGGCCACCATGATCTCCAGCAAGGTGAACCCGCCTTGCTGCGACACGCCCTTAACCATCGATCACTGCCTCACCCAGGCCGTCGCTCGACAGGCTGAGGAGCGTGCGGTCGCCCATCGAAAACGTCAGGATGAAGGCCGTGTTTTCATCGCTGCTGAGCATCAACAGTTGCGGCAACCCTTGATCGCCGCTGAGCGTCAGGGCCTGCCCGTCCTGCTCCAGGTGCAAACGCAGGTGGGCGGGCCACTGATGGAATGCATCCATTGGCCGCCACTCACGGTCCTGGAGCTGCATGACGCGATAACCAGACTCACTGAGACGAATACCGTATTGCTCGCCATTGAGCACGGCGCGCTCACGCAGCCGCTGGATCATGCCGGCGACTTCGCCCGCTTCGTAGCGTGCTTCACGCAATGGGTTGGGCGCAACCACCAGGCTCACCATGCCCAGCAGCATGCCGATGACCACGATCACGATCATCAACTCGAGCAAGGTGAAGCCCTGACAACACTGGCGCATGAATCAGCCGCCCCAATTGCCGATGTCGGCTGCGTGCCCGTCACCGCCGACCACGCCATCAGCCCCCAGGGAATACAGGTCAAAGCTTCCATCGAGCGATTGCGCGCCGGGATTGAGATATTGGTAGGGCGTGCCCCACGGGTCGACCGGCAAGCTTTTCAGGTAGCCCTGGGGGTTCCAGTTTCTCGCCGCCGGCAGGCCCGACGGGTGTTTGCTCAAGGCTTCCAGCCCCTGCTGCGTCGAGGGGTAGTGGAAATTGTCGAGGCGATACATCTCCAGGGCAGTGGAAATCGCCTGGATATCGATTTTCGCTGCGGTGACTTTGGCCTGATCGGGACGGCTCATGAACTGTGGAACCACAATGGCCCCCAGCACACCGATGATCACGACCACCACCATGATTTCGATCAGGGTGAAACCCGCCTGCCGGCGGGACAAATTGTCAGGTAGAGGTTGCATGGGTCAATTCACCAGTTGGTTGAGGCTCAGGATAGGAAGCAGGATGGCCAGCACGATCAGCAGCACAACGCCGCCCATCAGCACCAGCATGGCGGGTTCGAAAAGACTCACGACCAGCGCGATGCGCGCGGCCAGGCTGCTCTCCTGTTGCTCCGCCGCCCGCACCAGCATGTGATCGAGTTCGCCAGCGCGTTCGCCGCTGGCGATCATGTGCAGCATCATCGGCGGGATGTCGCCGCTGAGTTCCAGGCCGCGGGTCAACGTCCCGCCTTCACGCACAGAGCGGGCGACATCGACCATGCGCGCGCGTAGGGTCAGGTTGCCGATAACCGCCGCAGCGATTTCCAGCGCATCCACCAACGGCACGGCGCTCTTGCTCAGGATCGCCAGGGTGCTGGCAAAGCGTGCCGCTTCCATCGCCCGCAACACCTGCCCCACAACCGGTAGTTGCAGCGCCAGGCGATGCCAGCGCAGCCGCCACGCAGGCTCGCGCAAACTCCAGCGGTAGAGGCCGACCAGCAGCGCCAGACCAGCGATCAACGTCAGGAAATGCTGGCGCAAACCGCCACTCAAGCCGATCAGCGCTTGCGTCAACCAAGGCAGCGGCTGACCGCTGTCGATGAAGATTTTCACCACATCCGGCACCACGAAACCCAGCAGAAAACCGACGATCGCCACGCTGGCCAGCATGAGTATCAACGGGTACACCAGCGCCATCTGAATCTTCTGCCGCGAGGCCTGACGCGCCTGGGTGTACGCGGCCAATTGCTCCAGCACCTGACCCAAATGGCCGGAACGCTCTCCCGCAGCGACGGTGGCGCGATAGAGATCCGGGAACGCCCTGGGAAACAGCGACAATGCGGTGGAGAGTGCATGCCCTTCCATGACCCGGCTGCGCACCGCCGACAACAGACCCGCAACTTTGCGCCTCGAACTCTGGCGGGCCACGGCTTGCAACGCTTCTTCCAGAGGCAGACCGGCTTGAACCAGGGTGGACAACTGCAACGTCAACAACGCCAGTTGCGCGGCGCTCAAACGTCCACCGCGCGGTTGCAAACCGATGGCGGTGCCCACGTGCACTTCTTTCAATTCACGCGGCCACAGGCCTCGCTCGCGCAACAGTTCACGGGCATGTCGTGGGCCGTCCGCCTCCAACCGCCCCTTGCAGCGCTTGCCCTGGGCATCGTCGGCCCGGTAGTCGAAGGTCGGCACTGGCTAGTCCTCCCGGGTCACGCGCAACAACTCGTCGAGGCTGGTCACGCCATCGAGCACCCGTTGTCGGCCGTCCTGGAACAGGCTGCGAGACGCCCGGCGTGTCTCTCCAAGCAATGCCCGCTCACCGGCGCCCTGATGAATCAGTGCCGCCACCGCCGGCGTGACACTGAGCAATTCGTAGATACCGATGCGCCCGCGATAACCGTGCTGGCACCGTTCACAACCCACGGCCCGAAACAACGTTGTGGGGGGCGTCTCGCTGATCCCGAGACGTTCACACGTGACCGCGTCGGCGCGGTACGACGCCTTGCAATGCGGGCACAACGTGCGCAGCAGACGCTGAGCCACAATGCCGACCAGCGACGACGCCAGCAGGTAGGCGTCCACGCCCATGTCCACCAGCCGTGTCACCGCGCCGACCGCACTGTTGGTGTGCAGCGTCGACAGCACCAGATGCCCGGTGAGCGAGGCTTGAACGGCGATTTGAGCCGTCTCGCGATCACGGATTTCGCCGACCATCACCACGTCCGGGTCCTGGCGCAAAATGGCGCGCAACCCACGAGCGAACGTCATGTCCACTTTCGGATTGACCGGCATCTGCCCCACCCCCGGCAGGTGATATTCGATGGGGTCCTCGACCGTGAGAATGTTGCGCGTCTGGTCGTTCAGGCTGCTCAGCGCAGCGTAAAGGCTGGTGGTTTTGCCGGAGCCGGTGGGGCCGGTCACCAGCAGGATGCCATGGGGCCTGGCGAGTAACTGACGCAGGGTTGCCAGAGTGTCCGCGGGCATTCCCAAACGCTGCAAATCCAGGCGTCCAGCCTGTTTATCCAGCAGGCGCAATACCACCCTTTCACCATGGGCCGACGGTAACGTGGAGACCCGCACATCGACTTTATGCCCCGCCAGGCGCAGGGCTATCCGACCATCCTGGGGAATGCGTTTTTCGGCGATGTCCAGGCGCGCCATGACCTTGACCCGCGACACCAGCAGGGTCGCCAACTCACGCCTCGGCCGGAGCATCTCGCGCAATTGCCCGTCGATGCGCATGCGCACGGCCACTGAATGCTCGAACGTTTCCAGGTGCACGTCCGAAGCGTGTTCACGCACGGCTTCGCTGAGCAACGCGTTGACCAGGCGGATAATCGGTGCATCGCCCTGCTGCTCCAGCAAGTCAGCCGTTTGCGGAACTTGATCGACCAGACTGAGCAAATCCAGTTCGTCATCCAGCCCCTGCGCAACCTGCTGCGCCGCGCTCTGGCCGTCACGGAACGCGGTGCCCAGGCGCGCAGCGAACTGATCGGCATCGAGCACCCGGATCGACAGATCCCGAGCGCACCGGCGCCGGGCCTCAGACAGCGCCGTTAGCGGCGTATCGGCCCGCAGCATCAGACAAGGCCCGGTTTCCTCATGCGTCAGCAAGACACCAAAGCGCCGGGCGAAACCGAACGACAGCGCAGCGTTTTCTTCGCTCATGGTGTCCCCGACGCCGACTTGCGTAAATCGAACACCGGCGGCTCAACGGGCTGGTCGAACAACTGCCGGGCTTCGGCGGGCAGCAGCAACGAGTTGTTTTCGTGCGCGGCCGGCTGGCTCAATTTGCGCAGGGCGTTGTAGCGCTGCTGGCTCACATCGGCCAGGTCTTCCTTGCTGCGTACGATGGTCGGACGCAGGAACACCATCAGATTGCTTTTGGTTTGCGTGTCGCGGCTCCAGCGAAACAATGCCCCCAAATAGGGAATGTCACGCAGCAGTGGGATGCCGCTGCGCTGGGTGCGCACGCTGTCGCGGATCAGGCCGCCGATCACGATGATCTCTCCATCATCGGCGAGGATGGTGCTTTTGAGCGCTCGCTTGTTGGTGATCAGGTCGGAAGAATCGATGCCCGAGACCGAAGGCGCGATATCCGACACCTCTTGCTCCACTTCCAGGCGCAGGGTCGACCCTTCGTTGATGTACGGTTTGATCTTCAGGCTAATACCAACGTCCTTGCGCTCGACTGTGGTAAAGGGATTGTCCGCACCGCTGCTGCTGGTGGCGTAGGAACCGGTCTTGAATGGCACGTTTTGCCCAACGATGATTTCCGCCTGTTGATTGTCCAGGGTCAGCAGGCTTGGCGTGGAAAGCAGATTGCTGTGGGTACTGCTGGCCAGCGCCGAAATCAACGCGCCAAAACGGTCGGTGCCCAGTTTCAGGATCGCGCCTTCGGGCGCGACTCTTTTGCCGTCGAAGGTCAGCCCGCCCACGATCGGCACATCGGTGCCAGGGAAGTTGATGAAGCCTTTGATGTCACCGGTGCTCAAGCCCCATTGCACGCCAACGGTTTCTGCGATGTCGCCGGAAATCTCGACGATGGCGGCATGGATAAGCACTTGCGCACGAGGCTGGTCCAGTTGGCGCACGATGTTTTCCAGCGTCCGGACTTGCGCCGGCTCGGCAATCACCACCAGCGCGTTCTGACTTTCGTCCGCCTTGATCATGAAGGCCGCACTGGAAGCGCTGTCCTTCACACTGCCCAGGGTCGAGGCCTGCTTGCGGCCCTGCCCCATCACTTCCAGAATTTCGGCCAGTTGCTTGGCATCGCTATGGCGCAAACGAATGACCCGCGCATTGTCCACCGAGGCTGTAGCCGGCGTGTCCAGGCCCCGTGCCAGGTCGAGCAGACGCTGGCGCACTGCGGGCGGGCCGATGAAAATCAGGCGGTTGGTGCGGTGGTCGGCCAGTGCCTGGATCGCCGTGTCGGCATTGCGCTTGCCCAGTGACGATTCAATGATGGTGAGCACATCAGCCGCTTGGGCATACTTCAACTGCATCACCGAATGCAGGTTGTTCTTCCCCGCGTCCAGTTGACGTACGACCTTGGCGATTCGCTGCACGTTGGCTGAGGTATCGGTGACCACCAGGGCATTGGCCGACACCGATGGCCCCACATAACCGTTGGCCGAAACCAGCGGTCGTACCAGCCCGGCCAGGTCGGCAGCGTTGCTGGTGTCGAGCGTGATGACCTGGGTGACAAACTGCGACGCCGTAGCGGTTTTTGCCGTGCCTTGACTGGCGCGGGTTTTCGCTTCGGTCACCGGTGTAATGAGAATTCGGTCGCCCTCGTCGATCACGGTGAAGTTGTGGGCATCGAGTACCGAGTAAAACAGACGACGAACGCCTTCACGATCAAGCGCCTGACGAGACATGACCGTAATACGTCCCGAGACACGGGGATCAAGCACCACCGTCGTTCGAAGAATTGCGGACATTTCTTCCACAATGTCCCGCAGCTCGGCGTTGTTCATCGCCAGTTGCCATTTTTCTTCCTCGGCTTGCAAGTCGCCGTGAAAAAGCGTGGTCGCCAAGGCAACGAGGAAAACCAGGGCACGCAACACCTGCGCGCCGTTGTAACTGTTCATCGCAGACATCACTCGGTATACGGGCGTAGATAACGCGTAGGTGTGGCGGGAGCTGGTGCTGCGCTTGGGTGATCCAGCCGGTTGAGAAAACGCACGGTCGACGTTTGCAGCATCAAGACCTCTTCGCGCCCCTTGTTCCATAACACCGCTTTATCGGTCTCGACCCGACGCAGGATGCTGCCGCCGGGCAACCGGTCGCCGACCTGGTAAATGCGTGCGCCCTGCGCATCGGCCAGCAATGCCTTGGACAGTCCGCTGATGGCGACAAAACTGGCCAGCAGGGTCAGTGGCTCGGCACTGGGTTGCAATGAGGCTTCAGGCCTCAACCCGAATACCGAGGCGATGGCAGTGGCGTCCAGGGATGCTTGGGGCGAAGGTGTCTGCAGCGGTGCAGCACCCTGGGACGGCGTAGCCTGGCTTTTGCGAAAGTCCTGCTCCTGCCACACCAGAAACCCTGCGTAAACGACGCAGATCATCACCAGGCAGAAGGTGAAAAATCGCCTAATCATTGAAAAAGCCCTGCGAGTACGAGAGCAGCACGAGTTGCTGCGTGTGGCGGTCAAACTCAAGCGTGCGGCGGTCCAGGCACAGACCGCCGCAGGCGTTACCCAACGGCCTTAAAGTTTGTTCCAGGCCATGTGCCAGTGCGCGCCGACGCCCGGCTCAAAGCCGTTGGCGGTCGGGCTGAACTGCTTGCAGTAACCGGACTCGGGGAATGGCTTGCACTCGAAGACCTCATTGGTCTTGGGTTGCAACACCTTGGTGCCGGCGGTGTACTCGCCAAGGCCTTCGGGGAACACGAAGTCATGTTCCACGCCCGCGCCTTCACCGGTCATGAGGGTGGTCTGCGTGTCCTGGCGGGTGGTACGGCCATCAAGCGTCGTGCCGACCAGTGTCAGGGTGTGTTTGCCCGGGTTACTGCGAACGTCCATGACGAGGCTGGTCGCACCGCTTTGCACTTGCGCCGAGACCGTCCCGACCGGCTTGTTGTTCTCGTCGAACAAGGTGGCTTCAACGTTCATCTGGCGGTTGGCGATCATGCCGAAATCGACCTTGGCCAAGCCTTTGTCCAGCACATATTCCGGGCGCTGGGAAGCGACCGACATGCGCGCCGACGCGTCGTCCTTCATGTCCAGCTGAACTTCGTAGCGGGTTACACCGCTGTCTTTTTGCGCGTACAGGGTGTTGTTGCCACGCACCGGTTCGATATTGCCGCTTTCGTCGCGAATACCTGCGCGGATCAGTTTGTGGGTGCTGTTGATCTTCTCTGCGAGTTTGAATGACCAGTTGGCTGGCGCACCTTCCTCGGCAGTGTCGATGGCGATCTCCACGCTGTAATCCTGGCTTTCGCCATTGGCGGAGAAGGCGCGGACCTTGACCTTGTCGCCCACCAGCAGATGATTGGACGCAGCAATGCCGCCTACCGACGACCAGCCGCCCGGCAATTCAGGCTCGGCGATGATGTTCACATCAGTGGCGTTGTAGAACGCCGCGTCGGTATCGCCGACAGTCCAGATCGCCAGGATCACATGGGGGCCGGACTTGTCCGCCGGGATATTACAGTTGTGCTTGGCACCCGACACCGGCAACTGATGCCCGCCATCGACGGTGCAAAACGGGGTGCTCTCGAAGGTCGCACGCTTGAGCGATTCGTTCGGATTCCAGCCGTTACGGGTGATGAAATATTCATGCTTGGTGGCCGGGTGAGAAGCGGTGTAGCGCCACTGGAAGTCAATGTTGCGGTTCTTGATTTCATTCAGATGCCAGCGGGTAGCAGACTGGGCATCCAGCGCGGAGAACAGCGCGTGACCACCGCTCGGGATCTTGCCGTCGACGGGTCCCTGATTGGGTGCACCACCAACCCCGGCCGGAAAACCCTTGAACGTTTCGCCCACGCTTTGAGGTTCGTATTGCGCGCCACCACAATGGGTGTTCAAGCCTTTTTGGCACAGCGCCGCCCGCGAAGGCGGTGCTTCGAGATAGCCATGGGCGTATGCGCCTTGGGACGCCAGCATTGCCGATAACAGGAGCATCGAGGAAGTGCATGCCGTAAATGCACCACCCCTGAAGATCATTTTTTTCATCATTGGATTCCAGACTGCTTATCGATAATCAGCGCGCCTGACGGCGCGGCTACTCGCGGTTTCGTTCGATGGAGGACCGAACGAAGGTCTGGAACCTTACCGAGATGCAAGCAACTTCTATGTAGGAGAAGTCTCTGCTTTCAAGGGGATTAATCTGCCTGATTCACTTGCCTGAATAGCGCCACAGAACAATCTTACAAACGCAAATTCAACACACTCCGCCTGTTTAACAGATGCAAAAAAGCCTGTCCGGCGTGAGCCAGGACAGGCCTTTGTGTCACGAGCAAAACTTACTCGTGATACTGCGCCGACAAGTCATGGACCGCGCGCAGGAACGCGCCGGCGTGCTCCGGATCGACTTCCGGGGTGATGCCGTGGCCGAGGTTGAACACGTGGCCGCTGCCTTTGCCATAGCTGGCGAGAATGCGCCCGACTTCGGCGCGAATCGCTTCCGGCTTGGCGTAGAGCACGGTCGGGTCCATGTTGCCTTGCAGCGCGACTTTGTCACCGACGCGAGCGCGGGCGTTGCCGATGTCACAGGTCCAATCCAGGCCCAGCGCGTCGGCACCCGCATCGGCGATGCTTTCCAGCCACAGACCGCCGTTCTTGGTGAACAGGATGACCGGCACCTTGCGACCTTCGTGCTCGCGGATCAGGCCGCAGACGATTTTTTTCATGTAGGCCAGGGAAAATTCCTGGTAGGCCGCCGCCGACAGGTTGCCGCCCCAGGTGTCGAAAATCTGCACCGCTTGCGCACCGGCCTTGATCTGGCCGTTGAGGTAGCTGATGACCGACTGCGCGAGCTTGTCCAGCAGCAGGTGCATGGCTTGCGGATTGTCGTAGAGCATGGCCTTGGTCTTGCGGAAGTCTTTCGACGAACCACCTTCGACCATGTAGGTAGCGAGGGTCCATGGGCTACCGGAAAAGCCGATCAGCGGCACACGGCCGTTCAGTTCACGGCGGATGGTGCTGACCGCGTCCATGACGTAACCGAGGTCTTTGTGCGGGTCCGGGATTGGCAAGGCCTCGATGTCGGCCATCGTGCTGATGACTTTCTTGAAGCGCGGGCCTTCGCCGGTTTCAAAATACAGGCCCTGGCCCATGGCATCCGGGATCGTCAGGATGTCGGAGAACAGGATCGCCGCGTCCAGTTGCGGGTAGCGGTCGAGCGGTTGCAGGGTGACTTCGCAAGCGAACGCCGGGTTCATGCACAGGCTCATGAAGTCGCCGGCCTTGGCACGGCTGGCGCGGTATTCAGGCAGGTAGCGACCGGCCTGACGCATCATCCACACGGGCGTGACGTCTACAGGTTGCTTGAGCAGGGCGCGAAGGAAACGGTCGTTCTTCAGGGCAGTCATGTCGGCATCCGGAAAAAAAGTGGGGGCATTTTCTCAGAGCGCGAGGCAAAAGGCACGGCAAGAGCGGAGCCTTTTGTCTATAGGGGCAATTGGTCGCAGGGGAGCAGCAACGAGCTGCAAGCTGCAAGCCGCAAGCGCCGTGGCTTGCAGCTCGAAACTTGCAGCTTGAAGCTGGCGTCATTAGACGCCCAGATAATCCAGAATCCCCTCAGCCGCATTTCGGCCTTCGAAGATCGCTGTCACTACCAGGTCGGAACCGCGCACCATGTCGCCACCGGCGAAGATCTTCGGGTTGCTGGTCTGGTGCTTGTACTGGCCTTGTTCCGGGGCCACCACGCGGCCCTGGCTGTCGGTCTGGATTTCGAACTGTTCGAACCACGGCGCCGGGCTTGGGCGGAAGCCGAAGGCGATGACCACGGCGTCGGCCGGGATGATCTCTTCGGAGCCCGGGATCGGCTCCGGGCTACGACGGCCGCGTGCATCCGGCTCGCCGAGACGGGTCTCGACCACCTTCACACCTTCCACCTTGTCTTCGCCGACGATGGCGATTGGCTGGCGGTTGTAGAGGAACTTCACGCCTTCTTCCTTGGCGTTCTTAACCTCTTTACGCGAGCCAGGCATGTTCGCTTCGTCACGACGATAGGCACAGGTCACCGACTTGGCGCCCTGGCGGATCGAGGTACGGTTGCAGTCCATCGCCGTGTCGCCGCCACCGAGCACCACGACCTTCTTGCCTTTCATGTCGACGAAATCTTCCGGCGACTTTTCAAAGCCCAGGTTGCGGTTGACGTTGGCGATCAGGAAATCCAGCGCGTCGTACACGCCCGGGAGGTCCTCACCGGCAAACCCACCTTTCATGTAGGTGTAGGTGCCCATGCCCATGAACACGGCATCGTATTCGGCGAGCAGTTGCTCCATGGTCACGTCCTTGCCCACCTCGGTGTTGAGGCGGAATTCGATGCCCATGCCGCTGAATACTTCGCGACGATTGCTCAGTACGGTCTTTTCCAGCTTGAACTCAGGGATGCCGAAAGTCAGCAGGCCGCCGATTTCCGGGTTCTTGTCGAACACCACCGGGGTCACGCCACCACGCACCAGCACGTCGGCACAGCCCAGGCCCGCAGGTCCCGCACCAATGATCGCCACACGCTTGCCGGTCGGCTTGACCTTGGACATGTCCGGGCGCCAGCCCATGGCGAACGCGGTGTCGGTGATGTACTTCTCGACCGAGCCGATGGTTACCGCGCCAAACCCGTCGTTGAGGGTGCAAGCACCTTCACACAGACGATCCTGAGGGCACACCCGGCCGCAGACCTCTGGCAGGGTGTTGGTCTGGTGCGACAGCTCGGCGGCCTGGAGGATGTTGCCCTCGGCCACCAGCTTCAGCCAGTTGGGAATGAAGTTGTGCACCGGGCACTTCCATTCGCAATACGGGTTGCCACAACCCAGGCAGCGGTGGGCCTGGTCGGCCGACTGCTGGGGTTTGAAGGGTTCGTAGATCTCCACGAACTCTTTCTTGCGTTGACGCAACAGTTTCTTCTTCGGATCTTTGCGCCCGACGTCGATGAATTGGAAGTCGTTGCTGAGACGTTCGGCCATCTTCAAAACCTCTTTACAGCAGCTCGAAGCTACAAGCTTCAAGCTGCAAGACAATCACGTGTGCAGGCATATCGCGCACTGCCGTTAACTTGCGGCTAAAAGCTTGCCGCTTGCAGCTGCGTCGTCATTGCGGACTCGCACGAGTACTGGTGAGCAGAGATTTCAAGTTCGCTGCCTTCGGTTTGACCAGCCAGAAACGACGCAAGTAATCATCGAGGTTCTCGGCGAGTTCACGACCCCACTCGCTGTCGGTCTCCTCGACGTACTCGTTCAGCACACGTTGCAGGTGGCTGCGATAGGCTTCCATCGCTTCACCGCTGATCCGCTGGATTTCCACCAGTTCGTGGTTGACCCGGTCAACGAAGGTGTTGTCCTGGTCAAGCACGTAGGCGAAACCACCGGTCATGCCAGAACCAAAGTTGTAACCGGTCTTGCCCAGGACGCAGACGAAACCACCGGTCATGTATTCGCAGCAGTGATCGCCGGTGCCTTCCACCACGGTGTGGGCACCGGAGTTGCGCACGGCGAAACGCTCGCCCGCAGTACCGGCGGCGAACAGCTTGCCGCCAGTGGCGCCGTACAGGCAGGTGTTGCCGACGATGGCACTGTCCTGGGTCTTGTAGGCGCTGCCTTTTGGCGGAACGATGACCAGCTTGCCGCCGGTCATGCCCTTGCCGACGTAGTCGTTGGCATCGCCTTCCAGGTACATGTTCAAGCCACCGGCGTTCCACACGCCAAAGCTCTGGCCGGCCGTCCCCTTGAAGCGGAAGGTGATCGGCGCGCCTGCCATGCCCTGGTTGCCGTATTGGCGTGCGATTTCCCCGGAAATCCGCGCACCGATCGAACGGTCGCAGTTGCAGATGTCCAGGGTGAACTCGCCGCCGCTCTTGTCGTTGATGGCAGACATGGCCATCTCGACCATCTTCTCGGCCAAAAGGCCCTTGTCGAATGGCGGGTTGCGATCCACACCGCAGAATTGCGGCTTGTCCGCAGGGACATGGTCGCTGCCCAGCAGCGGGGTCAGGTCCAGGTGATGCTGTTTGGCGGTCTGACCCTCGAGGACTTCCAGCAGATCGGTACGGCCGATCAACTCTTCGAGCGAACGCACGCCCAGCTTGGCCAGCCACTCACGGGTTTCTTCGGCGACGTAGGTGAAGAAATTCACCACCATGTCGACGGTGCCGATGTAGTGATCCTTGCGCAGCTTCTCGTTCTGGGTCGCAACGCCGGTGGCGCAGTTGTTCAGGTGGCAAATACGCAGGTATTTGCAGCCCAGCGCAATCATTGGCGCAGTGCCGAATCCGAAGCTTTCCGCCCCGAGAATGGCTGCCTTGATCACGTCGAGACCGGTCTTCAGGCCGCCGTCGGTCTGCACACGGACCTTGCCGCGCAGATCATTGCCGCGCAGGGTCTGGTGGGTTTCGGCCAGACCGATTTCCCACGGCGCGCCCGCGTATTTGATCGAGGTCAGCGGCGAAGCACCGGTGCCTCCGTCGTAGCCGGAGATGGTGATCAAGTCCGCGTAGGCCTTGGCCACACCGGCGGCGATGGTGCCAACGCCCGCTTCTGCCACCAGCTTCACGGAGACCAGCGCCTTCGGGTTGACTTGTTTCAAGTCGAAAATCAGCTGCGACAAGTCTTCGATGGAATAGATATCGTGGTGCGGTGGAGGCGAAATCAGGGTCACGCCCGGGACCGCATAACGCAGCTTGGCGATCAAACCATTGACCTTGCCGCCGGGCAACTGACCACCTTCGCCGGGCTTGGCGCCCTGGGCCACCTTGATCTGCAGCACTTCGGCGTTGACCAGGTATTCCGGAGTCACACCAAAACGGCCGGTGGCGACCTGCTTGATTTTCGAACTTTTGATGGTGCCGTAGCGCGACGGATCTTCACCACCTTCGCCGGAGTTGGAACGCGCACCGAGGCGGTTCATGGCTTCGGCCAGGGCTTCGTGGGCTTCCGGCGACAGGGCGCCCAGGGAGATGCCCGCAGAGTCGAAGCGCTTGAGCACCGATTCCAGCGGCTCGATCTCGCTGATGTCCAGCGGCGTATCCAGGGTCTTGACCTGGAACAGGTCGCGAATCATCGACACCGGACGGTTGTCCACCAGCGCCGTGTATTCCTTGAACTTGCTGTAGTCGCCTTGCTGCACGGCGGCTTGCAGGGTGTTGACCACGTCCGGGTTGTACGCGTGGTACTCGCCACCGTGGACGAACTTCAACAGGCCACCTTGCTGGATCGGCTTGCGCGGGCTCCAGGCTTCGACAGCCAGGGCTTTCTGTTCGGCTTCGATATCGACGAAACGCGCGCCCTTGATGCGGCTCGGCACGCCACGGAAGCTCAGGTCGCACACTTCCTCGGACAGGCCGATGGCTTCGAACAGTTGCGCGCCGCGGTACGAGGCGATGGTGGAGATACCCATCTTCGACAGGATCTTGAGCAGGCCCTTGGTGATGCCCTTGCGGTAGTTCTTGAACACCTCATAGAGGTCGCCCAGCACTTCACCGGTACGGATCAGGTCGCCGAGCACTTCGTAAGCCAGGAACGGGTAGACCGCCGAGGCGCCGAAACCGATCAGCACGGCAAAGTGGTGCGGGTCGCGAGCGGTCGCGGTTTCCACCAGGATGTTGGAATCGCAACGCAGGCCTTTTTCGGTCAGGCGGTGATGCACCGCACCGGTCGCCAGGGACGCGTGGATCGGCAACTTGCCCGGGGCAATGTGACGGTCGCTCAGCACGATCTGGGTGCGACCGGCACGAACGGCTTCTTCAGCCTGATCGGCCACATTGCGCACGGCCGCTTCAAGACCGACGCTCTCGTCGTAGTTGAGGTCGATGATCTGGCGCTCAAAGCCAGGACGATCGAGGTTCATCAGCGAGCGCCATTTGGCCGGGGAAATGACCGGCGAGCTGAGGATCACGCGCGAGGCATGCTCCGGCGACTCCTGGAAGATGTTGCGCTCGGCACCGAGGCAGATCTCCAGCGACATGACGATGGCTTCACGCAGCGGGTCGATCGGCGGGTTGGTGACCTGCGCGAACTGCTGGCGGAAATAGTCGTACGGCGTGCGCACGCGCTGGGACAGCACGGCCATCGGCGTATCGTCGCCCATCGAGCCCACGGCTTCGTAGCCTTGTTCGCCCAGGGGGCGCAGCACTTGGTCGCGTTCTTCGAACGTGACCTGGTACATCTTCATGTACTGCTTGAGCTGGTCGACATCATAGAAAGCCGAACCGTGATCGTTGTCTTCCATGGTCGCCTGGATGCGCAGGGCGTTCTTGCGCAGCCATTGCTTGTATGGATGACGGGACTTCAGGCGGTTGTCGATCGCATCGGTGTCCAGGATCTGCCCGGTTTCGGTGTCCACGGCGAAGATCTGGCCCGGTCCAACGCGACCTTTGGCGATCACGTCTTCAGGCTGGTAGTTCCAGACGCCGATTTCGGACGCCAGGGTGATGAAGCCGTTCTTGGTGGTGACCCAACGCGCCGGGCGCAGACCGTTACGGTCGAGCAGGCACACCGCGTAGCGACCGTCGGTCATGACCACGCCAGCCGGACCGTCCCACGGTTCCATGTGCATCGAGTTGTATTCGTAGAATGCGCGCAGGTCCGGGTCCATGGTCTCGACGTTCTGCCACGCCGGCGGAATGATCATCCGCACGCCACGGAACAGGTCGATGCCACCGGTGACCATCAGCTCGAGCATGTTGTCCATGCTCGAGGAGTCGGAGCCCACACGGTTGACCAGCGGGCCGAGCTCTTCCAGATCCATCAGGTCGTTGGTGAACTTGGTGCGACGGGCCTGGGCCCAGTTGCGGTTACCGGTGATGGTGTTGATCTCGCCGTTGTGGGCGAGGAAGCGGAATGGCTGGGCCAGCGGCCATTTCGGCAGGGTGTTGGTGGAAAAGCGCTGGTGGAACACGCAAATCGAGGTTTGCAGGCGCTCATCACCCAGGTCTGGATAGAAGGCGGACAGGTCCGCCGGCATCATCAGGCCTTTGTAAATGATGGTCTTGTGGGAAAAGCTGCAGATGTAGTGATCGACGTCGGCGGCGTTGGCCACGGACGAACGACGACGGGCGCTGAACAGCTTGACCGCCATGTCCTGGTCGCTCAGGCCTTCGCCACCGATGTACACCTGTTCGATTTGCGGCAGGCGTTCGAGGGCCAGACGGCCGAGTACGCGGGTGTCGATCGGCACTTTACGCCAGCCGACCAGCGTCAGGCCTTCGGCCAGGATCTCGCGGTTCATGTTCTCGCGAGCGGCTTCGGCTTTTGCCGGATCCTGGTTGAAGAAGACCATGCCCACCGCATATTGCTTGGGCAGTTCGACGCCGAAGGTTTCCTGGGCGATCGCACGCAGGAACACATCCGGCTTCTGAATGAGCAGACCGCAACCGTCACCGGTCTTGCCGTCGGCGTTGATCCCACCGCGGTGGGTCATGCAGGTCAGGGCCTCAATGGCCGTTTGCAAAAGGGTATGACTGGGCTCGCCCTGCATATGGGCTATCAGGCCGAAACCGCAGTTATCCTTGAATTCATCTGGTTGGTACAGACCTGCTTTCATAGACACTTTCTCACCAGGCTGCTTCTTATCGAAGCAAATTTCTTTTCAATTCAACCACTTACCGCCCGCGCCGAACGTACGCCAGCTTTGCAGGGGCAAAAGGGAGGTCATTGTACACAC
Organism: Pseudomonas sp. S1_E05; assembly: GCF_056337105.1. Classification (NCBI taxonomy): domain Bacteria; kingdom Pseudomonadati; phylum Pseudomonadota; class Gammaproteobacteria; order Pseudomonadales; family Pseudomonadaceae; genus Pseudomonas; species Pseudomonas sp. S1_E05. The sequence goes on from NZ_JBFRHM010000001.1 coordinate 4,323,347, forward strand.
CGACACGAAGCCCCACAAATTTGACGACGAAATGTCGCAAATCCATGTCGCATTTGTGAAAGGTTTAAAGCGATCTGCTGTGCTAGTCAAAACTTTTTTTAATTTTGACCGCACGACTCAAAGACTACTGTGACGCAGACACCACAACGCACGCGGCCCGGAAGCCGCATGCGCTGCAGAAATTTTGAGGTGCCGGGAGAGGCGGCCTGGGTAAGGCCGCCGAATCTTCAGCGAGTTGCTGCCAGTTCCTGTTGGACGCTGGCGACAGTGCGAGGCCAAGGTTTACCAGCCTGAACCTTCGCTGGCAAGGCCTTGATGGCAGATACGGCTGCATCGCGGTTGGCGAAGTTACCGTAGGTGATCACGTAAAGCGGTTTACCGTTGAGCACCTTCTTGAAATAACGATACTCGCCGCCCTGCTCCTTGACGAAGTTTTGCGCGGTTGCTTCGGAACTGGTGCCGAGGATCTGCACCACGTAGTTGCTCGTCGGCTGGCCAGCATACCAAGTGCCACCCGCAGACTTGGCCGCGGCTGCCGGTTTCTCGGCCGGTTTGGCGGTCGCCACGGCGGCTGGCTTGGCAGGTGCTGGAGCCGGTTTAACCGCTGGCGCAGTCGGAACTGGCTTGGCCGTAGCGACCTGAGTTGGTGCAGGAAGCGGTTTGGCGGTAGGCGTCGGGGCCGGGCCAGCAGGGACGCCTTCAGGTGGCGCAGTGGTGGTTACGGTGGGCGGCGTATTGCTGGAACCTTCGACAGGCACGCCATCGTCGCCTTCGGTGATACCACCGGCTGTTTCAGCAAGCGGGCCGCGCATGACCGGCTGCGAATTGCCGACCAGCGGCAATGGCATCGGTTGCGAGTTACCGGCGAACTCCACGGCTGGCGCGCCACCGCCGTTAGGTTGCGGCGTGCCCTGACCCAGCGGCAACTGCGCCTGTTCGTTGGCGGGCGCGCCAGTGGTCGGTGCCTTGCTGCGACCTGGCATCAACCAGGCGGCAGCCACCGCGACCACGACGACGGCGGAAATCGCCAATACGTGTTTCTTCGGCATGTTGAACCCCATACTTGGACGTTTGACCGCTGAGCGGCTGGCGATCATGGCTTCGATCATTGCATCGCGGGCGACCTGATTGATGTTGCCAGGCCAACCGTCGGAGCTTTCGTGAATATCAGAGATCTGGTCGGCGGTGAAAAGTTCGATACCGCGCCCCGCTCCTTCGAGCCGTTGGTCCAGATACTCGCGGGTCTCTTCTTCGGTGTAAGGCTGCAGCTCGATGACGTGAAAGCGCTCTTCCTCAAGGGTCAACGCTTCCAGCTGTGCAATCAGCGAGGATTCGCCGAACAGGAACACGTGCGGTCGCCCCTCGGGCGCTCCGGCGGCCAGCTCCATCAGGGCTTCCAGCGCAGACTCGTCGAGCTGCTCGGCGTCATCGACCAGCAAGTAGACTTCCTGCCCGGTCAAAGCGAGCTGCACGACCTGGGCCAGGATCGGCCCGATCTCCGCCTGCTCGACATTCAGCGCCTGCGCCACTTGTCGCAGTACGCCGGCCGCATCACCTGCGCCACGAGCGGAAACCACCACGCTCTGGACCGATTGTTTATTGGTACTGGCTACCAGCGCCTGTCGCAACAGGGTCTTGCCACTACCTTGTGGCCCGGTGACCACCAGCAGCAACTGGCTGTAACGGGCCAGATGGTGTAACTGTCCCAGTACCGGCTTGCGCTGGGCCGGGAAGAATTTGAAGCCCGGTACCCGTGGTGCGAAAGGGTCGTGACTTAACTGGTAATGGCCGAGGAAAGCCTCGTCGGCATGCAAACTGGTCATCGGGATCTCATTAACCTTTAAGCTGAGCCAGGGCGCGGTAGTCCGCTCCCAGCGTGGCCTGTAGAACCTCTTTCGGATAATCGTCGGTCACTACCGCTTCGCCCATGTGGCGCAGCAGCACCAGGCGTAAACGACCGTCGATCACTTTCTTGTCAACTGCCATGTGTTCGAGAAAATCGGCTTCAGTCATCTCCTCGGGCGGAATGACTGGCAAGCCAGCGCGCTGGAACAGACGAATGCCGCGATCGCGCTCCTGTTCGGTGATCCAGCCCAGGCGTGCAGACATTTCAAGGGCCATCACGGTGCCAGCAGCCACGGCCTCACCGTGTAGCCACACACCATAGCCCATATGGGTTTCGATGGCATGGCCAAACGTGTGGCCGAGATTGAGGGTGGCACGAACGCCGTTTTCCTTTTCGTCGGCACCAACCACCGCCGCCTTGGCCGCGCAGGAACGTTCGATCGCATACGTCAGGGCGACCTGATCGAGGGCACGCAGGCGATCGACGTTTTCTTCAAGCCAGGTCAAAAACGGCTCATCACAGATCAGCCCATACTTGATGACTTCCGCCAGGCCCGCAGACAACTCGCGGACCGGCAAGGTATTGAGCGTAGTGGTATCGATCAGCACCACGTTCGGCTGATAGAAGGCGCCGACCATGTTCTTGCCCAACGGATGATTGATGCCGGTCTTGCCCCCTACCGAAGAGTCGACTTGCGACAGCAGCGTGGTCGGGATCTGGATGAAATCGACACCGCGTTGGTAACAGGCAGCCGCAAAGCCGGCCATGTCACCGATCACACCGCCGCCCAAGGCGACAACCGTGGTGCGCCGATCATGCCGCGCGGTCAACAGACCATCGAAAATCAGTTGCAGGGTTTCCCAGTTCTTGAAGGCTTCGCCGTCGGGCAACACTATGGAAACGACAGAGAACTGGGCAAGGCTGCGGGTCAGACGTTCGAGATAGAGCGGCGCAACGGTTTCGTTGGAGATGATCGCCACCTGCCGACCGCGAATATGCGGGGCCAGCAGCTCGGGTTGATCCAACAAACCTTCGCCAATATGAATCGGGTAGCTGCGCTCGCCTAGATCGACCTTGAGTGTCTGCATGTGTCCCCACAGTGAAGATGGAATCAGGCGTCCTGCCTAAGTTATTAAACGAATATCCACGGCATCTGCTGGTGTGACGCCGTTCAGTAGCCATCCGCCACAACTTGGCAGTTATGGCAGGACGCCGAGGATAGCGCATTTCGCGCCGTGCTTTAACGGGGAGGCAGCTGGTTCAGGCGCTCGAGAATGTCGAGCACCACCATCCGCGGCGGTCGCTCGTCGGTTTCCACCACCAGGTCGGCGATTTCCCGGTACAGCGGGTCGCGCAACTCTAGCAGGTCACGCAGGGTCTTGGCCGGGTCGGCAGTACGCAACAGAGGACGATTGCGATCGCGTGCAGTACGACCGACCTGTTGTTCGACCGAGGCATGCAGATAAACCACCCGACCACCGGCGTGCAATGCCCGACGATTGGCTTCGCGCATGACCGCGCCGCCCCCGGTGGCCAGCACCACGCCATCGCAATCACACAGCTCGGCAATCATCGCCTGCTCGCGATCACGGAAACCTGGTTCGCCTTCCTTATCGAAAATCCATGGGATATTCGCGCCCGTGCGCAATTCAATTTCCTTATCGGAATCTTTGAACGGCAGGCGCAGCTCTTTGGCCAGCAACCGGCCGATGGTGCTTTTTCCAGCGCCCATCGGTCCAACAAGAATCAAATTTCGCACAGAATCAATGACTCACAGCAATCGCCTGATTGTTCATGATACGCGGAGTGAGAAACACCAGCAGCTCGGATTTTTTCTCCGAAACCACATCACGCCGGAAAAGGCGGCCAAGATACGGCACATCGCCAAGAAATGGCACCTTATCTACAACCTTGCTCTGAGTATTTGAGAAAACGCCACCGATCACGATGGTCTCGCCGTCGTTGACCAGAACCTTGGCGTTGACCTCGTTTTTCTTGATGGGCGGTACATCCTGCACTTTGTTGAGGTAGTCCGGTTCGTCCTTGGTGACCTTGACCTCCATGATGATGCGATTGTCCGGCGTAATCTGCGGTGTCACTTCCAGCGACAGCGAGGCCTCTTTGAACGAGACCGAAGTCGCGCCGCTGGAGGCGGCTTCCTGGTAGGGGATCTCGGTACCCTTGAGGATTTTCGCCGTCTCCTTGTCGGACGTGACCACCTTGGGCTGCGAGACGATTTCACCGTTACCGGTTTTCTCCATGGCCGTCAGTTCGAGATCCAGCAACACATTGTCGGTGATGAACGCGATGCCGATCCCCGAGGTATTGGCCGTGGTGCCCATGTCGACGAACGGTGTGTTGGTTCCGGTGCTGCCCGGCGTACCGATGGTCGTCGATCCATTGGCACCGTTGCTGACGCCGGACGTGTTCCAGTTGCCCTTGTTCTGGACTGAACCACCCCAGCGCACACCCAGGCTCTTGTCGTAGTCGACGTTGGCTTCGACAATCCGCGCCTCGATCATCACCTGGCGCACCGGAATATCCAGTTGCGCCACGATTCGGCGCAGCTCGTCGAGGCGATCCTGGGTTTGATAGGCAATGATGTTGTTGGTCCGCTCATCGACAGTGATCGACCCGCGCTCGTCGACTTTCGCCTCGGCACTGGTCACCGATTGGAACAATTTGGCGATATCGGCCGCCTTGGCGTAATTGACCTGCAGCAGCTCCCGACGTAGCGGTGCCAGCTCGGCGATTTGCTTTTGCGACTCCAGTTCCTGGCGTTCGCGGGCGGCAATCTCATCGGCTGGCGCCACCAGCAACACGTTACCGATCTTGCGCTTGTCCAGGCCCTTGGTCTTGAGCACCAGGTCCAGCGCCTGGTCCCACGGCACATTCTGCAGGCGCAGGGTAATGCCTCCCTGCACCGTGTCGCTGGCGACCAGGTTCAGGTTGGTGAAGTCGGCAATCAGTTGCAGCACCGAGCGCACGTCGATGTCCTGGAAGTTCAGCGAGAGTTTTTCGCCGGTATAGGCAAATCGCTCGGCGTTGCGTTTTTGGAGGTCGTCGACCGTCATCGGGCGAATGCTGACGGTCAGCTTGTTATCGGTCTGATAGGTGGAATAGTCGAAAGCGCCGCTGGGCTCGATGACGATGGTGGCCCGATCACCGGTGGCGCTGGCGCTGACGAATTGCACGGGCGTGGCGAAATCCTTGACGTCCAGGCGCACCCGCAACGGTTCCGGCAGTTGGGTCCTGGCGAACCCCAGGACGACCTTTCCATCGCGCTCCTGAATGTCCGGGGCAATGGACGGGTCGGACAAGTCGATGACCACGTTGCCCTCGCCCTGGGTGCCGCGCTGGAAATCCACGCCGCGAATAGCCTTGCTCACTGGCGCATAGCTTTTGGCGGGCGCCGCCGAGGCCGTGGCCGCACGCGAGGGCTTGGCGGCGGGAGAGGACGCCTGGGCACTGGGACCACGGCCGACCACCACAAACACCTGATTGCCTTCGACCCTCGCGGTGTACGGGGTCAACTGCGTGAGATTGATGATCAGCCGCGTACGCCCCTTGGCCTCCACCACCGTGGCGCTGCGGGCATTGCCACCGCCCAGGTCGTGGGTTTTTCTCGCCAACTGATTGGCCACGCCGGGCAGGTCCAGTGCAATCCGGGCCGGTTGTTCGGTCGTGTAACCCTGGGGCTGAGGAGGGGTGCCATCGAACGACAATTTCAACTCGATGCGGTCACCGGGCAACGCCGCGACATCCAGCGCCTTGAGGTTGGCCGCCAGTACCATCGGTGACATCAACGCTATCCATAGCGAAATTCCGAAGGTTGCGAAAATCCTGTTCATTATCCGAGTTCCACTATGAGTGCTCTTTCAAAGGGATGGTCCGCGGCCGCTCCAGCCAGGTGCCCTGGCCATCGGGAACGATTTCGACCACATCGACTTGGGAGGCGCTGATGGCGACAATCCGCCCGTCGTTGCGCCCCAGGTAATCGCCGACTTTCAACCGATGCACACCACCCGCTCCACGCAAAAGCGCGAATGAGCCCGCGGCATTGGAGATTGTGCCGACCATTTCAAACTGCTCGATGTTGAAGCCTTCGAGGTACTGCTTCACCCGATTGGGGTCAGGTTTGACGTTGCGCGAGCCGAGCTTCTGGCCCGCTGGATCGACTTTGACCTGTCGGGAAAACGGGCTGCGCAGGTTCGCCGCGTCATAGGTGAACGTGGGATATGACCGAAACGTCGGGGTTGGTTCAATCTTGCCCGGCGCACGCAGACGCATTTCATTCATGTAGGCGTCCAGGTCGTGGAAGTCATTGCCGTTGCCACACCCGGCCAGGACAGCCATCGCTGCGATCACTACCCCTGTACGAATCGGGCTCATTTTTGCGGCCCCTTGTCGTTGTAGCGGTAGGTCTTGGCCAGAATGCTCATGCGCAGTTTCGGACCGCCCTCGGGGTTGACCGGAGCGATGTCGAAGTCGTGCAGGGTGACGATTCGTGGCAATCCGGCGACGCCGCTGACGAAGGTGGCAAGGTCGTGATAGGCACCCGTGACGGTGATCTGGATCGGCAACTCGATATAGAACTGTTGGGTGACCTCGGGCAGCAGCTTGATTTCCTCGAACTCCAGGCCACTGCCCAGACCGGTCCGGGTGATGTCCTCCAGCAGGCCCGGTACTTCGGTGTCGCTGGGCAATTGACGCAACAGCACGCCGAAGGAATTTTCCATTTCCTTCATCTGCTGGATATACAACTCCAGGTTCGCCGACATGTGCACTTTGTTGGCGAATTGTTCCCTTAGCGTCGTCTCCTCCTGACGCTTGAGCTGGAGCTGGTTTTCAAGGTCGCTCACGGAAAAGTTGTAGCCCAAGGCGAGCACCATGAGCGCCAGCAGGATTCCGACCACCGCCTTGATGGCGGGGGGCCAGGACCCAATGTTGCTGGTATCCAGGTCATTGATGTCAATCTTGCGCAATCCCTCAAGCCATTCAGCCGGCCTCATTGAACGGCCTCCTCGGCAGCTGGCCGGGTCTGGCGAACGGTCAACTGGAAGACGTTGGCCTGGTCCGGTTGGCCAGCAGTGGCTGCCTTGACCTCCGTCAGCGTGGGCGCGTCGAACCAGTCCGATGCATCCAGGTTACGCATCAGGTCAGACACGCGATTGTTCGATTCAGCCGCGCCGACAATGGAGAGGGTCTTGTCCTCCATCTTCACCTCGGTGAAATACACCCCGTCCGGCAGGGTTCGCGCCAACTGGTCAAAAATACGCCCGCTGATGGAACGATTGCCCTGCAGGTCCTGGATGATGCGCATCCGTTCGACCAGTTGCTGACGCCGGGCCTTGAGGTCGCTGATCTGCTTGATCCGCTCATCGACTGCGACAATTTGCTCGCTGATGTAGTTGTTCCTCGTGACCTGGCGGTCAATGGCGCCACTGATTGCCTGCCCGGCAATCAACACCGCACCGATCGACCCCACCAGTACACCGGCCAATGCCAGCAGGAAACGCTTGCGGCGGTGCTCGCGCAGCTCTTCGCGCCAGGGTAAAAGGTTGATCCGCGCCATCAGTCGAAACTCCTGAGGGCCAGACCGCAGGCGATCATCAACGCCGGCGCATCGCTGGCCAGGGCTCCGGCATTGACCTTGCTGCTCAGGGCCATGTCCGAGAAAGGGTTGGCTACCTGAGTTGACGTGCCCAGTCGCTGCTCGATCAGGCGATCCAGCCCGGGGACTGAAGCGGTGCCGCCGGCCAGAAGGATGTAGTCCACTGCGTTGTACTGGCCAGAGGCGAAGAAAAACTGCAACGAACGCGATACCTGCTGCACCAGCGCATCGCGGAATGGCTGCAGGACTTCACTCACGTAATCGTCGGGCAAGCCGCCCTGTTTCTTGGCCAGCCCCGCCTGTTCGAACGTCAGGCCGTAACGGCGCTGGATTTCTTCCGTCAATTGGCGCCCGCCGAATAATTGCTCGCGGGTATAGATGATGCGGCCGTTGTGCAGCACGCTGAGGGTGGTCATGGTGGCGCCGATGTCGACCACGGCGACCGTCAGTTGCGCCTGGGAGGCGGCCAATTGGTTGGCCATCAAACCGAATGAACGCTCCAGTGCATACGCCTCGACATCGACCACACGGGCAGTCAGCCCCGCCAGTGCAAGGGCAGCCTCGCGGACTTCGACGTTTTCCTTGCGACAGGCTGCCAGCAGCACATTAACCCGTTCGGGGTTACGCGCCGATGCGCCCTGGACTTCGAAATCGATGGCGACTTCGTCCAGCGGATAAGGAATGTACTGGTCGGCCTCGATCTTGAGCTGGTTTTCCATCTCGTCGTCGGAAAGACCGGCATCCATCTCGATGGTCTTGGTGATCACCGCCGACCCGGCCACCGCCACCGCCACGCTCTTCAGTCCGGTTCTGGCCTTGAGCAACACGCGCGTCAGTGCCTGGCCCACGCCCTCGAGCTCGGCGATATTCTTCTCGACCACCGCACTGGCGGGCAACGGCTCGACCGCATAGGCCTCGACGCGGTAGCGCTCGCCCTGGCGGCTTAACTCCAGAAGTTTCACCGACGTGGAACTGATGTCGATCCCCAGCAGCAGATTGGCTTTTTTATTGAAGAGTCCTGGCACTACCAATTCCCTATGACTTTCCGTGAGTTACGGACTCTGTAATGTCCATTGCGTTCCATCCATCCGTCTCGCCCGCAGTGCGAATGACGCCCCCGATGGAAAAATGCTTATAATGCCCAACGTTTTTCTCCGCTTTTTTCGTTAAGCGCGGGTCGTTCTCCTCGTTATCTGAACCCTGATGCCTCAATCATTTTTTGCCCTGGATATCTCAAAGCCTTGATTCGTCTGCTGAAATTTATCGGTTGGTCCATCGTCGCCGTTTTCTGCGGACTGCTTCTGGGTCTGAGTGGCGCATTTCTTTACCTTAGCCCCGGATTGCCGTCTGTGGAGGCTTTGAGAAGCATTCAGTTGCAGATTCCTCTTCGGGTCTACAGCAGCGATAACAAGTTGATCGCAGAATTTGGCGAAATGCGCCGCACGCCGATCCGTTTCGCCGACATTCCGCCCAATTTCATTAATGCGCTGTTGAGCGCCGAAGATGACAATTTTGCCAACCACTATGGTGTCGACCCAAGCAGCCTGATGCGCGCCGCGACCCAATTGGTCAAAAGCGGTCACATTCAATCCGGCGGCAGCACCATCACCATGCAGGTGGCGAAGAACTTCTTCCTGACCAGCGAGCGCAGCTTTTCGCGAAAAACCACGGAAATCCTGCTCGCCCTGCAAATCGAACGTCAGCTGACCAAGGACGAAATCCTCGAGCTGTACGTCAACAAAATCTACCTGGGTAACCGTGCCTACGGCATCGAGGCGGCGGCGCAGGTGTATTACGGCAAGTCGATTCGCGACATCAGCCTGGCACAGATGGCGATGATTGCCGGCCTGCCAAAGGCCCCATCACGATTCAACCCGCTCGCCAATCCGGCGCGCAGCAAGGAGCGTCGTGACTGGATCCTGGGGCGCATGTACAAGCTCGGGAAAATCAGCGAGAGCGACTACACCGCCGCGATCAACGAGCCTTTGAACGCCAGTTATCACGTGCCGACGCCGGAAGTGAACGCCCCTTACATCGCTGAAATGGCCCGCGCCGAAATGGTCGGTCGCTACGGCAGCGACGCCTATACCGAAGGTTTCCGCGTCACCACCACCGTGCCCAGCAACTTGCAGGAAATGGCCAACAACGCGCTGCACGAAGGCTTGATGACCTATGACCAACGTCACGGTTATCGCGGCCCTGAATCGCGCCTGCCGGGCAAGACCCGCGAAGCGTGGGCCACCGAATTGACCAAGCAGCGCACGATCAGCAGCCTCGAACCGGCCATCGTGACCCAGGTCGACAAGACCGGCCTGCAAGTGTTGACCCGTAGCGGCAGCGAGCACGTGGGCTGGGACACCATGAAGTGGGCGCGGCCATTCCTCAACACCAATAGCATGGGCGCCAACCCCAAGCAGCCAGCGGACGTGGCCCAGGTCGGCGATTTGATTCGCGTGCAGCGCCAGGCGGACAACTCGCTCAAGTTCAGCCAAATCCCGCAGGCGCAGGGCGCACTGGTGTCCCTCGACCCGCAGAACGGCGCGATTCGTTCGCTGGTCGGCGGCTTCGCCTTCGAACAGAGCAACTACAACCGCGCCATGCAGGCCAAGCGCCAGCCGGGCTCGAGCTTCAAACCATTCGTTTACAGCGCGGCACTGGATAACGGCTACACCGCCGCCAGTCTCGTGAACGATGCGCCCATCGTGTTCGTCGACGAATACCTGGACAAAGTCTGGCGCCCCAAGAACGACACCAACACCTTCCTCGGCCCGATCCGCCTGCGTGAAGCGCTGTACAAGTCGCGCAACCTGGTGTCGATCCGCCTGCTGCAGGCGCTGGGTGTTGATCGCACCATCGACTACATCAGCAAGTTCGGCTTCAACAAGCAGGACCTGCCACGCAATCTGTCCCTGGCGCTGGGCACGGCGACGCTGACCCCAATGGAAATCGCCACCGGCTGGAGCACCTTTGCCAACGGCGGCTACAAGATCACGCCGTTCATTATCGACAAGATCGAAAGCCGCAATGGCGACGTCCTGTTCGTTGCCAATCCGCCGAGCGTCCCCAAAGGCGAAGCCGCCTCGGATGGCATTGCAGCACCGGCCACGCAGGCCTTCACGGTCAACGCCACGCCCGGCGAAGCCGAAGGTCAACCCGCCCCGCAGGTACCAGCCGTGGCCGAGCGCATCGTCGATGGCCGAACCACCTACATCCTCAACAGCATGCTTCAGGACGTGATCAAGCTGGGCACCGGCCGCCGCGCGCTGGCCATGGGTCGCTCCGATATCGCGGGCAAGACAGGGACCACCAACGAATCCAAGGACGCCTGGTTCTCGGGCTACAACGCGGACTACGTGACGACGGTGTGGACCGGTTTCGACCAGCCGGAAAGCCTTGGCAAGCGTGAATTCGGCGGCACCGTCGCCCTGCCGATCTGGATGAACTACATGTCCGCCGCACTCAAGGACAAGCCGCCGCACACACAACCAGAGCCTGAAGGCATCCTCAGCCTGCGAGTCGACCCGATCAGCGGCCGTGCGGCCACGCCAAGCACGCCAGGGGCGTATTTCGAGCTGTTCAAGGCCGAAGACACACCACCGTCGGTCAACGAGCTGGGTAACGGCACAGCCCCTGGCAGCCCGCTGCCGGCGGACGAGGCGGCGCCGATCGATTTGTTCTAGAGGGGCAGCGGTAGGCTTTGAGCTGCAAGCTGCAAGCTGCAAGCTGCAAGCTGCAAGCTGCAAGTGAAGGCAGAATGCTTCAACTTGCAGCTTGAAGCTTGAGCCCATAAAAAAACCCAGCACTTGGCTGGGTTTTTTTATGGGCGGCTGCTCTTAACCGTTGAACACGTCATCCACGCTTTTCAGCGGGTAGTTCTTCGGATACGGCAGGGTCGCCACACCGGTCTCGATCGCGGCCTTGGCCACGGCGTCGGAGATCAGGGTGATCAGACGGGCGTCCATTGGTTTCGGGATGATGTACTCACGACCGAATTCCAGTTTGATGCCGCCGTAGGCGTCGCACACTTCCTGAGGCACTGGCAGCTTGGCCAGTTCGCGCAGAGCGTTGGCCGCGGCGACTTTCATTTCTTCGTTGATGCGCTTGGCGCGAACGTCCAGGGCACCACGGAAGATGAATGGGAAGCCCAGCACGTTGTTGACCTGGTTCGGGTAGTCCGAACGGCCGGTGGCCATGATCACGTCGTTGCGAGTGGCGTGGGCCAGCTCAGGGGAGATTTCCGGATCAGGGTTCGAGCACGCGAACACGATCGGGTTGGCCGCCATGGACTTCAGGCCTTCAGCGCTCAGCAGGTTCGGACCGGACAGGCCAACGAACACGTCTGCGCCTTGCAGGGCATCAGCCAGGGTGCGCTTGTCGGTCGCGTGGGCGAAGACAGCCTTGTACTGGTTCAGGTCGTCACGGCCGGAGTGGATCACGCCGGTACGGTCAACCATGAAGATGTTTTCGATGTTGGCACCCATGCTCACCAGCAATTTCATGCAGGAGATGGCGGCCGCACCGGCGCCCAGGCAGACGATTTTGGCGTCCGGCAGGGTTTTGCCAGCGATTTCCAGGGCGTTGATCATGCCGGCTGCGGTGACGATAGCGGTGCCGTGCTGGTCATCGTGGAATACCGGGATGTCGCACTGCTCGATCAGGGCGCGCTCGATCTCAAAGCACTCAGGTGCCTTGATGTCTTCAAGGTTGATGCCACCGAAGGTGATGGAGATGCGCTTGACGGTGTCGATGAAGGCCTGCGGGCTTTCGGAATCGACTTCGATGTCAAACACGTCGATGCCGGCGAAGCGCTTGAACAGCACGCCTTTACCTTCCATGACCGGCTTGGAAGCCAATGGGCCGAGGTTACCCAGGCCGAGAATAGCGGTGCCATCGGAAATGACTGCAACCAGGTTGCCTTTACCGGTGTATTTGTAGGCCAGCTCAGGGTCGCGACCAATTTCGCGCACTGGTTCGGCTACGCCGGGGCTGTAGGCCAGCGACAGGTCGCGGGCGGTAGCGGTGGGCTTGGTGAGTTCGACGCTCAGCTTTCCTGGACGAGGATTGGCGTGATACTCGAGAGCGGCAGTTTTCAGATCAGACATGTGGGCATTCCGCTTTTACTGTTGGACAGACTGGTCAGCGAGGATACGCGCCTCGCAAAGTCCCCACAAGACTGACCGGTCACCCCTGTCAAGCGCCCTGCTCTACGACTTTGGACCAAGAGCCACGGAACACAAGGGGCGCACTGTTCACAATCGTCTTTAAAAATGTCTACAATTTTTTAGCCAGGGACCGCTTCGATCATCGCCGGATCAGTCAGTGGCAACATCCAGCGTGCCTGACCTTGTTTGAGCCCACCGCGGCGCGAGCGGTCCAGTACCCAGCCGCGCGCCTCGATTTGCTTGCCTTTCAGGCTTTCCAGCGAGGCCGCATCGAAGCGATCCAGAAGATTGGGTGCAACACGCAACACAATCGAATCCTGTAATTCGATCCAGATTCCGCCACGATTGCGTTGAACCTTGCTCACACGCCCTCTGAGCACCGCAAAACCAGACGCGCTGATCTGATCCGCTTTCAGCACAGGCGACTGTCGCCATAAGCCGAGCCCAGCCTTGCGCGCACTGCGTTCCGCCGCTTGCTGGCAGTCGACAAAATCAACATTTGGGGCAACCGCCACCAGAAATCCCAGGCCTTCGGCGAGCATTTTTGCTTCAAGATTGGCGCCGTCGGCACCGAAGACATGGGCCAGGGTCCGGCCGTAACGGTCCTTGCTTTCTTTACCGGGTAATAATCCGACCCGCCCGTCGCTGGCGGCCACCAATGCTTCGAGCCGTTTGCGCGCGGCCAGGGCGAAGGGTTCGTCGGAGCGGCCTTTCTTGCCCAGCTCCGGGGTATTCAAGCCAATCATGCGTACGCTGCGGCCATCCTCGAGCCGCAGGGTGTCGCCATCCACTACCCGCTGAACCACGACCGAAGCCAGGCCACTCGGTGCCGGGCAGAAGGCCTGGGCAGCGGAGAGCCAAATCGCGGACACAAAAAAGGCGCCCACAAGGGACGCCTTTTTCATCAGCATGGAAAAACCGTAACGGCTTCCCAAGTTGACAGGCCTTAGGCCTTTTTCGCGCCGAAAGCACCGAAACGGTCGGCGAAGCGCTGTACGCGGCCGCCAGTGTCCAGAGTCTTTTGCTTACCGGTGTAGAACGGGTGGCATTCGTTGCAAACGTCGATCGCCAGGGCTTTGCCGAAGGTCGAACGAGTTTCGAACTTGTTGCCGCAACTGCAGGTAACAGCAATTGCTGGGTATTCTGGATGGATATCAGCTTTCATGGTGTTTTCCTCAGGCTAGCGTGCCGCCACCCAACACTATTGTTGAATACCGCACGTAATTAGGCCGCGGATTCTACCAGACAATGTCATTCGCGCAAGCTGTCCCTTCTACCGACCGTCTGCTAGGCTCCCGGCCCAAAGCACCCCAGACTCCTGTAGGAGCGGGCTTGCCCGCGAAGAGGCCGGAACATTCAACATCCGGTTGATTGACCCGACGCCATCGCGAGCAAGCTCGCTCCTACAGAATCAGGTCGCGCCCAATTTCACCTGTTTATCGAGATCCCGCGTGCCCGACGCCATTTTGCGCCTCGCCCTCCCTTCGCCGCTGCGCCGCCTGTTCGACTACCGCGCCCCGGCCGGGGTCCCGCGCGCCCAATTGCAGCCGGGCATGCGCCTGCGGGTGCCGTTCGGTCGGCGGGAGATGATCGGGATTCTGGTGGAAGTCGCCGATACCAGTGAAGTCCCGGCAGAAAAGCTCAAGCCGGCGCTGGCCCTGCTCGATGCGACGCCGCCCCTGCCACCCGCTCTATTCAAGCTTTGCCTGTGGACCTCCCAGTATTATCAGCACAGCCTGGGCGATACCCTGAGTTGGGCGCTGCCGGTGTTGTTGCGTCAGGGCGAGCTGGCCGAAGCACGCCAGGAGCGGTTCTGGTCCGCCGCCCCCGGCGCCCGCCTGGATGACCCGCGCATTGCCCGGGCACCCCGTCAGCGTGAGGCGCTGGCGACCCTGGCCCAGCACCCCCACGGCGTTGCTCACGCACTGCTGAGCAAGTTGATGCTGAGCAAGGACAGCCTTGATCTGCTGCTGGCGAAGGAACTTGTCCAGGTCGAAATCCGTCGGCACGCGCCCGGCGTGCGCCACGAACATTGGCTCGCCCAACCGGAACTGCCGCTCAACACCGAACAACGCGCGGCCTACGAGGCCATCCGCGCCGGTTTCGACAGCTATCACGCGTTCCTGCTGGCCGGCGTCACCGGCAGCGGCAAGACCGAAGTCTATTTGCAGCTCATTCGTGAAACCCTGGAGTCCGGCAAGCAGGCCCTGGTGTTGATCCCGGAGATCAACCTCGGCCCGCAAACCCTGGCGCGCTTCGAACAGCGCTTCAATGCCCGGATCGCCCTGCTCCACTCGGCCGTCAATGATCGCGAGCGGCTGGACGCCTGGCTCGCCGCCCGGGACGGGGAGGCCGACATCATCATTGGCACCCGTTCAGCGCTGTTCACACCGATGAAAAATCCCGGCCTGATCATCATCGACGAAGAGCACGACGGCTCTTATAAGCAGCAGGAAGGCCTGCGTTATCACGCCCGGGACCTGGCGCTGGTCCGCGCGCGGCAGGAAAACATCCCGATTGTGCTCGGGTCCGCCACACCGTCCCTGGAAAGCCTGCACAACGCCTACACCGGCCGTTATGGCCTGCTGCGCCTCAACGAGCGCGCCGGTGGCGCCAAGCAGCCACGATTCCTGCGCCTGGATGTCAAAAGCCGACCACTGGACAGCGGCATCTCCGGGCCGATGCAGCAGGCCATCGGCCAGACCCTGGCCGCCGGGCAACAAGTACTGGTATTCCTCAACCGCCGAGGATTCGCTCCCACCCTGCTGTGTCACGACTGCGGTTGGATGTCCGAATGCCAGCGCTGCGATGCGCGCATGACCGTGCACCAGCGTTACGGTGAACTGCGCTGCCACCATTGCGGTTATGTCGAACGCACGCCACGACAGTGCCCGAAATGCGACAAGGTCGATTTGCGCCCGGTGGGTGCCGGCACCGAACGCGCCGAAGAGCGGCTGGCCATTCTGTTTCCCGATTACCCGGTGCTGCGCGTCGACCGCGACAGTACGTCGCGCAAGGACGCGATGAACCAACTGTTCGCGACCATTCAAAAAGGCCAGCCCTGTATTTTGGTGGGCACGCAGATGCTAGCCAAGGGGCACCATTTCCCGCGGGTGACCCTGGTGTCGATTCTCGATGCCGATGGCGGGCTGTTTTCCGGCGACTTCCGCGCCAGCGAACGCATGGCGCAGTTGATCGTGCAGGTCGCTGGCCGTGCCGGACGGGCCGAGGAACCGGGCCGGGTAATCATCCAGACCCACCTCGCTGACCATCCCCTGCTGGTGCAATTGACCGAGCAGGGTTATTTCGCCTTTGCCGAACAGGCGCTGAGCGAGCGCCGCGCCGCCGGCCTGCCGCCGTTCGCGCACCTGGCTTTACTGCGCGCCGAGGCGCACAAACCGGGTCAGGCCGAAGGCTTCCTGGATGAAGCCTGCAGCGAGGCCGAGCGCTTGCTCGCCGAACAGAATCTGGGCGGCATTGAACTGTTGGGGCCGGTGCCGGCGCCCATGGAGCGCCGCGCCGGGCGCTTCCGCGCGCAGTTGCTGTTGCAGGCCACGGCACGAGCTCCGCTGCATCGGCTGCTGGCCAGCTGGTTGCTGGTGCTGGAACAGATGCCGAGTGGGCGGGCGGTGCGGTGGTCTTTGGATGTTGACCCTGTAGATTTGTATTGACCTGAAGATGGCAATCGCGAGCAAGCCCGCTCCTACGGGAGAACGCGTCCCCCTGTAGGAGCGGGCTTGCCCGCGATTTGGGACGAATAGTCACCACACATCCCCAACCCACCTGCTAAGGTTGGCAAGCCCGCCTCGGCAACGGATAATGCCCAGTTTTTCCACCAGCGCATGATGCGCCGCCGCGCCTGCGGTCGAAAGAGAAGACCATGAAAGACACCATCCGCCAGCTGATCCAACAAGCCATCACCCAACTCGTCAACGAAGGTGTGTTGCCTGAAGGCCTGTCGCCGGCGATCCAGGTGGAAAACTCGCGCGACAAGAAAAACGGCGATTTCGCCAGCAATATCGCCATGATGCTGGCCAAGCCGGCCGGCATGAAGCCCCGTGACCTGGCCGAGAAAATCATCGCCGCGTTGCCCGCCGACGAAAACGTATCCAAGGTCGAAATCGCCGGTCCTGGCTTCCTGAATTTCTTCCAGAACACCCAGGCCCTGGCTGCACGCCTGGACGCCGCCCTCGCCGACGAACACCTCGGCGTACGCAAGGCCGGCCCGGCCCAGCGCACCGTAGTCGACCTGTCGGCCCCCAACCTGGCCAAGGAAATGCACGTCGGCCACTTGCGCTCGACCATCATCGGCGACGGCGTGGCTCGCGTGCTGGAATTCCTCGGCGACGAGGTGATTCGCCAGAACCACGTAGGCGACTGGGGCACCCAGTTCGGCATGCTGATGGCCTACCTGCAGGAAAACCCGATCACCAGCGAAGAGCTGTCGGACCTGGAGAACTTTTATCGCGCCGCCAAGAAGCGCTTCGACGAGTCCGAAGAATTCGCCGACCGCGCCCGTGGCCTGGTGGTCAAGCTGCAGGCCGGCGATGCCGAATGCCTGGCGCTGTGGACCAAGTTCAAGGACATCTCGCTGTCCCACTGCCAGAAAATCTACGAGCTGCTGAACGTCAAACTGACCATGGCCGACGTGATGGGCGAAAGCGCCTACAACGACGACCTGATCAACGTGGTCAACGACCTGAAGGCCGCCGGCATGCTGGTCGAGAGCAACGGCGCGCAGTGCGTGTTCCTCGACGAGTTCAAGAATGCCGACGGCGATCCGCTGCCCGTGATCATCGTCAAGGCTGACGGCGGCTACCTCTACGCCACCACCGACCTGGCAGCCGTGCGCTATCGCAGCGGCAAGCTCAAGGCCGATCGTGCGCTGTATTTCGTCGACCAGCGCCAGGCCCTCCACTTCCAGCAAGTGTTCGCCGTGGCACGCAAGGCCGGTTTCGTCACGCACCCGATGGACATGGAACACATGGGCTTCGGCACCATGAACGGTTCCGACGGCCGCCCGTTCAAGACCCGTGACGGCGGCACCGTGAAGCTGATCGACCTGCTGACCGAAGCCCAGGAACGCGCCTACACGCTGGTCAAGGACAAGAATCCGGAGCTGGCCGAAACCGAGCTGCGCAACATCGCCAAGGTGGTGGGCATCGACGCGGTGAAATACGCCGACCTGTCGAAACACCGCACCAGCGATTACAGCTTCAACTTCGACCTGATGCTCAACTTCGAAGGCAACACCGCGCCGTACCTGCTGTACGCCTACACCCGCGTGGCTGGCGTGTTCCGCAAGCTCGGCAAGACGTTCAGCGAAGTCGACGGCCACATCGTCCTCGAAGCCGCCCAGGAACTGGAATTGGCCGCAAAACTGGCGCAATTCAGCGAAGTGCTCAACAACGTCGCCGAGAAGGGCACGCCGCATACCCTATGCGCCTACCTGTACGATGTCGCCGGCCTGTTCTCCAGCTTCTACGAGAACTGCCCGATTCTCAGCGCCGATACCCCAGCTCAGATGCAGAGCCGCCTGCGCCTCGCTGCGCTGACGGGTCGCACCCTCAAGCAAGGCCTGGAACTCTTGGGTCTGGAAACTCTGGAGCGTATGTAAGTTGGCTGCCAAGAAAAAACCTGCACCCAAGCGTGGCGCCAGCCGTTACCAAGCTCCAGCGAAAAAACCGATCCCGGGTTGGTTGTGGATGGCCATCGGCCTGACGGTCGGCGCATTCATCGTGTTCCTCATGAAACTGGAGCCGGGCAAGGGCAGCGACAGCGTCAAGCGCGAGAAAATCGAACAGCAGAAAGCGACCAGGATCGCCGAAGCCAACAAGACGCCGCCGAGCCCAACGCAGCCGGTAAAACCCAAGTACGACTTCTACACCCTGCTGCCGGAGTCGGAAGTCATTGTGCCGCCGGATGCCGTACCTGAGAAAACCCCGCCGACGCCAGCCGTGCCGACTACGCCGGTGACGCCAGCGGAAGCGGCGAAAATCGATACCGCACGCGCCCAGGCTGCGCTGGCCGGCATCACGCCGCCGCCAGCCCCACCGGTGGCCAAGGCAGCACCGGTGACCAAATATTTCCTGCAAGCGGGTTCATTCCGCAAGGAAGCCGATGCGGATAAGGTGCGGGCGCAGATCATTCTGTTGGGGCAGGCGGTCGCGGTGGAATCTGGCACGGTTAAAGACGAGACCTGGTATCGGGTGCTGGTCGGGCCGTTCAGCAATCGTGAACAACTGACCACAGCGCAGAAACAATTGGCTGGGGCCGGATTTAGCAACCTGTTGTTACAACAACGCCAGAACCGCTGATTCTTCCAGCTGTACCGCGTTATCGTTCATCGCAAGCAGGCCCGCTCCCACAGGGTATTGTGGATTCACACTATCCACTGTAGGAGCGGGCTTGCCCGCCATGGCGCCCGCCCACACAACGCCCCCTCCCTCGACCACCACTCGTCCCCTCCCCCACCCCGCAGTTGAAATCCCCCGCACCACCCCCATATGAGTTTGCAGAAGGCATTTTCGCCCCGCTGCGTGGAGACTCTCCCTTGACCACCATCGTTTCAGTTCGCCGCCACGGCAAAGTCGTCATGGGCGGCGACGGCCAGGTTTCCCTTGGCAATACCGTGATGAAAGGCAATGCGAAGAAAGTTCGCCGCCTGTACCACGGTCAGGTCATTGCCGGTTTTGCCGGCGCCACCGCTGACGCCTTTACCCTCTTCGAACGCTTCGAAGGCCAGCTCGAGAAGCATCAGGGCCACCTGGTTCGCGCCGCCGTCGAACTGGCCAAGGAATGGCGTACCGATCGCTCCCTCAGCCGCCTCGAAGCCATGCTTGCCGTCGCCAACAAGGACGCCTCCTTGATCATCACCGGCAACGGCGATGTGGTCGAACCCGAAGATGGCCTGATTGCCATGGGTTCCGGGGGCGCCTATGCACAGGCTGCGGCCAGCGCCCTGCTGAAGAAAACCGATTTGTCGGCCCGTGAAATCGTCGAGACCGCCCTTGGCATCGCCGGCGACATTTGTGTATTCACCAACCACACCCAGACCATTGAGGAGCAGGATCTCGCTGAATAAGCCTGACGCGGCCCCTGTGCCACGGCTTGTTTCTGCTTGAGGACCGTCAATTACTATGTCCATGACTCCCCGCGAAATCGTCCACGAACTCAACCGCCATATCATCGGCCAGGACGATGCCAAGCGCGCCGTCGCCATTGCCCTGCGCAACCGCTGGCGTCGGATGCAGCTGCCTGAAGAGCTGCGCGTTGAAGTAACGCCCAAGAACATCCTGATGATCGGCCCGACCGGTGTCGGCAAAACCGAGATCGCCCGTCGCCTGGCCAAATTGGCCAATGCGCCGTTCATCAAGGTCGAAGCGACCAAATTCACCGAAGTCGGCTATGTCGGCCGCGATGTCGAATCGATCATCCGTGACCTCGCCGACGCCGCGATCAAGCTGTTTCGCGAACAGGAAATGACCAAGGTTCGCCACCGCGCCGAAGACGCCGCCGAAGAGCGCATTCTCGACGCGCTGCTGCCACCGGCTCGCAGTTTCAATGAAGAAGCCGCGCCGTCGACCGATTCCAATACCCGCCAACTGTTTCGCAAGCGCCTGCGCGAAGGCCAGTTGGATGACAAGGAGATCGAAATCGAAGTCGCCGAAGTGGCAGGCGTCGATATCTCCGCGCCACCGGGCATGGAGGAGATGACCAATCAGTTGCAGAGCCTGTTCGCCAATATGGGCAAGGGCAAGCGCAAGAGCCGCAAGCTCAAGGTCAAGGAAGCGCTGAAACTGGTTCGCGATGAAGAAGCGAGCCGCCTGGTCAACGATGAAGAGCTGAAAGCCAAGGCACTGGAAGCAGTCGAGCAACACGGCATCGTGTTCATCGACGAGATCGACAAGGTCGCCAAGCGCGGCAATGCCGGCGGTGTCGATGTCTCCCGTGAAGGTGTACAGCGCGATTTGCTGCCACTGATCGAAGGCTGCACCGTGAATACCAAGCTGGGCATGGTCAAGACCGACCACATCCTGTTCATTGCCTCTGGCGCGTTCCACCTGAGCAAACCGAGCGACCTGGTGCCCGAGCTGCAGGGTCGTCTGCCCATTCGTGTCGAGCTCAAGGCGCTGTCGCCGCAAGACTTCGAGCGCATCCTCAGTGAACCGCATGCGTCGCTCACCGAGCAGTATTGCGCGCTTTTGAAAACCGAAGGCCTGGGCATCGAGTTCAAGCCGGACGGCATCAAGCGCATCGCCGAGATCGCCTGGCAGGTCAACGAGAAAACCGAGAACATCGGTGCGCGTCGCCTGCACACGCTGCTCGAACGCCTGCTCGAAGAGGTCTCGTTCAGCGCTGGCGACCTGGCCAGCGCCCATGACGACAAGGTCATCGAGATCGACGCAGAGTACGTCAACAGCCATCTGGGCGAATTGGCGCAGAACGAAGACCTGTCCCGTTATATCCTGTAAGCCAGACCTGTAGGAGCGAGCATGCTCGCGATGGATGTCCAGACAACACGGGCAGTCAGACAGCCAGCGTAATCGTTGACGACCATCGCGAGCATGCTCGCTCCTACAGGGTTCCATTCCCTGCGGAATTTTGGCCATGACCCAACTCCCCACCGACATCAAACTACACAAAGCCTCGAAAACCCTGTCGCTGAAATACGCATCTGGCGAGGAGCATCACCTGCCCGCCGAATTCTTGCGTGTGCACTCCCCCTCCGCCGAGGTCCAGGGCCACGGCAAACCTATCCTGCAATTTGGCAAGATCGGCGTAGGACTGACCAAGGTCGAGCCGGCCGGCCAGTACGCACTGAAATTGACCTTCGACGACGGCCACGACAGCGGCCTGTTCACCTGGGACTACCTGTACCAGTTGGGCGTTCGTCAGGAGGATCTGTGGAACGATTATCTCGCCGAACTGAAAAGCGCCGGCAAGAGCCGCGACCCCAGCGAGTCGGTCGTCAAGCTGATGCTCTAGCCTGTGCCTCTTGCTCATTAGAGGGCATTTTCTAATTTCATTTGTTTGAATGTTTGGCCGCGAGGCCACTCATTGGCCTGCTTGCGAAAAAAATTAAACTCGGGTAACCAATGGAGCTGGCAAGTTCCCTGCAGTGCGCCTTGATGTGCAATCGCAGAATCAACGGTCACCCGAGCAGTAGTACCAGGCATTCGCTGTGTGACTACACAGCAGGACCGGGTACTCGTCTCAGGACAATGGAGCGTCGTAGATGAGTAAACAGAATAACGATGACTTGAAGTTTCAGGCCTCGGAAAACACCCTGGGGTTGAATCCTGTCGTTGGGCTGCGTGGAAAGGATCTACTGGCCTCTGCTCGAATGGTACTCAGGCAAGCGATCAAGCAACCGATTCACAGCGCCAAGCACGTCGCGCATTTCGGCCTGGAGCTCAAGAATGTCCTGCTCGGCAAGTCTGAGCTGCAACCGGCAGGCGATGACCGTCGCTTCGCCGACCCTGCCTGGAGCCAGAATCCGCTCTACAAACGTTATCTGCAAACCTATCTGGCGTGGCGCAAGGAGCTTCACGACTGGATCGACGACAGCAGCCTGTCGCCCAACGATGTCAGCCGTGGGCACTTTGTAATCAACCTCATGACCGAGGCCATGGCCCCGACCAACAGCGCAGCCAACCCGGCGGCTGTAAAACGCTTCTTTGAAACCGGTGGCAAGAGCCTGCTTGATGGCTTGTCGCACCTGGCCAAGGATCTGGTGCACAACAACGGCATGCCCAGCCAGGTCAACATGGGCGCCTTCGAGGTCGGCAAGAGCCTGGGCGTGACCGAGGGCGCGGTGGTATTCCGCAACGACGTACTGGAGCTGATCCAGTACAAGCCCATCACTGAGCAGGTACATGAACGCCCGCTGCTGGTGGTGCCGCCGCAAATCAACAAATTTTATGTATTCGACCTCAGCCCCGAAAAAAGCCTGGCACGCTTCTGCCTGCGCAGTAACGTGCAGACCTTCATCGTCAGCTGGCGCAATCCGACCAAGGAACAGCGTGAGTGGGGCCTGTCGACCTACATAGAGGCGCTCAAGGAAGCGGTTGACGTGGTCACCGCGATCACCGGCAGTAAAGACGTGAACATGCTCGGTGCCTGCTCCGGCGGCATCACGTGCACCGCGTTGCTGGGCCACTACGCCGCAATCGGCGAGAACAAGGTCAACGCCCTGACCCTGCTGGTCAGCGTGCTGGACACCACTCTGGACACCGATGTGGCCCTGTTCGTCAACGAACAGACCCTGGAAGCGGCCAAGCGCCACTCCTACCAGGCCGGCGTGCTGGAAGGAAAAGACATGGCGAAAGTCTTCGCCTGGATGCGCCCCAACGACCTGATCTGGAACTACTGGGTCAACAATTACCTGCTGGGCAACGAGCCGCCGGTGTTCGACATCCTGTTCTGGAACAATGACACCACGCGTCTGCCCGCCGCATTTCACGGCGACCTGATCGAAATGTTCAAGAGCAACCCGTTGATTCGCCCCAACGCACTGGAAGTGTGCGGCACGCCGATCGACCTCAAGCAGGTCAAGGCCGACATCTTTTCCCTGGCGGGCACCACCGATCACATCACACCGTGGAAGTGCTGCTACAAGTCGGCGCAACTGTTCGGCGGCAACGTCGAGTTCGTGCTGTCCAGCAGCGGGCACATCCAGAGCATCCTGAACCCGCCGGGCAACCCGAAATCACGTTATATGACCAACACCGAGACCTCGACGTCGGCCGAAGAGTGGCAGGAAAACTCTACCAAGCATACCGACTCCTGGTGGCTGCACTGGCAGGCCTGGCAGGCCGCCCGCTCGGGCGAAATGAAGAAGGCCCCGGTAAAACTGGGCAACAAGGCGTATCCGGCGGGCGAGGCCGCGCCGGGGACTTACGTACATGAAAGATAGTGGCGAGCCGCAAGCTACAAGCCGCAAGCTGAGCATGACCTGCTTGCGGCTTGCAGCTTGTGGCTGCTCTTCACTGCCCCAAAAGGCCTGACCATGCCGCAACCGTACATTTTTCGTACCGTAGACCTGGATGGCCAGACCCTCCGGACGGCGGTGCGCCCCGGCAAATCTCACATGACGCCCTTGCTGATTTTCAATGGCATCGGCGCCAACCTGGAGCTGGTGTTTCCGTTCGTCGCCGCGCTGGACCCTGACCTCGAAGTCATCGCGTTCGACGTCCCCGGCGTCGGCGGCTCATCAACGCCCAGCCGACCGTACCGATTTCCTGGCCTCGCCAAGCTTACGGCGCGCATGCTCGACTATCTCGACTACGGGCAAGTCAACGTGATTGGCGTCTCCTGGGGCGGCGCCCTCGCTCAGCAGTTCGCCCACGACTACCCGGAACGCTGCAAAAAACTGGTGCTGGCCGCCACGGCGGCGGGTGCAGTGATGGTGCCGGGCAAACCGAAAGTGCTGTGGATGATGGCCAGCCCACGACGCTATATCCAGCCGTCGCACGTGATCCGCATCGCTCCGATGATCTACGGCGGGTCGTTCCGTCGCGACCCGACCCTGGCTGCCAGTCACGCCGCCAAAGTGCGTTCGGCTGGCAAGCTCGGTTATTACTGGCAGCTGTTCGCCGGCCTCGGCTGGACCAGCATCCACTGGCTGCACAAGATCCACCAGCCGACCCTGGTGCTGGCCGGCGACGATGATCCGCTCATCCCGCTGATCAACATGCGCATGCTGGCTTGGCGCATTCCCAATGCTCAGTTGCACATCATCGACGACGGGCATCTGTTCCTGATCACCCGCGCCGAAGCCGTGGCGCCGATCATCATGAAGTTCCTCGAGGAGGAACGGCAACGCGCCGTGATGCATCCCCATCCAGCACCACTGGGCGGTTAGCCCGTTGCCTATCGGCGGGCAGGAGGCCACGCCGCGCAACAACCCGTAACAGCGTCTATGGTGTTCTGGTTCGGTGTTTGTTTTGGCCTGAAGACGAAGGAGTGTTGAGTCATGCGCGACAAGCCAGCAAGGGAGTTTTCGCCCACTCCCGCCGCGTTCATCAACGCACAGAGCGCCATCACCGGTTTGCGTGGTCGGGATCTGGTTTCGACCTTGCGCAGCGTGGCTGCACACGGATTGCGCAATCCAATGCACAGCGCCAGGCATGCCTTGAAACTGGGCGGACAACTGGGGCGCGTATTGCTGGGCGAAACCCTGCACCCAACCAACCCTCGTGACAGTCGTTTCAGCGACCCGGCCTGGAGCCTCAATCCGTTCTATCGCCGCAGCCTGCAGGCCTACCTGAGCTGGCAGAAACAGGTCAGTAGCTGGATCGACGAAAGCGACATGCCCCCGGACGATCGCCTCCGCGCCCACTTTGTATTTTCCCTGCTCAGCGATGCCGTGTCGCCGTCTAACACCCTACTCAATCCACTGGCGGTCAAGGAAATCTTCAACTCGGGTGGCAACAGCCTGGTTCGCGGCATCAGTCATCTGGTCGATGACTTCCTGCACAACGACGGCCTGCCCAGACAAGTGACCAAGCAGGCCTTCGAGGTCGGTAAAACCGTGGCGACCACCCATGGTTCGGTGGTGTTTCGCAACGAGCTGCTGGAGCTGATCCAGTACAAGCCGATGAGCGAGAAGCAATACTCCACACCGCTTCTGGTGGTGCCGCCGCAGATCAACAAGTACTACATTTTCGACCTGAGCCCGAGCAACAGTTTCGTCCAGTTTGCCCTGAAAAACGGCCTGCAGACCTTCATGATCAGTTGGCGCAACCCGGATGTTCGTCATCGCGAATGGGGCCTGTCGAGCTATGTGGAGGCAGCGGAAGAGGCGATGAACGTGTGCCGGGCGATCACCGGCGCCCGTGAGGTCAACCTGATGGGCGCGTGCGCCGGCGGACTGACCATCGCCGCACTGCAAGGTCACCTGCAAGCCAAGCGGCAGATTCGCCGAGTGAGCAGCGCAACCTATCTGGTGAGCCTGCTCGACAGCCAGATGGACAGCCCTGCCACCCTGTTTGCCGACGAACAGACGCTGGAAGCCTCCAAGCGGCGCTCCTATCAAAAAGGCGTGCTGGACGGTCGCGACATGGCCAGGGTGTTCGCCTGGATGCGCCCAAACGACTTGATCTGGAGCTACTTCGTCAACAACTACCTGCTGGGCAAGGAGCCGCCGGCGTTCGACATCCTTTACTGGAACAACGACACCACGCGCCTGCCGGCAGCGCTTCACGGCGACTTGTTGGACTTCTTCAAACACAACCCGCTGGGCCACCCGGGCGGCCTCGAAGTATGCGGCACTCCCATCAATCTGCAGAAAGTCACCGTCGACAGTTTCAGCGTCGCCGGCATCAACGACCACATCACGCCGTGGGATGCGGTGTATCGCTCGACGCTGCTGCTGGGTGGCGAGCGACGCTTTGTGCTGGCCAACAGTGGCCATGTGCAAAGCATCCTCAACCCACCTTCCAACCCGAAAGCCAATTTCATCGAAAGCACCAAACTGAGCAGCGACCCGCGTGCGTGGTACTACGATGCCAAGCAAGTCGAAGGCAGTTGGTGGACGCAATGGCTGGCCTGGATTCAGGAACGCTCGGGCGCACAAAAGGACACCCACATGGCTCTGGGCAACCAGAATTATCCACCGATGGAAGCGGCACCCGGCACTTACGTGCGAGTGCGCTGACGGCCAACGCACCACGGCCAAGACTGGCCGTGGCATGACCTGACATTAAGAAGACTGGATGAAAACCCGCGACCGGATCCTCGAATGTGCCCTGCAATTGTTCAACCAGAAGGGCGAACCGAACGTCTCCACCATGGAAGTTGCCAACGAGATGGGCATCAGCCCGGGCAACCTCTATTACCACTTCCACGGCAAGGAACCGCTGATCCTCGGACTGTTCGAGCGCTTCCAGGCCGAGCTCTCGCCACTGCTCGACCCACCTGGCGATGTGGAACTGGCACCGGAAGATTACTGGCTGTTCCTGCACCTGATCGTCGAGCGCCTGGCGCATTACCGGTTTCTGTTCCAGGACCTGTCAAACCTGGCCGGGCGCCTGCCGAAACTGGCCAAAGGCATACGCAACCTGCTCAACGCACTCAAACGCACGCTGGCGTCCTTGCTGGCAAGGCTGAAGGCGCAAGGGCAACTGGTCAGCGACACACAGGCATTGGGGCAGTTGGTGGAGCAGATCACCCTGACGCTGCTGTTCTCGCTGGACTATCAGCGCATCATCGATCGCGTGGGCGAGGTCAGGCTGGTGGTCTACCAGATCATGATGCTGGTGGCCCCGCACCTGCTGCCGCCGATCAAGGCCGCAACCGAGCAGATGGCGCTGCAATATCTCGAAGATCCCCTGTAGAAGCGAGCATGCTCGCTCCTACAGGTAAAAAGCAGTGACTCACGCATAAACAAAAACGCCCGACCTTCGCAGGCCGGGCGTTTTCTCGAGCCCTGGAATCAGGACTGACTGGTTGGCGTCGAAGAAGCTGGCGCGGCAGTCGGGGTGACAGCAGGCGTTGGAGCGGCAGCGGAGTTGGTGGTGCTGGCCGCAGTCGCCGGGGTTGCCGGTTTGGCGGCAGCCACTGCTGGTTTTGCGGCAGCGGCTTTCGGCGCCGCCGGTTTTTTCACTGCAGGTTTTTTCGCAGCGGCAGGTTTTTTCGCAGCGGCAGGTTTTGCCGCAGGCTTGGCGGCCGGCTTGGCAGCCGCAGTCTTGGCAGCGGGTTTTGCTGCAGGTTTCGCGGCTGGCTTCGCAGCCGGTTTAGCCGCTGCGGCTGCCGGTTTGGCAGCAGGCTTGGCGGCTGCCTTGGTCACAGGTTTTGCTGCCGCTTTCGCGGCAACGGGTTTGGCCGCTGCCTTGGTAGCTGCAGGTTTGGCCGCTGCGGTTTTCGCCGCCGGCTTGGCGGCTGCTTTTGCGGCAGGCTTGGCAGCCGGTTTGGCCGCCGCTTTTACCAGAGGCTTGGCAGCCGTCTTGGTAGCAGGTTTGGCAGCAGCGGTTTTGGCCGCTACAGGTGCAACCTTGGCACCGGTGAGTTTTTCGATTTGCTTGGTCAGGGTATCGACCTTGCTGTGCAGCGCCTTGACTTCATTACGGCTCGGTACGCCCAGGCGCGAAATCGCGCTGTTGAGGCGCTTGTCGAAAGCACCTTCCAGTTCGTCCCACTTGCCCAGTGCACGGTCTTTCACACCGGAGATGCGAGATTTAGCCGAGGACGCGGAATCCTTGGCGGCATCGACACCTTTGCCGACAGCGCTCTTGGTGAGCTTCTCGGCTTTCTCGCCGTCTTTGACCAATGCATCGAAGAGTTTGCTGCCGTCAGTGTCGATCTTCGAGTACACGCCTAAGCCAGCCAGCCAGATCTTGCGGGAGTAGTCTTCGACTTTCCCAATCCACGAGCTGCCTTCTTTATCGGTGTTCTTTTTACCAGCCATCCCGTTCTCCTTAAGATTTACGCGCGACGCGTTCGAGCAATGCCGTCAGCTCATCGAGCTTGACAGAGAGTGCCTCAACGTCATGTTTAGACGGAATGCCGATACGATTCAAGGCACTTGCGACACGCGAGTCAAAAGCCTTCTCTACTTTATCGAGTTGAACTTCGACCTTGCCTTTGAAAGTGCTCACTTCACTCTTGGCTTCATCGATCTCGGTATTAGCCGCTACAAGTTTTTCGGCAACTAATTTTTTGCCTTTCTTTTCAACAAGTTGACCTTCCTTGATCAACTCCTGGAAGTACTCGCTGCCCTCCTGACCGACCTTGGTGTAGGCGCCCAGGCCTGCCAGCCAGATCTTGCGGGCATAGGATTTTACGTCGCTCAGAGCCGTCGTCGAAGCGTCGATTTTTTTCTTCAAAATTACTTTGGCCATGGTGCACCTCACGCGCAGAAGGTTTGAGGAACTGCCCGGGAAAGAGTCGGGCTCATGCACAACGTAAGGAGAATAATTAGAAAGGGCACCCTAACAACTGACACAAAACAATGGACGGGGATGTAGGAGATGATGGTGATCCTGTGGGAGCGGCGGTGCGACGATTCGACTTGCTCGCTCCCACAGGGAAAGTATTCAACTCACGAGTCGGTTACACCAACGCCTTATCCAGCGCCTTCTCGATTTCCGCTTTGATCATGCCGCTCATGGCCGACATCATCAGGCCCAGCTCCACTTCGACGCGGATCGAATCATCCGCCACATGCACCGCACCTTTAACCCCCGAACGCTTGAGATTCAGGGTGTCACCGGACCATTGCGGCTCCAGGCCATACTGATCGGACAGCTTCTGCGCCAGCTTGTCAGCCTTCTCGCGGGCCGCTTCCTTGCCCAGGTCGTGGGCACGTTCAACAGTAATACGGGCCATCAAATGACTCCTGTTTATGGGTACGCTACTTGGGCATATTGACCGCCGATGCGGCAAAACGTCCCAGTGATTGCCTATCTTACCTGCAGCCTTGCCAAGACAAAGCCGGCCACCGGGATTAGAATGCCCGCATTCTCTTCTGGTGACAGCGATATGACTGATCAGCGCAAAGGCAGCGATGCCGAACCCACCACTCACTTCGGCTTCAAAAACGTTCCGGAAAGCCAAAAAGCGGAAAAAGTCGCCGAGGTGTTCCACTCGGTAGCGGCCAAGTACGACTTGATGAATGACCTCTTGTCGGGCGGCATGCACCGTCTGTGGAAGCGTTTTGCAATTGAACTGTCGGGCGTGCGCAGCGGCAACCGTGTGCTCGATATCGCTGGCGGCACCGGCGACCTGACCAAGAAATTCTCGCACCTGGTTGGCCCGACTGGCCACGTGGTATTGGCCGACATCAACGAGTCCATGCTCAAGGTCGGTCGTGACCGCCTGCTGGACCTGGGTGTGGCCGGCAATGTCGAATTCGTTCAGGCCGACGCGGAAAAACTGCCGTTCCCTGACAATCATTTCGATTGCGTGACCATCGCCTTCGGCCTGCGCAACGTGACGCACAAGGAAGACGCCCTGCGTTCCATGCTGCGCGTGCTCAAGCCTGGCGGCCGTCTGCTGGTGCTGGAGTTCTCCAAGCCGACCAACGCACTCATGTCCAAGGCCTACGACGCCTACTCGTTCGCCTTCATGCCGCTGGTGGGCAAGCTGGTGACCAACGACTCGGAAAGCTATCGCTATCTGGCCGAATCGATCCGCATGCACCCGAATCAGGAAACCCTGAAGTCGATGATGGTCGAGGCCGGTTTCGACCGCGTGACTTACCACAACATGACCGCAGGCATCGTCGCCCTGCACCGTGGCATCAAGCCCTGATGCTGCTCGCCGGACTGCTCGCCAGCGTTGAACTCGGCCTGAACCGGGTGTTGCGCCTCGACAGCACGGCGCTGCCGCGGCTGGCGCATTTGAGCGGCAAAGTGATCGCCGTCGAGTGCCGCAGCCCGGCGCTGCATTTACACATCCTGCCCAGCGACGAAGGCTTGATGCTCGCCTCTCAATGGGAAAGCGGCGCTGATTGCACCTTGCGCGCCCCCGCTGCCAGCCTGATAAAGCTGGCGCTGAGCAAGGACAAAACTGCGGTCCTGCACGGTCCTGAAGTCGAACTCGACGGCGACAGCAGTGTGCTGCTGGAGCTGGCCGCCATCCTCCAGGACCTGGAGCTGGACTGGGAGTACGAGCTCTCGCGCTGGCTGGGCCCGGTCGCTACGCAACTGGTGGGCGGTCACCTGCGCAGTCGCGCTCGCTGGTATCAGCAAGGATTTTCCAGCCTGGGCCAGAACCTGGGCGAATACCTGGCCGAAGAATCGCGTACCCTCGTCGGTCAGCGCGAAGCCGAAGCCCGTTTCAGTGAACTGGACCGGATCAAGCTCGATCTGGAACGTCTCGAGGCGCGTGTCGAGCGCCTTTCCCGATCCCTAGACCCAAGCGATAACGCATGAAGCTGCTTGCCGTCCGCCGTTTGTTGCGCATCCAGCGCGTTGTGATTCGTTATCGCCTCGATGACCTGCTGTTCGACCTGCCGCTGCCGTGGTTCCTGCTGGCGCTGCGCTATGCCCTGCCGTGGCGCTGGTTCCCGCGCAAGAAAACGGACCTGAGCCGAGGTGCACGTCTGCGTCTGGCGCTGCAGGACCTGGGACCGATCTTCATCAAGTTCGGGCAGATCCTCTCCACCCGTCGCGATCTGCTGCCGGAAGACATCGCCGACGAGTTGATGCTGCTTCAGGACCGCGTGCCACCGTTCGATTCCCAGGTGTCGGTCAAGCTGATCGAAGAACAGCTGGGCAAGAAGATCAGTGAAGTGTTCAGCCGCTTCGACGTCGAACCACTGGCCTCGGCGTCGGTAGCGCAGGTGCACGCCGCGCAACTGAAAACCGGCGAAGAAGTGGTGGTCAAGGTGATCCGCCCCGGCCTCAAGCCGGTGATTGCCCAAGACCTGGCGTGGCTGTTCATCCTCGCCCGAGCTGCGGAGAAACTCTCGGCCGATGCGCGCCTGCTGCACCCGGTGGACGTGGTCAGCGACTACGAAAAAACCATCTATGACGAACTCGACCTGTTGCGCGAGGCGGCCAACGCCAGCCAGTTGAAGCGCAACTTCGAAGGCTCGCCGATGCTCTACGTACCGCAGGTCTATTGGGACTGGTGCCGGCCAAAAGTGCTGGTGATGGAGCGCATCTACGGAATTCAGGTCACGGATCTGGCGACCCTTGCCGACCAGCGCACCGACATGAAAATGCTCGCCGAGCGCGGCGTGGAAATTTTCTTCACGCAGGTTTTCCGCGACAGCTTCTTTCACGCCGACATGCACCCCGGCAACATCTTCGTCAGCACCGTCAACCCGTGGAGCCCGCAGTATATTGCCATTGACTGCGGGATCGTCGGCAGCCTGACCCCGGAAGACCAGGACTACCTGGCACGCAACCTGTTCGCTTTTTTCAAGCGCGATTATCGGCGCGTGGCGCAGTTGCACATCGATTCGGGATGGGTGCCAGCCGAGACCAAACTCAACGAATTCGAAGCGGCAATTCGCACTGTGTGCGAGCCGATCTTCGAAAAACCGTTAAAAGATATTTCCTTCGGCCAGGTGCTGATGCGCCTGTTCCAAACCGCCCGGCGTTTCAATATGGAAGTGCAACCGCAGCTTGTCCTGTTGCAGAAAACCCTATTGAACATCGAAGGCCTGGGCCGTCAGTTGTACCCGGACCTGGACCTGTGGAACACCGCGCAGCCGTTCCTCGAGCGCTGGATGCGTGAGCGCGTCAGCCCCAAGGCCCTGCTCGGCAACGTGCAAAGCCAATTCGAACAGTTGCCGCACCTGGCCAACATGGCGCGTGACCTGCTCGAACGCATGTCCCAGCCCCACGCCTACGACCCGCCACCACCCTGGCATCGCCGACGCGACGACTGGTTCCTGCGCCTGCTCGGCACGGCTCATCTGGCAGGCGGGGCTATCCTCGCTGCGGGCGGGCCGCTGAACGAACTGGCTTACTGGCCGGCCGGTATCATGATGGCGGTCGGCTTGTATCTCATCGTGCGAAGATGAGCGTAAGCTTCAAGCTTCAAGCTTCAAGCTTCAAGCTTCAAGCTTCAAGCTTCAAGTGGCATAGTGAGTTCCCACTTTGGGTTTATGCCTGCACGTATGCAACGTTAGAATCACGCAAGACCAAAGCGGATTTGCTTTTACTTGCAGCTTGAAGCTTATAGCTTGCAGCTGCTTCAGGAACTGAAGATGACCAACTGGCTGGACGAGATCAAGTGGGATGCCGATGGCCTGGTACCGGCCATTGCCCAGGATCACAAGACCGGGCGCGTCCTGATGATGGCCTGGATGAACCGTGAAGCGCTGGAACTGACCGCCGCCGAGAACCGCGCCATCTATTGGTCGCGTTCCCGTGGCAAGCTGTGGCGCAAGGGCGAAGAGTCCGGCCATGTGCAGACCCTGCACGAGATGCGCCTGGACTGCGACGCCGACGTGATCATCCTGATGGTCGAGCAGATCGGCGATATCGCCTGCCATACCGGCCGCCAGAGCTGCTTTTACCGTGTTTTCGAGAACGGCGACTGGAAAACCGTCGACCCGGTCCTGAAAGACCCGCACGCCATCTATAGCGCAGGACACAAACATGAGTGACACCCTGACCCGCCTCGCGCAGGTGCTGGAAGAGCGCAAAGGTGCCGCTGCCGACAGTTCGTATGTCGCCAGCCTGTACCACAAGGGTTTGAACAAGATTCTGGAGAAAGTCGGCGAAGAGTCCGTCGAGACCATCATTGCCGCCAAGGATGCCGCCGTCAGCGGCGACTGCAGCGATGTGATCTACGAGACCGCCGACCTATGGTTCCACAGCCTCGTCATGCTCGCCCAACTGGGGCAGCATCCACAGGCTGTACTCGATGAACTGGACCGTCGCTTCGGTCTGTCCGGACACGCTGAGAAAGCCTCGCGCCCGTCCGCCTGAACAACCTTTTGAGAGGAGCAGCAACATGGGCATTTTTGACTGGAAACACTGGATCGTTATCCTCGTTGTTGTGGTTTTGGTGTTCGGCACCAAAAAACTGAAAAACCTCGGCACTGATGTCGGCGAGTCGATCAAGGGCTTTCGCAAGGCCATGAACGACGACGAGAAGCCGGCTGACCCCGCCGCTACACCTGCGCAACCGGTGCCACCTGTTCAGCCACAGACCACCCAGGCTGTGAACCAGCCGCACACCATCGACGTGCAGGCGCAAAAAGTCGAAGAGCCGATCCGCAAAGACGTGTGAGCATTGACTAATGTTTGGTATCAGCTTCTCTGAACTGCTGCTCGTCGGCCTCGTTGCCCTGCTGGTGCTGGGTCCCGAGCGCCTGCCGGGTGCTGCGCGCACCGCCGGACTGTGGGTCGGGCGCCTGAAGCGCAGCTTCAATGCGATCAAACAGGAAGTTGAACGTGAAATCGGTGCCGACGAGATTCGTCGGCAACTGCACAACGAGCACATTCTGTCGCTGGAGCAGGAGGCTCGGAAGATTTTCACGCCGACCCAGCAGGAGCCGACACCGGTTCCGCCCGAGGCCACGCCAACCGCCGCCACGTCCGTCGCTGAAACAGTGCCTGTCGAACCGGCGCCCGCAGTGGTCACCGCCCCCGTCGAACCTGTAGCACCCGCGGCTGCGCCTTCGGCGCCGGCCCCTCAAGACCCTACACAGCCGCCGCGAGTCTCATGAGCGATCTTCCTGAAAATGACCAGCACATGCCGCTGGTTTCGCACCTCACCGAGCTGCGTACCCGCCTGCTGCGCTGCGTAGCGGCGATCTTCATCATCTTTGCCGGGTTGTTCGCCTTCACCCAGCAGATCTACACCTTCGTCTCCACGCCGTTGCGCCAGTACCTGCCGACAGGCGCGACGATGATCGCCACCGATGTGTCGTCGCCGTTCCTGACGCCATTGAAGTTGACCATGATGGTCTCGCTGTTCCTGGCGATCCCGGTGATCCTGCACCAGATCTGGGGCTTCATCGCGCCGGGCCTGTACAAGCATGAGAAGCGCATCGCAGTGCCCCTGCTGGTGTCGAGCATCCTGCTGTTCTATGCAGGCATGGCCTTCGCCTATTTCCTGGTGTTCCCGCTGATCTTCAAGTTTTTCGCCGCCGCGACCCCGGCCGGCGTGGAGATGATGACCGACATCACCAGCTACCTCGACTTCGTCATGACCCTGTTCTTCGCCTTCGGCGTAGCCTTCGAAATCCCGGTGGCCGTGGTATTGCTGGTGTGGATCGGCGTGGTCGACGTCAAATACCTGAAGAAAATCCGCCCCTACGTGATCATCGGCTGCTTCGTGGTTGGCATGATCCTGACACCGCCGGACATCTTCTCGCAGACGTTACTGGCCGTGCCAATGTGGTTGCTGTTTGAAATCGGCGTCCTGTTCGGCGGCCTGATCAGCAAACGGGGCGATCACCCTGACGATCAGCCGGTCGACGACCACAACGACCAGCCGCCAGCGACCCAGGCGTGAACCTGCTGCTCCTCGAAGAGGCCGACTTCATTGCGCACGACCGGGTGATCCTGCGAGATCGCCGGTTGACGCACATGCAGGAAGTCCACCGCTGTGAAGTGGGGGACAGGTTGCGTGTCGGGCGTATCGGCGGGCTGATGGGGTCCGCGCAGGTGATGCGCCTGGACACCAACGAAACCGAATTGCAAGTCACCCTCGACCAGCCACCGCCAGCCAAGCTGCCCATGACCCTGGTATTGGCCCTGCCACGCCCCAAGATGCTGCGCAGGGTGTTTCAGACCCTTGCTGCCATGGGTGTGCCGCGTGTCGTGCTGGTGAACAGCTACCGCGTCGAGAAGAGCTTCTGGCAGACACCGTTCCTGGAGCCGGAGGCGATTCGCGAGCAGCTGATCCTCGGCCTTGAACAAGCCCGGGACACTGTCCTGCCCGAGGTGGTGATCGAGAAGCGCTTCAAGCCGTTCGTCGAAGACCGACTGCCGGCGATCAGCGAAGGCACCCTCGGCCTGGTCGGCCACCCCGGCGATTACCCGCCCTGCCCTCGCGGCCTCGACGAGCCGGTGACGTTGGCTATCGGACCGGAAGGTGGCTGGATCCCCTACGAAATCGACCTGCTGGCCAAATCCGGCTTGCAACCGGTGCAGCTTGGCGAGCGCATTCTGCGGGTCGAAACCGCCGTCACAGCGCTGCTTTCCCGGCTGTTCTAGGGCTCGCACGCCCCTACAGAATCCATTTCACCTGCCGATACAACTCCCATAAAACCAATGTTTGGTCCGGAGAGTTGCAGCATGTACCGATGGATGGCCGAAAAGCTGGGAAACGTTAGCGTCAATCGCAAACTGAGTGTCGGCTTCGGCTTGGTGCTGTTATTGACGTTGCTGATCACCTTTACCGGCTGGACCGGCCTGGGTGAGGTGATAAACCGAGGCGACAAGCTCGGGTACATTGCCAGCCTCAACGACTTGACCAAAGACCTGCGCGTAGCCCGCCTGGACTACGAAATGCGCCGTGGTGAACAAGGCACGGGCACGGTCAACGACCTGCTCGGCCAACTCGATACCGGCTTGAAAACCGCCCGCGCAATGATCGAACAACCTGCCGACGCAGCCATGGTCGACCAGCAACTGGCGGCCGTCAGCGAATACAAGCAAGCTTTTGCCGCCATGGCCCAGGCGGGTGCCAACCGTGAAGACGCGCGCAGCAAGCTCGGTGCCTCCGCCGACAATGCCGTGGCCCGGGTGGCGGAAATCGAAAAAGCCCTGCTGCAAGGCGACAACGTCGCGGATTTCAACAGTGTGGTCGAGGCCGGCAAACTGTTGCAGCAGTCGCGCTATCAAGTGCGCGGCTACACCTACAGTGGCAAGGCCGACGCCGAGCAACCGGCGCTGGACGCCATTGCCAACGCCTTGAACTACCTCGATACCCTGCCCTCGAAATTGCCGCCCCAGTACACCGCCGGCCTGCAACAGGCCAGCGAATCGTTCAAAACCTACCGGGCCGCCGTCACTCAATTTCGTGATTCCCAGGTGGCGACCGCCGCTGCCCTGGTACGCATGAAAGCACAAGGCGAAATCCTGGTCGACGTCAGCCAGAAGCTCACCGCGTCGCAGACTATCGTGCGCGACACCGATGCGGCGCACGCTAGGAACCTGTTGCTGTTGGCCACCGCCCTGGCACTCGTCTTCGGCCTGTTTGCCGCCTGGGCGATCACCCGGCAGATCGTCATCCCACTGAGCCAGACCCTGAAAGTGGCTGAGCGCGTCGCCGCCGGCGACCTGAGCCAGAACCTTGAGTCCTCGCGCCAGGACGAACTCGGCCAGCTGCAGCGCGCCATGCAGAGCATGACTGTCGGCCTGCGCGAGCTGATCGGCGGCATCAGTGATGGCGTCACGCAAATCGCCAGCGCCGCCGAAGAATTGTCCGCCGTGACGGAGCAAACCAGCGCCGGGGTCAACAGCCAGAAAGTCGAGACCGATCAGGTAGCGACGGCCATGAACGAGATGACTGCCACCGTGCAGGAAGTCGCGCGCAACGCCGAGGAAGCGTCCGAAGCGGCAGTGGCTGCCGATCAGCAGGCTCGCGAAGGCGACAAGGTGGTGGGTGAAGCCATCGCCCAGATCGAACGCCTGGCCCAGGAAGTCGGCAATTCCACCGAAGCCATGGGGGACCTCAAGCGCGAAAGCGACAAAATCGGCAGCGTCCTTGACGTGATCAAATCCGTGGCACAACAAACCAACCTGCTGGCGCTCAACGCCGCCATCGAGGCAGCCCGTGCCGGTGAAGCCGGGCGTGGCTTTGCGGTGGTGGCCGACGAGGTCCGCAGCCTCGCCCAACGCACGCAAAAGTCCACCGAAGAAATCGAAGAGCTGATCGTCGGTCTGCAAAACGGCACCCAGCAAGTGGCGACCATCATGGACAACAGCCGCACCCTGACCGACAGCAGCGTCGAACTGACCCGTCGTGCGGGTGGATCACTGGCAAGCATCACTCGCACCGTGTCGGCGATCCAGTCGATGAACCAGCAGATCGCCGCAGCGGCCGAACAGCAGAGCGCAGTGGCCGAAGAGATCAACCGCAGCGTGTTGAACGTGCGTGATGTGTCCGAACAGACCTCGGCGGCGAGTGAAGAGACGGCGGCGTCCAGCGTTGAGCTGGCGCGGTTAGGGACGCATTTGCAGATGCTGGTGGGCAGGTTCAAGGTTTGAGGTGACTGTCTTGCCTCGGTTCGCTTGAGACCGAGGTGAGTCAATCGCGAGCAGGCTCGCTCCCACAGTGTTCACCGCAAAACACTGTGGGAGCGGCGGTGCGACGATTCGACTTGCCCGCGATAGGGCCTAAAGGACCTGGCGCAGGAAGGCCTGGGCCCGCGGATCCTTCGGCGCATCGAAGAACTCTGCCGGCGAGGCATCTTCCAGTAACTTGCCGTGATCGAAGAACAGCACACGGTCGGCCACTTCCCGCGCAAACCCCATCTCATGGGTCACGCAGACCATGGTCATGCCTTCCTGAGCCAGGTTTTTCATGACATCGAGTACCTCGCCGACCATTTCCGGATCGAGGGCTGAGGTCGGCTCGTCGAACAGCATGACCTTGGGCTCCATCGCCAGCGCCCGCGCAATCGCTACGCGCTGCTGCTGGCCGCCAGACAGGCGCGAGGGAAACTCGTGAGCTTTCTGCGCGATCCCTACCTTTTCCAGCAACGCCAGGGCCTTGGCCTCGCGCTCCTTCTTGCCGCGCTTGCGCACGACTTTTTGCGCCAGGCACAGGTTTTCCAGGACGGTCATGTGCGGGAAGAGGTTGAAGTGCTGGAACACCATGCCGACTTCGCGGCGGTAGGCATTGATGTCGGTTTTCGGATCGGCCAGTTGCAGGCCGTCAATGCTCACCGAGCCTGCGTCGAATTCTTCCAGACCATTGAGGCAGCGCAGGAAGGTCGACTTGCCAGAGCCTGACGGGCCGATGACAACGAGCACTTCGCCCTTGGCCACGTGGGTCGACACATGGTCGACCGCTCGCACCACCTGCCCCCGAGTGTCGAAGACTTTTACCAGATCGCGAACTTCAATCACTTTGCGCGAGCCTCCGCTCAAGCCGACCGGCGATTTTCGACAGCGGCAGGTTGATCAACAAATACAGGCCAGCCACACAGAACAGGATCTCAAACGGCGAAAACGAAGTGGTGATGACTTCGCGGCCGCTCTTGAGCAGCTCGGTGATGGCGATCACCGACACCAGAGAGGTGTCCTTGACCAGACTGATGAATTGCCCGGCCAGCGGAGGCAACACGCGTTTTAACGCTTGCGGCAACACGACATGGCGCATCGACTGGCCCGAGCTCAAGCCGAGGGAGCGCGCGGCCTCATTCTGGCCACGGGCGATCGACTGCACGCCAGAACGAATGATCTCGGCGACATAGGCCCCGGTGAACAGCGACAGCGCGGCGACCCCGGCAAACTCCCGGGACAGGTTCATCACTGTGCCGATGAAGAAGTAGAAAATGAAAATCTGCACCAGCAATGGCGTGCCGCGCACCAGTTCGACGTAAATGGTCGACAGGTCACGCAGGGTCGGGTTGCTCGACAGGCGGCACAAGCCTGTTGCGAGCCCGATCAACAGCCCCAGCACGCCCGACACCACCGACAGCCACAACGTGGTCCAGAGCCCCCACAAGAGCGGCCCGGCCGCCCAATGACGGGTCACGCCGATCACATCGCCTTCCGCCACATCATCGCCCTGGGCGACTTGCAGGCTGTTTTCGTCGACGATCACGCGCTGCTCGTCACCGGCGTCGTTGCGCAGGGTCACTTCGGCCTTGCCGCCGTTACGCACAAGATCGCTGACGGTGGAGATGTCGGCGGCACGCTGGGACTCTTCGGCATGGTAGGCGAAGTACTGCGGCACGCGGTTCCAACGCCACTCGTAGGACATCAGCGAGGTGGCGTAGTACAGGCCGCCGGCCAGGCCGATCAGCACCAGCACGGTGAGTGCGTGCCAGGGCCATTGGGCTTTTTTATGTTTCATTGCAGTTCCGGAAATTGTGTTGCCTGTCAGGCCGTCATCGCGGGCAAGCCCGCTCCTACAGGGGAACGCGGTCTACTGTAGGAGCAGCCGCTCGACGCTCGATTGCTCGCGATGCAGGCGACTCGGTCTAGACGACCTGAGCCTTATTCCATGTCCTTGAGCCACTCAGTGCTCTTGAACCACTTGTCATGGATACGATCGTAGGTGCCGTCTTCGTGGATCTGGTGCAGGAAGTTGTTGATGAAGTTGATGCTGTCGTAGTCACCCTTCTTCAGGCCAAACGCGAGCGGTTCATAGGTAAACGGCTTGTCGAGGAATACCAGTTTGCCGTTGCCAACCTTGGTCAGCGCCACGACGTTGTACGGCGCGTCGTAGATAAACGCATCGGCCTTGCCGTTGACCACGTCGAGCACGGCTTCCTGTTCGTTGTCGTAGCCGTGGTACTTGGCTTTGGAGATCAGCTTCTTGGCCACCATCTCGCCGGTTGTGCCGAGCTTGGAGGTGATGCGGTAGTCAGCCGTGTTCAGGTCTTTGTAGGACTTGATGGTGCCTTCCAGTTCCTTGCGGATCAGCAGGGTCTGGCCAACCACGATGAAGGGTTCGCTGAAGTTCAGGCGCAGGTTGCGTTCCTGGGTCAGGGTCATGCCGCTGCCGATCATGTCGAACTTGTCGGTGAGCAGTGCCGGGATGATACCGTCGTAACCCGTGGACACCAGCTCCAGCTTGACGCCCATGGCCTTGGTCATGGCCTTGAGGATGTCGACTTCGAAACCGATGATCTCGCCGCGCTTGTTGGTCATTTCGAACGGCATGTAGGTCGGGTCCATACCGACTTTCAGCGTGCCGCGCTTGACCGCGTCGTCGATGGCGCCGGCCTGCGCTGCGCTGACTGCAACCAATGCCGTGACGCCGACCAGCAGCATCGAGAGATACTTCTTCATCATCATGTCCCCAAAACCATTGCGTTATGAGGCACGCAATCGCCGGTTCCCAGCGGGAAAAGCCGTCGATACGGACAAAAATTGCCCGGGCGCACCAATTCGGGGACGGATGCTAACGCACTCGCTCGTTTGCACAAGGGCTTAGGCAGGATTTGTTGGCGGATATCAGCGCAACGGTCATCGGCGAAGCAAAAAAACCCGCTTTCGCGGGTTTTCTTCATCAGGCCAGCTGCGGCTCGACGCTCAACGGCTTGAGCGGCAGCAGCGGCGCATGGGGATCGGCCTTCACCGATTTGCGCCAGGCTTCCAGCCACGCCGGGTGAGCTTCGCTCCAGACCTGCTCGTGCAATCGCGCCAGGGCAACCGGGTCGCTGAGCAGTTGCACACGCTCGTCATTGGTCAGGCCCTCCGGGCCCACCTTCAACGCATGGCGAACCCGTTCGGTGCGCAGATACTCGATCGGCTCGGCCTCGCGGTGACGCGAAGTCGCCAGCGAGCACGCCAAGGCGTTCTGCTGAGGATCGACCACCGCACGAACAAAACCGTCCTTGAGCGCGTGGTAACGGTTTTCATGGGTGTACTGGTCAGTGGCCAGCAGCGCCTGTGGCGGATTGTATTCCTCAGGGATCAGGAACAGGCTTTCGTCACGGGACTTGAGGCCCAGGCCAACACGGCTGGAAATCACCGACACCGGGATCGACAACATCAGCGAACCGACGATTGGCACCAGCCACCAGAGGAAGCTCGGGTTCAGCCAGATCACCAACAACGCCCACAGGAAACCCAGCAAGGTTTGCGGACCGTGGCGCTTGACCGCTTCGCTCCAGGGAGTGGAGTCGTCGTCACGCTTTGGCGAGTTCCAGGTCGCGGCCCAGCCAAGGAACGCGGCGAGAACGAAACGGGTATGGAAGATCATTCGCACCGGCGCCAACAGCATGGAGAACAGCATCTCCAAAAGCATCGACATCGTCACCTTGAACTTGCCGCCGAACTCTTTCGCGCCCTTGGCCCAGATCAGGATGACACTCAACAGCTTCGGCAGGAACAGCAGCACCACCGTGGTCGAGAACAGCGCAATCGCCTTGTCCGGGTGCCATTGAGGCCACAGCGGATACAACTGACGCGGCTCCAGGAAGTATTGCGGCTCCATCAGTGTGTTGACCGCCAGCAGCGCAGTCGACAGCACCAGGAAGAAGAACCACAAAGGCGCCGACAGGTAGGACATCACGCCGGTCAGGAACACCGCACGGTGCACCGGGTGCATGCCCTTGACCAGGAACAGGCGGAAGTTCATCAGGTTGCCGTGGCACCAGCGACGGTCACGCTTGAGTTCATCCAGCAGGTTCGGCGGCAACTCTTCGTAGCTGCCCGGCAAGTCGTAGGCAATCCACACCCCCCAGCCGGCACGACGCATCAGCGCGGCTTCGACGAAGTCGTGGGACAGGATCGCACCCGCGAACGCGCCTTTACCCGGCAACGGCGCCAGGGCGCAGTGCTCGATGAACGGCTTCATGCGGATGATCGCGTTGTGGCCCCAATAGTGCGATTCGCCCAACTGCCAGAAGTGCAGGCCGGCGGTGAACAGCGGGCCATAGACGCGGGTAGCGAACTGCTGCATGCGCGCATACAGCGTGTCCATGCCCGAAGCACGCGGCGCGGTCTGGATGATCCCCGCGTCTGGCGTGGCTTCCATCAGGCGTACCAGGCTGGTCAGGCATTCGCCGCTCATCACCGAGTCCGCGTCGAGCACGACCATGTACTTGTAGTCACCACCCCAACGACGGCAAAAGTCGTCGAGGTTACCGCTCTTGCGTTTCACGCGACGGCGACGGCGGCGATAGAAAATCTTGCCGAAACCCTTGGCTTCACGGCAGACGTCCAGCCAGGCCTGCTGCTCGGCAACGCAGATGTCGGCATCGTTACTGTCGCTGAGCACGAAGAAGTCGAAGCGATCCAGGTCGCCCGTAGCGGCCACCGACTCGAACGTTGCGCGCAAACCGGCGAATACCCGTGGCACGTCTTCGTTGCAGATCGGCATGACCAGAGCGGTGCGTGCGTCTTTTGGAATCGGCTCGTTGCCGGCACTTTTACCGGAGATCCGATATTTATCGTGCCCGGTCAGCAGTTCCAAAAACCCCATCAACGCGGTCCAGAAGCCGGCCGATACCCAGCAGAACAGAATCCCGAACATGATCAGGATGCTGGTTTGCAGCGCATACGGCAGTACCTGGGTGGCCGTTTGCAAAAACGGTTGATGCAGGACCTCGTTGAGGTCGACGAACGACCAACCCTGGTACGGCATGATGCCTTTCATGTACCAGCCGGCGACGATGGTCTGGCCGAGCATCAACAGCAGCAGGATGTAGCGACGGATCGAACCGACCGTGCGCCAGCGTGCAGCCGGCAGGACGTTTTCGTCCTTGGGCGGCTTCGGCGGGTTGGTACGACCGGTGATACGACGCCAGCCGCGCACCAGGATGTTGGTGCGCCAAGGCTCTGGCACGACT
The DNA here is from genome assembly GCF_056337105.1 of Pseudomonas sp. S1_E05. NCBI lineage: Bacteria > Pseudomonadati > Pseudomonadota > Gammaproteobacteria > Pseudomonadales > Pseudomonadaceae > Pseudomonas > Pseudomonas sp. S1_E05. The sequence goes on from NZ_JBFRHM010000001.1 coordinate 4,365,859, forward strand.
TTGGTCCGACGGATCGGCGGAGTCGCCTTCAGGCACACCCGACCACTGGCGTCGAGCACCAGCATTTCGGCTTCGCGTAACTCTTCGGCGCTGCTCAGGATCAAACGCTTGCCGACGGACGCCTGGGCGGCGTCGGCAGGCGCGTCGAACGTCGACGACGACAAACGCTGATGCAGTTCACTGAAGGACTGGCAGCCCGCGAGTTCCGCGCGCTGCTGGTCGGTCATCGGTAAATGAGCCAGATACTCCGAGAGCGATTCTGGCTGGACTTGGGGATTACTCATCGGCAGGCAACTGGTAGCTCCAGGTCTCGGTCAGGACTTCTTCAGTCGGGGCCGATTCCGGTGTGGCTGGGGCCGCGTCGGCAGCAGGCTGCTGGGCGTCATGGTTGTTGGCCTTGTCCTTGGCATCGGTGGCTGGCTTGGCGTCGGCCGGTTTGGCTTCGGCAGCCTTCGCATCTTTCTCGGCTTTCTCGACTTTCTCCGCTTGCTTGGCAGCGACCTTGTCAGCCTTGGCCACCGAGGAGTTGGACGCCGGAAGCGACGTTTTGGCCAGGTCAGGCGTGACGATGCTCTGCACCAGGGCAGCGCGCATCTCGGTGGACTTGCCCGGATCCTTGATCTTCAGGCGCAGGGTGAGGCGCCAGCCCTTGGTTTCCGGGTTGTAGCGCACGCTGTTCTCGACCAGCTCGGCGTTGTCACCGACGCTGACCTGGCTGCGCACGTCCGCGTCAGGTGGCAGGGCCGCCAGCGATGGACCTTCGAAATCGACCAGGTAAGCCACGCTGCCGTCCGGTTGGCGGATCAGGTTGGACTGCTTGACGTCGCCGGTAGACTTCAGGGTCTGGCTGACCCAGGCGCTGTCCGGCGAGTGCAAGGCTGCCTCGTCCATGGTCCAGTGCATGCGATAGCCGAATTCCAGCGGTTTGCCAGGATCGGGCAGGGTTTCCGGGCTCCAGAACGCCACGATATTGTCGTTGGTTTCGTCCGCGGTCGGAATCTCGACCAGATCGACGGTGCCCTTGCCCCAGTCGCCCTTAGGCTCGATCCAGGCGCTTGGACGCTTGTCGTAGCGGTCGTCGAGGTCTTCGTAGTGGCTGAAGTCGCGGCCACGCTGCAGCAAGCCGAAACCACGTGGGTTCTCGACCGAGAAGTTGCTTACGGCCAGATGTTTCGGGTTGTTCAGGGGACGCCAGATCCACTCGCCGTTGCCGGCATGGATGGCCAGGCCGCTGGAATCGTGCAGCTCGCGGCGGTAGTTCAGGACCTTGGACGGCTGGTTGGCGCCGAACAGGAACATGCTGGTCAGCGGCGCGATGCCCAGTTTGCCGACGCGGTCGCGCAGGAACATCTGTGCCTTGACGTCGACAATGGTGTCGCTGCCAGGACGCAGGGTCAGGCGGTAAGCACCGGTTGCGCGCGGGGAATCCAGCAGGGCGAAAATCACCAGGTGCTTGTCGCCCGGCTTGGGCTGTTGAACCCAGAACTCACGGAAACGCGGAAACTCCTCACCGGACGGCAACGCGGTATCGATTGCCATGCCGCGCGCGGACAAGCCATAAACGTGGCCTTTGCCGACAACGCGGAAGTAACTCGCGCCGAGCATGGTCATGATTTCGTCTTGCTTGTCGGCCTTGTTGACCGGATACAGCACACGAAAGCCGGCGTAGCCGAGTTTTTCGGTAGCTTTTGGATCGAATTGCAGATCGCCGAAATCGAATCGACTTGGGTCGTATTTGATCTCTTGGACGGTGTTAGCCGTGATTTCGTTGATTTTCACCGGTGTATCGAAATGCATACCCTGGTGGTAGAACGACAATTTGAACGGGTTCTTCTGATCGGCCCATTCGGCTTTTTCCGTGCGGAAGCGAATTTTTTGATAATCCGCGAATTTCATTTCGCGGAATTCGGTCGGCAGGTTACTGCGCGGGGCTTCGTATTTCTGTCCGGCCAGCTCTTTTGCCTTGGCCGACACATCATCCAGACTGAATGCCCAAAGCTGGCCAGCGCTGAGCAGGCAAAGCAGGGCCGAGCCCGCTACCAGAGCGCTACGCAACCGTTTGGCAGACAATTTTGGTGCAATACACGGACTAACAATCACGAGCAACCCTCGCCGAAAACAGATCAATAAACCAACGGCTAGCTATCTATACGCCAGGTTGGCGAGCATTGTTCCGACTCCTATGGGGCTAAATGATTCCCCAACAGGTCCTGGACAAGTCTCTACCTAAGTCAAAATGGACCAACGAACGCCGATCCGCGTAGCGCGCGATTATCTAGTAGGCCGCGTTACAACGCATCAGGTGCAACAAAGTATTTATCGCGAAAACGCCCCGTTTTCAGCCGAAAAGCCCTTAAAAAGTTGTTTCAAGCACTTTCAAGTCTGTAACAGGAAGGTTACCGGGCCATCATTGACCAGATGCACCTGCATATCGGCGCCGAATCTACCTGATGCCACAGTGCCATGCACCTGTTTCGCTTTCTCCAGCAAATAATCAAAAAGCTCTTCACCCAGCGCTGGAGGGGCAGCAGTGGAAAAGCTCGGTCGCAACCCGCTCTTGGTATCGGCCGCCAGGGTAAATTGTGAAACCAGCAGCAACCCACCGCCGACATCCGCCAGCGACAGATTCATCTTGCCCTCGGCATCGCTGAACACCCGATAGTTAAGCAGCTTATGCAGAAGTTTGTCGGCGCTGGCGCGAGTGTCCTCTGGTTCTACAGCGACCAGCACGAGCAACCCCTGGCCCACCGAGCCCACCACCTCTGCCGCGACCTCGACGCGTGCGCTACGCACGCGCTGCAACAGACCCTTCATGCTTCTTCGGGTGCCAGATCGAGCAGGCGTCGAGCCATCTGGTCGGCGGCGCGCACCAGCGCATCGGTGATGCCCGGCTCGGACGCCACGTGGCCAGCCTCGCGGATGATCTGCAGTTCGCTGTTGGGCCAGTTCTGATGCAAGGTCCAGGCGTTATCGATCGGACAGATCGCGTCATAGCGACCGTGAATGATCACGCCGGGCAAATGGGCGATCTTGTCCATGTCGCGGATCAACTGGTTTTCTTCGAGGAACGAGTGATTAACGAAGTAGTGGCATTCGATGCGGGCGATCGACAGCGCACGCTGCGGTTCGGTGAATCGCTCGACCACCACCGGGTTCGGACGCAACGTCGCAATCCGCCCTTCCCAGGTGGACCAGGCCTTGGCCGTGTGCATCTGGGCGATCTGGTCGTTACCGGTCAGGCGCTTGTGGAAGGCGTTGAGCAGGTCGCCCCGCTCCTCTGGCGGAATCGGTGCGATGTAGTCCTGCCAGTAATCGGGGAACAGGCGACTGGCGCCCTCCTGGTACATCCAGTGAATGTCCTGCGCGCGGGACAGGAAAATCCCACGCAGTATCAGGCCGTGGACGCGCTCGGGATGGGTTTGCGCATAAGCCAGCGCCAGGGTCGAACCCCAGGAACCGCCGAACACTACCCACTTGTCGATGCCCAGGTGCAGGCGAATCCGCTCCAGGTCTGCAACCAGATCCCAGGTGGTATTGTTTTCCAGGCTGGCGTGCGGGGTGGAGCGACCGCAACCGCGCTGGTCGAAGGTGACAATGCGGTACAGGTTGGGATCAAAGAAGCAGCGACTCTGTGCATCACACCCCGAACCTGGGCCGCCATGGAGAAACACCACCGGCAAACCTTCCGGTGAACCGCTTTCATCGACGTACAGGGTGTGGGTTTCATCGACAGCCAGATCGTGCCGGGCGTAGGGTTTGATCTGCGGGTACAAAGTCTGCATTGCGCGCTCCGTAAGGGGTCGAGGTCATCCCTGGGGGGACTTCTATCATTCTGCCGTCCGGCATCATAAACCCGAATTACGTCAATGAGCATGCCCTTGCTGAGTCAGAGTTCTGTCGTCAGTTTTTTAGCCAGATAACCGACCAGTGTTTCATGCAGCGCGTCGACCTCGGGCACCTGGCCGCGCCCACGCAAACTGCCGTGAACCAGTCCTTCGCCGTAGTACAACGTGGTGGCAACGCCTGCAGCCGTGAGTTGTTCGGCGTAGCGCACGCCGTCATCTCGCAGCGGATCGAATTGCGCCACGGCGATCAATGCCGGTGGCAACCCGCTGAAACTGTCGGCCAGCAACGGCATTGCATGGGCGCATGGTGGCCGAGCTCCCAGGTACATGGCGTGGTAGTCCTCGACGTCTCGGCTGCTGAGCAAGGGTGCGTCGCTGCACTCGCGACGCGAGGGCAGCCGGTGATCACCCCCCAGGCCTGGATAGATCAGTACTTGAGCCGCCGGCAGGGGTTCACCCGCATCGCGCAAGGCCAGGCACAACGCGGCGGCGAGATTGCCGCCTGCGCTGTCGCCGGCCACCAGTGAACGCTGGGGGTCGAGGCGAAAGGGGCCGGTTCTCAGCGCACGCCAGACACCCAGGCAGTCGTGTAACCCGGCGGGGAATGGATGCTCCGGCGCCAGTCGATAATCGACCGCGATGACCAACGCGCCGAGCGTCGCCGCCCACTCGGCGCAGATGAAATCATGGGAATCCAGATCCCCCACTACCCAACCGCCGCCATGCAGGTACACCACGCACGGATCACCGGCGGGCGATGATGCCAATGGCGGTTGATACGCCCGCACCCGCACCCCGGCGAGTTCGAAGTCGACCACATACAAGCCGCCAGGTCGCGCCGGGGTAAACGCCCGGCACATCTCGCTGTAGGCCCGGCGCATGCCCGCGAGGCTGCTGTCGGCGCTGTTGAAGCCGATGGTTTTGTCGACGAACGCCATCATCTGTTCGGAAAGCGGGTAGTTAGCCATTCGTCCGGAGCCCTGTTGCTGTCAGTTTTTCAAACTGGCCTGTACGGTGGCGACGCCATCCTTGCCATCGAAACTGCTGACCCCGGCCAACCAGCGCTGAAGATCCTCCGGATGATCTCGCAGCCATTTCCTGGCCACATCCTGCGGGGTCTGGCGCTCCATGATAGGCACCATCAACTGGCTTTCCTGAGCAGCGGTGAAGGTCAGGTTTTCCAGCAGGCGGTTCACGTTCGGGCAGCGCTCGGCATAGTCCGGCGACGTCACGGTGGATACGGTCGCCGCGCCTTCGTTGGGCCCGTATACGTCTTCGCTGCCGGTCAGGTAAGTGATGTTCATGTTGATGTTCATCGGATGCGGCGTCCAGCCAACGAATACCACGAACTCCTTACGATTCACCGCCCGCTGAACGGCCGCCAGCATGCCCGCCTCACCAGACTCGATCAGTTTGAAGTCCTTGAGGCCGAAATGATTGGTCTCGATCATGGTTTTGATCGTGGTGTTGGCGCCACTGCCCGGCTCGATCCCGTAGATTTTGCCGCCGAGCTTGTCTTTGAAGTTGGCAATGTCGGCGAAGGTTTTCAACCCGGCCTCGGCGACATAGTCGGGCACTGCGAGCGTCGCCTGGGCATCGGCCAGGCTCGGCTTGGCCAAGACCCGGACCTGCTTGGCCTCAAGGAAGGGAGCAATATTCTTGTCCATCGCCGGTTTCCAGTAACCGAGGAATATGTCGAGGCGCTTGTCACGGATGCCGGCGAAGATGATCTGCTGGACGGCGCTGGTCTGTTTGCTTTCGTAACCCAGGCCGTTGAGCAGCACATCGGCCATGCCGCTGGTGGCAATCACGTCGGTCCAGTTGACCACGCCCATGCGCACCGTCTTGCACGAGGCGTCATCACTGGCCAGCGCACTGGTACTCAGAAGAGCGGTCCCGCAAAGGATGGAGAAACAGCGGGTAAACAGAGCTTTGATGCTTGTCATAAGGGCGTTCTCGTGCGGCAGCGGATTGTTATGGGCTCGGTGTCTTTGTGCACCGTGCGCAGAACATTACGCAGCAGACGAAAGGTAAAAGCGACCTGTGACGACCGAGATTTGCACGGTGGCGACTGTTTGAGGCGACCTGACACACCGCCATCGCGGGCAAGCCCGCTCCTACAGGGTGGACCGGTGTTGAAACACAAATTGTGTAAACACCGTAAATCACTGTAGGAGCTGGCTTGCCTGCGATGGGGCCGTCACTTTCACCCAAAGGTGTCAGGCCTTGTAGTGTGCTTGCCCCCAGGCCAGCAACCCTTGCAACAACTCCTTGAGCACCACCTGGGTCGGCGCCGCCAGGTCCGGACGGTAGCGGAACGGTTCGAACTCTTCCATGTAGGTGCTCTGCCCCAGTTCCAGTTGCACCGCGTGGATGTTGTCCGCCGGGTTACCGTAATGCCGGGTGATGTGGCCACCCTTGAACCGACCATTGAGCACATGGGTGTAGTCGCTGTGCCGTGCGCAGATGCCTTCCAGTTGCGTGGCCAACTGCGGATCGCAACTGGCGCCGTTGAAGGTGCCGAGGTTGAAGTCCGGCAGCTTGCCGTCGAACAGGTGCGGGATGATCGTGCGGATCGAGTGCGCATCGAACAACAATGCATAACCGAATTCGGCCTTGAGTCGTGCCAGTTCGTTCTGCAAAGTCGTGTGATACGGCGTCCACACCTGTTCCAGGTAGGTCGATCGCTCGGCCGCCGTTGGCTCCTTGCCCTCCAGGAACAATGGAATGCCATCGAACAGGGTCGAGGGATACAGCCCAGTCGTTGCGCCGGCATACAACGGTTTGTCGTCCGATGGGCGGTTCAGGTCGATGACAAACCGAGAATATTCTGCGGCCAGGGTGCTGGCACCCAGCTCGTGAGCAAAGTCATACAGCGTCGGGATATGCCAGTCGGTGTCCGGCAGGCTTCTCGCGTCCGCGATCAGCCCGGCCTCCACTGCCGGGGTCAGGCGCACGCCGGCGTGAGGCATGCTGATCAGCAACGGCACGCTGCCTTGTTTGAAGTTCAGAACTTTATCCACGAATGCTCTCCTGGAAGTGTGTTTCAACGCCGTGACGCACGACGCGTTTTCCCAGCTCACCGCCCAACCAGTACGACAGGTCGGCGGGACGATCGATTTGCCAGGCGACGAAATCTGCCACCTTGCCCACTTCCAGCGAGCCATGGGTCCGGGCCATGCCCAACGCGGTGGCCGCGTGAATGGTCGCACCGGCCAGGGCCTCTTCCGGAGTCATGCGAAAACAGGTGCAGGCCATGTTCAGCATCAGGCGCAGCGACAGCGCCGGCGACGTGCCGGGGTTAAGATCGCTGGCGATGGCGATTTTCACTCCGTGTTTACGAAGCGCATCCATCGGTGGCAATTGGGTTTCACGCAGGAAGTAGAACGCGCCGGGCAGCAACACGGCGACGGTGCCGGAGGTCGCCATGGCGATGGCATCGTCTTCGGTCATGAATTCCAGGTGGTCGGCGGACAGAGCGTGGTAACGCGCCGCGAGCGTCGAACCGTGCAGCGATGACAATTGCTCGGCATGCAATTTCACTGGCAGGCCCAGTTGCTGCGCCGTGATAAATACCCGCTCGACTTGCGCCGGGGAAAACGCCAGGTATTCGCAAAAGGCATCCACCGCATCCACCAGTCCTTCAGCCGCCAGGGCCGGAAGCATCTCGGTGCAGATGTGCTCGATGTAATCGTCGGCGCGATCCTTGTACTCCGGCGGCAAGGCGTGCGCCGCCAGACAGGTACTGCGCACGCTGATCGGCAGTTTTTCACCCAGGCGACGGGCAACTCGCAGCATCTTGCGTTCGCTGGCCAGGTCCAGACCGTAGCCGGACTTGATCTCGATGCTGGTGACGCCGTCGCGTATCAGGCTGTTCAGCCTTTTGGCGGCGCTGGCGAACAGCTCATCTTCACTGGCCGCACGCGTGGCGCGCACGGTGCTGGCGATGCCGCCACCGGCGGCGGCGATTTCCGCATAGCTGACGCCTTGCAGACGCTGCTCGAACTCACCGCTGCGGTTACCGCCGAACACCGTGTGGGTGTGGCAGTCGATCAGGCCCGGAGTAACCCAGGCCCCGTTCAAATCGTTGACCGCCGGGTACTCGCCGGACGGCAGTTCGGCGCGTGGGCCGATCCACTCAATAAGCGCACCGGACGTCACGATGGCCGCGTCCTCGATGATCGAGTAGACGCCCTGCGCCATGGTTGCGACGTGGCAGTGTTGCCAGAGCGTTTTCATCTCTAATCTCCAGAGTATTCAAAATCGAATCGCTGGCAAGCCAGCTCCTACAGGTGTTGCGCTATGCCTTGTAGGAGCGGGCTTGCCCGCGATGGGGCCCTCAGAGGCTCGGCAACAACTTGCCCGGCGCCAGCTCGGTCAGGCACCGCGAAGCCAGCAGTTCGGTCGCTGCATTGATGTCCGGCGCGAAGAAGCGGTCCTTCTCGTAGAACGGCACTTCGTTGCGCAGGATGGCGCGGGCTTTCTCCAGTTTCGGGGAAGTCTTCAGACCGTTGCGCAGGTCCAGGCCCTGAGCCGCCGCCAGCCATTCAACAGCGAGAATGCCACGGGTGTTTTCAGCCATTTCCCACAAACGCTTGCCTGCCGCTGGGGCCATGGACACGTGATCTTCCTGGTTGGCCGAGGTCGGCAGGCTGTCCACTGAATGCGGATGGGACAGTGCCTTGTTTTCACTGGCCAGCGCGGCCGCCGTCACCTGGGCGATCATGAAGCCGGAGTTCACGCCGCCATTGGCCACCAGGAACGGCGGCAGTTGAGACATGTGCTTGTCCATCATCAGCGAGATACGGCGCTCACTCAGCGAACCGATTTCAGCGATGGCCAGGGCCATGTTGTCGGCAGCCATGGCGACGGGTTCGGCGTGGAAGTTACCACCGGAAATGACGTCGCCTTCAGCGGCAAACACCAACGGGTTATCGGAGACTGCGTTGGCTTCGACGGCCAGCACTTCGGCGGCCTGACGGAACTGAGTCAGGCAGGCGCCCATGACCTGTGGCTGGCAGCGCAGGGAATACGGGTCTTGCACCTTCTCGCAGTTCTCGTGGGAATCGGAGACTTCGCTGCGATCGCCCAGTAAATCGCGGTAGGCGGCAGCGGCGTCGATCTGGCCTTTCTGGCCACGGGCGGCGTGGATGCGTGCGTCGAATGGCGAGCGCGAACCCAGTACCGCTTCAACGGTCAGCGCGCCCAGGGACAAGGCGCCGGCGAACAGGTCTTCACCTTCGAACAAGCCGCGCAGGGCAAACGCGGTGGAAACCTGCGTACCGTTGAGCAAAGCCAGGCCTTCTTTCGCTGCCAGGGTCAGCGGGGTCAGGCCAGCGATTTTCAGCGCCTCGGTGGCTTCCATCCATTCGCCCTTGTAGCGCGCCTTGCCTTCGCCCAACAGCACCAGCGACATGTGCGCCAAGGGTGCCAGGTCGCCGGAAGCCCCTACCGAGCCCTTCAACGGAATGTGCGGGTAGACTTCGGCGTTGACCAGGGCGATGAGCGCGTCGATGACCACACGGCGAATCCCGGAGAAACCACGGCTCAGGCTATTGACCTTCAACACCATGATCAGACGCACCAGCGCGTCGCTGATGGGCTCGCCGACGCCGGCTGCGTGGGACAACACCAGCGAGCGTTGTAGGTTTTCCAGGTCTTCGCTCGCGATGCGAGTCGAAGCCAGCAGGCCGAAACCGGTATTGATGCCGTAGGCGGTACGGTTCTCGGCGAGGATCTGTTCCACGCAGGCAACGCTGGCTTCGATCTGGGCCGAGGCACTGCTGTCGAGGGTCAGTTGGACCGGTTGTTGATAGACATCACGCAGTTGGGCCAGGCTCAGTTGGCCGGGAATCAGGTTGAGCGCAGTCATTTCATGCTCCTTTTGAGAGTTTTTTATTAACTCACCAGACGCTCCGGAGATGTCCGTTGTCCGTCGCGTCTCGCCTTTTGGGGAGCCGCGCCTTGGCACGCTGGTGTCGGGAAATCAGTGCAAATTCGGTAACGTGTTGCGCAGCAATGCCGGGTCTTTCAGTACCTCGGCTGCCGCCGCGATATCTGGCGCCAGCCAGCGATCCTGGTCATAGGCTGGGACCCGTTCACGCAGCAGATGCCAGGCAGCGTCGGTGCCAGCGCCGAAGCGTTGTTCTTTGAGGAACTCGAAGGCCTGGGCCGCCAGCAGGTACTCGATGGCAAGAATCTGCGTGCAGTTTTCCAGCGTCCGATGCAGCTTCAGCGCAGCGTTGGTGCCCATGCTCAGGTGATCTTCCTGCAGGCCCGAGGTGACGTAGTTGTCGAGTACCGCCGGTTGCGCCAGTTGACGGTTTTCTGCACACAGGGATGCGGCGACGTATTGCACGATCATCATCCCGGAGTTCACCCCCGGATTCGCCACCAGGAACGCTGGCAGTCCGCTGACGTGCGGGTTGATCAGGCGGTCGAGTCGACGCTCGGCGATGGAGCCGATTTCTGCCAGGGCGATGGCCAGCAAATCCGCGGCCATGGCCACTGACTGACCGTGCGGATTGGCCTGGGACATGATGCGGAAATTATCCGGCGTCCCCAGCAGCAAAGGGTTGTCGGTGCAGCCGTTGAGTTCGGTTTCGATCTGGGCAACGGCGTGGGCCAGTTGATCCCGGGCAGCGCCGTGAACCTGAGGGATGGAGCGAATGCTCAACGCATCCTGGGTGCGGATGCCTTTGCTCGACGCGATCACTTCACTGCCTTCGAGCAGCCCGCGCAGGTTCGTGCCGACCTGTTGCATGCCTGGATGTGGCTTGAGCGCGATGATCTCGGCATCGAACGCAGCGATCTGTCCGCGCTGGGCTTCAAAGCTCATGGCGCTGATGACATCGGCCCATTGCAACAAACGCGTGGCATCGGCAAGCGCCAGGCAACTGAGACCGGTCATGCACGGCGTGCCGTTGACCAGGCACAATCCATCCTTGGCGCCCAGTTGCACCGGCTGCAAGCCCTCTTCGGCCAGCGCCTGCTGTGCAGAGACGACTCGCCCCCGGTAGCTGACATTGCCAACGCCCAGCAACGCGATGCCAATGTGCGCCATGTGGGTCAGGTAACCCACCGAGCCTTGGGACGGCACTTGTGGAGTGATGCCGCGATTGAGCAACGCCAGCAGAGCCTCGACCACGCGGCGATGGATGCCGGACTTGCCCTGGCTGTAATTGCGGATGGCGGCGCACAGGATCGCGCGGGTCTGCTCGTCGGCCAGCGGCGCACCGACGCCACAGGCGTGACTGAGCAAGGTGTTGCGCGACAACTGGCTGAGTTGCTCGTCTTCAAGCGACACGTTGCACAACGCGCCCAGGCCGGTGTTGACGCCATAGGCACGCTCGCCGCTGGCGACGATGCGCTGGACGATAGCCTGGGCGTTTTCGATGCGTGCCCAGGCCTGCGGTGACAGCTCAAGCTGCGCGCCGTGGCGGGCGACCGCGACCACATCCTGCCAACGCAACGGGGCATCGGCGATTACGATTTTTTCAGCCTGGGACATCTTTTACCTCTAGCCAATATTGATGCAGCTTTACCGGCCTCATCGCGGGCAAGCCCGCTCCCACAGGTTTATCGGTGTTCACACAACCCCTGTGGGAGCGGGCTTGCCCGCGATAGGGCCGGCACAAGCACCGCAAGTTTCTCAAACCACCGCCGCCCGCCGCTGCACGAACCGGTCGACATACTCATCCGCTGGCGAATGCAGAATCTCGCGCGGCGTACCGACCTGGATCAGGCGTCCGTCCTTGAGGATCGCGATGCGGTTGCCGATGCGCACAGCCTCATCAAGGTCGTGAGTGATGAAAACGATGGTCTTGTGCAGGGTCTTTTGCAGCTCCAGCAATTGGTCCTGCATCTCGGCGCGGATCAGTGGGTCGAGGGCGCTGAAGGCTTCGTCCATCAGGATGATGTCAGTGTCGGCCGCCAGGGCACGGGCCAGGCCAACACGTTGACGCATGCCGCCAGAGAGCTGGTGCGGAAATTTGTTTTCGTAGCCTTTGAGGCCCACGGTGTTGATCCAGTGCAGCGCACGCTCCGAGCACATCTGCTTGCTCTCGCCACGCACTTTCAGGCCGTAGGCGACGTTCTCCATCACGGTCTTGTGCGGCAGCAGGCCGAAGCTCTGGAACACCATGCTGATCTTGCGCCGGCGAAATTCGCGCAGGGCTTCCATGTCGTACTGCAGGATGTCTTCGCCATCCACCAGAATCGCGCCACTGGTAGGGTCGATCAGACGATTGAAATGGCGCACGAGTGTCGACTTTCCGGAACCCGACAGGCCCATGATCACGAAGATCTCGCCGCTGCCGATGCTCAGCGACAGGTCATTCACGCCGACCACACAACCGGTTTCGGCTAGCACCTGGTCCTTGGTCTTGCCTTGGCCGATAAGGCCCAGCGCGTCCTTGGCGCGGTTGCCGAAAATCTTGAAGACGTTTTTGACTTCGATCTTGCTTACGCTTGCATTGTTCATTTGCTCACCTCATGCCGCGCACGACCATACGCCTGCGTAATGCGGTCGATCACCACGGCCAGAATCACGATCGCCAGACCCGCTTCCAGGCCACGGCCGACGTTGAGGGTCTGGATGCCCACCAGCACGTCTTCACCCAAACCACGTGCACCGATCATCGAGGCGATCACGACCATCGACAGCGCCATCATGGTCGTCTGGTTGATCCCGGCCATGATGCTCGGCAGGGCCAGCGGCAGTTGCACGCCGAACAGTTGTTGCCAGCGGTTGGCACCGAAGGCGTTGATCGCCTCCATCACTTCTCCGTCGACCTGGCGGATACCCAGATCAGTCAGTCGGATCAACGGTGGAGCGGCATAGATCACCGTGGCGAAAATCGCCGGCACCTTGCCCAGGCCGAACAGCATCAATACCGGGATCAGGTACACGAAGCTTGGCATGGTCTGCATGATGTCCAGCAGCGGCATCAGCACTGAACGCAGGCGATTGCTGCGCGCCGATAGAATCCCCAGGGGCACGCCGATCAGCACCGAAATGATCGTCGCCACCAGCATCAGCGCCAGGGTTTGCATCAGCTTGTCCCAGAGCCCGACCGCGCCCACCAGGAACAACAGGCCGACGATGACCGCAGTGGTCACCACTTTACGGGTCGCATGCCAGGCCACACCCGCGACGATGGCCAACATCAGCCACCAGGGCGCCGCACGCAGCAGCCCTTCAAGATTGACGATGGCCCACAACAGCGTGTCGGAGATGTGCCGGAACACGTCGCCATAGTTGGTGACCAGCGAATCGACCCAACCGTTGACCCAGTCGGCGATGGAAAAGGTAAAGCTTTCGGGAAACATAAGAGACTCTCAATCAAGGGGTTGCGATCAAGCGTCCGGCTGCCGTTGCCAGCAGCCGGAGAAGCTCGACCTACAAAGCCGCGTCGATTTTCTTGGCAGCGTCTTCGCTGACCCACTGATGCCAGACTTCAGGATGTTCCTTGAGGAAGATTTTCGCCAGTTTTGGCGACTCGATACGTTCCTTCGCCATGCGGCCCAGGTTCTGGTTCAGCAGGTCGATCGGCAGGTTGACCTTTTCCAGCACGGCCACCAGCTCCGGCGCCTCGTCGTGGAAGGTCTTGGATAGGCCGACCTTGATGGTCACGGTCTTGTCTACGCCTGGTTTCTCTTCGAGTTTGACTACGTCGACCTGGCCCATGAGCGGAGTCGGCGACCAGTAGTAGAACAGGATCGGCTCGCCACGCTTGTAGCTCGACAGTACGGCTGCATCCAGCGCCGGGCCGGTGCCAGGGCGGAAGTTGGTGTAGGTGCTTTCCAGGCCGTAGCTTTTCAGCATTTCGCTGTTGTCCAGCTCGCAGGTCCAACCGGCCGGACAGTTGTAAAAACGCCCCTTGGTCGGCTCTTCGGCATCTTTGAACACAGCCGAGTACTTGGACAGGTCAGCGATGTTTTTCAGGTCTGGTGCCTTGGGTTCCAGTTTGCGTTTGGCATCACCTTCGATCACATAGCGAGGCACGTACCAACCCTCGACCGCTCCCAGGATCGGGCCGCCGACACCCACCACCTTGCCGGCCTTTTCGGCCTTGTTCCAGACCTCGCTGCGACCGACCCATTCTTCGGCAAACACTTGGATGTCGTTGCTGCTCAGAGCGTTTTCCATGGTGATGGAGTTGCCCGGCAGGCTGTCAGTCTTGCAGCCGTAGCCTTTTTCCAGCACCACTTGCAGGACGTCGGTCAGCAGCATGCCGCTTTCCCAGTTCAGTCCTGCGAATTTCACAGGCTTGCCTGACTCGCACCAACCGGCTGCCTGGGTGGCGCCTGCACTGGCCAACAGGCCCATGGAAAGCAATGTGGTCAGCAGGGTCTTGTTCGATTTCATTGTTGTGACGCTCCTAATCATGAATTGGCTTACGGCAGTCAAGAGGCATCCAGCCCTGTCCACGTCCAATCAGGCCTGCGCCGCAGCGCGACCATTCCCACTTGTTTTTGGTTGTTCGACGCTGTCCTGCTCGACCGGCAGAATCAGCTGGTCAGGTACCGATCCGTGCCATTTTTTTGCGCATACGTAGTAAAGCGCAGCAGGCAGCACCAGGCCGATAATCCAGGAAATATCCACGTCACCCAGCGCCGCTACCAGCGGACCGGTGTAGAACTTGGTGGAGATGAACGGTAACTGCACCAGTACGCCGAACACGTAGATGCTGATGCCCAGCATGTTCCAGCGGCCGTAACGACCATTGGGATCAGCCAGCGCCGGTACGTCATAGCGCTCGCGGGTGATGCAGTAGTAGTCCACCAGGTTGATTGCGCTCCATGGCGTGAAGAACGCCAGCAGGAACAGGATGAAGGACTTGAACGCCCCCAGGAACGAGTGCTGACCGAGCAATGCGATCAGGGTTGCCGCACCGACAATTACCAGGACAAAAACCAAACGCTGCAAGCGGGTCACTTCCAGGCGGCCGCGGAAGCCGCTGATGATGGTCGCAATGCACATGAAGCTGCCGTACGAGTTAAGCGTGGAAATGGTGACCTTGCCGAACGCAATGCTGAAGTACAGCAGCGCAGCGGTCGCACCACTGCCGGCGAAACCCACGATGTAGGCCACTTCATGCCCGGCGTATTGGCCATTGGCGGAGGCGGCGGCAAACACACCGAGAATCATCGCCACTTGTGCGCCGATCACCGAACCTGCGCCGGCAGCGAAGAAGGTTTTCACCGAAGACGTATTGCTCGGCAGGTATCGCGAGTAGTCAGCCACATAGGGACCAAAGGCGATCTGCCAGGAGGCCGCGAGCGACACCGCCAGCAGGAAACTGCTCCAGCTGAAATGGCGAATCTGCAACAGCGCGCCCACATCCGTCTGGGTCATCAGGCGGCTGAACAGGTAAACAAAGGCAATCACGCCAATGATGCTGGCGACACGGCCAATAAAATGGATCACCCGATAGCCAAGCACCGTCACCAGCACGATGACACTGGCGAAGATGAGAATACCAAGGGTGTCGCTGACCCCGAACAACTGACCCAGCGCCTGGCCGGACAGCACTGTGCCCGTCGCGGTGAAGCCCAGGTACATCAGGCAAACCAGGACAATCGGGATAGCCGCGCCATAAACACCGAACTGCACCCGGCTGGAGATCATCTGCGGCAAGCCCAACTTGGGCCCTTGAGCCGCGTGCAACGCCATCACCCCGCCGCCGAGCAACTGACCGATAAACAAGCCGATCAACGACCAGAACACATCACCGCCCAGCACCACGGCCAGGGCCCCGGTGACAATCGCGGTGATCTGCAGATTGGCCCCCATCCACAAGGTGAACTGGCTGAAGAGACGACCGTGTCTTTCCGCTTCCGGGATGTAGTCAATCGAGCGTTTCTCGATCAACGGTTTGTTGCCTGCACGTGCGTCTTTGACAGCCATGATTCAACCTCTGTGGATTGTTATGGGAGTTGGCTTTCGCCCCCCTGTAGGAGCGAGCTTGCTCGCGATGACGGTAGATCAGTCACATTCATGCTGGATGTGCCGACGCTAACGCGAGCAAGCTCGCTCCTACAGGGAAGCGGTGTTGCGTTTACTTGCCGGTAATCATCGGCAGGTTCAGCCCTTGTTCCTTGGCGCAGTCGATGGCGATCTGGTAACCGGCATCGGCATGACGCATGACGCCGGTCGCTGGGTCGTTGTGCAGGACGCGAGCGATACGCTCGGCCGCTTCGTCAGTCCCGTCGCAGACAATCACCATGCCCGAGTGCTGGGAGAAGCCCATGCCGACGCCGCCGCCGTGGTGCAGGGAAACCCAGGTCGCGCCGCTCGCGGTGTTGAGCAGGGCGTTGAGCAGTGGCCAGTCGGACACGGCATCGGAACCGTCCTGCATCGACTCGGTTTCGCGGTTCGGGCTCGCCACCGAACCGGAGTCCAGATGGTCACGACCGATGACGATAGGCGCCGACAGCTCGCCGCTGCGTACCATTTCGTTGAATGCCAGGCCGAGCTTGGCGCGCAGGCCCAGGCCAACCCAGCAGATACGCGCCGGCAGACCCTGGAAGCTGATGCGCTCACGCGCCATGTCCAGCCAGTTGTGCAGGTGGGCGTCGTCCGGGATCAGTTCCTTGACCTTGGCGTCGGTTTTGTAGATGTCCTGTGGGTCGCCCGACAGAGCAGCCCAACGGAACGGACCGATACCGCGGCAGAACAGCGGACGGATGTAAGCAGGGACGAAACCTGGGAAGTCGAAAGCGTTTTCCACGCCTTCTTCCTGGGCCATCTGACGGATGTTGTTGCCGTAGTCGAAAGTCGGTACGCCCATTTTCTGGAAGTCCAGCATCGCCTTGACGTGTACGGCCATCGATTGCTTGGCGGCCTTGACCACGGCAGCTGGCTCGGTCTTGGCGCGAGCGCGGTATTCGTCCCAGGTCCAGCCGGCCGGCAGGTAGCCGTTGAGCGGGTCGTGGGCGCTGGTCTGGTCGGTGACCATGTCAGGACGCACGCCCCGACGTACCAGCTCCGGAAGGATTTCAGCGGCGTTCCCGCACAGGGCGATAGAGATCGCCTTGCCTTCGGCGGTGTACTTGGCAATGCGCGCCAGGGCGTCGTCGAGGTCTTTGGCTTGCTCGTCGACGTAGCGGGTTTTCAGGCGGAAATCGATGCTGATCTGCTGGCATTCGATGTTCAGCGAGCAGGCACCGGCCAAGGTTGCGGCCAGCGGCTGGGCGCCGCCCATGCCGCCCAGGCCAGCGGTCAGGACCCACTTGCCGGTCAGGTCGTCGTTGTAGTGCTGGCGACCGGCTTCGACGAAGGTTTCGTAGGTGCCCTGAACGATGCCCTGGCTGCCAATGTAGATCCAGCTCCCGGCGGTCATCTGGCCGTACATGGCCAGGCCTTTGGCGTCGAGTTCGTTGAAGTGCTCCCAAGTCGCCCAGTGGGGCACCAGGTTGGAGTTGGCGATCAATACGCGCGGGGCGTTGCTGTGGGTCTTGAACACGCCGACCGGCTTGCCGGATTGCACCAGCAGGGTCTCGTCGTCATTCAGGTTGGTCAGGCTCTCGACGATCTTGTCGTAGCATTCCCAGTTACGTGCTGCCCGGCCAATACCACCGTACACCACCAATTCTTTAGGGTTCTCGGCCACTTGCGGGTCGAGGTTGTTCATCAGCATGCGCAGCGGCGCTTCGGTCAGCCAGCTCTTGGCGGTCAGCTTGTTGCCGCGCGGGGCACGGATTTCAACGTCACGGCGCTTAGTAGAAGAGGCGGTGGTAGTTTTGTTGTCAGTCACGAAAAAGACTCCTCAGCGATCAATCCAAACCAACCCTGGCAGTGGGTAAGCCAGCCTGTGCGCATCGTTGCGCCACAGGCGAATCAGGTGGACGTTGCGAGGAGTCTCATTGGACTCATACGCATACGTCTTTACTTGTACATACAAGCATATGCAATCAAGCGGCCAACTTGTTGAATGGGCATTCGAGAAAAATTCGGAAACAGCTGGAGAGCGCCTGGATCAAGGGGTCTGGCGTAGATGAAATTTTCCGGGGGAATTTTTGCAGGAGGTGGGGTTTGTTACGGGAGCGGGGTTTTGCGCTGTGATGGGGCGTTCGGTAACAAAGTGGTGCGCAACAGGAAACGGTCTTGCTTCACTGTAGGAGCGAGCATGCTCGCGATGGTCGTCAACGATGACGCTGGCTACCTGAGACCCCGCGGTGCCTGCGACTCCATCGCGAGCATGCTCGCTCCTACAGGGGGGATGTGGTTTTAGCGTGCGGTCAGTTCGATAACGCAGCAGGCACCCTGGCTCGAGATTTCCAGCAAATCGCTGTTACCGTCCAGTTGCAGGCAATCATGTCGCGCCAGTTGCGAAACCGTGTTACCGACCTTCACCTCGAGCGCTTCGCTGACACTGAACACCAGCACGGTGCCGGCTTCGCTGAAAAACCGCTGCTCCCCGTCCAGCCACTGCAACCGCGCACGGTAACGCTTTGGTGCATAGATCAGGTTGAAATCGCGGATCGCTCCACCCAGCAAGGTGCAGGAAACATGGCTCTCACCACTGAAGGCGAACGGATCGATCGGTAACAGTGACCGTGTGTCCTGGCCATCCACCGACAAGACCATACCGTCGCCCTGCAACACGGTGATGATTCGCTCGTAACCGGCAAACATGGAGAACCCACCCGACTCGCTAATGTCGGCTATGGACAGGCGCCAGCCGAAACCATCCAGCCCAGTGCCGGCGTCGCGGGTAATTTCTTCAGTGCTGCCACCGCCGTTTTTCCACGGCATGCGCGGGTAATCCGTGGCGCGTAGAACCTTGAGCTGATTCATTTGTGAAACCGACCTTCGAGACGATGACGGGAACCGGGGTGGATCAAACGCGCAGCGGTCACGGGCTGACGACCGGACCAGGTGCGACGACGAATCAACAGGCACGGCTCGCCCTTTTCGATCTGCAACAACTTGCACTCCGATGCCTCGGCCAGGATCGCTTCGACCACGTGCTCGCCTTCGGTCAGCGGCGCAACCTGGCTGAGGTAGGCGTAAGGCGTTTGCAAGGTGAAATCCTGCTTGAGGTATTCCGGGGCCACCAGCGCGTTGACGAAACGGTCTTCGATTTGTACCGGAATATCATTTTCGAAATGCACGATCAGCGAATGAAAGACCTTTTGTCCCTCGCGCATATCCAGGGCCACGGCGCGCTCGGACCCGGCCGCCTCTTCTTCCAGGGTGATGACCGTGCAAGTGTGGCGATGGCCACGGGAGGCGATTTCGTCAGCGATGTTGTGCACTTCAAACAAGGCGGACTGGCTTTTCGGTTCGGCGACGAACGTGCCGACGCCTTGCATGCGCACCAGCAGGCCGTCGGCGGTCATCTCGCGCAATGCCCGGTTGATGGTCATGCGGCTGAAGCCAAGTTGGCTGACCAGCTCACTTTCCGACGGAACGCGATAGTGAGGCGGCCAGGCACCGCTGTCGATTTGCTGGGTAATCATCTGTTTAACGCGAGCGTACAAAGGCGCCGGACTGTCGCCCATGTTCGCGGCCAACGGAGAGACTGGAGGCGGAGTCGGCACGGTTGATCCCTGTTCATTTGATATAGGTTGCTAGCTTGCCGGAGTTTACCGGGCAGGCAAACGTCTGTATATGTATATACAAATAACACACGATGGGGTGATGAACCATGTCCGCCTTCTTTGCCGAACGCGCGCTGCTGCCTAGTGGATGGGCCAACAATGTACGTCTTGAGGTCAGCGCCGACGGCGTGCTGACCCAAATCCAGGCCGATTCCAATGCAGATGGCGCCGAAAGGCTGAGCGGCCCGCTGTTACCGGGCATGCCCAACCTGCATTCCCACGCCTTTCAGCGGGCGATGGCCGGGCTGGCGGAAGTGGCGGGTAATCCGAATGACAGCTTCTGGACCTGGCGCGACCTGATGTATCGCCTCGTCGGAAAAATCAGCCCCGAACAACTTGGCGTGATTGCCCGTCAGCTGTACATCGAAATGCTAAAGGCCGGCTACACCTCGGTCGCCGAATTTCATTACGTGCACCATGACATCGATGGCCATCCCTATGCGGACCCGGCCGAACTGGCGCTGCGCATCAGCCAGGCCGCCAGCGCCGCGGGCATCGGTCTGACCCTGCTGCCGGTGCTCTACAGCCATTCAGGTTTCGGTGGCCAGGCGCCCAACGATGGCCAACGACGATTTATCAACAGCACCGAAAACTACCTGAACCTGCAATCGCGCCTGCAACCTCTTCTGGCCCAGCAGAAGGCCCAGTCGGTGGGCCTGTGCTTCCACTCGCTGCGCGCCGTGACCCCACAGCAAATCAGCGAAGTGCTGGCCGCCAGCGACCAGCGATGCCCGGTGCACATTCACATCGCCGAGCAGCAGAAGGAAGTCGATGACTGCCTGAACTGGAGCGGCCGTCGCCCCCTGCAATGGCTGTATGAGAACGTCGAGGTCGATCAGCGCTGGTGCCTGGTTCACGCCACCCACGCCAACCCGGAAGAGGTCTCGTTGATGGCCCGCAGTCGCGCCATCGCCGGCCTGTGCCTGACCACCGAAGCCAACCTCGGAGACGGGATTTTCCCTGCGGTGGATTTCCTCGCTCAAGGCGGGCGCATGGGCATTGGTTCCGACAGCCACGTATCGTTGAGCGTGGTGGAAGAACTCCGCTGGCTGGAATACGGCCAACGCCTGCGCGATCAGCGGCGTAACCGCTTGTATGGCGCGGATCAGCCAATGGTCGGTCGCACGCTCTACGACGCGGCGTTGGAAGGCGGCGCCCAGGCGTTGGGGCAACCGATTGGCGCCTTGGAAGTCGGTAAACGCGCGGATTGGCTGGTGCTGGACGGCAACGATCCGTACCTGGCGACAGCAAGCGGCGACGGGATTCTCAATCGCTGGCTATTCGCCGGCAGCGACCGACAGGTACGCGATGTGCTGGTCAATGGCCAGTGGGTCGTGCGCGATGGGCGGCATGCGGGGGAAGAGGAAAGTAGTCGGGCGTTTGCCCAAGTTTTGCGTGAACTACTCGGCTGACAAAAAAACTACGCCTGTAGGAGCGATCATGCTCGCTCCTACAGGGCAATTACAGTTAGTTCGACGTCTTCGCCATCTGCGTATCCGTTGCCCGCCAGATCAGCCGCGTAGTGTCGTAACCCTGTTGGCGTGCCTTGCTGAGCAATTCCTCACGGACCACCCCATTGACCGTCGGGGTCCGCGACAGCAACCACAGGTAACGCCGGTTCGGATCGCCGACGATGGCCGTCTTGTAGTCATCGCTGACGAACAACACCCAATATTCGCCCTTCGCCACACCCGGGATCAGCCGAGAAAACCAGTTATCGAACTCGACCCACAGCTTGTCGGTCTTGCCGGGCACCTGTGGATAAGCCGTACCCTTGGCTTCTTCCCATTGCCAGTCTGCGGTCAGGCAACGATTGAGCACCAGGATATTGCCGTCGGGCTTGAGGGTGTAATGCGCTTCCGATTGTGCGCAGTTGCGCTGGAAGTACATCGGCAGACGCGCCAACTCGTACCAGGTCCCCTGGTACTTCTTCAGATTGACGCTATTGACGGTTTTCGGCGCCAGCGGATCTTCACCAGAGGTCGCGCAGCCAGCCAATACCAGGCTGGCAAAAAGGAGGATCAAAAACTGCTTCATTGTTTTTCTCCCGCGGGCACAGCGCCCCGGATTACTTCAGGCCTTGGCCGGAAAACATCATCACTTTGTCACCGGCGTACTGCACGCTGATAAAGCTGTTCTTGTCGCCCCAGGTGCAACTGGACAGACCAAATGCGCCTGAACAGTCGGTAGGCTTGCCCAGCAAGGTTTCTACCTCAGCCTTGGGCATGCCTGTCGACAATTTGGAGTAGTTTTCCTGATTGACCTTGCCGCACGCGACCAACAACACGCAGAACGAAAGCAGGGCGACGGAGCGCAACGACATGGTGAAACTCCTGGAGCGTAGGGGAATGGCAGATTGCCAAGCAGAAGCTTAGAAGTGAAAATCGTTATCTGGTTCCCTCATCCCCCGTCTATTTATCGGGCCGCTCGTCTGCCTTTATCCGAAAAATCAGCCACTTTGCGGCGCCGTTGTGCATTTCGTCGGCTTTGGCCAAATGCGCCTAATCTTTGGCGCCTTTGAGTCGACATAATGACCAACGCCACGCACCATTTTGTGGCACATTGGCGCCCTCGTTGACCAGCCCTTCTGCGGTAGTTCATTTAATGACCAGAAACATCAAGTTCAGCCACAAAATTCTGTTGGCTGCTGCCCTCGTGGTGGCCGTCGCATTTGCCTGTTTCATCCTGTTCAACGACTACCGACAGCGCCAGACCCTGCGCAGCAGCACTGAAACATCGATGCAGGAACTCGGCAGCCTGACCACCAGTAACATCCAGACCTGGCTGGAAAGCCGCATCCAGTTGCTGCAATCGATGTCGCAGCAGGTTTCCGCCGACGGCAGCGCATTGAGCAGCCTGAAGCGCGTGATCGACCTGCCCGCCTACACTGGCAACTTTCAACTCAGTTACTTCGGCGGCACCGATGGCGTGATGTTCTCGGTCCCGGCGGGTAACCGTGCGGCAGATTACGACCCCCGCGCCCGTGGTTGGTACAAGGCGGCCAACACCGCACAACAGACCATCGTGACCGAACCCTACATTGCCGCTTCCTCCGGCAAGCTTGTGATTACCGTCGCCACTCCGGTGCAGCGCCAAGGCCAGATGATCGGCGTCGCTGGCGCCGACATCGACCTGTCCAGCGTCAGCGCGATCATCAACTCGCTGAACTTCGGCGGCCATGGCCACGCGTTCATCGTCGGCGCCGACGGCAAGATTCTCATTCACCCGGACAGCAAGCTGGTGCTCAAGAGCCTGGCCGAGGCCTATCCCAACGACACGCCAAAGGTCAGCCCAGGCATGAAAGAAGTCGAGATCGACGGCAAGCGCCAGTTCATCTCCTTCACCCACGTCAACGGCGTACCCTCGGCTGACTGGTACGTAGCCTTGGTACTCGACCAGGACACAGCGTTCGCAATGCTCAGCGAGTTCCGCACCTCGGCGTTCATCGCCATGGTGATCGCCGTGGTGATCATCATCACCTTGCTGGGCATACTGATCAGCTTTCTGATGCAACCGCTGCTGACCATGGGCCGCGCCATGCATGACATCGCCGAAGGCGAAGGCGACCTGACCAAACGCCTGACCATTCACGGCCATGACGAGTTCGGCGCGCTGGGGTTGTCGTTCAACCGCTTCGTCGAGCGCATCCACACCTCGATCCGCGAAGTGTCATCGGCCACCGGCCAGGTCAACGAAGTGGCGTTGCGGGTCGTGGCGGCCTCCAACTCGTCGATGTTCAACTCCGACCAGCAGGCCTCGCGCACCAACAGCGTCGCGGCGGCGATCAACCAGCTCGGCGCTGCCGCACAGGAAATCGCCCAAAACGCCGCCCTCGCCTCGCAGCACTCCAGCGATGCCCGCGCGCTGGCAGAAGACGGCCAGCAAACCGTGGAAAAAACCATCAGCGCCATGCATCAGCTGTCGGCGAAGATCAGTGATTCCTGCGGCAACATCGAGACGCTCAACAGCAACACCGTGAACATCGGACAGATTCTGGAAGTGATCACCAGCATCTCCCAGCAGACCAACCTGCTGGCGCTGAACGCGGCCATCGAAGCCGCCCGTGCCGGTGAAGCGGGTCGTGGCTTTGCCGTGGTCGCCGACGAAGTGCGCAACCTGGCGCACCGCACTCAGGATTCGGCGCAGCAAGTGCAGAAGATGATCGAAGAACTGCAAATCGGCGCCCGCGAAGCGGTCAGCACGATGACCGACAGCCAGCGTCAGAGCGAGAGCAGCGTCGGCATTGCCAACCAGGCCGGCGAGCGCCTGGGCAGCGTGACCCAGCGCATCGGTGAAATCGATGGAATGAACCAGTCAGTCGCCACCGCGACCGAAGAACAGACCGCCGTTGTGGAGTCGATCAACGTCGACATCAACGAGATCAACACGCTGAACCAGGAAGGTGTCGAGAACCTGCAGGCGACACTGCGTGCGTGCTCCGACCTCGAGCAGCAGGCGGCGCGGTTGAAGCATCTGGTGGGTAGCTTCCGGATCTAGGGCGCGACCACCGACGCAATCGCGAGCAGGCTCCCACAGGTTCGATGTGATCCCTGTGGGAGTGGCGGTGAGACAATATGACTTGCTCGCGATTGCGCTATCGGCGACATCAAGTAATTCAGACGCTCATTGATCAGCTCAGCCTGACGCAGGACTGAATTAGGACTAAACTCAGTCCTATCTATTCCTCCGAGCACTTCATTTCATGAAACTCTCATCCCAAATCAAGCCGATCAGCTACCTTAAAAGCCATGCTGCCGAGATAGTCAAAACAATCACGGAGAGCCGCGAGCCTATGGTAATCACCCAAAACGGTGAAGCGAAACTGGTGGTCATGGATGTAAAAAGCTTTGAGGAGCAAGAAGAAACGATGGCACTGCTCAAACTCCTGGCGATGGGTAATCGGGAGATAGAGCAAGGCAACTTCCGTGATGCCGAGGATGTCTTCACTGACCTCGACAGGGCTGACAATCAATGAGTTTAAAGGTCGTCATTCTTCAGTCAGCCGAAACAGACCTCAAAGAGCTTCGTACCTACCTCACCCGACAGTTCTCGAATCAGACTTGGCAGAACACTTTTGCCAACCTGAAGACCGCTATTCGCAACCTGGGAGAACAACCCTATGCAGGGTCGACCCCCGAAGAAATCGACAAGCTCAATCTCAGTCAGTACCGACAAATTCTTGTTGGAATGAATCGAGTGATTTATGAGGTTCGCGGACAGACAGTCTTCGTTCACATCATTGTCGATACCCGAAAAAGCCTGCTTGCATTGTTGCTGAAACGGCTTGTTCAAGGGAATGCGTGAAGCTGAAGAACCTTAAAAGCGCGAACCTGGCTTATTTAAAAACAGCAACTCCTCAGCCGTAGATTCGCGTCCCAGCACCTCATTGCGATGAGGAAACCGCCCAAACTGCGCGATCACCTTCTGATGCTTCTCGGCATAGCCCAGGTAGTCGGCAAACAACGCTCGATCACTTTCCGGCTGTTGCTCCATCAGGTCGATGTAACGCGAAATGCACTCGTTCTGCACCGCCAGGTGTTCGCAGTGTTCCAATACCAGGTAGATGAACACCCGCTGGATCGGCAGCAATTGCCGGTCTAAATCCGCAGCGATACCTTGCGCCACCAGAGCCTGGGCTCTGCTGTCACCGGAAAAGGCTTTGGGGGTCTCGCGAAACAGCATGCGCGGCAATTGATCGAGCAACAGCACCAGGGCCAGCCAACCTTCAGGGCGTTGCGCCCATTCAGTCAATCCGCCGGCCAGTGCCTGCTCCACCCGTTCCCCGAAACGCTCACGCGCCTCGAGGTCCTGGCTGTCGCGCTTGCCGAACCACAACCCGCCCTTCTGCGCCGCCACTTCCTTTGCTGATTCGGATGTCCCGAACCACCATTCGAGCAAGGGCTGCCAGGGCGCGGTCATGGGTTATTCCTTGTGGTAGGCCGTGGCGCGGGCCACTTCTTCTTTCGAGCCCAGGAACACCGCGCAACGCTGGTGCAGGCCTTCCGGCTGGATGTCGAGGATGCGCTGGTGGCCGTTGGTGGATGCACCACCGGCCTGCTCGACCAGGAAAGACATCGGGTTGGCTTCGTACATCAGGCGCAGTTTGCCGGGTTTGGATGGCTCACGGCTGTCACGTGGGTACATGAACAGGCCACCACGGGTCAGGATGCGGTGCACGTCCGCCACCATCGCGGCCACCCAGCGCATGTTGTAGTTTTTCTTCAAAGGACCTTCTTCGCCCGCCAGCAACTCGTCGACGTAGCGTTGCACGGGGGCTTCCCAGTGACGCTGGTTGGACATGTTGATGGCAAATTCCTGGGTGGACTCAGGAATGGTGATGTTTTCGTGGGTCAGGACGAAGCTGCCCATTTCACGGTCCAGGGTGAAGCCCTTCACGCCATCGCCCAGGGTCAGCACCAGCATGGTCTGCGGACCATAGATTGCGTAGCCGGCAGCGACCTGCTGGGTGCCTGGCTGCAAGAAGGCCTTTTCATTCAAGGCTTCGTTTTGGCTCAGGTATTCGCTCGGGCAACGCAAAACCGAGAAGATGGTGCCGACCGGAGCGTTGATGTCGATGTTCGACGAACCGTCCAGCGGGTCGAACACCAGCAGGTAGGCGCCTTTCGGGTATTTGCCAGGGATCTGGTAGGCATTGTCCATTTCTTCGGACGCCATGCCGGCCAGGTGACCGCCCCATTCGTTGGCTTCGAGCAGGATCTCGTTGGAGATCACATCGAGTTTTTTCTGCACTTCGCCTTGGACGTTTTCAGTGCCCATGCTACCTAGAACACCACCCAGGGCGCCTTTGGACACGGCGTGGCTGATCTCCTTGCAGGCACGCGCCACCACTTCGATCAGGAAGCGCAGATCGGCAGGAGTGTTGTTGCTGCGGGTCTGCTCAATCAAATAGCGACTCAGGGTAACGCGGGACATGGACGGCTCCGGAGAATGGGGGGGCTAAAAACCCGCGCAGTTTAGCGCGAGTCGAGGCGCATTTCCTCCTATCAGACGTGATACGCCCAATAGAGTTCATGCGCGGGGTTTAGCGTAGTTCGAATCCGGCATTTTCACTGGCCGATATGCCCTCATCGCTGTAGGAGCGGGCTTGCCCGCGATCGGTGCGCAGCACCGACTTTAAGAACTGGCCGGAGGCTTGCGCAACAAACTGAACGCCATCGCCCCGAGGAACAACACGCTGAGCAGCAACACCGCCCACAAACCGAATTTCTTCCAATCGGTGTCCGAGGTCGCCGCGCCCACAGCCGTTGAGGCGGGTGTGCTCACCACCTCGGCATCCACCGTCGCCCGCCCCAGCGCTGCCCACTTCGCCGCACTGTAATCGGGAATCAGCGTGGTCAACGGCAGGTTCGCCGTCTTCGCCGTCGCGTGACCCACCGCCAGGGTATAAGGCCCGGCACCACGGGCGAGGAACACCAGTTGCGTGGCGCGTACGGCAAATTTCACGTTCGGCGCCTGTTCACCGAGGCCACCGCCCCGCTCGTCCACCGTCAATTTCAACTGCTGTACGGTTCGCCCCGGCAACTGCAATTCGTTCTGCACCACCTCCTGGCCGTTCTGCGTCAGGCGATAGAGCAAGCCACCGCCAAGCGGCTGCCATGGCCGCCGACTGTCCAGCCGTCCGGCCAGGGTCGCCGGCGCCAAGCTGTTCGGCTGGTCCAGCTCGACCTGCAAGCGTTCGACATTCACGCCCACCGGCAATTGCCAAGTGTATTCGCCGGCCTTCTCGCGGGTGCCCGCCAAGGACTGCGACCACATCAACGGCAACGACAGGCTGCGCGAGGTTGCGCTTTGCAATTGCGCCGAGGTCAGCGTGGGTGCCGAACTCGGCGTGCTCCACAACAGGCGCAGGTAACGCGCCGATTGACCCGGCAAACCCACTTCATGCTGCTCGACCCGCTCGTCAGCAAACGTCAGCCGCGCCACCTGCCCCTCACCCCAGGACTGCCAATGCTGCAGGTCGTCGCTGGCTTCAATGCTGAAACGCTGGAAACCGTCGCGCTCGCTGGTCCAGTCAAGGATCAACTGCTGCAACGGCGCCTTGATCGCACTGGCATCGAGCAGCCAGCCGCGCAGCACTTCTTCACCGGCTTCCAACTGACTCGATGGCTGCACCTCGACCAACGCGCCATTGGCATTCGATTGCACCCGCACACTCGGCGCGCGCTCGTTGTCGTCCGCATCGTTGTACAACGGAAACCACTTCACGTCGGTCAAGAGACGGGTTTCCCCTGCCTGGGCGTTTTCCCGCGCCAGCGCATAGGCCTGTGGCTCGCCGTTCGCGTTGAACACCCGCACGTCGCTCAGGTCGGTCTGCCGCGCGCTCAGTTGCACGGCCAGAGGCAATTCGAGGCGATACCACGGGCCCTCGCCGCTCAGCGTCAAGGGTAACTGCGTGGCAAAGTCCGACGGCTGTTCCAGCGCGTTGACCGAAAAAGCGAGCCCCATGGCAAAAGCGCCTGACCAGACCCGGTTCAACTTCTGACTCAAGACGACACTCCTTCGGTTTGCGGGGCAGGTTTTTCAGGGTCCGGCGCAGCCTCGGCACGTTTGGGCGGCAACGGGGCGAAATAGCCCACGACCAACAGCAATACACCGACGCCGATGAACGAGACGATCCGGGCAAGCCCGCCACGGTTGCTCAATTCGACAAAGAAAAGTTTCGCGACCACCACGCCGATCAACGCCGCACCAATCAACCAGACCTCGCGACGTCGGCGCAGGTGGCCGCCGATCATCAGGCTCAGGGCCATCAGGGTCCAGATGATCGACAGGCCAGCCTGTACCTGCATCGACGCAAGCAGCGAATCCAGCTCGAACGGGACGCCACCCCAATGGTGCGCGGTGCGGTTCACCAGTGCGGTGAAAAACGCGAACAGCAAGATGCCAACGGTCAGTTGCGTGGCGCGATCAATAACGTCCTTGTTCAGAGCACATTGCGTCGCCGCACTGCGGGCCCACACATAAATGCCGAACAACGAAAACAGCAGACCCAACTCCAGAGGATTGAGCAACGGCACGTAGGGCAACGGATCGGCAGCGCCGCTGCTGAAGCAGTTCGCCAGCCAGAACCAACCGAGCATCAGCAATGCCAGCGGCGCCGCCGCATAAAGCCTGTACTCACGCGGATATGCAGCCACCGGCCAAGGCCAGTTGCGGGGACTGGCCATCAACACCAGGTACAGGCTCGGCAGAATCGCCCAACCCAGCCAGCGCCAGGCGTTGTACTGCTCGGAAAGCAGCAACAGACCGAAACGCAATTCCAGCGCCAGCACGCCGATCAACAACCAGCAACCGAGCACGTGGGCAACGCTCAAGACCCGCACCGAGAGCATCGGCGCCAATCGGCGCAACGAGATCAAGTGCACGACGAACACCGCCGCCCAGGCCAGCCAGCCGAAGTTGGCTGCCGGGTGATAACGCGAGTGCCACGCGGCGAGCAACACCCATCCTGCCGTCGGTATCAGCGCCGTGCAGAGCAAACCCAGCGCCGGCCATTTCAGGCGCACCGCCAACACCGTCCACAGGGCTGCGCTCAACGCCGCCACCGTCAGCAACAAGACGGTTTGGGCCTCGAATGAGGCGAACCGGAGTACTTCGCTGCCCCATGCCAGCGCCCACCAAGTCGCGCCCCAGACCAGCAGCCCATCGGACAGACGCTGGTTCAAGAGCGCAACCGGACGGTCTTGCTGCAAGCGCCAGGCCCCGAGTAAACCTGCCAGACCCAACACCAAAGGCGTCCAGAATCGGTAATGCGTCAACGGCCGCACGCCTTCGCTGGACAGCGATGCGAGAAAGTCCGAGCCAGCCACCAGGAACAACCCACCACCCAGCAACTGCACGGCAAACCCGCTGAGCGCGAAGGTGCGAGATTGCAGATGCAGCCCCATAAATATCGTCGCCGTACCGGCCAGCGCCCAGGCGATCGCGGTGCCGTATACGAGAAAGAACAAAGGCGCCAGCAGATAGAGAAAGGCCAGCCCCAGACATGCCAACACCGGCAGTGCCCGACGCTCCCAGGACGAGGCAACATCTGGCGGGGCCTTGCGCAACTGGTAGAAGCTGAACAACAAGGCCACGCCGAGCAGCAACGCGCCCAGCGGTGCACCTGAAACCAGGCTGAAGTCGCCGGCCCGTAGTTCGCCGACGAACGCCAGCGCCGGGCCCACTTGCAGCAGCAACGCGAAGGCGCGGGCCAATGACCGTTTCTGCCGCAGGCCGAGCCAGAAGATACCCGCACCTTCAACGGCCCAGGCGGCGGTCGTCCAGCGCGCATCGAGCCCCAGCGGAATCGCCAGGCTGGTGAAAATCACGCCCAGCGCGAGGCAGGTTTCCCCCAACAGCATCGTGCGCCCGCTGAACAACGCCCGCGTCAACGCCATGTACACAACGCCGAGCGCCAAAGCGCTGAATGCGGCGGCGAAAGGCAGATGCTGCACCAATGCGAACTGTAAGCCGAAGCCCACCAGCGGTGGACCAAACAGCAGCGTGCCGTCGACATAGTCGCCTCTGCGCGCCGACCAATGCAGCAGCGCCTCGCGGTTATCGTCTTCCGGTGCGTCGCCCATTTCCCGTAACTTGCGCCGCGCGAACAACAGGCCGATGGCCAGGTACATGAGGAAAAACAGGATCAGGAACGGTTCGGTGCTCCACAACAGTTCCGGTGTATAGGACCGCAGGCCCCAGGTGAAGCCGATGCCAAAGGTGCCGACAAAGCCGATCACGTTGAGGGGGCGCCACGCCTTGAACCAGGCAATGCCAAGGATGCCGGCGTTGAGCAGGGCGAAATAACTGAACAGCGCGACATGGCTGCCAGCGCCGGTGGACGTGAGGATCGGCGCGGCGAAACCGCCCAGTGCAGCGGCGCAGGCCAGCGCCAGGGAATCCTGGGTGATGGCCAAAATAGCCGAGAACACCGTCACCGCCACCAGCAGGCCGAGCGCTGCGGTGGGGTCCAGCAACGGGTGCAGGCGCATCGCGGCAAACACCGTCAGGTACAACACGCCAATCCCGGTGCCTTGCAGCATCAACGCATAGTTGCGATTGCGTTGGCGCAGCCACCAACCCAGCCCGAGCAAGGCCAATGCGGCGGCCGCTACCCCGGCGTAACGCAGCTCAAGCGGCACCACCATGCCTTCAGTGGCGTAACGCAACAGAAACGCCAGGCCGAAAAACAACAGAACCACGCCAACGCGCAGCACTGTATTACCGCCCAGCAACCAATTACGCGCACCGGCAAGGGCACGCTCGATGACGTTCGGACCACGGTCAGCGACAGGCTCGCGCACGGGTGGCTCGGCTGTCCAGGCATCGTCGGACAGTGGCTGACGAGGTTGTGATAGGGGCTCAGGCTCAGGCTCAGGCGGAAGCTCCCACACCAATTCAGGTGTCGCGACGGATGCTTCTTCAAGCGAGAGCTCAAGGGAAAAATTCGACTCCCTGGCCAAGGGTTGATCAACCGCTGGCTGCGGCACTTCGACACCCGTGGTTTCCAGCACCGCCAGACGTTGTTGAACCGCATTCAACGCTGCCTGCGCCTGCTCCAACAGCACGCGCTGTTCAGCGGCTTGCGAGCCCAGACGGGCGATACGAATGGCCTGGCCAATTCCCAACCCGAACAGCGCGCCCAATAGCGCGTCACTGAACGACTCGTCGAGCATCCAGCCCAGCACAAGCCCAATCAACATGAACATCCATTGCATGGTCGATATCCCTAAGCAGCCCCGATGTGGGGCGAATCCGGGCGAAGTGGCATTGGCCAGAGTCTAGCCTGCCGCCCGGTTTAACCGCTGCCTAGTATATCGATCAGGCCCGTTGACCACCGGGCCTGCCTCGCAATTATTGCTCAAAGTTACTCCAGGGCTTTCCAAATGTCCGTGGCGTACTCGCGAATGGTCCGATCGGAAGAGAACCAGCCCATCCGCGCGGTGTTCAACACTGCCGAACGCCACCAGGCATTGGTGTCATGCCAATGGGCTTCAACACGCATTTGCGCATCCCAGTAGGCATCGAAGTCCGCGCAGACCAGGAAGCGGTCATGCTCAATCAACGAATCAATCAACCCGGTATAACGCGACGGATCATCCGGCGAGAACACACCGCCGCGAATCGCTTGCAGCACATCACCCAAGCGATGGGACGCGGCAATATCCGGCGTGGCGTTGAACTCGTGATTCTGCTTGCGCGCCTCCACTTGCTGCGCGCTGAGGCCGAAGATGAACATATGCTCGGCACCGATGCGCTCGCACATCTCCACGTTGGCACCGTCCAGCGTGCCGATGGTCAGCGCGCCGTTGAGGCCAAATTTCATGTTGCTGGTCCCGGACGCTTCGAAACCGGCGGTGGAAATCTGCTCCGACAAATCCGCCGCCGGAATGATGCTTTCTGCCAGGCTGACGTTGTAGTTGGGCAGGAATACCACCTTGAGCAAGCCGCGCACGGTTGGGTCGTTGTTGACCACCCGGGCGATGTCGTTGGTCAGTTTGATAATCAGTTTGGCCTGGTGATAACTGGCCGCTGCCTTGCCAGCAAAGATCTTCACTCGGGGCACCCAGTCGACTTCCGGCTCGGCGCGAATGGCCTGATACAGCGCGACGGTGTGCAACAGATTGAGCAACTGACGTTTGTATTCGTGAATGCGTTTGACCTGCACGTCGAACATCGCCGCCGGATTGATTGCTACCCCTAACCGCTCGTGAATAAGGTACGCCAGGGCTTTTTTGCTGTGCAGGCGCTGTTCGGCGAAAGCCTTGCGAAATGCCGACTTCTCGGCGAACGGCTCCAGGTCCTGCAAGCGTTCTTCCGGGTGATCGAGCAGGTCCGCGCCAAGCGCATCGACCAGCATCGACGTCAGTTCCGAGTTGGCCTGATAGAGCCAGCGGCGGAAGGTGATGCCGTTGGTCTTGTTGTTGATCCGCGTCGGATAGAGTTTATGCAGCTCGGAAAACACGGTTTTGCGCATCAACTGCGTGTGCAGACCGGACACCCCGTTGACGCTGTGGGAGCCGAGAAACGCAAGGTTGCCCATGCGAACGCGCCGACCGTTGTCTTCCTCGATCAGCGACACCGCGCGCAACACGTCGAAATCATGGATGCCCTTGGCACGCAGCGAGTCGATGTGCTGGGCGTTGATCAGGTAAATGATCTGCATGTGCCGTGGCAGCATGCGCTCCATCAGGCCGACCGGCCAGGTTTCCAGTGCTTCCGGAAGAAGTGTGTGGTTGGTGTAGGAAAGCGTGTCGACGGTCACCTGCCATGCAGCATCCCAGGCGACATCATAGACATCCACCAACTGACGCATCAGCTCGGCCACGGCAATCGAGGGGTGCGTGTCGTTGAGCTGGATCGACGCATGATCGCCCAGGGTCAGCACCGAGGTGTGCATGTTGCGATGACGCCGCAGCAGATCCTGCAGGGAAGCGGCAACGAAGAAATACTCCTGGCGCAGGCGCAGCTCCTGGCCAGCTTCAGTGCTGTCCGCCGGGTAGAGCACACGGGAAATGCTTTCCGCACGCGCTACTTCAGCGACCGCACCCAGATGGTCGCCAGCATTGAAGCGCTCCAGATGCAGGTCTTCGACGGCCCGGGCCCGCCACAAGCGCAGGGTGTTAACGCTCGCCCCACGCCAGCCGACCACCGGGGTGTCGTAGGCAATGGCGCGCACAGTCTCGCCCGGCGACCAGACTTGCTTGGACTTGCCTGTTTCATCAGTGACGGTTTCGACGCTGCCGCCGAAACCAATCGGGTACACCACCTCTGGACGCTCGAACTCCCAGGGGTTGCCGAAATCCAGCCAGTGCTCGGTCTGCTCCTGCTGCCAGCCATCGACGATCGCCTGGCGGAACAAACCGTGCTCGTAACGAATGCCGTAGCCGTGGCCGGCAATGCCCAGGCTCGACATGCTTTCCATGAAGCACGCCGCCAGGCGACCAAGGCCGCCGTTGCCCAATGCGGCGTCGGGCTCCAGCAGGCGGATACGCTCCAGGTCGACACCCAGTTCGGTCAGGGCCTCGCGGGCGACATCCAGCAGGCCGAGATTGCTCAGGCTGTCGTAGAGCAGCCGGCCGATGAGAAATTCCAGGGAGAGGTAGTAAACCCGCTTCTGACCTTTGCGGTAGATCTGCCGGGTGTGGTCCATCCAGTGCTCGACCATGTGATCGCGCGCCGCCAGCGCAATGGCTTCGAACCAGTCGTGGTCGAAGGCGTGATCCGGGTCTTTGCCCACCGCATAAGTGAGCTTGGTCAAGACGGCGTCGCGAAATGCGGCCACCTCTGCTTCGCGAACAAGTGGTTCTTGAGTCATCGATAGGACCTCGAGCGAGCGGGAATTGTTGAGCCTAGACGGTCTGACAGACGGCAGAGGCTCTGGTTCGGCAGTTTTTTCCAGGAAGCGTGAGATAGCTCGGCATTACTTTGTCATGTACCTGAATGAATGCAGGGGCCGTGCCGGATAACACCGTTGATGGGGCAGCACAGAAAAATCTGGCGAAAGGTTGTTCAAAAATCCACCAGTCCCGGTATGATCGCGCGCCCTGATGCACATGCCTGGTAACAACCGATGATGAAGCCCAACCTGATCGCCGCCGCCGAGATCGATCGCCTCGATACCTGGGCCAAGTACACCGCCCCGATGTGCGGCTCGTGCATGTCCAGCTGCTGCACTTTACCGGTGGAGGTCAAGATCAAGGACCTGATCCGCATTGGCATCGTCGACGAATTCGAGTTGGGCGACCCACCGAAGAACATCGCCAAGCGCCTGCAAAAGGAAGGGCTGGTGGAGCGCTTCAATCAGAAATCGGGCATCTTCACGCTGCAACGCATGAGCAACAACGATTGCTACTACCTGGATCGTAAGAGCCGCCTGTGCACCATTTATGACAAGCGCCCGGACACCTGCCGCAACCACCCCAAAATCGGCCCGCGGCCGGGGTATTGCGCGTACAAGCCCAAGGAAGTGGAGCGTGAGCGGGGTTCGCGCAGCATCGAGCGGTTCTGATCTGCCGATTGCTCCGACATGGCCAGGGTAACTTGGCCATGGGTCCGCGTCGCCATTTCCTATACGCCGCAAACTCCCGCCCGACAGAACAAACCCCCGCGCAATCATTAGTGTGGAGCATCATTTCTCTTGAGAAGATGCTCATGCGTTATTTAAAGGCAACCGCCCAGGATCGTAGCGGCAATGGCAAGGCTGATGCCGTGCTCCTGCACTTTCACAACGGCCCGGCCAATCAGGTTCACGAAGCCTTCGCTCTGGACATGTCCGCCGACGGCCTGATCGAGTTCGGCTTCGCCGGTGACATCGACGGCGACGGCAAGCAGGATTTTCAGGATCAATTGCTGCTGACTCGGTTTGCCGAGGTCTTCCTGAGGCTCAACTGGTTCAACGAGGGTGACAACTGGGAGCGGTATCTGAAGATCGCTGCCACTGACCACCAGGACGGCTCTCCCGATGTTGTCAGGCTTCAATTCAGCGAAGACGACGGTACGCCCGACACTGCCATTCGCATCCGGCCTGCTGCGGCGTACGACGAAGACAATGACGGCGAGCTGGACTCCTTTACCAATGGCGATGTGGATGGCGATGGGATTGCCACCAAGGCGGACAAGGTTTTGTTGCGCCAGATAGCAGAGGCCTATTTGGCGTTTCGGTGGTTTGATGCCTGACTGCTGACTTTTTGCGGCGTCTGCCCCAACCCATCGCGAGCAAGCCCGCTCCCACAGGTTTTGTGTACACCGCTGAGAGGTGTGCGAGCCCGCTCGCGATGGGCCGGCACAGACAATACAAACCCCAGACAAACAAAAACGCCCCCGGCCTTTCGACCGGGGGCGTTTTTATTCAGCCGGGCTTAGTTAGCCTTGGCTTTCTTGGCAGCGCGGGTACGCTCGCTTTCGTCCAGGATCTTCTTGCGAAGACGGATGGACTTAGGAGTGACTTCACACAGCTCGTCTTCCTGGATGTATTCCAGAGCCTGTTCCAGGGTGAAGCGAACAGGTGGTACCAGAGCGATGGTTTCGTCTTTACCCGAAGCACGCATGTTGTCGAGCTTCTTGCCCTTGGTAGGGTTGACGCCCAGGTCGTTGTCACGGCTGTTCTGACCAACGATTTGACCGTTGTAGATCTCCTGGCCGTGTTCTACGAACAGCTTGCCACGAGCCTGCAGGGTTTCCAGGGAGTAGGTCAGTGCCTTGCCGGTTTCAACCGAAACCAGTACGCCGTTCTGACGACCGGACATGTGGCCGGACTTCACTGGAGCGTAACGATCGAAGATCGAGGTCAGGATGCCAGCACCGTTGGTCAGGGTCAGGAACTGGTTACGGAAACCGATCAGACCACGAGCAGGGATGTTGTATTCCAGACGCACACGGCCTTTGCCATCCGGCACCATGTTGCTCAGGTCGCCTTTACGCAGACCCATCTCTTCCATCACCTTGCCCTGGGATTCTTCAGGGATGTCGATGGTGACGTTTTCGAACGGTTCCTGCTTGACGCCGTCAACTTCACGAATGATCACTTCCGGACGGCCCAGGGCCAGTTCGAAGCCTTCGCGACGCATGGTTTCGATCAGTACCGAGAGGTGCAGCTCACCACGGCCGGAAACCTTGAACTTGTCAGCCGAGTCGCCTTCTTCAACGCGCAGTGCAACGTTGTACAGCAGCTCTTTGTCCAGACGATCCTTGATGTTACGGGAGGTCACGAACTTGCCTTCTTTACCGCAGAAAGGCGAGTCGTTTACCTGGAAGGTCATGGAAACGGTTGGCTCGTCGACGGTCAGAGGCTTCATCGCCTCGACGGTGTCCGGGTGGCACAGGGTGTCGGAGATGAACAGCTCGTCGAAACCGCTGATGCAGACGATGTCGCCGGCCGCAGCTTCTTCAACGTCGATGCGGTGCAGACCGTGGTGACCCATCAGCTTCAGGATACGACCGTTGCGGCGCTTGCCGTCGGCGTCGATAGCGACAACCGGAGTGTTCGGCTTGACGCGACCACGAGCGATACGGCCAACACCGATAACACCCAGGAAGCTGTTGTAGTCCAGTGCCGAGATTTGCATCTGGAAAGGACCGTCACGGTCAACTTTCGGCGCAGGAACGTGGTCGACGACCGCTTGGTACAGCGGGGTCATGTCTTCGGCCATGGCGGTGTGATCCAGACCGGCGATGCCGTTCAGGGCCGAGGCGTAAACAACCTGGAAGTCCAGTTGTTCGTCGGTAGCACCCAGGTTGTCGAACAGGTCGAAGATCTGGTCCAGAACCCAGTCAGGACGCGCGCCCGGACGGTCAACCTTGTTGATCACGACGATTGGCTTGAGGCCAGCTTCGAACGCTTTCTTGGTGACGAAACGGGTTTGCGGCATAGGGCCGTCTTGAGCGTCAACCAGCAGCAGAACGGAGTCGACCATCGACATTACGCGCTCTACTTCGCCGCCGAAGTCGGCGTGGCCCGGGGTGTCCACGATGTTGATGTGGTAGCCGTTCCAGTTGATGGCGGTGTTTTTCGCCAGAATGGTAATACCGCGCTCTTTTTCCTGGTCGTTGGAGTCCATCACGCGCTCGTCGTTGAGCTCGTTGCGCTCCAGGGTGCCGGATTGACGCAGGAGTTTGTCTACCAGGGTGGTTTTACCATGGTCAACGTGGGCAATGATGGCGATGTTGCGTAGATTTTCGATCACTTGTGTATCTCGATCAGAGGATTCGGTGTGCTGACAAGTCTTGGCAGCGATTAACAGTAGCGTCCGTGAAAGCCTTTACAGCTTTACGGTGGCGTCGGGGGGCCGGTGACGCAAGCCACAGGCAAACAGCCCCGGGCACTTAGCTCGGTCGATAAACGCGCACATTGGCATGCCCCTCACTGAGCAAATGGTGGGCATGCAGGCGACTCATCACGCCTTTGTCGCAATACAACAGGTACTGGCGAGTAGGGTCCAGTTCCTTGAAACGAGCGTTCAGAGCATAAAACGGCATCGTTTGTACCTCGATGCCAGCCAGTTGCAGCGGGTCATCCTCGGCGGCATCCGGATGGCGGATGTCGATCACGATCTGACCGGCCAGCGCGTCGCTGACTTCTTCAATTTGTACGTCCTGGCCCAGTTCATCGATCACACGATCGATCGGGACCAGCTTGGCGTTCTCAAGGGCGCGCTCAAGCACGGCCATGTCGAACTCTTTCTCTTCGTGCTCTACGCGGTGGCGCTTGGCAGCCGTCTTCGGATTGACCGAAATGACCCCGCAGTACTCCGGCATGTGCTTGGCGAAATCAGCGGTGCCGATTTCGTTGGCGGTATCGATGATGTCCTGCTTGTGGCTGGCGATCAGCGGGCGCAGCACCAGCTTTTCGGTGACACAGTCGATCACGGACAGGTTCGGCAACGTCTGGCTCGACACCTGGGAGATCGCCTCGCCGGTGACCAGGGCGTCGATATGCAGTCGATCAGCAATCTGCGAGGAAGCGCGCAACATCATACGCTTCAATACTACGCCCATATGACTGTTATCGACTTTGCCGAGAATTTCGCCCAACACTTCCTCGAACGGCACACTGACAAATAACACGCGTTGCGAGCTGCCGTACTTCTTCCAGATGAAATGCGCGACTTCCATGACGCCCAATTCGTGGGCACGACCGCCCAGGTTAAAGAAGCAGAAGTGGGCCATCAGCCCACGACGCATGATCTGGTAGGCCGCAACCGTGGAGTCGAAACCGCCGGACATCAGCACCAACGTCTGCTCCAGCGCACCCAGCGGATAACCACCGATGCCAGTGTGCTGGCTGTGGATGACAAACAACCGTTGGTCGCGAACTTCGATACGGACTTCGATTTCCGGCTTTTTCAGGTCGATGCCGGCGGCACCGCACTGACGGCGCAACTGGCTGCCGACATATTTTTCGATATCGATCGAGCTGAACGGGTGCTTGCCGGCGCGCTTGCAGCGCACCGAGAAGATTTTCCCGGCCAGTGCATCACCGTAGTGCTGCTTGCACTTTTCGACGATGTCGTCGAAATCGCCCAGTGGATATTCGTCAATCTGCAGGAAGTGCGCGATGCCCGGCATGCAGCTCAGGCGCTCGCCCATCTCTTTCAGGGCCTTTGGGTCTTCTACGCGGGTGTCCAGCTCGAGGTTGTCCCACACGCCGTTCACCACCACAGCCGGGTCCAGGTCACGGAGCACGGCACGGATGTTTTTGGCCAACTGACGGATGAAACGCGTCCGGACAGGTCGGCTCTTGATGGTGATCTCGGGAAAGACTTTTACGATTAGTTTCATGAAAACAGCGCGCGCAGGGCCAGCCGAAAAAGGGGGGCGCGGATTATAGCGGAAATTGCTCAAGGTTTAACCAGTTAATGTGCAGAAGGTTTTGCGCGCACCAAAACAGGTCGTTTTCGATTGAAAGCGCCACATTGTAGGGCGATATTTTCCCGGCTTGGCGGCTTGAAGCCTTTATAAGCGTGAATTTGGGGCAAAAAACCCATGCTGGGGCACTGGCATGCAATTTGCTCCCTTGTGAGGCAGGTTGCCTTGGCAGAGTATTCGCGCCGGCATCACAAACATTATGGGCATCCACTACCCGCCCTAAGCCACCCCGGAGGACAGTATGTCGAAGTCGGTTCAACTCATTAAAGATCATGACGTCAAGTGGATTGATCTGCGCTTCACGGACACCAAAGGCACCCAGCACCACGTGACCATGCCAGCACGCGATGCGCTGGATGAAGACTTCTTCGAAGTCGGCAAGATGTTCGACGGCTCCTCCATCTCCGGCTGGAAAGGCATCGAAGCTTCCGACATGATCCTGATGCCGGATGATGAAACCGCCGTCCTGGACCCGTTCACCGAAGAGCCGACCCTGATCCTGGTCTGCGACATCATCGAACCTTCGAGCATGCAAGGCTACGACCGCGACCCACGTGCGATCGCCAAGCGCGCCGAAGAGTACCTGAAGTCTACCGGTATCGGTGACACCGCGTTCGCAGGTCCGGAGCCAGAGTTCTTCATCTTCGACCAGGTGAAGTTCAAGTCCGACATCTCCGGCTCGATGTTCAAGATCTACTCCGAGCAAGGTTCGTGGATGTCCGACCAGGACATCGAAGGCGGCAACAAGGGTCACCGTCCTGGCATCAAAGGCGGCTACTTCCCGGTTCCACCGTTCGACCACGACCACGAAATCCGTACTTCCATGTGCAACGCGCTGGAAGAAATGGGCCTGACCGTCGAAGTTCACCACCACGAAGTGGCGACTGCCGGCCAGAACGAAATCGGCGTCAAGTTCAACACCCTGGTGAAGAAAGCCGACGAAACCCAGACCCTGAAGTATGTCGTGCACAACGTTGCCGACGCTTACGGTCGCACCGCCACCTTCATGCCGAAGCCTCTGTACGGCGACAACGGTTCGGGCATGCACGTACACATGTCCATCTGGAAAGAAGGCAAGAACACCTTCGCAGGTGAAGGTTATGCCGGTCTGTCCGACACCGCCCTGTACTTCATCGGCGGTATCATCAAGCACGGTAAGGCCCTGAACGGCTTCACCAACCCGGCTACCAACTCCTACAAGCGTCTGGTTCCAGGTTTCGAAGCTCCGGTCATGCTGGCCTACTCGGCTCGCAACCGTTCCGCTTCGATCCGTATTCCTTACGTGTCGAGCCCGAAAGCCCGCCGTATCGAAGCACGCTTCCCGGATCCGGCAGCCAACCCGTACCTGGCGTTCGCTGCACTGCTGATGGCTGGCCTGGACGGCATCCAGAACAAGATCCACCCTGGCGACGCAGCTGACAAAAACCTGTACGACCTGCCGCCTGAAGAGGCCAAAGAGATCCCACAAGTTTGCGGCAGCCTGAAAGAAGCCCTTGAAGAGCTGGATAAAGGTCGCGCGTTCCTGACCAAAGGCGGCGTGTTCTCCGACGACTTCATCGACGCCTACATCGCCCTGAAAAGCGAAGAAGAAATCAAGGTTCGCACCTTCGTACACCCACTGGAATACGAGCTGTACTACAGCTGCTGATCCGGTAGCGCCTGCGCAAGCGGCGTGACGAAAAAAGAGAGGCCTCCTTCGGGAGGCCTTTTTTTTGCCCGCTATTCAATGGCACATGGAGAACCCTGTGGGAGCGGGCTTGCCCGCGATTGCGACCTGCCTGACACAGAAGACGCTGGATTTTCCGACGCCATCGCGGGCAAGCCCGCTCCCACAGTTTTTATCTGCGTGTGATTCGGGAAATCACTTCACAGTGTTAACGGTTTGAGATAACCACCCACCCTGACCTATGCTGCAACCCAATGCTTTCATTTCTGGTCGAGCTCATGGGTCGTGGTTTCTTTTGCATCCTGCTGTTGATCGCCCTGCCCGCCGCAGCGCAGATCTACAAGTACACCGATGCTGCCGGCAACACCGCCTACAGCAATCAACCGCCCGATGGCGTGAAGGTACAGCCGGTCGAACTGCCGCCCCTCAATCGCGTCGAGCGCCAGGCGCCAGTCGCGCCATCAGCCGAGGCGTCGAGCAGCGAACGACCGCTCAGTACGTACGAGGTGCTGGAGCTGACCCATCTGCCGACCACCGAAGCCCTGCGCGCCAACAATGGCACCTTCACCGTCAATGTGCTGATCAAGCCCAAGCTGCAAGGCGCACACTTATTCAGGCTGTTGCTGGACGATCAGCCCTATGGCCAACCGAGTAACGTGCCGATCCTGCAACTGGTCAACATCGATCGCGGCACCCACAGCCTGGCCGTTCAGGTGATCGACGGCGAGAAAGTCATCCAGCAGAGCCCCAGCGTGACCTTCACCCTGCAGCGGGTGCACACGTCGTGAATGCGTGGCTACTGATAGCCTGCTTGATCGCGCTGCCGGCATCAGCCGAGGTGTTCACTTACATCGATGCCCAGGGCAATCGAGTCTTCACCGATCAACCCGGTGCTGGAAACGCCAAGCGTGTGCCTCTGGCAACGAGCAACCGCATGTCCGCCAATCCGACCGGCGCGGCGCCGGTGAAGCCCAGTGCAAAAGCCGCCGCAAAGCCACCATTGCGCTATGACATGCTAAGGGTACTGGTGCCGGAGCCCGATGCCACGATTCGCAGCAGTACCGGTGAGCTGATCGTCAGCATCACCCATGAACCCGGCCTGCAACCGGGTCACCGCTACCGCTTGTTCCTCGATGGACAACCCACCGCCGAACCCGGCCAAAGTCCGGTGTTCGCCCTGAACAACATCGACCGCGGCAGCCATCAACTGTCCATCGAGATCCTCGATGCGCAGGGTCGCACGGTGGAGCGAACCCCCAATCAACCCTTTCACATGCAGCGCATCTCCCTTGCGCAGAAACGCAAAGTCCAGCCCTGCACGCTCACCGACTACGGCCAGCGACCGGAATGCCCCCTGAAGGACAAACCGGAACAGGAAAAAAATCCCTTCCTTCGCTTCTTCTGACGCCGTTCAGGTTCGCGCACTACAATGGTGCAAATGCATGCACGGTGCCCGGATGTCAGCCCATTTTGGTTCGAAAATACCCGCTAAAGCTGGCATAACGCCACAACATTGAGCGTCAAACGCACGTTTCAGGCCTTTAACGCTTCTTTTCGGAGCCTTGGTTTGGTTTTTGCATTTTCTCGGTAATCAGCGCTTATTCACGCGCGCGCCCTGCTCCAAAAGAGGTCCTGATGACCATTAGCGACGCACTGCATCGATTGCTACTCGACAACTTGACCACGGCAACCATTCTGCTCGACGACCAATTACGCCTCGAGTACATGAACCCTGCGGCGGAGATGCTGCTGGCGATCAGCGGCCAGCGGAGCCATGGACAGTTCATCAGCGAACTGTTCACCGAATCCGCCGAAGCGCTGAACTCCCTGCGCCAGGCAGTCGAACAAGCCCACCCGTTTACCAAGCGCGAAGCGATGCTCACCGCCCTCACTGGCCAGACCCTGACCGTCGACTACGCGGTGACGCCCATCCTGGCCAACGGCGCCACCCTGTTGCTGCTGGAAGTTCATCCCCGCGACCGCTTGTTGCGGATCACCAAGGAAGAAGCGCAACTGTCCAAGCAGGAAACCAGCAAGATGCTGGTGCGCGGCCTTGCCCATGAAATCAAGAATCCCCTGGGCGGTATTCGT
Organism: Pseudomonas sp. S1_E05; assembly: GCF_056337105.1. Lineage (NCBI taxonomy): Bacteria > Pseudomonadati > Pseudomonadota > Gammaproteobacteria > Pseudomonadales > Pseudomonadaceae > Pseudomonas > Pseudomonas sp. S1_E05. Next base: position 4,408,438 of record NZ_JBFRHM010000001.1, read on the forward strand.
GGCGCCGCGCAACTGCTGGCCCGGGAGCTCCCGGAAGAAAGCCTGCGCGACTACACCAACGTCATCATTGAAGAAGCCGACCGCCTGCGCAACCTGGTCGACCGCATGCTCGGTTCCAACAAGCTGCCGTCGCTGGCCATGTGCAACATTCACGAAGTGCTGGAGCGCGTCAGCCAACTGGTCGAGGCAGAAAGCCAAGGCTGCATCACGCTGGTGCGCGACTACGATCCAAGTATTCCGGACGTCTTGATCGACCGCGAACAGATGATCCAGGCCGTATTGAACATCGTGCGCAATGCCATGCAGGCCATCAGCGGCCAGAACGAGCTGCGCCTGGGCCGCATTACCCTGCGCACTCGCGCCATGCGCCAGTTCACCATTGGCCATGTGCGCCATCGCCTGGTGACCAAGATCGAGATCACCGACAACGGACCGGGCATTCCTGCGGAACTCCAGGAAACCATTTTCTTTCCCATGGTCAGCGGTCGTCCGGACGGTACCGGACTCGGCCTGGCCATTACCCAGAACATCATCAGCCAGCACCAGGGACTGATCGAATGTGACAGCCATCCAGGCCACACCACGTTCTCGATCTTTCTGCCACTGGAACAAGGAGCCACATCGACATGAGCCGTAGTGAAACCGTGTGGATCGTCGATGACGACCGTTCTATCCGCTGGGTCCTGGAAAAAGCCCTGCAACAGGAAGGCATGAACACGCAAAGCTTCGACAGCGCCGATGGCGTAATGAGCCGCCTGGCGCGCCAGCAGCCGGACGTGATCATTTCCGACATCCGCATGCCCGGCGCCAGTGGCCTGGACCTGTTGGCGCGAATTCGCGAACAACACCCGCGGCTGCCGGTGATCATCATGACCGCGCACTCCGACCTGGACAGCGCTGTCGCTTCCTATCAGGGCGGCGCCTTCGAGTACCTGCCCAAGCCGTTCGACGTCGACGAAGCCGTGTCGTTGGTCAAGCGCGCGAACCAACACGCCCAAGAGCAGCAAGGCCTGGAAGTGGTTCCAACCCTGACCCGCACCCCGGAAATCATCGGTGAAGCGCCGGCCATGCAGGAAGTGTTTCGCGCCATCGGGCGCTTGAGCCACTCCAACATCACGGTGCTGATCAATGGCGAATCCGGTACCGGTAAAGAGCTGGTGGCCCACGCCCTGCACCGACACAGCCCGCGCGCGGCATCCCCGTTCATCGCGTTGAACATGGCCGCCATCCCGAAGGACTTGATGGAGTCCGAGCTGTTCGGCCATGAAAAGGGCGCGTTCACCGGCGCGGCCAACCTGCGTCGCGGTCGCTTTGAACAAGCTGACGGCGGCACGCTGTTCCTCGACGAAATCGGTGACATGCCAGCCGACACCCAGACCCGTTTGCTGCGGGTACTGGCGGACGGCGAGTTCTACCGCGTCGGTGGTCATGTGCCGGTGAAAGTGGATGTGCGCATCATTGCCGCCACCCACCAGAATCTGGAGACCCTGGTACACGCCGGGAAATTCCGCGAAGACTTGTTCCACCGTCTCAACGTCATCCGCATCCATATCCCACGGCTGTCGGACCGTCGCGAAGACATTCCAACCCTCGCCAAGCATTTCCTCAGCCGCGCCGCACAGGAGCTGGCCGTCGAGCCGAAGCTGCTGAAAAGCGAAACCGAGGAATACCTTAAAAACCTGCCGTGGGGCGGCAACGTTCGTCAACTGGAGAACACCTGCCGCTGGATCACGGTCATGGCTTCCGGTCGCGAGGTACACATCAGCGACCTGCCGCCAGAACTGTTGAGCTTGCCGCAGGATTCAGCGCCAGTGACCAATTGGGAGCAGGCGCTGCGCCAGTGGGCCGATCAGGCCCTGGCTCGCGGTCAATCGAGCCTGCTCGACAGCGCCGTACCGGCCTTCGAGCGAATCATGATCGAGACCGCACTCAAGCACACCGCTGGGCGTCGTCGTGATGCGGCGGTGTTGCTGGGCTGGGGACGCAACACCCTGACGCGCAAGATCAAGGAGTTGGGGATGAAGGTCGATGGTGGGGATGATGATGAGGGGGATGAGGGCTAAATAGCCCCAAGCTCTTTATTGTCAATTAGATCCAATCGCGGGCAAGCCCGCTCCTACAGGTTCACCGCTAGCCCTGTAGGAGCGGGCTTGCCCGCGATGCTTTTGGGGGCCGCATGCACCACCGCAAAGCATCCTGACCTGCAATCGAGCATGCCTCCCTGAAGCAAAGCCCGCGATCAAACAAAGAAATTCCCACCGCACAAAAACGTGAAAGCCCCGAATTACGGGGCTTTCAGCGCTTCAGACAGACTTTGTATTTCAGCCCGTTAAAAACTGGCACGTCCCCTGCAATAGTCCATTCAGTGATTAGATTCACTACCCGGTTTCGGGGACCTTGGTACAGGCAGGCCGGGGATTCCCCTCTTTACATCGGGCTCACACCGCCATCGCGACGAGCCCAACCCTTTTGGGGCCCTTGATACAGGCAGGTCAGGGGTTCCTTCTTTACACCGGGCTCACGATGCAAAGCGCGAGCCCTGCCGTTTTGGGGACCTTGGTACAGGCAGGCCGGGGATTCCCTCTTTTATTGCTCACGGAGATGGATCTCCACTCGCCAGCGGTCATCGACCTCGCTACCGGACCATTCGCCCTGTAACGGTCGGGCCGCCACCACCGATAGCAACAAGCCTTCCTTACTCAACATCAGTCGCCAGTTCACACTCTTTTCATTGAGCTTGAGCTGGCCTTTTTGCGTCCGCCCCTGCGCATCGAACAACAACGCCAGGCTGCCGTCCACGAACTCGCCATGGGTCTTGGGCTCGTTGTTGAACCACACCACCAGCCCGTCGCTCGTCAGCTCGACCGTTTGCAGTTCGCTGGGTTCGGGCGTGGTCAGGCGACCGATCATCAAGCCCACCATCAACCCGAAAATCGCCAGCGAGCCCATCACCCGCGGGAATAGTTTCGAACGCTGGTCTGCTTGCGGCGTAGAATGCCCGTCATCTTTATTTGCGGAGCCGTGCATGTTTCACGTCATCCTTTTCCAACCAGAAATTCCGCCGAATACCGGCAACGTTATCAGGCTGTGCGCCAACAGTGGCTGCCACCTGCATTTGATCGAACCGCTGGGCTTCGAGATGGATGATAAGCGCCTGCGCAGGGCCGGTCTCGACTACCACGAGTATGCCACTCTGCAACGCCATGCTGACCTGGCCAGTTGCCTGGAAAGCCTGGGGCATCCGCGCTTGTTCGCCTTCACCACCAAGGGTTCGCGACCGTTTCACGACGCCAGCTTCGCTGCGGGCGACGCATTCCTGTTCGGTCCGGAGAGCCGTGGCTTGCCAGCTGAGGTGCTCGACGCCCTGCCGGGCGAACAACGCCTGCGCCTGCCGATGCGCGAGGGCTGCCGTAGCCTGAACCTGTCGAACACGGTGGCCGTAGCGGTTTATGAAGCCTGGCGGCAGAACAACTTCAAGTAAGCCCAGAATCACTCTTGCCTGATAGAAACAATCGCGGGCAAGCCCGCTCCCACAGTGGACAAAGTGAGTCACAAATTGAGTGAACACCAAAAATCCCTGTGGGAGCGGGCTTGCCCGCGATTTTTAGCAGCGCCGCTTACTGAACGGTCGGAGTCTCGCCAGCCGCCTGCATGCGTTGCAGTTCCTGGGCATACAGCGCGTCGAAGTTCACCGGGGCCAGCATCAGCGCCGGGAACGAACCGCGGGTCACCAGGCTGTCCAGGGTTTCGCGCGCGTACGGGAACAGGATGTTCGGGCAGAACGCGCCCAGGGTGTGGCTCATCGAAGCGTCGTCCAGGTTCTTGATCAGGAAGATCCCGGCCTGTTGTACTTCAGCGATGAACGCCACTTCGTCACCGTTTTTCACGGTCACGGACAGGGTCAGCACGACTTCGTGGAAGTCGGCTTCCAGTGCCTTTTGACGGGTGTTCAGATCCAGACCGACGCTCGGCTCCCATTGCTGGCGGAAGATCGCCGGGCTTTTCGGGGCTTCGAAGGACAAGTCGCGTACGTAGATGCGCTGCAGGGAGAATTGCGGTGCGCTATCGTCTTCGGCAGCTGCAGTGTTCTGTTGGTCAGTCATCTCAGATCCTTTCTGATCTCGGGGTCTAGTAGGGGAAACACTCAGGCCTTGAGCAGCGCGTCGAGCTTGCCGGCGCGCTCAAGAGCAAACAAATCATCGCAGCCACCCACGTGTCGCTCGCCTATCCAGATTTGCGGCACGGAAGTACGTCCGGCCTTCTGGGCCATGGCGGCGCGCACCTGTGGCTTGCCATCGACCTTGATCTCTTCGAAGGCCACGCCTTTATTCTCGAGCAGGTACTTGGCTCGCGAGCAGTAAGGGCAGTAATCGCTGGAGTAGACGACGACGTTGCTCATGTCACTTCACCAGCGGCAGGTTGTCGCCTTTCCAGCTGGAGATGCCGCCGGACAGCTTGGCGGCGGTGAAACCGGACTTCATCAACTCGCGGGCATGGGTGCCTGCGGTCTGGCCCATGGCGTCGACCAGGATGATGGTCTTGGCCTTGTGCTTTTCCAGTTCGCCAATGCGTGCGGTCAGCTTGTCGTGGGGAATGTTCAGCGCGCCAACGATGTGACCGGCGGCGTAGTCCTTGGCGGCACGGATGTCGATGACGACGCCGGCGTCCTTGTTGACCAGGCCGGTCAATTCAGCGGTGCTCAGGCTGCGGCCGCCGCCTTGCATCTGATAAGCGATCAGCGCTGCCAGCAGGATGACGAAAAGACCGACGAGCAGGAAGTGGTTAGTGGCAAATTCAATCAGGTGAGCAACCATCGAAGGAGGTTCCAGGGCGTTAAAATGTCGGCCAGTATACACAGCCACTATGGTGGGCCAAACCCCGTCCGGCGGTGACGCGGCCGGAACTTCGATTTAAACTGCGACTCCTTTGCATCGCCCTCTTTTATTCAGCCACGAGTCGAATCCATGACTACCACGCCTAAACCTTTGGTCCTGATCATTCTCGACGGCTTCGGTCACAGCGACAGCCCAGAGTCCAACGCCGTGTTGGCGGCGAAGAAACCTGTACTGGACCGCCTGTGGGCCACGGTACCGAACGGCCTGATCTCGGGCAGCGGCATGGATGTCGGCCTGCCGGACGGCCAGATGGGCAACTCCGAAGTCGGCCACATGAACCTCGGCGCTGGCCGCGTGGTGTACCAGGACTTCACTCGCGTGACCAAATCGATCCGCGACGGCGAGTTCTTCGAGAACCCGACCATCTGCGCCGCCGTGGACAAGGCCGTAGCTGCCGGCAAGGCTGTGCACTTCATGGGCCTGCTGTCCGACGGCGGTGTGCACAGCCATCAGGATCACCTGGTGGCCATGGCCGAACTGGCGTTCAAGCGTGGCGCCGAGAAAATCTATCTGCACGCCTTCCTCGATGGTCGCGACACTCCGCCTAAAAGCGCCGAGTCGTCCATCGAACTGCTCGACGCGACGTTCCAGGCCCTCGGCAAGGGCCGCATCGCCAGCATCATCGGTCGTTACTTCGCCATGGACCGTGACAACCGTTGGGATCGCGTGGCCCAGGCCTACAACCTGATTGTCGACGGTAAAGGCGAATACCACGCTGCCACCGCCCAGGACGGCCTGAAGGCGGCCTACGAACGAGGCGAGAGCGACGAATTCGTCAAAGCCACCTCCATCGGAGAACCGGTGAAGGTCGAAGACGGCGACGCCGTGGTGTTCATGAACTTCCGCGCCGACCGTGCCCGTGAACTGACCCGCGTGTTCGTCGAGGACGATTTCAAGGAATTCGAGCGCAGCCGCCAGCCGAAACTGGCCGGTTTCGTCATGCTGACCCAATACGCCGCCAGCATTCCCGCGCCATCGGCCTTCGCCGCCGGCAGTCTGGATAACGTGCTGGGCGACTACCTGGCAAAAAATGGCAAGACCCAGCTGCGCATTGCCGAAACCGAGAAGTATGCGCACGTCACCTTCTTCTTCTCCGGCGGGCGCGAAGAACCGTTCCCGGGTGAGGAACGCATCCTGATCCCGTCGCCAAAAGTCGCCACCTACGACCTGCAGCCTGAAATGAGCGCACCGGAAGTCACCGACCGCATCGTCGACGCCATTGAAAACCAGCGTTATGACGTGATCGTGGTCAACTACGCCAACGGTGACATGGTCGGCCACAGCGGCGTGTTCGAAGCGGCCGTCAAAGCCGTCGAGTGCCTGGATCAATGCGTCGGTCGCATCGTCGATGCCCTGGAGAAAGTCGGCGGCGAAGCGTTGATCACTGCCGACCACGGTAACGTCGAGCAAATGGCCGACGAATCCACTGGTCAGGCCCACACCGCCCACACCACCGAGCCGGTGCCGTTCATCTATGTCGGCAAGCGTGACCTCAAGGTCCGCGAAGGTGGCGTGCTGGCGGACGTGGCGCCCACCATGCTCAAACTGCTGGGCCTGGAAAAACCGGCGGAAATGACCGGGACTTCGATCCTCGTCTGATCCTCTGATTGTTCTGGGGAAATAAGCCTGTGAGCGAGCCTGCTCGCGATAGCTATCTGACAGTCAACTTCAATGTTGAATGTGCAGAAGTCATCGCGAGCAGGCTCGCTCCCACAATTGTTTACAGGGTTTTTCGGGCCAGTTATCACACAGCCCCATTTGGGCGTTTTTTTTGCAGCGTATGGCGGGCATACTAGGCCGTCCCTAACCCTGGTGCCGCCTGTCTCTATGCTTCGCGTCCTGATAGCCCTTGCTCTGACTTGCCTGCTCCAACCGGCTTTCGCCGACGAGCGCGCGCAAACCCAACAACAGTTGGACGCCACGCGTCAGGACATTGCCGAGCTGAAAAAACTGCTGGGCAAGCTGCAGGAAGAAAAGTCCGGCGTCCAGAAGGACCTCAAGGGCACCGAAACCGAGATGGGCAAGCTCGAGAAGCAGGTCGAAACCTTGCAGAAAGAGCTGAAAAAAAGCGAAACCGAGTTGCAACGACTCGATGCGGAGAAAAAACTCCAGAGCGCGCGCACTGAACAGCAACGACTGATCGCCATCCAGGCCCGCGCGGCCTACCAGAATGGCCGTCAGGAGTACCTGAAACTGCTGCTCAACCAGCAAAATCCGGAAAAATTCGCCCGCACCCTCACCTATTACGATTACCTGAGCCAGGCCCGCCTGGAGCAGTTGAAGAACTTCAACGAAACCCTGCGCCAACTGGCCAATGTCGAAAAAGACATCGGCCTGCAACAGGCGCAATTGCTGGTGCAGAAGAGCAGCCTCGACACCCAGCGCGATGAACTCGAGAAAGTCCGCAAGGAGCGCCAGCAAGTCCTGGCCAAGCTCAACGACGATGTAAAGGCGCGAGACCAGAAACTCGCCGCCCGCGAGCAGGATCAGGCAGACCTGTCTAAAGTCCTTAAAACCATCGAGGAAACCCTGGCTCGCCAGGCTCGTGAGGCAGAAGAAGCGCGACAAAAAGCGCTGATCGCCCAGCAGGAAGCCGAAAAAAAGCGTTTACGTGAGGCTCAGGCTGACGCAGATGCCAGCGACGCCCCACGGAAAACAACCAAATCGACACCCGGCGCGCTGGTTTCCAGTTCAGGTGAAACCTTCGGCGGCCCCTTTGCGTCAACTCGCGGCAAACTTCCATGGCCAGTTGATGGTCGATTGCTGGCACGTTTTGGTGAAACCCGTGGCGACGACTCGCGCACCAAGTGGGATGGTGTGATGATCAGCGCCTCCGCCGGCAGCCAGGTGCACGCCGTACACGGCGGGCGGGTGGTGTTCGCCGACTGGTTGCGCGGCGCCGGCCTGCTGGTGATCCTGGATCATGGCAATGGTTTTTTGAGTCTTTACGGTCACAACCAGACGCTGCTCAAGTCTGCGGGTGACGTGGTAAAAGCCGGTGAGTCCATCTCCACTGTCGGCAACAGTGGCGGGCAGGACACACCAGCGCTGTATTTCGCAATTCGTCAGCAGGGTCACCCCAGTGATCCGGCCCAATGGTGCCGCACGCAAGGATAAGCGTGCCGCCTAATTCAGGAGTTTGTTCGACATGCTGCATTTGTCTCGCCTTACCTCGCTGGCCCTGACGATCGCCCTGGTGATCGGCGCGCCCCTGGCGTTCGCTGCTCAACCGGCTGCGGCGGTCGCGCCTGCAGGCACTGCTGCAACCACCAAAGCGCCATTGCCGCTGGATGAGTTGCGCACCTTTGCCGAGGTCATGGACCGGATCAAGGCGGCCTATGTCGAACCGGTGGACGACAAGACACTGCTGGAAAACGCCATCAAGGGCATGCTCAGCAATCTCGACCCACACTCCGCCTACCTGGGCCCGGAAGACTTCGCTGAATTGCAGGAAAGCACCAGCGGCGAATTCGGAGGCCTGGGCATCGAAGTCGGCGCCGAAGACGGCTTTATCAAGGTGGTCTCGCCGATCGATGACACCCCGGCCTCGAAAGCGGGCATCCAGGCTGGCGACTTCATCGTCAAGATCAACGGCCAGCCTACTCGCGGCCAGAGCATGACCGAAGCCGTGGACAAGATGCGCGGCAAGATCGGCCAGAAGATCACCCTGACCCTGGTCCGCGATGGCGGCACCCCGTTCGACGTGACCCTGACCCGCGCCATTATCCAGGTGAAAAGCGTGAAGGCGCAGTTGCTGGAGTCCGGCTACGGCTACATCCGCATCACCCAGTTCCAGGTCAAGACCGGCGAGGAAGTCTCCAAGGCCCTGGCCAAGCTGCGCAAGGACAACGGCAAGAAGCTCAATGGCATCATCCTGGACCTGCGCAACAACCCGGGCGGCGTGCTGCAGGCGGCGGTGGAAGTCGTCGACCACTTCATCACCAAGGGCCTGATCGTCTACACCAAGGGCCGTATCGCCAACTCCGAACTGCGCTTCTCCGCCACCGGCAAGGACGAAAGCGAAGCAGTGCCGATGGTGGTACTGATCAACGGCGGCAGCGCCTCGGCGTCGGAAATCGTCGCCGGCGCCCTGCAGGACCAGAAACGCGCGGTGGTCATGGGCACCAACAGCTTCGGCAAGGGCTCGGTTCAAACCGTGTTGCCACTCAACAACGACCGCGCCTTGAAGATCACCACGGCACTGTACTACACGCCAAATGGTCGCTCGATCCAGGCCCAGGGCATCGTGCCGGACATCGAAGTGCGCAAGGCCAAGATCACCAGCGAGCAGGACAGCGAGTACTTCAAGGAAGCCGACCTGCAAGGTCACCTGGGCAATGGCAACGGCGGCGCGGACAAGCCAAGTGGTTCGAACAGCAAAGCCAAGGCCATGCCGCAGGATGATGATTACCAGCTGGCACAGGCCTTGAGCCTGCTCAAAGGTCTGAGCATCACTTCCGGCCGCTGAGATGCGCCTGCAGTTGCTCCTCGGCCTGTTGACCTGCCTGGCGGGTGTTGCCCATGCAACGCCCGCCACCTCAACCCCGCAAAAGGCCTACCTGAGCCTGATCATCGATGACCTGGGGCAGAGCCTGCCCCGGGATCGCCGTGTGCTGGCCCTGCCCGGCCCAGTGACGGCGGCGATCATGCCCGACACGCCCCATGCCACCGAATTCGCCCGCGAAGCCCATCGCGCCGGCAAAACCGTCATCCTGCACATGCCCATGGACCCAGCTACCGGCCCGTTCGCGTGGCATCCCGAGTTACCTATCGAAGAACTGGAAAAACGCCTGAACGCGGCGTTCAAGAGGGTGCCCTATACCGCAGGCATCAATAACCACATGGGCAGCCGCATGACTGCACAACCTGCGGCCATGGCCTGGTTGATGGCGGATTTGCAGCAACGGCACAAGTTCTTCGTCGACAGCCGTACCAGTGCTCAAACGGTGGCGGCGGCCCAGGCGCAGAAGATTGGCCTGGCGAGCGTTTCACGGGATGTGTTCCTGGACGATGAACGCACCGAGGCGGCGATTTTCACCCAGCTACAGACTGCGATAAGCCTGGCGCACAAGCAGGGTTCGGCGGTGATGATCGGCCACCCTTACCCACAGACGCTGGCGGTGCTGGAGCGTGAGCTGCCCAAGCTCAAGGCGCAGGGCATTGACTGGATCGACATCAAGTTGATGATCAGCGTGCGCAGCAACAAGGCGATGGCGGGGCATGGGAAGGATGGGGTTTATCGCTGACTACTTGATACTGTTTTCAGGTGGGAGCGGGCAAGTCGAGTCGTCGCTCCGCCGCTCCCACAGGGAACAGAGTTAATCAGAGATACCGCGCCATGATCTCGTCGACGCCGCCATCCTTGCGCAACTGATCCAGCGCAGCCTGTAGCTTGGCGACGGTTTCGTCCGGCACGTCCTTGTTAAGCGCCAGGTACAACTCGGCACTGTTGAAGCGCAATATCGTCTTGAGCCCCGTCACGCCGTCCTGGCGCGCCAGGTAGCGCCCCGCCGGGTCACCGGTCGCCCACAGATCGATCTGGCCGCTGGTGAGTTTTTTCGCGTTGTCCTGATCGCGCAGTACGACAATCGGTTTCAGTCCCTGCTTGGCCAGGGTCTCGGCGATCGCATCACCTTTGTACGCACCGATCTTGTACTTGCGCGCATCGTCCAGGGTTTCCAGGGTGATCTTGCTGTCTGCCTTGGCCAGCATGATCCAGTCGTCCGGACCAATCGGGCCGACCCACTTGAACAGCTTCTCGCGGTCGGGCAGCCGCGCCATCACGAACACGCCATAACCCGGCTTCTCGAGGGCAAGCTTGTAGATGCGCTCCCAAGGGAATCGCAGCGTCAGACTGTAGGAAATTTCGGCTCGCTTGAAGATCTCGCGAACGATGTCGACGGCGATGCCGTTGATGTTCTCGTCCTGGGCAAAGTTCTTGCCGTTTTTGGCCATGTTGTAGGGCGGGAAGTTTTCCGTGAGCAACACCAGATCGGCATCGGGATTCGCTGCCGAGTGAGCTCCATTGACGAACAGGAGGGAAACGCTGGCGAGAGCAAGAAGCAGGCGTTTGATCATGTCAGGCTACCGAAATCCATGGCGTACCCAAGAGTGCCCTGAGCGTGTGGCGCTGTCTACTGGCCTTTTGATCTCATTGCACAGCAAAGCCTCGGAACATCGTGTTCCGAGGCTTTGGCAGTCAGCGCATGACGATACCGCGATGGGCCATATAGGCCTTGGCTTCCTGCACGGTGTATTCACCGAAGTGGAAAATGCTGGCCGCCAATACCGCACTGGCATGGCCTTCGAGAATACCGTCGGCCAGGTGTTGCAGGTTGCCGACGCCACCGGAAGCGATCACCGGAATACCCAGCGCATCGCTGATCGCACGGGTTACGCCCAAGTCGAAACCGTTTTTCATGCCGTCCTGGTCCATGCTGGTCAGGAGGATTTCACCGGCTCCCAGGCCTTCCATCTTTTTCGCCCATTCGACGGCGTCGAGACCGGTCGGCTTGCGGCCGCCGTGGGTGAAGATCTCCCAGCGCGGCGTTTCGCCTGGCCCGGATACCTTTTTTGCGTCGATGGCCACGACGATGCACTGCGAACCAAAATGCTGCGCCGCTTCGCCGACGAACTCCGGGTTGAATACTGCGGCGGTGTTGATCGAGACCTTGTCCGCGCCCGCATTGAGCAAATTACGGATGTCCTGCACGGTGCGCACACCACCGCCGACGGTCAGCGGGATGAACACCTGGCTGGCCATGCGCTCGACAGTGTGCAGCGTGGTGTCCCGGCCATCGACGCTGGCAGTGATGTCGAGAAAGGTAATCTCGTCGGCACCCTGCTCGTCATAACGACGGGCGATTTCCACCGGGTCGCCGGCGTCGCGGATGTTCTCGAACTTCACACCTTTGACGACCCGGCCGTTGTCTACGTCCAGGCAGGGGATGATGCGCTTGGCTAAAGCCATAGGCTTAATCTCCGATTAAGAGTTGCAAGCTTCAAGCTACAAGCTGCAAGTAGAAGCGGATCGCGTCGCGCTTCCAACTTGCAGCTTGGAGCTTACAGCTTGGAGCTGGCCGCGTAGCCATCACAGAACGCTTGAGCCTCAGCGACATCCAGAGTGCCCTCGTAAATCGCGCGGCCTGTAATCGCGCCGATGATGCCGGGTGCGCGGGCGTCGAGCAGCGACTTGATGTCACCCAGGTTGTGGATGCCACCGGACGCAATCACCGGGATCTTCGTGGCAGCGGCCAGCGCGGCGGTGAACGGTACGTTGCAGCCCTGCATCATGCCGTCTTTGGCAATGTCGGTGTAAACAATGGCGGACACGCCATCGGCTTCGAACTGCTTGGCCAGGTCGATCACCTGAACGGTGCTGATTTCAGCCCAGCCGTCGGTGGCGACGAAACCGTCCTTGGCGTCGAGGCCGACGATCACCTTGCCCGGGAACGCACGGCAGGCTTCGGTAACGAAGGCCGGGTCTTTCACGGCCTTGGTGCCGATGATCACGTAGCTCACGCCTGCCTTGACGTAGTGCTCGATGGTTTCCAGGGAACGGATGCCCCCACCAATCTGGATCGGCAGATTCGGGTAGCGCTTGGCGATGGCCGTGACCACCTCACCGTTGACCGGCTGACCTTCGAAGGCGCCGTTCAGGTCGACCAGATGCAGACGGCGGCAACCGCCCTCCACCCACTTGGCAGCCATGCTCACCGGGTCATCGGAGAACACCGTGGAATCTTCCATGCGGCCCTGGCGCAGACGAACACAGGCACCGTCTTTAAGATCGATAGCGGGAATAATGAGCATGCTTTTTCCTTCGTCAAAAGAGCTGCTAGCTGCAAGCCATAAGCTGCAAGCGAGCGGCACACAAGTTCTTGCAGCTTGAAGCTTGCGGCTTGCAGCTGCTAATTCTTTTCAAGCGCCCACAAGTCGCTTTCGATGCTTTCGAACCTCTCCTTGAGGTGCGCCTGCACATCGAAAATCGCCCTGTTGTAATAATGCGGAGCAATTTCACGGGTAAACAGCTCAAGGATTTCGGCCGCTTCGAACGAACCCAGGTCCAGTTCGAAGCGATCCTCCATGAAGCGCTGGATCTTTTGATTGGCCTCACGCTCCTGTTCGGGCGTGAGGGTCAGGATCGGCGGCTTCTTCTTGACGGCCATTTACCAGCGCCCGTCCCACGCCGCGAAGTTCTGCAGCAATTGCAGGCCATGGGTATGGCTTTTCTCGGGATGGAACTGCACCGCGAAACGCGAGCCATCGGCCAGCGCGGCGGCGAAATCGACACCGTAGTGACCGCTGCCCACCACCTGACGCGCGTTGGCGGCGGCGATGTAATAGCTGTGCACGAAGTAGAACCGCGCCATGTCTGGAATGTCATGCCACAGCGGGTGATTGACCGCCTGCTTGACCTGGTTCCAGCCCATGTGTGGCACTTTGAGGTGTTCGCCGTCTTCGTGCAGGTCCTTGCCGAAGAACTTCACTTCACCGGGAAACAGACCGATGCAGTCGACGCCGCCGTTTTCTTCGCTGCTGTCGAGCAAGGCTTGCATGCCCACGCAGATACCGAGGAACGGGCGGTCCTGGCTGACTTCACGCACCAGCGTATCGAAGCCCAGGCGACGAATCTCCGCCATGCAATCGCGAATGGCGCCAACACCTGGGAACACTACCCGGTCGGCTTCGCGAATGACGTTGGCATCGCTGGTGATCAGCACCTTGCCGGCACCCACGTGCTCGAGGGCCTTGGCCACCGAGTGCAGGTTACCCATGCCGTAATCGATTACCGCAACCGTCTGCATTACAGGACGCCCTTGGTCGATGGCATCTGACCGGCCATGCGGTCATCGAGCTCGACGGCCATGCGCAGGGCGCGGCCGAAGGCCTTGAACACGGTTTCGATCTGGTGGTGGGTGTTGTGGCCACGCAGGTTGTCGATGTGCAGCGTGACGTTGGCGTGGTTGACGAAGCCCTGGAAGAATTCCTGGAACAGGTCAACGTCGAAACCGCCGACGGTGGCACGGGTATACGGAACATGCATCTGCAGGCCCGGACGGCCAGAGAAGTCGATGACCACGCGCGACAGCGCTTCATCGAGCGGCACGTAGGCGTGGCCGTAGCGACGAATGCCTTTCTTGTCACCGATAGCCTGTGTGAACGCCTGACCCAGGGTGATACCGACGTCTTCCACGGTGTGGTGGTCGTCGATATGCAGGTCGCCCTTGCTGACGATATCCAGGTCGATCAGCCCGTGACGAGCGATCTGGTCGAGCATGTGCTCAAGAAAAGGAACACCGATGTCAAACCGGGCCTTACCGGTGCCATCCAGGTTGATCGAGGCTTTGATCTGGGTTTCCAGAGTGTCGCGCTCGACAGACGCCTTACGTTCGGCCATCACCAGCTCCGCAAAATCATTGGGCGAAAAAGGCACCATTATAGGCGCGCGGGCGGCAAACAGATACACGGGAGGTGATATCGCTGACGGATAGAAATCCCGTCGGTCGGGGATGTACATGTGCGTACAAGCTGCGAACCGGGGATGTGAAAACCACTGTAGGAGCGGGCTTGCCCGCGATAGCGGTGTTTCAGTCAACTCTTCTTTGACTGTCAGACCGCTATCGCGGGCAAGCCCGCTCCTACAGGTTTTGGTTCACAGGACTGGCCCGAACCCCATAAGGCCCGGGCCAAATCGCTTAGTGGAACAGCACCGCCGTTTTCTGCAGCGTCACCCAGATGCCCCATGCCAACGGAATGCCCACCACCAGCCAGGCAGCGATCGCCAACGGCTTGGTGCCAGGCGCTGCTTTCCACTCCAGCACGGTGCTGGCGTCAGCACCCTTGTCGTGCCCCAGCGCCTGTTCGGCCGCCAGTTCAGCGTCGGTCATGAAGTACTTGTCGGCCACCGGACGCACCAGCATGTTGCAGATGAAGCCCAGCACCAGCAGGCCGGCGAGGATGTACAAGGTGATGTCATAGGCGGCGGCGCGTTCAACGCCGATGCTCAACTGATACTCACGCAGGTAGTTCACCAGCACCGGACCCAGTACGCCCGCCGCCGCCCAGGCAGTCAGCAGTCGACCATGGATTGCGCCAACCATTTGCGTACCGAACAGGTCCGCCAGATAGGCTGGAACGGTAGCGAAACCACCGCCGTACATCGACAGGATGATGCAGAACGCCGCCACGAACAGCGCGACGTTGCCCAGGTGACCCAGGTTCGGAATCAGCGCGTACAGGGCAAAACCCAATGCGAAGAACACGAAGTAGGTGTTTTTGCGACCCAGGTAGTCCGAGAACGATGCCCAGAAGAACCGGCCGCCGATGTTGAACAGGCTCAGCAGACCCGTGAAACCGGCAGCGATGGCCGCGATCGAGGCCAGTTGACCCGCGTCCAGCTGGCCGAACGGCAGGTCATTGCCTAGCAGCTTGCCGCCGAACACTTCCTGCAACAGTGGCGACGCCATGCCCAGGATGCCGATACCCGCCGAAACGTTCAGGCACAGCACCAGCCAGACCAGACGGAATTGCGGGGTTTTCCACGCCACATTCACGTGCACGTGACGATGGGTGATCATCGCGTTCGAGGCTTTTTTGCCGGCGCGGTCCAGCCCTCAGGCTTCCAGCCGGTTGGCGGAACACGATAGGACAGCGCGCCACCGATCATGAACACGAAGTAGATCGCAGCCATCACCAAAAAGCTCTGCCACACGCCCACGCTGGTTGGCGAAGCGAAGTGGCCCATCAGGGCGGCAGCCAGTGGCGCACCGACCATCGCACCACCACCGAAGCCCATGATGGCCATACCGGTCGCCATGCCTCGTTTGTCCGGGAACCACTTGATCAGGGTCGACACCGGCGAGATGTAGCCCAGGCCCAGACCGATACCACCAATGACCCCGGAACCGATCCACATCAGCCAGATCTGGTGCGTGTATACGCCCAGCGCCGAAATCAGCAGGCCGCCGCACCAGCACAGTGCGGAAACAACGCCCGCCTTGCGTGGACCGGCGTGCTCCAGCCAGCCACCCCAGATCGCTGCAGAGCAGCCCAGGAAGATGAAGAACAGGGTGTAGATCCAGCCGAGCATCGAGATCGGCCAGTCGCATTGCGAAGAGAAAACCTGCGCGATGAAGCTCATGTCAGGTTCGCAGGCTACAGCCTTGGTGACGCCCAGTGCTTTGGACAGCGGCAGCCAAAACACCGAGAAACCATAGGCCATGCCGATGCAAAGGTGGATGGCCAGAGCGGCCGGTGGTACCAGCCAACGGTTGAAACCGGGCTTGGCGATAATGCGTTCCTTGGACAGGAACGAGGGCTTGTCGGCGCTATAGCCGTCCGCCGTGGTGCTAGTGCTCATTAGGTATCCCCCAATTATTAGAATGGTTCGCCAGCCACTCCTCACCCCCAGCCTTTATGCGCACGCATGACTGTTATTTTGCGGGGTGAAGCTCCATTTTGGTGCGACATGGGGTCGCAGAAGGACGGACGAACCCGCAGAGGGTAACATTTGCGCGTGACAGAAAAAGCAATCTGATATCACTTTTGCAAAGTCATCTGTTTTCGTACCTCTCAAGGAACCGTCATGCCGATCATCATCGAGTCGCTGAAACAGGCCACCGCCCAGGATCAGCAGGATCTGCAGAAGATCTATCGCGACGCGCCAGAGTGGCTGTTCGCCCCGTTTGCCGATGATGTGCAACTCATCGAAAGCTGCCTCAAGGACGGCTCGCTGATCGGCGGTCGTTTCAACGACAGACTGTTGGGCGCGGCACGCCTGCAGAGACATGGGGAGGTCTGGAAGCTCTCACAACTTTGCGTGCGAAAAGTGACCCGCCGCCGCGGAGTGGCCGAACGACTGGTGAACGAAGCGCAGAAAATGGCGTCGCAATCGGGTGCGGCATTACGCCTGCTGGCACCCGCCGGGCACCTTGAAGCCCAGGCGCTGGCTGCCAAACTGAAAGTGCCGCTGGATGTGTCGCCGGATTGATCGATGACCGGTCGTCCACTTTGGAGCGCTATACTCCCCGGCTAAATTCGAATTCGACTAAAACAAGGACTCGCCCATGAAAGCGTTCGGCAAAATCCTGGGTCTGGTACTTCTCGGGCTGTTGCTGATCATTGTGGCGCTGGGCTTTGCCCTGACCCACCTCTTCGATCCCAACGACTATAAAGACGAAATTCGCCAGATTGCCCGCAACAAGGCCCACATCGAGCTGACGCTCAATGGCGACATTGGCTGGAGTCTGTTCCCTTGGCTTGGCCTGGAATTGCACGATGCCAGCGTCGCAACCCTGGCCAAACCCACCGAGCCTTTCGCCGACCTGCAGATGCTCGGCCTGTCGGTGCGCGTCTTGCCGTTGCTGCGTCGTGAAGTGCAGATGAGTGACGTGCGGGTCGAAGGCCTGAACCTGCGCCTGAACCGCGACAAGGACGGCCACGGCAACTGGGAAGACATCGGCAAGGTACCGGCAATCGCCAGTACGACCACGCCTGCCGCACCTGCGGGCGAAACTCCACCCGCGCAACCGACCACGGCCCAAGCGGAAAAACCGGCGCAGCCGATTCGCCTGGACATCGACAGCCTGACCGTCAACAACGCCCGCGTCGAATACAGCGACGAACAGACCGGCAAGCAGTTCAGCGCCGAAAGCATCCAGCTGAGCACCGGCCCCGTTCACGACTCCACCAATATTCCGGTCAAGCTCACCGCCTTCCTCGGCAGCAATCAACCCGTTCTGCGGGTGCGCACAGAACTCAATGGCGAGCTGCGCTTTGAACGCGCGCTGCAACGCTACAAATTCGAAGACATGAAGCTGTCCGGCGAAGTCGCTGGCGACCCGCTACAGGGCAAGACCGTGACCTTCGCCGCCCAAGGGCAATTGCTGCTGGATAAAGCAGCGAACGTCGCCGAATGGACAGGCATCAAGATTTCCGCCAATCAGCTGCGCGCCCTGGGGGAGCTGAAGGTCAATGACCTCGACAAGACCCCGCAAATCAATGGCGGCATTTCGATTGCGCAACTGGACCTGGCGAAGTTCGTCGACAGCATTGGCCAGCAACTGCCGGCCATGGCCGAGGGCAGCCTGAGCAAAGTCGAACTGGTAAGCCGAGTCGCCGCCACGCCGACCAGCCTGTCGCTGGACAACATCAACCTGAAAATCGACGACAGCACCTTCAGCGGGCGCATTGCCGTCGAGGATTTCGCCAAGCAATCGCTGCGCGCAGTGCTCAAGGCCGACACGTTCAACGTCGACCGCTATCTGCCGCCAAAATCCGCCGAAGCCAACAGCGCCAAGCAAGTGCGCCAGGCAGAAGTGGCCAGCACCGAAGCCGATGCCCTCGCCGGCAGCGGCAGCACACCGCTGCCGGACAAACCCACCAAGCAAGCCTGGAGCACGGATCGACTGCTACCGGTTGAGCGCCTGCGCAAACTCGACGTTGACGCCGACCTGACGTTTGGCCAACTCACCCTGGAAAAGCTGCCAATCCAGAACGCCGTGCTCAAGGCCAATGGCAAAGAAGGACTTTTGACCCTGCAAAACCTGCGCGGTGACCTGTACGACGGCAACTTTGAGGCCAAGGGCATCCTCGATGTGCGCCCTGACGTGCCGACCCTGAACCTGCAGACCAACATCAGCAAAGTACCAGCGGAAAAAATCCTCGAAAGCCAGGACAAGAACCCGCCAGTCAAGGGCCTGGTCACGCTCAACAGCAATGTGACCGGCACCGGTAACAGCCAGAAAGCCCTGATCGACACCCTCAACGGCAACGCCAGTTTCGTCATCAACAACGGTGTGCTGCTCAATGCCAACCTGGAGCAGCAACTGTGCAAAGGCATCGCCACCCTCAACCGCAAGTCCCTCAGCGGCGAACCACGCGGCAAGGACACCCCCTTCCAGGAACTCAAGGGCAACCTGACCTTCCGTAATGGCGTGGCCAGCAACCCGGACCTGAAGGTGCGCATCCCGGGCATGACGGTTAACGGCGACGGTGACATTGACCTGCGCGTCCTGGGCATGGATTACCGGGTCGGCATCATCGTCGAGGGCGACACCAGTGCCATGCCGGATCCCGCCTGCCAGGTCGGCGACAAGTTTGTCGGCATCGAGTGGCCGCTGCGTTGCCGTGGCCCGCTGGAGCTGGGGGCCAAGGCCTGCCGTCTTGATAACGAACGCATGGGACAGGTTGCGAGCAAACTGGCTGGCGACAAGATCAGCGAAAAAATCGACGAGAAACTTGGCGACAAAGTCAGTCCTGAACTGAAAAACGCACTGAAGGGGCTGTTCAAGCGATGAGAGCCGAGCAGTTTTCAACGGCGGTGCTGGACTGGTTCGACCGCCACGGTCGCCATGACCTGCCCTGGCAACAGGGCATCACACCGTATCGGGTGTGGGTCTCGGAAATCATGCTGCAGCAAACCCAGGTCAGCACGGTACTGAATTACTTCGACCGGTTCATGGCGTCCTTGCCGACCGTCGAAGCCCTGGCCGCCGCGCCGGAAGACGAAGTGCTGCACCTGTGGACCGGCCTGGGTTACTACACCCGCGCGCGCAACTTGCAGAAGACCGCGAAGATCGTCGTTACCGAGTACGGCGGCGAATTTCCGCGTGATGTGGAAAAACTGGTCGAGCTGCCGGGGATTGGCCTGTCGACCGCCGGCGCCATTGCCAGCATCAGCATGGGACTGCGTGCGCCGATCCTCGACGGAAACGTCAAGCGAGTGCTGGCGCGCTTTACCGCCCAGGAAGGCTACCCTGGCGAGCCGAAGGTCGCGAAACAACTGTGGGCCGCCGCCGAGCGCTTCACGCCGCAGGATCGGGTCAATGCCTATACCCAGGCGATGATGGACCTGGGCGCCGCGCTCTGCACCCGCAGCAAGCCCAGCTGCCTGCTGTGCCCGCTGGAAAAGGGCTGCGAAGCGCATATGCTCGGCCTCGAAACCCGTTACCCCATCCCCAAGCCGCGCAAAGCCGTGCCACAGAAGCGCACGTTGATGCCGATGCTCGCCAACGAAGAAGGCGCGATCCTGCTTTATCGTCGCCCTTCCACGGGCTTGTGGGGCGGGCTCTGGAGCCTGCCGGAACTCGATGACCTCGACGACCTGCCGCACCTGGCTTCGCAGCATTCGCTGGAACTGGGTGCGCAACAGGCGCTGCCCAGCCTGGTGCACACCTTCAGCCACTTTCAGTTGTCCATCGAACCCTGGCTGGTCCAGGTCCAGGAAGCCGGCCATCACGTGGCCGAGGCCGACTGGCTCTGGTATAACCTCGCCACCCCGCCGCGCCTGGGCCTTGCCGCCCCGGTCAAAACCTTGCTCGAACGCGCGGCCGCCGTATTGAACGCAGGAGAGTCCTCATGACCCGCACCATCATGTGCCGCAAGTACAAAGAAGAATTGCCCGCCCTGGAGCGCGCTCCATTCCCGGGCGCCAAGGGCCAGGATATTTTCGACCACGTCTCGGCCAAGGCCTGGGCCGACTGGCAGAAACACCAGACCCTGCTGATCAACGAAAAGCGCCTGAACATGATGAACGCCGAGGATCGCAAATACCTGCAGGGCGAAATGGACAAGTACTTCTCGGGCGAAGATTACGCCAAGGCCGAAGGCTACGTGCCGCCAGCTGAATAACCCCATTGCATCGGGGTCGGAACGTAAGCGACGGTAATAATTAAATTTTTTTGAAAACTTGCTTGACGACCCCCTGAAAAACCCGTTTAATGCGCCCCGTTGCCCAGATAGCTCAGTCGGTAGAGCAGGGGATTGAAAATCCCCGTGTCGGCGGTTCGATTCCGTCTCTGGGCACCAAATACCGAAAACCCTGAATTGCAAGATTCAGGGTTTTTTTATGCCTGGGATTTGATAAGTCACCGCTCCAGCCTCCTGCACAGCCTTTGACGCAGCGTCTATCACGCTCCCCCCTAAACCAGAAGACGCTTTGCCGGGCTATTCGTTGCCTTCGGGGTTTCCCCTCCCAACAATCTCTCGCGACTTTCGGAGCGCTCCGTGTGCATTCACGGAAATGGACGACATACGCTCGTTCTCGGCTTGAGCAGAATCAGCAAGGATCTGCCGTATCACCTGGAGCAGATTGCACTACTGGGACGTAGACAATGACCGACGCGATGATAGCTGGCGCAAAAACCACTGAGTCTTCAACGCAGCCAGACATCTGGACTTTGCGTTTTGATGCTCGGCAGTCAACGCTGATTCACCATTTTGCCGAGGAGCTCGCCGGCATCGGGGGGCCACAGACGTCGGGAGCGAGGTCCAAAGCCGCTCTGGCAGCCACTGCCTTAAAGCTCTCGTGCTCGAAGCAACAAAGCGAACTGCTGCGAGCCTATTCCGAAGGCCATGTTTGCGTGTTGGTCTTTGAGGGACTGCGAACGATCACTGATTCCCCTCCTCCCCACGAACTACCGAACCTGAGATCGCTGGAGAACCGACACGACGTTCTATGGCTGGCAGCCAGGAATCAGATTCTGCTCGAGTTGGTCGACCATAAAGCCTTCGCCTATGACATGGATAACGAAGGGAAGATGATTCGGTTGGTCGCTAACTTCAAGGGCGGCGGGCTGACCAGAATCCCCGACGAGCCAGATCACAAAGAAATCAGCTCCCATTCCGGTCTGGCCCTTGGCCCGCATACCGAGGCGGCTCCGACCGAATACATGCTCAACCAGGAGTCAGCCATGATCATCAACAACACTCGCGCCCTGCACTGCCGCGATGTGATCAAAAACAATAGTCGGGTTCTAGTTCGAATTTTCGGGCTTTCCAAGTTCTCATCCCCGATCGTTATTTCAGAAGACCAATTGCTGCTGCAAGGTTGAGTCCGCAGGGTGTGAACAAACCAATCATGCGATCAAGTGCTGCGAAAGAGGAAATGGAATGTCTTGGGATGTAATTGGCCTGTTGGCGCTCGTCGCATTCTGCGCCGGATTTTTTGATGCAATTGCGGGAGGTGGAGGGTTGATCACTCTACCTGCCTTGTTTCTGGCCGGCGTTGATCCCATCAGCGCAATCGCGACGAATAAATTTCAGGCCGCTTCGGCGACGCTATCGGCAACGGCCGCCTTTGCCCGCAAGGGGATGATCGAATGGCGCAATGGTCGCTTTCTGATTCTCTGCGGATTTATCGGCGGGGCCAGTGGCGCATTGCTCGTCAGCTCAGTGGATAAACGATACCTGGAGATCACCGTACCGATCATGCTGATCCTAGTCGCCGTTTATTTCGCACTCACTCCGAAGCTGGCCAACGAAGATCGGCGCAAAAGAATCGGCGTTCTGCTGTTTTCGTTCACGGTGGCACCCATCCTGGGATTCTATGACGGCATATTCGGCCCCGGCGTAGGCTCGTTCTTCATCGTCGGTTTTGTATTGCTTTGTGGATTGGGAATGATGCGAGCCATGAGCTTTACCAAACTCGCCAACGCCTCCTGCAACCTAGGATCACTGGCGGTATTCATCACCAAAGGCGTGATCGTCTGGCCGATAGCAATCGCGATGGCTGCAGCCGCCTGCGTAGGTGCACAATTGGGTGCCCGCGCCGCTGTACGGGTGGGCCCGAAATTGATCAAGCCCATGTTGATCGTGGTGTGTTGCGCCTTGGCCATCAAGCTCCTGAGCGTGGAAACCAATCCATTGCGCGTCGCATTAATGCAGGTGGTGGGCGCGCCCTGACTTTCGCTATAGCACTTGCTTCACTCGTCACCACTCCAGTGAAAAACAAGATTGCGTGCCACGCCGTTGGTGACTTCCGCCGCGCTGTGCCGTGCCTCCCCCCCACGGGTTGCAACCACCATGTATTTGCCGGGTGGCAATTGCACATAGACCAAGGGGCCGGCCTGGCTCAGCGTCAACACTGTCGGCCCTTGTGCCTTCTGCACCACCACATCGACGTCAGGCACATACTTGCCCTCAGGCCCGATGGAAAAGGTCATGTGCAGGTTATAGCCCGTCGCGTGCTGGATGGCCTTCGCCTCGTCCTCGCCGATACCGCCGGACAGATAAGCCACTCCGTTTTGCTCCTGCCGCTGGATCTGCACACCGGCATTGTCGAAAGGCTCAGAGCTCGCGGCGTCTAGCGCAACCGAGAACATCATCAGGCCAACGGCAGCGAGGGGAAGAATGACTGCAAGGGAACGTTTCATGGGACGAATCCCGGGCTCCATGGAGCCCAACCGTTACCTTCTTTGGATTGGCTGCGGCGCGCCCAAGTTTTAGATTGATTAGTACTTGGGGTCACTGCGAATTGGACTACAGGTTGAACCTGTCGCAGCGATCCTGCGAAACCGGATGGATTGTTCAACCACCGCTCCAGGGCTATCGTTGGCAACTCCCCGTAGAGGTCTGCATCTGATGAACTCGCAGGACATTTCACTGGCGCCCACGCAAATTGCCTCGCCGCTGCCAACCTGCGCCTCCCCCGCTCCGTTCAAGGAACCCGCCGCAGACGGCTTCATCCTCGGCGGCTTTACCTGGCGACACGCAAGTCCCGACGCGATACGCCCGGTGGTGATCATCAACGCCGCCACCTCGGTGCGCTGCCGGCACTATTCGCGCTTCGCCGATTACCTGTTTGCCAATGGCTTCGATGTCATCACCTACGACTACCGCGGCATCGGCGAATCGCGGCCCGAGTCGCTGAAAGGCTTGAAGGCGTCATGGTCCGACTGGGGTGCGCTGGATTTCGAGGCGATGCTCCAGCGCGCCCAGCGCGAATTCCCCGGCCAGCCCATTGACGTTGTCGGCCACAGCTTCGGCGGCTGTGCGGCGGGCCTGGGGGCGTCCGGGCATGTCATCCGGCGCCTGGTGACCGTCGGCGCGCAATTCGCTTACTGGCGCGACTATGCGCCGGCTCATCGCTGGCGGATGTTCGGTAAATGGCATGTGATGATGCCGCTGATCACAATGTTCTGCGGTTTTTTCCCCGGTAAACGTCTTGGCTGGCTCGAAGACACCCCGGCTGGGGTCGTCCGTGACTGGAGTACGCCCACCCGCCGCTATGAAACGCGCCCAAGCGGTCGCGCGCTCATCGACCGACTCGGTGCCCTGCCCTTCGCGACAATGGCCGCGAAAACCCTGGCAATCAGCGTTACAGACGATCCCTACGGTACAATCCCGGCCATCGAACGCCTGCTCGGCTATTTCACGGGCGGTACCAATACCCATTTGCGCATCGCTCCAGAAGACATCGCCGAGCAACAAGTCGGACATTTCGCCTTTTTTCGCAGCGCATACCAAGCCACACTATGGCCCATCGCATTGTCCTGGCTGCGAAGCGGCGAACTGGCACCCGACACTCCCGGGCGGCTGGTGCCGCGCAGACAGTCCTCATAACGCATACGGATCAACACCATGGCTTCCGCCAACAAGCAGCAAAAACGCGCCTCCCGCGCCAAAACCAAGGCCAAGCAGAACCGCACCCAGCGGGCTGCCGCGCCGGTAGAGCTGGACCCGAACGACGACCGCATCGATTTTGAATCGGTGGATCTCACCGAACTGTTCAAGAAAATGATCGACGCCGAGAAAATCAGTCAGCAGGCCATGTGCGGCGCGTTCCTCGAAGATCCGTTGCTGGCACTGGTGTACGAGCAGGAAGGCGAAGAAGGCGCGATGGACTTCATCCTCGCGGCGCTGATCGAGTACCGCCAGTGGTCCACTGAAACCGACGAAGCTGGCGCCCTGGCGTGGATCGAATCCCCGGCGTTCCAGGCTGACTACGTGGCCGCGTCCGACGCGATCGCCGCGCAAACCCAACAGAAATCGAACTGAGCTCCCATGGCCTCCCCGAACAAGCAACAGAAACGCGCCAAGCGCGCCAAAGCCAAAGCCAAGCAAATCCGCATGGTCGGCCGTAAACCTGCCGCCCTGGACGATGAACTTGGTCACCTGGCCGAACCGATCCCGGAATACACCTTGGCGATGTTCAGCAAGATGCGCGATGCGCAAGCCATCGACCGCAGCGAAATGCTCTCGGTTCTGCTGAACGACCTTTCCGGGATCATCAACGATCACCCGGAACTGCTGGATCTGGAAAACGCCGAAAACGAAGCCATGGCCGCCACCCACCTGGCCGCCGACATGCTGATCGACTACCACATGTGGGCCGATGGCATGGACCGCGAAGCCGCCCAGGCTGCCTTGAGCGAGCCGCAGTTCATCAGCGATTTTGGCGAAGCGCTGGATGCCTATCGCCAGTCGCTGGAAGCATCGGAAGATAAAGCCGAGTAAGCGGCGCGCTCCAAACAAAAAAGGCCGCCTGTCATCGCTGACAGGCGGCCTTTTTGTTTCCTCTATGGAGTACCACACTTCGTCGACGGACAACGTATATCCCATTGACATATCCAGCCAAGCCGCTATCCTTTCGACACATAGCGTCGCGAAAAGCACAGGAGGCCCCATGGAACAAACCACTCTATTCATGAGCAACCGAAGCCAAGCCGTTCGCCTTCCCAAGGCTGTTGCAATGCCCAGCGATGTGAAACGTGTCAACGTGGTTGCCGTAGGACGCGCGCGCATCATCACCCCCGCAGACGAAACGTGGGACAGCTGGTTCGACGGTGACAATGTCAGTCCAGACTTCATGATCGAACGAGAGCAACCGGCAGAGCAGAAGCGTGAGGCGTTCTGATGCTCAAGTACATGCTGGATACCAACATCTGCATCTTTACCATCAAGAATAAACCACAGGCAGTACGTGACGCGTTTAACCGACATCAAGGGCAGCTCTGCATCAGTACCGTAACCCTGATGGAGTTAATCTACGGTGCGGAAAAATCCGCAGCACCAGAAAAAAACCTGGCCATTGTGGAGGGGTTTTCAGCACGCCTTGACGTTTTGTCTTTCGACAATGAGGCTGCGGCACACACCGGAATGATTCAATCGGAGCTGGCCAAAAATGGAACACCCATCGGCCCCTACGATTCAATGATCGCGGGCCACGCACGCTCTCGCGGCCTCATCGTCGTGACAAACAACTTGAGAGAGTTTGAGCGAGTGTCCGGGTTGCGCATTGAAGACTGGGTCACCGACCACTAAATCAAAATTATCGCCGCAAACAAAAAGGCCGCCTTGTCATCACTGACAGGCGGCCTTTTTCCGTTTCAACAGCTCAGGCCAGGGCCTCAGCGCGCCACAGCAGCACTCAAACGCTCACTGCGACGACGGCGCGCCACCAGCAAGCCGGTTGCCACCACCAGTACGCTGAGCAGGCCGGTCGCGAGAATTTCCACGCGGTGGGCGTCCTGGAAGCCCATGATGGTCAGGGCCGCGACGATGAAAACGATTACCGCGTAGGTCAGGCCTGGGAACAGCCACATGCTGAAGACGATTTTCTCGCCACGCGCCACACGCTGCTTGCGCATGCGCAGTTGCGAAATCGCGATTACCAGGTACACCAGCAGTGCAATGGCGCCGGAGCTGGCCAACAGGAATTCGAACACGGCGGCCGGGGCCACGTAGTTGGCGAACGTGGCCAGGAAGGCCGCGCCAGTGGACAACATCACCGCCCAGTAAGGCGTGCCGCTCTTGTTGGTGCGAGTGGCGACGGCCGGCGCGTCACCGCGCTTGCCCAGGGAGAACAACATGCGCGACGAGGTGTACAGCGCCGAGTTCAGGCAACTGGTCACAGCGACCAATACGACGATGTCGACGATCATCTTGGCGTTCGGGATGCCCATGCGCTCAAGCACGGTCTGATAGGAACCAACGCTGGCCAGGACCGGGTCGTTCCATGGCACCAGGGCCACGACGATGAAGATCGACACAAGGTAGAACAAACCGATCCGCCAGATCACCGAGTTGGTGGCCTTGGAGATCTGCTTGCCAGGGTTCTTCGATTCCGCGGCCGCAATGGTCACGATCTCGGTGCCCATGAAGGAGAACATGGTGGTCAGGATCGCACCCAGCACCGCGCCCATGCCGTTAGGCAGGAAACCCTGGGTATCGAACAGGTGCGACACACCGCTGACCTGGCTGCCCGGCAGGAAACCGAAGATCGCCGCCAAACCGAGGATGATGAAACCGATGATCGCTACCACTTTAAGCAGGGCGAACCAGAATTCGAACTCACCGTAGTTCTTCACGCTGAACAGGTTGGTGACGGTCAGCAACATGGTGATGACCAGGGCGAAGGCCCAGATGTCCACACCCGGGAACCACGCGTGCAGGATGGTCGCGGCGGCGTTGGCCTCCAGCGGGATGACCAGCACCCAGAACCACCAGTAGAGCCAGCCGATGGTGAATCCGGCCCAATGACCGATCGCGCGATCAGCGTAAGTCGAGAAGGAGCCCGTGTCCGGCGAGGCGACCGCCATTTCACCGAGCATACGCATGACCAGAACAACCAGCATACCGGCGGCGGCATAAGCCAGGAGTACGGCAGGGCCGGCGGCGGCAATGGCGTGGCCGGAGCCGACGAACAGGCCGGCACCGATAACCCCGGCGATCGACAGCATGGTCACATGACGCGGTTTGAGCCCCTGTTCGAGGCCATTGGAGCTTGGGGTACTGCTCATTGAAACTACCTTTGTAAAGGAAAGCGATGTGCTTCTGCCCGGTCTGGCATTCCTTCTCGTAAAAAGAAACCAACAGGGCGTTCCGGATTCTGCACGCAAATATTGCGCCAAAATGTTTCAAAGTCTTCAACTTCGGGGCCTGTAGCGCGACCGGACAGTCATCGCAACCCATTGAGATTAATGGCAATTTGCCAGAACGTTACCCTGCGACTCACTTTCGTAACGAATCAGCGCACCAGAAACACACTAAAAAATCGCCAGACGCACAATTAAAGTGCGCAACGCTAACGTTTGGCCCGTTAGCGCTTCCAACACCCCGACAAAGCTGGCAACATCGCGCCCCTTTTGCGAATGCCGTCGCGCTTTTCATGGGCGAGAAGGGTTCAAACGGCTGTTCGGTTGATAGCAGGGCGACAGTCTGCTGCGCCGATGCGACAACCTGTCGCACACCGCGCGTTTAGGGCCCGCAGCGCTGTTGGCTGGCATTCAGACGCTATGCTAGGTTGGCCGCCTCGTCAGGAAGGCCCGCCAACAGCAGGAGCGCATCACACTATGAGGAACGCACATGGCTGAGGCCACGCCCGCGCTTGAAATCCGCGACTTGCACAAACGCTACGGACAGCTTGAGGTGCTCAAAGGCATATCGCTGACCGCCCGTGACGGCGATGTGATCTCGATCCTGGGCTCCTCCGGCTCCGGCAAGTCCACCTTCCTGCGCTGCATCAACCTGCTGGAAAACCCGCATCAGGGGCAGATTCTGGTCGCCGGTGAGGAGCTCAAGCTCAAAGCCGCCAAAAACGGCGAGTTGCACGCCGCCGACAATAAACAGATCAATCGCCTGCGCAGCGAGATTGGTTTTGTGTTTCAAAACTTTAATCTGTGGCCGCACATGAGCGTGCTCGACAACATCATCGAAGCACCGCGCCGTGTGCTCGGCCAAAGCAAGGCCGAGGCCATCGAGGTCGCCGAAGCCCTGCTGGCCAAGGTCGGCATCGCCGACAAGCGCCACGCCTACCCGGCGCAACTTTCAGGTGGCCAGCAACAACGCGCCGCCATCGCCCGCACGCTGGCGATGCAACCCAAGGTGATCCTGTTCGACGAGCCCACCTCCGCCCTTGACCCGGAAATGGTCCAGGAAGTACTTAATGTCATCCGCGCACTGGCCGAAGAAGGCCGCACCATGTTGCTGGTCACCCACGAAATGAGCTTTGCTCGTCAGGTGTCCAGCGAAGTGGTGTTCCTCCACCAGGGCCTGGTAGAAGAGCAAGGATCGCCACAGCAGGTGTTCGAAAACCCGCTTTCGGCGCGCTGCAAACAATTCATGTCCAGCAACCGCTAACGGAGCTACCCACATGCAGAACTATAAAAAGGTCTTCCTGGCCGCCGCCGTCACCCTGGCGTTCAGCGCCGGCGCCATGGCCGAAACCTTGAAGATGGGCATCGAAGCGGCCTACCCGCCGTTCAACAACAAGGATGCCAGCGGCAACGTCGTCGGCTTCGACAAGGAAATCGGCGACGCCCTGTGCGCCAAGATGAAAGTCGACTGCACCGTGGTCACCTCCGACTGGGACGGCATCATCCCGGCCCTGAACGCCAAGAAGTTCGACTTCCTGATTTCCTCGATGTCGATCACCGACGAGCGCAAGCAAGCGGTGGACTTCACCGACCCGTACTACTCGAACAAACTGCAGTTCATTGCCAAGAAAGACGTCGACTTCAAGATCGATGAAGCTTCCCTGAAAGGCAAAGTGATCGGCGCACAACGTGCGACCCTCGCCGGCACCTGGATGGAAGACCACATGCCTGGCGTTGAACTGAAGCTCTACGACACCCAGGAAAACGCCTACCTCGACCTGACCTCCGGCCGCCTGGACGGCATCCTCGCCGACAAGTACGTCAACTACGAGTGGCTGAAAAGCGACGCCGGCAAGTCCTACGAATTCAAGGGCGACCCGGTGGAAGAAAGCGACAAGATCGGTATCGCCGTGCGTAAAGGCGACCCGCTGCGCGAGAAGCTGAACGCTGCGCTGAAAGAAATCGTCGCTGATGGCACCTACAAGAAAATCAACGACAAGTACTTCCCGTTCAGCATCTACTGATACTGACCTGCCGGAGCGGCGTCGCTTGAAGCGGCGCCGGTCCCCGGCCTTGCCTGCCGCGATTTGAAAAGAAATACATGATTATCGACCTCTACGGATTCGGCCCGGCGCTTGCCGCTGGCGCGCTGATGACGGTAAAACTGGCACTCTCGGCCCTATGCCTGGGGCTGGTGCTGGGTTTGCTCGGCGCCCTGGCCAAGACTTCCCCGTACAAGCCCCTGCAATGGCTTGGCGGCACTTATTCGACATTGGTTCGCGGCATCCCGGAATTGCTCTGGGTGCTGCTGATCTACTTCGGCACAGTCAACCTGATGCGTGCCCTGGGTGAGTTCTTCGGCAATCCCGACCTTGAACTCAATGCCTTCGCTGCCGGCGTGATTGCGCTGGGGCTGTGCTTCGGTGCCTATGCCACTGAAGTGTTTCGCGGCGCAATTCTCGCCATCCCCAAAGGTCATCGTGAGGCCGGCGTGGCCCTGGGCCTGTCGAAGTGGCGAATCTTCACCAAGTTGATCATGCCGCAGATGTGGCGCATCGCCCTGCCCGGGCTGGGCAACCTGTTCATGATCCTGATGAAGGACACCGCATTGGTGTCGGTCATCGGCCTGGAAGAAATCATGCGCCACGCGCAGATCGGCGTGACCGTGTCCAAGCAGCCATTCACCTTCTACATGGTGGCCGCGTTCATGTACCTGGGTCTCACCGTACTTGCCATGGCCGGCATGCACTTCATGGAAAAACGCGCCGCTCGCGGCTTCGCGAGGAGCACCCAATGAACTGGGAAGTCATCATCAAGTGGCTGCCGAGACTGGCTCAGGGCGCGACACTGACCCTGGAACTGGTGGCCATCGCGGTCATCGCCGGCCTGCTGCTGGCCATCCCGCTGGGCATCGCACGCTCGTCGCGCCTGTGGTGGGTGCGGGCTTTTCCCTACGGCTACATCTTCTTTTTCCGTGGTACGCCGCTGCTGGTTCAACTGTTCCTGGTCTACTACGGCCTGGCGCAGTTCGACGCCGTACGTAACAGTTCGTTGTGGCCCTACCTGCGCGATCCATTCTGGTGTGCCACGGCAACCATGACGTTGCACACCGCCGCCTACATTGCAGAAATCCTGCGCGGTGCAATCCAGGCCATTCCACCGGGCGAGATCGAAGCGGCACGCGCGCTGGGCATGTCCCGCAGCAAGGCGTTGTTCTACATCATCCTGCCTCGCGCAGCGCGTATCGGCTTGCCGGCCTACAGCAACGAAGTGATCCTGATGCTCAAGGCCAGTGCCCTGGCCAGCACCGTGACGTTGCTGGAACTGACCGGCATGGCGCGCACCATCATTGCCAGGACCTACTTGCCGGTGGAGATCTTCTTTGCCGCCGGCATGTTCTACCTGTTGATGACCTTTGTCCTGGTGCACGGCTTCAAGCAGCTGGAGCGCTGGTTGCGCGTCGATGCCTGCCAGGGTCGTTGATGGCGATGTACTGACGGGCGAGGCCCTGCTCGCCCGATTCATGGCGCTGGATGCTTTTCTGCTCGAGCATCAGGCGCTGTGGAAACCCAGGCCGTTCACTCATCTGCAACTTCCTTGGGAAGCGTCCTACCCCGCGATGGCCGCATGGCTGCGTGCCAGGTCATTGGAAGCGGCGGAAAGCGCGCATAACCAACCCGCGTTTCTGGAACAAGCACCTGAGCCGTTTGCTTCGCTGGCGGCGCGGTCCATTGAACTCAGCGCAGTGGGGCAATTGCCAGGGCAGGCCCTCGAAGCGGCCGTGCATCGATTGAATGTCGATGTTCCGGGGCGCAAATGGCAGCAAATCGAGGCGTTCGCCAGTCGGTTGTCGTTCACCAGGCCTGCAACACATTGGCTGGATTGGTGCTCCGGCAAGGGCCACCTGGGGCGACGGTTGCTGCAGACCGGTCAGGCGCTCACGTGCGTTGAATATGATCCGGCCCTGTTGGTCAGTGGTCAGGCCCTCAGCCAGCGTCATCATTTGATTGCACGGCATGTCGAGCAAAACGTGCTCGCACCCGAGGCAGCCTCGTTATTGAGCGCAGGCCATACGCCAGTGGCGCTGCACGCTTGTGGCGATTTGCACGTGCGACTGCTCCAGCTCGCCAGCGCCGCAGGCTGCAAACAGTTGGCCGTCGCGCCGTGCTGCTATAACCGAATCCGTCTGACGCACTATCAGGCGATGTCCTCGGTGGCGGCTCACTCCGAGCTACAGCTCAATCTCGACGATCTCTCACTGCCGATGAGTGAAACCGTCACCGCCGGCGCCCGCGTCCGCCGTCAGCGCGACACCTCCATGGCCCGCCGCCTGGCATTCGACCTGCTGCAGCGGCAACTGCGCGGGGTGGATGAATACTTGCCCACACCGTCGCTGCCCAGTGCCTGGCTGGATAAACCCTTCCCCGAATACTGCCATCATCTGGCCGCACTCAAGGAGTTATCCACAATCGGAACCCAGGATTGGCCGGCCGTTGAAGCCGCTGGCTGGCGGCGATTGGCTGAAGTGCGCAACGTGGAGCTCGTGCGCGGACTTTTCCGACGCCCACTGGAGCTTTGGCTGGTGCTGGATCGAGCACTTTTCCTCAGACAGCAGGGTTACACCGTTCGCCTCGGAACCTTCTGCGAAACGCCGCTCACGCCACGTAATTTCTTGCTGCTCGCCGAACGCGATTAATCCTACGCAGCCTGTGGATAACTCTGTTGACTAAAAATCATGGATCCAATCTATTCGCCTGTTTCACTGCTGAAACCCATCTGTTCAATTTTCGTACATGGGTAGAAAAAACCGCAAAAACAGTTATTTGCGGTCAAATGAGAACAGATCCACATTTTCGCGTGGCGTCAAGTGCAATAGACATTCCGTTGTGCATAAGCATTAAGCCAAAAGAACATAAACCGCCTGGAAATCCTCGACTATTGTTGCCAAACGTCAGAACTCACTGACGCTCAAGGACAGCAAGGAGCGAGAAAAAATGAGCACATTGAACAGTGCGCAGGAAGCCGTCGACACCGTCGCCAACCAAGCCATCTACGCCGCGTTGCAACAGACCTTCGCCGTGGGCGGCGCCATCATCAACAACGCCACGGGCGAACTGATCGCCGTGATGCACAACAACGTGCTGATGCCGTTTCCCGGTAACACCACGACTTTCTTCCTGCCCCACGACCCCACCGCCCACGGCGAGCGGCAGCTGGTGGACTGGTATTACCAGAATGCGGCGCGGCTGAGCCTGCCACCGCCCAATCAGTTAACCATCGTCACCACGCTGGACCCCTGCGCCATGTGCGCCGGTTCACTGCTGACAGCAGGATTCAACGTCGCCGTCAGTGCGATCGATGACTACGCCGGCATCAACTACAACAGCCAGTTCAACTTTCCGACGCTTGCCCCGAAAATCCGCCAGCAAGCGCAGAGCACTTGGGCCTACTACGCCATTGCAGCGCCGGTCAGCCGGGCGTATCAGGGTTCGACCAGCCCGGTGTTCGGTGGCCAGAGCATCGATTCGGCGGCGTACTTCCTCTGCAGCTCCATCTTCTCTGCAAGCGTCAACACCGTGCGCGACGCCAGCAACAACAGCGGCCTGCCACCCGATCAGCTGAAAAACCCCGCCACCTTGCCCGCCAATAGCAAAGTCCGCCAGGCACTCACGGCCCTCAGCCCGTTCGCGCTGACCGTTCAATCGGCCAACCCCCGCGATCCCGGCGCCGAACTCGCCCCGCCACTGCTGAAAACCGCGCAACAGAGCAAGGTATTCAACTCGGTGGCATTGATTGATCCATTCGGCAACCTTCTGGTGTGCCAGGGCGGAGCGGAGTACCAGTCGCCGATTCGCACAGCCTTCATGGAAACCACCCGCAACTACGCAGTCATGCGCTGGACCCTGATGAACGACCCCGACCCGGCTGTGCGCGCTGAAGCAGGCGAATACCTAACCCATCCCAAGTACGGCACCTTTGTTTTCCTCTACGCCCCCGACCCGACAACCCCGCAAGCCGTCATGACCTTCGGCGCCTACGGATCCACCATGGAAGGCCCGGTGCCCCAGAGCTATCCGTCGAACCTGCAATACGTGCTGCTACCCGGCAACACCACGGCACAAACGTTATCGACACTGGCCCAGAACCTGCCGCCGTTCTACACGCAAAGCGTGCAAGTTGCCCCCGCCCAGGTACTGAGCCAGGACTTGATCAACGCGGTCAAAAACGGCGTGTAATCCACCCCCCGGCCGGCCCCGCGCAAGCATCCGCGAGGCCGGCCCGACACCCACGTAAAAATAGTCTGAATTCAGGGGTTTACAGAAGCCGCCCAATCGCTATAATCGTCGCCCTAACACGCCGGTATAGCTCAGTTGGTAGAGCAACTGACTTGTAATCAGTAGGTCCCGGGTTCGACTCCTGGTGCCGGCACCATACAAGGTTCCATAGAAAGCTTTCAAAATCTCTGGAACCCCCGAAAAACCCGCCTTCTGGCGGGTTTTTTCGTTTTAGCGTTCCATCGGTTTCCGTCAGAAACTGGTGGATTCCAACCGTTTTAAGGGTAGAGTTTGGGATACAGGTCACTTCGATAAAAGGGAGTACCCTTATGTCGCGCACCACAGCTCCGCTCTCCGACGCAGCTTGCCGCTTGGCAAAACCTACAGACCACGCCTACAAGCTTTTCGACGGCGATGGCCTCTACCTCCTAGTCCAACCCAATGGCCGCAAAGGCTGGCGGCTCCGTTACGTCAAACCTGACGGACGCGAAGGACTGACCTCGTTCGGCAACTACCCCGTCATTGGCCTCGCCGATGCACGCCGCAAGCGCTTGGAAATCAAGCGAATGCTGGCGGACGGCATTGATCCCATAGAGACCAAGCACCAAGCCAAGGCGGAAGCCGTAATCAAAGGCAGAACCTTTGAAAGCGTTGCGCTCGACTGGCATACGGAAATGTCGGCCAAGTGGGCACCAGGCCACTCCAAGACTGTGATGAGCCGCCTCAAAACCCACGTGTTCCCGCTGATCGGCGCCCGCGCCATTGTCGACCTCGACACCCATGACCTCATGCAGCCCCTGGAAGCAATCAAGAAGCGCGGAACGATAGACGTTGCTTTAAGGGTACAAAACTACCTGCAGAGCATCATGCGCGAGGCAAAACGCCTCCGACTTATAACCGCAAACCCTGCCTACGACCTCGAAGGCTTGATCAAAGCCCCGCGGGTGGTACATCGCCCCGCTCTACCCTTATCGCGACTGCCGGAACTGCAGGAGCGGATCGACACCTATAAAGGCCGGGCACTTACCCGTCTGACGGTGATGCTGTCGCTGCATGTGTTTGTACGATCCAGCGAGCTGCGTTTCGCCCGCTGGAGCGAGTTCGACCTCAAGCGCGGCACCTGGGAGATACCGGACACTCGACCCGCGCTGGAGGGAGTACCCTTTTCCACAAGGGGTACGAAGATGGCAGGGGATATCCATTTAGTACCCTTATCGCCGCAAGCAGTGGCGCTACTCGAAAAAATCCATGCACTCACAGGCAAATTCGCATTGGTCTTCGCAGGGGATGCCAAACCCTGGAAGCCCATGTCCGAAAATACCGTGAACAACGCGCTTCGGACGATGGGATACGACACCAAAACCGATATCTGCGGACATGGGTTTCGTTCGATGGCCTGCAGCGCACTGATCGAGTCAGGGCTGTGGTCCGAGACCGCCATTGAAAGGCAAATGAGCCACAAGGAGCGCAACAACGTCCGCGCCGCTTACATCCACAAGGCCGAGTTCATCGAGGAGCGCAGGCTGATCATGAACTGGTGGAGCCGGTACCTGGAGGCCAACCGGCAGGAGCATGTCACTCCACACGAATTCGCGAACCAGACCGGAGCGAACGTCACTCGCTTAAAAGCAAAACGTGGCGCAACTGAGTAAGCACTCGGTCTTCATATTTGAGTGATCCGCTTGTTCACGCGGGTCCATCCAAGCAGGGCTGCAAAGCCGCCCTGCTTGGATGGACCTCACTTAAAAAATCTAAAGCCCGCGCAACTGTCTGTGGAAAACCACTGATTTCCACCGGTGGATAATTTCATCCACAGCCGCAGAACTCCCGAAAATTCGAGTCTTGACCCGAATTATCCACAGGCGTAGAAAAGATCTGGCAAAGCGCTGTCGTTGACAGCAACCCAGGTAGCCAGAACCTTTAAGGCTACGCCACACCGTGGTGGTTCTCCCAAAGTGCGATTAGCGTCCGGCGGCTCGCACGGTCACAGCGATGTGATGGATGCCTACTTTTATCAGTGTGCCCACTGCGGCAACTCATTCCCTTTCATAGCTGCCCTGCAGCAACCTATCCGCTTGGCCATTTCCTTGCGCCAACCTGCGCCCGTCTCTTTCTTCCGGAAAGAGACGGGCGCTCCTACCACTGCTGCAGCCCAACTCGTACAGGGCTTTGCGGCATTCCCCCTCGTGACAATCGGCGTGACAAACACCGAAGTCACTAGCAACAGCGATGCAGATGATGGTGCCGCAGCCGACGGAATGGACTGCACCTGACTGACAGTCAGGCATGCCCCGGTCATCGCATCACTGCCTTCACCCGACTCAGGATCTCGCGGCGCTGGTCTCGTAAGCCAGTGCAGCCTCCACCCGCCCACCTCTTCGGAGGTGTTCAGGAGGCCAGATCATGAGATGCCCAAGCTCCCGGTCGTAAAGAGCCGTCAGTCCCGCGTTAGTGGACAAACCTCACAGGTCGCAGGGGCCTTGATCCCTGATAACACTCAACATCCTTGGCGGGATGACGTGGGGAAGGTTTTAAAAGTTTTGGCTTCGAGAGGAGTTCGATCATGGCACTGGTAGGTAAACGTGACGGGCGCAATTTTGGCTATGGTCGGCAACTGAGCTATGCCGGGCCGCAAGCGCTACGAGATCTGTTTGGCGACGGGCATTACGGGACCGTCAAAGCACACAGTGATCGGTGGCAAGCATTTGTACGATGGTGTCGATCAAAAGATGGACCGGGGTTCAACGATGCGCGGCAAATTGATCGGCAGACCTTGCAGGACTACGCCGGGCACCTCCGAAATCAAGTTGAACAAGGCGAGCTGGCCATCGCCACTGCACAAAACCGACTGTCTAGTGTGAATCGGACCATGGCCGCGCTTCGCGGTGATCAGTATGTAAAAGTACCGAGTCCGAGCAAAGAGCTGGGAATGCAGCGCACCACGGTCCGCTCAGCGATACCGCAAGGTCAGGATCGTGAACAGGTGATACGCATTATCGACGCGCTTCGCGAACAGCATCCCCGTGCCGCCGCTATTACACAGTTGGCAAGAGCCACCGGAATGCGCTTGCGAGAGGCTATCTTGGCCGACCTTGTACGCCTAAAACGTGAGGCAAACCAATTCGGCAGGATCAACATCCAGGATGGCACCAAAGGTGGGCGCTCGGGTGCGTCGGCACATCGATGGATTACGGTAGATGATCATATTCGTGACGCGCTGAGGTTTGCCGAACAAGTCTCGCCCGACGGTAGCCGCAACCTGTTAGCTCCGCACGAAAGCTTTCGCGACTTCAGGCAGTGCGTCGTTCGGCCTGCCCGGGACATCCTCCATACGCACAACCTTAAAGGGTTTCACGAATTGCGGGCGGCCTATGCGTGCGAACGCTATGAGCAGCTCTCCCACCATCAAGCGCCGATCAACGGAGGCAGATGCTACCAGCTCGACCCGCGTCTCGATCAGGAAACCAGAACCAAAATCAGCTATGAACTGGGCCACGGCAGGGTCGACATTGTGTCAGCTTATATCGGCGGTAGGACGTGAGTAAGCCATTCGACATCGAGCTTTTCCTGGCTGCCGTCCTGACCGGATCGCATGCCACACGCGAGCGTCATATACGCCAGGCAAAGATCATTCAAGCGGCGATCTCTGATCGCTGGCAACGAGACAATCCTTGGACCTGGCAACGAAAGCATCTCGTCTGGTTTTTCGACATTCATCTAGCCCAGCACTCCCCCTACACACGGGCCTACTATCTGGTTACCGCGCATTTGGTTTGCAAAAGGGCCGGAAAGACCTGGACGTTACGTACCATCAAATTGTCTGCTCTAGACCCATAGCTTGTGGGAATGATAGTCAGTCAAAACAAGGAGAAACGACCTTGTGGATTTCCGCCCCACCCCAAGAGAGCCAACCATCACGCGAAAGCCTTCGTGGGAAAAGCACTGACGCTTACGCATAGATAGTTTTCCCAAATTGGGATATTGACAGCCTTATCTAATCCGAGCATTATCCTCCCAAATCGGGAAGAAAAAATATGCGACTCATCGGACGTGAAAAGCTAGCCAGCTTGAAAGGCATCGGCAGCGAAATTGAGAAGTGGGTGCGAACCTGGGCGTCTGAGGTCATGAGCGCTCACTGGAAGCATCCCACTGAAGTGAGCAGCCAATTCCCAAATGCCAAAAACACTGGCAATGGTACGTTTTTATTCCCTGTATGTAATGGCGGCTTAACGATACAACTGTTAATCGTCTTCCCGCAGGGTGTAGCCCTTATTACAGATCTAAAAGTTAGCGAAGACACCCATGGACACTAAGGTTATCCGGACAGACGAACAGTACCGAGCATACCTTGAAGAAGTTCAGGTACTGATGGCCAAAAATCCATCCCTTTACACTACTGATAGTGACAGACTTGAAGTACTCACTGTCCTACTTGAAGCCTACGAAAATAGTAAGTACCCAGTTGAGCCGCCAGATCCAATTGATGCAATTCTCTTTCGCATGCAAGAAAAGGGATTGAAGCAGGCAGACCTCGTTCCCTACTTCGGTACCAGCAGTCGGGTTTCAGAAGTTTTAAATAGAAAAAGACCTTTAACCGTTCAAATGATTCGAGCGTTATCACTTGGACTGGGCATATCTGCAGAAACTCTTATAGGTTTATCAAGCCCTGATAACGAGCAAACAAAACAAGATATAGATTGGTCGAAATTTCCAATTAAAGAAATGACACGTAGGGGATGGCTGCAAAACTTTTCATTTCAAGCAAAAACTTCGGTTGAAGATATTGTTAAACATTTCATCTCAGACGCAGGATTACAGTTCGGAGCCGCAGCATTTCGAAGAACGCTTTCGGGAGAAGCAAAATCTCCAACAACCCAATACTCCCTTTATGCTTGGCTAGCTAGAGTAATACAATCCGCACGTATAAGAAAACCAAAACTTGGCCCGTTCAACAGTGAAAATATTTCCAGCAATTTTTTAAGAGAGCTCGCACAACTTAGCTGGTCGGAACGCGGCCCGCTACTTGCTGTAGAGTATTTGGAAAGGCAAGGAATAGCAGTAGTAATTGAGCCTCACCTTAAAGGCACTCAATTGGACGGTGCAGCTCTGAAAGATAATGATGGCACTCCAATTGTCGCGTTAACACTGAGATACGATAGGCTAGACAACTTCTGGTTCACGCTGCTTCATGAGGTCGCCCATATTTGGAAGCATGTAGGGAATGAAGATGCCTTTTTAGACGATCTTAATACAGAGTCGGAGGATCGGCGTGAGGCGGAAGCCAATCGATTGGCGCGAGAGGCATTTATTCCTAGAGGAATCTGGAGAAGAAGTGATGCCTTTATCTCCCCAAATAGAGAAAACATAGAGGCATTAGCAAGAGAGCTTAGAATCCATCCAGCTATAATTGCCGGTAGATTGAGGAAAGAATCTGGAAATTATAGTAGCTTTCCAGATTTGACAGGGCAGCACCAAGTAAAATCGTTGTTTTTATCCACAGCTGATTACGAGGTTTTCAAATGACCCCTCGATACATACCTGTTCTCAAAGCAATGGATAGCGAATTCAAAGCAGTTGCTCAAATGAGCAAGATAACTGCCGACCGAACTTGCCCTTTGTTTGAAATCCCACGTATCGGCAAGAACATTACTGAAGCAAAGCGTTTTGAAGGATGCGCTCATCTGACCACAGCGTACCTAAACGAAGTGACTGATAGGATTGCCGCTGTATGGAAAGGCAGAACATCGATGGTCGATGCCTTCCATTGGCAACCAGACGCGACTGTAGAGTCTGGAGAGCATATCGTCCAATATATTTATGGCAGACTCACTGCGCTCGGAGTTAATATCCGTCCAATAATCGGATATGACCGCTGGGAAAACCAAGCTTATCGATTGGCACTACAAAACTTAGATCCAGAACTTTTACATCAATCCTGTATACGCCTTGATCTTCAAGCCTTAGAGGACACCGAAGAGCCAGAGTTTTTCGAAGAGAACATTGAGTCTATCTTAGACGGTTTGTCACTTGAACCAAGCAACTGCTCTTGCCTAATTGATTTTGGCGACGTGACCGGTTGGTCCGTTGTAGACATGCTGGATAAGGTAGATTCAATTCTTTCTATCCTTGAAAAATACGCATTCAGCTACATTGCTGTATCAGGATGCTCACTGCCTAAATCAATTGATCTAGCTGTAAAGAAACCCGATACATCAGATATCATTCCACGCAAAGAAATGTTGGTATGGCAAGCGATCCGTCAAAGCAATCCGAAATTGCGGATCATCTATAGTGACTATGGTGTACGAGGTCCGTCGAGTAACGAAGGCATTCGAAACCCTCACGCTAATGGAAAAATCAGATATACGATCGATAAGCACTTTTTCATAGTTCGCGGTCACTCCATGAAGCTTCCTGGAAAAGGTCAACAAATGTGGGGGCTCGCCAAAACTGTTGTTGAGTCTAGATACTATATGGGGGAAACCTTTAGCTGGGGTGATAACCGTATTTTAGAATGCAGCAAGAAAGAGTGTATGGGGGGTCACCCACAATGGATTACCAATGACACTAGCCACCATCTGGCCTATGTGATGGCCGAAGTTAACAACTTTGAGCTATCCGTTATTGGTTCAAGTTTAGAAGAAAGCGAATTGAGCTCTTGAAGTAATTTCCAAGATAATTAGCTTCTGGACCAATATATCAAAAGGGGGTATGGGATGCCCCCCAGCAGTACGTCCGGACTCGATGAGTCCGGATCTAATAAAATCGTCACCCAAGGATTTTCAGCTTGTAACTGCGTCTAAAGCCTTGTTACCAATTATAAGCCTAGAGATCTTTACTGCCTATTTCGCACCCTTCATATTACCAGCGCAATTTAGCCTCTAGATCAACTTTTTATTGATGAAGACCTCTCTGATGGAACACGATTTTAAAAGCATGGAAAAGGGTGAGCTACACGTACACTTAAATGGCCTCGTCAGTACTCGCCTAGTTATTGATTTACTCCAGCAGCAGGGAGCAGAAATTCCTGATAATTTTAATTTAGAAAGAGACCTCACCAGGTTTACACCTTCCCCTGACCTTCAGACATATCTAAAGCCTTGGCAAGTTTTAAGGCTTATTCCTCAAGGTCGCACAGCTCTCAATTTAATGGTTTTTAGTGCATTCGAAAACCTAGCAGCTCAGAATGTAAAGTTTGTCGAGTTACGGAGTAGCGTAATTTATCTTGCACTCCTTAATAACGTCACAGTACCCGAGGCGCTCTTGTGGTTGACCGAAGAGATTTACAGCGCCTCATTAAAATACGGTATTAGGGGCGGGCTGATATTAACGGTTTCACGCGGGGATTACGCTGCGGAACATCTACGTACCCTCTTAGCCGCTTATGCATCTATTGGTAAGCCCGGAATAATAGTAGGACTAGATTTAGCTGGCAACGAAGATACCGTATCTCCAACAGAGCTCCCTCAGTTATATCGGAAAGCAAAATCTGATTTAGGATTAAAAGTCACTATACACGCAGGGGAAACAGGCAACCCCCAAAATATTATAGAAGCTATCACCGAGTTTGATGCTGACAGGATTGGACACGGTACAGCCGCATTCAAATCAACTAAAATCATGGAATTGATGCACAAGCGCGATATATGTGTAGAGGTATGCCCTATTAGCAACCGCCTAACAGGTGCTGTAAAATCAAGCGAGTCCCACCCTGTATGCGAGTTCATAAAATTCGGTGTACCATTCGTTATTTGCTCGGACAATCCGGCAATTCACGGTGCGAGCATTAGCGATGACTATAATGAGTTCTATAAAGAAACAGAAAATAGTGCCATCCTCGAGAACATGCTGACCTTACAAAGAAAATATAGCTTCATGGAAGATCAAAATGAAAATTAGATTTGTTTCAAAAAACAACTTCAAAGTCCAAGAAGTCCAACAAATACTTCAGGATACTGGAGTAGAGGTCGTTGCTGCCCGATACTCAATTGATGAAATCCAAACTGAGAATGTTGATAGTTTGGTCAGAGATAAATTACTGAAGGCTTTCAATATAATAGGACGTCCTGTTTTCGTCGAGCATACTGGTCTCTATATTGACAGCCTCAATGGCTTCCCAGGTGGATTAACACAGATTTTTTGGGACAAGCTTCAAGCTGACAAATTTTCGACCCTGTTTGGATCCGGGGAAAATACTAACTTGGTCGCAAAAACGATAATTGGATATTGCGACTCTATGAAAATCCATCTTTTTGAAGGTGCAATAAAAGGCACCATATCTGCTGAACCCCGAGGAAACAGAGACTTTCAGTGGGATTGTGTTTTTATTCCAGAAGGCTTTACTGAAACTTTCGCGGAAATGGGGGATAGAAAAAATGACATATCGATGAGGCGTATTGCATTCGATAAATTTAAACAGTTTCTTAAAGATGGAAATACTTGATGGAACAGTTACTATCATCTTTTAAGCAAGGCAACGTTATACTTTTCGTTGGTGCTGGAGTATCCACCAATCTGGGGCTTCCATCTTGGGGCGAACTGATCGACAAAATCGCTCAAGAACTAGGGTATGACCCTGAGATTTATAAGACATTTGGCGATCATTACGCCCTTGCCGAATATTATAGGATCAAAAAAGGTAGTATCGGTCCCCTCCGAAGCTGGATGGACCGAAGCTGGCATGCTCCGACTATCAATATCGAATCGTCGAAAATTCATGAACTGATTGCAAAAGCCAACTTTCCAATAATTTATACTACAAACTATGATCGATGGCTCGAAAACACATTCGATCACTTCCAAAAGCCATACACCAAAATAGCATCAGTATCTGACGTAACTAAAATAAGACCTGGAAGCACTCAAATAATTAAGTTTCACGGAGACTTCGATGATGACACCTCGATAGTACTTGATGAAACTAGTTATTTTGAAAGATTAGAATTCGAAACACCTCTAGATATTAAATTGCGATCGGACGTGCTTGGCAAATCAGTACTATTCATTGGTTACCGACTTGCCGATATAAATTTAAGGTTCCTATTCTACAAGTTATCCAAAATCTGGAAGGCCAACTGCAATAGTGAGGCACAGCCTCGGTCATACATATTTTCACCTAGACCAAACCCCGTCCAAGAAGCCATTCTTAACCAATGGGGAATTAACATGCTTTCCTCTCAGGTAGACTCCCAAGGAGATGCTCTCGCGGAATTTTTAGAGAATTTTGTATAACTCAAATGCAGCTTTAGCAGCCTAAATCAAAGAAATTTACGACTTCGGCCTGATTTTAAAGATGGCTCTCAGCAGGCCAAAAGTCTAAAAGCAGACTCTGAAATTTATTAACCACATCGTTGCACCTGCTATGGGAATAATCCCTAGCGAAAAAACTGCAAAATCTTAGGGTAGCTTTAGGGGTATAGCAGATTAACCATAGCTGTTATCTCATTGTATTGAATTAAAAAAGTCCGATTTTTCGACTCCTGGTGCCGCACCATACAAAACGAAGCCCTCGTAGAAATACGAGGGCTTTGTTGTTTCTGAAACCGGGTGTTTTTTACACCTCGTTCTCTCCTTCCTTTCCCTATTTCGAAAAGCCTGTCACCCCCTTGACAACATCTCGAATTCATCACTCGCGTCACAAAGAATCACGTCCCAATTTTATGCTGAATTATGAGCTGACAATAATTATGGCTGATGAATAAAACGGGATAATTTC
This sequence comes from Pseudomonas sp. S1_E05, assembly GCF_056337105.1. Classification (NCBI taxonomy): domain Bacteria; kingdom Pseudomonadati; phylum Pseudomonadota; class Gammaproteobacteria; order Pseudomonadales; family Pseudomonadaceae; genus Pseudomonas; species Pseudomonas sp. S1_E05. The sequence continues at coordinate 4,451,921 of NZ_JBFRHM010000001.1, forward strand.
ATGGGCAGCATGCTTTGATGCCCCGCGCTCATGGTCATTTTCTCCCGGCCTGCCCCCAAACAGGTCACCAGTATTCAGGTATATCGATCTTGCTGGCAGTTTTTACCCGCGAATTGCCCGCGATCAAAGGCTTTCCTGGCTCAGTTCACACCAATCAGTGAATCAGACGAGTAAAGTTTTAGACCCGCGAAAATGATCATGATTAGCCAGCTCCAGCAGGCTAATCTTGAAGCGCCTCGCCCACGCAAAAAGTGCCTACTTACCTACCACTTGGTGCGAGGACGCTGCGTATGAAACACACCAAGGATTTGAAGGCGATCACCGCGGACACGATAGGGGATAAGATAAGACCAATTGGGCACTACCCACTCTCGCGTGTGCTTGACGCGACCATCGCGGCCTAGGGCGGGAATCTTGCAAGCGTGTCTACACTCGCGAAAATTGCATCCGAGAAAGCGTCTGCAGCCTCGGGATTTTCGAGCGAAATTTAATTTGCTTCGTCTTCCAGGTTTTTGAGCGCTCTTTCAAGCCACTCAACCCGCATGCCTACTCCAGCGCCGGGCCCGCATCGCTGCAACCTGATCGTCTGAGGCGAATTGACCTTGGTCGGCTTCTTCCACCGCCAACTCAATTTGCGCAGCCAGCGTTCTCTCATGCTCGATGTAATCGCGAAGAACATCCACCGCGAGGTCGCTCACGGTTTGGCCATTCGTCTTGGCCAGATCCGCGAGAGAGTTCGAAAGGTCTTCCGGCAGATTCAGGGAAATCCCGGTCATGACAGCCTCGATGATGAGCATTTATCGGGCATCTTACACCGGCTGGCGCTCGCTTGAATAAACAGGTCGTCGCGAGAAGCCTCTGGTTGCTGGAGCGCTTGTGAAACCAGATATGGCTTAAATACAGCCCGAACAAAGCCCCCGTATCACTACGAGGGCTTTGTCATTTCCAGGCGTGGAACAATCAGTGCCCGGCGCTCTGCCCACCATCCACGTGCAGGATTTCACCCGTCACGAAGTTGGCCGAGTCCAGGTACACCACCGCCTGCGCAATGTCGCTGATTTCGCCCATGTGCCCAACCGGATGCAGGGCGCCCAGTGCCGCGTGGGTTTCTTCGCCGTGCATCGGCGTCTTGATGATGCCTGGGCTGACCGCGTTTACCCGGATGCCGCGCTTGGCGTATTCGATCGCCAGGGATTTGGTCGCGGCGTTCAGGCCGCCTTTGGTCAGCGAAGCCAACACCGATGGCACGCCGTCGATGGCGTGGTCGACCAGGCTGGTGGTGATGTTCACCACGTGGCCGCTGCCGTGTTTTTCCATTTCGGCGATGGCGAGTTGAGTGATGTAGAAGAAGCCGTTCAGGTTTACCGACAGCACGTTGGCGTAGTCTTCGGCGGTGTACTGGGTGAACGGTTTGGCGACGAAGATGCCGGCGTTGTTGATCAGGGTGTCGACGCGACCGAAACGTTCGATGGCTTCGCGGATGACTTTTTGCGCGACTTCCGGGTTACCGATGTCGCCGGCCACGGTGAGGATGTCCGGGTCGGTGGACGGTTTGATCGAACGCGAGGTGGCGACGACTTTGTAGTCCAGGTCACGGAATGCCTTGACCATGCCTGCGCCCAGACCTTGGGAGGCGCCAGTGATAACGATGACTTTTTTCGAATTGCTCATGATGAACCTCTGCAAATAAATGATTTAGAAAGTAATCAGGCTTCGGCGGGGGCCTCGGCCATTTGTCTCAACATCTGTTCGTAGTACTCGACCGATTGCGAACCCGACACCAGGTGACGACCGTTGAGGACCATGGCCGGGACCGAGTTGATGCCGCGCTGCTGGTAAAACCCTTCCAGTTCACGCACTTCCTGGGCATACGCCCCGCTGGCCAACACTTCTTGCGCCGCGGCTGCATCCAGACCGGCTTCGGCAGCCAGGCTAACCAGGGTCTGGCGGTCACTCGGGTTCTGGCCGTCGGTGAAGTAGGCGCGCAGAAGAATCTTCTTCAGTGCCACCTGCCGCCCCTCCTGCAATGCCCAGAACAACAAACGATGGGCATCGAAGGTGTTGTAGAAATGGCTGCGTTTCTCCAGATCGAACTTGAAGCCGAGGGCTTCACCGCGAGCGATCTGCATGGCCTTGCCAGCTGCCACGTCTTGCGCGGTGCGTCCGTATTTACGCATCAAGTGCTCGACGGCTTTTTCGCCTTCGGCGGGCATGTTCGGGTTCAGCTCGAATGGCTTGTAGGTCAGCTCAACCGAAATCTCACCGGCCACATTGGCAATCGCTTGCTCCAGTGCCGTCGCGCCCAATGCGCACCATGGGCACACCACGTCGGAGATGAAGTCGATGGAAACCTGCGCCGTCACGACTTGCCCCCCTCTTCCGCCAGCTGTTTTCGATACTCAGTGGTGGTAATCCCGGCGTAGCCCCAGTTATCGGTGTCGACTTCTTCGATCACGATGTGGGTCAGGTGCGGGTCCTTCTTGAGCACGCGTTGCAACGTCTCTGTGATTTCGGCGATCACCTGAGCTTTCTGCTCAGAGGTAACGCCGTCGCGGGTAATGCGTACGCTTACAAATGGCATGAGGAAGATCTCCAGTGACCTGCTCATCGGGATGATGGGTAGGTGTTGGAGCTAAATGTAGGCGTGTGGGGGATGGGGATAAAGGTGGGGGCGGGAACATCATTAGTTACTTGGTGTAATGTATTTTTACTTTAAACACCATTTGCCACGATTGTGCATCGCTCCATCTCCCGATACTTTCAAACCGTCGCTGCCAAATCAGCGACCGGGTCTGATAACCCGAGTAAGATACGGGCGCACAAGCGCCTCCAATCACGATTGTCGGCGCTTTTTAGTGCCAGCATTTCCGTGTTATGGCGGCTGTGCGTGGGAGACCTTCGGGTCTGCCGGATTCCTGTATCTCCGGTTTATCAGCCTGCGCATAGCTGCCACCCATTCGCCTGATAACGAATAGGCAGCTCAAACTTTGATTCAGGAGTTTTCGCATGCCCACTATCACTCCGTCCAAAATTTGTACCTCGACTGTAGCGGTCGCTATCACCCTCGGCTCAAAAACCGGAGGTGCCCAATGACCTGCCCCAGCGATCTGAAAACCATCGGTTACACCCCCTTCTGCTACCACAACAACGAACCGCTGTTCCGCGTCTGTCGGGATGTTCCCATCATCAGCGCGCTCTCCCACGCCTCGGATTTGCTGCACATTTCCAAGCTGCTCGCAGCCGATGCCGCCATGGTGCGCGACAGCGACCGCCATGCCTGGGCGTCGCATTTTTTGCAGGATATGAGTAAGGCGATCATTGATGATGTGGTGAAGGTGCTGGAGGCGCCGATGCATAACCGAAGCGACTAAAGCGCGGATATCTCTGTGGGCGCGGGCCTGCTCGCGAAAAAACGTCCATACAACGCAGGCATTCAGACCACCCGCGTCACCGTTGACCTCCATCGCGGGCAAGCCCGCTCCCACAGGTGCTGTGGCAGACTCGGTAAGTAGGGTGCTCAACCAATTTTTTCGCGAAATGTGCCCCTCCCGAGACGAAAAAAGCCCCGAACCAGTCGGGGCTTTCTTCTATCACCGAGCAATCATCAGAAGATGTTGATCGGGTAGTCCACGAACACACGCAGTTCGTTACCGCTGACGTTGTATTCGCTGGATTTCTGCGACACACGCAGAACCGAGCTACGCAGTTTCACGCTCAGGTCTTTGGCCGGGCCGCTTTGTACGACGTACTTGAACTGGTTGAAGATCTCGCGCTCGGTGCCGCCTTCGCTGGTGGACGTGGTGATGTTGTCACCGCGTACGTAGGCCACGTTGTAGCTCAGGCCGGGAATGCCGAATGCACTGAAGTCCAGGCCGTAGCCCAGTTGCCAGCTGCGTTCGTCTTCGGCGTTGAAGTCGGACCAGTAGGAGTTAGCCAGGTAGATGGTGTTGCCGCCATCGCCCACACGACCTTGATCCTTCTGGTAGCCGCCGTAGGCGTAGCCCAGGTTGCTGTCACCGGTGCTGCGCTGGTGCGCGATGGTGAACGAGTGCGGGCCGGTAGCGAAGGTAGCCGCCAGGCTCCAGATTTTGTTGTCGTCGCCGGTTACGCCGTTTTCGCGGACGTAGGAATTGTCCAGCTTGGTCCGGTAGCCGTTGAAGTCCAGGGTCAGGGACTGATCCTTGTCGATCGGGAACACGTAGTTGGCGTTGACGTATTGCTTCTTCAGCACGTCTTCAACGTCGGACGCATACAGCGCAGCCTTGAACTGTTCGGTGAACTGGTAGCTACCGCCCAATACGTTGATCGACTTCAGGCCACCGCTGTCGCGACCTTCGGCACTTTTGCGCGATTCAGCAGTGAAGCGACCGGCGTTCAGCTCCAGGCCCTTGATCTCTTTCGAGGTGATCAAAGTACCGGTGTAGCTTTCTGGCAGCAGACGCACGTTGTCGTAGCTCAACACGGGCAGTGCCGGCATTTGGTCGCCGTAGGTCAACACGGTGCTGGAAAGACGGAACTTGACCGCGGCGCCGCCCTTGGACAGGTCATCAGCCGCGTTGCCGCTGTCGCCCTTCTTGAAGAAGTCGATGCCTTGTGCGCCAGTGCGGCCCTTGCCGCCATCCAGACGCAGCGCGTACAAACCGAACGCGTCCACACCCACACCTACGGTGCCTTGGGTGAAACCGGAGGAGAATGTACCGATTGCACCTTGACCCCACTCGGCTTTATCCGGGCGACCATCTTTGTAGTCACGATTGATGTAGGCATTGCGCAGCAGCACTTTAAGGCTGCTGTCTTCAACAAAACCCTTGGACTCGGCTTGGTCGTTGGCCATAGCCGAAGTAGCGCTCAACATCCCCAGAGCGATCAGACTGATTCGCTTATTTAACATTTTGTTTTTTTCCTGTTTACGGGTGGATACGCGCTGTGTCGAACGGCTGAAACGGCGCTGATGCACTCTTTTTTCACCTCGAAACAAAAAGGCCCGCCCACGAAACATCGCGGCGGGCCTTTTTATTATTTTGAGTCATGGCGGTTGGCCACAGGCGTTGGAGGGCATCCTAGTCGGGCCCGGAAGTCTGTGTCAATTTCATGAATCGTCTGAAGATAGGCGCAAAAGCTATAAGCGCCGTTGAAATGAAGGGCTCACAGGCTCAGACATAAAAAACGCCACCATCCTGGCAGCGTCTTGATCAATCCGTTGTTTATTCTTCTTATCCTTCTATCACATCCCACAACGCATCCAGTTCCGCCTCGCTGAACAAACCAGCAGGGTAACGCTCGATCATTGTCCGGCGCGGATCAGGTTCCCTGATCTGACGCGTTCCATTGGACTTCAACCAGTGCGCCAGGACCTGGAGCGATTCGCTGTTTACTGCCAGGGGATGCGGTGCCCGCTTGCTCATCAAGTTCACTTCAGCGTTCATGTCCGCGCTCTCTCCCGGTTCGTGAGCGGCTAACTTATCCAAGGTTTATGACAGAACATCGAAGCTCTCCCCCTCCCCGTTTCACTTCATGACAGATACAAGAGCTGTGCCAAAGTGTCGCGACGGTCAGCAGACGGATACAAAAAAGCCCGCAGTCCTTGCGGGCTGCGGGCTTCTGGCCGAAGGTCAGGGATAAACCTTTATCCGACCGATTTTGTAAGGATCTCAGGCTGTTACGCCTGCACTCACTCTTTGTGCGGCGCGGGTTGTTGTTGAGTAAGGCAATGGATATTTCCGCCCCCCAGTAACAGTTCACGACCCGGGACCATGACCACTTCGTGCTGCGGGAACAGGCTTTGCAGAATCTCCTTGGCCGGGCCATCCAGCGGGTCATCGAAGCTCGGCGCGATGATGCCGCCGTTGACGATCAGGAAATTCACGTAGGAACCGGCCAGGCGAACCGACGGATTGCGTTCCTGAGTGCCGTCCACCGGATCGACACCGGCACATTCCTCTTCGGTGGCGTACAGCGGCCCCGGAATCGGCATCTTGTGCACCGTAAACGGGCGCCCCTGTGCGTCGGTGCTGCCTTGCAGCACTTTCATCGCGGCCTGGCAGCGAGGGTAGTTCGGATCCTGCGGGTCGTCGGTCCAGGCCAGCAAGACTTCGCCCGGACGCACATAGCAACAAAAGTTATCCACATGGCCGTCGGTTTCGTCGTTGAACAAACCGTCCGGCAGCCAGATGATTTTGTCCACGGACAGTTGCGCGCTGAGCACCGCTTCGATCTCTTCACGGCCCAGGTGAGGGTTGCGATTGCGGTTGAGCAGGCATTCTTCAGTCGTGATCAGGGTGCCCTCGCCGTCTACGTGAATCGAGCCCCCCTCCAGCACGAAGCCTTCGGTGCGGTAACGCGGGCTGCGCTCGATTTCGAGGATCTTGCCGCCGACCTGCGAGTCGCGGTTCCACGGCGAATACAGGCCACCGTCAAAACCACCCCAGGCATTGAAGTCCCAGTTCACGCCACGAACTTCGCCACTGTTGTTGATGACGAACGTCGGACCGGTGTCGCGCACCCAGGCATCGTCGCTGGACATTTCCACGACGCGAATATTCGGCAGGTCCAGGCGCGCACGGGCATTTTCGTACTGGCCGGCGGATACGGCGACGGTCACCGGTTCGAACCGGGCAATGGCCTTGGCCACCGCGACGTGAGCGGCTTGCGCCGGCTTGCCACCCAGGCGCCAGTTGTCCGGACGCTCGGGCCAGATCATCCAGGTCTGGGTTTGTGGGGCCCATTCGGCCGGCATGTAGAAACCGTCGGCGCGGGGGGTGCTGTTTAGTGTGGTCATGACGATCAGGACTCCAGAGAACCGTCGAGGGTTTTGATAGCACCATACAGGTTCGGACGGCGGTCGCGGAAGGAACCCCAGGCGCTGCGGATGTGCTCGAGCTCATCGAGGTCGAAACGGTGGACCAGCACGCCTTCCTCGGTTGTGTCGAGTTCCTGGACTTTCTCACCGAACTGGTTGGCGATGAACGACGAACCGTAGAAGGTAATGTCGTAACCGTCCTGTTCTTCGTTGCCGATGCGGTTGCTGGCGATCAGCGGTATCAGGTTGGCGCCGGCATGGCCCTGTTGTACGCGCTGCCAATGATCACGGGACGAAATGGTCTTGTCGTGCGGCTCACTGCCGATGGCCGTCGGGTAGAACAGAATCTCCGCGCCCTGCAACGCCATGCTGCGCGCGCATTCCGGGAACCACTGGTCCCAGCAGATGCCCACGCCGATTTTCGCGTAACGGGTGTTCCACACCTTGAAACCGGTATCGCCCGGGTTGAAGTAGTACTTCTCGTGATAGCCAGGGCCGTCCGGGATATGGCTTTTCCGATAAATCCCGAGGTTAGTGCCGTCGGCGTCGATGATCGCGATGCTGTTGAAACGCGCGCGGCCCGCCAGCTCATAAAAACTGATCGGCAGCACCACTTGCAGCTCTTTGGCGACCTTCTGGAAATGCTTGATGGCGACGTTGTCTTCAACGGTCGTGGCCAGTTGCAGGTAATCCGGGTTGGGCTTCTGGCAGAAGTACGGTGCCTCGAACAGTTCCTGGATCAGGATGATCTGCGCGCCCTTGGCCGCAGCCTCGCGCACCAGTCTTTCGGCGGTTTCCAGGTTGGCTTCCAAATCCCAGGAACAGGCCATCTGGGTGGCGGCGACGGTAACGATACGGCTCATGGATCATCTCCGGGCAAGTGCGCGACGATTGGGCATGGTTCATCCACGCCTCGGTATGTGCGACTTTATAGCCGATAAATATCGGCATTAGAAGCGGAATTCAACGTCACACCGAAAACAACCCGATATAAAACCGATAAATATCTGAATAATCACATCCCCTGTAGGAGCGGGCTTGCCCGCTCCCACAGGGTCTGTGCGAATCCAGAAAAATTGGTTACAGCCCCTCCCCTAATACCTTCGAAAGCATGTCCACGAAGAAATCCACACTCCGACGCGAAGTCACCATCGGTGGCTTGATCTTGAGCACGTTCAGGTAATCCCCGGTCGGCTGCATGAAGATTCCCAGTTCGCGCAGGCGGTCGCACAACGCCGTGGTTTCTTCGGTGGCCGGCTCCAGGGTCTCGCGGTTGCGGATCAACTCCACGCCCAGGTAAAAACCGGAACCATGCACCGCGCCCACCAACGGATGGATATCGATCAGTGCTTCAAGTCGCTCCTTGAAGTAGCCACCGACAACCTGCGCGTTTTCCCAGAGCCTTTCTTCTTCCATGACATCCAGCACGGCCATACCGACTTGGCAGCTCACCGGACTGCCGCCAGCCGACGAGAAGAAGTAGCCCTCGGCCTCCAGCGCTTCGGCGATTTCCCGGCGGGTGATCACCGCACCCAGCGGCTGACCGTTGCCCATGCCCTTGGCCATGGTGATGATGTCCGGCACCACGCCCTGTTCTTCAAAGCCCCAGAAGAAATGGCCCATGCGCCCGTAACCGACCTGCACTTCATCGGCGATGCACACACCGCCCTGGGCGCGGACCAGGCTGTAGACTTGTTTGAGGTAATCCTTCGGCAGCGAAATGCCGCCGGCATTGCCATACACCGGTTCGCAAATGAAACCGGCCAGAGGGCGGCCTTGCGCGGCGATTTTCGCCAGGTTGTGTTCGACGCTGCGCACATAATCGGGGGCGCTGTCGGGGCCGCGGAATTCACCGCGATAGGTGTTCGGCGCTGGCACCGGATGCACCCAGTCGGGACGGCTGCTCAGGGCCTTGGGGTTGTCGGCGATCGAGGTCGAGACCGCATCCGCGCCCACCGTCCAGCCGTGGTAGGCCTCGAGCACGCTGATGATGTCGCGCCCCCCGCTGTAGGCCCACGCCAGACGGATTGCCAGGTCATTGGCCTCACTGCCGCTGTTGACCAGGAACACCCGGTCCATGGAGTCCGGCGACAGCTTCAACAGACGTTCGGAAAACTCCGCCACCGCCGCATAGTTGAAACGCGAGTTGGTGTTGAGCAGCGACCACTGGCGGGCCGCCACCGCGGCCATGCGTGGATGGCCATGACCGAGCACCGCAACGTTGTTGAGCATGTCGAGGTAAGAGCGGCCCTGCATGTCGATGAGGTGATTGCGCCAACCGCGCTCGATGCGTGGCGGATCGACATAATAGTGCTTTTGCGTGCGAGCGAAGCTGGCATCGCGGCGCGCCAGCAGGGTTTGCGCATCGAGTTCTGCCGGGGCATCGCAGGCCAGTCCCAACAGCGCGGCCGGAGATGGGCACAACGCCTGCCAGGCTGGCGCTCGGGTCGGCGTACAAAACAACGGCGCATCGAGTGAAGTACCTCGGCACAACTGCACCCGCAATGGCCCGCTGACGGTGCCCAATACCTGGCCTTTGACCAGCGCCGCTCCACTGTGGAGCGACGGTGTCACGCCCCACAGGCGCACGCTCAGTTGAGGACCATCGAGCTGCAGCACACCGGACGCTGGTTGGTGAACCATCCCGGCAAAAGGCGATTCAACGGCGGTGCCGTGGGGCACACGCAACTCGACATGCAACGGGTAAGTATCCGGCTCGTTGGCGCTGTCCGGTCGCGTGCGGGACAACCGATACTGCCCGTAGTGGCTGGCCGCCAGACCGTGAGCGGCGGCCGCTTCGTCCAGCAGGCGCTGATCGATACCGTCCTGCTCCCAATTGCCGGCCTCGAAATGCGGGCTCAGGACACCCAGGTCGATCAAGGCAAATTCACGCCCGACCAGGCTGGGCAGCAACGGCGCAAAATTTTCGCTGCCGATCTCCGGCAGGCGCAGCCCCACGGACGTGAGGATGGCGGCTTCCATCAACGCCATGGGCAGCGAGGTGGCGACACGGAAAATTTCCCATTCGTGGGTCAGGTTGTCACGACTGTATTGATTGCCGGGATCAATACTGACCTGCTGTTCACCGCTGAGCACCAGCACGGCAGACCGCGCAACGATTAACGGCCACAGGGCCAGCAATTCTTCCTGTTGCAGCGGATTGACCGCGTGATAGGCCTGGATCGCCGGCAGGATGTAGAAAGGGTCGCCATTGGCGTGGTGCAGCAGCGCCGCGCAGGTTACCGACAAGTCGGTGATGCGCCAGGTGCGGATCAGGTCGCCGAAGTCGATCACGCCCTGCAATTGCCACTGGCGTTGCGCATCACGCTGCCAGACCACATTGTCATCGGTGATGTCCATGTGGATGGCCTGTACCGGCAACTCGTCGACCAGTGGCCGCAAGGCCTGATCTGCCTGCCCGGCAGCTTGCGCGATCAAGGCGCGTTGCCCATCGTCCTTGATCACCGGCAGCAAGTGCGCGATCAACGCATTGGCGTGGCGGGCGTCCCATTGCAGGGTGCGCTCCAGGCCGGCATGACTGAAATTGGCCAGTGCCAGATCCATTTCACCGCAGAGCCGACCGAAGCCGGCCACCACTGACTTCGGCAAATGGTCCAGCGCCGTGAGCGGCTGCCCCTCGATGTACTCGAGCAAACGCACATGCACCGCTTGCCCTGCGATCTCAAGCGAGAGCAGATCGGCGCCGGTCCGCGACGCCATCACCCGCGGCACCTGCAGCTGTGAGTGCTCAGCCAGATGCTTGAGCCCGGCGTGCTGGGCTTGCAGTTCAAGCGACGAATAGTCGCCCCGGCAAATTTTCAGGACAAAACGCCCTTCGGCGCTGTCGACGCGAAAGTTAAGGTCCTGCTGGCTGCCAAGAGACTGCAAGCGACCGCTCAGCCCGTAATGCCCCTCGAGCAGCTCTAGCGCTTGCGCCGCAGACACCTGCGGGCTGGGCAAACTGGCGCGATGAATCAACGTGGCGAGCGGCATGGAACGACCCCTGAAATGTTATTAGGCGCTTATATCGCCACTGCGCCGGCCGATAATCAACCCCCATAGCAGGACCAAAACTCAAATAGCTTTCACAACGCTATTGCACCTCTGGCCTGCTGCCGACAAGCTATGCTCATGTGCTTCAACGCTCTTACAGATAAAGGCTGGCCTACATGCGTATTCTCATCACCGGCGGTGCCGGTTTCATTGGCTCTGCCCTGGTTCGACACCTCATTCGTAACACCGAGCACGAAGTGCTCAATCTCGACAAATTGACTTACGCCGGCAACCTGGAATCGCTCACCAGCATTGCCACCGACACCCGCTACGAATTCGTCCAGGCCGACATCTGCGATCAGCCGACCGTGAGCGCGGTGCTGGCACGCTTCCAGCCGCATGCGATCATGCACCTGGCGGCCGAATCCCACGTCGACCGCTCCATCGACGGTCCGTCGGATTTCATCCAGACCAACATCGTCGGCACCTATAGCCTGCTGGAGGCCACTCGCGCTTACTGGAACGCCCTGGCCGAGCCTGAAAAAAGCGCCTTCCGCTTCCACCATATTTCCACCGATGAAGTGTACGGAGACCTGCACGGCGTCGATGACCTGTTCACCGAAACCACGCCTTACGCACCCAGCTCGCCGTATTCCGCCAGCAAGGCAGCGTCCGACCATCTGGTCCGCGCCTGGCAGCGCACCTATGGCCTGCCGGTTTTGCTGACCAACTGCTCGAACAACTACGGGCCGTTCCACTTCCCCGAAAAGCTGATCCCGCTGGTGATTCTCAACGCCCTGGCGGGCAAGCCACTGCCTGTCTATGGCAACGGCCTGCAGATTCGCGACTGGCTGTTTGTCGAAGACCACGCCCGAGCCCTGTTCAAGGTGGTAACCGAAGGCATGGTCGGCGAGACCTACAACATCGGCGGCCACAACGAGCAGAAGAACATAGACGTGGTGCGCGGCATCTGTGCCTTGCTTGAGGAGCTGGCGCCCCATAAACCCGAAGGCGTGGCGAACTTCGCCGATCTGATCACGTTCGTCCAGGATCGCCCTGGCCATGACGTGCGCTACGCCATCGATGCCGGCAAGATTGAACGCGAACTCGGCTGGGTGCCCGAAGAAACGTTCGAGACCGGCCTGCGCAAAACCGTCCAGTGGTACCTGGAAAACCTCGAGTGGTGCCGCCGCGTTCAGGACGGCAGCTACCAGGGCGAACGACTGGGCGCCATCAATACCAAGGAGTTGATCGCATGATGAAGGGAATTGTGTTGGCCGGTGGTTCGGGCACGCGTTTGCACCCGATCACGCTGGGCGTGTCAAAACAACTGCTGCCGATCTACGACAAGCCGATGATCTACTACCCGATCTCGGTGCTGATGCTGGCCGGCATCAAGGAAATACTGCTGATTTCCACCCCCCAGGATCTGCCGCAATACCGCAACCTGCTGGGTGACGGCAGCCAGTTCGGCGTGCATTTCAGCTACGCCGAGCAGCCCTCGCCGGATGGCCTGGCCCAAGCCTTCCTGATCGGTGAAGAGTTCATTGGCGACGATCCGGTGTGCCTGATCCTCGGCGATAACATTTTCCATGGCCAGCACTTCGGCGACCAATTGAAACAAGCCGTGAAGCGTGAGTCCGGTGCCACAGTCTTCGGCTATTGGGTCAAGGATCCCGAGCGTTTCGGTGTGATCGATTTCGACGACGAGGGTCGTGCTCTCTCGATCGAGGAAAAACCCAAGGCGCCGAAGTCCAGCTATGCGGTGACCGGCCTCTATTTCTACGACAACGATGTGATCGAGATCGCCAAGGCCGTGAAGCCCTCTCCTCGTGGTGAACTGGAAATCACCGACGTCAACAATGCGTACTTGCAACGCGGCGACCTGCAGGTCGAGCGCTTCGGCCGCGGCTTCGCCTGGCTGGATACGGGCACCCATGACAGCCTGCTCGATGCCTCGCAATACGTGCAGACCATCGAGCACCGTCAAGGGCTGAAAGTCGCCTGTCTTGAAGAAATCGCCTACGAAAATGGCTGGATCAGCCGCGATTGCCTGCTGGCGCGCGCCAGCTATTTCGGCAAGACCGGATACGGTCAGTACCTCTTCAAACTGGCAGAGGCGAGCAAATGAATGTGATTGAAACCGCCCTGCCCGGCGTGTTGATCATGGAGCCTAAGGTTTTCGGTGATGAGCGCGGTTTTTTTTACGAGAGTTTCAACGCCAAGGCATTCGAGGAAGCGACCGGGCTCAAGCGCCAGTTCGTTCAGGACAACCATTCACGGTCGCTCAAAGGCGTGCTGCGTGGCCTGCACTACCAACTGGAAAACACCCAGGGCAAGCTGGTTCGGGTAACGGTCGGTGAAGTGCTCGACGTCGCGGTGGACGTACGTCGCAGCTCACCGAACTTCGGCAGGTGGGAGGCGGTGCGTCTATCTGCGCAAAACGCCCGCCAGCTGTGGGTACCGGAAGGTTTTGCCCATGGGTTCGTGGTGCTGAGTGATGTCGCCGAGTTCCTTTACAAAACCACGGACTATTACAACCCGTCGGCCGAGCGTTGCATCCGCTGGGACGACCCGACACTCGCCATCGATTGGCAGTTGACCGAAGCGCCGCAATTGTCAGCCAAAGACCAGCTCGGCAAAACCTTGCAGGAGGTCGACCTGTTTCCATGAGAATTCTTATCAGCGGTCAACATGGACAGGTTTCAACCGAGCTGCAACATCACTTGAAGACACTTGGCGAATTGGTAGTACCGGGGCGCGCCGAGTTCGATCTAACCGATCCACAGCAATTGCGTCAGCAGGTACGCCGGGTTCGTCCCGACCTGATCATCAACGCCGCGGCTTACACTGCGGTCGATCAAGCTGAAAACGAGTCGCAGGTAGCGTTCGCCATCAACGCGACGGCACCCGGCATTCTGGCCGAAGAAGCGGCGCAGCTGGGCATTGCACTGATTCACTACTCCACCGATTACGTGTTCGACGGCACCAAAAGCACGCCTTACAACGAAGACGACGCGCCGAACCCGCTGGGCGTCTATGGCCAAAGTAAACTGGCTGGCGAACAGGCCATCACGGCGGTGCAAGGCCAGCACCTGATCTTGCGCACCAGTTGGGTGTACTCCAACCATGGCCGTAACTTCCTGCTGACCATGCAGCGCCTGCTACAGGAAAAACCGGAGCTGCGCGTGGTCGCCGATCAGATCGGCGCGCCGACCTGGGCCGGCACCATCGCCCAAAGCACCCGCGCCCTGATCGAACGCTGGCAGGCGGGACAATCCGGCGCCTGGGGCACCTATCACCTGACCGCGCAGGGCGAAACGTCCTGGTTCGGTTTTGCCCAGGCCATTGGCGACGCTTTGCGCGCGCAGGGCAAGGCCTGCGCCAACCTGCTGCCGATTCCGTCCAGCGACTATCCGACCCCGGCCACCCGACCGCTGAACTCGCGCCTGGACGGCCAGCGCCTGCAACGCGAGTGGGGCGTCAGCCAACCCGACTGGCAAACCGCGCTGCGCGAGTGTCTTGCCGCACAAGCCTAGGCATAATGCGCCTGTACCCACAGGCGCTTGATGCTCATGACTCCCACCGTTCCCCGCAGACCCCGCTGGCGTAGCCTGGCCCTGCTTGCGCTGTGCCTGGCGCCCTTGCTGTGGCCGCTGGAACATCTGGCCGAGCGCTACTACCGCAGCGAATTGGCCGGGCAGAACCGCCAGACCCTCGACCTGTACGTCGCCAACCTGTTGGGCACCCTGCACCGTTATGAAGTGCTGCCGCAGATCCTCGGTGACCTGCCCGCCCTTCGCGCGGACCTGATGGCACCGAATGACGGTGTCGTTCAAGGCAATGCCAACCGGCTGTTGAAAAACATCGCCCTGCAGACCGGTGCCGAAGTCATGTACCTGATGGACACCCAGGGTAATACGATCGCCGCGTCCAACTGGGACAAACATGACAGTTTTGTCGGGCGAAATTTCGCGTTCCGACCGTATTTCAGCGAGGCCATGGCCGGGCGTCTGGGGCGATTTTTCGGCTTGGGTACCACGTCCGCCAAGCGCGGGTACTTCTTCGCCGCCGCCGTACGTGATGGTGAAAAAGTCATTGGCGTGCTGGTGACCAAGGTCGACCTGGACCACACGGAAAGCCTATGGGGCAAAACGCCCGAGCAACTGCTGGTAACCGACCATAACGGCGTGGTCATCCTGACCTCGCGTTCGGAGTGGCGCTTTCGCGCGACCCGGCCATTGACTGATGCCGAGCGTGCTGCAATCACTGCGATTCAACCCTACCCGACCCGCGAACCCAAGCCGTTGAGTCTAAGCCCAGAGGCCTGGTTGACCCAGACCCAGCAAATTGATGAAACCGGCTGGAGCGTCAGTATCCTTGCACCTCGCACGCTGATCGATCGCCCGGTACGCACGGTGGTCGCCATCGGCGGCGCCACGTTACTGGTGTTGATGCTGCTGCTGGGACTGATGATGCAACGCCGCCGGCATTATCTGGACCGGATCGCGTTCGAGGCCAAGGCCCGGCGCGAACTGGAAGGCCGTGTCGCCGAGCGCACCAGCGACCTCGAAGGCCTCAACCGCCGCCTGAAACAGGAAGTGCTGGAGCGCGAGCAGGCGCAACAGGAGCTGGTGCGCGCCCAGGATGACCTGGTCCAGGCGGGTAAGCTGTCGGCACTGGGCACCATGTCGGCGAGCATCAGCCACGAGCTCAATCAACCGTTGGCGGCCATTCGCAGCTACGCGGAAAATGCCGAGGTGCTACTCGATCATCAGCGTACCGAGGATGCGCGTGGCAATCTGAAGCTGATCAGCGAACTGACCGAGCGCATGGCTTCGATCATCGCCCATTTGCGCGCCTTTGCCCGCCGTGACCGTCACGCGCCGGAAAGCGTGGCGTTGCAACCGGCGCTGGATGATGCGCTGGCGCTGCTGGCCAAGCGCCGACGCAGCATGGAGGTCGAGCTGATTCGTGACCTGCCGGCAGCCACCCTCTGGGTCGAGGCCGGGGAAACCCGTTTGCGTCAGGTGCTCGGTAACCTGCTGGCCAACGCCCTCGACGCGCTGACGGAAAAGGGGCCGCCGCGTAAACTCTGGCTGAGTGCCCAATCCACGGCGGAGGGCGTCACCCTGACCATTCGCGACAACGGTCCGGGTTTCTGCATGGAGGCCCTGGGCCGCGCCAGCGAGCCCTTCTACACCACCAAGACGCGTACGCAAGGGTTGGGCCTGGGGCTGGCGATCTGTGAAACGCTGATGCTCGCCTTCGGTGGGGAACTGTTGTTCTCCAACCACAAGGAAGGCGGCGCACTGATTACCCTGAAACTGCGCGCAGGCGCACCGGGCGTGAGCCTGCAACCGTCCGAGGACCGAAGTGCATGACCATCGACAACCAACTGCAGGTCGTGTTGATCGACGATGATCCGCATCTGCGCCAGGCCCTGAGCCAGACCCTGGACCTGGCCGGCCTGAAAATCCTGTCGCTGGGCGAAGCCAAGGGCCTGGCCGGACAACTGGAGCGCGACTGGCCGGGAGTGGTGGTCAGCGACATCCGCATGCCGGGCATGGACGGCCTGGAGTTACTCAGTGAACTGCATGCACTCGACCCGGAGTTGCCAGTGCTGTTGATTACCGGCCACGGCGACGTACCGCTGGCGGTGCAAGCGATGCGAGCCGGAGCCTACGATTTTCTGGAAAAACCCTTTGCCAGCGACGCCTTGCTCGACAGCGTGCGCCGCGCACTGGCCTTGCGCCGCCTGGTGCTGGACAACCGCAGCCTGCGCCTGGCCCTGAGTGATCGTCATGAGCTCAGTGCCCGTCTGGTCGGGCAATCGGCGTCCATGCTGCGCTTGCGTGAACAAATCGGCGCACTGGCGGCGACCAAGGCCGACGTACTGATCCTCGGCGAAACCGGTGCCGGCAAAGAAGTCGTGGCCCGGGCGCTGCACGATCTATCGGGCCGGCGTAACGGTCCGTTCGTGGCGATCAATGCCGGTGCCCTGGCGGAGTCTGTGGTGGAAAGCGAGCTGTTCGGTCACGAACCAGGTGCTTTCACCGGCGCGCAGAAACGCCGCATCGGCAAGTTCGAATTCGCCAACGGCGGGACGTTGTTCCTCGATGAAATCGAAAGCATGAGCCTGGACGTACAGGTGAAACTGCTGCGTTTGCTGCAAGAGCGAGTGGTGGAGCGCCTCGGTGGCAATCAGTTGATCCCGTTGGACATCCGCATCATCGCCGCGACCAAGGAAGACTTGCGCCAGTCCGCCGATCAGGGCCGCTTCCGGGCCGACTTGTACTACCGCCTCAACGTCGCGCCGCTGCGAATCCCGCCGCTGCGCGAGCGCGGTGAAGATGCACTCGTACTGTTCCAGCACTTCGCCGACGAAGCCAGCGCCCGCCATGGCTTGCCGCCCCATGAATTGCAACCGGGGCAACGGGCGCTGTTGCTGCGCCACACGTGGCCTGGCAACGTGCGGGAACTGCAGAACGCCGCCGAGCGTTTTGCCCTGGGCCTGGAATTGGCGCTGGATAACCAACCGGCAGATGGTGCGCCTGGCACCCCTGTAGAGATGGTCAGTGGCGGCCTGAGCGAGCAGGTGGAGAACTTCGAGAAATCATTGATTGCCGCCGAACTGGCCCGTTCCCACAGCTCGGTACGCAGCCTGGCGGAAGCCCTGGGCATTCCGCGCAAGACCCTGCACGACAAACTGCGCAAACACGGTCTGAACTTCGCCGACAGTAGCCCGCAACATTCCACCGACGAACACGATTGAACCGCTCACGCCCAACAAGAGGCCCCGCATGAACCGCGACAGTCACGACCTGGAATCGGTCCTGCATCACGACATTCCCCTGACGCAAGCCATGGGCATCAAGGTGCTTGACTGGCACGACCAGCAACTGCGCCTGCACTTGCCGCTGGAGGCCAACGTCAATCACAAGAGCACGATGTTCGGCGGCAGCCTGTATTGCGGTGCGGTACTGGCCGGTTGGGGCTGGCTGCATTTGCGCTTGCGCGAAGAAGGAATCGAAGACGGGCACATCGTGATCCACGAAGGACAGATCAACTATCCGCTGCCGGTAACCGGTGACGCCACGGCAATCTGCCAGGCGCCGAGTGCGGCGGTGTGGAAGAAATTCCTGGCGATGTACCAGCGTTATGGACGGGCGCGGCTGACGTTGCATTCGCGGGTCGTCAACGTGAACAGCGATGACGATGCCGTGACGTTCAGCGGGCAGTACGTCCTACACCGCTGATCGTGATTCATCACCTGTAGGAGCGAGCTTGCTCGCGATGGCGGTGTGTCAGCTTGCACATGTGTCGGCTGACAGTCCGCCATCGCGAGCAAGCTCGCTCCTACAGGGCCTTAGCTACGCGCCAGCGCCAGCAACGTTTCACGCCAGGCCGCCTGCGCCGGCAGCGCCAGGAAGAATTCATTGAGCAGTGACTCACGCGCCGGATAGCTGAAGGTCGCGCCATTCAAATCCAGCACTTCACCACCGGCACCTTCGAGAACACCCTGGGCTGCCGCCGTATCCCACTGGGACGTCGGCGCCAGGCGCGGGTAACAATCCGCCGCGCCTTCGGCCAGCAGGCAGAATTTCAACGAGCTGCCAATGCTGGCCAATTCGAGATCACCCAGGCTGGCGCTCAATCCCGCCAGCAACCGTTCCTGCTCCGGGCTCGAGTGCCGACGGCTGGCGACCACGGTGAATGGCTGCCCGGGGGCCGGCGCATTACGGACCTGAATCGTTCGCGGCTCGGCACCTCGATCGCCGCGCCAGGCCCCGAGCCCCGCACCGCCGGCATAAAAGCGTCCATTGGTCGGCATCGACACCACCCCAAACACCACCCGGCCCTGCTCGATCAAGGCGATGTTGACGGTGAACTCTTCGCTGCCGGCAATGAATTCCTTGGTGCCATCCAATGGATCGACCAACCACCAGCGCTGCCAGCCGGCGCGCACGCTTTGGGAGATGTTGGCGTCCTCTTCGGAAAGCACCGGGATGCTCGGGTCGAGCGCCGTCAGCCCGGCCAGGATCAGGTGATGGGCGGCGAGGTCGGCCGCCGTGACCGGTGAATCATCGGCTTTGGCGGTCACCGCCGTACCGGTGCGCCAAAACGGCAGGATCGACTCTCCGGCCTGCAACGCGAGTTCCACCACGGGTGCCATCAATGGATGCGGGAACGTCATGGCAGGAACACTCCGCGCTGAGTCAGCAGGTCACGGGCCAGGTACAACGCCGCCAGGGCGCGACCCTCGGTGAATTTCGGGTTCTGCGCCAGCGCAGACAGCTCGCGAAGATTGATCGTCTCCACCCCCATCGGCTCAGGCTCGTCACCTTCCAGCCGTTCTTCATACAGATCCGTGGCCAACACCACCTGGATCTTCTGACTCATGTAACCGGGGGACAGCGATAACTCGGTCAGGTGCACCAATTGACGCGCGCCATAGCCAGCCTCTTCCTTGAGCTCGCGCTCCGCCGCCGCCAACACGTCTTCGCCCGGCTCGATCAAACCCTTGGGCAACGACAGCTCGTACGCATCGGTACCACCGCAATACTCTTCGACCAGCACGGCGTGCTCTGCATCGAGCATCGCCACGATCATCACTGCCCCATATCCAGCGCCCTTGCCCACCAACCGCTCATAAGTACGCTCCGCACCATTGGAAAAGCGCAGCTTGAGCTCTTCAACGCAGAACAGGCGGCTGGTGGCGACAATCTCGCGGGCGAGGACAGTGGGTTTCTGGCGCATGAAAAGCTCCTTGGCGTGAACGGGTTACTATACCCGGCCTATCCTGATTGTTGATCCCGGATATCTTTTTTACCGTTGGAGAAGTTTTTTATGTCACTGCTGCCGTGGCGCGACATCGACACCGTTCTGCTGGACATGGACGGCACGCTGTTGGACCTGCACTTCGACAACCACTTCTGGCTCGAACACCTGCCCCAGCGTTACGCCGACTTGCACGGCGTGAGTCGGGCCATGGCCGAAATGGAGTTACAACCGCTGTTCGAGCGCAATGCCGGGCAGTTGCAGTGGTATTGCCTGGACTTCTGGAGCGCCGAGCTGAAATTGCCGGTGCGCGAACTGAAACTGGAAACCGCACACCTGATCGCCCTGCGCCAGGACGCTGACACATTCCTGGCCGCCGTCAAGCACGCCGGCAAGCGTGTGGTGTTGATCACCAATGCGCACCGCGACTCGCTGTCATTGAAGCTGGAAAGAGTGGAACTGGCACCGTACTTCGAACGCCTGATCAGCTCCCACGACTATGGTTTCCCCAAGGAAAACCGGCAGTTCTGGGATGCCTTGCAGGCCGACATCGGGTTCGACCCTGCGCGCAGCCTGTTTATCGACGACACCTTGCCGATCCTGCGCAGCGCCCGGGATTATGGGGTGGCGCATCTGCTCGCGGTACGGGAGCCGGACAGCCGCAAGGGCCCCAAGGACACGGCCGAGTTTGCGGCGGTGGGGGATTATCGGGAGTTGATTGCCGGGCTTTGAGACCGAGGTGAACCCATCGCGGGCAAGCCCGCTCCTACAGGTACGGCGGTGCCCCTGTAGGAGCGGGCTTGCCCGCGATGGCGATCTTAGGGACTAATCAGGAATCCGCAACGACTGCCCCGGATAAATCTTGTTCACATCCTTGAGCATCGGCTTGTTGGCCTCGAAAATCTTCTGATACTTGTTGGCATCGCCATACACCCGCAACGAAATAGCGCTCAGGGTATCGCCCCTCTGTACCACCACGAACTTCGAGGCAACGACGACCGGCCCGGTTACCGTGATCTGGTCTTCAACACCACTGATACCTGCCACGTTGCCCAGCGCCAGGAGAATTTTTTCCTTCTCTTCCTGACTGCTCGCCTCGCCCGTGGCGATGACCTTCTCGCCTTCGACCTTCACCTGAATTTTCGACGTGTCGATCCCCGTCAGTGCATCCCTCACATGTTTGGTCAGTGCCTCACTGTTGGCTTCGGCCTTGTCCGGTGTCAGCGCTTCAAGGATTTTATCACCGGCTTCTTTCAGAAAACTGAACAGACTCATTGTGTGCTCTCCTTGGAATGTATGTGTCCAGACGTAAAAGCCTAGTCCAGCTTTGCCAAAGAAGGATCCAAACCGACCAATGACGCCACTTGTCCCCAGGCGCTAGAATCCGGGTCTACCCGCGCCCTGGAACGAAGATGGACATCAAGCAGCTGAAATTCCTCATCGCCCTCGACGAAACCCGGCACTTCGGCCAGGCCGCCGCGCGTTGCCACATCACCCAGCCGACCCTGTCCATGCGCCTGCGCAGCCTTGAGGAAGAGCTGGATCTGCCGCTGGTCAAGCGTGGTCAGCGCTTTGAAGGATTCACCGCGCCGGGCGAACGGGTGCTGGCCTGGGCGCGCACCGTACTGGCGGCGTGCGATGGCTTGCAAGCCGAGGCCGCAGCCTGTCGTGGCAACCTGGTGGGTACGTTGCGCCTCGGCGTGGTGCCGTTGTCGAGTTTCGATCCGCTGCCGCTGATGCAACGCCTGCACACCCAGCACCCGAACCTGCGCTTCGAACTGTCGTCATTGAGTTCCGAGCAGATCCTCGAACAACTGGCGAACAATCGCCTGGACCTCGGCGTGTCCTATCTGGAGCGCCTGGACGCCGAGCGTTTCGATTCACTGGCCTTCAGCGAAACCCGGATGGGGCTGCTCTACGATCAACGCTTCTTCAGCTTCGGCGAAGCGCCGCTAAGCTGGGAGTCGCTGATCGAACTGCCGCTGGGCATGCTCACCAGCGGCATGCATTTTCGCCAGTCCATCGATCACAACTTCCACAGTCGCGGCCTCAGCCCCCAGCCGCTGTTGCAGACCGATGCGGTGCATCAGTTGCTGCAGGCTGTTCACGGTGGCTTGTGCTGCGCGGTGATGCCGCTGGAAGGCGGCCTGGAAAACCTGACCGACCACTTGCGCCTGCAGCCGATTGAAAACGCGCAAACCCTCAGCCGGCTGGGGCTGATCATGCGCCGCAGCGCACCGCGCTCGGCGCTGGCGGAAGCCTGTTTCGCGCTGTATCAGAAATCACCGACCGACTCTTGATCGATGTCATCTATCGGCAGATCAGTAATAGCAATTAGACGCGACACATTGTCGCGCTTAGGCTTAACACTGACCAAACCGTTGGTGATGCCCCATGAACGCCAAGCGCCCAACCTGCGCGGCGCCAGCCCTCGAAACGCCCGCGCCCGCCGCCAGCCAGACGTACACCTACAGCGACCTTCAATACACTGAAAACGCCAGTACTGCATTGGCGGAAGAAGTCGCGCTGTCGATCGCCTACAACGGCATCAATCAGGCGGTCATGCTGGTAACCCCGACCGATCTTGAAGATTTCATCGTGGGCTTCAGCATTGGCAGCGGCATCATCGAAGACCCCTCGGACATCTACGACCTGCAACTCAGTGGCTCGGGGTCGGCGCAGTATGCGCAAGTGACCATCGCCAACCGCGCCTTCTGGAACCTCAAGCAACAGCGTCGACAACTGGCCGGCACCAGCGGTTGCGGGTTGTGTGGCGTGGAAGCAGTAGAGCAGGCGCTGCCCGACCTCAAGGTCATGCCGGGCGCGCCGTTGCCCCCGGTCGAATGGCTCGAGGGCCTGCGCCAGCGCATCGGTGCCTTTCAGCCCTTGGGCCAGTACAGCGGCGCGGTGCATGCAGCCGTGTTCATGGACGCCACCGGCGAATTGCGCCTGGGACGTGAGGACATCGGCCGGCACAACGCCCTCGACAAGCTGATTGGCGGACTGATCCGCCAGAAAATCCCAACGGCAGGCGGCGTGGCCATTGTCACCAGTCGTTGCAGCCTCGAATTGATCCAGAAAGTTTTGCGCGCAGGCATTCAGACCCTGGTCAGCCTGTCATCGCCCACGGGCCTGGCCGTGCAATGGGCCCGTCGCCATAACCTCAATCTTATCCATTTGCCACAGAAGAACGCCCCACGGGTCTACAGCCCGGCGTTGGAGAGCCAAGCGTGAGTCAACACCGTCAAGCCGATCAGACCCCCGTCCCTCGCTACAAACCCTACAAAGGCCCGGCCGGTGGCTGGGGCGCGCTGATCAGCGTGACCCAGGCCTGGCTGACCAGCGACAACGCGCTGAAGAACCTGCGCATGATGCTCAAGACCAACAAGAACGGCGGTTTCGACTGCCCGGGTTGCGCCTGGGGCGATTCGTTGGAAGGCGGCATGGTGATGTTCTGCGAGAACGGCGCCAAGGCGGTGAACTGGGAAGCAACCAAGCGACGCGTGGACAGTAAGTTCTTCGCCAAACACAGCGTTACAGCTCTGTTGGAGCAAAGTGACTACTGGCTTGAGTACCAGGGGCGAATCACCGAGCCCATGAGCTACAACGCCGAAACCGACCGCTATCAGCCGATCAGCTGGGACGATGCCTTCGCGCTGATCGCCAAGCACCTGCGCGGCCTGTCCAGCCCCGATCAGGCCGAGTTTTACACCTCAGGCCGGGCCAGCAACGAAGCGGCGTTCCTCTACCAGTTGTTCGTCCGAGCTTATGGCACCAACAACTTCCCCGACTGCTCGAACATGTGCCACGAAGCCAGCGGTGTCGCGCTGTCACAGAGCGTCGGCGTCGGCAAAGGCACCGTGACCTATGATGACTTCGAGCACGCCGACGCCATTTTCGTCTGGGGCCAGAACCCCGGCACCAACCACCCGCGGATGCTTGAACCACTGCGTGAAGCGGTGAAACGCGGCGCCCAGGTGGTGTGCGTCAATCCACTGAAGGAGCGCGGCCTGGAACGCTTCCAGAACCCGCAAAAGCCGATCGAAATGCTCACCAACGGTGACAAGCCGACCAACACCGCCTACTTCCGTCCAGCACTGGGCGGCGACATGGCGTTGATGCGCGGCATGGCCAAGTTCCTCCTTCAATGGGAACGCGATGCGCAGAAGGCTGGCGCACCGGCCGTGTTCGATCACGACTTTCTCAACGAGCACAGCGTCAACGTGCTGGATTACCTGGCAGTCATCGATGACACCTCGTGGGACCAGATTGTCGAGCAGTCCGGCCTGACCTTGGTCGAGATCGAACAAGCGGCGCGCATGTACGCCAAGGGCAAGAACGTCATCATGTGCTGGGCCATGGGCATCACGCAGCATCGTCACTCGGTGGCCACCATCCAGGAAATCGCCAACCTGATGCTGTTGCGCGGCAACATCGGCAGGCCGGGCGCCGGCCTGTGCCCGGTGCGTGGCCACAGCAACGTGCAGGGTGACCGCACGATGGGCATCAACGAGCGACCTCCGGTGGCGTTCCTTGATGCCCTGGAACGTCGCTTCCAGTTCAAGGTCCCGCGCGAAAACGGCCACAACGTGGTCGAGGCGATTCATGCCATGGCTGAAGGCCGGGCCAAGGTCTTCATCGGTCTGGGGGGTAACTTCGCCCAGGCCACCCCGGACAGCCCCCGCACGTTCAAGGCCCTGAGCAATTGCGACCTGACCGTGCAGATCAGCACCAAGCTCAATCGCAGCCATTTGGCTCACGGCAAAGACGCGCTGATCCTGCCGTGCCTGGGTCGCACCGACATCGATATCCAGTCCGAAGGCCCACAAGCGGTCACCGTGGAAGACTCCTTCAGCATGGTGCACGCTTCCAACGGCCAGTTGCAGCCGCTGTCGAACCAGATGCGCTCGGAACCGGCAATCCTGGCCGGTATCGCCGCCGCTACCCTGGGCAACCACCCGGTGGACTGGAACTGGCTGGTGGCCGACTACAGCCGTATTCGCGACCTGATCGCGGATATTCTCCCGAACTTCAAGGGCTTCAACGAGAAGATCAAGAACAAGGGCGGTTTCTATCTGGGCAACACAGCCGGTGCGCGCAAGTGGGCCACCGCCTCGGGTCGGGCCAACTTCCGCGCCAATGTGCTGCCACAGGATCTGGTACACGAACGCACCCGCGCTACGGGTGTGATGCCAGACCTGATCATGCAATCGATGCGCTCCCACGATCAGTACAACACTACGATCTACGGTCTCAACGACCGTTATCGCGGGGTAAAAGGTCAGCGTGATGTGCTGTTCGTCAACGAGGCAGACATCATTCGACTGGGCTTCAAACCTGGACAGAAAGCCGACATCGTCTCGCTCTGGGATGATGGCCGCGAACGTCGGGTCAAAGGGTTTACCTTGCTGGCGTTCGACATCCCCGCAGGGCAAGCGGCCGCGTACTATCCGGAAGTGAACCCCCTGGTGCCACTGGAAAGCATTGGCGATGGCAGCCATACGCCGACGTCGAAGTTCGTGGCGATTCGCCTGGAAGCGGCGAGTGATAATGGGTTGATCATGGCCAGGTCGGCTTGATGTAGCGGCTGTACTGGCCCCATCGCTGTAGGAGCGGGCTTGCCCGCGATGGCGTCAGAATGAACAACATCAATCCCTGAACGATCACTTTCCAAACGCCCACAAAAAAGGCCGTTTTCTCACAAAAACGGCCCTTCCGAAGTAGCTAAAGACCGACGAAAAAGCATTAAGTTCCGCATAGAAAACAGTAACTTATAGAAATGTGCTGAAGTCGTGTTACTCGTCGGATTTCGATTGTCACACCCCAGACACAGCGTCAGGATCGCGTCGTCATCCCCTTGAGGTTCCTCCATGAAGTTCTCCTCGATTCTCTTGTTGTCCCTTGGCCTGGTTAGTGGCATCGCCTCTGCCGGTGGCACCACCGAAGCAGGTGTGGGCGGCGCATTGGGCGGGGTTCTAGGCTCGGTCGTCGGTCAATCGTTAGGCGGCAACACAGGTTCAACCATCGGCGCGGCCCTGGGTGGCGCGGGTGGTAGCGCCGTCGGCGCAGACAAACGCAGCCGTGGCGAAGCAGCCATTGGCGGTGCGCTGGGCGCGGCAGGCGGTAACGTGGTCGGTCGCAGCCTGGGTGGCAGCACCGGCAGCCTGATCGGCTCTGCCGCAGGCGGTGGCGCCGGTGGCGCGTTGGGTAACTATATGGGCAACAAAAGCGATGACGACGATGACGATCGTCGTGGTGGTCGCTACTACCGTGACGGCCACCATGATCGCGGGCACCACTATGGCCATCGCAAGCACAAGAAGTACTACCGTCACCGTGATTGAGACCGGTTGTGTTTCAGGTCAAAAATCGCAGCCTCAGGGCTGCGATTTTTTTTGCCCGGTTTAAACGACCAAGCGCTCGAGGGCCCCGCGCAACCCGGCAGGAATGGCCACGGGCTGATTCGACGCCCGATCCACAAATACATGCACGAAGCGCCCGGCCGCGCAGGCTTCGTCTTCCCCCGCCTTGAACACCGCCAGCTCGTATTGCACCGAACTGTTGCCCAGCTTGGCCACGCGCAGACCGATCTCTATCCGGTCGGGGAACGCGATGGAAGCAAAGTAATCGCAGGCCGAACTTACCACGAAACCGACGACTTCACCGTCGTGAATGTCCAGGCCACCGACTTCGATCAGGTAGGTGTTCACCGCAGTGTCGAAAAAGCTGTAGTAAGTCACGTTGTTGACGTGACCGTAGGCATCGTTGTCGTGCCAACGGGTGGTGATGGGTTGGAGGTGGGGGTATTCAGTGCGTAGCGGCATCAATGTGGGTTCCTGAGTGAGTTCGCTAGTCTAAGACGAAATAGGCGTTATCGTTCATCGTCGGAACGCAGCCCGGAGCAAGCCCTCCCCCAATGGATGCGCTACACCCTCCTGTGGGAGCGGGCTTGCCCGCGATAGCGCCCTCACAGGCGCCATGCCAATCATTGCTCAGCAAACCCCTTGCCCTGCGCCGCCAATTCACCAATCAATCGCGCAGGCTGCCAGTGATCGCCCTGCCGGGTTTCCAACGCCAGCAGGCGCGCATGGATGTCCGCCAGGCCCTGCCGATCTGCCCAGGCCATCGGCCCACCCTTGTCCGCCGGGAAGCCGTAGCCATTGAGATACACCAGGTCGATGTCATGGGCAGACGCCGCGACGCCTTCCTGGAGGATCTTTGCCCCTTCGTTCACCAGCGCCAGCAGGCAACGCTCGAGAATCTCCTCAGGCGCAATCTCACGCCGTTGATAGCCCAGGCTTTCGCTGACTTCCAGCACCAGCGCATCCACCACAACATCGTGCTCGGCCTGACGACTGCCCGCTTCGTAGTGGTAGTAGCCATTGCCGCTTTTCTGGCCAAAACGTCCCATTTCACACAGGCGGTTATCCACCTGCACCTGCGGCGCATCCTGTCCGACACCCGCCAATTCCCGCGCGCGCCATTGCAAATCGATACCGACCACATCGAACATGCGAAACGGCCCCATGGCGAATCCGAAGCCCTGCAATGCGGCGTCGACCTGGTAGGGTAAAGCGCCCTCGAGCAACATCTTGCGGGTCTCCAGCACGTAGGTATTGAGCATGCGGTTGCCAATGAACCCATCGCAGTTACCCGCCACCACACTGACCTTGCCCATGCGCTTGCCCAGCGCCAGCGCGGCTTCCAGCACTGCTGGCGCGGTTTGGGCGCCGCGTACGATTTCCAGCAGTTTCATGATGTGTGCCGGGCTGAAGAAATGCAGGCCCAACACCTGTTGCGGGCGGCGTGTAGCGGCGGCAATCGCATCGATGTCCAACGCCGAGGTATTGCTCGCCAGGATGGCTTCGGGCTTGAGCAGGCCATCGAGCTCACGGAAGATTTTTTGTTTGAGTTCAAGGTTTTCGTAAACCGCTTCGATCACCAGGTCGACGTTGCGAATCGCGATGTAATCGACCGCCGTCTCGATACGGGCAATACGCGCATCCGCTTCGACCTGGTCGATCCGGCCCTGCCGAACGTTGTGCGCCAAGGTATCAGCCACGGCGGCCAGTGCCTGCTCGAGCATCTGCGGGTTGTTATCAACCCACTGCACCGGTACCCCGGCGTTGATCAGGCACATGACAATGCCACGGCCCATGGTGCCTGCACCGATGACGGCGGCGCGCTGAATGTTGTATGGCGTCTGGCTCATTTTTTGTTGTTCTCTCGTGTGAAGACAGGACGGCGTAACAGGCACCACCTTAAACGTTTGCGGGATTTATGCGTGTGATGTCAGGTATTCAGCGAATGGATGCCCCTCAACCCACTCCCGCACTTCGCCATAGGGATACGCCTCCAGTGCCGCGAACCCCACAATCGACCGCGCCTTGAGTTTGGTGAACAGTGGCACGCTGATCCCGCACAAGAACCGCGTCATTCGTTCGGCAGAAGGTACGCCACCCGAATGCTGCTGGTGCCTGCGGATGAAATCACCACACAACGCCTCGAAACTCTTTTCCACAAGCGCGGGTAGCTCCGCAGGCTCCGGCAATCGCGCCACTTGCCCATGACACACTGAACAATGTCCACATCGCCGCGGTGCGTTTTCATCGCCAAAGTACTCGGCCAGGCGATAACCCAGGCAGCGATCAGTGGCGAATAACGCCAGCATGGCGTGGATGCGTGAGATTTCGGTGCGCTCGTGCCGAGTGAACCCGGCGTGCAGCTCAGCACTCAGGGCCTGACTGTCGAAGTCGGTTTGCAACAGGCTGTAGACCTCCGTCATCTGCTTGCTTTCAAGCTCGACCCATCCCTTCTCCTGGAAGTAATCCAGCGCCTTGACCACCCGACCGCGCTCGGCGGAAAACTGCTCGTAGAGTGCGTCAAAATTCACTGTGGCCCAGGTTCGAGCGCGGGGTGAGGTCTGGATGATCGCCGCCACGAAGTCCCTGCGCTCACCCTCGAAACGGGCCAGCAGATCTTGCGGCTCAAGCAAATACTTGAAACGGTACTCAGCGTAATAGGCATAACGCGGTGCGATGATTCCACGCAACTCCAACTGCACCAGCAGGGTTTTGAGCGGCAACTGTCGAATGTTGCTCTGGTCGGCCAGTGGACCCAGCAGAAACTCCCACTGCCCTGAAGGCGCGGCGGCCTGCAATTCGTCCAGCACGCAACGAATGCCGCTCAGTTCCGGCGTATCGCCGTAGACGAAGTTTTCCAGCACATTGAGGCTGTCACGATTAGCCAGGACGAGGCAGTCCGACGGCAGCCCGTCGCGCCCTGCACGGCCGATTTCCTGGCTGTAGTTTTCGATGGACTTCGGCAGATCGAAATGCACGACGTTGCGGATATCGCTCTTATCGATACCCATGCCAAAGGCAATGGTTGCGACGATGCAATTGGATTGCCCAGCCATGAAGCGCTTTTGAATCGCTTCGCGCTGTTCGTGCGGCAAGCCGGCGTGATACGCCTGGGCTTGAATGCCGTTGCGCTCCAGGTGCTCTGCAACCTGCTCGGCGGTTTTCTGCTGGGTGACGTAGACAATGCTCGGCTGACCGGTGCGTGGTTGCATCCACTCGACCAGGCGTCGGCGCTTGTCCTGACCGCGTACCGGCTCCACCAGCAGATTGAGGTTGGGGCGGTAGAAACCGGTGGTCACCACGTCTGCGGGGGCAATGGCGAACCTGGCCTGCATGTCCGCAATGACCTTGGGCGTTGCGGTGGCAGTGAGCAGCAGCACTTGAGGGATCTTGAACTGACGTTGATAGTCGGGAAGCTTGAGGTAATCGGGGCGGAAGTTGTGGCCCCACTCCGAGATACAGTGAGCCTCGTCCACCACCAGTAGCGAGAGCGGCACCTGTTGCAGAAAATGCCGGAAGCGCTCGTTCTTCAGCCGCTCCACGGAAATCATCAGGATCTTCAATTCGCCGGATTTGGCGCGGGCCATCACTGAACTCGCATCCTCGCGGCTCTGGGCGGAATCGATGCTGCCGGCCGCGATGCCGTGACGCTGCAGAAACGCCAACTGGTCCTGCATCAACGCCAACAGTGGCGAGACGACCAACGTGAGATGCGGCAGCAACACGGCCGGCAGTTGGTAACACAGTGACTTGCCTGAACCGGTGGGAAAAATCGCTGCTGCCGAGCGCCCGGCGAGCACCGCGCTCACCGCTGCCTCCTGGCCAGGCCGAAACTGTGGATAACCGAAAACCTGTTCCAGGGTGTTGCGCATGAGCTGCCACTCCTTTGACCGCTGCGATGCCCAAAGCCTAGCCGGGGTCGAGCAAAGGTCAGGGTTGAAAACGATACGGGATGATACCGCGTCCGCCAGACCACGCCTCGGCCACAGGTTGAAACACACGGGGCACTTGGCCTCCATGACGTGCCTACCCCTTCCGCCGTTAAGGTTCAGCTTCCAAAAAACTCAGCGCGCACCGCGCCGTGAACAACCTGATGTCTGCGGATACTTCTTGAAGGAACGATCATGCCTCGCCACCCCTTGTTGCCATTCATCCCTGCACTTGCACTGCCTCTTTTATTGAGCGGGTGCCTGACAAACCCCGCAAAGCCATCCCTCGATACGACCCCTTTCGAAACCATCGAATACAGGGGCCAGCAAGGCCTGGCGGTGGTCAAGGCTTCAAGCCTGTATGCGCGAGGGGGGACCGGGCAGGGCAAGATCGTCGCGCTGGTCGACTCGGGCCTGAACCAGACGTTGACGGAATTCGAGGGCCGAGTCGCCAACCCCGGTCATGACTTCGTCGAGGACCGCCCTGGCACCACCGACCGGGTCGGTCACGGCACCCAGATGGCCGGTATTCTCGCCGCCAACAAGGATGACCAGGGCATGCATGGCGTGGCCTTCAATGCCCAACTGATCCCTTATCGCTTCGGCGACAACAACGAGCCGTTTTTCTTCGACAGCGAGATCGCCAAATCCTGGCGATACGGATTCAATCATGGCGCGTTCATCATCAACAACTCGTGGGCCAATGCCATACCGGCGACAGAGATCAATGAAGCGCGCTACAACCAGGTCATGCCAGAGTCATTGAAGGTCGCCAGGGACATGGTCGAGGATGGCGCGGTGTTCGTGTTCCCGACCGGTAACGAGCTCAAGCGAGAACCATTGGCCGAACCTGGCTTGCCGCTCGCGCTTCCCGAGCTGGAGAAAGGCTGGATCGCGGTCGTCGCGCTGAAAGCCGACGGCACGGCCATCAGCGCGAAATCCAACTATTGCGGCGTGGCAGCGGCCTGGTGCATCGCGGTTCCCGGGGGAGATGCGGGTGAACAGGGGCTGTTGACCACCAGCAAAGATGGCAAATACGTACGCACCGCCGGCACCTCACCGGCGACCGCGATGGTCAGCGGCGCGCTGGCAGCCTTGCACAGCCGCTATCCGCAAATGACCGCGCAGCAGGTACGCGAACGTCTGCTGGCCACGGCAAATCGAACGGGCATCTACGCCAACAGCGAGGCCTACGGTCGTGGGTTGATGGATCTTGAGGCGGCCTCGCGCCAGGATCCGCAACCCGTGGTCAATTGAAAGGCGAAAGACGGGTGGCAGGAGCGCTAGGGCACTAACACCGCCACCCGCAATTGCTCATTCAGCGACTGTTCGTGGAGCGCCTGACTCTTGCTCGCCCAGGCAGAGTGGGCCTGGCTGATGTTGCCGGTGAACGCAGCTGCCAACTGACGCAAATCCGCGATGCTTCGCGCACGTGGACAAAACGATTCGCCGTCACAGTTCTGGCTGGCGTGGCGGTAGGTCGTCAGTAACCGGTCCCACAGCCCGTCGCGCACCTGCCGCACGGACTTGAGCCTCAGCGTCTGGACACCCAGACGCTGCTTCAATCCTTGTTCGTCCAGTGCCTCACTGGCCATCAGTGCCTTGCCGAACACCAGCACCTCGGCTCGGGTTGCGGTGTCCCTTTGTGCCTGAGTGGCGAGCGCGTCCGGCCACGACGCACGCTCCATGTTCGCGAGCACCATCGAGGTCGCCGAATCAGCCCCACCCGCCCCACGCCAAACACCTGCCCACAACAACAAAACCGAGGCCATTCTTAGCCACTTCATCCTTGATTCCCTTTAAGTGCGAGCGGACATTAGCGAAATGTCCCACATCATTTGGCGCGCACCATACAGGGGTTTTCGGCTATCCGCCTGACAAACCCGAGGGAGATTTCACCTATAGGGGTTTAACTGTGGAAAACCATCAGCCTATGTAGGGCCATTCCGTAAAAACCAGTAAAACCCCCTACGAGCGCTGTCGATTGCGACCGTCTTGCTGCTGGGTGCCTGGCGCTTCATAGTTTTCCTGCGGCCGACAGTGAATCGGCCCACCGGCGAGACTGCCAGACTCTCCAAAGGAATGCTTCGATGAACATGCCTGATGCACGCACTCCCCGCTATCGCCCCCTCAAATCCAGCTACAGCGACACTCCGGTGCTGGTCATCGATAGCGATGCCGACCCCCACGAAATTCTCGATGCCGCCCGCCAACGTATCCGCGCCGCCAGCGACCTGCTCGAAACCCTGTATTGCCTATGTTTCAAACAGGCTGACGCCAGTGACATACCTAACATTGTCAGCGCGTTGTACCTGTTGACCCAGGATGGGAGTGAGCTGCTGGATGTCGCCCGCCAGCAGTTAAACGCACGGAAATGATGTCTGTAGCGTAAAGTCGCCCTCGACATGCTCTATCGGGCGATCAAGGCCCAACGCTGGGACACCGAAGCGCTTGAAGGCTTGCAACGCGCCGACGCACAACGATAAGGACTTGGTTTGGACGTACTGATGGGGTTGTTGGCCGCCGTGCTCTGGGGCGGTACGGATTTTCTGGTGGGTATGAATGCCCGTGCGGTGGGGGTCAAGCGTGCGGTGTTTTTTGGCCAGGCATTGGGCTTCAGCATCATGAGCGTGCTGCTGATTGCATGTCCCATGCTCATTCTCAAGTCGATGTCAGCATCCGTGGAGGTCTGGCTGTTCGGCGTGGTCGCCGCTGTGCTGACGGTGTCCGGGGCGCTGGCCTTGTCCAAAGCGTTCGCCCTGGGCAAGGCGTCCATTGTTGCGCCACTGGTGACGTCTTATGGTGTGGTGACCACATTGTTGTCCTGGGCCGGCGGCGAACAGATCAGCTTGTTGCAACTGCTGTGCATTGCCCTCTGCGTGACCGGGGTGGTGCTGTCGAGCATCCATGACGACTCGAAGATCCCGCACAGCACCCAGGCCAGCCGCTCGATTGCTTATGCGCTATTGGCGGCGTTTTTTTACGGCACCAGTTTCTGGCTGCAGGGCCATTTCGTGCTCCCGGCTTTGGGGCCGGTGATGATGCTGTGGCTGGCGTACCTGATCGGCTTGATCGTGCTGGTGGTTATCGTGCTGAGGCTAAAAGACGGGCTGAAAATTCCAGCCCTGAGAAACTGCCTGACCCTGACCGGCGCCAGCCTGATGAACCTGGGTGGGTTCTCGTCGTTCGCCTGGGGTACGGTGGCAGGCTCGGTTTCGGTGGTGACCGTGATCAGTACACTGTCCGGAGGCATCGCGGCGATTCTGGGGTATGTCTTCTTCAAGGAGCGACTGGGCAAAGTCCAGGTGTTGGGTGTGGTGCTGGTGTTGATCGGGGCGTTCGTTTTGCACCTGAAGACTTGAGCCACAGGCCTTCAGGAGGGATCGCGCACAAAAAAGCCGCCCCTGAGGGCGGCTTTTCAGTGCAGCATGTCGATCTTACAACTTCGGACCTGCAGCCTTGATGGCGTCGCTCACGTCGAACTTCTTGAAGTTCTCGATGAACAGGCCGGCCAATGCCTTGGCGGCTTCGTCGTAGGCAGCCTTGTCGGCCCAAGTGTTACGCGGGTTCAGCAAGTTAGTCTCAACACCCGGTACGGCTTTTGGCACGTCGAGGTTGATGGTGTCCAGGTGCTCGGTCTCGGCACCGATCAACGCGCCGCTCTGGATCGCTGCGATCACGCCGCGAGTGGTCGGAATGTTGAAGCGTTTGCCGACGCCGTAGCCACCACCAGTCCAGCCGGTGTTGACCAGGTAGACCTTGGAGCCGAAACCGTTGATGCGCTTGATCAGCAGCTCAGCGTATTCACCAGCCGGACGCGGGAAGAACGGTGCGCCGAAGCAGGTGGAGAAGGTCGACTTGATGCCGCCGCCCGAACCCATTTCGGTCGAACCGACCAGCGCGGTATAACCGGAAAGGAAGTGGTAGGCCGCCTGCTCGTTGTTCAGGATGGATACCGGAGGCAGCACGCCAGTCAGGTCGCAGGTCAGGAAGATCACTGCGTTCGGCTCGCCGCCCAGGTTCGCTTCGGAACGCTTGGCAACGTGCTCCAGCGGGTAAGCCGCGCGGCTGTTCTGGGTCAGGCTGACATCGGCGTAGTCGGCGTGCTTGGCATCGTCGATCACGACGTTTTCCAGTACCGCGCCATGCTTGATGGCTTTCCAGATGACGGGCTCGTTCTTCTCGGACAGGTCGATGCACTTGGCGTAGCAGCCGCCTTCCATGTTGAAGACAACGCCTTCACCCCAACCGTGTTCGTCGTCACCGATCAGGTAACGGCTTTCATCGGCCGAGAGGGTGGTCTTGCCGGTGCCGGACAGACCGAAGAACAGGGTCACGTCGCCCTCTTCGCCGATGTTGGCCGCGCAGTGCATAGGCAGCACGTCGGCAGCGGGCAGCAGGAAGTTCTGCACGGAGAACATGGCTTTTTTCATTTCACCGGCGTAACGCATGCCAGCAATCAGCACTTTCTTCTGGGCGAAATTGAGGATCACGCAACCATCGGAGTTGGTGCCATCACGCTCAGGCACGCACTCGAAGTTGGCCACGTTGAGGATTTGCCACTCATCACGACCCGCCGGGTTGAACTGCTCGGGGTTGATGAACAGGCAACGACCGAACAGGTTCTGCCAGGCAGTCTGGGTAGTCATCTTCACGGGCAGGTAGTGGTCGGCCGCCGCGCCTACATGAACGTGGGAAACGAAGTGCTCTTGCGCATTGTTGAACGCCTCGACGCGAGCCCACAGGGCATCGAACTTGTCGGCGGGGAACTTGCGGTTGATCGGGCCCCAGGCGATAGCGTCCTGAGTGGACGGCTCTTCAACAATGAAACGATCAACTGGCGAACGGCCGGTACGGTGACCGGTACGAACCACCAGCGCGCCTGTGTCGGCAAGCTCGCCTTCACCGCGGTTCAGGGCTTCTTTAACGAGTTCATCGACACTCAGATCGGTGTACACGGCGTTATTGGCTTGCGTCATGAGGTTCCCCGTCGGCCAGTGGCCGAGTGCTCCAAACGTGTTGTAGTAGAAAGTCGTGCACTACTACCGCGAAAAAAGTGGGCCGGATTATGCCAGAAACGCCCAAAAAAAGTAGGGCCCTCCCGTCGTAACGGCGTTATTCCGGCACAAACCAGTGAATTTACCTGCGCTGAACCGTTTTAGTGACGGGTATCTGACGGCGTCTCAACACCCGCGCCGACGAATAATTGAGCAACGTCGGCGGCATCGAACAGGTAACGCTGGTTGCAGAATTGGCAATCGACCTCGATGTTGCCACCGTGTTCGACGACCAGATCCTGCGCATCTTCAAGACCCAAACTGACCAGCGCATTGGCAGAACGTTCGCGCGAGCAGCTGCAACGGAAGCGCAAACGCTGCGCATCGAACAGGCGAACCTGTTCTTCGTGATACAACCGGTGGAGGACGGTTTCGTTGTCCAGGCTCAGTAGTTCATCGGCGGTCAGGGTAGTGGCCAAGGCCGTGAGGTGCTGCCAACTGGCCGCGCGGTCTTCTTCGTCTTTCAGGCGGTCGGCGGGCAATTGCTGCAGCAGCAGGCCACGGGCGCGACGGCCATCGGCGTAAAGCCAGAAACGCGTACCGACCTGTTGCGACATGACGAAGTAGTTGGTGAAGCACTCGGACAAGGTTTTGCCATCCAGGTCGACAATGCCCTGATAGCGCTGGCCCTGGCGAGGGTCGATAGTCAGCGCCAGTACGCCGTCGGGCATCAAGTCGGCCAGGGTCGCGTCCGGGGCGATCCGGTCCGCCTCGTAACGGGCCAGACCACGGATTTCCCGTTCGCTGGAGCATTCGATCATCAGCAGGGGAATCGGGCCTTCCGAGCGGGCCTGGAGAATCAACAAGCCATCGAACTTCATGGCACCGACCAGCAACGACGCCGCGGCCATCAACTCACCGAGCAGTTGCGCGACCGGTTCCGGATAGGCGTGCTTGGCGAGGACTTCGGCGTAGCTGAGCTCCAACGAAACCAGTTCGCCACGGGTGTCGCTGTCATCGAAGATGAAGCGTTGGGTGTAATCGGTATCCGGTAAATCGGTCATAGGTCTGGGTATCTAAAGTAATGACAAAATGATGACAAAGCATGAAGATTGCGCCCCCCGTAGCACCCTGTCGGTGCGCGGTGTTTCGCCAAGGGAGGCATTTTATGAACAATCCGGGTTTGTTCCAAGCAAGGTGGAACTTGCGCCGGTTGGCGCTCTGCAATCTCGTGCCAGTGGCACTGCTGGCCTTCTGGTTATGGCCTACGGGCCAGATGTTGTGTGTGCTTTTCGACGAGTGGCTGTATCACCTGCTCAATTCTCCACTGGCCACTAACCCGATATGGCTCCACGTTTGGGCAATTGCAAGTCTGCGACCTTTCGACGCTGTGGTCGGGGTGATTCTGTTGACCTTGCTGATCAAGGGCGATTGGGTGTTCAAGACGGGCGACGTGCGTCAGGCGTTTTTCGGTTTCTTCGGCATTCTGCTGTTGCTGTTGTTCATCCGCATGCTGTTCTCCAAGCTGACCGGCTACATGGGCTGGCAGCACAGCAGCCCGTCGATGATGATCGACAGCGCCGTCCGCATGAGCAACTACTTCCCGGGGCTTGAAGCCCGCTGGGAGTTGAAGGACCGCTCGACCCAGAGCTTCCCGGGCGATCACGCTTCGGTGCTGCTGATCTGGGCACTGTTCATGACCGTTTTCAGCCGCACGGCCTGGCAGACCGTGGTGATCTGGGCCCTTGCGGTGCTGTTCATGATGCCGCGGCTGGTAGCCGGTGCGCATTGGGGCCAGGACGATTACATCGGTGGCGTGTTGATGGCAGTGTGGGCGTTGGGCTGGGGGTATTACACCCCGTTTGCCTATCACGTATCGACGTTTTTGCTGAAGGTGACCGCGCCGCTGTTTGGGCTGTTGGAGAAGCTGCCGCTGGTGTCGCGCATGAGTGTGGTGCGTAGCGGTTGATTTGAGCGAGTGCTGCGCACTCGATCGCGAGCAAGCTCGCTCCCACATACAAGCGTGCCTCGCTCTTGTGGGAGCGGGCTTGCTCGCGAAAGCGGCGGCCCGAACACCACAGAACAACAGGCCTACTCTTCGTTGCTACTCCCGCGAAACTTGAACAAATCGCGCCGCTGCTTCTTGCTCGGCTTGCCATCGGTACTGACACCCAGCGCTCCTGCCTTGCGCATCGCCGCGGCGGCTTCGCGCTTGGCGATACTCGCCTCGGTTTCGGCGTACAGCGCCTGCGCTTCGGGCGCACCACGGCGCACGATCGACAGCGCCTGAACCACAACCGTGCGTTCATCGAAACCGGTACGAATTTCGAACTCATCACCCACCCGCGGCTCCTTGCCCGGCTTGCAGCGCTCGCCTCGCCAATGCACCTTGCCGCTTTCGATCGCGGCCTTGGCCAGTGCACGAGTTTTATAGAAACGCGCCGCCCACAACCATTTATCGAGACGAACCTTGTCGTCCTCTTCGCTTTTTTGTGCCACTTGAATTCCTCTCTCCGCCAATAGTCAGAACTGTACTACCGTTTCTGTCGGGCGCAAGAACTCGGCTCTCCAGATAGACTGTCGACTAAGCCGGACCACGGCATGGAGTGATCGAGTGACCCAATTTCCATCTTCATTGACATCGCCACAGGGCGGTTGCCGGGGCTGCCAGCAAAGCGAGCCCCTGGATTTCGACTTCGCCTTTGCCTACCAACCGATCGTCGACCTCAGGGATCAGTCGATCTTTGCCCATGAAGCCCTGGTGCGCGGCGTTGCCGGAGAAGGTGCGCTGACCGTACTCGAACAGGTCACAGACGCCAATCGCTACCGCTTCGATCAGCTCTGCCGGACGCGCGCCATCGAAGGTGCGGCCGGTATCAACATGCAGACACACTTGTCGATCAACTTCATGCCAAATGCCGTGTACCGTCCTGAACTGTGCATTCGCAGCACCCTGGAAGCGGCGAGAAAACACAATTTTCCGCTTGATCGGCTGATTTTCGAAACCCTGGAAAACGAGCACGTAGATAACTATCGCCATTTGACTAATATTCTGCGTGAATACCGCGAATTCGGCTTCAAGACTGCCATCGACGATTTCGGCGCGGGTCATTCCGGGCTCAACTTGTTGGCTGACTTCCAGCCGGACCTGATCAAGCTCGACATGGCCTTGATCCGCGATGTGGACCGCGATCGCGTTCGACAGGTGATCGTTCGGGGGATTGTCACAATCTGTGCGGAGTTGGACGTTACAGTCGTTGCCGAAGGCATCGAAAGCGCTGGGGAGCGCGACTTCCTGGCGGATTGTGGAATTTATCTGATGCAGGGCTACTGGTTCGCCAGGCCCGCATTCAAAGCGATGGCTCAGGTATCGCCTGACGCCTGGAAGCGTTAACCGTCGGTTTTTCCCTATTGAAGACATTTGACCATTTGACCGTTGTCGGTCTGCGCGAGTGGGTGGCGCTCCCGGATCTGGGAGTGGCGGGCCTGCGCGCCAAAATCGACACTGGCGCCAGCACCTCGAGCCTGCATGCCACCGATATCGAGCCGTTCGAGCGCGATGGCGAAAGCTGGGTGCGTTTCACCGCACACCTTGGCACGGTGGTGCAATTGCGTCACAGGCGTTGCGAGGCGCCCCTGGTGACGATGAAAACCATCAAAAGCTCCAACGGCCATGCGCAAAAGCGTTACGTGGTCAGCACCACCCTGGCCCTCGGTGATCGGGTATGGCGGGTGGAGTTCACTCTCGCCTGCCGCAAATCCATGCGTTATCGCCTGCTGCTTGGCTCCAAAGCCCTGATCGACGGCCAGTTGGTAGTCAGCCCGGGCGTCAAATATGTACAAGACAAGCCGGTGTTCCCGGTATCTACCTCCTCCACAGGTGTTGCATGAAGATCGCTGTGCTGTCGCGGAACCCGCGTCTGTATTCCACTCGTCGTCTGGTCGAAGCCGGTACTGAACGTGGACATGAAATGGTGGTGATCGACACCCTGCGCGCCTATATGAACATCGCCAGCCACAAGCCGCAGATCCACTACCGCGGCAAGCCGCTGGAAGGTTTCGACGCAGTGATCCCGCGGATCGGCGCGTCGGTGACGTTTTACGGCTGCGCCGTGTTGCGTCAGTTCGAAATGATGGGAGTGTTCCCCCTCAACGAATCCGTCGCCATCGCCCGCTCCCGGGACAAGCTGCGTTCGTTGCAGTTGTTGTCACGCCGGGGCATCGGCTTGCCGGTGACAGGATTTGCCCACTCCCCGGATGACATTCCCG
Organism: Pseudomonas sp. S1_E05; assembly: GCF_056337105.1. NCBI lineage: Bacteria > Pseudomonadati > Pseudomonadota > Gammaproteobacteria > Pseudomonadales > Pseudomonadaceae > Pseudomonas > Pseudomonas sp. S1_E05. The sequence goes on from NZ_JBFRHM010000001.1 coordinate 4,491,051, forward strand.
ACCTGATCGACATGGTCAACGGCGCGCCGCTGGTGATCAAAGTGCTGGAAGGCACCCAGGGCATCGGTGTCGTGCTGTGTGAAACCGCGACGGCGGCGGAGTCGGTGATCGAGGCGTTCATGGGCCTCAAGCAGAACATCATGGTTCAGGAGTACATCAAGGAGGCCGGCGGCGCGGACATCCGTTGCTTCGTGGTCGGCGACAAGGTGATCGCCGCCATGAAGCGCCAGGCCAAGCCAGGGGAATTCCGCTCCAACCTGCACCGCGGTGGCAGCGCCAGCCTGATCAAGATCACGCCGGAAGAACGCATGACCGCGTTGCGCGCCGCCAAGGTGATGGGGCTGACGGTGGCGGGGGTGGATATCCTTCGTTCCAATCACGGCCCGTTGGTGATGGAGGTGAACTCGTCGCCGGGCCTCGAAGGGATCGAGACCACCACCGGGAAGAATGTGGCGGGCATCATCATCGAGCATTTGGAGAAGAATGGTGGGCCGAACATGACACGGACCAAAGGAAAGGGTTGAGGAGCAGCTTCGAGCTGCAAGATGAAGCGGCGAGATGCTCGGCTTTTTCTTGCCGCTTGTAGCTTGCAGCTCGAAGCTGCTCCTATACCGCATCCCTGGGCAACATCAACCCCAACGGCAACCGCACCCGCGCTTCCAGCCCGCCGCCGGCGCGGTTGCGCAGCTCGACGTTGCCGCCATGCATCGAAGCGATGCGTTTGACGATTGCCAGGCCCAAGCCGGTGCCCTTGCCACCCCGGGCACGATCACCCCGTGTAAACGGATTGAAGATCGCTTCCAGCTCCGCCGGGTCGATCCCGGCGCCACGGTCCATCACGCTCAGTACCACGTATGGTGCATTCACATCGCCGGACACATGCGCCGCCACTTCCACGCCATTGCCCGCGTGATGCAGGGCATTGCCGATCAGGTTGTTGAGCAGGCGCTTCATCGACACCCGGCGCAATGGAAATGGCTGTATCGGCTCCAGACGAAGCCTGACTTTCTCTTCGTTCTGGTTGTACGGCGCGGCGACTTCACGCACCAGGTCGGTCAAGTCGACCTCTTCCACCGACTCGTCGCGGCCGTCGCGGATAAACGCCAGGAACTGATCGAGAATCGCGTCCATGTCCTCGATGTCGCGGACCATGTCGTCCGTCAAGTCGGTGCGGTCACCCATCAACTCCAGCGACAGGCGCAACCGGGTCAGCGGTGTGCGTAAATCGTGGGAGACCCCCGCCAGCATCAGCTCACGTTCGCGGCCAGCCTGTTCGACGTCTTCGGCCATCTGGTTGAAGGCGCGATACACCTCGGTCATCTCGCTGGGCGTATCGCTGATCGGCAGGCGCACACTGCGGCCCTGGCCAAGTTGCCGGGCGGCGTATACCAGACGCTTGAGCGGTTGGTTGAGCTGACTGACGAAGATCCACGCCGACGCAGTGGACAGCAAACCGATGGCGAGGAACCAACCGAGCACGTTCCAGATTTTTTGGCCGCGCAGCGGATGCGGGTATAGCGGCACTTTCAACCAACCATCGCCCAGGCTCGGGGCCCGAACCCACAACGCTGGCGGCGAGTGCATGCGCAATCGTACCTCGGTGTCGGCGCCCAGTTCCGCCTGCATCTGGCGCTGATAGATCTCGCTGTAAGGCCAGTGCTGCTCGCCTTCCGGCACACCGGCACCGACCACGCGGATCAGGGTCGCGGCCTCGGCGATCTTGTCACGGTTGTTTTCATCGGCAGCCCAATAGGCACGCAGCGTCAGGGCAACGCCGTGGCTGTATTGGCGGTCCACCAGCACGTCTTCGTTCATCAGCAGATAAACCAGGGTCAATGCTTTGGAGAACAGGACGACGATCAGCACCAGCCACAGGGTGCGGGAGAAGAAACTCTGGGGGAACCACACGGGGGTTTTCATGGATAACCGCTACACACTTGCAGGAGCGAGCGATGCTCGCACATTGCGGATTGCGAGTCTGCGGACAACTGCATCCGCATGACCCGCTCCTACAAATCGCCAATCACTTGGTGGCGGCGCCATCCGGAACGAACACGTAGCCAACACCCCAGACGGTCTGGATATAACGCGGCTTGGATGGATCAGGTTCGATCATCCGACGCAGACGAGAGATCTGCACGTCGATGGAGCGCTCCAGCGCATCCCACTCACGGCCACGGGCCAGGTTCATCAGCTTGTCACGGGTCAGTGGCTGACGCGCGTTCATCACCAATGCCTTGAGTACCGCGAACTCGCCGGTAGTCAGCATATGCACTTCCGCACCGCGCTTGAGTTCACGGGTGGCCAGGGACAATTCATAGTCACCGAAGGTCACACTTTCCTCTTCGCTGCCGGGCGCGCCTGGCACAGGGGCCGACTGCCGACGCAGAACCGCCTTGACCCGGGCCATCAGCTCGTCCGGGTTGAACGGCTTGGCCAGGTAATCGTCGGCGCCCAATTCCAGGCCCTTGATACGGCTCAGCTCGTCGCCCTTGGCGGTGAGCATGATGATTGGAATCTGATTGTTCGCGCTGCGCAGACGGCGGCAGGCGGTCAGACCGTCTTCACCGGGCAGCATCAGGTCGAGGACAACCAGGTTGAACACTTCACGCGCCAGCAGGCGGTCCATTTGTTCGGTGTTCGGGACAGCGCGTGCGCGGTAGCCCTTGCTGACGAAAAAACGCTCCAGCAGGCTGCTGAGCCCCGGGTCGTCGTCAACGATTAGAATTTTTTCGCCTTCAGCAATGTTTGCAGTGCTGCTCATTGGATGCTCCTTTGATCTCGGCGCGCATTATGGCGTAGCTGCCGTTATACGCACCGTGTGCATTGTTAGCAGATTTTTCCTTCACCGCCAGAAATACGGGCATTGTGCCTACACCCCGTGATGCACCCGAATGACAGAACGCTGGTTATAATGCGCGGCCATTTGTGTCAGGCAATGCCTGATTCCTGTTGCCGCGGCTCTCGTTTATCTTTCTGGCCGCCGCAGTAATTGTTCGATTTCACGGGTCAACGGGATGCCTGTTGATCCAGGCAGCGGTGCTCGCCAGGCCGCTCAACCAGACTCGCCGAGCCCTGTTTACGTGCCAGCGAGCCTGCTTTCACAATTTGTCAGGTGGTTTTATGGACAGCATCAACAGCCGCATCGCCGAGGAACTCGGCGTACGCCCACAACAGGTCGAAGCGGCCGTCGCGCTACTCGATGAAGGTTCAACCGTTCCCTTCATCGCCCGTTACCGGAAAGAAGTGACCGGCAGTCTCGATGACACCCAGCTGCGTCACCTGGAAGAGCGCCTGCGTTACCTGCGAGAACTCGACGAACGGCGTATCAGCATCCTCGCCAGCATCCAGGAACAGGGCAAACTGACCCCGCAACTGGAGCGCGACATCAAGCTCGCCGACACCAAGACCCGTCTCGAAGACTTGTATCTGCCGTACAAGCAGAAGCGCCGCACCAAGGGCCAAATCGCCCTGGAAGCTGGCCTCGGCGAGCTGGCGGACAGCCTCTTCAACGACCCGACCTTGACCCCGGACACCGAAGCCGCCCGCTTCATCGACGCTGAAAAAGGCGTGGCCGATGTGAAGGCCGCCCTCGAAGGTGCCAAGTACATCCTCATGGAGCGCTTCGCCGAAGACGCCGGCCTGCTCGACAAGCTGCGCAACTACCTGAAGCAGGAAGCCATCCTCAGTGCCCGCGTGATTGCCGGCAAGGAAGAGGAAGGCGCCAAGTTCCGCGACTACTTCGAACACGACGAACCGCTCAAGAGCATGCCGTCGCACCGCGCCCTGGCGATTTTCCGTGGCCGCAACGAAGGCATCCTCAGCTCCGCGCTGAAAGTGGGTGATGAATTGCCAGGCACGATGCACCCGTGCGAAGGCATGATCGGCCAGCACGTCGGCATCCAGAACCAGAACCGTGCGGCCGACAAATGGCTGGGCGAAGTGGTGCGCTGGACCTGGAAGGTCAAGCTCTACACCCATCTGGAAACCGACCTGCTCGGCGAGCTGCGTGACGGCGCGGAAACCGAAGCGATCAACGTGTTCGCCCACAACCTGCACGACTTGCTGCTGTCGGCCCCGGCCGGCCCACGCGCGACCCTGGGCCTGGACCCGGGCCTGCGCACCGGCTGCAAGGTTGCCGTGGTCGATGCCACCGGCAAGCTGCTGGATCACGCGACCGTCTACCCGCACGTGCCGCACAACAAGTGGGACCAAACCATCGCAATCCTGGCTGCCCTGTGCGCCAAGCATTCGGTGGACCTGATCGCCATCGGCAACGGCACCGCCAGCCGTGAGACCGACAAGCTGGCGATCGAGCTGATCAAAAAATACCCAGCCATGAAAATGACCAAGGTCATGGTTTCCGAGGCCGGCGCATCCGTGTACTCGGCATCGGAACTGGCGGCCAAGGAATTCCCGGACCTCGACGTGTCGATCCGTGGCGCGGTGTCGATTGCACGTCGTTTGCAGGACCCACTGGCGGAGTTGGTGAAAATCGATCCGAAATCCATCGGTGTCGGCCAGTACCAGCACGACGTATCGCAGCTGAAACTGGCGCGCGGCCTGGACGCCGTGGTCGAAGACTGCGTAAACGCCGTGGGTGTGGACGTAAACACCGCTTCCGTCGCATTGCTGGCACGCATCTCCGGGCTCAACGCGACGTTGGCGCAGAACATCGTCAGCCACCGAGACGAGCACGGCGCGTTCAAAACCCGTGCAGCGCTGAAGAAAGTCGCTCGCCTGGGCGAGAAAACCTTCGAACAGGCAGCCGGTTTCCTGCGCGTGATGAACGGCGATAATCCGCTGGATTCGTCGGCGGTTCACCCGGAAGCCTATCCACTGGTACAACGCATAGCGGCTGAAACCGACCGCGATATCCGCTCCCTGATCGGTGACGCCGGTTTCCTCAAGCGCCTCGACCCGAAGAAGTACACCGATGAAACCTTCGGTCTGCCGACGGTCACCGACATCCTGCAAGAATTGGAGAAGCCAGGCCGCGACCCACGTCCGGAGTTCAAGACTGCGGAGTTTCAGGAAGGCGTCGAAGACCTCAAGGACCTGCAGCCTGGAATGATTCTCGAAGGCGTAGTCACCAACGTGACCGCCTTCGGCGCATTCGTCGACATCGGTGTGCATCAGGACGGTTTGGTACACATCTCTGCACTTTCGGAGAAGTTCATCAAGGATCCGCGCGAGGCGGTGAAAGCCGGCGATGTGGTGAAAGTGAAGGTCATGGAAGTCGACATCCCGCGCAAACGCGTAGGCCTGTCGATGCGCATGGGCGACACACCTGGCGAAAAAGTCGACGGTGCCCGTGGCTCGCGTCCGGGTTCGGCGCCGCGTCAGTCGTCGAACAACGCACCGCGCAAGGAAACCACGGCGGCGGCCCCGGCCAACAACGCCATGGCTTCGTTGTTCGCCAACGCCAAGCAGTTGAAAAAGCGTTGATGGACATCCCGGCCGGGCTGACCGAAAGCGCGTTTTTCAAGTTGCTGGGCTGTCGTTTGCACAGCCTGGAAGCCGGGGTAGCGCAAGTCGCCCTGGCACTTGAGCCGCCGCTGCGTAATCGCGGCGGCAAGCTGCATGGCGGGGCGTTGTTCAGTCTGGTGGACATTGCCATGGGGTTGGCGTGCTCCAGTACCCACGGTTTTGACCAGCAGAGCGCCACCATCGAATGCAAGATCAACTACATTCGCGCGGTTAGCGACGGTGAAGTGATGTGCACGGCGCGGGTGATTCACCCGGGCCGCCGCACGTTGGTGGTCGAGGCCGAGGTGATGCAGGGCGACAAACTGGTCGCAAAAGCACAAGGCACGTTCGCTGTGCTGTAGCTAGTCGCCATCAATTTGAGTTAATTTCGCTGTAACGCCTTTCCCCATATTTGTAGGAGCGAGCATGCTCGCGATGGTAGGCCGGACACCGCTGGGTGTCAGGCAGCCAACGTTATCGTTGACCTCCATCGCGAGCATGCTCGCTCCTACAGTAGAGAGGATGCGCAGATTTTGATCAAACAGCGACAAAAACCAGGCGAAAACGCCAGTTTTAACTTCACCCTTGTAGACCGTCCTGCCCACCCCCATATTGGGGCGACTGACGCGTGAAGGAATCCAACTTGAGCGAACTTCTCAACCGCCGCCTGGCCCTGCTTGGCGAGCGCGCTAACCTCTCTCTGCTCGAACAGTGCCTTCACGGCATCGAACGTGAATGCCTGCGCGTGACCAGCGAAGGACGCTTGGCGCAAACGCCGCACCCCGAAGAATTGGGTTCCGCGCTGACCAACGAACAGATCACCACCGACTACTCCGAGTCGCTGCTGGAGTTCATTACTCCGGCCCTGCCCGACCCGGCGGACACCCTGGCGAGCCTGGACAAGATTCATCGTTTTGCCTACAGCAAGCTCGGCAACGAGTACCTGTGGAGTCCGTCGATGCCGTGCCCGCTGCCGGCCGAGGAAGATATCCCGATCGCCTATTACGGCACCTCCAACATCGGCCAGCTCAAATATGTCTACCGTAAGGGCTTGGCCCTGCGGTACGGCAAGACCATGCAGTGCATCGCCGGGATTCACTACAACTTTTCCCTGCCGGAAAAGCTCTGGCCGCTGCTCAAGGAAACCGAAGGTTTTGTCGGCACCGATCGCGACTATCAGTCGTCGGCTTACATCGCCCTCATCCGCAACTTTCGTCGCTACAGTTGGCTGCTGATGTACCTGTTCGGTGCTTCGCCAGCGCTCGATGCCGGTTTTCTGCGCGGTCGTTCGCACCAGTTGGAACAACTGGACCCGGACACGCTCTACCTGCCGTATGCCACCAGCCTGCGCATGAGTGACCTGGGTTACCAGAGCAACGCCCAGGCCGGCCTGACGCCGTGCTACAACGATCTGGCGAGCTACACCGACAGCCTGCGCCAGGCAGTAGCCACGCCGTATGCGCCGTATGTAGAGATCGGAACTCATCAGGACGGTGAGTGGGTTCAACTCAACACCAACATCTTGCAGATCGAAAACGAGTACTACTCCAACATCCGCCCGAAACGCGTGACCTACACCGGCGAGCGGCCGATCCAGGCGCTGATGGCCCGTGGCATCCAGTACGTCGAAGTGCGTTGCCTGGACATCAACCCGTTCCTGCCGATGGGTATCGACCTCACCGAATCACGCTTCATTGACGCGTTCCTGCTGTACTGCGCGCTCAATGACAGCCCACTGCTGACCAACTATTCGTGCGGCAATGCGACGTCGAACTTCCTCAGCGTGGTCAAGGAAGGTCGCCGCCCAGGCCTGCAACTGCAGCGTGACGGTCAACCGGTCGCGCTCAAGGAATGGGCGGGTGAGTTGCTGGAGAAGATTGCGCCACTGGCGGCATTGCTGGATCAGAGCCACGGCGGCGACGCCCACAGCAAGGCGCTGGATGCGCAACTGGCCAAGGTCAAGGATTCGTCCTTGACCCCTTCGGCCCAGGTGTTGGCCGCCATGGCAGAGCACAAGGAGAGTTTCGCCCAGTTCTCCCTGCGCCAGAGCCAGGCTCACGCTGAGTATTTCCGCAGCGAGCCGCTGAGCCTCGAAGACCAGACAGCATTCGAAGAACGCGCGCGGGCGTCGCTGGCCGAGCAGGTGGAGCTGGAACAGCACGAAGTCGGCGATTTCGATGTGTTCGTCGGGGCGTACCAGGCGAGCATTCTGGCGATCAGCAATTAGATCCCGAGAGGTCCTGCGGACCTCATCGCGAGCACGTCGAATCGTCGCACCGTCGCTCCTACAGGGGATTTGTGGCGTCCACAGATTTTCTGTAGGAGCAGCTTGCTCGCGATGGCAACGCCGCGCAGCCACGCCTAAAATCCACCAACGCTAAGCTAATTCTAAAAAGTTATTTATTTTAGAATTCTTAGATCATTTAGTCTCCTTCTCACGCCGATCCTCGGTCGCCTGACAAGGAGCTTTCCCATGAAACTGCACTTCCCCCTTCGCCTCCTGGCGGCCGCCTCGCTGGCCGCTGCGAGCTTGTTTGCTCAGGCGGCCGACCTCACCGTCGCCTACCAGACCACCGTCGACCCGGCCAAAGTCGCTCAGGCCGATGGTGCTTACGAAAAGGCCACCAAAGCCGACATCAACTGGCGAAAATTCGATAACGGTGCCGACATCATCGCCGCCATTGCCTCGGGTGACGTGCAGATCGGCTACCTCGGCTCCAGCCCCCTGACCGCCGCCATCACCCGCAAGGTCCCGGTGCAAACCTTCCTCATCGCCACCCAGATCGGCGCCGCCGAAGCCCTGGTCGCGCGTGACGGTTCCGGGATCAAGACGCCTCAGGATCTGGTCGGCAAGAAAATCGCCGTGCCATTCGTATCCACTGGACACTACAGCCTGCTGGCCGCTTTGAAGCACTGGAACATCGACCCGTCGAAAGTCACCGTGCTCAACCTTGCGCCGCCAGCCATCGTCGCCGCCTGGAAACGCGGTGACATCGACGCCACCTATGTTTGGGACCCGGCGCTCGGCGTAGCCAAGGAAAACGGCAAGGTGCTGATCACCTCGGGTGAGTTGGCCAAGTTCGGCGCACCGACCTTCGACGCCTGGATCGTGCGCAAGGACTTCGCCGAGAAGCACCCGGAGATTGTCACCGCGTTCGCCAAAGTCACCCTGGACGCCTACGCCGAATACCGCAAGGACCCGCAAGCCTGGCTCGCCAACCAGAGCAACGTCGACAAGCTGGTGAAGCTGTCCGGCGCCAAGGCCAGCGACATCCCTCTGCTGCTGCAAGGCAACGTCTACCCGCTGGCGGCTGATCAGGTGAGCAGCCTGGGCGCACCGACCACCAAAGCCATCACCGACACCGCTGTGTTCCTCAAGGAGCAAGGCAAGGTCGAGGCCGTGCTGCCGGACTACGCGCCCTTCGTCAGCGCCAAGTTCATCACCAACTGATCGGGAGTACATCGCGATGGCCTTGCTACAACTGGAGCGCATCAGCGCACAGTACCCCGGCAGCCCGGAGCCGGTGCTGGCGGATATTTCCCTGAGCCTGGGGCCCCGGCAGTTGCTGGTGGCCCTCGGGCCGTCCGGCAGTGGCAAGACTTCGCTGTTGAACCTGATTGCCGGGTTCGTCGAGCCCAGCGCCGGGCGCATCACCCTCGATGGTGTGCCGGTCAAAGGCCCGAGCGCCGAGCGAGGTGTGGTGTTTCAGGACGATGCCTTGCTGCCGTGGCAGGACGTGCTGACCAATGTCGGTTTCGGCCTGGAACTGGCCGGCGTACCCCGGGAGCAACGCGAAGCGCGCGCCCGGGAAATGCTGACGCTGGTTGACCTGTCCGGTTTCGAACACCGGCGCATCTGGCAGCTTTCCGGCGGACAGAAGCAGCGCGTCGGCCTGGCGCGCGCCCTGGCCGCAGACCCACGTGTCTTGCTGATGGATGAACCCTTCGGCGCCCTTGATGCCTTCACCCGCGAACAAATGCAGGAGCTGCTGTTGCAGGTGTGGCAACGCGCCGCCAAACCGGTGTTCCTGATTACCCATGACATCGAAGAAGCGGTGTTCCTTGCCACGGACCTGATTCTGTTGGCGCCCAACCCCGGGCAAATCGTCGAGCGCCTGCACCTGGACTTCGGCCTGCGCTACGCAGCCGGTGAGTCGGCGCGCTCGATCAAGTCCGACCCACGCTTCATCGAAACCCGCGAGCACGTTCTGGGCAAAGTGTTCTCGCAACGCAGCGCGGTTTTGCTGCAGGAGCGCGCATGAGCAGCTATGAGATTCCAGCCAGCGCGGTCAAACCCGACGCAACCGTCATTGCACTTCGGCGCAGTCTGAGCACACGCTGGATCAGTGTCCTGACCCTGATTGCATTGCTTGTCCTGTGGTGGGCTGTCACTGCTACGGGGCTGATCGAACCTTTGTTCCTGCCGCCACCGGCCGCCGTTTTGCAAAAAGGCTGGCTATTGGCAACCTCCGGCTACATGGATTCCACGTTGTGGCAACACTTGGGCGCGAGCCTCGGTCGGATTGGCCTGGGCCTGGGCTTCGCGGTGTTGACCGCCGTGCCCGTCGGTATCGCGATTGGGGCCAATCGCATTGCACGCGGCATCCTCGACCCTTTGATCGAGTTCTATCGCCCGATTCCGCCGCTGGCCTATTTGCCGCTGATTGTGATCTGGTGCGGCATCGGCGAGCTGTCGAAAGTCCTGCTGATCTACCTCGCGATTTTCGCGCCGATTGCCATCGCCACCGCCACCGGCGTGCGCACCGTCGACCCGGCGAAATTGCGCGCCGCGCAGTCCCTGGGCGCAACCCGCGTGCAACTGATTCGGCATGTGATTTTGCCGAGCGCCCTGCCAGACATCCTGACCGGCGTGCGCATCGGCCTGGGCGTCGGCTGGTCGACGCTGGTCGCCGCCGAACTGATCGCCGCTACCAGCGGCCTGGGCTTCATGGTGCAGTCGGCTGCGCAGTTCCTGGTCACCGATGTGGTGGTGCTGGGAATTCTGGTGATCGCGCTGATCGCCTTCGCCCTCGAAATGGGCCTGCGTGCACTGCAACGCAAGTTGGTGCCATGGCATGGCCAGGCGCATTGAACACTGAACAACGAACTCCCCATGTTGGAGCGAGCTTGCTCGCGATAGCGGAGTGTCAGCCGCACAACTGTGCCTGATTCACCGCCATCGCGAGCAAGCTCGCTCCTACAGAAAAGTGGCACACCCCGAATTCGACGAGAACTACCATGAGCAGCCTGAACATCACCCCCTTGAGCTCCGCCCTTGGCGCACAAATCAGCGGCATCGACATCAGCCAGCCGTTATCCGTGGAACAGCGCAATGCCGTCGAACAAGCACTGCTCGAACACCAGGTCCTGTTCTTCCGCAACCAGCCAATCACCCCGCAACAGCAGGCACGTTTTGCCGCCAACTTTGGCGACCTGCACATTCACCCGATCTACCCGAACGTGCCGGAACAACCCGAGGTACTGATCCTCGACACCGCCGTCACCGACGTCCGCGACAACGCCATCTGGCACACCGACGTCACGTTCCTTGCGACGCCTGCGATGGGGGCGGTGTTGAGCGCAAAACTGCTCCCGGAGTATGGCGGCGACACGTTGTGGGCCAGTGGCATTGCCGCCTATGAAGCGCTGTCGGCGCCGATGAAAAGTCTGCTCGAAGGGCTGACCGCCACTCACGATTTCACCCGCTCGTTTCCGCTGGAGCGCTACGGCAATACTCCCGAGGCACTGGCGCAATGGGAAGAAACCCGGCGCAAGAACCCGCCGCTGTCGCACCCGGTCATTCGCACCCATCCGGTGAGCGGGCGTCGTTCGCTGTTTGTCAGCGAAGGCTTCACCTCGTGCATCAACGAACTGTCGGACACCGAGAGCGAGACGATTTTAAGATTCCTGTTCGCCCACGCCACCCGTCCGGAATTCACCATTCGCTGGCGCTGGCAGCAGGACGATGTCGCGTTCTGGGACAACCGAGTGACCCAGCATTACGCGGTGGACGATTACCGCCCGGCGCGGCGGGTGATGCAGCGGGCGACGGTGTTGGGGGATGTGCCGTTTTTTCGCTGAATAGCTGATTTCTTTAGTGCCTGACCCTGCCCCATCGCGGGCAAGCCCGCTCCTACAGTAGACCGCGCTCGTCCTGTGGGAGCGAGCCTGCTCGCGATGAGTCAGGAAAAGGCGCCAGAGAATCCAGCGCCAAACACTCACTGCGCCATCGAAGGCTTCTCCCAAAGATTGATCCCGCCTTCCTGGGCAAAACGGTCAATCTCTGCCAGTTCCTCGGCACTGAAGCTCAAACTCTTCAGCGCCCCCACGTTCTCGACGATCTGCTCTGGCCGGCTCGCCCCGATCAGCGCCGAGGTCACCCGCGGATCGCGCAGGGTCCAGGCCAAGGCCAGTTGCGCCAGGCTTTGCCCACGACGCCGGGCGATCTCGTTTAACGCCCGCACGTGAGCGATGTTGGCTTCGGACAAGTGCGAGGCCTGTAACGAACCACCTCCCGGACGATTGACACGGGCATCGGCCGGCACGCCGTTGAGGTACTTGTCCGTCAGCAGCCCCTGGGCAAGCGGGGTGAAAGCAATCACACCGGCGCCGAGTTCATCGGTGACGTCCAGCAGGTCCTTTTCCACCCAACGATTGAGCAGGTTATACGCCGGGTGGTGAATCAACAGCGGCACTTTCCACTCTTTCAACAACGCGGCCATCTCGCGGGTTTTCACCCCGGAGTAAGACGAGATGCCGATGTACAACGCCTTGCCCTGCTGCACCGCCGTGGCCAATGCGCTGGCCGTTTCCTCCAGCGGCGTGTCCGGGTCGAAACGATGCGAGTAGAAAATGTCGACATAGTCCAGGCCCAGCCGTTGCAGGCTCTGGTCGAGGCTGGCCAGCACGTATTTGCGCGACCCGCCGCCCTGCCCGTATGGGCCCGGCCACATGTCCCAACCGGCCTTGCTGGAGATGATCAACTCGTCGCGGTAGGGCTTGAAGTCTTCACGCAACAAACGCCCGAAATTGATCTCGGCACTGCCATACGGCGGGCCGTAGTTGTTGGCCAGGTCGAAGTGGTTGATGCCCAGGTCGAACGCCATACGCAGTAAGGCACGCTGGGTGTCGATCGGTGTGCTGTCGCCGAAATTGTGCCACAGGCCCAGGGACAGGGCCGGCAACACCAGACCGCTGCGACCGACGCGGCGATAAGGGATGGATTCATAGCGGTTTTCGGCTGCGGTGTAAGTCATCGAGTCCTCTCTTGTTTGTCTTGAAGTTGGTATCGACTGCTTCGCAAGTCGCCCAGCATACGCCCAGACAAACGCCAAAAACCCTCTGACTCGATTATTAGCTGAAACGTTTCACAAAACGTTCGCCAGATTCCTACGTCGACAGCTCACGCAGCGCTGCTGCCGCCAGAAAACCTGATCTTGAGCGGTAACGCTGGTCGCGCCTTACCGTCTGGTCGATTCGCTCAAGCAGTTGCTCTGGCAGCGTTGCATTGAAGCGCACCGCCTTGCCGAAATAAGGCGTGATATCGAACTCCACCACCGCCCAAACGCCTCCGGCGTAATCGGGGTTGGCGATGTGCACATCGATTTCCTGCACTTGCGGCAAGGGGTCACCATCGGCCACCAGCCCTTCGTAATGCAGGGACAAAGCCTCATGCACGCTATCAAGGGCCTGCGCCACTGTGCTGCCCGCGGAGAAACAACCCGGCACATCCGGGACGATCACTCCGTATTCCGAATCGGCATCCTTATGCAGAACGACTGGAAATTTCATGTCGATGAATCCTTCCTGAGAAGTGTCCCCATCGGGACCTTCAAATTCGATCACGGGCATCATTTCAGACCCGCCTGTTTCAATATGCTGTTGATCGTTCCTTTTGGAAGATCGGAATCAGGGTGCTTGATCGTCACCCTCCCTGCCTTGCAGAGATGTTTGTACTGATGATGGCTGCCTCTGACGGCAACCAGATACCAACCATCGTCCTCGATCATCCTGATCATTTCCCGACTCCGCATTTCCTTCGCCTTATTCGACAGCAATCTTCGAGCAATCTAGGCGAACAGGCTGAACAAATATACACACCATACACACTTTGAAAAATACTAGCCCGTCAGCTCAGGAACGACCTTGCATCCAGACCAATGGCTACCGCGCCCCCGCAAACACCTCCCCCAACCAGTCCACAAACACCCGCACACGGGGCGACATGTGGCGGTTGTGCGGGTACAGCACCGACACTGGCATCGGTGGTGGCGGGGTGTCGGGCAGGACTTCCTGGATCAGACCCTGGGCGATCTGGGTGTGCATGCGGTATTGCGGGCACTGGATCAGGCCCAGGCCGGCGATGGCCGAGGCGGCGTATATTTCGGCGCCGAACACCGAAATCGCGCTTGGGATTGGCACTTCGTGCAGTTGGCCATCAACCAGGAATTCGAATGGAAACAGCTTGGCGTTGCTGCGCGAGACGTAGTTCACCGCACGATGGTGCCTGAGGTCGTCGAGGTTTTTCGGTTCGCCGTATTTGCGCAGGTAGGACGGGCTGGCGCAGGTGATCTGGCGCAGATTGGCCACGCGTTTGCCGATCAGGGTGGAGTCGGTCAGCGTGCCGGCGCGCAGCACGCAATCGACGCCTTCACTGATCAGGTCCACCAGACGGTCGGCCTCGCTGATCGACAACTCGATCTCGGGATAACGCGCCATGAATTGCGGCAGCGCTGGAATGACGAAGCTCCTGGCCAGGGTGCCATGCAAATCCACCCGTAGCAGCCCTTTGGGCGCCACGCCGCGAAACGCCAGTTCGGCATCTTCCAGCTCCGCCAGCAACTGCACGCAACGCTGGTAATACGCTTCACCATCCAGCGTGGGACGGACCTTACGCGTACTGCGCTCAAGTAAACGCGTGCCGAGCCAGGCTTCGAACTGATTCAGGGTGTGGGTCAGCGTGGCGCGCGGCAGGTTCAGGTCCTGGGCCGCCAGGGTGAAGCTGCTGCGCTCGTAGATCCGCACAAAGACCTTCATTGCCTTGACTTGATCCACCTCGAACTCCTGAGCGCTGATTGTTGGCGATTATTGAACAGTCAAGGCAACTCTCGTGCATTTATCAGGTTGAGTAAACATGTGAGATTGGCTTCACTCTTCATCGACAGGAACCCGCACCATGACTGCTCAACAATCGAAAGTTGCCATTGTCACCGGCGCCTCCCGCGGTATCGGCGCAGTGATTGCCAAACAACTGGCCAGCGAAGGTTTCGCCGTGGCGATCAACTACGCCAGCAGCGCCACTGAAGCTTCGAAACTGGTGGTGGAATTGCGCCAGGCGGGTCATCGAGCCATAGCGATCAGGGCTGACGTAGCCAACGCCGATGACGTGCGGCGGATGTTCGAGGAAACCGAAACACAACTGGGCAAGGTCGATGTGCTGATCAACAACGCCGGCACTCTCAAGGTCATGCCGCTGGCACAGCACAGCGACGAGTTATTTGAGCAAACCTTCAACATTCACGCGCGTGGCACTTTCAATACTCTGCGTGAAGCGGCCACGCGGATGAATGACGGCGGGCGCATCGTCAATTTCTCCAGCAGTACCGTCGGCATGAACCTGCCAGGTTACGCGGTGTACATCGCCAGCAAGGCGGCGGTGGAATCCCTGACCCAGGTGTTCGCCAAGGAAATGCGCGGTCGTCAGATCACGGTGAACGCGGTTGCGCCTGGCCCCGTGGCGACCGACCTGTTCTTGCACGGCAAGAGTGAGGAGCAGATCCAGAATTTCGCGAAGATGGCGCCGCTGGAACGGCTGGGTCAGCCGGAGGATATCGCGCGGGTGGTGTCGTTTCTGGTCGGGCCGGATTCGGCTTGGGTCAACGGACAGATTTTGCGCGCCAATGGGGGGCTGGTGTGACTATGCTCAATCCACAACCGCGATGAAGGCCCCCCATCCAACAGGCAGCCCATGCACACCACCATCATCATCACCTTCGGCCTGATCCTCTTGGCGCTGATGCTGTTCATCGGCGAGAAGATCGGCTTCGGTCGCCAGACGCTGACCTACAGCTTCATCGTCCTGTGGCTGGCCCTGACAATGATCAACGGCGCCATAGGGGTGGTCACGGCGGGCCAGCCAGTGACCACCGAGATGGTGGTGGGCAGCATCGTGTTCGGCGTGCCGGTGGCTGCGCTGGTGTTGTTCATGGCCTTAACCGAGCAAACCTGATCAACGTACCAGGTGCAAAAACTGCATGTGCCGCTCGTACTGATCGAGGATGTCGTTGATCACCTGCTCCTTGGTGTAGCCCACCAGGTCGTAGTCCTGGCTGCCTTCACTCAGATGCACCTCGGCGCGGTAGTAACGCCGGTTGTTGAGCTGCTTGGAGCCCATGCCACCCCGTGCGAACGACGGCGTGAAGTAGCCACGCATCTGCACCTGATAGATGAACGGATGCTGATCGCCGTGACCGATTTCCAGGCTGACGCTGTCATGGGCAGGGTCCGGTACGGTGACCACGTTCAACCCCTTCTCAACGAACACCGCCGTCACCTCTTCGATGGCCGGCCGCACCGTGCTTTCCATGAAGCGGTAAACCTCATCGCGCGACGGGAAATGCACCGCCTGGCTCAAGCGTTGACGCCAGCCGCCCCGTCGCGCCCCGGACACTGGCGCCAGCGAATGCAACTGTGCGATCTGCTTCTGCGATTCCAGGAAGAACGCCTTGTGCAGCCCCCACATCATCATCAGCAGGATCATCGAAAACGGTAACGAGGTCAGCACCACCGCCGACTTCAACGCATCGATGCTGCCGGAGAACAACAGCGCGCTGGTCACCAGCGCGGTCATCGCGCCCCAAAACACCCGCAGCCATTTCGGCCCGTCTTCGTCCGGGTTCCCGCCCTTGGCAGACAACGTCGACAACACCACGGTGCCGGAGTCGGCCGAAGTGACGAAGAACACGAAGCTGATGAAAACCGTCACCGCGATCACGGTTTTGCTCCACGGGTAGGTTTCCAGCAGCAGGTACAAGGTCATCGACGGGTTCTCGACGGCCGACAGGCCCAGCGCTGACATGCCATGATTGAGCACTTGGTCGATGGCGCTATTGCCGAAGATCGACATCCACGCCAGGGTGAACCCCAGTGGAATCAACAACACGCCGAAGACGAATTCGCGAATGGTCCGGCCACGGGAGATCCGCGCAATGAACAGCCCCACGAATGGCGACCAGGCAATCCACCAGGCCCAGTAGAACACTGTCCAGCCGCCGAGCCAGTCGCTGGGTTTGTCGTAGGCATAGAGATCGAAACTTTTCATCGGCAGCGCACCGAGGTAGTCGCCGATATTCTGCACCAGGGTATTGAGCAGATGTTGCGTGGGTCCGGCAAACAACACGAACAGCAGCAACGCGCAGGCCAGCAGCATGTTGATGTCGGACATCACCCGCACGCCTTTGTCGACTCCCGAGACGGCAACGATGATCGCCGCGCCCATCATCAGGGTAATCAGCCCCACCTGTACCCATTGGGTGTGAGCGATGCCGAACAGGTAGTCCAGACCCGAGTTGAGGTGCAACACGCCAAAACCCATATCGGCGCCGAGACCAAATACCGTGGCGATGATGCCAAAGCCGTCCACCGCGTAACCGATCGGACCGTTGATGCGTTTGCCAATCAGCGGATACAGCGCCGAGCGCAGGGCCAGCGGCAGGTTGTGACGGTAGGCGAAGTAGGCCAGCGCCATGCCGACGAAGGCAAACACGCCCCAGCCATGCAGGCCCCAGTGCAGAAAAAGAATCTGCATCGCCTGGCGCGCCGCGTCCGCCGTCCCGGCCTCCCCTTGCGGCGGTTGCGCCAGGTGGGTCAGCGGCTCGGATACGCAAAAGAAGAACAGCGTGATGCTGATGCCGGCGGCGAACAGCATGCCGGCCCAGGACAGGTAACTGAATTCGGGCTCGTCGTGGTCGGCACCGAGCTTGATCTTGCCGTAGCCGGACAAGGCGGTGACCACCACGAAGACCAGATACAGCGTCATCGCCAGCAAGTAGTACCAGCCGACCGTATTGGCGGCCCAGTTTTGCGCCTCAAGAAGCCAGGCACCGGCCTGTTCCGGCATACAGATGACAACGACACCGAACAGCAGGATGAAGGTCGCCGCGAAGTAAAAAACCGGCGGGTTCATGCGCACCTGTTCGGTGGCGGGAAGGGACGATGCACTCATTAACGGTGCACCTCCAAGCAGTAAAACGTGGCTGTGAAATTCGGACTCAGCAAAGGCAGGCCTCCTGTTGTGAGCGGGCGGCGAACCACCGGTTTAACTTGAATGATCGTTCAATTTAAACATGGATAGGCTGCTAAGGACTAATCGCAAGGCTGGGCGGTCGTGTTTGTGTAGCACTTCACTCTCAATATTGTGGGAGCGGGCTTGCCCGCGATGGCTGCGTGTCAGTGTCCTTTATCCATTGACCGACCCACCGCTTTCGCGGGCAAGCCCGCTCCTACAGCGTTCAATGGCCAGAGCAACACCCTACTTCTGCGTCCCGTCATCATGCTGCAGATTGGCCTGCGTGAGGTTCGACCCCGCCGGCACGCTGCGGGTCAGCCAAACGTTACCGCCGATGGTCGAGCCTTTGCCGATGGTGATCCGCCCGAGGATGGTCGCGCCGGCATAGATCACCACATCATCTTCGACGATCGGGTGCCGTGGATGACCCTTCTGCAACTGGCCGTCTTCATCCGCCGGGAAACGCTTGGCCCCCAGGGTCACGGCCTGATAAATGCGCACGCGCTCGCCGATGATTGCCGTCTCGCCAATCACCACGCCGGTCCCATGGTCGATGAAGAAACTGCGGCCGATCTGCGCGCCGGGGTGAATGTCGATGCCCGTCGCCGAGTGGGCGATTTCCGAACTGATCCGCGCCAGCAAGGGCAGCCCGGCCCGGTAGAGATGGTGGGCCAGGCGATGGTGAATCACCGCCAGGATGCCCGGATAGCACAGCAACACTTCATCGACGCTGCGCGCCGCCGGATCGCCGTGATAGGCCGCCAGCACGTCGGTATCCAGAAGGCTGCGCAAGCCCGGCAGGGCCAAGGCGAACTCTTGAATGATGGCGATGGTTTTCGCCTCGACCTCGGTATCGGCCTCGGCGTTGTGACGAGCGACGTAACGCAGTTCGAGGCGTGCCTGGCCGAGCAGCGCATTCAACGCAACGTCGAGGGTGTGACCGACGTAGAAGTCTTCGCTTTCTTCGCGCAAGTCCACCGGCCCCAGGCGCATGGGAAACAACGCGCCACACAACGCTTCCAGAATGTCTGCCATGGCCGCACGCGACGGCAGTTCTCGGCCGCCCTGCTCGCCACTGGCTCGGCCGTTTTGCGTACGCCACTGATCGCGCGCGCTACGCAGTTGGCTGACGATGGTTTGCAATTGCCAATGGCTGGAACGCTCACTCACGGTAAAAACTCCACACGGGCGGCCGGACTGTCTGACCGCGCTGACGGCGATTACTTTACGGCAAGCGTTGGAGGCCGAATTAAGAACCGATTGTGCTGTACTAAGCACTTTTGGCTATAAACGATTGGCGGTTGCCCCCTTCTATAGCCGTGCTTATAGTCCTGACTTGCCCATCCCCAGTACGGACCCATGATCAAACAACAGCTCGCTCGTTTCGACCGCCTCGACTTGCTCAGCCACCCGACCCCTCTGGAAAAACTCGGGCGCCTTTCGACCTGGCTGGGGCGCGACATTTATGTCAAACGCGACGATTTGACGCCGCTGGCGATGGGTGGCAACAAACTGCGCAAACTCGAATACCTGGGGGCCGATGCCCTGGCGCAGGGTGCGGACACGCTGATCACCGCCGGCGCGCTGCAATCCAACCACGTGCGCCAGACCGCCGCCCTTGCCGCCCGGCTCGGACTGGGCTGCGTCGCGCTGTTGGAAAACCCCCTGGGTTCTGACGATGCCAACTTCGTCGGCAATGGCAATCGGCTGCTGCTGGATCTGTTCGATGCGAAGGTAGAGCTGGTCGAGAATCTCGACAACGCCGATGAGCAACTCCAGGCACTGGCGGTGCGCTTGCGCACCACTGGCAAAAAACCTTATCTGGTGCCCATTGGAGGTTCCAATGCCTTGGGAGCCCTGGGTTACGTTCGAGCTGGCCTGGAGCTGGCCGAGCAGATCAAGGACACCGGTCTGGATTTCGCCGCGGTGGTGTTGGCCTCGGGCAGCGCCGGTACCCACAGCGGCCTGGCATTGGCGTTGAGCGAAGCCCTGCCGGATCTGCCGGTAATTGGCGTGACAGTGTCGCGTAGCGACGAGGACCAACGACCCAAGGTCCAGGGCCTGGCAGAGCGCACCGCAGCGCTGCTGGAAGTGAACGTACCCGCCGCTTTCAAAGTCCAGTTGTGGGACGAATATTTCGCGCCGCGCTACGGCGAACCCAATGCCGGAACCCTGGCGGCGGTGAAGCTGCTGGCGAGCCAGGAAGGCCTGCTGCTGGACCCGGTCTACACCGGCAAGGCCATGGCCGGGTTGCTCGACGGCATTGGTCGCCAGCGTTTCGACGAGGGGCCTATCATTTTCCTGCACACCGGTGGCGCACCAGCGTTGTTTGCCTATAAGGATTTTCTGTAACGGCGGATCGCCCGCCACGATCACGCGGAACCTGTAGGAGCGAGCATGCTCGCGATGGAGGTCCAGACACCGCGGGCGTTCAGACAGCCCGCGTCATCGTTGGCGACCATCGCGAGCATGCTCGCTCCTACAGGAATAGCATTTATTCCTGAATGGAATATTAAAAATAACATTCATTATTTTCCAATCTAAAAAAGCCATCATATAGTCATACAGCAGGCAAATTGCCGAGAGACGCATAAGCTGCTTTAAGGCAGGATATTGCAGTCGTTCAAATCCCGATTACGCCAACACTCGAAGCGTCTTCATAAGAAAACACAGGGGCTTGTCATGAATTTTTCCGCACTACGTCGAAATCTGCTGGTTGGTTCGCTGGGCCTGGCGCTGAGCGCCGGTCTGCTGGGGCAAGCGGTTGCCGGTGAGCAGCTGCAAAAAATCAAGGACGCGGGCGTGATCAACGTCGGTCTGGAAGGCACCTACCCACCGTTCAGTTTCGTCGACGCCGACGGCAAACTGGCCGGGTTCGAAGTGGAGTTCTCCGAAGCTCTGGCCAAAGAGCTGGGCGTGAAGGTCAAACTGCAACCGACCAAATGGGACGGCATCCTCGCAGCCCTGGAATCCAAGCGCCTGGACGCAGTGATCAACCAGGTGACCATCTCCGAAGAGCGCAAGAAGAAGTATGACTTCTCCGAGCCGTACACCGTTTCCGGTATTCAGGCACTGGTTCTGACCAAGAACAAGGACACCATCAAGACTGCACAAGACCTGTCCGGCAAGAAAGTCGGCGTGGGCCTGGGCACCAACTACGAACAGTGGGTCAAAGCCAATGTGCCTGGCGCAGACGTGCGCACCTATGAAGACGACCCGACCAAGTTCCAGGACCTGCGTGTTGGCCGCATCGACGCCATCCTGATCGACCGTCTGGCCGCGCTGGAATACGCCAAGAAAGCCAAGGACACCACCGCCGCCGGTGAAGCGTTCTCCCGTCAGGAGGCCGGTATCGCCCTGCGCAAAGGTGAACCAGAGCTGCTGGCCGCTGTGAACAAGGCCATCGACAAACTGCGTGCCGACGGCACCCTGGCCAAACTCTCCGAGAAATACTTCAACGCTGACGTCACTAAATAATGGAAGAAGCTTTCCAACTCGCACTGGATTCCGCGCCCTTTCTGCTCAAGGGCGCGTACTACACAGTGATCCTCAGCCTGGGCGGCATGTTCTTCGGGCTGCTGATGGGCTTCGGCCTGGCCTTGATGCGTCTGTCGCGCTTCAAACTGGTGAGCTGGATTGCCCGCATCTACGTGTCGTTCTTTCGCGGCACGCCGTTGCTGGTGCAGCTGTTCGTGATCTATTACGGCTTGCCGCAATTGGGTGTCGAACTTGATCCGCTGCCGGCTGCCCTGATCGGCTTCTCGCTGAACATGGCGGCCTATGCCTGCGAAATCCTGCGTGCCGCCATCAGCTCCATCGAGCGCGGCCAGTGGGAAGCCGCCGCCAGCATCGGCATGACCCGCGCGCAGACCCTGCGCCGGGCCATCCTGCCGCAGGCCATGCGCACGGCCCTGCCGCCGCTGGGCAACAGTTTTATCTCGCTGGTCAAGGACACGGCACTGGCCGCCACCATCCAGGTGCCGGAACTGTTCCGCCAGGCGCAGTTGATCACCGCCCGAACTTTCGAGATTTTCACCATGTATCTGGCCGCCGCGCTGATCTACTGGGTTCTGGCGACGGTGCTTTCGCACCTGCAGAACCAGTTGGAAGCGCGGGTCAATCGGCACGACCAGGAGTCCTGACCCCATGATTGTCGTGGAAAAACTGACAAAGCAGTTCAAGGGTCACGTTGTGCTCAACGGCATCGATCTCGAGGTGAAGGAAGGCGAGGTCGTGGCGATCATCGGGCCGAGCGGCTCGGGCAAAACCACGTTCCTGCGTTGCCTGAACTTTCTTGAAGAACCCAGCAGCGGCCGGATCAAGGTCGGTGACATCGAGATCGATGGCAACCGCCCGTTGAACCAGCAGCAGAGCCTGGTGCGACGCTTGCGCCAGCATGTTGGCTTCGTGTTCCAGAACTTCAACCTGTTCCCCCATCGCACGGCCCTGGAAAACGTCGTCGAAGGACCGATCGTGGTGAAGAAGACGCCGCCTGCCGAAGCCATTGCCCTGGGCAAGAAGTTGTTGGCCCGGGTCGGGCTGGCGGGCAAGGAAGACGCTTACCCGCGACGCCTCTCCGGTGGTCAGCAACAACGCGTGGCCATCGCCCGCGCGCTGGCGATGGAGCCGGAAGTGATCCTGTTCGACGAGCCGACTTCGGCGCTCGACCCGGAACTGGTGGGTGAAGTGTTGTCGACCATTCGCAGCCTGGCCGAAGAAAAACGCACCATGGTGATCGTCACCCACGAAATGGCTTTTGCCCGTGACGTAGCCAATCGCGTGGTGTTTTTTGACAAGGGCGTGATCGTTGAACAAGGCGAAGCCAAGGCGCTGTTTGCCAATCCAAAAGAAGTACGGACCCAACAGTTTCTTAGCAAATTCCTGAACAACACCCACAACTAAACCCAGCACGCACATATAAACTTCCATGGATGGAAGTTGTTAAATCGACCATTACACCCTGCGTAAGCACCCTCATAATTTCTGCCCTCCGCCGATTTCTGGTGCGGTACATATTTATGTCCTGCTACAAATTCCTGTCGCCTACCATTCACTGACATTCAAACCAGCCTTCGTAAAGGACTGAAGTAAAAAGCTGCGAAAAGCGGCGGATTCTGTGGCCATCTTCGCCAATGCGGCGCTGCCTATTAACCCGCACGCGTAGGAGCTTTCTGAATAACTACCGATGCGATACTTCATCCCCTCACTCTATTGACACTTATTCCTGCGCACTTTTATCTAGCGCCCGGTCAAGCCAAATACTTTTTATTGTCATGCAAAGTAATGAGTCGTTTGTTACTCGTTCATTCAGTTATTTCAGAAACGGACTTCGCTGCTTCGCCTCAAGGAGAACCCAATGAAAAACCCCACGAACAAATCCGAACTCGCGCCACCGAGGGTGGCGCAATCCCACAAAAGCGGCATCAACATGACGTCGGCGTCTCACCTGTTGATCGAAGTGGCGCCCTACCCCGGCATGGACGAGGGGGATCTGATCGAATTGTTCTGGGACGACTGCTACGTGGCCTCCAAGGTGCTGACCCGCCAGGACGTCGGCAAAGCAGTGAACCTTCGAGTGCCCGAAAGCTTTGTTGCCAATGGCTCCTCACGTATTCATTACCGCCTCATGCAGGTAGGTCAGGGGCCTGCGCTGTCCGCCATGACGCGCATCCAGGTAAAGCTCGACTGCCCGGGTGGCCGACCATGCCCCTTGTGTGGTGACGAAAACCAGAGCCTGGCACCCGTGAGCATCCCGGAAACTATCCGGCGCCAGGGGGTTAACCCGAACCAGATCAAGCGCGGCGTTCCCCTGACCATCGAGCCGTACCTGAACATGGCCGTCGATGACGCAATCACCCTGCGCTGGGGTGACGCGCGCATGGACCTGCCACGGCTCAAGGCCAGCGAAGTCGGCCAGCCGATTCATGTCTGGGTACCGCCGTCGATCATTCTTGAAGCCGGCGAAGATCTGCGACTCGAAGTGACCTATTGCATCCTTGACCGGGTCGGTAACAACTCGCGCTGGGCGCCGGCACGCACCTTGAAAATCGGCTGCAGCAACCCGTGCCTGATGGTCCGGACGAAGGAAACATCCTGAACCTCGCACCTTGTTACTGAACGAAGTGCGCCTTTTCACTGTTGCTGCAACAGCAAGTGTTGCCGGGCACACAGTGGGTAGAGACACACTTCTATCCATATTCCAAAAATCTAGTTTATTAAATTTTTATACGCATTTAGGGTATATGAACCGGACCACCGGACCTTCTTGTTTTTACTTCGCCGCCCCCGCGGCGGTTCATGAGATGTGAGGTAGGTATGGTCCGGAACACAATCACCCCAGTGCAGATCGCCAGGGCATTGCATGCAGCCAAGGAGCGGCACTGATGTCCAGTCTTGCAGACGCAATCGTCCAGAGCGATGTGGACATCGCCCCGTTGTTGTTACCCGCCCAAGTCCTGCGCAACGACGCCCAAGCCATCGAGGCAGCCCACGAGTTGGCCCAGGTCGCCCGCTTGCAGGCGGCCAGACGCGATCGTCAGCGCAAGTTGCCCTGGTCAGAAATTGAACAGTTCACCCGCAGCGGCCTGGGCAGCATTGGCATACCGCGCGAATACGGGGGGCCGCAGGTTTCTTTCGTCACCCTGGCTGAGGTGTTCGCGATCATTTCCGCTGCCGATCCGGCGTTGGGCCAGATCCCGCAGAACCAGTTCGGCATTCTCAATCTGGTACTCGGCAGCGCCACCGAAGCGCAGAAAAAGCAGCTGTTCAAAAGCGTACTCGAGGGCTGGCGCATCGGTAACGCAGGACCTGAACGCGGGACCAAACACACTCTGGAACTCAAGGCGCGGATCACCGCTGATGGCGACGGATATGTCATCAACGGGCAGAAGTTCTACTCCACCGGCGCCCTGTTCGCGCACTGGGTCGCCGTCAAGGCACTGAACGATGAGGGCAAGCAGGTGCTGGCCTTCGTTCGTCGCGGCACACCAGGCCTGCGTATCGTCGACGATTGGTCCGGGTTCGGTCAGCGGACGACCGCCAGCGGCACCATCCTGCTCAATAACGTGCGGGTCGACGCCGAGCTGGTGGTAGACAACTGGAAGATCAACGAAAAACCCAACACCCAGGGTGCGGTGTCGCAGTTGATTCAAGCGGCCATCGACGCAGGCATCGCCCGTGGCGCCATCGACGATGCCATCGAATTCGTGAAAACCCGCGCCCGTCCCTGGATCGATGCCAAGGTCGAACGCGCCAGCGATGACCTGTATGTGATCGCCGACATCGGCAAACTGAAGATCGAACTGCACGCCGCCGAGGCGCTGCTGCGCAAGGCCGCTCAAGTACTGGATCAGGTGCATGCCGCGCCGCTCACTGCCGAGTCTGCCGCACGCGCCTCAATTGCCGTGGCAGAGGCCAAGGTACTGACCACCGAGATCTCGCTGCAGGCCAGCGAGAAACTGTTCGAGCTGGCCGGCAGCCGCGCCACCCTGGCCGAGTTCAACCTCGACCGCCACTGGCGAAACGCCCGGGTGCACACCCTGCATGACCCCGTGCGCTGGAAATACCACGCCGTCGGCGCCTACCGACTGAACGGCACATTGCCGGCTCGTCATTCCTGGATTTAACGACCAGACACCTGGAGAAAACACATGCCTCTTTCTCGTCCCGTCGCGGTCATCACCAGCGATGAGCAAGCCCTGATCGTCGCCACTGACCTGGCCGAAGATTTCAAACGCGACAGCGCACTGCGTGATCGCGAGCGCCGTCTGCCGCACCCGGAGCTGGAAGTATTTTCCCGCTCTGGCCTGTGGGGCATCAGCGTGCCCAGGGAATACGGCGGCGCCGGTGTTTCCAATGTCACACTGGCCAAGGTGATCGCCCTGATCGCCCAGGCCGATGGTTCCCTGGGACAGATCCCGCAAAACCATTTTTACGCCCTCGAAGTGCTGCGCGTAACCGGCAGCGTCGAGCAGAAAAAGCGTCTTTATGCCGAAGTACTCGCCGGTCAACGCTTCGGAAATGCGCTGGCCGAGCTTGGCACCAAAACCGCCCACGACCGCACCACGCGCTTGAGCCGCGACGGTGATGGCTACCGCATCAACGGGCGCAAGTTCTACGCCACCGGCGCCCTCTACGCGCAGCGCATCCCGACTTCGGTGGTGGACGAAAACGGCGTACAGCAACTTGCGTTCGTACCCCATGACAGCAAAGGTCTAACGGTGATCGACGACTGGAGCGGATTCGGCCAACGCACCACTGGCAGCGGTTCAGTGGTGTTCGAAGACGTATTTGTTGCGACCGAGGATGTGATCCCTTTTCAAAGCGCGTTCGAGACCCCGACCACGGTCGGCCCCCTGGCGCAAATTCTTCACGCCGCCATCGACACCGGCATCGCTCGCGCAGCCTTTGAAGACGCGCTGCATTTCGTGCGGACAAAGACGCGCCCGTGGATCGACGCCACCCATGAAAAAGCCAGCGAAGACCCGCTGACCCTCAAGAGCTTCGGCCACCTGAGCGTTCGTTTGCATGCCGCCGAGGCCTTGTTGGAGCGCGCAGGCGAATTCCTCGACAAGGCGCAGGCCGACACCCGCGCCGATACGGTCGCGGCGGCATCGATTGCGGTCGCCGAAGCCCGCGCCATCAGTACCGAAATCTCCCTCGCGGCTGGTAGCACGCTGTTCGAACTCGCCGGCAGCCAGGCCACCCTGATCGAACACGGTTACGATCGCCACTGGCGCAACGCGCGGGTCCACACGCTGCACGACCCGGTGCGCTGGAAGTATCACGCCGTGGGCAACTACTACCTCAACGACGAGAATCCTCCACTGCGGGGGACGATCTGATGGCCGGGGCGAAAAAGAAGATCCTGCTCAACGCGTTCAACATGAACTGCATCGGGCACATCAACCATGGTTTGTGGACGCACCCACGGGATACCTCTACCCAGTACAAGACCCTCGACTACTGGACCGAGCTGGCGCAATTGCTGGAGCGTGGCCTGTTCGACGGGCTGTTCATCGCCGACATCGTCGGCGTGTATGACGTCTACCAGCACTCGGTAGACGTGCCTCTCAAGGAGTCGATCCAGTTGCCGGTCAACGACCCGCTACTGCTGGTATCGGCCATGGCGGCCGTGACGAACAACCTCGGGTTCGGGCTGACCGCCAACCTGACCTACGAGCCGCCGTACCTGTTCGCCCGACGCATGTCGACGCTCGATCACCTGAGCAGCGGCCGGGTGGGCTGGAACATTGTCACCGGCTACCTGGACAGCGCGGCCAAGGCCATGGGATTGAGGAGCAGGTGGAACATGACCGGCGTTACGACCAGGCCGACGAATACTTGCAGGTGCTCTACAAGCTGTGGGAAGGCAGCTGGGAAAACGACGCAGTGCTCAACGACCCGAGCCAGCGCATCTACGCGCAACCGGAAAAAGTACACAAGGTCGAGCACAGGGGCGAGTTCTATCAGGTCGAGGGTTATCACCTCTGCGAACCTTCGCCGCAGCGCACCCCGGTACTGTTCCAGGCTGGCAGTTCGGACCGTGGGCTGCGCTTCGCCGGCCAGCATGCCGAGTGCGTATTCATCAGCGGTCGGGACAAACCATCGACCCGTGTCCAAGTGGACAAGGTACGCGCCAGCGCTGTCGAGGCCGGACGTAACCCGCAAGACATCAAAGTGTTCATGGGCCTGAACGTGATTGTCGGGGCCACCCAGGAACAGGCCTGGGCCAAGCATGCCGAGTACCTGAGCTACGCCAGTGCCGAGGCCGGCGTGGCGCATTTCTCGGCGTCCACCGGGATCGATTTTTCCGAGTACGCCATCGACGAGCCGATCCAGTACGTGAAGAGCAACGCGATCCAGTCGGCCACCCAGCACCTGAAAAACAACGACTGGACCCGCCGCAAACTGCTTGAACAACACGCCCTCGGCGGTCGTTACATCACCGTGGTCGGCTCGCCCGAGCAAGTGGCCGATGAGCTGGAATCGTGGATCGCCGAAACCGGCCTGGACGGGTTCAACCTGACGCGCATTGTCACGCCGGAAAGTTATGTCGATTTCATTGATCTGGTGATCCCCGAGCTGCAGCGGCGCGGGTCGTACAAGACCGCGTATGACCAGGGCAGCTTGCGGCAGAAGCTGTTTCGCGAAGGGGATCATTTGCCTGGGCAACATACCGGGTCGGCTTACCGGCGTTAAAAGCATCGCGGGCAAGCCCGCTCCTACAAGGAGCGGCCGTGCCCGCGATGAGGCCAGACCAAACAGCACACATTTCAAATACTGACTGGAAAACCACCATGACCAAACACACCCTCTCCCACCCAGTCAAAGCACTGGCCCTGGCCCTCGGCCTTTTCAGCTCCATCACCTTCGCCGCTGACGCGCCGTTGAAAATCGGTACCACCGCCGCCTTCGCCATTCCGCTGGAGGCCGCCGTCGATGAAGCCAGCAAACAAGGCCTGAAAGTCGAACTGGTGGAGTTCACTGACTGGATCGCCCCCAACGTCAGCCTCGCGGCCGGTGACATCGACGTGAACTACTTCCAGCACATCCCGTTCCTGGAAAACGCCAAGGCCGCTGCCGGTTTCGACCTGGTGCCGTTCGCGCCAGGGATCATCAACAACGTCGGCCTCTACTCGAAGAAATACAAAAGCTTCGACGAACTGCCAGAAGGCGCCAGCGTGGCCATCGCCAACGACCCCATCAACAGCGGTCGCGGCTTGCAACTGCTGGCCAAGGCGGGGCTGATCACACTCAAGCCAGGTGTGGGCTACAAGGCCACCGAAGAAGACATCATCGCCAACCCGAAGAAGATCAAGATCCTGCAGGTCGAAGCCGTGCAACTGGTGCGCGCCTACGACGACGCCGACCTGGTGCAGGGTTACCCGGCCTACATCCGCCTGGCGAAGACGTTCGATGCCGGTTCCGCACTGCTGTTCGACGGCCTGGACCACAAGGAATACGTGATTCAGTTCGTCATTCAGCCGAAGAGCAAAACCGATCCTCGGCTGATCAAGTTCGTCGACATCTACCAACACTCGCCTGCCGTTCGCGCCGCGCTGGACAAGGCTCACGGCAAACTCTATCAAGCCGGTTGGGAAAGCTGAGAATGAGTGCCGCGACGCCACTGCGACTGGAAACTCCAGCGCCCCATAAAGTTGAACAGACAGTCCTGCATCCGCAGCTCAATCACGCGCACGTACGCTTCATCGGCCTGGGCAAGACCTACAACGGCCAGCAAGGTCCAGTGGCCGCGTTGCACGGCATCGACCTGGCGATTCAGCGTGGTGAAGTGTTCGGCATCATCGGCCGCAGCGGCGCCGGCAAATCATCGCTGATCCGAACCATCAATCGACTGGAACAACCGAGCAGCGGCCGCGTCCTGATCGATCAGGTCGACATCGGCGAGTTCGATGAAGACCGCCTTGTGACGCTGCGCCGACGCATCGGCATGATTTTCCAGCACTTCAACCTGATGTCAGCCAAGACCGTGTGGCAGAACGTCGAGCTGCCGTTGAAGGTCGCCGGCGTGCCGAAAGAAAAGCGCGAGCAGAAAGTCCGTGAATTGCTGGAGCTGGTGGGCCTGCAAGCCAAGCACAAGGCTTACCCGGCGCAGCTCTCCGGCGGACAGAAACAGCGCGTCGGCATCGCCCGCGCCCTGGTGCACGACCCCGATATTCTGCTGTGCGATGAAGCCACTTCGGCACTGGACCCGGAGACCACGCAGTCGATCCTCGGCCTGTTGCGCGAGATCAACCGGCGCCTGGGCCTGACCATTGTGCTGATCACCCATGAGATGGCCGTGATCCGCGACATCTGCGACCGCGTTGTGGTGCTGGAGCACGGCCGCATTGTCGAGCAAGGGCCTGTGTGGGAAGTCTTCGGCAACCCGCAGCACGAGGTCAGCAAGACCTTGCTCGCCCCGTTGCAGCATGGCTTGCCGGCCGAGTTGCAAAGCCGCCTGCACGTGCAACCGCCCTCTTCTGAAGCTGCGGTGGTCCTGCGTCTGCAGCTCACGGGTAGCGCCACCGATGAACCGGACCTCGCCACCCTGTTCGCCGCCCTCGGCGGACGGGTGCGCTTGCTCCAGGGCGGTGTCGAACACATTCAAGGGCATGCACTGGGGCAATTGGTGCTGGCGGTGTCTGGGTCAACGCTCGGGGCGGAATCGTTGCGCCAGCGTGCGCAAAACTGGGCACAACAGGTCGAGGTGCTGGGCTATGTGGTTTGATCGCTTGCTACAAGGTTTCATCGACACCTTCCTGATGGTCGGTGTGTCCTCATTGATCGCGCTGCTGGCGGGTATTCCCTTGGCGGTAATCCTGGTCACCAGCGGCCAGGGAGGCATCTACCAGGCCCCAGCGTTGAACCGTGCACTGGGCGCATTCGTGAATCTGTTCCGCTCCATTCCGTTCCTGATCCTGATGGTCGCGCTGATTCCGTTCACCCGCCTGATCGTCGGCACCACCTACGGCGTGTGGGCCGCCGTGGTGCCGCTGACCATCGCTGCTACGCCGTTCTTCGCGCGGATCGCCGAAGTCAGCCTGCGCGAAGTCGATCACGGTTTGATCGAAGCGGCACAGGCCATGGGCTGCCGTCGCTGGCACATCGTCTGGCATGTGCTCCTGCCCGAAGCGCTCCCCGGCATCGTCGGCGGCTTCACCATCACCCTGGTGACCATGATCAACTCCTCGGCCATGGCCGGAGCAATCGGGGCCGGAGGGTTGGGGGACATTGCGTATCGGTATGGGTATCAGCGCTTTGATAGCCAGATCATGCTGACGGTGATCGTGTTGCTGGTGGCGTTGGTGGCGGTGATTCAGTTGGGTGGGGATCGGTTGGCACGGGGGTTGAACAAACGGTGAGTGAACCTGTAGGAGCGAGCTTGCTCGCGATGGACTCCCGGACACCTCGGAGTGTCAGGCATCCCGCGATATCGTTGACGACCATCGCGAGCAAGCTCGCTCCTACAGGGGGATGTGATACCGCGTATATTGGTCAGACCTACATTGCCAACGCAGCCGATCATGAAACAGTCTCCTACCGACCTCGAACAAATCACCGCCACCACGCTAGGTCATTACAACTCAGTGGCCGAAGGCTTTCGTGAGGGGACACGCGATCATGATGTGAGCCAGAACATCGACGCACTGTTGCGCCATGTCCAGGGCGCGGCGCCGTTCGACATTCTGGATTTTGGCTGCGGCCCGGGGCGGGACCTGCAAGCCTTCACTCGCTTGGGGCACCGGGCCGTAGGCCTGGATGGTTCGGACAAGTTTGCGCAGATGGCGCGCGAGGACAGTGGTTGCGAGGTGTGGCAGCAGGACTTCCTCAAGCTCGACCTGCCAGCCGAACGCTTCGACGGGATTTTTGCCAATGCGGTGCTGTTTCACATTCCCCGTCAGGAGTTGCCTCGCGTTTTGAAGCAATTGCACGGCACCTTGAAGCCGGGCGGAGTGTTGTTCAGCTCCAATCCGCGTGGCGAGAATCAGGAAGGCTGGAACGGCTCGCGGTATGGGGCCTATCACGATCTGGCGGCGTGGCAGGGGTTGCTCACCGAGGCGGGGTTTGTGGAGTTGGAGCATTACTACCGGCCAACGGGGTTGCCGCGCGAGCAGCAGCCTTGGTTGGCGAGTGTCTGGCGCAAGGTGTAGGGCTTTGATTCTGCAGTCTGAGAACTGACGCCTTCGCGAGCAAGCCCGCTCCCACAGGAGAGCGAGTTCTACTGAACAACTCGGTCCACTGTGGGAGCGGGCTTGCTCGCGATAGAGCGCGAAGCGCTCTGCTTCTCTACTTTGGCTCTCGAATTTTGTACCAAGCCACATAAAGCGCTGGCAAAAACAGTAGTGTCAGCAACGTCGCAATGATGATCCCGCCAATCATCGCGTAAGCCATCGGGCCCCAGAACACTTCCCGGGCAATCGGGATCATCCCCAAACTCGCCGCTGCCGCCGTCAACAAGATCGGTCGGCGCCGGTGCTCCGTGGCTTGCACCACCGCATCCCAGGGCGTGGAGCCAGCCTTTTCGTAGGCATCGATCTGCGTCACCAGAATCACCGAGTTGCGGATGATGATGCCGATCAGCGCCAGGATCCCGAGAATCGCCACGAAGCCCATCGGCGTGCCAGTGGGAATGAGCGCCAGCACCACGCCAATCAGCCCGAGCGGCGCGACGCTGGCGACCAGGAACACTTTCTGTCCGCTGTGCAACTGGATCATCAGGAATGTGGCCATCAGGAACAGCATCAGCGGCACGACCTTGGCAATCGGGCCCTGGGCCTTGGCGCTCTCCTCCACCGTACCGCCGGTGGCGACCTTGTATCCCACCGGCAGCGATGCTGCGAACTGGTCGATGGTCGGTTTCAGTTGTGTCACCAGATCGGTCGGTTGAATCTCGTCGCGCACCGCCGCCTTGATGGTGATCGTCGGCTTGCGGTCGCGTCGCCAGACCAGCGGCTGCTCCAGTTCATAGCGCAGGGTGGCAAAGGCCAGCAACGGAATCGAAGTGCCGCTGGGCGTGACGATCTGCAGGTTCTGCAAGGTCTCCGGTGTGCCACGCTCTTCGTCAACCGCACGGCCCACGACATTGATCAGGTAGATGTCGTCATCGACCTGCGTCACCTGCGCCCCGGCGACAATGCTGTTCATCAGGTTGGCCACCTGCTCCGAGGACAACCCCAACTGCCGCACCTTGTCCTGGGCGATGTCGATGCGCAGGACTTTGCCCGGCTCGTTCCAGTCATAAATGATCTCGCCGATGTGGGAGTTTTTGTCCAACTCCGTGGCCAGGGCGATGGCGTGTTTGCGCACCTGGTCGATGTCCTTGCCACTGACCCGGTATTGAATCGGCCGACCGACCGGCGGGCCCATTTCCAAAGCCTGGACATAACTGCCGATACCCACAAAATCCTTGCGCAAGCGCTCACGCAAACGCTGGCTCAGGGCCTCACGCGATTCCAGGCCCTTGCTGACGATGACCAGTTGCGCGTAATACGGGTTTTGCAATTGCTGGTCCAGCGGCAGGTAGAAACGAATCGCCCCTTCGCCGATGTAGGTGCTCCAGCGCTCGATGTCCGGGTCGTCCTTGAACGTCGCCTCGAGTTTGTCCACCGCCTTGCGGGTTTCGGCAATCGAAGCGTTTTGTGGCAGGTTCAGGTCGACAAGAATTTCCGGGCGGTCCGAGGACGGGAAAAACTGGTTCTGCACGAACTTCATGCAATAGACCGATGCCAGGAACAGGGCGAGGGTGATCCCGATCGCCCACCAGCGATTGCGCATCGACCAGAGCATGCCGTAATTGAAAGCCCGACCCACGCGGCCGGGCTCGGCATTGTGCGGTTTGACCTTGGCGCTGAGGATGTGCACGCCGATCACCGGCGCGAACAATACGGCAACGATCCACGACACCAGCATCGCCACAGCGATGACCGCGAACAGCGTGAAGGTGTACTCGCCCGCCGAACTGGCGTTGAGCCCGATGGGCACAAAACCGGCGACCGTCACCAGCGTACCGGTGAGCATCGGGAAAGCTGTAGAGGTGTAGGCGAACGTGGCGGCCTGCTCCTTGGTCTCACCCATCTCCAGGCGCGTGACCATCATCTCCACCGTGATCATCGCGTCGTCCACCAGAAGGCCCAGGGCGATGATCAACGCGCCGAGGGAAATCCGCTGCATGGTGATGCCGCTGTATTCCATGAACACAAAGACCATGGCCAGCACCAGCGGAATCGAGCAAGCCACCACCAGGCCGGCGCGCACGCCGAGGCTGACGAAGCTGACCAGCATCACGATCACCACCGCTTCGAACAACGCGCTGGTGAAACCGCCGACCGCCTTCTCCACCACCGCCGCCTGGTCGGAGACGTTGTGCACGCCGACGCCCACCGGCAGGTCGGCGGTCAGCTCGGTCATGCGCTGGTGCAGCGCCTTGCCGAATTCCTGGATGTTGCCGCCCTTCTTCATGGCGATGGCCAGGCCGATGGCCTGATGACCGTCGTAGCGAAACTCCGGGTTCGCCGGGTCAACGTAACCACGGCTGATGTCGGCAATGTCCGCCAGGCGATAGAAGCGATCATTGAGCCGCAGGTTGACGTTGGCCAGGTCTTTTTCCGAGGCGAACTGCCCGGTGGTGCGCACCGAGATCCGCTCCGGCCCGGCTTCGATCACCCCTGCCGGGGTCACGGCGTTTTGCGATTGCAGGCTGGACACCACCTGCCGCTCATCAATGCCCAGCGCCGCCAGTTTGCGCGTGGAGAAGTTGAGGTACAGCACCTCATCCTGCTCACCGATCATCTCGATCTTGCCCAACCCCGGCACGTCACGGATCTCGGCACGTACCTGCTCGACGTAATCTCGTAGTTGGCGCAGGGACAGACCGTCGGCGGTAAAGGCATACACCGAACCGAATACATCACCGAACTCGTCGTTGAATGCAGGACCTTGCAAGCCCTGGGGGAACTGGCCACGGATGTCGTTGATCTTCTTGCGCACCTGGTACCAGATTTCCGGGATGTCCTTGGCGCTGGTGGTGTCACGCAGGAACACGAACACTGTCGACTCACCGGGTCGGGTGTAGCTTTTCACATAGTCGAGGGAGTCCAGTTCCTCGAGTTTTTTCTCGATGCGGTCAGTGACCTGCTTGAGGGTTTCTTCCTGCGTCGCCCCCGGCCAGCGGCTCTGGATGACCATAGTCTTGATGGTGAAAGAAGGGTCTTCTTCGCGCCCCAGGTTCATGTAGGAGAACACCCCCATGAGCAGCGCAACCAGCATCAGGTACCAGATGAACGACTGATGTTTGAGCGCCCATTCGGATAAGTTGAAACTCCCTTTCATCGTGGGCTGTCCTCATCGAGTTTCACTTTTTGCCCAGGCTTCAGGCTGTTCACACCGGCACTCACCACCCGATCGCCGGACTTCACACCGCTGGCAAGGACCATCGTTGAATCGGTACGACTGACCACGTTCACATCACGAGGCGAAACCGTCGCGTTCTGCTGATCGATGACCCAGATCCGGGTTTTGCCGTCGACTTCCTGCAAGGCCGTCAGGGGCAGCTCAATGCGCGGCGCGATCGCCGAGCTGAGGGTGACGCTGATGGCGGTGCCCAGGCGAAAAGCGGGCGGTGTCTCAGCGAGGGTGAGGCGTGCGCGACGGGTACGGGTGGCGCTCTCGGCCTGGGGTTCGATTTCACGCACAGTGGCGGTGGTGCTGATACTCGGGTCGAGCTCTACTGCCACCTTGAACACCACATCAGCCGGCAACTGCTCGACCAGCGTATCCGGCAGGTCGATCACCGCCTCCTTGATGTCCGGTTGCGCCAGGGTCACCACTTGCTGGCCGGCTGTCACCACTTGCCCGGCTTCGGCATTCCACGCGGTGACGACCGCCTTGTGATCGGTGCGCAGTTCGACATAACCCAGCGCATCCTTGGCCTGATCGACCGCTGACTTCGCCTGGTCATGAGCGGCCTGGGTGGTCTTAAGATTGGTTTGCGCCTCGTCCAGCTGGGCCTGGGCACCAACGCCGCGATCGAACAACTCCTGCTGGCGTCGAGCATCGGCCTGGGCGTTGATCAATTGCGCCTGGACCTGCGCCAGATCACCCTGCGCGGCGCGCAACTGGTTTTGCTGATCGGAGGGATCGAGCGTGGCGAGCAAGGTGCCCTTCTCCACTTCCGTGCCGACGTCGACGTTGCGACTGGCAATGCGCCCAGCTATACGAAAGCCGACATTGGTCTCGAAGCGGGCCTGGATGTTGCCCGCAAAGCGCCCGAGGGTTTGCTCGTCCAGGGCCTGCACCTCAACCGACAACACCGGGCGTACCGGCTCGGGCGGCGGCTCCTTGTCCGAGCAGGCTGCCAGCATCAGCGCAACGGCAACCAGTAACATCCGCGTCATGGCTGGGCTCCTTCGGCCAGGTCCTTGTAGGTGTTCTCGGCGATCTCGACCTTGACGCCCGGGTGCAACAGTTGGCCGCCAGCGATGATGACCTTTTCGCCTTCTTTGAGGCCGTCACTGATGATGACTTTGCCCGTCAGGTAACGACCGACGGTGACTGTTTGCAATTGCGCAGCGCCCTGCTCGTCCACTCGCCACACGGCCGGCTCGCTGAGATTCTTGGTGAGTGCCGACCACGGCAGCTCGACCGAGGACTTGCCAGGAATCCTGGCGGTCGCACTGACCACCGAGCCGAGCTGCATGCCATCCGGCAGACTGTCGAGGGTAACCTTGACCTGGACCGTCCCGGTCTGCGCAGAGACCGCGGGGGTGATTTCACGCACCGTGCCGGTGGTCTTGATCGCCGGGTTGTCGAGCAGGCTGACCACGATGGTTTTGTCGTCCGGCTCTTGCGCCAGCAGCGATTCGTAGATATTGAACACGGCATCGCGGCCACCATCACGCGCCAGGCTGAAAATCGGCACCGTTGCCTGCACCACCTGGCCGACCTCGGCCTGGCGCGCAGTGATGATCCCCGGCGCATCAGCAATCAGCGCTGTGTAACTGAGTTGGTCACGGGCATTGGCCAGTTGCGCCTGGGCGGCGCTCAGCGCACTTTGGCTGCTGCGCAACGCGGCCTGCGCCGAGTCATACTCGCTCTGGCTGGTATAGCCCTTGGGCAGCAATTTTTGTTGACGAACGAAGGCGGCGGCGGACTGGGTCACCCGCGCCTGTTCGGCGACCACCTGGGCCTGGGCGGAATCGACGTTGTTCTGGAGGTCTTTCGGGTCGAGTCTGGCCAGCACCTGCTTGGCCGAAATCCGGTCACCGACATCCACCGAGCGCTGGATGATCTTGCCGCCGACCCGGAACGACAGGTCAGTCTGGACCCGTGCCTGCACATCACCGGTGAGGGTCACAGTCGCGGCGTATTCGGCCGGTTTGACCACTTGTACGAATACCCGCGGGCGGTCCTTCTCGACCTGGGGTTTTTCACCGCAGGCGCTCAACAGGACCAGCAGGCCAAGCCCCGCCACACACTTCCAACCCGGACCAGCCATGCAGACTCCTTTTGCCTTGGACAAACGTGCCAATGGCGTTACGACTCTGAGCTTAGAACAGGGTTCAAAAGGTGCCTGGCTGGTTAAACATATTGCGCTGCCGTTCCCCTGTAGGAGCGAGCTTGCTCGCGATGGACGTCAACGATAACGCGGGTTGCCTGATATCCCGCGGTGTCTGTGCCTCCATCGCGAGCATGCTCGCTCCTACAGGGGACGGGGGCGATCAATGAAAACTGATCACCCCTGCCACTTGCCGCCTTCGACAATCACGCTCTCAGGCTTGGTGTCATCGCTCAGCTCCTTGCGCACGTACTGGTCGTAGAGCTTGAGCAGGTACTTCTCTTCACCCAGCTTGGCCAATTCGGCGTTGACCCAGTCGCGCAGTTCTATGTTGCCCTTCTTCACCGCCGGGGCGATTGGCGCTTCGGCGCCCAGGGTCTGCGGCAGCACGCGGTAGCCCGGGTTCTGCTTGGCCCAACTGAACAGCACCAGATTGTCCTGGGCATAGGCGTCTCCACGACCATTGGCCAAGGCTTGGAGGGACTCGGAATTTTTCTCGAACTTGAGCAGTTTCCAGTCCGGGTGGTTCTTGGTCAGCCAGATGTCCGCTGTGGTGCCGGTGGTGACGATGGTGGTGCGGCTCGCCAAGTCATCCAGGGTTTTCACTTCGCTGGCTTGTGGCACCAGCGCCTGGACCGCGACTTTCAGGTTCGGGTTGGTGAAGTCCACCGCTTCCTTGCGCTCCGGGGTCACGGTCATGTTGGCCAGGATCAAATCGACCTTGTCACTCTGCAGGAATGGAATGCGGCTAGCCGGCTCGACCGCAACGAACTCGACCTTGTTTTCATCGCCCAGCAAATCCTTGGCGAATTGGCGGCCAATGTCGGTATCGAAACCCACATAACGCCCCGACTCGTTGACGAATCCAAACGGCGGCTTGTCAGTGAAGACGCCGACGATCAGCTTGTCCCGCGCCTTGATCTTGTTCAGGTAACCGGCCGGTGCGGCGCTTTCGCTGGCCACTTTCGGCTTGGCGGGTTCTTCGGTCTTGTTGCAGCCGGCCAACAACGCAAGGCCGAGCAGCGGGAGTAACAACAGTGAAGACTTGGCAGTTTTCATGGCAGTTCCTTTGTTTGAGTCGTTTTCGGTAGGGCGGCGACGTAGGAGAACTTCTCCAGGAACTGCTGCGCTCGTGCGGTTTGCGGGTTCGTAAAGAAAATCTCGGGGGGTTCTGTTCAAGGACTCGCCCGGCATCCATGAACACGATTCGGTCGGCCACGGCGCGGGCGAAGGCCATTTCGTGGGTGACGATCAGCAGCGTCATACCTTCTCGGGCCAGGCCCTGGATGACTTCCAGCACTTCCTTGACCATTTCCGGGTCGAGCGCGGCGGTGACTTCATCGAACAACATGACCTTGGGGTTCATGCACAGCGAGCGGACAATGGCAATTCGTTGCTGCTGGCCGCCGGAGAGCTGACGGGGAAAGACGTCGCGCTTGTCCAGCAAACCGACGCGGGCCAACAAGGCCTCGGCTTGAGACCGCGCCTCACGGCGCTCGCGTTTTTGCACCTTGACCGGACCGAGCAGAAGGTTGTCGAGTACGCTCATGTGCGGGAACAGGTGATAACTCTGGAACACCATGCCGATCTGCTGCCGCACTTGGCGCCAATCGGTGCGTGGGGCCAGCAGCTCGCGACCGGCAAACGTGAGGCTGCCGCCGTGGGCGGTCTCCAGGCCGTTGAGGCAACGCAACAACGTGCTTTTGCCGCAACCGCTGGGGCCGAGTATGACGATCACTTCGCCAGGTTTGACCTGCAGATCGATGCCATCGAGCACCTGTTGCTCGCCGAAAAACTTGTTGAAGCCTTTGAACTCGATCAGTGCGCTCATGCTTGCGTCCAGCGTCGCTCCAGCACACGCGAGGCGGCTGACAGCGGGTAGCAGATGAAAAAGAAAAACAGGAACAGCGCGCCGTAGATCAGCACCGATTCGTAGGTGCGCTCGATGATCTGCTGGCCGACCTTGATCACGTCCACCACACCGATCAATACCGCCAGCGAACTGGTCTTGATGATCCGCGTATAGACGTTGATGGTCGGCGGCGTCATGCGTTTCAGCGCCTGGGGCAACAACACGTAGCCGTAGAGCTGCGCGCCATCCAGGCCGATCGACAACCCCGCTTCACGCTGCCCGCGCGGCAACGACTGCAAAGCACCGCGCACCACCTCGCCGACCTCGCTGGCGCCCCACAACGACAGGACCAGCACCGCACACCAAAAACTCGCAATGCTCAGGCCGAAGAAAATCGGCAGGCCAAA
Source organism: Pseudomonas sp. S1_E05 (assembly GCF_056337105.1). Classification (NCBI taxonomy): domain Bacteria; kingdom Pseudomonadati; phylum Pseudomonadota; class Gammaproteobacteria; order Pseudomonadales; family Pseudomonadaceae; genus Pseudomonas; species Pseudomonas sp. S1_E05. Next base: position 4,530,122 of record NZ_JBFRHM010000001.1, read on the forward strand.
GAACAGCAGGTACAACCAGACCAGCACCGGAATCGCTCGGAACAGCTCCAGGTACACCCGCAAAATTACATTCAGCCATCTCGAGTTGAGCGTGCGCAGGACACCGTAGAAAATGCCGCCCACGGTGCTGATTGCAATGCTCAGGAAGGAGATCGACAGGGTTTGCGCAGCGCCCTTGCCCAGTTGCGGCAACGATACCCACAACAACTCAAGACCCGAACTGGCCATGCTGGAGCCTCCTTTCGAGACGGCTGAGCAACAGCGACAGCGGCAAAAACAACAGCACGCAAATCAGCGTCAGCACGGCGAGCATTTCGTAGGTTTTGTAGTAGAGCGCGATGTAGCTTTTGGTGGTGTAGAGAATCTCCGGCACCGCCACCGCCGAGACCACGGTGGTTTCCTTGAGCAGGAAAATGAAATTGGCGAACAACGATGGCAGGCTGAGGATGCCGGCTTGCGGCAGGATCACGTAGCGCAGCAACTGGCCGTGGGACAACCCAATCGAACGTCCGGATTCCAATTGCGCCGCTGGCACCGCTTCCACCCCGGCACGCAGCACTTCGGTGAGGTAGGCACCGCCCAGGAATGTCATGGTGATGATCGCGGCGGTAAAACCAGAGACCTTGATTCCCATCGCCGGCAGCGCGAAGTACACGAAAAAAAGCTGGATCAACAAAGGTGTGTTGCGCGCCAGCTCCACGTATATCCCCACCAGGCGCCGCAGGTAAGGCGTGCGGAACACCAGGATCGTTGCGTTGAGCACGGCCACCAGCAACGATGTGCCGATGGCGATAAAGCCGACCTGCAAGGTCACGCCCACGGCGGTGAGAAACGCCGGCAGGGTGCTGAGGATGAAGGCGTAATCGAAGTTCATGAAACATCCTGGACGCCGCTCGGTAAGCGACGGTGGTGCAGTCCATGGGCAGTGGATGACTGCCCGGCAAGCACCGACTTTATAGATATAAGAACTTATTTTTAAATACCGTTAAAGCATATCGATATCACGCAAAAACCTATCCTGCGAATTTGCTGGAATGCCGGATCACGACTACTTTTCCAAGCGCTGCGGGAGGGATTGTTCACTTCGGCCCTCCAAGGACGCACAGCGTTGGCCAGCCCCTGGCCTCACATCACAAGGAAGAACAATATGGCTGACGTAAGAACACCGAAACGCCTGGACCCGCAGGACATTCTGAAACTGCTGGTGGCGTTGCGCAGGGCATTGAAGGCCGGGGTGGCCTGAGGCGGGAACGAGCACGCCGACGCTGTGCAAGCCGTCGGCGTTTTAAACCCTGAAGGGGTTCGATGTTGCGTTGAATCAGAACGCCGGCAGTACTGCGCCGCTGTACTTCTTCTCGATGAACGCTTTCACTTCCGGGCTGGTCAATGCCTTGGCCAGTTTCTGGATGGCGACGCTGTCCTTGTTGTCCGGACGGGCCACCAGGAAGTTCACGTAAGGCGAATCGGCACCCTCGATCACCAGCGCGTCTTTTGCCGGGTTCAAACCAGCTTCCAGTGCGTAGTTGGTGTTGATCATGTCCAGGTCAACCTGGTCCAGAACACGTGGCAGCATGGCCGATTCCAGTTCCTTGAACTTGAAGTTGTGCGGGTTCTTGGCGATGTCTTTCGGAGTGGCCAGGGCGTTTTTCGGGTCTTTCAACTCGATCAGGCCAGCCTTCTGCAGCAGGATCAGGGCACGGCCGCTGTTGCTGCCTTCATTCGGGATCGCAATGGTCGCGCCGTCTTTGAGTTCAGCCAGGGTTTTGACTTTCTTCGAGTAACCACCGAACGGTTCAACGTGAACGCCGATCACGGTTTCCAGGTGTGTGCCTTTACCTTCGTTGAAGCTCTTGAGGTATGGCAGAGTCTGGAAGTAGTTGGCGTCCAGGCGCTTCTGATCAACCTGTACGTTGGGCTGAACGTAGTCGGTGAACACTTTGATTTCCAGGTCCACGCCTTCTTTGGCGAGGGTTGGCTTGATCAACTCGAGAATCTCGGCGTGCGGGATCGGGGTGGCCGCCACCACCAGTTTCTCGCCAGCCTGGGCCAGGCCCGTGGTCAGGGCAGCCGCCAATGCGGTGAACAACAGAACCTTTTTCATGCAGTGTCCTTATCGAAAATCACGGTCGTCATCGACGACGGCTTTAGTACGTGTGCCAGTGATGTGCTATCGCTGGCGTGGAGCGGACAATACCGGGATTTTATATTCCCGAACAATAACTTTTATTCACTCTTATATTCCATTTTGCTCACGTGCAAATTTGTGAGCGCTTACTCTGCGCGCAGACTGGAAATACGATCGCCAATCTCCTGGGCGAAACCTTCGAGGCCGTCAATGACATCTTGCCGAAGATCCTGAAGGCTGAACTCTTGCGACAGCGAGGGGATATTGTCCTCAAGAAACTGGTCGGCTTTGGCGGCGTATTTCTCAGAATAGGCAACGACGAACGCGCTCTTTGAAATGACGCTCACCGCGCTGGTGATGGGTTTAGCCGTCAGCAGGTGATCGAGGCGACGCTGCAGTTTCGTCGTGTTTCTCAGCGCCGCGTTGGCCCTGGAAAGCGCGCCATACTGCCGTCGGCCCACCGCGACCCGTGCAGCGCCGCGTTGCGCCATCGCCACGCTTTCCAGGGACTCGACGCTTTTCTTCACCGCATAGCCAATGCCCTTGTTGCTAAACTTTGCAACCACGGAGGCGTTCAAGGCAAACAACCCAAACGCCAACGAGGAGTAGGTGAGAATCTCGGCGCCGAGGGTGTCCGGTGCCAACTCGTCGACAATGCTGGAGGAAATCGAAATCGCGCCGCTGACCGCTTCGATCGCCAGCCACGCAAAGGAGCTCGCGGAAATCGGCACCAGCGGCGCCGCGCCGCCCAGGGTGACGATCGTCAATGCAACCGAGGCTACCGTCAGCGCCGCCGTGACACCGATTTTCACCCATCCCCACGCCGAGATATGCCCGGTCGGATCCTTGAGATTGACAGGGTCGCCCAGGCAATAGGCATAAGCATTGATGCCGCCGCCCTCGAAGGGACTCCAGCTGTCAGGGCTGCAAAATCGCATCAGGCGCGGGTTGTAGGGCCGGTAGCCCCTTCCGAGCAGATAACAGCCGGTGGATGGGTCCAGCCGCTCACCCTGGAATCCTGGCAGACTGCCCAGCCCGCTCGAGGCAGGACGATCACCGAAGGGGGTGTGGGACAAAAAGGGCTCGTCCGCAGATCCCACGCGCCCGAGTGATGTGCCCTGCCCGTCCGTCATGAACAAGACGACCTCGTCACCTTGTCGCTCGGCCAATACCATCCCGCCATTTTCCAGCAGACTGCGCCGCTGCCCGCCCTCGACTTCGCTGCACAATGCCCGCTCGTTGTAGAAGAACCTGAGCAACGAGCCAGCGTCGGAGGCCACCGCATGTAACTGATCTTCGGCATCGAACTGATAGTGCGAGCCGTCGCCGAGGCCCATCACATACTCGAGCCGACTCAAGGCGTCATATTTAAATGTGCGTCCTTGATCATCATTGAGCAAATTGCCATTGGTGTCGTATTCAAATGTCACGTTCCGAGGTTGATAGTCCGGATGGCTGTGGGTCAACGCGCTCATCTGGGTTTTGTCAGGGCGATCGTAGGAAAACGTGCACAGGTTTTCCCCCCTTCAAAACCGGTCTGCACCGTCGACAGGTTATCCAGGTAGTCATAGGTGAAGACTTGAAACACGATGCGCTTGCCCCAGGCGTCGGTCGGGGCATTCGTACCTTGGCAGTCATAACGCCTCAATCGTCCGCGCAGGTCGTAGGCGAAGGTTTCGCTGCGAGTGGCTGCACCACAGGTCAGCGAGCGCTGTTGCAGCTTATCGTCGGCACCAAACGTCTGGAGGATTTCCAGCCGGGCGCCGGACCCGAACTCAGAGATACGCCTGATCTCGCGCCCAAACGGGTCGTGGGTCAGCGTCGTCTTCACGGAGCGTTGCGAAGCGGTATCCTCGAGCGCCAGTGTCAGAACCTGCCCTTGCGGGTCATAGGTGTACTTCGCCACTACCGAGCCCTGCTGAATGAGCACAGGTCGCGCTGCGGCATCATAGGTGTAAGTCGTGGTCACATTGTTGACATCCGTAAATCGGGTCGGCAGGCCCTTCAACGAACGGTCGGTGACGTTGCTGAAACGGCTGTCGCTTGAACGCCAGGTTTCGGATTTCATCTGACCGGAAGGCGCGTATTCAACCCGTCGCTGAATGACCGGACTGGTGGCTTCGACGATCTGCGCGGTCAAGGGATCAAAGCGGAACCTCGCAGACTGCGCATGCGCACCTTCGCGCGCGGTGACGGCTCCATTGAGCAGGGGATCGAGGGTAAAGGTGAAACGGTCGCCGGCTGCCGTCACCTGTTCACAGGCTTGCAAATATCCCCCTTCGTAGCGCTTGGTTTGGCTTCTGCCGCCGACGGTTTCCTGGGTGACACGAAACAGACCGTCATACGTGCGCGTGCCCAGCAGATAGTCGTTGGCCTTGATCTCGATCGGATGCTCGCCAGTACTCAAGGGGCTGTATTTCTTTTTGATCGAGGTGCCATCGGCCAGCACCGTTTCGATCACGCGACCGAACACGTCATACCTGAATCGCGTCTCGGCCCCTGCTTCGTTGGTTTGCCGCACGCATCGTCCCAAACCGTCGTAGGAAAAGGTTGCGACTACGCGGCTGACCTCGTCGGATCCCTGGGTCTGAAGACGCTCCTCCCGATCAGGCTTGCCGAACACGTTCATGGTCGTGCGGGTCTTGCCGGCGCCATCGATCCAGCGAGTACGCGTCATCGACACCGGGTCGAACACATCGTGGGTAATGACCCCCTCGGGCGCTACGGTTTTGCAGACACGCCCCCATCCATCGTAGTGATAGCTAGTGGCTGAAGGAGTCGACTGTTCACCCGACCAATCGTAACTGACTTCGCTTGTCAGCCGGCCTGCATGATCGTATTCGGCCTCATGGACCCGGCGCATCGGCTGGCTTGGGACGTCGACATCCTGAAGCTCGACCTTGAGGGTGCGCCCCAACCCATCCACCCAGGTTTTGCTCGATACGCCCCTGACGCTGGTGACATCGATGCGCAGGCCCTGTTCGCCATCCGCGTGGTAAGCCGTGGTCCGCGAACCTTGCGAAGATTGATTGGAGGCCACCGTCTGCCGAATCACACGGCTTATGCGGTCGTATTGCCGGATGAGTTCATTCCCGCCTGCATCCCGAGCCCTGCATTCGAGCCCGGTGAGCCGGTCGTGCCAGACTTCACGCACGTGACGGCTGCCTGACACCACCAACGTTTCGAGGGTCTTTACGTAGTCCCCTTCGATTGAATACGCCGACTCCAGCGCACGAGCCTCGGACTGTCCGACCAGCGAGCGCTGTTTGACGCGTGCGAAAAATTCATGGCCCGTGTCATCGTGATATTCGAAACGCGTGTCCAGACGCGCCTGGGTCTGATCACCTTCGAACAGCTTTTCGCTTTGAGGCAGGAGGAAGCGATGGCCACCCCTGCGCAAAGACGGTAGATCAATGTAGGTAAAACGCACGCGAACGGTCTGCGCCGGGGCAAAGTCCGGCGATGGCGTTACCGCGCGTTCCTTGAGCGCCGAGATGAATCCCAGCGCGTTGGCGGGGCAGCCCTGGGCGCCCTCGGCCGGATAATAAAGGTAATCCTCACGCGCACCGCTGGGGTTGATCTTGACCAGCAGATTGCCGAATACGTCGTAGCTCGTGTGGGTGGTTTCGGTTCTGGGTGGGGTGTTGGCCGCGGAGTCGGAGTACGTGACGGCCGAGGTTTTTTGCATCTGGAAATTCGCCGGCTGATCAGCGAAAGCCAGGCCATCGACGTCGTGATAAGTCACGTTCGTTTGCTGTGCTTTCCGGCCTGCGATGTGCTTTTCCTCGATCATCAGGTGAAAGCGGTTGTAGGTTCTTTGCGTACGGCTTTCCTCGACCCCTTCACTTCCCTGCGTGTTCATCAGTCGCTCGGTACAGGTGTAGGTGTAGGGTCCGCCGTGACTCGCCAGAACATCGCCGTCTTGCGTCCAGCGCAGGCCGGACTGAAAGCCCAGGAAGTTGGCGGCCGAGTACTCGTAGGCGTGGGTGATGGGTGGACGCCCCGCGCCTGGAGCCAGCACTCGGCGCCTGACGGCCGGGATCGATTTGACCGGCGCGTCCAAGGGCAAGCGATGACCCTGCGGCTCGTATTCGATCCTTTCGAAGCTCCCGCCGGGGGATCTGACATCGGTCATGACCAGTAGGCCGTTGAGCAATTGGTAGTCGAACGACCAGCTCATCTCCGTGTCGGAGCCGTCATCCAGGTCTATCTGCCGGAGCCATCCATCGCGCACCCGGAAACTGAAACCGAGGCGTCTTTGCGCAATGTCCGGCCAAAGGATGATGCTGGCTGATTGATCTTCGCTTTCATAATCGAGCAGCACCGCGCGGTGCTGCTGATCACGAATCTCTTTCAACAGCCGGCGCCCCCGTACCAGCCCGTAGCCGAGGCTGATCGAGCGACCTTCATTGGAGTAGACATGCTCGGGTAGCCACTCGTCATAGGTGTCGTCCGGGCGCGAGAGCACCTCGATGGTCCCGTCCAGATGGCTGACCACCAGCTTGTCGCCATCAAGGGTGACCCGGGTATTTTCCAGCTTCTTGTCCTTGACGATCACCTGGCCGTTCTCGATGAAAAGGCGATAGGAAACGCCACTGGCCAGGGTGAGCCGATGGGTCTTCTGATCAAAGGAGCTCAGGCTCAGCGACCAGCCGCGCCCCCACCCCAGGTCCGTCGCACGGAAACTGTCGAACGACACCTGCAAGGGGAGGTGCGGGCCATTACCCTCATTCGCGGTCCAGCCCGCCAGTTTCAGACGGGTACTGTAAGACCCGGTGCGTACATCGACACCGGACTGGATATATTCAGAGAAATTGAAAGCACTCGATTCTAATTGCTGCCCTGCTGAACTCATCATCCTGTCCTTTTGATGGGTGATTAATTGATCTCGATGATCGACGGATCGGCCATATTCAACGTGATGTTGAGTACATGCTGATTGCCGAACATATCCCGAAGATAAGCCTTGGCCTGAAATGAATCGGACCGAATCTGACCGCGTCCGCCTTTTTTTGCAAAGTGCAACAGGAAAACCATTCTCCCAGACTCGTCATCACTCGCCGCAACGTGATCTGCAGTTTCCCAGGTGGCCCAAAGATCGCTGTCGGCCTTGCCGCCATTGAAATAGGGAACAACATAATACCCAAGGTAGTCATGATGGTTGCTGCGGGCTTGCAATTTGAAGGGCATGTTGCACTCGACAAACTTCAAATGACGTTGCTCGAGTATCAGGTCCAGTACATAACGGTCTACTTTGGCGACATTCTGCGTCGCTGGCAGGTAAACCGATGAACGACTCAATCTGTATTGTTCTTTGCGATAAGTTGCAGGTGGAACCGTATTAAGACTGATATGGCCGTATTCTGCAGTGTCTTGCGAATAAAACACTTTGCCATCCGAACGCGTAATGGCGGCCACCAGCTTGATAGGCTCCAAACTGTTGCTGCTGACAAAGAACTCCTTCAGCACCGTGTCCTTACCACGCGTATCGGGGCCCTGCAGATCGCCAGAGTAAGGAAAGGGTTGGAATCTTTCATTGCGCGCCAGCGAGCATTTCCAGGAAGCGCGCTCACCATCGTGGATGGTATCGATCGGCAGTGCCGTGTTCGTGTAAGCATCCACTAAGTGGATGCTCTCAACCTCCTCCCGGGAAAGCTTGACGACTTTGTAATCTGAACCGACAGCCTGTACGACAACGATAAGTTTCAATTGCTGACGGCCATTGGCGTAGAGACGGTTCCCTCCCCAGGCGGAAAATACGCCAAAGTGTTTTAGCTCTATCCAGTTCGGTGCCATCCCCGCATCGGCAAGTGCATATGACTCCAGGGCATGACCGGAACTTCGAACGTCGTCAATATCCGGAATGGTCGCCGCGTCATTATTAATGAAGTCCATTACAATCTTTTTCCTTAAACAATTTAGTCGTCTTGGATATCAAATATCCACAAGGAAAAAGAATACGACAGGGCCACCACAGATCACGCAGGAAAAATTGTTACGCCCGCATTACAACATTTTCCAAACACAACAATGGAATAGATGACGAACGATCGGCGCGTTAAATATTCAAACTACGAAGGTATTGAATTAACGCCTCACGATCGCAGGCGTCTCCCATTTTCAGGACTTGGGTGATCAAGTTCTGGATAACGGGCACAGACGGCGACGTCGTGGGCAGATTCAGATGCTCCGGGAGGATTTCGTCGCCGCTACTGACCAACAGCGCAAAGTGGATCACGTTCTCCAACTCGCGAGTATTGCCGGGCCAGTTGTGGCGCTCCAGGACCCGCTGCGCGGCCTCGCTGATCAGCGGCACGGGCAGGTCCAGACGCTGGCTGTAGATGCCCAGGAAGTACTCGGACAGCGACAGGATGTCGCCAACCCGCTCACGCAACGCCGGCAATTCGAGCTGGCCTTCGCTGAGGTAGTGGTAAAGCCGCTCGTGGAATTTTCCGGCCGCCACTGCCTGAGCCAGATCGATGCTGGTCGCCGCCACCAGGCGCACGTCCACCGGGCTGGGGTGGGTGGCGCCGACGCGGGTGACTTCGTGGTTTTCCAGCGCCGCGAGCAGCTTGATCTGAATCGGCAGCGGCAAGTCGCCGATCTCGTCCAGGTAAAGCGTGCCGCCATTGGCCGACCCGAACCACCCGGCACGACTGCTCGCCGAGCCGTTATGACTGCCCGCCGCATAACCGAACAATTCGGCATCCGCGTAGGTCGGGCTGATCGCTCCGCAATTGACCGACACGAACAACCCGCCACGATCGCTGGCACGATGGATATGCCGGGCTAGCAATTCCTTGCCGCTACCGGTTTCGCCACGGATCAGTACCGAGACCTCGCGCGGTGCCAGTTGCTCCAGTTCTTCGCGTAGCTGGCGTGAGCGCGGATCGACGAACACCAGCGCCTTGGCGCGGATGCTCAGGGGGCTTTTTTCGGCGTCGGGGAAGGTCAGCAGCGGCTGGCCGAAGATTTCAAGACTCATGGCAGACTCCCGCCCCAAACCGCCGGGAGACGGGGGGGCGTTTTAAAAATATAAAGGGCTCAAGCGCGACGCAGCGCGTGATGTTCCATGCGGTTCTGCAGGCGGTACAGATAGGCAAACCCCTGCTCCCAACGCTGATGACCGGACTTCACGTTGATGTGCCCGGCACCTGAGAGGATTCCCGCCTCGGCACCCCAGTTGCGCGCCAGCTCCAAGGCCCGCGGCGCACTGACGGCGCTGTCGTTGTCGGAGCTGACGACCTGGCTGGGGAACGGCAAGAGATCGGTCGGAATCGGCGCAAAGTTGCGCAGCGCTGGCGCACACGCTGGACGCTCGACATCGGCCGGTGCAACCAGCAAGGCCCCGCGTACCTGACGCAAGAAATTCAGCGGCGCAGTGGCCGCCCAATGCGCGACCGTGATGCACCCCAGGCTATGGGCGATCAGGATCACCGGCGTACTGTCGGCAGCAATCGCCTCGGCGAGCGCCGCCACCCAGTCTTCACGACGCGGCGTCAGCCAGTCGGCCTGTTCCACCCGCGCGCTGTTCGGCAAGCTGTTTTGCCAATGGGACTGCCAATGATCTTCTGGCGATCCTTGCCAGCCCGGCACAATCAGGTAACGGATGGATTCGTTGCGCATGGGGAACTCTCCTGCTGCGTGTCTGTTGCTGACCGAGTATAGGGAGGAGAGTTATATTCGTTAAGGAATAAGAAGCTATTTATTAAGACCTATCGAATATAAGAAACCCCCTGTAGGAGCGAGCTTGCTCGCGATAGCGGTGTATCAATCCTCGATGATGCTAGCTGACCCAGCGCCATCGCGAGCAAGCTCGCTCCTACAGGGGTAGGGTTTGCGGGGGTTATCCAAGGAATAAAAAAGGGACCGCACCCTGCCAAGGAGACGGCCCCGGAAAACTCAAATCTGATGAGGTGATGATTGGCTGAAACGGATATCCGATAAAGGAATATTTAATTACCTGCTTAGGCCAATTACGCATATCGCCCTGAACCATCCGATAACGTCCAAACCTAACGCCCGTTTGGGTCAGATTGATGACGAGTGCTTCGTTGAGTTTCCGGGGTCATTGATCAGGCCTGGGCCGTGCGCACCTCCTCCATCGCCGTGTCCTCCTTGCGTGCAAAGCGGTTGGCCCGCGCAAAAGTGCCGTAATCATTGAACCGAACGCCCATCTCACGCATGACCTTGTGCGCCACCGGCACGGTCATCTGGCGGATGTAGAACGGCTCCTTCACCACAAAATGGTGAATGCCGTGGCTGCTGCCGAAGTTGAAGCAGAACGCCTGCATCGGCCACAGCCACCAGGGGTTGAGCACTTGGGTCTGTTGAATCACGTTGCCCGGTTCCACATCGCCGAAGTAGTGCATGTTCGAACTGATGAAATGCAGGCAAAAAGTGCGCAATACGTTCGGCCCGATGATCACCACCACCGCGATGTCGATCACCTGCATCACCGCCAGCGTGGTCGCCGACCACTCGACACTCGTGCCCAACACGGCGGCGACGCCATTGGCGGCATGGAAGCCCAGGAACACGTACCACGCTCCCCAATGCAGCAACGCCAGCGGCGCGTAGACCTTGAGCACGCGCTTGAAGATGCTGAATCTGTGCGCCCAGGTCCCGGCCCGCAGCAGGCGGATAAAGGCCGACATCATGTTGTCGCCGACCATCAGCAACCGGGCGATGCCCCAGGGTTCGCCATTGGTGATCGCCCGCTCTTCCATGTCGGCTTCGGTGCCGGAAAGCTTGTGGTGGTTGAGATGCAACTGCCGGCGAATCCACGGGTTGATCGTGCTTGGCCGCGCCAGCCACACCAGGCCCATCATCAGGTTGTGCGGCACGCGCTGCTTGCGAAAGTACATGCTATGGATCAGGTCGTGTTCCAGTTCATGGGTCAGCGAAGCGAAGAATGCGTTGAGCAGCAGGCACACCCACCCTGCCATGTAGCCACCGAGATAGAGCGCTGCCGAGCCGATCATCCCCGCCAGCGCGAAGGCCAGGATGGCCGCGCCCAAGGCATCCTGATGGTTGAGAATCGGAAAACGCCTGCGCAGCTCGACCCCCTTGGCCAACACCACTTCGCGAATGTGCGCCGAACGCTGGGCTGCATTGTGTCGCTGGGGACTTGCAGAAGTACCTTCCATGCTTCCATCCTCTGGTTATTGATGTTCGCATCCTGCCCTGTGAAGTCTCGACACGTGGTAGCCGTAGACGCCAACCTGTTGACCGGAAGCGCCAATCAGCATGAGTGAACCGACCACCCTCGCCAGCTGGACCCGTGCCCTGCGCAAGCAACTCGATGCGCTGGGCCTGGACAGCACCGACCTGTGCAGGCAGGCGGGGCTCGACCCGCAATGGATGGACGACCCGAACGCACGTTACCCGTTGTCCGGCACCACACGCTTGTGGGAAATCGCCGTGCAGGCCAGCGGCGACCCGGCGATTGGGTTGCGCGTGTCTCGATTCGTCAGCCCGACCACATTCCATGCCCTCGGTTATGCCTTGGTGGCGAGCGGCAGCTTGCGCGAGGTGTTCGAGCGCTTCGTGCGCTATCACCCGGTGGTCAGCGATGCCCTGGTGCTTGAATTGAGCCGTGCCGAAGACCGCTATCACTTTCGCTTGCACATCCCGCCCGGCAATCCATCGCCGGCCTTCGAAGCCATCGACGCCTTCATGGCAATCTACGTGCGCACTTGTCGCAACCGTCTCGGTCGGGATTACGCGCCACTGGCGGTGTACCTGCGCCGCCCCGAACCGGCAGACCCGCATCAATGGCACAAGGTGTTTCGCGCCCCGGTCCATTTTTCGGCTGCCGAGGACCGGCTGGAGTTTTCCCTGGCGGATTTCGACAGCCACCTGGACGATGCCAACCCGGAACTGGCCGAGCACAATGAAGCTGTGCTCAAGCGCACCCTGGCGCAGCTCAAACCGCTGACCTGGGAGCGCAAGGTGCGCGACGCCATCGAAGAGCAACTGCCCGAGGGTGAACCCAGCGCAGAGCACATCGCCCAAGCCCTGCACCTGAGCCTGCGCAGCCTGCAACGGCACTTGGCGGACGAAGGTTGCCGATTCGACACACTGCTCAACGAAAGCCGCGAGAACCTCGCCCTGCTGCACCTGCGAGACCCGCAATGTTCGTTGAATGAGATCAGCTACCTGCTGGGGTTTGCCGACACCAGCAGTTTCAGTCGTGCGTTCAAGCGCTGGACCGGGATGACACCGGGGCAGTTTCGGGATGGGTTGCGGTGAGGTTGTAGCTCTGCCCCTGTGGGAGCGGCTTTCAAATCGACGCCAACACCCGCAACCGCTCCACATCCAGAATCACAATCTCGCCATACTTCAAATTCAGAATCCCTTGCCCCTGCAAGTCCTTGAGAATTTGATTGGTCGTTTGGCGTGACAGCGACAGCATCGACGCCAATTGCTCCTGTGGCAGGTGCAGGACTCGCCGTGGTGGGTCGAGTTCGCCATAGCCCTCGGCGATCAGCAACAGGCGATGAGCCAGACGGGCCGGGGCCGGCATCAGGCTTAGCTGCTCGAGGTTGATGAAGGTCAGCCGCAGTTTCTGGCTCATCAGCAGAGCCAGTTGTCGCCAGTAGGCAGGCTGCTCGTCGAGCAAGGCCAGCAGCGCCAACTGCGGAATGTGCAGCAGCGCGCATTCTCCCATGGCAAACGCATCGTGGGTGCGCGGTTGGCCGTCGAACAGGCAGATTTCACCGAACCAGTGCGGCGGTTCCACCAGGCTCAGCAACGCTTCCTTGCCCTGTTCACTCACCGTGCCGATGCGTATCGCGCCGTCCAGCACCGCGTACAACCCGCAGGGTGGATCACCGCGTTTGAACAGACGCTGTCCGGCCGCCAGGCGTCGCACCCTGGCGGTCGACAGCAGACTATTCTGTAAGGGCGAAGGAAGATGGCTGAACCACTGGCCCGTCATCAGGCGCGAGCGCCAAACCTGCGTGTCCATCGAAACTCCTGGAGATTGTCGCCTGGCTGACAGAGCGAACGCCGAAACCTGGGGCATGATCGATCACCCTACAGGAGGAATAACAATGAAAAAAACCCTCGTTGATCAACTCAGCCAATACGCCGCCTATCACCGTGACCCGCGCAATATCGCCAGCCACTTTGTTGGCATTCCCCTGATTGTCGTGGCGGTGGCCGTGTTGCTGGCCCGTCCGCAATGGGCCGGTGGCTGGCTTTCCCCGGCGGTGCTGGTGGCCCTGGCATCGGCCTGGTTCTACCTGCGCCTGGAACTGCGCCTGGGCGTCCTGATGAGCGCCTTGATGGGGCTGGCCGTTTGGGCGGGCCACGCCGTGGCGCAGCAAAGCACCCTGGTCTGGCTGGCCAGCGGCCTCGGGCTGTTCGTGGTGGGCTGGGCCATCCAGTTTATCGGCCACTATTACGAAGGGCGCAAACCGGCGTTTGTCGATGACCTGACCGGATTGATCGTCGGGCCGTTGTTCGTGGTGGTGGAACTGGCGTTCCTGCTGGGGATGCGGCACGGCCTCAAAGAGCAGATCGAGGCGCGGGTGGGTGGGGTGCGAGTCAATCCGAATCGCGCAGCGGCTTAGATCGCTATCGCGGGCAAGCCCGCTCCCACAGGGTTACCGGTTGATCACAGATTTTGTGTTCACACCGGCCCACTGTAGGAGCGGGCTTGCCCGCGATGCTTTTCGCTTTTAGAGATTGGCGACTTTCTGCCAGACCTTCGGTTTGAAGAACAGTGTCTCCCCCTTCGCCAAGCCAATCAGGCTGTCGTGGTCCTTTACCACTTCGGCCTCGATCAGATCGCTCTGCCCTTCAACCTTCAACGTCACTCGGGTCGTCGCGCCCAGCGGACGAATATCGCGCACTTCGGCGGCGTGGTGATCATCCAGTTCATGCCGTGACAGCGACACTTCGTGCGGACGGAACAGCACATGGTTGTCCTCGCCCAAGTGCAGGCGGTTCGAGTCGCCGAGGAAGTGGTAGACGAAATCACTGGCCGGGTTTTCGTAGACATCACCCGGTGAGCCGATCTGCTCGATCACGCCCTTGTTCATCACCACGATACGGTCGGCGACTTCCATCGCTTCTTCCTGGTCATGGGTTACGAATACCGACGTCAGGTTGATGTCTTCGTGCAACCGCGCCAGCCAGCGCCGTAGCTCCTTGCGAACCTTGGCATCGAGGGCGCCGAACGGTTCGTCCAGCAGCAGCACCTTGGGCTCCACCGCCAGGGCACGAGCCAGGGCGATACGCTGGCGTTGTCCCCCCGACAGTTGCTCCGGGTAGCGATCCGACAGCCAGTCCAGTTGCACCATGTTCAACAGCTCGTGAACCTTGGTGGCAATCTGGCTTTCGCTCGGACGCTGGTTTTTCGGTTTCATGCGCAGGCCGAACGCGACGTTGTCGAACACCGTCATGTGGCGGAACAGGGCGTAGTGCTGGAACACGAAGCCGACGTTGCGATCACGCACGTCGTGGCCGGAAACGTCCTCGCCATGGAACACGATGTTGCCCTGATCCGGCGTTTCCAGGCCGGCGATGATCCGTAGCAGCGTGGTCTTGCCGCAACCCGACGGGCCCAGCAGCGCCACGAGTTCGCCGCTCTGAATATCCAGGCTGATGTGGTCCAGGGCCTTGAACGCGTTGAAATTCTTGCTGACGTTACGCACTTCGATCGACATGAATTATTCCTCCGCGGCGCTGGCGCGCAGGCGGTTAATACGGTTTTCGCTCCACTGCTTGAGCAGCAAAATGAAGAGCGCCATGATCAGCAACAGGCTCGCAACCGCGAACGCAGCCACGTGGTTGTATTCGTTGTAGAGGATCTCGACGTGCAGCGGCAAGGTGTTGGTCACCCCGCGAATGTGCCCGGAAACCACCGACACCGCCCCGAACTCACCCATCGCACGGGCGGTACACAGCACCACGCCGTAGATCAGTCCCCATTTGATGTTGGGAACGGTGACGTGCCAGAACATCTGCCAGCCATTGGCGCCCAGCAGGCGTGCGGCTTCCTCTTCCTGAGTGCCTTGTTCCTGCATCAACGGGATCAGCTCGCGCGCCACGAACGGCACGGTGACGAAAATCGTCGCCAGCACGATGCCCGGCAAGGCGAAGACGATCTGGATGTCGTGATCCTGCAGCCACGGCCCGAACAGGCCCTGAGCACCGAACATCAACACATACACCAGACCCGCGATGACCGGCGACACCGAGAATGGCAGGTCGATCAACGTCACCAGAATGCTCTTGCCACGGAACGAGTACTTGCTCACGCACCACGCGGCGCTGACGCCGAACACCAGGTTCAGCGGCACCGAAATCAATACGGCGATCACCGTGAGTTTCAGCGCCGACAGGGCGTCCGGTTCAAGGATCGCGGTAAAAAAAGACCCCAGGCCATTCTTCAGGCCCTGAGACACAACGATCAACAGAGGCAACAACAGGAACAGCGCAAACACCAACCAGCCGAGGCCGATCAGGACGCGTCGGGAAGTGGCACTGCCACGGCGGGCAGCATTGGCCGAAGAGGCGGCCGCAATAGACGATTGGGACATGGTTCGCGCCTCCTTATGGGGTTTCGATGCGGCGTTGCAGCAGGTTGATCAGCAGCAACAGGACGAAGGAAACCACCAGCATCAGCACGCCAATGGCCGTCGCGCCGGTGTAATCGTACTGGTCGAGCTTGACCATGATCAGCAGCGGCAGGATCTCGGTTTTCATTGGCATGTTGCCGGCGATGAAAATCACCGAGCCGTACTCGCCGACCCCACGAGCGAAGGCCAGGGCGAAACCGGTCAGCCAAGCGGGCAGCAGCGCGGGCACAAGGATATGACGGAACACCTGAAGCGGTTTTGCACCCAGGCAAGCGGCCGCCTCCTCAACCTCACGAGGAATATCAGCCAACACCGGCTGCACGGTGCGGACCACGAACGGCAGCGTGACAAAGGTCAGTGCCAGGGTGATGCCGAGAGGGGAATAAGCGATTTTGAAACCCAGGTCAGTAGCGAATTGCCCGACCAGGCCTGCCGGCGCGTACAACGCGGTCAACGCGATACCCGCCACGGCGGTGGGCAGGGCGAACGGCAGGTCGATCATCGCATCGATGATCTTGCGACCCGGGAAGGTATAGCGCACCAGCACCCAGGCCAGCAACGTACCAATGATGCCGTTGATGATTGCAGCGTACAGCGCGGTGCCAAAGCTCAGCTTCAATGCGGCCAGCACGCGGGGCGCCGAGACAATGGCCCAGAACTGATCCCAGGTGAGTTGGGCCGCATGGACAAACATCGCTGCCAGCGGAATAAGCACAATCAGACTGAGGTACACCAAGGTGTAGCCCAGCGTCAGCCCGAAGCCGGGTATGACGGGGGAGATACGACGCGACATAAAAGTCCTTGGTCAATAAACGCAATCCTGGAGGAGCGAGCTTGCTCGCGATGGCGGTGGGTCAGTTGATACATACGTTGACTGACACTCCGCTATCGCGAGCAAGCTCGCTCCTACAGGTTTGTATGCCTGAGCATCCAGGCTCGTATTGGGTAGATTACTGCGCCTGATAGATCTGGTCGAACACGCCACCGTCATTGAAGAACTTCGGCTGTGCGGTTTTCCAGCCGCCAAAGTCCTTGTCGATGGTCACCAGTTCCAGTTTCGGGAACTGTTGGGTGTACTTGGCGGCCACGTCCTTGTCCCGTGGACGGTAGAAGTTCTTCGCGGCGATTTCCTGGCCGGCCGGGCTGTACAGGTGTTTGAGGTAGGCTTCGGCGATTTGCTCGTTGCCCTTCTTCTCGGCGTTTTTATCGACCACTGCAACGGGCGGCTCGGCAAGGATCGACAGCGAAGGCACGACGATCTCGAACTTATCGGCGCCGCCATCTTCTTTCAGGGCCAGGAAAGCTTCGTTTTCCCAGGCGAGCAGTACGTCGCCCTGACCATTGTTGACGAAGGTGATGGTCGAACCACGAGCGCCCGTGTCCAGCACAGGCACGTGCTTGAACAAGGTCTCTACATATTGCTTGGCCTTGGCCTCGTCACCGCCGTTGGCTTTGAGGCCATAGGCCCAGGCCGCCAGGAAGTTCCAGCGTGCGCCGCCGGAGGTTTTCGGGTTGGGCGTAATGACCGACACGTCATTCTTGACCAGATCGCCCCAGTCCTTGATGCCTTTTGGGTTGCCCTTGCGCACCAGGAACACGATGGTCGACGTGTAAGGCGTACTCGCGTCCGGCAGGCGTTTCTGCCAATCAGCCGGCAGGGTCTTGCCCAGTTTAGCGATTTCGTCGATGTCGCCGGCCAGGGCCAGGGTCACCACGTCGGCGCGCAGCCCGTCGATGACGGCGCGGCCCTGCTTGCCCGAACCGCCATGGGACTGCTGGATTTTCACGTTGTCGCCTGGATTGCTTTTCTTCCAGAAATTGACGAATTCGGCGTTGTAGTCCTGATACAGCTCACGGGTCGGATCGTACGACACGTTGAGCAGCTCATAGTCCTTGGCAACCGCGGAACCCGCGAAAAGGGCACTGGCCAGGGCGGCCAAAGCGAAATGACGAATCGACGACATGGTGAAAGCTCCTGGAATTCTAAGTGTGTTGGCTTTTTTTATAGGGGGCGGGAAGCGGCTTGCCGGCGGTTCAGCTCGGCTTGTTGCTCGGGTTCTGCAAGCGGAATTTTTCCTTGCGCTCGATCTGCACCACCTGGGCGTTGTGCACCGTGATTTCCACGGCGCCGAAACGCAGGTCGCGCAGGGCGCTCTGGATCTCACGCAAAATGGTGGCTTCGTCTTGACCGTCAACGCTACGCAGGGATGCGCTCATGGTGCTGCTCCTTCGACTGAGAGGTTGCCTGGCAGCTTTCGGGACTGCTTACGGCGTGAGACCAATAGTAGAGAGATGCAGATATTCTTAAAAAGACTATTTAAGAATGTTTATAGAACTAAAAAGCAGCTTCAAGCTACAAGCTGCAAGCTGTCAGGAGGTGACGATGGGGATTAACGGGGCTCGGGTCCAGTCGAGTTGTTCGGCCGGCATGGGGCGGCCGAACCAGTAGCCCTGGCCGAGATCGCCGCCCTGCTCGAGGATGAACGCGGCCTGCTCGACCTGTTCGATGCCTTCGGCATGCACTTGCATGCCCATGCTTTGTGCCAAGGCGATGATCACCCGCACGATGGCGCCATCGTCTTCGTCCCAAGGCAAGCCAGCGACAAAACCCTGGTCGATCTTGAGCTTCTGCACCGGCAAGCGCTTGAGGCGCAGCAACGATGAATAACCCGTGCCGAAATCATCGATGGCCAACCGCACACCCAGCTCGCGCAGGCGGTACATCTGCTCCAGTGCCACTTCCGGGTCGTCCATGACTGCGCTTTCGGTGACTTCCAGTTCCAGGTACGCCGGATCCAGCCCGGTGTCGTGCAGGGCCTGCGCCACTTGCTGATACAACTCGTGACGGGCGAACAGGCGTGATGAAACATTCACCGCGACAAACGACAACACGACGCCCGCCTGTTGCCACTGGCACATCTGCTGGCAGGCCTGACGCATGACCCAGGCGTCTATCTCGGCAATCAGGCCGGTACGTTCGGCAATTGGAATGAACTCGGCGGGCGATACCAGTCCCCTTTGCGGATGCTCCCAACGTACCAGCGCCTCGACGCCCACCAGGCGGCCGGACTTGAGGTCATGCACAGGCTGATAGTGCACGCGCAGTTCCTGCTGCTCCAACGCCCGGCGCAGCTCAAACGTGGTTTCGACCCGCTGCTGTGCATGGGCGGTCAGTTCTTCGGTGTACAGCGCGTAGCCATCGCGCCCCGCGCTTTTGGTCTTGAACAAGGCCGAGTCAGCATTGCGCAACAGCTGTTCGGCGCTCAGGGCATCGCCAGGAAACAGGCTGATGCCAATACTCGCGTTGATGAACAACTGGTGGTCATCGATCGGGAACTGCTCGCGCAGACCATCAAGGATTCGTTGGGCCAGCGCCGCCGCCTGCACCAGTTGCGGGCAGTTCTCCGCCAGCACCGCGAACTCGTCACCGCCGAGCCGGGCCAGGGTAATGCCCGGGCCGAACATCGCTTTCAGGCGTTTGGCCACCGCCTTGAGCAGTTTGTCGCCGACGGTGTGGCCCAGGCTGTCGTTGATCATTTTGAAGTGATCCAGATCGATCAGCAGCAGCGCACAGCCGCGCTTGTTGATCTGTGCCGACGCCAGGGCCTGCTGGGCGCGGTCGGTGAACAGCAGCCGATTGGGCAGGTCGGTCAGCGGGTCGTGGTGCGCGAGGTACTTGAGCTCGTGCTCCGAGTCCTTGATCTTGCTGATGTCGGAAAATACCGCGACGTAGTGACTGGGCTCGCCGTGATCATCGCGAATCAGGCGGATCGTCTGCCATTGCGGGTAAATTTCACCACTTTTACGACGGTTCCAGATTTCACCGCTCCATTCGCCGCCGCGCTGCAGCGTGTTGAACATGGTCTGGTAGAACGATGCCGGATGGTGGCCGGACTTGAACATCCTGGGCTCCTGACCCAGGACTTCTTCTTGCTGATAACCGGTGATTTGCATGAAAGCGCGGTTTACATGGACGATCACCCCCTCGCCGTTGGTGACCAGCACGCCCTCACGGGTGCAATCGAACACGGCCGCAGCCTGACGCAGACGCTCGCGATCCTCATGATGTTCGCGCAATGTGGCGCCGAAGCCCAGGCATCGCAGCAATCGTGTACGGGCAACGAAGATCAGCCCGGCGCTGAACAGGACCCAGAAATAGCCGTTGATCAGTTGCCAGCGCATCTGCTCGTCGGAGCCATCGAAGAAACTGTTCAATAAATAACCACTCACCTGCAGCCATACGACTGACAGCAGCAGGTAGAACAGTGCCGCACGCAATGCGACGCGATAGGTGGCAGACATTTCGTGCTGTCCCTGTCCCTGAAAAAGGTTTCGAATTATAAGTTAAGTAACATCCAGAGACTCTTATCTGAAAGAGCGACTGGTTTTATCTGTGTGCTCAGTGATAATGCAACGGCTGTTTTTTCTTTATTCGAGGGCCCAATTGTCTATGTGGTACCAAGGTTTTCTCGGCTTGTCGCCCTGGTCTCTGGTGGCAGTCACCCTGCTGATGACCCACGTCACGATCATCGGCGTCACGGTCTATCTGCATCGTTATTCAGCCCATCGCTCCCTTGAGCTCAATGCCGGCCTGAAACATTTCTTCCGCTTCTGGCTGTGGCTGACCACGGCCCAGAACACCCGCGAGTGGACCGCCATTCACCGCAAGCATCACGCCAAGTGCGAAACGGTCGATGATCCGCACAGCCCGGTCATCAAAGGTTTGTCCACGGTGCTGCGCAAAGGCGCCGAGCTGTACCGCGCCGAGGCCGAAAATCCCGAAACCCTGCGCATCTACGGCAAGAACTGCCCCGAGGACTGGATCGAGCGCAACCTTTACAGCCGCTACCCCAAGCTGGGCGTGATGATCATGGCGGTCATCGACCTGCTGCTGTTCGGCACCATCGGCATCACCATCTGGGCCATCCAGATGATGTGGATCCCGATCTGGGCGGCCGGCGTGGTCAACGGCCTTGGGCATGCCGTGGGTTACCGCAACTTCGAATGCCGCGATGCCGCGACCAACCTGGTGCCGTGGGGCATCCTGATTGGCGGCGAAGAACTGCATAACAATCATCACACCTACCCTAACTCGGCCAAACTGTCGGTGAAAAAGTGGGAATTCGACCTGGGTTGGGCCTGGATCCAGGTCTTCAGCTTCTTGCGCCTGGCCAAGGTGCAACGGGTGGCGCCAATCGCCCATAGGGTCGAAGGCAAGGGCATCCTGGACATGGACACCGCCATCGCCATCCTTAACAACCGCTTCCAGATCATGGCCCAGTACCGCAAATTGGTCATCGCGCCGCTGGTCAAACAGGAGCTGGAAAAGGTCGATCACTCGGTCCGTCACCAGTTCCACCGGGCCAAGCGCCTGCTCTCGCGCGAGACCAGCCTGCTCGATGACAAACACCACGTTCGCATCCAGACCATGCTCGAGCACAGTCAGGCGCTGAAGGTAATTTACGAGAAACGACTGGCCTTGCAGCAGATCTGGGTCAAGACCAGTGCAAATGGTCACGACATGCTGGCGGCGATCAAGGACTGGGTCCACGAAGCCGAAGCCAGCGGGATTCAGTCGCTGCGCGATTTCGCCGACCAGTTGAAGACTTACTCCCTACGCCCCGCCACTGTCGCCTGACACCGTTGATCGGTGCGCCCTGTTCAGGGGCGCACCCTTCGGAACTTCGCTCCAAATCTCATATCTCAAAAACACTTCGCCACTACGGCGGGCCTGGCTGTCGCCGCTGTCGAATACGCAGCACGCCCTTTGAGATTTGTGTCGATGCTCAACAAGAACCTGCAAGACTCATCCGTCCCCCCGTGGCCCGAGGCCGCGCAAACCCTGATGGCCTTGATGCATGCCCAGGGAGAGGTCGCCCGCCTGAGTGAACGCGAACAGTTGTTCAGCGCTCTGCTGGTCAGCGTCAACGCCGTGCTGTGGGCGTTCAACTGGGAAACTCGCCAGGTGCTTTATGTCAGCCCTGCCTATGAACGGATATTTGGTCGTTCCGCGGGTCTGCTACTGAGCGACTACAACCAGTGGCGCGACAGCATTTACCCGGACGATCTGGAATACGCCGAGCGCAGCCTCGCCGAAGTACTGGTCAAGGGCGCGGTCGAAGACCGTGAGTACCGCATCATCGCCGCCGATGGCCAGGTGCGCTGGCTGAGTGACAAGTGCTTCCTCAAACGCCGGGTGGAGCCGGGCCAGCCGGTAATCATTGTCGGCTTTGCCGAAGACATCACCGACAAGAAAAACATGGAAAGCGAGCTGCATCGCCTCGCGACCACCGATGTGCTGACCCAGAGCAGTAACCGTCGGCACTTCTTCGACTGTGCCCACCGCGAATTCGAGCTGGCTCGCCAGCAAGGCGGCCCCCTGGCGTTCCTGTTGCTGGACATCGATGACTTCAAGCAGATCAACGACACCTACGGCCATCCCGAGGGCGACAAGGTGTTGCAGCAGATCGCCGAGACCGGGCGCGGCGCCTTGCGACGGGGCGATGTGTTCGGGCGCATTGGTGGCGAGGAGTTTGCGGCGGTGTTCCCAGGGTGTGCCCCCGACATGGCCCTGCAAGTGGCCGAACGTTTGCAACGGGAGATTCAGCGGTTGAGTTTCAACCATGAGCAGAGGACGTTCGGTATCACCGTCAGCCAGGGCCTGACCAACCTGAAGGCCGAGGATGCAAGCATCGAAAGCCTGTTTGCCCGGGCAGACGCGGCGATGTACGAAGCCAAACGTCAGGGCAAGAACCGGATTATTTCGGGGTGATGGCCTGTACACATAACAACTGTGGGAGCGGCAGTCTTATTTCTTGCGCATCCGCACCAGTTCCGGCAAACCGATCTTGAGCAACCGCGCCGTCCGGCTTTTGGCCAGTTCTTCCAGCCCCTCATGCTCGTTCAGCCGCGCCAACTGCGCCGCCATGTTCATCACCAGCGCCTCGCGGGAATAAACCCCGCCACCGAGCTGATACACCGCCGCAATCAGCTCACGCAGCTCCAGGGGCAGCCGCCAGCGGGTGCGCAGCGCCGAACCGTAGGCCGCGCCAAATTCGGCCAGCGCCTCGCCGACTTCTTCCCATTCATCCAGCTCACCGCCGGCCTGCCGCCACTCCTGCAAGCAGCGCAGCAACGCCAGGTCGCCCAAGCGATGCAACATGCCCGCGCAGTAACAGCGCTCCTGATCCAGATCCAGCAAGCGCGCCAGCGTGCGGGCGTATTCGGCGGTGTGCAGCGAGAGGTCCCAAAAACGCTCGGCGTAATCGGCAAGAAGAGGATCACTGAGCTGCGCGCTGCGCTTCAACGCCAGACCGAGAATCAGGTTCATGCTCTGACCGGTGCCCAGGCGTTGCAGCGCCTGGGACAGGGTTTGCACGCCCGCACCATGATGCTGGGCCGCACTGTTGGCAGCGGCGATCAGCACCGCAGTAATTTGTGGATCGTTACGTACTTCATCTTCCAGTCGCGTGAGGTCCAGGCCATTGGGGTTGAGGCTGCGTTTGACCGCCAATTGCACATCGGTCATTAGCGGCGCGCCCTCGGTCAGGTCGCGGCGACGCTCGAGAAACACCGACAGTGTCATGCCTGGCGCCAGCGCCGGAATCTCACAGAACACTTCTTCACCGGCGTCAAGCAGCAAACCCTGCAGGCGCCGGGTCAGGCTGTCCATGTTCAACGGCTTGGTCAGGTAGGCGGTGGGCGCCAGGGGCAATGCCTCGCGCACGCTGGCGCTGTCGCTGCGGCTGCTCATCAGGATGAATGGCAGCGGTGGCTGACGTTTGCGCTGACGAATGCCACGCAGGACGTTGAGGCCATCCACGCCCGGCAACTCCCAGTCGGCGATGACCAGGTCGTAAGCGTTTTCTGCCAGACGCGTCAGCGCGTCCTTGCCATCGGCACACAGGTCCAGGCGCGCATCGCAACGCACTTTCAGCAGGACTTCCTTGAGCAGATCGCGCGACCAGGGGTCCGCCTCAGCAATCAGCACTCGGGGTACGGCAGGCAAATCAACAGCAGTCATGCACAAAGCTCCCTCTCAATACATGCACCTTAGACAATGTGCGCGATTCGAAACAGGCCAGGGTGTTTCGCAGGCAACAAAAAACCCGCCGGAGCGGGTTTTTTGTCGATCAGGTCACACAATCATCGAGGCTGTCATCACAGCTCCGAGAAGCACTCTTCGATGATTGCCAGGCCTTTGTCCAGTTGCTCATCCGGCGAAGTCAGCGGCACCAGTACGCGCAGAACGTTGCCATAGGTGCCGCAGGACAGCAGGATCAGGCCCTTGTCGCGCGCCTTGGCCA
This sequence comes from Pseudomonas sp. S1_E05, assembly GCF_056337105.1. Taxonomy (NCBI): domain Bacteria; kingdom Pseudomonadati; phylum Pseudomonadota; class Gammaproteobacteria; order Pseudomonadales; family Pseudomonadaceae; genus Pseudomonas; species Pseudomonas sp. S1_E05. Next base: position 4,554,145 of record NZ_JBFRHM010000001.1, read on the forward strand.
CGACCGAGGCTACAGCGGCGGCGTTTGGCTTGTGGCTGTCGCCGTTTTCGAACAGCTCGACGGCGATCATCGCGCCCAGGGCACGCACTTCGCCGATCACCGGGTACTTGGCCTGGATAGCCTTGAGGCCAGTCACCAGACGCTCGCCGACGGCCTTGCAGCGGTCCAGCAGGTGCTCTTCTTCAAACACTTCCATTACGGCCAGCGCCGCAGCGCAAGCGATCGGGCTACCGGCGTAGGTGCCGCCCAGGCCGCCTGGAGCGATGGCGTCCATGTAGTCGGCCTTGCCGCACACACCGGCCAGCGGGAAGCCGCCCGCGATGGACTTGGCGAAGGTGGTCAGGTCGGCGGCAACGCCCATCTGCTCCATGGCGAAGAAGGTGCCGGTACGACCAGCGCCGGTTTGCACTTCGTCAGCGATCAGCAGGATGCCGTGCTGGTCGCACAGGGCACGCAGGCGCTTCATGAATTCTTTGGGTGCTACGTAGAAACCACCTTCACCCTGAACAGGCTCGATGATGATCGCGGCGATGTCTTTTGGCTCTGCGTCGTTCTTGAAGATGCGTTCGATGCTGGCGATCGAGTCGTCGATGCTCACACCGTGCAGCTCGTTCGGGTACAGCGCGCGGAAGATGCCACCTGGCATCAGGCCCATGCCAGCCGAGTAAGGTACGACTTTACCGGTCAGGCCCAGGGTCATCATGGTGCGACCGTGGTAAGCGCCAGTGAACGCGATCACGCCGGCACGGCCAGTCGCGGCACGGGCGATTTTCACGGCGTTCTCGACCGCTTCGGAACCGGTGGTGACCAGCAGGGTTTTCTTGGCGAAATCACCCGGCACCTTGGCGTTGATTTTTTCGCACAGTTCCACGTATGGCTCATAGGCCAGTACCTGGAAGCAGGTGTGGGTCAGCTTGTTCAACTGCTCGGTCACAGCGGCAATGATTTTCGGGTGCACGTGGCCAGTGTTCAGCACGGCAATGCCGCCGGCGAAGTCGATGAACTCGCGACCTTCAACGTCCGTCACGGTGGCGTTCTTCGCGGACTCGGCGAAGATCGGGTGAATCTGGCCAACACCGCGAGGTACAGCGGCGACACGGCGGGCCATCAAATCAGCGTTAGTCTTGCTCATTACAGTCCTCATTCACCGCTCATCGGGCGGCGTGGTTCAAGGATGAAGCGGCGGGGAGTCAACGGCGGCAGCATGCGATGATCGACTGCCACGGCGTTCCCGGCCGCAAAGAAATTTGCCATTTGAAGCGGCGCAAAGGACAGCGCTCTCGTGCCCTTTGCGCTTGAAGCAATGCCTTGCCGGGACGCCTTAGATGCCCAGGCAGAGGTATTTGATTTCCAGGTAATCTTCGATGCCGTACTTGGAGCCTTCACGGCCCAGGCCCGAGGCCTTGATGCCGCCGAAAGGCGCAACTTCGTTGGAGATCAGGCCGGTGTTGACGCCCACCATGCCGTATTCCAGGGCTTCGGCGACACGGAACACACGACCCAGATCACGGGCATAGAAGTAAGAAGCCAGACCGAATTCAGTGTCGTTGGACATCGCAATCACTTCGGCTTCATCTTTGAAGCGGAACAGCGGTGCCAATGGACCGAAGGTTTCTTCCTTGGCCACGGCCGCGTTCTTCGGCACGTTGGTCAGGATGGTCGGCTCGAAGAAGTTGCCTTCGATGGACTTGCCGCCGGACAGCACGGTGGCGCCTTTGGAAACCGCGTCAGCGATGTGCTCCTGAACCTTGGCCACGGCTTTTTCGTCGATCAGCGGACCAGTGGTGGTGCCTTCTTCCAGACCGTTGCCGATCTTCAGCTTGGCCACAGCCGCTTTCAGCTTCTCGGCGAACGCATCATAGACCGAATCCTGAATGTACAGCCGGTTGGCGCAGACGCAGGTCTGGCCATTGTTGCGGTACTTGGAAATGATCGCGCCTTCGACGGCCTTATCCAGGTCCGCGTCGTCGAACACGATGAACGGCGCGTTGCCGCCCAGTTCCAGGGACACTTTCTTGATGTCCTTGGCGCATTCGGACATCAGTTGACGACCGATTTCGGTCGAACCGGTGAAGGACAATTTGCGCACGATCGGGTTACCGGTCAGCTCGCTGCCGATGTCGCCGGCGCTGCCGGTCACCACACTGAACACGCCGGCCGGAATACCGGCACGCTGGGCCAGTTCGGCCAGGGCGAAAGCCGAGAACGGGGTTTGCGAAGCAGGCTTGAGCACCATGGTGCAACCGGCGGCCAGGGCCGGGCCGGCTTTACGGGTGATCATGGCGGCCGGGAAGTTCCACGGGGTAATCGCGGCGGTCACGCCGATTGGCTGCTTGATCACGATCAGGCGCTTGTCTGGCTGGTGGCCCGGGATCACGTCACCGTAGATGCGCTTGGACTCTTCGGCGAACCACTCGATGAAGGAAGCGGCATAAACGATTTCGCCCTTGGCTTCGGCCAATGGCTTGCCTTGCTCGAGGGTCATGAGGCGCGCCAGGTCGTCCTGGTTCTCGATGATCAACTCGAACCAGCGACGCAGCTTGTTGGCGCGGTCCTTGGCGGTCAGTGCACGCCAGGCCGGCAGCGCCTTGTCGGCCGCTTCGATGGCGCGGCGGGTTTCGGCAGCGCCCATCTTCGGCACGGTGCCCAGGATTTCACCCGTTGCCGGGTTGTTGACCTTGATCGTCTGACCATTGTCCGCATCGACCCAAGCGCCATCAATGAAGGCTTGCTGGCGGAACAACTGGGTGTCTTTAAGCTGCATGTCGGCTTTCCTTGAACAGCACCGCGCACGCGCGGAGCGGATTATGATTGTACAAAGGCGCCTTGAAGGCTGCCGTCAGGGAAATCATTCACCGGGCTGAAGCACATAAATAGCGCACGCAATGGATTCGTGCGGTTCAGCACCCAGACAAGAGCGTTTGAAATCTCAAACGAATCCTAGGATCAAAGGGGGTAAAGGACAATAGCCTGTTCGAAAAAAAGAACGAAAACGCCGCCTTAACCCCATTTTTCAGATCAGCGTAGCAAACGTGGGTTACGCTTTGAAAAAGCGCTGTCGATTCAGCAGCATGGACGCCCGCCAAGCATATGAGTATCATGCGCCCGCATTGCACCAGTAGCTCAGCTGGATAGAGTACTGCCCTCCGAAGGCAGGGGTCGTGGGTTCGAATCCCGCCTGGTGCACCATATTTGAAAACGAGAAAGCCTCAGGCCGTAGGGTCTGGGGCTTTTTTGTGGGCGCAATTGCGCCGCTGTCGATAGCTGAAACACCTTCCTTGTTCCGCCCTTTCGGCAATGCGTTCAATATGCCGATCAACGTGCGATAACGTGGCCGTCGCAGCGGCCGACGGAAGAAGGGGCTACCGCGTTCGCTCAACCCGCGGCTCGCAATTTCGCCAATGGGCCACCCGAACGCTGGGCGACTACCTGCAAAAAGGCTTCGTCATGGACGATGCGCGCCTCAAAGCGCCGCGCTGCCCGGGGCCAGTACCACACGCTGGCTGTCCAGGTGACCCGCCACCTGACGCAGCAACAGATGATCGATATCCGCCGACAGCTGGCAGCGATAGCTTCACGAAGTTCGGCAGCCTCCCTACAGGTTGTGTGCACGGGCTATGTTGAAGCGTCGAGGGAACGGTTTTGTTGTTTGGCGAAGATGGCAGCCATTTCCGGGTCGTCCAGATGATCCAGCGCTCGTTCCACCAGCAGGTGGACGCCATTGGCCATGCGGTTGATCGCCAGGGCGATGGAGCGGCGGGAGCCGTTGATTTCGTCGGCGAGGTCAGCGGCCAAGGCACTGATCGCCAGCAGGTCTTCGGAGGCGTTGGAGAGCAGGGCTTCGGTGTGGATGTGGGGATTGACGGTAAAGAGCGAGCCTTCGCGTGCGGGTTGCTCTGGTTCGGTTTTCGGTGGGTCGGGAATGGCTTTCGACATGATCTTCAATTCCTTGTGATGCCCTCACCCTTGCGCGACTAAACGAGGGGTGGCGGCTGTACGCAGGTTAGTCGGACCGGGGAATTGAAGAAGCCGGCGCACCCGAAGGTGCCCTGCGCACAACCACCATCAAAAGCAGGTGACTGAGACCTGTCTGACGGATGCTCATGCAGCTTCAATTACCAGCGGGCGACTAAACCCGATCACTGACAATCAGTGACAGGAATCAAATTACCGAGCGGTCCCAAAGCGCACAAGCCGGCGGATTCTGGCGTGGCGGTAGGCAACGGCGCAAGAATTTGTAGCTTGCAGGAAGTAAAACAGAGGCCTGTTAAACAGCCGACCAAACACTGGGCCGGCATTGATTTTCTGTAGGAGCGAGCATGCTCGCGATGGCGGGCCAGACACCGCGGGCCTGCAGATTTCCCACGTTATCGTTGGCCCCCATCGCGAGCGTGCTCGCTCCTACGGGGTGGTCCAATCGAACTCGTCGTAATCATCGTCGAAGTCGTCCTCATCGAGGTTGTCTTCCTCCTCCGGCTCTTCAGCCTGCTTGGCCAGAAGAAACTCCTTACGACTCTCGGTAATCGCTCGCCGCAGTTCTTCGCCCTTTTCCGGGCAGTTGAGCATTTGGGCGATGCGATCGATTTTCTTGGCCACGGCATCCTCCAACGCATCGGCGACTGAAATAGATAGTGGCTTAAACCCGCAGAAAAATCTTCAGCGGTGATAACGCCGCACCACGCTGCTGTTCTTGAGCACATGGCCTTTGATTTTTTCCATCAGTTGCGCACGGGTGAGGCCCGCCGGCAAGGCGTCCGGGGCGAGGTCCAAGGCGTAGAGCTGGATGATGTAGTGATGGGAGCTGTCGCCCACCGGCGGGCATGGCCCGATGTAACCGGTGGTGCCTTTGCTGTTGGTGCCCGCCGCGCCTTCAAAGGACGTCTTGGTACCAGCGCCGAACGGGATCTGTCGGGTGCCGGCCTTGATGCCGTAGTGAATCCAGTGATCGACACCCAGGCCTTTCTGGCCGTCCGGATCGTGCATCACGATGGCGTAGCTCTGGGTACCTGAAGGGCCGGCGTTCCAACTCAGCGCCGGCGACTGGTTCTTGCCGCCGCAGCCGCTGGCGTCGCTGGCCGCCACCGACGTGAAAAGACGGTTGTCCGACACGCCAGGCATGCTGACGGTGAAGCGTTCCTGGGCCTGTGCGGGAATCTGCACGCAAAGGGCGACGGCAATGGCCGCCAGCCAAGGGTTCAGAGAGGTCAATCGAGTCATTCCGGAGCACCTTGTGCGGGTGGGGCCGTGGTCGGCGTGCAAACTATAGCGGACCGTTCGTGCCGTGGCAGCGGGATTTGGCTGAACCTCGCAATATTGGCCAAACTCTTAAGTGAAACGCCTTCCTGGAGAGCGATCATGGCACTGCACCGCGTTGCCCGTTTAGCCGATATCCCCGAAAACCGAGGCCTGGAAGTGCGTGTTGGCGAGCGCAAAATCGTGTTGTTGCGCGCAGGTGATCAACTGCGCGCTTATCAAGGCGAATGCCCCCATGCCGGCGCGCCGCTGGCCGAGGGTGCGCTGTGCAATGGGCGGCTGATTTGTCCTTGGCATAAAGCGGCTTATCGGATCGACGATGGCGCCCTGTGCGAGCCGCCGTCACTGGACAGCCTCAGGCGCTATCCCTTGGAAACCCGTGGCGATGAAATCTGGGTGGATGAGCAACCGCTGCCCGATTCCCACACCCCGCCAGCCGATGATGATCGCACCTTTGTGATTATCGGTGCGGGGGCCGCAGGCACGGCAGCGGCAGCCGCACTAAGGGAAAAGGTTTTGGCGGCCGCGTGTTGCTAATCGACCGCGAAGCCGATGCCGGTTATGACCGCACGGTGCTGAGCAAATTTGTCATCGCCGGTGAAATGCCACCGGATGAAATCCCGGCGTTGCGAGACGATGACTTTTATCGCGAGCAACGCATCGAGCGCCTGCTAGCCGAAGTGGCAAGCCTGGATGCCAAAAGCCGAAGCGTACGCCTGACCAACGGCCAGACCGTGAACTACCACGCCGCGTTGCTCGCCACGGGTGGGGCCCCCAAACCGCTCGAGCTGCCGGGTGCGGACCTGCCGCAGGTCTTCCTGCTGCGCGCCAAGGACCAGGCACAAGCCATTCTGAACGCCGCGCAACCCGGTCAGCGGGCGGTGGTCATCGGCGACAGTTTCATTGCCATGGAGTCCGCCGCCGCCCTGCGCGAACACGGCCTGGATGTCACGGTGCTGGCCCGTCACGCCGTGCCCTTTGCCAAGCAGTTCGGTGACACCGTCGGCAAGGCGATTCTGGCTCGCCACGTGGCCCACGGCGTGGTGTTCCATACCGGCAGCGAAGCCTCGGAGATTGTGGGCAACAACAAGGTCGAGGCGGTGAAGCTCAAGGACGGCCAGCGCCTGCCGGCGGATCTGGTGCTGGTGGGTATCGGCATCAGCCCAGCCACCGACCCGTTTGCCGGGTTGCCCATGGAAAAAGACCTGTCACTGCAAGTCGACGGCGGCATGCGTGTCAGTGAAGGACTGTGGGCGGTAGGCGATATTGCGAGCTTCCCGTTCAACGGCCAGCCACAAAGGATCGAACACTGGCGCCTGGCGCAACAACACGCACGGATTGCGGCGGCCAACATGTTGGGTGGCGATGAGCACTATCTGGATGTGCCGTACTTCTGGACCTGGCACTTTGGCAAGAACTACGACTATCTCGGTCATGCCCAGGACTGGGACGAGGTCGAGTTCAAGGGCGACCCTTATCACCCACCGTTCATTGGCCTGTTCGGCAAGAACGGGGTGGTGACGGCCGCCATCGCCTGCGATGAAGAGCGGGCAATGGCGATGCTCGCCGAACGGATGAAACAGCCGCTGCCGATTGACGAAGCGTGGCGGCTGATCCGCGACATCTAGGGATTACTCGGCGACTTCGACGCCGCCGAGTTTGCTCATCACGAAGCCGATAAACTGTTCGACAGTCATCTTCTGGCCATTGAACTCCACTTCATTGTTGGCGTAGTGCAATTTGCTGATGACGTTTGTGCCGTCCACCGTCGCGAACTGTGTACCGACGGCCATGGCGCCAAACATATCAGCGGTGGCCTTGGCCTGATCGACAATGGTCTTGGCGTCGGTCTGGCCATCGAGCTGCCCCTGGACGCTTAACACATCAACCAGCATCGGCTTGGACACCTGGATGTTGACGTCCAGCAGGGCAACCACTTGCTTGATCAACTGGTCAGGCGGCAGGTCCATGGATTTCGGCTTGGTCAGGTCCAACACCAGATTGGCGTGGCTTTCGCCGTTGGCGGTGGTGAAGGCAAGTTTCTCCAGCGCCACTTGAGGGCCGGCAGCCAACAGTTTTTCCAGATCGGCTTTGACCTGAGTCTCTTCAGCCGGGGTGAGCACCAGCTCGGGGGCCGGTTCACCGGCAGCAGCCGCCTTGGCGGCGGCCTCTTCATAGGGTTGCAGTTTGGTCTGATATACCTGCATCAACGACATCGTCGCTGGAATGTCGAGGTTCTTCAGGCTCATGGCCAACTGCGCGGAGCCCACTTTTTTATCGTTAAGCGACACTTCGCCGATCTTGTAGTCAGCGCGCCCGGAAGCATTGGTGCCCGACTCTTCGGTGAGGCTTTTCATTTCAAATTTGTTGAGGCCCAAGACCAATTGCTGTGGACCGAATGTGGTTTTGCTGTCCGTCAGCTCGACCGTGTTCTCACCGGTGTAGTAGCCATAAGTGCTCTTGATCAGGTTGCTGGCCAGGGTCAGACCTTTCAACTCGACTTTGACAGGCGATTGGCTCTCGTCGACGGTGGTCAACGTGAAGTTGTCCATGTAACCGTTGGCTTTGACTTTCTGCGCCTGGGCGCTGGCCGAGACTTCGAGGTTCAGGCCGGAGAATTTCAGGTGGGACTTGTCGTCCAGCGCCACGTCCAACGGCAGCAATTCAAAATTGCCGTTGGTGGAATTGTCGTAGCCAATGTTGACCACGCCGGTGAGCGGCGACTTGTCCTTGGCGGCGGCGAACCACTTCTCGGTGACGGGGGTCTTTTCCAGTGCGTAGTGACTGGTGGCCATGACGGGCAGCCATTTGAGCGACACCAGTCGCGAGAATGGCAGTGGGCCGTGTTCAATGTTGTCCACGAAGAGCAATTCGACCGGGGTTTCGCCGAACGCGTCCCCCTCACCCTTGAGGCGGTAGTGCGCGGTGCTGCTGAACAGGTGGCGTTCCAGCGACACCAGTTCAAGCGAAGCGGTGCCCTTGGTGCCGACCAGCGCGGCTTGCAGCTCCTTGTTGGCGTCGGCGATCGAGCTGTTCAACACCCCTTCGATTCGGGTGCCGGTGTACCAGGCACCGCCGGCACTGATGACGCCAATCGCTACAACAATTCCAAGAAGTACGCCTGCTGATTTATTCATGAATGACCCAGTCAATGTCCGTTGTTTGAGGTGTGGTCGTCTTCCCTGAACCCTTGGCGGGTTAATGGCTCGACTCCGACGAAAGTGGCATGCAGGTTAGCATCAGGCGCGGGGGGTGGCCCAATGATTAAAGGTGAAAGAATGTCATTTCGGCTTGGCTATCGCCTGGAATTTGCGGTGATACCAATATCGCTTTCGCGGGCAAGCCCGCTCCCACAGTGGAAGGTGGTGTTCACACGATCCCTGTGGGAGCGGGCTTGCCCGCGATGAGGCCCGCTCAGGCACCACAGCACTCAGGAATACTGCACTTCCATCTCATCAAGCTGATGATCAAAGCTCTTGAGCCGCGCCGTCCACGTGTACACCAGCACTTCAAAGTCGCGATTGATCACCGCCCCACCCGTCACATCCGCGCGCGGGTCACAGAAGTCCAGTTGATAACGTTCGCGAGCCATGGCCGAAGCGACATCCGAGAGCTCACGGGCATTGTTCAGCCAATGCCAGCCCTCCTCGGCTATCTGCTTGTCGAGCGCCTGGCACTGCTTTTTCAGGGTTTCGAGGCTTTTTTCCAGCGGCGTGCCGGTCAGCTCGCCCATGACTTCCTGGAACGTGCGCCCCGGTTGCCAGTAGCTGCCCCAGAAATAGCGATCGAATACGGTTTCTACCCGGCGCAACGCAACTTTGGTGTCCCAGATCAGCACCAGTGTCTTGCCTTGCTCGAGTTGTCTTTTTTTGATGCGCTGGCCCTGAAGCGAAGCCCAGGCCACGACCACGATGGCCATCACCGCGATCAGCGCGGCTGCGCTGTCGAGAAACACCATCGCCTGATCGAGCTGATGCGCCAGCATGACGCCGTAGAAATAGGTGGCCGACAGCAAGACCAATGCCGCAATGGCGCACCAAAAGCCGGGAGCATAAGGGTTTTTCATTATTAGAGTCCCCATGACCAACGCTAGCCTTGATTGATGAGTTCGTCGCGCGACCTCATCAAGTCAAAGCATAGCAACGGCCTCAGGGTTTGCTGGCGTTCGAACCTTGCGTTCGTCCGCTTTCCCAGCCACCACCCAGCGCCAGGAACAAATCGATCTGGCTCAGCGCGACCTGGGTATTGGCGGCGGCCAGTTGCGCGGTGACATCGGTGTAGGTGCGGGTCGCCTGCAGGTCGGCGAGAAACGATTCGCGGCCCGCCTGGAAGAAGCGGTGCGTCTGGTCGGCGGCCAGCTTCGCCGATTGCTCGGCATCCGCCAGGGCCTCGCGGCGCTGTAACAATGCCGAGTACTGCGCCAGGCTGGTCTGGGTTTCACGGATGGCATTGAGCACCACCCCATCGAAGTGGGCCAGGGTCGCCTGGGTCACGGCTTCGGCTTCACGGATACGCGCCCTGGCGCCGTTGGTCGGCACGTTCCAGGTCAGCGAAGGTCCGAATCCCCAACGATTGGCGGAAGGCTCACCGAGGTTTTCCAGAAGACCGACAGTGCCGATCGTCGCGCCGATACGGATGTCCGGGTACAGCTCGCCGGTGGCCACACCGATCCCGGCAGTCGCGGCGGCCAATCGGCGTTCAGCCTGGCGAATATCGGGACGACGCTTGAGCAGCGAAGCGCCATCGCCCACCGGTATCAACTGGGCGATCTTCGGCAGCTCTGCACACGTCGCGGTGCCGGCCGGCAACTGATCGACCGGCGTGGCCAGCAACATCGAGAGACGGTACAGCCCTGCCTGGCGCGCCGCCTCGTAGCGCGGCATCTCGGCGCGCAGGGATTTGAATTGGGTTTGCGAACGGGTGACCTGGGTTTCGTCACCCCGACCGGCATCGCGCAGCCGCTGGATCAACGTGGTGCTTTGCGACTGCAGATCAAGGGAATGCTGGGCAATCTCATGTTCCTCGTTGGCCGCACACACCTGGGTGTAGGCCCGCACCACATCGGCCACCAGGGTGATGCGTGCGGTATCGGCGGCCGCCTGGGTTGCATCGGCATTGGCCTTGGCGGCTTCGATGCCGCGCTTGAGCGTGCCAAACAGGTCGAACTGATAGGAGGCGCTGATGCCGATATCACCGATGTTGGCCACCGGCACTTTTTCCGGCAACAGGAACGCTTCGCCCGATTCCTGCAAGCGCTGGGCACCCATTTTGATACCACCGCTCCAGCCACCGGCGGCCTCGGCCTGATCGACTTGGGCGCGTGCCCGCAGCAGGCTCGCAGCGGCCACACGTAAATCAGTGTTGGACGCCAGCGCCTGCTGGACCAATTGATTGAGTCGCGGATCCTGATACAAGCGCCACCAATCGGCCGGCACCGGGGCTGAGACAACCGGTTTACCATTGACCGCCAGTTCACCCTGCAAATCTGCACGCTGGACGGCCGCCTCCGGCGGTACGTGATAATCCGGCCCAACCGTCTGACACGCCGACAACAGCAAGCCTAATCCGGCGATCGCCAAACACGAGGCCTTGCTCATTTTGCCGACTCCTTGTCGTCAATGATCGACACGGTGGCAGTGCGCCCGGCAATCATGCGGAAGTCCGGTGGCACATCGTCGAAGGCGATCCGCACCGGAATCCGTTGCGCCAGGCGCACCCAGCTGAATGCCGGGTTGACGTTGGGCAGCAGGTTGCTGCCGCTGGTGCGGTCACGGTCTTCGATGCCGGCGACAATGCTCTGAACATGGCCACGCAGGCGAGCGTTGTCGCCGATTACACGGATGTCGACGCTCTGGCCAACGTGAATGCCGTCCAGTTTGGTTTCTTCAAAATACCCGTCGATGTGGAATGAATTGCTGTCCACCACCGACAACACCGGACGCCCGGCGGTCACAAACTCCTGGGGACGCGGGGCCCGGTCGTTGACGTAGCCGTCCACCGGGCTGCGAATGGTCGAGCGGTCGAGGTTGAGCTGGGCGCTGTCCACCGCCACCTGCGCTTCCATCAACGCCACTTCGGCACGGGCCACCCGCGACTGGCTTTCTTCCAGTTGCTCGCCCGGTACAAGGTTGCCAAGCCCCTTGTTCCGCTTGGCTTCGCGCTGTGCCTGGGCCAGGGTTTCCTGGCGATCGGCGACCGAGGCCTTAGCCTGGCGCAAAGCCAGCTTGAAGCGGTCCTGGTCGATGCTGAACAGCACCTGGCCACGCTGGACCGGTTGGTTGTCGTGCACTTCCACTTGCTGGATCAGCCCGGACACATCCGGCGCGATCTGCACGATGTCGGCACGGATGTGCCCGTCACGGGTCCAGGGGGCGAACATGTAATACATGACCATGCGCCAGACCACGACGACCGCGAAGCTCACGATCAACAGCGTCAGGACCACACGGCCGAGGGTCAAAAAAGGTTTTTTCATGTCATCAGGTATCGGCTGAGTGAATCCACAGCGCCCAGCAGCAAGGCGTACAGAGCCACGTTGAACAATGCCCGGTGCCAGACCAGGCGGTAAAAATGCAGGCGCGTCAGCAGGCCGTGCACCAGCAGGTAAATCAGGTAGGTAATGCCCATCAGCACCAGCAGCGTGGGCAGGAACACCCCACTGATATCCAGATCACCGATCATAAAGGCGCTCCATCGATGCCATGGGGAAGCGGTTCTTCGGGTTCTGCGCTGCCGACAAATTCGACGCCGGGCAGCAAGGCCAGGCGCAGGCCACTCAGGGCGTGCAGCAGGTGCAGGCGCGCACCGTCATCACATTCGCGATCGAGGGCGCGGCGCGTACGGTCCATCAACATCAACAACGCGCTCGGGGCAGGCAGGCGCTCATCGGCCTTGAGGCAAGCCTTGAAATACTCGCCGACCTCGTTCACCACTTGATGCAGCAGCACCTGTGGAACACCCAGCACGCGCGGGGTGTAGGCCAGCAGGTCGAGCAGGTTCAACGCAACACGCACTTCGCGCAGCGCGATGCCGGTGTCCTGGCCGGTGATGGCCAGGCGCGGCAAGTGCTGCATCATCCGATCAAGCACCTGCACCCCCAACTGCCGGTGTTCGGCCAGGGTCGCCGGCTTGGTCAGGCTGACGATGTCGCGCCAGCTGAAACGGGTCAGGCGCTTGGCCGCCAGCTCCGCACCAAAGGGCCGGGCGATCAACGTCCAGACAAAGGCGAAGAGCAAACCCACGGGACCTGCCAGGTTGGAGTTGACGAAGCTGAGGAAGTCCGCGTCGTAGGCGCCCTGGATACTGATGAAGGACGAGGTGTTGACCAGCGTCAGCAGCATGCCCAGGTAGAACTGCGGCTTGACCGTCAGCGTGCCGATGCAAATGAACGGCACCGCAAACGCCAGTACCAGCATCGGGAAATCGTGCAGGTTGGGCAGTACCAGGAACAGGTAAAGGCTGGCGAATACCACTGACATCGCGGTCCAGAAAAAGAACCGGTAGATCTGCGGAGCCGGGTCATCCATCGACGCGAAGAAACTGCACGCCACCGCTGCGAGAATCACTGCAGCGCCACCGTCGGTCCAGCCGAGCAGAATCCACAGCACCGAGGCGACGATGATCGCGGTGACCGTGGACGCCGCCGAATACAGCATCAGCCCACGGTCCAGGAACGGCGACAACCGCCCCAGTCGCCAATGCCGATAGACCGCATGCCAGCTGTCCTGGCTTTCGCACTGGATGGCGTATTGCAGGCTGCGACAGTCCTGCCACAGATCGATCCACTCGCCGAGTCGATACAGGGCGTTGGAAAACAGCAGTTGCTTGCGATCATCCAGCGCCCGGGCAGACGGTTGCAGCGCTTCGAGTTGATCCTTCAATGCTTGCCAGCGCCCGATGTCCGCGTCCTTGTACTCGAGCCATTGCCGGGTGGCGGCGAGCAACGGCGCGAACCGGTCTACCAGCTCTGGCGTGCGCCGCTCAAGGGCGTAAAGCGCGTCATCCAGGTCGTCGATCAGCGGCAGCAGGTGGATCATTCGCCCGCGCAGCTCCTTGGTATTGCGCACGGTCTGAGGGCGGGCACCTTCGTGGGGCAACTGGCCGATCATCAATTCCAGGGTGTTGAATGTGGCGACCATTGATGAGCGCAACGCGCTGATTTCTTCGGGCTGCACGTTACGACTGAGGAAGCGCAGGCTGTACGTCGAGGCATCGGCAAACCATTTGCTCACCGAGTCGCTGAACACTGGCGCCAGCCTGCGTGGCCAGAACATCGCGCCGACGACCGCCGCAACAGCGATGCCGAGAAAAATTTCTTCCGTGCGTGCCTCTGCCACGTCCCATACGGAAAGCGGGTTATCCACGACCGGCAGCGCAATCAGCGGCAGTGTGTAGCCGGCCAGCATCAGCGCATAGTTATTGGCCGTGCGCAGGTGCATGGACAGGAACAGCAGGATCCCGGTCCACAGGGCAATGACGAGTACCAGCACATAGGGACTTTGCACGAACATCGGCACGAACAGCACCGCTGCTGCCGCGCCCATGAATGTCCCGATCGCGCGGTACAGCGCCTTGGAACTGGTCGGGCCGACGAAGGGGCTGGAGACGATGTAGACGGTGGCCATCGCCCAGTACGGACGCGGCATTTGCATGAGCAGGGCGATGTACAACGCGATCATCGAGGCCGCGAAGGTTCGCACGCCGTAAAACCAGTCGCGGGCCGGGGGAACGCCGGCGAAAAATCCGCTCAAGGTGTCACCACGGCTGGGGCATTGGCCGCCTCAAAGGCTTTTAATACTCGCAATGCGGCTTCCAAATCACTGGTGGGAATACCGGCGAGCGTTTCGTGACGCAAGCGTACCAGCTCGACCTCCACCGCCTGCACCAGCTCGCGGCCGGTGTCCGTTAGGCTCAGGCATTTGGCGCGACGGTCCTGGGCATCGGCGGTGCGCCGCACATAGTTGGCGTGACACAACTGATCGAGCAGGCGCACCAACGACGGGCTCTCCATCCCGGCAGCCTGTGCCACCGTCACCTGACGCACGCCCTCGCCCAATCGCCCGATCATCAACAAAGGGACGGCGCAGGCTTCGGAGATGCCGTAGTTGACCAGTGTGGTCTGGCAGATTTTCCGCCAATGCCGGGCGGCCACCACCATGGCACTGCTGATGTTCATCTGGAGAGCGTCGAGGTTTTTGGGCACGGGATAAAGGACACACTGTTAGTTTGCTAACTATCAATATGACATCCACCGGGAAATCCGGTCAAGTTTTGAAACAATTATCCGATCAGCAACCCTGTACCCGCCCCTTCCTCAGCAGCACGTTCAACTGGTCCACAACCTCCGCCCAATCGGCGTCATCCAGTATTTCATCGCGCAGAAACGCCGCCTGGCTCTGGCTCCAGAAAAAAGCGTCGGCCAGGTGCAGGTCGGGTTTGAGCGGGGAATGGGACGTGATGAATTGGTCAATGCTGACCGGATCATTGGGCAGGCCCAATTGCTTGAAGAGCGAGGGCAGGCTGTGGGTTGGGGATTGCATAGTGGGCTCCTGGGGAAAAGTTGAGCGACCGCTTTGCGATCAATCGCGAGCATGCTCGCGATAGCGGTGTGTGCGGCGACGACCACTTCGCTCATGACCCAAAAGTCTAGGCCGGATGCCGGCATCGCGCCTGGATGCCGGCTAGCACAGCCCGGGTTACCAATCGTAAGACACGCTCGACACCACCGTCCGACCCTCTCCGTAGTAGCAATCCCACTCACTTCTGCAACTGGCGACGTATTCCTTGTCCGTAAGGTTTTTCACGTTTAACGCCAGTTTCACCCCCTTGAGACGAAAGGCAGACATGCCCAAGTCGTACGTCAGGCTCGCGTCGTACACGGTGTAGGAAGGAATCTGAAAGGAGCCCTCGTAATCATCGCCATAGTTGCTGCGGGCATACCGCGCGCCGACCCCGGCGCCGACTCCGGCCAACGGTGTGTCGCCCAGCACCGTGTAGTTGATCCACATTGCCGCCGTCAGCGGCGGACTGCTCGCCGGGTGGCGACCCTCTCGACCGTCGTTGTCCTTGGTGTACTTGATATCGTTACGCGATGCCGAGGCGATCACACTCAGGGATTCGGTGACCTCGGCCTTGGCTTCGAACTCGATCCCCTTGGAGCGAATGGCGCCGGTCTGGCCACTGAAGCCGGGATTGGCGAGGTCCGTGGTCAGGATGTTTTCCTGTTCCAACTCGTAGGCGGATATCTGCACAAAGCTGTTCTGGCCCGGCGGCTGGTACTTCACACCCGCCTCGTACTGCTTGCCAGTGGACGGGTCGAAGGCGCTGCCCCGTACGTCGGTGCCCGTCATTGGCAGGAACGACTCCGAATAGCTGACAAAAGGTGCAATGCCGTTATCGAACAGGTAGACGATGCCACCACGCCCGGTGAACTTCTCGTCCTTGTTGTTGCTGTGCACACCTGTCAGCGGCTGTTTGTTATCGGTTTCGGCCCAATCGTAGCGACCACCGAGTACGAAGACCCACTGGTCGAGTTTGATTTGGTCCTGCGCGTACAAACCGGTCTGGGTGATGGTGTTGTCCCAGCGATTGTTGTTGCTGAAATTCAGCGACTGACCATAGACCGGCGTGAACAGGTCAATGATCGGCGGGTTGTAGTCATAAAGACCGTCGAACTTCGAGTTGAAGTGGTAGTAGTCGACACCGACGATTGCCGTATGGCTGAGAGGCCCAGTGTCGAACTCGGCCTGAGCGATGTTATCCACACCGAATACCTTGTTGTCCTGTTGCCAGTTCACGCCGTAACGGGTCTGGTAGCGCTGATCGTTCTGCCCTGTGATCGGGTTGGCGACGAAGCGGTAACCATGCAGGGGCGCTGTGTAGTGGTCGTTGACCCGCGCATATCGTGCGTTTTGCTTGAGGGTCCAGACGTCGTTCAGGCGATGGGAAAACTCGTAGCCGAAGGCGTACTGCTCGCGGTGATAGTCATTGACGCCAGGCTCGCCGAGGAACAGGTCACGGTCGATCTTGCCATTGGGGTTATCGAACAACGTACCCACGGCCGGAAGCCCCTGCGCCTCGGGAACACCTTCGTCTTTCTGGTACTGGGCGAACAGGGTCAGGCTGGTGTCGTCAGTGGGGCGCCAGGTGAAGCTCGGGGCGATGAACTGACGCTTGTCTTTGACGTAATCGATTTCATCCTGGCTGTCATTGGCCAGGGCCGTCAGGCGATAAAGATACTTGCCTTCGTCGTCCAGCGGCCCACCGAGGTCGATGGCGGCGCTCTTGTGATCGTAACTGCCAGCTTCGAACTTGATCTGGTGCAGCGCCTCTGCGGTCGGGCGCTTGCTGACCAGATTGACGATGCCGCCCGGCTGATTCTGTCCGTACAACACTGACGCCGGGCCTTTGAGCACTTCAATGCGTTCCAGCGAGTAGGGCTCGATCTGCAATGCACCACCGGTACTGCCACCGCCATACGGCAGGTGCAGGCCATCGAGGTACAGCGGCGTCGGCGAGAAGCCGCGCGAGGTTGGCTCATCGAAAATCTTCACCCGGTCGGAGAAGCCACCGCCGGTAATCCCCGGCGTGTAGCGCAGGGCTTCGGTCACGCTTTGCGCGTTGCGTGAGCTGATTTCGGCGGCGGTGACGACATTGATCGTTTGCGGAATTTCCACCAGCGCGGCATCGGTCTTGGTGCCGGTGGCGCTACGCTTGGCGACGATGCCCGCGACCGGGCCCCAGGCATTTTCCCGCGCCTCGGGCGCGCTGACACGGGTAGCACCCAACTGCAGAGGGCCATCTTGCGAGATCGGCTGCAAGGACCAGCCACCCTGGGCAAAAACGGCCTGCAAGCCACTGCCCGCCAGCAACCGTTCAAGGCCCTGGCTCACATCGAAACGCCCCTGAAGACCGGCACTGCGCTTGCCCTCGGTGAGCTGCGCATCCACCGACAGCAGAATGCCCGCCTCACTGGCAAAACGATTCAGAACCTGATCGAGGTTGCCGGCGGCAATGGTGTACTGGCGTGCCTGACTGACGGCGGCGTCTTCGGCCCAGGCCAGGTTTGGCACCAGTGGCGTGGTGGCCAGCAAGGTAGCGAATACACTGCGGCGCAAGACGCCATCAAGCGCAAAAGTCTTCTGTGTTGGCATTCTGGAACTCCGTATGAGAATGCTTCTTGATTTGCTTTCAAGAGGTATCCCGAACGGGGCAAGAAAACCGACAAGCGCTTGTGAGAATTTTTTTGCGACTTCAGGTGCGGCGTTTCACCGTCACCCAGTAACGGGTCACGGACCGCACTTGCACCGGCAAGGTACGTTCGAGCGCGGCGAGGACCGCGTCGGTGTTATCGAGTGGAAATACGCCGGTCAGCAGCAACGGCGAGACCGACTCATCGCAGCGAATCCAACCCGGCCGATAACGCGCCAGCTCCGCCAGGAACAGCCCGAGCGGCTGCCGTTCGGCCACCAGGCGGCCCTGGCTCCAACTGCTGGCAGTGACGCTTGCCGGATGCATCGAACCGGTTCCGCCAGCGTTGAACCACAGCCTATGGCCGGCATCCATGAGCACTGGCGTGCCTCGTCTGGGGCTGATGCGCAACTGTCCTTCGTACAGTTCAACGAGCGCGCCGTCATCCATTTCACGTACGGAAAACCGCGTGCCCAACGCCTGGACATCGCCGCCGGCGGTTTCCACGATCAGCGGCCGGATCGGGTCGTGTCCACTGGTGAGCAGCACTTCGCCCTTGATCAATTTGATCCGACGCTCCTGCGCGGTAAAACGCAGATCAACTGCACTGTCGCTGTTGAGGTCCAGCCGGGTGCCATCGCCCAGGGTCATGTGGCGAATCTCGCCTGTGGCGGTGCGGTGCTCGGCGAAGGTAGCGCGCCAGGCCACCTGATTTTGCAGCAGGTATCCGCTCCCACCCGCGACCAGCAGCACACCGAGCATCTTCAGCGCAGCGCGGCGCTGCGGATCAGGGCTGTCGCGCAAGACAGCCCGTGCACATTGCGCCGGCACCGAGCCGAAGGTTTGTTGGAGTTGCTGCAAGCGCTGCCAGGCACGCTGGTGCTCTGGATGAGCCTGTTGCCACAGCACGAAGGCCTGGCGCTTCTCGGCATTCAGATCATCGCCCCAATGCAGCATGAGCCATTCACTCGCCTGCTCGACAATGACCGGATCAATGGGCGCGTCGTGGGCGCGACTCATGATTCGTAGACCAACTGATAACAGGCGAGAATCGCCCGGGTCATGTACTTCTGCACCGAACTGACCGTGACCCCGAGCCGCTCGCCGATTTGCGCGTAGCTCATCCCTTCGAATTGCGAGAGCAGGAAAGCCTGGCGCACGTTATCCGGCATGCGATCGAGCATCGCGTCGATCTGCATCAGGGTTTCAAGGATCAGGGCTCGGGTTTCCAGCGAAGGCGATTCCGGCTCCGGCAGATGCGCGATGCTTTCCAGATAGGCGCGCTCGATCCGCAGGCGGCGCCACTGATCGATCACTAGATTGCGGGCAATTTGCGTCAGGTAACTGCGGCTTTCCTGCGGGCCGGGCATGCGACCCGACACCAGCAGGCGCAGGAAGGTATCCTGCGCCACGTCCGCCGCGTGCTCCCGGTCGCCCAGGCGTTTGCGCAACCAGCCTTGCAGCCAGCCATGGTTCTCGCGGTAAAGACGATGAAGAGAATCGTTGCCGCCAGTGACTGCGTCCATGGTGTGGTTCTATGCGCGTGATTGATAGCAATTATCATTACACTTAACGCAGCCACTTGGCAAAACGATTAGCGTTGCGCCGCCAATGGATACACGGACTCCCACCCGCCACCCAACGCCTTGTACAACCCGACCATCGCCAGCGACACGCCGGTCGAACTCTCGACCCATTGCTGCTGCGTCGCCAGCAACTCGGCTTGCACGGTGAGGACGTTGACGAAATCCACCACGCCTTCCACGTACTGCTGCTTGGCAGTGCTCAGGGCGATCTGGTTCTGCCGCACCGCTTCGGCGAGGCTGTCGCGGCGCAGTTGAGTGGCGTTGTAGGCCGTCAGTTGATCGTCGATTTCATGCCAGGCGCGCAGTACGGTTTGCTGATAGGCAATCGCGGCCTCCTGTTGTTGGGCTTCACGCAGTTCCAGCACGCCGCGAAGGCGACCACCGTCAAACAGCGGGAGGCTAATCTGCGGGCCGATGCCGAACGAGCGCGAGCTCCAGGAGCCAAAATCGCTCAATTGCATTGCCTGGGAACCGAAGTTGCCGGACAACGTAATGCGCGGATAGAAGTCACCCTTGGCCACGCCAATGTTCGCTGTGGCGGCATGCAGGCGCGCTTCGGCCTGGCGAATGTCCGGCCGGCGCTCGGCCAATTGCGAGGGCAGGCCGATCGCTACCTGGCGGGGGGTCTGTGGAACGGGGCCGTCAGCGGACAATTCGGCTTGCAGCGCTTGCGGCGGTTCGCCCATCAACAAGCTCAGCGCGTTGATCAATTGCGACTGGCGTTGCTCCAATGCCGGCAGGCGCGATTCGATGGCAGCCACCTGCGCGGCAGCCTCTGCAACGTCCAGGTCCGTGGCCACACCGTCAGCCAAACGCAGCCGCGACAGCTTCAGGCTGTGCCTCGCGACCTCCAGGTTCTGCTCGGTGACCGCCCGGGTGTTTTGCACGCCGCGCAGTTGAATGTAATCCTGAGCGGTTTCGGCTTGCACCGACAACAGTACACCGCGCTGGTCGTTTTCGGCGACTTCGAGGGTCGCATCCACCGCTTCGGTTTCACGGCGCACCCGACCCCAGAAATCCAGCTCCCAGGAGGCGGAAAAGCCCGCGTCCCACAAGTTGAAAGCCGATTTCCCCTGGTGCCCCGATGGGTCGCTCAAGCCTTCGCTGCTGTTGCGCTTGCGTCCGTAGCTGGCCGTGGCCGCCGTGTTCGGGTAACGGTCGGCGGTGATCACCTGGCGCACGGCACGGCTCTGCTGCAAGCGGCTGCTGGCAAGCTTGAGGTCCAGGTTGCGGTTGAGTGCACGCTGGGTCAGGGCCGACAGTTTGGCGTCCTGGAACACCTCCCACCAGCGCTCGTTCATGGTCTCGGCAACGGCTTGGCTGGGGGCCGGCTGCTCAGGTTTTGACCATTGGCTGATGGGCTGGGATTCGGGTTTGCGAAAGTCAGGCCCAAGGGTACAGGCTGACAAGCTGATGGCCAGCAAGGCGCCGACGATGAGCGGGGGCTGATGGCGCCATCGCGACGGTGCGACGATTGGACAAGCCTGCTCCAACAGGTACAGCGGTGCTCGTGTGGGAGCGGGCTTGCCCGCGATGAAGCCAGAGCGGCCAGCAATAATCTTCATCGCTGCACAACCTCACGCTTGCCGCCTCCAGAGGTATCAATAATCGCCTCCACCGACATCCCCACCCGCAACCGATCGGCCAACGGCTGCCCCGGCTCCAGCACGATTTTCACTGGAATGCGCTGCACCACCTTGGTGAAGTTCCCGGTGGCGTTGTCCGGTTTGATCGAGGCAAAGGTCACCCCGGTGGCCGGTGCGATGCTCTCGACGCGACCGGACAGCGCTGCACCGCCCAGGCTGTCGACGCGCACCTGCACGTCCTGCCCTGGTTGCACGTCGGTCAGTTGGGTTTCCTGAAAGTTGGCGACCACATAGGCCTGGGTCAGCGGCACTACCGCGAGCAACTTGCTCCCGGGCGTGACATACGCACCAACGCGCACTGCGCGCTCGCCGACCATGCCGTCCTGCGGGGCGACGATGCGAGTGTAGGACAGCTCGAAGCTGGCGATTTCCAGCGCCGCCTGTGCGCGTTTCAAGCCCCCGTCGGCCGCATCACGCTGCGCCGTAAGGATCTCGACTTGTTTACGTTCGGCTGCCAGCACCGCCGTGGCATTCGCCAGCCTGGCCGTGGCCTGTTCGATCCGCGAGCTGGCTTGCTGGGCATTCTGCACCGTGCCCGCGCCAACGCCGGCCAGGTGGTTGTAGCGTTTCAATTCATGTTCGGCAAAAGCCAGTTCCGCCTTGGCCGACACGACCGAAGCTTGCGCCTGGGCAATCACCGACACCTGGCGCTCCAGCGTCGCCCTCGCGTTTTGCAGTTGCGCCCGCGCGACCAGTGTTTCGGCGTCGGCCGCCTGGGCGGCGGCGCGCAGGTCCCGATCATCGATCAACGCCAACAATTGCCCGGCCTTGACCTGCTGGTTGTCCTCCACGTACACCTCTTTGATGAACCCGGCGACACGCGGCACCACCAGGGTGAAGTCAGCGGAAACAAAGGCATCATTGGTGTTCTGTTGGGTGCGTTTGCCGAACAGTCCCGGCGCCAGGACATAGACCAGCACGCCCACCGCCACCACGGCGGCGATGGCTACAGCCACTTTTTTCTTTGATTGAGTCATCATAAAAACCTTCAGTTCCAGTGGAGCATTCACGTCGGCGCGCGCGGCGGAAAAATCCGGGTCGGCAGCCAGAAAATCAACAGCATCAGCACGCCGGCGATACCGGTCATGCACAGATAAAGGTCCGAAGCGGTCAGCACCACGGCTTGCTCGTGCAGCCGATGGGCCAAGCCCGCGCTATCGCCATCGACCATCGGCGAATGACCGAGGCGGTCCACCAACATGGTCGAATGAAAGTGCAGCCGCGAAGTGGTCAGCGTCTCGATCACGCCTGTGGCGATCACCGCTGCCAGGCCTTTTACGGTGTTGAACCACGAAGAGGCGAACGGCCCCTGCATTGGCGTGATGCTGCCGGTGGAGAGCATCAACAACGGCAGCACCGCCATCGGCTGGCCGAAAATCTGCAGCAGTTGCAGCGCGTAGAAGTCGTCGCGAATCCACACCGACGTCAGTTGCGAGCCGCCGATGCAGGACAGCGCCAGCATGCTCAGGCCGGCCCCCAACACCCAGCGGCAATCCACCCAACGGAGGTTGCACAGTGCCGCTACCAACGGCAGTGCGATCAACTGCGGCAAGGCCGCCAGCAACATGATCGGTGCCGTCTGCACGGGGCGATATCCTTGAACCTGCGCCAGGTAACTGGAAGGCAGGATGATCACCGCCTGCAGGATCACCAATACGCCGGCCAGCGTCAGCAAGGCGAACGAGAGGTTGCGGATGCCCAGCATCTGCAGATTGAAGAACGGAATCGGTTGTGACCATTCGTTGATAAGGAAAAGCACCAGCAAAACCAGCCCGCCGCCCAGCAAGCCGCAGATCAGGCTCGACTCGAACCAGTCCAGCCGATTGCCCTGCAAAATGCCGATGACCAACATGCAGATCGCTGGAAAACCCAGTACCACGCCGCGCCAGTTAAATTGCTTGAAACGCTCCAGACGCACCGGGTCCTGGGGGATGCCATAGGCCACCGCCGCCATGGCAATGAGGCACGGTGCGATGATTTGCCAGAACGTCCATTGCCATCCGACATGCTCGGTCCACAAACCCGCCAACGGCGTGCCCAGTCCAGGGCCGAACGTGGCGGTCAATGCATAACCGGCCAGGCCATATAGCTTTACGTTGGCCGGCAGAAAACGCAGGGCCACCGTCATCAGCATGGGCGGCAATGCACCGCCCGCCAGGCCTTGCAAGGTGCGCATCAGCAGCAGGCTTTCGTAATTCGGGGCAAACGGCGACAGCACGCCCAGCAAGGTGAAAAGGCCGATGGCGCAGAGGGTGAAGCGTCGCAGCGAGAACGTTACGGCACACCACGGCGCGAAGGCCATTGCGGCCACCGAGGTAGCGGTGTAACTGGCGACCAGCCAGGTGCCTTCGTCGTAGCCGATGGCCAGGGCCCCGCGAATGTCGGCGAGGGCGACCTTGGTGACCATCTCGTTGAGGCCCGACACCAGCACGGCAAGCAACACGCCCACCAGGCCAATAATGGTCCGCAGGCCCAATTGTGCGGGCGCGGCCAACGGCGCCGAGGCCGTCAGGGAGGTCATCGGTTCAAGACTCCAAAATGAATAGGTTGGCAGTCTACGGACGCCAACCACTGACGAAAACTGACTTATCGGCAATGTATAAGTGCACCAGACACAACGATGTTGTGTCGCACTCCGAGGCGCACAGCCTGACACCTCAGTGTCAGACGCAACACCATCCATAGGTGTTAACGACCATTGCAGTCATCAACCTTGGGCGGCCAACCACGTTTCCTCGCAGCAGGCTTTTACCGTTTCGCGTAGCCAGCGGTGTGCCGGGTCATTGTCGAATCGCGGGTGCCAGGCTTGCGTCAGCATGAGGGTTGGCAGCGGGACCGGGAGGGTGAACGAACGCAATTTCAAGCCCAGACGGCGCACGCTCAGCAACGTTTCGCGGGGCACTGGCAGAATGAGGTCGGAATCGGGCAATGCGAACATCGCCGCATGGAAACTCGGGGCGATCACCGCGACCCGGCGATCCAGGCCAAGGGCATTCAACGCCGTATCGATGGGTCCGCGAGCGATGCCGCGCCGGGACACGCTGATGTGGGAAAAGGTGGCAAAACGCTCGGGCGTGATCTCCTCGTCCAGCAGCGGGTGATCCTCGCGCACCAGGCCGACAAACTGTGTGGAAAACAGATTTTGCACCTTCACTTCCGGCATCAGCGGACGGTTGTTGCTGACGTTCAGGTCGATACGCCCTTCGCGTAACGCCTCATCATCCCCGTCACCTTCCGGGACGAAACGCAGCTCGCAATGCGGCGCCTGACGCTCAAGGGTGTCGGACAGCTTGCCGCCGTAAACCCCGACAAAAAAGTCGTTCGCACGGATGCTGAAGCGCCGGCGCAAGCTGCCCAGGTCCACCACTCGCGCCGAGTGAAACAGCCTGGCCGCCTGCTCCACCACATCGCGCACCTGTTCACGCAACTCCAGCGCCTTGGGTGTCGGCACCAGGCCACGACCGGCGCGCACCAGAATCGGATCGCCAATCGCCTCGCGAATGCGCGTCAACGTGCGACTCATGGCGGCCGGGCTGAGGTTCATCCGCCGCGCCGCGCCCACCACGCTACCCTCGTCGAGCAGGGCGTCGAGGGCGACCAAAAGGTTGATGTCCGGGAGTTGCATGCTGAGCACTCATTGGCAATGGGGATTGATTTGAGCGCAATGCTAGCAAAACGGGTGGTGATTGCACCGGCCCATCGCGAGCAGGCAACACCTACCGCTGCATCCCCCACCGCTTCACCGTCACCCGCTCCAGCGAATCGAACACCAGATTTTCAACCAGCAACCCAATCAGGATCACCACCGCCAACCCGGCGAACACCTTGTCGGTGTATAACTCATTGCGATTCTGGAAGATGTACCAGCCCAGTCCACCTTTGCCACTGGTGGCGCCAAACACCAGTTCCGCCGCAATCAAGGTGCGCCAGGCGAACGCCCAACCGATTTTCAACCCGGCGAGGATCGATGGCAGCGCGGCCGGGATCAGAATGAACAACACAAAACGCATGCCCTTGAGGCCATAGTTGCGGCCCGCCATGCGCAGGGTTTCCGAAACACCGAGGAAGCCGGCGTAGGTGTTCAACGCCAGAGCCCACAACACCGAATGCACCAGCACGAATATCAAGCTGTTCTGACCCAGCCCGAACCACAACAGCGCCAGCGGCAACAAGGCAATGGCCGGCAACGGGTTGAACATCGAGGTCAGCGTGCTCAGCAGGTCACGGCCCAACTGGGTCGACACCGCCAGGGTGGTCAGGGCAAACGCCAGAACGATGCCGATCAGGTAGCCCTTGACCAACACCACCAGGGAAATCCACACCTTACCGAGCAATTCGCCACTGGCCAGCCCGCCATACAGCGCCTGGGCGGTCTGCACGAAGCTGGGCAGCAGCAGGTCGTTGTTCTGGTAACGGGCGATGGCTTCCCACAGCACCGCCAACAGAATCAGGATCAGGCCTTTGCGAATCCAGCCCTGTTGCCACAGGCGCTGGCCCAGCGGCAGCTCACGCTCCAGCGGCACGTTGGCAAGTGGCGGCAGAACATTTTCGAATTCTTCACGCGGGGATGATAAATGGCTCATCGGGCCCTCCTCTCAACTGGCTCAATAAGCGATGCGGATATCGGTGAAATCCAGTTCGCGTTCGGTTTGCTCTGACGGGCCTTCATCGAACAACAGCCGATGAATGCGCCGCGCCGATTCCTGAAACCCCGCGCCACCCAGGCTGTGCAGATCGTATTGATGGCTGTGGACTTCCGCCCGCACGCGCCCCGGATGCGGTGACAGCAACAGGATGCGATTGCCCACCACCAACGCTTCTTCGATGGAGTGCGTGACGAACAGCAACGTGAACCGCACCTCTTCCCAGAGCAGCAGCAACTCTTCCTGCATCTTGCGCCGAGTCAGCGCATCGAGCGCGGCGAAGGGTTCGTCCATCAGCAGGATTTTTGGCTGCATGGCCAAGGCCCGGGCAATGGCCACGCGCGCTTTCATGCCGCCCGAGAGGGTGTGCGGATAGGCATCGGCGAATGCCGCCAACCCGACCTTCTCCAGATAATGCAGCGCTCGGGCTTCGGCTTCCTTGCGCTTGAGGGTTTTTGACGCCAGCAACGGGAACATCACGTTCTGTTTGACGGTTTTCCAGGGCGGCAGCTGATCGAATTCCTGAAATACGACGATCCGGTCCGGCCCCGGCGCATCGACGCGCTGGCCTTGCAGACGGATTTCACCCTCGACCGGCTGGATGAATCCGGCTGCAGCCTTGAGCAAGGTCGATTTACCGCATCCGGATGGCCCCAGCAGGACAAAACGGTCCGCCGGATCGATCTCGAAACTGACTTGATGGGTCGCTCGAACCACCCGTTGGGGCGTGCGGTACTCGAGGCTGACGTTATCGACCGACAACAGCGCCTGGGCTGTGGCGTTCGGGTTGCTGACCGTGTGGCCTGGCAATGGGGCGTTCATGTCAATCAGCTCCCTTAAAACGGCTTGGTGCCCTGGATGGTGGTGCGATACAGCTTGCGGCGCAGATGGCTTGGGCAACCTGTGGCGAGATGGATCAATGAGCGGTTGTCCCAGAACACCAGGTCGTGGGGCTGCCATTGGTGGCGGTAGATGTTGTGCGGTAACACGCTGTGGGCATAAAGCTCCTCAAGCAGGTGCTTGCTCTCGTCCTCAGGCAAACCGACGATACGGGTGGTGAAACCCTCGCTGACGAACAACGCCTTACGCCCGTTTTCCGGGTGCGTACGCACGATCGGATGAACGACTTCGGCGACCTGGGCCAGTTGCTCCGGCGTCAGGGTCGGGCGCCAATTGCCCTCGAACTTGGTCTCGCTGTAGCGTGCCGTGTAGGAATGCGCCGCCGAGCGTCCTTCGACGGCCTTGCGCAACGCGTCGGGCAGGTTGTCCCAGGCTTTATGCATGTCGGCGAACAGGGTGTCGCCGCCTTCGGAGGGCAACTCCTGAGCATGCAGCATCGAACCCAGGCTGGGCAGTTCCTTGTAGGAAAGATCCGAGTGCCAGAATTTGCCGGCGTCACCCAGGCCGATGGACTGGCCGTTTTCGATGATGTTGGAAACGATGAGGATTTCCGGGTGCCCGGTCAGCAGGAATTGTTTGAGTACGTGGATCTGCAACACGCCGAAACGGCGGCTGAAGGCGATCTGTTGTTCTGGGGTAATGCGCTGGTCGCGGAAGACCACGACATGATGTTCCAGGTGTGCGCGATGGATGCGAGCAAAGTCCTGGTCGTTGACCGGGAGGGACAGGTCGAGGCCGACAATTTCGGCACCCACGACGCCGTTGAACGGGCGGATCTCGAAGGCTTGCGGTGCGATATTGCGTGTTTCGCAAACGGCGGACATAAAATTACTCCCACGCACGGCACGCTCAAAGGCGCGCACGTCGATCAGAAACTCACGGAGGTCCCGTGTTGGTTCGTGTCGTGCGGCGCGCCGATTGGTCGGCAGGTACGCAGGGGGATGACTTTATAGATATAAGAAGCTTAATTTAAATACCGTTAGCGAATAACCATATGGCTTATTTCGCCTATGCTGCTGACAGGATGACGCTGCTCAACGTGTGAGGGATGCTCAATGTTCTACGTGCAACGCGACACAGCCGGCCAATTGATGCGCGTCGAAGCCCAAGCGTACGCCGAATCCACCGAAACCCTGCCGGCCGATCACCCCGACCTGCAGGAATGGTTTGCCAGCAAGTTGATGGCCAACAGCCAGAAACAATCGCAGCAGATCAAACAGCTCAAGCAATTGAAACAGAGCGACCTGGACATGATCCGGGTCATCGACGACCTGATCCAGGTGCTGATCGAGAAGGGCGTCATCCGCGTCACCGACCTTCCAGCCGCCGCGCAAACCAAGCTGTCAGATCGCTACCAGGCGCGGGAAGCGCTGGGCGGTTTGGCTCATCTTGTGGATGAGGATGATCTGGGGCTGATCTAGCTTCGGATTTTTGTCCTTGAGGAGGGCAAAGCCTTTGCGGAATCACTCCCAGGGCTTTGGCTCCCCAACCAACTGCCCCTGCACACCAAAAATATCCATCTCGCGAATCACCGCCAGCTCCCCTTCGGTCTCAACCCGCTCGGCAATCAACGGCAGGTCGATGCTGTGTGCCGCGCGCTGGATCGCCTCGATAAACAAGCGCTTGTCACTCTCGTGATCGATGGCGCGGATGTACACGCCATCGATTTTCAGATACGCCAGCCCCAGGCGGGCCAGGTTGCCGATCATGCTGAAGCGCCCGCCGAAGTGTTGCAGGCCCAGTGAGAAACCAATCTCGCGCAGGCGTCGCATCAGGTCTTCCAGCTTGGCCTGTTCTGGCAATTGTTCTTCGCCGATTTCCAGGATCAGCCTTGGGCCGAGGTTGGAATGGGCGCGCAGGATGTCGAAGACTTTCCCCAGCGCCTGCGGATGGGTCAGCGTCGCCGACGACAGGTTCAGCGCCAGTGACGCCTGATGGCCTGGCATGTGCTCAAGCACCTGTTCCAACATCAGGCGATCCAGCCGCGCGGCCCAGCCGAAACGCTCGAGCCACGGCAAGAACCGACCAGCGGGAATCGCCTCGCCCTGATCGTCGATCAGCCGCGACAGCACTTTGTAATGCAGCACCAACGTCGTGTCCTGGCTGGCCACCACGGGTTGGAAATACAACTCGAACCGACGCTGGTTCAGCGCCTGATCGAGCAAACGGTGCCAGCTGTGATGATCGTCGGCGAGGGTAGAAGGTGCGCTGTGATCCAGGCACACCCATCTCGAATCACCCTGGCCTTCTGCCTGGGCCAGGGCCTGGTCGGCACGGCCGAGCACCGCCTGAGGTGCATCGCCAAATTTGAACGGCGCCAAGCCAATGTAGGCCACCGCTGCCACATCGGTGGCGCCCGTCGCATGCAAGCTGGTCAGGGCCAGGTCCAGGTGTTGCGCCAGTTGCAGCGCTTCGGCATGCATCAGCCCCGGCGCCAGCACGGCAAATTCGCCACCGCGAACCCGCGTCACCAGGTTCAACGTTTCGGGATACCTGGCACACTCACGGGATAGCTGCAGGCCGACCGCCTTGAGCAGCTCATCGGTATGCTGGCCCCCGAGGCGCTGATTCAACCCGGCAAGATCCTTGACCCGTAAAAGCATCAGGTAACCCGAACTGGCCGATTCGGGATTGCTCACCGCTGCATTCAGCTGCATCTCGAAATAGCGTCGGTTTGCCAACCCGGTCAACGAATCCTGATAAGACTCGTCGCGCAGTTTTTCACTGCGTTCGGCCTGCTCCTGAAACAACGCCTTGAGCTTTTCGACCATCTGGTTCATGGCCTGGACCACCCGACGCAATTCCGGGGTGCGCGGCAGATCGGGCAGGCTGAGGAATTCCCGGCGGGCGATGGCATGGGATTGCTGAACCATGTAGTCCAGCGGCTTCAATTGCCGGCGCAGCAGCAACGCACCCAGTGCCGCACTGACCGCGCCGCAGAGCAGCAGCCAGCCGAGGCTGCCGAGCGCGCTCTGCCACAACTTGGCGATAGCGAACATAGGGTGGCTGACCACCTCGACCCGCGCCGCCTGCTCCCAGCCACGACTGACAATCGCATCCCCACCGGCCGGTTCCAGGCCGATCAGCTTGACGAACCAGTCCGGCACGTTGTTCACCGAAGGAATGCCGTTGCGTTCGACCAGCGTCTTGTCGTTCGACAGATCAACCACGCGGATGCTGGCGTAATACCCGCTGTCGAAAATCGAACTGACCAGCAGCTCGACCATCGCCGGGTCATCGATGTTCGGCGTCAACGACAGCGCCAGCGCTGTCGCGGCGTCCTGCGCATGTGAGCGCAGCTGGTTGACGTACTGGGTACGCGAGCTTTCAAGGCTGACCATGAAGCTGCCGGTGAAGGCGACCACGAGGAACAGACAGATTGCGATCAACAGCTGTTTGAACAAAGACATCTGAGAGCGTGCTCCTAGTTAGTCGACTCGACCGGAAATCCTTCGGCCTGCATTTTTTTCAGAACGTCCTGCCAGCGGGACAGGCGTTTGGTATCGCTGACTCGTTTATTGCCCTTGGCACCCGGCAGCCACACGCCCTCGGCATTAAAAGCGTAGACAGGCAGCAGGTCGGTTCGTTGGCTGGCGGGTTTGATCGCGTCGATCAGGCTGTCGAGCACCAGTGGCACCGCATCGGGGCTGGCGTAGTACGTCAGCACCATGTGCGCGCGATTCAAGCTCAGCGCCTTGACGTAAGTGATGCGCAGTTTGTCGCTGGGAACGCCGAGATGGCGCAGACTGAAATATTTGGCGATCGCATAGTCTTCGCAATCTCCGGCGCCCTTCCACAAAGCTTCGATCGGCGTCTCCCAGTAATCGACCGTGTGCCAGAGGTCGATGTCTTCCTGATAGCGCATTTGCCGATTGAAGAACTGGTTGACCACCTTGAGCTTCTCCAGCTCGCTGACCTGCTTTTGCGTAGCCAGCAGATTCTGCCAGGCATCGATTCGTTGCTGACCTTCGCCCAAAGGTCCGTACAATGCCTGCGCCCGACGGCTGATCAGGGAAAAATCCCAATCGGCATGCAGGCCAAACGGCAAGATGCCGGCCAGCAACAACGCGCCGCATAGCCAGCGCACAGTCCGAGGGATCGCGAAACGTACCGCCAATGCGAGGCATCCATGTAGGCAGGTGGAGTCGGTTGGTGGTGAAGGTTAGCCGTTTACAGCAGCAATGGCACGGTGAGATCGCGCAGCCGCGCTAAGCTTGCGTGTACAAGATGTTTGAATAGCGGGTTTGACAACCTTTGAGGCAGTCACTAGTGTCAATTTGGATCCAATTTTTCAGCATTCAGGGTGCGTTGTAGTGACACAAAAACCGAACCCTTTGGGCAGTATCAAGGTCAACGGCCCGATTCCCGCCCACGAGGCCCGTTCCGTCATTGAGCAAACCTTGCGCGCCGCCATTCTCGACGGTCGAATCCCGTGCGGCGCCGCTCTTCGTCAGCAGGATCTGGCCGACCTGTTCGGGGTCAGCCGCATGCCCGTGCGCGAAGCACTGCGCCAGCTCGAAGCCCAGGCGTTGCTCAATGTCATCGCCCATAAAGGCGCGGTCGTGGCGCCCCTGGTCCAGGGTGATGCCGCCGAAACCTATGCGCTGCGCATACTGCTGGAGTGTGAGGCGCTGCGGCTTTCAATCCCGTTGCTCACACCCGAGGATCTCGAACTGGCGGCCCGCTGTATCGACGAGCTGGAAACCGAGCACGACTACGCCGAAATCGGCCGGCTCAACCGCTTGTTTCACATGGCACTCTATAGCCGGGCCCCTAACCAGCGTTTGTTGAAGCTGATCGAAGAGGGTCTGAACGAAGAAGAACGTTTCCTGCGCTTCAACCTGGAAGCCATGGGCCTGGGCAAGCTGTCCCAGGATGATCACCGCGCGTTGCTGCAATCGGCACAAGCGCGCAACATCGAGCACACCGTGCAGTTGCTGGAAAACCACCTCAATCGAGGCGTAGAGGCCATCACCCGTTACCTCGAAAGCCCCGAAGCCAAAAACAGAAAAGCCTAGATACGAAGCGTTGTGTCAGCCCTGATCGAGCAGGCGTTCCTGCTCGAGGTGTCTGCCGCGAGCGCGTACGCCCCTTCCTCCCGCGGGTTCCATCCCTTCTCTGACGACAGGACACGCCGGTGATAGCGGCTGCCTTGATTTACGCTCACTCTTGGATTGCCAACCAATAACAAATCGGCGAAGCGCTGTGTGATCGGCGCCGCCACCCCATCAAGAACCTACGGAAGGAGTCTTGCCACGGGAAAAGGAAGGATTGGCATTCGGCCATCTTCCACTCCTCAAATCACACTAATGATCCCTCTTAGAAAGTTGCTCGAGTGAGGCATTCACTCTTTATTTCCATTTCTACTTATATAAGTCGGAAGGAGCAACTTCGCCCCAATAAAACCTGATAAAAAAGTTTTATTGGGGCCTGTCGCGCATTAAAAAGTTGAACTTTAAAATAGTATAAAAATAACTTGCCCAACACTTTGTTCGTGTATTAATTTTTTATGCGCCACCCTGAATCATGGCTCGAAGGCGCTAACACCGTGTCGTGTACATCACTGACCGCTCAACGCCAGCAGCACTCGCTCGCCAAAAGGAAACTTCATTTAAATTGTAACCCCAGCACACCTCTTTCAAATTATCGACCTATAGGCTCGTCATGAAATCGACTAAAGATCGTCTTGATCAGAAAAAGGCAGAATTAAGTTCGCACCCCATATTTTCTGAAATACATTCCCTTTCGGTACTTCAACGTTTCATGGAATCCCATGTGTTTGCAGTCTGGGATTTCATGTCGCTGACCAAACGCATGCAACAGGAACTGACGTGCGTCCAGTTGCCATGGCTGCCGCCATCGGATCCCCGTGCCGCGCGATTGATCAATGAAATCGTGCTTGGTGAAGAATCCGACGATCGTCCCATCCAGGGCCACTGCAGCCATTTCGAGTTGTACCTCGATGCCATGCGCGAAGTCGGTGCCAGCACTTTTACCGTAGAACGTTTCGTGGCGCTGCAACGGCAAGGCGTGAGTTATGACGTGGCGTTGCGCAGCGTAGAGGTCGACCCGGCTGTCGCGCAGTTCGTGCGCCAAACCTTGCACACTGCCCTGCACGCGCCCGCCCACAGCGTGGCGGCCGCTTTTCTGCATGGACGCGAAAGCGTGATCCCGCAGATGTTCCAGCGCATTCTCGATGATTGGGACATCGGCATGGATCAGGCGCCGACCTTCCGTTACTACCTGCAACGGCATATCGATGTCGATTCCGAAGATCACGGCCCCGCTGCGCAACAATTGTTGGCTCGGCTGGTCGATGGCGACCCACAACGCGAAGAAGACGTGTATGCCAGCGGCCTGGCCGCCGTGGAAAGCCGCATAGCGTTATGGGACGGGCTGCGCCAAAGCATGAACGAACCCCTGGCGCAGGTGAACGCATGAACGCCGCCGACTACCAATCCTTTGCCGACACCTGGGAAAGCCGCGCGACCATTCGCACCCGCCCGCGCCGCATGCTGGAGAACGACGACAGGCTGATCTACCCGCTCAGCCGCCAGCCGCTGGTGCTGAGCGAGACCTTCGGGAGCGAATGCCCGGAACAACGGGATTTCGCACTCGTACAGACGCTCTATAAGTTCATCAACGATGTGGTGATTTTCGAAACCGAGATCGTCGATAAAACCGCACGCAGCATCGCCAAGAATCGCTTCTCCGTGCCCTTCCCGTTTGCCTGTCGTTACGACGCCATGAGCGTGGTGATTGATGAGGATTATCACGCATTGGTGGCGATGGACTTCATGCAGCAGACCATTGCACTCACGGGAATCGCTCCCATCGAGTTGCCGGATGAAATCGAGCTGAGCCGGGCGATTCCAGCAGCGATCGCACTGGCACCCGAGCCTCTGCGCGCAGCCGTGGAGTTGATCTGTGTGGCCATAGCCGAGAACACCGTCACCGGCGATGTCGCGGCATTCGCCAGGGACGACAGCGTCAAGCAGTCGATCAAGGGACTGATGGCCGATCACTTGCTGGACGAGGGTCGCCATTCCGGCTTCTGGGCACAATTGGTGCGTATCTACTGGCACACGGCGAGTGAAGCTGACCGCCAATGCATCGCGCGAATCCTGCCGGTGTTCATCAGCCATTACCTGACCAACGACATCCAGAAATCCTTCGACTTGCGCCTGATCGATGCCTTGCAGATCAGCGATGCCACACGCCATGCCCTCCAGAGTGAAGTCGGCGGACTGGCCTACCCGGTCAACCGCCATCACCCGCTGGTCGCCAACATCGTGCGGTTTTTCCAAAGCAGTTCGCTGCTCGACTCACCGTGCGTTCAGACCGCCTTGAGCGAATACCTGGCTTAACGAGGAGCACATCATGAGACGTCTCGATATTTTGCTTGTTGGCCGCAGTCCGGCCTTGACCGAGCTGACGCTGGAGCTTGAACAACACGGCCATTCACTGACGCATCTTGAAGATCTGAATCAGCCAACACCGGTCTCGGTCGATCTGGTCATCGATGATGCCAGCCTGACATTCACGCACCCCGTGGATGCACTGCGGTTGACACTGAGCCTGGGGGTCGGCGCTGCGGGTGCATCAGGGCTGCCACCGCTGGACCTGCTGTGCACGCTGGGGTCGACGCTGCTCACACGAATGCCGTTAGCCGAAGAGCCTTCTGGCAACGGCCAGGCGCTACGTCTGCGAGCCATGGCAAATATCGTCGAACACGTCGCAGTGTTGGTCAGCCGTTTCTCACGAGACGCGGACTCTTTTCTCAATGCCGAACCCGCTCCTCTCTCGCCGTTCAAGCAAGTGGAAGGCCTGCTGTTTCTTGAGCGCCTCGCCTTCGTCCATCGGCTCAATGCCACTGCGGATAAGCGGTTGCAGCAACTCGCCCAAGTCCCAATGATCGAACGCCTGGAGCAGCGTTTTATCGAGTCAGCCCACCGGCCGGCGCTGTGCATCGCCGGCGCCACGCTCACTTATGGTCAGTTGCATGCTTACAGCCGGGCCATCGCTCAGAAATTGGAGCCGTTGCTCGCAGCGCATGAGGGGCCATGGGTCGTCGGTATCTGCCTGCCGAAATGCAGCGCGCTGTATGCGGGCATTCTGGCGATCCTGGGCAGCGGTGCGGTGTATCTGCCGTTGGAGCCGAGCCATCCGCTGCAACGTCAGCAATACATCCTGGAAAACGCCGGTGCTGTGTTGCTGTTGCATGACGGCAATCACCCACTCGCCGATGAGATGTCCAGTATGGACATCTGTGCGATCGACTTCGACGACGTGGTCCTCCATCAGCCGCTGATGGGCAGGCGTCCCTCGCTCGAAGCACCCTGCATGGCGCTCTACACTTCGGGCACTACCGGTCACCCCAAGGGTGTATCGCTCAGCCAGGCTAACCTGGCGCACTTCACGGCGTGGTACGCCGACTATGTGCACCTGACCGAAGACTGTCATGTGCTGCAATTCTCATCGTTGGGGTTCGACTCCTCGCTGATCGATATTTTCCCGACCCTGCTGCAAGGTGCCCGACTGGTAGTCCCCGGGGATGACCAACGCCGCGACCCTTTGCAACTGGTGGAGCTGATCCGTCGCGAGCGACTGAGCCATGCCTTTTTGCCTCCGGCGCTGCTGAGCATTCTGCCACTGGAGCAACTTTTGGGCCTCGAACACGTGATGACCGGGGGCGACGTGTGCGAACCCTGTGTCATCGAACAGCTCACGCGTCAGGGCAGCCTCTATAACCTCTATGGCCCGACTGAAGCGACGGTCTTGATCACCGCACGGCAATTACGCAGCGGCGACAGCAATCGCACCCTTGGCGCGCCGATCGCCAACAGCCAGGTACTGATTCTCGATGAAGATTTGCAACCGGTGGCCGAACACACCGTTGGCGAACTGTACATCGTCGGACCCGGCGTTTGCCTCGGCTACCTCAACAATCCAAAGCAGACCGCCGAACGATATTTGAACCTCAACCTGCCAGACGGGCAGACCCTGCGCGCCTACCGCACGGGCGACATGGCGAAGTGGACCGAAGCCGGCATCGAGCTGTGCGGGCGCCTGGACAACCAGGTGAAGATCCGCGGCTTTCGGGTCGAACCGGAAGAA
This sequence comes from Pseudomonas sp. S1_E05, assembly GCF_056337105.1. NCBI lineage: Bacteria > Pseudomonadati > Pseudomonadota > Gammaproteobacteria > Pseudomonadales > Pseudomonadaceae > Pseudomonas > Pseudomonas sp. S1_E05. Next base: position 4,589,479 of record NZ_JBFRHM010000001.1, read on the forward strand.
ATCGAACGCTGTCTGCGCGACAGTCAGCTGTATCGCCAAGTTGCAGTGGTGATCGACAGCCAGCGGCGCATTCTCGCGTTCCTCGCGCAACCTCGGGAGACGCTACCCGGAATCGCCCGCACAGCATTGATGGCCCACGCTTGCCAGTTATTGCCGGATTACATGCAACCTTGTGCCTGGACCGAATTGCCCAGCATGCCGTTTGCGAGCAATGGAAAGGTGGATCGCAAGGCACTTCTGCAAGTGCCTGTCAGCCTGAGCGATAACATCTCACGGCGGTTGCCGGCCAACTCGGATGAAGCGGTGCTGCTCGATATCTGGGCCGAGTTGCTGCAGTTGCCTGCCAGCGACATCGGCACCGATGAAAGCTTTTTCAATCTGGGGGGGCACTCGATCCTGCTGTCGCGCATGCTCCTGCGACTGCGGGAGACGTTCGGACGCAGTATTTCGATCAACCGGTTCATCGAGCTGCCGACTATCGCAAAACTGGCGACATTGGTCCGCGGTGCCGGCACGGAAGAGGTGCTGAGCGAACAGGCGCTTGACGATGCCTTTCGCCCACTTCAAGTTCAGCCCCTACCTGCCAGCCGCATGGGCGATGTGCGCAAGGTGATCGTAACGGGTGCCAACAGTTTTGTAGGCGCGCACATCGTCGAGGCATTGCTGGCCTGTGGCGTCATCGAGGTGGCTTGTCTGGTGCGCGAGGGCAACGGTCAATCTGCCCAGGAGCGCTTCATTCAGTCGTTGCGGGAAAACCGTCTGACGCATCTGGACGTGAGCCGAGTACGGGTGTACCCCGCAGACATCACGCAGCCCTCGCTGGGGCTGACACCGCAGGATTACGAGCGCCTGGACCGCGAGTTCGGCGTGCTGGTCCACAACGCCGCCAACGTCAATCACGTACTGGATTACAGCTCTCTGGCGCGGGACAACGTCGAACCGATCTTCGAGTGTCTGCGCTTGTGCGAGGGCCGCAGTAAAAAGATCTTCAATTTTGTCTCGACCCTTTCGGCGTCCAGCACCATGACTGACGATGGCCGGGTGTTGGAACTGCCTGCCGCGCGCACGCCGCCGATCTACATCAAGAACGGTTACAACCTGTCGAAATGGGTCGGCGAGCGCATTCTTGAGCGCGCGCGGGAGCGTGGGGTCCAGGTGAATGTGTATCGGCCCGGCAACATCAGCTTCAACAGCCTCACCGGTGTATGCCAACCGCATAAGAATCGTTTGATGTTGATGCTCAAGGGCTCGATACAGCTCGGCAAGGTGCCGGACCTAGCGCTGAACTTCGACCTGATGCCCGTGGATTTTCTCGCCGGGTTCATTGCCTTCCATGCCACCCGCTATTGCGCGGACAAAGCCGTATTCAACCTCCATAACCCGGAACCGCTGAGCTGGGACGATTACGTCGCGTCCTTTCGTGAAGCCGGCCAGAAGTTCTCCATGGTCAGCATCCCCGACTGGCAGCAGCAGTTGGGTCGGGTCGACAGCGACAACGCGTTGTTTGGCGTCTTGGGTTTCTACCTCAACGGCTTCGAAGAAGACATTGGCGACATCTCCATGATCAGCCATGACAACGCTCAGAACGGCGTACGGCTGATGGGCACTCACTACCCGGAAAAGTCTCCGGCGCTGCTGCGTCGAGGCTGTGACTACCTCAAGGAAATCAATTTCATCTGATTCATCCAAACGGAGCGAAACCATGAAAACCCTGCAACCCGATACCCTGATCCAAAACCCTCAAGGCTGCCACGTTGTGTCGTCTGTGGACGTCCCGGCGCAGGCCGAATCTGTCTGGGCGCTGGTCGGCGACTTTGCCGGCTTCGACCGATTCATCCCGGCGCTGTCCCACATCGAAATGACCGGAGAAGGTGTCTCTTCCCTGCGCAAGAAGTTCTTCAAGGATGGCAACCTGGTGGTCGAACAACTCAACTCGCGCAATGACCAGGAGCGGTACATGACCTGGACCACGATCTACAACACGCTGGGCGTGGGCAAGTTATGGGCTGCAATGGCAGTTGAGATGCTCGATGAAAACCAGTGCCGAGCCACGTGGACCATCATGGCCGAGCCTGCACAAGGTGGTGCGGAGGCTTTACCTGGGTTCAAGGATTTCGTGCAGGGATTTGCCGATGACGCGATGGGCAATGTGTTGAAGCGGTTCGTGTAGGGCACTGCTTCAGCACTACTGCTTCCTTCGCTGTTTACAGACCCCGAAAAAACAAAACCCCTGTTTGCGTTAGCAAACAGGGGTTTGGGAATTTAATCTTGACGATGACCTACTCTCACATGGGGAAACCCCACACTACCATCGGCGATGCATCGTTTCACTACTGAGTTCGGGATGGGATCAGGTGGTTCCAATGCTCTATGGTCGTCAAGAAATTCTGTGACCGGTCCGTTACGAATGTAGCGTGCCAGTAAAATGGGTGACTTCTACTAAAACAAAACCCCAACTGCTTTCGCAATTGGGGTTTCGGAATTTAATCTTGACGATGACCTACTCTCACATGGGGAAACCCCACACTACCATCGGCGATGCATCGTTTCACTACTGAGTTCGGGATGGGATCAGGTGGTTCCAATGCTCTATGGTCGTCAAGAAATTCTTGAGCTGACGTGTCTTTCGACATTCCAGCGAATCGGGTATGTGATGACTTTCGGTGCTTTGTGAGTCGCAAACTTTCGGTTCGTTTCGTCTTCACAACACCGCAATCTGGCCTTTCGACTCAAATTGCTTGGGTGTTATATGGTCAAGCCTCACGGGCAATTAGTATTGGTTAGCTCAACGCCTCACAGCGCTTACACACCCAACCTATCAACGTCGTAGTCTTCGACGGCCCTTCAGGGAACTCAAGGTTCCAGTGAGATCTCATCTTGAGGCAAGTTTCCCGCTTAGATGCTTTCAGCGGTTATCTTTCCCGAACATAGCTACCCGGCAATGCCACTGGCGTGACAACCGGAACACCAGAGGTTCGTCCACTCCGGTCCTCTCGTACTAGGAGCAGCCCCTCTCAAATCTCAAACGTCCACGGCAGATAGGGACCGAACTGTCTCACGACGTTCTAAACCCAGCTCGCGTACCACTTTAAATGGCGAACAGCCATACCCTTGGGACCGGCTTCAGCCCCAGGATGTGATGAGCCGACATCGAGGTGCCAAACACCGCCGTCGATATGAACTCTTGGGCGGTATCAGCCTGTTATCCCCGGAGTACCTTTTATCCGTTGAGCGATGGCCCTTCCATACAGAACCACCGGATCACTAAGACCTACTTTCGTACCTGCTCGACGTGTCTGTCTCGCAGTCAAGCGCGCTTTTGCCTTTATACTCTACGACCGATTTCCGACCGGTCTGAGCGCACCTTCGTACTCCTCCGTTACTCTTTAGGAGGAGACCGCCCCAGTCAAACTACCCACCATACACTGTCCTCGATCCGGATAACGGACCTGAGTTAGAACCTCAAAGTTGCCAGGGTGGTATTTCAAGGATGGCTCCACGCGAACTGGCGTCCACGCTTCAAAGCCTCCCACCTATCCTACACAAGCAAATTCAAAGTCCAGTGCAAAGCTATAGTAAAGGTTCACGGGGTCTTTCCGTCTAGCCGCGGATACACTGCATCTTCACAGCGATTTCAATTTCACTGAGTCTCGGGTGGAGACAGCGCCGCCATCGTTACGCCATTCGTGCAGGTCGGAACTTACCCGACAAGGAATTTCGCTACCTTAGGACCGTTATAGTTACGGCCGCCGTTTACCGGGGCTTCGATCAAGAGCTTCGCGTTAGCTAACCCCATCAATTAACCTTCCGGCACCGGGCAGGCGTCACACCCTATACGTCCACTTTCGTGTTTGCAGAGTGCTGTGTTTTTAATAAACAGTCGCAGCGGCCTGGTATCTTCGACCGGCATGGGCTTACGGAGCAAGTCCTTCACCCTCACCGGCGCACCTTCTCCCGAAGTTACGGTGCCATTTTGCCTAGTTCCTTCACCCGAGTTCTCTCAAGCGCCTTGGTATTCTCTACCCAACCACCTGTGTCGGTTTGGGGTACGGTTCCTGGTTACCTGAAGCTTAGAAGCTTTTCTTGGAAGCATGGCATCAACCACTTCGTGTTCTAAAAGAACACTCGTCATCAGCTCTCGGCCTTAGAATCCCGGATTTACCTAAGATTCCAGCCTACCACCTTAAACTTGGACAACCAACGCCAAGCTGGCCTAGCCTTCTCCGTCCCTCCATCGCAATAACCAGAAGTACAGGAATATTAACCTGTTTTCCATCGACTACGCTTTTCAGCCTCGCCTTAGGGACCGACTAACCCTGCGTCGATTAACGTTGCGCAGGAAACCTTGGTCTTTCGGCGTGGGTGTTTTTCACACCCATTGTCGTTACTCATGTCAGCATTCGCACTTCTGATACCTCCAGCAAGCTTCTCAACTCACCTTCACAGGCTTACAGAACGCTCCTCTACCGCATCATCCGAAGATGATACCCGTAGCTTCGGTGTATGGTTTGAGCCCCGTTACATCTTCCGCGCAGGCCGACTCGACTAGTGAGCTATTACGCTTTCTTTAAAGGGTGGCTGCTTCTAAGCCAACCTCCTAGCTGTCTAAGCCTTCCCACATCGTTTCCCACTTAACCATAACTTTGGGACCTTAGCTGACGGTCTGGGTTGTTTCCCTTTTCACGACGGACGTTAGCACCCGCCGTGTGTCTCCCATGCTCGGCACTTGTAGGTATTCGGAGTTTGCATCGGTTTGGTAAGTCGGGATGACCCCCTAGCCGAAACAGTGCTCTACCCCCTACAGTGATACATGAGGCGCTACCTAAATAGCTTTCGAGGAGAACCAGCTATCTCCGAGCTTGATTAGCCTTTCACTCCGATCCACAGGTCATCCGCTAACTTTTCAACGGTAGTCGGTTCGGTCCTCCAGTCAGTGTTACCTAACCTTCAACCTGCCCATGGATAGATCGCCCGGTTTCGGGTCTATACCCAGCGACTAAACGCCCTATTAAGACTCGCTTTCGCTACGCCTCCCCTATTCGGTTAAGCTCGCCACTGAATATAAGTCGCTGACCCATTATACAAAAGGTACGCAGTCACAGAACAAAGTCTGCTCCCACTGCTTGTACGCATACGGTTTCAGGATCTATTTCACTCCCCTCTCCGGGGTTCTTTTCGCCTTTCCCTCACGGTACTAGTTCACTATCGGTCAGTCAGTAGTATTTAGCCTTGGAGGATGGTCCCCCCATATTCAGACAAAGTTTCTCGTGCTCCGTCCTACTCGATTTCATGACTAAGAGACTTTCGCGTACAGGGCTATCACCCACTATGGCCGCACTTTCCAGAGCGTTCCGCTAATCTCAAAGCCACTTAAGGGCTAGTCCCCGTTCGCTCGCCACTACTAAGGGAATCTCGGTTGATTTCTTTTCCTCAGGGTACTTAGATGTTTCAGTTCCCCTGGTTCGCCTCTTAAGCCTATGTATTCAGCTTAAGATAACCATCTTATGATGGCTGGGTTCCCCCATTCAGACATCTCCGGATCAAAGTCTGTTTGCCGACTCCCCGAAGCTTTTCGCAGGCTACCACGTCTTTCATCGCCTCTGACTGCCAAGGCATCCACCGTATGCGCTTCTTCACTTGACCATATAACCCCAAGCAATCTGGTTATACTGTGAAGACGACATTCGCCGAAAATTCGCAAAACTCTTAAGAGTCACTCACAAATTTTACCTTAGCCTGATCCGTTACCAGTGAAAGTAACGTTCAGTCTATCTTTCTATCACATACCCAAATTTTTAAAGAACGATCTAATCAAAGACTAGAAATCAATATTCACAACGGAATATTCATTTCTAAACTCTAACAAGTAGAAGCAGTTAATGGTGGAGCCAAGCGGGATCGAACCGCTGACCTCCTGCGTGCAAGGCAGGCGCTCTCCCAGCTGAGCTATGGCCCCATAACAAAATTGGTGGGTCTGGGCAGATTCGAACTGCCGACCTCACCCTTATCAGGGGTGCGCTCTAACCAACTGAGCTACAGACCCAATTTTGATGCTTAGCGCAATCAAACTTGAAGCTTGCAGCTTTAAGCTTGGAGCTGCTTCTAATCGTCTTCTTCAATGAATCAAGCAATTCGTGTGGGAGCTCATGGAGCAGCTGAGTCGTCGATTAAGGAGGTGATCCAGCCGCAGGTTCCCCTACGGCTACCTTGTTACGACTTCACCCCAGTCATGAATCACACCGTGGTAACCGTCCTCCCGAAGGTTAGACTAGCTACTTCTGGTGCAACCCACTCCCATGGTGTGACGGGCGGTGTGTACAAGGCCCGGGAACGTATTCACCGCGACATTCTGATTCGCGATTACTAGCGATTCCGACTTCACGCAGTCGAGTTGCAGACTGCGATCCGGACTACGATCGGTTTTGTGGGATTAGCTCCACCTCGCGGCTTGGCAACCCTCTGTACCGACCATTGTAGCACGTGTGTAGCCCAGGCCGTAAGGGCCATGATGACTTGACGTCATCCCCACCTTCCTCCGGTTTGTCACCGGCAGTCTCCTTAGAGTGCCCACCATAACGTGCTGGTAACTAAGGACAAGGGTTGCGCTCGTTACGGGACTTAACCCAACATCTCACGACACGAGCTGACGACAGCCATGCAGCACCTGTCTCAATGCTCCCGAAGGCACCAATCCATCTCTGGAAAGTTCATTGGATGTCAAGGCCTGGTAAGGTTCTTCGCGTTGCTTCGAATTAAACCACATGCTCCACCGCTTGTGCGGGCCCCCGTCAATTCATTTGAGTTTTAACCTTGCGGCCGTACTCCCCAGGCGGTCAACTTAATGCGTTAGCTGCGCCACTAAAGACTCAAGGTCCCCAACGGCTAGTTGACATCGTTTACGGCGTGGACTACCAGGGTATCTAATCCTGTTTGCTCCCCACGCTTTCGCACCTCAGTGTCAGTATCAGTCCAGGTGGTCGCCTTCGCCACTGGTGTTCCTTCCTATATCTACGCATTTCACCGCTACACAGGAAATTCCACCACCCTCTACCATACTCTAGCTTGTCAGTTTTGAATGCAGTTCCCAGGTTGAGCCCGGGGCTTTCACATCCAACTTAACAAACCACCTACGCGCGCTTTACGCCCAGTAATTCCGATTAACGCTTGCACCCTCTGTATTACCGCGGCTGCTGGCACAGAGTTAGCCGGTGCTTATTCTGTCGGTAACGTCAAAATTGCAGAGTATTAATCTACAACCCTTCCTCCCAACTTAAAGTGCTTTACAATCCGAAGACCTTCTTCACACACGCGGCATGGCTGGATCAGGCTTTCGCCCATTGTCCAATATTCCCCACTGCTGCCTCCCGTAGGAGTCTGGACCGTGTCTCAGTTCCAGTGTGACTGATCATCCTCTCAGACCAGTTACGGATCGTCGCCTTGGTGAGCCATTACCTCACCAACTAGCTAATCCGACCTAGGCTCATCTGATAGCGCAAGGCCCGAAGGTCCCCTGCTTTCTCCCGTAGGACGTATGCGGTATTAGCGTCCGTTTCCGGACGTTATCCCCCACTACCAGGCAGATTCCTAGGCATTACTCACCCGTCCGCCGCTCTCAAGAGAAGCAAGCTTCTCTCTACCGCTCGACTTGCATGTGTTAGGCCTGCCGCCAGCGTTCAATCTGAGCCATGATCAAACTCTTCAGTTCAAACATCTTTGGGTTTTGAGAAAACCCTAAACTTGGCTCAGCAATCGTTGGTTACATCTTTGATTTCTCGCGGAGTAACTTGTGATGCTGATAATCTGTTGACTAGCAGTCTGACTCCACAAGCACCCACACGAATTGCTTGATTCAGTTGTTAAAGAGCGGTTGGTTAAGAGCTTTCGTCTCAACCGAGGCGCGCATTTTACAGCGCCTGGTGTATCTGTCAAGCGGTTATCTTAAGAAGTTTTCAAAGTTTCCTCTGCAACTTCAACCACTTGCGCTTCCGATCTCTCGTCAGCGGGAGGCGAATTCTACAGCGTTACACGCTGCTGTCAACACCTCTTTTTCACCGCTTTCGACCGAGAAGATCGAACCGCCTATCAAGCGACAACTCCCTGCCTGACCGACTCCTTCCAGGCTTCGATGATCTGAAGCTGAACACTGCCGAAAACCGCGTAACTCGTTGTTTACCAAGGAGTTTTCCGTTTCGACTGCGCCGGAAGCGGGGCGAATTATAGACTTCTGAAATCTGCCGTCAACACCTTTTTTTACATTTCTATCAATAACTTGCACAAAGCCGGAAAACCACCTGTTCCTCTATATAGAAGAACAACTCAAAGCACCCCGGCCTCCTTAAAGGACGCGACCGCATCAGCGTCCAATCCCAACACTCGCTGCAGCACTTCAAGGGTGTGCTCCCCCAGCAGCGGAGGCGCACGACGATACTCCACCGGGGTCTCGGACAAGCGGATCGGGCTCGCCACCTGTGGCACTTTCCCAGCCAACGCATGAGGCAGCTCGATCGCCAACCCACGCGACTTCACCTGGGGGTCGGCAAACACCTGAGCCAGATCATTGATCGGACCACAAGGCACACCCGCCTGCTCCAACTGTGCCACCCATTCAGCGGTGGTTTTGAAGACCGTAGCCTGGCGAATCAACGGAATCAGCACCGCCCGATTGGCCACCCGTTGCTTGTTGCTGGCAAAACGCGAGTCATCCGCCCATTGCGGCTGACCGGCGACCTCAGCAAATTTGCGGAACTGCCCATCGTTACCCACCGTCAGGATGAAATCACCATCCGCCGTAGGAAAATCCTGATAAGGCACGATGTTTGGATGCGCATTCCCCAAGCGCTTGGGCGCGTTACCTGTCGCCAGATAGTTCATTGCCTGGTTGGCCAGGCACGCCACCTGAACATCCAGCAATGCCATGTCGATATGCTGGCCGCCGCCCCCCTGATCGCGATGCGCAAGGGCGGCCAGAATCGCGACGCTCGAATAGAGTCCCGTCAGGATGTCGGTGAGCGCCACGCCCACCTTCACGGGCCCAGCCCCGTCCGCCCCCTCGGGCAGCCCCGTCAGGCTCATCAAACCGCCCAGCCCCTGGATCATGAAGTCATAACCGGCGCGCTTTGCGTAAGGACCCGTCTGACCAAACCCGGTGATCGAGCAATAGATCAGGTTCGGATTGAGCCCCTTGAGCGCTTCATAATCGAGCCCATAAGCCGCCAAACCACCGACCTTGAAATTCTCAATCAAAATGTCCGACTTGGCCGCCAGCTCGCGCACCAGCTTCTGCCCTTCAGGACGGGTGAAGTCGATGGTCACCGACTGCTTGTTGCGATTGGCCGACAGGTAATAGGCCGCCTCGCTGGTGTTCTCGCCGTAGGCATCCTTGAGGAAAGGGGGCCCCCAGGCACGCGTATCGTCACCACTGCCAGGGCGCTCGACCTTGATCACCTCGGCGCCAAGGTCCGCCAATATCTGACCAGACCAAGGCCCGGCCAGCACTCGCGATAAATCCAGTACCCGCAGATGCGAAAGCGCGCCCATGGCCTTCTCCTATTAATAGAACGCTTGAAGGCCGGTTTGCGCACGACCGAGGATCAGCGCGTGGACGTCATGCGTACCTTCATAAGTGTTCACCACCTCCAGGTTCACCAGGTGACGGGCCACGCCGAACTCATCCGAGATACCGTTGCCACCCAGCATGTCACGCGCCATCCGGGCGATGTCCAGGGACTTGCCGCAGGAGTTGCGCTTCATCATCGAAGTGATTTCGACCGCGGCCGTACCTTCATCCTTCATACGCCCCAAACGCAGGCAACCCTGCAGCGCCATGGTGATTTCGGTCTGCATGTCAGCCAGCTTCTTCTGAATCAGCTGAGTAGCGGCCAATGGGCGACCGAACTGCTGACGGTCCAATGTGTATTGGCGAGCGGTGTGCCAGCAGAACTCGGCAGCCCCCAGTGCGCCCCAGGAAATACCGTAGCGTGCGGAGTTGAGGCAGGTAAAAGGCCCCTTCAAGCCGCGGACGTCAGGGAAGATGTTCTCTTCAGGGACGAATACGTTGTCCATGACGATCTCGCCGGTGATGGACGCGCGCAGGCCAACCTTGCCGTGAATTGCCGGAGCACTCAGGCCTTTCCAGCCCTTTTCCAGGACAAAACCACGGATATCACCTGCATCGTCCTTGGCCCAGACCACAAACACATCGGCGATCGGGCTGTTGGTGATCCACATCTTGCTGCCGGTCAGGCTGTAGCCGCCGTCCACTTTGCGTGCACGGGTAATCATCGCACCCGGGTCGGAACCGTAGTTGGGCTCGGTAAGACCAAAGCAACCGATCCATTCACCCGACGCCAGTTTCGGCAGGTACTTCTGCTTTTGCGCTTCAGTGCCAAACTCATTGATCGGCACCATTACCAGCGACGACTGCACACTCATCATCGAGCGGTAACCCGAATCAACGCGTTCGACTTCACGGGCAATCAGTCCGTAGCTGACATAGTTCAGGCCACTGCCGCCGTACTGCTCGGGGATGGTTGCTCCCAGGAGACCCACCTCGCCCATCTCGAGAAAAATCGCCGGGTCAGTCTTCTCATGACGGAAAGCCTCGAGAACACGCGGCGCGAGCTTCTGCTGCGCGAACTGCTCAGCGGTGTCGCGAATCATGCGCTCTTCTTCAGTGAGCTGTTGATCCAGCAGCAGCGGATCGATCCAGTTGAAGCTGACTTTACTGCCCATGAGTGTGTCCTCTCGAATCAGGTCAAATAACGTGGACTGATCCTAGGCGCGGTTCAGCCCGTTCGCAAACGAGGATTTTGCATACTGTTGTGCTAATTTCTCACTCCGAAATATCGTATAACCGCCTTTATGAGACGTATTAGTGAGATAGACGTACATGCGCAGAAAAATCCCCAGCACCGCAGCGCTGATAAGCTTCGAAGCAGCGGCACGCCATGAGAGCTTTACCAAAGCGGCACAGGAGCTTTCACTCACTCAGGGAGCAATTTGCCGACAGGTCGCCAGTCTGGAAGACTTCCTTGGCGTGGAACTGTTCCGACGCTCCCGGCGCGGAGTCAAACTGACGGAGGCCGGTCTTTCCTACAGCCGCAGGGTCGCAACCCAATTGGATGCCGTCGAGCGCGACACTTTGTCCGTGATGGGGCAGCAAGGCACCAATGTGATTGAGCTGGCCGTCGTGCCAACCTTCGGCACCCAATGGTTGCTGCCAAGGCTCAAGGACTTCCAGCAAAAGCATCCGGAGGTAACGGTCAATCTCACTAACCGCACCCGCCCGTTCCTGTTTGCCGACACCGAGTTCGATGCAGCGATCTACTTTGGCGATGCCGACTGGTCGGGTACCGAATCCCACAGACTGATGGGTGAAAACCCGATGCCGGTCTGCAGCCCCCGCCTGCTGGGAAACAGAGCTGGCCTGACTGTCGCTGAAATAGCCGAGCTGCCCCTGCTGCAACAGACCACTCGACCATACGCCTGGCGCCAATGGTTCAACTCGCAGAACGTCAATGTCCCGCGCGACATGACAGGGCCACGCTACGAGCTATTCTCCATGCTGGCCCAGGCCGCCATGCATGACATGGGAATAGCCTTGATCCCGCCGTTCCTGATTCAGCGCGAGCTGGCGGAGAAACGGTTGGTGATTGCCAATGGACAGTCGCTGCCCAGCATCAAGGCGTATTACTTGATGATTCCTGATCGAAAAGTCGAATCTGCGTCATTGAGGGCATTTCGCGACTGGCTGGTACACCAGGCACAAAGCTACAACCTAGAAGGATAAAGGGCCTCACACGCAATTGACTTCGTAGTCAGAAATCTAAAAGCCCTACAGATATAAGTATTTGTCGCATATGCGCAGACTGTATCGCAATCAGTACAAACGTCCCACAAGCGCCATAAAACGTGGCCTTGAGCCTCTATCACCAGTCAATGTCGGCTCATTCACCTAGCCAATGAGTAAATTTCTCATTATGGCCAGAATCCTTAAAAGGCATGGCCTGTAAGGGATAGAGCCGGCGTGTTGCGACATTCGGTCACAGGGTGACTTGTAGTTAATTTTCCGTCACGCGTCATAATCCCTTGAAGGGCACATAGTTCGCCTGCAAAATGCCGCGCCCCGTCCTGATTTGGCGGGATCGTGCTGATCGGCCGCCCCAGCCGCACCATCCGAAGTGCCTGGGTTTACTCAATAAGATCACGCAGGAGATTTGACGTGCACATTGGTGTTCCTCTCGAAACCCAGACGGGTGAAACACGGGTTGCTGCAACCCCGGAAACCATCAAGAAGCTGATCAGCCAGGGCCACAAGGTCACGGTTCAAAGCGGCGCCGGCGTGAACGCCAGCGTTGTCGACAGTGCTTATGAAGCCGCAGGCGCAACCATCGGCGATGCCAACGATGCTTTCGGTGCCGAGCTGATTCTCAAGGTCGTCGCCCCCAGCGATAGCGAACTCGCCCTTATCAAGAGCGGCTCAGTCGTGGTGGGCATGCTCAACCCGTTCAGCAATGAAACCATCGCCAAACTGGCTGGGTGCGGCATTACCGCCTTCGCACTCGAAGCCGCTCCGCGCACCTCCCGCGCCCAGAGCCTGGATGTGCTGTCCTCCCAAGCCAACATTGCCGGCTATAAAGCTGTATTGCTGGCGGCTCACTATTACCCACGCTTCATGCCAATGCTGATGACAGCCGCGGGTACCGTGAAAGCGGCGCGTGTGCTGATTCTCGGCGCCGGCGTGGCAGGCCTGCAGGCCATCGCGACGGCGAAACGCCTGGGTGCGGTGATCGAAGCATCCGACGTACGCCCGGCGGTCAAGGAACAGATCGAATCCCTCGGCGCCAAGTTCGTCGACGTGCCTTACGAAACCGATGAAGAGCGTGAGTGCGCCGTGGGTGTCGGTGGTTACGCACGCCCGATGCCGGCGAGCTGGATGCAGCGCCAGGCCCAAGCCGTGCACGAGCGCGCCAAGCAGGCCGACATTGTCATTACCACCGCGTTGATCCCGGGCCGTAAGGCGCCGACGCTGCTCAGCGCGGACACCGTGGCGCAGATGAAACCGGGGTCGGTCGTCATCGACCTCGCGGCCGCCCAGGGTGGTAACTGTCCGCTGACCGTGGCCGACCAGGTCGTAGTGGCGCATGGCGTGACCATTTGCGGTCCGACCAACCTCGCCGGTGAAGTCGCGGCAGACGCTTCGGCCCTGTATGCCCGCAACCTGCTGGACTTCCTCAAGCTGGTCTTCACCAAGGAAGGCCAGTTCGAGATCAACCTCGAAGACGACATCGTCGCCGCGTGCCTGATGTGCCGCGACGGCCAAGTCATCCGCAAAAACGCCTAAGCAGGGATTCAGACGATGGAAGAGCTTATCTCCCCCGGTATCTACAACCTGATCATCTTCGTGCTGGCGATTTATGTCGGTTATCACGTGGTCTGGAACGTTACGCCTGCGCTGCACACGCCGCTGATGGCTGTCACCAACGCAATCTCGGCGATTGTGATCGTCGGCGCCATGCTCGCCGCAGCACTGACCGTTACGCCATTGGGCAAGACCATGGGCACCCTGGCGGTGGCCCTGGCAGCAGTGAACGTGTTTGGTGGCTTTCTGGTCACCCGCAGAATGCTTGAGATGTTCAAGAAAAAGCCCCGAAAGCCCCGAAAGAAGAGGCGCCGAAGTAATGAGCATGAACCTCGTAACGACGCTCTACTTGATCGCGTCGATCTGCTTCATCCAGGCCCTCAAAGGCCTGTCGCATCCGACCACGTCGCGGCGCGGCAACCTGTTCGGCATGCTCGGCATGGCGCTGGCCATCCTGACCACGGTCGGCCTCATCTACAAGCTGGGCGCAGAGCTGGCTACGGCCGGCATCGGCTACGTCATCGTCGGCCTGCTGATCGGCGGCACTGCCGGCTCGATCATGGCCAAGCGCGTTGAAATGACCAAGATGCCGGAGCTGGTGGCGTTCATGCACAGCATGATTGGCCTGGCAGCGGTGTTCATCGCCATTGCCGCCGTCGTCGAGCCGCAATCGCTGGGCATCGTCAAGCAACTGGGCGACTCGATTCCGGCCGGTAACCGTCTGGAGCTGTTCCTGGGCGCGGCGATCGGTGCAATCACCTTCTCGGGCTCCGTGATCGCCTTCGGCAAGTTGTCGGGCAAGTACAAGTTCCGCCTGTTTCAGGGCGCACCGGTACAGTTCGGCGGCCAGCACAAGCTGAACCTGCTGCTGGGTCTTGCAACGCTGGCCCTGGGCATCACCTTCATGTTGACTGGCAACCTCGGTGCCTTCGCCCTGATGCTTGTCCTGGCCTTCGTGATGGGCGTGTTGATCATCATCCCGATTGGCGGCGCCGACATGCCAGTGGTGGTGTCGATGCTCAACAGCTACTCGGGCTGGGCAGCGGCGGGGATCGGTTTCTCGCTGAACAACTCGATGCTGATCATCGCCGGCTCGCTGGTAGGCTCCAGCGGTGCGATTCTTTCGTACATCATGTGTAAGGCAATGAACCGCTCCTTCTTCAATGTGTTGCTGGGTGGTTTCGGCAATACCGCCGACGCAGGTCCTGCCGGCGCCAAGGAAGAACGGCCGGTGAAATCTGGCTCGGCAGACGATGCAACCTTCCTGCTGACCAACGCCGACACCGTCATCATCGTCCCTGGCTACGGCCTGGCGGTAGCACGTGCCCAGCACGCATTGAAGGAACTGACCGAGAAGCTGACCCACCACGGCGTGACCGTGAAGTACGCGATCCACCCGGTCGCCGGTCGGATGCCCGGCCACATGAACGTGCTGCTGGCTGAGGCTGAAGTGCCTTACGACCAGGTGTTCGAGATGGAAGACATCAACTCCGAGTTCGGTCAGGCCGACGTGGTGCTGGTGCTGGGGGCCAACGACGTGGTCAACCCGGCGGCCAAGAACGATCCAAAATCGCCGATTGCCGGCATGCCGATCCTCGAAGCGTTCAAGGCCAAGACCGTCATCGTCAACAAGCGTTCGATGGCCAGCGGTTACGCCGGCCTGGACAACGAACTGTTCTACCTCGACAAGACCATGATGGTGTTTGGCGACGCCAAGAAAGTCATCGAGGACATGGTCAAAGCCGTGGACTAAAACTTGTTCCAGCGCAATACCAAAAACCTCAGCCTTTAGTAGGCTGGGGTTTTTTATTAGCCGTCAAAAACCGACCAAAGGCTCTAAATCGCACGTCTGCATTCGACCATGGTCGCGCGAGGATTTTTTTCCAAATCACTAGACTGCACACCTTGCTTTCGTTGCCCGAGATAACAATCCATGTACCGTGAACGTATTCGCTTGCCTTCGTTGTTGGAAAAGGTAATGAGCGCAGAAAACGCTGCTGCTCTGATTGAGGACGGCATGACCGTCGGCATGAGTGGCTTCACTCGAGCCGGCGAAGCCAAGGCCGTGCCCCATGCATTGGCCGAGCGCGCCAAAGTCTCACCCCTCAAGATCACGCTGATGACCGGCGCGAGCTTGGGCAACGACCTCGACAAGCAGCTCACCGAAGCCGGCGTCCTTTCGCGACGCATGCCGTTTCAAGTCGACAGCACACTGCGCAAGGCAATCAACGCTGGTCAAGTCATGTTCATCGACCAGCACCTGTCGGAAACCGTCGAGCAACTGCGCAACCAGCAGCTCAAACTGCCAGATATCGCCGTGATTGAGGCCGTAGCGATTACCGAGCAAGGCCACATCGTGCCGACCACCTCCGTGGGTAACTCGGCTAGCTTCGCGATTTTCGCCAAACAGGTGATCGTCGAGATCAACCTCGCGCACAACCCGAATCTGGAAGGTTTGCACGATATCTACATCCCGACCTACCGCCCGACGCGCACGCCGATTCCGCTGACCAAGGTCGACGATCGCATTGGCAGCACCGCCATTCCAATCCCGCCGGAAAAAATCGTCGCCATCGTCATCACCGACCAGGCGGATTCGCCTTCGACCGTAACGCCCCCCGACGCCGACACTCAATCCATTGCCGACCACCTGATCGGCTTCCTCAAACAGGAAGTGGCGGCCGGCCGCATGAGCAACAAGCTCGGCCCGTTGCAGGCCGGCATTGGTAACATTGCCAACGCGGTGATGTGCGGCCTGATCGACTCGCCGTTCGAAGACCTGACCATGTACTCCGAAGTACTGCAGGACTCGACCTTCGACCTAATCGACGCCGGGAAGCTGAGTTTTGCCTCGGGCAGCTCGATCACCTTGTCCAGCCGTCGCAACAGTGACGTGTTCGGTAACCTCGAGCGTTACAAGGACAAACTGGTCCTGCGCCCGCAGGAAATCTCCAACCACCCGGAAGTGGTGCGCCGTCTCGGCATCATCGGCATCAACACGGCGCTGGAGTTCGATATTTACGGCAACGTCAACTCCACCCACGTGTGTGGTACGCGGATGATGAACGGCATTGGCGGTTCAGGTGACTTCGCCCGTAACGCTCACCTCGCGATCTTCGTGACCAAATCGATTGCCAAGGGCGGCGCCATTTCCAGCGTGGTGCCGATGGTCAGCCACGTCGACCATACAGAACACGATGTCGACATCCTCGTCACCGAAATCGGCCTGGCTGACTTGCGTGGCCTGGCGCCGCGGGAGCGGGCGCGGGTGATCATTGATAATTGCGTGCACCCGGACTACCGCCCCGCCTTGAACGACTACTTCACCGCGGCTTGCGCACTCGGGGGCCACACCCCGCACATCCTGCGCGATGCCCTGAGCTGGCACATCAACCTGGAAGAAACCGGGAAGATGCTCGCCCAGTAACGTGTACAGATAGCAGCTGACGCAAACACAGTTTCGTCAGCTGTCTATTGCACGGCACCAATCTGCTTAAAACTGTACTACTGTACCGGCGATTTCCTACCCTATTTTCCTACCATGCTTGCCTAAAAGCGCAAAAACGCACTAAATAAGTGCAGACAGGTACAGTTGCCTCAAATTGGACCAGTACACCACCTTTAAACAGTTAACTGGTCTCTCACATTACAGGTGAACTGTATCTAGAGAGACTGGCCAAACAAGAGGATCATTGGCATCAGTTAAACCACTACCTAATCCCGCCACAAGCGGAAGGATGTCAATCATGGAACGTACACTCAGTTCCGAGCTGTTCTTCGAAGATACTGCTGCAAAGACCCAGGCTTCCCTGCCTCTTCGTGTTATCGCCAACCTGATGTTGTGGCAGCGTCGTATCGCCAGCCGCCATCAACTGGCTCGTTTGGATTCGCGTCTGCTGGCCGATGCCGGGATTAGCGAAGCACAACGCTACGAAGAACTGGCCAAGCCGTTCTGGCGCTAATTTAGCGTCGCTGGCTCTGACCCAAGGGTCACCCGCCAGCCCCCGAATTGAACAAGCAAAACCCGTCGTGGGAAACCACGACGGGTTTTGTCGTTTCGGGTGCTGTGAAAACCCAAAATAGCGGATACGCACGAAACAGGTACAGTTTGTTAAGATCATCTACTGAACCAGTACAATTGCAGCTTGCCGCGTCTGACAACGGCCATCGCCTTCACTCGTATTGACGTGCGGCACTGGCAATCCATGATGGCGTTTAACACAAGGGCTGTGCGAATCGACGCAGGCAGGCCTAATATCAAGCCAGAACGTGGCGATGAGTGTGTGACAGGCGTCTGACTCACCAGATACTGCGCCACCTCTCCATCCGCTCAATCAAAGGAGTCATCCCCATGCCCCGTCTACGCCTGCTTAGTGCTGCCGCCCTGCTTGCCATGGCTGCCAATGCCCATGCCACCAGCTTCATTGTGACCACCGATGCTGTCGTCGGCGCGCTCAAGGCTACGTCCGATGCCACTTCGGACGTCACCTCGTCGTTCCGCGATGACAAGATCGTGCGCGCCGCACGTGACGACGCCGCCAGCTTTGTCGCCAGCGAAGGCGCCATCCGTGGCGTGAAGCTGGAAAGCGCACTGGACCACATCCGCCATCAGGCACCAGGCCTGGACGCGACAGATGCACAGCTGGCCCAAGCCATCCTGACGATCTGAGCGTCACCCGCTCCGGGACACTGATGCGGTGTCCCCACACCTCAGCACTGGCTCTAGACCGGGCGTTACGCTAGCCTTGGGACTCACTTTCGACAGTCGAGTCCCATGATCTTTCCTAAACACCTACTGATCACACCGTTTCTTTTCGCCTGTTGGGCAGGCTCGGCTCAGGCCTTTGACCTGACCACCCAAGGTGTCGTCGCCTCGGGCTACGCCACAAGTATGGTGACCTCCGCGCCTTTCGATCGTAAGCTGCTGGCCGCCCGGGATGACGCTGCGTCATTCATTGCCAGTGACGGCCAATTGCGCGGAGCACAACTGGAGTCCGCCCTGAATTATCTGCATCGGACCCAGCCGAAACTTCATGCAAGCGACCTTGAACTGGCGCAGGCGATTCTCGTCCAATAGTTAATCTTGTTCCTCCGGAGTCGTTCCATGCGTAGCCCGCTGATTATTGCCACCCTCGGCCTGTTGTTGCTGGCCGACGTCACCCAGGCGCACACCCTGGTTGGCACCAGTAACATGCTCCTCAACGCCACCCGGCGCTCCCTGGACTTCACCTCCGACACGACCACGTCCATACGTGACTCGAAAATCGTTCGCGAAGCCCATGACGATGCAGCGAGTTTCGTCGCCACCGACGGTGACATTCGCGGCGCGAACCTGGAAGCCGCCATCAATGTATTGCGCGCCCGTGTGCCTGAAGCCCGGGACGCCAGCGATCACGCACTCGCCGAAGCCATCCTCGCATTGTGAGGCGATTGAATGCCTGGCTACTGGCCGGGGCCGTATTGTTGCTGAGCAATACGGCCCATGCCGACCTTCAACTGCGGCTCAAGACCGATGGCCTGAGCCCTGCTCAACAACAGGCCAGCCAGGCACTGCTGGATGAAGCGATGCAGGCGTTACCGCCGCGTTTCATCGAGCAACTTGACCGGCGCATCGACGTCGGCTGGACCGACGATATGCCAAGCAATGCCTACGGCCAGGCGTCGCTGGTGTCCGAGCTCGATCTCAATCGCAATCTGCTCGCCAGTCTCACCGACGGCAGCGCAGCCAGCAAAAAAACCTATCGTCCCCACGGCACGGTGCGCCGCGAGATGCTGGCGACGGTGCTGCACGAACTCACCCACATTTATGATCGCTCGCGTCTATGGCCGGCCACGGAGCGTACGCTGATCCAGCGCTGCACCCGACGCAGCAACAGCGCCGGGCTGATCGGCATCCCCGATGAATGCCGGGGCCAATCCGCCCGACGCTTTACCCTCAGCGACGACCCGCGCCTGCTCGACCTCGCGGGGTGGCCGCAATACGTCGGCCGTCGCGGCGAGCGTGAACAACACAACCGCCAGGTCGCCCGCAGTCCGGACATCTACGAAACGAGCAGCCCCAAGGAATTCGTCGCGGTCAACATGGAGTATTTCCTGCTCGATCCGAGCTACGCCTGTCGCCGCCCTTCGCTCTATCGCTATTACAAGGACCACTTCGGCTGGGCACCCGCCGCCAAGGACACCTGCAGTCGCTCCTTCGCGTTCCTCAATGCCGGCAACGACTTTGCCAAGCAGCCTCTGGGGCAGGTCGACCCCGAGCGGGTGTACGCCGTTGACTATCTGCTGGCCGAGGCCAACCAGAACTGGGTCAGCCGGTGGGGGCACAGCATGCTGCGCCTGGTGATTTGTGCACCGGGGCGCCCCCGTGGCCCGGATTGCCGGCTCGATCTGGATCAGCACCTGGTATTGTCTTACCGCGCCTTTGTCGGCGACGTGCAACTCTCGAGCTGGGACGGGCTGGTCGGCAAGTATCCGTCGCGCCTGTTCGTCCTGCCCCTGGCCCAGGTGATCGACGAATACACCAAAACCGAACTGCGCAGCCTCGCCTCGGTGCCACTGAACCTGTCCCGCGACGAGATCGAGGGCGTGGTGGAACACGCCGCTGAAATGCACTGGAGCTACGACGGCAATTACTTCTTCCTGTCCAACAACTGCGCGGTGGAAGGCTTGAAACTGCTGCGCAGTGGCAGCAATAACGCCAAACTGGTCGGACTCGACAACATCATGCCCAACGGCTTGCTCGAAGTGCTCAAGGGCCGAGGGCTGGCAGACACCAGCGTGCTGGACGATCCCCGCGAAGCGTTGCGCCTGGGCTATCGCTTCGACTCGTTCCGCGATCGCTATCAAGCCATGTTCGACGTGCTGAAAAAACACCTGCCGATCAAGCAGGAAAAGGTTGAGGACTGGCTGTCCCTGAAGGCTGAAGAGCGTCGCCCATGGATCGAGCAGGCTGACTTGCGCACCAGCGCGGCGTTGCTGCTGCTGGAACAGGCCGCATTCCGCCAGCAGTTGGTACTGGCCCAGGACGAAGTGAAGCAACGCTACCTCGGTGCCCGGGAGCTGAAGAACGGCGGCATGGAAAAGGCCAACGCGACCTTGCAGGAGATCCTCGCCAACAGCGGCTTCCTCAGTCGTCCGGCTGAATTGCTGGCCGCCGGCGGTTATGGCTTGCCGCAACCCAACGAATGGCAGCGCCTGGAATCGGAAAGCAGCCTGCGCCAGAAACAGCTTCAACTGCTGACCGGTGATCTCGACAAAGAAGTTCGGGCCCTCCTGGATCCGAGCCGTGCCGCCGAGATGGCCGCCAACGAAGCCAACCTGAAACAGGTGGGCGAACATTTGCGCAAGTTGCACAAAGCGGCCGGTGGATTGGAACTGCCATGAAAAAAGGGTCCCAGAACAGTGTTCTGGGACCCTCGATGAGCCGGTGTCACGAAATACTGTAGCTCGCCTTAATCGATGCGGGCCTTTCGCACGCCATCGGCCAACGCCGCGCACAGGCTCAATACGCCATCGACTGCTTGATCGGGCGTCGATGCGTTGGCGATGTGATCGATCAGTGCCGACCCCACGACCACGCCATCAGCCAGACGCGCGATGGACGCCGCCTGCTCCGGCGTCCGGATGCCGAAACCGATGCTGATCGGCAAATCGGTGTGGCGACGCAGGCGTGCTACGGCCTCCTCAACGTGTTCCAGTGTGGCCGCGCCCGCACCGGTCACACCGGCAACCGATACGTAGTAGACGAAGCCGGAGCTGCCGTTCAACACGGTGGGCAGGCGCGCATCATCCGTTGTTGGCGTGGTAAGGCGGATGAAATCGATGCCGGCCGCCTGGGCCGGATCGCACAGCTCGCCATTGTGCTCGGGCGGCATGTCGACCACGATCAGGCCATCGACACCCGCCTCCTTGGCATCGGCAATGAAACGCGGCACGCCGTACATGTGAATCGGGTTGAAATAGCCCATCAGCACCAGCGGCGTTTCGCTGTTGTCCTGGCGGAACTCGCGAACCATCTGCAAGGTTTTCTTGAGGTTCTGCTTGGCACCCAGGGCGCGGATATTCGCCAATTGGATCGCCGGACCGTCGGCCATTGGATCGGTGAACGGCATGCCCAGCTCGATCACATCCGCGCCGGCGGCAGGCAAACCCTTGAGGATCGCCAGGGAGGTGTCATAGCTCGGGTCGCCAGCGGTGACGAAAGTCACCAGCGCGGCACGATTCTGTTGCTTGAGTTCGGCAAAACGCGTTTGCAGGCGGCTCATCAGTGTTTCTCCTGCTTGGCTTGAGAGTTTTCCATGTGGTGCATCACGGTCTGCATGTCTTTGTCGCCACGACCGGACAGGTTCACCACCATCAAGTGGTCCTTGGGCAGGGTGGGCGCGCGTTTGAACACTTCAGCCAGGGCATGGGCACTTTCCAGTGCTGGAATAATCCCTTCCAGGCGGCAGCATTTGTGGAAAGCATCGAGGGCTTCGTCGTCAGTCACCGAGGTGTACTGGACACGACCGATGTCATGCAACCAGGCGTGTTCCGGACCGATACCCGGATAATCGAGGCCGGCGGAAATCGAGTGGGCATCGATGATCTGGCCGTCGTCGTCCTGTAGCAGGAAGGTGCGGTTGCCGTGCAACACACCCGGAACACCGCCATTGAGGCTGGCCGCGTGCTTGCCGGTTTCAATACCGTAGCCGGCCGCTTCAACACCGATGATCTGGACACCCGTGTCATCGAGGAATGGATGGAACAGGCCCATGGCGTTGGAGCCACCCCCGATGCAAGCCACCAGACTGTCAGGCAGTCGACCTTCCTGGGCTTGCAATTGGTCGCGGGTTTCCTTGCCGATGACCGCCTGGAAGTCGCGAACCATCGCCGGATAAGGATGCGGGCCCGCGACTGTGCCGATCAGGTAGAAGGTGCTGTCGACGTTGGTCACCCAGTCACGCAGGGCTTCGTTCATTGCATCCTTCAAGGTGCCGGTGCCGGCCACTACCGGAATCACCGTGGCGCCCAGCAGCTTCATACGGAACACGTTGGCCTGCTGGCGTTCAATGTCGGTGGTGCCCATGTAGATCACGCACTCCAGACCGAACCGTGCGGCCACGGTGGCGGTTGCCACGCCGTGCATGCCGGCGCCGGTCTCGGCGATGATGCGTTTTTTGCCCATGCGACGTGCCAGCAGGATCTGGCCGATGCAGTTGTTGATCTTGTGCGCGCCGGTGTGATTCAGCTCTTCGCGCTTAAGGTAAATCTTCGCGCCGCCACAGGCCTCGGTCAGGCGCTCTGCGAAATACAGCGGACTTGGACGACCGACGTAGTCACGCTGGAAGTAGGCGAGTTCTTCCTTGAACGCCGGATCTTCCTTGGCTGCTTCGTATTCACGGGCCAGGTCGAGGATCAACGGCATCAGGGTTTCGGCAACGTAGCGGCCACCGAACGTGCCAAACAGGCCGTTGGTGTCGGGGCCGTTGCGCAGATTAGTCTGGGTCATGGGTCGCTCCGTTTGAATGCGTGGGAGGCTGGTGAACAGCAAGTGGGCTTAACTCTACCCCTGACGCCCCGGCCTGAAAACCGATAAGATCGCCGCAACCTGTCAGGAAAACTCACAGATCTCATGAGCCACGACCTTCCCCCGCTCAACGCCCTGCGCGCCTTCGAAGCCACTGCCCGCTTGAACAGTGTCAGTCAGGCTGCCGAGCAGTTGCACGTGACCCACGGCGCGGTGAGCCGGCAATTGAAAGTCCTGGAAGAACACTTGGGCGTGAGCCTGTTCGTCAAGGATGGTCGCGGCCTTAAACTCACAGATGCCGGCGTGCGGCTGCGCGATGCCAGTGGCGAAGCCTTCGAACGTTTGCGCACCGTCTGCGCCGATCTGACCCAGAGCACCGCCGACGCCCCCTTCGTGCTCGGGTGCTCGGGGAGCCTGCTGGCGCGCTGGTTCATTCCGCGCCTGGGCCGGTTGAATGCCGATCTCCCGGATCTGCGCCTGCATCTTTCAGCCGGTGAAGGCGACCTCGACCCCCGCCGCCCCGGACTGGATGCCTTGCTGCTGTTTGCCGAACCGCCATGGCCCGCGGACATGCAGGTCCATGAGCTGATCAGCGAACGCATCGGTCCGGTGATGAGCCCTCGCTTCACTGGCTACCAACGCCTCGAAACTGCGCCGGCCAGTGCCTTGTTGAACGAACCTTTGCTGCACACCACCTCACGACCGCAAGCCTGGCCAAGCTGGGCACAGCAAAATGGCCTCGACGCTAAAGCGTTGAAGTACGGGCAGGGTTTCGAGCATTTGTATTATTTGCTGGAGGCCGCCGTAGCCGGGCTGGGCGTGGCGATTGCCCCGCAACCTTTGGTGGCCGAGGACTTGAGGGCCGGTCGCCTCATTGCGCCATGGGGTTTCAGTGAAACCCCGGCGCAACTGGCGTTGTGGCTACCCAAGCGCGCCGCTGACGGGCGCGCCCGGCAATTGGCGCAGTGGCTGAAAGCCGAGCTGCGCCAGACAGATCAGTCGCGTTTGCACAGCAAATAAGCGGCCAACAGACCCAAGGCGCCCACCGCCACACCGGCAGTCGTCCAAGGGTGTTCCTGTGCATAGTCTCGGGTGGCGATCCCGGTTTCGCGGGTTTTGACTTTGACTTCCTCATACGCATCGCTGAGCAGGTGACGCGAATGTTTCAGCGCGCTCTCGGCATTGGTTTTCAGCGCCTTGAGCGTTTTACGCGACTCGTCCGAGGCGTCATCCTTCAGACTTTCCAAAGACTTCAGCAGACTCTCGATCTCGGCTTCCATGCTTTGCAATGAGGCTTTACGTAAAGAGGTGTTGGCCATGGTGGCTCTCCTGCGTTGGTGATGAGTGGCGTGTGTTGATTGGGACTTCAGGGGTTCGAGAAAGTGCAGTAAATCTGAACTTCTGCGTGGGATTGGCCGCCAGAAGTAATACGAAAATCACTGCTAGGCTGTATTCACACCCAAGGAGAACGCCCATGACTGACCATCACACCTACAAGAAAATCGAGCTTGTCGGCTCATCTACCAGCAGCATCGAAGACGCCATCAACAACGCGCTGGCCGAAGCCAACAAGAGCATCAAGCATCTGGAATGGTTTGAAGTGACCGAAACTCGCGGGCACATCCGGGACGGCAAGGCCGCTCACTTCCAGGTGACACTCAAAGTAGGATTCAAGATTGCCAGCAGCTGAGTTTGAGCGAGTCTTCTGAACTTGCGCGCTGGCCGAGTGCCATAGGGAATGGCAAAGCGCTATATGTGTGCATCCGGCACATGGCTGGATGCTCCCTTTGATCCGACCAGGGAGTGCGACCGATGAAGAAGTTTATGTTGGCGGTAGGATTGTTGAGTCTCGCAGGTACAGCGCTGGCTGATGGCAAACCATGCGAAGAGTTGAAGGCCGAAATTGCGGCCAAGATCGACGCCAAGGGTGCGTCGAACTATTCGCTGGAGATTGTCGATAAAGGCACTGCGGCTGACGGAAAAGTGGTCGGCACCTGTGAAAAAGGCACCAAGGAAATTGTCTACAAGCGCGGTTGAGTGCGCTCAAAAAAACCGACGCCATTGGCGTCGGTTTTTTTCTGCTTACCCCTGTAGGAGTGGCTTAGCCCTTCATCAACTGCGCCAGCAGCTCATAGGAATGCACGCGGTCGGCGTGCTCATACAGGTCACAAGTGAAGATCAACTCATCGGCCTGGGTTTGCTCAACCAGCACCTCCAGTTTGGCGCGAATCTTCTGCGGGCTGCCGACCATTGCCAGACCAAGGAAATCACCGACCGCTTCTTTCTCATGGGGCAACCACAAGCCGTCCATGGTTTTCACCGGTGGGCGCTGCACCAGACTCTGCCCACGCATCAACGCGAGAATACGCTGGTAGACAGAGGTCGCCAGGTAATCGGCTTGTTCATCGGTGTCAGCCGCCACCAACGGAACACCCAACATCACGTAGGGCTTTTCCAGGACGGCTGATGGTTTGAAGTGATTGCGGTAGACACGAATCGCTTCGTGCATGAAGCGCGGAGCAAAATGGGAAGCAAATGCATAGGGCAAACCGCGCTCCCCCGCCAACTGGGCGCTGAACAAGCTGGAACCCAACAACCAGATCGGCACCTGAGTGCCGGTGCCCGGCATCGCGATGACACGTTGATCCGGTGTACGCGGACCGAGGTAGCGCATCAGTTCTGCGACATCTTCCGGAAAATCGTCAGCGCTGCCGGAACGTTCACGGCGCAGAGCGCGGGCGGTCATCTGATCGGAACCGGGGGCACGGCCCAGGCCCAGGTCAATGCGACCTGGATACAGGCTTTCGAGGGTGCCGAACTGCTCCGCAATCACCAGCGGCGCATGGTTGGGTAACATCACCCCACCCGAGCCCACCCGAATCGTTGAAGTACCACCGGCCAGGTAACCGAGCAACACCGAGGTCGCTGAACTGGCGATCCCGTCCATGTTGTGGTGTTCGGCGACCCAGAACCGGGTGTAGCCAAATTTCTCGACATGCTGCGCCAAGTCCAGGGAATTGCGCAGCGATTGAGCCGCGCTGCCGTTCTCGCGCACAGGCACCAGATCCAGGGTCGAAAACTTGATATCGGACAGTCGTTTCATAATCCTGCTTCTCCAATTGGCGCAGGTTTTTTATGACGAACGAAAACCTGCCGAATGCATAGCGTGCTTCATGCAATGAGGGCATATACCCGAGTTTCAAGAGGCGCGTGGAAATTTCCTACGAATTTAGTCGGATTTAACAGATAGGGTGAACTTTGCATCACCGTCTATCCTCAGAACCTTGGCAAGTAAAACCACCAAGGCGCGGCACTTCGCGCCGGATTCTGAGGAGGCAGACATGGCTATTACCAAGAAGGCATCGGCGCATTGGGAAGGTGATCTGAAAACCGGCATCGGCTCCATTTCCACGGAAACCGGCGTTTTGAGAGAAGCGCCATACGGCTTCAAGGCGCGTTTTGAGGGCGGCAAGGGCACTAACCCGGAAGAACTGATTGGCGCGGCCCACGCAGGCTGCTTCTCCATGGCTTTTTCAATGATTCTCGGCGACGCCGGCCTCAAGGCCGACAGCATCGACACCAACGCCGAAGTGGTGCTTGACCAGGTGGAGGGTGGCTTTGCGATCACCGCCGTGAAGTTGATCATGAAAGCCAAAATCCCCGGTGCCACCCAGGCGCAATTCGAAGAGCTAAGCAATAAAGCCAAGGAAGGTTGCCCAGTGTCCAAAGTGCTGAATGCAAAGATCACGCTGGAGGCCACACTGGTCAGCTGATTTCACCTCGCCGCGACAGACGAATCGCAGCCTGCCCCGGCTGCGATTTTTTTACGCAGAAACAAAACCCGAACGGCGCGTTTGTGGTCGAATAAATGACAGCAACGAAAACGCAAACCTCTGCGTGCTGCCTTAAAGGAGCTTCATCGATGAAACGTTTTGCCCTGGCGGTTATTTGCACTGCGCTGGCAACTTCGGCATTGGCCGCGCCCAAGGACTGCGAAGAATTGAAGAACGAAATCGAGGTGAAAATCCAGGCGAATGCCGTGCCCTCCTACACGCTGGAAATCGTGTCGAAGGAAGAAGCCGAAAAGCATGACGTCGCCATGGTCGTCGGCACTTGCGATAACGGCACCAAAGCCATCATCTACCAGAAGAACGACCGCTGATTCACTTAGATGATGCAGTTGACTTCCCGGTCTTCGGCCACGATCTCACGCTTGGCGTTGTACAGCCGGGCGCTGGGCGTGAACGCCAGGGAGCGGCCTTCCAACACGTAGCGTTGGCCCGCTTCGAAATGGTCGTAGCGGATGGTCAGGTAGCACAACCGCTCCACGGGGCCGGTCATCAGGCTGCCACCACCGCCAAAGACCTCAAAATCGAAGCGCACACGCAGTTCATGGCTGCCGGGGGTGACCTGGAAAAAACGCCCGTCGCGCAAGCGCTGGTGATCCAGGCGTTCAGCCATCATCAGCTTGCCACCGGGAGTGGGCGTCGCAAAATCCACCCAGGCCATCTGTGGATTGACCGCCGGTAAAGGGCTCTGGCAGCCAGCGATGGCGCCAGCCACGAGCAATAGCAACAACCTGCGCATGATGAATGTCCCGAGGATTAGACATTCAGCATAGCGCCGATCAGGTCCGCTGGCAGCCTGCCGGTGTGCCCTGGCCAATCACGTTTCGCTGTTGATCATAGAGTTTGGCCCACGGCCGGAAGCCGATATTGCCGGCTTGCAGCTGATATTTCTCACCGGCATTGAAGCCGTTGAATTTCACGTTCATCTGGCAATCGCGCCAAAGTGTTTCGGCGCCCGGCCCAATGTTGCTCGGCTCCACCGCAAACTGATAACGCACCGTCAGCTCATGGCTGCCAGGCTGAACCTCGAAATAGCGTTTGTCCGTGGAAGCCTTGGCATCGACCTCCAGCGCCTGGAGCGCGGTGTCTTGCTGTGGCGAATCAAGATCGATCCACGCTTGCGAGGGGTCATGGTGGGGTAAACCGAAACCTGCACAACCTGTCAGCATCAACAGGCTTCCCGTCAGCATCATCTTGCGCATAGCGGAGCTCCAGTCAGGCGGGATAGTCTTGCGGGCAGACTTTCCAGGGATGATTTTATTTTGATCAGGCCGCTTCCAAGCCTTGGGTTACTTGATCGCGTTTTGCGCGTTTTGTTTCCAGGTACGCTGCTTTTATTAATCAATGGCTGCACCAGCGTCAGTTACTACGGCCAACTGGCCAATGGTCAGCTGCAATTGCTGCGCGCCCGGGAGCCGGTTTCGCAGGTCATTGCCGACCCGTCCCGCGACCCGATTTTGCGCGCGCGACTGGCCGAGTCGCAGAGGGCACGAACATTCGCCAGCCAGCAACTGCATCTGCCGGATAACCAGAGCTACCGCCTGTACGCCGATATTGGTCGACCGTTCGTCGTCTGGAACGTGTTCGCCACGGCGGAGTTTTCTCTGTCGCCGCAAAACCATTGTTTCCCCATCGCCGGCTGCGTCGCCTACCGCGGTTACTACACCCAGAGTGCGGCCCGAGGCCAGGCGGCTTTGCTGCGAGAGCAAGGTATGGACGTGTCGATCGGCGGCGTCGAGGCTTATTCGACGCTCGGTTGGTTCAACGATCCGATCGTCAGCTCGATGACGGGTTGGGGTGACGAGCGGCTGGCGACGCTGATCTTCCATGAGCTGGCGCACCAGCGTGTTTATGTGAAGGACGACACGGAGTTCAACGAGTCCTTCGCCACATTTGTGGAACAGCAAGGCACGCGGCAGTGGCGCGCCTATCGCGGTTTGCCGCCGGACAAGGGGCATCAGGGGCAGCAACGGGATCAATTCATCGAACTGGTCCTGCAGACGCGCTCAAGGCTTGAACGGTTGTACGCGCAGCCGTTGGCCGCCGGGGAGATGCGCAAGCGCAAGGCCGCGGAATTCGAACGGCTGCGCAGCGAGTACCGTACGTTGCGGGATAGTCAGTGGGCCGGGGATAAACGTTATGACGCGTGGATAAACGCGCCGATGAACAACGCACGTTTATTGCCGTTTGGTTTGTATGACCAGTGGGTGCCGGCGTTTGCGGAGTTGTTCAGGCAACAAAATGGCAATTGGGTGGCTTTCTATGCCGCGGTGGAGAAGTTGGCGGTGTTGCCGATCGAGGAGCGGAAGGCGGCATTGAGGGCTTTGGCGGAGGCAGACAAATCTGGCGGCTTGTAGGGCCCTATCCCGGGCAAGCGCGCTCCCACAGGGATTTGCATTGTTTACAAAATACATTGTGGGAGCGGGCTTGCCCGCGATAGCTTTCTTGCTAACGCCGCAAAAACGCCTGGTGCATCTCGACCAGCGTTTGGAAATGATAAGCCGGCGCCTCGGCGCTCAGCTCTTCGCGACTGCCAAACCCATACCCCACCGCTGCCGCATCCAGGCCGTTGCTATGCGCACCCATCAGGTCGTGCTTGCGGTCGCCAATCATCAGGGTATTGGCCGGGTCCAGGTCTTCTTCCGCCATCAGGTGGGCGATGAGCTCGACTTTATTGGTGCGGGTGCCGTCCAGTTCGCTGCCGTAGATCACCTTGAAGTGCCGGGCAAAATCGAAATGACGGGCAATTTCCCGAGCAAAGATCCACGGCTTGGACGTGGCGATGTACAACTGCCGCCCTTGCCCGCTCAGGGTTTCCAGCAACGGTGTGACGCCCTCGAAGACGCGATTCTCGTAAAGTCCGGTAACCTTGAAACGCTCGCGATAAAAATTCACCGCCTCCCAGGCCTTGGCTTCGTCGAAGTCATAGAACTGCATGAACGCCTGCAACAAAGGCGGACCGATGAAGTGCTCGAGCTTGCTCAGGTCGGGCTCGTCGATCCCCAGTTTGCCCAAGGCGAACTGGATCGACCGGGTGATCCCCTCACGCGGATCGGTCAGGGTGCCATCGAGGTCGAACAAAACGGTTTGGTAATGCATTTCGAATCCTGAATTGGAGCTTCGGGGGTCAGGCCTGGTCGTAGCCTTCGGCCAGATGCAGGTCCTTGAGTTTCACGTAGTTCGCCGCGCTGTAGGTGAAAAAGGCCCGCTCCCTGTCCGTCAACGGCCGTACCTGCTTCACCGGGCTGCCAACATAGAGGAAACCACTTTCCAGGCGCTTGCCCGGCGGCACCAGGCTGCCGGCGCCGATGATCACATCATCGGCGACCACCGCACCGTCCATGACAATACTGCCCATGCCGATCAACACGCGACTGCCGACGGTGCAGCCATGCAGCATGACCTTGTGGGCGATGGTCACGTCATCGCCGATCAGGCACGGGAAACCCTCCGGGTTGAAAGGCCCTGCGTGGGTGATGTGCAGCACACAGCCGTCCTGCACGCTGGTGCGCGCACCGATGCGGATGCGGTGCATGTCGCCACGAATCACCGTGAGCGGCCAAACCGAGCTGTCATCGCCGATTTCGACGTCGCCGATCACCACCGCTGAACGGTCGACAAAAGCGCCCTTGCCGAGCAACGGCGTGTGGTTCTGGTACTTGCGAAGGTTCACGATAGTGTTTCTCTCTGTCGCTGATAGCTGCGGTGAGCGTCGATTGTAATTAAGATGGCTGCATGTTTCTTCCAGCCAAGGTGTCAACCGTGAGCGTGAACAACCCTCTTTTGCAGTCCTACGACCTGCCGCCGTTTTCCGCGATCCGTGCCGAACACGTGCAACCGGCCATTGAACAGATCCTGGCTGACAACCGCGCCGCTATTATCGAGATCCTCAAGACCCAGGGCAAACAACCGACCTGGGCCGGCCTGGTACTGGCGATGGATGAACTCAACGATCGCCTGGGCGCAGCGTGGAGCCCGGTCAGCCACCTCAATGCCGTGTGTAACAGCGCCGAACTGCGTGAAGCGTATGAATCGTGCCTGCCGGCCCTGAGTGCCTACTCCACTGAGCTGGGCCAGAACCGCGAATTGTTCGAAGCCTTCCAGGCCCTGGCCAACAGTCCCGAAGCCGCCGGTTTCGACGTGGCGCAAAAAACTATCCTGGAACATTCCCTGCGTGACTTCCGCCTGTCGGGTATCGACCTGCCGGAAGCCGAGCAGAAACGTTATGCCGAAGTGCAGAGCAAGCTCTCGGAACTGGGCAGCCGCTTCTCCAACCAGTTGCTCGACGCCACGCAAGCCTGGACCAAACACGTGATCGACGAAGCCGCCCTCGCGGGCCTGACCGATTCGGCCAAGGCACAGATGGCCGCAGCCGCCCAGGCTAAAGGACTGGAAGGTTTCCTGATCACCCTGGAATTCCCCAGCTACTACGCCGTGATGACGTACGCCCAAGACCGTGCCCTGCGTGAAGAAGTCTACGCGGCGTACTGCACCCGCGCGTCGGACCAAGGCCCGAATGCCGGCCAGAACGACAACGGCCCTGTCATGGAAGAGATCCTCGATCTGCGGCAGGAGCTGGCCAAACTGCTCGGGTTCGCCAGCTTCTCCGAGTTGAGCCTGGCCACCAAAATGGCCGAGTCCAGCGATCACGTGCTGAGTTTCCTGCGCGACCTGGCCAAGCGCAGCAAACCCTTTGCCGTACAGGACCTGCAACAGCTCAAGGCCTACGCCGCCGAGCAGGGTTGCCCGGACCTGCAAAGCTGGGACAGTGGATTCTACGGTGAAAAACTGCGCGAACAGCGCTACAGCGTGGCCCAGGAAGCTCTGCGCGCCTACTTCCCGATCGACAAAGTGCTGAGCGGCCTGTTTGCCATCGTCCAGCGCCTGTACGGCATCGAGATCACGGAGCAAAAAGGATTCGACACCTGGCACCCGGATGTGCGCCTGTTTGAAATCAAGGAAAACGGCCAGCATGTCGGTCGCTTCTTCTTTGATCTCTATGCGCGCGCCAACAAGCGTGGGGGTGCCTGGATGGACGGCGCCCGCGACCGTCGCCGCACGGCAGGGGGTGCACTGCAAAGCCCGGTAGCCAACCTGGTGTGCAACTTCACCCCGGCCGACAGCGGCAAGCCAGCGCTATTGACCCATGATGAAGTCACCACCCTGTTCCACGAGTTCGGTCACGGCCTCCACCACCTGCTGACCCGCGTAGAACACGCGGGTGTGTCCGGCATCAATGGCGTGGCGTGGGATGCGGTCGAACTGCCGAGTCAGTTCATGGAAAACTGGTGCTGGGAGCCGGAAGGCCTGGCGCTGATTTCCGGTCACTTCGAAACCGGCGAGCCCCTGCCGCAAGACCTGCTGGGCAAGATGCTCGCCGCGAAGAATTTCCAATCCGGTCTGATGATGGTGCGCCAGCTGGAATTCTCGTTGTTCGACTTCGAACTGCACGCGACCCACGGCGATGGCCGCGGTGTATTGCAGGTGCTCGAAGGCGTGCGAGACGAGGTGTCGGTCATGCGCCCACCCGCGTACAACCGCTTCCCCAACAGCTTCGCGCACATTTTCGCCGGCGGTTACGCAGCCGGCTACTACAGCTACAAATGGGCTGAGGTGCTGTCAGCCGACGCCTTCTCCAAATTTGAAGAAGACGGCGTACTCAACGCCGAAACCGGTCGCGCGTTCCGTGAGGCGATCCTGGCACGCGGTGGTTCCCAGGAGCCGATGGTGCTGTTCGTCGACTTCCGTGGCCGCGCCCCTTCGATTGACGCACTGTTGCGCCACAGCGGCCTCAGTGAGGAAGCAGCAGCATGAGTGAGGTGCCTGTGAAGACAAAAAAACGCTTCATCGCCGGGGCGGTCTGCCCGGCGTGCAGCGAGCCGGATAAGCTCATGATGTGGAGCGAGGA
Organism: Pseudomonas sp. S1_E05; assembly: GCF_056337105.1. NCBI lineage: Bacteria > Pseudomonadati > Pseudomonadota > Gammaproteobacteria > Pseudomonadales > Pseudomonadaceae > Pseudomonas > Pseudomonas sp. S1_E05. The sequence continues at coordinate 4,622,103 of NZ_JBFRHM010000001.1, forward strand.
CAGCGTCCCGCATCGCGAGTGTGTGGCCTGCGGTTATACCGATACCCTAAATGAACAAGGGCTGTCGGTGCCGAAGGAGTTAGGGACGCGGGTCAACGTTTCAGCGCTGAAGGTGCCAGACGCCAAGGTTCAGGCGGTGCAGTTTTTCCCGAACCCGAAACTGAAGAAAAAGCCTGACGAGCAGCACTGATGCCCGGCATCGCCGCCACCGCGCATTGCGGTGGCGGGCGCCACTCATTCGACGTGGGCTGACTTGAACCAGTTTTTCATGGAGCACGCGGCAAACGGACTGGTGCTGCAATCCCCGTTGGCCAGCGCCGTGCGCAGTTTTTCCACGTCGGCCTGCATCATGTAACGGATACTGTCCTTGAAGTGCTTGTTGTCACCAAAGCCGCCCTCGGTCATTTCGCTCAGGGCATCTTCCTTGCTCCAACCTTGCACGACCACCCGATACATGGCGGCCATCAGGCCAGTGCGATCGGAACCATGTTTGCAGTGCATCAGCACTGGCCCTTTGGCTTCGGCCGTCTGGATCGTGCGCAGAGCCTTGATGACATCGGCATCGTCCACATGATTGGTACGATAAGGCAACTGAACACGTTCGATACCGGGCTTGGCCAGCCAACTGGAATCGGACTCCGGCAGGAAGTTGATCACAGTCGCAATGCCGAGCTTTTCCAATAGCGGCACCGCAGTACTGTCGGGTAGCGCGCTGCGATAAAGAGTCGGGGACATCTGGAAAAGGTTGTACCGGGCCTCGACCGGTTGGGCCCAATCCGAGGGGTGGGACACGACCGAGTCGTCAGCGACCGCGAACGTCAGGTTGAACAAGGCAACCAGCGACAGGCACATCGCGCAAATTGAACGTGAAGACATACTTGACGACCATGAAAGGATGATGGCGCCGATGTTGAGCCGTAAACGGTCAAAGGACCGTGAGCGTCCTGTCAAAAGATTGTGAACAGCAAAACGTTGGCGTGCTTACTTCAAAAACGAGCCTACATGAATTTCATGCAGGCTCGTTCGATAAAACTATCAAGGGTTGACGATTGCCGAATAAGCAGCGGCCAGGGCCAACAATTTTTCCCTGTCGTCATTATCGATATCGCCGTCACCGTCGATATCGCTCTTCAAATTCTTGATATCGAAGGAGCGGCCGCCGTCGTCGGAGACCGCCGTCACGTAGACGTTATCCTCAAGGGTCTCCTTCACCTGCTCTATTTCTGGATTCCAAATCGACTCCTTGCGAGCAAGTTGCATAGAGACTTGTGCTTCCCGAGGATTGGTCGCACTGGGGGCCAATAGTTGTAAAAAGATACCGCGTTGATTAAAAAACGACATACTTTAAGTTCCATTTAATAAGTGAATACACGACACCTCGTGCGAGTTGGATATTACTTATCAAGGTAACTTTCGAGCTATTCGCTTTATGTTTCCCAGAGTTGCAACGATCTCTCTATAACCAAGAGGACAACACACATCGGCAATGTGAAGTGCCAAACGGCACTGGCCGATTTGCACGACCTTCTATACTGTATATGCATACAGTTTTTGAGTGCTGCCCGATGAACACGCCTTTACCACCCCGCGGTCGCGGCACCGCCACCAACCCGCACAACCGATTCGCCCCGAACCGCTCGGTGACGCACGACGACGGCTGGTTTCAAGAAGCACCGGTCACTCAGGGCACCGAGGTGCAAATCGAGAAAGCGAAAACCATCATCACCCGTAACAACTCGCCTGACCTGCCCTTCGACCGCTCCATCAATCCCTACCGTGGCTGCGAGCACGGATGCATTTACTGCTATGCGCGGCCCAGTCATGCCTATTGGGATATGTCGCCCGGGCTGGATTTCGAAACCCGGTTGATTGCCAAGACCAACGCGGCCGAGGTGCTCGAAGAACAGTTGAGCAAGCGCGGCTACCAGTGCGCTCCGATTAACCTGGGCTCCAACACCGATCCTTATCAGCCGATCGAACGCGAGCACAAGATCACCCGCAAAACCCTGGAGGTACTGCTGCGGTACAGGCACCCGGTGACCATCATCACCAAGGGCTCGTTGATCCTGCGCGACCTCGATTTGTTGGCTGAACTCGCCGAGCAGCGATTGGTGGCGGTGATGATCAGCCTCACGACCCTGGACGATGAGCTCAAACGCATCCTCGAACCCCGTGCCGCCGCTCCCAAGGCCCGCCTTCGGGCTATTCGCGTGATGCGCGAGGCCGGGATTCCAGTGGGCGTACTGTGCTCGCCGATGATTCCGATGATCAACGACAGCGAGCTTGAAAACCTGCTGACCGAGGCAGACGCGGCGGGAGCGCAAAGTGCGGCGTACATGATGTTGCGCCTGCCTCTGGAAGTGGCGCCATTGTTCGAGGAGTGGCTGGCGGCCCATTACCCCCAGCGGGCTGCCCATGTGTTGAGTCTAATCCGCCAGAGCCGGGGCGGAGAGCTCTACGACAGTCGATTTGGCAGTCGGATGCGGGGGGAGGGCCCGTTTGCCGACCTGCTGGCGCAACGTTTTGCCAAGACGATCAAACGCCTGGGGCTCAACCATCGTGATGGTTTCAATCTGGACTGCGATGCCTTTTGTCCGCCGGGTCGCCAGATGTCGCTGATTTAAGGACAATAGGCCTATGGTTCATGAGTGGGAATGTATGAAAGATTCAGTCCGGTCACGCTTGACATGATCTGGAACACACGTCCCAGAGCCTTTGATTCAGTTTGAGTTAAGTTTCAACGACTACCTTGTTCATCGAGTGACTGACGGGTCGAGATCTCTCACCTGGACGTTTTTTAAACAGCCACTGGCTTCACGCCGGACAAAACGGGAAAATTCCCCTGACTCCGCCAATGAGGAAGACTTCATGAGTGACAAGGATAAACAGCCGTTGGCTGCGTCGGTTTCGGCCTCACCCGAGGCAGAAAGCGCCGATGCAGCGCTGCAACACATCGTTGACGGTTTTTTGCATTTTCATCACGAGGTTTTTCCGCAGCAGGAAGAACTGTTCAAGAAACTCGCCACGGCGCAAAAACCCCGGGCGATGTTCATTACCTGCGCCGACTCGCGCATCGTGCCCGAACTGATCACCCACAGTTCGCCGGGCGATCTGTTCGTCACCCGCAACGTCGGTAACGTCGTCCCGCCTTACGGCCAGATGAATGGCGGCGTTTCCACCGCCATCGAATACGCGGTATTGGCGCTGGGTGTGCAGCACATCATCATCTGCGGCCACTCCGATTGCGGCGCCATGCGTGCAGTACTAAACCCCGCCAGCCTGGAAAAGATGCCCACGGTAAAAGCCTGGCTGCAACATGCCGAAGTGGCGAAAACCATGGTGCACGACAACTGTAACTGCGCCGATGAAAACGAGACGATGCATGTCCTCACCGAGGAAAACGTCATCGCCCAACTGCAGCACTTGCGTACCCACCCCTCGGTAGCCTCGCGCATGGCGAACGGTCAGCTGTTCATTCATGGCTGGGTCTACGACATCGAAACCAGCAAGATCAAAGCCTACGATGCGGACCAGGGCGACTTCCTGCCGCTCGACGGCAGCCGACCGATTCCGGTGGCGACGCCCAAAGCGCGCTTCTAAATCCTCCTAAAAATCTGTGTGGTTTGATGCCGGCCGCTGTTTCAGCGGTCCGGCCTCGCCATGCCTGAAGAAAACTTCGGGAGAATCACTATGCGTGCAGCGCAACTCAAAGCTGTTCTGCCACGGGAGCTATTGGCTTCGGTGGTTGTGTTTCTGGTCGCCCTGCCCTTGTGCATGGGCATCGCCATCGCCTCGGGATTACCGCCGGCCAAAGGCCTTATCACTGGCATCATCGGCGGACTGGTCGTGGGCTGGCTCGCAGGCTCGCCGTTGCAAGTCAGTGGGCCGGCCGCAGGTTTGGCCGTGCTGGTGTTTGAGTTGGTGCGCCAGCATGGCATCGCCATGCTCGGACCCATTCTGTTGCTGGCCGGTTTGCTGCAACTGGTGGCCGGCCGACTGAAGCTGGGGTGCTGGTTTCGAGTCACGGCCCCAGCGGTGGTGTACGGCATGCTCGCCGGGATTGGCGTGCTGATCGTGTTGTCACAGGTGCACGTGATGCTCGACGCAGCGCCCAAAGCCTCTGGGCTGGATAACCTGGCAGCTTTTCCAGCAGCGCTGATTCAAGCGTTGCCGTCGGTTGGCTGGCAAGCGGGATTGCTGGGTCTTTCGACCATTGCCGTGATGTGGTTGTGGGAAAAATTCCGTCCGCATTCCCTGCGGTTCATTCCCGGCGCCTTGCTCGGCGTCGGCTTGGCCACGGGCGCCAGCCTGCTGCTGGCGTTGCAGGTCAAACGGGTGGAGGTCCCAGCCAATCTGGCAGAGGCCATCGACTGGCTGAAACCGGCGGACTTGCTCAACCTTGCGGACCCGACGCTGCTGATCGCAGCCCTTGCCGTCGCGTTCATCGCCAGCGCCGAGACCCTGCTGTCCGCCGCGGCGGTGGACCGCATGCACAGCGGCCAGCGCTCGGACTTCGACCGCGAACTCAGTGCCCAGGGCGTCGGCAATATGCTCTGCGGCCTGTTGGGCGCATTACCGATGACGGGTGTAATCGTGCGCAGTTCGGCCAACGTCCAGGCAGGCGCCTCAACCCGTTTTTCAACGATCTTCCATGGCCTTTGGTTGCTCGCGTTCGTGTTGCTGTTGTCCAGCGTGCTGCAGAGCATTCCGGTGGCGAGCCTGGCAGGTGTGCTGGTCTACACTGGCTTCAAGTTGGTGGACTTGAAGGTCTTCAAGGGTTTGGGACGCTATGGCCGGATGCCGATGTTCACTTACGCGGCCACTGCCTTGGCGATCATCTTTACTGATTTGTTGACCGGCGTGCTGATCGGTTTTGGCCTGACCCTGGTGAAGCTGGCGCTGAAGGCTTCGCGGTTGAAGATTAGCCTGATCGACCTGCCCAGGGATGGAGAGATGGAATTGCGCCTGGTCGGCGCCGCGACCTTTCTCAAGGTACCGGCCCTCACGCAGGTGCTAGGGACCATCCCCGATGGCTCGAGAGTGCATGTTCCGCTCAACAACCTGAGCTACATCGATCACTCGTGCCTGGAACTGCTGGAAGAATGGGGACGGGCCAATGCGGCCAAGGGTTCGAAGTTGGTGATTGAGTCGCGGGGGTTGAAGCGCAGGCTGGAAGGGCGTGTGCGGACGAATACCGGAATAGGTTCGGCCGTATAAATAACCTGTAGGAGCGAGCATGCTCGCTCCTACAGGGGTTAGGGTAAAGGCTCACGCCTCCAACTCAAGCCCCACACCCAGTCGGCGCGACATGCACGGCCAGCGCTTCCAGGCAGCGCCGGTGTCCGGGCTGCTGAGTTTTTCCCGGTAGACCTCTACCGACTCCAGCGCGAAGCTCTCGTCGTCGAGCATGCTCACGACCGCGTGGTGCACCACTTCGTCCAACTGGTTGGCAAAGGCCTCACCGATCAATTGGTGGGCAATGAGATTGGCAACCGTCATGTCCAAGGGGATCAATGGCTGGCCAAAATGCTTGATGTACAGGTCGTTGACCTCTTCGACGAACCGATGCGCCAGATAGGCTTCATCCAGCAGACTGTCCAGCCCGACATGCCCCGCCATGATATTGGGAGGTTGGAGGAAGTACTGCTCGGCAATTTTCAGTACCGGTTTGATCTGTGACTCGATACCGGCTTCCCTGGCGACTTCATTGGCTGCATCCAACAGATCCGGCACTTCATCGATGTAGGCAGCGACAAAACGCGTCAGCACGCCGTGGGCATCCGCTTCCGGCAATTGGATCGAAGGATGCAGTTGAGGCAGTTTGCTTTCCAGCTGACGCATCAGCAGACCGGTATCGGCTTCGTGTTGTTGGGCTTTTTGGATCTGCTCGCGCAATGCGGCGGTGTTCATGAATACTCCAGGAAACGAAGGCAATGAAATAGGGAAGACATAACTTAGCTGGGTGACCGAAACGCTTAAGACGCATTTGTCATAATTGTTTCATCGTTGAGACAGCAAAGTTATAACCATTTGCCACCACTCGTCTGCATCCTTCTCCATTCGGGACCTTCAACGCAAGTCCCAGCTGTTTCAGATGATTTACGCCCTGACATTGCGAGGTCCCACTCGCTGTCTATACTCGGGTTTGAATGGAGTTAGCTGATGACGCCCGACTGCCCACGCAGCAAGGCCCGGCGATTCAAGTTCGTAGTCTGATGCAGCCGCTCCCTTGCCGCAGGTGAAAGCCGGCGGGATAACAAGAACGATAAGGGGAACCCGCAATGATGCGACATCCACAAGTCTGGATGGGCCTCCTGTTGTGGTCGATTTTCAGTCCGGCACACGCCGCATGGACTGTGAATATGGCGCCTGGAGCGACTGAAATCAGTCACGCTGTGTTTGACCTGCACATGACCATTTTCTGGATCTGTGTAGTGATCGGCATCATCGTCTTCGGCGCCATGTTCTGGTCGATGATCCTCCACCGCCGCTCGACCGGGCAGGTGGCCGCAAAATTTCATGAAAGCACCACCGTCGAAATTCTCTGGACCATCGTGCCGTTCCTGATCCTGGTGGCGATGGCGATCCCCGCGACGGCCACCCTGATCAAGATGTACGACGCCAGTGAGCCGGATATCGATATCCAGGTCACCGGCTATCAGTGGAAGTGGCACTACAAATACCTGGGCCAGGATGTCGAGTTCTTCAGCAATCTGGCCACGCCCGCCGACCAGATCCACAACAAGGAAGCCAAGGGCGAACACTACCTGCTGGAGGTCGACAAGCCGCTGGTGCTGCCGATCGGTGCCAAGGTGCGCTTCCTGGTGACCTCTGCCGACGTCATCCATTCGTGGTGGGTGCCGGCATTCGCGGTCAAGCGCGATGCCATTCCCGGTTTCGTCAACGAGGCCTGGACCCGCATCGATAAGCCCGGCATCTATCGCGGGCAGTGCGCCGAGCTGTGCGGCAAGGACCACGGTTTCATGCCAATCGTGGTGGAGGTCAAGGAAAAGGCCGATTACGAGAAATGGCTGGGCGAGCGCAAGGCAGAGGCGGCGCAACTCAAAGAGCTAACCTCCAAGGAATGGACCCTCGAAGAGCTCAAGGAGCGTGGTGACAAGGTCTATCACACCACTTGCGTGGCCTGTCACCAGGCCGAGGGCCAGGGCCTGCCGCCGATGTTCCCGCCACTCAAGGGGTCGAAAATCGCCACCGGACCGAAAGACGCCCACCTGAGCATCGTCTACCACGGCAAGCCTGGCACCGCGATGGCGGCGTTTGGCAAGCAGCTCTCGGAAGTCGATATCGCGGCGGTCGTGACCTATGAACGTAACGCCTGGGGTAACAACAAGGGCGACATGGTCACTCCTAAAGAAGTGCTGGAGCTGAAACAGGCGGAAAGCAAATGACACGGTCCATTGCGCATGTAAGCAACCGGTCGGGGCAACGCGCCCCGACCTGCCCAGCCCAACTGTTTGCAGGAGCCAAACCATGAGCGCCGTCATCGATGACCATGGTCATGCCGACCACGCCCACGGCCCCGCCAAAGGCCTGATGCGCTGGGTTCTGACCACCAACCACAAAGACATTGGCACCTTGTACCTGTGGTTCGCGTTTTCCATGTTCCTGCTGGGCGGCTCGTTCGCGATGGTGATTCGCGCCGAGCTGTTCCAGCCAGGGTTACAAATCGTCCAGCCGGAGTTCTTCAACCAGATGACGACCATGCACGGCCTGGTGATGGTCTTCGGTGCGGTGATGCCGGCCTTCGTCGGCCTCGCCAACTGGATGGTGCCGCTGATGATCGGCGCTCCGGACATGGCCCTGCCACGGATGAACAACTTCAGCTTCTGGCTGTTGCCTGCGGCGTTCCTGCTGCTGGTGTCGACATTGTTCATGCCTGGCGGCGGACCGAACTTTGGCTGGACGTTCTACGCTCCGCTGTCGACGACCTATGCGCCGCAAAGCGTGACCTTCTTCATCTTCGCCATCCACTTGATGGGGATCAGTTCGATCATGGGCGCGATCAACGTGATCGCCACCATCCTCAACCTGCGCGCCCCCGGCATGACGCTGATGAAAATGCCGCTGTTCGTCTGGACCTGGCTGATCACCGCGTTCCTGCTGATCGCCGTGATGCCGGTGCTGGCCGGGTGCGTGACCATGATGCTGATGGACATCCACTTCGGCACCAGCTTCTTCAGTGCCGCCGGTGGCGGTGACCCGGTGTTGTTCCAGCATGTGTTCTGGTTCTTCGGTCACCCCGAGGTGTACATCATGATCCTGCCGGCGTTCGGCGCCGTCAGCTCGATCATCCCGACCTTCTCGCGCAAACCGCTGTTTGGCTACACCTCGATGGTCTACGCAACGGCGAGCATCGCCTTCCTGTCCTTCATCGTTTGGGCGCACCACATGTTCGTGGTCGGCATCCCGTTGGTGGGCGAATTGTTCTTCATGTACGCCACGCTGCTGATTGCAGTGCCGACCGGGGTGAAGGTGTTCAACTGGGCCAGCACCATGTGGCAAGGCTCGCTAACGTTCGAGACGCCGATGCTGTTCGCGGTGGCGTTCGTGATCCTGTTCTCCATCGGAGGCTTCTCCGGGTTGATGCTGGCCATCGCACCGGCGGACTTCCAGTACCAGGACACCTACTTCGTGGTTGCGCACTTCCACTATGTGCTGGTGCCGGGTGCGATCTTCGGGATCTTCGCCTCCGCCTATTACTGGATGCCGAAGTGGACCGGCCACATGTACGACGAAACCCTCGGCAAGCTGCATTTCTGGCTATCGTTCATCGGCATGAACATGGCGTTCTTCCCGATGCACTTCGTCGGGCTCGCCGGCATGCCGCGACGGATTCCGGACTACAACCTGCAGTTCGCCGACTTCAACATGGTGTCGTCGATCGGCGCGTTCATGTTCGGCACCACACAACTGTTCTTCCTCTTCATCGTGATCAAGACCATTCGCGGCGGCCCGCCAGCACCGGCCAAACCGTGGGATGGCGCCGAGGGGCTGGAGTGGAACATTCCGTCACCGGCGCCGTATCACACCTTCACCACGCCGCCGGAAGTGAAATGAACATTGACTGCCTGACACTAACCTCTGTGGGAGCTGGCTTGCCTGCGATGAAGCTGACGCGGTGTGCCAGATACGCCGCCATCGCGGGCAAGCCCGCTCCTACAGGGATTTCTGACCATGGCTGACTCGATTTCGATGAAAAAACTGGTCACCCGCCTGTTGTTGGTGGTGGTGGCGATGTTCGTCTTCGGGTTTGCCCTGGTGCCGATCTACGACGTGATGTGCAAAGTGTTCGGCATCAACGGCAAAACTGCGGGGCAGTACGAGGGTGAGCAGATAGTCGACGCCTCGCGGCAGGTGCGCGTGCAGTTCCTGTCGACCAATTCCGCCGACATGTCCTGGGATTTCTACCCCAAACAGGATGAGTTGACGACCAACCCGGGCGCGGTGAACGAAATGATCTTCATCGCGCACAACCCGACCGACCGCCCGATGAGCGCCCAGGCCGTGCCGAGCATTGCGCCCAGCGCGGCGGCAGCGTATTTCCACAAGACCGAATGTTTCTGCTTTACCCAGCAAGTGCTGCAGCCCGGTCAACGGATCGAGATGCCGGTACGTTTCATCGTTGACCGTGACATGCCCAAGGATGTGAAGCACCTGACGCTGTCCTACACGCTGTTCGATATCACCGCCCGACATCCACCGGTTGCCGTAAATACTGGCGGTTGAGCGTGCCCGATAAGGAGAACAATAAATGGCAACTCATGAGCACTATTACGTACCGGCCCAGAGCAAATGGCCGATCATTGCCACGGTGGGCATGTTCGTCACCGTGTTCGGCCTGGCGACCTGGTTCAACGACCTGAAGGCTGCGCGTCCGGAATCCCACGGTCCGCTGATCTTTTTCGTCGGCGGCCTGCTGCTGGCCTACATGTTGTTCGGCTGGTTCGGAGCGGTGATCAAGGAAGGTCGCGCGGGCTTGTACAGCGCGCAGATGGACCGTTCGTTTCGCTGGGGCATGAGTTGGTTCATATTCTCCGAGGTCATGTTCTTCATCGCCTTCTTTGGCGCGCTTTTCTACGTGCGCCACGTGTCTGGCCCAGCCCTGGGCGGCGAAGGCACCAAAGGCCTCGCCCATATGCTGTGGCCAGGCTTCGAGTTCACCTGGCCACTGCTGAACAACCCGGACTCCAAACTTTTTCCACCGCCCAAGGAAGTCATCAGCCCCTGGGGCCTGCCGCTGCTCAATACCGTGCTTCTGGTCAGCTCCAGCGTCACCGTGACCATCGCCCACCATGCCTTGAAAAAGGGCCATCGCGGCGCGCTGAAACTTTGGCTGGCGATCACCGTGCTACTGGGCTGCGCGTTCCTCGGTTTCCAGGCTGAAGAATACATGCACGCTTACAACGAGCTGGGCCTGACCCTGGGTTCGGGCATCTACGGCGCGACCTTTTTCATGCTCACCGGTTTCCACGGCGCCCACGTGACCATTGGCACCATCATCCTGTTCGTGATGCTGATGCGCATCCTGCGCGGGCACTTCGATAACGAACATCAGTTCGGCTTCGAGGCGGCGAGCTGGTATTGGCACTTTGTGGACGTGGTGTGGATCGGTCTGTTCGTTTTCGTTTATGTGCTCTGACAGCAGCTGCAAGCTTCGAGCTGCAAGCCTCAAGGTTGAAGCGCTTGCAGCTTGCAGATCGTAACTACCACGAAACGTGGGACACCAACTGGCCGCTGAAAAAGCCCCAGGCGATCAAGCCGACGGTGATGGCGGCCAGGGCCACACGAACACTCAAGGCAATGACGAGGCGGTTTGAGCTGCTGTCGTCCTTGACCAGAAAAAACAGGCCGCTGAACAGGCTGACAACCGTGGCAATCAGCATCAGGACGATAGCTGCCTTGAGCATGGGGAAACTCCGGGGAAGGCGATGCATTTGAGTATAGCTTTCGTGACCAGCTACTTTCTGGCGACGCCATGAAGCGCTTCCGGCCAGGCGTCGTACCGACACTGGTGGTTGCATTGCTGCTGCCGCTACTGGTGTCGCTCGGCTTCTGGCAATTGGGCCGTGGCGCGGAAAAAACCGCGCTGCTGAGCACCTATGCCGAGCGTCGTGCCGCGCAGCCCATGGCCAGCACTGAGCTGCAACATACGCAAGACCCGGCCTTTCGTCGCGTGCGCCTGCAAGGCCAATTCGATGCCGCCCATAGCCTGCTGCTGGATAACCGCCAACGCGATGGCAAGGTTGGCGTGGAATTGCTGCAACCGTTCCGGGACCAGGCCACCGGATTGTGGCTGCTGGTCAATCGTGGCTGGTTACCCTGGCCGGACCGGCGCACGCCGCCGCAATTCACCACGCCGACCCAGTCGCTGACGCTTGATGCCTGGGTCTATGTTCCGCCCGGCGCGACGTTTCAGTTACACGCCGATCCGACCAGCACCACCTGGCCAGAGCTGGTAACCGTTGTCGATCCCGCCAAACTCTGGACTGCCCTGGATCGTGAAGGCTTTGCCTACGAACTACGCGAAGAAGGCGGCCCAGCGGCCTACCGGGTCGATTGGCCGGTGGTCGCTCTTGGCCCGGAAAAACATATCGCCTACGCCGTGCAGTGGTTTGCCATGGCGATCGCCCTGCTCGGCCTGTTCATTTACCTCGGCTGGCACAACGCAAAGGAGAAACACCATGGGAGCGGCCATGAATCCACCCAGCATGTCTGAGGCAAAAAGACCGGTTAACCGGCGCAAGGGTCGCTTGCAGTTGTTGCTGATCCTGTTGGGGGTGATCGGTCCGATGATCCTCGCCACCGGCATGTACAAATTACAGTTCTGGGTGCCCGAGGGCCGCAGCTATCACGGCGAATTGATCGGAAACGGCCAGACACGCGCCGACCTTGGGGTGCAGGTGCAGGACGAGCGTTGGCAGTTGCTGGTAACGGCGCCCAAGGATTGCTCCGTGGATTGCCAGCAACTGGTGTATCTGGCGCGGCAGATCCAGATCGGCCTTGGCCGCGATGCCTCGCGTGCCAGCCACGCACTGGCGGTTGCGCAACCGTTGAACAGCGATTACGACGCCAAGCTGACCCGCGAATACCCGCAACTTCAACGCTACCCCATGGACCTGACCACATTCAGCAAATCCACCCACGAGCAGACCATGCCCCAGCTGTGGATCATCGACCCGCATGGCAACCTGGTGCTGCGCTACGACCCGACGGTGAAGGGCAAGGACCTGCTCAATGACCTGCGGCATCTGCTGAAACTGTCGAACATCGGATAAGGGCATCGTCATGGCCAAACCTGGATTTCGCCTCGCGCTGTTTGCCACCCTGCTGGCGTTGATCGTGGTGCTGCTCGGCGCCTACACCCGCCTGACCCACGCCGGCCTCGGCTGCCCGGACTGGCCTGGCTGCTATGGCTTTATCAGCGTGCCCAAAAGCGAAGCCCAACTGGCCCATGCGGAGCTGCATTTTCCTGACTCACCTGTCGAAGCCCACAAGGGCTGGAATGAAATGGTCCACCGCTATTTCGCTGGCACATTGGGGCTGTTGATTTCGGTGCTGGCCGGTCGAGCCTGGGTACATCGGCGTCATCCGGGGCAGCCGGTGAAGCTGCCGTTGTTTCTGTTGGCCGTGGTGCTTGCGCAGGCCGCGTTCGGCATGTGGACGGTGACGCTCAAGTTGTGGCCGCAAGTGGTCACCGGGCACTTGCTCGGCGGTTTCGCGACATTGAGCCTGCTGTTCCTGCTGACCCTGCGATTGTCCGGCGTGCTGCCGGCATTAACGGTGCCCCGGCGTCTGCAATATTGGGCGACCGCCGGGTTGCTGCTGGTGATCCTGCAAATTGCCCTGGGTGGCTGGGTCAGCTCCAACTACGCCGCCGTGGCCTGTATCGATTTCCCGACCTGCCACGGGCAATGGTTGCCACCTGCGGACTTCGCCAACGGCTTTCACCTGACCCAGCACATCGGCCCGAATTATCTTGGCGGGCAACTGGACAGCGACGCCCGTACCGCCATTCACCTGACTCACCGAATCGGTGCATTGTTGGTCACGCTGGTGCTGCTGGGGCTGGCGTGGCAGTTGAAAGTCGTCGGCATGACGCGCCTGGCCGGTCTGGTCCTGATCGCGCTCGCCACGCAAATCACCCTCGGCATCAGCAACGTGCTATTTCACCTGCCGCTGCCGGTGGCCGTCGCCCATAACGCCGGAGGTGCCGCGTTGCTGTTGACTCTGGTGCTGGTTAATTACCACGCACGAACCAGCCTGGTTCGCGTCCGGCAACCCTCCCTGGGACGTTGGCGGTTCAGCCCCCGCAAGCCCTCGGCCAGGCCCATCACAATAAAAGGAGAGATGCCATGGCGACTCTGACCAGCGCGCGTCACGGCCAGGCGATCTGGCGTGACTATCTGGAACTGACCAAGCCCAAGGTGGTGGTGCTGATGCTTATCACCTCGCTGGTCGGCATGTTTCTCGCGACCCGTGCCGGGGTGCCATGGACCGTGCTGGTATTTGGCAACCTAGGCATCGCCTTGTGTGCCGGCGGGGCGGCGGCGGTCAACCACGTGGTGGATCGGCGGATAGATGCGGTAATGGCCCGCACCCACAAGCGACCATTGGCCGAAGGCCGCGTCTCCCCCACGGCGGCGCTGACCTTCGCCCTGATTCTGGCTTTGCTGGGCCAGGCGCTGCTGCTGGCCTTCACCAACCCGCTGACCGCTTGGCTGACCCTTGCGTCCTTGCTGGGGTACGCCGTGGTCTACACCGGTTTCCTCAAACGCGCGACGCCGCAGAACATCGTCATCGGTGGCCTGGCAGGTGCCGCCCCACCGCTGCTGGGGTGGACCGCTGCCACCGGTCACGTCAGCGCTGAACCCTTGTTGCTGGTGCTGATCATCTTCGCCTGGACCCCGCCGCACTTCTGGGCCCTGGCCATTCACCGCAAGGAGGAATACGCCAAGGCCGACATCCCGATGCTGCCGGTCACCCACGGCGAGCACTACACCAAGGTCCACATCCTTCTCTACACCTTCGCGCTGCTGGCCGTCAGCCTGTTGCCCTATGTGATCCACATGAGCGGCACGCTGTACCTGATTTGCGCGCTGGGCCTGGGCGCGAGGTTCCTGCAATGGGCCGTGGTGTTGTACCGTGGCACTCGACCACACGCGGCGATCAACACGTTCAAGTATTCTATCTACTACTTATTCCTGCTGTTTATCGCGCTGCTCGTAGACCACTACCTATTGTTGAACCTATGACTCGAACTCAGAAAACCGTCTTTATCCTTGTCGCCCTGATCGCGCTGGTCCTGGGACTGACCATCAACAAAGTGCTGTCCGGCAAAGGCCAGGGTGACCCCACCGCGTTGATCGACGCCGGGATCATCCTGTTGCCCCAAAGCCGCACGCTGCCGGACGTGACAATGACAGACCAGGACGGTAAACCGGTCGCGGTCAATCAACTGCAAGGCAAGTGGTCACTGCTGTTTCTGGGCTACACCTTCTGCCCGGACATCTGCCCAACCACTCTCGCCCAACTGCGTCAGATCAAGAGCGAGCTGCCCCCAGAGGCCGTGAATAACCTGCAGATTATCCTGGTGAGCGTCGACCCGAACCGCGACACGCCCAAGCAGCTCAAGCAGTACCTGGGCTACTTCGACCCGCAATTCCAGGGCCTGACGCCCGCCTCGGTGGACGACATCCAGAAGCTGGCCAATGCCGTGAGCATCCCGTTCATCCCGGCCGACACCAGCAAGCCCAACTACACCGTGGACCACAGCGGCAACCTCGCGGTGATCGGCCCGGACGGCAAGCAACGCGGCTTCATCCGCGCACCGTTGAACAACCAGAAGCTGGTGGCGCAGTTGCCGGTGATGCTTCAACGTAAATAGTCAACATCTCTACCTGTAGGAGCGAACTTGCTCGCGATGGGCTTCAACGATAACGCTGACGGCCTGACGCCCCGCGTTGTCTGGTCCTCCATCGCGAGCATGCTCGCTCCTACAGGGGGCGAAATTGCAGGCACAAAAAAGGGGCGCATTCAATGCGCCCCTTTTTTGTCATGACTCGCGAATCAGAACGCAGGCACCACGGCGCCCTTGTACTTCTCGAGAATGAAGGCTTTCACTTCCGGGCTGTGCAGCGCGGCGACCAGCTTCTTCATGTCTTCGCTGTCCTTGTCGTCCGGGCGGGCGACCAGGATATTCACGTACGGCGAGTCGCTGCCTTCGATGAACAGCGCATCCTTGGATGGGTCGAGTTTGGCTTCCAGCGCGTAGTTGGTGTTGATCAGCGCCAGGTCAACTTGGGTCAACACGCGTGGGATCGTCGCGGCTTCCAGCTCACGGAACTTGAGGTTCTTCGGGTTGGCAGTGATGTCCTTGACGGTCGACAGGATGTTGTTCGAGTCCTTCAAGGTGATCACGCCTGCCTTGGCCAGCAGCAGCAATGCGCGGCCACCGTTGGTGGCGTCGTTGGGAATGACCACGGTGGCGGTGCTTGGCAGCTCATCGAGTTTTTTGTATTTGCTGGAGTACGCGCCCAACGGCTCCAGGTGCACGCCCGCCACGGACACCAGGTGAGTGCCCTTGGCCTTGTTGAACTCATCGAGGTACGGCTGGTGTTGGAAGAAGTTGGCGTCCAGGCGCTTCTCCGCGACCTGCACGTTCGGCTGGATGTAATCGGTGAAGACCTTGACCTTCAGGTCCACGCCTTCCTTGGCCAGGGCTGGCTTCACGAACTCGAGGATTTCCGCGTGCGGAACCGGAGTGGCCGCCACCGTCAGGGTGTCCGCGTGAGCGGAAAAGGCTGCAACGGCAGCGAACGCGACGAGTAGATTTTTCATTCAGCTAACTCCTTGAGACCCGCTTACTTGCGGGAAAAATGCACAACCAACTTATCGCCAACCGTTTGCAACACTTGAACCAGAACCAACAGCAACACCACGGTGACCACCATCACGTCGGTCTGGAAGCGCTGGTAACCGAAACGGATCGCCAGGTCGCCAAGGCCGCCAGCGCCCACCACACCCGCCATCGCGGTGTAGGAAACCAGTGTAATCGCTGTCACCGTAATTGCCGCGAAGATGCCAGGTCGAGCTTCGGGCAGCAGGGCATTGGTGATGATCTGGCGTGTCGTCGCGCCCATGGACTGGGTTGCCTCGATGATGCCGCGATCCACTTCACGCAGGGCGGTTTCTACCAAACGCGCGAAGAACGGCGTGGCGCCCACCACCAGTGGCGGAATAGCACCGGCGACACCCAGCGACGTGCCGGTGATCAACACCGTGAACGGAATCATCACGATCAACAGGATGATGAAGGGCAACGAACGCAGGATGTTCACCACCAGCGACAACATCGCGTAAACGCCTTTGGCCTCGAGCAACTGGCGCGGGCTGCACAGGAACAGCAGAACGCCCAACGGCAACCCCAGCAACACGGTAAACAGCAGCGAACCGCCGAGCATCAGCAGGGTGTCGCCGGTGGCCAGCCAGATTTCGAACCAGTCGATATTGGCGAAGAAATTTGTCAGGGCTTCCATTAGCGCAGCACCTCCATGTGAACGTCAGCCGCGGTGAAGCGGGCAAACGCCGCCTCCATGTCGCCGCCGGTGACGGCCAGGGTGAGTTGCCCGTAGGGAATGTCCTTGATGCGGTCGATACGACCGGCCAGGATGCTGTAGTCCACGCCAGTTTCGCGAGCGACGGTGCCCAGCAATGGCGCGTAGGTTGCTTCGCCCTGGAAGGTCAGACGCACGATACGGCCCGGCACATGGGCGAAGTCGTCGCGCTGCTCGCCTTCGTCGACCTGCTCGTCTTCCTGCACGAAGCGCCGGGTGGTCGGGTGCTTGGGGTGCAGGAACACGTCTGCCACCGAACCCTGTTCGACGATGACGCCGTCATCCATTACCCCCACCTGATCGCAAACGCGACGGATCACATCCATCTCGTGGGTGATCAACACGATGGTCAGTTTCAGCTCACGGTTGATTTCGGCCAGCAACTGCAGGACCGAGGCCGTGGTCTGCGGGTCCAGGGCGCTGGTGGCTTCATCGCACAGGAGGATTTTCGGTTTGGTCGCCAAGGCGCGCGCGATGCCAACGCGCTGCTTCTGGCCACCGGACAACTGCGCCGGGTACTTTTTAGCATGGTCGGACAACCCCACCCGCGCCAGTAGCTCGGCGACACGCTGGTCGATCTCGCCACGCGACAGCTCACCGGCCAGGGTCAGCGGCAGCGCGACGTTATCGGCAACAGTCTTGGAGGCCAGCAGGTTGAAGTGCTGGAAAATCATGCCGACCTGCTGGCGGAAACGGCGCAAGCCATTGGCATCAAGCGCGGTGATTTCTTCGCCGTCGACGATGATCTTGCCGCCAGAGGAATTCTCCAGGCGATTGATCAGACGCAGCAGGGTACTTTTTCCCGCTCCGGAATGACCGATCAAGCCGAATACCTGACCGTTCTCAATCGTCAGATTGGTCGGGTGCAGGGCGGGGATATCCTTACCGGCGACGCGGTAGGTTTTATGGACGTTTTGAAACTCGATCACGTAGCGAACCTTGTGGGGCGCGTTGGAATAGGGTCAGCGGTTAGCCGGGCGCGCATTTTAGCCTGTCCGTATAGAGGTTATTAGCATTTATTGCGCATGCAACCTTTGATTTGGCAATAACACCACCGAGAGTCATATAAAAGGAACGCCTCAAACCTTCATCAGTCACTGTTTAAAGCAACTCGACAACCACCAGGTGCCGTGCCTGGAAGGGATATTTCCACGTTCGACGAGGAGTTTCGACTGATGAGTACCAAGAAGCCTGCCGCCCCGAATAGCGCGATGGCCGGGACCGACACCCCGGACCGCAGTAATACCAATGCCAAGCTCGACAGCCTGGAAACCTTCCGCAGCGATGCCACCGATCAGGCGCTGCGAACCAACCAGGGCGTGAAGATCTCGGACAACCAAAACACCTTGAAGGCAGGCGCTCGCGGACCGTCATTGCTGGAAGACTTCATCATGCGTGAGAAAATCACGCACTTTGACCATGAACGCATCCCGGAGCGTATCGTCCATGCCCGAGGCACCGGCGCCCACGGCTACTTCCAGACCTACGAAAACCATGCGGCGCTGACCAAAGCCGGATTTCTGCAGGACCCGGGCAAAAAAACTCCGGTATTCGTGCGTTTTTCCACGGTACAAGGTCCTCGCGGGTCGGGCGACACCGTGCGCGACGTGCGCGGTTTCGCCGTAAAGTTCTTCACCGACGAGGGCAACTTCGACCTGGTGGGCAACAACATGCCGGTGTTTTTCATTCAGGATGCGATCAAGTTTCCCGACTTCGTGCACGCGGTAAAACCCGAACCCCACAACGAGATACCGACTGGCGGCTCAGCACACGACACTTTCTGGGATTTCGTTTCGCTGGTGCCCGAGTCGGCCCACATGGTGATCTGGGCCATGTCCGACCGGGCCATTCCCAAAAGCCTGCGCAGCATGCAGGGCTTCGGTGTACACACCTTTCGCCTGATCAACGCCGAGGGCAAGTCACGTTTCGTCAAGTTCCACTGGCGTCCAACGGCTGGCACCTGTTCGCTGGTGTGGGATGAGGCGCAGAAGCTCGCCGGCAAGGACACTGACTACCATCGTCGCGATCTTTGGGAAGCCATCGAGATGGGCGACTATCCCGAGTGGGAATTGGGTGTCCAAGTGGTCGAAGAAGAAAACGAACACGCTTTCGAGTTCGACATTCTCGACCCGACCAAGATCATTCCCGAGGAAGTGGTCCCGATCACACCGTTGGGCAAGATGGTGCTCAACCGTAACCCGGACAATTTTTTCGCTGAAGTCGAGCAGGTGGCGTTCTGCCCAGGGCATATCGTTCCGGGCATCGACTTTTCCAACGACCCCCTGCTGCAAGGCCGGTTGTTTTCCTACACCGACACGCAGATCAGCCGCCTCGGCGGGCCGAACTTTCACGAGATCCCGATCAACCGCCCGGTAGCGCCCGTCCATAACGGCCAGCGCGATGCCCAGCACCGCAGCACCATAGACAAGGGACGTGCGGCATACGAACCGAACTCCATTGATGGCGGCTGGCCAAAAGAAACGCCTCCAGCCGCACAGGACGGTGGATTCGAGTCCTATCCGGAGCGCATCGATGCCAACAAGATCCGTCAACGCAGCGAGTCGTTTGGCGACCACTTCTCCCAGGCGCGCCTGTTCTTCCACAGCATGAGCAAGCACGAGCAAGAACACATCATTGCCGCGTAGCAGCTTCGAGCTGGGCAAAGTGGAGCGTGAGTTCATCCGGGCTCGGGAGGTTAATGAGATTCTGGCCAACATCGACCTGGAACTGGCTAAACGGGTTGCGCAGAACCTCGGTTTACCAGCGCCCACCGCCGGGACCGTCGACGTGCCGAAATCATCCCTGGAGCGCTCGCCAGCACTCAGCCAGGCGAATTTGCTGCCCGAGAATATCAAAAGCCGCAAAGTCGCGATCCTGGCGGCCAATGGTGTAGATGGGGCTGCAATCGATGCGATGAAGGCAGCACTGAAAGCCGAAGGTGCACACGCCAAACTGCTTGGGCCGACCTCCGCTCCCGTGAAGGCCGCCGATGGCACAACGTTGCCGGTGGATGCTTCCATGGAAGGGATGCCGTCCATTGCCTTCGACGCCGTCTTTGTGCCTGGAGGCGCGGCATCGATCAAGGCGTTGAGTGGGGATGGGGTGGCATTGCATTACGTACTTGAGGCTTACAAACACTTGAAAGCGATTGCCCTGCACGGCGAGGCGAAGCAGTTGCTGGATGTGTTGAAGCTGGAGGCGGATGTTGGGTTGATCGTAGGGACGGATGCCACGCTGGCCAAAGCGTTCATTGCGGCGATTGGGCAGCACCGGGTCTGGGAGCGGGAGCCGAAGGCCAAGGGGGTTCCGGCTTAGGATTTGTATCAACCGGGCTGATGCGATCGCGGGCGAGCCCGCTCCTACAGGTTGATCACAAACCCTGTAGGAGCGAGCTTGCTCGCGATGCTGTCAGGGTTTACGCGGACTCAGGACCACCTGCGCCGGTACGCTGCGTAAAATTTGCTTTTGCAGGTTCAGGTCAAAATCCGCGTCAAGCTTCTTCACCCGCTTGGTCAGCAAGGTGGCCAGCCACGGGTAGTCATCGGTGCGGGGCGCCTGAATGCTCACATCGCAGTCATAATTCACCACATCAGCGGCGATCGCGTCCAGTTGGCGACGAAGCTTGCCCATATCGCTGAGGTTCAGCGCCACGGTCGTGCTCTCTGCCGTTGGATCGATCACCTTGGCGGCGGGCTTGGCTTCAGCAGCCCTGAGCGCCGCTTCTGCTTTATCCAACTCAGCCTTGCGCGCATTGACGATGGCATTGTTGACCCCACCGGTCAGCGCTGGCGCCTTGGGCATCAGCGCCCGAGCCCGGCTGAGTGCCGTAGCGGCGGCGTTCACGTCACCTTTTTGCAGCACGATCTGACTGCGACGCAGGTAGGCTTCAGCCAACTGCCGCTGGTACTGTTCCAGGGATTGATCATTGGGCGTCTCGGCCTGCAAGGCCGCCAGTTGGCCTTCGGCGGTCGCTAGTTCGCTGCTGGCAAGGCTTTGCTCAAGCTGTGCGATGGCCGTAGCCCGCGCATCAATGGCCTGGGTGGCCGCCGGCGGGGTGCTTTGGCATGCGCCCAGTAGCAGCGAAAACGCGACAAGGAGCAGATAACGGGAGGCGAACGGCTTCATTCCTGCGACTCTCTATTTGCGCAAAAAATGAGCAAGTCTACACCCCTCGACGGGGCAGGACAAAACTCAGCAGAAACAGGGCGGCGGCCGTCACCACGATGGAAGGGCCCGCCGGGGTGTCCTTGAACCAGGACAACGCCAACCCGCCACACACCGCGAGCATGCCCAGCAGGCTTGCGCCCAACGCCATCTGCTCGGGCGAGCGGGCGTGACGTTGTGCCGCAGCTGCGGGGATGATCAGCAATGACGTAATCAGCAACACACCGACGATTTTCATCGCCACTGCGATCACCACGGCGATCAGCAGCATCAGGGTCATGCGCAGCGCCGGCACCGGCAATCCTTCCACTCGCGCCAGTTCTTCGTGCACCGTGATCGCCAACAATGGCCGCCACATCGTCACCAGCAACACCAGCACCGCCGCGCTGCCGCCAAGAATCCAGGCCAGATCGGTGGGACTGATCGCCAGAAGATCGCCGAACAGATAAGCCATCAGGTCGATCCGCACTTCGTGCATGAAGCTTAGTACGACCAAACCGAGAGAGAGTGTGCTCGGTGCGAGAATTCCCAACAGCGTGTCAGAAGCCAGTGGCTGGCGCTGTTGCAACGTTACCAGTAACACCGCTAACAGCAGGCAGCCGACAGTGACCGCGACCGTCGGGCTGACATCCAGCAAAAAGCCCAATGCCACGCCGAGCAATGCCGCGTGGGACAAGGTGTCGCCAAAATAAGCCATGCGCCGCCACACGACGAACGATCCCAGAGGCCCCGCCACCAGCGCCAGGGCCAAACCTGCGAGCAGGGCATAGAGCAGAAAATCAGCCATGCTTGCAGTGATCTCCGTGAACGTGGGGTTTGACCACCGAGCCATGCAGGTCGTGGGCGTGATCGTGGTGGTGGTGATAAATCGCCAGGCTCGCGGCGTTCTTGCCAAACAACTCGACGAACGCGGGGTCACCGCTGACGTGCTCAGGATGGCCAGAGCAGCAGACATGGCGATTGAGGCACACCACCTGGTCGGTGGTGCTCATGACCAGATGCAGATCGTGGGACACCATCAGCACACCGCAACCGTGACGATCGCGCAGACGGGTAATCAGGCTGTACAACTCCGCCTGCCCCGCTACATCGACGCCTTGCACCGGCTCGTCGAGCACCAGCAACTCGGGTTCGCGCAACAGCGCCCGGGCCAGCAACACGCGCTGCATTTCGCCCCCAGAGACGCTTTGCACCGGGCTGTCGATGACGTGTTCGGCGCCGACCTCCTTGAGCGCCGCCAACGCGCGAGCGCGGTCCACTCCCGGCACCAGGCGCAGGAATCGCAGCACCGACAGCGGCAACGTCGGATCGACATGCAGCTTTTGCGGCATATAACCCACCCGCAGCTTCGGTTTGCGCCAGACGCTGCCGCTGTCCGGTTTCAACAGACCGAGCACCGCCCGCACCAGGGTGGTCTTGCCGGCGCCGTTAGGCCCGATCAGGGTGACAATCTGCCCCGGCTCGACGCTCAGCTCGATATTATCCAGCACGATTTGCCCGGCAAAGGTGACGGCAACCTGCTCGAGGCGGATCAACGCATTGCTCATCAAGCCCCCTGGCAGCCCGAGCACAGGCCGACCACTTCAACGGTCTGGCCTTCGACCACGAACCCTACATCCCTGGCGCTGCCGACAATCGCGTCGCTGATGGATTTCTGTTCAAGTTCGATGGCGGCATGGCATTCGCGGCAGATCAGGAATTGCCCCTGATGCGCATGCTCCGGGTGATTACAGCCAACAAAGGCATTGAGCGAGGCGATGCGGTGCACCAGCCCGTTTTCCAGCAGGAAATCCAGCGCGCGGTAAACCGTAGGCGGCGCCGCCCGACGGCCGTCCTGTTCGCTGAGCACCGCCAGAATGTCGTAGGCGCCCAGCGGCTTGTGACTTTGCCACACCAGCTCCAGCACCCGCCGGCGCAGTGCGGTCAGGCGCAGACCTTGGCGCGCGCACAGGGCATCGGCCTCAGACAGGGCGCTGTGAACGCAATGGGAGTGGTCGTGGGGACGGCTGGCAATCGGTGTAATAGGCATGAGCGGCGACGAGTTTTGTTAGAGACGTTATTATGTTACCCGTTCTTACCTCCTTGAGTGGTCATCGTGTCCCGACTTTTTTCCATCTTTGTCGCTTTCGTCGCAAGTTTTCTGTTCATCGGTGCAGCCCAGGCCGAAGTCAAGGTACTTACCAGCATCAAGCCTCTGCAGCTGATAGCCGCTGCGGTGCAGGACGGCGTGGCAATTCCCGAAGTGCTGCTGCCACCCGGGGCCTCCCCGCATAATTACGCACTGCGCCCATCCGACGTACGGAAGGTGCAATCGGTAGATCTGGTTTACTGGATTGGACCGGATATGGAAGGTTTCCTGCCTCGTGTGATGAAAGGTCGTACGCTGCCGAGCATCGCCATACAGGACCTGCCCGGTTTGAAGCTGCGCCACTTTGCCGAGGACAGCCAGTCTCACGCCGAGGAGGCGGACGATCATGATCACGATCACCGCCCTGGCAGCCTGGATGCGCATCTGTGGCTATCGCCAGCGAATGCCCGAGTGATTGCCGCCAAAATGGCAGCGGACCTGGCCGCAGCCGATCCGGCCAACGCCCCTCGCTATCAAAGCAATCTCAAGGGGTTCGAGGAACGCCTGGATGCCCTGGATCTGCGCCTGAAAGCGCGCCTGGCGGGTATCGCCGGCAAACCGTATTTCGTTTTTCATGAGGCATTCGACTATTTCGAAGACGCCTACGGCCTCAAGCACACTGGCGTGTTCAGCGTCGCCGCCGAGGTGCAGCCAGGCGCTCAGCACGTCGCGGCGATGCGCACTCGCTTGCAGGAAGTGGGCAAGACCTGCGTGTTCAGCGAACCACCACTGCGCCCACGCCTGGCCGAGACCCTGGTCGCGGGCCTGCCGGTGAAACTGGCGGAGCTGGATGCGTTGGGGGGGTACACGCCGGCGACTGCCCAAGGGTATGAGCAGATACTTGAGAAACTGGGCAATGACTTGGCGGGGTGCCTGGAGTCGCTGTGATCAGGATTGAGGTGACCCCTATCGCGGGCAAGCCCGCTCCTACAGGTGAATGGGAGCGAGCCTGCTCGCGATATTT
Organism: Pseudomonas sp. S1_E05; assembly: GCF_056337105.1. Lineage (NCBI taxonomy): Bacteria > Pseudomonadati > Pseudomonadota > Gammaproteobacteria > Pseudomonadales > Pseudomonadaceae > Pseudomonas > Pseudomonas sp. S1_E05. The sequence goes on from NZ_JBFRHM010000001.1 coordinate 4,645,993, forward strand.
TTAGAGGGCAAAAGGCAAAGGCGTACTGACCTTCTGCCGCTGCGCCAGGCGCAGCTGAAACTCCATCGGGTCGTGAATCAACACGTCCTGGCCGGCGAACGATTCCGCGGCGATCAACCGGGACAGCCAGAACCGCACGCACGCCACTCGCAACAGGGTCGGCCACAGCTCGGCCTCGGCAGCGGTGAATGGCCGCAGCGCCGCGTAGGCGCCAAGCAATGCCCGCGCTCGCGGGCCGTCCAGTAAGCCGTTATCGTCCGAACACCAGTCGTTCAACGCGATCGCCACGTCGTAGAGCATCGGCCCGGAGCAGGCGTTGTAGAAGTCGATCAACCCGGTCAGGTGCGTGCCTTCGAACATCGCGTTGTCGCGGAACAGGTCGGCGTGGATATTCGCCCGTGGCAGCGCCAGAATTTTCTCTTTTTGAAGTGTGATCTCGTCCAGCGCCCGCTGCAGCAGGTCGCTTTGCTCGGCATTGAGGTGCGAGAGCAGTTGGTGGCCCTCTTCCAGCATCCAGTCCAGACCGCGATCGGTCTTGCGCTTGATCATCTTGGCCTGGGTTGCCAGGTGCAGATGGGCGAGCAACTCACCGACCTGGGCACAATGCTGGGCATTGGCTTGCTTGATGTGCTTGCCCGCCAGGCGCGGTTGCAGCAGCGCAGGCTTTCCGGCCAGCTCGCGCAGGGCAACGCCGTCGGTCGTGCGCAAGGCGTATGGCACCGGCAGGTCGGCCTCGTGCAGGACATCCAGCAACTCGATGAAGAACGGCATTTCCTGCACTGGGCCGCGCTCGACCAGGGTCAGGACGAACTCGCCCTTTTCCAGGCTGATAAAGAAATTGGTGTTTTCGCTGCCAGCGGCGATTCCCTGGAAATCAAGCAGGCGGCCGAGCCCGTAAGGGGCGAGAAAGGTTTCCAGCTCGGGCCGAGCCAGCGGGGTGAACACAGACATGTTTTAACTGCCAGTACGGGCGCCGCCAGGGGCCGGCGCCAAGTGAAATTAAGAATCTACTTCCAGGAAACTATTTCCATTCGAAAATCTTCCACGACGGAATCAGCATATCGGGCTGATCCGAGCGGATGAAGTTACCGTCCGATCCATCGGCGCGCACCAGAAAATAGGGTTTTCCGCCCTTCGGCGTGACCTGGATGGCGTACAGAAAACCATTCTGGCGGAATTCCTTGATCGTATTGTCGCCTTCGGTTCGGATGGTGACATCCGGTTCAGGCGATGGCGCATCATCTGCGGCCATCACGGCCAAAGGTGTAATTGCAAACAAGCCAGCCAGCAACAGGCGATTTAGTGTACGCATGATAACCTTGTCCCTTTGTCGTCAACGGTCCCGCTATTCTAGCGCCGGACCCGCCGAAAAGGTTGATCCTGCTCATGAGCCAAGCCCCCCTCGTCCTGGTGGACGGTTCTTCATACTTGTACCGGGCCTTCCATGCCCTGCCGCCACTGACCACCTCCAAAGGCATGCCGACCGGAGCGGTCAAAGGCGTGCTGAACATGCTCAAGAGTCTGCGCAAGCAGTACCCGGACAGCCCGTTTGCCGTAGTATTCGACGCCAAAGGTGGGACCTTTCGCGACGAAATGTACGCCGAATACAAGGCCAACCGCCCGAGCATGCCAGACGACATGCGCGTACAGATCCAGCCGCTGCACGACAGCGTCAAGGCCTTGGGTTTTCCACTGCTGTGCGTCGATGGCGTGGAGGCCGACGATGTAATCGGCACACTGGCCCGCAGCAGTGCAGCAGCCGACCGCCCGGTGGTCATCTCCACCGGCGACAAGGACATGGCGCAGCTGGTTGATGGCCACATTACCTTGGTCAACACCATGACCGGTAGCGCGCTGGATGTAGAAGGCGTGAAGGAGAAATTCGGCGTCGCTCCCGAGCAGATCATCGATTACCTGGCGCTGATGGGCGACTCTTCCGACAACATCCCAGGCGTTCCGGGCATTGGTCCCAAGACGGCTTCTGGCTTGCTGGTAGGCGTGAATGGTGGCCTGACCGAGCTGTATGCGAAGCTCGACATCGTCCCAACCCTGCCGATCCGTGGTGCGAAAACCCTCCCGGCCAAGCTCGAAGAGCACAAGGAGATGGCTTTCCTCTCCTATGCGCTCGCGACAATCAAGATCGACGTCCCGCTGGACATCGGTCTCGACGATTTGCAGATGGGCCGGCCGGATCACGATGCCCTCGCCGAGCTCTACACCCTGCTGGAATTCAAGAGCTGGTTTGATGAGAATCAGCGCGATGCCAAGCGTTCCGGCCAGGAAGTGACCGCGCCTGTGGTCGAAGACGCCGCTGGCGAGACTGAGCGCAAATACACCACGATCCTCACCCAGGCCGATTTTGACCTATGGCTGAAGAAGCTCAACGACGCCAGCCTGTTTGCCTTCGACACCGAAACCACCGGTCTGGATGCGCAGCAAGCACAACTGGTCGGCTTGTCGTTCGCGGTCCAGGCTGATGAAGCGGCCTACATCCCGTTGACCCACTCCTACATGGGCGTGCCCGACCAACTGGATCGCGACACCGTGCTGCGTGCACTCAAGCCGATCCTGGAAGACCCGAACAAACTCAAGGTCGGCCAGCACGCCAAGTACGACATGAACATCCTGGCCAACTGCGCCATCGGTGGCGACCAGAGCTGCGGCATCAACGTGCAAGGCATCGCCTTCGATACCATGCTCGAATCCTACGTGCTGGATTCCACCGCGACTCGCCACGACATGGACAGCCTGGCGCTGAAGTATCTGAACCACACCACTATTGGTTTCCAGGACATCGCCGGCAAGGGTGCCAAACAGCTGACATTTGACCAGATTGCCCTGGAACTGGCCGGGCCTTATGCCGCCGAAGACGCCGACGTAACGTTGCGCCTGCATCAGACCTTGCAGGAAAAGCTCAACGCAATTCCAAGCCTGAGCAAGGTATTGAACGAAATCGAAATGCCGCTGGTGCCCGTCCTGGCCCGAATCGAGCGTCAGGGTGCGCTCGTCGATGCCAACCTGCTGGGCATCCAGAGCGTCGAGCTGGGCGACAAAATGGTCGCACTGGAGCGTGAGGCATTCGCCATTGCTGGTGAGGAATTCAACCTCGGCTCTCCAAAACAATTGGGCGTCATCCTGTACGAAAAACTCGGCATGCCGATCCTCAGCAAAACCGCCAAGGGCCAGGCATCAACGGCCGAAGCGGTGCTGGCAGAGCTGGCCGAACAGGACTACCCGCTGCCCAAGGTGCTGATGCAGTACCGCTCGATGAGCAAACTGAAAAGCACTTATACCGATCGCCTGCCCGAGCAGATCAACCCGCGCACCGGGCGGATCCACACCTCTTATCATCAGGCGGTCGCAGCAACCGGTCGCTTGTCCTCCAGCGACCCGAACCTGCAGAACATTCCAATCCGCACAGCTGAGGGCCGTCGGATTCGCCAAGCGTTCGTTGCACCCAAAGGCTACAAGCTGCTGGCGGCGGACTACTCGCAGATCGAATTGCGGATCATGGCGCACCTGGCCAAGGACGAAGGTCTGCTGCACGCCTTCCGCAATGACCTGGACGTGCACAAGGCCACCGCCGCCGAGGTGTTCGGCGTCGAGCTGGAAAACGTCACCACCGATCAGCGGCGCAGTGCCAAGGCGATCAACTTCGGCTTGATCTACGGCATGAGCGCTTTTGGCCTGGCCAAGCAGATCGGCGTGGACCGCAAACAGTCCCAGGCGTACATCGACCGTTATTTCACCCGTTACCCAGGCGTGCTCGAATACATGGAGCGCACCCGCGCCCAGGCCGCAGAACAGGGTTTCGTCGAAACCATCTTTGGCCGGCGCCTGTACCTGCCGGAAATCAACGCCAAGAACCCGGCCCTGCGCAAGGGCGCTGAACGCACGGCGATCAACGCGCCGATGCAAGGCACCGCTGCGGACATCATCAAGAAAGCCATGGTGGCTGTAGATAACTGGCTGATGACCTCGGGCCTGGATGCCAAAGTCATCCTGCAGGTGCACGATGAATTGGTGCTGGAGGTGCGCGAGGACCTGGTCGATCAGGTTCGTGACGACATTCGCCAGCACATGAGCGAAGCCGCGAAGCTGGATGTACCGCTTCTGGTGGAGGTCGGGGTGGGGAATAACTGGGACGAGGCCCACTGACCGGTATTTTTTGCCAGGAACGGCCGCGGCATAGTGTCGCGGCCGGCTCAAAGAGCGCTTATTTCAGAAAACGAAGCGGCTTATTTCAAATGGTTTTTGAGCGTTCGGAACTAAATACGTGAACTGCGACTCAGAGTAACTGAATGGCTGGTGAAGCCGTTCATTGCTCCTATGTTGTGTTAAGTGTTGGCAGATATTCGGACCCCGCCCTAGCGGTCCGGAACTTGAACCCCGGAACTTCCCCCTCCCCATTGAAGTCCGGGGTTTTTTTTGCCTGCGATTTACTCCGCGGCAGGCTCCGCGCCCTTGTCAGCCAATTCCATCCAACCCGCCAATACAGTGTAGGCCTCTTCCAGCCCCATGCGCTTGGGCGCCGAGAACAGCTGGATGGTGATCGTGCTGCCCCAGCCTTTGCGGATCTCGGACTGAACCTTGAGCAGCGTATTTTTCGCCGCACCGTAGGTGAGCTTGTCCGCCTTGGTCAGCAGGATGTGCATCGGCATGCCGCTCGCTACGGCCCAATCGAGCATCAGCAGGTCGAAGTCGGTCATTGGATGACGGATGTCCATCATCAGGATCAGGCCTTTCAAACTCTCGCGCCCGCCCAGATAGGCTTCCAGGTGTCGCTGCCAGTGTTGCTTCAACGGGATAGGTACTTTCGCGTAACCGTAGCCCGGCAGGTCGACCAGACGGCGATCATCGTCTAGCTTGAAGAAATTAAGCAGTTGCGTGCGCCCCGGGGTCTTCGAGGTTCGCGCCAGGCTGGCATGGGTCAGGGTGTTCAATGCGCTGGATTTACCAGCGTTCGAGCGCCCTGCAAAGGCGACTTCAAAGCCTTCGTCATCGGGGCATTGATCGACTTTGGCAGCGCTGAGCATGAAGGTGGACTGTTGGCACAGGCCGAGGATGGGGTTCTTGAGTTGCATGGGATTTCCGATGTGGGCGGCGCCGGGAATGGACGCGGCAAGCGGTGTCGTTTCCGTTTCAGTAGCGCCAGTATATAATGCCGCAGATTTTGTGTGCGCTTTGTCCCAGCGTAGGATGAAGTTCACGAGAGCGAATGACCTTGATTGCGCATTAGAACGCAGAACGCTCTCAACCCTGAAAAGGTCGTTTTATGACGAAATGGCTGCTGGCTGCCGGAGTCCTGATACCGCTTTACAGCGCTCAGGCTACACAGGATCCGGAAGCTGTGTACAACCGTGTTTGTGGTGCCTGTCATTCCGGCCAACTCCCCATGGCGCCCCGAAAGGGCGATCAGGAAGCTTGGACGCCGAGGTTGGCGAAAGGTATGGAGACGCTGGTGCAACACGTGACCCAGGGTTTCAAGGCGATGCCGCCGCGTGGTTTGTGCATGGACTGCAGTGCCGAGGATTACCGAACCATCATCCAGTGGATGAGCGAGTGATCCCGGTCCATAACTCTTTAACCCTTAGCCGTAGTTGGATTAGCTGATGAACAAATTGATCGTGAGTCTGCTGTTGACCGTGGGGATCTCCGGCGTAGCCCATGCTGCAGGTGACGCAACAGCTGGCCAGGCGAAAGCCGCAGTCTGTGGCGCCTGTCATGGCCCGGATGGCAACAGCATGGCGCCTAACTTTCCGAAACTGGCAGGTCAGGGCGAACGTTATCTGAACAAGCAGCTGCACGACATCAAGTCCGGCAAGCGCACGGTACTGGAAATGACTGGCCTGCTGACCAACCTGAGCGATCAGGACCTGGCTGATATCTCCGCCTACTTCGCCAGCCAGAAAGGCAGCGTTGGCGCCGCCGATCCTAAACTCGTGGCTCGTGGTGAAGCACTGTTCCGTGGTGGCGACCTGGCCAAGGGCCTGCCAGCCTGCACCGGCTGCCACTCTCCGAATGGCGCAGGCAACGCGGCCGCCGGCTTCCCGCACCTGGGTGGCCAACACGCTCAATACGTTGGCAAACAACTGACCGATTTCCGCAAGGAAGAAGGCGGCCGTACCAACGACGGCGACGCCAAGCCAATGCAGAGCATCGCCAAGCGCATGAGCGACGAAGACATTGCCGCAGTGTCCAGCTACATTCAGGGCCTGCACTAAGCGCGGCTAATCGGGCGGCGTGCGGGCTTACATCTGCCGCTACGTTAACGCTCCATTAATCTGTCGCAACAAGTATAAAAAGGGTGGCTCCGGCCGCCCTTTTTTGTGGCCGCTGCCGTTACACTACAGAACTCGAGCCCGCACAGACCCGTCTGATAACAGGTCGCGCGAGGCGACTCAAATTCTCCAGGAGTAAAGCATGCGTAATCTGATCATCAGCGCCGCATTCGTCGCTGCCAGCCTGTTCGGCGTGACTGCCCAAGCCGCCGAAACACACCCCGACTCGTATGTTGAATTGGCCAATCCGGTCCCGGTCGCAGTGCCTGGCAAAATCGAAGTGGTGGAGCTGTTCTGGTACGGCTGCCCGCATTGCTACGCCTTTGAACCCGTGATCAACCCTTGGGTCGAGAAGCTGCCTTCGGACGTCAACTTCGTACGCATCCCTGCCATGTTCGGCGGCCCGTGGGATGCCCACGGCCAGATGTTCCTGACCCTGGAAGCCATGGGCGTCGAGCACTCGGTTCACGCCGCCGTCTTCAATGCCATTCAGAAGGAACACAAGAAGCTCGTTGACAAGAACGAAATGGCTGACTTCCTTGCCACCCAGGGCGTAGACAAGGACAAGTTCCTGGCGACCTTCGACTCCTTCGCCATCAAGGGCAAGATCGTCCAGGCCCGTGAACTGGCCAAGAAGTATCAGATCACCGGCGTTCCAACCATGGTCGTCAACGGCAAGTACCGCTTTGACATCGGCTCTGCCGGTGGCGCGGAAGAGGCCTTGAAACTCGCCGACCAACTGGTCGACAAAGAGCGAGCGACCCACAAGGCTGCGGCCAACTAAGCGCTGCGACCGCCATGCGCCGCTGGGGAACTGAACGTGTCGTTGGCCTGCATGATCCGCGGGTCAACGATCATCACCTGGAATCGACGGGTCTGCCCACGGACAGCCGTCTGCGTTTGCTCAGCTTCAATATCCAGGTCGGCATCAGTACCGAGCGGTATCGGCACTACCTGACCCGTGGCTGGCAGCACGTACTGCCCCACCCCGGGCGGGCCGATAACCTGCAGAAAATCGGCAATTTGCTGGGCGACTTCGATCTTGTCGCCCTGCAGGAAGCGGACGGCGGCAGCCTCAGGTCCGGCTACATCAATCAGGTGGAACACCTGGCCCAACTGGGCGCCTTTCCCTACTGGTATCAACAACTCAATCGCAACCTCGGGCGCCTGGGACAGCACAGCAACGGCGTGCTGAGTCGCCTGCGCCCGTGGGCCATCGAAGATCACCCGTTGCCGGGCCCCAAGGGGCGCGGTGCGATCCTGGTGCGGTTCGGCGAAGGTCCCGAAGCCATGGTGGTGGTGATGATGCACCTTGCACTCGGGGCCCGCACCCGCAGCCTGCAACTGGCGTACATTCGCGAGTTGATCGGCGACTACAAGCATCAGGTGCTGATGGGGGACATGAACACCCACGCCAGCGACTTGCTCCAAAACTCCCCGTTGCGCGACCTTGGCCTGCTGGCTCCGCAAGTGGAAGCGACGTTTCCCAGCTGGCGCCCTCAGCGCTGCCTGGACCATATTCTGCTGAGCCCGACCCTGACGCTCGAAAAAGTCGAAGTGCTGGCTCAACCCATTTCTGATCACCTGCCGGTCGCGGTAGAGATTCGTCTGCCAGGTTCGCTCACGGCCGATGCATTGCCCGCGTTGAGTCCTGCCCTTCGCGGAACCGTTGAATGAGCGACGAAACACAGCGCTGGAAAGAAAAATACCTCAAGAGCGTCGAACAACAGGAAAAGCTCGAGCGTCGCTGGGACGCCCGGCTCGACCTGCTGCGGCGCGGGCTGGTACGCAGCACCCTGGCGGCGGAAGGCACTGACCGCGCCGTCGACCAGTGCATGAAGGAGATGCGCGACGTCATCCGCACCGATGAAATGGATGCGGGCCTGGCGGCGTTGTTGCCTCGCTTGGAAAAAGCCGTGCTTGACTCCGAGCAACGCCGCGAAACCCGGGTCAACCAGACCAGCGCCGCGCTGACTGCACTGGTCACTCAGTTGCAAACTTTGCCATTGCCGCGCGAAGTCAGCCGCCCCCTGAAGAACTTCGCCAAACAACTGGACGCTCGTGTCGGCCAGGCTCGTGAAATGCCGCTACTGCTCAGCGAACTGAGCGGGCTGCAAGGCAAGGCCCTGAGTCAACTGGAGCACCCAGCGGAACCTGGCCGGCCAGGTTTGCTGCAGCGCTTGTTTGGCCAGCGTGAAAACGAAGAAGCACCGCAGCAGGCAGTGGCGCTCGAGACATCAGTGCAGTCGCCAGCGCAACCGGCTGACGTAGAAGCTCAACAAGAAGTTGCCGCAGCGCCCCCCACACCGTCAAAGGTGGAGGTCGAAGCGCCCCAAGTGGTCCAGGCGCCACCCGTAACGCCGTCAATCGAACAAGCTGTCGAGGACGAGGCGCAGGCAACCGAAGCGGCCCCCTCCGCACCACCACCGGCGCAAGTCGTGGCGTTTGTTCCCCCCATTCTTGAAGTTCTACCCGCACCGCAGGCACAAACGCCCGAGCCGCCGCAGGCCGAACAACATGAGCCGCCGGACGCCACGCCGGTCGCTTCGGCACCGCCGCAAGGCAATCCGGACGAACTGACGCCGGAGGTCTTCCTCGACCGCCTGCCCCTGCCCCCGGTCATGGCCCAGGCATTGGCCGCCATCGATCCGGAGCAACCCGAGCAAGACATTCTCTACGCGCTGCCGGATTCGCCGGAGCCGTCCTACAGTTCTGTGGCCAAGCATATCGAAGACACCCTGCTGGGCCTGCTGGACGACTTGTCGTTGCCCGAGCGCCATCGCCCACAAGCCGAAGCCATGCGTGACCGGCTGCAAAATGGCTTGAATTGGTACGAATTGCTGCCGATTCTCGACGATCTGGCGACCTTGATGCTGGCCATCAACGACAGCGGCCAGCATGAGTTCGAAGTCTATTTGCAACAGCTCAATGAGCGCCTGGAGTCTTTCCAGAGCAACCTGCAAGCGGCCAGCGATGGCCACGCCGACAACCTATCGGCGGCGCGCGAGATGGACACGCAGATCCGCGAACAAGTCGACGGCTTGCAGAGCAGCGTGCAGGAGGCAGCCGACCTCGACGATCTCAAGCTCGTGCTGGAGAACCACCTGGAAGGTCTGCTTGGAACCATGGATCAGCACCAGAAGCAGCGCGACGAGCGCGAGCAGGAGGTCGCGGCCCGCCTTAAAGGTCTGGCCGAACGCGTGGCGCATATGGAGCAGGAAGCGCTGGGCTACCGCGAGCACTTGGAAGAACAGCGCCAGAAGGCCTTGATCGACCCGCTGACCACCCTGCCCAACCGCGCGGCATGGAGCGAACGACTGGATTACGAGATCGGCCAATGGCAGCAACATGGCAATACCCTGTTGCTGGCCATGCTCGACCTCGATCATTTCAAACGCATCAACGACAACTATGGCCACCTGGCTGGGGACAAGGTGCTGAAAATCATCGCCAGCGTGTTGCGTAAACGCCTGCGCGGCACCGACTTCATCGCCCGGTTCGGCGGTGAAGAGTTCGTCCTGCTGATGCCTGGCACCGTTCCCGCCGTGGGAGCAAAACTGCTGGAGAAATTGCGTGCGGCAATCGAAGCCTGCCCGTTTCACTTCAAGGGAGAGCCAGTGACCATTACCGTTTCGATGGGAGTGACCGCCTTCAGGCCCGGCGAACACAGCGATCTGGTGCTCAAGCGGGCCGACCAGGCGCTCTACCGGGCCAAGCACGCCGGCCGCAACCGGATCGAACTCGGCTGACGGGCAATTTGTCCCATTTTGTTGAAATGGGCCCGGTCAGCCGTCACGGCGCGAGGCAGTACGTTACACTGTTGCATTACTGTCCTTCGCGTGCTGTCTTCTGCCATGAAATATCTTGCCCTCATCCTTTCGCTGATCCTGTTGGCCGGTTGTGCCAGCGGGCCCCGGTACGACACCAGCCATCCTTCGGCCAATCACGACAGCCGCATCCAGTTTGTAGTGGTGCATTACACTTCCGCGTCCCTGCAACGCTCGTTGCAACTGCTGACCCACGGCGAAGTCAGCAGCCATTACCTGATCGGCGACGATAAAGACGCCACCATCTACAAATTGATGGATGAAAGCCTTCGAGCCTGGCATGCCGGTGAGAGCGAATGGCAAGGCCGAACCTGGCTGAACTCCAGCTCCATCGGCATCGAGATCGTCAATCCCGGCTTCAAGGAAACGGCGGACGGCAAGCGCCTCTGGTATCCCTACAGCGAAGCACAGATCCAGTCGCTGATCGCCCTGCTAAAGGACATAAGCAAACGTTACGCTATCAACCCTCGCAGCATCATCGGCCACAGTGATATCGCCCCACTGCGCAAACTCGACCCTGGGCCGCTGTTCCCCTGGAAACGCCTGGCGGATGAAGGCCTTGGTATCTGGCCGAACGAACAGGCAGTGGCCCGGCAACAGGCGCAATTCGACACCCAGTTGCCGAGCATCAGCTGGTTCCAGGGGCAGTTGGCCCGACTTGGATATGCCACGCCGCAAACCGGTGAGCTGGACGTCGCGACGCGTCATGTGCTCGCGGCGTTCCAGATGCATTTCCGTCCTTCGCGCTTCGACGGCCTGCCCGACGCGCAAACTGCCGCACTTCTGTTGGTGTTGAATCAGACAAAATAATGACGCCCGCCCGACGGTCAGCGCGCTTTCCAAATCAGCAGCTATAACTCATTGGTAATCCTTCGGATATCCAATATGACTGCTGCTCGAGAGACACTCCGTAGCTGGTTTTATCGCCCCTGGTTTCTGGCGATACTGGCTGCTGTGCTGAGCACTGTAATGCTACTGGCCGGCAGCATGTTCGTGGCCTTGAACCAGATCCAGCAGAACGAAAGCCTTGAGATGAATGCGCAAGGTGAGCGTTTCCTGGCGCGTCTCGAGCAACTGTTCGGACAATTGCGCGAAAGTCTCGATGATCTGGAAGCCCAGCCATTGCGCACCTGCAACGACGAAATGGTCGCCACGCTGCAACAGGTCACGTTCAATTATCGCTTCGTGTACGAAGCCGCATTCATGGACGGTTCGCGGATCTGCTCCAACCGTCCCCGCCAGGAAGGCCTGTCGATGATACGGCCCCCGGACATCAAGGATCCGGGCTACAGCTATTGGCTGAACACCTCCACCGAGCCCGACGAAAACCGCGCCGCGCTAATGCTGGGACGTGGCAACTTTCGCGTCGCGACCTCTCGCGGGCATTTGACCGATATGGTCGACCTGTCGCCGGGCAGCAGTCTTCTGGTCGTGCTCGACCACGGCAAACGAGCCATCCCGGTGCTGGGTACGGCGCAGGCCTGGCCCCCCGACGAAGCCTGGCCAGCGGACAAACGCGACGCCCTGCAAGTGACCCAGACTCGCTTGATCTATCGCATGCCCACCGACAATCCCGAGTACCAATGGGTGCTGATCTCGCCGCGCACCGGCAGGCATGTGCCTACCGCATGGTGGTGGTTGGGCCCGGCCAGCCTGATAGCAGGACTATTGGTGGGCTTCATGGTGTTCCTGCTGGTGCGCCAGCGCCAGTCGCTGGACGCGGAGCTGGCGGGCGCGATACGACGCGGGGAGCTGCAGGTGTTGTATCAGCCAATCTTCAACCTCGACAACCGCCATTGCGTCGGAGCTGAAGCCCTGCTGCGCTGGCGTCGACCCGACGGCACCCTGACCAGCCCCGACCTGTTCATTCCCATGGCGGAGAACACCGGGCAGATCCGCCAGATGACCGATTTCGTCCTGCAACGCCTGCTGGAGCAGTTGGGGCATTTACTGCGTGCCAATCCGCAGCTCTATATCTCGGTCAATCTGGCAGCCTGCGACGTGATGGTGCCGCGAATCGGCCAGGTGATGGCGCGCCTGTTGACCCTGCACCGCGTGGCAGCCCGACAGATTGCTTTTGAAGTCACCGAGCGTGGGCTGATCGATGTCGAGGTGGCCCGGGAAAACCTCCAGGCTCTGCGTGATGTCGGGCACCAGGTGTTGATCGATGACTTTGGCACCGGCTATTGCAGCCTCGCCTACCTGCAAACCCTGCCGGTGGATTGCCTGAAAATCGACAAGGCGTTTATTGATGCGCTGGGGCATGACGCAGCCAGCAGTGGCGTTGCGCCACACATCATTCATATGGCCCAGGCGCTGCAACTCAAGGTGATTGCCGAAGGTATCGAGCATGAAGCCCAGGCAGCGTTCCTGAGCAGTGAAGGGGTGAAGTTCGGCCAGGGCTGGCTGTTCGCCCATGCATTGAGCGCCGTGCAGTTCATCGAGCTGATTACCCGTGGCCGGCGTATCGCCGCACGACGCCTGGATGACGAGGCCTGACACCAATCAGACCGCCAGCGCCATATAGAACTGCGTGCCCTGCCCCGGCCGCGAATAAACGCCCATCCGCCCGCCGTGCAACTGCACGATTTCCTTGCATAGCGCCAAGCCCAGCCCAGCGCCACCTTTCTTGCGTCCAACCTGCACGAAGGGTTCGAAGATCCGGCCCTGCTGGCCATAGGCAATGCCTTCACCATTATCCTCGACGCTGATAATCACTCGCTCGCCATGACGTCGGCCCTGCAAGCGGATCTGGCCACCCGTGCCGGTGTGACGCAATGCGTTGTCGATCAGGTTATCCAGCACCCGGTCCAACTGTGGCTGATCGGCTTGCAACCTCGGCAATGGCTCCTGGACTTCCACCAACAAGTCGATGCCCTTCGCCTGCGCTGCCTCGGCGAATCGCAAACGGGCCTGCTCAAGCAAGTCTTCGATGGAACAGGGCGCCAGTGTGAGTTTCTGCAATCCGTTCTGATAGCGGGAGAAATTCAACAAGTCATTGATCAGTTGCATCAAGCGCTGCATTTCTTCGTTAACGGTGTCCAGGAGATCCGCTTCACGGGAGTCCTCGGGGAAATGGGCACGCTCGCGGAACAGACCGAAAGCCATGTGCATTCCGGTTACCGGTGTGCGCAGCTCATGGGATGCGCGCAGGACAAACTCGCTGCGCACTCGCTCGAAGGCGCGCTGCTCGGTGACATCATGCAGCACCATCACCGCACCCAGGATATGGCCCTGGGTATGACTGACCGGCGTCAGACTGTAGGTCAGCAACCGCGACTCGCCATCGACCTCGACACTCAAGTCTTCGGGCACCCGCTCCAGCGTGCCGCCGCGCAGCACCATTCGCAGTTGCTGATCCAGTTCGGGCCTGTCGAGTGCCGAGCCCAGTCCTTTCCCGAGGAAATCGGTGTCCCAGCCCAACTGGCGTTGCGCCACCGGATTGAGGTGTTCCAGACGACCCTCGCGGTCAATCATCAGCAGCCCATCATCGATGCTGTCGAGCACACCCTGCAAGCGCTGTTGACCGGCGAGCAATTCGTCGACATTGGTCGCCTGATGCTCACGCAACGCCTCAGCCATGAGGCCGAAACGCTTGGTCAGTTGATTGATTTCTGCCGCAGAGGACACCGGCAGCGTCACCTCGAAGTTGCCTTGGCCGATATTGTCGGCAGCTTTGGCCAACGCTTCGATGGGTGCACCGAAACGTCGGGCAATCGCCTGTGCGGTGACGAAACCGATGATCAGCACCGCCAGGCCAACCAACCCCAACAACCCCGCAATCAGTAGCGCCCGGTCCCGCCCCTGGCGCTGCATGTCGCTGATATCGTCCAACGCATTCTTGTGCTCGGTAATCAGCCCGTTGCGCACCACATTGAATTTTCTGGTCAGCTCTTCGTTGCCACTCAATATGTGGGATGGATCGCTCGACTGATCCAAAGCCTGAAGGAAATCCAGATAGTCAGCCTTGGCTTGAGCGAATCCGTAACGCCGATCTTCGCCCAGATCATGTGCGATGCCTTGCTCCAGCAATTCGAAATAGTGCTGTTTTGACGCTTGGAACTCCGGCGACTCGGGCTTGTTGCCCAGCATTAGAATCAACTGGTCGCCCAGGGTCTGGCGCAGCTTCAGCCCAAGGTCCAGGGTGACGAAGCTGTTGCGTACCAATACTTCCTGGGTTCCCGCCATCTGCATCACGCTGACCAGCCCGAGCAACAGCCCCAGCAACGCGACGGTGATCAGTGCGGAGATACTCAGGAAAAGCCGAGTACGCAACTTCATCGCCAGTTTCATCACGCGCAACTCACAGGTTGTATTGCTTGCGTTTGCGATACAGCGTCGACGCGTCGATGCCCAGCGTCTTGGCGGCCTGATCGAGGGTGCCAGCGGTGGCCAACACGGCGCCGATGTGGGCTTTCTCCAGTTCGTCCAGGCTTAATGCCGCGCCAATGCGCGGCGCGTTGTTGGCCGGTGTCTCGGCCATGCCCAGATGGCTGAGCTCGACACGTTCCTGCGGACAGATGATGCTGGCGCGTTCCACGACGTTACGCAGTTCGCGGATGTTCCCCGGCCATCGGTAGCTCAACAAAGCCTCACGGGCTTCTTCGCTAAAACCACGTGCCGGTCGCGCGTACTCCTTGACGAAGCGCGCCAGGAAGCGATCAGCCAGGTTGAGGATGTCTTCACGGCGCTCACGCAGCGGTGGCAAATGCAGGGTGATGACGTTCAGGCGATACAGCAAGTCTTCACGGAAACGCCCCTCGCGCACCATGTCCTCGAGGTTGAGGTTGGTGGCGGCAAGAATGCGCACATCAGCACGACGCGTGACCGGATCACCGACACGCTCATATTCCTTGTCCTGGATGAAACGCAACAACTTGGGTTGCAACGTCAAGGGAAAATCGCCGATTTCGTCGAGAAACAGCGTCCCGCCATCCGCCTGATTGACGCGTCCGAGGGTGCTTTCGCTGGCGCCGGTAAAAGCGCCCCGGCTGTGACCGAAGAGCTCACTTTCCATCAATTCGGCGGTCAGCGATGGGCAGTTGATGGTGACGCAAGATTTCTTCGCGCGTTTACTCCAGCCGTGAATGGCCTGGGACAGTTCGCCCTTACCGGTGCCGGACTCGCCAAGAATCAGGATGTTGGCGTCAGTGGTCGCTACCTGGCGGGCCGTTTCGAGGACCACCTTCATGGCCGGGCTATGAGAGTCCAGGCCGTCCTTGGGTTTGCGGATCTCCCCTTCCAATGCCTCCAGGCGCGCCGACAGTTGTCGCACTTCCAGTTGTTTGGCGGTCGCCAGGCGCAGTTGATCAGGGCTGCAGGGTTTAACCAGATAATCGGCTGCGCCTGCCTGGATTGCATCCACGGCGGTGTCCACGGCCGAGTGTGCGGTGACGATCACCACACGCATCCATGGCGCCTGGATACGCATTTGCGCCAGCACGTCGAGACCGTTGTCTTCACCGAGGCGCAAATCAAGGAAACACAGGTCGAACACCTGACGTTGCAACAGCACATCGGCCTGTGCCGCGCTGTTGGCCGTGGCGACACTATAGCCTTCGTCTTCGAGGCAATACCGGAACGTTCGCAGGATGGCGGATTCGTCATCCACCAGCAGAATGCGGCCCTGATGCTCGGTGGCAGATTCCATTTTTCCTACGCTCCTAAATGAATGATCTTTGTTAGTCCCGGAAAAATCGGGCAAGTTGCATGGTTGATTCTGGTCGATTCCGGCTACGTCGGGGGAGAAATCTACTCACCCTATTTTTAATCACCTGATATCACTTTTTTTATCGGTTCTGCCATTCGAGGCTGAAGCTGCTCCCCATCAGACACCAGCGCGTCTCACGCAATTCAAAAAATTCTGAAAGCTCCCACGAATTTATCGTGCATTTCGCACGACAACCAATAGGGCATCGTGCAGGATGCGTCCGACATTGATTTTTTGTGTTTCCTAAATCATTGTTTTTATTAGATTTTTTGTGATGAAAAAGCTGGCACGCACACTGCAATAGTGTTTTCAGCCCGAGCGAAAACACTCGCTCAACCAAAACACCACAGTGTGGGAGGAATTTCAGGATGAATCGCCAACGTGCCGCCCAAATGCGTATCTCGCCACTGCATATCCAGCAGGGTCTGTTCGCGGTCCTGGCACTGTTGATCACCCTGATTGGCGGTCAACAGCTGCTGCGTTGGGAGCTGAGCCAGCAGCCGGAAGCGCCGCGGGTATCGTTTCAGTATCCCACTCAAACTCACTTCAGCGCCGCACGCAGTTCGGCCGCCGAAAACCAGCCATTGCGCATGATGGACGTCGACCAGGCTCAGCCCCTGGATGAGATGCCACGCCAGGAGCGCTGGGTATTTTGAAGATACGAACTTGACGCGGGCAGCGCGTCGGGCATGAGCAAGACCTCTAAATAGAAGTAAGGAGAATCACCATGTTGAGCTGGGCAATCACTTTCCTGATCATTGCCATCATCGCCGCCGTACTGGGCTTCGGTGGTATCGCGGGCACCGCCACGGGTATCGCCAAGATCCTCTTTGTCGTGTTCCTGGTGATGTTCATTGCTTCGTTCTTCTTTGGCCGTCGTGGTCGGGGCTGAGGATGAACGTTCCATTCAAGACGCTGGCAGCCGCCCTGCTTCTGGGCGGCAGTGCCATAGCGATGGCGGCCAATGATGGCCAGACGCGGGTCAACGAACTGCTAAGCAGCGACCCGCAGTTCCGGGACACCTGGCAAGGTGTGGTAAAGAAGGAAGAACGCCTGCCGGAATGGGTGATGAATCTCTCGGGTAATGCTGAGCAAATGAATGCCGTACAGGTAGATGGCGACGATTATCTGGTGGGCCCGCTTTGCGAAACTCCGGACACCTGCCGCAATAACAGACTGATCGTTGCCGTCAGCCTCGACAGGAAGGACGCGTATGCGATGTTGGTGCAGGTGCCGGCAGGCTTGCCGACCGACAAGTCGCCAACGCGGCATGCCGACTATCGCTTCCTCGGCAAACCCGACCAGGGCATGCAGACGATGTTGATGGAACAGCTAAAGAAAGATCCAAACTGGTACTGAATCTGTCACATGAAAGAAGCAACATTGCTTCTCTCTGATGCGCCGCCCGAGGAAGGTAGGCGCATGACCAAGGGGTCGGGACGTTCTGCCTGTTACAGGGGCGGAGTGACCTACGGGTACATGGAGTGCCTGCGCAAGGGCCGGGTCAGGTAAAAGCTGCGACGCAAGTTCGCCGTCCAATATTGGTTCGACGGACTTGCGGAGAGCTTGCTCAACGCTTAGATATTTATGGACGATCCATTCGGTATCGCCCTTCCCCGCTTCCACCCCTCGTGATTTCCAGGCGTTGATATTTTCATGACCGTACATCGAGAAAAACTCGATCTATTTTGCGGCGTTTTGTCGCGAGGCAGTGTCGGATTTTTCTGAAAACCACCGCTTGGATAACTGACCGTAAATCAATCATTCACCTCGGAGATGACCGGTTCACGGCACTTGAAGCGCCGAAATGTCACATTCGAACCATTTGCGACGTCGCTTTTGACTCATAAACCTCATGCCGATTCGGCATAGGGTAGTCGTTTACGGCATTAGACGCCGGTTCCCCGCATCGGAATAGTTGCGCCTTTTTTCAGCTGCCAGAGAGCCATAAAAACGCTCCGGGCACCTTATACGGGGGCGGATGCACACGACTTTTTCGCCATGAGCGGTCCAGTTTGCGCATCCAGTCCGAGTCAAACTGAAGTAAGGGTAAAGATATGAAGAAGGCAAAGCTCAGCCTCGCCTGGCAGATCCTCATCGGTCTGGTGTTGGGGATTGCAATCGGTGCGCTGCTCAACCACTTCAGTGCGGAGAAGGCCTGGTGGATCAGCAACGTCCTGCAACCGGCGGGCGATATCTTTATCCGTTTGATCAAGATGATCGTGATCCCGATCGTCATTTCCTCGCTGGTCGTCGGTATCGCCGGCGTGGGCGATGCGAAGAAACTCGGCAGCATCGGCCTCAAGACCATCATCTATTTCGAGATTGTTACCACCATCGCCATCGTGGTCGGTCTGCTGCTCGCCAACGTATTCCATCCGGGCGCCGGCATCGATATGAGTACGCTGGGTACGGTGGATATTTCCAAGTATCAGGCGACCGCCGCCGAAGTTCAGCATGAACATGCGTTCATCGAGACAATCCTCAACCTGATCCCGTCCAACATCTTCGCGGCCATGGCCCGCGGCGAAATGCTGCCAATCATCTTCTTCTCGGTACTGTTCGGTCTCGGTCTGTCGAGCCTCAAGCCGGAACTGCGCGATCCGCTGGTCACGATGTTCCAGGGCGTATCGGAAAGCATGTTCAAGGTCACTCACATGATCATGAACTACGCCCCGATCGGCGTTTTCGCCCTGATCGCGGTAACTGTCGCCAATTTTGGCTTCGCTTCGCTGCTGCCGCTGGCGAAACTGGTGATACTGGTTTACGTCGCCATCGCCTTCTTCGCCTTCGTGGTACTGGGCCTGATCGCTCGCCTGTTCGGCTTCTCGGTGATCAAGCTGATGCGCATCTTCAAGGATGAGCTGGTCCTGGCCTACTCCACCGCATCTTCGGAAACCGTGCTGCCGCGTGTCATCGAGAAAATGGAAGCCTACGGTGCGCCGAAAGCCATCTGCAGCTTCGTGGTGCCGACCGGCTACTCGTTCAACCTCGACGGTTCGACCCTGTACCAGAGCATCGCGGCGATTTTCATTGCCCAGCTCTACGGCATCGACTTGTCGATCAGCCAGCAACTGCTGCTGGTGCTGACCCTCATGGTTACTTCCAAAGGCATCGCCGGCGTTCCAGGCGTATCCTTCGTCGTGCTGCTGGCCACCTTGGGCAGCGTCGGTATCCCACTGGAAGGCCTGGCGTTCATCGCCGGTGTCGACCGCATCATGGACATGGCGCGGACCGCCCTGAACGTGATCGGCAATGCACTGGCTGTACTGGTCATCTCACGCTGGGAAGGCATGTACGACGATGCCAAGGGCCAGCGCTACTGGAACTCCCTGCCGCACTGGCGCAGCAAGGAAAAAATGCCGGTCGCTGAGTCATCTCACAGTTAAGTCTTACCTGTGGGAGCGGGCTCGCCCGCGATGAGGTCGGCAGCTTCAACCTATTTGTTGGCTGACATAAAGCCATCGCGGGCAAGCCCGCTCCCACAGGGTTAACTCCCAGCACCCAAACAAACCCCGGAACAATCCGGGGTTTGTCGTTTCTGGCCGCCCCGCTATCATTCGCGCATCTTTTGGGGGATTTGACTGATGCTAAATGGCCTGTGGCTTGGCTTCTTCATCGTGGCCGCCGTGTCGGCGCTGGCGCAGTGGCTGATCGGCGGCAACGCCGGAATCTTTGCGGCGATGGTGGAGAGTATTTTCGCCATGGCCAAGTTGTCGGTCGAAGTCATGGTGCTGTTGTTCGGCACCCTCACCCTCTGGCTGGGCTTCCTGCGGATCGCCGAGAAAGCCGGGATCGTCGAATGGCTGGCAAAGGCGCTGGGGCCCCTGTTCCTGCGCCTGATGCCCGAAGTGCCGCCCGGCCACCCCGCCATCGGCCTGATCACCCTGAACTTCGCCGCCAATGGCCTGGGCCTGGACAATGCCGCCACCCCCATCGGCCTCAAGGCCATGAAGGCATTGCAGGAACTCAACCCCAGCGACACCATTGCCAGCAACGCGCAGATCCTGTTCCTGGTGCTCAACGCCTCCTCGCTGACCCTGCTGCCGGTGACGATCTTCATGTACCGCGCCCAGCAAGGCGCGCCTGACCCGACGCTGGTGTTCCTGCCCATCCTGCTGGCCACCAGTTGCTCCACCATCGTGGGTTTCCTCGCCGTCGCGTTCATGCAGCGCCTGCGGGTCTGGGACCCGGTGGTGCTGGCCTACCTGATTCCCGGCGTTCTCTTGCTTGGCGGCTTCATGGCGCTGTTGGCCACGATGTCGGCCACTGCATTGGCCGGCCTGTCATCGATCCTGGGCAACCTCACGCTGTTCGGCCTGATCATGCTGTTTTTGATCATCGGCGCGCTGCGCAAGGTGAAGGTCTACGAGGCCTTTGTCGAAGGAGCGAAAGAAGGCTTCGATGTGGCGAAGAACCTGCTGCCGTATCTGGTGGCGATGCTTTGTGCGATTGGGGTGCTGCGTGCTTCCGGGGCGCTGGATTTCGGCCTCGATGGCATTCGTCACCTGGTGGAATGGGCCGGCTGGGACACCCGCTTCGTCGATGCGCTCCCGACGGCGATGGTCAAGCCGTTTTCCGGCAGCGCTGCCCGGGCAATGCTCATCGAAACCATGAAAACCTCCGGCGTGGACAGTTTCCCGGCGCTGGTGGCGGCGACGATTCAGGGCAGCACCGAGACGACCTTCTATGTGCTGGCAGTGTACTTCGGCGCGGTGGGCATCCAGCGCGCCCGGCATGCGGTGGGCTGTGCGTTGCTGGCGGAGTTGGCTGGGGTGCTGGGGGCAATTGGGGTTTGTTATTGGTTCTTCGGTTAACCCAAATTCCCTTGTAGGAGCGAGCTTGCTCGCGATCGCGGAGTATCAGCCACCCTAGATGTTCCATGGCACACCGCATCGCGAGCAAGCTCGCTCCTACAGGGGGATCATTGGCCTCACGGGCGCGCTGGCGCCACCTTCTGGCCTTGTTCCACCGCCCAGTTGACCACCTGCGCCGTCAGTTGATCACTGGCCCGACCAAACCCGCTCACCGCCGATGGGACGGCGACGTCGCCCAGCGGCTGACGCACTTCGAAGCGGCGGCTGGCGAGGATGCGCTGGTCAAAACCACGCACCAGTAAGGCATCCAGGCGCACCACGACGCTGACGGCCTTGCCCTGGTACTCGGTCTGGAAGGCCTGGAGGGTTCCGCCCAGTTCCAGGTCTGCCTGGAAATTGCTGTCGTCGGTGCTCAACAACGACACCCGGCCATCATGCTGGAAGCCATCGAGCAGACGATTGCGCAGCAGTTCCGGCGCAGGGTCGCTCCAACGTGAAGCCTTGTAGCTGCTGATCAGATCCCCTTGGGGGATCACCGCGATGTTGCGACTGTTCAACGCCTCGCTGGCCTGCGGCTTGACCAGGCGCAGCGACCAGCTTTGCGCGGTGCCATGGCTGCTGGCTGCGCCACTCTGGGACGAAGGCAAACGATACACATCGGAGGGCTCGGCCTTGGGCAGGATCGAGCAGGCGCTGGTCACCGCGAAGGCGCCAAGGAGAGCAATGTGACACAGCTTCATGGCGTGAATTCCTTGTTCTTGTCAGTGCCCAGCAGGTAGCCGCTGGGATTGGCTTCCAGGCGCTGTGAAATGGCCCGCAACGACGTCAGCGTCTCACGCAGTTCTCGCACCGCCGGTGCCAGGCCATTGAGTCCCTGCATACCGTTGTTGAGCGAATCCTGGTTGCTGCTGAGCAGCTTATTGAGGGTGGCGCTGCTCTGTTCCAGCGACTTCATGGCTTGCTCCGCGCTGCCGAACGCCTGCTTGCCCTGATCATTGAGCAAGCCATTGGCGTTGCGCATCAGGGTCGACGTCTGCTCCAGCATGCCACTGGCCTGCTTGCCGACCGACGCCAATTGCTGCATCGCCAGGCGGATATCGCCACGTTGTTCGGCGATGGTGCCGGTGGTTTGTTCCAGGTGTTCCAGGGTCTTGCCGATGCGTTCGACGTTTTCGCTGGAGAACAGGAGGTTGGCGTTGTGCATCAGCATGTTCACGCCGGACATCAGGTCGTTGCTGTCATTGAGCAGGCGCGCGATGGGCGAGGGCGAGGCGACGATGGTCGGCAACTCACCGTCCTTGCCCTTGAGGGCCGGGCTCTGCGGGGTACCGCCACTGAGCTGGATGATGGACGTTCCGGTCACCCCGGTCAGTGCCAGTTTGGCCTGGGTGTCTTCCTTGATTGGCGTGTCACCGCCCAGGCGAATGCGCGCCAGCACCCGGCGCGGGTCGTTCGGGTCCAGACGCAAGGTCACCACGTCGCCGACCTTGATCCCGCTGTACTGCACCGAACTGCCTTTGGACAAGCCGCTGACGGCCTCGTTGAAGACCACTTCATAGTCCTTGAACTCGGTGTCGACGCTGGACTTGGCCAACCACAAGCCGAAGAGCAGGGCGCCTGCGACGACGATCACCGTGAACAGGCCGATCAATACATGATGGGCTCGGGTTTCCATGTCAGACCTCTTTCAACTGTTGGGCGGCGGTCAACGCCGCGCGGCCGCGAGGGCCGTGGAAATATTCGTGAATCCACGCATCATCGGTTTCGGCGACGACATCGATGGGGCCTGCCACCAGCACTTTTTTCTGCGCCAGCACGGCTACGCGGTCAGTGATGGTGTAAAGGGTATCGAGGTCGTGAGTGATCAGGAACACACTGAAGCCCAGCGCATCGCGCAATGTCAGGATCAACTGGTCAAAGGCGGCCGCCCCAATCGGGTCAAGGCCGGCGGTTGGTTCGTCGAGAAAGAGGATGTCCGGGTCCAGCGCCAACGCCCGGGCCAGCGCAGCGCGCTTGATCATCCCGCCGGACAGCGAGGCAGGGTATTTGTCGGCGGCGGAAAGCGGCAGGCCGGCCAGCGCCAGTTTCACTGCTGCCAGGTGCTCGGCATCCTCACGGCTCAGACCTGCGTGTTCGATCAGGGGCAGGGCGACGTTTTCGGTCACCGTCAGCGAAGAAAACAGGGCGCCTTTCTGGAACAAGACGCCAAACCGCCGCTCGACCAGCGAGCGCTCATGTTCAGACAGGGTCGGCAGGTTCTTGCCGAACACCTTCACCATGCCTTCGCTGGGCTGGCGCAAGCCGACAATGCTGCGCAGCAGCACCGACTTGCCGCTGCCGGATCCGCCGACCACGGCAAGGATTTCGCCCTTGTTCAAATCCAGGTCGAGGTTTTCGTGCACGCTTTGGCTGCCAAAGCGATTGCACAGGCCACGTACCTCGATCACCGCCTCGGAGGGCGCACGCAGTGGACGACTCACCATCCCATCTCCATGAAAAACAGGGCGGCCACGGCATCAAGCACGATCACCACGAAGATCGACTGCACAACGCTCGATGTCGTATGGGCGCCGACCGATTCGGCACTGCCGCTGACCTTGAAACCTTCCAGGCAGCCAATCGCGGCAATGAGAAACGCGAAGATCGGCGCTTTGACGATCCCCACCAGAAAATGCTGAACGCCGATGTCCGAATGCAGCAAGGACAGGAACATCGCCGGGGAAATATCCAGCGACAGGGCACAGACCACACCGCCGCCGACGATTCCGGAGATCATCGCCAGGAACGTCAGCATCGGCAGCGACACCAATAATGCCAGCACCCGTGGCACCACCAGCAGCTCCATGGGGTCGAGGCCGATGGTGCGAATGGCGTCGATTTCTTCGTTGGCCTTCATCGAGCCAATCTGCGCGGTGAACGAGCTGGCCGTGCGGCCGGCCATCAGGATCGCTGTCAGCAGTACGGCAAACTCGCGCAGGAAGGAAAAGGCCACCAGGTCGACCGTAAACACCGTCGCGCCGAAGTTGGCCAGTACCGTCGCCCCGAGGAACGCCACCACGGCGCCCACCAGGAACGTGAGCAGGGCGACGATGGGCGCGGCGTCGAGGCCGGTCTGCTCGATGTGCGCAACCATCGGCGTGATCCGCCAACGCCAGGGGCGAAACAATCCGCGGGCGAGGGTTTCCAGGATCAGCCCGACGAAACCCAGCAGTTGCAGGGTGTCCTGCCAGACGGCATCCACCGCACGGCCGATGCGCGTCAACAATTGGATGCCGACGCTGATCTCCGGCTCCTTGATCGGTACGCAGAAATCGGTCATCGAGCGATACACCGTCTGCAACAACGCCCGATCCGCAGTGGGCAAGGTGCAATCAGGGTGTTCGGCGGATCGTCCAAGACGTTCCGAGCCCAGCAACTCCGCCAGCAGCGATGCACCTGCGGTGTCGAGCGCGCCGAGGCCGTTGAGGTCGATGTGGGTGTTGTTGTCGTATTGGCCGCGCAGCTTTTCGCACAGATCCTTGAGGGCGGCGTAGTGGGCGAGCGTCCAGTCACCCACGACCCGCAATTGCGCGGGGGAGAGTGATGTGTCCATCAGGGCACTGCCGGGCGTTGTGCTGCTGGTCATAAGCTCCGTGCTTGTTCGGCTATTACGCAGAGCTACGTAATAGCACGAACCCCGTTACTTTTCTTTGGTCGGTGTGCTGTCTGTGATCTTGAATCGCAACACACCGATCAACTGACCGTCCTCGGTCAACACGCGAACCTGCCAGTCACCCGCCGGGTTGCCGGGGAAATTCTGTTTATGGGTCCAGGCGCGGTAGCCTTCCTTGCGACCACCATGGATGTCCAGAGCAATGCGGTCGACCTCTTTTCCATTGAACTGCCAGACGTGATAAATCCGCTCATCCAGACCACGTGGCGCGTTGATCGCCGTGTAGGCATAGAGCCCGCCGCCACGAATCTGCTCGGCGCTCACTTCATGGAGGCTGTCGCCCGGCGTGCGGTCCTGCATCTGCGTGCTGATCGCGACGTCGGTCATCCACAGCGTGGCCGGCGGCACCCACGACCGCAGGACCCAGCCCACAGCGCCAATGCCGACGGTGATGCACAGGATCGCCACGGCATTGCGCACGGTACGGATCGGGAAGATCGACGCCAGGCTCGGGAACGACAGGACCACCGCCGTGCCCAGCGCCAGCTTGAAGCTCTGGGAGGTGGTCAGGTGCAGGATGACGGGCAGGGCGGTCAGCAGCGCGGCGAACAGCGTCAGCGTGTGCAGCGCCAGGAACGCCCAGCGCCGCGGGGCCAGCCATTTGTAGTAGAGCGGGTCGATAATGGAAATCAGCGCGGCAATGCCCAACAGCCCGGTGAAAAACAATTGGCCGCTATTCCAGGTGGTGGTGATGAAAAAGAAGGGCAGGACGAAGAACAGGCTTTCCTGGTGGATCATCTGCGTCGCGTAACGCAGCAAAGGTTGTGGGATTTCTCGCTTGAAGATGCGTGTAAATAGCTGCGTCAGGCTGTTTTCCAGCATCAGCCAGACCCAGCTGAGGACCATGATCACGGTGATCCAGGTCGCCAGGCCCTGTTGGCGGTCCACCAGCATGAAACTGGCGACCCCGGAGATGAAACCGCCGAGCGCAATGACGCCTGGGTAGCGCTTCATCAATTCGAGAAGGCGCTGTACGTACAAGGTCAGGGTCGGCATTCGGCGATTCGCAGTAGTCGTGGGAAAAATCCTCGACAGGTTACCGCCCGCGGGTCGTTGTGGCGAGCCGATCCTGCACCGTTTTCCGCGCGCGCCAGCACCAACCCAGCAGCACCAATACGAGAAGACCCAGGACGGCGGCGATCGCCACGATCAACTGATCATCACCCAGCAGCGGCTTCTCCACCCGCAGGTAACCCGGCTGGATCAGCAATTCACGCATGGCCTTGTTCGCTTGCGCCAGGGTCACGCTGCGCAACTCCCGGGCCGGGTCAGAGAATCGACCGTCCTCGTAATCGCCCAGCGCACTCCAGTAGTAATCCGCCAATGCGCTGTTGCCTTGCACGGCCCAGGCCTGGCGGGCCATGGCGGCCTGCTTGAGGCGATTGAAGGTGTCGGCGTCGAGGCCGTTCTTGAGCAGGCCGGCCTTCAATTCGTCCAGCGCCCGCGCAGCCTTTGATACATCGCCTCGCTCAAGATCGGCATTGAGGCTCATGAAGCCCACCCCGCCAAATACCTCGCGCTCGGCCGAGGGACCGTAGGACAGGCTGTGCGCCAGGCGCAACTGGCGATACAGCGCCCAGTCCAGGTAGTCCTTGAGCAAGTCGAAGGTGGCGTCATTGACATCGTCCAGCACCGGTTCCGGCACTAGCCAGTGCAGTTTGGCCGTGTCGCCCACGAGGCCGCGGCTCAAGGTACGCTCATGGGCGGCGCTGGCCAGGATCACCGGCAAGGGCGGATGCTCGCTCGGGTCTACCGCCTTGAGCGCACCCCAGGCCCGCTCCAGATAAGCCGGCAGCAGACGCTCAAGGTCGCCGACGACGATCAGAGTCATGTTGTTCGGCGCGTACCAGGCCTTGCGCACCGACTCCAGTTGTTCGCGGGTCAGGTGATCGACTTCGGGCCGCTCCTGGCATCTGAGGCCCAGTTCCACCGCCAGTTGATTGCTCGCGGTATGACCGAGGTCCTGACGATCCAGCCAGCGTTGCAGATGGGTGTAGTGACCGCCGTCCTCTCGCTCGACCACCTGCTTGGCGGCGTTGATCGCGTGGTCATCGATGCGGGTCTGCGTGAGCAACGCCAGGAGCAGGTCGAGCACCTTGCGCTGGTTCTTCGCCGGGGCTTCGATGACGAATGTGGTGTCGGCGTTGCTGGTGAAGGCGTTCCACTCACCACCGAGTGCCTGCATGCGCTCTTCCAGGCCACCTTCACCGGTGGCGTCGATACCGCTGAACAGCAAGTGTTCGAGCAGGTGCGGCAGCTCTTTGTCGGCGCAGCTGAAATCATCGATGCCGACACCTACCACCAGCCGAATCGCCACATGCCCGCGCTCGCTGCCCGGTTTGAGCAGCAGTTGCAGGCCGTTGCGCAGCGTATAGCCCTCAACCTGGAAGCGATCCAGGGCGAACGAAGGGAGGGAGCACAGCAGCAGGCAGGCGAACAACAGGCAACGCATAAGAAGCTTCCGGGCAGTCAGTCAGGGATCCGTTTCGTCAGTCAGGGCCTCATCGCGGGCAAGCCCGCTCCCACATGAGTTCTGTGGTGCTCACAACACCCTGTGGGAGCGGGCTTGCCCGCGATTGGCCTTAAGGCTGAACCCAAGTTACTGACTGATCACTGTGCCAGACGTTCAAGGCGAATGTGTGATGTCAGCCAAATCGTCGACCATCAGTGCCCCGGTGTCGGCGTTTTCCAGCACCACATAGGCACTGCTGCAGAACAGAGAGCTCAGACGCTTCATATCGGCGATCAGCTCCAGGTGCAGCGAACTGGTCTCCAGACTTTGCACAATTTTACGTTGCAAGCGGCTGACATGGGCGTGGGCCAGGCGGCGTTCCTGTGCGCGGAAGCGACGTTTCTCGCGCAGCAGCTGACGGGCGCTTTCCTTGTCGGCACTGAGAAACACCGACAGGCCCAGGCGCAATGTCGAGATCAACTGGCTTTGCAGCCCCGCCAACTCTTCCAGGCCAACCTCCGAAAACGAGCGGCGCTGTGAGGTTTTCTGTTGCTGGACTTTGCGCAGCATGCGCTCGATCAGGTCGCTGGCCAGCTTGAGGTTGATCGCCAGCTCGATGATTTCCGCCCAGCGGCGGCTGTCCTGGTCACTGAGGTCTTCGCGGGGCATCTGCGCCAGATAGAGTTTGATCGCGCTGTACAGCGCTTCGACATCATCGGTCAGACGGCGTATTTCCTGGGTGACGGCGGTTTGCTTGCCCTGCAGCACATCCAGCATGGCCTCAAGCATGTGGTCGATCAGATCGCCCATGCGCAGGGTTTCCCGAGACGCATTAGCCAGCGCCAGACTGGGCGTGACCAGCGCCGTCGGATCGAGGTGCCGGGGTTTGGCCATGCCGTTGGCTTGGGGTTGCTCCGGCAGCACCCAGGCACAGAACCTGGCCATCGGCCCGACGGTGGGCAGCAAAATCAGGCAGCGCGCGGAGTTATAGAGCAGGTGAAAGCCGATAACCATTTCCTGCGGGCTGAAATCCAGGCTGTCGATCCAGTGCACCAACGGATCGAGCACCGGGATGATCAGCAGCAGCCCGATCAATTTGTACAACAGGCTGCCCAGGGCCACCTGACGCCCGGCGGCGTTTTGCATGCTGGTGCTGAGGAAGGCCAGGACACCGCTGCCGATGTTGGCGCCAATGACCAGGCCCAAGGCTACCGGCAGGCTGATCACTTTGGCACCGGCCAGGGTCGCGGTCAGCAACACCGCTGCCAGGCTGGAGTAGGAAATCATGGCGAACAGCGCCCCCATCAGGGCATCGAGCAGGATGTCGCCGGTCAGCGAAGCGAAAATCACCTTGACGCCTTTGGCGTGGGTAATCGGGTCGGCTGCTTCGACGATCAGTTGCAGCGCCAGGATGATCAGCCCCAGGCCGATGGCCACGCGGCCCATCTGGCCGAGACGGGTCTGCTTGCGCGACAGGAAGAAAATGACCCCCAGAAAGATCAGCAGCGGCGACAGCCAGGACAGGTCGAAGGTCAACACCCGCGCCATCAGCGCCGTACCGACATCGGCCCCTAGCATGGTCACCAGGGCAGGGGTCAGCGCCATCAATCCCTGGCCGACGAAGGACGTCACGAGCATCGCCGTGGCGTTGCTGCTCTGGACCATGGCCGTGACGGCAATGCCCGACAGAAATGCCAGCCAACGCCTGGACATGTTCTGGCCGATTACATGGCGAAGATTGGAACCGTAGACCCGCAGGATGCCGGTTCGGACGATGTGCGTGCCCCAAATCAGCAGGGCCACGGCGGAAAGCAGATTGAGCAGGGTGAGCATACAGGCCCCCTGTGGTGATAGCGCCCCAATGGAGCAAGTTGACGGTACCGCGCGAATTTCTACGTCTTGTACTTAAGCTGTAGTTGGCTAACGGTCTGCGCGCCAGCATCGCACAGCCAAAGAAAGGTTTGAAACAAAACCGTCATGTGAAGCGCATTACCCCTGTAGGAGCGAGCATGCTCGCGATGGTCGTCAATGATAACGCTGGGTACCTGGCACCCCGTGGCGTTTTCGAGTCCATCGCGAGCATGCTCGCTCCTACAGAAGTCCGGCGTTTCGGGTTACTGTCCCGGAATGTCCTTGCGCAGTTTCACCGGGTCCTGCTGCTTTTTCTTCCTGGCGATGGCGGTGCGCATCTTGATGTTGATGGCCTCTACCGCGAGCGAGAAGCCCATCGCGAAGTAGACGTAACCTTTAGGCACGTGAACGTCGAAGGCTTCGGCAATCAGCACGGTACCCACCACCAGCAGGAACGACAGCGCCAGCATTTTCAGCGACGGGTGCTTGTCGATGAAATCGCTGATGGTGCCGGCGGCCAACATCATCACCAGGACGGCCACGATGATCGCCGCGACCATGACCGGCACATGGGAAACCATGCCGACGGCGGTGATGACCGAGTCCAGCGAGAACACGATGTCGATGATCGCGATCTGGATGATGGTGTAGAGGAAATTGCCGCCCTTGCCGCTTGGCTCGTCGTTGGTTTCGTCTTCGCCTTCCAGTGCGTGGTACATCTCTTGCGAGCTTTTCCACAACAGGAACAGGCCACCGAAGAACAGAATCAGGTCTCGCCCGGAAATGCCCTGGCCGAACACTTCGAACAGATCGGCCGTGAGGCGCATGACCCAGGTGATGGACAGCAGCAACAGGATGCGCGTGACCATGGCCAGCGCCAGGCCGAAGATACGGGTACGCGCCTGCATGTGCTTGGGCATGCGGCTGACCAGGATCGAAATCATGATGATGTTATCGATACCCAGGACGATTTCCAGGGCAGTCAGGGTAAAGAAGGCAACCCAGATCTCAGGGTTGGTCAGCCATTCCATGTGTATTCCTTTGAGCGAGTGTTAAACCAAAAAAGTCCGGGCTTCAATCAACGAAGCCTGGACTCTTTATGGTGAGTCTTGGGCTTATAGAGTGCTGAACAGCGGAAAAATCCCCATCAGCAATGCAGCAACCAGTATGCACATGCACACCAGCACTGCCCATTTCAGGGTAAAGCGTTGGTGGTCACCGAAGTCGATACCGGCCAGCGCCACCAACAGATAGGTGGATGGTACCAGCGGGCTCAGCAAGTGGACGGGCTGACCGACGATCGAGGCACGTGCCATTTCCACTGCGGTTATACCGTAATGGCTGGCGGCTTCGGCCAGCACGGGCAGCACGCCGTAATAAAACGCGTCGTTCGACATGAAGAACGTGAACGGCATGCTCACCAGCGCGGTGATCACGGCCAGGTACGGCCCAAGGAAATCCGGGATAACCGCGAGCAAGCTCTTGGACATCGCGTCGACCATGCCGGTGCCGGTGAGGATACCGGTGAAAATGCCCGCCGCGAAGATCAGGCCGACTACCGCCAGCACACTACCAGCATGCGCTGCGACGCGATCCTTCTGCTGTTGCAGGCAAGGGTAGTTGACGATCATCGCAATACTGAACGCCACCATGAACAGCACTGGCAGCGGCAACAGACCGGCGATCAGGGTGCACATCAGCGCCAGGGTCAATGCGCCGTTGAACCAGATCAGCTTCGGACGACGGGCATCCGGGAACTGCGAAACGCTGATTTCGCTGTGGTCGATTTCATCACCCACCAGGTGCAGCTCACCCAGGCGCGCACGCTCACGCTTGCCGTAGAAGTAAGCGATGGCCAGGATCGCCACCACACCAGCGGCCATCGCCGGGATCATCGGGACAAAGATCGCCGACGGGTCGACATGCAGCGCACTGGCGGCACGGGCGGTCGGACCACCCCATGGGGTCATGTTCATCACGCCACCGGCGAGGATGATCAGACCGGCCATGATGCGCGGGCTCATGCCAATACGGCTGTACAGCGGCAGCATCGCGGCCACGCAGATCATGTAAGTGGTCGCGCCGTCACCGTCGAGGGAGACAACGAGCGCCAGAACGGCGGTGCCGACCGAAACTTTCAGGGGATCGCCCTTGACCATCTTGAGGATCTTGCGCACGGCCGGGTCGAATAGGCCGGAGTCGATCATCAGGGCGAAGTACAGAATGGCGAACATCAGCATCACGCCAGTTGGCGCAAGCTTGGTGATGCCTTCGAGCATCATCGGGCCGATTTTCGGGGCGAAACCACCGAACAGGGCGAAGAGGATCGGGATGATGATCAGGGCGATCAGCGCAGACAGGCGCTTGGTCATGATCAGGAACATGAACGTGATGACCATGGCGAAGCCAAGGAAAGTCAGCATGGGAATACTCCAGGCGTAGCGCGGCTAGGGATTGGGCGAACCGGAGGGGTCAGCGCAGAACGGGAAGCGCGAGGCGTACGGGCGGAGTGATGGCGAAGCGGCGGGTAGTAAAGGACATCAGGGTCACCATTGTTGTTGTTTAATGGGCTGTGCGAGCGGTAAACGCTGGCATTGGCCGACCGGTCTGTTGCCGGTAGTGGGGCGATCCTAATCGGGGAAGCTTTCAGCCAGCTTTCGCCTGTGAAAGTGGTGACCGGATGCGTGACCGGTCGTCGGGGCGTGATACCGAGGTGAAGCCATCGCGAGCAAGCTCGCTCCTACAGGACGGCGCGGACCCTGTGGGAGCGGGCTTGCTCGCGAAGGCATAATCAAAGACACCGCAGGAGCAACAGACATGACCGACACCCACGCCGGCGGCTGCCACTGCGGCCAGCTGCGCTACCAGTTCAGCGGACCGCTGCGTGACATCGCCCATTGCCACTGCTCGATTTGCCGACGGGTCAGCGGCGGCATCGTCACCACCTGGATCACCGTGCCGGCCGCAGCCTTCGAATGGCTTGCAGGCACGCCGGCGCAGTACGACTCTTCAGCCAGTTGCGTACGCTACTTCTGTCCGAAATGTGGGGCGCAGCTCGCCTTGGTGACCCGGCTGAGCCCGGAAAGCATCGACCTGACCATCGCCACCCTCGATCACCCGGACCAGGCGCCGGCCGAGCGCCACATCTGGACCGACAGCCGCCTGCCGTGGTTGCACCTGGACGAACACCTGCCGGGTGAAGCCGAAGAAACCCTGTGATCAAAAAATAGACAGGTCCAATGGCCGGATCGCGCCCATCCAGAACCCCCGCGCTTGATCGATGCTGTTCACGTCGAAATACACATGGGCGTGATAGCCCTTGATCTGCTGCATGGCAATCCCTCCAAACCCATTCGAACCCTCACCGATTACCGCAGGTCACACGCCATATACGTATGAAAGTGTGGAGATCAGCCATGAAAAATGCAGAAACCCCAGTCATCAAAGTGGTGCTGTATGGTGCCATGAGTAGCCTGGGCAGTGCGCTGATGGCTGAAATGCTGCGCCGTCAGCATGAAGTCATCGCGATACTCGATGAACTGACGGCCTTGGCCCCGCGCCCCGGTTTGCGCACCAAGACCGGTGACCTGTTCGATGCCGAGCGGGTCAAGCAGAGCGTGGCGGGCTGCTCGGCAGTGATCTGCCTGCTGGATGCACCAGGGCTGCCATTCAACAGCGAGCACGTGGAAAGAAGCATTGTGCCGGGGCCTGTGGAGCAAGTGCTGGCGGTTGATGCATTAGTCGATGGCCTGCAGGCGGCGGGCATTTCGCGATTGTTTCTGGTGGGTGATTTCGAACTGCTGGATGACCCGGAGATTGAGGACCAACTGCAGCGCCACGCCGCAGAAGAAATCCGCGAGGCCCTGCAAAGCAGCTCGCTGCACTGGACGCTGATCGACGCACCGCGAGGCGTGGCGGGGCTGACCATCGAGCATTTCAGCCAGGTCAGCAGCAGTCTGGAACCCGGCTTGGCCGAACCGCTCGAACGTCTCAGTCGCGTCGCGACAGGTATCGCCGATGAAATGCACTTGAACCTGCACGTGGGTGAGCACATCAGCTTCGTGGGTACTACACCGCAATAGACGGCAATGTCAGGCCGCTGAGCGATTGCGCGCTGCTGGCCTGTTCGGCCATCAACCAGTCGACGAACTGCTGGATCAGCGCCCCGCGTCGTTTGCGGGGCGGCAGCACCACGTAGTAACCCTGACGGGAAATGACCGTGTCGGCAATCGGACGACACAACAACCCCTGCTCCAGCAAGTTATCCACAAGGTGCCGCCAACCGATTGCCACACCCTGGCCACCAATCGCGGCCTGGATCAGCAGCGTGTAATTGTCAAAGCGCAACTGGCCAGGCGCAGGCGCCGAGCTAAGGCCGAGTCCACGAAACACGCCACTCCAATCGAACCATTTGCTGCTGTTCTCGCCGCGTAAATGCAACAGAGGTAACTCCAGCAACGCTTGAGCGGGCAAGGGCAGGGGTCGGTCCGCCACCAGCAGTGGGCTGCATACCGGAAAGACCTCTTCACTGAACAGCCAATGACTTTCGCCCTGCTTGAATCGGCCATCACCGAACAACACGGCCACATCGATATCCGTGCGCAGCATGTTGAGGCTCCGCTCGCTGGTGACCAGGCTGACATCCACCTGCGGGTTGGCCGCATGGAAACGGTGCAGACGCGGCATCAACCAATAGGCGGCGAAGGCGAAATCGGTGGCAACCTGTAACACTTCGTGTTGATTCTGAGTGCTGATTGCGCTCAATCCTGCATCGATATTCAGCAAACCGAGCTGAACTTGCTCAAATAGGATCGCCCCAGCCTCGGTCATTTCTATGCCGCGATAAATGCGGTCGAACAAACGCGTGGCGAGTTGATCTTCCAGACGCTTGATCTGCTGACTGATCGCCGGCTGCGTCGTGCCCAGCTCCACAGCCGCAGCGGTGAAACTGCGTTGGCGCGCAGCCGCCTCGAAAGCCCGAAGCAGATCCAGGGACAAATCACCCAAGGCGTCATACATAAGCTGTGCTTATCCTAGTCATTGTCTTGCATGGGCTTTACCACAAAGAGCATGGAATCCATCCTCGATTGCAGCACTTTCGCATAAATATTCACTATGGAATGCCGCGATCACATGAAGCGCAAGAACATTCTTTTCATCATGGCCGATCAAATGGCCGCGCCAATGTTGCCGTTCTACGGCCCTTCGCCTATCAAACTCCCGAATCTCAGCCGCCTCGCCGCCCAAGGCGTGGTGTTCGATGCCGCCTACTGCAATAGCCCCCTGTGCGCGCCGTCGCGTTTTACCCTGGTCAGCGGTCAGTTGCCGAGCAAGATCGGCGCCTATGACAACGCTGCCGATTTCCCCGCCGACGTGCCGACGTACGCCCACTATCTGCGTCGCCTGGGCTACCGGACGGCGCTGTCGGGCAAGATGCACTTTTGCGGTCCGGACCAACTGCACGGCTATGAAGAACGCCTGACCAGCGACATCTACCCAGCCGACTACGGCTGGGCGGTAAACTGGGACGAGCCGGATGTGCGTCCCACCTGGTATCACAACATGTCTTCGGTGCTGCAAGCCGGGCCGTGCGTGCGTACCAACCAGCTGGATTTCGATGAAGAGGTGGTATTCAAGGCCCAGCAGTATCTGTTCGATCACGTGCGCGAAGAGGGCGACCAGCCGTTTTGCCTGACCGTGTCGATGACTCACCCGCACGACCCGTACACGATTCCCAAGGCGTTCTGGAATCTGTACGAAGACAGTGAGATCCCGTTGCCGGAAACGCCGGCGCAGAGCGAGCTCGACCCTCACTCCCAACGTTTGCTCAAGGTTTACGACTTATGGGACAAGCCGTTGCCTGTGGATAAGATCCGCGACGCGCGACGCGCCTACTTCGGTGCGTGCAGCTATATCGACAGCAACGTCGGCAAACTCCTGCAAACGCTCGAAGAAACCGGGTTGATCGACGACACCATCATCGTCTTTTCCGGCGACCATGGCGACATGCTCGGCGAACGCGGGCTCTGGTACAAAATGCACTGGTTCGAAATGTCAGCCCGCGTACCGATGTTGATCACCGCGCCCGGGCAGTTCGGTGCAGGACGGGTCAGCGCCGCCGTGTCGACCGCCGACCTGTTGCCCACCTTCGTCGAACTGGCTGGCGGCTCACTGGAGCCGGGGTTGCCACTGGATGGTCGCTCCCTGGTGCCGCACCTGCAAGGGCAGGGCGGTCATGACGAAGTGTTTGGTGAGTACATGGCCGAAGGCACCACCAGCCCGTTGATGATGATTCGCCGCGGCGCCTACAAATTCATCTACAGCGAGCAAGACCCTTGCCTGCTCTTCGACATAAACAATGACCCCTGCGAGCAGGAAGAACTCAGCCAGTCTGCGCAACATCGTGGGCTGTTCGATGAATTTCTCGCCGAAGCACGGGCCAAATGGGATATCCCGGCGATTCACCAGCAGGTGCTCGCCAGTCAACGTCGTCGGCGTTTCGTTGCCGATGCGCTGACCATCGGCAAGCTGAAGAGCTGGGATCACCAGCCACTGGTGGACGCCAGTCAGCAGTACATGCGCAACCACATCGACCTCGACGACCTGGAGCGCAAAGCACGTTATCCACAACCCTGCCAAAACCAATAATGTTAAGGGGAAGTCCATGCAAAAGTTATCCACAGCACTGACAATCGGTCTGTTGGCTCTGGGCAGTGCCTCGGCATTTGCCGACGACAAGAGCTGCGAGACGGTGAAGATGGCCGATCCCGGCTGGAGTGACATTGCCGCGACCAACGCCATCACCGGGTTTCTGCTGGACGGCATGGGCTACAAGGCCAAGGTCGACACCCTCGCGGTGCCCATCACCTTCGGGGGTTTGAAGGACGGCCAGGTCGACGTGTTCCTGGGTAACTGGATGCCAGCGCAACAAGGTTTCTACGACAAATTCGTGGCTACCGGTGACGTGACGCAACTGGCGAAAAACCTCGACGGCACCGAATTCACCCTCGCCGTGCCGGACTATGTCTGGGACGCGGGTGTGCATAACTTTGCCGACCTGAACAAATACGCCGACAAGTTCGACAAGAAAATCTATGGCATCGGCTCCGGCGCGCCGGCCAACATTTCGCTGCAGGACATGATCAAGAAAAACGACTTTGACATGGGGCAGTGGAAGCTCGTGGAATCCAGCGAACAGGCCATGCTGGCTGAAGTGTCGCGGGCCGTGAAGAAGCAGAAATTCGTGACCTTCCTCGGCTGGACGCCTCACCCGATGAACGTGCAGTTGAAAATGCATTACCTCAAGGGTGGCGAGAAGTACTTCGGTGACACCGGCACCGTGCACACCCTGACGCGCAAGGGCTATGCCCAGGCCTGCCCGAATGTTGGCAAGTTGCTGACCAACCTGAGTTTCACCCAGGACATGGAAAACAGCATCATGGCTGAGGTGGTGAACAAGAAGCTGAGCAACGCCGATGCGGCCAAGGCGTGGATCAAGGCCAACCCGGCTGTGCTGGACAAGTGGCTGGACGGCGTGAAGACCCTGGATGGCAAGGAGGCGTTGCCGGTGGTCAAGGCCAAGCTTTAACGTTCTCCCCCTGTGGGAGCTGCGCACCGCCGCTCCCACAATGTCATCTGCTGTTACTCTTTCGCAAAACCCTGACCGAGAGGACCCATGGCCCTTCCAAGCCGCCATTCGCTCTTTCCCTTCCTCAGTTGGTTGCCCCGGCAAACCCGCGCCAGCGTCGGGCGTGACCTGATCGTTGGCTTGAGCGGCGCCATTCTTGCGTTACCGCAGTCCATTGCCTACGCCCTGATCGCGGGCCTCCCACCGGAGTACGGCCTGTACGCCGCCATCATCCCGGTGCTGATCGCCTGTCTGTGGGGTTCATCCTGGCATCTGATCTGCGGCCCTACGGCGGCCATTTCGATTGTGTTGTATGCCAGTGTCAGTCCGCTGGCGGTGCCGGCTTCCAAGGACTACATCACGCTGATCCTGCTGCTGACGTTCCTGGCCGGGGTTTTCCAGTGGTTGTTGGGGCTGCTGCGGTTCGGCGCTTTGGTCAATTTCGTTTCACACTCGGTGGTGCTGGGGTTCACCCTGGGCGCAGCGGTGGTCATCGCCATTGGCCAGATGCCCAACCTGCTAGGGCTGGATGTACCCAACCAGGCGACGGCGCTGGACAGTTTCATGACACTGTTTCACCACTTGGGCGAAGTTGATCGCCCCTCACTGGTGCTCGGCGTATCGACCGTGGTGGTGGGCGTGATCCTGAAAATGCTGTTGCCGCGCTGGCCAACCTTGTTAATCACGTTGGTACTGAGCGGGCTGGTGGTGTGGTGGTGGCCCTCGATGTTCGGCCATGTCGGCCTGGTCAGTACCTTTGTCGGCCGGTTGCCGCCGTTCAGCCCGTTGCCGCTGGACCTGGATGTGGTCCTTCGACTGTTGCCCAGCGCCGTCGCAGTGGGAATGCTCGGGCTGGTCACCAGCCTGTCGATTGCCCGCTCCCTGTCGGCGCGTTCACAGCAATTGCTCGATGCGAACCAGGAGGTACGTGCACAGGGCTTGTCGAACATTGTCGGGGCGTTTTTTTCCGGGTCCCTGTCGGCCGGCTCCTTCACACGCTCTGGGTTGAGCTTCGAAGCCGGCGCCTGCTCACCGCTGGCAGGGATTTTTTCCGCCGTCTGGGTGGCGCTGTTTGCCATCTTCGGCGCCAACCTGATTGCGCACATTCCGATCCCGGCCATGGCAGGCAGCATTCTGTTGATCGCTTGGGGGCTGGTGGACCATCGCGGCATCCGTGCCTTGCTGCGGGTCAGCCGCGCGGAATTCGCGGTGATGGCACTGACCTGCGTCGCCACGCTGCTGCTGCAATTGCAAACCGCGATCTACGCCGGCGTGCTCGCGTCGCTGTTCTTCTACCTTAAACGCACCTCGCAACCACGGGTCCAGCACTGGCGTGACGGCGACGAGGACATTCTGCGGGTCGGCGGCTCGATCTTCTTCGGCGCCAGCCATTACCTGCAAGTGCGCCTGCAACGGATGAACGCCGCGCGCGTGGTGATCGAAGCGCAGCAGATCAACTTCATCGACTATTCAGGGGTGGAAATGCTGCATCAGGAGGCACGACGGCTGTTGCGTCAGGATCGCAGCCTGACGCTGCGTGGGGCTCGGCCGCCGGTGGTGGAGGAGCTGAGGAAGCTTGAGGGGGCGCAGAAGTGCCCGATACGGTTCGAGGATTGAAACACCACCCTGTAGGAGCGTCCGGTTTATGCAGCCAACTGCCGACGCAACTCCGCCAGCACCGGCGCCGTGTCCGGGCGCACGCCACGCCACAGGAAGAAGGCTTCCGCCGCCTGCTCCGCGAGCATGCCCAGGCCATCCATCGACACCGCTGCGCCCTGCTGCGTTGCCCAGCGGCAGAACGCAGTCGGTTCCTTGCCGTACATCATGTCGTAGCAGACGGTCTTGCCGGGCTCGACCAGGCTGCCGGCAATCGGCGGGACATCACCGGACAGGCTCGCCGACGTCGCGTTGATGATCAGGTCCACCGACTCGTGCAGCCAATCGAAACCACTGGCCGACACCGGCCCCAGGTCCGCAAACAGCTCGGCCAGCAGCTCGGCCTTTTCCACCGTGCGGTTGGCGATGATCACCGAAGCCGGCTGCTCGGCCAAAAGTGGTTCCAGCGCTCCACGCACCGCACCACCGGCGCCGAGCAGCAGGATGCGTTTGCCCTTGAGGCTGAACCCGGCATTGACCGTCAGGTCCCGCACCAGTCCGGCACCATCGGTGTTGTCGCCCAGCAGGGTGCCGTCGGCGAGTTTGCTCAGGGTGTTCACCGCGCCAGCCCGTTGGGCACGCGCCGTCAGGCTGTCTGCCAGGCGAAACGCTTCTTCCTTGAACGGCACCGTCACATTCGCCCCGCGCCCTTCGAGGAAAAATCCCCGGGCGAAGACCGAAAAATCCTCGAGCGGCGCCAGTGAAGTGCTGTAATCCAGTTGCTGAGCGGTCTGCTCGGCAAACAACCGGTGAATCATCGGCGACTTGCTGTGGCCAATCGGGTTGCCGAATACGACGTAACGGTCCATCAGGTTTCCTCGTTCAGGCCTCGGCCAACCAATCGCGATCTTGCAGGAAATACTCGGTCAGACGGGCTTCTTCGGTGCCCGGCTCGGCTTTCCAGTCATAGCCCCAGCGAACCTGGGGTGGCAGCGACATCAGGATCGACTCGGTGCGCCCACCCGACTGCAGGCCGAACAGCGTGCCTCGGTCATACACCAGGTTGAACTCGACGTAACGGCCGCGACGAAATTCCTGGAACTCGCGCTGTTGGGCGGTGAACGTATCGTTCTTGCGGCGCTGCACGATTGGCAGGTAGGCGTCGATGTAGGCATCACCGATGGCACGGATGAAGGCGAAGCAGGTGTCGAAGTCCCACTCGTTCAAGTCATCGAAAAACAGGCCGCCAATACCGCGTGGCTCGTGGCGATGCTTGATATGGAAATAGCTGTCGCACCAGGCCTTGTAGCGTGAGTAGACGTCTGGACCGAACGGCGCGCAGGCCTGCTCGGCAACACGGTGCCAATGCACACAGTCTTCGACATTGCCGTAGTAGGGGGTGAGGTCAAAGCCGCCGCCAAACCACCAGACCGGTTCTTCACCTTCTTTTTCCGCGATGAAAAAACGCACGTTGGCGTGGGAAGTTGGCACCTGCGGGTTGTGCGGGTGAATCACCAGCGACACGCCCAGGGCTTCGAAGCCACGCCCGGCCAATTCCGGCCGATGGGCGCTGGCGGACGGTGGGAGACCGCTGCCAAAAACGTGGGAAAAGTTCACGCCGCCCTTTTCGATGACCGCGCCATTCTCGATCACCCGGGTGCGACCGCCGCCGCCTGCCGCACGGGTCCAGGCGTCTTCGACGAACTGCGTGGCGCCGTCTTCGGCTTCCAGGGCAGCACAAATGCGGTCTTGCAGGTCGAGCAGATAGGCTTTTACGGCCTCGGTGCGGGTCGTCATGTCATCACCTTGGATCAGGGCAAAACTACGCGGCGCCCCAGCGGAGCGGGGTCCGGCGCAAATGGGCGCGTAGCATAACATCGCAGGCGCCCGCGTCGCTGTTGACGAAGATCAAGCTTAGGAGTCCGATAGAGGGCTTGGCGTTACAGCCCTGGTACCAAGACCCAAGGAGAGTTCTGATGGCAAAGCGTGTCCAGTTCCGCACCCATGGCGGGCCCGAAGTACTTGAGTATGTGGATTACCAACCGGCCGAGCCCGGCCCGCAGCAAGTGCGCGTGACGAACAAGGCCATCGGCCTGAATTTCATCGATACCTACTACCGCAGCGGCCTTTACGCGCCGCCGTCCTTGCCGTCTGGCGTGGGCTCCGAAGGCGCGGGCGTGGTCGAGGCCGTAGGCAGCGCGGTGACTCGCTTCAAGGTCGGTGACCGCGTGGCCTACGGCAGTGGCCCACTGGGTGCCTACAGCGACGTGCACGTACTGCCGGAAGCCAATCTGGTTCATCTGCCGGATGCAATCAGCTTCGAACAGGCCGCCGGCGTCATGCTCAAGGGCCTGACGGTGCAATACCTGTTGCGCCAGACCTATGAGCTCAAGGGTGGCGAAACCATCCTGTTCCACGCGGCGGCCGGCGGTGTCGGTTCCCTGGCCTGCCAATGGGCCAAGGCTCTCGGCGTGAAGCTGATCGGCACGGTCAGTTCGCCGGAAAAAGCCGCGCTGGCGAAAGCCAACGGTGCATGGGCGACCATCGATTACAGCGTGGAAAACGTCGCACAACGGGTGCTGGAGTTGACTGACGGCAAGAAGGTGCCGGTGGTGTACGACGGCGTCGGCAAGGACACTTGGCTGACCTCGCTGGACAGCACCGCACCTCGCGGCCTGGTGGTGAGTTTCGGCAATGCTTCCGGTGCCGTGGATGGGGTGAACCTGGGCATTCTTTCGGCGAAAGGCTCGCTGTACGTCACCCGGCCAACCCTGGCGACCTACGCCAACAACGCCGAAAACCTGCAGCGCATGGCAGATGAAGTGTTCGAGATGATCATCAGCGGCAAGCTGAAGGTCGATATCAGCCAGCGCTATCCGCTGGCTGAAGCGGCGAAGGCGCAGACCGAGTTGTCGGCGCGGCGTACGACCGGTTCGACCATCCTGTTGCCTTGAGGTCCCCATCGCAAGCAAGCTCGCTTCTACAGGGGGCTACGCCGTTCACAAACCCGTAGGAACGGGCTTGCTCGCGATGAAGGCACCACGGTCTCAAGCCGGACGAATCACATTCCCCGTCGCCAGATCACGAATCAGGCTCGGGTTCTTGCGCCCGCCCAGGTTGCCGCCCAACACGAAATCAACCTCCCCACGGAAATACTGCTCCACCCGCAACCGCGTACGCGCCGCAGGTTTTCCTTGGGGGTTGGCCGATGTCGACACCAGCGGTCCGACCAGCGCACACAAGTCTCTCACCAGCGGGTGATCGCTGACTCGCAGCGCCACCGTGTCGTGCACCCCGGTGATCCACTCGGGTAACAGGTTCTGATGGGGCACCAGCCAAGTGTTCGGCCCCGGCCAGGTGCTGGCCATGCGGTCCATCCACAGCTCGGGGAAATCTTC
This sequence comes from Pseudomonas sp. S1_E05, assembly GCF_056337105.1. Lineage (NCBI taxonomy): Bacteria > Pseudomonadati > Pseudomonadota > Gammaproteobacteria > Pseudomonadales > Pseudomonadaceae > Pseudomonas > Pseudomonas sp. S1_E05. Next base: position 4,687,264 of record NZ_JBFRHM010000001.1, read on the forward strand.
GAAGAGAAAATCGAACTGCCGAATGTTGTCGGCCACCAGGATCAGCCCCTTGTCGACTGCGCGCCCCTTGATCAGCAGCAGACGCTCCACCGCCTCTTCGTCCCACGGGTCGCAACCCAGACCCCAGACCGCCTCGGTTGGATAGGCAATCACCGCTCCTGCGCGAACGGCTTGCGCGGCTTGTTGCACACGCCAACTGTTGACCATGAAAAACTCTCCGGAATTAGGCTCTGCGCAGTTTACCGATCTTCCTTGTAAAACCTAGCTCACCCGTGCAAACCACCGCCCGCTTTCGCAGCTCGCACGGCCATCCATTTCCAGTTCGGTCAACGCCGCCAGCACTTTGGGCAATGCCCAACCGCTGCTTTCAGCCAGCGCTTCGCTGGTGTGAGGCGCCGCATGCAAAAGGGCCAGCAGCGGGTGATTTGTCGTCGGCGTCTCTGTGGATAAGGGTAACTGCTGCCAGCCGCGCAGGGCCTCGAGGATATGTTCGATGGTCTCTACCAGCGTCGCACCGTCGCGGATCAACTGATGACAACCTCTGGCACCGGGATGATGAATCGATCCCGGAATCGCATACACCTCCCGACCCTGCTCCGCTGCCAACCTCGCCGTGATCAACGAACCGCTGGCCACGCTGGCCTCCACCACCAGCACGCCGAGTGACAGCCCGCTGATGATGCGGTTGCGCCTCGGAAAGTTGCTCGCGGTGGGGCCGGCATCCAACGGGAACTCGGAAACCACCGCGCTGCCCGACGCGATCATGTCGTCAGCCAGCCTGCGGTTGCGCTGTGGATAAAAATTTTCGATGCCGGTCCCGAGGACGCCGACCGTTTGCCCGCCGACATTCAGCGCAGCTTGATGCGCGGCGGCATCGATGCCCAGCGCCAAGCCACTGGTGATGACAAAACCTGCCCCGGCCAGGCTTCTGGAAAACGCCGCCGCAGTGTCCATGCCTGGTCGCGAAGCGCGACGGCTACCGACCATCGCCAACTGCGGCTTTTCCAGAATGCCCGGGTTGCCAGCAACAAACAGCAGCGGCGGTGCAGCGCTGATTTCTGCCAGCAGCGCCGGATAGTCGGGCTGGTCCCACATCAACAAATGCTGGCCCGAACGCTCTAGCCAGGCCAATGCATGGCTGGCACCATCGCGCACCTCAGTGCTGCGCCGCGCCTCGGCACAGGCCATCGGCAGGCCCAGCGAACGCCAGGCGCTGGCCGGTGCACCGATGGCTTTGGAAGCAGAGCCGAAGGCTTCAAGCAGTTTTTTGAATCGCACCGGGCCGAGCGCCGGCAAACGATGCAGACGTAGTCGAGCTTCCAGTTCCGCAGGGGAAACCGGTGTTATGGCAGACACGGTCATGGATCATCCTTGATCGTTTATGAGTTCCTTTCCAGCAGGAACAAGCTGTGGATAACTCTGTTGGTAAGTTGTGAAGCAGGCTAAGGATTACGCACCTTGTCCATCACCGCCAGGGACCGCGAAGCGTTGAGCACCAGGCCATAACTGAGCTTGTCGTAGGTGCGGAATACCATCAGCAAACCGGCACGCTCATCGGGAATCTTCAACGGCTGGCCGGTGATCCGATCGCGCACGGTTTCACCTGTTTTCATCACCACCAGTACATTGCCTTCGGCCAGGCCGTCACGTTGCCCCTTGTTCAGCGTCACTACGTCCAGCGCGCCAATCTGCGTGACTCCGCGCGGCACATCGATGATCAGGCCATTGATCTCACTGGCTGGCGCACTGGGCATGAACGTCGAGTTGATCGACCGTTCTTCGCTACTGAACAGCCGATCGCCAAGACGCACTTCCTGGGTTGTGCGTTGCAGGGCGAGGGTGGCGACATCACCTTCAGTGGCGACCACCTCACCGCCGCCAATGTCGTCGGCGTTGATCCCCAGAAACTCCTTGCTCTCGGGGTCGGTATAGACCTTGCCCTGGCGGAAAATGCCATAGACCGGGTGCTGCTGATCGAAGTGGCCACGGGCGAAGATGCGGTCACCGGTGCCACTGAGCACCCTTTCGGCATCACCGGCGACGATGTAGGGCGCCTTGTCGAAATCCTCGGCCTTGTCGACGATGCGATTGCTCAGCAGGAAACTGTTGATCGCTTGTAGCGGGATGCTCGGGATCGCGTCGGCCACCGGTGAACTGCGCACCCGTGGCGACAGCTTGATGGTGCCCCGGGATGCGCCACGATTGAGGGTCAGGCGCGGCTGGCCATCGACGTAGACCAGCGATAGCAAGTCGCCTGGGTAGATCAGGTTGGGATTCTGGATCTGCGGATTGACCTGCCAGAGCTCAGGCCATTTCCAGGGCTCGCGCAGGAATTTGCCGGCGATGTCCCAGAGTGTGTCTCCTGCTACGACGGTGTATTGCTGTGGAAAACCTTCCCTGAGCTGCACTTGCCCGTGCGCAAAACCGGCCGAAGCCAGGAGCAGCAGGGCGAGTAGTGATTTCCTCATGCGGTGAATCCCTTTATCATGTGCGTTCGCGTGAAACGCCAGAGCCTTCGTGGCCCGCTCCCTGCTCAATTGAGAAAAAGGAGCTACGTTTTACAACGGTAGCCGGCATCTTCAGACCCGCCAGGCCATCGACCCGACTTTACCTCACACGTGCATCAGTTGATCTTATGGCCATTTTAGACATCCTCGAATTCCCCGACTCGCGCCTGCGCACTATTGCCAAACCAGTGGCCGTAGTGGACGACGAAGTGCGTCAGTTGGTCGACGACATGTTTGAAACAATGTATGAAGCGCCAGGCATCGGCCTTGCCGCGACCCAGGTCAACGTGCACAAACGTATCGTCGTCATGGACCTCTCCGAAGACCGCAGCGAACCACGGGTGTTCATCAACCCCGAGTTCGAACCGCTGACCGAGGAGATGGAGCAATATCAGGAAGGCTGCCTCTCGGTGCCGGGCTTCTACGAAAACGTCGATCGCCCGCAAAAGGTCAAGATCAAGGCCCTGGACCGCGACGGCCAACCTTACGAACTGATCGCCGAAGGTCTGCTCGCCGTGTGCATCCAGCATGAATGCGACCACCTCAATGGCAAATTGTTCGTCGACTACCTGTCCAGCCTCAAACGCGACCGGATCAAGAAGAAACTGGAAAAGATCCATCGCCAGAACGCTTGATGCCCTCCCTTCAAAGGCTTGCTGCGGCAAGCCTTTTCTTTGCAATTGCTTTAATGAGAGTTCCCCATGACTGAGCCACTGCGCATCGTCTTTGCCGGCACCCCGGAATTCGCCGCCGAACATCTCAAGGCGCTGCTCGACAGCCCTTACGAGATCGTCGCCGTCTACACCCAGCCGGACCGCCCGGCGGGTCGCGGGCAAAAGCTGATGCCCAGTCCGGTCAAGCAGTTGGCTCAGGAACACGACATCCCGGTGCTGCAACCACCCACCTTGCGCAATGAAGCGGCGCAGGCCGAACTGGCGGCGCTCAAGCCGGACTTGCTGGTGGTGGTGGCCTACGGCCTGATCCTGCCGCAAGCGGTGCTGGATATCCCGCGCCTGGGTTGCATCAACAGCCATGCCTCGTTGCTGCCACGCTGGCGTGGGGCTGCGCCTATCCAGCGGGCCGTCGAAGCCGGCGACAGCGAGAGCGGCGTGACCGTGATGCGCATGGAGCTGGGCCTCGACACCGGGCCGATGCTGCTCAAGGTCACTACGCCAATCAGCGACGACGACACCGGCGGCACCCTCCACGACCGCCTGGCGCAAATCGGCCCCGCGGCAGTCATCCAGGCCATCGCCGGTCTTGCGGCGGGAACGCTGGAAGGTGAAGTGCAGGATGACAACCTCGCCACCTACGCGCACAAATTGAACAAGGACGAAGCACGCATCGATTGGAACCGCCCGGCGGTTGAGCTGGAACGTCTGGTTCGCGCCTTCAACCCATGGCCGATCACCCACAGTACGCTGAACGGCGAAGCATTGAAGGTGTTGGCTGCCAGCCTCGCGCAAGGCAAAGGCGCGCCAGGAGAAATCCTCGGCGCCAGCAAGGATGGTCTGATCGTCGCTTGCGGTGAGCAGGCGCTGTGTCTGACACGTCTGCAATTACCCGGCGGCAAGGCGCTGAATTTCAGCGACCTCTTCAACAGCCGACGTGAGAAATTTGCCATCGGCACCGTGCTCGGCCAAACGGCGGAGGCTCAATGAATCCCCGTCTGGCTGCCGCCAAGGCTCTGGCTGCCGTCCTGAGCGGGAAAGCCTCGCTCAACAGTTCGCTGCCCACGCAACTGGACAAGGTCGAGGACCGTGACCGCGGTTTTACCCAGGACCTGGCGTTCGGAACCGCCCGCTGGCAGCCGCGCCTCTCGGCGCTGGCAGCCAAGTTGTTGCAGAAACCGTTCAAGGCTGCCGATGCCGATGTCGAGGCGTTGCTGCTGGTCGGTCTCTACCAACTGATCTACAGCCGCGTCCCAGCCCACGCGGCCATCGGCGAAACCGTCGGTTGTGCCGACAAACTGAAAAAACCCTGGGCCAAGGCGCTGCTCAACGCGGTATTGCGCCGCGCCCAGCGTGAAAGCGAAGCGTTACTGGCCGAGCTGGAACACGACCCGGTGGTGCGCACCGCCCACCCGCGCTGGCTGCAAAAGTCCCTGAAAGCGTTCTGGCCAGAGCAGTGGGAAGCCATTTGCGCGGCGAACAATGCGCACCCGCCGATGATCCTGCGGGTCAACCGCCGCCATCACAGCCGTGATGCCTACCTGGGCTTGCTCGCCGACGCCAGCATCGCCGCCGCAGCCTGCGTCTACAGCCGCGACGGCATCATTCTCGAAGCGGCCACCGATGTGCGCAGCCTGCCGGGTTTCGCCGAAGGCTGGATCAGCGTGCAGGACGAAGCGGCGCAACTGGCCGCCGACCTGCTCGACCTCGCCCCCGGACAGCGGGTGCTCGATGCCTGCTGCGCCCCGGGGGGCAAGACCTGCCACATCCTCGAAGCCGAACCGGCACTGGCCGGTGTGGTTGCGGTGGACCTTGAAGCCAAGCGTTTGGTGAGGGTGCGGGAAAACCTCGAACGCCTGCGTCTGAATGCCGAACTGATCGCCGCCGATGGCCGCGACACCGCCACTTGGTGGGATGGCAAACCCTTCCAGCGCATCCTCCTCGACGCTCCCTGCTCGGCGACTGGCGTGATCCGGCGGCACCCGGACATCAAGCTGACCCGCCAGCCGGAGGACATCATTGCCCTGGCACAGCTTCAAGGCGAATTGCTCGACGCCATGTGGAAGACACTCGAAGTCGGCGGCATCCTGCTGTACGCGACCTGCTCCACGCTGCCGACCGAGAACACCGAAGTGATCGAAGCCTTCCTCGCCCGCACGACGGGCGCCCGCGAGCTGGACCTTGCTACGGCAGCCGGCCTGAAGCAGCCTCATGGTCGCCAGTTGCTGGCCCAGGAAGGGGGTCACGACGGGTTCTACTACGCCAAGCTGATCAAGATCGCCGCCGCGCGCGGTTAACCGGTTTAAGGGAGTGACTGGATGAAAATCATCATCCTCGGCGCAGGGCAGGTGGGCGGTTCGCTGGCAGAACACCTGGCCAGTGAAGCCAACGACATCACCGTGGTCGACACCGACGGCGAGCGCCTGCGCGACCTCGGCGACCGACTGGACATCCGCACCATCCAGGGCCGCGGCTCACTGCCGACGGTCCTGCGCCAGGCCGGTGCGGACGACGCCGACATGTTGGTGGCGGTCACCAACAGTGACGAGACCAACATGGTCGCCTGCCAGGTCGCCCACACCCTGTTCCACACCCCGACCAAAATCGCCCGTGTGCGCGAAGCGTCCTACCTGACGCGCCCCGAACTGTTCGATAACGAAGCCATTCCGGTGGACGTGCTGATCAGCCCGGAACAGGTCGTCACCAACTACATCAAGCGCCTGATCCAGTATCCGGGCGCATTGCAGGTGATCGACTTCGCGGAAGGCAAGGCGCAGCTGGTCGCGGTGAAGGCGTACTACGGTGGACCGCTGGTGGGCCAGCAACTGCGCCAGTTGCGCGAACACATGCCGAACGTCGAAACCCGCGTCGCCGCCATTTTCCGTCGCGACCGACCGATTCTGCCGCAGGGCGACACGGTGATCGAAGCCGATGACGAGGTCTTTTTCATCGCCGCCAAGGGCAATATTCGCGCGGTCATGAGCGAAATGCGTCGTCTCGACGAGAGCTACAAACGCATCGTCATCGCCGGTGGCGGACAGATTGGCGAACGCTTGGCCGAAGCCATCGAGAGCCGCTATCAGGTGAAGATCATCGAGATGAGCCCAGGCCGCTGCCGCCATCTCTCCGACACCCTCGACAGCACCGTGGTGTTGCAGGGCAGTGCGTCGGACCGCGATTTGCTGCTGGAAGAGAACATCGCCGACGCCGACCTGTTCCTCGCCCTGACCAACGACGACGAAGCCAACATCATGTCCTCGCTGTTGGCCAAGCGGCTGGGCGCCAAGAAGGTGATGACCATCATCAATAACCCGGCCTACGTCGACCTGATTCAGGGTGGCGACATCGACATCGCCATCAGCCCTCAATTGGCGACCATCGGCACCTTGCTCGCCCACGTGCGGCGCGGCGATATCGTCAGCGTGCACTCATTGCGTCGTGGTGCGGCGGAGGCGATCGAGGCGATTGCCCATGGCGATTCCAAGTCGAGCAAGGTGATTGGCAAGGCCATCGAGAACATTGGCCTGCCACCGGGCACGACGATTGGCGCGATCATTCGTGATGAAGAAGTGATCATTGCCCACGACGATACCGTGATCGCCGCCGGGGACCATGTGATCCTCTTCCTTGTGGATAAAAAGCACATCCGCGATGTGGAGAAGCTGTTCCATGTGGGGTTGAGCTTCTTCTGATCCCAAGGTTTGGAAGGACAACACTGGCCTCCCTGTAGGAGCGAGCATGCTCGCGATGGAGTCAGGAGCGCCACTGGGTATCAGACAACCAGCGTCATCGTTGAAGACCATCGCGAGCATGCTCGCTCCTACAGGTTATAAGGAAACTCAACATGATCGTATCACTGGAAAAAATGCTCGCCAAGGGTGTGGATAACGCCCTGCTGCGCTTCGGCCTGGGCAAGGGTTATCTGGATCTCGGGGAAAACGCGAAGGCAGTCGAGCACTTCGCGCGCTGCGTGGAGCTGGACCCCAAGTACTCGGCGGCGTGGAAGCTGTTGGGCAAGGCCCGTCTGGGGCAAGAGGACTTTGCCGGCGCGCGTCAGGCCTGGGAACAAGGTCTGGAGGCCGCCCGCACCCATGGCGACAAGCAGGCAGAAAAGGAAATGACCGTGTTCCTGAAAAAGCTGGAACGTCAGGCGCGCTGATCAGAGGTAACGCAGGCCAATACCCTCGGCGTCCACTTGCACCACTTCCATCTTGACCCTCGGGGCGCCTGTGGGTAAATCCTGTACCTGCCCGTAAACCACTGCCCCCTTGGACAAAGCGGCCAAGGCCGGATGCTTGACGTACACCCCCGTGGTGGAAAGGTTGCGGGTCTGGCCAAGGCATTCGCCGAAGCTCTCATGACTGATCTTGATGCGAAACGACTTGTGTTCGGACATCTATTGCGCCCTTTCCTCAACAGCTGTGGATAAATCCCTTCGCGGATTTATCCACAGATCATGCCAATAGGTTCAATACCAGCGCGCCTCTCCAGGCGGACGCTTCTTGAAACGCTTCATGCTCCACATGTACTGGCTTGGATACGCCCGCACGTAGCGTTCGACCACCTGGCTCATGGCTGCGCAGGAAGTTTCGGTATCGGTGCTGTACATGGCCTCCGGCGCAGCTTCCAGAATCACCTTGTAGCCCGAACCGTCCGGCAGGCGCAGCGCATGCAGGAACACACCGACCGCCTTGCCGCCGGCCAGCATGTTCGGGACAAACTTGCTGGTCAGTGCCTGGGTCGCGAAGAACGGCACGAAGATCCCGGCGGATTCGGCCGGTTCCGGGTCGGCGGGAATGCCTACTGCACCACCTTTGCGCACTTCCTTGATGACACTGAGGATCCCTTCCTTGGTGGAGGCGGCGACCTTGTTGCCCAACTGCACCCGCTGTTTCTGCAGCAATTCATCCACCGCCTTCAACTTGGGCGGCCGATAGAAAATGATCGGCTTGCACTGGCTGCAATAGAAGTGGTTCAGCACTTCCCAGTTACCCAGGTGGCTGGTGATACCCACAACACCCTTGCCGGAAGCGAGGGCGTCTTTCAAAACGTCGAGCCCTTCGACTTCGCGCACCAGGTCGATGGAACGCTGTGCCGGCCAAATCCACGCACAGGCGCTTTCGGTCAGGGACTTGCCGATGTCCTTCAGGCTCTGGCCGACCAGACGCTCGCGCTCGGCGGGGTCCATTTCGGGGAAGCACTTGGCCAGGTTGATCCGCACCACGTCGCGGGAACGGTTCGGGGTTTTCCACATCACCCAGCCAATGGCTGAGCCCACGGCCTGTACGGCCCGCCACGGAAGCAGGGCAAACAGCCGCAGAGCGCCTACCAGCAAGGCGCCTTTAAACTTATCCACAGGTCACTCCTGATCTTGTGCTGTGCGCGAGGCGGTCATTCTAACCGCCGTTGACCACACTCGCGTAGCGATCGCAATCGCGAGTGTGGTCCATGACCATTCCCGAGGCCTGCATCAAGGCATAACAGATGGTCGGGCCGACGAAGGTGAAGCCGGCTTTCTTCAGGCCTTTGCTCATCGCTTGAGCCTCGGGTGTGATCGCCGGTACTTCGCTGCGATCCTTGAAATGATTGATTTTGGGCACGTTGTCGACGAAGGACCAGAGAAACCCCACCGGGTCTTCCAGCGCCAGCCAGGCTTGGGCGTTGCGCCGGGCGGCGTTTAGCTTCAGGCGATTACGGATGATTCCGGGGTCGAGCATCAATTGCTCGATTTCGGCGTCGCTCATCTGCGCCACGCGCTGCACATCGAAGCCGAACAGCACCTGTCGGTAATGCTCGCGTTTGCGCAACACGGTGATCCAGGACAGGCCAGCCTGGAACCCTTCGAGCAAAAGCAACTCGAACAAACCCTGCGCGTCCCGTAACGGCGTGCCCCACTCCTGATCGTGATAAGCCATGTACAGCGGATCTTCGGTACACCAAAAGCAGCGTGGCATAAGGCTCCAGGGGGCGTGCGCAGCCATGAATCGGGTATACTCCCGCTCTTTAAATCGCAGCCCAAGAAACAGGTGAATTTCGTGAGCCAGCCTACGCCAGCCGTGCGTACCTTCCAAGACTTGATCCTCGCCCTCCAGCAATACTGGGCCGAGCAAGGTTGCGTGGTACTTCAGCCCTACGATATGGAAGTAGGCGCCGGGACTTTCCACACCGCCACGTTTCTGCGTGCCATCGGCCCCGAAACCTGGAACGCCGCTTATGTGCAGCCCAGTCGTCGCCCGACTGACGGCCGCTACGGCGAAAACCCGAACCGCCTGCAGCACTACTATCAGTTCCAAGTGGTCCTGAAGCCCAATCCGGACAACTTCCAGGAACTGTACCTGGGCTCGCTCAAGCACGTCGGCCTGGACCCGTTGGTCCACGACATCCGCTTCGTCGAAGACAACTGGGAATCGCCGACCCTCGGTGCCTGGGGCCTGGGCTGGGAAGTCTGGCTCAACGGCATGGAAGTGACGCAGTTCACTTACTTCCAGCAAGCGGGCGGCATCGAGTGCTACCCAGTGACCGGCGAAATCACCTATGGCCTTGAGCGCCTGGCCATGTACCTGCAAGGCGTGGACTCGGTCTACGACCTGGTCTGGGCTGACGGTCCGTTCGGCAAGGTGACCTACGGCGATGTGTTCCATCAGAACGAAGTGGAACAGTCGACCTACAACTTCGAACACGCCAACGTCGACAAACTGTTCGAACTGTTCGACTTCTATGAAAGCGAAGCCAAGCGCCTGATCGAACTCGAAGTGCCGCTGCCGTTGCCGAGCTACGAAATGGTGCTGAAGGCTTCCCATACCTTCAACCTGCTGGATGCGCGCCGTGCAATCTCGGTGACCGCGCGTCAGCAATACATCCTGCGTGTACGCACCCTGGCGCGTTCCGTTGCACAAGCCTACCTGCTGGCCCGCGCCAAGCTGGGCTTCCCGATGGCGACCCCGGACCTGCGTGACGAAGTACTGGCCAAGCTGGAGGCTGCACAATGAGTGCTCAAGATTTCCTGGTAGAACTGGGCACCGAAGAACTGCCACCCAAAGCCCTTAATACCCTGGCCGATGCATTCCTGGCCGGAATCGACAAGGGCCTGCAAGCCGCCGGCCTGAACTATGAGACCAAAACCGTCTATGCGGCGCCGCGTCGCCTGGCGGTGCTGATCACCTCGCTGGCCACGCAGCAGCCCGATCGCAGCATCAACCTCGACGGTCCGCCACGCCAGGCGGCGTTCGATGCCGAGGGCAACCCGACCCAGGCCGCCCTCGGCTTTGCCAAGAAGTGCGGCGTCGAGCTGAGCGAAATCGACCAGAGCGGTCCGAAACTGCGCTACAGCCAGAGCATCGCCGGCAAGCCGACCGCCAGCCTGCTGCCGACCATCGTCGAAGACTCGCTGAACGACCTGCCGATCCCGAAGCGCATGCGCTGGGGCGCCCGCAAGGAAGAATTCGTTCGCCCAACCCAATGGCTGGTGATGTTGCTGGGTGACCAGGTCATCGACTGCACCATCCTCGCCCAGAAGGCCGGTCGCGAATCCCGTGGTCACCGCTTCCATCACCCGCAAAGCGTGCGCATCAGTTCGCCGTCCAGCTACCTGGCCGACCTGCGCGCCGCCTACGTGCTGGCCGATGCCAACGAGCGTCGCGAGATCATCAGCAAGCGCACCGAAGAGCTGGCGACTCGCCAGGAAGGCACCGCGATCGTGCCCCCGGCGCTGCTCGACGAAGTGACCGCATTGGTCGAGTGGCCAGTGCCGCTGGTGTGCTCGTTCGAGGAACGTTTCCTCGACGTGCCGCAGGAAGCCCTCATCACCACCATGCAGGACAACCAGAAGTACTTCTGCCTGCTGGATGCCGACGGTAAGTTGCTGCCGCGTTTCATCACCGTGGCCAACATCGAAAGCAAGGACCCGCAGCAGATCATTGCCGGTAACGAGAAAGTGGTCCGCCCACGCCTGACCGACGCCGAGTTCTTCTTCAAGCAGGACAAGAAGCAAAAACTCGAGGTTTTCAACCAGCGCCTGCAGAACGTGGTGTTCCAGGAGAAACTCGGGAGCGTTTACGACAAGGCCGAGCGCGTTTCCAAACTCGCCGCCTACATTGCCGCGCGCATTGGTGGCAACGCCTCCTGGGCTGCGCGTGCAGGCCTGTTGTCCAAGTGCGACCTGGCGACCGAAATGGTCGGTGAGTTCCCCGAAATGCAGGGTGTTGCCGGCTACTACTACGCCGTCAACGATGGCGAGCCGCAAGAGGTCGCCCTGGCACTGAATGAGCAGTACATGCCGCGCGGTGCCGGCGCGGAGCTACCGAGCACCTTGACCGGTGCGGCCGTGGCCATCGCCGACAAATTGGACACCCTGGTGGGTATCTTCGGCATTGGCATGTTGCCAACCGGCAGCAAGGACCCGTACGCACTGCGCCGTGCCGCACTGGGCGTGTTGCGCATCCTGATCGAAAAACAACTGGACCTGGACCTGAACGACGCCGTGGCGTTCGCCGTGAATGCGTTCGGTGCCAAGGTCAAGGCGGCCGGCCTGAACGAGGCGGTGCTGGAGTTCATCTTCGACCGTCTGCGTGCACGTTACGAAGACGAAGGCGTCGACGTGGCCACCTACCTGTCGGTTCGCGCCCTGAAGCCGGGCTCGGCCCTTGACTTCGACCAGCGTGTGCAAGCAGTACAGGCCTTCCGCAAATTGCCGGAAGCGGCAGCGTTGGCAGCCGTGAACAAGCGTGTGTCGAACCTGCTGAGCAAAGTGGAAGGCTCCGTGCCGACTGTGGTTGAGGCCAAGTATTTCGACAACGCCAACGAGTTCTCCCTGTACTCGGCGATCCAGCAAGCTGACCAGGCTGTGCAGCCAATGGCGGCGGCCCGTCAGTACAGCGAATCGTTGGCACGCCTCGCGGCGTTGCGCGAACCGGTGGATGCGTTCTTCGAAGCCGTGATGGTCAACGCCGATGACGCCAATGTGCGCGCCAACCGCTATGCGTTGCTGTCTCGCCTGCGTGGGCTGTTCCTCGGCGTTGCCGACATTTCGTTGCTGGGGTAAGCCTGTTTGAAACTGCTGATTCTCGATCGGGACGGGGTGATCAACTACGACTCCGACGCTTACATCAAATCGGTGGCGGAGTGGATACCACTCCCCGGTTCGATCGAAGCCATCGCGCAGTTGAGCAAGGCCGGCTGGACGGTAGCGGTTGCTACCAACCAGTCGGGCATCGCTCGCGGCTATTACGATCTCGCCACCCTGGATGCCATGCACGAGCGCTTGCGCACGCTGGTGGCGGAGCAGGGCGGTGAAGTCGGGCTGATTGTCTATTGCCCACATGGGCCGGACGAAGGCTGCGATTGCCGCAAGCCGAAACCGGGGATGTTGAAAACCATCGCCACACATTACGACGTGCCGCTGACGAATCTCTGGTTCGTCGGCGACAGTCTCGGTGACCTGGAAGCTGCCAAAGCCGTCGATTCTCAACCTGTTCTGGTGAAGACCGGGAAAGGCGAAAAAACGCTAGGCAAGACCCTGCCAGTGGGCACCCTGATTTTTGACGATCTTGCGGCGATTGCCGCAGAACTTATCCACAATTAGAGCGCTTTCGAATTCCTGACCAGGGATTGTTCGGGAGTGCGCTTTATATAGACGGGCAAAGCCCGCACGGTAAACGTCACCATGTCGATACTGCAGGCCATCAGAACTTTCCTCTTTTACCTGCTGCTGGGCACCAGCTCCTTGCTCTGGTGCAGCCTGAGCTTTTTTATCGCGCCGTTTTTGCCATTCAAGGCGCGCTATCGTTTCATCAACGTCTACTGGTGCCGATGCGCCCTGTGGCTGAGCAAGGTGTTCCTGGGTATCAGCTATGAAGTGAAAGGCGCCGAGAACGTGCCCGACCAACCCTGCGTGATCCAATCGAACCACCAGAGCACCTGGGAAACGTTCTTCCTCTCGGCCTATTTCGAGCCGTTGAGCCAGGTGCTCAAGCGCTCCCTGCTGTATGTGCCGTTCTTCGGTTGGGCCATGGCCATGCTGCGACCGATCGCCATCGATCGCGACAACCCCAAGGCAGCACTCAAGCACGTGGCGAAGAAGGGCGACGAACTGTTGAAGGATGGTGTCTGGGTGTTGATATTCCCCGAGGGCACCCGGGTTCCCTACGGCAGCATCGGCAAGTTCTCCCGTGGCGGCACGGCACTGGCTGTCAATGCATCGCTCCCCGTGCTGCCAATTGCACACAACGCAGGCAAGTTCTGGCCAAAAACCGGTTGGGCGAAGAAGCAGGGCGTGATCACCGTGATCATCGGCGAGCCAATGTACGCCGAAGGCAGCGGGCCTCGCGCCATTGCCGACCTCAACGACCGGGTGCAGGCCTGGAACGAACAGATGCAGAGGGAAATGGGCTCGCTTCCGCCTACGGCGCATGCCCCGCAGGAAGGCAATCAACTGCCGGCGTGAAATCTGTGGATAACCTGTGCGCCGTTTTGCTGGCGCTTGACGATATAACGACCTAATTAATTGATTTATATGCATATTTCTTAAGCTCATAAAACTTGGAAAAATGTGCATAGGTTTCTTGGGGTATAAAAAACCGGCTCATGGAGCCGGTTTTTTTGTGCGTAGAAATCCATATTTTTATGGGTGGAGTCAGCTCTGTAAATGACACCGCGCCCGCTGCTGCTCGCTACCCCGCAACACCTGGGGTTTCTCACAACCCGCAGTGCTCAGGCTGCAACGTTCACGAAAGAAGCAGCCCGTCGGCAGCTGACGGTTGCCTGGCAGCTCGGTCGGCGCCGCAACCTGCTCCCCATGCATGGCAACCCCCAGTCGCGGCACGGCGTCGAGCAACAGGCGGGTGTAGGGGTGGCGTGGCTGATCGAGTACCTGAGCGGCGTTGCCCAGTTCGACGATTTGCCCCAGGTACATCACCGCCACTCGATCTGCCATATGACGAACCACGGACACGTTGTGAGAAATGAGGATATAGGTCAGGTTGCGCGCGCGTTGAAGCTCTGCGAGCAGGTTGAGGATCTGCGCCTGAACCGAGATGTCCAGCGCCGAGGTCGGCTCGTCGAGGACGATGATGTCCGGATCGGAGGACAGGGCACGAGCAATGGCGATCCTCTGACGCTGACCACCGGAAAACTGGTGGGGGAAGCGGTCCAGGTATTCCGGCCTGATGCCAACCTGGGCTGCGACCCTGGCAGCGACTTCGCGCATGTGAGCCTGATTGACCTTCCCCCGGGCATATAAGGGTTCGGTGATGATTCGCCAGATCGGCAGGCGCGGGTCCAGTGAAGACTGCGGGTCCTGGAACACAATCTGCACGTTGCTGCTTTCACTTGCGCCATGGCCTGCCCAGTTCAGATCGCCACTGCTGGGCGGTATCAAGCCCATTAAAAGCTGTGCCAGCGTGCTCTTGCCGCAGCCCGACTCACCGACGATGCCCAGGGTTTCGCCCGCGCGAACCTGAAGGTCAATGCCATTGAGGGCATGGGCATAACCGCGCGGCCGACCCAGCCAATCGTTGCTGACCGGGAACCGCACGCGTACATCATTGAGCTCAAGGATCGAAGGGACCATTTGGGTTGCACCCTCTTGAACGGCACTGTTCATGATGAAAGCTCCTGGACGGGCAACCAGCAAGCGCTCTTGCGGTCCTCGTTGATGGCAATCAAGGGCGGGCGTTTGGCACACGTGGACATGGCGTAGGCGCAACGCTCCTGAAACGTGCAGCCCTCAGTTAGCGACGCCAGGTTGGGCACTTGCCCGGGGATGGTCAGCAATGGCTGGCCGGGCTCGACCATTTCCGGAAGGCCACTGAGCAGCCCGCGGGTATAGGGATGTTGGGGCGAGTGCATGACATCGACCGTGCGCCCTTCCTCGACCACTGCGCCGGTGTACATCACGTACACCCGGTCACAGAACTGGGACACCAGCGCCATGTCGTGGGTGATCAGCAGAATCGCGGTGCCCCGTTGCCGGGCCTTTTCTCGCAGCAGCAATAACACCTGGCGTTGCACCGTCACATCCAGGGCGGTGGTCGGCTCGTCGGCGATCAACAGTTGCGGTTCACAGGAGAACGCCAGCGCGATCATCACCCGTTGGCGCATGCCGCCGGATAATTCGAAAGGGTAACTTTCCAGTACATGCTCTGGGCTGGCGATGTGCATGTCGCGCAACAGGGCAATCGCCTTGAGCCGGGCCTGGGCCGCGCTGATTTGTTGGTGATGCATGATCACATCGAGCATCTGACGACCGATGCGCCGGGTCGGGTTCAGGGCGGTCATTGGCTCCTGAAAGATCATCGCCGCATCACGTCCGCGAATCTTCAGCAGTTCCTTTTCAGGTGTCGCCAGCATGTCGCGGCCCAGCATGTTGAGGCTGCCTGCGGTAATGCGATAGCTGCGCTCGGGGAGAAGACGCATGCTGAGCATCGCCGTGACCGACTTGCCCGAACCGGACTCACCCACCACACCGACAATTTCGCCGGGATTGACGTGCAAACTCACGCCATTAAGCGCCTTCACATTGTTTTTGTAAGCCGGGAATTCCAGGCTCAAGTTATCGATGGCCAGCACAGGGCTTGAAGTGTTCATCGTCATTTCCCCTGTTGCCGTGGGTCGAGCAGATCGCGAACGCCATCGCCCAGCAGGTTGAAGCCGGTGGCGGTGATCAGGATCGCCAGGCCTGGGAACGTCGAGTACCACCAGTTATCCAGGATGTAGTTACGCCCCGTGGCGACCATTGCGCCCCACTCGGCGGTAGGTTGCTGCGCGCCAAGACCGATGAAACCCAGGGCAGACGCCATGAGGATCGCGCTGCCGATGTCCAGGCTGAGTTGCACCAGCAACGGCGGCATCGCGTTGCGCGCCACGTGCCAATGCACGACATGCCAGCGCCCGGCGCCAAAGGTGTGGGCGGCCTTGACGTAACCCATCTGCCGAATGCTCAGGGCTTGACCACGGGCCAGGCGTACGTAGGACGGGATCCGTACCAGGGTAATCGCCAGCATGGCGTTGAACAGACTCGCCCCCAGCGCGGCGGCCAATGCCATGATCAGCACCAGGGATGGCACCGAGAGCATGATGTCCATCAGACGCATGACGAGCGCGTCAAAACGCCCGCCGATCACCCCGGAAAAACAGCCGAGCAACCCGCCAATGAAGCAGGAGGCAAAAGCCACGAACAGGCCAACCCCCACCGACTGTTGGCTGCCGAACAGCACCCGGCTGAACAGGTCGCGGCCCACTTCGTCGGTGCCGAACCAGTGCTCGGCAGATGGCGGCGCCAGGCGTTCGCCGAGGTTCAAGGTGTTCGGGTCATGACTGGCCAGCCATGGCGCGAAAATCATGCACAACAATACGATCGTGGTGATGAACAGCCCCGCCATGGTCAGCGGGCTGCGGCGGATCTGGTAGCCCAGGTAGGCGAGTTTTTCCGCCCAGCGCGCACGGGGCGCTGCCGTCAGATTTACGGACATTTCAATTCACCTCGCCGATGCGTGGGTCGATGACGCGATACAAAAGGTCGATGGCCATGTTCAACAGGACATAGATGAACGACACCAGAATGGCGAAGCCCATTACTGCCGGGAAATCCAGTGACTGGATCGACTTGACCACATATGCCCCCATGCCGGGCCAGGCAAACACGGTTTCGGTAAGCACCGCACCGTATAGCAGGTCACCGAGGGTCAGCCCGAGGACCGTCACCGAAGGGATGAGGGCATTGGGCAGCGCGTGACGCAAAATCACAGTCCAGCGGGACAGACCATAAGCGCGAGCGGTGCGGATGTAATCTTCACCCAGTTGATCGAGCATGGCAGAGCGGATCTGCCGGGCAACCACGCCCAGGGTCACGAAACCCAAGGTCGCGGCAGGAAGAATCAGGTGCTCGGCGGCATCGAGAAACAGCCCGATATCTGCGGCTAACAGCGAGTCAATCAGGTAAAAACCAGTGATGGTCGCCGGAGGCATAACCCCTTCGGACAACCGGCCGCCACCTGGCAGCCAGCCCAGATGGCCGTAGAAAAGGACGATGGCACCCAGGCCGAGCCAGAAGGCCGGCGTGGAAATACCCGTGACCGCCAGGGTCCGCGCGATCTGGTCGATCAGCCGGTTGTGGTAAACCGCGGATAACACGCCCAGTGGCACCCCGACCAGAATCGCCAGTGCGAGTGCCACCAGCGCCAATTCCAGCGTTGCCGGGAAAAAGGCCTGAAGGTCGTCCAGCACGGGACGGTTGGTACGGATCGATGTCCCCAGATCACCGTGCAGAAGGTCCATCAGGTAGCGGCCGTATTGTTGATACAGCGGCAGATCCAATCCCAATTGATGACGAATGCCGGCCACCAGGGCGTCGCTGGCGCGGTCGCCGGCGATCAGGCGAGCCGGGTCGCCCGGAATCAAGTGGGAAATCGAGAAGGTAATCAGCGAAACACCGAACACGACCAAAATCAGGCCGAACAGGCGCTTGCGCAACAACGTCAGGAAGGCCATCTGGCACCTCAGTCACACGAGCAATGAAATCAGAAGCCGCGCCAGCCCTTTTGGCTGGCGCGATGGAGCAGGGTTACTTGCTCATGCTGCCCAGGTTGAACACTTGTTCGAGCATGGGGTTGAACACGTAGCCCTTGACTGAATCACGCATCGGCAGGGTGTAGCTCTTCTGATAGAGGTACACATAGACACTGTCGTCGAGCACTTTCTTTTGCGCGGTCTGATACAGCTCGACTCGCTTGGCCGTGTCGCTGACAGCGGCCGCTTCACGGATCAGCTTGTCGACTTCCGGGTTGCTGTAGAACGAACGGTTACCTTGCAAACCCTGCATCTTGGAGTCGAACCAGAAGTTCATGAACATGTAGGGGTCAGCGAAATCCGGGCTCCAGCTACCGGCGGCAATGTCGTAATCGCCCTGGCCAACACGTTCACGCAGGGTAGCGTTGGCGGTCTTTTCCAGCTTGAGGTTGATGCCCAGCGGTGCGAGTGCCGCCTGCAAGGTCAGGCCGATCGGTTCCCAGTTGGCGTCCTTGTCGGAGTACATATAGTTCAGCGTGGTAATCTTCTGCGGCGCCTTGGCCAGGCTGTTCTTGGCGGCCGCCATATCCTGCTTCATGACAGGCAGCGAACTGTCGTAGGCCCACATGCCATCCGGGATCGGCCCGTTCAGCAGCTTGGCCTTGTCCTTGAGAATGCCTTTGACGATACCGTTGTAATCCACCGCTTCGGTGATGGCCCGGCGAGCGTTGACGTCGACCAGCGGACCCTTCTTGTTGTTCAAGTACAGGTAGGTCACGCGCAGCGACGGATATTCGCGCACAGCCACACCCGGCTTGGTGGCGAGCGCGCCCAGTTGGTCCTCGGGCATGTCTTCAATGATGTCCAGGTCACCGCGTTCCAGTTGCAGGCGGCGCACTGACGGCTCGGCGATGGTCTTGAGGATCACCGTCTTGAACGCAGGCTTGGCGCCGGCATAGTGCGGGTTCGGCTCCAGCGTCACGGACTGGCCCTTTTGCCAACTGCTCAGACGGAACGGGCCGGAACCTGCGGTATGGCTGGACAGCCACGCATTGGCTTCGGCGCCCTTGTCGGCTACCAGCGGGTTCACGATCGAGGCGCCGTTGTGAGCCAGGGTGAACAGGAACGGGGCGAATGGCGTTTTCAGGGTAAATCGGATGGTTTGCGGGTCGATCACCGCCACCACCATGTCCTCCGGGAATGCACCGGACGGCCCCTGCTTGAGGGTCATCAGACGATCAAAGGAAAACTTCACGGCATTGGCATCCACGGCCGTGCCGTCATCGAACTTGTTGCCAGGCTTGATCTTGAACTCCCAAACCAGGTTGTCTGGCGACACGGTCCAGCTTTCTGCCAGATCGCCGGTCACTTCGGTGCTGCTCTTGTCTCCATCGGTCTTGTAGGTCACCAGTCGCTGGTAGGACGGGTAAGTGATGGTCCAGTCGTTGTTGTCGAAGGTGACCGCAGGGTCCAGCGTCTGTGGGTCGGCGGGCTTGCCGATCACCAGGGTGTCTGGGGCTGTCGCCGCAGTGGCGGCCTGCCAAGCGCCCAGGCTCAACGCGCTGCATAAGAGGCCAAGCAGCAATTTGCTGCGTGGGAAGGTTTTGCTGCTCACGGTGTTCATTGGGGTCATGCCGGTTTCCTTGATCATTCGATGTATGGAAGTACGTCAGGTTTTTTATAAAAGCTATAACCGGGCAGTTGCAGGTGAAGCGGGTAAAGCTCATTTGTTGTTTTGGTAGTGCTGGCGAAACTCTGCGGTTTCGTTTTTCAGGTGATTGCGTTGCTTGAAAAAGAGGTCTGGTTGTCTTCCAGCAGCGGGTAGTTGTCGGCATCCGGGAGTTCGTAATGCCACCACTCGGTGTCAATCGCACGAAATCCGGATGCCAGCATGATCCCCAGCAGGAGCAGACGATTGCGCTGCACCTGGACGGGCAGGTCGGGGTAGAACGGGTGGGACTTCTCTTCCATGACATCGAAGCCGGTGCCCATGTCCAGCGGCTGCCCATCGCTATCAATCAGCGTCAGGTCCACGGCTACGCCACGGCTATGGTGAGAACCCAAATGTGGATCGCGCACGTAATTACCGTCCGGCAATGCTTCCCACAGCAGAAATTGGGCGAAGGGCGGACGGTAGGCGTCGTAGATACGCAGCGTGTAGCCCGCCAGCCGCGCCAGCTCACTGGCCTTGGCCAGGCAGTCGGCCGCCTGGCGATGCAGCAGGCAACGGGCGCTGGGGTAGATCACCTTTCCAGCCAGATTGTCGGCGCTGGCGTAGATCAGGTCGATTTGTACCTGATAACGCTCGGGATCAATCTCTACAAGGGGGCTGCTGTTCACGCAAAAACTCCATTGGGGTTGGGATGGATCTAACCTTCGAACTGACCAAAGGCTTTTTGCAATTGGCGATTTTTTGTCAGGCGCTCATCCAGGCGGTCGCCGTATTTTTCCGCAACGGCCGACACCATCAGGTTCAACAGACTGGCCAGCGGAGCAGGGGAGTCCCAGAACTGCCCGACATCGGTTTTAAGCTGCAACAGGTCCAACTGATAGTCACGGGCCCAGGGGCATTGCAGGTCGGTGATCAGTGCCATGGGCAGGTTGTTATCGATTGCCGCGTCGCAGAACGTGCGAGTCACGCTTGAGTAGGCACGGAAATCCGAAATGATCGCGTAGGGGTTTTCAAAGCCAGAATTGAGGGTCTCGGCGTAGATGCCCGACAGACCATCGACGTAGTAAACCTTCGGCCGGATGTACTCCAGGTGACTGTGAAATGCGGTCAGAATCCCGCGGGTCGACTGGATGCCCAGGATGAACACCGCGTCAGCTTCATGGATGCGCTGCACGATGTCGGCAAACACCCCCGTGCGCGCCAGCGCGTAGACGTGGCGGATGGCTTCGATCTCGCGACTCAGGGAACGGTCGAGTGCATCTTCGCGCTCGCTTTCAGTGCGGAAGGCGCCGATGCGGTCGGTAATCAACCAGGAGGCTGGCGCATCGCCGCGCAGGCTCTGTTTGACCTCATCAATATTCTGGTAACCCAGTGAACGAAAGAAACGACCCACGGAAATGCCGGTGGTGGAAGCCTGCTGCGCGATGCTGTCGGCTGACTCGAAAGGGAGCTGGTCCGGATTGCCCAACAGGTAGCTGGCGATGCGTTTGCCCGTAGGCGTCAGATTCGAGAACTCTTGCTCAAGCAACTGAAGGAAGCTGTTCTTTTCGGTCGACATCTCAGCACCACCGTTTGAAAAATTGTTATTGCGGTGTCATTAACTGCATTTATGTTATACATATAACATTAATATCCAACACAACACCACGTTTTTTTCAGCGGAGATCGCGTTTCGATCCAGGAAAAAAACCAAAAAAAACCAGCGCAATGCGCTGGTTTTTTAGTTTGGCGAATCCGCTGGATCAGAAGTCCAGGTTGGATACCGCCAAGGCGTTGCTTTCGATGAAGTCACGGCGAGGTTCGACCGCATCACCCATCAGGGTGTTGAAGATCTGGTCAGCGCCAATGGCGTCTTCGATGGTCACTTTCAGCATCCGGCGAACGCTTGGGTCCATGGTGGTTTCCCACAGCTGATCCGGGTTCATTTCGCCCAGACCTTTGTATCGCTGGATAGTGTGGCGCTTGGTGCTTTCGGCCATCAGCCACTCCAATGCTTCCTTGAACTCGGTGACGGCTTTCTTACGCTCGCCGCGTTGGATGTATGCGCCCTCATCCAACAGAGTGCTCAACTGTGCTCCCAGCGAAACGACAGTTTTGTAGTCGTTGCTGCCAAAGAAGTCGCGGTTGAAGGTGACGTAGCTCGACAAGCCGTGGGAGGTCAGCTCGACTTCCGGCAGCCACACGCCACGCTCACGATCTTCACGCAGGCTGGCTTTGTAGACCAGGCCAGACTTCTCGACAGTGCGCAGGCGGGTTTCGTACTGGGTCAGCCATTCCTGCATGGCGGCGTGATCGCCGAGTTTTTCCAGGCTCACGGCCGGCAGGTAGATGAAGTGCTCGGTCAGCTCCTGCGGGTACAGGCGCGACAGACGCTTGAGGGTCTTCATCACCATGCGGAAGTCATTCACCAGACGTTCCAGCGCTTCACCGGAGATGCCTGGAGCGTCTTCGTTGAGGTGCAGGCTCGCATCTTCCAGGGCCGACTGCGTCATGTACTCTTCCATGGCGTCGTCGTCTTTGATGTATTGCTCTTGCTTGCCTTTCTTGACCTTGTAAAGCGGCGGCTGGGCGATGTAGATGTAGCCACGCTCGATCAGCTCTGGCAACTGACGGAAGAAGAAGGTCAGCAGCAGGGTACGGATGTGCGAACCGTCGACGTCAGCATCGGTCATGATGATGATGTTGTGATAACGCAGCTTGTCGATGTTGTACTCTTCGCGGCCGATGCCGCAGCCCAGCGCGGTGATCAAGGTGCCCACTTCCTGAGAAGAGATCATCTTGTCGAAACGTGCTTTCTCGACGTTGAGGATCTTGCCCTTCAGTGGAAGGATCGCCTGCGTCCGGCGGTTACGACCCTGCTTCGCGGAACCGCCAGCAGAGTCACCTTCCACGAGGTACAGTTCGGAGAGGGCAGGGTCTTTTTCCTGACAGTCAGCCAGTTTGCCCGGCAGGCCAGCAATGTCCAACGCGCCTTTACGGCGAGTCATCTCGCGAGCCTTGCGCGCCGCTTCACGGGCACGCGCCGCGTCGATCATCTTGCCGACGACCAGTTTGGCTTCGTTCGGGTTTTCCAACAGGAAGTCGGAGAAGTACTTACCCATTTCCTGTTCGACAGCGGTCTTCACTTCGGAAGACACCAGCTTGTCCTTGGTTTGGGAGCTGAACTTCGGATCCGGCACCTTCACCGAGATAATCGCCGTCAGGCCTTCCCGAGCGTCATCACCCGTGGTGGCGACCTTGTGCTTCTTGGCCAGGCCTTCCTGCTCGATGTAGGTGTTCAGGTTACGCGTCAGTGCGGAACGGAAACCCACCAAGTGAGTACCGCCGTCACGTTGCGGAATGTTGTTGGTGAAGCACAACAGGTTCTCGTTGAAGCTGTCGTTCCACTGCAGGGCGATTTCCACGCCGATGCCGTCTTCACGCTGGATGTTGAAGTGGAACACCTGGTTGACCGCCGTCTTGTTGGTGTTCAGGTATTCAACGAACGCACGCAAGCCACCTTCGTACTTGAACAGCTCCTCTTTGCCGCTGCGCTCATCCTTGAGGACGATGCCGACACCGGAGTTGAGGAAGGACAGTTCACGGATACGCTTGGCCAGGATGTCCCAGCTGAAGTGAATGTTCTTGAAGGTTTCGCTGGAAGCCTTGAAGTGGATCTGGGTGCCGGTGGTGTCGCTGTCGCCAACGATGGCCATGGGCGCCTGCGGCACGCCGTGCACGTAGGTCTGTTCCCAGATCTTGCCACTGCGACGAACGGTCAGTACCAGTTCTTCGGAGAGGGCGTTCACTACCGACACACCCACGCCGTGCAAACCGCCGGATACCTTGTAGGAGTTATCGTCGAACTTACCGCCGGCGTGCAGTACGGTCATGATGACCTCGGCTGCCGAGACGCCTTCTTCTTTGTGCACATCTACCGGAATGCCTCGACCGTTGTCACGAACGGTGATGGATTCATCCGGGTGGATGATGATGCTGATGTCGTCGCAGTGACCGGCCAAAGCTTCGTCGATCGAGTTGTCCACCACCTCGAACACCATGTGGTGCAGACCGCTGCCATCGTCAGTATCACCAATGTACATACCGGGACGTTTGCGCACGGCATCCAGGCCTTTCAGCACCTTAATGCTCGATGAGTCGTACGTATTTTCTTCGCTCAATGCCTTCACTCCCGATGGTCGTGGGTCTGGGTGATACGGCCCTGTTCCACGTGGAACAGAGCGACTGGCGTTTCCGTCTGCCAGCCTTCCCTCAATAATTCATGATCTACACAGGTTATGAACACCTGGCAGCGTAAGTCTTCCAACAAGCGGCAAAGCGCGCGACGGTGCTGCTCGTCCAATTCGGACGGCAAGTCATCCACCAGATAAATACACTGACCACGCCGAGCCTGACTCACCAAATGCCCTTGGGCAATTCGCAATGCACAGACCACCAGCTTCTGCTGACCGCGGGACAAAATATCCGCAGCATTGTTTGCCCCCAATCTAAGGCGCAAATCTGCTCGCTGCGGACCGGCCTGGGTATGACCCATTTGCTGATCCCGTTGCAGGGATCCGGCAAGCACTGCACTCAGTTCGCGGTCTTTGTCCCAGCCTCGGTAATAGCTGAGCGTCAAACCCTCAAGCTCAACCAGCTCGCTCAAGGTCTGTTCAAAGACTGGTTTCAAGGCTTTGATATAGGCGCGGCGGTATTCATCAATTTCAGCGCTGGCCTGGCACAGTTCCCTGTCCCAAACCGCCTGCGAAACGGCGTCAAGTGTACCATGCCGCAGCCAAGAGTTTCTCTGGCGCAGAGCCTTCTGCAAGCGCTGCCAGGTCGACATGAATCGCGGTTCCACGTGGAACACACCCCAATCGAGAAACTGGCGGCGAATCTTCGGTGCCCCCTCCAGCAGGCGAAAGCTGTCAGGGTTGATCAGCTGTAAAGGCAGGATCTCAGCTAGCTGCGCAGCGCTACGGGCGTTTTGGCCGTCAATGCGAATCTGGAACTCGCCCTGTCGGTCCCGGGATATGCCAAGAGCACTCTGTCCGCCTTCAGCCAATTCGACTTGGCCAAACACGGTGCACGCCAACTGTTCATATTGAATGACGGGCAACAAACGGGTACTGCGAAACGAACGGGCGAGCCCCAGCAGGTGAATGGCTTCCAGAACACTGGTTTTACCGCTGCCGTTAGCGCCGTAAAGAATGTTGATTCGGGGGAGGGGGAGAAGGTCACCGGGTGCAAATTGCGCACCGCGGTGACCGAGACGCGACTTAAGGACATCTCGTTGTGCTGATTACAGGCGCATCGGCATGACGACGTAGGCCGAATCATCGTTGTCGGACTCTTGCACCAGCGCACTGCTGTTGGAGTCGGACAGGATCAGGCGAACCTGTTCGGTAGTCATTACGCCCAGCACGTCGAGCAGGTAGCTCACGTTGAAACCAATCTCCAGGTTACCGCCGTTGTACTCAACGCCGACTTCCTCTTCTGCCTCTTCCTGTTCCGGGTTGTTGGCCTGGATTTTCAACTGACCGCTGGCCAGCTGCAGGCGAATGCCACGGTACTTCTCGTTGGACAGAATCGCGGTACGGCTGAAGGCCTCACGCAGCGATTGGCGATCACCCAGCACCAGTTTGTCGCCGCCCTTAGGCAGGACGCGCTCGTAATCAGGGAACTTGCCATCCACCAGTTTCGAGGTGAAGGTGAACTCACCGGTGGTAGCGCGGATGTGGTGTTGACCCAGGACGATACTGACGTTGCCTTCAGGCTCGGTCAGCAGACGAGCGAGTTCGAGGATGCCTTTGCGCGGTACGATGACCTGATGGCGATCCGGCTGACCGATGTCGGCCTGCATCGAGCACATGGCCAGACGGTGACCGTCGGTGGCCACTGCGCGGATGATCCCCGCGGAGACCTCCAGCAGCATGCCATTAAGGTAGTAACGCACGTCCTGCTGGGCCATGGCGAAGCTGGTGCGTTCGATCAGGCGACGCAGCTTGCTTTGCTCCAGGCTGCAGGTCAGTGAGCCTGGGCCTTCTTCCACCGTCGGGAAGTCGTTGGCCGGGAGCGTCGACAGCGTAAAACGACTACGGCCAGCCTTGACCACGAGCTTCTGCTCATCGACCTTGATGTCGATCAGGGCATCGTTCGGCAAACTCTTGCAGATGTCCATCAGCTTGCGCGCAGGGACCGTGATGGAACCCGGGTCGGCCGGCTCTTCGAGCTCGACACGACCGACCAGCTCGACTTCCAGGTCAGTACCGGTCAGCGAGAGCTGCTGGCCTTCGACAACCAGCAGCACGTTAGAGAGCACCGGCAAGGTCTGGCGGCGCTCGACGACGCCTGCGACCAGTTGCAGGGGTTTCAACAGGGCTTCGCGTTGAATGGTGAAATGCATGGTCTAGTCCCTTGCCTTAATTAGCTGCGCTGGAATTCATCAAGTGGTCAATGTACGCAGCAGGTTCTTGTAGTCCTCGCGGATGTCCGCGTCGGATTCCTTAAGCTCGTTGATCTTGCGGCAGGCGTGCAAAACCGTGGTGTGGTCACGGCCACCAAACACATCGCCGATTTCCGGCAGGCTGTGGTTAGTCAACTCCTTGGACAACGCCATGGCAACCTGTCGCGGACGTGCCACCGAACGCGAACGGCGTTTGGACAGCAAGTCGGAAATCTTGATCTTGTAGTACTCGGCGACCGTACGCTGAATGTTATCCACAGAGACCAATTTGTCTTGCAGCGCCAACAGGTCTTTCAGGGATTCGCGGATCAGCTCGATGGTGATGTCGCGGCCCATGAAGTGCGAGTGAGCGATGACACGCTTGAGCGCGCCCTCGAGCTCACGGACGTTGGAGCGAATGCGCTGGGCGATGAAGAACGCGGCGTCGTGAGGCAGATCGACTTTGGCCTGGTCGGCCTTCTTCATCAGGATCGCAACCCGGGTTTCAAGTTCCGGCGGCTCGACGGCGACCGTCAAACCCCAGCCAAAGCGCGATTTTAGACGCTCTTCAAGCCCTTCGATTTCTTTCGGGTAGCGGTCACTGGTGAGAATGACCTGCTGGCCACCTTCGAGCAGAGCGTTGAAGGTATGGAAAAATTCTTCCTGGGAGCGTTCCTTGCGCGCAAAGAATTGAATGTCATCGATGAGCAGTGCATCCACCGAACGGTAAAAACGCTTGAACTCGTTGATGGCGTTCAGTTGCAGAGCCTTGACCATGTCGGCCACGAATCGCTCCGAATGCAGGTAGACGACCTTGGCATTCGGGTTTTTCTTTAACAGGTGGTTACCCACAGCATGCATCAAGTGGGTTTTACCCAAACCTACGCCACCATAAAGGAAGAGCGGGTTGTAACCGTGCTTGGGGTTATCCGCCACCTGCCAGGCCGCAGCCCGGGCCAGTTGGTTGGACTTACCCTCAACGAAATTTTCAAAGGTGAACGTGCGGTTCAGGTAACTGGTGTGCTTGAGCGCACCCTCGACCTGGACGGTGCGCTGTTCGGAACGCACCGGCGCCTGTTGCGAGCTGGCCCCTGCCATCGGGTCGAAACTGTCGCGGGAAGGCTCTTCGTCGACATGCGCGACATTTTTGGCAGCCGCCCTCAAAGCGGCTGCCGGGGCCGAGGCTGGCGCACTGACCTGTGGCTGAGCCGCCTGTGCCTGTGAAGCAGCAGCAGCCAGCGGCGCATTCGGCGCGGCACGCGGTGCCGAGCTGCGTTTGCTGCCTATTAATAAGGAAAGCGCCGGCGCCATCCCATTGCCATGCTCATCGAGCAGCTCAAGGACGCGACCCAGATACTTTTCATTGACCCAGTCGAGGACAAAACGGTTGGGTGCATAGACACGCAACTCGTCGCCTTCGGCTTCGACCTGTAGTGGACGGATCCAAGTGTTGAATTGTTGGGCAGGCAGCTCATCGCGCAGAAGCTCCACGCACTGCTGCCAAAGTTCCACTGACACGGATATCCCCTAAGTAGAAAGCCGGTGAGGCAAAAACAAGCGGCCATTGTAACGACCAGACGCCGACTTATCCACACGAAGGTTGTGCACTGACCAAGAAGAATCAACGCTTTATGAGCAAAAAAGGCGACCAGTGGTCAGTGAATAAGCTCTGTGGATAACCGCCCTTGAGATCGTTGCACAACTCGACGGATAAGTCAGTGGATAACCCGCCTGTGGATAACACTGTCTTTCGCACACAGCTTATCCGCCCCTGCAACACAGGCTGAACACGGTTTCCCACTGTAGTTGTCATTCTCTGTACATCACGTAATAGAAGCTCCAAAGGCAGTTATCCACAGATGATTGGCGCCTTAGCTTCTATAAGCTTTACAGAAAAGCTTTAAATACTTTCCTTCTTTATTTTTATGTTTGATCAAGGTTGAACAGGATCCAGAGGCTGACGCATCTATTTATGAGGAAACGCTGGTTGGAAATTGACCTGAGGACTTGCTTTCTCTAGAATCCCCGGTCTCTTAAAACGGGGGCCATTCCGGCCCGTTGTGGACGAACCAGGTAACACGACATGAAACGTACTTTCCAACCAAGCACTATCAAACGCGCTCGCACCCACGGTTTCCGTGCCCGCATGGCTACCAAGAACGGTCGTGCCGTCCTGTCGCGTCGTCGCGCCAAAGGTCGTGCGCGTCTGGCAGTTTGATAATCCGGCACTGCAGGTGAGTCAGGACTTCAGTCGGGAAAAGCGTCTGCTTACACCCCGGCATTTCAAGGCAGTCTTTGACTCCCCTACCGGCAAGGTTCCGGGGAAAAATCTCCTGCTCCTTGCGCGCAACAACGATCTTGATCACCCCCGTCTCGGGCTGGTTATCGGGAAAAAGAGCGTAAAGCTCTCCGTTGAGCGCAATCGCCTCAAACGTCTAATGCGCGAGTCGTTCCGCCTGAATCAGGATTCCCTGGTCGGTTGGGACATCGTTATCGTCGCGCGCAAAGGTTTGGGCGACGTAGAAAACCCCGAATTGATTCAGCATTTCGGCAAACTCTGGAAGCGTCTGGCGCGCAGCAAGCCAGTACCAGCAGTCAAAACCGAAACTGTAGGGGTAGACAGTCCAGATGCGTAAACTGGCGCTCGTTCCGATCCAGTTTTATCGCTATGCCATCAGTCCAATGATGGCCAGCCACTGTCGTTTCTACCCCAGTTGTTCCTGCTACGCGTTGGAAGCCATCGAAAATCATGGCCTTCTACGCGGTGGCTGGCTGACCTTTCGTCGTTTAGGTCGCTGTCATCCGTGGAATCCCGGTGGTTATGACCCGGTTCCACCTATCCCTACCTCCCGTTCTTCTTCGATGGCCGAGTAATCATGGATATCAAACGCACGATCCTGATCGTCGCCCTGGCAATCGTGTCCTACGTTTTGGTTCTCAAATGGAACCAGGACTATGGCCAGGCTGCCCTGCCGACTCAGAATGTTGCAGCCAGTACGACCACACCGGGTCTACCGGATACGCCAACTGGCAATAATGCTTCCGTCAGTGACGACATCCCCCGCGCCGCAAACGAGACCAGTGCTCCTGCTGAAACGCCAGTGGCTGTCAGCAAGGATCTCATCCAGATCAAAACGGATGTGCTCAACCTGGCAATCGACCCACAGGGTGGCGATGTTGCCCAGTTGACGCTGCCACTGTATCCGCGTCGCCAGGACCATCCGGACATCCCGTTCCAGTTGTTCGATAACGGCAACGAGCGTACTTATCTGGCTCAAAGCGGCCTGATCGGTGCCAACGGTCCGGATGCAAATCCTGCTGGTCGTCCGGTGTACTCCTCGGAGAAGAAGGTTTATCAGCTGGCAGATGGTCAGGACCAATTGGTCGTGGACCTGAAGTTCAGCAAAGACGGCGTCAACTACATCAAGCGTTTCACGCTGAAACGTGGCCTGTATGACGTAACCGTCAGCTACCTGATCGATAACGAAAGCGCCCAACCTTGGTCGGGTGCGATGTTCGCGCAACTCAAGCGTGATGCCAGCTCCGATCCTTCTTCCAGCACTGCCACCGGCACCGCGACTTACCTGGGCGCCGCCCTGTGGACAAGTTCCGAGCCGTACAAGAAAGTGTCGATGAAGGACATGGACAAGGCTCAGCTCAAAGAAACCGTCAACGGTGGTTGGGTTGCCTGGTTGCAACACTACTTCGTGACTGCCTGGATTCCGGCGAAGGGCGAAAACAACGTCGTCCAGACCCGTAAAGACAGCAAAGGCAACTACATCATCGGCTACACCGGTCCTTCGCTGACCGTTGCTCCGGGTGCCAAGGCTGAAACCAGCGCCATTCTGTACGCCGGCCCGAAAAGCCAGGCGGTGCTGAAAGAGTTGTCCCCAGGCCTGGAACTGACCGTCGACTACGGCATTCTGTGGTTCATCGCCCAGCCGATCTTCTGGTTGCTGCAACACATCCACGCGATTGTGGGTAACTGGGGCTGGTCGATCATCTTCCTGACCATGCTGATCAAAGGGATCTTCTTCCCGCTGTCGGCTGCCAGCTACAAATCCATGGCCCGCATGCGTGCAGTCGCACCAAAACTGGCTGCGCTGAAAGAGCAACATGGCGACGACCGGCAGAAAATGTCGCAAGCCATGATGGAGCTGTACAAGAAGGAGAAAATCAATCCGCTGGGTGGTTGCTTGCCAATCCTCGTGCAGATGCCGGTTTTCCTCTCCCTGTACTGGGTTCTGCTGGAAAGCGTGGAAATGCGCCAGGCGCCGTTCATGCTGTGGATTACTGACCTGTCGATCAAGGATCCGTTCTTCATTCTGCCGATCATCATGGGTGCAACCATGTTCATCCAGCAGCAGTTGAACCCGACACCTCCGGATCCGATGCAGGCCAAGGTGATGAAAATGATGCCAATCATCTTCACCTTCTTCTTCCTGTGGTTCCCGGCCGGTCTGGTGCTGTACTGGGTAGTGAACAACTGCCTGTCGATCGCCCAACAGTGGTACATCACACGTAAAATCGAAGCGGCTACCAAAGCGGCTGCCTGATTTACACTGTGGATAACCACTCAAGACGCCCCCTAGTGGGGCGTTTTGCTATCTGTCACTTTTGTCTCTGGATACCGGTTTATGAGCGCTCCCCGTGAAACCATCGCTGCCGTCGCTACGGCTCAAGGTCGTGGCGGTGTCGGCATCGTGCGTATTTCCGGGCCGTTGGCCAGTGTTGCAGCCAAGGCTTTCAGCGGCCGCGAACTCAAAGCCCGCTTCGCTCACTACGGACCGTTCCTCGGTGCAGACGACGAGGTTCTGGATCAGGGCATCGCGCTGTATTTCCCCGGGCCGAACTCGTTCACCGGCGAAGACGTGCTGGAGTTGCAAGGGCACGGTGGGCCGATCGTCCTGGATATGCTGTTGCAGCGTTGCCTGGAACTGGGTTGCCGTCTGGCGCGGCCGGGTGAATTCAGCGAACGCGCCTTCCTCAATGACAAGCTCGACCTGGCACAGGCCGAAGCCATCGCTGACTTGATCGAAGCCAGTTCTGCACAGGCAGCGCGCAATGCATTGCGTTCGTTGCAGGGCGCTTTCTCCGCGCGTGTGCATAACTTGACTGAGCAACTGATCGGGCTGCGCATCTATGTCGAGGCAGCGATCGACTTTCCGGAGGAGGAAATCGACTTTCTCGCCGATGGCCACGTGCTGAGCATGCTCGACAAGGTTCGTGAAGAGTTATCCACAGTGATGCGTGAGGCCGGGCAGGGCGCCTTGCTGCGCGACGGCATGACCGTAGTGATCGCCGGTCGGCCAAACGCTGGCAAATCAAGCCTGCTCAATGCCCTGGCTGGCCGCGAAGCAGCGATTGTCACCGAGATTGCCGGTACAACGCGTGATGTTTTGCGTGAACATATCCACATCGATGGCATGCCTCTGCACGTCGTGGATACCGCCGGTCTGCGTGACACCGATGATCATGTGGAAAAGATCGGCGTCGAGCGGGCGCTCAAGGCTATCGGCGAAGCCGACCGCGTGCTGTTAGTCGTTGATGCCACCGCCCCCGAAGCGCTCGATCCTTTTGCCCTGTGGCCGGAATTCCTCGAAACCCGGCCTGATCCTTCAAAAGTCACGCTGATCCGTAACAAGGCCGACCTGACGGGTGAGGCGATCGCCCTGGATGTCAGCGATGATGGCCATGTCACCATCAGCCTCAGTGCCAAATCGGCGGGATCGGGACTGGAATTGTTACGCGACCACCTGAAGGCCTGCATGGGTTATGAACAGACATCCGAAAGCAGCTTCAGCGCTCGTCGGCGGCACCTCGAGGCTCTGCGCCATGCCAGCGACTCCCTGGAACACGGGCGTTCACAACTGACCTTGGCGGGAGCAGGGAGTTGCTGGCCGAGGATTTACGCCAGGCTCAGCAATCATTGGGCGAAATCACCGGCGCATTCAGCTCCGATGATTTGTTGGGCAGGATTTTTTCGAGTTTCTGCATAGGGAAATAACTGTGGAGCGCTGTGGAAAACTTATCCACAGCCCTTCAACGTTACCAGTTATAGGACACCGTACCCAGCAAGGTGCGATCCTCACCCCAGTAGCAGCGGCCGGCATCGTTACAGCCTGATACGTATTCCTTGTCGAACAGGTTTTTCGCGTTCAGGTCGACGCTCCAGTGGCTGTCGATCTGATAACCGACCGCCGCGTCCACCAGGGTAACGTCGCCGGCATCGAGCTTTCCATACAAGGTCGGTGCCGTGTAGGCGAACGCGCTGTCAAAGTAGCGTACGCCGCCCCCAACGTAGAACCCTTTCAGGCCACCCTCCAGGAAACGGTATTTCGCCCAGGCCGAGGCTTGATTGCGCGGCACGCCCGTCATTTGGTGACCTTCGACCAACGAGGCAGCGGCATCTTTGGTAATCCGTGCATCTGTGTACGTGTAGGCGGCCGTGACGTTCAGATTAGGGGTCAGGTTGCTGTTGAGTTCCAGCTCCACGCCCTTGGACCGACTTTCGCCCACCTGGCGATAGGTCGAGGTGGTGGCGTCCAGATAGGTGTCATCCTTCTTGCGCAGGTCGTACACCGAAGCGGTGAACGCTGTATCCCAACCCGCCGGCTCGTATTTGAGACCGACTTCATACTGGCTGCTGGTGATCGGGTCCAGTGGCTGGCCGGAGTTGGAAATCTGCTGTACCGGGACAAAGGCTGTGGAATAACTGACGTAGGGCGTAAGGCCATTGTCGAACTGGTACATCACGCCGCCCTGGTAGGTGAACTTCTTATCCACAGAGCTGATGTTTGCGCCGCGGGCGACCTTGTCACGGAAATCACTGTCGACCCAGTCCTGCCGACCGCCCAGCAAGAACAGCCAGTGGTCATATTTGCTCTGGATCTGTGCATAAACACCTTTCATCTGCTGTTCAAGCAAAGTGTTCTGCACGGCAATTGGTGTTGTCGGATCACGCAGGTAAACCGGGTTGTAGACATCGATCGGGCCGACCAGCCCTGCATTCCAGTCCTGGTTGAACGAGGTGCGGTCAAAGCTGCCGCCAAACAGCACGGTGTTTTCCAGGCCACCCACCTGGAACTTGCCTTCGAGCTGGTTATCCAGCGAGTAAACCATCGACTTGTTGAAGCGATCGTAGGCGGTCATGTTCACGCGCGTGCCAAACCCGGCGTTGTTCAGGTTGCCCGGCCAGGTTTCATGACGGTTGATGCGCGATTGCATGTAGCGCGAGTTCTGCCGGAACTGCCAGTCATCGTTAAAGCTATGGCTGAACTCGTAGCCGACGCTCCAGGTTTCCCTTTCGAAGGTGTTCCAGTCCGGATCCCCCAGCATCGTGTCCTTGTCCAGTTTGCCGTTGGGGTTCTTCAACAGAGTACCGGCAGCGGGCAGGCCCAGCTCCATGTTGGTGTGATCCTTCTGGTAATTGGCCAGCAGTGTCAGCGTGTTGTAGTCATCGAAATTCAGGGTCAGGGATGGTGCGATGTAGATCCGGTCGTCCGGCACGTGCTTGGTCTGGGTATCCGAATCGCGTCCAAGCATCACCAACCGGCCCAGCACATTGTCGTTTTCGGCCAGTGGACCGGAAACATCGATGCCCAATTGCCGCCGGTTGTTGGAACCGTAACCGAGTTGCACTTCACCTTGCGGAGCGGAAGTCGGGCGCTTGCTCACCAGGTTGACCAGGCCGCCCGGCGCGTTTTCGCCATAAAGCAATGACGAAGGGCCGCGGAAGACCTCGACGCGTTCAAGGCCATAGGGTTCGGTGGTGGTGTCATAACGGTTGCCTTGCACGCGCAGGCCATCGCGCAGCAGGCCGTAGCCGTAGTCTGTAGCGTTGAAACCCCGAATGAAGAACAGATCCCCAGCCAGGCTGTCACCGGCCGCGAACGGCGGCGCGAAAATACCGGGCACGTAACCCAGGACCTCGGTCAGGGTCTGGGACTTTTGATCTTTCATGCGCTGGGCGGTGACGACCGAGATCGAGCGCGGGGTTTGCGATAGCGGCGTGCTTGTTTTGCTTCCCACCCGACTGTTGTTGGCCTTGTACCCTGTGTCTGCGGCGTAATCGAGGTTCATCTCGTTCGGCTGCTGGCCATTGATGTTGGTGGTGCCGAGTACCAAGGGACCGCTGTCGGGGACCGTTTGCAGGATGTAGCTGCCCGGCGCCTGGGGCACGGCCTGCAATCCGGAACCTTGCAAAAGAACGGAGAAGCCCTGTTCCACCGGATAACTGCCGGACAGGCCCTGCGTACGCAAGTTGGCAGTCTGCTGTGGGGAAAACGAGAGAATCAAGTTGGCCACGGAAGCGAACTCGCTCAGGGCTTTATCCAGCGGGCCAGCCCCGATGGCGTAACGCTGGGTGGCATCGGCGGCCATGATAGGGGGGACGAACAGCGCGCTCGTGGCGGCGCTGCTCATCAGCAAACTGTAGGCAATGCAATGGGGAGTGAAACGCTTACGCAAGTGAGGAAGTCGCATGGGTAGTCAAAGCCCTGAAGGTGGCAAATGCCGCGTTGAACCGCGATTACCTGTAGGGCCGTTACAGGGAAAAAAAGATAACCCTGTAGTGAACAAATTTTCGTGCATAGCGCAAACCGCTTAACCGACCTGCTTGATCGATACCCAGTACCGCGTGAAATAACTGACGCTGACCGGTAATGATGCTTTCAGGTTGGCCAGCACCGCTTCGGTCGAGTCCAGGCGGAATGTCCCGGAGACCCGCAGGCGTGCCGCACGCTCATCGCAGTGCAAGACCCCTGAGCGGTAACGACCCAGTTCTGCGATCACATCCCCCAGCGGTGCATCGAGGACGATCAATTGACCGTTGATCCAGGCGGCATCGGTGGAGCGATAGAGATGAATCGCACCGATGCGATGGCTGTCGAAGTCCACACCTTCACCGGCCACCAACACTTGGGAATGCTTGGGCTGGTCGTATGGCTGGATGCTGACCCGGTCTTCAAGCACCCCGATCCGCGAGGAGCCGGATAACTGGCGCACTGAAAAACGGGTGCCCAGGGCCCTGATACGACCTTCGCGGGTGTCGACAAAAAACGGTCGCTGGTCGCCCTGCTTGCCGGTGCGGACCAGGATTTCCCCTTCGCGCAAACGGATCAGGCGCTGCTCTCCGTCGAACAGCACATCAATGGCGGTGCCGGTATTGAGGTGAATCTGACTGCCGTCGGCCAGCTCGATCTTGCGCCGCTGTCCGACCTTGGTCCGGTAGTCCGCCCAGATGTTGCCCACAGGGGTGTGTTGCTGGACGTTCCAGCCCAGGTAACCGGTGCCGGCGAGGATCAACAGCAGTTTGAGCACCTGGCGACGTTGTTGCGTCGAGGACAATGCCCGCCGGGACAGGTCCCGGGGCAGGCTGCCGAGATGACGTTGAACCTGTTCCATGTGGTTCCAGGCAGCCAGATGCGCCGGGCTGCTGTCGACCCAGTGTTGCCATGCCTGACGCTGGGCCGCCGTGGGCGGTTCGGATTGAAATTGCACGTACCAGGTGGCGGCAGCTTCGAAGACTTTGCGGTCGGGGATCATCAGCGTGCCGCCATGATCATCGAGCATTCGGTCAGTGCGCGGACCATGTGTTTTTTCACGGTGGTCAGGGACACCTTCAGCTGATTGGCGATCTGTTGATAAGTCAGCCCCTCGATCTGCGACAGCATGAAGATTCGCTGTGCCCGGGCCCCCAGGTTAGCGAGGGCTTTATCCACAGCGACCAGGGTTTCAATAATCAGCGCCTTGTCTTCCTCGCTGATGGCTGTCGCTTCCGGTCGTTCTGCCAGGGTTTGCAGATAAGCCACCTCGATTGCGCGCCGGCGATAGCGGTCAATCACCAGCCCGCGTGCCACGGTTGCCAGGTAATCCCTGGGCTCAAGAATCTGGCTGGCGTCTCGTGAGCCAAGTAGGCGCACGAACGTATCGTGCGCCACGTCGGCTGCATCGCAGGCGTCATGCAGTTTCCCCTTCAACCATCCATACAGCCACGAATGGTGCTGCACATAGATGCGCTCGATTGCTGCGGTGTGGGGTGGCATGGGCATAAAGGCAAGAGGAGGGTGGCTTAATGATAATAGCTATTATTAGCTTTTGTTACACGTCCTCACAATACCCTGCATCAACCTCGTGCTCCTCGATCCCCAGAAGTACACGTGCCTTTGGCAGTGAGGGCATGACTGCCATCTGAATGTGGCCACCTCTGAGCGATTTCTGTGGATTAAGCCCTGTGAATAACCGCGCCTGAGGGCGGTTGATAACAGGCCTCGAAAGCTGAACATAAACCCCTCTGTGGATAAACACCACTTTAATCCACAGGCTTAAACCGGTTACCCAAGGCCCTCCTTCGCACATGGACACAGGGTTATAAATCTCTGTACACCATGTTATATAAGGCCTGCATAAATCTATCCACAGATTTGATGGTCACTAAGAATAAACATAAAAACAAAGATTTAATAAATTTCTCTCTTTTTAATTTCTATAACTCCGACTTCTCCACAGCTGGTTAAATTTTGTGCAAAGGGTTCTTTAGAGAAGGCGAAGTCCCTATACTTGTCGACCAGGTTCAGAAACCTGTCCCAATTTTCCTGAATTACCTACTTAAGCAGGCACGAGGTGCGTGGTGGATTTCCCTTCCCGTTTTGAAGTGATCGTCATCGGCGGCGGTCATGCCGGTACCGAGGCAGCACTGGCCTCAGCACGCATGGGTGTGAAAACCCTGTTGCTGACGCATAACGTGGAAACCCTCGGTGCCATGAGCTGCAACCCCGCCATCGGAGGGATTGGCAAAAGCCATCTGGTCAAGGAAATCGATGCCCTCGGCGGCGCGATGGCTCTGGCTACCGACAAAGGCGGTATCCAGTTCCGTGTATTGAACAGCCGCAAAGGTCCTGCAGTGCGTGCGAACCCGCGCCCAAGCCGATCGCGTTCTCTACAAGGCGGCCATTCGCGAGATCCTGGAAAACCAGCCCAACCTGTGGATATTTCAACAGGCTGCCGACGATCTGATCGTGGAACAGGATCAGGTGCGCGGTGTCGTGACCCAAATGGGCCTGCGTTTCCTCGCGGACTCGGTGGTGTTGACCACTGGCACCTTTCTGGGCGGACTTATCCACATCGGGATGCAGAATTTTTCCGGCGGCCGCGCCGGCGATCCGCCGTCGATTGCCCTGGCACACCGCTTACGCGAACTGCCCCTGCGAGTTGGTCGCCTCAAAACCGGTACGCCCCCGCGCATTGACGCGCGGTCTGTGGATTTCTCGGTCATGACCGAGCAGGCTGGCGACACGCCGATTCCGGTCATGTCGTTCATGGGTTCCAAGGAACTGCATCCACAGCAGATCAGTTGCTGGATTACCCACACCAATGCCCGGACTCACGAAATCATCGCGGCCAACCTTGATCGCTCGCCGATGTATTCCGGGGTGATCGAAGGGATTGGCCCGCGTTATTGCCCGTCGATTGAAGACAAGATCCATCGATTTGCCGACAAGGAAAGCCATCAGGTCTTCATCGAGCCGGAAGGCTTGACCACCAATGAGCTGTACCCGAACGGGATATCCACATCGCTGCCATTCGACGTGCAATTGCAGATTGTCCAGTCGATCCGCGGCATGGAAAACGCGCACATCGTGCGTCCGGGCTATGCGATTGAATACGACTACTTCGATCCACGGGATTTGAAATACAGCCTCGAAACCAAAGTCATCGGCGGCCTGTTCTTTGCCGGGCAGATCAACGGCACCACTGGTTACGAAGAAGCCGGCGCCCAGGGGCTGCTGGCCGGAACCAACGCTGCGCTGCGCGCACAGGGCAAAGAAGCCTGGTGCCCTCGCCGCGATGAAGCCTACATCGGCGTACTTGTTGACGACCTGATTACCCTCGGCACCCAAGAGCCGTACCGCATGTTCACTTCCCGCGCCGAATACCGCCTCATCCTGCGGGAAGACAACGCGGACCTGCGCCTGACTGAAAAAGGTCGTGAACTGGGTCTGATCGATGACGCCCGCTGGACGGCTTTCTGCGAAAAACGTGAAGGCATCGAGCGAGAAGAGCAGCGTCTGAAAAGCACCTGGGTCCGGCCAAACACTGAACAAGGCGATGCGATTGCCGAAAAGTTCGGCACCCCGCTGACCCACGAATACAACCTGCTCAACCTCTTGAGTCGTCCGGAAATCGACTACGCTGGGCTGGTCGCAGTGACCGGCGGGGGCGCAGAAGATCCACAGGTTGCCGAACAGGTCGAAATCAAGACCAAGTACGCCGGTTACATTGACCGTCAACAGGATGAAATTGCCCGTTTGCGCGCCAGTGAAGACACGAAACTGCCTGTGGATATCGATTACACGAGCATTTCCGGGCTGTCCAAGGAAATCCAGAGCAAGTTGGGCGCTACCCGCCCTGAAACGCTCGGCCAGGCATCACGTATCCCCGGCGTTACCCCGGCTGCGATTTCGCTGTTGATGATTCATTTGAAAAAACGCGGCGCTGGCCGTCAGTTGGAGCAAAGCGCTTGAGTTCGTTGGTCACCTCGAAAAACGCCGAAGAGTTATCCACAGGCGCTCGCCAGCTCGGTGTTGCCTTGACAGAAACCCAGCACGCGCAGCTGCTGGGCTATCTGGCCCTGTTGATCAAATGGAACAAGGCCTACAACCTGACTGCGGTACGCGATCCGGACGAGATGGTGTCGCGTCATCTGCTCGATAGCTTGAGCGTGATGTCATTCATCGAAAACGGGCGCTGGCTCGACGTGGGCAGTGGCGGCGGCATGCCGGGTATACCGTTGGCCATCCTGTTTCCGCAGGCGCAAGTCACTTGTCTGGACAGCAACGGCAAGAAAACCCGCTTCCTCACGCAGGTCAAACTCGAGCTCAAGCTCGACAACCTGCAAGTTATCCACAGCCGCGTCGAAGCTTTCGAGCCTGCCCAGCCATTCAACGGGATTATTTCCCGGGCATTCAGCAGCATGGAAAACTTCACCGACTGGACCCGACACCTGGGCGATGCCGACACACGCTGGCTGGCAATGAAGGGCGTTCATCCTGCTGATGAGCTGGTAGCATTGCCGGCAGACTTCCACCTCGATAGCGAACACGCCCTGGCCGTACCCGGTTGCCAAGGCCAACGCCATCTGCTGATACTGCGCCGCACGGCATGATTGGGAACACAAGCAAGAATGGCTAAGGTATTCGCGATTGCGAACCAGAAAGGTGGTGTGGGTAAAACCACCACCTGCATCAACCTCGCAGCTTCCCTGGTCGCTACCAAGCGCAGGGTGCTGTTGATCGATCTCGATCCACAGGGCAACGCCACCATGGGTAGCGGTGTGGATAAACACGGCCTGGAAAACTCGGTCTATGACCTGCTGATCGGTGAATGCGATCTGGCGCAGGCCATCCACTTCTCCGAGCATGGTGGTTATCAGCTCCTGCCGGCCAACCGCGACCTGACTGCCGCTGAAGTGGTTCTGCTGGAAATGCAGATGAAGGAAAGTCGCCTGCGAAGCGCGCTGGCGCCCATTCGTGATAACTACGACTACATTCTCATCGACTGCCCGCCGTCGCTGTCGATGCTGACGTTGAATGCACTGGTTGCCGCTGACGGGGTGATTATCCCCATGCAGTGCGAGTATTTCGCGCTGGAAGGCTTGAGCGACCTTGTGGATAACATCAAGCGCATCGCCGAACTGCTTAACCCTGACCTGAAGGTCGAAGGCTTGCTGCGTACGATGTATGACCCGCGACTGAGCCTGATGAACGATGTTTCCGCTCAGCTCAAGGAGCACTTCGGCGAGCAGCTGTACGACACGGTCATCCCGCGCAACATCCGTCTGGCCGAGGCGCCCAGTTACGGCATGCCTGCGCTGGCGTACGACAAGACATCACGTGGCGCGATTGCCTACCTGGCGCTGGCGGGCGAGATGGTTCGCCGTCAACGCAAAAATCCACGCACCGCCGCTGCCCAGGCAATTTAAGGAATCCCCATGGCCGTCAAGAAACGAGGTCTCGGACGAGGACTGGATGCACTGCTCAGCGGTCCGACTGTCAGTTCGCTGGAAGAACAAGCGGTACAGGCCGATGCGCGTGAATTGCAACATCTGCCCCTGGACCTGATCCAGCGTGGCAAATACCAGCCGCGCCGGGACATGGACCCGCAAGCGCTGGAAGAACTGGCACAGTCGATCAAGAGCCAGGGTGTGATGCAGCCGATCGTGGTGCGTCCTATCGGCAGCGGACGCTTCGAGATCATCGCCGGCGAACGCCGCTGGCGCGCAAGCCAGCAGGCGGGTCAGGAAACCATCCCGGCCATGGTGCGCGATGTGCCGGATGAAACCGCGATCGCCATGGCGCTGATCGAGAACATCCAGCGCGAAGACCTCAATCCGATCGAGGAAGCAGTTGCCCTGCAGCGTTTGCAGCAGGAATTCCAGCTGACTCAGCAGCAGGTTGCCGAAGCCGTGGGCAAGTCCCGGGTCACCGTTGCGAATCTGCTACGCTTGATCGCGTTGCCGGAAGTCATCAAAACCATGCTGTCACACGGCGACCTGGAAATGGGTCATGCGCGTGCTTTGCTGGGATTGCCGGAAAATCAACAGGTTGAAGGGGCGCGACATGTTGTCGCACGAGGGCTGACCGTGCGCCAGACTGAGGCACTGGTACGCCAGTGGCTCAACGGCAAACAGGAGCCTGCGGAACCTGCAAAACAGGATCCCGATATTGCCCGACTCGAGCAGCGCCTGGCCGAGCGCCTAGGCTCTGCGGTGCAGATTCGCCACGGTAAAAAGGGAAAGGGACAGCTGGTGATCGGGTACAACTCCCTCGATGAACTTCAGGGTGTGCTCGCACACATTCGCTGAAACATTTCCTCATGTAGCGCGCAGTCGGAAATCACTACCTGATAGTTGAATAGGGGCTGAACCGCCCCTATACTCTGCGCGCATTTTGTCGGCACAAATTATGCCAAGTTATTGATTTCTGGCAGCCGACCATTGGAGAGCAATAGTGATGGAAAGCCGCACGCCAAACCGCTTGCCGTTCCATCGACTGGCAGTTTTTCCGGTGTTGATGGCTCAGTTTGTCGTCCTGCTGATCGCTGCTCTGGCGCTTTGGCAATGGCGCGGAGTCGTTGCCGGATATTCGGGACTTTGCGGAGGCCTGATAGCCTTGCTGCCCAATGTGTATTTCGCTCACAAGGCATTTCGGTTTTCCGGTGCCCGAGCAGCCCAGTCCATCGTCCGGTCTTTTTATGCCGGCGAGGCAGGCAAACTGATTTTGACGGCAGTGCTGTTTGCACTGGTGTTTGCAGGTGTGAAGCCATTGGCGCCGATTGCAGTATTCGGTGCCTTCGTGCTGACCCAGTCGGTCAGCTGGTTCG
This sequence comes from Pseudomonas sp. S1_E05, assembly GCF_056337105.1. NCBI lineage: Bacteria > Pseudomonadati > Pseudomonadota > Gammaproteobacteria > Pseudomonadales > Pseudomonadaceae > Pseudomonas > Pseudomonas sp. S1_E05. The sequence continues at coordinate 4,728,421 of NZ_JBFRHM010000001.1, forward strand.
CTCCCCTGCTGATGAGAACAAGACTTTCGAGACCTTAGGGCGTTTGAGGCAACCATGGCAGAAACAACCGCTTCGGGCTATATCCAGCACCACTTGCAGAACCTGACTTTCGGTCAGCATCCTACCGGCGGCTGGGGCTTTGCTCACACCGCAGCAGAAGCCAAGGAAATGGGCTTCTGGGCTTTCCACGTCGATACACTCGGCTGGTCGGTCGCTTTGGGTCTGATCTTCGTTCTCCTTTTCCGCATGGCGGCGAAGAAAGCGACTTCCGGTCAACCTGGTGCTCTACAGAACTTCGTTGAAGTATTGGTCGAATTCGTCGATGGCAGCGTGAAAGACAGCTTCCATGGCCGTAGCCCGGTGATTGCACCGCTGGCACTGACCATCTTCGTCTGGGTGTTCCTGATGAACGCCGTCGACCTGGTACCGGTCGACTGGATTCCTCAGTTGGCCATCCTGATCTCCGGTGATGCACACATCCCATTCCGTGCCGTGTCGACCACCGACCCGAACGCGACCCTGGGCATGGCGTTCTCGGTTTTCGCACTGATCATTTTCTACAGCATCAAGGTCAAGGGCATCGGCGGCTTCATCGGCGAACTGACCCTGCACCCGTTCGGCAGCAAGAACATTCTCGTTCAGGCGCTGTTGATCCCGGTGAACTTCCTGCTGGAATTCGTGACTCTGATTGCCAAGCCGATCTCTCTGGCCCTGCGTCTGTTCGGCAACATGTATGCCGGCGAGCTGGTGTTCATTCTGATCGCTGTGATGTTCGGCAGCGGCCTGCTCTGGCTCAGTGGCCTGGGCGTTGTCCTGCAGTGGGCGTGGGCGGTGTTCCACATCCTGATCATCACCCTGCAGGCGTTCATCTTCATGATGCTGACCATCGTCTACCTGTCGATGGCGCACGAAGAAAACCATTAAGGCCAGTTTCGACTAGTCTGATGTCCCTCCCGGTCAAACGGGAGGGGGTCCTTACCGGGCCACTGAAACGATTTGTTTTACCGCTTTAAATTAAAAAAACCTAAACCATACGACGTAAAAGTCGGGAGGAAAGATGGAAACTGTAGTTGGTCTAACCGCTATCGCTGTTGCACTGTTGATCGGCCTGGGCGCACTGGGTACCGCAATTGGTTTCGGCCTGCTGGGCGGCAAATTCCTGGAAGGCGCTGCGCGTCAACCAGAAATGGTTCCAATGCTGCAAGTTAAAATGTTCATCGTTGCCGGTCTGCTCGACGCCGTAACCATGATCGGTGTTGGTATCGCTCTGTTCTTCACCTTTGCGAACCCGTTCGTTGGTCAGATCGCTGGCTAATTACTCGGATCTTCCGGGTAATTTGGTGAGATGGACAACGTAACTGCGAGGTGTTGGCGTGAACATTAATGCGACCCTGATTGGCCAGTCCGTTGCGTTCCTGATTTTTGTACTGTTCTGCATGAAGTTCGTATGGCCTCCGGTCATCGCGGCTCTGCACGAACGTCAAAAGAAGATCGCTGATGGTCTGGACGCTGCCAGCCGAGCAGCTCGCGACCTGGAGTTGGCCCAAGAGAAAGCGGGTCAGCAACTGCGCGAAGCGAAAGCTCAGGCAGCTGAAATCATCGAGCAAGCCAAGAAACGCGGTACCCAGATTGTCGACGAAGCCCGTGAACAGGCTCGCGTCGAAGCTGACCGTGTGAAGGCTCAGGCTCAGGCCGAGATCGAACAGGAACTGAACAGTGTCAAAGACGCGCTGCGTGCCCAAGTGGGTAGCCTGGCCGTTGGTGGTGCTGCGAAGATTCTGGGTGCCACAATCGATCAAAACGCGCACGCAGAGCTGGTTAACCAACTGGCTGCTGAAATCTAAGCGAGGGCGATCATGGCAGAACTGACCACGTTGGCCCGACCTTACGCTAAGGCGGCCTTCGAGCACGCTCAGGCCCACCAGCAACTGGCCAATTGGTCAGCCATGCTCGGCCTGGCAGCAGCGGTGTCGCAAGACGACACCATGCTGCGCGTGCTCAAGGCCCCGCGACTGACGAGCGCAGAAAAGGCCGCCACGTTTATTGACGTGTGTGGCGACAAGTTTGATGTCAAGGCACAGAATTTCATTCACGTCGTTGCCGAAAACGACCGTCTCCCGCTGTTGCCGGAGATCGCCGCTCTGTTTGACCTGTACAAGGCCGAACAAGAGAAGTCGGTAGACGTTGAAGTGACCAGTGCTTTTGCATTGAACCAAGAACAGCAAGACAAACTCGCCAAGGTTCTCAGTGCACGACTCAACCGGGAAGTGCGCCTGCAAGTCGAGGAAGACAGCTCCCTTATTGGGGGTGTTGTCATCCGCGCCGGCGACCTGGTTATCGATGGCTCGATTCGCGGCAAAATCGCGAAACTTGCCGAAGCATTGAAATCTTGAGTTTGAAGGGGCAGCAGAGCAATGCAGCAACTCAATCCTTCCGAAATAAGTGAAATTATCAAGGGCCGCATCGACAAGCTCGATGTGACCTCCCAAGCCCGTAACGAAGGCACTGTCGTCAGCGTATCTGACGGCATCGTGCGGATTCACGGTCTGGCCGACGTCATGTACGGCGAGATGATCGAGTTTCCGGGCGGCGTCTACGGTATGGCCCTCAACCTGGAGCAAGACTCCGTAGGCGCCGTTGTTTTGGGTGCTTACCAGTCTCTTGCCGAAGGCATGAGCGCCAAGTGCACTGGCCGCATCCTGCAAGTTCCGGTGGGTAAGGAACTGCTGGGTCGCGTAGTCGACGCACTGGGTAACCCAGTTGACGGCAAAGGTCCGCTGAACAACACCGAGACCGACGCGGTCGAGAAAGTTGCTCCAGGCGTGATCTGGCGTAAATCGGTAGACCAGCCTGTACAGACTGGCTACAAGGCTGTCGATGCCATGATCCCTGTCGGCCGTGGCCAGCGTGAGCTGATCATCGGTGACCGTCAGATCGGTAAAACCGCTCTGGCGATCGACGCGATCATCAACCAGAAAGACAGCGGCATTTTCTGCGTCTACGTCGCGATCGGTCAGAAGCAATCGACCATCGCCAACGTTGTTCGCAAGCTGGAAGAAAACGGCGCCCTGGCCAACACGATCATCGTGGCTGCCAGTGCTTCGGAATCTCCTGCGCTGCAATTCCTGGCTCCGTACGCCGGTTGCACCATGGGCGAATACTTCCGCGACCGCGGTGAAGACGCGCTGATCGTTTATGACGATCTGTCCAAGCAAGCAGTGGCTTACCGCCAGATTTCCCTGCTGCTGCGCCGTCCACCAGGCCGTGAAGCTTACCCAGGCGACGTGTTCTATCTCCACTCCCGTCTGCTGGAGCGCGCATCCCGCGTTTCGGAAGAGTACGTTGAGAAGTTCACCAATGGCGCAGTGACCGGCAAAACCGGTTCCCTGACCGCACTGCCGATCATCGAAACCCAGGCTGGCGACGTTTCCGCGTTCGTTCCGACCAACGTGATTTCCATCACCGACGGTCAGATCTTCCTGGAATCGGCCATGTTCAACTCGGGCATCCGCCCTGCAGTGAACGCCGGTGTTTCGGTATCCCGTGTGGGTGGTGCCGCTCAGACCAAGATCATCAAGAAGCTGTCCGGTGGTATCCGTACCGCTCTGGCTCAGTACCGTGAACTGGCGGCATTCGCCCAGTTCGCTTCTGACCTGGACGAAGCGACCCGTAAGCAACTTGAGCATGGTCAGCGCGTTACCGAGCTGATGAAGCAGAAGCAATACGCGCCAATGTCGATCGCCGACATGTCGCTGTCGCTGTATGCCGCTGAGCGCGGGTACCTGACTGACGTCGAAATCACCAAGGTCGGCAGCTTTGAACAAGCGCTGATCGCTTTCTTCAACCGCGATCACGCCGATTTGATGGCGAAGATCAACGTGAAAGGTGACTTCAATGACGAAATCGACGCTGGCCTCAAAGCCGGTATCGAGAAGTTCAAGGCCACCCAAACCTGGTAAGCCGCAGCGGGAGCCGCAAGGCTCCCGCTTGCTAACCTGATAGGTGTTACATGGCAGGCGCAAAAGAGATTCGCAGTAAGATTGCGAGCATCAAAAGCACGCAAAAAATTACCAGCGCCATGGAAAAAGTGGCGGTCAGCAAAATGCGCAAGGCACAAATGCGCATGGCTGCTAGCCGTCCTTATGCGGAGCGTATCCGCCAGGTTATTGGTCATTTGGCCAACGCCAACCCGGAATATCGCCACCCGTTCATGATCGACCGCGAAGTAAAGCGCGCCGGTTATGTCGTGGTGAGCAGTGACCGTGGTCTGTGTGGTGGCTTGAACACCAACCTGTTCAAGGCTCTGGTCAAGGACATGGCGGTAAACCGCGAAAACGGCGTCGAGATCGACCTGTGTGTCGTTGGTAGCAAGGGTGCGGCTTTCTTCCGCAACTTCGGCGGTAACGTCGTTGCAGCTATCAGCCACCTGGGTGAAGAGCCGTCGATCAATGACCTGATCGGCAGCGTCAAGGTGATGCTGGATGCTTATCTGGATGGCCGTATCGATCGCCTGTCCGTGGTGTCCAACAAGTTCGTCAACACCATGACGCAAACGCCTACCGTGGAGCAATTGATTCCACTGGTGGCAACCCCGGATCAGGAACTCAAGCACCACTGGGATTATCTGTACGAACCGGACGCCAAAGAGCTGCTTGACGGCTTGATGGTCCGCTACGTGGAGTCGCAGGTCTACCAGGCGGTGGTCGAGAACAACGCGGCTGAACAAGCTGCGCGGATGATCGCGATGAAGAACGCTACCGACAACGCCGGTGATTTGATCAGCGAATTGCAGCTGGTCTACAACAAGGCGCGTCAGGCTGCGATCACCCAAGAGATCTCGGAAATCGTCGGCGGCGCTGCCGCGGTTTAACGGTTCAAATATTCAGAGGATCCAGCTATGAGTAGCGGACGTATCGTTCAAATCATCGGCGCCGTTATCGACGTGGAATTCCCACGCGACAGCGTACCGAGCATCTACGACGCCTTGAAAGTTCAAGGCGCCGAAACCACTCTGGAAGTTCAGCAGCAGCTGGGCGACGGCGTGGTTCGTACCATTGCGATGGGCTCCACCGAAGGCTTGAAGCGCGGTCTGGACGTCAACAACACTGGCGCAGCCATCTCCGTACCGGTCGGTAAAGCGACCCTGGGCCGGATCATGGACGTACTGGGCAACCCGATCGACGAAGCTGGCCCGATCGACACCGAAGAGCGTTGGGGTATCCACCGCGCTGCGCCGTCGTTCGCAGAGCAGGCAGGCGGCAACGACCTGCTGGAAACCGGTATCAAGGTTATCGACCTGGTTTGCCCGTTCGCCAAGGGTGGTAAGGTTGGTCTGTTCGGTGGTGCCGGTGTAGGCAAAACCGTAAACATGATGGAACTGATCCGTAACATCGCCATCGAGCACAGCGGTTATTCTGTGTTCGCCGGTGTGGGGGAGCGTACTCGTGAGGGTAACGACTTCTACCACGAGATGAAGGATTCCAACGTTCTGGACAAAGTGGCACTGGTCTACGGTCAAATGAACGAGCCGCCGGGAAACCGTCTGCGCGTAGCACTGACCGGCCTGACCATGGCCGAGAAGTTCCGTGACGAAGGTAACGACGTTCTGCTGTTCGTCGACAACATCTACCGTTACACCCTGGCCGGTACTGAAGTATCCGCACTGCTGGGCCGTATGCCTTCGGCAGTAGGTTACCAGCCGACCCTGGCTGAAGAGATGGGCGTGCTGCAAGAGCGCATCACTTCGACCAAGCAAGGTTCGATTACTTCGATCCAGGCCGTATACGTACCAGCGGACGACTTGACTGACCCGTCGCCAGCGACCACCTTCGCCCACTTGGACGCCACCGTCGTACTGTCCCGTGACATCGCTTCCCTGGGTATCTACCCAGCGGTAGATCCACTGGACTCGACTTCGCGTCAACTGGACCCGAACGTGATCGGCAACGACCACTACGAAACTGCTCGTGGTGTTCAGTACGTGCTGCAGCGTTACAAGGAACTGAAGGACATCATTGCGATCCTGGGTATGGACGAGCTGTCGGAAGCCGACAAGCAGTTGGTAAACCGTGCTCGTAAGATCCAGCGTTTCTTGTCGCAGCCGTTCTTCGTGGCTGAAGTCTTCACCGGTGCCTCGGGTAAATACGTTTCCCTGAAAGACACCATTGCTGGCTTCAAAGGCATCCTCAACGGTGACTACGACCACCTGCCAGAACAAGCGTTCTACATGGTTGGCGGCATCGAAGAAGCGATCGAGAAAGCCAAGAAACTGTAATCCCGGCGCCCGGCAACGGGCGCTAATTTAGGTTGAGGCAATCAGATGGCTATGACAGTCCATTGCGATATCGTCAGCGCGGAAGGAGAAATCTTTTCCGGTCTGGTCGAGATGGTGATTGCGCACGGTGCACTGGGTGATCTTGGTATCGCCCTGGGGCACGCGCCGCTGATCACTAATCTGAAGCCAGGTCCGATCCGACTGGTCAAGCAGGGCGGGGAAGAGGAGGTGTATTACATCTCCGGTGGTTTCCTCGAGGTTCAGCCGAACATGGTCAAGGTTCTTGCCGACACCGTGCAACGTGCTGCCGACCTGGACGAAGCCTCCGCTCAGGAAGCCGTCAAGGCTGCCGAGAAAGCCCTGCATGAGCGGGGCGCGGAATTCGATTACGGTTCTGCTTCCGCACGTCTGGCCGAGGCTGCAGCTCAGCTGCGCACCGTCCAGCAGATCCGCAAGAAGTTCGGCCACTAACAGGTCTTCTTGTTGCGCGATTGATTAAAAAGGGTAGCCTCGGCTACCCTTTTTTCTTTTCCGATGTTCATCACTTGGTCGCAGCCGCTGACCACCCAGGATTGGTAGCCAGTCATGTCACTTGAAATCGTAATCCTCGCCGCTGGCCAGGGCACTCGCATGCGCTCGGCGCTGCCCAAGGTCCTGCACCCGATTGCCGGCAATTCGATGCTTGGCCATGTTATCCACAGCGCAAGGCAACTTGATCCACAGCGCATTCACGTGGTCATTGGCCACGGTGCGGATGCCGTGCGTGAGCGTCTGGCGGCGGATGACCTGAATTTCGTACTGCAGGACAAACAACTGGGTACCGGTCACGCGGTTGCTCAAGCCGTGCCGTACATCGAGTCCGACACCGTACTGATTCTCTACGGCGATGTGCCGTTGATCGAAGTGGATACCCTGCAGCGCCTGCTCAAGCAAGTCGCTCCACAGCAGTTGGGTCTGCTGACTGTCGAACTCGACGACCCGACCGGTTACGGCCGTATCGTGCGTGATGCCGACGGCAAGGTTACCGCCATCGTTGAGCAAAAAGATGCCAACGAAGCGCAGCGGGCGATCACCGAAGGCAACACCGGCATTCTCGCGCTGCCGTTCGCGCAGATGAGCGGCTGGATGAGCCGACTCTCCAATAACAACGCCCAGGGCGAGTACTACCTGACCGACGTGATTGCCATGGCCGTCAACGATGGCCTGGTGGTCGCCACCGAACAACCGCACGACGCCATGGAAGTGCAGGGCGCCAACGATCGCAAGCAGCTTTCCGAACTGGAGCGCCATTACCAGCTGCGTGCCGGTCGCCGTCTGATGGCGCAGGGCGTGACGCTGCGTGATCCGGCTCGTTTCGATGTGCGCGGTGAGGTCACCGTCGGGCGCGATGTGCTGATCGACATCAACGTCATCCTCGAAGGCAAGGTGGTCATCGAAGACGACGTGGTCATCGGGCCCAATTGCGTGATCAAGGACAGCACCCTGCGCAAGGGCGTGGTAATCAAGGCCAACAGCCACATCGAAGGAGCGGTGCTCGGCGAAGGCAGCGATGCCGGGCCATTCGCCCGCCTGCGTCCAGGCTCCGTTCTGGAGGCTCGCGCCCATGTGGGTAACTTTGTCGAGCTGAAGAATGCCCATCTGGGCGAAGGCGCAAAAGCCGGTCACCTGTCTTACCTCGGTGACGCCGAGATCGGTGCGCGCACCAACATCGGCGCGGGCACCATCACCTGCAACTATGACGGCGTGAACAAGTGGAAAACCGTGCTGGGCGAGGACGTGTTCATCGGCTCCAACAACTCGCTGGTGGCGCCTGTGGATATCTCCAGTGGTGCGACCACTGCGGCGGGCTCGACCATCACTCAGAATGTGGATAAAGCCCAGTTGGCGGTCGGTCGTGCTCGTCAGAAGAACATCGACGGCTGGAAGCGGCCGGAGAAGGTCAAGAAAGGCTGAGTTATCCACAATTCAGGGCAAATGTGATCTGTAGGAGCGAGCTTGCTCGCGATTGCGGTGTAACAGTTGATATCAATGTGACTGACACACCGCTATCGCGAGCAAGCTCGCTCCTACAGATTTCTTCTTTTATCCACAGACCTTTTTTATCGTCCCCGCTTGACGAAGTTTCGCCAATAGGTTTTGATTGCTTCCGTTATCTTTCGAATCGAAACTTACCTAGTCATGTCGAAACGCAACACGCCTCAGCGCCGCCATAACATTCTTGCTTTGCTCAATGAGCAGGGTGAAGTCAGCGTGGACGAGTTGGCAAAACGTTTCGAAACCTCGGAAGTTACGATCCGTAAGGATCTCGCTGCACTCGAAAGCAATGGTCTGCTGCTACGCCGTTACGGTGGGGCGATCACCATGCCTCAAGAGCTGGTGGCCGATATCAGCCAATCTGTCTCCGCTTATAAACAGGCTATTGCCCGCGCGGCGGTCACGCGGATCCGCGAACACGCGAGGATCATCATCGACAGCGGCAGCACCACGGCTGCGATGATTCCCGAACTCGGCCAGCAACCCGGCCTGGTTGTGATGACCAATTCCCTGCACGTCGCCAACGCCCTGAGTGAACTCGAACATGAGCCGGTGCTGTTGATGACCGGTGGCACCTGGGACCCACATTCCGAATCGTTCCAGGGGCAGGTTGCCGAGCAGGTACTACGCTCCTACGATTTCGACCAGTTGTTCATCGGTGCCGACGGCATCGATCTGGTCCGTGGCACTACCACGTTCAATGAATTGCTGGGACTTAGCCGTGTCATGGCAGAGGTCGCTCGCGAAGTGATCGTGATGGTCGAGGCCGACAAGATCGGGCGCAAGATCCCCAACCTGGAACTGCCCTGGAGCAGTGTCCATACCCTAATTACCGATGATCGCCTTCCAAATGAAGCACGCGATCAGATTCAGGCCCGCGGCATCAATTTGATTTGCGCGGCTGTCAGTCAGGAGAAATAGCATGTGTGGAATTGTCGGCGCAGTCGCAGAACGTAATATCACAGCCATCCTGCTCGAAGGCCTCAAACGCCTTGAATACCGTGGCTATGACAGCGCCGGTGTAGCGGTGCTGACCAACGACGGCAAGCTCGAGCGCATGCGTCGTCCGGGCAAGGTCAGCGAGCTGGAGGCAGCGCTGGACGCCGAGCCGCTGATCGGCCGTCTCGGTATTGCCCACACCCGCTGGGCGACCCACGGCGCGCCGTGCGAACGTAACGCTCACCCGCATTTCTCCGGCGATCTGGCAGTGGTGCACAACGGCATCATCGAGAACCATGAAGCCCTGCGTGAACAACTCAAGGCCCTGGGCTACGTCTTCACTTCGGACACTGACACCGAGGTCATCGCCCACCTGCTCAACCACAAACTCAAGGATCTGGGCGACCTCACTGTGGCGCTGAAGGCCACCGTCAAAGAACTGCACGGTGCCTATGGCCTGTCCGTCATCAGCGCTGCGCAACCGGATCGACTGGTTGCCGCCCGCAGTGGCAGCCCATTGGTGATCGGTCTGGGCCTGGGCGAGAATTTCCTCGCCTCCGACCAGTTAGCCCTGCGTCAGGTCACCGACCGTTTCATGTACCTGGAAGAGGGCGATATCGCCGAAATCCGCCGCGACAGCGTGCAGATCTGGGACATCAACGGCCAAGCCGTCGAGCGCGAAACCGTGCAGTACCGCGACGGTGCCGAAGCGGCGGACAAGGGTGAATTCCGCCACTTCATGCTCAAGGAAATTCACGAGCAACCGGCCGTTGTGCAGCGCACCCTCGAAGGCCGACTCAGCCCGACTGGTGTGCTCGTCCAGGCGTTCGGTCCACAGGCCGCCGAGCTGTTCGCCAAAGTGCGCAACGTACAGATCGTCGCTTGCGGCACCAGCTACCATGCCGGCATGGTTGCCCGTTACTGGTTGGAAGAACTGGCCGGTATTCCGTGCCAGGTCGAAGTGGCCAGCGAATTCCGCTACCGCAAGGTGGTGGTGCAACCCGATACGCTTTTCGTGACCATCTCCCAGTCCGGCGAAACCGCCGACACCCTGGCCGCGCTACGCAACGCCAAGGAATTGGGCTTCCTCGCCAGCCTGGCCATCTGCAACGTCGGCATCAGCTCGCTGGTGCGTGAATCCGACCTGACCCTGCTGACCCAGGCCGGTCGTGAAATCGGCGTCGCCTCGACTAAGGCATTCACCACCCAATTGGTTGGCTTGCTGCTGCTGACCCTGTCCCTGGGCCAGGTGCGCGGTACGTTGGCACAGGGCGTTGAAGCCACCCTGGTCGAAGAGCTGCGTCGTCTGCCAACCCGTCTGGGCGAAGCACTGGCCATGGACAGCACCGTCGAGAAAATCGCCGAACTGTTCGCCGAGAAGAACCACACATTGTTCCTGGGCCGCGGCGCGCAGTTCCCAGTGGCCATGGAAGGGGCGCTCAAGCTCAAGGAAATCTCCTACATCCACGCTGAAGCCTACCCGGCCGGCGAACTGAAGCACGGCCCGCTGGCGCTTGTGGATAACGACATGCCGGTGGTCACCGTTGCGCCGAACAACGAGCTGCTGGAGAAGCTGAAGTCCAATCTGCAGGAAGTCCGTGCCCGTGGCGGCCAGTTGATCGTGTTCGCCGACGAGAAGGCCGGCATGACCAACGGCGAAGGCACCCATGTTGTGCACATGCCGCACATCCACGACATCCTCTCGCCGATCCTCTACACCATCCCGTTGCAGTTGCTGTCGTACTACGTCGCCGTGCTCAAGGGCACTGACGTCGATCAGCCGCGCAATTTGGCGAAGTCGGTGACGGTGGAATAAGTTATCCACAGGTCCGACGCAGACCCCCGCAATCGCGGGGGTTTGTTTTTTCCGGCTCCAGCATTCAGATGCGCAAGTAACAGACCATGGCCTGCAACTGATTCCCCTACCGCGCAAGCTCGACGCCGGAAGAAATAATCGCTTAGGGTCTGTTTTCCATCTGGTGCCACGCGCCACCGTCGTTTTATTGATCAAGGAATACCCAGTGGACCGATTTCAGGAAATGCAGGTCTTTTCGGTGGTCGCCCAAGAACAGGGGTTCTCGGCGGCGGCGCGTCGCCTTGGGATGTCGGCAGCCAGCGTGACTCGCGCGGTGGCCGCGCTGGAAAAACGCATCGGTACCTCGCTGTTGACGCGCACGACCCGCAGCGTACATCTGAGCGAAGCCGGCCAGCGGTATCTCGACGATTGCCGGCGAATCCTCGCCGAGGTGCAGGAAGCTGAGGATTCGGCGGCGGGCAGCCACGCAGAACCCCGTGGGCAACTGACGATCACCGCTCCAGTGCTGTTTGGCGAGCTGTTCGTCACCCCGGTGATGGTGGCTTATCTGGCCCAGTTTCCCGAGGTGATCATCAATGGTCTGATCGTCGATCGTGTCGTGAGCATGGTTGAGGAGGGCGTGGACGTGGCCGTGCGTATCGGTGAGTTGCCCGACAGCAACCAGCACGCGATCCGTGTGGGTGAAGTGCGTCGCGTTGTTTGCGCGTCGCCGTCATTTTTACAGGCCAACGGCCGACCTCAACATCCCCAGGACCTGATGCGTGCGCCGGTGATTGGCACATCCTCCATCGGCCAGCAGCGGAGCTGGCCATTTCATGAGGCTGGGGAATCGCTCAGCGTCCGGACTGAGCCTCGCTTGGTCGTGACCTCGAATCAGGCCGCCATTCGCGCCGCCAGCCTTGGTTTGGGCTTCACCCGCGTATTGTCGTACCAGATAGCCAACCAGGTTGCCTCGGGAGAGCTTGAGATTGTTCTCGCCGAGTTCGAACTGCCGCCCTTGCCGATCCATGTCGTGTATCAGGGCGGACGTAATGCACCAGCGCGGATCCGCAGCTTTGTGGACTTCACCGTTAAAACGTTGCGCGAACACCCGGCGTTGAAACGCTGAGGGTTTATTGCGACGGATGAAATAATTGATTGCGTTTGCTGGTTATTCTGTTGTTTTGGCTGGGGGTGGAAGATAGCGTCCATCGGTGCTGATCACTCCTGAACGGCGCCACTCGATAGCGGAGTCGACCATGCAAGCGATCAAACTCTACAACTTCCCTCGTTCCGGCCATGCCCATCGCGTGGAACTGATGTTGTCCCTGTTGCAGTTGCCGACCGAGCTGATCTTTGTCGACCTGGCCAAGGGTGCCCACAAGCAGCCGGACTTCCTGGCGGTTAACCCGTTCGGACAAGTACCTGCCATTGATGACGAGGGCGTGGTGCTCGCCGATTCCAACGCAATCCTGGTTTATCTGGCGCAAAAATACGGTAATGGCCGCTGGCTGCCCACCGATCCGGTCGGCGCGGCGAAGGTGCAGCGTTGGTTATCCGTGGCGGCTGGGCCGATTGCTTTTGGCCCGGGTCGGGCACGCTTGATCACCGTATTTGGTGCTCCTTATAACGCCGAAGAAACCATCGCCTTTGCCCACGTCTGGCTCAAGCTGATCGACGAGGCGCTGGAGCAATCGGCTTATCTGGTGGTTGACGAGCCAACCATCGCCGACGTTGCCGCCTACAGCTATATCGCCCATGCACCGGAAGGCAATGTCTCGCTTGATGACTATGCCAACGTGCGTGCCTGGCTGGCGCGGGTTGAGGCCTTGCCGGGTTTTGTCGGCATGCCGCGCACCGTCGCAGGTTTGCAAAAAACCGCCTGATAGCGGCAAGGTTGGAAAGGCTGCGAGCTTCGAACAGGGGCTCGCGGCCTTTGGTGTTTGCCCTGTAGCATCTGTTGGACGCTGGCTTGAGCCGTTCCAAAGGATGTTTCATGTTTTTCATTGCTCGACTGACGGTCCTGCTGACAGCGCTGGTGCTGCTCAATGGTTGCGAGCGGCAGGACAGTGCGCCGCTCGATCAGCAAGTTTATGTCTGGCAGCGGCAATGGACGCCGTCCCACGAAGCTGCGCTCGATGACAGCCGCGCGGACTTCTCGACGCTCAGGATTCTCGCCTTGCAGGCTTTTCCCCGTGCCGGATGGAGTCGGGCGCGCATTGATGCGGCGCTGCTCAAGCGAGATGGCCGACCGTTGATTGCGGTGGTTCGTCTGGATGACCAGCTTGCGTCGCTGGATCAGAAAGAAATCACTGCACGGATTCAGCAGATGCTCAGCGATTGGCAAGGCCAGGGCCTGGTGCTCGCCGGAGTGGAGATCGATCACGACGCCGGGATTGCCCGGCTTGCGGCGTATCGCAAGTTTCTCACCGACCTGCGCGCGTCCCTGCCCATTTCTCTGAAGTTGAGCATCACTGCCTTGCCCGCGTGGCTCGACAGTCCTGAACTGCCGGCCTTGTTATCCACAGTCGATAGCAGCGTGTTGCAGGTGCACGCGGTGAGCGATCCACGCCGGGGCCTGTTCGACCCGGGCCAGGCGCAAAAAGTGGGCCAAAGCCTGGAGTCGCATCACCCCGCGGGATTTTTACCTGGCATTGCCGGCTTACGGTGTGGCGCTGTTGCCCGGTGTGAGCAGTGCGCCCGTGGTGGAAAGCGAAGTACCGGTCGAAAGCAGCGGCGAGCGTCGTGAATTGCTCGCCGATCCTCAACAACTGCGCACGCTTGCCCTGAAGCTTCGCAACGACCCGCCGGCCCATCTGGCGGGCTTGATCTGGTTCCGCCTGCCATTGGCCAGCGACCGCCGAGCGTGGAGCCTCGCCACGCTGGGCGCTGTAGCGCGTGGCGATCCCCTCGACAGCCGCGTGATGTTGAAACTCGCGAACCAGGATGGCCTTTATGACGTCAGTGTCAGCAACGAAGGCAACCTCGACAGCGCCTGGCCCGAGCGGCTGACTCTGGCGGTGCAGGGTTGTGAGGCTGCCGACGCCCTGGCCGGTTACGCGTTGCAACAAACCCCGGATGTGCTTACCTTCACCCGCCTGCGCGACGGACGATTGCCAGCCGGCGGGCAGCGTGCAATCGGTTGGGCGCGCTGCACCCATATTGATCAAGGAGGTTCGAATGTTCACCCGTAACTGGCCCCGTCATGTGCTCTGCCTGAGCCTGAGTTTGCCACTGGGGTCGGCGTTGGCCTGCGGGCCGGACTTCCCCATGCGCTTGCTCGACAACCGTGGCCAGTCGCTGGCGGAGTTGCCCGAAGGTAATTTCCGTTTCGAGGTCAGCCGCCTGGGCCAGGCGATTGCGGGCCTGAAAGTGGTCAACGATACCCTGCACAGCGGCGACCCGGCCGAATACAGCGAGCAGCGTGAATACGCCGAACAGGACGGTTTAACGGCGCAACAGCAGGAACTGGTTAAACGCCTGCGCGGTTTGACCGATGCCCGTCAGGTTGAAACCCAAGGGGCGAGCCTGCCAAGGGAACTGGTGCTCTATACGGCAGGCGCCGTGGCGTTCAACACGGGCGATCATGGATTGGCCGTCGATTACTTCCGCAACGTGTTGGCGTTGCCCGCCGATCAACGCGGATTGCGCAGCACCTGGGCCGCTTATTCGCTGGGCCGGGCACTGTTCGCCATGAGTGCCGACGCTGACGCAGCCGCTGACCTGCTGGCGCAGGCACGTCAGGCCTTCGAGCAGGCTCGGCAACTGAGTATCGACGGGTTCAGTGACCCGTTGGAACTGGGGGTTGCCAGCCTTGGCGAAGAAGCTCGCGTAGCGCGCACGGCCGGCGACTGGAACAGTGCCATCGAACTCTACGCCGCACAAAATCGTCACGGTTCCGGGGTCGGGTACACCTCGCTGAAGTTGCTGGTGGCTGATCTGGTGGCGATGCCCGAGGCACAGCTCAACGCGTTGCTTGAAGGCAAACCGGTGCAGCAACTGATCACGGCTTCCTTGATCAGCCGATTGAACTGGTCATTTGGTGATCAACCACCTGCTGAGCAAAAAATGATCAAATTACTCCAGGCCAGCACGCGCGGCAGCCTGGAGAACGCTGATCGGCTGGCAGCAATGAATTATCAACAGGGCGACTACGCCAGCGCCAGGACCTTCCTCGAGCACGCCGGCGACGGTGGTTTGGCTTGGTGGTTGCGCGCCAAGCTGGCGATGCGCGACGGTGACAAGGTCGCTGCCGCCGCAGCCTATGCCAAAGCGGCCCAGGCATTTCCGCAAAACGAGTCCTGGGGCGAGCGGCGTACTCCGGACTGGGCCTTCGAAACGTTGCAGCCCAAGTGTCGGGTCGAAGGTGAGAGCGCGATCCTGGCGTTGCAACGTGGTGATTACCTGCAGGCGTTCGATCAGCTTTATCGCAGCAAGGACATTTACTGGTTCGACGCCGCGACCGTAGCCGAGCGCGTGTTGACCGTCGATGAGCTCAAGCAGTACGTCGATGCACAGGTACCTGCGCCCCCCGCGCTGACCCAGGAGGATCGCGATAACTACGTGCCGTTATCGGTGGCTGCGAAGTTGCGCAATCTGCTCGGGCGCCGCTTGCTGCGTGAGGAGCGTTACGACGAAGCGGTGATGTATTTCGACAGCGATACGCTCCAGAAAAAAGCCAGGTGGTATGGGCAATTGCGCCAGGACGCTGAATCGAAATGGTGGCCAAGCAAGCGTGCCTTCGCTTACTTCAATGCCGCGACGCTGGCCCGATTCGACGGCATGGAGTTACTCGGTTACGAGATGTCACCGGATTACGCCACTTTCGGCGGCAACTACAGTCTGGAAAGCACCGAGCTCAAGGTCGGCCCGCTGGTGGCGGAAGAAGAGGTCAAACGTCAGCAGGTCAGCACGGCGCAACCTGATCAGCGTTATCACTACCGTTATGTCGCCAACGCCTTGGCCAGCCAGGCTGCCGATCATTTACCCCATACCAGCCAGGCCTTCGCGGCGGTGCTGTGTGCGGCGACGGGCTGGAATCCTGGCCAGGCAGAGAAAACGGCGTTCTATCAGCGTTACGTCAAGGAAGGTCCCTATGTGGATTGGGCAGTCTTCTTCGGTGAACGCTGCCCTTATCCAAACTTCCAGGACGCCGACAAGCGTTACGTTACTCAGGCGTTGAGCCCGTTGCGGGCGACCCTGCGGCCTTATAAAAAGTGGTTGGAGGCAGCGGGGGTCGTGGCGTTTACAGCGGTTGCACTGGTGTTGATCAATCGTCGCAAGCGCAGGGCTCGTCAGTAGTCAGACCTGCTGAACGAAAGTCAGGCGCACTGCGAAGCCAATCAGCAGACTGCCAAACAACCATTGCTGGAGGCGCTGGGCCGAAGGACTGCGTTGCAGCCAACGACCCAGTGCCGCGCCAGCCAAGGCGTAGGCGCTGTCGAAGAGCAGCCCCACGCTGACGAGCACAACACCCAATGTCGCAAACTGCGTCAGCACCGATCCCGCGCGCGGGTCGATGAACTGGGGCAATAGCACCGAGCAAAACAGCAAGGCCTTGGGGTTGAGCAGGTTGGTCAGCAATCCACGTTGAATCGCCTGGCGCCAGTGGGGTTTTGCGTGGCCTGTACGATTGCCGCTCAAGTCGGGCAGCATCGTGGAGCGCAGGCATTGGATGCCAATCCACAGCAAGTACGCTGCCCCGGCCAGGCGCACTGCATCGAAGGTCCAGGGCGCTGCCTTGAACAACGCCGCCAGACCCAGCGCTGCCAAGGCCACGTGACAGCCTCGAGCGATCGCCAATCCCACTGCGGTGGCCAGTGCCAAGCCTTTGCCCTGACGTGCGCCCGTCTGCAACAGCAGGATCATGTCAGGCCCCGGCAACAGGTAGACGACCGCCAACGCCATGAAAAAAAGCCATAGTCCCGCCATGTTGCACCCCAATGCGTTCGATTTGTTGAAGCCAGTCTAGAGCTGAAGGGCGGGGCAGGTGCTTGCGTAGTTTGCTTCTACAGCGTCATGGATTGGCATAATCTGCTACACATATTCGTTTGACCATCAAGATCTATCAATAATGAAACTGGATGCCTACGACCGAAAAATTCTGGCGGCTCTGCAACGGGACGGTCGCTTGAGTAACGTGCAATTGGCTGACGAGATTGGCCTTTCGGCATCGCCTTGTCTTCGGCGGGTGCGGATGCTCGAAGAGGCCGGAGTGATTCGCGGCTATCAGGCCAATCTCGATCGTGACGAGATCGGTCTGGGGTTGACAGTGTTTGTCGGGGTTAAGGTCGAGCGCCATAACGATGAGCAAGCCGAGGCCTTCCGCTCGGCGGTGACGGCATTGCCGGAGGTGATTTCGGCCTTTCTGGTCTCGGGAGAATCGGATTTCCTGCTGCAAGTAGTGGTGCCGGACCTGCGCGCCTACGACCGGTTTCTCACCGGGCGCTTGCTGAAATTGCCAGGCGTGAGCGACATCCGCAGTAATTTTGCCATTCATACGGTGAAAGCCCCGGGGCTTTACCTTTGGAACATTTGCCGCTTTGAACCAAGTTGCACCCCGTCGCGGGCAAGCCCGGGTGTACACAAGTCCCGTAGGAGCGGGCTTGCCCGCGATGGGGGTAACTCAATTCCAAGCCCTACATCTGCGTTGCCATCCCCTCCACATCCATCGCCGCCTGACGCAGCGCCTCGGAGCGGGTCGGGTGTGGATGACAGGTCAGTGCAATGTCTTCGGCTGAGGCGCTGAACTCCATCGCCACGCAGTATTCGCCAATCATCTCGCTGACGCTTGGACCGACCAGATGCACCCCCAGCACTTCATCTGTACGCTCATCGGCGAGCACTTTGGCGAAGCCCTCGGTCTCGTGGTTGATTTTCGCCCGGCTGTTGGCGGTGAACGGGAATTTTCCAACCTTGTAGGCACGACCTTCCGCCTTCAGTTGCTCCTCGGTCTTGCCGACGCTGGCCAGCTCCGGGCGGGTGTAGATGACATTGGGGATCAGGTCGTAATTGACTTCGCCAGCTTTGCCGACGATCTGTTCGACGCAGGCCATGGCTTCATCTTCAGCCTTGTGCGCAAGCATCGGCCCGGACGTCACGTCGCCAATGACCCACACGCCAGGGGCTTCGGTGCGATGGCCCTTGTTGGCGAGCATGCCGCGTTTGTCCGTGGCGAGGCCAACGTTCTCCAGACCCAGACCTTGGGTATAAGGCCTGCGTCCGATGGCGACCAGCACGTAGTCGGCTTCCAGTGCCTCGGCCTCGCCGCCGGCGGCTGGCTCGATGCTGAGCTGGACGCCGTCTGCCGAAGACGTGGCACGAGTGACTTTTGAACCCAACTTGAAGCTGATGCCTTGTTTGCTCAACGAGCGTTGCAAAGCCTTGCCTGCTTCTGCGTCCGCACCGGGGCAGATCCGGTCGAGATACTCGACGACGGTGACTTTGGCGCCCAGGCGCCGCCACACCGAACCCAGCTCAAGACCGATGACCCCGGCACCGATCACCACCAGGTGCCGGGGTACCTCGGCGAGTGACAGCGCGCCGGTGGAATCGAGGATGCGTTGATTGTCGATGTCGACCCCGGGCAGGGGAGTGGGTTCGGAACCGGTGGCGATAATAATGTCCTTGGCGCTCAACTCGGTTTTGCGGCCGGCGCTGTCCGTTACCGTGACATTGCCCGGGCCGTCGATATGGCCCCAGCCTTTGATCCAGTCGACCTTGTTTTTACGGAAGAGAAACTCGATGCCCTTGGTCAGGCCTGTAACGCTTTCATCCTTCTGTTTCATCATTTGCGCAAGGTTGAGCGTGGGTTTGACCTCGATGCCCAACTGGGCAAATTCCGCACCCATGGCCGCCTCGTACAGCTCGGACGCGTGCAGCAGTGCCTTGGAGGGCATGCAACCGACGTTCAGGCAGGTGCCGCCGAGGGTGGCGCGCCCTTCGACGCAGGCGGCCTTGAGGCCCAACTGGCCGGCGCGGATCGCTGCGTTATAACCACCGGGGCCGCCGCCCAGAATCACGACGTCATAGTTGCTCATGGCTGTACTCCTGGATGAGTTAAGGAATTGCTCAACGTAAACTGGAGAAAAATTATGACCGTAATATGTGCGCTTCGAAGGCATTCGGTCAAGGCTTCAGCAACGCGACAGCTTCCGCGCTTTTAGATAGTAGGTTCCATACGAAATATTCACGCCATTCGTTATATCGTAACGAAATGTGATTCGGGCAAAGATGCCGGGGTGTTATGCAAGTCGATCTTGAGAGTGACGGCGCCGCGATCGCCGGGTTGCCACGCTTCCAGCAAGCGGCCTTCCAGAGTCGGCGTCTAAGCTGGTGGGTGATCGGCCTTGGCGCGCTCGCTGGTGTGGGGTTGGTGCTGGCTTTTTTCGTCGCGCTGTTTGCGCCGCAGTCGCTATGGCCGGCGCTGCTGGTCAATCAGTGCGCCAGCTTGCTGGTGGTGATGGCGGGCATGCAATCGGCGGGGTCGGTGGCGAAGTGGCGCGCCAGGGCGATGAACCCTTCGGAGACCGTGGCGGCCGCCGAGGTCGTTGAGCCCGCAGTGGGTTGGTATGAACGACTGCTGGAGCGCATCAGCCAACGCAGCAAACAACTATTGAGCAACATTGGCACGCCGACGTTGTGGCTCGCTGGCTGGGCCTTGTTGGCACTGCTGGGTATCGACCAGGTCTGGAACCTGTCCCTGCCCGCTGCGGCGTTGGGTTTTTCAGCGAATGTCGGCGCAGCGGCGTCGCTGTTGCTGGCGTTCGGCTTGCTGGTGCTGGAGCGTCAATTGGCCCAGCAATCGGTTGCCCTGTGGCCTGAGGCCGGTGCATTGGCTCAATTGGCGCGCGTGGCCATCGTCAGCCTGGTGCTGAGCGCGTTGTGCCTGTTGTTCGCCAGCAGCGAAGCGGTGTGGCCAGCACGGCTGGCGGTGTTGATCGGCCTGCTGCCGGGGCTGGTCGCCGCCGAACTGCTACTGCGCGCCTTGCTGTCCTTGTTCACCCCGCGCCCCGAACAGCTGGAGCCGCCGCTGCTGGCCAGAAGCTTCGTTGCTGATCTGCTGCGCTGGCCGCCACAACCCTTGCTGGCGTTGCAGCACGAATTGCACAACCGCTTCGGCATCGACCTGCGGCAAATTTGGGCGTTCAGTTACATGCGCCGCGCCTTGATACCGGTGTTGGCAGTGGTAGTCGTGGTCGGGTGGGCGCTCACCGGTGTTCATGAAATCGCCTTGCAGGAGCGGGGCATCTACGAACGTTTCGGCAAGCCGGTGGCGGTGTTCGGCCCGGGGCTGCATGCCGGTCTGCCCTGGCCGTTTGGCCGCGTGCTGAGTGTCGAGAATGGCGTGGTTCATGAGTTGGCCGCAAATGTCGGAGAAGTGGCGACGCCTGTTGCTGTGCAGCCGGCGGAAGGCCCGGCACCGGACGTGGCCAATCGCTTGTGGGATGCCAGCCACGCCAATGACAAATCCCAAGTCATCGCCAGCAGTCGTGCAGACAAACAGAGCTTTCAGATCGTTAACATGGATGTGCGGTTCGTCTACCGCGTCGGTTTGACCGATCAAGCAGCATTGGCCGCGACGTACAACAGCGCCGATGTGCCGACACTCATCCGCAGCACTGCGAGTCGGATCCTGGTTCACGATTTTTCCTCGCGCACGCTCGACGGGTTGCTGGGAGAGGACAGGGTAGGGCTCGCTGAAGACATTGGCCGCGCCGTGCAAGCCGACCTGACATCGCTCGACAGCGGCGTGGAAATTCTCGCCACGGTGGTGGAGGCCATTCACCCACCGGCGGGCGCGGCCAATGCCTATCACGGTGTGCAGGCAGCGCAGATCGCCGCTCAGGCATTGATATCACGCGAGCGTGGTGCCGCGGCCGAAACGACCAACCAAGCGCAGTTGCAGGCCAGCGTCGCCTACGACCAGGCGAGCGCGAGCGCACGGGAAACCTACGCAGCGGCGCAGGCGACGAACCTCAAGTTCTCCGCCGAGCAAAAAGCCTATGCCAGCGCTGGCCAAGCATTCGTGCAAGAGCAATATCTGAGTCAGCTTTCCCGAGCCCTGGCCGGCGCCAAGCTTCTGGTCATCGACCATCGCCTGGGCGGCAGCGGCAACGCGCCGACCATCGACCTACGCACGTTCACCTCGCCAGGCGATCCCACCCCCTCGCGTAAAACCGCTCAACCAGGAGCTGCCCATTGAGCCAGTCACACACTCACGATCATGATCACGGCCATGGCGGGCACCACCACGGGCACCACCATCATCATGGCGACTCTCAAGAGGCCGGCCCCTTTCCCTGGCGACGCATGAGCTGGGCGGTGCTGCTGGTGGCCTTTGCCATCGCAGCGGCGAGCCTGGTGCAGGTCCGTGCCGGCGAGGCCACGGTGATCACCCGCTTTGGCAATCCGTCCCGGGTGCTGTTGGCCCCCGGCCTGAGCTGGCGTTGGCCGGCACCGTTCGAGGCCGCGATCCCCGTCGATCTGCGTTTGCGCACAACCTCCAGCGGCTTGCAGGACGTGGGCACCCGCGATGGCCTGCGCATTATTGTTCAGGCTTACGTGGCGTGGCAGGTTCAAGGGGATCCGGACAATGTGCAGCGCTTCATGCGCGCGGTGCAAAACCAGCCAGACGAAGCGGCGCGCCAGATTCGCACCTTTGTCGGTTCCGCGCTGGAAACCACCGCAAGCAGTTTCGATCTGGCCAACCTCGTGAACACTGATGCCAGTCAGGTGCACATCGCTGATTTTGAAGCGCAACTGCGCCAGCAAATCGATCAGCAACTATTGGCCACTTATGGGGTGCGCGTGCTGCAAGTAGGCATCGAGCGGTTAACCCTCCCTTCGGTGACACTGGCCGCCACGGTCGATCGCATGCGCGCCGAGCGTGAAACAATCGCCACCGAGCGCACGGCCATCGGCAGGCGCGAGGCCGCGCAAATCCGCTCCACTGCCGAACGGGATGCGCGGATCGTCCAGGCAGATGCCACTGTGAAAGCTGCCGAAATCGAGGCGCAGTCGCGTATCGAAGCTGCGCAGATTTACGGGCGCGCTTACGCCGACTCTCCGCAGTTGTACAACTTGCTGCGATCACTCGACACCTTGGGCACTATCGTTGGCCCGGAAACCAAGCTGGTGTTGCGCACCGATGCTGCGCCATTCCGGGTGCTGGTGGATGGCCCAACGACGTTCGATAATAAGTCCGGGTTTCAGCCATGAGTAGGGTTCCACGTGGAACACATGCGTTGAGCAGCCCTTGGATTCAGGCCGGGCGCTTGGCGTTTATTGCGTTGTATGGGGTAACAGTGCTGGCGGCCTTGGTGTGGGCATTTTCGAATGTGCGGCAAATCGATCCGCAGGATCGTGCGGTGGTGCTGCACTTCGGTGCTCTGGATCGCACTCAGAATGCTGGATTGTTGCTTGCGTGGCCTCGACCTTTCGAGCAAGTGATTCTGCTGCCGGCGGCGGATCGAGTAATTGAGCGACGGGTCACCAACCTGTTGCGCAGCGACGCTGCATTACAGGCTGACCGGTCCGCGACCTTTGCCTCGCCGATCAGTGATGCGTTAGCTGGGTCAGGTTATTTACTCACCGGTGACGCCGGCGTCGTGCAGCTGGATGTGCGAGTGTTTTACAAGGTCACCGACCCTTTCGACTTCGTGCGTCAAGGTGAGCATGTACTGCCGGCGCTGGATCGACTGGTGACCCGCAGCGCGGTCGCCCTGAGTGCCGCTCGGGACTTGGACACCATCCTGGTGGCGAGGCCTGAGCTTATCGGTGCCGACAGTCAGGCCGCTGAACGTCGTGAGCGTCTGCGCGGCGATTTGGTGAAAGGTATCAATCAACGCTTGCTGGAACTGGCCGCGACAGGGCAGGGCCTGGGCATCGAGATCTCGCGCGTCGATGTGCAATCGAGCCTGCCGGACCCGGCGGTTAATGCGTTCAATGCCGTCCTGACTGCCAGCCAGCAGGCCGATAAGGCGGTCGCCAACGCACGCACCGAAGCGGAGAAACTTAACCAAACTGCCAACGAACAAGCCGACCGCACCTTGCAGGTCGCCCATGCCCAGGCGAGTGAGCGGCGGGCCAAAGCGTCCGCCGACACGGCCATGGTGCTGGGCCTGGCCAAGGCGCAGCAGCAAGGCACAGACCCACAGATGTTGCTGCGTATTTACCGGGAACGAATGCCGAAAATCCTCGGTCAGGCCGGTTCAGTAACCACGGTCGATCCGAGGGACGATTCCCGCCTGATCCTTCAGGGAGCTGCAAAATGACTGCTTCTACCACCGCCGCACCCATCCTGCTGTCTTCAGCCGAGCAACGCAGCGCCGCCCGCCAACTCACGCTCGCCATGCTCGCCCTGGGGTTGCTGACGCTCGGGTTGATCTGGCGCTGGGCCTCGCCGCAGCAGATCGGCGTCAGTCAATTGCTGCTGGGCGTCGCTTCGATTCTTGTGGCCGTGCCCGTGATGCGTTCGGCATGGTACAGCCTGCGCTACCCAAGTCTGCATGGCATCACCGATCAGTTGATCGCCTTGGCCATGCTCGGCGCTTGGGCAACCGGTGACCTCCTGACTGCGGCGTTGTTGCCCATCATCATGATCTTCGGCCACGTCCTGGAAGAACGCAGCGTGATCGGGTCGCAGGAAGCCATCCATGCCTTGGGCAAACTCACCCGTAGCCAGGCGCGCAAAGTGCAGACTGATGGCTCGATCCTGGAGGTGGACAACGGCACGCTCAAGGCCGGGGATTGGGTGGAAGTTCGTGCAGGTGATCGAGTGCCCGCCGATGGCCGAGTGCTATCCGGACAGGCCAGCCTCGATACGGCATCGATCACCGGTGAGTCGGTGCCAGTGGAGGCGGGTGTCGGCTCGTCGGTGTTTGGTGGGACGATTAACCTCGATGGTCTGCTGCGCATTGAAGTGACGCGCACGGGCAGCGAGTCGACCCTGGGCAAGGTCATCGCGCTGATGCAGAGTGCCGAGCGCTCCAAGCCGCCGATCACCCGGCTGCTTGAACGCTACGCGGGCAGCTACATGGTGCTGGTGTTGCTGCTGGCAGCCGTGACCTGGTTCGTCACAAACGATGCCCAGGCGATGCTCGCGGTGTTGGTGGCGGCATGCCCGTGTGCGCTGGTGTTGTCAGCCCCGGCTACGGCCATTGCCGGCGTCGCGGTGGCGGCGCGTCACGGGATCCTCATTCGCAGCTCGGCTTTTCTCGAAGAGCTGGCCGACCTCACGTCGCTGGTGGTCGACAAGACCGGGACACTGACCTTTGGCACGCTGCGCCTGCAATCAATCGACAGCCCGCTGGAGGATCACAGCCAGGTGCTCAGGCTCGCGGCCAGCCTCGGTTCCGCCAGCAGCCACCCGGTCAGCCGTGCGCTCACTGGCTTGGTCAGCCAGGAACAGTGCCTGTTGCTTTCGGACATTCACGAGCGTCAGGGCCTGGGTGTTGTGGCAATGACCGAGCACGGCGAAGCCGCACTGGGTCGGCCCGAGTTGTTCACCCAGTTGGGCATTGCGACAAGAGCCGTGCCCGAACACGATGGGCCGATTGCCGGGCTCGCCCTGGCTGGGGAGTTTCTCGCGTGGCTGTTGTTGTCCGATAGCCTCAAACCCGAGGCAAGGTTTGCCTTGGGTGAATTGCGTGAGCTTGGGTTGGGCCGTCAGTTGTTGCTCACCGGAGATCGCCACAGTGTGGCGCAGACCCTGGCCCGAGACGTCGGATTGCACGACGTCCATGCACAGGCGTTACCCGAAGACAAACTCAATTGGGTGCTCAAGGAAATCGACAGCGGTTTTCGACCGATGGTGGTTGGAGATGGCATCAACGATTCGTTGGCCCTCAAGGCCGGTGTAGTCGGGGTCGCCATGGGGCCGGGCGGGGCGGACATCGCCTTGGCGTCGGCGGACATCGTGCTGATCGGAAGTGATTTGCGACGCCTCGGCACCTGTGTACGTCTGAGTCGCCAGTGCCGGAACACGCTTCAGGTCAATGTGATCATCGGTCTGGGCTGGACGCTGGCGATTGTCGCGTTCGCGGCGTTCGGCTGGCTGGGCGCGGCAGGCGCAATGATCGCTGCGCTGCTGCATAACCTGAGCACTTTGCTGGTACTGGGCAACGCCGGGCGCCTGCTGCGGTTCAGAGAACCGTTGCTCAAGCTGAAGGATGAAACGTGAGGACGATTGATATTTCCGAACTGCGCGAAGTATTTGTAGTCCTCTGAAAAGAGAACTCACGTTTTCTTCGAAGACATCGGGCTGAAGCGCTAACGGCCATAGAAAAGGGCTATCTAATCGATAGCCTGCTATTTTTCAGGGATGGTCTAACCTCACTTCAGACGTCTGAACCAGGGGGATATTCCATGCTCGCGCAACTTCCACCGGCCTTACAGAATCTGCAGCTACCGTTACGCCTGAGGCTCTGGGACGGCCACGAGTTCAACTTGGGGCCGACGCCCAGTGTCACGATTGTGGTCAAGGATCCGCAAATGGTCAGCCAGTTTGTCCACCCCAGCCTGGATGCTCTCGGCGCGGCATTCGTGGAAGGCAAGCTCGAGCTTGAAGGCTCCATGAGCGACGTGATCCGCGTCTGCGACGACTTGAGTCAGGCGTTGTTGGGCGAGGATGACGATAGTAATCCCGTGCGCACAGCCCACGACAAGGAAGCCGATGCCAAGGCAATTTCCTATCACTACGACCTCTCCAATGAGTTCTATCAGCTCTGGCTCGACAGTGACATGGCGTACTCCTGTGCTTATTTTGAAACCGGAAGCGAAACCCTGGAGCAGGCCCAGCAAGCCAAGTTCCGCCACTTGTGTCGCAAGCTTCGCCTGCAACCGGGGGACTATCTGCTGGACGTCGGGTGCGGTTGGGGTGGATTGGCGCGTTATGCGGCGCGAGAATTTGGCGCGAAGGTCTTCGGCATCACTCTCAGCAAGGAGCAACTGGTGCTGGCCCAGCAACGGGTCACCGCCGAAGGTCTGGATGATCAGGTCGAGCTGCAGTTGCTGGACTATCGCGACCTGCCTCAAGACGGTCGTTTCGACAAAGTGGTCAGCGTTGGCATGTTCGAACACGTCGGCCACGCAAACTTGGCCGAGTACTGCAAGACCTTGTTTGGCGCCGTGAAGGAGGGCGGTCTTGTGATGAACCACGGCATCACCGCCAAACACACAGATGGTCGCCCAGTAGGACGCGGGGCTGGTGAGTTCATCGAGAAGTACGTCTTTCCCAATGGCGAGCTGCCGCACCTGTCGATGATTTCTGCCGAGATCAGCGAGGCGGGTCTAGAGATCGTCGATGTCGAAAGTCTGCGTCTGCATTACGCGCGCACGCTTGATCATTGGAGCGAGCGATTGGAAGACAATCTGGAAACAGCCGGCAAGATGGTGCCCGAACAGGCGCTGCGCATCTGGCGGCTGTATCTGGCGGGATGCGCTTACGCCTTTGCCAGGGGCTGGATCAACCTGCATCAGATTCTCGCCGTGAAGGCTCATGGCGATGGCAGCCATGAACTGCCTTGGACCCGTGACGACATCTACACGCCTTAAAGTATCGGTGAAATAAGCCGGGCGATCCGCATGCCGACCTGTTGGAGGCGGTGGGTCTCCCGGCTTTCTTCCTTGGCCACTTCGTGGGCCTGGGCGAAGTCATCGTTGAGCATCTGTTGTACCTCGTTGGCGAAAGTACTGTCGACCGTCAGCAGCATCACTTCGAAATTCAACCGGAATGATCGATTGTCCATATTGGCACTGCCGATGGCGCTGATTTCGTTGTCGATCAACACGACCTTCTGATGCAGAAAGCCCGGCTCATAACGGAATACCCGCACCCCCGCGCGGACGGCTTCGAAGGCATAGAGGCTCGAGGCGGCGTAGACGATTCGGTGGTCGGGCCGTGACGGCAGCAGGATTCGCACATCGACACCGCGCAACACGGCGAGGCGCAAAGCCGCGAACACGGCTTCGTCGGGAATGAAATAGGGGCTGGTGATCCACACGCGTTCCTTTGCGGCGTGGATGGCTTCGACAAAGAACAGCGAACAGGTTTCGTAGGGATCGGCCGGCCCCGTGGCGAGTAATTGGCAGAGCACTCCGTCCTCCGGATACACCTCTGGCAGTATCAACGGCGGCAATGAGCGCGCGGCCCAGAACCAGTCTTCGGCGAAGGACTCCTGCATGCAGGCCACCACGGGCCCGCGCACCTTGACATGGGTATCGCGCCATGGAGCCAGGGGTGGTTTCTCACCCATGTATTCGTCGCCGACGTTGTGCCCGCCAACGAAACCGAGCACACCGTCGACCACCACGACCTTGCGATGGTTACGGAAGTTGACCTGGAAGCGATTGAGCCAGCCGCTGCGTGTCGCAAACGCTTTGACCTCTACACCGGCATCGCGCAGGGGCTGGACGTAACTATGGGGCAGGGAGTGACTGCCAATGCGGTCATAGAGCAGATAGACCGCCACGCCCTCGGCAGCTTTCTTTAGCAGCAACGACTGCAGGCGTTGCCCGAGGCGATCGTCATGGATGATAAAAAACTGGATCAACACTGCTTCTCTGGCCTGGCTGATCGCCTCGAATATCGCTTCGAAAGAAGCTGTGCCGTTGATCAACAGTTGCACTTCGTTGTTGGCCAGGCAGGGCATGCGTCCCAGCTTGGGCATTGCTCGCAATGAGGCGTAGGCGTTGGAGGCTCTGGCTGCCAGTGCTTCTTCTACCCAGGGCCGCCAGTTCAATTCGGAGATCGCCTTGCGCATTTCTTCGTTGGCCTGTCTGCGTGCCTTGATGTAACCATCGAAGGTGCTGCGGCCAAAGACCAGGTAGGGAATCAACGTAAGGTATGGCATGAACAACAACGACAACGCCCAGGCGATCGAGCCTTGGGCGGTCCGGACGGTCAATACGGCATGCAAGGCGGCGATGAGCCCCAGGGAATGCAACAGCGCGATCAGATAACCGAATACATGCGGTCCGAAATAGTCCATGGGACAGCCTAGCTCCTGAAGATTCAATGCTTAACAGACCATGTTCCGTGCAGAATGTCGCTAATTAATTCGCCCATGAACCGAAGCCTGTGGCCGGCGTCTAACGGCCACTACTGATCAGGAGTTACTCGATGAACGTTCGTCTGCTGGGTTTGGCCGTGGCTTTTGGTGTGGCGCTTCCCGTAGTCGCTCAGGCGCAGATGTTGCAGCCGGGCTTGTGGGAGTTGACGTCCAGCAACATGAAAGTGGATGACCAGAATCTGCCGGATCTGCAATTGCTGCTCGGGCAAATTCAGAGCCAGATGACGCCGCAGCAACGGGCGCAGCTTGAAAAGCAAGGCATTACCATGGGCGGTAAAGGCATTCGTGCCTGCCTGACACCCGAGCAAGTGAAAAACGACAACATTCCCCTGACGGACCCTCAGTCGGGCTGCCGGCAAGAAATCACCGAGCGCAACGGCAACCAGTGGAAATTCCGTTTCAGCTGCCCGAAAGCCCAGGGCGCTGGAGTGGCGACGTTCTTGAGCGATCGGGAATTCACCACCAAGGTTAATGGCACATTCAACGCTACCGGCATCCAGCAGAAGGGTAGCCTGGATACGCGTGCGGTATGGTTGGGGCAGGATTGCGGGACGGTGAAGCCCCGAGCCTAAACCCCATCGCGAGCAGCCTCATTCCCGCAGTTAAAAAAGGCATTTCATTGTGGGCGAGGCTGCTCGGGACCCGACTTTCAAACCAGGGCAGGGTCGACTGCGCGCAACCACGCACACACCGCATCAATCGCCATCGTGCCGAAGTCTTCCCCGGTCTGGCTGCGCAAACTGACAAACCCACCTTCTTTTTCTCTTTCCCCGATCACCACCAGGTATGGCACTTGTTGGCTGTGCTCTCGAATCTTGTGGTGTACCTTTTCATTACGCAAGTCCGCGCGCGCTCGCACGCCACTCCGGCGCAAGGCTTCGGTCACCGACTGAGCGTAATCAGCCTGGCGATCGTCGATGCTGACAATCATCACGTGTGGCGGTGCCCGCCAGTTTTCGAGTTCTTCCTGAGAAGACCAGCAACTGCCGTAAATACGCTGTGGGGTCGTGGCGCTGATGTGATCCAGAGCAAAGGCTTGCAAGACCCTTGTCGCAGGGACATGCGGGCCCTTCGAATGGCATTCGAAGTCACCGAACAGGTAGGGCGTCAGTTCATCCTCCGTTGGCGATGGCGATGGCGATGGCGGGGGGCGACGGCGAATCGAGTGATTGGTGGCCGCCAGGATTTTCATGCGCGCTTCGATACCCGCCAAATCGACCAGGTTCAAAGGACGTTCAAATTCAAACTCATGGTAAAAGCCATCTCCGAGCGCCGATCCGACGTGCAAATGCACCTTGGGGTAAATCTGTTTCACGGCGATGGCGAGCATCAGCGCGCAGGATCGCCGCAGTATTTCCAGGCCATCAGGCTCTCGAGGCGTGATGATGCTGACCCGTGAATCGGATGTGAGCAGGAACTCACAATCCACCAGCACCCCGTTGACGCGACCCGCGACTGCCGCCTTGGCCAAGCCGGCATTGATGCTGGCCGCAAGCTCATACACCGACAACGGCTGGTCGTATTCAAGCAATGAACCATCGCTCAGCGTGATGTGGATCATGTCGATGCTCGTGAGTGCTAGCGCGTAAACCCTAGAGGTAAAACCTGGTCGTTGTCATTAAGACATTTGTCGCGCCAGGTGATTTTTCCAAGCACCCGCGTCGTGCCGACACTGTGACCGGTCTTGGTCACGACCGTCGTGATCGAGAGCAATGGTGTGCCGCTCATTTCAGCAAAGCGGGGGAAGACGTTCTGTACCCATGGTAGGCCAGAAGGCACCGGCCTGGGTGCGTCCCAGCGTAACGCGTCGCGGCGAATCATGCTGCTTCCCAATTCCATCGGCTTTCGGCGACGGCGTCATGGGCATGGAGACTTTCCGCATGCACCACGCGAATCCGCAACGCTTTGATACCTGGAGAGCGCTTAAGGGCCAAATTCAGGCTTCGTGCGGCGTCCTCGCAAAACATCAGGTTCTGCCCGTTGGCCAAGGCGAAGGCTTGCTCATCGGCGCGTTTGACGGCGGTTTGCAAAGCGGTGCCGAGGGCTGCTTCGGCGTCATTGATCAGCGAAATCAGTGGCAGTTCGTCCACGACCTCATCCAGGAGCAGGCTCAATTGCGCATGGCTGCGTTGGCTGTGAGGCGTCGCGACGATTCCTTTGGTTGAACCTAACCACGCCAAAATGTCTGCATGCTGCAAAGGCCGTGTTGCGAAATCATCGACGAATTGTTGTTGGATCAGCTGACGGGCCAGCGCTGCTGAGCAAGGGCACGTTGAGGAATAAGGCACATTGATTTTGAGTTCCACGTGGAACATCTCGTTTTTCAGGCGTGCTTCAACGCTCACGGGGTATGACTTCCAACCAGACAGCGCGCTGATGAGCGCCGATCTCTTTAGCAGTAAATCAGCCTCAATCTTCAGGAAGGCACTGTCCGAAAGTCCTTCATGGGAGTCGAGGAATTGTTGCAGAACGCGTCGAATAGATTGCGCTGTCAGATTCTCGCGCTCCAGAAACTCCAGCGCGAGGTAGAGCCGTGACATGTGAATGCCGCGTGCCTCGCCATCGTCGAGACTGACACCCGCGTCGATTTTCGCACTGAGGCGTTGGCCGTCGAGAAGGATTGGTAGCGCAATGCCGCACATGCCCACCCATTCAAGGGGTAGGTTTTGGCGTGAGGGCTGCGCGGCGATATCCGGCAGGGTCAACGCGTTCATCGTCAGATCCATCGTGGTAGTCGAGAGACGATGTTATGTTATTACATGAAGTTCAGCTATTTCTTTTTATGTGCCCTTTCGATCACGTGCCTCAAGAACCTGTTGAGCAGGCGCAGGAAAGTCCAAACCTAACAACCGGTGATTCGGCTGCAGGTGAATTTGCCGCTGCTGCCGCCGGAGCTGGAAAAACGGTTGAGGGTGGTCCAGCCCACTCGACGGTTGTAGCCGACCCAGGCTTCGCCATCGGAGGCGATGCCGGTGAAGAAGGTCAGTTGCCCGTAGCGGCTGTTGGTCTGCGCCCAATAGCGATTCCCCTCACGTTCGAAGCCGCGCAAATAGATTGTGCTGCCGACGGTATTGACGCTGTAGGCGTTGCCATCTGCATCCACACAGGCCAGCAGATTTGCGCTTCGAGTGCAGTGGGCAAGGTTCGGCACTTTCGCCCCTGCATTCACTGCAGCCAGCAGCGAAATACA
This sequence comes from Pseudomonas sp. S1_E05, assembly GCF_056337105.1. Classification (NCBI taxonomy): domain Bacteria; kingdom Pseudomonadati; phylum Pseudomonadota; class Gammaproteobacteria; order Pseudomonadales; family Pseudomonadaceae; genus Pseudomonas; species Pseudomonas sp. S1_E05. Next base: position 4,759,725 of record NZ_JBFRHM010000001.1, read on the forward strand.
CGTCAGCGTGATTTTCAGGGCATTACGCATGGGATTTCTCACCGTTAGGACCGCCTGGAGCATTGTGCCTTTTCCCCGTGGCGACAAGAGGGGGTGGATAGATTGCATTGTTATACTGTAACTTAAAAATAAGCCCGACATTGCGACCGGGCATTCCTGTGAGGATTCCCTGATGCCCAATCGTCTCCCTGTCACCGTCCTGTCGGGCTTTCTCGGCGCCGGTAAAAGCACGCTGCTCAACTACGTCCTGCGTAACCGCGAAGACCTGCGGGTGGCGGTGATCGTCAATGACATGAGTGAAATCAACATCGACGGCAGCGAAGTCCAGCGTGATGTCACCCTGAACCGCGCCGAAGAAAAACTGGTGGAAATGAGCAACGGATGCATCTGCTGCACCCTGCGCGAAGATTTGCTCGAAGAGGTCAGCCAACTCGCCCGGGACGGTCGCTTCGATTACCTGCTGATCGAATCCACCGGTATCGCCGAGCCACTGCCGGTAGCGGAAACCTTCACCTTCCGCGACGAAGAAGGGCGCAGCCTGTCCGATATCGCACGGCTCGACACGCTGGTGACCGTGGTCGACGGCGTCAACTTCCTGCTCGATTACCAGGCTGCCGAAAGCCTCGCGTCCCGTGGCCAAACCCTGGGCGAGGAAGATGAGCGGCTGATCACCGAGTTGCTGATCGAGCAGGTCGAATTCGCCGATGTGATCCTGATCAGCAAGATCGACCTGATCGGCAGCGGCGAGCGGCAGGAACTGATGGCGATCCTCGAAAGATTGAACCCGCATGCCGAGATCCTGCCGATGGTCATGGGCGAAATCCCTTTGGTGAAGATCCTCAATACCGGTCGTTTCGACTTCGAAAAAGCCGCACAGGCCCCAGGCTGGTTGCGAGAGATGCGCGGCGAACATGTACCGGAGACCGAGGAGTACGGCATCGCTTCCACGGCTTACCGGGCCCGCAGGCCGTTCCATCCCGAGCGCTTCTTCAGCTTCATCGACGGCGAATGGACCAACGGCAAGCTACTGCGCTCCAAAGGCTTCTTCTGGCTGGCCAGCAAGCCCATGGATGCCGGCAGTTGGTCCCAGGCCGGCGGTTTGATGCGCTACGGTTATGCCGGGCGCTGGTGGCGTTCAGTGCCGAAGGACCAATGGCCACAGGACGAGGAGAGCACCGCTGCGATCATGGCCAACTGGACTGCTGCCGTGGGCGACTGCCGACAGGAGCTGGTGTTCATCGGCCAGAACATCGACTTTGCACAACTCACGGCCCAGCTGGACGATTGCCTGCTGACCGATGAGGAAATGGCCCTTGGGAGCGAACGCTGGCAGTTGCTACCGGACCCGTTCGGCCCCTGGTATGAAGAAGTGGCGGCGTGATGTTCAAGGCTTGAGCCAGTTTCCCTGGCTCTGGCCCTCGCAATACGGCTTCAGATACGCCGCGTCTTTGGCCACGCCGTAATAGTGAATATCCTGCCGGTAAGGCATATTGGCGACTTGCGCATTGCTGCACACGCCAAATGCGCCGCTGGGGCAGTGGTCAACGTATTGCACCTCGACCTTCTGCCCGGCCAGGTTCGGTTGACAGAACCCGTCGGCGAATAGTTTTTCCGGGATGTTGCGGTTCTCCTGGCAGACTTTCACGTCGAGTCGCTCAGCCGTGCTATGGACCACACAGGCCTGGGCCAGCGCCTCGCCAGAAACGAACGTGAGCAGCAACGTCCAGCCAATCAACCGCATCCTCGACCTCCTCAGACATCCTCGACCATGTTGCAGAACATTCCTACGCACGTGATCGCCGGCCCATTGGGCGCCGGCAAGACCAGCCTGATCAGGCACCTGCTGACGCAGCGCCCGGAAAACGAGCGCTGGGCGGTGCTGATCAACGAGTTCGGGCAGATCGGCATCGATGCCGCGCTGCTGACCCGTGACGCCGATGGTATCGCACTGGGTGAGGTGGCCGGAGGCTGTTTGTGTTGCGTCAACGGTGCGCCGTTCCAGGTCGGGCTCGGGCGATTGTTGCGCAAGGCGCGGCCGGACCGGCTGTTTATCGAACCTTCCGGGCTCGGTCATCCCGTGCAGTTGCTCATGCAGTTGGGTGAGGCGCCATGGCGCGGTGTGCTGGCTGTTCAGCCCAGCGTGCTGGTACTGGATGCCCAGGCGCTTGCAGCGGGTAAACCGTTGCCGGGGGCGCAGCAGGAGGCGTTGAACCATGCCGGGTTGTTGCTGCTGAACAAGTCCGAGCTTCTCGATGACGATGAGCGGCAGCGAATCATTTCCCAGCTTGCGAATCGGCGTTTGTACTGGACCCAGCAGGGAGCGTTGCCGTTGAGTGAATTGCCCGGACTGGATGCTGCGGCGGTGGCGGGTGTGGATAACTTCGTCGCGCCCAAGGGACTGGGGCAAATGCCGGCGGTCTGGACCGATCCGGCGCGACCCATCTGCCTGCACCAACAGCAGGGCGATGTTTGGAGTATCGGTTGGCGCTGGCACCCGAGTCAGACGTTTGATTCGGCGCGCATCGACGGTTGGCTTGCAAGCCTTGCCTGGCGGCGGGCCAAGCTGGTTATCCACAGCTCTGGGGGGTGGGTTTCGGCCAATGCGCTGGATAACGCACCTCTGAAATGGCAGCCCAGCGAATGGCGCCAGGATTCGCGCCTGGAGCTTATCTTCAGTGAGCCGCAGCCGGTGGATTCATTGCAGAGGGCACTGGGTGCCTGTCGCTCCGATTAAGGACGCCATTTCGTGTGTTCTTGCCGCCACTGACTAAGCTCAATCACTTCAGCACGGGGCTTGACCACGTCGGCCACCGGCGGGGTGTCGTCGAACGGCATTGGATAGGGTGCCAGCTCGATTTGGGCACTGTGGGGGCCGAACTGAGTGATGGTGCCGTTGTGGCGTGTTTCGCCGGTCACCGTGAACTCGAAGTTATACACACGTGCCAGACGCCGCTTACTGTTGGCATCCTTGATGAACGCGATCTTCTTCAGCGCGACGTTGCCGTCCAACAACTCGATCCCGAGCTTGGTGCAATGCTGCTTGACCCGCTCCAGCGCGCGCTCGCGCAAGCCATGGTTGTGCCACAGCCACGCGCCTGCGGTAGCGAGCAGCATCAGCACGAATATATTTCCAAGGGTCAGCATCAACGGGTGCTCCAACAAATTGATGTCAGCTTAACTGCGTCGCCGGCCTGTCGTACAGGCTGCGTTTAGTCGCATACTGCGCGGCTCGAATTTCAATCGTTTGACGGAACTCTCGGCATGAAACGTACGCCCCATCTGCTCGCCATTCAGTCCCACGTGGTATTTGGCCACGCAGGCAACAGTGCCGCGGTTTTCCCGATGCAGCGGGTCGGGGTGAATGTCTGGCCGCTTAACACCGTACAGTTCTCCAACCACACCCAATATGGCCAATGGGCCGGTGAAGTGTTGGCACCGCAGCAGATCCCCGACTTGGTGCAAGGCATTGCAGCCATTGGCGAGTTGGGCAATTGCGACGCGGTATTGTCCGGCTATCTGGGCAGTGCGGCGCAAGGGCGGGCGATCCTCAAGGGTGTCGAGCAGATCAAGGCGATGAACCCCAAGGCGCTGTACTTGTGCGACCCGGTGATGGGCCATCCGGAGAAGGGCTGCAGCGTGCCGGCCGAAGTCAGCGACTTCCTGCTGGAAGAGGCGGCTGCCATGGCGGACTTCATGTGTCCGAACCAACTGGAGCTGGACAGCTTCTCCGGCCGCAAGCCACAGTCGCTGTTCGATTGCCTGGCGATGGCGCGTGCGTTGCTGGCGCGAGGCCCGAGGGCCGTGCTGGTCAAGCACTTGGCATACCCCGGCAAACCGGCGGACGTGTTCGAAATGTTATTGGTGACGGCGGACGCGAGCTGGCATTTGCGCCGTCCGCTGCTGGCGTTCCCGCGTCAGCCGGTGGGCGTCGGCGACCTGACCTCCGGGCTGTTTCTGGCGCGAGTGTTGTTGGGTGACAGCCTGGTGGCAGCGTTCGAGTTCGCGGCTTCGGCGGTGCATGAGGTGTTGCTGGAGACCCAGGCGTGCGCCAGCTATGAGTTGGAGCTGGTACGCGCCCAGGATCGTATTGCGCATCCGCGGGTGCGGTTCGAGGCTACGGCAATCAGCCTCTGAGTTGGGGGGACCCCATCGCGGGCAAGCCCGCTCCTACAGAATTTGTGGTGTTCACTAAACCCTGTGGGAGCGGGCTTGCCCGCGATAGCTATCTAAAGCTCAACCTACAACCCTCAGGCATCACCCTTGATTTCCTGATAACGCTTCTCGAGCTCCTGGCGAATCTGCCGCCGCTGCTGGGCCTGGATGAAGCGGCGCTTTTCTTCGCTGTCTTTTGGTTGCAGCGGTGGCACAGGCGCCGGTTTGCGGTTGTCGTCCACCGCCACCATGGTGAAGAAGCAACTGTTGGTGTGGCGCACCGAGCGCTCGCGAATGTTCTCGGTCACCACCTTGATGCCCACTTCCATCGACGTGTTGCCGGTGTAGTTAACCGAGGCCAGGAACGTCACCAGTTCGCCGACGTGCACCGGCTCGCGGAAAATCACCTGATCCACTGACAGCGTCACCACGTAACGGCCGGCATAGCGGCTGGCACAGGCATAGGCCACTTCATCGAGGTACTTGAGCAAGGTGCCACCGTGAACATTGCCAGAGAAGTTGGCCATGTCAGGGGTCATCAGTACCGTCATCGACAACTGGGCGTTTCCGGGTTCCATAGCGTTCTCACGGGTCAAGGCTGGTTTCGGAAGGGTGCACCTCTACGGGTGCCTGAGCGGTTTTTCAAACCACAGTTATCGGGACGCCGGGCGGGTGATCGCCGTCACGCCAAATCTATCTGTTTCCATATATTGCACCGCCTTTTTGCCGGAAGTCGCGGTGTTACCCTGCAAAAGCCCGGTCCAAGGGCGATTCCTACGCAAAATGCGGATTTTTTCCTGCTCGGTCAGACCTTTCGCGCGTCTGTTAATTGAGCAACGTCACCAAGGAGCCTCACACCATGCATGCCATCAGCTTTATCCAGGATCTGGCAGTGATCATGTTGGTCGCGGGTGTGGTGACCGTATTGTTTCATCGTCTCAAACAGCCGGTCGTGCTGGGCTACATTGTCGCCGGCTTCATCATCGGCCCGCATACGCCACCGTTCGGTTTGATCCACGACGAAGAAACCATCAAGACGCTCGCCGAACTCGGGGTCATTTTCCTGATGTTCTGCCTGGGCCTGGAATTCAGCCTGCGCAAGCTGTTCAAGGTAGGCGCCACGGCCTTTATCGCGGCGTTCCTGGAAATTGTGCTGATGATCTGGATCGGCTACGAAATCGGTAGCTGGTTCGAATGGAACACCATGGACTCGCTGTTCCTCGGTGCGATCCTGGCGATTTCCTCGACCACTATCATCGTCAAGGCGCTTAACGACCTGAAGATGAAAAACGAGCGCTTTGCGCAGTTGATCTTTGGCGTGCTGATCGTGGAGGACATTCTCGGCATCGGCATTATCGCCCTGTTGTCGAGCATCGCCGTCAGCGGCACGGTCAGTTCCGGTGAGGTGTTTTCCACCGTCGGCAAGCTGTCGCTGTTCATGATTGTCGCCCTCGTGATCGGCATTCTGTTGGTGCCGCGACTGCTGGCCTATGTAGCCAGGTTCGAAAGCAACGAGATGCTGCTGATTACCGTGCTCGGCCTGTGTTTCGGCTTCTGCCTGCTGGTCGTGAAGCTTGAGTACAGCATGGTTTTGGGGGCGTTCCTGATTGGCGCGATCATGGCTGAATCGCGGCAACTGCTGAAGATCGAGCGCCTGGTCGAACCGGTTCGCGACCTGTTCAGCGCAATCTTCTTCGTGGCGATCGGCTTGATGCTCGATCCGATGATTCTGTTGCAATACGCGTGGCCGATTGCAGTCATCACCGTCGCTGTGGTGCTTGGCAAAATGCTTTCCTGCGGGCTGGGTTCCTTTATTGCCGGCAATGACGGACGAACCTCACTGCGCGTGGGGATGGGGCTTTCGCAGATTGGCGAGTTTTCCTTCATCATCGCGGCGCTGGGCATGACCCTGCAGGTCACCAGCAACTTCCTTTACCCGGTGGCGGTCGCGGTGTCGGTGATCACCACGCTGCTCACGCCTTACCTGATACGCGCGGCCGATCCACTGTCGATCAAGCTGGCGGCAGTGATGCCGCAACGCATGAGTCGAGTGTTGGGGATGTATGGCGAATGGCTGCGCAACATCCAGCCCCAGGGCGAGGGCGCGCTGCTGGCCTCGATGATCCGGCGGATTCTGTTGCAGGTAGGGGTCAACCTGGCACTGGTGATTGCGATCTTCTTCACGGGTGCGTACTTCGCCGCACGCATCTCCACCTATCTGCAAGACTGGATCAGCGATCCAAGTTGGCAGAAAGCATTGATCTGGGGAGGCGCGTTGCTATTGTCGCTGCCGTTCCTGATCGCCGCCTATCGCAAGCTAAAGGCACTGTCGATGCTGCTCGCGGAGATGGGGGTGAAGCCGGAGATGGCAGGCCGCCACACGCAGCGAGTGCGTCGGGTAATCTCCGAAGTGATCCCGATCCTCTCGCTGCTGGTGATATTCCTGCTGTTGTCGGCCTTGTCGGCCAGTATCCTGCCCACCAACAAACTGCTGGTGCTGGTCGCCGTGGTTGCGGCCGGCGTGGCGGCGTTGCTCTGGCGCTGGTTCATCCGCGTGCACACGCGGATGCAGGTGGCCTTGCTCGACACTCTGGATAACCACAAGGATTCAGCCGGGCATTGAGCATACGGGGTGCGGGCGTCTCAGCTTTCCAGCCAGACGTCCCGTGCCCAGTGCCACACCGACTCCCAGGTTTCTTCGGCAATCAGCTCTTCTTCGGCTTGCCACAGCACCACGGTGCCGTCTTCTTCGACCAGATAATAATCGTCACCGTCCTGGCAGATCGGGATCATGCTGCGATCGACGCCAGCGTCCCAGGCGTTGGCAGCCACATCGGGCAGGTAGGTGTGGGATTGCGGGTCGGTGACGGTCACCGGCTCCAGGCTGCCATAGACCACGTCGCTGACGGTCAGCAAAAACTCCCGGAAGACAAAGGGAATGTCGATGAACAGCTGTTCTTCGATTTCGACCAACAGGTCCTCGTCGGGTAACTCCAGGGGCACCGGAACCGGTTCGTTGGCTTCACGCAGTTGTTCGATGATTTCTTCCACGTCCGGGATCCTCTAGCTTGTGTGGCGCGGTTTGTATGGGGCGGTTTATACAGTAGCTTGCTATGGATGCAACCGCGAAATAGAAAAACCCGGCCGAGGCCGGGTTTTTCATTAGACAGCGTTGAGTCACATCGAACGCAGGGCAGATCAGCCGTTCTGGCGGATACCGGCCACCAGCCAAGGCTGGTTCTCACCCTGAGCACGTTCCATGTTCCAGCTTTCGCTGAAGACTTCGCCCTGGTCGAAGCGAGAGGTCTTCGACACGCCGCTGAAGGTCAGGGTGGCGATGGTCTTGTCGGCACGATCATCGACGCCATCGAGTTGCACGTTGAGGTTGTCAATGTAGGTCGACTGGAAACCGTCGCCCAGATCGGCACGCTCGCGCTTGAGGAACTCAAGCAGTTGCGGGGTCACGAACTCGGCAATCTTGTCCATTTCGTTGGCGTCCCAATGTTGCTGCAGGGACTGGAAGTGACTGCGTGCGGCTTCAATGAAGTTGTGCTCATTGAACCAGGCCGGGGCATTGATCACCGGACGGGCGGCAGCCGGAGCCGCGGAACCACCGAAGATCGAGCCCATGGATGGCTTTTGCTCGAACACTTCACGCTGCATTGGAGCGCCGGCTGGAGCGAGGTGCTCCTGTTGCTTGCGGCGGCGAGCGGCGATGAAGCGGAAGACCAGGAAGGCAATGACTGCCATGATCAGGATGTCGAAGATCTGCATGCCCTGGAAGCCGCCGCCCATGAACATGGAGGCCAGCAGGCCACCGGCGGCGATGCCGGCCAGGGGGCCGAGCCAGCGAGAGGCACCGCCGGCTTTGGCGGCAGCGCCAGCGGCACCGGCCGCGCCCGCAGTGGCAGCAGCGCCGCCTGCAGCAGAAGAAGGGGCCATTTGGCTGGTCTGGTGAGTCGGCGCGGCGCCGGAGCTCTTGCCGCCACCAAAGCGCTTGGCGTTGGCGTCGAGGCTCATCGTCAGGCCGATGCACAACGCCATGGCGATGCTAAGAAAACGTTTCATAAAGGGAATTCCCATTTGTGGATGGCACGCGTCGCCATGTTGCACAGGTGAAGGGTGACTGGCTAGCGACAGATTGTTTCGGGCTTTTGCCTGACAGGTCGGGTTCAGCTTCAGTCAGCGCAATCAGGCTTGTTCATTTTGGTCAGTAGGATTGGTGGAAAAGTTCTGTAGGAAGGTGTCTCAGCGTCGTAACGCCAGCATCACCACACCCGCAGTGATCAGACCGATTCCACCCCATTGGCGCAGGTCGAGTTTCTCGCCCAGCAGCAAGACGCCAAGCACGGCTACCAACACCACGCTGAGCTTGTCCACGGGTGCCACCAACGACGCTGGGCCGACTTTCAGCGCACGGAAGTAGCAAATCCACGATGCTCCGGTCGCAAGACCCGACAGCAGCAGGAACAGGTAACTCTTTGGCGAGATTGATCCCAGGGATTGATATTGGCCCGTGGCGTACAAAATCAAGGCCAGGCTGACCAGGACCACCACGGTGCGCAGCAGCGTGGCGAAGTCCGAGTTGACGTTTTCCACGCCGATTTTCGCGAAAATGGCGGTCAACGCCGCGAAAGCAGCGGACAACAGCGCCCAGAACGTCCAGGAAGAAAAGAAACCCGAGCCCATGGTTGCTCCTTGTGGTGACAGTCCCTGTAGGAGCGAGCTTGCTCGCGATGGCGGTGGGTCAGTCAATACTGATGTGGCTGATACACCGCTATCGCGAGCAAGCTCGCTCCTACAGAAAGCCCTAGATCGCTTCCAGCTTCGCATACCCCAGCATCAGCCACTTGCTGCCTTCGCTGAAGTTCACCTGTACCCGCGCCTGGGCTCCCGCGCCCTCGAAGTTGAGGATCACGCCTTCGCCAAACACCGAGTGGCGTACGGCCTGGCCAAGGGTGAAACCGGTTTGCGGGATCTCGCTACCGCTGAACAGGCTGGATGTACTTTGTTGCTGACCGCCACCGAACGGCCGGCTCACGCTATTGGACAGCCGTACTTCCTGAACCAGACCTTTAGGCACCTCACGTACGAATCGCGAAACCTTGTTGTAGGTCTCACTCCCGTACAGCCGTCGGGTTTCCGCGTAGGTCATGACCAGATTCTGCATGGCGCGGGTAATGCCCACATATGCCAGACGCCGTTCCTCCTCGAGACGGCCGGGTTCTTCCAGGCTCATCTTGTGCGGGAACAGGCCTTCTTCCATGCCCACCAGGAACACGTAGGGAAACTCCAGGCCCTTGGCGCTGTGCAAGGTCATCAACTGAATGCTGTCTTCGTGCTCGTCCGCCTGGGTATCGCCGGCCTCCAGCGATGCGTGGCCGAGGAACGCCGCCAATGGCGTCAGGTCTTCGTCCTCTTCGGTGTTTTCGAAGTTGCGCGCGGCGCTGACCAGTTCCTCAAGGTTTTCGACCCGGGCCTGGCCTTTCTCGCCTTTTTCCGCCTCGTGGTAGGCGATCAGCCCGGACTGCTCGATGACGGTTTGGGTCATCAGGTGCAGCGGCATCTCGATGCACTTGGCGGCGAGGTTCTCGATCAACTCCATGAACGCGCCCAGTGCGCCGGCTGCACGGCCAGTCACGCCTTTGTTGGCGATCAACTGGCGCATGGCTTCCCACATCGATACGTCGCTGTGGCGCGCATGTTCGCGAATCGCTTCAACGGTTTTTTCGCCGATGCCACGGGTCGGAACATTGATTACCCGTTCCAGCGCCGCATCGTTGCCACGGCCTTCCAGCAAGCGCAGGTAAGCCATGGCATTCTTGATTTCCGCCCGCTCGAAGAAGCGCTGGCCGCCATAAATTCGATACGGAATGCGCTCGCGTAGCAGGGCTTCTTCCAAAACGCGCGATTGGGCGTTGGAGCGGTACAAAATCGCGATATCGCTGCGGGCCAGGCCGGTTTTCAGCGCGCTTTCAATGGTTTCCACCACATAGCGTGCTTCGTCGTGTTCGTTGAACGCGGCGTACAGGTTGATCGCTTCGCCATCGCCGCCGTCCGTCCATAGCTCCTTGCCCATGCGCCCGGTGTTGTTGGCGATCAGGGCATTGGCAGCTTTCAGAATGCCGGCGGTGGAGCGGTAGTTCTGCTCCAGGCGGATGATCTCGGCATCCGGAAAATCATCGGAGTACTGATAGATGTTCTCGATTTTTGCGCCACGCCAGCCATAGATCGACTGATCGTCGTCGCCGACCACCATCAGGCTGTCGCCGCCCTTGGCCAGCAGCCGCAGCCAGGCGTACTGGACGGCGTTGGTGTCCTGGAACTCGTCCACAAGGATGTGACGGAAGCGTTTCTGGTAATGCGCCAGCAGGCCTGGATGATCGCGCCACAGGTCCAGTGCGCGCAGCAGCAGTTCGGAGAAGTCGATGACACCGGCGCGCAGGCACGCGGCCTCATAGGCTTCATAAATGCTGCGCATGGTCGCCAGGAACAGGTCGCCACTGGCTTGAATGTGTTGCGGACGCAGGCCTTCGTCTTTCTGCCCGTTGATGAACCACTGGGCCTGACGGGCCGGCCAGCGCTGCTCGTCCAGGCCCAGGTCGCGGATCACGCGCTTGACCAGTCGCTGCTGGTCGTCGCTGTCGAGAATCTGAAAGGTCTGGCTCAGGCCGGCTTCCTGCCAGTGCGCCCGCAGCAGTCGGTGCGCCAGGCCGTGGAAGGTGCCAACCCACATGCCGGCCGGGTTGATGCCCATCAGTTGCTCGATGCGATGGCGCATCTCGGCAGCGGCCTTGTTGGTGAAAGTCACCGACAGGATTGAGTGGGGCGAGGCGTTTTCGACCTGGATCAACCAGGCGATACGGTGCACCAGCACTCGGGTTTTACCGGAGCCAGCACCGGCCAGGACCAACTGACGACCCACGGGGGCCGCTACGGCCTGACGTTGGGCATCGTTGAGGGAGTTCAGCAAAAGGGAGAGATCATCGCGCATCGGGGCATTCTAGGGGGCCGCGCCACACCGGGCAAACCCCGCTTTGCTTTAGCCGATGAAAGATGCGGCCGGGACGACCGGTCGGTCATCCGCTGCAGGTGCTGACGGGCCTCGCTCGCAGGGTTTGCGGGGGGCCGGAGGGCCAAGTACTTTTGTCGAATTTATGATCTGCAGCAGTTTGGTAAGGTCATTGGCTTGTGTATGCTCCGTCCACGTTCGGACTCAGCTCATCCTTATAAGAACAAGAATATTGTCTATGACCCTCAGCTCCGACCTGTCGGGCCCTGTTGTGGAGCCCCGGGTTATTCGCAAACAGTACGCCATGGAAATGGCGGTCGAGCGTACGCGCCTGCTTTATCAAGGCTCGCTGTTGCCGACACTGTTCATGCTGATCAATGGACTGGTCTGTGCAGGCCTGCTGTGGAGTCCACAGCGCTATTTCGTGGTCACCGTCTGGCTGGTGTGGTTGCTCTCGCTGGTGGCGTTGCGCGTCATCCAGGTGGCGGCCTTCGATTCGGCGATACCTCACCGCCAGGCTCATCCCGTCTGGCGTCGCATGTTCCTGCTGGGCTCGGCCATGACCGGGCTGACGCTGGCCGGCGCCGGCATCGCCCTGGTCCCCGCCGACGATTTCATCCAGCAGGCCTGGGTGTTTGGCCTCATCGGCGCGGCGGCGCTTTCGGCCAGTGTGGCCTACGCAGTCAGCCTTCCTGCGTTCCTTTCGTTCACCTTGCCATGCCTCTTGCCTGCCATCGCTTACCTTTTCTGGGGCGGTGACTCACAAGGGCAGGGTTGGGGCTGGTTCGGACTGATCCTGCTGGGCGCATTGAGTGTCGTGGCCTGGCAGGTCAACCGGTTGATCGATGGCGGCTTGCTGCGTCGTTTCCAGAACCAGGCGCTGATTGAACACTTGCAGGCCGCGCAAAACCAAAGCGATCAACTGAACCAGGAATTGGCCAGGGAAATCGAGCAGCGTCGCCGTGCTGAAGATGAGTTACGTGAAATCCAGACCGGGCTGCAAACCCGCGTCGACGAGCGCGGCCTCGAGCTGGACGCCGCCAACCATGCTCTGGGAAAAAGTGAGGCACGGCTGGCGCTGGCGTTGAAAGCCAGCGAATTGGGGTTGTGGGACTGGAATCTGCAGACCGACGAGGTTCACCACACGCATCTGCAGGAGCTGTTTGGCCTCGATCCGGAGTTCATTACGGCGATGCTTGGTCATCTCACGCCGCGTTTGCACCCGGAGGACGTGCCAGGACTCAAGCGGGCACTGGTCGAGCACTTGAAGGGCCGCAGCGAGGATTATCAGATTGAGTACCGGGTGCGCCATGGGGCGGGTCATTGGGTCTGGATCGAGGACCGGGGGCGCGCGGTCGAGCGTACCGAAAATGGCCGGGTGATCCGCATGGTCGGCACCCGCCGCGACATCACTGCCAGTAAAAACCTCGAGGCGCAGCAGCAACTGGCGGCGACGGTGTTCGAGGCGGCCAGTGAAGGCATCATGATTTTCGACCCGAACTACGCCCTCATTGCGGTCAACCAGGCGTTCAGCCGTTTAAGCGGTTATGACCTGGAAGACATGATCGGGTGCAACGTTGTCGAGCTGCCATGCAGTCGCGATGCCCGCCGGCACTACGGGGCGATCCATCAGGCACTGGAGCAGCATGGCAGTTGGCAAGGCGAGCTGGTGGAAACGCGCAAGAATGGCGAGCTGTATCCGCAGTGGCTGCAATTGAACGTTGTGCGCGATAACCGAGGAAATATCAGCCATATCGTGGGCTTCTTCGCCGATCTCTCAGCGCGACGTGAATCTGAAGAGCGCATGCGCTATTTGACTCACTACGACGAACTGACTGGCCTGGCCAACCGCTCGCTGTTCCACGAACGCCTGAGAGAGGCCCATCAGCGCGTTCGCCAGGGCGGTCGTAGCCTGGCGTTGCTGCACATTAACCTCGACCGCTTCAAATTGCTCAACGACAGTCTGGGCCATGAAATCGCCGACCAGCTGTTGCAGAAAATGTCCCGGCGTCTGGTCAACGCGCTGCCGGAGGCGGACACCATCGCACGGCTGTCCGGCGATGAATTCGCCGTGCTGTTCGACGCCTACGGCACACTCTCGAGCCTGGCGCGGGTGGCGACGCGACTGTCGACCAAGCTGCGCGTGCCGGTGACGGTCGACGGGCATGAACTGGTGGTCAGCGCCTCCATGGGCATCAGCATGCTGCCGGACAATGCGCGGGAAATCTCCGCCCTGGTGAGCCAGTCGAACATGGCCATGCAACACGCCAAGCACCTGGGCGGCAACAATTTCCAGTTCTACACCGACAGCCTTCAAGCCAGCACCCTTGAGCGCCTGCAACTGGAAAACCGGCTGCGCAAAGCCATTGAAGAAAAGCAGCTGAACGTCTTCTATCAACCCAAACTGTGCCTCGCCACCGGCCGGCTGAATGCTGCCGAGGCGCTGGTGCGTTGGGATCACCCTCTATTAGGCAACGTCCCGCCGGGAGACTTCATCGGCCTGGCCGAGGAAACCGGGTTGATCGGCCCGATCGGTGAGTTTGTGTTACGACAGGCGTGCTGGCAGGCCTGCGAGTGGCAGCGCCAGGGCCTGGAGCCTATCCGGGTGTCGGTGAACCTGTCGGTGCATCAACTGCGCCAGGGCAAACTGGTAAGCCTGGTGCGTCAGGTGCTGGAAGAAACTGGCCTGGCGCCGCACTACCTGGAACTGGAACTGACCGAAAGCCACTTGCTGGACAGCGTCGAACACATCATCGCGACCTTCCAGCAACTGCGGGACCTGGGCGTGAAGCTGGCGATCGACGACTTCGGCACCGGCTACTCGTCCCTGAGTTACCTCAAGCGGATTCCGGTGGACTACGTGAAGATCGATCAATCGTTCATTCGCGGCCTGGGGGAGGGCACGGTGGACGCGGCGATTACCCGAGCGATTATTGCGATGGCGCATGGGTTGTCGTTGAAGGTGGTGGCCGAGGGGGTCGAGAAGCAGGAGCAGTTGGAGTTTCTGCAAGGTGAGCGCTGCGATGAGGTGCAGGGTTACCTGATCAGTCGGCCGATTGAAGCGGATGGGCTGGCGTCGCTGCTACGGGCTCAACGCGGATAATCCTGCCACTAGCGCTACATCTCGCATTCCTTGCCAAAACAAAGCGGCCTCCAGCCATTCAGTTACTCATTTGAGCAGGCAAAAAGCCGATTCATGTAGTATAACTACAAGCGTGCTACATCTCCGGCACCTGCCCATAACAAAGAGTCCAGGCCCTTGAATCTGCTGCAACACATTGCCCAGTCACGTCACCTGTTACGCAAGTCGGAGCTCAAGGTCGCCGACCACGTGCTGCTTGACCCTGCGGCGGTGATGCACAGTTCCATGGCCGATCTGGCCCACAGCGTGGGTATCAGCGAGCCGACCATCGTGCGCTTCTGTCGTGCCATCGGTTGCTCCGGGTTTCAGGATCTGAAACTCAAGCTGGCGCAGAGCCTGGCGGCGGGGGCGAGTTTTGGCCAGTTCGCCATCCATGAAGATGACTCCGTCGCCGACTACAGCCTGAAGATTTTCGATACCACGCTGCACACCCTGATGGAGGTTCGCGAGAAGCTCGATCCGGTGGAGTTGCAACGGGCCGTGTCGCTCATGTCCCAGGCGCAGCGTGTCGAATTTTATGGCTTCGGTGCATCCGGCGCGGTGGCGGCGGATGCGCAGCACAAGTTCTTTCGCCTGCTGCTGACGGCGGCGGCGTATTCCGACCCGCACATGCAGGCGATGTCGGCGGTGACGCTCAAGCCAAGCGACGTGGCGATCTGCATTTCCCAGTCGGGGCGCTCCAAGGACTTGCTGATTACGGCCAACCTGGTGCGCGAAAGCGGCGCCTCGTTGATTACCCTGTGCCCGAGCCAGACGCCGCTTGCCGAGTTGTCGACGGTCAATCTGGCCATCGACGTGCACGAAGACACCGAAATTTATACGCCGCTGACTTCGCGCATCGCTCACCTGGTGGTGATCGACGTGCTGGCGATGGGCGTGGCCATGGCGCGCGGGCCGAGCCTGGTCAACCACCTCAAGAGCGTCAAGCGCAGTCTGCGCAGCTTGCGCTTGTCGCCAAAGGCGGTGAAAGCGCTGGATGATTGATGACTGGCGTCGTCGCAGGGTCGTGCCGACCCTGATCGCGAGCAAGCTCGCTCCTACAACGGTTTTGTGAACACCGCTCCATTGTGGGAGCGAGCCTGCTCGCGATAATTCCCTCCAGATCGACAACTTTCACGAGTCTGTCACGCCCCCGCCGCCAAACGGTCATCCCCCGCGCCCATCCTGTAACTCCCGTACTCGCCTTGGGAGACTCGAAATGGCCCAGCCCTACGAAGAACGCAACAGCGCTGTCAGAACCCGTCGTCAACAGGAAGACCAGCGCCGCATGGAGTTTCGCCGCGCCATCGAAGATCGCTGCGAGCGCCGCCAGTTAATGGCCGAGATCGGTGATTTTCCAGAGCTGGAACTCAACTACTGGCAGGCAACTCCCGCAACTTCCCGTCGAAACGCTCAACCAGGGCGCTGATCTGCACCCGTTCGCTGCGGATGAACGCAAGGAATGCGTGGGCCACCGGCGACAGCCGCTTGGCCTTGGCCTGGACCAGGCACCAACTGCGAAACAGCGGCAGCTCCTCGACCGGTAACTCAATCAAACCACCGGTCGCCAATTCCAGGTTCAGGGCGTGGCGCGTCATCAGCGCGACGCCCAGACCCGCCAACACGCATTCCCTTTGAGCTTCGGCCGACGAGACCTCCTGAGTCTGGTTGAAGTGCACGCGCTTCTCCTTGAAATACTCCTCGCAGGCCATGCGCGTACCGGAGCCGGGCTCGCGCAGCAGCAGGGTATAGGGTTCCAGATCCTGCAAGCGCAGCGGGCCCATGTGACACAGCGGATGATCGGGCGGTGCCACCGCGACGATCGGATTGTTGAGGAAAGGCAGGAATTCCAGCCCCATGTCCTGCGGAACCATGGACATGATCACCAAGTCATCACGGTTGTCCGAGAGGCGGCGGATCACCTGCCCACGGTTGACCACCGTCAGTTGCAGGTTGACCTCCGGATGCTGGCGCTTGAACGCGGCAAACAAGTGCGGCACGAAATATTTCGCGCTGGATTCGATGGCCAGTTTCAGTTGGCCCTGCAACGAACCCTGCATGTCCGACAGCTGCATGTCGAGATTTTCCAGGCGACCGAAGATGTCCCGACTGGCTCGCTGAAGCGCTTCAGCGGCTTCGGTCATGTAGAGCTTTTTGCCGACGTAATCGAACAGAGGCTGGCCAATCAGCTCTTCGAGCTGACGAATCTGCAGGCTCACGGCGGGTTGAGTGAGTGACATTTCGTCGGCGGCGCGGCTGTATGAGCGCAGGTCGCAGACCTCGTTGAAAATCTGCAATTGACGCAATGTCATACGCATCAATGACTTACGCATTATCCGATCACTCCTGCCGCAGGCTGATGGTTCAACTATAAGTCTTTACTTATGCATGACCCAATAATTAATCATTTTTGTTAATCCCTTGTGCGGGCTAGTGTGGGGCTGCGACTAAATTGAAACATTTGGTCACGCGTCGACCTGGTCTAGCAGGTCGTGGGTACCAGCGGCTCAAGGGAAACTCCAAGTGATAACAAAGATCCTGATCGCCAACCGTGGTGAGATTGCCGTCCGCATCGTGCGAGCCTGCGCCGAGATGGGCATCCGCTCGGTGGCGATTTTCTCTGATGCCGACCGCCATGCGCTGCACGTGAAGCGTGCAGACGAGGCTCACAGCATTGGCGCCGAGCCACTGGCCGGGTACCTGAACCCGCGCAAGCTGGTGAACCTGGCGGTGGAAACTGGCTGCGATGCCTTGCATCCCGGCTATGGTTTCCTGTCGGAAAACGCCGAGCTGGCAGAGATTTGCGCCGAACGCGGCATCAAATTCATCGGCCCCTCGGCTGAAGTCATCCGCCGCATGGGTGACAAGACCGAAGCTCGTCGCAGCATGATCAAGGCCGGCGTACCGGTGACTCCGGGCACCGAAGGCAACGTATCCGGCATCGAAGAAGCCCTCACCGAAGGCGACCGCATCGGTTATCCGGTGATGCTCAAGGCGACCTCCGGTGGTGGCGGCCGTGGTATCCGTCGCTGCAACAGCCGCGAGGAACTTGAACAGGCTTTCCCTCGAGTGATTTCCGAGGCCACCAAGGCGTTCGGTTCGGCGGAAGTGTTCCTGGAAAAATGCATCGTAAACCCCAAGCACATCGAAGCGCAGATCCTCGGCGACAGCTTTGGCAATGTGGTGCATCTGTTCGAGCGTGACTGTTCGATCCAGCGCCGCAACCAGAAGCTCATCGAGATCGCCCCGAGCCCGCAACTGACCCCCGAACAGCGCGCCTACATTGGTGACCTGTCGGTGCGCGCCGCCAAGGCCGTGGGCTACGAGAATGCCGGCACCGTGGAGTTCCTGCTCGCCGAGGGCGAGGTGTACTTCATGGAGATGAACACCCGGGTGCAGGTGGAACACACCATCACCGAAGAAATCACGGGCATCGACATCGTCCGTGAGCAGATCCGAATCGCTTCCGGCTTGCCGCTCTCGGTAAAACAGGAAGACATCCAGCACCGTGGCTTCGCGCTGCAGTTCCGGATCAATGCCGAAGACCCGAAAAACAACTTCCTGCCCAGCTTCGGCAAGATCACCCGTTACTACGCGCCCGGCGGTCCCGGCGTGCGCACCGACACGGCGATCTACACCGGCTACACCATTCCGCCATTCTACGACTCCATGTGCCTGAAACTGGTGGTGTGGGCGCTGACTTGGGAAGAAGCGATGGACCGTGGCTTGCGCGCCCTCGACGACATGCGTCTGCAAGGGGTCAAGACCACCGCCGCGTACTACCAGGAAATCCTGCGCAACCCGGAATTTCGTAGCGGCCAGTTCAACACCAGCTTCGTTGAAAGCCACCCTGAACTGACCAACTACTCGATCAAGCGCAAACCCGAAGAGTTGGCCCTGGCCATCGCCGCCGCCATCGCCGCCCACGCAGGCCTATGAATGAAACAGCTGTAAGCGCCGAGCTGCAAGCTGCAAGTAAAAGCCGATCTGCTTTTGCTTGACGCTTGTAGCTCGAAGCTTGCCGCTATGAGGAGATACCAATGACTAAGAAGATCTTCGTTACTGACACCATCCTGCGCGACGCCCACCAATCGCTGCTCGCGACCCGCATGCGCACCGAAGACATGCTGCCGATCTGCGACAAGCTCGACAAAGTCGGCTACTGGTCGCTGGAGTGCTGGGGCGGCGCCACGTTTGACGCCTGCGTACGCTTCCTCAAGGAAGATCCGTGGGAGCGCCTGCGCCAACTGCGCGCCGCGCTGCCCAACACCCGCCTGCAAATGCTGCTGCGCGGCCAGAACCTGCTGGGCTACCGCCACTACAGCGATGACGTGGTCAAGGCCTTCGTCGCCAAGGCCGCGGTCAACGGCATCGATGTGTTCCGCATCTTCGATGCCATGAACGATGTGCGTAACCTGCGCGTGGCCATCGAAGCCGTGAAAGCCTCCGGCAAACATGCCCAGGGCACCATCGCCTACACCACGAGCCCAGTGCACACCATCGAGGCGTTCGTGGCACAAGCCAAACAAATGGAAGCCATGGGTTGCGACTCGGTGGCGATCAAGGACATGGCCGGCCTGCTGACCCCGTACGCCACGGGCGAACTGGTCAAGGCATTGAAGGCCGAGCAGTCGTTGCCGGTGTTCATCCACTCCCACGACACCGCCGGCCTCGCCGCGATGTGCCAGCTCAAGGCAATCGAAAACGGTGCCGACCACATTGACACCGCCATCTCCAGCTTCGCCTGGGGTACCAGCCACCCGGGCACCGAGTCGATGGTCGCTGCCCTCAAGGGCAGCGAGTTCGACACCGGCTTGAACCTGGAACTGCTGCAAGAGATTGGTTTGTACTTCTACGCCGTGCGCAAGAAGTACCACCAGTTCGAAAGTGAATTCACCGCAGTCGATACCCGCGTGCAGGTCAACCAGGTTCCAGGCGGGATGATTTCCAACCTGGCCAACCAGCTCAAGGAACAGGGCGCCCTGAACCGGATGGGCGAAGTGTTGGCAGAAATCCCGCGGGTGCGCGAAGACCTCGGCTTCCCGCCGCTGGTGACTCCGACTTCGCAGATCGTGGGTACCCAGGCGTTCTTCAACGTGCTGGCCGGCGAGCGCTACAAGACCATCACCAACGAAGTGAAGCTGTACCTGCAAGGTGGCTACGGCAAGGCACCGGGCACCGTGAACGAGCAACTGCGTCGCCAGGCCATTGGCAGCGAAGACGTCATCGACGTGCGTCCAGCCGACCTGCTCAAGCCGGAAATGGCCAAGCTGCGTGAAGAGATCGGTGCGTTGGCCAAGTCCGAAGAAGACGTGCTGACCTTCGCCATGTTCCCGGACATTGGCCGCAAGTTCCTCGAGGAACGCGCTGCCGGCACCCTGACTCCGGAAGTGCTGTTGCCGATTCCGGAAGCCGGCAAGGTCGCTTCCGCCGGTGGTGAAGGCGTACCGACCGAGTTCGTCATCGACGTCCACGGCGAAACCTACCGTGTCGACATCACCGGTGTCGGCGTGAAGGCCGAAGGCAAGCGTCACTTCTATCTGTCCATCGACGGCATGCCGGAGGAAGTGGTGTTCGAGCCGCTGAACGAATTCGTCGGCGGTGGCAGCAGCAAGCGCAAGCAAGCGACTGCACCGGGCCATGTCAGCACCACCATGCCAGGCAACATCGTCGACGTACTGGTCAAGGAAGGCGACACCGTCAAGGCTGGCCAGGCCGTACTGATCACCGAAGCCATGAAAATGGAAACCGAAGTCCAGGCAGCCATTGCAGGCAAGGTCACCGCCATTCACGTGGCCAAGGGCGACCGGGTAAACCCGGGCGAAATCCTGATCGAGATCGAAGGCTGATCTAACAGCCTCGGTCACAACGTTTTAATCCTCGGGGGAGCGGGTGCTCCCCTTTTTTTTGCCCGAATTTCGTCGCCGCTCAAAAGCTTATGCGCCACGGCCCCATCAGGCCATGGCCGCGACTGTCGCTGCCCCTTTCTCCGTTCAAACCCACGCCCAGCGTATTGTGTGCCGAGAGGTTCAGGTCCAGGCCGGCATCGACCATCAACGTGTCCCGATCCACATGCGCACTGTAGACGCTGTACTCATTGCTGGTTTAAGCCTACAGAGGATTCTTCGACTGAGGTGTGTGTGCATTGTTTTGCAGATTTGCGGGGTAAAAGTGTTGAAAATCTGCATTTTATTGCGTTTATTACGACTGTTACGTCAATGCATATGCATTATGTTGCGTGTGTAGCCCTGAAAAACCTGGAGCAACGTTTGAAAGAGTGGCATCTGAAATGAGCATGACCGTCGCTGAACGTGCAGTGCTCTTGGACAGCATTCAGGAAGCGTTGAATCAGGGCACGCTTGAAATCGGCGAAGCCGTCCGGCGATTGCGGGTCGAGGTCACAGGCATGCACCAGGTTCAGTTCGCGAAAATGTGCAGGATATCGGTGCGCACACTGGTACACATTGAGCATGGGGAAGGGAACCAGACACTCAAATCGCTGAATGCCGTGTTCCGTCCCTTTGGCATGAAGATGGGGGTGGTGCGCATCCGCAGGGATTGAACCGAGAGCGCCTTCGCATACTTGGGCTCGGAGGCCTCTGTGCAGATGTCGGTGACTTATCCCCGGCACTCCGCCAACGTCTTCACTTGCCCGGCCCCCAACTGATTCTCATCACTCAACCAGCGCTCGAAACCCGCTGCGACTGCCGGCCACTCCGAGTCGATGATCGAGTACCACGCTGTATCGCGGTTCTGTCCCTTGACTACCATGTGCTGGCGGAACACGCCTTCAAAACTGAAGCCCAGGCGTTCTGCCGCGTATTTGGAGCGGGCATTGCCGTTGTTGCATTTCCACTCCAGGCGACGGTAGCCCAAGGCGAATGATTGCTTGGCCAACAGGTAAACTGCTTCGGTGCTTTTCGGCGAGCGCTGCATCGGCGCGCCGAAGGTCACGTGTCCAATTTCGATACGGCCCTGGGACGGTACGATCGACATCAGGCTGAGGATGCCTTGCACTTCACCGCTGGCGCGGTCGACCACGCTGAAGAAATACGGGTCGCTGCTGGCGGCGTGGTTGTTCAGCCAGTCATTGAAGACGCTGCGCTCCGGGAACGGGCCGTAAGGCAGGTAGTCCCACAGTTTCGGGTCGGCGCCGGGACCTTGCAAAGCGTTGAACAGCTCGTCGCCGTGTCGCGCCGGGTCGAGTCTTTCCAGGCGAATGAAGCGCCCTTCGAGGGTTTGCACGGTGGGGGCCGGGGCGCCTTTCCAATCGGCGAGTGAAGTCGACATCGTGTTCTCCTTGAACCTTAAATGGCTTTGCGAAACTGGATGAAACCCGGGCGTTCGGCGATACGCTCGTAGAGCTGGATCGCGGTGGCATTGGTTTCGTGGGTCAGCCAGTGGACTTTGCTGCAACCATCGGCCTTGGCCGTGGCATAGACGAATTCGATCAACTGGCGGCCGACACCGGTGCCACGGGTTTCAGGCACCACCAGCAAGTCTTGCAGATAGCAGGAGTTTTCGATGGCCCAGTTGGAGCGATGGTAGATGAAATGCACCATGCCCACCGCTTTGCCATCCGCCCAGGCCAGCGCGGCGTGGGTCGGTTCGCTCGGGTCGAGGATGCGCTGCCAGGTGCTCTGGCTGACCGCCTCCGGTAACTCGGTTTTGTAAAAGCGCAGGTAGGCCTGCCACAACGGCAGCCACGCGGCGTGATCGTCAGCGCTGACCTGACGGATTTCTATCTGGCTCATGGGTGTTCCTTATGTCATCAAGTGGGCGAGGGCGCGGTCCTGGGCATCCGGGCTGGCGGCAAGCCCTTCGCGCACGCCGGCAATGTCTGCGCTGCTGCGGTTCTGGCCGAGCTTGCGTTTGCCCTCCAGGCGTTGGATCGGCAAGGCAAAACCGACGATGGCCTTGAGCATGCCGTCGATGTAGTCGGCGGGGGCATCGGTGACCTTCCACGGCTGTGGGCGGCCGGTTTCGTGGCGATCGGTCAATGCACTGACCAGGTCATGCAGGCGTCCGGTGTCGGTGAATACGTCGGCAGTGCCATAGGCGTGCACCGCGATGTAGTTCCAGGTCGGTACAGCCTTTCCGTGTTCGGCCTTGCTCGGATAGAACCCGGGGCTCACGTAGGCGTCGGGACCAGCGAAGATCACCAGCGCCTCGGCGCCGTCCTGCAGGTCCTTCCACTGTGGATTGGCGCGGGCAAAGTGACCGTAGAGAGTGCCGTTGGCGCCCTCGTCCGGACGCAGCAACAGTGGCAAGTGACTGGCCTGCAAGCCCTGCGCACCGTGGGTCACGAGCACGGCCAAGCGGGTATCCCGCATTTGCTGCTGTATCTGCTGCAAATCGTCGATGGCAAAACTACGTGGCGTGTACATGGATATTTTCCTTGGCGATTGCTTGCATCCTAGGCAGGCTATTGGTCTGTTGTAAGAGCCATTTAAGACCCATTTAATAGGTCCATTACCATGACGGACGTGCCGCTTTCGCTTTCATTCAACCCGGCGGGCATAGAACTCGATCGACGCCAGGGGCTGAGTCGTCAGCTCTATCAAGCGTTGCGCGCACGGGTGCTCGACGGGCGATTGGTCAGCGGCACCCGGTTGCCAGCCAGTCGGGATCTGGCTGGCGCGTTGGCGATTTCGCGCAACAGCGTGGTCAGGGCCTACGATCAGCTCTACGCCGAGGGCTTCATTGAAGGGCGAGTGGGCGACGGCACGTACGTGGCTCAACTGCCGCAGACAAAAAAACTATCCACAAAAGTATCCACAGGCTTTTCAACAGGCTTACCCACAGGGTTATCCACAAATTTGCTGGATTTACCTGTGGTTCCATCCAGTAAAGTTATCCACAGTGGCGCGATGGAGAGGGTCGAAAATAACCATTTGGCCTTGCCGCCGAGCGGTCCTCCCCGAGCATTTCGGGTGGGTGTTCCGGCATTCGATCTGTTCCCTTTCGAGGTGTGGGCCAAGCTGAACGCGGCTTTCTGGCGCAAACCGGATTTGCACCAGTTGTGTTATGGCGACCCGGCAGGTGATGAGCGCTTGCGAGGGCTCATTGCCGCGTACCTGCGCAGTTCCCGAGGTATGCAGTGCACGGCTGAGCAAATTGTGATCACCAGTGGGGCGCAGCAAGGGATTAGCCTTTGTGCACAGCTGCTGGTGGAGTCGGGCGATGGGGTGGCTATCGAAAATCCGGGGTATCGCGCAGCGGGTCATGCCTTCGCCGTGGCCGGAGCGCGCCTGCAAGGTGTGGCGGTGGACAGCGAGGGTATCGACTGCAATGAGTTGGCGACCTACAGCAATTGCCGGCTGGCGTATGTCACCCCTTCGCACCAGTACCCGAGCGGTGTCGTCATGAGCCTGGCACGGCGTCTTGAATTGCTGGCCTGGGCCGAGCGGAATCAGGGTTGGATCGTCGAAGACGACTACGACGGCGAGTACCGTTACACCGGCGCGCCATTGGCGCCGCTGGCCGCCCTCGATCGGCAGGGGCGGGTGCTGTATGTCGGCACCTTCGGCAAAGTCGCCTTTCCGGCCTTGCGCCTGGGCTACCTGGTTTTACCTTCGGGGCTGGTGGACGCGTTTTCGCGGCGGCGTGCGGTGGATGTCCGGCACTCCGAAGTGAGCACCCAGGCGGTCATGGCTGAATTCATGGCGGCCGGGCACTTTCAGCGCCACATCCGCCGGATGCGCCGCGCAGCCTTGAGCCGGCGCAACACACTCATGGCGGATTGGCCCCAGGGCATTTCAGGTGTCGGCCAGCTGCCGAGTGTAGCGGCCGGGCTTCACTTGACGGTGGCAGTGGACTCAAAGGCCCGAGAGCAGGAACTGGTCGAGAAGGCCGCACGTGTCGATGTCGAGATCAACCCGCTGAGCAGCTACTGGCTGCCCGACTCACAAACGCCGCTGGACCTGCGTGCCGGGCTGGTGCTTGGCTTTGCAGCGGTGCCGGAGGCGGATATCCGGGCGGCGCTGACGCGGTTGAAAAAAGCCTGGCGCTGACCCCATTCCCAACCCTGCAGGAGCGAGCATGCTCGCTGCTACAGGGGATGGGTCAGTTTTTTGAGGGCAGGAACAGCGCCTTGGCCAATTGCGGACTGATTTCGCTGCGATAGATTTCGATCAGTTCGTTGTTGGACGGTGCGGTTTTCATTTCGAACCCACTGCCCAATTTGCGTTGAGAAACGGTTTTCAGATGGGCTGCTGTGTAGCCATCAATCGGCGTGTCTGGCTTGGGGTAATGAAAGTGCGCATACCAGAGCACCCCCTTGCTGTCGCCTGCTACGCGCTCGCGGATTTCGTACTCCTCGAGAAAATCCTTTCGTTGCCCCTTTAGCCGGGTTCGCCCAGGAATCCGAACAATGTCCACCAGGCCCTGATCCTGCAGCCATTGAACCCGGGCGGCGGTGGGTGGTTGTTTTTTGATCATATTGATTCGGCACTGACGCCCCTTTTCGTACAGGCTGGCGGCGCCGTCATTGAGCTGCTTGACCAGGTTGACGGCTGACACCTGGCCGCCGTCCGTGGCGTTCAGGTCGGTCAGGGCGTTTTCGATGGCGTCGGCCGCTTCTGTCATTCGGCGGGCCTGTTGACTGAACATGTCCTCGATTTCCACCGGAATGCGCCCTGCCTGGTTGGCGTGCGATTCGGTTCGACGGCTGAAGGACGCCATCTGGTCGAACAGCATCTGACCCTTCTGAATACTGGGGTCGAGGTTGGGGCGTGCCGTCGACGGCGTTTGCGCAGGCACATGCTCAAGCCAGTTGCCCGGGGTTTTCTCGTGAAAGGTCGCGATCACCTGGCCGGTCAGGGGTGATTTCACGTCAAACAGATCAGCTTCCTCGCCCGCCACTCGCTGGCGTGGGGTGCCGACCACCGTACCCTTGAAGCGCGTCTTGATGATGCGGCTATGCGGTGGTGCGGGCCGGGACGGTCCAGGTGTCGGTTCGAGTAGCCTGCGTTCAATCAGCAGGTGGGCCAATTGCTGCGTGGTGGGTTCGTTGAAGGCCTTGACCCGTTCGCGCATGAGGTCAAGGGGAGCGTCCAGGAGTTCATCGGGAAACTCGGGTCCCAGATCGGCAATGCGCTGATCGAGGTTGGAAAATTGCTCCACCAGGTCATTGAAACCGTCGATTCGCTCCAGCAATGGCAGAGTCTCGCCTTCAGCGGTGAGGTCCAGGGACGACTGGATTGTCAGGCAGACGTCTTCGACAACTCTCTCCATGGCTTGTCGCGCCGACGCCGAGTCACCCGGTGCGGCATCGTTGAGGCACAGCTCTTGAGCAATGCTGATCTGGAACATTTTCAGATCCTGCATTTTGAACCCTGGCATGTGCATTGAGTAATCACGGGCGATTTCGCTGGCGTCCTTGCCCAGTCGAGTCATTTCATCAATTCGGGCCTGGGCGAACTCGATTCTGTCGATAAAGCCCTGCGTCATGTCACTGGTGAGTTGATGGATCTGGCGAGGCGTCCGATCGCTTTCGAATGTTTCGTGGTCGAGCAGTGCAAGGGACTGGCGCATGGCTTCCCTGAAGCTGTTGTGTTGCAGGGCGAACCATTTTTGCGTCAGCGATAATTGCTGATCCAGACAACTGACCAGCACCGGTCGGTAGTTCTGCAGTGGCTCAAGTGCGTTGAAGTCCTTGACCTGTTGGATGTAGGCGCCGTACTCCACCACCTGCGCATCCAGCGTTTCGCCCAGCGCCTGGCGACTGGATTTGGAGAAGGCTTTTTCAGCTTTTTGCAGTTGCACTTCCAGCTCACGTTTTCGAATGTCGAACGCTTCCAGTTTCTGCCTCAAGTCTGTCTTGCGCTGCTCGTTCTGGCGCATGAGCATCTGGCGACGACCACCGCCACGCAACCGAAGACGCATGTCGACAAACCACTCCCCCTTGGCTGAATGAATCAATAACGGACCTTTGGCCGCCGGTGTCTTGCGCGAGTCGATGATCTGCACGTCTTCGTTGTCGTTGAGCGCGACTTCGAACCAACGCTGACCGACTTTGGCGTACCACTGATGGTTGAGCCCCCTCAGATACTGGTAGGCACCGGGGTCGAGCGCCGGTGGCTTGAGGTCGGCTGGTTCGGCAATGCTCAGGCCATCGAGGACTTCACCCAGGCCCTTGGAGGTCAGCGCGCCGAGCGCGTGCAACGAGGATTCGTGGGCGGCGGGGGGTAGGCTGGCTTGCCAATCCGGCAGGCGAATCACGCTCGCCTTGGGTGCAGGCAATGCGGGCGAGGCGGGACGCTCCACGATGGTTTTCTCCAGCACTTTTGCAGAGGATCTCTGCCGGGCGGCGGCCTGATGGGCGAGCACCATGCCGAGGGTCAGTAGCAAATCCGTCATGGCCGACCAGCTCCCCTCGTGGTCGTCGTTCGTCCAGGCGTCGTTGGCTTGTTGCAAGTCGTCCATGATTTGCCAGATCCACGCCGCCGTACTCACTGTGCGACCGAGGAACGGCAGCGCCATGCTGAACATCATCCACGCACCGTGCTTGAGTGTGGTCCAGCGGGCCTCGGCGTTGGACACCGATTGGCGATCCGCCAGTGTGACGATCGCGTCGGCGTTGGCTTTGAATAACGCGGCGACCGGTTCACCCTCCACTGCCGTGGTGCTGAACCTCACATTGGCCATCTTGCCGAGTAACGAGTTGGGCTCCACCAGCAATTGGCCAATGGTCCAGACCGCCGGCAGCTCGCCGGGAAAGACGTATTGCGAGTAGTTGAAACGCACGCCGTCCGGCAGCCAGGCCAGGATGGATTGCCGCAGTATTGTGCTGTGTCTGATCGCATACAGCAGGTTCGCCTCGCCTGGATATTGCAACAGCGGATGCTCAAGCAGCGGTCGGTAGAGCAGGCACGGACCCTTGGTCGCCAAGCGTGGCCCGATGACAAACATGTTCGCGACCGTATCCGCCGAGCTCTCGGCATCGTCGCCAGTGACGAACGCCAACGGCCGAATGATGATTTCCAGCCCGTCGACATAGCGCAGAGCGGGGTCCTCCTGCATGACCGCCAGCAGGTATTGATAACCGCGCTCGTCGAGACCTTCCTCGCCGCGGATCTTGCGTTGCAGCGCTTGCAGCGGCAGCTGGATGCGCAGGTGCCGACTGTACAAGCCTTGCCTGCGTGATGTGTCCTGCGTGTCGGTGAGCAGCTTGCGCTTGATCAGGGCGGGATAGGTCTGGCCAATGTCCACCTGAGTGACCAGTTGCTCCAGATACTCGGCGGTCATCCAGCCTGGCGTCGGGTTGCGGTTTTTGTACTGCACAGCCTTGTTCCCCAGCGGTAGGCCGACCAGATTTTGCAGTGCCAGGTCCACCAGCGAGAGCCGCAGGGTCTGGGTCTTCGTCGGTACGACAAAGGTCCCGATCACCACCACGCTGGTGATACTGAATTCGACGTCCTCAAGCTTGAGCGTCGAGGCATCGGGGTGATCCTTGATGATCCGCTCGCGCAGCCGTTGCAGGGTGAATTCGCGCAATGCCGGAATGTCGTCAAGAAAGGTCTTGCCCGCATCCTTTTCTCGCAAGTTGGCAATGTCCATCAAGTGCCGGCTGTAGCGGGTGAGGTCTGCCGGTGAAGCACGTTTCAGCCAGTTGGGCGTCAAGGCTTCGACTTTGCTGAAGTAGGAGGACGGTGGTTGGTCGCCGCTCGTGAAATTCCTGGGATGAGGATTCGAGGGCGATGACGGGTTCACAGGCGAGGACTTGTCAGGGCGGTTAAGGTCGCCAATGGCGTCGACTTCCAGGGCAATGAGTGCGCAGGCCTGATGATGAAAAAATGGCCGTCGGGCTCATACAGTCGCCACTGGATGTTCTGCTGGGTGGGCAGCCTTTTACCCAATGCGTCCAAAGAGTCGTAACGTTTGAATCCCTCGATGATCGAGTGCGTGATCACGTACGTCCGCCCGCCGAGTGTGCCAACGAGAACGGCCGCATCGAGAATCCACGAGTGCTTATCCGTTGTGCCTGGTTCTGCCACCACGTCAATGTCGATCAGGCACGCCTTGGTCAGGTACTTGTCGGTCATCCGTCGTATTGCCCGATCCGGCTGGCTGAACACCGCACGCGCCATGGCTTTTTCGTCTTCGTTCCAATCCAGGGTCGGGTCGCGGTTCCAGATGCCTTGCAGCGACAGCGAGAGTTGATGCCATCGCGGCGTTGAGGGGCGGATCAGCGTGTTCCAGTAATCGAGCTGTTGTTGCTGAAATGCATTGAACAACAGCGGTGCGAGCGAATTGAGCAGGCCGCCGATGGCATCGATCTTCACGGCCAGTTGAACCATCGGTTCGACACCCGGATGCAGTGTCAGAAAGTGTTCGCCGTCGATGTAATTCACGTACCCCCGCGTGTACCCCAGGCGTATCAGCACATTGGTCAGGGATTCGTAGGTGTTTTTTCCGGGGATCACGTGTCCGGTGGTGATCACCCAGGTCGGACTCACGACCGTGGCGAGCGCCGGATTGATTTCCAAGTGCGGGTACAACGCGGCAAGCGCTGGCCGCAGCACATTGGCGGCGACTTCAGTGATCAAGGGTCCCGTGATCAGTTCGGTCAGTAAATCCAGTTCTTTCTGGAAGGTGGTTTCGGACATGGTTGTCTCCTGATGACCGCTGCAGATGACACAGCTTTGGGGTCGAAGACGTTATCGGGCGGACGCCGCCGGCTGGCGGTAGATAAATATCGTGGGCAAAAAAAGACCCGCAGTGTGCGGGTCTTTGGGGCGGGTGACTGATTAGAAACTTTCAAAACCTTCGAGTACGTTCACGGCGTTGATGCCGATTTCCTCGACCGCATAACCGCCTTCCATCACGAACAGCGTGGGCTTGCCGAGACCGGCGATTCGCTTGCCCATCGCCAGGTAATCCGGGCTGTCGAGCTTGAATTGCGAGATCGGATCGTCCTTGAACGTATCGACGCCCAGTGAAACGACGATGATGTCGGCGCCGTAGTTTTCGATCTCTTTGCAGGCCTGTTCCAGCGCAGCGCTCCAGGTGTCCCAACCGCTGCCGGCGGGCAGTGGGTAGTTGAAGTTGAAACCTTCGCCCGCGCCTTCGCCCAACTCATCGTCAAAACCAAGGAAAAACGGAAACTCGGCTTCCGGGTGGCCGTGGATCGAGGTGAACAGGACGTCACTGCGCTCGTAGAAAATCGACTGGGTGCCATTGCCGTGGTGATAGTCGACGTCGAGGATCGCGACTTTCTTGTGGCCCTGATCGAGGAAGGCCTGGGCGGCAATGGCAGCGTTGTTGAGGTAGCAATAGCCACCCATGACATCGCTGGCGGCGTGATGTCCCGGCGGGCGGCACAGGGCGAAGGCGCTGCGGGCGCCGCGCTGGATCTCCGCCTGGGCGGTCAATGCCACTTGCGCGGCGCTATAGGCCGCTTGCCAAGTCCCGGCGGTGATCGGGGCGCCACCGTCGAAGCTGTAATACCCGAGTTCGCCGTGCAGGCTTTTCGGCTTGATCGCGCGCAGGGTGCGCGCTGGCCAGGTGTAGGGCAGCAAGTCGCCGTCGGTATTGAATTCGGTCCAGCGTGCCCAGGCACCCTTGAAGAAGTCGAGGTAGTCGCGAGTGTGGACGCGGGCGATCGGGTCGAGGCCGAAATCCTTGGGCGCTTCGACCGGCCCCAAATTCTGGTTGTTCACCCGTTGCAGGACATGGTCGGCGCGCGAAGGCATTTCGAAACAGGGCTTGAGTTGCCCGTCGATCAATTCGCAACGGCCGTGGTGCAGGTGGTGATCATCGGAGTAGATCGTCAGCATTTGTTGTTCTCCGCAAGCTGATTCGGTTGCTCACAGTCTTGCGGCACCCGCGATTTTGGAGAACGGCAGGAAAGGCCAAAAGGGGATTGATATGGCCAAAACCTATGACCGGAATTCGCCCCTTATTGGCGCGGCAGTGAGTATTCAGGGTCTGAACTGACTCGGTGCTACACCGCTCCAGCGCACGAACGCATGCCGAAAACTCGCCGTCTCGCTGAAACCCAGCGCCTCGGCAATCCGGTAGATCGGCATCTGGTCCTCGCACAGCATCTGCTTGGCCTGTTCGAAACGCAGCTCGTCGAGCAACTCCTGATAACTGCAGCCCATGTCCTTGAGATGCCTGCGCAGGGTTCGCGTGGAGCATTTCATCTGCCCGGCCAGACCGTCCAGGCCCGGTGCCGCATTGAGTTGAGCGCTGAGCAGTTGGCGAATTCGCCCCAGCCAGGCCTGGCGCCCGGTGAATTCGGTGTTCTGTTTGCGGCAGCGTTCGGCCATGGCCTGGTGGGTGATGACATCGGCCAACGGCAAGGGTTGATCGAGCCAGCGCTTATCAAAGGCGAAAGCGTTGTTCGGGGCGTCGAAACTCAGTGGGCAATCGAAGTGTTCGGCATAGGTTGCCCGATAGTCGGGCCCAGGGTGTTCGAAGCGTGCCGCCAGCAGCGGCAGCGAATGCCCAAGCAGGTCGTCGCAGATGACTTTCAACGACACCATGCAAAACTCCGCGTTGAACACTGCCATGGCCGGGCTTTCGCGGTAATCGCCGGCGACGAACCAGATGCGTTCGCCATCTTCTTCCAGGCCCAGTTCAAAAAGTGTTCCCAACAGCGCCGGATAACGCATCGCCAGACGTAAAGCGTCACCGAAGGTGGCACTGGTGAGGAGCGCATAGCCGAGCATGCCGTAGGACGAAACATGCATGCGCCGACCCAGCTCCAGGCCGATGTCGCGTTTGAGCGCCACCGCGTTGGCACACACCTGCATTTCCTGGTTGGTGGTGATGCGCGTGTCCGCCCGACTCAGGTCTGCGGTGCTGATACCACTGCCGGCCAACAGCGCCTCGCTGGACAAACCGTCGGCCTTGAAGGCGTTGAGCACCAGGGAAACAGCGTTGAGCGTGGTGAGGTGGGAGTGGAGCATGGGAGCTTCCAGCCTGGGGTGTGGCTGGATTACAGCAAGGAATATGCCGTACGCGGTCCCCTGTAGGAGCGAGCACGCTCGCGATGGACGCAAGGGCACCGCGGGATATCTGATATCCCGCGTCATCGTTAACGTCCATCGCGAGCATGCTCGCTCCTACAAAGGGGTGGAGCTCAGCTCAGCTCGCCGCACAGGTCGAGTTCCATGAGCCGACGTACTTCGGCCACATCGAGCCCGGTCCCCAGCAAACCATGCAACTTGCCGAACGCCGCTTCGCGGGTCATGCCACCACCCGACAACACACCCACACCGCGCAAGCGGCTGCCGGCTTCGTACACATCCAGCTCCACACCCCCTTCATGGCACTGCGTTACGGCAACGACGACCACATCGTTGTCGCGCGCCCGCGACAGCGCGGCGAGAAACTGCGGGTTGTCGCTGGGGCCCGTGCCGCTGCCGTAGCACTCCAGCACCAGGCCCTGGATGCCGCTTTGCAGCACGCCGTCCAGTTGCTCGGCGCCAATGCCCGGAAACAGCGGCAACACCGCAACGTTCGCCAGTTGTTTGGGTTGGTTGTAATTCAGCGCGACCGGCAGCGTCGAGGCTTTCACACCGCCACCCTGACGGTCCAGGCGTTTGAACGGATGCCGGCCAAAACTGCGCACCTTGGCGCATCGGGTCGGGTCCAGCAGTTCGCCGTGGAAGTACAGGTGCACGCCCGGCGCCAGTCCTTGACCTAGGGCAACCAGCGCGCCGCCAAGGTTTTCCCAGGCATCGCTGTCGGTCACGCCGGCAGGCAGCATCGAACCGGTAAAGCACACGCGAGCCTTGATGCCCAGCAGTTGAAAACTCATGGCTGCCGCGCTGTAGGCCAGGGTGTCGGTGCCGTGCAGGATCAGCACGCTGTCACAACCTTGCACGTCCACTGCGTCGACCACCGCCTCACGCAGTTGCTGCCAGTACGTCGGGGACATGTTGGCGCTGTCGATCAGCGGAGACATCTCGCGAAAGCGCCACTGCGGTACGACCCGCTCAGGCTGGCTGTGCAGATACTCGCGCATCCGCGCTTCGAAACCGGATGCCGGGGCCAGGCCGTTGGCGCTGGCCTGCATGCCGATGGTGCCACCCGTGTAAAGCACCATGACGTGCTGAGCGGCGGGGTAGGTCGAGGAATTCATGAAGCGGCTCCGAGAACAATGACGTCCTTTGTAGGAGCGAGCAAGCTCGCTCCTACAGGTGTTTCGAACTTTAACCGATCAGCGTTGCGCTGCGGGTACGCCTTGCGCCTCGGCTTCGGCCTTGCCGGCCGCTGGCGGGTTGGCTGGCCAGGCGTTCAGATCCAGGTCCAGGTCCGGGAACTTGCTCGAATCGAACACCGGCGTCTTGATCCCGGCTGCACGCTGGTCGTCGTAGTCACGCAGGATGCGCATGCCGACCTTGAACAGCAGGAACAGCGCGATCAGGTTCACGAACGCCAACAGCGTCATGGTGATGTCGGCGAATGCGAACACCGTGCCGAGGTTTTCGATGGCGCCCCAGAAGATCAGGGCCAACACCATGACGCGGTATCCGATCAACGCCTTGCGGTTTTCACCAATCAAGAAGCGCAGATTGTTCTCGCCCAGGTAGTAGTTGTAGAGAATCGACGTGAACACGAACAGCGCCAGTGCCACCGAGATGAACATCCGACCCCAATCGCCGACGACAGCCGCCAGCGAGTTCTGGGTCAGGGCAATGCCGTCGCCTTCGAAGCCCGGGGTGTAAAAGCCCGAGAGCAGGATCAGCAACGCGGTGCAGGTGCAGATCACGAAGGTGTCGAGGAACACGCTGAACGCCTGTACCACGCCTTGTGCCACCGGATGCTCAACCGAGGCCACGGCCGCCACGTTTGGCGCACTGCCAAGGCCGGCTTCGTTGGCGAACACGCCGCGCTTCACGCCCATGACGATCGCACTGCCGACCAGGCCGCCGAAGGCCTGGTCCAGACCGAATGCGCTCTTGACGATGGTCATCAGCATGGCCGGCACGTGGTCGAATTGCAACACGATCACGTAGATGGTCACGCCGATGTACACCAGGGTTTTCACCGGCACCAGCAGGTCAGCGACTTTGGCGATACGCTTGATCCCGCCGATGAACACCAGGCCCAGCAACACCGCCAGCGCCAGGCCGGTCCAGGTGGTGTCGAAACCGAACGCATTGTTCAGCGAGTGGGTCACGGCGTGGGATTGCAGGCCGTTGAAGGCAAACCCGAAGGTCACCAGCAACAGGAACGCCATGATCGCGCCCAGCCAGCGCTTTTTCAGGCCGTGCTCAATGTAGTAGGACGGACCGCCACGGAACTGGCCTTCGGAGTCGCAGCGTTTGTACAGCTGGCCGAGGGAGCATTCGAAGAAGCTGCTGGACATGCCGACCAGAGCGGTCACCCACATCCAGAACACGGCACCCGGGCCACCCAGGGTCACGGCAATGCCAACGCCGGCAATGTTGCCCGCACCCACTCGGCCGGCGAGGCTGAGCATCAGGGCCTGGAACGAGCTGAGCTGGCCAGCGCTGCTTTTGAGGCTGTCGCGGAACACCGCGAACATGTGGAAGAAATGACGCAGTTGAACGAAACGCGAGCGGATCGTGAAGTAGCTACCGAGCCCGACAATGAGCACGATCAGTACTTTCCCTGAGAGGAAGTCGTTGATGACTTCGAGCATGGATTATTCCTCGCTGTTTTTATGTGAGCAAATGCTGGTCGGGTGGAAACATCGTGTTACACCGGCTTTTTTGCGGCAGAGCTGGTGGTGCGAAGGTTTCGTTCCGGTTCCAATTCGCGGGTTTGTTGTAAGTAAGGGGTATCGCTTGGGTTGTGATCTCGCTACCGACGACCGCCCCCGCGAAGAGGGGCGGCACTATACCGGTCGCAGTTGTGTCCGTCTGCACGGTTTTGCTTTGGGTGGGAGCGGGCTTGCTCGCGAAAGCGGTGTGTCAGCTCATACATGTGTCACTGACACACCGCCTTCGCGAGCGAGCCCGCTCCCACTGGTGGTGCATTTGCAGCGGATAAAAAAAGGGCCTGGAGAGCGACCTCCAGGCCCTCAAAAGGTGAGAGGTGTCTAGTCCCTCAACCTGGTGAGCGGTGCTACAAGTACGCGTCGGCTCATGCCTTCAAAGGCACCAGACGCGGAGCAATCATGTTTTCCGGACGCAGGATGTCGTCGAGCATGGCGTCGTCGAGCAAGCCTTCCTCGCGCACCAGTTCCAACACGCCGCGGCCGCTTTCAAGTGCGATGCGAGCGATGCGCGTGGCGTTTTCGTAGCCGATGTACGGGTTCAGTGCGGTGACCAGGCCGATCGAGTGTTCGACCAGCTCGCGGCAACGCGCTTCGTTGGCGGTGATGCCGGTGATGCAGTGCTCGCGCAGCATGTCCATGGCGCGTTGCAGCAGGCGGATCGAGTCGAGGATCTTGAAGGCGATCAGCGGCTCCATCACGTTCAGTTGCAGTTGACCACCTTCGGCTGCCATGGTCAGGGCCAGGTCGTTACCGATGACCTGGAAGGCCACCTGGTTCACGGCTTCCGGAATCACCGGGTTGACCTTGCCGGGCATGATCGAGCTGCCAGGTTGACGCGCTGGCAGGTTGATCTCGTTGATGCCGGTGCGCGGGCCGCTGGAGAGCAGGCGCAGGTCGTTGCAGATCTTCGACAGCTTGACTGCGGTGCGCTTGAGCATGCCGGAGAACAGCACGAAGGCGCCCATGTCAGAGGTGGCTTCGATCAGGTCGGCTGCCGGTACCAGCGGGTGACCGCTGATGGTGGCCAGGCGCTGAACGGCCAGGGCCTGGTAACGCGGGTCGGCATTGATGCCGGTGCCGATGGCGGTGCCGCCCAGGTTCACTTCGGTCAGCAGTTCTGGCGCCAGCGTCTTCAGGCGTGCCAGGTCTTCACTCAGGGTGGTGGCGAAGGCACGGAATTCCTGGCCGAGGGTCATCGGCACGGCGTCTTGCAGTTGGGTACGGCCCATCTTCAGGACGTGGCTGAACTCTTGACCCTTGGCGGCGAACGACTGGATCAGGCTGTCGAGGCTGGCCAACAGGGTGTCGTGACCCAGCAGCAGACCCAGGCGGATCGCGGTCGGGTAGGCGTCGTTGGTCGACTGCGCCATGTTCACGTCATTGTTGGGGTGCAGGTATTGGTATTCGCCTTTCTGGTGACCCATGGCCTCCAGCGCGATGTTGGCGATGACTTCGTTGGCATTCATGTTGGTCGAAGTGCCAGCGCCGCCTTGAATCATGTCCACCACGAACTCTTCGTGGAAATCGCCGCGGATCAATCGTGCACAAGCTTCGCTGATGGCGGCGTGCTTGGCTTCGCTCAGGTGACCCAGCTCGCGGTTGGCGTCAGCAGCAGCCTGCTTGACCATGGCCAGGCCGACCACCAGCTTGGGGTAATGCGAAATCGGAACGCCGGAGAGACGGAAGTTATTCACCGCTCGCAGGGTCTGGATGCCGTAATACGCTTGAGCCGGTACTTCGAGTACGCCAAGCAGGTCTTTTTCTGTGCGGAATGATGCAGCGGAGGACATGACGGAAATCATCTCGATATGGACCCGGTCTGTGCCGGAACACTGCAAATGCTAGGCTTGTGGATAATTTAGGGCCAATGCTGTTAAACACTGGCCTATGCATATTCGGCATAATGCTGGTGTGACGCCGTGTTTGCGGCGAGCGTGCGACCCAATTTGGTGCGTGTCCGGGAGGACGTAATGAACCTGGAAAGTAAATGGCTGGAAGACTTCAGTGCCCTGGCCGCTACCCGTAGCTTCTCCCAGGCGGCTGAGCGCCGCTTCGTGACGCAACCGGCGTTCAGCCGGCGTATTCGCAGCCTTGAGGCGGCGCTGGGGTTGCAACTGGTCAACCGTTCGCGCACCCCCATCGAGCTGACGGCGGCGGGTCAATTGTTTCTGGTGACTGCGCGAACGGTGGTCGAGCAACTCGGCGAAGTGCTGCGCCATCTACATCACCTTGAAGGCGGGCAGGGCGAAGTGATGCAAGTCGCCGCCGCACACTCGCTGGCGCTGGGATTCTTCCCGCGCTGGATCGCGCAACTGCGTAACGAAGGTCTGAACATCGCGACGCGACTGGTCGCCACCAACGTCGGCGACGCGGTGCATGCGTTGCGAGAAGGGGGTTGCGACCTGATGCTGGCGTTCTATGACCCGGATGCGGCGATGCAAATGGACCCGGAAATCTTCCCTTCGCTGCACTTGGGCCAGACCGAGATGCTGCCGGTTTGCGCGGCGGATGCAGACGGCAAGCCACTGTTCGACCTGGAAGGCGAGGGCAGCGTGCCGCTGCTGGCTTATAGCGCCGGTGCGTTTCTCGGGCGCTCGGTGAACCTGCTGTTGCGCCAGCGCGCCTTGCGGTTCACGACCGTCTACGAAACTGCCATGGCCGACAGCCTCAAAAGCATGGCGCTCGAAGGCCTGGGCATCGCCTGGGTGCCGCAGTTGAGTGTGCGAGCGGAATTGGCACGCGGCGAACTGGTGATCTGCGGCGGCCCGCAATGGCATGTGCCCCTGGAGATTCGTCTGTACCGCTGCGCGTTGGTGCGCAAGGCCAATGTGCGCTTGTTGTGGCGCAAACTTGAAGGGGCGGCGACCCCCAGTTAGTCGTGCTTCAGGTTCAGCATCAGGTTACGCGGATATTGCCGCTTAATCCTTAATCCATGGACGCCAGGTAGTGTTTAATGGTGTTTCGATTAGCCGGGCTGTATTTGTAACAATTGCTCCGTAAGAGATGGGGGTTTGGAGTCATGTAAGTTTCACACCACCAGCCATCATAGTTGACTTCATAGTCATCATGTTTTGCGCCCAGTAAATGACCTATCTCATGAGCGGGATACAAATTGCTGCCAGCCGATGCAATCGCAAACCGACCGCCATTTTTGCGCAAATCCACCAAAGCGGCGCCTGAGACGTTTTCATTGATAGGGTGTGCGGTGAACAATAGCACCAGGCTTGTTTGAGTGATTATGAAGCCTTCTTTGCTGCGAAACTCCAGCCACTGGAGACCCAGTTTTTCCCAGCGTTGCAATATTTCCGTTTCATTGCTTCCCTTGTAGTCAAACTTGTTGTGGGGAGAGCCTGTGCCATAGAAAATGTTGACCTTCCGATCGGTGAAACTTTCTAGCTCTTTCTGTAGATGGCTAAAGTAACTCGCTGCCATCTGTTGTTTTGTCGATGGGTTTATATCCTCATGGATGACGACGAATATATCGATAGGGTTTTTGTTAGTCATGTTTTTATTTATGTCTAGTTCAGTTGTTGAGGGGGGTTGTTGTTGTGGTGGTTAAGTTAAACTTCACGCAAGCATATAGCGAGAAGTTGTATATTTCTCACTATTGCCGATCTGGCACGCATCATTTTGCTTAGTTGATACTTTTCAGAAGTTGATCAGCGAGCGCTTGTGTGTTTCTTGAGAGTCAGGTCGCTGACTTTCGAGTCAATAATCGGCCCTTTCATGGCAGATGACAGATGGTCGAAACAGGGGCTGTTTATCTTCGGTATTGCGGTATACTGCGCGGCCTTTGGCCGGCTCGTTCGGCTATTTTTCGTACAATTCAAGCCACGCATTTTGCGTGGCTTGTTGTTTTTGACGCGCCTGCGGGCGCCCAGAGAGAAGAGGCACGACGATGAGTGCATTGGTTGGCGTGATCATGGGCTCCAAGTCCGATTGGTCCACCCTTAGCCACACCGCCGATATGCTGGAAAAGCTCGGCATTCCCTACGAGGTGAAAGTGGTTTCTGCTCACCGCACCCCGGACCTGCTGTTCCAGTACGCCGAAGAGGCTGAGGCGCGTGGCATCGAGGTGATCATCGCCGGTGCCGGTGGCGCAGCGCACCTGCCAGGCATGTGTGCGGCCAAGACTCACCTGCCGGTGCTGGGTGTGCCGGTGCAGTCCGCCATGCTCTCGGGCGTCGACTCGCTGCTGTCCATCGTACAAATGCCGGCGGGCATCCCAGTGGCGACCCTGGCCATCGGCAAGGCAGGTGCGATCAACGCCGCGCTGCTGTCGGCAAGTATCCTGGGCGCCAAGCACCCGCAGTTCCACAAGGTTTTGAAAACCTTCCGTGCCGAACAGACAGACAGCGTGCTGGAAAATCCAGACCCACGTATCGCCTGAGGTTGTTGACGATGAAGATCGGTGTAATCGGTGGCGGCCAGTTGGGTCGCATGTTGGCGCTGGCGGGCACTCCGCTGGGCATGAACTTCGCTTTCCTGGACCCCGCGCCGGATGCTTGTGCAGCCGCGTTGGGTGAACACCTGCGGGCCGATTACGGCGATCAGGACCACCTGCGCCAGCTCGCCGATGAAGTCGATCTGGTGACGTTCGAATTCGAGAGCGTACCGGCTGAAACCGTGGCGTTCCTCTCGCAATTCGTCCCGGTCTATCCGAGCGCCGAAGCCTTGCGCATTGCTCGTGATCGCTGGTTCGAGAAGAGCATGTTCAAGGACCTGGGGATCCCCACCCCGGCGTTCGCCGACATCCAGTCGCAAGCCGACCTGGACGCCGCCGTGGCGACCATCGGCCTACCGGCCGTGCTCAAAACGCGCACCCTGGGTTACGACGGCAAGGGTCAGAAAGTCTTGCGCACACCTGAAGACGTGGTCGGTACCTTTGCTGAACTGGGCAGCGTCGCCTGCCTGCTGGAAGGCTTCGTGCCGTTCACCGGCGAAGTGTCGCTGATTGCCGTGCGGGCTCGCGATGGTGAGACCAGGTTCTACCCACTGGTGCACAACACTCACGACAGCGGCATCCTCAAGCTGTCGGTCGCCAGCACCGATCACCCGTTGCAGGCCCTGGCAGAAGATTATTCCAGCCGCGTGCTCAAGCAACTGGATTACGTCGGCGTAATGGCCTTCGAATTCTTTGAAGTCGACGGCGGCTTGAAAGCCAACGAAATCGCGCCGCGTGTACACAATTCCGGGCACTGGACCACCGAAGGCGCGCAATGCAGCCAGTTCGAAAACCATCTGCGGGCCGTCGCCGGCCTGCCGTTGGGTTCGACGGCCAAGGTGGGCGAGAGCGCAATGCTCAATTTCATCGGCAAAGTACCTGAGGCGGACAAGGTCCTGGCCATCGCCGATTGCCATCTGCATCACTACGGCAAGGCCTTCAAGGCCGGGCGCAAAGTCGGCCACGCCAACCTGCGGTGTGCCGATCGCGAGACGCTGGCCGCGCAGATCCTCAAGGTTGAAGCGCTGATCGCCGAGTAAATCCAGTTTCACGTGGCAACGGCGGAACCATTGCGGGCCCGCCGTTCTCTCATGGCAGGATGCCAAAGTCTGACTAGGCTTCTATCTACCAAACCAGAGGGAAGTGCCATGGGAATTATCGGAACCATCTTTATCGGCTTGATCGTCGGCCTGCTGGCCCGGTTCCTGAAACCGGGCGATGACAGCATGGGCTGGATCATGACCATCCTGCTCGGTATTGGCGGTTCGTTGGCAGCCACCTACGGCGGCCAGGCCCTGGGCATCTACCAGGCAGGCCAAGGTGCCGGTTTCATTGGCGCGCTGATTGGCGCCATCGTTTTACTGGTGATCTACGGTCTGATCAAAAAGAACTGATTCAAGCGACAAAGCCCTCTCTGACAAATGCGCGGAGAGGGCTAGAATGCTCGGCGTCGTATCGTCCCCCTTGCCGAGCACCTTCATGCGCCGTCTTTTGTTGACTCTTGTTTTACTGGGCTCGGGCTTTGCCCACGCCGGCGAACTGCCGGAAACCGACTGGCTGGATCTGATGCCCAAGTCCGACCAGAAAGCCCTCGAGGCCATGCCCGAAATCGATCACAACTCCCCCGAAGCCAATGGCACCTTTGACCAGAAAGGTGGCATGAAACAGGCCAAGGGGTTGGCGGCGGTGATGTACTCGACCAAGACGGTGCCGTCGATGAACGACAAGCACATTCGCATCGGCGGTTACCCGGTGCCGCTGGAGTCCGATGCCAAGGGCCGCAGTACACTGTTCTTCCTTGTGCCGTATCCGGGCGCCTGCATTCACGTGCCGCCACCGCCGCCCAACCAGTTGGTGCTGGTGCGTTATCCACAGGGCTTGAAGCTTAACGACATCTACACCCCGTTATGGGTGACGGGGACCTTGAAGATCGAGAAGGTCAACAATGACCTGGCCGACGCGGCCTACGCACTGGATGCGGCGAAGGTGCGGGTGGTGAAAGAGTCGGATTTGTAAGCGCGACAGCAGGACTCACTTCAAATCATTGTGGGAGCGAGCCTGCTCGCGATGCGGTGTCAGAGGGGCTTGCTACCGATACTCACACCCAGCGTATGCATGGCCCCCGGCTTGAGCGTCACCACGTCATCCATCACGTTCGCCGTCTCGATGCACAGCATGCGCTGCCAGCCATCGTCAGC
Source organism: Pseudomonas sp. S1_E05 (assembly GCF_056337105.1). Lineage (NCBI taxonomy): Bacteria > Pseudomonadati > Pseudomonadota > Gammaproteobacteria > Pseudomonadales > Pseudomonadaceae > Pseudomonas > Pseudomonas sp. S1_E05. The sequence continues at coordinate 4,800,351 of NZ_JBFRHM010000001.1, forward strand.
CATGTCGCTGAATGCCGCGGCGCGAGCGACCCATGGGTTCCAGATCACCGCTGAGCGCGACCCGCTGCTGGTCAGCTCGATGCGCCGCTCCCAGGTGGGGTCGACAATGCTCAGCTTCGGCGGGGTATCGAGATAGATCCGGTCGGTCTCGCCGGCAAAATGCAGGTCGCCGGTCTGGGGTTTGGTTTTCCAGTCTTCCAGCGTTTCGATGTAGCTCAAGCCATCAAGCCCTTCGACGTGCACGTTGCGCACATCGCTGACCGCGAAATAAGTGTGCAGCGCCTGGCTGAGGGTCACCGTGTCGGTCCCCTGGTTGTGGCTGGTCAGGCTGATGTGCAGTTGCTCGTCCAGGCGTATGCTCAGCGTCAGGCCCACCTGATGGGGCCACTCGGCGAAGCCACCTTCGGGGTAGGGCAGGACGAATTCCACCTTCAGACTTTCGCCTTCGGTCTCGATACCCGCCAGCTCCCAATCCGTTGCCCGCACAAAACCGTGGGCAGTGGCCGGCTCGCTGCTGGTGCGCATGGCCTGGACGCTCTGCGGGTTGCGCGCCAAATTACCGAACCACGGCCAGCACACCGGCACGCCAGCACGGATGTTGGTGCCGGTCTTGAACACCGCTTCATCGTTCAGCCAGATCAGCGGCGGCTGGCCGGCCAACTGATAACTGAGGATGTGCGCGCCTTGCTGGGCCACCAGCAATTCGGCCTGACCGTGACGAATACGCCAGCAGTTCAGTTCATTGAGCTTCACGGCTTCAACGTTGGGCGTGTTCATGGAACCACTCTCTATCGGGAACAGGACTGCAATGGACCGCAAAACAGTGGCTGCGTTTAACGCGCCCGTGGCGGAACCGAACGGGTGCGGCCACTGCCGTCGATGGCAACGAACACGAACACCGCTTCCGTCACTTTACGCCACTCGCTGGACAGCGGGTCGTCGCTCCAGACCTCGACCATCATCTGGATGGAGCTGCGGCCAATTTCCAGCGCCTGGGTATAAAACGACAACTGCGCGCCCACGGCGACGGGTACCAGGAACGCCATGCGATCGATCGCAACGGTGGCTACTCGACCGCCGGCAACCTTGCTGGCCATAGCGGTGCCGGCCAGGTCCATCTGCGCGACCAGCCAGCCGCCGAAAATATCGCCGAAACCGTTGGTTTCACGTGGGAGCGCGGTGATTTGCAAGGCCAGGTCGCCCTGGGGGATCGGATCTTCTTGTTCGAGCTCTATCATGCCGGGGGTGCCTCTGACCCGTGACTCTTCATAAGTGTTGCAAGGTGAATAGCCGTCTAAAGAAAAACGATTCAGCCCCGAACATACCCTGTTCGTCACGTTTTTCGTAAGGCGCCTAAAGGGAAACTCTGCGAAACCGCCTGAATCCCGACAGGCGTTTTCGCACAGCAACCCTTCAAAACCGTTGCAAGACCCCGAGTATATCGGTCGATAGACTCCGAGACGACCGTCCGGTTCTCATTTTGACCGTCAAACACGCGCCTCTATGTGCTTTTTCGAACAATTTGCTATCGTGCCGGACCTGCCCAAGCCCTGGCCAGCGTTGTCGGGGTGGCAGAACCGCCTATAAAGAGAAGCCTTGCCATGACCACAGCGCCTTCGAGCATCGCGCAGCCGACCCAACCCGCACGACCGTTGACCCGTAATGATTACAAGACGCTGTCGCTGTCTGCCCTGGGGGGCGCGCTGGAGTTCTACGACTTCATCATTTTCGTTTTCTTTGCAACCGTCGTGGGCAAGCTGTTCTTCCCGGCCGACATGCCTGAGTGGCTGCGGCTGATGCAGACCTTCGGCATTTTCGCGGCGGGTTACCTGGCCCGGCCGTTGGGCGGCATCGTGATGGCGCACTTCGGCGACCTGCTGGGGCGCAAGAAGATGTTCACCCTGAGTATTTTCATGATGGCGGTGCCGACCCTGATCATGGGCCTGCTGCCGACTTACGCACAAATCGGCCTGTGGGCGCCGATCCTGCTGCTGTTGATGCGAGTGATCCAGGGCGCGGCGATTGGGGGTGAAGTGCCGGGCGCCTGGGTCTTCGTTTCCGAACACGTGCCGCAGCGGCATATCGGTTATGCCTGCGGTACGCTGACGAGCGGCCTGACCGCGGGCATTCTGCTGGGCTCGCTGGTCGCCACCGCGATCAACAGCCTCTACACCCCGGTGGAAGTGTCCGATTACGCCTGGCGGATCCCGTTCCTGCTCGGCGGTGTGTTTGGCCTCTTCTCGGTGTATCTGCGCCGCTGGCTGCACGAGACCCCGGTGTTCGCCGAGCTGCAACAGCGCAAGGCCCTGGCCGAGGAAGTGCCGCTGCGCGCGGTGCTGCGTGACCATCGTGGGGCGATTGTCATTTCCATGTTGCTGACCTGGCTGCTGTCGGCAGGCATCGTGGTGCTGATCCTGATGACGCCGACCGTGCTGCAGACCGTCTACCACTTCTCACCGACCACGGCCCTGCAGTCCAATAGCGTGGCCATCGTGATGCTGAGCTTCGGCTGCATCATTTCCGGTGCGCTGGCTGACCGTTTTGGCGCCGGCCGTGTATTCGTGTTCGGCTGCACTGCCTTGCTGGCCAGTTCGTGGACCTTCTATCACAGCCTGGCCGAGCATCCGGACTGGCTGTTTCCGTTGTACGCCCTGACCGGCCTGCTGGTCGGGACCATCGGTGCGGTGCCGTACGTGATGGTCAAGGCGTTTCCGCCGGTAGTGCGTTTCAGCGGCCTGTCTTTTTCCTACAACGTCGCCTACGCCATATTCGGCGGCCTGACTCCGATGGTCGTTAGCCTGCTGCTCAAGGAAAGCGCCATGGGGCCGGCGTACTACGTGGCTGTGCTGTGCGGGATGGGGATTGTGTTGGGGGTTTATCTCTGGAAGAAGGGGCGATAACAGCAGCCACTTCAAGGCTTTCGCCAATGTGAAAGCCTTGTATCGCATTCGCCAGAAGGCAAACGTGCCCCGCGCTCAAGCATATCGATGAGCGCGTCGGCGGCCTCTGTTGGGCTTATGGCCTGATGCTCAATCATCAAGTCCAGCAACCAAAGAGCGCCATGCACTTTCAACCCGTCGCGCTGAGCCTGACGCCGGAGTTTTCCGTCACCGGTCAACAGTGGTCGACCTGTTTGCTTTGCGAGCAGGTAGCAGGAGACGTCGGCCAATGAGCTGTTGTTGTGCTCAATCTTTAGATCAAACAACCTCAAGACGCCAGCCCCGTCGAAAGACTCCACCAACAGTCCGCGATCGACCAATTCCTCAGTGGAAAAGTCGTCGAGTTCCTGCAGTACGAAGTCTGTACAGCAAAGAGTGAATGGCAGGCTGAACATTTGATCCAACAATCCCGCATTCCTGAAATCAATCCAGATATTGGTATCGCTGATGTAGATCAGGCTCATGCACTCTCCAGTGAGCCCAGGAAATTGGGGTCAAGGGCACTCACTGGTTTGCGTAGAAATTCGGCTGCGCGAGACTTGGTAATCAGCCCTTCCGCAAGTCCCCAGAACACCAACGATTCAAACCGTTGTGGTGGTTTGCAGGGCAATGGTTCAGGTTCAGCCTTGCGCCATCCATTTGCACCGAATTGGATGGTGAGGGATTTGTACCCACTGTCGCTGAGAAGGTTCAGGTCTTTCAGGCGACGCAGGGCTGCCCGCATGGAAATTCCATATTGGCGTTTGGCGATCAACAGCTCACGAGGATGTACGCGAGAGCGAGGGTGAGTGCCGAAGTCACCAGTGACTCCTTTAGCGGGATAGAGCAAGGCTCCGGCGAACCGATGGCAGCAGTTCTCTTTTTCTCGCTCCGGCATGTCGTCAGATAATTGCATCACCCAGTGACCGAGTTCATGCGCGGCAGTAAAGCGTATGCGTTCACCTGGACGCTCAGCATTCAGCGCGATCAATACGTGTTGGCCGTCGCCGGTAGCGGCACATGCCCCATCGAAATCCTCCGGCCCCGTCAGCATCGCGACCTTGATACTGTGCTCCTCCAACTGTTCGGTCAGGTTGGAAATAGGGTCGCTGCCTATCCCCCAGTAATTGCGGAGCAATTCGGCGGCGTGCTCAGCTTCGTCGAGAGATGAAACCGGGAACATTTGCGATGGGGTTTCTGGAGTTCGAATGTCTGCCGGGTCGAAGCAGTCTTCCAGAGCGATGTACCGTTCCAGGTGTTCCCTGATCTGCTCTTCGACTTGAACCTGGCGATATTTGGGCATTTTCGCCAGCTTGCGAAACTCCAGTGGCGCAAGAGGAACGGCCTCCGCACGGAAAAAGTACTCAGGGTTGACCTGCAGAACCTTTGCCATTTTCAACAGGCGAGTCGAATCGGGGGTGCTCAGCCCTTTTTCATATTTACTCAACGCCTGCTTGGTGATGTCGCCCAGTTGGAGGGCCAAGGCCTCCAGTGACATACCCCGCAGAAGGCGGGCGCGACGAATTCGGTCATTGATCATGTGATCCTCTCTTGGTTGACAAATTATATTTTTCATATGTTTTGTCAACCTTGGTGGCAAGGCTTGATACGATTCCCTGGTCAATGATGGCCTTTCATCCAATTGTCATATTTCAGCCATAGAGTGTTCACATGGCCTGCTGATACTTGGCCCCGACTTAAAACACCTATCTGCTAGGAGTAAGGCATGAAACTGAAGCGTTTGATGGCGGCAATGACTTTTGTCGCTGCTGGCGTTGCGACTGCCAACGCAGTTGCCGCTGTTGACCCTGCTATCCCGAGCTACACCAAGACCACCGGTGTGTCGGGCAACCTGTCCAGCGTCGGCTCCGATACCCTGGCCAACCTCATGACCCTGTGGGCCGAGAACTACAAAAAGGAATACCCGAACGTCAACATCCAGATTCAGGCTGCTGGCTCCGCCACCGCGCCGCCTGCGCTGACTGAAGGGACCTCCAACCTGGGCCCTATGAGCCGCAAGATGAAGGACACCGAACTGGCAGCCTTCGAGCAGAAGTACGGCTACAAGCCTACCGCCATCCCGGTTGCCGTCGACGCCCTGGCTGTATTCGTACACAAGGACAATCCGATTCAGCACCTGACCATGGAACAGGTTGACGCGATCTTCTCGTCCACCCGCCTGTGCGGCGCCAAAGCCGATGTGAAAACCTGGGGCGACCTGGGCGTGACTGGCGACCTGGCCAACAAGCCGGTGCAACTGTTCGGTCGTAACTCGGTATCCGGCACCTACGGCTACTTCAAGGAAGAAGCCCTGTGCAAAGGCGACTACAAGGCTAACGTCAACGAACAACCTGGTTCGGCTTCGGTCGTGCAGTCGATCAGCTCCTCGCTGAACGGCATCGGTTATTCGGGGATCGGCTACAAGACCGCCAGCGTGAAAACCGTTGCCCTGGCCAAGAAAGGCGGCACCGAGTTCATCGAAGACACCGAAGAAAACGCCCTGAACGGCAAATACCCGCTGTCGCGTTTCCTCTACGTTTACGTCAACAAGGCCCCGAACAAGCCTCTGGCCCCGCTGGAAGCCGAGTTCGTGAAGCTGGTTCTGTCCAAACAGGGTCAGGAAGTGGTTGTTAAAGACGGCTACATCCCACTGCCAGCCAAGGTTGCTGCCAAAGCACTGGCTGACCTGGGTCTGCAAGAAGGCGGCACTGTCGCAAAGAAGTAACAAACTGAGCGTAGGGTGAACCCCGAAGGCTCAAGATGGGGGCGGCCAAAACCGCCCCCATTCATTTCAAATTCCCAATCCTCTGCGGGTCACTGCCTGCGGCGGATTTGTTGCGTCACCATGCTGTCATCTTTCTGTCATACAGGATCGCTAGGGTGTGCGAATGAATGATCTGGCCAATTCCAACATGACTACAAATCCCCCCAAGCGAATTGATTTCAATACGCCTGAGTTGCAACGAAAGCGCCGCATTCGCGCGCTCAAGGATCGCCTGACCCGCTGGTATGTACTCGTTGGCGGCTTGGCCGTGCTGGGCGCGATCACCCTGATCTTCTTCTTTCTTGCCTACGTCGTCGCGCCTCTGTTCCAGGGGGCCAGCTTGACGGCCAAGGATGCCATTACCCCGGCCTGGATGCAGGACGCCGGCAAGCCGCTGATGATTTCCCTGGAAGAACAGAACCAGGTGGCCATGCGCGTTTCCGACAAGGGCCAGGCGCTGTTTTTCGACATCGACAGCAGCGCCGAGCTCAAGCGCATCGACCTGCCGGTCCCGGCTGGCGCCAGCGTCACCTCCATCGGCGAAGATCAGCCAGGTCATCCGCTGGTGGCCGTGGGCCTGTCCAATGGCCAGGCGCTGGTGTTTCGCCACACTTATAAGGTCAGCTACCCGGACGGCAAGAAAACCATTACCCCGGCGATCGAGTACCCGTACGGTGAAGCACCCGTTGCACTGAACGAAGCGGGCGGTGCGCTGGAGCATGTCAGCCTCAACGCCACTGACTCAACGCTGGTGCTGGTGGGGTCCACCGGTTCGCAACTCAATGTCCTGTCGCTGACCAGCGAAGAGAACATGATGACCGGCGAAGTCACCAACGAGCAGAATCGTATCGAGCTGCCGCAGATGACCGAGCCGGTGAAGAATATCTTCGTCGACCCGCGTCAGCAGTGGCTGTACGTGATCAATGGTCGTGCCCAGGCCGACGTGTTCAGCCTGCGCGACAAAAGCCTCAACGGACGCTACAAACTGTTGGAGGACGGCGAGGCACAAGTCACCGCTGCCACCCAACTGGTGGGTGGCATCTCGCTGATCATCGGCGACTCCAAGGGCGGTCTGGCGCAGTGGTTCATGGCTCGCGATCCGGATGGCGAACAACGCTTGAAGCAAATTCGCACCTTCCAGATGGGCAGTACGCCGATCGTGGAAATCACCGCTGAAGAACGTCGCAAAGGTTTCATCGCCCTGGACGCCGCTGGCCAGTTGGGTGTTTTCCACAGTACTGCGCACCGCACCTTGCTGGTCGATCAGGTGGTGGACGGCCAGGGCCTGTTCGGCCTGTCGCCACGGGCCAACCGCGTGATCGTTGAAGCGGGCGGCCAGATCAAGCCGCTGCTGCTCGACAACCCGCATCCCGAGGTTTCCTGGAGCGCGCTGTGGAGCAAGGTCTGGTACGAAAACTACGACGAACCTAAGTACGTCTGGCAATCGACCGCCGCCAACACCGACTTCGAGCCCAAGCTGAGCCTGTCACCGCTGACCTTCGGTACCCTCAAAGCGGCGTTCTACGCCATGCTGCTGGCCGCACCGCTGGCCGTTGCCGCAGCGATCTACACCGCGTACTTCATGGCGCCCGGCATGCGCCGCAAGGTCAAGCCGGTGATCGAGCTGATGGAAGCGATGCCGACGGTGATCCTCGGATTCTTCGCCGGGCTGTTCCTGGCGCCGTATGTGGAAGGTCATCTGCCGGGCATCTTCAGCCTGTTGATGCTGCTGCCGATTGGCATCCTGGTCACAGGCTTCGTGTTCAGTCGTCTGCCTGAATCGATCCGTCTGAAAGTGCCGGACGGCTGGGAAAGTGCACTGCTGATTCCGGTAATCCTGTTCGTGGGCTGGCTCTCGCTGTACATGAGCCCGTTCATGGAAAACTGGTTTTTCGGCGGTGACATGCGCATGTGGATTTCCCACGACCTGGGCATCACCTACGACCAACGCAACGCCCTGGTCGTCGGTTTGGCCATGGGTTTTGCGGTGATCCCCAACATCTACTCCATCGCCGAAGACGCCGTGTTCAGCGTGCCCCGTGGCCTGACCCTGGGTTCCCTGGCCCTGGGTGCCACACCGTGGCAAACCATGACCCGCGTAGTGATCCTCACCGCCAGTCCGGGTATTTTCTCGGCGCTGATGATCGGTATGGGGCGTGCGGTGGGTGAAACCATGATCGTGCTGATGGCCACCGGTAATACCCCGGTCATGGAGATGAACCTGTTCGAAGGCCTGCGCACCCTGGCCGCCAACGTCGCGGTGGAAATGCCCGAGTCGGAAGTCGGCGGCAGCCACTACCGCGTGCTCTTCCTCTCGGCGCTGGTGCTGCTGTTGTTCACCTTCGTCATGAACACCCTCGCGGAACTGATTCGTCAGCGTCTGCGCAAGAAATACTCGTCGCTTTAAGAAAGGTAGAAGTCTGTGAAACAGAACTCCCTGAAAGGATGGTTCAAGAGCGGCGCCCCGGGTGTCTGGATCAGTGGTGGCGCGGTGTCCATCGCAGTCATCATGACCATCGGCCTGCTGGCGGTGATTGCCGTGCGCGGCCTGGGTCACTTCTGGCCGGCGGACTTGATTCACGCCAGCTACGACGTACCGGGGCAGGGTAATCACCTGGTCATCGGCGAAGTGGTACAGAAAGAAGAAGTGCCCCGCGCACGCCTGAAAAGTGCCGGCCTGCCGGTGCCGGACCAAGGCCCGGAATTCATGACCCGTGAGCTGATCAAGGTCGGCAACCGTGACCTGAACGGCAACGACTTCACATGGGTCGTCGGTGAGTGGCTGACCAACCAAACGACGCCCGTGGAGCTGATGGCCATTGAGCGTCGCGAGTGGGGCAACTTCTACGGCTATCTGGTCAACGTCAAGCAAGATGGCAAAGTCGTCGAGGAAGGCGAAGCGGCGTGGCCTGAACTGCAAGCGCGGATCGACCGGGTGAACAAGCTTGCGGGCCAGCTCAAGACCATTGAGAAGACTGACATTGGCGCCATCAACTCAGGTCTTGAACGCATCCGTCTGCATGGCCGCAAACTGGAACTGGAAGGCAAACTCAGCCCGGCTGCGCAAGCGGACATGGAATCCGAGCGCGCCGAACTCAATGCCCGTTACCAGGAAATCGAAGCGCGTCTGACTGACCTGCATACCCAGTTCAACCGCGATGCGTTGACGGCCCGCGATGCCAACGGCAAGGAAGTCGAAATCGGCCTGGGCAAAGTGGTTCACGCCTACCAGCCGAACGCCATGGGCACCTTCACCAAAATCGGTTTCTACTTCAGCAAGGTCTGGGAATTCCTCAGCGACGACCCGCGTGAGGCCAATACCGAAGGCGGGATCTTCCCGGCGATCTTCGGTACCGTAATGATGACCCTGATCATGGCGATGATCGTGACCCCGTTCGGCGTACTGGCGGCGGTGTACCTGCGTGAATACGCCAAGCAGAACGCACTGACCCGGGTGATCCGCATTGCGGTGAACAACCTGGCGGGCGTCCCGGCGATTGTCTACGGCGTGTTCGGCCTCGGCTTCTTCGTCTATGTGCTGGGCGGCTCGGTCGACCGCCTGTTCTTCCCCGAAGCGCTGCCGGCACCGACGTTCGGTACGCCAGGCCTGCTCTGGGCGTCCCTGACCCTGGCGCTGCTGGCGGTGCCGGTGGTGATCGTGGCCACCGAAGAAGGGCTGGCACGGATTCCGCGTACGGTGCGCGAAGGCTCGCTGGCCCTCGGCGCAACCAAGGCGGAAACCCTGTGGAAGATCGTACTGCCCATGGCCAGCCCGGCAATGATGACCGGCATGATCCTCGCTGTCGCTCGCGCCGCTGGCGAAGTGGCACCGCTGATGCTGGTGGGCGTGGTGAAACTGGCGCCGTCGCTGCCGCTGGACGGTAACTACCCGTACCTGCACCTGGACCAGAAAATCATGCACCTGGGCTTCCATATTTATGACGTCGGCTTCCAGAGCCCGAACGTCGAAGCGGCGCGGCCGCTGGTCTACGCCACGGCGCTGTTGCTGGTGCTGGTGATCGCGACGTTGAACCTGTCGGCGGTGTGGATCCGTAACCACCTGCGCGAAAAATACAAAGCGTTGGATAGCTAAAGCCATTAGCCACAAGCGGCAAGCTACAAGCCGCTTTTGCTCAAACTTGCAGCTTGCAGCTAGAAGCTTGCAGCTACGAACGGAGTGAGATCATGCAGCACGAAACCCATTCCCACGGCATCAACATGTCCGCCCTGGGTCGCGACAAGCAAAGCCTGAACCTGGCGCAGGAAACCGTGGCCATCGAAGTGCCAGGCCTGAGCCTGTTCTACGGCGATAAACAAGCGCTGTTCGACGTCAGCATGAACATCCCGAAACAGCGCGTGACCGCCTTCATCGGCCCGTCCGGCTGCGGCAAGTCCACGCTGCTGCGCACCTTCAACCGCATGAACGACCTGGTCGACGGCTGCCGCGTGGAAGGTGAAATCAACCTCTACGGCAACAACATCTACCGCAAGGGCGAAGACGTGGCCGAGCTGCGTCGCCGCGTGGGCATGGTGTTCCAGAAGCCCAACCCGTTTCCGAAAACGATCTACGAAAACGTGGTGTACGGCCTGCGCATCCAGGGCATCAACAAAAAACGCGTGCTCGACGAAGCCGTCGAGTGGGCACTGAAAGGCGCGGCGTTGTGGGACGAGGTCAAAGACCGCCTGCACGATTCGGCACTGGGCCTGTCCGGTGGCCAGCAACAGCGTCTGGTGATTGCCCGCACCATCGCCGTGGAGCCCGAAGTGCTGCTGCTGGACGAACCGTGCTCGGCACTCGACCCGATTTCCACGCTCAAGGTCGAAGAGCTGATTTATGAGCTGAAATCGAAGTTCACCATCGTCATCGTCACCCATAACATGCAACAGGCCGCCCGGGTCTCCGACTACACGGCGTTCATGTACATGGGCAAACTGGTGGAATTCGGCGACACCGATACCCTGTTCACCAATCCGGCGAAGAAGCAGACCGAAGACTACATTACCGGTCGATATGGCTAGTTGAGGCAGTTACAAGCCGCAAGCTTCAAGCGGCAAGTAAGAGCAGTTCGGGTACGACATTAAACAGCTTGCAGCTCGTAGCTTGCGGCTTACAGCTTTTGCGGAGCAAACCCATGATTTCGAAGGAAGGCCTTACCCATCACATTTCCGCGCAATTCAACGCCGAGCTCGAGGAAGTGCGCAGCCACCTCCTGGCCATGGGCGGGCTGGTGGAAAAGCAGGTCAACGACGCGGTCACTGCATTGATCGAGGCGGACTCCGGCCTGGCCCAGCAAGTGCGCGAGATCGATGAACAGATCAACCAGATGGAGCGCAACATCGACGAAGAATGCCTGCGCATTCTGGCCCGTCGTCAGCCGGCGGCGTCCGACCTGCGGTTGATCATCAGCATTTCCAAGTCGGTGATTGATCTAGAGCGTATCGGCGACGAGTCGACCAAGATCGCCCGCCGCGCCATCCAGTTGTGCGAGGAAGGCGAAGCGCCGCGTGGTTACGTCGAAGTGCGCCACATTGGCGACCAGGTGCGTAACATGGTGCGTGACGCGCTGGACGCTTTCGCCCGGTTCGACGCGGACCTGGCGTTGTCGGTGGCGCAGTACGACAAGATCATCGACCGCGAGTACAAGACGGCGTTGCGTGAACTGGCCACCTACATGATGGAAGACCCACGCTCTATCTCGCGGGTGTTGAGCATCATCTGGGTGCTGCGTTCGCTGGAGCGCATCGGCGACCACGCGCGCAACATCTCCGAATTGGTGATTTACCTGGTGCGCGGCACCGACGTGCGCCACATGGGCCTCAAGCGCATGAAGGAAGAAGTTGAAGGCACAAGTGGTGAAACCGCTAATGTTCCGGGCGAAGCTGACGATAAATAAGATTGCCCTAGTAAAGCGCCCGGTCTTTTGGCCGGGCGTTTTTGTTTACGGGCCAGAATTGCACAGCAGCACCCGCGAACGAAAAGTCCCGGCGTGACTGAGGTTTATGGCGAAGTGCCATCAGTAAAGCGGTATGCTTGCCAGGATTTTTTAAAGGGGTGATGGATGAGTAAGGTCAGTGTATTGGTCGTGGACGATGCGTCGTTCATTCGTGACCTGGTGAAGAAGTGCCTGCGTAATTACTTCCCGGGCATTCGCATCGAAGACGCCATTAACGGTAAAAAGGCCCAGGCCATCCTGGCGCGCGAAGCGTTCGACCTGGTCCTGTGCGACTGGGAAATGCCGGAAATGTCTGGCCTGGAGCTGCTGACCTGGTGTCGTGAACAGGACAACCTCAAGACCATGCCCTTCGTGATGGTGACCAGCCGTGGCGACAAGGAAAACGTCGTCCAGGCCATCCAGGCCGGTGTTTCCGGTTACGTCAGCAAACCCTTCACCAACGAACAACTGCTGACCAAGGTCAAGCAGGCGCTGAACAAGGTCGGCAAACTCGATACCTTGATGAACAGTGCACCGACCAAGATGAATTCGGCCTTCGGCAACGATTCCCTGAGCGCGCTGACGGGCGGCAAACCGGCCGTTGCCGCCGTTGCATCGACGCCGGCTGCCGCCCCGGCACCCGCCGCTGCGCCGTCCCGTGGTCTGCTCAACAGCCCGCCGGTGAAAGCGCCAGCGCCAGCGGCCTCCGCTGCCACCGGTGGCCGTGGCCAGGGCCAATTGCGCCTGCCCAACGGCGTGCAGCCCTGTGTGATCAAGGCCTTGAGCCTCAAGGAAGCGCTGTTGGTGGTCAAGCGCGTCGATGCCCTGCCACAAGTACTCGACAGCGCCGTGCTCGACCTGGAACAGGGCGAAAGCGCGGAAACAGCGCGCTTGAACGGCTACCTGCACGCCATCGTCGCCCATGAACAGAAACCCGACAGCGAATGGCTGCAACTGACCTTCCGCTTTGTCGACAAGGACGCGCAAAAGCTCGACTACCTGTCGCGCCTGATTGCTCGGGGTACGGCGCAGAAGCATTTTGTGCCGGGTGCCTGATAGCCGCGTCGCCTGAGCTGGCCTCATCGCGAGCAAGCTCGCTCCTGCAGTGGAATGCGTTCCCCTGTGGGAGCGGGCTTGCCCGCGATGAAGGCGACACCGCTTTGAAACCTCTGCCGACTACCCGGGTCCATTGCAGCTGCTAGGCTCACTCCCAGGTATCACTCGACAGAATCCTGCCCATGTTCATGCGCTCGATGTTTTTCTGCGGTCTGTTGTTGGCCGGCGCCCAGGCGTCGGCCATGACGATCTACAAGTCCACCGACGCCAATGGCGTGGTGTCTTACAGCGACCGCCCGTCCAAAGGTGCGCAGGTGTTCACCTTCCGCGATCGCATGGTCGAGCACCTCGAGCGGCAGGTGTACCTGATCATCACCAAGAAGAAGGGCGCAGACAGCGTCTATGTGCGCAATGACTTGTACGCGCCGGTCGAGATCGAGTTGAGCTTTGCCGGGCTGCAGAACGTCAATGGTGCACCGAGCCGGCCGATTCGCCGGGTCATGCCTGCGCGCAGCAGCATTCGCCTGGCGCTGCTCACGGCGATGGATGCCCAGAAGCCGCTGGCCTACGTCCCCAAGTTCGAATATTCCCTGGGCGACCCCTCAGGGGCTGCCATGGCCTATCAATACCCGTATCCCTGGCGGGGTGGTCCGTTTCGGCTGAGCCAGGGCAATAATGGCCAGTACAGCCACTTCGGCCCCAAGAACCGATACGCCATGGACATCGCCATGCCCGAAGGCACTCCGATCATTGCGGCGCGTGGCGGGGTGGTGGTGAAAACCGAGAATGCGCAGACCGGGCGCGGCAACGACCCCGCCGGTAATTTTGTGCGGGTGCTGCACGATGACGGGACGATGGGCGTGTACCTGCACCTCAAGCAAGGCTCGGTGATCGTTCGCGAAGGGCAGCGGGTGTCAGTGGGCACTGCGTTGGCGCTGTCGGGCAACACCGGCAACAGCAGTGGGCCACACCTGCATTTTGTGGTGCAGCGCAATACCGGGTTGGGCCTGGTCTCGATTCCGTACCAGTTCAAGCAGCCGATGGGGGTGTTGCCCAACTTTGCGTTGGGCAAACAGTAGGGGGTTGGCTGGTTCGGCCTCATCCTGTAGGAGCGGGCTTGCCCGCGATGGCCGCGCCTCGGTCTTAAACCCAGGCGCCCTCAATCAATCATCAACACCTTGGCCAAAATGATCTTCGGCCCCTTCATCTTCTTGATGATGATCCGCAGGCCTTCTACTTCCAGCACTTCTTCCTCTTCCGGCACCCGCTTGAGCGATTCGTAGACCAACCCGGCCAGGGTTTCGGCCTCGACGTGGTCCAGATCGATGCCCAGCAGGCGCTCGACCTTGAACAGCGGCGTGTCACCGCGCACCAACAGCTTGCCCGGCTGGTAGGCCAGGATGCCGCGTTCCGCCTTGCGGTGTTCGTCCTGGATATCGCCCACCAGCACTTCCAGCACGTCTTCCATGGTCAGGTAACCGATGACGTTGCCGTCGGCCTCCTCGACCAGGGCAAAGTGTGAACCGCCCTTGCGGAACTGCTCCAGCAGTTGCGACAGCGGCATGTGCCGCGACACGCGCTCCAGCGGGCGGGTCAGCTCAGCCAGGTTGAACGACTCGGGAATGTGATCCAGGGCTGCCAGTTCCAGCAGCAGGTCCTTGATGTGCAGCAGGCCGACGAACTCCTGACGCTCGCTGTCGTACACCGGGTAGCGGCTGAACTTGTGTCGACGGAACATCGCCAGGATTTCCTTGAGCGGCGCGTTGAACTCAAGCGTCACCAGGTCTTCACGGGAGTTGGCCCAGTCGACCACTTCCAGCTCGCCCATTTCCACGGCCGAGGCCAGCACGCGCATGCCCTGGTCGCTGGGGTCCTGACCACGGCTGGAGTGCAGGATCAGCTTGAGTTCTTCCCGGCTGTAATGGTGTTCGTGATGCGGGCCGGGCTCACCTTGGCCAGCGATACGCAGAATGGTGTTGGCGCTGGCGTTGAGCAGGTAGATCGCCGGGTACATCAGCCAGTAGAACAGGTACAGCGGCACGGCGGTCCACAGCGACAGCAGTTCGGGTTTGCGGATGGCCCAGGATTTTGGCGCCAGCTCGCCCACCACGATGTGCAGGTACGAAATCACGAAGAACGCGGCGAAGAACGACACGCCCTTGATCACTTCGGGCGACTGCACACCAACGGTTTCCAGCAACGGTTCGAGGATGTGCGCGAAGGCCGGTTCACCGACCCAGCCCAGGCCCAGGGAGGCGAGGGTGATACCCAACTGGCACGCCGACAGGTAGGCATCGAGCTGACTGTGAACGGTACGCAGGATGTGCCCGCGCCAGCCGTTTTTATCGGCGATGGCCTCGACTCGGGTCGAGCGCAGCTTGACCATGGCAAATTCCGCAGCAACGAAAAAACCGTTGAGCAGGACCAGGATCAGAGCAAAAAGAATCATGCCGAAATCGGCGAAAAGTGTCGCGAGGGTCAAGCCAGGGGAAGGGTCCATGATGGAGTTTTGCGGTTTCCGTGTATTCGAAAAGGGGAAAAATGCAGCGCCTGAAAGGCAGGCACAAGTCAGCCAATGTAGCGGCTGACCGGACGATTGCCTAGTGGCGCGTGCTGGCCGGTATCAGTCGGCGGTGCTGATTGCCCGTGTTTGGCTGACCTGGGCCGGAGCGAAATGGCAGGTAAACGTACTGCCGTGGCCCGGCACGCTGCTGATTTCCATGCGCGCGCGATGGCGCAGCAGCACATGCTTGACGATGGCCAGCCCGAGCCCGGTGCCACCGGTGTTGGAGTTGCGGCTGGAATCCACCCGATAGAAGCGTTCGGTCAGGCGCGGCAGGTGCTTGCTGTCGATGCCGATGCCCGAGTCCTGCACGCTCAAGTGTGCCCCTTGCTCATCGCCCCACCAGCGAATGCGGATGTTGCCTTCGGCCGGGGTGTATTTCACTGCGTTGAATACCAGGTTGGAAAATGCGCTGCGCAGTTCGGCTTCGCTGCCCTTGAGATGGATCGTCGGGTCCACTTCCAGGGTAATGCGCTGGTTCTTCTGCCCGGACAATTGCTGCGCATCGCTCTTGATCGATTGCAGCAAGCCGTCGATGGCCACCGGGTGGTTGTCGGACGGGTAATCGGTGGCTTCCAGCTTGGCCAACAACAACAAATCGTTGAGCAGCGTCTGCATGCGCCCACCTTGCTGCTGCATTTGCTGCAGGGCGCGGCTCCAGCGCGGGTTCACTTCCTCGACGTTGTCGAGCAGCGTTTCCAGGTAGCCGCAGATCACCGTCAATGGTGTGCGCAGTTCGTGGGAGACGTTGGCGATGAAGTCCTTGCGCATCTGCTCCAGCTGATGGATGCGCGTCACGTCGCGCACCAGCATCAGGTGTTCGTTATTGCCGTAGCGGGTGATGTAAAGCTGAATACGAACGCGGTCGTTGGTCGGTGAAGGGATTTCCAGCGGTTCGGCGTAGTTGTCCTGCTCGAAATATTCCTTGAAACGCGGATGACGCACCAGATTGGTCACTGGCTGTCCGCTGTCCTGCGGCGTCTTGAGGCCCAGCAGGGTTTCGGCGGCGCGGTTCCACCATTCCAGGTTGCCGTCGGTGTCGAGCATGATCACCGCGTCCTTGAGCGCGGCGGTGGACTCCTGGACACGATCGATCACCGCTTGCAGGCGTCCGCGTACCCGTTGGTCGCGCCGTTGCAGGTGATAAATACTGTCGAACACCTCACCCCACAGGCCGTAGCCATCGGGCGGTGCTTCATCGGGTTTGTGCAAGCGCAGCCACTCGTGCAGACGCAGCAATTGCTTGAGGGTCCAGGCCAGGTAAAGGCCCAGGCCTGCGGCAAGGCTCCAGCCGTAATAGCCGGTAATCAAGCCAATCACCAGGCAGGCGGTGACCAGTAGCAGCATGTGGCGAATGAGGATGCCATGCCAGTTTTGGTTCACGTTAACGCGCGTCCTTGTCAGCTTGTCGGGCGGTCCGGATCAGGCTTTGGTCGAGAACCGATAACCTGTGCCGCGCACGGTTTGTACCAGATTTTCGTAGGCATCGCCGAGGGCTTTGCGCAGCCGACGAATATGCACGTCGACGGTGCGCTCCTCGACGTAGACATTGCCGCCCCAGACCTGATCCAGCAACTGGCCACGGGTGTAGGCGCGTTCCTGGTGGGTCATGAAAAATTGCAGCAAGCGGTATTCCGTCGGGCCCATCTCGGCCGGTTTGCCGTCGATGGTTACGCGGTGGCTGATCGGGTCCAGCAGCAGGCCGCCCACTTCGATGGGGGCCTCGCCATCGGTCGGTCCGGCACGGCGCAGCACGGCCTTGAGGCGGGCCACCAGCTCGCGGGGGGAGAAGGGTTTGGTGATGTAATCGTCGGCGCCGACTTCCAGGCCCTGGATCTTGTTGTCCTCTTCGCCCTTGGCAGTGAGCATGATGATCGGGATGTCCCCGGTCAGTTCATCACGCTTGAGGCGGCGGGCCAACTCGATGCCGGACGTGCCGGGCAGCATCCAGTCGAGCAGGATAAGGTCCGGCTTGCGGTCGACGATGACCGCGTGCGCCTGCTGCGAGTTCTCGGCCTCGAGGCAGTCATAGCCGGCCATTTCCAGCGCAACGGCGATCATCTCGCGGATGGGCGCTTCGTCGTCGACGATCAGAATGCTCCTGCCAACCATGCCATTAATCCTCTTGTCATTTAACTGTCTTGCGCCGCATTAGATAACGGAATTATTGCAGTCGTGTGACAACATTTTAGCTGGCCGGCGATTGGAGCGATCCTGAACTATTCTCTAAGTCCGAATCCTGACAACCACAAGAGAAGGTTTCCATGACTCACTACTCGCAATCCCTTAAAGCCCTGATGCTGGCAGCCGCCCTTTGCGTGCCCGCTATGGCCTTCGCGGCCGAGCCTGCGATGATGAAGGACGGGATGATGGTCGATCACAAAGGGATGACGCTTTACACGTTCGACAAGGACGCCGGCGGCAAGTCGATGTGCAACGCCGATTGCGCCAAGAACTGGCCACCGATGATGGCGCCGGCGGGAGCCAAGGCTGAAGGTAAATGGTCGGTCATAAAGCGCGATGACGGCATGATGCAGTACGCCTACGACGGCAAACCGTTGTACACCTTCGTCAAGGATGAAAAACCGGGCGAAATGAAAGGTGACGGCATGAAAGACGTGTGGCACGTGCTGCACGAGCACAAATAAGCAATCCCCTGTACCTGTAGGAGCGAGCTTGCTCGCGATGGTCGCCAACGATTACGCTGGAAACCTGACACCCCGCGGCGTCCTTTCGACCATCGCGAGCAAGCTCGCTCCTACAGGGGCCCTCAACGCAACGCGTAATCCAGCACGATCCCGACAAAAATCGCCAGCCCCGCCCAGTGGTTGTGCAAGAACGCCTTGAAGCAACGCATCCGGTCCTTGCCACGGGTGTACCAGAACTCCCAGGCAAAACAGCCCGCCGCCACCAGCAACCCCAGGTGGAACCACACACCCAGCTCAAATTTCGACCCCGCCAGCAACAGGCAACCCAACGCCAACGCTTGCAGGCTCACGATGATCACCCGGTCCGCCTCGCCAAACAGAATCGCCGTGGATTTGACCCCGATCTTCAAATCGTCATCGCGGTCGGTCATGGCGTAATAGGTGTCGTAGCCCACCGTCCACAGCAGGTTGGCAATCCACAGCAACCACGCCGCTGCCGGTAGTTCACCGGTCTCGGCGGTGAACGCCATCGGCATGCCCCAGGAAAACGCCGCGCCCAGCACCACTTGCGGGTAATAGGTGTAGCGCTTCATGAACGGGTAACTGAACGCCAGCGCCAGGCCGCCGAACGATAACCACACCGTGGTCGCGTTGGTGCACAACACCAGCAGGAAACTCACGCCCATCAACAGCGCAAAGAACACCAGGGCTTCGCGCGAGCTGATCTTGCCGCTGACCAGTGGCCGTTGCTCGGTGCGCTTCACATGGCCGTCGACCTTGCGATCCGCCCAGTCGTTGATCACGCAACCGCCAGCGCGGGTCAGCACCACACCGAGCACGAAAATCACGATGTTGGCCAGCGACGGGCTGCCCTTGCCAGCAATCCACAGCGCCCACAGCGTTGGCCACAGCAGCAGGTAAATGCCGATGGGCTTGTCCATGCGCGTCAGCTGAATGAAATCCCAGGCCCGGGGGTTCAAACGATTCAGGGACTTGAGCAGGCTCTGGTACATCAGCAGTTCTCCGGGTGGGCGCGGGTGGCGAGCCACAAGGTCGGCAGGAAAATTTCGGCCACCAGCACGCTCAAGGCGCCACGGTCGAAACGCGAGCGCCGGCCCCACAATTCAGGCGCGCTGGACTCAGGTGGCAGCCATTGCTGAGGATAATGGCAAACCTCGATGGCGCGCCGGGTAAACGCCTTGTCGGAAAACAGCAACTCGCCCAGCGAACGGCTGCCCAACTCATCCATATGCAGCCCGTCGCCCTGCAGCGCGCTGCGCGCCGCCACACTGCGAGCGAACACCCAGGCTTGACCGTGACCGCGCAGGTACACCTCGCGCACCCAGCCGTCGCTGCCTTCGGCCAGGTCCAGCGCCGCGCACTCATCGGCGCGCAGCGTCTGCCAGCCTTCGAACAACGGCGTCACGCTGAAACCGTCGTTCGACAGGCGCGTCAGCCGACGGGTCAGCGAACCTTCGTCGAAGAGCCAGTCCAGGGTCGCGGCGTCGGGGAGAGGAGCGAGCTGGCTGCGAGCGAGCCAGAGCGGGGCCGTGCGGAGGGAAGTAGAGTGCGGCACAGTGAGTCGTTATTGGCAGCAAATGAGGCGGCGAGCTTACCATGTCAGCCCATCATATTGAGTGATGAGGCGGGCCGGTGCATCGAACAGGCTTGCATCTGCCGGGCACCCCCAGTACAAAAACGCCCTGAGCCGGACGGCAACGCTGTAACCATCGACCGTCCGCGCCGGCAATGAGCCTGAACCTGAGGAAGTAGCGCAATGAAAAAGTGGCAATGTGTGGTCTGTGGCCTGATCTACAACGAAGCCGACGGTTGGCCGGATGACGGCATTGCGCCGGGTACCCTGTGGCAAGACGTACCGGAAGACTGGCTGTGCCCGGATTGTGGCGTGGGCAAGATGGATTTCGAAATGATCGAAATCAACTGAGACTATCAAGGAGTAAGGCATGAGCGCACCGGTCGTAATCGTAGGCACTGGCCTGGCGGGCTACAACCTGGCCCGCGAGTTTCGCAAACTCGATGGCGAAACCCCGCTGCTGCTGATCACGGCCGATGACGGGCGCTCTTACTCCAAGCCGATGCTGTCCACCGGTTTTGGCAAGAACAAGGACGCCGACGGCCTGAGCATGGCCGAACCCGGCGCCATGGCCGAACAGTTGAAGGCCGAAATACGCACCCACACCCGCATCAGCGGCATCGACCCTGGCCACAAGCGCCTGTGGATCGGTGAAGAGGCGGTCATCTACCGCGACCTGATCCTGGCGTGGGGTGCCGAGACCGTGCGTGTGCCCATCGAAGGCGATGCCGGCGACGCGGTGTTCCCGATCAACGACCTGGAAGATTACGCACGCTTTCGCGCTTTCGCCGCCGGCAAGCGCCGGGTGTTGATGCTGGGCGTGGGCCTGATTGGCTGTGAATTCGCCAACGACCTGATCCTCGGCGGTTTCGAGGTGCAACTGGTGGCACCGTGCGAGCAAGTCATGCCGATGCTGCTGCACCCAGCGGCCGCTGCGGCAGTGCAGGCCGGGCTGGAAAGCCTCGGCGCGCGCTTCCACCTGGGGCCGGTGCTGAACCGCTTGCAGCGCGTGGCGGATGGCCTTGAAGCGCACCTGTCGGACGGTCAGGTGATTGCCTGCGACGTGGTGGTCTCGGCCATCGGCCTGCGTCCGCGCATTGATCTGGCGGCGGCTGCCGGCGTGCAGGTCAATCGCGGCGTGGTCGTCGACCGCCACCTCAAGACTTCCCACGCCAACATCTACGCCCTGGGCGACTGCGCCGAGGTCGACGGGCTGAATCTGCTGTACGTCATGCCCCTCATGAGCTGTGCGAGAGCGCTGGCCCAAACCCTGGCCGGCAATCCCACGGCCGTGAGCTACGGCGCGATGCCGATCACCGTCAAAACGCCGGTCTGCCCGTTGGTGGTGTCCCCGCCGCCACGGGGGACGGAAGGTGTTTGGACGGTCGAAGGGCAGGGCGCTGACATCAAGGTGCTGTGCCGCGACGCAGGTGGCAAGCTGCTGGGTTACGCCCTGACCGGTGCGGCGGTGATGGACAAACTGGCGCTGAACAAAGAACTTCCACCATTGCTGGCGTAAATGGCGGGCGTTCTGTCGCAATAACCCCTCTTTTGTTGTTACAAACGTCGTGCGCAGGCTGGCGCCGCCACTCGGCGCGTGCCATTCTCACTCCGGTCTGCCGCAGAGTAGAGCACCTGCGGCGCTTTGGGCGCTGTTCCAACGAGAGCAGCACGGACATAACAACAAAAAACCGTCAAAGGGGCTTCACTTATGCGTAAACCAGAACTCGCCGCAGCCATCGCGGAGAAAGCAGATCTCACTAAAGAACAGGCCAGCCGCGTTCTTAACGCCGTTCTCGAAGAAATCACCGGCGCCCTGCACCGCAAGGACAGCGTAACGCTGGTCGGCTTCGGGACCTTCCTGCAACGCCACCGCGGCGCCCGCACCGGCAAAAACCCGCAAACCGGTGAGCCCGTCAAAATCAAGGCCAGCAATACTGTCGCGTTCAAGCCAGGCAAATCGCTGAAAGACAGCGTCAATCCGTAACACGTACCGACTACCCGCCTGACGGGTCAGTGGGATAAAAAATGGGCACGCCAACCGAGGGTTGAGTGCCCATTTTTTGTGGCGCTCACCTAAACGTCAGCCGCTCTCCTTTCTTGCTTTGCGACAATGGCCGCCATGTCGGGGTCATCCAAATGATCCAATGCACGCTCCACCAACAAGTGAACGCCGTCTGCGATCCGGCTGATTGCCAAGGCTACGGAACGGCGCGAACCGTCCACGGTATCGGCGAGGTCCACGGCGATTGCGCTAATGGCGAGCAAGTCCTCGGAAGCATTGGCGAGCAGGGTTTCGGTGTGGACGCCGGGGCTCACGCTGAACAGCGATTCCTTGTCGTTTGGCGACTCTGGTTCGCAGGGGGGAAAGTGATGATCAAGGGCGCGCTGAACGGCGTCGTGAAGCTTCTTCGAACCGGGTGATTCGTACGGGGAAGTTGTGAGGTCGTCTGGTGGGTTTGGAGTGGGTTTGATCATGGTGTAGCTCCTGGAATGAAGGGACTGACACCGTTTCGCTTGCGCTTCGAAAGAGGTGGCAGCTGTGCGCTGGTGTGCAAGACCGATCCAGGAATCGGCAGACCCGAGGGTCTCCGACGCACAGCCGCCATAACGATTCGCGAGCATAGGAAAACGCTCGCCGAATAGCCATAAACAAATGTGCTCCTGGGGACGGACTTGCACGTCCGTGTCACCGTTTTTTGCGGCGACGAGAACAGGCTATAGGGGGATGTTCAGCCTGCCTAGTTCACGCAGGGCGCCACGTATTGAAGGAAAAATCACCGAGCGTCGAGCGTCTGAAGACTAAATCTTGGTAGCGCTTAAACAAAGATGTTTAGTAGGTGACTTGGCAGTCATTGGCGCCAAAAACACAGCCATCGTCTTCTAACGTATTCAGATAGTGGTGTTATTTCACCAAATCGCTAAACTGCGCCAGCCGTTCATTTCCCCTCTGAGGCCGTGTGCATGAAATTTCGTTTTCTTTTGTGGATGCTGGGTTTGCTGATGGGCAAGGCCAGTAGGACCAATCCTGCGTTTCAGCAGCAGTTGGGTGACAAGGACTTGGTGTTTCAACTACAGACGTTGGACGGCAAGGTCTCGCGGCATTTCCGCGTCAAGGATCAGCGCATCACCAGCCATTCGGGCGTCTACCCCGAGCCTGCGTTTGCCATTGCGTTCAAGGACGCCGCTTATGGATTCGACACGATGCAAGCCAAGAACAAGCAACTGGCGTTCATGACGGGGATTCAGGACAAGTCGATCCAGATCAAGGGCAACCCGGCGCTGGTGATCTGGTTCCAGGGGTTGACCAAGTATTTGAAGCCGAGAAAAGCCAAGGCGGTGCCCAAGGTTTGAGGTCGGGGTGAGCATTTCAAGGGATCAACTGTAGGAGCGAGCTTGCTCGCGATGGTGGCCCAGACACCGCTGGGTGCCAGACGGCCCTCGTCATCGTTGACGACCATCGCGGGCAAGCTGAACTGGTCAAGTAATCTTGGACACTGATTACGGTTCACGCCGCCAACCTTTCCTTCACGACCGGCGACCTGTAGTCGTTATAGCTGTGAGGCCTACTGATGTTGTAGCGCGAGACATAGCGCTGCACATCTGCCCGGGCCTCATGCTCCAGTTTGTAGCCCGTTTCAGGCACCCACTCGGACTTCAAACTACCAAAGAAACGCTCCATCGGGGCATTGTCCCAGCACTCGCCTTTACGGCTCATACTTTGCCTAAACCGATGTTTCACAAGCGCATTTCGGAATTTATGGCTGGTGTACTGGCAACCTTGATCAGAATGAAACAACACATCCTGGGGATGGCCGCGCAGCTCAACCGCCATGCGTAGCGCTTCGCAGGTCAGGTTGGCATCAGAAATCATCGAGAACGACCACCCTACGATCCTGCGAGCGTACAGATCCAAAACGGCGGCGAAGTACATCCACCGCTTGCCGACCTTGATGTATGTCACGTCGCCACACCACACCTGATTAACCGCCGTCACATCAAATTTTCGCTTGAGCACGTGCGGCGCCACCAAGGCCTCCACACCCGGCGACTTGTACTTATGGCGCCGGCGCTGACGACTAGCGATGCCAGCTTCGCGCATCAAACTGCGAGCCATATAACGCCCGATACGATGCCCTTTGGCTTGTAGCTCCTTGGACAAAGTACGTGCGCCGGCCGACTCTCTGGACGCCTTGTGGTGCCTGACCAGCGCGGCTTTGAGCTTGTCCCGTTCAGGATTTGCTCTGCCTTGGCGCTTGCGCCAGGCGTAAAAGCTACTGCGGTTGACCCCAAACGCCCGGCAACACTTTTTTAACGCCGTACTGCTCGTCCAGCTCATCGATCAGTGTGAATGATCTTTGGCGTCCAAAAGCAGGAGAGCACTGGCCTTTTTTAGGATTTCGATATCCAGGTCTTTCTCTCTGAGTAGAGCTTTGAGTCTCTGGATTTCTCGTTGATCAGCGGTAATCGCCTTGGCCCCCACCGGAGTCGAGCCCAAGCGCTCTTTTTGCACTTGATCAACCCAACGGCGCAGGGCTGTGGGGCCGATATCCAGGCTGGCACAGACTTCGGTAACCGGCTGACCTTCATCCAACACCATGCTGGCAGCCTTGAGCTTGAACTCACTCGAATAGGATTTACGCATATCCAAACACCTCAGATTTGGGCGCTATCATAGCGCCCGATTGAAGTGTCCAAAATCATTAGGCCAGTTCAAGCCCGCTCCCACAGGGAGAATGAGGTCAACTGTAGGAGCGAGCTTGCTGCGGAGTGGTTTCAGGCCTGTGAGAACTGCGAAGCCAGTTCGCGCAGCAGCACTTCGGCTTCAAGCACCTTGCTGACCACGTCGTTGGCTTTGTCGCGGGTCAGGCCGACGCGTTCCAGCAGGGCGTCGGGGATGTCTTCGTCCGGGCCGGAGCCGATGCCGCGGGCGCGCAGCAGGCGCACCGACAGGCAAACCAGGTTCGGGTACTCGGCGTAGGCGCCGTCGTAGTGGGGGTCGTGCTGGAAGCGCAGGGCGGTGGAGAGTTCGTCGGGCATGTCCCAGTAGCGCATCAGCCAGCCGCCGATCTGTTCGCGGCTGATGCCCAGCAGGTGTTGCTCGATGTAGCTGTGGCACAGGTGCGGGTTGACCTCCAGGTGGCGGCAGATCAGCGAGAAGTGCGGCGGGAACACGTGGGCCAGCAGCAGGTAGCCAAAGTTGTGCAGCAGGCCGGCGAGGTAGGTCAGGCCGGATTCCGGGCGCTGGGCGCGCGGCATGGCGCGGGTCAGGCCTTCGATGACGGCGGCGGTGTAGATCGACTGCTGCCAGTACGGCGTGGTGTGTTGCGGATGGTCCTTGGGCAGGCTCAGGGTTTTGCCCAGGGCCAGGCCCAGCGCGAGGTTGATCACCAGGTCGAAACCCAGCACCCGCACGATCGCATCTTCCACTGAACGAATCTTGCCCGGCGAAGCGTAGTACGGCGACGCGGCCCAGCTCACCACTTGCGCGGCCAGGGCCGGGTCGGTTTCCACCACGCCGGTGATGTCGTCGATGGTGGCGTTGGGGTCAACGCGTAGCTTGATGATCTTTTGCGCCGTCTCGGCCAGCGGCGGAATTTCAATGGTCGCTTCCAGCCGTTGCTGGATGCGTCGCGCCGTGAACGCCTGAACGGCCTGGGTGATTTCCTCCCGATCGTCGTCGGGGCGGTCAAGGTTGGGGCGGATGCTGCTGACGTTTTCACCGAAGTTGGCGGCGCTGGCCTTGGTGAGCATCGACTTGAACGCTTCGCTGGTGATTTCCAGCAGCAGGCCGGGCTCGCCCGAGTTGATCAGCAACTTGGGTTCACGCAGCAGGCTTTCTTCGTACAGGCACGGCGAGCTGGTCAGCGCCGGCAGGCCGGGCAACAAGCTCAGGCTGTGCTTGCCGAGCATTTTTTCCAGGCGTTCGGTGGACACGGCGGTGAGGCGGCGGCCGGTCAGTTCGGCGAGGCGATTGAGGTCGAGCAGTTGGCTCTGTGGGAACAGCACCATGAGAGCGCCCACCGCGTCGTCGAGCAGCACGGCCTGCACTTTGCGCGAGGCGTTCAAGCCGTGATGGTCGAGAACTTCTTCGTACGCGATGCCCAATTTGTTGAGCAGCAGCCGAATCACAGACGGAGCGTGCGGGGTTTCTGGGACGAGGGCAGCTTCAGTCATGGTGTGTATCCGTATTCAAACAGTGGCAGGAGTATAACCAGCTTGGTTAAAAGCATCGTCCACAAACTGCGACGGTGCTCACACTTGGCCGTATTGCTGCCCGTGGCGCAACCAGCGGTCGAGCAGCGGGCTGACGTGGTTGGGCCAGCGTTCCAGCAGGGCTTGCGCGGCATCGCGCACCGCCGGCAGCAAGTCGGCATCACGCATCAGGTCCGCGACCTTGAATTGAAGCAGACCGGTCTGCCGCGTGCCGAGCATTTCGCCGGGACCACGCAGTTCGAGGTCCTTTTCGGCGATGACAAACCCGTCATTGGTTTCACGCATGATACCCAGGCGCTGCCGACCGATCTGCGACAGCGGCGGATGGTAGAGCAGCACGCAATGGCTGGCGGCGCTGCCGCGACCCACGCGACCGCGCAGCTGGTGCAGTTGCGCCAGGCCCAGGCGTTCGGGGTTTTCAATGATCATCAGGCTCGCGTTCGGCACGTCCACACCCACTTCGATCACGGTGGTGGCCACCAGCAGTTGCAGGTGACCGGCCTTGAACTCGGCCATGACCGCAGCCTTTTCAACCGGCTTCATGCGGCCGTGGATCAACCCGACTTTCAGCTCGCCCAGCGCGGCGGTGAGGTCCTCAAAAGTGGTTTCAGCGGCCTGGCAGGTCAGCTCTTCGGACTCTTCGATCAGCGTGCACACCCAGTACGCTTGCCGCCCCTCAGCGCAGGCGCTGCGCACCCGTTCGATGACTTCGACGCGGCGTGTGTCGGTGACCAGTACGGTGTTCACCGGAGTCCGGCCGGGCGGCAGTTCGTCGAGGATCGAGGTGTCGAGGTCGGCGTAGGCGCTCATGGCCAGCGTGCGCGGGATCGGTGTGGCGGTCATGATCAATTGGTGTGGGCACATGCGGCCGCCCACGCCTTTCTGGCGCAGCGCCAGGCGTTGCTGCACGCCGAAGCGGTGTTGCTCGTCGATGATGACCAGCGCCAGGTTCTTGAACTGGACTTCATCCTGGAACAGCGCATGGGTGCCGACCACCATCGGTGCGCCGCTGGCAATCTGTTCCAGCGCGGCGGTTCGGTTCTTGCCCTTGAGCTTGCCAGCCAGCCACGCCACTTCAATGCCCAGGGGTTCGAGCCAGCGTTTGAACGTGATGAAATGCTGTTCGGCAAGGATCTCGGTGGGCGCCATCAGTGCGACCTGATAACCGGCCTCCAGCGCCTGCAGTGCGGCGAGGGCCGCCACCACGGTTTTGCCGGCGCCCACGTCACCCTGGATCAGGCGCAGCATCGGTTCATGCTGGCTGAGGTCGTAGGCGATCTCGTTGCCCACCCGCTGTTGCGCGCCGGTTGGGCTGAAGCCGAGGTTGGCCAGGTACTTCACCGGTAACCGGGTGGCTTTGGGCATCGCTGGCGCACGCAGCGAGCGCATGCTTTCGCGCAATCGCTGCTGGGACAACTGGTGAGTCAACAGTTCTTCAAAGGCCAGACGGTGCTGCGCCCAGTGATGTCCCAGGGCGAGTTCATCCACATCGGCATCGGCGGGCGGGTTGTGCAGGTAGCGGATTGCATCCGCCAGCGGCGCCAGTTGGTAGTCCCGGGCGAGTTCGGTCGGCAGCCAGTCGGGCAGGCTGGTCGGGCCAAGCATCGTCAGCGTTTGCATGCACAACTGGCGCAGGCGCTGTTGCGTGAGGCCTTCGGTCAACGGATAGACCGGCGTCAGGGTTTCATCCACGGGCGGGGGTTCGTCACCGGTGATGGCGCGGTATTCCGGGTGGTAGA
The DNA here is from genome assembly GCF_056337105.1 of Pseudomonas sp. S1_E05. Classification (NCBI taxonomy): domain Bacteria; kingdom Pseudomonadati; phylum Pseudomonadota; class Gammaproteobacteria; order Pseudomonadales; family Pseudomonadaceae; genus Pseudomonas; species Pseudomonas sp. S1_E05. The sequence continues at coordinate 4,827,782 of NZ_JBFRHM010000001.1, forward strand.
TTTCCAGCCCCGACGCGCCGGGCCGCACTTCGCCGTAGCAGCGAATCCGCGTGCCACGCTTGAGGCTTTCTTTTTGCGCGTTGCTGAAATGGTAGAAGCGCAGGCTGAGCCCGCCGGTGCCGTCTTGCATGCGCACCACCAGGCTGCGACGACGCCCCATGACCACGTCGGCACCGCTGACGGTGCCTTCGACCACGGCGTCCTGCCCGGGTCGCAAGTGGCCAATCGGGACCACGCGCGTGCGGTCCTGATAACGCAGCGGCAGGTGAAACAGCACGTCCTGTAGATTCTCCAGGCCGACCTTGGCCAGTTTCTCGGCCATGGCCTCGCCAACACCCTTGAGTGCCGTCACCGATACCTGCGACAACTCAGTCATGCGTGCGACTTAAGCTGCAACCACCGGCGCTGATGGCTTGGCCACCGAGCACAGGCGAATGGAGTCAGCGAGGATTTCAATCGCTTTGGGCCGTGGGAAGCTGGCGCGCCAGGCGATGGCCACGGTGCGGAAAGGAACAGGTGGCGTCAGCGGGCGCACTTCGATCACCCCAGGGGCGTAATGGTGGCTGTCCACGGCCGACAACGGCAGGACCGAGATGCCCAGCCCCGAGGCGACCATGTGGCGGATGGTTTCCAGCGAGCTGGATTCCACCGTGGTGTGCTTGGCGCCGTCACCGCCCTTGGTCAGGGTCGGGCAGGCTTCGAGCACCTGGTCGCGGAAGCAATGGCCTTCGCCAAGCAACAGCAGGCTCTTGTCGTTGAGCAGGCCGGCGTCGATGGTTTCTTTCTGCGTCCACGGGTGCTGGGCCGGCATCAGGACATAGAACGGCTCATCGTAGAGTTGCAGGGTCAGCACGTCGGCTTCGGCGAACGGCAGGGCGATGATGATCGCGTCGAGTTCGCCATTGCGCAGTTTGTCGCGCAACACGTGGGTGAAGTTCTCTTCGATGTACAACGGCATCTGCGGGGCAACCCGGTGCAGTTGTGGAATCAGGTGGGGGAACAGGTACGGGCCGACGGTGTAGATCGCGCCGACTTTCAGCGGGGCGGTCAGCTGGTTCTTGCCGGCCTGGGCCAGTTCGCGGATGCCTTGTGCCTGCTCCAGGACTTTCTGCGCCTGGGCCACGATGCCTTCGCCAACGGGCGTCAGGCGCACGGCGCTCTTGCTGCGCTCGAAAATCAGCACACCGAGTTCGTCTTCAAGCTTCTTCACGCCCACCGACAGGGTCGGTTGGCTGACGTGGCAACGCTCGGCCGCATGGCCGAAGTGCTGCTCTTGGGCGAGGGTAACGATGTAGCGTAATTCTGTGAGAGTCATAGCGAGCGTCCATGAAGTTGCGAGCCAAGCATACCGACTGCAATCGATAGACGCACGTTATCAGAGTGCGGGTGTCGAGTGACACCTTGTAATGCGTGTTTGCGGTGCCTTTGGCGTGTTCCGTCGAACCCAACCCTGTAGGAGCGAGCCTGCTCGCGATGGACTTGAGAACGCTGCGGGGTGTCAGGGACCCAGCGTCAGCGTTGAAGACCATCGCGAGCAAGCTCGCTCCTACACTACAGCTGCGTGTTTAGCGCCGGCGTTCCAGCGAGTAAACAAACGGTGCAACGATTTCAATCGAGCCGTTGGTCAGCATGCCGGCCGGAGGCTTGGGCAGCGGTTGTGCGCGGCGGATCATTTCCAGGGTAGCCCGGTCCAGATCGGCGTTGCCGGAGCGGCCCACCAGCTCGAACGACAACACGTTGCCTTCGGCATCCACCACAAAACGCAGGCGGTTCAGGCCTTCCTTGCCCCGTGCCTGAGCACTGGCCGGGTACTTTTTGTACTTGGCCAGGTGAGCGAGCAGGGTGCCCTGCCAGCTTGCCTTGGCTGCCATCTGGGCAGGGGAAGGGCCGGGTGCCGGTTGCGCGGATTTCTCCGTCGGTGCCTGAGTCGGTTGCGTGTCGGCCGGTTTTTCCTCCGAAGGTTTTTCCTTCGGCGGTTCCGGCTTTTTCTCAACGGGCTTGGGCGGCTGTGGCTTGGGCTTTGGCTTGGCCGGTTTTGGCACGGCAATCTCGGCCTTCGGCGCTTCAGCCAGCTTCGGAATCGGCAGCTCTTCCACCGGTGCCGGTGGTTGTGGTGGCGTTATCACCTTTGGCGGTGCCGGTGGTGGCGGGGCCGGAACCGGCGCCAACTCGACCATCATCGCCTGCGGCGGCAGCTCGATAGGTGGGCGCGTGGTCCAGTTCAGCGCGAGCGCAATGGCCAGCGCATGGACACCGAGCACCACCGCCAGGCTACCGCTGTAACGCGTCAGCTTTTGGCGCGTCGTGATCATTTTTTCACTGCCGTCTCGAGACCGACCAGTCCGACCTTCAGGTAACCGGCCGAGCGCAGGTTGTCCATCACGCTCATGAGGTCACCGTAATCCACGCCCTTATCGGCCTGGAAGAAGATCGTCGTGTCTTTCTTGCCGTGTGTCCTGGCGTCGAGTGTGGCACCCAGTGTTTCGGGTTTCACTTCGTCTTCGCCCAGGAACAGGCGTTGGTCAGCCTTGACGCTGAGGAACACCGGTTTCTCTGGCCGCGGCGCCGGTTTGGCGGTCGAGGCCGGCAGGTCAACCTTGATGTCCACGGTGGCCAACGGAGCGGCCACCATAAAGATGATCAACAGCACCAGCATCACGTCGATGAACGGGGTGACGTTGATTTCGTGGTTCTCGGCCAGATCGTCGTCTGCGCCTTCTTTCAAATGCAGGCCCATGGCCGATTACCCCACTTTCACCATGTGCGGTTGCGAGCTGCGCTCAGGCTGGTGGTCGAGGTCGCGGCTGACCAGCAACAGGACTTCTGCCGATGCGTCGGACACTTGCGCCTTGTAACCGGCGATGGAGCGGGCGAAGACGTTGTAGATCACAACGGCAGGGATCGCGGCAACCAGACCCAGTGCGGTGGCCAGCAACGCCTCGGCGATACCGGGAGCTACCACGGCCAGGTTGGTGGTCTGGGTTTTGGCGATGCCGATGAAGCTGTTCATGATGCCCCACACGGTACCGAACAGGCCGACAAACGGCGCGGTCGAACCGATGGTGGCGAGCACGCCTGTACCGCTGCTCATGTTGCGGCCAGCGGCTGCAACCAGACGTTCCAGTCGGAAGGCAACACGTTCCTTGATGCCTTCTTTTTCACGGGTGTTGGTCGACAGGTGCATTTCTTCCAACGCATCGTGCACCAGCAGATTGGCGAGGGTCCCCGGCTTGGTCGCGGTGGCGCTGGCATCTTTAAGGGTGGTCGCCTTTTTCAGCTGGACGATTTCAGCGCGCAGACGGCGTTTGGCGCCCAACAGCTCGAAGCCCTTGGCGATCCAGATGGTCCAGGTGATGATCGAGGCAATAGCCAGGCCGATCATCACGATTTTCACGATGATGTCAGCGTTCTGGTACATGCCCCACGGCGACAGGTCATGGGCCATGCCCAAGGTGTTGTCGGCTTCGAGGACTTCGGGCAGGTCTTCGGTGGGAGCGTCTGCGGCGACGGCTGGATCGGTGGCCGCTGGTGCCGCTTGATCGGTGCCATGTTGCGCAGCGTGATCGGCTGGCGCCGGTGCCGCGGAGGCGGCTGGGGAGGCAGGTGCCTGGGCGTCAGCGAATGCGGCGACAGGCGCCAGCATCAGGCTTAGCAACAGGGCGGCCACTGCGCTCCAGGCGCGAGGTCGTTTGGTTGGCGAGGCGAAGAATTGATTGCGTGTCATGCTGGCCGGACCTAAGGGAAAAAGACGGTAAATGTTCTTCCAGGCCTCGAAGGCCGAGAACAAAAGTGGTGGGCATTATTGCAAGTAATTCTTGTTAACAAAAGTAATAGAGTATCTTTTTTTCCTTCAGCGCTAGCCGCTCGTCCATTGCCGGCGATAGTCTGTGCCTTTGAAATAGGAGTTTTTTAATGTCCGCGCCCTCTGTATTGATTGCCGGTTGCGGTGATGTCGGCAGTCGTCTGGCTTCCCGGTTACTGAAGTTTGGCTGGGAAGTCCACGGCTTGCGGCGTAACGTCGCACGGCTGCCGGAAGGTGTGATTGGCGTCGCCGGCGACCTGTTCAACAAGGAATGCCCGGCAACCTGGCCAATCGGCGCCGTCGATTACCTGGTGTACTGCGCGGCCGCCACCGATCACGACGAAGCGGGCTATCGCGCCGCCTACATTCAGGGTTTGCAGCATGTGCTGGAGTGGTTGAACGACTACGGGCAGGCGCCCAAGCGCCTGGTGTTCGTTTCCAGCAGCAGCGTGTTCGGGCAGCAGAATGGCGAATGGGTCGACGAAACGTCGCCTGCGGTGGCGACCGGTTATTCCGGGCAGGTCATGCTCGAAGCCGAGCAAGTGGCCCTGTCCAGCGGATTCCCGGCCAGTATCGTGCGCCTGACCGGCATCTATGGCCCGGGCCGCGAATGGTTGCTGACCCAGGTGCGTCGCGGTTATCGCGTGGTGACTGAGCCGCCGTTGTACGGCAATCGGATTCACGTGGATGACGCGGCCGGATTGATTGCCTTTCTGCTGGAAGCGGATCACCGCGGCGTGGCGCTGGATGACGTCTACATCGGCGTGGACGACGCACCTGCACCCCTGGCGGACGTCGTCGGCTGGCTGCGCGAGTATCTGGGCGTCACCGAGTGGGCCGACGATGCCAGCGTGCGTCGCACCGGCAGCAAGCGTTGCAGCAATGCGCGGGCGAAGGCCTTGGGCTGGACGCCGAAGTACCCGAGTTTCCGCGAGGGGTATGCGGCGATTCTGGAAGGGCAGTGCTGAGTCGCTAGAAGCACCGCAGACCAAATGTGGGAGCAAGCCCGCTCCCACAGGGTTGAGTTGCTTCAAATTCCGCTTACTGCTTTTCCAGCAGCCACTTGCGGTTCCCTGGCATGAACTGCGGCATTTCGTCCGCCTGGGCGGTGTTCACCGCCTGGAAGATCTCCAGTTCCTTGCCGTTGCGGTTGAAGATCCAGGTGTTGCCCTGGCCGTTCAGTTGCAGCCACATGTTGTCGTTGCCGCCGCTCATCGACGCGCAGTCGCCAGCCAGGCACAACGCATAGCGATCGGTGCTCGGCAGGCCAGTCACCTGGCCGTCAGCCAGGAATTGGACGGAGTTGCCTTCGCCTGGGCCGCTGACGATCTTCCAGTCGCCGCCCATGTAGGCGGAGTACAGCGCGCGTTCGAAGCTTGCGCCCATCGGGGCGCCCTCGGGTACTGTGATCACCGCGCGATCGAAGACTTGGGCTGGCTCGTTATCGAAACCTGCCTGGCTTAATTGCTTGCCGTCGCGTTTCAATTGACTGCCGGAGCTGCCATAAAAGTCGACCTTCCAGGCGCCGGACTCTTCGACCGACAGCGTGCCGTCGACGTTCTCAAAACCGTTGGTGTAACGTGCCTGACCGGCCTTCGTGTTGACGTCCCACTCTAGGTTCGGACCATTGGCCTGGAGTGCTTCTCTCAGGGGAACGCCTTTGGCGGCCGCATCGATCGCCACCTGGTTGATCCAGGTGCCGCTGATGTCACGGTCGGCAGGGTTGCTGGCACAACCGCCCAGAATCAGGGCGAGCAGCGGGAGGGCTAGCGCTTTGCGCATGGTGGAATCCTTTCAAAACGCTTTGATACGGAGGGTAGCGGCGCAGCCCGCGAAGGCTGCGCCACAGGCATTACTCGATGACCAGGATGGCATCCATTTCAACCTGCGAACCCTTCGGCAGGGCGGCTACGCCGATGGCGGCGCGGGCGGGGTAAGGCTGGTCGAAGTACTTGCCCATGATCTCGTTGACCTTGGCGAAGTTGCTCAGGTCAGTGAGGAAGATGTTCAGCTTGACGATGTCCTTGAACGAACCGCCAGCCGCTTCAGCCACGGCCTTCAGGTTTTCGAACACCTGGACGGTCTGGGCTTCGAAGCCTTCGACCAGTTCCATGGTTTTTGGGTCCAGTGGAATCTGGCCCGACATGTAGACGGTGTTGCCCGCCTTGATTGCCTGGGAGTAAGTACCGATGGCGGCCGGGGCCTTGTCGCTGGTGATTACGGTCTTGGTCATGAATGACTCCTTGTAATAAGTGGGTCAGGCACGCATCCGGGTGATGCGGATCACACCGGTCAACGCACGCAGTTTCTTGATCACGCGAGCCAGGTGCACGCGGTCGTGCACGCTGACCACCAGTTGGACCACGCTGATGCGACCATCACGTTCGTCCATGCTGATTTTTTCGATGTTGCCGTCGGCCGCGTTGACGCTGCTGGCCAGCAGTGCGATCAGGCCGCGCTGGTGTTCGAGCTCGACGCGCAGTTCGACATTGAATTCGCCGGTGACATCCTTGGCCCACGAGAGCTGGATGCATTTTTCCGGGTTGTGGCGGATTTCGCTGATGTTGCGGCAGTTGTCCAGGTGCACGACCATGCCTTTGCCCGCCGACAGGTGTCCAACAATCGGGTCGCCCGGAATCGGCGTACAGCACTTGGCGTAGCTGAGCACCAGGCCCTCGGTGCCGCGAATCGCCAGCGGGCCTTCGGGGCTTGGCAATTGCTCGCCTTCGCCGAGCAGGCGGCGCGCCACCACGTAGGCCATGCGATTGCCCAGGCCGATGTCTTCGAGCAGGTCTTCGATCAGTTCCAGGCGATATTCGGTGAGCATCGCCTTGATGCGCTCGGCCGAAATCTGGTCCAGCGCGCTGTCGAAACCGTTGAGAACCTTGTTCAGCAGGCGTTCGCCGAGGGCAATGGATTCGGAGCGACGTTGCAGTTTCAGGGCGTGACGGATGTGTGTGCGCGCCTTGCCGGTGACCACGAAGTTGAGCCAGGCCGGATTTGGCCGGGCCCCCGGAGCACTGACGATCTCGACCGTGGAGCCGCTTTGCAGCGGTTCGGACAGCGGTGCGAGGCGACGATTGATCCGACAGGCGATGCAACTGTTGCCCACGTCGGTGTGCACCGCATAGGCGAAGTCGACCGCCGTGGAGCCTTTGGGCAGCTCCATGATCCGGCCCTTGGGCGTGAACACATAGACCTCGTCCGGAAACAGGTCGATCTTCACGCTCTCGATGAATTCCAGCGAGTTGCCGGCACGTTGCTGCATTTCCAGCACACCCTTGACCCACTGGCGGGCGCGGGCGTGAGTGCCTTTTGGCTGTTCGTCGCCGCTGGACTTGTAGAGCCAGTGGGCAGCGATGCCGTTGTTGGCCATCTCTTCCATTTCGCGGGTGCGGATCTGGATCTCGATCGGCACACCGTGCATGCCGAACAGCGTGGTGTGCAGCGATTGGTAGCCGTTGGCCTTGGGGATGGCGATGTAGTCCTTGAAGCGACCCGGCAACGGTTTGTACAAATTATGCACAGCACCCAGCACGCGGTAACAGGTATCGACCTTGTCGACGATGATCCGGAACGCGTAGACGTCCATGATTTCGTTGAAGGCCCGACGTTTGCCGCGCATTTTCTTGTAGATGCCGTAGAGGTGTTTCTGGCGACCGCTGACCTCGCCCTGGATGCCGTCGATGGCCAGGCAGTGGCTGAGGGATTCTTCGATCTTGTTGACGATTTCCTTGCGGTTGCCCCGGGCGCGTTTGACCGCCTGGTTGATCCGCGCGGAACGCATCGGGTGCATGGCCTTGAAACCGAGGTCTTCGAATTCTATGCGGATGGCGTGCATCCCCAGCCGGTTGGCGATGGGAGCATAGATTTCCAGGGTCTCCTTGGCGATGCGCCGGCGTTTTTCGCCGGACAGCACTTCCAGCGTGCGCATGTTGTGCAGGCGGTCGGCCAGCTTGACCAGGATCACGCGAATGTCGCGGGCCATGGCCATGGCCATTTTCTGGAAGTTTTCGGCTTGCGCTTCGGCCTTGGTCTCGAAGTTCATCTGGGTCAGTTTGCTGACCCCGTCGACCAGTTCGGCCACGGTTTCGCCGAACTGCGCCTGCAGCGCTTCCTTGGCAATACCGGTGTCTTCGATCACGTCATGCAGCATCGCAGCCATCAGGCTCTGATGGTCCATGTGCATGTCGGCAAGAATATTGGCCACGGCAAGAGGATGCGTGACGTACGCCTCGCCACTGCGGCGGCGTTGGCCGTCGTGGGCTTGTTCGGCGTAGAAGTACGCTCGGCGGACCAGGTTGACCTGGTCCGTGCCGAGGTAGGTCGATAAGCGATCGGCGAGGGCGTCTATGCTCGGCATGATGACTCCTGCCACAGGCTGTGATCCCGCGCCGTGCTACGTCGACCAGGCATAGGCTTAGACGACCTCGTTGGACTCGTCCTCGAACGCAGCGAAAAGCGGTTCATCTTCAACGATTTCGGCTTCGGCGATAGCGGCGTAGTCGATCAGGCCTTCAGCGATTTCACGCAGGGCGACAACGGTAGGCTTGTCGTTTTCCCATGCTACCTTCGGCTCTTTGCCGCCGGTGGCCAGTTGACGGGCACGCTTGGTAGAGAGCATGACCAGCTCAAAGCGGTTATCCACGTGTTCTAGGCAGTCTTCAACGGTTACGCGGGCCATGGTATTCCTCGGAGCGAATGCAAGATGCGCGCTGCCCGGTTGGGCGAGCGGACTCAACAGTTTAAAAAATCACCAGCGATTAGGGAAGCGCTGTTTTTTTGACCAGGCCCTTCGACGCGCTGCAAGTGCCAATGTAAAGCGCTTGCAGCGGTTTTGGGAAGAGGTCTTTAGTCGAGCAATTGGGCCAAAAGTTTGCCGTGTCGCTGCTGTTGGCGCTTCTGGTTGAGCTGGTTGGCGCGGAAAATCGCCTGCAAATCGCGCAGCGCGTGGGCGAAATCATCGTTGATGATCAGGTAGTCGTAGTCGACGTAATGACTCATTTCGCTGACGGCTTCGCGCATGCGGCCATCGATGATCTCGTCGCTGTCCTGGCCGCGATTGGTCAGGCGCTGATGCAAGGCCTGCAACGACGGCGGCAGGATGAAGATCGAACGGGCCTGGGGCATCAACTTGCGCACTTGTTCCGCGCCCTGCCAGTCGATTTCCAGGATCAGGTCGTGGCCTTCGTCCAGGGTCTGCTGCAGGTGGCTTTGCGAAGTGCCGTAGAGATTGCCGAACACTTCGGCGCGCTCAAGGAAATCGCCGTGCTCGATCATCTTCACGAAGTCGCTGCGCTCGACGAAGTGGTAGTTCACGCCATTCACTTCACCGGGGCGCATGGCGCGGGTGGTGTGCGAAACCGAGACGCGGATCTCCTGGTCGGCGTCGGTCAGGGCCTTGACCAGGCTGCTCTTGCCTGCGCCCGAAGGGGCGGAAATGATGTACAGGGTGCCGGTGCTGTGGGTCATGTCGGGGTTGCCTTACTCAATATTCTGCACTTGTTCGCGCATCTGCTCGATCAACACCTTGAGGTTGACCGCCGCCTGGGTGCTGCGCGGGTCGAAGGCTTTGGAGCCCAATGTGTTGGCTTCGCGGTTTAGTTCCTGCATCAGGAAGTCCAGGCGTCGCCCGGCCGCGCCGCCGGACTTGAGCACCCGGCGAACTTCGATGATGTGGGTGCTCAGGCGATCCAGTTCTTCGGCGACGTCGCTCTTCTGAGCGAGCATGACCATTTCCTGTTCCAGGCGCTGTGGGTCCATCTCGGCTTTCATATCGGCAAAGCGGTCGAGGACTTTCTGTCGCTGGGTGGCGAGCATCTGCGGGACCAGCTCGCGCAGGGTCACCACGTCTTGTTCGATGGCGCTCAGGCGTTCGTTGATCAGCCGCGCCAGCTCCGCGCCTTCGCGCTCGCGACCAGCCTTGAGTTCCTTCAGGCCTTCATTGAACAGCGCCAATGCCTCGGCGTTCAGTGCTTGCGGGTCGGTTGCATCGCCGACCAGCACGCCTGGCCACGCCAGCACTTCCAGGGGGTTCAGGGCTGCCGGGTTCTTGATCAGGCTGGCAATGGTTTCGGCCGCCGCCACCAGTTGCGCGGCGCGCTCGCGATCCACTTGCAGGGCCTTGCCGGTGTTTTCTTCGGTAAAGCGCAGGGTGCATTCGAGCTTGCCCCGCGAGATAGCCTGGCGCAACGCTTCGCGGGCCGCGCCTTCGAGGTCGCGGAAGGTCTCGGGCAGGCGCAGGTGCGGTTCCAGGTAGCGGCTGTTGACCGAGCGCAGTTCCCAGCTCAGGGTGCCTTGGGCGCCGGCTTTTTCGACGCGGGCGAAGGCGGTCATGCTGTGTACCATGGGGGTACCTCGCAATTGGGCTTTGCGTTACCAGAGGTTTCGCGCAATCCGATATCTGTGAATTAAAGCCGACAGGCAGCAAAGGCGCAGGATTGTAGCGCAGTGGGGCGAATGCGCCCAAACGCAGGGCGCGACAAACGGCTGCACGCCGTCGGTTAAGCGCTGTTCCAGGCTCAAGCACGGGCCTTCAATCGTCGGGCGGGTGTTTTAGAAGTGCCCAGGCTCGGTGCACGGCTCTATAATGCCCGCAGTTTTCCGTCCCCCGTACAGGTATTCCCTATGAAACGTCCAAGTGGTCGCGCCGCCGATCAGCTCCGCTCGATCCGCATCACCCGCAACTACACCAAACACGCCGAGGGTTCTGTACTGGTCGAGTTCGGTGATACCAAGGTCATCTGCACCGTCAGCGTCGAAAACGGCGTGCCACGGTTCCTCAAGGGCCAGGGCCAGGGCTGGTTGACCGCCGAATACGGCATGCTGCCGCGCGCCACCGGCGAGCGTAACCAGCGTGAAGCCAGCCGCGGCAAGCAGGGTGGACGTACCCTCGAGATCCAGCGTCTGATCGGCCGCTCGCTGCGCGCGTCCCTGGACATGTCCAAGCTGGGCGATGTCACCCTGTACGTCGACTGCGATGTGATCCAGGCCGATGGCGGCACCCGTACCGCGTCCATCACCGGCGCCATGGTTGCACTGGTCGATGCGCTGAAAGTGATCAAGAAACGCGGCGGCCTGAAAGGCGGCGACCCGCTCAAGCAAATGATCGGTGCCGTTTCGGTCGGCATGTATCAGGGTGAAGCCGTACTCGACCTGGACTATCTTGAAGATTCGGCCGCCGAGACCGACCTCAACGTGGTGATGACCAGCACGGGCGGTTTCATCGAAGTTCAGGGCACTGCTGAAGGTGCGCCGTTCCAGCCTGAAGACCTGAACGCGATGCTTGATCTGGCGAAAAAAGGCATGACCGAGATTTTCGAACTGCAAAAGGCCGCACTGGCCGACTGATCAAGCCGCTCCAGACAAGGAGGACATCATGAATGACGAACAAGAGCTGCTACCGACCCCCAGCAAAGAGGCCCGGCAGTGGGCAATGTTCTGTCACCTGTCCGCCTTGCTGGGCATCTGGATTCCATTCGGCACGCTGATTGGCCCATTGATCCTGTGGCAGATGAAGCGCGAGATGGATCCTTTCGTCGATGCGCAGGGCAAGGAAGCGCTGAACTTCCAGATCACCGTCGCCATCGCGTCCGCCATCTGCTTCCTGCTGATGGTGGTGATCATCGGCTTCTTCCTGTTTGGCTTGATCGCCATTGGTGCGCTGGTGCTGACGATCATCGCCGGGGTGAAGGCCAATGAGGGCTTGCCTTACCGGTATCCGTTTACCTGGCGCTTGGTCAAATAATGATCGGCTGATTCACCTGATCATCTGTAGGAGCGAGCATGCTCGCGATGGTCTGTAACGATAACGCGGGGATTCAGGCACCCCGCGGTGTTCTGGCGTCCATCGCGAGCATGCTCGCTCCTACAGGAAGGCAAAAAGTGCACACAAAAAAGCCGACAGTCATGTCGGCTTTTTTGCGTGCTGCAAACGCTTAAATGGTCAGCGTCCAGTCGTAGTCAACGATCAGCGGCGCGTGCTGCGAGAACCGTGGCTGACGAGGCAAGCGTGCGCTTCGTACGAAGCGGCGCAGGCCCGGCGTCAGGATCTGGTAATCGAAACGCCAGCCGAGATTGAGCATCTCGGCCTGTTCGTTGTCCGGCCACCAGCTGTACTGGTCGCCTTCACGGCTGACTTCACGCAGGGCATCGACATAGCCCATGTTGCCGACAATCTCGTCCATCCAGGCACGTTCAGGTGCCAGGAAGCCCGGAGATTGCTGGCTGTCACGCCAGTTCTTGATATCCAGCTTCTGTTGCGCCACGTAGAGCGAGCCACAATATATGTACTCGCGACGTTTGCGCCGCTGTTTATCCAGATAACGGCCGAAGTCGTCCATTAGCTTGAACTTCTGGTTCAAGTCTTCATCGCCGTTCTGCCCCGAAGGAAGCAGCAAGGTCGCGATGCTGACCTTGTCGAAATCGGCTTGCAGGTAGCGCCCGTAGCGGTCGGCTGTCTCGAAGCCGAGACCGCTGATGACTGCCTTCGGTTGCAACCGCGAATACAAAGCCACGCCACCTTGGGCAGGAACTTCAGCTTCGCAGGCATAAAGGAAGTAGCCATCCAGTTGGAAGGCTGGATCGTCCAGTTCAAAGGCGGAGGCGCGGGTGTCCTGCAGGCAGATGACGTCGGCATTCTGTGCTTGCAGCCAACTGAGCAAACCTCGCTCGACTGCAGCCTGAATACCATTGACGTTCACACTGATGATCCGCATAAATGGCCCCAAAAATCGCGTGCGTGTATGATACACGGCGTCAACCTATTTAGCTAAATCCGTGGTATTTGGGGTTTTTTTCATGCAGGCGTATCAGCGCGATTTCATTCGTTTTGCCATCGATCGCGGCGTTTTGCGCTTCGGTGAGTTCACCCTGAAGTCCGGGCGCACCAGTCCGTATTTCTTCAATGCCGGCCTGTTCAACTCGGGTTCCGCCCTGGCTCAACTGGGTCGTTTCTACGCAGCGGCCATCGTGGAAAGCGGTGTTTCGTTCGACGTTCTGTTTGGCCCGGCGTACAAAGGCATTCCATTGGCAGCCGCTACCGCAGTGGCCCTGGCTGAACACCATGATCGTGATCTGCCGTGGTGCTTCAACCGCAAGGAAGCCAAGGCCCACGGTGAAGGCGGCAGCCTGGTCGGCGCGCCGTTGACCGGTGATGTGCTGATCATCGACGACGTGATCACCGCCGGCACCGCCATCCGTGAAGTGATGCAGATCATCGCCTCCCAGGACGGCGCCAAGGCCAAGGGCGTGCTGATTGCCCTGAACCGTCAGGAGCGCGGCAACGGTGAGTTGTCGGCCATTCAGGAAGTCGAGCGTGACTTCGGCATCCCGGTGATCAGCATCGTTTCGCTGAACCAGGTGCTGGAATTTTTGGCGGACGATCCGCAGCTCAAGCAGCACCTGCCAGCCGTCGAGGCGTATCGCGCGCAGTTTGGCGTCTGATCCCCGATCCCCTGTAGGAGCGAGCTTGCTCGCGATGGCGGTGAGTCAGGTACTTAAATAGTGGCTGACACACCGCAATCGTCGGAACGCCGCCCGGAGCAAGCTCGCTCCTACAGGTAATGTGTGAGATGGAAGGCAAAAAAAGACCCCACCCGGCCAGGCCGGGTGGGGTCTTTTTGTATCTGTCAGCCCTTACGGACGCTTGCGATTGCTGATCAGGGTGCCCACGCCGGTATCGGTGAAGATCTCCAGCAGGATCGCGTTCGGTACGCGACCGTCGATGATCAGCGAGCTGCCTACGCCGCCCTGGACCGCTTCCAGCGCGCAACGGATCTTGGGCAGCATGCCGCCGTAGATGGTGCCGTCGGCGATCAGCGCGTCGACCTGCTGGGTGCTCAGGCCGGTCAGTACTTTGCCTTCCTTGTCCATCAGGCCGGCGATGTTGGTCAGCAGCATCAGCTTTTCGGCTTTCAGTGCCTCCGCAACTTTACCGGCCACCAGGTCCGCGTTGATGTTGTACGACTCGCCGTTGGCACCCACACCGATCGGCGCGATTACCGGAATGAAGTCGCCCTTGACCAGCAAGTTCAGCAGGTCGGTGTTGATGCCGACCACTTCGCCTACATGGCCGATGTCGATGATTTCCGGCTGGGTCATCTCCGGGGTTTGGCGGGTCACGGTGAGCTTCTTCGCGCGAATCAGCTCGGCGTCTTTACCGGTCAGGCCGATGGCGCTGCCGCCGTGACGGTTGATCAGGTTGACGATGTCCTTGTTCACCTGGCCGCCGAGGACCATTTCCACCACGTCCATGGTGGCAGCGTCGGTGACGCGCATGCCATCGACAAAGTGGCTTTCGATCGACAGGCGCTTGAGCAGGTCACCGATTTGCGGGCCGCCGCCGTGAACCACCACCGGGTTGATGCCCACGGCCTTCATCAGCACGATGTCGCGGGCGAAGCCGGTTTTCAGCTCCTCGCTTTCCATCGCGTTGCCGCCGTACTTGATCACCAGCGTCTTGCCGACATAGCGGCGGATGTAAGGCAGCGCTTCGGACAGGACCTTGGCGGTGTTGGCAGCGGCTTCGCGTTCGAGGGTCATTCAGGGCTCCGGGTGAATCAGAACGGTAGTTGGAGATCAGGTGCAACACGCTTCAACTGGACGCGGAAAACGTCCTGGATGCGCGAAAGTTCTGCCTCGTCATCGGCCTCGAAGCGCAGCACCAGCACCGGTGTGGTGTTGGAGGCGCGAACCAGGCCCCAGCCTTTGGCATAGTCGACTCGCACGCCGTCAATGGTGGTCAGGTCGGCGCCTTCGCCCCACTGCGCGTCGTGCAATGCATCAATGATGCTGAATTTGCTCTCTTCGGTCACATGGATATTGATTTCCGGCGTAGAAATATCGTTCGGGAAGGTCGCGAACAGCTCCTCCGCGTTGGATTTTTCCTTGCTCAGGATCTCCAGCAGCCGGGCGGCGCTGTAAATGCCGTCGTCGAAACCGAACCAGCGCTCCTTGAAGAAGATGTGCCCGCTCATTTCGCCGGCCAACAGGGCGCCGGATTGTTTCATTTTCTTTTTGATCAACGAGTGACCGGTCTTCCACATTAGCGGCCGGCCACCGTATTCCTTGATCAGCGGCGTCAGTCGACGGGTGCATTTGACGTCGAAAATGATTTCCGCGTCCGGGTTGCGCGCCACCACGTCGCGGGCGAACAGCATCAGCAGGCGGTCCGGGTAGACGATGCTGCCGGTGTTGGTCACCACGCCGACACGATCGCCGTCGCCGTCGAAGGCCAGGCCGATGTCGGCGTTGGTTTCCTTGACCTTGGCGATCAGGTCTTCGAGATTCTCGGGTTTGCCCGGATCCGGATGGTGATTGGGGAAGTTGCCGTCGACTTCACAGAACAGCGGGATGACTTCGCAGTTGAGTGCTTCGATCAGTTGCGGGGCGATTACGCCGGCGGCGCCGTTACCGCAATCGACCACGACTTTCAGGCGGCGCGCCAGTTTGATGTCCTGGACGATTTGCGTGTTGTAGCGATCGAGAATTTCGACTTGAGTGACGCTGCCGTTGCCGCGGGTCAAGTTGTTGGTCTTGAGGCGGTCATGCAGGGCCTGGATCTGCTCGTTGGCGAGCGTGTCGCCGGCGATGACGATCTTGAAGCCGTTGTAGTTCGACGGGTTGTGGCTGCCGGTGAGCATCACACCGGACTTGCCCGCCAGTACATTGGCGGCGAAGTACAGGGCAGGCGTCGGCACCAGGCCGACGTCGCTGACGTGGCAGCCCGCTTCGGCCAGGCCCTTGATCAGTTGAGCCACCAGTTCCGGGCCCGACAGGCGGCCATCACGGCCTACGCAAACGTTCGGTTCACCTTGGGCCAGGCTCTGTGCGCCAATGGCGCGGCCCAGCCAGTAGGCGGTCTCGGCATTGAGGAACTCCGGAACGGTGCCACGAATGTCATAGGCGCGGAAAATGCTGTCTGGGAACTTGGGTACGACGGTGGCTGGGGTGTTCATCTGTAGGGATGCTCCATCTCGAAAATGACTGGACCTGTGCGCGGAAAAAGCTCGCCGGCTGGCTCAAACTGAAGGGTATGACGGCGTTTTGCGCAGAGAGTTCGTGGTGCGAAAAGGCCATGCCACCCAAGCGGGCTCGCATCCGAGCCACCAATGCCTTGATTTCAGCGCTAAACCCTGCAGATCACCTCGGTGCAATTTTCATCCTGAAAATGCCGAAAACGGATCAGGCCGGGCAGGGCGCCCAGCCTGAACTTGGATCAATGGCGGCCGGAATGCCCGAAACCACCCGTGCCACGCTCGGTTTCTACGAACTCTTCGACCATTTCGAAGTGGGCCTGTACGACGGGAACCAGCACCAGCTGGGCCAGGCGCTCGCCAACCACGATGTTGAAGTCGTTTTGGCCACGGTTCCAGCACGACACCATCAGTGGGCCCTGGTAATCGGAGTCGATCAGGCCGACCAGGTTACCCAGCACGATACCGTGCTTATGCCCCATGCCGGAGCGCGGCAGAATCAGCGCGGCCAGGCCCGGATCACCGATGTAGACGGACAGGCCGGTCGGGATCAGCAGGGTTTCACCAGGCCGGATGATGGTGTCCTTGTCCAGCATCGCGCGCAGGTCGAGGCCGGCGGAGCCTGGCGTGGCGTACTGGGGCAGCGGGAATTCGCTGCCGATGCGTGGGTCGAGGATTTTGGCTTGCAAAGCGTGCATTGAATTAAACCTGGTTCAGACGTTCGGCGATAAAAGTGATCAGTTGGCGAGCGATTTTGCCCTTGCTGGTCTGGGCGAAAAGCGTGGCGTGCAGCTCTCGGTCGATCACGCTGCAGGCGTTTTCTTCACTGTTGAAGCCAATGCTCGGGTTGGCGACGTCGTTGGCGACGATCAGATCGAGGTTCTTGTCTTTCAACTTGCGTGCAGCGTAGTCGAGCAGGTGTTCGGTCTCGGCGGCGAAACCGACACTGAACGGACGGTCGGGGCGCGTGGCAATGGTGGCCAGGATGTCCGGGTTGCGCACCATCTGTAGCAACAGGCCGTCGCCGCTCGTAGGGTCTTTCTTGAGTTTTTGTGGGGCGACCACTTCCGGGCGGTAATCCGCGACTGCTGCCGAGGCGATGAACAGGTCGCAAGGGATCGCGGCTTCGCAGGCGGCCAGCATGTCGCGGGCGCTGACTACGTCGATTCGCGTGACGCGATCCGGGGTCGGCAGATGCACCGGGCCGGTGATCAGGGTGACGCGGGCGCCGGCTTCCACTGCGGCTTCGGCCAGGGCAAAGCCCATTTTCCCGGAGCTGTGGTTGGTGATGTAGCGCACCGGGTCAATGTTTTCCTGGGTCGGGCCAGCGGTGATCAGTACGTGTTTGCCCGTCAGCGCCTGGCGTTTGAAGCAGTCAGCGGCGCATTGGGCGAGATCGACGGCTTCGAGCATGCGGCCCAGGCCGACGTCGCCGCAGGCCTGGCTCCCGGAGGCAGGACCAAAGGCCTTGATGTCGCGGCTTTCGAGGACCTGCAGGTTGGCCTGGGTCGCCGGATCGCGCCACATGGCCTGGTTCATTGCCGGGGCAATGGCGACCACGGCATCGGTGGCCAGCACCAGCGTGGTCAACAGGTCATCGGCGATGCCTTGGGCCAGACGGGCGATCAGGTCGGCGGTGGCCGGGGCGATCAGCACCATGTCGGCCCATTTGGCCAGCTCGATGTGGCCCATGGCGGCTTCGGCCGCAGGGTCCAGCAGGTCCAGGTGGACCGGATGGCCGGACAACGCTTGCATGGTCAGTGGGGTGATGAACTCGCTGCCACCACGGGTCATGACCACGCGCACCTCGGCGCCCTGGTCGATCAGGCGGCGAACCAGGTCGGCGCTCTTGTAGGCTGCAATGCCGCCGCCGACGCCCAGAACGATGCGTTTCCGATACAGCCGCTGCATAGGTCTGCCTTTCATTTCGTTGATGACTGTGTGGCGATACCCCCTCCCCAGGAGTGAAATCGCCCACAAAAAAGATGGGCTAAGATATCACAGCGACCGCTATGGAGCAGCGGCGCCCACAGACCAGGGAGGTGTTATGAGTATTCGCAATTGGCCGGCGGCGGAGCGGCCGCGGGAGAAACTGTTGGAGCAGGGCTCGACGAGTCTCTCGGACGCCGAGCTGCTGGCGATCTTCCTCCGTACCGGGGTGTCCGGTAAAAGCGCCGTGGATCTGGCGCGCCATCTATTAAGCCAATTTGGCAGTCTGCGCCGGTTGATGGAGGCAGATTTGCGCACCTTCAGCGGCCAGCTCGGTCTCGGGCCGGCCAAGTTCGTGCAGTTGCAGGCGGTGTTGGAGATGGCTCGGCGACATCTGGCGGAGCGGCTTCGGCATGATTCCGTACTGGAGAATCCCGTGGTGGTGCGTGAGTACCTCAAGTCGATGCTGCGCCATGAGCCCCATGAGGTCTTCGGCTGCCTGTTCCTTGATTCCAAGCACCGAGTGCTGGCGTTCGAGTCGCTGTTTCGCGGCTCCATCGATACCACCAGTGTTTATCCGCGCCAGGTGGTCAAGCGTGCCCTGGCCCACAACGCTGCGGCGTTGATTCTGTGTCACAACCACCCATCGGGCAATTCGGACCCCAGTGAAGCTGATCGAAAATTAACCAGGCGCCTGCAAGAGGCGCTGAGCCTGATCGACGTGCGCGTATTGGATCACTTCATCATCGGCGATGGGGATCCGTTGTCGATGGCAGAGTATGGGTGGATGTAGGGGAGCAGCTTCAAGCTTCAAGCTTCAAGCTTCAAGCTCCAAGCTAAAGCGGTGCGAGGACTGCTTTAACTTGGAGCTCGAAGCTTATGGCTTGAAGCTGATTTTAGAATAATCCTGCCGCCCAAACGGGCTCACCGTATAACCGGTGACGTCCTTGCGTGTCAGGGCGAAGGCCGTCGGGTGGGCCAGTGGCAGCCAGAGTGCCTGTTGCTGGATCTGCGCTTGTGCCTGTTCATACAACTTGGTTCGTACGCCTTGTTCGCCCGTGGTCTTGCCGGCACTGATCAGCCGGTCCAGGTCCTGGTTGCAGTAGCGGGCGAAGTTGGTGCCGGACTTGACCGCAGCGCAGGAAAACTGCGGCGTGAGGAAGTTGTCCGGGTCGCCGTTGTCGCCCGCCCAGCCCATGAAAAGCAGGTCGTGTTCGCCGGCCTTGGCCCGGCGGATCAGTTCGCCCCATTCGATCACCCGAATCTCGGCCTGGATGCCGATTTCCGCCAGGTCCGATTGCAGCATCTGCGCGCCGAGGCTCGGGTTGGGGTTGAGCAAGCTGCCCGACGGGCGCGTCCAGATGGTGGTCTGGAAGCCTTCCTTGAGCCCGGCCTTGGCCATCAGTGCCTTGGCTTTCTCGACATCGTGCGCGTAACCCGGCAGGTTCTTCGCGTAGCTCCAGGTGTTTGGCGGGTACGGACCGTTGGCCGCTTCGGCGGTGTCTTCGAACACGGCTTTGAGGTAGCTGGTCTTGTCGAACGCCAGGTTGATCGCCTGCCGCACCTCAGGTTTGTCCAGCGGCGGGTGCTGGCTGTTGATGCCGACGAACGCCGTCATGAAGGCGTCGGTCTTTTCGACTTTCAAGGTCGGCTCTTTCAGCGCTGCTTGCACGTCCAGAGGTTTAGGCGACAGGGCGATCTGGCATTCGTTACGCCGCAGTTTCTGCAAGCGGACGTTGGCGTCCGGCGTGATGGCGAAAATCAGGGGGTCCACTGAAGGTTTGCCGCCAAAGTAGTCCGGGTTGGCCTTGTAACGAACCGAGGCGTCTTTCTGGAAGCGTGTGAACACGAACGGCCCGGTGCCAATCGGCTGACTGTTGAGTTTCTCGGGCGTGCCAGCCTTCATCAGTTTGTCGGCGTACTCGGCCGAGTAGATCGAGGCGAAACCCATGCTCAGGGTGGCGAGGAAAGTCGAGTCGGCGTGATCCAGCGTGAAGCGCACGGTCAGCGGGTCCAGCGCGTCGATTTTCTTGATCAGCGTTGGCAGTTGCATCGATTGCGCGTGCGGGAAACCGCTCTGGGCGACTTTATGCCAGGGATTCGCCGGGTCGAGCATGCGATCGAAGCTGAACTTCACGTCTTCGGCCGTGAGGTCGCGGTTCGGACTGAAATACTCGGTGCGGTGGAACTTCACCTGCGGGCGCAGCTTGAACACGTAGGTCAATCCGTCGGGCGTGACTTCCCAGCTCTCGGCCAGCCCGGCGACCACTTTGCCGCTGGCAGTGTCGAAGTCCACCAGGCGGTTCATCAGCACGTCGGCCGAGGCATTGGTGGTGGTCAGCGAGTTGTATTGCACCACATCGAACCCTTCAGGGCTGGCCTCGGTGCACACGCTCAGGGCGGCGGCCTGGGCCAATGGGCTCAACAGAAGCGGGGCAAGCAACAGCGGTAGGGCAGCAAGGCGCATGGTCGGATTCCTTTACAGATCGAAGGCCCATCTGCAAGTGCAGTCTGGAAAAGGCTTACCCTAGTGGGCTCCTTTGCAAATGACTATCCCCTTTTTCATTTTTAGGGGACGAGGTGCCCTTGTTTTTGCAGGCGTCGACCGGGAAAATCGTCGGGCTCGTCTGTAAGGCGGTTTTCTGCGACGAGCGGTCGCCAGCGTCGGCAGCCTTTGTTCAAGGCGCCTGAAGCCGGAAAATTGGGGTTTTTGTTGATTCAGCGCACACCGAATGTTGTTGCACCCCAGTCTTTCTGGTATAAAGCAGCGCTCTTTTCTAGGGGCCCGGTTCCTTCACTGTAGGTGTAGCCGGTAAGACCTCTAAAGAATCGCGGCGCCTGGCGCCACAATGACTAGAGATTAAGCGGCCAACCCATGCCGGGTTGGGCATGTGGTTTTAGAGGGCTGAGGCATGTCTAGAGTATGTCAAGTTACCGGTAAGGGTCCGGTGACTGGGAATAACATTTCCCACGCAAACAACAAAACCCGTCGTCGTTTCCTGCCTAACCTGCAGCATCACCGCTTCTGGGTTGAAGAAGAGAAACGTTTCGTGCGTCTGCGCGTATCTGCCAAAGGCATGCGTATCATCGACAAGCGCGGCATCACTGCCGTTCTGGCCGACATCCGCAAAGCTGGCAAGATCTAAGGGAGATAATCATGCGTGAATTGATTCGTTTGATTTCGAGCGCCGGTACTGGTCACTTCTACACTACCGACAAGAACAAGCGCACTACTCCGGACAAAATCGAGATCAAGAAATTTGATCCGGTTGTTCGCAAGCACGTGATCTACAAAGAAGGCAAAATCAAGTAATTGATTTTCCCCTCTTGTGAAAAAGGCCCGTATCGCGAGATACGGGCCTTTTTTGTGCCTGATGGATTTGTATTGTCTGTTCTGGTCATTACAGAGATCCGGTTCAGCCCTGTCCTCAGGCCTTCTGCTCAAACGCCACATAAATCTTGCGGCACGGCTCAAGCACTTCCCAGGTGCCCCGGAACCCGGCCGGGATGACGAAGCGATCTCCGGCGCGCACGGTCTTGCTGTTGCCGTCGTTGTCGCGCAGCACCGAAACGCCCTGGATGATTTCGCAATACTCGTGCTCGGTGAAGTTCACGTGCCACTGGCCCACCGCACCTTCCCAGACACCGGCGTTCAACTGGCCGCACGGGCTGTTGTAGTGGTTGAACACCACCTGTTCAGGATCGCCCTTGAGGATTTTCGCCGGGTCTGGCCGGTAGCGTTCTGCCTCGGTGGTGGCCTGGCTGAAGTCGACGATGTTCTGGATGCTCATTGTTGTAATCCCCCGTGATTGCGGCGCGAGTGGCTGGAATGTCCAAAGTCTATGTTTATTAAATTGAACACCGCAAGGCCGTTTGCCGACCTTATGTCAAATATATTGAAACAACCCCGCTCACTGGTTTAGGGTGGCGGTTGCTCTGCGCCGATTAACAGGCTGGCCGGGCAGATTGCCGGGGACGCCCGCGAAAAACGCGCGGCGCTCGTATTCAATAAGAGGAGGACACTCGAATGACCACCCTGACTCGTGCCGATTGGGAGCAACGTGCTCGCGATCTGAAAATCGAAGGCCGCGCGTACATCAATGGCGAATACACCGATGCTGTCTCCGGCGAGACTTTTGACTGCATCAGCCCGGTCGATGGCCGTCTGCTGGGTAAGATCGCCAGCTGTGACGCTGCCGATGCCCAGCGTGCGGTGGAAAATGCCCGTGCCACATTCAATTCCGGCGTCTGGTCGCGCCTGGCGCCGACCAAGCGTAAAGCCACGATGATTCGCTTCGCCGGCCTGCTCAAGCAGCACGCCGAAGAGCTGGCCTTGCTCGAAACCCTGGACATGGGCAAGCCGATCAGCGACTCCCTGTACATCGACGTTCCCGGCGCGGCGCAGGCCCTGAGCTGGAGCGGGGAGGCCATCGACAAGATCTACGACGAAGTCGCCGCGACCCCGCACGACCAATTGGGCCTGGTCACCCGTGAGCCCGTGGGCGTGGTTGGCGCCATCGTGCCATGGAACTTTCCGCTGATGATGGCTTGCTGGAAACTGGGGCCGGCGCTGTCCACCGGTAACTCGGTGGTGCTCAAGCCGTCGGAAAAATCACCGCTGACCGCCATCCGCATCGCGGCGCTGGCTGTCGAAGCCGGCATTCCGAAAGGCGTGCTGAACGTGCTGCCGGGTTACGGTCATACGGTCGGCAAGGCCCTGGGTCTGCACAATGACGTCGACACCCTGGTGTTTACCGGTTCGACCAAGATCGCCAAGCAACTGCTGGTCTACTCCGGCGAGTCGAACATGAAGCGTGTCTGGCTCGAAGCCGGAGGCAAGAGCCCAAACATCGTGTTCGCCGATGCCCCGGACTTGCAAGCCGCCGCTGAGGCTGCCGCGGGTGCTATCGCCTTCAACCAGGGCGAAGTCTGCACCGCCGGATCGCGCCTGCTGGTCGAGCGTTCGATCAAGGATAAATTCCTGCCTCTGGTGATCGAAGCGTTGAAAACCTGGAAGCCGGGCAACCCGCTGGATCCGGCGACCAACGTTGGCGCGCTGGTCGATACCCAGCAGATGAATACCGTGCTGTCGTACATCGAGTCTGGCCACAGCGATGGCGCCAAATTGGTCGCTGGCGGCAAGCGTACGCTGCAGGAAACCGGTGGCACCTACGTTGAGCCGACGATTTTCGACGGCGTGAGTAATGCGATGAAAATCGCCCAGGAAGAAATTTTCGGCCCGGTGCTGTCGGTCATCGCCTTCGATACCGCCGAGGAAGCCATCGCGATTGCCAACGACACGCCGTATGGCCTGGCTGCTGCCGTGTGGACCCAGGACATCTCCAAGGCGCACCTGACTGCCCGGGCCTTACGTGCCGGTAGCGTGTGGGTGAACCAATACGATGGTGGCGACATGACCGCCCCGTTCGGTGGCTTCAAGCAGTCTGGTAACGGCCGCGACAAGTCGCTGCACGCATTCGACAAATACACCGAACTGAAGGCGACCTGGATCAAGTTGTAAGCCGGTGACGAGGCCCTCAGGGGGCCTCTGAACTCCACAGATCCCTTGTGGGAGCGGGCTTGCTCGCGAATTCGGTGTGTCATTCAGCAATGATGTTGACTGACCCGCCGCATTCGCGAGCAAGCCCGCTCCCACATTTGCTTTGTGATGCCTGCAGAGAATAGTTATCCACAGGAGCGTGGAACATGCGTTGGGCGACTTATTTCGCCGTGTTGGCCGCTGTCTTGAGCGTTGGCCTGGCCCTGGGTGTGAGCATGCCGCTGGTGTCGTTTCGCCTGGAAGGCTGGGGCTACGGCTCGTTTGCCATTGGTGTGATGGCGGCAATGCCGGCGATTGGCGTGTTGCTGGGTGCGAAAATCTCCAGCCACCTGGCGGCGCGCCTCGGCACCGCCAATCTGATGCGCCTGTGCCTGTGGGCCGGGGCGGTATCGATCGGTCTGTTGGCCCTGTTGCCCAGTTACCCGGTGTGGCTGGTGCTGCGCCTGATGATCGGCGTCATCCTGACCTTGGTGTTCATCCTTGGCGAGAGCTGGATCAACCAGTTGGTCGTCGAGCAATGGCGCGGTCGGCTGGTGGCGCTGTATGGCAGCAGCTATGCGTTGAGCCAGTTGGCCGGCCCGGTGTTACTGGGCGTATTGGGCACCGAGCACGATTACGGATTCTGGGTTGGCGTCGGCTTGCTCACGGCCGCACCGTTCCTGTTGCTGGGTCGCAGCGGCGCGCCCAGCAGCGAAGCGTGCAGCGTGACGTTTGGCGACTTGTGGGTGTTTTGCCGGGGGTTGCCGGCGATCGCCTGGGGCGTGGCATTGTTCGCCGCGTTCGAAGCAATGATCCTGACTTTGCTGCCGGTCTACTGCCTGCAACAGGGCTTTACCACGGACATCGCCCTGGCAATGGTCAGCACCGTCGTGTTGGGAGATGCCTTGCTGCAACTGCCGATCGGTGCGTTGGCGGATCGTCTGTCGCGTCGCACCCTGTTTGGCGGTTGCGCGGTGGTGCTGCTGCTTTCGAGCCTCGCCATCCCGTTGCTGCTCAATACGTTGTTGATCTGGCCGCTGTGGGTGCTGTTCGGCGCCAGTGCCGGTGGCTTGTTCACGTTGTCGCTGATCCTGATCGGCGAGCGATATCGCGACGATGCGCTGGTGCGAGCCAATGCGCACATTGCGCAGCTGTGGGGCGTGGGATGCCTGGTGGGGCCGCTGGTGGCTGGTGCGGGCAGTCAGTGGATCAGTGGGCACGCCTTGCCGTTGTTCATGGCCGCAGGGGCCTTGGGCCTGGTGATTCTGCTGACCCGACAGGGGGCGTTTGGCACGGTGGCCGAACCGGCCTGAGCCTGGCCTGGTCCCTTCTGCTTCCTTCTGTCTCCTGTAGGAGCGAGCATGCTCGCTCCTACAGGGGGAGGGAAAGTTTGAGTTAGAGCATCTTCTCCAACCCTACCGCCTTGCTGATCCACGCATTGAACCGGCGCCAGTAGCTGCCGGGCTCACGGGTCAGTGTGTGCATCTGGCCATCGTCCTCGGTGACCCAGACAATCCGGTCATTTTCCAGTTTCACTTCATAGCTTAGCGGCGGTGCCATACCCTCCAGCGCTGCCTTACGCACATGGGTCGCCAGCTCGGGGCTGTCGACCAGCACGCCGACCTCAGTGTTCCACAGCACGGAGCGCGGATCGAAATTGAATGAGCCGATGAAAGATTTCTGCTGGTCGAAGATCATCGCCTTGCTGTGCAGGCTGGAATCGGAACCGCGAAACGACTTGCTGTAGAAGATGTGCGGCCCGCTGCCGCCGCCTTCGCCGGGCTGGCGACGCAATTCGTACAATTTCACCCCATGTTCCAGCAGCGCCCGGCGGTAGGGCGCATAACCGCCATGCACCGCCGGCACGTCGGTAGCCTCCAGCGAATTGGTCAACAGGCTGACCGAGACGCCGGCGTCTGCGCGGCCCGTGAGGTAAACCAGCCCTGGCTGTCCTGGGACGAAGTAGGCCGAGATCATGATCAGCTCTTTGCTGACCCTGTTGAGCTCAGGCGCCAACTGCGTGGTCAGCAGCAGGAGCGGGTCGGGCTCGCCGTCTGCCAGGACTTTGCTCGGCGCGTCCCACAACGCCTGGTTCCAGGCCCAGATCAGCTCTCGGCGCCAGATATCCAGGCGCGGCTGTGTGGTGTAAGTCATCAGTTGTTGATACAGCGCGTGATTCTGTTTGCGCGTCTCCTCCAATGATTCTTCCAGGCGCGTGCGGGTGTTTTGCAGGTCCTTTTGCGTAGGCTTGCTCGACAGGAATTCGTCGATCGGCTTGCTCAGCGCGCTGTTCCAGTACTGGTCGAAACTGTGGCCAAGCTGCTCGGCGACCGGGCCGACGCTCAACAAGTCGATGTCGGTGAAATTGAAATTGGGTTCGGCATCGAAATATTCATCGCCCAGGTTGCGCCCGCCGACGATGGCCGCGCTGTTGTCGGCCAGCCACAACTTGTTGTGCATGCGCCGGTGTTGCAGCGACAGGTTGAACAGTCGACCCATGGCCCGCGTCACACCAGTGGAACGACCCAGGTGCAGTGGATTGAACAGACGGATCTGGATCTGCGGGTGTGCGGCCAGCGTGGCGATGATCCAGTCCAGGCCATCGCTGGTGGTGTCGTCGAGCAGAATCCGGACTCGTACGCCACGGTCGGCTGCCTTGAGCAGTTCCTCCACCAGCATGCGCGTGCTGATGCCGTCGTGGACGATGTAGTACTGCAAATCGATGCTGCTTTGGGCGTTGCGGATCAGCTCGGCCCGGGCCATGAAGGCCTCGCTGCTGTTGGACAGCAGGCGAAAGCCGGATTTGCCTTCATGGGGCTCGGCCTGGGCCTGGATCGAGCGGCCAAACGCCGAATCACTGGCCGGCAGCGCCTGACTCGGGTGACGTTGCACATCCAGGCCGGCGCAGCCGCCCAAGAGTGAAGCGAGCAGCAAAAGACCAAGCAGGGGCTGTCTGACTCTCACGTAGGATCTTTCCGAATGGCGGCGGGTGTCGGCATATGGACGCTGATTAAAGCGAAAAAGTCAGTCAGTGAAGCTGTCATTTTCCGCGAGCAGTTTGATGGCTGCTGCGCCCACCTTGCGCACCGCTTCTTCGATCTGCGGTGTTGGCTTGGCAGCGTAGTTCATCCGCAGGCAATTGCGATACTTGCCCGAGGCGGAAAAGATGCTGCCCACGGCAATCTGTACGCCTTCGTCGTGCAGCGCGCGATTGAGTTTCAAGGTGTCGAAGCCATCGGGTAGCTCCACCCACAGCATGAAGCTGCCCTGGGGACGGCTTGCCCGAGTGCCGGCGGGGAAATAGCGGCTGACCCAATCAATCATCATGTCGCGATTGCGCTGGTATTGCGTGCGCATCCGCCTTAAATGCGGTTCAAAGTGACCGGCCTTGAGAAATTCGGCAATGGCGATCTGCGGTTGCGGCGCGGTGGAACCCGTGCTGATGTACTTCATGTGCAGTACCCGCTCAAGATAGCGGCCCGGTGCAACCCAGCCAATGCGCAGGCCGGGGGCCAGGGTCTTGGAAAATGAACTGCAAAGTAGGACGCGGCCATCTTCGTCGAAGGATTTAATGGTGCGCGGTCGCGGGTAGTTGTAAGCCAATTCGCCATACACATCATCTTCGATAATCGCCACGTCGAAGCGCTGTGCCAGGGTCAGCAGGGCACGTTTGCGCGACTCCGGCATGATGTAGCCCAGCGGGTTATTGCAGTTGGGGGTCAACTGTATGGCCCTGATCGGCCATTGCTCCAGGGCCAGTTCCAGGGCATCGAGGCTGATCCCGGTGAGTGGGTCGGTGGGGATTTCCAGGGCTTTCATGTTCAAGCCCTTGAGTGTCTGCATGGCGCCATGAAAGCTCGGCGAGTCGACGGCAACGATGTCGCCCGGCTCGCAGATCGCGCGGATGCTGGTGGACAGCGCTTCGTGGCAACCGGTGGTGACCACCAGATCGTTGGCGGTCAACTGGCAGCCTGAATCGAGCATCAAACGGGCGATCTGTTCGCGCAGCTCCAGGGAGCCGTGGATGTTGTCGTAATACAGCCCCGGCATGTCCTGTCGGCGACTGATGCGCGCGAGGTTGCGCAGCAGCGGCTTCATGGTGGGCGTGGTGATGTCCGGCATGCCGCGACCCAGTTGCACCACGTCCTTGCGCGGTACGGCGCGAATCAGTTCCAGCACTTGATCCCACTGCGAAATGTCCACCGGGCGTTGCGCCGGGCGGCCAATCGCCGGCAATTCCGGCAGCTCACGGCCAACCGGCACGAAATAACCTGACTTGGGTTTGGGCATCGCCAGCCCGCTGTCTTCCAGTACCCGATAGGCCTGTTGCACCGTGCTCAGGCTGACCCCGTGCTCCACGCTCAAGGCCCGCACCGAGGGCAGCCGGTCACCGGGGCGATAGAAGCCTTGTTCGATACGCGTGCCGAGCAACTCGGCGAGGTTTACGTAAAGGGTCATGGCGCAGTCTCAAGATGGGTGATTAGGCTGACCAGTACAGATCGAGCCAAAAATGCTGATTCAGTGGCGGAATCGGCAAGTCTGTATGGAATTAATACCTGTGTATTGGATCTGTAATGCTTTTGCTCACCCACGCATCATGAAACCTCTGGCTACCCAAGTAAACAGGAGCAATCAACATGAACGGCTTGAGCGATGTGCGGCTGACGTTACGCAGTCAGGAACTGGAGGCAGGGCAGAAAAACGATGCGCGCGAGGCGCCCATGCGCAACGCCGCGTCTGGCCTCAGCCGCTGGGCCCTGTTCCGGCAACGTCTGCACACGCGCAAGGCGCTGCTCGACCTGACGCCGGCGCAGCTCAAGGACATTGGCTTGACCCGGGAACAGGCGGTGGAGGAGGGGTTGAAGCCTTTCTGGAGGATCTGATTTTGATGTAGTTTGTATCGGCCCCATCGCGGGCAAGCCCGCTCCCACAGTGGATCTGTATACACCGGACCATTGTGGGAGCGGGCTTGCCCGCGATGGGGCCGATACAGTCACCAAAAATCTGTCAGACCAACTCCTTTAGCCGATGCCACAACATCCCCAGCGCCAGCAACGGCGAACGCAAATGCTTGCCGCCCGGAAAGGTCATGTGGGGCACCTTGGCAAACAGATCGAACCCTCCACTGTGGTGGCCGCTGATGGCCTCGGCCAGCAACTTGCCCGCCAGGTGTGTGGCGTTCACCCCATGGCCGGAATACGCCTGGGCGTAATAGACATTGGGTTGATCCTTGAGCCGGCCGATCTGCGGCAGGCGATTGGCGCCAATGCCAATCATCCCGCCCCACTGAAAGTCGATCCTCACCCCATCCAGTTGCGGGAATACCTCAAGCATCTTTGGCCGCATGTACGCCGCGATATCCTTCGGATCTCGCCCTGAGTAATGGCAGGCGCCGCCGAACAGCAAGCGCCGATCCGCCGAGAGCCGGTAGTAATCCAGTGCCACCCGTTGGTCACAGACTGCCATGTTCTGCGGCAGCAGCGCGTGAGCCTGCTCCTCGCTCAAGGGTTCGGTGGCGATGATGTAACTGCCGGCGGGCAGCACTTTGCCGCTCAGTTGAGGGTTGAGCTGGTTGAGGTAGGCGTTGCACCCCAGCACCAGGGTTTTGGCGCGTACCGAGCCCTGGGCGGTGCGCACTTTGACTTCGGGGCCGTAATCGATGCCGGTCACGGCTGACTGCTCGAACAGCCTCACCCCCAGTTGCTGTGCGACGGCCGCTTCACCCAGCGCCAGGTTCAACGGATGCAAATGCCCCGACCCCATGTCGATGAGGCCGCCAACATAACGATCTGAACCCACCACCGTGTGTATTTCACTCGCTTGCAGCAGTCGGGTTTCATAGCGATAACCCAGGCTGCGCAGTTCTTCGGCGTCTTCGGCAAAGCCTTCCAGGTCGCGGGGTTTGTTGGCGAGGTCGCAGTAGCCCCAGGTCAGGTCGCAAGGGATCCGAAATCGCTCGACGCGCTGCCTCACGATTTCCACTGCCTCCAGGCCCATGAGTTTCATCTCACGCACGCCCTCCGAGCCGATCACGTTGGCGAACTGATCGAGGCCATGGCCGACGCCGCGGATCAATTGCCCGCCATTGCGCCCGCTGGCGCCCCAGCCCACTTTGCGGGCCTCGAGCAGCACCACATCGAGGCCGCGCTCGGCCAGTTCCAGCGCGGTGTTCAGCCCGGAAAACCCACCACCGACCACGCACACATCCGCTACCACCTCACCCGTCAGCGCTGGATAGTCGGGCTGATACACGCTGCTGGCGGCGTAATAGGAGGCAGCGTGCTGGGCGCCGGCGTTCATGGGCTTCATCCTGATTCAGGTCCTGATAAATTTGACGGAGCATAAGCCGCGCCTTCCGATACGGGCAACATTGGTCGGCCAAGGCAGACGGGATAGGGGTGTTTGCGGCAAAATCCTGGTTCTATAGCGTTTTTGGGTCTGGACCTGGATGAGTTGCAACAGTCAGAAAATCCGCGAGCTGCGTCAGCAGATCCCCTCGTTCGAGTGCGTACCCGGCTGCCATGACTGTTGCGGACCGGTGACGACTTCGCCCGAAGAAATGTCCCGCCTGCCGCGCAAGACCCGCGCCGAGCAGGACGCGGCCATGGAAGAGCTCAACTGTGTGCACCTGGGGCCAAATGGCTGCACGGTGTATGAGGAGCGCCCGCTGATCTGTCGGTTGTTCGGCACGACCAATACGCTGCCATGCCCGAATGGGCGGCGGCCGGCGGAGTTGATCCATCCTCGGGTGGAGAAGCAGGTGTTCGAGTACATGGCGGGGAATCGGCAGGTGTTGGTCTAGCCTTTGGACCGAGTCGCCTGCATCGTCGGAACGCCTCCCGGAGCAAGTCCGCTCCCACAGTATTTTGCGTCGG
Source organism: Pseudomonas sp. S1_E05 (assembly GCF_056337105.1). Classification (NCBI taxonomy): domain Bacteria; kingdom Pseudomonadati; phylum Pseudomonadota; class Gammaproteobacteria; order Pseudomonadales; family Pseudomonadaceae; genus Pseudomonas; species Pseudomonas sp. S1_E05. The sequence goes on from NZ_JBFRHM010000001.1 coordinate 4,857,902, forward strand.
TCACAGGATCTGTGTTCACAGCAAAACCCTGTGGGAGCGGGCTTGTCGAGGCGTCGAACCGCCGCGATGAGGTCCTGACAGGCCTCGCAAAAACTCAATCCGGAATCGGCAAGCTCAAGCTCTCCTTCACCTCTTCCATCACGATATAGCTCTTGGACTCGCGTACATGCGGCAGCTTGAGCAGGATGTCGCCCAGCAATTTGCGGTACGAGGCCATCTCGGAAATCCGCGCCTTCACCAGGTAGTCGAAGTCCCCTGACACCAGATGGCATTCCAGCACGTGAGGTAGTTTCAGCACGGCGCGCCGGAATTCTTCGAAAGTATCGCCAGACTTGTAGTCGAGACTGATCTCAACGAACACCAGCAGACTCCCCTTGAGGTGCTGCGGGTTGAGCCGGGCGTTGTAGCCCATGATGATTCCTTCGCGCTCCAGGCGCCGAACCCGCTCGGTACAGGGCGTGGTGGACAGCCCGACCTTTTCCCCAAGCTCAGTGAAGGAAATACGTCCGTCCGCTTGCAGGATCCGCAGGATGTTGCGGTCGATCTTGTCCAGCTCACGTTTTGTCTGTGTGTTGGTACGCATAGGGGATGCGCCTCCGTGAAAAGCGTTTTTGCCGAGAATTGTCGCCAAATATAGGCGCTTATATAGTGAAATGCACTGGCTAAACTTTTTTACACTGCCCACATCTACGGTCTGAACAACAAACGTCAGCGGCGTGCCGCGATGAGGGATACAACATGCGCGTTATGGTCTTGGGTAGCGGCGTCATCGGTACCACCAGTGCTTATTATCTGGCGCGTGCCGGGTTTGAAGTGGTGGTGGTGGATCGTCAGCCGGCTGCCGCCATGGAGACCAGTTTTGCCAACGCCGGCCAGGTATCGCCGGGTTATGCCTCACCGTGGGCCGCCCCAGGCGTGCCGCTCAAGGCCATCAAGTGGCTGTTGCAGCGCCACGCCCCGCTGGCCATCAAGGCTACCGCCGACATCGACCAGTACCTGTGGATGGCGCAGATGCTGCGTAACTGCACCGCCAGCCGTTATGCGGTGAACAAGGAGCGCATGGTCCGTCTGTCCGAGTACAGCCGCGACTGCCTGGACGAATTGCGGGCGGAAACCGGTATTGCCTACGAAGGCCGCAGCCTGGGGACTACCCAACTGTTCCGTACCCAGGCCCAACTCGATGGCGCCGCAAAAGACATCGCCGTTTTGAAAGAGTCGGGTGTGCCATTCGAATTGCTCGACCGTGAAGGCATTGCCCGTGTAGAACCGGCCCTGGCCAACGTCACGGATATCCTCGCCGGTGCCTTGCGCCTGCCGAACGACCAGACCGGCGACTGCCAGATGTTCACCACGCGCCTCGCCGAAATGGCCGTGAAACTCGGCGTGGAATTCCGTTTCGACCAGGACATCCAGCGTCTCGATTACGCCGGTGATCGCATCAACGGCGTCTGGATCGACGGCAAGCTGGAAACTGCCGATCGTTACGTGTTGGCGCTCGGCAGCTACTCGCCGCAACTGCTCAAGCCATTGGGCATCCGCGCGCCGGTGTACCCGCTCAAGGGTTACTCGTTGACCGTGCCAATCACCAACCCGGCGATGGCCCCGACTTCGACCATCCTGGACGAGACCTACAAGGTCGCGATCACCCGCTTCGACAACCGCATCCGCGTGGGCGGCATGGCGGAAATCGCCGGTTTTGACCTGTCGCTGAACCCGCGTCGACGCGAAACCCTGGAGATGATCGTCAACGACCTTTATCCTCAGGGCGGCAATCTGGCCGAGGCCAGTTTCTGGACCGGCCTGCGTCCGACCACGCCGGATGGCACGCCAATCGTGGGTGCGACCCCGTTTGGTAACCTGTTCCTGAACACCGGACACGGTACGCTTGGCTGGACCATGGCTTGCGGTTCCGGTCGCTTGCTGGCCGATCTGATGGCGAAGAAAACTCCGCAGATAAGTGCCGAAGGCCTCGATATTTCCCGTTATGGCAGCAAAATTCAGGAGACCGCAAAGCATGTCAATCCAGCGCCAGCTCACCAATGAGCGCATGAGCCAGATCGTTGTCCATGGGGGCACCGTTTACCTGGCGGGGCAAGTAGGCGACGACATGAACGCCGGGATTGAGCAGCAAACCCGGGAGACCCTGGCCAACATCGAGCGCATGCTGGATCTGGCAGGGACCGACAAAAGCCGTTTGCTGTCGGTAACGATTTACCTGAAGGACATCGACGCGTACTTCGCCGGCATGAACTCGGTGTGGGACACCTGGCTGCCAAAAGGCGTAGCCCCGGCCCGTGCCACCGTTGAAGCGAAACTGTGTGAGCCGCATATCCTGGTGGAACTGTCGGTGGTCGCCGCGCTGCCGTAAACGTTCGCGCCAATACAACGATCCCTCTCCCGGTGCTGTTGGTGGTCTAACGCCATCAGCCAGCGCCGGTTTTTATTTCCACGACCGCCCAGAAGCCTGCCGCCATGCGCCCAGCCCGTGCCCTGATCGACCTCCAAGCCCTGCGTCACAACTACCGCATTGCCCGTGAAACCACTGGCGCCCGCGCGCTCGCGGTGATCAAGGCCGACGCCTACGGCCATGGTGCGGTGCGCTGCGCCCAGGCGCTGGAAGCCGAAGCGGACGGTTTTGCCGTGGCGTGCATCGAAGAAGCGCTGGAGCTTCGAGCCGCGGGCATCCGGGCGCCGGTGTTGTTGCTGGAAGGTTTTTTCGAAGCCGACGAACTGCCGTTGATCGTCGAGCACGATTTCTGGTGTGTGGTGCATTCGCTGTGGCAGCTCGAAGCCATTGAAAAAGCTACCCTGAGCAAGCCAATCACTGTCTGGCTCAAGCTCGATTCGGGTATGCACCGGGTTGGCCTGCATCCCAGGGACTATCAGGCCGGATACCAGCGTTTGCTGGCCAGCGGCAAGGTGGCAAAGATCGTATTGATGAGCCATTTCGCTCGCGCCGATGAACTCCACAGCCAGGCCAGCATTGAGCAAGTGGCGGTGTTCGAAGCGGCGCGGCAGGGCTTGTCAGCCGAAATCAGCCTGCGCAACTCACCGGCGGTGCTCGGTTGGCCGCAGATCCCCAGCGATTGGGTCCGTCCGGGGATCATGCTCTACGGCACCACGCCGTTCGAGGAGTCCAACGCCGTGGCATCGCGCCTGCAGCCGGTGATGACCCTGGAATCGAAAGTGATCTGCGTGCGTGAACTGCCGGCCGGCGAGCCGATCGGTTACGGCGCCCGATTCATCACCGACAAGCCAATGCGCGTTGGCGTAGTTGCCATGGGCTACGCCGATGGTTATCCGCGCCAGGCACCAACGGGCACGCCGGTTTTGGTGGCGGGGCAGCGCAGCCGGTTGATTGGCCGGGTGTCGATGGACATGCTGTGCATCGACTTGACCGATGTTGCGCAGGCGGGCCTGGGATCGACCGTAGAGTTGTGGGGCAAGAACATCCTGGCCAGCGACGTTGCTGCCGCGGCCGAGACGATTCCCTACCAGATCTTCTGCAACCTGCGCCGGGTGCCAGTGCTCTATTCCGGGGATTGAAACATCGTCTCTCGATCCGCCAGGGCGGGATCGGCCCCCAAGTGTTGTAAATACTGAACGCTGTCGCCATGATGACGCTCAATATTCCAACAACATGATTCCTGGAGGCTCCTGCCTTGGACGTCGGTGAACGACTGCAATCCATCCGTAAGCTCAAAGGCCTTTCGCAGCGTGAACTCGCCAAACGCGCGGGCGTCACCAATAGCACCATTTCGATGATCGAGAAAAACAGCGTGAGCCCCTCGATCAGTTCGCTGCGCAAGGTCCTGGGCGGGATACCCATGTCCATGGTCGAGTTCTTTTCCGAAGAGATCCTGCAGGAAGTCCCGACCCAGATCGTCTACAAAGCCAACGAGCTGATCGACATCTCCGATGGCGCCGTGACCATGAAACTGGTCGGCCGCGCTCATCCGAGCCGGGCCATCGCATTCCTTACCGAGGTGTACCCACCGGGCGCTGATACTGGCGAAGAAATGCTCACCCATGAGGGCGAGGAAACCGGAATTCTGGTGGAAGGGCGGCTGGAGCTGGTGGTCGGGCTGGAAACTTTTGTGCTTGAGGCCGGCGATAGCTACTACTTTGAGAGTACCAAGCCGCATCGTTTCCGCAATCCGTTCGACGCGCCGGCGCGACTAATCAGCGCAGCTACACCGGCGAATTTCTAACAGAAGAGGCGTCCTGCCAGCATGGCAGCGGCACCCGAAGGGTTTTTCCGTGGTGCAACAAGACCCCTTCGACTTTGGGGTTGTTTCAGTGCGACGGGCTAACCGTTATACTTGCGCCCGCCTGCGAACCGTGGCCGTAGGCGTGACTAGCCACCATGAGGGTGAACGCGTGAACCTAATTATGAAAATGCTGGCTGTACCAGCAACCGTATTGGCCCTATGGGCTGCCAGCGCTCAAGCTGCGACCAACGACGAAATCGCCAAACGCATCGAGCCTGTCGGCAAGGTCTGCGTGACCGGTCAGGAATGCAAGGGCATGGAAGTCGCTGCGGCGACTGGCGGTGGTGGTGCCAAGGCACCCAAAGACGTCATTGCCAAACACTGCAACGCTTGCCACGGTACCGGCCTGCTGGGCGCGCCGAAAATCGGCGACAAGGCTGCCTGGAAAGAGCGCGCCGACCACCAGGGCGGCCTCGACGGCATCCTGGCAAAGGCCATCACTGGCATCAACGCCATGCCGCCTAAAGGCACCTGCGCCGACTGCTCCGACGATGAGCTCAAGGGCGCAATCAAAGAGATGTCCGGCCTGTAATACGCCCGTCTCTTGCACAAAAAGCCGCTTTCGAGCGGCTTTTTTGGGCCCGAAATTTCACCATCCGCCTGCATGTTCCTGTGGGAGCGGGCTTGCCCGCGAAGACGTCGGCACATCCGGCAACAACATATCTGGCACACCGCGTTCGCGGGCAGGCCCGCTCCCACAGGGGCGGCGTCGTCCATGGTATGTGATTGCCCATTCAACACTGTTCAATGCAGCAAAGACCCGTCAATCTCGGTCCAACCCAAATGCCAAGGGAGGATCAGATGGTGCAGCTGTGTTCTATCGAGCAAGCGGTTGATGAGGTGTTGGCCCGGTTGCCGGCGCATATCCACATGGGCCTGCCGCTGGGGCTGGGCAAGCCCAATCCATTCGTCAACGCGCTGTACCAGCGGATAGCGCAGTTGCCCGAGCGGCGGCTGACGATCTATACCGCGCTTTGCCTGGGCCGGCCGGCGTTGGGCGATGGGTTGCAGAAGCGCTTTCTTGAGCCCTTTATCGAGCGTGTGTTTGGTGACTACCCGGAGCTGGATTTCCTGGTGGGCCTGCGCAAGGACGATTTGCCGTCCAACATCCACATCCAGCAATTCTTCATGCAGCCTGGCAGCCTGTTGCACAGCGTCACTGCGCAGCAGGATTACGTCAGCAGCAACTACAGCCATGCCGCGCGGGACATCAATGCCGCCGGTTTGAACCTGGTGGCGCAAATGGTCGCCAGTGATGCTGACCACCCGGATCGCCTGAGCCTGAGCTGCAACCCGGACATCACCCTCGACCTGATGCCGATGATCGACAAGCGCCGGGCGTCCGGGGAGACCGTTCTGCTGGTGGGCCAGGTGCATGGCGACTTGCCCTACATGCCCGGTGACGCGGAAGTCGGCATCGATGCATTTGACCTGCTGATCGACGAGAAGGACAACACCACACTGTTCTCTACGCCCAACATGCCGGTGGGTTTCCAGGATCATTTGATTGGCCTGCACGCCAGTACGCTGGTGCGTGACGGCGGGACGTTGCAGATAGGCATCGGCGCCATGGGTGACGCGTTGACGGCCGCATTGCTGGCGCGGCAGGCGGATAACCAGGGTTACAAGGCGTTACTGGACGATGTGAACCTCAGCCAGTGGGCGCAGTTGATCAAACGAGAAGGCGGGCTCGAGCCCTTCGCCAAGGGCCTCTACGGCTGCAGCGAAATGTTCGTCAACGGCCTGCTGGTGCTGGCCGAGGCCGGTATCGTGCGGCGCAAGGTCTATCCTGATGTGCCGACCCAGCTCCGGGCGAATGCCGGCACCCTCGATGAAGCGGCGCAACCCGATGGGATCTCGGTGCATGGCGGTTTCTTCCTCGGCCCGCGCAGTTTCTACGAGCGTTTGCGTGAGTTACCCCAGAGCAAGCGTCGCGAATTCAACATGACCCGCATCAGCTACATCAACGAGCTCTATGGTCAGGAAGAACTCAAGCGTTTACAGCGCCTCGATGCGCGCTTTATCAATACGGTATTCACCATGACCCTGCTCGGCGCCGGAGTGGCCGATCAGCTCGAGGACGGTCGGGTGCTCAGCGGCGTGGGCGGGCAATACAACTTCGTTGCCCAGGGCCACGCATTGGAAGGCGCGCGCTCGATCCTGCTGTTGCGCAGCTGGCGCGAGGCGGGCGGTGACGTCAGTTCCAACATCGTCTGGGAGTACGGGCATTGCACCATCCCAAGGCACTTGCGGGACATCGTGGTCACCGAGTACGGCATCGCCGATCTGCGCGGCCAGACCGATTCAGCGGTGATTGAGGCCTTGCTGAACATCAGCGATTCCCGCTTCCAGCCCGGGCTTATCGAGCAGGCTCAGAAAGCCGGCAAGTTGCCAAAGTCTTTCCGCATCGATCCTCGCTTTGCCGACAACACTCCCGAGCGCTTGCAGGCCATTGCTGCGCGGCATCCGCAGCTGTTTCCGGAGTATCCGCTGGGCTGTGATTTCACTGCGCAGGAGCGCGATCTGCTGCGGGCGCTGAACTGGCTGAAGAGCAAGTTCAAGCTCACCGAAATTCTGGAGTTGGGCAAGGCGGCGCTGGATGCACCTGAGGCCGGGGCTTTTCCAGAGCATCTGGAGCGCATGGGGCTGACGCAGCCGGAGGGGTTGAAGGAGGAACTGTTTCAGCGGCTGTTGCTCACGGGCCTCAAGGCCACCGCGCAGTAACGGTCAATACAAAACAACTGTGGGAGCGAGCAAGCCCGCTCCCACAGGTTCCGTCATCACTCGATGAAGGTCACAACCCCATCCGCCAGCGACTTCACCCGCGCCAGCGACTCAACGCGATAACCCTGGGCATCCAGCTCGGCACGGCCACCCTGGAACGACTTCTCGATCACGATCCCCAGGCCTGCCACGGTGGCGCCGGCCTGCTTGATGATCGAGATCAGCGCCTGGGACGCCTTACCGTTGGCCAGGAAGTCGTCGATGATCAGCACGCGGTCGCTGCTGGTCAGGTGGCGTGGGGAGATGGCCACGGTGCTCTCGACCTGCTTGGTGAACGAGTACACGGTCGCCGACAGCAGGTTTTCAGTCAGGGTCAGGGACTGGTGCTTGCGTGCAAAAATCACCGGAACGCCAAGGTTCAGGCCGGTCATGATCGCGGGGGCAATGCCCGAGGCTTCGATGGTGACGATTTTGGTGATGCCCGAGTCCTTGAACAATGCGGCGAATTCGTCACCGATCAGCTTCATCAGGGCCGGGTCGATCTGGTGGTTCAGAAAGGCATCGACTTTCAGGACCTGGTCGGAAAGCACGATGCCTTCTTCGCGGATTTTCTTGTGCAGGGCTTCCATGAAGCTGTCCTCATTTGACGCCATTGGCGCCGAAGGTCTAGTGAAAATGGTCAATTCTAGCGCTTTAACATCGCGCGTATATCTGCCAATGCGGAATTGCCCCGAACGGCTTTGACTTCGGTCGGGGTGTCGTCGTTGCCTTCCCAAGCCAGGTCGTCCGGCGGCAGCTCATCGAGGAAGCGACTCGGTGCGCAATCGATGATCTCGCCGTATTGCTTGCGCTTGGCGGCGAAGGTGAACGCCAGTGTCTGGCGAGCGCGGGTAATCCCCACGTAAGCCAGGCGCCGTTCTTCTTCGATGGTGTCGGCTTCGATGCTGGAGCGGTGCGGGAGGATTTCCTCTTCCATGCCCATGATGAACACGTAAGGGAATTCCAGGCCCTTGGACGCATGCAAGGTCATCATCTGCACGCCTTCGGCGCCGTCTTCCTCTTCCTGCTGGCGTTCCAGCATGTCACGCAGGACGAGCTTGCCGATGGCGTCTTCGACGGTCATTTCGCCGTCTTCGTCTTTTTCCAGGGTGTTCTTCAAGGCCTCGATCAGAAACCAGACGTTGCTCATCCGGTAGTCCGCCGCCTTGTCACTGGAACTGTTGGTGCGCAGCCAGTTCTCGTAGTCGATGTCCATGACCATGCTGCGCAGCGCAGAAATAGGGTCTTCGCCCGCGCATTGCTCGCGGACTTTGTCCATGAAGCGCTTGAAGCGCGACAGGCGATCAGTGAAGCGGCTGTCCAGATGCTCGCCCAGGCCGATTTCATCGGTGGCGGCGTACATCGAAATCTTGCGTTCGGTGGCGTAGTTGCCGAGTTTTTCCAGGGTGGTCGAACCGATTTCCCGGCGCGGGACGTTGATGACCCGCAGGAAGGCGTTGTCGTCGTCCGGGTTCACGATCAGGCGGAAATAGGCCATCAGATCTTTGACTTCCTGACGGCCGAAAAAGCTGTTGCCACCCGAGAGACGGTAGGGCACCTGGTGATGTTGCAACTTCAACTCGATCAGCTTGGCCTGATAGTTACCGCGATACAGAATGGCGAAATCGCTGTATGGCCGGTCGGTGCGCAAGTGCAGGCTGAGGATTTCCATGGCCACGCGCTCGGCTTCGGCGTCTTCGTTGCGGCACCGGATCACGCGGATTTCGTCGCCGTGGCCCATCTCACTCCACAACTGCTTTTCGAATTCGTGCGGGTTGTTCGAAATCAGCACGTTGGCGCAGCGCAAAATGCGGCTGGTGGAGCGGTAGTTCTGCTCCAGCATCACCACTTTCAAGGACGGGTAGTCTTCCTTGAGCAACATCAGGTTTTCCGGGCGTGCGCCGCGCCAGGCATAGATCGACTGGTCGTCGTCGCCTACCACGGTGAACTGGTTGCGCTTGCCAATCAGCATTTTCACCAGCAGGTATTGGCTGGCGTTAGTGTCCTGGTATTCGTCCACCAGCAAGTAGCGCACCTTGTTCTGCCACTTTTCCAGAATGTCGGCGTGCTCTTCGAACAGCTTCACCGGCAGCAGGATCAGGTCGTCGAAGTCCACCGCGTTGAACGCCTTGAGCGTGCGTTGATAGTGGGTGTAGACGATCGCAGCGGTCTGCTCCTTGGGGTTGCGCGCGTTTTCCAGGGCCACGGCCGGCAGGATCAGGTCGTTTTTCCAGGCGCCGATCATATTCTTGATCTCGTCCACGCCGTCGTCGCCCGAGTATTCCTTCTGCATGATGTCGGTCATCAGAGCCTTGACGTCAGTCTCGTCAAAGATCGAAAACCCGGGCTTGTAGCCCAGTCGCACGTGTTCCTTGCGAATGATGTTCAGGCCCAGGTTGTGGAACGTGCACACCGTCAGGCCCCGGCCCTCACCCGCACGTAGCAGGGTGCCGACCCGCTCCTTCATCTCGCGCGCGGCCTTGTTGGTGAACGTCATGGCGACGATGTACTGCGCGCGAATGCCGCAGTTCTGGATCAGGTGGGCGATCTTGCGCGTGATTACACTGGTCTTGCCGGAGCCTGCACCGGCGAGCACCAAAAGAGGGCCGCCGACGTAGTTCACGGCTTCTTGCTGCCGGGGATTGAGTCGGGACATAGGTCTGTCAGGGGTCAGTCAGAAAATGGGCCGGCATTTTAACAGGCTCACAGAATTGTGCTGCTCTGTCCGACTTGTGACGTAACACGCGATTCATATTTGCCGGTTTTGATACTTTCACGCAGGATGCGCGAAGAATTTGCGTCTAATGTACGTAATTCCGGATACAAGGCGCTCGTTTGATAACTGATGTCGTTTGGTCATTGGTTGTCAGCACGGCATAATGCCAGCCGCCTACATCATTGCAGAGTCTAGGGAGCAAGCTTGTCTACGCCTGTCGAACCCTTGCGTTTGCTGCTACTGGCCGAAGAGCCAGCGTGGGCAGCGTTGTTGCGCGAGTGCCTGGCTCCGATGGGGAGCTCGGCCGTGCTCATCAGCGCTCCGAGCTGGGAATCGGTCAGCACGCTGTTCGATGACAACCGCAGTGCGGTGTTGTTGACGGTCCCGGCCCTTCAACCGGCGCCGGGGCGGTGCAATTTGCCGACGGTGTTGCTGCTCGAACAGGAGCCGCAACTGCCGCCCGATGGCGTGAGCGACTGGTTGGTGCGCGACCATCTTGACTCGGGCATGCTGCGCCGCTGCCTGCGGCATGTGCGCGAGCGCGGCTTGCTGGAAAACACCCTGCAACGCCTGGCCGAACAGGACCCTTTGACCGGCATCGCCAACCGCCAGGGCTTCCAGACCCTGCTGGCCGCGCGACTGGCGGAAAACGAAGGCCGCGGCGTGGCCTTGGGGCATCTCGACCTCGACAACTTCCGTCATGCCAACGACGCGCTGGGTCATCAGGCCGGCGACCGGCTGATCCTGCAAGTGGTCGCGCGCCTGAAAAGCCAGCTCGAAGCCGGCGATCAACTGGCACGCCTGGGCAGTGACGAGTTCGCCTTGCTGATCGACACCCGCCGTGCACCCCAGCGTGCCGAGTGGATGGCCGAGCGCATCACCGAAGCCTTGGCTGAACCTTACTGGGTCGACGGCGAAAGCCTGTTGATCGGCTCCAGCCTGGGCATTGCCCACGCCCGCGCCCAGGCCGGCGCGGACCCGCTGATGTGGCACGCGCACATCGCCATGCAGCAGGCCAAAAGCACCCAGGGCTGCACCTTTCACATCTTCAACGAACGCATCAATCGCAATGCCCGCAGCATGGCCGACCTTGAAAGCGAGCTGCGCCGGGCCTTGCGTCGCGATGAGCTGGAGCTGCATTACCAGCCACGCATGAACCTTGAGGACGGCCAGATCGTCGGCCTCGAAGCCCTCGTGCGCTGGCGTCACGCCGAGCGCGGCTTGCTTCCACCGAGTGAGTTCGTGCCGCTGGCCGAGCAAAGCGGCTTGATCGTGCCGCTGGGTTACTGGGTGATTTCCCGTGCCTTGCGTGACATGCAGGTGCTGCGCGAGCGTGGCTTGCCAGCCCTGCACATGGCCATCAACCTGTCGTTCCGACAGTTCCAGGACAGTCAGTTGCTGTCGACCCTGAGCCGGTTGATTGCCGAGCGTGGCGTCGAAGCGCAGTGGCTGGAGTTCGAGTTGACTGAAACAGCGGTCATGCGTCGCAGCGACCTTGTTCAACAGACCATGGATGCCCTGGGTCGCCTGGGCGTGCGTTTTTCGCTCGACGATTTCGGGACCGGATTCTCGTCCTTCGTGCACCTCAACAGCCTGCCAATTGCGCTGCTCAAGGTCGACAAGAGCTTTGTCGGCGGCATGGAGGAGCGCGAGGAAAACCGCAAGCTGGTCCACGCGATGATCAACCTGGCGCACAACCTCAATCTGGAAGTCGTCGCCGAAGGGGTGGAAACGCCGGAGCAACTGGAGTTGTTGCGTGGCTTTGGTTGCGATCAGGTGCAGGGATATCTGATCAGCAAGCCGCTCCCGTTGGCTGAGTTGGTGGATTATCTGAGCTTTGGCAGCAGTCAGCAGCCAGCGTTGGAGATTGTGGGTTAAACACTGACCGAATGTGGGAGCGGGCTTGCTCGCTCCCACAGGGGATTTATCCAACAGTAGATCTCACTCAGTCTGAGCGTTCGCAAAGCCGTCTGTGGACGCCGACTCCCGTCGAATCATCCGCTCCATCTTCCACTCGAACGCCAGCGTCAACGTCACTGCCGCACAGGCCAGGCCCAGTGCCAAGCCCCACCAGACGCCCGTCGGGCCCCAGTTCAGATGGAACGCCATCCACCACGCGGCAGGCGCGCCGATCAGCCAGTAGCAACCGAGCCCGACCAGGAAGGTGGTTTTGGCGTCTTTAAGCCCGCGAATGCAGCCCATCGCGATGGTTTGCGTGCCGTCGAACAGCTCGAACCAGGCCGCCACAGCCAGCAGACTGACGGCCAGTTCGATGACCGGGCGGAAGGCCGGGTCGTTGTGGTCCAGGAACAGACCGATCAACGGGTTGGGCAACAGCCAGAACACCATGGCAAAGCACAGCATTGCCACCGCTCCGAAAGCGATGCCGACCCGTCCGGACATCCGGGCATGCTGCAATTGCCCGGCCCCGTAGTGCTGGCCGATGCGCATGGTGATGGCATAGGACATACCCGCCGGGACCATGAATGCTACCGAAACGATCTGCAACGCAATCTGGTGCGCAGCCAGTTGCGTGCTGCCCATGGTTCCCATGCACAACGCCGCGAACGCAAACAGCCCGACCTCCACCGCGTAAGTGCCGCCAATCGGCAGACCCAGGCGCCACATCTCTTTGAGGTACTGACGGTTGGGTCGCGACAGTCCCTGGCGCAATGGATAGGCGTCGTAGGCGGGGTGCCGCCGGATATGCCACGCCAATGCCAAAGCCATCAGGTTGGCAACAATCGCCGTGACCAGGCCAATACCCACCAGGCCCATTTTCGGCAGACCAAACATTCCTGTGATCAACGCGTAGTTGAGCACGAAGTTGGCAACGGTGCCGGCAAGGCTGATGACCATCACCGGCGTCGCGCGGCCAATGGCGCTGGTGAAGCCGCGAAGGGCCATGAAGCTGAGGTAGCCGGGCAGGGCGAAAGGCAGGATCAACAGAAACTGCCCGGCCAGTTGCACGTTGGTCTCGGTCTGGCCGAACAGGATCAGAACGGGTTTGAGGTTCCATAGCAGTAACCCAGCCACCAGCGCCATCAGCCAGGCCAGCCACAAACCGGCCTGGGTCAGCCGCGCCGCGCCGACGATATCGCCAGCGCCGTGACGGATCGACACCAGTGTGCCCACCGCTGCAATCACGCCGATGCAAAAAATCGAAACAAATGAATAGGTGGCCGCACCGAGTCCGCCACCCGCCAACGCCTCGGGACTGATACGCGCCATCATCAGGGTGTCGGTGAGCACCATCAGCATGTGCGCCAGCTGCGAGGCAATCAACGGCCCCGCCAGCCGCAGGATGGCCCAGAGTTCTGAACGCACTGGATGTTTCATTGTTATCACGCCCGACAGTCAGGTAGTAGAGGAAAGGGTCGATTTTCGGCGCTTTGCGAGGTTTGCACAAAGGGATAAATAGGATGAGTAGCATGACTTAAACTCATCTTGGGATCTTTCTGATAAGTTTATGGGATTACGTTGTAGGAGCTTTACGCATGTCTCGTCGCCTTCCCCCGTTGTATGCCCTTCGTGCATTCGAAGCGGCGGCGCGTCACAGTTCGTTTACCCGCGCTGCTGAAGAACTGTCGATCACGCAAAGTGCGGTCAGCCGACACATTCGTACTCTGGAAGAGCATTTTGCCTGCCGGTTGTTTCATCGTAGCGGTCGCCACCTGCAACTGACCGAGTCGGCGCGGTTGATCCTGCCGGGTATCCGCGAAGGTTTTACCGCGCTGGAGCGGGCCTGTCAGACCTTGCAGGCCGAAGATGACATCCTGCGCATGAAAGCCCCTTCCACCCTGACCATGCGCTGGTTGCTGGCGCGGCTCAGCCGCTTCCGCCACCTGCAACCGGGCAATGAGGTGCAACTGACCAGCGCGTGGATGGACATCGATTCGGTGGACTTCAACCATGAGCCCTTCGACTGCGCGGTGATACTGGGTAACGGGCAATTTCCACCCGATTGGGAAGCCAGGCTGTTGTTTGCCGAAGAACTGATCCCCGTGAGCGCGCCGAATCTTCTCAACGACCAGCCGTGGGATGTCGAGCGCCTGGCTCAGGCTGAACTGCTGCACCCGACGCCGGACCGGCGTGACTGGCGCAGTTGGCTGGACCGTATGGGGCTGTCCGATCAGGTGTCGCTCAAGGGCGGCCAGGTATTCGATACGCTGGAGCTGGGCATGATTGCCGCTGCCCGGGGTTACGGCGTGTCGATGGGCGACCTGCTGATGGTGGCTGAGGATGTGGCGCAGGGGCGACTGAGTTTGCCGTGGCCCACTGCCGTCGCCAGTGGTGAGAATTATTACCTCGTTTGGCCGAAAACCCGGCCGGGAGGTGAACGTTTGCGCAGGCTCGGCGATTTTCTGCAAAACGAGGTCCGAGCCATGAAAATGCCCGCCGTAGAGCGCTTGCGCTGAATCGTTAGAGCCTGCTCTACCACGGCCTTGCGCGGTATCCGAGATAACCACTCAAGTATTAGGTTTTTAGGCCGAAAGTATCATTGTGGAACCCTCGTGCAGGTTTCACGCAATTCCCATTATTAGAAAAATTGCTGGGCAGCCAATCAAGGAGGAGGGCGCCCGGCCAGGAGCAGTCATGTCTCAACCTCGTGCTCGAATTGCCTCACAGCTTGGCCTTGCGCTAGCTGTGATCCTGGCAATCGTTATCACCGGTAGTACCTTGTTCGCCCTGCGTTCGCTGGACACTGCCAACCTCGCCACACGCGAGGAACACCTGGCCAGCGAAGCCCGTTTGCTGGCCGATCAGTTGACTACTTTCCACAGCACGTTGCGTGAAAGCACCCAGCGCCTGGCGGGTCTGTTCGAGAAGCGCTTCGCGGGCGGCCTGAGCGTCCACCCGGATGAACAGTTCAACGTGGCAGGCACTCAGACGCCTGGCCTGCACCTGGGTAACGAAGTGCTCAACAACAACTTCAAGGAAGTGGACGAGTTCAAGCAGATGACCGCCGGCGTGGCCACGGTCTTCGTGCGCAACGGTGAGGATTTCATTCGCGTCAGCACCAACGTCACGAAGCAGGACGGTACCCGTGCCATCGGCACCATCCTCGATCATGCCAACCCGGCTTACGCTCGCTTGATGTCGGGGCAGAGCTTTGTTGGCCGCTCCCTGTTGTTTGAGCGTTACTACATGTCGCAATACACGCCGGTGCGCGACAGCGCCGGGAAGGTGATCGCCGTGCTGTACGTGGGTTTTGACTACACCGACGCGCAGAACGCCCAGTTTGCCAACCTCAAGCGCTTCCGTATTGGCCAGACCGGATCGCTGGCGCTTCTCGACGAGAAAAACAATTGGCTGGTGCCGATTGCCGGCGTGCAAGCCCTGGACAAAGCCGCCCCGGCCATCGTCAATCTGGCGAAGACGCCAAGCGATGGCGGTTTCTGGAGTGACACTTCGGAAGACTTCTACAGCGTCGCGGTGCCTTTCGAGGACGGTCCATGGTCGGTTGTCGCCAGCATGCCGCAGGAGGAAATCAGCGCGGTGACCTGGAGCGTCGGTATTCAGCTGGCTATTGGTAGTTTGCTGGCGATGCTGATTGCCGTGGGTTCGGCAGTCTGGCTGCTGCGCAGCAAACTTGCGCCACTGGGCGATCTGGTACGTCAGGCTGAAGCCCTGGGTGCCGGTGACCTGAGCGTGCGTCTGAATGTGTCGAGCAATGACGAAATAGGTCAACTGGCCCGTGCGTTCAACCAGATGAGCCAGGCGCTGTCGACCATGGTCGACCACATTCGCAAGTCCTCGCAAGAGGTCAACAGCCGTGCCCAGGCGTTGTCCGGCCTGTCCGGCGGTGCTTATGAAGGGATGGAGCAGCAGTCGGGCGAGATCACCAGCATGGCCGGTGCCGTAGAGGAGTTCAGTGCCACCTCGCTGAACATTGCCGACAACATGGGCAATACCCAACGACTGGCCCAGGAGAACGCCCAGCAAACCCAGATCGGTCGCACGTCCATGGACGAAGCGTCTTCTTCGCTGGAGCAGATTGCCGGTGCGTTGAACAGCACGGCGTCGGTGATCAATACCTTGGGGCAGCGCTCGCAGGAAATCGGCGGCATCGTCGGCACCATTACCTCCATTGCCGAGCAAACCAACCTTCTGGCGCTCAACGCAGCCATCGAAGCAGCCCGTGCCGGCGAGCAAGGACGCGGTTTTGCCGTGGTGGCGGATGAGGTGCGCAACCTGGCGTCCCGCACTCGTCAGGCAACCGACGAGATTTCCGGCATGATCCAGAGCATCCAGCAGGAAACGGGCAACGCCATCAGCACCATGGAGCAGGGCAACGTGCTGATGCAGGAAGGTCTTTCACGCAACGCCAACGTCGCCTCGGCACTGGCGCGGATTGACGAGCAAAGCCGCTCGGCCGGGCAACAGTTCGCCGCAATTACCACCGCGACCCAGGAACAGAGCAGCACAGCGACGTTGCTCAGCAGCAACCTGCAAAGCATTGCGCTGGCCAACAGCGAACAACGCGAAGTGGTGGCGAACCTGGCTGTCACGGCGAAGGAGCTGGAGAAACTGGCGGCGGATCTGCGCTCGGAGGTTGACCGGTTTCGTTGAGGTACGGCTGAAATAGCTATCGCGAGCAAGCCCGCTCCCACAGGGTCCGAAGTATGTAGATCTACTGGGGGAGCGAGCCTGCTCGCAATTGGGGGCAACTCAACCCAAGCCCTATTGAGTCGCCGGCCGATACTGCAACGCCTCGGCCAGATGTTCCCGCGTGATCTCCTCAACCTGCTCAAGGTCGGCCAATGTGCGCGCCACCTTGAGCAGCCGATGCGCTGAGCGCAGCGACAGGGTCAGTCGTTCGCAAGCCGTTTCCAGCCAGTGCTCGTCGGCTGTGGATAACCCGCAATGCCGCCGCAGCCCCGGCAAATCAAGAAAGGCATTCGCACACCCCTGGCGTTTCAGTTGCCGCCCCCGCGCCTCCGCAACCAGGGCAGAGGCTCTGCTGCTGTCATCGCCCGCTCTTACAGCAGGGCTCAACGCGGTCGCCTCGCGGGCGACGGTCAGGTGCAGATCAATACGATCCAGCAGCGGCCCCGACAACTTGTTGCGATAGCGCTGCACCATGTCCGGTGTACAACTGCATTTGCCGCTTGGTTCGCCCAGATACCCACAAGGGCAAGGGTTCATCGCCGCCACCAACTGGAAACGCGCCGGAAAGCGCACCCGCTCCCGCGCCCGGGATATCACGATGTGCCCGGATTCCAATGGCTCGCGTAAAACCTCCAATACCTTGCGATCGAACTCCGGCAATTCATCGAGAAACAACACGCCGTGGTGGGCGAGGGTGATTTCCCCCGGCTGCGGTTTTGAGCTGCCCCCAACCAGCGCCGGCCCGGATGCCGAGTGGTGTGGCTGACGGAATGGACGCTGCGGCCAATGGGTCAGCGGTGCGCCGCTGGCCACCGACTGAATGGCTGCCACTTCCAGGGCTTCATGCTCGGCGAGCGGCGGGAGCAACCCCGGCAGGCGGCTGGCCAGCAGGGTCTTGCCGGTGCCGGGTGGCCCGCTGAACAACAGGTTATGCGCCCCGGCGGCAGCGATCAGCAGCGCACGCTTGGCCGCCACCTGGCCCTGCACTTCGTTGAGGTCGGGATAGGGTTTGGCGGCGTGAATCAAACCGTCCGAAACATAGGGATCGACCGGCGAATGCCCGTTGAAATGCGCCACCGCTTGCAGCAGATGATCCACCGCAATGACCTGCAACCCCGACGCCAGGCATGCCTCTTCGGCATTCGCCCGAGGCACCACCAGCATCCGGCCCGCTTTTCGCGCCGCCAGCGCCGCCGGCAACACCCCGCGTACCGGCCGCACCTCACCGGACAACGCCAGCTCACCCAGGCACTCCACGTCATCCAGTGTGAGAGTGGGCACCTGCACACTTGCCGACAGAATCCCCAGGGCGATCGCCAGGTCGAAGCGCCCGCCATCCTTGGGCAAATCTGCGGGCGCCAGATTCAAGGTGATCCGCCGCGCCGGAAACTGCAGCCCCGAATTGATGATCGCGCTGCGCACCCGATCCTTGCTCTCTTTCACCGCGGCTTCCGGCAGGCCGACCATGGTCAGCGACGGCAAACCGTTGGCCAGGTGAACTTCGACGGTGACGGCAGGCGCATCCACGCCGATTTGGGCGCGGCTGTGGACGATGGAGAGAGACATGGTCGTTCCTTGGGCTAAACGAAGGGCCGCTTCCTGCGGTTGTTTTCAAGGGTAGACGTGGGGTGGGGGTTTTCCAGGGTGGCGGTGAGGACGAATGTTCGCAGGATGTTGCGGTTCGACGATTTGAATCCGAGTTGCTATGTGGCTCGTTTCAATTGTGCCGGGTAGTCCTTTTCTTAAAATACCGGAAAGACGCGGCGACCCCCTTGCGCGAGTGCAGACGAAGAATACACTCGAGATTAATGCATAACGTTAAGCTTTAAACTATGATCGTTAGCTTTAGATGTTCTGAGACCGAGTACCTGTTTCGCAATGGCAAGACCCGGACATGGCCTGCCATTTTGAGTGTCGTGGAACGAAAGCTGGCGATGCTTGAGGCTGCTGCTGTGCTGAAGGACCTTCGATCCCCGCCGGGGAATCGCCTGGAGGCATTGGAAGGAGGTCGCAAGGGTCAGCACAGCATCCGCGTCAATGCTCAATGGCGAATCTGCTTTGTCTGGGGTCCCAACGGGCCAGAGCATGTAGAAATCGTCGATTATCACTGAGGTGAGTCATGACTAAGAATGGTATGCGCCCGGTTCACCCTGGTGAGATCCTCAAGGAGGAATACCTGGAGCCTCTGAGCCTCACGGCAGCAGCACTGGCCAGGGCGTTGGGCGTTTCGACACCCACGGTGAACGATATTGTGCTCCAGCGCCGAGGCGTCAGTGCTGACATGGCTATCAGGCTTTCGATCTGTCTGGATACGACCCCCGAGTTCTGGCTGAACCTGCAATCGACCTTCGATTTGCGTAAAGCCGAAATCGAGCGGGGTGCCGCGATTCGGGATCAGGTTGCGCGGTTAGCCTACTGCGCCTGATCATTGCCCGGATTTGAATGAGCCTCACGCGAAAACGTGGGGCTTTTTTGTCTTCTGAGCGCGTGAGGCAGCGTCATTCGCGCAGAGTACAACATTGATTGGGTGGCAGTTGTACGCAGGCTGGCGAACCGGAGCAAAAGGAATCCGGCAGACCCGAGGGTCCCCCACGCACAACCGCCATGATTCGAACATTCGGGAAGAAACCCGCCTTCGGACGATCGTCGTACGCCTTGAGCTTCCAGGTCGCCAAACCCGGTGCTGAAACATTCAGCATTGGGGGAGCTTATAAATCGGGGTGTGTGGGGGCAATCAGACGGGGGATAAGATTTGCGTAGGACGTTGCCGGGATCTTTGCGGGCGAGGAGCGTGACTGCGGCAAGTCCTACAGAGGAGATGAAGGTCGTTTTGACCTTCATCGCGGGCAAGCCCGCTCCTACAGAAGGTTATTCGGTGGGCGGGTTCAGCTTTGCTTCCATTTCCGCGACTTTGGCTTCCAGGCTTTCCAGGCGCGCGCGGGTGCGGGCGAGGACGACCATCTGGCTGTCGAATTCTTCGCGGCTCACCAGGTCCAGTTTGCTGAAGGCGCTTTGCAGCAACATCTTGAACTGACTTTCGATTTCGCTTTTGGGCAGCGGGGTGTCACCGCTGAAGAGACGAGAGGCGGTGCCGGTCAGGGCGTCGAGGAAGTCTTTGGGCGCGAGCATGGTGGATGTCCTGTAATCGAGGCCGGCAGTGTATCACGCAGTGCGTTGCGCTCATTTAGACCACGGGACCTGCACGTTTTTCGCGCATCCGGGCGGGCCGCGTCGCACCGTTATTGTGCGTATGCGCCGGGCTATTTGTGCGCAATCGCCCTCTGGCAGGGGCAAGCAATTGAATTTTGGGATTTTTGCCGAGATGGCAAGCTTTCTGCTTAGTCGGTAGTAACCCATGCACTGATGCAGTCGCTGTGACGAATGCAGTGCGCCAAGCGGAACGGGGGAAGTGTTTCGCGCGGAGTGGTTAGCTGGCGTCGGGCGGGCAGGTTAAAGGCCGACGATGCGTTACAAAGCCAGGCACTGCGCTTAGACTTGAGACGGGTTTGTTTTCCTGGGGCAAGTCCACCAATTCGGGAGAGAGTTTTCATGAAGCTAGTCACTGCCATCATCAAGCCGTTCAAGTTGGACGACGTGCGCGAGTCGTTGTCCGAAATCGGCGTGCAGGGCATTACCGTCACTGAAGTCAAAGGCTTCGGTCGGCAGAAGGGTCACACCGAGCTGTATCGCGGCGCGGAGTACGTGGTCGATTTCCTGCCAAAGGTGAAGATCGATGTCGCCATTGACGACAAGGATCTCGACCGGGTTATCGAGGCGATAACCAAGGCCGCCAACACCGGCAAGATCGGTGACGGCAAGATCTTCGTGGTGAATCTGGAACAGGCGATTCGCATCCGTACCGGCGAAACCGATACCGACGCAATCTAAGCCGCCCCAAACCCCAACGCCCCAGGAGAAAACAATATGACTCTGCGTAAATTCGCAGGGCTAGGAGCCCTGTTGTCCATCGTAATGCCAAGCCTGGCCATGGCGGCAGACGAAGTGGCAGCCCCTGTCCTCAATTCCGGCGACACCGCCTGGATGCTGACCTCCACAGCCCTCGTGCTGTTCATGACCATCCCCGGCCTCGCGCTGTTCTACGGCGGCATGGTTCGGTCGAAAAACATTCTTTCCGTATTGATGCAGTGCTTTGCCATTACCGGCCTGATCAGCATCCTGTGGGTCATTTATGGCTACAGCATCGCGTTCGACACCACCGGCATGGAGCAGGGCGTCGTCAACTTCAACTCCTTCTTCGGCGGCATGGGCAAGGCTTTCCTCGCCGGTGTCACGCCAGCCAGCCTGACCGGCCCGGCGGCGCTGTTCCCGGAAGCCGTGTTCATCACCTTCCAGATGACCTTCGCCATTATCACCCCGGCGCTGATCGTCGGTGCCTTCGCCGAGCGCATGAAGTTCTCCGCGATGCTGGTGTTCATGGGCATCTGGTTCACCCTGGTCTATGCACCGATTGCGCACATGGTCTGGTCCGGCAACGGCGGCCTGATGTGGGACTGGGGCGTACTCGACTTCGCTGGCGGCACCGTGGTGCACATCAACGCCGGTATCGCAGGTCTGGTGGCGTGCATCGTGCTCGGCAAGCGTAAAGGCTTCCCGACCACCCCGATGGCTCCGCACAACCTGGGTTACACCCTGACGGGCGCTGCGATGCTGTGGGTTGGCTGGTTTGGTTTCAACGCCGGTTCCGCCGCTGCTGCCAACGGCACTGCGGGCATGGCGATGCTGGTTACCCAGATCGCTACCGCTGCTGCTGCACTGGGTTGGATGTTTGCCGAGTGGATTACCCACGGTAAACCAAGTGCACTGGGTATCGCGTCGGGTGTGGTTGCCGGCCTGGTCGCCATTACCCCGGCGGCGGGCACAGTCGGCCCAATGGGCGCCCTGGTGATCGGCCTGGCCGCTGGCGTGGTGTGCTTCTTCTGCGCCACCACCCTGAAACGCAAACTCGGTTATGACGACTCCCTGGACGCCTTCGGCGTGCACGGTATCGGCGGTATCCTCGGCGCCATCCTGACCGGTGTGTTCGCAGCCCCGTCCCTGGGTGGCTTCGGCACCGTGACCGACATCGCCGCACAAGTCTGGATCCAGTGCAAAGGCGTGGGCTTCACCGTTATCTACACAGCGATCGTCACCTACATCATCCTCAAGGTGCTGGACGCTGTCATGGGCTTGCGTGTCACCGAAGAAGAAGAGGCCGTGGGCATCGACCTGGCCCTTCACAACGAGCGCGGCTACAACCTGTAAGACGCGCGCCACAAAAAAACTGCCCGGCTTGCCGGGCATTTTTTTGCCCGGTATTTGTCAGTAAGGGGGCAGCTGAAAGGTTTTTTCGTACATGTTTGATGGCGTTTGCGCCAAGCGTTTTTTGCAAGCCGATCACTTACGTAATTGAAGGAATATTGGGGCCTTTGTTTTTTCACAGAGCGCGCTAGAATGCGCCCCGAACGTGCGGAGAACTGTATGTGGCAACAGACTCTGATTACCCTGCGGGCCAGGCCCCGGGGCTTTCATCTGGTAACGGACGAGTTACTCGCTGGCCTGCCTGAACTCAAGGCATGCCGGGTCGGTCTGTTGCACTTGTGGCTGCAGCATACCTCGGCGTCGTTGACCATCAACGAGAACGCCGATCCGGCGGTACGTCGCGACTTCGAACGATTTTTCAATCGTCTGATCCCACAAGGCACAGACGGCTATGAGCATAACGACGAAGGCCTGGACGACCTCCCGGCGCACTTCAAGGCCAGCGTACTTGGCTGTCAGCTCAGTTTGCCGATTTCGGCAGGCCGGTTGGCGCTGGGGACATGGCAAGGCGTTTATCTGGGCGAGCACCGTGATCATGGCGGTGCTCGTAAAGTCCTCGCCACCTTGTACGGTGAAGGGGCATAAACCGCTGGTCACCAGCGGTTACTGAATTTTTCTGGCAGCCATCGACAGACGGCTAAGCTGGACTATAACTAACCTGCTTTTCGCAAGTCATGAGGTAGAACATGAGCGACGATGATCTGGAAAACGACGACCTCGAAGTAGGCGACGACGACGAAACCGAAGAAGGTTTGGAAGCAGCGGCCGAAGACGTCGCTGAAGACGACGGCGGTGACGTGCCGGCTCCGACCGCCAAAGGCAAAGCCAAGGCTGCGGTGTCGGTCGATGAACTGCCGAGCGTGGAAGCCAAGAACAAGGAGCGCGATGCCTTGGCCAAGGCCATGGAAGAGTTCCTTGCCAGGGGTGGCAGGGTGCAGGAAGTGGAGGCCAATGTGGTCGCCGATCCGCCCAAGAAGCCTGACAACAAGTACGGCAGCCGGCCTATCTGAGCCGCTCCCCTTGCTTGCTGAAAAAGCCCGCCGTCGCTGCGGGCTTTTTCATGGGCGAACAGAAAACTCATTGTGTAGGAGATACCTGTGGGATAAGTGTCAGGCTGAAGTGCTGTTCCAACCCGCCAACAGCGCCGGCAACTCGGTCAGGCTGCGAATCTCGGCATCCGGCAGGTGCTCTGCTTCCCAGGTCTTGCCCGCCGGGTTGAACCAGATGGCCCGCAAACCGGCCTGTTGCGCCCCGGCAATGTCATCACCAGGATGATCGCCGATGTGCACCGCCGTTTCGGCGGTGGCTCCACCACGCTGCAAGGCTTCATGAAACAGTCGCGCATCCGGCTTGGCGATGCCGATGTCTTCGGCGCACAGGGCGAACTTGAAGTAGTCCGCCAGTCCCAGCCGACGCACATCGGCGTTGCCATTGGTGACCACACCCAGGGCGTAGTGATTGGCGAGGATCTCCAGGGTCGGCTGCACGTCCGGGAAGATGTCCAGCTGATGGCGCGCGTGCAGGAACACTTCAAAGCTCTGATCGGCGAGGTCCGATGCCTCGCCGTGTGCGTAACCGGCCTCTTGCAGGGCATGGAACAGCACGCGACGACGCAACGCGCTGATGCGATGCTTGAGTCCAGGCTCAGAGGTCAGCACGCGCTCGCGGATCTCCCACAGATGCTCGACCGGCAACGCGCCCAGGTCCGGCGCATGTTCGGCCAGCCATTCGCGCAGCACGGCTTCGGCAGTGACGATTACCGGGGCGGTGTCCCACAGTGTGTCGTCGAGGTCGAAGGTGATCAACTGGATCGTCATGAATCATCGCCCTTAATGCGTTTGGCCCTTGGATGGGCACTGTCATAGACCGTCGCCAGGTGCTGGAAGTCCAGGTGGGTGTAGATCTGGGTGGTCTTGATGTCCGAGTGGCCGAGCAGTTCCTGCACGGCGCGCAGGTCTTGCGAGGACTCCAGCAAGTGACTGGCGAAGGAGTGGCGCAGCATGTGCGGATGCAGGTTTTGCCCAAGCTCGCGCTCGCCCGCTGCCTTGATGCGTACCTGTACCGCGCGTGGTCCCAGGCGACGGCCTTGCTGGCTGATGAACACCGCATCGTCCGCCGGATTGGCCATGGCACGCAGGGGTAGCCACAATTCCAGCGCCTCGCGAGCCTTCTGGCCGACGGGCAACAGGCGAGTCTTGCTGCCTTTGCCCAGCACCTGGACCATGCCGTCCGCCAGGTCCAGTTGGTCGAGGTTGAGCCCGGTCAGCTCCGACAGGCGCAAACCCGAGGAGTAAAACAGCTCCAGGATTGCCTGGTCACGGCGCGCGAGGAAATCATCCTCCACTGCGCCTTCCAGCAATTGCAGCGCGCGGTCGGTGTCCAGGGTTTTGGGCAACCGACGCTCGCCCTTGGGCGGGGCCAGGCCATTGGCCGGGTCGTGATCGCACAGACCTTCGCGGTTCAGGTAGTGGTAAAGCCCGCGTACCGCCGACAGCAGGCGCGCCAGGCTGCGTGATGATTGGCCTTGGGCGTGCAGGCGGGCGATCAGGCTGCGCAGGCGCTGGATGTCCAGCGTGGCCCAACTGCCGATGTTCTGCTTGAGGCACCAACCCAGCACTTTGTCGAGGTCACGACGATAGGCCGACAAGGTGTGTGGCGACACCTGCCGCTCACTGCGCAGGTGTTCGCAGTAAGCGTCCAGTTGTCGTTCCACGATCAGCGTACCGAGCGCAGGGGGTTGTTGACCCGTGGCAGCACGCGGCCCATGACTTCGGCGATGTAACTGAGGAACAGGGTGCCCACCGAGCTTTTGTAATGCTGCGGATCACGGCTGGCGATGGCCAGGATTCCGTGGATGCCCTGGTGGCTGATGGCGACAACGGCGGTGGAGCCGATCTGCTTGCGCTGCTCTTCACCGAACAGGAAGTCCAGCTCATGCTCGCGCAGGGTGCCGCTGACGCTCTTGTCCTCCGTCAACAGGCCGCCAATGGCTGTCTGTGCGTCGGCGTGGGTGACCCAGCGGCCAACCGGCATGGGGTTGTCGCCCAAGAGGATGAGGCTTACAAACGGCACCTGAAAGTCCTGGCGCAGGCTGTCCTCGACACACATCACCACATCTTCCAGGCTGGCGGCATCCATCAGCGCGAGGATCAGGCGGCGGGTCTTGTCGAACAGCCGGTCGTTGTCCCGCGCCACATCCATCAAGTGCGAGAGACGATGACGCAGCTCGATATTGCGGTCGCGCAGGATGGTCATCTGCCGCTCGACCAGCGAAATGGTGTCGCCACGCCGATGCGGAATGCGCAGGGACGCGAGCAGTTCTTCGTGCTCGACGAAGAAGTCCGGGTGCGCCTCGAGGTACGCGGCAATCGCCGCCGCCTCAAGGCTTTCAGAGGGGGATTCGTCGGGCTGACGGGCGGGAACCTGAGGCTTGTCGGTCATGGTTTTAGCTCGCTCAAAGACGCACTTGTCCTTCGTAGACTCGCACTGCCGGGCCGGTCATCAGGACTGGTTGGCCCGGGCCTGCCCATTCAATGGACAGACGCCCGCCGGGCAGGTCGATCAATAGCGGCGAATCCATCCACCCCTGACTGATGGCGGCTACCGCTGCCGCGCAAGCGCCGGTGCCGCAGGCCTGGGTTTCCCCAGCGCCGCGTTCCCAGACGCGCAGTTGCGCGCGGTTGCGGTCGATGACCTGGAGGAAACCGACATTGACCCGCGCCGGGAAGCGCGGGTGATGTTCAATTTTCGGCCCCAGCTCATGCACCGGTGCAGCGTTGATGTCGGTGACTCGCAGCACGGCGTGGGGATTGCCCATCGACACGGCTGCAAGGTCGACTGTCTGGCCGTCGACGTCGAGCGAGTAGCTGGATGCCTCGTGGTCGGCGACAAACGGGATATCAGCCGGCACCAGGCGCGGCGCACCCATGTCGACGCTGATCTGACCGTCGTTGCGCACATCCAGCTCGATGATGCCGCTTTTGGTCTCGACGCGAATCTGCCGTTTGGCGGTCAGGCGCTTGTCGAGCACAAAACGGGCGAAACAGCGCGCACCGTTGCCGCACTGTTCCACCTCGGAGCCGTCGGAGTTGAAAATCCGATAACGGAAGTCCACGTCCGGATTGCTCGGTGCTTCGACGATCAGCAACTGGTCGAAACCGATGCCGGTGTGCCGATCACCCCATTGCTTGGCGTGTTTGGGCTGGATGTGGGCGTGCTGGCTGACCAGGTCGAGAACCATGAAGTCATTGCCCAGGCCGTGCATCTTGGTAAAACGCAGCAGCATGGTTTTACTCCGGCAGCAGGCTTTCGCCAGCGAACAACTCGGCTACCGTTTCACGGCGACGCACTTCGAACGCCTGATCACCGTCCACCAACACTTCGGCGGTACGGCCGCGCGTGTTGTAGTTGGAACTCATGACAAACCCGTAGGCACCGGCCGAATGAACGGCCAGCAGATCACCTTCTTCCAGGGCCAGCTCACGCTCCTTGGCCAGGAAGTCGCCGGTCTCGCAGATCGGCCCGACGATGTCGTAGGTGCGCGCCGAAGTATCGCGTGGGCGCACAGCGGTGACGTTCATCCAGGCCTGGTACAGCGCCGGACGGATCAAGTCGTTCATGGCCGCATCGACGATGGCGAAATCCTTGTGCTCGGTGTGCTTGAGGTATTCGACCTGGGTCAGCAGCACGCCGGCGTTGGCGACGATAAAGCGGCCCGGTTCGAAAACCAGCGCCAGGTCGCGACCGTCGAGGCGTTCGCGCACGGCCTTGATGTAGTCAGCCACCTGTGGCGGCTCTTCATCGCGATACCGCACGCCGACGCCGCCACCGAGGTCGATGTGGCGCAAGTAGATGCCGCAGTCGCTCAGGCGATCAACCAGGCCCAGCAGGCGGTCGAGGGCGTCAAGGAACGGTGGCAGGCTGGTCAGTTGCGAACCGATGTGGCAGTCGACACCGACCACTTCCAGGTTGGGCAACTGCGCGGCACGGACGTACACGTCTTCGGCGTCGGCGATGGCGATGCCGAACTTGTTTTCCTTGAGACCCGTGGAAATGTACGGGTGGGTGCCGGCGTCGACGTCCGGGTTCACGCGCAGTGAAATTGGCGCGCGAACGCCCAGCTCGGCGGCAACCACTTGCAGGCGTTCCAACTCATCGGTGGATTCGACGTTAAAGCAATGAACGCCTACTTCCAGGGCGCGACGCATGTCGTCACGGGTCTTGCCGACGCCGGAGAACACGATCTTGTCAGCGCTGCCACCAGCGGCCAGTACCCGTTCCAGCTCACCACGGGAAACGATGTCGAAACCGGCACCCAATCGGGCCAGGACATTCAGCACGCCCAGGTTGGAGTTAGCCTTGACCGCGAAGCAGACCAGGTGCGGCACGCCTTCCAGCGCATCGGCATAGGCCAGGTATTGCGCCTCGATGTGGGCGCGGGAGTAGACGTAAGTCGGCGTGCCAAAGCGTTCGGCGATGGCGGACAGGGCAACCCCTTCCGCGAACAGCTCGCCGCCACGGTAGTTAAAAGCGTCCATGGCGTTCCCTTATTGGTAGACGTCGTGCTTGTGTGCTTTGGATGGCTGCTTCTGCGAGGACTGCGCCTGTTCGGCAGGGTCCTGGTTCTCGTCTGGCAGGTACAGCGGGCCTTTTTGACCGCAGGCCGACACAAGGCAAGCAAAAGCGACGATCGAGGTGAGCGCAGCAAAGGAAGAGATCAGGCGCTTCATGGCGAAATCCTTGAAAATGCATTAATTGCGCCGGAGTATACCGGCCACCCGGCAGATTGCCTATGCGGCGGGGCTCCCGTCCGGCGGGGGTTGGTCTATACCCATTGCCACAGGTTTGCATTCGGCGGGGCTCGGTCGTATCTTGCGGCGCTTGAGTCTGATCAGATACTTTTTGAGGTTGCCGTAATGAGTTTGTCCGAAGCGCGTTTCCACGATCTGGTCGATGCCACCCAGCAAACCCTGGAAGACATCTTTGACGACAGCGATATGGATATCGACCTGGAGAGCTCGGCCGGTGTGCTGACCGTCAAGTTCGAAAACGGCAGCCAGTTGATCTTCAGCCGCCAGGAACCCCTGCGCCAGCTGTGGCTGGCCGCTGTGTCGGGTGGTTTCCACTTCGACTACGACGAAGAAAGCGAGCGCTGGATGTGCGACAAGAGCGAAGAGCAGTTGGGCGAGATGCTGGAACGCATCGTCCAGCAGCAAGCCGGTGCCGAATTCGACTTCGAAGGTCTGTGAGTTCGTGACCCAGCCGGCACCTGTTCGTCCGCCCAAGCCGCTCTACAGCAACGTCAGTCCCGCAGTGCCTTCGCCGTGCAGTGGCGTGTGCCGGCTGGACGAACACAAAGTCTGCCTCGGCTGTTTTCGCCATGTCGAAGACATTCGCGAATGGCGCTCGGCCGATGATGCCCGCCGTCGGGTCATTTGCGAGCAGGCTGACCAGCGCAAGCAAACCCCGCCTCTGTAGGAGCGAGCACGCTCGCGATGGTGGTCAACGATGACGCGGGATGTCTGAATGCCAGCGTTATCGTTCACGACCATCGCGAGCATGCTCGCTCCTACAGAGGCAAACGCCCCTGGCTTGTATATTTTTTGAGCTGTGATAGTGTCCGGATACGCCTCAACTCATCGAGGCTTGTGAAAACCCCGCCTGTTTCTGGCGGGGTTTTGCTTTTTTCGTGCAGAAGAAAGGAGTCTGCCCTGATCATGACCGCACCTTCCATCACCCTTACCCGACTGGACGTTCAACGTTTGGAGCGCCTGATCGAAAGCCTGGACGAGAACCTTCCGGGCGTTATTGCGTTGCAAACCGAACTGGATCGCGCCGAGACCCTGGTCGGCCACGATGAAGTGCCTGCCGATGTCGTGACCATGAATTCCCGCGTGCATTGCCGTGAAGAAGGCAGTGGCAAGGATTATCACCTGACCCTTGTCTACCCCAAGGATGCCAATGCCGACGAAGGCCGGATTTCGATTCTGGCGCCCGTGGGCAGCGCGTTGCTTGGGCTGAAGGTCGGGCAGCACATCGATTGGCCGGCTCCGGGTGGCAAAACCCTGAAGCTGACCCTGCTGGAAGTCGAATTTCAGCCTGCCAATGGCGGCGCCTTCCCGGAATAATGTTTCAAAGCAATTCAAGTGCGTCGTTCAAGGCGCGCTCCAGGTCGGCCTTGTAGCGCAGATACAAATTGCTTGAACTCTGGTCATCCCCGATCAGGCCCGACAGGTCCAGGTCGGTGATGTAGCAGCGGTAACGCTCGGTTTCGCGACGCTGCTCGACAATCTGTCGCGCGACTACGCTGAACAGCTGTTCGCCATGTTCCAGCTCCGAAAACTCCCGCTGATTGCAGTACAACGTAACCTGCACCTCACCGGGCGCGGCTTTGCCGACAATGGCCTGCACGTCGTAGAACGGCTTGGCCGCCGGGGTTTGCGGCGCTGGTCGTACTTCGACCCGCCGGGCGCGTCCGGGGCCGGAAGGCAACAGTTGGTAATACAGTATGTCGAGGCCCGGCTGGTCTGCATCCATTGGCAGCAAGGTATCGCGACGGTACTGGATCGATTGCAGGAAGCGTTGCAGCGGCACCAGCAGGCTTTGTTCGTCGTGGTAGGGCAGGCGCTGCTGCCACAAGGCGTTGAATTCATCCAGCACGTACAAATCGGCCTGATTGTCCTGAATGCGGAAAAAAACCTGAATGCACGCAGGTTGGCCCATGGGCAGGACCAGTGCCAGGTCGTGATCTTCCAGGGCCATCGGGTCCAGGTGCAGCGGGCTGTAGCTCGCGAGTCCTTCACCCAGGTAGTCGAACAGCGCCGGCAGCGTGGCATGGGCCACGTGAGTGACCTGGCCGGGCAACAGTTCCAGCACGTGATAATGCTGCTGCACCTGAATCAGGTAGCGATGATTGAGTTTGCTCAGCAGCAGGGTCTGCGCGGTGTCGAATACCTCTTCGACTCGGCGGGCGATGAACTGCGCGCGGTTATGACAGAAGCATCGCACGCGTAATCTGGGCTGATGCGGGCCGTCCGGCAGATTGTTCAGGTAGTCCCGCAGGCAGTCGAGCAAGGCGTGAGCCCCGTCAAATCGGCTGACCAGTACTTCGTTCCAACTGTTGAGCGTGACCTGATCCAGGGTCAGCACCAGGTTCTCACGGACTCCGGCATAACTCAGGGAGTCAGTGCGCTCCGTGGTCATCAGGATGTTCAGGTCGCGATGGTGCTTGAGCGGGTCAACGCCGACGTTCACCAGGATCAGCACCTCGCTCGGCACACTGGCACGCAGCAGCGGTTCCTCGGCAACCGTGGTCAAGGGCAGCGCGATGCTCTGCTGCAAGCTGCCGAGCAGGTTGAACAGTTCGAACTCACTCAGGTCGCTCTCGCCAGGATGCAGGGCCAGGCGCGTGCTGCTGTCGATCACGCCGTTGCGGTGGCACCAACTCAATAACTCAAGCAGATGACGGCTGCGTTTGATCGGCGCGAAATGCTCCCATTCGAGCGCGGTCAGGCTGCCGTTGTAGAGGCCCCAGTAGGTTTGCACCGATTCGGCCTTGTTAGGCGAGTGCACCAGCGTCAGGGTGTCTTCGGCCAGGTCGGGAGCAATGCCTGGGTTGATGAATTCGACTTTGTCCGCCTTCCGCTCGAACGCCGCGTACAGACGTCGCCCCAGCACGTTGAGGTCGCGCTTGTTGATCAAGCTCACGGTTTGTTCGCTGCGAGCAAAGTCGGTCAGGAAGCGATAGCTGTAATTGAGTTCGTTAACCAGCGCGCGGCGTTCGGCGCTCACCTGGCGGACTTTCCACTGGCTGCGGCTGTCGAGCAGCACGAGTTGGCGATGATCCCAATGCCATTCGTGGGCCAGGCGTTCCAGTAGCGAACGCTGCCAGCTTTGGCTGCGGCTGCTGCCGGTGAGTTTACGGTTGACCTTCAGGTACAGCGCTCGCCGAACCAGTTCGAGACGCTCGGTTTCGCCGCGGCCGATGAGGTATTCCTCGATGCGCCGGTAGACCATCATGTAGGGGTCCAGCTCGTCGAGATCCAGGCGATTGGCGAACACCGCCTGCTTGTAACGCAGGCTCAGGCACTGAACCCTCGGATGCTCGCTGGCGTAGACCTCGGTCAGCAGCAGTTTGAGCACTGACTTGTAGGGCGACTCGATGCCCTTGAACAGCTGCCAGAGCCCGGCGCCGATGAATTCGCCCGGCGGGATGTAGGCCAGATGCCCCAGATCAAGGGATTCGTCGGCGCGGATAAAACGTTTGGATAGCAACGTATGGGTATAGCGGTCGTAGCTGGCCTCTTCGTAAACCGGTACCAGCCACCAGATGGGTGTACGCCCGGCCAGCCAAATGGCGGTGCGGTAGAACTCGTCCAGCAGCAGATAGTGCTGGGTGGTGCCGCAGTCTTCCGAACTCAACTGCGTATCGCGCTCGCCGAGCACGAATCGGGCCGGTTCGATCAAAAAGAAATGCGCCTCGGCGCCCTGGCTCGCGGCCCATATTTCCAGCAGCTGGCACTTTTTGCGCAGTTCGGCGAGCGCTTGCTCCGTCAGGTCTGGCGCGTGGCAGACCCAGAAGTCCATGTCGCTCTGATCGGCCTGGGCGAGGGTGCCGAGACTGCCCATCAGGAACAGGCCATGGATCGGACGGGGTGGATTGCTGCCGTGGCGTGGCTTGTAGGAAAACGAGCGGGTCAGGCGCTGGGCTTCGGCCAGCACGTCGGCATCGGGCTCAAAATTGGACAGCCCGGCGGGGGTACTGCCCGAGACGTAACCCGGCAGCAGGGGATGATTAACGTGGAAAAACAGCGGCAACAGGGTCAGAACGCTCTGCTGGCGGGTGGACAGACCCTCCATGGCGCGGGCCATGCGACCTTCATTTAGCTTTAAAAAGCGCGCACGCAGCTGGCTGAGCACCTTGCGGTCGATGCCTTCGTCCAGATCGGGGCGGATTTCATGGGTGCGGGTCATGTCAGCTCAAACCGGCTCGCAGGGACTCGGACATCATGTCTCGGGATGAAGCGCAGTTTAGCCTTCCAGCGGCGGGACGTTTAAGTGGATTTTGTTTTTGACGTCAGATTTCTGTTGCGCGGCAAGCAATGGAGTGTGCCCGCGGAAATCCCGGGGATGGGTTTTCCGTGGGCTATACGCTGGTGATCAGGCCGTTTCCGACGTTTTCAGAATAGTCAGCACCGTTTGCACGCTTTGTGCGGCGTCGCGGCCAAGACTGGTCAGGTAACCGCCGTCGGGCTGGTCGATCAGTTCTTTCTCATACAGGCGTTGAGCGGCAGCGATAGCTTTTGGGGCAGCGGTTTGATGAATTTTCAAACCTTCCTGGGAACTGTCCAGGTTGAAGAGGGCAAGGATTTCCAGTTCGGCAACCAATTCAGGCGTAAGCGACATAGGGACTCCAGACTTTCTAGGAATTGGACGACAGCGTCCCTAAGGTGAACCTGCTTGTGCGGCATGTCCAGTGCAAATCCATGTCTTTCTCACTGTAGGAGCGAGCTTGCTCGCGAGGCGGTGTGTCAGCTTGAGGTGATGTCGGCTGACCTACCGCCTCGCGAGCAATCGAGCGTCGACCGGCTGCTCCTACAGGGACTGTGAAATCACTGTTTTTCCGGGGGCAATTCGGGCAAGGCGCGCAGTGCAGCTTCGTACCATTGGGTGTTGAATGCGCGGTCTTCTTCGAGGATCGCGTCGATTTCTACCGCCAGGACGTGGGCCATAAGGTTGAGGATTTCTTCGCGCTCGTAGCCCACCAGGGTCAATTTGTTGAAGGTGGCCTTGGCGGCGGGCGGGTTGTCGCTTTCGATCTGGTTCTCGATCGCTTCGATCAGGGTGTTCTCGGTGAATTCTTCTTCGTCGGTGTCGATATCTGTTGGCTCGCTCATGGCAGGCTCCTCAAGTTCAGGCGGGCAGTTTACCTGTATTCAGTGCGGTGATGCTGCTGGCGAGAACGCCTCGAGCGTTCTATAAACAAGCACTGCCCACCCCGCACGGCCTGGAGGCTTTGTGATGCTCGAGCTTTATGGATTTTCCGTCAGTAACTACTACAACATGGTGAAGCTGGCGCTGCTGGAAAAAGACCTGCCTTTCAAGGAAGTGCCATTCTATGGCGGTCAGGAGCGTGAAGCGTTGGCCATCAGCCCACGCGGCAAGGTGCCGGTGTTGCGTGTGGAGCAGGGGTTCATCAACGAGACGTCGGTCATCCTCGAATACATCGAGCAAACCCAAAAGGGCAAGCCATTGCTGCCTGTCGAACCTTTTGAGCGGGCCCAGGTACTGGCGCTGGCCAGGGAAATCGAGCTGTACATCGAACTGCCCGCGCGTGCCTGTTACGCCGAGGCATTCTTTGGCATGAGTCTGCCGGAGGCGATCAAGGAAAAGGCCAAGGCCGAGTTGCTGCTGGGGATCGCCTCACTGGGACGTCATGGCAAATTCAGCCCCTATGTTGTGGGCGAGAGCTTGAGCGTGGCGGATCTGTACTTCCTGTACAGCGTGCCGCTGGCCTGTGGGGTGGCGAAAAAGCTGTTCGACATGGATCTGCTGGCGCAATTGCCAGCGGCCAAGGCGCTGCTTGAGCGTCTGGAGCAGAACCCGAATGTTCAGCGGGTGGCGGCGGATCGGGAGGCGGCTATGCCGGCGTTCATGGCGATGGTGGCGAGCAAGAAGTAGATTTGTAGCGAATTCGAGGCTGTCATCGCGGGCAAGCCCGCTCCCACAATTGATCCCCAGTGTTCATGAGATCCCTGTGGGAGCAGGCGTGCCCGCGATGCTTTTGGCTTTTGGGCTTTTACCGGCCAGCGAGCAACGCCTGGCCGCGTACCACGGCAGCCTTCACCTGCGCCGGCGCGGTACCGCCGATGTGATTACGGGCGTTGACCGAACCTTCCAGGGTCAGGACGGCGAAAACGTCCTGATCAATCTGGTCGCTGAACTTGCGCAGTTCTTCCAAGCTCATTTCTGCCAGATCCTTGCCGGTGTCTACGCCGTACTTCACGGCATGGCCGACAATTTCGTGGCAATCACGGAACGGCAGGCCACGGCGCACCAGGTAGTCGGCGAGGTCGGTGGCGGTGGAGAACCCGCGCAGGGCCGCTTCGCGCATGATGGCGTGCTTGGGCTTGATCGCCGGAATCATGTCGGCGAAGGCACGGAGCGAATCGCGCAGGGTGTCGGCGGCGTCGAATAGCGGTTCCTTGTCTTCCTGGTTGTCCTTGTTGTAGGCCAGCGGCTGGCCTTTCATCAGGGTCAGCAGGCCCATCAGTGCGCCAAACACGCGGCCGGTCTTGCCGCGTACCAGCTCCGGCACGTCCGGGTTTTTCTTTTGCGGCATGATCGAGCTGCCGGTGCAGAAGCGGTCCGGCAGGTCGATGAACTGGAATTGCGCGCTGGTCCACAGCACCAGCTCTTCGGAGAAGCGCGACAGGTGCATCATCGCGATGCTTGCCGCCGAGCAGAACTCGATGGCGAAGTCACGATCCGACACGTTGTCCAGCGAGTTGCCGCCCACGGCTTCGAAACCCAGCAGCTGCGCGGTGTATTCGCGGTCGATCGGGTAGGTGGTGCCGGCCAGCGCGGCGCTGCCC
Source organism: Pseudomonas sp. S1_E05 (assembly GCF_056337105.1). NCBI lineage: Bacteria > Pseudomonadati > Pseudomonadota > Gammaproteobacteria > Pseudomonadales > Pseudomonadaceae > Pseudomonas > Pseudomonas sp. S1_E05. Next base: position 4,892,176 of record NZ_JBFRHM010000001.1, read on the forward strand.
AGGGGCATGCGGTTGGCGCGCTTGCGGCAGTCCACCAGGCGCTCGTAGTCGCGGCTGAGCATTTCGAACCAGGCCAGCATGTGGTGCCCGAAGGTCACCGGCTGTGCGGTTTGCAGGTGGGTGAAGCCTGGCATGATGCTGTCGGCTTCGCGCTCGGCCTGCTCCAGCAAACCTTTTTGCAGGCGCGTGATCTCGCCCAGGATCAGGTCGATTTCGTCGCGCAGCCACAGGCGGATGTCGGTGGCGACCTGGTCATTGCGGCTGCGGCCAGTGTGCAGTTTTTTGCCCGTGACGCCGATGCGGTCGGTCAGGCGCGCCTCGATGTTCATGTGCACGTCTTCGAGGTCGATGCGCCAGTCGAACTGGCCGGCCTCGATTTCGCTCTGAATGGTTTTCAGGCCGTCGATGATGCTGTCGCGCTCGGCATCGGTCAGCACGCCGACCTTGGCCAACATGGTGGCGTGGGCGATCGAGCCCATGATGTCGTGGCGATACAGGCGCTGGTCGAAGGTGACGGAGGCGGTGAAGCGGGCGACGAAGGCGTCGACGGGTTCACTGAAGCGGCCGCCCCAGGACTGATTGGTCTTGTCAGTGCTCATGAATTCGCTCGTATCGGCTGGAATAAAGATGGCGTTAAAACTGTCGCGAATAATAACAGGGTTGCCAATCCTGTCGTTGACGCTGGTCGACAGGTTTTTGCCGTGTCGCGCCGCAGGCGACTCCCCGCGACAGGAAATGCGCAACGATATTTTTCAATTGAGCAATAACGTGCCTGCAACCGTCTACAGTTGGACAGTAGGAACAATGCACTTCTGGGTGCGCCTGCTGACTACATAAGAAGAGGGGGTGTTCATATTGCGTATCAGCAAACCCTGTGGCGATGCCTCGCCAATGCGGGCCTGGGCCGCCAATTACCCGGCAGATGAAAATTTAGCCGTCCGCCCGGCGGCACTTTTTGGCCCTCGCGCTAGTCTTAGCGTGGATCGCGGTGACGGACGTCACTTCACCTGTCTACGCTATCCTTTTGCGAGACTCACGCAGGAATCCAGCGCAATATGAATGTCCTGATCGTTGACGACGACCCCCTTGCCCGCGAGCGCCTGAGCCGAATGGTTGGCGAACTCGAGGGATACAGTGTCCTGGAGCCCAGCGCCACGAATGGCGAAGAAGCGTTGGCACTGATCGACAGCCACAAGCCGGATATCGTATTGCTTGATATCGGCATGCCGGGCCTCGATGGCCTGCAGGTGGCTGCCCGATTGTGCGAACGCGAAACCCCGCCAGCCGTGGTGTTTTGCACAGGGTCCGATGAATTTGCCGTGGAAGCCTTGCAGGCCAGCGCCGTAGGCTATCTGGTGAAACCGGTGCGTACAGAACAATTGCATGATGCGTTGAAAAAAGCCGAGCGTCCAAATCGTGTCCAGCTCGCCGCCCTGACCCGTCCTGCCGCCGAGTCCGGCAGCGGCCCGCGCAGCCACATCAGCGCGCGTACCCGCAAGGGTATTGAACTGATCCCGCTGGGGCAGGTGGTTTACTTCATTGCCGACCATAAATACGTGACCTTGCGCCATGAAAGCGGTGAAGTGCTGCTCGATGAGCCGCTCAAGGCGCTTGAGGATGAATTCGGTGACCGGTTCGTGCGTATCCACCGCAACGCACTCGTCGCTCGCGACCGCATCGAACGCTTGCAGCGTACGCCGCTGGGGCATTTCCAACTGTTTCTCAAGGGCCTCAATGGCGATGCCCTGATCGTCAGCCGCCGCCATGTGGCCGGCGTGCGCAAAATGATGCAACAGCTGTAATCCGCCCTGCGCAGGCGAATTTATCCATTGAGTACCGGGCATTCAGGGCCAGGGAGGCCGAGTATTACCTGATACAAGTCAAAGTGGATTTGGCTGAGCTGTTATTATCCGCCGTATCTCTTCCAGTACGGATTGATTGATCCATGTCCTCTCGCGAAATCCGCATCGCCACCCGCAAAAGCGCCCTCGCCCTGTGGCAGGCCGAATACGTCAAAGCGTGTCTGGAGAAGGCCCATCCGGGTCTGCTCGTGACGCTGGTCCCCATGGTCAGTCGCGGCGACAAGCTGCTGGACTCTCCATTATCGAAAATCGGCGGCAAGGGCCTGTTCGTCAAGGAGCTGGAAACCGCGCTGCTGGAAAACGAAGCCGATATCGCCGTGCACTCCATGAAAGACGTGCCGATGGATTTCCCCCAAGGCCTGGGCCTGTTCTGCATCTGCGAGCGTGAAGACCCGCGTGATGCGTTCGTCTCCAACACCTACGCCAGCCTCGACGCGTTGCCTCAGGGCAGCATCGTCGGCACCTCCAGCCTGCGTCGTCAGGCCCAGTTGCTGACCCGCCGCCCTGACCTGGAGATCCGTTTCCTGCGTGGCAACGTCAACACGCGCCTGGCCAAGCTGGATGCCGGTGAGTACGACGCCATCATCCTGGCCGCCGCCGGCCTGATCCGCCTGGGCTTCGAAGATCGCATCACTTCGACCATCAGCGTCGATGACAGCCTGCCGGCCGGTGGTCAGGGGGCTGTAGGTATTGAATGTCGCACCGCCGACAGCGAAATCCACGACCTGCTTGCGCCGTTGCACCACCAGGACACCGCCACCCGCGTGACGGCCGAGCGAGCCCTGAATAAACATCTGAATGGCGGCTGCCAGGTGCCTATCGCGTGCTACGCCGTGCTCGAAGGCGAGCAGGTCTGGTTGCGCGGCCTGGTGGGCGATCCGAACGGCGGTCTGTTGCTCAGTGCCCAGGCCCGGGCGCCGCGTGGCGATGCCCAGGCGCTGGGTGTCCAAGTGGCCGAAGACCTGCTGAGCCAGGGCGCCAATGACATTCTCAAAGCGGTCTATGGCGAGGCTGGTCACGAGTGAACGGCTGGCGCCTGCTGCTGACACGTCCTGCGGATGAGTCGGCAGCGCTGAGCCAGGAGCTGGCGAAAACGGGGATTTTCAGCAGCAGTCTGCCGCTTTTGGAGATCGAACCGATTCCGGCTTCTGACACAATGCACCAGGTGATTGAGGCGTTGGCGCGCTACTGCGCGATCATCGTGGTCAGTAAACCTGCCGCCAGAATCGCGGTGCAGTTGCTCAAGCAATATGGGCAGCAAGCCGCAGGCTCGAAGTGGTTCAGTGTGGGCGCGGCAACGGCGCAGATCCTCGACCATCATGGTTTGAATGTCAGTTTCCCCCCCGAGGGTGATGACAGCGAAGCCTTGCTGCAACTGGCCGCGCTGCGCGAAGCTGTTGCACGGCCGGATTCGCGGGTGCTGATCATGCGCGGGGAGGGCGGGCGCGAACTGCTTGCCGAGCGTATGCGCGAGCTTGGTGCTAGTGTCGATTATCTGGAGCTGTACCGTCGTGGCCTGCCGCACTATGCGCCGTCAACCTTGCCCGAGCGGATCAACGCGGAACGCTTGAACGGGCTGGTGGTCAGCAGTGGACAGGGTTTTGAGCTCCTGTACCAATTAGCCGGCGCTGCCTGGCCACGATTAGCGCAGCTGCCATTGTTTGTACCAAGCCCGAGGGTTGCCCAGCTGGCACGTGCCGCCGGGGCCCAAACAGTTGTGGATTGCCGCGGCGCCAGTGCCGCGGCTTTGCTGGCGGCGTTACGGGAACACCCCGGACCCGTCCTCTAATGCAAAGGATGGATACGTGAACGAAACTGCCTTGCCTAAAGAAGACTCCCGGCCAGTGAACGATCTCGATGCGTCGGTTGAAACACCGGTTGAAAGCGCCCCTGTGGCGGCACCCCAGCGTCGAGGCAATGGCCTGGCAATCGTCGCGCTGCTGCTTGGCGCGGCGGGTGTGGCGGTCGGCGGCTGGGGCGTGTGGCAGGTCCGTCACCTGCAAGCCAGTACCCAACAGCAGTTGAGCCAGGTGCAGGCGCTGAACGATCAGGCGCAGAACCTCAAGCTCAACGAACAGCGCCTCAGCGCACGGCTCGAGCAAATGCCCGCCGCCGAAGAGCTGGATGCGCGCAGTCGTCTGGTGGTCCAGTTGCAGGGCGATCAGCAGCGTTTGAATCAACGTCTGGAAACCGTCCTGGGTGCAAGTCGCAAGGACTGGCGCCTGGCCGAGGCCGAACATTTGCTGCGCCTGGCCAGCTTGCGGCTTTCGGCGTTGCAGGACATCAGCAGCGCACAGGCGCTGGTGCAGGGCGCTGACGAAATTCTTCGCGAACAGAACGACCCGGGATCGTTTGCCGCCCGTGAACAAGTAGCGAAAACCCTGGTCGCCCTGCGCAGTACCGAACAGCCTGATCGTACCGGCCTGTTCCTGCGCCTGGGTGCATTGCGTGACCAGGTGATCAATCTCACGGAGCTGGCGCCCGAGTACAAGGATCGGGGTGAGTCGTTGCTGGGCCTGACCGCCGATGGCGATGGCGCCAGTCGCTGGTCGCAATGGTGGGATCAGATTTCCCGTTACATTCGCATCGATTTCAATGCCGACAAGAATGTCCGACCGTTGTTGGCCGGCCAGAGTCTGAGCCAGGTGCGCCTGGCCTTGAGCCTGGCGCTGGAGCAGGCGCAATGGGCGGCGCTCAACGGTCAGGCGCCGGTGTATACCCAGGCGCTGGCCGAGGCGCGAGACGTGCTCAAGGGCAACTTCAACCCGGATAATCCGCAGAGCAAAGTGATGCTCGAGCAGGTGAGCGAGTTGAGCAAGGAGCCGGTCACGGTGGCCACCCCTGACCTGACCGGCACCCTGAGCGCCGTTCAAGCCTACCTGGAACGCCGCAACGTCAACGCCGAAGACTCGATCAAGCCCCTGGCCAAGCCGGTCACGAACACCGCGCAGGAGGCCACGCCATGAAACGCCTCTATGTGATCGTGTTCCTGGTGATCGCCGCAGCCGCTGCGCTGGGGTTGGCGATCGCCGAGCATTCCGGCTACGTGCTGATCGCCTACAAGAGCTTTCGTTTCGAATCGAGCCTGTGGGCGACCCTGGCCCTGATCGCAGTGTTATGGCTGGTGTTCTGGGGGATCAAGACCCTGGTCGAATTGGTGCTCACCTCCGGCGGTGTGGTCAACCCCTGGTCGCAGCGCAATCGCAGCCGCCGGGTGCAGGTTGCCATCGAGCATGGCCAACTGGACCTGGCCGAAGGTCGCTGGGCCAGCGCGCAGCGTCATTTGCACCGCGCCGCCGAAGCCGAGCGCCAGCCGTTGCTTTATTACCTTGGCGCGGCACGCGCGGCCAACGAGCAAGGTCTCTACGAGCAAAGCGATAACTTGCTGGAGCGTGCACTGGAGCGCCAGCCTCGGGCTGAACTGGCCATCGCCTTGAACCATGCTCAGTTGCAGACTGATCGCGGCGACACCGAAGGCGCCCTGGCAACGCTGCAAGCGATGCATGAGCGTCACCCGCATAACGTTCAGGTATTGCGTCAATTGCAGCGTTTGCATCAACAGCGCGGTGAATGGTCGCAAGTGATCCGCCTGTTGCCGGAGCTTCGCAAGGACAAGGTGTTGCCGGCCTCCGAGCTCGCTGAGCTGGAGCGTCGGGCGTGGGGGGAAAACCTTTCCCTGGCCGCCCAGCGTGGAGAGGACGGCACGGTCGGCTTGCAGTCCCTCAATCGCGCTTGGCAGCAACTCACCTCGGCGCAACGCCAGGAACCGCAACTGATCGTGGCGTATGCCGAACAGCTGCGGCAACTGGGCGCTCAGGTCGAAGCCGAGGAGGTTCTGCGAACGGCGCTCAAGCGCAGCTATGACAGCCATCTGGCGCGCCTCTACGGATTGGTTCGCGGCAGTGATCCGGCGCGCCAGTTGCAGACTGCCGAGGGCTGGTTGAAAAACCATCCCGCCGATCCGAGCCTGTTGTTGACCTTGGGGCGTTTGTGCCTGCAAAACAGCTTGTGGGGCAAGGCGCGCGATTATCTGGAAAGCAGTTTGCGCGTGCAGCGCAACCCGGAAGCCTGCGCGGAACTGGCGCGGTTGCTGGCACAGTTGGGTGACACCGAGGGCAGCAATCAACTGTTCCAGGAAGGCCTTGGCCTTCTGGATGATCGTTTGCTGGCGGTACCGCTGCCGGTTTCCGCTCACGCTTGATGGCTCAATATTTAAAATCGTCGGCGATAGCGCCGGCGGTTTTAAATGTGTGAATGATGCCAACCAAACCCGACAAATCTGTACATTTTTGGCAGGCTTTTTCAGCCTGAGAAAGAATCCTACGAAGCGCTACATCCTTTCCTCTGGATTCTGTCGGGAAATGCCTACAGGTGCGGAGGAAGTCTCCCTGCTGCGCTGCCTTGAAAGGCTGCCACGCTTTCCTCTACCGTAACCACTTGTCTCTATTGGTACGGAAACGCCATGTCACTGGCCTGCTCACGCTCCTTGTTTTTCATGGTTTTCGTCGCTGGTGCCTTGGCCGTGGGCGTGTCCTATTACCTGGAATATGTCGTTGGCCTACAGCCCTGCGCCATGTGTGTGTTGCAGCGGATGTGTCTGGCTCTGCTCACAGGGTGCTGTCTACTGGCGTCGGTGCATGGGCCGGGCCGATTGGGCTCTTTTGTCTATTGGCTGTTGGCCGTGCTGTGCAGCCTGGCGGGAACGGCAACGGCGTGGCGTCAGGTGTTGTTGCAAGGTGACCCGCAAGAGGCTTTGGCGATCTGCTCTCCCAGCCTGACGGATCTGCTGGCGAGCACCCCCTGGATGTACGTGATGCCGCTCATGTTTAACGGTTCAGCGGATTGCTCGCACATTTCCTGGACGCTGTTCGATTTGAGCGTTCCTGAGTGGAGCCTGCTGTTCTTCGTCGCCATGTCCACCCTGGCCGTTTACCAGTTATTGCGCGTGCTGCGCATTGCTTGCCAACGACCGCTCAGCGGCGAGTCGTCGCACTCGGTGCTGGCTGGCGATTAAACACTTGTATGAACTTTATCTCCTGCGTACCTTGAAGCCATTGGCGTGCGGGCATAATCTGGCCCGCACGTGTCATCGCAATCATGTTGCTCGAATGGCGCGCTGCCTGACCGATCCCGCCCTTCAAGAGCGAGACGGCCAAGGGTGGCATGACCCACAAGGGAAGAGAGATCACCATGCTCGAAAGTTGTCAGAATGCTCAGGAACGCTGGGGTGGAGTGCATCTGCTGATCGATCGCTGGTTGCAGGAGCGTCACGAACTGGTTCGGGCCTATGATGCTCTCGGCGCCAAGCCAGAGGCTCTGGGGGAGAACCGCACACCATTGCAGGAATTCTGCGGCGTGCTGGTCGATTACGTGTCTGCCGGGCACTTCGAGATCTATGAACAACTGACGGGCGAAGCCAAGGCATTTGGCGACACCCGTGGACTCGAACTGGCCGAGACGATCTACCCACGCATCGACGTCATCACCGAGAAACTGCTCGGGTTCAACGATCTGTGTGACGCAGGTAAATGCGTGGCAGAGAAGTTCAAGGAACTGGGCGGTCTATTGCACGAGCGCTTCGAGCTCGAAGACTGCCTGATCGAAGTCCTGCACACCGCTCACAAGGAAGAAGATTCAGTCCAGGCCTGAACCCTCTTGCGATATAAACAAACGGTGCGCCTTGCGCACCGTTTTTCATTTCTGTCGTTCAACTGGTGGCGCCGCGTAACTCGACTTCGAACACCAGTGGTGTGAACGGCTCGATCAAGTCGCCGGCGCCGTCGGCCCCATAGGCCTGGTCCGATGGAATCACCAGCCGCCACTTCGCACCGACCGGCATTTTTTGCAGGGCGCTACGCCAACCGCTGATCACGCTGTCGAGGCTGAACCATTGTGGCTGGTTGTTCTGATCGAACACGGTGCCATCCGGAAGACGGCCGACATACAACACCTGCACCTTGCCGTTCGGACCTGCCTTCGCACCGGCGCCTGGCACCAGCTCCGTGAGCAGGACACCGTCGGCCAATTCACGAACACCGGGTTTGGCTTTTTCCGCGGCGAGAAATTTCTTTTCTTTTTCGAGGGCGGCTTCACTCTGCGGTGCGCTTTGCTGCAACGCCATTTGCGCTTCGTGCTCCGTCAGGATCTGTTCGATCTGGTCGTCCTTGAGCGCCAGGGGCTTGCCCTGATAGGCCTGCTGCAAGCCTTCGATCAAGGCCTGAAGTTGCAGCTCGGGGGCCTCCAGGCGCAACCGCTCACCGAGGCTCGCGCCCAGGCTGTAGGCGAGATCGTGGGCTTGAGTTTCACTGGTTTTTTCGGCGGCGTGGGCCGCGGAAAAAAACACGCACAGCGATAAAAAAAGGTAGCGCGACATCGTCACTCTCCGACCTGAGATGCGGCAGATTACGCCAGTGTGAGTGCGCGCGACAGTGAACTTGTTTTACTCAAGCGAAGAAGATTTTCGATCGGTTGCAACGCAACGCTTTCGATACTGTCAACATGCCCTAGCGGCGGTAGCAGCAGAGGGCTAGTATGAGCCGCACCCACGTCAGCCAGGAGGTAAACCATGTCGGCCACCAAGAAGTCCGTAAATACCCCGTTGCACTTACTTCAACAACTCTCGGGCAGCCTGCTCGAGCATCTGGAAACCGCTTGTTCCGAAGCCTTGGCTGATGCGGAAAAACTGCTCGCCAAACTGGAAAAACAGCGCGGCAAGGCGCAGGAAAAACTGCACAAATCCCGCACTAAATTGCAGGACGCTGCAGCGGCTGGTAAAGCCAAGGCACAAGCCAAAGCCAAGGACGGGGTCAAGGAACTCGAGGACTTGCTCGACGCTTTGAAAGATCGTCAGTCGGATACCCGCGGCTACATTCTGCAACTCAAGCGCGATGCTCAAGAAAGCCTGAAACTGGCCCAGGGCATTGGTCGCGTACAAGAGGCTGTCAGCAAGGCGTTGTCGCTGCGCTCAGCCAAACCTGCTGCTGCCCCCGCCAAGAAAGCCGCTGCAAAACCTGTAGCTGTAAAAGCACCGGCCAAGCCGGCCGCCAAGCCTGCGGCGAAAAAAACCGTAGCGGCCAGCGCAGCCAAAGCAGCGGCCAAACCGGCGGCTAAAACTGCTGCTGCCAAACCTGCTGCCAAGACAGCCGCTGTCAAAACCGCAGCCGCCAAACCGGCTGCAAAACCCGCTGCTGCCAAACCTGCCGTGGCTAAATCTGCCACCGCCAAACCGGCCGCCAAGCCAGCAGCAAAACCAGTCGCAAGAACTGCTGCCGCCAAACCTGTCGCGGCTAAACCCGCTGCCAAGCCAGCAGTAAAAGCGGCCGCTAAACCTGCTGCCAAACCGGTAGCGAAGACCGCTGCTGCCAAGCCAGCCGCCAAACCTGCTGCGCGCACCGCCGCTGCCAAGCCTGCTGCTGCCAAACCGGCTACCGCTGCCAAGCCTGCTGCTGCTAAACCGGCTACCGCTGCCAAGCCTGCTGCTGCCAAACCGGCTACCGCTGCCAAGCCTGCTGCTGCTAAACCGGCTACCGCCGCCAAGCCAGCTACCGCTAAACCAGCCTCCGCTGCCAAGCCAGCCGCTGCAGCAAAACCAGCCGCTGCCAAACCGGCTGCCAAGCCAGCCGCGAAACCAGCCGCTGCCAAACCGGCTGCAAAACCAGCCGCCAAGCCTGCTGCCGCCAAACCAGCCGCAAAACCTGCGGTGAAAAAACCGGCCGCCGCTGCCAAGCCGACCCCGGCACCTGCTGCCAAGCCAGTAACCACGACGCCTTCGGCTTCGGTTGCCTCGGCACCGGTAGCTTCCAGCGCAACCACTACCCCGACGCCAACACCTGTTGCCCCGTCGAGCGCCAGCACCACCCCAACCAGCGCTTCCTAAGTGCCGGTTGCCGCGACGCGTAGCTGATGCAGCGCGTCGTGGGCCAGGTGTTGGGCGTTCGCCGCGACACCGGCAAGCCAGGCCGACCCGTCAGTCGCCTGATCCTGTGGCCAGTCCTGTGCCAATCGCTCCAGTCGCAACAACAGTTGCCGTTCAGCTTCCAGCTCGAGCGCCTTGATCTGCTCGCGCAACGCATTGAGCTCGGCGTCTGCACTGGCGAGGGCTTTCCATTGCGTGCGCAAGGCGCGCAGCGGCTCGACGACCTCCCTATCCCAGGGTTCGCCCACCTCACGAAGCTGTTGCAGTCGTTGTTCGCTACAGGCGACGCCACGTTGCCCCAGCCACAAGCCGCACAGCAGGAGGCACACATTGACCCCGTGCGACTGCAAGGTCAGGCATGCAGTCTCTACGCCGGGCCGGGCATAGGTGCCAAGGGAAAAGCTCCACAGGTCAGAGGACATAGTGCTACTCGCGCCAGTTGCGAGCGAAGCTGGTAGACTCCGCCGCCATTATGATTCGACTTCAGAACCTGACTTTACAGCGTGGCCCGCAACGTCTGCTAGAAGACGCCGAGCTGACCCTGCACGCCGGCCAGAAAGCCGGCCTGATCGGTGCCAACGGCGCCGGCAAATCGAGCCTGTTCGCCTTGCTTCGAGGCGAACTGCATCCGGACTCGGGTGACTGCTTCCTGCCGGCCGACTGGCGTATCGCCCACATGCGTCAGGAGGTCGACACGCTCGAACGCCTGGCGGTCGACTACGTGCTCGATGGCGATCTGCGCCTGCGCCAGGTGCAACGCGACCTCGCGGCCGCCGAAGCGGCCCACGATGGGGCCGCCCAGGCACGCCTGCACTCGGAACTCGACAGCGCCGACGGCTATACCGCCGATGCCCGTGCCCGCAAGTTGTTGGCGGGGCTTGGGTTCACCAATGAGCAGATGGACCGTCAAGTCGGCGACTTCTCCGGTGGCTGGCGGATGCGCCTGAACCTGGCGCAAGCACTGATGTGCCCTTCGGACCTGTTGTTGCTCGACGAACCGACCAACCACCTGGATCTCGACGCCATCATCTGGCTCGAAGAGTGGCTCAAGAGCTACCCCGGCACCTTGTTGCTGATTTCCCACGACCGGGACTTTCTCGACGCGGTGGTCGACCACGTGGCTCACGTCGACCAGCGCAAGATCACCCTCTATCGCGGCGGCTACAGCGCATTCGAGCGTGCCCGTGCCGAGCGCCTAGCTCAGCAGCAGCAAGCCTACGAGAAGCAGCAGGCGCAGCGTGCGCACATGGAAAGCTATATCGCCCGGTTCAAGGCCCAGGCCACAAAGGCCCGCCAGGCGCAGAGCCGGATCAAGGCCCTGGAGCGGATGGAAGAGTTGTCCGCCGCCCACGTCGATTCGCCGTTCGATTTCGTGTTCCGTGAATCGACGAAGATTTCCAGCCCCTTGATCGACCTGTCCGATGCCCGTCTGGGCTACGGCGACAAAGCCGTGCTGGAGAAGGTCAAGCTGCAGCTGACCCCCGGCGCGCGCATCGGTTTGCTCGGTCCCAACGGTGCCGGTAAATCGACCCTGATCAAAAACCTTGCCGGTGAGCTGTCGCCGTTGACCGGTCGACTGACCCGCGGCGAGAACACCGTGGTCGGCTACTTCGCCCAGCATCAGCTCGACTCCCTGGATTCCAAGGCCAGCCCATTGCTGCACTTGCAGCGTCTGGCACCCACCGAGCGCGAGCAGACCCTGCGCGACTTCCTCGGCGGTTTCGATTTCCGTGGTGCGCGCATCGACGAGCCGGTGCTGAATTTCTCCGGCGGTGAAAAGGCTCGCCTGGCCCTGGCGTTGATCGCCTGGGAACGGCCGAATCTGTTGCTGCTCGACGAACCAACCAACCACCTGGACCTGGAGATGCGCCTGGCACTGACCATGGCCCTGCAGGAGTTCAGTGGTGCGGTACTGGTGGTCTCCCACGATCGTCATCTGCTCAAGAGCACCACGGATAATTTCTATCTGGTGGCGGACGGCAAGGTCGAGGAATTCGACGGCGACCTGGAAGACTACGCCCGCTGGCTGGTCGACTTCCGCCAACGCAATGCGCCGGTCAGCAACACACCGTCCAACCCGGACAAGACTGACAAGAAGGCCCAACGTCAGGCCGCTGCTGCATTGCGTCAGCAACTGGCCCCGCACAAGCGCGAAGCTGACAAGCTCGAAGCCGAGCTGGGCAAGCTCCACGAGAAACTGGCGAAGATCGATGCCAGTCTTGGCGACAGTGACATTTACGAACCGGCGCGCAAGAACGAGCTGCGTGACCTGCTGGCGGATCAAGCCAAGCTGAAGGTGCGTGAAGCGGAGCTGGAAGAAGCCTGGATGCAAGCGCTGGAACTGCTTGAAAGCATGCAGGCGGAGCTGGAGGCGCTGTCCTGATGGAGGCGTTCAAGTTGCCACTGCCGGCGACCTGGATCGAGCCGATCTGGTTGGTCGTGCAAATCCTGCTGATCCTGTTGGCCGGTTACGTCGCTCAGCGCTTCGTCGCCAAATGCCTGACTCGCCTGGGCGAGCGTTATCCGCTTCCACCACAACTGCTCATGCCGCTGCGCGGTGGTCTTCGCTGGCTGATCATGGGCAGTGCGCTGATCTTCGTGCTGGAGCGCCTGGGAGTATCGGCCACGGTACTCTGGACCGCGTTGTCAGGGTTTGTCGCGGTGGCGGCGGTGGCGTTTTTCGCCATGTGGAGCGTGCTCTCCAACCTGCTCTGCGCGATCCTGATCTTCACCGTGGGGCCGTTCCGCATCGGTGACATCGTCGAACTGGTAGACACCACCGACAAGCCTGGCGTCAAAGGTCGGGTCGTGGCGATCAACCTGCTGTACACCACGTTGATCGAGGCTGAAGAGTTGGGGACGGGCAGTGCCATGGTGCAGGTGCCCAATAGCCTGTTCTTCCAGCGTTCGGTTCGGCGGTGGCGCGGGAGTGATGTGTTTCCTGTTTCCGGGTTTGAGAAATAGGCTTTCCACTGCCTGATTTGCTACCTGTAGGCGCGAGTTTACTCGCGATGGTGGCTCAGGCACCGCTGGGTGTCAGGCCGCCAGCGTCATCGTTGGCGACCATCGCGAGCATGCTCGCTCCTACAGGGGGGAGGCGACACATTCTGCAAAAAATCGGTAGTCATGGGCCCAAAGCCGCATTAGCTTAGACGTCTGTCACGAGTCTGAGTCGAGGTGTGCGATGGAGCTACAAACATGGCTGGCGTTTTTTGCCGCCTGCTGGGTGATCAGCTTGTCCCCCGGCGCTGGCGCCATTGCGTCGATGTCCAGCGGTCTGCAATACGGGTTCTGGCGCGGTTACTGGAACGCCCTGGGCCTGCAGCTGGGCCTTGCGGTGCAGATCGCCATCGTCGGCGCCGGTGTTGGCGCGATTTTGACGGCATCGGCCACGGCGTTCTACGCGATCAAATGGTTCGGTGTGGCGTATCTGGTTTACCTGGCGATCAAACAATGGCGCGCGCTGCCCAGCGACATGAGTGATGACGCTGCGGTGCGCCAGATTGGCAAGCCGATGGCCCTGGTGTTTCGCGGCTTTCTGGTGAACATCAGCAACCCCAAGGCCCTGGTGTTCATGTTGGCGGTACTGCCGCAGTTCATCGACCCACACGCACCGCTGTTGCTTCAGTACCTGATCATCGGAGTGACCATGATCTGCGTGGACCTGGTCGTCATGGCGGGGTACACCGGGTTGGCGTCAAAAGTACTGCGGCTGTTGCGCACGCCCAAGCAGCAAAAGCGCATGAACCGCACCTTCGCCGGCCTGTTCATCGGCGCCGCTGCGTTCATGGCGACGCTACGCAAAGCAGCGGTGTGAACCGCCCGGGCACAAAAAAGGCGACCTCAGGGTCGCCTTTTTCGTTTGCACATTTAGCGCAGTATCGTCGGTGCTGTATCGGCTGGCAGGTTATTGCGCAACTGGGGTTTACCCGGTTGCACATGACCGCCACCACCGAGTTGTTCGCTCATCTGCGCGGCCACGTCTTCGCCCAGCGCCTTGGACACGTCACGCACCACCCGTGGACGGTTCAGCGAGACCCGCACGTCGCGATGGTTCACCAGTTTGGTGTCCTGGCCTTCGCCCATCGCCGTAAAGGCCGAGGTGATTTCGAAGGTGCGCGTGTTGATCAGGCTGAAATCAGCTACCAGGGTCAACGCCAGGATTGCCGAGTAGCTGTCGGTATTGGCAAGCTCGGTGACATCCCGGGTGAAGTCGATGTCCGACACAGTGCCAAACAGGACATAGTCGGCGCCCTTGAAGTTGCCGGCCTTGATCCGCTTGATCACGTCATACACATCGCCCTTGGACGAGGCGGTGTAGGGCGTGCCTTGCACCAGTTGGAACATTCCGGAACGCAGGATCTCGCCCTTGATGTCGCCGGTGAATTTACGCAACTCGCCCTGTTCGATGTAGCTGCTGGTGGCCTCGATTTCGTTATAACTCGAGGCCCCACTGGCGCTGTAACGGTTGGCCTGGAAGTTGTTCTGGGCCGAAACGATGTGGATGTATTGCTCCACACGCTCCTGGTAAGCCAGGTCCGTCACTGCGACTTTCGGGGCCGCTTGCACGCTGAACGCGCAAGCCAGGGCCATCATGCCAATCCATGCGCGCATTGATTAACGCTCCGTGGTTTTGCGGATCTCTTTTTCGTCCATCCATTCAGCCAGGCCACTTTCAACGTCGATCAATTGCAGGCTGAATTTGTAGAAGACGTCCTTGTAGTCGCTGCTGCGCTTGACGATCGAGCTGATCGAACCTTCAAGACGGTATTTGGCAGCGATCATGTTGCCGGTCTTGGCGACGGTATTCTTCTTGTACAGACCGCTCTGGTTTTGCAGCTTCAACTGGTCGACCTGGCTCTGCATCTGGGTATTGTCGCTGGCGAAGCGGGCGGTACCGGACTTCATCAGTTGGGTCTTGATGCTGGTGGTGATTTCGCGGGTATCGATGTACTCGCTGGTCTTGTTCTTCACGTCGTAGACCTGAACCACCGGGCGACCCTGCAAAATCCCGGATTGGGCCAGGGAGCGGGTCATGGATTCGGCGATCATCTGCAGGTCGGTGGAGCCGAACTCGTTGGTCACGGTTTCCACGGCCTTGGTGTCGCCGTAGCTGATGTTCTTGCTGCCCAGGGTTGGCGAGGTGTTGGCGCAACCGCTGGCGAGCAGGGCGATGACGGCGATGAAGGAAAAGCGTGCAAACATGGGAATGCTCTCTGTCACTGTACGAATAAGGAGTTAAGGCGTTTTGATTTCCAGTCGGAAATCCACGGCTTTCGGTGTCGGCGCGATGGCCTGGATGAAGCTGGTCTGCTCGCCGTACATCAGCTGGCTTTTCCAGGTTTCTTCTTCGCCGATCGGGAAGCCTTCAGGGCCGAGCCAGGCAAAGCGGTAGTAGAAGGTCTTGTTGTTGTAGCTGGTGTTGCTCAGCTGGGCATTGACCGTCATGAAGCCGTTTTCCCGGGCAACGCGCATGGCGCCCACCACGATGTTCTTCAGCTTGCCCATGGCCACGACCTTGCTGGCAGCGCTACCAGGCTCCGGTGGTGGCGGTGTGGCGCAACCGGCCAGCAAGGCCAGGGCGGCGACAGCGATGAGTTGCAAACGCATGCAAAGACTCCGTTCTTAAGGTTGTTTGAGGCTGGCCACGGCCGTCGGGCTGGCACTCGGGGTGACGTGGGCGGCTACGCCGCTGGCGAATACCTGGTTGCCAACGGCTCGCAGGCTGATGACTTGGTAGCGCTGGTCCACGGTGATCTTGACCACCGAACCGCCGATGGCGCTGGGCAACGTGACGTGGTGCTCGCCTTTCTTGAGGCGCAGGCGCACGACCTGGGTGTTGTCCGGCAAGGTGCGCCACGTACGGGTATCGGCACCTTCGAGCACGGCTGAAGTGATGCCCACCGCCAGGCCCGCGAGCGGGTTGGTTTCGTTGATCTTCTTCTGCGCCACGCCACGGGTCACGGCGCGCACGGTCGTGCGCACGATGATGCCGGGCATGTCGTCACGCAGCGCGCGGCGGGACATGGCGGTGGTGCTGTTGAGCAGGGTCATGTCCAATTGTTTGCCGTCGACGCCGATTTGCGTGAACGGGGCGGTGGAGGTGTCAGGCTTGATGAGCGGGAACGACAGCGGAGTGATCACCACGTTGCCGCTGATTGGCAGGGGCAGGGGCACGCGAATCGAGTCGCGGGCGGGTGCCAGGCCGCTTTGCACGACGATCAGGATGTCGCTGTCTTCGTCCTTGGCGCTTTTCTTGTCGAGGTCTTTGAGGGCCTGTTCCAGCAGTGGGGTGTTCGGGTGCAGCTCGGCCGCCTTGCGATAACCCGGCGCTGCCAGGTCTTTTTCTCCCAGGGCTTCATAGACGAAACCGGCCAGGTAGTGGCTGAACGCACTCTGGTAGCTGTTTTTCAGGCCAACCACTTCCGGCGCATCGAGGCTGGCGACCGGGTAACCCTGCAGGTCCTTGTATTCGGTCTTGATGCCTTCCTTCTCGGCCTCCTCTTCGCTCTTGAGGTACTCCTTGTCACGCAGGTCGGCGATGACCGCTTCACGTTCGTGGGTTCGCTTGATCGCGGTACGTGCGCCATCGAAGTCGTTGACGGCCAGCAGGTTCAGGGCCATTTGCGTGGTCAGCATGACCTTTTCGTAGTCATAGCCTTCGTAGCGGCGGACCTTGTCGTTGACCAGAAAACTGCCGAACTGGGCGAGGTACTTGCCTGTGTCGAGCTTGACCATATCTTCCCACTGGCCGACCACGGAGTCGGCGCTGCCCCAGGCGTTCTGGCTACCGGACAGGTCGCCCTTGGCGCGCAGCAGCTCACCTTTTTCGAAGTAGTAGAGCAGGTCCTTGTCTGCGCCGGTGTTGTTCTTTTCCAGCAGGGTCAGTGCGGCATCGACGTTGCCGGAAGCCAGTTGCTGGTTGGTTTGTGCGAGTTCGGAGTCGTAGTTGCGAAAGACCGAGCAGCCGGAAAGCAAGGTGACAGCGCTGAGCGCGATCAAGGTCAAGGCGCGGGAGGCCATAGTTACATCTTCCCTGAATTTAGGCAGCCGTGCTTGCCGGTCTGGCTGTTAAGACCTATCGGCGTAGACTGGCGTCCTGCCAATTCCCCGATATCCGAGGCGCTTGAATGCCCAGTCCAACAATTTTGGGCGCGGCATTATAAACAGGGATGATGGCTTGTTAGTGGCTTTTTAATCTCTATTTTCTTACAAGTGCCATCATCCGTCGAAACGAAAGTCGAAATCCCTACCCGGCGGTTTCATAACAAAGCTTGAGTGAAAGTCTTTCGACGTGAACAATGTGTTACTTCGTATTTCCAATTGAGATTCATTGATGATTGCCCCATCCCGTTTCCTGGCTTGGCTGGTGCTGCCCGTGGTTGCCTTGTGCAGTGCAAATCTGCTGGCCGACACTGTGGAAGGCGCGCCGCAAGCGCTGCATCTGCTGGACTACATTGGTGCCGATTACCCGCAGTCGGTCGAGGCCGGCAACGTTATCAATGAATCCGAATACCGCGAACAACTCGAATTTGCCAAGGTGTTGCAGGGCCTGGTTGCGGCGATGCCGGACAAGCCGGAGAAAGGCGGGCTTGAGCAGGACGTCAGCGCATTGCAGAGCGCGATTGCCGCCCGTCAGGACGGCGCGGAGGTCGCCCGCCAGTCGCGCCAGCTGGGTGCGAAGCTGGCCGTGGCCTACGAGGTCAGCCAGGCCCCGATCATTACGCCGGACCCGACCCGAGGCGCACCGTTGTATGCCCAGCATTGTTCGGTCTGTCACGGTGATGCAGGAGCCGGCGATGGTCCGGCGGGTGTTGGCCTGACACCACCGCCGGCCAATCTGCGCGATGCCGAGCGACTGGATCGCCTGAGTCTCTACGCGATCTACAACACCTTGGGAATGGGTGTTGAAGGCACCGACATGCCAGCGTTCGCTGATCAACTGGACGACCGTCAGCGTTGGGATCTGGCGACCTACATCGCCGGTTTCAGTGCCGATCCGACTGCGCCAGCCAGCGAAAAGACCTACGACATCGCCGAACTGGCTCGTCAGACCCCGGCTGAAGTCCTGGCCGCCGAGGGGCCGCAAGCGGCGGCCAGCTTCCGTACCCAGCGTGCACAGCCGTCGCAGGTCAAGCGGGGGCCGGGGCAACTGCTCGACTACACCGCGACTACCCTCGACAAGAGCCTCGCGGCCTATCGCACCGGCGATCACGATCAGGCCTACGACCTGTCGGTGGCCGCGTACCTGGAAGGTTTCGAGCTGGTCGAAAGCTCCCTGGATAACGTCGACGCCAACGTGCGCAAGGACACCGAAAAATCCCTCATGGCGTACCGGCAGTCGTTGCAGGACGGTTTGCCGATGGCTGAGGTTCAGCAACGGCTGGACGCCGCCAAGGCCAAGTTGAAGGAATCCGCCGGCCTGCTCGGTGGCGATGGCCTGAGCTGGTCACTGAGCTACATCTCCGGTTTGTTGATTCTGCTGCGTGAAGGTCTTGAAGCGATCCTGGTGCTGGCGGCGATCCTCGCGTTCCTGCGCAACACCGGCCAGCAATCGGCGGTACGAAGCGTCAACGCGGGTTGGGGCCTGGCATTGCTGGCGGGTCTGGGGACCTGGGCATTGGCGGCGTACGTGATTGATGTCAGTGGCTCGCAACGTGAACTGCTGGAAGGCGCCACCGCGTTGTTTGCCGCAGTCATGGTGCTCTGGCTCGGTGTGTGGATGCACGACCGTCGCCACGCGGCAGCCTGGCAGGACTACATCAAGAGCAGCCTGGTGGGCGGCGGCGGACGATTCGGTTTTGCGACACTGGCGTTCTTCTCCGTGTATCGCGAACTGTTCGAAGTGATTCTGTTCTACGAGACCCTGTGGCTGCAGGCCGGGCCTGCCGGGCACAACGCGGTGCTCGCCGGTGGCGCAACGGCGCTGGTGTTGCTGGTGGGCCTGGCGTGGGTGATCCTGCGCGGTTCGGCGCGCCTGCCTCTGGCGTTGTTCTTCAGCATCAACGCTGCGCTGTTGTGCGCATTGTCGGTGGTGTTTGCCGGGCATGGCGTCAAGGCGTTGCAGGAGGCCGGGATCTTCGGCACCCGACCGGTGCCGTTCTTTGAATTCGACTGGTTGGGCATCCATGCCGATGCCTATTCGCTCAGTGCTCAGGCGGTGGCAATCATTGCGATTGTTCTGCTGTATGGGCGCAGTTGGCTGGTTGAGAAACGGCGGGTTCAGGTGTCTTAACGGCATTCGCTGCGCTCATGATCGCGAGCATGCTCGCGATTTTTTCGAAGAGGTAAACGAAATGCGCGTATGGATCGATGCCGACGCCTGCCCACGGCAGGCCCGGGATCTGGTGGTGAAGTTCGCCCTCAAGCGTCAGTTGGAAGTGGTAATGGTGGCAGGGCAGCCACAGACCAAGCCGGCATTGGCGCTGGTCAAGTTGATCGTGGTGCCGAGTGGCCCGGACGCGGCGGACGATTACCTGGTGGAACACGCTGTCCCCGGCGAACTGGTGATCTGCAGTGATGTGCCCTTGGCGGATCGGCTGGTGAAGAAGGGCGTGTCGGCGCTGGACCCACGAGGCAAGGAGTTCGACGCGCAGAACATGGGCGACCGGTTGGCGGTGCGCAACCTGTTCACCGACCTGAGGGAGCAAGGACAGGTGGGCGGCGGGCCAGCGCCCTATGGCGAGCGCGAGAAGCAGGCGTTCGCCAATGCGCTGGACCGGATCCTCACACGGCTGGCCCGCAAAGCCTGATCGTTCCCACGCGTGGGAACGATCAGCTCAGCGGTGGTGAGGGTGGATTACACATCATTCTCGTGAGTCAGCTCCAACACCCGGTCAACCAGCTTGTTGATACCCGATGCCGCCTCGCTGATGGTCTGGGCCAGCATGTACGCCGGGGTGGTCACCAGTTTGCGCGCCTTGTCTTCGATGATGTCGGTCACCGCGCAGTCGGTATGCGTCGCGCCCATTTTGTTCATGGTCGCTGCAGTTTCGGTGTCGTTGCCGATGGTGCAGTTGACGCCTGGCCCATAGATTTTTGCCGCCAGTGCCGGGGAGATGCAGATCAGTCCCACCGGCTTGCCCGCCTCGGCAAAGGCTTCGGCCAAGGCCAGGACTTCGGGCTGAACGGTGCACCCTGCGCCTTCGATGGCGAAGTTAGACAGGTTCTTGGCCACCCCAAAACCGCCCGGCACGATCAGCGCATCATAGTCTTCTACATCGGCTTCGCGCAGGTCCTTGACGTTGCCCCGGGCAATCCGCGCCGATTCCACCAGTACGTTGCGCGACTCGGGCATCTCTTCACCCGTCAGGTGGTTGAGTACGTGCAATTGGGCGATGTTGGGAGCGAAACACTGAACTTGAGCACCGCGCTGGTCCAGGCGCAGCAACGTGATCACGCTTTCTTGAATCTCGGCGCCGTCGTACACGCCACAACCGGAAAGGATCACTGCAACTTTTTTGCTCATGGGCTTTTCTCCTGATTCATGGCGTTAAATGTCCACTAATTTGTCACTCGTTGCCATAGGGTTAATACGCGGCTACACCTAGGATCTATCCTAAAAATTCCAATCAGGGCGCGTCATGGACTTCATTCTGTATGCGGTGCCGTTCTTCTTCGTGCTGATTGCCCTCGAACTGTTGGCCGACCGTTGGCGCGGCGTCAGCAATTACCGGGTAGCGGACGCGATCAACAGCATCAGCACCGGCGTGCTGTCCACCACCACTGGCCTGCTGACCAAGGGCGTGGGGCTTTTGACTTATGCGTTCGCGCTCAAGCATCTGGGCTTGTTCGAACTGCCCGCAGACAGCGTCTGGGTCTGGGTGTTTGCCTTCGTGCTCTACGATTTTTGTTACTACTGGCTGCATCGCTGTGGTCATGAACGCAACATCCTCTGGGCAGCGCACTCGGTGCATCACCAGAGCGAGGACTACAACCTCTCCACGGCGCTGCGCCAGACCAGCACCGGATTTTTGCTGAGCTGGATCTTCTATCTGCCCATGGCGGTGCTGGGCGTGCCGCTGCTGGTGTTCGTCAGCGTCGCGGCGCTGAACCTGCTGTACCAGTTCTGGGTGCATACGCGGCATATTCCCAAGCTCGGCTGGTTCGAGTGGTTCTTCGTCACGCCTTCCAATCATCGGGCCCACCATGCACAGAACGCTCTCTACATGGATCGCAACTACGGCGGGGTGTTCATTATTTGGGACCGGCTATTTGGCTCGTTCCAGGAAGAAGACGATAACGAACCGGTGATTTTCGGCGTGACCACGCCGCTTGCGAGCTGGAATCCGCTGTGGGCGAATGTGCAGTTTTACGTGCAACTCTGGGAGGATGCGCGTCGGACGCAAAACACGTGGGACAAGCTGCGCATCTGGTTCATGCGCACCGGATGGCGGCCGGCGGACGTGGCGGCGAAGTACCCGATGAACAAGCCGGACTTGAGCCAGTTTCGCAAGTTCGAGGTGCCGCTGGATGGGCGTCAGCAGGTCTACATCCTATTGCAGTTCTGCGCCTACATTGCCTTGGGCAGTTACCTGATGAATTTCGAGCCGCAGCTGTCGACCGCCGCATTGGTGCTCGGCTGGGCAGCGGTGGCGCTGGGGTTGTGCGCGTTGGGCGTGGCCCTGGAGAATCGCCCGTGGGCGTTGAAGCTGGAACTGGTGCGGCTGGCATCGAACGTGCCGTTGATGTGGCTGGCGCCGGTGGTGGGGCTGTGGCCGGCGGGCGCGCTGGGTTGGGTCGGCCTGCTCAGTTACAGCCTGGTCAGCGTGATCGGTCTCTACTGCTGCAGAAACCGCTTCATTCGCCTGGCGTCTTGACCTCGGCCTTGGCCTGCTCGGCTTTCAAGGCCTGTTCTTCGGCGTAGACCTGTTTGGCCAGGCGCGCATTCTTGAAGCGTCGGCGCATCCACAAGCCCAGGCCCAGCACCAACAGCGCGCCGAGCACCCACAATTCGTATTTCTTGATGCTACCCAGCATGCCTTCGAGCACCGCGCCGAAGTGGTAGGCGGCTGCGGCCAACGCCGTTGCCCAGATCGCCGCGCCAATCCCGTTCAGCAACAGATAGCGGCCCGGCGGGTAGCCGGACAGGCCGATGGCCACGGGCATGACCGTGCGCAAGCCGTAGACGAAACGAAAGCTCAACACCCAGATGTCCGGGTGCTTGCGGATGTGCTCCAGCGCCCGGTCGCCCATCATCTGCCAGCGGGGCTTGCGCGCCAGCAGCTTGCGACCGTGCTTGCGACCCATGAAATACCAAAGCTGATCGCCGGCATAACTGCCGCAGAAGGCCACAACCACCACCAGGTTGATGTCCATGTATCCACGGAACGCGAGAAAGCCCGCGAGCACCAGGATGGTTTCGCCTTCGAAGAATGTGCCGATAAACAGGGCAAAGTAGCCGAAGTCATGCAGAAATTGTTGGAGCATTGTCTGGGTGCTGGCGAAATGAACGCGCAGCCTACCCCTTCGGACACATTCATGAAAGTGTCCAAATGTGTCTCGACGTGAACAATTCCTACAAGGACAATGGAATGCGACTACGTGACACAGGGGTGCACATAACTGTCATACGGTGGTCATAATGGCCGCTTATAACTGTCACGCTCGCCCGTCAGCGCGGGCTCAGGAGTCTGCCGTGAGCTTTACCCCCGCCAACCGCTTGTTCCCAGCCACCCGTTTGCGTCGTAACCGTCGTGACGACTTTTCGCGTCGACTGGTCCGTGAAAATGTCCTGACCACCAATGACCTGATCCTGCCGGTGTTTGTGCTGGATGGCGAAAATCGTCGTGAAGCGGTGGCCTCGATGCCGGGCGTCGAACGCCTGACCATCGACCTGTTGCTCGAAGAAGCGGCCAAGTGGGTGGATCTTGGCATTCCTGCGGTGGCACTGTTCCCGGTCACGCCGACCGAACTCAAGTCCCTCGACGCGGCCGAAGCCTGGAACCCTGAAGGCATTGCCCAGCGCGCTACCCGCGCCCTGCGAGCGCAGTTCCCGGAACTTGGCGTGATCACCGACGTGGCACTGGACCCGTTCACCACCCACGGTCAGGACGGCATCCTCGACGAAGAAGGCTATGTGCAGAACGACATCACCGTTGACGCACTGGTCAAGCAGGCCTTGTCCCACGCCGAAGCCGGGGCACAGGTGGTAGCACCGTCGGACATGATGGACGGGCGCATCCAGGCGATTCGCGAAGCCCTCGAAGTGGCGGGTCACGTCAATGTACGGATCATGGCCTACTCGGCGAAGTACGCCAGTGCCTACTACGGCCCGTTCCGCGATGCGGTGGGTTCGGCGCTGAACCTGGGCAAGGCCAACAAGGCCTCCTATCAGATGGACCCGGCCAACGGCAACGAAGCCCTGCACGAAGTGGCGGCGGACCTGGCCGAAGGTGCGGACATGGTCATGGTCAAGCCAGGCATGCCGTACCTGGACATCCTGTACCGGGTCAAGGAAGAATTCAAAGTGCCGACCTTCGTTTATCAGGTCAGCGGTGAATATGCCATGCACATGGCGGCGATCCAGAATGGCTGGTTGAGCGAAGGGGTAATCCTTGAGTCTCTGACCGCTTTTAAACGTGCAGGTGCTGATGGCATCCTGACGTACTTTGCCGTTCGTGCCGCTCAATTGCTACGAGAGCAACCATAGCCCTCCCAGGAACATTCCATGAATACCGAAGGACTCACTGAAGTTGCCGTAAACGAGGCTCTACCCGTGGTGGAGAAACTCGACGAGACCCCGCCGGAGCTGGAGCCTGCTCCTGCGGCGGCGCCCGAGCCTGCGGCGCCGGCGATTGCCGTTCCCGGCCTGGATGACAGCAGTCTGTACATCCACCGCGAACTCTCGCAACTGCAGTTCAATATCCGCGTGCTGGAGCAGGCGCTGGATGAGTCCTATCCGTTACTGGAGCGGCTGAAGTTCCTGCTGATTTTCTCCAGCAACCTGGACGAGTTCTTCGAGATTCGTGTAGCGGGCCTCAAGAAGCAGATCACCTTCGCCCGCGAACAGGCCGGCGCCGATGGCCTGCAACCGCATCAGGCGCTGGCCCGGATCAGCGAGTTGGTACACGGTCACGTTGATCGCCAGTACGCGATCCTCAACGACATTCTGTTGCCGGAGCTGGAAAAACATCAGGTCCGCTTCATCCGTCGTCGTCACTGGACCACCAAGATCAAAACCTGGGTCCGCCGTTTCTTCCGCGACGAGATCGCGCCGATCATCACCCCGATCGGTCTCGACCCGACGCACCCGTTCCCGTTGCTGGTGAACAAGAGCCTGAACTTCATCGTCGAGCTGGAAGGGATCGACGCCTTCGGTCGCGATTCCGGCCTGGCGATCATCCCGGCGCCGCGCCTGTTGCCGCGAATCATCAAGGTGCCGGAAGAAGTCGGCGGTGCCGGCGACAACTACGTATTCCTGTCGTCGATGATCCACGCGCACGCCGATGACCTGTTCCAGGGCATGAAGGTCAAGGGCTGCTACCAGTTCCGCCTGACCCGTAACGCCGACCTGGCGCTGGACTCCGAAGACGTGGAAGACCTGGCCCGGGCCCTGCGTGGCGAGTTGTTCTCCCGTCGCTACGGCGATGCCGTGCGTCTGGAAGTAGCCGATACCTGCCCAAAACACCTGTCCGACTATTTGCTCAAGCAGTTCAACCTGAGCGAGAGCGAGCTGTACCAGGTCAACGGCCCGGTGAACCTGACACGTCTGTTCAGCATCACCGGCCTGGACAGCCAGCGCGAGCTGCAATACCTGCCGTTCACGCCGCAGATCCCGAAACTGTTGCAGAACAGCGAGAACATCTTCAGCGTGGTCAGCAAGCAGGACATCCTGCTGCTGCACCCATTCGAGTCGTTTACCCCCGTGGTCGACCTGCTGCGCCAAGCCGCAAAAGACCCCCATGTGCTGGCGGTGCGCCAGACGCTGTACCGCTCCGGCGCCAACTCGGAAATCGTCGATGCGCTGGTGGACGCCGCGCGTAACGGCAAGGAAGTCACCGCAGTGATCGAGCTGCGGGCGCGGTTCGATGAAGAGTCCAACCTGCAACTGGCCAGCCGCCTGCAAGCGGCGGGTGCGGTCGTGATCTATGGCGTGGTTGGCTTCAAGACCCACGCCAAGATGATGCTGATCCTGCGTCGCGAAGCCGGAGAGATCGTGCGCTACGCGCATTTGGGCACAGGTAACTACCACGCCGGCAACGCCCGCCTGTACACCGACTACAGCCTGCTGACCTCCGATGACGCGTTGTGTGAAGACGTCGGCAAACTGTTCAGCCAGTTGATCGGCATGGGCAAGACCCTGCGCATGAAGAAGCTGCTGCACGCGCCGTTCACGCTCAAGAAGGGCATGCTCGACATGATTGCCCGGGAAACCCAGTTCGCCCTCGAGGGCAAGCCGGCGCATATCATCGCCAAGTTCAACTCGCTGACCGATCCAAAGATCATCCGTGCGCTGTACAAGGCCAGTCAGTCCGGTGTGCGCATCGATCTGGTGGTGCGGGGCATGTGCTGCCTGCGCCCAGGCATCGCCGGTGTATCGCACAACATCCACGTGCGCTCGATCATCGGTCGTTTCCTGGAGCACACCCGGGTCTTCTACTTCCTCAATGGCGGTGAAGAGCAGATGTTCCTGTCCAGCGCCGACTGGATGGAGCGCAACCTCGACAAGCGTGTCGAGACCTGCTTCCCGGTAGAAGGCAAGAAGCTGATCATGCGGGTCAAGAAAGAGCTGGAGTTGTACCTGACCGACAACACCCACAGTTGGAGCCTGCAAGCAGACGGGCGCTACATCCGCAACACGCCGACCGGCAACCAGAATCCGCGCAGTGCGCAGGCCACGTTGCTCGAGCGGCTGGGCAGCCCGATCCTGACGGTGACTTGACCTTCACTGCGGCATAAAAAATGGCGATCCCTGCGGATCGCCATTTTTGTTTGCGCCAACTCTCCCACAGGGATCTCATTCGCAGATGTTTGGATCAGCGCACGTTAAGCGTGACGTTAACCCGCGTCAGCCATTCCGCCTCCAGCGCGAAGTCGGCCTGGGTCAACTGGTTTTCCTCCAGCCATTTATCCGGGAATTGCACATCCAGGCTGTCACCGTTGGCGTTCAGCTCTACCTGAGGCATCTGCTGCGTACCGCGGATGTGGTGGAACAGGATCGCGAAGCGCAGTAGCACACAAAGGCGAATCAGCTTGATGCCGTCGTCGCCGAATTCGGCGAACTTGTCCTTGGGAATGTTGCGGCGGTGGCCACGCACCAGCAGGGCGAGCATTTGCTGGTCTTCGCGGGAGAACCCGGCGAGGTCCGAGTGTTCGATCAGGTAGGCGCCATGCTTGTGGTAGTGGTAGTGGGCGATGTCCAGGCCCACCTCATGCACTTTGGCGGCCCAACTGAGCAATTCGCGCCAGATGCCGTCCTCCAGATCCCAGTCCTTGGCGATCTGATCGAAGGCATGCAACGCCTTGCGCTCAACCCGCACTGCCTGCTCCTGATCAACGTGGTAGCGTTCCATCAGCGAGCTGAGGGTGCGTTCACGGACGTCTTCATGATGATGACGGCCCAGCAGGTCATACAGCACGCCTTCACGCAGGGCGCCTTCACAGTGATCCATGCGTTGCAACTCGAGGGCATCGAAGATTGCTTCGAGGATGGCCAGGCCGGCCGGAAAAATGGCCCGGCGATCAGGCTTGATGCCTTCGAAGTCGATCTTCTCGACGTCACCCAACTTGAACAGCTTGCGCTTGAGCCAGGCCAGCCCCTCAGCGTTGACTTCGCCGGTGCCGTGACCGCCAGCTTTCAAGGCCAGGCCAATGGCGCGGATGGTGCCCGAGGAGCCGATGGCTTCATCCCAGGTCAAGCGGTGCAGGGCGTGCTCGATGCTCATGATCTCCAACCGCGCCGCCGTGTAGGCCTGGGCGTAGCGGGCCGGAGTGACCTTGCCGTCCTTGAAATAGCGCTGGGTAAAGCTGACGCAGCCCATCTGCAGGCTTTCACGCAGCAGCGGTTCGAAGCGCTGGCCAATGATGAATTCGGTACTGCCACCCCCGATGTCGGCCACCAGGCGCTTGCCCGGGGTATCGGCCAGGGTATGGGAAACGCCAAGGTAGATCAGGCGCGCTTCTTCACGACCGGAGATGACTTCGACGGGGTGACCGAGGATTTCTTCGGCGCGGCGGATGAACTCGGCGCGGTTGCGCGCTTCGCGCAGGGCGTTGGTGCCGACGATCCTTACGGCGCCCAGGGGCATACCGTTGATCAGTTGGGCGAAACGCTTCAGGCAATCGAGCCCGCGCTGTATGGATTCTTCGCTCAGGCGTCGCTCTTCGTCGATGCCGGCGGCCAGTTGGACCTTCTCCCCGAGGCGCTCGAGGATACGGATTTCACCGTTCTGGGCCTTGGCCACAACCATGTGGAAGCTGTTGGAGCCCAGGTCGATCGCGGCGATCAGGGACAGGTTCTTGGCTTGGGATTGCGGCATGGTGTGGGGGTCTCGTTCGATAACCCCGACATCGTGCCACGATCAAACGCCAACGCCAACGCGCAGTGTTCAAAGCCTTGATCCTGCGCAGTCAATCGTGACGGTGCAGCGGCTCGATGGTTTCGCTGCCGTAGGGGAGCGTTTCTTCTTCGGCGAACAACCGCTGTGCGATCCAGCTCAGCAACTGCCGGATCATCAATGCCATACACAGGTACATCAACGCGGTCAGGGCGTACGTTTCGAACGCTCGCACATTGCGCGATTGAATGGCATTGGCGACAAAGCTCAACTCTTGAGTGGCGATCACGGAGCATACCGACGAACTGAGCATGACGAGGATAATCTGGTGGGTCAGGGCCGGCCAGGCGTTGCTCAGGGCGTGGCGCAACCCGCCGTGGCGCAAAGCCTCGTAGCGAGGCATCACCTGGAGGGTGTCACCAATAACGTGCGTGGAATGCGCCCCGAGGTTGATCACCATCGCCAGTGCGGCGGCCTGCCATGGGGAGATCGATACGCCGATGGCAGGCAGGCCATAAAAGATGCACAACAGCTGCATCAGAAAGGGTGTATTGCGGATCAGCTCGACATAAACACCGACCATCGCCGCTAGCGGGCGAATATTGCGCGCCCGTATGAGGGCGCCGATCACGCCGGTGCCGACCCCGAGTAGCGCACCAATGGTGGTCAGCTCCAGGGTGAACAGCGCCCCGCGAAGCAGCAGTTGAGTATTGTCCGCCATGGACAGGAAATCTGACGGATTGGCCATGACGTGTCCTCCAGTCAGGTGAATCTCTGTGATTGAACAGAGCACGGGTCATGCCAGGTGGGGAGGACGACGGAAGACCCGATGGTCCGGGCGTTTGATGCGTTGAGCGGTAGACGATATGCACCGTCATGGCGCATCGGACGTGGATCCTGAGCGCCTTTGGGGCCAGGTCCGGAAACGACCGTTCATCCGGGGAGGGCGGTCACGAATATCGGCCAAAAGACCACAGGGAGGCGACTTGAGCTATACACACTCTCATGAAACACCATAGCGAGACTCAATCATCTGCGGCTTCCTGAACGAGGGAAGGGCGGCTATGATGGGCCACGTTTTTTTGCTTACAACCCTGGAGAATTCCATGAGCAGCGATCTGATCAAACACGTTAGCGACGCTAGCTTCGAAGCTGACGTACTCAAGGCCGAAGGCGCTGTACTGGTCGATTACTGGGCTGAATGGTGCGGTCCTTGCAAAATGATCGCTCCCGTTCTGGACGAAATTGCCGAGACTTACAAAGGCAAGCTGACCGTTGCCAAATTGAACATCGATGAAAACCAGGAAACCCCGGCCAAGCATGGCGTGCGTGGTATCCCGACCCTGATGCTGTTCAAGAACGGCAACGTTGAAGCGACCAAGGTCGGTGCGCTGTCGAAGTCGCAACTGGCTGCTTTCCTCGACGCCAACATCTGAGTGTCGTCGTAAAGTCGCGAAAAATGGCCCCGCATATTGCGGGGCTTTTTCGTTATAGAGGGCTAGACGCTCTGAAACTCAGGTGGTACATTCGGCACCGCAGTGGTTTCTCCACTGCCCCCTGCTAGCCGTCGCCGACGCACTCCTTTCGAACAAGTACGCGATCCTGTCGCCTTCTCCGCGGCGCGGCCTCATTAAGCCAAAAGCTTAATTTCCCCCCTCCATAAATGATTACGTCATTCCTATATGAATCTGACTGAACTCAAGCAAAAGCCGATTACCGAACTGCTCGAATTGGCCGAACAGATGGGCATAGAAAATATGGCCCGTTCGCGCAAGCAGGACGTGATTTTCTCCCTGCTCAAGAAGCACGCGAAGAGCGGCGAGGAAATCTCCGGTGATGGCGTGCTGGAGATTCTCCAGGACGGCTTCGGCTTCCTTCGCTCCGCAGACGCTTCCTACCTGGCCGGCCCGGACGATATCTACGTCTCGCCAAGCCAGATCCGCCGTTTCAACTTGCGCACCGGTGACACCATCGTTGGCAAGATCCGCCCTCCGAAGGAAGGCGAGCGCTATTTCGCGCTGCTCAAGGTCGATACCATCAACTTCGACCGTCCGGAAAACGCGAAAAACAAGATTCTCTTCGAGAACCTGACCCCGCTGTTCCCGACCGTGCGCATGAAGATGGAAGCCGGTAACGGTTCCACCGAAGACCTCACCGGTCGTGTCATCGACCTGTGCGCACCCATCGGTAAAGGCCAGCGCGGTCTGATCGTTGCTCCGCCGAAAGCGGGCAAGACGATCATGCTGCAGAACATCGCCGCGAATATCGCACGCAACAACCCTGAAGTTCATCTGATCGTGCTGTTGATCGACGAGCGTCCGGAAGAAGTGACCGAAATGCAGCGCACCGTGCGTGGCGAAGTGGTTGCCTCGACGTTCGACGAGCCGCCAACCCGCCACGTGCAGGTTGCCGAGATGGTGATCGAGAAGGCCAAGCGCCTGGTCGAACACAAGAAGGACGTGGTGATCCTGCTCGACTCCATCACCCGTCTGGCTCGTGCCTACAACACCGTGATCCCGAGCTCTGGCAAAGTGCTCACCGGTGGTGTCGATGCCCACGCCCTCGAGAAACCGAAGCGTTTCTTCGGTGCGGCACGGAACATCGAAGAAGGCGGCTCGCTGACCATCATCGCCACCGCGCTGGTTGAAACCGGCTCGAAGATGGACGAAGTGATCTACGAAGAGTTCAAGGGCACCGGCAACATGGAGCTGCCACTGGACCGCCGTATCGCTGAAAAACGCGTGTTCCCGGCCATCAACATCAACCGTTCCGGCACCCGCCGCGAAGAGTTGCTGACCGCCGATGACGAGCTGCAGCGCATGTGGATCCTGCGCAAGTTGCTGCACCCGATGGACGAGATCGCCGCGATCGAGTTCCTGGTCGACAAGCTGAAAACGACCAAGACCAACGACGAGTTCTTCCTGTCGATGAAACGCAAGTAACACGCAGCAGGCTTCAGCAAAGAGCGCCCCGCATGGGGCGCTTTTTTTTGCGCGTCTGCTATTTTTGTATCTGATTTGATAACTTTCGCTGACGCACGGTGTCCCTTGCGGATGGGTTTGTATCGGGCAAGGGACGTTAATGCACACATTTGGTAATCGCCGTGACATCGACGGTCTGAGGGCGCTGGCCGTCATTCCGGTTGTACTCTTTCACTTCGGCTTCAGCACATTCGGTGGCGGTTTCGTCGGCGTGGATGTGTTCTTTGTCATTTCCGGCTTCCTGATCACCAGCATCCTGTTCCGCGAGATCGGCGCGCAGCGGTTCAGCTTCGTCGACTTCTGGGCGCGGCGCGCACGGCGCATCATCCCGGCCCTGAGTGTCGTGATGCTCGTCACGTTGGCCCTGGGCTGGTTACTGCTTACGGCCAAGGACTTTTCCGAGCTGGGCAGGACGGTGCGCTACCAGTCACTGTTCATTTCCAACATCCTGTTCATGCGCGAGGATGGTTACTTCCAGCCGGCTTCCGATCTGAAACCGTTGCTGCACACCTGGTCGCTGGCCGTTGAAGAACAGTACTACATCTTCTTCCCGCTGCTGATGGCGCTGTTGATGCGCCATATCCGGCATTGGCGCTGGATGCTGTTCGCGGTGCTATTGATCTCCTTCGGGCTGAACATCGCCTACATTGAGCGCAAACCCGACTTCGCTTTCTTTTCGTTGCCAACCCGAGCCTGGGAGTTGCTGTGCGGTGCGATGCTCGCCGTCATGCCTGCTCGAAGGCATGCGGTCCGTCCCTGGCTCTACCAGGCGGTCGGCATCGCCGGGTTGACGGCAATCCTGGTGGGAGTGTTCACGTTCGACCGCGAAACGGTGTTCCCAGGTTGGGCGGCACTGCTGCCGGTGCTGGGGGCTACAGCGTTGATCTGGTCGGGCGGTCAAGGTTCGACCTGGGTTGGACGGCTGTTGAGTGTTCGGGCTTTCGTCTGGATCGGTTTGCTTTCCTACTCGCTGTATTTGTGGCACTGGCCGGTGTATGTCTACGCCAACGCCATTTCCGTCGACGGTATTCAGCCTTGGGAAGCACTCGGCTGGATGTTGCTGGCATTGGCGCTGGCCTGGTTGAGCTGGCGCTTCGTGGAGTTGCCGTTTCGTGAAAAGCAGTTGCTGGCTGGACGCAAGCCGGTGCTCGTGGCGGGCCTGACGGCGATGGCCGTGCTGGCGGTGACCGGCTCCGTGGTGCGTTCGATGGACGGTTTCCCTCAGCGCCTTACCGGCAAGGCACTTGAGTATGCCCAGGCGCGCGAGTGGCGGGCCGGGCAGATGAAATGCATGCTGGTGACCAAAGACAAAAAATTCGACAAGGCCTGCTTGCTCGGTGAACACCAGGAGCTGCCGGCGACACAGTTGGTTTGGGGCGACAGTCACGCGGCGGCATTGTTGCCTGCGATCAAGGCGGGTGCTGACCAGAAAGGGCGCCCGGTGTGGCTGTACAGCATGAGCGCCTGTCCTCCGATTCTCAGCGATGATCCGCGTCAGCGTTGCAGGGACTTTAACGAGCAAACCATGGAGCAGGTGCGTCGCCTGGGAATCAAGGACGTGGTGCTCGCGTCCAACTGGAGTCTTTACGTCTACGGCCGCGAGGACGGCGACAAGAAGGTCCTGCTCAACGAGCATGATGATACCGCCCAGTCCGAGGCACGCATGGCGGCGGCGATCAAAGCGCGGGTGGCGGCGATCCGGGAGGCGGGTGCGCAAGTCTGGTTGTTCAAGGAAGTGCCCTTGCAACACAAGGGGGCCGTTAGCCGGCTGACCAGTCTTGCTCGGGTTGGGCGCTCCACCCAAGGGCTGGGGCGTCCATTGGAAGAGCACTTGGCGCGCCAGCACTTTCTCGGCAGCCTGTTCGATTCGCTGAGTGCAGCCGATCCTGGCGTGCACGTGATCGACCCAACGCCCATGATGTGCGCCGACGGGGTCTGCAGTATCGAAGTCAATGGCCACTCGCAGTACAGGGACGAAGATCACCTGTCGGACGTTGGCAGTGCGCGCTTGAGCCCGCTTTTTGCGCCGGTTCTTCTGGGCACCACCCACAATTGATGGCGACAGTGCGCTGACAGGCTGCTGTTCGGTCGTCAGAGCAGGTAGGATGTACGCCTATTTTCGAGGTGGCATCTTCAATGAAATTCAAGGATCTTCGGGATTTCGTGCAGCAACTCGAGCAGCGCGGAGAATTGAAACGCATCCAGGTTCCCATCTCTCCCGTGTTGGAGATGACGGAAGTCTGCGACCGCACGTTGCGAGCCAAAGGCCCGGCGTTGCTGTTCGAAAAACCCACCGGTTACGACATTCCGGTGCTGGGCAACCTGTTTGGCACCCCGGAGCGGGTTGCCATGGGCATGGGCGCCGAGTCGGTCAGCGAGCTGCGCGAGATTGGCAAGCTGCTGGCGTTCCTCAAAGAGCCCGAGCCGCCTAAAGGCCTCAAAGATGCCTGGTCCAAGCTGCCGATCTTCCGCAAGATCATTTCCATGGCGCCCAAGGTCGTCAAGGACGCGGTCTGCCAGGAAGTGGTCATTGAAGGCGATGACGTCGACCTCGCCATGTTGCCGGTGCAAACCTGCTGGCCCGGCGATGTTGCGCCTCTGATCACCTGGGGCCTGACCGTCACCAAGGGGCCGAACAAGGATCGCCAGAACCTCGGCATCTATCGCCAGCAAGTGATCGGCCGCAATAAAGTCATCATGCGCTGGTTAAGCCATCGCGGCGGTGCGCTGGATTACCGCGAGTGGTGCGAGAAACACCCCGGCCAGCCGTTCCCGGTGTCGGTGGCACTGGGTGCTGACCCGGCGACCATCCTCGGTGCCGTCACACCTGTGCCCGACAGCCTCTCCGAATACGCTTTCGCCGGGCTGCTGCGCGACAACCGCACCGAGCTGGTGAAATGCCGCGGCAATGACCTGCAAGTGCCGGCCACCGCCGAGATCATCCTCGAGGGCGTGATCCATCCGGGCGAAATGGCCGACGAAGGCCCGTACGGCGACCACACTGGCTATTACAACGAAGTCGACAGCTTTCCGGTGTTCACCGTCGAGCGCATCACCCACCGGGTGAAGCCGATCTACCACAGCACCTACACCGGCCGTCCACCGGATGAACCCGCCATTCTTGGCGTGGCACTGAACGAAGTGTTCGTGCCGATCCTGCAAAAGCAGTTTCCGGAGATCACTGACTTCTATCTGCCGCCCGAAGGCTGCTCGTACCGCATGGCCGTCGTGACCATGAAGAAATCCTACCCGGGCCACGCCAAGCGGGTAATGCTCGGTGTCTGGTCGTTTTTGCGACAGTTCATGTACACCAAGTTCGTTATCGTCACCGACGACGATATCAATGCGCGTGACTGGAACGACGTGATCTGGGCCATCACCACGCGCATGGACCCCAAGCGCGACACGGTGATGATCGACAACACGCCGATCGACTACCTGGACTTCGCCTCGCCGGTCTCCGGCCTGGGTTCGAAAATGGGCCTGGACGCCACGCACAAGTGGCCGGGGGAAACCACCCGCGAGTGGGGCCGGGTTATCGTCAAGGACGATGCCGTGACCCAACGGATCGATGCCATCTGGAATCAGTTAGGAATAGATTGATGCGTGTAACCTTGCAGCCGTCCGGAGCAGTGCTTGAGATACTGCCAGGCGAGCGGATTCTCGATGGCGCACGCCGTCTGGGCTATGAATGCCCGCAAAGTTGCCGCAATGGCAACTGTCACGTGTGTGCCGCATTGCTGGTGGAAGGACGGGTCGAACAGGCCGGCGCAGTGCGCGACCATGGCGAGTTCTACACTTGCATAGCAGAGCCGCTGGAAGACTGCATCGTGCTGTGGGATGGCGTGCTTGCGCTGGGAGAGTTGCCGGTGCGCAGCGTGTCGTGTCAGGTCACTGAGTGCAAAAACGTCGGCGGCGACACCTGGCGCGTGACGATGCGAGCGCCGGCGGGCAAGCCGCCGCGTTATCACGCCGGGCAGTACCTGATGATCGAGCGAGAGGATGGCGAAAAGTCCGCCTTCTCCCTGGCCTCGGCGCCCCATTCGGGGCGAGACCTGCAAATTCATGTGCTGGCGCGCGAAGGCAGTGCACGCGACCTGATCGAACAGCTTCAGCGCAACAAGATGGCGCGTATCGAAATGCCATTCGGCGACACGCACCTGGCTGAATTGCCCGATGGCCCGCTGGTGCTGATCGCCGCAGGGACCGGCATGGGCCAGATTCACAGCCTGCTCGAGCACTGCCGGGCCACGGGTTTCAAGCACCCGGTGCACCTGTATTGGGGCGTGCGTCGTCCCGAAGAATTCTACGAAATCGAGCACTGGGATGAGTGGGAGAAATTGCCCAATCTGTTCCTGCACAAGGTCGTCAGCGACCAATGTGGCTGGCAGGGGCGTTGCGGCATGCTGCATCAGGCGGTGTGCGAGGACTTCCCCGACCTGAACGCCCTTCACGTCTACGCCAGTGGCTCGCCGGCCATGGTCTACGGCACGTTGGATGCACTGGTCGAGGCGGGGATGGACGCCCACCAGATGCGGGCGGACGTGTTTGCGTACGCCCCACGCGGCTGACCCCCGTACCTGTAGGAGCGAGCTTGCTCGCGATGGTAGACCGAGCACCGCGGGGTGTCTGATCCTCCATCGCGAGCAAGCTCGCTCCTACAGGAGGCGCATATAACCCGCTATATAGCCGATCGATATTTATACTATTTAGCAGATAGCTGTAAGTTATATATATCCAGACAGCAAATTAAGAACCATGCCATGGCACTTAAATTGCCTTAAAAGTTATGTGCCTTATTGTTACAGCGGCGCGTTCTATTTAGTAATTCATTATCCGCGGGGAGCTGAACGCTATTCGCCATGAGCGCTATCGAATCTGCTTTTCTGAATCTGCCTTACCCTCCACGGCTCGACCTCGGGCCGCAGCATACGCACGAACAATTGCTCAGCTCGATGCAGGCGACCATGGCGCGTCACAAGGGCGGGCCGGTCTGGTTGTTCGCCTATGGCTCGCTCATTTGGCGTCCTGAATGCGCAGCGGTTGAACGGGTTCGTGGGCGAGTGCACGGTTACCATCGCGGTTTGTACCTGTGGTCCCACGAACATCGTGGCACGCCTGAAGTGCCGGGGCTGGTCTTTGGGCTTGATCGCGGTGGTTCGTGCAGCGGCTTTGCCTACAGGCTGCCGGAAGAACAGCTCGAAGCATCGCTCTACGCCTTGTGGCAGCGTGAAATGCCATTTCCTTCCTATCGCCCACACTGGCTTAACTGCCGTCTCGAAGACGGAAGTCAGGTTCAGGCGTTGGGTTTTGTTCTGGAGCGGCACTTGCCCAGCTATGCCGGTAACCTGCCGGATCATGTACTGAGCCATGTGTTCGAAAACGCTTGCGGGCGCTACGGTACAACTCGCGATTATGTCGAGCAGACCGCCAGCGCCCTGCGTAGCCACGCCATGCCAGACCGGAATCTGGAGGCGCGGCTCAAGCGTTGCAAATCAAAAGTGGATCAAGCGGTGGCTTCGCGGGTCTGACTGGCAGCCTGTTTGTGCCACAGGGTCGGTGCAAGGAAGGCCATGGCCAGCAGGCATGCGCCGATCAGCAGGACAAAACCGCCGTCCCAACCGAAGTGGTCCACGGTGTAGCCCATGGCGGCACTGGCCGCGACTGAGCCGCCCAGATAACCAAACAGCCCGGTAAAGCCTGCTGCCGTACCCGCCGCCTTCTTCGGTGCCAGCTCCAGCGCCTGCAGGCCGATCAGCATCACCGGGCCGTAGATCAGGAAGCCAATCGACACCAGGGCGATCATGTCTACCGTCGGGTTGCCGGCTGGGTTGAGCCAGTACACCAGCGTCGCCACGGTCACCAGGGCCATGAACACCATGCCGGTCAGGCCACGGTTGCCACGGAAGATCTTGTCGGACATCCAGCCGCACAACAGCGTGCCCGGAATACCCGCCCACTCGTAGAAGAAATACGCCCACGAGGATTTGTCCACGGTGAAGCCCTTCGCTTCCTTGAGGTAGGTCGGTGCCCAGTCCAGCACACCGTAACGCAGCAGGTAGACGAAGACGTTGGCCAAGGCGATGTACCAGAGCATCTTGTTGCGCAGCACGTACTTGACGAAGATTTCCTTGGCGCTGAATTCTTTCTCGTGGCTGGCGTCGTAGCCCTCCGGATAGTCGTTCTTATACTTCTCGATCGGCGGCAGGCCAACCGATTGCGGGGTGTCGCGCATGGTGGCGAAGGCGAACACCGCCACGGCCAGGGCCACGGCCGCTGGCACGTAGAACGCCGCGTGCCAGTCATTGAACAAGCCCATGCCGAGCAGGAACAGCGGGCCGATCAGGCCACCGCCCACGTTATGCGCCACGTTCCACAGCGACACCACGCCACCGCGCTCCTTTTGCGACCACCAGTGAACCATGGTTCGGCCACTCGGCGGCCAGCCCATGCCCTGGGCCCAACCATTGATGAACAGCAGGATGAACATGATGGTGACGCTGGACGTGGCCCAGTGTGCGAAACCGAAAATGAACATCACCGCAGCCGAAACCAGCAGGCCGAATGGCAGGAAGTAGCGCGGGTTGGAGCGGTCGGAGACGATGCCCATCAGGAACTTGGACAAGCCATAGGCGATGGCGATCGCCGACAACGCCACACCCAGCTCACCGCGGGTGTAACCCTCTTCGATCAGATAGGGCATGGCCAGGGAGAAGTTTTTGCGCAGCAGGTAGTAACCCGCGTAACCGATGAAGATACCGGCGAAGATCTGCCAGCGAAGGCGTCGGTAGGTGCTGTCTATTTTCTCTTCAGGCAACGGAGCCTGATGCGAAGCAGGGCGAAAGAAAGCAAACATTCCAAAGCTCCAGATTTTTTGTTTTGACTGCGGATGCGAATGTTACAGTTTCATTACCGAAAATAGCACCTGTTTGCACGACCAAACAGCGGAAAATGTTCGACATCGCACATTCCTTTACGAACATGTCGCTTCGGTGCACCTGGGAGGCGCTGTGGGAATTTTTACTTCGCCATCATTGATGACGCATTCGCGGCCGGCGTAGGGCAGGTCTTTGGGAAACGTCCTGCAATCGAAGAGGAAGCTGTCACGTTATGTAAAAACTCACCGCGTCTTAACCTTTTCGTGCTCGCCAGATCTGGCGTGGAGACGCGAGGGAGTGTGGTTATGCGGTGGTTTGTGGTGGCGGCTATGTGGGGTGTGTGCAGCGTTGTGCTTGCCGGGGAGGTGTTTTTGATACCAGCGGATAATCCCAAGCCGACGTACCCGAGGGCACTTTACCTGGCTGGCATCGAGGGGGAGGTCAAGGTCAGCATGATCGTGCATGCCGATGGATCGGTCAGCCAAGTATCTGCGCCTGAAGGTGCCCACCCGGAGCTGGTCGAGGCCTCCGTAACGGCGGTCAGGCAATGGAAGTTCAAGCCTTGGGAGATCAGCAACGAGCGTCCGGAGCGTGTCGATGTCGTTGCGCCAATGCTCTTCAGGTTGAGCAGCGATGTGCCGCTTGATGCGAACGAAATATTGAAAAAAGTGCTCTGTTCCGACCTCAGTAGTGAGGCAAAAAACTACGCGCAAAGTGACTGGGTCGATATGAACTTCTT
Organism: Pseudomonas sp. S1_E05; assembly: GCF_056337105.1. Lineage (NCBI taxonomy): Bacteria > Pseudomonadati > Pseudomonadota > Gammaproteobacteria > Pseudomonadales > Pseudomonadaceae > Pseudomonas > Pseudomonas sp. S1_E05. The sequence continues at coordinate 4,930,049 of NZ_JBFRHM010000001.1, forward strand.
TTTTGGGCGCGCATTTACCTGGCTCATTCCATCGCGTCCGGGCTGATGCCCAGAGATAAACGCCTGGAGTTGATCGCCAAACTCAACAGGGGAGTGCCCAGCATCATTCGGCGGTGCAATACGCATCCAACCAGCCGCGCCGTGCGATTTTTCCCGAAAGAAGTGCGTGAACTGCTTTAACAGCGGGGAATTTCGCGAACTTGGAGGCCAGGACAACCCCGGGTTGTCCTGGTCTCTTTACCTCAACCGAACCTCAACGCACCTGCACCACCACTTTCCCGACGGCCTTGCGCTGGCCAAGGTCGTTGATCGCTTGCGCCGCGTTGCTCAGCGGGTAGACCTGTGACACCAGCGGTTTCAACTTGCCTTCGGCGTACCAGCCGAACAGTTGCTGGAAGTTGGCGGCGTTGTCCTGGGGTTGGCGTTGGGCGAAGGAGCCCCAGAACACGCCGACCACTGCTGCGCCCTTGAGCAGGGCGAGGTTGACCGGCAGTTCGGGGATGCGCCCGCTGGCGAAGCCGACTACCAACAGGCGGCCGTTCCAGGCGATGGCGCGCACGGCCTGGTCGAACAGGTCGCCGCCAACCGGGTCGTAGATCACGTCGGCGCCCTGCCCGTCGGTCAGGCGCTTGATTTCGTCCTTGAGACTGGCCTCGCTGTAGTTGATCAGCTCATCGGCGCCGGCTGCCTTGGCGATGGCCAGTTTATCGGCGCTGCCGGCGGCGGCGATCACACGGGCGCCCATGGCTTTGCCGATTTCCACGGCGGCAAGGCCCACTCCGCCCGAAGCGCCGAGTACCAGCAGGGTTTCACCGGGTTGCAGATTGGCCCGTTGCTTGAGGGCGTGCATCGAGGTGCCGTAGGTCATGCTGAAGCCGGCAGCGGTGTTGAAGTCCATGCCGGGCGGGACGGGCAGCACGTTGTAGCCGGGCACCGCGACCTGCTCGGCAAAACTGCCCCAGCCTGTGAGGGCCATGACCCGGTCGCCGACTTTCAGGTGGCTGACCTTTTCGCCCACCGCGCTGACCACGCCGGCGGCTTCACCACCGGGGGAAAACGGGAAGGGCGGCTTGAACTGGTACTTGCCCTCGATGATCAGCGTGTCCGGGAAATTGACGGCGGTGGCGTGTACATCCAGCAGGATCTCGTTCTTTTTGGCGACAGGGCTGGCGACGTCTTCCAGCACCAGCGATTCGGCAGGGCCGAAGGCTTTGCACAGCACGGCTTTCATCAGGGCTATTCCTTTTGTTGTGATGGCCGATAAGTGTAGGTGTGAGTGTCGACGGGTCAACGAGCATGCCTGGCCCTGATAGTCAGCCATAAGCTTGTACTTGCGCGGCGGGCCGTTATGCTAGGCCGCAAACCGGATTGAGGAGCGAATTGTGAAAGCGTGGATCATGTTGTTGCTGGCCCTGTCCCTGCCTGTGACGGCCGTGGCTGAAGAGGCCAAGGAAGGCGCGGCGCCGAAGGTCAATTACATCACCTTGAGCCCGCCGTTCGTGGGTAACTATGGCCTGGATGGCACGCCCAAGCTCAAGGTCTACAAGGCCGATGTGGCGTTGCGCGTGACGGGTGACGAAGCGACCAAACTGGTCAAGGCCAACGAGCCGTTCATCCGTAATCAGCTGGTGCAGCTGTTTGCGCAGCAGACCACCGAGACCATGAACAATCTTGAAGCCAAGGAAAAGCTGCGTCAGGAAGCATTGAAGCTGACCCAGCAGATCATGAACGACGAAACCGGCAAGCCGGTGGTCGAGGACCTGTTGTTCAACAACCTGATCATTCAGTAAGCCGCTACTCCTGCGGCTGAGGGCTTCGGTTCAGGACGCGAGGCTTTTGCGAAAGCGCATCAGCGCAATGGCGAAGAACAGCACTCCGATGGTCGTGAGCGCGAGCAGGTCCGGCCAGACTACGTTCAGGCTGGCGTCGCGAAACAGGATGGCGGCGCCCAGGCTGACGAAGTGGGTCGAGGGTGAGCCCTGCATCACCCATTGCAGCCACTGCGGCATGCTGTCCAACGGGGTGCTACCCCCGGACAGCAGTAACATCGGGATGATGACCGGGATTGCCAGCAAGCCGAACTGCGGCGTCGAGCGTGCCAGGGTGGCGAGGAAAATCCCCAGCGAGGTGCTGGCGAACAAGTAGCACGCTGTCACCAGCAAAAACAGCGGCAGCGAGCCCGCCAGTGGCACGCCCAGTGCGCCCTTTACGATCACTTCCAGCGACAGCCAGGTGCACAGCACCACGACCAGCATATTGCTCCAGATTTTCGCCAGCATGATTTCCACGGCCGTCAATGGCAGCACCAGCAAATGGTCGAGCGTGCCGTGCTCGCGCTCTCGCAGCAGTGCGGTGCCGGTGAGGACGATGGCGAGGATGGTGATGTTGTTGACGATCTGGATCACTGCCAGGAACCATCCACCCTCCAGATTGGTGTTAAAGAGCGCACGGGTGGTCAGCAGTGCGGGGGCCTTGCTGGCTGCATTACCCTGACCGGCGTATTCGAGCAACTCCCGCTGGAAAATTCGCCCTATGTAACCGGCGCCCATGAACGCCTGGCTCATTGCCGTGGCATCGACGTTGACTTGCACGGCGGGCTGGCGACCGGCGAGCAGGTCGGCCTGAAAATTAGCAGGCACATTGATGACGAACGTGTACTGGCCGCCGTCCATCATTTGGTCCAGTTGCCCATAGGGCAGTGCCGCCGGCGGCTGAAATTCAGGTGGTCGAAGCGCTTGTGCCAATTGCCGCGACAACGGGGTGTGGTCTTCGTCCACCATGGCAACGCTGGCGTTGTGCACACCGATCACCGAGCCTGCCGCGGGCATGTAGATCGCCACGGTGAACGCGTAGAACAGGAACAGTAGCAGGACGCTGTCATGACGCAGGCTGGTGAGTTCCTTGAAACCCAGGCGCAGGATGTGAGCGAGCTTGTGCATCAGGCCTCCTGCTTTTTCAGCATCACCAGGCTGAGCCCAGTGAACACGAAGAAAAACCCGAATAATGCCAGGCATTGTGGCCAAAGCTGGCGCAGGTCCAGGGCCTTGGTGAATGTGCCGACAGCGATGTCGAGGAAGTGCCCGGCCGGGAACAGCGTACCCATCACCGAAGCCGCGCCCTCAAGGGACGAGCGTGGCACAATCAGCCCGGAAAACTGGATGGTGGGCAGGCTGGTGATGATCATGGTGCCCAGGATGGCGGCGATCTGCGTGCGGGTGAATGCCGAGATCAACAGGCCCATGCTGGTCGTCGCCAGCACGTAAAGCAGACCGCCAAAGGCAAGGGTCGGCAAGCTGCCCTTGAACGGTACACCGAACAGCCAGCGATTCATGGCCACCAGCAGCGCCAGGTTGACCAGGCTGATGATGAGGTAGGGAGCCTGTTTACCCAGCAGGAATTCGAGGCGGGTCAGGGGCGTGGCATAGAAGTTGGTGATCGAGCCCAGTTCTTTCTCGCGCACAATGCCGAGCGCCGTCAGCATTGCCGGGATAAATGCCAGGATCAACGCCATGACGCCGGGGCCTATGGCATTCACGCTGACCACATCCTGGTTGTAACGGAAGCGGGTTTCCAGCCGGGCGGGTGCGAGTTGACGCAGCGCAGGACTGCTCTGTTCGGCCAGTTGCTCCAGGTTGGCTTGATGCACCGCCTCCACGTAATTGCGGCTGGTCTCGGCGCGAAACGGCATGCCCCCGTCAAGCCAGGCCGCCACGACCGGTTGACGGCCCGCGTACAAGTCCCTGCCAAAACCTGCCGGTATCTCCAGCGCCAGTTTAATTTCCGAGCGTTGAAGGCGGCGGTGCAGCTCATTGGCGCTGCGGATAGGGGGTTGCTCATCGAAATAACGAGAGCCGCGATAAGCTTCCAGGTAAGCCCGGCTTTGCGGCGTCTGATCCTGGTCGTAGACCGCGAAGGCCAGCTTTTCAACGTCCAGGGAGATGCCGTAGCCGAAAATCACCATCATGAAGATGGCGCCGAGCAGGGCAAACGCCATGCGTACTTTGTCACGCAACAGTTCCTTGCCTTCCCGGCTGGCGACCGCCATCAGACGCCCGAGGCTGAAGTGACTCTCGTTTGCTGGCATGGCGGGCAAGACAGATGACGTCGAGGATTCGCCAGGCGTCGGTGTGTCGAGGTTGCCTTGCGCTTGCTCCAGGCAGGTCACAAACGCGGCTTCAAGGGTTTCGCCCATGAACTGCTGCTGCAATGCCGCAGGTGTGTCGCAAGCCAATACCTTGCCTGCGTGCATCAACGAAATGCGATCGCAACGCTGCGCTTCGTTCATGAAGTGGGTCGAGAGGAAAATGGTTACGCCCTGCTCACGGGACAGTTCGATCAACAATCGCCAAAAGTCATTCCGGGCGGCGGGGTCTACACCGGATGTCGGTTCGTCGAGGATCAACACTTCCGGGCGATGAAGCACTGCCACGGCAAGAGATAACCGCTGGCGTAAGCCCAGGGGTAGCGCGCCGGACTGCTGGTCGGCCACGGTGTCCAGGTTGAAGCGTCGGATCAGTTCGTCGATGCGTTGTGAGCTCTGGTCTTTTGGCAGGTCGAACAGCCGCGCGTGCAATGCCAGGTTCTGTCGAACGCTGAGTTCGCCGTACAACGAAAAGTTCTGCGACATGAAGCCGACCCGCTTACGCGTGGCCAGGTCCTTGGCGTTCACCGGCTTACCCAGCAGCATGGCCCTGCCTTCCGAGGCGGGCATCAGGCCGGTGAGGACCTTCATGGTGGTGGTCTTGCCGCAGCCGTTGGAACCAAGAAAGCCGAAAATTTCGCCACGACCAATGGCGAAGCTGACCTTGTTCACGGCGGTGAAGTCGCCAAAGCGCAGCGTCAGGTCATGGGCCTCGATGGCGATGTCGGTGGCGTTGCCGCTCAGGGGCGGGATCACCAGCGGCTGATTGTCGTGACGGCTGTCACCCTGGAAGTGGGTAAAGGCCTCATCGAGTTTGCCGCTCGGGGTGGTCGCGGCCAGTTCCCGGCTCAAGCCGGCAGCAATCAGCTTGCCTTTGTCGAGCATCAGGCAGTGCTCGAACTGCTCGGCCTCCTCCATGTAGGCGGTCGCCACCAGCAACGTCAATTGAGGGCGCTGGCGTCGCACGTCATCCACCAGTTCCCAGAAATGCAGGCGCGACAGCGGGTCGACACCTGTGGTCGGCTCATCGAGGATCAGCAGATCCGGCTCATGGATCAATGCACAACACAGCCCCAGCTTTTGCTTCATGCCACCGGACAGTTTTCCGGCCGGTCGGTCGGTGAACCGAAGCAGGTCGGTGGCCAGCAGCAGGTTGTGCATGCGCTGGTCGCATTCGGCTGTCGACAGGCCGAACAGGGTGGCGAAAAACTGGATGTTCTCGCGGATCGATAACTCGGGATAAAGGTTGCCGCCCAGGCCCTGAGGCATAAAAGCGATGCGCGCATAGAGGGTGTTGCGATGGCGACGATCCTGGATCGGACCGTTCAGCACCTGTAACTGGCCTTGCTGGAGCTTTTTCACCCCGGCAATCAGCCCCAATAGGCTCGATTTGCCAGCCCCATCGGGGCCGATCAGCCCGCAGCGGGTGCCAGCGGGCAGCTCGAATGCGATGTCGCTCAGTGCGGATTGTTTGCCGTACCGATGGTGGACCGCGTTCGCGTGAACCGCGAGGCCGTTCATTGCAGATTGACCGGCCAATCAACGCTTGCAGTGCGCACGTACCCGGCGCCGGGCATGCCGGGTTTGACCTGGGGCGGTGCGCTCGGGTCGGTCAGGCGCAATTTGACACGAAATACCAGTTTTTGTCGTTCGTCGCGAGTCTCGACTTCCTTGGGCGTGAATTGCGACTTGGCGGCGACGAAGCTGATTTTCGCCGGCAGCGGGTGATCGGGCAGGGCATCGAGCAAGATCCGTGCTTCATCACCCACCGCCAGGCGCCCGGTCACCGATGCGGGGAGGTAAAGATTCATGTATTGGTCACTTGGATCGATCAGCAGCAACACCCGTCCCCCGGCACCCAGTACTTCACCGGGCTCGGCCATGCGCAACTGGATGATGCCGTCGATGGGCGCGCGCAAGCTGCTGTCGTCAATTTCGCTCGTCAACTGCGCGACTTGCGCCTGGGCCGCGCCAATTGCCGCACTCACCGCTGAGACCTGGGCGCGGGCGGCGGTGACAGCGGCGTTGGCGGTGCCAATTCGAGACTGTTGCTGATCGATGATCTGGGCGCTGACAAAGCCATGCTTGAGCAGCGCCTGGGATCGACTGAGTTCCTGCTGTGCCAGCAGTTGCTCGCTCAGGCGCAATTGCACATTGGCTTGCGCGGCCGCCAGGTTTTCCCGGGCGCGCAATACTTCAGCTTCAGCCTGGTTACGCTGGGCTTCGAGGGTGCGGGTATCCATGCGGGCGAGCAATTGCCCTTTGCTGACCTTGTCGCCTTCATCGACCAGCACCTCAGCCAGTCGTCCGGGCGTTTTGCTGGCGATCTGCACTTCGGTAGCCTCCAGGCGTCCATTGCCGACATACAGGCCATCGGGCAAACGGTCATGCATGGATTTCCAGTAACCGAAACCACCGGCTGCCAGCAGCAGAACACCTAAAGCGCTGGCGAAAACAATCGAAGAACGGCTGGGCGTAGACATGTGGGCATCCTGCGGCTGTTGAGTCCTAGTCTGGTCGATCGAACGTGTGGACGTTTTGATGCCAGTCAACTGCGTTGTCTTGTAGGGTGAGCGCGTCGAACCGTTGCTCCTGCCGTTAACGCATCTCCAGGACTGCGGCCCACTGCTGGGCGGTCACCGGCATCACCGACAGCCGTGACCCTTTCTGCACCAGGGGCATTTCTGCCAGCGCGGCCTGCTGTTTGAGGTAATCGAGCTTCAGCACCCGGGAAAACGTCTGCACATGCGCCACGTCAATGGCGCTCCACGGGTTTTTCTCTACGCTGGCCTTCGGGTCGTGGTAAGGACTTTCGGGGTTCAGGGCTGTCGGGTCGGGATAGGCCGCTTCGACAATTTTACCGATTCCGGCGATTCCGGGTTCCGGGCAACTGGAATGATAGAAGAAGAACTCGTCGCCAATCGCCATGGACCGCAGGAAGTTGCGCGCCTGATAGTTGCGAACACCGTCCCAGCGCGCTTTGCCAAGGTGCTCAAGCCCCTTGATTGACAGTTCGTCGGGCTCGGATTTCATCAGCCAGTAGGCCATGGGTTTTGCTCCTTGCGGGTCGAGTGGGCAAGTTGTCGGGCAATTTTATGACAAACCGACGGTCGGTTGACGCCAGCGTTTGCGTGTCAGTTCACGTTGTCGCAAAATGCCGGCCTTCTTAGCTTGACACTGCTGCACGGCCTACACCTACAACGGAAACCGCTGCTGTCATCGTGTTGATATGCCTTTGGGGGGCAGTCGATGAAACGCAAACCGGATTTACTATGGATTTTGGTTATTTTGTTTGGCCTTGGCGTCGTGACCACGGGCTATGCCCAAAGTCTGTGGAGCAGCAAGACCGACGCGCCGATTGAAATCGCGCAACAACAGTCGACAGCTTTCAAGCGCTGACCTGTTTTTTCGACGCCGCTGATCCCAGTGGCGTCTAGCCTGCGTAGTACCAGGCCTTGTCCGTGACCGTTCCCTGCAACGGCACATCCCAGCTCGCTTGCGCCAATCGCTCGACCTTCTGGCATTCATGGGCCAGCCCCAGCAGTGTCGGCTTGCGCCAGTTTTGGCGCCGCGACAGATACGCCAGGCTGCGGTCGTAGAAACCACCACCCATGCCCAGGCGACCGCCCACATCGTCAAAGCCCACCAGCGGCAACAACACCAGGTCCAGTGCCCAGACCTTACGCTGGCGAGCGAGATTTGCCCGTGGCTCAAGGATGCGGAAACGGTTGGGCTTGAGCTTCTCGCCGGGGCGAATGCGCTGGAAGACCATTTTGGTTCGGGGCCATGCGCTGAGCACGGGCAGATACGTCGCCTTGCCGCGACGTTGAGCGGCCCGCAGCAACACGCGCGGATCGATTTCACCGTCGGTCGGTAAATAAAGGGAGATGTGCCTGGCGCGGCGAAACAGTGGCTGTTGTGCCAGTTGTTTGTATAACCCGCGAGCCGCCTGGCGCTGCTGGCTGGGTGTCAGTGCGCGACGCGCCTTGCGCAGCATGCGTCGAAGTTGCGGGCGGGGAAGCAGCGCAGGTTCGGTCATGGATTCAGGCTTCGGCAGTGCGGGCAGCGCCCATAAAAAAGCCGATGCCGGTGTTTGAACCGGCATCGGACTGCAATCAGGCTCCCCGGATGAACCGCTGCTGACTTAGCCCTTGAACCCGAAAGTTCAAGGTGGAAGAAGCAGTAGGCTTTAAGGCTTTCCGTCTAGCGGACATGCACACCAGCCCAACGTGCAACTTCCAGGGTAGTGCGAATCGGCTCAGGGACGTGGTCAACTGGCAAGCACCCCAGGGAGTGTTGCGAGTATAACCCAAGCGGCCCGACGAATCAGCCCCTGACGTCCGGATCGGTGGCCAATACCAGATCAACGCGATCGAGCAGGTCGCGAACCTGCTCGCGGGTTGCGCTGCTGACCGGCACGTCTGTTCGTTCGGTCTTGTGCAGCATTTCGTGGGTGATGTTCAGGGCGGCCATCACGGCGATCCGGTCAGCGCCAATGACTTTGCCGCTGCTGCGGATTTCACGCATCTTGCCATCCAGGTAACGGGCAGCACTCACCAGATTGCTGCGCTCTTCCTGTGGGCAGATGATCGAATACTCTTTGTCGAGGATCTGCACGGTGACGCTATTGCTTGAACTCATGAGTCTTGCTCCAGGGCCTTGAGGCGCGAAATCATCGATTCGACCTTACGCCGGGCGATTTCGTTTTTTTCAATGAGGTGAGCGCGTTCCTCGCGCCAGGTTTTTTCCTGAGCTAGTAGGAGTGCGTTTTGACTCTTAAGTTGCTCGACCCGATCAATCAGCAGTTCGAGTCTGGCCATCAGCGCTTGCAGGTCGGTGTCTTCCATTGTGTCCACTGAAAATGTCTGATGGGGGGACGGCCCCTGTAGGAGCGAGCTTGCTCGCGATGGTCGTCAACGATACCGCTGGATCCCTGACACCCCGCAGCGATCTCGAGTTCATCGCGAGCAAGCTCGCTCCTACAGAGGAGTCGATGTAGGATACAAGGCCTTCATTCTAGACATTGCGCCGTCTGGCGCCTAGCAGCCCATGCCTATTCAGAATTCCCCGTACCAAGCCTTCGCCACCCTGCTGTCCTCCAGTGGTCACTCCGTCTCGCCTGCCGAACTGCATGGCCTGCTCCTGGGCCGCAGTTGCGCCGGTGCCGGTTTTGATGCCGAAGGCTGGCTCATCGATGCCGCCGAGTTGCTCGAGAGCGAGCCGCAGGACAACGTTCGCAACGCCTTGATAGGCCTTCAGGAAATGGTCAAGGGCGAACTCACCGGTGATGACGTGACCGTGGTCCTGCTGCTGCCGACCGATGATGCGCCGCTGGCTGACCGTGCTGCGGCACTGGGTCAATGGTGCCAAGGCTTCCTCAGCGGTTTCGGCCTCAACTGCCGCGACAGTAGCATGCTGAGCACCGAGGCCACCGAAGTGTTGCAGGATCTGTCCGCGGTATCCCAGGTGCAAGATGCGCTGGAAGAGTCCGACGACGGCGAAAACGACTACATGGAAGTGATGGAATACCTGCGCGTCGCGCCGCTGTTGCTGTTCTCGGAAACCCGTAAGTCGGACACCCCGGCTGCTGCCAAACCGTCGTTGCATTAATCGCGAGCCAGGAAAAGCCATCTGCCCATGATTCATATCCCGAAATCGGAATACAGCCGTCGCCGCAAGGCCTTGATGGCGCAGATGGAACCCAACAGCATCGCCATACTGCCCGCCGCCGCGGTGGCCATCCGCAACCGCGACGTCGAGCATGTCTACCGCCAGGACAGCGATTTCCAGTACCTCAGCGGCTTTGGGGAACCACAGGCGGTCATCGTGCTGATGCCCGGTCGCGAGCATGGCGAGTACCTGTTGTTCTGCCGTGAGCGCAACGCCGAGCGAGAGCTCTGGGACGGCCTGCGTGCCGGCCAGGAAGGTGCGATCCGCGACTTCGGCGCTGACGACGCCTTTCCCATTACCGATATCGACGACATCCTGCCGGGCCTGATCGAAGGGCGCGACCGGGTGTATTCAGCCATGGGCAGCAACCCCGAGTTCGACCGGCACCTGATGGACTGGATCAATGTGATCCGCTCCAAGGCGCACCTGGGGGCGCAGCCGCCGAACGAATTCGTTGCGCTGGATCATCTGCTTCACGACATGCGCCTGTATAAATCGGCGGCAGAAGTGAAGGTGATGCGCGAAGCTGCGCGGATTTCCGCCCAGGCGCATATCCGGGCGATGCAGGCCAGCCGGCCGGGGCTGCATGAGTTCAGTCTCGAAGCCGAGCTTGATTACGAGTTCCGCAAGGGTGGAGCGAAGATGCCGGCGTACGGTTCGATCGTTGCATCCGGACGCAACAGTTGCATCCTGCATTACCAGCAGAATGACGCCGTGCTCAAGGATGGCGACCTGGTGCTGATCGACGCCGGTTGCGAAATCGATTGCTACGCCAGTGACATCACCCGAACCTGGCCGGTCAACGGCAAGTTTTCCGCCGAGCAGAAGGCCATCTACGAGCTGGTACTGGCATCGCAACAGGCCGCCTTCGCCGAGATCGCGCCGAACAAACACTGGAACCAGGCGCACGAAGCGACGGTCCAGGTGATAACCGCCGGGCTGGTGAAGCTCGGGCTCTTGCAGGGCGACGTTGACGAATTGATCGCCAGCGAAGCCTACCGGGCGTTTTACATGCACCGTGCCGGCCATTGGCTGGGCATGGATGTCCATGACGTCGGCGAGTACAAGGTCGGCGGCGAGTGGCGCGTGCTGGAGGTCGGCATGGCGCTCACCGTGGAGCCGGGGATCTACATTGCCCCGGACAACACGAACGTGGCGAAGAAATGGCGCGGCATAGGCGTGCGCATCGAGGACGACGTGGTGGTGACCAAGACCGGTTGTGAAATCCTGACCCATGGCGTGCCGAAAACGGTCGCCGAAATCGAGGCGCTGATGGCCCAAGCACGGACACAAGCGGCATGAGTCGAGTCAATCTGGCAATCATCGGTGGCGGTCTGGTCGGCGCCAGTCTGGCGTTGGCGTTGCAGGCCGGGGCCAAGGCCCGCGGTTGGAAGATCGTGCTGATCGAACCATTTGCCCCGGGCGACAGCTACCAGCCGAGCTACGACGCGCGGTCTTCGGCACTGTCTTACGGAGCCAAGCAGATTTATCAACGGTTGGGCCTGTGGCAGGAAATTTCCCGCCGCGCCGAGCCGATCAAGCAGATTCATGTGTCCGACCGTGGCCGCTTCTCCACCGCGCGCCTCTCTGCGATGGAAGAGGGTGTACCGGCGCTGGGGTATGTGGTCGAAAATGCCTGGCTGGGTCAATGCCTATGGCAAGGCCTGGACAAGGACGTGGTCACCTGGCGCTGCCCGGCGGAAGTGACTCGCCTGGAGCCGCTGACCGACGGCTATCGCCTGACCCTCAACGATGAAACCACCCTGGAATGCGACCTCGCGGTACTCGCCGATGGCGGTCGTTCCGGCCTGCGCGAGCAGTTGGGGATTGGCGTTCGCCAACGTCCTTACAACCAGAGCGCGCTGATCGCCAACATCACTCCGAGCGAAGCGCACAACGGAATGGCCTTCGAGCGTTTCACCGATGATGGCCCGATGGCTTTGCTGCCGCTGGCGGACAACCGCTGCGCGCTGGTCTGGACCCGATTGGGAATGGACGCGCAACGGCTGGCAGCGCTGGATGAGCGCAGTTTTCTCCACGAGTTGCAGAACGTGTTCGGCTACCGCCTCGGCACCTTGAAGCAGGTGGGGGCGCGGCATCTCTACCCGCTCACCCTGGTTGAAGCCGAGGAGCAGGTGCGCCCCCATCTGGTGGTCCTGGGCAATGCCGCCCACAGTCTTCACCCGATTGCCGGCCAGGGTTTCAACCTGTCGCTGCGCGATGCCCAGGCGTTGGCCGATACGTTGCTGGCCAGCGATAAACCGCTGGGCGACTTTGCGACGTTGCAGGCTTACCGCGAACGTCAGCGCCTGGACCAGAGCCTGACGGTGGGTTTTTCCGATCAGGTCACGCGGTTGTTCGGCAGCAGCTTGCCGCTGGTGTCGCTGGGCCGCAACATCGGACTGCTCGGACTCGACCTGCTGCCGCCGGCCAAGCGCTGGTTCGCCCGTCAGGCCATGGGCCTGGGTACTCGGCCTGATGCTTAAGGCGTTGACCGACAGGTTCGGCAAGGCGCGATTGCTGCGTTGGGCCATGACGTTTTATCCGCCGTACCTGGGCGCCGGGGTTCGGGTGCGGCACATCAGTGACGACTTCCGCGACATCCAGGTGTCCATGGGGCTTGGCTGGTACAACCGCAATTACGTCGGCACGCAATTCGGCGGCAGCCTGTATTCGATGGTCGATCCGTTCTACATGCTGATGCTGATGGAAAATCTAGGCCGCCGTTACATTGTCTGGGACAAGGAGGCCGACATCGACTTCATCTCGCCGGGTAAAGGCCCGGTGTTCGCCAGTTTCAGGGTCGACGAGACCCTGCTCGACGAGATTCGCTGGCACACGGCGACGGGCGAAAAATTCCTGCCGCAATTGCAGGTCGATATTCACGACGGCGCCGGCACCCTTGTGGCGCGGGTGCGCAAAACCCTTTACGTGCGGCTCAAACCGCAAACGAGACAGGCTTAAAGCATGGATATGCGCGCAGATCTGCTGATTGTCGGTGCCGGAATGGTCGGCAGCGCCCTGGCGCTGGCGTTACGCGACAGCGGGCTGAACATCCTGCTGCTGGACGGCAGCCCGATGACGGTCAAACCCTTCGACGCGCAGGCGCCATTCGAGCCGCGAGTGAGCGCGCTGTCGGCGGCCAGCCAGCGGATTCTCGAGCGGCTGGGCGCCTGGGAAGGCATCGCCAAACGACGCAGCAGCCCGTATTCGGACATGCATGTGTGGGATGGCAGTGGCACCGGGCAGATCCATTTCAGCGCCGCCAGTGTGCATGCCGAGGGGTTGGGGCATATCGTGGAGAATCGCGTGGTGCAGGACGCCTTGCTCGACTGCCTGCACGACAGCGACCTGGGCCTGTTGGCGGGTGCGCGGCTGGAACAGATGCGCCGCTCCGGCGATGACTGGCTGCTGACCCTGGCCGACGGCCGCCAATTACGCGCGCCGCTGGTGATTGCCGCAGATGGTGCCAACTCGGCGGTGCGGCGCCTGACGGGCATGGCCACACGCGAGTGGGATTATCTGCATCACGCCATCGTTACCAGCGTGCGCAGCTCCAATGCGCACCAGATGACGGCCTGGCAACGTTTTACCGATAACGGGCCATTGGCGTTTCTGCCACTGGAGCGCGATGGCCAGCAGGATTGGTGCTCGATCGTCTGGTCGACGACGCCGGGCGAAGCCGAACGCTTGATGGCACTGGATGACGACAGCTTCTGTCATGAACTGGAGCGCGCCTTCGAAGGCCGCCTGGGTTCGGTCATCAGCGCCGATCCTCGCCTGTGTGTGCCGCTGCGTCAGCGTCATGCCAAGCGCTACGTGGCTGAAGGCCTGGCGCTGATCGGCGACGCGGCCCACACCATTCACCCGTTGGCCGGGCAGGGCGTGAACCTGGGCTTCCTTGATGCCGCGGTACTCGCCGAAGTATTGCTGCAAGCGACCGAGCGTGGCGAGCGGCTGGCCGATGTGAAAGTGTTGAGCCGCTTCGAACGTCGGCGCATGCCACACAACCTGGCGTTGATGGCGGCGATGGAGGGCTTCGAGCGTTTATTCCAGGCCGATCCGTTGCCGGTGCGATGGCTGCGTAATGTCGGGCTGAAAATGGTCGATCAGATGCCGGAGGCCAAGGCGCTCTTCGTGCGCGAGGCGCTAGGACTGACCGGGGATTTGCCGGCGTTGGCCAAGGCCTGAGATTTTTGCAGGGGCTGACGGCCCTATCGCGGGCAAGCCCGCTCCTACAGTGGAACCTATACCCCTGTGGGAGCGGGCTTGCCCGCGATAGGTCGCACATTCTCCACACACTTCAGGCTGTGCAACATCTGGTAACGCCTCCGCCAACTGTTCGATTGAGATGGTAAATGTGAGTCCTTATCATTTGGCCTCACTTTTCCTGATCGAGAGTTGGCTCCCATGTTGGCATCGAAGCGTCTATTGACGGCACTCGCCCTGACCCTGATTGGCAGCACCGCCGCCCAGGCTGCTGACGAGGTGGTGGTCTACTCCTCACGTATCGACGAGCTGATCAAGCCCGTGTTCGATGCCTACACCGCGAAAACCGGGGTGACGGTCAAATTCATCACCGACAAGGAAGCGCCGTTGATGCAGCGCATCAAGGCCGAGGGTGAAAATGCCACCGCCGACCTGCTGCTGACCGTCGATGCCGGCAACCTCTGGCAGGCCGAGCAGATGGGTATCCTGCAGCCTTTCACCTCGAAAACCATCGACACCAACATCCCGCCGCAGTACCGCGCTTCCAGCCATGCCTGGACCGGCCTGAGCCTGCGGGCCCGGACAATCGCCTACTCCACCGTGCGGGTGAAACCGGGCGAGTTGACCACCTATGAAGCCCTGGCCGACAAAAACTGGGAAGGCCGCCTGTGCCTGCGTACCGCCAAGAAGGTCTACAACCAGTCCCTGACCGCGACCATGATCGAAACCCACGGTGCCGAGAAAACCGAGAAGATCCTCAAGGGCTGGGTCAACAACCTCTCCACCGACGTGTTCTCCGACGACGTGGCGGTGCTGGAAGCAATCAACGCCGGTCAGTGCGATGTCGGCATCGTCAACACCTACTACTATGGCCGTCTGCACCAACAGAAGCCTGATCTGCCAGTGAAACTGTTCTGGCCAAACCAGGCGGATCGCGGCGTGCACGTCAACCTGTCGGGCATCGGCCTGACCAAGCACGCGCCGCATCCAGAGGCAGCGAAGGCACTGGTGGAGTGGATGACCACCGCCGAAGCCCAAAAGATCTTTGCTGACGTGAACCAGGAGTTCCCGGCCAACCCTGCCGTGCAGCCGTCCGCTGAAGTGGCCGCGTGGGGCAAGTTCGTCGCCGACACCCTGCCGGTGGAAGTCGCCGGCAAGCGCCAGGCTGAAGCCATCCGCATGATGGATCGGGCTGGCTGGAACTGACGCCACCGTTATACTGCGCGCCCTGATCGTGCCCACGCCTGTCGTGGGCACGTTCATTTTTCAATGAGAGCTTTTTCCTTGGCCCACCCCGCCCAACGCCGTTGGTATCCCCTGGTCTTCGCCATCGCTGCGCTGGTCCTGTTGCCCCTGAGCGTTCTGCTGCTGTCCTGGCAAACCATCGATCAACAGATCTGGTCCCACCTTTGGGAGACCCAGATGCCGCGACTCTTGGGCAACACGGTGACGTTGGTGCTGGGCGTCGGTATTGGCGTGACGCTGCTGGGTGTCAGCCTGGCCTGGCTCACCAGCCTGTGCGAATTCCCTGGCCGCAAATGGCTAGATTGGGCGTTGATGCTGCCATTCGCGATTCCAGCCTACGTGCTGGCCTTCGTTTTCGTCGGCCTGCTGGATTTCGCCGGGCCGGTGCAAACACTGATGCGCGAATGGTTTGGCGCGGGGTTGCGGCTGCCGCGCGTGCGCTCCACGGGCGGCGTCGTCCTTGTGCTGGTGCTGGTTTTCTATCCGTATGTCTACCTGCTGGCGCGCACGGCGTTCCTGGCGCAGGGCAAAGGTCTGATGGAAGCCGCGCGGGTGCTTGGCCAGTCGCCCTGGCAGGCGTTCTGGCGTGTCGCGCTCCCGATGGCCAGGCCGGCCATTGGCGCCGGAGTCGCGTTGGCGCTGATGGAAACCCTGGCGGATTTCGGCGCGGTGTCGGTGTTCAACTTCGACACGTTCACCACTGCGATCTACAAGACCTGGTACGGATTTTTCAGCCTGTCCTCGGCGGCGCAACTGGCCAGTCTGCTGTTGTTGGTGGTGATGCTGGTGCTCTACGGTGAGCGGCGTGCCCGTGGGGCCATTCGTGCGAGCAACGAGCGACCGCGGGTCAAGGCGTTGTATCACCTGCGAGGTTTCAAGGCGCTGGCGGCGATGAGCTGGTGCGGCCTGGTATTCGCCTGCGCCTTCGTCATTCCCATGCTGCAACTGGTGGTGTGGTTCTGGCAGCGCGGTCGTTTCGATCTGGACGAGCGCTACACCGGGTTGATTGTCCACACGCTGTATCTTGGGGCAATGGCCGCGCTGATCACTGTCGGTGTCGCGTTGATACTGGCGTTTGCCGGTCGACTGGCGCCAACCCGTGCAATCCGCTCAGGCATCAGCCTGGCCAACCTGGGGTACGCGTTGCCCGGTTCAGTGCTGGCGGTGTCGATCATGCTGGCGTTCAGTTACCTGGACCGCGAGCTGGTGATTCCCGTTTCGGGTTGGCTGGGCGGTGCAGGCAAGCCATTGCTGCTGGGCAGTCTGGCCGCCCTGTTGCTGGCTTACCTGGTGCGCTTCATCGCCGTGGCATTCGGCCCCTTAGGAAAGCAGTCTGGCGCGAATACGGCCATCTTTGCCCGAAGCGGCCCGTAGCCTCGGCGTCAGCGGCCCGCGACTGTTTTTCAAAGTGTATCTGCCGTTGTTGCTGCCGGGCACTTTGAGCGCGGCGTTGCTGGTGTTTGTCGATGTGCTCAAGGAAATGCCCGCGACCCTGCTGATGCGCCCGTTTGGCTGGGACACGCTGGCGGTGCGGATCTTTGAAATGACCAGCGAAGGGGAATGGGCGAGAGCGTCCCTGCCAGCGCTGACGCTGGTTTTGGTCGGGCTGTTGCCGGTCATCGGATTGATCCGACGTTCGGCCCATCAAAACAGCTAGGTGCCAGTCCTACACCTTGAGGCTACAATGCGCGGCATTCGGTGCGGTCCGTCTCACAGACCCGGTTGCTGAAAGCGGCGCAAAGCCCTTATCCAAAGGTCTTGATACCGTGCAGCGCCGGCCCGTACCCTCGCCAAGCCCGGAAGGAGAAACCCATGGGACAGCGTACGCCTCTGTATGACCTTCACCTCGCGCTGGGCGCGAAGATGGTCGATTTTGGCGGTTGGGACATGCCTTTGCATTACGGCTCGCAAGTCGAGGAACACCATCAGGTGCGCCGCGATTGCGGGGTTTTTGATGTCTCCCACATGACCGTGATCGATGTCAGCGGCGCGCAGGCCAAGACCTGGCTCCAGCATTTGCTGGCCAACGACGTCGAACGCCTGCACAGCGCTGGTCGCGCCTTGTACAGCACCATGCTCAACGAGCACGGCGGCATCGTCGACGACATGATCGTCTACCGCCTCGATGACGGCTATCGGCTGGTGGTCAACGCGTCTACCCGTGATCAGGACCTGGCGTGGATGCAGGCCCACCTCGACGGTTATGACGTGCAACTGCACGAGCGCCCGGAACTGGCGATGCTGGCCATCCAGGGGCCTCACGCCCGGCACAAGATCAGCGAACTGGTCACCCAGTCCCGCAGTCACCTGATTCAACTGCTCAAGCCCTTCGAAGGCCAGGCCGATGGTGACTGGTTCATCGCACGCACCGGCTATACCGGCGAAGATGGGCTGGAGATCATCCTGCCGGCCGATCAGGCCCCGGGCTTCTTCAACGACCTCGTGGGAGCGGGCATCTCGCCAATTGGACTGGGCGCGCGCGATACCCTTCGGGTGGAGGCCGGCATGAACCTCTATGGCCAGGACATCCACCAGAACGTCTCGCCGCTGGCGTCGAACATGGCCTGGAGCATTGCCTGGGAACCGACCAGCCGCCAGTTCATCGGTCGCTCGGCCCTGGAAGCCGAACAGGCGGCCGGTGTACAGCATAAGTTGGTCGGGTTGGTGCTCGAGGAGCGTGGCGTTTTGCGCGCTCATCAGGTGGTTCGCATCGCCAATGTTGGCGAAGGGGAGATCACCAGTGGTAGTTTCTCTCCTACGCTTAGCAAGTCGATCGCACTGGCGCGCGTACCGATGGCCACCGCCGATCGAGCGGAAGTGGAAATCCGTGGCAAATGGTACCCGGTCCGGGTGGTCAAACCGACGTTCGTCCGCCATGGCAAAACCTTGATCTAACCTATTCCGGCGGGCACGACCGCTGACAATTTCCTTGAGGACATAGAACATGAGCGATATCCCTGCCGACCTGCGTTTTGCCGAAAGTCACGAATGGGCCCGCCTGGAAGCCGATGGCACCGTCACCGTGGGCATCAGCGATCACGCTCAGGAAGCCTTGGGCGATGTGGTGTTCGTCGAGCTGACCGAAGTGGGTAAAGTGTTTGCTGCGGGTGATCAATCAGGCGTGGTCGAGTCGGTCAAGGCTGCCTCGGACATCTACTCCCCGGTTGCCGGTGAAGTGATCGCCATCAACGAAGAACTGGGTGGTGCCCCGGAACTGCTCAACTCCGACCCGTACGGCGCCTGGATCTTCAAGCTCAAGCCAAGCAACACTGGCGATCTGGACAAGCTGCTCGATGCAGCGGGCTATAAGGCCGCCATCGGCGAGTAAGCCTGACGCTTCATCCCAAAGCCCCGACCTGTCGGGGCTTTTTCATTGCCATCAGCAACCCCGCGTCATCGTTGCCCTCCGACATCGGCTGCTATGCTGGATTGACCGTGTTGCATCGACGCTGAGCGCCAGTCAAGAGAGAGCCCGTCATGTCCCAGCTGCCGTCCCTGAGCCAGTTACGCGATCCCATTGCTTTCCTGCGCCGTCACCTCGGCCCCGACGCGGCCGAGCAGCAGGCGATGCTCGACAGCCTTGGCCTGGGCAGTCGTGTCGAGCTGATCCAACAAACTGTGCCGCCGAGCATCCTCCTCAACAGGGCGCTCGACTTGCCGCCGGCCCTTGACGAAGAAGCCGCATTAGCCAAGCTGCGCGGTTACGCCGAGCAGAACCAGGTATGGACCAGTCTGATCGGCATGGGCTATCACGGCACGATCACCCCGGCGGTCATCCTGCGCAATGTATTGGAAAATCCCGGTTGGTACACCGCTTACACGCCTTATCAGCCCGAGATCGCCCAGGGCCGGCTCGAGGCGCTGCTCAATTTCCAGCAAATGATCATCGACCTGACCGGGTTGGGGCTGGCCAATGCTTCCCTGTTGGATGAGGCCACGGCGGCAGCCGAGGCGATGGCCCTGGCCAAGCGCGTTGCCAAGTCCAGAAGCAATCTGTTTTTCGTTGATGAAGACTGCCACCCCCAGACGATCTCCGTGGTACGGACCCGTGCCGAAGGCTTTGGCTTGGAATTGATCGTGGACTCGGTGGAAAACCTGAAGCAGCACCAGGTATTCGGTGCGTTGCTGCAATACCCCGACACCCACGGCGAGATTCGCGATCTGCGACCGTTGATCGATCATCTGCACGCCCAGCAAGCGCTGGCCTGCGTCGCCACCGACCTGCTGAGCCTGCTGTTGCTGACGCCGCCGGGTGAGTTGGGCGCCGACGTGGTGTTCGGTTCGTCCCAGCGCTTTGGCGTCCCCATGGGCTACGGCGGCCCGCATGCGGCCTTTTTTGCCAGCCGTGACGAGTACAAGCGAGCGATTCCAGGCCGGATCATCGGTGTCTCTAAAGATGCCCGCGGTGGCACCGCATTGCGCATGGCATTGCAGACCCGCGAGCAGCATATCCGGCGGGAGAAGGCCAACTCGAACATCTGCACCGCCCAGGTGTTGCTGGCCAACATCGCCAGTTTTTATGCGGTGTATCACGGCCCGCATGGTCTTAAACGCATCGCCCAGCGCGTCCACCGGCTCACCTGCATTCTTGCCGCAGGCCTGGAGCGCAATGGCATCAAGCGCCTCAATCAGCACTTTTTCGATACGCTGACGCTGGAGGTGGGCGGTACGCAAACCGCGATCATCGAAAGCGCCCAGGCCGCGCAAATCAACCTGCGCATTCTTGGGCGTGGGCAGCTGGGGTTGAGCCTCGACGAAGCCTGCGATGAAGGCACGGTAGCCAGGCTGTTCGATGTGTTCCTCGGCGCCGACCATGGGCTCGATGTTCAAGCGCTGGACGCTGAAGCACTGCCGGTGGGCATTCCGGATAGTTTGCTGCGCGCCTCGCCGTACCTGCGTCACCCGGTGTTCAACGCGCATCACAGCGAAACCGAGATGCTGCGTTACCTCAAACAGTTGGAGAACAAGGACCTGGCCCTCAATCAGTCCATGATCCCGTTGGGCTCCTGCACCATGAAGCTCAATGCGACCAGCGAGATGATCCCCATCACCTGGCCACAGTTCGCCAACCTGCATCCGTTCGTCCCCAGGGAACAGGCGCTCGGCTACACGTTGATGATCGAGGAGCTGGAGCGCTGGCTCTGCGCGATTACCGGTTTTGATGCGATCTGCATGCAACCCAACTCCGGCGCCCAGGGTGAGTACGCCGGCTTGCTGGCAATTCGCAAATACCACGAGAGCCGTCACCAGGGCGCGCGAGACATTTGCCTGATTCCATCCTCGGCCCACGGCACCAACCCCGCCTCCGCGCAAATGGCCGGGATGCGCGTGGTGATCGTCGAGTGCGACGAGGCGGGTAACGTCGACCTGCCGGACCTGAAGGACAAGGCGGCCGAGGCCGGCGAAAAACTCGCCTGCCTGATGGCGACCTATCCATCGACCCACGGTGTCTACGAGGAAGGCATTCGCGAAATCTGTGAAGTGATTCACCAGCATGGCGGCCAGGTGTACATGGATGGCGCCAACCTCAACGCGCAGGTCGGGTTGGCGCGGCCCGCGGACATCGGCGCCGATGTTTCGCACATGAACCTGCACAAGACCTTTTGCATTCCTCACGGGGGTGGCGGGCCCGGCATGGGGCCGATTGGTGTGCGCGCGCACCTGGCACCGTTCGTGGCCAATCACCCGGTGGTGGCCATTGACGGCCCTTTGCCGCAGAACGACGCCGTCAGTGCGGCGCCCTGGGGCAGCGCGAGCATTCTGCCGATCAGCTGGATGTACATCGCCATGATGGGCCCGCAAGTGGCGGACGCCAGCGAGGTGGCGATCCTTGCCGCGAATTATCTGGCGCGGCACCTGTCCGGTGCATTCCCGGTGCTCTACACCGGGCGCAACGAACGGGTGGCCCACGAATGCATTCTTGACCTGCGGCCCCTCAAGGCGTTGACCGGCATCAGCGAGGAGGACGTGGCCAAACGCCTGATGGATTACGGCTTCCATGCCCCGACCATGTCCTTCCCGGTTCCGGGCACCTTGATGGTCGAGCCGACCGAGAGTGAGTCAAAAGCCGAACTGGACCGTTTTATCGGGGCGATGCTGAGTATTCGCGCAGAAATCACCGAAGTACAGAACGGCAACTGGCCGGCCGAGGACAACCCGCTCAAACGCGCGCCGCATACCCTGGCCGATGTCACCGGGGTATGGGAACGCCCCTACAGTGTCGAGCAGGCCGTGACGCCGGATGCCCACACCAAGGCCCACAAGTATTGGCCGGCGGTGAATCGCGTGGACAACGTCTACGGCGACCGCAATCTGTTCTGTGCGTGTGTGCCGGTAGATGATTACCGGTGATCCCATCTCCCTGTAGGAGCTGGCTTGCCAGTGATGAGGTCGGGTCAGTCGATACCTAGGGTGACTGATTCTGCGCAATTGCTGGCAAGCCAGCTCCTACAGGGGATGGGAGAAGAAGAAAAGGCAGGCAAAAAAATGCCGCTCAATTTGAGCGGCATTTTCGTCTCGCGGGAAACTTACTCGGACGCGACGGCATTTTTCGCCAGGATCGCGTTCGCCAGTTCCATGTCCGTGGCCTGTAACCCTGGGTTGTCGGCACGGACTTTCTGCATGGCGGCTTCCAGGTACGGGCCGCGGATGCTGCCTTCGCTGGCGACGAAACTGCCGGCGTCGTCCTGCGCGGCAATGATCAGCTTGTGATCCTTGAACGTCAGGTAAGTCGAGCCGGTGGTGGCGCCGGACGAAATGACGTTACGCCAAAAGCTGTCGGCCATCGCCGAACCGACTGGCAGGGACAACAGGGCGACGGTAGCGACAGCAAGTTTGAAACGCATGATGGGTGACTCCACTGGGTTAGATCCATGCTGTTGGATCGTGGACGCCCCGGTGGAGTTCCATTACGGTCAGTCGGCTTTTTCCACCTGCAGGACGACGCCTTGCTGAGCAACGACCCGAACGCGGCTGCCGGCTTCGGCGTCAGGCCCCTGGGCCATCCATACGCCGTCGGCCACCCTGATCTTGCCGCGCCCATCAATGATCGATTCATGCACCACGAAGGTTTTGCCAATCAATTCCTGTCCGCGCAGGTTGAGGTTCGGCTCGTCACTCTGGCGCACCGCGCTGCGCTGGCGTCGCCACCAATAAAGGGCGGTGGCGATCGACAGCAGGCCGAACAGCAGAAATTGCAGCTCCCAGGACAGGTGCGGCAGTACGAACGTCAACACGCCAACGGCAGCCGCCGCCATGCCGATCCACAACAGATACCCGCCCGCACCGAAGACCTCGAGAATCAGCAGTACGGTGCCCAGCGCCAGCCAGTCCCAGAACGATAAATTTTGCAGGAATGCCCACATGGCGTGCCTCAGGCTTTCTTGTTGTCGAAGGTGGCCTTGACGATTTCGCCAATGCCGCCCACCGCACCAATCATCGAGCTGGCCTCCAGTGGCATCAGGATGACCTTGCTGTTGTTGGCCGAAGCGAGCCCGCCCAGCGCATCGATGTACTTCTGTGCAACGAAGTAATTCACGGCCTGCACGTTACCGCCGGCGATGGCTTCGGACACCACCTTGGTCGCCTGGGCTTCCGCTTCGGCTTGGCGTTCCCGCGCTTCGGCTTCGAGGAACGCAGCCTGGCGACCCCCTTCGGCCTCGAGGATCTGCGCCTGTTTCTTGCCTTCGGCGGTCAGGATCGCTGCGGCACGCAGGCCCTCGGCTTCGAGGATTTGCGCACGCTTGATCCGCTCGGCTTTCATCTGCCCCGACATCGCTGCCATCAGGTCCGCCGGCGGGCTGATGTCCTTGATCTCGATCCGGGTGATCTTGATGCCCCACGGTGCGGTGGCTTCGTCGACGGTGCGCAGCAATTTTTCGTTGATGCCGTCACGCTGGCTGAGCATCGCATCCAGTTCCATCGAGCCGAGCACGGTACGAATGTTGGTTTGCAGCAGGTTGCGGATGGCGTGCTCGAGGTTGTTCACCTCGTAGGCCGCCTGGGCGGTGTTGACTACCTGGAAGAAGCACACGGCGTCGATCTGCACCGTGGCGTTGTCGGCGGTGATCACTTCCTGCGGTGGAATATCCAGCACGCTCTCCATGACGTTGATCTTGCGACCGATACGGTCCATGACCGGAATGATGATGTTCAGACCAGGCTTGAGGGTGTTGGTGTAACGGCCGAAACGTTCGACCGTCCATTGATAACCCTGCGGCACGACCTTGAAGCCCATGAACAGAATGGCGACCACGAGGCCGACAAAAAGCAAAAGCACGCTACCGATCTGCATAACGATTCCCTGTTTAAGTTGCGATGGCCGGAGTGTAACGGTGCCGCCACGGGATAAGAACCGTCAGGCGGTTTTTATCCCGTAATCAGGCGATAAGAGATCTATTTCTGCTCGCTTTGCGGTGTTACCCGCAACACTTCCTCAATGGTCGTCAGACCCGCAGCAACCTTTTGCGCGCCCGACAACCGCAAGCTGCGCATGCCTTCCTTGAATGCCTGGCGTCGTATGGACAGCAGATCGGTGTCGGGATTGATCAGTGCCTTGATGCCATCGGTGAGTTGCATGATCTCGTAGACCCCGGCGCGGCCGCGATAGCCCGTATCGCGGCACTCCAGGCAGCCGATGGCACGCTGGGCGTTGCCCGGCAGCGGTGCCTGCCAGGGTTTGGTCAGGGTCTGCCAGTCGTCTTCGTCCAGTGTCAACGGCGCCTTGCAATGCGGGCACAGGGTGCGCACCAGTCGCTGGGCCATGACCCCGAGCACCGTGGCCTTGATCAGGTAATGTGGCACCCCGAGTTCCAGCAAGCGGCTGATGGCGCTGGGCGCATCGTTGGTGTGCAGCGTCGAGAGCACCAGGTGACCGGTGAGCGCCGCCTGGATCGCCATTTCTGCGGTCTCCAGGTCGCGGATCTCGCCGATCATGATGATGTCCGGGTCCTGCCGCATCAATGCACGCACCCCGGAGGCGAATGTCAGGTCGATGTTGTGTTGCACCTGCATCTGGTTAAACGCTGGCTCCACCATTTCGATCGGGTCTTCGATGGTGCAAAGGTTGACCTCCGGGGTCGCCAGCTTCTTCAGGGTGGTGTAGAGCGTAGTGGTCTTGCCTGAACCCGTAGGGCCGGTGACCAGGATGATGCCGTTGGGTTGCCGGGTCATGTCCTGCCAACGGCGCAGGTCGTCGGCGGAAAAGCCCAACTGATCGAAATCCTTGAGCAGCACCTCCGGATCGAAGATCCGCATGACCATCTTCTCGCCGAACGCGGTCGGCAGTGTCGACAGCCGCAACTCGACCTCGCCGCCGTCCGGGGTCTTGGTTTTCACCCGGCCGTCCTGGGGTTTGCGTTTTTCCGCGACGTTCATCCGCCCCAGGCTCTTGAGGCGGCTGACGATTGCCATGGTGACCTGCGGCGGGAATTGATAGACGTTGTGCAACACGCCATCGATGCGAAAACGCACCGTGCCCTGTTCGCGTCGGGGTTCGATGTGAATATCGCTGGCGCGTTGCTGGAACGCGTACTGGAACAGCCAGTCAACGATGTTGACGATGTGTGCATCGTTGGCGTCCGGCTCCTGGTCGCTGGCGCCAAGGTTGAGCAGTTGTTCGAAATTGCCCAGGTTGCTGGCCTGGGCGTGCTGATCGACATGGGTCGCGCCGCTGACCGATTTGGCCAGGCGGAAAAACTCCACGCTGAAGCGCTGGATGTCCACCGGGTTGGCCACTACCCGCTTGATTGGCAGCTTCAACACGTGGGTGAGGTCGGCTTCCCAGCCTTTGACATAAGGTTGGGCGCTGGCCACGGTCACCGAGTCGCGATCAATCGCCACCGCAAGGATCTTGTGGCGTTGGGCGAAGGCATAGGACATCAACGGCGTAATGGCCGCAACGTTGATTTTCAGCGGATCGATGCGCAGGTACGGCTGGCCGGCCTGCTGCGACAACCACAGGGTCAGGCTTTCCAGATCAAGGTGTTTACCCGCACGGCTGAGATCGTCCAGTTGCTGGCTGGCGATGAATTCCAGCGGGTGCATCTGGGCATTGGCGGCTTGACGGCGGCGTGCGTTGAGCGCGTGCTCGGCCGAGTCCTGGCTGATGAATCCCTGGGCGACCAGCTCGCGCAGCAAATCGTTGAGATCCAGCCAGCGGTCCTGAATGGCAAGTTGAACGGACATGCGGGCTCCTCGAAGACGTCAGTGCGCAAAGGATAGTCGCCGTCGCGCTGATCGTTGGGCCACTACCCGACGAAGCCCGTATCGAAGTTTTTCAGCCCGTCGCCACGACGGCTTCAGGCCACGCCGAATCAGCGGCGTGCAGTTCTACCGAGCAGACATTGATCAGGTTGCGCATTTTTTCGCCAATCACCTGGGCGCGGTGCCAGCTCAATCCGTCCATGACGATGTCGATCGACAGCAGGTCGTCCATGCGCTGGACGTTGACGTGTTGCGGGGTCAGGTACTGCATGGCGAACAGGTTCAGTACCCGGCACAGCAGGTCTGGCTCGGCTTCTGCCAGCAATTGATAGCGCACGCGGCAGTGGGTGTTGCTGGCGTTCCAGCTATCGGCGCGGGCGCAGGTTACGGCTTTGAGGTGTGGCATGATCGCTCTCCAAAAACACTGAAGAAATTTTTACATTCGATGCCGGGTATTTCTTATCTATGATGGGTACAAAAGGCGACTTATCGAATTAGATTATTCAACAACGTATCGATCTAGGGTTTATTTATGCAAAGCGAACTGGATGGCTACGACCGCAGGATTCTCGCGTTGCTGCAAGAGGACGCTTCCCTTTCCAGCGCACAGATCGCCGAACAGGTGGGCCTGTCGCAGTCGCCGTGCTGGCGGCGAATCCAGCGGATGAAGGAGGAGGGGATCATTCGCGGGCAGGTGACCTTGCTGGACCGCAAGAAAATTGGGCTGAACACGCAGATCTTCGCGGAAATCAAACTCAACGCCCACGGCCGTTCGAACTTCACCGAATTCACCGAGGCGATTCGCGGTTTTCCCGAAGTGCTGGAGTGTTATGTGCTGATGGGTTCGGTGGATTTCATGCTGCGCATCGTCGCCGCGGACATCGAGGCCTACGAGCGATTTTTCTTCGAGAAGCTTTCACTTGTGCCTGGGATCCAGGAGGTGAACTCGATTGTGGCGTTGTCGGAGATCAAGTCGACGACGAGCTTGCCGGTGATGGGATAACGCGCCGCTACCCTGTAGGAGCGAGCATGCTCGCGATGGAGGCTGACGATGACGCTGTCTGCCTGACACCCCAAGGTGCCTGATCTTCCATCGCGAGCATGCTCGCTCCTACAGGGACGGATCAGCCGCGCAGCAGGATTCGCCAGGCGCGGTTCTGATACACCGCGATCGCCTGCTGCTTGCGCGCGTCGAGCAGTTCGTCGGTGATCGTCGGCTCACTCGCCAGTTGAGCGAGCTGCTTGAGTTCACCGTACAGGCGATCCATTTCTGCGATGTCCAGCACGTGGCGGGCATGATGCAGCCAGGCCTGGATGCGCTCGATGCGAGGCAGCTGTTCGGCCAGGTCTTCCGGTTGTTGCTGGTAGCGCTGCAATTGCAACGAAGTGGCTTCTTCGGCCAACAGGCGCGGCAGCCAGCTGGCCAGTTGCGCCGCGCCCTGGCGGTTGCCGCGCACGTTCCGGTCCGCAGTCCAGGTGCGGGCCAGCAGCCAGCGCGACAGGTTCAGCGAGAACTGACCCCAGCGCGGGTCTTCCAGTTCTTCGAGGAACTGCTCAGGTGCGGCCTTGCGCACGTCTTCGTCTTCGATGCCGACTTGCACCAGCGGGCGCCAGTCTTCGAGCAAGGCATCCAGGGCCGCGCGCAGGTCGTGCGTGGACTGGCGCGGTGCGGCCTGGCCCAGGCTGCTCAGCAGCGCACGCATCTCGGCGAGGTTGTCGACCCAGTCCTGCAACAGGCGCCAGTGGCCATTGAACCGATACTGTTCGGCCAGGCGCTGGCTGCTGCCGAGCAGGTGCCAGGCCAGCGCGGCGAAGGCGTCGTCCAGTGGCGTTTCGGCGGTCAGTTGCGGTGCCGGCAGGCTCAGCGAATAGCTGTTGGCGTCGTACAGGCGATAACCGCGCTCGGCCTTGCTGATGTCACAAGGCATCAGCGGCAAGGTGGCGGCCAGTTCGACGGCGAGTTCCAGCAGGGCTGCTGGCTCGCCTTCACGCAGTTCAAGCTCCAGCTCGCAGATTTCTTCCTTCTGCTTGCCGACCACAACGTGACCCAGGTCCAGCGCGGCTTCGATGACCACTTTGGACTTGCCACGGCCCCAGGCAATTTCTGCACGTTCGCGCACGAAATCGGTGGTGAAGATCGGCTTGAGGGTTTTTTTGTCCAGATCAGCCAGTTGCTCTGGCCAGCATTCGCCGTCGAGTTTCTTGACGTCGAGTTTGGCCTTGGGCAGGTTCCAGTTGTATTCATTGCGCTCGGACAAGCCGGCGATGCTCTGGCCGCGTGTCTTGAGAGTCTGAATGATCTCGTCACCATCGCGACGCAGGCGCAGGGCCACCTTGGCGTGGGCCAGGTCGCGCTCTGGTGTGTCGAGATACTGGTTCATCAGCTCGCGGCGTTCCCAGCCATTTTTGTTGCGTTTTTTCAACAGCGGGTGCTCGCGCAGGGCAGCGAGGGTTTCGCGGCTGACGCGGAGTTTGATTTCGGTTTCTTTCTGCATGGCCGGAAAATCCAGGATCGGGAGCGCAGCCGGGGGGAATGTGTGGCTGCCAAGGTCGTGCAGTGTACAGGACTCGACCCCGCTTCGCCGGCCGACGGTTTATTCCTGTCGCCGGATGGTTTTATGATGGACCTCAATCCGCGAATTGGAGTCAGCGATGCCTTTGCCATCCATGAAAGATCAGTTCGCTGCGCTGATTGCCACGCCATCGGTCAGTTGCACCCAGGCGAGCCTCGATCAGAGCAACCGCCCGGTGATCGATCTGCTGGCGACATGGCTCGGCGACCTGGGTTTTGCCTGCGATATCCAGCAGGTCAGCCCAGGCAAGTTCAACCTGCTGGCCAGTTTCGGCTCCGGCCCGGGCGGCCTGGTGCTGGCCGGGCATAGTGATACGGTGCCGTTCGACGGCGCGTTATGGCAGACCGATCCGTTGAAACTGACAGAAGTCGACGGGCGCTGGATTGGTCTGGGCAGCTGCGACATGAAGGGTTTTTTTGCCTTGATCATCGAAGCGGTCATCCCCTTGCTCGATCAGCCTTTCAAGCAACCGTTGCTGATCCTGGCCACCTGCGATGAAGAAAGCTCGATGTCCGGTGCGCGTGCCTTGGCCGAAGCCGGGCGGCCGCTGGGACGTGCGGCGGTTATTGGCGAGCCGACCGGGCTCAAGCCGATCCGCATGCACAAGGGCATCATGATGGAGCGCATCGATATCCTAGGGCAGAGCGGCCATTCCTCGGACCCGCGTCTGGGGCACAGCGCCCTGGAAGCCATGCACGATGCCATCGGCGAACTGCGCGGGCTGCGCCTGTTGTGGCAGCGCGAGTTTCGCAATCCGCAGTTTGGTGTGCCGACTCCGACCCTGAATTTCGGTTGCATTCATGGCGGCGACAATCCCAATCGGATCTGTGGCCAGTGTTCACTTGAGTTCGACCTGCGACCGCTTCCGGGTATGGACCCCAAAGCCCTGCGCGCCGAGATCTTGCAGCGACTCAAGCCGGTTGCCGAGCGGCATCAGGTCAAGATCGATTACGCGCCGCTGTTCCCCGAAGTGCCTTCGTTTGAACAGGCCGAAGAGGGCGAACTGGTGCGAATTGCCGAAAAGCTCACCGGTCACAGTGCCGAAGCGGTAGCGTTTGGCACCGAAGCGCCTTATCTTCAGCGTCTTGGCTGTGAAACCGTGGTACTGGGCCCGGGCGATATCGCTTGTGCGCACCAGCCGGGGGAATACCTCGAAATGTCACGTTTGCAGCCTACGGTGCATCTATTACGTCAGTTGATTGAGCATTACTGCCTGACGCCGGCTTCGGCCGGGTGAACACCGCAACCTCTGTAGGAGCGAGCAAGCTCGCGATGGGCTGTCAGGCACCGCTGGGTGTCAGGCTGACAGCGTCATCGTTAGCCTCCATCGCGAGCATGCTCGCTCCTACAGGGGGGGCGAATTAAATTAATGAGGTTAAACCCCGTATTCATGAGGAGAACGCGCGTGTCGCCAAGCCTGTTCCGACGATAACCATCAGCCCGTTGTGCGTTTTGTGTTTCGCCCATTTTTTTGGCTGCTCTTTATTACAGGCCCCAGGTTCATGCCCGACTACGTTAATTGGCTTCGTCATGCTTCTCCTTATATCAATGCCCACCGCGACTGCACCTTTGTCGTCATGCTGCCCGGCGACGGTGTCGAACACCCCAACTTCGGCAATATCGTCCACGACCTGGTGCTGCTGCACAGCCTCGGCGTGCGTCTGGTGCTGGTTCACGGTTCCCGTCCGCAGATCGAAGCGCGCCTGGCCGCACGCGGCCTGACTCCGCATTATCACCACGGCATGCGCATCACGGATGCGGCGACACTTGAGTGTGTGATGGATGCGGTCGGCCAACTGCGCATCGCCATCGAGGCACGGCTGTCGATGGACATGGCATCGTCGCCGATGCAGGGTTCGCGCTTGCGCGTGGCCAGCGGCAACCTGGTGACGGCACGGCCGATCGGCGTCCTTGAAGGCGTCGATTATCACCACACCGGCGAAGTGCGCCGGGTCGACCGCAAAGGCATCAATCGCCTGCTGGACGAGCGTTCCATCGTGCTGCTGTCGCCGCTGGGTTATTCGCCCACCGGTGAAACCTTCAACCTCGCCTGCGAAGACGTCGCCACGCGCGCGGCCATCGACCTGGGCGCCGACAAATTGCTGCTGTTTGGCGAGGAACAAGGCCTGCTTGACGAGAACGGTCGCCTGGTCCGCGAACTGCGTCCGCAGCAGGTGCCGGCGCATTTGCAACGCCTGGGCAGCAACTACCAGGCCGAGCTGCTGGATGCGGCGGCCGAAGCCTGCCGGGGCGGCGTGGCCCGCAGCCACATTGTCAGTTACGCCGAAGACGGCGCGCTGTTGACCGAGCTGTTCACCCGCGACGGTGGCGGTACGCTGGTGGCGCAGGAGCAATTCGAAGTCGTGCGCGAGGCGGCGATCGAGGACGTCGGCGGTTTGTTGGAATTGATCAGTCCGCTGGAAGAGCAGGGGATCCTGGTACGCCGCTCACGCGAAGTACTGGAGCGCGAGATCGAGCAGTTCAGTGTGGTCGAGCGCGAAGGCATGATCATCGCTTGTGCGGCGCTGTACCAGATTGCCGATTCCGATGCCGGGGAGCTGGCGTGCCTGGCGGTGAACCCGGAGTACCGCCACGGTGGCCGTGGCGACGAACTGCTCGAACGCATCGAAACCCGCGCCCGGGCAAAGGGCTTGAAAACGCTGTTCGTCCTCACCACACGCACGGCACACTGGTTTCGCGAACGTGGCTTTGCGCCCAGCAGCGTCGAGCGTCTGCCATCGGCGCGGGCGTCGCTGTACAACTACCAGCGCAACTCGAAGATCTTCGAAAAAGCGCTTTGATCGGCAGGTTCCCACGCCACGGGTGGGAACCTTCCCAGCTACTCCTTTGGGATAACTGCAAAAAAGCGACTCTGATCAATTTTTCGCCAACGCTTCTCTCGTAAAGTCGACCGGGAGAAGGGTTTGGCTCGGATTGAAAATCTATTTCGAGCGATACACAAACTGTAACATTTGGCAGGGATCATGCGCGCTTCGCCATGAAGGCGTCGCTATTTTGATACCAATTGACGTTAACCGCGTGGTTCAAAAGCGAATCGATCTAAAAATAGACAGATAAATACTATTTAGAGATTAGCTCCGGTGCCGATATGCTGTGTCCGGTTCAGGCAAAGCGCACAGAGTCATATTCCTGAATGGCATGAAAACTGATGAAACAATTCTTTTTAGGTTTATAAATAAATCATTACCCTGAAAGGAACAAACATCACGGCGATTAGACCTTGGTCGTAGACACACATGGTTACGATTGACTTGTAAGTCACGGTCCGGCGCTAATCGCGCATCTTAGGATCCCGGGCACACGACCCAGGACCAGGAACACAAGAATTAGAAACGTAGAGGAGCGAAACAATGAACAAGTCCACCTTGGCCCTGGCCGTGGCCGTAGGGGTTATGGCGCAGCAGGCAGGCGCCGCCGGTTTCATCGAAGACAGCAAGGCCACTCTGGGTCTGCGTAACTTCTACATCAATACCGACAACCGTAACGGTACTGCCGAACCAAGCCGCAACGAAGAATGGGGCCAAGGCTTCGATCTGCGTTTCACTTCCGGTTACACCCAAGGCACCGTCGGCTTCGGTATCGACGCCATCGGCCTGCTGGGCGTACGTCTGGATTCGGGCGGTGGCACCAACGGTAACGTTACCGCTAACGGCAGCCCTGGCGCCGCGTACGGTGGTACCGTGTTCCCGAGCGAGTCTAATGGCCAAGCAGTTGATAACTTCTCCAGCCTGGGTCTGACTGCCAAAGCCAAGATCTCCCAGACCGAACTGAAGCTGGGTACTCTGCAGCCGAAGAACCCGGTCATCGTGACCAACGACGGTCGCCTGCTGCCACAAACCTGGCAGGGTGGCCAGATCACTTCCGGCGACATCAAAGACCTGACTCTGGTCGGTGGCCAGATCGAACACGCCAAAGGTCGTAACTCCAGCAACAATGAACAACTGAGCATCTCGGGCGCCAACACCCGTGGCACGACTTTCCGTGACAGCAACAAGTTCATCTACGCCGGTGGTGACTACAAGCTCACCAAGGACCTGACCGCCCAGTACTACTACGGCAATCTGGAAAACTTCTACAAGCAACACTTCCTGGGTCTGGTGCACAACTGGGCAATCGGTCCAGGCGTGCTGAAGTCTGACTTCCGCTACTTCAACAGCTCTGATGATGGCGCAAACGGTCACGACCCAGCGTACTTCAGCACCGGTGCCTACAGCCACGCGGCCAACGGCAAAGGTAAGGTGGACAACAACTTGTACAGCGGCCTGTTCCTGTACTCCGTTGCCGGCCACACCTTCGGCGGCGGTTATCAGGTCAGCAACGGCAGCAGCGACTTCCCTTGGCTGAACCAGGGTGACGGTTCTTCGAACTACACCATCACCGACATGCAGATCCAGAAGTTCAACCGTGCCGGCGAGCGCACCTGGCAAGCACGCTACTCGTATGACTTCGCCAAGGTTGGCGTGCCTGGCCTGACCGCTGGCATGGTTTACCTGCGTGGCGACAACGTTGATACCTACAACGCTGGCCGTGTTCAGACGTCCAATGGCGCTTCCGAGTGGGAACGCGATTTGACCGTAGCGTATGTCATCCCTGAAGGCCCGCTGAAAAACTTGGGCTTCATGTGGAAAAACGCCTCGTGGCGCACCGACATCGCCAACCAGCGCGACCAGGACGAAAACCGCCTGATCCTCAGCTACTCGATCCCGCTGTTGTAATAGCGCTCGCGTAACCGCTGAAAAAAAGCCCCGCCCGGCATCACGCCGGGCGGGGCTTTTGCATTTCAGCGCGGAGTCACCCCCGTAATCCCGCGCTGAAATCCCTCTCTTACAGCAACTCAAGGCCTTCTCGAACCTCGAGCGCGATAGTCGTCGTGATGTCGGGGCAGGTCCAGTGAACAGATCTTTAATATTCATTAATGATCTAATAATGTCTTTATTTATTCTTTTTATTAGATCCCAAATACGGTCTACAGTTGAGTTCTGTACCTCACTCATCAGGAGCCCACCATGAGCATCAGACTCGGCGACATCGCCCCCGATTTCGAGCAGGATTCCAGTGCCGGAACCATCCGTTTCCATGAATGGCTGGGCGACAGTTGGGGCGTGCTGTTTTCCCATCCGGCGGACTTCACTCCGGTGTGCACCACTGAGTTGGGCTTTACCGCCAAGCTCAAGGACGAGTTCACCAAGCGCGGTGTCAAGGCCATCGCCTTGTCCGTCGACCCGGTGGACTCTCACCACAAGTGGATCGGTGATATCAACGAAACCCAGGACACCGTCGTCAACTTCCCGATCCTGGCCGACGCCGACCGCAAGGTCTCGGACCTGTACGACCTGATCCACCCCAACGCCAGCGATACCCTCTACCGTGCGTTCGCTGTTCGTGATCGACCCGAACAAGAAGGTGCGGCTGACCATCACCTACCCGGCGAGCACGGGTCGCAACTTCAATGAAATCCTGCGAGTGATCGACTCGCTGCAACTCACCGATAATCACAAGGTGGCAACCCCGGCCAACTGGCAGGACGGCGACGAAGTCGTGATCGTGCCATCGCTCAAGGATGAAGAAGAGCTCAAGCAGCGCTTCCCCAAAGGTTATCGCGCCGTGAAGCCCTACCTGCGCCTCACGCCGCAGCCGAACCGCTGAGCCGCACGCCGTCCTTGTAGGAGCGAGCATGCTCGCGATGGCCTGTCAGGCGCCGTGGGATTCCAGACAGCCAGCGTTATCGTTAACGACCATCGCGAGCATGCTCGCTCCTACAGGGGTCGTGTGTTCTTGAATACAACGCAGGGGATTTTCAGGCCGTTTCGACGGCCTTTTTTTATGTTCTTGTATATCGCCTTATGGAATAACCAAATGAATAAATATGATTTATAGATATATGAATCACCTGTTAAGGTCTCTCCATCGAAGCGAGATCGCACACTGCGAATCGCCTGCACCGTTCAAGGAATCATGTGAATGCTGGTCGTCTCACTCGGTGGCAGCCCAAGTCAACGCTCTCGTTCCGGGGTGTTGCTGGAGCGCTCCCAACGCTGGTTGCAAGAGCAGGGTGTGGAAGTGGTGAGTTACGGCGTGCGGGACTTCCCGGCCGAAGACTTGCTGCATGCACGGTTCGACAGTCCGAAAGTGATCGATCTGTTGCAACAGATCGAAAACGCCGAAGGCCTGCTGATCGCCACCCCGGTGTACAAGGCATCGTTCTCCGGTGCGTTGAAAACCGTGCTGGACCTGCTGCCGGAGCGCGCACTGGCGCACAAGGTGGTGTTGCCCATGGCCACCGGCGGCAGCATCGCTCACATGCTGGCGGTGGATTACGCCCTCAAACCGGTGTTGTCGGCATTGAAGGCCGATGAATTGCTCCAGGGGATTTTCGCTGTCGACAGCCAGATTGCCTATGGCGAAGGCAGTGCCGCGGCGCAACTGGCGCCTGAGTTGGAACACCGATTGAACGAGTCGCTGGAACTGTTTTTAAGCGCTATGACGAGACGGCCCAAGCCGCTCGATCCGGGCCTGTTGAGTGATCGTCTGCTGACTGCTCGCTGGAGCATTTAAGCCACACCCTGAATTTGATGTACTCACCTTACTCAGCCGTCAACGGCCAAGCAGGTGCAGCCACAACCTCACTGCAAAAAGGAGAGCGCTATGCGCACTGTCATTTTGCGTCGTGGTCTGGTCGCTCTGTTTGTTGCGGCTGTGTCCTTCGGCGCCATTACTCAAGCTCAGGCCGAGACCCTTCGAATCGGTTATCAGAAGTACGGCACCCTGGTGCTGCTCAAGGCCAAGGGCACATTGGAAAAGCGTCTTGCCGCTCAAGGCGTGGACGTGCAATGGACCGAGTTTCCAGGCGGCCCGCAACTGCTTGAGGGCCTGAACGTCGGCTCCATCGACTTTGGCGTCACTGGCGAAACGCCGCCCGTGTTTGCCCAGGCTGCCGGCGCCGATCTGCTCTACGTCGCCTACGAGCCACCGGCGCCCCACAGCGAAGCGATCCTGGTGCCCAAGGACTCAACGATCAAATCGGTGAAGGACCTCAAAGGCAAGAAAGTCGCACTCAACAAAGGCTCCAACGTGCACTACCTTCTGGTCCGCGCGCTGGAAGATGCCGGCCTCAAGTACAGCGATATCCAGACCGTGTTCCTGCCGCCGGCAGAATGCCCGCGCCGCGTTCGAGCGTGGCAGTGTCGATGCCTGGGTGATCTGGGACCCGTATCAGGCCGCGGCCGAACAGCAACTGCAAGCGCACACCCTGCGCGATGGCCAGGGTATCGTCGACAACCACCAGTTTTACCTGGCCACCAAACCGTACGCCGAGAAAAACCCTGAGGTGATCAAGACCCTCGTGGAGGAAGTGCGCGGCGTGGGCGAATGGTCCAAGGCCAATCCCGAGGACGTGACCAAGCAGGTTGCGCCACTGTTGGGCCTGCCCGCCGATATCACCCTGACTTCGGTGAAGCGCCAGGGCTACGGTGCGCTGTTCCTCACCCCTGAAGTGGTCGCCGCCCAGCAGAAAATCGCCGACAGCTTCTACCAGCTCAAGTTGATCCCCAAACCCTTGAGTATCAAGGACGTGATCTGGACGCCACCGGCCGCCGTCGCCAAGGCGCAGTAATTAGAATTCCCCAAGGAGACCACTCCATGAGCCTCAGTTTTTTCTGGTACCTGGCAACACGCGGCAACGTCCATGACCTTGGCACCACCGCTGGCGCTCGCGCCGTTGACTGCGGTTATCTGCCCAGCGCTGCGCTGCCGAGCTGAGGCGGACGATGAAGAAAATTATTCACAACCTGGCGCCCTGGGCGTTGCCGGTCTTGCTGGTGGCGGTGTGGCAGTTGTCGGTGTCGGCGGGCTGGCTGTCGACGCGGATCCTGCCGGCGCCCATCGCGGTGATCGAGGCCGGTGTGAGCTTGGTGAGCAGTGGTGAAATCTGGACGCACCTGGCGATCAGTGGCTGGCGCGCGGCCCTTGGCTTCTCTATCGGCGGCGGTATCGGCCTGGCGTTGGGCTTCATCACAGGCCTGTCGAAATGGGGTGAGCGCCTGCTCGACAGCTCGGTGCAGATGATCCGCAACGTGCCGCACCTGGCGCTGATTCCCTTGGTCATCCTGTGGTTCGGTATCGATGAGTCGGCGAAGATTTTCCTGGTGGCGTTGGGCACGCTGTTCCCGATCTACCTCAACACCTATCACGGTATCCGCAATGTCGATCCGGCATTGGTGGAAATGGCGCGCAGCTACGGACTGTCCGGCTTCAGCCTGTTTCGCCAGGTGATCCTGCCGGGGGCGCTGCCTTCGATCCTGGTCGGTGTGCGCTTTGCCCTGGGCTTCATGTGGTTGACCCTGATCGTTGCCGAAACCATCTCGGCCAGCTCCGGCATCGGCTACCTGGCGATGAATGCCCGGGAGTTCCTGCAGACCGACGTCGTGGTGCTGGCGATTCTGATGTACGCGGTGCTCGGCAAACTCGCCGACCTCGCGGCCCGTGGGCTTGAACGTGTGTGGCTGCGCTGGCATCCGGCCTATCAAGTCGCCAAGGGAGGTGCTGCATGACGGCTCAACAACCTCCACGCCTGCTGCGCGGGATTCCGCTGGTGGTGCGCAAACTGCAAAAAACCTTCGGCTCGCGGCAGGTATTGCGCGAGATCGACCTGCACATTCCGGCCGGACAGTTCGTTGCCGTAGTGGGGCGTAGCGGTTGCGGCAAAAGTACCTTGCTGCGTTTGCTCGCCGGTCTGGACAAGCCCACGGGCGGCCAATTGCTCGCCGGTGCTGCGCCGCTGAGCGATGCGCGGGAAGACACGCGATTGATGTTCCAGGAAGCGCGCCTGCTGCCATGGAAAAAGATCATCGATAACGTCGGTCTCGGGCTCAGCGGCGATTGGCGGCCGCAGGCGTTACAAGCGCTGGAGTCGGTGGGCCTGGCCGATCGTGCCAATGAATGGCCGGCGGCACTGTCCGGAGGCCAGAAGCAGCGGGTGGCCCTGGCGCGTGCGCTGATCCACCAACCGCGCCTGCTGCTGCTCGATGAGCCGTTGGGCGCGCTGGATGCCCTGACCCGAATTGAAATGCAGCAGCTGATCGAACGGCTCTGGCAACAGCACGGCTTTACCGTGTTGCTGGTGACCCATGACGTCAGCGAAGCGGTGGCCATTGCCGATCGGGTCATCCTGATCGAAGAAGGCGAAGTCGGCCTTGACCTGCAGGTGGAACTGCCGCGCCCTCGGGTTCGTGGCTCCCATCGGCTGGCGGCGCTGGAAACCGAAGTCCTCAACCGTGTGCTGTCACTGCCCGGCGAACCGCCGGAACCGGAACCCGTTTCACCCTTGCCTACGCAACTGCGTTGGGCGCAATGAAGACAGCTACAAGCTTCCAGCCACAAGCGGCAAGCAAGAGCACTTTGCTTTTACTTGCAGCTTGAAGCTTGGCACTTGCAGCTCATTTCGACTCCTGGAGAAATAAATATGACTATCAAAGCCATCAACGTACGTAACCAGTTCAAAGGCACCATCAAGGAAATCGTTCTCGGCGACGTGCTCTCGGAAATCGACGTTCAGACGGCTTCCGGCATCGTGACCTCTGTGATCACCACCCGCTCGGTGAAGGAGTTGGAGCTGGTGGTGGGCAGCGAAGTCATCGCGTTCGTGAAGTCCACCGAGGTATCGATCGCGAAGTTGTGATTGCATCAATTGTTTCGACGGTGCGCCCATCGCCGGCAAGCCGGTCTCGCTCCCACAGGATCTACGCGGTCTACTGTGGGAGCGGGCTTGCCCGCGAAGAGGCCCGCACAGGCAACAAATTCCTCAGCCCCAAGCAGCTCGCTTGGGCAGATAAGGCGGCAGATAAAGCCCCAGATACGCATCGAACACCCGCATCCCTTCCTCCGCCATACGCGCGGTGATCTGCCCATGCTGCTGCACTGAGCGGGCGTAAACGCGGTCGCCCAGCTCCATGGCCAATGCGAACACATCGACATCGCCCGGCAGCTTCGGCAACTCGAAGTGACGGTCGAACAGCTTGTGCATCAGGTCGCCGAGTTCGATGTCGTGCTGGCGGTCGGCCTGGGTGACCTCGGTCAAGCCGTGCTGGGCGAGGATCAGCTGGCGGGCGGCGGCGTCTGCGTCGTAGATCTCCAGCATCCGCTGTTCCACCACCCGCGACAGGTCGCGCCAGTCGTTGAGTGCCGCGTGGTCGATGGGGGCTTGCAGGCAGGCGCGGAAGGCGGCGTGGACGTCGGCCGTCAGCGCTTCGAGCAGGGCCGGCACGCTGGCGAAGAAGTGGTAGACCGAGGAGGGTGGAATCTCGGCCCGCTCGGCAACGCTGTAGATCGACAAGCTGGCCACGCCCTCGGTGGCCAGCAGCGTGCGGGCGGCATCGAGAATCGAATCAATGCGCGCCTGGCTGGCTGCGCGGGGTTTGCGGGGGGTGGCTGCGCGTGTCATCGGGCTCTCCTGCGGGACAGCGGGCATTGTACGAGCAGGCTTCTGTGTTGTCTGCCGGGCGCCATCGCGAGCCTGCTCGCGATCCGCCGCAGGCGGCCATAAAAAAACGCCGTTGGCTGATTCAGCCAACGGCGTTCTTTCATTGCAGCAACCGCTTAAACGGTATGCAGATACCAGTTGTACTCAAGGTCGGAGATGGAGTGTTCGAACTCCTCCAGCTCACTTTCCTTGCAGGCCACGAAGATATCGATGTATTTCGGATCGATGTACTTGGCCATGACTTCGCTGTCGTCCAGCTCACGCAATGCATCACGCAGGTTGTTCGGCAGGCTCTGCTCGTTCTGCTCGTAGCTGTTGCCCTCGACGGGGGCATTTGGCTCGATCTTGTTGGTCAAGCCGTGGTGCACGCCCGCCAGAACCGAGGCCATCAGCAGGTACGGGTTGGCGTCGGCGCCCGCGACGCGGTGTTCGATGCGCACAGCATCCGAAGAGCCCGTAGGTACGCGGATCGCTACGGTACGGTTATCCAGACCCCAGCATGGCGAGTTCGGCACATAGAATTGGGCGCCGAAACGACGGTACGAGTTCACGTTCGGGCAGAGGAAAGCCATCTGCGCGGGCAGGGTCTCGAGCACACCGCCGATCGCGTGACGCAGCGCGGCGTTCTGCTCGGGATCCTCGCTGGCAAAAATGTTTTTGCCGTCTCGGTCCAGAATCGAAATGTGAACGTGCAAACCGTTACCTGCCTGGCCCGGGTAAGGCTTGGCCATGAAGGTGGTGTCCATTTCATGGTCGTAGGCGATGTTCTTGATCAGACGCTTGAGGAGCACCGCGTAGTCGCAGGCCTTGATCGGGTCAGCCACATGGTGCAGGTTCACTTCGAATTGCGCCGGGGCACTTTCCTTGACGATGGCGTCGGCCGGGATGCCTTGTTCCTTCGCACCTTCGAGGATGTCCTGGAGGCAGTCGACGTATTCGTCGAGGTCGTCGATCAGGTAGACCTGTGTGGAGTGCGGGCGTTTGCCCGAGATCGGCGAGCGGGGAGGTTGCGGGCGACCGTTCACGTTCTCCTGGTCGATCAGGTAGAACTCCAGTTCGAAGGCGGCGCAGATGGTCAGGCCCAGCTCGTCAAACTTGGTAACAACTTGTCGCAAAACTTCGCGCGGGTCGGCGAAGAAAGGTTCACCTTCAAGTTCGTGCATGGTCATCAGCAATTGCGCGGTCGGGCGCTTTTGCCAGGGTTCATTGCACAGGGTATCGGGGATTGGATAACAGATTCGGTCAGCATCACCGATGTCCAGGCCCAGACCGGTACTTTCCACCGTCGAGCCGTTGATATCCAGGGCAAATAGTGAGGCCGGCAGGTTGATGCCTTTCTCGTAAACCTTGTGGAGACTGGTGCGTTCGATGCGCTTGCCGCGCACCACACCATTCATATCCGCAATCAGAAGGTCAACGTACAGAACCTCAGGATGTTCCTTAAGGAACACGTTCGCTTCGTTAAGCTGAACGGCACGCGGGGGTACCGACATGATGCAACACCTTTGTTGTTAAAAATATCAATCATTGATCTCTTCAGATTCCAGTCAACCCGAACGGCATGCCGAAGTCAAGCAAGGCCTTTTTTGCCCTAAAAAAGCGCTCGCGGGGCTTTTTTGTGGCTATTTGGGGCGTTTTTATGCCTTCCGACACTTAGCCGACTGCGGGCTTGAGCGGGCCGTGTTGTATTTTTTACGGGGGTGTTGTGTAAAAAAATGAACAAGGCTAAGCTCGAATCAAACCCATAACAGCAATAATACCGGGGTGCTTCATGTCTCGCCTGCCGTCAATCGGCATCACCAAGTGCTCTATGCACAACGGTCCGCATGCTTGTCACATTAGACGCGATGTTTATCCAGGCGCTTTGACTCCGCTGGCTTCGGGCCTGTGCGCGTTCCAGATGAAGCCGGTGTTTGCGTCCGATATTCTGGACGGCCCCCGGAGCACCCCCATTACGGTTACTCCTTTCAATATAGAACCGATTCACAATGACGGCCTGGCTATCACGCGGCAAGTTCCTGCTCGTGATTCTGCACGCCCGGCACGCCCCGTGCACTTGCATGAAAACACGATAGCCTGTCGCTGACGTACATTTCAACGCGACACCCATGCGTCACAACATCGCCTGGCTTGCGATAGCCAGGAAACTCAAAGCCTAGAGGCATTTATGAGTAACAACCTCGACCAGCTCACCGATTGGCTGAAAAGCCACAAGATCACAGAAGTCGAATGCATGATCTCCGACTTGACCGGGATCACCCGGGGCAAGATTTCGCCGACCAACAAGTTCATCGCCGAGAAAGGCATGCGCTTGCCCGAAAGCGTGCTGTTGCAGACCGTGACCGGCGACTATGTCGAAGACGACATCTATTACGAACTGCTCGACCCGGCCGACATCGATATGATCTGCCGCCCCGACCAGAACGCGGTCTACCCGGTGCCCTGGGCTATCGAGCCCACCGCCCAGGTGATCCACGACACCTACGACAAGCAAGGCAACCCGATCGAGCTGTCGCCGCGCAACGTGCTCAAGAAAGTCCTCAAACTCTATGCCGACAAGGGCTGGCAGCCGATCGTGGCGCCGGAAATGGAGTTTTACCTGACCAAGCGCAGCGACGATCCGGACTACCCGTTGCAGCCGCCAATCGGCCGCTCCGGTCGCCCGGAAATCGGTCGCCAGTCGTTCTCCATCGAAGCAGCGAACGAGTTCGACCCGCTGTTCGAAGACGTCTACGACTGGTGCGAATTGCAGGAGCTGGACCTCGACACATTGATCCACGAGGACGGCACGGCGCAGATGGAAATCAACTTCCGTCACGGCGATGCCCTGTCACTGGCCGACCAGATCCTGGTGTTCAAGCGCACGATGCGCGAAGCCGCGCTCAAGCACGACGTGGCGGCTACCTTCATGGCCAAGCCCATGACCGGTGAGCCGGGCAGCGCGATGCACTTGCACCAGAGCATCGTCGACCTGGAGACCGGCAAGAACATCTTCTCCAATGAAGACGGGACCATGAGCCAGTTGTTCCTGCACCACATCGGTGGGTTGCAGAAGCTGATTCCCGAGCTGCTGCCGCTGTTCGCGCCGAACGTCAACTCGTTCCGCCGCTTCCTGCCGGATACCTCGGCACCGGTGAACGTGGAGTGGGGCGAAGAGAACCGCACCGTGGGCCTGCGGGTTCCGGATGCCGGACCGCAAAACCGTCGGGTGGAAAACCGTCTGCCGGGTGCCGACGCCAACCCGTACCTGGCGATCGCCGCGAGCCTGCTCTGTGGCTACATCGGCATGGTCGAAGGCATGAACCCGAGTGCGCCGGTAGTGGGGCGCGGCTATGAACGCCGCAACCTGCGCCTGCCACTGACCATCGAAGACGCGCTGGAACGCATGGAAAACAGCGCGACCATCGAGAAATACCTGGGCAAAAATTTCATCACTGGCTACGTCGCGGTCAAGCGGGCCGAGCATGAAAACTTCAAGCGCGTGATCAGTTCGTGGGAGCGGGAATTCCTGCTCTTCGCCGTCTGATACGCCGGGCGCTGTCGTTGTCGGACAGCGCCTTCATCTGGATTCTTCAGGAGATTCGTATGACCAGCAACAACCCGCAAACCCGTGAATGGCAAACCCTGAGCAACGATCACCACCTGGCGCCGTTCAGCGACTTCAAGCAGCTGAAAGAAAAAGGGCCGCGGATCATCACCAACGCCAAGGGTGTCTACCTGTGGGACAGTGAAGGCAACAAGATTCTCGACGGCATGGCCGGCCTGTGGTGTGTAGCGATTGGTTACGGTCGTGATGAGTTGGCCGAGGCGGCCAACAAGCAAATGCGCGAACTGCCGTATTACAACCTCTTCTTCCAGACCGCCCACCCACCGGTACTGGAGCTGTCCAAGGCCATCGCCGATATCGCCCCCGAGGGCATGAACCACGTGTTCTTCACCGGTTCCGGCTCCGAAGGCAACGACACCATGCTGCGCATGGTCCGCCACTACTGGGCGATCAAGGGCCAGCCGAACAAGAAAGTCATCATCAGCCGCAAGAACGGCTATCACGGTTCCACCGTGGCCGGCGCGAGCCTGGGTGGCATGACCTACATGCACGAACAGGGCGACCTGCCGATCCCGGGTATCGTCCACATCGCGCAGCCGTACTGGTTCGCCGAAGGCGGCGACATGACCCCTGAAGAGTTTGGTGTGTGGGCGGCCAACCAGTTGGAAGAGAAGATCCTGGAAGTCGGCGTGGACAACGTCGGTGCCTTCATCGCCGAGCCGATCCAGGGCGCCGGTGGCGTGATCATTCCGCCAGAAACCTACTGGCCGCGCATCAAGGAAATCCTCGCCAAGTACGACATCCTGTTCGTGGCGGACGAAGTGATCTGTGGCTTCGGCCGTACCGGTGAGTGGTTCGGCACCGATTTCTACGGCCTCAAGCCCGACATGATGACCATCGCCAAGGGGCTGACCTCCGGCTACATCCCAATGGGTGGCCTGATCGTGCGCGACTCGGTCGTGGCGGTGCTCAACGAAGGCGGCGATTTCAACCACGGCTTCACCTACTCCGGGCACCCGGTGGCGGCAGCGGTGGCGTTGGAAAACATCCGCATCATGCGCGAAGAGAAAATTATCGAGCATGTTCACACCGAAACGGCACCGTATTTGCAGAAACGTCTGCGGGAACTGAACGATCACCCGTTGGTGGGCGAAGTGCGTGGTGTCGGTCTGCTGGGGGCCATCGAGCTGGTGCAGGACAAGGCCACACGCAAGCGCTACGAAGGCAAGGGCGTTGGCATGATCTGCCGCCAGTTCTGCTTCGACAACGGCCTGATCATGCGCGCCGTAGGCGACACCATGATCATTGCTCCACCACTGGTGATCAGCAAGGCGGAAATCGATGAGTTGGTGGAGAAGGCACGCAAGTGTCTGGACCTGACCCTGAGTGCGTTGCAGGGCTAAGTGCTAGGCTCTCTGCGCAAGACATGAAACTTTCGCTCGGGGTGTCATAAAGGGCGGCCTTTCCTTGAAAGACCGCCTCGGATCTTGCCAGACTAGCCGCGGTTCCAGTTGTCCGGGTTCGGCCGCTGAACAAAGTGGTTCAAAAAAGAAAAATTTGGAGCATTAACGCATGAAGGCATTAGGAAAAAAGCTTGCTGGCAAGACTCTCCTCGCCATGTCCCTGATGGGCATTATGGCGGGTGCGGTGCAGGCGGACGACAAGGTGTTGCACGTCTACAACTGGTCCGATTACATCGCTCCGGACACCATCAAGAAATTTGAAGACGAGTCGGGCATCAAGGTCGTTTACGACGTCTTCGACAGCAACGAAACCCTGGAAGCCAAATTGCTGGCAGGCAAGTCCGGCTACGACGTCGTCGTACCGTCGAACAACTTCCTGGCCAAGCAGATCAAGGCCGGCGTCTACCAGAAGCTGGACAAGTCCAAGCTGCCTAACTGGAAAAACCTGAACACCGACCTGCTCAAGGCGGTCTCGGTCAGCGACCCGGGCAACGAACACGCTTTCCCGTACATGTGGGGTTCGATCGGTATCGGCTTCAACGCCGAGAAGGTCAAGGCCGCTCTGGGCGCCGATGCACCGACCAACTCCTGGGACCTGGTCTTCAAGCCTGAGAACGCTGCCAAGCTGAAATCCTGCGGCATCAGTTTCCTCGATTCGCCGACCGAGATGATTCCAGCGGCGC
The DNA here is from genome assembly GCF_056337105.1 of Pseudomonas sp. S1_E05. Lineage (NCBI taxonomy): Bacteria > Pseudomonadati > Pseudomonadota > Gammaproteobacteria > Pseudomonadales > Pseudomonadaceae > Pseudomonas > Pseudomonas sp. S1_E05. The sequence goes on from NZ_JBFRHM010000001.1 coordinate 4,974,281, forward strand.
TGCACTACCTGGGCTATCCAACCGACAGCCAGGACAAGAAGCAACTGGCCGAAGCCGAAGCGCTGTTCCTCAAAGTGCGTCCTTCGATCGCCTACTTCCACTCGTCCAAGTACATTTCGGACCTGGCCAACGGCAACATCTGCGTAGCCATCGGTTATTCGGGTGACATCTACCAGGCGAAGTCCCGTGCGGCTGAAGCCGGTGACAAGGTGAAAGTCAGCTACAACATTCCCAAGGAAGGTGCAGGCAGTTTCTACGACATGGTCGCCATCCCTAAAGATGCCGAAAACGTCGAAGGCGCCTACAAGTTCATGACCTTCCTGCAGAAGCCGGAAGTCATGGCTGAAATCACCAACGCCGTACGCTTCCCGAACGGTAACGCGGCGGCGACCGCGCTGGTTGATAAAGACATCACCAGCGATCCAGGCGTCTACCCGCCAGCCGACGTGTTGGCCAAACTGTACGCGATTGCCGACTTGCCGGCCGCGACCCAGCGTCTGCTGACTCGCAGCTGGACCAAGATCAAATCCGGTAAGTAGGCCGTAACCCACTGTAGGAGCGAGCATGCTCGCGAAGAAAGTCGCAGCGCCAAGGGGTGTCAGGCATCCCGCGTTATCGTTGACGACCATCGCGAGCGTGCTCGCTCCTACAGGGGATTTTCATAAAGTTTGCTGGAACGGTTTTTCGAGGGTAAGTTGCGCGCCGGTTTTGTTGCTGGGCAGCCAAGACTGTCATGTAACGCGGGGCAACTTGGGCCCAACTAATTTTAGAGGACCTCCACTTGCCTATTTTTTCTTTGTTGCGCAATGCATTGCTGATCGGCACCGGGCTGACGATGGCTGTCAGTGCTCAGGCTGCGGGCACCGTGCATATTTATAACTGGTCGGATTACATCGGGGAAACCACCCTGGCCGACTTCCAGAAAGCGACGGGGATCAAGCCGGTCTACGACGTGTTCGACTCCAACGAAACCCTGGAGGGCAAGTTGCTGGCCGGGCGTACGGGCTACGACGTGGTCGTGCCGTCCAACCACTTCCTGGGTAAGCAGATCAAGGCGGGCGCTTTCCAGAAGCTCGACAAGTCGCAATTGTCCAACTATTCCAATCTCGACCCGGTGCTGCTCAAGCGACTGGAACAGAACGACCCGGGCAACCTCTACGCCGTGCCTTATCTGTGGGGCACCAACGGCATCGGTTACAACGTCGAGAAGGTCAAGGCGGTGTTGGGTGTCGACAAGATCGACTCCTGGGCAGCCGTGTTCGAGCCGGAAAACATCAAGAAGCTGCAGAGCTGTGGTGTGGCTTTCCTCGATTCCGCCGATGAAATGATGCCCACGGTCCTCAACTACCTGGGCCTGAACGCCAACAGCACCAACCCTGAAGACTACAAAAAGGCTGAAGCCAAGTTGCTGGCGGTGCGGCCTTACGTGACTTACTTCCACTCCTCCAAATACATCGCAGACCTGGCCAACGGCGATATCTGCGTGGCCATCGGTTTCTCCGGCGACATCTTCCAGGCGAAGAACCGCGCGGCCGAAGCGAAGAAGGGTGTGGACATCGCCTACTCGATTCCCAAGGAAGGTGGCGCGCTGTGGTTCGACATGCTGGCGATTCCAAAAGACTCGGCCAACGTCAAGCAGGCCCACGCCTTCATCAACTATTTGCTGAAACCTGAGGTGATCGCGCAGGTCAGTGACTATGTCGGTTACGCCAACCCCAACCCGGCGTCCGACAAGTTGATGGATCAGGAAATCCGTAACGACGAATCGGTTTATCCACCCAAGGAAGTACTCGACAAGACCTATGTGTCGATTGAGTTGCCACCCAATATTCAACGTTTGATGACCCGTAGCTGGACCAAGGTCAAGTCAGGTAAGTAGAGCTCAAGACTCAAACTATCCAGGTTGGCTCACCTTGAGCGAACTGCACTCTTTTTTTCTGGGAGTTTCGTAAATGGCTGTTGCCTCCGGCGCCTATAAGAAAGCCCTCGAGGGCGACCAGACACCCAAGCAGGTGCTGGTCAAAATCGACCGGGTCACGAAGAAGTTCGACGAGACGATTGCCGTGGACGACGTGTCCCTGGAAATCAAGAAGGGCGAGATCTTCGCCCTGCTCGGCGGTTCGGGATCGGGCAAATCCACTCTGCTGCGCATGCTGGCGGGGTTCGAACGACCGACCGAGGGCCGAATCTTCCTCGATGGTGTGGACATCACAGACATGCCGCCCTACGAGCGGCCGATCAACATGATGTTCCAATCCTACGCGCTGTTCCCGCACATGACCGTGGCGCAGAACATCGCCTTCGGCCTCAAGCAGGACAAACTGCCTGCAGCGGAAGTCGATGCCCGGGTGGCGGACATGCTCAAGCTGGTGCAGATGACCCAGTACGCCAAGCGCAAGCCGCACCAGTTGTCCGGTGGCCAGCGTCAACGTGTGGCCCTGGCGCGTTCGTTGGCCAAGCGCCCGAAGTTGTTGCTGCTCGACGAGCCCATGGGGGCCCTGGACAAGAAGCTGCGCTCGCAGATGCAACTGGAGTTGGTGGAGATCATCGAGCGCGTTGGCGTGACCTGCGTCATGGTGACCCACGACCAGGAAGAGGCCATGACCATGGCCGAGCGCATCGCGATCATGCATCTGGGTTGGATCGCCCAGATCGGCAGCCCGATCGACATCTATGAAACCCCGACCAGCCGCCTGGTCTGCGAATTCATCGGTAACGTCAACATCTTCGACGGTGAAGTGATCGACGACGCTGAAGGCCACGCGACCATCACCTGCAAGGACCTGGACCGCCAGATCTACGTCGGCCACGGCATCAGCACCTCGGTGCAGGACAAATCGGTGACCTACGCGATCCGTCCGGAGAAACTGCTGGTCACGCCGACCATGCCGACCTGCGAGTACAACTGGTCCAGCGGCAAGGTGCACGACATCGCCTATCTGGGCGGACACTCGGTGTTCTACGTGGAATTGCCGAGCGGCAAGATTGTCCAGTCCTTCGTCGCCAACGCCGAACGCCGTGGTGCACGACCGACTTGGGGTGACCAGGTCTACGTGTGGTGGGAAGACGACAGCGGCGTGGTATTGCGCTCATGAACATGCGCAAATTCAAACGCCGCCTCAATCGAATAATTCCCGGTGGCCGCCAGTTGGTCATCGGGGTGCCTTTCATCTGGCTGTTTCTGTTCTTCATGTTGCCGTTCTTCATCGTCTTGAAGATCAGTTTCGCTGAAGCCGATGTCGCCATCCCGCCGTACACCGAGATCTACACCTACGCCGAGCAGAAGCTGCAAGTGCTGCTCAACCTCGGCAACTACGCCATGCTCGCCGGCGACGAGCTCTATATCTCCGCGTACCTGGGGTCGTTGAAGATGGCGCTGATCAGCACCATCCTCTGCCTGGTGATTGGCTACCCGATGGCGTACGCCATCGCCACAGCCCGTAAAGAGCTGCAGACGGTGCTGGTGCTGCTGATCATGATGCCGACCTGGACCGCGATCCTGATCCGCGTCTATGCCTGGATGGGCATCCTCAGCAACAACGGCCTGCTCAACGGCTTCCTGATGAGCATGGGCTTTATCGACGAACCCCTGCAAATCCTCAACACCAACCTGGCGGTGTACATCGGCGTTGTTTATTCGTACCTGCCGTTCATGATCCTGCCGCTCTACGCCAACCTGGTTAAGCACGATCACAGCCTGCTGGAAGCTGCATCGGACCTGGGTTCGAGTACCTTCAACAGCTTCTGGAAAATCACCATCCCCCTGTCCAAAAACGGCATCATCGCCGGTTGCATGCTGGTGTTCATCCCGGTGGTCGGTGAGTTCGTGATTCCTGAGCTGCTGGGCGGACCGGAAACGCTGATGATCGGTAAAGTGCTGTGGCAGGAGTTCTTCAACAACCGTGACTGGCCGGTGGCATCCGCCCTGGCGGTGGTGATGCTGGCGATCCTGATCGTGCCGATCATCCTGTTCAACCGCAGTCAGGCCAAGGAAATGGAGGGTAAAGAATGAAGCGCTTCCGTTTCTCCAGCCTGATGCTGGTACTGGGTCTGGTGTTCATCTATCTGCCGATGCTGATCCTGGTGATCTACTCGTTCAACGCCTCCAAACTGGTGACCGTTTGGGGTGGTTGGTCGATCAAGTGGTACGTCGGCCTGATGGACAACACGCAACTGATGGGTTCAGTGGTGCGCTCGCTGGAGATCGCCTGCTACACCGCGGTTGCGGCGGTCGCACTGGGCACCCTGGCGGCGTTCGTCCTGACCCGCATCACGCGTTTCAAAGGCCGCACGCTGTTCGGTGGCCTGGTCACTGCGCCGCTGGTGATGCCGGAAGTGATCACCGGTCTGTCGCTGTTGCTGCTGTTCGTGGCCATGGCTCAGATGATCGGCTGGCCCCAGGAGCGCGGCATCGTCACCATCTGGATCGCCCACACCACGTTCTGTGCGGCGTATGTGGCGGTGGTGGTGTCGGCGCGTCTGCGCGAGCTGGACCTGTCCATCGAAGAAGCAGCCATGGACCTCGGTGCCAAGCCATGGAAGGTGTTCTTCCTGATCACCATCCCGATGATCGCGCCATCGCTGGGTGCCGGCGGCATGATGTCGTTCGCCCTGTCGCTGGATGACCTGGTACTGGCCAGCTTTGTATCAGGCCCAGGTTCCACGACCCTGCCGATGGAAGTGTTCTCGGCGGTGCGTCTGGGCGTGAAGCCCGAGATCAACGCCGTGGCCAGCCTGATCCTGTTGGCGGTATCGCTGATGACCTTCCTGGTGTGGTTCTTCAGCCGCCGTGCCGAAGAAGCGCGCAAGCGTGCCATCCAGCTGGCGATCGAAGAGAGCGCTGTCGACTCCTGGAAGCAACCGGACGTACGCCGCGCGCAGGCGCCGGAAGCGGCTTGAATCCCTTCGGGGGCCTTCCCTTGTGCGAGCCTGCTCGCGATGATCTGTCAGTGACATCCATGTCGACTGACACTCCATCGCGAGCAAGCTCGCTCCTACAGTTGTTTTTGTAGCGGCAGGACCGGTTCGGTGATCAGGAAACCCAAGGCGAGCGGCGAATCACCTCGACGAAGTTCATCGGTTTGAACCCCGGCTCCTGATCCACCAGCACATCGGTCTTCACATTGCCAAAGGTGGTTTGCGGGCGATGGCGCAGGCCGTCGGCGAAGGCGCAGATGATGCATTCCTTGAATCCTTCACCTCGTGGATGCGTATGCACCACCGCCTCGCGCTGCACGCTGCAAAACGCCGCGTAGTCCATGCCCAGCACGTCCATCTCGACACCCGCTGTCACCAGCGCCACGGTAGGGCGCAGGTGTTGCGGCACACCGGGTGTGGTGTGCAACGCAATCGACAGCCACACCTGCTCGATGTCGTCATCACTCAGCCCGTAAGGCTTGAGGAACTCAGCCGCCGCGTTGGCACCATCGACTTCAAAGCGCTCGTTGTCGCTGCGATAACCCTCCATCAGTCCCAGGTCATGAAACATCGCGCCGATGTACAACAGCTCGGGGTTATAAACCAGTTTTTTGCGTTCACCACTCAATGCGCCGAACAGAAACACCCGGCGCGAGTGGTGGTAGAGCAGGTCGGATTCGATGTCGCGAATGTAGTCGGTGGCGGCCCGTGCCAGGGCGCTGTCGGGTATCTTGATGCCGGCGATGGTTGTGCTCATGCTGTTGTCCTCACAGGGAGCGCCGGGGCGGCGCTGATGGAACAAGTCTGTTCCCGGCCCCACAACCGGACAATCGCGCCATGGCTAGGATCCTGGCCAATCAACCTGCGAATCGTGCCAATTGAATGTTGTTCATCCATCCCTGTAGGAGCGAGCATGCTCGCGATGGTAGACAAGACACCGCGGAGTGTCAGGCTGCCAGAGTAATCGTTGACGACCATCGCGAGCATGCTCGCTCCTACAGGGGGAGGGGGATGGCATCTATGGGGGGCAATCCATCATGAGTAAAACCGTTGCCATCGTGATATTCGCCGGCGTGCAGTCCCTGGATGTCACTGGGCCCATGGACGTGTTTGCCGAGGCGAATCGGTTCCTTGCGCCGCAGGATCACTATCAGCTGGACGTGATCGGCGTTGAGAGTGGGGTGACGTCGTGCTCCAACGGCTTGTTGTTGCAAGCCCATCGGCACTTCAGTGAGGCTGTGCAGGCTTATGACCTGTTACTGGTGGCCGGTGGTCCACAGTTGCCGGGCCTGGATTTCGGCGAGGCCTTCGATGCCTGGCTGCGCGAAGCCTGCGCCCGTGCGCAGCGGTTTGGCTCGATCTGCAACGGTGCGTTCATGCTGGCGCGTGCCGGCTTGCTGCAAGGGCGCACCGTCACCACACACTGGGAAGATGCTGCGGCATTGGCCGCGTTGTGCCCCCAGGCGCGGGTAGACGCCGATCGCCTGTACGTGCAGGACGGTGAGCTCTATACCTCGGCCGGTGTTACCGCCGGGATCGACCTGTCGTTGTATCTGTTGGCCAGGGATCATGGGCCTGAAATTGCTTTGCGTGTGGCCAAACGATTGGTGGTGTTCACCCAGCGCTCCGGCGGGCAGTCGCAGTTCAGCCCGTTTCTCACACCCCATGCCGAGCCGGAGTCTGCGGTGGCGATGATTCAGCGCTACGTATTGGCCAACCTGACCGGCGACCTGACCAATGCCGAGCTGGCGAGCGCGGCCAACATGAGTGCGCGCAATTTCTCCCGGGTGTTTACCAGGGAAGCGAAAGTGACCCCGGCGGAGTTTGTCGAGCGGGCAAGAGTGGATGCGGCGCGGGTGATGCTCGAGAGTACGGCGGCGCCGTTGAAAACCGTGGCCTATGAGTGCGGCTTTCGTGATGCCCAGCACATGCGCAACGTGTTCAACCGCCGGCTGGGGGTGACGCCGCAGCAGTTTCGGTTGAATTTTGGCCTGGCGGTTTGAGCCTGGATTTTCATTGCCTGTACAGGCAATGAAAATCTAAGGGGCCACCCGCGCCGGCAACAGCTTCAACGTACCCCGAGTATTGGCCATCACCTCTTCATCGTTCAGATGCGCCTGGAAGTACAACCCTTCGATATACGCTTCCGCCTGGTCCTCATAATGCCTATCGAAAGGCACCCCACTCTGGCCCACCGGGTTGACGGTCAGGCTGTGGGTGGGGTCGGCGAAATCGATCAGGCGGCGGGTCGAAGGCCCGTAGGTCACGGGCCAGGGCGCCGGACCGATTTTGGCCGAAAGGTTATTCGGCACTTCATGGCTGCCTGGCGCCGCGAACGGGCCGACGTTGAAGATCCGGTCCAGCGGCTTCTGCTGTCCCAGCGGGTGGCCGTGAGTCAGGGTGTGGGCCTTGCCCCACTGCCACTGGGTGAAGTCGGCACCCAGCACGCTCTTGAGGTGAGCGAGGCTGGCTTGCCACGCCACCTTCACCGTGTCGGCGCGGGTTTCTCTGGCGGCCGTCGTGCGGTTGTCCCACCACGGCGAGTCGGCATTCGCCGCCAGGCGTGGCAGGGCGGCGTCGATCACGCGAGTCGAGAGCAACGTTTCGAAGAAGTCGTTGCCCAGCTCATCACGCATCGCCGCATCGGCCAGGTTGAACAGCAACTGGTTGAACAACGTGGCGCTGGTGGAGTCCAGCGGGTAGTCGCCTTGCCATTGTGCCAATTGTTCCACCAGCTTCAGCTCGGCCGGGTCGCTGACCACTTCACGCAGCACCGGCAGCAGCGGGGCGAGCAGGCGGGGGCCATAGGCGGTGGTGGTGCCCAGTTGCAGTTTCTGGCTGGTCTCCAGGTCCCATTTGACGGTTTTATCGCTGAGCTGCCGATTGAGTTGCTGACCGCGGTCGGCGAGGTTGTAGTAACCGGGAATCTCCATGCCGGTCGGTGATACCGGCTGGTAGTTGGCCGAGACGATGTAGCCCCGTGCCGGGTTTTCTTCCTGCGGGTTGGCGGTGAACGGGTAGAAACCCTCCTTGTCTGCTTGCGCACTGCTGCCATCGAGAATGAACCATGGCTTGACCCCTGCCGGGCGCTTGGGCAATTGCGCCGCAGCCCACCAGCCAATGTCGCCCTTGGCATTGGCCCAGACGACGTTCAGGCCCGGCGCATGGATCCTGGCTGCGGCCGTGCGCGCCTTGACCAGGGTATCGGCGCGATTTAGCTGATAGAAACCCTCGAGGATCGGGTTCTGGGTTTCAAGAAAGCCCCACCACATGGCGATTGGCGTCTTGCCGGCGTGGCTGCCCAGTGCATCGTTGACGATCGGCCCGTGGGGCGACTGGCGCAGTACCAGCGTGACGGGCGTCTGGCCCTTCACCGCGATCTGTTGCTCGCTGGTGACCAGATCCACCCACTGACCGCGGTACCAGACCTGATTGGGGTTGTCGGGATTGACCTTCTCGGCAATCAGGTCCAGGTCGTCATTCTGGAACATGGTGATGCTCCAGCCGAAGTCGCGGTTCATACCCAGCGAAGCGAACGGCATCAAGGCCTGGTAGTGACCGTAGAGCTCGAACCCCGGAGCCGTGAGATGGGCTTCATACCACACGGACGGTGCGGAAAAACGGATATGCGGGTCACCCGCCAGTAGTGGCTTGCCGCTTTTGGTGCGACTGCCGGCCACCGCCCAGGCGTTGCTCCCCTCGAATTGCGGCAAGCCGTTACCGGCCAGGGCTTGCTCGCTCAGGCGGGCGAGGGCGTTGAGGTCTTTCCAGTCGCCACCGGCAAGCGGCGGCACGGCGGCGCCGGTGTTTTTCTCCAGCACGCCACTGGGCTGCCAGTCGAGGTCGAACACATTGAGATAATCAGCCCCCAGTTGATCGCGGACATAGGTCAGCAAAGGTTCGGTACGAAACGCGGCGGCAAAGCTGTAGGCCATGTAACCGGCGATGCTGATGGTGTCCTGGGCGGTGAAAGGGCGTTTGGCGATGCCCAGCGCGTCGAACTCCGCAGGCTTGGCATGGCTGTCCTGGTACTGGTTAATGCCGTCCAGATAGGCTTGCATGGCGAGAAAGGCTGGCGATTGCTTATCGAGATTGGCCAGGTAGGTTTCGGCCCTTTCACGGATGCGCAGGCTGCGCATCAGCTTGTCGGTGTCGAGCAGTTTGGGGCCCAGCACTTCGGCCAGCTCGCCACGGGCGAGGCGGCGCAGCACTTCCATCTGGAACAGCCGGTCCTGGGCGTGCACGTAACCCAGCGCGCGGTACAGGTCGGTTTCGTTGTCGGCGCGAATGTGCGGGATGCCGCGCTCGTCGTAACGCACGGTGACAGAGCCTTGCAGATGCTGCAGCTCAACCATGCCCTGGCGCGTCGGTTGCTTGCTGTAAACGTAGCCGCCGACACCCACGGCGAGGACAACGATCAGCACGACGAGCGCAATCAGGAGACGTTTCATTCAGATTCCTTGTTCTTGTTATGAGTGACAGCAGTTCCCTGGCTGCACTGTTTAACACGACCCGTTGAATCGGCCCATCACCCGTAGGAGGGATTCTTGTCGCCTGGTTTTGCTTACTGCGCCTGATCGGCCGGCCATGGGCAGTAACAGCCCACGGCCAGTGTGTGCGTGGCACTCACTGGGCGGCCTTCATTCAACGCCTGCAGGATTGGCTCGATGAAGCTGTTGTTTGAATTGCAGGTGAGGCCCTCGCTGTACGGGCCGAAATACGCCAGCTTGCCGCTGCGATCCCAGATCGCCACGGCGGGGCTGGCCGGGATCTGCTCTGAGCCTGGCAGGACGCTGATGGATTTCAGGCCGCCCAGGTTGCTGGGCAACTGGCCATGGCTGCCGGCTTTTTGTACCGCGTAGAACTCGACGCCTTGCGGTTCGTAATGCTCGATCAATTCGCTCAGGTGTTGCTGGTTGCCGACGTTGCACGGGCAGGCCGGGTCCCAGAAGTGCACAAGGCGGATGGCGCCGGGGCCGGCCAGGTTGTCGGGCAGGTGCAGCGGGTCGCCTGAAAACAGCGCCGTGTGGGAGCTGAACGCACGCAGATAGCGCCCCTGGAACCAGTCATAGGCCGCCCACAGCACACCGGCACAGAGAAGGGCGAGCAGGCTGGCAAGCAGAGTGGTGCGCAAGGACGATCGCATGGCGGGGTTTCCTCAGAGATCGCCCAGCTTGCCATGCTTGTCGCGACAGATGAATATCGCAGGCTTATAAAGTCCGCTTCGTGTTTTGGAATCGCTCATGCCCGCCACTTTCGACCCTGATCATCTGCGCGCCAGCCTTCGGCCCTTGGCCGAGTGGCAGCCGCTGTCCGAAGAGGCATTGGCGTACCAGCGGTTTTATGGCCTGGACTATCCCGGGCGACCGTTGCGCACGGGGCTTGGACGTTTCGAGGTGGCCGGCTATGAGCTGGTCAGCCAGGTGTGGTGGCCGGAGGGGGCCAAGGCGACGTTGTTCATGTTCCACGGGTTTTATGATCACACCGGGCTCTACCGGCATGTCATCGCCTGGGCGCTGGACCAGGGTTTTGCAGTGATCGCCTGCGATTTGCCAGGGCACGGCCTGTCCAGCGGTGAGCGGGCGAGCATCGGTGATTTTTCCGAGTATCAGGACACCCTTCAAGGCTTGTTCGCCGAGGCCTGCTCGCTGGATCTGCCGCAGCCCTGGCACCTGTGCGGGCAGAGCACCGGCGGCGCCATTGTGGTCGATCACGTGCTCAACGCCGGCAGCGCAAGCCCGGCCCAGGGCCAGGTGATCCTGCTGGCGCCACTGGTGAGACCGCGCTCATGGGCGTGGTCGAAATTCAGTTATTACCTGCTCAGGCCTTTCGTGAAAGGGATCGCCCGACGCTTCAGCGAAAACTCCAACGACCCGCAGTTCCTCACGTTCCTGCAAGCCGACCCGTTGCAGGCCCGCCGTTTGCCGACGGCCTGGGTCGGCGCATTGAAACGCTGGATCAAGCGGATCGAAGCGGCACCGACCAGCACCCGGCAGCCGCTGATTGTGCAGGGGCAGCAGGACATGACGGTGGATTGGCCGCATAACCTTGACGTGTTGAAGGCCAAGTTCAATCGGCCGCAGGTGTTGATGCTGCCTGAGGGAAGGCACCATCTGGCGAACGAGTCGCTGGAGATGCGCAGGGAGTTTTTCGGGTTTTTGAGTCGGCGGGTGAAGGGCAGAAATGTGTAGCGATTGTTCCGGCCCCATCGCGGCGGTGCGACGATTCGACAAGCCCGCTCCCACAGGTGCTCTTGGTGTACACAATATCTGTGTTCACTGAAAAACCCTGTGGGAGCGGGCTTGCCCGCGATAGCGATCTAACTGGCGCCAAAGATCACTGGCTGAGGTTCGAAGAACTCTGCCCCACCGCCAACCCCGCGCGAATCGCCGCCAGCGCCGCCTGGTAGTAAGCCTGGCCTTCAGCCGACTCGGCGAAGGTGGCGAACTCTTCCAGTTCGTTATCCGACAGGTCGCGATAGACATACAACAGCGTGTTGTTCAGGTCGCTGCCGATCTGGTCCATCAATCGCTGGCGCTGACCGTTGAGCAGGCCTTGCGCCTGACCCCCGCCCAAGAGGCCCGGGATCATCGCGCTAAGGCTATCGGCCGCGACGCCAGCAATCGCCAGGCTCACTTCCGCGCCGGCCTCGCGCGCGGGCAGGGCCTGTGCCAGATGGCCGATAATCAACAGGCGGCTGTCGCTGGCTTGGATTTTTGGCAGGCCCTTGGCGTTTTTCGCCAATTGATCACGGCGGGTGGCCAGCAACTCGGCAGCAACGATCTTCTTGCCCAGGGCCGACTGGAAAAAGGTCAGGGCCGGTTTCGGATCGGCGAGATTCTTGCGCAGTTGCGATTGGGCACGTTGGTCGACGGCTTGCGCTGCGAAACGTTGATTGCTGTTATTCACCAGGGCCTGAAACACTGCAGGCGGCAGGCTGTTCTGGTAACGCTGCTGAGCGGCTGCCAGGGCATCGTTGAAGTGCGCGCGTTGTTCTGGCCAGCCGGCGACTTTGTACAACTGGTCGTGGCCGTCTGCCCAGGCGGGCAAAGCGCAGAACATCAGCAGTGAGAAAAGCAAACGACGCATAGGGACTCCTGTCAGCAGCCGACTATTCTCCGTGCGGCATACCGACTTGTCGAGAATTCGTATCAAGCCGCCTTGTGGCTCTGTCGGAATTTCGGGTACAGGAATACTATGCGCGCCATGCAAATATCCTCTGATCACCCGCTGCTGTTACGTATCGTCGACGACCTGGCTGAACACGGCTGGTCGCAGCAGAATATTTTCCTGCCTCTGGATCTGACCCGAGCGCTGGCGGCTGAGTGCCGTAAACGTTCGGTCGAGGGTGAACTGACGCCTGCGGCCGTCGGGCGCGGGCCCACTTCGGAGATTCGCGAGGCGATTCGCGGCGACCAGATCCAGTGGATCGAACCGGGACAGGCCGAGGCGTGCGACCGCTACCTGGCGCTCATGGACAGCCTGCGTGAAGCGATCAATCGCGGCCTGTACCTGGGCCTGGAAGATTTCGAGTGCCATTTTGCGATGTACCCGCCCGGCGCTTTCTACCTCAAGCACCTTGATCGCTTCAGGGACGATGACCGGCGCGCGGTGTCGGCGGTGCTGTATCTCAATGACGCCTGGCTGCCGAACGAGGGCGGGCAATTGCGCATGTACCTCGAGGACCGTGGCGAATACGACGTACTGCCCACCGGCGGCTGCCTGGTAGTGTTCCTGTCCGGTGAGGTGCCCCATGAAGTGCTGCCCGCGACCCGGGATCGCCTGTCGTTGACCGGCTGGTTCCGGCGCCGTGGCAATGAGCCGTTCTGATCATGCACATGATTCTGGTGAGCCGCTGCCTGTTGGGTCACCGCGTGCGTTACGACGGCGGGGCCAGCGGGCCATTCGATCAGCTTCAGCAGTGGCTCGATGAAGGCCGTGTCGTGCCGCTGTGCCCGGAAGTGGCCGGTGGCTTGCCGACGCCACGGGCAGCAGCGGAAATCCCGGGCGGGCAGGGGGCGCAAGTGCTGGATGGGCAGGCATCGGTCATCACCACCGAGGGCCAGGACGTCAGCGCGCAGTTCCTGGCCGGGGCACATCAGGCGCTGGCCTTGGTGCAAGCCCACGACATCCGCATCGCCGTGCTCAAGGCCAACAGTCCGTCCTGCGGCAACCGCCTGACCTATGACGGCACGTTCAACCGGGTGAAGGTCACCGGCGAGGGGGTGACGGCGGCGTTGCTCAAGCGCCATGGGGTGCGGGTGTTCAGTGAGCTGGAATTGGTTGAGGCGGCGCAGGCGTTGGCTGCACTTAACTAAAGGTCACCACACCCCCCCTTCGCGAGCAAGCCCGCTCTCACGGTTGGTGTGTGATCTCCAGGCCTCAGGGCTTGACCCCATCCCCCGCCAGCCACTTCTTCTCCAGCGCCTCCAGCCGTCCATCGGCCTTGATCCGCTGCAGGGCGTTTTCCAGGCTGACATGGAACGCCGGATTGCCCTTCTGGAATGGAATCGCCAGGTTTACCTCTGCAGCGGCCTTGGGTTTCTCCTCCGCCAACGACTGCACCAGCAGTATCGACCGCGGCTCCTCGTCCTTTTGCGCAAGCAATTGTCCATCCACTCGAGCGTAAGGTTCGCTGAAGTCGAAACGATCCTTGAGTTCCGGGGTCAGTGCTATGTGGTTGATCGCGATGTCGTACTTGCCGCTTTCAACGCCGGCCAACAGATCGCTGGAATCGGTGACGACAAAATCGGCCCGTACATCCAGTTCGTTGGCCAGCAACTGGCCCAGTTCGACTTCAAAGCCCGAGAGGTTGCCGTCGTTCTTGAAATTGAAGGGCGGTGTATTAGCCTCAAGAGCAATACGCAATTCACCACGGTCGTTTACGTCGTCGATCAGTTCGGCATGGGCCAAAGGGCTCAGAAGGGGTAGCAGGCAGATCAGGCCAGGCAGAAAGCGCATGGTCACTCCTTGGAATTTCTTATGGCGACCCTTTGATTCAGGCTCGCTTTGCTATGGTTGTCGAGTGCCTTCGACAACGAATGGTCATGAAGTTGTCATGACCACGCGAATTTTACGAAAAAACTGGAGAAGAGAATGAAATCCTTTATGTCACGTGCTGCTTTGGCTGGCCTGTTGATGGGTGTTTCGGTACTGGCCAGTGCGGCGACGCCGGCGCCGAAGGGTGCTGAAGTGTCCATCGTCTCTCCTGCGGATGGCGCCACGGTTCCCAAGACCTTCGTCGTCAAGTTTGCGGTCGAAAACATCGCGTTGGCGCCTGCCGGTGATGTGACCAAGAACACCGGCCACCACCACTTGCTGATCGACGTGGACAAGCTGCCAGCTGCCGGCCAGCCGATCCCGAACGATGCTAACCACCTGCATTTCGGCAAGGCGCAGACCCAGGCTGAAGTGACGCTGGAGCCCGGCAAGCATACGCTGCAACTGGAGCTCGGAGACAGCGGTCACATGCCGTTCGACCCACCGATCGTCTCGCCGAAGATCACCGTCAACGTCAAATGACGCAGGCATGAAAAAGGGAGCCCGAAGGCTCCCTTTTTTGTTGCTCGCATCGCGATCAGAACAGCACGCGGGACCGAATGGTGCCGTTGATGTGCTGCAGCTTCTCTTGCGCCAGGTCCGAGTACTCGGCGTCGACGTCGATGACCACGTAGCCGACTTTCTCGTTGGTCTGCAGGAACTGACCGGAGATGTTGATGCCGTTTTCGGCGAACACCTTGTTGATCTCGCTCATCACACCCGGAATGTTCTCGTGGATGTGCAGCAGGCGGTGCTTGCCAGGGTGAGCCGGCAGGGCCACTTCCGGGAAGTTCACCGACGATACCGAGGTACCGTTGTCGCTGTACTTGACCAGCTTTTCTGCCACTTCCAGACCGATGTTGGCTTGTGCTTCAGCGGTGGAACCGCCGATGTGCGGGGTCAGGATCACGTTGTCCAGGCCGCGCAGCGGGCTTTCGAACTCTTCGTCGTTGGAGCGTGGCTCCACCGGGAATACGTCGATGGCCGCGCCGATCAGGTGTTTGTCCTTGATGGCCGCTGCCAGGTGGTCCAGTTCGACCACGGTGCCGCGAGCAGCGTTGATCAGGATGCCGCCCTTCTTGATGGCACGGATTTCCTTCTCGCCGATCATCCACTGGGTCGCAGCGGTTTCCGGTACGTGCAGGGTGACGATGTCGGACATGCCCAACAGTTCGTGAAGGTTGCCGACCTGGGTGGCATTACCCAAAGGCAGTTTGGTCACGGTGTCGTAGAAGTACACCTGCATGCCCAGGCCTTCGGCCAGGACCGACAGCTGCGTACCGATCGAGCCATAACCAACGATCCCCAGCTTCTTGCCACGGATCTCGAAGGAATTGGCCGCGCTCTTGATCCAGCCGCCACGGTGGCAGGAGGCGTTCTTCTCAGGGATGCCGCGCAGCAACAGGATCGCTTCGGCCAGTACCAGCTCGGCGACGGAGCGGGTGTTGGAGTACGGTGCGTTGAACACGGCAATGCCGCGCTCACGGGCCGCGTTCAGGTCGACCTGGTTGGTGCCGATGCAGAAACAGCCGACTGCGACGAGCTTCTTCGCGTGATCGAAGACCTCTTCCGTCAGTTGGGTGCGGGAGCGAATGCCGATGAAGTGAGCATCGGCGATCTTTTCCTTCAGTTGGGCTTCCGGCAGAGAACCGGTGAGGTACTCGATGCTGGTGTAGCCGGACGACTTGAGGACGTCGACAGCCGATTGGTGGACGCCTTCGAGAAGAAGGAACTTGATCTTGCTCTTATCGAGAGAAGTCTTGCTCATCTGCGTAAACCTGTATCCCGGAGAAAAATGGCAGGAAATGGTCAACAGACGCTGACCCGGACGGCTGGAGAGCCGTCTCCGCAGATTAGCCGTTGGGCGCTATGCTGCGGGGTCGTTATGCTAGCATACGAGCCCCGCTAAACACCCGTTCCTGCGACGTGAAGCGTTCTCAGGATGACCATGAATTGTTCGAGAGTTCTGTCGATGACCAGTCCTGCCCAGATTGAAGAACTGAAGACGTTGGTTGAGCCGGGCAAGGTCCTGACCGATGCCGATTCCCTGAACACCTATGGCAAGGACTGGACCAAGCAATTCGCGCCCGCCCCGACGGCCATTGTCTTTCCCAAGACCATCGAGCAGGTGCAGGCCATTGTCCGTTGGGCCAATGCGCATAAGGTGGCGCTGGTGCCCTCCGGCGGGCGCACCGGTTTGTCCGCCGCTGCCGTAGCGGCGAATGGCGAAGTGGTGGTGTCTTTCGACTACATGAACCAGATACTCGACGTGAACCTGACCGACCGCACCGCCGTGTGCCAACCAGGGGTGGTGACCGAGCATCTGCAAAATGTCGCCGAAGAGAAGGGCCTGTATTATCCGGTGGACTTCGCTTCCGCTGGTTCCAGTCAGATTGGCGGCAATATCGGCACCAATGCCGGCGGAATCAAGGTGATTCGCTATGGCATGACCCGCAACTGGGTGGCGGGCATGAAAGTGGTGACCGGCAAGGGCGACCTGCTGGAGCTGAACCACGACCTGATCAAGAACGCCACCGGCTACGACATGCGACAGCTGTTCATCGGTGCAGAAGGTACCCTCGGGTTTGTGGTCGAGGCGACCATGCGCCTGGACCGCGCACCGAAAAACCTCACGGCCATGGTGCTGGGCGCCGCCGATCTCGACTCGATCATGCCGGTGTTGCACGCCTTCCACGGCAAGCTCGACCTGACTGCTTTCGAGTTTTTCTCTGACAAGGCCCTGGCCAAGGTCATGGCGCGTGGCGATGTGCCGGCGCCGTTCGACACCGAATGCCCGTTCTACGCGCTGCTGGAGTTCGAGGCGACCACCGAGGAAGTGGCCAACCTGGCGCTGGAAATCTTTGAGCACTGCGTGGAGCAAGGCTGGGTGCTGGACGGCGTGATGAGTCAGAACCAGACCCAGTTGCAGAACCTGTGGAAGTTGCGCGAGTACATTTCCGAGACGATCTCCCACCGCACGCCTTACAAAAACGATATTTCGGTCACAGTGTCCAAAGTCACTGCGTTCCTGCAGGAAATTGATGAGATCGTCGCTGAAGACTACCCGGACTTTGAAGTCGTCTGGTACGGCCACATCGGTGACGGCAACCTGCACCTGAACATCCTCAAGCCGGAAGACCTGGGCAAGGACGAGTTTTTCGCCCGGTGCGCAACGGTCAACAAGCGGGTGTTCGAAACCGTTGAGCAGTACAACGGATCGATTTCCGCCGAGCACGGCGTGGGGCTGGTCAAGCGCGACTACTTGACCTACAGCCGCTCACCGGTTGAGATCGAGTACATGAAGGCGCTCAAATCGGTGTTCGATCCGAACGGCATCATGAACCCGGGCAAGATATTCGCTGTTTGAATCAATGAACCAGGAGTCGGTAATGAGCTATCAGCACCAGTATGTCGACGGTACGCGTATCCACTTTCCTTTGGGAAAAGTGGTGTGCATCGGGCGCAACTACGCCGAACACGCCAAGGAGCTGGACAACCCGGTTCCTACAGAGCCGCTGCTGTTCATCAAGCCAGGCAGTTGCGTGGTGCCACTGGAAGGTGGTTTCAGCATTCCCACCGAGCGTGGCTCGGTGCATTACGAAGCGGAAATCGCCGTGCTGATCGGCAAGCCGCTGTCGACCAAGCCTAGCCGCGAAGAAGTGCTGGACGCCATTTCCGGTTTTGCGCCAGCCCTGGACCTGACCCTGCGCGACAAGCAGGCGGAGTTGAAATCCAAGGGGTTGCCGTGGGAAATCGCCAAGTCCTTCGACGGCGCTGCGGTGATTGCTCCATTCGTGGTCGGCAGCACGTTCGCTGACCTGACCGACATCGGCATCCGCCTGACCATCAACGGCGAAGTGCGTCAGGATGGCAACAGCAGCGTCATGCTCAACCCGATCGTGCCCATGATCCAGCACATGGCGGCCTGCTTCTCGCTGCAAGCCGGCGACGTAATCCTCACCGGCACGCCAGTGGGCGTTGGCCCGCTGAATGTGGGTGACGAAATCGTCCTCGAACTGCCAGGCGCCAGCCGCTTCACCAGCAGCGTACGCTGATCTGCTTTCTGTAGGAGCGAGCGCCTCGACATGCTCGCTCCTACAGGGGCGGTGAATAACAAGGCAAACCCGCCATTTGCCATTTTTTTCACATCCTCTCCGGATAATTCGTGGATTAACGGCGTCTGAGCCGGGCCCAACTGTGCTATTACCTCTAGCCTGAATTTCTGGAACGCATCTCTCGATGGCCACCCAACCGCTGCCTTCGCTCAAGACTGCCCGCCGCCCGCGTTTCTTCATGCGCTGGTATGCCTGGCTTTTGTTGGTTGCCGGCGCGGCGTACGGCCTGGCGTTTGCGATGCATTGGGATGACCGTGGTCTGCTCTGGGTAATGGAGCGCTTTGAAAGTACGGCAGAGCGCCAGGAAAGCATCTGGTTGCCGGACTATCGGGTGGTGATCGATGCCAAGGCGTTGCCGGGGATGGAAAAGGACGAAGCATCGGACCTTGCCTACGACCCGCAAACCAAGACCCTGTTCGCGGTCATGGGCAAGAACCCGTTCCTGGTCGAGCTGACCTTGCAGGGCGAGGTGTTGCGCAAGATGCCGTTGGTGGGCTGGAGCAATCCGGAAGGGGTGACGGTCATGGGGAATGGTCGGTTGGCTATCGTCGATGAACGCCAGCATTTGTTGGTCATCGTCAAGGTGGACGCCGACACCCGCGAGCTGAACATGGCCAACTTCGCAAAATACGACCTTGGCCCCTCTGCGGACCAGAATAAAGCCTTCGAAGCGGTCGTCTGGGATGCAAAAAACCAGCAGATGCTGCTGGGTGAGGAACGTCCCGCAGCACTGTTTACCTGGAAGAGTGCCGACGGTCAGACGCTGACTGGCGACAAACAAAAGCTGGCCAGTGACGAACTCGACATCCGCAACCTGTCGGCCCTGGCCATTGATCCTCGAACCCGGCATACCCTGGTGCTGTCTGCTGACTCTCATCTGTTGCTGGAGCTCGACGAGAAGGGCGAACAAGTGAGTTTCATGACCGTGCTGGCCGGTTTCAACGGGCTGAAAAAGACCATCCCGCGCGCCGAGGGCGTGACCATGGACGAGGCAGGCACGCTGTACATGGTCAGCGAGCCCAACTTGTTCTATCGTTTCGAGAAGCAGAACTGATCCGCGTTTTGTAGGAAACGCGACGCTCAGTTGTAGGCTGGGGCTAATGGCCATTAAGCTTGAATTCAGACTGCCGTGGTATTTCATCCACCTGTTCTGATATCCGAGCCTTCCCGATGCGTCGATTTGCCCGTCCCAAACCCCTGATTCTGATCCTGCTGGCGATTGCGCTGCTCATCCTGCTCACCATCGGCCAGTACCTGCGGCTGTTCGAGCGCGCCTGGTTCAACCTGTACACGCTTTGGCAGCCGGAAAGCGCGCAGTCCATCGGGCTGGATCGCTACCTTGTCACCCTCGAAGGCCGGACCATCGAAGGCCTGGATGACGATGTGTCGGCACTGACTTTCGATCCGGTGCGCAAAAGCCTGTTCACCGTCACCAACAAAAACTCGGAGCTGATCGAACTGTCGCTGCAAGGCCAGATCATCCGGCGCATTGCGCTGATCGGTTTCGGTGATCCTGAAGCCGTGGAGTTCATCAGCGCCGACACCTACGTGCTTACCGACGAGCGCCAGCAGCGGTTGATCAAGATTCATCTGGACGAAGACACCACCTTCCTCGACGCTGCCGACGCCGAACAGATGACGCTTGGCGTGCACATGAGCAGTAACAAGGGTTTCGAAGGCCTGGCCTATGATTCGGTCGGCAAGCGTCTGTTTGTCGCCAAGGAGCGCGACCCGATGTTGATCTACGAAGTGCAGGGTTTCCCTCATTACAACCCGGAAAAGTCGTACGCCGTCCACGTGGTCAACAACCCCAAGCGGGATGCGGGAATGTTCGTTCGAGACCTCTCCAGCCTGCAATACGACGAGCGCAGCGGCCATTTACTAGCGCTGTCCGACGAGTCGCGACTGATTCTGGAACTGGATGTCGACGGTCGCCCTTTGAGCACGATGTCGCTGAGCAAGGGGCGCCAGGGACTGACGAAAACGGTGCCGCAAGCGGAAGGCATGGCCATGGATGACGACGGTACGCTGTATCTGGTGAGCGAGCCGAACCTGTTTTATGTGTTCAAAAAACCCTAAGAACACAGAACCCCTGTAGGAGCGAGCACGCTCGCGATGGTGGCTCAGGCACCGAGGGGTGTCAGGCTGCCAGCGTTGCCTGTGCATTTCTTCGCGAGCATGCTCGCTCCTACAGGGTATTGGGATGGAGGTTACTGCGCCTTCAGCGTCTTCACGCCTTCGCTCGTGCCCAGCAACAGCAGGTCCGCCGGTCGCGCCGCGAACAAGCCGTTGGTGACCACGCCGACAATCGCGTTGATCTGCGCTTCCAGCTCCACCGGATTGGTGATCTGCAGGTTGAACACGTCGAGGATGATGTTGCCGTTGTCGGTCACAACGCCTTCACGGTAAACCGGGTCGCCGCCCAGTTTGACCAGTTGACGGGCCACGTGGCTGCGGGCCATCGGGATCACTTCCACCGGCAGCGGGAATTCGCCGAGCACCGGCACCAGTTTGCTGGCGTCGGCGATGCAGATGAAGGTCTTGGCCACGGCGGCGACGATCTTCTCGCGCGTCAGGGCCGCGCCGCCGCCCTTGATCAGGTTCAGGTGCTCGTCGCTTTCGTCGGCGCCGTCGACGTAGAACTCCAGGTCGCTGACGGTATTCAGTTCATACACTGGAATGCCGTGGCCCTTGAGGCGTGCAGCGGTGGCTTCGGAGCTGGCGACCGCGCCGTCGAAGGCGCCCTTGTGCTGGGCCAGGGCGTCGATGAAGCAATTGGCGGTGGAGCCGGTGCCGACCCCGACGACGCTCTTGTCATCGAGTTTCGGGAGGATGAAGTCGACGGCAGCCTGGGCCACGGCCTGTTTGAGTTGATCCTGGGTCATGCGGGCTCCGAAAGCGGGCAGGGGTAGACGGAAAGGCCGGCATTATAGCGCCATGATGGGCTAAAACCTCTTCATTCGTGTGGTCGCATGGCCGAAATGCGGGTTAGACTCCCCGGTTCCGCCCAACCCGCCAGTGATGCTTTCCGATGCTCGAACAGTACGTCAAGAAGATCCTCACCTCGCGCGTTTATGACGTTGCCGTAGAAACCCCATTGCAGACTGCCCGCCAGCTCTCCGAGCGGCTGGGCAACAGTATTTTGCTCAAGCGTGAAGACTTGCAGCCGGTGTTCTCGTTCAAGATTCGTGGGGCCTATAACAAGCTCACGCAACTGAGCGACGAAGAGCGCGCCCGTGGCGTGGTGACGGCTTCGGCGGGCAACCACGCACAAGGCCTGGCCCTGGCGGCAAAAGTACTGGGTGTGAAAGCCACCATCGTCATGCCCAAGACCACTCCGGAAATCAAGGTCGAGGGCGTGCGTTCGCGGGGCGGCAAAGTGGTGCTGCACGGGGATTCGTTCCCGGAAGCCCTGGCCTTCTCGCTGAAGCTGGTCGATGAAAAAGGCTACGTCTACATCCACCCCTACGATGACCCTCACACCATCGCGGGGCAGGGCACGGTGGCGATGGAGATTTTGCGCCAGCAACCGGGTCGCCTGGATGCGATCTTCGTGCCGGTGGGCGGTGGTGGCCTGATCGCCGGCATTGCGGCGTATGCCAAGTACCTTCGTCCTGAGATCAAAATCATCGGCGTCGAGCCCGACGACTCCAACTGTCTGCAAGCGGCCATGGCAGCGGGTGAGCGTGTCGTACTGCCGGCCGTGGGCATCTTTGCCGATGGCGTGGCGGTGGCCCAGATCGGCCAGCACACCTTCGACATCTGCAAGGATTACGTCGATGAGGTGATCACCGTCAGCACCGACGAAATTTGCGCGGCGATCAAGGATATCTACGACGATACCCGCTCGATCACCGAACCTGCCGGCGCCCTGGGCGTCGCCGGCATCAAGAAGTACGTGGAGCAGCGCGGTGTCACCGGGCACACTTTTGTAGCCATCGATTCCGGCGCCAACGTCAACTTCGACCGTCTTCGCCACGTCGCCGAGCGCGCCGAGCTGGGTGAAGGCCGCGAAGCCATCATCGCCGTAACCATTCCGGAAAAACCGGGCAGCTTCAAGGCATTCTGCGAAGCCATCGGCAAGCGCCAGATCACCGAATTCAATTATCGCTACAACACCGGCAGCGAAGCGCACATTTTCGTTGGCGTACAGACGCACCCGGAAAACGATCCGCGCAGCAAGCTGCTCGCCAGTTTGACCGAACAGGGGTTCCCGGTGCTGGACCTGACCGACAACGAACTGGCCAAACTGCACATCCGTCACATGGTCGGTGGTCGCGCGGCCCAGGTTGTGGACGAAGTGGTGCTGCGTTTTGAGTTCCCCGAGCGACCGGGTGCGTTGTTCAACTTCCTCAGCAAGCTTGGCGGGCGCTGGAACATCTCGATGTTCCATTACCGAAACCATGGCGCGGCGGACGGCCGTGTGGTCGCCGGCCTGCAAGTGCCCCACGAAGAGCGTCATCTGGTGCCGGCGGCGCTTGAGGAAATCGGCTACCCGTACTGGGATGAGAGCGACAACCCGGCCTATCAGCTGTTTCTTGGCTGAACGGCTACGCTGATGGGCAAGGCATAAGGAAATCGAACCATGGAAACATTAACCGCCCTGAAGATGGCGCATGTCGTGGCCACCGCGCTGTTGTTGCTCTGCGCGCTGGGCCTGGCGATTTGGGTCTGGCGCACGCGGCACCAAGGGGACACCACGGCGGCCAGCCGCACGTTGCAACGGCCGCGGGTGTTTGTCTGGCTGGTGATGGGGCTGGCGCTGTTGAGCTTGCCTTTCACGGGGTGGGCGATGGTGCACCGGGTGGGCTGGCCACTGGGCCAGACCTGGCTTCTGGCCTCCAGCGTGCTCTACACCGTGGCGGCACTGGCGTGGTTCTGGTTGCTGGTGCGCCTGAACAAGCTGCGCAAGACCCCGGGTGGCGTGGGCAGGTTCAGTTTCGCCCTGGCGTTGTTCAGTTTTGTCTGCTTTATCGCCATTGCGGGGTTGATGGGGGCTAAACCAGTCTGAAGCGTGCACCTTCCCTGTAGGAGCGAGCTTGCTCGCGATGGGGGACCGGACACCGCGGGGTGTCAGGCTGCCAACTTTATCGTTGGCGACCATCGCGAGCATGCTCGCTCCTACAGAAGACGGTCATCAGTCGCGCAGACTGATGACCGGCCAGCCTCGTTTCTCGGCCTCGGCGCGCAAGTTCGGGTCCGGGTCCACTGCCACCGGGTTCGTCACCTGCTCCAGCAGCGGCAGGTCATTCATCGAATCGCTATAGAAATAGCTGTCTTCCAGCGAATGCCCGGTTTCTTCCAGCCAGCGGGCCAGGCGTGTCACTTTGCCTTCACGAAAGCATGGGATGTCGGTGCTGCGCCCGGTGTAGCGGCCATCGACCATTTCGCACTCGGTGGCGATCAGGGTTTCGACGCCCAGTCGTGCGGCAATCGGCCCGGTGACAAAACGGTTGGTGGCGGTGATGATCACCAGCTTGTCGCCCGCTTCACGGTGCTTGGCTAAAAGGGCCATGGCCTTGGGCAGCACGATAGGCTCGATGCAGTCGCGCATGTAATCCAGGTGCCATTCGTCCAGCGTGGCCATTTCGGTGCGACCGAGCACTTCCAGGCAAAAATTCAGGTAGGCGGCGTTATCCAGCTGGCCGGCGAGATAATCCTGATAGAACGCATCATTGCGGGTCTTGTAGGCCACGGCGTCGAGAAAGCCGCGTTCACACAGGTAATCGCCCCAGGCGTGGTCACTGTCGCCGCCCAGGAGGGTGTTGTCCAAGTCGAATAAAGCCAGGCGCATTGCGGTTACTCGCTGAAAAGTCTGTAGAAAGGCGCCCAGAATACGGACTTTTCACCAGAGTGCACATAAGGTCGGTCGGCGCGTTGCTGCCTTCACGACCTTTGTGGAACAATGCGGCGACATGCGTTTGCGAGGTTGTTGCCGTGATCGACCCCGATGGTTTCCGCCCCAATGTCGGGATCATTCTCACGAATGATGCCGGACAGGTGCTATGGGCTCGCCGTATCAATCAAGATGCCTGGCAGTTTCCGCAAGGGGGAATCAACCCTCAGGAGACGCCGGAAGACGCCTTGTACCGCGAGCTGAACGAAGAAGTGGGCCTGGAGCGCGAGGACGTTGAAATTCTTGCCTGTACCCGCGGCTGGTTGCGCTATCGTTTGCCGCAACGCCTGGTCCGTACCCACAGCCAACCGCTGTGCATCGGCCAGAAACAGAAATGGTTTCTCCTGCGCCTGATCTCCAACGAGCAGCGGGTGCGGATGGATTTGACCGGTAAACCGGAATTCGATGGTTGGCGCTGGGTCAGCTATTGGTATCCGTTGGGCCAGGTGGTGACATTCAAGCGCGAGGTGTATCGACGCGCTCTCAAAGAGCTTGCCCCGCGCCTTTTAGCGCGCGACTGACGACGGAGTTCGACCCCGAGCCATGCTCAATACGCTGCGCAAGATCGTCCAGGAAGTTAACTCCGCCAAGGATCTCAAGGCGGCGTTGGGGATTATTGTGTTGCGCGTCAAAGAGGCCATGGGCAGCCAGGTCTGCTCGGTCTACCTGCTTGATCCCGAGACCAACCGCTTTGTGCTGATGGCGACCGAGGGCTTGAACAAGCGCTCGATCGGCAAGGTCAGCATGGCACCCAACGAAGGTCTGGTCGGCCTGGTCGGCACGCGTGAAGAACCCCTGAACCTCGAAAACGCCGCGGATCACCCGCGCTACCGCTACTTCGCCGAGACCGGTGAAGAGCGCTACGCCTCATTCCTCGGGGCGCCGATCATTCACCACCGCCGCGTCGTCGGCGTGCTGGTCATCCAGCAAAAGGAACGTCGCCAGTTCGATGAAGGTGAAGAAGCCTTCCTGGTGACCATGAGCGCGCAGCTCGCCGGGGTTATCGCCCACGCCGAGGCCACCGGCTCGATCCGTGGCCTTGGCCGTCAGGGCAAGGGCATTCAGGAAGCCAAGTTCGTCGGTGTGCCGGGTTCACCGGGCGCGGCGGTCGGTACGGCGGTGGTCATGCTGCCACCGGCCGACCTTGACGTAGTGCCAGACAAAACCATCGTCGACATCGACGCGGAACTCAAGCTGTTCAAGACCGCCATCGAGGGCGTACGCGCCGACATGCGCGCGTTGTCCGCCAAGCTGGCCACCCAGTTGCGGCCCGAAGAGCGGGCCCTGTTCGACGTCTACCTGATGATGCTGGACGACGCGGCGCTGGGCAATGAAGTCACCACCGTAATAAAGACCGGACAGTGGGCCCAGGGCGCTTTGCGTCAGGTGGTTACCGATCACGTCAACCGTTTCGAATTGATGGACGACGCCTACCTGCGTGAGCGGGCCTCGGACGTCAAGGACCTGGGGCGCCGCCTGCTCGCCTATTTGCAGGAAGAGCGTCAGCAGAACCTGGTCTATCCGGAAAAAACCATTCTGGTCGCCGAGGAACTGACCCCGGCCATGCTCGGGGAAGTGCCGGAGGGCACGCTGGTTGGCCTGGTCTCAGTCCTCGGTTCGGGCAACTCTCACGTCGCGATCCTGGCCCGGGCCATGGGCATCCCGACCGTGATGGGCCTGGTCGATTTGCCGTATGCCAAGGTCGACGGCATCGAGATGATCCTCGATGGCGTGCGCGGTGAAGTCTTTACCAACCCGAGCGATGTACTGCGCAAGCAGTTCGCTGAAGTGGTGGAGGAAGAGAAACAGCTGGCGCTGGGGCTTGATTCCCTGCGCGACCTGCCTTGTGTGACCGTCGATGGTCACCGCATGCCGCTGTGGGTCAACACCGGCCTGCTGGCCGACGTGGCGCGTGCGCAGAAGCGTGGCGCCGAGGGAGTGGGCCTGTACCGCACCGAAGTGCCGTTCATGATCAACCAGCGCTTCCCCAGCGAGAAGGAACAACTGGCAATCTACCGCGAGCAGCTCGCCGCGTTCCACCCGCAACCCGTGACCATGCGTACGCTGGACATCGGTGGCGACAAGGCGCTGTCGTACTTCCCGATCAAGGAAGACAACCCGTTCCTGGGCTGGCGCGGCATCCGCGTCACCCTCGACCACCCGGAAATCTTCCTGGTGCAGACCCGGGCGATGCTCAAGGCCAGCGAAGGCCTGAACAACCTGCGCATCCTGCTGCCGATGATCTCGGGCATCCACGAACTCGAAGAAGCGTTGCACCTGATTCACCGGGCCTGGGGCGAGGTGCGCGACGAAGGCACCGATGTGCCGATGCCGCCGATTGGTGTGATGATCGAGATTCCGGCAGCGGTGTATCAGACCAGGGAGCTGGCGCGGCAGGTGGACTTCCTGTCGGTCGGCTCCAACGACCTGACCCAGTACCTGCTCGCCGTGGACCGCAACAACCCGCGGGTGGCCGACCTCTACGACTACCTGCACCCGGCGGTCTTGCAAGCCCTGCAAACCGTGGTGCGCGATGCCCATGCCGAAGGCAAGCCGGTGAGTATTTGCGGCGAGATGGCCGGCGATCCGGCGGCAGCGGTTCTGTTGACCGCGATGGGCTTTGACAGCCTGTCGATGAACGCCACCAACCTGCCAAAGGTGAAGTGGATGCTGCGCCAGATCAACCTGGACAAGGCCAAGGAGCTGCTGGCAGAGCTGATGACCATCGACAACCCGCAGGTTATCCACAGCTCGTTGCAACTGGCGCTGAAGAACCTTGGATTGGCGAAGATGGTCAATCCGGCGGCGGCGAAGGCGGTCTAGGTCGGCGGTGCGCCCATCGTCGGAACGCCGCCCGGAGCAAGCCCGCTCCCACAGTGTTCGGTGTGAAACACAAATTGTGTGTACACCAAAAAAACCTGTGGGAGCGGGCTTGCCCGCGAAGGCGGCAGCCCAAACACCACAAAGCCTAGATCCTGACCTCAACCTCCCCAAGATGCCCGCCATACGGCCCAAAGCTGCGCTCAACCAGATGCCGCGCCCCATCCGCCTGCACGATCAACGCCGTACTCGCCCGGGTCCCATAGCTCTGGCTGGCAATGAACACACTCGACAGCAGCGACTCCGTCGCCAACCCCACCCCGGTGTCCGGCAACTCGGCGAACGGCGCAGTCTGCGCGTCGCTCAGCAAGGCCAGGAGCTTCTCGGGTTGGGAATCTTCCAGCAACGTCTCCAGCCCCGCCCGCGCCTTGAGCAATTTGGGCCAAGGAGTGTCCAACCCGGCATTGGACAATCCGTAGACGCCCGGCGGCAATAAAACCGCCTCAGCGTCCCGGGCGTGGTAATGCCACAGTTCGTTGGCATTGCCGACCAGCAGGTTGAACCCGGCATATTCCAGCGAACGTCCGACAACGTCGTCCAGATAGTCATCAATGGGCATATCGCCTGCGAGAAAGCGCGCCACCAACTCGCCACGGGATTTGCGTGCCGCAGGTTGATGAGGGTCACGAATATTGGTCAATGCTGCAAAACGTCTGTTGGCGCCGACACCGAGCCAGGTGCCGCCAGCCTCCAGATCGCGACCGGCATAAACCTGTGGGTTTTCTTCCCATTGCGCCAGCGGCAGGCTGGGCCGGGCGTAGAATTCGTCACGGTTGGCCGCAACGATCAGCGGCTGGGCGTGACCCGGGCGCCAGGCAAAGACAATCAGGCACATAAGGTGGTCCTTGTGTGTTTTTTGCCCACTCTACGCAGACATCGCTCATCGTTCCATCGGCTTGCACAGTGGAGCCGAGTGCCATGCATCCGTTACCATGCCGCGCAGGTTTAGTGGTGTACAGGGATCGCCCATGGAATTTCTGCTCTATCTGGCGCTTGGCGCCTGCGCAGGTGTGCTGGCCGGTCTGTTTGGCGTGGGTGGCGGGATCATCATCGTGCCGGTGCTGGTGTTCAGTTTCACCTTGCAGGGCTTCGATGCTTCCATCCTGACGCACCTGGCGGTCGGTACCTCGCTGGCGACGATCATTTTTACCTCGGTCAACGCGGTGCGCGAGCATCATCGTCGGGGCGCCGTGCGCTGGCCGATCTTTGCGTGGATGACCGTTGGCATTCTGCTGGGTGCCGGTTTTGGTGCGCTGACTGCGGAGGCGATCTCCGGTCCCAACCTGCAAAAGATCATCGGCGTGTTCGCCCTGGTGATCGCGATGCAACTGGCGTTGGACTTCAAGCCCAAAGCCAGCCGAACGGTGCCCGGCAAAGTCGGTCTGACCCTCGCCGGTACGGTGATCGGCTGGGCCTCGGCGATATTCGGGATTGGCGGTGGTTCGTTGACCGTACCGTTCCTGACCTGGCGCAGTGTGCCGATGCAGCAGGCCGTGGCCACTTCATCTGCCTGCGGCTTGCCGATTGCTCTGGCAAGTGCATTAAGTTTCATGATTCTGGGGTGGCACGATCCGTTGTTGCCGGCCCATAGTCTCGGTTTTGTTTACCTGCCGGCGCTGCTGGGCATTGCCCTGACCAGCATGATCTTTGCTCGATTGGGTGCAAGGTTGGCCCACAAGCTGTCGCCGCGCTTGCTAAAAAGGCTGTTCGCCGCTTTGCTGTTCTGCGTCGGTTTGAGTTTCCTGCTCTGACGCACCGCACAATCCTGGCTTAATCCTGGCATGACAGCGTCCGCCGGGAATTTTGAAAGTTTTAACGCTAATGAGGAGTCGCAATGCTGCCTTACCCGCAGATCGACCCGGTGGCCCTGGCCATCGGTCCGCTGAAAATCCACTGGTACGGGTTGATGTACCTGATTGGCATCGGCGGTGCGTGGCTGCTGGCATCGCGCCGGCTCAACCGCTTCGACCCGACCTGGACCAAGGAAAAACTTTCCGACATGGTGTTCTGGATGTCGATGGGCGTCATTGTCGGCGGTCGACTGGGTTACGTGCTGTTCTATGACCTGAGCGCGTACCTGGCCAACCCGATGCTGATCTTCGAGGTGTGGAAGGGCGGCATGTCGTTCCACGGTGGTTTCATCGGTGTGATGCTGGCGGCGTTGTGGTTCGGCAAGAAGAACAACAAGTCGTTCTTCCAACTGATGGACTTCGTTGCGCCGATGGTGCCGATCGGCCTGGGTGCCGGGCGTATCGGTAACTTCATCAACGCTGAATTGTGGGGCAAGGCGACCGACGTGCCATGGGCCATGGTCTTCCCGCCGTTCAGCGATCCGGCTCAATTGCCGCGTCATCCGTCGCAGCTCTATCAATTCGCCCTGGAAGGCGTCGCGCTGTTCCTGATCCTGTGGCTGTTCTCGCGCAAACCGCGGCCAACCATGGCTGTGTCGGGGATGTTCGCACTGTTCTATGGCATCTTCCGTTTCATCGTCGAATTCGTCCGCGTACCGGATGCGCAACTGGGCTATCTGGCCTGGAACTGGCTGACCATGGGTCAGGTGCTGTGTGTGCCGATGATCGTCGGTGGCCTCTTCCTGATCTGGCTGGCCTACAATCGCGCACCGGCGCCGCCAGCGGCTGCCGCCTGAATTCGAACCCCGGGGCTTGCGCCCCGGGTTCAAGGACACAGGTAACTCATGAAGCAATATCTCGAACTGGTCGCCCACGTCATCAAGAACGGCACCAAGCAGGCCAACCGCACCGGCGTGAACACCATCAGCTTCCCCGGCGCGATGCTGCGGTATGACCTGCAGGAAGGTTTTCCGGCGATCACCACGCGCAAGATGGCTTTCAAATCCGCCATCGGCGAAATGTGCGGTTTCCTGCGTGGCGTGAACAACGCCGCGCAATTCCGCGACCTGGGTTGCAAGGTCTGGGACCAGAACGCCAACGAAAATGCCCAGTGGCTGGCCAACCCGTTCCGTCAAGGTGAAGATGACCTCGGCGAGATCTACGGCGTGCAATGGCGCAAATGGCCGGCGTACAAGCAGATCCCCTTGAACAACCCGGCCGCCATCGAGCAGACGCTGAACCAGGGTTATCGCCAGATCGCCGAAGGTGAAGAAGACGGCCAGGCCTATGTCGTGCTGTACAAGGCCATTGATCAGGTCCGCCAGTGCGTCGATACCATCATCAAGGACCCGGGTAGCCGCCGTATCCTGTTCCACGGCTGGAACGTCGCGCAACTGGATGAAATGGCCCTGCCGCCGTGCCACCTGCTGTACCAGTTCCACCCGAACGTCGAGACCAGGGAGATTTCCCTGACGCTCTACATTCGTTCCAACGACCTGGGCCTGGGCACGCCGTTCAACCTCACCGAAGGGGCGGCGCTGCTGAGCCTGATCGGCCGTCTCACCGGTTATACGCCGCGCTGGTTCACGTATTTCATCGGCGACGCCCACGTCTATGAGAACCACCTGGACATGCTCAACGAACAGCTCAAGCGTGAGCCGTTCCCGATGCCGAAACTGGTGATCAGTGACCGCGTGCCGGAGTTCGCCAAGACGGGCGTTTATCAGCCCGAGTGGCTGGAACAGGTCGAGCCGAGTGATTTCTCGCTCGAAGGTTATCAGCACCACGCGCCGATGACGGCGCCGATGGCGGTGTAACACCGGACGTAACCCCTGTAGGAGCGAGCATGCTCGCGATGGAGGACCAGGCACCGTGGGGTGTCAGGCTGCCAGCGTTATCGTTGACGACCATCGCGAGCGTGCTCGCTCCTACAGGTACAGGGTAACGGTGTGTTCAGCTCAATGGCCGTGACTACGGCCTACATGTGAATGCTCCACCTCCGTCGCCACCACGCCGCCACTGACTTCCAGGCGTTGCAAAATCCCGCATTGATCGACCTCCGGCCCTTCGCCACAACGGCGGCGCAGGTCGATGAGTTGTGCCTGTAGTGCCAGCAGGCCGTCGATTCGTGCCTTCACGTGATGAATGTGTTCGTCCACCAGCGCATTCACGCTTTCACACTGATCCTGCGGGCTGTCGCGAAAGGCCAGCAGGGCGCGGATTTCCTCAAGGGTCATGTCCAGGGTGCGGCAGTTGCGGATGAAGGTCAGGCGTTCGGCGTGGGCCTGGGTATAGACGCGGTAGTTGCCGTCGCTGCGGGCCGGCTCCGGCAGCAGGCTTTCGCGCTCGTAGTAGCGGATGGTTTCCACGGCGCAGTCGGTGAGTTTTGCCAGTTCGCCGATCTTCATGACGGTGTCTCCAAAAAGGTGCTTGACCCTATAGTGGCTACAGGGTCTTTACTTGGCAACAGGCACTTTTACGGACGCGAACAATGAGCGATTCCCGGCACACCCATACCCACGACGATGGGCACGGTCACAAGCTACAGCCTGTGCATAAACACAACCATGGTGGCCCTGGCGACTCCTGCTGCTCGCCAAAGGCGGCAGCACCGGCGCGAGTGCAACTGACCGAAGCCCCCAGTGCCAACGCCAAGCTCAGCAGCTTTCGCATCGAGGCCATGGACTGCCCGACCGAGCAGACGCTGATCCAAAACAAACTCGGCAAGCTGGCGGGCGTGCAGCAACTGGATTTCAACCTGATCAACCGTGTGTTGGGCGTGACCCACGACCTGCCGGGCACTGCGCCTATCGTCGAGGCGATCAAGTCCCTGGGCATGCACGCCGAGCCGTTGGAGCAGGGCGTCGAAACGCCGGCGCCAAGCGCTGAGAAAAAACCCTGGTGGCCGCTGGCACTGTCCGGCGTGACTGCGCTCGGTGCCGAAGTGGTGCATTTCACCAGTGCGGCGCCGGATTGGGTGGTGGCGATCATTGCGCTGATCTCGATCTTCAGTGGCGGCCTGGGCACCTACAAGAAGGGCTGGATCGCCCTGAAAAACCTCAACCTGAACATCAACGCGCTGATGAGTATCGCGGTGACTGGCGCGATTCTGATCGGCCAATGGCCGGAAGCGGCCATGGTGATGTTCCTGTTCACCGTCGCTGAGTTGATCGAGGCCCGGTCCCTGGACCGGGCTCGCAATGCCATCAGCGGCTTGATGCAGATGGCTCCGGACCGGGCGACGGTATTGCAGGCCGACGGCAGTTGGCTGGAGGAGGACGTCAAGACCCTCGCACTGGGCGCTCGGGTGCGCGTGCGGCCGGGCGAGCGTATCGGCCTGGACGGAGAGGTGGTGTCCGGCAGTTCGACCATCGATCAGGCGCCGATCACCGGCGAAAGCCTGCCGGTGGAGAAGACGGTGGGTGACAAGGTGTTCGCCGGCACCATCAATCAGGCCGGTTCACTGGAGTATGCGGTCACCGCCTTGGCCAGCCAATCGACCCTGGCGCGCATCATCCACGCCGTCGAGCAGGCACAAGGCGCGCGCGCGCCCACCCAGCGCTTCGTCGACCAGTTCTCGAAGATCTACACCCCGGCGGTGTTTGTCCTGGCGCTGGCTGTGGCAGTGATCCCGCCGCTGTTCATGGGCGCGGCGTGGTTCGACTGGATTTATCGGGCGTTGGTATTGCTGGTGGTTGCCTGTCCTTGTGCGCTGGTGATTTCCACGCCAGTGACCATCGTCAGCGGCCTCGCGGCGGCGGCGCGTAAAGGCATTCTCATCAAGGGTGGCGTCTACCTGGAAGGCGGACACAAGCTCGACTACCTGGCGCTGGACAAGACCGGCACCCTCACCCACGGTAAACCGGTGCAGACCGATTACCTGGCACTCGACCCTACGGCTGAAGCCTCGGCGCCGACGATTGCGGCGGCGCTGGCCGGACGCTCGGACCACCCGGTATCGCTGGCGATCGCCAATGCGGCTGTGGATAAAGGCCTGGCGCCCCAGGTTGTGGATAACTTCGAAGCGCTGGCCGGGCGTGGCGTGCGCGGCGAAATCAATGGTCAGGTCTACCACTTGGGCAACCATCGCCTCGTGGAAGAGTTGAACCTGTGCTCGCCCGCGCTGGAGGAAAAGCTGTTCGCGCTGGAGAAACAGGGCAAATCCGTGGTGCTGTTGCTTGACGCGTCCGGCCCACTGGCACTGTTTGCCGTGGCCGATACGGTGAAGGACTCGAGCCGCGAAGCGATCGAGCAACTGCATGAGCTGGGCATCAAAACCCTGATGCTGACCGGCGACAACGTCCACACTGCCCAGGCGATAGCCGCGCAGGTGGGCATCGATGAGGCCAAGGGCGATCTGCTGCCGACCGACAAGTTGCAAGCCATCGAGGCGCTGTACGCCAAGGGCCATCAGGTCGGCATGGTGGGTGACGGCATCAACGACGCCCCGGCGCTGGCGCGTGCACAGATCGGTTTCGCGATGGCGGCCGCCGGCACCGATACCGCGATCGAAACCGCCGATGTCGCGTTGATGGACGACGATTTACGCAAGATCCCGGCGTTCATCCGTCTTTCGCGGAACACGTCGAGCGTCCTCAAACAGAACATTGCCCTTGCACTGGTGATCAAGGCGATCTTTCTTGCGGTAACCTTCTTCGGGTTCGCCACCATGTGGATGGCGGTGTTCGCCGACATGGGCGTGAGCCTGCTGGTGGTGTTCAACGGTTTGCGCCTGTTGCGCAAGTAATGGATGAGGGGCGGCTGTGCTGAGTGCCGAGCTGAAGGCGTTTTACATGGTGGCCCGCCTGGGCAGCATCACCCTGGCAGCGAAAAAACTCGGGCTGAGCCAGCCCACGGTAACGACTCAGATTCGTCAGCTGGAAAGCCAGTACTCGGTGGAGTTGTTCTACCGGGGCGGGCGCCGCCTCAGCGTCAGCGATGACGGCGCGCGGCTGTTGCCGATGGTCAAGGTGCTTTTGCAGCAGGAAGCCGACATCGAATTTTTCCTGCGCAACAGTGGCCAGGTCCAGGGCACCTTGCGCATTGCGGCGACGGCGCCGTATTACATCCTCGACCTGGTGAAGACCTTTCGCGAGCGCCTGCCCCAGGTCGAGGTCTCGGTGGAAATCGGCAATTCCCAACAGGTGCTCGAAGCGCTTGAGGAGTACCGGGTGGATGTCGCCGCGTCTTCCCAGTTGCTCGAGGATGCGCGGCTGATTCGCCGGGTGCTCGGTAGCGATCCGCTGGTGCTGGCGGTGCATCGCAGTCACCCGTTGGCGGTGCACGATCATGTGCCGCTCAGTGCGCTGGCCGGGCATACGTTGCTGATGCGCGAGGCGGGCTCGACGACCCGTCGCCTGACCGAAGAGTTGCTGGCCGGTGCCGGCGTGGATTTCGGCCCGCTGCTGGAGATTGGCAGCCGCGAGTCGATTCGTGAGGCGGTGTTGCGCAATATCGGCATCAGCATCATTGCTCGCCAGGAAGTGCCCCATGATCCGCAGTTGCGGGTGCTGACGCTCGAAAATGCTCCGCAGATTCCCGAGTACCTGTATTGCCTCAAGGAGCGCAAGGGCGCGCGGTTGCCAGCGGCTTTTCTGGGGGTGGCGCAGGAGATGGCGCCGGTTTGAGATCTTCGGCGCCTGTGCCGGCCCCATCGCGGGTAAGCCCGCTCCCACACGTTGGATTTGTGGTGTTTGAACGGCCCCTGTGGGAGCGGGCTTGCCCGCGATGGGGCCAGAACAGTCAACCCAAATCCGCGAATATCACTATCAGCGGTTTTTGCCTCACTGCCACATGACGGTCTCATTACAACTCTAGGATGGTTCTCATCTGCCAGATGAGGCCTGTCCATGAACCACTCGATCACAACTGCCCTGACCACTCCCGGCGCACCGATGAAAGTACGGGGCGTGCAGAAACGCTTCGGCGCATTTACCGCGTTGGATAACGTCTCGCTGGACGTGGCAGCCGGTGAGCTGGTGTGTTTGCTGGGCCCGTCGGGTTGCGGCAAGACCACTTTGCTGCGCTGCATCGCCGGTCTGGAGAAGCAGGACGACGGTGAGTTGTTCCTCGGTGCTCGCAACGTTTCGGACCTGCCGCCCCAGGCCCGGGACTACGGCATTCTGTTTCAGTCCTACGCGCTGTTTCCCAATCTCACCGTGGAAGCGAACATTGCCTACGGGCTCGCCGGCAGTAGCCGGGAGGAAACGCGCCAGCGTGTCGGCCAGATGCTGGAGCTGGTGGGCCTGATCGGCAGTGAAAAAAAGTACCCCGGCCAGTTGTCTGGCGGCCAGCAGCAGCGGGTGGCTCTGGCCCGCGCCCTGGCGCCGTCACCTTCATTGTTGCTGCTGGATGAGCCGATGTCGGCGCTCGATGCGCGGGTTCGTGAGCACCTGTGCACCGAGCTGCGCCAATTGCAGCGCAGCCTCGGCATCACCACCCTGATGGTCACGCACAACCAGGACGAGGCCATGTTGATGGCCGACCGCATCGCCGTGATGAACAACGGCAAGGTCGAGCAGTACGCCACGCCCCAGGAAATCTACGATCGCCCCGCCACGCCCTTCGTCGCGGAATTCGTTGGCCAGGGCAATTGGCTGCCATTCCATCGCAGCAGCGACAGCCACGCCCGGGTCGGCGGGTTGAACATGCGCTTGCAGGATGGCAGCGCGAAAACCGCCTCCGGCCGACTGTTCTGCCGTCCGGAAGCGATCAGCATCAACCCGGTGGTGCACGAAGAAAACCTGTTTCCCGCTCGGGTTCGCGAGATCACCTTTCTCGGCAACCGATGCCGCATGAGCTTCGAGCTCGATCAACTGCCCGGCCATGCGCTCCTGGCGGAACTGGCACCAGAAGCCATGCCGCGCCTGGGTGCCCAGCAGATCATGGTCGCGCTGCCACCCCGCAGTCTGCAGGTGTTTGCCTGATGAGTGCCAACGTCGCGCTGCCGATGCCGCGCAAGCGGGTTCGGCAAGCTTCCCGTGCCGAGATCGGCGACCGGCTGTTTGTCGTCGGTGGCAAGGTCTTGTTGCTGGTGCTGCTGACCCTGGCAGTGTTGATGCCGCTGCTGGCGATCTTCTGGCGCGGTTTCAGCTCGCAGGCCGGGCAGGGCGGAGGCCTGGCGGCGGCCAGCGAGTTGCTGGGCAGCGCCAATTTCCACTGGCTGCTGGGCAACAGCCTGAAGGTCTCCCTCAGCGTCGCGGCCATCGTCGTACCGCTGGCCTATCTTTTTGCCTACGCCCTGCAGCGCACGATGATTCCCGGCAAAGGCCTTTGGCGTGGCATCTCGTTGCTGCCATTGATGGCGCCTTCGATGCTGCCGGGTATCGCGCTGGTCTACCTGTTCGGCAATCAGGGCATGCTGCGCGGTTTGCTCTCGGACAACATCTACGGTTTCTGGGGCATCGTGGTGGGCGAGGTCATCTACACCTTCCCACACGCCTTGATGATTTTGCTGTCGGCGCTGTCGCTGGCTGATGCGCGTCTGTTCGATGCCGCCTCGAGCATGGGCGCCAGCCCCGCCAAAGCGTTTCGCAGCATCACTTGGCCGGCCACGCGTCAGGCCGTGTTCGCCGCGTTCTGTCTGGTGTTCACCCTGACCATCACCGACTTCGGCGTGCCCGTGGTGGTCGGTGGCGACTATCAGGTGCTGGCGCTGGAGGCCTACAAGGCGGTGGTCGGGCAGCAGCAGTTCGGTCGGGGCGCGTTGATCGGCATGGTCCTGCTGTTACCGGCGCTGTTCAGCTTTGGCGTCGATGCCTGGTTGCGTCGCCGTCACGGCGATTCCATGAGCGGTCGGGCGCAGGTATTCAAACCGGCGCCTTCGAAAGGTCGGGATGGTTGTTACCTGGCCATCGTGGTGTTGATCTGCGCAGCGCTGTTGCTGGTGTTCGGCATGGCGGTGTTCTCATCCCTGGTGAAGTTCTGGCCGTACAACCTGTCGCTGTCGCTCAACCATTACCAGTTCAACGACACGGCGGGCGGAGGCTGGCTCGCCTACGGCAACAGCGTGAAGATGGCCCTGTATTCAGCATTGATCGGCAGTGTGCTGATCTTCACTGGCGCTTACCTGATGGAAAAAACCAAAGGCCAACGCGGCCTGAACCTGGCCCTGCGCCTGCTCAGCTTCGTGCCGATGGCGGTGCCGGGGCTGGTGCTGGGCCTGGGTTATGTTTTCTTTTTCAACATACCAGGCAACCCGCTGCATGTGCTCTACGCAACGATGGCCCTGCTGGTGATCTGCACCATTGCTCATTATTTGACCACCGCGCAAATGACCGCGACCACCGCGCTACGCCAGCTCGACGCCGAGTTCGAAGCCGCCGCGCTGTCGCTCAAGGCGCCGCTGTACCGGCATTACCTGCGGGTCACTGTGCCGATCTGTCTGCCGGCGATTCTGGACATCGTGCGCTACCTGTTCGTCTCAGCCATGACCACCGTTTCGGCGGCGATCTTCCTTTACAGCCCCGACACCATCCTTGCGGGGGTGGCAGTGCTGAACATGGATGACGCCGGCAACGTCGGCGGCGCGGCGGCGATGTCGACCCTGATTCTGTTCACCTCGGCCAGCGTGTCGCTGCTGCTGGCCGGTGCTTCGCGCGGCTTGCTGCGCCGCTCCCAGGCCTGGCGGCAGATCGCGCCCGGTCATTGACTCGCCCCAACCGTCCTCAACTCAAAAACAGGAAAAGATCATGTTCAAGCCCATGGCCCTGGCCGCCGCTGTCCTCACCGCTTTCAGCCTGAACGCCTTTGCTGCGACCACCGAGTTGACGGTGTACACCGCCCTCGAAGCCGAACAACTGAAGACCTACAAACAAGCCTTCGAAAAGGCCAACCCGGACGTGGAGATCAAGTGGGTACGCGATTCCACCGGCATCATCACCGCCAAGCTGCTGGCCGAAAAAGCCCGTCCGCAAGCGGATGCCGTGTGGGGCCTCGCCGCATCCAGCCTGGCGATCCTCGACCAACAGGGCATGCTGCAAAGCTACGCGCCGAAGGATCTGGGCAAGATCGGCGGCAACTACCGCGACGCCGCCAACCCTCCGGCCTGGGTCGGCATGGATGTCTGGGCCGCGACCATCTGCTTCAACACCGTCGAAGCCGAGAAGCAGGGCCTGACCAAACCGGTGAGCTGGCAAGACCTGACCAAGCCGGAGTACAAGGGCAAAATCGTCATGCCGAACCCGGCATCGTCCGGCACCGGTTTCCTAGACGTCAGCGCCTGGTTGCAGACTTTCGGCGAGAAGCAGGGCTGGCAGTACATGGACGACCTGCACCAGAACATCGGCCAGTACGTTCATTCCGGCTCCAAGCCGTGCAAGCTGGCGGCGGCCGGTGAATTCCCGATAGGCATTTCCTTTGAATACCCGGCCGTCCAACTCAAGCGCCAGGGCGCGCCGCTGGACATCATCCTGCCGAAGGAAGGCCTGGGCTGGGAGATCGAGGCGACTGCGGTGATCAAGGGCACGCCACATGAAGAGGCGGCGAAGAAGCTCGCAGACTTCTCGGCCAGCCCTGAGGCGATGGAACTCTATAAAGAGAACTTCGCCGTGCTCGCCCAGCCAGGCATCGCCAAGCCGCAAACCGAACTGCCGGCCGATTACGAGCAGCGCCTGATCAAGAACGACTTTGCCTGGGCCTCGAAGAACCGCGACGAGATCCTGACCGAGTGGCGCAAGCGCTATGACGGCAAGTCCGAGAAAGTGGCGGCCAAGTAAATCTTCATCGGCTGAGAGGGCCTCATCGCGGGCAAGTCGAGTCGTCGCACCGCCGCTCCCACAGGGGGCGGTGGTGTTCACAAATTTTGTGTTCACTGGCCCCCCTGTGGGAGCTGGCTTGCCAGCGATAGCGGTCTTGAATTCAGAGAAAAACCCAATGACACACCACAACGACCTGCTGATCGTCGGCGCCGGCATCCTCGGCCTGTCCCACGCCTACGCCGCCGCCCGGCGTGGCCTCAAGGTTCGTGTTTTCGAACGCAGCGCCACGCCGCTCGGCGCCTCGGTGCGCAACTTCGGCCAGGCGCTGGTTACGGGCCAGCCACCGGGAACGATGCTCGAACTGGCCAAGGCCAGCCGCGACATCTGGGGCCAGTGGGCGCAGCTCGCCGGCCTGCAACTCAAGCGCAACGGCTCGTACCTGTTCGCCCGCACCGAAGCCGAAGAGCACTTGCTTGAAGCCTTCTGCGCCGGTCGTGCCTTGGAACACGATTACCGCGTCGAGCTGCTGCGCGGCGCTGCCCTGCGCGATCTGTACGGTGGGCATTTCAGCCATCATCGCGCCGCGTTGCACGGCCTGGATGACCAGCAACTGTATTCGCGCGAAGCCCTGCCGGCGTTGATCGAGTACCTGCGTCGCGAACTGAATGTTGAATTTCACTTCTCAACCCTGGTGCGCGATGTCGAGCCGGGCCGCCTGCACAGCACCGCGGGCAGCTTTAGCGCGGGCCAGATCATCGTCTGCTCCGGTCACGATTATCAGACCCTGCTGGCCGAGCCGATCGCCCAACTCGAGCCGCAGATCTGCCGCCTGCAAATGCTGCGCGCCTGCCCGCAGGCCAATCTCAACCTGCAGCACGCAGTGCTCACCGGTTTGAGCTGCGTGCACTACGGTGCGTTCGCCGATCTGCCAGAAGCTCGCGCGATACAGGCGCAGATTCTGCGGGACGAGCCGCATCTGCATGAAAACGGCATTCACTTGCTGATCAGCCCGACACCTTATGGCGAACTGATCATCGGCGATTCCCACCACTACGGCAGCGACGCCTCGCCGTTCAATGCCGAGCAGGTGGACGACTGGATGATCGAATTGGCCGAGCAGACGCTGCGCTGCAAGGTGCAGGTGGTTGAGCGCTGGCAAGGTGTCTACGGTTCGCGCGGACCGGGGCCGTTCTCGTTCTTGCGCCCGGCCGAGGGTTTGAGCGTTTCGCTGATGCACACCGGCGTCGGCATGAGCGTCGGGCCGGCGATGGCCGAACGCAATGTTGCAACCTTGTTGGGAGAGTGTTGATGGACCGGCAAGCCCAAGTTATCGCCGAGGTGTTCGGGTTGTACGAGCGCTTCGGCGACCACGATTACATCGGCGAGCCCGTGTCGCAGATCGAGCACATGTCCCAGGCCGCCGAACTGGCCATCGCTGAAGGCTTCGACGATGAAGTGGTGCTGGCGGCGTTCTTTCATGACATCGGCCACATTTGCGCCGAGAGTGCGCCAAACATGGGCGGTTTTGGCGTCGTCAGCCATGAACGCCTGGGGGCTGAATATCTGCGGCGTGCCGGTTTCAGCGAGCGCCTGACACGGCTGGTGGAGTACCACGTGCAGGCCAAGCGTTATCTGACACTGAAAGAGCCTGGGTACTACGAGCGTCTGAGCGAAGCGAGCCGACGAACTCTGGAGTACCAGGGTGGGGTGATGAGTGCTGAAGAAGCGGACGCTTTCGAGCAGGACCCGCTCTGTGCGGTGAGTTTGCGCATGCGTCAGTGGGATGAGATGGCCAAGCAGCTATGGGTGCCGGTGATGGATCTAGGGGTGTTGAAGGGGATGGCGGCCAGGGTTTTGGCCAGGTCGTAGACCGAGTCGCCTTCATCGCGAGCAAGCTCGCTCCTACAGGGGGGTGGACTGACCCCAAAATGTTGGACGGTCTATTGCCACATGCCCACGGACTGAGTCCTGTATTCCACAGGGCTCAATCCTCCGAGCTTCGATTTAATCCGGTCATGATTGTAGTAACGGATGTACTCGTCCAGTCCCGAATTCAACTCCTCCAAGCTTTCAAAATGCTTGAGGTAAAAAAACTCGGATTTAAGGGTGCCGAAGAAGCTCTCCATCGCCGCATTGTCGAGGCAGTTACCCTTGCGCGACATGCTCTGTTTTATGCCTCGACTCTTCAGCGCGTTCTGATAGCGAGGTTGTTGATACTGCCAGCCCTGGTCGGAGTGAAGCAGCAGATGAGCTGAGTCCCCTAAGCCCCCAAAAGCCTTATCCAGCATGCCTGTCACCAGCGCGAAACAGGGGCGCAGGGACGTTTCGTAGGCAATGATTTCACCGTTATACAAATCCATTACTGGCGACAGGTAGAGCTTTTTTGAGTCAACTTTGAATTCAGTGACATCAGTTACCCACTTCTGGTTTGGGCGTTGCGCGACGAAGTTACGCTCCAGCAAATTCTCCGCTATCTTCCCTCGCTGACCTTTGTAAGAACGGTACTTTTTGGGGCGTACCAGTGACTTGAGACCCAGGCGATCCATGAGGCGCTGAATCAGTTTTTCGCTGACTGCTTCTTTTTTTTGAAGCGCCATCGCGATGCGGCGATAGCCGAACCGCCCTTCGTGTTCGTCGTAGAGTCCTTGGATTCTCGCTATCAACGATGCGTGTTTGTCGGGTTTCTGCAGAGCGCTGACCTGGTAATAGAACGTGCTGCGGGCCAGGTTGGCCAGCTTGAGCAAGCTATCCAGAGGAAATCGTGCCCTCAAGGCCATTACGGTGAGCGTTTTTTCCCGCGTTGAGGGCTCGTGCTCGAAACCTCCCTGACCTCTTCGAGCTTTTTTAGGTAGGCGTTCTCCATGCGCAGGTGTTCGAGTTCGGCTTGGAGTTGCTCTCGAGTTTTCGAATTGTCGTCCGTGGACTGGGATTGATCAGGGGCAGGCGTTTTCGGGGGCATGGCGACAGCCTTTTTTCTCTTGGGCGCAATCAGGGCAGGAAGACTGCCACTGTAGTACTGACGCTCCCAAATGCCCACCTGCGAAGATTGGCCAAGTCCAAAACGGGCGGCGACCTCTCTAAGTGAAAGTTGCTCCTTTCGCATGCATTGGACGACTGATCGCTTGAATTCGGCGCTGTAATGACGGCGATTGGACTGAAAGCCTGCATGGCCCCGAGCCCGGTAGGTGGCGACCCATCGCCGCAGCAGGCTGCAGTCGATTGAGAAACGGTGAGCGACCTTGCGCAAGCCATCATGGCCATTGATATAGGACTCGACGGCCTCTAATTTGAACTGAAGCGAAAACTTCCCCATGGGGACACCTCCAAAGATCAGGATTGGTGTCCAACTTTTAGGGTGCAGTCCAGGGTGTGGGAGCGGGCTTGCTCGCGATGAGGCCGGCACTCACACCGCAAAACTAAAGCTGCCCAGCCAACCCCTCAATCGCCTCCTGCCGCTCCGCCTGGCTCAACCTCGCCTGCGGATTCAAGGAAGACCACTGCCGGTGTGCCCGCGCCTTGTTCAGCGCCTCGGGCAACTTGCCCTCGCGCCAGGTCTTGTCCTGCGGCGTGGCCACCTGAATGCTGTCCAGCGCGGCATGCCCTCGGGCGTTGAGCGCTTGCAGCAGCTGCCGTTGGCGCAAGGCCAACAGGCGCAGCACACTGTCATCCACAGTCAGCTCACGTTGGCCCTTGATCTTGCCCAGCAAGCGGCTGCCATAACTGCGCGCGGTTTGCAGGGCTCCGCCGGCAATGGCGCCGGCCAGGGCGGCGGCGCCCAAGGTAATGCCGCCCACCAGCAGATCCACGCCAGCCCCGGCCGCCGCGCCGGCGGCGATGCCACCGCCGACTCGCACGCCGAGTTGCTTGAGGGTTTCGGGGTTGAACAGATCGTCGCCCCAGCGACCGTCCAGCAGCGGCAGATCACTGGCCGCAGCGTCCTGTGGACGAAACGCATAGAGCTGGAGAAGGGCTTCGACGCAGCGTTGTTCCCGTTGCCGCACTGACTTGCGCAGTTCGCCGATCGCTTGCTGTTCCTGCTGCGCATCGCTGGCCACGCTGCGTCGGCAGGCTGCGCAGTCGATTAACAATTCGGCGATCAAACGCGCCGCACTCTCCTGCCGAGCCAGACGCTGGGCCTGTTGATCGGCGATCAGGCGCTCCAGTGGCTCACGGGCGTTTTCCAACAGCAACGCCAGACTCTCATAAAGCCGCCGTTCTCCATCTTCCGGCGGTGCCACGCTGTCGAACCGGACCAGGGCATGCAGGCCCAGACGCGCCAGCGCTTCGCGCCAATCCGGTTCGCGGTGGTTGGCGCTACTGACGAAGTTCAGCACCGGCAGCAACGGTTTTCCGCAACTGGCCAGCACCTCCAGCTCGTCGCGGTATTTGGCCAACACCGGTTCACGGGCGTCGATGACATAAAGGCCGGCATCGCAAGTGAGCAGTTGGCGCAGCACTTTGGCTTCCTGCTCAAAGCGCTGGCGTGCTTCGCTGCCGTCGAGAAAACGCGCCAGGCGTGCCGGGCCGTCGAGGCGTTCGCCCGGTCGCTCCAGGCGTTCGAGGTAATCGAGCAGGGCGATGGCGTCTTCCAGGCCGGGCGTGTCGAACAGGTCGAGCAACGGCTCGCCGTCCACCGACAGACGTGCGCCCTCCACGTGGCGTGTGGTACTGGGGCGATGGGACACTTCGCCAAAACCGACATCCCGGGTGAGGGTGCGCAGCAACGAGGTCTTACCGACATTGGTGTGGCCGACCACGGCAAGCTTCAAGGGTGGTTTCCAGGCGTTAGTCATGACCAGTCTCCAGCCAATTCAGCGGCGCACAATCGGCGTACGGCAGCTCCAACTGAGCCAGTGCCACATGCCAGTCACCCAGGCGCTCGGCATCCAGTGCTTCACCAGGCGGGGCTTGCAACAACCAGACCCGCGTGGCGCTGGCGTTACGTGCCAGCTCGGCGATCAGCGCCAGGCTGCCGCGATCCGGTGAGCGGCGCGGGTCGCAGGCGATGGCCAGGCGCGCCGGCGGGAAGCGGCTGAGCTGTTCCAGGAGTTTGTGTCGCGATTCACGACTGTCGAGGATGCCCGCGTCACTCACGGTTTTCGGCAGGAGTGGCGGCCAGGGCCGCTGGTCATCGAGCTCGATGGCGACCAGCAGTGCGCCATCGCTTTGCAGTTCGCTGACGGTACTCTCCACGCGATGCAGTTGCTCGGGGGCGGCGTCGTTGATGCCCAGTCGTTCGCTGGTGGGCATGAGGCGTTCGCGCAGTTGCGCGTAGCCCGGCAGGTTCAGGTCGAGCGTCAGGCTGGCGCGCCCGCGTTTCCAGCGCCACAGGCACAACAGTGCCAGCAGCAGGCGCGGCAGCACGCCGTAGACCACCAACACGCCCACCAGCCAGGTGGCCCAGGCCTGACGGGCGCTTTCGATATTCAGTGCGGCATCGCCACTGGCGCGAATCATCTCCACCGTGGGCACGTTGAAGCCGATCAGCGCGGGCAGGGCGCCCAGCGCCTGGGTCATGGCAACGAAGGTGTCGGCGCCCAGCAGAGTGGTTTCCCAGACGAAGCCGTAGCGCCGGGTCGCCATCAGCGTCAGCAGAATGACCAGGGCGCTGAGCATCGCCAGCCACCACAAACCGTTGACCAGCACACCGAGCGCCCAGCGATTGAGTTTCTGCCGTTGCAGCAGCAACAGCAGGGCGGGCGCCAGCTGCGCAGCCTTGGCGTCGCGGGCGAGTTTTTCGCTGAGCCACAACCACAGTCGCCCCAACGTGGCGCCGTGTTCGCCGGCGAACACCAGGCCCAGGGCCCAGCTCAGCAGCAGAATCAGGTTGAGCCCCAGCAAGCTGCCCAGGGCCCAGAACACATTCACCGGTGTTTGCCCGTTGCCCAGCGCAGCAAAGGCCAGTCCGGCGCCGCTGATCGCCGCGAGTACGGCAAGTACCAGCACCGCCAGGCGCGCGCCTTGCAGCCAGTGGCGCAGCGCATCCGCCAGACCGTCGCGCTCGGCCAGCCACAGGGCGCGGCGGACAATCCGCGTCGGCAGGTCGCCGCCGGCACTGCGGGCGACTCGGTTGGCTTCCCCATCGTCCAGGGGGCCGGCGTGCTCTTCACGCAGGCGGATGGTTTCGGTCAGCCAGAGGTTGTTCAGTTCAGTCACGCGCCATCCCGTCGCTCCATTGAGCTGTGAGCATAACCGCTGTGGCGCTTATCGGGGTACGGGAGGCTCTGGTATCCTCGCCGGCATGACTAAATCACTCCCCCTCAGCCTGATTGCAGCCCTCGGTGAAAACCGAGTGATCGGCGTCGACAACAGCATGCCCTGGCACTTGCCGGGGGATTTCAAATATTTCAAGGCCACCACCCTGGGCAAGCCGATCATCATGGGCCGCAAGACCTGGGATTCCCTCGGCCGTCCGCTGCCGGGGCGCTTGAACATCGTGGTCAGCCGCCAGGC
The DNA here is from genome assembly GCF_056337105.1 of Pseudomonas sp. S1_E05. Classification (NCBI taxonomy): domain Bacteria; kingdom Pseudomonadati; phylum Pseudomonadota; class Gammaproteobacteria; order Pseudomonadales; family Pseudomonadaceae; genus Pseudomonas; species Pseudomonas sp. S1_E05. The sequence goes on from NZ_JBFRHM010000001.1 coordinate 5,019,129, forward strand.
GGGCCTGGTGCTGGAAGGCGCCGAGGTTTACCCGTCGCTGGAAGCCGCGGTCGTGCGCGCCGAAGCGTGGGCGAAAGAGCAGGGCGTCGATGAGCTGATGCTGATTGGCGGGGCGCAGTTGTACGCGCAAGGCCTGGCTCAGGCGGATCGTTTGTACCTGACCCGAGTGGCACTGAGCCCGGAAGGGGATGCGTGGTTTCCGGAGTTTGATGCGAAGGAGTGGCAGCTGGTTTCCAATGTTGAAAACCCGGCGGTGGATGACAAACCGGCCTACAACTTCGAGGTTTGGGAGAAGGCCTGAGAACTCGCTCCCACAATGAGTCCACCGGGACCCTGTGGGAGCGAGCCTGCTCGCAAGATTTTTGTGTCAGGCGTGAGCCAACGCCGAATGTTCATCCGCCTCAAGCAGCGCCTTATCCGTCTGCTGCATCATCTGGCTGGTAATCGCACCGGCCGTGATCGAACCACTCACGTTCAGCGCCGTACGCCCCATATCGATCAGCGGCTCGACTGAAATCAGCAGCGCTACCAGTGACACCGGCAAGCCCATCGCCGGCAACACGATCAATGCAGCGAACGTCGCGCCGCCACCCACGCCCGCCACACCGGCAGAACTCAGGGTGACGATGGCCACCAGCGTGGCAATCCACAATGGGTCCAGCGGGTTGATGCCCACGGTCGGCGCCACCATGACGGCAAGCATTGCCGGATACAGGCCGGCACAGCCGTTCTGGCCGATGGTCGCGCCGAACGAGGCGGCGAAACTGGCTACCGACTGCGGAATGCCCAGGCGGCTGGTCTGCGCTTCGATGCTCAGCGGGATGGTTGCCGCGCTGGAGCGGCTGGTGAACGCGAACGTCAGCACCGGCCAGATCTTGCGGAAGAAACGCAGCGGGTTGATCCCCGCCGCTGACACCAGCACGCCGTGGACCACAAACATCAGGCCCAGGCCGATGTAGGAGACCACCACAAAACTGCCAAGCTTGATGATGTCTTGCAGATTGGAGCCAGCCACCACTTTGGTCATGAGCGCCAGCACGCCGTAAGGCGTCAGCTTCATCACCAGACGCACCAGGCGCATCACCCAGGCTTGCAGGGTGTCGATGGCGTTGATCACTTTCTGACCTTTTTCGGCGTCATCCTTGAGTAGTTGCAGCGCGGCGACACCCAGGAACGCGGCGAAGATCACCACGCTGATGATCGACGTCGGCTTGGCCCGAGCGAGGTCTGCGAACGGGTTCTGCGGGATGAACGACAGCAGCAGTTGCGGCACATTCAGGTCGGCGACCTTGCCGGCGTAGTCGTTTTGAATGGTTTGCAGGCGAGCCATTTCCTGGGTGCCGGCCACCAGGCCTTCGGCGGTGAGGCCGAACAGGTTGGTCAGGCCGATGCCGATCAGCGCCGCGATGGCGGTGGTGAACAGCAGGGTGCCGATGGTCAGGAAGCTGATCTTGCCCAGCGACGAGGCGTTGTGCAGACGGGCCACCGCGCTGAGGATCGAAGCGAACACCAGCGGGATCACGATCATTTGCAGCAACTGCACGTAGCCGCTGCCCACCAGGTCGAACCAACCGATCGAGGCTTTCAGCACCGGGTTGCCGGCGCCATAAACGGTATGCAATGCGATGCCGTACGCCACGCCGAGCGCCAGCGCGAGCAGGACCTTTTTCGCCAGGCTCCATGTCGTGTGACGGGTTTGCGCCAGGCCCAGGAGCAGGGCGAGGAACACCAACAGATTGAGAATCAGCGGCAGATTCATAAGCACTCCGAAGTGACTTGTGCCAGCCGCCTTCCGGGCAGCCGCAAACCGGAAAGCCTAACAGCTTGATTTGCAATGAATTAATACCGAAAAAGACTGATCACTGTCGTTTTTGGAATAAGCGGATGTCGCTGTCGGTGATGCAGCTGACGCGGAAGGGACGCGTACGGTCGCTGACAGACGAGGGCTGTCACACTTATTTGTTAGCGTCGATGTTTTCCACACAGGGAGCGATGTCGATGAAGCTAGCACCGAAATTTCTCGCCGCATTGGGCTTGAGTCTGAGTTTGGGCCTTGCCGGCCAGGCACTCGCCACGGATCTGAAACACTGGCCCGCCGATCAGGCCAAGGCACTGGACGCGATGATCGCGGCGAATGCCAACAAGGGTAACTACGCGGTGTTCGACATGGACAACACCAGCTACCGGTATGACCTCGAAGAGTCGTTGCTGCCCTTCATGGAAAACAAGGGCCTGATTACCCGCGAAAAACTCGACCCCTCCCTGAAACTGATCCCGTTCAAGGACACGGCCGACCACAAGGAAAGCCTGTTCAGCTACTACTATCGCCTCTGCGAACTCGACGACATGGTGTGCTACCCCTGGGTCGCCCAAGTGTTTTCCGGCTTCACGCTGCAGGAGCTCAAGGGCTATGTCGACGAGCTGATGGCGTCCGGCAAACCGGTTCCGGCCACTTATTACGAAGGCGACGTGGTCAAGAAACTCGACGTCAACCCGCCGAAAATCTTCACCGGCCAGCAAGAGCTGTACAACAAGCTGATGGAGAACGGCATCGAGGTCTATGTGATGACCGCCGCCTCCGAAGAGCTGGTGCGCATGGTCGCCTCCGATCCGAAGTACGGCTATAACGTCAAGCCACAGAACGTGATCGGCGTGTCGCTGCTGCTCAAGGATCGCAACACCGGCGAGCTGACCACCGCGCGCAAACAGGTGACCGCCGGCAAGTATGACGAAAAGGCCAACCTCGGCCTGGAGCTGACCCCGTACCTCTGGACTCCGGCGACCTGGATGGCCGGTAAACACGCGGCGATCCTCACCTACATCGACGAGTGGAAAAAACCGGTTCTGGTCGGTGGTGACACTCCAACCAGCGATGGCTACATGCTGTTCCACGATGTCGACGTGGCCAAGGGCGGCATCCACCTGTGGATCAACCGCAAGGACAAATACATGACCCAGCTCAACGGCATGATGGCCAAACACGCTGCGGCACAGGCCAAGGAAGGACTGCCGGTGACGGCGGACAAGAACTGGGTGATCGTCAAGCCTGAGGAGATTCAGTAAGAGAAGCAGTTGCAAGTTTTAAGCTGCAAGCTACAAGCTACAAGCTCGAACTTGCAGCTTGCAGCTTGCAGCTTGCAGCTTGCAGCTTGCAGCTTGCGCAGCGCCTACAGCCCGTCAAGCATCGCCTTGTTACGCACAGCACCCTTGTCGGCGCTGGTTGCCAACAGGGCGTAGGCCTTCAGCGCGGTGGTCACTTTACGTGGACGCACTTCGACTGGCTTCCAGCCTTTCTTGTCCTGCTCGACTCGGCGCGCGGCCAGTTCTTCATCGCTGATCAACAGGTTGATCGAGCGGTTTGGAATGTCGATCAGTACCTTGTCGCCGTCCTGAACCAGGCCAATCGCACCGCCGGCAGCCGCTTCCGGCGAAGCGTGACCGATGGACAGGCCCGAGGTGCCGCCGGAGAAACGGCCATCGGTGAGCAGGGCGCAGGCTTTGCCCAGGCCCTTGGATTTCAGGTAGGAGGTCGGGTAGAGCATTTCCTGCATGCCCGGGCCGCCTTTCGGACCTTCGTAGCGAATGATGACGATGTCGCCTTCCTTCACTTCATCGGCGAGGATGCCGCGCACGGCGCTGTCCTGGCTTTCGAAGATCTTGGCGTTGCCTTCGAACACGTGGATCGATTCGTCGACACCGGCGGTTTTCACCACGCAGCCATCAAGGGCGATGTTGCCGTAGAGCACGGCCAGGCCGCCTTCTTTCGAGTAGGCGTGTTCGAAACTGCGGATGCAGCCGTTTTCACGGTCGTCGTCCAGGGTTTCCCAACGGGTCGACTGGCTGAACGCGGTCTGTGTCGGGATGCCTGCCGGGCCGGCCTTGAAGAAGTGATGCACAGCTTCGTCATCGGTCTGGGTGATGTCCCACTTGGCGATGGCTTCTTCCATGCTGCGGCTGTGCACGGTGGGCAGGTCGGTGTGCAGCAGACCGCCACGGGCCAGGGAGCCCAGAATGCTGAAGATGCCGCCGGCACGGTGCACGTCTTCCATGTGGTACTTCTGGATGTTCGGTGCGACCTTGCACAATTGCGGCACCACACGCGACAGGCGATCGATGTCGCGCAGGTCGAAGGCGATCTCGGCTTCCTGGGCCGCGGCCAGCAGGTGCAGGATGGTGTTGGTCGAACCGCCCATGGCGATGTCGAGCATCATGGCGTTTTCGAACGCCTTGAAGTTGGCGATGTTGCGCGGCAGCACCGACTCATCGTTCTCGCCGTAGTAGCGTTTGCACAGCTCGACGATGGTGCGGCCTGCCTGCAGGAACAGCTGCTCGCGGTCGCTGTGGGTGGCCAGGGTCGAACCGTTGCCCGGCAGGGCCAGGCCCAGGGCTTCGGTCAGGCAGTTCATCGAGTTGGCGGTGAACATGCCGGAGCACGAACCGCAGGTCGGGCAGGCGCTGCGCTCGTACTCGGCAACCTTCTCGTCAGAAGCGCTGGAGTCGGCGGCGATGACCATGGCGTCGACCAGGTCCAGGCCATGGCTGGCCAGTTTGGTCTTGCCGGCTTCCATCGGGCCGCCGGACACGAAGATCACCGGGATGTTCAGGCGCAGGGCGGCCATCAGCATGCCGGGGGTGATCTTGTCGCAGTTGGAGATGCAGACGATGGCGTCGGCGCAGTGGGCGTTGACCATGTACTCCACGGAGTCGGCGATGATCTCGCGGCTCGGCAGCGAATACAGCATGCCGTCGTGGCCCATGGCGATACCATCATCCACGGCGATGGTGTTGAATTCCTTGGCGACACCGCCGGCACGTTCGATCTCGCGGGCGACCAGCTGGCCCAGGTCCTTGAGGTGGACGTGGCCCGGTACGAACTGGGTGAACGAGTTGGCAATGGCGATGATCGGCTTCTTGAAGTCGTCATCCTTCATCCCCGTGGCGCGCCACAAGGCACGAGCGCCGGCCATGTTGCGGCCATGGGTGGATGTTTTCGAGCGGTAATCAGGCATGAAGCACTCCGGGCGGCTAATCAGGTATCAAAAGGGAAGTGAGCCTCTGTTGACGCCTGGAACACCTGGAAATGGCCGTGTGTCCGGACGCTGCCGATAACTTTGCGGGATCGCCGCGCGCTTCAGCTTGAGCTCATAAACCCGCCGGGGGATGAATGGCGATGAATGTTCGCGATTCTACACGGCTGGCGGCTGGAGGGAATGGGTGGGCGTGTTGGCGAGACGTGTGGAGGTGCCTCGTATCTGTAGGAGCGAGCATGTCGAGGCGTCGAACCGTCGCGATGGACGTTAACGAAAACGTTGGGCATCTGACACCCCGCGTCATCGTTGAAGACCATCGCGAGCGTGCTCGCTCCTACAGAGTTAAAATCAGAGCCAGATGGCATCCCACAATGGGTAGTCGCCAATTTTATCGACCAGCTCCGCACGTAATGGATTGGCGATCACGTAACGAGCGGCAGCCTTCAGATCCTCCTCCCAGCGCAGGGCCCGGTCAAAATAGCCTTTTTGCCAAACGGGCGTTGGTCCTTCCCGATCGAGGTTGATGGCCCGAGCGCTTCGGGCCTTGGTGGCCTGGACCAATTTCGGCAAATCCCCATTGTGCAGCTCAACCAGCCAATGAAAGTGATCTGGCATCACCACCCAGGCGATGGAGGTGGCTTTGCCGGTTTCCTGAGCCCTTCTGAACTCACGCACAAGCAGACGACCCACACGCCAATCCGCGAAGAATGGCCTTCGTTCGTGAGTCACAGCGGTAAGCAGATAGATCCGGCCGTGTTCTGAATGCCGCCCATAACGCAGTCGTTGCCCATGTGGCGAACTGGACATTCCGTTGTCCTCTTCCATGATTGAAAGAGAAAACGGTAGCCGCCCCAAACAGAACCGATTGCACAAAAGCACATCAGGATGTGTAACCCCGCCATCCCTGTAGGAGCGAGCATGCTCGCGATGGTGGACCGGGCACCGCGGGGTGTCAGGTGGCCAGCGTCATCGTTGACGTCCATCGCGAGCATGCTCGCTCCTACAGGGGCAGGGGTTAGCGGGTGTCAGCTATTAGGCAGCAACCGGCAAGTAATGCTCTTGATGTAGCGCGTCTCGGCGATTGCCGGGTGGACCGGGTGGTCCGGGCCCTGGCCGCCGCGTTCGAGCATCTGGATGTTGCGGTCCAGGTGGCGGGCGCTGGTGAGCAGGATGTTTTGCAGGTCGTCTTCGGGCAGGTGCATCGAGCAGGAGGCGCTGACGAGGATGCCGTCCTTGGTCAGCAGGCGCATGGCTTGCTCGTTCAGGCGACGGTAGGCGCCTTCGCCGTTTTTCATGTCTTTCTTGCGCTTGATGAACGCCGGTGGGTCGGCGACGATCACGTCGAAGCGTTCTTCGCTGGCCTTGAGTTCCTTGAGGGCTTCGAAGACGTCGCCTTCGAGGCAGGTCATCTTGTCAGCGAAGCCGTTCAGCGCGGCGTTGCGCTCGACGCCATCGAGGGCGAAGGCGGAGGCGTCGACGCAAAACACTTCACTGGCACCGAACGCCGCTGCTTGCACGCCCCAGCCGCCGATGTAGCTGTACAGGTCCAGGACGCGCTTGCCTTTGGCATAGGGCGCCAGGCGTGCGCGGTTCATGCGGTGGTCGTAGAACCAGCCGGTTTTCTGACCCTGGATCACGGGCGCTTCGAACTTCACGCCGTTCTCTTCCAGCGCGACCCACTCCGGCACCACGCCGAACACGGTATCGACGTAACGCTCCAGGCCTTCGGCGTCGCGGGCTGCCGAGTCATTCTTGAACAGAATGCCACTAGGCTTGAGCACTTGGGTGAGCGCGGCGATCACGTCATCTTTATGCGCTTCCATGGTCGCCGAAGCGATCTGCACCACCAGGATGTCGCCAAAACGGTCGACCACCAGGCCCGGCAGCAGGTCGGAATCCCCGTAGACCAAGCGGTAGAACGGCTTGTCGAAGAGGCGATCGCGCAAGGACAGGGCCACGTTGAGGCGATGCACCAGCAGCGATTTATCGAGCGGCAGCTTGATGTCGCGGGACAGTACGCGCGCGCAGATCAGGTTGTTCGGGCTCATGGCGACGATGCCCAGCGGCTTGCCGCCGGCGGCTTCGAGAATCGCCTGGTCACCGGCCTTGAAGCCGTGCAACGGCGTGGCGGCTACATCGATTTCGTTGCTGTAGACCCACAGGTGGCCGTTTCGCAGGCGACGGTCGGCATTGGCTTTGAGGCGCAGGCTAGGCAGGGACATGTCGTCGCTCCGGAAAAAGAGCGGGAGTATAACGTGTTGAGGCCCGGCCGGGTTCGGCGCTGGACATGTGGTGAAGCCGTTGGCTTGAGATTTGATATGTCGGATCCAGGATTTAGAAGCTAGAATCGGCGTCTCTCCAAGAGTGTGTACTAATGTCCCAAGAACTGACTTCCGAACAGATCCAACAGTCCCTGCAAGGCATCAGCGTGCCAGCCCAGCCGCAGATCATGGTGGATCTGCAGATGGAGCAGTACATGCCCGACCCGGACCTCGAGGTGATCGCCAAGCTGATTTCCCAGGACCCGGGCCTCTCCGGTTCCCTGTTGAAAATAGTCAACTCGCCGTATTACGGCTTGAGCAACAAGATCGCCTCGATCCAGCGTGCGGTGAATCTGCTGGGCAGCCGCTCGATCATCAACCTGATCAACGCGCAGTCGATCAAGGGCGAAATGAACGATGACACCATCGTCACCCTCAACCGTTTCTGGGACACCGCACAGGATGTGGCGATGACTTGCCTGACCCTGGCCAAGCGCATCGGCGTCGAGGCGGGTGATGAGGCCTACGCGCTAGGTCTGTTTCACGACTGCGGCATACCGCTGATGCTGCAGCGCTTCCCCAATTACATGACGGTCCTGGAAGACGCCTACGCCAGCGCGAGTGCTGATTGCCGGGTGGTGGATACCGAGAACCGGGTATTCAATACCAACCATGCCGTAGTCGGTTATTACACGGCGAAATCCTGGCGCCTGCCGGAGCACGTCAGCACCGCCATCGCCAATCATCACAATGCGCTGGCCATCTTTCGCGACGAGTCGGCGCGCAACAGCCAGCTGAAAAACCTGCTGGCGATCCTGAAGATGGCCGAGCACATCTGTGCGTCCTACCGGGTGCTGGGTAACCAGGCCGAAGACCATGAATGGAACTGCATCGCGCCGTTGGTGCTCGATTACGTGGGGCTTTCGGACTATGACTTCGAAACCCTCAAACAAACGATTCGCGATCTCGGCACCCACCATTGAGTGCTTTGAGCTTGTGATTCGAGCGCACCTGATTCGAGAGCATCATGCCTGAACTGCCGGAAGTCGAAACCACTCGCCGCGGGATTGCGCCCCACCTGGAAGGCCAACGCGTCAGCCGGGTGATCGTGCGTGACCGACGCCTGCGCTGGCCCATCCCCGAAGACCTCGATGTACGGTTGTCGGGCCAGCGTATCGTGCTGGTCGAGCGGCGCGCCAAGTACCTGTTGATCAACGCCGAAGTGGGTACGCTGATCAGTCACCTGGGCATGTCGGGCAACTTGCGTCTGGTGGAGGTGGGCATGCCGGCCGCCAAACATGAACATGTGGATATCGAGCTGGAGTCAGGCCTGGCCCTGCGCTACACCGACCCGCGCCGCTTTGGCGCGATGCTCTGGAGCCTCGATCCGCTCAACCACGAATTGCTGATTCGCCTGGGACCGGAGCCGCTGACCGATCTGTTCGACGGCGAGCGCCTGTTCCAGCAGTCCCGTGGACGCTCGATGGCTGTCAAACCGTTCATCATGGACAACGCGGTGGTGGTCGGTGTCGGCAACATCTACGCCACCGAGGCGTTGTTTGCGGCCGGTATCGACCCGCGCCGTGCGGCCGGGGGCATTTCCCGGGCGCGCTACCTGAAGCTGGCCATCGAGATCAAACGTATCCTGGCCATGGCCATCGAACGAGGCGGCACCACATTGCGCGACTTCATTGGCGGCGATGGCCAGCCCGGGTATTTCCAACAGGAATTGTTCGTTTATGGCCGTGGTGGCGAGGCATGCAAGGTCTGTGGAACAGAGCTGCGAGACGTCAAGCTCGGGCAGCGCGCCAGCGTGTTTTGTCCGCGCTGTCAGAGCTGATAAATCCTACGGTCTATAGTCAGTGTTCTCACTGCCAAGTCGAAGGACCGTGCCATGAACCTGTTTCGAACCCTTGCCGTTGTCGTGATGTTGAGCGTCGGTATTCCGGCGTTGGCGTCCAGCACCGGCAGCGGCGACCCGCGCTATACCATCCAGAATCCCCCTGCGTACGCCATGCTTGGCGACCTGCTGATTGCCCGGCCGTTGCTGATTGCGGCTACCGTGATCGGTGCGGGGGCGTTCGTGGTGTCGTTGCCATTCACTGCGTTGGGCGGCAACGTCGGCGATGCGGGACAGGCGCTGGTGGTCGACCCAGGCAAGGCGGCGTTCGTGCGGTGCCTGGGGTGCATTGGGGAGGGGTTTGAGCAGCGGGAGTGAGTCGCAAGTATCTTTGGTGGGGCTGATGGCCCTATCGCGAGCAATCGAGCGTCGACCGGATCCTCCTACAGGGGGCATTGGTGATCCTGTAGGAGCAGCCGGTCGACGCTCGATTGCCCGCGATGGCGTACTTAAGCCTTCCCGGTAATCTTGCGGTACTTCTCCATCAACTGCTCTTCAGTCTCCGGATGTGCTTCGTCCAGCGGAATGCAATCCACCGGGCACACCTGTTGGCACTGGGGTTCGTCGTAGTGGCCGACACACTGGGTACACAGGTTCGGGTCGATCACGTAGATCTCTTCGCCTTGTGAAATGGCGGCGTTCGGGCACTCGGGTTCGCAGACGTCGCAGTTGATGCAATCGTCGGTGATGATCAGGGACATGCTAACTCCAGCCGGGGCGGACAACCCCGGCGCTATAAACCAATGGGCGTAATTGTGCCGCATTGGCGCTGCCGGAGCCAGCCTGACTCCGGCAAGTGCGGGCTTACTTCTTGAAGCGTTCGGTCAGGGCATCCGCCACGGCAGGGTGGACGAACTTGGTGATATCGCCGCCCAGGGCCGCAATTTCACGGACCAGGGTCGAGGAAATGAACGAATAACGCTCGGACGGGGTGAGAAACAGGCTCTCTACATCCGGCGCCAGCTGACGGTTCATGTTGGCCAGTTGGAATTCGTATTCAAAGTCTGACACCGCTCGCAGGCCACGGAGGAACACATTGGCGTTCTTCTCCTTGGCGAAATGCGCCAGCAGCGTCGAAAACCCGACGACTTCAACGTTGGGCAGATGTTTAGTGACCTCGCGGGCCAGCTCCACACGCTGTTCCAGGGGAAACAACGGGTTTTTCTTCGGGCTGGCGGCGACGGCGATGATCACATGATCGAACAGGCGCGAGGCGCGTTCGACCAGATCGCCATGGCCCTTGGTAATAGGGTCGAAGGTACCTGGGTACAACACTCGGTTCATCGCGTCGTCCTGGCGGGAGTCCGTTGGGGAGTCGGATGGTATCGCAGCCGTCCCGGTCGGCCAAGCCGCATGATCGGTAAGAAAGCACTATAGACCATGGGAATATTCGCTCTTTTCAGGGTGTTTTTAAACGTTCGGCGAGGGAAGTCGCCAGTTGCGCGGTCAGTCCATAGACCGACAATTGCGGGTTTGCGCCAATGCTGGTGGGGAACAGCGAACCATCGTGGACCGACAGGTTGCGCAACTGATGGTGCCGGCCGAGGCTGTCGGTGACGGCGTTTTTTGGCTCTTCACCCATGGCACAACCACCCATCACATGAGCGCTGCCCAGGCGAGTGCGGTACAACTCAAGGCTCAAGCTGTCGATCAGGTGGCGGGCTTCGGCGAGGGTTTTCACATACCGAGCGTCGGCATGCATCGGCATCACGGCCTTGGCGCCGCCGGCGAACTGGATCTCGGCCATGCTGTGAAAGGCCCGACGCACGCCATCCCAGGCGTAGGGCGAGACCTGGTAGTCGAGCACCGGCGTGTTGTCGCCACGCAATTCGACACTTCCGCCGGGGCTGTCCGGATGAAAGCCGTCCCTGAGCAGCGCCAGCATGGCGTGCGTGTGGGGCAGCTGGGCCATGCGTTGCGCATTGTCCTGGCCAAAACCACCGAGCAGCGTGGCTGCCAGCGCCGGGTGCAACGGCGGTACTTCGAGTTTGTAGCCCATTTTTCCGCCAGTGCCGTCCCGCCACTGGAAATGGTCGGAGTAAATTGACTGCGGGGCACCGTAAAACGGGTTGATCACTTCATCAAACAGCGCGGCGGACATGTTCACCAGATGCAGAAAGGTGCGTTTGCCCAGGCGTTTGTGTGGGTCTGGCGCGCCCGATCGCAACAACAGCGCAGGGCTGTTGATGCCGCCGCCCGCCATTACGTAATGCCGTGCCCTGACCGTAATGATTTTGCCTGTGGGGGCCACACAGCGCTCGTCCATTGCCACGCATTCCAGGCGCGTGACCTGTTCGCCGTTGATCTGCAGTTTTTCGGCGCGAGCGAGATAGAGCAGTTCGCCACCTTTTTCCAGGGTCGCCGGAATCGTTGTCACCAGCATCGATTGCTTGGCGTTGACCGCGCAGCCCATGCCGCAATAACCCAGGTTCCAGCAGCCGCGTACGTTGCGCGGGATGACGTGCCAAGCGTAACCGAGCCTCTCGCAACCCTGGCGGATCACGTCGTTGTTGGCGTTGGGCGGAACCAGCCACGGCGATACGCCCAGGCGTTGCTCCATGGCTTGGAACCACGGCGCCATCTCGACCGGGCTGTGGCCTTTGACGTTGTGCTCGCGGGCCCAGTGCTCGAGAGTCGGGTCCGGGGTGCGGAAACTCGACGCCCAATTAATCAGGGTGGAGCCACCCACGGCGCGGCCTTGCAGGATGGTGATGGCGCCGTCCTTGCTCATGCGGCCGATGCCTTCTTGATAGAGCTGGGTGTAGGCCTGATCTTCGAGCAGTTTGAAGTCGCTGCTGGTCTTGAGTGGGCCTTCTTCGATCAACAACACCTTGTAACCGGCCGCGCTGAGAATCTCGGCCGTGGTGCCACCTCCTGCGCCGCTGCCGATGATCGCCACGTCGGCTTCCAGCGTCAGGTCTTCGGTGAGTTGCGAGGCGTTGCGAGTTTTCCAGCCACGGGCCATGCCTTCGCGGAACGGGTCGGGTACGGGCATTTGGGGGTTCTCTTGTTTTTATAGTTAGGGGATGTGGTGTTCATCAGGGCCTCATCGCGGGCAAGCCCGCTCCCACAGGATTTGTGAACACAGCGCCATTGTGGGAGCGGGCTTGCCCGCGATGGGGTCGACTCGGTCTTTCAGACCACCGGCGGCCCCGGATACCCGCAATGCGCCCAGGATTCGCGCCGGCCATACCAGGCCATCAGCACCATCTGCTGCAACGAGCTGTGCCCCATGCGCAACAGGCTCAGCGAGCTGTGTTCCCAGCGGTCGAGGAAGTGCCTCATCTCATCCCGGCTGGCGTTTTCCCAACTGCCCCAGATGCCGGTCAATGGCCCGCGGGTCACCGCCATGGCCAGCACATCGAACAGTTGCCGGGTCAGCTTGAGCATTTCTGGCGACAGGTGATCGAGGCTGTTATCCAGGGTTTTGAGCGTGCCTTCGACGGCATTAGGCATTTTTTCGGCAACCACGGCGCCGTCGAGCATCACCGGCACCAGCGCTCGCAAAAACAGCAGGTCGGCGCTGCGCAGCACCGAAAAACCGTCGGCCGCGATACCCGACGAACATCCACTCAGGCTTGCGCCCACCCCGGCTGTGGCGAGGAAGGCCGTCGCGCCGAGACTCAATTGCAGCAGTCCGCGCCGTGACAGCGCGGGGTTTGCGGACAGGCCTGGGTTCATTGTTGTTATTACCCGAGCAGCGGATCGTTAGCGAATGAACAGCTTCTGGATCAATTTCTGAATGGATTTGCCATACGGCGGGTAAACCAGCTTCGCCGCATTGAAGCGCTGCTTGATCAGCACGCCCTTGGCTTTGCTGAACGTCAGGAAGCCTTCGTGGCCGTGGTAATGGCCCATGCCCGAGGCGCCGATGCCACCGAATGGCATGTCGTCCTGGGCGACGTGCAGCAACGTGTCGTTCAGGCATACGCCGCCGGAGTGGGTTTCATGCAGCACGCGGTTTTGTTCGCGCTTGTCGTAGCCGAAGTAGTACAGCGCCAGCGGGCGCGGCCGCTGGTTGATGTAGGCAAATGCTTCGTCCAGATCGGTGTATGGGACGATCGGTAGCAACGGGCCGAAGATCTCGTCCTGCATCACCACCATGTCGTCGCTGACGTTGAGCAACAGGCTGTGATTCATGCGGCGACCCTGCCCTTGATCGAACATCGGAATCAGCAACGCACCTTTGCTGGTGGCATCGTCGATGTAGCCGCTGAGCCGGGCCAGTTGCCGGTCGTTGATAATGGCGGTGTAGTCCGGGTTGTCCGTCAGCGTCGGATAAAACCCGCGAACGGCGTGGCGATAGGCCTCGACGAAGGCGCCAACGCGGTCTTCCGGCACCAGCACATAGTCCGGGGCCACACAGGTTTGTCCGGCATTGAGTGTCTTGCCAAAGGCGATGCGTTCGGCTGCGTCTTTGAGTGGTACGTCTCGCGAAACGATGGCGGGGGACTTGCCGCCCAACTCCAGGGTGACCGGTGTCAGGTTCTCGGCGGCGGCGCGCATCACATGCTTGCCGATGCTGGTCGCGCCGGTAAACAGCAGGTGGTCGAAGCGCAGGCGTGAGAACGCCACGCCAATATCGGCTTCACCGAGCACCACGCCCACCAGGTCTTCGGGAAAGATCCGCCCCAGCAATTCCTTGAGCAGCAGGCCGGTGGCGGGAGTGGACTCGCTAAGCTTGAGCATGACGCGATTGCCCGCCGCCAGTGCGCCGACCAAAGGTCCGATGGCCAGGTACAGCGGGTAATTCCACGGCACAATCACGCCGACCACGCCCAGTGGTTGGTAAACAACCTTGGCCGCTGCAGGCTGGAAAGCCACGCCGACCTTGCGCCGCGAAGGTTTCATCCAGCCGTTGAGGTGACGGCTGGCGTAGTGAATGCCGTGCAGGCTGGGCATCAGTTCGGCGAGCAGGGTCTCATCGGCGCTGCGGTGGCTGAAGTCCTGGCTGATCGCCTCGATCAGGGCTTGACGCTCGGCGCTCAGCAGTTCGCGCAGCGCTTTGAGCCATTGCTGGCGCTGCGCTGCGGGCGGCATCGGGTTGGCCGCATAGGCAGCGCGCTGGGCGTTGAACAGGTTTTGAAGTTCTTCCAGAGGCTGCTGCAGGTTTTGCAGGTAGGCAATGTCAGCCGTCATGGTGTTCTCTCTTGTTTTAGTGTGGTGAGGAGATTTTTAGAGTCTATACTCTATTCAGTCAAATCACATCCCGACACGGCTCTGTTTTATCCACTCGCGGATAGGTCGTAAGATGCCCGTCAACGCACTCTGGATTAAAGCTCAAGTCATGGCCCCACGAATAAAAACCAGCGAGCGCATCGTGCAGAACAGCCTGGAGCTGTTCAACCAGCAGGGCGAGCGCAGCATCAGCACCAACCACATTGCGGCCCATATGGAAATTTCCCCGGGCAACCTGTACTACCACTTCCCCAACAAGCAGGCGATCATTGCCGTGTTGTTCAGTGAGTACGAAAGCCTGGTGGACAGTTTTCTACGCCCGCCCCAGGGGCGCGCCGCCACGGTCGAGGACAAGCGCTACTACCTCAAGGAATTGCTCGCGGCCATGTGGCGCTACCGCTTTTTGCATCGTGACCTTGAGCACCTGCTCGACAGCGATCCGGAGTTGGCCGCGCGCTACCGACGCTTTTCCCAGCGCTGCGTGATTCAGGGTTCAGCGATCTACAAAGGCTTCGTGGAGGCTGGCATCCTGAAGATGGATCGGGTGCAAATCGAATCCCTGACCATCAACGCCTGGATCATCCTCACTTCATGGGTACGTTTCCTGTGCACCACGCGCGAAAACTCCAATCACTTGAGCGAGCAGGCCATCAAGCGCGGGGTTTATCAGGTGCTGGTGCTGGAGGCGGGGTTTGTCACGGATCAGTCCCGGGCCGAGGTCAATGCGCTGTTTGAAGAGTTTTATGTACCGCTCGCTCAGGCGCTGGAGGAAGTGGGTTAGGGAACTGGGGTAGGATTCGATAACGACCCTGACTGGAGCCCCGTTATGCCCATTGCGCAATTGATCAGCCCGCAAGCGTTGGACCTGAAGAAGGAGCAGCCGGGGCTGGTGATCCTGGACTGTCGTTTCGCCCTCGAAGACCCGGACTACGGCCAGCGCAGCTACGCCGAAGGGCACATTGCCGGGGCGAGCTTTGCCGACCTCGAGCGCGACTTGAGTGGGGCTGTGACCAAGGGCGTGACCGGCCGGCATCCCTTGCCGGACCCTGACGCGTTGATCGCTCGTCTACAGGCCTGGGGCATCAATGCCGACAGCGAAGTGGTGCTTTATGACGACGGTCCGGGAGCTTTCGCGGCGCGGGCCTGGTGGTTGCTGGTCTGGCTCGGCAAACGTGATGGCGTGTTCATTCTCGATGGCGGGCTCAAAGCCTGGCATGCGGCGGGCTTGCCACTGAGCCTGGACGCGCCGGATATCCAGCGCGGCAGCTTCGCCGGCACGCCGGACAAGTCGCTGCTCCTCAACGCCGAACAGCTTCAGCAGCGCCTGGGGCAGCCTGAGATGACTCTGCTCGATGCCCGCGCCTTGCCGCGCTTCAAGGGTGAAGTTGAACCCATCGACCCGATTGCCGGCCACATTCCCGGCGCGCAATGTGCGGCGTTCACCGACAACCTGGGCAGCGACGGGCGTTTCCTCCCGGTCGATCAGCTCAAGCAGCGATTTGCGGCGAAACTGGGCAACCGCCCGCCTTCCGATCTGGTGGCGTATTGCGGCTCCGGCGTGACGGCGTGTCATAACCTGTTTGCCCTGTGCCTGGCAGGATATCCATTGGGTGCGCTGTATGCCGGGTCGTGGAGTGAGTGGATCAATGATCCGGCGCGGGGTATCGCGACCGGCGAGTAGGCCCGCCACCGATCCCTGTAGGAGCGGGCTTGCCCGCGATGGCGTTGTGTCAGTCAATCAATAGGTTGTTTGACACTCCGCAATCGCGGGCAAGCCCGCTCCTACAGTGGTCAACTTTGCGATCAGAATCCCGGCAACTGCCGGGCCCTGCGGTACGCCCCAGGCCCCACCCCATAAACCTGCTTGAACTGCCGGCTCAAATGGCTCTGGTCGGCAAATCCCAGCTGCGTGGCCACTTCCAACGGCAGGCACCCGCCCTGCAACATACGCGCCCGGGCGATGCGCTGCTGCATCAGCCAGGTGTGCGGCGGGATGCCGGTGGCGTGGCGGAACACCCGGGCGAAGTGGAAGGGTGACAGGTTCACCGCTTGCGCGAGCTCCTCCAAGGACGGAGGCGCCGCCAACCGCTCATGCAGCAGCTCCTTGGCCCGCGTCACGGCCCGGTGTTCCTTGCCGGGTTTACCAGCGTCCGGCACGGCGGCGTGACGTTGCAGCAGCGAGAGCATCAGTTCCCGCCATGCGGTTTGCTGTTGCAGGGCTGTCGTCGGGCTCTCCAGCAGGCGATGCAGTTGGCAGAATCCTGTGACCAGATCCGGATCGCGATACAGCGTGGCGCCAAACGCGGGCAAGGCGTGAGTCGGCAACTCCAGCTCGCTCAACAGCGAGAGAATTTTTCCGGTGTCGGGATAAAACGCTCGGTATAGCCAGCCGTCTTCCGTGCCCTTGTGGCCGGTGTGGACTTCATCCGGGTTGATCAAGACCAGTGTGCCACTGCCGGCCAGGTGTTCGGCGCCGCGATATCGATACCGCTGGGCGCCGGCCATGATCATGCCGATCACGAATCCATCATGCACATGCGGGGCGAAACGATGCTCGATGTAGCGCGCAGACAGCAACTCGACCCCGGGCAGCGGCGCGGTTTGCCAGAAGCGGATCGATTCTGCGCTGCTGTCCATCGCCTTACTCAGGGCCCACAGCGGACAGCCACTGCGGGATACGCCGCTCCAGGTAATAACCCGGTTGGCGGAATGAGCCATCGACGAAGCCGACATGCCCGCCCTTGGCTTGCAGCTCGAATTGAGTGCAGGCGGACAGTTCGTCAGCCTGCGGCAGGCTGTGGGGGAAGACGAACGGATCGTCGGCGGCCTGGATGATCAGGGTCGGCGTGCGAATCTCGCCGAGGAAGTAGCGACTGGAGGCGCGACGGTAATAATCCTGGGCATCGGTGTAGCCGTGCAACGGCGCGGTGATGCGGCCATCGAAATCCCAAAAGGTGCGCATGTTTTCGAGTGAGCCCAGGGCCGCCAGTTTCGCCAGGCCATCCTCGCGCCCGTCATGCTGGAATTGCCGCTGTTTGTTTTTAACGTAGGCGACCATCTCGCGCAAGAAGTGCGCTTGATAGACCCGGGAAAACCCCTGGCCTATCCGGTCGGCACACTGATCCAGTCTGAACGGCACCGACACCGCCACCGCGCCGAGTACGCCACTGTCGCTGCCGGTCTCGCCGAGATGTTTGAGCAGGACATTGCCACCCAGGGAATAACCGACAGCATACAAAGGCGCCAGTGGGCGCTTGGCCCGCAGGTGCTGGATGGCTTCGGCCAGGTCTTCGCTGGCGCCGGAATGGTAACTGCGCGGCAACAAATTCGGTTCGCCCGAGCACCCCCGCCAGTTCAGCGCAACGCTGGCCCAGCCTTGGTCACCCAGTGCCTTTTGCATGCCGGCCACGTAGGGCGAGTGGGAGGAGCCCGTCAGTCCGTGCAGTAGCAGCACCAGTGGCGTGTCGGCGTTATGAGGGCCGTGCCAGTCCAGGTCGAGAAAGTCGCCATCATCCAGCCACAAGCGCTCGCGTTCACGTTCAATGTGGGTGGTTTTGCGCCAAAGCGGCCCCCACAAGGTCTGCAAGTGTGGATTGCCGAGGCCGAAGGCGGGGACGAAACGTTCTGACGCAGGGTTCACGATTGTTCTCGATGCAGCGGTGCGCAACCTGCGCGCACCTTTCAGGCCGGTCGACTAACCGACAGTCTCTGCCATACGTTGCCACAACGAGTAGTATACGCGCCCGGATTTTTGCTCTCGGTGCAGGCGCCAGTTGCCCGGCAAACCCAGCGTCGAGGGTGCGCTTTCGCTTTCGGTGTAGATCCAGGCGTCGGCCGCCAGCCATTGGCGCTCTTCCAGCAGGGTGCACACGGCCGGCAACAGGTTCTGGTTGAATGGCGGGTCGAGGAACACCAGGTCGTACGCCATTGCAGGCTGCGTTTCCAGGTAACGCAAGGCATCAGCGGTCTGAACCTGGCCGTTGGTGCAGCGCAGCGTACCCAGGTGTTCTTTCAGGCTGGACACCGCGACATGGCTGGCATCCAGCGCTTGCCCGCTGGCGGCGCCACGGGACAGGGCTTCGAGAAACAGCGCGCCGCTGCCGGCGAACGGGTCAAGGACCTTGGCACCTGGCACATAAGGCGCAAGCCAGTTGAACAGGGTTTCACGCACCCGATCCGGAGTGGGACGCAGGCCCGGCGCATCGGGGAAGCTCAGCTTCCGGCTGCGCCATTCACCGCCGATGATGCGCAACTGATTCACGCCGTTGTGCACGTTTTGTGCAGGTTTCTTGGGACGGGTAGCCATCAATGCTCCGGAACCCCGAGCGGTTGCTCGGCAGGTTTGTCAGTAGGGGCCGGCAACGGCTTTTGCGGTACGGTCGGGCCAGCGGTGACGATGACCATCTTATCCGTGCTCAGGTGTTTGTTCAGTGCGGTCTTGACTTGCTCAACCGTCAGGCTCTGAGACTGCTGCATGAAGTCTTCCAGGTAGCTGAGCGGCAGATTATAAAAGCCCATGGCGCCGAGTTGGCCGACAATATCGGCGTTACTGGCGGTGGACAGCGGGAAACTGCCCGCCAGTTCACGCTTGGCGTCGTCGAGCTCCTTCTGGGTCGGACCGGTCTTGAGGTAGTCGGCAAGCACGTCCTGCACCAGCTTCAATGTGCCTTCGCTCATCTCGGCGCGGGTCTGCAGGTTGATCATGAACGGGCCGCGAGCCTGCATTGGGGTGAAGCCCGAATACACGCCATACGTCAGGCCGCGCTTCTCGCGCACTTCGCTCATCAGTCGGGTTCCGAAACCACCGCCGCCAAGGATCTGGTTACCCATGGACAGGGCGGCGTAATCCGGGTCGTCACGGTCGATGCCCAACTGCGCGAGCATCAGGTTGGTTTGCTTGGACGGAAACTCGATGTGGCCGTTGCTGGCCTTGGGCTCGACCGGGGCCGCCAACTTCGCCAGCGCCGGACCTTTTGGCAGCGAGCTGGATACCTGGGCGGCGATGGCTTCGGCTTCGGTACGGGACAGGTCGCCCACCAGCGCAATCACCACGTTGCCGGCCGCGTAGGCTTTTTGGTGGAACGCTTTCAACTGCGCCAGGGTAATGGCTGGCACGGTTTGCGCCGTGCCATCGCTGTTGTGCGCGTAAGGGTGGTCGCCGTACAGTCGCTTCATCAACTCGATGCTGGCCAGTTTTCCGGGGTTCTGCTTTTGATATTCAAAGCCGGCGAGCATCTGGTTCTTGATGCGCGCGAACGAATCGGCAGGGAAGGTCGGCTGGCCGACCACTTCGCAGAACAGTTTCAGCGCCGGTTCGCGTTTGTCCGGGGCGCTGAGGCTGCGCAGGGAAGCCAATGCCATGTCTTTGAACGCGCCGTTGCTGAAGTCTGCGCCCAGGCCTTCGAAGCCCTGGGCAATGGCGCTCACATCCTTGCCCGCCACGCCTTCGTTGAGCATTGCGTTGGTCAGCACCGCCAGGCCGGGTGCGTCGCCGTCCTGGCTGCTGCCGGCGGCGAAGATCAGGCGCATGTCGAACATTGGCAGTTCGCGGGCTTCGACAAACAGCACCTTGGTGCCTTCGGCGGTGTTCCACGATTGCACGTTCAGGGTGCGACGGCTTGGTGCCTTGCCGTCGAGTTCGGCTAGCGACTGCAGCTTTTGGCTGGACTTGGCGTTGTCGAGGGCCTCGCTGGCGACAGTCTCGCGGGTTTGGGTGAAGTAAAACGCTGCGCAGCCGATGGCCGCGACGGCCACCAAGGCAACCAGCAACAAGGGTGATTTCTTACGCTCACTCATGAGTCGTCTCCAGAGGCAGGACATGGGCGACGCTGAGACGTTCGCGGGTGAAATACAGCTTGGCGGCGTTCTGGATGTCTTGTGGGGTAACGCTTTCCAGGTCGGCGAGTTCGGTGTCCATCAATTTCCACGACAGGCCGACGGTTTCCAATTGGCCGATGGCCGTGGCCTGGCTTGTGATCGAGTCGCGCTCGTAGACCAGGCCGGCGATGACCTGCGCCCGCACGCGTTCAAGCTCTTCGGCGGACGGTGCGGTGGTTTTCAACTGATCGAGCAGCTTCCACAGACCGGCGTCGGTCTGGGCGATGGTTTTGTTTTTCTGCGTGTTCGGCGTTGCCGACAGGGTGAACAGGCTGTCGCCTCGGGTGTAGGCGTCGTAATTCGACGAGCCGCCGGACACCAGTTCTTCTCCGCGCTCCAGTTGGGTCGGGATGCGTCCGCTGTAGCCGCCGTCCAGCAGGGCCGAGATCAGTCGCAAGGCGTTGACCGAACGTTTGTCTTCGGCGGTGGCAATGCTCGGCACGTTGAAACCCAGCATCAGGCTCGGCAACTGCGTCTGTACGTGCAGGGTGATCTGGCGTTCGCCGGGTTCGGCCAGTTCCAGCGGGATTTTCGCGGGTGGCACGTCACGCCTGGCGATCGGGCCAAAGTAACGCTGGGCCAGGGTTTTGACTTCATCCGGGGTGACGTCGCCGACCACGACCAGCGTGGCGTTGTTCGGTACGTACCAGGATTGATACCAATGGCGCAGTTCCTCCACTTTCATGCGGTCCAGGTCAGCCATCCAGCCGATGGTCGGCGTGTGGTAACCGGTGGCCGGGTAGGCCATGGCCTTGAAGCGCTCGTAGGCCTTGGACATCGGCTTGTCATCGGTGCGCAGACGGCGCTCTTCCTTGATGACTTCGATTTCGCGGGCGAACTCGTCGGCAGGCAAGCGCAGGCTCGCCATGCGGTCGGCTTCCAGTTCGAAGGCCACGCCCAGGCGATCGCGGGCCAGGACCTGGTAATAGGCGGTGAAGTCGTCGCTGGTGAAGGCGTTTTCTTCGGCACCCAGATCGCGCAGGATCAGCGATGCCTCGCCCGGGCCGACTTTCTCGCTGCCCTTGAACATCATGTGTTCCAGAGCGTGGGACAAACCGGTCTGGCCCGGGGTCTCGTAGCTGGAACCGACTTTGTACCAGACCTGCGAGACCACCACCGGCGCGCGATGGTCTTCGCGCACGACGACTTTCAGGCCGTTGTCGAGGGTGAACTCATGGGTCGGTTGCGGGTCGGCAGCAAGGGCTGTAAAGGGCAGACAAACTGTGCTGAGCAGCAGGCCTGCAGCGCGGCGGGCTAGAGCATTCATTCGTTTTTAAACCTGTTGGGCTGCCCGCTTGTTCTTAGCGTCAGCGGGCGAGAGGGTGCTAGGATACTGATCCGTTTTACTGGCGGCCACGCCTATCCGGCCTTTGATCGGTCGGCAGGTTGTTTAGGTTTTTGCCGGAAACTGTGAGTTTGTCAGCTAAACTCTGCGTTTTCGCCGACGATGCCGTTCCAGTCCATCGTATTAATCGACGTTTGAGGCGCTTTTTGCACCTCGACAAAATGTTGCGCGTGAACAAGCTGGGTCAATCGCAGTCTGTTCTGCATCGAATGTTCAATTGCCGGGGCGCCCTTTGGCGCGTCGCTACCGTGAGATAGCCGTCCTCCATGTTTGGTTCCAACGACGACAAGAAAGCCCCAGCCGCGGCTGGTGAAAAGAAAAGCCTGTTCGGATGGCTGCGCAAAAAGCCGCAGGAAACCGTCGTCGAACAGTCACAGCCACTTCCTGAACCAGCGCCTGAGCCGGTCACGCAAGAGCCTGCGCCGATCGTGCTGGCGAATGCCGAACCTGTGCTGCAGCCGGTCGTCGAGCCTGAAACCGTTGCCGAACAACCGCTGACGCCCGCCGATGAGCCTTGGCTGACATTGCCCGTGGCGGAAGAACCGGTCGCGCTGGTCGAGGATGACCTGGCGCCGCACGTGACGCCGCCGATCCCGGCGCCGGCGTCGAGTCCGTTCATACCCGAGCCTATTGAAATGGCACCCGTGGTGGTCGCGGCGGCGCCTGTTGTTTCGGAACCTGTGGCACCTGCGCCCGTTCCCGCGCCTGATGTTGCAACGCCGGCGCCCGCGGTGCCGGTCGAGACTGCCGTTGAGCCTGTGCGCGAAGAAATCAAGGCCGGCTTCTTCGCCCGCCTCAAGCAGGGCCTGTCCAAGACCAGCGCCAGCATCGGCGAAGGCATGGCCAGCCTGTTTCTCGGCAAGAAGATCATCGATGACGAGTTGCTCGACGACATCGAGACCCGCTTGCTGACCGCCGACGTCGGCGTCGAGGCCACGTCAGTGATCATTCAGCACCTGACGCAAAAGGTTGCGCGCAAGGAGCTGGCGGATGCCGACGCACTCTACAAATCCCTGCAAGCCGAACTGGCAGCCATGCTCAAGCCGGTCGAGCAGCCACTGAAGATCACCTCGCAGAATAAGCCATTCGTCATTTTGGTGGTGGGCGTCAACGGCGCTGGCAAGACCACCACGATTGGCAAGTTGGCGAAGAAACTGCAGCTCGAAGGCAAGAAGGTCATGCTCGCCGCCGGCGATACCTTCCGTGCCGCCGCCGTCGAGCAGTTGCAGGTCTGGGGGGAGCGCAACAAGATTCCGGTAATCGCCCAGCATACGGGGGCCGACTCCGCTTCGGTCATTTTTGACGCCGTCCAGGCCGCCAAGGCCCGTGGCATCGATGTGCTGATCGCCGACACCGCCGGTCGCCTGCACACCAAAGACAACCTGATGGAAGAACTGAAGAAGGTTCGTCGGGTTATCGGCAAACTTGATGCCGACGCACCGCACGAAGTGCTGCTGGTGCTCGACGCCGGGACCGGCCAAAACGCCATCAACCAGGCGAAACAATTCAATCAGACCGTCGAACTGACAGGCCTGGCGCTGACCAAGCTGGACGGCACCGCCAAGGGCGGGGTGATCTTCGCCCTGGCCAAGCAGTTCGGTTTGCCGATTCGCTACATCGGCGTCGGTGAAGGCATCGACGACTTGCGCACCTTTGAAGCAGAACCCTTTGTCCAGGCACTGTTTGCCGAGCGGGAGCGTTCATGATTCGTTTCGAACAGGTCGGTAAGCGCTACCCGAACGGTCACGTCGGCTTGCATGAACTGAGCTTTCGGGTCCGTCGCGGCGAGTTCCTGTTTGTGACCGGCCATTCCGGCGCCGGTAAAAGCACGCTGTTGCGCCTGCTGCTGGCAATGGAGCGCCCAACCAGTGGCAAGCTGCTGCTGGCGGGCCAGGACCTCGGCACCATTAGCAACGCGCAGATTCCGTTCTTGCGTCGGCAGATTGGTGTGGTGTTCCAGAATCACCAGCTGTTGTTCGATCGCACCGTGTTCAACAACGTTGCGCTGCCGTTGCAGATTCTCGGGCTTTCCAAGGTCGAAGTCGCCAAGCGCGTGGATTCGGCTCTGGAACGCGTGGCGCTGTCGGATAAAGCCGATCTGTACCCCGGCGACTTGTCCACCGGCCAGCAACAACGCGTTGGCATTGCCCGCGCCATCGTTCACCGCCCGGCGTTGCTGCTGGCGGACGAACCGACCGGTAACCTCGACCCGCGTCTGGCGGCGGAAATCATGGGTGTGTTCGAAGACATCAATCGCCTGGGCACCAGCGTGCTGATCGCCAGCCACGACCTGGCTTTGATCGCCCGCATGCGCCACCGCATGTTGACGCTGCAACGCGGTCGATTGATCGGTGACGGGGAGGCCGGCGTATGAGCGCGACACGTAGCCCCAAGGTTTCCGAGCGCGTGGCGCCAAAAGCCGCCGATCCGCAACCGCAAAAGAAAAAACGCGACGATGACGACGGCCCGGATTTTGCCACGCTGTTCGCCGCCTGGATTGAAAGCCATCGCGCCAGCTTGCTGGACAGCCTGCGCCGTCTGGGCAAGCAGCCGATCGGCAGTTTCTTCACCTGCATGGTGATGGCGGTGGCCCTGAGCTTGCCCATGGGCCTGTCACTTTTGCTAAGTAATGTCGAGCGTCTCGGCGGCTCCTGGCAGCGTGCGGCGCAGATTTCCCTGTACCTGGAACTCGACGCCAGTCCGGCACAAGGCGAGTCGTTGCGCGAGCAGATCAAGCGTCTGCCGGGTGTCGCTGATGCCGAGTACGTTGGCCGCGATCAGGCACTGGAAGAATTCCAGCAGCAGTCCGGGTTGGGCGATGCCTTGAAGGAGCTGCCGGAAAACCCGTTGCCCGGCGTGGTGCTGGTGACCCCGAACGAGGTGGACAAGCCCGCGCTTGAAGCATTACGACAACAACTTTCCGAATTGCCCAAGGTACAACAGGCGCAACTTGATCTAGTCTGGGTCGAGCGTCTGGCAGCGATCCTCAAGCTGGGTGACCGTTTTGTCTTCGGTCTGACCGTGCTTCTGGTTTCTGCATTACTTTTGGTGATAGGCAATACCATTCGTCTTCATATTGAAAACCGCCGCACCGAGATAGAAGTGATTAAACTCGTCGGCGGCACCGACAGTTATGTGCGCAGGCCCTTTCTTTATATGGGCGCGTTGTATGGCTTCGGTGCGGGGATACTTTCCTGGGGCGTATTGGCGTTTGGCCTGGACTGGCTGAACGATGCGGTGGTCGGGTTGGCGGGTTTGTACGGCAGCGATTTTGCGCTGGCCGGTGTGCCGGTTGCCGACGGTCTGTCGCTCTTGCTTGGCGCGGTGCTGTTGGGGTATATCGGTGCATGGATTGCAGTCGCACGCCACCTGAGGGAGCTTGCGCCTAAGTAGTATCATTTTGCTCGTATTGACCTTTCAGCGTTTTTGGGAACTTGTCTTTCGGTTTCCGGTCAATTTTCGCAGTGCTGAACTGCACGAGTTTGTAAGTCGGAGGTTTTGACGTATGACCAATTCTTTGCAACCTGCATATGCTCTGGTCCCGGGTGCGAACCTGGAGGCCTATGTGCACACTGTCAACAGCATCCCATTGCTGACGCCAGAGCAGGAGCGTGAACTGGCCGAGAGTCTCTACTATGAGCAGGATCTGGGGGCGGCTCGGCAGATGGTGCTCGCCCACCTGCGTTTTGTCGTACATATCGCCCGCAGCTATTCCGGCTATGGCCTGGCTCAGGCAGACCTGATTCAGGAAGGCAACGTCGGCCTGATGAAGGCCGTGAAGCGCTTTAACCCGGAAATGGGTGTGCGCCTGGTTTCGTTCGCCGTGCACTGGATCAAGGCGGAAATCCACGAATTCATCCTGCGCAACTGGCGCATCGTGAAAGTCGCGACCACCAAGGCCCAGCGCAAGCTGTTCTTCAACCTGCGCAGCCAGAAGAAACGCCTGGCGTGGCTGAACAACGAGGAAGTCCACCGTGTGGCGGAAAGCCTTGGCGTAGAGCCGCGGGAAGTGCGCGAGATGGAAAGTCGCCTGACCGGCCAGGACATGGCCTTCGACCCGGCCGCTGAGGCGGACGACGACAGTGCTTTCCAATCGCCGGCCAACTACCTGGAAGACCACCGGTACGACCCGGCGCGTCAACTGGAAGACGCTGATTGGAGTGACAACTCCAACCACAACCTGCACGAAGCGCTGGAAGTGCTGGACGACCGTAGCCGTGACATTCTCTACCAGCGCTGGCTGGCGGAAGAAAAAGCGACGCTGCACGATCTGGCGCAGAAGTACAACGTGTCGGCCGAGCGTATTCGTCAGCTCGAAAAGAGTGCGATGAACAAGCTCAAACTGTCGATTGCTGCGTAACCTGCACCCCGGCAATAAAAAAACGCCCCGATCATTGATCGGGGCGTTTTTGTTTCAGGTGTCATTTTTCCCCCCTTTAGGAGCGAGCTCGCTCCTAAAGGGGGGGGTACGGCGTTATTTGGACCAGGGTGCCCGACGCGAATCATTGAGCCCCACCAGATAGCTGTCTCCCCCCAACTGGCTCATCTGCTGACGAATCCAGCCTGCACGGCGGGCGACGTAGTTGGTTGGGTGGCTTGCACTCCACACGCGTGGGTTGGGCAGCACGGCGGCCAGCAGGCTCGATTGCTGGCGACTGAGGTTCTTCGCGCTGACGCCAAAGTGATGTCGGGCTGCCGCTTCGGCGCCAAACACGCCGTCATCCCATTCCACGCTGTTGAGGTAGACCTCGAGAATCCGCTGCTTTGGCCAGAGCAATTCGATCAATCCGGTGAACCAGGCTTCCAGGCCCTTGCGCAGCCAGCTGCGGCCAGACCACAGGAACAGGTTCTTCGACACTTGCTGGCTCAGCGTACTGGCGCCGCGCACCGAACCGCCCAGCTCGTTGTGGGCCAGGGCGGCACGGATCGCACCGATGTCGAATCCCCAGTGCTCCGGGAATTTCTGATCTTCACCAGCGATCACTGCGACTTTCAGGTCGTCGGAGATTTCGTCCCAGGGTTTCCAGGTGCGTTGCAGGTCGATCGGTTCGCCGTCGAGCCAGGATTCGATCTTGCGTTCCACCATCAAGGCCGTGCCCGGTGGTGGAACCACGCGAAAAATCAGGACCAGCACGACGCTACCACCCGCGAACCAGAGCAGCGCCTTCGTGAATCGTCGTAAAAATAACCGCAGCATAGAGATGGCTTGGCCGAACCCGTCGAGCGGGCCATTATACAGACCCTGTTGATCGAGTCTGACTGGAGTTCTTCATGCTGCGTGGCTTTCTGATGCTGGCTGCTTTCTTCGGTTTCACCGGCGTCGGCCTGGGTGCGTTCGCCGCCCACGGCTTGAAAAGCCGTCTGACGCCCGAGTATCTGGCGATCTTCCATACCGGCGTCACCTATCAACTGGTGCATGCCCTGGCGCTGTTCGGCGTCGCACTGCTAGCCACGCAAATTCAGGGGCGGCTGGTGGCCTGGGCGGGCATCTCGTTCACCGTCGGCATCCTGCTGTTTTCCGGCAGTCTGTACCTGCTGACCACTATCGGCATCGGCAAACTCGGCATCATCACCCCCTTCGGCGGCCTGGCCTTCCTGATCGGCTGGCTGTGCCTGGGCCTCGCCGCCTGGCGTTTGCCGCTGACCGCTTGACGCTTATTGCTGACCTTGAGGTCACGATCGGGCTAGAATGCCAGCCCCTAAAAATGATGGCGGCATTTGGCATGCGCATTCAGTTGAACGGCGAATCCCTTGAACTGCCCGACGGTGAAACCGTTGCGGCCCTGCTGACCCGTCTGGAACTGACCGGACGTCGGGTGGCGGTCGAGCTCAATCTGGATATCGTCCCGCGCAGCCAGCATGCGGACACCACGCTCAACGACGGTGATTCAGTCGAAGTGGTGCACGCCATCGGCGGCGGCTAGTCGCCCGGCCCAGGTGGCCATAGCATTATTGTGCAAGAACCTCACCCCAACAGAGGATTTCCCATGAGCATCGTTCGCACCGACAAGCCTTTCGTCCTGGCCGGTCGTACTTACCAGTCGCGTCTGCTGGTCGGCACCGGCAAATACCGTGACATGGAAGAAACCCGCCTGGCCATCGAGGCCTCGGGTGCCGAGATCGTCACCGTGGCCGTGCGCAGGACCAACATCGGCCAGAACCCGGGCGAACCGAACCTGCTGGATATCCTGCCGCCGGATCGCTACACCATCCTGCCGAACACCGCCGGTTGCTACGATGCCATTGAGGCTGTGCGCACCTGCCGACTGGCCCGTGAGCTGCTCGATGGCCACAACCTGGTAAAGCTGGAAGTGCTGGCTGACCAGAAAACCCTGTTCCCCAACGTGATCGAAACCCTCAAGGCCGCCGAAGTGCTGGTCAAGGAAGGCTTCGACGTGATGGTCTACACCAGCGATGACCCGATCATCGCACGGCAACTGGCCGAAATCGGCTGCATTGCCGTCATGCCGCTGGCTGGGCTGATCGGCACCGGCCTTGGGATCTGCAACCCGTACAACCTGCAGATCATCCTCGAAGAAGCCAAGATCCCGGTGCTGGTAGACGCCGGTGTCGGTACCGCTTCCGACGCCACTATCGCCATGGAACTGGGCTGCGAAGCCGTGCTGATGAACTCTGCCATTGCCAACGCGCAACAGCCGGTCATGATGGCCGAAGCCATGAAGCACGCCATTGTTGCCGGTCGCCTGGCCTATCTCGCGGGCCGCATGCCGAAAAAACTCTACGCCAGCGCTTCTTCGCCGCTGGATGGTCTGATCAAGTAAGAGCCATTGATGACTGAATCAAACGAAACGCCAATCCAGACGGAAGAAGGCGACGAGCGCCAGCACCGCCGCATCAAGAGCTTCGTGATGCGCGCCGGGCGCATGACCGAAGGCCAGCAACGCGGCCTGGAGCAAGGCGCGCCGCTGTTCGTGCTGCCGTTGGCCGACTCGCCGGTGGACTACGACCAGGTCTTCGGTCGCTCGGCACCGCGCTCGCTGGAAATCGGTTTCGGCATGGGCCACTCGCTGCTCGAAATGGCAGCCGCTGCGCCTGAACAGGATTTCATTGGTGTGGAAGTGCACCGTCCGGGTGTCGGTGCGTTGCTCAATGGCGTGCTGACCCAGGGCCTGACCAACCTGCGGGTCTACGATTGCGATGCAATCGAAGTGCTCAACCGTTGCGTGGCCGACAACAGCCTCGATCGCCTGATGCTGTTTTTCCCGGACCCGTGGCACAAGAGCCGTCACCACAAGCGCCGTATCGTCCAGGCGTCGTTCGCTGAGCTCGTGCGCAGCAAATTGAAGATTGGCGGTGTACTGCACATGGCCACCGACTGGGAGCCGTATGCCGAGTACATGCTGGAAGTGATGAACGTCGCACCGGGTTATCGCAACCTGGCCGAAGATGGCAAGTGCGTGCCGCGCCCGGCAGAGCGCCCGATCACCAAGTTCGAACGCCGTGGCGAACGGCTTGGGCATGGGGTTTGGGACTTGAAGTTCGAAAAACAGTCTTAAGCCACACGCGATAACACTGTGGGAGCGGCGGTGCGACGATTCGACTTGCCCGCGATGGCGTACGAACAGTCAACGAAGGTGTTGGATGTTATGGCCTCATCGCGGGCAAGTCGAATCGTCGCACCGCCGCTCCCACAGTTGTTTCTGGTTGGGGCAGAAATTACTTGCGGTCAGCCACTACGCCAATCAACACCAACACCACCAACAACACCGGCGCCAGGCTGTAGTTGTTGAACTGGCTCAGGCCGCGAACGATCCATGGCGTGGCGTAGATCAGTGCTGCGCCGCTGCCGATCATGCACAGCAATGCCATCAGCGGGACACGCAAGGCGCCGGCGATGCTGCCCAGGCGTTGCTCGACCCAGCCTTTGAAATCCGCACCGAACAGCACCAGCAGGCAGCCCACCAGGGCCAAGGCGATTTCCGAGAGATTGCTGCGGCTCCAGCGAGACACGGTGGCGAGCAGGTCGAGTACCAGATCCATTCGGTTTCCTTAGGTCAGAAAATTCTGCAGCAAGTCGTTGAGAAACAGTTGTCCGCGTTCAGTGGCCGCCAGACGTGACGGTTCGACCTGCATCAGGCCGCTTTGTTCGGCGTCGCGGCGGGCTTCGGCCAGGCTGTCCAGGGGCATACCAGTGCGCTCCGGGTAAAGGCACGCTTCGACCCCCTCGGTCAGCCGCAGGGCATTCATCAGGAACTCGAACGGCATTTCATCATCGGTCAGCGTCTTTTCGCCAGCCTTGAAGTTTTTCGCCAGGTTAAGGTAATCCTTCGGCAGACGCGTTTTCCAGGTGCGCACGATGCGCCCGTCCGGATGGCTGAGCTTGCCGTGGGCACCGGCGCCAATGCCGATGAAGTCGCCAAAGCTCCAGTAATTGAGGTTATGCCTTGCCGCACGGCCGGGCTGCGCGTAGGCCGAAACCTCGTATTGCGCGTAACCATGCTCGGCCAGCAGCGCCTGCCCGGCCTCTTGAATATCCCACAAGGTGTCGTCTTCCGGCAGCGTCGGTGGCTGGTTCCAGAACACTGTGTTGGGCTCCAGCGTCAACTGATACCAGGACAGATGTGTCGGCTTCAGGGCGATGGCGGTGCGCAGGTCGGCCAGGGCGTCATCCAGGGATTGGTCGGGCAGGCCGTGCATCAGGTCGAGGTTGAAGTTATCGAACCCGGCCTGACGGGCCATTCCGGCGGCACGCACGGCCTCGTCGCCATTGTGGATGCGTCCCAGCGCCTTGAGCTTTTCCTGCTGGAAGCTCTGGATGCCGATCGACAGGCGATTGATC
This sequence comes from Pseudomonas sp. S1_E05, assembly GCF_056337105.1. Lineage (NCBI taxonomy): Bacteria > Pseudomonadati > Pseudomonadota > Gammaproteobacteria > Pseudomonadales > Pseudomonadaceae > Pseudomonas > Pseudomonas sp. S1_E05. The sequence goes on from NZ_JBFRHM010000001.1 coordinate 5,049,520, forward strand.
CCCAGTGCCCGGTAAGCCACGAACTTGTCCTGCTCAAAAGTGCCTGGGTTGGCTTCCAGGGTGATTTCGATGTCAGCGGCAAAGGGGATGCGCTGCTCGACCCCTTTGAGCAGACGACCCAGCGCCTGGGCACTGAACAGGCTCGGCGTGCCGCCACCGAAGAAAATCGAGCTCAGTTCACGGCCGTACACGGCATGCATGTCCTGGTCGAGATCGGCCAGCAATGCGTCCACATACGCCTGTTCCGGCAACTCGGGGCTGGCGGTGTGGGAGTTGAAGTCGCAATAGGGGCATTTGCGTACGCACCACGGGATGTGGATGTACAACGCCAGCGGCGGCAGCACCGGCAGGGGCGCCCGGAGAGAGGCTGCGCCGCCGCCGTGTATCAGCGGCAACGCGGATGATTCAGGGGTCATTTCAAGCCCAGACGCTGGCGCAGCAGATCCATTGCACGGGCGCGGTGGCTGATCTGGTTCTTGTCGGCCGGGCTCAACTCGGCACTGGAGCAGTCGCGCTCCGGCACCCAGAACAGCGGGTCGTAGCCAAAACCGTGTTCGCCGCTGGCCTGGTGCAGGATGCGGCCGTGCCACAGCCCTTCGCAGAGGATCGGCAGCGGATCATCGGCGTGGCGCACCAGCGCCAGTACGCAGACGAACTGCGCACCGCGCTCGGCGTCGGGCACGTCCTTGAGCGCTTCGAGCAGCTTGGCGTTGTTCGCCGCATCGCCCTTGCCATCGGCGTAGCGGGCCGAGTAAATGCCCGGCGCGCCGCCGAGGAAATCCACCGCCAGCCCCGAATCGTCTGCCAGCGCCGGCAAACCGGAAATACGCGCAGCATTGCGGGCCTTGAGAATGGCGTTCTCGACGAACGAAAGGCCGGTTTCTTCAGGCTCGATGTTGCTGAACTCGCCGATCGAGCGCAGTTGCACCGATTGACCGAGCATGGCCTGCAGTTCCTTGAGTTTGCCGGCGTTATGGCTGGCCAATACGAGTTGCGTGAAATTGATCATTCGCCGGGGAAGAGCTCTTGGTTGAAGTTGAGGGTGTTGATCTTGTCACCGGTCTGCACCTTGATTTCGAAGGTGCGGGTTTCCTGCTGCGGCACCGGATACTGTGCGATGTAGTAGATCGCGCCCTGCTCTGTGATCTGCTTGAAGGTCAGGGGCACGCTCTGGCTGGTCAAGTCCTTGACCGTACCGGTGACGTTGGCCATCAGCGGCTTGCCGTCCTTGAGCACCGAAACGTTGATGACGCCCTGGTTCTTGCTGCGGATCAGCTCCGCCGACTTGGCAATGTCAGGCGTCAGGTACGTTGAATTGAAGGTGTTGTAGTGCACCGTCACATCACCGAACGTTTCCTGGCGATCGCTTTTGATCGCATCAGCGGCCATGGCCGTGACACTCAGGCAGGCAGTGAGTAAAAACAGCGCTAGACGACCCATGACCATTCTCCTTGCAATGGCGCGGTTCAGACCGCGATCTTGTGGTCAGCAAGCCCTGGGCTGCTGACACGATAGATACCGATTTCTCCTAATAGATTAGGCCATAGCTTACTGGCCCACCCATGGCGATGCTGTTGATCCACGGCAAGCCGATCAATGACCTTCGCTTCACGTTCGCGGCAAAGTGCCTCAAAGTCTTCGAAGGTGCAGAAGTGGATGTTTGGCGTGTTGTACCAGGTGTACGGCAGGAATTCAGAGACCGGCATCCGACCCTTGCTCGCCAGGTACCAGCGGCAGCGCCAGTGACCGAAGTTGGGGAAGGTGATGATGCACTGGCGACCGACCCTCAGCATTTCGTCGAGGATCTTGTCCGGGTAGTGCACGGCCTGCAGCGCCTGGGTCATGACCACGATGTCGAAGCTGTTACTGGCGAAGTTGCCCAGGCCCTTGTCCAGGTCCTGCTCAATGACATTGATGCCCTTGGCCACGCACTCGGCGATGTTGTCCGGATCATTTTCCAGGCCGTAGCCGGTGACTTGCTTGTTGTCGCGCAGCCAGGTCAGCAGCTCGCCGTCACCGCAGCCCAGGTCGAGCACGCGGCTGCCGGCGGGGATCCATTCCTGGATGATTTCCAGATCAGCTCTCATGGCTTTCTCACAACGCAATACGGTTCATGTAGTTGCCGAACGCCTGTAAATAGCGCGGGATCGGAATCAGGAAGGCGTCGTGGCCTTGCGGAGCGTCGATCTCGAGATAGCAGACGTCTTTCCTGGCCGCCATCAGCGCGTCCACCAGTTCCCGCGAGCGGGCTGGGGAGAAGCGCCAGTCGGTGGTGAACGACATCACGCAGAATTTGGCGGTGGCATTGGCGAAGGTTTTCGCCAGGTCATCGTTGAAGTTGGCGGCGGGGTCGAAGTAGTCCAGCGCCTTGGTCATCAACAGGTAAGTGTTGGCGTCGAAACGTCCGGAGAACTCCTCGCCCTGGTAACGCAAGTAGCTTTCGACCTGGAACTCGACGCTGTGGAAGTCGTAGTTGAGCTTTTCGCTCTTGAGGCCTCGGCCGAATTTTTCGCCCATGGAGTCATCGGACAGGTAGGTGATATGACCGACCATCCGTGCCAGCATCAGGCCGCGCTTGGGGATCACACCGGCCTCCTGGAACGAGCCGCCGTGGAATTCGGGATCGGTCAGGATCGCCTGACGTGCCACTTCGTTGAACGCGATGTTCTGTGCCGACAGTTTGGGCGCCGAGGCGATGGCCAGGCAGTGTCGCACGCGGTCCGGGTAGGTGATGGTCCACTGCAAGGCCTGCATGCCGCCGAGGCTGCCGCCGATCACGGCTGCCCACTGCGCCACGCCAAGCGAGTCGGCCAGGCGTGCCTGGCTGTGCACCCAGTCTTCCACGGTCAGCACCGGGAAGTCGGCGCCGAATGGCTTGCCGGTTTCCGGGTTGAGGCTGCTCGGACCCGTGGAGCCGTTGCAACCGCCGAGGTTGTTCAGGCTGACCACGAAGAATTTGTTAGTGTCGATTGGCTTGCCGGGGCCGATGCAACTGTCCCACCAGCCAGGCTTGCGGTCGTCGGGGCTGTGGTAGCCGGCGGCGTGATGATGGCCCGACAGAGCGTGACAGATCAGTACGGCGTTGCTCGCCGTGGCGTTCAGCGTGCCGTAGGTCTCGTAAATCAGGTCATAGGCGGCCAGCGAACGGCCACAGGCCAGGGCCAGGGGTTCGCTGAAGTGCGCCACTTGCGGCGTCACCAGACCAACAGAATCGGGGGGAAAGGCAGCTGGCATCGACCCTGCTCTCGGTTAAATGAGGCGTAAGTCTAAAGACCGATGGGGTTAGCGGCAAGCGAAGGTAAACCCAGGGGTAGCCCCCTGTAGGAGCGAGCACGTCGAAACGTCGAACCGTCGCGATGGTCGTCAACGATAACGCTGGATGCCTGAATGCCTGCGGTGTCTGATACACCCATCGCCAGCAAGCTGGCTCCTACAGGAAGCATGCATTCCCCTGTAGCAGCCAGCTTGCTGGCGATCAGCGATCCATCAGATCAACAGACGCAAAATCTCCGGCATCATGGTCATGGCCGCCAGGTTGTTGATCACCAGCATGTCGATCAGCTTGAGCACCATGAAGGCGAGGATCGGCGAGATGTCCAGGCCGCCCATGCTTGGCAGGATGCGGCGAAATGGCGCCAGGGCCGGCTCGCAGATCTGGTTGACCAGTTCGGCGCCAGGGTTATGGCTACCCGGGGCGACCCACGACAGGATCACGCTGATGATCAGTGCAAAGAAGAAGATCTTCAGGAATAGCGCGGTCACGCCGATGAGCGACCATATCAGCAATTGCAGCGGGTTACCGGTGGTGCCGTAGGTCAGCAGCAGGGTCAGGGCCATCAGTGCCATCTGCACAAGGATCGCCAGCACCAGCGAGGACATGTCCAGGCCAAACAGGCTCGGAATGATCCGGCGCAGTGGTTTGAGCAGCGGCTGGGTGGCCTTGACGACGAACTGGCACAGCGGGTTGTAGAAGTTGGCGCGCACCAGTTGCAGCACAAAACGCAGCAGCACGATCAGCAGGTACAGGCTGCCCAGGGTTTGCAGCACGTAGACCGCTGCGGTGTTCAATCCAATCATGTCAGGCTCCTTATTGACCCAGTTGTTCGGCCATCTCGGCCGAGCGGTGCTTTGCTGCGCCCAATGCTTTTTCGACCAGGGCTTCGAAGCCACCCGCCTGGAACGATTTGATTGCAGCTTCTGTGGTGCCGGCTGGCGATGTTACACGGCGGCGCAATTCGGCAGCGTCCACATCACTGGACACCGCCATGTGCGCAGCACCCAGTGCGGTTTGCAGGGTCAGTTGGGCGGCGATGTCGGCAGGCAGGCCGAGTTTCACCCCGGCGGCGGTCATTGCTTCGATCAGCAGGAAGAAATACGCCGGACCGGAGCCGGAAACGGCGGTGACCGCGTCGAGTTGCAACTCCTCATCCAGCCACAGGGCGATGCCCACGGCCGACAGCAGCTCTTGCGCCTGCTGGCGTTGCTCGCCGGTGACTTGGGGGGTGGCGAACAGGCCGCTCACGCCCTGGCGCAACAATGCCGGGGTGTTGGGCATGCAGCGCACGATCGGCTGTGCGCCCAGCCAATTGTTCATGCTGGCGCAGGTGATGCCGGCCGCGATGGACACCACCAGTTGGTTCGGCGCAAGGCTTGGGCGAAGGGCTTCGCACACGGCTTTCATGGCTTGCGGCTTGACGGCCAGCACGACCACGTCCGCGCCCTGAATGGCCTCTGCGTTGTCGGCGAAGGTTTCAATGCCGTGTTCGGCGCTCACTTTGGCGCGGGTTTCAGCGCCTGGATCGCTGGCGCGGATCTGCGCGGCGTCCAGACCCTTGGCGCGCAGGCCGCCGATCAGGCTGGCCGCCATGTTGCCGGCACCGATGAAGGCAATGCGAGTCTTGCTCATGTCAGGTCCTTATAAAAAGAGGTGTCAGCCATTGTTCAGGGCTGGCCTTGCATGTGTGGATAGTCGCGGGCGCCGAACAGGGCCGTACCGATGCGGACCCAGGTGGCGCCTTGGGCGATGGCCGACTCGAGGTCATGGCTCATGCCCATGGACAAGGTGTCGAGTGGCAGTTGAAGGCTGTCTTGCAGGCTTTTCACGGCAGCAAATGCGGCGTCTTGGGCGGCGCGATCTTCCGTCGGCTCGGGGATGGCCATCAACCCGCGCAACTTGAGGCGCGGCAGTTCGCTGATGGCTTGGGCCAGTGCGGGAAGGTCGGCCGGGGTGCAGCCGGACTTGCTGGCTTCACCGCTGACATTGACCTGGATACAGATGTTCAGGGGCGGCAGATCCGCCGGACGTTGCTCGGACAGGCGTTGTGCAATTTTCAGACGATCCACGGAGTGCACCCAGGCGAAGTGTTCGGCAATAGCGCGAGTCTTGTTCGACTGAATGGGGCCGATGAAGTGCCAGATCAAGGGCAGGTCGGCCAATTCGAGCTGTTTGCTCAAGGCTTCCTGCAGGTAGTTCTCACCAAAATCGCGCAGGCCTGCGGCGTGCGCTTCACGCAGCTCGTATGCAGGCTTGGTCTTGCTCACTGCCAACAGCTGCACGCTGTGCTCGTCGCGGTGGGCGGCGAGGGCGGCAGCCCGGATGCGTGAACTAACCAGGGCAATGTTGTCTGCTATCGTGGACATTCAAGAGGCGCCAGCGGTCTGAGGTTGGCGGCATTCTACTGGAATTGAGGAGTGCTATGGATATCACTGAGCTGCTGGCGTTCAGCGCCAAACAAGGCGCGTCCGACCTGCACCTGTCTGCCGGGCTGCCGCCGATGATTCGCGTTGATGGCGACGTGCGGCGCATCAACCTGCCGGCCCTGGATCACAAGGAGGTTCAGGCGCTGGTCTACGACATCATGAATGACACCCAGCGCATGGAGTTCGAGAAGCACCTGGAAACCGACTTTTCCTTTGACGTGCCCGGTGTTGCGCGCTTCAGGGTCAATGCATTCAATCAGAACCGGGGGGCGGGGGCGGTGTTTCGAACCATTCCGTCAAAGGTCCTGAGCATGGACGACCTGGGCATGGGCGAGGTGTTTCGCCGGATCACCGAATCGCCCCGAGGCCTGGTGCTGGTGACCGGGCCGACCGGTTCGGGCAAGTCCACGACCTTGGCGGCGATGATCGATTATCTCAACAACAATCGACATCACCACATCCTGACCATCGAAGATCCGATCGAATTCGTCCACGAATCGCGCAAATGCCTGATCAATCAGCGCGAAGTCCACCGTGATACCCGCAGTTTCGCCACCGCCTTGCGCTCGGCGCTGCGGGAAGACCCGGACGTGATCCTGGTGGGTGAGATGCGTGACCTGGAAACCATTCGACTGGCGCTGACGGCGGCGGAAACCGGTCATCTGGTGTTCGGCACCCTGCACACCACGTCGGCGGCAAAAACCATTGACCGGGTGGTGGACGTATTTCCGGGGGATGAGAAGTCGATGGTGCGCTCGATGCTGTCAGAGTCCCTGCTGGCGGTCGTCTCGCAAACGCTGGTCAAGAAAGTCGGCGGTGGGCGCATTGCGGCACATGAAATCATGCTGGGCACGTCGGCGATCCGTAATCTGATTCGCGAGGACAAGGTCGCGCAGATGTATTCGTCGATCCAGACGGGTGGGAGCCTGGGCATGCAGACCCTGGATATGTGCTTGAAGGAATTGGTGACCAAGGGCCTGATCACTCGCGATCATGCGCGGGAGAAGGCGCGGTCGCCGGATAATTTTTGAGGGAATGAGGGGCTTTCAAGGTACATCTCGCGAGCAGGCTCGCTCCCACGCTGGATCGTGATCGACACAAATCCTCTGTGGGAGCGAGCCAGCTCGCGATGGCGATGCATCAAATCACCTCTGAACCACCTGCAGGCCGCTCTTCTCTTTCGGCAGAACCCGCTTGGCAACAACGTAGTGCTGCTCCCAATACGGCTTCTTCAGCGTATCGATGGTCACAGACTTGCCACGACGCGGTGCGTGGATGAAGCGGTCGTTGCCCAGGTAGATGGCAACGTGATTGACTCGACGGCTCTTGATGTTGAAGAAAATCAGGTCGCCCGGTTTCAGGTCCTTGCGATCGACTTTCTCGCCATGACCGCTGGCCATGGCGTTCGAGGTGCGTGGTAGGTCGAACGTGGCATCGTTGAATGCGTATTTCACCAGGCCGCTGCAATCGAAGCCTTTACTTGGGCTGCTGCCGCCCCAACGGTAAGGCGTACCCAGGACGTTTACGGCACGGCTCAGCACGTTGCTGCTTTCCTTGGTACCCATCGGTGGGACCAGGCCGCTTTTGCTGCTGAGCTGTGGAGCTGCTTTGACCGATTTCTTGCTTTTGCTCGCGGGAGCAGAAGCATGGGATTTTGGGGTGTAACCATTAACGTTCGGAAGACGTTGCTCACGATTGGTGGCGTGGGCGGCCAGTGGCAATAATAGGCAAATGGTTAGCCATGTCTTGAAAAATGGACGCATTAGGCAAGGCTCGTATGGATTAGCGCGAAACTTTATAACAGCTTTTTTTGGCTTCCCGAGGCCGTTGGTCGATTCCGCCAGGTTCTAAGGGAACCAAATGAGCGGCAAAAAGACGCAATTGTCCGACAGAAGTCCGCTGCAATAAGGGTTTGAAGCCATCCAAGTCTGCACCTGCCATCCGTCGGGGACTCGTAAAAAAGTCACAAAGATTTAAAGAATATTTATCTATCGTGTGAATTGAGGTCATCCATGAACACCTATCAACAGCCCGTTTCGCATCACGACACCCATAGCAAGGTGGTCGGCTACCTGCTGTGGATTTTCGGTTTTACCGGCGCGCACCGCTTTTATTACGGCAAGCCGGTGACCGGGACGATCTGGTTTTTCACGTTCGGACTGCTTGGGATTGGCTGGCTGATCGACGTGTTCCTGATCCCGGCCATGGATCGTGAAGCGGACCTGCGTTTTACCTCGGGGCCCATCGAATACAACGTCGCGTGGATTTTGCTGACATTCCTCGGGGTGTTCGGCGTGCACCGGATGTACCAGGGGAAGTGGATCAGCGGCTTGCTGTATCTGCTAACGGGTGGATTGTTCTTCCTGGGGGTGCTGTATGACTTCTGGACGCTGAATGATCAGGTATCGGTGCGCAATGCGCAGAATAGGGGCACCTTCCAATAACCCTTGCTGATACAGGGCGCCAAACCCTGTAACAGCCGGATGGGGGGCAGATCAACGTTGTCAGTCCGGGGTCTCGCCGTACAGGCTGATGCGATGCTCACCCGTTATCTCAATTTCGTAGGTGTGCCCGGCAAACATTCTGCCAGCGGTGGTCAGGATCTCCAGTACAGGGGCCCTGTTGCCGGCGATGGAATCGAATTTTTTCGGGAGGGCGCTCACAACCGCAGTGAGTTCCCAACTGGCATCTGCATGACGGATAAAACTCCCTTCGGCTTTCAAGGTGATTTTGCCCAGATAGGTACCGGTTACCCGACTGCTGTCGAACGTGTCGTAGACGAACGCTTGTTCACTAAAACGGTAGCTGCCAGCCTCAGCGTTGTTGGCGATGGCGTCCGTCAGTGACGGGATATCCACAGCCTTGAGATTCAGGCCAATGTTGTTGATGTTGACGCTAAGGCTTTCGCCATTACCCCACAAGTAATGAGCGAATGCCTTGACCGGGCTGAACGTGCCCCCAGAGAGTTCGCCGGTGATTTTCTCGTAGCGGGTGCTGTAACCGCTTGCCGAAGCCTGCGCCAGGGCCTCCTCCGGGCTCATGTATTTCTGCGCTGCGAAGGCATCGGCCAGGCTGAAGTTGACCAGCTTATGTTTGAAATAGGCGTGGGTCACGGTCGGGCAACTATTGAGCAGGTAGTCATCGCATTCCGTGATTTCCCATAGTTCCTGTATGGCGCCGATGGCATCACCGTACTTGATCGCCCTGTTCGCCAGTTTCAATTCATAACTGAAAGCGTCGAGGGTGCTTTTCATTTCCAGCCACACCAGAAACCTGTCCATGTCGCCGGAGGAAATGACCGGACCCTTGGCCAGCGGGAGCGAATAGCTGAAACCGTCAGTGGTGATCGTGGCCGTTGATGGATCATCCCACTGCACGGTGGCGGGTTTCTCCCACTTGAAGTTTTCATCCAGGGTGAGTCCACCGAATTCACCGCGGGTGTCGATTGGGGGTAATGTCAGCTCATATTTCATTGTTACTCCTTTGCCCTGTGGTGCAGAGCTCAATCGGGTTTCTTGGCCTGATTGATAGTAAAAGAGTAACTGACTGTCGGATCCAATATCTCTGTAGGCTAATTCCGATAAGCGTGAAAGATTGTTCAGCTCGCGGGGCAGTATATTTCCTGATTTAAAAGATACGCACTGTGGGTTTCGGCGATGTTTCCGGTATGTCTATGTCGCTTTCAAAATTATATGGGTTATTAATGTGGGCGGATTTTAAGATTAACCATCTGGTGGGCGATTAAAGAAATTGCATTCAAGCTGTAAAAAAATGAAATGACCATATGGTTTGGTGTGAGCCAATAGATAGCGCTGACAACAGTCAGGATGAAAGATGCTGCAGGGGTGAAAGTTAATAAGGCTATTTGAAAAGTTTTTCCAGTTTTCAAGGTTAGAGTGCTTTTATTACAGAGTCGTTGGATGAAGTGGGTGCCGATGAGTATGAAAAATACAATAAATACTGAGGCTATCGGAATGATGGCGGAGTCTTGACTAGTGTTATATGTAGAGTCTGCATGGTTTTTTATTATCATGGCGATCGCGACCGCAGCGGTTGCGAAGGTGACTAATGGATACGTCCAGTTCATCGATTTTCCTCCATTGACGTTTCTCCATGCTTTTTGAATTTTAATTGATAAACAGGCTGACAGAGTCCTGTAGTTCTGTAGGTTGGATCGGATAAGGAGGAAGGGAGTATCAAACTAGGAGCGATTACAGAATGTTTCGTACGCAAAGCTTTATAAAAGCTTATAGGCTTGGCAGAAATTTCTGACGAGGAATGTGCGTGTCGTATCTGATTTAAACGCGCGTCAATTCGGGTGGAGGGTAAGTGCCTGGTGTCTTTGAAGTGAGTTATGTTCGTGGATGTTTACCGCATGAGGGGGCAATCTGGTGCCCCCTATGCAGTATATTACGCTTGGTGACTGATCCGCCCATCCACCAGGGTGTAACGCACCACGCCCGGCAAGCTGTGTCCGATGAACGGGCAGTTCTCGCCCTTGGACAACCAGCGCTCACCGGCCACGGTCGAAGCCGTCGGGTCGAATAGCACGATGTCGGCGGCGCCACCCACCGTCAGTTTGCCGGCCGGCAGGCGCAATGCTTCGGCAGGGCCGGCACTCAGGCGCGCCAGCAGCGTCGGCAGGTCCAGCAGACCATCGTCCACCAGTGTCATCGCCAGCGGCAGCAGCAGTTCGACGCTGCTGATGCCTGGTTCGGTCGCGCCGAAAGGTGCGAGTTTGGCGTCGCGCTCGTGGGGTTGGTGATGACTGGAGATCGCCGAAACCACCCCCGACTTCACCGCCTCGCGCAGGCCGTCGCGGTCGGCGCGGGTGCGCAGCGGCGGCTGGACGTGATAGAGGCTGCTGAAGTCGATCAGAGCCTCGTCGGTCAGGATCAACTGATACAGGGCGACATCGGCGGTCACCGGCAGGCCGCGGGCCTGGGCCTGGGCAATCAGGGCCACACCGCGGGCGCTGGTCAGTTGGCTGAAGTGCGCGCGCACGCCGCTTTGCTCGACCAGCAGCAGGTCGCGGGCCAGGGCGACGGTTTCGGCGGTTTCCGGGATGCCCGGCAAGCCGAGGAAGCTGGCCGTCGGACCTTCATGGGCCAGACCACCTTCGGCCAGGTCATGGTCCTGTGAGTTGAAAATCACGGTCAGGTCGAAAGTCGCCGCGTATTCCAGCGCCCGGCACAGGGTGCGGGTATTGCGGAAACTCTCCAGGCCGTTGCCAAATGCCACGCAACCGGCATCGCGCAATGCCACGAGCTCGGCGAGCTGTTCGCCGTCCAGGCCCTTGCTCAAGGCGCCAATCGGGAAGACCTTGGTGTTGCCGGCCTCGCGGGCGCGGTCGAGGATCAATTCGGCCACGGCGGAGGTGTCCAGCACCGGTTTTGTCTTCGGCGGGCAGCACAGGCTGGTCACGCCGCCGGCAGCGGCTGCGCGCGTTTCGCTGACAATCGAGCCTTTGCGGCTGTAGCCCGGTTCACGCAGGGCGACGTTCAGGTCGACCAGCCCAGGGGCGGCCACCAGGCCCTTGGCATCGATGGACTCGACGGCCACGAAACCGGCGGGTGCGGCGCCGAGGGCGACGATCTTGCAGGCTTCGATATGGATATCGGTAACTTGATCCAGGCCGCTGGCTGGATCGATGACGCGGGCGCCGAGAATGCTGAGCTTCACTGGGCGTTCTCCTGTTCGAATTGGCGCTGCGCAGTCTGCCCGCTCATGGCCATGGACAGCACTGCCATGCGAATGGCGATGCCGTAGGTCACCTGGTTGAGAATCACCGAGTGCGGTCCATCGGCTACCGCCGACTCGATTTCCACCCCGCGGTTGATCGGGCCCGGATGCATCACGATGCAGTCCGGCTTGGCGCCGGCCAGGCGTGCGGTGGTCAGGCCGAACAGGCGGTAGAACTCGCCTTCGCTCGGCAGCAGGCCACCGGCCATGCGTTCGCGTTGCAGGCGCAGCATGATGACCACATCGACGTCTTTGAGGCCTTCGGCCATGTCGGTATAGACCTTCACGCCGTACTGTTCGATGCCGATCGGCAGCAGGGTTTTCGGTGCGATCACGCGGATGTCGGGGCAACCGAGGGTTTTGAGCGCCAGCATGTTCGAGCGCGCCACCCGCGAGTGCAGGATGTCGCCAACGATGGCTACCGACAGGTTTTCGAAACTGCCCTTGTGCCGGCGGATCGTCAGCATGTCGAGCATGCCCTGGGTCGGGTGCGCATGCCGGCCGTCGCCGCCATTGATGATCGCCACCTGTGGGCACACATGCTCGGCGATGAAGTGCGCGGCACCGGAATCACCGTGGCGCACGACGAACATGTCGGCGGCCATGGCTTCAAGGTTGCGCAGCGTATCGAGCAGCGTTTCGCCCTTGCTTGCCGACGAAGTGGACACGTTCAGGGTGATCACGTCGGCGGAGAGGCGTTGGGCGGCCAGTTCGAAGGTGGTGCGGGTGCGGGTGGAGTTCTCGAAGAACACGTTGCACACGGTCTTGCCGCGTAGCAGCGGGACTTTCTTGACCGCCCGGGCACCGACTTCGAGGAACGAGTCGGCAGTGTCGAGGATTTCCGTCAGCAGCTCGCGGCGCAAGCCGTCGAGCGAGAGGAAGTGGCGCAGCTGGCCCTGATCATTGAGCTGCAGCGGGCGCTTGGTGTCTAGAGGCGTCATCGCGAGGGGGACTCTCAATAGGGCGGATTAAAGGGCGAGGTCTTGCAGCTCGAGCTGAAGTTCCGGCCCGGACAGTTTCACCCTCTCATGGGCGGCAAGCGTCAGGGTGGCGCCGAGCACGTTCGGGCGGATAGGCAGCTCGCCAGCGTCCAGGTCCAGCAGGCAGACCAGTGTCACGCTGGCCGGGCGACCGTAGTCGAACAGTTCGTTCATCGCCGCGCGGATGGTGCGGCCACTCATCAGCACATCGTCGACCAACACCAGGTCCTGGCCTTCGATTTCGAAGGGCAGCGCCGAAGGACGCACTTGCGGGTGCAGGCCGTTCTGGCTGAAGTCGTCGCGGTAGAAGGAAACGTCGAGCGTGCCGAGCGGTTCTTCACTGCCCAGCTCTTTGAGCAGGGCCTGGGCCACCCACACGCCGCCGGTACGGATACCGATGTAGCGCGGTTCGCTGATGCCCCGGTGTTCCAGGTGTGCCTTGAGACGGATCGCCATCTGGCTGATCAGTTCGGCGGGATTTGGCAGGCTCATGGTTGCTCCTTCTTGGGCCCGAGACCGCTGAAGCTTGATGGGTTCGGGTTATCACTAAAAGAGCCGCTAGGCGGCTCTTCCGGGTTGAATGCATCAGGTGTCGAACAGCTCGCCGTTTTCGTCGAGCCAACCCTGCAACAGCAGGGCGGCGGCAATGGCGTCAACGGGGTTGTCACGGTAACTGCCTTTTTGCCCACCACGCGCCAGGCGTTCGCCCTTGGCCTCGAACGTGGTCAGGCGTTCGTCATGGGTATAGAAGGGCAGGTTGAAACGGCCATTGAGTCGCCGGGCGAATTTTTCTGCGCGGGCGCACATGTCGCTCGGCGTGCCATCCATGTTCAGCGGCAGGCCGACCACCACGGCGTCGGGCTTCCACTCTTTGATGAGGGCTTCGACCTGGTTCCAGTCGGGAATGCCATTTTGTGCCTTCAACGTGCACAGCTCGCGGGCTTGGCCGGTCACGACCTGGCCGACTGCCACGCCGATCTGTTTGGTGCCGTAGTCGAAACCCAGGATCAGGCGCAAAGCCATCAGGCGTGCCCCGCCTGGCTGGTGAGCAGGCTGAGGTTGATGCCCAGATGTTTGGCCGCGGCGTCCAGGCGCAGTTCGCTGCTGGTGTTGAACAGGATGTCTGCGTCGTACGGGCAGGTCAGCCAGGCGTTTTGCGCAAGCTCCGATTCCAGTTGCCCCGCTTCCCAGCCGGCGTAGCCCAGGGTGATCAGGCTCCTGGCGGGACCGACGCCGTCAGCGATGGCAAACAGCACGTCCTGGGAGGTGGACAGCGAGAGCTCGCCTTCCAGATCGACGGTCGCCTGGTATTTCTGCCCCGAGGGGTGCAGGACAAAACCGCGATCGGTCTGCACCGGGCCACCGATGAAAATCGGTACATGCTGGCACAGCGCCGGCGGTTCGATGTCTGGGCGAAGTTGTTCGAGAATGTCGGCCAGGTTCAGCTCTTGCGGGCGGTTGACCACCAGCCCCATGGCACCGTTGGCCGTGTGCTCGACGATATAGGTCAAGGTGTGCGCAAAGTTCGGGTCGGCCATATGTGGCATGGCGATCAGGAAGTGATGCTTGAGGTAGCTGGGGCTGACATTTTTCATGAGCGCTAGTGTGGCGTTCGGGGGGCGAACTGACAAGCTGGGGATGCACCGTAAAACGAATTCACCCTCAACTGTAGGAGGCAGGGGAGCAGCGATCAGTTGCTGGACAGGCGATCCCCACGGGCGAATTTCCAGGTGCGGATGATTTCCAGGCGGTCGATGTCCGACAGGTCGCCGGTGAACGGTGCGAACGGTGCGGCCAGCCTGACAATGCGCTGGGCGGCCTGGTCCAGCAGCGGTTGCCCGGAGGATTCGAGCACCAGCACTTCATACAGCGAGCCGTCGCGGTTGATCGAGACCATCAGTCGCAGGTTGCCGTAGATCTGTTTGCGCCGGGCTTCGTCGGGATAATTGAGGTTGCCGATACGCTCGACCTTCTTGCGCCATTCATCCTTGTACCAGGCGCCCTTGTCGCGCATGGTCGAGGCGGCGCTCAGGCGGTGGATGCGCGGGCGCTTGGCGTAGAGCTGTTGTTCCTGGGCCAGCTCCGCTTCCAGGCTGGCGATGTCGCTGGACAGTTGTTCACTGTCAAATGTCGGTGCGGCCACTGCAGGCTTGGTGACGGGTTTGGGTTCTTCGGTCTTGGCTGCTGCTTTTTTCGGCTTCGGCGCGACGGTGGTGACGGCGGCCTTGGGCGCAGTTTCCTGGACTTGTGGCTTGGCTGCCGGCGGCGGGGTGACCTTCTGCACCTTGTTGTCCTGGAACGGTGCGACCTCGGTGGTCTTGGGGATCGCCTTTTTGTCCAGGGTGCCGCTGCCTTCCTGGTTTTCCTGAGCGAGAAAATCGGCCTTTTGCGGCTTCTTTTCACTCTTGAAGGTGGCGAGGGTGATTTCCAGGGTCTTGCTGATCTGCTGGGGCTCGACCATGGTGAAGCCGACGCCCAGTAACAACGCCAGGTGAATCAACGCCGCCAGAAACAGGGTAAATCCGAGGCGATCGGCCGGGCGCACGCCACGATGGGCGAGTTCAGCGGGGAGATCGGACGGAAGTGTCATGGCAAAAAAAACCACCATAGCGTTTTCATGGGGCGGGCATGATAACGCAATGGTGGTTTTTAGCTGCAAGCTTCAAGGTGCAAGCGACAAGCTGTCGCTGCTCTTTACGCTTGCGGCTCGCAGCTTGCAGCTTGCAGCTTCTTCTCAATGGCCTCCATCAGCATGCCGCCGATGTCGGTGCCGAAGGCATTATCGATCTCACGAATGCAGGTCGGACTGGTGACGTTGATCTCGGTCAGGTGCTCGCCGATCACGTCCAGGCCCACGAACAGCAAACCTTTGGCGCGCAGGGTCGGGCCGACTTGCGCGGCAATCCAGCGATCTTTCTCGCTGAGCGGACGGGCTTCGCCACGACCACCGGCCGCCAGGTTCCCACGGGTTTCGCCAGCGGCCGGGATCCGCGCCAGGCAGTAGTCCACAGGCTCGCCGTCGATCATCAGGATGCGTTTGTCGCCGTCCTTGATCGCCGGCAGGTACGCCTGGCCCATGATCTGCTGGTTGCCCAGGGAGGTCAGGGTCTCCAGGATCACCGACAGGTTCGGATCGCCTGCGCGGTGACGGAAGATCGAGGTGCCACCCATGCCGTCCAGCGGCTTGAGAATCACATCGCCATGTTTGGCGGCGAATTCACGCAATACGTCGGCGCGGCGGCTCACCACGGTCGGCGGCGTGCACTGCGGGAACAGCGTGGCGAACAGCTTTTCATTGCAGTCACGCAGGCTTTGCGGCTTGTTGACCACCAGCACGCCGGCGCTCTCGGCCTGTTCCAGCAAGTAGGTGCAATAGACGAATTCCATGTCGAACGGCGGATCCTTGCGCATCAGGATCACGTCGAGGTCGCTGAGCAGGGCGTCTTGCTCGGACTCCAGTTCGAACCATTTTTCCGGGTTGGCAAACACTTTCAGTGGACGCATGCGCGCCCGCGCCTGGCCCTCGAGCTGATAGAGGTCGCGCTGTTCCATATAGAACAGTTCCCAGCCGCGTTTCTGCGCGGCCAACAGCATGGCCAGCGAGCTATCCTTCTTATAGGAGATGCTGGCGATAGGGTCCATGACAATCCCGACGCGAACGCTCATGGGTCATTCCTCAAAAAATGGGGGCTGTTGATGACCTGTAGGAGCGAGCATGCTCGCGATGGACTGGAAAACACCGCGGGGTGTCAGGCTGCCAGCGTTATCGTTGGCGACCATCGCGAGCATGCTCGCTCCTACAGAAGATCAGAAGATCGGCGTAAAAAGTGGCGTCAGATTGGCGCCGAGTGTGTCCCCGGTCAAGGAAAAACCATCGAGCAGGCTGGCCGATAGATTGCGTTTGGAGACTGTGCTAAAAAGGCTGCCATGTCGTACGGACCCTTGCTTATCAAGGGTTTCGAGCCACCGAAGGTCCGAAAACGGACAAAATGATTCGCAAAGGCGACGGTAGAGCATTTATGGATCAGCATTCCAGCGCCTTGAAGGTCATGGTGATCGACGATTCGAAGACGATTCGCCGCACCGCCGAAACGCTGCTCAAGAACGTGGGGTGTGAGGTCATTACGGCCATCGACGGTTTTGATGCCCTGGCCAAGATTGCCGACAATCATCCAGGCATCATCTTTGTGGACATCATGATGCCGCGTCTGGATGGCTATCAGACCTGCGCCCTGATCAAGAACAATCACGCGTTCAAGTCCACACCTGTGATCATGCTGTCCTCCAAGGACGGGCTTTTCGACAAAGCCAAGGGGCGCATTGTCGGTTCTGATCAGTTTTTGACCAAGCCATTCAGCAAGGACGAATTGCTGAGCGCGATCCAGGCCCATGTTCCGGGCTTCGCCGCCGTATTGCCGCAACAGGACATGCAGTGACGCTTGGCCAGCGGGCCCGGCGTCGACAAGAAAAATGGGGAAAACCATGGCACGTATTCTGATCGTCGATGATTCGCCGACTGAAATGTACAAATTGACCGGCATGCTGGAAAAACACGGTCACGAAGTGTTGAAAGCCGAGAACGGCGCCGACGGCGTAGCGCTTGCCCGCCAGGAAAAGCCCGACGCGGTGCTGATGGACATCGTCATGCCTGGCCTGAACGGTTTCCAGGCAACCCGCCAGTTGACCAAGGACCCGGAAACCGGGCACATCCCGGTGATCATCATCACCACCAAGGACCAGGAAACCGACAAGGTCTGGGGCACGCGCCAGGGCGCCAGGGATTACCTGACCAAACCGGTCGATGAAGACACCCTGATCAAGACGCTGAACAACGTGCTGGCCGGTTGATCGTCCGGCCATGACCGAGTCGCTGACCGCCTTCGAACTGTTGTTGCAGATCGACCAGCGCTGCCGCCTGCTGGCGGCGGACCTGCCGTCGCAACCAACTCGACAGGACGGCTGGAGTGGCATCGGCTTTCGCTTGGGGGAGCACTGGTACGTCGCGCCGATGGGCGAAGTCAGCGAAATACTCCACGAGCCAAGGTTCACCCCGCTGCCAGGGGTCAAGCCCTGGGTCAAGGGCGTGGCCAACCTGCGTGGGCGCCTCCTGCCGATGATGGATCTGTGTGGATTCTTCGGTCATGAACTCTCACCCGTACGCAAGCAGCGACGGGTGCTGGTGGTGGAGCATGCGGACGTATTTGCCGGGTTGTTGGTCGATGAGGTGTGCGGTTTGCAGCACTTCGAGCAGGACAGTTTCGAGCCGCTGCCGGTGGGGGAGCGACAGGGCGCCAAGGCTGAGTTCGTCAGCGGGCATTTCAAGCGTGAATATGACTGGCGGGTGTTCAGTCTGTTTGCGCTGGCGCGGTCTGCAAGTTTCATGAATGTAGCGGTGTAGTTGCAGCAACAGAGAACCCATTGTGGGAGCGGGCTTGCTCGCGAAAGCGGTGTGCCAGTCGAAACTTGTGTTGCCTGACACACCGCTTTCGCGAGCAAGCCCGCTCCCACAGCGGAGTCTTGAGCTAGGTCAAAAAGGCGAGGTTCAAATGGGCGAGGACCGATGACAAAAGCAAAACCAGGCAGGCCGGAAGGATCGCGCAGCCGATCGCAGATCATCGTGCTGTTCATCGCGCTGATCATCTTCATCATGCTGCTGTTTGCCAACTTCGCTTACCTCAATACGCAGGCCACGTACGACAAACAGTACATCGGCCACGCCGGCGAGCTGCGCGTGCTGTCCCAGCGCATCGCCAAGAACGCGACCGAGGCGGCCGCCGGCAAGGCGGCCGCCTTCAAATTGCTGAGTGATGCGCGCAACGATTTCGCCCAGCGCTGGGGCTACCTGAAGAAAGGCGACCCGGCCACCGGCCTGCCGCCGGCGCCGTCGAGCGTGCGCCCGGAAATGCGCGCGGTACAGATGGACTGGGAGCGCCTGCTGAAAAACACCGATGCGATCCTGTCCAGTGAACAGACCGTGCTGTCCCTGCATCAGGTGGCCGCGACCCTGGCCGAAACCGTTCCGCAGTTGCAGATCGAGTACGAAAAGGTTGTCGAAATCCTCCTGCAGCGGGGCGCCCCGGCTGCACAGGTGGCGATGGCTCAGCGCCAGTCGCTGCTGGCTGAGCGGATCCTCGGCGCGGTGAACACCGTGCTGTCCGGCGACGAGAATTCTCAACAGGCTGCCGATGCGTTTGGCCGCGATGCCACCCGTTTCGGCCAGGTGCTCACCGGCATGTTGCAGGGTAATCCGGCACTGAAGATCAGCCAGGTCGAGGACCACGATGCCCGCGCCCGGTTGCTCGAGATTTCCGAGCTGTTCGAGTTCGTCTCGGGGTCGGTGGATGAGATCCTCGAAACCTCGCCGGAACTGTTCAAGGTTCGTGAGTCGGCGACCAATATTTTCAGCCTGTCACAAACCCTGCTGGACGAAGCCTCGCAATTGGCCGTGCGCCTGGAGAACCTGGCCGGTGGGCGCGACACCGACACCATCGGCGGCTACGTGCTGGGTTTGCTGGCCCTGGCCTCGATCATCCTCATCGGCCTGGTGATGGTGCGTGAGACCAATCGCCAGCTGCGCGAGACCGCCGAGAAGAATGAACGCAACCAGAACGCGATCATGCGTCTGCTCGACGAAATCGAAGACCTGGCCGACGGCGACCTCACCGTGACCGCCTCGGTCACCGAAGACTTCACCGGGACCATCGCCGACTCGATCAACTATTCCGTGGACCAATTGCGCGATCTGGTGGCCACGATCAACCTCACCGCTGGCCAGGTTGCGGCTGCGGTGCAGGAAACCCAGGCCACCGCGATGCATCTGGCGCAGGCTTCGGAACATCAGGCCCAGCAGATCAGCGAAGCCTCCACCGCGATCAACGACATGGCGCAATCGATCGATCAGGTGTCGGCCAATGCTGCCGAATCCTCGGCGGTGGCCGAGCGCTCGGTGGAAATCGCCAACAAGGGAAACGAGGTGGTGCACAACACCATCCACGGCATGGACAACATTCGCGAGCAGATCCAGGACACCGCCAAGCGCATCAAGCGCCTGGGCGAGTCGTCACAGGAAATCGGCGATATTGTCAGCCTGATCGATGACATTGCCGATCAGACCAACATCCTCGCCCTGAACGCGGCTATCCAGGCGTCGATGGCCGGCGACGCCGGACGTGGTTTTGCGGTGGTCGCCGATGAAGTCCAGCGGCTGGCCGAGCGCTCATCCGCCGCGACCCGGCAGATCGAAACCCTGGTGCGGGCGATCCAGACCGACACCAACGAAGCGGTCATCTCCATGGAGCAGACCACCACCGAGGTGGTACGCGGCGCGCGCCTGGCGCAGGATGCCGGAGTGGCACTGGAAGAAATCGAAGGGGTCTCCAAGACCCTGGCGGCGCTGATCCAGAGTATCTCCAACGCCGCGCAGCAACAGACCTCGTCGGCCGGCCAGATTTCCCTGACGATGAACGTGATCCAGCAAATCACTACGCAGACCTCGTCCGGTTCCACCGCCACGGCTGACAGCATCGGCAACCTGGCGAAAATGGCCAGCCAGTTGCGCCGCTCGGTGTCGGGTTTCACCTTGCCGGCCGCCAAGGCGCAGACTGTGGATAAAGTGTGACGCGCGCTTGTATGGACAGTGATCGGAGTCGTTATGGCTGATCGGCACGACTATGTGGCCCTCGAGTGGGTCAAGGGCGAGATTGCCGAAACGTTGAAAGTGGCTCATCAGGCGATGGAAACGTTGCTCGATGACCCACAGGCGACGCACGCCCTGGATGAATGCCTGGCGTGCATCCATCAGGTTCACGGCAGCCTGCAGATGGTCGAGTTCTACGGTGCGGCCCTGCTCGCCGAGGAAATGGAACAGTTGGCCAGCGCTGTGCGGCAGAAACGCGTCAGCCATCGGGACGAGGCGATCCATCTGCTGATGCAGGCCCTCGGTCAATTACCGGTCTACCTGGACCGAGTGCAGGGCGCCCGTCGCGACCTGCCGTTGGCGGTATTGCCACTGATCAACGATCTGCGCAGCCTGCGCGGCGAGAGCCTGCTTTCGGAAACCAGCTTGTTCGCTCCGCAATGGCAAGACCTGCCGCCCCTCGATGAAGAGGCGCTGACGTTGCTGGAACCGACGGACTTGCCGAATGTGTTGCGCAAATGGCGTCAGATGATGCAAATGGCCCTGGTCGGGTTGCTGCGCGAACAGGATGACGAGACGCACCTGGCTTACTTGGCCAAGGTGTTTTCCCGTCTTGAAGGGCTGTGCGGCGATGCGCCTCTTGGCCCGTTGTGGCAAGTGGCGTCAGCGCTGGTCGAAGGCATGCGCGACGGTGTGATTGCCAACAGCCCGGCCTTGCGCAGCCTGTTGAAGGACGCCGACAAGGAACTCAAGCGCATGCTCGAACAGGGCATGTCCGCGATCAACCAGCCGGCGCCGCAGGAGCTGTTCAAGAGCCTGCTGTTCTACATCGCCAAGGCGGAACACCCTACCGGGCAAATGCAGACCATGAAAGATCGCTATGCACTGGACGACGCGCTGCCAGGCAGCGCAATGGCCGACGAAGAGCACGTGCGGTTGGCCGGTCCCGACCGCGATGCGATGCGTTCGGTCCTGGCCGCGCTGTGCGAAGAGTTGGTTCGGGTCAAGGAACGCCTCGACCTGTTCGTGCGCAGCGACCGCCAGCACACCGCTGACCTCGACAGCCTGCTCGCGCCGTTACGACAGATCGCCGACACCCTGGCGGTGCTCGGTTTCGGCCAGCCACGCAAGGTCATTATCGATCAGCTGGCGATGGTACTGAGCCTGGTCCAGGGCCAGCGCGAACCCGACGATGCGGTTCTCATGGATGTCGCCGGGGCCTTGCTCTACGTCGAGGCGACCCTGGCGGGCATGGTGGGCACCGTCGAGCCCCAAAGCCAGGAAGACACCCTGCCGACTATCGACCTGACGCAGATCCACCAGATCGTGATCAAGGAAGCGCGTATCTGTCTGCAACAGGCCAAGGACATGATCGTCGACTACATCGATGCAGACTGGGATCGCCAGACCCTGCAACCGCTGCCTGCGTTGCTCACCCAGGTGCGCGGCGCGCTGGCTTTGATCGCGCTGGGCAGGGCGGCGAGCCTGGTCGAAACCGCCAATCACTTTATCCGCGAGCATTTGCTGGTAGAGCCGGGGCAACCTGACTGGGAGGAACTGGACAGCCTGGCCGACGTCATCACCAGCATCGAGTATTACCTGGAGCGTCTGAGCGACGACCCCGAGGCGGCCAGCGAACAGTTGCTTGACGTCGCCGAAACCAGCCTGGCGTCGCTCGGCTTTTTCCCTCGCGAAAACGATGTGCCCGTACTCGAAGATGTCCTGAGCCCCAGCGAAGCGCAGGTCATGCAGGATTTGCAGGAGCTGGACGATCCCGACGTCGTCCAGACCCTCGCCGATGTACTGACCAGCCCTTCGACGGCGGTCAACCCGCCAGCGCTCAGCTCCCCAGGCAGCCTCCTGCCACCTCCCCCCGGCGAAGCGCCGGTGGACGAGGAATTGCGTGAAGTGTTCCTTGAGGAAACAGACGAGGTCCTCGACATCCTGCGTGAATATTTGCCGCGTTGGCGGGCCGATCCTGCCGATGACACGAGCCTGGTTGAATTGCGCAGGGCCTTTCACACCCTCAAGGGCAGTGGACGGATGGTCCGCGCTCTGGTGCTGGGAGAGCTGGCCTGGACCGTGGAAAACCTGCTCAACCGTGTGCTGGAGCACAGCGTTCAGCCCGGCCCGGAGGTCCAAAAGCTGCTTGGGGATGTGTTGGAGTTGTTGCCGGGCCTGATCGAGGAGTACGCCGCTCATGCCCAGCGACAGCGCGCCGACGTCGACCAGTTGGCCGCCCGCGCTCACGCCCTCGCCAAAGGCGACGAGCCGCAGGCCGATGAAGACGTTCAGGACGTTGCAGCGCTGGACCCGTTGTTGCTGGAGATCTTCCGCAAGGAAGCCGAGACCCACCTGGCCAGCCTTGATCGTTACCTCGACCAGGCCGCCGAGCACGTGCCGTTGCCCGCCAGTGACGAGCTGCAACGCGCGTTGCACACGCTCAAGGGCAGCGCGTCGATGGCTGGCGTGCAGCCTATCTACGAGCTGGCGGTGCCACTGGACATGTTGGCCCGTGAGTACAAGGCGCACCTGATCGCCCTGGACCTGGACGAGGTCGAATTGCTGCTGGAGGCCGAGGGCCTGTTCCGGGTTGGCTTGCGGCAGTTGAAGGTCGATCCACTGGCACCGATTCCCGGTGCCGCCTCACTGGTCCAGCGAGCCCGAGCAATATTGGCCGAGCGGCTGGAAACCGCGTTGACCACTCCTAGCGCGGCGCAGCGAACCAGGCGCGACCCGCAGTTGATCAACAACTTTCTGGCCCAGGGCATGGATATCCTGCTGGACGCCGAGAGCCTGTTGCAGCGCTGGCAGCAGCATCCCGGCGAACGCCAGGAACTCAGTGCGTTGCTCGATGAACTCACCACCCTTGGAGAAGGTGCGCACCTGGCCGACCTGCACCCGGTGGACGAACTCTGCGAAGCCTTGCTCGACCTGTATGGCGCGGTGGAAGAAAGCAGTCTGGCCGTCAGCGAACGGTTTTTCCACGAGGCACAAGGCGCCCATGAAGCGCTGATCAACATGCTCGACGAACTGGCCGCTGGCCAGGAAGTCAGCCCGGCGCCTGCACGGATCCGGGCCTTGCGCGAATTGCTCGACGAAGGCCTCGACCCCTCCGCCATGGGCCTGATTCGCAGCGATGGCAGCCGAAGTCTGAGCATCCGCGAGTTGAGTGATGCCACGGCGCAACTCGAGCAAAGCGAACCGCCAGCCGGGGTGGACGAGGAGATCGTCACGATCTTTCTCGAAGAGGCGGTGGACATCCTTGAAAGCGCTGGCCAGGCCTTGCAGCGGTGGCTGGACGATCCGGAAAACGCCGCACCGCTGCTCTCATTGCAGCGCGATCTGCACACGCTCAAGGGCGGTGCGCGGATGGCCGAGGTCGAGCCGGTTGGCGATCTCGCCCATGAATTGGAAAGCCTCTATGAAGGGCTGGTAGATCGTCGCTATAACCACGCCGAGGCACTGGCGCTGCTGCTTCAACAAAGCCATGACCGGCTCGCGCAACTGCTTGAGCAGTTACAGACCCGAAAACCGTTGAGCGATCCGGCAGAGCTGATCGAAGCCATCCGCGAATTTCGCCAGGGCAAGGCCGGCGCGCCCGAAGTCGCCGAGCCGACACGGGTTGAGGAGTCGTCGGCACATGATCCGGAATTGCTCGAAATCTTCCTCGAGGAAGGCTTCGACATCATCGAGAATTCCGGTGCAGCGTTAGTGCGCTGGCAGGCCGAACCTTCGAACCGCCAGGAAGTGGAAACCCTGCTGCGCGATCTGCACACGCTCAAGGGTGGCGCGCGGATGGTGGAAATCGCGCCCATCGGCGATCTGGCCCATGAGCTGGAATTCCTCTATGAAGGCTTGTCGGCCGGCGTGTTGAAACCCACCGACGCATTGTTCGGCCTGTTGCAGGGCAGCCATGACCGGTTGGCACAAATGCTCGACGCCACCCGCGCCGGGCAACCGCTGCCGCCGGCAGATCGGTTGATCGATGCGATCCGCAACTTCAGTCATCCGCAGGAAGCGGTGGCCACTGTACCGGTGGCTCCCAAGGTCGAGACGCCCGTGCCACCGGCCGATGCCGGCGCCGACATGGTCAAGGTTTCGGCGGAACTGCTCGACGATCTGGTCAACCTCGCCGGGGAAACCTCAATTTTCCATGGCCGCATCGAACAGCAGGCCAATGATGCGCACGTGACGCTCAACGAGATGGAAACCACGATTGAGCGCATGCGCGATCAACTGCGCCGGCTCGACACGGAAACCCAGGGGCGGATTCTCAGCCGCCAGCAAGTGGATGCCGAGCGTTCGGGCTACGAAGAATTCGACCCCCTGGAAATGGATCGTCACTCGCAATTGCAGCAACTGTCGCGGGCGCTGTTCGAGTCCGCTTCGGATTTGCTCGACCTCAAGGAAACCCTCGACCGGCGCAATCAGGATGCACAGAACCTGCTGCAACAGCAGGGCCGCATCAACAGCGAATTGCAGGAAGGCCTGATGCGCACGCGCATGGTGCCCTTCGAGCGCATGCTGCCACGCCTGAAACGCATCGTCCGCCAGGTCGCCAGTGAGTTGGGCAAGGACGTGGCCTTCGTCGTGGGCAATGCCGAGGGCGAGATGGACCGCAACATGCTGGAGCGCATGGCGGCGCCGCTGGAACACATGCTGCGCAACGCCGTCGATCATGGCCTTGAGTCGGCCGAGGCGCGCGTGGCAGCGGGCAAGCCGGCGCAGGGACGGATTACCCTTGACCTGTCCCGGGAAGGCGGCGACATGATTTTCGACATTCGCGACGACGGCGCCGGCGTGCCGCTGGACGCGGTGCGGCGCAAGGCGATCAAGCGCGGCTTGCTGTCCCCGGACAGCGACCTCAGCGATCGCGACGTGCTGCAATTCATCCTGCAGCCAGGGTTTTCCACTGCCGAGAAAATCACCCAGATATCCGGGCGTGGCGTGGGCATGGACGTGGTCCATGAAGAGGTCCGGCAACTGGGCGGCAACATGAGCATCGAGTCCGTGCCGGGGCAGGGCGTTCATTTTCGCATTCGCCTGCCGTTCACCGTGTCAGTCAACCGCGCGCTGATGGTGCACTGTGGCGAGGATCAATATGCGATCCCGCTCAACACCATCGACGGCATCGTGCGTGTGCTGCCCGTTGAGCTCGAAGAGCATTACCGACTCGATCCGCCGACTTACCAGTACGCCGGGCAGCGCTATGAGTTGTGCTACCTGGGCGAACTGCTGAACACCGGCTCTCGCCCGAAACTGCTCGGCCAGAGCCAGCCGTTGCCGGTGTTGCTGGTGCAATGCAATGAACGTCACGTCGCCGTGCAGGTCGACGCCATGGCCGGCACCCGGGAAATCGTGGTGAAAAGTCTTGGCCCCCAATTTGCGGCGGTCCAGGGGTTATCGGGTGCGACGATCCTTGGCGACGGCCGGGTGGTGCTGATTCTCGACCTGCTGGCCCCCATTCGCGCCATGCAGGCGCGGGTGGCGCAACGCGCGCCAGGACAGGTCAGCGAGGCCGAGGCGCACAAGCCGTTGCTGGTGCTGGTGGTGGATGATTCGGTCACGGTACGCAAGGTGACCAGCCGCTTGCTCGAACGACACGGCATGAGCGTGCTGACGGCCAAAGACGGTGTCGATGCCATGCTGTTGCTCGAAGATCACATGCCCGACCTGATGCTGCTGGATATCGAGATGCCGCGCATGGACGGTTTTGAAGTCGCCACCCAGGTGCGCGCCGACGAACGGTTGCGGCATCTGCCGATCATCATGATTACTTCGCGTACCGGACAGAAACACCGGGATCGCGCCATGGCGATTGGCGTCAACGACTACCTTGGCAAGCCCTACCAGGAATCGGTGTTGCTCGACAGCATCGCGTTGTGGAGCAAAACCCATGCTTGAACACCGCACCAGCAACCTGACCGGGCTTTTGTTGCCCCTGGCCGACCGCACGCTGATCCTGCCGAACGTGGCGATCGCCGAGTTGATCGACTACCAGGCCGGCGCGTTCGATCTCGACACGCCACCGTGGTACCTGGGTCGTGTCACCTGGCGTAACCGGCAGATACCGCTGATCAGTTTCGAGTCGGCCTGTGGCAACAAGATCGTGATCGGCGAACGCGCCCGTATCGTCGTCCTCAACGCCCTGGGCGGCCGCCCGGAACTGAAATTCATCGCCATGCTGGTCCAGGGCATCCCGCGCTCCTACAAGCTCGACAGCCAGTTGAGCTATGTCGATGTGCCGTTGTGCCCGTTGGAAAAAGCGGCGGTGCAGGTGGCTGACCAGGTGGCGAAGGTGCCGGATTTGTTGGGGGTGGAAGAGATGTTGGCGGCGGCGGGGTTGGGCTGAGTCTTGAAGATTCCCAAAAAGGGACCTATCGTTCCTTTTTTGGGACCGATAGGTGGTTGCCGTGAATACGCTTTCCCTGAGTAATGCTCTGTTTACGGCTACCCAGCAAAAGGTGCTGGGGCTGATATTCGGGAAACCTGAGCGCAGTTTCTACACCAATGAGATCGCTCGATGGGCACAGATGGGAAAAGGTAGCCTCGTACGAGAACTGGACAGACTGCAGCGAGCGGGTGTGCTGACCATGTTCCGGCAGGGTAATCAGATTCACTATCAGGCCAATCCCGACTGTCCAATTTATGCCGAGTTGCTGGGCATCACCCGCAAGACATTTGGCATTGCCGATCCTGTTCGTGATGCACTGCAGCCGTTCTCCAGTCAGCTCATCTGGGCATTCATCTATGGGTCCGTTGCCAAGGACGAGGCAAACGCATCCAGTGACATTGATCTCATGTTGATCGGTCAGGGCCTGAACTACAGTGACGTGATGGAGCGGCTTTTACCTCTGGAAGAACAGCTGGGCCGCCCCCTGAACCCGACGCTGTACACCCCTGACGACTGGATGACAAAACTGTCCGCCGAGAATAGCTTCGTCGTGCGTGTAGCGCAGCAGGACAAAATCAACTTGATGGGCGCGAGCCTGTTGGAGTCCACGGATGGGCGGCAACGAGAATCTGGAGAATCTGTTACGTAGTGGTGGATTAAAAGCCGAACCACCAGATCGCAGGGAGTGCGAAGGGTTAATGCGCTCGGCAGCAGATCGTCTCAAGGATGCACAAACGGCGTCATTATCGTTCGCCGGTCGCTTCGACCTGGCCTATAACGCCGCTCATGCCATTGCATTGACTGCATTGCGCCTGAGCGGATATCGGTCCGATAAACGTTATCTGGTTTTTCAGTGTCTGGTGCATACCGCCGATGTGAACAGGGTCGAGGTACGGCTGTTAGCACTGTGCCATGAACGACGCAATTTGGCGGAATATGAGGGGTACATGGATGACGACGAGCCGTTACTGGCGCAGTTGCTGCAAATTGCCGAACAGCTGTCGAAGCAAGTGCGGGCACAGCTAACTTGCCTCTGATATGCATGATCATTTGAAGTACCCATCGCGAGCAGGCTCGCCCCCACAGTAAGTTTATGGTGTTCACGAGACCGGTGGGAGCGGGCTTGCCCGCGATGGCGTCAGCCCAGCCAACCATTACCCTGACCGTAACGATCCGCCGCTGCGCTTGATTGATGCCCCCTACCCAACGCTCCTAAGGTGACCTCCACGACAGCGAACCCGTGGAGTGGTCATGACAACAACAATATCCCCCGACTCGCGATGGACGCGGCGGCGCAGTGAAAAGCAGCGGCGTCTTGAGTTGGTCAAGGGACTGGCTGACGGTGTGGTGCTGCCCACCGAAAACATCGTCGCGGCGCTCGAGGCGCTGATTCTTCCGGGCGACCGGGTGGTGCTGGAAGGTAACAACCAAAAGCAGGCGGATTTTCTTTCGCGCTCCCTGGCCAAGGCCGATCCGGGCAAGCTTCACGATCTTCACATGATCATGCCCAGCGTGGGTCGTGCCGAGCACCTGGACCTGTTCGAACGCGGCATCGCCCGCAAGCTCGACTTTTCTTTCGCCGGCACCCAGAGCCTGCGCATCAGCCAGTTACTGGAAGACGGACTGTTGGAAGTCGGCGCGATCCACACCTACATCGAGCTCTACGCCCGCCTGGTGGTCGACCTGATTCCCAACGTTGTGCTCTCGGCCGGTTTCATGGCCGACCGCGCCGGCAACATCTACACCGGCCCCAGCACCGAAGACACGCCGGCGCTGATCGAACCGGCGGCCTTCAGCGATGGCATCGTCATCGTCCAGGTCAACCAACTGGTCGACGACGTCAGCGACCTGCCTCGGGTCGACATCCCGGCGTCCTGGGTCGATTTTGTGGTGGTGGCAGACAAGCCGTTCTACATCGAGCCGTTGTTCACCCGTGACCCTCGGCACATCAAGCCGGTGCACGTGTTGATGGCGATGATGGCGATCCGTGGCATCTACGAAAAACACAATGTGCAGTCGCTGAATCATGGCATCGGGTTCAACACCGCCGCCATAGAATTGATCCTGCCTACTTATGGCGAATCTTTGGGCCTGAAAGGCAAGATCTGCCGCAACTGGACGCTGAACCCGCACCCGACCCTGATCCCTGCCATCGAAAGTGGCTGGGTCGAAAGTGTGCATTGCTTCGGCACCGAACTGGGCATGGAGCAGTACATCGCCGCACGGCCCGACGTGTTCTTCTCCGGGCGCGATGGCTCGCTGCGTTCCAACCGGATGTTTAGCCAGTTGGCCGGGCAATACGCGGTGGATTTGTTCATCGGCGCCACCCTGCAAGTCGATGGCGACGGTCATTCCTCCACTGTGACCCGGGGGCGCCTGGCCGGTTTCGGTGGCGCCCCGAACATGGGCCACGACCCACGCGGACGTCGTCACGGCACGTCGGCCTGGCTCGACATGCGTCATGGCGATAGCGACCAGCCGATGCTCGAACGCGGCAAAAAACTCGTGGTGCAAATGGTCGAGACTTTCCAGGAGGGTGGCAAACCGACCTTCGTCGAAACCCTTGATGCCGTGGAAGTGGCGAAGAAAAGCGGCATGCCGCTGGCACCGATCATGATCTACGGCGACGACGTTACCCACCTGCTCACCGAGGAAGGCATCGCCTACCTGTACAAGGCACGATCTCTTGAAGAGCGTCAGGCCATGATCGCCGCCGTCGCCGGGGTGACCACCATCGGCTTGCGGCACGACCCGAAAGACACCGCACGCATGCGCCGTGAAGGCTTGATCGCCTTGCCCGAAGACCTCGGCATTCGCCGTACTGACGCCACCCGCGAATTGCTGGCGGCAAAAAGCGTGGCCGATCTGGTCGAGTGGTCCGGTGGTCTCTACAACCCGCCCGCCAAATTCAGGAGCTGGTAAATGCACGCCTTCAATCTGCAACCCAAACCTCTGTCCCTGGCCGAGCGGCTGGCGGACCTGGCGGTGGACGCGTTGATCGACGAAGCCGACCTGTCGCCAAAACCGGCGCTGGTGGACCGTCGCGGCAACGGCGCCCACACCGATTTGCACCTGGGCCTCATGCACGCTTCGGCGCTGTCGCTGTGGCCGACGTTCAAGGAGATGGCCGAAGCCGCCTTGGCGCTTGGCGAAACGGGTTTGCCGCTGCGCGAAGCCATCGGCCGGATTGGCCGGGAGGGCGAGCAAGCGATGCTCGCTACCACCGATGGGGTGAACACCCATCGCGGCGCCATCTGGGCCTTGGGCTTGCTGGTCACGGCGGCAGCGCTGGAACCTGAAGCCTGTTCAGCCGGCTCACTGACGTTGCGCGCCGCACGCCTGGCCTTGCTCGACGATCGCTACGCGCCACGCCCTTTCAGCCACGGCGCGCAAGTTGCCCAGCGTTACGGTGCCCACGGGGCCCGGGAAGAAGCCCAATTGGCTTTCCCCGCCGTGACGCAACGTGCCTTGCCGCAGCTGCAACGCAGCCGCGCCGCCGGCCATGGCGAACAGAACGCTCGGCTCGACGCCTTGTTGGCGATCATGACGGGGCTGGCCGACACCTGCGTGCTTTACCGGGCTGGTGAAGTGGGCCTGAACACCATGCAACAGGGCGCCCAGGCGGTGCTGGAGGCGGGCGGCAGCGCCAGCCTCGCCGGACGCCGCCGATTACATGAACTGGACGAACAACTGATCGCCTTGAATGCCTCGCCCGGCGGTGCTGCGGACCTGCTCGCGGCCTGCCTGCTCATCGACCGCGTCGGTTCGACTGACGGCATTCACCCGGGAGCGTATTGATGGAAACCTTATCCTTTGAATTTCCCGCCGGCCAACCGCCACGCGGACGCACCCTGGTCGGCTGTGTCGGCTCGGGCGACCTGGAAGTGCTGATCGAACCCGGTCAACCGGGCAAGCTGAGCATCACCGTGCAGACGTCGGTCAACGGCAGCGAGCAGCGCTGGCAGCATCTGTTCGCCCGGATGTTCGACGGCCAGACACCACCGGCCATGAGCATCGACATCCACGATTTCGGCGCCACGCCGGGGGTGGTGCGCTTGCGGCTGGAGCAGGGCTTTGAGGAGATCGGCCATGACTGATAACGCCGCACTCCTGCAAAAACGCAGTTTTGTTGAATTGGGTGCGCGGCAGCGGGCGAAAGCCTTGCTCGATGCCGGGACCTTCCGCGAATTGCTCGACCCGTTCCAGCGCGTCATGTCGCCATGGCTGTCGCGACAGGGCGTGGTGCCACAAGCCGATGACGGCGTGGTGATTGCCAAGGGCAGCATCGGCGGCTTGCCGGTGGTGCTGGCGGCTATCGAGGGCGCGTTCCAGGGCGGCAGTCTCGGTGAAGTCGGTGGGGCGAAGATTGCCGGCGCACTGGAGCTGGCGGCCGAAGACAACCGCAACGGCCTACCGACCCGCGCCGTGTTGCTGCTGGAAACCGGCGGCGTACGCCTGCAGGAAGCCAACCTCGGGCTGGCGGCGATTGCCGATATTCATGCAGCGATCGTCGATCTGCGCCAGTACCAACCGGTGGTTGGCGTGGTCGCCGGTAGCGTCGGCTGCTTTGGCGGCATGTCGATTGCCGCCGGGTTGTGCAGCTATCTGCTGGTGACCCAGGAAGCGCGGCTGGGGCTCAACGGTCCGCAGGTGATCGAGCAGGAAGCCGGGCTCGCGGAATACGACTCCCGTGACCGTCCGTTCATTTGGAGCCTCACCGGCGGCGAGCAGCGGTTTGCCAGTGGACTGGTGGATCGTTTTGTCGCCGACGACGTGGCACAGATCCAGCAGCAAGTCAGTGAGCTGCTGCAACAGGGACTTCCTGAACAACAACGCAGCCGTCAGGCCGAACTGTTCCTGCAACGGCTGGCCCGCCTGGACGCCGAGCCGCAAATCGAGCCGTCGACGGTTCGCGCGCTGTACCAAGGAGAACGCTCATGAGTTCGTATTCCCTGAGAGGGCTGCACTGGTTCAACGCCCTGAGTGCCGGCGCGCA
Organism: Pseudomonas sp. S1_E05; assembly: GCF_056337105.1. Classification (NCBI taxonomy): domain Bacteria; kingdom Pseudomonadati; phylum Pseudomonadota; class Gammaproteobacteria; order Pseudomonadales; family Pseudomonadaceae; genus Pseudomonas; species Pseudomonas sp. S1_E05. Next base: position 5,080,971 of record NZ_JBFRHM010000001.1, read on the forward strand.
AGCGGTCGATGGCTTGCCGGCGTCGCTGAAAGCCGCCGATGGCGTGTTGGGCCAACAAGCCGTGCGGTTCATCGCTGTCGTGGCGGACCCGGAGAACCGTTTTGTTCGGGCGCGCAGCGGCGAGGTCGGTCTGCTCGAAGGCTGGGGCCTGGCCAAGGCCGTGGATGACGTCATTGCTGCCGATGCGGATAAAACACACAAGCGTGCCCTGGTCGCCATCGTCGACGTACCCAGCCAGGCCTATGGCCGACGCGAGGAAGCACTCGGCATTCACCAGGCCCTGGCCGGTGCGGCGGACAGTTATGCCCGTGCTCGATTAGCCGGCCACGCGGTAATCGGGCTGCTGGTGGGCAAGGCCATGTCCGGCGCGTTTCTGGCCCACGGTTACCAGGCCAATCGCCTGATCGCGCTGCGCGATCCGGGGGTGATGGTGCATGCCATGGGCAAGGCGTCGGCAGCGCGGGTGACATTGCGCAGCGTTGAAGAACTCGAAGCGCTCGCCGCCAGCGTACCGCCGATGGCCTATGACATCGACAGCTATGCCGGCCTGGGCTTGCTGTGGGAAACCCTGTCGGTGGAACAGATTGAGCAACCGAGCGCCGCTGATCTGACCCGGGTGACCGAGTGCCTGGCTCAGGCGATCAGCGATGTCGCCGCCAATGGCCGCGACCTCAGCAGTCGCTTGGGTGCAAGCAATCGCGCGGCATCGAGCAAGGTGCGCCAATTGCTGAGAGCGCAGTGGTGAACACCTTTGAGGCCCACGACCTGCTCTGGGGAATGCCTCCTGAGCGGTTGCCCGCAAACGCGCCGGACTGGGTGCTTGACGCGCTCGCTGCCGGTCAGCCGGTGGTGGTGCGGCGCGCGCTGAGTGGGCAGGGCCTGGTTGCGGTGGGTGTACGCGGTCGTCTGCGTGAACAGCGGTACGCAACGTTCATGGCGGTTGATGCGGTCCAGCGCTGCGTGAAGCCAGAGGCGCTGTGTCAGGTCCCGGTTGACCGTGATCTGCCGGCCTTGCGCGCTCTGGATCACCTGCGTCCGCTGCTCGATGACTGCGGCTGGGTCTGGGGTGTCAGCGGTAGCGCCGGGTTCGAGTTGGCCTGTGGTGTGCAGGCCTTGCACGAGGGCAGCGATCTCGACCTGATCATGCGCACACCGCAATCACTGGATCGTCGGCAGGCGCAAGCCTGGGTGAAGATTCTGGACTCGGCGATGTGCCCGGTCGATATGCAACTGCAAACCCCCTTCGGTGCGGTCGCCCTGCGTGAATGGGCGGGTTCGCAACGCCGAGTGTTGCTGAAAAATGCCAGCGGAGCCTGCCTGGTCGCTGATCCGTGGCAGCCACTGGAGCACGTCGCATGAGCAGCTTGCTGGTGTTCCCCGGCCAGGGTGCGCAGCAGCCGGGCATGCTCCATCATTTGCCTAGGGAAACGGTCATCGAGGCAAACGACGTATTGGGCGAAGACGTCTTGTTACTGGACACCGCCGACGCGCTGAAATCAACACGGGCTGTCCAGCTATGCCTGTTGATCGCCGGGGTGGCCGCTTCGCGTCAGTTGGCGATGGCGCCGGACTACGTCGCCGGGTTGTCCATCGGTGCTTACCCGGCGGCGGTGGTGGCCGGCGCCTTGAATTTTAGCGATGCGTTGCACCTGGTCAGCCTGCGCGGTGAGCTGATGCAACGGGCCTATCCGCAAGGCTACGGCATGACCGCGATCATCGGCCTCGACCTGGCCACGGTGGAGGTGTTGCTGGCGCAGGTTCACAGCGCCGATTCACCGGTTTACCTGGCCAACATCAACGCCGATAACCAGATGGTGATTGCCGGCAGTGACGCCGCCATGAGAGCCGTGGCAGCGCTGGCCAAGGAACGCCTGGGTGCCTGCACCTGCGTGGTCAAGCGCCTGGCAGTCAGCGTACCTTCGCACTACCCATTGCTGGATGAACCTGCGCAAGCCCTGGCCGAAGCCTTCGCCAGGGTGCCATTGAAAATTCCGACCTCGGGCTACCTGAGTGGAAGCCGCGCGAGGCCCGTCGTCAACACTGATGCCTTGCGTGACGACCTGGCGTTCAACATGTGCCGTGTGGTGGATTGGCGCGGTACGGTACAAAGCGCCTACGAGCGCGGTGTACGACTACAGATCGAACTGCCGCCCGGTGCGGTGTTGACCGGGCTGGCGCGCCGGGTGTTCGAGCAGGGCACCGTCATGGCCTTCGACGGGGCACGGCTCGATACCTTGCAGGCGCTGATGCGTGAGGAGGAAGCCGCCAGAACTAGACATCCGACTCAGGCCTTCGAACAACAAAAACAACATTCGACGATGCACTTTGAGGACAACAACAATGATTATTTACGGTGTGGCGCTGTTGGCGATCTGTACGCTGGCAGGTGTGATCATGGGCGACATGCTTGGCGTGTTGCTGGGTGTGAAATCAAACGTGGGTGGAGTCGGCATCGCGATGATCCTGCTGATCTGCGCCCGGTTATGGATGCACAAGCGCGGAGGCATGACCAAGGAATGCGAGATGGGTGTCGGCTTCTGGGGTGCCATGTACATTCCCGTGGTTGTCGCGATGGCAGCGCAACAGAACGTGGTGACCGCCTTGCACGGCGGCCCGGTAGCGGTGCTGGCGGCCATTGGTTCAGTGGTGCTGTGCGGTTGCACCATCGCCCTGATCAGCCGGACCCACAAGGGTGAACCCTTGCCCGACGAACCGGAGCAGGTCTCTCCGGTCGGCACACCGGTAGGAGGTCGCTGATATGTGGGATCTCATCGAGAAAGGCCTGGAACACAATGGTTTGATCACGGCATTTGCCTTCGTGGGCGTGATCATGTGGGTGTCGGTCGTCCTGTCGAAGCGCCTGACGTTCGGACGTATTCACGGTTCGGCCATTGCCATCGTCATCGGATTGGTACTGGCCTGGGTCGGCGGCACGATGACCGGCGGGCAGAAAGGCCTCGCGGACCTGACGCTGTTTTCCGGCATCGGCCTGATGGGTGGCGCGATGCTGCGCGACTTTGCCATCGTCGCCACGGCGTTCGAGGTGCAGGCGACCGAAGCGAAAAAGGCCGGGCTGATTGGCGTGATTGCCTTGCTGCTGGGCACGGTGCTGCCGTTCATTGTCGGCGCCTGCATGGCCTGGGCGTTTGGTTACCGCGATGCGGTGAGCATGACCACCATCGGCGCCGGTGCGGTGACATACATTGTCGGTCCGGTGACGGGCGCAGCCATTGGTGCGAGCTCGGATGTCATGGCGCTGTCGATTGCGACCGGATTGATCAAGGCGATCCTGGTGATGGTTGGCACACCGATGGCAGCGCGCTGGATGGGCCTTGATAACCCGCGCTCGGCCATGGTGTTCGGCGGCCTGGCCGGGACGGTCAGCGGCGTGACCGCCGGGCTGGCGGCGACCGACCGACGCCTGGTGCCTTATGGCGCGCTGACGGCGACGTTTCACACCGGGCTTGGTTGCCTGATGGGGCCTTCGGTGTTGTACTTCATTGTTCGGGGGATTGTGGGTTAGGACCCTGGATCGCCATCGCGGGCAAGCCCGCTCCTACAGGTTCTCATTGTGTGTAGGAGCGGGCTTGCCCGCGATGCAGGCGACTCGGTCTCAACCTTGCCGATTGGCATACATCCGACATTCCGCCAGCAACGCCAGCAAGTTCGGATCGCGCTCCTTGGCCTTGAGAAACACCACGCCAATGTGCTGCTGCAACCGGTACATTTCCTGTAACGGGATCAGCTTCACCCGGTTCTCGTACACCGCCGCAATCCTCCCCGGCAGCAAGGCATAACCCACGCCCGAGCTGACCATGCTCAGCAGGGTGAAGATGTCGTTGACCTGCATCGCCACCTTCGGCTCGAACCCGGCCTGGCTGAACACGCGATTGCCGTCCTGGTGCGTGGCGAAGCCTTGGGTCAGGGTGATAAAGGTTTCGTCACGCACCTCGGCCAGGTCGACCTCGGTGCGCTGGGCGAACCTGGAATCGGCGGGCGTTGCCAGGTAGATATCATCGGAAAACAGGGCAATGTGCTCGCAATCCGGGTCGTTCACGCTGTCGTCCAGCGACACCAGGATCGCATCGACTTCCATGTTCTTGAGCTTGTATAAGAGGTCGAAATTGGAGCCCAGGATCAGGTCGATATTCAGTTCGCTGCGGCGGATTTTCAGGCCCATGATCAATTGCGGCACGGTCTTTACCGTCAGCGAATACAGCGACCCCAGTTTGAAACGCTCGGCGGAGAAACCGGCGGCCTCGCGGGTCAGACGCACGCTTTCGACGACGTCCTGTATCAGCTTCTGCGCCCGTTCTTCCAGCACGTAGGCGCTCTCCAGCGGCGTCAGGTTGCGGCCTTCATGCTTGAACAACGGGCAGCGCAGGGCGTTTTCCAGGGAGTGAATGGCGCGATGCACGCTGACGTTGCTGGTCTGCAACTCGGCGGCGGCCCGTGCCAGGTTGCCGGTGCGCATGAAGGCCAGGAACACCTCGAGTTTTTTCAGGGTCAACTCTTCGTCGATCAGCATGGGCCGTACTCTCTTGTAGTGCGCTGATTGTGCCCAATTATTGCTGTCGATGTCGTTTGGAAATATTGCGCTTTTAGGCTCAAGGCTTGAGCCTTGCGCAGTGCTTTTGGTTTTGGAGGTGAGACACCCATGTACCACGGGGAAAAATTTAACGCCTGGACGCATCTGCTTGGGGCGGTGGCCGCGACGGTCGGCGCCTTATGGCTGCTGGTGATTGCCGGGATGGACGGCAGTCCGTGGAAGATCGTCAGCGTGGCGATTTACGGGTTCACGCTGATTGCGCTCTACAGCGCATCGACCGTTTACCACAGCGTGCGCGGCCGCAAAAAAGCGATCATGCAGAAGGTCGATCACTTTTCGATCTATTTGCTGATTGCCGGCAGCTACACGCCGTTCTGTCTGGTGACCTTGCGGGGGGCTTGGGGGTGGACGCTGTTTGGGATTGTCTGGGGGCTGGCGCTGATAGGCATCCTGCAGGAAATCAAGCCACGCTCGGACGCGCGGATCCTGTCGATCGTGATCTACGCGGTGATGGGCTGGATTGTGCTGATCGCGGTCAACCCGCTGCTCACGGCCCTGGGTACGGCGGGCTTTGCCTGGCTGGCATCAGGAGGCGTTCTGTACACCGTGGGCATTATCTTTTTTGCCCTCAGTGATCGAATGCGGCATGCCCACGGGATCTGGCATCTGTTCGTGATCGCCGGGAGTTTGCTGCATTTCGTGGCGATCTGGTTCTATGTGTTGTGAACCCAAAATCTGTGGGAGCGCTGTCAAGTCGGTGCCGGAACCAACCGATCCAACTGCTCCTGCGCTCGACGACCGAAGATCTGCAACAAATCGTTCAATGTATGCGGCAACGGTTCCGTCGTGCGGGTCACGGCATACAGGGTGATGGGCAGCGGCGGGGCCAGCGGCCGGATGGTTGTCGTGAGAGCAGAGGCACCCAGGGCTGTGAACGGGTCGATCACCGCCAGCCCCGCACCGGATTCCACCATTGCCCGGGCCAATGAGTAGGTTTGCACGGCGACGCGCACTCGAGGTGGTGGCTCGACCGCTTCGAGGTAACTGTCGAGTCGCGCCGCCAAAGGGTCGGCGCTGGACAAGCCAATCAACGGTGCCCCCGCCAACGCCATCAACGGCAGCGGCTGGCCAAGTTCTTCGTCGGGCCAGTGGCCTTTCGGCGCCAGTGCGACCAGAACGCCGCTGGCCAGCGCTTCGGCCTTCAATCCCGGATGATCAGGGCGCTGCAACGTCAGCGCTACATCCACTTCGCGCATCAGCAGGTTTTGCACCAATTCCCGGCTATGGGCACTGGACAGTTCGCAGGCGATGTCCGGATAGCGTCCGGTCCACTCGTGGATGGCCGGCGGCAGCAAGGAAAGGGCCAGGGCCGGGGTGGCGCCGACCCGCAGGCTGTGGCCGGGCTCGCGACGCAGGCTCTGGGCCAGGCGCCGCACGCCTTGCAGACTTTCGCTGACCTTGTCGACTTCGCGCTCCAGCTCCAGCGCCTCGGGTGTGACCTGCAACTTGCCGCGCACCCGCAGGAACAGCGGGAAGCCCAGTTGCTGCTCGGCATGTTGCAGGACCTTGGTCACCGCCGGTTGCGAGACGTGCAGCAATTGTGCGGCGGCGCTGATCGAGCCGGTCTGGCGGATGGCCTGGAAAATCTCGATGTGACGAAGGCGCATGGCGAGTCCATAACCTTTGTTTATGGGATGGGCATCTTTATTCATTATTCATCGTCTGTCACCTGGCTCTAACCTCGCTCTGGTCTTCACAACGGTTTTAAGGACAGACATGGCTCAGCGTGTGTGCATCATCGGCGGCGGTGTGATTGGCCTGGCAACGGCCTACGCGCTGGTGCGCGACGGCTACGACGTGACGGTGGTCGAGGCTCGGGATGCGTTGGGCAGCCAGACCAGTTTCGCCAATGGCGGCCAGCTCTCGTACCGATACGTCGCGCCGCTGGCCGATGCTGGCGTGCCTTTGCAGGCCATTGGATGGATGCTGCGCGGTGACTCCCCGCTGAAGTTGCGCCCACGGTTCGACGCGGCGCAGTGGCGCTGGATGGCTTCGTTCCTCGGGGCGTGCCGCAGCTCGGTCAACCGGGAAAACGCCGCGCACCTGTTGCGCCTGGCGCTGTTGAGCCAAAGCACCCTCAAGCACTGGCGCGAGGACGACGGGCTGGCCGGTTTCGAGTGGCGGCGCAACGGCAAACTGGTGACGTTCCGCAATTCGGGCAGTTTCGACCACGCGCGCAAGGGCCTGGCCGATCCGCAACAGCAGCAGGTATTGTCGGCCAGCGAGTGCTCGCAGCTGGAACCGGCGCTGGCGAACGGCCCATTCGTAGGGGCGATCTACACCCCGGACGAAGAAGTCGGCGATTGCCATGCGTTTTGCCAGTTGCTGGCCGAGCGGCTGACCGCCTCCGGGCGTTGCGAGTGGCGATTGGGACAGGCCGTGACCGGCATCCGCCACGCCAACGGGAGCGTCAACGCCATCGAGTTGGGTGAGCAGGTGCTGCCGGTGGATCAACTGGTGATCGCGGCGGGCCACCGCAGCCCGTTGCTGCACCTGCCCGGCCTGCGATTCCCGCTGTACCCACTCAAGGGCTACAGCCTGACCGTACCGATAGGCGCCAACCACCAGGCGCCGGACGTGAGCATCACCGACTATGACCGCAAGATCGTCTACGCCCGTATCGGCGCGCAATTGCGAGTGGCGGCAATGGTCGACATCGTCGGCTTCGACCCGTCCATAGACCCCAAACGCCTGGCACTGATCAAGCGCCAGTCCCGCGACACTTTCCCGGATGCCGGCGACTACGACCGCGCCGTGGAATGGGCTGGCATGCGCCCGGCCACACCCAGTGGCGTGCCGTTGCTGGGCGCCACGGCGTATCGCAACCTCTGGCTCAATCTTGGCCATGGCGCGCTGGGCTTCACCCTGGCGTGTGGCAGTGGGCGCTTGCTCAGTGAGCTGATCGGCCAGCGCCAACCCTCCATCGACCTGCACGGTTTCACGCCTCGTGCGGCTTGAAATATCCATCTGACAAGAGGACTGCTTCATGACCATCGAACGTCTGCACAGCAACCCGCGCCTGTCCGGCGCCGTGACCTTCGGCGACCTGGTGTTTCTCTCCGGCCAAGTGCCGGGCGAGGCGCTGGATGCCGGCGGCCAGACCCGCGAAGTCCTGGCCAAAATTGACGCGCTGCTGGCCGAAGCCGGCAGTGACAAGGATCATCTGCTCAGCGCGACGATTTACCTGAAAAACATCGACGAGGATTTTGCTGCGATGAACGAGGTGTGGTCAGACTGGCTGTCGCCGGGCCAGGCACCCACCCGCACCACCGTGCAGGCCGAACTGGCCCGGCCGCAGGTACTGGTGGAAATAACCGTCATCGCCGCTCGCTCGTAAAACACACCCACAACGGAGAATAACAATGCAAAAAATCACGTTGCTCGGCTGCACCCTCGGGCTGTTGCTCGCCAACCAGGTTCAGGCCAACGAAGCGCCTTTGGCTGGCACCCTGGGCAAGATCGCCAGCAGCCAAAGCATCACCCTGGGCTATCGCGATGCGTCGGTGCCGTTCTCGTATGTGGGTGATCACACCGGCAAGCCCATGGGCTACTCGGTGGACCTGGCGAACAAGATCGTCGAGCGTATCCAGCAACAGCTGGCGCTGCCGGATCTGAAAGTAAAATACAACCTGGTGACTTCGCAGACCCGCATCCCGCTGGTGCAGAACGGCACCGTTGACCTGGAGTGCGGTTCCACCGGCGTCACCGCCGAGCGTCAGAAGCAAGTGGCGTTTTCCTACGGCTTTATTTACGTCAAAGGGCAGTTGCTGACCGCCAGGGACAGCGGCATCAAGGGCTTCGACGACCTGCGCGGCAAGAACGTGGTGACCACCGCCGGCACGACCAACGAGCGGTTCCTGAAAAGCTACAACGTCGACCACAAGATCGACATGTTCGTCATCAGCGCCAAGGATCACGGCGAAGCATTCCAGATGCTGCAATCGGGGCGTGCTGCGGCGTTCTACATGGACGACGCGCTGCTCTACGGTGAACGCGCCAAGGCCCACGACCCGCATAAGTGGGTGGTGGTCGGACAGGAACAATCGCGGGAGATCTACAGCTGCATGGTGCGCAAGGACGATCCGCAGTTCCTCGCGCTGGTCAACGGTGTGCTGGGCGAGCTCTACAGTTCGGGGGAGATCAACGGTATTTATCAGCGCTGGTTCGAGCAGCCGATTCCGCCGAAGGGTTTGAACCTTGAGTTTCCGATGACCAGTGAACTGAAGGCGATCATTGCCAAGCCGGTGAGTGATCCGGTGCAGTAGTTTTGGGTACCGCCGCAGACCGCGGCGCGGCCATCGCGGGCAAGCCCGCTCCTACAGGGGGGTTGTTTTTGTAGGTGCGGGCTTGCCCGCGATGGGGCCCTAGAAATCACCCCAAAGCTGCTGGGCCACCGACAAAGCCACCACCGGCGCCGTCTCAGTGCGCAACACCCTCGGCCCCAGGCGCGCCGCATGAAAACCAGCGCCCTTGGCCTGATCGACCTCCGCATCCGACAACCCGCCCTCAGGCCCGATCAGAAATGCCAGGCTCGACGGTTTGGTATGGCTGGTCAACGGCTCGGCCACCGGATGCAGCACCAGCTTCAAATCTGCCTCGGTCTGCTTCAGCCAGTCGGCCAGCAACACCGGCGGATGAATCACTGGCACCCGTGACCGGCCACATTGTTCGCAGGCGCTGATTGCCACCTGCCGCCAATGCAGCAGGCGCTTGTCGGCGCGCTCATCCTTGAGGCGCACTTCGCAGCGTTCGCTGAAGATCGGGGTGATTTCGTTCACGCCCAGTTCAGTGGCTTTTTGAATCGCCCAGTCCATCCGCTCACCCCGGGACAAACCCTGGCCAAGATGGATCTGCAATGGCGATTCGACCTGGCCGGCGAAGCCTTCATCGATCTGCACGACCACGCGTTTTTTGCCGACTTCGCTCAGCGTGGCGCGAAATTCCTGGCCCGAGCCATCGAACAACTGCAACGCATCGCCCTCGGCCATGCGCAGTACACGGCTGATGTAGTGAGCCTGTGCTTCAGGCAACTCGTGCTCGCCGGTGCTCATGGGGGTGTCGATAAAGAAGCGGGACAGTCTCATATCTTGTCTCTGCAAAGGTGTGAATCAGAGGTGGATCGGTGGTGCGGTCAGCCCGGATCGCGGAACCCCGGGTGAAAATCTTTCGGCACTGCCACGCTGACGCTGTCGCGGGTCGCGATGTCGATCCCTTCGCTGGCCACTTCAGCCAGGAAGTCGATCTGCTCCGGGGTAATCACATAAGGCGGCAGGAAATACACCACGCTGCCCAATGGCCGCAACAAAGCGCCACGCTCCAGAGCATGCTGGAACACCTTCAAGCCCCGGCGCTCCTGCCACGGATAGGGTTCGCGGCTCGCCTTGTCCTTGACCATCTCGATGGCCAGGACCATGCCAGTCTGGCGAATCTCGGACACGTTGGCATGATCGGCCAGGTGCGCGGTGGACGACGCCATGCGCGCGGCCAGCGCCTTGTTGTTCTCGATGACGTTGTCTTGCTCGAAGATATCCAGCGTCGCCAATGCCGCCGCACAGGCCAGCGGGTTGCCGGTGTAACTGTGCGAGTGGAGGAAGGCGCGCAGGGTCGGGTAATCGTCGTAGAACGCGCTGTAGACTTCATCGGTGGTCAGGCACGCCGCCAGTGGCAGGTAGCCGCCGGTCAGGGCCTTGGACAGGCAGAGGAAGTCCGGGCGGATGCCGGCCTGCTCGCAGGCGAACATCGTGCCGGTGCGGCCGAAGCCGACGGCGATTTCGTCATGGATCAGGTGGACACCGTAACGGTCACAGGCTTCGCGCAGCAGCTTGAGGTACACAGGGTGATACATGCGCATGCCGCCCGCACCCTGGATCAACGGCTCGACAATCACGGCTGCGACGCTGGCGTGGTGCTCTGCCAGGGTCTGCTCCATGGCGGCGAACATGTTGCGCGAGTGTTCTTCCCAGCTCATGCCCTCGGGACGCAGGTAGCAATCCGGGCTTGGCACCTTGAGGGTGTCCATCAGCAGGGCTTTGTAGGTTTCAGTGAACAGCGGCACGTCGCCCACCGACATCGCCGCCATGGTTTCGCCGTGGTAGCTGTTGGTCAGGGTGACGAAGCGTTTCTTGTTCGGCTGGCCGCGATTGAGCCAGTAGTGAAAGCTCATTTTCAGCGCCACTTCGATGCAGGACGAACCGTTATCGGCGTAGAACACCCGATTCAGGCCCTCCGGCGTCATCTTGACCAGGCGCTCGGACAGCTCGATCACCGGCTGATGGCTGAAGCCGGCGAGGATGACGTGCTCCAGTTGATCGACCTGATCCTTGATGCGCTGATTGATGCGCGGGTTGGCGTGGCCGAACACATTGACCCACCAGGAGCTGACGGCATCGAGGTAGCGTTTGCCTTCAAAGTCCTCCAGCCAGACGCCTTCGCCGCGCTTGATCGGGATCAGCGGCAGCTGTTCGTGGTCTTTCATCTGGGTACAGGGGTGCCACAACACGGCAAGATCGCGTTGCATCCACTGATTGTTCAGGCCCATGTTCAGTCTCCTCGAGGCGGTCCGTGGCAGGCGCGGACGTACAATCGCGCAAGCCTATGCAATGCGTCGCGCGGGAACAACCCATTGTGTCGATTGAGCTACTTTGTAGAGGGCGATAGACGTCGCTGGCGGCCTACTGATGGCTGACGTATTCTTCGCGACTCTCTGAGTCGCCTGACTCGTAAAACTGCCTTTTCCTACGTGTATTTCCGGAGTTCGCTGAATGTCTGCTGGTTGGCTGCGCGCCTGTGCGCTAGTGATGTTGGGGCTGTTCAGCGTGTCTGCGCTGGCCAAGGATAAAACGGCAATCGTGATTGGCGGCGGGCTTTCCGGCCTGACGGCGGCCTACGAACTGCAGGCCAAGGGCTGGCAGGTCACCTTGCTGGAGGCCAAGCCAGGCATGGGCGGTCGCTCCGGCATGGCCACCAGCGAATGGATCGGCAACGATAAGACCCAGCCGGTATTGAACAAATACGTTTCGACTTTCAAGCTGAGCACCACGCCAGCTCCCGAGTTCGTCCGCACGCCGGGTTACTTGATCGACGGTGTGTATTACAGCGCGTCCGACCTGGCCACCAAGGAGCCGGCGACCGCCGAAGCGCTCAAACGCTACGAGAAGACCCTGGATGACCTGGCGCGCTCCATCGAAGACCCGCTCAACCCGGCCGCCAACAACACGCTGCATGCGCTGGACCAGATCAACGTGTCCAACTGGCTGGATCGACTGAACCTGCCAGCCACCGCGCGTCAATTGGTGAACCAGCAGATTCGTTCGCGATATGACGAACCGTCGCGCCTGTCGCTGCTGTATTTCGCACAGCAGAACCGCGTTTATCGAGGCGTCTCTGACCGTGACCTGCGCGCCTCGCGTCTGGTCGGTGGCAGCCCGGTGCTGGCCCAGGCCTTCGTCAAGCAGTTGAAAGTCATCAAGACCAATTCCCCGGTCTCGGCCATTACCCAGGACAAGGACAGCGTGACCGTCAAGGTCGGCAGCGTCGGTTATCAGGCGGACTACGTCGTCGTGGCGGTACCGTTGCGTGCGCTGGCGAAGATCCAGATGACCCCCGCGCTGGACGCCCAGCACGTGGCCGCGATCAAGGGCACCAACTACGGCTGGCGCGATCAGATCATGCTCAAGTTCAAGACGCCGGTGTGGGAGAGCAAGGCGCGCATGTCCGGCGAGATCTACAGCAACACCGGCCTTGGCATGTTGTGGGTCGAGCCAGCCCTCAAGGGTGGCGCCAATGTGGTGATCAACCTGTCCGGTGATAATGCGCGGGTGATGCAGGCATTCGGCGACAAGCAGATGGCCGACCAGGTGCTGATCCGTCTGCATGCGTTTTATCCACAGGCTCGGGGTTCGTTCACGGGTTATGAAATCCGTCGTTACAGCGTCGATCCTTCGATGGGTGGCGCTTACCTGGCGTTCGGCCCGGGGCAGATCAGCAAGTTCTGGCGCCTGTGGGAGCGTCCGATTCAGCGCGTAGCGTTCGCCGGTGAGCACACTGACGCCTTGTACCCCGGTACCCTGGAAGGCGCTTTGCGTACCGGCCAGCGTGCCGCCAGTCAGGTTGAAGACCTGGCGGCCGGCAAATCGTTTGAACCGCAGAAAGCGGCCCCTGTAGCGGCAGCTGCCGCAGCTGCCGCAGCGGGCGCTGTGGCGGCGAAGAAGGGCAATTTCTTCAGCAATCTGTTCGGCGGCTCGGATGACGAGAAAAAACCGGAACCGGTCAAGGCGCCAGAGCCTGCTCCGGCACCGGTCGCACCCGCCCCGGCACCTGCGCCGACTCCAGCGCCTGCTCCGGTTGAGCCTGCCAAGCCTGCGGCACCGGTGAAAGCCACGCCTGCCAAGAAAGCCCCGGCAAAAGCCCCGGTGAAAAAACCGGCGGCCAAGACCGAAGCGAAAAAACCTGCGGCCAAGGCGCCCGCCAAAAAAGCCGAGCCGGCCAAGAAGCCTGCGGCGACTGAGGCCAAGGCGCAGTAAGGCTTTGCGCTGAACAAAAAAGCGCGGCTCTTGAGTCGCGCTTTTTTATTGCTCCTGAGATAGCCATCGCGAGCAAGCTCGCTCCTACAGGGTGGCGGTGCGGATGCGAGAACCCCTGTAGGAGCGGGCTTGCTCGCGATGAGGCCCTGACAGGCGCAGCAAAATATTGAGCCTGCCCCCTAACACCCCGTCACACTTTCGCCTTTAATCTTTCCTTAACACGTCTATTTCAGACTCTTGATCGTATTTCTCGATATTTCAAAGCGAAATTTTCCGCTTTAATTCGATAGATAACTCGATAGTCTTGGTTCGCAGTTCTCACAGGATTTGGGCAATGCAGCTACGTAACTCTTCTTCACGCTATGGTTGGGTCAGCATCTTCATGCACTGGGGCGTAGCGCTGGCGGTCTTTGGGCTGTTTGCACTCGGTCTGTGGATGGTGGGGCTGGACTACTACAGCACCTGGCGCAAAGACGCGCCGGACCTGCACAAGAGCATTGGGCTGGTGCTGTTGGGTGTGATGCTGCTGCGGGTGGTGTGGCGCTTTGTCAGTCCACCGCCACCGACGCTGCAAAGCTACAGCCGGATGACCCGCATTGGCGCCAAGTTCGGCCATGGGTTTCTGTATTTCGGTCTGTTCGCTGTGATGATTGCCGGTTACCTGATTTCCACCGCAGACGGTGTCGGTATCCCGGTGTTTGGCTTGTTTGAAGTGCCTGCATTGATCTCCGGACTACCGGACCAGGCAGATACCGCTGGGGTGATTCATCTGTACCTGGCCTGGGCGCTGGTAATTTTTTCCGGTCTCCATGCGTTGGCAGCATTGAAGCACCACTTTATCGATCGTGATGCGACCCTGACGCGAATGCTCGGTCGCAAAGCCTGAAGTTCAACCTCGACTCAAAGGAAAAGAAAGCATGTTGAAAAAGACTCTGGCCGCTCTGGCAATCGGTTCTGCCGTACTGTCCGCCAACGCAATGGCCGCTGACTACGTTGTTGACAAGGAAGGCCAGCACGCCTTCGTTGACTTCAAGATCAGCCACCTGGGCTACAGCTACATCACCGGTACTTTCAAGGACATCGACGGCAAGTTCAGCTTCGACGCTGCCAAGCCTGAAGCCAGCAAAATCGAGTTCAACGTCAATACCGCCAGCGTGTTCACCAACCACGCCGAGCGTGACAAGCACATCGCCAGCGCTGACTTCCTGAACGCCAGCAAGTTCGCCAAGGCCACCTTCGTCTCCACCAGCGTCAAGTCCACCGGCGAGAAGACTGCCGACGTGACCGGCGACCTGACCATCCTGGGCGTGACCAAGCCAGTCGTGGTCAAGGCCACTTTCCTGGGTGAAGGCAAGGATCCATGGGGCGGCTACCGTGCCGGTTTCGAAGGCACGACCACCATCAAGCGTTCCGACTTCGGCAAGCAGAAAGACCTGGGCCCAGCGTCCGATACCGTTGAGTTGTACGTATCGTTTGAAGGTGTGAAAGCGAAGTAATTTTCGCCCTCACACAGTGCTCCCACCTGTTTGGGTTTGTGGTGAAGCATAAAAAATGCCCCGGCTTTTGCGAGCCGGGGCATTTTTTTGTTGCGATGAAAACTCAGCGGTTGCGGGTCAGCAGCGCTGGTTTTTCGCCGCGAGGGCATACTGGCAACTGATCAAGCTGTTCAGGCGTCGGGAAGCGATCAGCCTTGGACTCCTTGTGAATGATCTTTGGCGCCGGGCTGCGGGTGTTCTGCACGGCCGGCTCCGAGCGCGGCTGATCGTCACGGGCCGGACGACGGTTGCGACCTTCTTCGCGACGGGCCTGGCCGTCACGTGGTGCGCCATTGCGAGGGCCGCTGCGCTTGCCGGTCGAGGAACCGCTGGCATCGCCGCCACGTGGGCCGCCTTGACGACCTTGAGGCTTGGCACCGTTGCGTGGTGCGCCGGCACCGCCAGCCGAGCCTTGTGCCGGAGCACCCGGGCGACGACCGCGACCCTGGGCCGGTTTGGCCTGGGGCACGTAGTCGACACGGTTACCGAAGTTATCGATGTCGTCATCGAGGAACTCGTCCGGGGCACGATCAGCGGCCGCGCGTGGCGCCGGGCGCTGCTGCTCGCGCGCTGTGCCTTCGCGGGGTTTCTGCTCACGCGCCGGGCGCTCGCCACGACCGCTGGCGGCAGGTTTTTCCTTACCGCCCTTGTCCTTGCCTTTGTCTTTACGACCGCCGCCACCGCCGCTGCCGTTCGGACCGTCGCCACGCGGGCCACGGGCATTGCGCGGGTTACGCACGTCCGGACGTTCGCGTACTTCCGGCTTCTCGGCTTCCACGGCGCTGGCATCGAAGCCCATCAAGTCGCCATCGGCGATTTTCTGCTTGGTCATGCGCTCGATGCTTTTGAGCAGCTTCTCTTCGTCCGGAGCGACCAGCGAGATCGCTTCGCCCGAGCGACCGGCACGACCGGTACGGCCGATGCGGTGTACGTAATCTTCGTCGACGTTAGGCAGCTCGAAGTTGACCACGTGTGGCAACTGGTCGATGTCCAGGCCACGGGCGGCGATGTCGGTGGCGACGAGGATGCGCACGCTGCCGGCCTTGAAGTCGGCCAGGGCCTTGGTGCGTGCGTTCTGGCTCTTGTTGCCGTGGATTGCCACAGCGCTCAGGCCGTGCTTGTCCAGGTACTCGGCCAGACGGTTGGCGCCGTGCTTGGTACGGGTGAACACCAGCACCTGTTCCCAGGCGCCTGCGGTAATCAGGTGAGCCAGCAACGAGCGCTTGTGGTTGGCAGGCAGGCGGAACACGCGCTGCTCGATGCGCTCGACCGTGGTGTTCGGCGGCGTCACTTCGATGCGTTCGGGATTGTGAAGCAGCTTGCCGGCGAGGTCGGTGATGTCCTTGGAGAAGGTCGCCGAGAACAGCAGGTTCTGGCGTTTGGCCGGCAGACGGGCCAGGACCTTCTTCACGTCATGAACAAAGCCCATGTCGAGCATGCGGTCGGCTTCGTCCAGCACGAGGATTTCCACGTGGGACAAATCGACGCTGCCTTGACCTGCGAGGTCGAGCAGGCGGCCCGGACAGGCTACCAGGACATCGACACCGCGAGCCATGGCCTGAACCTGTGGGTTCATGCCGACGCCGCCGAAGATGCAGGCGCTGACGAACTTCAGGTCACGGGCGTAGACCTTGAAGCTGTCGTGAACCTGGGCGGCGAGTTCGCGGGTCGGGGTCAGGACCAGCACACGCGGTTGGCGTGGGCCGTGACGCTGGGATTTGTCCGGGTGACCGTTGGGGAACAACCGCTCCAGAATCGGAAGGGCGAAACCGCCGGTTTTACCAGTACCTGTCTGAGCCGCAACCATCAGGTCGCGACCTTGCAACACGGCGGGAATGGCCCGCTGTTGCACCGGAGTAGGCTCGGTATAGCCCGCGTCTTCGATAGCGCGGACCAAAGCCTCGGAGAGACCGAGGGAAGCAAAGGACATGAGTAATCCTGTTGTGAGTTAGAGCTGGGCCCAAATGGGAGTCTTGCCTGGCGCGAATGGCGTTCAAGAGCAACGCAATCCCGTCCGGTCCTGCTGAGCCCTGGAAGCACATCTGGAGCACTCGCGCGGGCTGAAAAGCTGCGCTGTAGCGGGTCGAGATGCCTTGAACAGGTTCGAGCGTCCGGGCGTGAGCCTGGCGGGAACGCCGGAGTATAACAGAGCAATCACTGTGCGCTGCTTTCCTGCTGCTCAACGGTTTTATCCAGGACAGCCGTGGACTCGCTGACTTTGGGCGCTGCGCCGTAACGGGCACTGAGCTCGGCGTAGGCCGGCTCGCGTTTGAAACGTTTGAGCTCGGCACCAAAGCGTTGGACCAGCAGGTCCATTCCGGCATTGCGCCGAACCGCCAGGAACTGGCTCTGCTGGCTGATCACAGTCGGGTTTTCGCTGATCTTGTCGCGGATGTTCAACTCGTCGAGCAAATGCTGGCCCACGCGGCGGTCGGTGATCAGCAGGTCTATCCTCCCGCGCAGCAGCTTGCCGAAGTTGGCCTCATGAGTGGGTGCCGGCTCTCGGATGAACAGAAGCGACTCCCGGAATTCCGGGTTGTACAGGTAGCCAGGTGAGGTGCCGATGGTCAGGCCCTTGAGATCTTCCAGGGTGCGAAACGGGTGAGGGCGCTCGTTGGCGTAGAACATGACGAACTGGACTTGCGAGAGCGGCTCGCTGGGGTAGAGCAAGGTGGCATCGCGCTCCTCGCTGTGAAAAATATCCAGCGCGCCATCGGCCTGCCCGGTTTCGAGCATGGACAGGCAGCGCTTCCACGGCAGGAATTGCCACTCGACTTCGATCCCCAATCGCTTGAAGACAATGGCCGTGGTTTCGTAATCCAGGCCCAGCGCTTTGCCATCTTCCTCAAAGACGTAAGGTGCCCAGGGCTCAGTGACAATGCGCAATTTCTCGCCCCGGGCGGCAAAGCTCAGGCAAGTGAAAAGGAGCAGGGAAAGAAGCTGGGTGATCAAAGGCATGGCTTGAGATTACGACGAGAAACCGTAAATCGCCAGAAACCCGCGCCAGAAGCTCTGGCTCCGTGCATTGCTGCACAAAAAATGTGCGGGAAAAGCAAAAAAATCACCGTCTTCGGCAGTCTCTGCTAGGGAGTGTGGCACTCACAGAAACCGTCAGAAACGGCGATTTTTTGATCAACGCCTGGTTTGTCGCTTAACGCGGCAACTTCAGGTTATTCCAGATGGCCAGGCTAGGTTCGGCCTGGTTCATGGAATAGAAGTGCAGCCCTGGTGCGCCACCCTGCAACAGGCGTTCGCACATCTCGGTGACGACTTGCTCGCCGAAGCGCTGAATGCTTTGGGTGTCATCGCCGTAGGCTTCCAACTGCTTGCGGATCCAGCGCGGGATTTCCGCACCGCAGGCGTCGGAGAAGCGCGCGAGCTTGCTGTAGTTGGTGATCGGCATGATCCCCGGTACCACTGGAATATCCACGCCCAGCGCCTGCAAACGGTCGACAAAATAGAAATAGCTGTCGGCGTTGAAGAAATACTGGGTGATCGCGCTGTCGGCGCCGGCCTTGGCCTTGCGCACGAAGTTGGCGAGATCGTCTTCGAAGTTGCGCGCTTGCGGATGCATTTCCGGGTAGGCGGCGACTTCGATGTGGAAATGATTGCCGGTTTCTTCACGGATGAACTCAACCAGCTCATTGGCGTGACGCAGCTCGCCGCTGGTCATGCCCATGCCAGACGGCAGGTCACCGCGCAGGGCGACGATGCGCTTGATGCCGGCAGCCTTGTACTCGTTCAGCAGGCCGCGCAGGTCGTCCTTGCTGTCGCCGACGCACGACAGGTGCGGGGCGGCCGGGATTTTGACTTCGCTTTCCAGTTGCAAAACGGTGTTGAGGGTTCGATCACGGGTCGAGCCGCCAGCGCCATAGGTGCAGGAGAAGAAATCGGGGTTGTAGGTAGCCAACTGACGGGCAGTGGCGATCAGCTTTTCATGCCCAGCGTCGGTCTTCGTAGGGAAGAATTCGAAGCTGTAGCGACGGTCTTGGGACATGGAGGGGGCCTCCAGCTTCAAGCTGCAAGCCACAAGCTGTAAGGGAAGCGCAGGTGCGCTCGTCTCTCGTGCCTGGGGTTTGCAACATGAGGCTGTATTCGCAAATGGGTGCAGAGCGCTGAACTTCGTGCAGCGAGGCCGGCTTTTGACCTTGCTTGCCGCTTGAAGCTCAAAGCTCGTAGCTGCTTTTAGTACCGGTACGCGTGCGGCTTGAACGGACCTTCGACGGCCACGCCGATGTAGTCGGCCTGGGTCTTGGTCAGTTGAGTCACGACACCGCCGAAACCGCGGACCATTTCCAGGGCCACTTCTTCGTCGAGTTTCTTGGGCAGTACTTCAACGGTCAGGCGCTCGGCTTTCTGGGCTGGCGACAGGTCGGCGTACTTCTGACCGAACAGGAAAATCTGCGCCAGTACCTGGTTGGCGAACGAACCGTCCATGATGCGGCTTGGGTGACCGGTGGCGTTGCCCAGGTTCACCAGGCGGCCTTCGGCCAGCAGGATCAGGTAGTCGTCGTTCTGGGCGTCGAATGCACCAGCACCGGTACGGTGGATCTTGTGTACCTGTGGCTTCACTTCTTCCCATGCCCAGTTCTTGCGCATGAAAGCCGTGTCGATTTCGTTGTCGAAGTGGCCGATGTTGCAGACAACAGCGCGCTTCTTCAGGGCCTTGAGCATGTTTGAGTCGCAAACATTGACGTTACCGGTGGTGGTCACGATCAGGTCGATCTTGCCCAGCAGGGCCTTGTCGATGCTGGCTTCGGTGCCATCGTTGATACCGTCGATGAAAGGCGAGACCAGTTCAAAACCGTCCATGCAGGCTTGCATGGCGCAGATCGGGTCAACTTCGGAAACCTTGACGATCATGCCTTCCTGACGCAGGGATTGAGCGGAGCCCTTGCCCACGTCACCGTAACCGATAACCAGCGCTTGCTTGCCGGACAGCAGGTGGTCGGTGCCGCGCTTGATGGCATCGTTCAGGCTGTGACGGCAGCCGTATTTGTTGTCGTTCTTGCTCTTGGTCACCGAGTCATTGACGTTGATGGCCGGGATCTTCAGTTCGCCCTTGGCCAGCATGTCCAGCAGACGGTGTACGCCGGTGGTGGTTTCTTCGGTCACGCCGTGAACGCGATCCAGCACCTGCGGGTATTTTTTGTGCAGCAGCTCGGTCAGGTCACCGCCGTCGTCGAGGATCATGTTGGCATCCCAAGGGGCGCCGTCCTTGAGGATGGTTTGCTCCAGGCACCACTCGTACTCTTGCTCGGTTTCGCCTTTCCAGGCAAAAACAGGGATGCCGGCTGCGGCGATGGAGGCAGCGGCCTGGTCCTGGGTCGAGAAAATGTTGCAGGACGACCAGCGCACTTCGGCACCCAGGGCAACCAGGGTTTCGATCAGCACGGCAGTCTGAATGGTCATGTGGATGCAGCCGAGGATTTTAGCGCCTTTGAGCGGTTGCTCTTCGGCGTACTTGCGGCGCAGACCCATCAGGGCAGGCATTTCCGACTCGGCGATGATGGTTTCACGGCGGCCCCAGGCGGCCAGGGACATGTCGGCGACTTTGTAGTCGGTAAAATCTGCGGGCGTGATTACAGCGCTCATGAGAGCCTCCATTCGTAATGTATGCGAATGGGCGCCGTTGTGCGTTTGGCGTCGGGCATAAGCCTGACAACGCCCCATCCGAGCCTGACAGGTCGAACCTGCTGCAGCGCCCCTCGGACAGGTGGCGGGAAAACGGTAGGAGCCGTTTTGAAATCGGCGGTGATTATAGCTTTCTTTATCCGCCTGGTGGCAAGCGACAAGCTACAAGCGGCAAGTAAATGCGGATCGACTTTTGACTTGTGGCTTGCAGCTTGCCGCTTAAAACTTGAAGCTGGGGGCCAAACCCCTATCGCCCACACAACCCATGCCCGGAGCCTCCATGAATTTCCACACCCGCAAATGGGTCAAACCCGAAGACCTCAACCCCAACGGCACGCTGTTCGGCGGCAGCCTGTTGCGCTGGATCGATGAAGAAGCGGCGATCTACGCGATCGTCCAGCTGGGCAATCAGCGCGTGGTCACCAAGTACATTTCCGAAATCAACTTCGTCAGCGCCTCACGCCAGGGCGACATCATCGAGTTGGGCATCACCGCCACCGAATTCGGCCGCACGTCGATCACCCTGACCTGCGAAGTGCGCAACAAGATCACCCGCAAAAGCATCCTGACGGTGGAGAAGATGGTCTTCGTCAACCTCGGCGAAGACGGCCTGCCCGCGCCCCATGGCCGGACCGAGATCAAGTACGTCAAGGATCAGTTCAAGGACGACTCCAGCGTCGAATGACGCTCCCACACCGAACGGAATGCCAGGGGAAAAGGTCGTAGCTAAATCATCCATCACTGATGTTTAGCGCCATGACTACGCCAACAAACGGCACGACCCCCGATCTCACGCCCAAGGAACAGCATGAGGTCGAGAAAAACCAGCCGCCGCGCGCAGCGGTGCTGCATGAAATCATTCGCACCCAAGGCGATCAGGAACTGGAGCGCAGCATCGCTGCACTCTGGTGGTCGGCTCTCGCCGCCGGCTTGACCATGGGCCTGTCGCTGATGGCCATGGGATTGCTGAACTCACGTCTGCCGGAGGGCGACGGCTTCAAGGTGATCGCCAGTTTCGGTTACTGCGCGGGATTTCTTGCGGTGATCCTTGCCCGCCAGCAACTGTTCACCGAAAACACCCTGACTGCCGTGCTGCCGATCATGAGCAACCCCACGCTTGGCAACTTCGCCCGATTGCTGCGGCTGTGGTCGGTGGTGTTGGTAGGTAACCTATGCGGCACCCTTCTGGTGGCGTATGTGATGCTGGAATTGCCGATTTTTGACAGCAAGACCGACATTGCCTTCCTCGACATCGGGCGCAAGGTCATGGAAGGCGATCCCAGCCAGATGTTCTCCAAGGGCATCATTTCCGGCTGGATGATCGCAACCATGGTCTGGATGATCCCGTCCATGGAAAGCGCGAAAGTTTGGATCATCGTGCTTATCACTTACTTCATGGCATTGGGCGACTTCACCCACATCGTGGTCGGGTCGCTGGAGGTTTCTTACCTGGTGTTTGCCGGAGAACTGCCCTGGAAGGATTTCTGGCTGGTGTTCGCCGGTCCCACGCTGGCGGGGAACATCATTGGTGGCAGCTTCATCTTCGCGTTGATCAGTCACGCGCAGATTCGCAGCGAGTCCGGCACGCCCAAAGACCAGAGCGTCGCGAGCGCTCCGGTCGATGAGGACGACGACCGGTGATGAGCCGGAGCGAGGCGTCGATGTTGGTACACGCTTTCGGGGGGCGGTTACACCCCGGGAATCAGCCACGCGCGAGCCTGATCGACCGTTGTCGAGTTGAACGGTAGCGACGAGGAAGGGAAGGTGCGCGAAACATATTGATCGGCGATCCGGCGCAACACGGCATTAAAACCATGGCTGTCCTGGGCTTCACGCAAATCGGCAATGGCCCCATTCAGGAGCTTGACGTTCGAATTCGGCTGGTCGAGTCGATACAGCGAGGGGTAGATCACTTCGCGAATGAAGTTCTCGCTTTTGGTGACGATATCGCGCAGGCCCATTTCCTTGATCGCCGCGCTCAACACCATCGACTTCAGCCCGGTTGCTCCGGCATCCAGGCGTTTGACGGTTTGAAGCAGCAACATATACGCCGGATCATTGCCGTGGTTGAGCTTTCTGGCCAGCCAATCGATTTTCCCGGGGGCGTCACCGAGCTGATCCAGTGTGTGCATGGCATCGCGTGTAGGTGCGTCGAGTGCAAGGGAACCCTCCTTCGTTGTGGCGGTGGCATCGGTCAGGGCTTGCTTCAAGTTTTCCAGCGCCTGTTGAGCATGCTGCCGGAACTCGATGACTGCCGCTGATTCCGGATCATCGAGCAGTTCGTCGGCGGCTGCTGCGAACATCGAATCGTCCAGTGCCAGCAGTGCTCCGCCTATGGAGCTGAAGCGGTAGGTTTCGCTGTCCTCATGGCGCTCCAGGTACCGTTGCACATCGATGTGCAGTTCTTCCTGCAAATGATTTTTCAGCTCTGTCGCCATGTTGAAATTGACGGTGCCTTGCAACGTACCCGTGAAGTTGCCCCGTTCGGTCTTCAGTCGAACGCTGACGATACTGCCGGCAAACCCTTTGATGGCATCGGTTTGGTGTGCGTGCCGGGCTGAATAGGGCGCGCCGATAAATTTGTCGGCGACTGCCGAGAGCAGTGTGCCGCGATCTTTCTTCTTGCCGGCGCCCCCACTCTGGAACTTGAGTATCAACTGCTCACTTTCGGGAATCGCACTCATCGCGAATTGTGGTTCATACAGGTCCATGATCGGCGTGTTGAGCATGATGCCGCCGTCCTGAAACGATGTGCGCTCTCCGTCCACCTGAAATGGCAACTGTTGCTCAGAGGGCTTGGCAAAGACAACCGGCAGCGAGCCTGAAATATGGGCTGCGCGAGCCACGTCCATGTCTGGGGTCAGGCTGGCGTTGAATACCACCATTTGCGGACGCCCGTCGAACATGGCGGTCCCGGTGATGTGCAGTTGCTTGATTTCGGGCAGGTCCTTGCTCAGCGTCGCCAGGTCGCCAAACGTTACGTAGCCGTTGGTTTTCATGTTCTCCAGGCAAGTGCGACTTGCCTGCGAAAGTGGCTGTCGGTCGTTGAGCGCCTGATTGGCACGCGACAGGACCGACTCGACCATTTTTTCGTGAATCAGAACCTCCAGCGGCGAGGCCTTGGATTGCAGGCGGGGCATCAGGTCGCACAACAGCCGCCCGATACTGCCGACCTTGCCTGGAATCTTCACGATGCCTCGGCCAACCGCAGAGCTGGCGTGCTGTATCGGTCCCAGTACTTTGCTTTGACTGTCGAGCAGTGACACGAGGTTGGTTTCGTCCGACATCTTGTCGAAGTCCGCGTGAGTCATGCCGCTGGCCAGAAACGCCGCAGAAATTGCCCCGGCGGATGATCCCGACAGGATGCGCAGGGTGCCTATGGTCTGGCTTTCCTCCAGTGCCTTGACCATTCCGGAGAATGCCACGCCTTTGGCGCCGCCGCCGCTGAGCACCAGGCGATCGATGGGTGGACGCTTGAGGTCCATTTCGATCACACCGTTTTCAAAACGGCGAATCGACAGGTTGCGATCGGTCAATGAGTGCACCAGGGTTTCAGATCGGCCCTGACCGACGTGTGCCGCCCCCTTGATGAAGTCACTCCAGTCAGTGTTCGTGGTGCCTGCCGATGAGCGCTGAACCGGTGTTTGCGGCAAGGAAATTGGGGGAATGGCGGGGGAGAGGGTGAGGCGGGGCATGGTGTCTCGTCCGTTGAGTGTGCTGGTAGAGGCGGCACTCTAGACGAGTTGAGAGGGGGTGAGCGCATGGAGCAATGAGTTGCTACATATGCCCGCATGCCGGTTCATGACGTCGCTGGAAAAGTGCTGAAAGGCTCTGGCCTGGGCCTTTCAGCAGTGGTTTAGCAAGCAGAGGCAGACGCCTGAGGACAGGTCATACAGCTTGCGTCCAGATTGCCTTGAAGTTGAGCAGCGCGTTTCTGACTGGCTGTCGGATGGTTTGCTCGCTCAACCGGTGACATCGAACGCCGCTGCGGTGCGACGTTGTCGATAAATGAAATACAACGCAGTCAGCACCGTGAGGCCGCTGACCAGCGCGCCGGTCCAGGGCAGGTCAGCCAGGTCGGCGCCGCTGGCAACCACCAGGCCTCCGACCCAGGCGCCCGCCGCATTGCCGAGGTTGAAGGCGCTCTGGTTCAGGGTTGAACCGAGATTCGGTGCCTCATGGGCCTGATCGATGATCAACAGTTGCAGGATCGGGCACAGGGCGAAGGCAAAAATCCCCCACAGCACCAGGGTGATCGCTGCCGGGATCACCGAATGGCTGGTCTGGGTGAAAGCCGCCAGCACCAATACCACCGCCAGGGCCATGCCCACCAGCGAAGGCAACAGGCGACTGTCGGCCAAGCGACCACCGAGCATGCTGCCGGCGGTCAGGCCGACGCCGAACAACAGCAACATGATCGTCACCCCGTGGGGGCTGACGCCGGTGATGTCCTGCAGGATCGGCGCGATGTAGGTGAACACGCTGAACAGGCTGGTCGAGGCCAATACGCTCATACCCAGGGCGAGCAGTACGTTGGCCTTGCCCAGCACCTTGAACTCGCTGGCCAGGTTGGCCTTGTCCATGGTGATGTGCTTCGGCAACCAGGCCCATTGCGCAATGGCGGCAATCACACCGATCACCGACACCGCCCAGAACGTCGAGCGCCAGCCGGCGTATTGTCCCAGTGCGGTGCCCAGTGGCACGCCGAGCACGTTGGCCAGGGTCAGGCCGGTGAACATCATGGCGATGGCCTGGGCCCGTTTGTTCGGTGCCACCAGCCCGGCGGCTACCACCGACCCAATGCCAAAAAATGCGCCATGGCACAGCGCGGTCACCACACGAGCCGCCATCAGTGTGGCGTAGTTGGGTGCCAGTGCGCAGAGCATGTTGCCGAGGATGAACATCAGTGTCATACCCAGCAAAGTGGCCTTGCGTGGCATGTTGGCGGTGCCGACGGCGAGGATCGGTGCACCGAATACCACGCCCAGGGCGTAGCCGGTAATCAGCAGTCCAGCGTGGGGAATGCTGACTGCGAGGTCGCGGGCGACATCGGGCAGCAGCCCCATGATGACAAACTCAGTGGTGCCGATGCCGAACGCGGCGACAGCGAGGGCAAGCAAGGCGAGGGGCATGCGCAAGGTCTCTTTTCTATAATCTTGACGCTACGATCAGGCAAGCGCATGCCCGGGGCCGTTATCTTGAGAAAAACGGACCGAGGCAGAAATTATTGGAATTGGTCTGTGCGTAACTGAGTGCGGCGTGGTCGCTTGCAGTATAAACAGCTGCCGAAATATGGCGAATCAATTCTCCCGTCTCCTTGTTCCTGCAGGGAGGGGGTGGGGCGAGCAAAAAGGAGTCTGCCGTGCTTGCAACGGCTTTGGTGTTGGTAGCGGCGTTGTTACATGCGGCGTGGAATACGCTGATCAAGTTCAGCGCTGAACGGTTGCTGGTGGTGGCCTGCATGGACAGCGTGGCGCTGTTGTTCGTCGCGCTGATGCTGCCTTTCGTGACGTTGCCGCCGCTGCAAATCTGGCCGTGGATCCTGGCGTCGGCGGCGTTCGAATTGCTCTATCGCTATTTGCTCATCCAGGCCTATCGGGTCGGCGACCTGGGGCTGGTCTATCCATTGATGCGCGGCCTGTCGCCTTTGGTGGTGCTGGCACTGACGCTGATTTTCGCCGGGGAAGTGCTGACCCATCAGCAGATCTTCGGCATCCTGCTGATCCCCTTCGGCATGCTCTGTCTGCTGTGGCAGGGCGGTGGCGGGGCGCGGTTGCCATGGTCGATGTTGCCTGTGGTGGCGCTGATTGGCCTGTGCATCGGCTGCTACACCTTTATCGATGGCCAGGCCTTGCGGCGCTGGTCGCACCCGCTGGACTACCTGGTCTGGGTCAACCTGCTCAGCGCCTGGCCGTTTCCATTACTGGCACTGGTGCGCAAGCGTCCGGCCTTCATGCTGTTCTGGCTTGAACAGTGGCGATTGGGCCTGGCGGTCGGGTTTTGCGTGTTGTTCAGCTACGCTCTGGTGCTGTGGGCGATGCAGTTGGGGTCGATTGCCGAAGCTGCGGCCTTGCGCGAGATCAGTGTGATTCTGGTGGTGCTGTTTGGTATGCGCTACCTGAAAGAACCTTTCGGTCGACCGCGGCTCTTAGCCTGTGGGCTGGTGTTGATCGGCATGATGGTCATGAAACTCTGACCCGCCAAATTATTGCCTCCATACCTGGAAGCCAACAAGGGATGACGTTTATGAATGTAGCGCTGTGGTGCGTCTTGATTGCTTTTTTATTGCCGTATCTGTGCACGCTGGTGGCCAAGGTCAGCGGGGGATACCGGCTGAGTGACAATCACGATCCCAGGGATTTTCTCGAATCGCTCGAGGGTTTCGCCCGGCGTGCGCATGCGGCGCAGTTGAACAGTTTTGAGATCGCCCCGGCGTTTGCGGCGGCTGTGATCGTTGCGCACCTGGTGGGTAACGCCGAACTGGTAACGCTCAATGTCTTGTCGGTTCTGTTCATCACCAGTCGCTTGCTCTACATCATTTGCTACCTGGCGGACTGGGCGATCCTGCGATCGTTGGTCTGGTTTGTGGGTATGGGTTTGGTTGTCAGTTTCTTTGTGGTGTCTGCCTGAATCTGTGCTGTTGCGCGCAACCTCTCGCGAGCAGGCTCGCTCCCACACGGGGCCGGTGGATCCAGTACCCGTGTGGGGCTAGCCCGCGAAGATTCAAGGCTTGGCCTTGACCTCATCCGCCACCTGCGGCACTTGGGGCAATGCCGCGCCTTTGGGCCAAAGCATCCAGATCTGCCCTTGTTGTTTCATGTCGCCCGCCAGTTGTCCGGCTGCCTCACCGGTGCCCCAGAACAGGTCTGCCCGGACCTCGCCGGTGATTGCACCACCGGTGTCCTGTGCCGCCACCGGACGAACCAGCGAGGTGCCGTCTGGTTTGGTGGTGGATAACCACATCAGGCTACCCAGTGGAATCACCTTGCGGTCAACGGCTGCGCTGTAGCCTGCGGTGAGCGGAACGTTCAGAGAGCCGCGAGGGCCCTCGTTGCTGTCCGGGTTGCGAGTGAAGAATACGTAGCTGGGGTTGCTGCCGAGCAGTTCGGGAATGCGTTGTGGATTGGCCTTGGCCCAGGCGCTGATCGCGCCCATGGTCACGTCTTCTTTTTTCAGTTCGCCCTGTTCCACCAGCCAGCGGCCAATCGGTCGATAGGGATGGCCATTCTGATCGGCATAGGCAATTCGAAGTTGGCGACCGTCGTCAAGCTGGACGCGGCCTGAACCCTGGATTTGCAGGAACTGCAGGTTCATCGGGTCGGTCAGCCACGCCACCACTGGCGCCTTGACCCCTTTGCTTTCAATCGTGGCCGCATCATCGTATGGCTTGAGCACGCGGCCTTCGAGTCTGCCGCGCAGGCGTTTGCCCTTGAGCTCCGGATAGAGGCTGTCGAGCGCGACGATGATCATGTCCTCGGGCACGCCGTACACCGGGATGTTCGCCACCGCCGTCTGGGTCAGGCTGCCGGGGTAGACCGGTTCGTAGTAGCCGGTGATCAGGCCGTTGGGATTGTCATTGGCGGCGCGCAGGCCGTAGACGTCGAGGTGTTGCTTGAGAAAGCCGCGAATATCGTTGGCGGTTTGTGGCACGTTGGCGGCAGCGGCGCAGGTCGAGCCCCAGACCGCATCGGCCTTGAGTCGGGTGCAGGCGCTGCGCCATGAACCGAAACCCGCGATCAGATCGTCATCGGTGACGACGGGCAGGGCTTCCCAGGAGGCGCTGGCGTATGTGGCCAGGGCGTGGGTCTTCGGCTGTTTGTTATCCCCGCCGGTGCAGCCCGCGAGTACGGCGACCATCGGCAGTGTCCACGCGAGGTGGGCTCGCCATGCCTTGAAACGGCTGTTCATGAAATCATTCCTGAAGCAGTTGCCCGGGCGCTTCGCACGCTCAGGCAACCCTTATTGTTAATAGGGGTATTGGTGTTTGACGGTGACGCGAGGATACTGGCCGCCGTTTTCAGCGACCTGAAGCCACCATGACTTTTAAAAAAATTTGCGTTGTATTGCTGGCCTGCCTGACGTTGTCCGCGTGCGGAGGCGTCGACCCGAATTCGCCGCTGGGTCAGCGTAAGGCGATCTTCAAACAGATGCTCAAGACCGGTGAAGACCTGGGCGGCATGTTGCGTGGGCGCATTGCGTTCGATGGTGACAAATTCGCCGAAGGGGCCGTGAAGCTCGATGCGTTGTCCCACGAGCCGTGGAAGCATTTCCCGCAGGTGCGTGAAGAAGATCACACCAGCGCCAAGGATGATGTCTGGCAGAAGCAGGCACGCTTCCAGGAAATGGCCCGCACCCTTGAGGCGGCCACCGGTGAATTGGTGATTGCCAGTAAAGTCCAGCCTTACAAGGCCAGTAATCTTGGCCCGGCGGTGCAGAAAGTCGAAGATGCCTGCAGTGCGTGCCATAAGGAATTCCGCGATCATTGACGGGCGATGCGAGTGACGCCTGCGACGAATGCCGTCACTCGCCATCTTCATTTGTCCAGTTCATCCAGTGCGTCCTGCAGTTCCTTGCGGGACTCTGCCAGCTTGTCCTTGCGCTTGTTGATCTTCTCGGGATCACCCTTGTTCATGGCTTTTTCGAGGTCCGCCTGACGCTTGCTGACTTCGTGCCGTGCGTCCAGCACCTTGTTCTCCCGTTCTTTTTTCAGGGAGGTATCGGTGCAATGGGTGGTGACTTCACTCAGGGCTTTTTCGAGGCCCGCCTGTTGATCGGTATTGCCCTGGCTTTTCGCCAGTTCGAGCTGGTTGACGATGTTCTGTTTCTTGGCGGCGCAACCGGTCAGGTCCGGTGCTTGTTCGGCGGCCATCAGTGGAGCCGCCATCACGCCACAAAGGGTCAACAAGGCGAGCGGTGAAAGAAATTTCATGAAAGCTCCATGTGCAATATGCAATCGGTCGATGCGGCGATGGGCCTTTGAGCCCACCGGTAACTTTGGGTTCCCGGTGGGGCGGGCTATCGCGGTCAATGGAAACCGTCGATCCCTGCCGCGCGTAATGTCTCGCTCAAGGCCAGCACCTGCGGGTCGCGAAAAAAGGCGCTTAACTGCGCCGCGCGTCCCGGGCCTATACCGGCCTCGGCCTGCCATTGTGCGGTGTTTCGTTGAGCCAACGCCTGCCATGAGTCAGCAAGTCGTGCCTGGCCGGTCGGCGGTAATCCCAGGGCTTTGAGCCAGCGCAAAAAAGGACGCTGGCGGGCACTCTTGAAGCTGTTTAAAAGACGAGCCGTTTGGCGCTCGCCGAAGCCATCAATGGTAGCAAGCTCCTGAGGGTCGAGGGTCAACCAATCCAGCAGGCCGTCGAGTTGACCCGTTTCGAAAAGTTTCTCCCAGGTGCCAGGGCCGACATGGGGTAAGTCCAGTCCCTGCTTGCCACTGAGCCAGGCCAGTCGAGCGAGAAACTGGCTCTCGCATCCTGGCGCCGGCTGCCAGCAACTCAGCGGATGAAAATCGGCGCTCAGCGGTACGTCCAACGCCATGCGCTCGACCGCACGCAGTACCACGCCGTCCAGCCTTGGGATGGTGAGCCCGGCCAGGCTGATGGACACCTGGTCCCCGGGACGGATATCCAGTTCTTGCCAGCGTCGCAGGGAACTGACGCTCACCCGCTTGATCTGCCGGTCATCGAGCATCACCGGTTTGAGTACCAGCACCGGCGTGATTTTCCCGGTACGGCCGATCTTGAACTCGACTTTCCGCACTTTGGCCAGCGCCT
This sequence comes from Pseudomonas sp. S1_E05, assembly GCF_056337105.1. Taxonomy (NCBI): domain Bacteria; kingdom Pseudomonadati; phylum Pseudomonadota; class Gammaproteobacteria; order Pseudomonadales; family Pseudomonadaceae; genus Pseudomonas; species Pseudomonas sp. S1_E05. The sequence continues at coordinate 5,111,044 of NZ_JBFRHM010000001.1, forward strand.
GGGCGAAGGGGTACTTCCACGCGACGGACCAGTAAGGCGGTTTCGCTTGCCAGCGCTCGGCCGAGGAGCGTCGGCTCTGGCGTAAAACCACACCGTCACTGGCAAAGGGCAGAGGCGAGCGATACCAGTGATCGCGCCAGTGCTCGGCGTCGGCGAGTGACCGAACGGGCTGGCTGTAAGATGCCGTGCCAGGGAAACCCAGTCGGTCGAGTGCGTCGATGCGCGAGGGCAAGTCGACGGGTCCTTTGGGCCAGTCCCAGACAAAAAGCCCGATATTGGCGGCCTGTCCAGGTGCGAGGGTCTTGCGGGCCATCAGGCCCGCCACGGTACTGCGGGCAAAGAGACTGCCTGCACTGGCTTGTACATGGTTGGTCAGGCGTAAATAAAGCTCGCCTTGCACCAGCACGTCCAGCGGCTGTGTCAGTTGGCCGGGGATGGCGGGGATTTTTCGTGCCGCAGGCGTCCAGTCCTGCCCGCTCTGGCCGTCGCCACGACTGATCACCTGATGCAGTGCGCCTTTTCGGTAGATCAGGGTCACGGCCACTCCATCCACCTTGGGTTGTATCCAGATGTCCTTGCGGTCGCGCAGCCAATCCTCGACCTCTCGAGGATCGTGGAGTTTTTCCAGGCCGGTATGGGCGATCGGGTGGGCGAGCTTGCCGCCGGCGGTGCGTAACGGTGGTGGCGCGGGGCCGGCGGCAAAACACTCACGCCATTCGATCAGGCGCGAACGGGCTTGATCGTAGAGTTCGTCGGCCACCATCGAATGACCGTCGCGGTGGTAGCTGGCGTCCCACGTGTCGATCTGTTTTTGCAGGGCGGTGATTTCGCTGAGGCCCCGAGCGATTGGCCAGTCCGGGCAATCGGTCGCGTGGGTCGTTGTGCAAAGCAGCGGCAGGATGAAGGCGTAGAGCAGTCGTAGAAGCATCTTGAGCATCCTTGCTCGATGGGGATGCTTGAAGGTTAGTCAGGAAATTTGGCAGGGGACGGTGGGTGTTTTGCCTGGTGTTTCATTCGCCGGCACTGCTCGCTCCTGCAGTTTTGGAATGAAAAAGCCCCGCACGGCGAACCGTGCGGGGCTTTTGGTATCGCCGGGAAGGTCTTACAGGCCGGCAGCCGAACGCAGGTCGTCGGCGCGGTCGGTTTTTTCCCAGGTGAAGGTGGTGAAGGTGTCTTCGCCCACGGTCTTGGTCGCCGGGGTGCGGCCGAAGTGGCCGTATGCCGCGGTGTCCTGGTACATCGGGTGCAGCAGGTCGAGCATGGTGGTGATTGCGTAAGGGCGCAGGTCGAACACTTCACGAACCAGCTTGATGATTTTGTCATCGCTGATTTTGCCGGTGCCGAAGGTGTTCAGCGAGATCGAGGTTGGCTGAGCCACACCGATCGCGTAGGAAACCTGGATCTCGCAACGCTCGGCCAGGCCGGCCGCCACGATGTTTTTCGCCACGTAACGACCCGCGTAGGCTGCCGAACGGTCAACCTTCGATGGGTCCTTGCCGGAGAACGCGCCACCGCCGTGACGGGCCATGCCGCCGTAGCTGTCGACGATGATCTTGCGACCGGTCAGGCCGCAGTCGCCCACCGGGCCACCGATGATGAACTGGCCAGTCGGGTTGATGTGGAACTGGGTGTCCTTGGTCAGCAGTTCGGCAGGCAGCACGTGCTTGACGATCAGTTCCATCACGCCTTCGCGCAGGTCCTTGTACGACACTTCAGGGTTGTGCTGGGTCGACAGAACCACGGCGTCGATACCGACAACCTTGCCGCCTTCGTAACGGCAAGTCACTTGCGACTTGGCGTCCGGGCGCAGCCAAGGCAGCAGGCCGGATTTACGGGCTTCGGCCTGACGCTGCACCAGTTGGTGCGAGAAGGTGATCGGTGCTGGCATCAGCACGTCGGTTTCGTTGCTGGCATAGCCGAACATCAGACCCTGGTCGCCGGCGCCCTGATCTTCAGGCTTGGCGCGGTCTACACCCTGGTTGATGTCTGGGGACTGCTTGCCGATGATGTTCATCACGCCGCAAGTGGCGCCGTCGAAGCCGACGTCGGAGCTGGTGTAGCCGATATCGCAAATCACATCGCGAACGATCTGTTCCAGGTCGACCCAGGCCGAGGTGGTGACTTCGCCTGCGATGATCGCCACGCCGGTTTTTACCAGCGTCTCGCACGCTACGCGGGCGAACTTGTCTTCAGCAATGATGGCGTCCAGCACAGCATCGGAAATCTGGTCGGCGATTTTATCCGGATGCCCTTCGGACACGGACTCGGAGGTGAAGAGGGAGTATTCGCTCATCTCGATGTTTTCCTGAATTTACCGATGGTGAGTGTCGCCAGTTGGCCGCTGAAAATGGCGGACCTGAATCTGGAAACCATTACGTAAGCCTACATAGAGGCTTTCCCCGGGAACGAGTCCCGCAGCGGTGGCCCAACGGGCCAAGTCGTCCTGTTCAAACCCCAACCAAAGATCACCGCAGGCCTCCCTGGCCCAACTCTGATTGTGGCTGCATAACTCTGTCACGAGCAGGCTACCACCGGGTTGCAGCAGGCCAGCCATGTGCTTGAGCGCATCGGCCGGTGCGGCAAAGTGGTGCAGCACCATGTTCAGTACCACGCAATCGGCCTGCAGGCTGACGCCTGTCAGTGCATCGGCCAGTTGCAAGCTGACGTTAGCCAGCGTTTCACGTTCACACACCTGGCGTGCCAGCTCGAGCATGGCCGGGCTGTTGTCCAAAGCCGTCACATGATTGAAGCGGCGCGCCAGTTCCGGCAGGAAAGCGCCGTCGCCGGGACCGACTTCGATGGCGGTGGCGCCTTCGTTGAAGCTCAGCTTGTCGAGCAGGGCCACAACGCTTTCGCGGTACTGTGGCAAGCCGGCAATCAAATCCTGCTGGGCGCGAAACTTCTCCGCCACCCGAGCGAAAAAATCCTGACTGGCCGCTGCTCGCTGGCCATGGACCTGACCGATCCGTGACTGCACGTCGGCAGGCAGGGTCAGGATATCCACTTCGTCGAGCAGCGCGGCGTGCAGCTTGCCGCCCAATTGCTCGGTATGCGGCAGGGCGCGGCGATAGAAGATCGCGTTGCCCTCGCGGCGAGTTGCCACCAGACCGGCCTGGGCCAACACCTTGAGGTGATGGCTCATGCCCGACTGGCCGATGCCGAAGATCTGTGCCAACTCCAGTACGCCAAACGAATCGTTGGCGAGCGCGCGCAGTACATTCAAACGCAGCGGATCGCCGCCGGCCTTGCACAGGGCGGCCAGTTCGTCGCAATCGTCATGTTGAATGGAAGGCACGCGCAAGTTCATAGGGCCAGCAGTCTAGTGACGGTAAGTAAGTGCCGCAAGAGCAATATCAAAAAGTTTTGATATTGCTCGATAGATGGCACTTCTCCGGCTGGCCCTCACTCTACAAATGGTCAGCGGAAAGGTTTCACCAGGCGAATGAGAATTTATCCGGCGGAAAAACACGCCCGGATGCTTATCTGTCATTGCCCCAAGCGGGTCGGTGAGGGAAAATGCTCGCCTTTTTTCCGTTTCGTTTTATTCAAACCCTAGGAGATCAGCGATGCCCAGCCGTCGTGAGCGTGCCAACGCCATTCGTGCCCTCAGCATGGATGCCGTGCAAAAAGCCAACAGCGGCCATCCCGGTGCCCCGATGGGTATGGCGGATATCGCCGAAATACTGTGGCGTGACTACCTGAAGCACAACCCGAGCAATCCATCGTTCGCCGACCGTGACCGCTTCGTGCTGTCCAACGGTCACGGTTCGATGCTGATCTACTCGCTGCTGCACCTGACTGGCTATGACCTGTCGATCGAAGACCTGAAAAACTTCCGTCAATTGCACAGCCGCACCCCGGGTCACCCCGAGCTGGGCTACACCCCTGGCGTCGAGACCACCACCGGTCCACTGGGTCAGGGTCTGGCCAACGCCGTGGGTTTTGCCCTGGCGGAAAAAGTGCTGGCGGCGCAGTTCAACCGTCCCGGCCATAACATTGTCGATCACCATACCTACGTGTTCCTGGGTGATGGCTGCATGATGGAAGGCATTTCCCACGAAGTTGGCTCGCTGGCCGGCACTCTTGGCCTGGGCAAGCTGATTGCCTTCTATGATGACAACGGCATTTCCATCGACGGCGAAGTCGAAGGCTGGTTCACCGACGACACGCCAAAGCGTTTCGAAGCATACAACTGGCAGGTGATCCGCAATGTCGACGGTCACGATCCTGAAGAGATCAAGACTGCCATCGAGACGGCGCGTAAAAGTGCGCAGCCAACACTGATCTGCTGCAAGACCACCATCGGTTTCGGTTCGCCGAACAAGCAAGGCAAGGAAGACTGCCACGGCGCCCCGCTGGGTGACGCGGAAATCGCGTTGACCCGTGCGGCGCTGAAGTGGAATCACGGTCCTTTCGAAATCCCGGCCGACATCTATGCCGAGTGGGACGCCAAGGAAGCCGGCCGCGCTGCCGAAGCCGAGTGGGATCAGCGTTTTGCTGCCTATTCCGCTGCTTTCCCGACCGAAGCCAATGAGCTGATTCGTCGCCTGAGCGGCGAGCTGCCGGCTGATTTCAGCGACAAGGCCGATGCCTACATCGCGGAAGTGGCCGCCAAGGGCGAAACCATCGCCAGCCGCAAGGCCAGCCAGAACACCCTGAACGCCTTCGGCCCGCTGCTGCCTGAATTCCTGGGCGGCTCGGCCGACCTGGCCGGTTCCAACCTGACCCTGTGGAAAGGTTGCAAAGGTGTCACCGCAGAAGACGCGAGCGGCAACTACATGTATTACGGCGTTCGTGAGTTCGGCATGACCGCGATCATGAACGGCGTTGCCCTTCACGGTGGCCTGGTGCCTTACGGCGCGACCTTCCTGATGTTCATGGAATACGCCCGTAACGCGGTGCGCATGTCGGCGCTGATGAAGCAACGCGTGATCCACGTCTACACCCACGACTCCATCGGCCTGGGCGAAGACGGCCCGACGCACCAGCCGATCGAGCAACTGACCAGCCTGCGCAGCACGCCTAACCTGGACACCTGGCGTCCAGCCGACGCCGTTGAATCGGCGGTGAGCTGGAAGTCTGCGCTGGAGCGCAAGGATGGCCCGTCGGCGCTGATCTTCTCGCGTCAGAACCTGCAACACCAACCCCGTGATGCCGGCCAGATCGCCGATATCGCCCGTGGTGGTTATGTGCTCAAGGACTGCGCCGGCGAGCCGGAGCTGATCCTGATCGCCACCGGTTCCGAAGTCGGCCTGGCCGTTCAGGCCTGTGACAAGCTGACAGAGCAAGGTCGCAAGGTGCGTGTGGTTTCCATGCCTTGCACCAGCGTGTTCGATGCTCAGGACGCCAGCTACAAGCAAGCAGTCCTGCCGTTGCAGGTGGGTGCCCGTATCGCCATCGAAGCTGCTCACGCGGACTTCTGGTACAAGTACGTGGGCCTGGAAGGTCGCGTCATCGGCATGACCACCTACGGCGAGTCGGCTCCTGCTTCGGCGTTGTTCGAAGAGTTCGGTTTCACCCTGGACAACATCCTGGGTCAGGCTGAAGAGCTGCTGGAAGACTGATCCAGAAAGTGTGGTGCCTGAACTGGCGCCGTCGCGGGCAAGCCCGCTCCTACAGGTCCTGTTTAATCCCCTGTAGGAGCGGGCTTGCCCGCGATAGCGATCCGTCAGGCACCACAATACTGACGGATTCACCACGGTAATCGAGAACCCCATGCCTCAACCGCGTCCCTACAAAGTTGCACTCAACGGCTACGGCCGGATTGGTCGTTGCGTCTTGCGTGCGTTGTTCGAGCGAGGCGAGAAGGCTGGGTTCGAGATTGTCGCGATCAACGATCTGGCCGACATGGCCAGCATCGAATACCTGACACGCTTCGACTCCACTCACGGGCGTTTTCCCGGCGAGGTGAAGGTCGATGGCGATTGTCTGCATATCAATGGCGACTGCGTGAAGGTCCTGCGCAGTGCCACCCCCGAAGGGATCGATTGGGCGTCGTTGGGCGTCGATCTGGTGCTGGAGTGCTCCGGCGCTTACAACTCCCGCGAGGATGGCCAGCGTTTCCTGGACGCCGGCGCGCCTCGTGTGCTGTTTTCCCAACCGATGGCCAGTGAGACGGATGTCGACGCCACCATCGTCTATGGGGTGAACCAGGATTGCCTGACCGGGCAAGAGCTGCTGGTATCCAACGCATCCTGCACCACCAATTGCGGCGTGCCGCTGTTGCGGTTGCTGGACCAGGCCATTGGTCTGGAGTACGTGTCGATCACCACCATTCACTCGGCGATGAACGATCAACCCGTCATCGACGCCTATCACCACGAAGACCTGCGTCGCACCCGTTCGGCGTTCCAGTCGGTGATCCCGGTGTCCACTGGTCTGGCACGAGGCATTGAGCGTCTGCTGCCGGAACTTGCCGGGCGAATCCAGGCCAAAGCCGTACGCGTACCGACGGTGAATGTATCGTGCCTGGATATCACGATGCAGACCGTCAGCGACACCGACGCCGACGAGGTCAACCGGATACTGCGCGAGGCCGCCACCAGCGGCCCCCTCAAGGGCCTCCTGGCCTACACCGAGTTGCCTCACGCCAGTTGTGATTTTAACCATGACCCACATTCGGCGATCGTCGATGCCAGTCAGACCCGCGTTTCCGGCCCACGGCTGGTGAACATCCTGGCCTGGTTCGACAACGAATGGGGTTTTGCCAACCGAATGCTGGATGTTGCAGAGCATTATCTGCAGACAGCCGGCGCTCCAAAACACTGCTCTGCAAACCAGTAGGAAATGCGACCCATGACCGTGTTGAAGATGACCGACCTCGATCTGCAAGGTAAGCGCGTACTGATCCGCGAAGACCTCAACGTCCCAGTCAAGGACGGTGTAGTCACCAGCGATGCGCGAATCCTGGCTTCGCTGCCGACCATCAAGCTGGCCCTGGAAAAAGGCGCGGCGGTGATGGTCTGCTCGCACCTTGGCCGTCCGACCGAAGGCGAGTTCTCGGCCGAGAACAGCCTCAAGCCTGTCGCTGACTACCTGAGCCGCGCGCTGGGTCGTGAAGTGCCGCTGGCGGCCGATTACCTGGGCGGCGTGGACGTCAAGGCCGGCGACATCGTGCTGTTCGAAAACGTGCGCTTCAACAAGGGCGAGAAAAAGAACGCCGACGAGCTTGCCCAGCAATACGCTGCCCTGTGCGACGTTTTTGTGATGGACGCGTTCGGCACCGCTCACCGTGCCGAGGGCTCGACCCACGGCGTGGCCAAGTTCGCCAAGGTTGCCGCTGCAGGTCCGTTGCTGGCCGCTGAGCTGGATGCCCTGGGCAAGGCGCTGGGCGCTCCCGCCAAGCCAATGGCCGCGATCGTTGCCGGCTCCAAGGTCTCGACCAAGCTCGACGTACTCAACAGCTTGAGCCAGATTTGCGACCAGTTGATCGTCGGTGGCGGCATCGCCAACACGTTCCTGGCGGCTGCCGGTCACCCGGTCGGCAAGTCCCTGTACGAGCCGGACCTGCTTGACACTGCCCGCGCCATCGCGGCCAAGGTCAGTGTGCCGTTGCCGGTGGATGTCGTGGTTGCCAAGGAATTCGCTGAAAGCGCTACGGCCACCGTCAAGCTGATCGCCGACGTGGCGGCCGATGACATGATCCTGGATATCGGTCCGCAGACGGCGGCAAATTTCGCTGAGCTGCTGAAATCGTCCAGGACCATTTTGTGGAACGGTCCGGTTGGCGTGTTCGAGTTCGACCAGTTCGGCAACGGTACCAAGGTGCTGGCCCAGGCCATCGCGGACAGCGCGGCATTCTCCATCGCGGGTGGCGGTGACACACTGGCGGCCATCGACAAGTATGGCGTTGCCCAGCAGATTTCCTACATTTCCACCGGTGGTGGTGCGTTCCTCGAGTTCGTCGAAGGCAAAGTGCTGCCGGCGGTCGAAGTCCTGGAAAGCCGTGCCAAGGCCTGAGGTCATTGAGTTGACCAGGCAAGGGAGTGTTCACATGGTCAGGTTGCTTGCGCTGTTGATGGTTGCAGGTTCGCTGGCGGCGTGCGGGAGTAACCCCAAGGCTGCGCCCGAACCCGCACCGCAAGCGGTGGACAAGGGCTGCTACCAGGCTGACTGGCAGGCGGAAACCAACCCGGTGCTCAACAAGCGTTCCGGGCCTGATGGCCTGGACAAATACGAAACTCAGACCCCCGCCAAGGAACGTGGTTGCCCTTGACGGGTCTGACTCCTTACTCGGGGCTGGCGGCGTGTGCCGTTGGTCGAGGAACACGGATGAAAGGTTTTATCGCCATTACGGCGCTGGCACTGCTGGCGGGCTGCTCGAATTTTGACCTGTTCAAGAGCGCCGAACCTGCGGGCAACTGGACCACCTGGACCTGTGACAGCCAGGCCCAGGTGCTCTGGCGTTTCACTGACGACAGCCGCAAGGCCGTCGATGTGCGCCTCGGCGGTGCCGATCAGGTGTATCGCCTTAAGGAAGAGCCGGGTGCTTCGGGTGTGCTGTACAGCAACGATATGCTGGCGTTTCACATGAAAGGTGAGGAAGGCCTGGTTTACTGGGTCGCCACCAATGATTTGATCGGCCGTGGTTGCAAGGCGCAATAAGGCCCTGCGCCATACCTGTAGGAGCGAGCATGCTCGCGATGGTCGTCAACGATAACGTTGGCTGCCTGACACCCCGCGGTGACAGGTCTTCCATCGCGAGCATGCTCGCTCCTACAGGGTTTCACGAATTTGCGTTGCACCAGACCGGCCAACCCCCGATCTGCAAAAACTTGAATAGCCGCCGCCGCTCCGGCAGGCTGGCACGATTAACGACCCAAACCGGGAGAGAGACACACAATGGCACTTATCAGCATGCGCCAGATGCTGGACCACGCAGCCGAGTTCGGCTACGGCGTTCCAGCCTTCAACGTCAACAACCTTGAGCAGATGCGCGCCATCATGGAAGCCGCTGACAAGACTGACTCTCCGGTGATCGTCCAGGCTTCGGCCGGTGCTCGCAAATACGCCGGTGCGCCGTTTCTGCGTCACCTGATCCTGGCGGCAATCGAAGAATTCCCGCACATCCCAGTGTGCATGCACCAGGACCACGGCACCAGCCCTGACGTCTGCCAGCGCTCCATTCAGTTGGGCTTCAGCTCGGTGATGATGGACGGTTCCCTGGGCGAAGACGGCAAGACCCCGACCGATTACGACTACAACGTACGTGTTACCCAGCAAACCGTTGCCATGGCCCATGCCTGCGGCGTTTCGGTAGAAGGCGAACTGGGTTGCCTGGGTTCCCTGGAAACCGGCATGGCCGGTGAAGAAGACGGCATCGGTGCCGAAGGTGTTCTGGATCACAGCCAGATGCTGACCGACCCGGAAGAAGCGGCCGACTTCGTCAAGCGCACCCAGGTCGATGCCCTGGCCATCGCCATCGGCACCAGCCACGGCGCCTACAAGTTCACCAAGCCGCCTACCGGTGACGTGCTGGCGATCGACCGCATCAAGGAAATCCACAAGCGCATTCCGAACACTCACCTGGTGATGCACGGTTCGTCTTCGGTTCCGCAAGAGTGGCTGGCGATCATCAACCAGTACGGCGGCGACATCAAGGAGACCTACGGCGTGCCGGTTGAAGAAATCGTCGAAGGCATCAAGTACGGCGTGCGCAAGGTCAACATCGACACCGACCTGCGCCTGGCGTCCACCGGTGCGATGCGTCGCCTGATGGCCACCAACCCGAGCGAGTTCGATCCGCGTAAGTTCTTCGGCGCGACCGTGACCGCCATGCGCGACGTGTGCATCGCACGTTACGAAGCGTTCGGCACCGCCGGCAATGCCTCGAAGATCAAGCCGATCTCGCTGGAAGCGATGTACCAGCGTTATCTGAAAGGTGAGTTGAACGCCAAGGTCAACTAAGCCTTCAGCGACTGCTCATGAAAAACCCGCAGAAATGCGGGTTTTTTATGCCTCAAATTTACTTGTCGTGATCGATGTCCAGCTTGCTGAAAGTCACCTTGCCACCTTCGCTCGTGTAGCCGGTGTTGTCCTGCACATAGACGCCTGCCTTGAAGTACAGCGGTTTTACCCGCCAGGTCGCGCTGATTTTGGTATCCCACTGGTAGCCCGCCGCGCTGATGCCGAGGGCGCCGCCGGGGCTCAGGTGAATGAGGTAGGAAAACTCCTGATCCAGTTTCACCCCGGTGGCGATGGTGATCACCCTGCCTTCACTATCATCGGGGCGCATGCGTACCTTGGCGACGATGTTGCCGGCCTTGGTGGCGTCCTTGTATTGGTACTCGACTTTGACCATGGGTTTTTGGCTTTGATAAGCATGAATCTGGCCGATGACGATCTTCCCCGAACTGGGCACCTGGTTGACCGCCAGCGTGGCACGCAGGGAGTTGTCGGCATCGGGGTAGTACCAGTTTTTCAGGGTGCCGTTGCTGTAGGTTTCGCGCAGTTCGGTGCGCGGGAACTTGGCGTTCTCCGTCCGGGTTCCCGTGACGGGCGACCAGAAAAAGAGGGTGCCCGTGTCGGAATGGAAGTATTGATTCTTGTAGCCTGTCACCAGTTTTCGGGTTTCAACTGTGTACGGCGGGCTGCCGACAGGAACACTGAGATTCCAGGATGCAAGGTCAATCATAGCGAAGCTTCCACGGTGTCTGGTTTCGGTACGCACGTGCCAGAAGCTCTAGCACGGGCGTTTGAGCGCGGCCTTTATAATAGTAGTGAACTCTTTTGTTAATGCTGGCCTGACAAATGGATGGCGTCAAAATCCTGTTAAAACGCCATCTTTCCCGTATTTAGCGGGCTGTAGAGGCTACCGTTAGTCGGTAAATGAATGCAGCGGGTAAATGATGGCGTACTGACAGCTTCTGCTTTCGCGGTTCCCGGTCTAGAGTGAACGCATTGTACTGTCCGATTTTCACGAGAAACCGGCCTGACGTCCCTACAAGAGAAGCAGCATGGAATGCGCGCAAACTACGCCAGTTGAAGGCAGCTCAACCCTTTTGATCGTCGATGATTACCCGGAAAACCTGGTCAGTATGCGTGCGTTGTTGCAGCGTCAGGATTGGCAGGTCATTACGGCTGCCTCCGGTTTTGAAGCCCTCAGTCTGTTACTTGAACACGATATCGACCTGGTGCTGCTGGATGTGCAGATGCCGGGTATGGATGGTTTCGAGGTCGCCCGCCTGATGCGCGGCAGCCAGCGAACCCGTCTGACGCCGATCATTTTCCTCACTGCCAACGAGCAATCCAAGGATGCGGTGATCAAGGGCTACGCCAGCGGTGCGGTGGATTACCTGTTCAAACCCTTCGACCCCCAGATACTCAAACCCAAGGTGCAGGCCTTGCTGGAGCACCAGCGCAATCGCCGGGCGTTGCAACGCCTGAGCCATGATCTGGAAGCGGCGCGGGCGTTCAATGCATCGGTGCTGGACAACGCGGCCGAGGGCATTGTGGTGGTTGATGAGGATGGGATGATCCGCTTTGCCAACCCGGCCATGTCGCGGCTGCTCAATGCGACGCAGCAGGATTTGCAAGGCAAGGAGTTTCTTGATTACCTGCAAAAACCGCACATTCCAGTCTGGGCCGATTCCGAGTTGTTCTGCGGTTACAAGCGTGGCGAAACCTTCCGCCTGCATGATGCCTCTCTGCGTACCGCCGCTGGGCAACAGGTGCCCGTGGCGTTGTCTTGTGCGCCGCTACCGGCCGAACAGCGCGCGATGGTGGTAACGGTGCTGGACATGTCGGTGGTGCGCCATCTGCACCAGCAACTGGAATTCCAGGCCGTCACCGACCCGTTGACTGGCCTGCTCAATCGCCGGGGTTTCTACCAGACGGTGGAAAACCTGCTGGTGCGCGGCGAGCGCTCCGAGCGTGCGTGGGTTTTGTTGTACCTGGATCTCGATGGCTTCAAGCGGGTCAACGATTGCCTCGGTCATGACGCCGGCGACCGGGCGCTGCGCTGGGTTTCCGAGCAACTGAAGACCTGCTTGCGGCCTGTCGACATTCTTGCGCGCATGGGCGGTGACGAATTCACGGCGCTGCTGGACCTGGAATTTCCCGAGCAAGCGGCAAAGATTGCCGAGAAAATCATCGAGCGTGTGTCCGTCTGTCAGCAGATCGACGGCCTGGACATCGCACTGGGCGCCAGTATTGGCATCGCCACGTTCCCGGACTGCGGGTCCAACCTCGATGGTTTGTTGCGAGCGGCCGACATCGCCATGTACGAGGCCAAGCGTGCAGGTCGCCAACAGTATCGGTTCTATGACCACGACATGAACGGCCGGGCGCGCTCACGGTTGATGCTCGAAGAAAGCGTGCGCACGGCCATCGAAAACCGGGATTTCAACCTGGTGTATCAGCCGCAGGTGGCCATCGCTGGCGGACGGATTCGTGGTTTCGAGGCGCTGCTGCGCTGGCAGCACCCGAGTGTCGGTGACGTACCACCGGGGCTGTTCATGCCCTTGCTGGAGGAGGCACGTTTGATCAGCCGCCTGAGCACCTGGATCTATGAGCGTAGCGCCGGGCAACGTAAGGCCTGGGAAACCCTGTTCGGGGAGGATTTGGTGTTGGGGGTCAGCTTGAGCAGCACGCAGTTCGGCATGCCGAATCTGGTGACCGAGCTGCGCCTGGTGTTGGAGCGTCATGATTTGCAGGCGCGCCATCTGGAGGTCGAGGTCACTGAAGAGGCGCTGATGCAAAACCCGGAGGAAACGCGCAAGCAGCTGCGGTTGCTGCGAAACCTGGGGGTGCGCGTGGCTTTGGATGACTTCGGTTCCGGGCCTTGCTCGCTGTCGCATCTGCGCGATCTGGAACTGGACACACTCAAGCTCGACCGCCACGTGATCGCCCGCTTGCCTGGCTCACCTCGAGATGCGGCACTGGTACACAATGTGATCGGCCTGTGCAGGGAATACGGGATTCTGGTGATCGCCGAAGGCGTGGAAACCGTCGAGCAGTATGAGTGGCTGCGCGCCAATGGCTGCGAGTACGTGCAAGGTTTCCTGGTGGCACATCCGATGGTCGCCGAGGACGCCGCAGGCTTTGCGCAACCCTTTAACTGGAGCGCGCTGACGGACTGAATTCGCTACACTGGCGGCCTGTCCGTAATTGATACCCTGCGCTGCGATGACTCCCTTGAAGTACCTACAGGCCTATCCTGCTGCGTTGCAGGAGCAGGTGCGCCAGCTGATCACGGAGGATCGCCTGGGCGACTACCTGAGCCGGCGTTACCCGCAAAAGCATGATGTGCAGAGCGACAAGGCGCTGTACACCTATGCCCTGGACCTGAAGCAGGCCCACCTGCGTAATGCCCCGGCCATCGACAAGGTGCTGTTCGACAATCGCCTGGACCTGACGCACCGCGCGTTGGGCCTGCACACCACGATCTCCCGGGTGCAGGGAGGCAAGCTCAAGGCCAAGAAGGAAATTCGCGTCGCCTCACTGTTCAAGGAAGCGCCCGCCGAGTTTCTCAAAATGATCGTGGTGCATGAGCTGGCGCACTTCAAGGAGTCGGATCACAACAAGGCGTTCTACAAGTTGTGCGAGCACATGTTGCCGGGGTACCACCAGGTCGAGTTCGACTTGCGGGTGTACCTGACGTGGCGGGAAATGCAGTAACCAAGGGGTGTGGGGATGGACGTGAGCAAGACCAAGAGCAGCTTCTATCGCCGTCTGTATGTGGCGTATCTGATCGACAGCGGTTTGGCCAGCAGTGTGCCGGCCCTGACCGACGTGACCGGCATGCCCCGGCGCACGGCCCAGGACACCATCGCCGCGTTGGCGGACCTGGACATTGTGTGCGAGTTCGAGCAGGAAGAGGGCGCGCGTAACCACGCCGGACGCTACCGTATTCGCGATTGGGGGGCGATTGATCGGGGGTGGATCGAGCGCAATCTGAGGCAGATCAAGGCGGTGTTGGAATACCCGTGATGGTTGTGGGGCCTGGTCTGGCCCCATCGCGGGCAAGCCCGCTCCCACAGGGGCGACGTGTACTTTGTGGGAGCGAGCCTGCTCGCGAGATGTTACTCAGGACCGCCGCATGCCTATGTGTGGAATCCCGTCCTCCAGGTACTCCTCGCCCGCCACCTCAAACCCGTAGCGCCCGTAATACCCCTGCAAATGCGCCTGGGCCGACAGATAGATCGGCATATCCGACCAGTGCTTTTGTGCCTGTTTCAAGGCCTGGGCGATCAGCTCATGACCCAGCCCCTGGCCGCGATAATCAGGCGCCGTGATCACCCGGCCGATGACCACATCGCCGCCCTGTAGTTGCGGGTCGAGCAAGCGCAGGTAGGCCGCCAGCCGATCTGTGTCCCAAGCCATCAGGTGGAAGGTGTCCCCTTCCAGGTCCTGGCCGTCGATGTCCTGATACAGGCATTTCTGTTCCACCACGAACACGTCAGCGCGCAATTGCAAAATGGCGTACAGCTGCTCCTTGCCCAGATCGCTGTGATGTTTGCAGACCCAATCGATTGTCATCTTTGCGTTTTCCTTCACTCAGTGCTTGCGATACTAAGCGTCTGGAAGAGGGATGTCTGTATGGCGGAGAAATCTGTGACAAAGTCCAAAATGCCATCATTCATTTCGCGCGCAGTTGTCTTCTTTGTGTAATCTGGGATTGAAGCTGTGCAGCGATTTCGATGAGCTAAGGTTAGTACGTGGTGTGCCGGTAAGGGACCGTCGAGTTTTGGTTGAAAACACGTGGGCAACCTGCCCGCTAAGGATTTTCGAGCATGCCGCGATTGAATCGAGCGTGGGCCTTGATGGCTTGGTTGTTGCTGACCCAAAACGCGGCCGCTGAGAAGCTGCGACTGGTCGCCGACACCTGGCCACCCTTTACCGACGCTACGCTGGTCAACGGCGGACTGGCCACCGATATAGTCGCCACCGCGCTGGCCCGCGCCGGCTTCGCCAGCGAGTTTGAGCAGGTGCCCTGGGCGCGTGCGCTGATGGGGATTGGAGAGGGGCGCTACGACGTGCTGGTGAATGCCTGGTACGCCGAGGAACGCACCAAGCTGGGGCAGTTCTCCGCCGAATACCTGATCAATCGCGTGCGCTTCCTGAAGCGCAAGGATGCCCCCATCGAATTCGATAACCTTCAACAACTGCACATGTACCCGATTGCCGTGGTGCGCGGTTATGCCTATTCGCCGGCGTTCGAGAACGATCCGTCGCTGCAAAAAGTCCCTGTGCACAGCTTTGCCATGGCGGTGCGCATGGTCGCCGCCGACCGGGTCAAGCTGACTCTGGAGGACGAATACGTTGCGCGTTACTACCTGGCTCGCGAATCAGCCAAGGTGCGCAACGCCGTGGAATTCCTGCCCAAGCCCCTGAGCGAAAACAGCCTGCACATTCTGGTCAGCCTGAAAAACCCCCAGCATGAGCAGATTGTTGCCGGGTTCGATCGCGCAATTGCCGGGATGAAGGCTGATGGCAGTTATGCGCGGTTGTTGAAGCAGCATGGGATGTAGGCATTAGCTGCAAGCTGCAAGCTGCAAGTTGCAAGTTGCAAGTTGCAAGTTGCAAGTTGCGAGCTTCAAGTTTCAAGTTTCAAGTTTCAAGTTTCAAGTTTCAAGTTTCGAGCTTCAAGCTTCAAGTCATGGGGTTTCGCTGGTGTCTTTGATCAGGTGTGCTGCCAACGTGCGTAGCGGCCCCAGTTGCCGGCAGATCAGCGCCAGTTGGGTTTGTACCAGCCGCTGGCCTTCGTCGATTTCATCCGGCATCTGTTCCAGTTCGTTGGCCATGGCTTCTTCTTCATCGCTCTGAATCGCGATGGGCATTTTGCTGGTCAGTCCTTGTGCGATTTCATCGATGCTGCTCGCCAGTTTCGCTCCTGCACCTTCGATCAGGTGCTCACGCACTTCCGCTGGCAATTGGGTTTCCCGGTGGGCGCCCAGCCCTGAGAGATAGCTGAGCAAGGTGTGCGACAACACCAGAAAGCGGAATCCTATATCGGCCTCCTTACGGAAATGCCCAGGCTCCATCAGCATGTTGGCCAGCGTCGTCGACAGCGCCGCATCGGCGTTGTGGGCGTTGCGTCGGGCCAGGCGATAGGCGAGGTCATCGCTTTTGCCGGCGGCGTATTGCTGCATGATCTGGCGCAGGTAGATGCTGTTGCAGGTCAGCGTGTTGGCCAGCACCTTGTTCAGGCGTCGGCCCTGCCAGTCTGGCAGGAACAGGAACACCGCGAGGCCGGCGATCAGGCTGCCCAGCAGGGTATCGAACAGGCGAGGCAGGAAAAGTCCGTAGCCGTCGCCCACCTGATTGAAGCAGAACAGCACCATCAGGGTGATAGCGGCGGTGGCGAGGGTGTAATGGGTGGTGCGGCTGATAAAGAACACCACCCCGGCAACGATGGCGATGCACGACTGCACCAGCGGATTGGGGAACAGGTCGAACAGCGCCCAGGCCACGGTCAGGCCGATGGCGGTGCCGATGATCCGCTGCCCGAGCTTGCGTCGCGTGGCACCGTAGTTCGGCTGGCAGACGAAGAGGGTGGTGAGGATGATCCAGTAACCCTGGGAAGGGTGTATCAAGTGCACCATGCCGTAGCCGATGCTCAAGGCCAGGGGCAACCGCAGGGCGTGGCGAAACAGCAGCGACGTGGGTGTCAATTGCGTGCGCAGGCGAACCCACACGTCCCTGAGGTTACGCGGCGAACGGTCGAGCAGGCTGCTGTCGCTGGCGTCGGCGAGGGCGTCGGGGTTGCTGGCGTCGCTGAGCAGGCGATCCATGGTGCCAAGGTTGGCGGCCAGCGCGCGCAAGGATCGCAGCAATCCACGCCAGGCCGGGTTGCTCTGGATGCGCAGGTGTTCGAGTGAAGCGTGCAGGTCGCCCAAGGCCTCGGCGAAACTGGCGTCGTAGATGAACGGCTGGCGCATCTGGATCGACTCGGCCAAGGCGCGGCAGGCCTTGCCTTGCTGGCGCAGCAGGCGCTGGCAGCGGAACAGCACGTCGCTGTGGAAAAATGCTTCGGCCAGGGCGTTATACGGATAGTGCGAGGAACTGGCGCGTTCGTGAATGTCCTGGGCGAGGAAATAGAGTTTCAGGTAACGGCTGACTTTCGAGCCTGGCCGGCCGTTGCCGACCCGGTGCAGGATGATTTCCTTGGCGGCGTTCAGCGCGGCGACCACCCGGCCATTTTGCTGGGCGAGTTCCAGCCGGCGCGCTTCCACGTCCATCCCCCGGACCGGTTCGAGCAGCGACGATTTGAGCTTGAGGTAAAAGCCCAGCTCCCGGAACAGACGCGCCAGGCTTTGCTGTACGGGCTGGTTGGAAAACAGCGCCTGCCACAACACCGAGAGCAGGCCATACCACGCCGCCCCCGCGACCAGCAGCATCGGTTCATGCCAGAAATCGGTGACCGCACCACCGCGCTGGTCCACGCCGATCATGGTGTAGACCGACAGAATCAACGTGCCGGAAGCGATCGCTCCGTAACGCTCGCCCAGCGCGCCCAGCATGGTCAGGCCGAAACCGGCGAGGGCCAGGGCAACGACAAAAATGATCGGGTAGGGGAACAGCAATTCGACCGACAGCGCGGCGATGGTGAAACACACCAGCGTCACCGCCAGCGAGTTGAGGCGGCCTTGCCAGCTATCATCGGTCTCGGCCAGGGCGCAGGCGATGATGCCGAGGAACAACGGAATCAGCAGGCCCATTTCATCCTGATACCAGCACAGCGCCATGCTGCCGGTCAGGGCGATGAATACCCGCACGCTGTAGCTGAATTTATCCAGCGCCCAGATACGACGCAGAGACTGACGAAGAGGGGTCGATGACATGAAGTGCGAAGGCCTTCCGAGGCAATGCCGCTAAATTGAGCCACTAATGACGTCGGCGCAATGGCGCCGATCACATGTGACAGCAAAATCTGTTCCTTATCCCTGCATCGCGTCACCCCCCCACTGTAGGAGCGAGCATGTCGAGGCATCGAACCGTCGCGATGGTCGTCAACGATAACGCTGGCTGTCTGACGCCCAGCGGTGTTCTTTTTCCATCGCGAGCATGCTCGCTCCTACAGGGGGGATGCGCTCAATCAGACGTACTGCGCAGCCGCATAGCCCGAGGCCCAGGCCCACTGGAAGTTGAAGCCACCCAGGTGCCCGGTGACATCCAGGACCTCGCCGATGAAATACAGGCCTGGGCTTTTAAGCGACTCCATGGTCTTGGACGACACCTCGTTGGTGTTCACGCCGCCCAGGGTCACCTCGGCCGTGCGATAGCCTTCGGTGCCCGCCGGCACGACTTTCCAGCTCGCCAGTTTCTGCGCAATGTCGGCCATTTCGGCGTGGGTGTACTGCTTCATCGGCTTGGATGCGAACCAGTTGTCCGCCAGCAGATTGGCCATCTTCTTGGTGAAAATCTCACCGAGCAGGGTCTTCAGCTCGCTGTTCGGGCGTTCGGCTTGCTGTTGTTGCAGCCAGCCCGGCACGTCGTGGTCAGGCAACAGATTGATTTCAACCGTGTCGCCTGGCTGCCAGAACGAGGAAATCTGCAGAATCGCCGGACCGCTGAGGCCGCGATGGGTGAACAGTATGTTTTCGCGAAAGCTCTGATCGTTGCAGCTCACCAGGCAATCCACCGAGGTCCCGGACAGCTCGCTGCACAACGCCTTGAGCTGGTCGGTGATGGTGAA
The DNA here is from genome assembly GCF_056337105.1 of Pseudomonas sp. S1_E05. NCBI lineage: Bacteria > Pseudomonadati > Pseudomonadota > Gammaproteobacteria > Pseudomonadales > Pseudomonadaceae > Pseudomonas > Pseudomonas sp. S1_E05. The sequence continues at coordinate 5,129,681 of NZ_JBFRHM010000001.1, forward strand.
CGGCACCAGACCGGCGCGGGTGGGGAGCAATTCGTGACCGAATTGTTTGGCCACCTGATAACCGAAACCCGTGGCGCCCAGGGTCGGAATCGACAGGCCGCCGGTGGCGATCACCAGTGATTGGCACGTCACCTGGCCGAGGGTGGTGTCCAGCAGGTAGCCGCGCTCCAGCTTTTCGATGCTCTGGATCGAAGTATCCAGGTGCAGGCTGACGCCGGCCTGGTCGCACTCGCTGAGCAGCATTTCGAGGATGTCGCTGGATTTGTTATCGCAGAACAACTGCCCGAGTTTTTTCTCGTGGTAGGGCACGCCATGCTTGGCAACCATCCCGATGAAGTCCCACTGGGTATAGCGGGCCAGGGCGGACTTGCAGAAATGTGCGTTCTGCGAGAGGAAATTGCCAGGTTCGGTGTACATGTTGGTGAAGTTGCAGCGGCCACCGCCCGACATCAGGATTTTCTTGCCGGCCTTGTTCGCATGGTCGAGCAACAGCACCTGACGCCCACGTCCGGCGGCGGTCAGTGCACACATCAACCCTGCGGCGCCTGCGCCAATGATCACGACTTCGGTAGAGCGCAAAACGGTGTCCTCTTCATTCATCACAAAACAACACGTACACACAAAACAAACTGTGGGAGCGGGCTTGCCCGCGATGAGGTCGGCACATCCAACAAAGTAGTTGTCTGTCAGGCCGTCATCGCGGGCAAGCCCACTCCCACAGGGGAATGCGGTCAGGTCTTAAAGGATCCGCACCCGCAACGAACGGCCCTTGATCTTGCCGTCATTCAGGCGCTGCAAGGCCTGTTTGGCGACGCCGCGTTCCACCGCGACGTAGGCCTGGAAATCGAAGATCGCGATTTTGCCGACCTGTGCGCCGGGAATGCCGGCGTCACCGGTCAGTGCACCCAGGATGTCGCCCGGACGCACCTTGTCCTTGCGCCCGGCGGCGATGCACAAGGTGCTCATCTGCGGCAGCAACGGGCCGCCGCCCTTGGCGGTCAGGTTGTCCACCTGGTCCCAGGTCAATGGCGACTTCTGCAGCGCTTCGATGGCCTGCGCGCGCTGTGCTTCGGCAGGTGCCACAAGACTGATAGCCAGCCCCTTCTCACCGGCACGGCCGGTACGGCCCACGCGGTGGATGTGGATTTCCGAATCGCGGGCCAGCTCGACGTTGATCACCATGTCCAACGAATCGATGTCCAGGCCGCGGGCAGCGACGTCAGTGGCCACCAGCACCGAGGTGCTTCGGTTGGCGAACATTGCCAGCACCTGGTCGCGGTCACGTTGTTCCAGGTCGCCATGCAGGCCGACCGCGGAGATGCCCTTGGCGGTCAGGTGGTCGACGGTTTCCTGTACCTGCTGCTTGGTGAAGCAGAACGCTACGCAGGACGCCGGGCGGAAGTGGCCAAGCACCTTGGTCACCGCGCTCATGCGCTCTTCTGGAGAAATCTCGTAGAAGCGCTGCTCGATCTGCGAGTCGTCATGGAACGCCTCGGCCTTGACCTGCTGCGGGTTGCGCATGAACTTCGCTGCCAGTTGCTTGATGCCGACCGGGTAGGTGGCGGAGAACAACAGGGTCTGGCGACGCTCCGGGGCTTGCATGATGATTTCTTCGATGGAGTCGTAGAAACCCATGTCGAGCATGCGATCGGCTTCGTCGAGGATCAGCGTGTTCAGGCCATGCAGCACCAGCGAACCCTTGCGCAGGTGCTGCTGGATGCGGCCCGGCGTGCCCACGATGATGTGCGCGCCGTGCTCCAGGGAGGCAATCTGCGGACCCAGGGACACGCCGCCGCACAGGGTCAGGACCTTGATGTTGTCTTCGGCGCGGGCCAGGCGACGGATTTCCTTGGCGACCTGGTCGGCCAGCTCGCGGGTCGGGCACAGGATCAGTGCCTGGCAACCGAAGTAGCGTGGGTTGATCGGGTTGAGCAGGCCGATGCCGAAGGCAGCGGTCTTGCCGCTGCCGGTCTTGGCCTGGGCGATCAGGTCCATCCCCTTGAGGATCACCGGCAAGCTCTGCGCCTGGATCGGCGTCATCTGGGCATAACCGAGGGATTCGAGGTTAGCCAGCATGGCGGCAGACAGCGGCAGAGTATTAAATTCGGTGGCAATGGTGGTCACGGGACGGGCCTGCAAAACAAAATGTCGCGCAGTGTACCAGTCCCGCCCGCACTACCTGCAAATTCTGGACGAATAGCCTTTGGCCGCCATGCTCGCTCAGTGGTCGATATCGTGCTCGCGATTGACCACCCGGCGCCCGTCGTTGGGCGATAGCTGGGAAAAGATCGTCGCCGCCAGCATTGCCATGATGCCAACCGTGACGAATGTCAGTTGGAAGGCGCCCAGCACCGTGTCCACACCGTCATTGCCGACTTGCGCGGTAAACCCGCCCAGCAATGCGCCCGCGCAGGCCACGCCAAGGCTCAGGGACAATTGCGCAACCACCGACAGCAGGCTGTTGCCGCTGCTGGCGCTGGCATCATCGAGGTCGATCAGGGTCACGGTGTTCATTGCAGTGAACTGCAACGAGTTGATCGCCCCCAACACCGCAAGCATGCCCAGCAGCAGCCAGTAGGGCGTCTGCTCGCTGACCAGGCCCATGCTCGCCAGCATCAGGCCCAGCGCCAGGGTGTTGCCGGTCAGAACGATGCGATAGCCCAGGCGCTCGATCATCGGCCGTGCGATCGACTTGGCGACCATCGCTGCGGCAGCCAGCGGCAGCATGCTCATCCCGGCCTGGGACGGCGAGTACCCGAGCGCCACTTGCAGCAGCAACGGCACCAGGAACGGTAGGGCCCCGCTGCCCAGGCGGGCAAACAGATTGCCGAGAATGCCGACGGCGAACGTTCGGGTCTTGAACAGCGACGGCGAGAACAAAGGATTATCAATGTGCCCGGCCCGCAGCCAGTAAGCCGCCAGGCACGCCATGCCGCCAAACAGCAGCAACATCACTCGCAAGTGCGGCAGGTGCAGCTCGCCCAAACCTTCCATGGCGATGGTGATCAGAATCATCGCCGCACCGAACAGCAGAAAGCCGAGGCCGTCGAAGCGGGTACGTTCACTGCCGCGCAGGTCGGGGATGAACTTCCACACGGCGTAGCAGCCGATGGCGCCGACCGGCAGGTTGATGAGGAAGATCCAGTGCCAGGTCAAGTACTCGACCATCCAGCCACCCATGGTCGGGCCGATCAAGGGACCGAGCAGGCCCGGGATGGTGATGAAGCCCATGATCCGCACCAATTCCGAGCGCGGGTAAGCGCGCAGTACCACCAGCCGCCCAACCGGCAGCATCAGTGCGCCTCCCAGGCCCTGGATCACCCGGGCGCCAATCAGCATGCTCAGACTGCTCGACAGGGCGCAGAGCAGTGAGCCGATGCTGAACAGCAGGATGGCGCCAAAGAAGATTTTCTTGGTGCCAAAGCGGTCGGCAATCCAGCCCGAAGCGGGGATCAGCAAGGCGACCGTGAGCATGTAGGCGATGATCACGCCCTGCATGCGCAAGGGGTCTTCCGCCAGGTCGCGGGCCATGGCCGGCAGGGCGGTGTTGAGAATGGTCCCGTCCAGGGACTGCATGAAGAATGCAATCGCCACCACCCACGGCAACCAGCGGGCAGTGACAGCATCGAGAGCGGGGCGGTTGGGCATGGGGCCTCTTTTGAATGGTCGGGTAACCAGAAACCTGTGGGAGCGGGCTTGCCCGCGATGGCGGTGTACCAGCCAACTTCAGTGTTGAGGTTGGTGGCCTCATCGCGGGCAAGCCCGCTCCCACAGTTTCTGTGTTTACAAGGTCAAGGTCAGTTTGCTCACCAACGCCCCCGGCAACAACGCCGAATCCGTTGCCCGCTGACTATAGGTGCTCGCTGACAGCAGTAGTTCCCGCTCCTGGGTCAGCGCTTCCAGTTGTGAACCGAGCAAACTGAAGGCGCTGTCATCGAAACGCATGGTGCTCACGGGCGCCTGGATCTTGCCATTCTCCACCCAGAATGTCGCAAAGCGGGTCATGCCGGTCATGCGGGCACCCGGTTGATCCGAATAGTTGAGGTACCACAGGTTGCTGATGTACAGGCCCGTGCCCAGTTGTTTGAGAACGTCTGCGTCAGGCAGCGTTCCGGCTGCCATGTTCAAGGCACTGGGTGCTTCGTAGCCGCTGGCACCGTTGGCTGTCAGGCCGTATTCGGCGGCGCTGCGTGAACTCACCAGTTGCGCGTCGGCCCGACCTTGGGTGATCAGTTTCAGATCGCTGCGCGGATAACCTTCGCCAGAGAATGCCGGGCTCAACGAACCGCTGACTTGCTCATCGATGGACACCAGCGGGCTGAACGACTGGTCGCCGGCATAGAGTTTCTGCAACGGGCTGCTTTTGCTGGCGATCGACTGCGCCGAGAAACCACCCCAGCTCAACAGCCCCATGATTTCTTCCAGCGCGGCGGGCGCCAGGTAGGCGCGGTATTGTCCGGGTGCCAGGGTGCGCAGGGGCCGACCCAGCAGTTCGAGTTGCTGGCGCGCCTGGGAGAAACGTCGGGCGAAGCCGTCAGCGCTCCACTCGTGCCCGGCATAGCTGGCTTTCACTGCCTGGCCATTTTCATGGAACAGGCTGAAGTCGAAGTTGAAGCTGTTGGCCTGGTGCCAGCCGAACGCGCCCGCCGAACTGGCGAAGCCCCGGCTGATCGGGCCTGCCGCATAGAAACCCACCAGGTCCAGGCCTTCGGCGGCGCGGGTCATCTGGCCAACGACGTGTTCGGTGTCCGGTAGCGGATGCGCCTGCACGTTGTTGCTTTGCCAGCTGTTGTGGTTGAGCAGCAAATAAGGGTCCTGCGGTAGCAACGGCAGGGTCTCGCGCAGTTGTTGAAGGCCCTCGGCCAAGCGCTGTTGATCCACCTGCGCCTCACCTGACAGCGTGATATCGAGGTCGGCATGCCGGCCTTCGCTGATCAGCTTCAATCCGATGCTCGCCTGTTGCACCTGGCCGGCCTGGCGCACTTTTCCATGGTTGAAACGCACGAAGGCTGACGATTCGGCACCATAGCTGAGGGTGAATTGTTCAGGCTCGCGAATCGCTTCGCGCAGGCCTTTGACCAGCGCCTTGAACGACTCGGCCTGACTGTTGGCTGGATTGGATAGCGGCATCAGGCTTCTCCCCCGAATACATCAATATGGCTGAACACACAGGCCGGCGACGCGTGGCCGACGCGGATGACCTGGTTGGGCTCGCCCTTGCCGCAGTTCGGGGTGCCCAATACCTGGAAGGTGTCTGCATCGCCGACGGCGCTCAGGCTCTTCCAGAACTGCGCGGAAACGCCCCGGTAATTCGGGTTTTTCACCACACCCTTGAGTTCGCCATTCTCGATCAATTGACCCCACTCGCAGCCGAACTGGAATTTGTTGCGCGCATCGTCAATTGACCACGAGCGATTGGTGGACATCAGGATGCCGTGCTCGATGTTGCCGATCAGTTGCGCCAGCGGCTGATCGCCGGGTTCGATGTTGAGGTTGGCCATGCGGTCGATGGGCGGACGGTTCCAGCTGCATGCGCGGCTGTTGGCGACGCCGTCCATGCCGGCGCGAAATTGCGACAGCGCTCCGCCCAGTGGTCGCAGGAGCAATCCTTGCTTGATCAAAAACTGCTTGGTCGCAGCAACGCCGTCGTCGTCATGACCGTAGCTGGCCAATTGCTCGGGAATGTCGGGGTCGAAGGTCACGTTGAGCAGCTTCGAGCCGTACTGCAGATGGCCGAAGTCCTGCGCCTTGACGAAGCTGGTGCCGGCGTAATTGCGCTCGTCGCCGAGGATGCGGTCCAGCTCGAGCGGGTGGCCAATGGACTCGTGGATCTGCAGCATCATCTGATCGGGCATCAGCAACAGGTCCCGAGGGCCCTGTGGAGTGTTTGGCGCCAACAACAATTGCAACGCCTGGTCGGCGACTTTCGGGCCAGCACCGATCAAGCCGCATCGGTTGATCACGTCCGCGCCGCCCTGCTGACCGAAGTTCTCGCGCCCCAGGCTGCGGGTCTGGCTGTCATTGCCGTCGTAGGCGGTGACGTCCAGGCCCGGGTAGACGAAACGTTGGGCCTGGCGCAGTTCGGCGCCCGCGCTGCTCAAGTAGATCTGCTCGACGTGGGTGATGCCGATGCTCACCTGCCAGTTCACCAGTCGCTCGTCCTTGGGTACTGCGGCGGATTCGGCGCTCAGCAACTCGTAGCATTCGCTCAAGGAAGGGAAGGGCTGGTCGAGGTTTGGCGAAAAGTAATCGGCGCGGTCACTGGACACGCGCTGCTCGCGCAGGTCGAGCAAGGCATGGGGCTTGAGCTGGCGCGCTTGCTGTTCGGCTTTTTCCAGTGCGGCCTGCAGGCCGGTTTGCGACAAGTCGTTGGTGGCGGCGTAGGCTTCGACGCCGTTCACGCGCACGGTCAGCATCGCACCTTCGTCACGCCGCAGGCTCGGCGGTTCGGCGACGTTCTTGCGCACCGACAAGTACTGGCCGGACTCGCGTACATAACGCAATGAAAAGAAGTCAGCGCCCGTGCGCAAGGCAGCGAAGCGCTGCTTGAGCTGGGGGTGGAAATCGAACATGCCTGAACCTCCTGGCGATGGAGTGATGGTGGAGCGGCGTTGCGGGGGGAGGGTGAAACGGTCGCGTGGCGCTAGAGTAGGCCTGCCAGGGGGAGGGATCAAGGTTGGTGCGCTGCCAGAACGATCATGTTTGGTGCCTGTGAGGGCCTATTCGCGGGCAAGCCCGCTCCCACAGTCTCTCGGCTGAATCACAAATTTGTGTTCCGACCGAAAACCCTGTGGGAGCGGGCTTGCCCGCGATTGGGGCGACGCGGTCTTAAGCTGGCTGGCTGACTTCCCGCACCGCCTTGCCCTTCACTGGCGCATCGCCGGCCACATAGTAATCCGCCGTGCTGCGCGGTAACGGCTGGCGACCACGGATTTTGTCGGCAATTTTTTCGGCGATCATGATCGTCGGCGCGTTCAGGTTGCCCGTGGTGATGATGGGCATGATCGAGGCATCGATCACACGAAGGCCCTGCATGCCGTGTACACGGCCCTGGCCATCGACCACCGCCATGTCGTCCGTGCCCATCTTGCAGGAGCAGGACGGGTGGAACGCGGTTTCGGCGTGCTCGCGGATGAATTTATCGAGCTGCTCGTCGGTTTGCACTTCGATGCCCGGGCTGATCTCGCGACCACGATACGCGTCCAGTGCTGGCTGCTGCATGATTTCCCGAGTCAGACGGATGCCATCGCGAAATTCCTGCCAGTCCTGCTCGGTGGCCATGTAGTTGAACAGAATGCTCGGGTGCTGGCGCGGGTCCTTGGACTTGACCTGGATGCGCCCACGACTCGGCGAACGCATCGAACCCATGTGCGCCTGGAAACCGTGTTCCTTCACACCGTTGCTGCCGTTGTAGTTAATCGCCACCGGAAGGAAGTGATACTGGATGTTCGGCCACTCGAATTCCGGGCGGCTGCGGATAAAACCGCCGGCTTCGAACTGGTTGCTGGCGCCGATGCCGGTGCCATTGAACAGCCACTCGGCACCGATGGCCGGCTGGTTGTACCAGAGCAGCGAGGGGTACAGCGAGACCGGCTGGGTGCAGGCATATTGCAGGTACAGTTCGAGGTGGTCCTGCAGGTTTTCACCGACACCCGGCAGATCGTGTACCACTGGGATGTCCAGGCTTTGCAGCAGTTTGGCCGGGCCAACACCGGAGCGTTGCAACAGCTGCGGCGAGGCAATTGCACCGCTGCACACCAGCACTTCCTTGCGCGCGCGGGCTTCGACGCGCTCTTCGGCAGCACCCACCAGGTAGCGCACGCCGACGGCGCGCTTGCCTTCGAAAATGATCTTGTCGGTCAAGGCGTGGGTAACGATAGTCAGGGTCGAACGCTTCTTCGCCACGTCCAGGTAACCGCGGGCAGTGGAAGCGCGGCGGCCCTTCGGTGTCACGGTGCGGTCCATGGGGCCGAAGCCTTCCTGCTGGAACCCGTTGAGGTCCTCCGTACGCGGGTAGCCGGCCTGCACGCCGGCTTCAACCATGGCGTGGAACAACGGATTGTTGCCAGCTTTGGGCGTGGTCACGCTGACCGGGCCATCGCCACCGTGGTAGTCATTGGGACCGATGTCACGGCTTTCCGCCTTGCGAAAATACGGCAGGCAATCGAGGTAGGACCAGTCGTCCAGGCCAGGCAGTTTGGCCCAGCCGTCGTAGTCCATGGCGTTGCCACGGATGTAGCACATGCCATTGATCAACGAAGAGCCACCCAGGCCCTTGCCGCGACCACACTCCATGCGGCGCCCGTCCATGTGCGGCTCAGGATCGGTTTCGTACGCCCAGTTGTAGCGGCGACCTTGCAACGGGAAGGCCAGGGCGGCCGGCATTTGTGTACGGAAATCGAGGCGGTAATCCGGGCCGCCTGCTTCGAGCAGCAGCACGGTAACGCCAGCGTCTTCGGTGAGGCGGGTGGCCAGGGTGTTGCCTGCCGATCCTGCGCCAACAATGATGTAGTCATATTCTTGAGTCATGGGGGCTCCTTGAGAGCTGCGAGCTCTAAGCTTCAAGCTGCAAGAAAAAGCAGCGAGCGGCGTATCGAAGAGATGCGGCAAGCCAAACTGCTTTTACTGGCAGCTTGAAGCTTGCCGCTCGGGGCTCATCAGAACACTGATGCGTAATCGCCCAGCTCGACCTGTACCGATTTGATACGCGTGAAGTTGTTCAGCGAGCTGATGCCGTTCTCCCGGCCCACACCCGACTGCTTGTAGCCACCGACCGGCATCTTGGCGTCGGATTCGCCCCAGGCGTTGATCCAGCAGATGCCCGCTTCCAGTTGATGGATGATGCGGTGGGCGCGGTTCAGGTCCTTGGTCACCACGCCGGCGGCCAGGCCGAAGTCGGTGTCGTTGGCGCGGCGGATCACTTCTTCTTCGGTGTCGTAGGTCAGGATCGCCATCACCGGGCCGAAGATTTCTTCACGCACGATGGTCATGTCATCCGTGCAGTCGGTGAACACGGTTGGCGCCACGAACGCGCCCTTGGCGAATTCGCCTTCGCTCAGACGGTGGCCACCGCAGAGCACGCGAGCGCCTTCTTCCTTGCCTTTGGCGATGTAACCCAACACGCTTTCCATGTGAGCGAAGCTGACCAGCGGGCCGAAGTTGGTGTTTTCGTCTTCCGGGTTGCCGATGCGAATGCGCGCCACACGCTCGGCGATCTTGGCTTCGAACGCAGCTTTGAGGTGGCTGGGCACGAACACGCGAGTGCCGTTGGTGCAGACCTGGCCGGAGCTGTAGAAGTTGGCCATCATCGCGGTGTCGGCGGCGCGATCCAGGTCGGCGTCATCGCAGATGATCAGCGGCGATTTGCCGCCCAGTTCCATGGTCACATCCTTGAGCGAAGAGCTGGAGGCGCTGGCCATGACTTTCTTGCCGGTGTCGGTGCCGCCGGTGAACGACACTTTTTCGATGCGCGGGTGCTCGGTCAGCCAGGTACCGACTTCACGACCGCTGCCGGTCAACACGTTGAACACACCGGCCGGAACGCCGGCTTCGGTGTAGATCTCGGCCAGTTTCAGGGTGGTCAGCGAGGTGACTTCGCTCGGCTTGAAGATCATCGCGTTGCCCGCGGCCAGGGCCGGTGCGGATTTCCACAGGGCGATCTGGATCGGGTAGTTCCATGCACCGATACCGGCCACGACGCCCAGTGGCTCGCGACGGGTGTAGACGAACGACGTGGTGCGCAGCGGGATTTGCTCGCCTTCGATGGCAGGCACCAGGCCCGCGTAGTATTCCAGCACGTCAGCGCCGGTCACGATGTCGACGTAGCGGGTCTCGGAGTAGGCCTTGCCGGTGTCCAGGGTTTCCAGCGCGGCCAGTTCGTCATTACGCTCACGCAGGATTTCCACGGCGCGACGCAGGATGCGCGAACGCTCCATGGCGGTCATGGCGGCCCAGATTTTCTGGCCCTTTTCGGCGCTGACCACGGCGCGCTCGACGTCGTCCCTGGTGGCGCGTTGTACTTTTGCGAGGACTTCACCGTTAGCCGGGTTGATGGTTTCGAAGGTGGCATCGCTGCCAGCGTCACTGTAACCGCCATCGATGTAGAGTTTTTGCAGTTCGAAACGGGCCATAAAGTCCTCGCAAGTGCATCAGTGATTGGCTCGATCGGGGGTATTGAGCGTTCTAGGTGTGCTCTAACTCACCCGCTTGGCCAGTTGGAAATCCATGTATTCGTAAGCGATCCGGTGCGCCTGTTCGGTGTCGAAAGCATCTCCCGACAGCGCGCCGCGCAACCACAAACCGTCAATGAGTGCCGCCAGGCCCCGGGCTGCACTGCGCGCATCATCGAGCGGCAATTCGCGGCGGAACTGGCAGCACAGGTTGGAATACAGGCGGTGATCGTTGATCCGCTGCAACCTGTGCAAGGACGGGTGGTGCATGCTGGTGGCCCAGAAGGCCAGCCAGGTTTTCATTGCCGGGCCATTGACCTGGCTGGCGTCGAAGTTGCCTTCGATGATCACCTGCAGATGCGCCCGCGGGCTGTCATCTGTCAGCGCCTGACGACGTGCGGTGACGTTCTCGGCCAGGACCGTCATCAGGTACTGCGCGGTGGCAGCGATCAGGCCGTTCTTGTCCTGAAAGTAGTGACTGATGATGCCATTCGAGACACCGGCCAAACGGGCGATCAGCGCAATGCTGGCGTCCCCCATTCCGACCTGATCGACCGCCAGCAACGTAGCTTCGATCAATTGCTGGCGACGGATGGGTTGCATACCGACCTTGGGCATCTTGCGCATCTCCTTGGGCCTTTTCGGTAGACGTCAAACGACTACCGGCTTGCGGCCAGTCTATTTTGTTTTGATTGAACGTTCAATCAACAAAAAGTGAGCTCTACGACGAAACGTCGCTCCTTGCCGGCTTTTCCACTTTGCAGGTGGTGACAATCCGACATCCCCAAAAGCTCCAAACCTGCGTGCGCAAGCGCTTGCAGGGTTTGGGCTTTTTCGGGATGTCTTTATAACACCCGCTGGTCGGGTATTTGTTCTTTCGCAGCACCGCGCCGCCTTCATCGCGAGCAAGCCCGCTCCCACAGTAGATTGGCGGTGGCCACAATATTTGGGAGCAACCACCAGAACTGTGGGAGCGGGCTTGCCCGCGGAGGGGACATGAGCCTCAAAGGTGAGTAACCGACGACCCCAAAATAAAAACGCCGCGATCTCTCGCGGCGCTTTCGTTTCTGTGGCCTCAGCCCAGGTTCTTGCCCAGCAGTGCGTGATACAGCTCACTGTCGCCCAGAATCCCCACCACCTTGTTGTTGTCGTGCAGCACCAGTTTGTTGCCGGTCTGGTAGCGGATTTGCAGCGCATCGCGCATGCCGATGTTCGAGTCCACCAGCGTAGGTCGGCGGCCCAACTCTTCCACGGCTTGCCCTGGCGCCCAGTTTTGCAGGTCCAGACTTGAGCCATTCTGGCGGGCGCCCTTGATGGTGTTGCCTTCCGCCAGGTCCAGCCAGGAATCACCGCCCGGATCCAGGCATACCGAGCCGTTGATACGCTTGCAGTTGTCCAGGGTGCGCATCAGGCTGCGGCCGCACAACACGTTCAGCGGGTTGGTGTGGGCGACGAAGGTACGCACATAGTCGTCCGCCGGGTTCAGTACGATCTCTTCAGGCTTGCTGTACTGGATGATCCGTCCGTCTTTCATGATCGCGATTCGGCTGCCCAGCTTCAGCGCTTCGTCGAGGTCGTGACTCACGAACACGATGGTTTTGCTCAGCTTGCGTTGCAGCTCCAGCAGTTCATCCTGCAGGCCCTGCCGGATCAGCGGGTCGAGAGCGGAGAACGGTTCGTCCATCAGCAGGATGTCGGCGTCCATCGCCAGGGCGCGTGCCAGGCCAACACGCTGCTGCATGCCGCCGGACAGCTCATCGGGTTTCTTGTTGCGCCATTGGGTCAGGCCCACCAGTTCGAGTTTTTCATCGACCAGTTTCCTGCGGTCCTTCTCCGGGCGACCCTGCATTTCCAGGCCGAAGCTGATGTTCTCGCGCACTGTCAGCCAAGGCATCAGGGCGAATTTCTGGAACACCATCGCGATGCGCTTGGTGCGCATCATTTTAAGTTCCGCGGCGGAGCAGGAGGCAATGTCAATCTGCCGGCCTTCGTGCTCGACGAACAGCTTGCCCCGACTTACGGTGTTGAGGCCGTTGATGCAACGCAGCAGACTGGACTTGCCGGAACCGGACAGGCCCATCAGCACGCAGATTTCGCCTTTCTCGATATCCAGGCTGGCCTTTTCAACGCCAACGATCTGCCCGGTTTTTTTCAGGATTTCGTTACGGGTCATGCCCTGATCCAGCAGCTTGAGTGCCTCGCGCGGATCCTTGGTGAAGATTACGTCGACGTCTTCGAAGCGAATTATGCTCATGCGTCACCCCCTACTTTGGCGTCGGGTTGTTTGCAGATACGGTCGAGCATGATCGCCAGCAGTACGATCGCCAGGCCCGCTTCGAAGCCCAGGGCGATATCAGCAGTGTTCAGTGCGTTGACCACCGGTTTGCCGAGTCCGTCGGCGCCCACCAGTGCCGCGATCACCACCATCGACAACGACAGCATGATGCACTGGGTGATGCCGGCCGCGATGCTCGGCATGGCGTGGGGCAGTTCGATCCTGGTCAGCAGTTGACGTCGCGAGCAGCCGAAGGCCTTGCCAGCGTCCATCAGTTCCTGTGGAACATCGCGGATACCCAGGTAAGTCAGGCGGATGGGAGCGGCAATCGCGAACACCACCGTCGAAATCAGGCCCGGGACCACACCCAGCCCGAAGAGGGTCAGGGTAGGAATGAGGTATACGAATGTCGGTACGGTCTGCATCAGATCCAGTACCGGTCGCATTAGAGTGTAGAACATCGGTTTGTGCGCGGCGACGATGCCCAGCGGCACGCCGATGAGTACGCAGACCAGGGTGGCGAACATCACCTGGGCGAGTGTTTCCATGGTTTCCTGCCAGTACCCCAGGTTGAGGATCAGCAGAAAGGAGGCAACGACGAAGGCAGTCAGGCCCCATTTGCGTTGGATGAAGTGCGCCAGTAGGGCGATAAGTCCGATCAAGACCAGCGGGTTGAACCAGGTGAGCGCGAACGTCACGCCGTGGATCATCGTTTCCAGTGACACGGCGATGGCGTCGAAGGTGTTGGCGCCGTGTTGCGTCAACCATTCAACGAAGCCTGCAATGTACTGGCCTAGAGGTATTTTCTGATCAATCAGCATGGTAGTGAACGTCCGCATGCAAGGAAATAAACAGCCTGGACGGCCGAGGCCGTCCGGCATAAGCGATGCCTCTTACATCAAGGCTGCGCAAGCTTGGCTTTCACGGCCTCCAGGCCAGGTTTACCGTCAGTGGTGGTCACGCCAGCGAGCCAGGTATCGAGCACCTGTGGGTTCTTTTTCAGCCACGCCTTGGCGGCCGCGTCAGGCTTCATCTTGTCGTCCAGGATGTTGCCCATGAGTTCGCTTTCCATGTCGACCGTGAACTCCAGGTTTTTCAGCAGTTGGCCCACGTTGCTGCATTCCTCGGCGTAACCCTTGCGGGTGTTGGTTGCCACGGTGGCGGCGCCGAAATCGGGGCCAAAGAAATCGTCACCACCGGTGAGGTACTGGATCTTGAAACGCTTGTTCATCGGGTGTGGCGCCCAGCCGAGGAAGACGACGGCGGTGTCGCGTTTCTGCGCGCGGTCGACCTGCGACAGCATCCCCGCTTCGCTGGATTCGACGACCTTGAAGCCGGCGTCCTTCAGGCCGAAGGCGTTCTTGTCGATCATGCTCTGGATCAGGCGGTTGCCGTCATTGCCCGGCTCGATACCGTAGATCTTGCCGTCCAGCTCTTTCTTGAATTTGGCGATGTCGGCGAAGTCATGCAGGCCCTTGTCGTACAGGGCTTGAGGCACGGCCAGGGTGTACTTGGCGCCCTTGAGGTTGGTGCGCACGGTTTCGACGGTGCCCGCGTCGCGATAGGCCTTGATGTCGTTTTCCATGGTCGGCATCCAGTTGCCGAGGAAAACGTCCATGTTCTTGCCATCGGCCAGGGACTTGTAGGTCACCGGGACGGAAATCATGGTGGTCTTGGTTTTATAGCCCAGTGCGTTGAGCACGACGCTGGTGGTGGCGGTTGTTGCGGTGATGTCGGTCCAGCCGACATCGGAGAAGTTCACGGTATTGCATTGTGCGGGTTCAGCGGCCTGTGCCAGAAGCGGCAGGCTAAGCATGGCGGCCAACAACAACGACGGGGAACCTTTCATGAATGGACTCCTTGGTGTTTTTTTTTGGCAGTGTTCCGACTGGGACCACCGCACTTATGGGTTGCGGTTGGGTGGCGTTCTTGAGACAGCTCTTACCGCAGCGCCTGCAATCGAGTCGATTAAGATCATGTACCAGTGAAAATCTGACGCCTACAGGGGGCGTCGTATCCAGTACAGGGATGGTCGCATCCAGTGTTGGTGACGTCGTTTACAGATTTTTTCAGGTCCTTTTGCCGCGCTGAGCTGCAAAAAACCGGCGAAACATGGCGTAAAACGCCAGCGGCGTTTGTGGACATGAGTGCGTCGGTTCGAGACGTCGCACGACACCGTAAAAGCCCGATGATGCGGCCATCTCGGCGGATTGCAGCTTGAGCGTAGCAGCTCCGTCACCGGGCGCCTGTGCGCCTGGAATCGGCATATCCAGGAGTTCGGCAGCAATGGCTATCAGCGTTTTCGACCTGTTCAAAATCGGCATCGGACCGTCCAGTTCGCACACTGTGGGACCCATGCGCGCCGCAGCGCTGTTCGTGCAGGGTTTGCGTGAACAAGGGGTGCTGGAGCAGGTGCGGCGTGTCGAAGTCCAGCTGTATGGCTCGTTGTCGGCCACCGGCATTGGCCACGGCAGCGACAACGCGGTGATCATGGGCCTGATGGGCGAGTGGCCGGACGCGATCGATCCTTCGCAAATAGGCATTCGCATCTCCACCCTGCGCGAAACCGACACCCTGCTGCTCGACAGTCGCCTACCCGTGCCGTTCATCTGGACACGGGACATGCGCTTGATCGATGAAAACCTGCCGTTCCATCCCAACGCCATGACCCTGGTCGCCGAAGGCGATGACGGCGAGCTGCATCGCGACACTTATTATTCCGTCGGTGGTGGTTTTGTCGTCGATGAGGCGCAGGCCAGCAGCGGCGTGGTCGATCTGGACCGCACCGAGCTGCCTTACGATTTTTCCAGCGCCGTGGAGCTGCTCGAACTCTGCAAGCGTCACAACCTGCGGGTTGCCGAACTGATGATGGCCAACGAACTCGTCTGGCGCAGCGAGGAAGAAATCCGCGCCGGCCTGATGAAGCTCTGGCGGGCCATGCAGGACTGCGTTGAGCACGGCCTCAAGCACGAAGGCATCCTGCCCGGCGGCTTGAATGTGCGTCGGCGCGCGGCGAAGTTGCACCGCAGCCTGCAGGAGTTGAACAAGCCCAATGTCATCGGCTCCACCTTGAGCGCCATGGAGTGGGTTAACCTGTTTGCCCTCGCGGTCAACGAAGAAAACGCCGCCGGGGGGCGCATGGTGACGGCGCCGACCAACGGCGCTGCGGGGATCATTCCGGCGGTGTTGCACTACTTCATGAAGTTCAGCGAAGCGGTCACGGATGCCAACGTGGTCGATTATTTCCTGGGTGCGGCAGCGGTGGGCATCCTGTGCAAGAAAAACGCATCGATTTCCGGTGCCGAAGTCGGTTGTCAGGGCGAAGTCGGTTCGGCCTGCGCCATGGCGGCAGCAGGCCTAGCAGAGATTCTGGGCGCCACGCCGGAGCAATTGTGCAACGCGGCGGAAATCGGCCTGGAGCACAACCTTGGGCTGACGTGCGACCCGGTGGGCGGCCTGGTTCAGGTTCCGTGCATCGAACGCAATGCGATTGCCGCAGTGAAAGCGATCAACGCGGCGCAAATGGCGCTGCGTGGTGATGGCCAGCATTTCATTTCCCTGGATCGGGTGATCCGCACCATGCGTGACACCGGGGCGGACATGCATGACAAATATAAAGAAACATCGCGCGGTGGCTTGGCGGTGAGTGCGGTGGAGTGTTGAGTCTTTAGGACCAAGTCACCTGCATCGCGGGCTTGCCCGCGATAGTGGTAGACCAGTCAAAACTGCGCGCAAATCGAACACCCTCGGCCTATCACGCCACCTTTTAGCGCGTCGCTCACAGATAAATGCCCCCACTTACGGTGAGGTATGTTTGCCGCTCAGGCCACCCGTCATCCCGTGCCAGGGGTGACACTCCCCTCAGATCGCCCACAGCCCCTTCCCACAAGTGCTACCGAACTGCTCACGCCGCTCGCCACACGGCGCTTTGCGCCCCTGATGGCACTTATTAACCTCTTCATGACGCGGCTTATATAGACACGCCCATAGGTCGTTTTCAGGATTTATTGAACGCGTATTCAAGTTTAGGCATGGCATTTGCTCTGTCATTACAAAGCCCGTCTCCCGAGCGAGAACGATGGCCATAACAAGAGCCTCCGCCTGAGGCCATCACCTGCTTTGTGTGAGGAGATACCGCGATGACGTCGTTCAACTCCGGGGCTCAACCCCAGAACCGTGCGCCTCAATCCATCGGCTTTCTGCTGCTGGACAATTTCACGCTGATTTCCCTGGCCTCTGCCGTAGAACCCCTGCGCATGGCCAACCAATTGTCCGGTCGCGAGTTGTATCGCTGGACCACGCTCACCGTCGATGGCGGCCAGGTCTGGGCCAGTGACGGCCTGCAGATCACCCCCGACGCCTCCATGCACAAAGCACCGCCCATGGACACCATCATTGTCTGCGGCGGTATCGGTATTCAACGCACCGTAACCCGTGAGCACGTGTCGTGGCTGCAAAGCCAGGCGCGTCAGTCCAAGCGTCTTGGCGCGGTCTGCACCGGCAGTTGGGCCCTGGCCTGCGCCGGTTTGCTGGACGGCTTCGATTGCAGCGTGCACTGGGAATGCCTGGCCTCGATGCAGGAAGCCTTCCCGCGTGTGGCCATGAGCACTCGCCTCTTCACCCTGGACCGTAACCGCTTCACCAGCTCCGGTGGCACCGCGCCGCTGGACATGATGCTGCACCTGATCAGCCGCGACCACGGTCGTGAGTTGTCGGCAGCAATTTCGGAGATGTTCGTCTACGAGCGTATCCGTAACGAACAGGATCACCAGCGCGTACCGCTCAAGCACATGCTGGGCACCAACCAGCCGAAGCTGCAGGAAATCGTCGCGCTGATGGAAGCCAACCTTGAAGAGCCGATCGACCTCGACGAACTGGCGGTGTACGTCGCCGTATCCCGTCGCCAGCTCGAACGGCTGTTCCAGAAATACCTGCATTGCTCGCCATCGCGTTACTACCTGAAGCTTCGTCTGATCCGCGCCCGGCAGTTGCTCAAGCAAACGCCGATGTCGATCATCGAAGTGGCGTCGGTCTGCGGTTTTGTGTCTACACCGCACTTCTCCAAGTGCTACCGTGAGTACTTCGGCATCCCGCCGCGTGACGAACGCGTCGGCTCCAATACCACCCAGCAAGTGGCACTGATGCCGCTGCCACAAGCGCTGGTGCTGTCGCCACTTTCCGGACCGCTATCGGCGTTGAGCCAGGCGCGCAACGAGTCGACGTTTGCCAGTGTGAGGCTCTAGAAACCTCATCCTCTTCTGTAGGAGCGAGCTTGCTCGCGATTGTCGTTAACGATGACGCGGGGTGTCTGGATGCCCGCGGTGTCTGGGCTACCATCGCGAGTAAACTCGCTCCTACAGGGGGCGAGTTTTTACACCGCACGACCTTGCTGATACGCCGCCAACGCCGGCAGCAGTTGCCGATCAATCGCCTGGCGTACGGCCGGGAGAATGGTGGCGCTGCTGGTGTACATCTGCTTGACCATGGTCCGCAGGGTCATCGCACGTTCGTCGTTCAAACCGCGTACGGCGCACTCGCAGGCTTGTTCGGCGGTGGAGCCATTAGGGACCTGGAAACCCAGTGATTTGAGTTGCCCCAACAGGTCTTCCTGATCGATCAAATCGGCATGCATCATGGCGTAAGTCCTTCTTCCGGGAACGATGTCGTGGCTCGATTCTGGTAGGGGTGAGGGGGCTCGGCAAGGGCGATTTGTCGTTATGGCCGCATTGACTATGAACATGTCGTTTTCGGCTAACTTGCCTTGCCCGGGAGCCGGCACACTGGACCCAGCTTGCTTCACGAAGGTTTGGTCACCCTCGCATGGCGGCTCCTCAACAGTACCCTCTTCCCCGATTCAGTCACGGCTTGTATCGGGGCTTTTTTTTGTCTGTGAATTCTTGGGTTTTGTGTTGTCTGGGAGGGCCTCATCGCGAGCAAGCTCGCTCCTACAGTGGATCAGTGGCTGGCACAAATCTCCTGTAGGAGCGGGCTTGGTCCGGGCGGCGTTCCGACGATGAAGTCGATGCGGTCTAACGTTGCAACACCAGGATGCGCGACAGCAACTCATCCCGATCCACATAGCATCCCTGGAAATGCCGCGCGCCGGTGGCCGGGTCGAACGCATTGCGCGCATGCAACGTGCGCCGGTTATCAAAGCACCACAGCTCACCGGGCTGGAGCCTTTGCATCAGGCGAAACCGGTTTTCGCGGGTCATGGCGATAAACTGGCGATAGGCCCGATACAGCCTGGGCATCTGCTCCACCGAGGCATCGAACGGCCCACGCAGAAAGTTGGCCATGCGGATTTCCGAAACCTGCCCCAGAGCGTTCAATGCGATGATCGGTGCCAGGCAGCGATAGTCGCTGTGGCGGTCCTTGTTGCGAAACTCCACGGGAATGTCACACAGCGTCTGGAACGACTCAGGGTCTTCCTGGCGCAGTGCCTCGGCGATGGCAAAACCATCGACGAAAATGCTTTCGCCCCCCTCGGCATCGTTGACCAGGCAATGCAGAAATTGCAGCCCCGGTTGCAACTCGCGGGTCGGCAAATCGCTGTGCAACGGCAAGTTGAAAGCGGTATAGGCATTGCTGTCGGCGTCGGCTTTGGATTGCACGTTGAACAACACGCCGAAGTTGCTCTCGCGGATGAAGGAAATGCGTTGCGCGATCAGCTTCAGCGAGCCGGGTTCGACGGGCACCCCTCGGACCTGGGTCAGGCCGATATCACGCACGGCCAACAGCCATTGCAACAGGGCGTCGTTGTCGTTCATCAGCTTTTGATAGTCGAACACCGGCAGTTTCAGATCGCTGTGCCAGAGCTTCGCCCTGGGCTTGGTCGACAGGCGTTCGGCTCGGGATTCATCGTCATAGGCATGGGCGCGTAACCAGCCTGGATCGAAGCGGCTCTGATGGCCGTCCTGCCAGTCGATATTCAGGCAACCGTGCTCGTCGATGCATACGTTGGTCGCCGCCAGGTCCTGGGCGACATCGACTATCTCCAGCACCTGCTCGCGGGTGACGCTGTAGACGCATTGGGTGCACGGGCAATTGTCCCGCAGCCATGGATGATGGAAGGGGCTGACTCGCTGGTCGGCCCAGGTCACCACGATACGATCCGTCAGGGCTCGCACGCTACCGAGCGCGCTGATCAGCGGATACGTACGAAAATCGGCTAAAGCGGCAGCGGTGTTCATGGCGTGTCCTTGTTATTTTTTTGCAGGTAAGGCGATCACTCGGCCGATGTACGCGGGGGCCGGAAGATCGGCCTGATCGGCGACGATGGCTTGCAGTTTGCCCAGGGTCAATTCGCTGAACGGCGCGGAGTGCGGGCCGGCGAGGTCGACGTACAGCAACATTTGTTCGTTCCCCGACAGCTCCTTGTCATCACCCGCCAAATGCAAGCTGTGATAGAGATGCAGGCGCTTGCTGTCGTAGCCGATGATCTGCGTGCGCACTTCAACGGCAGCGTCGAGTTTCACTTCGTGCAGGTAGTTGAGGTGCAGTTCCAGGGTGAACAGCGAATGGCCGCTGGCTTCTCGGTTGTCGCTGTCGAGCCCCAGGCGATCCATCAGGGCGTCGGTGGCGTAGCTGAAGATCAGCAGGTAGAACGCATCGCGCAGGTGGCCGTTGTAATCGACCCAGTCGGGGATGATGCGGGTCTGGTAGGTGGTGAGGGTGGGCATGGTGATTGATCCGAAGTGTGGGGGGATTCAGTGGCCGTCATCGCGAGCAAGCCCGCTCCCACACTGGAATGCGTACTCCTGTGGGAGCGGGCTTGCCCGCGATGAGGCCAGACCTGCTATTCGCTGAAACTCATGCCATGCTTGGCCTTGGTCGCCTTCACCGCCTCCAGCACCGCCATCAGGCAATCATCACGATAGCGCTCCAGCGCCGAAATGCTGTGTGATCCCAGTTGATCGCTGGTGCCATCGACCACATCGTCGATCAGCTTGTCGGTCAGCTCCGGCGCAGGAAGGTAGGTCCACGGCAACTGCAACGCCGGGCCGAACTGCGCCATGAAATGGCGCATGCCCGCGTCGCCCCCGGCCAGGGTGTAGGTGAGGAACATACCCATGAATGACCAGCGCAGACCTGCGCCAAAACGGATGGCGTCGTCGATTTCGCCGGTGGTCGCCACGCCGTCGTTGACCAGGTGCAGTGCCTCGCGCCACAGCGCTTCGAGCAAGCGGTCAGCAATGAAACCCGGCACTTCCTTGCGCACATGCAGCGGGCGCATCCCCAGGGATTCGTAGACTTGCATGGCGGCCTGCACGGCTTCCGGGGCGGTGTTCTTGCCGCCGACCACCTCCACCAACGGCAGCAGGTACACCGGGTTGAACGGGTGACCGACCACGCAGCGTTCCGGGTGAGTGGCGCTCTCGTAGAACTCGCTGGGCAGCAGGCCCGAAGTGCTGGAGCCGATCAGGGCATTAGGCTTGGCCGCCGCACTGATCTTGCTGTGCAGGTCGAGTTTGAGCTCAAGGCGTTCCGGGGCGCTTTCCTGGATGAAGTCGGCGTCTCGCACGCATTCTTCGATCGTGGCAACAAAGCGCAGGCGATCTTGCGACGCGCCGGGTGCCAGGCCTTGTTTCTCCAGGGCACCCCAGGCATTGGCCACGCGTTTGCGCAGCGCCGCTTCGGCGCCGGGTGCCGGGTCCCAGGCGATAACGTCCAGGCCATGGGCGAGGGCGCGAGACACCCAGCCGCTGCCGATGACACCGCTGCCGAGGGCGGCGAAGGTTTTGATTTCTGTGATGAAGCTCATGATCGCATCCTGAATTTGGCTCAAAAAAACTACTGTAGGAGCGAGCTTGCTCGCGATAGCGGCGGGCCAGTCGACATCAATGCTGAATGTGCTGACGTCATCGCGAGCAAGCTCGCTCCTACAGGGGGAAGGTGAAAAGTGGTCAGCCGCGCTGTTTCAGCCCCATCTTCTTGCGGCCCTCAGCCGGGGTCAGGACACGGGCGCCCAGGCGGCTGAGGATTTCGCTGGCGCGTTCCACCAGTTGGCCGTTGGTGGCCAGGACGCCCTTGTCCAGCCAGATGTTGTCTTCCAGGCCGACCCTCACGTTCCCGCCCAGCAGCACCGCTTGCGCCGCCATCGGCATCTGCATTCGGCCGATGCCGAAGCCGGCCCAGACGGCGTCTGCCGGCAGGTTGTCGACCATGGCCTTCATGGTGGTGGTGTCCGCCGGCGCGCCCCACGGGATGCCCAGGCACAGTTGGAACAATGGATCGTCGAGCAACCCTTCCTTGATCATCTGCTTGGCGAACCACAGGTGGCCCGTGTCGAAGATCTCCAGCTCGGCCTTCACCCCCAGCTCCTGGATGCGCTTGGCGCCCGCGCGCAGTTGCGCCGGGGTCGAGACGTAAATGGTGTCGCCATCGCCGAAGTTGAGGGTGCCGCAGTCCAGTGTGCAGATTTCCGGCAGCAGTTCCTCTACGTGGGCCAGGCGGGTCAACGGGCCGACCAGGTCGGTGTTGGGGCCGAATTCCATGGGATTCTCACCGGCGCCGATTTCCAGGTCGCCGCCCATGCCCGCAGTGAGGTTAACGATGATGTCGACGTCGGCCTCGCGAATGCGCTCCATGACTTCGCGGTACAGCGCCACGTCGCGGCTGAACTTGCCCGTCTCGGGGTTACGTACGTGGCAGTGGACCACGGTGGCGCCAGCCTTGGCGGCCTCTACGGCTGCGGCGGCAATTTGCTTGGGGGTGACCGGCACGTGTGGGCTCTTGGCGGTCGTGTCGCCAGCACCGGTGAGTGCGCAGGTGATGATGACGTCATGGTTCATTGGGCGGTTCCTTACAGGCGAGTACTTTTCAGGTGGCGTATGGGCGCCGTTCGCAGTCCTCGGGACTGCGAATCGGTGGTTCGGTTGTGGGGTTATTTGCTGGTCAGTTGCAGGTTCTCAGCCGCCGGCTTGCCATCGAAGGTGGTGACGCCTTCCAGCCAGCGCTCCTTGTCCTGCGGGTGATCCTTGA
Organism: Pseudomonas sp. S1_E05; assembly: GCF_056337105.1. NCBI lineage: Bacteria > Pseudomonadati > Pseudomonadota > Gammaproteobacteria > Pseudomonadales > Pseudomonadaceae > Pseudomonas > Pseudomonas sp. S1_E05. Next base: position 5,152,109 of record NZ_JBFRHM010000001.1, read on the forward strand.
GCCATTGGCGGGCCGATTCGAGGGCGTCCTTGTGATCCAGCAGCGGCTGCATCATCCGGCTCTCGTCTTCGGCGGTGAAAGTCAGGTTGGTCAGCAGGCGCCCGATGTTCGGGCACTGCTCGGCATAGGTTGGCGCAGTCACGGTCCACACGGTGGCCATGCCTTCGTTCGGGCCCAGGGCATCGTCGCTGCCGGTCAGGTAAGTCATTTGCACATTGACGTTCATCGGGTGCGGCGCCCAGCCGAAGAACACCACGGCTTCCTTGCGGCGCACGGCGCGATCGACGGCGGCGAGCATGCCGGCCTCACTGGATTCCACCAACTGAAACTTGCCGAGGCCAAACTGATTCTTGGCGATCATTGCCTTGATCTGGGTGTTGGCGCCCGACCCCGGCTCGATGCCGTAGATCTTGCCGCCCAGTTCTTTTTCGAACTTGGCGATGTCGGCGAAGGTTTTCAGGCCCTTGTCCGCCAGGTAGGTGGGCACCGCCAGCGTGGCGCGTGCATCTTTCAGGCTTGGTTCTTTCAATACCTTGACCTGATTGGCCTCGACGAACGGGGTGATGGTCTGGGTCATCAGCGGGTTCCAGTAGCCCAGGAACAGGTCCAGGCGTTGGTCGCGGATCCCGGCGAAGATGATCTGCTGGGAGGCGCTGGTCTGTTTGGTCTTGTAGCCGAGGCCGTCGAGCAGGGCCTGGGTCATGGCACTGGTGGCGATTACGTCGGTCCAGTTCACCACGCCCATGCGCACGTTCTGGCACGACGCAGGTTCGGCCGCCATGACGCTGGCGTTCAGCAAAGCGGTACCACTGAGTGCAAGAACACAGCTGCTGATCAGTCGTTTCATCACAGGTTTCCTCGGCAGATCGTTATTGTGGGGCCCGGTGTCTGTGCGCCGGTGATGCCAACGTTACGCAGCCTTGGCCCCCTGAAAACGCACTGCGGCGACCAGCTCTTGCACTGCAGCGACCTGTGCTCTTGAATGCTGGGTACAAGTGGCGTATCAACGTCCACACGCTAGCGGTCTCACGTTACTGGCTGATCGAGTGCGCCATGTCCCAGGATTTCTACTTTTTGTTGATGCCGGGTTTTTCGGCCATCGGTTTCATCTCGGCCATCGAGCCGCTGCGGGTGGCCAATCGCTTTCGCGGCGAGCTGTACCGCTGGCATGTCCTGAGCGCCGATGGCGGCGCGGTCCTGGCCAGCAATGGCATGTCGGTCAACGCCGATGCCGCGCTGGAGCCTTTGAAGAAAGGCGCGACGCTGTTGGTGGTCGCTGGCTTCGAACCGCTGAAGTTCGCCACGCCCGCGCTGGAACACTGGCTGCGCCGGCTCGACAAGGAAGGCGTGACCCTCGGTGCCATCGACACCGGCAGTTTCGTTCTCGCCGAAGCGGGCTTGCTCGACGGTCATCGCCTGACCTTGCACTGGGAAGCCATCGACGCGTTCAAGGAGTCTTATCCACAACTGAGCGTTACCCAGGAGCTGTTCGAGATCGACCGTCGGCGCATCACCTCGGCGGGCGGCACCGCTTCCATCGACCTGATGCTCGACCTCATCGCCCAGGCCCACGGCCCGGAACTGGCGATCCAGGTCAGCGAACAATTCGTGCTCGGCCGCATCCGTCCGCGCAAGGACCACCAGCGCATGGAAGTCGCCACGCGGTATGGCATCAGCAACAAAAAACTGGTGCAAGTCATTGGCGAAATGGAGCAACACAGCGAACCACCGCTGACCACCTTGCAACTGGCCGAATCGATCAAGGTGACGCGCCGGCAACTGGAGCGGCTGTTTCGCCTGCATCTGAACGACACACCGAGCAATTTCTACCTGAGGTTGCGGCTGGAAAAGGCCCGCAAGTTGTTGCGCCAGACCGACATGAGCGTGCTGGAGGTGAGCATTGCCTGCGGGTTTGAATCGCCGTCGTATTTCACCCGCAGTTATCGGGCGAAGTTCGAGCGCTGCCCGCGGGAGGATCGGCGCAACGGTGAAGGGCGACAAGGCGCCAGTGTTGTGCAGGCACCGGTTGTTCAGTGAGCCTGCTATTTTCTGAACTGGAGCATCAGAGCGGTCAGGCTGTCGGCGTTGTGGGTGATGACTGCGATTCGGGCGGCCCAATTTTGGCGCTCTGGATCGGGATACTTCGCCAGTGCCAGGCGTACAAGTTCGTCTTTGGCGGCTTTCTCCCTGGCTGCGAGCATCGACATGTTGGGAGCGCGGGCGGGCTCCAGAAAAGGTGCTTCGATATCAGCCTGTATGATCGCTTCGCTGATGGATGGGGGATCGTTTCGCGAAGTCTCGGAAAACAAATAGTAAAAGTCGAAAGTGTTGCCGTGTTCATGGGTCCATTCATGAAATTTCGTTGCAAGTTTGATGGTTTCTGATTCTTGAAAGTATGCAGGAGTCAGGTAAATAAATTTGTTTGTGCCGGAGTATTGGGCATAGGTGAATGCGCGATTATCAGGCCTTTGAGGGTGTGCAGTGACAAACACGAATCGATCACCGCTCGCGACATCTCTCTTTATGCCGGCAAGTATTTGTTCGAGTTTTCCTTTAGCTTCCGACGCAGCCATTTCCAGGTATCGCGGGTTTGCTCTTTCCCCATAAATTACTCGTAGTTTTTGTCGTGTCTCGACTTTAAGAGGGACCTCGCCCAGAGCTGTAACTGCGGCCTCAGTAAAAGCAATCATGTTCAATGAATTGGCGTCGAATTCATCACTATCTTTCGTGGGCAAATCTGCAGACCTCCTAAACGTTATTGTCTGTTGTTCTTTAACCATCGCCTCTTCAAAGTCATCAATCGGATCCAGGGGATTCAGGCCCTCACTGTCCTTTAATCGCAGCGGGTTATTGCGAACCATCCGATAGCGATTGAAGCCATCGATATCACCCGCCGGATCCGGGTTGATCCACCGCTGTAACCAAGGCGTGTAATAACGAAACCCATAGTAGTAAAGCCCGGTGGCATCCCGTTCCTTCGCGCAATACCGAAGGGTCTTGTAGCTTCCCTCCACTTTACTTCGCGCCGACCAACAGGCCGTTTCGCCGAAGGCGTAGTACCACTCCTGGCTGATCAGTGCGGCGTTTTCGTCCAGTTCCAAAGTGCAGGAGCCAAGGTGGTCCCCCAGGCTATAGCGGATCTGATCGTTGGCGATATTTTCCGGGGGTGGCTGATGCCAATGCACAGCCCGGACGATGCAGTTGCCGGTGTCGACACTGATCACATAGTGCACTTCGTTATTGCCGGTGTAATGGATCTCCAGCCCTGGCAGGTAACGCACTTCGCGGGTTGCAGTTGCCGTTTTAGTCTTGCGCTGGAGCACCTTGCGCAGCCGCTGGCCGTCAGCGTCATAGCGATAGAGCTCATCGTCATTTTGCTCATCGTTCCTGATGACTTGAATGACACCGCTCAGTTGATTGCGACAATCCCACTGCATCGCCTGTCCGCCAGGAGACAAGACCCTCAAGTTGCCGTTTTCGTCAAAACTGTTGATGAAATCCGCTTCGCCCGCCTGCGGTTTCAGCAGGCTTCGGTTGCTTGAGGGCGCGATGACCATGTCACGGGTGTAACCCTGAACGCCTTCATGGACAAGCCTCAGCAAATTCCCCGCCTGGTCATATGAAAAGGTCTGTGTATACGCCGTCATCGCGTCCGCGCTGGCGATACATTCTCGTCCGCTGGCTTGAACCAGTTGTGACAGTGAGTCATAGCGGTAGTGGTTGATGGCGTCAGTGCGTTGGTTTTTGAAGTAACGCGTGGCCGGGACAAAGTCGTGGATCCGGCTGATGTTGCCCCCGGGCTCGTAGTCGTAGACAAGGTCCTGGAAGGTGCGGCCCGAGCGAGCGGACGTGAGTTGCAACAGGCGACCGTCCTGAGCGTCATGACGACGGGTCGTTTCGACGCCATTGCCGGCGGTTTCATGTTCTATCTGGCCCGTTGCGCTATAGCGCCTGTCACTGAGCAAAGGGGCATCGGGCAAACCGTCGCGCTTGAGATTTATCCGTAGCAACTGGCCTGCCATGTCGTAGGCGAACAGGCGTCGGTTTTCCCGTGCATCGGCCAGGGACAGAAGAGCGCCCAAGGCGTCGAATTGCCAGATCGTGGTTTCGCCCTCAGCGACCAGTTTTTGATCACGCTCATTTAGACTGACTGGCCAATCGGGCTGCGAGAGGTCATTTGTGAAGTGCCTGGACTCGCTGACTCTTGAGCCCCGGAGGTCGTAGGCGTCGGCACGCAGGCTACCGGCCGGATCGTCGTGGCGAATCAGGCGCCCGCATTGATTGCGTGAGGCGAATTCAACGCCGTCTTCGCCATAGACCATTCGTTCGCTGACAACAGGCGGGGCGTCGTCGACCTGCTCGGTAATGGTCGTCGGACGTAGCTGATCGTCGTAGTCGACTTGTCGAAGAAGCTGCTGGCCATCCCATTCGAAGCGCAGTTCGTTGGCGTTGCCCAACATGCCGGCTTTCCAGCCTGCGTCAGCACTGCAACTTAGTAAAGATTCACCAGAGACGGCATGCACGTTTGTCAACGAAGGACCGCCCTCCGTGGCCCACTGACGCGGGTCCCAGCCAGCCACCCAGTGCCCGCTGGCGTTGTAGGCCTGACGAGTAATGTGCGATTGCGGCGTTTCATCCGGCTGGGCGCGGTGGTAAGCCACACTGCGAATCGCCTGGCTGCGCGGGTCGTAAACCGCCAGGGTGGGCGTATTGTGGTGCAGGTTGGCGGTCATCATCGGCGGCTCTGATGAAAGTTGCCAACCTATGCACCGATTTTCCCCTGCTGGCTACTGTCACAAGTAACAGGTGCGTGACGAGGTTACTTCTTCATCAACGCCGAACAGGCCGCTTTATAAGCCTCATGCTGATACTTGTTCAGTGTCGCTGGCAGTTCAAAGCCGTGCTTCTTGGCCTGCGCATTAATCGTCTGCGGCGACAGCAGCGACACCTCGCAACTCTCCAGCAACTGGAAGACGCCCTCGATCTTGAACGTTGTCGGTCCACCGGCGAATTCGCCTTTCTTGCTGCGCTTCTTGATCGCGATCCGGTCGATGGAGTTTTCACGTACAAACGACGCAACCTGAGCGGCAAAGACTTTGACGTTCGCCGCTTCGTCGTCATCTTCAAGGGCGATCTTCTTGGTGTTGAGCGCGACATGGCGCAGCGCCTGACCGTCGAGCGCCGCCACGGCAATGATCGCTTCGCTGCCTTTGATTTCGATGCCGCAGATTTTCATGTCGATCCTTTTCACAAAGAGTGGTGGACGGCCTAAAGCTCAAGCTGGTTGGCGGTGATGCCAAACGCTGCCGCAATTTTTTCGCGGGTGGCCCGACGCGGCTTCGCGACGGTTTCCTGCTGGGCGAATGCCGGTTGCGAGATACCCATGCGTTGGGCCACTTCATCCTGGGTAAGGTTCAAGTGTTCACGCCAGGCGCGAATCGGTGTCGCCCCGTCGACGATACGACTGACCACTTCGTGGGGAATCAGATCGGGTTCGACCTTCTGTGCCACATATTGTGCGTAGGGAATGACCACGAAGGCAGGATTTCCGTCTGCGTCGTTGATGATTTGAACGTCAGTAGGTGCGTTCATCACGTTTTTTGACCTCTTGAATACTGACCACTTTGATTGCTCCATCCCAATCGAACATAACTCTGTAATGGCCTACTCGAAGTCGATAGGCATACAGATGGCCGACGAGTGCTTTGACGTTGCCCGTATCGGGCATGTCAGCCAGCGACGTCACGGCATCGCGAACCTGGCTCTGATGAGAGGAATGCAATTTCAGGAGTTGCTTAACGGCCTTTCGAGTCCAGTGGATACTGTTCATGAGAGAATATAAGTCTTTTATAAGATTTCCAATATTTACTTATATTTCTCTGCGGGCCAATCAACAAAACATGTCGGGGTGTTGCCCAAGGAGAGGGTCCGACACGGGGTGATGCGGGGTCTGTAGGCAGGCTCTGCAAGGTGTGTAGGAGAGAGCTGGCAAGAGTGCCAGCTCTCTGTAAAAGCGTCATTTCACTCCTGCCCAATCGACTCCAAAAACTCCGACCGCTCGTCGCTCATGCGCGCCACGCAATCGTTTTGCGCGATGGTGAAGGCCTTGCTGCCGCTGGTCGCCGGAAAGGCCTCGACGGCGCAGTCGGCGTCGCGGGTTTTCAGCCATTGTTGCTGGGCGTTCTTGAGCTTGGCGGTGATGTCGGCCAGTTGCGTCGGGTTTTTGCCGTACAGGCCTTGCAGCCGCTCCGTCAGGCTCTGGAGGTTGTCCTTGAGCAGGTCTTCGGCGGTGGTGCGGCCGTACTCCGAGCATTCCAGGGTCTGCACGTCGTTTTCGACGGTATCGCAAGGGTTGGTGTCGGACTCCTGCGCCGCGTGTGCGCCGGTCGTTATCAGTAGCAAGGCCAGCAAAACAGATTTCATCGCATCACCCCCAAATTCCGTAATGGCGCGAATTCTGGCCCATGCGCAGGCCCTTGAACAGGTGGCCTGTGTCGGCTTGCGACGACCCTTTGTCGCGGATTGACGCTTTCGGCAATTCCCCTGTCGTTTTTGCACCCGGCTGCCAAGGCACCGAGGCATATGCTGGCCCCAAAGCGCCGGCACACGATTCGGCGCATGAATCGACAATAGGGGACAGCCTGATGAGCCCAGCCGAACTGCACGCCGACAGCATCGTTATCGACGGGCTGATTATTGCCAAATGGAACCGTGAGCTGTTCGAAGACATGCGCAAGGGCGGTCTGACCGCGGCCAACTGCACCGTGTCGGTGTGGGAGGGCTTCCAGGCCACTGTCAATAACATCGCCGCCAGCCAGAAACTGATCCGCGAGAACAGCGACCTGGTGATTCCGGTCCGCACGACGGCTGACATCCGCAAGGCCAAGGAGCAGGGCAAGACCGGCATCCTCTTCGGTTTCCAGAACGCTCACGCATTCGAAGACCAGATCAGCTATGTCGAGATTTTCAAGCAGCTCGGCGTTGGCATCGTGCAGATGTGCTACAACACCCAGAACCTGGTGGGCACCGGTTGCTACGAGCGTGATGGTGGCCTGTCGGGCTTCGGTCGTGAAATCGTTGCCGAGATGAACCGCGTCGGCGTCATGTGCGATCTGTCCCACGTTGGCTCGAAAACCTCCGAAGAGGTCATCCTCGAATCCAAGAAACCGGTGTGCTACTCGCACTGCCTGCCATCTGGCCTGAAGGTTCACCCGCGCAACAAATCCGATGAAGAACTGAAGTTCATCGCCGATCACGGCGGTTTCGTCGGTGTGACCATGTTCGCGCCGTTCCTGGCCAAGGGCATCGATTCGACCATCGACGACTACGCCGAAGCGATCGAATACACCATGAACATCGTCGGCGAAGACGCCATCGGCATCGGCACCGACTTTACCCAGGGCCATGGCCAGGACTTCTTCGAATACCTGACCCATGACAAGGGCTATGCCCGCCGTCTGACCAGCTTCGGCAAGATCATCAACCCGCTGGGCATCCGCACCGTCGGCGAGTTCCCGAACCTGACCGAAACCCTGCTCAAGCGCGGCCACTCCGAACGGGTGGTGCGCAAGATCATGGGCGAAAACTGGGTGAACGTCTTAAAAGACGTTTGGGGCGAATAAACCGCCGCGCGCTGAATCCTTTTCCCCCGGCCGTCCGCGCCGGGGGCAACACCAAAATTCTTCTGGAGTTAAGTTTCCATGGCCAAGATCGCCCCGCAATTGCCTATCGAAGTCGACAGCGAGACCGGTGTCTGGACCTCCGACGCCCTGCCGATGCTGTACGTGCCACGTCATTTCTTCGTGAATAACCACATGGGCATCGAGGAAGTGTTGGGCGCCGACGCCTATGCCGAGATCCTCTACAAGGCCGGCTACAAGTCCGCCTGGCACTGGTGTGAAAAAGAAGCCGAATGCCACGGCCTGGAAGGCGTCGCGGTGTTCGAGCACTACATGAAGCGTCTGTCGCAACGCGGCTGGGGCCTGTTCAAGATCCAGGACATCGACCTCGACAACGGCACCGCCAGCGTCAAGCTCGAACACTCCGCATTCGTCTACGTCTACGGCAAGGTCGGGCGCAAGGTCGATTACATGTTCACCGGCTGGTTCGCCGGTGCCATGGACCAGATCCTCGCCGCACGCGGCAGCAAGATCCGCACCGTGGCCGAGCAGGTCTACGGTGGCTCTGAAGAAGGCCACGACGACGGTTTGTTCACCGTCAAACCTAAACAATAAGCAAATCGTTGAAAAAACGTAGCGAGCGAAGGCCAGGCAAGGCGAAGTCAGGCGAGAAAGCGGAGTTGACTTTAGTCAATGAGCATTTCGAGTCTGATTTCAACGCAGCATGGTCGAGCGCAGTAGTTTTTTAACGATTTGAGGAGACCGCCATGGCTTTCGAAGCTATGTTCCAGCCGATCCAGATCGGTAAATTGACCATCCGCAACCGCGTGATCAGCACCGCCCACGCCGAGGTCTACGCGACCGACGGCGGCATGACCACCGACCGGTACGTCAAGTACTACGAAGAGAAAGCCAAGGGCGGGATCGGCCTGGCAATCTGCGGCGGTTCGTCGGTGGTGGCCATCGACAGCCCTCAGGAATGGTGGAGTTCGGTGAACCTGTCCACCGACCGCATCATTCCGCACTTCCAGAACCTGGCCGACGCCATGCACAAGCACGGCGCCAAGATCATGATCCAGATTACCCACATGGGCCGACGCTCGCGCTGGGACGGCTTTAACTGGCCGACACTGATGTCGCCGTCCGGCATCCGTGAACCGGTGCACCGCGCTACCTGCAAGACCATCGAGCCGGAAGAAATCTGGCGGGTGATCGGCAACTACGCACAAGCGGCCCGCCGCGCCAAGGCCGGTGGCCTCGATGGCGTCGAACTGTCGGCCGTGCACCAGCACATGATCGACCAGTTCTGGAGCCCACGGGTCAACAAGCGCACCGACGAATGGGGCGGCAGCTTCGAGGGCCGCATGAAGTTCGGCCTGGAAGTGCTCAAGGCTGTGCGCGCCGAAGTTGGCGACGACTTCTGCGTGGGTATGCGCCTGTGCGGTGACGAGTTCCACCCGGACGGCCTGTCCCATGAAGACATGAAACAGATCGCCAAGTATTACGACGACACCGGCATGCTCGATTTCATCGGTGTCGTGGGTTCGGGTTGCGACACCCACAACACCCTGGCCAACGTGATCCCGAACATGAGTTATCCGCCGGAGCCGTTCCTGCACCTGGCGGCCGGTATCAAGGAAGTGGTCAAGGTTCCGGTGCTGCACGCGCAGAACATCAAGGACCCGAACCAGGCGACGCGGATCCTGGAGGGCGGTTACGTCGACATGGTCGGCATGACCCGTGCGCACATCGCCGATCCGCACCTGATCGCCAAGATCAAGATGGGCCAGATCGACCAGATCAAGCAATGCGTCGGTGCCAACTACTGCATCGACCGTCAGTACCAGGGCCTGGATGTGTTGTGCATCCAGAACGCCGCGACCTCCCGTGAATACATGGGTGTGCCGCACATCATCGAAAAAACCACCGGCGTAAAACGCAAGGTGGTGGTGGTCGGCGCCGGGCCTGCGGGGATGGAGGCGGCGCGTGTGGCCGCCGAGCGTGGCCATGACGTGACCCTGTTCGAGAAGAAGGAATTCATCGGCGGGCAGATCACAACGGCGGCGAAAGCCCCGCAACGGGATCAGATCGCGGGTATTACCCGTTGGTATCAACTGGAGCTGGCTCGTCTCAAAGTCGACCTGCGCCTGGGCACGGCGGCGGATGCGCCGACCATCATGGACCTGCGTCCGGATGTGGTGGTGCTGGCGGTCGGCGGTCATCCGTTCCTCGAACAGAACGAGCACTGGGGCGCGGCTGAAGGCCTGGTGGTCAGCAGCTGGGACGTGCTTGACGGCAAGGTTGCACCGGGCAAGAACGTACTGGTGTACGACACCATCTGCGAGTTCACCGGCATGTCCACCGCCGACTTCCTGGCGGACAAGGGCAGCCAGGTCGAGATCGTCACCGACGACATCAAGCCGGGTGTGGCAATCGGCGGTACGTCGTTCCCGACCTACTACCGCAGCATGTACCCCAAAGAAGTGATCATGACCGGCGACATGATGCTGGAGAAGGTCTACCGCGAAGGCGACAAGCTGGTGGCGGTCCTGGAAAACGAATACACCGGCGCCAAGGAGGAGCGGGTAGTGGACCAGGTTGTCGTCGAAAACGGCGTGCGTCCGGACGAGGAAATCTACTACGCGTTGAAGGAAGGTGCGCGCAACAAGGGCCAGATCGACGTCGAGGCGCTGTTCGCTATCAAGCCGCAACCATGCCTCGAGCAGAGCGGCGACGGCTACCTGCTGTTCCGCATCGGCGACTGCGTGGCACAGCGTAACGTGCACGCTGCCATCTATGACGCACTCCGGCTCTGTAAGGATTTTTGACGGCGTAGCTGCAAGCCGCAAGCTACAAGCGACAAGTAAAAGCACAGCCTCATCGCGGCTCTTTCTTGCAGCTTGCAGCTTGCAGCTTGCACCTCGCCAGAGGTGACTCTGATGTTAAACACCCTTCTTCCAATCCTGTTGTTCGCCGCCCTGGGCCTTGCGGCCCTGGGTGCGCTGCGGCGGGTGGCCATGTGGCGTCGGGGTCGAGCCTCCAAGGTCGACCTGATCGGCGGCCTGTTCGCCATGCCCAAGCGCTACATGGTCGATTTGCACCATGTGGTGGCGCGGGACAAATACATTGCCAACACCCACGTGGCCACGGCCGGTGGCGCGGTGGCGTCCATCGTCCTGGCGATCCTGGTGCACGGCTTTGGCCTGCATAACCGCTGGCTCGGCTATGCACTGCTGTTGATGTCAGCGGTGATGTTCGTCGGGGCGATCTTCATGTACCTGCGTCGGCGCAACCCGCCGTCGCGGCTGTCGAAAGGCCCGTGGATGCGCTTGCCGAAAAGCCTGCTGGCCTTCTCGGCCTCGTTTTTCCTGGTGACCTTGCCGGTGGCCGGCATCCTGCCGGAAAACTTCGGTGGCTGGCTGGTGACGGTGATCCTCGGTATCGGCGTGTTATGGGGCGTGTCGGAGCTGTTCTTCGGAATGACCTGGGGCGGGCCGATGAAGCACGCCTTCGCCGGTGCCTTGCACCTGGCCTGGCACCGTCGCGCCGAACGTTTTGGCGGCGGCCGCTCCACCGGTTTGAAGCCGTTGGACCTGGGCGACCCGACCGCACCGTTGGGCGTGGAAAAACCCAAGGATTTCACCTGGAACCAGTTGCTCGGCTTCGATGCCTGCGTGCAGTGCGGCAAGTGCGAAGCGGCGTGCCCGGCCTTCGCCGCCGGCCAGCCGCTGAACCCGAAAAAACTGATTCAGGACATGGTCGTCGGCCTCGCGGGCGGTACTGACGCGAAGTTTGCCGGCAGCCCCTATCCGGGCAAACCGATTGGCGAACACTCGGGCAATCCACATCAACCGATCGTCAACGGTCTGGTCGACGCTGAAACCCTGTGGTCGTGCACCACCTGCCGCGCCTGCGTCGAGGAATGCCCGATGATGATCGAGCATGTCGACGCCATCGTCGACATGCGCCGCCATCTGACGCTGGAAAAGGGCGCGACCCCGAACAAGGGCGCCGAGGTGCTGGAAAACCTGATCGCCACCGACAACCCCGGCGGTTTCGCCCCGGGTGGGCGGATGAACTGGGCGGCGGACCTCAATCTCAACCTGCTCAGCGAGAAGAAATCCACTGACGTGCTGTTCTGGGTGGGTGATGGCGCCTTCGACATGCGCAACCAGCGCACACTGCGCGCCTTCGTCAAAGTGTTGAAAGCGGCCAAAATCGACTTCGCGGTACTCGGCCTCGAAGAGCGCGACAGCGGCGACGTGGCCCGTCGCCTGGGCGATGAAGCGACCTTCCAGTTGCTGGCGAAACGCAACATCCAGACCCTGGCCAAGTACAGCTTCAACCGCATCGTCACCTGTGATCCGCACAGCTTCCACGTGCTGAAAAACGAGTACGGGGCTTTCGATGGCAACTACCGGGTGCAGCACCACAGCACCTATATGGCGGAAATCATCAAAACCGGCGCACTGAACCTCGGCCAGCACAAAGGTGACAGCGTGACCTATCACGACCCGTGTTACCTCGGTCGCTACAACGGTGAATACGAGGCGCCGCGCGAAGTGCTGCGTGCCCTTGGGATCGAAGTGAAAGAGATGCAACGTTCCGGTTTCCGCTCCCGGTGCTGCGGTGGTGGTGGCGGCGCGCCAATCACCGACATTCCGGGCAAACAACGAATCCCCGACATGCGCATGGAGGACATCCGCGAAACCGGCGCCGAACTGGTCGCCGTGGGCTGTCCGCAGTGCACCGCGATGCTCGAAGGCGTGGTCGAGCCCCGGCCGTTGATCAAGGACATTGCCGAACTGGTGGCTGATGCGCTGCTTGAAGAAGACGCGCCGAAATCCGCCGCGCCGGCCAAACGCGAACCTGCGGAGGTGCACTGATGAGCGACATTATCCGCCGCGACCCCCGCGCCGAATGGATTGCCCGTAACCGCCTGCACCCGCTGCACGCGGCCATGCAACCGGCGCAGCACAGCTGGATGGGGCCCAATGGCGTCATTCGCAAGAATCCCCATGGCATGGGTTTCATCGGCCCCAACGGCATCAAACGCATCGATCGCAGCGGCGCGCAACAGGGTGGCTCGGCCAAGCGTTCGGCCGCCGTAGAGGTGCAACTGCCGCTGCATCAGGTTCCACAACCGGCGTTCTATATCAGCGTGGTGCCGGACATGGTCGGTGGTCGCCTGAGCAGCCACGACCGCGACTTGCTCGGCCTTGCCCATCAGTTGGCGGGCAAGGAGGGTGCGGTGTTGGCGGTGGTATTTGGCGAGCACAAGGAAAATGCGTTTGCCAGCGCTGGCGTCGATCGCCTGCTGGTACTCGAAGGTGACGAGTTCAGCGGTTATGCACCGGAGCAACGTATCCAGGGTCTTCGGGCTGTGGATAACCAGTTCAACCCCCGGCACTGGCTGCTCCCGGACAGCCGCACGGGTGGCGGCGAACTCGGCCGTCGCTTCGCTGCTGCCTTGGGCGAGCGCCCGGCGACACGGGTCTGGCAGGTCAAGGATGAGCAATGCGTCGGCCGCGCCGGTGCGGGCTTGCAGGACCTTGCGCGTCCGCTCGCGCGTCTGATTCTGGGTGCGGTCGAATGCGCTGAGCCGGTCAGTGAAACTCGTCACGAAGTGTTGCCGGTGGAGTTATCCACAGCCGTGGCGCGCAGCTTGTCGCGTATCGAGGATCTGGGTTCGGTGGCGGTGGATCCGGCGGCGATTCCGATGGCGGAAGCCGAATTCATTTTCTCCGGCGGCAACGGGGTCAAGGACTGGGAGCTTTTCCACAGGACGGCCCAGGCACTTGGCGCCACCGAGGGCGCCTCGCGGGTCGCGGTGGACGATGGCTTCATGGCGCGCGACCGTCAGGTCGGTGCGTCCGGCACCTGGGTCACGGCACGGGTCTACGTGGCGGTGGGGATTTCCGGGGCGATCCAGCACCTGCAGGGCATTGGCGCCTGCGACAAGGTGGTGGCGATCAACCTCGACCCGGGCTGCGACATGATCAAACGGGCCGACCTGTCGGTGATCGGCGAAAGCGCCGAGCTTCTTCAAGCCTTGATCGATGCAATAGCGGCTTATCGCAACGACGCCAAGCGCGATGCGGCTTAAGGGAAGGAAAGGGTTATGAGCACGAAAATCGTCAGCCTGGTGTCCATCGGCGCCCACCCGACCTCCGGCCGTCCACGCCGTGCGGAGCAGGATGCGCGGGCAGTGGAACTGGGCCTGCAACTGGCTGGGGATAACTTGCAGGTGCTGCATGCCGGGGACGTCGCAGAACCTGCGTTACGGGCCTACCTGGGCATGGGGCTGGAGCAGATGCATGTACTCGAGCAACCGGCGGGTGCCGACGCGCTGCCGGCGCTGACCGCTTACCTGCGTGACGCAGGCGCCCAGGTGGTGCTGACCGGCAGCCAGGCGGAAACCGGCGAAGGCTCGGGCATGCTGCCGTTTTTGCTGGCGGAGGGCCTTGGCTGGCCGCTGGTGGTGGGGCTGGCGCAGGTGGAATCCATCGACGGCAGTTCGGCCCTGGTGCTCCAGGCGTTGCCACGTGGTCAACGTCGTCGCCTGAAGGTGCGTCTGCCATTCCTGGCCACTGTGGATAACGCGGCGCCCAAGCCACGCCAGAGCGCCTATGGTCCGGCGCGGCGCGGTGTGTTGCAGGCCGATGACGTAGAAGTGGTCGACGATGAGCTTCTGGCGGTGGCGACCCTGCAACCGGCCAAGCCGCGACCCAAACGCCTCAAGGTGATCAAGGCCAAGAGCGGCGCCGACCGCATGAAAGCCGCCACGGCCAAGGCCAGCGGCGGAGGGGGGCAGGTGCTCAAGGGCGTGAGTGCGCAGGCCGGTGCCGAGGCGATTCTCAAGTTGTTGATCGAGGAAGGTGTGGTGCGCTGATTGCTTTGACGTTGAATATCCAATGTGGGAGCGGGCAAGCCCGCTCCCACAGGGATCCCCATAAAGTCTCCCACTTGGAAACACCCAATGACCGTCGAATTCCGTCCAGCCCTGCGCAGCGACGCGCGGGAGATTGCCCGTCTGTTTCAGATTTCCTCTGAAGGTGCCTCCGATTACATCTGGAGCCAGCTCGCCGAACCCGGCCAGGACCTGCTGGACGTGGGCGCCGTTCGCTACGCCCGCGACGACGTGGACTTCTCGTACCAGAACTGCCTGATTGCCGAAGCGAACGGCGAAGTGATCGGCATGATGCACAGCTATGTCATGCGCCATGACCCCCTGGCAGAACCCACCACCGATCCGGTGCTCGCGCCCTATGCCACTATGGAAATACCCGACACCCTCTACATCTCCAGCCTGGCGCTGCATGAGGGCTGGCGCGGCCAGGGCCTGGGCAAGGAGTTCCTCGCCTACGCCTACGACCGCGCCAACCAGCTCGGCCTCAACGGCCTGAGCCTGATCGACTACGCCGCCAACACTGGGGCCCGGCGTTTCTACGAGCGCCACGGCTTTCGCATCGTCGATACCTGCCAGATCACGCCGCATCCGATGATTCGGGTGACCGGTGAGGCGTACTTGATGTATCGGCCATAGAACTCCAGTTAGGCAGCTATTCGTCGGGGCTACGACTGCTCGACATGGATTACTCACAAACGCTGTTGGCGCATCTGTGGATAAGATGTTTGCTATCGCCCCAAAGCCTCTAAAAACGGGTCTTTCATGAAGTTGATCAAAAAATAGCCAAAGTGGCTCATTTACTCTCCGAACGCACTGAAAACCTTTGTTTTTCAATGTCCGTGGCACTTTTCCACAGCGGCGCAAAAGTTGCCCCCAAAGTCTGTTGGTGCTTCTGTGGATAACGTGTTCGCCATCCTCTACAGGCCTTGTATATAGAGGGCCACAGAGGTTTGATCAAAAAGTAGCCATTGGTTATCCAAAGACATGCTTTTGGATAAGTCACGGATTTTCTTCAGTTTCTGTGAATGGAAATGGTCAGGTATCCACAGTTGTCCCCAGTTGCTGTGGGTGGAGGTGTGGATAACTTGTTTGCGGAAGGCTGGGAGGTGCGGCGGGCTTAGTGCTGAATGGAGTAGGTTAAATTTCGTACAGTTCTATCCCTTGAGATGTTTGGTGATTGGAAAGATGCCATCGCGGGCAAGCCCGCTCCTACAGGGGGATTTTCGCAGAACCTGTGGGAGCGGGCTTGCCCGCGAAGCTCTTGCTGTTGTTAACCGCTGACTGCGACACCCTTGAGGTAAGGCGCAGGCTCAGCCCCGAGGTTGTTGAGCATGCGGCCGCTGTACCAGTCGATGAAGTTCACCACACCGAACTCATAGGTCTTGGAGTAGGGGCCTGGTTGGTAGGCCGACGAGTTGATACCGCGCTGGTTTTCTTCGGCCAGGCGACGGTCTTGATCGTTGGTGGCGTCCCAGACCTGGCGCATGCGCTCCACGTCATAGTCCACACCTTCGACCGCGTCCTTGTGCACCAGCCACTTGGTGGTGACCATGGTTTCCTGGGCGCTGATCGGCCAGACGGTGAACACGATGATGTGGTCGCCCATGCAGTGGTTCCACGAGTGCGGCAGGTGCAGGATGCGCATCGAGCCCAGGTCCGGGTTCTTGATGCGGCCCATCAGTTTGGCGCAGCCCTGTTTGCCGTCCATGGTCATCGACACGGTGCCTTTGAGCAGCGGCATGCGCACGATGCGGTTGCGCAGGCCGAAGCTGGCGTGGGCGTAAGGGATCTTTTCCGCTTCCCAGGCGGCAGCGGAGGCGGCAACGTGGTCCTTGAACGCCTGGTCGGCACGTGGATCGGTAACGTCGTCCCATTCCAGCAGGGTTTTGAGCAGTTCCGGGTGCGACGCGTTGCAGTGGTAGCACTCGCGGTTGTTTTCCAGCACCAATTTCCAGTTGGCCTTCTCCATCAAGGTGGTTTGCACCGCCACCTTGGTGTTTTCCATGTCGTACGGTTCCATGTAGTGGTTGAGCGTCGACAGGAACTCGTCGATGGCCGGCGGGTTTTCCGCCAGGCTGATGAAGATATAGCCGCCTGCGGTTTTCACGTTCACAGGCTTGAGGCCGTATTGCTTCATGTCGAAGTCGGCACCCATTTCGGTGCCGGCGAACAACAGGCGACCGTCGAGTTCGTAGGTCCACTGGTGGTAGTGGCAAACCAGTTTGGCGACCTTGCCCTTGTCGCTGGTGCACAGGCGCGATCCACGGTGGCGGCAGACGTTGTGGAAGGCATGAACCACGCCTTCAGCGCCGCGGATGACGATGATCGGGTTCTTGCCGACCTGCAGGGTCAAGTAGTTGCCCTTGGCCGGGATCTCGCAGGTCATGCCGGCGATCAGCCACTCTTTCTGGAAGATCTCCTGCATGTCGATATCGAACAGGCGCTCGTCGGAGTAGAACGGCTGGGGCAGCGAGAAGGTGCGCTCACGCTCTTGCAGCATCTGGGCGGTGGCCTTGCGTGCGGGTTCCAGCGGATCGCCCAGGCTCAGGGTAGTGGTGACGTCCATCGTTGTGATCCTCAAGGCCATTCTGTGTGGCCAGCGAAAGTGGCTAATCAGGGTTGCTACGCAAGGGTTTGAATGTCTGTCTTGGTATGGGGCGAGTGTGGGGCCGGCGTTGCTCGCAACCTTATCCATGGGCGACATGGCCCAATCTGTTCCCGACGCGCAACCCCCGGTGGTTATGGGCTGGTCGCGATAAGTATGTGAATGTCGCTGGTAGGTAAATGGGCGGTTTGCGCTATACGCAGAATCGCCACCATACGGCCGACCATCGGCTACGGAGAACAGCATGTCCAATAACTTCCTGAACACGGTAACCACCCAGACCTGGGCCAACGGCCGTCATATCGTGCGTTGCGTCAAAGTCATCCAGGAAACCTGGGACGTGCGCACCTTCTGCTTCATGGCCGACCAGCCGATCATGTTCTTCTTCAAGCCGGGGCAGTTCGTCACCCTGGAACTGGAAATCGAAGGCCAGCCGATCATGCGGTCGTACACCATTTCAAGTTCGCCATCGGTGCCTTACAGCTTCTCGGTGACCATCAAGCGCGTACCGGGCGGCAAGGTGTCGAACTGGTTGCACGACACCCTGCATGAAGGCCAGGAGCTGGCGGTGCACGGGCCGGTCGGGCTGTTCAATGCCATCGACTTCCCGGCGCCGAAAGTGCTGTACCTCAGCGGCGGTGTCGGCATCACGCCGTGCATGTCCATGGCTCGCTGGTTCTATGACACCAATGGCAACGTGGACATGGTGTTTATCCACAGCGCCCGCTCGCCCAAAGACATCATTTACCACCGCGAGCTGGAGCACATGGCGTCGCGCATCGATAACTTCAGCCTGCACCTGATCTGCGAAAAGCATGGTCTGGGTGAACCCTGGGCCGGTTATCGCGGTTACCTGAACCACAAGATGCTCGAACTGATGACCCCGGACTTCATGGAGCGCGAAGTGTTCTGCTGCGGCCCGACGCCCTACATGAACGCGGTCAAGCGGATGCTTGAGTCCGCTGGCTTCGACATGAAGCGTTATCACGAGGAATCCTTCGGCGCGACGCCGGAAGAGGCCCGGGCCGACGCGGTGGAACAGGCCGAGCAGGCGGCGGATGCGCCGGAAGTCGATGCCGCGGACCTGCATCAGGTGGAATTCATTTCTTCGGGCAAGAGCATTCGTGTGGCGCCGGGCGAAACCGTGCATGCGGCGGCGGCCAAGGTTGGCCTGCTGATCCCCAAGGCCTGCGGCATGGGCATCTGCGGCACCTGCAAAGTGCTGAAGCTGGGCGGCGAAGTCGAGATGGAACACAACGGCGGGATCACCGAGGAAGACGAAGCTGAGGGGTATATCCTGTCGTGCTGCAGCGTGCCCAAAGGCGATGTGCGGATCGAATTCTGATAGTCCCCTGCTTTCTGTAGGAGCGAGCATGTCGAGGCGTCGAACCATCGCGATGGTCGTCAACGATGACGCTGGCTGTCTGAATGCCAGCGGTGCCTGGGCTTCCATCGCGAGCAAGCTCGCTCCTACAGGGTTCGGTGGGTTCAGTTGATGAATAAATCCGGCATCAACGGGGCGCTGCTGTCCGGTTCGAATCGGTAGTGGTTGAACTCGGTCACGCCGTTCTCACGCAGCACCTGCTCATCGATCAACAAACGCCCGGTCAGTGTTCGGCCAGAGCTGCCGAGAATCACGTGCGCGGCATCGGCCATGATCGCCGGGGTCCTGGCGTGCTTGAATGATTCGCGCGAGCCCAGTTGGAACTCGATGGCCGCGGTGGCGATCATGGTTTGCGGCCACAGCGAATTGACGCTGATCCCGACGTGACGAAATTCCTCGCTCATCCCGAGGGTCAGCATGCTCATTCCGTATTTGGTCACGGTGTATGGGCTGTATTGGGCGAACCACTTCGTGTCCAGGTTCAGCGGCGGGGACAGGTTGAGAATGTGCCCGGCGGATTTCTTCAGGTAGGGCAGGGCAGCCTGGCTGCATAGCAATACCGCGCGAGTGTTGATCTGATGCATCAGGTCGAAGCGCTTGAGCTCCAGGTGCGCAACGCCAGTCAGCTTGATGGCGCCTGCGTTGTTGACCAGCGCATCGATACCGCCGAAATGTTCATTGGCCTGCGCCAGGGCCTGATGCACGGCGACCTCGTCACGCACATCCACTTGCAGGGCCAGCGCCCTGCCGCCGGCGGCTCGACTTCCTCGGCCACGCTGTAAATCGTCCCGGGTAACTTGGCGTGCGGCTCGGCACTCTTGGCGGCAATCACGATGTTGGCGCCATCGCGCGCAGCGCGCAGGGCAATCTCACGACCAATCCCACGGCTGGCGCCGGTAATGAACAGGGTTTTGCCTTGCAAGGACATGCGCGTGCTCCTGATTATTGTTATTCGAGCAAAGGCTCGAGAAACAATGTAGACGAAGTCTTCAGTCGCACCGCCGCTCCCACAGGGATGAGTGATTTCTCAGTTAGTGCTCAGCGAGTCATCACTTCGCGGATATCGGCGGCCAGTTCGCGGACGCGGTCTTCCTCGGTGTCCCAGGAGCACATGAAGCGAGCGCCGCCCTTGCCGATGAAGGTGTAGAAACGCCAGCCCTTGGCAGTCAGGGCAGCGATGGCCGGTTCCGAGAGTTGCAGGAACACGCCGTTGGCCTGCACCGGGAACATCAGTTCTACCCCTGGAATGTCGCTGACCAGTTCGGCGAGCAATTGCGCGCAGCGATTGGCGTGGCGGGCATATTTGAGCCAGGCGTCGTTTTCCAGGATGCCGACCCAGGGCGCCGAGAGGAAGCGCATTTTCGAGGCCAGTTGTCCGGCCTGTTTGCAGCGGTAGTCGAAGTCTTCCGCCAGTTTGTGGTTGAAGAACAGAATGGCCTCGCCCACCGCCATGCCGTTTTTCGTACCGCCAAAACACAACACGTCGACGCCGGCCTTCCAGGTCAGGTCGGCGGGCGTGCAGCCCAGGTACGCGCAAGCGTTGGAGAAACGGGCACCGTCCATGTGCAGGTTCAGGCCCAGTTCCTTGCAGGTGGCGCTGATGGCGCGGATTTCTTCCGGGGTGTAGACGCTGCCGACTTCGGTGGCCTGGGTCAGGGTCACCACCCGCGGTTTGGGGTAGTGGATGTCCTGGCGCTTGAGGGCGACCTCTCGGATCGATTCCGGGGTCAGCTTGCCGTTTTCGGTGCCGGCGATCAGCAGTTTGGAACCGTTGGAGAAAAACTCCGGCGCGCCGCATTCATCGGTTTCGACGTGGGCGGTTTCCGAGCAGATCACGCTGTGGTAACTCTGGCACAGCGACGACAGGGCCAGGGAGTTGGCGGCGGTGCCATTGAAGGCGAAAAACACTTCGCAGTCGGTTTCGAACAATTTGCGGAATTGATCGGACGCGCGGGCGGTCCATTCATCGTCGCCGTAGGCGCGCTGGTGGCCATGGTTGGCCTGCTCCATCGCCGCCCAGGCTTCAGGGCAGATACCGGAATAGTTATCGCTGGCGAATTGTTGGCTCTTATCGGTCATGGCCCTGCTTTCCGTGGTCGAGACGCCTATGGTGAAGCGGCTCAAGGTCATTGATGGTGCGCACTCTACCGAAGATCATCCGGGGAGCACACGGGATGCGTCAGACAAACAAACTCAAGGACGACGGGCAATTATGCACATGACGCACAGGGATGGGGCACTGGATTTGCTCAAGTGGCTGGCGCTGCTGAGCATGGTGCTCGATCACCTGCGATATGTCGGGTTCTCCGCCGATTGGCTGTACGTGCCGGGGCGATTGGCGTTCCCATGGTTCTGCCTGGCGATGGCGGCCAATTTGGCGCGCGGGCCGGCCGTCGTCACCGGGCAATGGCGCTACCTGGGCTGGCTGGTGCTGTTCAGTGCGGTGAGCGAGATCCCCTATCGGCTGTTCATCGCCGATGCCGACACCTTGAACGTACTCCCCACCCTGGCACTGGGGCTGTTGGTGGCGCGGGGCTGGCAGGCGCCGGGTTTACAGGCACGGGCATTGGGGGTGTCGGCCATGGTGCTGGCGCTGGTGTTTTCGGGACAACTGATGTTCGGCGTGTTTGGCGTGTTGTTGCCGCTGGCGACGCTGCTGGTGTATCGCAAACCCTGGTATTTCGCCCTGTTGCCGGGGCTGGTGTGCCTAGCGGCGAATCAATGGTCGGTGCTGTATCACTCGATTCGCCTGGGCAGCCCCGTCGCGATGGCGGCCGTTATCGCGTGCCTGATTGCGCCATGGCTGGGACTGTTCCTGTTGCGACATGCGCAGGGCGTAAAACCACCGCCGATGCGGCGGTGGGCGTATGCGCTTTATCCGGGGCATTTCCTAGGTCTCTATGCAGTACGAGCCTTTGTGGGAGCGGGCTTGCTCGCGATAGCGGTGTATCAGCCAACATAGATGCAGCTGACCCGCCGCAATCGCGGGCAAGCCCGCTCCCACAAGGTTTTGAGTTGTTCCCGGTGTCACGTTCTGTCTCGGCTGTTTACGCCATGTCGTAAACGCGCCTTTGCGTGGCGTCCGTAGGCATTTGGCCTCTCGACGCCGGCCATACCATCGCATTCAAAGGGCACTGCCGAAAAACCGGTGCCTCACCGAGACGAATGGCGCACAGATGCCGCTGGGAGAGACGCGATGTTCAGCAAGCAAGACCAGATCCAGGGTTACGACGATGCACTGCTGGCGGCGATGAATGCCGAGGAGCAACGTCAGGAAGATCACATCGAGCTGATCGCGTCGGAGAACTACACCAGCAAACGTGTCATGCAAGCCCAAGGCAGCGGCCTGACCAACAAATACGCCGAAGGCTACCCGGGCAAGCGCTACTACGGTGGCTGCGAGCACGTGGACAAGGTCGAAGCCCTGGCCATCGAACGCGCCAAACAACTGTTCGGCGCCGATTACGCCAACGTGCAGCCGCACTCCGGTTCCTCGGCCAACAGCGCCGTGTACCTGGCCCTGCTGCAAGCCGGCGATACCATCCTGGGCATGAGCCTGGCCCACGGTGGTCACCTGACCCACGGCGCCAAAGTCTCGTCCTCGGGCAAGCTGTACAACGCCGTTCAATACGGCATCAACACCGATACCGGCCTGATCGATTACGACGAAGTCGAGCGTCTGGCCGTTGAATGCAAGCCGAAGATGATCGTTGCCGGGTTCTCGGCCTACTCCAAAACCCTGGATTTCCCACGCTTCCGCCAGATCGCCGACAAGGTGGGGGCGTTGCTGTTCGTCGACATGGCCCACGTGGCCGGCCTGGTCGCTGCTGGCCTGTATCCGAACCCGATTCCGTTCGCTGACGTGGTCACCACCACCACCCACAAGACCCTGCGCGGTCCACGTGGCGGCCTGATCCTGGCCAAGTCCAACGAAGAAATCGAGAAGAAGCTCAACGCCGCCGTATTCCCCGGCGCCCAGGGCGGCCCGCTGATGCACGTGATTGCGGGCAAGGCCGTGTGCTTCAAGGAAGCTTTGGAACCAGGCTTCAAGGCCTATCAGCAACAAGTGATCGAGAACGCCCAGGCCATGGCCGGCGTGTTTATCAAACGCGGCTACGATGTAGTGTCCGGCGGCACCGATAACCACCTGTTCCTGGTCAGCCTGATCCGTCAGGGCCTCACCGGCAAGGACGCAGACGCCGCCCTCGGTCGCGCCCACATCACCGTGAACAAGAACGCCGTGCCGAACGACCCGCAGTCGCCGTTCGTTACCTCCGGCCTGCGTATCGGCACCCCGGCGGTGACCACGCGCGGTTTCAAGGTGACCCAGTGCGTCACGCTGGCCGGCTGGATCTGCGACATCCTCGACAACCTCGGCGATGCCGATGTCGAGGCCAACGTCGCCGAGCAGGTATCGGCCCTGTGCGCAGACTTCCCGGTTTATCGCTGAGTGCAGTTTTGGAGTAAATGACTATGCAACGCTACTCAGGCTTCGGCCTCTTCAAGCACTCTCTGAGCCATCACGAAAACTGGCAGCGCATGTGGCGCACGCCCACACCCAAGAAGGTCTACGACGTGGTCATCGTCGGTGGCGGCGGGCATGGCCTGGCGACTGCCTACTACCTGGCCAAGGAACACGGCATCACCAATGTGGCCGTGGTCGAAAAGGGCTGGCTGGGCGGCGGTAACACCGCGCGCAACACCACCATCGTTCGCTCCAACTACCTGTGGGACGAGTCGGCGCACCTGTACGAACACGCGATGAAACTGTGGGAAGGCCTGTCCCAGGACCTCAACTACAACGTGATGTTCTCCCAGCGCGGCGTCTACAACCTGTGCCACACGCTGCAGGACATTCGCGATTCCGAGCGCCGGGTCAGCGCCAACCGCCTCAATGGCGTGGATGGTGAGCTGCTCGATGCCAAGCAGGTCGCCGACGAAATTCCGTACCTGGACTGCTCGAAAAACACCCGCTACCCGGTGATGGGCGCCACCGTCCAGCGTCGCGGCGGCGTGGCTCGTCACGATGCGGTGGCCTGGGGCTTTGCCCGGGCTGCCGACGCCCTGGGCGTGGACCTGATCCAGCAGACCGAAGTGATCGGTTTCCGCAAGGAAAACGGCGTGTGCATCGGTGTCGAAACCAACAAGGGTTTCATTGGCGCCAAGCGCGTCGGCGTGGTGACCGCCGGTAACTCCGGGCACATGGCCAAGCTGGCCGGTTTCCGCCTGCCGATCGAATCGCACCCGCTGCAAGCGCTGGTGTCCGAGCCGATCAAGCCGATTATCGACAGCGTGATCATGTCCAACGCCGTGCACGGTTACATCAGCCAGTCCGACAAGGGCGACCTGGTGATCGGCGCCGGTATCGACGGCTACAACGGCTACGGCCAGCGCGGTTCGTACCCGGTGATCGAGCACACAATCCAGGCCATCGTCGAGATGTTCCCGGTGCTGTCGCGGGTGCGCATGAACCGTCAGTGGGGCGGCATCGTCGACACCACTCCGGATGCCTGCCCGATCATTTCCAAAACCCCGGTCCCGAACATGTTCTTCAACTGCGGTTGGGGCACCGGTGGCTTCAAGGCGACACCTGGCTCGGGCAACGTATTTGCCGCGAGCCTGGCCAAGGGTGAAATGCACCCATTGGCCGCCCCTTTCTCCATCGACCGTTTCCACAACGGTGCGTTGATCGATGAACACGGCGCTGCTGCGGTTGCCCACTAACAGGAGAAATCCCCATGTTGCATATCTTCTGTCCTCACTGCGGCGAACTGCGCTCCGAAGAGGAATTCCACGCATCCGGCCAGGCGCACATCCCGCGTCCACTGGACCCCAACAGCTGCACCGACGAGGAGTGGGGCGACTACATGTTCTTCCGCGACAACCCTCGCGGCCTGCACCATGAACTGTGGATCCACGCCGCCGGTTGCCGTCAGTACTTCAACGCCACCCGCGACACCGTGACCTACGAGATTCTGGAAACCTACAAGATCGGCACCAAGCCCCAATTCACCGACAAGACCGAGAGCCCGAAAGCGGCCGCCACGGCTCTGGGAGAGAAGGTATGAGCCAGACCAATCGCCTGTCCAACGGCGGACGGATCGACCGCAACAAAGTCCTGAGCTTCACCTTCAACGGCCAGAGCTACAAAGGTTTTGAAGGCGACTCGCTGGCCGCAGCGCTGCTGGCCAACGGCGTTGACATCATCGGTCGCAGCTTCAAATATTCGCGCCCACGCGGTATTTTCGCTGCCGGTGCCGAAGAGCCGAACGCGGTGCTGCAGATCGGCGCCACCGAAGCCACGCAAATCCCGAACGTGCGCGCCACTCAACAAGCGCTGTACCAAGGCCTGGTCGCCACCAGCACCAACGGCTGGCCAAGCGTGAACAACGACATGATGGGGATTCTCGGCAAGGTCGGCGGCAAGCTGATGCCTCCGGGCTTCTACTACAAAACCTTCATGTACCCGCAATCGTTCTGGATGACTTACGAAAAGTACATCCGCAAGGCGGCGGGCCTCGGCCGTTCGCCGACCGAGAACGATCCGGACACCTACGACTACATGAACCAGCACTGCGACGTGCTGATCGTCGGCGCCGGCCCCGCAGGCCTGGCCGCTGCACTGGCGGCTGCGCGCAGCGGCGCCCGGGTGATCATCGCCGATGAACAGGAAGAGTTCGGCGGCAGCCTGCTCGACTCCCGCGAAAGCCTGGACGGCAAGCCGGCCATGGAATGGGTCGCCAGCGTCATTTCGGAACTCACGAACACACCGGACGTGCTGCTGTTGCCGCGCGCTACCGTCAACGGCTACCACGACCATAACTTCCTGACCATTCACGAGCGCCTGACCGATCACCTGGGCGATCGCGCCCCGATTGGCCAGGTTCGCCAGCGCATCCACCGGGTTCGCGCCAAGCGCGTGGTCCTGGCGACCGGTGCTCACGAGCGTCCATTGGTTTACGGCAACAACGACGTGCCGGGCAACATGCTGGCCGGCGCGGTGTCGACTTACGTCCGTCGTTACGGCGTGGCACCGGGCAAGAAACTGGTGCTCTCGACCAACAATGACCACGCCTACCGCGTGGCCCTGGATTGGCTCGATGCCAGCCTGCAAGTGGTGGCCATCGCCGACGCCCGCAGCAACCCGCGCGGTGCGTTGGTGGAAGAAGCGCGCGCCAAAGGCATTCGCATCCTGACCGGCAGCGCCGTGATCGAGACCCGTGGCACCAAACGCGTGACCGCTGCCCGCGTGGCCGCGATCGATGTAAAAGCCCATGCGGTGACCAGCCCGGGCGAATGGCTCGATTGCGACCTGATTGCCAGCTCCGGTGGTTACAGCCCGGTGGTTCACCTGGCCTCGCACTTGGGTGGCAAGCCGATCTGGCGTGAAGACATCCTCGGTTTCGTACCGGGCGAAGCACCGCAGAAGCGCGTGTGCGTCGGTGGCATCAATGGTGTCTACGCGCTGGGTGATTCCCTGGCCGACGGTTTTGAAGGAGGCGCTCGTGCGGCCAGCGAAGCCGGTTTCGCCGTGGTCGAAGGCACCTTGCCCAAAGCCCTGAGCCGTCTCGAAGAACCGACCCTGGCGCTATTCCAAGTGCCGCACGAGAAGAACTCGGCGCGTGCACCGAAGCAATTCGTCGACCTGCAAAACGATGTGACGGCGGGGGGTATCGAACTGGCGACCCGCGAGGGCTTCGAGTCGGTCGAACACGTCAAACGCTACACCGCGCTGGGCTTCGGCACCGACCAGGGCAAGCTCGGCAACGTCAACGGCCTGGCCATCGCCGCCCGTTCGCTGAACGTGACCATCCCGCAGATGGGCACCACCATGTTCCGTCCGAACTACACGCCGGTGACCTTCGGCGCCGTGGCCGGTCGTCACTGTGGGCACATCTTCGAGCCAGTGCGTTTCACCGCGCTGCATCACTGGCACGTGAAGAACGGCGCCGAGTTTGAAGACGTCGGTCAGTGGAAGCGTCCGTGGTACTTCCCGAAAAACGGTGAAGACATCCACGCGGCGGTCAAACGCGAATGCAAAGCCGTGCGCGACAGCGTCGGCCTGCTGGACGCCTCGACCCTGGGCAAGATCGACATCCAGGGGCCGGACGCGCGTGAGTTCCTCAACCGCATCTACACCAACGCCTGGACCAAGCTGGACGTGGGCAAGGCGCGTTACGGCCTGATGTGCAAGGAAGACGGCATGGTGTTCGACGACGGCGTAACCGCCTGTCTCGCCGACAACCATTTCGTCATGACCACCACCACCGGCGGCGCGGCACGTGTGCTGCAATGGCTGGAAATCTACCAGCAGACCGAATGGCCTGACCTGAAGGTGTACTTCACCTCCGTGACGGATCACTGGGCGACCATGACCCTGTCCGGGCCGAACAGCCGCAAGCTGCTCAGCGAAGTCACCGACGTTGATTTGAGCAACGAAGCGTTCCCGTTCATGACCTGGAAAGAAGGCCTGGTGGGTGGCGTGCCGGCGCGTGTGTTCCGGATTTCGTTTACCGGTGAGCTGTCGTACGAAGTCAACGTGCAGGCCGATTACGCGATGGGCGTGCTCGAGAAAATCGTCGAGGCTGGCAAAAAGTACAACCTGACGCCGTACGGTACCGAAACCATGCACATCCTGCGGGCCGAGAAGGGCTTCATCATCGTCGGCCAGGACACCGACGGCTCGATGACCCCCGATGACCTGAACATGGGCTGGTGCGTGGGTCGCACCAAACCGTTCTCGTGGATCGGCCAGCGCGGCATGAACCGTGAAGACTGCGTACGTGACCAGCGCAAGCAACTGGTGGGCCTCAAGCCGGTCGACCCGACCAAATGGCTGCCGGAAGGTGCGCAACTGGTGTTCAACACCAAGCAGTCGATCCCGATGACCATGGTCGGCCACGTCACCTCCAGCTACCTGCACAACTCCCTGGGCTATTCGTTTGCCATGGGCGTGGTCAAGGGTGGGCTGAAGCGCCTGGGTGAGCGCGTGTTCGCACCGCTGGCCGACGGCAGCGTGATCGAGGCAGAGATTGTTTCTTCGGTGTTCTTTGATCCGAAGGGTGAGCGCCAGAACGTTTAACACCACAGTCCCTGTGGGAGCGGGCTTGTCGGCCCGCCGCATCGCCGCGATAGCGTCAGGCCAGACAAAACAACTGTGACTGACATACCGCTATCGCTGGCAAGCCAGCTCCCACAGAGAACACAGAATTCAGAAAGGGTGCCTTATGACCGCAGCCAACGTTTACCAACAACGCCCAACCACCGGGGCTAAAGCCGAGTCGTCGCTGCATCATGCCGACCTCGCCAGCCTGGTGGGCAAGGGTCGCAAGAGCGCCGGCGTGACCGTGCGCGAGAAAAAACTTCTGGGCCACCTGACCATTCGTGGCGATGCTCATGACGCCGCGTTCGCCACCGGCGTGCACAAGGCCCTGGGCATCGAGCTGCCGGGTGCGCTGACCGTCATCGTCAAGGGCGAGACCAGTCTGCAATGGATGGGCCCGGACGAATGGCTGCTGATCGTGCCGAGCGGTGAAGAATTCGAGGCCGAGAAAAAGCTGCGTGAAGCCCTGGGCGATCTGCACATCCAGATCGTCAACGTCAGCGGCGGCCAGCAGATCCTCGAACTGAGTGGCCCCAACGTGCGCCAGGTGCTGATGAAGTCCACCAGCTACGACGTACACCCCAACAGTTTCCCAGTGGGCAAGGCCGTTGGCACCGTGTTCGCCAAGTCGCAACTGGTGATCCGCCACACCGCCGAAGACACCTGGGAACTGCTGATCCGCCGCAGCTTCTCGGACTACTGGTGGCTGTGGCTGCAAGATGCCTCGGCCGAGTACGGCCTGGCCGTGCAGCCCTGATGACTGCTCTTCCTGTAGGAGCGAGCATGCTCGCGATGGTGGCCCAGACACCGCTGGTATTCAGAAAGCCAACGTCATCGTTGAAGACCATCGCGAGCATGCTCGCTCCTACAGGCCACTTTCGCTTCTGGAGTCACCCGCTATGAGCCGCGCCCCAGACACATGGATCCTGACCGCCGACTGCCCCAGCGTACTCGGCACCGTGGACGCGGTGACCCGCTTTCTGTTCGAGCAGGGCTGCTACGTCACCGAGCACCATTCGTTCGATGACCGGCTCTCGGGCCGCTTTTTCATTCGAGTGGAATTCCGTCAGCCCGACGGCTTCGACGAACAGTCTTTCCGCGCCGGCCTGCAAGAGCGTGGCGAGACGTTCGGCATGGTCTTCGAACTGACGCCGCCGCATTACCGGCCGAAAGTGGTGATCATGGTCTCCAAGGCCGATCACTGCCTCAACGACCTGCTTTATCGCCAGCGAATCGGCCAGTTGTCGATGGACGTGGCGGCGGTGGTGTCCAACCATCCGGATCTCAAGCCGCTGGCCGACTGGCACCAGATTCCGTACTACCATTTCCCCCTGGACCCGAACGACAAGCCGTCGCAAGAGCGCCAGGTATTGCAGGTGATCGAAGAGGCCGGTGCCGAACTGGTGATCCTTGCGCGCTACATGCAGGTGTTGTCGCCGGAACTGTGCCGCAAGCTCGATGGCAAGGCGATCAACATCCATCACTCCCTGCTGCCCGGGTTCAAGGGCGCCAAGCCTTACCACCAGGCTTACAACAAGGGCGTGAAGCTGGTCGGCGCGACGGCGCATTACATCAACAACGACCTGGACGAAGGCCCGATCATCGCCCAGGGCGTGGAGGTGGTGGATCACAGCCATTACCCGGAAGACTTGATCGCCAAGGGGCGGGATATCGAAGGCCTGACGTTAGCGCGGGCGGTGGGGTATCACATCGAAAGAAGAGTGTTCCTCAACGCGAACAGGACAGTCGTTTTATAGCTGCAAGCCTTTAGCTCCAAGCCGCAAGAAAACGCGGTGTGTACACTTCTTGCGGCTTGTAGCTTGCCGCTGGAAGCTCAACCACGCTCTATCCAACAACAATTACAGAGGTGATGGCATGTCTGGCAATCGTGGTGTGGTGTATCTCGGCGCTGGCAAGGTCGAAGTACAGAAAATCGACTATCCGAAAATGCAGGACCCGCGCGGCAGGAAGATCGAGCACGGTGTCATCCTGCGTGTGGTGTCCACCAACATTTGTGGTTCCGACCAGCACATGGTGCGTGGCCGTACCACCGCTCAAACCGGTCTGGTCCTGGGTCACGAAATCACCGGTGAAGTGATCGAGAAGGGCAGCGACGTCGAGAACCTGAAAATCGGCGATCTGGTGTCCGTGCCGTTCAACGTGGCTTGCGGGCGCTGCCGTTCCTGCAAGGAGCAACACACCGGCGTGTGCCTGACCGTCAACCCGGCCCGTGCCGGTGGCGCTTACGGCTACGTCGACATGGGCGACTGGACCGGCGGCCAGGCCGAATACGTGCTGGTGCCGTACGCTGACTTCAACCTGCTGAAACTGCCGGACCGCGACAAGGCCATGGAGAAAATCCGCGACCTGACCTGCCTCTCCGACATCCTGCCCACCGGCTACCACGGTGCCGTCACCGCCGGTGTCGGCCCAGGCAGCACCGTGTACATCGCCGGTGCGGGCCCGGTCGGCCTGGCCGCTGCCGCTTCGGCGCGCCTGCTGGGTGCGGCGGTGGTGATCATCGGCGACGTCAACACCATCCGCCTGGCCCACGCCAAGGCCCAGGGTTTTGAAATCGTCGACCTGTCCAAGGACGCGCCGCTGCACGAGCAGATCGCCGCGCTGCTGGGCGAGCCGGAAGTGGATTGCGCAGTGGACTGCGTGGGCTTCGAAGCCCGTGGCCACGGCCATGACGGCGTGAAACACGAAGCCCCGGCTACCGTGCTCAACTCCCTGATGGGCGTGGTACGCGTGGCCGGCAAAATCGGCATCCCCGGCCTCTACGTCACCGAAGACCCGGGCGCTGTCGACGCTGCCGCCAAAATGGGCAGCCTGAGCATCCGCTTCGGCCTGGGCTGGGCCAAATCCCACAGCTTCCACACCGGCCAGACCCCGGTGATGAAGTACAACCGTGCGCTGATGCAAGCCATCATGTGGGACCGCATCAACATCGCCGAAGTGGTGGGCGTGCAGGTGATCAGCCTGGACCAGGCACCGGAAGGCTACGGCGAGTTCGATGCCGGCGTGCCGAAGAAGTTTGTGATCGACCCGCACAAGATGTTTAGTGCGGCGTAAGTAATACGCGCAAGGAAAAGGGCGACGCAATGTCGCCCTTTTCTATTGGCCCGCCCCCGCCCCTGTAGGAGCGAGCATGCTCGCGATGGACTCGAAAACGCCACGGGGTGTCAGGTACCCAGCGTTATCGTTGACGGCCATCGCGAGCAAGCTCGCTCCTACAGGGGTTTTTTCAGGCAATTGGGTCGAGTTGATCCAGCACGCGGTTCACCGAGATTTCCGCCAGCATTACGATTTGCGCGATGCCTAGCAGGGTGTTGCGGCCGGCGCCGGTTTCGCGGTCGGCGAGGTCCAGGGTGATGACGTTGGCCGAGGCCAGTGATTCGCTGATACTGCCGAGCAGGTCCTGGACATGGACTTTGGGATTGACGCTGTACATCGAACACGGTTTGCGGGGTTTGGCTTTGATGTCGGCGGCGGAGAGTGGGGTTTCGTCGGTGTCGGGTGAATCTGGTTTGGCCTTGCGCATCGGAGGGACCTCTGTTGGATGCCTTCCCCTGTGTGCCGCTAAGCGAAGTGGGGTGGCAGCTGCACGCAGGTTAGCGGACCGGGATCCCTCAGCCGGTGCGCCCGAAGGCGCCCTGCGTGCAGCCACCATGAAACCGCAGGCATGGGGAGATGCCTGTTCGGTGGACGCATGTGCAAGCTGGGGGATCGTCGGCCGCTAAGCCCGACCACTGAGGTTCAGTGGCGAGTCAACGATAAAGCCGCCGTCCTGGCTGCACTAGCCGGCGGATTCTGGGTGGGGCGTAGGGAACGACGCAAGGTTTTGTGGCTTTCAGGAAGTAACTGGAGGTGGTTTTAAACATCACCGATAAACAGGGAGGATTTCTGACGGCTTTTGCCTTTGGGTGATTATTTCCAGAGGGTTATCGGGAAAGCTCTGACAGCTTCGGTGTGCTGGCGGCCGTCTTCGCGGGCAAGCCCGCTCCCACAGGGAACAATACCTGCCGATCCCAGTCCAACGAACTGTTTCAACCGCCCATTCCCGGGCGGTTTTTCGTTGAGGGTGTCTGGATGAAGGTTTCACGCGGTTTGGTACTGGCATCGCTCATGACTCTGGCCGCCGGGCCAGTGTTTGCGCAGTTCAGCCTGGGCGATGCGGCCAATGCCATTGCAGGCATGAAAGGTGACAACGCTGCCACAGAGGCCGCGCCGACCTCCGAGACGGCCGATCTGCTCGGCGCGCTCAGCCAGTTGGACGTGACCCCGCAACAAGCCGTCGGCGGCGCCGGGGCGATGCTCGGTCTGGCCAAAAATCAGTTGAGCACCACCGACTACGCCGAACTGGCCAAGAGTGTGCCGGGCATCGACAAGTTGTCGGGCGGCGGCGAGCTGGGCGCGCTGGCCAGCCTGCTCGGTTCCAATGGCAAGGCCGCCGGCCTCGACAACGCCTTGGGCAACGTCAAGGACACCAACGACCTGAACAATGCTTTCAGCGCGTTGGGCATGGACAGCGGCATGATCGGCCAGTTTGCCCCGGTGATTTTGCAATACCTGGGTCAGCAGGGCGTTGGCGGCTCACTGCTGCAAAGCCTGGGCGGTATTTGGGGCTCCGGCAGCTGATTCAGCGGCTTTCGCTGCGCAGGGCGGCGATGCGCTGGTCTTTCTCGGTCCAGAGCTGGTTGACCCAGTTCTGCACCGATTCGCGAAACACCGGGTCATTTTCGTAATCGCCCTGCCACAGCGCCGGGTCGAGTTCGCGGGTGTGGATGTCGATGATCACCCTCGGCACGTTGCCGCTGATCAGGTCCCAGAACCCCGGGATCTTCGCCTGCGGGTAAACCACCGTCACATCGAGAATCGCGTCCAGCTGTTCACCCATCGCCGCCAGTACGAACGCCACGCCGCCCGCCTTGGGCTTGAGCAGGTGGCTGAACGGTGATTGCTGCTGGGTGCTTTTTGCCGGGGTGTAACGGGTGCCTTCCAGGTAATTCACCACGGTCACCGGCTGGCGCTTGAACAGTTCGCAGGCGGCCTTGGTGATTTCCAGGTCCTTGCCCGCCAGCTCCGGATTTTTAGCGAGAAACGCCTTGGTGTAGCGCTTCATGAACGGGTAATCCAGCGCCCACCACGCCAGCCCCAGGAACGGCACCCAGATCAGTTCTTTCTTGAGGAAGAACTTGAAGAACGGTGTGCGTCGGTTGAGTGTCTGGATCAGCGCCGGGATATCGACCCAGGATTGATGGTTGCTGATCACCAGGTACGAAGTGTCGCGCTGCAGCCCATCGTCGCCGCGAATGTCCCATTGGGTCGGGATGCACAGGTGAAAGATCAGTTTGTCGATTTCCGACCAGGTCTCGGCGATCCACATCACCGCCCCGGACGCGTAGTCGCGAAAGCGGCCGGGCAGCACCAGCTTGAGCAGGGCAAACACCATCAACGGCCCGATCAGGATCAGGGTGTTGAGCAACAGCAGCAGGGCGACGAAACAGCCAGTGAGCAGGCGGCGCATGGGTGACTCTTGAAAGCGGTTGAGCGGGCCATGATAAGCAGGTTCGGGTGGGAGGCCAAATTGGCGGTGACAAATGTTTCACCTGGCTATCGTTAAGCTCACAGAAATTTGGCCAGACATGTCGGCCCCTTCGCGAGCAAGCCCGCTCCCACAGCGGCGACGCGATACCTGTGGGAGCGGGCTTGCCCGCGATAGCGATTTCAGCGCGAACCAATCCCTCGCTGACGGTCTAAAATCCCGCTGCCCCTTTCTAAAGGACACCGATCACGTGAAATCTTTACTCGCAATTTTGTCCCTCGTCGCCCTGCCAGTCATGGCCGCCGAACCCACCCTGTACGGCCGCTACGAATACATCGCCCTGCCGGAAATCGGCGGTGAAGTGCTCAAGGCGAAAATGGACACCGGCGCCCTGACCGCCTCCCTGTCGGCCAAGGACATCGAAACCTTCACCCGCGACGGCGAAGACTGGGTGCGGTTCCGCCTGGCCACCAAGGGCGCGAGCAACAAGGTGTACGAGCACAAGATCGCGCGCATCAGCAAGATCAAGACCCGCTCCGAAGAGGATGACGACGAAGAAGTGGCGTCACCGACCAAGCGCCCGGTGGTCGACCTGGAACTGTGCCTGGGCAACGTCAAGCGCACCGTCGAGGTCAACCTCACCGACCGCAGCAGCTTTAACTATCCATTGCTGATCGGCGCCAAGGCGTTGCGCGAGTTTGGCGCGGCGGTGAACCCGGCTCGGCGATACACTGCGGATAAGCCGGATTGTTGAGAGGGGGATACTCGTTTCCCCCTCTCTGTGGGGCATCCGGTCCCTCACTGATTTTTCAGCGCATCTTCGTATGAGGGTGGCGGTGGCCTGTGAAAAAAATCACCTGCTGAAGGATCTTCCAAAAGCCTGGAAGAGGGCAATCCGCCTGACCAGGTATTTCGCAGGTCACGGTTCAATTCGATGTAGTCTCTTGTCTGCTCAATAAGCCCACTGTAGTAATCATGGTTAAAATTATTTTTAGCACCAAATGCTGCCTGCAGGTCTGTTAATGCCACTTCCCGTGCAATCAATAATTTAATATTTTCATCCACCAGTTCATGCGGGGAGTCTGAAAAAATCTCATGTGGGTTCGATTTAAGTTGATTGGTCAAAGAAGATTTTTTTGTAAAATATTGCTTTGGAGTGAGCTTTGCTTTTTTTGCGAGTTTGGCGACTGCTTTTTCTCCTCCGAGCCTTTCGAGGGATTCATTAAGCAGGCGTACCGTCGTGTCAGTGAGCTTTCTAGAAGGGTGCGTAGTGGTGGATCTCTTCGATAAATTTTTATTGAGACCCTTGAGCAGTGAATTAAACCACGACCCTTTGCTAAACCAGAACCGACCATTTGGATCACGTCGGTTGATAGGATCACCCGCGCAATAAACATATGCATTAATGCCCCCGCGGCCAAAAGGGCTCCACCTGTCCGGGCTATTGAATCTCATTAATACTGGATTGAACGCGCGGTAGCCGTTGCCTAAAGGGTAGTGTCCGGTAATAGTGTCTGGTCGTTCGCCGTTATAATTAAGTAGGCTTAACTGACCTCTACAGGCAGGATGAAAACCGTAGGGTGAATAAGCAATGGCCTGTAACTGAGTCACATCCATTGCTTTTAGTATTGAGAATTGTTGGTCGGCTGCCAGCAAGGCCGTAGTTGTCTTGCCATTTTCTTGGCAAAGTTCAGCCAAAGGTTGTTTAGCGTTTTGAAAAAAACTGGTTTGCAGGTTGCCTTGGAGCTCCGTACAAATTTGGTTTTT
This sequence comes from Pseudomonas sp. S1_E05, assembly GCF_056337105.1. NCBI lineage: Bacteria > Pseudomonadati > Pseudomonadota > Gammaproteobacteria > Pseudomonadales > Pseudomonadaceae > Pseudomonas > Pseudomonas sp. S1_E05. The sequence goes on from NZ_JBFRHM010000001.1 coordinate 5,187,045, forward strand.
GCGGTAAAAGCGCTGCAACGGTGAGCCACCCGGGTATGAAAATCCGGTCTGACGGTCCAATGGGTCGTAGCTGTAAAGGCACAGAAGTCTTTGAACAGATGAGCCCGACATGGCGATTTTCTCTTGCAATGCGTGTTGACTGGAGCACGCAGCATTGACGTATTTCTATTTTTTGGCCACTAGCAGAACTGATAGTCACGCTGACTCACTCTAGTGGATTGACGTCCACCGCCCCTTGGTTCACCGTTCGCCCACTCCACTGACCGGGCTCGGACGCCATGCCTCATATCCTGATTGTCGAAGACGAAGCGGCGATTGCCGATACGCTGATTTTTGCCTTGCAGGGCGAGGGTTTCAGCACCACGTGGCTGACCCTTGGAGCGGCGGCGCTGGAGCATCAGCAACAGACGCCGGCGGACCTGATCATTCTTGACGTCGGCCTGCCTGACATCACAGGTTTTGAAACCTGCAAGCAATTGCGGCGTTTCTCCGAGGTCCCGGTGATTTTTCTCACGGCGCGGGACGCGGAGATCGATCGGGTGGTGGGCCTGGAGATTGGCGCTGACGATTACGTGGTCAAACCGTTCAGCCCCCGCGAGGTGACGGCGCGGGTTCGGGCGATCCTCAAGCGCGTGGCGCCGAGAACGACCGTTGAAACAGATTCCACACTTTTTCGTATCGACCCTGAGCGGGTGCAGATCAGTTATCGCAGCCAGCCGCTGACCCTGACCCGTCACGAATTCCGCCTGCTGCAATGCCTGCTCGAGCAACCCGAGCGGGTGTTCAGCCGCGAGCAGTTGCTCGATGCGCTTGGCGTGGCTCCTGACGCCGGTTACGAACGCAGCATCGACAGCCACATCAAGAGCGTGCGCGCCAAGTTGCGCGGGGTGAAGGCCGACGCCGAGCCGATCCAGACCCATCGCGGGCTCGGTTACAGCTACAGCCCGGGTAACAGCTGATGTCGCTGGGCATCCGGATTTTCCTGGTGTATGTGCTGTTCGTTGGCCTGACCGGTTATTTCGTGCTGAGTACGGTGATGGAGGAAATCCGCCCCGGCGTGCGCCAGTCCACGGAGGAAACCCTGGTGGACACGGCCAACCTGATGGCGGAGATCCTGCGCGACGACTTCAAGGCCGGCACCCTCAACCAGAACCGCTGGCCGCAGTTGCTCAAGGCCTACGGCGAACGGCAGCCGAAGGCGAGCATCTGGGGTTTGCCGAAAAATCAGGTCAACCATCGCATCTACGTCACCGACGCCAAGGGCATCGTGGTGCTGGATTCCAGCGGCACGGCTGTCGGCCAGAATTACTCGCGCTGGAACGATGTGTACCTGACCCTGCGCGGCGAGTACGGTGCGCGTTCGACTCGCAGCGATCCGAACGATGCCAGCTCTTCGGTGATGCACGTGGGCGCGGCGATTCGCGACAACGGCCAGATCATAGGCGTGGTCACGGTGGCGAAGCCCAATAGTTCGCTGCAGCCCTATGTGGATCGCACCGAGCGTCGGTTGTTGGCCTATGGCGCCGGGTTGATCGGCTTGGGCCTGTTGTTCGGCGCGTTATTGTCGTGGTGGCTGAGTGCAGCATTGCGACGCCTGACCGCATATGCGCAGGCGGTGAGCGAGGGGCGACGGGTTGAGGTGCCGCACTACCGTGGCGGCGAGCTGGAGCAACTGGCGACGGCCGTGGAACAGATGCGCACCCAGCTCGAGGGCAAGGCTTACGTGGAGCGTTACGTGCACACCCTTACCCATGAATTGAAAAGCCCGCTGGCGGCGATTCGCGGTGCGGCGGAGCTGTTGCAGGGCGAGATGCCGTTGACGCAACGCCAGCGCTTTGTCAGCAACATCGACAATGAAAGCGTGCGGATGCAGCAGTTGATCGAGCGGTTGTTGAATCTGGCGCTGGTGGAACAACGTCAGGGGCTGGAAGAGCGCGTGGCGGTACCGCTGGCGGGTCTGGTGGATGAGTTGCTGGGTGCTCAGGCCGGGCGTATCGAAGGCAAGCAGTTGCGCGTGGAACGGGCTATTCCTGATGATCTGCTGGTGAACGGTGAGCCGTTCCTGCTGCGCCAGGCGCTGGCGAATCTGCTGGAAAATGCCCTGGATTTCACGCCGGTTCAGGGGCTGTTGCGTTTCAGTGCCGCACGAGTTGGCGGGCAGGTCGAATTTAAACTGTTCAACCAGGCTGAAGCGATTCCCGACTATGCATTGCCGCGTTTAAGTGAGCGTTTCTATTCGCTGCCGCGTCCGGACAGTGGGCGCAAGAGCACCGGGTTGGGGCTTAATTTTGTCGAGGAAGTGGCCAAGTTGCATGGTGGAGTGTTGAGGATCGGCAATGTTGAGGGTGGGGTGGAAGTCACCTTGTGCTTGCCTTGAGACCGAGTTGCCGCCATCGCGACGGTTCGACGCTTCGACAAGCTCGCTCCTACAGGTGAGCGCGGTTCTTGTAGGATCGGGCCCACCCTGTCTCCACACAATCTCCATAAACCCCACATAAAGCGCCCACATACCGGGCCCAGACTCTCCCTATCCAAACAGGGAGAGTCCCATGAACCGCAATCTGACCTTGAAACTCGGGGCCATTGCCCTGCTGATTTTGCTGCTGCTGATCCCGCTGTTGATGATCAACGGCGTCATCCAGGAGCGCCAGCAACTGCGTGACGGTGTGCTGGAAGACATCGCCCGCAGCTCCAGCTACAGCCAGCAATTGAGCGGGCCGCTGATGGTGGTGCCGTATCGCAAGGTGGTACGTACCTGGAAACTCAACGAAAAGACCAACAAGCGTTATCAGGAGGTGGGCGAGGAGCGCGGTCGCCTGTACTTCCTGCCGGAGCGCTTCGAACTCGACGGCGAGGTGGCCACCGAACTGCGCGCCCGGGGTATTTATCAGGCGCGACTGTTCCATGTTGACAATCGCATCAACGGGCATTTTTCCCTGCCGGCGCAACTGGGCATCAAGGAGGACTTTGCCGATTACCAGTTCGACCAGCCGTTCCTGGCGGTGGGCATCAGCGACATTCGCGGCATCGAGAACGCCCTGAAACTCGAACTCAACGGCCAGCGCCTGGACTTCGTGCCGGGCAGTCAGGTGGGGTGGCTGGGCGAGGGTGTTCACGTGATGTTGCCGGCGCTGGATGCGAAACAAAACACCGAGCTGGCATTCGCGTTCAACCTGAAGCTGCAAGGCACCGGGCAGTTGCAGGTGCTGCCTGTGGGCAAAACCAGCAGCGTATCCCTGACCGCCAACTGGCCGCACCCCAGCTTCATCGGCAACTACCTGCCGGCCAAGCGTGACATCACCGACCAAGGCTTCTCCGCCGAATGGCAAACAACGTTTTTCTCCACCAACCTGCAAGAAGCCCTGAACGATTGCGTGCTGCGCCGCAGCTGCGAAGCGTTCAATGGCCGCAGCTTCGGGGTGAGCTTCATCGACCCGGTGGATCAGTATTTGAAAAGCGACCGGGCGATCAAGTACGCGCTGCTGTTCATCGTCCTGACCTTCGCTGGCTTCTTCCTCTTCGAAGTGCTGAAAAGCCTCGCGGTGCACCCAGTGCAGTACGCGTTGGTGGGGGTGGCCCTGGCGTTCTTCTACCTGCTGTTGCTGTCGTTGTCCGAACACATCGGCTTCGCCCTGGCCTATCTCGCGTCGGCCAGTGCCTGTGTGGTGTTGATCGGCTTCTACGTCTGCCACGTGCTGCACAGCTTGCGCCATGGCTTGAGCTTCTCGGCAGGGTTGGCGGCTTTGTATGGCCTGCTTTACGGGTTGCTGAGCGCCGAGGACTACGCGTTGTTGATGGGCTCGGGGTTGTTGTTTGGGTTGCTCGGGGTGTTCATGGTGCTGACCCGAAAGCTGGATTGGTATGGGGTGGGCCAGAAGGTGGCCAAGCCGGTGGCGTTTGATCTGGGAGAGGTGAAATGAGCCGGTCGCTGGGGTTGCGGGAGGATCAGCGAGAAGGGGAGAGGCTGGTGGTATTGGTCTGTGAGTTGTTTGCGTCGGAGCCGGTGGGATGGCATCGCGAGCAGATCGAATCGTCGCCCCGTCGCTCCCTCCTTAGATCGAGCCGTGAGCAACAACGCGATCAACTGTGGGGGCGACGATTCGACTTGCTCGCGATGAGGCCAACCCTGTCAGCGAAAACCTAAACCTTGGGCATCGTTGCCACCATCGACGGCCGCTGGCTCACGTCGAAATACCAGGCGGCCAACTGCGGGTTGGCCTCGCGCCAGGCCAGGTCCGGGTGGCGCAGATCGATGTAGCCCAGGGCACACGCGACGCTGATGGCGGCCACGTCGAAGTGGCTGGTCAGTTCGGCGATCGCGTCTTTTTCCAGCAGGGCCAGGGCGCGGCGGATTTTGTCGCGCTGGCCATCGAGCCACTCGGCCCAGTGTTTTTGCGGGGCACGCAGGGCGACTTCGTAACGGACCAGCACGGCGGCGTCCATGATGCCGTCGGCCATCGAGGCCAGGGTCAGGCGGCGCCAGCGGGCCGAGCCCTCGCGGGGGATCAGCGGGTTGCCGACGTGCTGGTGGTCGAGGTAGTCGAGGATCACCCGGCTGTCGTGGATGACGCTGCCGTCGGCGAGGCGCAGGGCCGGGATTTTGCTCAGCGGGTTGTCGTCGATCAGCGCCTGGTCCGGGTCGACCGGGGTGAGTACGCAGTTTTGCAGCGCGACGCGGTCCTGCTGGCCGGTTTCGTGCAGCAGCACCATGACTTTGCGAACGAAGGGCGAGAGGGGGTTGTGGTACAGGGTCATGCTCGGGGTGGACATGGCTGCGTCTCGGGCGGTGGCGGAGGTGGGCAGCATAGCGTGTTGGGGCAGGGGCTTGAATACTCCACCGCCCTGTAGGAGCAGCCGGTCGACGCTCGATTGCTCGCGATGGGTGTGTCAGCCAGCATTGCTATCAACTGATACACCGCATCGCGAGCAAGCTCGCTCCTACAGGGGGCGGTTAGTGTCGACGCAGCAGGCCGCGCAGGGCCAGGGCGGCGGGAATGCCCAAGCCGAGCCAGCTCAGCGCATCCCAGGCGCCGTCGCCGAGCAACGCGGCAAACAACCCTGCGGCGGTCAGCAAGGCGATCACCGTGGGCGTGGCGAAGACTTTCCAGAAGTTCGATTGCCGGGGCCTCATGCGCTGGCCTCGGCTTTTTCCAAGACGGGTTTGGCGGCCTTGCGCCGCACTACCCACAGGTAAACACCGCTGCCGAGCACGATGATGGTCAGCACGTCGAGGGTGGCCCAGAGGATTTTCATCGGCATGCCGCCGTAATCACCGAAGTGCAGAGGCTGCGACATGCCCATGGCGTCCATGTACCAGGGGCGCTCGACCACGGCGGTGACCTCAAGATTGCTGGCGTCGATCAGGATTGGCGTCAACAGGTGCGAGGTCAGGTGCGTGCTGCCTTTCATGAACACCGCGTAATGGTGCTCACTGGAAAAACGCGTACCGGGGAAGGCGATGAAATCCGGACGCATGCCGGGTGCCGCCTCACGGGCGATGTCGAGCAGGCGGGTGGCCGGGGCCAGTTGGGTCAGCGGCGGCGCATCGCGGTACGGCGCGATCATCGTGCTGAGCGTGTCGTTGCGCCATTGGGCGATGAGCAAGTCGGCGCAGGCGCTGATGACGCCGGTAACGCCCACCACCAGCGCCCAGGTCAGAGTGACCACGCCTATCAGGTTGTGCAGGTCGAGCCAACGCAGGCGGGTGGATTTGTCCTGGCGCACGGTGGCGAATTTCAACCGTCGCATGAACGGCAGGTACAACACCGTCCCGGAGACAATCGCCACCACGAACAGGATGCCCATGAACGCCAGCAACAGCTTGCCCGGCAAGTCGGCAAACATGTCCACGTGCAGGCGCAGCATGAACATCATGAAACCGCCGTTGGCCGACGGCATTTCCAGCGCTTGCCCGGTGCGGGCGTCGAGCATGAACGTGTGCGACGAGTTGGGCTCGGTGCCAGCGGTGGCTGCCATGATCGCAATGGCGCCATTGGGTTCGTCTTCGTCGAAGCCGAAATACTGCATGACTTCGCCGGGACGGTGTTTTTCTGCTGCCTGCACCAATTGCTGCAAATTAAGCTGCGGCGTATCGGCCGGCATGACCTTCAACTCCGGCGCGTCACCCAGCAGATGATCGATCTCGTGATGGAAGATCAACGGCAGTCCGGTGAGCGCCAGCATCAGCAGGAACACGGTGCAGATCAGGCTGGTCCAGGTGTGGACGAAGGACCAGCGGCGGATTGTTTTGCTTTTCATAACCCATCCAAATGCCAAAAGGTCACGGCTGACCGTGACCCCTGGGTGGTTGCGCACCGCTCAGTGGCTTACCACTTGTAGTTCACGCCCGCGATGACGTTACGTTCGTCGCCGTAGTAGCACCACGTGCCATCACAGGTCGACAGATAATCCTTGTTGAACAGGTTCTTCGCGGTGACATCCACCGAGATCCCTGCCAGCGCCGGGTTCAGGCGGCTCAAGTCGTAATGCACGGCGGCATCGTAAACGGTGTAGGAACCTACATGACCGTTGGCGGTGTTAGCGGTGTTGCCGTAAGTGTCGCCGACATAACGCACGCCAGCCCCTACGCCGAACCCGTCGAGCACGCCCGCGTGCCACGTGTAGTCGGACCACAACGAGGCCTGGTTACGCGGGACCAGTTTCATCCGGTTGCCCTTATCGTCGCCCTTGAGGATCTCGGTATCGGTGTAGGTGTAGGAACCCACCAGTTTCAGGTTGTCGGTCACGTCGGACGTGGCTTCAAGCTCAATACCGCGCACTTTCAGCTCGCCGATCTGGCTGGTGACGTTGTTCTGCGAAACCGATACGTTTTCCTGGCGCAGGTCGAACGCGGCAGCGGTGAGCAGGGTGCGGCTGCCCGGCGGCTGGTACTTCACGCCGATCTCGGTCTGCTTGCCTTCAGTGGGCTTGAATCCCTCGGTCGCACGGGCGTCGGCACCCATCGACGGCTGGAACGACTCCGTGTAGGAAATGTAGGGGGTGATACCGGAGTCAAACACATAGCTCAGGCCGGCATTACCGCTGAAGGCCTTGTCGCGCTGGGTGTTGGTCGCATCGTTCTGGTTGTTGAATGTCGTCGCGCTGTGAATCCAGTCCTCACGGCCACCCAAGGTCAGGCGCCATTTGTCCAAGGAAATCTGGTCCTGAGCATAGAGGCCGGTCTGGTTGGTCTTCTGGTTGTAGTCGTAGAACGTGGCGTAGGAAACATTTGAGAAGTCCGCACCACGAATCGGGTGAATCACGTTGCTGGTTGGCGCAGTGCCTTCCAGCCATTTGTAGTTGGTGTTGGTGCGCTGGTGATCCAGGCCCAGCAGGACGACGTGGCTTAGCGCACCGGTCTGGAAGTCAGCCTGAAGGTTGTTGTCGACGGCGAACTGGCTGATGTCCTCGTCGACCTTGTCGACCAAGCGGCTCAGGGTGCCGTCCGGCGCTACGACGTCACCGAAGGACGCGTAGGCTTGCTGGAAGGACAGATCGCTTTTGGTATAGCGCAGGTTCTGTTTGAACTGCCAGACATCGTTCAGGCGATGGTCGAAGGCGTAGCCCAGGGCGTAGTAGGTGCGATCATAGTGATCGGAGTCCGGATCACCCAGGTTCTTGTGGTGGGAAATTTTCGCCCCGGCCGGCGAGGCCAGCTTGGTGCCTTGCAATGGCAGGAATTGACCGCTGACCCCGGTATCGTCGCGAGTGAACTGCGAGAGGAATGTCAGGTGCGTGTCATCGTCGACATTCCAGGTCAGGCTCGGTGCCAAGTTATAGCGCTTGTCATCGGTGTGGTCGACCGGCATACCGCTGTCACGCACCACGCCGTCGACGCGGTAGAGAAACTGACCTTCGTCATCGATCTTGCCGGTGCTGTCGAAGCTCATCTGCTTGCGGTTATTGCTGCCCACTTCAGCGCGCACTTCGTGGCTGGCAATGGCATCTGGACGGCGGCTGACCATATCGAGCATGCCGCCCGGTGGAGTCTGGCCGTATACCGAAGAGGCAGGCCCGCGCAGGAGCGTGATGCGTTCCAGGTCCCAGGTTTCGGCCTTGGGGTTGGCGTAGGAACCTTTTGGCAGCGGCAGGCCATCAAGGAACTGGGTCGGTTCGAAGCCACGCACGCGCAGCCAGTCGGCCCGCGAGTCGCTGCCGTAGCTACTGGCGATCACGCCTGGCATGTAACGCACGGCGTCATCGAGATTCTGCACGCCACGATCTTCCATCTGCGCGCGGGTGATCACCGACATCGAGCGTGGTGCTTCGACAATGGGCGTATCGGTTTTTGTGCCGGCAGCCGTACGGGTAGCCACATATCCCTCGACCGGCCCCCAAGCGTTTTCGGTGTTCTCGACACCGATGATCGCCGTTTCCGGCAGCGCCATCACACCCTCAGGTGCGGCCACAAGGCTGTAGGTGCCGGTGCCGCTCTGTTCCAGTTGCAAACCGGTGCCACGCAGGGCAGCGCGCAAGGCGCCAACGGCGTCGTACTGGCCGCTGACCGGAGCCGATGTCTTTCCCGCCGCCAGGGAAGGGTTCAACGCGAGGGCAAGGCCCGACTGGCTGGCGATCTGGTTCAGGGTGCTGGCCAAAGGCGCAGCCGGCAGGTTATAGGCGCGAACGCTGGACGCTTGCTCAGCGGCGATCAGTTGGCTGCTGGCCAGCGGGGTACAGAGGGCAATGGCTACCGCCAGCAAACTGGGGCGCAACAAGGTGTCGAGCGAACGGGACATGGGATGGCTCCTGAAAGGGAATACTTCTCAATTGCCTGTGTGCCGAACGAGATGTGCAAAGTGATAGGGGTGGATGAAAATAATTTTTATTCAGAGGGTTCGGTGGGGCTGATAGGCCGCCATCGCGGGCAAGCCCGCTCCTACAGGGGCTTGCCCGCGATGGCGCCGCCCTTTCAGACGCCAACGCTCTCAAGGCTTCGCATCGGCCTTCGCCACCGTCACCCACCAAGCCGTGCGCTGCTCGATCTGCACCGGCAACGTCGGCAGCAGGGCGCTCAACGCCAGGTCGGTGTCGTTCAACGGAAAGCTGCCGGTAATCCGCAAATCTGCCACTTCCGGCGCGACCCCAAGGTGCCCACGACGGTAGCGACCCAGTTCATGTACCAGGTCCTCCAGGCGTGCGTTGTCCACCACCAGCATGCCCCGGGTCCAGGCGTCGGCGCCGAGGTCCAGCGCGGCGATCGGCCCCAGGCCGTTGCTGCGCATCAGCACTTGCTGGCCTTCCTGCAGAATCTGTTCGTCGGGGCTGGACTCGGGATGCGCCGCCACGGCGGACTTCAACACGCTCAGGCGCGTGCCTTCCTCTTCGCGCTTGACCAGGAAGCGCGTCCCCAGTGCACGCATGCTGCCTTCACGGGTTTCGACGATGAACGGCCGGGCGTCGCCGTGACCCGTCTCGACGAGGATTTCGCCGTCCTGAAGTATTACCCGCCGTTGCTTCTCGTCGAAGCGCACATCCACCGCGCTGTGGGTGTTGAGGTTGATCACGGTGCCGTCGCTCAGGCGCAAGGTGCGTTGCTCGCCGGTGGCGGTACGTTGATCGGCCAGCCAGTAATCGACTGGCAGGTAGCGCTCACCGGCGAACAGCGCCAGGCCGATGACCGCTACGACGGTTGCCAGGCCATTGCCCAGCTTGCGCACCCGCCGTCGAATGCCTTCGCGTGATTGCAGCAACGCGGTGCGCGCCGGCCCGCTGACCACGCTGAAACGCTGATCGAGCATGCCCAGCTGGCGCCAGGCGCGGGCGTGTTCCTCGTGAGCGGCGTGCCACTTGGCGAACTCTTCGCGCTCCACCGGGTTGGCCGAGTCCAGCGACAATTGCCAGGCAATCGCCGCGTCCAGCACCTGTGCCGAGACGGGTCTGGAGCTGGCCGGGGTCATACGGGCTCCCCGTATAAGGCGATGTAGCACTGGCGAATGCCTTGGGCCAGGTATTGGCGCACCCGTGGCACCGAAACGCCGAGGCGCTGGGCGATTTCTGCGTGGCTCAAGCCGTCGAGACGGTTGTAGAGAAACGCCGCTCGGGCCTTGCTCGACAGCTTGCCGAGCAGACGGTCGATGTTTTTCAGGTCTTCGAGGATCATTTGCTGTTCTTCCGCCGAAGGGTGTTCTTCTTCGGGAATCAGCATCAATTCGGTGAGGTAGGCCTGTTCCAGCGCGGCCCGTCGGAAGTAGTCGAACAGCAGGCCCTTGGCGATCGCCACCAGGAACGCCCGGGGTTCGCGCGGCGCTGTCAGTTCCTCGCGGCCCAGCAAGCGTACGAAGGTGTCCTGGCTCAGGTCCTCGGCCCGCTGCGGGCAGGCGACGTTGCGCCGAAGCCAGGCCAATAGCCAACTGCGATGGTCACGATACAACGCACCGACGAGTTCACTTTGAGGGCTGGGGACTGACGCCACGACGCATCACCGATTAAGAAGTATTAACTAACGAGAATTGTTCGCGATTGTGGCAGAGGCGCGGGAGGGAAGCAATTGGCCGCTGGTCGGCTGGTGGACAAGGCGATGGACCGCGTTATCGTTCATCGCGGGCAAGCCCGCTCCCACAAGGGACCCACGAACACCACCCATCACCTGTAGGAGCGGGCTTGCCCGCGATGGCGCCCGATTAGGCGCCGCAGATCAAAACGACGGCGAATTCTGCCGCCGTTTCCACTGGCTCAACCGCTGGTGCAGGTTCAACGGGCTATGAATCTGTTGCTGACGCGCCCGGCTGAACAGGATCAGAGCCAGTTCGGCGGTGGCCAGCGCATCGGCACTGGCGTTGTGGCGTTCGATCACTTCGAGCTTGAACCAATTGATCCACTCATCCAGGCCGGCCTCGCGAATGTTCGCCTGCGGGCACAGCAGCGGCGCGATGTCGGCCACGTCCAGAAACGGATGCTGCAACTTGTACCCCAGATGATCTTTCAGCGCGCGCCCGAGCATGTGCTGGTCAAAGGGCGCATGGAACGCCAGCAGCGGACTGTCGCCGACAAACTCCATGAACTCGATCAGTGCCTGCGCCGGATCCGTGCCGGCGGCTATCGCGCTGGGCCCCAGGCCGTGAATCAGCACACTGGGCGCCACTTTCATGTCGGCGCATTGCAGGGTGCGTTCGAACTGTTGGCTGAAATCGATGGCGCCGTCTTCGATCACCACGGCGCCGATGGACAGCACACGGTCCTTGTTCAGGTTCAGTCCAGTGGTTTCCAGGTCCACCACCACCCAGCGCTGTTCGCGCAGGCTGCACTCACCCAGCGCGGCCTCCACCGGCAAGTCCTTGAGGCGTTGCTGCAGTTGGCCAGATAACATCGGACCTGCCGGGCGCAGCCAGGAAAACAGACTCATAGTTGATACCGCAGGGTCAGGCTGCTTTGCAGGCGTTGTGCCTGGCGCAGGGACTCACGCAGGATCCGGCGGTCCAGGTGGTTGAGGCTGTCGGGATCGACCCGGTTGGAGTAGGGCAGGTTCTCCCGCGTCTGTCGCTGATGTTGCTGCATGCGGGTTTGCTGAATGAAGTGGTACGCCTCTTCGTAGGCCGCGCCATCGAGCTGATCGATCACCTGCTTTTCCACCAGTTGACGAAAACGCTCTAGGGTATTGTTTGCCTCGATGCCGTGGGCCAATGCGAGCAATCGAGCGCCCTCGACGAACGGCCCCAGCCCTTGGACCTTCAGGTCCAGCGTGGCTTTCTCGCCATTCTTGCGCGCCAGCACGAACTCGCGGAACCGTCCTACGGGCGGGCGATTGCGCAGGGCGTTTTCGGCCATCATGCGCTGGAACAGACGATTGTCGGCGACCTGGTCGAGAACTCCCCGACGCAATTGATCGCAGCTTTGCTCGTCGCCCCAGACCACCCGCAGGTCGAAATAGATGCTGGAGCCCAGCAGGTTCTCCGGCGTCGCTTCACGGATGAACGCCGAAAAGCGGCGCGCCCATTCGGCGCGAGACAGGCACAGCTCGGGGTTGCCGGCCATGATGTTACCCTTGCACAGGGTGAAGCCGCACAACGCCAGGCTCTGGTTGATGTGTTGCGCGATGGGCAGCAGCTTGCCGCGAATCTCGGCGGCGTGCGCCGCATCACGGGCTTCGAAGAGGATGCCGTTGTCCTGGTCGGTGTGCAGCGTCTGCTCGCGACGGCCTTCGCTGCCGAAGCACAACCAACTGAACGGCACGCCGGGGTCGCCTTTTTCGGCGAGCGTCAGTTCGATGACCCGGCACACGGTGTGATCGTTGAGCAGGGTGATGATGTGGGTGATCTGGGTCGACGACGCGCCATGGGCGAGCATGCGCTCCACCAGCTGGCCGATCTCGCCGCGCAGCACCACCAGGTTTTCCACGCGCTGGGCACTGCGGATGGTGCGAGCCAGGTGCACCAGATCGACCCGTTGCAGGGAGAACAGATCACGCTCCGACACCACACCACACAGGCGCTGATCCTTGACCAGGCAGACGTGGGCGATGTGCCGCTCGGTCATGGCAATCGCTGCATCGAACGCGCTGTGATCCGGGCTCAGGAAGAACGGCGCGCGGGTCATGTGTCGCTCGATGGACTCGTTGAAATCGTTGGTGCCGCCTGCCACCACCTGGCGCAGGTCACGCAGGGTAAAAATTCCCTGGGGCGCCTTGTGTTCGTTGACCACCACGATGCTGCCGACCTGCTGCTCGTGCATCAACGTCACGGCTTCGCGCAGGGTGTGTCGGGGCCGCACGTCACCGGGTGACGCATGGCCAGTTCGCCCAGGCGAGTGTTGAGAGAGTACTGGGTGCCGAGGGTTTCCACGGCTTTTTGCTGGACTTGCTGGTTGACTTGGTCCAGCAGGCTGCTGACGCCACGCAGGGCAAAGTCGCGAAAGGTGGTGGACAGGGCAAACAGCTTGATGAAGGCGAGCTTGTTCAGTTGCAGGCAAAAGGTGTCTTCGGCCGCGAGGTGTTCGGTACGGGTCGCACGTTCACCCAACAGGGCGGCGAGGGGAAAGCATTCGCCGCCGGTGATTTCGAAGGTGGTTTCGGTGCCGCCCTTGGCGCTGTGGGGACGCTCACCCACCACGCGGCCCTGCTTGACGATGTAGAAATGCTCGACCGGGCCATCGGCGGGCTTGATGATGCTCTCGCCGGGCGCATAGAAACGCAGCTGACATTGTTCAACCAGGTACGCCAGGTGAGCGTGTTCCATCTGATTGAAAGGGGGGAAGCGCTGGAGGAATTGCAGGGTTCCCTGGATGTTCTGCAACACCGCGGTTTTCCCTGCCTGGGTGAAGGCGTCCGCTTTACTCATAACCATTACCGCAGTCTTTTTTGAAATTGTTGTTGTCGGATGACTCGGCCATGGTCAGCTTCTGAACGCGCAGTGCCCATTGGACGTAAGTCTAGGATGGCTTTGTGAGGTGAGATTTGGGAAAACCCTTACGAAAATCGAGGGAGAACCTATCCTTTCCCTTATAGGCAAAAAATCCGACGAAGTGCACATTAGAAGGTCTGCTCGGCGATGTCTCACCACTGTGCCAGGGAAAGAACTCGATCACTTAGAGAAAGCCATGTCCGACCACGATATTTTGAGTGACGCCGAACGCGAAGCGCTGAGTGCCGTCATGCTGGAGCCCGATTTGCCCCCGCAACGGGTGCTGATCGTCGATGACGACAAGGACGCTCGCGAGCTGTTGTCGGAAATATTGGGTTTGGATGGCATTCGCTGCATGACCGCCGCCAGCGGCGAAACGGCGCTGAAGATGCTGAGCGAAAAACCTTCGATCGGTCTGGTGATCACCGATCTGCGGATGGGGCACGTCAATGGGTTGGATTTGATCCGCCAGGTTCGCGAATCGGTACGGGCGGCGATGCCGTTCATTATTGTTTCCGGCGATGCCGACGTGAAGGACGCGATCGCCGCGATGCATTTGAGCGTGGTGGACTTCCTGCTCAAACCCATCGACACAGGCAAGTTGCTGGCGCTGGTCAAGCATGAGTTGGGGATGGAGCCCTGACCGAATCGGTACACACATTTCTGTAGGAGCGAGCATGCTCGCGATGGTCTTCAAGGCACCGTTGGGCATCAGTTTGCCAGCGTTATCGTTAACGTCCATCGCGACGGTTCGACGTTTCGACATGCTCGCTCCTACAGAAATCAAGACAGCACATACAAAAAAGCCCTGATCGACAGATCAGGGCTTTTTCATGGGCTTCAGTTACAGGCCATTGGCCGCCTTGAACTCGCGGCGACGGCGGTGCAGGACCGGCTCGGTGTAGCCGTTCGGCTGCTGCGTGCCTTCGATCACCAATTCGACCGCCGCCTGGAAGGCGATGTTGCTGTCGAAGTTCGGTGCCAGAGGGCGGTACAGCGGGTCGTTGGCATTCTGACGGTCAACCACCGGCGCCATCCGCTTGAGGCTTTCCAGTACTTGTTCCTGGGTGACGATGCCGTGACGCAGCCAGTTGGCGATGTGCTGACTGGAAATGCGCAGGGTGGCACGGTCTTCCATCAGGCCGACGTCATTGATGTCCGGCACCTTCGAGCAACCCACGCCCTGATCGATCCAACGCACCACGTAACCGAGAATGCCCTGGGCGTTGTTGTCCAGTTCGTTCTTGATCTGTTCGGCGCTCCACTGCGGGTTGACCGCCAGCGGGATGGTCAGGATGTCGTCCACCGACGCCGGCGCACGCTTGGCCAGTTCGGCCTGGCGCGCGAACACGTCGACCTTGTGGTAGTGCAGCGCATGCAACGCGGCGGCGGTTGGCGATGGAACCCAGGCGGTGTTGGCGCCGGCCATTGGGTGAGCGATTTTCTGTTCGAGCATCGCTGCCATCAGGTCAGGCATGGCCCACATGCCTTTACCGATCTGCGCACGACCTTGCAGGCCGCTGCTCAAACCGATGTCGACGTTGGAGTTCTCGTAGGCGCCGATCCATTTTTCCGCCTTCATGTCCGCCTTGCGCACCATCGGGCCGGCTTCCATGGAGGTGTGGATTTCATCGCCCGTGCGGTCGAGGAAACCGGTGTTGATGAACACGACGCGCTCGCTGGCCGCCTTGATGCAGGCCTTGAGGTTGACCGTGGTACGGCGCTCCTCGTCCATGATTCCGACTTTGAGGGTATTGCGCGGCAGGCCCAGTACGTCTTCGACGCGACCGAACAGCTCGTTGGTGAACGCTGCTTCTTCCGGACCGTGCATTTTCGGTTTGACGATGTAGACCGAGCCGGTGCGCGTGTTTTTGCGCGAAGTGTTGCCATTGAGGTTGTGCATGGCGGCCAGGCACGTCACCAAACCGTCGAGGATGCCTTCCGGCACTTCGTTGCCTTGGCTGTCGAGAATCGCATCGATGGTCATCAGGTGGCCGACGTTACGCACGAACAGCAGCGAACGACCGTGCAGGCTCAACGGGCTGCCGTCGACGGCGGTGTAGGTCCGGTCGGCGTTCATGGTGCGGGTGAAGGTCTTGCCGCCCTTGGCGACTTCTTCCGACAGGTCGCCCTTCATCAGGCCGAGCCAGTTGCGGTAGATCACCACCTTGTCATCGGCATCGACAGCAGCGACGGAGTCTTCGCAGTCCATGATGGTGGTCAGCGCGGCTTCCATCAGGATGTCTTTGACGCCGGCAGCGTCGGTCTGGCCGACGGGGGTGCTGGCATCGACCTGGATTTCGAAATGCAGGCCGTTGTTTTTCAGCAGGATTGCGATGGGTGTCGAGGCATCGCCCTGGAAACCGATCAACTGGGCATCGTTGCGCAGGCCGCTGTTGCTGCCACCTTTGAGGGCGACCAGCAGTTTGCCGTCCGCGATGCTGTAACGGGTGGCATCGACGTGGGAGCCGGCGGCGAGCGGTGCGGCCTCGTCGAGGAAGGCACGGGCGAAGGCGATGACCTTGTCGCCGCGAACCTTGTTGTAGCCTTTGCCTTTTTCCGCGCCGTCAGCTTCGCTGATGGCGTCGGTGCCGTAGAGCGCGTCGTACAGCGAACCCCAACGGGCGTTCGAGGCATTGAGCGCGAAACGGGCATTCATCACCGGCACCACGAGCTGCGGGCCGGCCATGTGGGCGATTTCTTCATCGACGTTTTGCGTCGAGACCTGGAAATCGGCCGCTTCTGGCAGCAGATAACCGATGTCTTGCAGGAACGCCTTGTAGGCCACGGCGTCGTGCGCCTGGCCTGCGCGCTCCTGGTGCCAGGCGTCGATACGAGCCTGGAAATCATCGCGTTTGGCGAGTAGGGCTTTGTTCTTCGGCGCCAGATCATGAATGACCTTGTCGGCACCGGCCCAGAACGCTTCGGCAGTCAGGCCGGTTCCGGGAATGGCTTCGTTGTTCACGAAGTCGAACAGGACTTTGGCGACCTGCAGGCCACCGACTTGAACGTGTTCAGTCATTGCTTGCCTCACTCTGCTCAGCTATTTCGCTTTTATTCTTCAAATGACAATGAAGCCTCGGCTATTTAAACCACAAACCCCTTCCCCCAGTACATGCCATTTCAGGCGGCTGGGATGGAACCGATCAACGGCTTTGAGGCCTTGCTGACAGGGCTTTGGGGGTTGCGAACGTGCCTGCGGCAGACATCGATCCAACGTTATGTAGTGCGCGCTGCGGCATACTACATGATCAATTGCGCTTGTGAAAATTAGACTAATTACGTCGTTCTGCGACCTCGTGACGCATTGCAGTCACGGCGGGGTACGGGATGTTCTCAAAAAACTTATGGATTGTTCCAGTTAAATATCTGAGTTGTACACGATTTGTTGTTCACCCTTGCTTTGGGGTGTCCCGATCCCTGTAGGAGCGGGCTTGCCCGCGATGAGGCCCGCCCAGACAACACACAACCCCCTCTTGCCTATACTTCCCTCTCAACGACAAAAATCATGACCAGAGAGGGCTGCGCCATGGACCACCTCGTACTGACTGTTTTCGCCCCAGACAAGCCCGGCCAGGTCGAGCGCATTGCTCAGTGCATCGCCGAGCAGGGTGGTAACTGGCTGGAGAGCCGCATGTCGCGCATGGCCGGGCAGTTCGCCGGGATTCTTCGGGTGGGCGTACCGGCAGAAGCCTACGACGCCTTGGTCGATGCCCTGCAAGGGTTGTCGGGCCAGGGCATTCGCGTGTTGATTGCCGAAAGCTCGATCGAACAGTCCTGCACCTGGAAGCCGATTGCGATGGAGTTGGTGGGCAATGATCGCCCCGGGATCGTGCGCGACATCACGCGCTTGTTGAGTGAACAAGGGGTGAGCCTGGAACGACTGGTTACCGAAGTGCGTCCAGCGCCCATGAGCAGTGAGCCGCTGTTCCACGCCGAGGCGATTCTCGCCGTGCCGCTGACCTTGTCACTGGATGTGCTGCAATCGCGCCTGGAAACCCTGGCGGATGACTTGATGGTGGAACTGGTTTTACGCAGCGAAACCTAAACGGCTTATCCAGTTTTAACGTGCACCTGCCTGTGGATAACCTGTAGAGACTGCCCGCCAGGCCACGTAATACGGGGGTTGGCCAGTATTGCTCAAAAAACCGCCAACATTCAGCGACTTGCGCACAAACATCGGGGATCAGGTTGTGGATAACCTTGGGAAGGATGGATGCAGGCCACGCGGAATGTGGCCTGTAGCGTTCTGTACGATTTTTGATCAACTGCGGCGGCGCAGACTTATCCACGCATCGACGCTGTAAACCGCCAGGCCCGCCCAGATGAACAGGAAGGCGACCAGCGTGGTGGATGAAAGGTGTTCGCCAAACAGCAGCACGGCTTGCAGCAGCACCAATGTCGGCGCCAGGTACTGCAGGAACCCCAGGGTGGTGTAGGGCAGGTGCCGTGCGGCAGCGTTGAAACACACCAGCGGCACCAGGGTGACCGGCCCAGCGGCGATCAGCCACCAGGCTTCATTGGTTGTCCAGAATTCGGGCTGGGCGGTCATGGCTGTCTGATTGAACAACAGCCACGCCATGGCCAGCGGTACCAGCATCCAGGTTTCCACCACCAGGCCAGGCAAGGCCTTGACCGGTGCCTGCTTGCGGATCAGGCCGTAGAAGCCGAACGTCAACGCCAGTACCAGCGAGACCCACGGCAAGCTGCCGACCTGCCACACCTGCTGCGCCACGCCGACTGCGGCCAACCCCACCGCGATCCACTGCATGCGACGCAAGCGTTCGCCGAGGATCAGCATCCCCAGCAGCACGTTCACCAGCGGGTTGATGTAGTAGCCGAGACTGGCTTCGAGCATGCGACCGTTGTTCACTGACCACACATACGTCAGCCAGTTGGCAGCGATCAGCGTGCCGCTCAGGGCAAGTATGGCCAGGCGTTTGGGGTTGTCGCGCAACTCGCGCCACCAGCCCGGGTGCTTCCAGACCAGCAGCAACAGGCTGCCGAACAGTGCTGACCAGATCGCCCGGTGGATGATGATCTCGACGGCGGGCACGCTGGCGATGGCTTTGAAGTAGATCGGGAACAAGCCCCAGATGATGTAGGCAGTCAGGCCCAGAATGTACCCGCGACGCGGGTTGGCAGCTTGCATGCAGAATCCTTGCTTAGGCAGCTAACAAAAGAGTGATTGTAAGGAAGTTTGTCTACAAATGTCCCATATACAAAGGTAGGCACATTAACTGTCGGAGCGAGCATGCTCGCGATTGCGGTGGGCCAGCCGACATTGATGCCGACTGATACACCGCAATCGCGAGCAAGCTCGCTCCTACAGGGGGTGTGGCGATGATTAGAAGAGTTTTAATGGCTCTTCGTTCAACGCCGCCAACTGCTCGCGCAACGCCAGCACCTGATCGCCCCAATACCGCTCGGTGCCGAACCACGGAAAACTGTGCGGGAATGCCGGATCGTCCCAGCGGCGGGCCAGCCACGCGCTGTAGTGCATAAGGCGCAACGCACGTAAAGGTTCGATGAGCGCGAGCTCCCGCGGGTCGAAGTCGTGAAACTCGTTGTAGCCGTCCATCAGTTCTGACAACTGCCCCAGGCAGGCCTGACGATCACCGGCAAGCATCATCCAGATGTCCTGTACCGCCGGACCCATGCGGCAATCGTCAAGGTCGACGATGTGGAAGACTTCGTCGCGACACATCATGTTGCCGGGGTGACAATCGCCATGCATGCGGATGTTCTGGTGCGGTGTGGCCTGGTAAACCTCCTCCACGCGCTTGAGCAGGTCGCGCGCCACCGACTCGTAGGCCGGCAACAGGCTTTTGGGGATGAAATGGCCTTCGAGCAATGTGTTCAGCGAATCATGACCGAAGTTCTGCGGCGCCAATGCTTCGCGGTGTTCGAACGGCTTGGTCGAGCCAACGGCGTGCAAGCGTCCGAGCAACTGGCCCAAGCGATACAGTTGATCGAGATTGCCGGGCTCGGGCGCGCGTCCGCCACGGCGTGGAAACAGGGTGAAACGAAACCCGTTGTGTTCGTGCAGGCTGGTGCCGTTGTGGATCAACGGTGCCACCACCGGCACCTCGCACTCGGCGAGTTCGAAGGTGAATTGGTGTTCTTCCAGGATCGCTTCGTTGGTCCAGCGCTGCGGACGGTAGAACTTGGCGATCAGCGGTTCCGAGTCTTCGATGCCGACTTGATAGACGCGGTTCTCGTAACTGTTGAGCGCCAGGATGCGCGCGTCGCTGAGAAAACCGATGCTTTCGACGGCATCGAGCACGAGGTCTGGGGTAAGGGTTGCAAACGGGTGGGCCATGCTGACTCCTGCGCGCAGCAGGCTGCTGCGTCCGGCCAGGCATGGTAGCGCAGACTGCCTTGCAAGGGTTGTGGCTGTGCTGAAGCCATCGCGAGCAGGCTCGCTCCCACAGTATTTTGATGGTCCCGTGGGAGCGGGCTTGCCCGCGGTGAGGGCCTGTCAGGCGCCGACGATCCCGCCATCCTCACGGGTGATCGCCATCACCGAGGAGCGTGGCTTGCCGTTCGGCAAATGCTCGGGGAAGGTCGATCCGCCGTTTTCCCCCGGATGCTGAATCCCCACGAACAAGGTCTTCTGATCCGGCGAGAAGCTGATCCCCGTGACCTCGCAACCGATCGGTCCGACCATGAAGCGGCGGATCTCGCCGCTCACCGGGTCGGCGCAGAGCATCTGGTTATTGCCCATGCCGGCGAAGTCACCGGTGTTGCTCGAGTCGCCGTCAGTGAGGATCCACAACCGGCCGGCCTTGTCGAAACCCAGGCCGTCGGGGCTGTTGAACATGTTCTGTGGGGTGATGTTGGACGAGCCTCCCTTGGGCGTGCCCGCGTGGACGCCAGGGTTGCCGGCCACCACGAACAGGTCCCAGCCGAAGGTGTTCGAGGCGTGATCGTCGCGATCGGTGCGCCAGCGCAAAATCTGTCCGTAGACGTTCTTTTCACGCGGGTTTGGCCCGCCCACAGGCTGACCGTCTTCGCCGCGCTTGGCATTGTTGGTCAGGGTGCAATAGACCTGACCATCCTTGGGGCTGACGACAATCCACTCCGGGCGGTCCATGCGCGTGGCTTTCACCACAGAGGCCGCCAGGCGTGCGTTGATCAGCACTTCGGCCTGGCTGGCGAAGCCGCTACTGGCGTCAATGCCGTTCTTGCCGTGGGTCAGCTCGACCCATTGGCCTTTGCCTTTCGGGTGATCCGTGTTGCCATCGCCGGCATCGAAAATCGCCACGTACAGGGTGCCGTGGTCCAGCAGGTCGCGGTTGGCCTTGGGGTTTTTGTGGTTGATCTTGTCGCGGCTGACGAACTTGTAGATGAACTCGCCACGTTCGTCGTCGCCCATGTACACCACGGCGTGACCGTCGCGGGTCTCGGCCAGGGCGGCGTTTTCATGTTTGAAACGGCCCAGGGCCGTGCGCTTGACCGGCGTCGACTTCGGATCGAACGGATCGATTTCCACCACCCAACCGTGACGGTTGAGTTCGTTGGGGTTTTTCGCCAGGTCAAAACGTTCGTCGTGAGGGTGCCAGTTGATCTCCTTGCTGGCGGCCACCACCCCGTAGCGTTTCTGCGCGGCATCGAATTTTTGCTCGGCATTGCTGCTGCCAAAGCAGTCGGTGAAGTTCTCTTCGCAGGTCAGGTACGTGCCCCACGGCGTCTTGCCGTTGGCGCAATTCTGGAACGTACCGAGGACGTTCTTGCCTTGCGGGTCTGCGCTGGTCTTGAGCAGGTCATGGCCGGCAGCGGGGCCGCTGAGTGTGATCGGCGCATTGCCGTGGATGCGCCGGTTGTAGCGCGAACCCTGGACGAACTTCCATTGGCCATTCTTGCGCTGTACTTCGATCACCGTCACTCCTTCGCAGGCCAATGCCTTGCGCACTTCTTCCGCCGACTGCGGCATACCGCCGTGGGGGTAGAGGTAGCGGTAGTTGGTGTATTCGTTGTTGATCGCCATGAGCGCACGGTCTTTCTCGCCGGGGAACTCGAACAGGCTCATGCCGTCGTTGTTGTCGCCAAACTGCACTTCCTGCTGGGCAGCGGTGCCGTTGCCGCTCGGATCGAATGCCGGGCCGTCCTTTTGCAAGGGCTGGCCCCAACTGATCAGCACCGAGGACTTGTAGCCCGGAGGCAGGGTGATAGCGTCGCTGGTAGCAGCAGGGATGCTGGCAAAGCCCAGCAGTTGGCTGTTGCCGGCGCTGACGCTGGCGGCCATTACGCTGCGACTCAGCAGGTTGCCGCCGAGGAACATCGCGGCACCGCACAAGGCACCGGCGCTGATGAAACCACGGCGGCTTAGGCCGACCATCTTCTCGAGGTCGGTGGATTGGTTCTCTTCTAATAGGCTCACGTCAGGCTCCCTGCGGTTTTTGCAGTCACCTTAAAGCGCTTAAATGACGCTTGTGTTTCAGAGCTGTGTACCGAGCAGCACGTGTGACGCGGCAAACTGCACTCGCACCGGTTTGTCGACGCTCAGGCCACGGGCGCGCAGGTCCTGGGGTTCGGCCAGAGCGCACAATGTCTGGCCATTGGGCAGGCCAATGCGCACTTCACTGGGGCCGTCCTGTGCGTCGAGGATCTCTTCGATGATGCCGGTCAGGTCATTGTGTCCCGGTGTTGCCGGGGCTTGGACCGCCAGCAAATCGAGCCAGCCTGCCTTGATCAGCGCAACCACTTCGCTGCCGGGCTCCAGTGCCAGGCGCACGGTGCTGTCATGGGTGATCTGTGCATCGAGCGCCAGCCCTGCGGCCAGCTCCAGGCGAATCAGGTCATTGCGGCCCTGTGCTTCGATCGTCCTGACTTTGCCGTGCAACTGATTGCGCGCGCTGGTCCTGAGCATGAGCCGCCCGAGCAGGTCGAGGTCGCTGGCTTCTTCGGCTGCTTCCAGCACCTGTGCCTGCAATGTTTGCAGCTTCTGATACAGGCGCAACACGCGCTCACCCTCGCTCGACAGCTTGGCACCACCACCGCCCTTGCCACCGACACTGCGCTCCACCAGCGGCTTTTGCGCCAAATTGTTCAACTCATCGATGGCGTCCCACGCCGCCTTGTAGCTCAGCCCCGCACTTTTTGCGGCACGGGTGATCGAGCCCTGTTCGGCAATGTGTTGCAGCAACGCGATGCGCTGCGGGCGGCGAATGATGTGTTGGGACAACAGGGTGGACAGAGGCATGGCGGGTTGCTTCGGTGGGTGAATGATTGACTGACTGCAGGAGCGAGCTTGTCGAACCGTCGCGATGATCTCTGAAACGCCGCGCAGTGTCAGGGAGTCAACGTTATCGTTGGCGACCATCGCGAGCAAGCTCGCTCCCACAGGAACACCGATCAGGCCGGTTTTGGTGTTCGCGCCAGGCAATACACATCGACCCGCGCCGCACCGGCCTCCATCAACAGGCGCGCCAACGCCTGGGCGGTGGCGCCGGTAGTGAGCACGTCATCCACCAGTGCCAGGTGGCGGCCCACCACCTGCGCACCAGGCATCAAGGCAAAGGCATGGCGCAGGTTCTTCTTGCGCGCCTCGGCCTTGAGGTCCTGTTGGGCACTGGTGTCTTGTACGCGCTTGAGCAGGTGTTCGTCGCTGGCGATGCCCAGGCTGTCGCCCAACCAGCGGGCCAGCATCGCCGCCTGGTTGAACCCGCGCTGACGCAATCGCTTGACCGCGAGCGGCACCGGCACCAGGGCGTCGGGGCATGCCAGCCCTTCGTCAAAGCGGTGCTGCAGGAACTGGGCGAGAAGTTCGCCGAGCAGGCGGCCGTAGGGCCACTTTGCGCTGTGTTTGAAGCGGGTGATCAGGCTGTCCAGCGGAAAGTCGTACACCCACGGTGCGATCACCCGCTGGAACGGCGGCGGCTCGTGCAGGCACTGGCCACAGGTCAGCCCCGGTGCCGGCAGGGGCAGGGCGCAGGTTTGGCAGTGATCGCCAAGCCACGGCAATTCGGTTTCGCAATCGGTGCAGATGGGCGTGGCTTCATCGGCTGGCTCGCTGCAAAGCAAACAGATTTGTTTGTTTTTTAACCAGATGTAAACCGGTCCATCGTAGTGCGGTTGACAGCGCATCGCTCTTCCTTAAATATGCCAAACATCCGTGTAGCGCCTGTGGTTATTCCCTGCCGCAGTCGCCAGCCTTGCCCCGTTCAGAATAAAGGTAACGCCCATGAGCGCCAGCACCTCTGCCACTTTGCGTCATGACTGGTCTTTGGCCGAAGTCAAAGCACTCTTCGTACAGCCATTCAATGACCTGTTGTTTCAGGCGCAGACCGTGCACCGCGCGCATTTCGACGCCAACCGCGTGCAAGTGTCCACGCTGCTGTCGATCAAAACCGGCGCTTGCCCGGAAGATTGCAAATACTGTCCGCAGTCCGGTCACTACAACACCGGCCTGGAAAAAGAAAAACTGATGGAAGTGCAGAAGGTCCTCGAAGAGGCCGCTCGCGCCAAGGCCATCGGCTCGACCCGTTTCTGCATGGGCGCGGCGTGGAAACACCCGTCGGCCAAGGACATGCCCTACGTGTTGAAAATGGTCGAAGGCGTGAAAGCCATGGGCCTGGAAACCTGCATGACCCTGGGTCGCCTCGACCAGGAGCAGACCGAAGCGCTGGCCAAGGCCGGCCTCGATTACTACAACCACAACCTCGACACCTCGCCGGAGTTCTACGGCAGCATCATCACCACCCGCACCTACAGCGAGCGCCTGCAAACCCTGGCCTACGTGCGTGATTCGGGGATGAAGATCTGTTCCGGCGGCATTCTCGGCATGGGCGAATCCCTGGACGACCGCGCCAACCTGCTGATCCAGCTGGCCAACCTGCCAGAGCATCCGGAATCGGTGCCGATCAACATGCTGGTGAAAGTCGCCGGCACGCCGCTGGAAAACGCCGAAGACGTCGACCCGTTCGACTTCATCCGCATGCTCGCCGTGGCACGCATCCTGATGCCGCAATCACACGTGCGCCTGTCCGCCGGCCGCGAGGCCATGAACGAGCAGATGCAGGCCCTGGCGTTCTTCGCGGGCGCCAACTCGATTTTCTACGGTGAAAAGCTGCTGACCACCGCCAACCCGCAGGCCGACAAGGACATGCAACTGTTCTCGCGACTGGGCATTCAGCCCGAAGCGCGGGAAGAACATGCCGACGAGGTGCATCAGGCGGCGATCGAGCAGGCACTGGTGGAGCAGAAGAGCAGCGAGATGTTTTACAACGCGGCTGTTTGATCTCGCTGGTTGAGTACAACCCCACACCTTGTGGGAGCGGGCTTGCCCGCGATGGCTTTGTCACATTCAACACAGATGTCGACAGACTGATTGCTATCGCGGGCAAGCCCGCTCCCACATGTCCGGTTTTACATTGATTGCTGTCTGAGGCCTGCATGTCTTTCGATCTCGCTGCACGCCTGGCTACCCGCCGTGCCGAAAATCTTTACCGGCAACGCCCCCTGCTCGAAAGCCCGCAAGGCCCTGAGGTGGTGGTCGATGGCCAGCCGTTGCTGGCGTTCTGCAACAACGATTACCTGGGCCTGGCCAATCACCCCCAGGTGATCGAGGCCTGGCGCGCGGGTGCCGCAAAGTGGGGCGTCGGTGGCGGCGCTTCGCATCTGGTGATTGGCCACAGCGGTCCTCACCATGCGTTGGAAGAAGCCTTGGCGGACCTGACCGGCCGCCAACGTGTCCTGTTGTTCTCCACGGGTTACATGGCTAACCTCGGCGCGGTGACGGCGTTGGTGGGGCAGGGTGATACGGTGCTGGAAGACCGCCTCAATCACGCCTCATTGCTCGATGCCGGCCTGTTGTCCGGTGCGCGTTTCAGTCGCTACCTGCATAACGACGCTGCAAGCCTGGCCAGTCGTCTGGAAAAGGCCACTGGCAACACGCTGGTGGTCACCGATGGCGTGTTCAGCATGGACGGCGATATCGCCGACCTGCCGGCGCTGGCCCGTGCGGCCAAAGCCAAAGGCGCGTGGCTGATGGTCGATGACGCCCACGGTTTTGGTCCGTTGGGGGCCAATGGCGGTGGGATCGTCGAGCATTTCGGCCTCAGCCAGGACGATGTGCCCGTGCTGGTCGGCACCCTCGGCAAGGCATTCGGTACGGCGGGTGCCTTCGTCGCCGGTAGCGAAGAGTTGGTCGAAAGCCTGATCCAGTTCGCCCGCCCCTACATTTACACCACCAGCCAACCGCCGGCGCTGGCATGTGCGACCCTCAAAAGCCTCGATCTGCTGCGCACCGAGCATTGGCGACGCGAGCATCTGGACCGGCTGATTCGCCAGTTCCGCCACGGCGCCGAGCAAATCGGCCTGGAATTGATGGATAGCTTCACCCCGATCCAGCCGATCATGATTGGCGATGCCGGGCGTGCGGTGCGCCTGTCGCAGATGCTGCGCGAGCGCGGCTTGATGGTGACTGCGATCCGCCCACCCACCGTCCCCGCCGGCAGCGCGCGCTTGCGCGTGACCCTGACCGCGGCTCACAGCGAGGCGCAGGTGCAGCTATTGTTAGAAGGACTGGCCGATTGTTTTGAAAAACTGGGAGCGGAGCCAAGCCATGCGTGATCGCCTGATTCTGTTGCCTGGCTGGGGCCTCGGCATTTCACCGCTGGAACCCTTGGCCGCTGCGCTGCAAGGGCTGGATGAACACCTGCGCGTGGAGATCGAACCGCTGCCGGAACTGGACTCCAGTGATCTGGAAGACTGGCTCGACGAACTCGACTCCAGCGTGCCCCAGGATGCCTGGCTCGGCGGCTGGTCGCTGGGGGGTATGCTCGCTTCTGAACTCGCGTCGCGGCGCGGTGATCGCTGCTGTGGCTTGCTGACCCTGGCGAGCAATCCTTCTTTCGTTGCCCATGAGCTGTGGCCGAGCGCGATGCCCGGTGAGACCTTTGACGCTTTTCTGGCGGGCTGCAACGCCGATCCACGATTGACGCTCAAGCGCTTTTCGCTGCTCTGTGCCCAAGGTGCCGAAGACCCGCGCGGCCTGTCACGGCTGCTGCTCGGTGGCGCGCCAAACACGGCAACATCGGTGTTGATGAGTGGCCTGGAGTTGCTGGCGCAACTGGATACCCGTCAGGCGTTGCAAGGGTTTCGCGGTCCGCAACTGCATTTGTTCGCCGGACTCGATGGACTGGTGCCCGCCGAAACGGCCGGCGAGTTGCTGGCGTTGTTGCCGGATGTCGAAATCGGTCTGATCGAACAGGCCAGCCACGCGTTTCTCCTGGAGGACCCGCACGGAGTGGCGGGGGCGATCCAGGCCTTTTTGCATGAGAGCGGTGATGACTGATTTATCCATTCCCAACCTGCCCGGTGCCTTGCCGGACAAGCGCCAGGTGGCGGCATCCTTCTCCCGCGCAGCGGCCAGTTACGACAGCGTCGCCCAATTGCAGCGTGATGTGGGCAACCAGTTGCTGAGCCGATTACCAGGCGACTTCGTACCGGACCGCTGGCTCGACCTGGGGTGCGGCACCGGGTATTTCAGCCGGGCGTTGGATGAGCGTTTTCCTGAGACGAAAGGCGTGGCGTTGGACATCGCCGAAGGCATGCTCAATCACGCCCGTCCGTTGGGTGGCGCCACGCACTTCATCGCGGGTGATGCCGAGCGCCTGCCGTTGCAGGATTCGACCTGTGACCTGATTTTCTCCAGCCTGGCAGTGCAGTGGTGTGACGACTTCGCTGCGGTACTCAGTGAAGCCCGGCGCGTACTCAAACCTGGTGGTATTTTTGCGTTTGCTAGTCTGTGCGTGGGCACGCTGTCAGAGCTGCGCGAAAGCTGGCGTCAAGTGGATCGCATGGTCCACGTCAATCGTTTTCGCGAGTTCGTCGGATATCAACAGCTGTGCGGGGGCAGTGGTCTGCGGGTTGTAGGGCTGCAAACCCGACCCCATGTGTTGCACTACCCGGATGTACGCACCCTGACACACGAACTCAAGGCGCTGGGTGCGCACAACCTCAACCCCGGGCGACCGGGAGGATTGACCGGGCGGGCGCGGATTCTCCGCCTGGTCGAGGCTTATGAGCAGTTTCGTCAGGCCAGTGGCCTGCCGGCGACTTATCAAGTGGTGTACGCCGTTTTGGAGAAACCCTTATGAGCGCAGCGTATTTCATCACCGGTACCGATACCGATGTCGGCAAGACCACCGTCGCCGCGGGCCTTTTGCATGCTGCTCGGTTGGCGGGGCTGAGTACGGCGGCGGGCAAACCGGTGGCCTCGGGTTGCGACGTGACGCCCAAGGGGTTGCGCAACGCCGATGCACTGGCACTGCAGGCCGAGTGTTCGTTGCCGCTGACCTATGTCCAGGTCAATCCGGTCGCGTTCGAGCCGGCCATCGCTCCGCATCTGGCGGCGCGTGAGGCGGGCGTGGCGTTGACGGTGCAGTCGCTGCTGGCGCCGATGCGTGAGATTCTGCAGATGGAGGCGGATTTCACCCTGATCGAAGGCGCGGGTGGCTGGCGTGTGCCGTTGGCGGACCAGGACAACCTGTCGGACCTGGCCATGGCGCTGGACCTGCCGGTGATCCTGGTGGTCGGCGTTCGGTTGGGGTGTATCAGCCACGCGTTGCTGACGGCCGAAGCAATTGCCCATGACGGTTTGCAGCTGGCGGGCTGGGTGGCCAATGTCATCGATCCGAAAACGTCGCGCCTGGAGGAAAACCTGGCGACTCTCGCCGAGCGCATTCCCGCACCCTGCCTGGGCCGAGTGCCCAAACTCAAGCTGGTGACGGCTGAGGCGGTTGCCGAACATCTTCAGTTGGATCTGCTCGACTGACGTTTGGTTTTTGCTATGACAAGGCACTGTGCCATTAGTGTTTTTGTCGGGCGTAATAGGGTCATCTCTGCTTCAATAGGCGCTGTTGATCCTTTTTCAGGACGAGTTCTCCCATGGAAATCTCAGGAAATACCGCTTTCTACGCCGGTCTGAGTACTATTCAGACAGGGCAGAACCGCGTCGATCAGGCTGCGGGCCAGATCGCCAACAATACGATCGAGCGTTCGGTTACCAGCCAGTCCTCCGAAGTTCAGGTCGATCGCCTGCGTGGGGTTGATCGCAGCCAGCAGTCGGATCTCGCCAGCAACGCGATCGAAATGGCTCAAGGCAAGTTCCAGGTCGAGGCGGGCGTCAAGGTGGCCAAGGCTTCCGACGAAATGCTCGGTACGCTGATCGATACCTTCGCCTGATTTTCTGCTGACTCCGCACCGTCATCGCCGCGACCTTTCGCGGCGTTTTTGTCTGTAAGTCTTTCTCTGCCAACTAAACTTTTCCGCACGACGGCCCGCCTGTGTCGCCGTGTCGCATCTTCGTGTGTCCGGCATTTGCATGCAGCGATGACGAACGGCAAAAGATCGATGCTTGACAAGATTTAGGCGTAAACGTATGTTTCAAACAACTGTTTGACCGTTACAACAATTCCAGCGGTCGTCCATCCCCGGTTACATCAGCAGAGGTTTATCGCTATGCCTGACTACAAGGCCCCCTTGCGTGATATTCGCTTCGTTCGTGACGAACTGCTCGGCTACGAAGCGCACTATCAGAGCCTTCCGGCCTGCGCAGACGCCACGCCGGACATGGTTGACGCCATTCTCGAAGAGGGCGCCAAGTTTTGTGAGCAGGTGCTGGCACCGCTGAACCGCGTGGGCGACCTTGAAGGCTGCACCTGGAGCGAGTCCGGTGTGAAAACCCCGACCGGCTTCAAAGAAGCCTATAAGCAATTTGTCGATGGCGGTTGGCCGAGCCTGGCCCACGACGTCGAGCACGGCGGTCAGGGTCTGCCTGAGTCGCTGGGCCTGGCGGTCAGCGAAATGGTCGGCGAAGCCAACTGGTCGTGGGGCATGTACCCAGGCCTGTCCCATGGTGCGATGAACACCATCTCCGAGCACGGCACCCCTGAGCAGCAAGAGGCGTACCTGACCAAGCTGGTTTCCGGCGAGTGGACCGGCACCATGTGCCTGACCGAACCGCACTGCGGCACCGACCTGGGCATGCTGCGTACCAAGGCCGAACCTCAGGCCGACGGTTCTTATAAAGTTTCCGGCACCAAGATCTTCATCTCGGCCGGTGAACACGACATGGCCGACAACATCGTCCACATCGTGTTGGCGCGCCTGCCGGATGCACCGGCTGGCACCAAAGGTATTTCGCTGTTCATCGTGCCCAAGTTCCTGCCGAACGCAGACGGCTCGATCGGCGCGCGTAACGCCGTGTCCTGCGGTTCCCTGGAACACAAGATGGGTATCCACGGCAACGCCACTTGCGTGATGAACTTCGACGCGGCAACCGGTTTCCTGATCGGCCCGGCGAACAAAGGCCTGAACTGCATGTTCACCTTCATGAACACCGCTCGCCTGGGCACCGCGCTGCAAGGCCTGGCCCACGCCGAAATCGGCTTCCAGGGCGGCCTGAAATACGCTCGCGATCGCCTGCAAATGCGCTCGCTGACTGGCCCGAAAGCACCGGACAAAGCCGCTGACCCGATCATCGTGCACCCGGATGTGCGTCGCATGCTGTTGACCATGAAGGCGTTCGCCGAAGGCAACCGCGCAATGGTTTACTTCACGGCCAAGCAGGTCGACATCGTCAAATACGGTGTGGACGAAGAAGAGAAGAAAAAGGCTGATGCGCTGTTGGCGTTCATGACGCCAATCGCCAAGGCCTTCATGACCGAAGTCGGTTTCGAATCGGCCAACCACGGCGTGCAGATCTACGGCGGCCATGGCTTTATCGCCGAGTGGGGCATGGAGCAGAACGTTCGCGACAGCCGCATCTCGATGCTGTACGAAGGCACCACCGGCATCCAGGCACTCGACCTGCTGGGTCGTAAAGTGCTGATGACCCAAGGTGAAGCGCTCAAAGGCTTCACCAAGATTGTCCACAAGTTCTGCCAGAACAACGAAGGCAACGAAGCCGTTCAGGAATTCGTCGCACCGTTGGCTGCACTGAACAAGGAATGGGGCGAACTGACCATGAAGGTCGGTATGGCTGCCATGAAAGACCGTGAGGAAGTCGGCGCGGCCTCCGTGGACTACCTGATGTATTCCGGTTACGCCTGCCTGGCCTACTTCTGGGCTGACATGGCGCGTCTGGCAGCCGAGAAGCTGGCAGCCGGCACCAGCGACACGGCGTTCTACACCGCCAAGCTGCAGACTGCGCGCTTCTACTTCCAGCGCATCCTGCCGCGTACACGCACTCACGTGGCAACCATGCTGTCGGGTGCCAACAATCTGATGGACATGAAAGAAGAAGACTTCGCTCTGGGCTACTAAGCCTTTACGCGGCCTCGCAGAAAACCGCTGCTCCTTTGGGGGTAGCGGTTTTTTTTGCTCGTTTTCCCCCGAAGTCGGGTGCCTTTCCCCAGCATGCTCAACGCTCGGCTTCCGAAAACGTTGAGTTAATTGATTCAAAATGTTTCTACATGGAGTGGCAAATTAATTGCACCGCACCCATCAACCGGTGCTGCAAAGAACTGTCTCGCTCGAAGAAGCCTCACGCCCGGCCACTTAACAACAACAGTCAGGGTGAAGCTCATGAACATCAGTCGCCTCGTTCGTTTGACCTTCTGGTTACCCATCGCACTGTCCGCCCACGGCGTCATGGCGGCCACTGTCGCCGAAGTGGATCCGCCCGTGCCGGAGGTCCCCAGCCTGCAATCGTTGCGTGGCATGCAGCCGCCCGACCCATCAGGCACCGAGGGCGGACGCAAAGTCGACCTGATGACCGATTACGTCCTCAATCGCGGTGCTGCAATCCTGTTGGGCAAGGCGTTGTTTTGGGACATGGAAGTCGGCAGCGATAGCGCCACGGCGTGCGCGTCCTGCCACTTTCACGCCGGGGTTGATCATCGGATCACCAATCAGGTCAACCCTGGCCAGGCGCACACCAACGCCAACGTGGCCTCGATATTCAACAAACCGTTCACCGCATCCGACATCCCCGGTGACGTGGCGTCCT
Source organism: Pseudomonas sp. S1_E05 (assembly GCF_056337105.1). Classification (NCBI taxonomy): domain Bacteria; kingdom Pseudomonadati; phylum Pseudomonadota; class Gammaproteobacteria; order Pseudomonadales; family Pseudomonadaceae; genus Pseudomonas; species Pseudomonas sp. S1_E05. Next base: position 5,218,338 of record NZ_JBFRHM010000001.1, read on the forward strand.
ACGCGACGCTGTCCGGTGGCAAGGGCGGCCCGAACTACACGCTGAAGAAAACCGATTTCCCCACCCATCTGCTGGTCAACCCGTTGGACCGTGACTCGCCCATCGCTTATTCAACCGACGATGTGATCGGCTCGCAAGGCGTGTTCGACGCCAATTTCGTCAAGCCCAACCAGCCGCGTTTCGATAAGTGCACGCAGCAGCCGGATGGCATTTTCCAGGTTGGCGGGATCAACGTCCGTCGTGCGACCGGGCGCAACGCGCCGTCGGTGATCAACGCCGCGTTCAACGTGCGCAACTTCTGGGATGGCCGGGCCAACAACGTGTTCAACGGCTTTTCGCCTTTGGCAATCGCGATCCCGATGCCGGGATTTTTGTCACCAGCGATCGCAGTGGCGTGGCGACCAAAGTGCGCCTGGCGCTCAATGATGCGTCTGCCGCCTCGCAAGCCGTAGGACCGCCGGGGAGCGCGGTGGAAATGTCCTGCGGTGGGCGCACCTTCGCCGACATTGGCCGTCGGATGCTCGACACGCTGATGCTCAAGCAGCAGCGTATTTCCTCCACAGACTCGGTGCTTGGCCCGGTGTCCGGCGCACGCCGGCCAACGTACCGCGAGCTGATCAAGGCCGCTTTCCACCCGCGGCTTTGGAATGCCACACAACCGGTTTCGCTGGGCGGTGCCTCGTACACCCAGATGGAGGCGAACTTTCCCTTGTTCTTCGGACTGGCGATCCAGATGTACGAATCCACGCTGATTTCCGACCAGGCGCCGCTCGACGCCTATCTGCAAGGTGATCATCAAGCATTGAATGCGCAGCAGGTCGAAGGGATGAACCTGTTCCTCGGCAAGGGCAAATGCGTCAGTTGTCATGGAGGTGCGGAGCTGACCAATGCTGGCAGCCGGCTGCTGTTCCATCCGCGTGAGCGAATCGAGCGTATGGTCATGGCGGACAACCTGACCACGCTGTACGACAACGGCTTTTATAACACCGGGGTGCGCCCGACTTCCGAAGACCTGGCGCTCGGCGGCACCGACGCCTGGGGCAATCCGCTGGCCTTCACTCGCGAGTACAACAGCCAGATTCAGGGTGCCAGGGTGCCAGATCCGCTGGATGTCGATGTGTGCACATTCGAAGCGCCGTTGAGCGCGGCGATCCCCTGTGACGCGACGCTCAAGCCCACTGTCGGATTCCGCGACGCAGTCGATGGCGCCTTCAAGACGCCGACGCTGCGCAACATCGCACTCACCGGGCCTTACTTCCACAACGGCAGCCGGTCGACACTCAAGCAGGTCATGGAGTTTTACAATCGCGGTGGCGATCGGCGGGGTTCGGATGCCAACAACACCAGCGGCTTCGATCATGCCAGTGTCAATCAGCACAACACCTCAAACCTCGATCCGGACATGACATCATTGAACCTGACCCCCGATGAGATCGATGCATTGGTCAAGTTCATGGAGGTCGGCCTGACCGATCCTCGCGTGGCCTGGGAGCAGGCGCCTTTCGATCACCCGTCGCTGGTCATCCCCTTGGGGCACGTGGGAGATGAGAACGCTGTGACTCCGAAACCGGTCAGCCCGAAGATCACCACTCGCCAGGCAGCCGATGCGTTGCTGACGCTCAAGCCGGTGGGGGCGGAGGGGCGTGGTGTTTCGGAGGGGCCATTGCGGACGTTTGACAACGACCTTTAAGACTTCGATTCGAGTGACGGGCTGCGCAGTTGCATCCCGTTACATAGCCGCAACAAAAAAACCTGACTAAATAACTCAGAAAGTCAGGGGGACTGCCGTTACAGTATGTGGGCACATTGCCATCTATTGATCAGACGGGTCGGAGCTTTACCCTTGCCGCGTTCTTCCGCAGTACGTTTCAGTCATTTCCTGCCGTCACTTCTGCTGTTGTTCTCGGGACTGGCGGCGGCGTACGTCAAGGATCTGAACGTCTTCTTCACCTCACTGTTCAACGTGCTGCCCACGTTGGTGCTGTTGCTCGGCGGTGCCTACTGCGGGGTTTACCGACGCCAGCGTGAGCTGTTTCTGATGGTCACGGTGTACATCGCCTACTTTCTGCTCGATACCCAGACCGATTATTACCGTGACAATGGCCGCGTGCGTGAAGACGCTGCGGTGGTTTTCCACCTGTGTTGCCTGCTGCTGCCCCTGATGTTCGGCCTGTTCGCAGCGTGGCAGGAGCGAACCCATCTGTTTCAGGACATGGTGGCGCGGTTTGCAGTGCTGCTGGCTGTCGGAAGCGTGGCGTTGGGCCTGGAGCAGAGTTATCCGCAGCCCTTGCTGATGTGGTTGTCGGAAATCCGCTGGCCGGCCTTGCATGGCGCCTGGATGAGCCTCATCCAATTGTCCTATCCGGTATTCTTCAGCGTGTTCGTGCTGCTGGGCTGGCAATACTGGCGCAACCCGCGCCCCTTGCACGCGGCTCAACTGGTGGGGCTGCTGGGGTTGTTCTGGGCGTTGCCGAAAACCTTCATCCTGCCCTTCACCCTCAACATCATGTGCAGCCAGGTGATGTTGATGATCGCTGCCGCCGTCGCCCACGAAGCCTATCAAATGGCGTTCCGTGATGAGCTTACCGGCTTGCCGGGTCGCCGTGCCTTGAACGAGCGCATGCAGCGATTGGGGCGCAACTACGTGCTGGCCATGAGCGACGTCGATCACTTCAAGAAATTCAACGATACCCACGGTCACGACGTCGGCGATCAGGTGCTGCGGCTGGTGGCCAGCAAGTTGTCAAAGATCGGTGGCGGCGGTAGGGCGTATCGCTACGGCGGTGAGGAATTTGCCCTGGTGTTCGCGGGCAAGACGCTTGAGGAATGCCTGCCGCACCTGGAGGTCATTCGCGAATCGATCGAGACTTACAGCATCCATTTGCGCAACCAGGACAACCGTCCCCAGGACGACCAGCAGGGTCGCCAGCGCCGCTCCGGCTCCGCGGCCTCCACGGTATCGGTCACTGTCAGCATCGGCGTCGCCGAGCGCGTAGACCAACGTAACCCGGAAAAAGTGCTCAAGTCCGCAGACGAGGCGCTCTATGCCGCCAAAGGCGCCGGACGCAACTGCGTAGTCGCATATGGGCAGAATCGGCGCGGTGCGGTGCGCACGGAGGCGGCTGCCGGTTGAGTGATGACGGCGCATTCAGCGCCTGGACTGTGATTGTCGGTGTGGGATCGGTGGCAGTAGGTTTAGGGCATCTGCTACCGGAGAAGTCACCATGCCCGAGTACAAGGCACCCTTGCGCGACATGCGCTTTCTGATCAATCACGTCTTCGATTTTCACAGCAATTACGCTGCGCTGGGCGCCACGGAGGCCAGCCCGGACATGGTCGATGCGATCCTCGAAGAGGGGGCGAGGTTCTGCGAGAACGTGCTCGCCCCACTCAATAGAAGCGGTGATGAGGAAGGCTGCCATTTCGACAATGGTGTGGTGACGACGCCGGCCGGTTTCAAGCAGGCTTTCGCCCAGTATGTCGAGGGTGGCTGGCATGGCCTGGCGGCCGACCCTGCGTACGGTGGCCAGGGGTTGCCCACTTCGTTGGGGCTGGTCATCAGCGAGATGGTCGGGTCCAGTAACACGTCGTGGGGCATGTACCCGGGCCTGACGCACGGGGCGATGTCGGCAATTCACGCGCATGGCACGCAGGCGCAGAAAAACACCTACCTGAGCAAACTGACCGCCGGCCAATGGACGGGCACCATGTGCCTGACCGAAGCCCATTGCGGCACCGACCTGGGCATCATCAAGACACGCGCCGTACCTACTGCGGACGGCAGCTATGCGATTTCCGGCAGCAAGATCTTCATCTCCGCCGGTGAACACGACATGAGCGAAAACATCGTTCACCTCGTGTTGGCGAAACTGCCGGATGCCCCGCCGGGCACCAAGGGCATTTCGTTGTTCATCGTTCCCAAATTCCTGCCCGATGCAAAGGGTGAGGCCGGCAAGCGCAACGGTGTTTCCTGTGGCTCCATCGAACACAAGATGGGTATCAAGGCGTCTGCCACCTGCGTGCTGAACTTCGATGACGCGAGGGGCTTTCTCATCGGTGAGCCGAACAAGGGCCTGAACTGCATGTTCACCATGATGAACCATGCGCGGCTGGGCACCGGAATGCAGGGCCTGTGTCTTGGTGAAGCGAGCTTCCAGGGGGCGATCAAATACGCCAATGATCGCTTGCAAATGCGCGCGCTGACCGGCGCTAAAGCACCGGAAAAAGCCGCGGACCCGATCATCGTTCATCCTGACATACGACGGATGTTGCTCACCATGAAGGCCTTCAACGAAGGCAACCGCGCGCTCACGTACTTCACCGCCCAGTTACTGGACGTCGCGCATTTGAGCGCGGACGAAGCGGCGCGTCAGGACGCCGAAGACCTGCTGGCCTTCCTGACGCCGATCTGCAAGGCCTTCATGACCGACACCGGGCTGGAAGTGACCAACCACGGCATGCAGGTGTTCGGCGGCCACGGTTTCATTCGAGAATGGGGCATGGAGCAACTGGTTCGCGATTGCCGGATTGCACCTATCTATGAAGGCACCAACGGTATTCAGGCATTGGATCTGCTGGGGCGAAAAGTGCTCGGTAGCCAGGGCAAGCTGCTGCGCGGTTTCACCAGGATCGTCCACAAGTTCTGTACGGCGAACGCCGGGCATCCGCAACTGGGTCGTTACGTGGCGCAGCTCAATGAACTCAACCAGCAGTGGGGCGAGGTGACGACCCGGGTGGGCATGGCGGCAATGAAAAACCCGGATGAGGTCGGCGCTGCATCCGTGGACTACTTGATGTACAGCGGCTACATCGTGCTGGGCTACCTGTGGTTGCGCATGGCCCTTGTGGCGCAGGCACGCCTGGAATCGGGCGAGGGCGAGGCGGAGTTCCATCGAGGCAAGCTGGCGACCAACGAGTTTTACTTCAAGCGTTTGTTGCCGCGTACCGCTTCTCACCGCGCCGCCATCGAAGCAGGCAGCGATTGCCTGATGTCGCTGTCGGCGGAGTCATTTGCGTTCTGACGACTGGTGGTGAACGCTTCGTGAGCCTTCGTTAATCCGGCAGGCTCACAAGCTCGCTGCGTGGGTCATGGAATGTTGGTGACCAAAAATTACAAAAGGGTCACTAGTTGACCCTATGTGTCGCAAAAGTTGTTGGGGTACACTCGGGCCCAACGAGACACTCTTCCTACACATCACCTGTAAAAGATCTTGCGAGGTTTGCCATGGCTGACTACAAAGCGCCCCTGCGTGATATGCGCTTCGTCCTCAATGAAGTGTTCGAGGTTGCCAAATTGTGGGCCGAGTTGCCTGCACTGGCCGAGACCGTCGACGCGGAAACGGTCGAGGCCATTCTTGAAGAAGCCGGCAAGGTCACCAGTAAAAGCATCGCGCCGCTGAGCCGTGGGGCCGACGAAGAAGGTTGCCATTGGGCGGACGGCGTCGTTACTACGCCAGCAGGTTTCCCACAGGCTTACCAGACGTATGCCGAAGGCGGCTGGGTCGGTGTGGGAGGTGACCCGGCTTACGGCGGCATGGGCATGCCCAAGGCGGTTTCGGCCCAGGTCGAGGAAATGGTCAACTCCTCAAGCCTGGCGTTCGGTCTGTACCCGATGCTGACGGCGGGCGCTTGCCTGTCGATCAACGCCCACGCCAGCGACGAGCTGAAGGCGGCTTACCTGCCGAACATGTACGCCGGTATCTGGGCAGGTTCCATGTGCCTGACCGAGCCGCATGCCGGCACGGATCTGGGGATCATTCGTACCAAGGCCGAGCCTCAAGCGGACGGTTCCTACAAGGTCAGCGGCACCAAGATCTTCATCACTGGCGGTGAACACGACCTGACCGAGAACATCATCCACCTGGTGCTGGCGAAACTGCCGGACGCACCGGCAGGGCCCAAGGGTATTTCGCTATTTCTGGTGCCCAAGTTCCTGGTCAACGCCGACGGCAGCCTGGGTGAGCGCAACCCTGCAAATTGCGGCTCGATCGAACACAAAATGGGTATCCAGGCATCCGCCACCTGCGTGATGAACTTCGATGAAGCCGTGGGTTATCTGGTCGGCGAGCCGAACAAGGGCCTCGCGGCAATGTTCACCATGATGAACTACGAGCGCCTGGGCGTAGGCATCCAGGGGCTCGCGACGGGTGAGCGTTCCTACCAGAACGCCGTCGAGTATGCCCGCGATCGCCTGCAAAGCCGTTCACCGACGGGTGCGCAGAACAAAGACAAGGTTGCAGACCCGATCATCGTGCATCCGGACGTGCGCCGCATGCTGCTGACCATGAAAGCTGCGAACGAAGGCGGCCGCGCGTTCTCCACTTACGTGGCCATGCAGTTGGACACCGCCAAGTTCAGCGAAGACGCCGCCACCCGCAAGCGTGCAGAAGACCTGGTGGCGCTGCTGACTCCGGTAGCCAAGGCATTCCTGACCGACCTCGGCCTGGAAACCACCGTTCACGGCCAGCAGGTGTTCGGCGGCCACGGTTACATCCGTGAGTGGGGCCAGGAGCAGTTGGTGCGTGACGTGCGCATCACCCAGATCTACGAAGGCACCAACGGCATTCAGGCGCTGGACCTTGTAGGGCGCAAGGTCGTTGGCAGCGGCGGAGCTTTCTACAAGCTCTTCGCCGATGAGATTCGGCACTTCACCACAACGGCCAGTGCCGATCTGGGCGAGTTCACCCAACCGCTGAATGACGCGTTGACCACGTTGGATGAACTGACAGCCTGGCTGCTGGACCGGGCTAAGAACAACCCGAATGAAATCGGCGCGGCTTCGGTCGAGTACCTGCAAACCTTCGGTTATGTTGCCTACGCCTACATGTGGGCATTGATGGCCAAGGCGGCGCTGGGCAAGGAAACACAGGACGATTTCTATGCGAGCAAAGTGGGTACGGCGCGCTTCTATTTCGCACGCTTGCTGCCACGTATTCACTCGCTCAGCGCATCGGTGTGGGCAGGCAGCGAGTCGCTGTTCCTGCTGGATGCCGCACAGTTCTGACTGTGAAACGTCGTGTAAGCATTCTCTTACACGACGTGCTGCTCATCTCCCATAGATGCAGATTGGATCCACGGCTAATCTACTTCACATGGACGTCGCGCAGGAAAGCGCAAGTAACAACACGGACACGTAGGATTCTGCCAGGATGGCGGAGTGAAATGGATGTCAGGGAAACAGTCTGCAAAGCCCCGCTTCGGCGGGGTTTTCTTATGCCCGCAGAAAAGTTATCCGCTCAGCCCGTCAGGGGTTATCGAGCGATCATCCGTGGCACTCATCACTTCTTCCAGCAAATTGCGTAACAACGTCATTGATGCCTGTTGACGTTGTACATCACGACATACCAGCCCGACTTTCAGCGGTACTCGCGGTTCGGTCAGAGGCTTCCACAGCAGCTCATGGCTGCCCAGTACTTTTTGTGATCGCCCCGGCAACACGGTTGCCAAGCGGGTGTGGGGCAGGCTGTCGAGAATCCCCGCCATGTTATTCAACTCCGCCTGCACTTGCGGTCGCCGCCCCAGGCTGGCCAGTTGCGTCTGCCAGATCTGCCGCACCTGAAACTCCTCGCCCAGCAACAACATCGGCAGTTCGGCTGCCTGCACCATGGAAACCTTCTTGAATTCGCGCAACGGATGATCAGCCGGGATGACGAGAGTCAGTTCGTCTTCGTACAGCATCACGCCATGCAATCCCGGTTGGCGTGGTGGCAGGTAGCTGATGCCGATGTCCAGGGTACCACTGAGCAGGCGTCGCTCAATCTCCAGACCCGAGAGCTCATAGATCTGCACCACCAGATGCGGCTGCGCCTTGCGCACACGCTCGAGCAGCTGCGGCACCAGGCTGCTGTGCACCGTTTGCAGCACGCCGATGGCCAGTGTTCGCAGGGCCTGACCCTTGAAGTTGCCCATCGCTTCACGGGCCCGTTGCAAGCCGTCGAGCAAGGGGAGGGCGTGGTTGTACAAGGTGTGGGCAGCCAGGGTCGGCAGCAGGCGTTTGCTGCTGCGCTCGAACAAGCTGAGATCGAGGTTCTGCTCAAGCTGGCGAATCTGTTGGGACAGCGCTGGTTGAGAGATCGACAGACGCTCGGCGGCCCGTCCGACATGGCCCTCTTCGTAGACCGCGACGAAATAACGCAGTTGTTTGAAATCCATAAGTTTTACTTATTGAAAATACTGGAAAAACGAAATGGTCCAGGGACCGGCATAGGCCTAGTCTAACCGCATTCACTAGGCTTACAGGGCCAGAGAGCGCGATGAATACCATTCACCGAAAGGGTGTTTGCATAGGTAAGGCAAAAAACCTCAATGAAGGTTTTTTTGTATGAATTTGTTCAGTTTGCGGCGCAGTACCCCCAGCCTCGAAGACCTGAGTGAGGAGGCGTTCATGCCGTCCACGGACGACGCCTCATCCAGCGAATACCTGATGCCCAGCGTCGAGCGGCCCAAGCAGGTCTTTGTGCGAGGGCAGGGTTCATGGTTGTGGGACAGCGATGATCGCGCTTACCTCGATTTCTCTCAGGGTAACGGCGCCAATAGTCTTGGGCACAGCCCATCAGTGTTGGTCAACGCCATTTCCGCTCAGGCTCAGTCGCTGATCAATCCAGGCTTTGGTCTGCATAACCGTGGCATGCTCAATCTCGCTGAACGTCTTTGCGCCAGTACCGGCAGCGATCAGGCGTACCTGCTCAACACTGGCAGCGAGGCGTGTGAGGCAGCGATCAAGCTGGCACGCAAGTGGGGCCAACTGCACCGCGGAGGCGCTTCGGGGATCATCGTCGCCAACAATGGGTGCCACGGCCGCAGTCTCGGGACTATTCCGGCGTCAGACAGTGTCAACCTGGCCAACCGTTTCGAGCCACAGCTGCCGGGCTTCAGCCATGTGCCGTTCAACGATCTGGCCGCGTTGCATGCCGCCGTCGACGCACAAACCGTCGCGATCATGCTTGAACCGGTCCAGAGCGAAGCCGGGGTTATCCCCGCCACCGAGCATTACCTCAAGGGCGTTGAGCGCCTGTGCCGTGAGCTGGGCATTCTGTTGATCCTGGATGAAGTGCAAACCGGCGTCGGTCGTCTCGGCACCTTGCTCGCGGAGCAATACTACGGCGTGCGGGCAGATATCGTCGTGCTCGGTAAAGGGCTGGGTGGCGGAGTACCGGTTGCGGCACTCCTGGCCCGGGGCAAAGCCTGCTGTTTCGATGTGGGCGAGCTGACGGGTACTCATCACGGCAATGCTTTGATGACGGCGGCCGCGCTTGCCGTACTCGGCAGCGTGCAGGACAAGGGGTTTCTCAAGCATGTCGGGGAGACTGGCGAGCATTTGCGCGAAGGCCTGGCGCGACTGGCGCATCGCTATGGCCATGGCCAATTGCGAGGCCAGGGGCTGCTTTGGGGCCTGACCCTGTCCGACGCTTCGGCTGGGGCAGTGGTCAAGGCCGCCATGTCCGAAGGCCTGTTGCTCGACGCCCCGCAACCCGATTGCTTGCGTTTCACCCCGGCGCTCACGGTCAGCAACGCCAACATCGACGAAATGCTCCTGCGCCTGGCCCGTGCCTTCTCCCGCGTGCGGACGGCACAACTGCAATGCCGCAAAGGGATTGCCGTCTGACAGCAACGTCCTGCACGAATTTCCGAACCGTCTCGCGGTATAACGCGTCGCCCCACGTTTGATTCTTTTGACGTGGGGCGTTTTTTTGTCTCTGCATTTTTCCAGATGCCAATCGGTGCTTGAGCGATGGCGCGATCGGTGGTTTTTTAGTGCACGTCGGCAAGGAGTGCCGATGCCCGCAGAGTGACAGAGTCATTCAGCAGGCTTTGATTTATATACCACTAAGTGGTATGTTTTTTTAGGAAGGGATGCCGATGAGACCCCGGTTGTTCAAGACCAAGCGTTTTGCCGTGCAGGCTGGCAAGGCATGGATTGGCGATGACGAGCTTCGCGACGCTTTTGCGCAAATGCTAAGGGGCCAGGCCGAAAGCCTCGGCGGTGGGGTTTGGAAGAAACGCTTGAATGCCAATCGACATCGCTCGATTGTTGTGGCCAAGGGTGAGCGTTACTGGGTGTATCAATTCCTGTACGCCAAAAAAGATCAAAGCAATATCAGTCAAGCGGATTTGATCGGCTTTCGGAAAGTGGCGAAGACCTACGAGATGCTGACAGAACTGCAACTCCAGTCCCTGCTGGATACAAAGGAGTTTTTGGAGGTTTTTCATGAGTAGAAAGTTCAAAAGTGAGGCATTGGAATCGGTACACGAATCCGCCAGCGCCCTGTACGCCATCGGCGCAATCAGCAAGGCAACCATGCGCGAGTTCGATGAGTCCTGCCTTGCAACTGTTCCCGATGCGATCCCGGCGGAGCAGATCAAGGCGCTGCGCGAGCGCAACAATGTCAGCCAGCCGGTGTTCGCACGTTATCTGAACACCAGTGCATCGACGGTAAAGCAATGGGAAGCCGGCGCCAAACACCCCAGTGGCATGGCGCTCAAACTGCTGAGCATCGTGCAGAAACACGGGCTGGAAATACTGGCCTGAATTCGCGAACTGAACCCTGACGAACGGCGCAGGTCGATTAGCTGTAGGGCGCACGCGCCCACTTCAAATCAGGAGCTGCCCCATGGATTTCATTCGCATCATCATCGCTATTCTTCTACCGCCACTGGGTGTGTTTCTGCAGGTCGGCTTCGGTGGAGCGTTCTGGCTGAATATTCTGCTGACGTTGTGCGGTTACATTCCGGGGATCGTGCATGCGGTCTACATCATCGCCAAGCGCTGAGAGTCGCGGCGGCCGGTAGGCAGTTATCGCTCGCAAGCCAGCTTCTGCAGGGGATTGCGTAATCTGTAGGGGCTGGCTTGCCAGCAATTGGAACGACGCTATCTCAAGTGGATGATTTCATCACCCGCTTGTAAAACAACCACTCGTGCTCCAGTGCATGGGCCTGGTTCCCCGCCTTGCGGAAACCATGGCGTTCGTCGGGATAGTAATGGGCTTCAACCAGGATGCCGTTTTCCTGTAGAGCCTCGACCATGTCGCGGGTCTGTTGGGGCACCACGACGGCGTCGAGTTCACCCTGGAAGAAGATCATCGGTACGCGGATGTTTCCTGCATGAAGCAGAGGCGTACGAGAGGCGTAGCGTTCGGCGTCCCTGTCGGGATCGCCGATCAGCCAATCCAGGTAATCGCCCTCGAACTTGTGGGTGACCCGGCCCAGCGCCACGGGATCGCTGACCCCGTAGAGACTCGCGCCGGCGCGAAACACCGTGTTGAACGCCAGGGCGCACAACGTGGTGTAGCCACCGGCACTGCCACCGCGAATGAACGCTTTGTCGCCATCGATCAAGCCACGGTTGGCGAGATGTGTCACCACCGCGCAAGCATCCTCTACATCCACTTCCCCCCAGCTCAAATACAGCGCCTGGCGGTACGCCCGCCCATAGCCGCTGCTGCCACGGTAATTGAGGTCGGCCACGGCGAAACCGCGTTGCGCCCAATACTGAATGCGCGGATCCAGTATCGGGTAGCACGCTGACGTCGGGCCGCCGTGGATGAATACCACCAGCGGCGGTTTCGCCTCGCCGGACATCGCGGGATAAAAGAATCCGTGTGCCTCGCCCGAGCCGCTCGGGTAACGCAGGGTTTGCGGGACGCTGATCCGTTCTGCCGGCAATGGTGCCTCGCCGCCCGCCAGCACTTTCGCTTCTCCGGTAGTGCGCTCGATGGCGTTGATCGCGGATGGTCTGACGGGGGAGGCAGCGATGCAGTAGATGAAATCTTCATCCATGGCCAAATGTCGGAAACGGCTGTAGTCGCCGGTGAAGTCTTCAACGGTTTCCGTGCAAATGGCGAGTCGGCCGAAACCGTCTTCGGTCCAACTGGCCAGAAAAGCGTTATCTGCGAGTGGCAGCCAGGTGCAGCCACCCAGTTGCCAAGGCGCGGGGCCGTGGTCGGCCGCAACGCTGGGCAAAGCTCGCAAACCGTCCGGTGACTCCCCCCAAGGCTGCCAGTACCCGGCGCGATCCGTCAGGCAATAAAGACGACCATGCTCATCGAAACGGGGCTGTTGTACCGATTCCTGAGTTTCTTCGCCGGCCACGCAGCGAGCTGGGGGAAAAACGCCGCCGTTTGTGCGCTCGGCGACCATCAGGCGCGTAGCGGTCCAGGGCTGATCCGGACGGCTCCATTCGATCCAGGCCAGGCGCTGTCCGTCGGGGCTCAGCGTCGGCGCAGCATAGAAATCAGCACCCTCGGCCAACAGATGGCGGTTCCCGTTCGCCAGATCAATGGCCACCAGACGGTGGTGATTGCGCTGTTCTTCCACGGCCAGAACCTGACCCTCGGCGAACTTCAGATCGCCATACCGGCATTCACCGGACGTCAGCGGCACGGGTGTTTCGCCCTGCAGCGATTGGCGATACAACTGCTGGTCTGCTTCGTTGACGAACACGATTCCATCGTCTGTCAGGCAAAACGCTCCACCGCCATATTCGTACACCCGACTGCGTACGCTGAAACCGTCGGGCGTCAGGCAATGTGCCTGGTCGTCACGCCAATGCCAGATGCGGCATGCAGCATCTTCGGGGCGGTATTCATTCCAGAACAGGCCATGCTGCCCCACCAGCAGTTCGGCAAAGTCGACGCCAGCGGCCACGGCATTGGCGGCGCTGAGCGGTTCAGCTTTTGGCGATGAGGCGTGAGTTTCGTTCATTGCGAAAGGCCAGTTGTTCGATGGTTTCGGTGGCGTGCTCGGCCTCTTCGCGGGCCTTGAGAATCATGCCGTGATGCTGCGATTTGCTGCACACTGGGTCGGCGTTGCTGGCGTCGCCGGTGAGCATGAACGCCTGACAGCGACAGCCGCCAAAGTCCTTTTCTTTTTCGTCGCAGGAGCGGCAAGGCTCTGGCATCCAGTCGTAGCCGCGAAAACGGTTGAAGCCAAAGGAGTCGTACCAGATGTGTTGCATGCTGTGATCGCGCACATTGGGAAATTGCACCGGCATCTGTCGGGCACCGTGACAGGGAAGGGCTGTACCGTCGGGTGTCACTGTCAGAAAAATACTGCCCCAGCCGTTCATGCAGGCCTTCGGGCGTTCTTCGTAATAGTCCGGAGTGACGAAAATCAGCTTGCAGGGGTGTCCTTCTGCTTCCAGTTTGGCGCGATATTGGTTGGTGATGCGTTCAGCGCGCGTCAGTTGTTCCTGGGTCGGCAGCAGGCCCACCCGATTGAGTTGTGCCCAACCGTAGAACTGGCAGGTGGCGAGTTCAACGAAGTCGGCTTCGAGGGCAATGCACAGCTCGATGATGCGGTCGATTTTATCGATGTTGTGCCGATGGGTAACGAAGTTCAGCACCATTGGATAGCCATGGGCCTTTACTGCACGGGCCATCTCCAGTTTCTGCGCGAACGCTTTTTTTGAACCGGCCAGCAGGTTGTTCACTTGCTCGTCGCTGGCCTGGAAACTGATCTGGATATGGTCCAGGCCGGCCTTTTTGAAGTCACTGATTTTCTGCTCGGTCAGACCAATGCCCGAAGTGATCAGGTTGGTATAGAAACCGAGCTTGCGCGCCTCGCCAATCAACTGCGCAAGGTCCTGGCGCACGAGCGGTTCGCCACCGGAAAAGCCCAGTTGCGCCGCGCCCATTTCCCGCGCTTCACGAAACACCTTGATCCACTGCTCGGTGCTCAGCTCTTTGCCTTGCTCGGCGAAGTCCAGCGGGTTGGAGCAGTAGGGGCATTGCAATGGGCAACGATAGGTCAGCTCGGCCAGCAGCCACAGCGGCAGGCCGACTTCGGGCTTGGGCGGTAACTTATCCGACACGTCGTCAGGCAAGTTCGATCCAGTGCTGAGCACGGGCAACCTCCATGAATTGCTCGATGTCGTCACCCAGTTCCGGTACCCCGGGGAACTGCTTGTCGAGCTCGGTGATGATCGCCGCGACGTCGCGTTGGCCGTCGATCAAACCACCGATCAGCGCGGCACTGTCATTGAGTTTGATCATGCCTTCGGGGTACAGCAGCACGTGGCCTTTTTGCGCCGGTTCGTACTGGAAACGGTAGCCGGGACGCCAGGTCGGGGTTTTGCTGCGGTCGAAACTCATAGGTTGATTCCTTTATGCCAGACCCGTTGTTCGGTCACGCTGTGATATGGCGGGCGTTTCAATTCGTAGGCCATGCTCATGGCGTCGAGCATGCTCCAAAGAATGTCCAGTTTGAACTGGAGAATTTCCAGCATGCGCTCCTGGCCTTCCCGTGTCGTGTAGTGTTGCAGGGTGATCGCCAGTCCATGCTCGACATCGCGCCGCGCCTGGCCCAGGCGAGTGCGAAAGTATTCGTAGCCTGCCGGGTCGATCCACGGGTAATGCTGGGGCCAGCTGTCCAGGCGCGACTGGTGTATTTGCGGCGCGAACAGTTCGGTCAGCGAGCTGCTGGCGGCTTCCTGCCAGCTCGCACGGCGGGCGAAGTTGACGTAGGCGTCCACGGCAAAACGCACACCGGGCAGGACCAGTTCCTGGGAACGCAATTGGTCAGGGTCGAGGCCGACAGCCTGGCCCAGGCGCAACCAGGCTTCAATTCCGCCGTCTTCGCCAGGGGCGCCATCGTGATCGAGCAGGCGCTGAATCCACTCGCGGCGGATTTCGCGGTCCGGGCAGTTGGCCAGGATGGCCGCGTCCTTCAGGGGGATGTTCACCTGATAGTAGAAACGGTTGGCGACCCAGCCCTGGATTTGCTCACGGGTCGCCCGGCCTTCGTACATCGCCACGTGGTAAGGGTGATGGATGTGGTAATAGGCGCCCTTGGCCCTCAGGGCGGCTTCGAATTCGGCGGGGGAGAGCGGGGTGTCAGTCATTTTGGGGCTCCAGCGGTGTCGGATAGGGCCTCATCGCGAGCTTTGCTGTAAATGCAGGCAGCCCGTCATCGTATGGGAGCGAGCCTGCTCGCGATAGGCCGCGAAGCAGTCTTGGCCTCTTACAAAACAATACTCATCCCGTCATACGCGACTTCGACGTTACGCCGAACCAGCTCCGCGCGCTCCGGCGAGTCTTCATCGAGAATCGGGTTGGTGTTGTTGATGTGGATAAGCACCTTGCGCTGCTTGGGCAACTGGTCCAGCACCTCGAGCATGCCGCCAGCGCCGTTCTGTGCCAAGTGCCCCATTTCGCGGCCGGTGCGGGTGCCGACGCCTCGGCGTTGCATTTCGTCGTCATCCCATAACGTGCCATCCACCAGCAGGCAGTCGCTGCCTTCCATGATCTGCATCAGCGGTGCGTCCACCTTGCCCAGGCCAGGGGCGTAGAACAGCTTGCCGCCGGTGTTCAGGTCCTCGACGATGAGCCCGATGTTGTCGCCAGGATGCGGGTCGAAGCGATGCGGTGAATACGGTGGCGCCGCACTGCGCAGTGGCAGTGGGGTGAAACGCAGACTCGGGCAAGCGGGAATGGTGAAGCTGCGGTCCAGCTCGATGCGGTTCCAGCTTAGCCCGCCGTTCCAGTGGGTAAGCATGGTGAACAGCGGGAAACCGGTGCTCAGGTCTTCATGGACCATGTCGGTGCACCAGACGTTGTGCGGGCATCCCTCGCGCAGGCTGAGCAGGCCGGTGGTGTGGTCGATCTGGCTGTCCATCAACACAATGGCGCTGATGCCGGTGTCGCGCAGGGCCCGGCCCGGTTGCATTGGGGCGAAGCTCTGGAGCTGGGCACGGATGTCCGGCGAGGCGTTGCACAGGACCCAGTTGATACCGTCATCGGAAATCGCAATGGATGACTGAGTACGGGCCTTGGCATTCAGGCTGCCGTCGCGAAAACCTGCGCAGTTCACGCAGTTGCAGTTCCACTGGGGGAAACCGCCGCCGGCAGCGGAACCTAGGATCTGGACAAACATGGGCGCTCCGTCATTCAACTCTGAAAATAAAAACGCCCCGGTAAACCGAGGCGTTGCACATCGCTTTGAGTCTACAACCTTAGCGGCTGGCGAAGTACATGGTGACTTCAAAGCCGATACGCAGGTCGGTGTAAGCAGGCTTGGACCAGGACATGGGAGCGCTCCTTGTGGTGATGGGACGGTTGATAGCTATACATATAGTCCACCTCCAACCGGAGATGTTCAGATAGTTAGGTGGCTATGTTACTCAAATTTACAAATGAATGGCCGGCAATCTCGGAAAAAGCTCATTGCACCAGCGGTAAAGATCCTCGTGTCAAGCGCCAGGGAGGCGGCGGTTCAGAACGGGTGGCCAGGCATCGCCAGCCACCTTCGGTATCCTTCAGTCGGTGGGCGGCGGCGATCAAATCGCTGTGTTGGAGGGCCTGAATCGCCAATGGCAACTGAGCCAGGTAATCCGACGAGTGGCCTGCCTGTTTACCCTGCCAGAGCTGTTCGGCGGCCTGGGCCAGCGGCAATAGGGCCGGATCGAATTGCTCGGCGAGTGACTGGCGCTGGGAGATGAACGTGGCGGCATCGATCGCCTCGATCATGGCGGGTAGCTCGCCGAAGAAGCGTTCAATGTGTTCCAGCAATTGCAGAGGTGGGGTACTTGGCGACTGTACGCCAATCAGCAGCCCGGTCCGCCCATGGATCTGCCGTAGAGAGCTGAAGACGGCATAACCCAATTGCAGTTCAACACGTAGACGCTGATAGATCGGCGTCTGACAGACCAACCCTAAGAGACGCCAGGCAGCCTCGTCGGAGATTTCCCGCGTAGCTGTCGGGCAGAACAGCAGAATCGCGTGTTCGCTGGAGCTGGTATCCAACGTTGTCCACAGACGCTGCCCGTTGATCGAGCGTGCGGTTGCCACTTGGCCATCGGCAATACCGGGTACGCGGCTCAGGGCCAACCCCAGTGCGGCCTGCGTCTGCGCTGAGAGACCGACGGCCAAGCCTTCCCACCGTGCGGTGGACCACAGCTGCTGCGCATCATCGCAGAGCGCTGACGGCTCAAGGCAATGATCGGGCAAGACTTTGAGCAGCTGCTTGATCGGGATCAGCGCAGGATTTTCCGACACCTCAAGTGAGCAGCCACCGACGGGCGTCGCCAGTTCTTTCAGCACGTGTTCCAAAATATTCGGCATCGACTCCTGCAGCCCCGTCACTCTCAGCAGCCATTCATTGCCCGAAGCGCTGAATGATATCTCGACGCCGGCTTGGCGGGCTTCTTCGCACAGCGGTTGCAGTCGGTCCTCAAGATGTTGTTGCAGACGTGGCTGAGGCGAGGCCTGCAGTCGCCAGCGCAGGTAGATTGCCCCCTGTGCCGTATTGTCTGGCAGGGCCTGGCTGAATTGCATCGGCGAAGTTTCACGACGGTTGCGCGAGCGATCCTGGGCAAAGGTTCTCAGGCCTCGGTGTTTGCTGGTTTGACCGCGAATAAGGCCAGCATTCTGGGCGGGGGCTTCGAGGTGCAGGAACGGATTGGGTGCGGGCAACTGCCATTCACCGCTGAAGTTATCCACAGCGCCCATCGTCTTCAGGATGTGTTCAAGCGCGACGACACCTTGATTGGATAAACCGATTTCGAGCTGTTCACTGTCCAGGCGGGCCAATTCCAGGGCGCTGCTCATCTGTTGCTGACGTGCCTGCAAGACCGTGTATTCGTCACGCAGAGCCGACCAATCCTGCGTGGCAAAGAAGCCCAGCCAGTCGAGGAGGTTCTCGCGGACTACGTTCGGCGGGGCTGTTGTGGCGACCTCGATATGCAGCACGGCTTGTTCGGCAAACCGATACAGCACCTGCGCCTTCAAACGCTCCGCCAAGTCACTGGCACGCAACTGTGACAGCAACCCTCCGGGTTTTCCGAGGTTCAGCCAGTGACACAGGAACGCCAACGCCTCACCCGAAGAAGGAGGCAGCGATTCAAACGTGAAGAGCAGATCGAGCCGGCGCTCGCTCACCTGTTGATACGTGCTGTCCGAGGACGCCATCAGCGCCAACGGTTTTGTCTGTGGGATGTTTTCTCCGGTTGTAATCACTGCACCGAAACCCAGCGCCAGTTGCCGCAGATCTTCGATACTCTGTGGCCCCGCCAGGCTCAAGGTCATCTGTCCGGTCTGGTAGAAACGCTGATGGAAATCCTTCAGTGCCAATTGGAAGTCCGCTTCCGGCACCGGCAACGTGTCGCGATTACCAGCGTGAAACCCTCGTAATGGATGAGCCGCCGAAAGCCCATCGAACAGCGCCAGCTGCTGTTGCGCCCGCGCATCCTGCGACCAGGCGACAAATTCGGCGTGCAACACCTCGCGTTCACGCTGTTGATCGTCCGGACTCATTCGCGGATGAGCGAGCATGTCTGACAGTCGTTCAAGCCCTGCGCTGAAATGCTTGGGGGGCAGCTCGAAAAAGAAGTCGGTCGTGCGCTCACTGGTTCGCGCATTGACCTGCCCGCCGTGACATTGAACGTAGGCCATCAACCCTTGATTTCCAGGGAAACGGACTGTGCCGAGAAACAGCAGGTGCTCAAGGAAATGCGCCAGGCCCGGCCAGGCCAGCGGCACATCATGACTGCCAGCCGCGACCCTTAATGCCGCCGCGCAGCGCTTTAAGTCAGGGGCATGACGTAGCGTCACCCGCAAGCCGTTGGCCAGGGTTTCCGTGTGGGGGCGAGAGGGAATCGGCGCAGGCATGAGCACTTCCAGGACAGAGAAGCGCTCATGCTAGCGGATAACGATGGATCAGCGCTTGTTCAGCTCGCCGTATAGCTCCGGGCGGCGATCGAGCAAGTAGCGATTGGCGGCGCGAGAGTCGTTTAGCAACGGGCGATCGAGCTCCCCGACGATCAGGGCTTCATCCAGGCCAGCCTGGGCGATGCGGCTTCCATCCGGCGCGGCGATGCTGCTCTGTCCGCAATACTGAATGTCGCCTTCGCTGCCGCAATAGTTGGCGTATGCCACGTAGCACTGGTTTTCGAAGGCTCGGGAGCGCACGGTCACGTCGGCGACAAAGTCGTAGGGAATCATGTTCGCCGTTGGCACCAGAATCAGCTCGGCACCCGCCAGGGCCAGGCGCCGCGCGTTCTCCGGAAACTCCAGGTCGTAGCAGATCAGGAAACCGAGCTTCCAGCCGTTAAGCTCCACGATTGGGAAATCGTCGCGACCGGCGCTGAACATCGAGCGGTCGAGGTCGCCGTACAGGTGAGTCTTGCGGTAGTTGCACAGGCGCTCGCCGTTAGCGTCGATCAACTGTACCGCGTTGTAGATCTGCCCATCCTCGGTGCGCTCGGGATATCCATACAAAATGGCAATCCCGGCGGCTTTGGCGATGCGCGCGATTTGCTGGGCCGACTCACCGTTGTACACCTCGGCCAGCACGCTGACCGCATCGACGCCGATGTTGTAGCCGGTCAGGAACATCTCCGGCACCACCAGCAGGTCGGCGCCCTTGGCCTCCAGCGCCAGCTGATGCAGGCGTTGCAGGTTACCGGCGACATCCAGGGGCAGCGGTGGGCATTGGTAAAGAGCTACGCGCATTTGGGATTCCTCTTACTCGGGCAGGGCGATCGGACCGATCTCTTTGAACACATCTCCTGGACCCGGGTTCTCGGCGTGAGTTTCACCGCCGAAGTGTTTCATGATGCCCCAGACCGCATTGAGTGAGGTCTGCACCGCGCCTTCGACCCATGCTGGCGTCCACGATACATCGTCGCCCGCAATGAAAATCCCGCGCTGTTCTGCCGGCATTTCGTCCTGCATGAAGTGCGCGTACATGCGTTGGTTGTAGCGATAGTGACCGGGCAGCGCACCTTTGAAGGCCCCGAGGAAGTGCGGGTCGGCCTCCCAGGAGACGGTGATCGGGTCGCCGATGATCCGTGCGGCAATGTCGACTTTCGGATAGATCTTCTTGAGGGCGTCGAGCGCCAGCTTCACGCGTTTCTCCACCGGGTGTGGGAGCATTTTCAGCGCGTCGCTCATCCACGAGTACGACAGGCAGATGACCCCGGGTTTGTCGTCGCCGTTGTCGAACAGGTACGTGCCACGGGTCAGGCGGTCGGTGAGGGTCATGCTCATCAGGTCGCGGCCGGTTTCCGGGTCCTTGTCCTTCCAGAACGGGCGGTCGACCATCACGAAGGTCTTCGAGGATTGCATGTAACGGGTACGGTCCAGGGCCATCCACATTTTTTGCGAGAACAGGGTTTCGTCGCATTCGATCTGGGTGGTCAACAGCCAGCTTTGGCAAGTGGTCAGCACCGCCGCGTATTCGCGGGTATCGCCGTTGTTATCGGTGACGGCAAATCGGCCATCGGCGGCGTGAGCTATTTTTTTCACCCCGGAGCGCGGTGCTCCACGGTGCAGTGACTTGAGGCTGGTGCCTTGCGGCCAGTGTACGCAACGCTCTGGAGCATGCCGCCAGATACCCTGTGGGACTTGCTCCACGCCGCCGACCACCAGGTGTTGGTGATCGTCGCAGTTGGTCATGACCACGCGGAAAATTTCCAGCATCGAGTTCGGGAAGTCCGAGTCCCAGCCGCCCGTGCCGAATCCAACCTGGCCGAACACTTCCCGATGGTGGAAAGTTAGCTTGGCGAACGCTTCGGAAGTCGCAACGAAGTCGTAGAAGGTGCGGTCGTCCCATAATGGGACAAGGGTGTTCCACAGCTCTTTGAGGCGCGGTACGTCGCGGTCGCGGATCGCTTGCTGGATGTCGGAGAATTGCGATCCAGCCTCCAGCGCGTCAGCCCAGGCGTCAGCCACTTCCTGGAACAGTGCAGGAAGGTCAGCCAGTTTCTGTGCGTAGTGAGTGGTGCCTTCCAGGTCGATGACGGTGCTGCCGGAGGCAGGCGTCAGGGGATTGGGGAAAGGTTTGGTCTGAAGACCCAGTTTGTCCACATAGTGGTAGAACGCGGTGGAGGACACTGGAAACCGCATGCCGCCTAACTCGGCGACGATCCCGTCGGTGCCGTTGAACGCTTGCGAGCGCAGGCGCCCACCCAATTTCGAGGCTTCGTAGACGACCGGCTTAAGCCCCAGCTTCATCAGCTCGTAGGCCGCCACCAGACCAGCGATGCCCGCGCCGACGATCGCCACTTCGGCGCCGTGATGGTGTGCAGGAATGCTGCCCAGGCCCGCCGGGTGTTCGATCCAGTCGTCGAAGGCGAAGGGGAAATCCGGGCCGAAAATGGTGACTGGTTTCTTACCGTCTGCAGGGTGGCGATTGTTCTTGTTCATGGCTGACCTTACTGGCGACCGGACACGGGATGCGCGTCTGAGTATAGGAAAAGATGGCAGCCATTCTAGAGAGCGTAGAACACGTTAATAAGGCGCAAAGTGTCGTCATTATGATAGTTATTTGGTCAATATGACGAATGACGACATCATAGTTGTTGCTTTACGAACCGTTCAAACCGGCTGGCCCCGATCAATTTTGCTGCTCAGGATGATCGAGGTGGTGGTCTTCTCTACCCCGTCGACCGAGCCGATCTGGTCCAGCAATTGATCCAGTTGCTCCGGTGAGTCCGTGCGCAGCCACGCCACATAATCAAATTCGCCACTGACCGCGCACAACTGTTGCACCTGCGCCATGGCGCTGAGACGACGCAGTACTTCCTTGCCGGAGCGTGGTTGCACGGTAATGCCCACATAGGCCTGCAAGCCGCCGTCCACCACCCGCTGACCCAGGCGCACACCGTATCCGGTAATCACCTTGGCCTTTTCCAGGCGCGCGAGCCGGGACGTGACGGTGGTGCGCGCGATACCCAGTTGCCGGGCAAGCATGGCCACGCTCTCGCGGGCATTGATCTGCAGGGCTGCGATCAGTTGGCGGTCGATTTCGTCAAGAACGGGCGGACGGATGTCGTGCAATGGGTGGGCTCCAGCGGTACAGATCCAGGATTGAACATGTTACAGGCACCGCAGACGCTGGCGGCAGTAAATGCTTGATATCGGGTCTGGACAGTCATGTATTGCCCATAGTGGAATGCAGAATCGAAGGAAGCGAGGCGCAGAAATGTCCAGGATCATGCCCAGCGCGGTACGCGAACATGCTTTGCAGATCGCTCATCACGAAATGGGCCACTACGTCGTGGCGCGCACCCTGGGGTTTGCAACCGGCGGTGTGACCCTGGCCGTGACCATGGACTTGAGGCATCACGGAGGTGCCACCATCACCCTGGCGAAGCCAATTGCGTCGATGGCGGTCATGAAAGCGCACCTGGAAGCGCGGATGATGGTGCTCTTTGCCGGCGTCATGGCGCAGACACTTTCTCCGGCTGGGGTCGACAAAACGAAGGCAATCGCCATTCTCAAAGGTGCGTTGGGAGCGGAACAGGATTACGCGAAGGTCAAAGAACTACAGCATTTGCTGCGCAACATCTGCTATCCCGAAACGGATCCAGGGTCGCCCGAACGCATCGCGACCGAGCTGAAGACCCTGACGGATGGGATCTGGGTTCGAACTCAAACCGTCGTCGAGGACCAGGCCGACACGATCATCGAACTGGGAAGCTTGCTGGTTGGCGGCATGGCGATCGTCGAACAGTGGGGGAGGGCGGCGGATACCTACGAGGTGGTGTTCGGCCGAGACTCGCTGGAAAGATTGCCGGTAGTTCAGGCCATTCCATTGTTGCGCGTGTGAGCGCGGCACTCAGGTTGGGTGGCTGGCGTAGGGTTCCAGACTGTTCTTGAGGAATTTTTCCCGGTCCTGGTGCATCTGTAGGTGGGTTTTGCCAGTCGCGTATTCCAGACCGGCCAGCCCCATCTTCAATGCCAGTTCGGGATGCCGGGCGATATGCCGAATGCTGTCTGCCAGGCTGGACGAATTGCCCGTTGCAAAGATCAGGGCGTTGTCCTCATTGGTGATGTCCAGAATTCCCGAGGTGTCGGAGGCGATGACCGGCACGCCCTGGCTGAAGGCGTCAAAAATGATCCGGGGCTGCTCCTGTTTCAGGGTCGGGACGAGCAACCAGTCATATTGGGAAATGACGTTGAAAAAGTCCTCCCCATAATTGACAGCGTCTTGAAACCGGACTTTTACGCCCCCGTGATCTTCTTCGGCAAATCGCTGGCAATGCTCTTTAAGATCGCCTGAACCCATGACGGTTACATTGATGTTCAAGTTGTCATGTTTCAATTTTTTTATGGCATCGAGTACAACGAGTACACCTTTATCCTCCGCCAGACGCGATGGGTAAAAGATATTGAGTGCGCCATCGAGCCGGTCTCTGAATTTGTTTTCGACCGCCTCTTGATTGGTGACGTGTTGTTTGTCCACCCAAGTGGCATGGTTTATCAAAGCTCGGCTGTCATCGTCGCCCAGAAAATATTCCCGATAAAATGACTGGGTAAATATCCTTGCGTTTGCCCGCTTCAAACAGCGTTTCAACAGAATCTTGTGCGCGTAGTGTTCAATGGCCTTTCTAAAGGTCCTGGGCTCCCCCTGACTGAGCATCCAGAATGAAGACTCAATGACAATGATCCATTGGAAGCGCATGAGCGGCTTGAGTGGCAGAAGATAAAAAGACAACGGGAATGCCCAGCCTGCCCCATCGGAATGAACAATTCGGGCGGTTCTACAGGCTTTTATGACGGTTATAAAGTTTGGAACAAGATTTTTAACAACGGACACTAGCCCGTAGTCGTTTTTTAGTCCGTAGAGCCATTGTATGTTCAAGCTGGTGATGTTTTTCAAGCCGTCGACTTTATTGCTTTTTTCAACAGGGCAGCAAATTCCAAAGTTCTGGATGTAGTCCAGATGCAACTCTATATCTTTGGCCCAAAGAGGGTCGGCGAACAGGTTGCCATGATCATCCTTTTTGATCGGGATTCTTGTGAACAGGATGTATGGCTCGTTGATCATATTCCCCTCACAGGAATCCTTGACGGCTAAGTGATATTTCCTGCCGGGCGCGTCCTACTACTGGCGCCATTTTTTTGCTGCCCATTGAAAATAACACTGCAGGCGTTCGGGGGAATTGTAGCAGTCCGAAACATCTTTTTTTCGCCTGCGGATTGAGATTTTTATAGGTCCTTATCCTGTAAGGTAAAAGGGCTTTTTTAACGCAGAATTTCGACCGCGTGAGTGTGCGGTGATCAATTTTTTCAGTGGAGCGGGTACTGAATCGATCACTCGAGCTGAGTGAGCGGGCGCCGAATGTGACAGGAGCGATCCGGCGATGCGCCGGACCCTTTATACAAAGTTTCGGCTAGCGCGTTTCTCATGATAGATCGGCCTATTCATAAAAACGCAAAAGCCGCGCAGTGCGCGGCTTTCTTGTTTGGTGGGCCCACACGGACTTGAACCGTGGACCAAAGGATTATGAGTCCTCTGCTCTAACCAACTGAGCTATAGGCCCTCAGTAGGTCGCGGATTATAACGACGGTTTCTCGGCTGTGCTATCCGAAAAATCCGATATGGCTATGCGAAGAAACGTCGCGGCGAATTCGTCGGCGGGCATGGGGGGGCTGACGATGTAGCCCTGGATTTGTTCACAGCTTTCCTGGGCCAGGAATTGCTGTTGTGCCAAGGTCTCGACACCTTCGGCGATGACGGTGAACTGCATGCTGCGCCCCAGGGCGATGATGGCGCGCACGATTGCCACGTCGTGGGGGTCATCTGGCAGGCCGCGAACGAATGACTGGTCGATCTTGAGGATGTCCAGCGGCAGTCGCTTGAGGTAGCTGAGGGACGAATAACCGGTGCCGAAATCATCGATGGCCAGTTGCACGCCCAGGTGCTTGAGTTGATGCAACACCGCCAGCGCTTCCTCGGCCTGGCTCATGATGAAGTTTTCGGTAATTTCCAGTTGCAGTAATCCGGGCTTAAGTCCGTTGTCGTTGAGCAGTTGGTCGATCCGTCCGAGCAGGTTGGGCTGGCGCAATTGGGCGCCCGCAAGATTGACCGACAATGGCCCGAGGCTTTCATACGTCAGGCTCCATTCGTACATCTGCCGGCAGGCGGTTTCGAGTACCCAGTCGCCGATTTGCAGGATCATGCCGTTTTCTTCGGCCAACGAAATGAAGTGTTCTGGCGGTACTTCGCCAAAGGTCGGGTGGTGCCAGCGAATGAGAGCCTCGGCGCCGACCAGGCGATTGTCCTCAAGGCTGATTTTGGGCTGATAGTGCAGCAACAGCTCATTACGCTCGATGGCGCGGCGCAGTTCGTATTCCAGGGCGATGCGCTCGCTGGCCTGGGCGGTCAAGTCGCGAGTGTAGCTCTCGACTCGATTGCGACCCTTGGCCTTGGAGCGGTACATCGCCGCGTCGGCGTTCTTGACCAGGGTGGCCACGTCACAGCCGTCTTTTGGATACAGGCTGGTCCCGATGCTGGCGCTGATAAAGAACTCATGCTCGCCAGCCTGGAAGGGGGCGCAGAAACAGTTGAGCAGTTTGATCGCGATGTTGTCGGCGTCGCTGCACTGTTGCAGGCCGGGCAGCAGGATGATGAACTCATCGCCGCCCAGGCGCGCCACGGTGTCGATGTCGCGCAACTGCTCCTTGAGGCGCACCGCGATACCTTTGAGGAGCAGGTCGCCGACCGGGTGACCCAGGCTGTCATTGATATGTTTGAATCGGTCCAGGTCGAGAAACAGCACCGCGCCCTGGCCCCCGTTTTCACGTTGGTTGTTCAGTGCTGTTTGTAGCCGGCTTTCGAACAGCGTGCGATTCGGCAAGCCGGTCAATGGGTCGTGGTGGGCCTGGTAATCGAGCTTGGCCTGGGCGTGCTTGAGGCTGGAAATATCCGCGAACACGGCAACGAAGTGGGTGATGAATTTGTCGCGGTTGCGCACCGCGCTGATGGTCAGCCAGCTGGGGTACAGCTCGCCATTTTTGCGCCGGTTGGAAATTTCCCCCTGCCAGTGTCCCTCGGCAGTCAGTTGATGCCACATGGCTGCATAGAATGCACTGTCGTGCAGGCCGGAGGCGAGCAGGCGAGGGGTGTGGCCCAATGCTTCACTTTCGCTGTAGCCGGTGATTTCAGTGAAGGCGCGATTGACCGCGCTGATGTGTTGCTGGGTGTCGGTGATCAATACGCCCTCGGCGGTGCTTTCGAACACGGTCGCGGCCTGTTGCAGTTTTTCCTGCATCAGGTGTCGTTCGGTGATGTCCCGGGCGATGGTGAGCATGCAGTCTTCATCGCCGATGGGCAGTGGCCGGCTCGACACTTCGCAAAGCCGGATCTGACCGTCGCTGCGGCGAATGTGGCAGCTGAAGTCACGAACGAAACCGTCGCGGTGCAGCAGGTCAAGCATCTGCTTGCGCTCATTGAGATTGACCCAGATGCCCAGTTCCAGCGATGAGCGGTCCACCGACATGGCACTGTTAAAACCGGTGATGCGGCTGAAGCCTTCGTTGACCTCCAGTAGCAGGCCGTCGCTCTGTCGCGACAGTAGCAGACCGTCGGGCGAGGCGTGGAAGGCCTTGGCAAATTTTTCTTCAGAAGTTTGCAGCTGTTGCTGGGTTTCCTTGAGTTGGTGGATGTCACGCACGACCACCACCAGCGCCGGCGTGGTATCGAGGTCGAACGGTTCGGCCGAGATCAGGCCGGTAAACACCTGACCATTGTTGCGCCTGAAAAGCATCTCCAGATTGCGGATACTGCCGGCCTGCAAGCGTTGCAACAGCCCCGGCCCCACCCCGGGAATGCCCCAGATGTTCAGGTCGGAGGCGGTCTGGCCAATGACATCTTCAGCCTTGAGGCCGATCTGTTCTTCGAAGGCTTCGTTGACCTCCAGCAGGCAGCCGTCGCAGAGTCGTGCGATGACCAGGATGTCCGGGCACTGCTGGAATACCGAGGCAAACTTCTGCTCGGACAGGCGCAAGGCCTCCTCGGTGCGTTTGGCCTCGCTGATGTCGATCATCAGCCCGCGCATTACGGGTTCATGCCCATGCTCGATCAAGCTGACAATGTCGCGCACCCAAATGCAGCGGCCGTCGGCGGTGATGACCCGGTAATCGAGGCTGTGATCGCGACCGGCCAGCACTTCGTGATCGCAGAAGGTCTGGGCACGGGTCAGGTCGGCGGGGTGGATGATGTTGCGCCAGAAGCCTGGAATGAGCCAATGGGCCAGTGGGTAGCCGAGCAGCTCTTCGGCATGGGGTGACACGTAGCTGTAAGTAAAATCGGTAATCCGAGCTTCCCAGGCAATGGCCGAAAGACTCTCCACAAGCCCACGGTAATGGTATTCGCTGCTGCGCAGCTCCTGTTCAAGGTCGACACGACGAGCAATTTCTGAACTCAGGCGGCGGTTGATGCGGATGACCACGGCCAATATGGTGACCAGTAGCAGCAGCCCGGGGAGGCCGTAAACCAGCAGGTCGGACCAAAACGTGCGATGGTCCAGCACGTTGCCGATCCAGCGTTCCTGGATCGAACTGATTTCTTCCGGGGCCATATCGGCCAGCACCTTGTCCAGAATGCCCACCAGAGTCTTGTTTTCGCGGGGAACGCCCATCGCCAACTGATAGCGATAAGGCGTTTCACCGCTGACGTACAAGCCGTCGAGCTTGAGCTGGCGCAGGCTCCAGACGCTGGATGCCAGGTCACCCACCACGGCGTCCACTTCATCGGTTGCCAATGCCTGTAGCGCCGAGGCAACGTTGGGCATGCCCACAAGGTTCAGGTCTGGATGATGGGTGCGCAGCAGTTCATGGGGGGCGTAGTCCTCCACTACAGCGATTTTCAGGCCGTACAGGTCTTCGATTTTGCGCGGCTGAGCACCCCCCACGTGGGCTAGGATGACAATCGGGAAGTCGAGATAGGGTCGCGTAAACGATAGATAGGTCTGGCGTTCCGGGGTCGACATGATGCCAGGCAACAGGTCGAGTTTGGCCTGTCTGGCCTGCTCCAGTACGACCGTCCAGCTGACGGGCTCGATGGGCGTGAGGTTGATGGCCAGTCGTTGTCGGATCAGGTCGATATAGTCCGCTGCAAGTCCCTGATAACGGCCTTGGTCGTCACGAAACTCAAAAGGTGGCCATGAGGCATCGACCCCCAGGCGCAAGTCCGGGTGGGCGGTCAGCCAGCTACGTTCTTCGTCGGTCAGAGTCAGCGCGCCAGCCGTTGCAGTCCAGGTCATCAGCGACAGCAAAAAAAGCACGGTCGGCAGTCTGGTCATAACGGTCTCGTTATGGCTCGGGGAATGTTTCGAGTGTAGACGGGCTATACGGCGGGAGCGAAGTGCGGGGGATTTTATCTGCAAAAAGCAAAACCCCCGGCCTGGGCCGGGGGTTCTGGATTACTCGTCGAGGAAGGAGCGCAGATGCTCGCTTCTCGTCGGGTGGCGCAGCTTGCGCAACGCCTTGGCTTCGATCTGACGAATCCGCTCGCGGGTGACGTCGAACTGCTTACCAACCTCTTCGAGCGTGTGGTCGGTGTTCATGTCGATGCCGAAGCGCATGCGCAGGACCTTGGCTTCACGTGCCGTGAGGCCGGACAGTACTTCGCGAGTCGCTTCCTTGAGGCTCTCAACGGTGGCGACATCGATAGGCGACTGCATGGTCGAGTCTTCGATGAAGTCGCCCAGATGGGAGTCTTCGTCATCACCGATCGGGGTTTCCATGGAAATCGGCTCTTTTGCGATCTTCAATACCTTGCGGATCTTGTCCTCAGGCATTTCCATGCGTTCGCCCAGCTCTTCCGGAGTCGGTTCGCGACCCATTTCCTGCAACATCTGGCGGGAAATACGGTTGAGCTTGTTGATCGTCTCGATCATGTGCACCGGAATACGGATGGTGCGTGCCTGGTCGGCGATCGAGCGAGTGATCGCCTGACGGATCCACCAGGTGGCATAAGTCGAGAACTTGTAGCCGCGACGGTATTCGAACTTGTCTACCGCTTTCATCAAGCCGATGTTGCCTTCCTGGATCAGGTCGAGGAATTGCAGGCCACGGTTGGTGTACTTCTTGGCGATGGAAATCACCAGACGCAAGTTCGCTTCGACCATCTCTTTCTTCGCGCGGCGGGCTTTGGCCTCACCGATCGACATGCGACGGTTGATGTCCTTGATCTCGGCGATGGTCAAGCCGGTTTCGGCTTCCAGCGCGGACAGCTTCTGCTGGCAACGAACGATGTCCGGTTGCAGGCGAGCAATGGCTTCGGCGTACTTGCTTTTGCCTTTGGCCAGCGCGTCGGTCCAGCTTTCGTCGATTTCGTTGCCCGGGAACTGGCGCAGGAAATCGGCACGCGGCATGCGGGCATCACGAACGCACAATTGCATGATCGCACGTTCTTGCTGACGCAGACGATCCAGGGCACTGCGAACACGCTCGACCAAACCTTCGAATTGCTTGGGTACCAGCTTGATCGGCATGAAGAGCTCAGCCAGGGCCAACAGCTCGGCAATTGCCTGCTTGTTGTCGCGACCGTGCTTTTTCAGCGCCTTGCGAGTGATTTCCATCTGATCGGAAACAGCACCAAAACGCTGGGCTGCGACGATCGGATCCGGACCGCTTTCGGCTTCTTCTTCGTCGTCCGAAGATTCGCCCTCTTCGTCATCGCTGTCGTCGTCGGCTTTTTCAGCTTTCGCGTCGACCGGTGGCGGCACTTCCGCGGCAGGCGGCGTAATACCGTCATCCGGGTCGATGTAGCCACTCAGAACGTCGGACAGGCGGCCACCTTCGGTGGTGACGCGAGTGTATTCGGAGAGAATATGGTCGACCGTGCCAGGGAAGTGCGCGATAGCGCCCATCACTTCACGGATGCCTTCCTCGATACGCTTGGCGATTTCAATTTCGCCTTCACGAGTGAGGAGCTCTACCGTACCCATTTCACGCATATACATGCGCACAGGGTCGGTGGTGCGACCAATGTCGGTCTCGACCGCTGCCAACGCTGCTGCTGCCTCTTCGGCGGCGGCTTCGTCGGTATCGGCGTCGGCCAGCATAAGGGCGTCCGCATCCGGAGCACTCTCGTGTACGGGGATCCCCATGTCATTAATCATGCGGATGATGTCTTCCACCTGCTCTGGATCTGAAATATCCTCGGGCAGGTGGTCGTTGACCTCGGCGTAAGTCAGATACTTCTGCTCACGACCCAGTTTGATCAACTCAATAATACGAGACTGCTGTTGCGCTTTTCCGGACATAACACCCTATCCACTGAAGGTCTTGGCGGGCAAAAAACAAGCCGAGGATTATACCTGAGCTATGACCTCACGCGCCAGTTGAGGTCGGGTTTGATGCGCAAACGTTCTGTTTTAAGAGGTCGCGCATCTGTTTTGCTATCTGGATTTGCTCGTCAGCCGATAAACCCGGCTGCCTGGCTTTCTTGATAAGTTCGTCGAGGGTCTGCGTATGTTGACCCGCAGATAACCTGTTAATGGTGTCTAAAAATTGCTGTTCAAGGTTATCGCCATCAATCAACCACTCCTTTTCTGCAAGGGCCTTCAACAAGCGCCCCTGTTCGGTGCCATGCCAGCGCGCCATCAACTGAATAGAGTTTAGCTGAGGATTTTTCTGCACCGCTTCGATCAGGGCGATCAGCACCTGGGCGTAAACGTTGCTCTCGTTGGCAAAATGATCGGCACTTTCAACCTTGCCGGCCAATTGGGGGTGGTGAATAAGCGTGCGCAGGGCAATAAGCGTTGGGGCTTCCACTGCCACAGGCGTGCGCGGGGCGTACTCTTCGCGATCGCCACGCTTGCCGTCCTTGCTCCACGGTTTCTTGTCCCATTTTTTTTTGCCGCCGGTAGCGGATTTTTTCGGCGTCCATTCCTGCTGGGGGGCGTAGGCCTCCTGAGGTTGATGGAAGTCGGAGTAATCGGGCATGGCGTCGTAGTCCATGCCGGGGTCATAGACGGGCGGCGCGTCCTGTGGTGCGCTGTGTACCAACTGGCTGACGGCTTCACCGCTCAGCCCGGTGATCTCCAGCAGGCGCTGGCGCATCAGGGTGCGCAGGTTGGCGCCCGGAACCTTATCAATCAGCGGCGCGGCAAGCGTGGCCATGTGCGCCTTGCCCTCGAGCGAGCGTGGATCGGCTTCTTCAGTCAGTTGCTGGAAGAAGTAATCCGCCAGTGGCTGTGCGTGCTGATTGATTCGTGCGCGGAAGGCATCGGTGCCTTCAGAGCGAACCAGGGTGTCCGGGTCTTCGCCCTCGGGCAGGAACAGGAAGCGTGCGCGGCGTCCATCCTGCAAGCTCGATAGCGTCGCTTCGAGGGCTCGCCACGCAGCATTGCGGCCTGCCTGGTCACCGTCGAAGCAGAACAATACGTTCGGTACGACGCGGAACAGCCGCTTCAAGTGCTCTTCGCTGGTGGCCGTACCCAGCGTGGCGACGGCATTGCGCAGGCCTTGCTGGGCGAGGGCAATGACGTCCATGTAGCCTTCGACGACGATGATTTCGTCGAGGTTGCGGTTGTTCTTGCGCGCTTCATAAAGGCCGTAAAGCTCCTGGCCCTTGTGAAAAACCGGGGTCTCCGGTGAGTTCAGGTATTTGGGCTTGTCATCGCCCAGTACCCGCCCGCCGAAGGCGATGATGCGACCCCGGCTGTCGCGAATCGGGAACATGACGCGATCGCGGAAACGATCATAGCGTTTGCCGGTTTCGGCGTTCTCGATCAGCAGGCCAGCATCGATCATGGCTTTCTGTTGCAGGGTGTCGCTGCTCAAGTGCTTGAACAGGTTGTCCCAACCGGGTGGGGCGAAGCCGAGGCCGAAGTCCCGGGCGATTTCCCCTGTCAGTCCACGCCCCTTCAGGTAATCCACCGCGGCTTTGCGCGATGGGTGGCTTTTGAGTGCTTGGCGGTAAAAGTCGGCGGCGGCTGTGAGCAGCGGATACAGCGGCGAATCGGTCGGCTGCCGCGGTTTGCGCGCCCTGCCACTTTCCTCGCGGGGGATTTCCATGCCGGCGGCTTTGGCCAGTTCCTCGACAGCCTGGGGAAAGTCCAGGTTGTCGTGGTCCATGATGAAACCGAGGGCGTTGCCGCCGGCGCCGCAGCCAAAACAGTAATAGAACTGTTTGTCGGGGCTGACGCTGAACGACGGGGTTTTTTCCTTATGAAACGGGCAGCAGGCGGTGTGGTTCTTGCCGGCTTTTTTCAGTTGCAGGCGCGAGCTGACCACGTCGACGATGTCGGTGCGGTTCAGAAGGTCGTCAATGAAGCTCTGGGGGATCAGCCCGGCCATGGCGTTCTCGTCGTCTGCGATGAAAGGGTACCGTAGCGGTGGGCGGCCGAACGCGGGTATGAAGCGCACAAGGTGTGCGGCTCGATCGGTGTCGTCTGCGTAATCGCTGTCGGGAAGTGTATCTGCCGAAAATCCACTGACGTTAATTCCAATCAGTATTCGACTATTTGAAAGTGTTTCGCTGAATCCGGCTGCGACCAGTCATCGGTCTCGGATAGCTCATCATGCGGCACGCAAGCGGCGCCTTGGGCTGATCGTCGTGAGAGGAATCAGTGGGTGTGCTCGTCAGTAGCCTTGAAAGGCTCGTCAGAAAAGACGTGCACCGCTGGCAAAAGAGCCAGGTCTGACGCGGTGAAGCAGTTTGTCTCGGTCGCGTGTGCGGCTTCGACGTTGAAGCATCAAGCGTTTTCCGCAAATGCCATTAGCCCGGCTGAGGGCCGGGCTTGGCAGAAGCTTGCTACGATCGTCTGTGTATTAGTACAGACGAACGGCGCGGCGCTGTTCGCGCTGAACTTTCTTGGCGTGACGCTTAACAGCAGCAGCTGCCTTGCGCTTACGCTCAGAAGTTGGCTTCTCGTAAAATTCGCGGCTACGAACTTCAGCCAGTACACCGGCTTTTTCGCAGGAGCGCTTGAAACGACGCAGAGCTACGTCGAAGGGTTCGTTCTCTTTTACTTTGACGGCTGGCATCCAGAGCTACCTTCATTCATTACCGGGGTCAACATCCTCGCGGCAAAAGAGCACTTGAAGACGTCGGTTTTTAAGGGTTGCGGATGTTAACCCCTCATCGCTCGGAATGCAAAGCCTCTGATCGAAAACCGCTGGTCGGCGCATCACGCGGCGACTATTATGCGCGCCTTCGAATTCGGCCTAAACAAGGCGCAAACCCATGCTAGTACTGGGAATGGAAACTTCCTGCGACGAAACTGGAGTCGCATTATACGACAGTGAACGGGGCCTGCTGGCCGACGCGCTGTTCAGCCAGATCGACCTGCATCGAGCCTATGGTGGTGTGGTGCCGGAGCTGGCCTCGCGTGATCACGTCAAACGGATGCTGCCCTTGATTCGTCAGGTGCTGGCCGAAGCTGACTGCGTGCCAACGGAAATCGACGCGATCGCCTACACCGCGGGACCCGGGCTGGTCGGTGCGCTGCTGGTGGGGGCTTCATGCGCCCAGGCGCTGGCCTTCGCCTGGGGCATTCCGGCGCTGGGCGTGCATCACATGGAAGGCCACCTGTTGGCCCCGATGCTGGAGTCTCATCCGCCGGAATTTCCGTTCGTCGCTTTGTTGGTGTCCGGGGGGCATACGCAGCTGGTTCAGGTCGACGGAATCGGCCAGTACACGCTCATGGGCGAGAGCCTCGACGATGCGGCTGGCGAAGCGTTCGACAAGACGGCGAAGATGATGGGTCTGAATTATCCGGGCGGTCCGGAAATCGCACGCCTGGCGGCGCGTGGGGTTGCAGGACGTTTCACCTTCCCGCGTCCGATGTGCGACCGTCCAGGCCTGGCATTCAGCTTCAGTGGCCTGAAAACCTTTGCCCTCAACACCTGGCAGCAGAGCGTCAGCGCCGGGGACGACAGCGAGCAAGCCCGTTGCGACATCGCGCTGGCGTTCCAGGAGGCCGTGGTAGAGACTTTGACCATCAAGTGCAAGCGTGCCCTTAAACAAGCGGGTATGAAGCGCCTGGTGATTGCCGGCGGCGTCAGCGCAAACAAGGCACTGCGCTTATCGCTTGAGAAAATGCTCGGGGATCTGAAGGGTGATGTGTTCTACGCTCGCCCCGAGTTCTGTACCGATAATGGCGCGATGATAGCGTTTGCTGGTTGCCAGCGTTTGCAGGCCGGCCAGCACGAAAGCCTCGCAATCAGCGTGCAGGCGCGTTGGCCGATGGAGCAGTTGTCGGGGCTATGATGAGCGGCGCTCACCTGCGGCATCTAGAAATGTCGTTCGCGCCCGGCGAGCAGGTCGCGTAGATTGCCGCGATGGCGCCAGACGATCAGCCCCGTGAGCGCGCTCATGGGCAGCAGGGCCGCCGGTTCCTGCCAGGCCAGCAGCGGCAGGGTAAGCGGGGTGGCGATAAGGGCAGCCAGTGAGCTGGTGCGGGTCAGATAAAACGTCAGCAGCCATGCGCATACCGCCAGCAGGGCTGCCGGCGGATAAAGGCCCAGCAGCATGCCGGCGGCGGTGGCGACACCTTTTCCACCACGAAAGCGGAAGTACACAGGGAACAGGTGACCGATGACGGCGCAGACGCCGATCCAGGCCTGTTCTTGCAACGACAGGCCCGCAAGCCCAGCGATCAATACCGGCAGCAGGCCTTTGCAGAGGTCGCCGAGCAAGGTGAGGATGGCGAGCTTTTTGCCGGCCAGGCGCAACATGTTGGTGGCGCCGGCATTGCCCGAGCCACTCATTCGCGGGTCGGGATTTCCGGTCAGGCGGCTGAGCAAAATGGCGAAGGACAGCGAGCCGAGCAGGTAGGCGAGAGTCGCCAGTAACCAAAACATGCTAACTATTCCGGGCGGGGACGCCCTGATT
The DNA here is from genome assembly GCF_056337105.1 of Pseudomonas sp. S1_E05. Taxonomy (NCBI): domain Bacteria; kingdom Pseudomonadati; phylum Pseudomonadota; class Gammaproteobacteria; order Pseudomonadales; family Pseudomonadaceae; genus Pseudomonas; species Pseudomonas sp. S1_E05. The sequence goes on from NZ_JBFRHM010000001.1 coordinate 5,252,904, forward strand.
CTAACGGCGCATTGCGCCCTTGTCGTGCAGCGGAGAAAAGTGCTTGGACAGAGTGTTTATCGAGGGCCTGGAAGTTGACACCGTAATCGGTGCCTACGACTGGGAGCGAGGCATCCGACAGTGTCTGCGTCTTGATCTGAGCTTCGCATGGGATAATCGACCGGCCGCTGCGGGTGATGACCTGACCCTGGCCCTCGATTACGCAAGCGTTTCAACGCGCATCCAGGCGTTTGCCGAGCAGGCGCAATTCCAGTTGGTCGAGACTTTTGCCGAGCGTCTGGTGGCGGTGTTGATGAGTGAGTTCAATATCTCCTGGGTCCGCCTCAAGCTGACCAAGCCAGGTGCCGTCCCGGCGGCTACCGGTGGTGTGGGCGTGGAGATCGAGCGCGGATGCCTCTGACCCAGGTGTACCTCGGCCTCGGTAGCAATATCGAGCGCGAAACCCATTTGCAGGCTGGCCTGGAAGCCCTGGCGGGTTTTCTCTCGGATATACGCTGTTCGGCCGTATTCGAAAGCCAGCCGGTGGGCATCAAGAGCGGCCCTTTTTTCAATTTTGTGGTCTCGGCCTACACCGATCTGCCACTGATGGAGCTTGATCGCCGGCTCAAGTTCATCGAAGCGGACAATGGTCGCTATGCACCGGACCGCAAAGGGCTGCCGCTGGATATCGATGTCCTGCTGTTTGGCGATCTGGTGGGCAACTTCGACGGCCTTGTCCTGCCGCGGGCGGAGATTCTCAAGAACGCTTTCGTCCTGTGGCCTTTGTCGCTGATTGCGCCGGATCGTGTGCATCCGGGGGTTGGCAAAACCTTTGCCCAATTGTGGGAAGAGGCGCAGATTGACCAAGTGCTGGCGCCGGTGGCGTTTGAGTGGCGTGGGGGGCAGTTGACGCCTTCAAATTTACTGGGCGACTGACAACAGTCCCGAGCAGGCTCGCTCCCACAGTGGCCGGTGGTTATCCGGCCCTTCTGTGGGAGCGAGACTGCTCGCGAGATTTTCAGTTGGGCGCCGCCTGCTTGTAGGCTTTCAACGCCTTGAGCCGCTCGCACTTTATCGCCTCGCCCAGCTCGGGCCCCTTGAATCCCTTCTCCAACAGCGGCTGAACCGCGACCCCGCGAGCCGCGTCAGCCGCGCCGCGCAGGTAGTCGGCCTGTGGATAACTTCGCTCTTCGAAACCTTTGCGGCCCCGCGCGTCCATCTCGCACGCCGCAATGAACTCTTCGAATCGTTGCGGCCGACGGTAAACATCAAAACTCTGCAACAACTCCAGTAGCGTCGATGGCTTCAAATCCAGGGCCCGGTGGCCATGGGTGTGGTACTGACCCACCAGTAGCGCCAATTCCTGGCAATCCTTTGGCGCCTTGAAGCGCTCGTTGACTGCCTTGATCAGCTTCAGGCCCGTGTGTTCGTGGGCAATGTGCCTGGGCCATTGGTCTTCAGGTGTGAGGCCCTTACCCAAGTCATGCAGCAGGCAGGCCCAGCGCACGGTCAGCGGTTGGCGGTGCCGGGCGGCCTGTTCCAGCACGCTCAGGGTGTGAACGCCTGTATCGATCTCCGGGTGGTGAGCCTCCGGTTGCGGGACGCCAAACAGCGCGTCGACTTCCGGCATCAGTACCTTCAAGGCAGCGCAGTCGCGCAATACCTGGATGAAAACCTGAGGTTGATCTTCCATCAGCGCCCGGGAAATCTCCTTCCAGCTGCGCTCTGCGGTCAGTGCTTCCAGTTCCCCCGACCCGCTTAGCTCGCGCATCAGTTCCAGTGTTTCAGGTGCGACGGTAAAGCCCAGGCAGGCGTAACGCGCCGCAAATCGGGCAACGCGCAGGACGCGGAGCGGATCTTCGGCGAAAGCAGGCGAAACGTGCCGAAGCAGGCGAGCTTCAAGGTCGCGTTGTCCATGGTAAGGGTCGGTCAGGTTCTGCTGATCATCCTCGGCCATGGCATTGATGGTCAGGTCGCGGCGGATCAGGTCTTCTTCAAGGGTGACCTCAGGGCTGGCGTGAAAGGTGAACCCGCCATAACCACGGCCACTCTTGCGCTCGGTGCGGGCCAGAGCGTACTCCTCGCCGGTTTTGGGGTGCAGGAAAACGGGAAAGTCAGACCCTACCGGACGAAAGCCCTTGGCGAGCATTTCTTCAGTGGTGGCACCGACCACCACCCAATCAATATCGGTAACCGGTTTGCCCAGCAGGCGATCACGAACCGCTCCACCGACCTTATAGATCTGCATAAAAAACCTCCGTTAGCCCGACAGGATAACCGTTGTGCCGGGCTTTCGGAGGCGAAAACAGGTTCAAAGATGAATGACGGCCAGGTCCAGTCGGCCGTAGTCGCCCTCGCTTTGCTCGTTTCGCGGTGGAACATGGTGGGTTTTCATCACCTGATCCCCTTGCAGGGTTTCCAGGTGAATGTCGAAGCCCCACAGGCGATGCAGGTGCTTGAGTACTTCCTCGGTGGACTCGCCCAAAGGTTTACGGTCATGTTGCTGGTGACGAAGGGTCAGGGATCGGTCACCCCGGCGGTCAATGCTGTAGATCTGCACGTTGGGTTCGCGATTGCCCAGGTTGTACTGCGCGGCCAGGATTTCGCGGATGGTGCGGTAGCCTTCTTCATCATGAATCGCGGGTACCAGCAAATCGTCCTTCTGATCGTCATCGAGAATGCTGAACAGCTTCAGGTCGCGGATCACCGTAGGTGACAGGTACTGCAGGATGAAACTCTCATCCTTGAAACTGCTCATGGCGAACTTGATGGTGGATAGCCAGTCGGAGCCAGCGATGTCCGGGAACCAGCGATGATCCTCCTCGGTAGGGTTTTCGCACATGCGCCGGATGTCCCGGTACATCGCGAAGCCCAGGGTATAGGGGTTGATGCCGCTGTAATAAGGGCTGTCGAAGCCGGGCTGGAAGACCACGCTGGTGTGCGAGGTGAGGAATTCCATCATGAAGCCGTCGGTGACCAGGCCTTCGTCGTACAGGTCGTTCATCAGGGTGTAGTGCCAGAAGGTGGCCCAGCCTTCGTTCATCACCTGGGTCTGGCGTTGCGGGTAGAAGTATTGGGCGATCTTGCGCACGATTCGTACGATCTCCCGCTGCCAGGGCTCCAGCAGCGGCGCATGTTTTTCGATGAAGTACAGGATGTTTTCCTGCGGCTCTGCGGGGAAGCGTGCGTTGTCCTTGTCGCTGAACTTGTCGGCGCCTTTGGGAATGGTTCGCCACAGGTCGTTGATCTGTTTCTGCATATGCTCTTCCCGATCCTTTTGCCGGCGGCGTTCCTCCTCGGCAGAAATCGGGTAGGGGCGTTTGTAACGGTCGACCCCGTAGTTCATCAGCGCATGGCAGGAGTCGAGCAGGTCCTCGACCGCGTCGATGCCGTGGCGCTCCTCGCATTGCATGATGTACTGCTTGGCAAATACCAGGTAATCGATGATCGAGCTGGCGTCTGTCCAGGTGCGGAACAGGTAATTGCCCTTGAAGAAGCTGTTGTGTCCATAGCAGGCATGCGCCACCACCAAAGCCTGCATGCAGATGGTGTTTTCCTCCATCAGGTAGGCGATGCAAGGGTCCGAGTTGATCACGATCTCGTAGGCCAGTCCCATTTGGCCTCGCGAATAGGATTTTTCAGTGCTCAGGAAGTGTTTGCCGTAGGACCAGTGGTGGTAGCCCAGCGGCATGCCGACCGAGGCATAGGCATCCATCATCTGCTCGGCGGTGATCACTTCGATCTGGTTGGGGTAGGTATCGAGCGCGTAACGAGCCGCAATACGACTGATTTCCCGGTCGTAGGCCTGGATCAGCTCAAACGTCCACTCGGAACCGGTGGAAATGGGTTGGCGCTTCTGCTCTTTGGCGGTCATGTCACTAACCTGCGCTGGAAGAGTTCACGGAAGACCGGATAGATATCCCCGGCCGAGACCAGTTGTTGCTGGGCAAAAGTGTCGGAAAAGGCTTCGGCGATGCGCTCGTACTCGAACCACAGTGCCTGGTGTTCGCGGGGGGTGATCTCAACGTAAGTGTAGTACTGCACAAACGGCATGATCTGGTTGATCAGGATGTCGCGGCAAATCGGCGAGTCATCGTTCCAGTTATCCCCGTCGGAAGCCTGGGCCGCGTAGATGTTCCATTCGTTGGCCGGATAGCGCTCGGCCATGATCTCTTGCATCAGCTTCAACGCGCTGGAGACGATGGTGCCGCCCGTCTCGCGAGAGTAGAAAAACTCCTCCTCGTCGACTTCCCGGGCGCTGGTGTGGTGGCGAATGAATACCACGTCAATCTTGTCGTAGTTACGCTTGAGGAACAGATAAAGAAGAATGAAGAAGCGCTTGGCGATGTCCTTGGTCGCTTGTGTCATGGAGCCGGATACGTCCATCAGGCAGAACATGACGGCCTTTGAGCTGGGATTGGGCTGCTTGATCAGCAGGTTGTACTTCAGGTCGAAAGTGTCGAGAAATGGAACGCGGTGAATGCGCGCGCTGAGTTTTTCAATTTCCGCTTCAATTTCCAGAATATCGCCGAGGTTGTCGGGTTCATCGCGCTTGAGTCGCAGAAGTTCCTCTTTAGCGTCGCGCAGTTTTGCCCGGCTGCTGCCGGACAAGGCTATGCGCCGCGCATGGGCTGACCGCAAGGTGCGGATGATGTTGATCCGTGAGGGATTGCCTTCGTTGCTGATCCCTGCGCGAACGGTCTTGAACGTGTCCGTGCCTGTCAGGTTACGTTTGACCAGGTTCGGTAGCTCGAGGTCCTCGAACATGAATTCGAGGAATTCTTCCTGGGTGATCTGGAAGACGAATTCGTCCATGCCTTCGCCGGAGTTGCCTGCTTTGCCGGGCCCTCTGCCGCCACCACCTCCTGGCGGACGGGCGATGTGTTCGCCGGTGGTGAACTCCTTGTTGCCGGGGTGTACGACGGTTTGCTTGCCCCCGCGACCATGATGAAGCACCGGCTCGTCGATGTCGCGGCCGGGAATACTGATCTGTTCGCCGTGTTCCATGTCAGTGATGGAACGGCGGCTGACTGCCTCTTCGACAGCCTTTTTTATGTGATCACGATAGCGCCGCAGAAACCGCTGGCGGTTTACCGTGCTCTTGTTCTTGCCATTGAGACGTCGGTCGATCACATAGCTCATAGGCCCCTCCGGGGAGCTTCAAGTTGTAAGCTTCAAGCTGCAAGTGGAAGCGCCTTCAACTCCCGAAACCGGGACTCAACCGCTTTTTCCTTGCAGCTTGTAACTTGTAGCTTGTAGCTGCTTCACTGAGATTTCCTGACTCGCAGGTACCATTCGGACAGCAGCCGTACCTGTTTGTCGGTGTAACCGCGCTCGACCATTCGTGTGACGAAGTCGTTGTGTTTCTGCTGATCCTCTTTGCTGGCCTTGGCGTTGAAGCTGATGACCGGCAGGAGGTCTTCGGTGTTGGAGAACATTTTCTTCTCGATGACCACCCGCAGTTTTTCGTAGCTGAGCCAGGTCGGGTTCTTGCCGTTGTTGTTGGCTCGAGCGCGCAGCACGAAGTTGACGATTTCGTTGCGGAAGTCCTTCGGATTGCTGATGCCGGCCGGTTTCTCGATTTTTTCCAGTTCTTCGTTCAATGCCACGCGATTGAGGATTTCGCCGGTTTCCGGGTCGCGGTATTCCTGGTCCTGGATCCAGAAGTCGGCGTAAAGCACGTAGCGATCGAAGATGTTCTGGCCGTACTCGCTGTAGGACTCGAGGTAGGCCGTCTGGATTTCCTTGCCGATGAACTCGATGTATCGAGGAGCTAGGTATTCCTTGAGGTAGCGCAGGTAGCGCTCGCGGGTTTCAGCCTGGAATTGTTCCTGTTCGATCTGCTGTTCCAGCACATACAGCAAGTGGACCGGGTTGGCGGCGATTTCGTGTGGGTCGAAGTTGAACACCTTGGACAGGATCTTGAACGCGAAGCGCGTCGACAGGCCGTTCATGCCTTCATCGACACCGGCGTTGTCGCGGTATTCCTGGATCGACTTGGCCTTCGGGTCGGTGTCCTTGAGGTTTTCGCCGTCGTACACACGCATCTTCGAATAGATGTTCGAGTTTTCCGGCTCTTTCAGGCGAGAAAGCACAGTGAACTGGGCGAGCATCTTCAAGGTGTCGGGCGCGCAGTGCGCCTTGGCCAGCGAGCTGTTGAACAGCAGCTTGTCGTAGATCTTCACTTCGTCGCTGACGCGCAGGCAGTACGGCACTTTGACGATGTAGATCCGGTCAATGAAGGCTTCGTTGTTCTTGTTGTTGCGGAAGGTGTGCCATTCCGACTCGTTGGAGTGGGCGAGCAGGATGCCGGTAAACGGAATGGCGCCCAGGCCTTCGGTACTGTTGTAGTTACCTTCCTGAGTGGCCGTCAGTAATGGGTGCAGCACCTTGATCGGCGCCTTGAACATTTCGACAAATTCCATCAAGCCCTGGTTGGCCCGGCACAAGGCACCCGAGTAGCTGTAGGCGTCGGCATCGTTCTGCGGGAATTCCTCCAGTTTGCGGATATCGACCTTACCCACCAGTGCCGAGATGTCCTGGTTATTTTCATCTCCCGGCTCGGTCTTGGCCACGGCGATCTGGTTGAGGATCGAAGGATAGAGTTTCACCACGCGGAACTGGCTGATGTCTCCACCGAACTCGGCCAGACGCTTGGTCGCCCAAGGCGACATGATGGTATTGAGGTAGCGCCGTGGAATGCCGAAGTCTTCCTCAAGGATCGCGCCATCTTCGGTGGCGTTGAACAGACCCAGGGGCGATTCGAAAACCGGCGAGCCCTTGATGGCGTAGAAGGGCACCTTTTCGATCAGTTGTTTGAGTTTCTCGGCCAGGGACGATTTACCGCCGCCGACAGGGCCAAGCAGATAGAGAATCTGTTTCTTCTCCTCCAGGCCCTGAGCGGCATGGCGGAAATACGACACGATCTGGTCAATGCATTCTTCCATCCCGTGGAAGTCTTCAAAGGCCGGATAACGCCGGATCACCTTGTTGGAGAAAATTCGCGAAAGCCGCGAGTTGGTGGAAGTATCCAGCAGCTCCGGTTCTCCGATGGCCAGCAAAAGTCGCTCGGCGGCGGAAACGTAGGCACTGCGGTCCGTTTTGCACAGCTCCAGGTACTCTTGCAGCGAGAGTTCTTCCTGGCGTGTGGACTCGAAGCGTTGTTGGAAGTGGCTAAAGATACTCATGACGTCACCTCGCTCGATACGTGGAGCCGACGCCGGATCACTCAGTCGATGCTGGCAGCAACCGAACAGGCAGTTGCTGTTTACCCCCCAGAAACCCCTCGCTACTGACAATTGCGAAGGCTACTCCCGATGATCCGCGCGCCGGTGTACCGGCTCTCCCCTGTTTTGGATGGCCTGCGCTTAAGGATAGTTGGGAATTCGGGAGGTAAAGGGCGGATACGTAATTAGTTGTGGCAGACCGTTCGTCTGGTGTCGCGCAAGCCCGCGGGAGCCGGGGCTTGCGTGTTACAAAAAATTATTCGCCAGGGTCTTGGGATGTTTCTGTCGGGTAGGTCGTACGCCACAGCTCAAAACCGCCATCCAGGCTGTAGACATCCGAGAAGCCCTGGCCGACCAGATAGGCGGCCGCTCCCTGGCTGGAGTTGCCGTGATAGCAGACCACCACCGTCGGCGCGTCCAGGTCAGCACCCTGGACGAAAGCGTGGAGGGAATGATTGTCCAGATGCTTCGAGCCACTGATGTGCAGGGCGGCGAATGTCGCAGGGTCTCGGACATCGACGACCACCGCGCCTTTTTCGCGCAGGGCCTGGGCCTGTTCTGGGGGGATGCGTTTGAATTCGCTCATGGCGGGTTCCTGTGGCTCGGCTGAACGCGCAGTCTAGCGCTGGGCGCTGGCTGGCGTAGATACGGAAGTGGATGGGACGACTGGCGGCAGGGCATGGCCGTGATCGTCACATTTGCATTGAAGGCGCTCGAGGGTGTCGACGTTCATCAGGGTCATCGATCCACCCCAGACGCAACCGGTATCGAGGGCAAAGATTCCAGGCTCGCTACACCGGCCTTCAAGCGCTGCCCAGTGGCCGAAGATGATCTTCACGTCCTTGGTCTTGCGCTCTTTGTGGCTGAACCAGGGGGCGTAGCCGGGCAGGGCGGTATCAACGCCTTCCTTGCTCTTGAGATCCAGCTTGCCCTCGCTGGTGCAGAAGCGCATGCGGGTGAAATAGTTGGTGATCACTCGCAGGCGAGACACGCCTTTGAGGTTGTTGTCCCATTTCAGCGGTTCGTTGCCGTACATGCCGTCGAGGTAAGGCGTCAGGCGGTTGTCGTCACGCAGCACTTCCTCGACTTCTGCCGCGTACTTGAGGGCCTTGCGCAAGGACCACTGTGGCGGGATGCCTGCGTGTACCAGGGCAATGTTGCGCTGCTCGTCGTAATGCATGAGCTTCAGTTGGCGCAGCCACTCAAGCAAGTCTGCACTGTCAGGAGCCTGAATGATTTCGCGCAGGGTATCGGATTTCTTCAGGCGCTCGATGTTGTGCCCGGCCGCCAGCAAGTGCAGGTCGTGGTTGCCGAGCACGCACACGAGAGACTGGCGAATGCCATAAAGGAAGCGCAAGGTTTCCAGGGACTGTGGGCCGCGGTTGACCAGATCGCCCACGAGCCACAATTTGTCACGGGTCGGGTCGAAGGCGACCTGCTCAAGCAAGCACTTGAGCGGTTCGAGGCACCCTTGCAAGTCTCCGACGGCGTACGTTGCCATCAGTGCAGTGCTCCCGGCACGGCCAGCCGGAAGGGGGCGATGATGGCGTCGAAGTGTTTCCCATCGTCGGCAATCATTTGATAGGTGCCTTGCATGGTGCCGACCTTGGTCGTCATCACCGTGCCACTGCTGTAGGTATGGTTATCACCGACCGCAATCAACGGTTGCAGACCCACGACCCCGGCGCCACGCACTTCCTCGACATGACCGTCACCATCAGTGATCACCCAGTGCCGAGACAGCAATTTGGCGGGTAATTCGCCATTGTTGTGCACGGTAATGGTGTAGGCGAAGGCAAAGCGGTTGTGCTCGGGTTGCGATTGTTCTGCCAGATAGCGGGTGACGACGCTGACGTCGACCTGATAACGAGGATCGGACATTCAAAAGGCCTTAAAAACGAAGCGGGACGCGGGGCGTAGCTGATGAGACTCAGTCTAGGCCAAGTATCGGGTAGTAAACCAGACATGATGGCTGGTGTCCTACCCGATGGCGTTCGAAGCCTGTCAGTCGGCGGCGGGCTTTTGCGGGGATTGTTCGCTGAGTTTGTCGGCCAGGCGCACGAAGGCGGCCAGGTCGAGCTGTTCCGGACGCAAGCTGCCGTCGACGCCAGCGGCAGTAATGTCGTCGCTGCTCAGCAGTAATTTGAGGGTGTTGCGCAGGGTCTTGCGGCGCTGGTTGAAGGCTTCGCGCACGACACGCTCCAGCAGGCGATGATCCTTGGCCGGATGCGGCAGGACGGCATGCGGCACCAGGCGAACGATGGCCGAATCGACTTTCGGTGGCGGGTTGAATGCACCCGGCCCCACATTGAACAGGTGCTCTACACGGCAGTGATACTGAACCATGATCGACAGGCGACCCCAGTCGCCGCCGCCAGGACCCGCAGCGAGGCGCTCGACCACTTCCTTTTGCAGCATGAAGTGCATGTCACGGATGATCCCTGCGTTGTTGAGCAGGTGGAAAATCAGTGGCGTGGAGATGTTGTACGGCAGATTGCCGACGACTCGCAGGCTGTTCGGCGCGGCGTTCAGGCTGTTGAAGTCGAACTTCAACGCGTCGCCTTGATGCAGGTTGAAATTGCTCTTGCCGGCGAACTGCTGGTTGAGGATCGGGATCAGGTCCTTGTCCAGCTCCACCACGTCCAACTGGGCTCCGCTGCCCAGCAAACCCTGGGTGAGGGCACCCTGACCTGGACCGATTTCCAGCAGTCGGTCATCGGGTTTGGCATGAATGGCGCGCAGGATGCGGTCGATAACGCCGGCATCGTGCAGGAAGTTTTGGCCAAAGCGTTTGCGCGCCTTGTGTTGGTAGTGCTCGGTCATAAACGGGTCTCGGCCATCTGGTAGGCGGTTTCCAGGGCGACTTGCAGGCTGCCGCTGTCGATCTTGCCGCTGCCGGCTAGGTCCAGGGCGGTGCCGTGGTCGACTGAGGTGCGGATGATCGGCAGGCCCAGAGTCACATTGACTGCCGCGCCGAAACCTTTGTATTTCAGTACGGGCAGCCCCTGATCGTGGTACATCGCCAGCACCGCGTCGCAGTGCTCCAGATATTTTGGGGTAAACAGCGTGTCGGCTGGCAGGGGACCTCGCAGGTCCATGCCTTCGCCGCGCAGGCGCTCAAGGGTGGGTTCGATGATGTCGATTTCTTCATGGCCCAGGTGACCGCCTTCACCGGCATGGGGGTTGAGCCCGCAGACCAGGATACGTGGCCGGGCGATGCCGAATTTTTGCTGCAGGTCGGTGTGCAGGATCCGCGTGACCCGCTCCAGGCGCTCCGGCGTGATTGCATCGGCAATGTCGCGCAGGGGCAGGTGGGTGGTGACCAGTGCCACGCGCAAGCCGCGAGTGGCGAGCATCATCACCACCTGTGCGGTATGCGTCAGGTCGGCAAGAAACTCGGTGTGGCCGGAAAAGGCGATCCCCGACTCGTTGACCACGCCCTTGTGCACCGGCGCGGTGATCATGCCGGCGAAATGCCCGTCCAGGCAGCCCTGGCCTGCGCGGGTCAGGGTTTGCAGAACGAATGGGGCATTGGCCGCGTCGAGCTGGCCTGCCGTCACGGGCGCCGCGAGCGGTGTGTCCCAGACGTACAGGCTGTTGGCTGGCGCGGGTACATTCGGCCAGTTGTCCGGCGTCACCAATAGCAAATCGACGGCTACGCCCAGCTGCGCGGCCCGCTCAACAAGCAGGTCGCGGCTGGTAATGGCAATCAGGGGGTGTGGCTGGGGTTGCGAGGCGAGCAACAGGCACAGGTCTGGACCGATGCCCGCTGGTTCGCCGGGTGTCAGCGCGAAACGTTTGGGTTTCACTGCGCTGCCTGGTCTGCGCCAGGAAGTTTGATTTCTACATAGGCTTCGTCACGGATCTGACGCAGCCAGGTTTGCAGCTCTTCGTCGTATTTGCGGTTACGCAGCACGGTCATGGCTTGCTGCTCCCGCGCCTGGTTGGTGCTATCGGTCGCGCGACGGCCAAGGACTTCCAGTACGTGCCAGCCGTATTGGGTCTGGAACGGCTTGGACAACTGACCTTGTGGGGTCTTGGCCATCACTTCGCGGAATTCGGGTACCAGTGCATTTGGATCGATCCAGTTCAAGTCACCGCCGTTGAGGGCGGAACCCGGATCTTCCGAATAGCTTTTGGCCAGCTCACCGAAATCTTCACCCGCTTCGATGCGGCTGTAGAGCGACTCAACCAGCGCCTTGGTTTTTGCCTCGTCGCGGATCGGGCTTGGCTTGACCAGAATATGACGCACGTGAACTTCGTCACGTGTCTGGGTTTCGCCGCCACGCTTGTCGAGGATCTTCAGGATGATGAAACCGCCCGGGGTGCGCATCGGCGGAGTGATATCACCGACTTTCATGGTGCTCAGCATGCGATCGAACGGAGGTGGCAACTGGGCAGCCTTGCGATAGCCCATGTCGCCGCCTTCCAGTGCGGTTTCGCTGGCGGATTTGGCAATTGCCATTTGACCAAAGTCAGCGCCTTGCTGCAGTTGCTGGTAAACCGCGTCTGCCTGTTTGGCTGCATTCTGAATCGCGTCGGAGTTGGCGCTTTCCGGCGTAGGGATCAGGATGTTGGCCAGGCGGAACTCTTCGGACAGCTGCATTTTACCCAGGTCAGAGGCGAGGAAGTTCTTCACTTCTTGCTCGGAAACCTGAATGCGCTCGGCCACACGACGCTGGCGCACACGGCTGATGATCATCTCGCGACGAATCTGCTCGCGAGCGTCCTCGTAGGACAGGCCATCACGCGACAGTGCGGTGCGGAACTGTTCAAGCGACATGTTATTGCGCTGGGCAATGGTGCCAACCGCCTGGTTCAGTTCTTCGTCAGTGATGCGAATGCCGGAACGTTCGCCGATCTGCAGTTGCAGGTTTTCGACGATCAGGCGCTCCAGCACCTGCTGATCCAGCACGCCGGCCGGCGGTATGGCAGAGCCGCGCTTGGCGATGGTTTGCTGAACTTCATGAACACGCTGGTCCAGTTGGCTCTGCATGACCACATCGTTATCGACAATGGCCACCACTTTATCGATGGACTGAACTGCGGCATTCGCCGCAGTACCCAGGAACAGCGCGCCCAGTACGAGCGGGCGCAGACAATCAGAAAGCTTGGTCTTCACGTTCACGATAACCTTGGATGCCTTTGTCGAGGAAGCTCTCTACTTTGGCGCCGGTGAGGCCGCCGAGACCTTTCAGAACGATTTGTAGGAAGACGCCGTGGTCGCCTTTTTCGTTTTGTGGCGCTTCCTGACTGAATTCGTCGTAGGAAACCCAGTAACGGTTGATCAGGCGCAGTTTCCAGCAGCAATTGTCGTACTCAAAACCACCAAAGGCTTCCAGGGTACGGTTGCGGTTGTAGTCATACTGCCAGCGGCTGATGGCGTTCCACTGCGGCACGATCGGCCAGATAACCGAGAAGTCGTGCTGCTGGATCTTGTAGTAGTCCTTCACGTAGCCAGGTTGGCCCGGTGTGCCGTAGTCACCACCACCCACCGACCATTTACCGGTGTTCTGGTCGTAACGGACCTGGTCATTACGATAGCGATAGCCGGCGTTGATGACCTTGTTCGGGTTGTCTTCTGGCTGGTAATGGAACATCGCGCTGCCGGAGCGAGGGCTGCGGCTGTCCGGGTCCCAGTTGTAATCGGCAGTGGTGCGCCAATCACGGTTCCAGCGGTATTCGTATTCCAGTGCGTAGGGCGAAACGTCCGACTGCGAGTCTTTGCGGGTTCGTGCATCGATACCCGGCAACTGTACTTTGCGGTCTTTGAAGTAGTAGGCCTGGCCCACGCTGATGCGCTGACGTTCGAAGCCATTGTCTTCGATCCAGCGGTTGGTCACACCCAACGACAGTTTGTTCTCGTCACCGACGCGGTCAGATCCTGAGAAGCGGTTGTCGCGGAACAGCGACGAGTAGTTGAAGGTGTACTCGCCGGTGTCGAACACAGGGATATCGCTCTGGTCTTTCTCCGGAACATAGAGGTAGAACAGACGAGGTTCGAGGGTCTGGCGATAGTCTTTGCCGAACCAGTTGGTGTTGCGATCGAAGTACAGGCCGCTGTCAATGCTGGCAATCGGCACGCCACGGTTCTGGTTGCTGCTGAAGGTGCCGTTGAGGCGATTGCCTTCGGCGTCCTGGCCGGCGATGTCGGCTTTGCCCTGTGCGTCGAGATCCAGTTGGTACTGGGTGTATTGATACTTGAGCGATGGCTTCACGAAGCCATAGGTCCAGTTCATTGGCAGGCTGACACCCGGCTTGAGGTTCAGACGGTCACCGTTGGCACGAGCCAGGCCGAACACGTTGGTGTCCAGGCGAGGCGACAGTGTGCCATTTTCATCGGAGAACTGACCGGTCTTCAAGTCACGATCAAACCGTACGAGCTCGGTCTCGTAGTCGAAATTCAGGCCGTTAGGGTGCATCGGCAACTGACCAACGAAGGTGATCTGCGGCAGACGATCATACGGAGTGATATTCGAAACGGTCGCCAGTTGATAGGCCTGTGCATTTATGCGAGCGGTATAACTGTCGCCACGGTAGCTGACCGAGCCCTGCTGGTTGACGTAGTCCTCACTTTTCACGCCAATCTGGTCAGTCTGCAGATCCTGGAAGTAATACGGATCGCTGATCTTGGTGTAGTCAACCTGGGTGTAGACGCGAGAGTCCAGACCACCCTTGTGCTGCCAGTTGTACATGTAGCGGGTTTTTTCGTAGTCGGTCTGCTTGCTGCGATCGGTATCCTCGTCGTTGAGGTACGCGGCGCCGAACTGACCTTCGCTGGATTTGGTCAGGTAGCGGAACTCGCCTTCCATCAACAGGCCGCGCTTGCTCATGTAGCGCGGGTACAACGTGGCGTCGTAGTTCGGTGCCAGGTTGAAGTAGTACGGCGTGACCAACAGGAAGCCGGTGTCGCTGCCGCTGCCGATGGTCGGCGGCAGGAAGCCGGACTGGCGACGGTCGTCGATCGGGAAGTAGATGTACGGCGTGTACAGGACTGGAATGTCCTTGACCCGCAGTGTCACGTTGGTCGCGGTACCGAAACCGGTGGCCGGGTTCAAGGTGATGTTGTTGCCCTTGAGCTGCCAGGCGTTACTGTTCGGTTCGCACGTGGTGTACGTACCATCCTTGAGGCGGATGATCGCGTTCTCGGCACGCTTGGCGTACAGCGCGTTACCGCGAATACGCGATTTGTGCATCACGTATTCGGCGTTGTCGACCTTGGCTTCGCCGGTGTCGAGTTGCACTTCGGCGTGGTCACCGACGATCAGCGCGCCGTTGTCGCGTATGCGCACGTTGCCGTCCAGTTCACCACGGCTTTCAGCCTGGTAGAGGTTCGCTTCGTCGGCTTCCGCCTGCATGCTGCCCTGGCGAAGGACCACGTCGCCGGCGAGGGTAGCAATCTGCTCATCCTGCTTGTAACGCGATGCCTTGGCGCCGACGAAGGTCGGGGCGTCACTTTTATTCGTCTTGTCATTCATGCCAGGACGAATCGGTTCGATATAGGAACCAGAGCAGTAAGGACCGGTTTCGGCCAATTGCGCTGCGGTGAGCTTCTCGCGCGGAACCCAGTCAAGGTGGCTGTAGTCTTCGCTACGGGACTTGAGGCCGCGACCTTTTGATTCGGTAACCAGCACAGGCTTGGTGCCTGTTTCTTCGCTTGAGCCGGTCTGCGCCGGAGCGTCGCCACTGGAGCTGACTGCGCTGCCGTCATGGACGGGACGCGGTGGCAATGCCGCCGCCGGCGTCTTGGGCGCACAGTCCCAGGCACCCGAAGCAGAGACGGAGCAGTCATACTGTTCCGCAGCGACCACGTACGAAGTGGCTAAAGGTTGCAGGGCCAGCAGACTGCCGGTAACCAACAACGGAAATTTTTTACGAAACGCGGGGGATTTCAATGCCATCTTATTAGTCCGGGCTTCCTGCGTGCCATCTGCCCGCGGTGTGGGCCGCACGCCTCTCGATGGTCTGAAAAAGATGCTGGATAATAAAGCATGACCCGCTTGACGGCTAGGGCCGTCGGAGACCCTTGTAATGCCTGACCAAGATGTACGTTTGCAACACCTGAAAGTTTGGCTCGATGAGCAATTGGCGGTCCTCTTTGCAGAGCAGGGTTGGGGCGCCGTACCCCCGGCCACGTTGACTGCGGCCAGTAGTGACGCGAGTTTTCGACGCTATTTCCGGTGGGAGGGAGCGGGAAGAAGTTTTATCGTCATGGACGCTCCTCCACCCCAGGAAAACTGCAAACCCTTCGTGGATATCGCTTTTTTATTGGCGAAATCCGGAATAAATGTGCCGAAAATTTATGCCGAAGACCTCGAGCGCGGGTTTCTTTTGCTCAATGACCTGGGCAACAAGACGTATCTGGACGTCATTGACAATGAAAATGCAGACGGTTTGTTCAGCGATGCGTTGCAAGCCTTGCTCGCTTTTCAGCAGTTGCCGATGGTTGCGCCGCTTCCCAGTTATGACGTCGCGCTGCTGCGTCGCGAATTGGAGTTGTTCCCCGAGTGGTATGTGAAGCACGAGTTGGGTATCGAGTTCGACCCGGCTCAACAAGTGCTCTGGGATAACTTGACGCAGTTGTTGATCGACAGTGCCCTGGCCCAGCCCAAAGTGCTGGTTCATCGCGACTACATGCCGCGCAATCTGATGCTCAGTGAACCCAACCCCGGCGTGCTGGATTTCCAGGACGCGGTCTACGGCCCCGTGACCTATGACGTCACTTGCCTGTTCAAGGATGCTTTCCTCAGTTGGCCGGAAGAGCGGGTGCTCGGCTGGTTGGAAAATTACTGGAAGCAGGCCGCTACCCTGGGCATTCCGGTACAGCCTGACTTCGAGGACTTCCTGCGGGCCAGCGACCTGATGGGCGTTCAGCGTCATTTGAAGGTCATCGGCATTTTCGCCCGCATCTGCCACCGTGACGGCAAGCCACGTTACCTGGCTGACGTGCCGCGATTCTTTGCTTATATAGAGTCGGTGATCGCTCGCCGGCCAGAACTGGCCGAACTGGATGTGCTACTTCTCAGTCTGCGTGCCGGAGCCAATGCATGAAGGCAATGATTCTCGCGGCTGGCAAGGGGAACGCATGCGCCCCCTGACACTGACGACACCCAAGCCCCTGGTGCGAGCCAACGGCGTTCCGTTGATCGAGTATCACCTGCACGCACTGGCTGGTGCAGGATTCACCGACATCGTGATCAACCATGCGTGGCTGGGTCAGCAGATTGAAGACTATCTGGGTGACGGCTCACGGTATGGCGTGAGCATTGAGTATTCGCCGGAAGGTGAGCCGCTGGAAACTGGCGGCGGAATCTTCCGTGCGTTGCCGTTGCTCGGCGATGAAGCGTTTGTGGTGGTTAATGGCGATATCTGGACCGATTACGATTTCAGCGTGTTGCACCAGCCAATCACCGGCCTGGCTCATTTGGTGCTTGTGGATAACCCGCTTCATCACCCGGGCGGTGATTTTCTGCTGGTCGATGGTGAAGTACAGGACGGTCAACCGCAAGGGTCGAACCTGACCTACAGCGGTATCGCTGTGCTGCACCCGCAATTGTTCGATGGCTGTTCGGCCGGAGCGTTCAAGCTGGCGCCGCTGTTGCGCAAGGCGATGGCTGAAGGGCAAGTGACTGGGGAGCGGTTGTGTGGTCGTTGGGTGGATGTCGGCACGCTCGAGCGACTCGCGCAAGTCGAAACCTTGATCGAAGCGAGTCGCTGACATGTTGTGGCCAGGGACTCTGATTGGAGCCGGAGCAGGCTTTTTTGTCGCCAGCATTCCGGGGGCCTTGCTTGGCGCTTTACTGGGCCAGGCACTGGATCGACGCTTGCAATTGCACAGTTGGGCGCAGTTGCGCGAAATGCTCGGTGGTCGGTCGGCTCTGCGTAACGATGAATTGTTGTTCGTGCTGCTGGGGCGGTTGGCCAAGAGTAACGGTAGGGTGATGGACGGCCACATCCAGCAGGCGAGACGGGAAATGGAGTCGCTGGAGATGACTGAGGCGGCCAGGCAGCGGGCCATCGCGGCATTCAACCGGGGAAAGTCAGGTCATGACCCATTACGCCGCTACCTGCGCCGACTGAGTGTTCAGCCTCATGCGGCCGAAGGCGTATTGCGCGCCTGCTGGCGAATGGTCTGGGCTGACGGTCGCGCCGGTACTGCCGAGCGCAAGCTGATCGCACAATGGGGCAAGTGGCTCGGCTGGAAGTCATATCAGGTGCAGGCACTGGCGGCGGATTACGAGCCCGCCAGACGCTCAATGCCCAACAGTACCCAGGTTTACAAGGACGCCATGCAGTTACTGGGGGTGGCCGCTGACACAGAACCGGCGCAGATCAAACGCGCCTATCGACGCATGCTCAGTCGGCATCATCCCGACAAGGTCGCCGGCAGCGGCGCCACGGCAGCCCAGGTGCGAGAGGCCACTGATATGACGCGCGAATTGCATAGTGCCTACACGTTGATTCGTCAGAAACGGGATTTTTAGCAGGGAGATTGTTGGTGCGCCCATCGCGAGCAGGCTCGCGATGGAGGCGACTCGGTCTATCAATCCGTTTGGGACTGAGGATTCAACCACCCTCGCACCCGACGCACCAATTGTTCCTGCTGGTCTTTATCGTTGCCCGGTATCGTCTTGAGCGACACCTGGCTGTATGCCGACGCCTTCAGGCGCTTGCTGGCCTGCAGGCGTTCCAGCGCTGCGTTGCGATCCAGCCGCTTGTCCATGTAGAAGATGTCGGCCGTAGGCAGCTTCAGGGTTGGCGTCAATTCCACCAGCTCAGGCTTAACCGCCGTGGGCGCCTGGGCCGCAACCATCACGAACTTTTCCACCTGCGGGGGCTGTTTCTCGCTCAGATAGCGCGCCGCCCAATAGGCACCCGTGCCATGGCCGAGCAGCACGATGCTGCGAGCGCTTTGTTGTTCAGCGTAGGCCATGGCGGCATCGATGCGTGCGAAGATCCGCTCGGCATCGGCTTTGGCTTGTTCGTCGCTGGTTTCGGCAACCGCCTTGTCAACCATATCGGTTTCACCGCCGGCCGCCTGCTCGATGGGGGTGGCAGTGGTCGAGTCCTTGCTGCCGACATCAGGCGCTTTTACCGTGGAAGGGACTTCGATAACCCGGGGCGCGATGACATCGCTTTGTTGATCGGGCAGAGTGATACTCAGGCTGCTCCACTGCGCGTCCGGAAGTTTTTGGCGCAGTGGACTGATTGCTTGCGGCCAGTCAACGGTTTCACCGGCGCCCGGGATGATAATGACTGCACCCTTGGGTTCGGCAGTATTGGCCGGTTTCCACAAGGCCAGAAACGTATCGCTGCCGGCCTGCAGTTGTTGCTGTTCCTGCGCCGGGATTTTTCGTTCAAGTGCTGTCGATTCTTCCTGGCTACGCTCAAGCAGCGGCTGACGTTCCAACGGCTTCTCGTCGGCGGGTTGTTGCGCAGCAGCGGGTGTCGGGTCAGCGGCCTCGACGGAAAAGGCACAAGGCAGGATCAGCGACAGGCACAATGCTGGCAGTGCCAGGCGAAAGACAGGGGGCATCGGATATTCCAGGCCAGAAGTTATTCCGGCAGCCTAATGGGTTGGTCAGTATTTGTCAGTGTGTGAGATTTCGATGAAGCGTTTTCGCTGCCTGTGGGTTATCGGCTGTTTGTGGTTTCCCTTGATGAGCTGGGCCACGCCTGCGCCACCTGTGCAGGTCGCGCCACTGTCTGCCAGCCAGCAACAATGGCTGGTGCAGCACAATGAACTCCGCGTCGGCGTAGTCTTGCAGGCTCCCTTTGCGCAGTACGATCGCCGGTTGCAGCGTCTGTCCGGGGTGAACATCGAGCTGATGAAGTGGTTGGCGAAGTCGCTCAAGGTCGAGCTGAGTTGGCGCAACTTTCCCGATCTGGCGCAACTGGAGGCCGCCCTCCGCGAAGGCGAAATCGACATCGCCCCTGGGCTGGCGCAAACCCCCGCCGGCCTGCGCCTGTGGCAGTTTTCCGACCCGTACATGCGGGTGCCGCAACTGGTGGTCAGTGACCAGAAAGCCACGGGTTTGGTGGAGCTGGAAAAACTCGACAGCCAGGTGCGCGTTGCCGTGCGCATGCCCAGCGCCACCGCCGACTACCTGCGCAGCAATTACCCGCATTTGAATCTTCAGGGCGTTCCCCTCGAGCGCCAGGCCTTGCAGTTGCTGGTCAGCCAGCAGGCCAGCTACGCGGTGATAGACGAAGCGCAACTGGGGCGGCTGTCGGTTGAGCCGGATTTTGCGGGCTTGGTGGTGGTCGGCGACATCGGTTTGCCCCAACTGCTGCGCGTGGCCACGCGGCGCGACTGGCCGGAACTCGCCGGCATTGTTGAAAGCGCACTGCGGGTGATTCCGGCCAAGGACCTGGAGCAATTGCACAATCAATGGCTGCAACCCAAGTATCCACGCCTGACCGAATCTCGGGGGTTTTGGCAGAACCTCAGCCTGCTGTTGGCCGTGTTGATGTTGAGCAGCATGGCCATCGTGTTCTGGCAGCGTCGGCAGCAACACAGCCTGGAGCAGCGCCTGCTCGCCGCCCGGGAGGACATTGCCCTGCGCGTCGCCAGTGAAGAAGCGCTGCGCCTGACTCAGTTTTCCATTGACCAGAGTACTGTCGGTATCCTCTGGGTGAACTGGGACAGCCACGTGCGCTATGCCAACCGCGCGGCCGAAGCCATGCTCGGCTATCCCGTGGGAGGCATCATCGACCGGCCGCTGATCGACTTCGAACCCGGACTGCACATGGACCGCTGGTTGAACCTGTGGAAACGTGCGCGGGCCAGTGAGGAAGGACCGCTCAGCTTCGAAACCAATTGCTTGCGGGCCGATGGCAGCATACTCCCAACCGATGTTTCCCTGAGCTTTCTGCGTTTTCGTGGTGGCGAATACCTGGTGGTTTACCTCAACGATGTGACCGAGCGCCGTCGCGCACTGGCTGCCTTGCAGGAAAGCGAGGCTCGCCTGCAAGGGATCGCCGCCAACGTACCGGGGCTGGTCTTTCGCCTGGAGCGTGCACCGGTCACAGGGCAGATCGACTTCGCCTACATCAGTGAGGGTAGTGAAAGCCTGGTGGGTTACTCGCCGGCAACCCTGGCTCATCGCGACAAAGGCTTGCGCAGCCTGGTTTACCCGGATGACAAGGCCAGTTACCACCAGACCCAGGACCAGGCGCTGGACACTGACAGCGACTGGTCGTGGCAAGGACGGATTCTCACTCGTTTGGGCGAGTTGCGCTGGGCCGAGATCAAGGCGATTACCCGTCGACTCGAGGATGGCAGCTCGGTGTGGGACGGTATTGTCTGGGATATCAGCGAGAGCAAGCGTATCGAACTGGAGCTGGCCAGCTCACGCGAACAACTGCGCGAGTTGTCCGCGCATCTGGAAAGTGTGAGGGAAGAGGAAAAGGCGCGGATCGCCCGCGAAGTTCATGATGAGTTGGGTCAGATGTTGACGGTATTGAAGCTGGAAACGTCCATGTGCGAACTGGCCTACGCCCAGTTGGACCCGGGTCTGAACGAACGCCTCAATAGCATGAAGCGCCTGATTGCCCAGTTGTTCCAATTGGTGCGCGATGTCGCGACGGCGCTACGTCCACCGATTCTCGATGCAGGGATTGCCTCGGCCATCGAATGGCAGGCACGGCGCTTCGAGGCGCGCACACAGATCCCGTGCCTGGTGCAAGTGCCGGAGAGTCTGCCAGTGCTCAGTGATGCCAAGGCTATCGGCCTGTTCCGAATCCTTCAGGAGGCACTGACCAATGTCATGCGACACGCTCAGGCGCATACTGTCGAATTGACACTGACTCTGGAAGGCGACGAGTTGTGTCTTACGATCAGCGATGATGGCGTAGGATTTATCGCCGCCACTGGTCGGCCAACATCCTTTGGTTTGGTCGGCATGCGCGAGCGGGTGCTGATCATGGGCGGGCAGTTGTTGCTGGAGAGTGAGCCGGGGGAGGGCACGACGTTAAGTGTGCGCGTACCGGTGGATAAAGCCTGATCTGGAGAAGAAAGTGATCCGTGTACTGGTAGCCGAAGACCACACCATCGTTCGCGAAGGCATCAAGCAGTTGATTGGCCTGGCCAAGGATCTGCAGGTGGCGGGGGAGGCGAGCAATGGCGAGCAATTGCTCGAGACCTTGCGTCATGTCCCGTGTGAAGTGGTGCTGCTGGACATCTCCATGCCCGGGGTCAATGGCCTGGAGGCGATTCCGCGGATCCGCGCGCTGAACAATCCGCCGGCTATCCTGGTGTTGTCGATGCACGACGAAGCGCAAATGGCGGCACGGGCCTTGAAAGTTGGCGCGGCGGGTTATGCCACCAAGGACAGCGACCCGGCGCTATTGCTGACGGCGATCCGTAAAGTAGCCTCCGGCGGTCGCTACATCGACCCGGAACTGGCCGACCGCATGGTCTTCGAAGTCGGTCTGACCGATTCGCGGCCTTTGCATTCCCTGCTCTCGGAGCGCGAGTTCTCGGTGTTCGAACGCTTGGCCCAGGGCGCCAACGTCAATGACATCGCCCAGCAACTGGCCCTGAGCAACAAGACCATCAGCACCCACAAGGCGCGGCTGATGCAAAAACTCAACATCACCTCCCTGGCCGAATTGGTGAAGTACGCGATGGAGCATAAGCTCCTCTAAGGCCTACGCATCCCGCCCTGTAGGAGCGAGCATGCTCGCGATGCGGTGTGTCAGATCTCAATGTGCAAGCCCGCGCTTCGCAATCGCGAGCAAGCTCGCTCCTACAGGGTATATGCGGTGTTCATATCCATTTGCGACACGCCCGCGCACCGCTTTTGCCCTTGCTTGCGGTTTGCCGCTTGAAGCTCACAACTGCGGATGCCAATGCGCGCCATCCTTGTAGGGCAATCCCTACCCTCGACCTTCCGTCCTGCTGAGGCGATTCTCTCCTGCGCCCCGATTTGCGTGCTCCAAAGCGTCCACTAGGCTTAGTCCACAGCAGTCATCAATAACAAAGGTGTGGGTATGAGCCAGGTTGATTCAAGCGCAGGGGCCAGTGACATTCTGGTCAGCTTTCGTGGAGTGCAGAAGAGCTACGACGGCGAGAACCTGATCGTCAAAGACCTCAACCTGGACATTCGCAAAGGCGAGTTCCTCACCTTGCTCGGGCCCTCGGGCTCGGGCAAGACCACCAGCCTGATGATGCTCGCCGGTTTCGAAACCCCGACCGCCGGTGAAATCCTTCTGGCGGGGCGCTCCATCAACAACGTGCCGCCGCACAAACGTGACATCGGTATGGTGTTCCAGAACTACGCGCTGTTCCCGCACATGACCGTGTCGGAGAACCTCGCGTTCCCGTTGACCGTGCGTGGCCTGAACAAAAGTGATGTCAGCGAGCGGGTCAAACGTGTCCTGAGCATGGTGCAATTGGATACCTTCGCCCAACGCTACCCGGCGCAACTGTCCGGTGGACAGCAACAGCGTGTAGCCCTGGCTCGCGCCTTGGTATTCGAACCGCAACTGGTGCTGATGGACGAACCGCTCGGCGCATTGGACAAGCAACTGCGTGAACACATGCAGATGGAGATCAAGCACCTGCACGAGCGCCTCGGCGTAACCGTGGTCTACGTGACCCACGACCAGGGCGAAGCCCTGACCATGTCCGACCGCGTGGCGGTGTTCCACCAGGGCGAAATCCAGCAGATCGCCCCACCGCGCCACCTTTATGAAGAACCGAAAAACACCTTCGTCGCTAACTTTATCGGCGAGAACAACCGTCTCAATGGCCGTTTGCACAGCCAGACCGGCGACCGCTGCGTCGTCGAGTTAGGTCGTGGTGAGAAGGTTGAAGCCCTGGCGGTCAATGTCGGCAAGACCGGCGAACCCGTCACGCTGTCGATTCGTCCGGAGCGCGTGAGCCTCAATGGTTCGAGCGAGTCCTGCGTCAACCGCTTCTCAGGGAGGGTGGCGGAATTCATCTATCTGGGCGACCACGTCCGAGTTCGCCTGGAAGTCTGCGGCAAGACTGACTTCTTCGTGAAACAACCGATTGCCGAGCTCGATCCGCAGCTCGCCGTCGGTGACGTGGTACCGCTTGGCTGGCAGGTCGAACACGTTCGCGCGCTCGACCCTCTTTTAGAGGCGAATTAATCGCCCCCCTGCTTCAACCAACCCTGCACATGGAGAAAACAATAAATGTTGAGATCCCTGAAATTCACCGCCCTGGTCATGGGCATGATCGGTGCGGCACACGCGATGGCGGCGGGCCCGGACCTGACCGTCGTCTCCTTTGGCGGGGCGAACAAGGCGGCGCAAGTCAAAGCCTTCTACGCGCCGTGGGAAGCGGCGGGTAACGGCAAGATCGTAGCGGGCGAGTACAACGGTGAAATGGCCAAGGTCAAGGCCATGGTCGACACCAAGAGCGTGTCCTGGGACCTGGTGGAAGTTGAATCGCCGGAGCTGTCCCGTGGTTGCGACGAAGACATGTTCGAGCAGCTCGACCCTGCGCTGTTCGGCAAGACCGAAGACTACGTCAAGGGCGCCATCCAGCCTTGCGGCGTGGGCTTCTTCGTGTGGTCCACCGTGTTGGCCTACAACGCCGACAAACTGAAAACCGCACCAACCAGTTGGGCGGACTTCTGGGACACCAAGCAATTCCCGGGTAAGCGCGGCCTGCGTAAAGGCGCCAAGTACACCCTGGAATTCGCCCTGATGGCCGACGGCGTTGCGCCAAAAGACGTCTACAAAGTGCTGGCCGGCAAAGATGGCCAGGACCGCGCATTCAAAAAGCTCGATGAACTCAAGCCAAACATCCAGTGGTGGGAAGCGGGCGCACAACCGCCGCAATACCTGGCCTCTGGTGACGTGGTCATGAGCTCGGCCTACAACGGTCGTATCGCTGCGGTGCAGAAAGAAAGCAACCTGAAGGTCGTGTGGAACGGCGGCATCTATGACTTTGACGCATGGGCCATTCCACGTGGGCTGGACAAGGCGCGTGCCGAAGCGGCGAAGAAATTCATCGCCTTCTCGGTGCAGCCGCAACAGCAGAAGACCTACTCGGAAAACATCGCCTACGGCCCGGCCAACACCCAGGCTGTGCCGCTGTTGAACAAGGATGTCCTGAAAGACATGCCGACCACCCCGGAAAACATCGCCAACCAGGTGCAGATCGATGTCAGCTTCTGGGCTGACAACGGCGAGCAACTGGAACAGCGCTTCAACGCCTGGGCTGCCAAATAAGCAACACCTTGCCGGGGTGGGCTAACCACTCACCCCTGTAGGAGCGAGCTTGCTCGCGATAGCGGTCTGCCAGTCGCCATTGCTGTTGAATTCGCCGACACAATCGCGGGCAAGCCCGCTCCTACCGTTCGTTTGAATTAGAACAATAGATTTCCGGAGTACGCCATGGCTATCGCCGTTCCCGCGAACGCGGGCACTGACCCCACTTTGAAGCAGCGGCTCAAGCACGCCGAGCGTGTCAACCGCTGGAAAGCCCAGGCGTTGATTGCGCCGCTGGTGCTGTTTCTGTTGCTGGTGTTCCTGGTGCCGATCGTGGCGCTGCTCTACAAAAGCGTTGGCAACCCTGAAGTGGTCGGCGGCATGCCGCGCACGGTCGAGGCCATTGCCAGTTGGGACGGCCGCGGCCTGCCCGCAGAACCTGTGTACAAAGCGGCCGCCGAAGACCTCGCCGAAGCCCGCAAGAATCAGACCCTGGGTGACTTGTCCAAGCGCCTGAACATGGAATTGGCCGGCTATCGCAGCCTGCTGACCAAAACCGCCCGTGCCTTGCCATTCGCCGATTTGCCGGCTTCTTATAAAGATGCGCTGGAAGGCCTCGATGAGCGCTGGGGCGATCCGGCCTATTGGCAAGCGGTGCGCCGCAACACCAGCAGCATCACGCCATATTACCTGCTGGCTGCGGTCGATCATCGCATCGATGACCTTGGAGAGGTGGCACCGGCCACCCCCGATCAAGCGATCTATCTCGACATTTTCGCCCGTACGTTCTGGATGGGCCTGATCATCACTGCGCTCTGCCTGGTGCTGGCGTATCCATTGGCCTATCTGCTGGCAAACCTGCCAGCGCGCCAGAGCAACCTGTTGATGATTCTGGTGCTGTTGCCGTTCTGGACGTCGATCCTGGTGCGGGTCGCCGCGTGGATCGTTTTGCTGCAGTCGGGCGGCCTGATCAACAGCGCGCTGATGGCCATGGGCATCATCGATAAGCCGCTGGAGCTGGTGTTCAACCGCACCGGGGTCTACATCTCCATGGTGCACATCCTGCTGCCATTCATGATTCTGCCCATCTACAGCGTGATGAAGGGCATTTCGCCGACTTACATGCGCGCAGCGATTTCCCTCGGCTGCCATCCGTTCGCGAGTTTCTGGCGGGTGTACTTCCCGCAAACCTATGCCGGTGTCGGCGCTGGTTGCCTGCTGGTATTCATCCTTGCCATTGGCTACTACATCACCCCGGCACTGCTGGGCAGCCCGAACGATCAGATGGTCAGCTACTTCGTCGCCTTCTACACCAACACCAGCATCAACTGGGGTATGGCGACCGCACTCGGTGGGCTGCTGCTGTTGGCAACCGTCGTGCTTTATCTGATTTACAGCTGGCTGGTGGGCGCCAGTCGCCTGCGTCTGAGCTAAGGGGAGATTGAAATGCTGAGTCCTTATATGTCGCCCATCGAGCGGGTGTGGTTCTACAGTTTGCGGATTCTGTGCGGCCTGATCCTGTTGTTCCTGGTGCTGCCGGTGCTGGTGATCATCCCGTTGTCGTTCAACTCCGGCAGCTTCCTGGTGTATCCGCTGCAGGGCTTCTCGTTGCAGTGGTACCACGATTTCTTCGCCTCGGCGGAATGGATGCGCGCGCTGAAGAACAGCATCATCGTCGCCCCGGCGGCTACGGCACTGGCGATGGTTTTCGGCACGCTGGCGGCGATTGGTCTGACGCGCGGGGACTTCCCGGGCAAATCCCTGGTAATGGCGCTGGTGATTTCGCCGATGGTGGTGCCGGTGGTCATCATCGGTGTAGCGAGTTATCTGTTTTTCGCGCCACTGGGCCTGGGCAACAGCTTCTTCTCGCTGATCGTGGTGCATGCGGTGCTGGGAGTACCGTTCGTGATCATTACCGTGTCGGCGACCTTGCAGGGCTTCAACCACAACCTGGTGCGCGCCGCTGCCAGCCTCGGGGCTTCGCCGCTGACGACGTTCCGCCGGGTGACGTTGCCGCTGATTGCGCCGGGCGTGATCTCGGGGGCGCTGTTTGCCTTCGCTACCTCGTTCGATGAAGTGGTGGTGACGCTTTTCCTCGCCGGTCCTGAGCAAGCGACCCTGCCACGGCAGATGTTCAGCGGCATTCGCGAAAACCTCAGCCCGACCATCGCCGCCGCCGCAACGCTGCTTATCGCTTTCTCGGTGATCCTGCTGCTGACCCTGGAATGGCTGCGTGGCCGTAGCGAGAAACTGCGGACCGCGCAGGTGTAAATGCCGTCCCCTGTCTCCCATTCACAACCTGAATGGGAGACAACCCCAATTCCCCAGCTACTATTGTGCCCAGCTCCCCTAGCTATAAGAGGCTGCGCACGATGAGTCTTTCCTCGTTCAAAATCGCTCACAAACTGATCACGGGCGCCGCTGCCATCGAGCAGTTGTCCGCCGAACTCAACCGTCTGGACATCGACAACCCGCTGATCGTCACGGATGCGGCGTTGGTCAAGTCCGGCACGGTTGCCCTGGCGCTGGCGCAGCTGGGTGATCGTACTTACGAGATTTTTGACCGTGTGCTGCCCGATCCGGAAATCGCCATCGTCGAAGACTGCATGCGGGTTTACCGCGAAGGCGGACATGACGGCCTGATCGGCCTCGGGGGTGGCAGTGCCATCGACATCGCCAAATGTGTCGCGGCGTACGCCGGTTATCACGGCGCATTGGAAGATCTGTTCGGCATCGACCAGGTGCCGCGCAAGGGGCCACCGCTGATCGCGATCCCAACCACCGCCGGCACCGGCTCTGAAGTGACCAACGTTGCGATCCTCTCCGACAAGGCCGCGCAGCTGAAAAAAGGCATCGTCAGTGACTATCTGTTGCCCGACGTGGCGCTGGTCAGCCCGCAAATGACCCTGACCTGCCCGCGCAGCGTGACCGCCGCCAGTGGCGTTGATGCGCTGGTGCACGCCATCGAGGCCTATCTGTCGATCAACGCCTCGGCGATTACCGATGCGCTGGCCATCGGTGCGATCAAGCTGATCGCCAAGGCGCTGCCCAAGGCCTATGCCAACCCATCCAACCTGCAAGCGCGCGAAGACATGGCCACCGCCAGCTTGATGGCCGGCATGGCCTTCGGCAATGCCGGTGTTGGGGCGGTGCATGCGTTGGCGTATCCGCTGGGTGGGCGTTTCAACATCGCCCACGGTGTCAGCAACGCCTTGTTGCTGCCCTATGTCATGACCTGGAACAAGATGGCCTGTGTCGAGCGCATGCAGGATATTGCCGAAGCCATGGGGGTGAAAACCGCTCACCTGAGTGCCCACGAAGCGGCCGACAAAGCCGTCGAGGCGATGACCGAGTTATGCGCGGCAGTGGAAATTCCGCCAGGTTTGCGCAGTTTCGGGGTCCCGGAGGATGCCATTCCCGCCATGGCGGCGGAAGCCGCAGGTATCGAGCGCTTGATGCGCAACAATCCGCGCAAGTTGAGCGCCATTGATATCGAGAAGATCTATCGCTCGGCCTACTGATCATCGCGCTCACGGTGCGCACGCCAAAGCATGAGGTATACAATGCGCGCCATCGTGATTTAGCTCAGAAAAGGTGCGTCATGCAGCCCTTCGTAATTGCTCCGTCGATTCTCTCCGCCGACTTCGCCCGTCTGGGCGAGGAAGTGGACAATGTCCTGGCCGCCGGCGCCGACTTCGTACACTTCGATGTCATGGACAACCATTACGTACCGAACCTGACCATCGGCCCGATGGTCTGCGCTGCGCTGCGCAAGTATGGCGTGACCGCGCCGATCGACGCGCACCTGATGGTCAGCCCGGTGGACCGCATCGTCGGTGACTTTATCGAAGCGGGCGCGACGTACATCACCTTCCACCCCGAAGCCACTCAGCACATCGACCGTTCCCTGCAACTGATCCGCGAAGGCGGCTGCAAGTCGGGCCTGGTGTTCAACCCGGCGACTCCGCTGGACGTGCTCAAGTACGTGATGGACAAGGTCGACATGATTCTGCTGATGAGCGTAAACCCGGGCTTTGGCGGGCAGAAATTCATCCCGGGCACCCTCGACAAGCTGCGTGAAGCCCGCGCGCTGATCGATGCGTCCGGTCGCGATATCCGCCTGGAAATCGATGGCGGCGTGAACGTCAACAACATCCGTGAAATCGCCGCCGCTGGCGCCGACACCTTCGTGGCGGGCTCGGCGATCTTTAATGCGCCGAACTATCAGGAAGTGATCGAGAAGATGCGCGCCGAACTGGCGCTGACTCGCCCATGAGTGGCTTCGAGCAGCTGTTCCCCGGCCGCCTGCCGCGTCTGGTGATGTTTGATCTGGATGGCACTCTGATCGATTCCGTCCCTGACCTCGCGGCGGCGGTGGACAACATGCTGCTCAAGCTCGGGCGCCCACCGGCCGGTATCGATGCGGTGCGCCAGTGGGTTGGCAATGGCGTACACATGCTGGTGCGCCGCGCCCTGGCCAATCACATCGATGCCGAGGGTGTCGATGAGGTCGAGGCCGAGCATGCCCTGCAGTTATTCAACGGTTTCTATGAGGATGGCCACGAGCTGACAGTGGTTTACCCCGGTGTGCGTGACACCCTCAAGTGGTTGAGCAAGCAAGGCGTGGAAATGGCCCTGATCACCAACAAGCCGGAGCGCTTCGTCGCGCCGCTGCTGGATCAGATGAAAATCGGCCGTTATTTCAAGTGGATCATCGGTGGCGATACCCTGCCGCAGAAGAAACCCGACCCGGCTGCGCTGTTTTTCGTGATGAAAATGGCCAACGTCCCGGCGTCGCAATCGTTGTTTGTCGGCGATTCGCGCAGCGATGTGCTGGCGGCGAAGGCGGCGGGGGTCAAGTGCGTGGCCTTGAGCTATGGCTACAACCACGGTCGCCCGATTGCCGAAGAGTCGCCAGCACTGGTCATTGACGATCTGCGCACGTTAATTCCCGGTTGCCTGGATCTGGCTGCTGAGATAACGTTGGGCGACGCTGTTCAATCCCCTTCTGGAAACGCCATCGTGGTGGTCACTCGCAAACTCTGGATGAAAGTTATCAAGGCCCTGGCCCGCTGGCGTTGGCGCGCCTGACTTTTTCCTGGCCGGTATGTCCGGCGCGTTTGCATACCTGACTGTTCGCACCTCAAGCCACGAGGCTACACCATGATCCGCGAAGAATTCCTGCGCTTGGCCACTGCCGGCTACAACCGCATTCCGCTTGCCTGCGAAACCCTGGCCGACTTCGACACGCCGCTGTCGATCTACCTGAAACTGGCCGACGAACCTAATTCCTACCTGCTCGAATCGGTGCAAGGCGGTGAGAAGTGGGGCCGATACTCGATCATCGGCCTGCCATGCCGTACCGTGCTGCGGGTACACGATCATCACGTCAGCGTGACCCATGACGGTGTCGAGATCGAAAGCCATGACGTGGAAGACCCGCTGGCGTTCGTCGAAACCTTCAAGGCCCGTTACAACGTCCCGACCATTCCGGGGCTGCCGCGCTTCAATGGCGGACTGGTGGGCTACTTCGGTTACGACTGCGTGCGTTACGTGGAAAAACGTCTCGGAAAATGCCCCAACCCGGACCCGCTGGGCGTGCCGGATATTCTGCTGATGGTCTCCGATGCCGTGGTGGTATTCGACAACCTCGCCGGCAAGATGCACGCGATCGTCCTGGCCGATCCGTCGCAGGAAGACGCCTTCGAGCAAGGGCGCGTGCGCCTGGAAGCGTTGCTGGAAAAACTGCGTCAGCCGATCACCCCGCGCCGGGGCCTGGATTTCAGTCAGCAGCAAGCCGCTGATCCTGTATTCCGCTCCAGTTTCACCCAGCACGATTACGAAAAAGCCGTCGACACCATCAAGGAATACATCCTCGCCGGTGACTGCATGCAGGTCGTGCCGTCCCAGCGCATGTCGATCGACTTCAAGGCTGCGCCTATCGATCTGTACCGGGCGCTGCGTTGCTTCAACCCGACGCCTTATATGTACTTCTTCAACTTCGGCGACTTCCACGTCGTCGGCAGCTCGCCGGAAGTGCTGGTGCGGGTCGAGGACAACCTGATCACGGTGCGCCCGATCGCCGGTACTCGGCCGCGCGGCGCCACTGAAGAGGCGGATCTGGCCCTGGAAAAGGACCTGCTGTCCGACGACAAGGAAATCGCCGAACACCTGATGCTGATCGACCTGGGGCGCAATGACACCGGTCGCGTGTCGGAAGTCGGCTCGGTAAAACTCACGGAAAAGATGGTCATCGAACGTTACTCAAACGTCATGCACATCGTTTCCAACGTCACTGGCCAGTTGAAGGCCGGGTTGACGGCGATGGACGCATTGCGCGCTATCCTGCCGGCGGGCACCTTGTCCGGTGCACCGAAGATTCGCGCAATGGAGATCATCGACGAGCTGGAGCCGGTCAAACGGGGCGTCTACGGCGGCGCGGTCGGCTATTTCGCCTGGAACGGCAACATGGACACCGCGATCGCCATTCGGACCGCGGTGATCAAGGACGGCGAACTGCACGTGCAGGCCGGGGGCGGCATCGTCGCCGACTCGGTGCCGGTGCTGGAGTGGGAAGAAACCCTGAACAAGCGTCGGGCGATGTTCCGTGCAGTCGCCCTGGCTGAGCAAACCCCGCAAAGCTGACCGATGAGCGCGACCCGTATGCCATGCCGCTCTGGTTGACGGAGTGCTGGACGCTGCGGGTCATTCCTTCGAAGGCAGCCTTTAAAGTCAGTGAATTCAAGAGGTTTTCCAGCCATGTTGCTGATGATCGATAACTACGACTCTTTTACTTACAACGTTGTGCAATACCTCGGCGAGCTCGGTGCCGAGGTCAAGGTCGTGCGCAACGATGAGCTTACCATCGCCGAAATCGAAGCCCTGAACCCTGAGCGGATCGTGGTTTCCCCTGGTCCCTGCACGCCGACGGAAGCGGGCGTTTCTATCGACGTG
Organism: Pseudomonas sp. S1_E05; assembly: GCF_056337105.1. Taxonomy (NCBI): domain Bacteria; kingdom Pseudomonadati; phylum Pseudomonadota; class Gammaproteobacteria; order Pseudomonadales; family Pseudomonadaceae; genus Pseudomonas; species Pseudomonas sp. S1_E05. Next base: position 5,284,250 of record NZ_JBFRHM010000001.1, read on the forward strand.
ATCAAGCATTTTGGCGGTAAATTGCCGATTCTTGGCGTCTGCCTGGGCCACCAATCCATCGGCCAGGCGTTCGGTGGTGACGTGGTCCGCGCCCGTCAGGTGATGCACGGCAAGACCAGCCCGGTGTTCCACGAAGACAAGGGCGTGTTCGAAGGGTTGAATCATCCTCTGACAGTTACTCGCTACCACTCCTTGATCGTCAAGCGCGAAACTCTGCCTGACTGTTTGGAGTTGACCGCCTGGACCCAGCTGGAAGATGGTTCGATCGACGAGATCATGGGCCTGCGTCACAAGACACTGAACATCGAGGGCGTGCAGTTTCACCCTGAGTCGATCCTGACCGAACAAGGGCACGAACTGTTTGCCAACTTTCTTAAACAAACCGGCGGCACGCGCTAAGGACTTTCAATGAACATCAAGACTGCCCTGAGCCGTATCGTCGATCACCTCGACCTCAGCACCGAAGAGATGCGCGATGTAATGCGCGAAATCATGACCGGGCAATGCACGGATGCGCAGATCGGCGCGTTCATGATGGCCATGCGCATGAAGAGTGAAAGCATCGACGAAATCGTGGGTGCCGTGTCGGTCATGCGCGAGCTGGCGGACAAAGTCGAACTCAACACCCTTGATGGCGTAGTCGATGTGGTGGGCACCGGTGGTGACGGCGCCAATATTTTCAACGTGTCGACCGCATCTGCGTTCGTGGTGTCGGCCGCCGGCTGCACCGTGGCCAAGCATGGCAATCGCGCGGTGTCGGGCAAGAGCGGCAGTGCCGACTTGCTGGAGGCGGCCGGTATCTACTTGAACCTGACTCCGGTGCAAGTGGCGCGCTGCATCGATAACGTCGGCATCGGCTTCATGTTTGCGCAGACGCACCACAGCGCGATGAAGCATGCTGCCGGCCCGCGCAAGGAGTTGGGCCTGCGTACCCTGTTCAACATGCTCGGCCCGCTTACGAATCCGGCCGGCGTCAAGCATCAGGTGGTAGGTGTTTTCACCCAGGCCTTGTGCCGGCCTCTGGCCGAAGTATTGCAGCGCTTGGGCAGCAAACACGTGCTGGTGGTGCACTCCAAGGACGGTCTGGATGAATTCAGCCTGGCCGCGCCGACATTTGTGGCTGAACTGAAAAACGACCAGATCACCGAGTATTGGGTCGAGCCCGAAGACCTGGGCATGAAGAGCCAGAGCCTGCATGGGTTGGCGGTAGAAAGCCCGGCAGCCTCCTACGAGCTGATTCGCGATGCCCTGGGCAAGCGCAAAACTGAAAACGGTCAGAAAGCTGCCGAAATGATCATGCTCAACGCGGGTGCTGCGCTGTACGCCGCCGATCACGCCAGCAGTCTGAAAGAGGGCGTTGCCCTGGCGCATGACGCGCTGCACACCGGTCTCGCTCGAGAAAAACTGGAGGAGTTGGGTGCGTTTACGGCGGTATTCAAAGTGGAGAATGAGGGATGAGTGTACCCACGGTTCTGGAAAAAATTCTGGCGCGCAAGGTCGAGGAAGTCGCTGAGCGTAATGCTCGTGTGAGCCTCGCGGAGCTGGAAACCCTGGCCAAGGCGGCCGACGCCCCGCGAGGCTTTGCCCAGGCATTGATCGCACAGGCCAAGTCGAAACAGCCGGCGGTGATTGCCGAAATCAAGAAAGCGTCGCCAAGTAAAGGCGTGATCCGCGAGCACTTTGTGCCTGAGGAAATCGCCAGGAGCTATGAGAAGGGCGGCGCGACCTGCCTTTCCGTGCTCACTGACGTCGACTACTTCCAGGGCGCCGATGTTTACCTGCAACAGGCACGTGCCGCCTGCAAGCTGCCAGTAATCCGCAAGGACTTCATGATCGATCCCTACCAGATCGTCGAGGCGCGGGCATTAGGCGCTGACTGTGTGCTGTTGATCGTCTCCGCGCTGGATGACGTGAAAATGGCCGAACTGGCAGCGGTGGCCAAGAGCGTTGGCCTCGATGTGCTGGTGGAAGTTCATGATGGCGACGAACTGGAGCGGGCATTGAACACCCTCGACACGCCGTTGGTGGGTGTGAACAACCGTAATCTGCACACCTTCGAGGTCAGCCTGGAAACCACACTGGACCTGTTGCCGCGAATCCCGCGCGATCGCCTGGTGATCACTGAAAGCGGCATTCTCAATCGGGCGGATGTGGAGCTGATGGAAATCAGCGACGTATACGCCTTTCTGGTGGGCGAAGCGTTCATGCGCGCCGAGCAACCGGGCATGGAGTTGCAGCGCCTGTTCTTCCCGGAACGTGGTGTTCCGGTGAGTGGTTCCACGCTCGACTGATCGAGTCGACCCCATCGCGGGCTTGCCCGCGATGAGGCCTTCAAATCCCCCAAAGAACTGAAGCCTGCCGGAGCCACCCATGTCGCGAGCCCTGTCCCTGACCATCGAAGCCGGCCTGCAAGCCGAACAGGACCTGCTCGCCTCGGTCTGCGCCGGCGCTTCAGAGTTCGGCCTGCTGTTCTGGCAACCCAGCGACCGGGCATTGGTCATGCCGCGCCGCCTGAATCGTCTGCCCGATTTCGATCATGCCTGCGAAGTCAGTGCCGCTGCCGGCTGGCCTGTGCTGCTGCGCGAAACCGGTGGAGAGCCGGTTCCCCAATCGGCGTCCACCCTCAATATCGCCCTCGTCTACGCACCACCGCGCAGCGAAGGGGATTTGAACCGAATCGAGTCCGGCTACCTGCGCCTGTGTAATCCGATCTGTGAATTGCTCGACGAACTGGGTGGCGCGTCGTCACTTGGGGAAATCGACGGTGCATTTTGCGACGGCCGCTTCAACGTCAACCTGGACGGACGCAAGATGGTCGGCACCGCCCAGCGCTGGCGCCAGAGTCAGGGTGGACAGCGTCCGGTGGGGCTGGTGCACGGGGCGATGCTGCTGGATGACGAGCGTGAATCGATGGTCACGGCCGTCAATCGCTTCAACGAGGCCTGTGGCCTGGAGCAACGCGTCCGTGCGCAGAGCCACATCGCTCTGCACGAGAAATTCACGGCGCCGGATGCGCTGACACGTCTGGACGAACTCTATCGGCAACTGCTGGGAGAGATGTTCGGCGGTTGAGTTTTGGGCTTATCGAGTCCCGAACACCACCATGGTCTTGCCTTTGACGTTCACCAGGTTGCGCTCTTCCAGATCCTTGAGCACACGCCCGACCATTTCCCGAGAGCACCCGACAATCCGCCCGATCTCCTGACGCGTAACCTTGATCTGCATGCCATCGGGGTGAGTCATGGCGTCGGGCTGTTTGCACAGTTCCAACAGGCAGCGGGCAACACGGCCGGTCACGTCGAAGAAGGCCAGGTCGCCGACCTTGCGTGTGGTGTTACGCAGGCGTTGTGCGATTTGTCCGCTAAGCGCGTAAAGAATGTCGGGGTCTTGATGGGAGAGCTCGCGAAATTTCGTGTAGCTGATTTCCGCGACCTCGCACTCGACTTTCGCGCGAACCCAGGCACTGCGTTCCTGTTCCTGGCCGGCTTGCTCAAACAGGCCCAACTCACCAAAAAAGTCCCCGGTGTTGAGGTAGGCGATGATCATTTCGCGGCCGTCGTCATCCTCGATCAGGATGGTGACCGAGCCCCTAATGATGTAGAACAGCGTTTCTGAGCGGTCGCCTGCACAAATGATATTGCTCTTGGCGGCATGACGCCGACGCTGGCAATGCATCAACAACTTGTCGAGGTTCTTGATTTTGGGGGTTGGGGCAATAGCAACCATGGTTGTATCTCGAAAAGACTGCACGGTGTGTTTGGTTTTTTTATGAGGCGCTGAGGTTGCTGCAGAGCTGGCTAAGCGCCAGCTATTTGGCGTCAGCTTAACAGACACTCCCTGCTATATTCGAGAATTTACCTACAAAGCGACCGGTTATGTCCTAGGAAGGCGGGCGCTGTCAATCCTGGGCCCTGTGCTAAGCTGGCGACCCTTTTTTAGACAGTGGAGTCTTGGCGATGAAGGCACGCATTCAATGGGCTGGCGAAGCCATGTTCCTCGGCGAGTCCGGTAGCGGTCATGTCGTGGTCATGGACGGTCCGCCCGATGCCGGTGGTCGTAACCTGGGCGTGCGGCCGATGGAAATGCTCCTGCTGGGTGTAGGTGGATGCAGCAATTTCGATGTGGTCAGCATCCTCAAGAAATCCCGCCAGGCCGTTGAAAGCTGCGAAGCCTTCCTCGAGGCCGAGCGTGCGAGCGAGGATCCAAAGGTCTTCACCAAGATTCACATGCACTTTGTGGTCAAGGGCCGTGGGCTGAAAGAAGCCCAGGTCAAACGCGCCATTGAGCTCTCTGCCGAGAAGTATTGCTCGGCGTCCATCATGCTCGGCGCCGCCGGCGTTGCGATTACCCACGACTACGAAATCGTCGAGTTGGGTTGAATCGACATTCAACTATCATAAAAGCAGTGCAGACTCTGGCGATCCATGGCTGACGTCTGCATAATGCGCCACTTTTTTCAGGGTGGTGGCCCGTCAGCCGACAGGCCGCTTACCCGATCAGACAACCAAAATCGCCATCGCGAAGAGGTGTTAACCGTCCTACGCAGGTGCGTCGTTCGCATCTGACGGGCATGCTTGATCACGCGGCCGGGCCGCAATACATAGAGAGTTTTTAACGGTGAAAAGCAAACTCAAGCTCCACGGGTTCAATAACCTGACAAAGACCTTGAGCTTCAACATCTATGACATCTGCTACGCGGAAACCCCGCAAGACCAGCAGGCCTACGTCGAGTACATCAATGAAGAGTACAACGCGAAACGTCTGACGCAGATCCTCACGGAAGTTGTCGATATCATTGGTGCCAACATCCTGAACATCGCCAGTCAGGACTACGAACCGCAGGGCGCCAGCGTTACGATCCTGATCTCTGAAGAACCGGTGACCCCGACCGAGAGCCAGATCGAAGAGTCCCCGGGCCCGTTGCCGGAAATCATCCTGGCCCACCTCGACAAGAGCCACATCACGGTGCACACCTACCCGGAAATCCATCCGGATGACGGTATCGCTACCTTCCGTGTCGATATCGACGTGTCGACCTGTGGCGTCATTTCACCGCTCAAGGCGCTCAACTTCCTGATTCACCAGTTCGATTCGGACATCGTGACCGTGGATTATCGCGTACGCGGTTTCACCCGTGATGTCGAAGGCAAGAAGCACTTCATCGATCACGAGATCAACTCGATCCAGAACTACCTGTCCGACGACACGCGCGACGCGTATCAGATGACCGACGTGAACGTGTATCAGGAAAACCTGTTCCACACCAAAATGCTGCTGAAGAACTTCGAACTGGATAACTACCTGTTCGGCGACGCCACCGGTAGCCTGTCCCCTGAGCAGCGCGCCCAGGTGACCGAACGTGTGAAGCACGAAATGCTCGAAATCTTCTACGCGCGCAACATGCCGAACTAAGAACTTCGAACACAAAAAAGGCGACTCCCTCACGGCAGTCGCCTTTTTCATACGTGGGTCACGGCTCGCTCCTGTAGGAGCGAGCTTGTCGAAGCGTCGAACCGTCGCGATAAGGCCCGTCCAGTCAACCTAAACCTCAAATCCGATAAGTACTCTTGGTCATCACCTTGGCCAACAAACTCATCCCGAACTTCACCGGCGCCGGAAAACGGAAACCACCCGCTTCCAGAGCACTCTCGGCATGATGCTCCTCATCGATACGCATCTGCTCGAGAATCGCCCGGGACTTCTCATCTTCTGCCGGCAACTGTTCCAGGTGCTCGTTCAAATGCTTGCACACCTGATGTTCGGTGGCGGCAACGAAACCCAGGCTGACTTTGTCGCTGATCAGCCCGGCCACCGCACCAATCCCGAACGACATGCCATAGAACAGTGGATTGAGAATACTGGTATGGCTGCCCAACTGATGAATGCGTTGTTCGCACCACACCAGATGGTCGATTTCTTCCTCGGCAGCATGCTCCATGGCAGCGCGAACCTGCGGCAGCTTGGCCGTCAGCGCTTGCCCCTGGTATAGCGCCTGTGCGCACACTTCGCCGGTATGGTTGATACGCATCAGGCCGGCGACATGCCGGGTGTCTTCGTCGCTCATTTGCGCTTCCGGCTGCACGATGGCGGGCGACGGACGGTACGGCTGGCCGCTGAAAGGCAGCAGGGTACGCATGGCGGCATCGGCTTGCAGCAGTAGACGATCAATGGGCGAGTAGTGACGTTGGGTAGTCATGCTGACCTCCGGGAAGAATCTCGGCCGCCAGTTTAACCCAATCGGCCGGGGAAGGTTTGCGCTGGGTCATTGCACGACGGTTTCGTCTGTATCTGTAGGAACCAGCTTGCTGGCGATGGTGGTTCAGGCGACGCGGGCTGTCTGGCATCCCGTATATCGTTCACGACCATCGCCAGCAAGCTGGCTCCTACAGACAGGCGAGGAGCAATCAGCCCGGTGGCCAGTTCATCTGGCGTTGACCCAGGACGTGCATGTGAATGTGGTAGACGGTCTGCCCACCCAATTCGTTGCAGTTCATCACTACGCGGAAACCCTCTTCACAGCCCAGCTCCAGCGCCAGGCGCTGGGCAGTGAACAGAATATGCCCGGCCAGTGCCTTGTCGTCCTCGGTAAGGTCGTTGAGGGTGCGCACGGGTTTCTTCGGGATCACCAGAAAATGTACCGGCGCTTGTGGGGCGATATCGTGGAAGGCCAGTACCTGGTCGTCCTCGTAGATGATCTTCGCCGGGATTTCCCGGTTGATGATCTTGGTGAACAGAGTATCCACAGCTGTTTTCTCCGTTGTTTGGGCTGGCCTGAGTGTACCCATGGGGATTGTTCGAGCCCAGCCTTTTGCCTTGCGGCCGTCAGCGTGGGCAGTAAGCCTTGTTGACCATGCCAGTGATTGTCCGATTCAGCCAGCGCGTCCCGAGCCGCGACAGACAGGCGACCCAGCGGTTGCGGCGACCGGGAATAATGATGGCGCGGTTTTTTTCCAGGGCGCGCACGGTGTAGAGAGCGACCTCCTCGGGGCTCATCAGCAGATTGCTGTTGGCCAATTTGTCGGTGTCCATCTGTGCTGTGCGGTAGAACGCGGTGCGGGTGGGGCCCGGACAGAGCACCGAAACCTTGACTGCGCACTTCTTCAGCTCGACGCGCAGCCCTTCGGAGAAATGCAGCACGTAGGCCTTGCTGGCGTAATAGGTGCTCATCCAGGGACCGGGATGGAAAGCTGCGAGCGATGCGACGTTGAGGATCTGTCCGCCCCCATGCAGCGCCATGCTGTTACCGATGGCGTGGCAAAGGCGGGTGAGGGCGAGAATGTTCACTTCGATCAGGTCCTGCTCGGTCATCCAGTCTTGCGCGAGGAATGGGCCACAGGTGCCGATGCCGGCGCAGTTGACCAGCAAGTCGATTTGCCGATCGCTTTCTTCCAGCTCCAGCAGGAACCCGGACAGCCTCAGCGGCTCGCCCAGGTCGCAGGCTCGGAACAACACTTCCACGCCAAATCGCTGCGTCAGTTCAATGGCGATGCTTTCCAGCTGATCACGTTGTCGTGCCACCAGAATCAAGCTGCGGCCACGGCGAGCCAGCGCCTCGGCCATCGCCAGGCCGATGCCACTGGAAGCGCCGGTGATCAGTGCGTAACGGGTCATTCAGTTCTCCATCGCAGCAGCTGCGCGCCGCGACGCAGGTGTCACGAGCGGGGAGCGCCGTTCATTCTTTGGCAGATTCTACAGGGGCCGGGACTTGTTCGGTTTCTTCGTCTGCGGTATCCGGCATTTCGATGGCCTGGGCCGGCTCGACTTCCACTTGGTCGATCACACTGCTGTCGTAGCTGGCTTCGGCGGCACTTTCGTATTGTTGCTGCAGCGTACTGAAGCCGCCGGCCAGTGCACCAATGAAGACGACGGCAATAAGTACGAGCCACAACGATGAGAGGACTTTGACGGCGGTGCTGTTGGGTGGAGGCGGAGGGCCGTAGCGGTTGACTGCCTGGTTGCCCGGCACGCACATGATCACGAACGGAAAGACGCTGCCTACGATTGGAACGAGGTGCAACAACCAGAGCCAGCCGGACCAGCCGATGTCGTGCAGGCGCTGAACGCAGATCTGGATGCTGACGAGCCCAATGGCCAGGCACAGGAAGAACGCCAGTAGCCCGCCAAGAATCAACCCGGCAGATGAGTCGCTGCTGATCAGCCCGATGGCGAAAACAGCCGCGGTCGTGCCGGCGCCGATGACCACGAGGATCAGGACCATGGTCCAGGCCAGGTACCGCAGGCGGCCGATGCGTCCCGCGAAGCTGAAGGGTTTGAGCTCGGCAAACTCTGGGAGGTTATCGCCAACGCTGGCGCGGGGCGGGGCATAGGGCGACTCGGGGTCAGCGAATGCGGCCGCCTTGCTGACAGGCGCATGTTGAATGTCGGCCAGGCTCAACTCAATCGCAGGTTCGGCTTCAATCCGGGCATCGATCCCGGTTTTGGCCAGCGCCTCCAGGTAGGTTTGCGCTTGCTCCTGTGACAGGCCCTGTTTGAGTGTCACCGCCTGCCCGGTGAATAGCCGTTCCACTGCCGCAACATCACTTTTGTACAACGCCGCCAGGTTGAGTTTGGCCGTGGTGATTTCGACACCCGGTCGTAGCGCGCCGTTGAAAACGATCTTGAAACGGTTGTCACTCATTGCGAGGCATCCTTGTCGCGAGGTTTTGAATAGTGGGAGGTATGCGTCGCAAGTTTAAGGCCAGCCGGGGATGACTGGCCAAGTTTTCCGCTTAGCGTGGCCAGCGTGTCGCAAGCTGTGTCGAAAGCTCGAGGGCCTTGCGGTACTCCGCGTCCAGCCGTGCGACCAGTTGATCTACGCCAGGCACGTCGCTGATCCCGCCAACTCCCTGTCCGGCGGACCAGACAGTTTTCCAGGCCTTGGCCTCGTCGCTTATGGGTTTGAGCTTGGAACCGAAATTGACGTCTCCCTTGTTTTGCAGCGCTGTCATGTCGAAACCGGCGGCTTCCAGGCTTTGCCGCATGAAGCTTGCAGGCACACCCGACACCGCAGGGGTATGAATGATGTCCGCGGCGCGGGACGCCAGAAGCATGTCTTTATAGGCGTCAGGTGCATGACTTTCGGTGGTGCCGATAAAGCGCGTACCAAAGTAGGCCAGATCCGCGCCGAGCAATTGCGCGGCGAGAATCTCGTGTCCATGGTTCAAGCAGCCGGCGAGCAATAGTGTTTTGTCGAAGAACTGACGGATTTCGGCGACCAGCGAAAACGGGCTCCAGGTGCCGGCATGGCCCCCAGCGCCCGCCGCGACAGCGATCAAACCGTCGACGCCGGCCTCGGCGGCTTTCTCGGCATGCCGACGCGTCGTTACGTCATGGAAAACCAGTCCGCCATAGCTGTGAACCGCATCGACCAGCTCTTTCACCGCGCCAAGGCTGGTGATCACAATCGGCACTTTGTGCTCGATGCAGATTTGCAGGTCCGCTTGCAGTCGTGGATTGCTGTTGTGGACGATCAGGTTCACCGCATAGGGTGCGGGATTCTCCAATGTCGCCAGGCCTGCTTCGATTTCTTCCAGCCAGGCCTTGAAGCCGCTGCTCTCGCGCTGGTTCAGCGCAGGAAAGCTGCCGACAACGCCGTTGCGACAGCAGGCGAGTACCAATTGAGGATTGGAAATCAGAAACATCGGCGCCGCCACGACGGGCAGGCGCAGGCGTTGTTCGAGCAAGGCAGGCAGCGACATTGGCAGTACCCCGGGGTGGCTGATTAAAGTTAGAACGGTCGAACGACGACCAGAATTACGATAGCCAGCAATAGCAGAACCGGCACTTCATTGAACCAGCGATAAAAGACATGGCTGCGGGTGTTCTCGCCACGGGCAAAGCGTTTCACCTGCGCGCCGCACATGTGATGGTAGCCAATAAGGATCACCACCAGCGTCAACTTGGCGTGAATCCAGCCGCCTTGACTGAAGATGCTCGGGTTCAGGCCAATCAGCGCGATGCCGAAGATCAGCGTGGCAATCATCGCCGGCCCCATGATGCCGCGGTACAGCTTGCGCTCCATGACGCTGAAGCGTTCCTGGCTGATGGCGTCTGCGCTTTGCGCGTGATAGACGAACAGGCGCGGCAGGTAAAACAGGCCGGCAAACCAGCAGACCATGCTGACGATATGAAGCGCTTTGAGCCACAGATAAAGCATTTTTGATTATTCCCAGGTTCACGGTAGCCCGAATAGTAGAGGCTTGAGCGCCCGCACGTCACCTTGACGGTTGTCGCAGGCGCTCGCCGCCCCTATCATCGACGGCTTTCCAGTGGGTTCGTTGAGGGCAGTTTTATGGTCAAGGTCGGTATCGTCGGCGGCACGGGTTACACCGGTGTCGAACTGCTGCGTCTGTTGGCACAGCATCCGCAAGCTGAAGTGGTCGTCATCACTTCCCGATCCGAGGCCGGCCTGGCCGTGGCCGATATGTATCCCAATCTGCGCGGTCATTACGACGGCCTGGCATTCAGCGTTCCGGACGTGAAGACCTTGGGCGCCTGCGATGTGGTGTTTTTCGCCACGCCTCATGGGGTGGCCCATGCACTGGCCGGCGAGCTGTTGGCGGCCGGGACCAAGGTTATCGACCTGTCGGCGGACTTCCGTCTGCAGGACGCTGACGAGTGGGCCAAGTGGTACGGCCAGCCGCATGGCGCCCCGCAACTGCTGGAAGAGGCCGTCTATGGCTTGCCGGAAGTCAATCGCGAGCAGATCAAGCAGGCTCGTTTGATCGCCGTGCCGGGTTGCTATCCAACCGCCACCCAATTGGGTTTCCTGCCATTGCTTGAAGCTGGCCTGGTCGATACCACGCGCTTGATCGCGGACTGCAAATCCGGCGTCAGTGGTGCCGGTCGTGGTGCTTCGGTAGGTTCGCTGTATTCCGAAACGTCGGAAAGCATGAAGGCGTACGCCGTCAAAGGTCACCGTCACCTGCCCGAGATTCGCCAGGGCCTGCGGCGTGCAGCGGGTAAGGACGTCGGTCTGACCTTCGTGCCTCACCTGACTCCGATGATCCGTGGCATTCACTCGACGCTTTACGCGACAGTGGTTGACCGCTCGGTGGATTTGCAGGCGTTGTTTGAAAAACGTTATGCCAATGAACCTTTCGTTGATGTGATGCCGGCGGGCAGCCACCCGGAAACCCGCAGCGTGCGCGGCGCCAACGTTTGCCGTATCGCTGTGCATCGTCCGCAGGACGGTGACCTGGTGGTGGTGTTGTCGGTGATCGACAACCTGGTCAAGGGCGCGTCCGGTCAGGCGGTGCAAAACCTGAACATCCTGTTCGGTCTGGATGAGCGTCTGGGCTTGTCCCATGCAGGTATGTTGCCTTGACATCAGCCTCAAGCGCCAAGCTGCAAGCTGCAAGTTGTCGGCGAGCAGCTTGAAGCTTGCAGCTCAAAGCTTGCCGCTGCTCCCCAAATAGTTGACCAATTTTCTCGGAGAAGCGGATAATGCGCGTCATCACGCATTATGGCGGCGTAACGCCGGGAGATAGTTAGCATGAGCGTCGAATCCTTCACCCCCACGGCTTTGCAATTCACCCACGGTGCCGCGCACAAGGTGAAGAGCCTGGTCGATGAAGAGGGGAATGATCGCTTGAAGCTGCGCGTATTCGTTACGGGCGGTGGTTGTTCAGGTTTCCAGTACGGCTTCACCTTCGATGAGGAAGTGGCCGATGATGACACCATCGTCGAGCGCGAGGGCGTGAGCCTGGTCGTTGACCCGATGAGCTTCCAGTACCTGGCAGGTGCCGAGGTGGATTACCAGGAAGGTTTGGAGGGTTCGCGTTTCGTCATCAAGAACCCGAATGCCACCACCACTTGTGGTTGCGGTTCTTCGTTCTCGATCTGATCGCATTTCAAGGCAGTATCCAGCGCCGCAAGACTTCCGGGTCCTGCGGCGTTTTGCTGTCTGGCTTCAGGCTGGGTAGATGGCGCCGAGTACCCGCAGGCCGCGAGCACCGGTGACGCTCGGGCGATTGGCCGCGATGCCTTCCAGGCAGCAATGGGCCAGCCAGGCGAAAGCCATGGCCTCGACCCAGTCCGGGTCAACCCCGTGCGTAGCGGTGCTGCTGACCGTTGCGTTCGGCAGCAGGCTGGCCAGGCGCGCCATGAGCGTAGCGTTGTGCGCGCCACCTCCGCACACCAGCAGCTCCCGGGTATCCGCTTGGGCGCTTTGCAGCGATTCAATGATGGTCAGCGCGGTCAGCTCCAGCAGCGTCGCCTGCACATCTTCAGCGGCAAACGGTGGCAGACCGGAAAGATGCTGTGTCAGCCATGGCAGGTTGAACACTTCGCGGCCGGTACTCTTAGGGCCTTTGGTCACGAAGAACGCGTCACTGAGCAGTGCTTTGAGCAGCACAGGTTCCACTTTGCCGCTGGCGGCCCATTGGCCGTTGCGGTCGAAGTTTTCCCCTCGTTGCTGGTGAATCCAGGCATCGAGCAGCACATTTCCAGGTCCGCAGTCGAAGCCGGCCACCGGTTTGCCGGGCTCGATCAGGCTGAGGTTGCTGAACCCGCCGATGTTGAGCACAGCACGATTGCCTGCCTGTTCTTCAAAGAGTGCTTCGTGAAATGCAGGAACCAGAGGTGCGCCTTGGCCGCCGGCCGCTACGTCTCGACTGCGAAAGTCGCTTACGACCGTAATGCCGGTCAGTTCTGTCAGCAGGGCAGGGTTGCCAATCTGGACGGTGAAGCCGCGTGCCGGCTCGTGGCGGATGGTCTGGCCATGGCTGCCAATCGCCAGGATGTCCTGGGCTTTCAGGTTGTGTTGATTCAGAAGGGCATGAATGCCATCTGCCGCGAGCTTCACCCAGTGCTGTTGGGCAATGGCTGAGCGGGCAATCTCGTCAGGCCCGGTGGCGCACAAACCCAGCAACTCGGCGCGCAGGGATTCAGGCATCGGAATGTAATGCGTGGCGATCAGCTTGATCGCCCCATTCAGTTCGATCAGCGCAATGTCCAGGCCATCGAGGCTGGTCCCGGACATCACACCTATATAGAGCGGCATTGCTTAGCGCTTCGAAGCCAGCATGGTGGCTTTCTCTTGATCCATGCGCGCCATCAGTGGCTGGCTTTGGGCGAGGAAGCGCGAGCGCTCGCCCTTGGAGATGGGGTCGGCCATCGCGAGTTTCTGGCTCAGCGGGTCTACGTGTACCCCGTTGACCTGGAACTCGTAATGCAAATGTGGACCGGTGGAAAGACCGGTGGTGCCGATGTAGCCAATGACCTGACCCTGCTTGACGGAGCTGCCGGTCTGTACGCCTTTGGCGAAACCCTGCATGTGTCCGTATAGCGTGCGGTAGGTGTTGCCATGCTGAATGATCACGGTGTTGCCGTAACCGCCACGACGGCCGGCCAGCAATACCTTGCCGTCTCCCGCTGCCTTGATTGGCGTGCCGCGCGGTGCAGCATAGTCAACGCCTTTGTGGGCGCGGATCTTGTTCAGGATCGGATGCTTGCGTCCCATGGAGAATTTCGAACTGATGCGGGCGAAGTCTACCGGCGTGCGGATGAACGCCTTGCGCATGCTGTTGCCGTCAGCTGTGTAGTAGCTGCTGTTGCCTTGTTTATTGGTGTAGCGAACGGCGGTGTAAGTCTTGCCGCGGTTTGTGAAGCGCGCGGAGAGGATGGGCCCGTTGCCAATCGACTTGCCATTGACGACTTTCTGTTCGTAGATCACGTCGAACTCATCGCCCTGGCGAATATCCTGGGCGAAGTCGATGTCGTAGCCGAAGACGCTGGCCATGTCCATGGTCAGGCTGTGCGACAAACCAGCCCGTGCAGCCGATTGCGACAGCGAGCTGTTGATCACGCCATGAGCGTAGGTCGAGCGCACAGTTGGCTTGGTAGTGATGCGGTTGAAGACATAGCCCTTGTCATTTTTGGTCAGGGTAATGCTTTCCAGATCGCTGACCTTGCTGTGCAGGTTGGTCAGTTGGCCTTGCGGGTTGAGTTCGAATTCGAGCTTCTGGCCGTGCTTGAGCTGGCTGAACTGCTTGGCCTGTTTGTCGCTGGCGAGCACTTCATGCACTGCGGTGGCAGGAAGGCCGACCTTTTCGAACAGTGTCGAAAGCGTGTCGCCTTTTGCAACGATCACTTCCCGATGGTTCGGGCTTTTGATCTCTTCAGTTGCAGGTGCGGCCTGAGCTGTTTCCTGAACCTCTTCGGTGCCGTTATCGATCTGGGCGAAAGGAGAAGTTACCGCCTCATTTGTGGCTTGAGCTGCATCGGCAGCGTCTTGATCTTGTGTCAGTTGTTCAGCAGGGCTTTCCAGTTCAAGACTCAAGGTTGTCTTTTTGGCTTCTACATCACTGGAAGGGAATACCAGAAGCGCCAGGCTCAAGAGGGCAGCGATGCCGCTTGCTGCGAGCAGATGGGTCTTCGGGTAAAGCGGCGGCGCTTTAGACGATTCGTTGGTCATAAGTAGTTTTGACTTTGAAAAAGATGAATTGGAAAAGATGAATGACATGATGAAGATGAAATAACTGTATAAAATATAACCAAATCATCTGTGAAGCAAGTCCGCGGACGTTCTGCCGGTGGATTGGCGTCATTGCGCTGGCCAAATTTTGTATTTGACGCGTGATCTTGTATGGTTGGTTCCCTTTGAATTCGAGCCTTGCGGGTCTGTTATGAAGTCGGTTGAAGAGCAGCTAGCGCTGATCAAACGTGGTGCAGAAGAATTGTTGGTCGAGTCCGAGCTGGTAGAAAAGCTCAAGCGCGGCCAGCCACTCCGTATTAAGGCTGGCTTCGATCCGACTGCGCCGGATTTGCACCTGGGACACACCGTTCTTATTAATAAGCTGCGCCAGTTCCAGGAGCTGGGGCATCAGGTGATCTTCCTTATTGGTGACTTCACCGGGATGATCGGTGATCCGAGTGGCAAAAGTGCCACGCGTCCTCCGCTGACTCGCGAGCAGGTTCTCGAGAACGCCGAGACCTATAAGGCTCAAGTGTTCAAGATTCTCGATCCGGCTAAAACCGAAGTAGCCTTCAACTCCACCTGGATGGATCAGATGGGGCCAGCGGACTTCATACGGCTGACCTCGCAATACACCGTCGCTCGCATGCTTGAGCGTGACGACTTCGACAAGCGCTATACGACCAATCAGCCCATCGCCATCCATGAGTTCCTTTATCCGCTTGTCCAGGGTTATGACTCGGTTGCCCTGCGCGCGGATGTCGAACTGGGTGGCACCGACCAGAAATTCAATTTGCTGATGGGGCGCGAATTGCAGCGTGGTTATGGTCAGGAGCCCCAGTGCATTCTGACCATGCCGCTGCTCGAAGGTCTGGATGGCGTGAAAAAGATGTCCAAGTCCTTGGGCAACTACGTCGGTATTCAGGAAGCGCCGGGCGTGATGTACAGCAAGCTGGTTTCCATTCCGGATGCACTGATGTGGCGTTACTTCGAGCTGCTCAGCTTTCGGTCCATGGACGAGATCAATGCGTTTCGTGCCGAGGTCGAGGCGGGTGCCAACCCGCGTGACATCAAGATCAAGTTGGCCGAAGAAATCGTTGCGCGCTTCCATGGGGAAGAGGCTGCGGCGAATGCGCATCGCGGTGCTGGCAACCGTATGAAGGATGGCGAGCTGCCGGATGATCTGCCGGAAATCGAACTGTCTGCTGCTGAGGATATGCCGATCGCTGCTGTGCTTAATAAAGCAGGCCTGGTGAAGAACTCGGCTGTTGCGCGTGACCTGCTCAATTCCGGTGGTGTGCGTGTGGATGGTGAGGTTGTCGATCGCACCTTTAT